>NZ_CP041769.1:0-390000 GCF_007558985.1 Rhodococcus sp. WB9
TTGGACATCACCAAGATTTCTCCGCGCCCGCCGGGACTGGCCGGCGCACTCCGCGCCCGCAAATCGGTCGAGGCGATCGTGGCGCGCAACGACCAGGAACCCGGTCACGGCCTCAAGCGGTCGATGGGCCTGGTGCACCTCACCGCACTGAGCATCGGTGCGTCGCTGGGAACGGGCATCTTCGTCATCCTCGGCGAGGCGACACCCAAGGCCGGCCCCGCCGTCGTCCTCGCCTTCGTGCTCGCGGCGTTCACGGCTCTCTTCTCCGCTCTCTCCTACGCGGAACTGGCAGGCAGCATCCCCGTCTCCGGCAGCTCCTACTCGTACACCTACGCGACGATGGGCGAACTCTTCGCGTGGATCTGCGGCTGGTGCCTGATGCTCGAGTACGGCGTGTCGGTCGCGGCCGTCGCCGTCGGCTGGGGCGAGTACATCAACGAACTACTCCACGGCATGTTCGGCATCGCACTACCCGCCGCGATCAGCGAATCACCGGGCGCGGGCGGCATCGTCAACGTGCCCGCCATCGTCATCGTGCTCGTCGCGGTGGCACTGCTGACCCGGGGAGCGTCCGAGAGCGCCCTGGTGAACACGGTCATGGTCGCACTGAAGATCGTCGTGCTCGTGTTCTTCTGCGCTGTCGCGTTCACCGCGTTCCGCGCCGGAAACTTCACGCCGTTCATCCCCCTCGGCGCGGCAGGCGTGACCGCCGCGGCATCCCAGGTGTTCTTCGCCTACATCGGGTTCGACGCCGCCTCGACCGCAGGCGACGAGGCGAAGAACGCGAAACGCGATCTTCCCCGCGCAATCATCCTCTCGCTCCTGATCGTCACGATCCTCTACTGCCTGGTCGCGATCGCCGCCGTCGGCGCGATGCCCTGGCAGGACATCGCGGGTGAGGGCGCCGCACTCGCGACCATCCTGAATGCCGCGACCACCAGCACCTGGCCCGCCATCCTCCTGTCGGCGGGCGCGGTGATCGCCATCGCCAGCGTCGTCCTCGCGGTGATGTACGGGCAGACCCGGATCCTGTACGCGATGTCGCTCGACGGTCTCGTTCCGCGGGTCTTCTCCCGCGTCAACCCGCGCACCCGGGTACCCGTCGTCAACATCGTCGTCGTCGGCGGTGTCGTCTCCGCGCTCGCGGGATTCGTGCCGCTGGGCGAACTGGCCGACGCGACGAGCATCGGCTCGCTGTTCGCGTTCATGCTCGTCAACATCGCCGTGATCATCCTGCGCCGACGCCATCCCGACCTGCACCGCAGCTTCCGGACCCCGCTCTTCCCGCTGATGCCGGTCCTCGGCGTCGTGTTCTGTGCGCTGCTGCTGTTCGGTCTCGGCGTCTCGACGTGGGTGGCGTTCGCTCTGTGGATGGCAGTCGGGCTCGCGATCTATTTCGCCTACGGAGTCCGCAAGTCCGAACTCCGCAACAGTCCGGAAAGGGTGCCGGCACCATGAGGGCAGCACTGTTCCAAGGTCCCGAACTCTCCTTCGACGTCGCCGCGAACCTCTCCGCTATCGCATCGGCCGCGCAGACGGCGGCGGCGTCCGGGGCATCGATCCTGGTCTGCCCGGAGATGGCGGCCACCGGGTACAACATCGGATCCCTGATCGCGGAGCGGGCCGAACCCGCCGACGGACCGATCGCGGCCCGGATCGCAGAGATCGCACGCGAGTCCGGGATCGCCGTCGTCTACGGATACCCCGAGGCGGACGCAGGCGTCGTCTACAACAGCGTGCAGGTGTTCGACCCGTCCGGGACGTCACTCGCGAACTACCGCAAGACCCACCTCTTCGGCGAGCTCGACCGGTCGCACTTCGCCGCGGGCGACGAACTGGTGGTCCAGTTCGACCACGCCGGAATCCGGTGCGGACTTCTGATCTGCTACGACGTCGAGTTCCCGGAAGCCGTTCGCGCGCATGCCGACCGGGGAACACAGTGGCTCGTCGTCCCCACCGGCCTGATGAGCCCGTACGAATTCATCGCGGAGAGCGTCGTCCCGACCCGTGCGTACGAGAGTCAGCTGTTCGTCACGTACGTCAACCGGTGCGGCACCGAGGGCGACCTCGACTACTGCGGGTCCAGTTGTGCGATCGCGCCCGACGGCACCGAACTCGCCCGCGCAGGCCGCCACGAAGAGCTGGCGATCGTCGACCTCGAACTCGACGCCCTCCACCGATCCCGCCGTGAGAACACCCACCTCGACGACCGACGCGTCGACCTCTACCCCTTCATGCAGGAGAAGACTTCATGACGATCCCCGTCACCCCGGACAGCACCGCCGCGGACACCGATCCCCGGCCGCTCACCATGTTCGGTCCCGACTTCCCGTTCGCCTACGACGACTACATCGCGCACCGCTCGGGTCTCGGCGCGGTGCCCGCCGATCGCCACGGCACCGAGGTGGCGGTCATCGGCGGCGGACTGTCGGGGATGGTCACGGCGTACGAGCTGATGAAACTCGGGCTGAAACCGATTGTCTACGAGGCCGATCAGATCGGTGGCCGGATGCGGTCGCAGCCGTTCGACGGGCACCCCGAGGTGGTCGCCGAGATGGGCGCGATGCGGTTCCCACCGTCGTCGACCACCCTGTTCCACTACCTCGACGCCATGGGACTGCGGACCGAGGCGTTCCCGAACCCGCTCGCCGACAGCACCCCCAGCACGGTCATCGACCTCAAGGGCGAAAGCTACTACGCGCAGCACCTCGACGACCTGCCGCCCGTGTTCCGGGAGGTGTCGGATGCGTGGCAGCGCACGCTCGAGGACCACGCCGAGCTGATTCCGCTCCAGCAAGCGATCCGCGACCGTGACACCGCCGAACTCAAGCGCATCTGGAACGACCTGGTGGTCCGGCTGGACGATCAGACGTTCTACGGCTTCCTCGCCTCGTCCAAGCACTTCGCGTCGTTCCGGCATCGGGAAGTGTTCGGGCAGGTCGGTTTCGGAACGGGCGGCTGGGACACCGACTTCCCCAACTCGATCCTCGAGATCCTGCGCGTCGTCATCACCGCCGCCGACGACCACCACCGCGGCATCGTCGGCGGGTCACAGCAGCTGCCCCTACGGCTGTGGACCGACACCCCGTCGGGGATGGCGCACTGGCCGGACGGCACGTCGGTGCGCGCGCTGAACAGCGGAGCCACCCGTCCCCGGGTCACCGAGGTCCGGAGGACCGCACCGCACCAGGTGACGGTCACCGACTCGGCCGGGGAGATCCGCACGTACCCGGCGGCCGTCTTCACGGCGCAGAGCTGGATGCTGCTCAACAACATTCACTGCGACGACGACCTGTTCCCGATCGACCATTGGACCGCGATCGAACGCACCCACTACATGGGGTCGACGAAGGTGTTCGCCCTCGTGGATCGTCCGTTCTGGAAGGACAAGGATCCGGTCACCGGCCGCGACCTCGTCAGCATGACCCTGACGGACCGGATGAGCCGAGGCACCTACCTCCTCGACCACGGCGACGACAAGCCCGGCCTGATCTGCCTGTCCTACACGTGGTCCGACGATTCGCTCAAGCTGCTGCCGCTCGACGCGACGGAGCGGATGAACCTCATGATCAAGTCCCTCGAGGAGATCTACCCGGGAGTCGACTTCCGCAGTCACATCATCTCGACTCCGGTCACGCTGTCCTGGGAGACCGAACGCGACTTCATGGGTGCGTTCAAGGCGAACCTCCCCGGCCACTACCGCTACCAGGAGCGGCTGTTCAGCCATTTCGTCCAGGACGAACTCGACCCGCGGCACCGCGGCATCTTCCTTGCCGGCGACGACATCTCGTGGACCGCGGGCTGGGCTGAGGGTGCCGTGCAGACCGCGCTCAACGCCGTCTGGGGCGTGATGCACCATCTGGGCGGCGCCACCCCGGCCGACAACCCCGGCCCGGGCGACCGATACGCAGACCTCGGCCCGATCCGGCTCTGCGACTAGCGCCCGTGAGTACTTATTAACGTCCCGCGGTTAATAAGTACTCACGGGGGCGTCAGCCCAACCAGTCGAGGACCGCGGCGGCCGTCCACGACTGCTGCATGCTGCCGAGGGGCTGACCGGTGAATGGTTCGTAGTATTCGGCGAAGCTGCCGTCGCTCGCCTGCCGCAGCCCCTCGGACCGCAGCAGGTGGGCGCGCTCGGCCCACCCGCGCCGGGCGAACGCCCAGGAGAACAGCCACGTCATCACCGGCCACACCGGACCGCGCCAGTACTCGCGCGGGCGGAAGTCGCCCGACACCGGTGACGTCGACGGCGGCACGGCGTATCGGAGGTCGGGGTGGCCGCAGAATTTCGGTCCCTCGAACGTGCGGAGCAGGGCGCGTTCGGCGTCACGGCTCAGGCCGCCGCACAGCAGGGGAGAGAACATCGCGAGGGTTTCGGTGGAAATCCACCGGCCGCTGCGCAGATCGAAATCGCGTGCCGCCCCGGACCGTTGGTCGGTGGTGGTGAGGACGCCCTGCCGGAACCGGGCCGCCCACCCGTGCAGTTCCCGGACGTCGGAGTTCGGCATCGAGTGTTCCTCTCCGATGGTCGCGAGCACCTCGCACGCCATCGAGAACACGGCGCTGACGAACACGTCCTCCACCGCGAAGCTCATGGCGGTGGCCAGTTCCGCGTCGTCGTAGCGGACGGTCTTCATCTCCTCGAGCAGCCACAGGTAGCGGTCGTATTCGCCGTTGGACGGCCGTTGTCCGGTGTCGGCGACGTGGGACAGATCCTCACGCAGATATGTGGGCATCACCCCGGCCACGACGTTGGCGTACGAGTGGTCCCAGCGCGGCGAGTTGTCCATGCCGGACTCCCAGCCGTGGTACAGCGCGATCCGGCCGTTGCCGTCGAGGTCGCGGGCATTGGCCAGCCAGCGGTGCCAGCGCACGAGGTCGGGCCAGCGCCGGTCGAGGAACTCCTCGGCGACGGCGCGGGTGCTGCGACCGTGCCTGCGCGAGTGGTCGAGGATGCGCTGCACCGCGATGGCGTGCACGGGCGGCTGGGTGATCCCCGACGTCTGCGTGCCGCTCGGCGCGTGCGCCGCGAGGGTCCCGCACTCCCAGCGCCCGGGGCCGGGGAAGTACCCGTCGACGCCGTTCGCGAACACGATGTGCGGGATCATCCCGTTCTTCCACTGCGCCGACAGCAGGGTGTCGAGTTCGACGACGGCCCGCTCCACGCTCAGGGGCGCCAGGCCGACCGCGACGAACGCCGCGTCCCAACTCCACATGTGTGGGTACAGGCGCGGCGCGGCACTCGTCATCGTGCCGAGGTCGTTGCCGCGAAGCAGGTACGCGGCACGTGCCGCGAGCTGTGTCGGGGTGAATCCGCGGTCCGCCATTGCACCATTCTGCTGCGGGTCGGCCCACATCGCTCGTCGGACGGGTTCAGCCGGCGAATCCGCAGAGGGTCAGCGTCGGACGCGAGTTGCGCAGCGGCCGCAGTTCCGACACCTTGCGGAGCAGGGTCGACCCCCACAGGCCCCGGCCGAGGGGCAGCGTCACCTCACGGGTGAACGCGAGGTCCGGCACCTGTCCGGGCAGGTCCGCCGCGTCGCCGGCGGAGAGGTGGAACGGCATCGGCGGGACGGTGTAGTCGCCGTGAATTCGCATTCCCTTCTGCGTCTTGCGGCTCAACCATTTCGGTACCGAGTCGAACATCATCCGGCCGCCGGGGAAACGCCGGGCGCAGTCGCCGATCAGGGACAGCGACTCATCGGCGGGCAGATACATCAGCAGGCCCTCCGCCGACACGAACACGGCCCGGCGGGTGTCGACGTCGTCCATCCACGAGCGGTCCAGCGCGGACACCGCGAGTGTGGTGACGTTCGGCTCGTCCGGCAGCAGTTGCCTGCGTAGCGCGACCACCTCGGGCAGGTCGATCGACACCCACCGGACGTCGGGATCACCGATCCGCCAGTAGCTGGTCTGCAATCCTTCACCGAGAGCGACGACCGTTCCGCCGGGGTGGTCGGCGAGGAACGCCCGTATCTCGTCGTCGAAGGCCCGAGCGCGCAGGGCGTGGGATTGGCTCGGTTTCCCGAAGTTCTCGTACGGATAGTCGAGGGTCTCGTAGAGCGTCACGGCGAGCGGGTCGACCAGCGTGCCGTCGGGACGCGACGCCTCGACGGCACGGTTGCGGAGGGTCCACATCATCGTCGCGGGAACACCGGTCAGGGTGGTCGCGTCCACCGGTTTCCGGTTTTCGTCAGCCACGCGGCACCGGCTCTGCCACTTCGAGCTTGGAGTGCTTGCGCGAGTAGACGAAGTACACGATCAGGCCGAGGATCAGCCAGATCCCGAACCGCAGCCAGGTCTCCCACGGCAGCGACAGGATGAGCCAGCCGGAGAACACGACGCCGATGATCGGGATGACCGGCATGAACGGAAGCGTGAACGTGCGGGGGACCTCGGGGCGGGTCCGCCGGAGCACCGCGACCGCGATGCAGACGACGATGAACGCCGACAGGATTCCGATGTTGGTGAGTTCCGCGACGGTGTTGATCGGGAAGAACCCGGCCAGCAGCGCCGAACCGATCCCCACGATCCACGTCACCCGCGTCGGCACCTTGCGGACCGGGTGCGTCTTCGCGAACCATTCCGGGAGCAGGCCGTCCCGACTCATCGCGTACCACACGCGGGTCACACCGAGCATGAAGGTGAGCACGACGGTGATGATGCCGACGATGGCCCCGACCGCGATGATGTTTGCGACCCCGGGCATGCCGACCGACTCGAACGCGGTGGAGAAGCCGCTCTCGGGGCTGATCTCGGTGTACTTCTGCATTCCGGTCAGCACGAGGGTGACCAGGACGTACAGCGTCATCGCGATGCCTAGGGAATACAGGATTGCCTTCGGCAGGTGCTTGGTGGCGTCCTTCGATTCCTCGGCGGCGGTGCTCATCGCGTCGTATCCGAACACCGCGAAGAACACGGTGGCCGCGCCGGTGAAGACGGCGGCGGTGCCGAACGGGAAGTAGGGGGTGTAGTTGGCGCTGTCGATGTGGAAGACGCCCAGCGCGATGATGAGGACGACCAGCGCGACCTTGATCGCCACCGCGATCGTCTCGAATCGACCGACACTGCGGATTCCGCGCGAGAGCACCCAGGCGGTGCCGAGGCAGAACAGGGCCGCGAAGACGTCGAACACGTGCCCGTCACCGGTGCCCAGCGCGCCCATCATCCAGTCGGGCAGGCTTATGCCGACCTGTTCGAGGAGAAACCGGAAGTACCCGGACACACCGATGGCGACGACGGCCGCCACCGCGATGTATTCGAGCAGCAGGTCCCAGCCGATGAACCAGCCGACGATCTCGCCGAGCGCCACGTAACCGTAGGTGTAGGCCGATCCGGCCTTGGGGATCATTCCGGCGAACTCGGCGTAACACAGTGCGGCCGCGGCACTGGCGACACCCGCGATCAGGAAGGAGATCAGCACGGCCGGACCGGTGACGGAATGCGCGACCGAGCCGGCGAGTGAGAAGACGCCTGCGCCGATGATGCCGCCGACGCCGATCGCGGTGAGTTGCCACAGGCCGAGCGATTTGGTCAGACGCTCGTCGGGCGGAGTGTCCTCCTCGACCTCGGTGAGGGGTTTGCGGCGCAGCATTTGGGTGCGCAACTTGTCCATCGACATTGCCGGGCTCCGTTTCCCAGTGGGGTGAGATGCGGTATCTCACTCAATCACCTTCCCGGGCCCGCGTGGGACAGGAACACGGACTCGGTGGTCGCCCTCACCCTTGCGAAAATACGGTAGGGGGGTATGGTAGTTCTCAGACAGGACATCGATACCCCGAAGAGAGGTAGACCCGTGAGCACCTCGAGCGTCACCGTCACCGGCATGACCTGCAACCACTGCGTGTCCTCGGTTACCGAGGAGATCAGCGCACTCCCCGGCGTCACCAACGTGAACGTCGATCTGACCACCGGCAAGGTCGTCATCGACAGCACTACCGACCTCGATCCGAGCGCCGTCGCGGGCGCCGTCGAAGAAGCCGGATATTCAGTCGAACACGCCGGCTGAGCCGGCCACTCCACCACAGGAGCCCCATCATGAACGCAACCGGCAAGTTCGCCGGATTCACCGTCGGCCTCGTCGTGATCTTCGGCGCCGCGCTCGCTCTCGGGTCGGTTGCCGGCCCGGACGTCGCCGAGCCCGCCACACATACGGCCGAGGACGACGGACACGGAGCGGGAGGCCACGACGCCGCCGCCGACCCGACCCCGGGCGGACTGACGCCCACTGCCGACGGCTACACCCTCGAGCTCGCATCCGACCAGGTCACTGCCGGTGCCGCGGTCCCGGTGCAGTTCCGGATCACGAACCCCTCGGGGGTACCCGTGACGGACTACACCGTGGAGCACGAGAAACTGCTGCACCTGATCGTCGTCCGCCGGGACCTCGCCGGGTTCCAGCACGTCCACCCGACGCTCGACGCGACCGGAACGTGGAGCGTCCCCCTCGACCTCGCCCGCGGCGGCGACTACCGCGTGTTCGCGGACTTCACCCCGGCAGGCGGCGAAGGCGTCACCCTGGGCACGGACCTGCGCGTCGCGGGCACCTACGACCCGCAGGAACTGCCCGCTCCCGCAGCGATCGCCACCGTGGACGGGTACACCGTCACGCTCGACGGCGCGCTGCGACCGGGAGAGACGTCGAACGTGACCCTTTCGGTGAGCCGCGACGGTCGGCCCGTCACCGATCTGCAGCCGTACCTCGGCGCATACGGTCACCTGGTGGCGCTGCGCACCACCGACCTCGGATACCTGCACGTGCACCCGGACGGACATCCCGGCGACGGCGTCACCGCGGCGGGCCCCGGGATCGACTTCGCCGTCACCGCGCCCAGCGCGGGCGACTACCGGCTGTTCCTGGACTTCCAGCACGCCGGCGCCGTCCACACCGCGGAATTCACGGCCACCGCCGGACCGGAGGACAAGTGATGACCCCCTCGACCGACCTCGCGGCACCGCCCGATTCCCAGATCGAACTGGCCATCGGCGGAATGACCTGCGCGTCGTGCGCCAACCGCATCGAACGCAAGCTGAACAAACTGGACGGCGTCACCGCGACCGTCAACTATGCGACGGAGAAGGCCCGCGTCCATTACGACGCCGCCGATGTCTCGCCCGAAGACCTCGTCGCCACTGTGGAGCAGGCCGGGTACACGGCGCGACTGCCCGAGGTGAAGCCCCCGGCCCCGGAGGAAGAGGACCCGGCGGCGGAACTGCGGCAGCGGCTTCTCGTGTCGGCGGTGCTGACGGTTCCCGTCATCGCGATGGCGATGGTCCCGGCGCTGCAATTCACGAACTGGCAGTGGCTCTCGCTCACCCTCGCGGCCCCGGTCGTGGTCTGGGGTGCGTGGCCGTTCCACAAGGCTGCCTGGACGAACCTGCGGCACGGCACCGCGACCATGGACACCCTGGTGTCGATGGGCACGCTGGCCGCGTTCGGCTGGTCGCTGTACGCCCTGTTCTGGGGCACCGCCGGCATGCCGGGAATGACGCACCCGTTCGAGCTCACGATCGCGCGGGTCGACGGCACCGGCAACATCTATCTGGAGGCCGCCGCCGGCGTCACCACGTTCATCCTCGCCGGCCGTTTCTTCGAGGCCCGCGCGAAACGCCGGGCGGGAGCGGCACTGCGGGCGCTGCTCGAACTGGGTGCCAAAGAGGTTTCGGTGCTGCGTGACGGCACCGAACAGCTGATCGGCATCGACCAGCTCGAGGTCGGCGACCTGTTCGTGGTCCGTCCGGGCGAGAAGATCGCCACCGACGGCGTCGTCGTCGAAGGTTCGTCGGCGGTGGACGCGTCGATGCTGACCGGTGAATCCGTGCCGGTCGAGGTGTCACCCGACGCCGAGGTGGCCGGTGCGACGGTCAACGTCGGCGGCCGAATCGTGGTTCGCGCCAGCCGGATCGGAGCCGACACGCAGCTCGCGCAGATGGCGTGGATGGTCGAGGACGCGCAGACCGGCAAGGCCGAGGTGCAACGCCTGGCCGACCGGATCTCCGGCATCTTCGTCCCGATCGTCATCGCGTTGTCGGTCGCGACCCTCGGTTTCTGGATCGGCACCGGCGGCGGCATCGCCGCCGCGTTCACCGCCGCGGTCGCCGTCCTGATCATCGCGTGCCCGTGTGCGCTCGGACTCGCCACCCCGACCGCCCTCATGGTGGGCACCGGACGCGGGGCCCAGCTGGGCATCCTGATCAAGGGGCCCGAAGTTCTGGAATCGACGCGGCGGGTCGACACCGTGGTCGTCGACAAGACCGGCACCGTCACCACCGGCACGATGTCGCTGCACGACGTGGTCGCCGCGGACGGCCAGGACGCGGAGCAGGTTCTGCGGTTCGCCGGCGCCCTCGAGGACGCGTCCGAGCATCCCATCGCACGGGCGATCACCCGCGCGGCACGGGACCGGTTGACGACGCTGCCCGACGTCGAACAGTTCACCAACCTCGCCGGACTCGGCGTCCAGGGCATGATCGACGGACACGCGGTGGTCATCGGCCGCGCGAAACTGCTCCGCGACTGGTCGCTGCAGCTCACCACGGAACTCCAGCGCGCCGTCGACGCGGCGGAGTCGGAGGGCAAGACCGCCGTCGCGATCGGCTGGGACGGCCAGGCGCGCGGCGTGCTCGTGGTCGCCGACACCGTGAAGCCGACGTCGCGCGAGGCGCTGGCGCAGTTCCGCGAACTGGGTCTCACCCCGATCATGCTCACCGGCGACAACACATCCGCGGCCCGGGCGATCGCCGCCCAGGTCGGCATCGGCGACGTCGTCGCGGAGGTACTGCCCCAGGACAAGGTCGACGTGATCACGCGTCTGCAGGCCGAGGGCAAGGTGGTCGCGATGGTCGGCGACGGGGTCAACGACGCCGCCGCCCTCGCTCAGGCCGACCTCGGTCTCGCCATGGGAACCGGCACGGACGTGGCGATCGAGGCCAGCGACCTCACGCTGGTACGCGGCGACCTCCGGGCCGCGGCCGACGCGATCCGGTTGTCGCGCAAGACGTTGAGCACGATCAAGGGCAACCTATTCTGGGCCTTCGCCTACAACGTCGCGGCGTTGCCACTGGCGGCGGCGGGCCTGCTCAACCCCATGCTGGCCGGTGCCGCCATGGCATTCTCATCGGTGTTCGTCGTGAGCAACAGCCTGCGACTGCGCCGCTTCCAGCCCCTGACCACTCCCACCCGAGGGGAATCACAATGACCGAGCAACCGACCACCGACCACGACCACGCGGCCGGCCACGGGTACATCAGCGCCAAGGACGACTACCTCAAGCGCCTTCGTCGCATCGAGGGCCAGGCGCGGGGCCTCCAGCGGATGGTCGAGGACGAGAAGTACTGCATCGACATCCTCACCCAGGTCTCCGCGATGACCAAGGCGCTGCAGGCCGTGGCGCTGGGGCTGCTCGAAGACCACATCAGCCACTGCGTCGTCGACGCCGCCGTCGCCGGCGGCACCGAGGCCGACGCGAAGATCAAGGAAGCCACCGACGCCATCGCACGACTGGTGCGTTCCTGAAACCAGACCACGAGAGCAGCTTCCGAGGGAGCAGGCATGTCTCACGATCATCAGCAGCAGGAAGTGGAACAGGTCCGGCACACCGGACACGCCGGGCACGACGCACACGGTGACCACGTGGATCGGCACGCCGGTCACGGGGCGCACGGTGAGGTGTTCCGGCAGAAATTCTGGATCAGCCTCGCGCTGTCGGTGCCGGTGGTGGTGTTCAGCCACATGTTCGCCGACCTCCTCGGCTACGCCGTCCCCGACTTCCCCGGTGCGTCGTGGATTCCGCCGGTGGTCGGCACCGCGATCTTCTTCTACGGCGGCGCACCGTTCCTCACCGGCGCGTGGAGTGAGCTGAAGTCGCGGCGGCCCGGCATGATGCTGCTGATCGGCATGGCGATCACGGTTGCGTTCCTCGCGTCGTGGGTGACGACCCTGCAGATCGGCGGATTCAACCTCGACTTCTGGTGGGAGCTGGCACTTCTCATCGTCATCATGCTGCTCGGACACTGGTTGGAGATGCGGGCGCTGGGGTCGGCGTCCGGTGCCCTCGACGCGCTCGCCGCGCTGCTTCCCGACACCGCCGACAAGGTCACCGACGACGGCGTCACCGAAGTGCCCGTCTCCGAACTCGCCACCGGCGACCTCGTGCTGGTGCGGGCCGGAGGCCGCATCCCCGCCGACGGCATCGTCGAGGACGGCCGTGCGGAGGTCGACGAATCGATGATCACCGGCGAGTCCAACGCCGTCCCACGGTCGGTCGGCGACACCGTCGTCGCCGGCACCGTCGCCACCGACAGCGCGCTGCGCATCCAGGTAGGCGCCGTGGGGGAGGACACCGCCCTCGCCGGCATCCAGCGACTGGTCGCCGACGCGCAGTCGTCCTCGTCCCGGGCCCAGGCCCTCGCCGACCGCGCCGCGGCGTTCCTGTTCTACTTCGCCTCGATCGCAGGGCTTCTCACGTTCGTGGTGTGGTCGCTGCTCGGCAACGTGGACGAGGCCGTGGTGCGGACCGTCACCGTTCTGGTGATCGCCTGCCCGCACGCGCTCGGCCTGGCGATACCCCTCGTGATCGCTATTTCCACCGAACGCGCCGCGAAGGCCGGTGTCCTGGTGAAGGACCGGCTGGCGCTCGAACGCATGCGCAACGTCGACGTCGTCCTGTTCGACAAGACCGGCACCCTGACCCAGGGCAGGCACGCCGTCACCGGGGTGGTCACCACCGCGGGCGTCACCGAGACCGAACTGCTCGCGCTCGCCGCCGCCGTGGAGGCCGACAGCGAGCACCCGGTCGCGCGGGCCATCGTCGCCGAGGCGGCCGCGAACGTGCCCGCGGACGAGCGGCGCACCGCGTCCGACTTCCGGTCACTGCCCGGACGCGGGGTGCGTGCGCACGTCGACGGCGTGGAAGTGGCCGTCGGCGGACCGGCGATGCTCGCCGAACTGAACGTGACGGTTCCCGGTGACGTCGCGGCGCAGACGAAACGGTGGGTCGAGCGCGGCGCCTCCGTCCTCCACCTGGTCCGCGACGGGCGGGTGCTCGGCGCGGTGGCGCTCGAGGACGCCGTCCGCGAGGAGTCGCGGCAGGCGATCGACGCCCTGCACGAGCGGGGCGTGAAGGTCGCGATGATCACCGGAGACGCCCGTCAGGTGGCCGACGCCGTCGCCGCCGATCTCGGCATCGACGAAGCGTTCGCCGACGTGCTCCCGGAGAACAAGGACGCCGAGGTGGCCGCACTCCAGGCGCGCGGTCACCGGGTGGCGATGGTCGGCGACGGCGTCAACGACGCGCCCGCACTCGCCCGCGCGGACGTCGGCGTCGCGATCGGCGCCGGCACCGACGTCGCCATCGAATCGGCCGGTGTCGTACTCGCCGCCGACGACCCCCGTGCCGTCCTCTCGATCATCGACCTGTCGCAGGCGAGCTACCGCAAGATGTGGCAGAACCTGGTGTGGGCCACCGGATACAACGTCATTGCCGTCCCTCTGGCCGCCGGGGTCCTCGCGTTCGCCGGGGTCGCGATCTCACCCGCGGTGGCGGCGATCCTGATGTCCGTCTCCACCATCGTCGTCGCGCTCAACGCGCAGCTGCTGCGGCGGCTCGATCTGGATCCGGAACGGCTGGCGCGGAAGTGATCACGGAGGCGACGGGTTCGGTGATCCGGTGCAGCGCGGACACCAGCCCGTCGACTGTGTGGGTGACCGCCGCGATGTAGGCGTCGGGGCGGATGACCCACACCTCGCCGGGCTTCGCGTCCACCGCCGCGGTGAGGACGCCGGTGCTGTCGATTTCCGACAGCCGGACGAGGCGGATCGGTGTGTGCACCGCTGCGAGGGCCGCGCTGCGGATCTCGTCGACGTCCACACCGTCACCCACGAGGAGCAGGATTCCGTGCCGGGCGATGTCGCGGAGCCGGGTGCCGGCACCACCGCTCAGCGTCACCGGGGTGTCGGGCACGAGGATTCCCGGCGCCGCGGCCGGGGTGCAGCCACGCTCGGGGCGCCCGGCGAACGGCCGGCCCGGATCGATTGTGGTCAAGGGTGATTCGACGTACCAGAACGGCTCGGCGAGGCGACCGCTGTCGACCTGTGCCCGGGCCTGCGGATCGGTGACCGCCGCGGTGAGCACGTCGCACCGGTGCCGGCGCTGGTCCTCGGACTGCGGGACGAGGAAATCCATCGTCGCCGTGGTGACCGCGATGTTCTCGACGGCCGCCGCGTGCCGCTCGGTGTGGTACGTCTCGAGCAGCGACTCGTCGGCCCAGCCGCGCAGGACGAATGCGAGCTTCCACGCCGCGTTCTCGGCGTCGGCGACACCGGAATTCAGGCCGCGTGCCCCGAACGGCGACACGATATGTGCGGCGTCGCCGGCCAGCAGCACCCGGTCGACGCGCATCCGGTTCGCGACCCGGGAGTGGAAGCGGTACACCGATTTCCACACGATCCGGTAGTCGGTGTCGCCGATGATCTTCCGGATCCGTGCGTCCAGTGCACCCGACTTCTCCTCGGCCTCGAGGTCGTACTCGCCGGGCACCTGCCAGTCGATGCGGAACGTCGAGTCCGGGCACGGGTGGATGAGCACCTGCCTGCCCGGGTTCCACTCCGGGTCGAAGTAGAAGCGGCGTTCGTCGGCCCAGCCCGGGATGTCGGCGGCGATGTCGCAGATCAGGAACTTGTCGTCGAACGAGCGACCGTCGAACGTGACACCCAGCTGCCGCCGGATCGCACTGCCCCGCGACCCCACGGCCACCACCGCGTAGTCCGAGGTGACGGTCTCCTCGCCGGAGCCGGTGCGGCAGGTGATGGTCACGCCGGTCTCGTTCTGATCCACCGACGTGGCCTCGTATCCCCACCGGACGTCGATCGACGACGTGGCCGCGATCCGCTCGTCGAGCAGTTCCTCGGTCCGTGCCTGGGAGATGTTGACGAACGGCGGGAACGACGAGATGCCGCGGTCGACGAACGTCTGCGCGAACAGTTCGTGGTCGCGGTGGAACGTGCGGGCACACCCCCACGTCACGCCCTCGTCGGCCAGCTGCCTGCCGACGCCGATCGCGTCCCACACCTCGAGGACGTCCCGCTGCTGGCAGATGGCCTTCGATCCGATCGGGTCGCGTTCGGCCCGTGCGTCGAGCAACGTGACCGGGATGCCCCAGCGTGCCAGCAGCAACGCCGTCGTCTGCCCCACCGGGCCGTTGCCCACGACGGTGACCGTGCCGCCGCGGGTGTGTCGTCTTGCCATGATCCTCGCCTTGTCAGTGTGAAACGGTGACGGACTTCAGCCCTGCAACTGGTCCCAGACCTCGCGGTCACGCTCGGCGGTCCAGATCACGGGCCGTTCGATGCCCGACAGCTCGTCCCACACACGGGAGACGTCGAACGGGAGGCAGTGTTCGAAGATCGGCCAGTGCCCGTACTGCTCGTTCAGTGCGGCGTGGGTGGCTTCGAACGCCTCCTTCAGGGTGCCACCGCGCTGCTGCACCGCCCCGACCTCGGCCAGCATGACCTCGATGAAGTGGCGGGTCTGCTCGATGGCGGCGTCGACGGCCTCCCGCCCGTGGGAGACGGCGCCGCGTCCGCCGATCAGGACCTCCGCGCCGAGCGCCTTGATCCGGTCGAGGGTGCCGGTGGACCAGTCGCGGTGGAAGGCGTCGCCGGTGTAGAGCGCGGCCTGCGCCTCGACGAGGTCGCCGGCGAAGAGGATCTTCTGCTTCGGCAGCCACGCGGTGATGTCGCCTTCGGTGTGTCCGCGGCCGAAGTGCTGGAGCACGAGGTCGCCGCGTCCGCCGCCGAGGTCGATGGTGAGTTTGTCTGCGAACGTCAGGGTGGGCCAGGTCAGCCCGGGCACCGAGTCGGCGGCCTTGGCCAGCCTCGGCATGCGTCCGAATTCGCTTGCCCAGTCTTCCTTTCCACGCTCCTCGATGAGGGCGCGGGTGGTTTCGTGCGACACGATGGTCTCCGCGTCGAACGCGGACGCGCCGAGCACGCGGACTGCGTGGTAGTGCGAGAGCACCAGGTACCGGACCGGCTTGTCGGTGTGCTCGCGAAGCTTGCGCAGCCAGTCCTGGGCGGCCACCGGGGTGGCGAGCGCCTCGAAGCAGACGACGAAGTCCTCGCCCTCGATGGCACCGATGTTGGGATCCCCCTCGGCGGTGAGGGCGTACACGCCGTCGGCGAGGACCTCGAGGGTCTGCTCCTTCTCACCGAGGTCGGCCGACGAAGCGAAGCTTGTGGGGCTCATGCGATCCACCTAACTAATCAAAGGTTTGATTGATGGTGGACACAGTAACCCGGATCACAAAATAATGAAAGCCTTGATCAAAATTTGCCTGGGCACCCTGCGCCCCGGCCGACCGACCGGACGAACGGGACGCTCGTTCGATCCGACGCAACGAGCGTCCCGTTCGTCGCGAGGCATGAGCGTCGCGCCACGACGGAAGGTGAACACACGCATGGAGCGGCACGAGCCCTGTCGATACGCGGACGGGCGAGTGTCCGGATCGTCGACGGGGTGACCGAGGAATACCTGGCCAGCGCCAGGAAGACCATGGACGCCGAGTCGGCGGCCCAGGTGCTGGTCGAGCGGACCGGGGGATGACGGTGTGGCGCGGTTATCCGGCCGCGGGCAGGTGAGTGCAGGTCAATGGAGGGTAGGCCGGTAGATGAGTTCTTGGACGTGACCGTCGAGCGTCCGGTTCTCGAGCAGCTCCAGGTCGAAGTCGCCCCCACCCCGGAAGATCGGGTCCAGCCCGGTCTGCGCGGTGATGACAGGGAAGAGCGTCACCTGCACGCGGTCGACCAGGCCGGCGGCCATCAGCGCCCGATTCATCGACAGGCTGCCGTGCGAGCGCAACGGCACCTCGGACTCCTCCTTGAGCCTGGCGACGACGTCGACGGCGTCACCTCTCACGACGGTCGCGTCCGGCCAGTCGAGGGGTCCTTCCAATGTCGTCGACACCACCGTTGCCGGCAGGCTCCTCATCCGAGTGACCCATGGATCGCGCACGTCGGATTCCTCGGTGCTCGCGGCCAGCATTTGCGCGAACACCCGATACGTGTTGGCCCCGAATACCATCCGCTGCTCCACGCCGTACAGGTCGAGACGACGGTTGAGCAACTCGGGGCCTTGCTTGCCCCAGTAGCCGGTCCAGTCGCCGCCGGCGGCGCCGTAGCCGTCGAGGCTGGAAAAGACGTCGAAGGTGTAGGTCGCGGTCATGTCGTTCTCCTCGAGTGCGGTGTCGATCGGTGTAGGTACAGACTGGGCACCACTGCGAAACTCATCGGCGCCGGATTGACCACAGCGTTGTGCAGGCCTACGACGCGTGGTCGCAACAGAAGTGTCGCGACCTTCGTGCCTGCTCGCCGCCTAGCGCCCGTGGAGGGCGAGGCGGCGAGATGGCCCTGTGCGGTGAACCGACAGGCTCACGCGTTGATGAGGTCGTCAATCTGACCGATCGCCTGCGAGGCACCCTCCACCACGCCCATGTCGAGCACCTGCTGGAGGCCTTCGGCGGTCGCGTAGGTACTGACGTAGGTGGCGACGGTGCTGCCGTCCTTGTCCTGGAAGGAGAACTCGTTGGTGGACACTGGCGTCGATTCGATCGGGGTGAAATCCGCATCGGCGAATCCGTCGGTGAAGGTGAAGCCGGTCGGCTCGTCGACGGAGATGATGTTCCAGTAACCCGCATGCTTGTCGCCCTCGGGCCCGGTCATGTAGTAGGTGACCCGCCCGCCGGGGGCGAACTCATGGTCGACCACTGTCGCCGGGTACGTCGGTGGACCCCAGATCTTTTCGAGCTGACGAGGATCGGCATAGATCTGCCAGATCCGCGCTCGGGGGGCGGCGAACTCGGCAGTGATGGTCAGGGTCAATGCATCGATGTCGTGGCTGACATTGGTGACAGGCATCGTTCATTCCTTCCGGTGGAGTTACGTTGCGATCAATTCGTCGATGCGTGCGATACGCCCACGCCAGACCTGTTCCAGCTCGGCCAGCATGGACGACACTGCGCGAACTGCTTCCACATCGCCCGTGGCGAGTTGTTCACGGCCGCTGCGTCGTTTGACGAGTAGGCCGGACTTCTGGAGGACGGCGACGTGCTTCTGTACCGCAGCGAAACTCATGTCGTACTTCGCTGCCAGTGCCGAGACGGAATGCTCACCGGCCAGCACGCGACGCATGATGTCGCGCCTCGTCCGGTCGGACAACGCGTGGAACAGGGCATCGGCCTGATCCTCATCTATTTCTGACACACTCAGAACATACAACCTATTGGTTGTATATGCAAGGCTGCTTCGACTTTCAGGATGCGAGGGGGCGGCGGATGGCGCCTTCGACGATGCGGACTTGCGGGCGGTGCCGGCGCCGCGACGCGCCCTCAGCAGTCGAACACCGACCAGCAGATGTCGTTCCGCAACCGCTGGTCGTCGAGTACGAGCTCGCGAATCGCCTCAGGAAGCTGGTCACGCTGCCACCGGCACTCACGTCGTCCGGCTGCCTCGCCCGCACCCTCCGGCGCGGCAGCGCGTGCGGCTTTGATCGCGTAGGCGGCAGCACCGAGTTCGTGCGCTGCGACATGCGCGACGGCTCCGGCCTGCCCGGCAGCGTATGCAGCGTGCCGTGCGGCTCCGCGCAGGTCCCTGGCCGCGCCCATCGCATGACCGCCCGCCGCGCGGGCCTGCATCATCTCGACCTCGCCACGCACCCAAGCGCGGGCATGCTCGATCGCCTCACGCGGTCGTGTGTCCTCAGGCCGAGCCGACTCGAACAGGTTGAGGACGTGCTCCGCGCACGATGCCGCCCATAGGGCCAGAAGCTGATGATCCGAGTCGGTGAGCGTCCCACCGCGGCGGATCGTGACGAAGCGAGGGTCTCGGACCTTCGGGAGGATCATGGCTAGAACTTCTATCACTTGCATCCGGCCACAGCACCGAGGGCTGCGCATGCCACCCGCCTCGGATCTGAATCCTGTGTGCGGGCAGCGCTGGTCGAGCTGGAAAATTGTTACCCGGTTTGCCGGAGGCCGGTGTGGGCAAGGCAGATGTCGGCGAGCTCGTCGAGCGACAGGGGAAGCACCCGGGCGAGGGCCGCGACAGTCGTGAATGCGGGTGTCGCCATCCGCCCGGTCTCGATCTTCCGAAGAGTCTCCGGAGAGATCCCCGCCTCCTGCGCAACCTCGGCGAGGGTGCGATCACCCCGCGCCTGCCGTAGCTGATGACCGAGACGCTTACCTGCGGCCAGCTGTTCCGGGGTCAGGGGGAGACGCACCATGCGAGCAGTCTAACCCTGCAGCGGTATGAAAATCCCAGCCCGCGGTCTAGAGTGGTATTTTAATACCGAGTTTGTGCGTACGAAGAGGAGCAGTTGGTGCTGGAACTGAAAACACCCCGCGAGGTCGCCGCGATGGACGTCACCGGCACATTCATCGCCGAGTTGCTCGACGATCTCGAACACCGCGCCGAACCGGGCGTGAATCTGCTCGAGCTCGAAGACCGAGCCCGCCAGTTGATCGCCCAGCGCGGCGCCACGTCGTGCTACTGGGACTATGCGCCGTCATTCGGGCGCGGACCGTTCCGCAACGTCATCTGCCTGTCGGTCAACGACGCGGTACTACACGGCCTACCGCACGACTACGTGCTGCAGGACGGGGACCTGCTGAGCATGGACATCGCAGTGTCCATCGACGGGTGGGTCGCCGATTGTGCCCGCAGCATCATCGTCGGCAATCCACGACCCGAGGACGCGCGCCTCATCGCAGCCACCGAAAAGGCCCTGACAGCCGGAATCGCCGCCGCGTTACCCGGCAACCGGCTGGGCGATGTGTCTGCCGCGATCGGCGCGGTCGCCGCCGAGTACGGGTACCCGGTCAACACCGAGTTCGGTGGCCACGGGCTCGGGCGGACCATGCACGAAGATCCGCACGTATCGAACACAGGACGCGCGGGCCGAGGCCTCACACTGCGCCCGGGACTGACCCTCGCCCTCGAACCGTGGTTCGCCGCCGGCACGGACAAGATCGTCTACGACCCCGACGGGTGGACCATCCGCTCCGCCGATGGATCGCGCACCTCGCACAGTGAACACACCATCGCTATCACCGACGGCGCGCCGCTCGTGCTGACGCGCCGGGAACAGGTCGCTGCAACTGCACTGTGATTGTCAGGCCCCCGGACGACGGCCCCCGCCGAACGAACGGGACGCTCGTTCGATCTGACGCAACGAGCGTCCCGTTCGTCGCGGCGGGGGAGGCGACGGGGGCGAAGGGGGTGGGTAGCGGTATCACCCCGCGAGCAGGACCCCGACCAGGGCGATCGACGCGACCCAGACGGTGGAGATACCTGCGAGCACGAAGGGTCGTGCGCCGACCTTCTTGATCGTGGCGATCTGGACGCCGGCGCCGAGGGCGAACATCGCGGCGGTGAGGAGGGCAGTCTGCACGATCTTGGCCTCGGCGAGCAGGCCCGTGGGCAGCAGGCCGGACGACCGCAGGCCGACGCAGGCGAGGAAGGCGAGGACGAAGAGCGGGACGAGCGGCGGCCGCTTCACGTCGGCGTCGGTGCCGGCGAGCCTGCGCTGGCGCACGCTGAGGACGGCCATGACCGGGGCGAGCATGAGGACGCGGGCGAGTTTGACCACCGCAGCCACGCCCAATGCGGCACCACCGATCGCGCCGCCCGCGGCGACCACCTGGGCGACCTCGTGAATGGATCCGCCCGCCCACAGGCCGGCGTCGGTGTCGGAGAGTCCCAGCGCCCGCGACAGCAGTGGGATCGCGGGGATCATGAGCGTGCCGAAGATGACGACGAGCGCGACCGCGGTGATCACCTCTTCCTCGTCGGCGTCCACGACACCGTCCACCGCCGCCACCGCGGCCGCGCCGCAGATCGAGAATCCGCAGGCGATGAGCAGCCGCTGGGTCCAGCTGAGGCCGAGCAGCTTGCCCGCGAACATCGTTCCCACGATGCCCAGACAGACGATCGACACGACCACGACGATGACGCCCCAGCCCAGTCCGAGAATGTCGCTCAGCATCAACTGGAGTCCGAGGAGGGCGATGCCCACCCGCAACAGCTTCTTGGCAGAGAACTGCAGGCCGGGACGCAGGCGTTCGGGCAGGTGCACGACGTTCGACAGCACGGCGCCGAGCACGATGGCGATGAGCAGCGGGCTCACCGTCGGAAGGAACCGGCCGACACCCATGGCGACGGCGGTGGCGACGGCGCACAGCGCCAGACCCGGCAGGAGAGTGGCCGTGGCGGTCTGCAGTCGCGGCAGCGTTGCCGGGCCCTCGACGCGCTGTTCCTCGGACTTCTCGCTCAGTTGACTACTCATGGATCCACGGTCCGTCACGGCGGCCGTCTCCGGTAGCCGTCATCTCGACATGAACACATATCATTGTGATATGTCTTGCGCCAGGGTCATATACTCGATGCATGTCCCGCAGATGGCCCGAGTTCCCCGTTCTCGAGTTGCTCGTCGGCGTCGACGACCACGGAAGCCTCAGCGCTGCCGCCAGACTCGCCGGAATGGCGCAGCCGAATGCCAGTCGTGCCATCAAGCAACTCGAGCGCCAGTTCGGCATGACGCTGCTGCAGCGCAGCCCGACGGGCTCGATACTGACACCGCAGGGAACCGTGATCGCGCACTGGGCACGCCGGGTGCTCTCCGATACGCGCCGGCTGCTCGACGTGGCCGAGGGACTGCGCGCGGAACGCGCCGCCGAGTTGACGGTGGGTGCCAGCATGACGGTCGCGGAACACCTGATGCCAGGATGGCTGGGGCAGTTTCGCCGCTTGCACTCCGACGTGACCATTCACCTGCAGGTGCACAACTCGACTCAGGTGTTCGAGCGGATCAACAGCAGGATCTGCGACGTCGGGTTCGTCGAATCGCCGACGGTGCCGCGACCGTTGAAGAGTCTCACGGTGGCGCGTGACCGCCTGGTCGTCGTCGTTCACCCCACCCACCCGTGGGCCCGGCGACGGAAGGCGCTGACCGTCGCCGAATTGGCGCTGACACCGCTCCTGGTCCGCGAGCCGGGGTCCGGCACGCGAACCACCCTCGACGTGGCATTACAGGAATACGACAGGGCGGCACCACTTCTCGAGCTGGGCAGTTCCGCCGCGATTCGCACCAGCGTGCTGGCCGGAGTCGGCCCCGCGGTGATGAGTACCCTCGCGGTGGCGGAGCAGGTCGGCGCCGGAGAACTGAAGGTGATCGACGTCGACGGCCTCGAGCTCGACAGGGTGCTGCGCGCCGTGTGGCGGGGCGCGCGTCAGCTCGACGGTCCCGCGGGAGAACTGGTGCGTCTGGTCCGACGGGTCGGTGCCGAGCCCTGAGCGGTTGTCATCCGAGAAGGCAGGTCGCCGCACCGGCCGCGATCACCAGCACGATGACCGCGGAACGAAACACCCCCGGCGGAAGTCGGCGCGCGATCGCCAGTCCGGTGACGTTGCCGATCAGCGCGGCGATGACGAACACCGGGAGGCGCGGCCAGAACATCGACTCCGTGATCTCGTCGTGGAACCACAGGACAGCGAGAGCCATGACGTTCGCGACGATGAAATAACCTGCGAGATCGGCAATGAAAGCCAGCGGTGGCAACCGCGCTCGCATGAGCAACAGGACCGGTGGCGGTCCGTTGAGCGACGTCGTCGTTCCGAGGTAGCCACCCACCGATCCGGTGAGAACGTGCGCGGTCGTGGAGGGCACACGCGTGGCGTCCGCGCGGGTTGGCAGTGCCATCGCGAGCCCGCACAGCATCACCACGGCACCCGCTGCCGGCTTCAGATACTGCTCCGGCATCAGACCGAGAGTGACCGCGCCCAGCCAGGCGCCGGGCAGGCTACCGCCACCGAGCAGTGCCACCCGTCCCCAACTGATGTGTTCCCGCAACTGATATGCCGCGCCGATCCGCGTGATCAGTCCTGCCACCAAATTGACGAATACCACTTCGGGAACGGCGAATCCGACCATCAGCATCACCGGTGTCGCGATCAGTGCCGTCCCGAACCCGGTGGCGCCGCCGATGACGGACGCGATGCCGATGCACAGGGCACCGATGAGGAGCATCGTCATCGCGTCTCCCTTCTCGATCCGGCGGCACGTTCGCGTGCAGGTGTGAAGTTCAGGTGGCCAGGGATTGGACTGCGCTCACCAGAGCCATCAGTTCGATGTCGCTGCCGGTGCATCCTCGGGACAGGTCGTTCCACGGTGCGGCCAAGCCTTGCAGGATGGGACCCAAGGCTATTGCACCCCCGAGCCGCTGGGCAATCTTGTACCCGATGTTGCCTGCGTCGAGATTGGGGAAGACCAGCACATTGGCGCGGCCGGCGACCCGCGAACCGGGCGCCTTGGACGCGCCGATCTCGGCGACCAGCGCGGCATCGAATTGCAGGTCACCGTCCACGTGCAACTGTGGGTCCCGGACGCGCACCAGGTCCGCGGCCTCGCGGACCTTCTCCACTCGCGGGTGGCTGGCGCTGCCCTGGGTGCTGAACGACAGCATCGCCGCGATCGGAGTCTGCTCGGTGAGCTGGAAGTGGGTGGCGCTGGCAGCCAGCGCAATGTCGACCAGTTCCTCGACCGTGGGGTCGGGTACGACGGCGCAGTCGGAGAACGTCAACTGCCTGCCGTCCGACAGCAACATCAGAAACGAGCTCGACAGGATGCTCGAACCCGGCGCGAGCCCGACGATGCGCAGCCCGGCCCGCAGCACGTCGGACGTCGGCCTGCTCGCGCCCGCGACGCAGGCGTCGACCACTCCGGCGCGCAGTGCCGCCGCGGCGAGGCACACCGGGTCGGACAGCGCCGACTCGACCCGGTCGGGGTATTTGGCGAATCCCGATTCGACGGCGTCGCGGATCGCGGGGTCGGCAGCCGCCTCGGCGAGGTCGACGACGAGTTCCTCGGCAAGGGGGATATCCGCGGCCTCGGCGATGCGCCGGATGACGTCCCGCCGCCCGAACAGCCGCGGGGACACGACACATTTGTGGTGCAGATGGTGGGCGGCACGGATCGCGCGTTCGTCTTCTCCGTCCGCGAGACCGACGACGCGATTCTCCCCACGCAACGTGGCGATCCAGTGGTCGATCAGCGACGAATCATTCAGTCGTGCAGCGTCGGTGGGTGGTACAGCGGTGACGCCCGGGGCCATGGCCTCGCTCTCCCATCACTACGAAGAGGGGTGGCGGTCGTCGATCTCGACGACCGCCACCCGGTGGAAAATCGGGGAACGTATCGTTCCCTACGGCTGGATTGCCTTTTCGATGTCGGTGAGCATGCTGTCGATTCCGTGGAGCAGTTCCGAGAGCACCTCGTCGTCGGCGACGAGTGGCGGCGAGATCATCAGCATCGTGGCACCGCGGTCGTCGCCGCGGAGGATCACCTTGGTGCGGGCGAACGCCTCCGGCAGCACCTTGCGCAACACCGTCAGCGACTCCTGCTCGGTGAACTCGCGGCCGCTGTCGCTGTCGGCCATCAATTCGATCGCGTAGAAGAAGCCGGTGCCGCGCACGTCCTTGACGCAGCGGTGCGAGCTCATCAGCGAGTCGAGTGCCGACCGCAACTTCGGTCCGCGCGCGGAGACATTGCCCAGCACGTTCTCGTCGCGCATCGCGGTGACGTTCGCGACCGCCACCGCAGTCGACACCGGGTGTCCGCCCCACGTCGCGCCGTGCGTGAACACGCCGCCCTTGGGCGAGTCGTAGAGCTCGCGAACCAGCTGCTCACGCACGATCAGGCCGCCGAGCGGCGCGTATCCGGACGTGGAGCCCTTCGCGAACGTGATCATGTCGGGAACCACACCGGTCAGCCCGTGCCCGAACCAGTGTCCGAGGCGGCCGAACGAGCAGATCACCTCGTCGGAGACCAGCAGGATCCCGTGCTTGTCGCACAACGCGCGCAGCGCGGCCCAGTATCCGTCCGGCGGGACGAGGGCGCCGCGCCCGTTCTGAACGGGTTCGGCGAACACGGCGGCGATGGTCTCGGCGCCCTCTTCCTCGATGACGGCTTCGATCGCGGCGATGCAGTCGAGCTCGTTCGCCGGTCCGCAGTCGCCGAGGAATCCGAGGGTGTTGGGTACGGAGCGGACCCCGGGCAGCAGCGGTCCGAACGGGTCTTTGATCTTGGGCAGCTGTGTCACCGAGAGGGCGCCGAGAGTGGTTCCGTGATACGCCATCTCACGGCTGATGATCTTGGTGCGCTGCGGGTTGCCCTGGCTGCGGTGGTACTGCCGGGCGAACTTGACGGCCGTCTCCACGGCCTCGGAACCCGAGTTGACGAAGAAGGTCGTCCCGAGATCACCGGGCGCCAGGTCGGCGATGAGCGCGGACGCCTCGATCGCGGGAATGTGGGCGCTGCCCCAGTTGGAGGCGTACGCCAGCGTCCCGATCTGCTCGCTCGCCGCCTTGGCGATGTCGTCGCGGCCGTGACCGATGTTCACGCAGAACAGGCCTGCCAGACCGTCGAGGAAACGGTCCCCCTCGGTGTCGATCAGATAGCTTCCCTCGCCACGAACGAACACCGGGAAGTCGCTTTCCCAGGTGTCCTTACGGGTGAAATGAGGTCCGAGGTGCCGGCGGGCCCGTGCTCGCAATTCGGTGACGTCCACGACCATCTCCTTCGTTGTCGAATGGCTGTGATCCACAACATACCGACGGGGCAGACCGCAGGTCAGGGCCAGAAGAGCGGTATTCGATGGGTCCAGTCTGGTCCCCGTAGACGGCGCTCAACTGGTCCTTCTGGTCCCATGCCAGAGTGATCCAGACTTCGGTATCGAATCGCTCGGGCACCACGACATGTGGTCGGAGCGGCGAACAGCCCCAGCTAACGGAGGTCTCAGATGAGGATCGGTATCCCCAAGGAAGTCAAGAACCACGAGTACCGGGTGGCGGCCACTCCCGCCGGTGTCCACGAAATGGTCGCCCACGGGCACGACGTGTTCGTGGAACGCGGTGCGGGGGAGGGCTCGTCGATCGGTGACGACGCCTACGGTGCCGCCGGCGCGAAGATCCTCGACTCCGCCGACGCGGTGTGGCAGAGCGCGGAACTGCTGCTCAAGGTCAAGGAGCCCATCGCCGAGGAATACCACCGGATGCGTTCGGACCTCACGTTGTTCACCTACCTGCACCTTGCTGCGGGTGAAGAGTGCACCCGGGCACTGCTCGCCGCCGGCACCAATTCCGTTGCGTACGAGACCGTTCAGCTTCCCGACGGTTCGCTGCCCCTGCTGTTCCCGATGAGTGAGGTCGCCGGCCGGCTCGCACCGCTCGTCGGTGCGCAGGCACTCATGCGACCGGAGGGTGGCCGCGGCGTACTGATCGGCGGTGTGTCCGGTGTGTTGCCGGCTCGCGTCGTCGTGATCGGTGCAGGCGTATCGGGGATGAACGCCGTCGCCGTCGCCGCAGGCACGTGGGCCGATGTCGTCCTGTTCGACAAGAACGTCGACAAGCTGCGCGCCGCCGACCGGATGTACCAGGGCCGGATCCGCACCCTCGCCGCGAACTCCTACTCGATCGAGCAGGAGGTCATGCAGGCCGACCTCGTCATCGGTGCCGTCCTCGTCCCGGGCGCCAAGGCACCGAAGATCATCTCGAACTCGCTGGTCTCACGGATGAAGCCGGGCAGCGTCCTCGTCGACATCGCGATCGACCAGGGTGGTTGCTTCGAGGATTCGCGTCCCACCACCCACGCGGAGCCCACGTTCAAGGTTCACGACTCGGTGTTCTACTGCGTGGCGAACATGCCGGGAGCGGTGCCCCACACGTCGACGTACGCACTCACCAACGTGACCTTGCCGTACACCCTGCAGATCGCCGAGAAGGGCCTCGCCCGCGCGGCCAGGGAGAATGCCGCGCTCCGCGCCGGTGTCAGCACCGTCGCCGGGCGCCTGACGAACGATGCCGTCGGTGAGGCGCTCGGGATCGAGTCGGTCAGCGTCGACGACGCGCTCAACCTGGTTTGATTTCGCCGCCGGCCCGGCATACTGAGAAGTGCTCGTTCGAGAACTTCTCGGCGTGCCGGGTCGGCCTACCTCTGGCCACTCTTGGATCCACAGGAGGCGATGCGTGCCGAGAACACTGATCGAGGTCGACCGCAATTCCGCCGAACCGCTCTACCGCCAGGTTCGACGGGCGATCGAGCACGGCATCGCCAACGGGCTGTTCGATCCACGACACCGCCTTCCGAGTTCGCGTGAACTCGCCGTCGATCTCGCGATCTCCCGGAACACGATCAACCTGGCGTATCAGGAACTGATCGCCGAGGGACTCGTTCAAAGCCACCAGCGCTCGGGCATGTTCGTGAATCCCGACATGATCGAGACGCTCGCAACGGACGCCCGCGCGACCATCCCGCGCATCGACTGGTCGTCCCGCATCCGGCGCTACCCCGACGCCGACGTCCCGCACATCGAGAAGAACGTCGACTGGCACAGCTACCCGTACCCGTTCCTGGCCGGGCAGATCGACATCCGCAGCTTCCCCGCCCGGGCGTGGGTGCGCTGTCTCCGCGACGCGCTGTATCAACCCCACGCCTACGCGAGCCTCCAGGACAGCGTCGGTGCGGACGACCCGATGCTGATCGACATGATCCGCCAGCATCTGCTGCCCTCGCGCGGCATCGAGGCGAGCGCGGACGAGGTTCTGGTGACCGTCGGTTCCCAGCAGGGCCTGGATCTCGTCGGCCGGGTGCTGCTCGGACCCGAACATCGGGTTGCCATCGAGAATCCCGGCTATCTCGATGCGCGACACATCTTCCTGCGCACCGGTGCCCAGGTGTACGGCATCGACGTCGACGACCACGGCCTGCGGCCGCCGGAGACGCTGCGCGGCACGGACCTGATGTATCTGACACCGAGCCATCACCATCCGACCAACGCGACGCTCGGCATCGACCGTCGTCAGCGCCTGCTGCAGCTCGCCGCGGAGTCCGGCACCGTGATCGTCGAGGACGACTACGACAGCGAGTTCCGCTACCACGGCAGCCCCAGCCCGGCGCTCAAGGCGCTCGATTCCAGCGGCGACGCCGTGTACCTCGGTACGTTCTCGAAGTTCCTGGCCCCCGGTCTGCGTCTGGGCTACCTCGTCGGACCTGCGGACCTGGTGCGCGAATTGCGGAAGGCCCGACGGTACGTGCTCCGTCATCCCCCGGGTCACCAGCAACGGGCCCTGGCCATGCTCATCGACAGCGGGGAGTACCACCGAGCGCTGCGCCATCACCGCACCCAGATGAAACACAAATGGGAGCGTCTGTGTGCGGCCGTCGACAAATATCTCCCGTGGCCGCAGGAACCCTATCCGCCCGGTGGCGTCAGCTTGTGGATGACCGGCCCGGAGAACCTCGACTGCCGGGTGCTCGTGCGCGAGGCGGAAGCCCGCGGTGTGCTCATCGAACGGGGCGACATCTTCTTCACGCAGCCGGTCCCGCCCCGCAACCACTTCCGCATCGGCTACGGCGCGATCCCACTGCGCTCCATCGAAGAAGGGATCGCCCTTCTCGGCCAGGCGTGCCAGGCAAGTTTCCGCTTTGGCAGGTAGACCCCGACTACACCCGCGCCTGCGCGCATACTGCCGCCCAGACGGCGGCCTGTTCGGCCGGCTTCCTCGCGGCCGCAGTGGCCCACGGCCCGCGGTCAGAACATTTTTGGAGGCGCGTCGGCTCGGGGACTCTAGGGTGGTCAGCACATGACTACCGCAGAATCCTTGTTGGCCGGCCCACGTGGGCGTCGGATGCTCCTCGCCTACGCGAGGGACGCCGAACGAACTCTGCACTCCGACTTCCGCAGTGATTCGTTCGATCACGCCGTGTTTCTGGCGTCGTATCACCTCGAGTCCGGTCGAGAAGGCGCACGCGTGTTGTTCGGGCCCGGCGCTGAAGAGGCTCAGCGGACCGTCCTCACTGCAGACGATGTGGCGCACCGCCTGTCCCAGGTGCCGCTTCCCGAGGTGACGGCGGTTGCGCTCCGTTCGGCCCTCGCCGACGCGGTGGACGCGGCGTGCTACTGGCAGGACCCGGACGGTGAAGCCCAAATTCACCGATCGACTGATGTGCCGGTGCTGAGTTTCGTTGTGCGGTAGCGAGTAGGTTACGGGCGTGGGTGATCGTCCGACCTGTGGGTCGGGTTGTTCCACTGGGTCTTTCGCGTCGAGGCTGGGCAGGTGGGGTGGCTGTTAGGCGATGATCGGCTGCGTGCGACCGAAGGTGTTGTCGAACAGAGTTATCCATGCTGTTTCCCAGGGCCAGTGGGTTGGTAGGTGCAGCGTCAGGCGTCGGGCGGAGGAGGCGATGCGTGCGGGGACCGAGACGAGGGTGCGCCGGATGGTGCCGGTGGTCGCCTTCGTCAGCTTGGGATCGCCGGTGAGGGTGGCGGCGGCGCGGGTGAGGTTGAAGGCCATCACCGCGGCGACGAGCCAGGCGGCGTTCGCCTGAAACGAGTTCGACGGGAGATGCGCGAGGGCGGAGTTCTTCAGGTCCGCGTGGACCTGCTCGATGACGGCATGCCCGCGGTGGGTTTTGTCGGCGGCTACGGTGTCGAGGTCGGTGGGGTCGGTTGTGGTGAAGAAGGCGTGGAACCGCCAGATGTCGAACAACGTGCCCTGGCCCTGGTCCTTGGGTGGTCGCAGGTCGGGGATGCGGCGTACGACCAGCCGCCCGGGGATCTGGTGGGCCTTCTTTTGGGAGGCGAACGCGGTGAACGGTACCTCGGCGACCTCCGCCCGCGAGATCCAGGTATCGGTGTCCTCGTCGTAGACGGCGTCGGTGTACTCGATCGGCGTCCACGCGGACTCGTCCACGTCGATGGAGGCGATCGCCCGTTTGATGGTGGAGGTCAGGCGCACCGTGACCGAGACGTCCGCGCCCGCGCGGATCGCGGCACCGACGGTGGGATGGCCGTAGAACGCCGAATCGCACCGCATCAGGACTTTCGGCGCCCCATCTCCACCCGCCCCGCCGGCCTGGGAACGCAGCCGGTCGACGGTGGTCAGGGCGTCGGCGACCATGCGGGCCGCGCCACGTGCGGAGCCGCAGGCTCCTCGGCGTAGGCGTTGGGTGAGGATCACCGGCGCAGCGGTCTGCGTGGTGACAGTGGCGAGCAGTGCGTTCAGCCCGCGCACCCCGGAGTAGCCGTACCCGGACCCTTGCTTGCCGTGGCCGTGGACCTCGATGATCGTGTCGTCGATATCGACCAGCACTCGCCCGGCGTCGATCCCGGCCACCACCGGTGTCCGGTCGGCAAGGCCGATCAGCACGCGGGATGCCACGGCATCGAGCTGGCGGACGTGCCCGAACGTGAACTCCCTCAGAAACGAGCCCAACGTCGACGGGGCATAGGGGCGGTCGAAGACGGTCCCCATCGCCCCGTGCCGCAGGATGCCCAGGTCGGCGATGCTGTCGGCGCCCGCGACCATCCCGCCGACCAGGGACCCGATCTTGCGGCCGGCGTTGGCGCCTTTGTCGGTCGGCACGCTCAGGTGCTCGTCGGCGAGGGTGAGCAGGCCGCTGGCCTGCGCCAACGCAATCACCGGGACCAGCCCCGCGGTCGCCACGAGATTGGGGTCGTCGAACCTGGCCGCAGCGACGGGTCGGGTGTGAGATAATTCCATCTACGAGATGCCCTTCGGTGTGGCTGAATCTGACCCTAGAGAAGTCTTATTCTTCCACTACGACAGGGTATTTCGACGTTATGACACTCTCAGGCGCTCATTCGAATCGGTGCATCGAGGTGAAGACATCCTCGTCGAGGCCGAGCCTGTGCGCCGTGAGCTTCGACGGGTCGCCGAGCACATCGCACGATCCCCGCATGCGCAGTGGTGGACGACGCCCGCTGCGACCGATCAGTGGTCGGTGGGCTGGAGTGAGGACGATACGGATCCCGTTGACTCGACTACCACAGAACTGTTGCGTGACTACCGTGATCGGACTGCCGCGGAGGAAGTGCGAGCAGAACGCGATCGTCCGGCGGATCCGTCGGCGAACTGGTCCGGCTGGTGGTGGTCGTCTCCACCTACACGGTGTTCGACCCGGCGGCTGTTCGACGGGACCCCGGCCGGCTTGTGGTTCGTCGAGGACAGCATGGGATGGGAGCGCGCCATCACGCGACGAATGAACATCCCCGTCGGCGCTCGCGTGTACGAGGTCGACGGTGCGCAGGCCTGGGCAGAACTCTGCAGACAGTTTCCCGTCGAGGTCACCGCGCAGAAACGACGCGATTGGTACCGCACCACCGGACGATCAGGACGATGGGTCATTCCCGACTGGCCGCGGCTCTTCGAACGGTACGAGGGCGTGCATCTCACCGTGGCGGGATACCTCGCCGCGGCGGGCACCGCGATCGCCGTCGACGCCGACACCGCGAGTGTCATCGCGGGATGGGCGCCCGACGACGCCTACTGGCTCACCGACACCGTCAACCTCGACAGCGACGATTCCCGGACCTGGGTGTGCGACACCAGTGGAAGACATCCTTCCTGGGTCGGCGAAACGCACCGCTGAGGACTGCTGTCCTTGAGCTGCAAGCGGATCCGCGAACGCGATGCCGACGGGAATCGGCACGCGACACGCTAAATTTGGGGCACCCCTATGTAGAGGAGAGCCCCATGGGCAAGGTGGTCATGTACAGCTCGGTGTCGGTGGACGGCTTCATCGCGGACGAGAATGACCGGCCCGGACCGCTGTTCGACTGGTTGTCCGGCGGTGACGTCCCGTTGGACGAGAGCGGCGAGGTGAAGGTGTCGCAGACGTCCTACGACTACACCCGGCCGTACTGGGACCAGATCGGGGCGACACTCGTCGGCCGCCACGTCTTCGACATGACGGACGGCTGGGACGGAAAACCTCCGAGCGGGATCGACCACGTGGTCGTCGTGACGCACCGGCCGGAACCCGAGGGCTGGGACCCCGAGACGCCGTTTCACTTCGTCGACGGCGTCAGAGGCAGCCGTGGCCAAGGCGCAGGAGCTTGCGGGCGACCGCATCGTCGAGGTCGCCGCTGGCGACGTCGGTGGCCAGGTGCTTGCCGCAGACCTGGTCGACGAGGTGCGCATGGACGTCGTACCCGTCGTGTTCGGGTCCGGCAAGCGCTACTTCGGGTCGGTCCACGCGCAGCACCTGTTGGAGGATCCTGACGTGGTGATTCAGAGCAACCGGGTGCTTCACCTGCGCTATCGGGTGCGCCGTCGACCGATCTGAGCGGAGGCGAACGGTGACACAAGGTCGGCCTCAGGCGGCGTTTGCGCATCGCTGCCCCTGGTCGGGCAGCCGACGCCGATCCGCCCCCGCACCTCACCTGCGGCAAGTTCAACTCGATATCACTGGTTGCCGGTTTCCGTCGTATCTTGGCCAACCCCCGCTAGGTTTGTGCGGATCGGGTTCGTCAGACGACCTGACGAATCGGCAGGTTATGGGGAAACTTTCATTGAAGCCGTCAGACGAAGCAGCCATCCGTGCAAGTCAGGCCAGGGGCTCCTGATCAACGCCCAATCAGACTCGACCACGGTACCCAGACAAATCCAACGGTGTCGCCCCTGGGTCAGTCAGGTCCGGATCGCTTTGCACATCAGGCCAACTTCGGGAGTCCGGAGCCTAGCCGGCCGGACGCGGTAACAGCTGACGGAGTGGCTGACGCGGACACAGTCGATGGAACGTGACGGATGTCGTCGGAAGCGTTCAGGGACCTGGACGTCCGAGTGTCCGTCCCAACAAGTCAGCAGAGGAGTTCCCCTGCGCGCCGACGCCCCCATTGTTGTCGGAGTCGACGGCTCGGCGCCGGCCCTCGACGCGGTTCGGTGGGCCGCACGCGAGGCAGCGCTCCGCACCGTCCCGCTGCTGTTGGCGTCCTCGGTCATCGCCCGGCCGGGCACTTTCGGCGACGCGATCAATCTGTCCGCGGGGTCCTTCACGGACCTTGAAGCCATGGGAAAGCAGCGCCTCGATACCGCAGCAGAATTCGCCTCGAAAGTCACCTCCGACATTCCTTTGACGGTCCGCACGACGTTGCTCCAGGGTGCCCCGGCCGCGGTATTGCTCGAGTTGGCGGAGACAGCCCGCATGCTCGTCGTCGGGTCGCGCGGACTCGGCGAGTTCACCGGTGGCCTCATCGGCTCGGTGAGCACGGCAGTGGCCACTCATGCACCGTGTCCGGTCGTGGTGGTCCGGGGGACGCCTCCGATCGACGCCGGTCCTGTCGTCGTGGGAGTCGACGGTTCCCCGCGGAGCGAAGCGGCGATAGGCGCAGCGTTAGAGGAAGCCCGGATACGGCACACGGACCTCGTTGCGGTGCACGTATGGAGCGATTTCGACCTCACCACAGTCTTCACAACCGATCTGAGCGACCACGATCTCGGTTGGGCCGAAATCGCCACCGCGGAGGAGGCGGTGCTGTCCGAGAGCCTGGCCGGATGGCACGAGAGGTACCCCGACGTGGCTGTGCGGAAGGTCGTCGTTCGTGATCGTCCGGTACACCACCTCGTCGAGCTGTCCCATCACGCGCAGCTGGTTGTCACCGGCAGCCGCGGCCGAGGAGGATTCACCGCACTCCTTCTCGGGTCAACCAGCCGAGCTCTGCTCCACGCATCCCACTGCCCGCTGATGGTTGTCCGCGTTGATCCGACCTCCTGAAGAGCGACAAGGACTGTGCTCATCGCGCACGCCCAGCGGCCGGGGCCCGCCACCAGGTGCTTCGAACCCGCAAGAGGGAGGGGGTACGACTGTGCAATGTCCGTTTTGTCCGATTTGTTCGTTTTCGCCTATACTGAGCCCCACTCCGCGATCGACGAACTCTCCAGGAGAAAGGGCATGGGTCACCGTCACAGACCCCGGCCGCCCCGATCTGGGCGGCGGCGATGAACGACACCGTGGTCAATGCCTCACTGGTGCTGATCTTCGTGCTGGTCGGTGGCGTGTTCGCCGCCACCGAGATTGCGCTGGTGTCCTTGCGGGAGGGGCAGATCCGGCACCTGCAGCGTCGTGGGAGCCGCGGCGCCCGCACCGCCGCGCTGGCCCGCAACCCCAACCGGTTCCTCTCCGCGGTGCAGATCGGTGTGACCGTGGCCGGATTCCTCTCCGCCGCCTACGGCGCCTCCACCATCGCCCCCGCCCTGGTGCCCACCCTCGAATCGTGGGGCCTGCCGACCGGGGCCGCCGCCGCGACCGCCCTGATCGGGACCACCCTGATGATCGCGTACCTGTCCCTGATCCTGGGCGAGCTGGTGCCCAAACGTATTGCGCTGCAACGCGCCACCGGCGTCTCCCTGCTGACCGCGCCGACCCTGGACCGGTTCGCCACCGTGATGCGCCCGGTGATCTGGCTGCTCTCGGTCTCCACCGACCTGCTGGTGCGCCTGCTCGGTGGGGACCCGAAGGCGACCAACGAAGCGATCACCCACGAAGAACTCCGCGATCTCGTCCTCGGGCACACCGCGATCGCCGAGAACGAGCGCCGCATCCTCTCGGAGGTCTTCGACGCCGGTCACCGCTCCCTGATCGAGGTGATGCGCCCGCGCACCGACGTCGACTTCCTGCCCGCCGATACCCCCCTCGCCCGGGCCCGGCAGCAGGCCCTGGCGTCCGGGCACAGCCGGTACCCGGTCGTCGGCGACTCGTTCGACGACATCGTCGGATTCGTCCACCTGCGCGATCTGCTGCTCGCCGACGACAACCAGGTGACCACGGCGGCGGCGCTCAGCCGGCCGGTCCTGCAACTGCCCGCCTCCAAACCGGCCCTGGCGGCGCTGGCGGACATGCGCCGCGACAACCAGCAGATCGCCATCGTCGTCGACGAATACGGCGGCACCGCCGGCATCGTCACCCTCGAGGACATCGTGGAGGAGATCGTCGGCGAAATCGGCGACGAGTACGACGATCCCTCCCCGCCGGTGGGTGCCGACGGCGCATCGCGGCGGCCGACCCACCAGAACGTGGCCGGGCTCTTGATCATCGAGGACTTCGACACCGCCACCGGCATCACCCTCCACGATGGCCCGTACGAAACGGTGGCCGGTTTCCTGCTGCACCGACTCCAACGCGTCCCGCAACTCGGTGACAGCATCACCTTCGACGCCGCCACGCTCACCGTCAGCGCCCTCGACGGCCGCCGCATCTCCCGCGTCCGTGTCACCCACCCAGCCCCACACGCTCCGGGCACCGGCACACAACCGAAAGCTATACCTCATCGATCGAACCGGAAGTCCGACCACATATGACCGGCACATATGATCTGTCCTCGGCAGCGACACCGAGAGTCACCACCGTCGTTTGTGCCCACGGTATGCAGCGAGTGCGAACTTCACGGCTTTCTGGAGACGATTCGGATGACAGGATTCGACGGTCCTCGGTCAAGTCCTCGCCGGACCGACCGTGTGAGCGTTCCGCGATGAGGCTGGCCCGACACAGCCTGTGCGCGGTGATGATCCGGTGTGGTGTGCCGGCCCGGATGCTGATCATCGTCCCGTGGACGTCGGGTGGAGGTAATCGACTGGAAGAATCTCGAGACGAGCAGCAGGTGTCATCGGTCGTTCGAGTGGTAGCCGCGGCGTTCGCGCAGTCGGCACCGAACGTGATCAGCCCTGTGCAGCACGGGTGTGGTCGGTCGGTATTCGCCCCCCGTCTGGCGAGGTGGACCGGCGGGAGCCCGTCCGCAGCACTGTATTCCCGATTCGTGCGTGGCCGGTGCGCCTGCCGGGAACTGCCGCGGAATCCAAGTGCTCGGTCCTTTCACCGGGTGTGAGCCCCCCTTTCGAAGGTCATTCGAGAAGGTGCCGTTCGCCACTAGCGGCCTGGGTGGCCTGCCGACGATTGTGAGGAAATGAACTCGATCGTCGTGGTGGTGTTCGTCTTCGGGTGGATCCTCATCGGCCTGGTCACCGGATGGTGGATGGCCCGGCGCGGCCACTCCCCGCTGTGGACGGGCATCGCGGTGGCGTTGGGGCCGTTGTTCGTGCCGATCGCTTTCGAACGGGTCGAGCGCCGCCCGCTGCTGGCTGCCTCGGGTCCGGGCGATACGGGAGCTGCGGAGTCGGCCGATCCGCGTAAGCCGCGGATGCTGATCGGACTGGACGGCTCGGCCGAGGCGGAGCGCGCCCTGAACGCCGCGCTCGCTCTGATGGGTGACCGATGCGGGGCCCTCGTGCTCGCGGAGGTGGTCTCCTACGACGACGCGGTCGACGGCGATGCAACGAGACCGGTCGCGGCGGCGACGGAGCGGTTGGCGAGTGCAGCGTCCCGCATTGTCGGTGTTCGGACCACCTACGAGGTACTGGCCGGGCCCCCTGGTGAGACGTTGCGCCGGTTCGCCGACGAGCAGGACATGGACCTACTGGTCGTCGGCAGGCGCGGTCGTGGCCGCACGCCTCGGCTGTTGGGCAGCGTGTCCGCCGATTTGGTGCAGCACGCCAGGGTGCCGGTACTGGTTGTCGAGCCCTCGCCGGTCGGACCGGTGGGCCCGGGGGCCGATGTTCCCGACGCCGTCCGGCGGGAATCACCCCGTGACTCGGCTCCGGGTGCCGCGGGTGATCGTCGGTGAACCGGGTGTCGACCTCCCGTGGAGGCGAGGACACCGGCGGATCGAGAAGCGCCGACACCGACTCGGCGTGGCGGACGGGCGGGCGCAACACGCACCACAGTATTGCAGCGCACGAGGTGGTGCTGTTGCTCGAAACCGACCCGCACCGCGGTCTGTCCAGCGACGAGGCCGCGCGGCGACTGGAATCGTTCGGCCCGAACACGCTGCCCGCCGTCGCCGGCCCCGGGGTCGTGATGCGGATGCTGACACAGTTCCACAATCCGCTGATCTACGTGCTCCTCGTCGCGGGAGCGATCACCGCTGTGCTGGGTGAGTACGTCGACTCGGCGGTCATCTTCGCGGTGGTCGTGGCCAACGCGGTGATCGGATTCATCCAGGAATCGAAGGCAGAGTCGGCACTCGACAGTCTCCGGTCGATGGTGCACACGACGGCCAGAGTCGTCCGCGACGGCCAGGGACAGACCATTGCGTCCGAGGCGCTCGTGCCGGGCGATCTGGTGAACGTGGAGGCCGGTGACAAGGTCCCGGCCGACCTGCGGTTGATCCGGGTGGCGCAGTTGCGGGCGGACGAATCGCCGCTGACCGGAGAGTCCGCCCCGGTCACCAAGGACGAGGTGATCGTGCCCCGGCCGGCCCCGGTGGCCGACCGGCGGAACATGGCGTACTCGGGCACCTTGATCACCGCCGGTACCGGCACCGGAGTGACGGTGGCGACCGGCGCGGAGACCGAGTTCGGCGAAATCCACCGGCTGGTCGGAGCCGCGGAGTCGCTGGCCACACCACTGACGACGAAACTCACCGAGTTCAGCAAGATTCTGACTGTTGCCATCCTCGCCTTGGCCGCGGCGACCTTCGGTATCGGACTGCTGCGTGGGCAGGACGCGATCGAGACGTTCACCGCCGCCATCGCTTTGGCGGTCGGGGCGATTCCGGAAGGTCTGCCCGCGGCCGTCACCATCACCCTGGCCATCGGGGTGTCCCGGATGGCGCGGCGCGGTGCGGTCGTCCGGCGGCTTCCGGCGGTGGAAACGCTGGGAAGTACCACGGTCATCTGCTCGGACAAGACCGGTACGTTGACCGAAAACCAGATGACCGTCCGCAGGATATGGACCCCGGACGGCCAGTTCGAGGTCACCGGCTCCGGCTACAACCCCGAGGGACAACTGCTCGAGGACGAGGGTGAGGGCACCGCGGCACCGATCGAGTCCCATCCGGCGTTGCGGTGGTGCCTGCTGGCGGGCGCCGCCTGCAACGACGCGCTACTGCGCCACGACAGCGGTCGATGGACGATTCTCGGCGATCCCACCGAGGCAGCCATGATGGTCGCGGCCACCAAGGCGAACCTGAACCTCACCGGTTTCACGGAGACCCATCCACGCGTGGCCACCATCGCCTTCAGCTCCGAGCGCCGGTACATGGCGACCCTGCACCGCAGCCGCGACACCGGAGAGCACGTCGTCCTGGCCAAAGGAGCTGTCGAGCGGGTGATCGAGCTGTGTGACGGGGTGCTGGCCGATGACGGGTCCGTCCGCCCGATCGAGCGCAGACAGGTGCTGCGCGCCGCCGACGGCCTCGCCGGGCAGGGCCTGCGTGTCCTGGCCACCGCCGTCCGCCCGGTCGTCGACCCCGACGAGTTCGGCGACCCAATCCTGCCGGGCACGCTGGTGCTGACCGGGCTGCAGGCCATGCTGGACCCACCCCGCACGGCGGCGGCCGCGTCCGTTCGCGCATGCCGGAAGGCGGGTGTCTCGGTGAAGATGATCACCGGCGATCACGCCGGTACCGCCACAGCGATCGCGCGGCAGGTGGGGCTGCTCGACCCGAACAATGACCGGATCGGTGCGGTCCTGACCGGTACCGATCTCGCCGCACTCCCGGCTGAGGAGTATCCCGAGGCAGTGGACCGGGCGGCAGTGTTCGCCCGGGTGTCGCCCGAACAGAAACTGCGACTCGTCGAGGCGTTGCAGGCGCGCGGCCAGGTGGTCGCCATGACCGGTGATGGAGTCAACGATGCTCCCGCGCTCCGGCAGGCCAACATCGGGGTCGCGATGGGGGAGAGCGGCACCGAGGTGGCCAAGGACGCCGCCGACATCGTGCTCACCGACGACGACTTCTCCACGATCGAGGCGGCCGTGGAAGAGGGGCGCGGGGTGTTCGACAACCTCACCAAGTTCATCACCTGGACGCTGCCGACGAACCTCGGTGAGGGCCTGGTCATCCTCGTCGCCATCGTGCTGGGGACCGCACTGCCGATCCTGCCGACCCAGATCCTGTGGATCAACATGACCACCGCGGTCGCCCTCGGGCTGATGCTCGCCTTCGAACCGAAGGAAGCCGGGATCATGACTCGCCCCCCGCGCCGCCCGGATCAGCCGCTGCTGACCGGTGCCCTGATCGTCAGAATTTTGCTGGTCTCGTCCTTGCTGGTGGCCGGCTCGTGGTGGTTGTTCGAATGGGAGCAAGCGCACGGCGCCAGCCTCGAGCAGGCCCGCACGGCGGCGTTGAACCTCTTCGTCGTCGTCGAGGCCTTCTACCTGTTCAGCTGTCGATCCCTGAGCCGCTCGGCCTGGCGGATCGGCCTGTTCAGCAACCGTTGGATCATCGTCGGTGTCACCGCCCAGGCATTCGGTCAGATCGCCATCACCTATCTGCCCGCCATGAACACGGTCTTCGGCACCGCCCCGATCAACGCCGACGCGTGGATCCGCATCCTCGCGATCGCCGTTGTCACCACAGCCGTGGTCGCCGTCGACAAACAACTTCGACGCCGCACGACCAGCCTCGGAGTTGGAGCCCGCCAGTGATGGTACGGATAGCGCCAACGGGGCCGTTGCGGTCAACCGCCGGCGAGGCGATCGACTTCGCTCATCGCCCGGTTGCGGGGGTTACTGGGAGCACCTTGTCGTCGTCGCCGTTGTCGGTGGTGATGAGCAGCGAGCCGTCGGGCTGGACGGCGACGGTGCGGATGCGGCCGTAGTGACCGGCCAGTTCCGGGGGTGCGGCCTCGGCGAGGACCCCGGTGCCAGCGGGGTCGAGGCGCAGGAACAGCACCTGTTGTCCCTTCAGGACGCCGACCGCAATGGCGTTGTCCCACTCGCCCCACACGGGGCCGGTGACGAAGGCGCCGCTGGCGGTAGCGATCGTCGCGGCACCTGACCTCCACACCGCCGCAACGGCCGAGGGGACGCGGTCGGGGTCGGTCGTTGGGAGGGATTCGTCGTAGAAGCCGTCGCCGGTGTCCGGTTCCATCCGTAGTTGCCGCCGGGTGTCAGTCGGTTGACCTCGTCGTCGCGGTGGGTGCCCTGCTCGACGGCATAGATCTCGCCGGTGTCCGGGCGGATGGCTAGCCCTTGGACGTTGCGGTGTCCGAGCGTGTAGACGGTGTTGTCGGGGAACGGGTTGCCCGCTGCGGGTGCCCCGGTGGCGCCGTCGACCCGCAGTACTTTGCCGCCGAGGGATCGGAGTCTTGTGGCGCCGCCGCGTCGGTGACGTCGCCGGTGCCGATCAGCAGTGTCCCGTCCGGGCGGGGGAGGATGCGGCAGCCGCCGTGTCGGCCGCGGGCGCTCAGGGGCAGGCCGCCGACCAGGACGCCGGTGGGTGTCAGCGCGGTCCACTGCGCGTCCACCGTCCAGGACTGCACCCGAATATCGGTGACCGCACCGGCGGCATGGGTCCGGCACACGTACAGGGTGCGGGTGCGATCGAAGTCGGAGGCGAGGGTGATGCCCATCAGACCGAGCTCACCGTGGACGACGAGGTCGGACAGATCCGCGACCAGCACACCGGTGGAACCGTCCGGCCGTTTGACGACGAACCGGCCGGATCGCTCGCCTGTCAGTAGCGTGCCGTCCGGCGCGGACACCACGTCCCAGGGATGGTCGAGACCGCCCATCTCGGTGACGACGTCCAACGCCAGAACGGCGGTGCACTCTCCGGTGACGACGCACCGCATCCCGTCGCTGCCACTACATAAACCGCGATCAAAGCTGTCCGCGCCGCATGCCGACGCGCTCGTTCCTGCCCTGGACAGTGACCGGGGCGGGGGAGCAGTGAACGCGGTCGGTGCGATCGAGACACTTCGTAGCACTCCTTGGTCATCGCCGCGCGCGCCGCCGGGATCCCGCGGTCTTCGAAAGGGTGCAGCGAGCGAGGACTAGGGACTAGTGCACGCGAGGAAACCCCACCGGTCCGCGCGCCCATGCCGAACCGGTGGGATCCGCAGCCCGTGTTGCGGCGTCCGACGGAAAAACGATTCGACGTCGGCGCGCTACGTGACGGGCAGCCGTCCAATCTCTCGATTGGACGGAACCCCGCCTGCTCATGGGTCAGAGGCGGAGGTTCGCCGCCGTACTTGCAGCTGAGTGGACGGTAACCCGATCTAGAGTAAGGTGCAAGTAGATCAATGTTAAAGTAGAGGTAAAGTCAAGGTTGTTCGATTCGGTTGCGGCAGGAGGCCTCACCGGCGGTGAGGGCCCCGTGGCAACGCCGGAGCCGGAAGCCGCTGCGACAACATTAGGGCGGGCCGCTATGGGTAGTGACCCGGTCGTCACGAAATTGGCCCCAGCGCTGATGACAGGCGGATATCCGCCGCCATACGTATCCATGTGTGCGCCGGCGAGGGCCTCTAGAATGGGATAAATCGGACATCCCGGATTTGCTGGAGGGTCAGCGAGATTCTCTCGCGAACTGGGCGAGCGCCGGGAGGCGAGCATGGCATCCTCCGAGCCGGAGCGGTTGCTGTCGCGGCGGGCGTCGGTGTCGGTGGTGGTGCTGCTGGCCTTCGTGGCGTTACTGGTGATCGGGCCCCGGCTGGTGTCGGTGTATATCGATTGGTTGTGGTTCGGGGAGCTCGGGTACCGGTCGGTGTGGGGGACGGTGCTGGTGACCCGGTTGATCCTGTTCGTCGTGGTGACGCTCGTGGTGGCCGGGTTGATGTTCGCGGTGTTGGTGTGGGCGTACCGGTCGCGCCCGCTGTTCGCGGCCGCGGTGTCGTCGAAGGACCCGATCGAGGAGTACCGGACTGTGGTGATGAGCCGGCCGCGGTGGTTCGGTATCGGTGTTCCGCTGCTGGTTGCGGTCCCGTTCGGGTTGAGCGCACAGGCGAACTGGGCCACGGTGCAGCTGTTCCTCCGCGGCGGCGGGTTCGGGACGGTAGATGCGGAGTTCGGTCACGACATCGGCTTCTACGTGTTCGACCTGCCGTTCTACCGGTTGGTGCTGACCTGGCTGTTCGTGGCGACGTTCCTGGCGTTCGTGCTGAACCTGGCAACGCATTACCTGTTCGGTGGGCTGCGGCTGTCGTTCAAGAGCACGACCACGAACCAGGATCAGGACGGCGGCAACAGCAAGAATCGGGACGAGCCCGGCGGTCGGGATGAGCCCGGGGCGGGGGTGAGTGCGCTGACCCGGGCGGCGCGGATTCAGCTCGCGGTGCTGGCCGGGTCGTTCATCGCGCTCAAGGCGGTCGCCTACTGGCTGGATCGGTATGCGTTGCTGTGGGGGAGCCGGAAGGAACCCACCTTCACCGGTGCCGGTTTCACCGACATCAACGCCGTACTCCCGGCACGGTTGATCCTGTTCGCCATCGCAATCATCTGCGCGATCGCGTTCTTCGCCGCGATCGTGGTGCGGGATCTGCGGATCCCGGCGATGGCCGCCGCCCTGCTGGTGCTGTCCTCGATCCTGGTCGGCGGGATCTTCCCCGCGCTGATGGAACAGTTCTCGGTCCGCCCGAACGCCGCCGACCGGGAAAGCCCCTACATCGAACGCAACATCGCCGCCACCCGGCAGGCGTACGGACTCGGACCCGACCGGGTCGAATACCGGGACTACCCGGGGGTGGGTACCCGGCCGCCGCGAGAGGTCCCGGCCGACGTCACCACCATCGCCAATGCCCGGCTGCTGGACCCGAATGTGCTCTCGCGCACCTTCACCCAGCAGCAGCAGCTGAAGAACTTCTACGGTTTCACCCCCACCCTCGACATCGACCGCTACACCATCGACGGCGAACTCGCCGACTACATCGTCGCCGCCCGCGAACTGGCCCCGAACAGCCTCAGCGGCAACCAGACTCAGTGGATCAACCGGCATCTGGTCTATACCCACGGCAACGGGTTCGTCGCGGCGCCGGCGAACCGGGTCAATGCCGCCGTCCGGGACGCCTCCGGGCAGAGCAGTAGTAGTGACAGCGGTTACCCGATCTACACCGTCAGCGACATCGCCTCCCAGGCCGTCGGAAACCAGATCATCCCGGTCGAACAGCCGCGCATCTACTACGGCGAGGTGATCGCGCAGTCCGAGAGCCCGGACTACGCCATCGTCGGCGCCGGGGCGGGCGCCACCCCGCGCGAGTACGACACCGACACCGCCACCTACACCTACACCGGGACCGGTGGGGTGCCGATCGGGAACTGGGTCAACCGGCTGGCGTTCGCCGCCCAGTACGCCGAGCGAAACATCCTGTTCTCCGGCGCCATCGGGCCGGAGTCGAAGATCATCTTCAACCGCGACCCCACCACCCGGGTCGAACACGTCGCCCCGTGGCTGACCACCGACAACAACCCGTATCCGGCGGTCGTGGACGGGCGGATCACCTGGATTGTCGATGCCTACACCACCGTCGAGCACTACCCGTACTCGCAAGCCGGGGCCCTGAGCGAACCGGTCGTCACCGACCCCGACACCGGACGGACACTGCCCCGGGAGCAAGTCTCCTACGTCCGAAATTCGGTCAAGGCGACCGTCGACGCCTACGACGGCACCGTCACCCTCTACCAGGTTGATCAGGACGATCCGGTCCTGGCCGCGTGGATGAGTGTGTTCCCGGGCACCGTCCGGCCCGACGAGGCGATCTCCGAGGATCTGCGTGCCCATTTCCGCTATCCCGAGGACCTGTTCCGGATCCAGCGTGAACGTCTGGCCAAGTACCACGTCAACGAACCGCGGGAGTTCTTCACCAACAACGCGTTCTGGTCCGTGCCGTCCGATCCGACCTCGGACACCAGCGGCCAGCAACCCCCCTACTACATCCTCGTCGGGGACCAGGCCACCGCTCAGCCGTCGTTCCGGCTTGCCTCCGCCATGGTCGGGTTCAACCGCGAATTCCTCTCCGCCTACCTCTCGGTGCGCTCGGACCCCGAGAACTACGGCAGGATCGAGGTGCTGCAGTTGCCGACCGACACCCTGACCCAGGGGCCGCAGCAGATCCAGAACTCGATGATCTCCGACACCCGAGTGGCGTCCGAGCGCACGTTGCTGGAGCGGTCGAACCGCATCCACTACGGGAACCTACTGACCCTGCCGATCGCCGACGGCGGCGTCCTCTACGTCGAACCCTTGTTCACCGAACGCCTGTCCACCACCGCCGAGGGATCAACATTCCCACAGCTGGCCCGCGTGCTCGTCAGCTACCGCGAACCCGGCACCGGCGGGGTCCGGGTCGGCTACGCCCCCACCCTCGCCGAAGCCCTCGACCAGGTCTTCGGCGCTGGCACCGGACGCGCGGCGACCGCACCCGGCGGCGACGCCGCAACCGCACCCCCGCCCCCTCCACCGGAGACCGCGCCGCCACCATCGGTGGGTACGCCGCCCGCCACACCCCCGGACGTGTCCGAGGAACTGACCGCCGCCGTCCTGGAACTCAACGCAGCCCTGGGCAGTCTGCGCGAGGCCCAGCACACCGGCGACTTCACCTCCTACGGCACCGCCCTCGACCGCCTCCAACGCGCCATCGACGGCTACCTGGCCGCCGGAGGAAGCCTGAATTGAATTCCCAACGGTCAGCGAGCCATGCAGCAACGATGCACAGTGCCGCAACGCGAAGGAGTCACACATGGCGGACTTGCACGACTTCGCCCTGATCGCGGTCATCCTGGCCATCGCGGCGGTGGCCGGGTTGCTGGCCACCCGGCTGCGGCAGCCGATGATCGTCGCGTTCATCGGGGTCGGCATCCTGGTCGGGCCGGCGGGCACCGGCTGGGTGGCCGCCGACAGCACGATCGAGCTCCTGGCCCGCCTCGGCATCGCCATCCTGCTGTTCCTCGTCGGCCTGAAACTCGACCTGCATCTGATCCGCAGCACCGGTCCCGTCGCCCTCGCGACCGGTCTCGGCCAGGTGCTGTTCACCTCGGTAGTCGGATACCTGATAGCGATCGCGCTGGGCATGGACGCGGTGACCGCGGTGTATGTCGCGGTCGCCCTGACGTTCTCCTCGACCATCATCATCGTGAAGCTGTTGTCCGACAAACGCGAGCTCGAGCAACTTCACGGGCGGATCGCGGTCGGATTCCTGATCGTCCAGGACATCGTCGTCGTGCTGGTGATGATCGCGCTCAACGTCTTCGGACGGCAGAACGGGGACAGTCTGGCCGTGAACATCGCGATGGTCGTCGTCAAGGGTGTCGGCCTGCTCGCCGCCGTCGCCGTCCTGATGAGGTACGTGCTGCCCTGGCTGCTGCACCACATTGCCCGATCCCAGGAACTGCTGGTGCTGTTCGGGGTGGCCTATGCGGTCTCGATCGCCGCGGTGAGCGACGCCCTGGGCTTCAGCTCCGAGGTCGGGGCCTTCCTCGCCGGGGTGTCGTTGGCGTCCACTCCGTACCGTGACGCGCTCGGAGCACGGCTGGTGAGCCTGCGCGACTTCCTGCTGCTGTTCTTCTTCCTGGATCTGGGTTCCCGGCTCGAATTCACCCACGCCGCCGACCAGATTCCGGAGGCGGTGATCTTCTCGCTGTTCGTGCTCATCGGAAACCCGCTGATCGTCGTGCTAATCATGGCCGCGATGCGCTACCCGGTGCGGGTCGGGTTCCTGGCCGGTCTGACCGTCGCCCAGATCTCCGAGTTCTCCCTCATCCTGGCCGCGTTGGGCCTGAGCCTCGGCCATATCACAAACGCCACCGTCAGCCTGATCACCGTCGTCGGGCTCGCCACGATCGGTGGCTCGACCTACCTGATCCTGTACTCGCACCAGATCTACGCCCGACTCCAGCGGTGGCTGCGGGTGTTCGAGTGGACCGGCAGCCGCGCATCCGAGGTCACCCAGGCCGAATCCGACGTGTACGCCATCCTCTACGGACTCGGACGGTTCGGCCGGCACGTCGCCGACCACCTCAGCCGGGCCGGACACCGGGTGTTGGCCGTCGACTTCGACCCCCAGCGGGTCGGAGCGAACACCCGCGACGGCGTCACCGCCATCTACGGCAGCGCCGAGGACGTGCACTTCCTCGACACGCTGCCGCTGAACCAGGCCCGGTTCGTGATCAGCACCATCCCGTTGCTCGAGACCAACCGGGCGCTCCTGCACGCCCTGAACCACCATGAGTACCGTGGTCACATCGCTCTCACAGCGCACACCGTCCACGACGCCGAGCAACTGCGAGCAGCCGGCGCCGAGGTGGTCCTCGAACCCTTCTCCCTCGCCGCCGACGCCACCACGGAGCTACTCGACCACCTGATCGAGGAAGACGCCCGCGGCGACGATCACAACGGACACCCCTGACGGGTTGTACCCAGACGGTCACCGCGCCGCCGAACCAGGGCGGGACCAGTCGCCCTGGGTCCCAGCCATAGTCAGGAACGCCTTCAGTAAGCCCGGAGTTCCGGGGCGAGGCATTTCCTATGGCGAGCGTCGTACTCTCGTCGGTCGCAGTCAGGCTTGCGGATCGAGTAGGGCGTCGATCGCGCGGGGACTGCCTTCGGGTGTTGGGTGATGCAATCCCGCGCGCACGCCGGCGGACCTGGCACAGTGCTCTTCATAACCCGCGTCGCTCATGCTGCAGTCGAATTGTGGCCGTTGCTGATGCTGATCGCGGCGGCGCTGGTGCTGGTGTGGTCTTGGGGGCGAGATGTGGGGCCGCCGGCGGGCGTGCTCGGGGTAGCGGTGGTTCTGGTCGGCACGGTGCTGGCAGCGCTACGTCAGGCGGAGGCGGTCGCGCACAAGGTCGGGGATCGCGGTCACCGTGATCGAGGTGGCGTAGATCGTGACGTTGATGGTCCCCGGCGGCCCCGAGGCGGCGGGGCTGGCCACAGACACCGTGGTGGCCGCGGTGATGATCACCCTCAACGGCATCGTGGGGGTGTCGCTGCTGATTGGTGCTCTGCGAGTCGGGTGGTGCTGTTCGACGCGGACGGAACCGTGGCCGCCCTGACCACGGTGGCCTCCGTGGTCTTCCTGACACTGGTGGTACCGACATTCGACACGAGCCGGCCGGGCTTCGAGTTCTCTTCCGGGCAGTTGATTTTCGCCGCGGCGGTGTCGCTGCTGTTGTACGGGATGTTCGTGCGCACCCAGACCGGGCGCCATCGGGAGCCACTCCTGCCGGTGCCACTCTCCGACACCCCGGGCGAAGACGCACCGACCGCCGCGGTGACGAGCCGCAGTGCGTGGGTGAGCCTGGGGCTTTTGTTGGTGGCGTTGGTCACGGTGGTGGGGTTGGCGACGGTGACCTCCCCGGCGGCCGCGGTGGCCGGCGCCGGATCGCCCTACGCCGTGGTGGGGATGGTGATCGCGCTGTTGGTGCTGCTGCCGGGAGCGCTCGCTGCGGTCCGTGCAGCGGGGCGCAATCGGATTCAGATCAGCCTGAGACTTGCTTTCGGATCGGCGATGGCCAGCATCGGGTTGACCATTCCCGCTATCGCGGTGGCCGCGATCTGGCTCGACGGCCCGGTATTGCTCGGCCTCGAATCCCCCCAGTTAGTGTTGCTGGCGGCGACCGTTGTCGTCAGCATGCTCACCATCGTTCCGCGCCGCGTCACCGCACTCCAGGCAGGAGTGCACCTGGTGCTGCTCGCCACGTACGTGTGGGTGTCCGTCAATCTCTGAGCACCGCTTGGTGGGGCGCGTCGACCAGGATCAGCCGATCACCCCGCCCGGCCGGTGTGTCGGAAAGCGCTTGGTGTCGTAGGGTTTCGGGCCCCCCGGGAACGATCACTGCTCGGCGGACCAGGGCTGCCTCGTCGGCGCTGGGCTGCATTAGGCGCGATACGCGACCGACGGACGCGACAGAACACCCGCGACTGCTGCGCAAATGTTGTCCTCGAGGCCCGGTCGCGGAACTTCACTCGCGGTGGCTGTCCTGGTAGACGTCGGGGATTCCGTCGCCATCGGCGTCGACGGTTTCCTGTTCGGCGATGAGCCGATACGCCCGGTTCCGCAGCCGCAGCACGCCGGCCGCGGTGACCGCGGCGACCACCGAACCGCAGAGCACACCGATCTTGACGTGATCCTCGGCCGCGCTGGCCTGCCCGTAGGCGAGTTCCCCGATCAGCAGGGACACGGTGAACCCGATGCCGGCGAGCATCGCGACCCCGAGGACGTCGATCCAGCGCAGCCCGGCATCGAGGGTGGCCCGGGTGAACCGGGACAGCAGGTAGGTGGTGCCGAAGATCCCGACCGTTTTGCCGACGATCAGGCCGGCGATGATGCCGACCGCGATCGGATCGGACAGGGCGTCGGTCAGGCCGGTCAGCCCGCCGATGGTGACGCCGGCGGCGAAGAACGCGAACACCGGGACCGCGAATCCGGCCGAGATCGGGCGGATCCGGTGCTCGAAGTGCTCGGCCAACCCCGGTCCGGCGTCCGGGCCGCCGGCGGCCCGGCTGCGCAGGACCGGGACGGCGAAGCCGAGCAGCACCCCGGCGACGGTGGCGTGCACCCCGGAGGCATGCACCAACGCCCAGGTCAGCGCGGCGAGGGGAAGCAGCAGCCACCACGACCGGATCCGCCGCTGCACGGCCACGGTGAACGCTGCCAATGGGATCAACGCCGCCAGCAGCGGCAACACCGACAACTTGTCGGTATAGAAGACCGCGATGATGGTGATCGCCAGCAGGTCGTCGACGACCGCGAGGGTCAGCAGGAAGGTGCGCAGCGTCGACGGCAGGTGGGTGCTGATCACCGCCAACACCGCGAGGGCGAAGGCGATGTCGGTGGCCGTGGGGATCGCCCACCCCTGCAGGGCGTCACCGCCGGTGCGGGCGTTGACGGCGACGAACACTACTGCGGGTGCGGCCATGCCGCCGACCGCGGCGGCGATCGGCAGCGCCGCCCGCCGCGGGTCACGCAGGTCCCCGGCGACGAACTCGCGTTTGAGTTCGAGGCCGACGACGAAGAAGAAGATCGCCAGCAACCCGTCCGCTGCCCAGGTTCCGATCGACAGATTCAGGTGCAGCGCTTCGGGACCGACCGTGAAGTCGCGCAGCGCATCGTAGCCGCTCGACCAGGGCGAATTGGCCCACACCATCGCAGCGACGGTCGCCACGAGTAGCAGGGCACCGCCGACGGTTTCCTTACGGAGGATCTCGGTGATGCGGGAGGCTTCGGCCCACGATCCACGCGGGAACAGGGGGGTGGCGGTCGGGCGGGTATTCACACGGCTTCCTTCTGATTGTTCGGAGCGGGGGTGATCAGCTCGGCGACCGTGCCGGGTGCCTCGCGCAACGCCAGATGCCCGCACCGGGGAAGGGTGTGGATGTCGACACCGAGCAGCGATCGCACCCGGGGGCGCAGCGACTGCGCGGTCACCAGTCGGTCGTGTTCCCCGGTCGCGACGACGACCGGGACACCGGACCAGCGGCGTACCAGCCGGGCGGGCAGACGCCGGGGCAGCCGACCAGGGAAACAGTGCTCGGCGACCATGCTGTACCAGGAGACCAGGCTCATGTCGGGGGTGAACCGCGGCGACATCAGATACGACAGCAGTTGTTCGCTGTTGCCGAGGGTGGCGTCGAGCCGCCACTTCGTGCGCAACCAGGTCAGCTCCCGGGTGCGCCGCATCGCGACGAGGCCCGCCGGGCTGACCAGGACCAGTTTTGCGACACGATCGGACGGTGTGGAGGCGAGGGCGATTCCGGCGCCGAGGGAATGCCCGACCAGGATCACCGGCTCACTGCACAGTTGCGGGAGCAACTCGTCGAGCCAGTGCCCATAGACCGGAAGCAGATGCCGGTACCGGTGCGGGCGCCGCGACGAGCTCAGACCCGGTTCGCCGGGAATGTCCGGGACCAGGACGCGGTGCTGTCCCCGCAGGGCGCACACGGTGGCCAGGGTTGTGGCCGCGTTCAGATCGGCCCCGGGCAGCAGCACCACCGGCGGACGCCCGGTGGTGCTCGTTCCGGCCGACAGCACGGTGGTCACTCCCAGGGAGGTGTCGAACCGCTGCAGTGCGTGGGGGACGTGCCAGTGCTCGAGGCGGTCCCGGCAGGCCCGGCGCACCGGGACGCTGTCTGCGGAATCGTGGTAAATGCCGTGCGTGGCAAGGGGAACGTATTTCATCGCGGCCACCTACCCACGGTCCACGCCGCTTCGAGGGTGCGGCGGCTGACGGGCAGGAGTGAGGGTGGGATGCACATGATGCGGTCCTCGTCCGGTCGGAGAGTTGCGAAAACATTTGCCGACCAGACTTCCCGGCGCACCATCTTCACCCTATCGCGGCGGCGCCCGGATTCCCCAACTTGGGCTACCACCAGGCCGTGGTGGCGCCGATCTGCCGGTCCAGCTCCGGAATCAGGCTGCGCACGTAGGTCGCCGACAGGTGATGGGAGTCGTGGTAGAGCAGGATGTTGCCCTCGACGACCCGGCAGATCGTCACATCGCAGACCGCGTCGGACAGATCGAGCAGATGCACGAGCGGAAACAGGGCGGCGGCCGCGGCGGCGGGGTTGCTCGCCGCCAGCACTGCATCCCGCGGCATGCCACACGAGTCGGCGTCACCGCCGTCGGCCAGGCAGTCGATCGCCCGGTAGGGCACCCCGTCCCGATGCAACCAGGGGGTGTCGCGGATCCCCAGGAACAGCAACCCGAAGTCCGCGTACCGGGCCCACACCTGGGTGTAGTCGTCGGGGGTGATGTCGCCGGGCCCGTCGGGGCTGGGACGGGTGGCGGTGGAGAACACCGCATCGGGGCGGTCATCGCGCAGCCGGTCGAGTACCTCGGCGGACCAGTCTCGGCAATCCGGATAGGGTTGATCACCGAGCATCGGCTCGCCCAGATTCAGCGGGCATCCCATTTTCAGATATGACACGATCCGCACTCCGCGGTTCTTGCCGATGGCGTCGAGCGCGGTCAGCCAGTGCTCGGCGTGCGAGCTGCCCACCACCGCCAGTGTCCGGGTGGCAGCGAGGTCACCGTAGCGGCAGGAGATCACTTCTCGGGTGCTGAGGTCCGAGATACATCCATCGAAGCTCGACGGTGGCAGATCCCCGGGGGCCTCGAGCAGACTCGGCCGCATCTTTGCGTGCGGGGTGAACACCCCGTCGGTCAGTGTCGCAGCCCCGGGGTAGATCTTCGGGTCGAGCCCGCCGACGCGGGCGGCGGTTTCCGGATTCTGCGCCAGATACCCTTTCCACCCGCCGGCCACCGCCACCACGGCGAGAGCCGCCGCGACCACGATCGAGGTGACGACGCGGGGGCGGGTGACGGCGCGGAGCGGCGACGCCGGCTGCGGTCGGCGGCCGCTGCGCAGGGGAGTTTCCACCCATGTGTAGGTGAGCCAGGCCAGCAGCAGCGAGACCGCGAGGACGATCAGTCCGCCGGTCAGCCCGACGGCTGGGCGTTCGCGCCAGCTGAGGTAGAAGATCAGCACCGGCCAGTGCCACAGGTACAGGGCGTAGGCGATCCGCCCGAGCTCGACGAAGGGGCGGGAGGCGAGCAGCCGCACCACCATCGGTGCATCCGGTGTACCGGTGGTTCCGGCGCCGGCGAGGATGAGCGCACAGGTCGCCCCAACCGGGACCAGCGCCGCCGCCCCGGGAAACTGGGTCGCCCCGTCGAAGATCAGCCCGCAGGTGAGAATGACGGCCAGAGCGGCGCCGGCGAGGACGGACCGGCCGCACCGCGGCACCACCGCCCGGCCGATCGCCAGGGCCAGCAGGGCGCCGGCCACTAGCTCCCACAGCCGGGCAGCGGTGTCGTAGTAGGCCCACGACTGCTGCGTCCGCGAGGCGGCGATCGCGTAGCAGAACGACCCGGTCCCGGCGGCGGCGAGGACCACCGCGGTGACCGGGCGCACCGCACCCGGCCACCGGCCGCGGCGGCACACCCCGACGATGGCTGTGAGAACCGCCAGGGCGAGCAGATAGAACTGGCCCTGCACCGACATCGACCACAAGTGCTGCATCGGACTGACCGAGGCGTCGGCGGCCTGATACTCGGCCGCAGTCCGCGCCAACTCCCAGTTCTGCAGGTAGAACACCGACGCCAGCAGCTGATCCGCGGTCGCATCCCACTGTGTGAACGGCCGGGTGATCACGGTGACCAGCGCGGTGGCCGCCAGCACCACCACCAGCGCCGGCAGCAGCCGCCGCGCGGTACGGGTCAGGATCTGCCGTACCGGAAGCCGAACGTGCGCGTCGCTGCGCCGCAGCAACATTCCGGTGAAGAAGAATCCGGACAGCACGAGGAACACATCGACCCCGCCGGACACCCGCCCGACCCACAGGTGGAACAGCACCACCATGGCGATGGCGAGCCCGCGCAGGCCGTCGAGGTCGTGCCGATAGTCCTGGGCCGCCCGGTGGGAGGATGCCTCGCCGCCGGGTACGAAGGGAACGTGCCCGCGGTGCCGCGCCGCAGCGGCTGCGGCACGGGCGTCGTGGCTGCTTCTCGGCGGGCACGGGGTGTGCTGATGGGTGTTCACCGACTCATCTCGGCAGTGGTCTCTCGGCACCGATCGCCGCGAACTTTCCGCGCCGTGCGCCGACACGGGTTCCGTGCGGGCCCGGTGCGCGCCGCCGCCCTTCACGCGATGACCGGATCCGGCTGCACCGCGGGCGGTGTCCGGCGCGTGTGCAGGTGCCGGTACCCGAGCACCCCGGAAATAACGATCAGCAGCAGACTCCACCCGAAGGTGGTCTTCATGTATTCCGCGGCCCGCCCGGCCTCGGGGAAGGGACCGGACAGCCAACTGTCGTAGCTGAAAAACCCGTACACCGCCAACCAGGCCGGCCAGTTCCGCATCACCGAGTTCGGCAACACCACCGACAGCAGCAGCGGCAGCAGCATCATCGAGTAATACATCTGCCCCAGCGAGCCGAGCAGGAACGACCCCGCCAGCAGCACCCCGGAGGTGGTCGTGACGAAGAACAGCTCGTCCCCGCGGTGGTAGCGGCACAGCAGCCACAGTGACACCGCGACCAGGGCGGCGAACAGGGTCCGCAGACCCGCGATCAGCAACGGCGGCAGTCCGTAGTAGGCGCCGTTGCCGACGATCGTGCTATTGAAATAGTCCCGCGACTCCATCAGGTACGGGGCGGTATGGGTGAGGAATGCGGCCGGGTCCGCGGCCAGCGGCCACGCCACCGCGGTCAGCACCAGCGGGACCCCGACCGCGGTGACGAACACCTTCCACTGCCCGCGCACCAGCGGCAGCAGCAGCAGCGGCGCGAGGATCGGTTTGACCGCGAAGGTCACACCGATCGCCGCCCCGGACCAGTAGTCCCGTCGCCGCAGCAGCAGAACCAGGAACGCCATCTCACCGAGCAGCACCAGCCCGTTGATGTTGGTGAACACCAACGTGTTCGTCACGGCCTCCGACGCAAACGCCCCCAACAGCAACAGCGGGGCGGCCACCGACCGCACACTCAGGTTGAACATCCGCAGCAGGAGATACAGTGCCACGACGATCGCGATGGTGTTGGCGAGGATGAACAGCCACCGGGACAGCTCCGGAGGCACCACGGCGATCGGGGCGATCAGCAGGGTTCCGCTCGGCGGGTACAGGTAGTGCGGATCGACCGAGGAGAAGTTCGCCGTGTAGACGGCGCGGCCGTTCCAGAACGCGAGGGCGGCGTTGTAGACCGGGGTGAAATCGTCGGTGATGTATCCGTTCACCGCCTTGACCAGGACGCGATGCGCCATCGTCATCACGGCGACCGGCCACAGCGCCAGCGCGAACAGGTGCGCGGCGGTCCGCGGACCCTGTCGGCGACGCCTTCGATCGTCGGCTCCGGGGTGAGGACGCAACGGGCGGGTCATGCGCCCACACCTGTAACGGGAGTCGATATCGGAGCGCGCCGAGGCGCCGGGAAGCGTGAGTGCACCGGAGAAACAGTCCTTGCGTCGGGTTCGCCAAATTCTCGCCGACCAGACTTCCCGGCACACCGCCGCTCACTCTAACGCGTCTCGGATCCCACCCCCACCCATCAGGGCGCTGTCCGCCGCGATCGCCGGTCGATCACCTCCGCCTACGCGGAATGCGGGAGGCGTCTTTCGAACCAGGCCAAGGCCCGGGCACCGACCACGCTGTGCCGCGGCCACGCCCGGCCGGTGGGCGTGGCCGAGCCGGGCACCGATCCACCGCCCACGACATGCCCTCGGTGCGCCTCGGACACCGCAGGCCAGGAGTGCATCTCGCTGTCGCCCACTGACAAGGGACTGGCATCCTCGGGTCGCGCACCCCGCGGTTGGCATTGATCGACCCGGCCTGACTGCTGTGGTGTCGGGTGGTGACAGATCGGTCCTCGGGAGCGAAGCCGGAGGCGCTTGACCGCCGCGCGGTGTGACCCGCGTTGGTGGGGACTCATCGTCCGGTCGCGGGTCTCACGCGGAGCACCTTGTCGTCACCGCCGTTGTCGGTGGTGACGAGCAGTGACCCGTCGGGCTGCGCGGCGACTGTGCGGATGCGGCCGTAGTCGTCGGCAAGTTCGGGTGGTGTGGTGTCGGTGACGGTACGGATACCGGTGGGATCGAGTCGTAGGAACCGCACCTGGCGGCCCTTCAGGACGCCGAGGGCCAGGGCACCGTCCCAGTCGCCCCAGCCCCGCCCGGTGACAAACGTGCCGCTGGCGGTGGCGATGGTGGAGGGGCCCGAACTCCACACCGCCGGCTGTGCCCCGGGCACGCGATCGGGATCGGTCATCGGCACGGATTCGTCGTAAAAATCGTCGCCGGTGTCCGGTTTCCATCCATAGTTGCCGCCCGGGATCAGGCGGTTCACCTCGTCGTCGCGGTGGGTGCCCTGCTCGACGGAGTAGATGTCCCCGGTGCCGGGGCGGATCGTGAGTCCTTGGACGTTGCGGTGTCCGAGCGTGTAGACCGCGCTGTCGGGGAACGGGTTGCCCACGGCGGGCGCCCCCGTCGCGGCGTCCACGCGTAACACCTTGCCGCCGAGAGAATTCACATCCTGCGGCGCCGTAGCCTGCGTGGCGTCGCCGGTGCCGATCAGCAGTGTCCCGTCCGGATGGGGAAGGAGGCGGCAACCACCGTGCCGGCCACGGGGGCTCAGCGGCAGCCCGGTCACCAGGACACCAGTGGGCGTCAGTGCGGTCCACTGCGCATCCGCGGTCCAGGTCTGCACCCGGATGTCGCTGACCTCGCCCGCCGCATGGGTCTGGCACGTGTACAGAGTGCGGGTGACCTCGAAATCGGAGGCGAGGGCAATACCCATCAGACCGAGTTCGCTATGGACGATGAGGTCGGACAGATCTGCGGTCATCACGCTGGTGGAGCCGTCCGGACGCTTGACAATGAAGCGACCGGACCGCTCCCCAGTCAGCAAGGTGCCGTCCGGCGCGGCCACCACGTCCCAAGGATGATCGAGATCACCGATTTCGGTGACAACGTCCAGCGCGGGAAAGGACGCCGCACCGCCGGGCGACGATGCAACGCATGCCGTCGCCGCCACCCCGTGGACCGCGATCACCGCCGCCCACGCCAGATATCCGCGCGGTCGCATCCGCCGCCGAAGGGGATGGGCTCGGCAGAGCGGCACACGTGATCGGTGCGATCGAAGCACCCGTCAATCATCGCAGCACGCAAGTTCGAGCGTCCATAGTCGACGGAACCGCACGGTGGGCATGACAAATAGGGATGGCGAGAGGAGGAAAGCACACTCCGACAGCGGATTTCCGGCGGAGCACGGTCGACCATCCGACACCTCCACCATCTGCTCCGGCGGCGGACGGAGGTGTCGCAGGTGAAACTCCTCAGACCCGCCGGTTGAGCACTCACGCTTTACCCTCGGAACGGGACCAAGTAAGCCAACGATCGAAGGTTCATGGTTGTTGAAGCGCACCTGCCAGGGCTGGTAGCGAATCACTCCGACGGTCTTGTTGCGAGCATCGCACTATGTCGGGGATCGGGCGAGCATGTGCAGAGCACTTCTGACCGCCAGACTATCGGAACACCACTGCACTTACTGAGAAACTGCCACCACGCCGTGCAGTCCACTGCTGAAACTGACAGTAGGTTCGCCGTGGAGCGCCATTCTCCGGTGTACCGGTAGTCCAGGCCAAAACGGACCCTGGTGACCGCAGAACGGGACTCAGCCCGTTTTGCCTCCTCGGCCGACTTCGGTAACAGCGGACGAAGCGCGGTTACCGGTCAGCTGCTGTGTGCTCTAGGAGTCGTATCGACAAGACGTGCGGGCGTCCGTCGAAAAGGTTAGGTCGTTGAGCAGTTGCTGGTCGCAGGTTTGCTAGTGAGGCTGCCCCCTTGGAGTGGACACCCTGACAATGGTTCTAGTAGAGCCAGGAGGGATGTCGAAGTGGGACGCCAGTCTCTATACCCGGAGGAATTCCGGAAGGATGCGATCGCACTGTACAGCGCGGCCGACGGCCAGCACGTGCGCGGCGGTCGCCGCGGACCTGGGTATCAGTGGCGAGACGCTGCGGACGTGGGTCCGTAAGGACACCGTCCGCAATGGACGCCCGGAGGCCGGCAGCACCGCCGGTGGGGAAACCCAAGCGGACGAGCTCGCGCGGCTGCGGGCAGAGAACGCTCGGCTGCGCGGTGCCGAGAAGGAATGGCAGCTCGAACGTGAGATCCTGCGCCGGGCAGCCGCCTATTTCGCAAAGGAGGTGAAGTGAAGACCCGCCGCTGGGACTTCATCTCCGCTCATCGCGCCGAGTTCTTCCGTGCAGCGGCTGTGCCGGGTGCTCGGGACCTCCCGGTCCGGGTACTACCGGCACCTCGCCACCGAGGATGCTCGCGCCGAGCGCGAGGCCGAGGAAGCAACGACGGTCGCCGAGATCCGTGCCATCCATGCCGAGCACCGCAGCGCCTACGGCGCCCCTCGGGTGCATGCCGAACTCCGGTCCCGTGGGCGCAGGATCAACCGCAAGCGAGTGGCCCGGCTGATGCGGATCCACCACGTGGTGGTCCGGCACCTGCGCCGCCGCAAGCGCACCACGATCGCGGACAAGTCGGCCCCACCGGTCCCGGATCTGGTGATGCGGAACTTCACTGCTACGGCTGTCGATTCGAAGTGGTGTGGGGACACTACCAAAATTCCAGTGGGATCCTCGTGGTTGTATTTGGCCACGGTGATCGACATCTGTTCACGCCGGGTGGTGGGTTGGTCGATCACCGACCATATGCGCACCGATCTCGTTACGGACGCGATCGAGATGGCGGTGCGCACCCGCGGTGGTGACGTCGGTGGCGTGGTATTTCACAGCGACCGCGGATCTCAGTACACCGCAGCAGCTTTCGCCGATGTATGCCGCCGTCATGGAGTCGTCCACCACCGCGCACGTGAGCACGGTTGGCTCGAACGACCAGCCTCGATCGCAATGGCTTCACCATCACCTACCGGCTCTTCTATTCGCGCAGTTAAATTTAGTTCTACAACGATCCAGGCTTGTGGCGCGCCGGAATATCACCCGCTCCGCCGCTGTTGAACACCCTGATGGTGGCGCTCATACCCCGGGTACCACACCAGAAAAGTCGCGGGGAGCGACCACTTGCCGAGAGGCGATATGGCGTCACTGTCACCCCCCGAGCCGGGTAAGACCTACATTGCGTAGCGTTCCCGACGTAGGGGATGAGGAGCCGCTGACGCCGGGGAAGGTGTCGGCGGCTTTCCTCTGGCCGGTTACAGGTCCTCCACACGAACCGATTGAAAATCGACGTCGAAGCGCCGGCCTTTCAGAGAGGGGTGCCGAAGCCCACCCTGACCAGACGCCCTGCAGGCCATGTCCACGACCAACCGAGGATTCAGCCTGTCCACTCTTTCCCAGTGCGGCAAGGCCTGCACGGGCACGCCGGGCCCGTGCAGCTCGTGACCGAGGTCGGAGAGAGCAGCACGGCGCTCCAGATACGGCGCCGCCATCAAATCGCCACCGTCGGCAGAGAGAACGTCGAACGAAAGGTAAGTGACCGGCACCTGCCGCCGCAGGGCCGTGGTCGGACGCAGAGTATTCGTCCGCTTCTGCAACCGCGCGAACGACGGCCACCCCTGGGCACGGACCGCGACCTCGCCGTCGAGCACGATGCGACCGCGACCGCCGAACACGTCGCTCAAAGCCGCGGTCACCTCCGGGTGCGAGGAGGTGACCCACGTTGAGTTGCGGGTCCACAACACCGGCCCCTGACCGCCGGAGTTTCCGCCGGTAGCGGGAACCCGCCTTCGCCTGATCGGCGGAGACGGGTTCCGGTTCCGTTTCAGCTGTTCGGGCTACCGCATGTCCGCCGCTTCTCCGTCGATCATGACCACTGCGGGACGGGGGATTTCGGTGGTGCCGTCCGCGAGATCCCCGAGGCTGCCGTCGAGCGCCACCAGGTCCGCACGACGGCCGGCCGTCAAGGTACCGACACGGGTCTCATCGTGTACCAGGTACGCGCTGTCGATGGTCATGGCCCGGATCGCGCGATCCACCCCGATCCGCTGGTTTCCGCCGAGCACCGTGCCGCCCCTCGTCATCCTGGTGACCGCGGTCCTGATGGTCGCCAGCGGATCCATCGGGGTGATCGGGCAGTCCGAATGCAGTCCGAATCGCAGCCCCAGTTCGTCGGCGCAGGCGAGGGGATCCATCTCGGCGGCGCGCTCGGCACCGAGGAACCGGTCGCGGTGGCGGTCGCCCCAGTAGAAGACGTGGTTGACGAAGAAACTCACCCCGAGTTCGGCTTCCCGGATCGCGGCCAGGTCGCTGGGCGCGCTCACCTGGCAGTGTTCGATGCGGTGCCGTCCCACCCGGCCGTCGGTGGCTTGCGCCCTCCGCAGCGAGGTGATCGCGGCACCGACCGCCGCGTCGCCGTTGGCGTGCACGGCGACCTGACCGCCCGCACGATGCACCCGCAGGATCATCTCGTCGAGTTGCGCCTGCGGGTAGAGCAGGTCGCCGTGATGGCTGGGGTCGCACGCGTACGGCGTGCGGAGGGCGGCGGACAGCCCCTGGATCGACCCGTCGGCCCAGAACTTCGCGCCGGCCAGCCGGAAGCGTGCGCCGGCCCCGGGTGTGCGCTCAAACGTGACTCCCCGGTCGTCCAGGGCCTCGAGCGCCATGTCACCGCGCAGGAACCCGACGACGTGCACCGGTAGCTCACCCGAGGCGTCGAGCGAGCGGTAGGCGGTCAGCTCCTGCTCGCCCGCCGAGAGACCCACCCCGAGATCGTGGATCGTGGTGATACCCCGCGACCGCGCCGACAGCAGGCTGCGAAGCAAGGCGCCGTTGACCTCCTGCTCGGTCAACGCGGGAACCGCCGCGGTGAGCCTCGCCACCGCATCGATTTCCCACGCCATCCCGGTCAGTCGACCGTCGGCGCCGCGAGGGAAGAGCGGGTCGTCGACCGGCACCGTGGATTCGTCGATGCCTGCGGCCGCGAGTGCGGCGGTGTTGGCGACGGCGAAGTGCCCGCAGATGTGCAGGACGATGACCGGACGATCGGTGCTGACGGCGTCGAGATCCGTCCGGGTCGGATGCCGCCCCTCGGCGATCTGGGTGTCGTCGTAACCCCACCCCCTGATCCATCCGCTGCCGGCGGCCGCGGCACGCAACGCCTGCTGGATGTCGGCGATCGATCGGCACGGTGGTGTCCGGCAGTCCGCCCAGCCGTCGGTGAGGCCGGCGTAGGTGGGGTGGATGTGCGATTCGATGAGACCCGGGATCACCGTGGCCCCGGGCAGGTCGAGGCGGCGGGCGCCGACTCCGGCGCGATCCGCCATGTCCTTCCTGGTGCCGGTGGCGATCACGTCGGCTCCGTCGATGACCAGCGCCTCGACCGTCGGCGACGACGGGTCCTGGGTGTGGATCGAATCGGCGGTGAGCAGTGTCCGGGACATCAGGCACCCACTTCGCTGCGTGCGGCCACGGATCCCGCGGCGGTGCCGGATGTTCGGCCGTCGGCGCGTAGGCCGCGGACGGGATCGGTGGGTGGCCAGAACACCCGCGTCGACACCACGAAGAGGATGTTGAGCACCAGGGCGGCCGCGCCGAGATTGACACCGTGCTCGGCGAGCCACACGGACACCGGGCCGTGCTTGTCGAGATACAGCCACAGCACCACGACGTCGCCGAGCACCACGCCCATGGCGAGGGCAGCGGGGCGCAGTTTCCATCCGAAGACCATCGTCGCGAAGACCACCGCGGCCTGGGTGACGCCGTAGTACGCCGTGTTGACCAGGGTGAGCAGGAGCTGAGGTGTCGCGAGGGTGAGCAGGAGCGAGATCCCGAGGTACGCCACGACGACTCCACGCACCCAGACCCGTTGGCGGGATTCCGGGATCCCGGGAATAATGTTGCGCGACACGATCGCGCCGATTCCGAGGGCCGCCCCGCACAGGACCACGATCGCGCAGAGGGCCGCGCCGCCTGCGACGACGCCGGTCAGCCAGTCGGGCAACAGTTGTCGCGACAACTGCAGGAGCACCTGGTCGGATTCCGTGCCCTCGAGCTTCGTGGGCAGCAGCGTGATCGCCCCGAAGGCGGCGGCGACGAGGAACGGGTACATGAGCATGTACAGCGGGTTGAACTTGGCGACCCGCTTGATCGTCGCCTCGGACTTCGCCGCGAGCACGGCCTGCACGATGATCGGGAAGATGAAGAACCCGACCGATTGGAACACGATCGTCGTCAGGACGAAGGTCAGTGACGACCCGGTGACCGTGGAGTGTGAGGCCGAGCCGCCACCACTGGCTGCCGCCGCGGCGAACAGCTTCTCGGTGCCACCGGTCTCGATCACTGCCGCGAGACCGATCAGGACGGCGCCGAGCAACAGGGCGGTGTCCTTGACGTACGACACGAATGCGGGGGCGCGCACCCCGGACAACATGAGGAACAGCAGCGCGAGGGCCGCGCCTGCGAAGACCGCGACGGTGGGGTCGATGGAGATACCCAGACCGGTCAGCGCGATCTGCAGTCCGGCGAGCTGAAGCTGGCCCCACGGGATGAGGAATACGACCGAAGCGATGGCGATGGTCAATTCCAGCCCACGCGACCGGAAGTGGCGTCCGGCCACATCGGGCAGGGTCATGGCGCCGTATCTCTTACCCGCGCGCCAGAGGTAGGGCGCGAAGAAGTATCCGATCGGGTAGGCCAGCAGGATGTACCCGATGAACCAGACGCCGTAGCTCGCCCCGTGCGCGTACACGCCGCCGGGGAACCCGATCAGGGTGCCGATGCTGTACGCCTCGCCCGCTCCCAGGATGAAGACCAGCAGCGGACCGAACGACCGGCCACCCACCAGGTAGTCGGAGATCTCCTTCTTGCTGCCGCGCCGCGACAGCACGCCTGCCCCGAGGGCGAGGACGAGGACGAGGGTGAAGAAGGCCGCGGTCATGACTGGTCTCCCGTCCCAGCGCTCGCAGCGGCCGATTCGGCGCGCTCGGCAGCTTCGAAGTCTTTGCGGTCGAATAGCTTCCAGGCGAGATGGAGGCACAGCGAGGTGAGCGGCATCCACAGGAACAACCACGCGAACAGGATGGGGACTCCGAAGACCGTGGCCGTGGATCCGGACAGGGCGACGATCCCGCCCAGGACCCCGGCGAACGGGACACCTATCGCGAGTAAGGCGCTTTTTGCCTCGTTGGACATGATTGTTTTGTCTCCTATTCCGACTGTGTCCACCGGCGTCGCGGGTTGGGTCCGGTGCCGGTCGACGTGCACTCTGGCACTAGTGTGGGCTGAATCACTCCCCTCGGGCCATGGGCGAATCCCGGAAAACGTCGCGGCGGTTCGTGAATTTCACGGGAGTGCGGAATGCGAGGGAGAGGGTGCCCGAGTCCGTGGGTGAAGACACGATCCAACGGCTGTGCCGGCAGGTCTCGGAGGAGATCGAATCGGTAACCGACCGAGCGGTGGGTCAGATCCGCGCCGAATTGCAGTCGTACGCCGCCGTACCGATCGACGAGCAGCGCGGATACATCAGTCGGCAGCTCGCGGCGACGTTGCGCGCCCTCGCGGAGAGCGAACCTCTCGCCGACGACGTCCTCGAGCGTTCGCGTCAGCTCGGCCGGCGCCGGGCAATGCAGGGATTGCCACTGTCCGACGTCATCGAGACGTACCACATCGCGTCCCGCGAATTGTGGAACACGATGGTGGCCACCGCCGCCGAGCCGACAACCGACCTGCTGCGCGCAGGCGGCATGATGTGGGACCTCGTCCACACCGCCACCAGCGCGGTCGCCGTCGGACACACCGACGCGACCCGGAGCGAACAGGCCATCCGCGCGGGGGTGCGATACCGGTTCTTCGAGGCCCTCGCGAGGTCGGTCGACGGCGACCACCGCGATGTGCGCGAGCTGGCTGAGGCGCTGGGTTTCACACCGCAGCACGAGTTCCAAGCGGTGTGCGTCGCCGCGGAGGAGTGGTCGGAAGCGCAGCTCGAACGGTTGCAACGCACCCTGGACACGATCCCGGGCACCACTCAATGCAGCGGGCACGGCACCGTCATCATCGCCCTGAGCCAGCGCGCACCGGTCGACGACATCATCCGCGAGGTCCGGCTCGGTCACCCGGGGACCACGGTCGGAGTCGGATTGGGCCGCCCCGGCCTGGCCGGCGCGGCGATGAGCATCACGGACGCGCGCCGCGTCCTGCATCTGGCCTCGCCGACCGGCGAGGTGGTCCGTTTCGCCGACGAATGGGTGGCCGCCACCCTGGCGGATCATCGCGACGAGCTCGCCACGCTGCTGGAGCCGGGTGTCGCCGTCGCCGCGGACCATCCGCACCTCGTCGAGGCGGTATTGGCGTTCGCCCGCAACGAGTTCTCCATCAGCGCGGCCGGGCGGGACATCCACCTGCACGCGAACTCGATCACCTACCGGCTCGACCGCTGGCAACAGCTGACCGGCTGGGATCCCCGGACTCTCGACGGCCTGCAGCGGTCGGTGTCGAGTCTGAGTCTGTTCCAGCGCGATTCGGGGGATTCGAGTTCCCGGGAAACGCGGTCAGCGCAACGCCACCTGCACGAGGACGGCGGCGCCGAGGAAGCCGAGTAGCCACAGCACCCGTTGACGGACCTGCTGGGCGGTGGTGCGGTCGAACAGCCATTTCCCCGCGGCGGCGCCGAACATGCATAGCGGCGTGAACAGGGCGATCTGTGCGAGGACGGGCACGGTGAGCAGACCACCGGCAGCCGACCCCGCGGCGCCGAACGCGTCGATGACGAGGAAGAACACGACGAGCGAGGCGCGTCCGGCCGCCACGTGGGTGGACGCGGAGAAGTACATCAGGACGGCGGGCGGGCCACCGAGCGCGAAGCCGCCGTTGAGGAGACCGGATGCCACTCCCGTCACCGTGGTCACCCCGGGGCCGGGCAGCGACTGCCGGTCGGGGACGGCGGCCATGGCGACAGCGGAGCCGATGATCGCGACTCCCAGCAGCACGCGCACCAGGTCACCGGACAGCTGCGTGAGCGCCCACATCCCCAGCGGCATACCGATCAGGGTGCCGGCGAACAACCAGCGCAACGACTTCCAGTGCACCTGCCGCCACACCTGGGGCAGCATCGCGGCGCTCGCGACGACCTCGAGAACGAACACGGTCGGGATCACCGACGTCGGCGGGAGCAGGACGACGAGTCCCGCGACCCACACCATCGCGCCACCGAACCCACCGAAACCGCGGACGACACCGCCGGCCACCACCACGCCGAGCGCGAAGAGGAGGGCAGGCAACGACAGATCCCACACCGTTGCCGCCATACCTTGTTGCACCGCTTTCGTTCGCCGTTGTCTCCGTCAGAAGTGTGGGGGTCGTGGCGGCGAAGCGACAGGTCCAGACGACGTCGAATCGTCGGTACCAGGACGGCACGGGACGTGGCCCCCGGCGTCTGCGCCGGGGGCCACGTGCTCGCAGGGAGCGGACTACACGTAGTCCTTGTACTTGTCGAGCAGGCGAACCGGCTTCGACAGCGCGTCGCGGCGGAAGGGGTCGCCGAGTTCGCGGGTGCACATGATCTCGATGACCGTCGTCTTGCCCTCGTTCATCTGTGCGGCGACCGCGCGCTGCAGTGCGGGACCGACCTCCTCGAGCTTGTCCACGACGATGCCCTCGGCGCCCATCGCCTGTGCGATCCCGGCGAAGGACTCGCTCTCGAGCTCACCGGCGACGAAGCGGCGGTTGTAGAAGTCGACCTGGTTCTTCTTCTCCGCACCCCACTGCCGGTTGTGGAAGACCACGGCGGTGACCGGGATGTCGTGCCGGACAGCCGTCATGATCTCGCCCAGGCTCATGCCCCAGGCTCCGTCGCCTGCGTAGGCGATGGCGGGCCGTTCCGGTGCCGCCGCCTTCGCGCCGATGACGGTCGGCAGGGCGTAACCGCAGTTGCCGAAGCTCATCGGGGCGAGGAAGCTGCGCGGCTTCTCGAAACGCAGGTAGCTGTTGGCGACGGAGTTGATGTTGCCGATGTCCGTGGACACCATCACGTCTTCCGGCATCGCCTTCTCCAGCTCGCGCAGCACCTGACGCGGGTGTAGCCAGTTGCCGTCCTCGCCTTCCTGTTCGGCGATCATGTCGAGGCTGAACGCGTCGCGCTCGTGCGTCCATTCGTCGAGTTCCTTCTCCCACGCGGCCTTCTCGGCGTCGATCTTCTCGCCGCGTGCCGCACGGTTGCCGTCGCAGACGAGGGCCTTGCCCTCGAGCCGCTCGGTGAGCGCGACGGCAGCGGCCTTCGCGTCACCGCAGATTCCGACGGAGACCTTCTTGACCAGGCCGAGCATCTTGTGGTCGGCGTCGATCTGGATGATCTTGGCATTCTTCGGCCAGTAGTCCATGCCGTGCTGCGGGAGCGTCCCGAAGGGGCCGAGGCGGGTGCCGAGGGCGAGCACCACGTCGGCCTGACTGATCAGCTTCATCGCGGCCTTGGACCCCTGGTAGCCGAGCGGTCCGGTCCACAGCGGGTGGCTGGCGGGGAACGAGTCGTTGTGCAGGTAGCTGTTGACGACCGGGGCGCCGAGACGTTCGGCGAGTGCCTTGCACTCCTCGACACCGTCGGCCATCACCACGCCGCCGCCGGACACGATGACCGGGAACTCGGCCTGCGCCAGCAGTTCCGCCGCCTCGTTCAGGCTCGTCTCCCCGCCGGGGCCGCGGTCGAGGCGGGTGGGCTGCGGGATCTCCGTCTCGATCTCACCGTAGAAGTAGTCGCGCGGAATGTTGAGCTGCGTCGGGCCCATCTCGGACATCGCGCGGTCGAAGCAGCGGCCCGTGAACTCGGCCATGCGCTTCGGGTTGTTGACGTGCCCCTGGTACTTCGTGAATTCCTGGAACATCGGCAGCTGGTTGGCTTCCTGGAAGCCGCCCAGGCCAGTTCCCATGGTGCCGGCCTCGGGAGTGACGATGACGACGGGGCTGTGCGCCCAGAACGCGGCGGCGATCGCGGTGACACAGTTGCTGATACCCGGACCGTTCTGCCCGATCACCATGCCGTGCCGCCCGCTGACCCGGGCATACCCGTCGGCCATGTGTCCCGCGCCCTGCTCGTGCACGACCGGGACGAGTCGAATCCCGGCGGGAGCGAAGATGTCCATCGCATCCATGAAGGCGGATCCCATGATGCCGAACATGTCGGTGACGCCGTTGGCGACCATCGTCTCGACGAACGCCTCCGACGGTGTCATCTTCTGTACACCGGAGACAGCGGTGCGATCGGCACCGTTCTTCTTCTTGCTCATGTGTGATCCTCCTTCAGGGGCGCGCCGGAACCGGCAGAGAATGTCAAAAATCGGAACGTTTCGTTCGTGATTTTGTGATCTGCAACGACAGTAGGCCACGTCACACACTTCGTCAATGAATGTTCCTAAAACTGGAACGAGATGTATGATTTTTCGATACACGATGCGAATGCGTCGCCGTTTCGGCCAAGGAGGAACCGTGGGTGAGATTCACCGGATCGACGAGTCGAACGGACACCCGACTACGGAGCTGCCCGGAGACACACCGACGCTCCGCCTGTTCGCACTGCTCGAGATGATCGCGTCCAAGGACCAGCTGTTCACGTTGCAGGGGCTCGTCGAAGAGACGGGCATGGCCAAGCCGACCCTGCACCGCATGCTCCAGCAACTCGAGGGTGCCGGACTCCTCACCCGGCAGAACAACGGCAGGCATTACGGCACCGGCGTGCGCCTGCGACGCTTCGCCGAGAACCTGCTGCTCAACGACACCCACCACGGCGCACGACACGCCATCCTCCGGAACCTCGTCGCGGAACTCGGCGAGAGTTGCAACGTGACCACCCTGTCGGGTAGCGAAGTGGTGTATCTCGACCGCGTGGAAACCTCCGAGCCCCTTCGTTTTACACTCCATGCGGGATCGCGGGTGCCCGCGCACTGCTCGGCCAGCGGCAAGATGATCCTGTCGCAGCTCAGCCCTGCCCAGCGACGGCGCCTTCTCGCGCGGATGCCGCTCGAGAGGTACACCACCAAGACGGTCACCGACGTCGAGCTGATCGAGACCGAACTCAAGCAGGTCCGCCGTGACGGTTACGCCATCGACGACGAAGAGTTCCTTCCCGGCCTCGTGTGCGCTGCGGTGCTCGTCCCCTGCGCCACCGGCAATTCCAATCTCTGCATCGCAGTCCAGGCTCCGGTCATGCGACTCACCCCCGACAAGGCGCTCAAGCTTCTGCCCGCGTTGCGGCGGGCAGCCGACGCCATCGGTGAGATCGAGAACGAGGTCACGGACGACGGTTCGCCAGACCTGAACTGAAGGAGGGCGTATGCCCGAAATGACCACTGCGGCACCCAGCCACGTGCTGTCCGCACGCGAGCTGTTCGGAATCGACACCGACCTGACGGTGCGCGCCTTCCGCGAACCCGTCGACCACGTCCCCGACATCGACCCCGCGTACCGGTTCGATCACGCGGTGACGACGGCCCTGCTCGCCGGGTTCGGCCGCAACCGCCGGGTGATGGTGCAGGGTCTGCACGGCACTGGCAAGTCCACGCACATCGAGCAGGTCGCGGCGCGGCTCAACTGGCCGTGTGTGCGGGTCAACCTCGACGGGCATCTCAGCCGGCTGGACCTGATAGGCCGGGACGCGGTGGTCCTGCGAGACGGTAAGCAGGTCACCGAATTCCAGGAAGGCATCCTGCCCTGGGCACTGCAGCGACCCGTTGCCCTCATCCTCGACGAATACGACGCCGGCCGCCCCGATGTCATGTTCGTGATCCAGCGTCTCCTCGAACGCGACGGGAAACTCACCCTGCTCGACCAGAACAGGGTCCTGACTCCGCATCCGGCCTTCCGGTTGTTCGCCACGGCCAACACCGTCGGCCTGGGCAATCTCAACGGGTTGTATCACGGCGTGCAGCGGCTCAATCACGCGCAGATCGATCGCTGGAACATCGTCGCGACGCTCGATCACCTTCCCGCGGAACAGGAAATCGAGATCGTGTCCGCGCGGGTGCCGTCACTGAGCCGGGACCTGATCGGGTCGATGGTGGCCGTGGCCAACCTGACCCGGAGCGGTTTTCGAGTCGGCGACCTGTCGACGCTGATGTCGCCGCGCACGGTGATCACCTGGGCCGAGAACATCGAGATCTTCCACGACCCGGCACTGGCATTCCGGTTGTCGTTCGTCAACAAGTGCGACGAGGCCGAGCGGCCCGTCGTCGCCGAGTACTTCCAGCGATGCTTCGACTCGGAACTGGAGCGGTCGGCGATGCTCGCGACGAGCACGGCCTGAGCGGGCAGTCATGACAGAACTGCCCGTGCGCCCCGCGTCGGTCCGCCGTCAGCAGGAGGTTCACGAACTCTGTGCCGGCACGATCCGTGCTCTCGCGGGGCAGAGTGAGTTGCACTTTCGCGGACCGGAACTCCACCGCGGACATCGGCGCGTGCCGATGCCCTCCCCACATCTGCACCCGTCCTTCGACGGCGCCGACTTCGCGTCCTTCCGCGGCGCGGCGGACGGCATGGCGTCGCGTCTCCTCCACACCGACCCCGTCCTGCACCGCAGCCTGTGCCCGGACGGCACCGCGGATCGGCTGATCTTCGAGATCCTGGAACAGTTCCGCGTCGAATCGCTGACCGCCGACGCGTGGGGTGGCGTGCGCGCCAACCTCTCCCACCGCTTCACGCAGTGGTCACAGGATTACGTGGCGTCCGGGCTGACCGAGACCGTGCACGGAATGCTGCTGTTCACGGTGACGCAGATGTGCCGGGCCCGGATCACCGCCGAGCCGATACCCGAGGCCACCGAGGACCTGATCGAATCGACCCGGTTCGCTCTCGCCTCCGTTCTCGGCAGCCACCTCCCGTGGCTGCGTCGAACCCGTCTCTCGCAAAACGACTTCGGGGTCCACGCACAGACAGTCGCCGAGCTGATCGGCCGACACCTGGAGTCACCGGTCGACACGGACGTCTCGGCCGACGACCGGAGCGCCGGCCGGGCGGCGTTCTCCCTCCTGTTCGACTTCGAACCCGACGACGACGAGGCCTTCCGGACCGCGGAGTCGGGGCGCAGTCGAGCCCTGGGGGAGGACGGAGACGGGTACCGCGTGTTCACCCGCGCCTACGACGAGACACGACAGATCGCGTCCCTCGTCCGGCCCGAACTGCTGCAGGAGTACCGCCGGCGACTCGACCTCGGCATCGACCTGCAGCACCTCAACGTCCGGAAACTCGGACGGCAGCTGAGGGGCCTGCTCTCGAAACCGGTCACCGACGGATGGGAAGGCGGTCGGGAAGAGGGATACCTCGACGGTCGCCGGCTCGCCCGGCTGGTCACCTCGCCCACCGATCGCAGACTCTTCCGGGCCGAACGCGCCGAGCCGCAGACCGACACGACCGTGACCTTCCTCATCGACTGCTCCGGTTCGATGAAGGAGTTCAGCGAACCGGTTGCGATCCTGGTCGACGTGTTCGCCCGGGCACTCGAACTGGCCGACGCCCGCTGCGAGATCCTGGGTTTCACGACCGCCGCATGGAACGGGGGACGAGCCCGCCGAGACTGGCTCCGGTCCGGCCGTCCGCGCAACCCGGGACGCCTCAACGAGGTCCGGCAGCTGGTGTTCAAGGACGCCGAAACTACCTGGCGCCGAGCCCGTCCCGCGATCGCGGGATTGCTGAAGGACGACCTGTTCAAAGAGGGCGTCGACGGTGAGGCCGTCGACTGGGCGTGCTCCCGGATGCGGGGCACCCAGGGCCGGAGGCTCCTGTTCGTGATCTCGGACGGAAGCCCCCTGGACGGCGCCACCGCGCTGGCCAACGACGAGTTCTACCTGGACCACCACCTGCAGGACGTGGTCGAGCGACACGAAGACGAGCGGGCCGTCGAGGTGTACGGACTGGGAGTCGGGCTGGATCTGAGCCCGTACTACGACCGCTGCCGGACGCTCGATCTGTCGTGCGGTACCAACAGCGACGTCATTGCCGACGTGCTGTCGATGATCGCCCACTGACAGCATCACCTGCCAGTGGCTCAACAGTGAGGAGTCACGCCCATGACCGAACACGGAGTTTCCCTGGTCACCTTGGACATTGCCGGAACGAGCGTCGACGAAGGCGGCGCCGTGTACGTCGCGTTACGCGACACCGTCGAGAAGCACTTCGGCGAGCCGATTCCGGACGATCGGTTCGACCGGTGGAAGGGCACGGGCAAGCGGCAGGCCATCGAGGGACTGCTGCGGGAGAGCGGCGTGCCGGTCGAGAAGAATGTTTTGGACGCCGTCGAATCCGATTTCACCGCAATGCTTCTGGCTGCGTACCGCAAGACGCCGCCCACCGCACTGCCCGGGGTTCACGGCGCCTTCGGTGCGTTGCGGCAGCGCGGCATCAAGATCGCTCTCCAGACCGGCTATTCACGCCAGATCGCGGAACCGCTGCTGGAGCAGGTCGGGTGGGAGATCGGACGGGACATCGACGGTGTGATCACGAGCGACCAGGTGCGGATGAGCAGGCCGTCGCCCTATCTCATCTTCCGCGCCATGGAACTCGCCGGAGTGCAGAGCGTCGAGGAGGTGCTGGTGGGTGGTGACACCCCGAACGATCTCCGGGCCGGGACGAGCGCCGGGGCGCGCTACGTGGTGGGTGTTCTGACCGGCGCCCACGACTCGGCGGCGCTGCGTCCGGAGCCCCACACGCACATCCTGGAGAGCGCGGCGAAGCTTCCCGAACTGCTGGGCTGAACGACGACTGTGGGCCGGTTCCGCTGCACGACAGCAGAACCGGCCCACATTGGTTTCGGAAGAGCGGGATTACCTACGTCACCAGCCGCGTTCGGCGAGCCGGTGCGGGACCGGGATGTCGTCGACGTTGATGCCGACCATCGCCTCACCCAGCCCGCGGGAGACCTTCGCCAGCACGTCCGGGTCGTCGAAGAACGTGGTCGCCTTCACGATCGCCGCGGCCCGCTCCGCCGGGTTACCGGACTTGAAGATGCCCGACCCGACGAACACACCCTCCGCACCGAGCTGCATCATCATCGCCGCATCCGCCGGGGTGGCGATACCACCGGCGGTGAACATCGTGACCGGCAACTTCCCGGCCCTGGCCACCTCGACGACCAGGTCGTACGGCGCCTGCAGCTCCTTCGCCGCCACATACAGCTCGTCCTCGCTCAGCGAGGTCAACCGGCGGATCTCCCCACCGATCGTCCGCATGTGCGTGGTCGCGTTCGACACGTCACCGGTCCCGGCCTCACCCTTGGACCGGATCATCGCCGCACCCTCGGTGATCCGCCGCAGCGCCTCACCCAGATTGGTGGCACCACACACGAACGGGACGGTGAACTGCCACTTGTCGATATGGTTCGCGTAGTCGGCCGGGGTCAGCACCTCGGACTCGTCGACATAGTCGACCCCGAGGGACTGCAGGATCTGCGCCTCCACGAAGTGCCCGATCCGGGCCTTGGCCATCACCGGGATGGACACCGCGGAGATGATGCCGTCGATCATGTCCGGATCACTCATCCGGGACACCCCACCCTGCGCCCGGATGTCCGCGGGCACCCGCTCGAGCGCCATCACCGCCACCGCACCGGCGTCCTCGGCGATCTTCGCCTGATCGGGGGTGACGACGTCCATGATGACCCCGCCCTTCAACATCTCGGCCATGCCGCGCTTGACGCGCGCCGTACCGACGGCGGAACTGTTCACGACTGTCTCCTCTGGTGACGATGGGTGTGCGGCTTCTGTTGTGCAGCCGCCAGCAGTTCGATGTCCGAGCCGCCGAGCGTCTCCACGGACTCGATGCGCTTCTCGGCCTCCGCGACCGACTCGTCCGCGGAACCGATCGGGGGAGCACCGGACAGTGATTCGTCGTCGTGACCGCCCTTGCCGAGCAACTTCCGTACCTGGTAGCTGATCAGGATGACGATCAACGTCAGACCGCTCATGAGGAACTGGGAGCGGGTGGACGGCAGGAACGCCATCGCGAGGATGACGGTGGCCATCAGGGCGATGGTGGCGTAGCTCAACCACGGGAACAGCCACATCCGGAGTTGCAGTGCCTCAGGGTCTTCGCGCTCGAGTCGACGCCGGAGCACCACCTGGGAGATGGCGATCAGGAGGTACACGAACAGCGCGACGGCGCCGTACGAGTTGACGAGGAAGCCGAAGACGACGTCGCCCCACACGTAGGTGCAGGCGACGGACACGTATCCGACGGTGGTGCCGAGCAGGATCGCACGACGCGGCACGCCGTTGCGGGACAGCGTCGTGAAGAACTTCGGGGCGTCGCCGTTGCGGGTGAGTGCGAACAGCATTCGGGACGTGGTGTACAGCGCCGAGTTCAGGCAGGAGAGGACCGCGGTGAGGACGATGAAGTTCATGATCGTCGCGACACCGGGAATTCCCAGGACCTCGAGCACCGCGGCGTACGGGCTCACACCGACACTCTCGGTATTCCACGGCTGGATCGTGACGACCACGAGAATCGAACCGACGTAGAACGTCACGATCCGCACCACGATCGACCGCATGGCATGGGCGACAGCACGCTTCGGCTCCTCCGACTCGGCAGCGGCGATCGTCACGATCTCGGCTCCCGTGTAGAAGGCGACGCAGGGGACGACCGCGGCGAGCACCGCACCCCAGCCGAGCGGGGTGAAGCCGCCGTGGTTCACGAGGTTGCCGAGCCCGGGCGTCGAGTCGGGCCACAGTCCGGTGATCCAGAGGGCGCCCATCCCGAGAAACAGAACGATCGCCACGACCTTGATCGACGAGAACCAGTACTCGAACTCGCCGTAGGAGCGGGCGGACACCATGTTGGTGGCCGTCAGGAGGAGCATCAGCCCCAGGCTCAGGAGCCACAGTGGGATCATCGGCAGCCAGAGCTGCAGGATCCGGCCGCCGGCGATGGCCTCGACCGCGACGACGATGACGAAGAAATACCAGTACATCCAGCCCGTCGCGAACCCGGCGCGACGCCCCAGGGCTTGGCGAGCGTAGACGTAGAACGATCCGACCACGGGCCGGGCCACCGCCATCTCCGCCAGCATCCGCATGATCAGCAACGTGATGATGCCTGCGATGAGGAAGGAGATGATGGCGCCTGGACCGGCACCGCCGATGACGACACCGCTGCCCACGAAGAGACCGGCGCCGATCACCCCGCCCAGGGCGATGAGGTTCATGTGCCTGCGCTTCAGGCCCTTGCCGAGACCTGAACTGTCGGTGTGTCCGGGAACGGTACTGTCCACATTTTCCTCCAGAAGGCGCTGCCGTGGCCCTCGCCTGACCCGACCTCGTCGGTCGTACGTCGATGCGGGCACCCACCGGTTCAGCGACCCAATCGTATGTGTGATCCACATCACTTATTTCAGTGTTCACCTCACACTACGACTGGCGCCAGAACTCGCCCAGAGCCAGTTGCCGCGCAAGCGATGGGACCAGTTCGACCGCGGAACCGCCGACCGGGAAAGCTCCTGAACTGGGAGGACAGCGATCGTCACCGGAAGGAGCGCGTTCGCATGGCCTGGCCCCACGGTTTCGCGGCACATCTGGATCCCCCGGCGCCGGTACGCACCCTCGAGGCCGTGCGAACACCCCTACCCTGTGAACAGTGGTAACGAACTGGTCCTCAGACGTGCCGTGGAACTGGCACTGTGCTGCCCACCGGACCCTCCATACAGTGTTGTGCATCACATCAACAGTTCAGTTCGCGGTGGATCGTCTCCCGTATCTCCGCCGGCACTGTTCTCCGTTCCAACCGCCGACGATCCGACCCCGGATCGCGATGGCGACCTGACGATTCCGGTCAGCGCACAGTGGAGGAAAACGTGACTTCAACACCACCCCCGGTCCAATCCCAGGACTCCGGCCTCGGAAAGGGCCTGAAGAAACGGCACATGAACCTCATCGCCCTGGGCGGCGTGATCGGTGCCGGATTGTTCGTCGGCAGCGGCGTCGTCATCGAGAGCGCAGGCCCGGCGGCGATCGTGTCGTTTCTCATCGCGGGGGTCATCACACTCCTGATCATGCGGATGCTGGCGGAGATGGCGGTGGCCCGGCCCGTGGTCGGATCGTTCTACGTGTACGCCAGGGAAGCGCTCGGCAATCGCGCCGGCTTCTCGGTCGGCTGGATGTACTGGTACTTCTTCGTCATCGTCGTCGCGGTCGAGGCCATCGCCGGCGGCCGAATACTCCAGCTCTACCTCCCGTCCGCGCCGCTGTGGATTCTCAGCCTCGGCCTTCTCGTGATCCTGACCTGCACCAATCTCGTATCAGCGCGTTCGTTCGGCGAATTCGAGTACTGGTTCTCGTCGATCAAGGTGATCGCGATCGTCCTCTTCCTCGGGTTGGGCGCACTGTGGATCACCGGACTGTGGCCGGATTCGACCCCCGGCGTGGCGAACCTCGTCAGCCACGGCGGATTCGCTCCGCTCGGCTGGGGCGCGGTGCTCGCCGCGGTCGTCCCCTGCGTGGCCTTCTTCACCGGTGCCGAGATCGTGACCATCGCGGCCGCCGAGTCCGCAGAACCCAAGAAGGCGGTCGCCCGGGCGATGCGCTCCATCGTGGTCCGGATCATCACCTTCTACGTCGGTTCCATCTTCGTGGTCGTCGCGGTGGTGCCGTGGAGCACGGAGGCTGTCGGAGTCAGCCCCTACGCGGCAGCGCTCTCCGCCCTGCACATTCCCGGTGTCGCCACGATCATGAACGTCGTCATCCTCACCGCGGTGCTGTCCTGCCTGAACTCGGCGCTGTACACCTCCTCGCGGATGCTCTTCGCCCTCACCCGCAACGGCGACGCCCCGCACATGTTCACCCGCCTGTCCGGCGGTGGCGTGCCGAGGCGCGCGATCCTCGCCGGAACGGTGATCGGCTACGCGTCGGTGATCGCGGCGTTCGTCTCCCCGGACCTCGTGTTCTCGTTCCTGGTCAACTCGTACGGCGCCGTGGCGCTCTTCGTCTACCTCATGATCGCGATCTCCCAGGTCGCGCTCCGCAGGAAACTGGAGGCTCGAGATCCCGAGGCCCTGAGTCTGAAGATGTGGCTGTTCCCGTGGCTCAGTTACGCGACCATCGCCCTGATGGGGGCCGTGATCGCCGCGATGGCCGTGCTCCCCACCACCCGTTCGCAGTTCTGGCTGAGTGTGGTGACTCTCGCCTTCATCCTGATCGGGTACGAGTTTCGCCGGCGCAGTCGCACCAGCGCCGAACGCCTCGACACCGTCACGCCGCCCGCGGAATCGCCTGCCGACGGTGCCGACGCGGAACAGCTCGTCGGAGTCGTCACCCACAAGCAACCCTGACGCACCCGCCGTACCGAAGGACAGGGACCGCACCAGCGGTCCCTGTCCTTCTCTGTGCGTCCGATGCGACATCGGCTTTTCCGGCACGACCCGCCGGCAATCGGGGCACACTTGCAGAAGACCTCGGCGGAGGAGGACACCGTGTTCCACCGCGGAGACGACGCCGTCACCGAAGAACACTCGCTGGACGAGTCCCTGCTCGTCGAGCCCGAATCCCCGCGCCGGCCGTGGCGGGAATTCCTCGTCTCGACCCCGGGACGACTGTCCGTGCTGGGGATCGCCCTCGTGACCGCCGCGCTCATGACCGGGGCGATCACGTCGGCGGCGATCGGTGCCCGGCAACAGCGCATCGAGACCCTGCGGACGCACACCGAACCCCTCACCTACGCGGCCGAACGGCTCTACAGTTCCCTGTCCATCGCCGACGCCGCGGCCGCCACGTCCTTCATCTCGGGCGGTGTCGAGCCGATCGCCGTCCGCAATCGGTACAACCAGGCGATAGGGGACGCGTCGAACGCGCTGGTCACCGCGTCGAACGGCGTCGCCTCCACAGACGCCGCGGCCCTCGCGCTGCTGTCCGAGGTGTCGCGGAACCTCGCCGACTACACCAGCCTGATCGCCACCGCCAGGGCCAACAATCGGTCGGGCAACCCGGTTGGCGTCGCCTATCTCAGCGACGCCTCCACGATGATGCAGGACACGATCCTGCCCTCAGCCGAGAGTCTCTACTCGGAGCAGTCGAGGTCCGTCGCCGACACCCAGGTCCTTACCGGGAGGCTCCCCAGAGCCGCGTTCGCCGTCGCCGTCGCCCTGCTCGTCGCGCTCGTCGTCGCTCAGGTGTATCTGGCGCGCAAGAGCAAACGCCGCGTCAATCCCGGACTCGTCCTCGCGTCCTTCCTCGCCGCCTCCCTCCTGATCTGGCTGGCCGCCGCCACCCTGGTCTCCACCGCGGCCACGGACCGGGCCAGAACCGAAGGGGCGCAACCACTCGGCACCATCACCCAGGCACGGATCCTCGCCCAGCAGGCCCGGGCGGACGAGACCCTCGCGCTGCTGCAGCGCGGCTCCGACGAACAGTCCGAGATCGACTACGCCCGGCGGTCGGCCGAACTCGCCGACATCCTCGGAGGGCTGCAGGACGGCGATCACGGTCCGGCGACGACACCGCCGATCGACGCCGCCGTGACCGCACTCGCCGACTGGCGGCGCGCACACACCATGCTGCAGGAGAAGCTCGACATGGGGGACTACCCGGGGGCGAAGGCCATCGCGATCGGCCCCGCGGACTCGGCGTCCCCCGCCACGTTCACGGCCCTCGACGAGTCGTTGCAGGACGGCATCGACCGATTCCGCAGCGAGGAACTCCACGGGATGGCCGACGCATATCGCTCGTTGTCGCTGCTCGCGGTGGGTAGCATGGTGATCGGCGTCCTCTGCGGGTTCGCCGTCGGTGGGGGGATCTGGCCCAGACTGAACGAGTACCACTGATGACGCGGGTGAGTCGACCGAGACGGCGGCCGCGGCCGCGCGCCCTCCTACTCTCCGCTGCCGTGGTCGCCGTCCTCGCGGCCGGATGCGCAACCCCGCAGCCCCTCACTCCGACTGTCCAGGGCGACTACTCCGAAGTGCCGCTGACGAGTGGGTCGCAGATCCTTCTTCCGACCGGCGACGTGCCCGAGGAGCCACCCGCACCCGACTCCTGCGGCGCGCTCGCGAGTCTCCGCCCCGCCGCCGCACCGGACGTCCGGGCGCCGGGAAGCTCGCTGGCCGAGATCACCGCCCGCGGCCGGCTGATCGTCGGAATCGATCAGAACACCAACCTCTTCAGTTTCCGGGATCCGACCACCGGCATGCTGATGGGATTCGACGTCGACGTCGCGGGAGAGATGGCGCGGGACCTGTTCGACGACCCCTCCAGGGTCGAATTCCGCCTGCTCACGTCCGGCGGCCGTTTCGACGCCCTCGAGAACGAGGACGTGGATCTCGTGGTCAAGAGCACGTCGATCACGTGTGAACGGTCCGAGCGGGTCGCCTTCTCCACCGTGTACTTCCAGGCCTATCAACGTCTGCTGGTGCCGAAAGGCTCCGGCATCTCCGGCCCGGAGGACCTGGCCGGGAAACGCGTCTGTTCCGTCGGCGACACCACCTCACTGGACACGGTTCGCCGAGTGCAGCCCGAGGCCACGATCGTGGCGGTACCCGACTGGGACGACTGCCTGGTGGTCCTGCAACAGCGGCAGGCCGACGCCGCGAGCACCGACGACTCCATCCTCGCCGGGCTCGCCGCCCAGGACCCGAACCTGGAGATCGTCGGCCCGCCGCTCGAGTCGGAGCCGTACGGCATCGGGGTCAACAAGAGCAACGACGATCTGGTGCGCTTCGTGAACGGCACGCTGGATCGGATGCGTGTGGATGGAACCTGGACGAGGCTCTACGACAAGTGGCTGACGGTTCTCGGTCCTTCCGCCGGACCACCCGCCCCCACCTACCGGGACTGAGGTGACACCGACGTGAGCGACGAAACCAGGCGAACACCGATGGACGAGCCGGAATCCACCCGGGGTGTGCGGTTCGATCCGTTCGCGGACGAGGATGAGGACGTCCCCTCGTCACGCACGGTGCCGGACGCCGTCCACACCTCCGACCTGTCGATGCTCCTGACCAATCCCGTTCTGGCGGAGCACAAACGCTACTGCGACCGATGCAAGCGCCCTGTCGGACGTTCCACCGCCGCGCGGCCGGGCGACACGGAGGGGGTGTGCACCCACTGCGGCACCGTCTTCTCGTTCGCGCCGCAACTCGAGGCGGGCGAACTGGTCGCGGGTCAGTACGAGGTCCTGGGGTGCCTCGCCCACGGGGGAGTCGGCTGGATCTACCTCGCGCTCGACCACAACGTCAGCGACCGCTGGGTGGTCCTCAAGGGGCTGTTGCACTCGGGCGACCCCGTGGCCCAGGAGGTGGCACTCGCCGAGCGCCGGTTCCTCGCCGAGGTGACGCATCCGAGCATCGTCAAAATCTACAACTTCGTCGAACACCCCGGGATGGACGGCAATCCCATCGGCTACATCGTGATGGAGTACGTCCGGGGCAGAACCCTGCGCGACGTGCTCACCGAACTGAAGGAGGACGCCGGACCCGACGACCCGAAGCCGATGCTCCCGGTGGAGCACGCCATCCGTTACCTCCTCGAGGTCACGCCCGCGCTCGGATACCTGCACTCGATCGGGTTGGTGTACAACGACCTCAAACCCGAGAACATCATGATCGGCGACGACTACGACCAGCTCAAGCTCATCGACATGGGCGCGGTCGCCAGGATAGGCGATCACGGATACATCTACGGCACACAGGGTTACCAAGCTCCCGAGATCGCCACCACCGGTCCCACCGTCGCCTCCGACATCTACACCGTCGGGCGCACGCTGGCCGTGCTGACCCTCGACATGCCGACCGCCGGGGGCTGTTACGTCGACGGCCTGCCGACACCCGAGGAGGCGCCGCTGCTGGCGGAGTACGAGTTCTACCACCGACTGCTGCTCCGGGCCATCCACCCCGATCCGGCCCGGCGCTTCGCGTCGGCCGAGGAGATGTCGACGCAACTCGAGGGTGTTCTGCGCGAGGTGCGGGCCCAGCAGACCGGCCACCCGCATCCGGGACTGTCCCACCGGTTCAGCCCGCAGCGCACGACGTTCGGGACCGACCTCACGATCAGCCGCACCGACGTCTACGTCGACGGGCATCGCCGGGACGAGCGGATCAGCGCGATGAGTATCGTTCGGGCGCTGCCGATTCCGTTGGTGGACCCGGACGATCCGGCGGCCCCGCTGCTCTCCGTCGTCCACAGCCGGCCGAGGGAACTCCTCGATTCACTGCACCGGGCGAAGGAGGCAGCGGACGACGGCGTGGCGTCCACGAGCATCGAGATCCCGCTCGCCGAAGTGCGCGCACACCTCGATCTCGGGCAGCCCCGTGATGCCGCCACCATTCTCGAATCCCTCGACCACCAACGCGAGGACACGTGGCGCGTCGACTGGCACACCGGACTGTGTGCTCTCGTGGGCGGCGACTTCGAGGCGGCGTTCACCCGATTCGACTCCGTCCTGACCGCGCTACCGGGCGAGGAGGCTCCGAAGCTCGCACTCGCCGCGACGGCCGAGATGTGGTGCGAATACCGCTCCGGCGAAGACATCGAGCGGTGGCGCCGGACCGCCGAAAAGTACTACTGCACAGTGTGGCGCACGGATCACGGCGCGGTCAGTGCGGCGTTCGGACTGTCGCGGCAACTCGAGCACCGCGACGACCGGGCGGCCGCGGTGGAGGCGCTCGACGAGGTGCCGCCGACATCACGGCACTATGCCGAGGCCCGGTTGACGAGTGTGCTGATGCTCGTCCACGATCGGCCCCTCGCCGAGGTGAGTGAACGGGATCTGCAGGAGGCCGCCCGGCGCGTCGAACTGCTCGCCCACGACGAGCGTCGGGCACTCCAGACCCGGGTGCTCGTCCTCGGCGTGGCCGTGGACTGGTTGCACGCCGGCGGCATCCCCGAGACGACGAGGATCCTCAGCGTGCCGTTCACCGAACGCGGTCTGCGCACCGGGGCGGAGTCGGCGCTCCGGGCCCTCGCCCGCAAGGCACCCGAGCGCCGGCACCGGTACACGCTGGTGGATCTCGCCAATCTGATCCGCCCGACCACGTGGCTGTGACACCCGAACTCGGGTCACCGCACCCCGAATCCGTTGTGCTCGCGCCCCCACCGGGCGTTCCATGCCATCACCTGCATGCGGTCGCTCATAGCGTCACGGCTGCGGACCGTTTCGGCCAACTGGCCCATGAGTTCGATGATGCGGCGCCGAGCGTCCTCCAGTTCCGTTGCCAGGCGCTCCTCCTCCCTCGACCTCGCGGTGCGGTTCCTGCTCGCGACCATGGTGTTCATCTCTACTCCGATCGTGACGCCGTGGCGTTGTCCACGGGGCTCATCGCACTGACAACTCTGGGGCATCTGGTACGGGTCCAGAAGGTCCAGAAAGACGGTGGGACAGGGGTCCAATCTGGACCTATGACGTAGCGCACAAGTGGTTCTGACGTCGGAGACGATTCGATCGTAGGGTTCGAGTGCTCGCTGAAATCTCGACCGGAGAGGTACCCATGAGCATTGACACCGACGCACTCACGATCGCGGGCCGGGACTTCTCGTCCCGCCTCGTCATGGGCACAGGCGGCGCGGCCAACCTCTCGGTGCTGGAAGACGCACTCGTCGCCTCCGGCACCGAACTGACGACGGTGGCGATGCGCCGAGTGGACGCCGCAGGGAGGACCGGGCTGCTCGAACTGCTGGATCGACTGGGTATCGCGTTGTTGCCGAACACAGCCGGCTGCCGGGGCGCCACGGAGGCCGTGCTGACCGCGCGCCTGGCCCGCGAGGCCCTGGGCACCAACTGGGTCAAGCTCGAAGTGATCGCCGACGAGCGCACGCTCCTGCCCGACGGGATCGAACTCGTCGCGGCGGCCGAACAACTCGTGGACGACGGCTTCGTCGTGCTGCCGTACACCAACGACGACCCCGTGCTCGCGCAGCGCCTGGTCGATGCCGGGTGCGCCGCCGTGATGCCACTCGGGTCGCCGATCGGCACCGGGCTCGGCATCTCGAACCCCCGCAACATCGAGATGATCGTCGCGCGCACCGACGTCCCGGTCATTCTCGACGCCGGGATCGGCACCGCGAGCGACGCAGCACTGGCGATGGAACTCGGCTGCGACGCCGTACTGCTCGCCACGGCGGTGACGAGAGCCGCGGACCCTCCGCTGATGGCCGCGGCGATGGCCGGAGCAGTCACGGCCGGGCGCCGCGCCCGCAATGCCGGACGAATACCGAAACGGTTCTGGGCACAGGCGTCGTCACCGGTCGCGGTGTAATCGGCGCCCCGCGAACCCCGACTCGGCTAGCGTGAGCCCCCATGCGGGTACACCACCTCAATTGCGGCTCGTTCTCCTCGGCGCTCATCGGGCGGTTGGTGTGCCATGTGCTGGCGTGTGAAACCGACGCGGGCATCGTGCTGGTCGACTCCGGCTTCGGGCTGGCGGACGTCGCCGATCCCACCGGACGCGTCGGCCGGTACGCGAACCTGATGGGCGCCCGGTTCCGGGAGTCGGAGACGGCGGTCCGCCGGCTCGAGAAGCTGGGTCTGAATCCTGCGGACGTGACCCACATCGTCGCGACCCATCTCGACTTCGACCACATCGGCGGCGTCGCCGACTTCCCGAACGCCACCCTGCACACCACCGCCGCGGAACGGGCGGCGTCGGAAGGACGTTCGTCGTTCCGGGAGAAGGTCCGGTACCGTCCCGCCCAGCTCACCCCCGAACCCACGCTGCACACCTATTCGGGGCCGGGCGAATCCGTGCTCGGGTTCTGCGACACCTACCCGATCGCCGGTGTCGGCGACCGCATCGTGCTCGTCCCGATGCCCGGCCACACCCGCGGTCACGCGGCGGTGGCCGTCGACACCGGCGAGAAGGGCTGGCTGCTGCACGCGGGCGACGCGTTCTACCACCGCAGCACCGTCGCCGCCCCCGGACAGGAGTCGCCGGGAACCGAGGGTCGCGCCCTGCGGGTGATGGAAGAGCTGATCGCGGTGGATCGTTCGAAGATCCGCGGCAATCATCGCCGGCTCCGGGAACTGAACAATCAGGTGGCGCCGCGGGTGCGCGTCTTCTCCGCCCACGACCCGACACTGTTCGAGGAACTGGCAGGAGAGCGGGGCTAGGCCTTCGGCCCGTGCTTGGTTGGCGAGTCCCTGCACTCGTCAGCGACGCACGGGCGTTACTTGGCCCATTCCAGCAGGTCGTCGGCGGACCACGTGTTCACGACGCGTTCGGCCTCGACACCGCACCGCATTGCCCGCTCGCATCCGTATCCCTGCCAGGCGAGTTGCCCGGGGGCGTGCGCGTCGGTGTCGATCGAGAACAGGCACCCCACGTCGATGGCCAGATCGATGAGACGGCTCGGCGGGTCGCGGCGTTCGGGACGGCTGTTGATCTCGACGGCGGTGCCGTTGTCGCGGCAGGCGGTGAACACCTGCTCCGCGTCGAACGTCGACTCAGGCCGGGTCCCGCGTCCGCCTTCGACGAGGCGGCCGGTGCAGTGCCCCAGCACGTCCACCAGCGGATTCTCCACCGCACGGACCATCCGGCGGGTCATCGCCCCGCGCTCCGCCCGCAACTTGGAGTGCACGCTGGCGACGACGATGTCGAGTTCGTCGAGCAGATCCGGATCCTGGTCGAGTGAACCGTCGTCGAGGATGTCGACCTCGATGCCGGTGAGGATGCGGAACGGTGCCAGTTCCTCGTTCAGTTCGGCGATCACCTCCAGCTGAGAACGCAACCGCTCCGCCGACAGTCCGTTCGCGACCGTCAGACGTGGCGAATGGTCGGTCAGAGCACAGTATTCGTGACCCAGAGCGGCCGCGCTGCGCATCATCTCGTCGATGGGGCTGCCGCCGTCCGACCAGTCCGAATGCGTGTGCAGGTCGCCTTTCAGCGCCTCCCGCAGCGCACCGCCGCCGATCGGCTCCGCGTTCTCCCGTAATTCCGCGAGATAGACGGGCACGCCGTCGAGCGCCTCCCGGATCACGGTGGCCGTCTTGGGTCCGATGCCCGGCAGGTCCTTCCAGCTGTCGGTGCGCTGACGGACGTCCCGCTGCTCCTCGGACAGTTCGGCCACCACGTCGGCCGCGCGGCGGTACGCCTTCACACGGTGTGTCTCCGCACGCGACCGCTCGAGCCAGAACGCTGTCTCTCGCAAGGCCTGCACCGGGTCCATCGGGCTGTCGGCGTCCATGGCTCCAGTGTTGCGCCCACCCGGACGTCACCGCAACGCTTCGCGCGCCCCGTCCCGGACCGCGGTGGTGAGCGCCGCGAGGATCGGCGAATCCAGTTTCCACCGCTGCCAGTACAGCGGGACGTCGATCGGGCGGGACGGGTCGAGTTCGACGAGCCCGTGGTCGTCGCCGGTGTGTAATTCCGGCAGCAGTCCCCAGCCCAGTCCGTGACGGACGGCGTCGGAGAACGCCGAAGACCCGGGAACGAAATGTCGCGGCGGCTGCAGTCGGCGCCGTGTGAATCCGCGCAGGAACCGGGCCTGCAGTTCGTCCTTGCGGTCGAAGTCGAGCATCGGTGCCACCGCGAGGGCATCCGGTGTCGGGCCGTCGGGGAGCCAGCGTTCGGCGTAGTCGCGGCTGCAGAGCGCCCGGTACCGCATCGACCCCAGCTTCTCCACGGTGCAGCCCTGTACCGCCTCCGGGACGGACGTCACCGCGGCCATCACCGTGCCCTCCTTCAGCAGGGTGGTCGAGTGGAATTCGTCTTCCCGATGCAGGTCGAACAGTGCCCGATGCTCCGGCGCCAGGCGGGCGAGGGCCGGAATCATCCACGTGGACAGCGAATCCGCGTTGACGACCAGCGACAGCGTGCTCGTCGTCGCCTCGTCGGGATTGAGGGATGACATGGCCTCGCGCTCGAGGTGGGCCATCCGGCGGGCGAGCGTGAGCACGACGTGACCGGACTCGGTGGCCCGGACCGGCTTGGCCCGCTGCACCAGGACGCGTCCCACCTGCTGCTCGAGTGCCTTGATCCGCTGGCTCACGGCGGACGGCGTGATGTGCAGTACCCGGGCCGCGGCGTCGAAGGTGCCTTCGTCGATCACGGCGGCGAACGTGCGGAGCGAAGCCAGGGCGAGGTCCATAATGAAGCGATGCTAATGGCAATGAAGGATAATTAGCTGGATTGATGGCCTCGGGCTTCGTAGCGTGGTTCTCATGGATCTCACCCCTGCCTTGCTCACGGCGGCGGCCGGCTTCGGTACCGGCCTGTCGCTGATCGTCGCGATCGGCGCGCAGAACGCGTTCGTCCTGCGACAGGGGATCGCGCGCAAGCACGTCCTGCCGGTGGTCGTGCTGTGCGCGGTATCGGACGCCGTGCTCATTGCCGTCGGGATCAGCGGGATCGGCGCCGTTCTCGCGCACGCTCCGGCCGCCATCACCGTGATCCGGTGGGCGGGTGCGGCATTCCTCGTCTCCTACGCGGTGCTCGCCGCTCGCCGCGCCCTGCGCCCCGGAACGCTCGATGCCACGCAGGAAATCGGATCGGCTACCCTCGCGACGTCGATCCTCACCTGCCTGGCACTCACGTGGCTCAACCCGCACGTGTACCTCGACACGGTGCTGATGCTCGGCTCGGTGGCCAACAACCAGGGCGATTCGGGCCGGTGGCTGTTCGGCCTCGGTGCCGCCACCTCGAGCGTCGTCTGGTTCCTCGCGCTCGGGTACGGTGCCCAGTTCCTGCACCGCGTGTTCGCCCGACCCGGCGCGTGGCGCGTGCTCGACGCCGGGATCGCCGCATTGATGCTCACCCTCGGCATCACCCTCGTCGCCAGCTAGACACCACCTAGTCAACATTTGGTTGACAACGCGACTCGTGTCAACCAATACTTGACACATGCCGGATGCCGCGCTCACCCAACTGCTGTCGGACGCGATCGCCAAGGCGGACCCCGAGATCGACCCGGGGCTGGACCACGACCCCGCCGCCTACCTGGCGCTCGTCCGGCTCACCTCGCAGGCACGGGAGTCGGTCGACGAACTGCTGGTCTCCGCGATCGCCGCCGCGCGCTCCGCCGGGCACAGCTGGGACACGGTCGGCGCCGCACTCGGCATGTCGCGGCAGGCGGCGCAACAACGCTTCGGCAAGCGGATCGGCGACGCCCCCGACACCGACCCGGACGGCCGGACCCGCCGGCTCACCCCGCTCACCGCGTTCAACGAGATGCGCATCCTCAACCACGCCGGCTCGTACGGCTGGCACTCCGTCGGGTTCGGCACCCTGTTCCACACCGTCCGCAAGTCCGAGGAGCAGTGGGAGCACACCCGCGTGTCGGCGCCGGCGAGCCGTCAGAAACTCGAGGCCGACGGCTGGCAGAAGGTCGGGACGCTGTGGTTCCCGTGGGCATACTTCAAGCGCCCGTTGGGCATTCCCGCACTCCCGGAACCGGTGAGCGGCGACTACCTGATGGAACCGTGATGGACGCCGTCGCGCGATTCGCGGCCGCCCGCATCGCGCGGCTCGCCACGGTCGGGGCGGACGGGGTGCCGCACCTCGTCCCGCTCGTCTTCGCGCTCGACTCCGACACGATCTATTCCTGCGTCGACCACAAGCCGAAGCGCAGCAAGGCATTACGGCGCCTGACGAACATCGCGGCCAACCCCGCCGTCACCCTGCTCGTGGACCACTACGACGAGAACTGGGACCACCTGTGGTGGGTGCGGGTAGACGGTCGGGCCGAAGTCCTCACCGCCGACTCCCCGGAGGGCGGCGCCGCGATCGACGTCCTCGCCGCGAAGTACCCGCAGTACGTCGACCGCCGCCCGGACGGACCGGTGATCGCGATCCACGACCTGGCGTGGCACCACTGGTCCGCCCTGTGAGTACTTGTTAACCGCCCGCGGTTGACAAGTACTCACGGGCGCTAGCCTCGACAGCATGCCCACAGCCCTGATCACCGGCGCGAGCCGCGGCCTCGGAGCCGCCATCGCCCGCGAACTCGCACCGACCCACGACCTCCTGCTCGGCGCCCGGTCGCCGGAGTCGCTGACCGGCATCCTCGACGAACTGCCGGGCGCCACGCCCTGGCCGGTCGAGCTGACCGATTACGACGCGCTGGCGGCTGCGTGCGCCCCGATCGAAAGGCTCGACGTGCTCGTCCACAACGCCGGCGTCGCCGATCTCGCGACCGTGGGGGAGTCGACCGTCGAACAGTGGCGGCACACGCTCGAGGCGAACGTCATCGCGGTGGCCGAACTGACCCGACTGCTGCTGCCCGCCCTCCGCGCCGCGGGTGGGCACGTCGTCCTGATCAACTCGGGCGCCGGGCTCCGTGCGAACGCCGGCTGGGCGTCGTATGCGGCGAGCAAATTCGCCCTGCGGGCGTTCGGTGACGCACTGCGGCTCGAGGAACCGTTACTGCGCGTCACGTCAATTCACCCCGGGCGGATCGACACCGATATGCAGCGCGCCATCGTAGCCGGCGAGGGCGACGAATACCGGCCGGAGAAGTATCTGCAGCCGTCGACGGTCGCAAAAGCCGTGCGCAACGCAGTGGAGACACCTGGTGACGCGCACCCCACAGAAGTCGTGCTGAGGGTGCGCTGACAGCGAAGAAACCTGCGTGAGATAGATCACAGATTGATCTCACAGAAAGGCTTTAAGCTGCTCACAATTAGTCGCCCTACAGTTCTTCTCATCAGCAGAGGCCGCAAACGTGAGTCAGGATGAACGAGCTGACTCCCAGGAGGTATCCCCACGATGAACACCGACCAGCGTATGCACAGCGACACCGTCGTCGCCGTCGACGGCGACGTCTTCGCGACGATGTTCACTCTCGATCTCGGTGACGGCGAGGTCGATCGCGAAGCAGTCGAGCGGATTTACGCCGGCGACTTCGACGAGTGGATCGAGGCGGCAGCGCGGTCGGGTCTCTTCACGCCCCAGGCGGTCGCAAGCCTGGTTCAGACGTGGCAGGACAACCCGAAGACCTTGTTCGACGCTCTGCTCGTCGATGCCGACGAGATGACCCACAAGCGCTACGCGATCATCTGGGACGCGCTCGACGACGCCGACACGTTCGAGAACGTCGAGTACGCCTGACAATCAGAACGGCCACGCGGGCACGGGCGGCAGCCCCTCCCGCGTGGGGCGCCCGATAACCCACGCCAGCAGTTCGGTGCGCGGAAGTTCCGGCACCCCGACGTCCGGATACCGGGCCGCCAGCGCGGGCAGCTCCGATTCCAGCGTGTGCTCCACGAAGGTCCCCGGCCAGTCGGCCGCCGAGTAGTCGAGCCCCAGGTCGACGTGGTGGATCTCGAGCTCGCGCCACCGCAGCACCGGCACCTGCCGCGCAGGCACCCGCTGACGCCAGTTCACCGGCGTCTCGTACAGATCCTCGGTGATCCGGAGTAGCGACTCGATCACCCGCCGTCCCGCGAAGCGGAAGTCGGCCACCAGCAGTTCGGCCGGACGTCCGGCCCCCTCCTCGATCGCCGCGGCCCGCGCGTCCGGACCTCCCGGGTACATCTCGGGTGCGGCCTCGCCGGTGATCACTCCGACGGCGAACCGGTTGAGCGCGTCCGCGTTCCTCGCGAGGTGTGTGACGACGTGCCCCCGGCTCCACCCCGGCAGCAGCGACGGCCCCCGCGCCTGCTCATCGGTCAACCCCTCCAGCGTCGCCTCCACCGTCCGGTGCGATTCGGCAACCGCATCGAGCAGTTCGGCATACGACAGTGCGGCACGCGGCGATGTCATGCAGACGATGCTAGGCGATGCCGCCCACAGCCCACCCCACGACGAATCCCCAGGATCCCGATAGCGGAACGGTGACGATAGGTACCCGGCGGGTGCAGAGCGGCCATTCGTACCGATACTGAGATCGACTGTCGGACAACGTGGTTGAAAGGTGGTGTGTGATGTACAACGAATCCGCTACATGGGGGATACCGAGCGAGACCTTTCTGGTGATCTACGTCACCGCCGCTGTGCTCGCGGTCGGGCTGGCGATGTTCCTCCGCTCCCACGGCACCACGCCCGCCCCGACCCCCGGTGTTCGTCTCGATCCGGTGCAGGCCGGGATGCTGACCAGCGACGATCGGGCCATCGCCGCCTCGCTGACGCTGCTGCGGGGAGCTGACGTCATCTCCACCGACGGGACGATCCTGCGGGGGTGGGGAGTCGCGGACAACGGCCTCGGATCGTTCACGCGGGCCGTCTACGACGAACTCGCCTCCGGCCGCAGCGCCCTCGGCAACGTTCGGCTCCCGGGCCGGTTGCAGGCCCCGCTCGACCAGCTGCGGGCCACCCTGATCGCGCAGGGGCTGCTCACCGGACCCGAACAGAAGGCCTGGAATCGCCGCGCGACCCTCCCGATCCTCGTCGTCGTGGCCATCGGCATCGCACGCCTCGTCGCCGGGTTCGCCTGCGGCAAGCCGATCGGCTTCCTGCTGGTCGCGGTGGTTCTGCTCTCGGCCTCGCGGGAGCTCGTTCGCCGGACCGGCCGCAGGACGCCCCAGGGCACTGCGGAACTGCAGCGCCTGCGCCGCACACATTCGTACCTGGCGCCGCGGATGCGCCCGTCGCTCACCGCGTATGGACCGACGCCGATCGCGCTGTCGACGGCACTGTTCGGGATGGGAACCGTCGGCCTGTTCTCCCCCGGTTTCGCGAGCGCGGCCGGTATCTCCGACAGCGGCAGCAGTGACGGTGGCAGCAGCGGCGGCGACAGCTCTTGCGGCGGCGGTGGAGGCTGCGGCGGCGGTGAGGGTGCGGCGGCGGTGGGGGGTGCGGGGGATGACCGCCCTGATCGAGCCCGGCGTCGGCATCGGCTGGCGGCCGGAGATCTGCGGGATCATCGACCGGCTCGACGGGCTGCGGTTCTGCGAGGTGATCGCCGAATCGCTGCCCGTCCGCCGGCGCGGAGTCGGCGTTCCGGACGAACTGCGATCGCTGGGGGTTCCCGTCGTCCCGCACGGCATCTCGCTGTCGCTGGGTGGCCCGGGCGGCGTCGAGCAGCACCGGATCGACCATCTCGCTCGGTGCGCCGCTCGTCAGCGAGCACGTCGCGTTCGTGCGGGCGGGCGGTCTCGACGCCGGGCACCTGCTGCCGGTGCCGCGCTCGACGGAAGCCCTGAACGTGCTGGTGCGCAACGTCCGGCGCACGCAGGAGTGCCTGCCGGTGCCGCTGGCCGTGGAGAACATCGCGGCCCTGTTCGACTGGCCGGACGACGAATACTCCGAGGGTGAGTTCCTGGCCTAACTCGTCGAACGCACCGGCGTCTACCTGCTGCTGGACATCGCCAACGTTTACGCGAACGCCCGCAACCGCGGCCGCCACGCCGGTGAGGAACTCCGGCGGCTTCCCCTCGAACGCGTGGCGTACTGCCACGTCGCCGGGGGATCCGAACGAGGCGGCACGTATCACGACACCCACACCGACCAGGTGCCCGGCGAGGTGCTGGATCTGGTCCGGCAGTGGGCATCCGGGGCCCTCCCGCGATGATGTTCGAGCGCGACGGGAACTACCCGCCCGCCCGGGAGTTGTTCGCCGAGTTGGATGCGATCGCGGATGCGGCCGGGTTCGGCCGGGTCACCGGCGGCGCTGTGTGGAGTCCGCCGTGACCGGGCTGGCGGGGCGGCAGGCGGCATTGGTCCGGGCTCTCGTCGCAGAGGGAGAGCCGCCGGAGGGATTCGACCGCGACGCGATCGACACCGCATCGAAGGCCCTGCTCCGCAAGCGGTCCGGGGAAGTGGGCGCTCACCTTCCCCACGTCCGCGCAGCCCTCGGCGACCGATTCTTCGCGCTGTTCGCCGACTGGGCCGAGGGCAGGCCGAAGGGGAGCACTCACGCGGACGCGGAGGCGTTCATCGCGCACCTCGAGTCGATCGGTCACCTGCCCGAGCCGAGTCGCCGTCGTCGTCGCCTGTTCGGCCCGCGACGAACGTGAGCAGCAGCTCGTTCACCTCTTCCGGTCTTTCCTGCTGGACGAAGTGCCCGGCGCCCTCGACGAGATGGAGTCCGCGCAAGTCGGGGACGGTGTCGCGCATCCGGTCGAGGGCCTGCGCACCACTCATCGTGAGGACGGGATCGTGCGCACCGGCCACGAACAGCGTCGGCACCTCGATGTCGGCTCCGGCGAGATTCCTGGAGCGTTCCCAATTGGCGTCGTACGCCCGGTACCAGTTCAGTCCGCCGGTGAATCCCGTCCGGGTGAAGACCTCCACATAATGGTCGAACTCGTCCTCCGTCAGCCACGACCACGGCAGGGGTGGGGCTTCGGGCAACACGTCCAGGTAGCCGTTGCCGTCCGAGGGGTGCTGCCAGATGTCCAGATAGCGGTAGGCGCCCGACAACGCGTAGAACAGCCGGTGCAGGAATCCGCGGGGATCGGCGTCGAGTTCGCGGTCGGCGACACCCGGTTCCTGGAAGTAGTGGATGTGCAGGAAGTGCTTGCGCGCCATCGACGCATAGAGCTCCGACGGTCGCAGCGGGAACCGGTCGGGCGCGTAGGGGACGGCCAGTAGCACCAGCCCGGACACGCGTGCGCGGTGACGCAGTGCGACGGTCCATGCGACCGGCGCGCCGAAGTCGTGGCCGACGAACACGGCACGCTCGTGACCGAGACTGTCGAGCAGACCGATCAGCGCGTCCGACACCCGCTCGTTCGTGTAGTCGTCGATGTCGCGGGGCACGTCGGTGCCGCCGTAGCCGGGCATGTCCGGGGCTATCGCGCGGTACCCGGACGCCGCGAGGGCCCGCATCTGATGTCGGTAACTGTAGCCGAGGCCCGGGAATCCGTGGCACAGGACGACGGGTGGGCCGTCACCCAGTTCGGTAATCTGCCAACGGAATCCGTCGACCGTGACGATCCGCTCCGTCGACGACGCCATTCTCCGAATCCCTCCACCGGCTGGAACGTGTTCTCGCAATGTAGCGTAGCGACGACGCCATTAGAATGCACCTGACTCGCAGTGGCGATCGTCGACCGACCGGGAAGTGGAGTGATGCGCAATGGTGGAGGCACGCTCCCGCCATGAGTTCGTCGCACTCCAGCTCCGGCAGCGCATCATGCAGCGGCAGTACGCGGTGGGTGAGTCGCTGCCCAGCGAGAGCATGCTGTGCGCGGAGTTCGAGGTGTCCCGCGGTCCCGTGCGCCAAGCGCTGGCGACATTGAAGAACGAGGGGCTGATCCTGCTGTCCCAGGGGAAGCCGGCCGTGGTGCGAAGCCACGACATCACGCAGACCCTGGACACGTTCACACCGTTCTCCCAATGGGCGCGTCGCACCGGCCGCGCCGCGGGGAGCCGCACGCTCGAGATCTCACGTCGCCGCGTGTCCGAACCTGCCGCCGGCGCATTGGGATTGACCACGGACGACTTCGTCGTCGAGGTGCTCCGCGTCCGGCTGCTGGACGGCGAACCGGCGATGATCGAGCGGAGCACGTTCACCGAGCGCGTCGGCTCCCTGCTGTTCGAGTTCGACATCGACACCGGATCGATCACCGACTACCTCACCTCGCGCGGCGTCCGCTTCGAATCGATGGAGCACGTGCTCGACGCCGTCGCCGCGACCGGGGTCGACGCCGAGAATCTCGGGATCGACCCCGGCAGCCCGTTGCTTCGGGAACGTCGGACGTCGCGGGATCAGAACGGCGACACGTTCGAGTACGCGGACGATCGGTACCGTCCCGACCTCGTCGCCTTCAGCATCGTGAACGCCCGCACCATCGACCCCCGCCTTCCGTCGGACGACGGCAACGGAAGTTAGCCGGCCGCCGGCATCAGGCGTTGCGCAGTTCGGCGAGCAGACCGGGCAGGTCCGCGACACTGTCGAGCACGTGGGTGGCCCCGGCCTCGGCCAGCTGGGTGGCGTCGTGGGCGCCGGTGAGCACGCCCACGGAGGCGAGTGCTCCGGCGCGGAGGCCGGTGGTGACGTCGGACGTGGTGTCGCCGAGCACCACCATGGACTGCACGGACGGGGCGCCGGTGCGCATCAACGCGGTCAGCGCCAGGTCCGGGAAGGGGCGTCCGCGGACGCCGTCTCCGGGGCACAACACGGCGTCGGCGACGTCCTCCCAGCCGAGCGCGCGGATGATCGACATCTGCGTTTCGCGCGCGAACCCGGTGGTGAGCGCCGTCTTGATGCCCTGCTCACGCAGCGAACCGAAGAGTTCCTCGGCGCCGGGGACGGCGCTGCACCGGCCGTCGTCGACGAGTTGCGAGTAGCAGCGTTCGAATTCCTTGTTCGCGGCCTGCGCCTGCTCCTCGTTTCCGCCGCTGAGATGGCGGAAGACGACGATCTTGGACTGGCCCATGGTGTCGGAGACATAGTCGAGCATCCGCCGGCGATCCTCCTCCGTCTTCGACAGTCCGGCATGAGCGTCCGCGGCGAGGAAGGACTGCTGGACCAGCCCGCTGTCCTCCACAGTGGTGCCTGCCATGTCGAAGACGACGAGGCTGATGTCCCGGTGATGTGTTCCCATTGTCGGGTTCCTCTCGGAGTTCGGTGAGTGTGGTTGTGCTGCTAGGCCATTACCGGCAGGGTTTCGCGGCCGAGAACGTGGTCGACGCGGTCCTTCGCCAGGCCCATGCCGGTGGTCATGCCGATCCCGGTGGTCACGGTGACGATGTGCACGCCGTCGATCGGCTCCTCGATCAGGAATTCCGAATCGGGGGCCGAGCTGTACACGCCCTGCCAGCGTTCGGTGACCGTGACGTCCGAGACGCCGAAGAGGGCGGCGGCTTCACGGATCAGCACCTCGAACCCCTTCTCCGACTGGAACGGCTCGGCCGAGATCTCGCGGATGTGGGTGTCGCCCAGCAGGATCGATCCATCGGGCTGTGGTGTGTACATCTGGTGGAGGCCGAGGTCGACGTAGTCGGGGCACTCGTCGCGGAGCCGTGCCGCGAGCGCCGCGGTCGCGGGAAGATTCTCGAAACCGCTGTACCGCACGAGCGACCAGCCCGTGAACAGTGGCGCGGGCAACGGTGCGGACAGCGACATCCGTGCGCGCATCATGTGGAGCCGGCACCGCAGAAGCCCGCCGCGCTCGGCCGGCTCCGGGAACAGGCGGTCGATGTCGTAATTGACGGTGACGAACACCGTCCCCGCGCGCAGATCGCCCCGCGAGGTGTGAAGGATTCCGGTCTCGAAACCGGTTGCGGCGGTTCGCCAGAAGAAGTCGACACCCGACGCTTCGAGCCACTGCGCGATGGCGGGGGCCGCTTCCCGCGGGTTCACCTGAAGGTCGTCGGCCATGTACATGCCCCCGACGACGCGGTCGCCGACGATGGGTACCGCGCCGAGGATCCGGTCGCGGGACAGCAGTTCCACTTCGGCCGGTCCGCGTACGTCCGCGAACTCGGTCATGACGGCCAGCTCGTCGTCATGCCTTGCCACGCAGTATGTTCCGGATTCGGAGGACCAGAACCCGGCCTTGCGTGCAAGGTCGAGCCAGTGCTCCCGGCCCGCTCGGGCGTAGTCGCGGGCGACGCCCGACTGGGCGGTGATGCAGGCGTGGCCGAAGTTCTGGACGGACGCGCCCGCCACTCGGTCGGCATGATCGATCACCGCCACGGACAGGCCTCGATTGCGCGCGTGATACGCATGCGCGAGGCCGACGATTCCGGCACCGACGACCACCACGTCGTGGCGACGTTGATTTGTCATGAATCCCACTGTGACCCCACCCCCTCAACATGTCAATACAAGTTCTTGAAATTCACCACAGGTAAATATAAGTTTCCTTTCGTTAACCGCCCGTTGAGCCGCCCGGCGGGCGCGTCAGGTGGTCGCGGTCGGAGGTTGCTGCGACGATTGCCTCCTGAGTCCACCCACCTGCAGAGGGGCCGATCGATGAGTGGTGTTTCCGGTCCGAGTGCCGTTCCCGTCCACGAACCGGCGTCGTCGAACGACCGCTTCGGTCCCCTGATCGAGCGCCGTGACGACGCCGACTTCCCCTTCTACAACGGGACGCCGACCGCGCTGTCGGTGCGGCAGTGGATGCTGGTGTGGGCGTCCGTCGCCGTCGGCTTCGCCCCCCTGATCCTCATCCCTCAGCCGAACAACTTCGTGGCGCTGATTCCGCGAATCCTGTTCGTCGCCATCCCGCTCGGAGTGCTGGCGCGGGTGACGCGCGAGCACTGGAAAGCGCTGTTTCGCAGAGTGAGCGGCCGCGACGTCCTCACGATGATCGGTTTCGCGCTGCTCAACCTGGCCGTCTCGGCCGGGCTGGCGTTGATCGTGCAATCCCTGTTCGGGGTGGTGTCCAACAAGGCCGTCGACGGTGCGGGCGAGGGTGGTGCGCTCGACACCGCCGCGTTCTACGTCGGAACCGGTATCCAATTGGTCGGCGAAGAAGTGTTCACCATGATCCCGTTTCTCGCGGTCATGTACTTCCTGTTCGCCAAGGCGAAGCTGTCCCGTAAGACGGCGATCGTCGTGGCCTGGCTGCTCAGTGCCGTGTGGTTCGGCGCTGCCCACCTGCAAACCTACGACTGGAACTTCGCTCAGGCATTCATAGTGATCGGCGGGGCCCGACTGGTTCTCACGCTCGCCTACATCCGCACCAAGAACCTGTGGGTCTCGACGGGCGCGCACATCATCAACGACTGGACGCTGTTCACCCAGGCGATTGTCCTCAACGCAGCCCTTTTCGCCCTCTAGCCGAGAGCCCGACCGTCAGTTGGGAATGGGGATGACGATGGGTGGCAGACCCGGTATCTGCACCTGAATCTGCTGCGGCGGTGCGGGCGCCGGCGCGGGGGGAGGCGGGTAATTCACCGGCGGTTCGGGTGCGGGCGGCGGGGGAGGTGGCGGGGGCGGGGGCGGAGCCGGAGCGGGCGGAGGCGCAGGTTCCGGGGAGGGAGCCGGCGCGGGACGGGGAGCGGCTTGCTGCACCACCGCAGGCGGCGAATCCGCCACCGGCGCCTGGGCTTCCACGGGTGCGACCGGATTCGGGCGCTCCGCCGGCTGCTGCGGGCCGGAACCGATCGGCACCGACGACAGTCCACCGGTCATCAGATCCACCACGGTCACTTCGGTCATCGCCAGGTTGGAGGGCTGCACGACGTACAACCTGTCCTGCTGGAAACCCGGCCACGGATCACCCTGCACGTCCGCGTTCTCGTTCACCACCGGGGACAGCAGTGGGCTTCCGCGCACACATCGGACGCGGGGAACGCCGTGGTCGTCGATCAGCACGATGGTCCCCGCCTCGAGGACGGACTGGAACGCGCTCGCATGCCCGTCGTCGAAGCCGTGATTGGTGACACGGGTGTCCGCACGGAGCAGCACCGGTGTCAGGGTGCGGACGTAATTCCGCACGTCGTCGACCTGGAACACACTCGACCAGGCCTGCAGCCTCGCCGGATCCTGCTCGAGGTCGTCGACGAGACGCTGCCGGTCGCAGAGCACTCGGTCGGGGCTTCCGCCGTAGAGGCCGGCACGGTCGCCGATCACCCGGATCCCGGCAGGGCGGGGCTCGCTCGGCAGGTCGGTGCCCGGCGGACCGAACGGAACCGTCGTCGGCGTCTGCGGCGGAAGCAGCACTTCCGTCCACGGAAGCTGCCCGTTGTCGGTGGCCCGGTCCAGGTCGACCGGATCGGGGTTGGACCCGGAACCCGAGGAACACGCCACGAGCACCGTGACGGTCAGGGCCCCGGCGACCGCCAGCCAGCTACGCGGTGCGCGCCCGGGGCGCGTACCGGCTCGAACGACTCGTCTGCGTCGGGCACGCCGTGAGGCCTGCCCGGCGACGTCGGTGGCCACCCCGCCATGGTAAGCACAGTCGCTGATCAGCCGGGCCGTATTGCGGTGTGGTTGCCGGCCCGGCAATCGGTCAGCTGGTGATCATGTCCTCCTGCGACCAGAACGCCCGCATCGACGTGATCTTGCCGTCGTCGTCGAAGGTCATGACGTCGATCGGCGCGATTTCGAGCTTCTGCTCACCCAGGTCGGTGACGAGGGAGAAGTGGAACGCCGCCGAGTTGCCGGCGATCTTCAGGGTCAGGAGCTCGCCGGTCTGCTTCAGCGGTTCGATCACCCCGTAGAACTCTCGCAGCGACTCCACCGTGGTCCTGGGCTCGGTGCCCGCCGGATCCTCCACGGTGGCGCCCTCGGCATACAGCGCGACGACATCGTCGACGGTCCCGGTGGCCACCGCCTCGATGTACCTCTCGACGGTCTTGCGGATGTCTTCTGCAGACGGTGCCATGATGCGAACTCCTCAGTCGGATAGAACGTGTTCTAGTGGTGAGAGTAACGCAGCACCGGCGCAGTGGGGAGCCCCTTCTCCCAGGCAGCGGGACATGTGCGCACAGGGGAACGATTCGTCAGGTTCGGGGCGCAGAGGCCTCCTCCAACTTCTCCAGCCGGGGAGGAGATGACGCGTACGCGCAGAAGGCGGAGACGATGAACCAGAGAGGCTGCTCACCGGATACTCCAGCGACGTCCTGACGGCGGCCCGCGATCGGCTACGTGTGCTTCGTCTGCGGCCCACTGTTCGGAATCCAGCTTCTGTGTTTCTTTGCGGCAGTGCGGGTTACCGGTGCCCAGATCGGAGTCGTGATCGTCCACATCTACCCGGTGTTCGTGACGGCGCTCGTCTGGGTGCTCACCCGGAACAGGATCCACCGAGGTCAGCTGGTGCCGGCCCTCGCGATGTCCGGCGGCATCGCGCTCGTCGCAGGCGCGGGCAGCTCCACCGTCGCCCTGAACGGAGCGATACTCGCCCTCCTCAGCGCGGCCGGGTACGCCCTGTATCTGGTGGTCGGGGAACGATGGGTACACCAGGTCAGCCAGCCCCGCCGGCGGACTGGCGTCACTCGGCGCCGGAATCGCCACCGGCATGATCGCCGTCGTTGACGGACAGCCGTGGACGTTCGCACCCAGAAAATGGGGGTCCATCCTGTTCCAGGCGCTCCTGCTGATGCCCCCCGGGATCGGCTGCTCCTTCATCGCGGTGCGCGCGATCGGTTCCGCCTCGGTCAGGCTCCTTCCGACTGCTCGAACCGGTGGTCGGGTTGCTGGCCGCACAGAAGCCGATAGCGGTTACCTACTGGTCGGTGGCGAGACCTACAGCCCGCCGCATCGCCTCGAAAGCGTTGTCGGCGTCGGTACTGGGCCCGACGATCAAGATGTCGAGCCGACGTCCGTCGGTACCGAAGACGTACATGATGTCGGGCGGCTGGTCCGGATCCGGGCCGGACACCTCGATTCCGTCCTGCCGGTCGATGCCGCGTTGCGAGATGCTCAACGAGTTCCAGTCGAAGGTGACGCGTTCGGTCGTTCCCACGCGATCCGTCAGTGCGCTGATCAGGTCGTGCAATTCGGTGGTCAGGTTGGTGGTTCGGGGCCACCACGCCCCGTCGACACCCTCCGAGACCTCGCCGCGAGCGCGCAGCAGCAGTCTCGGGGTCCGGGTGGGTGCGTCGAAAGGCTGCCCACCCCCGGCCGTCGGCCGAGAGAGTCCCAGCCCACGACCGGACTGCGTGATGTTGTCGTCGTGCGTCATCGTTCACGTCCCTTCGCGCTCGAGGTGCGGTCGAAGCCGTCCCTGATGCCCTTGATGCCCGACATCAGCAGCTCGTCGGCGGTCAGGGCACTGTTGGGGTTGGCCGCCGTGTGCATCGTCGAGTCGGCGTAGCGGGCATCGGCCTCGGGGGGCACCACCAGAAGCGTCAGCCTCGTCCGCTTCACACCGCTCACGTACAGGGTGTTGAGCGGCTGGTACTCGTAGCCGTCGAGATGCACCGATCGCCCCGCCACCATGAACCGGCGCGGAGCAGGAAGCCAGGCCTTGATGTCGTACACGATCCGATCGACGACACCCACTCGAATCGCCACCAGCGCAACCAGATCCGGAATCTCGACGGCGAGGTCGCGGGACCGGGGCCACCAGGCGCCGTCCACGGTGCCCGCACTGGGCGCTTCGGGCTTCAACCGCAGACGCGGCGACTGCGCCGGACCGCCACGAGTATGGGCACCGTGAAGACGACCCGGAAAGTTGCGATCCTGTTGTAGCGTCATGACGACGCTCCCGCCTCGGCCGCGAGGCAGCCGATATCTCTGTCGGCGGCGACGCGATCTTGGGCGTTCGCATGCGAAGTGCCTCCGATACCCTCACCCTACGCGCAGGGGATACGGCGATCGGCTACGCCGACCACTCGATCAACGGCGGACGGACCGCAGCGCACAGCGGATTTCCCCGGGCGTCGGTGAGTCCGAGCCGCGCCGTGATGCGACCGGCTGCCGACGCGGCCTCCGCAGTCGCCGGATCCACCGCGTCCCACATCAACTTCGCCCGGCGGAACATGTCGAATCCGCCGTCGGCGTCGACCGTTCCCCACGACAGGTAGACGAACCGCGCGCCCGGCCGGCCCTGCAGGTACGGTCCGGCGATGTCGAGACCCGTCGGCGTCGGGGTCGCCGTGCAGTCGAGAACCCAGCGCGCGGTGGTCGCGTCTCCCGGATGCAGACCGAGCAGGCCGGCGTGGGCCCCGCGGCGTTGCACCGCCACGTGGATGTTGTCGTAGCCGGGGAAATTGACTCCCGGCGGGCACGACGATCCGGGAAGGCCGGTTGCCTCGATCACGAGTTGCACCTATGTATCAAACCACCTGTGAGTACTTGTCAACCGCCCGTGGTTAACAAGTACTCACGGGCGCGTCAGCGCACTATGTTGACCATCTTGCCGGGGACGACGATCACCTTGCGGGGATCCTGGCCGTCGAGGAGCGCCACGATCTTGTCGTCGGCCAGCGCGATCTTCTCGATCTCCTCGCGCGGGGCGTCGGCGGCGACGGTCACGCGGCTGCGGACCTTGCCGTTGACCTGGATCGGGTACTCGACGGTGTCTTCCACCAGCCACTTCTCCTCGGCCACCGGGAAGGGGCCGTGGGCCAGGGACTTCTCGTGCCCGAGCCGCGACCACAGTTCCTCCGCGAGGTGCGGGGCCAGCGGTGCCAGCATCAGCACCAGCGGCTCCACCACCGAGCGGGGGGCACCGCCGGGGTACGCCTTGGTGAGGTGGTTGGTGTACTCGATCAGCTTGGCCGCCGCCGTGTTGTCCCGCAGGGCCGTGTAGTCCTCGCTGACACCGGCGATCGCCTTGTTCAGCGCGCGCAGCGTGTCCTCCGTCGGGGCGTCGTCGGTGACGCGCAGTGCACCGGACTCCTCGTCGACCACCACACGCCAGGCGCGCTGCAGGAAGCGCTGCGCACCCACGACGTCCTTGGTCGCCCACGGACGGGACGTGTCCAGCGGGCCCATCGACATCTCGTACACGCGGAGCGTGTCGGCGCCGTACTCCTCGCAGATCTCGTCCGGCGACACGGAATTCTTGAGGCTCTTGCCCATCTTCCCGTACTCGCGGTTGACCTCGACGCCCTGGTGGAAGAACTTGCCGTCCTTCTCCTCCACCTCGTCGGCGGGCACGTACACGCCGCGCGCGTCGGTGTACGCGTACGCCTGGATGTAGCCCTGGTTGTACAGCCGGCGGTACGGCTCGCTCGAGCTGACATAGCCTAGGTCGAACAGCACCTTGTGCCAGAACCGGGAGTACAGCAGGTGCAGCACCGCGTGCTCGACACCGCCGACGTACAGGTCGACGCCGCCGGGATCGTTCGGTCCGTGGATCTCCGGCCGCGGACCCGTCCAGTACCGTTCGTTCTCCTTGTCGCAGAACACGTCCGGGTTGGTGGGGTCGATGTACCGCAGCTGGTACCACGAGCTGCCCGCCCACTGCGGCATCACGTTGGTGTCGCGGCGGTACGTCTGCAGTCCGTCACCGAGGTCGAGTTCGACGTCGACCCAGTCGACGGCCTTGGCCAGCGGGGGAGAGGGCTCCGAGGACGCGTCGTCGGGATCGAACGACACGGGTGCGTAGTCCTCGACCTCCGGGAGCTCCACCGGCAGAGACGATTCCGGCAGGGCGTGCGCGTTGCCCTCGGCGTCGTACACGATCGGGAACGGCTCGCCCCAGTACCGCTGACGCGCGAACAGCCAGTCGCGCAGCTTGTACTGGATGGTGCCCTTGCCGGTGCCGTCCGCTTCCAGGCGGTCGGTGATCGCCTTCTTGGCGTCGGCGACGCTCATCCCGTTCAGGAAATCGGAGTTCACGATGGTGCCGTCGCCGGTGTACGCGTCCTTGGTGAGGTCGCCGCCGGAGATCACCTCGACGATGTCGAGGCCGAACTCGGTCGCGAACTCGTAGTCGCGGTGGTCGTGACCCGGGACGGCCATGATGGCGCCCGTGCCGTAGCCGGTGAGGACGTAGTCGGCGATGAACACCGGCAGGTTGTGCCCGTTCACCGGGTTCACGGCGTAGGTGCCGAGGAAGACACCCGTCTTCTCCTTGTACTCCTGACGCTCGAGATCCGACTTCGACGCGATCGACTTCCGGTACGCCGCAACCGCTTCAGCGGGAGTCGCGGCACCACCGGTCCAGCGCGAATCGACACCCTCGGGCCACTCGGCCGCGACGATGTCGTCCACCAGTTCGTGCTCCGGGGCCAGCGTCACGTACGTCGCGCCGAACAGCGTGTCCGGACGCGTCGTGAACACCTCGACGTCGTGGACCGTGGATTCACCCTCGCTCCGCTCGACCGCCACGGCGAACTTCACCTGCGCACCGTGTGAGCGCCCGATCCAGTTGCGCTGCATGGTCTTGACCTTCTCGGGCCAGTCCAGGTACTCCAGGTCGTCCACCAGACGGTCCGAGTACGCGGTGATGCGCATCATCCACTGCTGCAGGTGCTTACGGAACACGGGGAAGTTGCCGCGGTCGCTGCGACCGTCCGCGGTGACCTCTTCGTTCGCCAGCACCGTGCCCAGACCGGGACACCAGTTGACCATCGAATCGGAGTGGTAGACGAGGCGGTAGGAGTCGAGGACCGCCTCCTTCTCGGACACGGACAGCGACGCCCAGTCCCGTCCGTCCTCCAGCGACCGCGCACCCGACACGAACTCGGCCTCGAGCTCCGAGATGCGCCGGGCCTTGCCCGCCTCCTTGTCGAACCACGCGTCGTGGATCTGCAGGAAGATCCACTGCGTCCAGTGGTAGAAGTCGGTGTCGGTGGTCGCGAACGTGCGGCGTTCGTCGTGGCCGAGCCCGAGGCGGCGCAGCTGCCGCTTCATGTTGCCGATGTTGGCCTCGGTGGTGGTCCGCGGGTGCGTGCCCGTCTGCACCGCGTACTGCTCGGCAGGCAGACCGAACGCGTCGTAGCCGAGGGTGTGCAGCACGTTGTGGCCCTGCATGCGGTGATAGCGGGCGAACACGTCGGTGGCGATGTAGCCGAGCGGGTGGCCCACGTGCAGACCCGTCCCCGACGGGTACGGGAACATGTCCTGCACGAACAACTTGTCCGCGGGAACGTCGCCGGCGAGGGGACCGACCGGGTTGGGCGCGTTGAACGTGCCCTCGTCGCTCCACCGGTCCTGCCAGCGCTGCTCGATCTGGCCGGCGAGTTCCGCGGTGTAGCGGTGCTGCGGGGTCGCGTCGGACGGGTTGGCGGGCTGCACGTGCTCGGTCACTGTGGTCGCTATCTACTTGGCTGACATTCTGAATTAGGGGGATACCGTCAACCAGGGTAGAGCCTCACCCCACCCGGGCTCACCTGCGCGTCCGGGTCCGCCGTATCCTGGTCACGTGTTGATTGCCTCCGTCGTGCTGTTCGTGCTCGCCGTCGCTGTCTCCGGTGTCGCCGTTGCAGGCCTCGCCGAGCGCCTCCCGCGCAACCGGTGGGCGGGTGTCCGCACCCCCGAGACGATGCGCGACGATCAGACGTTCGCGCTGGCCAACAAGGTCGCAGGGCCCACCCTGCTTGCCGCTGCCGGGCTCCTCGTCATCGGCGGAATCGCCGGAATCCTGATCGGCGGAGTCTTCGGAATCGGCGCCGTCCTCGTCAGCGTCGTGGCCGCCGCTCTCACCGCGGCGACGGGCGGATCGCTCGGTGCCCGGGCCGCCGCGGCGGTGCCCGCCGCCGACACCGGCGGGTGCGGCAGTTCCTGCGGCGCGTGCTCGCTGAAGGGCGCCTGCCAGCCGTCCTGACCGGCTGGCGACGGCCCGTCCGGTGAAGTCCTCGCGCGTCGTCGACCCCGCAGGCGCAGTCTTCGGTCTCCTGCTGCCGGTGGTCGCCGCCCTGTGCGGGGTGATCCTCACGAAGTTCTGGGAACCGCGGCTTCCGGCGGAGATCGCCACCCACTGGACCACCACCTCGCCCGACGGCTTCGCCACCCCGATGTCCAGCGCCTGGACGTTTGCCCTGGTGACGGTGTTGTTCGGTGGCGGATGCGCCGCGATCGCCGCCCTGGCCCAGGCGATGCTGATGATGCGTCGCACGATGCTCGTCGTCGGATTGTCCGTGGTCGGTCTGATCCTGACGGTGCAAGTGGTGCTGCTCTACGTCCAACTCGACGTCACAGACGTCTCGAATACCGAACTTCCGTTGTGGTCGCTCGGCGTCGGCGTCGTGATCGGCGCGGTTGTCGGCCTGCTCGGCGCCGCCCTGCTGCGCGACTACCGGCCCCGGGTGTCCGCCACGAGTCCACCCGACCCCCGGTTGCCGCGCGCCGACGAGCCGGCGACGGTCGCGGACACGGTCGGTTTCGGCACCGTCGGCTCGCTGGTGTTGCTCCTGCTGCTCGGTGTCGCGCCCGCTGTCGCCGTCTGCCTGCTCGTCGACGGGTGGTGGCCCCTCGCGGTGTTCGTGCCGGTCGGGCTGCTGATCGTGAGCCTGCTTCGCTTCCGGGTGATCGTCGATCCGTCCGGTATCCGGGTGGTGAACATGGGCATGACCGCCCTGCAGTACGGCGTCGACGAGATCGAGGGCGCCCGCGTCGACGTGATCAAGCCGTTCGACGACTTCGGCGGCTGGGGACTCAAGGTGAAGGGCCGACGGAACTACGGCGTCGTGACGAGGACCGGTCCCGCCGTGATCGTCACGACCGCATGCGGCGACCGGCTGACCGTCACCAGCGCACGGGCCGAGGACATGGCCGGGGCGCTCAACACGTTCGCCGACAGGCGGCTCCGCCGCCCGTGAGTGGCCCGGGAGTGCAGGGACTCGTCAACCACTCACGGGCGGGAGGCCTGGTGCACCGCGTCGAGCACGCGGTCGAGGTAGCCGAGGGCGGCCCGGACCGCTGCGTCCTCGTCGCGGGCGGCGATCGCGTCGACGACGGCACGGTGGTCGTCGGTGGTCAGCGACGGGGGGTGGACGCCCTCGGTGAAGTCGTACGTGGCGCGGGTGGGTTCGAGGATGCCGGCGAACAGGTCGGACAGCACCGGATTGTGCGCGGCCTCCACGACCCCGAGGTGGAACGCGAGGTCGGCGTCCGCGAACCGGGACGGCTGATCCGTCGTTCGCTGCCGCTCGTCGAGTAGCGCGGACAGGGACCGCAGATCGTCGTCCGTGCGGCGACCGCATGCCAGGCGGACGGCCTCGGTCTCGAGCGCTCGCCGGACTTCGAAGACGTTCAGCATCTCGGCGACCGCGACCTGCCGCCCGAGCAGCCCGCCGATGTCGGTGCGGGCCCGCACGAACGTCCCGGACCCGCGCCGGATCTCGAGAATGCCCGTCGACGTGAGGGTCTTGATGGCCTCGCGCACGGTGTTGCGCCCGACCCCGAGCAGCGTCATCAGCTCGGGTTCCGTCGGAATCCGCTCGCCCACCGTCCAGTCGCCCTGGGCGATCCGGCCACGCATCCAGTCCAGGGACTGCTGATACGCGGACTCGCGCCGAACCACTGCCATGTACTCATCCTCACACCTCGCCGGCTCGCGACTGACGACCGGCCCGCCTAAACTACGTAGGACGTCCCATGTATTCGGACAGCCTGAGGAGGCGACCCCACACGTCCACGTCAACCGCTCACGCCGACACCACCGTCCCGACCGTCACCGCCCGCACCACCAGCCGCCACTTCCACGGCCTGAACTACCTCCTCGTCGTGCTGCTCCTCGGCGCCAACATCCCCACGGCGCTGTACTCGCTCTACCGCCACGAGTTCGGATTCACCCCGCTGGTCCAGACGCTGATCTTCGCCGTCTACGTCGCCGGACTGCTTCCCTCGCTGCTGTTCTTCGGCCCGCTGTCCGACGCACTGGGACGCCGCTTCGTGTTACTGGCCGCCATCTCCTTCAGCGCGCTGGGCGCCGTGGTCCTCGCGTTCGCCGACTCGACCATCTGGCTGTTCTTCGGCCGAATCGCCCAGGGCATCGCCGTCGGCGCGTGCTCGGCCGCCGGGTCCGCCGCCCTCATCGAGCACGAACCGGCCCGGAACCTGCGCCGTGCGGGTCTCGCCGCCACCCTCACCACCGCGCTCGGTGCGTCGCTGGGCCCGCTGTTCAGCGGGGCCGTCGCGCAGTACCTGCCGCACGCCCTGGTCCTGCCGTACGTGCTGTTCGCGCTGGCACTCCTGCCCGCGCTGATCATGGTGCTGCTGCTCCCCGCACCCACCGGCGGGCAGTCACGACCCACCCAGGTGTTCCAGGTCCCGCACGTCCCCGCACCCATCCGTCAGGTGTTCTGGCTGTCCGCCCTCGGCGTCGCGCTGGCGTGGGGCGCCGTCGGCCTGTTCCAGTCGGTGGTCCCGACGTGGATCATCGGCCTGCTCGGCGTGAGCAACCTCGTGGTCGCCGGCGGTGCCGCCGCACTGGTCATGATCTGCTCGGTGACAGCGCAACTCGTGGCCAATCGGCTCGGAACCGTACTCTGCCGAACCCTGGGCATCGGCGCCGTCGGCGCAGGCATGATCGGGTTGCTCGTCGTCGACTTCGTGCCGTCCCTCGCCCTGCTGTGCGTCGTGACCGTCATCGTCGGTGTGGGACACGGTCTCTCGTTCGCCGGAGCGATGCGGGCCGTGGGTGCCGCCGCCGCGGAGCACGCCCCCGACGCCCAGGGCGGGACGCTCGCCGCGTTCTTCACCGTCGGCTACGTCGGTCTCGCCGTGCCGTCCATCTGCGCGGGCATCGCCATCACCGTCCAGGGCATGCACGTGGCCATCATCGAACTCGCGATCATCGGCGCCGTCCTGTGCGGCGTCCTCGCGGTGCTGAGCGTCCGCACGAAGGGTCGTGACGACGCCGCTCTACCCTTGGCGCAGTGAAATTTCTCAGCCGGTTCCACCTCGACGGGTTCGTCCTCGGCATCGTCGCCGTGGCGATCCTGGGGAGCGTGTTCCCGGTGTCGGGGAGCGGTCAGACGGTGCTCGACTGGGCCACCCGGATCGCGATCGGCATCCTGTTCCTGCTGTACGGCGCGCGGCTGTCGCCGCAGGAGGCGCTGAAGGGGCTGAAACACTGGCGGCTGCATTCGGTCGTGTTCGCCGCGACGTTCGTGCTCTTCCCGCTGATCGGGCTCGCGCTGCGCATCCTCGTGCCGGGGGTGCTCAGCGAGGACCTGTACACCGGCATGCTGTACCTGTGCCTGGTTCCGTCGACGGTCCAGTCGTCGATCGCGTTCACGTCCATCGCCAAGGGCAACGTGGCCGGGGCGATCGTGAGCGCGTCGTTCTCCAATCTCATCGGTGTGTTCGTGACACCGGCGCTGGTGATCCTGCTGATGAACACCACCGGCGACGCCCGCGTCGATTTCTCGTCGATCCTCGACATCGTGCTGCAGCTTCTCCTGCCGTTCTTCGTCGGCCAGCTGATCCGGCCGTTCGTCATCGACTGGTTGCAGAAGCACTCCGAGCCCACCCGGATCGTGGATCGCGGCTCGATCTTCCTCGTGGTCTTCTCGGCGTTCAGCGCGAGCATGAACGAGGGAGTCTGGCACACCGTGACGGTCTGGCAGGTGATCGGTGTCGTACTGGTGTGCTGCGTCGTCCTCGCGGTCGTGCTCGCCGTCACGGCCCTGGCCGGCCGGAAGCTGGGATTCTCCGTTCCCGACCGGATCGTCATCGTCTTCTGCGGATCGAAGAAGAGTCTCGCGACGGGTCTGCCGATGGCCTCGGTCCTGTTCGTGGGACAGCCGGTGGGGCTGATCGTGCTGCCGCTGATGATCTTCCACCAGATCCAGCTGATCGTCTGCGCCGCGCTCGCGCAGCAGTATTCGAAGCGCAGCCGCGAGGAGTCGGCCAGTACTGTGGCATGAGGACGTGAAATGCCGATGCCCGAGCCACTTCGTCACTGCGAATTCCGCTTCTACGAGGAGCTGAACGACTTTCTGCCGCCGGTGCGGCGCAAGCACACTTTCGAGCACGAGTTCGACGGCACCCCGTCGGTGAAGGACCGGATCGAGGCGCTGGGCGTCCCGCACACCGAGGTGGATCTGATCCTCGTCGACGAGGTGTCGGTCGATTTCGCCCACCTGCTGCGCGGCGGCGAACGCGTCGCGGTGTACCCGATGTTCGAGCGACTCGATCTGACCGGAGTCACGAAACTGCGTCCCCGACCGCTGCGGGACCCGACGTTCGTGCTCGACGTGCATCTCGGCCGCCTCGCCCGCTACCTCCGCCTGCTGGGCTTCGACACCCGTTACCGCAACGACTTCGCCGACCCGGAACTGGTGGACATCTCCCTGTCCGAGCATCGCATCGTCCTGACCCGGGACACCGGCCTACTCAAGAGGTCGGCGCTCACCCACGGCGCGTTCCTGCACGAAACGGACCCACGCCGGCAGTTGCGGGAAGTTCTGGACCGCTTCGACCTTCGGTCGCGGATCTCGCCGTTCACCCGGTGCGCGCGCTGCAACGGGCTTCTCGCGCCGGTTACCCGTGCCGAGGCGCTCGCCGAGGCACCACCGGGCGTCGCGGGCAACGAACACGAGTTCAGCCGGTGCCGGGACTGCGCGCAGCTGTACTGGCCGGGCAGCCATCTTCCGAAGCTGCGCCGACGCCTGTCGGAGGTCGGGGTGATGCTCGAGGTGGGTTCTCAGGATGCGTGACGCAGCTGCTCGGCGAACTCCGCCGAGCACACGCAGTCGCCGAATTCGTCGCAGTCGATGATCAGTGCGTGCCGGGCCTCGGACAACTCGACGCACGACTCGTCCGTGCATTCTGCTCCGTAGAGCGTGTGCACGATCAATGTTCCGTGACAGGTGTCGATCACGTGTGCTGTCCTCCTCACTTCGTTCCCCACCTCTGTTGATACCACCCGTCCCCGACAGTCCAGGGACGTGCGCGGGGTGTGTCTAGTTGCGCTCGACGTCGATCGGGTGAGTGGCGAGCAGGGCGAGGGGGAGCGGCTGCCGGCGCAGCACCTGCGCCCACACGTCGACCCGGGCGGGAGCGACCACGTCCGACGCGAGGGCCGAGATGACGATCCAGTCGTCGCGCTGGAGTTCCGAGTCGAGCTGACCGTACGTCCATCCCGAGTAGCCGGCGAAGATCCGGACACCCTCCACCAGCGGGGCGATGACCTCGGGGTCGGAGTCGAGATCCACCATCACCACGCGGCCGTGGACCCGGCGCAGACCCGCGACACCGTCGGGCTGGGCGCCGGTGCGCAGTGTCGCCAGGCACAGTGCGGCGTCCCGTTTGACGGGGCCACCGACGTACAACGCGGACGGGCGCGCGGCGAGCGGCGCCCACTGTGGCAGCACGTCGTGCACCGCGGTTTCGCTGGGACGGTTGATGACCACGCCGAGGCTGCCGGCGTCGTTGTGCTCGATGACATAGATCACGGTGCGACGGAATGCGGGTTCGACGAGATCTGTGGACGAGACCAACAGGCTGCCGGGCCGGACCACCGGTTCCGTCGACGCCGTTCGATCTTCGGGTTCTTCTGCGTGCGCCACCTGAACATCATCCCACCGCGGCGGACGCGATGTGACGGAGGACGCGACCCGCGTCCGGTTCGCCGCTTTACGCCGCCGTCAGCCCCGCCGTCTCGGCCAGGACCGCGAGGTGGTGCTCGAACAGTGCCCCCGGTGTGGTGAACGTGTCGGCGCCGTACTGCCCGAACACCTCGAAGTTCACCGCCCCGAACAGCGCCGACCAGACCAGCACGCCGCGGGCGAGCAGATGGTCGGGGGTGGTGAGTCCGAGTTCGGCGCGGATGCGGTCGAGGTCTGCCGCGAGCTCGTCGTCGATGGGCGCCGCCGCGGCCGCCTCGAGCTTGCCCGCCCGGAACGCGTTGTCGAAGATCCCGACGAGTGCGTAGATCACCCGTGTCCCCGGAGTCGTGGTCTGCGCGCCGGGCGCGTGGTAGCCGGGAACCGGGCTGCCGAACAGCAATCCGTAGCGGGCGGGCTCGCGCAGCGCCCACTCGCGCACCGCACGGCCGAGCGCCAGGAACTGTTCCCGCGGTTCGGCTGTGGAGGCCACGGCCGCCTCCGCGGCGTCGCCGAGTTCGTTGTATCCGTCGACGACGAGCAGCGTCAGCAGTTCGTCGCGGCTCTTGACGTACCGGTAGACGGCGGACGACACGACGCCGAGGTCCCGTGCGACGGCCCGCAGCGACAGGGCAGCGGCGCCGACCGCGGCCAGCTGTTCGCGTCCGATCCTCGTGATGTCCTGCAGCGTCTGCTCGCGGGCGCGTTCTCGTGGTGTTCCTGGCATGGGGTTCAGCGTGGCAATTTCCGAGAGCGGTGTCAACAAACAAGAGCACTGCTCTTGACAATGCGGTCGAACGGGAGCATTCTCGAATCAGACAGAGAGCAGTGCTCTCGAATCGCCGAAATCGACTCACATCAGGAGCGGACATGTCGAACATCGAAATCGTCACCGGAGCGGGACCCGTCGGCTGGACCGTCGCCCTGCAGCTCGCCGAACAGGGACGGCAGGTGCGAGTCCTCACCCGCTCGGGCAGCGGCCCGGACCATCCCCTGATCGAGCGGCGGAAGGTCGACGTCTCCGACGCCCACGCGCTGCGTGAGGCATTCGACGGAGCAGTCGCCGTCTACCACTGCATCCACGCCGCCTACAGCGCCGACGCGTGGGAGCGCGAACTCCCCGCCGCCGAGCAGACCGTGCTCGCGGCCGCCGGCCACGTGGGCGCCGTCGTCGTGTTCCCCGAGAGCCTCTACTCGTACGACACGTCGCAGCAGCCGATGACCGAGCACACCCCGCGGTCGGCCGACTCCGGTAAGCGCGGCGTCCGGACCCGGTTGCTGAAGGCCCGCGCCGAGTCCTCGACCCCCACTGTGAGCGTCGTCGCGTCCGACTTCTTCGGACCGCAGGTGCTGAACGCGCACGCCGGCGAGCGCATGGTGCCCGTCGTCCTCGCGGGCAAGACGATGCGCGTCCTCGGTTCCGCCGACCTGCCCCACTCGTTCACGTACGTTCCCGACTTCGCGGCCACGATGATCGTCGCCGCCCACGACCGTGCGCTGTGGAACTCGGTGCTGCACGCACCGACCGTCCCGGCCGTCACCCAGCGGCAGATGGTCGAGGCCTACGCGAAGGCCGCCGGGGTTCCGATCCCGAAGGTGGGCACCCTGCCCGGCTGGGTGATCCGCGGCGGCGGGCTCGTGCACCAGGGCAGCCGCGAGCTGGCCGAGATGCTGTACCAGTTCGAGGAGCCGTTCGTGATGGACTCGTCCGAGAGCGAGGCCCGGCTCGGACTGACCCCGACGCCACTGGACCGGGCCGCCGAGGAGACCGTCCGGTGGTGGCAGGACAGGTCGGTCGCGGCCGCCGGATAGGCTCCTGTGAATGGCGAAACAGCTCGGCGACCGGCGTGAGGCGTGGCGCAGAACGGCGTACACCCTCCGGCGGTCGCCCGGGCTGGCCCGTCTCGCGACGGTGCGATTCGCCAGTCAGCTGGGCGACGGCATGTTCCAGACGGCGCTCGGCGGCGCGATTCTGTTCAACCCGGAGCGCGCAACGGATCCCGTCACGATCGCCGCCGGTTTCGCGGTACTGCTGCTCCCGTACTCGGTGATCGGACCGTACGCGGGCGCGCTCCTCGACCGCTGGGATCGCCGCGCCGTGCTGCTGTGGGCGAATGTTCTGCGCGGACTGCTGATTCTGGTGACGGCCGTATTGCTGGAGACCGGGACCGGTGAGTCCGCGCTCCTCCTCCTCGCCCTCGCCGCCATCGGTGTGAGCCGGTTCGTTCTCGCGGGAGTTTCGGCGGCGCTGCCGCGAGTGGTGCACCGGTCCTGGCTCGTGGCCACCAATTCGGTGCTCGCCACCACGGGCTCCGTCCTCGCCGCACTCGGAGCCGCGACATCGGTCGCCATCATCTCCCTCGTGGGCGCCGGCGACCGCGGCTCGGGAATCGCCGTCGCGGCAGCCGCCTGCGGTTCCGCGGTGGCCGCGTTCGCGGCGTCGCGCTTCCACCATCGGCTCCTCGGTCCGCACGCCGACGAGAAGCCCGCATATGGGGCGGTCCGCGCCGTCGCCGCCGGACTGCGCACCGGAGCGGTCGCGGTGTGGCAGTCACCGGGCGTCACGACCGCAATGATCGGAATAGGCACGCACCGGATCGTTTTCGGTGTCAACACGCTGATCATGGTTCTGGTGCTCCGCGACACCGCCACCGTCAGCGCCCTGCCCGGCGGTCTGGCCGGGTTCGGTGTCGCGGTCGGCGCCACCGCCGCGGGCATGCTGCTGGCGGCGATCTCGACACCGTTCCTGATCCCGCGCGTCGGACGGTCCCGCACCATCGTCGGCGGCCTGATTCTCGCCCTCCTCGTGCAGTGCACGCTCGTCGCGTTCCTCACGCAGGCGTCGCTGCTGTGCGGCGCGCTCCTCCTCGGATTCGCCGGGCAGTCCATCAAACTCACCGGGGACGCGGCGATGCAGATCGAGATCGAGGACGACCGCCGGGGACAGGTGTTCGCGCTGCAGGACACGGTGTTCAACGTGGCCTTCATCGCGTCGATCGCCGCGGCCTCCCTCGTGATCGCCCCCGACGGCCGATCACTTGGACTGGTACTCGCGGGTGGTGCGGCCTACGGCCTCGGACTGCTCGGCATCCTGCTCAACTCCCGGCGCGAACCTGCCTGAGAACCGGGCTATTTCGACCCCGGCATGGGCACGTTCTGCAATCGGACCTGACCGCGAGCCACCTCCTTCCCGGTGTCGGTCGCGGTGATCACCACCGACCACAACTGCTGCACCCGGCCCTGCTGGACGGGCACCGCGACCACGTCGACCCGCCCCTCGGTGCGGGCCCGCAGGAAGTCGGTGCCGTTGTGCACGCCCACCGCGAACTCACCACGGTCGGCGACCGCGGTACTCGCGCCGATGCTCGCGGCCGATTCGACCGCCGTCGTGTAGACGCCGCCGTGCACCACGCCCCAGGGTGTGTGGTGGTCGGTGGACAGGTCGATGTGGCCGACGACCTTCGTCCCGGACACCTCGTCGAGTTCCAGGCCGGCAGCGGCGACGAAGGCGCTCGCCGCCTCCCGCGTGAGATCGGTCATGGTGTGTTCCCCTCATCGGACACTCGGTTAGTTTGAAATCCCAACCCACCTTGCCCGGCGTCGGCCCTGACGTCAATGGTCCCGGCGGCGCCGATCATCGGATCGGGGCGCCACGTGTGTACCGCCGCGATCACCGGTGGCTCGGCCATCGTCATCTCGACATTCCACGTCCCGTTACCGGACGGGTCGGTGAAGTAGCGGGCCTCGTCGTCGGCGTCGTAGTCGAGCACCGACCGATCGGCCACGCCGTCGCCGTCCGAATCCCACATCGCGTCGTCGAGAAGGCCGTCACCGTCGAAATCCAAGCGCACGGCGTCGACACCGCCGGACGACCCCAGGTCGAGATCGGCGGGTGACGTCCACGCCGTCGGGGCGTCGGCACCGGTTCCGAACGAATACTCGAGAGGATCCATATAAAGGTATGACGCAGCGGAATCGGATCCGGTTCCACCCGCACCCGAAGAAATTTCCCTCGCGACAGTGAGACCGCACTGTGACCGGACGGGCCGGGCTCGTGCGCTGAGGATGCCGTCGCCGGGTGTTATCTTCAACCCGAACGTGCAGGTCGGTCCGCCATTACTCCGACCACCGATCTGGAGGGGTCCCGTGGTCGAGAAGTCATGGTCTGTGGCCGGAGTGCCGCTGTGCGTCGCCGCCGTCGTGGCCGCGACGATCGGCTTCACCGCTGCCCCCGCCGCGGCCGAAACCACTCCGTGGCTGCCCGTGAACGCGTGCGGCGAGACCGGATTCAACCCGGCGAAGGAACCGCCGAGTCCGGGCGGCGGCCCACTGCTTCCGCCCATTCCCCCGGCCGTGAGCATCCCGATCCCGTACCCCGACTTCGTGCCCGTGCCGGTCCCCGGACCGACCGCCGACCAGACGCGTGTCGCCCAGGACCTTCCCGCCGACCCGTGCGCGGACCCGTGCCCCGACCTCACCGATCCTGTCGACGAACCGGAGACCGATCCCGGGTCCTCCGGTTCGGCAGGCTCTTCCGGTTCCGCAGGCTCTTCCGGCTCCGCGGGGTCGTCGGGTTCGTCCGGCTCGAGTGCGCTGCCCATACCGAAGATCTCCATCGATCCGCGTCCCGAAACCATTCCCATCCCCGTTCCCGGCGGCCCCGGACCCGAACCGCAGCCGGCGCCGCCCGTCCAGATCAACCCGGCCGAACGGGGTTTCCTCACCGCACCCGTGGCGAAGCCGGAGGTCGGCGATGTCCGGCTGGTGTCGCAACTGACGGGCCGCGGTTCGGAAAACCGCACGGACAAGCGCTGGCAGGTCGACGGCACCGACCTCGGCATCACCTGGGAGACGAAGCCGGGCGAGGTCGCGGTCGCGTTCGGCGACACGTTCGGCAAGGACTGGGCTCCGCCCGGCGCGTTCGGCGAGGACTGGCGGAGCAACGTTCTCGGCCACAGCACCGACACCGACCTGTCGGACGGCATGACCATCGACAGCATGGTCCAGGACAGCCGGTGCCATGCCGCCGAGATCATCGACAGCAGGCACATCAACAACTTCGAGACCACCACCATCCCCACGTCGGGGTTCGCGATCGGTGACCGTCAGTACCTCAGCTACATGTCGGTGAAGCGCTGGAGCATGGTCCCCGGCATGTGGTACACGAACTACGGCGGCATCGCCTACTCCGACGACAACGGGCAGACCTGGACCAAGGACCAGCACGCCAAGTGGGACAACATCTTCGGCGCCCGATTCCAGGTGTCCGCTATGGTGCCGCAGGGCGACTACGTGTACATGTTCGGCACCCCCAACGGGCGGATCGGCACCATCGGCCTGGCCCGGGTGCCGGTCGATCAGGTCCTCAACACCACGTCGTACCAGTACTGGTCGGACGGCACGTGGACCCCGGTGTCCCAGCACCTCGCGACCCCCATCGTCGGTGGGGTGGCCAGCGAACTGTCCGTCCGCTACGACGCGACCGCGGGCACCTGGCTGATGAGCTACCTCGAACCCGTCGGCGGCTCGATCATCCTGCGGCGGTCGTCGAGCCCGCAGGGTGCGTGGTCGGCCGGCGCGACGCTCGTCGACACGGCCGACTACCCGATGGCCTACGGCGGCTTCATGCATCCGTGGTCGACGGACAAGGATCTGTATTTCACGATCTCCGAGTGGGACAGCTACAACGTCTACCTGATGCACGCGTCCCTGCACCCGTGAGTACTTGTTAACTGCCCGCGGTTAACAAGTACGCACGGCATGGAGGGCGACCTCGGTGGCCTTGACGACGAAGAACACGTCCAGGCCCGGCACCAGATCGAGTTCCGCGACGGACGCCGCCGTCACGTCGGCGCTGAGTTCGAACCGGCTTCCGGCTTCGGCGGCCCGCACCCGGACCGTCGGCCCACGCACCTCGATCTCCGAGATGGACACCCGGAAGACGTTGCGCGGACTTCCTTCCGGAGAGCGTCGGTGGACGGCCACCGAATGGGGAGCGAACACCGCGACCGCCGGCGCGCCCGGCACGAAATCCGCGTCGGGCAGACCGTGCAGCCGAACACCGGTCTCGGTCTCGAAGCCGTCCTGCGCCCCGAACACCGGAACCAGGTTGAGCCCGGCGATTCGCGCGGCGAACGCGCTGCGGGGCCGCGTCAGCACGTCTCGCACGGAGCCGAATTCGACCACCTGACCGCCCTCGACGACGATCACCCGGTCGGCCAGCGCCAGCGCGTCGAGGATATCGTGGGTGACCACGACCGCGGTCCGGTTCCCTTCCCGCAGCACCCGCCGGAGCAGTACGCGCAGGGCGGGCGCCGCGGCCACGTCGAGCGCCGCCATGGGTTCGTCGAGCAGGAGGGCCTGGGGCTCGGCCGCGAGCGCTCGGGCCACCGCGACCCGCTGAGCCTGCCCCCCGGACAGCTCGTGCGGGCGGCGGTCGGCGAACTGCGTCGCATCCACTGCGTCCAGCCATTTCTCGGCGATCGCGCGCGCCTCCCGACGTCCCCGGCCGGCACTGCGCGGGGCGAACGCCACGTTGGCGGCCACCGTCAGATGCGGGAACAACAGCGCCTGCTGTGCGAGCAGCGCGACCCCGCGCCGGTGTGGGGGCACTGCGACGCCCCGGGTGGTGTCGGTGAGCACGCGACCGTTCAGTTCGACGCGTCCGACGTCGGGGCGCACCAGGCCGGCGACCACCGAGAGCGCCGTCGATTTCCCGGCACCGTTCGGTCCGAGCACCGCCAGCACCTCACCCTCGCCGAGGTCGAACCCCACGTCGACGCCACGCGCATCCACCCGCGCCTCGACGCTCAGGCCGGTCACAGCGCGGCCCTCGACGCCCAGCCCCGCGAACCCACCACGATGAGCACCGCGACCACGACCAGCACCAGCGACAACGCCACGGCCGCATCGGCGTCGGTCTCCCGCTGCAGGTAGATCTCGAGCGGCAGCGTTCGCGTGACACCCTGCAGGCTGCCCGCGAACGTCAGCGTGGCCCCGAACTCGCCGAGCGCCCGCGCGAACGACAACACCGCCCCCGACACCAGCCCGGGCAGCACCAGCGGCAGTGTCACCCGCCGGAAGACGGTGGTGGGGCTCGCGCCGAGTGTCGCGGCGGCGTGCTCGTACCGGCTGCCTGCGGTCCGGAGTGAACCCTCGAGGCTCACCACGAGGAACGGCAGCGCGACGAACGTCTGCGCGAGCACGACGGCCGTGGTGGTGAACGCGATGTGGATGCCCGCGACCTCGAGGTGCTGCCCGATCAGACCCTTGCGGCCGAACGTGTACAGCAGGGCGATACCCCCGACCACCGGTGGAAGCACCAGCGGCAGGAGCACCAGTGACCGCAGCACGTGCAGTCCGCGAAAACTGCTGCGCGACAGCACTGCCGCCATCGGAACCCCCAGCAGGACGCACAGCACGGTGCTCAGGGCTGCGGTCCGCAGGCTCAGTTCCAGCGCCGCGAGCGAGGATTCCGACGTAACCAGCTGGAAGAACCGCGACCAGTCGACGCTCGCCAGCATCGCGAACAGCGGCAGGACGACGAACAGTCCGCCCAGTGCCGCCGGGACGAAGATCCAGCCCGGAAGCCCGGACGGGACTCTGACGCGCGCGCCCCGGATCACGGCTGGGCGAATCCGGCCTTCGCGAGCACTGCCTGACCGTCGGGTCCCGTGACGAGGTCGACGAAGCCCTGCGCCGCGTCCGGTGCCTTCGAAGCGGACAGCGTCGCAATGGGATAGGTGTTCACTGCCTGCGCGGCCTCGGGGAATGCCACAGCTGTCACCTTGTCGCCGGCGCTCGCCGCGTCCGTGACGTACACGACGCCGGCGTCGGCCTGACCGGCTGTCACCTTGTTCAGCACGTCGGTCACCGACGACTCCTCGCTGACCGGGCTGAGGTCGACACCCGACGCGGTCTCGACCTTCTGCGTCGCGGAACCGCACGGAACTTGCGGGGCACACGTGACCACCAGCGTCCCCTCACGGTTCAGATCCGCGAAGGACGTGATGCCCTTGGGGTTTCCGGGTGCCGTCACGATGATAAGCGTGTTGGTGGCGAAGTCGACGGGACTGCCCTCGACGAGCCCGGCGTCGACCACCTTCGTCATGTTGGTGGTATCGGCGGACGCGAACACGTCGGCCGAGGCGCCCTGGTCGAGTTGAGCGGCGAGGTCGGAGGAACCCGCGAAGCTGAACTCCACGTGGGATCCGGGGTTCGCGGTCTCGTACATCTGGCCGAGTTCCGTGAACGTACTCTTCAGCGACGCCGCGGCGAACACCGTGATGTCGCCACCCGCTGCGGACGCGGACGTCGCCTCGGCGGAACCCGAGGCGCCGCCGTCGTCGTTCGAACCGCAGCCGGTGAGAAGGCCGAGACCGAGTGCGGCCGCAGCAACCCCCGTCGTGGCCCGCCGCCAGGACGACTTCATGAAACGTCTCCAGGTGTTTCGACGATCACCGTGGTCGACTTGACGACGGCTACCGCGACCTTGCCGGGCTCGAGCCCGAGGTCGCGCACGGCTTCACTGCTCATCAGGGAGACGACGCGGAAAGGCCCGCACTGCATCTCGACCTGGGCCATCACCGTGTCCATCACCACCGCGGTCACGATGCCGGTGAATCGGTTACGTGCCGAGGACTCCGATCCGAGCAGATCGGGCGACTTCGAGGCATTGGCGCGCGCGAACTCGGCGAGTGCGGGGCCGTCGACGACCTTGCGGCCCGACTCGTCCTTCTCCGCCGCGAGGCTGCCGTTGTCGATCCACCGCCGGACTGTGTCGTCGCTGACGCCGAGCAGTTCTGCGGCTTGTCGTATCCGGATTCCCGTCATCCGAGAATTGTCCGCGCATGCGTCATGACCGACATCCTATGTCGGCAAATACGGACCGATCAAGTGCACCTTTCCGCAGATGCGGATCAGTACACGTCGCGCACGTACCGCTTGTCGGTCGCGAGTTGCTTCATGTACAGCTCGGCATCTTCCTCGTCCAGGCGCCCGTGGGTGCGGACGACCTCACGGATCGTCTCGTCCACGTCCTTCGCCATGCGGCTCGCGTCGCCGCACACGTACAGCGACGCACCCTCCTGCATCCAGCCCCAGAGCTTGGCGCCGTGCTCGCGAATGCGGTCCTGCACATAGATTTTCTGCCGCTGGTCCCGGGAGAACGCCGCATCGAGGTGGGTGAGAAATCCGTCGCGGTGCATAGCTTCCATCTCCTCGCGGTAGTAGAAGTCGGTAGCCTCGTGCTGCTCACCGAAGAACATCCAGTTCTTACCCGTGTGACCCAATTCGCGGCGTTCGTGCAGGAATCCGCGGAACGGAGCGATACCGGTGCCGGGACCGACCATGATCATCGGTGCGTCGGCAGCCTGCGGGGGACGGAAGTGCGCCGACTTCTGCACGAAGATCGGCACGTCGGCCTCGTCGCAGTGATCGGCGAGGAACGTCGAGCAGACCCCGGAGCGGTTCTTGCCCTCGTGGTTGTAGCGCACCGCGGAGACGGTCAGCTGCACCTCACCCGGGTCGACCTTGGGGCTCGACGAGATCGAGTACAACCGCGGCTGGAGGCGCTTGAGCACGCTCAGCCACTCGTCCGCGTCGGCCTCGACCCCGTACTCCGCCAGCACGTCCATCGACTGCCGTCCCCACAGCCACTGCTGGAGCGCGATCTTGTTCTGCGGGCGCAGCAGCCGCGCCAGCTCGGTGTCCTGGGTGCGGCTCTGCACGAACCGCAGCAGCTCGGGGGTCACCTTCGTGATCTCGAGCTTCGTGCGCAGCGCCTCGCGCAGCGTCATCTCCGGCAGGTCCGGCAACGTGACGGGCGTGTCCGGGATCGACCGGGTGACCTTCAGCCACTCGTCGACGACGGCGTCGCTGTTGGTCGGCCAGACACCGAGAGCGTCGCCCGCCTCGTAGGAGAACTCCGGATCGCTCACTTCGAAACCGAACTGCCGCACGTCCTTCGACGATCCGGCGGCGCTGAGCGGAATGTTCTTCGTCAGTCGCGTGACCAACGGCGTCTTCCGTGTGAACGTCGCCGCCTTCTTCGCTGCGGGCCGGGCCGGCGCGGGCGCGGACGCCACCACGGTCGCACCGTCGGCCGCCGCACGGTCCCGGACCAGCTTCTGGACCTGGATCAGCCACTGACGTGCCTGGTCCTCGTAGTCGGGTTCGCAGTCGACCCGCTCGGTGAGACGCTTCGCCTCCAGCTGCTCCAGCCGGGCGTCGATCCGCTTGCCGTGCCCGCAGAAGTCGTCGTAGTTGGAATCGCCGAAAGCCAGCACGGCATACCGGGTCTGCGACAGCTTCGGGGCCTCGTCGCTGCTGAGCGCGGACCAGAAGCTGCTGCCGTTGTCGGGGGCGTCGCCGTCCCCGAACGTGCTGGTGATGATCAGGAGGTCGCGGACGTCGGCCAGACCCGCGACGTCGTAGTCGTCCATGCTCATCAGGCGGGTGCCGTGGCCGGCCGCTTCGAGTTGTTCGGCACATTCGGCGGCGAACTCCTCGGCGTTGCCGGTCTGCGACGCCCACACCACCACCACCGGGTGCTGGACCGATTCAGTGTTCGCGTCCGGAACCACGGCACTCTGCGGAACGTCGGAACGGGAGAACAGCCCCGCCATCAGACCGTCCAGCCACACGCGCTTGGACCCGGAGATCGGTGCGCTTCGCGGAAGAACCGGAACTCCCCGGATCTCGGTGGACTGCAGCCCCGACAGCAGCCCGGCGAGGTACATGCGTTCGTGTTCGTCGAAAGTGGGGGAGGCGGAGTCGTCCAGGCCCAGGATGCGGCTCATCTCCGCGGCGGGCGAACCCTGCGCGAGGGTGAGCGCCCCGCCGGACTCCGGGACCTCCGGCGCCGCCACCGGGGCCACCCGGGTCAGGGAGACGGCGCACGCCTTGAACTCCGGCTGGAAGGACGTGGGATCGACGGCGTCGTTGGTGACGGCGTTGATGCTGAGGTACTCACCGAACGAGTCGTTCCAGTGGAACGGGGCGAAGCACCCGCCGGGGAGGACGCGGTCGCGGACGACGGCGGGAAGCACCGCGCGACCGCGCCGGGACGCCACCTCCACCTTGTCGCCGTCGGCGATCGAAAGCTTCTGCGCATCAGCCGGATTGATCTCGACGAACGGGCCGGAGTTCAGCTTGTTGAGCTTGGCCACCTTGCCCGTCTTCGTCATCGTGTGCCACTGGTGCTGCAGGCGACCGGTGTTGAGGACGAACGGGTAGTCGTCGTCGGGCATCTCGGCGGGCAGCATGTGCGGGCGCGGGAAGAAGGCGGCCTTGCCGCTCGCGGTGGCGAACGCGAGCCGGGGGAGTGAACCGTCGGGAGCGGACAGCAGGTTCTGGCTGACGCCGTCATTCACGTAGCGGAGGGGGTTGCGATCGGTGCGGTTGCCGGGCGGGCTCGGCCACTGCACCGGCGTCTCCCGCAGACGGTCGTAGGAGATGCCGCGAAGGTCGTAGCCGGTCTTCGGATTCCAGGTGCGCTTGATCTCCTCGAACACGTCCTCCGACGAGTCGTAGGTGAACGCGTCCGCGTATCCCATCTCGCTGGCGACCCGCGCGATGATCTGCCAGTCGGGCAGCGCCTGGCCGACCGGATCGACGGCCTGCTGCAACAGGGTGAGGTTGCGCTCGGAGTTGATCATCACCGAATCCGACTCCGCCCACAGCGCCCCCGGCAGCAGGATGTCGGCGTAACCGTTGGTCTCGGTGTCGAGGAAGACGTCCTGCGTGATCACGAGCTCGGCGGCCTCGAGACCCTCGATCACCGTCCGCCGGTTCGCCACGGTGGCAACGGGATTGGTGCAGATGATCCAGCAGGCCTTGATGTCACCCGCGACCATCCGCTCGAACATGTCGACGGTTCCGGTGCCGACCTCCGTGCGGATGCTGCCCTCCGGCAGCTCCCACAGATCCTCGATGAACGCCCGGTCGTCGGCGGCGAGCACCGACCGCTGCCCCGGCAGGCCGGGACCCATGTACCCCATCTCGCGGCCACCCATCGCGTTGGGCTGACCGGTGAGGGAGAACGGGCCGCTGCCCGGCCGGCAGATCGCACCGGTGGCCAGGTGCAGGTTGCAGATCGCGTTGGTGTTCCAGGTGCCGTGGGTGCTCTGGTTGAGGCCCATCGTCCAGCAGCTCATCCAGTTCTCGGCCTCCCCGATCCACTGGGCGGCCTGACGGATGTCGGATTCGGGGATGCCGGTGATGTCCGCGACCTTCTCGGGGGTGTACTCCTCGAGGAACTCCGGGATCACCTCCCAGCCCTCGGTGAACTCGGCGATGAACTCGGGATCGGTGTGCCCGTTCTTCACGAGCAGGTGCAGCAGACCGTTGAGCAGCGCGAGGTCGGTGCCCGGCGCGATCTGCATGAACAGGTTCGACTTGTCGGCGGTCGCGTTGCGACGCGGATCGACGACGATCAGCTTGGCCCCGGCCTTGACGCGGTCCATCATCCGCAGGAACAGGATCGGGTGACAATCCGCCATGTTCGCGCCGATCACGAAGAACACGTCGGCCGAGTCGAAGTCCTGATACGAGCCGGGCGGGCCGTCCGCGCCCAGCGACTGCTTGTAGCCGGTGCCGGCACTGGCCATGCACAGCCGCGAGTTGGACTCGATCTGGTTGGTGCCGACGAAGCCCTTCGCGAGCTTGGTGATCAGGTATTGCGCCTCGATGGACATCTGACCGGAGACGTAGAACGACAGGGCGTCCGGTCCGTGCTCGTCGAGTTGTTCCTTCAGCCGGCGCGCGGTCTCGCTGATGGCGGCGCCGACGTCGATCGAGGTGGGTGCCTCCCCGCGCTCGTCGCGGACGTATCCCGTTTCCATCCGGCCACCGGCCACCAGCATCTCGGCGCTCGTCGCACCCTTGGTGCACAGCCGCCCGAAGTTGGTGGGATGGTCCTTGTCGCCGGACGCCTTGAGCACGCGGCGCGCACCGGTCCCGGGATCGGTCCCGACCTCGAGCACCATGCCGCAGCCGACACCGCAGTACGAGCAGGCGGTCTTCACTGTGGAAGTCCCGGCTTTCTGCTGCTGCATCGACTAGCTCCTCACCTGCACGGTCGCCGCCTGTCCACCCGGCTCACGACCTGTATCAATGCTGCCGGGAACCGTGTTTCGTCGGGATTAACCCCCGTGAGCGTTCGGTGACGTCTCTCGCACCCGGGCGCGGGCACGGTGGTGATGTCGGCACGGCAGAATCACCAGATCATGTGACTGTCGTCACTTCAGGTGAGTGGCCGCCCGAAAGCGGAGTAAGGAGAAGGCGACGTCGACCCGAGCGGATCGGCGATCGGTCAGCCCTGCTGCGTGGCCCACCACGACAGCAGTTCGGCCTCGGCCTCGTCGCGGCTGAGCGGACCACGATCGAGCCGGAGCTCCTTCAGGTACTTCCACGCCCTCCCGACGTCGGGGCCGGCGGGAATGCCGAGCAACTCCATGATCGCGTTGCCGTCGAGGTCGGGGCGCACCCGTGCGAGGTCTTCCTGCTCGGCGAGCCGGGCGATCCGCTCCTCGATGTCGTCGTACGTCGCCTGCAGGGCGGCCGCCCGCCGCTTGTTGCGGGTGGTGCAATCGGCGCGGACCAGCTTGTGCAGCCGCGGCAGCAGCGGGCCGGCATCCGTCACGTACCGGCGCACGGCGGAATCGGTCCACTGACCCTTGCCGTAGCCGTGGAACCGCAGGTGGAGGAACACCAGCTGCGAGACGTCGTCGACCATCTGCTTCGAATACTTCAGCGCCCGCATCCGCTTGCGGACCATCTTCGCGCCGACCACCTCGTGGTGGTGGAAGCTCACGCCGCCGCCCGGCTCGTTGCGCTTCGTGTCCGGTTTACCGATGTCGTGCAGCAGCGCCGCCCACCGCAACACCAGGTCGGGGTCGCCGTCCTCGAGGTCGACGGCCTGCTTCAGCACGGTCAGCGAGTGCCAGTACACGTCCTTGTGCTGGTGGTGCTCGTCGATCTCGAGCTTCATCTGCGGCACCTCGGGCAGCACGAAGTCGGCGAGACCCGTCTCACACATCACGTTCATGCCGTCGATCGGGAATTCGCCGAGGATCAGCTTGTCGAGTTCGGCCCGCACGCGTTCGGCCGTGATCCGCTCGATCTGCGGCGCCATGTCGACGATGGCCTGATGCACGCGCTCGTGCAGGGTGAATCCCAGCTGGGACACGAACCGGGCGGCCCGCAACATGCGCAGCGGGTCGTCGTTGAAGGAGTTCTCCGGCGCCGACGGCGTGTCCAGCACCCCGGCCAGCAGCGCGTCCATGCCGCCCAGGGGGTCGACGAAGTCCTGCGAGCCGTCCGCACCGATCCGCACGGCCATCGCGTTGACCGTGAAATCGCGCCGCACCAGGTCGTCCTCGAGCTTCGTCCCGAACTGGACGACCGGATTGCGCGACACCCGGTCGTAGGCGTCCGCCCGATACGTCGTGATCTCGACCTGCTGACCCGCCTTGGCGGCGCTGATCGTCCCGAACTCGATGCCCGTGTCCCACTGGTTGTCGGCCCAACCGGACAGCAGTTTCTGCACCCGCTCCGGGTGAGCGTCGGTGGTGAAGTCGAGGTCGGTGCCGAGGCGGCCCAGGATCGCGTCCCGGACAGTACCCCCCACCAGGTACAACTCGTGACCGGCGGCAGCGAACCTCTCACCGAGCGGCGTCAGGACTTCGGACAGCTCGCGCAGCGTCACCGCGGCGCCGGCAAGCAGTCGCGTACGGCGCTCGTCGTCGAGAGAAGGGGCAGTCACGTCCAGGAAGCTTACCGAGGTGCGCAAATAGCGAGATACGCATGCACGCTGTCACCTCGCCGTTCGGTTCACCACAGGTGGGTCACGAAGCGTCTCGGTTCGGGTGCGGCGTTCCGGTGGAGACGCCAAAGCCAACTACTATCGATGGGGTGTCTGCTGCCGAACGTGCGAACAGGAGTCGCCGCAACTCGCGGCGGCGCGGCGCCGTCGGCAAACCCGCGAAACCCCACATGAGGACGGTTCGCGAAACCTCGGCGGGCGGGCTCGTCGTCAACGGTCTCGGCGGACCGCGGGAGAATCTGTGCGCCGCGCTGATCGGACGCACCGACCGACGCGGGCGGCTGCTGTGGTCGCTGCCCAAGGGACACATCGAACAGGGCGAGACCGCCGAACAGACCGCGATGCGTGAGGTCGAGGAAGAGACCGGCATCCAGGGCACCGTCCTCGCGTCGCTCGGCAGCATCGACTACTGGTTCGTCACCGAGGGCCGGCGGGTCCACAAGACCGTCCACCACTATCTGCTGAGATGCCTCGGTGGGGAACTGTCGGACGAAGACGTGGAAGTCACCGAGGTAGCGTGGGTGCCGCTCGCCGAGCTGGGATCACGCCTGGCCTACGCAGACGAACGGAAACTCGCAGAAATCGCCGGTGACTTGATCTCCAAGATGACTACCACCCCGACCGCCCCCGACCTGAAGCTCCAGAAGGGGCCAGACGCCGGATGAGGATGGCTTTGCGTCGGGTCGGTGCCGTGACGTTGACCGCACTCGCGGTCGTTCTGGCTCCCACCAGCACCGTGGTGGCGGCGGCCCAGGACCCCGTGCCGCCCGAGAGCGCCGGGACCCAGACGGTCGACGAGGACCCCGAGTTCCTCGAACTGCACATCGACAACGTCACGCCGTCCACGGTCACCACCACCAGCGACCCGTTCGTCACCGTCACGGGCTCGGTGAAGAACATCGGCGACCGCACGGTCCGCGACGTCAGCGTGCGACTGCAGCGCGCCCCCGCCGTCGCGAGCAGCGAGGGCCTCCGCACGTCCCTCACCCTCGATCAGTCGCGGTACGACACGGTCGGCATGTTCGACACGGTCGCGGGCCGCCTCGACGAGGGGCAGAGCAAGCAGTTCACGCTGTCGCTGCCACTACGGTCCGACACCGACATCTCTCTCGACATCACCGAACCCGGCGTGTACCCGCTGATGGTGAACGTGAACGGCACCCCCGAGTACGGCGGGGCCGCGCGCCTCGACGACGCCCGATTCCTGCTCCCCGTGTTCGGGGTCCCCGGCACTCCGGCTGTGCCCCCGGACATCTCCAGTCCCGTCGCCGTCACCATGCTCTGGCCGCTCGCCGACCGGCCCCGGCTCGCGGCGGGGGTGCCCGGTTCCGTCACCGAACCGGTCCGTCTCGTCGACGACGACCTCGCGTCCTCGCTCGCGGACGGCGGCCGGCTCGACGAACTGCTGGGCGCGGCGGAGTTCGCCACCCGGGAGAGCGTCGACCGTGACCACACCCTCCGGGACAGTCTGTGCCTGGCCGTCGACCCCGACCTGCTGATCACCGTCGAGAACATGACGCGCGGATATCTGGTGGTGGACGACCCGTCCGATCCCACCGGTTCCGCGCACGAAGGCACCGGTAAGGATGCCGCGTCGGCGTGGCTCGACCGCGCCCGGTCGCTGGCCGCGTCCATGTGCACCACGTCGGTTCCGTTCGCGCAGGCCGACCTGTCCGCGATCACCGAGGTCGCGAACCCGGACCTCACCGCGACCGCCATCGAAGCCCCCGCGGACATCGTCGACAACGTGCTGGGTGTCACGTCGCTGCGCAGTTTCGTGTGGAGCGACGCCGGCGTGCTGGACGACGCGACGGCGCAGATGCTGCGCAGAGACGAGGCGACCACCACGCTCGTGGCCGCCAACTCCGTCGACACGACGACACCCCGCGACAGCGCCCACGTCATCGAGGCGACTCCGCCCCCCGCCCCCGTTCCCGCGAACGGGGAGACGACCCCGGCGGCAACCGAGACGCCTGCGGCCACCGGAAGCGTCGACGCGCTGCTGTTCGATCCGTCCGTCGGGACGGCGCTCGCGGCCATGGGAACGACACCGCAGACCCCCTCGTACACCCCGAAGCGCGCCCGGTACGACCTCTCGGACGATTCCCGGACCGCCCGACTGCAGGACGCACTCGGTGCGGTGTCGTGGTCTGCCCTCGAACCCGATGCCGCACGCGCCGCAGGCACCCCCCGCTCGCTGATGGTGGTGCCGCCGCAGCTGTGGACGGCCGGCGCCGAGGACGCGAAGACGCTGCTGTCCACGGTGTCCTCGCTGATGCGCTCCGGGCTCGCGACCCCCCGCCCGTTGCCCACGCTGCTGGGACGTCAGCCCGGATCACCCGAGGTCGCGACGCTGGAGTACCCGGATCAGGCCGCCGAGGACGGCGTCCCCGCCCATATCCGCGACGCCGCCGCCACACAGACGCCCCGCATCGAGGCACTGAACACCGCACTGGTCGACGACCCGCAGGCCCCGCTCACCCCGGAACGCTTCACGGCACCGCTGCGCGAGGACCTGCTGCGCTCGATGAGCCTCGCGCATCGCCGCGACGACGAACGACGGTCCGCGGAAGAGGCGTCCGACACGCGCGCGGACGAGGTGGCCGAAACCATGGACGACCTGTTCGGGGCCGTCACCGTCGTGTCGCCGGGCGGTGTCTACACGCTGGCGTCGGAACAGAGCCCGCTGCTGCTGGTGGCCAGGAACGACCTGCCGGTCGGAATCACCGTCCGTCTCCAGGTGGACGCGCCGTCGGGGATGACCATCACCGACATCGGCCCCACCACGCTGCCCCCACGTGGCAGCCGCACCCTCACCGTTCCCACCGAAGCCAACGACTCCCGCAAGCTCGTTGTCACATTCTCTCTGACCACCGCCGATGGACAGCAACTGGGAGAGCCGACCAGCGTGACGGTACGGTCCAACGCGTACGGGCAGGCGTTGGCGATACTGACAGCATGCGCGGGTGCTCTGCTGCTGTTCCTCGCCGGCCGCCGGCTGTGGCATCGATTCCGCGGCCAGCCGGATCCAGCTGACGAAGGGTACGAACGTTCATGACCGGGAACTTGCCCAGTAGGGGCCAGAGGCTTCCCGATCGCTCCCATCCCCGGGTCGCGCCGTGGGAGCGGGACCACTGGGCTCGGGAAATCCGGCCGGACGAGGCGCCGACGGTCCAGTTCGCGGCCATCCGCGTCGACCCCTCGCCGCCTCCGGTCCGGGACTCCGGGCCGTCGACCGCGCCGCAGAAGCAGGGCAACTCCCGACTGCTGGCGTCCACCGGTTCGATCGCGGTGGCGACGCTCGTCAGCCGCATCACCGGATTCGCCAAGCAGCTCCTCGTCCTGACGCTGCTGGGTGGGTCGGTGGCCAGCTCGTTCACCGTCGCCAGCCAGATCCCGAACATGATCTCCGAGCTCGTGCTGGGAGCGGTGCTCACCGCGATCGTGGTGCCCGTCCTGGTGCGCGCCGAACGCGAGGACCCGGACCAGGGTGCCGCGTTCGTGCGACGCCTGTTCACCGCCACGTGCGTGCTGCTCGGAACTGCGGCGTTGCTGGCGACCGCGGCCGCGCCCGTGCTCACCACGCATGTCTTCCTGTCGGCCGACGGCAAGGTGAACACGTCCCTCACCACGGCTCTGTCCTATCTCCTCCTGCCCGCGATCCTGTTCTACGGACTGTCGGCGCTGCTCACGGCCATTCTCAACACCCGGCAGGTGTTCAAACCCGGTGCCTGGGCGCCGGTGCTGAACAACGTCGTGATGCTCACCGTGCTGGTGATCTACTACGCGACACCGGGGGAGATCACCCTCGATCCGGTGCGGATGAGCGACCCGAAACTGCTGGTCCTCGGTGTGGGCGTCACGCTCGGTGTCGTGGTGCAGGCGATGAGCCTGGTGCCTGCGATCCGGCGCGAGGGCATCTCGCTGAAACCGCTGTGGGGCCTCGACGACCGGCTCAAGCAGTTCGGCGGCATGGCCGTCGCGATCATCCTGTACGTGCTGATCAGCCAGGCGGGCATGATCGTCGCCACCCGCATCTCGTCACACGCGGACGCGTCGGGTCCCGCGATCTACAACAACGCGTGGCTCCTGCTGCAGCTGCCGTACGGCGTGCTCGGCGTGACGGTGCTGACCGCGATCATGCCGCGACTCAGCCGCAACGCTGCCGCCGACGACACCCCCGCCGTGGTCGACGATCTGTCCGTCGCCACCCGGCTGACGATGATCTCTCTCATCCCGATCATCACGTTCCTCACGTTCGCCGGCCCCGAGATCGGCCAGGCGCTCTACGGGTACGGCAACTTCGGGACCGGTGACGCCGAACGCCTCGGCCAGGCCGTCAGCTGGTCGGCCTTCACGCTCATTCCCTATTCCCTGGTGCTGATCCAGCTCCGCGTGTTCTATGCCCGCGAGCAGGCCTGGACCCCCACGTGGATCGTCCTGGGCATCACCGCGGTGAAGATCGCGCTGTCGGCGCTCACCCCGATGATCGCCTCCAGCGACGACCAGGTGGTCATCCTGCTCGGCGTGGCCAACGGCCTCGGCTACATCACCGGCGCGCTCGTCGGGGGCTGGCTGCTGCACCGCAGTCTCGGCAACCTGCAGATGGCGAACGTCGGCAAGACGGTGTGGGTGGTGGTGCTCGCGTCGATGGCGGGTGCGCTCGTCATGCTCGGCGCCGACCGCCTCCTCGGGCTCGACCGCCTCACCAGTCTGTTCGGCGGTCCGGGCTCGATGGTCCGGGTCATGATCAGCGGTGTCCTCATGCTCGTCGTCACCTTCGTGATCCTCTGGTTCGCGAAGATCCCCGAAATCGTGTCCATCACCGTCGCCGTCGCCCGCAAGGTTCGCGCCCTGCGCGGTCGCAGCGCCGCACCGGAACCGGAGGCCGACCCGCTCGCAGAAGCCGAAACAGAACTGATTCCCGTGGTCCGCGCCACACCGCACGACTTCGGGGGACAGCCGCGTGGTATCGAACGACCCGGTGGACTCCCGTACCCTGGACACGAGCGGGTCGGATCGCCGCCCGGTACTGGTCGGAGTTGGGCATTCGAGAATGAAGGAGTGAGGGTGAGCGACGACGACGTGGCCGGCAGCAAGAGAGCCGGAGGTTCTACGGTGCAAGCGTCCGAACGCGATTCGGCCGCCGCCCCCAACGGCCTCGACGCCCCGACCACCCGGATCTCGTCCGAGTCGGCCTCCACCGACGCCGCGAAGTCCGACAAGCAGGCCGGCACCGACGCACCGCAGAAGAAGGACGCGGCCACGTCCTCGGGCTCCGCAGACACTCCGAAAACGGGGCAGAGCAAGGAAACCGGCGATCCTGCGGATGCGCAGACGAAGGCTGCGCCGAAGACTCCCGCCGACGACGTAGGCGAATCGCCCAGAGACACACGTCACATGGGCGCGGCCCCGGCACGGGATCTCAGTTACGACACCGGCGTGATCCCGATCACACCGGCGCCCGGACGTGAGCACGGCGCAGGTCCTCGTCGTACTCCGCGAGGCCCCAAGCTCATTCCCGGCGCGTCCGTCGCGGGCGGTCGGTACCGCCTTCTGACACCGCACGGCGGTTCGCGGGGACTGCAGTTCTGGCAGGCGCTGGACGTCAAGCTCGACCGCGAGGTGGCTCTGACGTTCGTGGATGCCGAACAGCGCTCCACCTCGGCCGGTCCCGAAGGCCCGCAAGCCATTCTGTCGCGCACCCTGCGACTGGGCCGGATCAACTCGCCCGGACTCGCCCGTGTGCTCGACGTGGTCCGCGGTAGCTCCGGCGGCATCGTCGTCGCCGAGTGGACCCCGGGCCGCTCGCTGCGGGAGATGGCCGACACCAAGCCGTCTCCGATCGGCGCCGCCAGTGCCATCCGCGCGCTCGCCGCGGCCGCCGAGACCGCGCACCGCGCCGGCGGGGCACTGTCCATCGACCACCCCGACCGCGTCCGTATCAGCATCAACGGCGATGCCGTGCTGGCGTTCCCGGCCACGCTCGCCGACTCCGACTCGAGTTCCGACGTGCGCGGACTGGGGGCCATGCTCTACGCCCTCATCACCGCGCGCTGGCCGCTGGGCGACCCGTCCGCTCCCGCGGGGGACCCGTCGGGTTCGCACCGTCCGGGCACCGTCGGCGGTATGCGGCTGGCCGACCGCGACTCGAGCGGGCAGCCCATCGGACCGCGGGTGATCCGCCCTGAGGTCCCGTTCGAGATTTCCGCGGTGGCGCTGCGCTCACTCGAGCCGAACGGGGGAATCCGCACGGCGGCCACCGTGCAGCACATTCTCGACCAGGCGTCCGTCGTCAACGACAAGACCGAATTCATCCCCGTGCTGCGGCTCGGGCAGCGGGGCCCCGGCACGACCGGTCACGCTCTCGCCGACCCGGAAGCACTGGAGGCGGAGAAGAAGAAGTCCAACCGGATGATCGCGGCGCTCGTGGGCCTCGCGGTCGTCACGATCATCGTGCTGGCGCTGCTGGGCTTCTGGCTCGCGACGTTCCTCACGGGCAGTAGTTCCGACGCGCCGCTCACCGAACAGGACTTCGGGCTCACCACGTCGGCCGAGGCGCCGCCCAACCCCGAGTCGCCCGCCCCCGCGCCCGCCCCGGCGGCGAATGTCGCGCCGGTCAGCCCCTCGGGGGCGACGGTGTTCTCGCCGCAGGGCACCCCCGACTCCGCCGCGAACGCCCGGCTGGCGGTCGACGGCAACACGTCCACCGTGTGGAGCACCGACTCGTACTTCCAGCCGTTCCCCGCGCTGAAGAACGGTGTGGGCCTGATGGTCACGCTGGACGAGCCGGCGACACTGTCGAGCGTGTGGATCAACTCGCCGACACCGGGCACCAACGTCGAGATTCGCAGTGCCCCGTCGGAGAACCCGACCCTCGACCAGACGCAGGTGCTCGGCTCGAAGGTCCTCGGCAACGGTGTCACCGATATCCCGGTGAAGTCGGAGGGACCCACCAAGAACGTCCTGGTGTGGATCACCGGCCTGAGTAATTCCGGTGGCAAGAACCAATCGTCCATCGCCGACATCGGTTTCAACGCCGCGACGTAGTCGGCACCCGGTGCTCGCGGATCGGCGAACTGAGCTAACATCCGCCGGTGCGAATCTTCCGGGGGGATTCCGAGGGTGAGCCCTCGGACGTCGACCTGTTGGCTGCGCACGTCGCCGGCGATCGGCACGCATTCGAGACACTGCTCGGACGGCACTACGACCATCTGTGGCACGTCGCCAACCGCACCAGCTACACCACCGAGGACGCGGCGGACGCCCTGCAGGAGGCGCTGCTGTCCGCGCACCGCAACGCGGGCTCGTTCCGCCGGGACGCCGCGGTCCGGAGCTGGCTGCACACGATCGTGGTCAACGCCTGCCTCGACCGCATCCGCCGGAACAAGGCTCGTCCTGCGGTGTCCCTGTCCGCCGACGAGGACGACGAACCGCGCGATACCCGCGACTACGTTTCCGAGGTGGAGCTCAGCCTGGTGGTCGAGCGCGCACTGGCACAGCTCCCGCCGGATCAGCGGACCGCGATCGTGGCCGTCGACCTCGAGGGCCGTTCGACGAGTGAGGCGGCCGCGCTTCTCGGGGTTCCGGAAGGCACCGTGAAGAGCCGCTGCGCCCGCGGCCGGAAGAAGCTGGCCGCCTCTCTCGAATATTTTCGGGTGGAGGGGAACCGATTATGACTCCGGGGCGTCAAAACCTAGTGGGAGCGGGAAACTGTCCTGACGTCCCGGACCACGATGAACCGGCGAGGAGGTGCCATGGCCGACCGTGAACCCGAACCGTCCGATGGCGCGCTGCCCGCACCGCCGTACTCCGAGGACCTGCTGGCCGATCTCCACGCCGGGGTGTTGCCGGAGTCGGTCAGCGATCGCCTGTGGCCGCTCGTCCGGAACGACCCGCAGGCCATGGACGTGATCGACGCACTCGACCGGGTCACCGATCAGCTGGGCGCGCTCGGACGTGATCATTCGGTCTCGACCCCGATTCCCGCCGACGTCGCCGACCGCATCAACCGCGCTCTCGCTGCGGAACGGGACACACCTGCCGAGGCCACCGTGGTGCCGCTCGCCCGGCGACGGAAGTGGGCTGCGGCGGCCGCGGGGACCTTCGCGGCGGCGGCAGCGGTCGTGGTGGCCGTCGCGGTCGTCATGCCGGACAGCCGGGAATCCGAGCTGGCCGTTGCCCTGCCCAGTTCCGAAACCTCACCGGCATCGGCCGTTCTCGATCTGGGCACCGATCTCGATTCCGGACGCCTCCTCACCGTGATCGGTTCGCGGCAGCTCGGACCACTCGGGGATCCCGCGCAACTCGCAGAATGCCTGCGCGCCAACGGCATCGAACCGTCCCGCCCCCTTCTGGGGTCCAGTGAGGTTCGCCTCGACGGTGTTCCCGGGGTACTGCTACTGGTGGCTGCGCCGCGTCCGCCGCAGATCACGGCCCTGGTGGTGGGCCGCGAGTGCGGCGCGGGAGATCCGGCGACGATCGCTGTCACCGAGATCGGTTGATTCTCAGGATTTTTCCCGCTCCGAACGGGCGACCGGCATGAGCAGCTCGAGGATCTTCGCGCGCAGTTCCGGAGTGTCGTCCTCGACGGCGATCAGGCTCGTGAACAGTGCGGCGCCGGCGGCGAGGACGAGTACGGCCGTCGCGGTGCTGGACTCACCCGGGCCCTCCTCGCGCTCGAACAGCTGAGTACTCGGCCCGCTGAACCCCCGCCAGAGAGCGGTGCGGAGATCGTCGTGGTCCCGGATCGCGGCTAGCAGACCCGGCGTGGCCGCTCGCACCTCCGGTCGTGAGAACAATTCGGCGCTGCCGGTCACCACCCAGCGGACCCAGCCTTCGCGATCGGTGCCCTCGAACGGTGTCAGGTCGGGTGTCGCGCCGAGGATGGCGTCGAGAACGAGGTGTGCCTTCGACGGCCACCGCCTGGTGATGGACGCCCTGCTCACCCCGGAGCGGGTCGCGATGGCCCGCATGCTGAGTTGTTCCCAGCCCGATTCCACGAGCATCGCCCGGGTGACCGCGAGGACGTCGGTGTCGATCCGCGGGTCGCGGGGGCGGCCCGTTCCAGTTGCATTCATTGGTTCGAATTGTGGGACAGAAGTGCCTTCCGCGCTATATCGTACCTATTACGAGACCAGTGGCACCGTAATTCGAACAGGGCGGACACATGAAGATCGCGGTCACCGGCGGCACCGGATACGTCGGCGCCCACACCACGGTGGCGCTCCTCGCCGCCGGCCACACGGTTCGACTGCTGGTGCTGCCCGCCGAATCTCCCGACGCACTGCTGGCGGCAGCGGGGAACGACGCCGCGCGGATCGAGCAGGTGGTCGGCGACATCCGCGACACCCAGGCCGTCGGACGCCTCCTCGAGGACTGCGACGCGCTCCTCCACGCCGCCGGGGTAGTGGGCACCGACGATCGTCGCGAACAACTGATGTGGGAAATCAACACGCAGGCCACCGCCGCGATCCTCACCCGGGCGGCGTTCCTCGGACTCGACCCCATCATCCACGTCGCAAGCTTCAGTGCCCTGTTTCCGTCGCCCGACGCCGTCATCGGACCGGACAGTCCGACGGCGTCGGGCCGCAGCGCGTACGGCCGCACCAAGGCCGCCGCCGACCGCATCGCCCGCGCGCTCCAGGACGCGGGCGCCCCCGTGGTCATCACCTACCCGACGAGCGTCATCGGTCCCGGGCTCGGATCCACGCAGGGCGTCACCGAACAGGGATGGGGCGCGATCGTCGGCGGCGGGGTGGCGCCCCGATTCGACGGCGGCATGCAGATGATCGACGTCCGCGACGTGGCCGCGGTCCACGCCGCCGCGATGCACCCCGGCCGCGGTCCCCGGCGATACGTCTGTGGCGGTGAACTCGTCGAGTTCAACCAGCTCATCGACGTCCTCGAACACTCCTCGGGCCGTCGGCTCCGGCGCATCCCGCTGTCGGGCAGCACTTTTCGCACGATCGGGCGGATCGCCGACGTGATCGGCAAGTTCACACCCCTCAGCGCCGGGCTCAGTTACGAGGCCGCCTGGCTGCTCACCTCCGCGACCCCGACCGACGACTCGCGAACCCGCGACGAGCTCGGGCTCACGTGGCGACCTGCCCGCGCGGCGCTGGCCGCGACCTTCTCCTGAACGCCCTCACACCCCCACCCCCGAAGGCAGACCACCATGACCGTTCCACCACCACACCCCGCCATCTGGGAGCCGGCCCGCCTCGGACCCCTGACGCTGCGCAACCGCATCGTGAAGGCAGCCACGTTCGAGGGCGTCATGCCGCGCGGCCGGGTCACCGACTCGCTCGTCGACTTCCATGCCGAGGTCGCTCGCGGCGGTGCCGCACTGACGACCGTCGCGTACTGCGCCGTCTCACCCGGCGGACGCGTCCACGCGAACACCCTCGTGCTCGACCGTGCCCACGTCCCCGATCTGCGCCGGCTCACCGACGCCGTCCACGCCGAAGGGGGGTTGGCCGCGGCGCAGATCGGTCATGCCGGTCTCGTCGCGAACACGCTGTCCAACCGCACCAAGACCCTCGCGCCGTCCACGCGGCTCAGCCCGCCCGCCATGGGTCTGGTGAAGGGTGCCACGCGGGAAGAACTCGACCAGGTCACCCGCGACTTCGAGGACGCGGCCCGCAATGCCGTCGAGGCCGGATTCGACGCAATCGAGGTCCACCTCGGCCACAACTACCTTCTCAGCTCGTTCATGAGTCCCAACCTCAACAAGCGCACCGACGAGTACGGGGGCAGCCTTGAGCGGCGGGCGGCGTTCCCCCGGCGGGTGATCGAGAGAGTGCGCCACGCTGTCGGCGACTCGGTGGCCGTCACGGCCAAATTCAACATGACGGACGGTGTTCCGAAAGGGCTGTGGCTCGACGACAGTCTCCGCATCGCACAGCTCCTCGAAGCCGACGGGCACCTCGACGCACTGCAGCTCACCGGCGGCAGCTCGTTGCTCAACGGGATGTACTTCTTCCGCGGCGAGGTTCCGATGGCGGAATTCGTTGCCTCACAGCCCAAGCTGGTGGGCTGGGGCCTGAAGGTCTACGGGCCGCGCATCTTTCCGACCTACCCGTTCGAGGAAGCCTTCTTCCTCCCGATGGCCCGGCAGTTCCGCGAGGCCCTGTCGATGCCGTTGATCCTCCTCGGCGGCGTCAACAGGCTGGACACCATCGAGAACGCACTCGGCGAAGGGTTCGGGTTCGTCGCGATGGCGCGCGCCCTGCTCCGCGACCCGGACCTCGTCAACAAGTTCCGCGACCGGCACGTGCCCGAGGGACTCTGCATCCACTGCAACAAATGCATGCCCACCATCTACACGGGCACCCGCTGCGTCATCCGGGAGACTCTGCGCTGATCAGGGCGCCTGCGAGGGGAGCGACCGGTATCACCTGCAGTCGGGGAACAACACCCTTTAGTCTTGTGTTGATCCATACGACTGAGCACCCCTCACTACTGGAAGGCCCGCATGACCACTCCATCGACGGTTCATGAACTCATCATCGTTGGTTCGGGACCTGCCGGATACACCGCTGCCGTCTACGCGGCGCGGGCGGAACTCGAACCGCTGCAGTTCGAGGGGACCCAGTTCGGTGGTGCCCTCATGACCACCACCGAGGTCGAGAACTTCCCCGGATTCCGTGAGGGAATCATGGGCCCCGACCTGATGGACCAGATGCGCGAGCAGGCCAAGCGCTTCGGCACCGACATCCGCACCGAGGACGTCGAGGAACTCGACCTCACCGGCCCGATCAAGAAGGTCGTCGTGAACGGCGAGACCTACCAGGCGCACGCAGTCGTGCTGGCAATGGGCGCCGCAGCCCGTTACCTGGGGATTCCCGGTGAAGAGAAGTTGCTCGGCCGCGGCGTCAGCGCCTGCGCCACGTGCGACGGATTCTTCTTCAAGGATCAGGACATCGTCGTGGTCGGCGGCGGCGACTCCGCCATGGAGGAGGCCACCTTCCTCACCCGCTTCGCCCGCAGCGTCACCGTGGTGCACCGCCGCGAGGAGTTCCGCGCGTCCCGCATCATGCTCGAGCGCGCCAAGGCGAACGCGAAGATCCGGTTCGTGACCAACGCCGAACCCGTCGAGGTCCTCGGCGAGGGCAGGGTCACCGGCCTCGTGATCCGCGACACCGTCACCGGTGAGCAGAGCACTCTCGACGTCACCGGCATGTTCGTCGCCATCGGCCACGACCCGCGCAGCGAACTCGTCAAAGGCCAGGTCGACCTCGACGACGCCGGCTACGTGCGGGTGGCCTCGCCCTCGACGGCCACCTCCCGCGGCGGCGTCTTCGCCGCCGGCGACCTGGTCGATCACATCTACCAGCAGGCGATCACCGCCGCGGGCACCGGATGTTCCGCGGCCATGGATGCCGAGCGCTGGCTCGCAGAGCGCGGCGACATCACGGCCAACACCGTCGCCGCCGCCGGCTCGCCGGTCGACGCCTGAGCTCACCACAAACACCCACCGACCACCTCGAGTAAGGGAAATCCCCGTGTCGAATACCGTCACCATCACCGATGATTCGTTCCAGCAGGACGTCATTTCCAGCGACAAGCCCGTCCTCGTCGACTTCTGGGCCACCTGGTGCGGCCCGTGCAAGATGATCGCCCCCGTCCTGGAGGAGATCGCCGGTGAGCACAGCGACAAGCTGACCATTGCGAAGCTCGACATCGACGCCAACCCGGGCGCTGCCCGCGACTTCCAGGTCATGTCGATCCCCACGCTGATCCTGTTCAAGGACGGCAAGCCGATCAACACGATCGTCGGCACCAAGGGCAAGGCTGCGCTGCTGAAAGAGCTCGCCGACGTTCTCTGATCGACACCCGAACACCCGGCGCGATTCCCGATTTTGTGGGAATCTCTGAGACAATCGATCGATGTGCTCCAGTCGCATCAGCTAGACCGACCGGAACACATCGATCGTTTGTTTGTACCGAGACTCGTAAGTACTCGTTGATTCGGACTGAGAGGCCCTGAAACATGCACCGACTCCGTCACGGCGACCATGGTCCGGCCGTCGCTGAGATTCGGGGCACTCTGGCCGGTCTCGGTTTCCTGCACAACGGAGTCGCCGACACCCGGCGCGAGGGCACCAACGGTTCGCACTGGATCGCTCCCGACGCCGTGTTCGATCATCACCTGGACAGCGCCGTACGGGCCTTCCAGCAGCAGCGTGGGCTTCTCGTCGACGGAATCGTGGGTCCTGCCACCTACCGGTCCATGAAAGAGGCGTCGTACCGCCTGGGCGCGCGCACGCTGATCTACCAGCTGTCCGCACCGCTATACGGCGACGACGTCGCAACCCTGCAGACCCGCCTGCAGGATCTCGGCTTCTACGTCGGACGCGTCGACGGCTTCTTCGGCCCGCAGACCCACGACTCGCTGTCCTCGTTCCAGCGGGAGATCGGGATCGCCGCCGACGGCATCTGCGGTCCGGCTACCCTGCGGTCGCTCGAGTTGCTCGGCACCCGCGTCACCGGTGGTTCACCGCATGCGATGAGCGAAGAAGAAATGGTTCGCAGCTCCGGACCCCAGCTGAGCGGCAAGCGGATCGTCATCGATCCGGGCCTCGGCGGCGACACCTACGGCACCATCGTGCGGTCCCCGTACGGCACGATCTCGGAGTCCGACATCCTGTGGGACCTCGCCAGCCGCCTCGAGGGCCGCATGGCCGCGACGGGCATGGAAACGTTCCTGTCCCGCCCGCACCACGCGAACCCCACAGACATCGAACGCGCATCCACGTCGAACGCCTTCGACGCCGACCTGATGATCTCGTTGCGCTGCGATGGCAACACCAGCCCGTCCGCCAACGGTGTCGCGAGCTTCCACTTCGGCAACTCGCACGGTTCGACGTCGATGATCGGTCAGGTTCTCACCGGATTCATCCAGCGGGAGATCGTGGCCCGCACGCCTTTGCAGGACTGCCGGACCCACGGCCGCACCTGGGACCTGCTTCGTCTGACGAACATGCCGACCGTGCAGATCGACCTCGGGTACCTCACCAATGATCTCGATGCCGCGGTGCTCTCCAACCCGCGGGCACGCGACGCCATCGCCGAAGCGATCCTCATCTCCGTGAAGCGTCTGTACCTGCTCGGTCAGGACGATCAGCCGACCGGAACGTTCACGTTCGCCGAGTTGCTCGCCGAAGAGCTGTCTTCTTCCGAACGTTCCTGACTTCTCGCTCCCGAGCGCTCAGTGCGCACCGACGGGTGTGCGCTCCCCGATGTCGACCATGCTCACCGACGCGGTGTGGATCAGACGCTCCAGGGCAGCCTCCACGTCTTCCTTCCATCCGTGATCCCGGTTCAGCTCGAGCCGCAGGCGCGGGAACCGGTGATGGGGCGCGACGATTTCGAAGCCGTTGTCCTCGAGGAAATCGGCCGGGATCATGCACTCCTCGGGGGAGCACTCGCGGGCCGCGGTGGCTGACGCCATCCCGTGTGTGTCGATCGGCCCGCTTCCGTCGGTATTACGGATACCGAACGCCTCGAGGGCACGAACACCGCGGCGCACCAGATCGGCCACCACGGCTTGGATCAACGTGGTTCCCAGATTCTGTTCTTCGCCGGCAGGCTCGAGCCGGAGGCTCGTGAGGAGGACGGCGTCGGCACCGACAGGAGCGGTCGGGAGTAGCTGCGCGCGCGGCACGGTCCGCGGGGGAGCGTAGAGGGCGCTGCCGACCGGCTTCCCGTCCATGACGGCAACCTGACCGCACGATCCCCATTCGAGCATGACCATGGAGAGCCATGCTTCCTTCTCGAACTCCTGGTCGCAGAACCCGCGCGAACTGTGGATGGCCGCCGGATCCATTTCCCAGAAGACACAGCGACGAGCGTGGGCGGAGAGCTTGTCCAAGCCGTCGAGAGTGAGCGATGTGACGTGAGTCGACACTGGCTAGCTCAGCCTCCATATGTCACTACCGCAGATCATTCGACATCCTCTGGTATTCAACGTTTTTCGCCCCCGATAGTTCTGCTGGACCCGGTCCGTCAGCGGCCACTGTCACAGTGACGGATCATCCGCGTGTACTTCTACCTCTGTCAGGCGCTCATGAATCGGCCTTCTGTGCCTCCATCATCCCAACGATCCTCTGAAGATCGTCCACCGAACCGAACTCGACCACAATCTTGCCCTTGCGCTTGCCGAGGCTGACCGTGACCCTCGTGTCGAATGAATCCGACAGTCGCTCGGCGACGTCCTGCAGTCCCGGCATCTGGATCGGCTTACGGCGCTGGGCGGGCTGGGCCGCCTGGTCGTCGCTGCGGTTGGCGAGCGTCACCGCCTCCTCCGTCGCGCGAACAGACATGCCCTCCGCGACGATGCGGGCCGCCATCACTTCTTGCGCGTCGGCGCCTGCCTCGAGTGACAGCAGGGCGCGAGCGTGACCGGCGGACAGCACGCCCGCCGCGACGCGTCGTTGCACGGGGATCGGCAACTTCAGCAGTCGGATCATGTTCGTCACGACGGGACGCGAGCGGCCGATCTTCGCCGCCAGTTCCTCGTGGGTCACCTCGAACTCTTCGAGCAACTGCTGATACGCCGCCGCCTCTTCGAGCGGGTTCAGCTGCACGCGGTGGATGTTTTCCAGGAGCGCGTCGCGGAGCATTGCGTCGTCGCCGGTCTCGCGGACGATCGCCGGGATCGTCTCCAGCTCGGCCTCCTGGCTGGCACGCCACCGACGCTCGCCCATGACGAGTTGGAACTTGCCGTCGTCGAGTGGACGCACCACGATCGGCTGCATCAGCCCGAACTCACGGATCGAGTGGACGAGTTCGGAGAGAGCGTCGTCGTCGAACACCTGACGCGGCTGCTTGGGGTTCCGCTCGATCAGGTCGGGAGCGATCTCCCGGTACACCGCTCCGGTGGGGGAGGGGAGGGGCTGAGCACCGTTCCCTGAGGCGCCGTCGGCGCCGTTGCTGTCTCCGTTGTTTCCCGTGGACGTGGGAGCAGTCTTCTTGTCGGTCGCAGCGTCCGACGAGTTCGGTGCGGGAGCGGTCAGTACGCTGCGCCGGTCCGCCCCGATCACGACGTCAGCGGCGGCGTTGCCCAGCCCCGGTCCCGTCGTGGTCGGTCCCGTAGGAATGAGCGCAGCCAGTCCACGGCCAAGTCCACCCTTACGCGTCTGACTCATCGCTGCTCCTGCTTCGTGATGTGTGCGGTTCGTGCTGCGAGTTCACGTCCCGCGTCGAGGTAACTCATGGCGCCCCGCGAACCGGGGTCGTAATCAAGCACGGTCATGCCGTACCCGGGAGCTTCGGACACCTTCACGCTTCGGGGAATGACGGCGCGGAGGACCGCATCGCCGAAGTGGGTGCGAACCTCTTCGGCCACCTGGTCCGCCAACTTGGTGCGCCCGTCGTACATCGTGAGAAGGACCGTCGACACGTGGAGGTCCGGGTTGAGGTGCGCCTGCACCAGTTCGATATTCCGCAGCAGCTGTCCCACACCCTCGAGGGCGTAGTACTCGCACTGGATCGGAATCAGGACTTCCTTGGCCGCGACCATCGCGTTCACCGTGAGCAGTCCGAGCGAGGGCGGGCAGTCGATCAGGATGAAGTCGGCATCCACCTCGCCGAGAGCCTTCTCCGACAGTGCGCCCTTCAGCCGCCCCTCGCGGGCGACCATGGACACCAATTCGATCTCGGCACCGGCGAGGTCGATCGTGGCAGGAATGCAGAAAAGCCGGTCATTGTGCGGGCTCTTCTGGATCGCTTCCGCGGCCGTCACCTCACCGAGGAGAAGCTCATAACTGGACGGCACACCGGAGTGGTGAGCGACGCCCAACGCAGTGCTGGCGTTGCCCTGCGGGTCGAGGTCGATCACCAGAACGGTGAGTCCCTGAACCGCGAGGGCAGATGCGAGGTTGACCGCACTCGTCGTCTTGCCGACGCCGCCCTTCTGATTGGCGATCGTGAGGATCCGCCGTTCGGGCGGCTTCGGCAGGGTCACCGAATGGGGGTGCAGCACCTGGCTTGCGCGGTGCGCTGCCGCACCGATCGGAGTCTCCTCGACGGAGATTCCGTTGTAAGGGGCCGTGAATCCGTCGTCTCCGTTCCCGGAGCTCGTCGCCTGGTCGGATTGATGGTCGGTTTCACGTGAAACTGTTTCACGTGAAACGGCGGATTCAGGCCCACCCGACATTGACTACTCCTTCGATTGGGAATCGCTCGTTACTCGACATACTCACTCCCTAGTCACCGTGCACATCGTCATCGACGCTGACGGCGTTTCGGTACACGTTCTGCCCGAACGACAACGGTGGGGACAGGAAGCAGGCCCACTCCGCATTCCACGATATCCAGCTTGCCAGCACCCAACCGAGTCAGGGAAGCGCGATCACGGGAAATCTCTTCGGCGGCGCTCGAACCTTTCAATGCGAGCATTCTCCCATGCTCGTGGATAAGCGGCAGCGACCACTTGGCCAACTTCTCCAACGGTGCCACCGCTCGCGAAGTCACGACGTCTGCGCCACCGGCTTCCTTCACCACACCCGACTCCTCGGCGCGGCCACGGACCACGAGCACGTCCAGGCCGTTCGACTCGACGAACTCGGCGAGGTACACCGACCGTCGCAGCAGCGGCTCCACCAACGTGATGCGGAGATCGGGACGGGCAATCGCGAGGGGGATACCGGGCAACCCGGCACCGCTTCCGACATCGACGACGGACTCACCCTCGGCGATCAGTTCACCAACGACGGCACAGTTGAGGAGGTGACGTTCCCAGAGCCGCGGAACCTCACGAGGTCCGATCAACCCCCGCTCGACACCGTCGGTCGCCAACGACTTGTAGTAGCGCTCCGCGATATCGAATCGTTCACCGAACACCTGGCGTGCCGCCGCTTGTTCGTCCCATTCGGCCGGCTCTCCACCATTCGGTTCCACGTGAAACATCCTCCCGCGAATAACGCGAAATCAACAAACACAGCTTCTTCATTATCCGCCCTCGCTCGCGACTATGTCCCTTAACTCGAACGCGCAACGCCGGAGCAGTGTCGGGCCGCACCCCTTCCGGTGGGGGAGGGGAGGGGAGGGGTTCGGCCGTCTCTTCCGTTGATGCATCCTGGCGAACTCGCGAATCCGGCCGCCGCCTCGAAGGCGAACCATGACGCACATTGAATCTGGCGCACAACGCCGTCAGCGGGTTCCGCAGATCTGGGACTGGAGATCGCGGCGCTCATGTTTCACGTGGAACAGACGGCGGTCACTGGCCAAGTTCGCGCGTCACCCCGCGACCTTCCCAAGCGGACGCACGCGGGGTTCGGTGAACGACAATCAAGTCGGGCCCTCTCCAACTTGGGGTAGCCGTCCACGCCTACTCGACGCTACCTCTCGGCAACTCCACCCAACGAATCCCGGTTTCTCAATCATCACAGTGACGAAACTTCCGGGTGTGGTTGGGTGGGTGAAACTACAACCTAAATTCCTTCGAAAAGGTGTGAAAACGACGGTCCCGGACCCCTATCCGCCATGCGTCAGACAGTGGTGTCCGGAAAGGAGTGGTGTTCGTGAGCGACGAGCCAACGCCCGTTTTCCTTCCGCAACCCCACTGTGAGGCGGAGCCGGTTCTCCGGATTGTCGGCTAGCTCCGCTTCCATACCGCAGCGGAGGAGTGCATGGGCGAAGGCGACGTCCTCGCCGGCTGTCACATCCAAGGCCACCATCTCGAAGCGGGCACCCTTCGACTGCCATTCGAAGAACGGCGGCCACGTCTCGCGATACGCATCGATTCCGCGAGCACCCTCATATGGCGGTGGGACGTCGAACATCACGATGTCGTCGGAGTGGTCCGCGAGCACCCCAGCCATGTCGCCGCTGTGCACAGCCTCGGCCCAACGGTCGATCAGATTCCGGATTTGTCGTTCGTCCTCGGTCATCACTCACTCCACCCGTCGACGGCACTGGTTCTGTCGCTTCAATGATGTGGACTTCGAGGAGTGGCGAAACTCATCGCGGAACCAATACCCCGAAGCCGTAGTTCTCAGGAGTTCGCGAACACTCTCGGATCGTGTCCGGTGACCATCGCCGGATGAGCAAAGCAGAGCTTCGATGGATCCAGCACTCGTCTCCACGATCTCGGTACTCGCCGGCGGCACGGTGCAGGAGGGTTGGTCGATCGGTTCGCCCACTAGGCGCCGACGGATCCACGTTCTAGGCGGCCCCTCAAACTGAGCGGGGTACGGCATGCCATTTTGACCCCTATCCATCGATCCCGGCTCGACCAGTTGCCTATCAAGGCGATCAGATGAGCGATGGGGATTTCCCCGCGAACCCGTCCGCTCGGCGTGAGCCGTCGAGGGCGCACTGAAATCTCGAGATGCCGGCAACCGTGATGGCCGAACGGATCGGCTGGGACCACACACTCCGGATCCTCAGCATCCACGTCAGTGTGATTTCCGGTTCCCGCCGATCACCCGCGCGATCAACCAGGGCCAAATCCGAATGACAACGAAGCTCCCAGTGTTGACCACGAACTGTGGATGCCCGCGCTGGGTTGTTTGCGGTGCGGTGCTGGTGCCCGCGGAGCGGTGGACCTTTGGCTGACTGGTGGCACCTCCATCAAGACACTCGGCGATGTGCCCCGGGCATTGAACTCGCAGCGTCGTTGCGGCCGCGAACACCCGCCGCATACCCTGGTCGCCGACCACCGGCGGGCGTGCGCGAACATCAAACTCTCTCCGAGATCGAGCGGGCACGGTCCGCGTCTTCGTCGACAACACACTGTCCACGAAGTCCTGAGACAGCGCAGTGAGCGGAGGAGGCATCCGAATCTCGCTGCGGACACCCGCCCCCCTCAGTGGGGGAGGGGAGGGGTGCGTGTTTCACGTGAAACGAAACGAATCCAAAGTGACGGATAGCGACATACGGATAGAGAAGAGGCGGGGCTCCCGGAGATGAATCCGGGAGCCCCGCCTTGGTGATGCTTGTGTGGATCAGTCCTTGATGACGACCACGCGACGTGAAGGCTCGGCGCCTTCGCTCTCGCTGGAAACGCCATCGACCTTCGCGACTGCGTCGTGAACGATCTTGCGCTCGAACGGCGTCATCGGAGCGAGCTCCTCGCGTTCGCCGCTCTCGAGTACGCGGCGAGCAGCCGAGGAACCCAGCTCGGTCAATTCGGTGCGACGGCCGGCACGCCACCCGGCGATGTCGAGCATCAGGCGACTCCGTTCGCCCGTCGCCTGCTGCACGGCGAGGCGAGTCAGTTCCTGAAGTGCGTCGAGCACCTCACCCTTGCGTCCGACCAACTTGGTGAGATCGTCTCCACCGTCGATGCTGACAACAGCACGGTCGCCCTCGACGTCCAGGTCGATATCGCCGTCGAAGTCGAGTACGTCGAGCAGCTGCTCCAGGTAATCGCCGGCGATTTCCCCTTCCTCGATAAGGTAGTCGTCAGAATCGGAATCCACCTCGGTGTCCGGGTTCTGCGTCGTTGCAGTCACGTCTGTCTCATCTCCGTCCACTGCGATGTCAGGCTCACTAGCCATGCTCGTTCTCTTTTCTGAATCAGCGCCGCTTGCGCTTGGGGGACTTTCCGCGGGTGGACTGGGGGCGGGCACCGGGCTTCGGCTTCGACGTACCCGTCGCCGAACCATCACCACTCACCTGATCGGAGGCGCTGTCTTCGACGACACCCTCGACGATCTCCGGCTCGTCCGCCGAGGAAGAACCGTCCGTTGCGGTCGCGGACTTCTTCTTTTTCTTGGTGAGATCCGGACGTGCACCGGGCTTCGGAGCGTTGTCCGCCCGGCGTGCGATGGCAGCTTGCTTCTTCTCTTCCTCTTCAGCGTCGATACGACGGAAGACGATGTGCTGCTGACCGTAGGTCCAGATGTTGTTACTCACCCAGTACAAGAGGATCGCGATGGGGAGGAACGGACCACCGACGAGCACACCGAGCGGGAAGACCCACAGAGCGAGCTTGTTCATGATCGCCGACTGCGGGTTGGCGGCGGCCTCGGGGCTCTGCCGCGCGACGGAGGCACGCGAGTTGAAGTGGGTTGCGATGCTCGCGATCACCATGAGTGGGACCGCGACGACGGCAATGTTCAAGACCGTGGGAATGGGACCGTACGCAGCGAACGCGTCGAGCTGTGCTTTCGGCATGGTGATCCAGGCCGAGATGGGAGCACCGAACAGTCGGGCACTCAGGAAGGACTGCACATCCTCGACGCTGAAGAAGTAGTTCGGCGTGTTCGCGTTCGCCTCGACCGACATGCCGAGCTGACCGATACCGGTGCCGGTGCGGTTGAACGAGCGAAGCACGTGAAACAGGCCGATGAAGACCGGCGCCTGCGCGAGCACCGGGAGGCAGCCCATGATGGGGTTGAACCCGTGCTCCTTCTGGAGCTTCTGCATCTCGACGGCCTGGCGCTGACGGTCACCCGAGTACTTCTTCTGCAGGGCCTTGATCTGCGGCTGAAGTTCCTGCATCTGGCGCGTCGTGCGGACCTGCTTGACGAACGGCTTGTACAGCACGGCACGCAGCGTGAACACGAGGAACACCACGGAGAGCGCCCACGTGATACCGCTGTCCGGCCCCAGGAAGGGAATGGCACCGAAAACCTTGTGCCAGACCCACAGGATCCCCGACACCGGATAGTAAATGAAGTCGAGCACGGCTCTATGTACTCCTCTGTTCGTCCACGTTCGCCGGACAGCAACGGCCACCCGCATGACGGTCGTGACGGGCAGGGACCGGGTCCCACCCACCAGGGTGCCAGGGGGCACACTTCGCCAACCGAACCACCGTCAAGAAAAGGCCTTTGATCGCCCCGTGGGTACGCAGGGATTCCACCGCGTACTCGCTACAGGTCGGCATGAACCGGCAGGTCGGCATCCTCAGGGGCGACACATACGTCCGGTAGAGCTCGATGAAGAATATGAGAGTGCGCGCCGGTAACGCACGGACCGACTTCCACGCGGAAGAGACCGAGGAAGTGGCCTCGGCCGTGAGGGCGCGCGACTCGTGGAGTGCGCTTTTCATGCGGAGTTACTCACAGGCGCAAGAAGGTCCAATCGAAGGAGACCTGCACGGAGTTGCTTCTCCAGGTCCCGGCTACTTGCAGTCGCAGCTCCCGGAAGAGCCCGAATCACCACATCGGTTCCCTGTGGAACCATGTCCACGAGATCGATGCAGATATGACGAAGCCGGCGTGCGACTCGATGTCGAATCACCGCCGGCCCGACAGCCTTACTCACAACCAGTCCGAATCGCGGACCGCCGCTACTCACCAGCTCATCTGCCTGCGCACGGTCGAATGCGTGCACAACCAGGTCGCGTCTTCCCATCCGACGACCACGTCGCACAGTCAACGAAAAATCTGAATGACGACGCAATCGGTGCGGCTCAGGCAACACCCCGAGCTCCCGAACCCAGTGTCGGGATCAGGCGGTGAGAGATTCGCGGCCCTTACGGCGACGCGCCGAAACGATTGCACGACCCGCACGGGTCCGCATACGAAGACGGAAGCCGTGAACGCGCGCGCGGCGTCGGTTGTTCGGCTGGAACGTCCGCTTGCCCTTGGCCACGGTCAACACTCCTCGAAGTTCATCGACGCCTCCCGGCGTCATGGATCTAACATTGGCGAAAACTCAGGTGTTCATCCACAGGTGGGGATGAAACGACTTCAAAACTGGACTCGAGCCAGCACGAAACCGCCACCTCACCACAGGGTGACTGTTCGAGAGTACTTACCACTCACGGTCAGGTCAAACTCGCTCACCTGCGATTCCCCCGCGAATCGGTTGACCGACACGCCGAGGATCGACAAATGCTTGCACCCCAACTTCCAATGTGCCAAACCGCTGTGAGGTTGCCGACACTGTTGCTAGCGTCTATGCATGGTCTCGCCGATGAACCCTGATCGAGTGCCCAGCTCTCGACTTCAGCGTTCTCATCTGCATATTCACCACAATTCATCCACAGGGCACAGATGGTGTGCCGCTTCGGATCACCACGAGGGATGTTGACACCCTTCACTTCCCGGGTCCTCGAACCCGCTCATCCAGGTTTCGCACGCATAAGCGCAGGTCAGCGCGCTCAATCTGGACTCCTCACGATGCAACGGCGTCTCGACGAGAGGCGTCTGCGGTTTGTCCACATCTGTGGATAATTGTGTGGAAACACAGTTCAGATGGCATATTCGTAGGTCCGTACGGGGTCCATCCTCAGGTCGGGGAAGCTACCGATTCCACCTCGACGACGGCACCGACACTCGACTCGGCACCGCTGGCGCCGAGTCCGCGAACACACTGGGGAGGAACCACGTGAACGACGATCCGAATGCGCTCGCACGGATCTGGATCGACGTCGTCGCAGACCTCACATCCGATTCGCCCGGCGGCGATCTGCCGCCGTTGACGAGGGGACAGAAGGCGTGGTTGGCGCTCGTCAAACCGCTGACGCTCGCACAGGGCTTCGCGCTCCTGTCCGTACCGTCGCCCTTCGCGCAGGAGGCGATCGAGCGGGATCTCCGTGAGCCGATCCTCCACGCCCTCGGCCGGCATCTCGGTGAGCAGGTCGAAGGCCTCGGTGTGCGTATCGCGGCCCCGGTCGACGACGAACCCGAATCCGAGCCTCCGAGCCGGGACCACCGGCCCGAGCCGGAACCTATCCACACTCCTCGCCACCTCGAGCCTTCCGTCACCAGTTCCGGTTCGTTCCGCAGGCGCCGGTTCGGCTCCGGTGAGGATCAGCCCTACTCGGACACGACGGACTTCGAGGAAGTCGACGACGACCGCGAGGCCCTCGCCAGCGTCCACGAATCCTGGCCGTCGTACTTCACGAAGCCGCCCTCGGGCCCGGCCCCCTCGGCGACCGGGGGTAACAGCCTCAACGCGAAGTACACGTTCGACACGTTCGTGATCGGATCGTCCAACCGGTTCGCCCACGCGGCGGCCGTCGCCATCGCCGAGGCCCCGGCGCGCGCGTACAACCCGTTGTTCGTGTGGGGAGCGTCCGGCCTCGGCAAAACGCACCTCCTGCACGCCGCCGGCCACTACGCCCAGCGGCTGTTTCCGGGGATGCGGGTGAAATACGTCTCCACGGAGGAGTTCACCAACGACTTCATCAACAGCCTCCGCGACGATCGCAAGGTGGCGTTCAAGCGCCGCTACCGCGAGACCGACGTGCTGCTGGTGGACGACATCCAGTTCATCGAGGGCAAGGAAGGTATCCAGGAGGAGTTCTTCCACACCTTCAACACCCTGCACAACGCGAACAAGCAGATCGTCGTCTCGTCCGACCGGCCGCCGAAGCAGTTGGCAACACTCGAGGAACGACTGCGCACCAGGTTCGAATGGGGCCTGATCACCGACGTTCAGCCGCCCGAACTCGAGACGCGCATCGCGATCCTCAGCAAGAAGGCCCGAATGGACCGGCTCGAGGTGCCCGACGACGTCCTCGAGTTGATCGCCTCCCGGATCGAACGCAACATCCGGGAACTCGAGGGTGCCCTCATCCGTGTGACGGCGTTTGCGTCCCTGAACAGGCAACCCCTGGACCTCACGCTCGCCGAGGTCGTGCTGCGTGACCTGATGCCCGACTCGTCGAGTCTCGAGATCAATGCGGCGACGATCATGGCGGTCACCGCGGAGTACTTCAACATGTCCATCGACGACCTCTGCGGCCCCGGCAAGGCGCGTCCGCTGGCGTCCGCCCGGCAGATCTCCATGTACCTGTGCCGTGAGCTCACCGATCTGTCCCTGCCGAAGATCGGGCAGACGTTCGGCCGTGACCACACCACCGTCATGTACGCGGACAAGAAGATTCGCAAGGAGATGACGGAGCGTCGGAAGGTCTACGACCAGGTCCAGGAGCTGACCGCCCGGATCAAGCAACGTTCCAAGAGGTAGTCACCGACACCTCCCTCTCCTGTGCCCCTGGTAGCTCGCCTACCGGGGGCACAGGCCGTTTCGGGGAAACACCGTCCCACGGGCAACTCGAGGGACTCCTCGAGCCGGTCCTCGAGGGTTGGCTCGAGCGGGTCCTCGAGGTACCGCTCGAGGGTCTACTCGAGGCTCGCGCGAATCCCCGCCGACACGACACGCCGGTGCAACACGCCGACGTCAGGACCTGGGATAAAGCATGCACACCTGTGGATAAGTGTGGGGATGAGGTGGAATCTCTGTGGACAGAACGTGCAGAACTTTGAACAACCTCGAGTAGTCCACATGGGTGCCGGATCGGTCCTCGAGTTTGTCCTCGAGAATTCCCCATACGACGACGCGGACGGACCAGCGTCTACACGCCTTCGTCCACAGATTCCACAGGACCTAATAGTACTTCTCATTAATTCTTCTAAAAACCTCTTTGAAAACAGGGTTGGGGACAGCGTCGGTTCACAGGCCTCTGGCGGAGACTCGAGGACGCGACCGTTCCGCTTTCAAGTTCGTCCTCGAGGGCATACGGTTATGCATCGCCGCTCTGTGAAAGACTGCAGTGCTGTGGTCACGGGCCGACCGTGGCGAACAACCGTGCCTACCGAGAGGAACAACCCGGCGATGGAGCTTGGAAGCCTGAAGTTTCGTGTCTCCCGGGAAGAATTCGCTGATTCAGTGGCATGGGTCGCTCGCAGTCTGCCGTCGCGGCCTCCTGTCCCCGTTCTCGGCGGTGTTCTCCTGGACGCGACCGAGCAAGGGTTGACGGTTTCCGGATTCGACTACGAGGTATCGGCCCAGGTCAGGGTGGCAGCCGAGGTCGGTAGTGCCGGTCAGGTCCTCGTCTCCGGCAAGCTTCTCGCCGACATCACGAAGTCGCTTCCCAACAAGCCGGTCGACGTGACCCTCGAAGGCACCCGCGTGCTGATCACGTGTGGAAGCGCCAAGTTCTCCCTGCCCACCATGCCGGTCGAGGACTATCCCCAGCTTCCGCAGTTGCCGCAGCAGACCGGCTCGATTCCCGCCGACGTCTTCTCCGAAGCGATCAGTCAGGTGGCTGTCGCGGCGGGCAAGGACGACACCTTGCCGATGCTCACCGGCATCCGGGTCGAGATCGAACGCAACGCGATCGTGCTCGCCGCCACCGACCGGTTCCGTCTCGCGGTCCGCGAACTCGAGTGGTCGCCTGCGAACCCCGACACCACCGCGGCCGTCCTCATCCCCGCGAAGACGCTCTCCGAGTCGGCGAAAACTCTTGCAGGAGATGCCACTTCGCCGGTCGAGCTGGCGCTCGGTTCGGGATCCGCGGTCGGCAACGACGGGCTCCTCGGCATCGTCAACGACGGCCGCCGCACCACCACCCGCCTGCTGGACGCCGAGTTCCCGAAGTTCCGGCAGCTGCTGCCGTCCGAGCACACCGCGCTGGCCACCGTCGAGATCGCTCCGCTCGTCGAGGCGATCAAGCGTGTGGCCCTCGTCGCCGAGCGCGGCGCGCAGGTCCGACTGCAGTTCTCCACCGAGGGGCTGCTCCTCTCCGCCGGTGGCGACGACGCAGGTCGCGCCGAGGAAGGCTTGAATGCGGTGTTCCAGGGTGAGCCGCTCACCATCGCCTTCAACCCCGGTTACCTGATCGACGGACTGTCTTCGCTGCACAGCGAGCAGGTGCTGTTCGGTTTCACGACCCCCAGCCGCCCCGCGGTGCTGCGTCCGGCCACCGAGGACGAGATCGAACCCGACGATTCCGGCAACTTCGCGGCGCCGGAGAGCGCGTACACGTACCTGCTGATGCCGGTGCGTCTCCCGGGCTGACGATTTCGCGGAAGCGAAACCAGTACTGCCGAAAGAAATCTCACGAGTGGACGGAGATCACGATGCAGATCGGGTTGGTCGGGCTCGGAAAGATGGGATTCAACATGCGCGAGCGGTTGCGCGCGCACGGGCACGAGGTGGTCGGCTACGACCCCCGCCCCGAGGTCACGGATGTGGCGTCGCTGGCGGAGCTCGCTCAGCGACTCGAGTCTCCGCGAGTCGTCTGGGTGATGGTTCCGGCGGGAAAGATCACCCAGGACACGGTGACCGAACTGTCGTCGGTGCTCGAGACCGGCGACCTGGTGATCGACGGCGGCAACTCGAGATACACCGACGACAAAATCCACGGCGAGCTGCTGGGTTCCCGCGGCATCGGCTACCTCGACTGCGGTGTGTCCGGCGGGGTGTGGGGACTCGAGAACGGCTACGGGCTGATGGTCGGCGGATCGGACGCGGACGTCGAGCGGGCGCTGCCGATCTTCGACGCTCTCCGTCCCGAGGGTGAGCGTGCGGACGGCTTCGTCCACGCCGGCCCGGTCGGCGCCGGCCACTACGCGAAGATGGTCCACAACGGCATCGAATACGGACTGATGCAGGCGTACGCCGAGGGCTACGAACTGCTCGAGGCGGAAGACCTCGTCACGGACGTCCACGGTGTGCTGCGCGCCTGGACCAAGGGCACGGTCGTCCGGTCGTGGCTGCTGGAGCTGCTCGTCAAGGCATTGGATGAGGATCCCGATTTCGCCGAGATCTCCGGTTACACAGACGATTCCGGTGAGGGACGCTGGACGGTGCTCGAGGCGATCGACCACGCGGTGCCGGCGCCGGTGATCTCGGCCGCGTTGTTCGCGCGGTTCGCGTCCCGTCAGGACGATTCCCCCGCGATGAAGGCCGTCTCGGCGCTGCGCAACCAGTTCGGTGGTCACGCCGTGAAGAAGGCGGCAGGCGAGGCAGAAGCCGGTTCTGGAACGTAGGTGTTCGTTCGCGCACTCTCGCTCAGAGACTTCCGTTCCTGGGACGCCCTCGGTCTCACCCTGCGTCCGGGCTGCACCGTCTTCGTCGGACCCAACGGGCACGGCAAGACGAACGTGCTCGAGGCGCTCGGCTACCTGTCGACCCTCTCGTCTCATCGGGTCAGCTCGGACGCCCCGCTGATCAGGACGGGCACCGGTCAGGCATTCGCCGGGGCCACGGTCGTCAACACCGGCCGGGAACTGACCGTCGATCTCGAGTTGAACGAGGGCAAGTCCAACCGGGCGCGGATCAACCAGTCGCCCACCCGGCGGCCGCGGGAGATTCTCGGGATTCTGCAGACGGTGCTGTTCGCGCCGGAGGATCTGTCGCTGGTCCGCGGCGATCCGGGTGATCGGCGACGCTACCTCGACGAGCTCCTCACGTCCCGTATCCCGCGGATGGCGGCGGTGCGCGCCGATTACGACCGGGTGCTGCGGCAGCGGTCGGCGCTGCTCAAGACGGCAGGCGGCGCGTTGCGACGGGTGTCGCGCGGCGGCGGCCAGTCGAGCGACGACGGCGCGAGTGCCCTTGCCACGCTGGAGGTCTGGGATGGACATCTCGCTGCACACGGCGCGCAGCTGCTCGCCGGAAGGCTTCACCTCGTCCACGATCTCGCGCCGCACCTGGCCGAGTCGTACCAATCGCTGGCGCCGGAATCGAGGCCCGCGAGCATCCGTTACCGCTCGAGTCTGGGGTCCTCGCTGCTTCCGGAGTTCACCGAACCGGCTCGAGCGCCCGAGGCGGGCGATATCGCGTTTCTCGAGGAGCGGTTTCTCCAGGAGCTGTCCGTGATGCGCGCCAAGGAGATCGAGCGGGGTGTGTGTCTCGTCGGCCCGCATCGTGACGATCTCGAACTGCAGCTCGGCGACACCCCGGCGAAGGGATTCGCGAGTCACGGTGAGTCGTGGTCGTTCGCGTTGTCGTTGCGGTTGGCGGGATTCACACTGCTGCGTTCGGAGGGCAGCGATCCCGTCCTCATGCTCGACGACGTGTTCGCCGAACTCGACCGTCGTCGACGGCGCGCACTCGCCAAGGTCGCGTTGGATGCGGAACAGGTGCTGATCACGGCGGCCGTGCCGGAAGATGTTCCGGAGGAACTCGACGCCGTCCGATTCGGTGTGGAGGCCCGCGACACCGATCGTGGACGAATATCGCACATTGTGGAAGAGACGGAGGACCGCCGTGACGGATGACGTCGAACCCACCGCACCGGCTGCGGCCCCCGAACCGGAGGTGAAGGGAATCGACCTCGCGCGCCGTGCCCTGGAGGAGGCGCGTGCCGCGGCGAAGGCCAGCGGAAAATCCGTCGGGCAGGGCCGCCGATCCGGAACCGGTGTCCGGGCCCTGCGCGCCCGGCGTCGACGCGGATGGTCGGGTCCCGGACCGGACGACCGCGACCCGCAGCCGTTCGGTGCGCTGACCAACGCGATCGCGAAACAACGCGGCTGGTCGCCCAAGGTGTCGGAGGGGACGGTCCTCGGTCGGTGGGTACAGGTGGTCGGTGAGGACATCGCCGCGCACGCCGAACCGACGGGGCTGCGGGACGGGATTCTCAGCGTCTCCGCGGAGTCGACGGCCTGGGCGACGCAGCTTCGGATGATGCAGTCGCAGATTCTCGCGAAGATTGCTGCGGCCGTCGGCGACGGCGTCGTGAAGTCGTTGCGGATCACCGGTCCGACCGCCCCGAGCTGGCGAAAAGGCGAACGGCACATCCGGGGGCGCGGCCCTCGGGACACCTACGGATAGGCCGGAGCGGACGTTCGGTCCCTAGTTTTGTCTATTACCCGGTGTTACAGTTACTCCAAGTTTTCGAGTGAACTGTGCCACAAGCCTTCGTCGTGGCGCAGCTGCTGGCACGAAGGAGTAATGAGATGTCCGCCCCGACTGCACCCCGGAACGCGATCCCCGAACCGGAGCACATCCTGTTGCAGGCCAGGAACGTGGAGTTCGACTGGTCGAACCTCCCCATGCACTGGATCCCGGGCGACCCGTTCGGCACGCACGTCCTCAACGTCCTGCACCTTCTCCTGCCCGCCGGTGAGGAGTGGTTCGTCGAGACGTTCAAAGAGGCACTGCCGCTGATCGAGGACGAGCGGCTCCGCGACGACGTCGTCGGGTTCATCGGCCAGGAGGCGATGCACGCCAACGCCCACACCGGCGTGCTGGCGCACCTGAAGGAGAAGGGCCTCGACCCGACGCCCTTCACCGAGCAGATGGAATGGACCTTCTCCAAGATCCTCGGACCCCGACCGCTGACCGGTCTGCGGGAGAAGAACTACCTGATCGAGCGGCTGGCGGTCATCGCCGCCATCGAGCACATCACCGCGTTCCTCGGCGACTGGGTCCTCAATGCCGAGGGACTCGACCGCGCCGGCATGCATCCGACGATGCTCGACCTGCTGCGCTGGCACGGCGCCGAGGAGGTGGAGCACCGCTCCGTGGCCTACGACGTCATGCGGTACTTCGACAAGCGTGAGTCCCGGCGGATCCGCACCCAGGTGATCGTCACCCCGGTCATCGTGTGGCTGTGGGTGCGCGGCACCCGTTTCCTCATGCGCAACGATCCGGAGCTCGCCCAGTGGTCGGCGCACCGGCGCAAGCCGCACCTGACCGATTTCTTCGCGGCAGGCAAGCGTGGCACCCTCCCGACGGCCCGGGAACTCGGCAAGCGGATGTCGACCTACTTCACGCGTTCGTACCACCCGAGCAACGAGGGTTCGACGGCGCAGGCCGTGAAGTACCTGGCGTCCTCGCCGGCGGCTCAGGCGGCCGAGCGATGAAGCTGTCGCAGGTGCGGGAGGTGCTCACCGGGCAGGGCCTGCCCCGCTACGACGCTCCCCCGGACATCAAGGGGCGACCGCGCCCCGACCGCGCGATGCGGATCACCGAGGCCGTCGCTGCCAAGTACCTCCGTGTTCTCACCGCGTACGAGTACAACCCGGGCGTCGCCGGTCACAACCCGGACGTGGCGATGAAAATGGTTGTCTCCCAGCGTGACGTCGTCGCACGGGACGAGAACGTCGTCCAGTTGCGGTTCGAAGCCGAGGACGGCGCGGAACTCCCTGCGTGGCAGCCGGGTTCGCATCTCGATTTCCACCTGCCGTCCGGGCTGCGACGTCAGTACTCGCTGTGCGGGGACCCGGCGGACCGCACGGGCTACAGTGTCGCCGTTCGCCGGATCCCCGACGGCGGTGGCGGATCCCTCGAGATGCACGCGCTCGAACCGGGTGCCCCGGTGACGGTTCGGGGCCCCCGCAACGGGTTTCCCTTCGTCGGCGAAGGGAGCGCGCTCTTCGTCGCAGGCGGCATCGGCATCACGCCGATCCTCGCGATGGTCCGGGCGGCGCGCGAACTCGGAATGGACTGGCAGTTCGTGTACTCCGGCCGGTCACGGGAGTCGATGCCGTTCCTCGACGAGATCGAAACGTTCGACCGGTCACGGGTTTTCATCCGTCCCGACGACGAGTTCGGACTGCCGACCGCCGAGGAGTTGCTGGGGCGCGCCGCGCCGAGCGGTGCCGTCTACTGCTGCGGTCCGACGCCGATGCTGGAGTCGGTGCGCCGTGCGTTCCCCGGAAGCCCGGCTACCGCATTGCATTTCGAGCGGTTCGGGGCGCCGCCGGTGCTCGACGGCACCGAATTCGAAGTGCAGCTCGTCAGCACGGGTGAGGTGCTCACCGTGCCCGCCGACGAATCCGCACTGACGGTGATCAAGAAGACGATGCCCGGAGTGGGATATTCGTGCCAGCAGGGCTTCTGTGGCACCTGCAGGGTGAAGGTGCTCTCTGGCACCCCGGATCACCGCGAGACGCGGCTCACCGACGCCGAGCAGGAGAACGAGATGCTGATCTGCGTGTCCCGTGCCGACCGGGGCCGTCTCGTCCTCGATCTGTAGTTCCCACCGTCAAACCCGAACCCGCACGACGACCAGAGGACCCACCATGACTCCATCCACATCCGGTACCGCCCGGCGGATCACCAACGGTTCCGTCGAACTCGCCGTGTTCGAGAAGGGCAACCCCGACGGCGAGACGATCGTGCTCGTGCACGGCTGGCCCGACACCCACGACCTGTGGAGCCGGGTGGTGCCGTTCCTGACGGAGCGGTTCCGGGTGGTCAGCTACGACAGCCGCGGCGCAGGCCGGAGCACCGTGCCCACCCGGGTCGAGGACTACCGGCTGCCCGCCCTGGCCGGTGACCTGTTCGCCGTGATCGATGCCGTGAGCCCGGGCCGGCCGGTGCACGTGCTGGCCCACGACTGGGGATCGGTGGAGGCATGGGAGGCGGTCTGCGAACCGGGAGCCCGCGCGCGGATCGCGTCGTTCACCTCGGTCTCGGGCCCCAACCTCGATCACCTCGGCAAGTGGATGCGCCGCCGCATCTCGGGCCGCAGCTTCGGCGGGCCGCTCGCGCAGGCCGTCGCGTCCGGCTACACCGTCCTGTTCCAGATTCCGGGCCTGGCGACGCTGCCGCTGCGACTCTGGTTCTCCCGGCACTGGCCGACGTTCCTGAAGTTCTTCGACCGCCTCGATCCCGCGCTGGTGCGTCCGGCGCCGACGCTGGCGGACGACATGGTCAACGGTCTCAAGCTGTACCGCGCCAACATCCGCACGAGTCTGCTGAGGCCGCGCGAGCGGTACACCGACGTCCCCGTCCAACTGATCCTCAACAAGAAGGACAAGGCGGTGCGGCCCGTCGGCTACGAGGACACCGAGAAGTGGGCACCCGACCTGCGCCGTCGAGAGGTCGACGCCGGGCACTGGTCGCCGATCTCCCACGCCGAGGACATCGCGCAACTCGCCGCGGAGTTCGTGCTGGACGTCGAGGACCGGCAGTGGGCGGATCTCTCGGACGGCCCGTCCGCGAGCGCTTCGGCCTAGGTTTTCACTCCCGAGGCGCCCTGAAAATTCGTCTACGGGGCGCTCAGGGGTGTCATAGCACGCTCCTGGCGCTGACGTACCAGTAAGATGGCCGAGGTAACTAGCGGCAAGATTCCCGATTCTCGTCTCCCGCGTGCCCGACCAGGGCGGTGGGCGCCTGCGTCGGGCATTGGACGGAGAAGGAGAGCTACCCACCCGTGGCTGCCCAGAAGTCAGACAAAAGCACCTCCAGCAAGGACTACGGCGCTTCTTCCATCACCGTCCTCGAGGGACTCGAAGCCGTTCGTAAGCGACCGGGTATGTACATCGGTTCCACCGGTGAACGCGGTCTCCACCATTTGATCTGGGAAGTCGTCGACAACTCCGTCGACGAGGCCATGGCCGGCCACGCCACCAAGGTCGAGATCACCCTGCTCGAGGACGGTGGCGTCCGGGTCGTCGACGACGGTCGAGGCATCCCCGTCGGGATGCACGCCTCCGGTGTCCCCACCGTCGAGGTCGTCCTCACCCAGCTCCACGCCGGCGGCAAGTTCGACTCCGACTCCTACGCCGTGTCCGGCGGTCTGCACGGTGTCGGTATCTCCGTCGTCAACGCGCTGTCCACCCGGCTCGACGTCGACATCAAACGCGACGGCTTCCAATGGAACCAGACATATACCGACTCGAAGCCGGGTGAACTCGTCAAAGGCGAGGCCACCAAGGAAACGGGCACCACGGTCACGTTCTGGGCCGACCCGAACATCTTCGAGACCACGGTCTACAGCTTCGAGACGGTCGCGCGCCGCCTCCAGGAGATGGCCTTCCTCAACAAGGGCCTGACGATCACCCTCACCGACGAGCGCGTCAGCGACGCCGAGGTCACCGAGGAGGTCGTCAGTCAGGTCGCGGACGCGCCGAAAACCGCCGAGGACGAGTCCGCCGAGGCGGATGCGCCTGCCGTGCACAAGGTGAAGACCCGCGTCTACCACTACCCGGGCGGCCTCGAGGACTACGTGCGGCACATCAACCGCACGAAGCAGCCGATCCACAACTCCGTCGTCGGTTTCACCGCGAAGGGCACCGGCCACGAACTCGAGATCGCGATGCAGTGGAACTCCGGTTACTCGGAGTCGGTCCACACGTTCGCGAACACCATCAACACCCACGAGGGCGGCACCCACGAAGAGGGCTTCCGTTCCGCTCTGACGGCGACGGTCAACAAGTACGCGCTCGACAAGAAGCTCCTCAAGGAGAAGGACCCGAAGCTCACCGGTGACGACATCCGTGAGGGCCTCGCGGCGATCATCTCCGTGAAGGTCGGTGAACCGCAGTTCGAGGGTCAGACGAAGACGAAGCTCGGTAACACCGAGGTCCGGTCGTTCGTCCAGAAGGCGAGCAACGAGCACCTGTCGCACTGGTTCGAGGCGAACCCGGCCGACGCGAAGACCATCGTGAACAAGGCGGTGTCGTCGGCGCAGGCCCGCGTCGCCGCCCGCAAGGCCCGCGAACTGGTGCGCCGTAAGAGCGCCACCGACCTCGGCGGTCTGCCGGGCAAGCTCGCCGACTGCCGGTCCAATGATCCGAGCAAGTCCGAGATCTACATCGTGGAGGGCGACTCCGCAGGCGGCTCGGCCAAGTCCGGCCGCGACTCGATGTACCAGGCGATCCTGCCGCTGCGCGGAAAGATCATCAACGTCGAGAAGGCACGCATCGACCGTGTGCTGAAGAACACGGAAGTCCAGTCGATCATCACCGCGTTCGGCACGGGCATCCACGACGAATTCGACATCGCGAAGCTGCGGTACCACAAGATCGTGCTGATGGCCGACGCCGACGTCGACGGCCAGCACATCGCAACACTGCTGCTCACGCTGTTGTTCCGCTTCATGCGCCCGCTCGTCGAGCACGGTCACGTCTACCTCGCACAGCCCCCGCTGTACAAGTTGAAGTGGCAGCGCAGCGACCCGGAGTTCGCGTACTCGGACCGCGAGCGCGACGTCCTGGTCAAGGCCGGTCTCGAGTCCGGCAAGAAGATCAACAAGGACGACGGCATCCAGCGTTACAAGGGTCTCGGCGAGATGAATGCCAAGGAACTGTGGGAGACCACGATGGATCCGACGGTGCGCGTTCTGCGTCTGGTGACGCTCGACGACGCGGCCGCAGCCGACGAGCTGTTCAGCGTTCTCATGGGTGAGGACGTCGAGGCCCGGCGTAGCTTCATCACCCGTAACGCCAAGGACGTCCGCTTCCTCGACGTCTAGGTATCCGGCACAAGAGATTACGGATATCGTGCAGCCACCGGCGGTCGGAAGACCCCGGTGGCTGCACCCGTCTGGGCCGGTTACTGGACCGGGTGACGCGGAAATCCGTCCTCGACTGTGAACCGCGATTCTGTGTAGCCTGGTCCGCTGATCCCCCCGCGACGGCAACGTCTGGGATCGGTGGTGCGCATGTTACTTGGAAGTAAGGATCGGGGAATTTCTGTGGTAAGAACGTTCCCCATGGGGATGTGATGAACTCGTTACATTCGGAAATCGGTGCGTCGGGCAGCGCTGCGCACAGCGCAACTGATCGATCACTTTCCTCTGTCGACGCGTGTCGTCCGGGCCGGTACGACTGTCCTGCCGCAGGCGCGGTCACGAGCACAGAGCGACAAGCTATGAGTGGTTGGAAAGGAAGCGTGGGATGAGCGACGATTCGCCGCCCCGGGCAAAGTTCTGGGATATCGAGGGTTGGGGCCTGCGGTGGAAGGTCACCGCGGTTCTCGCAGTTCCCGTCACCGTCGCCATGGTGCTCGGCGGGCTCCGGGTGCAGGGCGAGCTGAGTAACGCCGTCCACTTCACCGAGGCGGCCGACCAGATCGTCGTCGTCCCGGACATCGTGGCCCTCGAGGCCTCGATGGGTACCGTGACCAGTGGTTACGCCTCGGGCACCCTCACCAAGCAGGACCGCGAGGACGCGGAATCCCTGATGAACGACGTGTCCGAACAGGCCAGGAACCCGGAGCTGGATCCCGCCGTCGCAAGTTCCATCAACCAGACCGTCTCGGACGGCCGCGCCCTCCTGAATCTGATGGATTCCCCGGGCGTCGCCACCGACCTGCTCGCGGAACGCCAGCGCGCGTTCGCCGCGGACTTCATCCGCGAAGTGGACGACATCGTCCGTCCCATCGAAGACAGCGAAGTCGTCGACAAGGGCTACCAGCTGACCAACGCGTGGCAGGCGCAGCGTCGCCTGTTCGAGCAGGCCATGGGCCTCGTGATCGTGAAGGACGTCTACGCCGGTCCCGACGGACGGGAGAAAGCCCGCACGGGTGACATTCCCACCTCGGCCGTCGTCGCGGCCGCCGGCGCCGAATCGAGCCTCCTCGACGTCCTCGACCGGTACTACCCCAAGGGTGATGCCCGTCTCGAGACGCTGCGAAACAACATCAACGACCGCAACGCCCTCATCGACCAGGGCCTGGCGGACGCGGCGCGCGGCGGGATGCTGCCCATCCTGCAGCTGCGCTCCTCGCTCATCGCGAGCCGTGACGTCTACCAGGAGCTGACCAGCGAAGCGGCGAACGACATCGCGTCCACCGTGCAGGTCCGCGCGGCCGAGACCCGGTCCGCCGCGCTGCGTGACACGGCGATCGTCCTCGGAACCCTGCTCGCCGCCCTCGTCCTCGCGCTCCTCGTGTCGCGGTCGCTGATCGGTCCGATCCGCCGCCTGCGGTACGGCGCGCTGAAGGCCGCGCGCCGCGACCTTCCGGAGGCGATCGAGCAGATCAAGGCCAGTGACGATCCGCGGGCACTGTCGTTCGAGCCGGTGGCCGTGCACTCCTCCGAGGAGATCGGCCAGCTCGCCCGCGCCGTGGACGACATCCACGGGCAGGCGCTCAAGCTCGCCGGTGAGCAGGCGCAACTGCGCCTGCAGATCAACGACATGTTCGAAACCCTCGCGCGCCGAAGCAAGTCGCTCGTCGACCAGCAGCTCGGCCTGATCGAGAATCTCGAGTTCGAGGAAAAGGATCCGAAGCGACTCGAGAGCTTGTTCCGGCTCGACCACCTGGCGGCGCGTATGCGCCGGAACGGTGAGAACCTGCTGATTCTGGCCGGTACCCGCGTGCGTCGTTCGCAGGCGTCGCCGATCCCGCTCGGCGACGTGCTGCGTGCGGCGATCTCCGAGGTCGAGGACTATCAGCGTGTGCAGATGGGTGCGACCCCCGAAGGCGCGCTCAGCGGCACCGTCGTCACGGACGTCGTGCACCTGCTCGCCGAACTCGTCGACAACTCGCTGCGCGCCTCGCCGCCCGACACTTCGGTGACGTTCAGCTTCGCTCGCGCCGTGGACGGCGGGGTGCTGCTCGAGATCGCGGACCGCGGTATCGGTATCCCGGCCGATGACATGCGCGCCGTCAACGAGCGTCTGGCGTCGGGTGGTGAGGTCGGTCCCGAGACCGCCCGCCACATGGGTCTGTTCGTCGTGAGCCGCCTCGCGAAGCGTCACGGCCTGACCGTGCGCCTGCGGTCGACGTTCGACACCGCCCGCAACCCGGGTGTGACCGTGAGCATCCACATCCCGAATGCGCTGATCGTGTCGCAGGCTGCCCGGCAGGACACCGGACCGCAGCGTAGGATTCCTGCGGCGCCGGTCCGCACCGCCATTCCGGCACCCGCGGCACCGCGCACGGACAACGGACAGCAGAAGCCGGCAACCCGAAACGGACTGCCGACCCGCACCCCGTCCACGCCCCCGCCGAGCCCGGCACCTGCGGGCGCGGTGACGACGGCGTCGGGCACGAGCCTGCCCCGACGTCAGCCCGGTGCCAGTGGCATCGCGGCCGGCGCGGGATCGCCGGCCGGTGCCCCGGCCGCGCAGTCCCAGGACACCGTCAACGTCCGCGGATCCGGGGCGATGCCGAAGCTGCCCGTGCGGCGGCCGCAGGGGGCTACCCCGGAGACGGCACCGGCGGAATCGCAGCCGCAGCACGCACCGCACGCACCACGAAGCGAGAACCGCACCGCGGCGCGGACCGCGGAACAGCCGGCGCCCACGTCGTCGAACGGCGACGATCAGGCACCGGTCCGGCACCGCTACCGCACCAACTCGGCGAAGACCGCGTCGTTCTTCCAGTCGCGGATCGATCCGCCGTCGGCCGAGGCCACACCCCGGCCCGGCGGCGGTACCCCGATCTTCTCCGACATGGTGTCCGACTGGCTGACCGATCCGACCGGTGCCGAGGGCGCACCCGGTGTCTGGCATTCCGCCGGCGACGCCGGATGGTCCGCCGCCGAACGGATCAGCGAGACTCCCGTCGAGGTCGACCCGGAGATCGGACTGCCGAAGCGGCGTCCCGGCGACCGACTGGTTCCCGGCACGGTCGAAGGCGCGCACAATACGGGGACACTGCGCCGGGTGCGTGACCCTGAGACAATTCGCGCCAATCTCAGTCGTCACCAGCAGGGCGTCCGAAACGGCAGGGCCACGAGGCTCGCGGAACGTAACAGCATTGAAGGAGACCGATGAACACCGCTCATGGATCCGACGTCACGCGACCGCTCGACTGGTTGGTGTCGAACTTCGCCAGTGACGTGCCCGGTGTCTCCCACGCCGTGCTCGTGTCGGCGGACGGTCTCCTGATGGCAGCCAGCGCCCATCTCCCGATCGACCGGGCCGAGCAGCTGGCCGCGGTCACCTCGGGGCTGGCCAGCCTGTCGGCCGGTGTGTCCCGGTTGTTCGAAGGCGGCGGAGTGCTGCAGTCGGTGGTCGAAATGCAGCACGGGTACCTGCTGCTCATGAGCGTCGGCGACGGCTCGCACCTCGCGACGCTCACGGACGCCGAGTGCGACATCGGACAGGTCGGCTACGAGATGGCGATCCTGGTCGACCGCGTCGGCGCATCGGTGCAGGCCACGGCCCGCACCCCGCAGGGTCTCTGACCAGCCCATGCCCATGAACGACCACCACTCGGAGCAGTCGGGCCCGAACATCGTGCGCCCGTACTCGCTGACGTCGGGCCGGACCCGGCCTGCGGTCGAGCTCGCACTCGAAGCGTTGATTCAGGCACTGCCGCAGTCGGTGGACCGGCAGTGGGAACTCGACGACGTCAACGCCGCGATCGTCGCGTTGTGTCAGCAGTCGCCTTCGGTCGCCGAGATCGCCGCCCGGGTGGGCGTACCCCTCGGAGTGGCACGCGTCCTGGTCGCCGACCTGGTCGAGGCCGGTCATCTGCAGATCCTGGCCACCCTGAAGGAAGACTCGACCGACTCCGAACGTCGTGAACTCATCGAAAGGGTCCTCAGTGGACTTCGCGAAATCTGATCCCCGCAATCGGGTGACCTCGACCAAGATCGTGATCGCCGGCGGGTTCGGCGTCGGCAAGACCACGCTGGTGGGGGCTGTCTCCGAGATCGTCCCGCTGCGCACCGAGGCGCTCGTGACCAACGCCAGCGACGGCGTCGACAACCTGGCTGCGACACCGCAGAAGGGCACGACCACCGTCGCCATGGACTTCGGTCGCATCAGCCTGGCCGACGACCTGGTGCTGTACCTGTTCGGTACCCCCGGTCAGCACCGGTTCTGGTTCATGTGGGACGACCTGATCCGCGGTGCGATCGGTGCGATCGTCCTGATCGACACCCGCCGGCTGGACGAGAGTTTCGCGGCCGTCGACTTCTTCGAGGCCCGGCAACTGCCGTTCCTCGTCGCGATCAACGAATTCGACGACGCCCCGCGCTACCCCATCGAGGACATTCGCGCGGCCCTCGCGATCTCCGAGGACGTGCCGATCATCCCGATCGACGCGCGTGACCGGGAATCGGCGAAACGCGCCCTGGTCGCGATCACCGAATACGCACTGACCAAGCTCCACACGGCCGCGTACTGAGGATTCGAAACATGTCGGACGACTTGCAGCACTTCTCTATGGGCACGTGGATCGTCGCCCTCGCCGCGGTCACGGCGTTCATCGGCGTCTTCGTCGGGATCGCCAGCGCCCGCAAGGCGGTGACCGCGCCGAACCCGAGGCAGCGGTACCTCTGGCTGGCCTGGGGTGCGCTGTCCATCGGCGGCATCGGCGCCTGGCTGCCGCACTACATCGCGATGGTCGGGTTCGAGGTCTACGGCAGCGTGGTGCGCTACGACGTCCTGTGGATCGCGGTTTCTTTCGTGGTGCCCGTCGCGGCCGCCGCGGTGGCGTTGCTGATCATCAGCCCGCCGCCGACGAAACACCGGCGGCCGAGCGCGTCGGTGGAGATCGGCCGCCTCGCCGGCGGTGCGGTGCTCCTCGGCGTCGGCCTCACCGGAATGGACCTGGCGATCGTCGCCTCCCTCGAGATCCAGGGGTCGGTGGAATCCGACATCCTGCTGACGGCAGCGTCGGCCGTGATCGGCCTGGTCGTCGGCGCCGGAATCATGTGGTCGATCTCGGCCCTCGAATCCCGCACGCTGCGACTCGTGGCGTCGGTGGTCGTGGCGGCCGGACTGGTGGCCATGCACTACACCGGCGTGTTCGGGCTGAGCGTCACCGTCGACCAGGCCGTGGCGCGCCCGGACGGACTCGAGGTGTTCTCGATCCTGTTCCCCGTCTTCGTGCTGGGCATGCTCGTGGTCACGATCCCGATCACCGCCCTGCTGATGGCGCCCGACCGCGTCGCCGCCGAGCTCGAACTCGAGGCCGACATGCTCGCCGCCGAATCCCTCGCCGCCGAAACACAGGGCCGGGAGCTCGAACTCCAGTAGATCGGACGACTCCTGCGGCACCGATTCATGAGTGCACCCGAGTCCTTCACCCTCACAGCTGACCTGCACCTATAGACTCGGGTGGTTGCGCGACGTCGTGCAGGACCGCGAGTCCGCGAGGAGACGTCAAGCCGAGTAGAAGAAGGAGCTCATGACTGACACAACGTTGCCGCCGGAGGGACCGGGGCACGACCGCATCGAGCCCGTCGACATTCAGCAGGAGATGCAGAGCAGCTACATCGATTACGCGATGAGCGTGATCGTGGGTCGTGCGCTGCCCGACGTGCGAGACGGCCTCAAGCCGGTGCACCGCCGCGTTCTGTACGCGATGTACGACAACGGTTACCGGCCCGATCGCGGTTATGTGAAGTCTGCGCGACCGGTCGCCGAGACGATGGGTAACTACCACCCCCACGGCGACGCCTCGATCTACGACACGCTCGTCCGCATGGCCCAGCCCTGGTCGCTGCGGTACCCGCTCGTCGACGGCCAGGGCAACTTCGGTTCCCGCGGCAACGACGGCGCCGCCGCGATGCGATACACCGAGTGCCGGCTCACTCCGCTGGCCATGGAAATGCTGCGTGAGATCGACCACGAGACGGTCGATTTCACCCCGAACTACGACGGTCGTACACAGGAACCGTCAGTTCTCCCCAGCCGTATCCCCAACCTGTTGATCAATGGTTCCGGCGGCATCGCCGTCGGTATGGCCACCAACATCCCGCCGCACAACCTGCGCGAGGTCGCCGAGGCCATCTACTGGGCGCTCGAGAACTGGGAAGCCGACGAGGAGTCCACCCTCACCGCGGTCATGGAACGTGTCAAGGGACCCGACTTCCCGACGCACGGCCTGATCGTCGGCGGCCAGGGCATCCACGACGCCTACACCACCGGACGCGGTTCGGTCCGCATGCGCGGTGTGGTGGAGATCGAGGAGGACGCCAAGGGGCGCACCACGATCGTCATCACCGAACTGCCGTACCAGGTGAACCCGGACAACCTGATCACGTCGATCGCCGAGCAGGTGCGCGACGCGAAGATCGCCGGCATCTCCGACATCCACGACGAGTCCTCGGACCGCGCAGGTATGCGCATCGTCGTCACCGTCAAGCGTGACGCGGTCGCGAAGGTCGTGCTCAACAACCTGTACAAGCACACCCAGCTGCAGACCAGCTTCGGCTGCAACATGCTGTCCATCGTCGACGGCGTGCCGCGCACCCTACGGCTCGACCAGATGATCCGGCTCTACGTCGCCCACCAGGTCGAGGTCATCCGCAGGCGCACCGAGTACCTGCTCCGCAAGGCCGAGGAACGCGCTCACATCCTGCGCGGACTGGTGAAGGCGCTCGACGCCCTCGACGAGGTCATCGCGCTGATCCGGGCGTCGCAGACCGTCGACATCGCGCGGGCCGGCCTGATCGAGCTGCTCACCGTCGACGAGATCCAGGCCGACGCGATCCTCGCGATGCAGCTGCGCCGCCTCGCCGCACTCGAGCGTCAGAAGATCATCGACGAACTCGCCGAGATCGAGCGGGAGATCGCCGACCTCAAGGACATCCTCGAGAAGCCCGAGCGTCAGCGCCGGATCGTCCGCGACGAGCTCAAGGAGATCGTCGACAAGCACGGCGACGACCGCCGGACCCGCATCATCGCGGCCGACGGCGACGTGGCCGACGAGGATCTGATCGCCCGCGAGGACGTCGTCGTCACGATCACCGAGACCGGCTACGCCAAGCGCACCAAGACCGACCTGTACCGCTCGCAGAAGCGCGGCGGCAAGGGTGTGCAGGGCGCCGGGCTGAAGCAGGACGACATCGTCTCGCACTTCTTCGTCAGCTCCACGCACGACTGGCTGCTGTTCTTCACCACGAAGGGCCGCGTGTACCGGGCCAAGGCATACGAGCTGCCGGAGGCGAGCCGCACGGCCCGCGGACAGCACGTGGCCAACCTGCTCGCGTTCCAGCCCGACGAGCGCATCCAGAGCGTCATCCAGATCAAGACGTACGAGGACGCCCCCTACCTCGTTCTCGCCACCCGCAACGGTCTGGTGAAGAAGTCCAAGCTCACCGACTTCGACTCGAACCGCAGCGGCGGCATCGTCGCCATCAACCTGCGCGGCGAGGACGAACTGGTCGGCGCGGTCCTCTGCTCCTCCGACGACGACCTGCTGCTCGTCTCCGCGCAGGGACAGTCGATCCGCTTCTCCGCCACCGACGAGGCGCTGCGACCGATGGGCCGCGCCACGTCCGGCGTCCAGGGCATGCGATTCAACGGTGACGACGAACTGCTGTCGCTGAACGTGGTGCGTGAAGGCACCTATCTGCTGGTGGCGACGTCGGGTGGCTACTCGAAGCGCACCGGCATGGAGGACTACCCGGTCCAGGGACGCGGCGGAAAGGGTGTACTCACGATCCAGTACGACCGGAAACGTGGCACCCTGGTCGGAGCGCTCATCGTGAACGACGACGACGAGCTCTACGCGATCACGTCGGGCGGTGGCGTCATCCGCACCGCCGCCAAGCAGGTCCGCAAGGCCGGTCGGCAGACCAAGGGGGTTCGTTTGATGAACCTCGGGGAAGGCGACACCCTGCTCGCGATCGCGCGCAATGCCGACGAACCGGACGAACCCGACGACAACGCCGAGAGCAGCGGCAAAGGAGCTAAGGAGTCCTAGTGAGCACTCCCAACCAGCCAGGCAGTGACCGGCAGAACCCGGGTTCCGCCAATCAGGCGCCATCCGAGCAGCAGGCCTCCCGCACTCCCCAGAACGGGTCGGCGCGACCGAACCCGCAGCAGGGTTCCGCGCCGCAGGGGCCGCAGGCGTCAGCCGGTCGTGGCCCCGCTCAGGCGGGGCCGGCTGCCCGGCCGGGCAGTGCTCCCGACGGAAGACCGGATCGGCAGGCTCCGGCCGATCCGGCCCGGTCGCCGTCGACGCCCCAGCATCAGGGTCCGCGCACGCAGACCCCGCAGGGCAGGCCCGTGCCGCCGTCGCAGCAGGGTCACGCACCGAATCAGCAGGCTCCCGGGCATCAGGACCCGCCGCAGCAGGCGTCCGGCAACCGGGCTCCCACGGGCGGTGCTCCCACCGAGTCCATCCGGGGAAATCAGGCTCCGCCGTGGCAGCGGGGAATGCAGCGTGAGCCGCAGACCAACCTGAAGCGGCCCGTGCAGGGCGGGGCCGGTGCCAAGCAGGCCCCGCGCCGGGAGGGTCAGCCGAACCCGTCCAACGGTGCGACCGCAGCCACTGCGGCGGGTGCCGCGGCAGCGAAGGCTCCCGGCGGCCAGGATGTCCAGAAACCGCAGACCGCGCCGACGCAGAAGCAGCAGCCCCAGGCGCAGGGTCAGCGACCTCAGGGCACGCAGAACTCGGGTGCTCCCACCCAGGCCGTGCCCACCCAGAAGGCGCCCGCACAGAACCCGTCGGCGCCGGCGAAGGGTCAGCCCGCGCCCAAGCAGGGGCCCGATCGCACACCGTCCTCGACAGCGGCCACGGCTGCCGTCGGTGCGGTGTCCGGTGCCGCCGCGGCCGGTGCCGTGACTCAGCGGGAGGCCGCGAAGGCCAAGGCGTCCGCGATCGACGGACCCACCCGGCACATCAACCGGGACGTGCTCCCCAAGGACATGCCGGACCTGTCCGAGGCCAAGCACCCCTTGCCCGGGGCAGCGGCCACTGGTCGGCAGCCGAAGGTCGCCGTGGCCCCGCAGCGGGTCGAGGAGGGCGAGGCTCTCCGGGCGACGGTGCAGGTCCGCAAGATCGATCCGTGGTCGACGCTGAAGATCTCGTCCGTCATTTCGGTGTCGCTGTTCTTCGTGTGGATGGTGGCCGTCGGCCTGCTGTACGTCGTCCTGGACGGGATGGGCGTGTGGGACCGGCTGAACAACGCGTTCACCGATATCGTCGCGGAGTCGAGCTCTGACGGGCTCGTGACGGCCGGGCAGGTCTTCGGATACGCCGCCGTCATCGGTCTCGCGAACATGGTGTTGTTCACCGCACTGGCGACGATCGGCGCCTTCATCTACAACCTGTGTTCCGACCTCGTCGGGGGCGTCGAAGTGACGCTCGCCGACCGGGACTGAACGCGGAAAACGACGAGGGCTGAGCTGGGAAAAGAGCGTCTCGCCGGACCGGTTTTGGTAGTTGCCGGTCCGGTGGGGTAATCTTCCGACTCGGTTCAGGGAACTGCGCGAGATGAGTTTCCAGACTTCAGGGGCCTATAGCTCAGGCGGTTAGAGCGCTTCGCTGATAACGAAGAGGTCGGAGGTTCAAGTCCTCCTAGGCCCACTCCTGGTGCCGGTGAAAGGTCATTCGCATGAAGGTCCTCCTGTTTGTGGGAGCCGGAGTGCTGGTGGCGATCGGACTGTCCAAGTTGCTTCGCGGCAACGAGGTGTGGCACGAGGTAACGGGGCCTTAGCTCAGTTGGTAGAGCGCTGCCTTTGCAAGGCAGATGTCAGGAGTTCGAATCTCCTAGGCTCCACAAGTACAAATACAGAAGTAGCGTGCCCCGGATTCGGAAGAGTCCGGGGCACACTGCTGTGCGGACCAGAACCGGGTGAGGTTACCCTTACTTCATGACTGCCCTCGATCCCGGAGCCCGTGAACGTCTCGACCCGCGCGGCCGCGTCGCATCCCACCACCGGACCGGTGAGGGAACCGCACGCATCGGATACCCGATCGGAGTCCGCACGGTCACGGTCCGTGCACGCGAGCACGTCACACCCCGCATGGTGCGTCTGACGCTCGGGGGCCCCGGCCTCGACGGATTCCACACCTACCAGGCCGACGATCACGTCAAGATCGTGTTCCCCGATCCGGACGGCACTCGCCGCGTCCCGGTGGTGAACGACGCGATGATGCTCGACTGGCCGCGACCGCTCCCGACCACGCGGAAATACACCGTCCGCCGCTACGACGCCGACGCCCGCGAACTCGACCTCGACTTCGTGCTGCACGAGGGCGGGCTCGCGTCCTCCTGGGTAAGGACGGTCGCGATCGGTGACGACGTGACCATCGCCGGACCGCCCGGCGCGAAGGCATTCGCCCACAACTTCGACCACTACGTCTTCGCGGTCGATTCCACCGCGCTTCCGGCGGTCGCGCGGTGGCTCGACGAATCCCCGGCCGACGTCTCGGCGCACGTCGTGATCGAGACCGACGACGACGTCGAGCACGGTTACCCGCTGGCCGTGCGCGAGAACGTGGACGTGACGTGGCTCGTGCGCGACGGCAGCGAGTCCGCCGTGGCGTCGACGGTGCAGTCGCTCGATCTGCCCGACGGCCGCTCCTTCCTGTTCGCGGCAGGCGAGGCGACCGACATCAAGCCTCTGCGCGCGTGGAGCCGGGACCGGATGGATTCGCTGTTCACCGGGTACTGGAAACGCGGAGTCGCCGGGCTGGACGACTGACCGGCCCTACACTCGCACCATGACCACGGTCCGGCCAGCACTCGCCCGCCGCGCGGCCGTCGCCGCGGTGATGCTCGGGCTACTGACGGCAGGCGGTACCGCGCCCGCGGGTGCGCAGACCCGACCACTGGAACCGATCGCCCGGGCGGTCTCGCTTCGCCTCGCCACGGCCGACGCGGTGGCGGCGGCCAAGTGGGGCACCCCGTCACCGATCGACGATCCCGCGCGCGAGGCGCAGGTCCTGGGTGCGGTCGCCACGCAGGCGGCCGACGAGGGTCTGAGTGCGGGGCGGGTGCAGCAGATCTTCCGCGACCAGATCGAGGCCAACAAGGAGGTGCAGCGCGCCCTCTTCGCCTGGTGGAGCGTTGCGCCGGGGGCGGCGCCGACTGTCAGGCCCGACCTGACACAGGTTCGTCCGGTGATCGACCGCCAGAACTCGGACATACTCCTGCAGCTGCGCGAACAGGAGGCCGTGCTCGCCGGTCCGGGGTGCGTGCCCGCTCTCGTCGACGCCACGGTCGCGGTGGCGGCCGAACAACGCCTCGACCCGCTGCATCAGGCCACGCTGGCGCGTGCGCTCGTGTCGATCTGTGAATCGGTCCGCGAATGACTGGCCGTTTCGACATGGTCCGACAAGATATCGCCAGTTAGAGTGGGGTCATGATCTCCAAGGTCGCGACGCTCCTCCTCGACCGTGTCTCGATGTTCGAGTTCGGGGTGGTCTGTGAAGTGTTCGGAATCGACCGCACCGAACACGGGGTTCCGCCGTTCGACTTCCGGATCTGCGGGATCCGTCCCGGCGAACCGCTCGCGTCGATCACACCGGGACTGACGATGTCCGCCGACTGCGGGCTGGACTCCCTGCGCGACGCAGATCTCGTCGTCGTCCCGCCGCCGGGGGCGCAGTCCGACTTCCCGGTGGAGGCGCTCGACGCGGTGCGTGCGGCCGCGAATGCCGGTGCCATCGTCCTCAGCCTGTGCTCGGGCGTATTCCTGCTCGGCGAGGCGGGACTGCTGGACGGGCGCAAGTGCACCACCCACTGGGAGTACGTCGAGGAACTTGCCACCCGGTTCCCGACGGCGACCGTCGACCCCGACGTCCTGTTCGTCGACGAGGGCAACCTCGTCACCAGTGCGGGTACCGCCGCCGGCATCGACGCCTGCCTGCACGTGGTACGCCGGGAGCTCGGTTCCACCGTCGCCAACACGATCGCCCGCAGGATGGTCGTGCCGCCGCAACGCGACGGGGGACAGCGGCAGTTCATCGAACAGCCGGTGGTCGCGTGCACGTCGGACAGTCTGAGCGAGACCATGGCGTGGATGAGCGAAAATCTCGAGCTGCCGCACACGGTCGACGAGCTCGCGGCGCGCTCGTCCATGTCGACGCGCACCTTCGCACGCAAGTTTGCGGCCGAGACGGGCACCACCCCCGTGAAGTGGCTGACGACGCAGCGGGTCCTCTACGCACGGCAACTACTCGAGGGCACCCACCTCGGTCTCGAGGCGATCTCGAGGCGCAGCGGATTCGGGTCCGGTGCGCTCCTGCGTCACCATTTCAACCGGGTGGTCGGCGTCGCACCGGCGGACTATCGGCGCCGGTTCGGCTGCAACGCGGCCGAACTCACGCAATGAACGTGCCGATAGCCGGGTTCGCCTGGCAGATCGGGCTGCTGCCGAAGTTGATCGATCCGAACGCCGTCGCCACCACGTTCCCGACGCCGGTGTTCACCGTCGCGGACAGGAAGGGGTAGACACCGCCGAGGTTCACGATCCCCGACCGTCCGCTGTCGGTGTTGACCCAGGCCACGGTGACCTGCGCGGCTGCCGGGATCGGTGGAGCGGCGGGGCGTGACTCGAAGCGGATGTCGCCGTCGGCGATGGGCGGTGACGCCTCCGGCCCGGACTGTCCGGTGAGCGCCGTCAACGACATCAGGCTGCCCTGGTTCGGGCATCCGATGGTCAGAGCCGGGCCGCCGAACGGGTGGGGTGGGTCGGCGCCGGCGGGGCCGGCCGTCAGCACAGCCGCGGTGGCGGCGATCGGAAACGTGACGGCGGCGATGCGGTGGACGATACGTCTGGCGGTCATGTCTGCTCCTCGGAACGGATCCTCGCGCTGGTGCGCATCTGCCTGCGGGATACCCCTGGTACAGGCCGTGAAACGAAAGGATCCGCAGATGCCGGAGGCCGTGCCTTCCGATCCTTCAGCCGCCCGGCTGGCCGCCGGGCGACACCGAGCGAGCGCGCGCCCTACTGGCCGGGGAGTGACGGATCAGTTGCGGTGAGGGGCTTCGTCGCGGTGGGCGGCGTGGGTTCCTGCGTGTTCGCGCTGTCGAGGTCGCGCAGGTTCGGGGGCGCGGACGCGACCCGCGGCTGCTCGCGGCGGCGGCTCTTGAAGAACACCGCCCCCCCGGCCACAGAGGCACCCACGAGGACGATGACCGCGATGCGACGGCCCTTCCGCGGCTTCTTCTCCTCGACCGGTGCCACGGCCGAGGTCAGGGGACGAACGACATCCTGGGCGACCTTCTTCACCGGCACGGTCCGGGCGCGTTCGTAGCCCTTCTTGGCCAGCGAGGCACCCTGACGGCCGAGGAACAGACTGAGCTGGCCGGCGCCGCGAGCCGTGGCGAGTGCCGCCGAGCGTGCGTAGCGCCGCGCCTGATCGACAGCCTCGGATTCCTTGACGCGGGAAGCCGAATCCTCGACGTGGGCCAGAGCGGTCTCGACTCGTTCGGAGACCTGCTCCTGCAGGGTCTCGGCGCGTTCGGTCGGAAGCAGATTCGTGAGGGACTCCGTCGCTCGTGTCATGTCCCCACTTTGTCACAAGAACCGGGAGCACGAACCGATCCGAAGGACTCGAGTCACCGCGGCCGAACCACACGGAACCCCACAATGGCAACATGGTGGTGTGACTTCACCTCATCAGACCGCAACCGCAACGCTGCACACCAACCGCGGCGACATCAAGATCGCGCTGTTCGGCAACCACGCGCCCAAGACCGTCGAGAACTTCGTCGGCCTGGCCAACGGTTCGAAGGACTACAGCACCGCCAACGCCGGTGGCACCGACTCCGGACCGTTCTACGACGGCGCCGTCTTCCACCGTGTCATCGACGGATTCATGATCCAGGGCGGCGACCCCACGGGTACCGGCGCCGGCGGCCCGGGCTACAAGTTCGGCGACGAGTTCCACCCGGAACTGCAGTTCGACCGCGCGTACATCCTGGCCATGGCGAATGCAGGCCCGGGAACCAACGGTTCGCAGTTCTTCATCACCACCGGCCCGACCCCGCACCTCAACCGTCGCCACACCATCTTCGGTGAGGTCGTCGACGAGGAGTCGAAGAAGGTCGTCGACGCCATCTCGACCACTGCCACGGATCGCGCGGACCGTCCGCTCGAGCCGGTCGTGATCAACAGCGTCACCATCGCGTAGGGAACCGCAGCACATGACCAACCCCGGCTGGGGCGGTGCCGCGAACGAGGGCACTCCGCCCCAGCCGCGGTGCGTCCGCCACCCCGATCGGCCCACTGCACTGTCGTGCAATCGGTGCGGTCGTCCCGCGTGCCCCGAATGCCTGCGCGAAGCAGCCGTCGGCTACCAGTGTGTCGACTGTGTGGCCGCCGGGCAGCGTGATGTCCGTCAGGTCCGCAACGTCGCCGGCGCCGTGACCACGCAGCGTGCGGTGCCGCTCGTGACGTACATCCTGATGGCCGTGAACGTCGGCATCTTCCTGATCACCGCGGCGCAGTCCCGCAGCATCATGCAGAACCAGGCGGGATCGAAGCTCTTCGCGGACTGGGCGCTGTTCCCACCCGCTGTCGTGGACGGGCAGATCGTCCGCTTGCTCGGCAGCGGATTCCTCCACTTCGGCATCATTCACCTGGCCGTCAACATGTTCGCGCTGTGGGTGATCGGCCGCGACACCGAACTGGTCCTCGGGCGCGCCCGCTACGCCTGCGTGTACTTCGTGTCCCTGCTCGGCGGTTCCGCCGCAGTGATGCTGTTCCAGCTCGGCGCGGTCACCGCGGGGGCGTCGGGCGCCGTCTTCGGACTGATGGGCGCTCAGGCCGTCATCCTCCTGCGGCTGCGACGCAGCCCCGCACCGGTGATCTCGGTGATCGCCGTCAACGTGATCATCAGCATCACGATCCCCGGCATCTCACTGTGGGGGCATCTCGGCGGCCTGGTCGCCGGAGCCGCGGCCACCGCGGGAATCCTCTACGGACCCCAGCTGCTGGGCGCCGGGAACAACCGGGAGAAGGCAATCACCGTCGGCTGGATCTGCCTCGGCGTCGTGGTGCTGGTGCCACTGGCCGTCATCGCGGTCCGCACCCTGCAGCTCCGCGCGAGCTTCGGCTACTGACCCCGGCCCACCAGACGATGCACCGCGAGGGCGTCGAACACGTCCTCCGGATTGGTGCCGAGATCCCAGCGGCCGAAGATCAGGAGGCGTTCGGTGCCGTCATCGGTGCGGATGTCGATCTCGAGCATCGGCACCCGGCGGCCCAGCCGGGGGTAGCGCACGAGCCGCGCGCGTTCGATCTCCGAGCGGGCATACCTGTGGCGGCCTCTCAGCCGGTTCACCACGATCCCGCCGCCCTCCTTGTCGACGGCGAGGCGCGGGCGTTGCCGGAGCGCCGACGCGGCGGTCAGCAGCAGCCCGAGGGCGGCGACGCACACGAGAACACGGCCCGCCGGCTCCGTCGACACCGCAAGTCCCGCGACCCCCAATGCGACTCCGCCCGCAGCGAGCGCGATCACCGCGCCGAGGGGCGTCGACCACTCCAACGGTGCCTCGTCAGCAGACATCAGCACTCGACCTGCGCCTATCCACAGGGGTTGTCCACATTGGGGATGAATGACATCGGTGTAATTGCGATCGTCAACGCCAGCGCATCGTCATGATCAGACCGACCACCATGAAGCCGAATCCGATGAGGAAGTTGTAGGCACCGAGGTTGTTCATCCACTCGAGCTGGTCGGCGGCCAGGTAGTAGACGAGCAGCCACACCAGCCCGACCAGCATGAACCCGAGCATCACCGAGACGTACAGGGTGCTGGAGGGGCCGGCCTTCACCTTCACCGGGGTGCGGCTCGCAGGGTTGATCGTGTAATCGGACTTCTTTCGGACCTTCGACTTCGGCATGACGTCCTCGTTCGTGCGGCTCTACGGGAATGTGGGCAGGTAGATTCGGAAATACCTGCGTGTGTACACGCTAACCTAGCCGCGATTCGCGCGGCGAGGACGAGGGGACGGAAACACCGGTGACCAGGTCGATCTTCTGGCGGATCGCGGTGCTGGTGGTGTGTCTCGTGGCCGGTCTGCTGGTGGCCACCACCCGTCAGGTGTCGCACGGCAACGAGATCCGCGCAGGCGATTCCACCCGGCTGTCCGACCTCGTGCGGAACGCGCAGTCCGAGACCGACCAGGTGGCCGAGACCCGCGACCGGCTGGCGGCGCAGGTCGAGTCGCTGCAGCAGGACGCCGCCACCTCCGACAGCGGTGTCGCGCAGGCGCTCGCCGACACCAAGGCGCTCGCCACGGATGCCGGACTCACGCCGATGACCGGTCCCGGCGTCACCGTCACCCTCACCGACGCCCCCCGCGACGCGGACGGCAAATATCCCGTCGACGCGTCCCCGGACGATCTCGTCGTCCACCAGCAGGACGTCCAGAGCGTGCTGAACGCGCTGTGGGTGGGTGGCGCAGAGGCGATCAGCATGCAGGACCAGCGAATCGTGAACACGTCGGCGCCGCGCTGCATCGGCAACACCCTGCTGCTGCACGGCCGCACCTACAGCCCGCCGTACGTGATGTCGGCGATCGGGGACCCCACGCGACTGGAGGCGGCGCTGGCGAACGAACCCGGAATCCGGGTGTTCAAGCAATACGCGTCGCGGTTCGGCCTCGGCTATTCGGAGGCGGCGTCCGGCCAACTCACCGTGCCCGGCTACGCGGGGCACTGACCTGAACGGTCCCCGGCCGAGCAGCGCACGAGGCGGGCAGAATACCCTGCTTCCATGAGGATTCTCGTCGTCGACAACTACGACAGCTTCGTGTTCAACCTGGTCCAGTACCTCGGACAGCTGGGAACCCGGGCCGTGGTCTGGCGCAACGACGATCCGAACCTCACCGGGCCCGATGCCGTTGCGGCGGCCGCGGCCGAGTTCGACGGCATTCTGCTGAGCCCCGGCCCCGGCACACCGCAGCGGGCAGGCGCGACGATGGACCTGGTCACGGCATGCGCCGCCGCCGAGACACCGCTTCTCGGGGTGTGCCTCGGGCACCAGGCGATCGGGGCCGCGTTCGGCGCGACCGTCGACCGGGCACCCGAACTCCTGCACGGCAAGACCAGCGTCGTCCACCACACCGGCGAGGGCGTTCTCGCGGGTCTGCCCGACCCGTTCACCGCCACGCGCTACCACTCGCTGACCGTCCTGGAAGACACCATCCCGGACGAACTCGAGGTCACCGCCCACACCGACAGCGGCATCGTCATGGCGATGCGGCACCGGGAACTGCCGATCCACGGCGTCCAGTTCCACCCGGAGTCCGTGCTCACCGAGGGTGGGCACCGCATGCTCGCGAACTGGCTCACCGTCTGCGGCGAAGCCCCGAAGGAATCCCTCGTCGCCACCCTCGAGACCGAGGTCGCGCAGGCATTGGGCGCGTAGCGCCCGTGCGCCTTTGTGGTAGCTACCGCAACCAGAAAGGCGCACAGGCGGCGGAGCCGCCTACCGCGGGATGCCCAGCGCGCCGACACCGACCGAGACGACACCGTTCTTGGTGATCTCCGATCCCGGCGGCTGTTCCTGGCTGATGATCTTGCCGACCATCTCCGGGTCCAGGGTGGACGTCTGCGTCTGATTGATCGAACTCGACGACCCACTCCAGCCGGCGCTGCGCAGCTCGGCGAGCGCCTGCGACACCGTCTTGCCCGTCAGGTCCGGCATCTCGATGTTGTTCCCGTTCGACACCCGGATCTGGATGGTGTCGCCCTTGGCTGCGGTGGAGCCGCCGACGGGGTCGGTGGAGACGACCTGGCCCTTCGGCACACCGGAATCGATGTTCTGGATCTGCACCTTGAATCCGGCACCCTCGATGTTGGCCTGCGCGACCTCGACCTTCTGGCCGGTCACGTCGGGGATGCGGATCTGCTCCGGCCCGGTGCCCAGCGTGACGGCGACCTCGGAGTCGAGGGAGATGCTCGCCCCGGAGGACGGGTTCTGCTCGATCACCTTGTCGACGTCGGACACGTCGGACGGTGCGCGGGCGACGGCGGTGTCGAGCCGCAGACCCACCGCGTTCAGCTCCTGCTGCGCTTCCTGCTGGGTGAGGCCGGCGAGCCGCGGGACCTTCACCTGTTCGGGTCCGGACGACACCTCGAGGGTGATCGTGCTGCCCTCGTCGACCTGCACCCCGCCGACGGGCCGGGTGGTGATGACGTTGCCGGTCGCCACGACGGCGTCCGGTTTCTGCTGCCGGGCGACGCGGAAACCGAGGTTCTGCAGTGTCGTCTCGGCGTCGTCCGCGGCCTGGTTCGTGACGTCCGGCATGGTTACCTGATCGGCCTTCGAACCCGGTCCCACGGACCACAGGAACGCGCCGACGATGCCGACGACGATGAGGGCGCCCAGCGCCATCAACGCCACCCGCATCGGGTTCTTCTTCTTGTCGGGCTCGCCGCCGTCCGTCTTCGACGCGGTGGCCGGGGTGGGTGACTGCGGGCGCCGGTAGTTCCCCGCGCCGGAGTCGACGGCACCGAGGATCGTGGTGCGGTCCTCGTCGCTCATCACCATCGGCGCGCTGGGGCGCTGCCCGCCGAGCACCCGGACCAGGTCGCTGCGCATGTCCGCGGCGGTCTGGTAGCGGTTGGCGGGGTTCTTGCTCATCGCCTTGAGGATCACCGAGTCGAGCTCACGCGGAATGTCCGGGTTGACCACGGACGGAGTCTGTGGGTCCTCCCGCACGTGCTGGTACGCGACCGCGACCGGGGAGTCACCCTTGAAGGGGGGTTCTCCGGTGAGGATCTCGAACAGCACGCACCCGAGCGAGTACACGTCGGAGCGGGCGTCGACCTGCTCGCCGCGGGCCTGCTCGGGCGACAGGTACTGGGCGGTGCCGATGACGGCAGCGGTCTGCGTCATGGGGCTGGACGCGTCGGAGATCGCTCGCGCGATGCCGAAGTCCATCACCTTCACCGCGCCCGCCCGGTTGATCATCACGTTGGCGGGTTTCACGTCGCGGTGGACGATGCCGTTGCGGTGGCTGAAGTCGAGCGCCGCGCACACGTCGGAGATGACCTCCATCGCGCGGCGGGGCGCCATCGGGCCCTCGCTGCGCACGATGTCCCGCAACGTGTCGCCGTCGACGTACTCCATCACGATGTACGGCAGCGGTCCCGCGTCGGTTTCCGCCTCGCCGGTGTCGTAGACGGCCACGATCGCCGGATGATTCAGCGCCGCGGCGTTCTGCGCCTCGCGGCGGAACCGGAGGTAGAACGTGGGGTCGCGGGCTAGGTCGGCGCGCAGGACCTTGATCGCGACGTCACGGCTGAGCCGGACGTCGCGGGCGAGGTGGACCTCGGACATGCCACCGAAGCCGAGAATCTCACCCAGCTCGTAGCGTGAGGAGAGGTTGCGCGGTGTCGTCATGGCAGTCCTTGTGGGGTCGGAGTAGTTGACTCCTCCGACGTGGTCGTCGTGGTCGTCGTCGTGGGTGCGGTGGTGGTCGTGGTGGTGGTAGTCGTCGTCGGCTCTGTCGTCGTCGTGGTCGTCGGTTGCGTGGTGGTCGTCGTGAACGGCTGGGTGGTGGTCGTCGTGTACGGCGGCTCGGTGGTGGTCGTCGGTTCCTCGGTCGTGGTGGTGGTCGTCGGCCGCGGTGTCGTCGTGATCGTCCGCAGCGACGACGTGATCGCCGGCGACGTCGGTTCCTTCGTGTCACCACCGTCGAACAGGACGAGCGCGAGCGCGATGATCGCCGCCAGCACGAGCAGACCACCCGCACCCCAGGCCACGGCCTTCTGGCCGCTGGTCAGCCCGCCCTTCTTGCCGTCACCGTTCGAGTCGTCCGGCGGCACCTGCCCCGTGACAGGTCCCGCGTACGCGGTCTGCGAGGGCGGCATCATCTGGGTTGCGCCGGTCATCGGCGGGGGCAGTACCCGCGCCGCCCCGGTACCCGACATGCCGGGCGGCGGGGGACGCCTGCCTGCCCGGACCGCCGCGACCGCGTCGGCGAACTCTCCACCACTGGCGTAGCGGGTGCTCGGATCCTTCGCGATCGTGATGTCGATGAGTTCACGGATGTTCGGCGGCAGGTCGCTCGGCAACGGTGCCGGTGCCTCCTGCACGTGCTTCATCGCGACCGTGATCGCGCCGTCGCCGACGAACGGGCGACGTCCGGACAGCGCCTCGTAGCCGACGATGCCGAGAGAGTACACGTCGCTCGCCGCGGTCGCGTCCTGCCCGAGCGCCTGCTCGGGGGCGATGTACTGCGCGGTGCCCATCACCATGCCGGTACGCGTGACCGGCGAGTTCTCCACGGCCTTCGCGATGCCGAAGTCGGTGATCTTCACCTGGCCGGTGGGGGTGATCAGAATGTTGCCCGGCTTCACGTCCCGGTGCACGACTCCGGCGTCGTGCGCCACCTGCAACGCCCGGCCGGTCTGCTCGAGCATGTCCAGGGCGTGCGGCACCGCGAGACGGCCCACCCGTGCGAGGACGGCGTTGAGCGGCTCACCGTTGACGAGTTCCATCACCAGGTAGGCGGTGGAATCGCCGGTGGCGTCGCGGACCTCGCCGTAGTCGTAGATCCCGGCGATGCCGGAATGGTTCAGCTGCGCGGTGGTGCGCGCCTCGAAGCGGAATCGTTCGACGAACTCCGGGTCGGACGAGAACTCGGACTTCAGCACCTTCACCGCGACACGACGGTTGAGCCGGTTGTCCGTCGCTTCCCAGACCTGTCCCATTCCGCCCGTGGCGATGAGCCGGATCAGGCGGTATCGATTGGCGATCAGCGCGCCGTTGTTCAGTGCCACAATCAGCCCCCTTGTAGTCCGGCTGCGATGACGGCACGGCCGATAGGTGCAGCCACCGAGCCGCCGGTTGCGGCCAGTGCACGATCTCCGCCGTCCTCGACGATGACCGCGATGGCGACGGTCGGGTTCTGGGCGGGTGCGAATCCGATGTACCAGGCGTGGGGCGGGGTGTTCCGAGGGTCGGTCCCGTGCTCGGCGGTGCCCGTCTTGGACGCGATCTGGACGCCCGGGATCTTGCCTTCGCCGCTGGTGTTGTTCTCGGAACCGATCATCAGGTCGGTCAGGGTGGCCGCCACCTGGGACGACATCGCCTGGCCTTCGGAGACCGGGTTGGTGGTCGCGAGGTTGGACAGGTCCGGGCCCTGCAATTCGGATACCAACTGCGGTTGCATCCGCACGCCACCGTTGGCGACGGTAGCCGCGATCATCGCGTTCTGCAGCGGAGTGAGTGCGACGTCTCGCTGGCCGATGCTGCTCTGGCCGAGTGCGGCGTCGTCGGGGATCGATCCGATCGTGCTGTCCGCGACGGGGAACGGGACGCCGGGCATCTGCCCACCGATGCCGAGCGCGCTGGACTGGTCGCTGACGGCGTCGGTGCCGGTCTTGACTCCGAGTTCGACGAACGCCGTGTTGCACGACCGCGCGAACGCCTCACGCAACGACGCGGTGGGGGCACCGCCACACGTGGAGCCGTTGTAGTTCTCGAGCGTCGTGGAGGTGCCGGGAAGGGTGATCTGCGGGGCCGCGGTCAGCTGGGTGTCGGGGGTGGTTCCGGCGGCGAGCGCGGCGGCGGTCACCACCACCTTGAACGTGGAACCGGGCGGGTACGTCTGCGACACCGCACGGTTGATCAGCGGCTTCTCCGGGTCGGCGTTCAGGGCCTCCCACGCCGCGGTGGTCTCGGTGCCGTCATGGCTGGCGAGCGAGTTGGGGTCGTAGCTCGGGGTGCTGACCATCGTGAGGATGCGTCCGGTGCTCGGCTCGATCGCCACGACCGAACCGGTGTAACCCTTCGCCGTCAGCTCGTCGTACGCAACCTGCTGCATGACCGGGTTGATGGTGGTCACTACGTTGCCGCCGCGGGGGTCGCGCCCGGACACGAGGTCGAAGAAGCGTCGTCCGAACAGCCGGTTGTCGGAACCGTTGAGGACCGGGTCCTCGGTCCGCTCGAGACCGGTGCTGCCGTATTGCATCGAGTAGAACCCGGTGACCGGTGCGTTGGCCAGCGGGCTGGACGGTGCCGCCGGGTTCGGCGGGTAGGTGCGCAGGTACTTGTAGCGGTCGTCGGTCGGGACGGACGCCGCGAGCACCTGGCCGGCCGCCGAGATCTGGCCGCGCTGACGCGAGTACTCGTCGAGAAGCACGCGTGAGTTCCGCGGATCGGCCCGCAGGTTGTCCGCCTTGATGACCTGGACGTAGGTGGCGTTGGCGAGGAGGGCGACCACCATCACCATGACGGCGATCGCGACGCGACGCAGAGGTGTGTTCATGAGCGCGGCACCATCTCGGTCGGGGCGTCGGCGATGGGTGCGGGGCCCTTCTTCTTCGGGACGGCCGGCTCACGGGCGGCGTCGGAGATCTTGATCAGGATCGCGAGGAGGAGATAGTTGGCGAGCAGCGACGACCCACCGTACGACATGAACGGCGTGGTCAGCCCGGTGAGGGGGATCAGCTTGGTGACGCCGCCGACCACCACGAACACCTGCACCGCGATCGTGAACGACAAACCGGCCGCGAGCAGCTTGCCGAAGCTGTCCCGGACGGCCAGCGCGGTGCGCAGACCACGGATGACGAGGATCAGGAACAGCATCAGGACGGCGGCGAGACCGATGAGACCGAGCTCCTCACCGATCGTGGCGACGATGAAGTCGGTCTTCGCGAACGGCACCTGGGCGGGCCGTCCGCTGCCGAGTCCCGTTCCGGCGACGCCACCGGTCGCGAGCCCGAACAGCGACTGCGAGATCTGGTAGCCGGTGTTGTTGTAGTCGGCCAGCGGGTCGAGCCAGGTGCTGACGCGGACCCGGACGTGGCCGAACAGCTGGTAGGCGAAGAAGAAGCCGATACCGAGCAGTCCGGCGCCGATCAGCAGCCATCCGACGCGCTCGGTGGCGATGTACAGCATCACGAGCACGGTGCTGAACAGCAGCAGCGACGTGCCGAGGTCCTTCTCCAGCACGAGCACACCCACCGACACCATCCATGCGAGCAGGATGGGTCCGAGGTCGCGGGCGCGGGGGAGGTCGATGCCGAACACGTGCTTGCCTGCGGTGGTGAACAGGTCGCGCTTCGCGACCAGCACCGACGCGAAGAAGATGATCAGAAGGATCTTCGCGAACTCGCCGGGCTGAATGCTGAAGCCGGGGAGGCGGATCCAGATCTTTGCGCCGTTCACCTCGGAGAAGCTGGACGGCAGGATCGCCGGGATGGCGAGGAACACCAGTCCGGCGAGGCCCAGCGTGTAGCTGTAGCGGGCCAGGAGGCGGTAGTCCTTGAGCAGCACCAGCACCGCCACGAAACCGGCGATGGCCAGCGTCGTCCACAGCACCTGCTGGTTGGCGTCCGGCGACGGCACGGGCAACCCGAAGTAGGCGGCGGACTGTGCGTCGGCGAGGTCGAGTCGGTGGATCAGCACCAGTCCGAGGCCGTTGAGCAGCGCGACGATCGGCAGGATCAGCGGGTCGGCGTACGGAGCGAACCGGCGCACCGCGAGATGCGCGATCAGGAACAGCGCCGAATAGGCGGCGGCGTACTTGGCGAGATCCCAGGTGATGCTCTGTTCCTGGCTGGCCTCGACCAGCACCAGCGAGATCGTCGTGATCAGGATCGCGAAACCGATCAGGATCAGCTCGGTGCCCCGACGCGTCGACTGGACGGGGGCTGGCGCGAACCCGCCGGGTGGACTGGGAAACTGCGCCCCCGGTGATGCACTTGCGACCGACATCAGCTAGCCGTCCTGCAGTTCTGACCGGGAACCTGGGTCACGGTCGGCGCCGGGGTGGCGGTCGGAGTCGGGGGTGCGGTCGGCCCCGGAGCGGGCGGTACCTCGGCCGGGGGAACAGGTGCAGGCGCGGGCGGCGGCGTGGTCTCCGGGACGGGAGCCGGCGTCGGTGCCGGCGTGGTCGTCGTGGTGGTGGACGACTCCGACTCGCAGACCGGAAGCAGATCGTTCTGGGCGAGCCGCGTCATCTGGTTGCGGACGTCGTCGAGCTTGCCCGAGGGCAGCCCGGCACGCACCTGCTCGCGGGCGGACGGCTGGAGGTCGTCGACCTCGAGGATGGTGCACCCGTTCGGCGATTCGGTCGGCGACATCAACGTCAGGTCGCCGGCATCGCTGACACAGCCGACGAGATTCGCTTCCTGCAGCGAGTAACCCAGCACCGAGCCGGGGACTCCGCGCAGCACGGTGACGCGTTCGCCGTCGGCGCCGACGTAGTAGTTGTTGCGGACCAGAGCCCGCCCCACGAAGGCAGCGACGGCGACCACGACGATCAGACCGAGCGCGAGTGCAGCCCACCACATGCGGTGACGCTTCTTCTTCGTCGGCGGTTCCTCGACCTGCGGGACGACCCGCTTCGGGGTGGCCCGCGGCGGACGCATCGCGGCGGCACGCCCCGCGGCCGTGTTGGGCGGCGGGGTGTCCTCTTCGTCGTCGGCGGAGGCGGCACCGGCGACGATGGGGTGGCTCTGCCCGTAGTCGAGGTCGATGACGTCCGCGACGACGACCGTCACGTTGTCCGGGCCGCCGCTGCGCAGGGCGAGTTCGATGAGCCGGTCGGCGCACTCGTCCTGCGAGCCCTCCCGCATCGTGTTCTCGATGGTCTCGTCGCTGACCACGTCCGACAGTCCGTCGGAGCACAGCAGGTAGCGGTCGCCCGCACGCGCCTCGCGGACCGTCAGCGTCGGCTCGATCTCGTTGCCGGTGAGGGCTCGCATGATGAGCGACCGCTGCGGGTGGGTGTGAGCCTGCTCGGCGGTGATCCGTCCCTCGTCGACGAGGGACTGCACGAACGTGTCGTCCCGGGTGATCTGCGCGAGGGAGTCGTCGCGGAGCAGGTAGGCGCGGGAGTCACCGATGTGGACGAGCCCGAGCTTGTTGCCGGAGAACAGGATTGCGGTGAGCGTGGTGCCCATGCCGTCGAGCTCGGGGTCCTCCTCGACGTGGTCGGCGATGGAGTCGTTGCCCTCCCGGGTGGCGGCCTCGAGCTTGCCGAGAAGGTCTTCGCCGGGCTCGTCGTCGTCGAGATGCGCGAGGGCCGCGATCATCAACTGCGACGCGACCTCACCGGCCGCGTGCCCGCCCATGCCGTCCGCGAGCGCCAGCAGGCGGGCCCCGGCGTACACGGAATCTTCGTTGTTGGAACGGACAAGGCCACGGTCGCTGCGGGCGGCATAGCGGAGTACGAGGGTCACGGGCGCAACTCGATTACCGTTTTGCCGACCCGTACGGGGGTACCGAGCGGCACGCGGACAGATGTGGTGACCTTGGCGCGATCCAGATACGTGCCGTTGGTCGAGCCGAGGTCTTCGACGTACCAGTCGGCGCCTCGCGGGGAGAGCCGAGCGTGGCGGGTGGAGGCGTAGTCATCGGTGAGAACGAGGGTGGAGTCGTCGGCCCGGCCGATGAGGACGGGCTGGGTGCCGAGGGTGATGCGCGTGCCGGCGAGGCCGCCCTGCGTCACCACCAGATACTTGGCCGTCTTGGTCTTTCCCAGCGACGGCAGCACATTGCCGCTGCGCGAATATCGGGGCGGCACACGGACGCCGGAGCCGGCGTAGATGTCGCCGCGCAACGCCCGCAGAACGGTCCAGACGAACAGCCACAGCAGAAGCAGGAACCCTGCTCGTGTGAGTTGCAGAATCAAACCTTGCACGGCAGTCCACCTCCTTCTGTGGCCGGAACGTTCGAGGTTCCAGCGTCTTTTTCTGGCAGCATCATAGGGGCAACCCGCACCCTGCGATCAGGATACGGACAGCCCACAACGATACGGAGTCCCCACCGTGTTACGTCCGACACGGGCTCCGACGCGGTGTCGGTCCAGTATCGAAGCCGTCTCGGTTGTGTCTCGGTGAGGGAGTTCGGGATCGGGTATCGGCGGTGTCTACTGGGGGACCTGATTCGTTGGAGCCTCAGAGGATTCGGACCAGGATCTCCGAATGACCTGCCCGGATGATGTCTCCGTCGGCCAGCTGCCAATCCTGCACGGGGGCACCGTTGACGGTGGTTCCGTTGGTGGAGCCGAGGTCGGACAGCATCGCGACCTGTCCGTCCCAGCGAATGTCGATGTGGCGGCGCGACACACCGGTGTCGGGCAGGCGGAACTGTGCCTCCTGGCCGCGGCCGATGATGTTGTTGCCCTCACGCAGCTGGAAGTGGCGTCCGCTGCCGTCCTCGAGCTGCAGCGTCGCCGTGAACGTGTGGCCGTCGGTCGCGTAGGCCTGCTGGCCGTAACCGCCCTGGTCGTAGTCGGCGTAGCCCTGCTGGTCGTACGCCTGCTGGTCGTAACCGCCCTGCTGGTACCCGCCGCGGTCGTAACCCTGGTCGTAGCCCTGCGGCTGCTGGTAGCCGGCGTCGGCGTAGGAACCGTCCGGGTAGCGGGCCGGAGCCGCCTGCTGGTCGTACGCCTGCGGGTCGTAGCCCTGCTGGTAGCCGCCCTGCTGGTAGTCGTAGCCGGCGTCCGCGGGCTGGTCGTAGCCGGGAGCCTGCGCGCCCTGGTCGTACGCCTGGCCGTACGCCGCATCCTGGGGGTACCCGCCGCGCTGGTCGTCGGGGTACTGCTGCTGGTCGTAGCCGCCCTGCTGGTAGCTGCCGCGGTCGTAACCGTTCTGGTAGCCCTGCGGGTACCGCTGATCCTGACCTGCATGGGCATGACCGTTGCGCGCGTACTGGGGATCGGGATTGCGGTTGCCCGCTGGTTCGCGGCTGGGGTCGTAGCCTGAGTTCTGCGTCATGGGGCCAGCTCCTGGATTCGACGTGACGGGTACAAACGGTGCCTGTGGTCGCGGTGCGGGACCGCCTGGCGGTTCGGGTCGCCCCGGCGTGGCCGCCCCTGGGCGGCCGGCGTCCGGATCCACCGAACCCCGGGTGCGGAACTGCCCGGTGTGCAGTGAAGGCGACGGTTCGAACGCGACATGAATGGGACCATACGTCTGCCAGCCCTGGTCGCGAATGAAGTCTTCGAGGTGTCGGGCGAAGGCCTTGACCGTCAAGTCTCTGTCGGCGGCAAGTTCTTCGTGGTCCGAGTTGTTGATGGCGATGACATAGCTGTTCGGCGCGAGCAGGTGCCCACCGTCCAACTGCTGGATTCGGTCGGAGGCTTCCTGCTGAAGCGCGGCCTCCACCTCCTGTGGCACCACGCCGCCGCCGAAGACCCGGGCGAACGCGTCACCCACGGCTCCCTGGAGCTTCCGCTCGAAACGTTGAACTATCCCCATCGGAACCTCCTCACGGTGCCTGGCTGTCGGGCCTTCTGTCCTCGGTGCGCGGTGGCTGTGACGGGACATGTCCGTGTCGCGGCACTGCCGTGCGTGTATCCCACGGTACTGTCATTGCCTCGGGCCACGACACGGGTCTACGCCATTGCATGATATCGGTCTTTGTCTGGACGGGTGTTTTTGTGGACTTTTCGGGTCCTGACCTGTACGAATCGTAATTTCTGGCGACCTCGTGTTAATGTTTCCGGGTCGCTCGGGCGAGTGGCGGAATGGCAGACGCGCTGGCTTCAGGTGCCAGTGTCCTTCGGGACGTGGGGGTTCAAGTCCCCCTTCGCCCACCACAAGCGATTCTCCGGAATCGCGACATCGAGGCCACGAACTCCACGAGTTCGTGGCCTTTGTGTTTTCCCCGCAAGGGGCGGGGGTGGTGTATCCCCACCCCAGGGTGGCTACCGGGCGCCCCGTCGCCGCCCGACGATGGAGTAGAAGCTTCGTCGCGAACCTCCGGCCCTCACGGACCCGAACCCGTCCTCTCGGCGGTCCGTGACGAATGACTCAAGTGTGAACCTGCCGTCCGGCTCTTTCCGCTGGGTTTCTGCGAACGTCGAGAGTGGGTTGTGTATGAGCATCAGCCAGGTCCGGGCCACCAGCTCGGCGAATGTCGGTGAGTACGTCGGTTCCGTCGCGACGACGGTGGGCGCCCTGTCGGTCGACTGGTGGTGCACCCCCGCTTTCGACGCGGTCGTGACCCTGTCCTGCGAGATCCCCTACTACCGCGGCCGGAAGGCCGTTCTGGCCTGGAACCGCCACTTCGGGTGGTCGCTCGGGGTACACGGACTCACCCAGGGGAACGTGCTGGTGGTCGAGGGACTCGGGTTGGGACCGGCACCGGAGCCCGCGCACTGCTCGGATCGGGTCGCCGAGTTGATCGCCGAACTCGCCGACTGGGCCCCTCGGCCGGCGTCCGGACAGCCCGCCCCACGTATCGTGCACGGCCCCGGCGCACCCCGCGGGTGACTCAGATTCCGGGAACCCCTGCATCTCCGGCGTAGACCGGCTTGGATTACGAGTATGGACGGCAGGAAAGACCCCGATCCGCTGCGCCTCGCGGCCGGCGTCGCCGCGACTGCCGGCGGTGCGTTGCAACGTGTGATCGGATTCGGCGTCGACACGGCGCGACTCCTGCCGGGCGTCGATCCGCTGCTGGTCACCCTGGAGGAACGCGGCACCCAGACACTCCGCAGCGCGGACGAACTCGCGGATCGGTTGCTGCACGCGGTACTCCGGAGAATCGTGCAGGTCGCTCTTCAGGAGGTTGACCTCACCGCGATCGTGCGTGATCACGTCGACCTGGACGTCGTCGCCGAGGGCATCGACATCCAGCGCATCATCGACCGGGTGGACGTGGATGCCATCGCCGCCCGGGTGGACATCCCGCAGATCCTCGATCGCGTGGATATCGACGCCGTCGCCGCACGGATCGACGTGGATGCGATCGTCGACCGCGTCGACGTGGACTCCGTCATAGGGCGGGTCGACCTGGTGGTTCTGGCCGACACCGTGATCGAGGGCGTGGACCTGCCGCGCATCATCCGTGAGTCGACGGACTCGATGTCGAACGAGGCGGTCCGCGGCGTGCGAACCCAGGGCATGCAGGCCGACGACGCCGTCGCCGGGTTCGTGGGCAAGTGGTTCGGGCGCGGGCACGAACCGGACGATGCATGAGCACGCCGGCGCATCGTGCGGCCGGGATCGTGACCCGCGGACTGGCCGCAGGTATCGACCTGGCGGTCGTCCTGGCCATGATGGGCGGCATCTATGTCGGAGTGTTGTTCCTGCGGTTGCTGTTCTCGCCGCAGGAGTTCTCGTTCCCCGATGTCAATGCCGTGCTCTCCGCGACCTTGTTCATCGGCGTGGCGGTGCTGTACCTGACGGCATGCTGGTCGGTGAGCGGCCGCACCGTCGGTGCCGTGACGATGGGGCTGCGGGTGGTCAGCCGCAACGGTGAACTGATCGGCTGGCTGCGGGCCCTTCTCCGGGCGGTGCTGTGCGTGATGTTCGGGTTCGGATTGCTGTGGGCGGCAGTCGACGGCCGCCGCCGGTCACTGCAGGACATTCTGCTGCGGACCGCCGTCATCTACGACTGGGAGCCCGATCTGCATGTCGGCGAGCCGGAGATCTGACGCCACGCAGAGTGTCGTAGCAGCTGCCTAGCATGGGGTCATGTACACGGAGCGGCGGTCGGTGTTCCCCGGCGCTGTGGTGTGGCAGAAGACCGCAGCCGGGGGTGAGGCGGCCATCCTGCCCGACGGCTGTATGGACCTCATCTGGATGAATGGTGACGTCGTCGTGGCCGGCCCCGACTCCCGGCCGTATCTCACCCGGAGCCGCGAAGGTGACCGCTACGTCGGATTACGTTGTTCCCCAGGCACTCTGCCGGATCTCCTGGGGACGCCGGCGGAGGAGCTGACCAATCTGCGGGTGCCGCTCGCCGAGGTGCTGACAGACCGCGCCACCACGGAGTTCCTGGGCAGGATCGCCGACGACGCCGATCCGGACCGGGCGCTCGAGGAGTTCGCGAGATCTCGCCGGCTCCTCGGGCCTCCGCCGGACGGCAGGATCCCCGCTATCGCGCGACTTCTGGAGCAGCAGAAGTCCGTCCGTGAGGTCGCGGACCGGATCGGTGTCGGCGAGCGCCAACTGCACCGCCTGTGCCGACGGCAATTCGGTTACGGGCCGAAGATGCTGGCCCGGATCCTTCGGTTGCAGTCGGCACTGGGGCTGGCGGATTCATCCATTCCCGCAGCTCAGGCCGCCGGCATGGCGGGGTTCGCCGATCAGGCCCACCTTATCCGCGAGGCGCACGAGTTGACCGGCCGCACGTTCGGTCAGCTGGTCACGGTGTGAGCGCGGCGAACAGGTCGACGGGGTTGCCGTCGGGATCGTCGACGGTGGCGTAACGCTGGCCCCACGGTGCATCCCACGGCTTCTTCCGACCGGTGTAGCCGTCGCCCGTGAACTCGTCGAACAGCGTGTCGACGTCGGCGGCGGTTCCGCAGTCGAAAGCGAGGGCGAGGCGATGCCCGCCGGCCGGTTCGGTCCAGTCGGGTGTGAACGAGCGGATGGTCTCGACCGTGTCCCACAGCAGGCGGACACCACCGGTAAACTCGAATTCGACGTGCGGTGCCTGATCGGCGTCAGCGGGAATGTCGAGTCCGAGCCGCCGATAGAACGCGAGCGACGTGGGCAGGTCGTGGACGACCAGTTCGATGGCACTGAATGTTGCGGTCATACCGAGAACGCTAACGACCTCAGGCGGACCCGCATTGAAGGTTTCGGACATGAGCACCGGAGTCCGATTTCTTCAATCACCTGTGACGTGTAGCGGGGATGCTGGGAGCCATGACCACCGAATCAACCCACATCAGTGTGTTCATCGCTCGGACCGCCGCCGACGTGTACGCCTATGCGAGCGACCCCGCCAACCTCCCCGCCTGGGCGGCGGGCCTGAGCACCAACATCACCCGGGACGGCGACCGCTGGCTCGCCGACTCCCCGATGGGACAGGTCGCAGTGGCCTTCGCACCTGCCAACGACTACGGCATCCTCGACCACGACGTCACCCTCCCCAGCGGCGACACCGTCTACAACCCCGTGCGGGTTATTCCTGACGGCGACCACAGCGAAGTCGTCTTCACCATCCGGCGACGCGACGGCGTCACCGACGAAGAATTCGCGGAGGACGCAGCAGCCGTCACGGCCGACCTACAGAGATTGAAAGGGTTGCTGGAGGCGTGAGGGGTTCGCGGGCACATCCGCGCACTGATTGGCCACACGCGCGCGCAATTCGTTCGTTGTCAGGATGGTCGTGAGACACCCGACTACGAACGCGGGGAAGCTGGAGCATGACGTGATCGAGGCAGAGGTCGGACGAACCCCCACCGGCAGACGCTCTTATCCGGTGGCCTACCGGATCGAGTTCCTGCGGCGCTGGGACGAGTGCCTGGAGCGAGGAGCCAAAGCTCGGCTGATGCGGGAGAACAACCTCGACCGTTCCACAGTCCAGGCGTGGCTCAAGGCCCGCAATCGGGGAGAATTCACTGCATCAATGGTGACCGCAGCGGAGAAGTCGAGGAGCCGTCGGATGAACAGTCGTGAACGGGCGGAGGTGGCCAAGCTCCGCGCGGAGAACGAACGGCTCAAGGAGAAAGTGGTCCAGGCCGAGGCCGCGCAGCAGATTCTGGGAAAAGCATTCGAGCTCTTGCAGGGGATCACCGAGCGCTCGACGGAAGATACGACGGAGATCCCGCCGGCCCTGATGAGCGCGAGCGAGTACGCGCAGTGGCTCGAACGCAGAAGTCTGTCCTGATCGACACGGTCACCGCCCTCCACGGGCAGGCCGGTATGCCTGTCGCCCGGGCGAGTGCCCTGCTTGGTCTGGCCCGGTCGAGTTACTACCGGCTGGCCCACAATTACCAGCACTACCGACCGGTCGAGGAGCCGATCCCGCACATCGATCGCCGGCAACCGGCGGCGTTGTCGGCGACCGAGCGGCGGGTGATCATCGACCTGCTGCTCGCCGAGGAGAACGCGGATCGGTCTGTGGTGCAAACATATTGGCGTTCGTTTGATGCGGGCTTGGTGGCCTGCTCGGAGCGGACGTTCGACCGGGTCGCCCGGTCGCAGAATCTGACCGGGGATCGCCGGCGCACCCGCCGCGGCGGAAGCACTGCGAGACCGAAGCCGGTCGTGGCGGCCGCGCAAGTGGGTCAGTTGTGGTCTTGGGACATCACGATGCTTCAAGGGCCGCGTAAGCAGGACCGGTACTTGCTGTATCTGGCGATCGACGTCTTCTCCCGTTACCCGGTGGCGTGGCGGATCGAGTACGCCGAAACGACACAGCTGGCGGTGCTGATGTTCGCTGCCGCGTTCGAGAAGTTCGGAGCGCCGCTGGTGTTGCATGCCGATAACGGGGCATCGATGCGCTCGACCGGGCTCCTCGATGCCCTCGAGTCGGCGGGGGTGTCCGCGTCGTATTCGCGGCCGCGGGTCAGTGACGACAACCCGTTCTCCGAATCGCTGTTCAAAACACTCAAGTACGACCTGAGCTGCCCGGACCGGTTCGACAGCATCGACCACGCCCGGCAGTGGACCGAGCAGTTCCTGCACCGGTATGCCACCGAGCACCGGCACAGCGGTCTGAGTCGGCACACACCGGCGGCGGTGTTCTTCGGCACCGCCACCGAGACCCGTTTGCACCGTCAGGACCGGCTCGACCGGATCTGGACCGAATATCCCGAACGGTTCCGTCGCCGCCCCCGAGCGCCGGAACTACCCCAATTGACAGGAATCAATATCAACCACGACCTGTCTCAGACAGGTTGACAACTTCCGAATTGCGTGTGAAGCTGGCCAAAATGTGTGCGGATGTGTGACTTCGCTCAGCTATTGCCGCTCGGCGTCGACGGAAGATCTGCACCGTGAATCGCTTGGCTACCCCGGGGAAACCCGCCCCGGACCGTGTGTCGACGAGAACCCGGTAGCCACCGGAGTGCGACACCTCGACGGGAGTCCCGGAAGTGTCGTACCGGAAGAGGATGCGATTGCGGTGGCGGTCGGTGATCGCACTGATTGCGATGTTGCCGAGCACCGAGTCGAGACCCTCCAGTTCCGCCTTGGGTGTGAAATGCCAGGTGAGTCCGCGGTCGGGGTCGTGAACCCGGTAGCCGCCGGTGTCGGTCCGCGACAGCGGCCAGCGCTGCCCGGAATCCGGCACCACCGGCGTCCCCACCTCGGGGTGCGGATACGTGAGCATGACACCGTCTTCGGCGAGCAGCGTCACCCCCGGTTCCTCGACCACCACGCGCATGCCCACGGTGGCCGACCAGCTCGGACCGAACCAGCGACCGAACCGATAGCCGGAACGATGCCGCCGGCCGAACACCAGTGGCAGCACACCGGGAAGTGTCAGATCGGTTTCGGGGAGCAGGAATTCACCGGTCGCGACGTCGACGGGGTCGCGGCCTTCGCAGTTCTGGTTGCTCGTGCGATCGGTTTCGGGGCCGGCGTCGTGAGCGGCGTCGTTCGCGCCCGAATCCGCACCGGCATGCTCGGCGGGGCCGGGATGGGCAGGTTCGGGACTGCGCGGTTCGGGAGTCGGTGCCGGGTCGGTGCTCGTCGGATCGGATGCGTGTCCGCGTGCGGAGTGGGCGAGTCGACGTGCGGGGTGTCGGGCTTCGGGATGTGGCTGACATCCGCGACGTCGTCGAGGAGTCGGGCACCGATGCCGAGGTCGCCGGCGGTGTCGAGCACGCGGACCGCGGTGCGAGCGCCTGCGACTCCTGCGCCCGCACCGCCGGTGGCGGCGGTGAGCACTGCGTCGCCGGTGAGGCTTCCGGCGAACTCGAGTGGGTTCTTCCGGATGTCGCTGACCATCGTCGAGACTATGGTGCCGGTGTCGGCGGCCGCGACCACGATTCCCGTCGCGAGGTTGGACAGGCCGGCCTGGTATTCGGCCGGATGCGTCATGTTGTAGGTGTCGGTCGGGTTGATCTGCCGGACGAACTGGACGATTCCGCTGAGTCCGGTGAGCAGACCGGAGTAGAAGTTGGCGACGCCCAGGTGCACGCCGTCGGTGGCGTCGGTGAGGTTGTTCATCCACCGTTCGGTGAAGGGCGGCTCCGTGGGGGCTGTCGCGGTGGCGCTGGTCAGTGCACCGGAGACCTGGCCGGCGACGCCGTCGCGGTCCGCTCGGGCGCCGCGCAGGATTTCGCGGGCCTCCTCGCGCATCGCGGTCCAGGTGTCGACGAGTGGGTGGTCTGCCTGTTGCTCACCGGTGAGTGCGTTGTAGGCGGACTTCTTTGCCCTCTCCTCCGCCTCGCCCTGCTTCCATCGCGCCACCGCGGCGGCGGCGCGGGCCTGGGCGGCTTCGACGGTATGACCCCAGGAGACGAGTGTCCGGGCTGCGGAATTCATCGCGTCGGCCGCATCGCGCCACAGTGCGGGTTGTTTGTCGATGATCTCGTTGAATCCGTCAGCCGCGCTGCCCGTCCAATCGGCCGCGTCGACGGTGCGCAGTGCGTCACCGGTGGAGCCGATGCTGGTGGCCAGGTCGGTCAGCGTGGTGGTCGCTTCGGCGATGGCCGACGGCTCACCGCGGATCAGTTCCTTGGGTTCTTCGGTCTGTCCCAGGTCCAGGTCGGTCGACGGGTCCACCGGTGGCACTGGCGATGTCGTCACCGAGATCGGTGAGGGTGTCTGCGATACCGTCGGCGCCGACCCGTTGCGCGAGTCCCGCCGCGGCATCGAGGCCCGAATCGGCAGCTTGCCCGACGTTCTCGACGGTGCTCTCGATCGCATTCTCGGCGGCGTCGCCGAAGTCGTCGATCGCACCCTTCGCGTCGTCCCACGTATCACTGAGCCAGCTCACGACGGACCGCCACCAGCCGACATGATCTCGGCGGCCTGCTCCGTTGCGTCGGTGTCCCGGTTTCGTGTGGTGCCCGAATCGAGCATGTCCGCCAGCGGTGAGACATTGGCGAGGGCCTGCGGGCCGACGGCGGCGATGACCTCGTTGTTGGTTGCGATGGTCTGGTCTGGTCTGCCGCCTCGAACGAGTCGAGGCTGTAATCGGCGTTGAGCGTCTGGGTGATCGGGTTGTCCGCGAGCGTTTCGCCCCACGTGCGGTCGCTGATCTCGTCGCCGCTGAGGTGGGGGTTGCCGACGGTGTTGGTCCACACCGTTTTCAGCGCATCCGAGTAGACCTGTTCGGTGGTGTAGTAGCTGCCCGCAGCCAGATCGAGGACGCGGCGATCTCGTTGGCCGACTGCACGAGATGACGGACGCCCCAGGACCACCGTTCCGCGAACTCCTCGAGACTCGTCTGGACCTCCTGCTTCCCGGCTTCCGTCGGCGACAGGGCGAGGAGGGAGAACCCGCGCCCCACGGATGCCGTTTCGCCGGTCCCGAGCCCGGACGGTGATTCGGTGATCGCCGTGATGCCCTGCGCCGCCTGGATCAGCACCGACGGGTCGACTTCGAGGTGGTCACCCATCAGGCCACCTCCTCGACTGCCGGCGGGAAGGCCATCGGTGTTGCACCGGCGACGTCGATGACGACCCCGGTCGGGCCGGGAACTGACGGGACGAGGATGTCGAGCAACCGCCACCCGAACACGGTGTGGAAGCGGCACGGCCCGCCCTGTTCGTCGCGGGCGAGCAGATACCGGGCGTATTCCTGCTTGCTGGTGAAGGCGCACACCCAATTCAGTCCGCCGAACGTGCTGGTCAGCAGCCGGTCGTCGCCGGTCAGCGGAATGAGAAGCAGCGCCGAACGGAGGGCGTCGGTCAGCAGCGCCGGCTGGCCGAAACCCTGACGGAACGCGTCCATTTCGGCGAGCAACGCGCTGCAGTCGCCGACGGATTCCCCCATGACAGCCCCCTGATGTCGAATGTCCTCCCCGCCCGGGAGGGTACTGGACGCGCCCCGCTCAGACCCGTTCCGGCCGACCTTCGGCTACCGCCGACGCTGCCGCGGACACCCGCTCGTACGCGGCCCGGGTGTCGGTTGCCAGCTTGCTGTGTTCGATGACGATCCCCATGCCCAGATGTTCGTCGTAGGGGATGGTCTCGATGCCCCACACCTGTCCGCCCAGGTACTCGCGGAGGAGGTCGACGTCCACCTGCCAGCCGGTGGCGTCCTGATTCGACACGGTGACGACGGTACGGGCGAGCCCGGGTTCGCCGAGCGTGTCACCGATCGACTGCAACGCGGAGCGGAGACGGTTGAACGCGTCCGCCCGGCACGGCACGACGAGGACGAGGGGCGACGGAGTGGCCAGCAGCGGCGCGAGGTACGCGGCACGCAACCGGTGACCGAGGTCGTGAACGGCACTCACACCGCGAGCGCGGAGTGTCCCTGTGACAGTATGGAATTCACGTTCTGATGCGGTCTGATTCCCGATGCGGTTCAGGATGCGGGTCCCGGCGCTCGTGCGGGAGAAGTACCTGTCGAACACGTAGTCCGCGACGGGGCCGGCGGCCACCAGTTGCTCGAGGCCGCTCACGGAGAGCACGGCGTCGGCGCCGCGTTCGGCGACATCGCCGCCCGCGGGTGTCGCGTCGACGGCCACGACCGCGCCGCCGCGAGCTGCCGCGGTGTTGGCGAGCCCGAGCGTCGTCGTGGTGGCGCCGGCTCCTCCACACGCCCCGAGGACGAGGGTTGACACCGGAAGTGCTTGCAGCAGTTGGTCGGTCACTTCGCGTCTCCAATGGATGTGATATACGTGCGACCGTCGCGGTCCGCGGTGGTCACGACCTGCTCGTACTTCTTCGCCGACCCGTCCGGACGCAGCTCCGACAGCGTCACGGCGTAGCGACCGGGTTCGGTCTCGGTGATGGCGAGGCAGTGCTCGGTGCCCTCGGGCACCGAATCGATGCCGCCCTGGATGGTCTCGGCGGACCCCACCGGCGCGTCGGGGGCGACCACCTCGCGGGCCTTCGCGCCGCTCCGTGCGACGTAGTACGCGTGGTCGAAGCCCAGGATCGCGGCGACGCCGTCGGAGGTCCCGCCCGGACCGTTGCCGGTCACCGTCGAGCCGTCGCGGGATTCGACGCACCAGCCCGAATCGGCAGCGGCGACGGGGGTTCCGCTCGCATCACCGGACGTCGAGTTGAACACGGCGACCACACCGGCGATCCCGGCGATCACCGCTGCCGCGGCTCCGGCGACCGCGAGTGTCTGCTTGCCGCGACCGCTGCGAACAGGTGGGGTGGGATCGGCCTCGTCGCCCGGGGCCAGCCACGTCGGAGCGGGGGGTTGCTGCTCGGTTTCCGCGGCAGGGGCCGTCGACCGCGGTGCCGGGGCCGACGCGAAGGGCGGGAACCAGTGCGAGAAGCGGTCGAGGGGTGCCCTGTTCGGCGGTTCTGTCACAGTTGAATCCTCCACACCTCATTCCCTCGCGCGGAGCCGACCCCTGGCGGGCTCCACGCGAGGAAATCGGATCACACGTGCAGCGTCGCCTGGCTGCGCACGTTCACGCCGCCGATCGTCGTGGTGGCCGGACCGCTGTCGGTGGACTGCAGCTGCGGCAGTTGCGGTGCGGGCAGGGACGCGATCGTCTGGACCAGTTCCCCGAAGGCCGGGTACCGGTGGGCCGCATCCGCGATCGCGGCGGCGGCGGGTGTGACGTCGACGGGCGCGGACCAGTTGGTGGGGTGCTCAGCGTTGGAATCGGCCGAGAACGCGGAGACGGTGGCCGCGGTCGGCGAAAACGGGTCGACGGCGATGCCCGCGGTGCCGGTGGCGTCACCGATGCGCCAGCCGATGGTGCCGACGTATCCCTCGGGGTTGCCGTACTGGCGTCCGTTGGCGGCAACCGGCACCGCGCCGACCAGTGTGTCGACGGCCGCATTGACCTCGACCACCGGCTTCGGCACGGGAAGGGCGGGGGCGACGGGTGCCTGGTGCGCCTTCGGCATGTCGTCGGGGTCGATCCACACGGTCGCCGGCTGGGCGGCCGGTGCCTCGTCGACCACTCCCTCGTCGACGACTCCCTCGGCGGTGGACGCTGCCAGGTCAGGAGCAGCGGGCACAACCGTCTCGGCACCCGGCACCGCCAGCGGAGCCTGCGGGGGAGCGGGCGTCGTCGCGGCCGGAGCCGCCGGGTCGGTGACGCCGGGCTGCGACGTGGTGGGTGGCGTCGTCGGGTCCGTCACGCCGGGCTGCGACGTGGTAGGCGCCGCATCCTGGGGGTCGGTGACGCCCGGCTGCGACGTGGACGGCGGGGTGGTCGGAGCGGCGTGTGCCGTCGCGGCGCCGAGCAGTGCGGCGGCGGACACCGAAATCGCGGCTGCCAGAGCGTGCATGCGGATTCTCAAGTCTTTGACTCCTGAAGTCGAACGGACATGGTGATCGAACGGACTGGTGCTGACGAAGCAAACGCAAGAGTGGTGCAGTTCAGAGGCACCGAGAGAGGGAAGCGAGCACAGCAGAATGCCTCCACCGACGAGGTGGATGTGTTGTTTCCCCGATGAGATACGTCCGTGCTGCCGGCGCACTGCCGCAGCCGTCGTCCACCGCCCCCATGACCGCCCCCGGTTCTTTCTCGTCCCCCTAACGCGGCAAAGTACCAGACGGGCAAGCGTTCCCGCGCCCCCGCGTTCCGGTCAGGCCAGGCCCGCGGCGTCAGATCGCGCAGCGGACGGAGACGGCCGGTCATTGCAAGGGAGGACATGGCGCGCGATCCACGCACGAGCCGCCGCGTCGCGGGCCGCCGCGTGCGGTCGTAACGGTGTAGCGCGGTGTGAATGTCGGTGTCGGCGGTGAGGAATCGGCCGAGCGCGACGGCGTCGACAAGGGCCTCGCAGGCGCCCCGGCCAAGGTTCGGTGCCATCGCGTGGGCCGCGTCGCCGAGCAGGGCCGTGTTGCCCGATACGTACGACGGCAGCGCGGGGGACTCGTACAGGTCGTGGTGGAGCATCGCGTCGGGGGTGGCGGCATCCAGCACTGCCCGGACGTCGGCGTGCCAGTTCCCGAACCGCGAGCGGAGGTAGTCGAGGCCGCCGGGGTGCCCGGCGTCGGTGCGGACGCACGCGAACCAGTTGACGAGATCGCCGTCGCGCGGGGTGATACCGAAAAGCGCGTCTGCGTCCCAGGTTTCGCTGACGGTGTCGCGATGGCCGGGCACCCACCCGCGCCAGGCGGTCGCTCCTGTGTACCGCGGCTCGAACTTCTCGCCGAACAGTTGTCGGCGGGTCGGGCTGCGCAGACCGTCCGCGCCGATCACGACGTCGTGGTCCGTCAGCGCGTCGAGGGCGGGGGCGGGTGTGCCGAACGAGATCATTCCGTCGGGCAGGGTCTCGGCCAGTGTGGCCAGGAGGGTGGGCCGCGACAGCAGGTAGGCGGTGCGGTCGCGGTTGTCGATGGTGCCGATCACGGATCCGTCGGGGCGCAGGAGCGAACCGCGGTGCTGGGGTGATCTCAGCGTGCGCACTCGGTCACCTGCGCCGATCGCGTCCAGCGCGTCGAGTGCCTGTGGCCACATGCCGAGCGCGGTGCCCGACGTGGGCAGGGTGTCGGCACGCTCGAAGACCTCGGCGTGCCAGCCGGCGCGGGACAGGTAGCGGGCGACGGCGAGTCCGCCGATGCCGCCGCCGAGGACTGCTGCGGAGTGCGTCATGACCACCACGCTACTACGGGTGTAGTGAATTTACTACCGTTGTAGTGTCGGGGTATGGCAGACAAACGGGAGCAGGTGCTCGACGCCGCCATCACGCTTCTCGGCACGAAAGGGGTCCGGGCCCTCACACACCGGGGCGTCGACGAGCTGGTCGGGATGCCCCAGGGGTCCACGTCCAACTACTTCCGCAGCCGGGGCGCGCTGCTCGAGGGGATCGTCACACGGCTCGTCGAACGTGACCGGGAGGACTGGCAGAAGTTCGCGCACCTCCGGCCGGCCGGCACGGATGCGCTGGTCGAGGCGCTGGTTACGCTCGTGAGGTTCTCCACTGGTCCGGACCGCGTGCGCACGAGTGCCCGCTACGCGCTCTTCGTCGAGGCCTCCGTGACGCCGGGACTGGACGCGAAGATCGGATCGGCACGCCGCGCGCTCGTAGAGTGGGGTGCGGAGATGCTGGAACTCGTGGGATCGAGGAACCCGGCTTCCGACGCAGTGGTGGTCACCGACTACCTGGACGGTGTGATCCTTCATCAACTCACCGTCCCGGATCCCGATTTCGATCCGACTGCGGGAATTACAGCGGTGCTCGGCGCTCTCACTTAACATGTACTCAGTGCAGTCGGACGAGGTCCGCCCTCGACAATGCCCAGTTCAGAGGGTAAATAGGCCAACCTAAGTTGTGTTTCGTCGGGGGTTCTGAATTATCGTTTTCGTTACACGTTGGACCCACGAAAGTCCGACCCGACCGAAAAGCCACGTCGCCCGGTGCGAGGACCACACCCAGCGTGCTGCAAAAGGGCGATAGCCGATCGGTGGTGCCGATCACGTCGTGACGGCACCTGCATTGCAAGTTGATGGCCATCAGCGCTGCTGGTCGTCGGTGCATCTTTTGGCATACGAAGGCTAGGTATGAAGCAACTTCCAGGCCCCCAGGGGCTGTATCACCCGTCGAACGAGCACGATTCCTGTGGTGTCGCGTTCGTCGTGGACATGAAGGGCCGCCGCAGCAGGGACATCGTCGAGAAGGCGATCACCGCGCTGGTGAACCTCGAGCACCGTGGTGCCGCGGGCTCCGAACCCAACACGGGTGACGGCGCCGGCATCCTCCTCCAGGTCCCGGACAAGTTCTTCCGCGCCGTGGTCGACTTCCCGCTGCCCGCGGAAGGCACGTACGCCACCGGCATCGCGTTCCTGCCGCAGAGCAAGGCCGACGCGCAGCGCGCAGCCGACGCCGTCGAGAAGATCGTCGAGAGCGAGGGCCTGAAGGTCCTCGGCTGGCGTGAGGTCGCGACCGACGACTCGTCGCTCGGCGCCTTGGCCCGCGACGCCATGCCGACGTTCCGGCAGATCTTCATCGGCAGCGAGAACGACGCCCTCACCGGACTCGATCTCGAGCGCCGCGCCTACGTGGTCCGTAAGCGCACCGAGCACGAGCTGGGCAGCGAAGGCGCAGGCAAGGACGGTCCCGGTCGCGAGACCGTGTACTTCCCGAGCCTGTCGAGCCAGACGTTCGTCTACAAGGGCATGCTGACCACTCCGCAGCTCAAGGGTTTCTACCTGGACCTGCAGGACGAGCGCGTCGAGTCGGCCCTCGGCCTGGTGCACTCGCGCTTCTCCACCAACACGTTCCCGTCGTGGCCGCTGGCCCACCCGTTCCGGCGCGTGGCCCACAACGGTGAGATCAACACCGTCACCGGCAACGAGAACTGGATGCGTGCCCGTGAGGCGCTCATCGACAGCGACATCTTCGGTGTGGCCGGAGAGGTTGGGCCCGGCAAGGATCGGCGCAGCCAACTCGAGAAGATTTTCCCGGTCTGCACGAACGGCGCCAGCGACACCGCGCGGTTCGACGAGGTGCTCGAGATGCTGCACCTCGGTGGCCGCAGCCTGCCGCACGCCGTGCTGATGATGATCCCGGAGGCCTGGGAACGGCACGAGAGCATGGACCCCGCCCGCCGGGCGTTCTACCAGTACCACTCGTCGCTCATGGAGCCGTGGGACGGACCGGCGTCGGTGTGCTTCACCGACGGCACCGTCATCGGCGCCGTCCTGGACCGCAACGGCCTGCGCCCCTCGCGTCTCTGGGTGACCGACGACGGCCTCGTCGTCATGGCCTCCGAGGTCGGCGTCCTGCCGATCGACCCCGCCACCGTCGTGAAGAAGATCCGGCTGCAGCCCGGCCGCATGTTCCTCGTCGACACCGCCGAGGGTCGCATCATCAGCGACGACGAGATCAAGTCGGAACTGGCCGCCGAGCACCCCTACCAGGAGTGGCTCGACCAGGGTCTGACCCACATGGACGACCTGCCGGACCGCCCGTACACCTACATGTCGCACGAGCGCGTCGTGCTGCGTCAGCAGATGTTCGGGTACACCAACGAAGAGGTCAACCTCCTCGTCAAGCCGATGGCGCTCTCCGGCGCCGAGGCTCTCGGCTCCATGGGTACCGACACCCCGATCGCCGTGCTGTCCTCGCGGTCGCGGATGCTGTTCGATTACTTCTCGCAGCTGTTCGCGCAGGTCACGAACCCGCCGCTCGACGCCATCCGCGAGGAGGTCGTCACCAGCCTCGGCGGCACCATCGGCCCCGAGCACGACCTGCTGCACCCCACCGCGGAGTCCTGCCGGCAGATCTTCCTGCCGCAGCCGATCCTGCACAACGACGACCTGTCGAAGCTCATTCACGTCAACGACGACGGTGAATTCCCGAACTTCCGCAGCGTCATAGTCCGCGGTCTGTACCCGGTGGCCGAGGGCGGAGCGGGTCTGCGCAAGGCCCTCGACGACGTCCGCTACCAGGTGTCGGAGGCCATCGCCGGCGGTGCGCGCCTCGTCGTCCTGTCCGACCGTGAGTCGAACGAGACGTACGCGCCCATCCCGTCGCTGCTGCTGACGTCGGCCGTGCACCACCACCTGGTGCGTGAGAAGACCCGCACGAAGGTCGGCCTCATCGTCGAGGCCGGCGACGCCCGCGAGGTGCACCACATGGCGCTCCTCATCGGGTTCGGTGCGGCAGCGGTCAACCCGTACATGGCGTTCGAGACCGTCGACGAGGCGGTGCAGAACAACGAACTGCAGGGCGTCAGCCTCGACAAGGCCATCCAGAACTACATCAAGGCCGCGGGCAAGGGCGTGCTCAAGGTGATGTCCAAGATGGGCATCTCCACCCTGGCGTCCTACACCGGCGCCCAGCTGTTCCAGGTCATCGGCCTGTCGCAGGAACTGGTCGACGAGTACTTCACCGGCTTGCAGTCCAGCCTCGGCGGCATCGGTCTCGACGAGATCGCCGCCGACGTCGCGGTCCGGCACTCCAACGCGTACCTGGACCGTCCCGAGGAGCGCGCGCACCGCGAGCTCGAGGTGGGCGGCGAGTACCAGTGGCGTCGTGAGGGCGAGTACCACCTGTTCAACCCGGACACGGTGTTCAAGCTGCAGCACTCCACGCGCACCGGGCAGTACGAGGTGTTCAAGGAGTACACGAAGCTGGTCGACGACCAGTCCGAGCGCCTCGCGGCGTTGCGCGGCCTCTTCGAGTTCAAGAAGGGCGTCCGCGAGCCCGTCCCGCTGGACGAGGTCGAGCCCGCCACCGAGATCGTCAAGCGCTTCTCGACGGGTGCGATGAGCTACGGCTCCATCTCCGCCGAGGCGCACGAGACCCTCGCCATCGCCATGAACCGCCTCGGCGGCCGGTCCAACTCCGGTGAGGGCGGCGAGAGCCCGGCCCGCTTCACCCCGGACGAGAACGGCGACTGGCGGCGGTCCGCGATCAAGCAGGTCGCGTCGGGACGCTTCGGTGTCACGTCGCACTACCTGACCAACTGCACCGACATCCAGATCAAGATGGCGCAGGGAGCGAAGCCCGGTGAGGGCGGCCAGCTGCCGGCGCACAAGGTGTACCCGTGGGTGGCCGAGGTCCGGCACTCCACGCCCGGCGTCGGGCTGATCTCGCCGCCGCCGCACCACGACATCTACTCGATCGAGGATCTCGCGCAGCTGATCCACGACCTGAAGAACGCCAACCCGCAGGCCCGGATCCACGTGAAGCTGGTGTCCGAGGTCGGTGTCGGCACCGTCGCCGCCGGTGTGTCCAAGGCACACGCGGACGTCGTGCTGATCTCCGGTCACGACGGTGGCACCGGTGCCACCCCGCTGACGTCGATGAAGCACGCGGGCGCCCCGTGGGAGCTCGGCCTCGCCGAGACCCAGCAGACGCTGCTGCTCAACGGTCTGCGCGACCGCATCGTCGTGCAGGTCGACGGCCAGCTCAAGACCGGCCGCGACGTCATGGTCGCCGCGCTGCTCGGTGGCGAGGAGTTCGGTTTCGCGACCGCCCCGCTGGTGGTGTCGGGCTGCATCATGATGCGGGTCTGCCACCTCGACACGTGCCCCGTGGGTGTCGCCACGCAGAACCCCGTTCTGCGCAAGCGGTTCAACGGCAAGCCGGAGTTCGTGGAGAACTTCTTCCTCTTCATCGCCGAAGAGGTGCGCGAACTCCTCGCCGAGCTCGGCTTCCGCACCCTCGACGAGGCCGTCGGACAGGTCGACGTCCTCGACACCACGAAGGCGCTCGAGCACTGGAAGGGCAGCAAGGCAGGCAACCTCGACCTGTCGCCGATCCTGCACGAGACCGAGTCGGCGTTCATGGACCAGGACCTGTACTGCACGGGCACCCAGGACCACGGCCTCGACAAGGCACTCGACCAGCAGCTGATCGTTCAGAGCCGCAACGCTCTCGACAAGGGCCAGAAGGTCACGTTCGAGTCGCCGATCACCAACGTCAACCGCACGGTCGGCACCATGCTCGGCCACGAGGTGACGAAGGCGTACGGCGGCGAGGGCCTGCCGGACAACACGATCGACATCACGTTCACCGGTTCGGCCGGAAACAGCTTCGGTGCGTTCGTCCCCAAGGGCATGACCCTGCGCCTGCACGGCGACGCCAACGACTTCGTCGGCAAGGGCCTGTCCGGTGGACGCCTCGTGGTGCGCCCGCCGCTGGAGACCGCGCCCGGCTTCGTCGCCGAGGACAACATCATCGGCGGCAACGTGATCCTGTTCGGTGCCACGAGCGGTGAGGCTCTGCTCCGCGGTGTCGTGGGCGAGCGATTCGCGGTCCGTAACTCCGGCGCCACCGCGGTGGTCGAGGGAGTCGGCGACCACGGTTGCGAGTACATGACCGGCGGAAAGGTCGTCATCCTCGGTGCGACGGGACGTAACTTCGGTGCCGGCATGTCCGGTGGCGTCGCGTACGTCTACAACCCGGACAAGGTGTTCGAGGACAACCTCAACACGGAACTGGTGGATCTCGAGGACCTGACGGGTGACGACTTCACCTGGCTGAAGTCCGCCATCGAGCGTCACCGCGACGAGACGGGCTCGGAGGTTGCCGCGCGCATCCTGTCCGACTGGTCGCAGCAGGTCAATCATTTCGCGAAGGTCATGCCCCGCGATTACAAGAAGGTGCTCTTGGCCATCGAGGCCGCGAAGAAGGATGGAAAGAACGTGGACGAGGCAGTGATGGAGGCAGCTCGTGGGTGATCCAAGCGGCTTCCTGAAGCACACGTCACGCGAACTTCCGGTTCGCCGGCCGGTGCCGTTGCGCCTGCTCGACTGGAACGAGGTCTACGAGGAGTTCTCGCCGGACACCCTGAAGACTCAGGCCAGCCGGTGCATGGACTGCGGTATCCCGTTCTGCCACAACGGCTGTCCGCTGGGGAATCTGATTCCCGAGTGGAACGACCTGGTCTACAAGGACCGGTGGCACGACGGCATCGAGCGTCTGCACGCGACCAACAACTTCCCGGAGTTCACCGGGCGGTTGTGCCCCGCACCCTGTGAGGCGTCGTGCGTCCTGGGCATCAACCAGGACCCCGTCACCATCAAGCAGGTCGAGGTCGAGCTCATCGACCGCGCCTTCGACGAGGGCTGGGTCAAGCCGGTGCACCCGACCCGTTCGACGGGCAAGAAGGTCGCCGTCGTCGGTTCCGGTCCTGCGGGGCTCGCTGCAGCGCAGCAGCTGACGCGCGCCGGGCACATGGTCACCGTGTTCGAGCGGGCCGACCGCATCGGCGGGCTGCTGCGGTACGGCATCCCCGAGTTCAAGATGGAGAAGCGGCACATCGACCGCCGTCTCGATCAGATGAACTCCGAGGGCACCGTCTTCAAGACGGGTGTCAACGTCGGCGTCGACATCACCGCGGACGCACTGCGCGCGCAGTTCGACGCCGTGGTCCTGGCCGGCGGTGCCACCGAGGCCCGCGACCTGCCGATCCCCGGCCGCGAGCTGGACGGCATCCATCAGGCGATGGAGTTCCTGCCGATCGCCAACCGTGTGCAGCTCGGCGACCTGGAGAAGCCGACCATCACCGCGGAGGGCAAGAAGGTCGTCATCATCGGCGGCGGCGACACCGGTGCGGACTGCCTGGGTACCTCGCACCGGCAGGGCGCCGAGAGCGTTCACCAGTTCGAGATCATGCCGAGACCGCCCGAGACCCGCGCCGAGCACACCCCGTGGCCGACGTACCCGCTGATGTACCGGGTCGCGTCCGCGCACGAGGAGGGCGGCGAACGCCTCTTCTCCGTGAACACGGAACGGTTCGTCGGTGCCGACGGCAAGGTGACCGCACTGAAGGCCCACGAGGTCGAGATGAAGTCGGGTCGTTTCGAGAAGGTCGAGGGTTCGGACTTCGAGCTCGAGGCCGACCTCGTGCTGCTGGCGATGGGCTTCGTCGGACCCGAGAAGCCGGGCCTGCTCACCGATCTCGGCGTCGACCTCAACGAGCGCGGCAACGTCGCCCGCTCCGCGAAGTGGGCCACCAACGTCGACGGCGTCTTCGTGGCCGGCGACATGGGACGCGGTCAGTCGCTGATCGTGTGGGCCATCGCCGAGGGTCGCTCGGCGGCCGCCGCGGTCGATGCGTACCTCGAGGGCGAGTCGGCGCTGCCGTCTCCGATCGAGACCACCACCGCCCCGCAGCGGTAGATGTAACTGCTCGTACAACCCGCACCCCGGTAGGTTTTCCTACCGGGGTGTCGGTTTATCGTGCGGGGGTCACGTTCGGTCGGTAACGTTCATTTACCGATCGTGCATCTTTAGGTCACGTCGCCCTGGCAGCATCCCGTCTGCAGGACGGCGAAGGGGAGAACAGGTTGAGGCCATGGCAATGAAACGGGTTGTCGCATTTCTGACCGCAGTGGCTGCTGCGGCAGCCATCCCGGTGGTATCGGGAGTAGCGGGCACGAGCGCAGTGGCGAACGCGGACCCCTGCCCGAGTCTGTACGTGGTCGCGATTCCGGGGACGTGGGAAACGTCCACCAAGGACAATGTCAGGCCGACGCCCGGTCTGCTGTCCGCGGTGACGAACGGTCTGCCGTCGTCGATCCGCACCGACTACGTCACGTACGCCGCCACGGCCTTCCCGTGGGAGTCCGAGGTGTACGGGCGCTCGAAGGCGCAGGCGGTCAGCAATGCCAAGGGCATGCTGTCGTCGATGTCGCAGCAGTGCCCCGACACGAAGCTGTCGATCATCGGTTACAGCCAGGGCGCCGACGCCGCAGGTGATCTCGCTGCGGAGATCGGCACCGGCCTCGGTGTGGTGCCCGCGGACAAGATCGCGGCCGTCGGACTCGTGTCCGATCCGCGGCGGTCGCCGACCGACGCACTCGTCGGCCCTGCCGTCGCAGGCAGCGGCGCCGGTGGTCCCCGCATCGGCGGGTTCGGCTGGGTCAGCCAGAACACGCGCACCTTCTGCGCGTACGGCGACCTGTACTGCTCCACGCCGAAGGAAGACTTCGTGACGCGGCTCGCCGGATTCCTCGCGCAGACTTCGGATCCGACGCCGACGCTGTTCGGGCGCTACCAGCAGGAAGCGCTCGCGATCTGGAACGACATCCTCGCTGTGGGCGGTGTGCCTGCCCTGATGGCTCAGCTGGACGAGCAGTCCAACGAGAAGCGCATCGACGAGCTGGAGCAGTTCTACAAGTCGCAGGCTCACCAGGACTACACCAGGTACGCGGTCGACGGATCGGGTACGCCCGCCACGACGTGGCTGAGGAACTGGTTGCGCGACATCGCGTGAGTTCGGCCGACGGCGGCAGGGGATGATGTCCAACGTGACTGACACCCCTGCCGCCGTCGTCGGCTACGACGCCTTCGTGACCGTCCGGTGGTCCGACATGGACGCTTTTCAGCACATCAACCATGCGCGGATGGTGACGTTGCTCGAAGAGGCCCGGATCGACTGGCTGCTCAGCGAGGGCAGCGAGAATTCGTCGCTCATCACGAGCGCGTTCATCGCCGACATCCACGTGAAGTACCGGGGACAGTTGCGGCACTCCGACAGTCCCCTGCGGATCACCATGTGGATCGCCAAGCACCGGGCGGTGGATTTCACCATCGGCTACGAGGTCCGGGGCGCCCGTACCCCGATCACCGACCCGCCTGCCGTCACCGCCACCACTCAGATGGCCGTCGCGGACGTGGATGCCCAGCGGCTACGCCGCATCACCGCCACCGAGCGCGAGTACCTGACCCGCTGGTCCCGCACGTGAGTGAGAATGTGTGTTCCGGCACGCTTTCCCACTCACGTGCGGAGGTCGTCGGGGGCCGGTAGGGGACGGTCCGGGTCGAGGACCGCGCCGCGGCTGCGCATCGTGGTGTCGACCAGCGACCACGCCCACGCGGCCAGTTGTTCGGTCAGCGCGCTGACGTCGGTGCCGCCCGGTCGATCGATCCACTCCGCGGACACCGACTCGACCATTCCGATCAGCGCATTGGCCAGCGGTGTCGCGGTGGCGGGCGCGCCGAGAGCGTCCAGGTAGGGGTGGAGCATGTCGGCGACCGCGGTGCTGATGGCTCGCCGCACCTCTCCGGCCGCGGGGGAGAACGACATCAGGTAGCGGTACAGGTTGGCGTGTTCGGTGACCCAGTCGAGGTGGGTGCGGGCGGCGCGGGTGAGGATGGCGTGCGGTGCGCCGTCGACGGTGATCACGGGGGCGTATTCGAGGAGCATCATCGCCGCGACCCGCCGGGCGACGGCCTTCTTGAGGTCGGTGCTGTCGTCGAAGTGCCGGTAGATGCGGGTTCGCGCGACCTCGGCGTAGACGGCCATTGTCGCGACCGACACGTCGGGACCTTCTGCGTCGATGGCGACGAGTGCCCGTTCGACGAACTCCGAGCGCCGCTTCTCGCGTTGGCCGCGCCACCGGGCAGCGCGCCCGTCACCGGCGTCTTGCTGGGGTTTCGTCATCGAATCGAATCGTAGTCTTCCCTGTCGCTGCGTTTCCGTATACCGTCGGCAGTATGCGGTACATCGATGTACCACACATTTTCTGCCTCGGACGTCGACACGTTGGGATATCCGTCTTGTCCATTCAGCTCTGCCTGTCCGGCCCCCGCAGTTCCGGGCGTTCGATGATCGGCTTACGCAGCACCACGGTGGTCGTCGTTCCGCCCGCGATGGCCTTCGAGTACCTGGCGGATCCGGCGGCCGTGCCCGGTGCGATCACGCTGCCGTCCCGCGCCCGGGTCGTCGCATCGGACCCGGGTCGCCGGCTCGTCGTCGAGGCCGATCACGGCGTGCACGGATCGGTCTGGACGTTCGACGCGGTCAGCCCGGACGAAACGGAGCTCACCGTCGCCTTCCGCTACCACTCTCCCGGCAGACCGGCCGGACAACTGCTCGGCGGTGTCGCCGCACCCGTGGTGTGGCAGGCACTGCGACGTGCACAGGCCACGTTGAAGGATCGGATCGAAACCCTCTACCACGAGCCGGCCGGCCCGGCCGGCCCGGCCGGTATCGACCGCAGGAGAGCATGACGTGGGGTTCTCGGTAGCGGGCAAGACGGTCCTGATCACCGGGGCGGCCATGGGGATGGGGCGTCTGTTCGCCCGGCTCGCCGCCGCCGACCGCGCCGGAACGGTGGTGTTGTGGGACATCGACGCCGCCGCGCTCGAACGCACGGCGCACGAACTGCGCGAATCGGGGTGTACCGTCAGCGCACACGTCGTCGACGTCGCCGACCTCGAATCCGTCCGCACGGCGGCCGCCGAGGTGCGGGACGCGGTCGGTCGTCCCGACGTGCTCGTCAACAACGCCGGTGTGGTGCGCGGCAAGTACTTCTGGGATCACGACCACGAGTCGGACACCAAATTCGTGATGGACGTCAACACGCTCGCACCGATGTACATCACCAACGAGTTCCTGCCCGCCATGATCGAGGACCGCGGCCGGGACTGCCGCATCGTGAACATCGCCTCTGCCGCCGGGACCGTGGCGACACCGAGAATGGCCGTGTATGCGGCGTCGAAGTGGGCTGCCCTGGGCTGGAGCGATTCGCTGCGACTCGAACTGGTCCAGGCCGGCCACGGGCACGTCAAGGTCACCACCGTGTGCCCGAGCTACATCTCCACCGGCATGTTCGACGGTGTGAAGAACCCCCTGTTCGCCCCGATCCTGAGCCCGGAGGACGTCACGGCCCGATCGTGGCGGGCGATGAAGCAGGGGAAGCCTCTGCTGATGCTGCCGCGGTCGCTGTATCTGTCGTGGGTGGCGAAAGCCGTGCTGCCGGTGCGTGCCTGGGACCGTCTGGCCGACCGGCTCGGTGTGTACCACAGCATGGACGCCTACACAGGCCGGGTGCAGGCACCCACCCCCTGACGTTTCGGATCAGCCGAGGTCGAAGCGTGCGCCGAGCCGCATGCTGCCCGGGGCCAGGCGGCTCAGCGCACGCCCGAACTTGGCCTCGGGCGTGACGGGGACGACGGCCTTGTTGTGCTTGACGGCCCTCACGATCTGCGTCGCCACCCGGTCCGGGGTGAAACCGCGTCTGCGGTAGAGCTTGTCGGCCCGCTCCCGCATCTTCGTCTGCTCCTCCGGTATGGCGCCGGCGAAGTCGGTGGCCTTGACGATGTTGGTGTGGACCAGTCCGGGACAGATGGCGCTGACACCGATGCCGTGGTTCACCAATTCCGCACGGAGACAGTCCGACAGCATGAACACCGCGGCCTTGCTCGTCGCGTACGCGGTGAGCCGCTTCTGCGGCGTGAAAGCCGCGGCGGACGACAGGTTGACGATGTGCCCACCGGTTCCGCGGTCGATCATCTGCTGGGAGAACGCGCGCGAGCCATAGACGACACCCCAGAAATTCACGTCCATCACCCGCTCGAAATCCTTCTGCGGGGTCTTCGTGAACGTGCCCGAATATCCGATTCCGGCGTTGTTGACCACGATGTCGGGGGTGCCGTGCTCGGACTGCACCTTCTCCGCGAAGCGTTGCACCTCGTCCTCCACCGCGACGTCCACCTGATACGCGTGGGAGCCGCCCCCGAAGATGGCCACCGCACCGCCGCCCTTCATCTGGGCGGAGTTGATGAGATCGGAGGTCTGCTGCGCGGATTCGAGGTCGCGGTCGGCGACCACCACGACAGCGCCTTCGGACGCGAACGCCAGCGCGGTCTCGCGGCCGATCCCGCTGCCGCCACCGGTGACGACGACGAGAGTGCCGTCGAGGTCCCGCAGGCGGTGATGCTTCCGAGTACCGCTGCGCCAGCCTCTTACTTCGCCGAGAAGACTCATGTGACCATCTTGTCCGAGTACGGTCGTGTGTGTGCTGATCTGGTACGTCAGCTATGGATCGAACATGGCGACGACGCGTCTGACCTGCTACCTGCGTGGTGGTTGCCCGGCGGGGGGCAACCTCGTGCACACGGGCGCCCGTGACGCGAGCGCCCCCCGCGAGTCGATACCGGTGGTGATACCCGGCTCGGTGTTCTTCGCGGGAGAGTCGCGGATCTGGGGCGGCGGCCGCGCGTTCTACGACCCCGACGCGCCCGGCACCGTCGCGGCCCGCGCATTCCTGGTGACACAGGAGCAGTTCGAGGACATCCACGCGCAGGAACCCGCCTGCTACGACCGCCTGGTCACTCTCGGAGCCCGCCACGATGTTCCCATGTGCACGTTCACCACCCGGGCCCGCGGTGACGTCGTCGCCAGGAACGCACCGGCACCCGCCTATCTCGCGACCATCGCGGACGGTCTCCGTGAAGCGCACGGCTGGGACGAACCGAAGGTCACCGATTATTTGACGCGACTTCGGGTTTCCTAGCCGACCCAACTGTGCTTACGTGAGACGGGCCACACGAGGTGGCGTTCACGAAAGGGAGTCGATGTCCGATCTGCATGTCGTAGCGACCATTCCTGCCAAGCCCGGTTCCGAGGACACCGTCCGCGACGGACTGTCCGCGCTGGCCGCGGAGAGCCGCAAGGAAGAGGGCTGCATCTCGTACGAGGTGTTCGAATCAGCCGCGGTCGCGGGAACCTTCGTCACCGTCGAGGTGTGGACCGGTCAGGAGGCGGTCGACGCGCACATGAAGTCGCCGCACTTCCAGGCCGCGCTCGGGACGTTCGGTGAGCACCTCGCCGGGGCACCGGCGATCCACCCGCTGAAGCCGGTTTCCTAGAGTCGTAGTTCGTGACCACGCCACTCACCAGCATCACCCCTGAAGGTCCCGTCCGCGGCGGTGTCGTCGTCATCCAGGAGGCGTTCGGCGTCACCGGGCACATCGTCGATGTCTGCCGCCGTTTCGCCGCCGCCGGGTACCACGCGGTCGCGCCGCACCTGTTCCACCGGAGCGGCGATCCGGTGCTGGAGTACGACGACATGAAGTCGGCGATGTCGTTGATCGGTGAGCTCACCGCCGCGCACATCGACGAGGACGTCGACGGGGCCGTCGCGGCCCTGTCGGCGGCCTCGATCGACCCGCGGAACACCGCGATCGTCGGATTCTGCATGGGCGGAACGGTCGCGTTCCACACGGCGACGCGCCTCGACCTGGGGGCCGCAGTGAGTTTCTACGGCGGAGGCGTCGCGAACGGACGCTTCGGGTATCCATCGCAACTCGACGTCGCCGGGCAGCTGAGTACGCCGTGGCTCGGCCTGTTCGGCGACCGCGACAAGGGGATTCCGACCGAGGAAGTCGAGGAGCTGCGCGCCGCGGTCGCCCACGCGCCGGTGGACACCGACATCGTCCGCTACGCAGACGCCGAACACGGCTTCCACTGCGACGACCGCCCTGCCGTGTACAACGAGGAGGCCGCCCGGGACGGTTGGGCACGAACGCTGCAGTGGTTCGGCACCCACGTCGACGTCACACGCGCCGCCGGAACCGACTGACCGCGGCCCCGCTCGGGTAGGCCTCCCGGTGGACGACATCGAAGTGGGTGGGCCGAAAGTCGCCGCCGAACATCGGAGTTCCGCGGCCGGCCACCACCGGATAGTGCTTGACGACCAGTTCGTCGATCTCCGGCAGGAGGGTGCCCGCGAGCTCGCCGCCGCCCGCCACCCAGACGCCCAGCGCGCTGTCCTCGGCCTTGAGCTTCCGGACCTTCTCGAGCGGGTCGGCGACGATCTCGACGGCGGGATCGGGGCTTTCGGTCAGAGTGCGGGAAGCGACGTACTGACGCAGGTGCGCGTACGGGCTCGTGATGCCGACGGCCAGGGCGGGCTCGTACGTTGCGCGGCCCTGGATCACGGTGTCGAACTGCTTGTTGGCGCCGTCGACGCCGAACTGCTCCCGCAGGTGTGTCGGAATCGTCTCCGGGTATTCCTGCGCCATGAATCCGAGGATGTCGTCGTGCATCGGGAAGAAACCGATGTCGCCGTCCGGGCCGGCGATGAAGCCGTCGATGGTGATGCCGACGAAGTAGGTGAGGTCCCGCATGGTGTCCTTACTGGGGCGCTTCGGATAGGTGGTATGCCGTGAGGGCTGCGGGCATTCCCGGTCGGGTGCTGTGGGCGGTCGATCGTCTCGACGTGAATCCTCGCGATCGGATCCTAGAGGTGGGTTGCGGGCCGGGTGTAGCGATTTCTCTCGTCGCCGAGAAACTCGACGGCGGACGGATCACCGCGATCGACCGATCGACGACGGCGATCGAACGGGCGGCACGGCGCAACGACGCCCACGTCTCGACGGGGACGGTGGTGCTCCGGAACACCGACCTCGCCGGATTTCGTTGCGATCAGGCCTCCTTCGACAAGGCGTTCGCGGTCAACGTCAACGTGTTCTGGGTGCGTGACGCGACCGCTGAGATACGCGTCCTGTGGGAGGCGCTCCGACCGGGCGGAATCCTGCACCTCGTGTACGGCGGAGCGGTGTCCGTACACGACCGTGACAAGTCGCGGCGTGTTGCGGATACCGCCACGCGGGCTCTGGTTTCCGCAGGTTTCGACGTGGATGTCACGAACGGGAACCCGATGTGCGTCACTGGGGTACGGCCGAAAAGCGCCTGACGTGCCGTCCGGTCTGCTTCATGCGCGAGACCCGTGACCGAACCGTTATAGTCTGCGTCATGACTTCAGTTCTCGGTGTATCGGTAGGCGCCAGCGCGGTGCGCTTCGCGTGCCACGACGCCGTGACTCTCGAAACGCCGATCTTCCAATCGCGGTCGGTGACCGCAACACTCGAACGGCCGGAGGAACTGGCCGCCGAGTCCATCGGGACGGTGCTCGCCGAGCGCGACGAGACCGACGAGGTGCAGGCCATCGGTGTCGCGTACCAGGACGAGGCGCAGGCCGGTGCCGTGCAGGCCGCGATGGCCCGGCTCCAGATCGGCAACTTCCAGATGGTCCCCGAAGTGACGGCCGCACTCCAGATGCTCGAGATGTCCGGAGAACTCGGCGACCACTCGACACTCGTGTTCTACGACCTCGGCAGTTCGGGTCTCACCGTCACCGTCGTCGACCGGGACACCGGCATGGTGCTGAGCAGTGCGCGTTCGGACCAGATCAGCGGCGACCTCGTCGACAGGTTGATCTGTGACAACCAGCTCGAACTGCACCGCTTCGCGCACCCCGCCGACGCGGCAGCCGCGCTCGCGCTCGCCGCGCGGTGCCGCGATGCGAAGGAACAGCTGTCCACCAACGGTGCGGTGTGCATGCCCGGCGAGGGCGGTCTTCTTCTCCTGTCGCAGGACAGTTTCGATTCGCTCATCGTCGGCCCGGTCGAGACGTCGGCGCGCCTGACCCGGGAGGTCATTCGCCGCTCGGGACGCCTCCCCGACGCCGCCGTGCTGATCGGCGGTGGCGCACATATTCCGTTGGTCACATCGGTGATGGAGTCCTGGCTCGACCTTCCGGTGATCGTCCCCGCGCAGCCGGAACTGGTGGCGGCGGAGGGTGCGGCCCTGCTGGCGCGTCCGACGTCCGACGAGTTCGTCGCGGCGGTGGCGCCGGACCACCCGTTCGAGCCGGAGTTCGAGCCCGAGCCGGAGTTCGAGCCCGAGTCCGAGTTGGAGCTCGAATCCGAGATGGAGCCGGAGCCCGAGTCGCAGTCGGCACCGATCCGGAAGCGTCGTGGCCTCGTCCTCGCCGGAGGTGTCGTGGCCGTGGTCGCCGCGGTGGGTCTCGGACTCGGCGTCGGCACCGACCTCCTGCAAGGTGCGGAGGAGGACGCGCAACCGGCCGCCACGCAGTCGAACACGCAGGCGCCGGCAGCGCGGCAAGTGATACCGCCGCAGCCCACGACGACCGCGGAAGTGGCCCCGCCTTCGGAGGCCGCCCCGTCGGTGGTCGACGAGCAGCCGGTGATCCCGCCGCAGACCGAGGTGCGCACCACGTACCAGCCGCAGCCGCAGAGCCCGACCCGGGCGCCGGCGGCTCCCGAGGCACAGGGTGCCGTGCCGTCCGACGCGTCGTCGGCTCCGCCGACCACGCCGGAACCCGCTCCGCTCGTTCCAGGTCTGCCGCAGTTTCAGCTCCCGACGATTCCGCCGCCCGCGCCGCTCCCGATGCCGGAGTTTCCCCGGATACCCGGACTCTGAGCGCATATAACGAAGGTGGAGGCCGCGAGGCCCCGACACGCTTTCCGTGATCAAACCGTTATAGTCGTTCCATGGTTTCAGTTCTCGGTGTATCGGTGGGTGCCAGCGCGGTGCGCGTGGCGTATCCGGACGACGAGGGGGCCATCTTCCGGTCATTCCCGGTGGACGCCGCGAGCGAGCACCCGGAGCACGTGGTTGCCGACGCCATCGGAACGGTGATGGCCGAGCGCGCCGGCGCCGACGACGTGCGGGTCTTCGGTGTCGCGTACCGGGACGAGGCACAGGCCGCTGCCGTGCGGGCCGCGATCGACTGCCGGCTGGTCCCGGAAGTGACGGCCGCGCTCCGCATGCTCGAGGCGTCGCGACAGCTCGGCGACCATTCGACGCTCGTGTTCTACGACCTCGGCAGCTCCGGCCTCACCGTCACCGTGGTCGACCGACTCACCGGCACGGTGCTCGGGACGGCTCGGACCGACGAGATCAGCGGCGACGTCGTCGACCGGTTGATCCGCGACCACCAGCTCGACGAGAAGCGCATTGCGCCACCGGCCGATGCGGCCGCGGAGTCGGCGCTCGACGCCCGTTGCCGCCGCGCCAAGGAAGAGCTGTCCACCAACACCGCAGTCTGCGTGCCCGGCGACGGCGGCCTGCTCCTGCTCTCGCAGGACATCCTCGACTCGCTGATCGTGCGCCACGTCGAGGCGTCGGCGCGCCTGGCCCGCGAGGTGATCGAATCGTCCGGGCGGGCTGCCGACGCGGTGGTTCTGATCGGGGGCGGCGCGCATATTCCGCTGGTCGCGTCTCTGATGGAGTCGTGGCTCGCGCTCCCGGTGATCGTGCCGGCGCAGCCGGAACTGGTGGCCGCGGAGGGCGCTGCGCTGCTGGCACAGGAGCACTCGGGCACGTCGCACCGCATCGGTGCCGGGGGATTCGCCAAACCGGTGATCCGCGGTGGCGCGCTGGCGGGCGGTGCGCTGGCCGTCGTCGCGGTGATCGGACTCGGCCTCGGCGTCGGCGGCAGCCAACTGCAGAGCTCCGACGGCGACGCACGTCCCGTCGCCACTCAGCCGAGTGACGCGGAGATGTCCCCGTCGCCCGCACCCGAACCGGTGTCGACGCCACCGTCCGCCGCGGTGTCGATTCCGGGCCCGGCCGAGGAGGAGGCAAGCGTGCCGGAGCCCGCTCCCGCGCCTGCCCCCGCCCCGCGCCCACTCATTCCCGGTCTGCCGCAGATTCAGCTGCCGACACTTCCGCCGCCCCCGCCGCTCCCTCCGCTGCCACGGATTCCGGGCCTCTAGCGACCGCTTATCGGCGCAGCATGTCCCTGACGTGACCGGTCTCATTGACCGAGGCCACCCGTCGCTCGCCGCTGCGGGAGACGAGCACCCGGGTTACGGACACGTACTCGATCGGGAACACGAGGGGTCGGTCGAGCCCGAGCAGTTGCTGCAGGAACACGTTGATGACGCCGCCGTGGGCGAATACCGCGACGGTGTCCTCGTGGCCGGACTCGTCGACGATGCGGCCGAGGGACTCGAACACCCGCGTGCGGAACGCGTCGGCGTCGACGGACTTCGGGAACTCGCCGGCCCGAATCCGGGCGAAGGCCTCCGGCGCCCGCGCCTCCGCCTCGTGGAACGGGATGTAGTGGTCGAGGTCGTAGTCGTACTCCGCGAGGCCGACGTACTCGGTGACGGGAAGGCTGAGGGCCTCGGCGACCGGCGCCGCCGTCTCGAGTGCGCGGCGCTGCGGGCTGCTCACGATCCGGGCGATGCGGTACGGGGCCAGCGCAGGAGGCAGCCGCTTGGCCTGGGCGTGACCTTCCTCGGTCAGTGCGGGGTCCGCGCGCCCGTCGGACGCGGTGACGAGCTCGGGCAGCGCGTGGCGGATCAGTAGCAGTTGCACGTCGATCAGCTTGCCAGCTCCCGCACCAGTGCCGCGATCTGGCCGGGCTGATCGATCATGGCGTGGTGGTGCGCGGGCCGCACGACGCGGAACGCGGCGCCGAGGAATTCCGCGAACTGCCTCTGCATGCGGATCCACGCCGACCCCCAGGGCGTCGGGCGTCCGGTGTGGGCGGCGACCACGACGACGGGTGCCGTCATCGTCGTGGTCTCGCGCAGCGCGGCCAGCTCCTGGGCCAGCGCCGGGTACGACGCGTTCTCGACGATCGAGGACTCGAGGTACGCGGGCTCGCGGTAGATCCGCTCGACCCATCGACGGGTGCCCGGCGCGATCCCGTCGGGGGGTGTCGAGTGGTTCAGGATCCGGCGGACCGTGGGGCCCAGGAGGCGCTGCAGCCCCACCCTGCTGGCCGTTCGGGCCACCCGTCTGCCCATCGTGACGCGCCACCGGGTCGGGATCACGCGGTGCGGGTGGGCCGTGACGGTGGCGTCCAGCAGGATCACGCCGCCGGTTCGGTCGGGGTACAGCCGGGCGAAGGCCTCGACGTAGATGCCGCCGAGCGAGTGGCCGACTAGCACCGCGGGGGTGGTCACGGAAAGCGCGTCGAGAACGTCGGCGATTCTCGCCGCCTCGCCACGGGCGGACGGGCGCTCGGCGGACGGGGGACTGAGTCCGTACCCGGGACGATCGATCCGCACCACGAGGCAGGTCTCGGACAGCAGTTCGACCACCTCGTCCCAGTCGAACCAGTTCCCGCCCAGGCCGCCGTAGAGGACGACGGGTGGGCCCTCGCCGTCCACCACCACGTGCACTCCCGCGACCATTTCCCCAGGACGTTTCACGTGGAACCATCCCTTTCCGCGGTGACATGAATCACGCTGAGCGCCACGAAGATCAGCCATCCGCAGAAGGCGAGCAGCTGGACGCGCTGGCCGAGTCCGAGCCAGGCGTCCTGTTCGCCGCGCAGTCCCGCGGCTGTCAGCGTCCATACCGTGCCGCCGACGAACACCGTCGCCACGGCCACGCCGGTAGCTTTCAACCAGGTCGGCCACTGGTAGCGGAACGCGGCCAACAGGAACGCGAGGGAAGACACCACGCCTCCCGTCGAGGCGGACGCGCTGGTCACGGCGTGCAGGTCGTGGGTGAGCGGCAGGTGTCCGGCGGCCTCACGCGCAGCGCAGACAGGGTCGTTGGTGGCCGCGCAACTCATCGGCAGGCGCGAATCGGCGATGGTCGCGAACGCGAACACCATCAGTGCGATCCACCCGACCGCCGTCACCCAGCCCTGCGAGTACCGCGACAGTCCGAGCACCCCGGCCACGGCGACGATGCATCCGGTCAGCAGGTCGCCGCTGCGGAACCAGAATCCGTACGGCTGGTCCGCGGCGGCGAGTTCGCTCGCGAACCCCCGCAGCGGATCGATTCCGGTGTCGAGGACGAATTCGAGCAGCCACGACGCGTAGCCGACGGCGCCGAGGATCAGCAGCGCAGCGACGGCGACCCGGCCACTGGAGGTCATTGCCTCGGCTTGGCCAGGGGGAACGCGAGGGTTTCACGGATGCTGCCGCCGGTGATGAGCATGACCACCCGGTCGACGCCCATGCCGAGCCCACCGGTCGGGGGCATGGCGTGTTCGAGGGCCTGCAGGAAGTCCTCGTCGAGTTCCATCGCCTCCTCGTCACCGCCGGCGGCGAGCATCGACTGCTCGGTGAGCCGGTTCCGCTGGTCCACGGGGTCGGTGAGTTCGCTGTACGCGGTGCCGAGTTCGATGCCCCACGCGACGAGGTCCCACTTCGCGGCGACCCCCGGAATCGTGGGGTGCGGCCGGGTGAGCGGTGACATCGACGTCGGGAAGTTGGTGTAGAAGGTGGGGAATTCGGTGTAGTCCTCCACCAGGTGCTCGTACATCTCCTGCGCGACGGCGCCGGCGTCCCAGGTGGACTGGTACGGGATCTCGTGCTCGTCGCACAGCCGTTGCAGTTCCGCGAGGGGCGTCTCGGGTGAGACGTCGACGCCGAGCTTCTCGGCGACCGCCCGGTGCATCGTCTTGACGGGCCATTCGCCGGAGATGTCGACCTCCACCAGCGTGCCGTCGGGGCCGGGCCGCATGATGATCTCGCGTCCGTACGCCGCCGTCGCCGCGGTCTGGATGAGCTCCCGGCACAGCACCATCATCTTCTCGTAGTCGCTGTGCGCCTCGTAGGCCTCGAGGATCGTGAACTCCGGGTTGTGTTTGAAATCGACGCCCTCGTTGCGGAAGACGCGGCCGATCTCGAACACCTTCTCCATTCCTGCGACGCACAACCGCTTGAGGTACAGCTCCGGCGCGATCCGCAGGTACAGGTCCAGGTTGTAGGCGTTGATGTGGGTGAGGAACGGGGCCGCGTTGGCACCGCCGTGCACCTGCTGCAGGATCGGGGTCTCCACCTCGAGGAAGCCGCGGCCGCCGAGCGTATCGCGCAGCGATTTCACGACGGCGCTGCGGGCCTCGAGCAGGCGGCGGGCGTCGGAGTTGATGGCGAGGTCGACGTACCGTTGCCGGACGCGGGTCTCCGGGTCGGACAGGCCCTTCCACTTGTCCGGCAGGGGATGCAGGCACTTGCCGGTCATGCGCCACTCGTTCGCGAGCAGCGACAGCGCGCCGCGGCGGCTGTATCCGATGACGCCGGCGACCTCGACGAGGTCGCCGAGGTCGAATTCGGCGGCGAACGCCCGGATCCGGTCGGTACCGACCCGGGCCTCGTCGACGAGGATCTGGATGTCGCCGGACCAGTCCCGGACCACCGCGAACACGACACCCCCGTAGTCGCGGATCCGGAGCAGGCGCCCTGCGATTCGGACCGTCGTTCCCTCCGGCGACTCCACGGCCTCGGTCACCGTGTGCGTGGGCGGATACGCGACCGGGTAGGGGTCGATACCCTGTTCGGCGAGGTCGGCCAGTTTGTCGAGCCGGACGCGGACCTGCTCGGGACGTTTCGGTCCGGTCGCGGTCGGTGCGACGCCTTCGCCGGGTGCGCTGCCGTCGGAGTGCAGTCCTTCGGCGGCGACGAGTGCGGCGGGGACCGCGGCGTGGGTGCCGGTGTGCTCGATGGCGTCCCGGGTTCCGGAGCGGCCGAACCGGGGCAGGGTCACGAATCCTTCCGCGACGGCCGACGCGAATCCGACGCGCAGCAATTCCCGGTTGTCCTCGAAGCAGAGGAACCGCGGCACCCATTCCGGCTGGTACTTCACGTTGGATCGGTAGAGCGCCTCGAGCTGCCACCAGCGGGAGAAGAAGACGAGGATCGAGCGCCAGATCCGCAGGATGGGTCCGGCCCCGATGCGGGAGCCCTCCTCGAAGACGGAGCGGAACACCGCGAAGTTCAGTGACACCTTGGTGATGCCGAATTGGTCCGAGGTGGTGGCCAGTTCGGACACCATCAGCTCCACCACCCCGTTGGGCGAGGTCGGCTTGCGGCGCATCAGATCGAGCGAGACACCGGTCGGTCCCCACGGCACCAGCGACAGGATGCCGTCGATCTCGCCGTCCTCGGCGACCGCCTCCACCAGCAGGCAGTCGCCGTCGAGGCGGTCACCCAGCCGGCCGAGGGCCATGGAGAAACCGCGCTCGGTCTCGGTGTCGCGCCACGCGTCCGCGAGCCGGATGGCTTCGGCCATCTCCTCCGCGGGGACGTCCCGGTGTCTGCGGATCCGGACGGTGACGCCCTGACGCCGGACGCGGGTGACGGCTTGGCGGACCTGCCGCATGTCGCGTCCGCTGAGGTTGAATTCGCGGGTGCGGAGGATGGCTTCGTCGCCGAGCTGGAGCACGGTGAGACCGGCCTTGTTGTAGGCGGTGGCGCCGGTTTCGCTGGCGCCCATCACGGCGGTGGCCCATCCGTATTGGGACGCGAGTGCCTGCCACTCCTCGATCGCGTGGGGCCACGCCTCCGGGTCGCCGATCGGATCGCCACTGGCCAGGCACACGCCGAGCTCGACGCGGTAGGTGATGGCGGCCTTCCCGCTGGGCGCGAACACGACGGCCTTGTCGCGGCGGGTGGCGAAGTAGCCGAGGGAGTCGTCCGCGCCGTACTGCAGCAGCAGCCCGCGCAGCGCCGATTCGTCGTTGCCGGTGAGCGCGTTGTGGGAGCGCTGGGCGCGGAACAAGGTGATGACGGCGGCCAGCAGCGCCATTGCGCCGAACAGGCCGAGGAGGGTGTTGACGAATCCGTGCGGGCGCCCACTGAACTGTTCGTTGTCGGCCGCGGCGAGGGCGGTCACGCGGTTGAGCGCCCACAGGAAACGTTCACCCTGCGGCAGCGTGCCGGGGAAGAGTTCGACGAGCGCCCAGCCCACGAGGGTGCCGATCGCGAGACCGACGATGAGCACGCCGAGGGCTTTCCAGCCCGCCCCGCGCCGGACCCGCGTGTAGAACTCGGGCCGGGCCGCGATGAGAATGCCGATCAGCACCACCTGGACCACGGCGGCGACCATCGCGTTCACGTTCCGGTCGGTGATGCTCACGATCACGTTGGTGATCAGGATCAGAACCAGATAGATCGTCAGCAGCCACCAGGCGATGCGTTTGCGGCTCGCCAGCGCCGCCGCGAGCAGCGCGACCACCAGAGCCCACGACAGGCTGGTGTCCGGAGCGTCGAAGTAGTAGGTGTCGACGTATTCCCGCGGCACGTGCACGTAGTAGCGCAGTACCGGCGAGATGCTCCACAGGAACACGAGCACCGAGAAGACGCCCAGGATCAGTCCCGCGATGTGGGGAACCTGGTGCAGGCGCCCGTTCTTCGAGCCGAGTGCGGGTCGGGGCCGTGGTGCGGTGCGGACGGCCGCCTCGGACGCGTGGTGTGTCTCGGTGCTAGCTGACATCGAGCGTTTCCTTCCCGGCGAGAGATACGTACCGATCACGGGAGACAGGTGTTCCAGTGTTCAGTGTGAGCCGTCGGGCCGCGATTTGGGTCAAGAGGGAAGATAGAGGCATGTCCGACATTCACGACGCCGTCCCGATCCGCGACGAATCCATCCGTCTCGGCCAATTCCTCAAGCTCGCCAACCTCATCGAGTCGGGCGCGGAGGCGAAGGAAGTGATCGCCGACGGACTCGTGTCGGTGAACGGTGAGGTCGAGGTTCGGCGGGGGCGGCAGTTGCGGGACGGGGATGTCGTGGAGATCGGTGGGATGACGGCTCGGGTGAGTTCTCAGTCCTGACGGTCGGCGGTCGCGAACCTCTGCAGGAACAGCGCCTCGGCGACGGCGAGATTCTCGATTTCGCCGGGATCCACACTTTCGTTGGGGGCGTGGATGAGGCAGCGCGGTTCCTCCACCCCGATCAGGGCGATCTCCGCTGTCGGGACGACGGCGGAGAAGACGTTGCACAGCGGGATGGAGCCGCCCTGCCCGAGGGTTCCGAGTTCCTTCCCGAACGCCTCCTCCATCGCAGCGCCGAGGGCCGCGTATCCGGGGCCGTCGGTGGTCGCGCGGAACGGGGAGCCCACCGCTTCGCGTTCCACCGTCACCCGCGCATTCCACGGGGCGGCGTTCTCGAGGTGCGCGGCGAGCGCGTCCTGCGCCTTCTGCGGGTCCATACCGGGTGGTACCCGCAGGTTGAGGCGGGCCGATGCGCGCGGCTGGATGGCGGCGGCCGAGCCGACCACCGGCGGGCAGTCGATGCCGAGGATCGTCAGGGCCGGCCGGGCCCACACGGCGTCGGCGACGGAACTCGAACCGGCGAGACGCACACCGTCGAGCACGCCGGCGTCGGTGCGGAACTGCACCTCGGAATAGTCGACGCCCGTCCACTTCTGGTCCGACTCGAGCCCGTCGACGACGGTGTTGCCGTCCGCGTCACGCAGGGTGGCGAGCATCTGGACGAGGGCGGCCAGCGCGTCGGGGGCGGGCCCGCCGAACATGCCCGAATGCACCTCCCCGGCCAGGGTCTCGACGTGGACCACGACGTTCGCGATGCCGCGCAGCGTTGTGGTGACGGTCGGGCTGCCGACCGCGGCGTTTCCGGTGTCGACGACGAGGATCATGTCGGCGTCGAAGAGTTCGGGCCTGGCCTCGACGAGGTTCTCGAGCCCGCCGGTGCCCATTTCCTCGGATCCTTCGGCGACGATTCTGATGCCGACGGGGAACGGGGTGCCGAGTGCGCGCAGCGCCAGCAGGTGCATGACGATGTTGCCCTTGCAGTCGGCTGCGCCGCGCCCGTACCAGCGGCCGTCCCGCTCGGTGAGGGTGAAGGGGTCGGTGTGCCAGAGCTTCTCGTCACCGGGCGGTTGAACGTCATAGTGGCAGTAGAGCAGTACCGTCGGGGCCCCGTCCGGCGCGGGCTGGTGTCCGACGACGGCGTGTGAACCGTCGGATGTCTCGAGCAGTTCGACGTGTCCGATCCCGGCTCCGATGAAGGCGTCCCTGACCCACTCGGCGGCGCGAACGCATTCCTCCGGTGGGAACTGCCGCGGATCGGCCACCGACCGCATGGCCACCAGTTCGGCGAGTTCGTCACGCGCCGTGGGCATCAGCGCGGCTACTGTGGAACGGATTTCGTCGGACATCAACGCCTCCTCGGGGTTCCCCTAATTCTCGTCCACGAGTTTCGGATCGGCGACGGCGGACTCGAATTCCGCCGACCTGTCCGGGCAGTGCACGGCGATCACCAGTCGCTCACCTTCGACGATGGAGTCCGACGAACGCGGCGGCGAGGACGGAATACAGGATCCAGTGGGTGTTTTCGGGTCTCTTGTGCAGGTCGTCGACCGAGACGGTGTTCACGGACTGGTCGTCGGGGCGGCCCATACGGCCGGATGTGGTCATCACGCCTCCTCCGCGAGCGGGTCGGCCGCCAGTCGTGTTTCCAGGACGGTGTGCGCAGCGCGAACATCAGCCCGTGCACCACGAGATACACCTGCATGGTGATGGCGGAGAGAATCCAGTACGCGAAGATTCCGAGGACCGGCCCAGCGACGAACATCGCCCGAGGGAATTCGCTCGCTGGTCGCCGCAGGCTGGAGACGTGCACGGCGTTCATCTCCATGCCCGAGTAGGACAGGAAGTTGTCGACGATCAGCACGAGACTGGCGATGCCGGTCCAGGCGGGGAGCAGGGCGCTGAATTCCATCTCCTCGGCCGACGCATTGCCCTGGCCGAGGAACACGATGAGCAGCACACCGGGAATAAACGTGCCCAGTACGAGTCCGGCACTCGACAGTCCCGCGACGGCCTTCATTCCCCGTGCGGACACGAGAACACCGGTCCAGAACAGGGTGACGATGATGATGGCCGTGTACAGGCCGTTCGCGGCGAGCGCCGGATTGATCACGTACGCAAAGGTGCTCGCGACGTAGGCCAGGAGCGTCGGGTAGTAGAAGCAGGAAGACGATGGCGGGGACGACATACAGGAACACGCAGGCCGGCCCGTACGGCCATCGAGTTCGCCCTCCGTAGGAGCGGGTCGTGCGAACGACCGCTGAATCCTCCGGATTATTGCGTCGGCGCTCGGAGCCTCGCAGCGGTTCGGCATCGATAGATACCGAACCGCCGCTCGGTTCTCGCCGGATCAGCGGACGACGACGCCGTCCTGATCGCTGTAGACGGTCTCGCCCGGATTGAACGTGACGCCGCCGATCTCGATCGGGACGTTCTTCTCACCGGAGCCGGTCTGGGTGCTCTTGCGGGGATTGGTGCCCAGCGCCTTGACGCCGATGTCGAGGGTCTTCAGGATCGCCGAGTCGCGGACCGCGCCGTTGACGATCACGCCTGCCCAGCCGTTGTCGACGCCGCGTCCGGCGATGATGTCGCCGACCAGGGCGGTGTGGATGCTGGCGTCACCGTCGACCACCAGGACGCCGCCGTTGCCGGGCTCGCCGAGGGTCTGCTTGACCAGCAGGTTGTCCTGGAAGCACTTGATGGTGGTGATGGGGCCGGAGAACACTTCACGGCCGCCGAACTGGATGAACTGCGTGTCGCAGCTCCGGATGTCGGGTCCGATCTCGTCTGCCAGGTCAGCGGTTGCCACGGGTTCAGTCATACGCGTCAGGATAGAGGGCCGGCGCTGGGAGAATGCGGGCCATGACCATTGCAGTGACAGGAGCCACGGGGTCGATCGGCGGCAAGGTGCTCGAGCGGCTCGGCGGCGGCGCCGGGGTCCGGCTGATCGGGCGGAACGCCGAGCGGCTCGAGCCGCTGGCCGAGCATTTCGACTCCGCGTTCGCGGTGGCCACGTACGCCGACGGTCCGGCGATGACCGCCGCGCTGGACGGCGTCCGGCTGCTGTTCCTGGTCTCGGGTCACGAGAGCGCCACCCGCCGTGAGGAGCACCGCACCGTGGTGGACGCCGCCCGTGCGGCCGGGGTGGAGCGGATCGTCTACCTTTCGTTTCTCGGCGCGGCGCCCGAGTGCACGTTCACCTTCGGCCGCGACCACTACTTCACGGAGCAGCACATCCGGGAGACCGGGCTGAAGTACACGTTCCTGCAGGACAGCTGGTATCAGTCGATGATCCCGCTGATGGCCGACGATCAGGGCGTCATCCGGGGTCCCGCCGGGGACGGACGGGTGAGCGCGGTGGCGCCCGACGACGTCGCCGATGCGGTGACGGCGGTCCTCACCACCGGCAACGGCGACCACGACGGCGTCACCCACCGGCTGACCGGGCCGGAGGCGTTCACCCTCACGGAGGCCGCCGAGACGATCACGAGGGTGACCGGACGTTCGGTGCGTTTCGAGAACGAGACGCTGGACGAGGCGTACGCGTCCCGCGCCCACTTCGGGGCGCCGGACTTCGAGGTCGCAGGGTGGGTGACCTCGTACGCAGCGATCGCGGCCGGTGAGTTGGCGGTGGTGACGGGGGACGTCGAGGCGCTCACCGGGCGGCCGCCGCAGACCTTCGACGACTATCTGAACAGCTACACTTGACCCGTCCTGGCATAGCGAGCGGTAGATAGGTCTTTGATGGTCAGCTCATCCAAGGGTGCGACGCCCACCGAGGTCGGCAACGCAGCGGACTGGCGCCGCCTCGAACCCACGAAGTTGACGCCGATCCTCAGCGCCTCCCTCGACGCGTTCTACGAACACGGTTTCCACGGCACGTCGGTGCGCGACATCGCCCGCCGAGTCGGTGTCACGGTACCCGCTCTCTATTACCACCACGAGAACAAGGAGGCCGTTCTCCTGGCGCTCCTGGAACTCTCCACCAGCGACGTTCTCGAGCGCGCCCACGCCGCGAGCGCCGACGGCGGCGACGATCCCGTGCAGCGACTCGCGAACGTCATCGAGGCGATCGTGTTGCGGATGACCATGCGATCCCGTCTGGCGGCCCTCGAGAGCGAGGTGCGCTACCTGAGTCCGGAGAACCGGCAGCGTTACCGCACCGTCCGCAAGGGTGTGGAGGAACTGGTCCTCGAGATCGTCAAGGAAGGCAAGAAGCGGGAGCTCTTCGACGTGTCGGATGCCGCGGAGACGACGCGGGCACTTCTCGGTATGTGCCAGTCGATTCCGCGCTGGTATCACGCCGAGGGCAAGCTGACCCCGGACGCGGTGGCCCGCAAGTACGTCGAGATCGCGATGAAGACGGTGGGATCCACCGAGGCTCCCGTCAAACCGAAGAAGAGGCGCACCGCCGGCGTCTGACCGGTGATGCGCCTCGGCAGGTTCCGGTGGTCAGCTACCCAGGCCCAGCCCTGGTGACGCGACGGCGTCGAACTGTGTCGTCGTCTCGGCGGGTGTGCCGTTCGGTGGGGCGTAGGTGAACACGGCGGTGTAGCGGCCGGCCTCGTGCGTCCGGATCGCTGCCGTCCCGGCACCGAGGGTGAGCGGGATGGTTCGCGTGTTCACGTCGCCGTCGGGCTCGGTGATCTCGAGTTCGACCGGAGTGGATCCGTCGGTGCCGGTCGGGGTGGGCGTGACCAGCGCGCCGAGCGTCACCAGATTGTTGGCGTAGACGGTCCCGAGCGGCGGAACGACGGAGATTTGATAGGTGGTTGCGGCGGTTGCCGTGGGCGCCAGAGCGAGTGAGGCCGCTCCTGCCAGTGCGGCAATGGTCAGGGTCCCTCGCGAGAAGTGCACAAAATCCCTTCCTGTCGACGGTCTCTACGCGCAGCCACGTTACGGCAGAACCGGGAGTTGCCAACCCTCATTCGCCGTGTGTCCGAGAATAGTTCGAACACACGGCATTCCGTCGATCAGGCGTCCAAAGCGGTTCAGGATGCGGTGTTTTCCCGCGCGACCGTACCGATGGTGTGCTGTACGGGGCACGTTCTGGGGAAGGTGCCCAGTTTCTCCACTTCGTACCCAGTCGGGTAGCTGCGAATGTTGGGGAGGTCGCGGGCGAACTTGGGCTCGGTGCGCACGGGGTAGAACCGGACGAGGCGGGCGCGGGCCTTCAGTGCAGCCCGCGACAGAGTTCGCGCGAGGCGGGACGGCCGACGGTAGGCGAACGCGTCGAGAAGCGGATCGTCCATGAGTGCCCAGGAGAAGCGCTTGATCAGGGCGGCGGGCGCGAGGTTGTTCGGCGGGAACGTGCAGAGGAGTGCGAGCGTCGAGTCGGCGACGGCGCGGCCACCCTCGTCGAAGAGGAAGTGTTCACGCTCGTAGTCGTCGAGGAATCTCTCGAACGCCTCGAACGTCTCGGGAATCTGCTTGATGCCCATGTACTTGCCGAGCGCACGGTAGTAGTTGGTCGATCCGACGATCTCGTTGCGGGTGAGTTTCCGCCAGCCGAAGTCGTCGATCCAACGCACCGGGGTCACCACGAACGTCGACAGCACGTAGCGCATGTCATCGTTGGAGATGTCGTAGGAGCCGTGCATCTGGTTCATCCGGCGGATCCCGGCGCGACCGGGATCGCTGGTGAGGCCGTGTTCGAGGACGGCGTCGAGGATCAGGCCGGTGTCGTCGTAGCGTTTCTGCACGCGTTCGGTGAATTCACCTGTCTCGAACAGCAACCGCCCGATGCTCGGCACGGCGTACGTCCGGAACAGCGCGAAGCTGAGGGCCTGGTTGATGTCCCAGGGAAATTCCTGCGTGGCGAGAATGCGAGCGATCTCTTCGTACTGCGTCTCGGGATCGAGTCGGTCGGTCCGGCGACGTAGATCGAAGCGTTTCATGGGTTTCACTTCCTGCAGCGGCTGTGACGGAGGTCCACGTGATTTAGCGATCGTTCAGACGACTCGACTGTAACGCCGTTCACAGTGCGACGCCAGAGTGGCATTATGCAAACACATGGCGCGAAATTCACCGCAGACCGAACGCATCGTGATGTTGACGGAACTCCTCGCGGACGAGCCGGAGACGCCCCGGAGCCTCGCCGACATCGCCCGGCACCTGGGTGTTGCGAAGGCGACCTGCTATCCGATGGTCGTGGCGCTGACCGAGGCGGGGTGGCTCATCCGGCACCCCACCCGCAAGACCTACCGACTCGGTCCCGCGCTCATCCCCATCGGACGTGCAGCGACGACGGCCACGGATGTCGTCGACCTCGCGCGGTCGGTGATGCACGAACTGGCCGACGCGTCGGACATGGCGTCCATCGCGTTCGTGCAATCGGGAAACGACGTGGTGGTGGCCGAGGTGGTGCAGCCGGTGGGGGGTCGCCGCGGAACCCTGGGCCTGCGGCTCGGCGACAAGGTGCTGCTCGCGCCGCCCATCGGTTCGGGGATCGCGGCCTGGTATCCGCCGGAGCAGCGCGAGGACTGGTATGCCCTCGGCGGGCAGAATCTGGGTGTCGAGGTGGACGTGCTGCGGGCGACGTACGAGCCGGCCCTCGCGCTCGTGCGGGAGCGCGGATACGCGATGGAATGTATGGAGCAGCAACAGCATTCACTTGCGGATGCCGTGTCGGAACTCCGCGGTCGCGGTGTGGGCGGGCATCGCTCGACCGTCGCGCTTCGAGAGGCCCGCACACTGTTGTCGGCGGATGCCGTGGTCGGTGACATCGACCCGGAGGGCAGCTACCAGCCGCTGTCGATCAATGCCGCGGCATTCGACCGTGACGGTGAACCCGCGGTCGTACTGTGTGTCGCCGACGCGTCCCGGCCGATGTCGGGTGTGCGCACAACGGAGATCGGTGAAATGGTCCGGGACGCCGCGGCGCGGGTGACGGCCGCCATGCACGGCCGCCACCCGTGAGTACTTGTCAACCGCGGGCGGTTGACAAGTACTCACACGCTATTTCAGTTCGGCGAGGACGGTGCCCTGGGTGATGGCGGCGCCGGGTTCGACGGCGAGGCCGGTGACGGTGCCGGCCTTGTGGGCGTTGACGGGGTTTTCCATCTTCATGGCCTCGAGGACGGCGATGAGGTCGCCCTCGGCGACTTGTTGTCCTTCTTCGACGGCGACCTTGACGACGGTGCCCTGCATGGGGGCGGTGACGGCGTCACCGGAGGCGGCGCCGCCGTGGGCGCCGCCGCGGGTGCGGGGCTTGGGCTTCTTGCGGACCGCCCCGGCCGGGGCACCGGCGCCGGTGCCGAGGGTGAACTGTCCGGGCAGGGACACCTCGACGCGGCGGCCGCCGACCTCGACGACGACGTTCTGCCGGGGCCCGGACTCGTCCTCGTCGATCGGCTGGTTACCGGTGAACGGTTCGATCTGGTTGTCCCATTCGGTTTCGATCCACTTGGTGTAGACGTCGAAGGTGGTGCCGTCGCCGATGAAGGCGGGGTCGGAGACGATGGCCCGGTGGAACGGGATGACCGTGGCCAGTCCTTCGACCTGGAATTCGGCGAGGGCGCGGCGGGCGCGGGCCAGGGCCTCGTCGCGGGTGGCGCCGGTGACGATGAGCTTGGCGAGCATGGAGTCGAACTGGCCGCCGATCACGCTGCCGGTTTCGACGCCGGAGTCCATCCGCACGCCGGGGCCGGTGGGCGGGACGAACTTGGTGACCGGTCCGGGGGCGGGCAGGAAGCCGCGGCCGGCGTCCTCGCCGTTGATGCGGAATTCGAAGGAGTGCCCGCGGGGGGTGGGGTCCTCGGTGAGGTCGAGGTGTTCGCCGTTGGCGATCTTGAACTGTTGCAGGACCAGGTCGAGGCCGGCGGTTTCCTCGGTGACGGGGTGTTCGACCTGCAGGCGGGTGTTGACCTCGAGGAAGGAGACGGTGTCGCCCTGGACGAGGTATTCGACGGTGCCGGCGCCGTAGTAGCCGGCCTCTTTGCAGATGGCCTTGGCGGAGGTGTGGATGCGGTGGCGTTGGTCGTCGGTGAGGAACGGGGCGGGGGCCTCCTCGACGAGTTTCTGGAAGCGGCGTTGCAGGGAGCAGTCGCGGGTGCCGGCGACGATGACGTTGCCGTGCTGGTCGGCGATGACCTGGGCTTCGACGTGGCGGGCCTTGTCCAGATACTGTTCGACGAAGCATTCGCCGCGGCCGAACGCGGCGACGGCCTCGCGGGTGGCGGAGTCGAACAGTTCGGGGATTTCCTCGATGGTGTGGGCGACCTTCATGCCGCGGCCGCCGCCGCCGAACGCGGCCTTGATGGCGACGGGGACACCGTATTCCTTGGCGAAGGCGACGACCTCGTCGGCGTTTTTGACGGGGTCCTTGGTGCCTGCGGCCATCGGGGCCTTGGCTTTTTCGGCGATGTGGCGGGCGGTGACCTTGTCGCCGAGGTCGCGGATCGATTGCGGGGAGGGGCCGATCCAGATCAGGCCGGCGTCGATCACGGCCTGGGCGAAGTCGGCGTTTTCGGAGAGGAAGCCGTAGCCGGGGTGGATGGCGTCGGCGCCGGACTTTTTGGCGGCGTCGAGGATTTTGTCGAACACCAGGTAGGACTCGGCGGAGGTTTGTCCGCCGAGGGCGAATGCTTCGTCGGCCAGGCGCACGAACGGGGCGTCGGCGTCGGGTTCGGCGTAGACGGCGACGCTGGCCAGGCCGGCATCGGCTGCGGCCCGGATCACCCGCACTGCGATCTCACCGCGGTTCGCGACGAGCACCTTGGAAATACGTGCACTACTCATCGAAATGTCTTCCCTTTTCTACAGTTTCAGTAGCCTGCGTTGACCAGGACGGCAGCGGCGGCTACTTGCCGACGCAGAATGAGGGCGGGAGTGCCCCACGAATCGTTATCGACCGCGGGCGCTTCCGCCGCGGAACCGGACGAGGCGATCGCAGCGAACACTGCCAGCACCGCGGCGATGTCCGTGTCGCTCGGGTTGCCCGTGAACGTCACGGCCGGCGCCGCCGGCGGCTCTTCGGCGATGCCGGCGCCCAGCTCGTCGAGCACCTCGTCGACAACCAATTCCGCCGCGGTCATAGGGGGATGTTCCCATGCTTCTTGGGCGGGAGGGTGACCATTTTGCGTTCGAGTAGGCGCAGGGCGGCCACGATCTGTCCGCGGGTGTGGGACGGGGGGATGACGGCGTCGACGTAGCCGCGTTCGGCGGCGACGTACGGGTTGACGAGGGTGTCCTCGTATTCCTGTTGCAGTTGCAGGCGCAGCGCGTCGACGTCGTCGCCGTTGCGGGCGGCCTCGAGGAGGCGTTTGCGGTAGACGAACCCGACGGCGCCGGAGGCGCCCATGACGGCGATCTGGGCGGTGGGCCAGGCGAGGTTGACGTCGGCGCCCATGTGCTTGGAGCCCATCACGTCGTAGGCGCCGCCGTAGGCCTTGCGGGTGATGACGGTGATCTTCCCGACGGTGGCCTCCCCGTAGGCGTACAGGAGTTTCGCGCCGCGGCGGATGATGCCGTTGTATTCCTGGTCGGTGCCGGGCAGGAAGCCCGGGACGTCGACGAGGGTGATGATGGGGACGTTGAACGCGTCGCAGGTGCGCACGAAGCGGGCGGCTTTTCGGAGGCGTCGATGTCGAGGCAGCCGGCGAACACGGTGGGCTGGTTCGCGACGATCCCGACGGAGCGGCCGTCGACGCGGCCGAAGCCGACGACGATGTTGCCGGCGCGTTCGGCCTGGACTTCGAGGAATTCGTCGTCGTCGAGGATGCGGCGGATGACCTCGTGCATGTCGTAGGGCTGGTTCGCCGAGTCCGGGATGAGGGTGTCGAGTTCGAGGTCCTCGGCGGTGAGGGAGTCGTCGATCGATCCGGTGATCGGGTCGGTGGGCAGCATCCGGGGGGCCGCGGCCTGATTGTTGCTGGGCAGGTAGGACAGCAGGTCCTTGACGTAGTCGAGGGCGTCTTGTTCGCCGGAGGCGACGTAGTGGGCGACGCCGGATTTGACCATGTGGGTGTGCGCGCCGCCCAAATCTTCCATGGTGACGTCTTCGCCGGTGACGGTTTTGATGACGTCGGGGCCGGTGACGAACATCTGGGAGGTCTGGTCGACCATGACGACGAAGTCGGTCAGGGCGGGGGAGTAGACGTGGCCGCCGGCGGCGGGGCCCATGATCAGGGAGATCTGGGGGATGACGCCGGAGGCCTGGACGTTGCGGTGGAAGATTTCGCCGTAGAGGCCGAGGGAGACGACGCCTTCCTGGATGCGGGCGCCGGCGCCTTCGTTGATGCCGATCAGGGGGCGCCCGGTTTTGAGGGCGAGGTCCATGACCTTGACGATTTTTTCGCCGTAGATTTCGCCGAGGGAGCCGCCGAAGACGGTGGCGTCCTGGGAGAACACGCAGACGTCGCGGCCGTCGACGGTGCCGTAGCCGGTGACGACGCCGTCGCCGACGGGGCGGTTGTCGGCGAGGCCGAAGTTCACCGAGCGGTGCCGGGCGAGGGCGTCGAGTTCGACGAAGCTGCCGTCGTCGAGCAGGGCGGTGATGCGTTCGCGGGCGGTGAGCTTGCCCTTGGCGTGGACCTTCAGGGCCGCGGCTTCACCGCTCGGGTGCTGCGCCTCGGTCTGACGATTACGCAGGTCGGCGAGCTTTCCCGCCGTCGTGTGAATATCGGGCGTGACCGCCGAATCTGTGACTGTCATCTATGACTGCTCTTCCCGTCGAGGCTGTCGGAACCTGCGCTGCACCCTGTGGGGTACGCGGTTCGTGGGATTACCCACTCGGACGCCGCCACTTTAACGCATTACTTATCGATCGTTCACGTGCGCTGCGTCACCCTCGAAGCGAGAGTGTGATGCATCACGCTACTGGTCCTCGGTGCGGCCGTGGCGGCGCTCGTAGTCCTCGCGCGTGCGGTCGGCGCGACGCTGCGCCTTCGCGCCCAGGAGGTCCGGATCGAGGCCGTGACTGAGCAGACGGTGGCGACGGTAGATGTTCATCAGCGCGACCGCAAAGTAGAGCAGCGGGAGCAGCAGGAGGGCCATCATCGCCAGCGGAATCCAGATCGGACCGGGGATGAGGAGGAACAACGCCAGCACCGCGACGACGGGAAGCATGAAACGGAGGACGTACCGCACCGAGGCTCCCGGCCCGACGAGGTCGTTGCGGACCCAGTCCTGCATCGAATCGGGCAGCGTGCGGCCGAAGAGATACCCGACGTACTGACTGGAGCTGGGACGCTGCGCATCGGACATGGTTTCAGGATAGTGCTGACAAACGGAGCGAACTCGACGACGGTGCGTGGTCGAGTTCGCTCTGTTCCCGCTACTGCTGCTCCGCATTCGCGACGATGACGTCCCGGACGTACTGCGCCAGACCGGGGGCGACGTCGTCGTAGTGCCGGCGAAAGCGGTCGTCGGCGAGGTACATCTCGGCGAGGTTCACCTGCATTGCGTGATCGCAGTCGTAGAACCGTTCGATGCCGGCGCGGTGTTCCTCGGCCAGTGTGTTGGCCCGATCGGATCCGGGTTCGACACCATCGGCCATCGCCTGCGCGAGCGACGCCTCGAATGCCTCTCCCTCGGCCTTGATTCGCTTCCAGTCCTCCTTGCTCATCTTCGCGGACCGCTGCAGGGACTGCTTCCACGCGTCGGTGTCGCCCCAGCGCTCTTCGGCCTCGGCGGCGTACTCCTCGCCCGGCCAGTTGTCGCCGAAGATTTCGTTCTGCTCTTCGGGGGTGAGCTGAATGCCCATGCTTTTCGCCTCCATCATCTTCTCCACGGCAGCAGCCATCTCGTGCAAGCGATCGATCCGTTCGCTCAGCAACGCGTGCTGTCGCCGTAGATGCGCGAGGGCATCGACGTCCGGGTCGTCGAGGAGGGCTGCGATCTCCTCGAGGGGGAAACCCAGTTCGCGGTACGTCAGCACGCGGTGCAGACGTTCCACGTCGGCGTCCGAATAGCTGCGGTACCCACCGGTTGTGCGGTCGGACGGTGTCACCAGGCCGATCTCGTCGTAGTGGTGCAGAGTGCGCACGCTCACTCCGACCAGCCTGGCGACCACGCCGACCGTGTGTTTCTCGCTCACGTCCTCTACCGTGCAGCCTTACGTCGCGTGAGGGTCAACTCAGTTGTAGAGATCTTCGAGTTCGTCGGAGAAATTGGTCATCACGACCTTGCGCTTGAGCTTCATGCTCGGTGTGATCTCGCCGTTCTCGACGGTGAGTTCCCGGTCGAGGATGCGGAACTTCTTGATCTGCTCCCACCGGTTCAGTCCGGCGTTGAGTTCTTCGACGTATCCGCCGATCAGGTTGCGGGTTTCCTGGGCGTTCGCGATCTCGGCGAACGATTTGCCGCCCAGCCCGTGATTCTCTGCCCATTCGCCGATCGATTCCGCGTCGAGGGAGATCAGGGCGACGCAGTACGACTTTCCTTCGCCGTCGACGATGAGTTCACCGACGTAGGGGCAGATGCCCTTGAACGTGGCCGCCACGGCGGAGGGTGCGACGTATTTGCCGTTGGACGTCTTGAACATGTCCTTCTTGCGGTCGGTGATCCGTAGGTAGCCGTCCTCGTCCATTTCGCCGATGTCGCCGGTGCGGAACCAGCCGTCATCGGTGAGCGCTTCGGCCGTGGCTTCGGGGTTCTCGTGGTATCCGCTCATGACGCCGGGACCCTTGATGAGGATTTCGCCGTCGTCGCCGATCCTGGTCTCGGTGCCCGGGATGGCCCAGCCGACGGTACCGAACCGGTAGGCCGACGGGCGGTTGACGAACGATGCGGCACTGGTCTCGGACAGTCCGTACCCTTCCAGGACGACGATGCCGACGGCATCGAACCATTGCGCGACATCACGATTGAGCGCTGCGGAACCGGAGATGAAGAACTTCAGGCGTCCACCGAACCGTTCGCGAATCGTGCTGTACACCAGCCGATCCGCGACGGCGTGCTGGACCGAGTCGAGTAGCGACGGACTCTTGCCCGCCTGCTTGGCCTTCGACACCCTCAGCCCGACGCCGATGGCCCAGTCGAAGATCTTCTCCTTCACACCACCTTCCTCGCGCACCGTGGAGACGATCCGCGCGTGCGCTTTCTCGAAGATGCGGGGTGCCGCGCCCATGAACGTCGGTTTGACCACCGCGAGGTTCTCGACGATCTTGTCGACGCGCCCGTCGACCGCCGTCGCGAAGCCGATCTGCAGGGGCAGGGTGAGCAAGACCTTCCCGAACACGTGGGACAGCGGGAGCCAGAGGTATTGCAGGTCGTCGGCGTCGAGGATGCCGGTGGCGTCGATGGCGGCCGCCACATACGTCCATGCGGAGTGCGACAGCCGCACACCTTTCGGCCTGCCGGTGGTGCCGGACGTGTAGATCAGGGTGGCGAGGTCGTCGGGGCCGATCGCCTCGATCCGGTCGTGCACGGCGTCGGGTGTCTCGGCGAGCAGTTCTTCGCCGAGGTCGTGTAACTGGTCGAACGTGATCACCCAGTCGTCGTCTCCGGGGTCGCCGTCGATCAGGACGACCTTCTCGACGGCACCGAGTTCGCTGCGCTCCTCGCGCAGTTTGGCGAGCTGCGCGTGGTCCTCGGCGAAAACGATGCGGCTGCCGGAGTTGGCGACGATGTAGGCGACGTCGCCTGCGGTGGTGGTGGGATACACCGTGGTCGTGGCCGCGCCGGCGCACATGACGGCCAGGTCGGCGAGCACCCACTCGTAGCGGGTGGCGGAAGCCAGCGCCACCCGCTGCTCGGCCTGCACGCCGAGGACGATGAGTCCGGCCGCGAGGTTGCGTACACGGTCGCCCGCCTCGGACCAGGTGACGCTGGACCACTTCTTCGGGTCCGCCGCGTCGACGTGTCGGAACGCTTCGCGGTTGGGTGAGTGGGCCACCCGATCCACGAACAATGCGGCTACCGACGGAGCCCGATTCTCGATTTTGGAGCGGTCAATGACCTCGTCCGATGCGCGCTGAGCTGCCATGTATCGATCTTAGGAACCGGGACCGCTCGGGGGAGTGGTTTCGGGGCAGGTCAACCGTGCTCGGCCGCCATTTTGCGGGGTCTCGCGGCGATGGCCAGAGACATGACGGCAGCGATCGCGCACAGTCCGCCCGCGACGTAGAACGCGGAGTCGTAGCCGCCGAACTGGTCGCGCACCAGTCCCGCGAGGAACGCCACGATGCCGGCGCCGATCTGGTGCGACGCCAGCACCCAGCCGAACACGATGGGTGCGTCGCCGCCGAAATGTCTGCGGCACAGTGCGACCGTCGGGGGTACGGTCGCCACCCAGTCGAGTCCGTAGAAGATGACGAACGCGATCATCGGCGGGTGCACGGTGTTCGCGAACAGGATCGGCAGCAGCATCAGCGAGATCCCGCGCAGTAGGTAGTAGATGCCGAGGAGCTTGCGTGAATCGAACCGGTCGGTGAACCACCCCGACGCGATGGTGCCGATCACGTCGAAGATCCCGATCACCGCCAGCAGGCTCGCCGCCGCCGTCACCGGCATGCCGTGGTCGTGCGCGGCCGGGACGAAGTGGGTTCCGACGAGTCCGTTGGTGCTCGCCCCGCAGATGGCGAACGTGCCGGCCAGCAGCCAGAACACCCGGGTCCGCGCCGCCGACACCAGCACCGTCACGGCCCGGCCCGCGGCGCCGCCGCGCCCGGTCGGGGCGGGTGGGGCCGCGACGTAGTCGGCTCCGGCGCCGTACGGCACCGTCCCGACGTCGGACGGCCGGTTGCGCAGGAATGCGAGGACCAGCGGCACGACGGCGAGGGCCGCGAACGACACCGTCAGCGCCACGGTCTGCCAGTTGTAGTGCTCGGCGACCATTGCGAGAATCGGCAGGAACACCAACTGTCCGGCGGCGCTGCCCGCGGTGAGGATGCCGGTCACGAGGCCGCGGCGGGTGACGAACCAGCGGTCGACGACGGTGGCCACGAAGGCGAGCGCCATCGACCCGGTACCCAGCCCCACGAGCACGCCCCACAGCAGCACGAGTTGCCAGGTGGCGGTCATGAAGACGGTCAGTCCGCTGCCGGCGGACACCAGGACCAGCGCCGCGGTCACCACCCGCCGCATGCCGAAGCGTTCCATGAGCGCCGCCGCGAACGGCGAGGTCAGCCCGTACAGCACCAGGTTGATCGACACCGCGGCGGAAATGCTTGCCCGCGACCAGCCGAAGTCCTCGTGCAGGGGGTCGATCAGGATCGAGGGCGCCGCCCTGAAACTGGCGGCCCCCACGAGGGCGAGGAACGCGACGGCGGCGACCAGCCAGGCGTAGTGGAGGCGCGGCGGGCGCGTGTCGGTGAGCGGCGCGGGCGGGCCGGGCGGCGCGATCTCGGAAGTCACCAGGCAAGTCTGGTGGGTGTGCCCCGCCCGGGGAAAGCTGCCAGAATGACAACATGCGAAAGAATCTGGCCAGGGCCGAACGTCATCGGGTGGTCGTGCTCGCCCTGGACGGTGTGATCCCGTTCGAACTCGGCATTCCGTCGAGGGTCTTCGGCCGAGCGCACGACGCCGACGGAAATCCGCTGTACGACGTGCAGACCTGCACGGCGGACGGACGGCCTGTGCGTTCGGACGCCGATTTCTCGGTGTCCGTCGATCACGGGCCCGAATTGCTGGCCGAGGCGGACACGGTGGTGATCCCCGCGTCCTACGAACTCGGCCCGGCCTACGACGACGGGCATCTGCCCCCGAACCTGGAGGCGGCTCTCTCCTTCGTCCGGCCCGGCACGCGCTACGTCTCCATCTGCACCGGCTCCTACATTCTCGCCGCCGCGGGGCTCCTCGACGGACTGCGTGCCACCACACACTGGCGCAACGCCGACCATTTCCAGCGCACCTATCCGCAGGTCCGCGTCGATCCCGACGTGCTGTTCGTCGACGAGGGGCACATCCTCACGTCGGCAGGCGTCGCGGCCGGACTCGACCTCTGCCTCCACATCGTGCGCCGCGACCACGGCTCCGGCGTCGCCAATCAGGTGGCGCGCCGATGCGTCGTCCCACCGTGGCGCGACGGCGGGCAGGCGCAGTACATCGAGCGGCCGATCCCGGAGACCACGGCCGAGTCCACCGCGGCCACCCGGGACTGGGTGCTGGATCGGCTGGGTGAGTCACTGACGCTGAGCCGAATGGCCGCGCACTCGAACATGAGCGTCCGCACGTTCACACGGCGGTTCGGTGAAGAGGTCGGCACCACCCCGAACCGCTGGCTGATCACTCACCGGGTCGACCGCGCGCGGCAACTCCTCGAGATCACCGACCTGTCCGTCGACGTCATCGCCCGCGAGGTCGGATTCGGGACGGCGGTGTCACTGCGCCAGCACATGGGCGCCGTGCTCGGCGTCCCACCGTCGGCGTATCGCAGAACGTTTCGCGTCCGGGCGCTCAAGACGACGGCACCGGCGTAGATCCCGAGTCCTCCTTCGTCCCGCTGTCCTCCGCGGTGGTTGTGCGGGCCGGGCGGATTAGCAGTTCGAGTGCCGCGAGCACGAGCAGGGCAATGAACACGATCCACAACACGACCAGTCCGGTGGGGTAGCGCCAGAACATCAGCAGCAGAGCGGCGACGCCGATGATGGTGCAGCGCAGCGGAATTCGGAGTTGGTACGCCCACCGTTCCACTTCGTTCGGCGGTCGGCCGGCGCCGGACTTGCGGGCGAAGTCCAGTGCCTGCCCATAGCCGCGACGCACGGCGGTCGCGGACGACGAGCCGCCGATGAGGAAGGCGCCGATCGCGATCACCAGACCGAGGACCGCGACCGCACGCAGACTTGTCCGCAGCGGTACCAGGACGGTGTCGATGACCGCTGCCGCCGCGTCGGGCGACAGGACGTCGGGTGGGACGCTGTCGAGGTAGATGGCGCGTCCGACGAGGATCCCGATCGCGAGGACGAGCATTCCCAGGGCGATGGACAGGCCGGCGAGGGAGAGCGCGCGCAGCCGTCGGCCACTGGGGGCGACGGCGACCGCGGCGGCGGCGCAGGCGATTCCCAGCCACGGCAGGATGGCCGACGCCTTGTCGAGAGCATTGACTGCGCGCTGCGCCTTCACCAGTTCGGGGGACTGGAACAGTACGAATTGTTTGTCGACCGCGGGGATCTTGTCGGCGAACGCGAAACCTCGCTCGGTCAGCGCGGCCTTCACATTGTCGATGACGGTGCCCAGAGAGATGCTGACGGTGCCGCTCTGGTCGACCTCCACCGAGCTGAGACCGTAGTTCCCGGTCATCACCGCCACCAGCGCGTTGTGCGCCGAACGGTTCGCCTGGATCCAGAGGTCCTCGAACTGTTGGGACTGCACGAGCGAGCTGACGGTGTCGTGGACGAAGTTCTTTGCCTGGCTGGTGATCACCGGTGCGAGGCCGACCACGGCCGCGTCCAGCCGGGGAGCGTTCGCTGCGAGATTCGAGACGTCGGTCAGTGCCTCGAGTGCGTCCTTGGTGAGCCCCTCGACGTCGACTCGGGTGAAGATCTCGTCGGTGATCTGGTTCGTGATGTCCGCCTGGAGGGCCGGATTCGCACCGAGGGGGGCGACCGTGCTCACGTAGCGGTCGGTGTCGAGGATCTGACTTCTCGTGAAGCGTGCGGTGACCGACGCGAGTGCGAGAACGGCGACCAGGACCAGCAGAATCGTGACGGCGGTCCAGCGCAGTCCGTTCCGGGGTGGGCGGGCGACCGGTTCGGTCGGAACACCGGCGGCGGCGCCCGCGGCCTGTCCGCGCAGCGTCGCCACCTCTTCGCGCAACCGGAGGAGTTCGGTGCGTTCGTCCTTGTCGAGTGGGCCGGTGCTCGTGCCGTCTTCCATTGCGGATCAGATCACTTCGGGGTTCCAGGTGGCGACCGCCCAGATCACGACGGCGTTCAGCGCGATGATCGTGATCGCCCACACGGGGTAGTAGGGCAGCCACAGGAAGTTGACGAAGATCGACAAGGCGCACAGCACCATCGCGCCGACACGTGCCCAGGTCGCCCCGGTGAACAGTGCGACACCGACGGCCGCAACGATCACGCCGAGCACGAGATGAATCCATCCCCAGGTAGTGACATCGAATTGATAGGTGTACTCGATGCCGACGACGATCACGTCGTCCTTGGCTATCGCGGAGATCCCCTGGAAGAACTCGAGTACGCCGACGGTGACGAGAAGAACCGCCCCGCCCATCGACGTTCCCTTTGCCACACCTTGCTTGACCAGCGATTCATCGGACATGACCGTTCCTCTTTCGTCACCGTACGAAATGAACTGGCGTAAGTAAGTATCCTCCGTCGGCTCGCCCTTTGTCTGGAAGATGCCCGGACGTACGTGTATTGACCTCGCTCTACGCGGCGACGGAAAATATTTGCAGGCCAATGTATGTCCGGGAAGGGGGATCGCGATGTCCGACGAGTCGTTGGTCAAGCAGGGGGTCGCGGCCGCGACATCCATGGTGGCGGCGATAGTTTTGCTCACTATCGGAATTCTCCATGTGCTCTCGGGCATCTCGGCGCTCATGCAGGACGACCTCGTCGTCGCCGGCCCCGAGTACGTTTACCAGTTCGACACGACCGCATGGGGATGGATTCACCTGGTGCTCGGTGTGATCGTTGCGGCCGTCGGTGTCATGTTGTTCACCGGGGCGACGTGGGCCCGTGTCGGCGCCATGGTGATCTGTGCTCTCTCGATCCTCGCCAATTTCCTGTGGCTGCCGCACTACCCGTGGTGGTCGGTCGTCATGATCGTGCTGGACGTGTTCGTGATCTGGGCTGTCGCGACATGGAAGCCGGGTTACGAGCAGAGGCTCTAGCCCGCAACCCGTCGAGTGCCGGCTCGCGTTCCGTTGTCACTGCGCCGCCGAGTCATGGACGATCCCGGGCTTCCGCCGCCAGCGAACCGAGGCCGTCAGCACACGGATGCCCAACGAGATCAGGATCAGATTGCCGATGATCTGTGCCGACACCACCGCCCGCGCGGCCTCCGTGGAGGCCACGATGTCACCGAACCCGACCGTGGCGAACACCGTCAAGGTGAAATAGAGTGCGTCGAGGCGGGTCAGCGCTTCGTTGAAGTTGTCCGGCCCCGAGTACGAGAGCAGAAAGTACGTCGTCGCGTAGGCGACGAGGTAGACCCCCACGGTGACGGCCAACGCCTCCACTGCCTGCGCGACCGGGTACTCGGCCCGCAGCACCCTGCGGATCTGCCAGACGTACACCGCGCAGACCACAGCGAGACCACCGATCAGCAGGGACACGGTGCGCAGGTTGTCCACCGTGGTGAAGGGCAGCAGGAAATATGCGCTCACCAGCACCACCGTGGCGCACACCGGGCGCAGCACCGCCGGCACCAGTACACGCACCCGCGCACGTCGGGAGAGACTTCGCACACCGTCCTCGGCCACCGTCACCGCCCGTTTCTCGTCGTCGGCTGCGCTCGGATCCGTTCGGCTCCCAGGTCGAGACCGCCGGATCACCACCCTCCAGTTTCCGCCGATCGCGGAGCCGACCAGAGCACATTGGCCGTCTTTGTACTCCGGAGCGCAAAGACCCGTCGACCGTCAGGGTTTCAGGGCAACCGAGTTCACACGCCGAGTTCGTCACCCGGGTGCAACTCCACCGCAACGACACCCGCCCGCTCGGCGTGGTGGACGAACTCGGCGCCCGGACCGAAGAACAGCCGGGGGCGCACGGCGTCGAGGCCGACCGGCCACAGAGTGCCGTAGTGGATCGGCACCGCCAGTTCCGCCTCCACCAGACGCGCGACGACCGCGGCCCGAGACGGGTCGAGGTGACCCTTGCCGAGTGTCGGACCCCAGCCCCCGACGGGTAGCAGCGCGAGGTCCACGGGGCCGACGTGGTCGGCGAGATCCGGGTACAGGTCGGTGTCACCGGCAAAATAGGTCCGCCGGTCCCCCTCGACGACATACCCGATCGCGGGCGCGAGCTCAGGGCCGCGCCGCCAGCGCCGTCCGTCGTGTCGGGCGGGCACGGCGCGCACGGTGACCTTGCCGATCCTCGTCTCGTCGCCGGGCCGCAGCAGCACCAGGCGGTCGGCGAACTGGCGCAGCGCGGGCAGGCCGTCGACCGCCCGCCACGGGGCCACGATCGGGACGTCCGGATCGAGCAGCCGCAGCGACGGCAGATGGACATGGTCGGCGTGCAGGTGCGAGAGCAGGACGGCGTCCGGGTTACGCACGTGCGGCCCGGTCGGCGCGGGACCTCGGCGGCGACGTAGGTGCGCGACGCGGTCGGTCAGCACCGGATCGGTCAGGACGACCGTCCCGCGGTCCACGATCAGCGCGCTGGCATGTCCGAGCCAGCGCACACCGGCTGCGGCGGCATCCGACCACGGCGTTGCGCTCACACCCTTACGATTCCAGATGACGAAAGGCGGTGCGATGCGCACGGTGGGCGGCGTGGTGCGGGTGCTCGTCGAGTTCTTCGTGCTGTGGGGGTCGTCGGCGCTCGCGCTCATCGTGCTCGACCGCATCCTCGGCGGCATCGCCCTGGACCGGTCGAGCTTCGCTCCGCTACCGGCACTCCCGGCCGCGCTGGTGCTCGCGTTGGTGTTCGGCCTGCTCAACGCCGCGCTGTGGCCGGTGATGATGCGGTTCATGTCGTGGATCGGCCCGGTGCTGCTGTTCGTCGGGGTATTCCTCGCAGGCGGTGTGATCATGCTGTTGACGCTGTACCTGGTACCGGTCGCGTCGGTGGACCAGCTGAGCGATGCATTCGTCCTCGCGGCGCTGCTCTCGCTGTTCACCTCGGTGGTGTCGGGCGCGATCGCGTCCCGCTCCGATACCGCGTACCGACTGATGCAGGTGCGTCGACAGCGGTTCCGGTTGCGTCGCAACGCCGCCCTCGTGGACGCGACCCCGGGGCTGTTGTGTATCCAGATCGACGGCCTCGGTTACGACGTGCTGCGTCGTGCGATCGCCGACGGCGTGACGCCCGGGCTGGCGAAGTTGGTGCGCGAGACCCACCGGCTGGTGCCGTGGCACACCGACTGGAGCAGTCAGACGGGTGCGACCCAGCTGGGCGTGCTGCACGGTTCCAACCACAACGTGCCGGCGTTTCGCTGGTACGACAAGACGACCGAGCGTATTTCGGTGTTCAGCAACCCGACCGACAACGAGCAGCGCGAACTCGAACGAACGGACATTCCCGGCCTGCTGGCGCACGACGGTGCGAGCCGCGGCAACCTGTTCACCGGCGGCGCGCACGACAACGTGCTCGTCGTCAGTCGCATGCGCGGCGCCCGCCTCGGCGGCGGTGCCGGCTACAGCGACTATTTCGCCGACCCGGCGAGCGCGCTGCGCACGTTCATCCGAATGTTCGCGGAACTGCAACGGGAACTACGCCAGTCACTGCGGCAGAAGCGAAAGGACATCCAGCCGCGGGTGCCGCGGGGCGGGGTCTATCCGTTCGTGCGGGCGTTCGCGACCGTGCTCGCCACCGACGTCGCCGTCGCCGCGGTGGTCGGCGATCTGATCAAGGGACGCAGTGTGGTCTACGTCGACCTGATCGGCTATGACGAGGTGTCGCATCACTCGGGCATTTCCCGGCCGGAGACCCTTGCGGTGCTGACCAAACTCGACGACGTCGTCGAGATGGTGCTCGCCGTGGTGGAGCAGGCCGATCGGCCCTACCGCGTCGTCGTGCTGTCCGATCACGGGCAGAGTCAGGGTGCGACCTTCCTGCAACGGTACGGGGAAACTTTGGGGCAGTTGGTTATCCGGCTCGCCGCACAGCGCGAACCGGCGGCGGTGAAGCGCCACTGGTACGAGCGCGAATCCGGCATCTCCCACCAGCCCGGGGCTGAGGGGCGCGGCTACGCCGCAGCGAGCGTGCATTCGCCGACTGCCGGTGAGGAGGCCCACGCCTCTGCAGGCGAGCCGATCGTGCTCGGCTCCGGCAATCTCGGTCTGGTCTACTTCCCGCACCTGCCCGGCCGCGCCGATGTCAATGCCATCGAGGCCGCCCATCCCGGGCTGCTCACCGGGCTGCGCGAGCATCCCGGGGTCGGCTTCCTGCTCGTTGCCGCCCCGGGCGGGTCCGTGGTTTTCGGGCCCCACGGCCAGGTCGACGTGACGACCGGCGAGGTCACCGGCGAGAACCCGCTCGCGGTGATGGGCCCTGACGCGCTGGCAAAGGTGCGACGCACCGACACCTTCGACAACGTTGCCGACATCATGGTCGGTGGCGCGTACTGGCCCGAGACCGACGAAGTCGCGGCGTTCGAGGAGCAGGTCGGGTCGCACGGTGGAATGGGCGGACCGCAGAGTACTCCGTTTCTCATCTACCCCGCCGACCTGCCCGCACCGCCCGACCCGCTGCGCGGGGCCGAGGCCGTGCACACGGTGCTCGTCGGCTGGCGGGATCTTTCGACGGGACCGCGCGCACGCGACCTATCGGGCACCGGCCCTTGACGGCTGGCGAAGACCCGCAGCCCAAGACGTGCAATGTACTGCGATCGCCTCCGGGCACGGCGGAAGATGGAACTACGACGGGAAGTCGGACCGTTGTGAGGAAGTGCGCGCCGCCGTCGAGGGGGTAGTCACGTGAACAGATCAGGCATCCCCGATACCGGCGACCGTGGCCGGCGGTGGTGGGCCCGTGTGGCGTTCGTGTTCGCCGTCGGTGCGGCGGCGGTGCCCGTGCTGTTCGCCGGGTTGCTGGGCACCGTGGCGTTGCTCATCGTGGGGGCCGGTGGCGTCGTGGTCACGGTGGCAGCGTTGTACTGGTTCCTCACCCGGCGCGGGGTGCTCAGGTGGATCTCGCTGGGGGTGGCGATCGTCGCGCCGATCGTCGTGCTGACGCTGTTCATCCGCGCGCACCTGCTGTGGGTGGTGCTGCTCGCGTACGTGCTCGCTCTGCTGGCCGTCGTCTGCGCCCGCGCCGCTTTGCGTGGCAGACGTGCGGAGATGACCATGCCCGAATACCCTGCCCCGCCCGCGGAGCACCCGTTCCTGATTATGAATCCGCATTCCGGTGGCGGGAAGGTCGCGAAATTCGACCTGAAGCGCAGAGCCGAAGAGTTGGGCGCCGACGTCGTGCTGCTCGAAGGGCCGGCCACCGTCGACGTGACGGCACTGGCCCGGCAGGCGGTCGCGAAAGGGGCCGATCTGCTGGGGGTGGCGGGCGGAGACGGGACCCAGGCGCTCGTAGCTGCGGTCGCGGCCGAACACCACCTGCCGTTCCTCGTGATCAGTGCCGGAACCCGCAACCACTTCGCGATGGATCTCGGACTCGATCGCGCCGATCCGACCCGATCGCTGGACGCACTCCGGGACGGTGTCGAGCTGCGCGTCGACCTCGGCACCATCAACGGTCGAACCTTCGTCAACAATGCCTCGTTCGGGGTCTACGCCGAGATCGTGCGCAGCCCCGCATACCGCGACGACAAGGCCGCGACAGTGCTGACGCTGCTCCCCGATCTGCTCACCGGGCACGGCGGGCCTCGATTGGTCGCACGGATCGGTGAGACTGCCGTGGAGGGACCGCAGGCGGTCCTGGTGAGCAACAATCCGTACGGCAACAGTGATCTGGCGGGTCTGAGCCGCCGGGACCGTCTCGATCGCGGCGTCCTCGGCGCGGTCACCCTGTCGGTGGCGAACACCCGGCAGGCGGTCGGTCTGCTGCGCCGCACCAACGTACGCGGCCTGACGCAGGAAACGTCGATGGAGGTGGTCGTAGACGCCGACACACCGGAGATCCCCGTGGGAGTCGACGGCGAATCCCTCCTGCTCCGCACTCCGGTGCGGTGCACCATCGAACCGGACGCCTTGCGGGTGCGGGTGCCCAGGACGAGGCCCGGGGTGCGTCCCGCTGCACCATCGTTCGACTGGGTTCGACTGTGGCGGAAGGCGTTCCGACCTCACCCCCCGTCCGGGTCGGCGCCTCGAGACTGAATTCGGGAGGTGGTTCTCGATCGTTCGGCAATGCCGTCGCTCTTCAGGATCACGTAGATCAGCGCCGACACGAACGGAACGAGGAGCAGGAAACACACCCAGAACGCCTTCATCCACCCCGAGGTCCCGTGGTCGCGGAACAGGTCGGCGCTGATCGCGAACAGCAGCAGAAGATACGCCAGGAACGCGAAGGCGATGGCACCGAGCCAGAAGATCGTCCAGAAGGAATCCATGCGCCGCGCCCCGTCCTGTGGTCGGTTCAGTCGTCGGTCGGATCGGCGGTGTGATCGGCTCGACTGTGGAATGCGGCCACGGCGGCGTCGATGGTGGGATAGAAGTGTGTCGCGTCGAACCTGTCGCCCACCCCGAACCGGATGAGCCGATCCTTGATCGGGCCCTTCATCTCCGCGAACGCCAACCGGATCTGCTTCCCTTCGAGATACGTGTCGAGGTCGACGAGTTCGTCGACGGCGGTGGTGTCGAGACCGGTGATCGGCTCGGCGGCCACGATCACCCACTCGACCGGGCTCGGCGCTGTCGCCACCACCGAGCGCACGTATTCGTCGAAGATCTCGCCGTTGGCGAAGAAGAGGGGAGCGTCGAAGCGCACCAGCACCAGTCCGGGGATGCGGACGCCGCCGGGGTGGCGTTCGACGTCATGGAAGCCGGGGCGGTCGGTCGTCCGGACGAGTTCCGTGCGGTACGGCTGCCAGGCGTGCGCGACCACCGCGACGAAGGACAGCCCGATCGCGACGAGGATGCCCTGCAGCACGCCCACCAAAGCGACCCCGAGGAATGCCGCGACGGCGAGTCCGAACTCCACGGTGCTCATGCGCCACATCCGGATCATTCCACTCACATCGACCAGCGCCGTGGCGGCGACGATCACCACGGCCCCGAGTGTCGCGTCGGGGAGGTACGTGGTGACCCCGGGGGCGACGAGAACGAAGACCAGGACGGCGAGTGCTCCGACGACGCAGGCGAGTTGGGTGCGGGCGCCGCTCTGTTCGGCCACCGGGGTCCGCGACCCGCTGGCGGAGATGGGGAACCCGCCGAACAGTCCACCGGCGATGTTGGCCACGCCGACCGCCTTCATCTCCGTGCTGCCGTTCACGTCTTCACCGTGCCGGGCGGCGAACGTGCGGGACAGCACCCCTGTGTCGGCGAACGCGATCAGGGCGATACCGGCCGCGGGGCCGACGAGGTTCCCCACGTCCCCCCAGTCGACACCGCCGAACGACGGCAGCGGCAGGCCGGCGGGCAGGGCGCCGACCATCCCGATGTCGTCGGTGAGTCCGAGTGCGGCGGACAGGATGATCGCGCCGACCACGGCCACGAGGACGCCGGGGATGCGGGGCACCCAGATGCGGAACCCGATGATGACGGCGAGGGAGCCGATGCCCACTGCGGCGGCGACGGGGTCGATGTTGCCCTGTACCACGGACTTTCCGATCTCCCCGATCTCTCCGATGAGGCCGGACGCGTCGACGGAGAATCCGAGCAGCTTGGGCAGTTGGCCGACGACGACGATGAGCGCGATCGCATTGAGATAGCCGAGCCGGATGGGCTTCGACAGCAGTTCGGTCACGAAGCCGAGATGCAGGAATCCGCCGACGAGGAGAATGAGGCCGACGAGGACACCGAGGATCCCGGCGAGCGCGAGCGCGCTCTCCGGGTCGTCGGCCACGGCGAGAGGCAGTACCGCCGCGGCGATGAGCGGCGCGAGCGACGAGTCCGGGCCGAGCACGAGGATTTTCGACGGCCCCACCACGGCATACGCGAGGAGCGGGATGATCGTGGCGTAGAGGCCGGCGTAGGCGGGCAACCCGGCGGCCTCCGCGTACCCCATCCCGGCGGGGATGAGCAGGGCGGTGAGGACGAGCCCGGCGGTGATGTCGGGGCGCAGCCATTCGCGGTGGTACGCCCGCGCCGTCGCGATGCCCGGCAACTGCGCGAGGCTACCTGTCCAGGACATGGTCACGGCCTCAGCGTGCGCGCTGGGGGTCGACGGCGGCGGGGGCGGTCATCGGTGCGGGCGGCGCCGAGTGGAGGTGGCGCCGGCGCCGGAACGCCTTCTCCGCTTCGACGACGATCGGGATGATCAGTGACCACCCGAGGCAGGCGAGCCACTGGCCGCCGGTCAGCGACGTGGTCATGAGGAGGTCCTGGAGGAACCCAGCCTCGACCGCGAACACCGTCACGATGGTCGGGATCGAGAGGATCTTCAGTGCGCCGAGGATCGGTGGGGTGAGCCCGGATTCCGGGTCGCGTCGCATGACGAGCCCGGCGAGGATGGAACCGAACGACAGCACCACGAACGCCGTCGTCATGGGAACGTTCGCCTCGGTCGTGCTCATCTCGCCCGGCGCGAGGAGCATCGCGGCGAGCGTGACGGCGAACTGCAGGACGCCGTATGCAAGCCACTGTACGAACGCCCTCCGGTTGGCGATCGGCATCTGCGGGTCGCGGGGCGGCTTGTTCATCAGATCCGGTGCAGGCGGGTCGAGCATGATGACGGCGACCGGGAACAGCGTGATGAAGAAGTGCTGGAACAGCACCATCAGCGGGGTGAGCGCGACCCCGTCGTTGATGTCGAAAATGCTCGCGACGAGAAACAGCAGCACCAGCGAGAACAGTTTCGACATCTGGTACCGGATGTAGGACACGATCTTGTCGTAGATGTTGCGGCCCAACCGGATCGCGGTGATCAGGGTCCCGAAATTGTCGTCGGTGAGCACCATCTTGCCCGCCTGTTTGGTGACTTCGCTGCCCGAGCCCATGGCTACGCCGATATCGGCCTTCTTCAGCGCGGCCGCGTCGTTGACGGCGTCCCCGGTCATCGCCACGACGGCGCCGTTCTTCTGCATGATGTCGGCCAGGCGCAGTTTGTCCTGGGGGGTGACGCGGCCGAACACGTGCAGATGCGGGAGTGCGGCCGACAGTTCCTCATCGGTCATGGCCTGCAGTTCCGCACCACCGATCGCGCCTGGTCCGAGCCCGAGTTCGGCGCCGATCGCGGATGCCGTGATCGCGTGGTCGCCGGTGATCATGCGGACGTCGATGCCCGCCTCGTGGGCGGTGCGCACCGATTCGATCGCCTCCGGCCGAAGCGGGTCGATGATCCCGACCATGCCGACGAACGTGAGGTCCGCGACGTAGGACATGGGGTCGGCCACCGCGGCCTCCTCCTGCCCGTCGAGGCGGCGGACCGCGAAGGCCAGCACGCGAAGCCCCTTCTCGGACATGGTCCGGTTCGCTGCCGTCAGTTCCTCCCGGACCTCGTCGAGCGGCACCTCCTGCCGGCCCGGCCGGAAGGCGGTCGTGCACCGCGCCAGGACCACGTCGGGCCCTCCCTTGACCAGTTCCACGAATTGGGTTCTGCCATCGACCTCGAGATGGTGGAACGTCGCCATGAACTTGTACGCGGAGTCGAACGGCACGGCGGCGACGCGCGGATACGTCCGCCGGGTCAGTGGGGCGTCGACACCGATCTTCGCCGCGAGCACCACCAGCGCGGCCTCCGTCGGGTCGCCGACGACCTCTCCGGTGCCGGAGACCGTGGCGTCGCTGTCGAGGCACAACCCGTACGCGAGCAGTGTGAAATCCGGAACCGCCTCGCCCGCGACGTGGGTGATCTTCCCCGACTTGGCGTAACCCTCACCGTCGACGGTGTACCACCGGCAGTGGAAGTACAGCGACCGCACGGTCATCTGGTTCATCGTCAGCGTGCCGGTCTTGTCCGAGTTGATTACGCTGGTCGCGCCGAGCGTCTCGACGTCCGTGAGGTTCTTCACGATGGCTTTGGCGTCGGCCAGCTGCCGTGCGCCGTAGGCCAGCATCGCCTGGACGAACGTCGGCAGGCCGGTCGGGATCGCGGAGACCCCCATGGAAATGCCGAGCAGCAGCAGCGTCGTCACGTCCTGTCCGCGAATCACCCCGATGATCACGATGATCGCCACCGAAGTCCACGCGATGACGCCGAGCACTTTCGTGAGCGAGTCCAGTTCGCGCTGCAGCGGAGACTTGCTGGGCGCGACCGCAGAGAGCATCGACGCGATCTGACCCATCTGGGTGTGCATGCCGGTCTCCGTGACCACCATGGTGGCGGTGCCGCGGGTGACCGAGGTGTTCTGGAAGCCCATGTTGCTGCGGTCGCCGAGAGAAACGTCGATGGTGCCGAGCGTCTGGGGGTCCTTCGCGACGGGTGCACTCTCACCCGTCAGTGCCGCCTCCTGGGTCTCCAAGGTGGCCGTCGTGAGAAGGCGGCCGTCCGCGGGGACGATGTCGCCCGCCTCGAGCTGCACGACGTCGCCCGGCACGAGCTCGGTGGCGTCGAGCTGGGTCAGAGTGCCGTCGCGGACCACCCGCGCCTGCGGTGTCTGCATCTTCGCCAGTGCGTCGACGCTGGCGCGCGCCTTCACTTCCTGCCGTGTGCCCAGCACGATGTTGAGCCCGACGAGAACCGCGACCACGATCGCCGTCGGGATTTCGCCGATGACGATGCTGACCACGGCCACCGCGACCAGCATCAGGTTCATGGGGTCCTTCAACTGCAGCAACGCGATCGACCACGTCGACGGCGGCGGCTCGGAGGCGATTTCGTTCGGACCGTGCCGTCGGCGACGTTCGTCTACTTCGCCGGTCGTCAGCCCCGCCTGCCGATCGGAGGCCAGCGCGGACACGACGGCGTCGGCATCCTGGGCATGCCAGGCCGTCTGCGCTTGCGCGGGTTCCGTCGAGACCATGACCGCTCGTCCTTTCGGCTCGGATCCTCAGTAGGGGGTGGGAATCCAGTGCAGTGGTTGCCTCGGCGCCTCGTAGCCGTGCGGGCCCCGCCGCTCCGGCAAGGTGATGTCGGGGCGTTCGAGGGGTTCGTAGGGGATCTGGCTCAGCAGATGGCTGATGATGTTGAGCCGACCGCGTTGCTTGTCGTCGTTGACCGCGACGTACCAGGGCGCCCAACCGGTGTCGGTGAAGTGGAACATTTCGTCCCGTGCCCGCGAGTAGTCGTACCAGCGGCTGTACGACTTCAGGTCCAGGTCCGACAGCTTCCAGATCTTCCGCGGATCGTCGATCCGGCTCTGCAGGCGCAGCGTCTGCTGCTCCTCGCTCACCTCCAGCCAGTACTTCAGCAGGATGACGCCCGAGTCGACGATCGCGCGTTCGACCACCGGGACGAGTTGGAGGAACTGCTGCGCTTGCTCCTCGGTGCAGAAGCCCATCACCCGTTCGACGCCCGCGCGGTTGTACCAACTGCGGTCGAAGATGACGACCTCCCCGCCGGCCGGGAGATGGGGCAGGTACCGCTGCACGTACATCTGCGACTTCTCGCGATCGGTCGGGGCCGGCAGGGCGACGACACGGAATACGCGCGGACTGACCCGCTCGGTGATCGCCTTGATCACGCCGCCCTTCCCGGCGGTGTCGCGACCTTCGAACACGATGCAGATCCTGGCGCTCGACGATTTCACCCACTCCTGCAATGCGACGAGTTCGCCGTGGAGCGGACGGAGTAAGCGGCGGTACTCCTTGTTCTTCATCTTGTTCTTCATCGGCACGGCGGGCTCGGCACCGTCCGGCCGGGGCAGGTCGAACCCGGACCTGTCGTGTTTCGACTTCTTTCCCACGGTGTCTACCCCGGCCGCCGACTGCTCAGACCCGAGCCGGCTGCCAGGTCGACACTGCCCAGATCACCACGACGTCGAGTGCGATGATGAGCACCGACCACCACGGGTAGTACGGAAGCCACAGGAAGTTGGCGAATATGGAGACTGCTGCGATCACGATCGCGGACACCCGCGCCCATCCCGCACCGGTGAGCAGCGCGAGGCCGACCGCTGCGACGAGCACACCCAGCACGATGTGAATCCAGCCCCACGTGGTCAGGTCGAACTTGTAGACGTAGTTCACCCCTGCCACGAATACTTCGTTCTCGGCGACCGCGGCGATTCCCTGGCAGAACTGGATGATGCCCACGGTCACCATGATGATGGCTGCCCCGATCGACGTGCCTGCAGCGACGCCCTGCTTGACCGACGTTGTCTCGGACATGACCGTCCCTTTCTCTACCGCGAGCCGGGCGGCCCGGTAGCTCCATTGTCCGCCGTCTCCGCGTCGTATTAGTTGTGAAACGGTATTTCCGGGTAGTGCTCCGGATACTTGATTGATCCCAGAGTCCTGAATATTCACGGTCTCGACACCGAACCGAGTTGCTCGAGAGGCCATTTCGTGTCTTGACGATGGCTTCGCAGCGGGACGACGATGAGTCGATGATCGGTGACGACGAGTTGCTTCAGGTCGAGCAGGTCATCGAACGCCTGATGACTCGGTACCCGTCCGTCTCACCCGTGGACATCGAGCACGCCGTGCGCACCGTTCACAAGCGCTTCACAGACTGCAGGATCCGGGACTTCGTCCCGCTCTTGGTGGAGAAGGGGGCCCGACGCGAGCTTGCCGACAGTACGGTGCCGGCCGTAGGTGACATTGTGCTCTAGCGGTGTCGTCGTGGGCTGGGTAATGCTAGGGCGACGGCGTGTGCGGCTGTCGCTGCTGTCTTCAGAAGAGAGGTCCTGCAGTGAACGACACCGATTTCGACGAACTCGGACCCATCGATTATCTCGTCGTGGAGTTCCCTGCCGACCGGAGACCCGACGGATCGGCGTTGCCCCTTCTCATCGACCTGGTCGAACGAAACATCATCCGAGTGCTCGATCTGGTCTTCGTCCGCAAGGAAGCCGACGGATCGCTCGCCGGTATCGCCGTCGAGGACCTCGGGTTCGAGGGCGGTGTGGACGTGACGGTGTTCGCCGAGGCGACTACGGGTCTGATCGACCGAACCGACCTCGAGGATGCGGCTGCCGTCCTCGCCCCGGGCTGTTCCGGGGCCATTCTCGTCTACGAGAACACTTGGGCCGCACCGTTCGCCTCCGCCCTCCGGCGCGAGGGCGCGCAGCTCGTGGCCTCGGGCCGTATCCCCGTCCAGGGAATTCTGGCCGCGCTCGACACGCTCGACGCCACTAGTTGAGATTTCGAGGAGCACCTCACGCCAGGCCAGAGTCCTGGCCTCCTGACCGGAACACCGAGTGGACGGAGCGTCGAAAATGGAAGGCTTCTGGGAGTTCTTCTGGTTCATCTTCGTCTGTTTCGCCTTCGCGGCCTACTTGTCCGTGTTGTTCGCGATCATCTCCGACCTGTTCCGGGACCGCGAGACGTCGGGGTGGGTGAAGGCGATCTGGATCCTCTTGCTGTTCGTCGTTCCCTTCCTGTCGGCACTGGTGTACGTGATCGCCCGAGGCGACGGCATGGCGAAGAGGTCGATGGCCGCCGCCGAGCAACACAGGCAAGCGCAGGACACCTACATCCGGGACGTCGCCGGAAAGTCTCCGGCTCAGCAGATCACGGATGCCAAGGCGCTGCTCGATTCCGGTGCGATCACCGACGCCGAGTTCCAGGCGATCAAGACGAAGACACTGGCGTAGCGCCCGCCGGCGGTCGGCCGGGCAGACTTGTCCGAATGCGAACATCCCAGGTGGGCTTCGGTGTTCACCGGACGTGGTGTGATTGCGGATTGCTGTCGACAGCGACTCCGTGGCGGCTACGCTTGCCAGGTGCCGAACGATGTAATCGATGGTGCACCCGAGCGCGAAGCCGGTCCCGCCCGGCCACCCGGGTATCGCCGCTGGCTTCCGGACCGCTATGCCTTCGGGGGGCTGGTGGTCGCGGTCCTGTTCGTGTGGCTGTCGTTGACGCCGACACTGCTGCCGCGCGGTCCGTTCTTCCAGGGATTGGTCACCGGCGTGTCGGCGGCGCTCGGCTACGCCATCGGATTCCTCGGTTCCAAGTTGGTCCGCTACCTCGTGCAGCGGGAGGCGCCCACGCGTGTGAAGACAATGGTGCGCCGGGTGGCGTCGGTGATCGGAATCGTCGGAACCGTGGCGATACTGGTGTGGTTCTGGGATTGGCAGTCGCAGTTGCGGGCGATCATGAGCGCCGCACCGTTCCCGTGGTTCGGCTATCTCGTCATGGTGGTCGTGGCGGTGCTGATCTACGTCGGGTTGGTGGCGCTGGCCCGGGTGCTGCTGCGGGCGGTGCGGTGGGTCGAACGCAAGATCAGCCGGGTGGTGCCGCGGCGGATCTCGGCGACGGCCATCGGTGTACTGGTGGTGGCGCTGTTGTTCGCACTCGTCAACGGCGCCGCAGTGCGCGTGATCATGTCGGGGCTGAACAATTCGTTCGCCGCGGTCAACCAGGAGACCAAGGCCGGTGACGAGCCGCCGACGTCGTCGCTGCGTTCGGGCGGACCGGACTCGCTCGTCACGTGGGATTCGCTGGGACGGCAGGGCCGTTCATTCATGTCGCGTGGCCCGACCGTCGAAGAATTGTCCGCGTTCAATGGTGGGCGGCCCGCGGTGGAGCCGATCCGGACGTACGCCGGGCTGGCCAGCGGCGGCGATTCGATCCGCGGGAACGCCCAGCTGGCAGCGGACGAACTCGAACGCGCCGGCGGGTTCGATCGTGCGGTGGTGGGCGTGGCCACTACCACCGGTACGGGGTGGATCAACGAGAGTCTCGCCTCATCGCTGGAGTACATGTACAACGGCGACACCGCGATGGTCGGATTGCAGTACTCCTATCTGCCGAGTTGGCTGTCCTTCCTGGTGGACAAGGAGCGTGCCCACCAGGCCGGGGAGGCATTGTTCGACGCTGTGTACGACAAGTGGAAGGTATTGCCACCGGAAACTCGTCCGAAACTCGTCGTGATGGGAGAGAGTCTCGGATCCTTCGGGGGCGAAAGTGCGTTCGGCAGTGTCGACGATGTCGAGGCCCGTACCGACGGTGTGCTGTTCACGGGGCCGCCGAATGCGAACGAGATATGGACCGACGTCACCACGAACCGCGATCCGGGCTCGCCCGAATGGCTGCCGATCTACGAGCAGGGCGGGACCGTCCGCTTCGGAGCACGCGCACCGGAGGACCTGCCACGCCCCGACGCCCCGTGGGGACGGCCACGGATGGTCTACCTCCAACACCCATCGGACCCGATTGTCTGGTGGTCACCGGAACTCCTGCTGAGCGAGCCCGACTGGCTGAAGGAGGACCGTGGCTACGACGTCCTCGACAGCACGCAGTGGTTCCCGTTCGTGACTTTTCTTCAGGTGGCGGCCGACATGGCGGTGTCGACGGGTGTTCCCGACGGGCACGGACACACGTACGTCGTCGACATCGCCGACGCGTGGAGCGCAATCCTGTCGCCCGACGGCTGGACCCCGGCAGACAACGATCGCCTGCGGACGACGCTCGCCGAGATGGGGGAGGACGGCTGACCTCCTCGCGTGCGCCGACGGCTACGGCGCCGCGAGGAAGGAGCTGACAGCGGGCGCGAGATCGGCTGCGTTGGTGACGATGTCGAGGTGACCGCCGAGGTGCAGGTGCAGGGTCGCGTGTGGCAGAAGCGCGTTCATGATGTGGGCGTTGGCGATGGGGATGATCGGGTCGTCGGTGCCCGCGACGATCAGGGTGGGCTGCCGGATGAGCGGAAGTATCGGCAGGCTCGTCCACATCGCTCCCGCGAGGAGTTGATGGAGATAACCGATGCGGGAGCCCGTGTGCATCTGTTTTCTGAAGACTCGCGCGACGGCTTCACCGCCGAGGCGCGCCGTGCCACCGTACAGGTCGCCGGCGATGGCAGCCGCATAGCCGGTGTCGGTGAACCGCCTCGGAGTCAGCATCTTCGCGAGCACACGCGGGTGGCCCGGAATCATCAGGGCCCCGGTCCCGGTGGCGACGAGGACGGCGCGCCGGCAGCGCCGAGGGTTCTGGAGGGCGAACTGCTGGGCCAGCGCTCCGCCCCAGGACAAGCCGAGGATGTCGACGACGTCGACCCCGATCTCGGTGAGGAGGCGGCTCAGGCCGCACGCGAGGGCGGGAATCCCGTACGGGACCGGGGATGCCGGCGAACCCCCGGTGCCGGGCACGTCGAAACTGATGATCGTCGCTGTCGGATCCATTGCGGCGACAAGCGGGTCCAGCACTTCCAGGCCGGCTCCGATGCCGTTGCACAGGACCAGGGGCACACCGGTCCCGCGGCGGATCCGCACCCGGATCCGCCGACCGCCGACCGGAACGACCCTGTCGTCGAACCGGTCGCGCCCACCGAACAATTCGGTCACGCTCACGTGTAGAGCACCACGACGTCCGCGATGCACACCGGACGCGTTCCGCCGTCGATCTCGTAGGTCAACCCGAAGACTGCCTCGATGCCGGCCGGTTTCCGTTGAGCGGCGATCACGGACACGGTGACGCGCAGCGCGGAACCGACGGGAACGGGCGCCGGGAACCGCACCTTGTTCAGGCCGTAATTGAGGGCGGCGTGCACGCCGTCGACGGTGAGAACTTCGGCGAGGATGCTCGGGGCCAGCGACAGCGTGAGATAGCCGTGCGCGATGGTGCCGCCGAAGGGGCCACGGGCCGCGCGCTCGGGATCCGTGTGGATCCACTGGTGGTCCCCGGTCGCGTCGGCGAACAGATTCACCTGATCCTGCGCAATTTTGAGCGTGCCGGTGGTTCCGATGGTCTGTCCGACGAGCCCGAGGAGTTCGGTGGGCTGTGTGAGATGCATGGGTAGGAATGTCCCTCTGTGGTGTCGAGCGGGTCAGCTGTGGTGGACGTAGGTGCCCGGGGCGGGCCCGAGCGGGGGGAACCGCCGGGCGCCGAGGCCGCCGGGGGCGTCGATGTCGGGTCCGCTGCGCTCGGCGAGCCAACGGGCGTAGTCGGGCCACCACGAATCCGGTGCGGTCTCCGCTGCGGCCAGCCACTCGTCCGGAGTCTCCGGGGCGGGCTGCCCGAATCGGAAGGACGCTCGCGGATTGCCCGGCGGGTTCACGAGCGAGGCGATGTGACCGTTCGACGACAGCACGAATCGGGAGTCCTTGCTGCCGAGGAGGCGAGCGCTACGGTAGGTGGACTGCCACGGGCAGAGGTGGTCGGCGGAGCCGCCGACGACGTACGCGTCGGCGGTCACGGTGGCCAGGTCGACGGGTGTGCCGAGCATGGTCGCCGCGCCCGGCGTCGTCAGCGCGTTGCGCAGTCCGAGCAGGACGAGATCGCGGTGCAGTGCCGCCGCCATGCGGGTGGTGTCGGAGTTCCAGAACAGCACGTCGAAGGCGGCGGGAGCCCGGCCCTGCACGTAGTTGTTCACCCAGTACCGCCAGACCAGGTCGGTCGGACGCAGCCAGGCGAACATCTCGGCGAGGGTGCGGCCGTCGAGATAGCCCTTGGCGGCCGAGTCGCGGATCGCGGCCGCGGCGGCGCGCTCGCTCATGACGGCAGCCGCGGTGCCGGCCTGGGTCTGGTCGAGGACGGTGACGGCCAGGGTGAGGCCGGCGATGCGGTCGCCCTCACCGATCTCGGCGAGATGTGCCGCGACCATCGCAGCGAGAATCCCACCCGAGCAGGTGCCCAGGAAGTGGGCGCTGTCGGTTCCGGCAATGCACTGCACCGTATCGAGCGCCTCCACGATCGCCGCGCCGTACGTGTCGGCATCCCAATCCCGGTGCCGGGCGTGGGGGTTGCGCCAGGAGATCGCGAAGACCTGCTGACCCTGCTGCAGGAGGTACTCGATCAGACTGCGGCCCGGTGCGATGTCGAGAATGTAGTACTTGTTGATGACGGGCGGGACGATCAACAGTGGTGTGGCGTGGACTTGTTCGGTCTGCGGCGTGTAGTGGATCAGTTCGAACGTGCGGGTCTGCAGGACCACGGCACCCTTCGTCGCAGCCACGTCCTCCCCGACGGCGAATGCGTCGGGTTCGACCATGGCAGGCACGCGAGGTTTGGACAGCATGTCGCGGACGAGCGCGCGGACTCCGCGTGCCGCACTGAGGCCGCCCGTGTCCACCATTGCCTTCCAGCCCAGCGGGCTGAGGAGTGGATTGTTGGTGGGGGACAGGCCTTCGACGAGGTTGTCGAGGACGAACCGCATCCGTTCGTGGTCACGCCAGTCGAGTTCGGCGTCGTCGAGCAGGGCAGCAGCGGTGTGCGACGTCGCGAGATACGCCTGCATCGCCCGGCGCAGGGCCGGATTCTGCTGCCACGCGGCGTCGCCGAAGCGTTTGTCCGACTTCGCGGGAGTTCGATCCGAGGTGCCGACGGCGATGGCGCCGAGTTCGCGGACGAGGGCGCCGCCGCGCCGGGCAACGGTACCCGGCCGGCCGGCGAGGCCGACCCCGAGACGGGTCCACGAGCTGTCGGGGAGCATGCGGGCGGCGACGCCGCGGGTTCCGCTGGTGAGGAGAAGGTCGAGGGGAGCGGTGAGCTCGTCGGGGATGGTGGGGAGGGGAGTGTCGCTCACGCTTGTGCTTTCGGTATCAGAGTGCGGCCGCGGCGCGGCCGAGTTCGCGTTTGAGGATCTTGCCGGTGGCGGTCATGGGAAGGGTGGTGACGAATTCGACGGTGCGGGGGTACTTGTAGCTCGCCATCTGCTGCTTGGCCCAGGCGATCACATCGTCCGCGGTGACCCGTGCGCCGGGCTCGAGGATGACGTACGCCTTGATCTCCTCGCCGTGGCTGTCGTCGGGGACGCCGACGACGGCGGCGAGAGAAATGGCGTCGTGGCCGAGGAGGACTTCTTCGATCTCACGGGGGTACACGTTGAATCCGCCGCGCACGATCAGGTCCTTGGCCCGGTCGACGATGTAGTAGAAGCCGTCGTCGTCGACGCGGGCGAGGTCGCCGGTCCGGAACCAGCCGTCCCGCAGCACTTCTGCCGTGGCGTCCGGGCGGTTGTAGTAGCCCGTCATGATGTTGTGGCCGCGCAACGCGATCTCGCCGATGTCACCGGCGCCGGTGACGGTGTTCCAGTCCTTGTCGACGAGCCGGGCCTCGATTCCCCACACGGGGACACCGATCGAGCCGGGCCGTGGATCGCCGCCGGGATCGCTGAACGTCGCGAGCGGCGACGTCTCGGACAGTCCGTATCCCTCGAGGATCTGCACACCGAAGCGGTCGGCGAACCGGGTGAGGATCTCCACCGGCAGCGCGGCGCCACCGGAGATCGCGAGTCGTATGTTGCCGGCGATGCGGTCGATGTCGGCGGGGTGTTCGTCGAGGGCGCCGAGCAGACCCCAGTACATGGTGGGCACCCCGGCGAAGACGGTGATGTTCTCCCGTTCGATGAGATCGAGTGCGGCGGCGGCCTCGAACCGGGGCAGCAGCACGAGGGTCGCCCCGACCGAGATTCCGGCGTTGAGGGTGACGGTCTGGCCGAACGAGTGGAACAGCGGCAGGGTCACCAGGTACCGGTCGTGGGTGGCTGGTGTGCTCTCGAAGAGACGATTGGCGGTCAGCGCGTTGAGCACCATGTTGGCGTGGGTGAGCTCGGCGCCCTTGGGTTTTCCGGTGGTCCCGCTCGTGTAGAGGATGACAGCGGTGTCCCCGGGTTCGCGGACCACGGTCTCGACCTCGGTGTCGCGATCCGCGACGGCGTCCGCGAGTGTTTCGATGCCGTCGATCGTGGCGGGAGCGTCCGGGTCGGCGGTGATGCGGAACATGGTGCGGCAGTCGGAACTCTGCGTGAACGCGGAGCGCCCGTACTCGCCCATCGGCAGGTCGGGGGTGCCGTCGTAGCACAAGTACGCCTTGGCGTCGGAATCGGCGAGGTGGTAAGCGATCTCGCGGTCCTTGAGGAGGACGTTGAGCGGTACGACCACGGCGCCGGCCTTGAGGATGCCGTAGTAGACGACGGGGAACTGGGGGATGTTGGGGCAGGAGAGCGCGACCTTGTCACCGGGTTCGATGCCGCACGACATCAGCAGGTTCGCGACCTGGTTCGACCGGGTGTCGAGGTCGGCGTAGGTCATCCGTGCGTCGCCGAGAATCAAGGCGTCACGGTCGGGGAATCGGCGGGCGGAGTCTTCGAGAAGGACGGAAAGGTTGAGCACGGGAGACTTTCTCGTGGTGGGAGGGTGGGAGGAGCGCTACGACAGCGCCGCTGCGGTGGCGGCGCGCACCAGGTCTTCGGTGACCCCGGGCGCGCACTCGCGCAACACCAGGCCGGTGTCGGTGACGTCGACGACGGCCAGGTTGGTGATGATCCGGTGCACGACACCGCGTCCGGTGAGAGGCAGGGTGCAGCGTTCGACGATCTTCGGGGCACCGGACTTGTCGCAGTGCTCCATGACCACGATGACTTTGCGGGCGCCGTGCACGAGGTCCATCGCACCGCCCATGCCCTTGACCATCCTCCCCGGAACCATCCAGGTCGCGAGGTCGCCGGCCGCGGAGACCTGCATTCCGCCGAGGACGGCGGTGTCGATGTGGGCGCCGCGGATCATCCCGAAGCTGAGCGCCGAATCGAAGAACGACGCGCCCGCGTTGACGGTGACCGTTTCCTTGCCGGCGTTGATCAGATCCGCGTCGACCGCGTCCTCGTCCGGATACGGGCCCGTGCCGAGGATGCCGTTCTCGCTGTGCAGCGTCACGTCGAAGCCCGCGGGCAGGAAGTTCGGGATCAGTGTGGGCAGCCCGATACCGAGATTGACGTACTCGCCCGGCGACAGTTCCCGGGCGGCACGGGCTGCCATGTCCTCGCGGGTCCAGCCGATCGTCTCGACGATGGTGGTCATGTCAGTCCCTCCTCGCGGCGACGGTGCGCTTCTCGATCTGCTTGTCCTGAGTCCCGGTGTGGACGATGCGGTCGACGAAGATCCCCGGCAGGTGCACCCGCGCCGGGTCGAGGACCCCGGGCTCGACGAGCTGCTCGACCTGTGCGATACAGATGCGGCCGGCCATCGCGGCGAGCGGGTTGAAGTTGCCTGCGGCCTTCGCGAAGACGAGGTTGCCTTCGGCGTCGCCGATGCGGGCGTGGACGAGTGCGAAGTCGGCGGTGATCGACTCCTCGAGCACGTACTGGCGGCCTGCGAACTCGCGGACCTCCTTCGGCGGAGACGCGACGGCCACCGATCCGTCGGCTGCGTACCGCCACGGCAGCCCGCCGTCGGACACGGGCGTTCCGACCCCGGCAGGGGTGAAGAACGCGGGGATCCCCGCACCGCCGGCACGCAGCTTCTCGGCCAGGGTGCCCTGCGGCGTCAGTTCGACCTCGAGTTCACCCGACAGGTACTGGCGGGCGAATTCCTTGTTCTCCCCGACATACGACGCGGTGACGCGGCGAATCCGGTTGCGGGTGAGCAGGATCCCGAGCCCGCGGTCGTCGACGCCGCAGTTGTTGGAGTACACCTCCAGGTCGGTGGCCTCACCGGCGGCGATCGCGGCGATCAGCTCGTCCGGGATGCCGCACAACCCGAACCCGCCGACCGCCAGCGACGCACCGGGCCCGATGTCCGCGACGGCGTCGGCGGCCGAACCGAACACTTTGCGCGTCATCGGGCATCTGCGTTCGCGAGGCCGGGGACGACCGTGCTCTCGATCAGTTCCCGGAGCAGTTCCTCGGCGTACGGCCAGTACCCGTAGCCGGCGGCGGGATTGAGGTGGCCGACCGCGCCGAGGTCGACGAACTTGCTGCCCCACGACTCGGCCATCCCGGCGACCCGACGGAATCGGGCCATCGGATCGTTGGTGCTGGCGGCGACGACGCTGGGGAACGGCAGCCGGCCCCGGGGGACGGGATCCCAGCCACCCTGCTCGAGTTCCCCGGGGGTGGGATACCCCTCGGGCAGTGGTTCCTCGAGGTCCGGTGGGGTGACCAGCAGGGCGCCCTGGACCGGGCGGGTGGACTGCTGCGCCCAGTGGACGGTGATCGCCACTCCCGCACTGTGAGCGACCAGCACGACCGGGCCGTCGATGTCGGCGACAACGGCGTCGAGTGCGGCGACCCGGGCCGCGAGGCTGAGCTTGTCCTGTTCGAGCGGCGGCACCGTCCGCGCGGTGTCGAGTCGCTCGGCGAGCAACGTCTGCCAGTGGTCGGCGACGTGATCGCGCAGTCCGGGCACGATCACCACGGTCGGTGCGGTGGAGGTGGAGGTGGTCACGGTCGACTCCAGTTCTTCGGAGGTGGATCAGGCGGGTGCGGTGGTGAGGGCGGCGAGCTTGCGGCGTCCGGCCGGGTAGGCGCGCTTGCCGAGGACGAGGGCGACGATCGCGACGATGTAGATCAGGGGAGCGATCTGCAAGGCAGTGACGAGCCCGAAGCGGTCGGCCAGCACCCCGACGACGAACGGTCCCAGTGCCAGTCCGAGGAGGTTGTTCGCCAGAGTGAGCGTGCCGAAGGCCGAGGCGCGCACCGACGAGTGCGTGAGGTTCGCGACCATCGCGGCGATGGGGCCGGACGAGCCGGCGGAGAAGAAGGCACCGATACCGATCAGGACCAGTTGGGACGTGCCGGTAGGCAACTGGAACCCGGCGCCGAGGAAGACGAGGGAGATCACTCCGAAGACCACCGCGGTGGTCCATTTCCGAGCGGGATCGTTGCGGCTCACGCGGTCGGTGATGATGCCGCACACCACCATGCCGCTGCCGACGAGGAGGACGAAGATCGAGGCCATCGCACCGGCCTTGTCGAGGGCGAGACCGTAGGACCGGTTGAAGAAGCTCGGCAGCCACGCCAGAAGCACACCTGCGGTGAACATCTGGAGACCACCACCGATGTAGGCGAACACGACGGCGGGGGTGGTGAACAGGCTCGAGATCGGCGCCCGGAATCCGGCGGGGCCGGGTGCGTCGGCCGGGTCGTCGTCGGCCGCATGCTGAGCAAGTTTGCGTTCGGAGACCAGAGCCCGGAACAGGGCGACGAGCATGAGCCCGAAGACGGCCATCGCGGCGAACGACCAGCGCCAGCCGAGGTTGACGGCGATCACACCGCCGAGGGCGACGCCGATCACGGACCCGAACGATCCGCCGCCCATGAAGGCGCCGCTGAGCGTGGAGTGCACTCGCGGGGCGAACACGCTGAGAACCACCGCGATGCCGACGCTGCCGTAGGCGGCTTCACCCACGCCGACCAGGAAGCGGGCCCCGAGCATTTGCTCGTAGCTGCTCGCCACGGCACAGAGCAGGGTGGCGATGCTCCAGAGCACGGCCATCAGGACGAGGCTCTTCACGCGACCCCACCGGTCGGCGAGCAGCGACAGCGGGAGGGTCAGCAGTCCGACCATCAACGCGACGACGCTGCTGAGCGACGCCAGCTGGGAATCTGTCAGCGTCCATTCGGTTTTGAGGAGCGGGAAGACGGCACTGAGGACCTGCCGGGACATGTAGTCCGACAGCAGCAGACCGAAGGTGAGTGCGAAGACTATCCACGGATAGAACCGGGACCGGGAGGCCGGAGCGGTGCTCCCGGTGGTGGTGTTCAGGGCGGTGGTGGCAGGCAGTCCCATGAGGCCTCCTATGGCCGTCAGGAGTGATAAAGGGGTGGGGAGAGGGCCGGCCGTGCTCGTGTGAGCGGCGGTCTGTCCGGCTCTCTCCCCGGCGTGATGCAAGATCCCCCGGCGCCGAAAATCAGGCGTGGTGGGTGAAGCCGACCTGTCCGGGACGGCGGTTGGGCGCGTAGCCGAGCTTGGCGAGGGTCTCGTCGGCATCGGCGTAGGTCTGGCCGATCCGGTAGATGTCGCGGGCCTCCTTGCCGGTGGCCACCTCGCGGCCCAGTTCACCCGCGACGCGGACCAACTGCTCGACCTGCTGGACGGAGGTCATCTTCTCGCCTTTGCGTCCCCAGATGGTGTCTTCGTTACCGCAGCGGGGGTGCAGACCCATCGCGATCGCCATCGCGTTGACCGGCAGCACGCTGCGCATCAGGGTCTCGAGGGTCAGGCAGGCGCCGTCCGGGACTCGCTGGATGAAGTTCATGATGTTGTACGGGTTGGGGCCGTCGAAGCCGCCGCCGATGCCGACCCAGGTCAGGTTGAGCGGACCGGTGTAGATCCCGCGCCGGATGAGCCGCTCGACGGTCTCGAGCTGGGGGATGCTCGACAACTGGAAGTGCGGCTGAATTCCGGCCGCCTGCAGGCGACGCAGATGCTCCTCGACCCACGCGGGGCCTGCCGGAACCGTCATCTCCCGGTACGCCTCGGCGAGCTCGGGCCGCTCCATCGAGGTGCCGGCGATGTCGTCGGCGGTCATGAGTTCCATGATGTTCATCTGCGAGGTGTTGATTGCGATCGTCACCTGGTCGGGTGCGGGATCGAGGTCGGCCAGCATGTGCCGGGTGTCGTCCGAGAGCCACTTCGCATCCGACCCTTCCCCTTCGGGTGCGAAGGAGATCGATCCGCCGACCTGCAGGATCATGTCCGGCACCGCCTGGCGGAGTCCGGCGAGCAACTCGTTGAACTTCGAGAGCCGCTTGGAGCCCTTGCCATCGAGCTCACGGACGTGGATGTGCAGGACGGTGGCGCCGGCCTCGTAGCAGTCCACCGCTTTCTGGACGTGCTCGTCCATCGTCAGCGGCAGGTCTTCGCGGAAGTCGTCCGGCTCCCACTCGGGACCGTACGGGGCACAGGTGATGACCAGCTTCTCCTGGGCCTCGGGGAAGAGGGCGTCGTCGTGGAAGTGCATGGTGTTCTCCGTTCGAAATCGGATCTGATGAAAAGGGGCAGTGAGTAATTCAGAAGGGCCGGTCGCCGATGATGCCGGCGCGCTCCATCTTGCGGACGGCGGGCCAGTAGTCCTGGACCGCGTAGTGCTGGGTGGAACGGTTGTCCCAGATCGCGACGCTGTTCTTCGTCCAGCGCCACCGCACCTGGTACTCGGGAATCGACGCCTGGCTGATCAGGTAGTTGAGCAGGTTGCTGCTGCCGGGCGCGTAGTCGATGCCGTACCGGATGTGCTCGGGGGTGTGGTAGTTGACGAAGTGGGTCGCGAAAGCGTTGACGAACAGGATCTTTTCGCCGGTCTCGGGGTGCGTGCGCACCACGGGGTGCTCGGCGTCGGGGAACCTCTCGTGCAGCGCCTGCCGCTGTTCCAGCGGCTGCGCGGCACCGAACGACGCCTCGATGCTGTGCCGGGCGCGGAGTCCGTCGATCTGCTTCTTGACCTGCTCGGGAAGCTTCTCGTACGCCAGGGCCATGTTCACCCAGATGGTGTCTCCGCCGATCGGGGGCGTCTCCACGCAGCGGAGCACGCAGCCCATGGGCGGGTTCTCCCGCCAGGTGGCGTCGCAGTGAAAGGCGTTCTCGTAGTGCTCGGCCGGGCTGTCGAGGTCCTTGTAGATTTGCACCAGCCCCGGGTGGTCGGGGTCGCTCCCCACGGCGGGGTGGTCCTCGAGCGGGCCGAACCGCTCGGCCAGCGCCACGTGCTCGGCGCGGGACATTTCCTGGTCGCGGAGGAACAAAACCTTGTACTCGAGCAGCAGTTCCCGCAGTTCGGCGAACAGGGCGTCGTCGCGGGCGGCGTCACCGAGGTTCACGTCGAACAGTTCGGCGCCGATCGAGCAGGTGAGCGGTGCGAATCGGAAGGATCCGGAAGGGGAGAGGATCGTGTGCGGTTCGGGCGAGTAGGTCAGTTGCGCGGTGTCGGTCATGGTGGTGTCTCCGTCGGGGTGAATGTGTTGGCGCGCTCTCAGAGTCGGAACACGGAGGAGCCGATGCTGCGTCCGGATTCGAGGTCGTGGTGCGCTCGGACGGCGTCCTCGAGCCCGTAGCTCTGGTTGATCTCGATCCGGATCCGGCCGGCCTCGACGTGCCCGAAGAGTTCACCGGCGAGTTCGGCGCGCTCGGCCGGGTCTGCGATGTAGTCGGCGAGCGCGGGTCGGGTGACGAACAGCGAACCCTTGACGGCCAACTGCATCGCGTTGATCGGAGGAATCGGTCCGGAGGCGGTTCCGAAGCACACCAGCAGTCCGCGCCGGGCGAGGCAGTCGAGCGAGGTCTGGAAGGTGGACTCGCCGATGCTGTCGTACACGACGGGGACGCCGGCACCGTCGGTGATTTCCCGAACCCGCTCGGCGACGTTCTCCCGGGTGTAGACGATCACGTGCTCACACCCGTGGGCGCGGGCGATCGCGGCCTTCTCGTCGGTGGACACGGTGCCGATCACGTTGATGCCCAGCAACTTTGCCCACTGCGTGAAGATCAGGCCGACGCCGCCGGCCGCCGCGTGCAGGAGCACGGTGTCGCCCGCCTTCAGCGGGTGGATGCGCCGCAGCAGGTAGGCCGTGGTCAGACCGCGCATCGTCATCGCGGCCGCGGTGTCGAAGCGGATCGCCTCGGGCAGCGGGATCAGCGGGGCGGCCGGCATCACGCGTTCGGTGCTGTAGGCGCCGAGGGGGCTGCCCGTGTAGGTGACGCGGTCACCGACCTGCACGTGGGTCACGCCGGAGCCGACTTCCTCGACGACACCGGCCGCCTCCACTCCCATGCCCGCGGGCAACTCGGCCGGGTACAGGCCGGTGCGGAAGTAGGTGTCGGCGAAGTTCAGTCCGACGGCCTCGTGCCGGATCCGGACCCCGTGGGGACCGGGCTCCCCGACCTCGACGTTCTCCCACTTCATGACTTCCGGAGCGCCGTGCTCGTAGAACCGAACAGCCTGTGCCACAGTATTTCTCCTCTTCGATGTGATGAGCGGTGCGGTGCCGCCGCCGGACCGGTCGCGGTCGGGCGGGGCGGGGGTGACCCGGTGTGGCGGATCACCTCTCCGACCGCTTCTGTGATGCACCTAACAGTACGGGCGCATCCGGTCGATTGCTTATCCTGACGGGACAGACGGCCTATCATTTTGGGACAGGGCATTGGAGGTGGCATGAAACCCCTTGCGCGCTACGCGTCGCTGAACGGATACCTCGAGCTGTGCCGGTCGCTCGGTGTCGATCCGGTGCCGTTGATGAGGTCCGCCGGCCTCGATCCGTCCGGCCTCGCACTGCAGGACCGATGGATCCCGGCCGCGGCGATCGCGCGCCTCCTCGAGCAGTCGGTGGAGGCGTCCGGGCACGAAGACTTCGGGGTGCGCCTCGCCGAGCGCCGGCAGTTCTCCAACCTCGGCCCTCTCAGCCTCGTCGTGCGCGAGGAACCCGACGTCCGCAGCGCCCTGCGCGTGCTCACGCGGTACACGCACACGTACAACGAGGCGTTGCAGACGCGGATGTCCGAGTCGAACGGTCTCGCGACCTTGCGTGTCGAACTGGACGTGGGGGAGGCAACCGAGACGCGGCAGTCGGTGGAACTGGCGGTCGGAGTGCTGCACCGGCTGCTGCGCGGCTTCCTCGGGGGCGGCTGGAAACCGCTCGCCGTCTGCTTCCCTCATCCGGCTCCTGCGGACACGGCTACCCACCGGCGTCTGTTCGGGCCGGTGGTGAACTTCGACCACGAGTTCGCGGGCATCGTCATCGACGCCGGCGACCTGGCCGAGCCGAACAAGATGTCCGATCCACTGCTCCGTCGCTACACCCAGCAACTCCTCGAGTCCTGGGAGCCGTCGGACGACGTGACGATCGTGAGCCGGGTCCGCGAGCTGATCGAACTACTGTTGCCGACGGGCCGCTGTTCCGTCGAGCAAGTGGCTCGCAGTCTGGGGGTCGACCGGCGAACGGTGCATCGCCGCCTCGCCGAGAGTGGGGAGACGTTCTCGACCGTCCTCGACGCGACCCGCGTCGAACTCGCCGAACGGATGGTCGCGAATCCCCGCCTGAGTCTCACCGAGATCGCGGACGTGCTGGCGTTCTCGGCGCCGAGCAACTTCTCCCGCTGGTTCAGTGGGCGGTTCGGGTGCAGCCCGAGTCGCTGGCGCGCTCAGCGTGCGGGCGACTCCGGCTGAATCGGCCGGCCCTCGTCCAGATCGAGCCTGCTGATGTAGTGGGCGCCGTCGTCGATCGGGTTGTCCGGTGGGAGGTAGCCCTCGCCCACACGGCGGAAGCCGGCTTTCTCGAGCGCGCGCCACGACGCCCGGTTGGGGACGACGACGGGGACGACGATCGCGGTGGCGTCGGGTAGGTCGGCCCGGCACTTGGCGACGAACGCGCTGATCATCGCGGTTCCCAGCCCGTGGCCGGTGTGCTGCGGGTCGCCGACGTAGTAGTCGATGGAGATGCTTCCCGGCGGGATCTCGACGAGGGCGGTGAGGAGCGCGAGGTCTTCGGGATAGTCGGCGATCCGGTACCGCTGGATGAACCCGAACGGCAGGCCGTCTCGCAGGACGAGGAAGTCCTCGCAGGGCTCGGTGCCGTCGACGCTGCCGCCGAAGTCGCGCTCGATGTCGGCGTCTGCGGTGTCGTGGTTCCAGAACCGCGCGACGTGTGGTTCGCGGAGCCATCGTTGCAGTTGAGGGAAGAATTCGCGGGTCGTGCGGACGAACTCGAAGGTGACTGCGTCGGCGCTCACCGTAGGAAACTAGCAGGAACCACGTCGATTCAACTTCGGCATCGATAACGAGAATCTTTGACTTGGACATGTATCGACCATGCCTCTAGCGTGATTCCTATGACTCAGGTCACGCCTGGTAGCCGGGCGTGATCGGAGTCCTCCAACGTTCCCCGCACCACCAGCGCCAGCACAGAGAGGAGTCACCGATGACCCTCCCCCTCGCCGTTTCCCCGGCAGTCGACGGCGCGGTCTCCAAGATCTTCCGTCGCGTCGTCCCGCTGTTCATCGTCATGCTCATCTGCAACCAGCTCAACAGGTCCAACATCGGTTACGCGCAGACGCATCTCGAGGCGGACGTGGGCATCGGCGCTGCGGCGTACGGATTCGGTGCGGGTGTCTTCTTCATCGCCTACGCGATCTTCGAACTCCCGTCGAACGTGCTCATGGAGAAGTTCGGCGCCAAGGTGTGGCTTACCCGCATCATGATCTCGTGGGGCCTGGTGTCCGCGGCGATGGCGTTCGTCAACGGCCCGGAGATGTTCTACGCCCTGCGGTTCCTCCTCGGTGTCGCGGAGGCCGGCTTCTTCCCGGCCATCATCTTCTACTTCACCCGCTGGCTGCCGAACAACCACCGCAGCCGCGCCACGGCACTGTTCATCGCCGGGTCCTCCATCGCGGCCGCCATCTCGGGACCGCTGTCCGGACCGCTGCTGTCCCTCGACGGACTCGGCGGGCATCACGGCTGGCAGTGGATGTTCGCGCTGGAGGGACTGCTGTCGGTGGTCGTCGGTTGCTTCGCGTACCGCCTGCTCGACTCGAAGATCGACGACGCGAAGTGGCTCACCGGAGCGGAGAAGCACGACCTGCAGGCCGTCATCGCCGAGGAAGACGTGCTGCGCAGTGAGGCGTCCGCGAAGCGTGGCGAGTCGGGCTCGCGCTGGAAGCTGCTCCTGCAGCCGCGGATCCTGGTGTGCTGCGGCATCTTCTTCGCGATCACCATGGCGATCTACGCCAACACGTTCTGGTTGCCGTCGATCATCCGCCGCATCCCGGGTACCACCGACGTCACCGTCGGGCTGCTCTCCTCGCTGCCGTGGATCTGCGCGATCTTCGCAATGTACTTCTCCAACCGCTCCGCGGACCGCACCGGACGGCACAAGCCCTACCTCGTCGCCGCGCTGCTCATCGGCGGTATCGGCACGATGGCTGCCGCATTCGTCACGCCCTGGCTGGCGCTTCCGCTGCTGTGCGTCGCGACGATGGGATTCAAGAGCGCGAGCCCGCTCTTCTGGTCGATTCCGCAGCGCACGCTCCACCCGATGGTGCTGGCGCCGGCGATCGCGATCATCAACTCGCTGGGCAACCTGGGTGGCTTCGTGGCCCCGTTCGGCTTCGGAGTGATCAAGGAGCAGACCGGCACGGTGACGATGGGCCTGGTCGTGTTGTCGCTCTTCGCCCTGGCCGCCGCCGCGGCGGTGACCTACTTCCGGCGAGACAAGGAAGACATCGACGACGTCGCCGACCTGGCCGAGGTGGGCTCCGACGAGCCCACCGTGGCAGCCAAGTGACCTCTCCCCGGCACATACGAAACGCAGACGAGAACTCGAGGACTTGAATCATGACAGCAACGGTGAACCGGACCGACGTGACCGGACAGATGATCATCGCAGGGAAGCCCGTTCAGGGTTCCGGCACGACGATCCACGGCATCGACCCCACCACCGACGGCTGGCTGGAACCCGGCTTCGCGCACGGTGACGAACGGGACGTCGACGCCGCCTGCGCCGCCGCCGCCGACGCGTTCGCGCCGTTCCGCGCCACGCGCAGCGAGAAGCGCGCCCAGTTCCTCGAGGCGATCGCCGACAACATCGAGGCCCTCGGCGAGACGCTCATCGCCCGGGCGTGTGCCGAATCCGGACTTCCCCAGGGCCGCATCACCGGTGAGGTGGGCCGCACGTCCGGGCAGCTGCGGCTGTTCGCCGGCGTCCTGCGTGACGGCGGCTGGAACGGCGCCCGCATCGATCCCGCGATGCCCGACCGGACGCCCCTGCCCCGTGCCGACATCCGGCAGCGGAAGGTGCCGCTCGGACCCGTCGCGGTGTTCGGCGCGAGCAACTTCCCCCTCGCCTTCTCCGTCGCCGGCGGAGACACGGCGTCCGCGCTGGCGGCGGGCTGCCCCGTCGTCGTGAAGGCTCACGACGCGCACCCCGGCACCTCCGAACTCGTCGGCCGCGCCATCGCCGACGCCGTTGCGAGCACCGGCATGCCGGCGGGCACGTTCTCGCTGCTGTTCGGCTCGGGCCGCGGGCTCGGCACCGCGCTCGTCACCGACCCGCGCATCAAGGCCGTCGGATTCACCGGATCCCGTTCCGGTGGAACCGCTCTGGTCGCCGCTGCCGCCGCACGTCCGGAACCCATCCCGGTGTACGCGGAGATGAGTTCGATCAACCCGGTGTTCGTGCTCGAGAACGCTCTCGCCACCCGCGGCGCCGACCTCGGTCGGGCGTTCGTCGCATCCCTGACGCTCGGATCCGGACAGTTCTGCACCAACCCCGGACTCGTCATCGCCGTCGACGGTCCCGGTCTCGCCTCGTTCGTCGAGTCCGCGAGCGCCGCCGTGGCCGGGAGCACCCCCACCCCGATGCTCACCCCGAACATCGCCGGCTGCTACGCGGACGGCGTCGCAGCGCTCACCGGCGAGGCCACCGTGGAGGCCCGCGGCACCGAATCGGATGCACCCAATTCGTGCCGTGCCGCGCTGTTCAGCACTGACGCCGACACGTTCCTGAGCTCGGAGGTGTTGCAGCAGGAGGTATTCGGCTCGTCCAGCCTGATCGTCAAGTGCCGCGACGCCGAGCAGGTGCGTGCCGTGGCGGCGAAGCTGGAAGGCCAGCTGACCGCGACCGTCCACGTCGACGACACCGATCTCGACGAGGCCGGACGCCTGCTGCCCGTCCTCGAGCTCAAGGCCGGCCGGATCCTGTTCAACGGCTGGCCCACTGGGGTCGAGGTCGGCCACGCGATGGTGCACGGTGGCCCACACCCCGCGACATCCGACTCGCGCACCACGTCCGTCGGCTCGCTGGCGATCGAACGGTTCCTGCGTCCCGTTGCCTACCAGGATGTTCCGAGCTCGCTGCTCCCCGCCGCCATCGCCGACGGCAACCCCGACCAGTTGTGGCGTCGCATCGACGGCCGACTCACCCAAGCCTGATTTTCCCTTCGTGAAGGAGTTCCCCATGCTCGACGGCGTCCTGTTCTTCCCCGTCACCCCGTTCACCGCATCCGGCGACGTCGACTACGACCGGCTCGCCGAGCACGTCGCCAAGGGTGTCGACGCGGGCCCCGGAGGCGTCTTCATCGCCTGCGGCACCGGAGAATTCCACGCCCTCGGGCTGGAGGAGTTCGGCAAAATCGTCGCCAAGGCGACCGAGGTCGTCGCCGGACGCGTCCCCGTGTTCGCCGGGGCCGGCGGCTCAGTGCAGCAGGCCAAGGAGTTCGCCGCCAGCGCGAAGGCCAACGGCGCCGACGGCATCCTGCTGCTCCCGCCGTACCTGGTGACGATGCCGCAGGCCGGTCTGGTGGAGTACACCCGCGCGGTCGCCGACACCACCGACCTCCCGCTCGTCGTCTACAACCGCGGCAACGCCCGGTTCGACGAGGCGGCCGCCGTGGAGGTGGCGCAGTTCCCGACCGTGATCGGGTTCAAGGACGGCACCGGTGATCTCGACAAGGTGGGCCGCATCGTGCGTGCGGTGAAGGACGCACTCGCCCCGTCCGGCAAGCCGTTCCTGTTCTTCAACGGCATGCCCACCGCCGAAGTCACCCAGCAGGCGTACCGCGCGATCGGCGTCACGCTGTACTCGTCCGCGACGTTCGCGTTCGCGCCCGAACTCGCCCTCGGGTTCTACGAGGCGCTCGAATCCGGCAACGAGGAACTCACCGACGCGCTGCTCCGCGACTTCTTCCACCCACTGGTGCGCCTGCGCGATCAGGTGCCCGGATACGCGGTGTCGCTGATCAAGTCGGGGGTCGCGATGGAAGGTATCGACGCCGGGTCGGTGCGGCCGCCGCTCGTCCCGACGAGCGAGGCCCACCTGCGGGAACTCGCGCAGATCACCGCAGCCGGGCGCGCCGTTCTCGCCGACGCACTCGCCGTGCAGGCGGCGGTCTGATGACTGCCGCACCCATTCGGATCACCGGCGCACGGATCACGCCCGTCGCGTTCGTCGACCCGCCGCTCCTCAACACCGTCGGAGTGCACCAGCCCTATGCGCTGCGTGCGATCATTCAGCTCGACACGGACGGCGGGCTCGTCGGCCTCGGTGAAACGTACGCCGACACCGCCCACCTCATCCGGCTCGAGGCGGCCGCCGAAGCGATCGTCGGTCTGGACGTGTTCGCGCTCAACGCGATCCGCGCGGCGATCGACGAGAAGATCGCGACCCTGACCGTCACGGGCGGTGACGGCGTCGCGGGCATGATCACCACGGCCAGCACCACCGACCGCGTGTTCTCCCCGTTCGAGGTGGCGTGCCTCGACGTGCAGGGCAAGGCGCTCGGCCGGCCGGTCTCCGATCTGCTCGGCGGCAAGGTGCGCGACGCCGTCCCGTTCAGCGCCTACCTGTTCTACAAGTGGGCCGGGCACCCCGGCGCCGAATCCGACGAATGGGGCGAGGCGATCGACCCCGACGGTCTGGTCCGTCAGGCGCAGAAGATGATCGGCGAGTACGGCTTCGAGGCCATCAAGGTCAAGGGCGGCGTGTTCTCACCGGACGAGGAGATCGCCGGCATCAAGGCGCTGCGCGCCGCGTTCGCCGACCTGCCGCTGCGTCTCGACCCCAACGCCGCGTGGACCGTCGACACCTCGATCAGGGTTGCGTCGGAACTCGACGGCATCGTCGAATACCTCGAGGACCCGACGCCGGGCCTCGACGGCATGGCCGAGGTCGCACGTGAGGCGAAGATGCCGCTGGCCACGAACATGTGTGTCGTCGCGTTCGATCAGCTCGAGCCTGCCGTGCTGAAGGATTCCGTCCAGGTCGTGCTGTCGGATCACCACTACTGGGGTGGCCTGCAGCGGTCGCGGCTGCTCGCCGGTATCTGCGACAACTTCGGCCGGGGCCTGTCGATGCACTCCAACTCGCACCTGGGCATCAGCTTGGCCGCGATGGTGCATCTCGCCGGCGCCACACCGAACCTCACGTACGCGTGTGACACGCACTGGCCGTGGAAGACCGAGGACGTCGTCAAGCCCGGTGTGCTGAAGTTCGTCGACGGCGCGGTCCCGGTGCCGACGACGCCGGGGCTCGGTGTCGAGATCGACGAGGACACCCTCGCCGCCCTGCACCAGCAGTACCTGGACTGCGGGGTGCGCGACCGCGACGACACCGGGTACATGAAGTCGGTGGACCCGACGTTCGAGAACACCTGCCCTCGCTGGTAGCTGTCCCACGGAAGGCGCCGACCGCGGTCTCGGTCGGCGCCTTCCGGGTGGGATACATTGAGTCCACCCCGAGGCAAAGGAGTGGATCGAATGTTCTCCCTCGCGCGGCTGTCGTGTTTCATCGCGGTCGCGGAGGAACTGCATTTCGGTCGCGCCGCGGAGCGCCTGCACATGACGCAGCCGCCGCTGAGCCGTCAGATCCAGCAGCTCGAAAGCGAACTCGGCGTGCAGTTGATCGACCGCACCAGCCGATCCGTCACCCTCACCGCCGCCGGTACGGCGTTCCTGCCCGACGCCCGGCGCATCCTGAGTCTGTCGGAGAGTGCCGCCCTGACGGTGCGGCGCGTGCCGGCCGGCGACCTCGGCACCGTCGTCGTCGGGTTCACCGGCGCGTCCGCGCACGCGGTGCTGCCGAGATTGCTCGAGGCGGCCCGCGACCGACTCCCCGACGTGAAAGTCGTTCTGCGGGAGATGGTCACCTCCGTACAGATCGAATCCCTGATCAGCGGTGAACTGGACCTCGGGCTGATCCGCCCCATCCTCACCCGCCCCGGTATCGACACCCGCCCCATCCATCACGAGCGGCTCGTCGCCGCGCTGCCCGCCGGTCATCCCCTCGCCGACGCCGAGCAGCTGGCGGTGGAGGATTTCGACGATCAGCCCGTCGTCATGTATTCGCCCGTCGATGCCCGGTACTTCCACGAACTGCTCATCAGCACGTTCACGATCGTCGGTGCCTCCCCGCGCTACGTCCAGTACGTCACACAGGTGCACACCATGCTGGTGCTCGTCCGGTCCGGGCTGGGCATGGCCCTCGTCCCCGAATCCGCGCAGACGATGCACCCGGAAGGGGTCGTGTTCCGCCCCGTCTCCGCCGTCCGCGACCGGCCCGTCCAGATGAACGCCGCCTGGCGTTCGGACAACCGGAACCCCGCGCTGCGCAGGTTCATGGAGGACGTCCTCCCGCAACGGGAGTGGGAATGAGAATCGGAGCGCTCAGAGTGTGAGCTTGCACGTCTGACCGATGTCGAGCACCCGCAGCACCCGGCCCGTCCCCAGCCACAACGCACACGACAGCGCCAGGTCGGTCAGGATCTCGTCGGGGAAATGCTCGTGACACCGCGCCCAGAAGTCCTCGTCGTCGCGGAGCGCGGTGTGATCGGTGGCGAACCGGTGGGCGAACTCCGCCGCCGTCCGCTCCTCGGCGCTGTACCCCGGCCACGACTCCCACTCGAGAACGTGATCGTAGAAGTGCTCGTCGATCCCCGCATCGGCGCCACTCCTGTCGCGGGTGCCGAGGCACACGGCACACTCGTTCGCCTCCGCGACGGCCATTCGCGCGATCTCCCGGACCCGTAACGGTAACCGGTTCCGGTTGTACACGGCGTCCGTGAAAGCCCCGAGCGCACCACCCAGCTCGGGTGAGATCGACAGCCAACCGGCCACGTCATCGTCACTGTAGCTACCTACTCGACTCATCCCCGAATGCTACAGCGGGAGGTGTCGCGGGGGATAGATCTGACACGTGTTCTATGTCAGTACCCAGTGCTTCCCTCACGATGGAGCGCCGGCCACACGGGGTGACCGGCGCTTCGATATCGCTGCTGAATTGATGGTCTGGGGTCATACGGAGGTGGGAAGGACGACGAGGAGCCAGGCGAGGACGGGGGCGACGAGGACGACATAGCCGGTGTATTTGAAGAGGGATCGCTGGAATTTGTCGCGGTCGGGGACCTGGGCGTTGGCGAGGACCATGACTCCGTTGCTCGACAGGGGGCTGACGTCGACGATGACTGCGGAGAAGGAGACGGCGGCGACGAATCCGATGAGGCCGACCTCGCCCATCATGAGCAGCGGTGCTGCGAGGGGGAGGACGATGCCGAGGGTTCCGATGGAGGAGCCGACGGCGGAGACGGCGGCGACGGCGTAGCAGAGGATCAGGGCCGTGAGGAGCGGGGAGCCGAGGGAGGCGGCCGCGTCGCCGAGGAAGTCGAGGGTGCCGTTGGCCTTGAGCACGCTCATGTAGGTGAGCATTCCGCAGACGAGGAGTACCGCGGACCAGGTGACGTTGTTGACGGCGGGCTTGTGCTTGTTCGGTGCGATGACGAGGAGGATGGCCGCGATGACCATCGAGCAGACACCGACGTCGATCTGGAAAACGGCGGATCCTATGAGTAGGGCGACCATGCCGAGCAGGGTGAGGACACGCAGCGGGGTGAATCCGGCGGATTCGATCTCGGCGAGCCGATCGGGTTCGCGGGCGGGCTGCGGCGATCCAGCAGTCAGCACCATGGGGCCGGCACCGTGTCGGGCTGAGGTGGCGTGCTGTCCGGCGGTCGTTCCGGCTGGGACGAGGTCGCTTCCGCGTGGTTGCGGTGCGGGACTGCCTGCGACGGTGGGGTTGTCGCTCGAGGTGAGGTCGTCGATGTCGATCGTCTGGTCATCGGCACGGAGCAGGTCACGGCCGCGGACGAGGAAGAGGCCGAGGGCGAGCAGGAAGCTGAGGCCGAGGGGGATGACGTACAGCGCGAAGGGGTTGGTGGGTAGGCCGGCGGACTGGAGCCAGCCGTTGGTGAATGCGCCGTAGACGGTGATGGGGGAGAAGGCCGCACCGAGTACGCCGTGGCTGATCATCATGCCCATCAGCAGGGGGTCGATCTTGTAGCGCTTGGCGATCGGCATGGCGATGGGGGCGAGCATCCCTACTGCCAGTACCGAGCCCATGGTCATCAGGCCGGCGCCGAGGAAGAACATCAGCCAGACGATGGCCCAGCGTTTGCCTCGGACAAGCTTCAGTGCGCCGCCCACGAGGAGGTCGACGGTGCCGTTGACCCGGGCGATTCCGAACAGCAGGGTGATCCCGACGATGATGGTGAAGATACTGCCGGGGAAGAACCCGAAGATCTCGTCCATGGACAGTCCGGACAGCCAGCCGCCGATCACGAAGGCGGCGGCGAATGCCAAGACGCCCATGTTGATGGGTGTCATGGTGCCGATCGCGAACAGGGCGATCAACGCCGCGATCGAGATGAAGTAGAGCATCGGAGGTAACCCTTTCGGTGGATGCCCGGAGATCCGAGCCGCCTGCCGGTGTAAACCGGTGGCAGTGAGCCGATAGCGGCGACGCCTGATCCGCCGGGGACGGCATGTGGCGTTGCCGTGCCCCGCTATTCAAGGGTGATGGCGGTCACAGAATCAACTCCCCCGCCGAGAAAGCATCCAGGTGCTCAACGTGAACCAGCCGCGGTCGGGGCTATTGAGCCAATAGCCCAGTATCCCGGCCCTCGGGTGGCGGATGGTTCAGCTGTGTCGCGGGCAGTGAGCCAGAAGCTCGGCTACCCCGCCATCCGGCAGATCAATTTTCTGCCCGCAGTTTCTCCACGATCGGAATGGTCCGGGGCCAGATGCGCCGACTCAGGACGATCTCGGAGCGGGTGCGCAGCACACCTTCGGTCTTCATGACGGACTGGAGGACGTCCTCGAAGTGGGAGTTGTCTCGGGCGACGAAGCGGCAGAGGAGGTCTCCTTCGCCGGAGACGGTGTTGGCCTCGATGAGTTCGGGGATCGCGGTCAGCCGTTCCAGGGTTTCGTTGACTTGGCTTTGGGCGATGTGGACGTGCACGAACGCCATGACGGCGTAGCCCAGCGGGGCGAGATTGATTTGAGGGCGCCAGGTGACGATCACGCCTGCTTTTTCGAGTTTGGTGATCCGGGCCTGCGCGGTGTTGCGGGCGATGTTGAGTCTGCGGGAGTACTCGCGCACGCCGGCCCGGGGTTCTTCGACGATGAGTCGAAGGATGTCGAGGTCGAGTTTGTCGAAGCCGTCCATTGGTACTCCAGTCGTAAGGGCGGGAAAGTAGTCCACATGCGCATCCGGTTGTTCCGAGGTCATCCGTAGTTGAGCACTTGGCAGCATTTTTTGCACGTGTGTTTATCTCACGGTACAGGTCTGCGTATGTTGTGGGTCACATCGAGCACGGCGGTCCGGTCCACGGACGGCCGCTCTGCACACTCCGCCTCACCACAGTGGGTCGATGGCGAATGCCGGCTAGGAAGGAACGGGTGCTGATCATGGGCTACACGCTTGCGGACAAAATCTGGAGGAGCCATGTGGTGCGCTCCGCCGAGGGCGAACCGGACTTGGTCTACATCGACATGCACCTGCTGCACGAGGTGAACACCCCCGCCGCGTTCGCCGGTCTGCGCGCCGCCGGCCGCACCGTCCGCCGCCCCGACTTGACCCTGGGCACCGAGGATCACAACACTCCGACCGACGATGTTCTGCGCACGATCACCGACCCCGGCGCGGTCGAGCAGCTCGACCACATTCGGCGCAACTGCCGGGATTTCGGTATCGAGTTGTACTCGCTCGGTGATTCCGCGCGCGGGATCGTGCACGTCATCGGTCCCGAACTCGGACTGACCCAGCCCGGGATGACGCTGGTCTGCTGTGACTCGCACACCAGCACCCACGGCGCTTTCGGAGTTCTCGCCTTCGGTATCGGCACCAGCCAGGTCGAGCACGTTCTCGCCACCCAGACACTGCCGATGGCGCCGATGCTGAACATGCGCGTGGTCGTCGACGGTCAGCTGCCGCCCGGAGCAACGGCGAAGGACCTCATCCTCGCGGTGATCGAACAGATCGGCACCAGCGGCGGGCAGGGCCACGTCATCGAGTACCAGGGTGAGGCCATTCGTGCGTTGTCGATGGAAGGCCGGATGACGGTGTGCAACATGTCCATCGAAGCCGGAGCCCGGGCCGGTCTCATCGCCCCCGACGACGTCACCATCGAGTACCTGCGCGGCCGCCCGCACGTGCCGTCCGGGGCCGCATTCTCGAAGGAGGCCGCGTACTGGCGCACCTTCCATTCCGACGACGACGCCGTCTTCGACAAGGAGGTGCACCTCGACGCCGCCACCATCGCCCCTCGGGTGTCCTGGGGGACGACTCCCGCCCAGTCCGTCCCGCTCGACGCCAAGGTCCCCGACCCGGGCTCATTCGTCGACGTGGTGGATCGCGCCGCCGCCGAACGCGCACTGGCCTACATGCAGCTGACTCCGGGGACGCCGCTGCGCGACATCGAGGTCGATGCGGTGTTCATCGGGTCGTGCACCAACGGCCGGATCGAGGACCTGCGGGAGGTGGCCGCGGTGTGGGAGGGTCGGCGCATCGCACCCGGTGTCGACGTCCTCGTCGTTCCCGGGTCGGAGGCCGTCCGCGCCCAGGCCGTCGAGGAAGGCCTCGATGAGATCTTAGCCGCTGCCGGTGCCGCGCTGCGGTACTCCGGGTGCTCGATGTGCGTTGCGCTCAACGACGACCGACTGCGGCCGGGCCAGCGGGCGGCGTCGACCAACAACCGTAACTTCGAGGGCCGGCAGGGCCGGGGTGTGATGACGCACCTGGTCTCACCCGCAGTGGCCGCCGCGACCGCCATCACCGGACGCCTCACGGCGCCCGCAGATCTGGAGGGCTGACCACTCATGGAACGATTCACCGAACACACCGGAATCGCTGCACCGCTGCGCATTTCCGATGTCGACACCGATCAGATCATCCCGGCACGCTTCTGCACCGGGGTGACCAAGGAGGGCTATGAGGACGCCTTACTCCACGATTGGCGCCTCGACCCGAAGTTCGTGCTCAATCGACCCGACTACCGGGATGTGTCGATCCTGGTGGCCGGGAAGAACTTCGGTGTCGGATCGTCCCGGGAAATGGCGGTCTGGGCGTTGCAGAACTTCGGCTTCAAGGCCGTCCTCGCTCCGCGGTTCGGGGATATCTTCCGCGGCAACTCCCTGAAGAACGGTCTGCTGACGGTCACGCTCGCGCAGTCGGTGATCGACGAACTCTGGGACACGATCGACCGCAGGCCCGAGATCCCCATTACCGTCGATCTGGTCCGACGGGAGGTCCGTGCGAACGGTGCCACCTACCCGTTCGACCTGGACGACAATGCCCGCTGGCGACTGCTGGGCGGCTACGACGACATCAGCCTGACCCTGCGCGACGCCGAGGACATCGACACCTACGAGGCGGCCCGCCGGCGCACCCTGCCGACGTCGCGGCGTGTCGTGATGGAAGGAGCTATTCGTGGCTGACACCGACCTCACAGACAGCCGAGCGCGCATGACCGGCACCGTTCCGCCGTCGAAGATCCTGACCACCGAGATCCCGCGCTACGTCGAAGACTATGTGTCCCGGTTGCTGGCGATACCGGACACGGCCTCCGCCGTCGCCGACGCCCTCGACGAGCTGGGCATCGGCACCGCGATCACTGCGACCGAGCTGAAACCGGTTTCGGAACAGGCGCGAATGTGCGGCCCCGCGGTGACGTTGCGGTATGTGCCCCTCGGAGGGGACGTGACCGGAAACCGCGAAAGCGGCCGCGGCACCACCTTCGGCGACCGCGACCTCTACGGCCTCGGGCGCCCCGGGGACGTCGCCGTCATGGACTGTTCGGGATCGCGGTCGGGCGCGGTGATGGGTGCCCTGTCGGCCCGGTGGGCGGTGAAAGCACAGATCGGGGGATGCGTCGTCGACGGCGCGATCCGCGACACCGGCTCCATCCTCGCAAGTGGTCTGCCGGTGTGGAGTGCCACCAGGCACCCCGCCGCCGCCCGATACCGCTACGAGACCGTGCAGATGAACGGCCCGGTCTCGTTGTGCGGGCATCTGGTCAACCCCGGCGACTACGTCGTCGCCGACATCGACGGGGTCTGCGTGATCCCGTTCTTCGACGTCCCACGGGTCGTCGAGCATTGCGAAAACGCTCACCGCACCGAAGTCGCCTTCATCGACCGCATCGACGCGGCCGCGACTCTGGAAGAACTCGTCGCCGGGCTGACCCCGGGCACAGCCCCCGCCTGACCGCCGACGTCGACATCACACGAAGGAACACAGCCTTGTCCTCCACCATGCAGACCCGCCCGTCCACGTTCTCCCTCGACGACCGGTACGTCCTCGAAGACGGATCGGTCTACCTGACCGGCATCCAGGGGTTGGTACGCGTGCTGCGGGACAGGGCCATCCTCGACCGGCGGCGCGGCCACCGCACCTCATCTTTCGTCTCCGGCTACGAAGGATCACCGCTGGCCGGGTACGACCTCGAAATCGCCCGAAGATGCAAGATCCTCGACGAGTACGACCTCGTGCACCGTCCCGGCGTCAACGAAGAACTGGCCGCCACCGCCGTGCTCGGCACCCAAATGGCACCGCAGATCGGGCATTTGCGCTCGGACGGGGTCACCGGGTACTGGTACGGCAAGTCCCCCGGACTCGACCGCGCCTCCGACGCGATTCGGCACGCCAACCTCGTCGGAACCGACCCGCGCGGCGGTGCCGTCGCCCTCGTCGGCGACGACCCGGGCGGGAAGTCCTCGAGCCTGGCGTGCGCGTCCGAGGTGGCCATGGCTGATCTGCTCATCCCCACCCTCTACCCGGCCGATTCCCAGGAGGTGCTCGACTACGGGCTGCATGCACCGTTCCTGTCCCGGTTCACCGGCCTGTGGTCGGGATTGAAAATCGTCACCGCCGTCGCCGACGGCGCGAGCTCGGCCGTCGTGCACCCCGACCGGATCGACCCGAGCTTCGGTGACCTCGGACCGAGCACGTACACCCCGAACGCCAACCTCGTCGGCCCCAACCTGCTCACCCTCGAACGCAGCCAGATGATGGACCGGCTGCCCCGCGCGCTCGACTACGCGCGCATCAACAAACTGAACGAGATCGTGCAATCCGGGCCTGACGACCGGATCGGCATCGTCACCTCCGGCAAGACGTATCTCGATCTGCGCGAGGCACTCTCACTGTTCGGCCTCGGACCGGCAGACCTGCGCCGGTACGGGATCCGCATCCTCAAGCTCGGCATGATCTACCCCGTCGACCCCGAAATCGTGCACCGGTTCGCCACGGGGCTCGGCGAGATCATCGTCCTCGAGGAAAAACGTGCCTTTATCGAGACCGCGGTCCGCGACATCCTCTACCGGCGTGTCAACGCCCCCACGGTGATCGGCAAGACCGACCCGAACGGCAAATCCCTGGTCAACATCTTCGGAGAGCTCGACGCCGACCTGATCGCCAAAGCCCTCAGCCGCCGACTGGGCGACGAGTACGGCATCGAACCGGTCCAGCAGTGGAAACAGCGCCCCAGGACCTCGAAAATCGCGCTGCCGCTGCTCAGCCGCACCCCCTACTTCTGCTCGGGATGCCCGCACAACTCCTCGACCAAGGTGGCACCGGACACGCTGATCGGCGGCGGAATCGGCTGCCACGCCATGGTGATGATGATGGACGACAAGCAGGTCGGCGACGTCATCGGGTTGACCCAGATGGGCGGCGAAGGCGCCCAATGGATCGGCATGGCCCCGTTCCTCGAGGAAAACCACCTCATCCAGAACATCGGGGACGGCACGTTCATGCACTCGGGCAGTCTGGCGCTGCGCGCCGCCGTCGCCTCCGGGGAGAACGTCACCTACAAACTGCTCTACAACGCCACCGTCGCCATGACCGGCGGCCAGGACCCGGTCGGCGCCATGCCGCTGGACCAGATCACCCGGCTGCTCCTCGCCGAAGGTGTCAAGAAGGTGGTGGTCACCACCGAAGACCGCACCCGCATCAAATCACTGAAACTGCCCAAGGGCGTCGAGATCCGGGACCGGGACGACCTCGTCGACGTGCAGACGGAACTTGCGACGATCCCCGGGGTCACCGTCCTGGTGCACGACCAGGAATGTGCCGCCGAGAAGCGGCGCAAGCGCAAGCGCGGCACACTGCCCACCCCGACCACCCGGGTGATGATCAATGAACGCATCTGCGAAGGCTGCGGCGACTGCGGGGAGAAGTCCAACTGCCTGTCGGTGCACCCCACCGACACCGAATTCGGCCGCAAAACCACCATCCACCAATCCTCCTGCAACCTCGACTACTCCTGTCTCAAAGGGGACTGCCCCTCCTTCGTCACCATCACCCCCGGCCCGAAGGAACAACGCACACCCGTCCCGGCCATCGCCGCCGACCTGATCACCGACCCCGACGTGCCGACGATCGACGACCAGTTCGGGATGCGGATCATGGGCGTCGGCGGCACCGGCGTCATCACCGTCGCACAGATCCTGGCCACCGCCGCCGTGATCGACGGCAAGTTCGTCCGCAGCCTCGACCAGACCGGCCTCGCGCAAAAGGGCGGCGCCGTGGTGTCCGACCTGAAGATCAGCCCCGAACCCCGCGAGGGCGCCTCGAAGATCGGCCAGGGCCGCTGCGGCCTCTACCTCGGCTGCGACTCCCTCGTCGCCACCGACCCCAACAACCTGAAGGTCGCCAACAACTCCGACACCGTCGCCGTCGTCTCCACCACCGAAATCCCCACCGGTCAGATGATCGTCGACACCGCAGTGCACTTCCCGGAGCTCAGCACGATCCGCACCGCCATCGACGGCGCCACCTCCCGCGCCATCTACCTCGACCCCGCGCTGCTCGCGCGCGAGCTGTTCGACGACGAGCAGTACACCAACATGCTCCTGATCGGAGCCGCCTTCCAGACCGGTGTTCTCCCGATCACCGCGGCCGCGGTCGAGCAGGCAATCACCCTCAACGGTGTCTCGATCGAGGCGAACCTGCAGGCATTCCGCCGCGGCCGCCAGGCCATCGCCGACCCCGAAGCCCTCACCGCCGCCATCGACGGCAACCGGCGGGCAGTGTTCGAACCTGCAGGTCCGTCCCCCCACGCGGTCGCCCTCGCCGGCACGGTCCAGGCCGCAGCCGATTCCGAACTCGCCCGCATCGTCGGACTGCGCACCGCCGAACTCATCGACTACCAGGACACCGACTACGCCCGCGACTACGCCCAGTTCGTGGAATCGGTACGCCAGCGCGAAGCCGCGTCGGTCGGCGGGACCACCGCACTGACCGAGGCTGTCGCGAAGAACCTGTTCAAGCTCATGGCCTACAAGGACGAGTACGAAGTCGCACGCCTCGCCCTCGATCCTGCCTTCGACGCCGCGATCAAGGACACCTTCGGCCAGGGTGCGACACGGTCCGTGCGGCTGCACCCCCCGATGCTGCGCGCGATGGGGATGAAGAACAAGCTGTCCCTGGGGTCCTGGATCAACCCCGGATTCCGGACCCTGCACCGGATGCGCAAGATCCGCGGCACCAAACTCGACCTCTTCGGCTACCACCACATCCGGAAGATGGAACGCGAGCTGATTACCGAATACCGCGAAACCATCGAGCAACTCCTGCACCTGCTCAACCCGCACAGCCTCACCGCGGCGGTGCAGATCGCCGAACTGCCCGACCTCGTCCGCGGGTACGAACAGATCAAGGTCGCCAATGTGGCGTCGTACCACCAAAAACTGGACAAGCTCCTTCAGGCGTACCCGGCGACCGCCCGAGCCGAGAAGCAAGCCGTATAGCGCCCACAAACCGGCGAACACCGCCGACGGCGAGGCGCACACCCACGCAGGCGATGATGCCGCCTCGCAGCACCACACCATGAACGATCGAAAAGGAACATCCATGAAGAAGAACGTCCCGTCATGGCACGACGAGGAGGTCACAGCACTGTCCGACCTCGCCGCCGGATTCTTCGAACGAGAAGTACTCGCCCACAACGAAATCTGGGACACTCAGCACCGCATCGACCGCTCGGTATGGCGCGAAGCCGGAAAACTCGGACTGCTGTGCTGCTCGATCCCCGAGGAGTACGGCGGCGGAGGCGGAACCTTCGCGCACGACCTCGCCGTCTTCGACGCCCAGGGCTACGCCGGTGACCTGTCCTTCGGCATCTCCGTCCACTCCGGCATCGTGGCGCACTACATCCTCGAATACGGCACCGACGAACAAAAGACGACGTGGCTGCCCGGCATGGCGACCGGGGACATCCTCGGCGCCATCGGCATGACCGAACCCGGCGCTGGATCGGACCTGAAGGCAATCAAGACCACAGCAGTCCGCGACGGCGACCACTATATTGTCAACGGCTCCAAAACCTTCATCACGAACGGTTCCTCGGCGGACATGATCGTGCTCGCGGTCAAGACCGACCCGAAGGCCGGCGCCAAAGGGGTGGCGCTGCTGATCGTCGACCTACGCGACTGCCCCGGCTTCGAAGTCGGGCGAGTCCTCGACAAGGTCGGCCAGCACGGCGCCGACACCTCCGAGCTGTCCTTCACCAACGTCCGCGTCCCAGTGACGAACCTGCTCGGACGAGAGGGACAGGGATTCGGACAGCTGATTGCGCAGCTGGTGCAAGAACGGCTGATCATCGGCGCGCAGGCGGCGGGGGCCATGCGACGCGCGGTCGAGGACACCGTCGACTACACCAAATCACGGCAGGCATTCGGACACAGCCTGTTCGAGTTCCAGAACACCGCCTTCGAACTCGCCGAATGCCAGACGATCGCCCGCACCTGCGAGGTGTTCCTCGATCACTGCATCAGCGAACATCTGGCCGGGCAGCTGGACCCGGCCGAGGCAGCGATGGTCAAGTACTGGCTCACCGAACAGCAGTGCTCCGTCATCGACCGATGCGTCCAACTGCACGGCGGCTACGGTTATATGCGCGAGTACCTGATCGCCCGGATGTACGAGGATGCCCGCGTCCAGAAGATCTACGCAGGCGCCAATGAAGTGATGAAGAGCATTATCGCGCGTGCCCTCTGAATTCACGCCGCCGCCGACACCTGGACGGCGCCAGAGTGACTGCGTTCGGCGATGTTCACCGGGCGGTTACGGTCGGCATCGCCCGGGCGCAATATGGTGGAAGTGCTGTGGCTGTCAGCCCGCAGCGACGTTGATGGTCAGCGCATTCCGAGGATTCGGCGGACGACACCGCGTTTGCGCTTCTTCTCGATCGTCGTCGCCAGGCCGATACGGCGGCCGGTGAGCGGATCGGTGGCGGGGGGGCCGCCGAACCCGGCTTCGGACGCAGTTTCGGGCGCTGCGTCGCGGGTGTCCGTGAGGTACTTGTCGGGAAGCGAGAGCTTCGCGATGGTGCGCCACGACTTCCAGTACTGCACTGCGAGCGGGCCGGTCGTGTACGGCAGGTCGTACTTCTCGCACAGCTGCTTCACGCGGATCGAGATCTCGTGGTAGCGGTTGGACGGCAGGTCCGGGAAGACGTGGTGCTCGATCTGATAGCTCAAGTTGCCGGTCATGAAGTCCATGACGGGGCCGCCCGAGATGTTCGCGGAGCCGAGCATCTGCCGCAGGTACCACTGGGCGTGCGTCTCGTTGTCGACGTCCGTCTTGGTGAATTTCTCGGCGCCGTCCGGGAAGTGACCGCAGAAGATCACGGCGTTGGTCCACAGGTTGCGGACGAGGTTGGCGGTCGCGTTCGCCTTGGCCGTGGACTTCCATGCCTTGCCGGTCAGCGCCGGGTACACGAGATAGTCCTTGAGGGTCTGCCTGCCGAGCTTGGCGAGCACTTCCTTGCCGCGCTTCCTGGTGAGTTCACGGTCGTCCCGCCCCCGGGTCACTTTGCCGAGCTCGAGCAGTTGGATGGCGAGGCCGTACTGGAACAGCGCCGCGAGGATCGCATTGTAGGCGAGGTTGCCGAGGTAGAACGGCTTCCAGCGCTGGTCACGGGTGACGCGGAGCAGGCCGAATCCCACGTCGTCGTCCATGCCGAGGACGTTGGTGTATTTGTGGTGCGCGTAGTTGTGGGTGATCTTCCAGTGCGCCGACGGATCGGCGTTGTCCCATTCCCAGTTCGCGGAGTGCACTTCGGGGTCGTTCATCCAGTCCCACTGCCCGTGCATCACGTTGTGCCCGAGCTCCATGTTCTCGATGATCTTCGACAACGAGAGCATCCCGGTGCCCAGCACCCACAGCGAACGCTTGCGGGAGCCGAAGAGCACCGCCCGGCCGCCGAGTTCCAGTCCGCGTTGCAGCCGGATGGTGTTGCGGAGGTACCGGGCGTCGCGTGCCCCGCGGGATTCCTCGATGTCCCGTCGGATCGCATCCAGGTCGCGGCCGATGGCCTCGACGTCGGCGTCCGTCAGGTGCGCGTACTCCTTGATGTCCGATATCGCCATGCACCTACGGTACCGTAAGTTACGATCCCGTAGGTTACGGGCGAGTAATTTATGATGCGAATCACTTCGACTGGTACGCAGTGATTTTCGATGTCGACTGGTGCACGGGACGAGCGAATATCGCGTGCTCGCGCCCGCGGGGGTGGGTCACTGGGTGAGGAACGTCGGCACGCGGTCGGTGTGGAAGCGGGGGAGGTTGGTGCAGACGGCACACAGGTCGTTGCCGCTACTCAGGACGGTGCCGTCGGGCCGGATGACGGCGGCGCGGGCGCGGGCGCGGTGTAGCCAGTGGTGCAGATCGGTGCCGGGTCGAGCCACCAGGACTGTGCCGCCGCGTTGTTCGATGTCGGTGCGTTGTGTCGGGGTCGGGGAGAGGGAGGTGACAACCGCGAACCGGCCTGCGACGACCTCGGCGAATCGGCGACCCCGGTCGAGGTCCGGATTCGGGATCAGGCGGCCCGCTCGGCTTCTGCGTAGTCGAGGTCGTTCTATCAGAGTGGAGCGGTGGAGGGCCGGCGTCTCGCCGTCCATGATCTTGTCGCTCAGGCCCGGCATACGATGCAGCAGTGGTACGACGATGCGACGGATGAGGTTGCCGAGTTCGCCTCCTTCGGTCATGGCCATTCCGACGAGCTTGGCGCGCCGGATCAGTGCGAGCGCGTGGGGCTTGCGTTCGATCTCGTAGGTGTCGAGTGCGCTTTCGGGCAGATCCCCGGTGAGGACGCCGGCAAGTTTCCAGGCGAGGTTCATCGCGTCGCGGATCCCAGCCCCCATCCCCTGTCCGATGAACGGCGGTGTGAGATGGGCGGCGTCGCCGAGTAGGAACACGCGCCGGTCGCGCCATCGGTCCGCGATCTGGGCTCGGAAGGTGTACTCGGCCACGCGGACGAGCGTCAGGTCGGCGACCGGTGTTTTCCGCGTCCACGGCGAGATGAGGGGTTGCAGTCGGGCGATGTCGCGATAGTCGTCGGCGGTCTCGCCGGGCTGGAGCCGGAACTCCCAGCGGTAGCGAGTGTTTCCGATCCGCATGTATGTTGCCGCGCGCACGGGGTCGCACACCTGGTGGGCGCCCTCCCACTCGCCGAGGTCGGCGGTGGTCGCGACGTCGACAACCAGCCAGCGTTGTTCGAACTTCAGGTCCCGCATCGTTGCCTGAATCTGGTCCCTGACCAGACTGTTGGCGCCGTCGCAGCCGAGGACATATCTGGCCTGCACCGATTCCTGCATACCGGTGCTTCGGTCGGTGAAGTCGACGCGAATGGTGCCGGGCGTGTCGTCGGTCAGCCCGGTGACCGCTACGTTGCCGCGCAGGGAGGCCTTCGGGTGCCGTTTCAGGTTGGCGCACAGGATCTCCTCGAACTGCGGCTGGTCGAACATGTTGGCCTCGGGGTAGCCGTGTACGCCCAGGCCGGGGTCTCGGTGAAACTCGGTGAGAACGCGCATGTTCCGGTCGAGAAGCCGCAACCCGAGGCACGGCCGGGAGATCGCCGCGAACTCTTCGGCGATCCCGAGGTGCGCCACGATCCGGTGGATCTCACCGTCGAGGTGGACCGCCCGCGGCTGCGCATAGACGCCCTCCCAGCGCTCGAGTATCAGGCACTCGACACCGTACTGGGCCAGCAGCGTGGCGGCGGTCAGTCCGGTGGGCCCGGCACCGACGATGACGACTGGGACGACCCGCTCGCTCATCGGATCGATCCGAACAGGACTACGAGGTAGGCCACGATCGCTACGCCGACGACGATGGCGGGCGCCATCTCACGCAGTCCGTCACCGTTCCGTACGTGCGTCACGACGGCACCCACCATCAGGAGCAGCAGCCCGATGCCGGCTGCGGCGCCGAGCGCCGGCACGAGTCCGCCGATCAGGAGACCGACGGCACCGGCGACCTCGAGCGCACCGATACCCCGATACGTGCCGACGGGCATACCGACGTGGGCTGCTCGTTCCCGCATCGGCGAGGTCGCCGCTATCTTGCCGACGCCGAGCAGGAGGTAGAAGACTGCGAGGCAGAGTGCCAGAACCAGTGATGCGGTGGTCATGTGCGCACCGTGACCTTCCAATTGATCGCGTATCGGTCCAGGATCGCCTTGACCGTCGGTTCGCCGACAGATCCATCGATCTCGACCGTGGCGAGGATCGAACCGTCCTCGACGGACGCATGGATGCTGTCGATGCCTGCGACGGCGGCGAGGGCATGCTCGAGTTCGCGCCGTGTCGCGTCGGCGCGCAGTGCGAGCTTGTAGAGCTTGCCTACCGCCGTGACGGGCAACGCGGGGAGGATGGTGACCGCCTTGGGTGCCGCGGCCCGTTCGGGGACGCGCTCGCCCGCCCAGGCTTGTAGCTCGTGAGCGGTGATACCGGCGTCGGCGACAACGGTGACGTAGGCAACGGGCACTTCGCCGGCATGGGCATCGGGCCGCCCCACCGCGCTGGCCGCGGTGACCTGCGGATGGGCCAGAAGGGCGTCTTCGATGACCGCTGGATCGATGTTGTGCCCGCCCCGGATGATGACGTCCTTCGCGCGTCCGACCAGGTAGATGAAGCCGTCGCTGTCGACGCGCGCCAGGTCGCCGGTGTCGAGCCAGCCGTCGACCAGTTTGCCCATGCCGTCGAGAACGGGTCCGTGTTCGTCGTGGGCGGCGACATAGCCGGCGAACACCGTCGGACCGCTGATCGCCAGCACTCCGGTCGCTCCGGTGGGCAGGTCTTCCCAGGTGCCGTCTTCGCGGACGCGTACCACTTTGACCTGCTGATAGGGCATCCGTACCCCGACCGAGCCAGGACGTGGCGCGTCGGTGAAGCTGCGTGCAGTCGCGCAGGTTGCCTCCGTCAGTCCGTAGCCTTCGAGGAGGGGCACACTCGTGTGGTCCTGGAACTTTTCGATGAGCGCGGTCGGTAGAGGCGATGCTCCCACCATGGCGAATCGCAGACTACTGATGTCGGCATCGACCGGGCGCTGCGCGAGGGCCGCGTATACGGTGGGCACCGCGCTCATCGACGCGATGCGGTAGTGCTCGACGATCTTCCAGAATTCGCTGGACAAGTCCGGGTCGCGATAGCCGAGCGGGCCGGCCCACACCACACCCTGGCCCTTGAACAGCGGCGCCAGCAGCGTGACCATCAAGGCGTTGACATGGAACAGCGGCAGGGCGGCGAAAACGACGGAGTCCGAGTCCCAGGACGAGTTCGCGGCCAGCATCCAGGCATCGGCGACCTCGTTGTCGTGGGTGTGGGCGGCCAGCTTCGGAACACCGGTGGTACCACCGGTGTGAAACAGTGCGGCCACGTCGAACCCACGGGGGGGATCACCGACGAAGTCGGAGGAATCGATATCGGCCGCCAGCGCACTGAGGTAGCCGATCCGCACTCCGTCGACCTCGGGCAGGTCCGCAGGCGCGCCGGCTGCGCCGGTGGGCCGCAAGACCAGCACGGCGTCCACCTTCCCGCTCACGGCAATCCTGTGCGCGGCCTCCCATGTCTCGGGCGCAAGTTCCGGTCCGGCCGCGACGAGTACCCGGGCACCTGAGCGGCGCAACAATTCGGCGATGTGCTGCTGCGACTGCGCGGCGTTGATGGGAGCTGCGATGCCGGCAAGCTGTGCGGCGAGAGTAGCGGGGATCAACTCGGCGCAGTTGGGCGCCAGCAGGGCGACGGCGTCGTGACGCCGCACGCCCAGACGATGGAGCAAGTTCGCGTAACGATGAACATCGTCGAGTAGTTCGGAGAAACTGCGCTGCACCGGCTCCCGCCACCGCGCGCCGTCGGGGAGGACGGTGAGCCCGAGGCGATCCGGCCACTTGCGGGCCGCGCGGGTGAGCAACGCATAGGTGGACTCCGGAAGCCCCCGATCGCGCAGCGGCACGGACTCGATCGTCGCGAGATCCGTGGGCGCCGCGTAATGCGGCCACAGCAGGTCGGTGGTCATCGGGCGTACCTCACCACCGTGCGCTGGCGCCCCAAGTCGATGGTCCCGTCGTCTGTGAAGACGGTGGCTTCGATGAGGTCGCCGTCCTGCAGATAGTTCGAATTCTTGGCCTGGCCCGCGAAGAAGAGCTTCCATTTGACTGCGGGCGGCAGCAGGGAGGAGAGGAGTGCGATCGGCTTCGGTGGGGCGCTCAGTGCCGTCCCGACCGGTGTTCCGGTCAGCAGCAAGTCCCCGGCATCGAGGCGTTGAAACCGGGTCAGCGCCTGCAAAGTCTCGGTCGGCTGGTAGATCATGTCGGCAACGGTCATGTTCTGGCGCGGCTCGCCGTTGACCCAGAGCCGCAGGCGCAGGTCGGTGAACCGCTTCAGTTCGTCGCCGTCCAGCAGTACCAGCGCGGGGCCGACCGGGGTGAACGTCGGGTATGACTTGGCCTCGTAGAACTGCGTTTTGGGAAGCTGGATGTCGCGCGCGGAGATGTCATTGGTGACAACCAGTCCGGCAACGTAATCGGCGAGAGTGTCTGCGGTGATCGCCGTCCCGACCGGGATGTCGCGGGCGAGGACGAGCCCGATCTCCACCTCGTAGTCCAGCAGGCGGACATGGGCAGGACGGATCACGTCGTCGTTGGGGCCGCTGATCGACCCGGAGGACTTCCGAAAGAAGGTCAACGGAATGGTGTCGGGGTTCATCCCGGCGTCCTCGACGTGCGAGGCGAAGTTCGTCATCTGTGCGACCACCCGGCAGGGGGCGGTGACCGGGGAGAGCAACGAGAGAGTCTCGACGGCCACGGTGCCCTCGCTGGACGCCGCTGCCTCGACGGCCGGCCGGTCGGCCAGCAGTTGGGCAGTGGTGGTGGCCTCGGTGTCTACCCGTGTTGCACCAGTGGGTGTGACGACCCACCAGGCATCGACGGTGCGGAGGACGGAGATTGTCATGAGCTGGCAACTTTCAGAAGGCCGCGGAGGCGGTGGAGGTCGAATTCGTTGTCGGCGCGCAGCGCATTGACAATGGCGCGCAATTCCTGGAGTGATTCCCGACCGGGGTTCAATCCGAGGAAGTCTTTGGTGGCGGGCGGCCCCCACTGGGCCAGTCCGGACGCGGTCATCGGTGCCCAGCCCGCGTCGAGTGTGCTGTCGAAAAGATCGCCGTCGCTGAAGTGCTCGACCATGAATCCGTCGGGGTCGCGCCAGTAGTCGAAGATTTGGCTGCCCTGGATGTGCCGGCCGATGCCCCAGGACCGGCGGTAGCCCCGGTCGAGCAGGTATTCGCCTCCTGCAGCGAGGCAGTCGAGGTCGGCGACCTGATATGCCGAATGCACATAGCGGTTGGCCGGGCCGAGAACCATCGCGAGCGTGTGATGGTCGGTGGGCGTGGCGCCCCGGTCGCAGCGGATGAAGCTCATGATCGGGCCCCGGGCCCGTTGACCGGGGTAGTACAGGAAGTCGCTGACGATCAGTCCGAGGTGCTCGAGGTACCAGTTGAGTGTTTCGAGGTACGTCGTCGTCTGGAGCACGACGTGACCGAGCCGTTGCACGGTGGCCGGCGCGCGGGGTGGCCGCTGGGGGGCGTTCACCCGCCCGCGGTCGTGTCCGAAATTCAGTGGGAGCGGGGCCTGATCGGACAGCGCCGGCAACTCGAACGTGTCGGACACGACGCGGACTCCCAAAGCGCTGGGATCTGTGACATCGACCGTGATCCCGCCCAGGCTCTCGGGGAGGGGCACGACCGCACCTCCGACCGCGTCCGCCAATCGCAGCACGTCGGTCGAGTCGGCTGCCCGGAAGGCTGGACCGACGAACCGCGACCGTGGGCCTCGGCGGATGAGCACGCAGGGCGAGCCGGGGTGTGTACCGCGCAACTGCAGTTCGTGTGCGGTGCGGAGCGCCGTCGTAAAACCGAAGGCATGGGCGAACGCCTCCGCCCGCTCGAGGTCGGGCTTCTCGAACTCCAGCCACGCGAGGTCATGCACCTTGATGATCGGCTCGGCGGCCCGCCCCCGGTGTTCGCCCGCCAGGGCGCCCTGCTCACTGTGCAGACCGGTATGCGGGTCATGGTGGACACTCATTGACCACTCCCTTCGATTTATGACGATATCGTCACTTACGACCATATCGTCAGTCAAGAGTATTTGAGGAATTCGTCAATATTGATGACGGGCGCTAGGGTGGGGCGAGGTCAGGCGGATCAGGAGATGAGCGCGCAGGCATGATCGAGCAGGTCGCCGAGCCACTGAAGCGCCTGGAACCGCGCACGACGCGCACCACTTCCGGGCCGAGGAGGAGCTCTTTCACGCGGTAGTGGAGGAGGCCCTCGACCGCCATGGGCAGACGCGTCGTCGACGGGATACGAATGGCTGGAATGGGATTGGTGCAAGGGTTGCTCGGACAAGGCAGATTCGAACCGATTGGCGTGGTGACTGAAGTGACTGGCGGGGCCGGCGAGACGAATCGGGAAGAGATTCCCGTGGAGCATGTCGTCGCGCTCCTGCGGGAGCGTGTGTACGGCGCGATGACGTGTTTGGCGACGCTCGCCGTCCTCGTCCGCTATACGGCTCCCGAGACGAGCCCATGGGCGCGGGTCATGGATGTCTCGGTGGCCACCGGCGGGCTCTGGGCGGCGAGCCTGCTGGCCGACTGGGTAGCACACCTCGGCGCGTACCACCGCGCTCCGCGCGGACGGGCAGCGCTGCGGATGCTCCAGGCTTCCGGCCAGATCGTGGAGGCCGCGGTATTGCCACTGCTGGTATTGGTCGCAGCCGCTTTCGGACTGCTGAGCACATCCACAGCGATGTGGATCGCAATGTGGATCCTCGTCGTCGAACTTGGCGTAATTGCTCTACTCGCCGTGCGAATGGCCCAATTACGTTGGTGGCAACAGCTGTTCACCGTCACAGGTTTGGTCGGTGTGGGCGTTCTCGTGGTCGGGATCAAGATCCTCGGCCATTAGGCTGGACCGATGTGGCGACTGCTCGCGGAGTGGAGTAGTTGCCGAGTTTGAGGAATTCGTCAATATTGATGACGCGCGGGTAATGTAGGGCAAGGTCAGACGGATCAGGAGAAGGGCACGCAGGCATGACCGAGCAGATCGCCGACGCACCGAACCGCCTGGAACGGCGCAAGGCGCGTACCCGCGCCGCGCTCGTACGCGCAGCCCAGTCCTTCATGGCGGCAGGGAAACTGACCGCCCCGATTCTCGAGATCACCCAGGCCGCAGATGTCGGAATGGGGTCGTTCTACAACCACTTTCAGACCAAGGAGGAGCTCTTCCATGCGGCAGTGGAGGAGGCCCTCGACCGTCACGGCGCGGTGCTCGACGAACTGACCGCAGATCTGGACGACCCTGCCCAGATCTTTGCGCAGAGCTTCCGTCTGACCGGACGCCTGCATCGCAGGAATCCCGAACTGAGCAAAGTACTGCTCCGCGACGGGCCGAGTCTGGTCAGCTCGGACAAAGGTCTGGCGCCGAGAGCTCGCCGAGACATCGAGGCAGCTGCCCGTGCGGGCCGGTTCACCGTGCGCGATCCCGAACTGGCCCTGACAATCACAGCGGGGGCCGCACTATGTCTGGGTCAACTGCTGCACGACCACCCCGAACGTGACGACGCGGAGGACACCGACCAGGTCACCGAGGACCTCTTGCGCATGTTCGGCCTCTCGGCCGACGAAGCCCACGAAATCTGCCGACGCCCCCTACCCGACGCCGACGATCAACCCCAAGGCGCAACCGCCACATAGACCGCCGCCGGTGGCTACCGCAGCGGTACCGCGCCCTCCGCGGTCTGCATCCGACCATCACCCGTGGGCGTCGTCCCCGTGCTCCTGGTCCTGGAGACAACTCGGCGGGCCCACTTCTGCCGCGAATTGCCGCCATGACCGGCCCGACCGGAGGACAATGGAGCTCGCCGGAACACTTCACGCGTTGCCCGGGAAGGGAAACGGTCATGTCCGAGGAATCTGTGGTCAAACGCGGTGGGGCGCAAGGATCCGCGATGGGTGGGGCGGTTCTGCTGGTCACCGTCGGTGTCCTCGAGCTACTCCAGGGCCTGTCCGCGATCTCCAAGGACGAGGTAATCGTCACCGGAATCGACTACACCTACCAATTCGACCTCACCGCATGGGGGTGGACCCACCTGGTTCTCGGCGCGATCGTCACCGCCGCCGGAATTGCCCTGTTCACCGGTGCCACCTGGGCGCGAGGGGGCGCCATGGTGATCTGCGCAATCTCGATCGTCGTCAACTTCCTCTGGTTGCCCTACTACCCCATGTGGGCGATCACGATCATCGCCCTCAACGCCGTGGTGATCTGGGCCGTCTCGACCTGGCATCCCGACAGAGACCGAGCCGCACGGCCATATCGGACGGCGAGATAAACGGCTAGCGACAACGAACAGTGCGACAGGCATTTCCGCAACCAAAGAGGACGACGGTGGGACAGGGGATTCATCATGCGAATCGAGGGTTGCGGCCTCACGACACGACCTCGCGCCACGGCGATATCGACCGGGTGTGAGGCGTGGCCGCCATGACGTGGGCGCTGCCCGCGATCGCCGTGGTCCTGCTCGGCTTCGCGGCGATCTCCCGGCGCGTTGCGGGCACGCCGATCACCGCCCCGATCGTCTTCACCGTCACCGGGCTCCTGCTCGGCGTGGAGGCGGCCGGCGTGGTCGACGTGCACGCAACCGCCGAGATCGTCAAACTGCTCGCCGAGGTGACCCTGGCGTTGGTGCTGTTCTCCGATGCTGCACACGTCGACCTGACCGAACTCCGCACCGAGATCTCCTTACCTGCACGACTTCTCGGTATCGGTCTGCCGCTGACCATCGCGGCCGGATTCGGTGCCGCCGCGATCGTGCTCGGCGATCTCGCCTGGCCCGAGGCGTTGCTGCTCGCGGTGATCCTCGCCCCCACCGACGCCGCGCTCGGTCAGGCCGTGGTTACCCTCCCCGTGCTACCGATGCGGATACGCCAGGGCTTGAACGTCGAAAGCGGCCTCAATGACGGTATCTGTGTGCCGTTGTTCCTGATAGTGCTCGCAATCGCGCAAGCTGAAGCGGGCGCGATCGGCGATGGTGCGGCCGCCCGTCTGGTCACCGAGCAGATCGGATACGGGGTCGTCGCCGGGGTCGTGGCAGGCGTACTCGCCGCCACGGTCCTGGTGACGGCCAGTCGGCGCCACGCCCTCGATCCGCTGTGGGCGCACACGGTGCCGGTGACCGCAGCACTGCTCGCCTACACCGCCGCTGTGCCTTTGGGCGGTTCCGGATTCATCGCCGCGTTCGTCGGCGGACTGACCTTCGGCGCACTCCGGCGCCGCGCCGACGTCGACGACGACGCCGGGCACATGATCGACGAGACCGGTGACCTGTTCAGCGCCGTGACCTTCATCGTCTTCGGCGCCGTGCTGCTCGGTCCCGCACTCGGTAGTCTCTCCTGGGCCGTGCTCGGGTACGCCGTCGTGAGCCTGACCGTCGTCCGGATGATCCCCGTCGCACTGTCCCTTGTCGGCACCCACCCACGCGCCCCGACCCTGGCCTTTCTCGGCTGGTTCGGGCCCCGCGGCCTCGCCACCATCGTCTTCGTCATCCTCATCCTCGAAGAACCGGGCGAGCTACCCCACGAAGAACTACTCGTGACCACCGCGGTGATCACGATCGCACTCTCCGTCCTGGCGCACGGACTCACCGCCGCCCCCCTCGCCGCCCGCTACGCCACCTGGGCGCGGGCCCACCCCCGGCCGGAGAACCGACCCGCCCCAGACACTCGAAGGTGATCCCCGCGCCCGCGCGGCCATCTCGATCAGTGCCAACTTCCTGGCTGCTCTGATTGCTCACAATTCACTTGAATAAACACGAGAAACAAAACGAACCTTCACGTGGAATGGCGTATTCAACGATCCATTGTTCAGATCAAGATGGACGGTTGTTAAATTTCAGAATGTGAGAATATCCGGGTTTGGTGAAACGTCCCGCGATCGCGAACGCGATAAATGGAGTAAGCGGCGATCGACGATCCCGTGGATTTTCATCACCAGGAGAGGAGTGAATTCAGATGGGTTCTGCAGGAATCGACTTCAACGTCGCGTTCGAGGCGTTCCTGAAGTGGCTGAGTGTCACTTTCGGCGGCGGCATCGGCCTCGGCTGACCGACGGAGCAATTCGGGACAGCGGTGGCCCGGCTCGCCTGGGGGCAGCCGGGCCGCCGCCCTGATCGGTAGGTATGTGTTTCGGCGGCGGCTCCACCTCGTCGCGAGGACTCGGGCGCACCAGCTCGCAACCTACGCGAAAGAGTCGACATCCCGCCCCAGGGGAGTAACCCGAAATTCGCTAGTGAATCGCGGGGCGGAATAATACGACCGCCACGGATATGCACATGAGACCTCGCGTGCGTTCATCGGGAATATTGACGCACCAGAGGCAGCCTGCATTTTCTTTTCTCCTCGAAGAATGCCTCGCTCGCGGCGTCCTCGACGAGGGATATGCGCGGTTCGAGACGGCGCCCGACGTTTCATGCCCCTCAATCACGATAGGTAGGTGGGGGCGGGCCCGCGACGGGTCCGAGCGGGGCCGCTAGCCACCGGTCGTAGATGCTCGTCCACGTGCCGTCTGCACGTAATCGGTCGAGGGTGCCGTTGACGAACCGCACCAGATCTTCCCTGCCCTTGTTTACACCGATCGCCCAGTGCTCTTCTGCCTCCAGCCGTGGCCCCACGATCTGGAGATTCCGGTCCTGGGAAGCGAGTCCGGCGAGGATCGAGTCGGAGGTGCTGGTCGCGTCGGCCTGCTTCTTCTGCATGGTGACCAGGCAGTCGTCCCAGTCGGGGACCGCGATGATCGTGGCGTCCGGCGCGACCCGTTGGACGGTGCCGAGCGACGTGGTGTCGATGAAGGTGCAGACCCGTTTTCCGGCCAGGTCCGCCGGTCCGGCGATGTCGGAACCCCGAGGGACCAGAATGCGTTGAAAGGCGCGGACATACTCGGTGGAGAAGCCGACAAGTTGTGCACGTTCACACGTGATCGAGAAGCCATGGACGACGACGTCTACGTCATTGTTCTCGAGTGCGGAGAACCGGCCGGCGGAGGTGAGCAGCCGGAACTCGATCTTGGTCGGATCGCCGAAGATGTCGCGGGCGATCTCCTTCGCCACATCGACGTCGAACCCCTGCAGGGTGCCCGTGGTCGGGTCTCGGAAGCTGAAGAGATTGGTGTTCTGGTCGACGCCGACGATCAACCGGCCCCGTCCCGCGATCTCGGCGAGTGATCCCCCGGGCGGCATCTGCCCGGGCGGGGGCTGCGGGCCGGGTCGCAGGCTCGCGAGCGCCCCGCACGACTCAGGGAGCGGCGGTTCAGGCGGCGGACTGTTCGTCGGCGGGATGATCTGTGCGCCTTCCGTCATCGGTCGTGCGGTGTAGGTGCTCGTGATGGGCGGGGTGAGAGGGTCGGGTGCGGCGCAGCCGGCGAGGACAGCGACGGCGAGAACGCCGACGAGGTGCCGGACACACCGTCTTGCCACCGGTCTCGAAAGCCTCACCTGTGTCATCAGTGGTACTCGTTCAATCGCGGCCAGATCCCCCCGCCGACGGCGAATCCGCAGGACACGCCAATAATCATGCTACCGACTGCCAGTGCCGACATCGACCGGTAGACGTCCGTCACCGCGCTGGCCTCGTCGTCGCGGAGTCGCTCGATCGCGTTCCTCAGGGACTCGTCCAGGGCGGCGAACTGCGTCGACGATGTGCCCGAGCCGGATCCGGCGGCGATCGCCGCAGCTGTCGGGTAGTCACCGCGCTCGAGGGCGCCCTCGATGTCCCGGTGCGCGGCCAGCCAGCCGTCGCGAGCCGTCACGGCGTCGCGGAGGTGTTGCTCGGCGGCGCGACCATGCGAGCTCTCCAGCTGCCGGGTGAGCTCGTCGGACAAGGCCTGGGAGTGCCGCGCGTAGTCGACTTCCGACTGGGTGTCGGACCCGCGTTGCAGGATGGCGAGAGTTTCGTCGGCGCGGGCCTGCTGCGCCAGGATGCGAGCGCGGGCAACCGCGTTGATGGGTTGCGTTCCTTCGGTTCTCGCGTGTTCACTCGCCGATGTCGACACCAGGCTTCCGGCGATCAGCCACAACAGAAGCCCGGCCATCAGCAGGGTGGCGACAGCGAGGCCGGGGTTGAACCGGCGCTTGCTCTTCCGGATGAGGTACAGCTGGGCGAGAACGAGGGCGACGAGGGCGGCCGCCGTCACCGTGAAGGCGGCCGCGGGCAGCTGGGCGGTGTGCGTCTGGGTTTCGGCGACCGCCTCGGCCTGATGGACGTAGAGTCGCTCCGCCAACGGGAGGATGGTGTCCTGCATGAGCGCGGACGCATCGGCCAGATACGCCACCCCGACCGGGTTGCCGGCCCGGTCGTTCGCCTGAGCCGTGGCCACGAGGTTGAAGTACTCGGCGAGGTCGCGCACCACGTCCGACAGCAGCGCCAGCGATCCGGCGTCCTGCGACGACACCCCGTTGGTCGCCGTGACCAGCGCGTTCGACGCGTCCCCGATCGCCTGGGTGAACTGCTCCGCGCCGGTAGACGACTCGACACCACCGCCACCGGAGATGAAGGACGTGATAGCGGCGGCATCGGCGATCGACAGCGAGCTGTAGAGGGCCTGGGCGGCGTTTGCCAGGGGCTCGGTGTGGGTGCGCAGTGTCTCGACGCGCTGTTGCCGCGCGCCGACCGCCGCCGAGGTGACCGCGCCCGCCGCGATGACCGCGGCGATGAGCGCGATCCCCAGCATGGACAGCCGTCCGGGCGTGGACGCGAAGAATTCGACCCACGGGCGGCGGCGGGCTACGGGCTCGACGAGCAGGTCCTCGTCGAGCGTGGGAGCTTCGGTGACGGCATGCTCGCCGCGGTGGAACATCCGGTCCTCCTGCACCGCCTCCGCGGTTCCGGTAAGAGCACCGATCCGGGCCGCGGGGCTGAGTTCAGTGTGCACCGACGGTGCCGATCGGCGCACCGACTCGGGACACCGACACCGTAGGAACCAGATTTCCGGTGACCGGGACGGCTGAGCCCGGTGGAACCGGGTACTCGCGCGGTATGAACAGGTGGGTGTGTTGCTCCGCGCTGTCGCTGTTGGTAGCCGGGCTCGTCGCGTTCGCGTCCGGAATGACGGCTCACTCGGCGCCGACGCCCGACAGGATCGATGAGGTGCCGGCGCGGACGGCGCTGTCGTTCATGCACAGCCCGAGCGGAACCCGCGTCGGGACGGCTAATCAGGGGGAAGCCAGGCCGGGATTGTCGATCGTGAAACTGTATGTAGCCGACTACCTGCTCCGGCACGGCGACGGCTCGCCCGAGGACCTCGCTCTCGGGCAGCGGATGATCCGTGACAGCGACGACAACGCAGCCTCGCAGGCGTACGCCAAGTACCCGCAGTCGATCGATGTGATCGCCGCCGAGTATCGGCTCACCAGTACCCGGGGATCCGGATTCTGGGGCGACGCGGTGACCAGCACCGCGGACACCGTGACGTTTCTCGAGGCGAAGAAGACCATCGATCCGGACAGCCAGATTCTGGAGTGGATGGCCACCGCGGCCCCCGCCGCCGCCGACGGAACCCATCAGAACTGGGGCACCGGGCGGCTGCCATCGGTGACCGGAACCAAATGGGGCTGGTCGGACTACGGGCCCAGTGTTGTCGCTTCTGCATCGTTCGGGCCTGATTTCTCGGTATCGGCCAACACGTACGGCACCGCCGAACAGCACACCAGCGACGTGCTCGGTGCCTTCGCGCAGGACCCGGTGTCACCCCCGCCGCAGGTGGCGCCAGATCCCATCCAGGATTTGATCGACCGTTACCTGCCCCCGGCGATTACACCACGATGATCGACAACCGGGGCTGCTCCCGAGGGAACAGCCCCGACCCGGTTGGTGGGGTGACGGCCTGGGTAATCGGGTCTCATGTTGCCGCCAACGGACGAAACACCGAACTCCGGATCCGGTCTCCCGACAGGACACCCGCCTGGTGGTGAGGTGCCGTCCTCCGACCCGCGTCCCCACGACGCGGGTTCCGGGGTGCCGTCGGACGTGGCGAGAGGCAAGGGGATCAAGCACACCCGTACCGGGGCCACCTGGACTGGTCTGGTCATCGGCATCCTCGTCCTGGTCCTGCTTCTCGTGTTCATCCTGCAGAACCTCGACAGTGTCGTTCTCGAACTGTTCGTCTGGGAGTTCACGGTCCCGCTCGGTGTCACCCTGCTGTTCGCGGCCATCGCGGGCGCGGTGATCATGGCGCTCGTCGGCGGTGTCCGGATCCTTCAGATCCGGCGGGCAGCGAACCGGCAACGGAAACTGACCACCTGACCGTTGCTCGTTTCCGTGTTCGCTCGATCGATGCGTCGACCGGTCAGGCCCTCGGCCGAGAGATTTCGAGTAGTCGACTACTCGGTTCAACTGTTGAATCTCCTCATACGGTCGGTCCTGTATCGCATTCGTGATTCGACGAAAGGACACCGAAATGGCTTGGTCGACAACCCCTCAGGGGCTTTTTCTCGCCGCTGGGCAGGCGAATCAATTCTCCTTCTCGTTTGGAGACATCTGGAAGGGGCCACAGTTGGCGACTGCGAGACTCGATGCCAGCCAGGGTGGTGGTGGCACGAAGATCCTGATGACGCAGTGGCAGGGCACCGCCGCCGCACCGGTGTTCGGCGGCCCCAGCAAGCAGTACTACGTGCTCGGCATTCACAACAGCTCCACTTCGGGCGTGTGGTTCCATCTGGAAGGAGGCGTCCTCGCATGACGACACAGGAATCACCACGGGTTTCCCAGATGCAGATCCTGGCGGACGAACAGGGCAGCATTCTCGCCGCTGTCCTGCGAACTGCGGACGTGGTGTCGGGCTCGGCATCGGGTGAGGACGTTCCGCCCCAGGTTTCGCTTGTTCCTTCGGAAGGCCAAGCGTTGCATGAGCTCTCTGTTCCCGGTGGACCGTCGGGGGACGAGATGTTCGAGTCGCTGGATCAGTGGATGGTTCGGGTCGACGCCGGCGTACCGGCGTTGGTGCGACGCGCGGGCGCGTAGTCGCTGGCCCGGAAAAGCCATCAAAATCACCTCGAGAGCCACTTTGTCAGCACAAACGATTGACTTCGCTCCCGGCGCGCAGCACTGTCGTAGAGACACACGCCGCCCGATCAGTTCCGGAGTCGATCTTGACCAACGTCAACCCCACCGAAATCGCAGTAGCCGTCGCCGGATTCGGCTGGATGGGCCGAGTGCACACGAACGCGTATCTCCGTCAGCGCCACCACTTCCCGGAAGCGCCGCCGATCCGTCTGGGCGCCGTCGCCGACGAGGTACCCGGCCGCGCCGAGGAGGCCGCCGCCCAATTCGGGTTCGGCGTAGCGCTGACCGACTGGCGTGACATCGCCTCCGACCAGAACATCGACGCAGTCAGCATCACCGCACCGAACTTCCTACACCGCGAGATCGGTGTCGCGATGGCCGAGGCGGGCAAGCACATCTGGATCGAGAAGCCGGTCGGGCTGTCATCCGAGGATGCGAAGGCAGTGGCCGCCGCCGTCGAGAAGGCGGGCGTTCAGTCGACCGTCGGATTCAACTACCGCAACGCACCCGCTGTCGCGATGGCGCACGACCTCATCGCGTCGGGCGAACTGGGCACCATCACGCACTCGCGATTCCGCTTCCTCAGCGACTACGCCGCGCATCCGGACGGGGCGCTGAGCTGGCGTTACGAGAACGCGCGCGGTGGGTCGGGCGTTCTGGGAGACCTTGCCTCGCACGGTGTCGACCTGGTCCGGTACCTGCTCGGCAACATCGACGCAGTCGTGGCCGACACCGCGATCTTCATCCCCCAGCGCGCTGTCCCGACGGGTGCCACCAGCGGGCATGCGCGCGCGACGGGCGGCAAATTGGGGCCGGTGGAGAACGACGACTTCGTCAGCGCGCTGGTTCGCCTGTCGTCCGGCGGACGGGTAACGCTGGACGCAAGTCGCGTGGCCGTCGGCGAGCAGAACAACTACGGGTTCGAAATCCACGGCACCAAGGGTGCGGTGTACTGGGACTTCCGCCGGATGAACGAACTCGGAACGAGCCTCGGGAGCAAATACCAGGACCAGTCGATCACCACGGTGTGGGTGGGCCCCGACGCCGGAGCGTATGCCCGTTTCCAGCCGGGTTCCGCGTCCTCGATGAGCTACGACGACCTCAAGGTCATCGAGGGGAACAACTTCATCGCCTCGATCGTCGACGGAAAGCCCCGGGGCGCAACGATCGCCGACGCCGTGGCCGCGGCCGACACTCTCGACGCCATCACGGCATCGGTCGCATCCCGTGGGTGGGTCGACGTGCGCTGATCCGATCCGCAGAGCCAGGTCCCGGAGTTACGCTTTATCGATTAGCGGGTCAATTCCCGTAGGCGCCTTTCTCCGCGGAGGTTGGTATGAAGACCACACCGTTCGGCTTGGGCTTTGCGATTCTCGCGTTGGCAATTTCGGCGGTCGCCTGTTCCTCGGGCAGTTCCTCTGACTCCGAAGACAATTGCGTGCGCGCGACAGACAGTGAACTGGATGCGCTCTTCACGAGTTGGAATGACGCACTGGAAAGCGGTGACGCGAGCAGGGTCGCCGCGTTGTACCGGCCGGATGCGGTGCTGCTGCCGACCCTGTCGGTGCCTATCGCCGACACTCCGGAGGAGATAACGGAGTATTTCGTCAACCTGATCAAGGCCGATCCCATCGCCCGCATGGAGGAAAGTGTCAAGTATTCGGATTGCAACCTCGCCTACAACGTGGGCCGCTGGGTCATCAACGCCAACGGTCAAGATGTGGCGGCAAGGGTGACGTGGGTCTATCGGTACGAAGACGGAAAGTGGCTGATTGCCAACCACCATTCGTCGGTGAACCCCTAGCCGTGACCGCCGGTCGACCGTGAGGTCGTCCGGCGGTCACGGGGAACCACCCGTCTAGGACGCCTTGGCTTTTCGGCCTGCGACGTAGACCTCGGAGATGGACGTGTCGCGTATCCCCATCAGCAACGCGAACAGGGTCTGATCGCGGGCCAGATCGGGATCGGCGGCGCGAACGGCGTTGCGCAGCAGGCCGTCGAGCGCAGGCGTGCCGGACGGGTCGACGACGACGAAGTCGGCTTCCTTACCCACGTCGAAATTGCCGAACCGGTTCTCCATGTCCAGTGCCCGGGCGCCGCCGAGGGTGCCGACGAACAGCATCTCGGCCGGATGCATTGACACCCCGTCGTCACCGGCCTCGGTGATGTGCACCTTGAACGCGTCGCCGAGCACCCGGGGAATCAGCCATTCGTCGCCGCCGCCGAAATCGGTTCCCACCGAGATGTTGACGCCCGACGCGACGGTGCGCTTCCACGGCATCGTTCCGGATCCCAGGAACAGCTGCGAGATCGGGCAGTGCGAGACGGACGTGCCGGTCTCGGCCATCCGTTCGAGCTCGACATCCTGACAGTGCACGCAGTGCGCGAGGATGGTGCGTCGGCCCAGCAGGCTCTTCCCGCCCACTTCCGAGCCGGGCAGGAACTTCCCGTCGTACGTGTCCAGGTATGAATTCACCTGATAGGTCTCTTTGGTCGAGTCGACCTCGCCGGTGCCGGGCCGATTGTTCTCGTTGAGGTGCGAGTGCACGTACACCCCGCGGTCCCGGACCTCTTCGTAGAGTTCTCCGAGATTTTTCAGGGTCTCGGGGGTCACCGACAGCGAGAACCGCGGGATGATTGCCACGTGCAGCAACGCCGTGGCGACATCGCCGGTGTCGGCGCCGTGCCATTTCTCGATCTCCTCGCGGGTGAGCCGGATCGCGTCCTCTTCGGAGGTCATCAGCGGCTGAGCGGTTTCGCCGCCGACGGTCTGAATTCCGCGGCCGCTGACGATCCGCAGACCGGCCTTCTGCGTCTCGGTGAACAACGCGTCCTGCGCATGTGGGAACGCCGACCCGAACACCATGGCGGCCGTGGTGCCCGCGGAGATGCGCCGGTTGGTGAACTCGACGGCCGCCTGCTGCGCGAACTCCGGGTCGGCGAACTTCGTCTCCGACGGGAACATGCACAGGGTCAGCCATTCCAGCAGCTGGCCGCCGCCGTAGGAGTCGCCGGCGTAGGTCTGCGGGAAGTGGATGTGGGTGTCGACGAACCCAGGCAGCAGAAAGCCGGGCCTGTGGTCGTGCACGGTGCCGGACTCGTATTCCGACGGGATCTCGGCTCTGTCACCGCAGAACACGATTCGCCCGCCGTCGTCCAGCACCAGGGCGCCGTCGGGAATCGATACCAGGGCGGCCGCGGCTTCGGTCACTTTCGGTGTGCCGGCGATGTGGAAGATGTGTCCGAGATGGGTGTGCGTGGCCATGCGATGAACTCCCGTCGAGTGGTAACGGATCATGCCTTCTGCAATGAACTTCGGCGGCTGGACGAAGCCCAGCCGAGTAGCACCTGTGCGGCCGTGCCGCACCCACGATGAGATAACAGCCCGTACTCACAATGCCACCGATCAGACCCGGGTCGCGGCCGAACAGGCCAAGCGCCCGCGGCAAATCACTGCCGGCTCGGTGCTACTGCGGGGGTGTGCGGTCGTCGACGAATCGACGGATGACCTTGTCCCAGCCCAATGACTCGAGAAGTTCCGCGGCGGTGGCCCGCGACGTGAGCGGCCGGAGCACGTCGATGTCGAGGTCGCCGCTGGTGCCCAGGACGTCGTCGAGGCGCAGGCAGTCGACGTACCCGTGATCCGTCAGGGTTCGACGTGGCCGTCCCAGTCCGCGGTGTCGGCGTACGGCCCGCCGAGACGCAGCTTCCCGCTGCGGTGGATCATCACGTACCGCGGAACCACCTGCATCGTCTCGTTGGCAGTCGCCAGGGTCACCTCGGGGTCGGCGGCGGGATCTGCGCCCGCGAGCCGGCGCTCGTAGGACGCCGTCTTGACCGTTGCGACCTCGACCAGCGCCCGCACGTAGACCCATCGCGCCCGCTCGATCGAGCCCGCCCACGCCGATTCCTCGTCTGCGCAGGAGAAGACGTTCTCGGCCGGGGTTCGTATCAGCAGCCGCGTCCCCACCCGTTCGTGATCGACAACCAGGTCTCCGTCGACGACGAGTTCGTCGTCGTACTCGCGGACCCCGGTGATCGTCGCCACCGCGAGCACCTCGTCGTCCGGCGCGGTGACGAACAGTTCACGCCCGGACCGGACGCTGTCGGCATCACCGGGAAACGGGCCACGACCTCTGGCGAACGCTTCGGGCTGGGTCAAGGCGGCGCGAAACCCGGTCTCGGTCATCCCCAACGGATGATCGCGCACCTCTCGCAGGTTGCCGAGCCGAACCCTCGACACCACAGGTCGATCCTCCCCGTTTCATCTCCGGCGCACCGCCGGGTGATCCTATGATAATAGCTGTTGACCTGCGGTGATGCCTCATCAGCGTAACCACGGCTTCCCCAGTAGGGTCGCAGTATCGATACGACCGACCGAGGGGGACCGGTGACGGGTTCTGCGTCCGAAAAAATCGTCTCGCCCGCATCACGCGCGTTCTGGGACCGAAGTTTCGCGGGCCATCGCGCGATGTTCGAGGAGCTTCGTCAGCGAACGCCGATCGAGTTCCACGCGGAAACAGCCGGTCCGGGCTTCTGGTCGGTCGTCGGATACGACGACGTGGTCGCGGTCAGCCGGAACCCGGAGGTCTTCTCCTCGGCCAAGGGCTTCACCATCGACGACGTCCCGGCCGAGATCCTCGAGTTCGCCATGTCGATGATCGCCATGGACGACCCCCGGCACCGGCGTCTGCGCGGCATCGTGCAATCGGCGTTCACCGCGGCGTCGGTGCGGGGCATCGCCGAGCGAGTGCGCGGCTACGCTGCGCAGATCGCCGCGGACCTTCCCCGAGATGCCGAGTTCGACTTCGTTCCCGACGTTGCGACCCGGTTGCCGGTGCAGGTGATCTGCGAGCTGCTGGGGATCCCGGAGAGCGACCGGCCGATGATCCTGGCCGCGGCGGCCGACGTCATCGCCGGAGGTGGTGATCAGGAGTTCGTCACCGCACCCGGCGGAGCGGCCGGCCTGGGCCAGATCTACGGGTACGCCCTCGAACTGGGTGAGAGGCGCAAGACGGATCCCGGCGAGGATCTGACGTCCCGGCTGGTGTCGACGGTGGTCGACGGCGAGACCCTCACACCGACCGAGTTCGGTTCGTTCGTCATCCTGCTGATCACGGCCGGTTTCGAGACCACCCGGCAAGCGTTGGCCTGGGCGCTGCATCTGCTCACCGAGCACCCCGACCAGAGAGAATTGCTGCTCGCCGATTTCGCCGGCCACATCGACGACACGATCGACGAGGTGATCCGCTTCGCCTCCCCGGTGCCCTACATGCGGCGCACCGCGACCGTCGACACCGAGCTCGGCGGCGCCCACATCGCGGCGGGGGACAAGGTCGTCCTGTGGTACCTGTCCGCGAACCACGACGGACGCATCTTCGACGGTCCGGGCCGGTTCGACATCACCCGGGCGAACGCCGGCAAGCATCTCGGTTTCGGTGCGAAGGACATTCACCACTGCCTGGGTATGAACCTCGCACGGCTGGAGCTGCGCGTCATGCTCGAAGAACTCTTCACCGCCCACCCCGCACTCCACGCGGTGGGTGAACCGGCGCTGCTGCTCTCCGCGTTCATCAGCGGCATCGCCGCACTGCCGGCCCGGACACGTGACGGACGGTGAGGTTCACGCAGGCCGACGCCCGGAAATCATGACGAGTGGCATCTCGGCGATGCGGGAGACGTGCTCGTCGACGAGATCGAGTCGGCTCGCGAGATCACGCGCCTCGTCGAGACTGATGGAGCGACCGGCGATCCAGGTGTGGAAGATCGCGAGATTGATGCTGCCGAGGACGCGCGGCGCCTTGTAGTTCTCGACGAACTTTTCGGCGTCCTCGAAACTCGTGCTGCGGTCCGCATCGGTGATCAGCAGCGGGCCACCCGGTTTGAGGACACGCACGCACTCGGCGAGTCCGGCCTCGCGCGACGACCAGTGCTTGATGGAGCCGTAGCTGATCACACCGTCGAATGTCTGGTCGGGGAAGTCGAGCCGCGTGGCGTCGCCGACGTCGAACCGGACCCGGTGGCCGTAGTGACGCATGCGTTTGGTGGCGCGCTTGATCTGGGCTTCCGACAGATCGAGGCCGAGAATGTGCACGTCGGGGCGCTGGTCGGCGATGTAGTTCGTGAACAGTGCCCCGCCCGATCCGACGTCCAGAATGCGGGCGTTCGGTGGGAGATGCGGCAGAAAGTACTCGTCGATGACGTGGCGTGAGCGGTAGACGGCCGGGGCCACGATGGTCTCGTACATCCAGGCGTGAGCCGGCGTGTAGATCGCGGTGATGGGGTCGAACGGTGCCATCGGCATGGTCGCGCTCCTCGTTGATATCCGTGTTCCCACGGCCCTCGAACCGTGCGGGTCGACTTCCCGTTCTCGATTCGAGATTAACGGGTGTGCGGTCTGTTTTGCACCGATCACCGCGTGCGTGAGGAGGCTGATCAGGGGTGATGACGGGGTCGGTCCCGGTGCAGACCTTTCCTGCGAGCGTGAATCCGGAAAACGCGTCACTATTCCGGACTCCGAAAATCCAAACATAGACACAGCGTCCATTTATAGATACTGTCGCCAGCATTGGCTCCTGTGATTCGGACCACACGCATTGCAGGGTGACTCGTCGAGAGGACGCAGATGGCACTGGACGTCTCCACCACGCACACGCTGACGGCCGGCAGGCGGACCCGGGGGAAGAACCTGGGTCTGCTCACGGCCTCGACCGCGATGGACAACGCCGAGAACAGCATCACCACGGTCTTGTTCCCGCTGATGCGGGAGGCGTTGGGGCTCTCGTCGTCGGCGCTCGGCGTCATCGTGGCGGTGTCCAAGGCGGTGGGCATCTTCGCCGCGGTTCCGTGGGTCTTCCTCGCCAAACGGTTCTCGCGCCGGGCCGTGCTTGCGACGTGTTCGGGCTTCTGGGGTGTGTGGGTGATCCTGGCGGGCCTGTCGAGCAGTTTCACCCAGTTCGTCATCCTGTACGGCATCGCGGCTGCAGGCTTCGCGGGCGCGGGGCCCATCGCTCTCGAGATCATGGGCGATCTCTACGACGACAGACGGCGCGGCCGGGCCACCGGGATGCTGTACGGCGGCGTCGCCATCATCACCGGCGTGAGCGCCCCGCTGTTCGGTCAGCTGTCGGGGTTCGACGACGGCTGGCGGTACGGCTACGTCCTCTCCGGCTGTATGTGCATTCTGATCGGTGTTCTCGTCGTCGTGTTTCTCGACGACACACGGCCCGGCGGGGGCGAGAACAGGGCCGGCGGTGCGGCAATGAAAGCGGAGGAGAAGGCGCAGAACGTCGTCGCCGGTGTGCGGGAGCTGCTGCGCATCAAGACGTTCCGTTACATCCTGGTGCAGCGGCTGTTCTCGGGGCAGAACGTGATCATGAGTTTCGGCATCGTGTTCCTGGTGGAGGAGCGGGGATTCTCGACGGCCACCGCAGCGATCGTCGCTACGCCGTTCGCGATCGGGTACCTGCTCGGAACCGTGGTCGGCGGCCGTCTCAACGACGCCGTCCACCGCCGGTGGCCCGCGAGTGGACGGGTGATGATGCTGCAGGCCAGTCAGTTGGCTTTCGCGGCAGCGGTATTCGTCGAGCTGCAGATGGCGACGTCGTCGATCGGATTCTTCGTCGCGATCTTCGCGGTGGTCGGGTTCCTGCAAGGGCAGGTGCCGGTGGTCAACCGTCCGCTGATCATGGCGGTGGTGCGCCCGGAACAGCGGGCCCTGGCCTTCGCTGTGTCGGTGTCGACGGTGGAGGCGCTCGCATACGCGGGATATGCGCTGCTGGTCGGCTATCTGGGCGAAGCGATCGGGTTGCAGGGAGCGCTCCTGCTCGTGACCGTGGCGCTCACCGTCGTCAACGGGTTGTGCTCCGGCCTGCTGTACCGGCCGTACGCACGAGACAGTGCCGCGGTGCGCGACTATCCGGTGGCGCCGTCGTCCTACGAGGGTGAGCCGTCGAAGCCGGATGCCCAGTAGCGTCCACGCAGCGACAGCTCCAGCAACATTTCGGTCACGGCTTCCGGTGTGAGCGGTGGTGGATCGGATTCGAGCCACCACTGCAGCACCGTCACCTGCTCGCCCACCCACGCCCGCGACAGCACCTCCATGTCGATGCGGGGTGTGACCCCGTTCGCGTCGGATCGGGCCGAGAAGATCTGGGCGGCAAGGGCAGTCCGTTCGTCGACGAATCGGCGCAGTGCGCGCCCGTCGCCCTCGCCGCGCAGTACGACGCGGTAGGCGTCGCGTTCCTCGGCGGCGTGCCGGAACATTTCGAGCACCGGCTTGCCGGTGAACCCCACCGAGGAGTCGGACACGAGGGGCCGCAGCCGCTCCTTCAGGTCCTCGCCGAGGTCGGCGACGATCTGGCCGAGCAGTTCGTCCTTGTCCGTGTAGTGCGTGTAGAACGTCGCGCGGCCGACGTCGGCACGTTCGGTGACGTCTTCCACGGTGACTGCGGAATATCCCCGTTCGAGCACGAGCGAGACGAGTGCGTCACGCAGCAGCCGCTTGGTGCGGCGCACACGCCGGTCTTCGGTGGCCACGGTGACTTCCGCCCTTCGTCTCACGTCAGCAGTCCCGTCAGCATAGTGCACCCTTGACATCGCGCCCGATGCTGGACACTATGTCCAATAACGATCAACACGTCGATCTTGGAGACTGTATGAATCTCGGTACCTACCTCACCCGGAGCGCGAAGTTCCGGCCGGACAGCGAGGCCGTGGTGTGCGGCGACAGTCGCCTGACCTACCGGGAACTCGACGACTCGACCAACCGTCTCGCCTCCGCGCTGATGCGCACCGGCCTCGGGATCGGCGACGCGGTGGCCACTTTCGCCGGCAACTGCGGAGAACTCGTCGTGACCGAGATGGCCGTGTGCAAGGCGGGATTCGTGCGCGTTCCCGTCAACGCGCGCCTGGGAGCCGACGAACTCGGCCACGTCCTGCGCGACGCGAACGTCAAGACGCTCTTCGTCGACCCCGCGCACGCCGACGTCGCGTTGAAGGTCGTCGCGGATCTGGGCCTCGACATCGCCGTCTACGACTACGGGAACAGCGCACCCGGTGCGGACCGGTACGCGGATCTCCTCGCCGACGGACTCGGCGATCCCGTCGCCGTCGACGTCACCGAAGGCGCGCCCGCCGTCCTCAACTACACGTCCGGGTCCACCGGAAAACTCAAGGCCGCCGTGCAGACGTACGGAAACCGACTGGCCAACATGCGCAAACGCTTGATGAGCCCGACCGGCGCGCCCACCGACACGGACCGGTATCTCGCCCCGGGACCGATCACCCACGCCTCCGGAATGATGATGCTCGGCGTGCTCGCCCGCGGCGGCGCGGTCGTCGTCCTGCCTGCCTTCGACACCGAGTTGTTCCTACGAACCATCGAGAAGGAACGCATCACCACCACCTTCGTCGTTCCGACGATGCTGAACATGCTGATGGACCATCCGGCCGCGAACGACGTCGACCTGTCGAGCTTGCGGTGCGTCGGCGTCGGCGGCGCCCCGGTCTCACCGCAACGGCTACGCGACGCCGTCGCGATGTTCGGCCCCGTCGTCATGCAGGGATACGGTCTCGGGGAGACGACGAGTGGCATCACCGTGCTCACCTACGACGACGTCGTGCGAGGCGTCGAATCGGATCCGGAACTGCTGATGTCGTGCGGGCGCCCGGTATTCGACACCGAGGTTCGCGTGGTGGACGACGCAGGCAACGAACTGCCGGCAGGCGGGATCGGCGAGATCGTCGCGCGCGGCCCCGACTGTGTGCGCGAGTACTGGCACGAGCCGGCGCTGAGCGCGGAGACGTTCGTCGAGGGCTGGGTCCACACCGGGGATGTCGGGTACTTCCGCCACGACGGATATCTGTTCATCGTCGACCGCAAGAAGGACATGATCATCTCGGGCGGGTTCAACATCTACTGCAGCGAGGTGGAAGCCGCGCTGTACGAGCACCCGGCCGTGTCCGGCGCGTGCGTCGTCGGGGTTCCCGACGAGAAGTGGGGGGAGGCAGTCAAAGCCGTCGTCGTCACGCGGACCCCGGTGACCGAGGACGAGCTGATCGAGCACTGCGCCGAACGCCTCGCGCGAATGAAGAAGCCCCGCTCGATCGACTTCGTCGACAGCCTTCCCGTCAACCGCAACGGCAAGATCGACCGCAAGTCGGTGCGCGAATGCTACTGGGCGCAGGCCGCCCGCCACGTCAACTGAAAGCAGAGCCTCCGATGACCTTCACCCTGAACCCCACTTACGACGACAACCCTCGCCTGCACGACCTCGTCGCACGGCTGCGTGACTACCTGGACGGCGAACTCGCCGACTACGAACGCGAACTCGGCCTCACCTCCGGGAGTGTGTACACCCGCGAGACGCTCGAGCCGGTGTGGCGACGTAGCCGCGACCTCGGCTTCTACGGTGTCAGCCTGCCCGCGGACCTCGGCGGCGCGGGACTGTCGTTCACCGAACTCGCCGCCCTGAAGGAAGAAGTGGGCGCGTCACCGCGGGTCCTGTCGACCTCGGTACTCGGCGACATGGGCGGACCGCTGCGGGTGGGCAGCATCTTCCAGTACGCCACCGAGTACCAGATCGAGAAGTACCTGCTCCCCGTCACGCGCGGCGAGCGCGCGTGCTGCTTCTCGCTCACGGAGAACGACGCCGGCTCCGACGTGCGCGGCATGCTCACCACCGCCACCCCGGACGGCGACGGGTGGCGCCTGACCGGGCACAAGGTGTTCTCCACCGCCGGACCGTTCGCGGACTTCTCCATCCTCATCGCGAAGATGGCAGACGACGACGACGGCGGCCCGCATTACTCCGCGTTCCTCGTCGACCTGGACACCCCGGGATGCACGGTGCAGCAGGGCGAGACCCCGATGTCGGGCCAGCACATCGAGTCCGACATCGTTCTCGACGACTGCTATGTCGGACCGGAACAGTTGCTCGGTGAGGCGGGGCAGGGTCTGAAGATCGGGCTCGGTCGCGTCACGGTCAACCGGCTCCTGCATTGCCCGACGGCGCTGGGCGGTGCACGCCGAGCCCTGGAGTTGTCCGTCGGCTACGCCGGCAGCAGACAGGTGCAGGGCGCGCCGCTCGGCATGCTGCAGAGCATCCAGCACCGGCTGGCGGACATGGCAACCGACTACTACGCGGCTCGGTCGATGACCTACGACGCACTCGCCGCGCTCGACCGGGGCGAGCGGCCGCGGATCGAAGCCTTCATGTGCAAGCTGTTCGTGGCGGAGAAGGCGTTCGCGATCGCCGATGCCGCCGTGCAGATCCACGGCAAATCGGGTGTCGTCCGCGGCCGCGAGGTGGAATCGCTGTTCCAGCGTCTGCGGATGTTCCGGATCCTCACCGGATCCTCCGAGATCCAGAAGAACGGCATCGCCCGATTCCTTCTGCTCCCGTGAGCGCCGACACGGAGACGGAGCCGGACTACCGATTCACGCTCGCCAACGAACGGACCTTCCTGGCCTGGATCCGTACCGCGCTCGCTCTTCTCGCGGGCGGGGTCGCGGTCAGCCAGTTCTACCTGCCGCGAGGCGGATCCGAGTTCCACGACACGCTGGGTGCGGTCTGCATCCTGCTGGCCGCGCTCGTCGCGGTCGGTGCGCTGCTGCGGTGGCGGTCCGTGCAGTCCGCGATGCGCCGGGCCGTGCCGCTACCGGCATCGCGTCTGGCCCCGGCCGTGGTCGCGGGTGTGTGTCTCGCTGCCGCGCTCGGCGTCGTCTGGGCGGCGACGTGACCGCGCCGCCACCGGGGTTGCAGGCCGAACGTACGGTGCTGGCGTGGGGCCGCACGTTACCTGCGGTCTGCCTGTGCCTCGCCGCAGTCGTCCGTTCCTCGATCGCCCACCCGCACCTCGCGCACGTCGTTGCGGTGGCCGGAGCCTGCGGCGCTGCCGCGGCGGTGGGAGCGGGTGCCGTGACGCGGCAGCGCCGATACCGCCGGCGCGCCGACGACCCCCGCCCACTCGGCCTCCTGCTTCCCGCCGCTGTCAGCCTCGCCGTTTTCGCGACGGCAGGCGCCGCCCTTGCCGCACCGGCCTGAAACTCGATGTTCCCCAGCACGTGTCCCGATCCGACAGAGGAGATCCGCTGTGTCGCAATTGCCACTCGCAGAACTGAAATGGACGCTCGGATTCACCGACCCGGCGCAGGTCCGCCGGCAGGCGACGGCCGTCGGCGAGACCGGTCCCACGCGTCGAGTGTGGCGCGGCGACGGTCCGCGCCGGGAACTGCCGGAGCAGTTGCAGGACCTCTCACGGCTCGCCGTCGAGTCCGGAGGCGGGGGAGCGAGCACGCTGTACCAGTTCCTCGTCGACTCGCATTCGGACGGGATGATCGTGCTGCACCGCGGCGCGGTCGTCTACGAGCAGTACCTGCACGGCCTCCGTCGTCAGGACCTGCACCTGACTGCGTCGATGGCCAAGGCGTTCATCGGCCTGCTCGCCGGATGCTCGAGGACCAGGGCTTGTTCACGCGGGACGATCAGGTCTTCACATACGTTCCCGAGTTGGCGGGAACGGCGTTCGGTGACGCTACTATTCGTCATCTGCTCGACATGACGACACAGGTGGCCTACGGGGGACGAAAGTTCCATCGTGAGGTCGAGGCACACCGGTGGTGGGCAGTCGTGGCCCCCGGGATGCGGCCCGACGGATACGACGGCCCGACCACCCTGCTCGACCGATTGAAAACGGCCCGCGCGACCGGCCCGTACGGCGAGGTCTTCCACTACGAGAACGGATGCTGCGAGGCGATGGGCGCGCTGATCAGCCGCGTCACCGGCGCGACCGTCTCGGACCTGATGAGCGAGTTGATCTGGTCGAAGATCGGTGCCGACGAGGACGCCCGGTACATCCTCGACGCCGCCGGCGTCGAAACCGCATGCGGAGGCTACGCGGCCACCCTCCGGGACATCGCCAAGGTGGGGGAGATGCTTCGCTGCGGCGGCGCTCTCGGCGACCGCCAGATCGTCCCGGCGTCGGTGGTGCGTGCGATCAGCACCGTCCCCGAGGGAGCGACCGCTCAGGTGCGGTTGCCGCGAGCGTCGGCGAATTCGCCTGCCACGATGAGCTACCGGGACTACTGGTGGATCCTCAACGATCCGTTCGACTCCTTCATGGCGAGTGGAATCCACGGCCAGCGGTTGTTCGTCTCCCGCGAACTCGACCTCGTCGTCGCACATTTCGGATCGCAGATCATCTCCTCGTGCGTTGCGACACCACCGTTCCCGGAGGTGTTCACCCGGCTCGGGAGGCAATTGTCGATGGCGGGTGTCTGATGTAAACGAACACCCTTGCCACGACGCCCTCGACACCTCCCGCTGACGGATTGCGCACCTGACGGACGTGCCGGGGCGGCGGACGCACTTACTCTGGGCGGACAACGGCCTCGGACGGGCACTCTGCCGAGTGCCCGTCCACAGCATGACATCTGGACTGTGACCAGAGAGCGTCAGCCGTTACGACGGGATGACGTTCCAGATGATCGGGACCTGATCGGTGGGCATGTTCTCGGCCCTGCGTTCCTGACGCTGGTCGCGTTGCCGATCGCGGGTCCGATCGTCGTTGCCGCCGGGGATGTCGCGGCCGGTGTCAGGGGCGGCCACTGCGGCGACCAGGTGTTCCGCGGCCGGGGCAACCGCGCCCGCGACGCCGACGGGAAGGACACCGAGTGCGGCTGCAGCCACCACCACGGTCACGATCCGCTTCCGCAGCGAGCCGCGGTGGGTGCGTCGGTCGTCTTGGTGCGAATGTGTGGCGTTCATGGTCTGAATTCCTGTCCGAGTGCCGCGAACCCGACGTTCACGGCTACTCGAATGGTGTCCGCCAGGGCGCGAAACGTTACACCCCGCCGGACATTATTTGCGGTGAGTTCTCCGCCGCTAGCGCCAGTCGCGGAACGCGGCGAGCAGGCGGTCCCGCAACGCCGGATCGAGCTCGTCCGGGGGGAGCGCGCCGAGGGTGTGCACCGTCTGCTCGATCTGTTCGAGATAGGTGGCGCAGCCCGGGCATTCGCCCAGATGGGTTTCGAATCGGACTCGGGCATCGGGATCCATGTCATCCTCGAGGTAGGCCGTGACGAGTTCGACGAGGTCCTGGCAGTCCATATCTCACGCTCCCGTTCCAAGATAGTCCTCGAGGGCCTGGCGCACGTGTGCGCGACCCCGATGCAGCAGCACCCGCTGGTTCGCCGGGGTGATCGACAGCATCGCGGACACTTCCCCGGCGTCGTAGCCGAGGACGTCACGCAGAACGACCACGATCCGCTGGCGGTCGGGTAGGTGCTCGAGCTCGCGGCCGGCGACGTCGAGGACCTCCGCACCGAGGACCGACCCTTCGGGGGTCTCCGGCCAGCTGGTCGGCGGTGTCGCCCAGTGGTGTGGATCCTCCGGGGAGGATGCCGGCAGGAACCGGGCCGGGTCCACGGAGGCGCTGCCCGTGTAGGCGGCCAGTGCGGCGTCGACATCGTGCCGGTCCCGCACTCCCCGTTTCTTGGCGATGTTGACGAGTATCCGGAACAGCCAGGTACGGAGGGTGGAGCGGCCTTCGAATCGGTCGATGCCCTGGAGGACGGCGATCCAGGTTTCCTGTACGACGTCCTCCGCGACCTCGGCGCTGGCCACGTACCCTCGCGCCACGCGCAGCATCATCGGTGTGTGCAGGTCGACCAGTTCGACGAACGCCGACTCGTCGCGTGCACGTAAAGAGTCGACGAGGCACTGCTCGTGCGAGGTATCGATCTCCGTCATCCGCTCCTCCTCGGTGATCGAGGCGCTCCGGAAGCGTGGCCGCGTGACACGGCCGGATGACATCCAACCCTACTGATCTCGACGGCAGCCGTCGATCAGGCCGCATCCGGGCGCGCGGTGGTAGGGCCGAACGGCCCTGTCTCGGCTTCGCGGCGCGAGGAAGACTCGATGCGGAGGGGTGGCGGGCCGCGGCGACGCGGAAACGGTCGCCGCGGCCCGGGTGCCCCAGGAAACGACTGCACCTGGCAATTCGGGAAGGGCGACGCATGGATTTTCGGCGAACTCCGCTGGCGCGTTCGGAGAATTACTGGGAGCAGCTGGGTTCAGTGGAAGCTCGCCACGTGGACGGAGCCGAGCAGGACCGGCCGCCGGCCCCGGATGAACAGGTCTCGCTCGTCGACCACTGTCGAGGTGCAACGCCCGACCCGGCGTGAGGAGGGTGAGCGCGGAGAGAAACGCTAGGCAACTCCGGTGCGACGTGGCACGATTTCGTGTGTGACGAGCAGTACCGCTGAGAACCAGCGCCTACGCGACCTCGCGCTGCTGCGCCGCGTCCGTGACCGGATCGATCGAGAGCACGCGCAACCGCTGGACGTCGAGTCGCTCGCCCGTGGCGTGAACATGTCGGCCGGGCACCTCAGCCGCCAGTTCCGGCTCGCGTACGGCGAGTCTCCGTATTCGTACCTGATGACGCGGCGCATCGAGCGGGCGATGGCGCTGCTGCGTCGCGGCGACCTCAGCGTCACCGAGGTCTGCTTCGCGGTCGGCTGCTCGTCTCTGGGCACCTTCAGCACACGGTTCACCGAGCTGACCGGAGTCCCGCCCAGCACCTACCGGCGCCAGGAGGCGGACGCGACGGCGGGCATTCCGTCGTGCGTGGCGAAACAGGTCACCAGACCGATCAGGAATCGAGAAGCGCAGGTCGCTGATTCGTAATTATCGTGATCCCATGGACATCACAATTCACCAGACCTACCTCCCGCAGGACGACCCGGACGCCGCGTTGGCCTTCTATCGCGACACTCTCGGCTTCGAGGTCCGCAACGACGTCGGCTACAACGGGATGCGCTGGATCACGGTCGGCCCGGCCGACCAGCCCGGCACGTCCATCGTCCTGCATCCGCCGGCCGCCGACCCCGGCATCACCGACGACGAGCGCCGCACCATCACCGAGATGATGGCCAAGGGCACCTACGCAGCGATCAACCTGGCCACCAGGAATCTCGACGGCGTCTTCGAGAAACTGCAGGCCAGCGACTCCGCGGAGGTCGTCCAGGAGCCGACCGAGCAGCCGTACGGAGTCCGTGACTGCGCCTTCCGCGATCCCGCGGGCAACATGGTTCGCATCCAGGAACTGCGCTGATCGACGCCGACGGAGACCGCGAAGGCGGCTCCGCCCAACAGAGGGAGACACGATGAGCACGGCCACGAAGGCGGGTACGACGGGGCGAGCGAAGCGACGGGAAGATTCAGGGTCGCCGGATCTGCACCTTGCCGACAGTCACGATCTCATCCGCGTGCACGGCGCGCGCGAGAACAACCTCAAGGACATCAGTGTCGAGCTCCCGAAGCGCCGGCTGACGGTGTTCACCGGTGTCTCCGGCTCGGGCAAGAGCTCGCTGGTGTTCGCCACGATCGCCGCGGAGTCGCAGCGGATGATCAACGAGACCTACAGCGCCTTCGTGCAGGGCTTCATGCCCACACTGGCGCGACCCGACGTCGACGTTCTCGACGGGCTGACGACGGCGATCATCGTCGACCAGGAGCGGATGGGCTCGAACCCCCGCTCCACCGTGGGCACCGCCACCGACGCCAACGCGATGCTCCGCATCCTGTTCAGCCGGCTCGGGAAGCCGCACATCGGCTCACCCCAGGCGTTCTCCTTCAACGTCGCGTCGATCTCCGGCGCGGGTGCGGTCACCATCGAGCGCGGTGGCCAGCAGACGAAGGAGCGGCGGAGCTTCAGCATCACCGGCGGCATGTGTCCGCGATGCGAGGGCCGGGGCGCGGTCACCGACTTCGACCTGACGGCGCTGTACGACGACAGCAAGTCGCTGAACGAGGGCGCGCTGACGATCCCCGGTTACAGCATGGAGGGCTGGTACGGCCGCATCTTCCGGGGCTGCGGCTACTTCGACCCGGACAAGCCGATCGCGAAGTTCACCAAGAAGCAGTTGCAGGACCTGCTCTACAAGGAGCCGACCAAGATCAAGGTCGAGGGCGTCAACGTGACGTACGAGGGTCTGATCCCGAAGATCCAGAAGTCGTTCCTGGCCAAGGACGTCGACGCCATGCAGCCGCACATCCGCGCGTTCGTGGAGCGGGCGATCACGTTCGCCACCTGCCCCGACTGCGACGGCACCCGACTCAGCGAGGGGGCGCGATCGTCGAAGATCAAGGGGAAGAGCATCGCCGACGTCTGCACGATGCAGATCAGCGACCTCGCCGACTGGGTCCGGGACCTGAAGGAGCCGTCGGTGGCGCCGCTACTCAGTGGGCTGCAACATCTCCTCGACTCGTTCACGGAGATCGGGTTGGGGTACCTCTCACTCGACCGGCCGTCGGGCACCCTGTCCGGAGGAGAGGCGCAGCGCACGAAGATGATCCGGCATCTCGGTTCGTCGCTCACCGACGTCACCTACGTCTTCGACGAGCCGACCATCGGCCTGCACCCGCACGACATCCAGAGGATGAACGGCCTGCTGCTGCAGTTACGCGACAAGGGCAACACGGTGCTGGTCGTGGAGCACAAGCCGGAGGCGATCGCGATCGCCGACCACGTCGTCGACCTCGGACCGCGCGCCGGCACCGAGGGTGGCCAGGTGGTGTTCGAGGGCACCGTCGAGGGTCTGCGGTCCAGTGACACGCTCACCGGGCGGCACCTGGACGACCGCGCGTCGCTGAAGCAGTCGGTGCGCACACCGTCGGGCGCGCTCGAGGTGCGAGGCGCAGACAGCCACAACCTGCGCGGCGTCGACGTCGACATCCCACTCGGCATGCTGGTGGTCGTGACCGGTGTGGCGGGTTCGGGCAAGAGCTCGCTGATCCACGGTTCGGTGTCCGGGCGGGACGGCGTGGTGTCGATCGACCAGGGCGCGATCAAAGGCTCCCGGCGAAGCAACCCGGCGACCTACACCGGATTGCTCGAGCCGATCCGCAAGGCGTTCGCGAAGGCCAACGGCGTGAAGCCGGCACTTTTCAGCTCCAATTCCGAGGGTGCCTGCCCCACGTGCAACGGCGCCGGTGTCATCTACACCGACCTGGGCGTGATGGCCACCGTCGAATCGCCGTGCGAGGAGTGCGAGGGGAAGCGGTTCCAGGCCGAGGTGCTCGAGTACACGCTGGGCGGCCGGAATATCGCCGAAGTGCTCGCGATGCCGGTGGCCGAGGCCGAGGAGTTCTTCGGTTCCGGCGAGGCACGGATCCCGGCGGCTCACAAGATTCTGCAGCGGCTCGCCGACGTCGGGCTCGGCTACCTGAGCGTCGGACAGCCGCTGACCACGCTGTCCGGCGGCGAACGGCAGCGGCTCAAGCTGGCCACCGCGATGGCCGACAAGGGCGACACCTACGTCCTCGACGAGCCGACCACCGGCCTGCACCTCGCCGACGTCGAACAGCTGCTCGGGCTGCTCGACCGGCTCGTCGACTCCGGTAAATCGGTCATCGTCATCGAGCATCACCAGGCGGTCATGGCGCACGCCGACTGGATCATCGACCTCGGCCCGGGCGCCGGCCACGACGGCGGCCGGATCGTGTTCGAGGGCAGGCCGGAGGATCTGGTGTCTGCCCGCTCCACCCTCACCGGCGAGCACCTCGCCGCCTACGTCGGCACCTGATCGAGGCGAGCGTCGAGGTCGGCCCCCGGTTGCCACGGCAGCCGGGGGTTTCCTCGTTCGGTGCCACACCTGGTCGCAGCGCAACTGTGACGCCCGCCACCCGGATTGTGCCGAACCGAGACGTGCTGTGCCGATCTGAGACGTCGCCACCCTCCACCCGGCCATAACGTCACGTTCGATCAGTGACCACAGACACGACAGGAGAGTGGGATGTCCGATCTCAACGCCGCGCTCGGCAAGGTTCTCGACAGCGTGACCGAGGATGATGCGCCGCGCGTGCCCGGAGTGGTGGCGATGGTGACCGATCGCGACCGCACGGTGTTCGAGGGTTCCGCCGGGGTGCGGTCCCTGGCCGACCGCGAGCCGATGACCGCCGACACCGTCTTCGCGATCTTCTCCACCACGAAGGCGATCACCGGGACCACTGTGCTGCAGTGCGTCGAAGAGGGTCTGCTCGACCTCGACGCGCCGGCCCGCGAATACGTTCCGGAGCTCGGTGACATTCAGGTCATCGAGGGATTCGACGGCCACGGTGATCCGGTGCTGAGGGCGCCGAAGCGGGACATCACCACGCGGATGCTGTTGTTGCACACCGCCGGGTTCGGGTACGACTTCTTCGACGAGACCTACAACCGGTTGGGTGTGGAGCACGACCAGCCCGGCGTGATCACCGCGACACGGGCGTCGCTGACCACACCGTTGCTCTTCGACCCGGGCGAGAAGTGGCAGTACGGTACGAACATCGACTGGGCTGGTCAGGTGGTCGAGGCCATCCGCGGCAAGCGGCTCGGCGAGGTGATGGCCGAGCGGGTGTTCGCGCCCCTGGACATGCACGACACAGCTTTCGCCCTGACCGGATCGATGGCGGCCCGGCGCGCGACCATCCACCAGCGGGAGGAGGACGGCCGGCTCACTCCGTTGGATCTGGTGCTGCCGCAGGATCCCGAGATTCACATGGGCGGGCACGGCCTCTACTCCACCGTGGGCGACTACCTGAAGTTCCTGCGGATGTGGCTGAACGACGGAGACGCGCCCGGTGGGCGAGTTCTGCGGGCGGACACCGTGCAGGCGGCCGTGTGCAACGGCCTCGAGGGACAAGAGGTGGGGATGCTGCCGGCCGTGATACCCGCCCTCACCAACGACGCCGAATTCTTTCCCGGACAGCGAAAGTCGTGGGCGTACACGTTCATGGTGAACGAAGAGGACGCGCCCACCGGCCGGCCCCGGGGGTCGCTCGGGTGGGCCGGGCTCGCCAACTCGTACTACTGGATCGATCGTCGCAACGGAATCGCCGGGTACTGGGCCACCCAGATCCTGCCGTTCGCCGACCCCGTGTCGTTCGGCGGCTACCTGGACTTCGAGACGACGGCGTACCGTCACGCCGCGCTTGCCTCACCCGTCTAGGTCAACCGGTCGTTGCTCGTCAGCGGAGGTCTGCGAGCTTACGCCCCAGCACCGTCCGCTCGCGCTCGTTGCCGCACAGCCGGACGGCCGCCTCGAATTCGGTGCGCGCCTCGTCGGTGCGTCCGAGGCGGGTGAGAAGTTCGCCGCGAACGCTCGGCAGCAGGTGCGAGTTCGACAGCGCCTGGGCGGCCACCAGTTCGTCCACGATCGGCAGCGCCGCGGCCGGTCCCTGGGCCATGGAGATCGCCACCGCCCGGTTGAGGTCCACCACCGGTGACGGCGCGAGGCGGCCGAGTGCCTCGTAGATGAGGACGATTCGCTCCCAGTTCGTCGCGTCGACCGACGGCGCGACGGCGTGGCATTCGGCGATCGCCGCCTGCAGGCCGTAGGCGCCCAGGCCCCGGCCGACCTGTTCCGCTCGGGCGAGGGCGGCGCGTCCCCGCCGGATCGCGGTCCGGTCCCAGCGGCGGCGGTCCTGGTGCTCGAGCAGCACCGGCTCGCCGTCCGGCCCGGTGCGGGCAGGGAACCGCGCGGAGGTCAGTTCGAGCAGCGCCAGCAGGCCGTGGACCTCGGGCTCGTCGGACACCAGCCGAGTCAGCACGCGAGCGAGGCGCTGCGCCTCGCTCGCGAGGTCGAGGCGGATCAGATCGTCACCGGAGCTGGCCGAGGACCCTTCGGTGAAGATCAGATAGATCACGCTGAGCACCGAGCCGAGTCGCTCGGTCCGCTCTGCGGCGGGCGGCACCTCGAACGGCACCCGGGCCGCCCCGAGGGTCTTCTTCGCCCGGGTGATCCGGGCCTGCACGGTGGCGGTCGGGACGAGGAACACCTTGGCGATTTCGTCGCTGGTCAGACCGCCGACCACCCGCAGGGTGAGCGCGACCCTCGCCTCACGCGACAGCACGGGGTGGCAGGAGATGAACATCAACGCCAGCATGTCGTCGTCGATCTGGTCCGGATCCCACAGCACGTCCCCGGTGCCCTCGGCCGGATCGGCGGGCGCGCTGCCCGAGACGGCCCCGCCCTCGCCTAGATCGTGGGCGAGGACGGCGTACCTCTCGTCGAGGGCGGAGCGTCGGCGGAACGCGTCGATCGCCCGGCGGCGGCCGACGGTGAGCAACCATCCCGCGGGGTTGTGGGGGATGCCGTCGCGTGGCCAGCTCACGAGCGCCTCGGCCAGCGCCTCCTGGGCGAGGTCCTCGGCCAGCGCGAAATCGCCGGTGTACCGCGCGAGCGCACCGACGATCCGCGCCGACTCGATCCGCCAGACGGCGGCGACGGCCTCACGCCCGGTGTGGCCGCCCGCCGTCGACCCGCTCAGAGCTGACCGGTCGCTTCGCGCCACGCCCGCTCCTTCTGGATCCACACGTTGTCCTGCGGGAACTCGTCGATCGTCGCGACCCGGCGGATCTCCGCCTTGGAACCGGGACCAGCCATCGGGGCACGCTTGGCCCACTCGACTGCCTCCTCCTTCGATGCCACGTTGAGCATCCAGAAGCCGCCGAACAACTCCTTCGTCTCGCCGTAGGGGCCGTCGGTCACCACAGGTGTCTCGGACGAGTAGTCGACCACCACACCCGACTCGGGGTCGGGGTCCAGTCCCTCGGCCGCGAGCAGCACACCGGCGCGGATCATCTCGTCGTTGAACTTGCCCATCGAGTCCATGATCTCGGTGAAATCAGCGTCCTGGAACGCCGCGAAGGTCTCGTCGGTGGCGCGCATGATCAGCATGTACTTCATGGTTCCGTCTCCTTGGATGTCGGGGTCCCTCTTGGACCTTCTCATCCTCAGGTCGAACGGGGAGTGACATGGATCGACACACTCGCCGAAATTCTTTTCCGAACCTATCGGGCCCGACCGGCTCTGCGCCGGTCGGTTTCCGTGGTGCCACCCCATATTCCGTGGGTCTCGCGGTGTTCGGTTGCGTGTGCGCGGCATTGCCGGGCGACGACGCACCCGTCGCAGATCTGTTTGGCGCGTCGTTCGCGCCTGATCCGGGCGCCGCGTCGTTCGCCGTCCGGTGCGAAGAAGGCGGAGGGTTCGGTGGTGCGGCAGTGGGCGCGGTATCGCCATCCCCAGCGTTCGGCGGCGGTCGTGGGCAGGTCGTCGTGAAGTGTCGTGTGGTCGATCATCGGGTGTCCCGGGGGATTCGGGCGGTGGACGGTGGTTACCCGTCCACCGCTGTGGCTGCACCGACTCAGTGCAGGTGGCTGCCGCCGTTGATGTCGACGGTGGTGCCGGTGAGGTACGCGGCGTCCTGCGAGGACAGGAAGGTGATGACGGCGGCGACCTCGGTGGTGGTCGCGACCCGGCCGAGGGGGATGTCGCGGCAGAGTGCGGCTTCCTGTTCGGCGGTGCTGCCCACGCGGATGCTGGTGTCGACCGCACCGGGGGTGACGGCGTTGACGGTGACTCCGCTGTCGCCGAGTTCACGTGCGAGGGACTTGGTGAAACCGAGGATCGCGGCTTTGGCGGACGAGTAGGGCACCTTCCCGAAGACCCCGCCACCACGCTGGGCGGAGACGGATGACATGTTCACCACACGTCCCCAGCCGTTGTCGATCATGGCCGGCAGGAACGCGCGGGTGACGAGGTAGGTGCCGGTGGCGTTGACCGCCATCACCTTGTTCCACAGTTCCAGGGTGGTCTCGAGGAACGGCACCGGCGACGTGATGCCGGCGATGTTCGCGAGCGCACCCACGGCGGGGAGGTTGCCGCCGGCGACTTCGGCGGCGACGGCGTCGTGTGCCCGCTGGACCGAGTTCTCGTCGGCGACGTCGATGTCGTGACCGAAGGCCGGGACACCGAACTCGTTCCCGATCTCGGCGGCGACCTTCGCGGACTTTTCCCCGTCGAGGTCGAGAACGACGATCGCCCAGCCCTCTTCGGCGTAGCGGCGGGCGGTGGTGAGACCGATCCCGCGCTCGGAGGTGGCGCCGGTGACGACGGCGGTGCGCTGGATGGACGACATGATCGCTCCTCTTGTTGCTGGAATCGCGCGTGCCGTCCGGTGCGGTGGAGAGCAGGGGAGGCGGTCGACGACGCGGTAGGTGACTGCCACCACAGTAAGCCGATCGACTGTTAACAGTCAACCGTCGGCGGGTAACGGTTGACATATTGGCGTGGCTCGCATCACACTGTTGGAACCGCACTGTTGACAGTCAACAAATCGGCGGCAATCGTAGAAACCGGCATCTCGAAGAGGAGTCCCCATGAGTACCGAAACACTCAGGATGCGAGGTCCCGTCCATGGCACGAAGGACGCCAAGCGCGTAGCAATCGGCTCCTCGGTGGGGGCCGTCATCGAGACGTACGACTTCATCGGCTTCGGCACGGCCGCCGCGCTGTACTTCGGTACCGCCTTCTTCCCGGGCGCCGACCCGGTCACCGGAACACTCGCCGCGTTCGCGACGCTGGGTGTCGGCTTTGCTGCGCGCCCGCTCGGCGGGGTGCTCGGCGGACATCTCGGGGACAAGCTGGGCCGCAAGCCTGTACTGGTGGCATCGCTGATCGCGATGGGTCTTGCGACCTTCGCGATCGGCCTGCTGCCCACCTATTCGCAGGTGGGGCTCATCGCGCCGGTGCTGCTGGTCCTCGTCCGCGTCGTCCAGGGCCTCGCGTTCGGTGCCGAGTGGGGCGGCGCGATCCTGATGAGCTACGAGCACGCCCCCTGGAAGTCCAAGGGCAAATTCACCGGCATCGTGCAGGCCGGCTTCCCCGTCGGGCTGCTGCTGGCGAACCTGGTGTTCCTGTTCAGCGTGCATCTCGGCGGCGACTGGGCCTGGCGGGTACCGTTTCTCGCCAGCATCGTCCTGGTGATGGTCGGCCTGGTCATCAGGTCGAAGGTGCCCGAGTCCCCGGTCTTCGAGGACGTCAAGAACGAGGGTGACATCGTCAAGTCCCCGGTGCTCGAATCCATCAAGTACGACTGGCGAAACATTCTGCGCGGAATCGCTCTTCGGGTAGCCGAGACAGCCGGGTACGCGGTGTCGATCACCTACATGATCTCCTACCTGCACAACCAGGGTCTCGCCGGGAAGTCCGAAACCCTTGTCGCCCTGTGCATCGCGTCCGCAATCGGCGTCTTCGCCACCGTCGCCTGGGCACGACTCACCGACCGTATCGGACGACGCCCCGTCTACATCGCGTCCTGCGCCTTCGCGGCACTGTTCGGAATCCCGATGTTCCTTCTGGTCAACACCGGTCTCTTCATCCTGGTCATCGCCACCATCGTGATCGCCTACGCGGTCTGCCAGAACTCGATGGCGGGAGCGCAGGGTGCGTGGTTCCCCGAACTGTTCGACGCCTCGCGCCGTGCCTCGGGAGCGTCCCTCGCCTACCAGATCTCGGCGATGGTCTCCGGCTTCACCCCCTTCGTCACCACGCTGCTGTTCGTCTCCTTCGGCTGGTGGGGTCCGGCGCTGCTGTTCAGCACGTATGCCCTGATCGGGCTGTGGGCGGCGTTGATCACCAGGGAGACCTGGGGACCGACCGAACGGCGCCTCGCCGCCGAGGCCGCGGCGCGCGCCGATTCCAAAAGCGCCGACGCGCCGACGTCCACCGGCACCACGCCCACGATCCGCAAGGAAAAGGAACTCCTGTGACCATCACAACCGCCACCACCGCGGCCGAAGACACGACCAGTGACGCGTCGCGCATCGCGAACGTCGAACAGTTCGCCTATCGCATGCGGCACAACGTCATCGACATGGGTGAGGAACAGGGCCAGGGATACGTCGGGCAAGCGCTCGGGGCCGCCGACATCTTCGCCACCGTCTACGCCGACCAACTGCGCTACCGCGCCGACGATCCCGCATGGGAGGGACGAGACCGGTTCCTGCTGTCCACCGGTCACTACGCGATCGGCCTCTACGCCGCACTCGCCGAGGCCGGAATCATCGACCGCAGCGAACTGGAAACCTACGGCTCCGACGACTCACGCCTCCCGATGTCGGCAATGTCCACGTACACCCCCGGCATGGAAATCTCCGGCGGCTCCCTCGGCCACGGCCTGACCATCGCGGTCGGGATGGCCCTCGGGCTGCGTCACCAGCACTCCACCGCCCGCGTCTTCAACTTCCTGTCCGACGGCGAACTCGACGAGGGTTCGACGTGGGAGGCGGCGATGGGCGCCCATCACCACAGTCTCGGCAATCTCACCGCGGTGGTCGACATCAACGCCCTGCAGGCCGACGGTGCGACCTCGACGGTGCTGAGCACCGAACCCGTGCACGACAAGTGGGCGGCCTGCGGGTGGCACGTCGAACGCGTCGACGGCAACGACGTCACCGCACTGGTGCGCGCATTCGACAACGCCGCAGCCGAATCCGACGGCAAACCGTCGATCATTCTCTGCGACACCCGCGTCGGGAAGGGTGTGCCCCTGCTCGAGTCCCGGGAGAAGGCGCACTTCATGCGCATCGACGAACACGAGTGGCAGATCTGCCGCGACCAACTCACCGCCGGCTTCGACCACAAGGACGCCTGACATGACCACCGCCAGCAAGCCGAAGCTCAAGACCTCGGCCATGATCGCCTCGTTCGTCGACGACGGCCAGAAGACCACGTCCGCACCGTTCGGGCACGCCCTGGTGAAGGCTGCCCGGGAGAACGACAAGATCGTCGGCCTGTCCGCCGACTTGGCCAAGTACACCGACATGCACATCTTCGCGCAGGAGTTCCCCGACCGGTTCTTCCAGATGGGGATGGCCGAGCAGCTCCTGCTCGGAGCCGCCGCCGGAATGGCCGAGACCGGCCTGGTGCCGTTCGCATCCACGTATTCGGTGTTCGCCGCGCGCCGCGCCTACGACTTCCTGTGCCTCGACATCGCCGAACCGAACCTCAACGTCAACATCATCGGCGGCCTCCCCGGACTGACCACCGGCTACGGGCCCAGCCATCAGGCCACCGAGGACATGGCCATCTTCCGGGGCATCCCCAACCTCACCATCGTCGACCCGTGCGACTCGATCGACATCGAACAGGCCGTCCCGCAGCTCGCCGCCTCCGACGGTCCCACCTACCTGCGGCTGCTGCGGGGGAAGGTCGCGACCGTGCTCGACGAGTACGACTACACGTTCGAACTCGGCAAGGCCAAGGTGCTCCGCGGCGGCAACGACGTCGTGTTCGTCACCAGTGGGCTGATGACGATGCGCGCGCTGCAGGCCGCCGACCGACTCGCCGCGCACAACGTCGACGTGGCGGTCGTGCACACGCCGACGATCAAACCGTTCGACGCCGAGACCGTCCTCGCGGAGGTGAACACCGACCGCCTGGTGGTCACCCTGGAGAACCACACCGTGATCGGCGGTCTGTTCGAGACGGTGGCCGCCGCCGTCGTCACGGCCGGACTCGGCAAGCGCGTCGTGCCGATCGCCCTGCCGGATCAGTTCCTCGACGCCGGTGCCCTGCCCACCCTGCACGAGCGGTACGGCCTGAGCACGGACCGGATCGTCGCCAAGGTTCTCGGCGAACTGGCATGACCAGCGCGTACGGCCCACGCCGCAGGCCGGGCGGCGCGGGCCGTACGATGGCTGTCAACAGGTTGCTGTCAACAGACCACTGTCGACAGTTGATCGCTGACCCCACGGAGGCACCCATGGCCGGACAACCCGCCGCACTGCTCGGGCTGGAGAAGACCAGCCTCCGTCAGCAAGCCGTCGCCGCCCTGCGGGTCGCGATCACCAGCGGGGAACTCGCGCCGAGCAGCCCGCTCGTGGAGACCGAACTGTCCGAGATGCTGCAGATCAGCCGCGGCACGCTCCGCGAGGCGATGCGGCAACTCCAGCAGGAGGGATTGATCTCCGCAGGTGCGCGGGGCCGGCTGTACGTCCGGCACCTCGATTCCAAGGAGATCCGCGACATCTTCGCCGTCCGCGCCGCACTCGAGGCACTTGCCGCCCGGGAACTCGCCGGCCTGGCCGACCGCACCACCGTCATCGCGGAACTGCGCGCCGCCCTCGACGTCATGGACACCGCCGTCCTCGAAGCCCGCATCGAGGCCGACCTGAACTTTCATCGCACCATGTGCTCTCTCACCGGCAACGACACACTCCTGCACTCGTGGATCTCCCTCGAAGGATCCATCCGGATGTCGATCATGTTCGCCGGCCTGGACCGCGCCGTCGGCAACATGGACGTCGGTCGCCACAGCGCCATCGTCGACGCCATCGAGACCGGCGACGCCGACGAAGCTGCCAAAGCGATTCAGACACACATGGACTGGGCCTCAGCGAATCTGGTGTCCTGACCCCAGGTGAGTGGGAAAGAGTGCGGGCACACGCTTTGCCGCTCACGTACCCGGGACAGGCCGCCGTGTCACTCGCCGACGACGCAGGCGGTCTCGGTGGCGTCGAGCGTGGTCCACGACCTTCGGCGGGCGTCGATCGGTGTGCCGGCGAGGATGCGGGCACGGCGGTGCTCGGGTTCGAGCAGCACTGTCGCGAGGGTGGCCCAGCGCTGACCGAAGACCGCATCCGGGCCGGGGACGCAGCACAGCTGGGGCTGCCCCGGATCGGAGTACAGGTACTCGACGAGGTGATCGGCGACGGTCGGCTCGGCGTACCGCTGCTGCCGGGAGGCGATCAGACCGTAGCGGTCCTGCGAGTCCGGCTCGTACAGACCGGTCTTCTCGCGGGCGGCGTTGGCCGGGTCGAGGAAGTGATTGGTGTGGGTGAGGAATCCGTCGCTCGGGCGGAGCGTCGCGACGCCGACGGGGCTGACCTCGGCACACGCCACGGTGTCGGCGTCGATCAGGGTCAGTGCGCCCGACGTCGCGATCGGTGCCGAGCGCAGCAACTCGAGGGCTTCGTCGACGGTTCCGGCTTCACCGAGGACCGCCGCCGACAGGACGTGCACGGGCACGCCGGCCGGTGCGTCGTCGCGGTGGCCGAGGATGTTGAAGAACACGCCGAGACCCGCGCTGTTCACCCCGATCTTGCCGAGGATGCCGTGCTCGGTCAGCCCCACGTAACTGTGGCGGGGTCCGCGCACCTGATGGGTGTGCCAATACGGGTCCAGTTCCTCGTGCCAGTCCCAGCTTTGGATGCCGAACGGCGCCGACGGACGATCCGCGGGTGCGTAGGCGATGGTGGAGCACTCGCCGGGGCGGGCCGCGGTCGCCTGCGACAGGATCTCGGTCCGGCCGTTCAGCGCCATCACGTGCCAGGGCTCGAGCCCGGCGCCGGCAGCGATGCCCTCGATCTCCTCGAGGTACCCGGGTCCCCACGCCGCAAGGACATCCGCGAGGCGGTGCGCGCTGTCGCGGGTCCGGGGCTCGCTCACACCGACCGTGTCGAACAGGCGCAGATACAGTTCCACGGACGCGGGTAGGTCGGTGCGCAGCTGCGTGCCGCGGGCGATGCCGCGTTCGCGCGGCCGGGTGTCGTCCACGCTGACGTGGGAGTGGGCAGTGCTGGTCTCGGTCATCGTCGTCCTCGTCGTGGTTCCGGTGTGAATAGTGCTGTGTGCGCGCCGATCACAGTCGATCAGCGGGTTCGGTACGAGCGCATCAGCACGACGTACAGTGCTGCGGAGACGATCAATCCGACCGGCAGCGACAGGTCCACGGCACCGACCGCGTTCGCGATCGGCCCGGTGTAGACGGGCGCGGCGACGCAGAGCGCGGCGGCGGCGATGCCGGTGAAGACGGCGACCGTTCCCGCCCAGTTGATCCCACCGCTGTACCAGTAGGGGCTGCCGCTGGTTTCGTTGCCGAGCTCGACGCCGTCGTAGCGGTTGCGGCGCCACAGGACGTCGGCGACGTACACGGCCATGACGGGACCCATCACGCTCACGACGAGCTGCATCATGTTGCTGACGGTGTCGAGAAAGTTGGAGACGAGCAGGGCGTACAGCGTCATGGCCACACCCATCAAACCGTCGAGCAGGACGCTGCGCGAGCGGCGCAGGCGCAGGCCCACCGACTGCAGGGCGAGCCCGGAGCTGTAGGCGGTCATCGCGTTGTTGGCGATCGTGCCGACGATGACGGCGAGCAGGAAGATCGGCGTGAACCACGCCGGGAGAATGGTCTCGAGTGCGATCTGCGGGTCGGCCATGTCGAGTCCGGTACCGGCGAGTGCGCCGAGCGAGGTGAACAGCACGCTGGGGACGAACGCGCCGAGCGCCGTCCACACGGCGACCGAGACCGGCGAGGTGGTCGCAGGCAGGTAGCGGGCGAAGTCCGCGCTGTTGGTGTAGGACAGCGGAGCCGACGCCACGATCGACACACCCGCGGCCACCGTCGCCCACAGGCCGATTCCGTGGAGTGCCTCCGCCGGCTGGTAACCCCAGTCGGCGTTACCGAGGACGTACCCGGCCATGACCACGAAGATCAACGTCAGTACCAGGGCCAGCGGCTGGTAGAGCCGCACGATCGTCGCATGCCCGTACACGCCGATGGCCAGCGTGACGGCGGCGATCGCCAGGATGATGACGACCTTGACAGGGGTGGTCGCCTCGATTTCGAACCGTTCGACGAGCCTGAACGCCGTGTACGACGCGGCCGCCCAGTTCAGAGCCAGGTAGCAGACGCTGATGAACCAGCTGGTCACGAGGATGTTCACGCGGTTTCCGCGGATGCCGAAGATCGCCCGCGTGATCACCTCGCTGGGCGTGCCCGACGCCGGTCCGCTGGCGGCGACGATCCCGGTGAGGATCGAGAACAGGTTGCCGGCCACGATCACCGCCAGCGCCTGCCAGAAGGACAGGCCCATCAGGATCAGTGCGCCGCCGACGACCAGGGCCAGATAGCTCACGTTGGGCGCCGCCCACACCGCGAACAGGTCCCGGGCGCGGCCGTGCCGTTCGCTGTCGGGGATGAAGTCGATGCCGTGTGTCTCCACCCGCCCGGCGCGGTCGGCCTGCGGTGTTTCGCGGGGCATCGCCACACGCGGGTCTGCTTTTGTCGATGCCATGGGGTCCTCCGGGTAGATGAGCACGGATGTGCGGCTGGTGGGCGCAATCGCCGATCTGGCGTGACCCCGGTCACCGTACGGAACCAAATCGATTTGGACAAGAACGTCGCGAGGCAATTTGCAAATCGATTTGGTGCAGGTCGGCCTGTTGGTAGCCTGAGTGCGTGACGGAGAAGCGATCGAGGCCCACCATCGCCGACGTGGCACGCCACGCGGGGGTGTCGACCACGACGGTGTCGCACACGTTCAGCGGCAAAGGCGTCGTCGCCACCGCGACGCGTGAGCGTGTCCGCTCGGCCGCCAAATCCCTCGGCTACCGACCGGACGTGGTGGCGAGAAGTCTGCGGAGCAACCGTCTCGGCGTGATCGCCCTCGTGCTTCGGCCACTGGAGACACTGGATTCGTCTCTCCCCGAGGGTGTCGACTACTTCCTGCGGTTCGCGGGTTCGGCGGCTCTCGCCGCGATGGATTTCGGATACGGGCTCATGCTGGTGTCCGATCCGTCGCGCGACGAGTCGCCCGCCGCCGCCCTCGCCTGCGACGGGTTCCTGATCACGGAACCCGTCACGAACGACCCCCTCATCGAGATGCTCCTCGGGGAGGGCGTGCCGTTTCTGTCCGTCGGGAAGGACCCGGCGAGGGCCGAGTACGACGCCTGGCTCGACACCGACACCGAACTCATGACGGACCGAGTGCTGCGGCACCTCGAGGACGCGGGGGCGACGCGAGTGGCTCTGGTTGCCGGAACCGATCCCAATTCGTGGAACCTGGGCGCCGAGACCGCCTACCGCACGTGGGCGGCGAATCACGGTCAGGACGCCCTGGTCGCCATCCGGCCCGAGACCACCGGCGAGGCAGGCGGACGCGAAGCCGCGGACGAGCTGTTCGACCGGAACGACCCACCGGACGCGGTGTACTGCCTCACCGGCAGGCACGCGGCGGGGGCGCTCGCGCGGGTTCGGGAACGAGGACTCGACGTCCCCGGCGACGTGCAGATCGTCGGCGGATCCGACTCGGAGCACACGCGATCAGCCGTCCCCCCCATCACCTCGGTGGACCTGCAGCCCGAACACCTTGCCCGCGTAGCCGTCACGCTGCTGGTCAACCGCCTCGACAACCTGGACCGGCCGGTCCCACCGGGGCATCTCCACGGACGCCTCGTCGTGCGGGGCTCCACCCGGTAGCCACGCCGATGGCCCCGAAATACACGTGCTCGCCGGCGCGCCGTCAGTGATTCGAGCTGGGCCAGAGCATCTTTGATCAGCGGCAGACCCGAGCGGCTGTGATCGCTGGGCAGGTCGTCGAATCGGGCGCCGCCTCGCGTGGCGAAGCGACGGGCGAGAGCTTCCTGACGGGAGCCGAGGACGGACACGGCGAACGAGCCCGCGGCTTCCACGGCCTCGGTGGTGCGGGAGCCGTGGGTGAGCGAGACGAGCAGGATCCCCAGTGGTGAACCGGCCCATGCTTCGTCGCATGTCCGTCGGGGTGGGCGCGTGGAATGCCGGAAGGGTCATCGTGGGCCTACTTACTGTGGTACCGGACTTCGAAGGTGACAACGCCCTCGTCCGTGCTCCAGGGGCCGCGCGGCATACCCGGCGGCCGGCAGGCGTACATCCCCGCGGTGAACGTCTCGCCGAGGGTCAGATCGGTGAACGACCCCTCGAGGATGTAGACCTCCTCTCGCCGAGCTTCTCCTGAACGCTGGGGATCTTGTCCACCCCGTTGACCTGGGTGACCCGACGCGCAGCGCCCGCAGTGAATTAGAGCTTCGTCGCGAAGCGGATCTGCGCCTGCCAGTTGCCGAGAACGTGGGCGCCCGTCTCGAAGAACTGACGGCGGACACCGGTGGTGTCGCGGTCGACGAACACTCGGTCCCACGGCACGAGGACGTCGTCGAAGACGAGGAGCGAATCGGGCTCGTCGTAGCGGCAGGTCAGTGGGTAGTCGAATGAGCTCGTCGCGGCCGGGATGTACGGGCGGCGGACGTACTGCTCGAGACCGGGGACGTTGGTCGGGACCACGAACCCGACGGCGAAGTCCTTGTCGTCCGGGCCGAGCGGCTGATGCACGAGACGAAGATTTCGTCGGCGATCGCCCCGCCGGTGGCGAGCATCTGCGAACCACGGATGACCAGACCCTCGGGGGTCTCCTCGACCACGCCGGCCTGCAGGTACTCGCCCTCCCAGCCCGACGCCGTCGTCGCGCGTGAGACCTGTGGCGGGATGATCGCGTACGAGACGTAGAGGTTCTCGTCGAGCAGGCGCCGGTACAACTCGGACACGTTCGCCCCGAAGTCGTGCCCACCCTCGGCCGCGAACACCTCGGGACGCGCGGCGAACGCGGCAAGGAACGTTCCCACATGATCGGGGCTACGACCGATCCAGCCGTGCGTGTGCTTCGCCCACCGCTCGATCGCCTCCCGCCGCTGCGCGAGCTCCTCCCGCGACCGTCGAATCGAGAACACCCGGTGGCCGCGTTCCCGGTTTCGGGTGCGACGTACTGCATGCCGTTGGCCTCGTCCGCGGCCAGATCGAACAGCTCGGCAATCGTCCGGGTCACGGGAGCAAAAGCCGGACCACCATCCCCAACCACTTCGGCGCCGAACTCATCGACGGCTACGACACCAACGGCGCCGTGTCCTACCTCGTCGAGCGGTTGAACGACACCCCGATCGCCGAGGGCTGCAGAGTGAACTGACACCGGTGGGTCTTCGATCGCGAAGACGACGCGACGCCAGGGTGGTCACGGCACGAGGCCGCGACCACCCTGGCGCTCACCGAGGGTGTGTCAGAGCGACGCGTCGGCGACAGCGCGGGAGTGCTCCAACTCGTCGGGGACGGAGAGTTCCGCCGCGAGGGCGTCGGGATCGGGGGCACCGGGCCCGAAGTGGGCGTACTTTTCGATGTGCTGGTCCAGGGACAGCGGGCTCGGGGTGCCATAGGTGAAATACGACTCCCACGGCAGCTTGGCGCCTCCGACGGCCAGTCCGGTGTCGATGTCGGACATCTGCCAGGTCTTGGTCTCGGCGTCCGGGTCCAAGTGCAGGTAGCCGGCCTCGCCGAACAGCTCGATGCGGTTGCCGCCCGGTTCGAAGACGTACAGGAACTGGCTCTGCGTGATGCCGTGCTTGTCGGGGCCGGCTTCGATCTGAATGCCGTAGTCGCGGAACATCTCCACGGCGTCGATGTTGTGCTGCCCGGTGCCGTAGAAGAACGCGAGGTGGTGCAGCTTGCCGTGCCCGCCGGTCATGTCGCGCATGCAGGCGACCTCGTGACCGAGCAGGTTCGAGCTCATCCACGCCCCGATCTCGACGTTGCCGTCGACGACCCGCTCGGTGGTCCGGAATCCGAGGTGCCGTTCGAAGGAGTCCTTCACCGCGGTCACGTCGGACGACATCAGGTTGAGGTGGTCGATGCGCTTGACGGGGATACCCTGCAGCGGCTTCTTGGACGGCCGGGTGAGGATCTTGCTCCGCAGTTCCGGGGGAGCGACGTACTTCTCGGCTTCCCACACCAGCTGCAGATTGTGCCCGTCGGGTGACTGGTACTCGAAGGTCTTGCCGTACCCGAACTGGTCTTCGCTCCACGTGCCGTCGACGTTGCCGTCTGTCAGTGACTTGGCCCGTCGCTCGAGCGCTTCGGGAGAACTCGTCCGCATCGCGGCGTGGCCCATCCCGGCCTCGGGTGCTTCGGTGATCTTCAGGCTCCACTGATACGGGTCCTCGTATCCGCGCAGGTACACCGACTGCCCTTCCCTGTGGGTCACGTACATCCCGAGGAACTTCGTGAAGAAGTCCAGCGTCTCCTGCGGCTTGGGGCTGAACAGTTCGGCACGGGCGAGGTGCGCGATGTCGAAACGAGCGTCACTCATGGCTTCTCCTGGTTTCCGACGTCCGGGCCTGCTGCACCGGTTGTGGTCGATGTCACGAGCGTGGCGGACGGGGTCCGGGGCGGTCAGCGCTTTTCGTGATAGCCGAACAGCGGTCGCGTGATGGCGTTCGCTGTCCGGCACAGCCGAATCGCCGGTCCCGGACCTGCGAATTCTTCCTAGCGTCGACCGCATCACCCCGCCTGCCCAGGGAAGGCCTAGAAGATGAGTCGATTGAAAGCCGCGATCGTCGGATCCGGGAACATCGGTACGGATCTGATGTACAAGCTGCTGCGGTCCGAGCACGTCGAACCCGTGTGCATGGTGGGCATCGACCCCGACAGCGAGGGATTGGCCCGGGCCCGCCAGGAGGGCCTCGAAGCCTCCGCCGGCGGACTCGACTGGCTCCTGGCCCAGCCGGAACTGCCGGACTTCGTGTTCGAGGCGACGTCGGCGAAGATCCACGCCGCCGCGGCGCCGCGCTACGCGGACGCCGGAATCACCGCCATCGACCTCACCCCGGCCTCGGTCGGCCCGTACGTCGTCCCCGCGGTCAACCTCGACGCGCACCTGAGCGCACCCAACATGAACATGGTCAGCTGCGCCGGCCAGGCCACCATTCCGATCCTCTACGCCATCAACGAGGTCGCCGACGCCTCCTACGGCGAGATCGTCGCCGCCATCGCCTCCCACAGCGCCGGCCCCGGCACCCGGCAGAACCTCAGCGAATTCAGCGAGAAGACCGGCCGCGCCCTCGCCCAGGTCGCCGGCGCCGACTGCGCCAAGGCGATCTCGGTGATCAACCCTGCCGAACCGCCGATGAACATGCGCGACACCGTCTACGCCAAGGTCCGCAACCCCGACCCGGCCGCCATCGAACGCGCCGTGGTCGACATGGTCGCCAAGGTCCAGCGGTACGTCCCCGGCTACTCGCTGCGCCTGGTCGACGTCGACGGCGACCTGGTCACCGTGATGCTCGAGGTCGTCGGCGCCGGCGACTTCCTCCCCACCTACGCCGGCAACCTCGACATCATCACCGCCGCCGCCGTCCAGGTGGCCGACGTCATGGCCCAGCAGAACCTCGTCCAGGGAGCAGCACAGTGAGTAAGAAGATCACGATCGTCGACACGACCCTGCGGGACGGCATGTCGTCCGTGTCGCACCAGTTCACCCCGCAGAACGTCGCCGACATCGCACGCGGCCTCGACAAGGCCGGCGTGCCGACCATCGAGGTCGCGCACGGCATCGGACTCGGCGCCTCCTCGATCCAGTACGGGTTCGCCGCCGCCACCGACCCCGACTACGTGCGCGCCGCGGTCGACGCCGTCGAGAACGCCGACATCGCCGCCCTCTACGTGCCCGGCATCGCGACCCTCGCCGAACTGCAGCAGGCCATCGACGCCGGCATCACAACGGTCCGCGTCGCGGTGCACTGCACCGAGGCCGACTGCGGGCAGCAGCCGGTCGAGTGGGCCAAGGAGCAGGGCCTGACGGTGATGACGTTCCTGATGATGAGCCACAAGCTCGACCCCCAACCCCTCGCCGAGCAGGCCGCCAAACTCGACTCCTACGGTGCCGACGTCGTCTACGTCGTCGACTCCGCCGGTGCCATGGTTCCCCGGCACGCCGGTGACCGGGTCGCCGCTCTGCGGCAGGCCATCACCGCCGACATCGGGTTCCACGCCCACAACAACCTCGGTGTCGGGATCGCCAACGCGCTGACCGCCGCGGAGAACGGGGCCACGTACATCGACGGGTCCCTGCGCGGTCTCGGCGCCAGCGCCGGCAACGCGCAGACCGAGGTCCTCGCCGCTGCGTTCGAACGCGCCGGCTGGGACACCGGGGTCGACCTTTTCCCGCTCATCGACACCGCCGAACACATCGTCGCACCGCTGATGAAGGAACCGCAGATCGTCGACGAGACCGCACTGGTCCTCGGCTACGCCGGTGTGTACTCCACGTTCTTCCACCCCACCAAGCGGGCCGCGAAGAAGTTCGGGGTGCCCGCCCGCGACATCCTCATGGAACTCGGTCGTCGCGGTGTCATCGGTGGTCAGGAAGACATGATCATCGACGTCGCCTCCGAACTCGCAGGCCGCACCTACGAGACCCCGGCCCCGGCCGGGGTCTGACAGGCAAGGAGCACCATGACCACGACGGAATCCGTACCCGGGGTGACCGAGGTTCGTCACCTCATCGGTGGCGACTGGGCGGCCGCCTCGGACGGGGCGACCTTCGAAACCCGTGATCCGCACGACGGTTCACTGCTCGGGACGGTCCCCCGCGGAACCGCCGACGACGGCGAGGCCGCGATCACCGCGGCCCGCACCGCATTCGATGACGGTCCGTGGCCGCGGATGTCGCCGAAGGAGCGTGCGAAGATCCTGCACGCAGTAGCCGACAAGGTCGACGAACACCGTGAGGAACTCGCGCTGATCGAGACCCGTGACGGCGGCAAGAGCATCAACCAGTCCTTGCATGCCGAGATCCCGCGGGTGGCACACAATCTGCGGTTCTTCGCCGACTATGTGTCGATGGCCGCCAACGAGGCCTACCCGGACGGCGACCTGCTCTCCTACGTTTTGTACCCACCCGCCGGGGTGGTGTCGGCGATCAGCCCGTGGAACGCGCCGCTGATGCTCGCGACGTGGAAGATCGCACCCGCGTTGGCCTTCGGCAACACCACCGTTCTCAAACCCGCACCGCAGACGCCGCTCACCGCGCACCGGTTCGCGCAACTCGCCCTCGAGGCCGGCCTTCCCGAAGGCGTGCTCAACGTGGTCCACGGATTCGGGGGCGAGGCCGTCGCCGGTCCGCTCACCGCGGACCCGAGGGTCGACCGGATCACGTTCACCGGTTCGAGCGCCACCGGCGTGCGGATCCTCCAGGCCGCCGCGGTGAACCACACCCCGGTCTCGGCGGAGATGGGCGGCAAGTCCGCGAACATCGTCTTCGACGACGCCGACCTCGACGTCGCTGTTCCGATGGCGATCCGGGCGATCTTCGGCGGCAACGGGCAGGTGTGCCTGTCCGGCTCCCGCCTGCTGGTGCAGAACTCGATCATGGACGAATTCCTCGACCGGTTCACCGAGGAGGCGAAGAAACTCACCGTCGGCGACCCGAAAGACCCGTCGAATTTCCTCGGCCCGCTGATCGAGCAAAGACACCTCGAGAAGGTGCACGGCTACGTCGAACTGGCCCAGGAGGAGGGCGGCAAGGTCGTCACCGGTGGGTCGCGGCTCACCGACGATGCGCGGGCGAAAGGCTTCTATTACCCGCCCACGGTGATCACCGGGCTCACCAACGACTCGCGCACCGCGCGTGAGGAGATCTTCGGGCCCGTCGAGACCGTCCTCGGGTTCGACACCGAGGACGAGGCGCTGCGCATCGCGAACGACTCGCCGTACGGGTTGGCAGGGATTCTGTTCACCGACAACCTCAACCGTGCGCACCGCATGGCCGCACGGTGGAAGGCCGGCACGGTGTGGATCAACACCTTCTTCGAGCGCGACCTCCGACTGCCGTTCGGTGGCGAAGGCAGCAGCGGCCTCGGACGCGAGGGCGGCCAGTACTCCCGCGAATTCTTCACCGAGCCCCGAGCGGTCACCATCCGCCTGCGGAGCTGATCGAACTCGTCCACCAGTGGCCGGGGCGGTACCCACCGTCCCGGCCTTCGTCTTCCCGAACCGAGGAGAACTGTGCTGTGACTACACCCGACCTTTGTGTCGTCGTCGGTGCGACCGGTGCGATGGGCACCGAAATCACCCTGCTACTGGCCCGCCGCGGGCTGCGAGTGCTGGCCGTCGCCCGCAGAGGCGACGAACTCGAGAAGCTCGCGATCTCCGACGAGCTGATCACGCCGTGCGTGGCCGACATCGCCGACGACACTGCAATCGACACGATCTCTGCGTGTATCGACTCGCCCATTCGGATGGCGCTGTTCGCCGCCGGCCTCCCGGTGCGGGGTTCCGTCGACACGATTCCACCAGGCGATCTGGCCGTGGCGACGAACATCAAGGTGGGCGGACTCGTCCGCCTCCTGCACGCCGTCCGCGACCATCTCGTCGACGGCTCCCGCTTCGTCACCATCGCCGGCTCCCTCGGTCTCGAACCGGGTCCGCTCGATGCGGCGCCCGGCACGGCGAACGCGGCGGTCTTCAACCTCATGCGCCAACTCAGTGCCCTCTACGGGCCCAAGGGTGTCACCACCCACACGATCGCTCCCGGACCGGTGGACACTCCGAGGCTGCGTGCCTTCGTCGAAACCGAATCCGCCGAAACCGGGCAGGATCCGGAGAAGATCTGGAACCGCTACCGCGCCAAGACCAGCCTCGGTCGGCTGCCGACGCTCCAGGAGATCGGCTGGATCGTCGAGACCCTGCTTGCTCCGGAGGCCGCGGTGCTGCACGGCTCGGTGATCAACGTCGATGCCGGAACCCGCCACGGAATCCACTGACCGACTCCCGAAAGGATTGTCACCTATGCCTGTCGCCCACTTCCACCTCGTCGACGGCGCCTACACCGCCGAGCAGCACCGAGAACTGCTCACCGCCGCGAGTCGGTGCTACTCCGAGGTTCTCGACTCACCGATGGACCGCGTAAGGGCGTTCATCGTGCGATACCGGCCCGACGATGTCGCTGTCGCGGGAACCACCGTTACAGACGGCGCGCCCGCGGCGCCCTATTTCACGGCGATCGTGCTCGCCGGACGCCCCGCCTCGCAACGTCAGGAACTTGCGGCGCGGTTCACCGATCTGATCGTCGACATCCTCGGTGCGGAGCGTGCGCTCGTGCGCGGACAGATCATCGAAGTCGACCCGGCGAACTGGGCGATCGCGGGGACCGCGGCCGCCACGACTCGTGCCGGTGAGATCGCGGCTCGTGCCGAGGCCGTGCCCTGAGCTGCACCACACATACGTATGGGCGGCCGCGACATTCGTCGCGGCCGCCAGCCGTCGGCACTCGGTTCAGAACCCCCAGGGCTCGTCGCGCCCGAGGAGTTCCAGCGACCGGAAACTGCCGGTGTAGAAGACGAGCGGGTGCCCGTCGTCGTACCAGAGTTGCTCGACCCGGCCCACGTGCAGCGTGTGGTCGCCCGCGGGGTGCGAGGCGACCACGGTGCACGCGAGATGTACCAGAGCGCCTTCGAGGAGCGGCACGCCCCTGCGCCACACGAACCGAACCCGATCCGGTTCGTGTGCCGCGCCCGCGAAGTGCAACGACACAGGTTCCTGGTCTCCGGCGAGAATCGAAACGCCGTACGTCCCGGTCTCTCTGATCTTCGTGTCCATCTTCGCGCGTGTGGAGATGGACACGAGCACCAGCGGTGGGTCCAGCGACACCGAGGTGAACGCATTGGCGGTCATCCCATGCACCGAGTCCTCGTCTTCGCATTCGGCGGTGGTCACGATGGTGACACCGCTGGCGAACCGTCCCAGCGCCTTCCGCAGGTGTAGCGGCGTCACCTCGGGATCGAGTTCGCCCACTGTCTCGGTCATGGCTGCGCTCCTCGTCGTCGGTCCGCTCAGCCCCGGACGATCCTCAGATCGGCGTTGCCGATCAGGTCGGGCCGGGTCCAGCCGTCCACGTCGTACTCGGACATGCACTGTTCGGCGAATCCCTTGAGCGCCAGATCCTGTCCGGTCGCCTGGTAGGCGAACAACGTCTGGAAGCGGACGGCCTCGTGATCGCCGCCGTAATTGCGCTCGTAGAGTTCGTGCCGCCCACCGAACTCGGTGCCGACGGCGTCCCACAGCAACTTGAGCAACTGGACGCGGTCGATCGCGGCGACGCCGTTCGATCCGCGGACATACTGGTCGAGGTAGGGACGCATGGCCGGGTTCGCCCAGTCGCTCGCATGGGAGTTCAGGTAGATCAGCCCGCTGCCCAGCACCTGCTGGATGATCTCCTTGACCCGCGGATACCCCACACCCATGAAGGTGCGATAGGCGAGGCCGTAGTTCAGGTTCGGCTGGACGGCGCCGTTCACCCACTGTTCGGGTGACTTGGCCATCGCGTCGGACAGCCCCCAGAACATGTCGCGCCAGTTGAGGATCTCCCCGATCTGCATCTGCACACCGCGGAATCCCGCGGAGCCGGTCATTTCCACACCCTTCATCACACAACCGGCGATGAAGTCGAGCTTCACCGCGAGCCGAGCGCATCCGTGGAACATGAAGCGGGTGAGAAATCCCGACTTCATGACGAAGCCGTTCGCGGTGTCGGTGTCGTAGGCGAAGACGTTCTCCCATGGCACCAGCACCCGGTCGAACACCATGATCGCGTCGTTCTCGTCGAACCTGCTCGACAACGGATAGTCGAACGGCGTGCCCATCACCGCAGCGTTCATCTCGTAGGAGGTGCGGCAGAACAACTTCAGTCCTGGCGAATCCATCGGCACCGTGAAGATCAGGCCGTATTCCTTCTTGCGCAGCGGCAGTCCGTAGTGGGCGATGAAATTCGCGTTGGTGATCGCCGATCCCGTCGCGACCACCTTCGCTCCGGACACGATCAGACCCGAATCGGTCTCCTCGACGACGTGCACGCACACGTCGGCGGTTTCGTCGGCCGGCTTGTCGCGGTCGATCGGCGGATTGACGATGGCGTGGTTGAGGTAGAGCATCCGCTCCTGCGCGTGCTTGTACCAGCGCACGGCGTTGTCGCGGTACGGGCCGTAGAAGTCGGCGTTGGCTCCCAGCGTGCCGAGGAACGAGGCCTTGTAGTCGGGCGACCGGCCCAGCCAGCCGTACACCTCACGCTGCCAGGCCACGATCGCGTCACGGGCGAGCACCAGGTCGTCCGCACTACGAGCGGTCTTGAAGAAGGGGTGCGTGAAGCCGCCGTTTCCGGTATCGGTGGGCACCGTCAGCACGCCCTTCGCCTCCGGCTGGTGCAGTGCGTCGTACATCCGCGCCACCGATCGCGCCGAGTTACGGAAAGCCGGATGGGTGGTGACGTCGTCGACGCGCTCTCCGCGGAAGTAGACCTCGCGGCCGTCGCGCAGTGACTCGAGGTACTCGTCGCCCGTCATGGGCCGGACGTCGTTCGGAACTCCGACGCGATCGTCGACGAATGCTGATGTGGTCATGGAGGCACTCCTGGTCTCGTTGGGCAGGAACCTGTTTCGGAAGGCGAGGATGTCGGCGGGCCTCGGTCACCGCTGTCGTGTCGTACTCGACGGGGTGGGGTATATTGACCCGAACGCCAAGTTCCTGTGATCTGGAACACTATTAGGCGGAGGTGTGGTGGAACATGGCTGAGCGCGAACAATCGAATGACTCCGCGCGCACCGACGTGCCCGCGATCGTCTCTCTGCGAACACGGGAGCTCGATACCGGGGAGGGCCGTATGCAGTGGGCGAGCACGCTGGAGCGGCTCTACTGCGAGACGGACGTGGCGTGGCCGGAGCCTCGGCGTCACTTCGACGCGGAGTGGGGCGGGAGGCCGTTCGGTGATCTGCATGTCAGCACGATCCGGGCCGACGCGCACACCGTCGTCCGATCGCCGGCGATGATCCAGTCCGATTCGGGGGAGGGGTATTTGGTCTGCCTCGTCACGGACGGAAGCGTGGAGGTCCGGCAGTCCGGCCGGGTCACGGTGGTGGAGCCGGGTTCCTTCGCGCTCCTCGACTGCGCCGCACCGTTCGTGTTCCACTCACCCGCCCCGTTCCGACAGGTCGTGGTTCGATCCCCCCGCGAGGTACTCATGTCGCGCCTTCCGGGACGAATCGTCGAACACGGCACGGCGCGCTCGATTCACGGCGACACCGGGGCTGGCGGACTGGTCGGTCGGTTGTTCGTCGATATCGCGGACATGGGCGCGCCGATGTCGCAAGGTGCTGCCGTGTCGTTCGCATCCTCCGCCGTCGACATGCTTGCCACGGCCCTGACCGAGGGCCTGTTGGCGACCAGCGCTGCAGACCTGCACCGCACGGAGGACCTCACGCGGGTTCAGCGGGTGATCGAACAGAATCTCCACGACGCCGACATCACGCTGTCGGACATCGCCGCGGCAGCGGGTATGTCGCTGCGCACCGTGCACAAGCTGTTCAATGCGGAGGGCACCACGACGCGGGCCTGGCTGTACCAGGCCCGCCTCGAGGCTGCGCGAAAGTACCTGCTCACCACGGATCTGTCCGTCGCCGACGTCAGCGAGTGCGCCGGCTTCCGCGACGTGTCCCATTTCAGCCGGTTGTTCCGCAGCACCTTCGGCTCGAGCCCAGGCCTGTACCGGAAGGAGCACGCGCGCTGAGGTTCGTGATGCGCTGCGCCAACAAGTACGGTCAGGGAAGAACGGTGTCCTCGTTGCTGAAGAGCATCGTGACACCACCGGTGGCGAAGTTCGCGAGATCTCCGGCGGCCGTCTGCCCGGCCGGTGACGACAGAGCCTGCGCGGCGGCATCCTTGGAGTCGAAGAACAACTCGGCGAGCGCGTATCCCGCGGGAGTAGTGCCGTCGAGGGTCTCACACTTGCCGGCGGCGAATCGGACGACCCCGGGCACCTGCCGGACCAGCGGCAGGTGTTTTGTGGCGTAGTACTCGTCGAATTCCGCCGGGTCGGTCGGCGGGTTGTAGATGATGCTCACTCGGTACATGACATTCCTGTTCTCGGCGTCGTAGGTCGGGTTGGGGGACAGTGGGATCACACGGCCTCGGCCGCCGGCCGCGGAGCGTTCACGGTGAACTCCTCCTTGAAGATCAACCGCGGCGACATGCGGCGGCGTTTCAAGGCCTTGACGGCGGCGGCGACCATCGCGGGCGGTCCGCACAGGTATGCGCTGTGGCCACGGCAACTGGCGAAGTCACCCAGCACGGCGTCGGTGACCATTCCCGTTGCCCCGTCCCAGTTCTCCTCACTGAGGACCGGGTGATAGTGGAATCGGGAATCGGTCGCCTCCATCGCGCGGAAGCACTCGACGTCGTAGAGGTCGGCTTCCCGGCGACCACCGTGGTAGAGGTGAATCGCCGGTAGCAGATCGTGGTCCAGTGCATGCCGGACAATCGATTTGAGCGGTGCGAGCCCGGTGCCTCCGCCGATCAGGATGGCCGGCTCCTCCCGGGCTTCGACGACACCGAACTGGCCGAGCGGTCCACGCAGATCGATGCGGTCACCCACCGCGAGTGAGTCGAAGATCCAGCCCTCGGTGGCGAGGCCGCCCGCCGTATTCCGGACGTGGAACTCGAGCAGCCGTTGCTCGGACGGCGGGTTCGCCATCGAATACTGGCGCGCGACACCGGAGCCCGGCACGATGAGTTCGGCGTACTGACCGGCGTCGAACTCCATCGGCTCGTCGAGTTCGACGACGAGCCTGCGGGTCTGCCGAGCGATGTCGGACAGCTCCCGTACTGTGCCTGTGTAGTCGCGGAGGGAGTGCATCGGCCGGCCGGGGTCGGCGTCGTTCACGGGGGCGATGGCCAGGTCTCCGTGCGGTTTCGACTGGCAGGCCAGCGCGAGTCCCGACGAGCGTTCGTCGGCGGAGAGGATGGTCTCGTCGGCGGCGCCGTGGTCGACCTCCCCGGAGAGAACCCGGATCTTGCACGTGCCACAGGTCCCCTGTGAACAGGCGTGCGGAAGCCAGCGATTCGCCCGCAATGCGGCTTCGAGGACCGACGTGCCGGGTGCGACCGGGAACGCCCCGTCCTGCCCCGACACCGTCACCATACGGTCCATCGGTCAGACCTCCCAGGTGACGTGCAGGCCCTGCGGTCCGCGGAACGTCCATCCCCAGAACTGCGGGGCGCGGTCGGGATCGGGCTCGATGTTCGGGATCGTCTCGAACAGTTCCTCGAGTGCGATCCGCACGATCGCGGTACCGAGATACATTCCGGCGCAGGCATGGTTTCCCGCTCCGAACGCCAGATGCGGCATGATGGGCCGGTCGATCTCGTAGGCCTCCGCGTTCTCCCAGACGGACTCGTCTCGATTGGCCGAACCGTATGCCAGCATGACCGGTGTTCCCGTCGGCAGGTCGATGCCGCCGATGGTGACATCGCGGCCCGCGACCTTCACCGCGGCACTCCAGATCGGGGCCACCCAGCGCGCGCCCTCGTTGACGGCGCGCGGAATGAGGGTGGGGTCGTCGATGACGCGTTCGAGCTGGTCGGGGTGCTGGAATAGCCCTGCCAGGGTGGTCGTCATGACGTGCCCGGGCTCCTGAAGGGCGCCGAGCAGGAACACGTAGATGTTCGGGTAGATCTCGGACCGGTCGCGGACCTGGCCGTCGGGCGTCCCGTCGTGCAGCCAGTGCGAGATCAGGGTGTGGTCGGGATGTTCGGTCCAGTGGTCGAGCATCGGGCCGACAGCGGCGACGATCTCGGCCTTCACCCGGTCACCGGCCTCGAACGGCCCGGGATTGGCGAAGTTTCCGTTCTCGTCGACTTCCGCGTTCCCGTACGACTGCGCCAGCGTCTGGAACCAGCGCACCAATGTCTCCGAAGGGATTTCGGTGAGACCCATCAGGTCCCCAACCGAACGCACACTGATCGGCGCGAAGTAGGCCTCCTGGATGTCTGCGGCACCCAGATCCTCGATCCCTTCCAGGAGGCTGCGCGCCTGCGGCCGGACCAGCGCTTCTACATAGGAGTCCACTGCACTGGGCCGCAATTGGGGATCGATCCATTCGCGAATTTTCTCGTGCTGTTCACCGTTGGCGGCGAGTACGGTACCTTTCCCGAAGGTTCGTCCACCCGAGGGCGCGATCACCGTGGACCAGGTCTCGGAATCCTGCGCGATCTGCAGACAGAGGTCGCGCGACGACACGACGTGCATCCCTACCGCGGGTACGAACGCAATCGGGGCCTCGCGCCGGAGCCGGTCGTAGATCGGGTTCGGATCGCGGTCGAGTTCCTCCATGGTGATCGATTCGATCCACGTGGTGCTGGTGGTCATGGCGCTGTCTCCTCTGAAGTGGTTCGCAAGATTCGAAGTGGGCGCGGCCCGGAGCCTTTCGGGGATCGTCCGCGCGGGGAGTGCCTGTGATCTGGAACACTAGGAGGCGGAGGTGCGATCGAACATGACCGACAGTGCACAGAAGGATGACTCCGCCTGCACCGACAGCGCCGCGTCGATGGTGCTGAGTACGCGCGAGCTGGAGTCGACCGAAGGGCGAGTGCGCTGGGCGGACACCCTCGACTCCACCTACTGCGAGATGGACGTCGACTGGCCCGACAGGCACGCCCGGTTCGCCGCGGAATTGACGGTGCGGCCCTTCGGGGACCTGACCGTGAGTGTGGTGCACGCAGACCCGCACACGGTCGTGCGCACGCCCGAGATGATCCGGTCCGACCCCAACGACGACTACCTGCTGTGTCTGATCACTCGGGGGACGGCCACCCTCCAGCAGCATTCGCGGAGTGCGACCCTCGAGCAGGGAGCATTCGGGATCCTCGACTCGGCCGCACCCTTCGTCGTGGACGGCCGGACGGAATTCGAGCAGGTCGTCCTGCGTGCACCCCGCCAGCTATTGATCTCCCGGCTTTCCGCCGAGGCCATGGAGGGCGTCGCCGGGCTGGGGATCTCCGGGCAGACCGGGATGGGCGGCCTCGTCTCCCGTTTTCTCGTCGACATAGCAACGACCGACGCCCGGTTGTCGGTGGGGTCTTCGGCATCGGTGGCCGCGTCCGCGGTCGATCTGCTCACCTCTGCCCTCACCGAGCAGGCGCGCCCCCTGACCGCGACGAAACGGGTCCACCACGACGACCTCCGGACGGTGCAGCAGACGATGACGCGGTACCTGCACGACCCCGACCACTCGACGGCCGAGATCGGTGTCGAACTCGGAATGTCCCTGCGCTACATCCACAAACTGTTCAGCTCGACCGGCACCACCCCACGCACATGGCTGTACCAATTGCGCCTCGACCGCGCCCGAGGGCAGCTCCTCGACACCGACTCGACCGTCGCCGAGATCAGCGACCGTGTCGGTTTCCGCGACGTCTCACACTTCAGCCGCGCATTCCGCAAGCGGTTCGGCGTCAGCCCCGCGCATTTCCGTGAACAGCACAACGGGAAAGGCGGTTCACGTACAGACCGTTAGGTTTTCGTCGCTCTAGCCGGTGTGGTCGCGCCCGAAGATCTGACGCGCCAGCACCCACCGTTGGATCTCGTTGGCTCCCTCGTGGATCTCGCCGATCTTGCTGTCGCGGTAGATGGCCTCCACCGGACCCTCGGTGTCGTCGGCGCCGAGCGACCGGACGAAGCCGAGTCCGCCGAAGGCCTGCACGGCATCTCGGGCGATCCGCGCGGCTAGGTCCGTGCCCCGCAGTTTCGCCATCGCCGCCTCGGGTTCGGGGAATCGCTCGCCGGCGTCGAGCCGCAGTGCCGCTTTGAGATACAGGCTGCGGGCGGACTCCAGATCCGCGGCGTAGTCGGCCATCACGAACTGCCAGTGCTGTTTCGAGGCGAGCGAACCCCCGAAGGCGTGCCGCGACTTCAGATGGGCGACAGTCCGATCGAATGCGGCCTGCGCCATGCCGACGCCCGCGGCACCGATCCCGATGCGCCCGTAGGTGAGGGTCTGCAGCGCGATGCGCAGTCCACCCCCGACCCGTCCGAGCACCGAATCCGGCCCGAGGCGGACGTCGTCGAGATTGACATCGGCGGTGATCTGCCCGCGGTTCCCCAGTTTTCGGTCGGGGGTTCCGATCGTGACGCCCGACGCGTTGGTCGGCACGATGAAGGTCGTGAGGTCGTCACCGGTGCGTGCGAGCACCACCACCACACAGGCGACGACGGAGTTGGTGATCCACCGTTTCCGGCCGCGGAGGATCCAGCCGTCACCGTCCGGGGTCGCTTCGGTGGACACGGCGTCGGGGGACAGGTCGCTGGACGCACCCGGTTCGCTGGTCGCGAAGGCACCCACGATCTCCCCCTCGACGAGGGGCCGCAGCCAGCGGCGTCGCTGCTCGTCGGTGCCCTGGTCGAGCGCGGTGCCCGCCAGGATGCAGTGCACGTCGTAGATGGCCGCGACGCTGTTGGAGTAATACGCCAACTCCTCCACCGCGACTGCGGTCGCGGTGGCGCGATGCGACAGACCGTCGCCGCCGACGTCGGACGGGAACGGGATCCGGAACAGTCCCTCCGCCGCCATCGATTCGAACGCGTCACGTGGGAAGCCGTCGAGCCGCTCGTCGCCGCCGGCGATGCGATGCGCGACGGGCTCGATCACCCGGGTGGCGAAGTCGCGCACCCGCAGACGAAGGTCGCGAACCTCGTTCGGGGACAACGGGTCGTGATACAACTCGTCGGACATGCGCGCGACGGCGGGCGAGGCGGGCGCTGCCTCCGCGACGAGGGTGACGGGACTGTTCGGGGGCATCGGATCTCCTGAGACGGACGGCATGCGTGCCTTCCCTGTGTAACCCGGGTCTGGTTTTCGCCTCGACGTCGAATCGCAATGCCCGACTCCTCAGGTGCCGACGTCGGCGGCCGTTCCGGATACCCGGATGTTCGCCGCTTCCTCCCGCTCGGCGAGCGTGACGTCGCCGGCCGCGAAGTGCGTCTTCGGTGTCTCGCGCAGGATCACACGGACGTTCGCGACGGGCGTCCCCACCGCCCGGTGAGCGGCGTGGGTGAGCTCGTGGATCAGCAGGCGCAGTTCCTCGGGGCTGCGGCCCTCGGCTATGGTGACCTCGATGATCGGCATCAGCGACCTCCCGCCACGGTGATCGTGCCCAGATTCGTGAAGTGCGCCGCAATCCGCGCGCCCGGCTCCACCGGCACCGCGTCGGTCATCCCTCCCGTGAGCACCACCCAGCCGGCCTCGATGGCGTGGCCCCGTTCGGCGAGCGTGTTGGCGGCGAACGCCAGCGCTTCGGCCGGATGTCCGTGTACCGCAGCACCGGTCGCGGAATCGACGATCTCGCCGTCGACCTCGAGCAGGCACGCCTCGAGCGCAAGGTCGAGATCTTCGGGCCGCCGGCTGATCGGCCCGGTGACGTAGCGTCCGGACGAGTTGTTGTCGGCCACCGCGTCCATCATCGAGAACTTGTAGCCCGAGAACCGGCTGTCGATGATCTCGATCGCGCCCACGACGTGATCCACGGCGGCCAAGGCGGTCGCTGCGCTGATGCCCGGACCTTCGAGTCGGCGTCCCATGACGAACGCGATCTCCGGTTCGGCCCGCGCGTGGATCAGGCGGTCGCGGGGCACGGTCTCCCCGATCGGGAGGATCATCCGGTCGGTCAGCCACGCGGTCGACGGTGCGTCGACACCGACCTGACGTTGCTTGGCCTTCGAGGTGACCCCCAGTTTCACGCCGGTGACCTTCTCACCGCGCGCCACCCGGATGCCGAGGGCGATGTCCTGCGCGGCGTAGGCCGTTGCGAGGTCGAGGCTCTCCCACTCAGCTTTGATGGACGTCTGGGCCGTGGCATGATCTTCCGCCTGTAGAAGTCGCTCCGCCACGAGTGCTGCGCTCCATGCGTCGGTACCCATCACTGTTCCTCCTTGGTGTCGAGGACGGCCGTCACACTGCCGAGCCCGCTGATCTGCGCGACGATCGAATCGCCCGGATTCACCGGAAATGCCTTGGTCATCGAGCCGGGAAGCACGACATGGCCCGGTTCGAGTGTCACGCCCATCGGGCCGACAGTGTTCGCCAGCCACACGAGCGCGTTGAGCGGCGAGCCGAGAACGGCACCGCCCGCGCCGGTCGCGACGAGTTCACCGCCGATGTGGAGGGTGCACCCCGCCAGTCGCAGGTCCACCGCGTCGAGCGCGACCGGTCGGCTGCCCAGGATGACGCCGCCCGACGACGCGTTGTCGGCGATGGTGTCGAAGATGCCGATCTTCCAGTCCCGGATCCGCGAGTCGACGATCTCCAGTGCAGGAAGGACGAAGTCGACCGCCCGGACCGCCTCGGCGACGGTGACACCCGGTCCGGACAGAGGCCGGCCCAGCACGAACGCGATCTCGGGCTCGATCCGCGGCTGGAGGAACCGCCCCGCCGGTATGGGCTGGTGCTCGAGATGGAACATGCTCGCGGTCAGATGTCCGAAGTCGGGTTGGTTCACCCCCATCTGCCGCTGAATGGCCCGCGACGCGAGGCCCACCTTGTGCCCCTTGACGACGTCGCCGCCGAGCGTCCACTCTTCGACCTGCACTTGCTGAATGCGATAAGCGAGTTCGATCGACGCGTCGGGATGCTCCGGGGTCAGCGGGTCGATCGGTTCGCCCGTCCGGTACACCTCCAGCAACCGGTCGGCGGCCTTACGTGCGACGGTATCCATGGCACCTCTGCTCTGTGTCATTCGGTTCGGACTTCGGGTGACGGGACGTCAGGAGGCCAGCGCCGGCCGGCCCGATTCGGGAACGTCCCTGGTCGTGGTGGGTGTGGCGTGGTTCGTGTTCGCGACCGCGTGCGAGACGTCGCGGGCTGCCGCCATGACGGCACGGGTGAACTCGACGCGGCGGGGCACGAAACGGCTGACCGGGATGCTCATGCTCACCGCGGCCACGACGGAACCCATGTCGTCACGCACCGGCGCGGCGACGCAGTGGACCTCCGAGACGGCTTCACCGAGGTCGTAGGCGTGGCCGGCAGACCGCGCCACCGACAACGCGTCGAGCAGCGCCCCGGCATTTGTGATCGTCGACGGCGTGTGCCTGCGCAACTGGCGACCGGCCAAATACCGGTGCAGTTCGTTCTCGTCGAGGCTCGCCAGGAGGACCTTGCCCACCGCTGTGCAATGTGCTTCGAGACGGGCGCCGACGCGTGCACCCTGCACGGTGATGTTGTGCGTACCGACCACCTTGTCGACGTACAGCACGTGCCACCGTTCCATCACCGCGAGGTGACTGGTTTCGCCGTACCGCTCGACGAGGTTCTCGATGACCGGCGCGGCGCAGGACCGCACGTCGACGGTGCCCCGCAGGGTTTCGCCGAGTTCGATCACCCGCCACCCGATCCGGTAGCGACCACGCGTGCGGCACTGGAGCAGTCCGGTGTCGACGAGACTCGACAGCAAGGCGTGCGCACTCGATCGGGGGACGTCGATGGCAGCGGCGACCTCGGAGACCCCCCATTCCGGTTGCGTTGCGGTGAACAGGTCCAGCACCGGCCCGATCTTCTGGACCGTCTGCAGTGTCGCCACGGTGTCCGTCCTTTCTTCCCACGGCTCCGCGGGAAGCGAACGTGCACCTCGCTGAGCGTCTGTGATCTGAAACACTAGGAAGAACGCGGCCACCACACCATGACCACCAGCGCATGAATGGATGACTGCACGCGCACCACCCGCGATGGGGCGGTCAGCCGGATTCCCGAACCCCGGGAATCTCCCCGATCAGAGGTCGTAGTCCACGACGACCGGACCGTGATCACTCATCCGCCGGTCGGCCGCGGGCTCCCGGTCGGTGCCGGCCGAGACCGCAGCCTGTGCCAGGCCGGGGTCGCGAGGTGGTAGTCGATGCCCCACCCGGTGTCGTTCACCGATCAACTGCCCCAGCCACGACCACCACGAGTACGGACCGTCGACGCCAGGATGGTGCTGCCGGACCACGTCGACGAGAGTGCGCGGCGACAGGATGGAGTCGAACCACTCACGCTCCTCCGGAAGAGGTAACCCTCGACCTGGTTGCTGCGCCGCCAGTTCCGTACGTCGTGACGGGTGTGCGCGATGTTGTGGTCACCCATCAGCAGGAGTTCCCTGCCGTTCGCGCGTGCCGTGCGCCGCGAGCGGGTCAGCTGTCGCGCAAACGCGGAGAGGAAGCGCATCTTGCGATCGTAGCGGGCTTCGCCGTCGGGGGCCTCCCGCATGCGTCCGGGCTTCTGGAGGTGTTCGGGAGGCCGCCTTTCGGCAGGTACATGGACGCGATGGTGATCGGCGCCTCGGCGAGGTCGACCTCGACGTAGCGGCCCTGGTTGGCGAACTCGCCCAGACCCCGAGCCAACGGCACCGGATCCAGTTCGACGCTCTCGGTGTGCAGTTCGCCCGGTGCCCGGACCAGCGCGCTACCGCTCCACGTCCGCACGCGAAGGGCACGTGCCGAGTCAGGACCGCGACACCGTTGCGGCCCGCGACGTCCCCCCGACGAACCGTCGGCGAGCGCGTGGTGGATCTTGTTGTAGATGGCGTAGCGGCCGTCGGCGAGTCCTTCGATCAGGTGCATCTCCCACAGCGGGCGACTGCGGTCGAGCAGGGTGCCGTGCAGCCTCGACACCAACGTCATCAGTTCGGTCATGCCGCCCGGCTGGGGAAGCGCGGCGCGGCGCACGTGGTGCTCGAGATCCACCTCGTCGTGCGGGAGGTGGTCCCATCCCCACTGGCCGAGCGAGGTGACCGAACGGCGGGCCCGCTTACGGAAAGGTGGGGCGACCTGGTTGCCGGCCAGGGCCGTGTCGAACATCGCGCGCATGTCGGCCGCGGACGCCCCGTCCCGTGGGTTGAAGACCGCCAGGCCGCCGACGTGCATCGGATGCTCGCGGGATTCGCCGAGCAGAAACAACCGGTAGAAAATTGGGTGAATCGTGCCCGACCGAGCAGGTCAGTTGTCCAACCCGGCCGCGAGTGCTTGACGGCTGGCGTGGACGTGAGGCCCGTGCCGCTCGCCCCATGTCACAACAGTTCAATCTGATTGGCCGGCGGTGACATTGGGCGACGGGCGACAGGCGGAGGGCACCGAGGTCCACGTCGGCTGAGCTACGGTCTGCCTATGGACGACGAGCACGCAGTGGGCACGACTGGCGGTTCGGTGCGGTATGAAGGTGGACTGCCGGGACTGATCGCGCGCGCCCGCGTGCTCGCCGACTCGGGTCAGCGCCGGCTGCTCGGCATCACCGGACCGCCGGGTTCGGGTAAGAGCACCGTGGCGGCGGCGGTGCACGCGGCGCTGGGATCGTCCGCGGTGGTTGTGCCGATGGACGGATTCCACCTGGCGGGTGCGGAACTGGCCCGGCTCGGCCGGGCGGACCGCAAGGGCGCACCGGACACATTCGACGCCGCCGGATACGTGGCGCTGTTGCGCCGACTGCGGGAATCCGGGGGCGAGACGGTGTACGTACCCGAGTTCCACCGTGAGGTCGAGGAGTCCTATGCGGGGTCGATCGCCGTCCCGCCGGACGTTCCCCTGGTGATCACCGAGGGCAACTACCTTCTCCTCGACGAGGGACCGTGGTCGGCGGTGCGTGACCTGCTCGACGAGGCGTGGTTCCTCGCCCCGGACGGGGACGAGCGCGTTGCCCGCCTCGTCGAGCGGCACGTCCGGTTCGGCAAGTCACCCGACGAGGCACGAGAGTGGGTGCGGCGCAGCGACGAACGCAACGCCGCGGTGGTCGCGCCCGGTCGCGCCCGCGCCGACGTCGTCGTCCTCGGCGACCCCGTGTGACTCAGGCCGGGTACTCGATCCTTTCCATGCGACCGCTGCTGAGCGAGCGGGTCGCGGCCTCGGCGATCGCCTGTGCTTTCAACGCTTCCGACAGGGTCGGACCGATGGCGGCGCCGTTCTCCAGTGCGTCGACGAAGTGGTCGAGCGCGGTGCGGTAGCTGTCCCGGATCCGTTCGAACCATCCCGCGTGCAACCCGTCGTCGACGACGCGGCCCGCGTTGTACCGGGACACGGACCCGGCGCGCTGCCGTCGTGCCTCGACCATGCCCGTGGAACCGAGCACCTCGATGCGTTCGTCGTAGCCGTACCCGATCCGCCGGGTGGAGTCGATCTGGACGAGCGCGCCGCCGGGAAGGCGCAGGGTGACGGCCGACGTGTCGACGTCGCCGTAGTCGGCGAGGCGGGGTTCGGCGAGCGTGGACCCGGTCGCGAAGACGGACTCGGGGTCGAGCCCGGAGATCCACCGCGCCAGGTCGAAGAAGTGGACGGTCTGATCGCGCATCTGCCCGCCCGAGACCGCGATGTACTCGAGCGGCGGCATCGCCGGACCGCGGCTGGTCATCTGGATCAGCTCGACCGAACCGATCTCACCGGACGCGACAACCCGCTGCAGTTCGGCGTAGTCGCGATCGAAGCGGCGGTTGAAGTCGACCATCGCCCGCAACGATCGGGAGTCGGCGAATCGCACGATGTCGACGGCGCGCGCGAGGTCGAGGTCGATCGGCTTTTCGCACAGCGCCGGGATTCCCGCGGTCGCCGCGGTGCGAAGGTGCTCGGCGTGGGTGTCGGTGGACGACGCGATGAAGACGGCGTCGATCGCCGTGGCGTCGAAGACCTCCGCGAGATCGGTGGTCGCGCGGCTGCCGTGGCGCTTGGCGAGGTCCGTCGCGCGAGCGAGATCGATGTCGAAGACGAGGGCCAGGTCGACGTCGGGGTGCGCGGCGAGGTTGGCGCCGTGCACGCCGCCGATGAACCCGGCTCCGATGAGGGCGAAACGCTGCATGTCAGATACCGACCTTTTCGTGTGCGAAAGCGGGGACGACCCAGGCGGAGTCGGCGGCGTGGGAGGCGGCCGTCGCCTCGACGAACTGGACGCCGATCAGGCCGTCGCGTCCGGTGGGGAAGGACAGATCGCGGATGGTGGTGGGCTCGCCGTCGCGGCGGGCGCGCAATTCGTCCGCGAGATCGCGGTAGAAATTCGCGAACGCCTCGAGGAAGCCCTCGGGATGCCCCAGACCGGGGCGGGTGAGCCGGGCGGCGTCCTCGGACAGCGCGCGCATTCCCTGCGCGAGGATCGTGGTCCCGCCGTCGAGGTCGCGGACCGTCAGATGGTGCGGGTCCTCGTGCCGCCACTCGACGCTCGCGGTGTCGCCGAACACCCGGATGCGCAGGCCGTGCTCGTTGCCGGTGGCGGCCATGCTCGCCCACAGGGTCGCGGGGGCGCCATTGGACAGGGTGAGGCGCACGGTGGCGTTGTCGAACACCCGCCGTCCGGGGACGAGGGTGTCCAGTTCCGCCGACATCCGGGTGGCCTCGAGGCCGGTGATGTACCGCAACAGGTGGAAGGCGTGGGTACCGAGATCGCCGACGACGCTGGGAAATCCCGCGACGTCTGGGTCGGTGCGCCACCGCGCCTGCCGGTGTTCGCCGAGTTCGAGGGGCGTCGCCGCCCACCCGGACGCGTGTTCCACCGTCACGAACCGGATCCGCCCGAGGTCGCCGTCGCGCACCATCCGGGCCGCGTGCCGAACCATGGCGTAGGCCGAATAGCAGTGTGGGACGGCCAGAATTGCACCGGAGGATTCGGCGATCGCGACGAGTTCCGCAGCCGACTCCGAGTCGCGGGTGAGAGGCTTCTCGCACACCACCGAGATGCCTGCCTCCAGGAACGTGCGGGCGATGTCGAAGTGGCTGTCGTTCGGAGTGGTCACGGCCACCACGTCGACGCCGTCCTCGCGGGCGGCTTCCCGTTCGGCCATCTCCCGGTAGTCGCGGTAGGTGCGCTCGGCCGGAACGCCGAGGCTTCCCGCGATCTGTTCCGACGACGCGGCGTCCCGCCCGAAGACCCCCGCCTGTAGGTCGTACCGGTCGTCCAGGCGCATCGCGTAGCGGTGGGTCCTGCCGATGTCGGCACCCTGTCCGCCGCCGACCATGCCCGCGGACAGTCGCAGGCTTCCGTGCTTGCTCAACTCGGCTCCTTCCAGAAAGGGACAAACGTGGACCGGTCCCAGTTGTGATGAGCGTAACACGGCCCCGGCTCCATATGCTGTCCCTCGTGAACGAATCAGATCCCGGCACGAGCGAGGGCGCACCGCCGTTTCGCCCACCGACGATCCGCGACGTGGCCGCGCGAGCGGGCGTGTCGAAATCGCTGGTGTCCCGGGTGCTCCGCGGCGAGGCGAACGTCAGCCCTGCACGCCGCGAGCAGGTCACACAGGCCATGAAGGAACTCGACTACCGGACCAACACCATCGCCCGCGGACTGTCCGAATCCCGCAGCGGCACGGTCGGGGTGATGCTGAACGACCTGCGCAACCCGTGGTTCGTCGAACTGCTCGAGGGCATGACGACGACGCTCGACGCCGTCGGAATCGCGCCGGTGCTGGCCGACAGCCACCTGGATCAGCGCGTCGGGCGGGACACCGTCGAGACCCTGCTGTCGCAGCGGATCGACGGGTTGGTGGTGGTGGGCACCACCGACGCCGGGCCCGCGATCGAACGGGCCGCCGCCCTCGTTCCCGTCGTCCTCGCGGGAACCCACGAACCGAGTCTTCCCCACGTCGACATCGCCGCGGACGACGACGTCGCCGGGGCCCGGCTGGCCACCCGGCATCTGCTGGACCTGGGTCATCGGCGGATCGCCCACCTGCAGGGGCCCGGAGTCGTGGGCGCCCTGCGCCGCGACGGGTTCGCCGAGGCGATGACCGAGGCCGGGTGCGGCGACCTCGCGTCGGTGCAGTTCGCCGGCATGACCGAGGAGAGCGGATACGTCGCGGCCGGTCGGGTGCTCGACGCGGAGCAGCGGCCGACGGCGATCCTCGCGTTCAACGACGTCACGTGCGTGGGGGCGCTGTCGGCCGCCGACGATCGCGGCCTGAGAGTCCCCGAAGACCTTTCGCTCGTCGGGTACGACGACACCTATCTCGCGCGTATCCGGCATCTGTCGCTGACGTCGGTGAACAACGGCAACTTCGCGGTCGGCGCGCAGGCCGCCAAGTTCCTGCTGCAGCGGCTGGAACGACCGTCGCAGTCGCGGCGCATCCACCTGCACACGCCGACGCTCAGTGTTCGCCGTTCCACCGCGGCACCCGGAGGCCTTCCGGCGAGGGGGTAGCCGCGGTGGAGGGTGAAACCGGCTTCTATTGAGGGGTTTTCACTGCGAGTACCGGGATCGGCGACTGCAGGATGAGCCGCTGGCTCACGCTGCCGAGAAGTGCCTTGCCGACCGCGCTGCGGCGCTTGACCCCGATCACGAGGCGTTCGATGTCGGGCCGGTCGTCGATCAGATCCAGCACGGCGGTCGCGGGATCGCGGTCGCCGCGACCGATCCGGTCGAGGACGGTCACCCCGTCGTCCGCGAGGGTATGCACGTCTTCGGGTTCGGTGAGGGACAGGTTCACCACCAGCAGATCGGTGTCCAGCATCGCGGCTTCCTTCTTGCCGGCGAGGAGGGCGTGTGATCCTTCGGAGGTGTCGGTCACTGCTACGAGCACTGTCATGGAATCAACCTTTCACGGGACTCGATGCGTAGCCGGTCACGAATACTCGCGCCGGAACTGCTCTTCGAGTTCCTCGAGGGAGCGGCCGCGGGTTTCCGGAACCTGGGTGGTGATGAAGACGAGAGCCAGCACGCCGAGGCCCGCGAAGATGAAGAAGGTAGCGGCGATTCCCAGTGCCGCCACGAGGGGCGGGAAGACGAGCGCGACAATCGCATTCGCGATCCACAGCATGAAGATGCAGATGCCGATCGCGAAGCTGCGGATCTTCAGCGGGAAGATCTCCGACAGCATCAGCCACACCAGGGGACCGATCGTGCCCTGCATCGAGAAGACGAACAGCACCACGAACACGAGGATGAAGTAGGCCTTCGCGGTGCCGTCGGGCAGCAGGAATGCTGACAGGCCGACGAGCAGGTGGAACGTGGTGGTGAGGACGAAACCGCCGATGAGCATCTTCCGCCGGTCGATCCGGTTGATCAGGGCGATGCCGGTGAGGACGCCGAGCACGCTGAACAGTCCGTTGAGGGTGTTCGCGACAATGGCTGCGTTGGAGGAGAATCCGGCGTCGCCGAGAAGCTGGGTGCCGTAGTACATCACCGAGTTGATGCCGGTGGCCTGCTGGAAGACGCCGAGGCCGACGCCGATGAAGATGAGGCGGCGGATCCACTTCACCGAGAGATCCGCGGGACCGCCGGTCTGTGCGAGTTTCTCTTCCTCCGCGAGGGCCTGGACTTCCTCCAACTCGGCCCGTGCCCGTTCCGGGGACCGAACCTGCAGGAGCACGGCGAGCGCTTCGTCGTGCCGATCCTGCGACATCAGCCATCGCGGGCTCTCCGGCATCCTCAGCATTCCGGCGAACAGGACGATGGCCGGAGTGACGGCGACCAGAAGCATGAAGCGCCAGACGCTTTCGTGCTCGCCCCAGAGGTTGAAGATGACGGCGTTGATCACGAATGCGGCGAACTGCCCGCAGACGATCATGACTTCGTTGCGGGAGACCACGCTGCCGCGCCGTTCGACGGGGGAGATCTCGGCGAGGTAGACGGGCACCGTCGCGGATGCGCCGCCGACGGCGAGGCCGAGGACGAAGCGGAAAAGCGCGAGTATCTCCCACGTGGGGGACAGCACGCAGCCGAGCGTGCCGATCATGAAGATGATGGCGAGCACCAGGATGTTGTGCCGGCGTCCGTACCGGTCGGACATCCGGCCTCCGATCAGGGCGCCGATCGCGGCGCCGAAGATCAGGATGCTCACCACCAGTCCCTCGGTGAACGAGGTGAGTTGGAGGTCTTCCTCGAGTGGTTCGAGAGCGCCGTTGATGACTCCGGTGTCGTATCCGAAGAGCAGGCCGCCGAAGGTGGCGACGACGGCGATGACGCCGAGCCTGTGCGAGTGCCGTCCTGGGGCGTCGGCGGGCAGGGGCTGGGCGGTAGTTCGGGTGAGATCGCTGGCCATGAACATCTCCTCCACGTATTCCATGTACAGAACACGTAATGTGTTTATGTCCGAACAAAGCTAACTCATTGTGACTCGGGGCACAACGGCAAGTCGATCATCGGGCGGATCCCCTAGGCGAATGTTTACTCCCTACCCGCGAGTAATAGAACGCTCGATCTGTTATCGTTCGCCGTATGCCCAGGCCACGCGTCCACGATCTCGATGCCGCGCTCGATGCCGCCGAGCGGCTGGCCGTCGAGGGCGGACCCAGCGCGGTGACGCTGCGGGCGGTCGCCGCCGCCACGGAGATGTCCAACGGCGCCATCTATCACGCATTCGGCTCGCGGGGAGGGCTGGTCGGGCGCGCCTGGTTGCGGGCGGCGCACCGATTTCTCGACCTGCAACAGGAATCGGTCCAGGAGGCGCTGGGGCGTGGTCCCGTGGACGCCGTCGTCGCGGCCGCCGACACCCCGGCCGTCTTCGCCGAGCGGTTCCCGCAGTCGTCGCGACTTCTCCTCACCGTGCGCCGCGACGAACTGCTCGGATCCGACGTCCCCGAGGACGTCGCCGCCGAGTTGTCGCGCCTCGACTCCGTCCTCGTCGAACTGTTCGTCCGATTGGCGCTGGCGTTGTGGGGGCGCAGGGACGGTCGCGCGGTCGAAGTGATCGAAGCGTGCGTCGTCGGGCTCCCCACCGGACTGCTGCTGCACGCCCGGCGAAAACCGGACGACGCCATGCGCCGACGCCTGGAGGCGGCGGTCCGCGCCGTCCTCGTACTAGACCCCCCGTCCCAGGGGAAACGTCACGACAGCAACACGAAAGGTTCCCAATGACCGCCACCCTGACCTACCGGGACACGATCGCCGTCCTCGACCTCGGCGACGACGAGAATCGTTTCTCCCCCGAGTGGCTCGACAACGTCGACCGACTCCTCGACGACGCCCACGAACACGGCGCGCAGGCCCTGGTCACCACGGCCACGGGAAAGTTCTACTCCAACGGCCTCGACCTGGACTGGCTGATGGCCAACGGTGACCGCGCAGACTGGTATGTCGGGCGCGTGCAGGCCCTGTTCAGCCGGATTCTGACGCTCCCCCTGCCGACGGTGGCCGCGGTCAACGGGCACGCGTTCGGCGCCGGCGCCATGCTCGGAATCGCCCACGACTACCGGGTGATGCGGTCCGACCGTGGGTACTACTGCTTCCCCGAGGTCGACATCCACATTCCGTTCACTCCGGGGATGGCCGCGCTGATCCAGGCCAAGGTGACACCGCAGACCGCGATCACCGCCATGACCACGGGCCGCCGCTACGGCGGCGCCGACGCGCACACGAGTGGGCTGGTCGACGGGACCGCGCCCGAAGGCGCGGTCCTGGACGCTGCGGTCGACCTGATCACGCCGCTCGCGGGGAAGGACGCCGGCACGCTCGGCGCGATCAAGTCCACCATGTTCGCGCCGGCCGTCGCCGCACTCGCATCGGGCCGATCATGACCCGGTGACGCGAAACCTACTGTGCCGGAGTGATGGTCACTCGCCGGGCACGTGGAGAATCAGGGCGTCGCCCTGTCCGCCGCCGCCGCAGAGAGCGGCGGCGCCGGTTCCACCACCGCGTCGTTTCAGCTCGAGCGCGAGGTGCAGTACGACCCGTGCCCCCGACATGCCGAGCGGGTGCCCGATGGCGATGGCGCCGCCGTTCACGTTGACCCGCGACGGGTCGACTCCGAGTTGCCGGGTCGACTCGATGCCGACGGCGGCGAAGGCTTCGTTGATCTCGACGAGGTCGAGCGCCGAGGGGTCGAGTCCCTCACGGGTGCACGCCTTGTCGATGGCATTGGCCGGCTGCTGCTGAAGCGTCGAGTCCGGCCCGGCGACGACGCCGTGGGCACCGATCTCGGCGAGCCATTCGAGCCCCAGCTCCTCGGCCTTGGCCTTGCTCATCACCACGACGGCGGCCGCGCCGTCGGAGATCTGCGACGCGGAACCCGCGGTGACGGTGCCGTTCTTGCTGAAGGCGGGCCGCAGCTTCGACAGCGACTCGGCCGTGGTGTCGGCGCGGATGCCCTCGTCCTCGGTGACGACGAGCGGCTCACCCCGGCGCTGCGGGATGGTGACGGGTACGACCTCGTCGTCGAAGAGTCCGTTCTTCCACGCGGCCGCGGCGCGCTGATGTGAGGCGGCGGCGAAGGCGTCCTGCTCTTCGCGACCGATCTTGTCGGTGTTCGCGTTCCGGTCCTCGGTGAGGGCGCCCATCGCCTGCTCGGTGAAGATGTCGTACAGGCCGTCGTAGGCGAGGTGATCGACGAGGGTGGTGTCGCCGTACTTGAAACCGCTCCGCGAGTTCGGGAGAAGGTGCGGCGCCTGGGACATCGACTCCTGCCCGCCGGCGACGACGACATCGAATTCGCCGGCGCGGATCAGCTGGTCGGCGAGCGCGATGGCGTCGAGACCCGACAGGCACACCTTGTTGACGGTCAAGGCGGGCACCGACATCGGGATGCCCGCGTTGACCGCGGCCTGCCGGGCCGGGATCTGACCGGCGCCGGCAGTGAGGACCTGCCCCATGATCACGTACTCCACCAGTTCGGGTGCCACCCCGGCCTTGTCGAGGGCGCCCTTGATGGCGATGCCACCGAGATCGGATCCGGAGAGTGACGCGAGCGAACCCGTCAGCCGGCCGACGGGGGTCCGGGCTCCGGCGACGATGACGGACCTGGTGCGAGAAGTCATGAGAGTGTCCTTGGTGTCGTGACGAATGTCGCTCAGACGAGCGCGGATTCGCGGATCTCGAGGGGGGTTCCGGTGGCGGCGACGACCTCGTCGACGGTGACGCCGGGGGCGACCTCACGGAGAGCGAGGGTGCCGTCGCCGACCACGTCGATGACGGCGAGGTTGGTGATGATGCGGTTGACGACGCCCTGGCCGGTCAGCGGCAGGGTGCAGGCGTCGATGATCTTCGGGTTACCGTCCCGGTCGGTGTGTTCCATGAGGACGATGACGCGGCTCGCGCCGTGCACGAGGTCCATCGCGCCGCCCATGCCCTTGACCATCTTCCCGGGGACCATCCAGTTGGCGAGGTCGCCGGTGCGGGAGACCTGCATGCCACCGAGGACGGCGGTGTCGATGTGGCCGCCGCGGATCATGCCGAAGGACAGCGCGGAATCGAAGAATGCGGCACCGGCGTTGACGGTGACCGTTTCCTTGCCGGCGTTGATCAGGTCGGGGTCGACGTTCTCGTCGGTGGGGTAGGGGCCGGTGCCGAGGATGCCGTTCTCCGAATGCAGGGTCACGGTGACGTCGGTGCCGAGGTATCCGGGAATGAGGGTGGGCAGTCCGATGCCGAGGTTGACGTATTCGCCGTCGACCATCTCCGCGGCCGCGCGGGCGGCCATCTGCTCACGTGTCCATCCGTTGGTGCCGGTCATCGAGTGGCTCCTTCCGTGCTGCTGACTGTCCGCTTCTCGATCCGCTTGTTTTGGGGGCCGGTCTCGACGATGCGTTGAACGAAGACCCCGGGCAGGTGTACCTGGGCGGGGTCGATGGTGCCTGCGGGGACGAGTTCCTCGACCTGCGCGATGGTCACCTTCCCGGCCATCGCCGCGAGGGGGTTGAAGTTCAAGGCCGACTTGTCGAACACCAGGTTGCCGGCGGTGTCGCCCCGCAGTGCGTGGACCAGGGCGAAGTCGGCGGTGATGCCGAGTTCGAGAACGTAGCGCTTGTCGCCGAACACCCGGGTTTCCTTCGGGGGCGACGCGAGCGCGACGGAACCGTCGTCGGCGTACCGCCACGGCAGTCCGCCGTCGGCGACCGGGCTGCCCACACCGGCGGGGGTGAAGAACGCGGGGATGCCCGCGCCGCCCGCCCGGAGGCGTTCGGCCAGCGTGCCCTGCGGGGTCAGCTCCACCTCGAGCTCACCGGAGAGGTACTGACGGGCGAATTCCTTGTTCTCGCCGACGTACGACGCGGTGACGCGCCGGATCCGGCGGGTACCCAGCAGAATTCCGAGCCCGTGGTCGTCCACACCGCAGTTGTTGGAGAAGACCTCGAGGTTCCCGACGCCGGAGTCGGCGAGCGCGCGGATCAGCGAGTCGGGGATTCCGCACAGGCCGAACCCGCCCACGGCGATCGACGCGCCGTCGGACACGTCCGCGACTGCTTCTTCCGGGGTGTCGAACACTCTCGATCCCATGTGCATCCTTTCTCCTGGCCGCCGTACCGGCGATACCGTCTTCCGCATCAGATCGTCCACCTGGTGAACGTATTCGTGCGACGAGCTTTGCTCCACTAAAAGGGGTTGCTTCATGCATTTCAAGGGTTTCGGAGACAGTGCTCGCGGTTTGGACGTCGCGCCACAGAGCGTTCACTGAGTGAACGTATACTGCGGTCATGGACGACGCGCAGCGGCCGCAGGTCATTCGGCGGGTGGGAGCCCTCTTCCGGGCCATCGCGGCCCTCGAGTCGTCGGGCTCCTCGACGTCCGCCCTGGCGCGGGAGACGGGGCTCGCCCGGCCCACCGTGCATCGCCTCCTCGTCTCGCTGGCCGAGGAGGGGCTGGTGGACCGCGACCAGAAGTCGGGGAAGTGGTCGCTGGGACCCGAGCTGTACCTGCTCGGGTCGCTCGCCGCCGGCCGGTACGACATCACGGACCGCTCCCGCGACATCCTGCGCGATCTCGCACGCGAGACCGGCGAGAGTGTCTTCCTGTCCGCGCGCCGCGGTGACGAAACGGTGTGCATTGCGAGCGAGGAGGGCAGCTTCCCGCTGCGTTCCCACGTGCTGTACGTCGGCATCCGCCTGCCGCTGGGGGTGGCGTCGGCGGGTCTGGTCATCCTGTCCCACCTGCCGGACCGCGACATCGACGACTACCTGTCGCGCGCCGACGTCACCGGCGAGTGGGGAACGCAGCACAGGCGGGACGAGATCGTCGAGCGCATCGCGGAGACACGACTGAACGGGTACGCCGTCAACCCCGGGCTGCTCGTCGAGGGCAGCTGGGGGATGGGCGCCGCCGTCTTCGACGCCCAGGGATCACCGGCCTGGGCGCTGAGCATCACCGGCGTGGAGAGCCGGTTTCGCGAGGAGCGTCGCCGCGAACTGGGAGAACTCCTCCTCCGCCAGGCGCACCGGCTCACCCAACTCCTCGCCGACAGGCCGCGGAGCCGGGGGTGAGCACGATTCGGTCCGGCGCCTACGCGGCTTTCCGTCGCCGCTGAGGTCGCCCGTGGCGGGTGTCGATACTCCACAGGTGGGTGCAGTCGGGGCACTGCAGATGGACGTGGGTGCCCTGATTGCTCAGCAGGTACTGCCAATGCCGGTCGCAGTTGCGGCCGGACCCGCAGTCGCCGCAGTCCGAGCCGTGGTCGCAGCCCGGGCAGGGCAACCAGGCGCGACGGGAGAAGTCCGCGGTCGGATCAATCGGTAACACGGCCCACCGTCCGATCCGGGAGCACACCCGCCTGGACCAGCTCGTCGTAGATGCGCTGCTGCTCGGGGTCGAGGCCGGAGTACAACATGTCGTACGCCCGCTCCTCCTCCGCGAGCACGGCGACGGGATCCCAGTCCTCGCCGATCGCCTCGAGAACAGCGGTGCGCCGCCGCGCCTCGTCCAGCGTGAGGTCGAGCGCGAACGAGAGTTCGGAGTCGCTACCCATGTGGTCACCTTCGTTTCGCGGTCGCCGTTATCGAAGGGGCCAGGGTCACTCGAGCCCGCTCGAGACCGCAATGACCTGGATCACGTCGATCGAAAGTGTTGCGTCGTGTTAACGACGAAACGCCCCGCCATCCGGGTGGATGACGGGGCGCGTGGTGCGGGTGGGGTCAGGCCTGCAGGCCGGCCTCGATCTCGAGGGTGATGGTGATCTTGTCGCCGACGACGGCTCCGCCGCCTTCGAGGGGCATGTCGATGGTGATGCCGAAGTCCTTGCGGTTGAGGACGGTGGTGGCTTCGAAGCCGGCGACCGGTCCGTTGCCCATGCCGGGGTTGACGCCGTTGAACTCGAGGGCGAGCTCGACGGGGCGGGTGACGCCGTGGAGGGTGAATTCACCGTCGACCACGTAGTCGTCGCCCTTGGCGCGGACGGCGGTGGAGGTGAAGGTGGCGGTGGGGTACTGCTCGGCGTCGAAGAAGTCGGCGGACTTGATGTGGGCGTCGCGGTCGGTGTTCTTGGTGTCGATGGATGCGACCTGGATTTCGGCGGTGACGGCGGCGGTGCCGTCCTCGGCGACGGTGATCGCGCCGGTGAAGTCGTTGAACGTGCCGCGGACCTTGCTGACCATGAGGTGGCGGACGGAGAAGCCGACGGTGGAGTGGACGCTGTCGATGGCCCAGGTTCCGGCGGTGAGGTTGGGCAGGGTGGCGGTGGCGGTGGTCATGGAAACTCCTTGGGCTGTCGAACTGTCACTCGACGTCGAGGTAATTGAATCTGCAACTAATACGTTAAGCCGAAGTCGTTGCAATGTCAACTAAATTCTGCAAAACGCAGGTGGACTGCGGTGTTACTGCTTCGGCCGGACCGGATGGCGGCTGACGATGGAGATCCGGTTGAAGGCGTTCATGGTGACGGCGATCCAGCTCACCGTGGAGATCTCCTGCTCGGAGAGGAATCGCCGTGCGAAGGCGTAGTCGGTCTCCTGGGTATGCGCGTCCGGGAGGGTGGTGATCGATTCGGCCAAGGTGAGCGCCGCGACCTCCCGGTCGGAGAAGAGTTCCGTCTCCCGCCAGGCAGGCAGAACCGCGAGGCGCTGCGGGGTCTCCCCGGCCGCGAGCGCCGCGGCGACGTGAACGTCCAGGCAGTACGCGCAGCGGTTGATCTGGGAGACGCGCACGTTGATCAACTCGACGAATCGCCGGTCCATCCCGACCTCGGTGGTCGCATGACGGACTGCCTTGGCGACGCCGATCTGCGCCTGATAGACGGCCGGACTCTGCTTGTCGATGTGGACGTACTCGTTCACGGGTGCCGTGCTGCTCATGGCCGACCTTTCCGGGCTCAGGGGTGTTCCAGCAGGTGGGTGCGCATCTCGCTGAAGTCGTGACCGAGGATGCCGACGTCGCGGGGGCTGAGCAGGTCGAACATGTTGCGGCGCACCTCCGCGACGTGTCCGGGGCTGGCGGCGGCGAGCTTCTCGGCTCCGGCGTCGGTCAGCTCGGCCAATGTTCCGCGCTTGTCGTCTTCGCATTCGACCCGGCGCACCCAGCCGGTGTCGACCAGCCTGCTGATGGCCCTGGTCACGCCGCTGCGGGTGGTGGTCACCGCGTCTGCGAGTTCGCGCATCCGCAGTTGTCGTTGGGGCGCCTCCGACAGCACGACGAGCAGTTCGAAGTCGGTGAACGAGATGCCGGCGTCTCGGGTGAGCTGCCGGTCGAGTGCCTGCAGGAGGAGGCGTGTGGCGTCCAGGTAGGCGCGCCAGGTGTTCTGTTCTTCGGCGCTGAGCCATCGGGTCGGTTCCACGGCACCAGCATAGCCCAAGTAGTTGACAACGCAACGAGTTGTTGTAGTCTGAATTTAGTTGAAAGCGCAATTACTGCGCTCCGCGGAGAGGGGCAGGGCAATGAGCACCACAGACGAGCAGGAGCGTTCGCAGAGGTTCGCGGAGCAACGCGACCGGATCCGCGCCGAGCATCTGAAGCCGGTGGCGTCGAGGCCCGCGTCCTCGGCCCGCGGCCTCCATCACACCGCGCTGATCAGTAGTGACGTCGAGCGCACGGTCCGGTTCTATCAGGACCTGCTCGAATTTCCGCTCACCGAGCTGATCGAGAACCGGGACTACGCCGGGTCTTCGCATTTCTTCTTCGACATCGGCAACGGCAACCTGCTGGCGTTCTTCGACTTCCCGGGACTCGACGTCGGCCCGTACCGGGAAGTTCTCGGCGGACTCCACCACATCGCGATCAGCGTCGAACCCGGCCGCTGGGATCACCTGCGCACGAAACTGATCGACGCCGGCGTCGAACTCGTCGAACACAGTGAGGTGTCGATGTACTTCCGCGACCCCGACGGTGCCCGCCTCGAACTCATCGCCGACCCGCTCGGCGAAATGTACGGCTCACACGTTCTCTGAGAACCCTGACTCCGGGAACCCCTGCTCTGAGAAACCTGGAAAGGATTCGCTGATGACTGCCGCCATCACCCCACCCCGCCTCGACGTCCGCCGAGCCGACGACCGGTTCAAGACCAACGCCGGCTGGCTGGATTCCAAGCATTCTTTCTCGTTCAGCCGCCACTACGACCCGGCCAACACCCATCACGGGGTGCTGATGGTCAACAACGACGACATCGTCGTCCCGGGTCAGGGCTTCGACACCCACCCCCACCAGGACATGGAGATCGTCACCTGGGTGCTCCAGGGTTCACTGGTGCATCAGGATTCGATGGGCCACTCCGGCGTCATCTACCCGGGACTGGCCCAGCGGATGAGCGCGGGAACCGGAATCCTGCACTCGGAGAAGAACGACTCGTGGCGACTGGACGGCGTAACCGGCGAGCACACCGACCCGGTCCATTTCATCCAGATGTGGGTCGTGCCCGACGAAGCCGGCATCACACCCGGTTACGAGCAACTCGAAATCGACCACGAGTTGCTCGCCGGGGGACTGGTGCCCGTCGCATCGGGCATGCCGGACCATGCGGACCACTCGGCGATCCGGATCAAGAACAAGTACGCCGCAATGCATGTCGCACGACTGCAGCCCGGGCAGGCGCCGGTCACCCTGCCCGACGCACCGTTCCTCCACGTGTTCGTCGCCCGCGGTGAAGCGTCGATGGAAGGCGTCGGCATCGTCGCCGAGGGTGACGCCGTCCGGCTCAGCGGTGGCGGCGGCCAGCAGATGACCACCGGCGCCGGCGCCGAGATCATCGTGTGGGAGATGCACGCGACGATCGCTGCATGACGCGAGCCGCGGGGCAGGTGCGGGTCTTCCGTTCGGGTCGCCGAAGCTGCTACTGGGGCCCGACAGGCAGTGACCTGAGCAAGGGCCTTACAACCGCGCAAGCGGCGACCCAGGCCCGGGTTCTGCATCCGAAGGAGTTCAGTCCCTTGGACACGGCTTCGACCGTCGTCCGCCGATCCGCCGTCGAGTGCGCGCCCGATCTGCTACTCGATCTCGTCCGTCCCGCCGAAGCAGAGTGCCCCTTGCCTGCGATCGTGTGGGTGCACGGAGGTGGTTGGCGGCTTCAAGACCGCACTGCATGCCCAGATCTGGTGCAACACTTCGCAGGACACGGCTACGTCATGGTCAGCATCGACTACCGGCTCGCGCCCGAGACCTGCGACCCCGGCCAGCTCTTCGATGTCCGGCGGGCGGTGCGCTGGTTGCGCGCCAACGCCGCGGACCACGGCATCGACCCCGACCGGATCGGTGTGTGGGGATCGTCGGCCGGTGGGCACCTCGCCGCGTTGACCGGAGTGCACTCGGGCACAACATGTTTGCCCGGGGAAGAACTCGCGACCGTCGACAGCTCGGTGCAGGCCGTCGTCGACGGTTACGGGCCCGCCGACCTGCCCGGTCTCGTCGATCTCTCCGCGTCAACGGAACGGTCGTGCAGGACGGCAACACCCGGGACCTGACCAGGCTTGCCGCCCCGTGGTGGGCGAGCTCGAGCGCGGCCGCGCATCTCAATCCGCCGTGGGGCGGGCACGGGTACAACACGTGCATCGGTGACGCCGTCAACATCGCGTGGAAGATCGCGGCGGCGCTGCGCGGCTGGGCCGGACCGCAGCTGCTCGACAGTTACGAAGCCGAACGCCGGCCCGTCGCCGCTCGCACCATCGCCGAAGCCGGAGCGCAGGAAAAGGCTCTGGCGCATCACTTCTCCACCGTCGAGATCGGTCAGGACGGTCCGGCCGCGGAGGAGGCGCGCCGCCGCACGGCAGAGGCGCTCGCAGTGAAGAAGAGTGAATTCCACTCGCTCGGACTCGTTCCCGGCTACGCCTACACCGACTCACCCGTCATCGTTCCCGACAGTTCGACGCCGCCGGCGGAAGCCCGTGGAGTACGTGCCCACCGCACGCCCCGGAGCACTACTGCCGCACGCGTGGCTGGGAGACGGCCGTTCGCTCTACGACGTGCTCGGCCCGGAATACACCCTCGTGGTGCCGGACGCTGAGGGATCCTCGCGGCACACCGCCGAACTCGACGCGCTGACGGCGAAGGCCGCGGAACTCGGAGTCCCGCTGACGGTGCTGCGACTGTCCGACGCCGGGGGATCCCTGGGCAGTCTCTTCGGTGCCCCTTTCGTCCTCGTCCGACCCGACCAGCACGTGGCGTGGCGGGGCGGCGACCTCGCGAGCGCCGAGAAGGCGATCGACATCGCGGCGGGATGGTGAGAGTGTCTGCTCTCCATGAGGCGCCTCAGACGGCGACCAAGCTGCTCGTGACCGCCATGGGTTTGATCGATACGTTCGACCCCCGGCAACGGGCGACTGCGATCATCGACGATTTCGACGACCCGCGGCGGCTGAACTGGGACATCATCCCCAAACCGGACCGCACCGGCATCCCGCTCCACCAACTGGACCGTCACCAGAAGGTGCTGGTGTGGGAGCTGATCCGGTTGGCGGCGCCGCTGCGCACCTTCACGAAGGTGCTCTCGATTCCCCAACTCGAGCACGTGCTCCGGGACTACGAGCAGGACTTCCTCGGGCCGGCACTGCAGACCTGGCGCACGTCGGATTCGTACTTCCTGACGTTCTTCGGCCGGCCCGGCTTCGAGAACACCTGGACGCTCGTTTCCTCGGTCACCACGTCTGCCTCAACCTGACGATCGTCGACGAGCGGTGGATCTCCGCCACCCCGGTCGCGCTGGGCGCGCAGTACGACGGGGTGCTCAAGCCCCTCGCCGACGACGAGGGCCTGGCCTTCGACCTGCTGGCCTCCCTCGACGACGAGCAGCGCGGCCTCGCCGTCATCCACGACGTCGCACCCGCCGACTTCGTGACCCGGCAGGTGCCGCGGATCGGGGCCTACGAATACCCGGACCACTACGACCTCGGCATGCCCGGGTACACCATCACCGACGCCGACCGGGTCGCCCTGAAGTTCGTCCGCGACCGGCCGTCCGGGATCAGCGGCGCGAAGTTGTCCGGTGACCAGCAGCGCGCCCTGCTGGGACTCGTCGAGCTATCTCGAACGACTGCCCGAGGAGGCCGGCGAACGGCACCGGCAGGCGGTGCGAGAGGGGGGCATCGAGTGCACACCGTGCTGCGGGACTTCGACAACGACTTCGGACACGACCTCCTCGCACTCCACGCGGGGACCGACTCGAAGTGGGGCGGCGGGCACCTGAACAGCCGGACGGTGTCCAGCGAACAGTCCGATCCGAACCTCGAACCCTGAGTGCCGCTCGGCCCCGCACAGCGCTGAGCGGGGCCGACTCCGGTCTGCCCGCCGAGTGTGAGACTCGTCAAGTTTGTTCATTTCGGTTTCCCTGTTGCCTGATCAGTGGCGACACTGGTGAAGCAGACATTTAACGTGGACGAAACAATGAGGTGGATGGTGTTGGGGCGCTCGAAGGCAGCCGTGGTGTACTCGGTGTCGGGTCGACCGTCCAACCCGTTCGCGCGACCGGTCGATCGCTTCGCGGCCACCCTGAAATCCGTCATCGTCACGCTCGCGGGTCTCGCGATCGTGCTCGCCGCCGTGATCGGCACCTGGGAGTACCACCAGGAGAGTGCGCGGGCCGCGCAACAACGCGCCACCACGACCCTCGTCGAGGCCGTCACCAACGCCGACGCCCCGATCACCCTGTCGCCCCGCGGCTCGGTCCGGACCACCCCGATGGTGAAGGCGACGTGGGCCTGGGGCTCCGAGTCCCGGACCGACAGCATCGAGGTTCCCTCGGGGACTCCGACGGGCACCTCGAAGACCATCGCCGTCGGCGACGACGGAAGCTGGGCCGGCCCGCGAATCACGACCTCCGACGTCGTCAGCGCCGCGGTCGCGGCAGTGCTCATCACCCTCGCCGCGAGCGCGCTGCTCCTGGGTGCGGTGTGGGCGATGTTCTCCCGCGCCGTCGAACGCCGCCGCCAGCAGTACTGGGACGAGAGCATCCGCAGGCTGTTCGCGACCTACCGTCGCTGACGCTCCGTAGGCCCGGTTCGACACGGCTCGTACACGCGGATGTGAATCCGCTTCGGACGACACCCGATCGCGCTGTGCCGTGTCGGTTTCGGTGGACCTACTCCGGGCTATTCAGTTGATGCCGAGGAAAGGTGGGAGCCATGTCCGACAGGGATGCTTCTATATTCGAGAGCGAACGCGAGCTCGACGAAGAGTCCGTCCGTAAGGCTCAGAGGACCGTCGCCCACCACTCGATCGATGCCGAAGACTGCCGGATGCTGCTCGCGGCCCTCGGCATTCCCCTCGTGCGCGACCTCGACAACGAGTCGGTCTCCGGCGCAGCCGGTGCAGAATCCCTGTGACCGACGCGTCTCGCTGAGACAGACCCAGGCGACCGCCGCTGGGCGACAGGCGTTCACAGCGACTCCACAGCGGAGCTCGAGGCTGCCTGCACCGGCGACCGCTTGTATGGGATGTAACCCGAACAGCCCATGGAGAGGTCCTCATGACGAACAGCCCGCGTCACCACGCCGACGAAGTGCACGAGCACGACCGCGGCCTCAGCCACGACCTGAAATCGATGTTGTCGCGTCGCCGCGCACTGTTCGTGTTCGGCGCGGCGGGTGCGACCGCGCTCGCCGCGTGCTCGACGGCGGGGTCCACGGCGACATCGTCCTCGTCCTCGACGGAGGCGGCCGCGTCCACGGCGGAGACGGTGAGCGGCAGCACGTGCGTGGCGGCGGCGCCGCAGGAAACGGCCGGCCCGTATCCCGGCGACGGGTCGAACGGCCCGAACGTGCTGGTCGAGTCGGGGATCGTGCGTCAAGACATTCGCAGCAGCTTCGGTGCGTACTCCGGGACGGCGGGCGGTGTCGCGACGACCATCGAACTGAACCTGCAGGACCTGACGAAGGACTGCGCGGCCGGCGAAGGAATGGCGGTCTACCTGTGGCACTGCGACCGGGACGGCGAGTACTCGCTCTACGGCCAGGGCATCACCGAGCAGAACTATCTCCGTGGCGTTCAGGTGGCGGATTCCGCGGGCAGGGTGTCGTTCACGTCGATCTTCCCGGCCTGCTACTCGGGCCGCTGGCCGCACATCCACTTCGAGGTGTTCGACTCATTGGAATCTGCGGTGGCGGGTGAGGACTCCCGGTTGACGTCTCAGATCGCGGTGCCGCAGGACGCGTGCACCACCGTCTTCGCCTACGACAGCGGCTATGCGAACAGTGTCGGCAACCTGTCGAAGGTCTCCCTGGACTCGGACAACGTGTTCGGTGACGGATGGGATGCCGAGTTGGCCACCGTGTCGGGCGAACCGGCCACCGGTATGTCGATCTCGATCACGATCGGTGTCGCCGAGAAGTCGGCGAACACGCAGTCTGCGCCGAGCGGTCCCGGTGGGGGCGGCGGACAGCCGCCGAACGGGGCACCCGGCCGGTAACCGGCGCGGCTCGGTTCCGCCGTCCGTCAGCTGACGTGCCACCCGGGTGGTCTGTCGAGTTCGTTCCATTCACGGGTCAGCTGAGCCTGCTGCCGGCGGGACGCAACCCAGTGGACGACGAGGAAGAGGAGGCAGTAACCGCCGGTCGCTGTCACCCAGATCCCGCACGCGACGCTCACCGCCGTGGCGGCGTTCTGCGAACCGGTCTCCGGCGCCGCGACGAGACCGCCGTTCGGATCGAGCCAGACGGTGACGGTCTGACCGGCCTTCGTGCCCGATTCGGTGGGAACGTCGGCGGTGCGTGTCTGCCCGTTCGCCGACCACTGCACCCGTGCATGCGCTTGATACTGGGGAGCGGCCGGCAGGGGTTCTCCCGTGCTCCCGGTGCGGGAATCCTCGACGAGCGTGGCGGGTGTCGGGTGGTGGGTGGCGAGTTCGGCCTGCGTCTCCTGGTCCAGTCGCGAGTACGTCTCGGTTCCGACGGCCGCGGCCAGCGGAACCATCAAGAGCACGAAGAACACCCCGATGAGAACCATCGCGGAGCGGAGCCGGTCGCACCCCCTCATGAGCGGGTTGCGGCTCCATGGACCCAGACGCCACAGGCGTATCGGCGCTGCACACGTATCGCTCATCGCGCACCTCCGGGTGGTTGCCCACCACCATTGTGCAACCGAAACGCCTGCACGTGTAGGGCCTTCTGACAGGTGTTCGCACGCGGCCGGTGTTGCCGGGTCAGATCCTTCGCGACAGGTCGGGCCACGGGGAGCTGTCACGCATCGATGCCGGCGAAGGCTTCGGTCAGTGCCTCGATCCCGGCCCGGACCGTGGGCCGGTCGTTGTCGGCGCGGCGGAGCGCGTAGATCTCGCGCTCGAGTGTGGGACGCACCGGGACGATCGCCACGTTGTCCGGCACCCAGACGCGGGCCAGGCGTGGCACGAGAGCGGCGGCGAGTCCGTGCGCGACGAACTCGAGTTGAGCCGCGAATTCGGGCACCTCGTACCTGATATCCGGTTCGACGCCGCGGTTACGCAACGTCTGCACCAGCCAGGTGTGGTACACCGCGCCCTTCTTCCACGTCGTCCACGGCATGTCCGCGATCTCGTCGAGATCGACGTGGTCGCGCGACGCCAGCGGATGCTCCCGGGACAGTGCGACGTCGGCCGAGTCCCGGTGCACCAGGGTGTGCACTGCGTCCTCGGGCAGGTGCAGCGGCATCGTGACCCAGCTGTCGACGACGGCGAGGTCGAGTTCCCGGCGCACGATCGCGGGTATGAGGTCCTCGGTCTCGCCGGCGAAAAAGCTGACCCTGAGCTGCGGGTGGCGCCTGCGCAGCGTCGCCACGGCAGTCGGCACGACCACCCTGCCTGCGGAGGAGAAGGACCCGATTCGCAGGTCTCCCACCACATCGCGGTCGAGGGAGACGACCTCGGATTCGGCCTGCGCCAGAAGCGATATCACTTCCTGTCCGCGACGGGCCAGGAGCCGCCCCGCATCGGTGAGCTGAACGCCGCGGCCCGCGGGTACCAGAAGTTCGACGCCGACCTCCCGTTCGAACTTGCCGAGTTGCTGCGACACCCCGGACGGCGTCACGTGCAGGGCGCGGGCTGCGGCACCGATCGATCCGTGTTCGGCGACAGCGCACAACGCGCGGAGGCGATCGACACTCAACATGGTAGTAACTCTACTTCTTTCATGACACGACTATTCACTTGTTGTAATGGTTAGAGCCTCGGAGAATTTTCGGTGTGACTACCGCCCTCCGTTTGCGTCCCCGTGCCCTCGTCAGCCCCTCGTTCAGCGTCGCGTCCGTGGATCCGCGACTGCTGGTGCTGGCGGGTGCGGTGGCGACGTCGCTGACCGGCAGTCTCATCAAATTGTCCGGGGTGGAGCCGGCCACGTCGACGTTCTTCCGGTGTGTGCTGGCGCTGCCCATCCTCGGACTTCTTGCGCTGCAAGAATTTCGGCGGTACGGCGGGATCCCGCGCAGGGTGATCGCGGCCCAGGTACTCGGCGGGATGATGCTCGGCGTCGACTTCGCGTTGTGGGCGCGATCGATCCACCTGATCGGCGCCGGCATCTCCACCGTCGTCGTCAACGTGCAAGTCGTCGTCGTGCCACTGCTCGCGTGGGTCTTCTTCCGTGCACGGGTGCCGGTCCGGTTCGTCGTGGCCGTTCCCTTCCTGTTCGCCGGTGTGGCTCTCGCCGGTGGAATCCTCGGCGGCAGCGGCGAGGGTGACCAGCCTTTCCTCGGAACTCTGCTGTCGCTGGCGGCGGGCGTGGCGTACGGGATCTACATCTTCGTCATCGGCCGCGCCGGATCCGCACACCGGGCGTCGTCGCAGGTCTTCGTGTCGACGATCGCCGCCGGCGTCGTCGGGACCGCAGTGGGATCACTGTGGGGAACGGTGGACCTCACGCCGGGATGGCCCGCGCTGGGATGGCTGGCTGCGCTGTCACTGAGCAGCCAGGTACTCGGCTGGGTCCTCATCGGATTCGCCCTGCCGCGGCTCGCCGCCGAGGTGGGCGCCACCTTGCTGCTGCTCCAGCCGGTCCTGGCGATGCTGTTCTCCGTCGTGATCGTGCACGAGCGGCCCAGCATCGGGCAGTTCGCCGGCTGCGCGCTCGTCGTCGCCGCGGTGTGGATGGTCACCCACGTGAAGCCGGCGGACCGTCGTCCGGTGACCGCGCGAATCGCCGAATGACTCGGAGTGCGGCGTCTGCCCGGGCGTTTCACCCCGTCCGCAGTGTGGGTTCGTCGCCGGGCGGTTCGGGTGGGTGCTGTCGCTGCTTCGCCGTGTACAGCTCGCGGTCGGCGGTTCGATAGAGCGCGGTGAGTGGGTCGGTCTCTCCGGTGCACGACGCGGCGCCGAGGCTGAACGGGGTAGGGCTTTCGCGGGCGAGTTGCGCCATCACGCCGGGCAGCTCGGCGTGGTGCTCGCCGACCACGCAGGTGACGAACTCGTCGCCGCCGACCCGGGCGAGAAGGGCGCCGCGGGGCATGTGCTCGGCGAGGTAGTTCGCGAGGTCGACGAGAACCGCGTCGCCCGCGGCATGGCCGTAGTGATCGTTGGTGGACTTGAACTGGTCGACGTCGATGAGGACCAACGTCACGGAGACCTCTCCAGTGCCCGCGCCTTCGAGGGCGTGCCGGAACGCGAGCTCGAAACCGGCGCGGTTGAGCAGGGCCGTGAGTCCGTCGGTGCTGGCCGATTCGATCAGAGTCCGGGTGAGGGATCCGAACATCTCGGCGGCGCCGACCACGCAGGTGACGGCCACGACGAGAACGGCGGCCTTCACGGTCACCGTGTCCACCTCGACCGGCACCAGCGTGAAGGCGGTGGGTGCGACGACGACTCCGACCACCATCAACCCGCTGAGGCATCCGACGAGGAGCCGCGACTGCCGTTTCGGGTAGAACACGACGAAATACATCGCCAGGAACATCGCCGCGATCGCGCAGAGCAGTTGGGCGACGGCGAGAACGAGACCGGACATCACGATCGGAGTGGCGAGCAGTGCCGCTGCCGTGCAGACCTGGTAGGCCCGTCGGCTCGGTCTGCGCCCGCCCCGGTACAGCACGACGAGTGCGAACACTCCCAGGAGAATGCCGGCCGTGCGAGCGGCGACGGTCTCCGGCCGGATCGACAACCCGACCACGGGAGGGAGGACGAACCCCGCCAGGTGCAGCGCAGTCGTGATCCACAGGTAGCGGCGCAGGATGCGCGGCTGATAGTCCTGCAGGACCGTGTCGACGGACGAAGCAGCGAGGGGTCTCACTCTCGCAATTATCCAGGACCGGTCCCGGCAGGGGGGTCTCTCGTGACCGCCCCTTCCGGGAGGGCGCGAGTCAGCTGGGCGTGGACGCCGCGATCGGCACGGCGGGTTCGTGCCACGGAGGCGTGTGGATGCCCGCGCCGCCGTACATCGGGAGTCGGATCCCTTCGCCGTACCGGGCGATCTGGTCCCAGGGACGGTTGAGGCCGAACGTGCCGTAGGTGCGGACCCGGGTCACGGCGTCGAGGTCGAGGGTGTCGACGAGCACTTCTTCGCCCGACCCTGCCTGCTGGCGGATGATGCCCTCGGGGTCGACGACGACGCTGGCACCGACTGCGGCCGGGTCGGCGCCGTTCACGTTGACGATGTACACCTGGTTGGTCCACGCGTTGGCGCGGGAGCAGACGAGTTCCATCTCGCGGTCGCGGGTGGTGGTGAGGGTGGGTTGGATGATCACTTCCGCGCCGAGCCAGGCCAGTTGGCGTGCGGTCTCCGGGAAAGAGCCGTCGTAGCAGATGGCCAGACCGATCCGGCCGGTACCGGGAATGTCGAAGACGACGAACTCGCTGCCGGGCGCGGTCTGCTCGTACGGCTGCCAGGGGAAGACCTTGCGGTAGCGGGCCACGACCTCGCCGAGGGGCGACACGGCGATGGCGGTGTTGTAGATCTTGTCGTCGTCGCCGCGCTCGTAGAGGCTTCCCGGCACCAGCCACAAGCCGGTTTCCTCGGCGAGTGCGCAGATCCGGTCGATGTGGGGGCCGGCGAGTGGCAGTGCCACCCGGTCCATCCAGTCGGCGCGGGCCTGCAGGAGGGGTGCCTCCGCGGCCAGCACGAGTTCGGGGACCACGACGAGTTCGACGTGTGGGAAGGTGTCGCGCACGGCGCGGACCTGGTCGGCGAACCGCTGCCAGGTGGCCTCCACATCGAACGGGATCGGGGCGGTCTGGACGGCGGCGATGGTCAGTGTGCGCATGGTTTCAGTCCTCTGTGACGGTCAGTTCGGTGACGGCGGTGCGGCCGTCTCGGAAGAAGTGGCGGAAGCGGGTGCGGACGAGCAGCATCGCCACGGCGCCGACGGCGATCGAGCCGACACCGAGCAGGAACACCCCGCCGATGCCGTGGAACGAGGTGGCCCCGTAGCCCGGGTCGAGCATGTCGTGGGCGCTGCGCGCGAAGGCGGCGAGCATGATCGTCCCGCCCAGTGCGGGCAGGATGCCCCGGAGGAACAGGTCGCGCGGGGAGTTGTTCAGGCGGTGGCGGAAGTACCAGACGCAGGCGAGACCGGTGACGCCGTAGTAGAACGCGATGAGCAGGCCGATCGAGAGGATCGCGTCACCGAGGAAGTTGCCGGAGACGAGCGTGAGGGCGGTGAGCAGGACCGCGGCGGTCGCCCCGAAGAACACGGTGCCGAACGCGGGGGTGCGGTAGGTGGGGTGGATTCGGGTGAAGGTGCGGGGCAGTGCGCCGTGGGCGCCCATGGAGAGGGTGGCGCGTGAGCTGCCGATGACACAGGTGAGCAGCGCCGAGATCGCCGACACGCAGATGGCGAGTTCGACCACCTTCGACAGGCCCGCGCCGAGAACCGGCGGCCCGAGCGTGGCGAGTACGTCTCCCGCGTTGTCGGGATTGCCCAGGCCCAGCCCGTCGGTGCCGATGCCGGCGAAGCTGATCGCGGCGAATCCGGTGAAGAGGTAGGTGCCCAGCAGGACGAGGGTGGAGATTACGGCGGCCTGACCGGGGATGCGGTCGCTGTCACGGGTTTCCTCGTTGACGGTGATCAGCGCGTCCCAGCCCCAGTAGATGAACAGGCACAGCAACACCGCCTCCGCGAAGGGACCGAAGCCGCCGAACGCGAACGGATTGAGCCAGGACAGGCTCGGTGCGGAGGCGCCGGTGCGGGCGAACGCGGCCGCTCCGAACCCGAACAGGGCGACCAGTTGCAGCCCCAGCAGCACGTATTGCACGGAGGCCGCGAGTTGCAGCCCGCGGTAGGCGATGGTGGTGACCGCGGCGACGATCAGGACTGCGGTGACGATCACCGCGACGTTGTCGGACGCCAGCGAATCCAGGCCGAGCAGGGTCAGGAGGTACCCGGCTCCGACTCGGGCGAGTGCCGTCATCGCGATGAGGGTCGCGATCTGCACCACCCAGCCGCCGGAGAGCCATCCCGTGTGTGGACCGAACGCGCGGGTGGTCCAGACGAACGTGGTGCCGCAGTCCGGCATCTCCCGGTTCAGCTCGCGAAAAGCGAACGCGGTCAGGAGGATCGGCACGAAACCGAGGAGCAGGGCGGCGGGGGCGAGGTTTCCGACGACCATCGTCACGAAACCGAGCGTGACCGCGATGCTGTAGGCCGGCGCGACCGAGGACAGGCCGAGCGCGACTGCGGCGAGCAGACCCACGGAGCCGCCCTGCAGTCCCTTCCCGGTGGGTGCTGGTGGTGGGTCGAGACTCGTCTCGGCGTCGGTGGGATTGATCGACACGGTGACTCCTGAGATCGGGCTGGATTCTTTAAATAGAAATTTAAGAACAGTGTGATCTACCTGTCAATAGCTGGGCGGGTATCGTCTAAATCTCCATATAGAAACCGGGGAAGGGCGGAACGAGGGCGTGGCGCGGAAGAAGGATCAGGGGGCCCGCCGGGCCGAACTCGGTGAGGCCGTCCAGCGGGCGGTGCTCGCGCGTGGACTGGAGGGCCTGCGTCTGCGTGACATCGCGGAGCAGGCCGGGGTCACCCCTGCGGCTGTGCTCTACTACGGCGACCTGGACGCGTTGATCTACGAGACGTATCAGCGGGCCATCGAGCGGTTCAGTCAGGAGCGCGAGCGCGTCGCCGACCAGTTCCCCGACGCGCGCGACCGCCTCCGGGCCTGCATCGACCACGGCGTCGCGAGCGGGCCGGACGACGAACTGGTCCGACTGCTGTTCGAGTGCTGGCCGAGATCGCTGCGTGACGCCAAGGCGGCGGCCCTGGACAGTTCGCTGACCGAGCGTCAAATCGCCGTCTACTACGGCATTCTCGTCATCGGTGAGACGCAGGGGCACTTCACGCTCACCGACCCGCCGCGCCTGCTCGCAGCGAACTTCGTGGCCATGGAGGACGGTTACCAGATGGAGGTGCTGGCCGGACGCCGCAGCCGCGCCGAGGTGATCGCCAGCCTCCACTCCTACGCGCGCGCGGCCACCGGCCATGATCTGAGCGGCTAGACCGAGTACGGGAAACTGGGAGTAACAGATAGGTTGGATGCGCGTCGCCAGGCCCGGCCGCCGAGCACCGACAAGGAGCCTCCCATCAAGATCCTGCAGAACGTCTCGAGCGAGATCCGCGAGTGGGAACACGCCGTCACGACGGTGATGCTCCGAATACGCCAGATCGGGGTGCTGATCGACCGTCTGGGGCCCGCGCTCGACGACCTGTCCGAACTGCTCGACGCGGCCAAGCAGATCGCGGAGACCGCGGAGGGGCTCGCCGTCAGCGCGAAGGGCATCGACCAGAGCGCCGAGATCATTGCCCGTGACGCCGAGAAGATCGCGCAGGCGCTGCCCGCGGTCGAGCGGCTGGGGAGACTCGCAGACCGCCTACCCGGTGGGGGTAGACGGTCTGCTGCCGGGCGGTGACGAGCGGATGTAGCCCCGTCAGGCGGTGTTACCTGGCGAGGTCGTGGACATCCGTGCCGACGAGGCGCAGTTCGGTGGGCTGCGCATCCGGGTCGTCGGCGATCCCCGAAATCGGCATCATCGCGAGGGCCTGGTCGAATGCGTCGACGAGCCATTCGCCGGTCACCGTCACGAGCCGGGTGTCCTCGGCGGCGGGCTGCTTCTGAAAGAAACTCACGACCCAGGGGTTCTGCGCGTCCGGATCGGAACTGAGATCCCCCGGTGCGTTGGTGGCGAGCAGGTGAATACCGCGCTCGAAATCGACCCGGACGGCATATCCGGTGCCGGTGTTGACGACGGTGGCCGGGCGGTGCGCGGCCAGTGCCAGCGTCATCAGGGCATCGGCGTAACGAGTGGTGTGCTCCACGGTGAGTGGCATGAACGATCACCTTTCAACTTCTGTGAGCGTCGCCGCGGCAGAGCAGGCCCGGAGTTCAGTGGTCCGAAAATGCAGTTCCTCCGACAGGTCACGAGAAGATAGAAGTAAAGCTGTTCGTCGGGAGCTTCGACTGCGAGAGCGTCGTGCGGAATGGTGCTCTCACTGTCGGCCACCTTCGAGGTGGGCGTCCTGGCACAGCGTGCACAGTTGGTACGCCCGATTGGAGCACGGACGCGCCGGGGCGGCCCGTGAACTCGGTAGCTGTGTACTCAACTACGACTAACCGTACGGTGCCGGACCCGGATACGCGACACGGGGGCGTCCGTCGGATAGCACTGTGGCCCATGACCTGGCGTCATGGGCCACAACGTGTCGGCCTGGGGACAGCTCAGTGCTGCAACACCGGGTAGTCGGTGTAGCCCTTCGCACCCTCCGAGTAGAAGGTCTGGGGGTCCGGGGTGTTGAGCGGCAGGTCTTCCTGCCAGCGCCGCACGAGATCCGGATTGGCGATCGCGGGACGCCCGACGACGACGGCATCGCCGTGGCCGTCGTCGAGGATTGCCAGCGCTTCGTCGCGGGTGGTGATCGCCCCGAAACCGCTGTTGATCAGCACCGGGCCGCCGAAGCGCCTCCGCAGGTCCTGCGCCAGGGGCCCGGACGGGTCCTTGTGCAGAATGCTCAGGTAGGCGGGCTTCAGCGGAGCGATGGCATCGACCAGCGCGCCGTAGGTGGCTTGAACGTCGTCGGCGTCCAGTTCCAGGGCGTCCTGGATGTTGTGTTCGGGCGAGATGCGGATACCCACCCGGCCGGCGCCGATGGCGTCTGCCACGGCCTCGAACACCTCGACGACGAAGCGTGCCCGGTTCGCGGGTGTGCCGCCGTACGCGTCCTCACGCAGGTTGGATGCCGGGGAGAGGAATTCGTGCAGCAGGTAGCCGTTCGCGGCGTGGATTTCGACGCCGTCCATCCCGGCTGCCACCGCCTTCCGCGATGCCTGGACGAACTCCTCGATGACGGCGGAGAGTTCCTCGGTACCCAGCGCGCGGGGCACCGGGTACGGCTCCTTCCCCTCGTAGGTGCGGGTCTCGCCGTCGATGGCGACGGCGCTCGGACCGACGACCTCGTGACCGCCGGTGGTTCCCTCGTGGGTGACGCGGCCGGCGTGCATGACCTGCGCGACGATCCGTCCACCGGCCGCATGCACGGCGTCGGCGACGTTCTTCCAACCCGCAACCTGCTCGGGTGTCACCAGCCCGGGCTGGCCGGGGAAGCCCTGGCCGGCGTGGCTGGGGTAGGTGCCTTCACTGACGATCAGACCGAGAGAGGCCCGCTGTCGGTAGTGCTCGACCACCAGCGGTCCGGGCACGCCGTCACGCCCGGAGCGGACGCGGGTCAGGGGTGCCATCACGACCCGGTTGGGCAGTTCGAGTTCGCCGAGTGTCAAGGGGGAGAAGAGATTCACAAATATCGGTCTTTCCGTAGGTCGTGTTCGGCGGCGCCGTTCTCGGTGCCGCCGCGCAGTGTCGGGATCCACTGGGGGAACGGGCACACGGGCCGGGGTATTCCGACTCGAGACGGCCGTCACTGTGAGGGCGCCGATCCCCCGGGCCGGGGAGTGCGTTCGCCTACAGGCTGTGGTCGCACTCGAGAAGGGCGTCGAGCCAGAGCAAGGCTTCGACGAGGGCCTGCATGCGCGTGAGTGCGGTGTCGGCAGGCACGGGCGGCGGGGGATCGGATCCCGCCCGGTGCCTGCTCCGCAGGTGTCTCACGACGGCGGTGAACAGCCACTCGGCGGGCGCGGGCAACTCCTCGTTCAGCGCGGTTGCGTCGTGCACGACGGGGACGACGCTGATGAAGCTGTCGACGGCATCGTTGACGCTCGAGGCCGGATCCGCGATGAGGTCGGCGATGGTGGTGACGATCCACGACACGACCGCGGTGAACGCCGACCGGTCGCTGCCGTGGTCGCACGCGATCTGGGAGATCTCGGGTGCGAGCGCCCGGAAGTCGCGGTCGCCGACCAAGGTCAGGAGGCGACCGCCCAGTTCCGCGCCGTCGGCGCGTTGAGGCCCATCGATCATGGCTGTCCCACGGCAGGTATTCGGCGCCGTGAGGGTTATGGATGGGCCGGGGCTCCGAGGCCGTCCGGGCGGCTCAAACCTCTGCTGCGACGGGAGGCTTGACCCCGACGACCGGGCACTGCGCCTCGAGGAGGACGCGCTGGGCGACGGAGCCCATGAGGAGTTTGCCGACGGGGGAGCGTCGTCGCATGCCGAGGACGAGGAGTTCGGCGGCGGAGTCGTAGGACGCGTCGATGAGGTTGTCGGCGTGGGAGCGGTCGGGTTCGTTCCGCGCGATGCGGTAGTCGACGCCGGCTGCGTCCGCTTCCTCCCTTGCGGAGTGCAGTTCGGCCCCGAAGCCGGGATTCGAGGCGCTGTCGCCGTCGGCGATCACCACGAGATCGGTTGCGCGCATGCGGGCTTCGGCGAATCCGAAGGCCAGGGCGCCACGACCTTCGACTGTCGGGACGTAGCTGAGAATGACGCTCATCGTGACCTCGGCTCGAGTACGGGGGTGGTGAGGGTGCCCTGCGCGAGGTATTCGTCGAGGTTCTGCAGGGTGAGAGCCTCCATCGCGGCTCGGGTCTCGGTCGTGCCGCTCGCGACGTGGGGGAGGAGAACGACGGTGTCGAGCGCGAGGAGTGCTTCGGGAACGTGCGGTTCCCGGGCGAACACGTCCAGTCCGGCACCGGCGAGCTTGTGTTCGGTGAGCAGTTCGACGAGCGCGTCCTCGTCGACGACGCTTCCGCGTGCCACGTTGATCAGGTAGCCGTCGGGTCCGAGGGCTTCGAGAACCTCTCGGTCCACGAGCTTTTCGGTGCCCTTGCCGCCCGCTGCGGCGACGATCAGCACGTCGACCCCGGCGGCGAGTGCGGCGGCCGAGCCGACGTACGCGAACGGGGAGCCGGGAACCTCGCGACGATTGTGGTAGGAGATCGTGCAGCCGAAGCCGGTGAGGCGTGTGGCGATGGCGGAGCCGATGCGTCCCAGCCCGACGATGCCGACCCGGGTGCCGCTCACCTGCCGGGTGAGGGGGAAGTTGCCCTCGGCGGGCCAGCGGCCGTCACGCACGAAGCGGTCGGCGGCGGAGAAGCCGCGGAGCGTGTCGATCAGCAATCCGACGGCGGTGTCGGCGACGCAGTCGGTGAGGACGTCGGGGGTGTTGCTCACGCCGATGCCGAGTTCCTCGGCGAGCACGACATCGGTTGTGTCGTAACCGACTCCGAAGTGCACGATGGCGCCGAGGTTCGGCAGTTCCGTCATCAGCGCGGCGTCGACTCCGGTGCGACCGGACGTCACGACCGCGGTGACGGACTCGCCGTGCTCGGCGAGGAAGCTGGTGCGCTCGTCGCCGAGCGGGAGGTCGAGTGCGTCGTACTTCTCGGTGAGCGTCGCGGTGAGAGACGGCTTCAGCGTCCCGACCTTCAGGACGCGTCCTCCCGAAACAGTCTGTACAGCAGCTTCTTTCACGGACGTCTCTGCGGTCACCATCGTGCCTCCTGGCGAGTGGTGACGCGACTCTCCGCGTCACCGGTTACCCGTACGTTAAGCGGCGCTCGGAATACCTGTCCAACACGTAAATAACATGGATCGATACTCAAACGGCATTGGTTGGCGGCGCGTTGACGTGCGCAGATGCCGTAACCCCCTGTATGTGCCGGTCAGCGGCCTGCCGGGGTGATCGCAGTCTCCATCAATCAGGCGTGTGACGGCCCTCACGAGCCGTTTTGCGCCGTCTCCCCCTGTTGACGGCTCCTCCGGGCCGCTCATAGCGTGTGTCTACCGTCACAGGCGGGCCCTCTTCACTCGCGTCGAGTACGCGACACATCCCTACGGAGGACACCATGAGCCCTGCACGTTCGTTGCAGCAGGGAACCCGTTACCGCGCCGTCGTCGTGGCCACCGCCGCACTGACGGTGCCGGCTCTGGTCACAGGTTGCTCGGTGGCCAATTCGAGCCACAGCGACGCCGCCAGCCCCGACACGTTGCGGATCGTGCTCCCGCAGGAGCCGCCCACACTCGAACCCTGCGACGCGTCACTCACCTCTACCGGAGTCGTCGTCCGCTCCAACATCACCGAGCCGCTGGTGGAACGCAACGCCGATACCGGCGATCTCGAACCGAAGCTCGCCGACTCGTGGGAGCAGACGTCGGACACGGTCTGGACGTTCCGGATCCGTCCGGGCGTCACGTTCAGCGACGGCAGCGTCTTCGATGCCGAGGACGCCGCCTTCTCGATCGATCGCACCGTCAACTCGACCATCGGCTGCGACGTCGACGGGTACGTCTTCGGCGACGACGAACTCGTGGTGAACGCGATCGACCCGTCGACCGTGACGGTGCAGACCCCCACCCCCGACCCGATCCTTCCGCTCCGGATCTCGTTCGTGGAGATGGTGCCGTCCACCACCGACGCCCAGGACAAGGTGCGCGATCCCATCGGCACCGGTCCCTACGAGATCGACTACTGGGATCACGGGCAGCGACTCGCGCTGGTCCGCAACGACACGTACTGGGGCACGGCGCCCGAGTACACGCGGGCGATCTACCAGTGGCGGACCGAGGGCAGTGTCCGGGCCGCGATGGTCACCAACGACGAGGCCGAACTCGCCACGTACCTCGGTCCGGAGGACGGCGCGGGCGACCTCGGCGTGGCCTACCCCAACAACGAGACGACGGCGCTGCGCATGATGGCCACCGAACCGCCGCTCGACGACTACCGCGTCCGCGAGGCCATCGACCTCTCCGTCAACCGGGCAGGGATCGTCAAGGCGCTGTTCCAGGGTCTCGGCGAGCCGGCCGGGCAACTCGTCGGCAGCAGCATCGTCGGGTTCGACCCCGACCTTCAGCCGACCCTCTACGACTCCGATCGCGCCGCGCAACTGGTGGCGGAGGCCAAGGCCGACGGCGTTCCCGTCGACAACCAGATCCGTCTGATCGGGCGCACGGGCCAGTTCCCCAAGATCAACGAGACCATCGAGGTCATCCAGAACTCGCTGAGCAAGGCCGGCCTGAACGTGAAGATCGAGATGATGGACACGGCCGGGCAGATGCAGTACCAGATCCGGCCGTTCCCGCAGGGCACCGGACCGATTCTGCTGATGATCCAGCACGGCAACCAGGCGGGTGACGCGCAGTTCACCGTCGACCAGTACATGCGCAGCGACGGATACCAGAGCTACTTCGGCTCGCCCGGATACGACGCGCAGATCGACGCGGCCGAGCAACTCGTCGGCGACGCCCGCCAGGACGCGTTCGCCTCGGTACTGGCCAACGAACCGAAGGAGATCCGGCAGTTCGCGTACATCGCTCACATGAACGCGGTGCTCGCCAAGTCCCCGACGGTGCAGTACGCGCCCAACTCCGCGACCGGCGACGAGATGCGCCTGAGCGAGATGACCCACGCGGACACATCCGCGAACGGCTAACCCCTCTTCCCAGCCCCCGGAGGAACTGAGATGTCCCAACCGAACCCGATCCGAAGGCGGTGAGTCATGTTCGCCTTCCTGCGCCGACGCGTCTACACCAGCCTCGTACCCCTCCTCGTCGTCCTCTTCGGTGTGTTCCTGCTCGCCCGCCTCACCGGCGACCCGACCAACCTCTACCTCCCGGTCTCCGCGACACCGGATCAGCGCGCCGAGTTCGCGGCCGAGAACGGCCTCGACAAGCCGGTGCTGAGCCAGATGGTCGACTACCTGTCCGGGGTCGTCCACCTCGACTTCGGCGAATCGCTGCGCACCGGTGAATCCGCCGCGACCATGGCATTGCGGGCGTTCCCGGCCACGCTGCAGCTGGCGTTCTTCACGATGCTGCTCGCGATCATCGGCGCCATCGTGATCGGTTGCTGGGCGGCGTACCGGCCGAATTCGCTCGCCGACCGGATCTCGAGCCTGCTGTCGATGACCGCGGCCAGCATCCCCGACTTCTGGTTCGCCATCACCGGCGTGTGGATCTTCGCGGTGGTGCTGGGGGTGCTGCCCACGTCGGGTACCGGAAGCGCGCTGTCGTGGATCCTGCCGATCGCCACGCTGCTCATCCGGCCGCTCGGCGTGCTCACCCAGGTGGTCCGCGGCGCGATGGTGTCGGCGCTGTCCGCACCATACGTACGTCTTGCTCGGAGCAAGGGCGCAGGCGACCTGCGTGTCGTCACCCACCACGCGCTCCGCAACGCCGCGGCTCCGGCGCTGATGGTGGCCGGCGACCTCACCGTCGGACTGGTCAACGGCGCCGTCGTCGTCGAGGCGATCTTCGGATGGCCCGGCATCGGCAAGCTGATGATCGACGCGATCCTGCAGCGCGATTTCGCGGTCCTGCAGGCGGCGGTGCTGCTGACCGCGGTCAGCATCTTCGTCCTCAACATCCTGATCGATGCGGGCTACGCACTTCTCGACGCGCGTGTCCGTGAGAAGTCCAAGGTCTAGGAGGCCGCCGAGATGTCCATAGACAACGCACCCCGCCTGGACGGAGCCGGCGACCTCTACCCGGGCCCCGACGAGACGCCTGCCGTCGCGGGCCCCGTCGAGGAGTCCGTTCCGGCACCGAAGCCCTCCCGGAGCAAGGCACCGTTGTGGCGACTGCTCCTGCGGGACCGGATGGCCACGGTCGCGGCGGCGATCCTGGTGTTCGTGTTCCTCGTCGCCGTCTTCGGCCCGTGGCTCGTCGGCGACGCCGCGACGGATCAGAATCTCGACCAGTCCAACCTCGCACCGTTCCACGTGGCGAACGGGTGGATGAACATCCTCGGCACCGACCCGCTCGGACGCAGCATGCTGGCCCGGTTGATCGTCGCGTGCCGCACCACCCTCCTGGTGGCGCTGCCCGCGGTCGCGCTGTCCTGCGTCATCGGGTCCCTCGTCGGCATGTGGGCGGGCTACCACCGCGGCTGGCGGGAGACGACGGCGATGCGCGTCGCCGACGTCATCATGAGCTTCCCGTCCCTGCTGATGGCCGTCGTCGTCCTCTACGTGTTCTCGCCCAGCGCCGCGAACATCGTCCTGGTCCTGGCCATCACCCGCATCCCGATCTACCTCCGCACCGCCCGCGCGGAGTCGGCGGAACTGCAGAGCCGGTTGTTCGTGGACGCCGCCCGCACGTTCGGCGCCCGCAGCGGGGCCGTCATCCGCCGGCACGTGTTCCCCATCCTGCTGCCGACGCTGCTCACCGTCGCCACCCTCGACTTCTGCTACGTGATGCTCGCCGAGTCGTCGCTGAGCTTCCTGGGCATCGGCATCCAGCCGCCGGACATCAGCTGGGGCCTGATGGTGTCCCAGGGCCGGACGTACCTGCAGACGGCGTGGTGGCTGTCGTTCTTCCCCGGTCTCGCCATCGTGATCACCACCGTGTCGGCGACCGTGCTCGCGGCGTGGGCCCGGATCGCCACCGACCCCGCCCAGCGCTGGCGTCTGACCGTCCCGCGGTCACGCCGCTCCCGGCTGTTCCCCACCCGAAAGGTCGTCTCATGAGTGCACCCGCACCGGCTGTCGAATCGCTCGACGTCGCAGACACCGACCGCGTCGCCCTCGAGGTCGCGGATCTGACCGTCGACCTGCGTACCCCCTCGGGCACGGTCCGGGCCGTCGACCACGTGTCGTTCACCGCGCGGCGCGGCGAGACCCTCGCGCTGCTCGGTGAGTCGGGGTGCGGCAAGTCGATGACCGCGCAGGCGCTCGTCGGCCTGCTCGAACCGATCGCCGACATCACCGACGGTTCGGTCCGTCTCGGCGACGTCGACCTGGTGACGGCGAAGGCCAAGACACGCCGCACCCTCGCCGCCACCGAATTGGCCATCGTGTTCCAGGATGCGCTGACCGCGCTCAACCCGGTGTACACGGTCGGCAGGCAGTTGGCCGAACCGTTCCGGATCCATCGCGGGCTGTCCGCGAAAGAGGCGCGGCGGGAGGCGATCTCGCTGATGCAACGGGTCGGGATTCCCGAGCCCGAATCGCGCGTCGACTCCTACCCGCACCAGTTCTCCGGCGGCATGCGGCAGCGCCTGCTGATCGCGATGGCCGTCGCACTGAGCCCGACGGTCCTGCTCGCCGACGAGCCGACGACGGCACTCGACGTCACGGTGCAGGCGCAGATCATGTCGCTGCTGCGGGACCTGCGCACCGAGCACGACATGGCTGTCATCCTCATCACCCACGACCTCGCCTTGGTCGCGGAGGAGGCCGACCGCGTCGCGATCATGTACGCGGGCAACGTCGTCGAGACGGGCCCGGTCGCCGAGGTCTTCTCCTCGCCGCAGCACCCGTACACCAAGGGCCTGCTCGATTCGGTCCCCGTGCACGCGGTCCGCGGCGAAGACCTGAAATCCATCGGCGGCACCCCGCCCGACCTGCATTCCATTCCGTCCGGCTGCGTCTACCAGGCGCGCTGCCCGCTGGCCCGCGACCTGTGCCGGACCACCCGCCCGCCGCTCGCCGACGTCGCCACACCTGGTCGCCGCTCGGCGTGCCATTTCCCCGAGGAGGTCTCGCATGTCTGAGTCGATTCTGAAGGTGCGAGGCCTCACCAAGACGTTCAAGGTGCCTGCCAACGCGGCGGGCAAGAATCAGCTGCGCGCGCTCGACGGCATCGACCTCGACCTCGCCCGCGGCGAAACGCTCGGGCTCGTCGGCGAATCGGGTTGTGGCAAGTCCACTCTCGCCCGCACGCTGATGATGCTCGAGCGGCCGGACTCCGGTTCGGTGACGTGGGACGGCGTCGATCCGTTCTCGCTGAAGGGCAAGGACCTGCTGGCGCTGCGCCGCCGCGTGCAGATGGTGTTCCAGGACCCGTACGCGTCGCTGAATTCCCGGATGTCGGCGGCCGACATCATCGCCGAGCCGTGGCGCACCCACAAGACGATGTACAAGACGAGCCGCGACCGGGCGGCACGGGTGCGGGAACTGCTGCACCTGGTGGGTCTGCGGCCGAGCGACGAGCACCGGTACCCGCAGGAGTTCTCCGGCGGTCAGCGGCAGCGACTCGGGATCGCCCGCGCCCTGGCGTTGAACCCGAGCGTCGTCATCTGCGACGAACCCGTGTCGGCGCTCGACCTGTCGGTGCAGGCGCAGGTGCTCAACCTGCTGAACGACCTGCAGAAGCAACTCGGCATCTCGTACGTGTTCATCTCGCACGACTTGTCGGTGGTCCGGCACGTCGCCGACCGCGTCGCCGTGATGTACCTCGGGCGGATCGTGGAGGCGGGTGCGACGGACGCCGTCTTCGACCGTCCCGCCCACCCGTACACCGAGGCCCTGATGTCGGCGGCGCCGAAGCTGGACGCCGATTCCCGCGGCAAGCGGATCATCCTCGACGGTGAAGTGCCGTCGCCGCTGAACCCGCCGTCGGGCTGCCGGTTCCGCACCCGCTGCGGCCACGCGACCGACATCTGCGCGAGCACCGTGCCGCCCACCGCCGTCGACGAGCGGGAGAGCGGCCATGTCGCCGAATGCCACCACCCCCGGCGTCCGACCGAACTCGGCGTCCCCGTCGCGGTCGGGTGAGCGGGGCAGAGTTCGCGATCATCGCGTTCGCCGTCTTTCTCGCCTCGTGCATGCAGGCGTCGATCGGATTCGGGATGGGGATGCTCGCCGCACCCGTCGTCGCGCTCGTCGATCCGGGCCTGCTGCCCGGGACGCTGATCATGACGGCGACGGTCGTCACGGTGATGGTCGTGTGGCGGGAACGCGACGCCCTCGATCTGTCGGGCACCGGGTGGGCGCTGGCCGGCCGGGTACCGGGCACGATCGCCGGCGCGTTGCTGCTGGTGGTGCTGCCGGAACGGGGGCTGTCGCTGCTGCTCGCCGCCGTGGTGCTGGCCGGGGTCGTCTTCGCGACGCTGGGCTGGGCACCGCCGCCGCGACGCCGGAACCTCGCCGTCGCCGGCGCCGCGTCGGGTCTGCTCGGCACGGCCACGTCGATCGGCGGACCGCCGATGGCACTGGTGATGCAGGGGTCGAAGGGTGCGCAGCTGCGCGGCAACATGAGCGCGTTCTTCCTGGTCGGTTCCACACTGTCGGTGGCCGTTCTCGCCGCGACGGGGTCGGTGCACCGCGAGTCGGCGGTGATGTTCCTGCTGCTGATCCCGGCGACGGTGCTCGGCTACGTGGCCTCGCGGTTCGTGAATCGCCACCTGGACGCGGCGCGCCTGCGCCGGGCGTCGATCACGGTCTCCTGTGTGGGTGCGTTGATGCTGATCGGACAGCAACTTCTCTGATGCAGTGTCTGCATCGTTCGATGCTCAACAAGTCTTGGACATGTATCGATCGGGCCACTTAAAGTTTTGGTTGTGAGGCGCCTCACGGGCGGCGCTGCGCTGTGAAGGAAGGTTTTCGGAAGATGAGTACAACGAGCACCACCCCGGTCGTCACCGACATGCGTGTGGTCCCGATCGCGGGACACGACAGCATGCTCTTGAACCTGTCCGGCGCGCATGCCCCGTACTTCACCCGAAACCTGGTAATCCTCACCGATTCCGACGGCAACACCGGTGTCGGCGAGGTGCCCGGCGGTGAACCGATCCGCCGTACCCTCGAAGACGCCCGCGCGATCGTGACGGGGCGCAGCATCGGCGAGTACAACGGCGTTCTCGCCGATCTGCGGCGCACGTTCGCGGACCGGGACGTGGCGGGCCGCGGCAACCAGACGTTCGACCTTCGTGTCGCGATCCACGCTGTCACCGCCGTCGAGTCGGCACTCCTCGACGTTCTCGGGCAGCACCTCGGTGTTCCCGTCGCGGCCCTGCTCGGCGAGGGCCAGCAGCGCGAGAAGGTGCAGGCGCTCGGCTATCTCTTCTTCGTCGGCGACCGCAACAAGACCGACCTCGAGTACCAGTCGGGTGCGGCGGAGTCCGACGACTGGCTGCGCCTGCGGCACGAGGAGGCGCTGACACCGGACGCGGTCGTGCGACTGGCGGAGGCGGCCCAGGCGCGGTACGGCTTCGCCGACTTCAAGCTCAAGGGCGGCGTCCTGGCGCCCCGCGAGGAGGCGGCGGCCGTGACGGCGCTGGCCGAGCGGTTCCCCGACGCGCGGGTCACTCTCGACCCCAACGGCGGGTGGCTGCTGTCGGAGGCCATCGAGATCTGCCGCGGACTGAAGGACGTGCTCGCGTACGCGGAGGACCCGGTCGGCCCCGAGGGCAACTTCTCCGGCCGCGAGGTGATGAGCGAGTTCAAACGCGCCACCGGACTGCCGACCGCCACCAACATGATCGCCACCGACTGGCGCGAGATGGGGCACACCATTCGCTCCGGCGCCGTCGACATCCCGCTCGCCGACCCGCACTTCTGGACGATGGCCGGGTCGGTCCGCGTCGCCCAACTCTGCGATGCGTGGGGCCTCACGTGGGGTTCGCATTCCAACAACCACTTCGATGTGTCGCTCGCGATGTTCACCCACGTCGCGGCCGCGGCTCCGGGCGACATCACCGCCATCGACACCCACTGGATCTGGCAGGACGGTCAGCGGATCACCAAGGACCCGTTCGAGATCGAAGACGGCTACCTCACCGTGCCGTCGACGCCCGGCCTCGGTGTCGAACTCGACATGGACCGTGTCGAGGCCGCCCACGAGCTGTACCGGCAGAAGGGGCTCGGCGCGCGCGACGACTCGATCGGGATGCAGTTCCTGGTGCCCGGCTGGACGTTCGACAGCAAGCGCCCGGCGTTGGTGCGCGCCTGATGAAGGTCGTCGTCGGCGACCGGAACCTGCTGCCGCATCGCGAGCTGTTCGAGTCGGGACTGCCGTTCGGTGCGACGGTGTCGTGGCATCGGACATTCGACGAGTCGGCGATCGTCGCCGACCTCGCCGACGCCGACGTGTACGTGGGTGGCCGGTTCACCGCCGCGATGGCGGCCGCGGCGCCGAAGCTGCGCCTGCTGCACGTCGCCGGCGCGGGCACCGACAACGTGGCGTTCGCCGCGCTTCCCACAGACACCCTGGTGGCCAACACCTTCCACCACGAGGACTCGATCGCCGAGTACATCGTGTCGGCGGCGCTGATGCTGCGACGCGGATTCCTCCGGCACGATCGCGCCCTCCGTGGCGACGTCTGGGCCACATCGGTCTACGACGACGCGATCGCGCAGTCCCGGTCGATGCGGGGCGCACGGGTCGGATTCGTCGGTTTCGGTCACATCGGCCGGCACTCGTGGAACCTGCTGCGCGCGTTCGGTTCCGAGGGCTGCGCGGTGACCGGCCGGGGAAATCTCGACGCCGCCGCGGAAGGCCTCGCATGGGCGGGAGACAACACGTCGCTGCTCCGGCTCCTGACGGAGTCCGACGTGGTGGTGGTGTCCGCACCGCTGAACGATCACACCCGCGGCATGATCGGCGGCTCGGAACTCGACGCGCTCGGCCCCGACGGCATCCTGATCAACGTCGGGCGCGGCCCCCTCGTCCAGGAACAACCGCTGTACGACGCGCTGGCGTCGCACCGGATCGCGGCCGCGGCTATCGACGTCTGGTACTCCTATCCCGATACCGGCGGTCACGGCGCGTCGAGCGCGCTGCCGTTCCGCGACCTGCCGAACATTCTGATGACCCCGCACTCGTCCGGCGTCACCGACCACACGTTCGTCGGTCGCGTCGGCGACATCACCGACAACATTTGCAGGCTGGACACGGGGCAGACGGTCCTGCGCACCGTCCGCCCATAGCGTGCGTCAGTAGTTACCGCAGGTCTCGGCGATCGTCAGCGCCTTCGCGCGCCACTCGGCGGCCGGTCCCTCGGTCGGGACGGTGTCCAGTCGGCTCTTCAGCTGGGGGTGCGCGTCGAGGACGGCCTGGCGGTCGGCCGGCGACTTCGAGAAGAAGTCCACCAGCTGGGCCTTGCGCTCGGGTGCCTGGTCGAGGCGTGCGGCGAGCTGCGGAGTCACGTCGTGCATCGCCGCATCGATCTGCGCGAAGCTGCAGGTGGAGTTCACGAGGCGGGCGGAGTCGGAGTCGACCGGATCGGCAGAAGCGATGCC
>NZ_CP041769.1:395000-832500 GCF_007558985.1 Rhodococcus sp. WB9
TGTGGATGCATGGGACCTGATCTGGTAGTAGCCAAGCGATGGGGTGACGCAGGAAGGTAGCTGAGCCAGTCAGTGGTAATACTGGTGTAAGCCTGTAGGGCGAATGGTAGGCAAATCCGCCATTCACACAGCCTGAGAGGTGACGCATAGCCGAATGAGGCGAATTCAGTGATCCTATGCTGCCGAGAAAAGCCTCTAGCGAGCTTTCACACGGCCCGTACCCCAAACCGACACAGGTGGTCAGGTAGAGAATACTAAGGCGATCGAGATAACTATGGTTAAGGAACTCGGCAAAATGCCCCCGTAACTTCGGGAGAAGGGGGGCCTCGTCCGGTGATCACTCTTGCAGTGTGAGCTGGGTGGGGCCGCAGAGACCAGTGAGAAGCGACTGTTTACTAAAAACACAGGTCCGTGCGAAGTCGTAAGACGATGTATACGGACTGACGCCTGCCCGGTGCTGGAAGGTTAAGAGGACCGGTTAGCCAGCAATGGCGAAGCTGAGAATTTAAGCCCCAGTAAACGGCGGTGGTAACTATAACCATCCTAAGGTAGCGAAATTCCTTGTCGGGTAAGTTCCGACCTGCACGAATGGCGTAACGACTTCTCAGCTGTCTCAACCATAGACTCGGCGAAATTGCATTACGAGTAAAGATGCTCGTTACGCGCGGCAGGACGAAAAGACCCCGGGACCTTCACTACAGCTTGGTATTGGTGTTCGGTTCGGTTTGTGTAGGATAGGTGGGAGACTGTGAAGCGCTCACGCCAGTGAGTGTGGAGTCGTTGTTGAAATACCACTCTGATCGTATTGGACCTCTAACCTCGGACCATGATCTGGTTCAGGGACAGTGCCTGGTGGGTAGTTTAACTGGGGCGGTTGCCTCCCAAAATGTAACGGAGGCGCCCAAAGGTTCCCTCAGCCTGGTTGGCAATCAGGTGTCGAGTGCAAGTGCACAAGGGAGCTTGACTGTGAGACTGACAGGTCGAGCAGGGACGAAAGTCGGGACTAGTGATCCGGCACCGGCAAGTGGAAGCGGTGTCGCTCAACGGATAAAAGGTACCCCGGGGATAACAGGCTGATCTTCCCCAAGAGTCCATATCGACGGGATGGTTTGGCACCTCGATGTCGGCTCGTCGCATCCTGGGGCTGGAGTAGGTCCCAAGGGTTGGGCTGTTCGCCCATTAAAGCGGCACGCGAGCTGGGTTTAGAACGTCGTGAGACAGTTCGGTCTCTATCCGCCGCGCGCGTTAGAAACTTGAGGAAGGCTGTCCCTAGTACGAGAGGACCGGGACGGACGAACCTCTGGTGTGCCAGTTGTTCCACCAGGAGCACCGCTGGTTAGCTACGTTCGGAAGGGATAACCGCTGAAAGCATCTAAGCGGGAAGCCTGTTCCAAGATGAGGTTTCTCACCCCCTCGAGGGGGTAAGGCCCCCGGCAGACCACCGGGTTGATAGGCCAGAACTGGAAGCCAGGTAACTGGTGCAGGTGACTGGTACTAATAGGCCGAGGACTTACCACAAAGAAGCTACGCGTCCACTGTGCAGTATCTGAAACAACACACAGATACTCATTTCAACCCCACCGGTCACCCAGCAGGGTGACCGAGTTGAGGGAACAAAAGAAATTGAGTGTGTGACAGTTTCATAGAGTTACGGCGGCCATAGCGGAGGGGAAACGCCCGGTCCCATTCCGAACCCGGAAGCTAAGCCCTCCAGCGCCGATGGTACTGCACCCGACAGGGTGTGGGAGAGTAGGACACCGCCGAACATCCGTTACCGAAAGCCCCCCAACCATGTTGGGGGGCTTTCGGCATTTCACAACACTTTCACCTCAGTAATTACCGCAGGTCTCGGCGATCGTCAGCGCCTTCGCACGCCACTCGACAGCCGGTCCGTCGGTCGGGACGGTCTCCAGCCGGCTCTTCAGCTGCGGGTGCGCGTCGAGGACGGCCTGACGATCGGCAGGAGCCTTCGCGAAGAAGTCCGCCAGCTGCGCCTTACGCTCGGGCGCCTGATCCAGGCGTGCGGCGAGCTGCGGGGTCACGTCGTGCATCGCCCTATCGATCTGCGCGAAGCTACAGGTGCTGTTCACGAGGCGGGCGGAGTCGGAGTCGGCCGGATCCGCGGACGCGATCCCCGGTACCAGCACGGCGGCGGCGAGGGCGCTGGCCGCCGCGATGCCGAGGTGCAGACGTGCTCGTGAAACGTTCATGACGAGTCCTCCAATGTCGGTTGGTATGCCGGGGACACGTTAGGGGTACGAGTTGTGATTCTTCTGAGGACGGTCTGAATCCCGACCCGCAATCACGTCGGGGCGGGCGAAATCATGGACACCACCGGACCCGTCGCTCTTCCGCGGTCGTCCAGGATGTGCCCCAGGTGTTTACCGATCTGCATGACCACCGATCGGTCCGCCACCCTCGACCCGGGTAGGAGCTTCTCCAGGAGCAGTTCGAACCGGTGGACGTCGTTGAGGGTGCGTAACCAGACGGCCATGATCAGGTTGTATTCGCTTGCCACGAGCACCGCTAACCGTACTTCCTCGATCTTGCCCAGCGACGTCCTCAGTCGCTCGACGAGGGGCGCGGGAACCTGCATGAAGTACCAGGCGTAGATCGGCCACTCCGAGTAGCTCCGGGCGATGTCGGTGCGCAGCCGGAGGGAGCCGTCCCGCCGCATCGTCGCGATCGCGTCGGTGATGCGCTGATTGCTGACGCCGGCGCGTTCCGCGATCGCCGTGGTCGGTGCGCGGCCGTCGATGCCCAGTTCGTGATGGATCAGGCGCTTGAGGCCGGGCGCGACCGTCCGCGCTGCGCGGGGCCGCGGGGGTCTGGCGGCGGGAACCTTGGCGACCTGCTCCGCGGACAGCGTCCGCAGCCGCCAGTTCCCGGCCTCGAAGAGCACTTCCGTGATGAGGTGCGTCCGGGCTCGCCGGATCGCCGGATACTCCCCGAGACGGTGGAGCAGGAATCGTGACGTATCCGCCGAATCCTCGGCCATCAGCGTAAGCAGCAGGTCGCGTCCGCCCGCCGTGAAATCGATGCTCGCGACCATCGGATCTCCGGAGATGGCTTCCGCGGTGGCGACGGATTGCCCGGGTGCGCATTCGATTTCGATCAGCGCGCCACGTCCGGGCGTCCCGGCGTCGTATCCGGTGATCCAGATGAGGCCGGCGTTGCGGAGCCGCTGGTACCGCCTCGACAACGTCACGGGGTCGACGGCCAGTGCGGGCGCAAGCGCCTTCCACGATGCCCGCGGCTCGATTTGCAGTGCATGCACGAGTGAGAAGTCGACGTCATCTGGCTCGTAATCCTGCATGCTTTGCCCTTCAATGCCGAGAATGCTGCAAATTTACACGACGGAATTCACGCAGCGGCACTCTTCCATCAGTCCCTTTCCACTCGTCCTCTTGGAGTCGACATGAGTTCTTCGCGCCACATCCGGGGAGGCGACGCTGCCACCGCAGCGGTCGGGTTCCTCGTGGTCATGGAGTTCGCGAGCGGGCTGCTGCAGGGGTGGTTCTCCCCGCTGCTGCCCGCGATCGGCGAGCGCTTCGATGCGTCGTCCGCCGCATTGAACTGGGTGAGCGCCATGTACCTGCTGGGAACGGCCGCCTGCGTGCCGCTGATCGCCAAACTCGGGGACCTCTTCGGGCACAAACGACTTCTCGTGCTCGCCACGACCTCCGTAGCGCTCGGCTCGTACCTCGTCGCGTTCGCGCCGTCCTACGAACTGCTGCTCGTCGGCCGGGCGCTGCAGGCACCGCTCGCGGCGTTCCTGCCGCTCGAATTCGCGATCGTGCGGGACCGCAACGCAGCCACGGCCGGCCGGAGCATCGGCCGGCTGGTCGGGGCACTGACGCTGGGCGCCGCCGTCGGCGGCCTGCTCTCGGGATTCCTCCTCGACTCCGTCGTCGACAGTGTCGCGCTGGTCCTGCTCGTCCCCGCCGTGCTCATGACGATCTGCTTGCCCGTCGTCTACTTCCTCGTCCCGGAGACGACGGTACGGAAGGAAGGAACAGTCGACTGGGCCGGTGCGGTTCTGCTCACGGTGGGTCTGCTCGGCGTGCTCGGCGGTGTGTCGAACGCGAGCACCTGGGGTTGGACGAGCGCGCTGACGTGGTCGTCCATCGGCGTCGGGGCCGCGGTTCTCGTCGTGTGGGTGCTCGTGGAACGACGCGTCCGGCACCCCCTCGTGGACCTCGACGTCATCGGACGAGGGATGCGGGTGCCGATGCTGATGGCGTTGCTGTTCGGCGCCCAGTTGTTCGGTGTCCAGACCCCCTGCGCCCTCTTCCTGCGTGCCACGCCGGCGACGAACGGCTACGGGATGGGTGTCACCGCGTCGGTGACCGGCCTGATCCTGGCGCTGTTCGCGCTCGCGATGTTCGTCGGGGCATCCGTGAGCGACCGGCTCGCCCGATCCGCCCTCACCGTCCCCGGATCCCTCGCCCTGGGTGCTTTACTCTCGGCGGCGGCCTACGGACTGATGATCGTCGTCCCCGGGAACGCCCCACTGTTCGCCCTGTGGCTCGTCGTCGCGGGCCTCGGCGGCGGAGTGGTGGTCGGGGTGCTGCCCACCGTCATCGTGCAGCAGGCGCCGCCGGATTCGGTCGGGATCGCGTCCGGCCTCTACAACACGTCCCGAACCGCGGCGGGAGCCGTGGCCGGGGCCGTGTTCGCCCTCGTGATGTCGTCGATGGTCACCCCGGCGCTTGCCGGTGGCAAGCAGATCCCCTCCGTGGGCGCCTATCACGTGGTGTGGGCAGTGTGTGCGGCACTGTGCGTGCTCACAGCTCTCCTGGCCCTGAAACTCCACCCCCCGGCGACCATCACCGAAAACGACAAGACCTCACATGCCGACAACGAGCAAGTGCACGCCTGACATCCCCCTCTCCCCCCCCGAGAACCCGAACGAAAGGACATCGAAGTGTCTGTCGATCCACAACTCCTCGGCACCATCGACGAACTCGGCCCGCAGTACGCCGCGTTGAGCGACGCCATCTGGGACAACCCCGAATTGCGTTGGGAAGAACACGCCTCCGTCGACGCGCAAATCGCGGTCGCCGAATCCGAGGGATTCACGATCACCCGGGCGGTGGCCGGCATCCCGACCGCGTTCAACGCCGAAGCCGGAAGCGGCCGGCCGGTGATCGCGCTCGTCGGCGAGTACGACGCCCTCGCCGGGCTGAGCCAGAAGTCGGGAAGTGCCGTGCCGGAACCGGAACCCGGCAACGAGACCGGGAACGGGCAGGGCTGCGGGCACCACCTGCTGGGCGGCGGTTCCCTCCTCGCCGCGACCGCGGTCAAGCGCTACCTCGACGCGAACGGCCTGCCGGGAACCGTTCGCTACTACGGCTGTCCTGCCGAGGAGGCCGCCGCCGGAAAGACGTTCATGGTGAAGGAAGGTGCCTTCGACGACGTCGATGCCGCCGTGTCGTGGCACCCCGGCGACACCACTACCGTGCAGCGGATCCGGACGCTCGCCTACGTCCAGGCGTACGTCCGGTTCACCGGCATCGCCGCGCACGCCGGGGTGTCCCCCGAACGGGGGCGCAGCGCACTCGACGCACTCGAACTGATGAACGTGGGCACGAACTTCCTGCGGGAGCACATGCCGTCGGACTGCCGGATCCACTACGCGATCCTCGACACCGGCGGCCGCTCGCCGAACGTGGTGCAGGCGTCGTCCGAGGCGTATTACCTGGTGCGCTCGCCCGACGTGGCAGGCATGCGCGAGTTGTTCGCCCGGGTGACGAAGATCGCCGAGGGTGCCGCGCTGATGACCGAGACGTCCGTCGAGATCGAGATCGACGGCGGGTGCTCCGACATCCTGCCCAACGTCGTGCTCGAGGATTCGATGCAGGAGCGGCTCCGCGAACTCGGGCCGGTTCCCTTCGACGCCGGCGACCTCACGTCCGCCGAAGCGTTCGTCACGAAGACGGCGTCGGGGCGCACGGCGAGCACGCTCGGCGGCGAAATCGAGGGCGACGGTAGCGCTCTGCACACCGGGATCGCCACGTTCGACGCGCGCACGCCGCGGCCGACGATGACCGGTTCCAGCGACCTCGGCGACGTCAGCTGGGTGACACCGTTCGTGCAGTGCGCCACCGCGTGCGTCGGTGTCGGCACCGCCGCCCACTCGTGGCAGATGGTCGCTCAGGGCAAGCTTCCCGCCGCGCACAAGGGGATGATCCACGCCGCCAAGCTCATGGCCGCGACCGCGGTCGACCTCCTGACGGACGCCGAACTGCTGGCCTCGGCGCGCAAGGAGTTCACCACCCGCATCTCCGAGACCCCGTACGACTCACCGCTTCCCGGTGACATCGTCGCCCCGCCTCTGCGCGGCGCAGTCGTCGCTCCGTGATCGTCGCTCGCAACTTCCAGGAAGGAACCCACCCATGACTCTCGCCACCTCCGCAGGCGACACCACCGACGCGCGTACCGAATCGCTGAAGGGGACTGCGGCGCAGGTACTCCGGAACCACGAGGCCGGCCTGCTCGAACTCAGCCACCGCATCCACGACGCGCCCGAGATCGCGTTCGAGGAGCATCGCGCCGCCGCGCTCGTCGGCCAGGCACTCCGGGACGCCGGCTTCGACACCACCGTCGGGGTGCACGGGCTCGACACGGCCGTCGAAGCGATCTACGGCAGCGGCGACCTCACCGTCGCGATCTGCGCCGAGTACGACGCGCTGCCCGAGGTCGGACACGCATGCGGGCACAACATGATCGCCGCCGCCGGTGTCGGCGCGGCCCTCGCGCTCGCGGCGGTCGCGGACGACGCCGGTCTCCGGATCAAACTCCTCGGCACACCCGCCGAGGAGCACGGCAGCGGCAAGATCCCCATGCTCGAAGCCGGTGCGTGGGAGGATGCCACGCTGTCCCTGATGGTCCACGGGGCGTCGGGAACGGACATGCCGTGCGCCTCGCTGTGGATGCAGGCGGTCGACCGGTTCGAGGTCACGTTCACCGGCCGCGCCGCCCATGCCGCCGGCGCCCCCGAACACGGGATCAACGCCGGTGCCGCCGCGACGATTGCGCTGAACGCCCTCGGGCTGGTCCGTCAGCAGTTCCGGGCGAAGACACGGGTCAACGCGTTCGTGTCGCACGGCGGCGAGGTCACCAACATCATCCCGGCCCGGACGGTCGTGCAGGTCGAGGTGCGCGCACCCGAGATCGAGGAATGGCGCGAGGTGAAGGAACGCGTCCTCGCCTGCTTCGAGGCGGGCGCACTCGCGACCGGCTGCGAATGGGACTACGCGGCAACGGAACCGCCGTACGCGCCGATGGTCCAGAACCCGGTGCTCGCGGCGATCTGGGACCGGAACCTGCAGGCCACCGGTCGCGAGCTGACATCCGCCTCGCTGGGCGGCGGTTCCAGCGACATGGGCAACGTGTCCCAGGTGATGCCGGCCATCCATCCCGCGATCGCCGTCCTCGGCAGCACCGCAGTCCCGCACAACGCCGAGTTCGCCGACGCCGCGGTCACCCCCGCGGCCGACGCGGCGATCCTGGACGGCGCGACAGCCCTCGCGTGGACGGTCCTCGACGTCGCGCTCGATCCCGAGGTCCGCGGTGAGCTCCTGCGCCTGCAAGCGGAACGGCCCACAGGATTCACGCAGACCGCGAACTGGGCATGAGCGCCTACGTCTCCCTGACGGATCTCTTCTCGCTCGGCATCGGTCCCAGCAGTTCGCACACCGTCGGCCCGATGCGCGCGGCAGCGGATTTCGTCGACGAACTGCACGGGTCCGGTGGACTCGGCGGGATCGAGTCGGTGGAGTGCGTTCTCTACGGCGCCCTGGCGGCGACCGGCATCGGCCACGGAACACCCGATGCCGTCGTCGCCGGGTGGGCCGGCGCCCGGCCGGAGACGTGCGACCCCGCCGAGGTCCGGGGCGCGTGGCGACGGCTCGGCGACGGGACCACCGTCCTCCTCGGCGGGCGGCACCCGGTGGTCGTGCGGGAACGCGACGTCGTGTTCGCGCCGCTCACCCGGATGCCGTTGCACACCAATGCCTTGCGGCTGCGGGCGTTCGACGCGAACCGTGGTGCCGTCGCCGACCGGGTGTACTACTCGGTCGGCGGCGGGTTCGTCGTCCCGGAGGATGCCGAGCCCGTGATCGAAAACCGGCCCGCCGTTCCGTTCCCGTTCACGACCGCCGGCGAGCTGCTCGAGATCTGCGACGAGACCGGGAACAGCATCGCCGACGTCGCGGACGCGAACGAGGCCGCGCTGATCGGCGCCGCGCGGATTCCGGAGGCGGTCGACCGCATCTGGTCGGCCATGGTGTCGTGCATCGACGCCGGGGTGTCCACCGAGGGCCGGCTGCCCGGTGGGCTGGACGTCGCGAGGCGGGCCCCCGGCCTGTTCCGGCGACTCGGATCCGGGGGCCACGATGCGATCGACTGGCTGCAGACGTACGCGATGGCCGTCAACGAGGAGAACGCCGCGGGCGGACGCGTCGTCACCGCACCCACCAACGGGGCGGCCGGGATCGTCCCCGCCGTCGGCCGGTACTACGAGCAGTTCCTCGCCGACGGCAGACCGGACATCCGCGCGTTCCTGCTCACCGCCACGGCGATCGGATCGCTGGTCAAGGCGAACGCCTCCATCTCGGGAGCGGAGGCGGGCTGTCAGGGCGAGGTCGGATCGGCGTGCGCCATGGCGGCCGGGGCACTGTGCGCGGTGCTCGGCGGGCGGCCGGCGCAAGTGGAGTACGCCGCCGAGATCGCGATGGAACACCACCTCGGGCTCACGTGCGATCCCGTCGGCGGGCTCGTGCAGATTCCCTGCATCGAGCGCAACGGCATCGCGGCGGTCACGGCACTCAGCGCGGCCCGGATGGCCCTGGGCAGCGACGGCAGCCATGTCGTCTCCCTCGACACCGTCATCGAGACGATGCGGCAGACGGGCCTCGACATGTCCGACAAGTACAAGGAGACATCCACGGGCGGTCTCGCGCTGAACGTCGTGATGTGCTGAAACGGGCATATGTACCGAAACGGGCATATCGGGAGTAGTGGCTGAGCCTAGACTCCGAAGATGGAACGCAGTGCGAAGGCTGCACGCGAGCAGCGCACCGATCAACGGTCGACGTTCGACAAGTTCGTCGAGCAGATCGAACTCCGGGTCAGCCAGGCGCCGTTCTTCGGGATCTGCGCCGGGGTGGTGGTCCTGTGGGTCGTCAGCATTCCGCTGTGGAAGGACCTCCACGAGTGGCAGATCGCCATCCACACCGTCGGCGCCGTGTTCACGCTGCTGCTCGTGGTTCTGCTCGAGAATGCGAGCAGGCGTTCGTCCGAGGCGCTGCAGGAGAAACTCAACGTCATCGCCGAGGCTCTCGCGGCGCTGCTCGACTCCTCCGCCCAGGACGACCCCGAACTGAGGAAGGCGGAGGAGAAGCTGCGGGAGGCGGTCGGGCTCGAGGAGCGGCACTAGACCATCCGCCCCTGTGACTCAGCCCACCGAACAGGTAGGTTATGTGTAACCGCGAAAACTACTAACCAGTAGGGGTACGAAATGCCTGTTCCGACCGCCGCCACGTTCGCGCGGCTCGCCGACCTCATCGCCATTCCGGATGCCGCGGATCGCCCGACGCGGTCCGTCGTCGAGGCGTTCACGGGCAAGGAACTGGCCACCGTCCCGATCGGCACGGCCCAGGACGCGAAGGATGCCATCGCCCGCGCCCGGGTGGCGCAGAAGGAATGGGCCAAGCGCCCGGTCACCGAACGCGCCGCGATCTTCCACCGCTACCGCGACCTGGTGCTCGAGAACCGCGACGCCCTGATGGACATGGCTCAGGCCGAGACGGGCAAATCCCGCGCCGCCGCGCAGGAGGAAGTCCTCGACATCTCGATGACCGCCCGCCACTACGCGCGCGTCGCCCCCAAGCTGCTGCGTCCCCGCCGCATCTCCGGCATGCTGCCCGGCCTCACCAAGACGGTGGTGCGATACCAGCCGAAGGGCGTCGTCGGCGTCATCTCGCCGTGGAACTACCCCATGACGCTCGCGGTGTCCGATGCCGTCGCCGCGCTCCTCGCCGGCAACGCCGTCGTCCTCAAGCCCGACAGCCAGACCCCGTACTGCGCCCTGGCCTGCGTCGACCTGCTGTACCAGGCGGGGCTGCCGCGCGACCTGTTCGCCGTCGTCCCCGGACCGGGCTCGGTGGTCGGCACCGCCCTCGTCGAGAACACCGAGTACCTGATGTTCACCGGATCCTCGGCCACGGGTCAGCTCCTCGCCGAGCAGGCCGGTCGCCGTCTCATCGGCTTCTCCGCCGAACTCGGCGGCAAGAACCCGATGATCGTCACCGCCGGCGCGAACCTCCGTGAGGTCGCCGACGCCGCCGTCCGCGCCTGCTACTCCAACTCCGGGCAGCTGTGCATCTCGATCGAGCGGATCTACGTCGAGGAGTCCATCGCACCCGAGTTCACCCGGATGTTCGGGGAACGCGTCCGCAACATGAAGCTCGGCGCCGGCTACGACTTCGGCATCGAAATGGGCAGCCTCGTGTCCGAGGCTCAGGTCAAGGCCGTGTCCAGCCACGTCGACGATGCCGTCGTCAAGGGCGCCACCGTGGTCGCCGGCGGCAAGGCACGCCCCGACCTCGGCCCCCTGTTCTACGAGCCGACCGTCCTGACCGGTGTCCCCGAGGACGCCGAGTGCTACCGCGACGAGACGTTCGGGCCGCTGGTCTCGATCTACCCCGTCGCCGACGTGGACGAGGCGATCGACCGCGCCAACGACACCGAGTACGGCCTGAACGCCAGCGTGTGGGCGGGTACCAAGGCGGACGGTGAGGCCATCGCCGCCCGGATCAAGGCCGGAACCGTCAACGTCGACGAGGGTTACGCCCCGGCATGGGGCAGCACCGGTGCGCCGATGGGCGGAATGGGAGTGTCCGGCGTGGGGCGCCGTCACGGCGACGACGGACTCCTCAAGTACACCGAACCGCAGACCATCGCGACCACCCGCATCCTCAACCTCGGCGGTCCGCGCGGACTGTCGCCGAAGGTGTGGGCCAAGATCATGCCGCCTTTCGTGAAGGCGCTGCAGTGGATTCCGGGCCGCTAGACGTGGACAGCGCGCGCATCCTGATCGACGTCTCGCCCGGCGAGGTGTGGGACGTGGTGACCGACGTGGAGGGCATGGGCCGGTTCAGCCCCGAGAACACCGGGGCGCGCTGGACGTCCGGCACTCCGGCGACCGTGGGGGCGCGGTTCGTCGGCGCCAACCGGCACGGGCCGGTGCGGTGGAAGACGCACTGCACCGTCGTGGATGTCGTTCCGGGTCAGACGTTCTCGTTCGAGGCGGACGAGCCGAAGGCACGCTGGACGTATCACCTCGAACCCTCCGGCGCGGGCACACTCGTCACCGAGACCCGGGAGATCTACGCAACGCCCGTCTGGTGGGTGCGGCTGGTGCAGAAGTCGAAGGTGCTGGGCAGCAACCGCGACCAACTGATGCAGGACGGGATGAGGCAGACCCTCGAGCGCATGAAAGTCGCCCTCGAGAGCTGATTTTCCACCCTGGGGTGCCGATTCTTCACCCTAGGGTGGCTGGCGTCGCTGTCCGCAGGGCCTGAGACTGGACCATGTCCACACCTCTCGGAGGCGCCTCCCATGAATCCTCGGCCGACACCCGTCGAAGCTGGTCGGTCGTGCCCTGACGTCCGCCGTGAGGACGTGTGGTTCCCCTCGCGGGGACAGCGCTGCGCAGCCTGGCTGTACCGGCGCCATTCCGAAACCCCTACGGCAGCACCCTGTGTGGTGCTCGCGCACGGCTGGAGCGGGGTGCGCGAGCAGAGACTCGACGCGTTCGCGGAACGGTTCGCGGCCGCGGGAGTCACGGCGCTGGTGTTCGACTACCGCTACTTCGGTGCCAGCAAGGGCGAACCCCGCCAACTGCTCGACATCGACAGTCAACTCGACGACTGGGACAGTGCCGTCGCGTTCGTGCGCAGCCGCCCGGACATCGACCCCAGCCGCGTCGCGCTCTGGGGAACGTCACTGTCCGGCGGACTCGTCCTGACGGCGGCCGCGCGGGACCGGCGCGTGGCCGCGGTCGTGTCGCAGGTTCCGTACGTCGACGGTCTGACGAACCTTCCGCGACTCGGCATGGCCGGGCTCGGCCGCATGGCGATCGCCTACCTGCGGGACCGGTACGCCCAGGTGCGGCACCGGCTGCCGTACATGTTTCCCGTCGTCGGGCCGCCGGGCTCGTTCGCGGCCATGACCACACCCGACGCGGAGGCGGGATATCACCGGATGGATCCGCCCGGTTCGACGTGGCGCAACGAAACCCCGGGGCGGGTGGCGTTGCAGGCAGCGCTGTACCGGCCGACGACGACGGTCGCGAAGATCGCCTGCCCCGTCTTCTTCGCCATCGCCGACCACGACGTCGTCACGTTCACCCGCAGCGCGAAGAAGGCCGCGGCCAAGACCCCCGACGCCGAGGTGCACGTGTACCCGGGCGGTCATTTCGACCCCTACTTCGGCGACCTCTTCGAGCGGGTGGTCGCGGACGAGACCGACTTCCTCGTCCGCCACCTCCGTCCACCGGCGGGCTAGCCACTCACCGTGCCGAACTGTTCGCGCAGAACGCCTTTGACGACCTTGCCGCTGGCGTTGCGAGGCAGTTGGGGGAGGACCTCGACGAATTTGGGTCGCTTGTAGCGGGCGACCCGGCCGTCGAGCCAGTCCGCGAGGACGTCGACCTCGAGCGCCGCACCGGCCCGCGGGACGACGACCGCGACGGGAACCTCACCCCAGCGCTCGTCGGCCCGCCCGATCACGGCGACATCCAGGATGTCCGGGTGCGCGGCAAGGGCATTCTCGACCTCGGCGCAGTAGATGTTCTCCCCACCCGAGATGATCATGTCCTTCTTGCGGTCCACTACGTACACGAACCCATCCGAGTCCACCCGCACGAGATCGCCGGAGTGGAACCAGCCGCCGTCGAACGCGTCCGCGGTCGCGTCGGGGTTCCGCCAGTACCCCTCCATGAGTCCCGGTCCGCGGTAGACGATCTCACCGATCTCGCCCTGCGCCACGTCGTTCATCGATTCGTCGACCACGCGCATCGCCACGGTGTCGATCGGTTTCCCGACCGAGCCGAACTTGCGCACGGCGTCCTTGCCGTCGAGCATGCACGTCACGGGCGACATCTCGGTCTGGCCGAAGAACGCGACGATCGCGGCGTCCGGGAAGGCGGCGTACAGGCGGTCGAGCAGGGTCGGGGTGGCCGGCGCGGCGCCCCATCCCAGTACCCGCAGTGCGAGGTCCCGGCCGCCCGCACCGATGCCGTCGAGGATGGCCTGCCACTGGGTGGGCACCATGAACACGCTGGTCACCCGCTCCCACTCGAGTGAGTCGAGCACATCGGTCGCGTCGAACGCGCCCGTCGGGTGGATCACAATGGTGGCGCCGATCAGCAGGAACGGCCCGACGCTGCCGAGGGCTGCGATGTGGAACAGCGGGGACGAGACCAGGTTGACCTCGGACTCGGTGTCGAACAGTCGCCATCCCCGGATGAGAGTCAGCGCCTGCGCCTGCAGATTGAGGTGCGACAGCACCGCGCCCTTCGGACGACCGGTGGTGCCGGACGTGTACATGATGGCGGCGGGGGAGTCTTCCGCCACCTCCGCGATCGGGACGTCGGGATCGGCTGCGCGCAACTGCGTCTCGAGCGAGACGTCGTCGGAGGCGTCGCCGACCACGAGAACCGGCACGCTGTCGTCGACCTCCGCGGCGAGACCGGTGAGTGAATCCTCGACGACCACGACGGTGGCGTCGCTGTCGGCGACGATGAACCGCACCTCGCCGGGGCTGAGCCGGAAGTTCACCGGGACCGCGATCGCACCCAGGCGAGTCGCGGCCAGCATCACCTCGAGGAACTCGGGGCGGTTGGTCAGCAGCAGCACGACCCGGTCGCCGCGGCCGACACCGCGGGCGGCGAGGACGGCGGCCGTCCTCGCGCTGCGGTCCTCGAGCTCACGCCAGGTGGTCGAGGTGCCCCGAAACCGCAGCGCCACCGAATCGGGTTTCGCGAAGGCGTGCCGGGCAACATGATTGGCCCAGTGTGCACGCCGGGACGCGAACGGTTGCGCGTGCGACGTCACCGTCATCGGGGCGCTCATCCCCGGCCGAACACTGCGGGCCGCTTCTCCAGGAACGCCGCGACGCCCTCCCGGTAGTCCGCGGCGGCGAGGAGTTCGAGTTGCCCCGTGCGCTCGCGGTCGAATGCGTTGTCGAGTTCGATGAGGGTCGCGTCGTTGACGGCGTCCTTGGTGAGGTGGAACGCCTCCGACGGTCCGTCGGCGAGTCGGCGGGTGAGGGCGGTGACGGATGCGGCGAACTCGTCGTCGGGGAACACGTCGGCGATCAGCCCGGACGCGAGTGCCTCACGTGCGGGGAGTCGTTCGGCCAGGAGTGCCAGCCGCAGCGCGCGGGCGCGACCGACCGACGCCGCGACGAGCGCGGTGGCGCCGCCGTCCGGCATCAGGCCCACCTTCGCGAACGCGAGCAGGAAGTAGCTCGATTCGGTGGCGACGGTGAGGTCGCAGGCCAGCGCCAGGGAGACGCCGACACCGGCGGCGGGACCGTTGACCGCGCCGATCACGGGTCGGGGGAACGCGCGAATCGCGGCGGCGGTGCGGTTCGCCGCATCGATGGTCGCGGAATCCGGCGGCCCGGAAATGTTCTCACCACCCAGGTCCGCGCCCGTGCAGAAGGCACGGCCGGTACCGGTGAGGATTGCGACGCGGACCGCGGCGTCGCCCGCGTACTTGTCGAAACTGTCGGCGACGGCGTCGAGGGTTTCGGTGGTGACCGCGTTCATGCGGGCGGGACGGTTGAGGATGACGCGCAGGACGCCGTCGTCGACGGTCGTGTCCACGCCGGGAATGTCGGAGCTCATGGGGATCCTTGTCAGGAGGGGCGAACGGAGAGGGCGATCTTGCCGGTGGCGGAACGGGTTTCGAGCGTCCGCAGCGCGTCACAGGCGTGTTCGAACGAGTAGGTGGTCGGCTCGGCGATCTGCAGCGCACCGGACTCGAGGAGCGGGCCCAGGGCCGCCCACTGCCTGCTCGTGTAGCCGGGGTTGGTGCGCACGTACTCGCCCCAGCCGGCCCCGACGACGGAGATGTTACGCAGGAGAAGGCGATTGACCTTGACGGTGGGGATCTCGCCGCCGGTGAAGCCGAGGACAACCAGTCGCCCGTTGGGCGCGAGGCTACGCAGGCTGTCGGTGAAACGGTCGCCGCCGACCGGGTCGAGGATGATGTCGACTCCGCGGCCTCCGGTGAGGTCGCGGACCCGGTCCTTCCAGCCGTCCACGAGGACGACGTGATCGGCGCGGTTGGCCTTTGCGATGCCGGCCTTCTCCTCGCTGCTGACCACGGCGATCGTCTCGAGCCCCAGCGCGGCCGCGACCTGCAGTGCGGCGACCCCGACACCGCCTGCGGCGCCGTGCACCAGCACGGTCTCGCCGGTGCGGTAGCGGGCGCGCTCGTCGAGGGCGAAGTGCACGGTGAGGTAGTTCATCAGGAAACCCGCCCCGGCAGTCAACGACACCGAATCGGGCAGCGGGAACACCGAGTCCGGCTCCACCGCGACGGTCTGCTGCCACGCTCCGTCAGACGCGAGGACGGCCACCCGCTGTCCGGCCCGGATGCCGCTGTCCTCGGGTGCGCTGCGGACCACGCCTGCGCCCTCGACGCCGAGCACGAACGGCAGTTCCCGGACGATCTGGTAGCTGCCCGTGGTCTGCAGCAGGTCGGGAAACGACACTCCGGCGGCGTGCAGATCCACGACGACGAGGCCGGTGCCGTCGGGTTCGTCGATCTCGGTGAGCTGGACTCCGGCGGGGCCGGAAGCGGTGGTCAATTGCTGGGCATACACGTGGTGATCTCCTCCGTCGGTCCCTGAATATCCATACCAGACGCAACTGAACGGGCGCTAGATAAATTCGATCATTGACCGTGCCTGCGACGCCGTGGTACTAACTTTAACGAGCGATCAGTAATCATGCCGAGGCGGAGGATGAGACGTGCCAGAACAGACGGAGACGACGGAGGCAGCCGCACTGTGGGAGCGGCGCGGAGGCATCGGCATCATCACGCTGAACCGCCCCAAGGCGCTCAATGCGGTGAACGGTGCGTTGTCGACCGCAGTGGGCAGTCTGCTCGAGCAGGCCGAGAACGACCCAGAGGTGCGAGTGGTCGTCGTGACCGGGGCCGGCCGCGCGTTCTGCGCCGGCGCCGACCTCAAGGCCCTCTCCACGGGCGGGAACATCGCCGCGGAGGGGCACCCCGAATGGGGCTTCGCCGGATACGCGCAACACTGGATCAGCAAGCCGACCATCGCCGCAGTCAACGGCTTCGCCCTCGGCGGCGGCACCGAACTGGTCCTCGCCAGTGACCTCGCGGTCGTCGATGAGGAGGCGAAGCTCGGGCTTCCCGAGGTCAAGCGTGGACTGTTCGCCGCCGCCGGCGGCGTGATCCGCCTGCAGCAGCAGATTCCGAAGAAGGTCGCGCTGGAGATCGCACTCACCGGCGAACCGATCACCGCGGCGCAGGGCAAGGAACTGGGCCTGGTCAACCGTGTCGCCCCGGCAGGCACCGCCCTCGACGTCGCGCTCGAACTCGCCGAGCAGATCGCCGCGAACGCGCCGCTGTCGGTGCGCGAATCGAAGGCGATGATCCACCGGACCGCCACCGAAGACGACTGGGGCGACCGGGCTTGGGAGGCGAACAACGCCGCCATCGCGACCATCTTCACCAGCGCCGACGCGAAGGAAGGGCCGACCGCGTTCGCCGAGAAGCGTCAGCCCGTCTGGCAGGGCCGCTGACCCGTGAGTACTTGTTAACGCCCCGCGGTTAATAAGTACTCACGGGCGGCGCAGCCGCACACTATCGAAAGGGAACATCATGACCAACGCTGTCATCGTGGACGTCGTCCGCCTCGCCTCCGGTAAAGGCAAGCCGGGTGGTGCGCTGTCCGGCACGCACCCGGTCGAACTGCTGGCTCACGTGCTGCGCAGCATCGTCGAACGCAACGGCATCGACCCCGCACAGGTCGACGACGTCATCGGCGGCTGCGTCGGACAGGCCGGCGAGCAGGCCCTCAACATCTCCCGGACGGCGGTGCTGTCGGCCGGCTTCCCGGATTCGGTTCCGGCCACCACCGTCGACCGCCAGTGCGGCTCGAGCCAGCAGGCGGCGCACTTCGCCGCGCAGGGCGTGATCGCCGGCGCCTACGACATCGTGATCGCCTGCGGTGTGGAGTCGATGTCCCGCGTTCCGATGGGCACGACCACCATCGGGCAGGACGCGTCCGGCCCGGGCATCGCCGCCCGCTACCCCGAGGGGCTGGTCAACCAGGGCATCTCCGCCGAACTGATCGCCGCGAAGTGGAAGTTCGACCGGGACACCCTCGACAGTTTCTCCGCGCAGTCGCATCAGCGTGCCGCCGACGCGCTGTCGAAGGGCTTGTTCGACAAGGAGATCGTCCCGATCTCGGTCACCAACGCCGCCGGTGAGTCGGTGACGCACACCGCCGACGAGACCGTGCGCGCCTCCACCACCGCCGAGGGACTGTCCGGGCTGAAGTCGTCGTTCTACTCCGAGAAGTACGCGGCCCGGTTCCCCGAGGCGCAGTGGCACATCACCCCGGGCAACTCGTCGCCGCTGACCGACGGCGCGTCCGCGGCGCTGATCATGAGCGAGGAGATGGCGTCGAAGCTGGGGCTGACCCCGCGGGCCCGGTTCCACTCGTTCGCCGTTGCCGGTGACGACCCGGTCTTCATGCTCACCGCACCGATCCCGGCGACCAAGAAGATCCTCGCGAAGTCGGGGCTGAGCATCGACGACATCGACGCGTACGAGGTCAACGAGGCGTTCGCGCCGGTGCCGCTGGCCTGGGCGCACGAATTCGGGGCCGACCCGGCCAAGCTCAACCCGTGGGGCGGCGCGATCGCGCTCGGGCACGCACTCGGCTCGTCGGGCACCCGCTTGCTGAGCACCCTGGTCAACAACCTCGAGGCCACCGGCGGACGCTACGGCCTGCAGACCATGTGCGAGGGCGCGGGCATGGCCAACGCCACCATCATCGAACGCATCTGAACAACCTGCTCGAAAAACCCTGCTTCCGAAAGGTATAGACATGATCGTCAACGACAGCGTCGCACTCGTCACCGGCGGTGCCTCGGGCCTCGGCCTGGCCACGACCAAGGCCCTCCTCGCCGACGGCGCCAGCGTCGTCATCATCGACCTGCCCTCGTCCAACGGTGAGACCGTCGCCAAGGAACTCGGCGACCGCGTGCGCTTCGCCGCCGGCGACGTCACCAGCGAGGCCGACGTGTCCGCCGCACTCGATCTCGCGGAGTCGCTCGGACCGCTGCGTGTCGCCGTGAACTGCGCCGGCATCGGCAACGCCATCAAGACCGTGAGCAAGAACGGCGCGTTCCCGCTGGCCGACTTCACCAAGATCGTCACCGTCAACCTCATCGGCACGTTCAACGTGATCCGTCTTGCCGCCGAGCGTATCTCGAAGAACGAGCCGATCGACGGCGAGCGCGGCGTCATCATCAACACCGCCTCCGTCGCCGCATACGAGGGCCAGATCGGTCAGGCCGCGTACTCCGCGTCCAAGGGCGGCGTCGTCGGCATGACCCTGCCGATCGCTCGCGACCTCGCGTCGCTGCTGATCCGCGTCAACACGATCGCTCCCGGCCTGTTCAAGACGCCGCTGCTCGGATCGCTGCCCGAGGCCGCGCAGCAGTCGCTCGGCGGTCAGGTTCCGCACCCGTCGCGTCTCGGCGACCCGTCCGAGTACGGCGCGCTCGCCGCGCACATCGTCAGCAACCCGATGCTCAACGGCGAGACCATCCGTCTCGACGGCGCCATCCGCATGGCACCGCGCTGATCGGCGACCTGTGACTCTGCGCGAGAACGGGCCGACCGCGACGGAGCCGGTGTACGCCGACTGGCGGACGTTCGAGGCCCTGCCGCTGACGCCCATCCTCGAGCAGGCACTGGATCTGTTCAACGAGAACGGTTACCACGGCACGACGGTGCGGCAGATCGCCCGTCGTGTCGGGGTGACCGTTCCGGCCCTGTACTACCACCACGAGAGCAAGGAAGCCGTTCTCGTGGCCCTGTTCGAACTGCAGATGCGCGAACTGAACGACCGCGCCGAGGCAGCCGCCCGCGAGGCCGGCGACGACGTGGTGGCGCAATTCTCCAACGTCGTCGAGGCGATCGTCCTGTACATGACGCACCGGGTGCGGCACGTCTCCCTCGACACCGAATTGCGGCACGTCTCGGCCGACAGCCGCAGCCGCTACGCCGCGACCCGCAAGCGGCTCGAACTGATGATGATCGACCTCGTCGCCGACGGCGTCGCCCGCGAGGTGTTCCACAGCGGGGACGTCCCCGAGACCGTGCGCGCCCTCCTCGGGATGTGCCAGTCCATTCCACGCTGGTTCCAGCTCGGTGGAGCACTGACCCCCGAGCAGGTCGCCGACCGCTACGTCGACATCGCCCTACACACCGTCGGGTATCTACCCGACCACTGACATCGCGCCGGGTCCACCGAGCCGGACGAGCTCGTCCCGGCGACAAGGAGAGACCATGCAGCGCACCCTTTTCGACAGGGATCACGAAGCGTACCGGGAGACCGTGCGCGAGTTTCTCGCCCGCGAGATCGAGCCGAATTACGAACGGTGGGAGTCGGACCGGCTCATCGACCGCTCGGCGTGGCTGGCGGCCGGCAAGTCCGGGATCGTCGGGCTCGCCGTGCCCGATGAGTTCGGCGGTTCCGGCGTCACCGATTACCGCTTCCGGTACGTCGTCGCCGAGGAGATCGCCCGCACCGCGACGACGTCGTTCGGTTCGGGACTGTCCCTCCAGGACGACATCGCCATCCCGTACATCGTGAACCTCGGCACCGAGGAGCAGAAGCAGCGGTGGCTGCCGGGCATGGCCGCGGGCGAGCTGATCGGCGCCATCGCGATGACCGAGCCCGGTGCGGGCAGCGACCTGCAGGGCGTGAAGACCACCGCGGTGCGGGACGGTGACGAGTGGGTGATCAACGGTCAGAAGACGTTCATCACCAACGGTATTCACTCCGACCTCGTCATCGTCGTCGCCCGCACCGACCCGGGCGCCGGTTCCAAGGGCTTCTCACTGCTCGTCGTGGAGCGGGGCATGCCCGGTTTCAGCCGGGGCCGCAAGCTGCACAAGGTCGGCCTGGCCGGTCAGGACACGGCCGAGCTCGTGTTCGAGGACGTGCGGGTGCCCGCCACCAACCTGCTCGGCACCGAGGGCCGCGGCTTCGTTCACCTCATGGAAAACCTGCCCCTCGAACGCATTTCGATCGCAGTCAACGCGATTGCCGCCGCGAAGGCCGCCTACCAGTGGACGAGGGACTACGTGTTCGAGCGTAAGGCGTTCGGGAAGCCGATCGGCGATCTGCAGAACACCCGGTTCGCGCTGGCGGAGATGCTCACCGAGATCGAGGTGACCGAATCGCACATCGACCGGTGCGTACTCGCCTTGAACGCAGGCGAACTCACCGCCGTCGACGCGTCGAAGGGCAAGTGGTGGGCCAGTGAGCTGCAGAAGCGTGTCGTCGACCGCTGCGTCCAATTGCACGGCGGCTACGGCTACATGATGGAGTACCCCATCGGCCGCGCGTACGTCGACAGCCGGATCCAGACGATCTACGGCGGAACCACCGAAATCATGAAGGAAATCATCGGGCGCGACATCGCGGCACGATAGGCGGCTCCGCCGCCCGTGCGCCTTTTTGGTTGTTCCAGCTACCAGAAAGGCGCACGGGCGCGAAGCGCCTAGAGCAGGCGGGCTTTCGCGTCCGCGTACTCGCGGGTGAGGCGTTCGACGATCTCCGCTGCCGGGACGACGGCGTCGACGGCGCCGATGCCCTGTCCGGCGCCCCAGATGTCGCGCCAGGGCTTGGCTTCCGTCTTCGCGGCGTTATCCGCGTCCTCGCCGACACCGAAGTTCATGGCGGACGGGTCCGACACGGCGAGGTTGTTCGGGTCGAGTCCGGCGGCCTCGATGCTGCCGCGCAGGTAGTTGCCGTGCACGCCGGTGAACAGGTTGGAGTAGACGATGTCGGACGCGGTGGAGTCGACGATCATCTGCTTGTAGCCCTGGTCCGCGTTGGCCTCTGCGGTGGCGATGAACGCGGAGCCGATGTAGGCGAGGTCGGCGCCTGCGGCCTGCGCGGCGAGGACCGAGCGGCCGTGGGCGATCGAGCCCGACAGCAGGACCGGCCCGTCGAACCACTCGCGGATCTCCTGGATCAACGCGAACGGCGACAGGGTGCCCGCGTGTCCGCCGGCACCGGCCGCGACGGCGATGAGGCCGTCGGCGCCCTTCTCCACCGCCTTCTTCGCGAACGTGTTGTTGATGACGTCGTGGAGGACGATGCCGCCGTAGCTGTGGATGGCCTCGTTCACGTCGGCGCGGGCGCCGAGGGACGTGATGACGATCGGGACCTCGAACTCGACGATGGTGGCGAGGTCCTCGTCGAGACGGTCGTTGCTCTTGTGGACGATCAGGTTGACCGCGTACGGCGCGGACGGCGTCTCCGGGTTGTTGGCGTCGTGCTTGGCGAGGGCTTCGGTGATGCGGGTGAGCCATTCGCGCAACACCGGCTGCGGGCGGGCGTTGAGCGAGGGGAATGATCCGACGATGCCCGACGTCGACTGGGCGATCACCAGGTCGGGACCCGAGACGATGAACATCGGCGACGCGACGACGGGCAGGCGAAGCCGGTCTTGCAGGATGGGGGGCAGGCTCATGAATTTCTCCTTGATGCAGTGGTTTACGACTGGGAGAGCTGGGCGGCCATCAGCGGGATGAGCGCCTGCAGGCCTTTCACGGGACGGACCATCACCTTGAACGACGTGATCTGGTCGCGGTCGTTCCAGTGGAAGAGGTCGATGCCGTTGACGTGGATGCCGTCGAGTTCGGTGGCGAATTCCAGGACCGCCGAACGGTCGCCGTACCACTCCTCGACGTAGTGGAAACCGGTGCCGTCGAACACGGTCAGGGCGGCGCCGAGATACGCCAGGACCTTCGCCTTCCCTTCCTGCGGAGTGAACACCGCGGGGGAGGAGAACACGGCGTCGTCGGCGATCAGGGCGTCGAGGGCGGCGCGGTCGCGATGTTCGACGACGTGGTGCCAGCGGTAGACGACGCCGGGGCGGGCCGGCAGTGCGGCGGTCATCCGCGGAACGCCGGGGTCGGAAGGTCTTCGCCGAACACGTCCGGCAGGTCGTCGCGGACGCTGTCGGGGAACACGGCGGGCCGTTTCTCGAGGAACGCGGAGATGCCTTCGCGCGCGTCCGGTCCGATGCCGCGGATGTTGATTCCGCGTGTCTCGACGCGGTGCGCGATCATCGGGTGCTCGGCGCCCAGTGCCCGCCACATCATCTGGCGCGACAGCGCCACCGACACCGGGGCGGAGTGCTCGGTCAGGCTCCGGGCCAGCGCGTATGCCTCGTCGAGCAGGGATTCACGCGGGTACAGCTTGTATACGAGGCCGGCGTCGAACGCCTCCGTGGCGGGGAACACCCGGCCGGAATACACCCAGTCGAGGGCCGTCTGCAGGGGGACGAGGCGCGGCAGGAACCAGGTCGAGCAGGATTCGGGGACGATGCCGCGGCGGTTGAAGACGAATCCGATGCGGGCGTCGTCGGCGGCGAGGCGGAAGTCGGCGGCGAGGGTCATCGTGATGCCCACTCCCACGGCCGGTCCGTTGATCGCGGCGATGATCGGTTTGCGGGCTTCGAACATCCGGAGCACTACGCGGCCGCCACCGTCGCGGCGGGCGTCGGCGTCCTCGTCCTCGTCCTGCCAGTGATCGAACGTGGCGGCACCGGCCGACAGGTCTGCGCCCGCGCAGAACGCTCGTCCGGCTCCGGTGAGCACGATCGCCCGGACGGAATCGTCCGCGTCGAGCTGGTCGTAGGCGGCGATCAGCTCGTTCTCCATGGTGGTGGTGAACGCGTTGAGCTGGTCGGGCCGGTTCAGGGTGATCGTCGCGATACCGTCCGCGACGGCGAGTCCGATGTGATCCACCGCACCAGCATGACATTGCTACCGAACGATCGCTAGAGCGGGTTCTGTGACGGGACCCACTATCCTGGAGTCGTCGTGTGACGATCGGAGCGGGAACGGAGACCGAGGGATGTGCGCTGCAAAGGTGGCCGCCGTGAGCACGGGTACCGGGCGGCAGGTGATCCTCGACTCCGCGGTGGCCAACATGAACGAACGCGGCTATCACGGCACGTCGATGCGGGACATCGCCCGCGGCGCGGACATCACCGTCGCCTCGATCTACCATCACTTCGCGTCGAAGCAGGAGATCCTGCAGGACATCATGGTGCGTGCACTTCACGACGCCATCGCCATGACGCGCGGTGCGCTGCTGCGCTCGGGTGGTGCCCCCGCCGACCAGTTGCAGGCGCTGATGCGGGCGTGGGTCATGTTCCACACCACCCGCCAGCTGGACGCGATGGTCGGCGCCACCGAGATACGCAGCCTCGACGACGCCGGCCGCCGGCTCGTCGTGGCCCTCCGCGACGAACAGGAACACCTCTTCCGCGACGTCGTCGAGCGCGGTGTCGAGGAGGGCGACTTCGCGACCGAATACCCGCGGGACGCCGTCCGCGGCATCATCAACATGGGCCAGTCGGTGTGCACCTGGTGGCGCGCCGACGGTCCGCTGAAGCCCGAGGAACTCGCCGAGCGCTACGCCGACCTCGCCCTCGCGATGGTGAAACCGACCGTCTGATCGCCGCCGCCGCGACCCGGGCAGAATCGGGGTGACGGGTTGGCGCGGAAACGGAGCGTGAGATGAAGTTCGCCAGACGGCTCGACGCTCTCCAGCAGAGGTACCCGGCGATGGGCTTCCCGATCGCCGTCACGTACAAATTTCTCGACGACCAGGGCGTGTACCTCGCGGCGTTGATCGCCTACTACGGGTTCATCTCGCTGTTTCCCCTCCTGCTTCTGCTGTCGACGGTGCTCGGGTTCGTGCTGTCGGGACACCCCGAACTGCAGCAGGACATCATCGACTCGGCGCTGAGCCAGTTTCCGGTCATCGGCGCCGACCTGGCCGACCCGCACCGGATCGGCGGCGGGGTGACGGGTCTGGTGATCGGACTCGTCGGTGCCCTCTACGGCGGACTCGGGGTCGCGCTGGCCAGCCAGAACGCGATGAACACGGCGTGGTCGGTGCCCCGCCACATGCGGCCCGACCCGATCCGAGGCCGGTTGCGGGGTCTGCTGTTGCTCGGCACGATCGGTCTCGCCGTCCTCGGCACCGCCGCGGTGGCGGCGGTCGGTGCCGCGACGCACCTGTCCGGATCGTTCACCGTGCTTCTCATGCTCGCCGCGATCACGATCAACTCCGCGATCTTCATCCTCGCCTTCCGGCTCGCCACTGCCCGGCCGCTGTCCGTCGCCGACGTCGCGCCCGGCGCAGTCGCGGCAGCCGTGCTGTGGCAGGTGCTGCAATCGTTCGGTGCGTATTACGTGAGCAAGGTGGTGAGCACGGCGTCCGTGACGAACGGGGTGTTCGCCGTCGTGCTGGGGTTGCTGGCGTTCCTGTTCCTCGCCGCCGCGGCGATCGTGGTGTGTGTGGAGATCAACGTCGTCCGCGTCGACGGGCTGCACCCGCGGGCGTTGCTCGGGCCGTTCACGGACAAGGCCGACCTCGTGGAGGGGGACAGACGGACGTTCACCGACCAGGCGAAGGCGCAGCGTGCGGTACCGCACGAGGGCATCCACGTCACGTTCGACGAAGTTTCTGCGAAGATGGACAGGCCTGGACCGCCGTCGAAGGAGGAACCATGACCGACCCGATCTTCGACAAGTCGGAACAGTTGAAGCAGGTTCAGCAGGGCATCCTCCCCGGAGAGTCGATCATCGCCGTGTACGACTGCATCGGCGCGGGCACCGGCTTCCTCGGGATCACGAACCTCCGCGTCGTGATCCAGGACAAGAGCTTCGTCGGCAAGCGCACCGCGATCACGTCCATCCCGTACAAGAACATCCGCTCGGTCTCGTTCCTCAGCAACAAGTCGTGGGCCGGCCAGTTCTTCTCCTCCAGCAGCATCGCCCTCGACGTCGCCGACACCACGTACGAGGCCGACTTCCGCGGCATGGACAAGGCCCACCACGTGCACACGGTGATCCTCGAACACATCACGTGACGTAGGTCGCTCCGCTCGGGTGCGTCGCGCCAGGTTACGGCGACGCACCCATATGCCGCGCCGGTGAGTGGAATCACCCCCGCGTGAATTATCTATTCGCTTGCGGCCTCGCCCATACTGGTACGAGCCGGTGTGCCACCATCTCGGCCCGGTTCATCCTCAGGCGAGTCCATCGGACGTGCTCGCCGATCCTACGATCAGCCCGACGGGAGTCTTGCTGCCATGACGCCGCCTGCAGTTCACCTCACCGAACCTGCGGTCACCGCTCGTCCGTCTCTGTGTCCGCGGATTCCGTCACCGAGTCGGCGGGGCGCGATGCTGGCGCTTGCCCTCGGCGGGTTCGGTATCGGCACAACGGAATTCGCGTCCATGGGCCTGTTGCCCGCGATGGCCGCGGGGACCGGGGTGTCGGAGCCGGTGGCCGGGCACTTCGTCTCCGCGTACGCGCTCGGCGTCGTCGTCGGGGCGCCCACGATCGCAGCGCTGGCCGCGCGCGTCGAGCGGCGCACGCTGCTCATCGCGTTGATGGCCACGTTCGTCGTCGGCAATCTCGCGACCGCCCTCGCCCCCGGGTACGAGTCGCTGCTGGCGGCCCGGTTCCTCGCCGGACTGCCCCACGGCGCCTACTTCGGGGTCGCAGCGCTGGTCGCCGCGCACCTTGCGGAACCGGGCAAGCGTGCCAAGGCGGTCGCGACCGTGATGATGGGTCTGTCGGTGGCGAACGTGGTCGGGGTGCCTGCGACGGCGTTCTTCGGTCAGATCCTGGGCTGGCGGTCCGCGTTCGTGCTCGTGGTGATCATCGGAATCGTGACGCTGGTGGCGTTGGCGCGCCTCGTCCCGCCGCTGGCGGGGGTGCACGTGAGCAACCCGGTGGCCGAACTCGGGGCGCTGAGCCGGGTGCAGGTGTGGATGACGCTGATCTTCGCGACGGTCGGGTTCGGCGGCTCGTTCGCGGTGTACACGTACATCAGTTCGACGCTCACCGACGTGTCCGGGTTGCCGCACGCAATGGTTCCGGTGGCGTTGATGCTGTTCGGTTCGGGAATGATCCTCGGCAACGTCGTGGGTGGCCGCATCGCCGACAACGCGGTGGTGCCCGGGCTGTTCGGGTGCATGATCGCCCTGATCTGCGTCCTCGCGCTGTTCATCGTCGCCGCCCACAACCCGGTGACGGCGCTGATCGTGCTGTTCTTCATCGGGATGGCGGTGACGGCGATCTTCCCTGCCGTCCAGTCGCGGCTGATGGACGCGGCGGGTGACGCGAAGACGCTCGCGTCGACGCTGATCCACGGCGCGTTCAACCTCGCCAACGCGGGTGGTGCGTGGATCGGTGGTGTCGTGATCGCGGCCGGATACGGCTACACCGCCCCGGCCGCCGTCGGCGCCCTCCTCGGCGTCGCAGGACTGATCGTCCTCACGATCGCGGTCCTCCTCGACCGCCGGCGCCGGGACGAACCGGTCGCCGACGGCTGACGGTTCAGGCGTGAACGCCCGCTGAGTAGCGCTCTCGCAGCGTGCCCTTGACGAGTTTCCCGGTGCGGGTGCGGGGGAGGTCGTCGCTGAAGACCACGTTCCGTGGGACCTTGAACCGGGCGAGCCGGCCCCGCACGTGGTCGAGGAGTTCGCCGGCCAGCGCGTCGTCCCCGGTCACACCCGGAACGGTCTGGACCACGGCCAGCACCGATTCACCCATCTCCTCGTCGGGGATCCCGATCACCGCGACGTCGAGGACGGCGGGGTGTTCGGTGAGGGTGTTCTCGATCTCCTGCGGATAGATGTTGACGCCGCCGGAGATGATCATGAACGACTTCCGGTCGGTGAGGAACAGATACCCGTCCTCGTCGAGGTAGCCGACGTCGCCGGTGGTGGTCCACGTCGGGTGTTGCGGGTGCTGGGCGGCGCGGGTCTTCGCGGGGGCGTTGTGATACTCGAACGGCAGGGTGTCGCGCTCGAAGTAGAGGGTGCCGATCTCGCCCGGTGCGAGGTCGGCACCGTCGTCGCCGCAGATGTGGGCGACGCCGAGCGCGGCGCGGCCGACGGTTCCGGGCTTGCGGAGCCATTCGTCCGAATTCACGAGGGTCATGCCGTTGAGTTCGGTGGACGAGTAGTACTCCGACAGGATCGGACCCCACCACTCGATCATCTGCCGCTTCACCTCCACCGGGCACGGGGCTGCGGCGTGCACGACGATGCGGAGGCTGGAGACGTCGTACTTCTGCCGGGTCTCGGCAGGCAGCTTCAGCATGCGGACGAACATCGTGGGTACCCACTGGCTGTAGGTGACGCGGTACTGCTCGATGTACGCGAGCGCCTGCTCGGCGTCGAAGCGGTCCATCACGACGACGGTGCCGCCGAGGGCCTGCACCGACGCGCAGGTGCGGAGCGGTGCCGCGTGATACAGCGGTGCAGGTGAGAGGTAGACGGTGTCCGGCGTGACTCCCCATACCGTCGCGTTCATGCCGGTCATGGTGTCACCGGGATCCTGGATCTGCCGTGCGGGCAGTTCCGGTTTGATGCCCTTCGGGCGACCGGTCGTGCCGGAGGAATACAGCATGTCCGCCCCGCGGGGCTGGTCGGGGAGCGGGACGTCCGACTCCGCGGCGGCGGCCTGGTCGAGCGAGTCGTAGCCGGGGATCGTTCCCGCGAACGCGAGCCGGTGTTCGGTGGCCGGGGTGAGGGCGGGGAGTTCACGCGCAACCGCGTCGAGTGCGGCGTCGACGATCAATGCCTTGGCACCGCAATCCTCGACGATGTAGGCGATCTCGGGCGGCGTGAGGTGCCAGTTCGCCATCGTGAGGTAGAGACCGGAACGCATGGCCGCCCAATAGATGTCGAAGATCGCGGGGGTGTTCGTGGCCAGCACCGCGACGTGATCTCCGCGGCGCAGACCGAGGGTGTGCAGGTGGCGGGCGATCCGGATCGAGCGGGACTCGAGTTCGGCGAAGGTGACCGTCTGCCCGGTGCCTGCCATGATCACGGCCGGCTTGTCGGGGGTGGTGGCAGCATGAGCGCCGGGGTACATGGTTACTCCAATTCGTGATGGATCTCGAGGGGTGACACTGTCCGGCCGTCAGCCGAGTTGCTCCTGCGCGACCTTGGAGCGGCGGGCCACACCGGCCACCGCGATCAGTCCGATCACCGCGGCGACGATCACGAAAACGGCAGGGGAGAGGACGTTTCCGGTCTTCTCCACCAGCCAGACGGCGACGAAGGGGGCGGTGCCACCGGCGATGACGACGCCGAGGTTCCAGCCCATGGCGACCCCGGTGAAGCGGACGTCCTTGTCGAACAGCAGCGGCATCAGCGTGTACGCGCCGACCTGGGTTCCGACGGTGTTGACCATGATCAGCAGGTAGGCGATCGCGGCAATCCACAGGCTGTGGTGCATGACGGCCATGGCGGGGTAGGTGATGATCGCGAATCCGGCGAGGCTGATCACGGTGAACCGCAACCGCCCGATGCGGTCGGCGAGCATGCCACCGAGCGGCATCACGAGCGCGACGACACCGATGACGGCGGTCGCGATCCAATAGACCGGGGTACGTTCGTAGCCGAGGTTCTTCATGAGATGGATGCTCATGTAGGTGAGGCCGATGTACGCGGTTCCGTTGCACGCCAGACTGATTCCGACCGACTGCAGGAGGGCGAGCGGTTGCCGCCGGAAGACGGCGACGACGGGCGCCTGGACCGGTCCGGAGTCGGCGTCCCCACCGTGCGTCTCCTCGACCCGGGTGCGGGCCCACAGGCAGAGCAGTGTCAGCGGCAACGCGAGCAGGAACGGGACCCGCCATCCCCAGCTCTCGAGTTGCGCGTCGGTGGTCAGCGCCGACACCGTGCCCGCGACCGCTGCGGCCATCGCGAATCCCATCGTGGATCCGAGCGGGGTGAACGCCCCGTAGGTGGCCTCGAGATGTCGCGGCGCGGATTCGGAGATGAACGTGGCCGAGCCGCCGACCTCGCCGCCGGCCGAGAATCCCTGGACCATCCGCACGACGACGAGCAGCACGGTGGCCCAGATCCCCGCCTGCGCGTGGGTGGGCAGGAATCCCATCGCCATGCTGCCGAGGCCCATGCAGACGAGCGTCGCGAGGAGGGCCTTCTTCCGCCCAAGCCGGTCGCCGATGTGTCCGAACACGATGCCACCGAGGGGACGCATGAGGTAGGCGGTGCCGAACACGGCGAGTGCGGACAGCAGCGCGGTGGCCGGGTCGCTGCTCGGGAAGAAGAGCGGGGCCATCACGATCGCGAGGTAGCCGTACAGGCTGAAGTCGTAGTACTCGATCAGGGTGCCCACGCCACCCGCGATCGCGGCGCGGCGCGCTCGGATGCGGTCTTCGGTCCGCCATTCGGTGGTGGCAGCAGACCCGGTCAACTGGTCCGTCATTGGTGTCCTGACCTTTCGGAGGCGGATGAGACGTGCATCACTTCTCGTGGATCATGCCAAGCGAACGATCGATTGGCAAGGTGTTCGGTTGGCTGGCTGTTCTCAGCACTTGTTCGTGCCTAACTCCTGCATACGGGGATATTGACTTCCGGCGCTCGATCGGTTGATGATGGAAGCGTGCCGAACGAGCGTTTGGCTGACGATGTGAAGTACTCGAAAGGACGCAGCGGATGACGACGTCCCACGCCGAAGCGGACACCCACGAGGACCGGGAGGATTCGGCAGGCGTCGACCTCACCGCTCTCGCCCACTACCTCGACGGCGCACTCGACGGCGGTGTGTGCGGCGACCTCGCCGTCTCGCTCATCAGCGGTGGCCGGTCCAACCCCACGTACCGCGTCGCCGACGCCGACCGGACGTGGGTTCTGCGGCGGCCCCCGTACGGGCACGTCCTGCCCAGCGCGCACGACATGAAGCGCGAGTTCACCGTGATCAGGGGACTGGCGGGCACCACCGTCCCGGTGCCCGACGCGGTGCTGCTGTGCGAGGACAAGGACGTGCTCGGCGCGTCGTTCTACCTCATGGAACTGGTGGACGGAACACCCGTCGGAACCGTCGAACAGGCGTCCGCACTCACCCCGGACGACCGTCGCCGGCTCGGGCTCGACCTCGCCGACACCCTGGCCGCACTGCACGGCGTCGACCCCGACGCGGTCGGTCTCGGCTCGTTCGGCCGCCCCGACGGATACCTCGAACGTCAACTCGACCGCTGGGCCCGGCAATGGGAGGCCTCGCGCACCACCGACCGCCCGGAGGTGTCCCTGCTGCTCGACAAGCTGCGCCGGGCGCTGCCCACCTCGCACTTCCCGGGCATCGTCCACGGCGACGTCAAACTCGACAACGTGCTCGCCTCCCGCGCCGACGCCGGGAAGATCGTCGCCGTTCTGGACTGGGAAATGGCCACGCTCGGCGACACCCTCGCCGACGTCGGGATCATGCTGAGCTTCTGGGACCAGCCCGGAGCCGTCGACAACCCGATCACCAAGGGTCTCGCCCGACTCGACGGATTCCCCACCCGTACCGAACTTCTCGACCGGTACGCCACGCAGCGCGGCATCGAGATCCCCGACATCGACTGGTACACGGTGTTCGCCGATTTCAAGATCGCCGTAATCCTCGAGGGCATCAACGCCCGGCACGCACAGGGGGACACCGTCGGTGGGGGTTTCGACGACGTCGGCGACATGGTCGGCCCGCTGTTGCAGCGTGCGCTCGACCTCGCCGCCGCATCGCCCGTCTCCGAACTCCGCCGCTGACCGCGGCACCACCGAACAGATTGGAGCCACGGAAGTGGATTTCGACTACAGCCCGAAAGTGCTGGAACTGCAAGCGAAGCTGACGAAGTTCATGCAGGAGCGGGTACTGCCTGCCGAGGCGATCGCCGAAGAGCAACTGGCGTCGAAGCCGGATCACTGGGGTGCGCCGCCGATCGTGGCCGACCTGAAGGCGGCCGCGAAGCGCGAAGGCCTGTGGAATCTCTTCCTGCCTGCGCGCGAGGGTGCCGGCCTGACGAACCTCGACTACGCGCCGCTCGCGGAACTCACCGGCTGGAGCCCGTTGATCGCACCCGAGGCGTTCAACTGCAACCCGCCCGACACCGGCAACATGGAACTGCTGCACCTGTACGGCACCGACGAACAGAAGCGGGAATGGCTCGAACCCCTGCTCGCGGGCGAGTTCCGGTCGTGCTTCTCGATGACCGAACCCGACGTCGCGAGCTCGGACGCCAACAACGTCCGCCTCGAGATCGCCGAGGACGGCGACGACTGGGTGCTGACCGGCCGCAAGTGGTGGTCCACCGCGGCCCTGCGCGACGACTGCCGGATGGCGATGGTCATGGGCGTCACCGACCCCGACGCCCCGGTCGGCAACCGGCACAGCATCGTCCTCGTTCCCATGGACACCCCCGGTCTGACCATCGTCCGATCCACCACGGTGCTCGGCTTCACCGACCGCCACGAGGGCGGGCACGGCGAGATCGTCTTCGACAAGGTCCGCGTCCCCAAGGCGAACCTCCTCGGACCCCGCGGCAAGGGCTTCGCGGTCGCGCAGGCCCGGCTCGGTCCGGGGCGCATCCACCACTGCATGCGGTTGATCGGCATGGCCGAGCGGGCGATTGCGCTGATGACCGAACGCGCCCGCACCCGGGTGGCGTTCGGCAGGCCCCTCGCCGACGAGGGCGTCGTGCAGGCGACCGTCGCGGACGCGCGGATCCGCCTCGACGCCGCCCGGCTGCTGGTGCTGCGGGCCGCCTGGCGGATGGACGTCGAGGGCACGAAGGCGGCCCGCCACGACATCGCCGCCGCCAAGGTGATGGTCCCGCTGACGGTCAAGCAGATCGTCGACGATGCGATGCAGGTCTTCGGCGGCGCCGGCCTGTCGCAGGACACGATCCTGCCGGTGCTGTACGCGCAGGCCCGGTTCCTGCAGATCGCCGACGGTCCCGACCAGGTACACCGCCGCTCCCTGGCCCGCGCCGAGTTCGCCGCCACCCCGGCACTGACAGAAGTCCGCGGGTGAACGAGGACAGCACGCGCGCCCGGCAGCAGAGCATCGGGGACATTCCGCGGCGGTCCGCGGCGCGTTACCCGGACAAGCTCGCCGTCGTGCACCGCGACGTCCGGCTCACGTTCGCCGAACTCGACACCCTGATCGACAGGGTCGCGGCTGCCCTGCACTCCGAGGGGCTGACGCGGGGCGACCGGCTCGCGCTGTTGTCCCACAACTGCTGGCAGTACCCGGTGCTGAACTTCGCGACCGCCCGGCTCGGTGTGGTCCTCGTGCCGGTCAACTTCATGCTGACCGGCGGGGAGATCGGATACATCCTCGACGACTGCGCAGCCGACGCGTTCGTCGTCGAGGACGCCCTGGTGCCCGTTGCCGAGAAGGCACTCGCGGAATCGAAGGGAAGCGTCCGGGTGCGGGCGACCATCCCGCTCGGCGATGCGGCCACACCGGACGGCTGGCGTTCTATGGCGGATTGGGCGGACGCCGAATTCGGTTCGCCGCCCGAGGTGCTCGTGGCGGACGACGACGTGGTCCGCATCATGTACACGTCCGGCACCGAATCACGGCCCAAGGGTGCGATGCTCACCAGCCGGTCGCTGATGTGGCAGTACATCAGCTGCATCGTCACCGGCGGCATGAGCAGCGACGACGTGGAGGTGCACGCGCTGCCGCTGTACCACTGCGCGCAGCTCGACAACTTCCTCAGCACCGACATCTATCTCGGCGCGACGAGCATCATCGTCGACGGACCCGACCCGCAGGTACTGCTCCGCACCATCGAGGCGGAGCGGGTGACCAACCTGTTCTGCCCGCCGACGGTGTGGATCTCGTTGCTGCAGTCGCCCGCATTCGAGGGCACCGATCTGCGTTCGCTGCGCAAGGGCTATTACGGGGCGTCGCCGTTGCCGGTGGAGGTCCTGCGCGAAATGAACCGCCGGTTGCCGGGTATCCGGCTGTGGAACTTCTACGGGCAGACGGAAATGGCGTCACTCGCGACAGCCCTCGGGCCGGAGGATCAAGAGACGCACGGTGGTTCGGCGGGCAAACCCGCCCTCAACGTGGAGACACGCATCGTGGACGACCGGGACCTGCCGCTTCCGGCGGGCGAGGTCGGCGAGATCGTGCACCGCAGCCCGCACGCCACCGTCGGCTATCTCGGACAACCGGAGAAGACCGCGGAAGCGTTCGCGGGCGGGTGGTTCCACTCCGGCGACCTCGGCTACCTCGACGAGGACGGGTACCTGTGGGTGGTCGACCGCAAGAAGGACATGATCAAGACCGGCGGGGAGAACGTCGCGACCCGGGAGGTCGAGGAAACGCTCTACGAACTCGACGGTGTCGGTGAGGCCGCCGTGTTCGCGGTGCCGCATCCACGGTGGATCGAAGCGGTCGCCGCAGTGGTGGTCCCCGCCGCCGGGGTCGAACTCGACGAGAAGGACGTCGTGGAGCACTGCCGTGGACGACTCGCCGGATACAAGGTGCCCAAGTACGTGATCGTCGCCGACTCCCTCCCGAAGAACCCGAGCGGCAAGATCCTCAAACGCGTCCTCAGAGACACATTCGGTTCCATCGCCCAAGACTGAGCAGGAGACCACCATGCCCACCGATTCCGACACCCGGCCCGCCGGCAAGCCCCGGGCCGCGCGCGCCTCGTTCGCGGCCGCCATCTCGACCTCACTCGAGTGGTACGACTTCTTCATCTACGCGACCGCAGCCGCACTCGTCTTCAACGCCACGTTCTTCGCGACCGACAGCCAGGTCGTCGCCGCCCTCAACTCGTTCGCCACCGTGGCGGTCGGCTTCATCGCCCGACCCATCGGCGGGGTCCTCGCAGGCCACTTCGGCGACAAGGTGGGGCGCAAACCGGTACTCGTCGCGGCCATCGTCATGATGGCCGTCGCGACGTCGCTGATCGGCCTCGTGCCCAACACCCAACTCGTCTGGCTCGCACCCACGATTCTCGTGACCCTGCGGATCTGCCAGGGCCTCGCCGTCGGAGCGCAATGGGGCGGTGCCGTCCTCCTCGCCACCGAGAACGCACCCGCCGGACGCCGCGGGTTCTACGGCAGCTTCGCGCAGCTCGGCGTGCCCATCGGCGTCGTGCTCGGAAACGTCGTCTTCCTCGTCATCACAGCGGTATTCGACTCCGAGTCGTTCCTCGCGTGGGCGTGGCGCATCCCGTTCTGGATCAGCCTCGTGATGCTCCCGGTCGCCTTCGTCATCCACCGCTACCTGGAGGAGACACCCGAATTCCGGGAACTGGCGAAGAAGCTCGCCGAGGCTCCGGTCGCGCGGAAGTCGCCGATCCTGCAGGTGCTGCGCAACAATCCCGGTACCGTGCTCACCGCGGCCGGCGCGAACGCCGTCGGCGTCATCTTCTTCTACACGATGATCACGGGGTCCGTGCAGTTCGCCACCACGTACCTCGGGATCGAACGCTCGACCGTGCTCGGCTTCATCCTCGCCGCCTGCGTTCTGATGATTCCGCTCGTCCCGCTGGCCGGATACCTCTCCGACATCTACGGCCGGAAGCTGATCTTCGGAATCGGCACCGCCGGGATGCTGCTGTGGGGAATTCCCATGTGGCTCATGATCGGACAGTCGAGCCAGGGCACGCTGTGGCCGTTCGCGCTCGCCGTCTTCGGCGCCGTGATCGTCATGTCGTTCCAGACCGGAACGCAGGGAACGCTGTTCGCGGAACTGTTCCCACCCGAGATCCGATTCTCGGGTGCCTCCCTCGGCTACCAGATCTCCGCCATCATCGGTGGCTTCTCGCCGATGGTCATGGTGCTGCTCATCAACTACGACGCGTCCAACGCCTGGCGGGTCGGCGCCTTCCTCGCCGGCGCCGGAGCGATCGGGCTGCTCTGCCTCGTCGCGATCGTCCGGAAATACTCGTCACCCGACGTCCAGCAGGCGACTGCTCGCCGGTCCACCGTGGCGGTGTGAGGTGACGTGAGTGGCACAGTGTGCTGGCGCACGCTTTGCCACTCACCTGGGGTCAGCGGGACAGTCGGCGCTGCCTCGCGTTGGCGGCGCCGACGAGCGCGCGCAGTGCCTGCGGTGCCCGCTTCGCGGTGCGCAGGATGGCCTGGTCGATCATGCCCAGCTTCGGCGCGAGTCGCGGAACGGTCCGGGGCGCGTGGTCCGCGTCGGTGAGGGAGTAGAGGGGCCAGCGGTCGGGAACGCCCTTGAGGTCGTGTTCCCCGGCGTCGGCGAACCGCAGTCCCGAACCCACCACGAGATCGCGCACGGTACGGGACACCAGCACTTCCCCGGCGCGGGCCGTCGCTCCGATGCGCGCGCCGATGTGGACGGTCATCCCGCTGACGTCGGGACCGTTGCGCTCGACCTGCCCCGTGTGGACGCCGGCCCGCACCTCGAGCCCGAGTTCGGTGGCGCCGTCGACGACCGCCCGCGCGCACCGGACCGCGGACGCGGGACCGTCGAAGATGCTGAAGGTGCCGTCGCCGGCGACGTTGAGGAGCCGCCCGCCCGCCTTCTCGACGTCGTCGCGGACCTGCCACTCGTGCGCGGCACGGAGGTCGCGGTAGGCGGCGTCGCCGATCCGCGCGAGCACTTCGGTGGACCCGACGACGTCCGTGAACAGTACGGAGGCCAGGTACCGGCCCGCGTCGGATGCCGGGTGCCCACCGGTGGCCAACTGCTCGACATGGTCGATGATCGGCTTCCACGCCTCCCCGAGCGACGCGCCGGGCGGCGACGGTGGCAACAGGTGGAAACTGCCGGCCGGGATGCGGTCCGCGACGTACTGCGAGGCGGCCACCGACACCGGACTGCCGGGGACCAGCAGCGCCCGCGCCGGGCATTGGATGGACGGCAACGTGTCGGAGTAGTCGAGCCGGAAGATCCACTCGAGGTGGGCCTGTGCGACCGCAGGTGTCGCGGAACTGCGCTCGAGCATCGCCATCAGCCGACGGTTGAACGCCGAGTCCTCCTGGGGATCCCAGAGGGGAACCGTGCTGCCCGACCCCCAGTTCCGGGCGGCCCCTCGCCACTCGTCGACGAATTTGTCGCGTTCGGCGCCGGTCCAGCCGGAGGGGTCGTGGTCACCGCCCACGAGGCGTTCCGCGAACGGCTGGATCAGGACGACGCCGGTGACCCGTTCCGGTGAGCGGGCGGCGACGAGTGCGACGGCACCGCTCCCGCTGGCAACCCCGACCAGCACAGCCTGCCGCATCCCGACCTCGTCCATGATCGCGACGATGTCGTCGGCCTGCTGCTCGAGTGTGGGCAGGTGCTCGACCGGGTCGGACAGCCCCAGCCCCCGCTGTTGGAAGTACACCGTGCGGGCGAACGTGCTGCCCCGTTCCATCAGGTAGTGGATCTGCGGGTCCGTCCACATGAGGTCGAGGTGCATGTTGATCTCGAACAGCCACACCACGTCGCGTTCACCCGCGCCCACCACCTGGTACGCCAGCGCATGCCCGTCCCGCTGCACGTAACGGACAGCAGGCGGGTCCATTTCCCCAGCGTAAACGCATGTGAGTGGCAAAGTGTGCGTCCGCACACATTGCCACTCACCTGGGGATGGTGCCCAGCTCGCGGGCCCGGGCGATTGCGGAGGTCCGGGACTTGACGCCGAGTTTGCCGAAGATGTGGACGAGATGGGACTTCACGGTGGTCTCGGAGAGAAAGAGTTCCTTACCGATATCCCGATTGGACCGTCCGGCAGCCACCAACGTCAGCACCTGGATCTCCCGTGGGCTGAGGCTGGTGGCAGGTCGGCGTACGCGGGTCATCAGTTTCGACGCCACGGCCGGGGAGAGGACGCTGTCGCCGGCCGACGCCGCGCGGACGGCGGCGAGGAGTTCGGGCGGGGGAGTGTCCTTCAGGAGATATCCGGCGGCGCCGGCCGCGACCGCGTCGAGGATGTCGGCGTCCGTGTCGTAGTTGGTGACGACCAGCACGTGCGGTGGGTTCGGCAGTGACCGCAGGTTCCGGGTGGCGTCCACACCCGAGGTACCGGCGCCGAACCGGAGGTCCATGAGCACGAGGTCGACCGGAGTCGTCGCGCACAACGCCACGGCGGCGTCGGCGGTGGCAGCCTCGCCGACCACCTCGATGTCGTCCTCGTGCTCGAGGAGGGCGCGCAGGCCCGCGCGAACGATCGCGTGGTCGTCGGCGAGCAGCAGTCGGATCATGCGCCGACCTCGAGCGGGAACGACACCGCGACCGCGGTCAGTCCGGGTTCCGACTCCACCGACATCGACCCGTCGAGCAGTTCGACGCGTCGGCGAATCGAATTCAGCCCGAACGCTTTCGACGGTTCACGGTCGAGGAGTTCGACATCGAAGCCGACGCCGTCGTCGACCACGTCCAACCGGACCGCGTCCTCGTAGTAGGTGAGCGTGATCGCCATCCGGGATGCGTGTGCGTGCCGGACCACGTTGGACACCGCACCCTGTGCGATCCGCACCAACGCCGCCTCGACGGGCATCGGCAACCGCACCGGCTCCCCCTCGACCACGGCAATGGTGTCGAACGTGTCGCTCCTCGCCTGCGTGCAGATCCGCGCGAGCGCCTCCGCGAGTGACTGCCCGTCGAGGACGGCGGGTGTGAGATCGCCGATGAGCTGACGGGTTTCGGCGAGGCTGTCGGCGGCCGTCTCCCGCGCCAACCGGATGCGGTCCCGGGCGGGGTGGTCGGGGGCGGCACGTTCGACGGCGTGGAGCAGCATCTGAATGCTCGACAGATCCTGCGCGACGGTGTCGTGGATCTCGCGTGCGAGCCGCTCACGTTCGGCCAGGGAGCCGGCGGCACGTTCCTGCTCGGCGAGTTCGGCTCGGGTTCGGGTCAATTCGTCGATGAGGCGATCGCGTTCGACGGCCTCCCGGTACAGCGCCCGGTAGCCGAGGCCGATCGCCACCGCGACGCACGCGCCGATCACCGGGCCGACGACACCCGCGACGCTCCAGCCGCGGTGCATTCCGGTACCCACGACGGCCACGACGGTCGCGGCTGCGACCGCCAGGACTCCCCAGCGTCGCGGCAGCAGATGCAGGTACAGGAAGAACAGCCCGAACGCGAGATAGGCGGCGTCGGGGGCGAGGACCATCAGCGCCACCCACAGAGCCGTCAGCGCGGCGAGCCACCACGCCCCGCGCAGACGACGCGTCGCTCCCGCCGCGTACACCGCGAGAAACGCCACCGACAGCACCACGATCGCCGGTGCCTGTGGTGCGTCCTGAAGGACGGCGCGCAGGATCACGACTGCAGTGAGCGCCGCGATCAGCGCATGCAGTCCCAGTTGGAGACCCGCGAACACGGGCGTGAGAGGGGAACGGTGCACCCCGCCCAGCTTATCGACGCGAGCGCACCCGGCATCCATCGAAAGTCGGAACGCGCACCCGACCTTCGACGACCGAGAATTCCACCCCACGTGCGATGGAACCGTCTCGTGCCCGGGGCACGGTGAGTTCGGAGGCCGTGAGCGCCGCCCCGGCCCGCATCGACTGCGGCGTCGGTCGTGATCTGGAGAGGACCACCTGTGTTCGTCGCATCGAGAGACCTGCGTGCCGCGCGTGGTCGATTCGCGCTGATATCCGTCGTCGTGGTGCTGATCGCGCTGCTCGTCACGTTTCTCAGCGGTCTCACGGCCGGACTGCGTCACCAGAACGTGTCCGTCGTGGAACGCATCGACGCCGAGTCGGTGGTCTTCGCCGCCTCCGACGACGGTCCGTCGTTCGACGAGTCCGTGCTGACGTCCGAGCAAGTGGCCGTGTGGCGGCGGAGCGCCGAGTCGGTGCAGCCGATCGGCGTCGGACGAGGCTCGGCGTCGGCGGTAGGAGGTGCGGCGAAGGGGGTGGCACTGGTCGGCGCGGACGGCGGTGTGGGCGACCGTGCACCGTCCGCGCCGGGAACTGTGATCCTCGGGGCCGGCGCGGCGCGATCCCTCGGCGTCGGCGCCGGCGACCGTCTCACCGTCGGCGACGTCACGTTCGCCGTGACCGCGGTCCGCAGCGACGACTGGTACGGCCACAGCCCGGCCGTGTGGATGACGCTCGCCGACTGGCAGCACGCGAACCCACGTGGGGGTACGGCGACGGTGCTCGCGGTGTCCGGAGGGGACGACGCCGCGAACGCCGTTGCGGGGACGACCTCACGAAGTGTGGCCGACTCCTTCTCCGCCATCGGCTCCTATACCTCCGAGAACGGGTCGCTGACGTTGATGACGGTGATGCTGTTCGCGATCTCCGCACTGGTGATCGGCGCGTTCTTCACGGTCTGGACCCTGCAGCGCACCCCCGATGTCGCGACGTTGAAGGCGCTCGGCGCGTCCACCGGGTCGCTCGTGCGGGACGCGCTCGGGCAGGCGCTCGTCGTCCTGCTCGCCGGCGTGGGTGTCGGTGCCGGGACGGCGGCGGTGGCCGGGTCGATGATCGGCGACGCCGTGCCGTTCGTGCTCGACATCTCCACCACTGTCCTGCCCGCCACCGCCCTCGTCGGGCTGGGCCTCCTCGGCGCCGCGTTCGCGCTCCGCTTCCTGTTCACCACCGACCCCCTCACCGCCCTCGGGAGCACACGATGACCACCCCCGCCCTCACCCTCGACGACGTCACCCTCACCTACCCCGACGGCGCGGGACGCGTCACCGCCCTCGACTCGGTGTCGCTGACCCTCGGCCGGGGTGAGATCGCCGCGATCACCGGTCCGTCCGGTTCCGGAAAGTCGACGCTCCTCGCGGTGGCGTCGACACTGATCCGGCCCGACTCGGGCTCCGTCCGGCTGGGCACCACCGAACTCACCGCGCTGAGCCGGCGGGAGGCGTCCACGCTGCGGCGCGACCGGATCGGCATCGTGTTCCAGCAGTCCAATCTGGTGTCGTCGTTGACGGCCCTCGAACAACTGGAGGTGATGGCGCATCTCGGGCAGCGGATGTTCGTGCCGCGGCGGGCCGGGCGCGCGAAGGCTCGCGACCTGCTCGACGCCGTCGGCCTCGCAGACCACGCCGGGAAGAAGCCCGCGCAGTTGTCGGGTGGGCAGCGGCAGCGGGTCAACCTGGCCCGGGCGCTGATGAACGATCCGTCGCTGCTGGTCGTCGACGAGCCGACCAGCGCGCTCGACCAGGAACGGGGCGCCGCGATCATGGATCTGATCCTCGGTGTCGTGCGAGGGCGCGAGGTCGCGACGCTGCTGGTGACACACGACCACACGCATCTGTGCAGAATGGATGCAGTCCACCGCGTAGTCGACGGCTCTCTCACCCGTGAGCACTTGTTAACCGCGGAAGGTTAATAAGTACGCACAGGTGTGAATAACATGTTTCTTCCAAAGTCAAGGGTTGACGTTTCTCATGTGCGTGAGATTACATCTTAGTGGTAAGCCTTTGAGGGCTTAAGTAAATGCCTCGACCCGACCCTGAGGATGCTCATGACGACGGTATCGCCCGCCATGGCTGCCACAGCTGAGATGATCAGCGCCCGACTCGAACGCCTGCCGATGAGCAGGTGGCACATCAAGGCCCGCGTCATCGTCGGCGCCGTCACGTTCTTCGACGGCTTCGACCAGCTGATGATCGCGTACTCTCTCCCCGTTCTCATCCCCAAGTGGGGTCTGACCCCCGGCGACATCGCCTGGGTGATCGCCATCGGCGGCATCGGCATGCTCGTCGGCGCCCTCGCCGGCGGCTGGTTCGCCGACCGCGTCGGCCGGCTCAACGTCATCATTTTCTCGCTCGCGCTCTACGCCGTGATGAGCCTCGGCATGGCGTTCACCGACAGCCTGATGCTCTTCCTCGTCTTCCGATTCGTGCAGGGTATCGGCCTCGGCGCCGAGGTCCCGGTCGCGGCGAGCTACATCGGCGAGATCACCAAAGCCCACAAGCGCGGACGATTCGTGCTGCTCTACGAGGTGATCTTCCCGATCGGGCTCGTGATGTCGGCGATCGTGTCGGCGTGGGTGGTCCCGAACTACGGCTACAAGATCCTGTTCGCGCTCGGTGCGCTGCCCGTCGTGCTCCTGCCTCTGCTGTGGAAGCTGCCCGAGTCGCCGCGCTGGCTCGCGTCCCGGGGCCGCTTCGAAGACGCACACAATGCCATGACCCGCATCGAGAACGAGATCACCGAGAAGTACGGCAAGACGCTTCCGGCTCCGCAGCCGCTGCCCGCCGTCGCCGTCGATAACCGCCGCGGCACCTTCGCGGAGGCCTTCCGGGGTATCTACCTGCGTCGAACCCTAATGCTCGCGGCGATCTGGGGCTGCGCCTACTTCGTCAACTACGGCATCGCGTCCTGGCTGCCGACGCTGTACCGATCCGCATTCGACGTCAGCGTCGACACCGCCCTGCACTACAGCATCGTCACCAGCGTCGCCGGCCTGATCGGCTGCATTCTCGTCGCGTTCCTCATCGACAACCTCGGACGCCGCATCTGCATCACCGCATCGATGGTCCTGTGCTCGTCGCTGCTGTTCCTGCTCGCCGCCTCCGGCGCCGACACCGCGACGAAGGTCCTGTTCTGGTCGGCCGGATCCGCGCTGTTCGTCTTCGCCGTCAACATGGCGCTCTACGTCTACACCGCGGAGCTGTACCCGACCCGGATGCGAGCCATCGGCTGCGCGATCGGCGGAGCGAGCGGACGCCTCGGCATCATCGTCGGCCCCCTCGCCGTCGGCGCCATCCTCGACGGGGGCGGCACACTCACCGTCGTCTTCGGAATGTTCGCCGCGGTCGCAATGATCGGTGCCCTCGTGGTCGGCTTCTTCGCCGTCGAAACCCGCGAGAAGACCCTCGAGGAGATCTCCCAGTGACCATCCTCGACACCGCACCACAGACACTGCCGTTCGTGCCGGTCGCCGACCGGATCCTCGTCGCCGGACACTGGCGGCAGGCGAACGGCCCCGCGTTCGCGGTCACGGACCCGTCGAACGGCGAAACCCTGCAGGTGATCCACCAGGCCACCGCCAACGACGCCGACGAGGCGGTCCGGAAGGGCCGCGCCGCCGCCGACGACCCGGCGTGGCGCGCGCTGCTCCCGCACCAGCGGGCGAAGTACCTGCACCGCATCGCCGACGCCATCGAGGCGAACACGTCCCGGCTCGCGCTGCTGCAGAGCTACAACACCGGCAAGACGGTCGCCGAGACCACCGCACTCGTCGGCAGCGCGGCCGGCACGTTCCGCTACTTCGCCGCCGTCCTCGAAACTGCGGACGACGACCTCACCACCCCGCGCGGCAACTTCCTCACGATGAGCGTTCTCGAGCCCATCGGCGTGGTCGGCGCCATCGCACCGTGGAACTCGCCGGTGGCCAGCGACGCGCAGAAGATCGCCCCCGCCCTGGCGGCAGGCAACGCCGTCGTCCTCAAGCCCGCCGAGTGGACGCCGCTGGTGTCGCTGGAACTGGCGCGGCTCATCGACGAATCGGGATTGCCGAAGGGCCTGCTGTCGGTGCTGCCGGGCAAGGGCTCGGTGATCGGCGACGCCATCGTCACCCACCCCGGCGTCGGAAAGGTGACGTTCACCGGCGGCACCAACACCGGACGGTCCATCGCCCACGCGGCAGCCGACAAGCTGATGCCCGCGTCGCTCGAACTCGGCGGCAAGTCGCCGACGATCGTGCTGGACGACGCCGACCTCGACGCCGCCATCAACGGCGTGATGTACGGGATCTTCTCGTCCACCGGGCAGAGCTGCATCGCCGGATCCCGGTTGTTCGTCGACCGCCGCATCTACGACGAATTCCTCGAGAAGCTGGTGGCCAAGACGCAGCGACTGCGACTCGGGCCCGGCCGCGACCCCGACACCCAGGTCGGGCCGATGGTCCACCGCAAGCACCGCGACAGCGTCGCCGGATACGTCGACCTCGCTCGCGAAGAGGGCGGACGAGTGCTGTGCGGCGGGGCGATTCCCGACGACGAACGGCTCCGCGACGGCGCGTACTACCTGCCGACGATCATCGACGGGCTCCCCAACAATTCGCGCACCTGCCAGGAGGAGATCTTCGGGCCCGTCCTCGTGGTGCTACCGTTCGACGGCGACGCGGATCTGGTTGCACAGGCCAATGATTCGGTGTTCGGTCTGGCGTCGGGTATCTGGACGGGCGACTACCGCCGTGCCTGGAAACTCGCCCGCCGACTCCAGGCCGGCACCGTGTGGATCAACACCTACAAGCAGTTCAGCATCTCGACGCCGTTCGGTGGCGTCAAGGAGAGCGGGCTCGGGGTGGAGAAGGGGCGCAGCGGTATCGCCGCCTACTCGCGGCAGAAGAGCATCTACTGGGGCCTCGACGAGGAACCCAATCCGTGGGCTGACTGAGCGACCCGCTCGTGGGCTGACTGAGCGACCCGCTCGTGGGCTGACTGAGCGACCCGCTCGTGGGCACATTGAGCGACCCGCGCGTGGGCTGACTGAAGCCTGCTCGCCGAATGTCACACGGGTTCCGTCTGAACCGCTGTCACATCGGCCCACGGGGAAGCTGACGTAGTAGGTCGTCCGGAAAGAAATTCCCGTCAGCTCTGTACGACCTATTACTTTAGCGCTAAGATATTGAGACATAAGCAACTGGAGGCATGCGATGAACCAACCCATAGCCCGGCTGCGGTGCCTGCGCTCCGTCGAACTGCGCACACAGGCCAGCATCGAATCCACCGACTTCTACTCGGAGGTGTGGGGACTGCGCGTGGTCGAGCAGGGCACGGACGGTGCCTGGCTGCGGGGAACCGGTGAGCACCACCACGCGCTGCAACTCACCCAGGCCGAGCGGAACGGCCTCGGCCGCATCACGTTCGCCGTCGCCACGCCGGCCGAGGTCGACGAAGCCGCCCGCCGACTCGAACTCCGCGGCGTCCCGATCGTCAGCGGCCCAGGACCGGTCGACGATCTCGGCGGCGGCTACGGCGTCAGCCTGGTCGACCCCGAGGGCCGCGTCGTCGAACTGCTTGCCGACGCGCTGGCGGTCCCGAAGCTCGGCCGCGAGGACGCCGTCCCGGTGGGTGTCACGCACGTCGTCCTCAACACCGTCGACATCGACGCCGCGGTGACGTTCTACTGCGACGTCCTGGGCATGCGGGTCTCCGACTGGTCCGAGCACCAGATGGCGTTCCTGCGCTGCAACACCGACCATCACAGCATCGCGTTCAACCAGGCCGAGTGGACGTCGGTGAATCACGTCGCCTACGAGATGCCCACCGTCGACCACTTCATGCGCGGCATCGGCCGGCTGCGTCACCACGGCACCGTGCCGCTGTGGGGTCCGGGCAAGCACGGCCCCGGCGACAACACGTTCTCCTACTTCGCCGACCCGGCAGGGCTGGTGTGCGAGTACACGTCCGGCATCGCACAGGTCGACGAGGACCGGTGGCTGTGCAAGGTCTGGCGCCGGGTTCCCGAACTCTCCGACCTGTGGGGCACCGCGGGCCCGCCGTCCAAGCAGGTCCGCGACCACATGGCCGGCATCCCCGACCCCGGAGCGTTCGAGCGGTTCGACCTCGGGCGGGCGTCGTGACGCACGTCGTCGAATCCGGTTCCGGCCCCGCGCTGCTTATGCTGCACGGGATCGGTGGCAGCGCAGACAGTTTCGTGCCACAGTTCGACGAACTGTCGTCGTCGCTGCGACTGCTGGCCTGGGACGCTCCCGGCTACGGCCGCAGCGAAGACCCGGGTCGTCCGTTCGACCTCGACGACTACGCCGACGCCGCCGCCGACGTGATCCGCGACCGTTGCGGTGACGCGGGAGCACACGTCCTGGGAATGTCGTGGGGCGGCGTGATCGCCACCCGGCTGGCGCTGCGCCATCCCGGACTCGTGCGGAGTCTGCTGCTCGGCAGTTCCACCGTCGGCTCGGGAGCGGACGGCGACGCCGCCGGCCGGATGCGCGCCCGGGCCGCGACGCTCGAGCAGGACGGTGCGGAAGTCTTTGCCGCCGAACGGGCCCCGCGGCTGCTGTCCGGAACCGCGGGCGACGAGCTGACCGCGAAGGCCACGGCGATCATGGCGTCGTCGATCCGGCTGCCCGGCTACGGGTACGCCGCCGAGTCGATGGCGGCCACCGATCACACGGCCGATCTGCCGAAGATCGACATCCCCACACTCGTCCTCGGCGGAGACGAGGACAGGGTGACCGGTGTTCCCGCGAGTCAGGTTCTCGCCGGGGGAATTCCGGGCGCCGTGTTCGTCACCATCCGGGGTGCCGGACACCTCGCGAACCAGGAGCGGCCGGAGGCCTTCAACGCCTGGGTCGAATCCTTCATCCACATCACCGAACGCCTACGCAACCACCTCTAGAGAAGGAGCACGACATGACACTCGAATACGGCACCGCCGATCTGAAGGAATTCACCGACTCGCTGATCCTCACCCGTGGCTCCCGCCACGAGGACTGGGACACCCTGGGCTTCCAGGCCAAGGCCGGCGACCAGTTCAAGCGCGCGCAGATCCGCTACGTCGGCTCCGGCGCGACGGGTAACCACGAGAACGACAACCGCACCATCTCCTCGCGCGGATTCACGTTCTCCAACATGCTGCTTCCCCCCGGTGCCGAGGGCCCGGAGCACACCCACCACGACGCCGAGGAAGCCTTCTTCGTCCTCGAGGGTGAGGTGGAGGTCGGCGTCCACCGCGACGGCCAGGTGGAGAAGCGCACCCTCGGCTACCGCGACATGATCGTCGTCCCGGCCGGAGTTCCGCGCAGCCTGAAGAACAACGGCGACACGGACGCTCTGTTCTGCGTCATCATCGGCGCGCAGAAGCCGCAGATCCCGACGTACCCCGAGACGTCGGCCATGCACGGCGTGACGCGGGACTGACCATGAGTCTCGACGGCCGCAGCATTCTCGTCACCGGGGCGGGGCGGGGTCTCGGCCTCGCCCTGGCCCGCCGGCTCGGCGAGGACGGCGCCACCCTGTGGCTCGCCGACATCCGCGAGGACTGGGGCGAGGACGCGGCGGCAAGCCTGCGCGCCGACGGCGTCAAGGCGCAGTTCGTCCGGGTCGATCTCCGCGACGCGGAGTCCGTCGACGCGATGGCGGCCACCGTCACCGCCGGCGGCCCGCTGTACGGCCTCGTCAACAATGCGGCCCTCGCGGACGGCGTGGGCGGCAAACCAATTCATGAACTCGACATCGACGAGTGGGACCGGGTGCTGGGCGTCAACCTGCGCGGCACGTTCCTCGTGAGCAGGGCGATCGTTCCCTCCATCATCGGGAACGGAGGCGGACGAGTCGTCACCATCGGCTCCGACGCCGCCCTGTACGGTTCGCCGCGCCTGGCGCACTACATCGCCTCCAAGGGCGGGGTGGCCGCGCTGACCCGCGCCATGTCCCGCGACCTCGGCCCGCACGGCATCACCGTCAACACCGTCTCGCCCGGTCTGACCGAAAGCGAATCGGCGCAGAAGGTTCCGGAGCACCGGCACGAGCTGTACCGCCTCAATCGCGCACTCGAGCGGCCACAGCAGCCGTCGGATCTCGTCGGCGCCGTCGCGTTCCTGATGGGACCCGAGGCCTCGTACATCACCGGCCAGCAACTCGTCGTCAACGGCGGATTCGTCCTGCACTAGAGAAGGGGACCACGTCGTGGACCTGCAACTGAAAGACCGCACCCACCTGGTGACCGGCGGAAGCTCGGGAGTCGGGCTCGCCACCGTCGCGATGCTGCTCGAGGAGGGTGCCAACGTCGTCACCTGCGCGCGCGACCGCGACCGGCTCGACTCCGTCATCGCCCCGCTGCCCGGCAGCGACCGCGTCCTCACCGCGTCCTGCGACGTCCGGGACCCGGCCGCGGTCGCAGCCTTGATCGACGCCGGTGTCGCCCGATTCGGCGGCCTCGACGGTCTGGTCAACAACGCAGGCAAGTCCCGCATGGTCCCGCGCGGCGAGGCGACCCTCGACGACTGGCGCGACGAACTCGACCTCAAGTTCTCCAGCGTCCTCAACACCGTCGAGGCAGCCCTGCCACTGCTGCGCAAGTCCGGCGCCGCGTCCATCGTCAACATCTCGGCGGTGCTCGCACGTCAGCCCGAGCCGCGGCTGGTCACCACCAGCGCCGCCCGGGCCGGGCTGCTGAACCTCAGCAAGTCGCTGTCTCTCGAACTCGCCGCCGACGGCATCCGCGTCAACTCGGTGTCGCTCGGACTGGTCGACACCGGCCAGTGGCGGCGCCGTTACGAGGAATCCGGCACCGACGCCACATTCGCCGAATGGGAGGCGGAGATCGCCCAGGACCGCGGCATCGGCCTCGGCCGGTTCGGCCGCGCCGACGAGGTGGCCACCATGATCGTGACCCTGCTGTCCCCCCGCTCGTCCTACGTGACGGGCACCAGCCTCGACGTCTGCGGAGGCGTCGCGCGCTATGTCTGAGAGGAACACCATGTCTGTGGGTAATGGGGGCGACCTGCTCGTCCAGGTGCTGCGCGAGGCCGGTGTCGACACCGTCTTCGGCATCGTGAGCGTCCACAACCAGCCCCTGGTGCAGGCGGTCAGCACGCACCTGCGGTTCGTGCCGGTCCGGCACGAGGCCACCGCGGTCAGCGCGGCGGACGGGTACGCCCGGGCCACCGGCGGACTCGGCTGCGCTCTCACGAGCACCGGCACCGGTGCCGGCAACGCGGCCGGCTCGCTGATCGAATCGCTCAGTGCCGGAACGTCGGTGCTGCACGTGACGGGCAACGTCGAGAGCCGGTACCTCGGCTCCGGTCGCGGATTCATCCACGAGACCAAGGATCAGCTGGGGATGCTGACGGCGACGTCGAAGCACGCCGCCACCATCCTCGACACCGACAGCGCCGGAAAGGTGTTGCGGGAAGGCGTCGCCGCCGCCCTCGCCGCGCCCGGCGGCCCGTCGAGCATCGAATGGCCGATCGACCTCCAGTACGCGGAGCACGTCATCGACGTCGTCGAGCCGGTGTCGGAGTCGCCGCGCACGCCGGACGTCGACGAATTGGCCGTCGCCTTCGCGCTGCTGCAGTCGGCGGAACACCCGGTGATCTGGGCGGGCGGCGGCGTCGCCACGTCCGGTGCCGAGCTGACCGAACTGGTGGAGCAGTGGGGAGTCCCGTTGCTCACCAGCAACTCCGGGCGCGGCGCCGTGCCCGAGGACCATCCGCTGTGCATCGGCAACTACGGCAACACCCCCGCGGGGCGCGAGCTCCTCCGGGACGCCGACCTGCTGCTGTCGCTGGGCACCCACTTCCGGTCCAACGAGACCGGCGACTACTCCATGCCCGTCCCCGCCGTGCACGTGCAGGTGGACATCGATGCGGCCGCGGTCGGACGCGTCTACCCGGCGCAGGCCGGGGTCACCGCCGACATCGCCACGTTCCTCCGGCAGCTGTCGGGCCTGGCGCCCGTCGACGCCGCCTGGACCGAACGTGCCCGCGCCACCCGCGAACTCGTCCGCAGCAAGCAGCGCGCCGGACTCGGCGATCACGCCGTGCTGTGCGACGCCGTGCGCGCCGCGTTCCCGCAGGATTCCGTGATCGCCCGCGACGTCACCATCGCGTCGAGTTCCTGGGGCAACCGGCTGCTGCCGATGTTCGACCCCAAGTCCAACGTCTTCCCCCGCGGCGGTGGCATCGGGCAGGGCCTGGGCATGGCCATCGGTTCCGCACTGGCCGACGAGACCCGGCCCACCCTGGCCCTCGTCGGCGACGGCGGCCTGGCCGTCCACTTCGGCGAGATCCTGACCATGGCGCAGGAGAAGCCGTGGCTGGTGCTGCTCGTGTTCAACGACGGCGGCTACGGTGTGCTGCGCAACATGCAGAAGGGCGGCGGCGAAGACACCTACGCCGTCGACCTCGTCACCCCCGACTTCCGGTTGCTGGCACAGTCCATCGGCGTGCCGTACCTGCGGATCGGTGGCGCCGCCGAGGCCCACGAGGTGCTCGCCGACGCCGTGTCGCGGCAGGCGCCGGTGATCGTCGAGGTCGATCTCGCCGCCTATGGCGACATGCCGGCACCGTTCACGCCGCCCGTCACGGTCCCCGGAAAGGCTGCACAGTGACCACGGTCGCCGTCTGCGGCGGCGGCATCGGCGGACTCGCCACGGCGATCGCCCTCCGCAAGTTCGGTCTCGACGTCACGGTCTACGAGCAGACGAGGCAGTTCGCCCGCGTCGGCGCCGACATCAACCTCACCCCCAACGCGGTCCGGGCTCTCGACGGACTCGGCATCGGCCCGGCGATCCGCGAATCGGCCGCCCGGCCGCAGTTCCGGATCAGCCGCACGTGGGACACCGGAGCCGAAACGTCCCGGCTGCCGATGGGGGACAGCGCGGAACAGCAGTACGGCGCACCGCAGTTGACCATGCACCGGGGCGACCTCATGACCGCGCTCGAGAACCGGCTGCCGTCGGGTGTCGTCGAAATGGGTCGCCGGGTCAGCGGCGTCGCCGATGGCCGCATCGAGTTCACCGACGGCAGTACGGCTTCCGCCGACGTGATCGTCGGCGCCGACGGCATTCACTCCGCGGTCCGGACCGCTCTCCTCGGGCGGGAACAGCCGACGTTCACCGGGGTCGTGGCGTTCCGCGCCGTCATCCCCACCGAACGCGTCGGCGAACTGCCGAACCTCGACTGCTTCACCAAGTGGTGGGGGCCGAATCCGTCGACGCAGATCGTGACGTTCCCCCTCAACCAGGGCAAGGACATCTTCGTCTTCGCCACCTGCGGTCAGGAGGAGTGGACCGAGGAATCGTGGACCACACCCGGTTCCGTCACCGAACTGCGTGAGCTGTACCGCGACTTCCACCCCGAGGCACGAGCCCTGCTCGACGCCTGCGACGACGTCCTGAAATCGGCTCTTTACGTTCGTGACCCGCTGGCATCGTGGACCGACGGGCGCGCCGTGCTCCTCGGCGACGCGGCACATCCGATGATGCCGTTCATGGCGCAGGGCGCCGGCATGGCCATCGAAGACGCCGTCGTCCTGTCCCGCTGCCTGAGCCTGTTCGACGACCCCGCGGACGCGCTGCAGACCTACCAGGAGACGCGACTGCAGCGGACCTCGCGCATCCAGCGCGGCTCCCGGTCCAACGAGTGGCTGAAGGTCGCAGGAAACGGCGACTGGGTCTACGAATACGACGCCTGGCACGTGCCGCTGGAGTTGGCCGCGGCCCGAACGGACGCGTGAATGGAACCTGTCGACCGACATCCGCTGTCGAGGCGGCGGGCGCTGGCCCTGCTGGGTTCCGCCGCCACTGCCGTCGCCGCGACGAGCTGCGCGTCCCACACCTCGGACGCGCAGCCGAGTGGTGTGACGCCACCGGACGCCTACGAGTTGTCCGGTGACGTCGACGGCTACGCAACCACGCTGATCCTGCTCGGCACGGCGGCCGGACCCATCGCCGTGCCGGGGCGGAGCGGCACGTCCAGTGTGCTCGTCGTCGGCGACCGACCGTATCTGATCGACGCGGGTCCGTGGTCGAGCCGAAAGCTGATCCAGGCCGGTATCGCCGCGGATTCGCTCGGTGGCGTCTTCGTCACGCACATGCACAGCGATCACATCGCCGATCTGTTCAACGTCTTCTGGCTGCCGGGCGGGACTCCGTCCTACACATTCCGCGACGTGGTGCCGGTGTACGGCCCGGGCTCGGCGGGCAGACTGTCGGCACCGCGTGACGGCCAGACTATTCCGATCCAGAGTCCGGCGTCGCCGGCACCCGGACTCACCGATCTGTTCGCGGGCGTACTCGGCGCATTCGCCTACGACATCAACATTCGCAACGTCGAAAAGGGCGCCGACTCCGATTACGGGCAGCGGCTGTCGCTGCACGATGTACTGCCACCGGAGTCGGCGGGTGCGTCCGCCGACAACACGGCGCCGGAGATGGAGCCGTTCCCGGTGTTCGAAGACGACCGGGTCCGGGTCACCGCGACACTGGTTCCGCACGGCCCGGTCTACCCCTCGCTGGCCTACCGGTTCGACACGGAGGACGGTGCGGTCACATTCTCCGGCGACACCGCGAAGTCGCCGAACGTGGTTCGACTCGCCCGGGGATCCGACATCCTCGTCCACGAGGTGATCGACGTCGACTTCTACGCTCCGACTTCGGGTTCCGCACTGGTCGAGCACATGATCCAGGCGCACACCACCGCGCAGGACGTCGGGCGCGTCGCCACCGATGCGGATGTCCGCCAGGTGGTGCTGTCCCACATCGGACCGGGCGACCCCCGGCAGGTCACCGACGACCAGTGGGAACGAGGCGTGAAGTCCACGTTCGCCGGCACCGTGACCGTCGGGCACGACCTCGTCCGGATCGGCGTCGGGCAACGCCGGTAGCGCCATCGCGTACCCGCAGGATCTTGCGCGCCGCCGCTGTCCCGAGAAGGCTTGTCCTCACGACACCGTGACGTGATCGGAGCCAGGGATGGACACCACGATTACCGAGATCGCTCCCGACATCTACCGGCTGTCCACGTATCTGGACGAGCCCAACCTGATCATGAACCAGTTCCTCGTCGACGGTGAGGAACCGCTGCTGTTCCACACCGGTCAGCGTGCGCTGTTCCCGTCCGTGTCCGCGGCGGTCGGTCGGCTGATTCCTCTCGACAGACTGCGGTGGATCACGTTCGGGCACGTCGAGGCCGACGAGTGCGGTGCGATGAACTCGTGGCTGGCGGCCGCGCCGAACGCCGAGGTCGCGCACGGGGCGATGGGTTGCTTCGTGCAGGTCAACGACCTCGCCGATCGCACGCCGCGTCCGCTGCAGTACGGCGACGTGCTGGAGACGGGCACCCGGCGGGTCCGTCACCTCGACACCCCGCACGTTCCCCACGGGTGGGACGCCGGCCTGATGTTCGAGGAGACGACGCAGACGCTGTTCAGCGGCGACCTGTTCACCGCATTCGGGCATCATCCGCCTGCCACCGAGGAGGAGATCGTCGGCCCGGCCATCGCGGCCGAGGACATGGGGAACGCGACGTGCCTGTCACCGGCGCTCGGGCCCACGATCCGGGGACTCGCCGATCTGGAACCCCTGCTGCTGGCGCCGATGCATGCGCCGGTGTTCACCGGTGACTGCGTGCAGAGTCTGCACGACCTCGCACAGGCGTACGAGGAGCGGCTCGCGGCCGAGACCGTGCGGTACCGCGAAGCGGAGTAGCTCGGCCTGTGTTCGACAGATTTCCCCTCAACTGTGGCGCACAATACATCTTAGTGCTAAATTATTGAGCACTAAGGAACTATGCCTTCGGTTGAGCCTGGGAGTGAGCGATGACAACAGACGCAGACACCGTCCCCATGATGGTGCGTCAGATGCGGGTCGAGTCCGCGGGCGTGGTCTCGCTTCGCCTCGAACGACAGGACGGCGGCGCGGTCGACCAGTGGACGCCCGGCGCCCACCTGGATCTGCACCTGAACCGCGGGACCGTCCGCCAGTACTCCCTCTGCGGAGACCCGGACGACAAGACCGGGTACCGCGTCGCGATCCTCCACGAGGTGACCGGCCGAGGCGGCTCCCGGCACGTCCACGAGACGCTGCGGCCCGGCGACAGCCTGTCGGTGAGCGCGCCCCGCAACAACTTCGAACTGCTGCCGTCGAAGCGCTACGTCTTCATCGCCGGCGGCATCGGCATCACGCCGATCCTCGCGATGGTCGGTGAAGCCGAGCGCATGGGCGCCGACTGGGAACTGCACTACGGCGGCCGCGCCCGCGCGTCGATGGCGTTCCTCGACGAACTGTCCGCATACGGCGACCGCGTGCACGTCGTCACCGAGGAGACCGACGGCGTCCTCGACCTCCCCGCCGTCCTCGGCACCGCCCGCGAGGAGACCCTGGTCTACGCGTGCGGTCCCGAGGGTCTGCTCGGCGCGGTCGAGAGGTTCGCCGGTTCCTGGCCGGACGGCGCCATCCGGCTTGAGCGGTTCAAGGCGAAGGAGATTCCCGCCGACACGCTCGCCGGTGACCGTCCCGTCCGCGTCGTCTGCGAACGGTCCGGCATCTCCGCCACCGTCGCCCCCGACCGGACCATCCTCGACACCCTCGAGGATGCCGGAGTGGACGTCCCCAACTCGTGCCGCGAAGGCATCTGCGGAACCTGCGAGACCCGCGTCCTCGCCGGCACCCCCGACCACCGCGACTCCCTGCTCTCCAGCTCCGAGCAGGAGTCCGGCACCACCATCATGATCTGCGTTTCCCGCGCCCGCTCCGACGAGCTCGTGCTGGACCTCTAGAAGGGAAGAACGATGAGCCTGTATCTGCAACCACGCCAGTCCGGCACGGCACCCACCCAGTACGAGCGGAAGCTGGCCGGTGCGATCGAAGAGGTCTTCGGCACCGGTGTGCACCACCTCGAGGGGCTGGTGAAGGGTCTCAACGCCCTCGGCATCCACAGTCCCGGCGGCGACGCCTGGACCACCGACACTTTCACGGACGAGATCCGACGGATGGGGGCCTGACCATGGTGAACCGACTGCACAAGGCGGCACTGACCGGCGACGAGATCTTCGCGACCGGGATGCGCGACCAGTGGCACGCGGTGTGCCCGTCCGACTTCGTGGCACGCGGCGACATGAAGAAGGTGCGCCGCCTCGGCGAGGACTGGCTGCTGTTCCGTCAGTCCGACGGCACCCTCCGCATGCTCGCCGACCGGTGCCCACACCGCGGCGCCCCGCTGTCTCAGGGGCAGCACCTCGGCGATCGCGTCGCCTGCCAGTACCACGGCGTGCAGGTGGACGGCGGCGGCACCGTCGTGTCCGTCCCGGGCATGCCCGGCTGCAACCTCGAGGGCAAGCGGCTCGTCACCAGCCTCCCCGTGCAGGAGGTCGCGGGGGCCGTCCTTGCCTGGTTCGGCACCGACCCGGACGCCGAACCCGCGCCGCTCGAACTGCCCGAGCGCCTCACCGACGACGGCATCTCGCACTTCCTCTGCTACGCGGAGTGGAAGGCGCCCTGGCGGTTCACGCTGGAGAACCTGCTCGACCCGATGCACGGGGCATTCCTGCACCGCGAATCGCACTCGATGTTCGGCGGCGAGACGTCCGCGAAGTTCCGGATCCGGGAAACCGATCGCGGGTTCTTCTTCGAGAAGACCGACCAGCGTGGTGTGAACTTCGACTGGGTCGAATTCTGCCGGACCGGCATCGACTGGGTGGACCTCGAGATCCCGTACCCGCCGACCGCGGGTCCGGGCGGGTCTTTCGGCATCGTCGGGATGGGAACGCCGATCGACGCCGAGACCACCGCCGTGTTCTTTTGGCGCTACCGGCGCGTCGAGGGCTGGGAGCGCGACGTCTGGCGGTTCCTGTACCGGACCAAGCTCGAGGAGCGGCATTGGGTGGTGCTCGAGCAGGACCGCACCATGCTCGAGGCGATGGCATTCGACGCGGACCAGGCCGAGAACCTGTACCAGCACGACCTCGGTGTCATCCGGCTCCGCCGTCTGTACCGGGCGCAGGCCGAGGCTCAGGCGAAGGCGCTTCAGGGGGCGTAGCGTCGCGCGGGTTGACTTGAATGAAATGTCAACTAAGAATGTGTGACGGCCGACACGTCGGGCGCCGGCCGGGGTACGAGGAGGCGCGTGCGGTGCTTACGAACGGTGACGATCGGGGTCGGCTCGCGCTGGTGGAGGCGGCGGGGCGGTGCTTCGCAGAGCTGGGATACGAGCGCACCACCGAGGCGGTCATCGCCGCCGCAGCCGGAGTGTCGCAGGACGAATTCACCGCCCGGTTCGCCTCCCGGGACGACGCCTTCCGGGCCGTCGCCGCCGACGTGTTCGACACGTTCGTCGAGGCGCAACGCATCCCCGTCCCGCCGGACGCCGACCCGCGCAGCATCCTGCGCGCGGCCACGGCGGCGTTCATCGAGACCGTCTACAGCAGTGGTCGCCTGTTCACGATGATCGAGGACCGCGCCGCCGTCGACCCCGTGATCGGGGAACAGCTCGAGGCGGCACACAACCGGATCCTCGGCCGGTACATCCGATTCATCGAACGGCTCAACCAGGCCGGGATCGCGACGCCGTGCGCCGAACCCGCCCAACTCGCCCGCAAACTGTCCGAGGCGCAGTGGACGGGTGCGGCACGCCTGATCGGTGCATCGCAGGACGAGCAGCGACGTTTCATCGTGGAGATGACGGCGGCATCCGAACGGTTCATCGGATTCGGTGAGGTCGCCGATCTGACCTCCCGCGCGGCCAGCTGATTTTCCCGCTCAGGCGGTGGGGGCCTGGTTCTCGACGATCGAGTGCTCGAGCTTGCGGAGCAGTTCGGCCAACGCCGCCTGATCGTCCTTCGACATACCGCTGAGGATCTGCGACTCGTTGGCGAAGTGGGCTTCCGCGACCTTCTCGATCACCCGCAGGCCCTCGTCGGTGAGTTGCGCGTGCACGATGCGGCGGTCCTCGGCGTCGCGCTCGCGCTGCACGAGTCCCGCCTTCTCGAGGCGGTCGACGCGCAGCGTGACACCGCCCGTGGTGACGAGCGCGGATTCCGCCAGCTGTCCGGACGTCATCCGGTACGGCGGACCCGAACGTCGGAGGGCGGCCAGGACGTCGAACGACGCCATGTTGATGCCGTGTTCCTCGAACACTGCGGCGAGGGACGACTGATAGCGCAGATACGAACGGTGCAGGCGGCCAAGCACTTTCAGCGGACTCACATCCAGGTCGGGCCACTGGTGGGCCCACTGGTCGACGATGTCGTCGACGGCATCGCGATCTGGAACGGGGCGTTGCGTCACCGGGCGCACCTCCTGAATCCTCGAGGGTCTCATCTGTTTAGTACCAAGGTATCGAACGAGCATAAGTGACGGCGACGCGCCGCGGGTCCCCGTCCATTTCTCGGAACGGGGACCCGCGGCGCTGCCGGACAGGTGCGCTGTCAGCGTCCCCCGACCGCCGCGACGGCGTCGATCTCCGCGATGGCGCCGTAGGGGAGGCTGCTGACCTCGAGGAACGTGCGCGCGGGGCGCGGTTCGTCGAAGATGCGCTCGAACTGGCGGTTCGCCTCCTCGCGCAACGACAGGTCGGTGACGTAGTAGGTGAGCTTGACGACGTCCTTCAGCTGTCCGCCGACGGTGGCGAGGCGATCGACCATGCGGTCGACGGCGGCGTCGAGCGCCTCGGTGCGGCCGGGGACGGCGGTGCCCTCGGCATCGACGGACAGTGCGCCGGAGACGAACGCGAGTCCGCCCGCGACCACGGCCGGGCTGTAGGGGTGGTGGGCGGTGACTTCGGTGAGGGACATGGAGGCTCGCTTTCTCGGTGGGCTTCTCCGGTGATTATATCTTAGCGCTAAACTAATTGACAGTGTGGTGCGAATGAAGCTCCGCCCGACGGGTACTCGACGCACATGTCACGCGCCACGAAGCCCTCGGCCGCACCGTTCGTGCCGGACACCGTCGACCTCGACGCGTTGTCCCACGCGGCGGACGGGTGCCACGGCTGCGATCTGTACCGCGACGCCGAGCACACCGTCTTCGGCGCGGGCAGGCGATCCGCGCGGATGATGCTCGTCGGTGAACAGCCAGGCGATCAAGAAGACCGCGCCGGTGAACCGTTCGTCGGCCCGGCGGGAAAGCTTCTGAACAAGGCGCTCGACGCGGCGGGCATCGACCGGAACCTCACGTACGTCACCAACGCCGTCAAACACTTCAAGTTCGTCCCCGCCGAACGCGGCAAGCGCCGAATCCACAAGAAGCCGAACCGTACCGAGATCGTCGCGTGCCGGCCGTGGCTGATCGCCGAACTGGCGGCGGTGCAACCCGACGTCCTCGTGTGCCTCGGGGCCACCGCCGCGCAGGCGTTGCTCGGCCCGTCGTTCCGGCTCACCGAACACCGCGGAGAGTTACTGCACCTCGACGGCGAGGTGGACGTCGACGTGGATCCGGACGTCTTCGCGACGATCCACCCGTCCGCCGTGCTCCGCGGACCGTCGGAGGATCGGGACGACGCGTTCGACGGCCTCGTCGCCGACCTGAAAACGGCCGCTGCCGCACTCTGACGATCAACCCGCCGAATGTGTGGCGCGGCGGACCGTCGAGGACGAGATTGAACCCATGACGAATTCGAACGCGAACCAAACCATGAAGGCAGTGTCCTACTCGTCCTACGGTGGTCCCGAAGTGCTCGAGACCCACGACGTGCCGGTGCCCGAGCCCACCGGCAACCAGGTGCGCCTCGTGATCCGGGCGGCCGGCGTGAACCCGATCGACTGGAAGCTGCGGTCGGGGTCGATGGCCGAGGTGATGTCGGTGCAGTTCCCGAAGATCCCGGGCAGCGAAGTGGCCGGCGTGGTCGACGCGGTCGGTCCGGAGGCGACCGGTGTGGTGGTGGGCGACGAGGTGTTCGGCTGGTCCGACACCGGCGGCTACGCCGAATACGCGCTCGCCTCGATCGTCGTGCCGAAGCCGAAAGGGTTGAGCTGGACGGACGCCGCCAGCATTCCGGTCGCCGGCGAGGCCGCGACGCGTGGACTGCGGCTCCTGAAGCCGAAGTCCGGGGAGACGCTACTGGTGAACGGCGCGTCGGGTGCGGTGGGAACCATTGCGGCGCAACTGGCGCTGGATTCGGGTGTCACCGTGATCGGTACCGCGAGCGAGAAACACCACGACGCGCTGCGGGAGCTGGGCGTGACCCCCACGACATACGGTGAGGGGCTGGCGGACCGGGTCCGCGAACTCGCGCCGAACGGTGTCGACGCCGTCCTCGACGTCGGCTTCGGCGGACTCGAGGCGGCGATGGACCTGCGCGGGGGCACCGACCGGATCGTGACGCTGTCGGACGGTGCCGCGTTCGGGCTGGGAATCACCTTCTCGTCCGGCAACGCCGGCGACCGGAGCGCGGAGACCCTGCGCCGGCTGGGCGCCCTCGCCGCGGACGGGAAGCTGGCCCTCCCGCCGGCCCGCACCTTCCCCCTGACCGACGCGGCCGACGCTCAGCGCGCCGGCGAGAAGGGCGGCAGCCGCGGGAAGATCCTCTTGCGCTGACGCGCCCGTGAGTACTTATTAACCGCCGGACGTTAATAAGTACTCACGGGTCAGGCGGTGGTGGCGAGGGCGGCGGCGAGACCGAACGGAACGGCCATCACCACCACCTCCACGATCGCGCGCCGCAGGGACCCTTCGGCGCTGATCCGGTGTGCGGCGGCCTGCCCGACCCACGTTCGCCGCCACCACCAGCCGAGCCCGAGGAGCGCCGCCAACGCCACCGCCTTCGCGAGCACGATGCGGCCGTAACCGGTGTCGAACAGTGGCGTCACCCCACCCAGCCGGACCGCGGCGTCGACGATCCCGGTCGCGGTCAGCAGCCACACGCACCGCCACGCGACGACGGAATACCGCGGCAGCCACGACGACCAGTCCCCGCGCGACCGGAGCATCAGGCCGAGGGCGGCGAGGAGCCCGAACCACACGGCGGCGGCCAGTGCGTGGACGACGTCGAGGACCGAGCCGAGAACCTGTTGCGACATGTGTCCGGTGATCGGCCGGGCCACCAGGGCGAGGGCCGCGAGCACCAGAACGGGAACGGGGAGCCGGGCGTCGGTGCGGCGGAACGCGACGGCCGACCACGCGGTGGCCGCGGCCGTGCACACGAGAACGGCGAGGTCGACGCGTCCCGCGCTGATCTCGGTCACGTACGCGCCGAACCGTCCGACCGACAGCTCGGACAACCCCAGGGCGTCGGCCTCCGCCGCCGTCATCGACAGCAGCACCGCCTCGGCGAGCATCCACGCACCGGCGACCGCGGTCGACAACCGCCACAGCCGTTGGTCCCGCACGAGGGGACGGCTGTCCGCGCGACTCCACCAGCCCAGCGCGGCGAGTCCGAGCACCGCCGAACCGAGCACCAGGCACAGCGCCCGGACGGCGCTCGACGGGGACGGGTCTTCCGGTTGCGCCAACGCCCAACCGCACGCGACCCCGACGAGCGATGTGGGTACGGTGAACAGCAGCCAGGACTGTCGCGCCGTACCCACCGTGCTCAGTTCTCGCCGCGAGGCTTGCGGAGCGCGAACCACAGCCCGCCGCCGAACACGAGCACACCGGCAACGATGAACGGCCACAGCGGAACTCCGCCGCTGCCGGATTCGCCCGAGCTGTCGGCCGCGGCGCCGGGCGTGCCCGACCCCTCCTGGGTGAGGGTGAACGTGCGGGTTCCGCTCACCGGATGCCCGTCGGCGGACGTGACGCGAAACGCGACGGTGTACACACCGGCCGGTCCCAGCTCGCCGAGTTCGGCACTGACCGTGGGTCCCTCGACGGCCGGGTCACCCTTGGTCCACAGGTTGCCGTCGGGTCCCACCACGGTGAGGGACGCGAACGATTCCTGCAGCGCCTCGTTGAACGTGACGCTCACCCGTTCCGGGCCGGCCGCGACCTCCGCGCCGTTCTCGGGGGTGGAGCTGATCACGACGGAATGGGCGACCGCGGTGCCTGCCCCGAGCATGCTCGCGAGCATGGTCAGCAGTCCGACCGCGATCACCTTCACCGACGTGAAGGTGGTGCGTCTTCTCATGAGCGACGGCTCCGGACCATGGCGCCGAGACCGAGGGCCGCGCCGAGTGCGCCCAGGATCAGGCCGATGCCGCCCAGCCAGCGGGCGGTGTCGTCGGTGCCGGACGCCGTCGTCTCGGTCTCCTCGGACGTCGTGGCGCCGCCCGCGTCGTGGCTGTGGTCTTCACCGCTCGCCGCGGCCAGCGTGAGCGTGGGTGCCGGCTTGTCGGGCTCCGCACCGTCGGCGCCGACAGCCTGATCCCAGTTGACGACCTCGCCGTCGCTGTACGTCTGGGCGGCCGCGAACGACACCTCGTCCTGCTCCGGCAGCGGTCCGGCGGACAGCTCGAACTGCTGGAACTGGCCGGGCGCGACACCGACACCGGGGTCGGCGATCCACGTCACGGACTTCGCGAGCTTCGACGTCGGGTCCTTCTCGACGACGGACGTCCAACCCGGCAGCGGGGTGGTGCGGGCCGATTTCAGGTCGGGGAGCGTGACGGTCAGCTTGGTGGTGGACGCCGTCTCGGATTCGGTGGGAACGCGGAAGGTCAGGACGGAGTAGCCGCCCTGTTCGGCGCCGGGGGCGACGACGGTGACGTGGGCGGCGGCGACACCGGCCGCGAGCAGCATGGCGCCGCCGGCCGCACCGGCCGTGAAAAGGGCACGGGAAAAGAGGGAATTCATCGAAGGTCCTTTTGAGGGTCTGAAGCGAGAAGAGGTGAGAGTCAGACCGTGACCGGGGGTCCGCGACGCGAAATGCTCGCGCGCAGCAGGGCGTCCACGGGATTCGCGGGACGCGCGGGGACGTGCGCCGTAGGCGCCGCCGAGACGGGCTGCGGTTCGCCGCGGAGTACCACCCGCCAGACGTGGACGAGGGGGCCGTACAGACGCTCGGCGTTCGCGATCAGCAGCGCGCAGATCACGGTGGCGGCCGCGTGCGCGGCCAGCATCGGCACGGCCGGGACCACCGAGTGCACGTGCGAGGTGAGTGTGAGAGCGAAGTGTCCGGCCACCTGGCCGACACCGAGGGCGCCCACGAGCGTGAGCGGGCCGTGGACGCGTGCGGGCAGTTGCGCGGTGACCGCGCCGACCCCGCTGCACGTGACGAACAGCAGGGTCAGCGCCGCGGATTCGGGAAGGCCGCCCCCGCCGATGCCGTGCGCGGCGACCGCGAGAGCGGCCACGAGCGCACCGACCGCCGAGCCCCGAAGGGTGGCGGTCGCGGCGGGGCGGGCGGGGGACATTGCGGTGGGTCGGGCGGTTCAGCGCACGCCGAGGCGGGCGAGGAGATCGGCTTCGACTCCGTCGAGTTCGGACGAGATGGCGTGATGGGCGGCCTTGCGGCGGGCCTGCGGCATCTGCTCGGCCGCGCGGACCGCGGTGTTGAGGTCGCCGAGGCGGTCGCGGATGGCGGCTGCGAACTGCTGCGTCTCTGCGTCGTCCGGCTTCTGCCCGAGGATCTCCGTGGTGGAGCTTTCGGCGCCGGCGATGCGGGCGCTGAGCTTGGCGCCGTGCCCGGTGAAGTTCGCGAGCTGATCGATGTCGACGCCCAGGCGGTCGGCGCGGCGGGCATCGATCTGCCCGCGCACGACCGTTGCGGCGCGGTAGGCGATCGGCAGCAGCACCGGCGTCAGCAGGCGTGCGACGCCGAGGTACTTGCGGACGGCGGCGACCGTGAAACCCTTCTGGGCGGCGGCCTTCTCCTCGGCCTTCAACGCAGCGATCTGAGCCTTCTCGACCTTCTTCAGCGACTTCAGTTCGGCAGCCTCGAGCTTGCGGCCGGCACTGGCGGCCTGCTTGTCGCGCTTCCGTTCGTTCTTCGCGCTCAGCTTCGCCTCCACTCCAGCCTTGTGCTTGAGTGCCTTGGCTTCCGCCTTGCGGGTGGCTCGGGACTTACGTTTCTTCAACAACCCCATCGAAAAGACCCCTTTTCCTGGTGTTTCAGCGCAGCCCACGCTACCAACTGCATCCGGTGCTTCGGGATCAGCCTAGGGGAGCACATAATCTTCGTCATCGTGTGTTCCCATATCGGTCAGCAATCAGAACCCGACGCCTCTCCCGGAAAGGCGTCGGGGACGGTGATCGATGCCAGCGCACTGACGCGGTGCCGCCACCGGGTGCACCTCGACGCGGCGTTCCCCGAACAACTCGCGGCCGCGCCCGAGGACCCGGGCGTCCGCCAGCGTCAGGACGCCGCCGCCGCCAAGCGCGAAGACGTCCGGCGGATCCTCACCGAGCATGCACCGCAACGGTGGGTGCAGATCGACACCGAGCAGAGTCTGCGCCGGCGAGCCGAGGACACGGTGGCCGCGTGCGAGGCAGGCGCGGACCGCATCTGGGGAGCCGTGCTCCCGCTCGACCGGGACGCAGGCCGGAGGGCGCGCTGCGAGATCCTCATCCGTGACGAGGACCACGGCGGGTACATCCCCGTGATCGTCGTCAATCACAAGGTCACCGATCCCGGCCGCGGCGCGATGACGTCGGACATGTTCGACTGGCAACCGCGGGAGGACCCCACGCGGAAGCCGCGCGGTCAGGTCCGCGACCAGATGCGCGTCGCGCAGGTGTACCGGATGCTCGAACGGCACGGGCTCGCGAGTCCGGCGCTGGTGGCGGGCGCGATCGGCTACGGCTCCGACGTCATCTTCGTGCACGACCTCACCACGATCCTCGACGACTACGACGAACGATTCGCCGACCGGCTCGCCGTCGCCCGCGGGGAATCGGCGACCGTGCCGTCCAGGATCGGCGAATGCCGTTCCTGCCCGTGGTGGCCCGGGTGCGAGGAGCAGCTGACCCAGACACACGACGTCAGCCTGGTGGCCACCGGTTCGCGCGCCGACATGCTGCGCGACGCGGGCTGCCACACCATCGACGACCTCGCGGCGTGGGATCGCGAGCCGCTCGAGGACTGGCCGCACGGCGCGTTCGAGGACGCCGTCGTCACCGCCAAGGCGTGGCTCGCCGGAGCGCCGCTGGTGCGACGGTTCCCCGAGATCCGGGTGACGCGCGCGGACGTCGAGGTCGACATCGACATGGAGAGCTACCAGGAACACGGCGCCTACCTGTGGGGCACGCTGCTCAACATGGACGGGGTGTCGGCGTACCGGCCGTTCGTCAGCTGGGACCCGGTGCCGACGCAGGACGAGGCGCGGTCGTTCGCCGAATTCTGGACGTGGCTGATGGCCGAGCGGGAAGCGGCGGCGCTGAGCGGCAGAACCTTCGCCGCGTACTGCTATTCGCGGTCCGCGGAGGACAAGTGGTTGCTGGACTCCGCCCGCCGGTTCGCCGGGGCACCCGGCATCCCCACCGAGGCCGAGATCCGGGAATTCATCGACAGCCCACAATGGGTCGACATCTACCAGGCGATCAGCGACCAGTTCATCTGCCCGGGCGGCAAGGGACTCAAGAAGATCGCCCCGGTCGCCGGATTCCGGTGGCGCGACGCCGACGCCAGCGGTGAAGCGTCGATGAGCTGGTACCGCGAAGCCGTCGGCTACGACGGCGAACCCGACCTCACCCAGCGCGAACGACTGCTGCAATACAACGAGGACGACGTCATCGCGACGAAAGTACTGCGCGAATGGATGTCGGATCGGGCCGAGAAGGAGATCCCGCTCGCGTCCGACCTCTAGGCTGCAAGGCAGGGCCCGATTCGGTAGGGGTGGTCAGGTGGAGGTGCCGAAGACATCCACGACGCTGCGGTTCGCTCTGCTCCTCACCGCCGCGGGCGGCTTCCTCGACGCCTACACCTACATCAGTCGCGGCGGCGTCTTCGCGAACGCCCAGACCGGCAACGTCATCCTCATGGCCATCGACCTGTCGGAGCGACACTTCCACGCCGCACGGGCCCACCTGTGGCCGATCCTCGCGTTCATCGTCGGTGTCGCGTTCGCGCATCTGCTCAAGGGCGAACTCGCCCACAGCGTCTTCGACCACCCGATCCGGATCGCCATGGTCGCGCAGATCGTCGTCCTCGTCGCGGTCGCATTCGTTCCCGCAAACGTGCCCAACGCACTGGTCACCGTTCCGATCGCGTTCGTCGCGGCGATGCAGTTCGGACTGTTCCGCACCATCGGGTCGCTGTCGTACATCGCCGTCGCCACCACAGGCAACCTCATGCGTTTCACCGAGTCGGCGTACGCCGGATTCATCGAGAAGGTCCCCGAATCGCGTCAGCACACCCGCGTCTACGCCGCCATCGTGAGCAGCTTCGCCGGTGGGGCCGTCCTCGGGGCGTTCGCCACCCGCTACTTCGGCGGATCCGCCGCCTGGATCCCCGCCGCCCTCCTCACCGTCGCCCTCATCCTGTTCTACGTCGACGACGTGCGGCGCCGCCGCCCGTGAGTGGTTGACGAGTCCAGGGACTCCCTTCGCACGCACGGGCGGCGAAGCCGCCTACTCCGAATTCGCGGGCCCGATCCACTCCGGATACTGCACGGCGACAGGCATCGTCGGCGGCTCGAACCCAGCGGGCGGAACGAGGTTGCCCGCCGCGTTCGGGGCGAAAGCCGGGAACCGCTGCTGCCACCAGTCCGTGCAACCCTGCGCAATGACATCACCATCCATCCGACGCAGGTAGCGAAGCTTCGTGATCTTCCAGCCCTCGAACACATTCCACGTCGGCACCCGATGCGCCCGAGAGTCCTGCTGGGCGGGGTCGGTATCCGGAACACCAGCCTGGCCCGGGTCATCGGCAGTGCGCGCGAGTTCGACACGGAACGCCATGTTGAGCGGATCGAGCGAGATATTCGCACCGTTCTCCGGGAATACGTGGTAATTGCACACCGTGGCGGTCACTGAAGCCCCGGTGGACTCAAAGGCAGTGATGTGGGCGAAGCTTGTTCCAGGAGCCTGCGTATCGTTCTGGACTCCGAGTGAGGTCATGAAGTACTCGATATCGGAATCACCGTGATGGGCCTCGCCGCCGACCGCTCTGGTGAAACCTGGGTACGAATTGTCCGCACCCACGAATGCCGTGTAATCGCCCGCCTCGTAGCTTGCTCGTACCAATTCGGCACCTCGGCCAAACAGATCGACCCCCTGATCGGCTGACCAGACGTTGGAATACAGCACTTCTCGGTCTTGCGACGCGGGTTCCGGTGTCAGTTCATTGCTCGTGTGCGTCCCGCAGCCTGATGCAAGCATCAGCGTCGCTGCCGCAGCGCACATGACCCGCGCTCCGTGCTCAGCCGTCATTGCGGACCACGTCGTCGTAGCCGTTGCGGATGCGCTCGGCGTTGCCGTCAACGGGGTCACCGAGATGGTTGAACATGTCTTGGTACCCATCTTTCGACCGCACATCCAAGTTCGGATTCGACCGCGCGTCATCCCAGGACAAGAGATTTCCGGATTCGTCGAACGCCCACGAGTAGTCCTCTCGGAAGCTCGCGGGAAGTTCCGGTGTCGCTTGGAGAATGTTGTAGTAGTCGCGGTAGAAGTCCGGAGCTTCCAGAGCGACGGACGGTGCCGGCCCTGGCGCCTTGCCGATGACGGCGTCCTGCAGCGGGTCGCCGCCCGCGTCGATCATGGTGTTGATGAATTCCCCGCCGGGATGGCGGTCCAGTCCTACGGAGCCGATGCTGGTGAGAGCGCCGTATGCCGCAGCTTTGCGGTCGTAGATGGCTTGCGCCTGCTCGGCCTTGTCGCTGTAGGTGTCCTCGGTCGAGAGGAGCAGTCCCCCTGTCCATGAGGCCGTGGATTCGGCCGGCGGTGGAGAGGTCGCCACCCGCCAGGGGTGCCGCGGGGTCGGTGTTCATCACGGCGAATACGTTGGACGAGCCGCCGAAGTGGTTGTTGTCGGCGGTGTCTGCCCAGGTGCCGATGTCGAAGCCGGGGTTCTCTGATCTGCCGGCGCCCGCGAGGTCGCTGATGTACGGGCTCATGCTGTGGGACATGGTCCGAAGAAGGTCCGGGTTGACCTCTCCGACGGATTGCCCGTCGGTGCCGGGTATCCCTCGGAGCGTGTCCCAGTCGGTGCTCATGCTCTCGGCGACGGCCGACATGATCTGCCCGCTGCGGGTTGCGGTTTCGACGTCGGCCGGGTTGTTCGGGTCCTCGACAGTGGCCTCTGCGTCGTCGAACCGGAACGTCGAGGCTGCCGCTTGCCCGTTGTCGGACCAGTTGTGAGTGAGGACGTCGCGAACCAAATTCTGGCCGGTGTCGGGCTGGGTGACCGCGTTCTGGACGGCGATCTTGTCGTCGCCGACGGCGGTGAAGATGCCTTCGGTGATCGCCGTGTTGTCAGTTCCCCGGCCGTCGACCGTGAAGTACTCGAATTTGTGGTTCGGGTTCTGTTCGTGCGCGACCTGGGCGTCGAGGTACTGGCGACCGACTTCCAGGAGGTGCTGATCGAGGCTGCTGCCGTTCTTGTACTGCGGATCGCCTGCCTGGACGATGTCGGCGATGGCCTGGTTGTCGGCGACTCCGTTCAGTTCGACGCTGGATGCACCGGTGGGTCCGACCATCTTGAAATCTCGGGTTCGACACGATCTGGAGCGAGTTCGCCAGGGCACGCGCAGAGTCCGGGGGCAGCTTGTCCATGATCTGCTGGATCTCCTGTGGACTCTTCCGTCCAGTGACCGGCTGACCTGGTTCAGATACTCCATCTGCGACGCGGGGATTGTCGCGGTGTTGCCGGAGTTCATGGCGTCGAGTTGTTCGGGGGTCAGTTCGCCGGCTTCGGTCAGTCGCCGGATCTGCTCGGGATTCAATCCGGCGGGGTCGGAGACGAGTTGTGTCCCGTCGGACACACCCTGTTCGGAGCCGAGCGCGGCGGCGGAGGTGAGCGTTTCCCGCAGCCCCTCGCGAGCGGAAGCGAATGCATCCCGGACGGTTGCGTCGGCAGTTTCCGTCGCCGACGCGGCGTCGGCGATGTCGCGTTGCCACCCCGTCATTTCGTTCACGCGATCGTTGTCGGGATCGGGGTCCCGGGGTCGGTGACAGTCAGGTCGTCGGCTACGCGGAAGCCCGCAGACTCGGCGGCCACGATCGCCATCCGCGCACGCTGCAGGGGTGCGTCGACGTCGTGGAAACCCTGCTTCGCACGGTTGGCCAGTGCTTCCAGTTGATCCACGACGACAAGCGCCGTCTTCTTGTCGGCGTTCGCCCTGTTCTGGGCGGCTTCGGCGGTCTTACCCTCCCAGTAGGCGTCGTTGACCCTGGTCACGCCGTCGACGTATCGGGTGAAGAGATCTTCGACCTTGCTGCCGAGGGTGATCCACGCATCACCGATCTCGGTCAGAGTCGCGGGGTTCCAGGATTCGATCTGGGTGCGCGTGAGGCTCATGCTTCACCGCTCCACTCGCCGGTGGCGTTCGTGTACGCGACGACGAACCGGTCGGCTGACGATAGCTGATCTGGACGAGCTCGAACGGCTGGGGGGAACCTTGCACGGGCTGGCCGACGAGGCGGGAAATCGAGCGCAGCCTAGCGTCCCGTGCGTGCCCCGCGAGTCGCTGGACTCCTCAACCGCGCACGGGCGGCGAAGCCGCAACCCCCAGGGAGAAGGCGCCGACGATCTTCGGTGTGGATTTCTCGTAGAAGCGATCGAGGTCTCGGATTTCGAAACCGGCGTTCGTCACAAGGGTGGGAATGTCGCGGGTGAGGTGGCAACCACCGGCCACGGTTTTCTGGATGGGCTCGAGCCGGTGCTGCCACCGCTGGACGTTCTCGTCCGGGGCGAGACCGTGCTCGACGAAATGCAGTGTGCCGCCCGGTTTCAGGACGCGTCGGATCTCGTGCAGTGCGGCGTCGGCGTCGGGGATGGTGCACATCGTCCAGGTGGACAGTGCGGTGTCGAAACTGTTGTCCGGGAAGGGGAGCGATTGGCCGTCCAGGCCGGACCGCTCGACCGGTGTCGTCGACGCCGCCAGCCGCTTGCGCGCCAGCTTCCAGCCGAGGTCGGCGGGGTCGACGGCGCTCACCGAGTCGACGGCGGCCGGGTAGAACGGGACGTTGAGACCCGACCCGAATCCGATCTCCACCACGCGCCCGTGCAGACCGGCGCAGACGCGTCGCCGCGACGGCTCGGTGAACTTCACCCCGCAGCTGACGTTGACGAGCCGGGGAACGACCTGGTCCGAGTAGAAACCCATTTCAGCCCTCCTAGGGCGCTTCGCGCCCCGTGCGCCTTTGTGGTAGCTGGAGCAACCAGAAAGGCGCACGGGCGGCGGAGCCGCCTACCGCGGCGCCATGCGCAGAGCGCCGTCCATACGAATGGTCTCACCGTTGAGGTAGTCGTGTTCGACGATCATCTGAGCGAGCTGGGCGTACTCGGCGGGCTGCCCGAGACGGGAGGGGAACGGGACGCCGGCTTCGAGGCCCTTGCGGTATTCGTCGGTGACGCCGGCGAGCATCGGGGTGTCGATGATGCCGGGGGCGATGGTGTTGACGCGGATGCCGAACTGCGCGAGGTCGCGGGCGGCGGGAACGGTCATGCCGTGCACGCCGCCCTTGGATGCGGAGTAGGCGATCTGGCCGATCTGGCCCTCGAACGCGGCGACGGACGCGGTGTTGATGATGACGCCGCGCTGCCCGGACTCGTCGACGGTGTCGGTCTTGGCGATGGCGTCCGCGGCGAGGCGCATCACATTGAACGTGCCGAGTAGGTTGACCGTGATGACGGTGCGGAACAGTTCGAGGTCGTGCGGGCCCTTCTTCGACAGGATGCGGCCGGCCCAGCCGACGCCTGCGCAGTTGACGACGATGCGCAGCGGCAGACCCGACTCGACGATCTTCTCGATCGCGGCCTGGACCTCGTCGCCGCTGGTGACGTCGGTGGCGAGGAGGGTCACGCCGTCGGGGACGTTGTCGCCGGCGCGCTCGATGGACTGCTGCAGGTCGAGTCCGAACACGGTGGCTCCGGCGGCGGCGAGACGCTTGGCGGTGGCGGCGCCGAGGCCCGAGGCCGCTCCGGTGACCAGTGCGGCGGTTCCCTGAATTTCCACAGTTCGCATCCTTACTTTCCCGGCGACCTCCGTTGGCCGACCCTGGTGACCTGCACCATAACGCCCGCTCGGTGTGACGGCAGAGGCGAGGGAAACGTCACGGGCGGGGGAGCGGGTAGTTTGTCTTCTCGCGCGGATCAGGGGACGCGCAGGACCGTAGGGGGACGGATGAGCGAGGACCGGCTCGAAGTGGACCGCGACGCGTTGGTGCGGTGCATCGCCGCGTGCGAGGTGTTGGCGGCCGACATGCAGGACCTGCGCGAGCGAGCGCATCGTGAACTCGCGCCCGAGAGCTTCGGTCTCGGCGAAACCCATCTGCGGTCGGCGGCGGAACTGGCTGCGCGGTTCCGGGCGACGGCGATCGGCGGCCCGGGTGTCGCAATCGAGAACTCGGCGGCGGGGACGTTCGCGGCGCACGAACGCTACGCCCTGGACCTGAAGGCGAATTTCGAAGCGGCGCTCGCGCGGTACGACGAGCAGGACGCGGCGACGGCACACCGTCTCGGGCAATTCTGACTGCTCGAGTTCAGTGAATCTTCGCCTGCCAGTCCGGCGGAACGCGATCCGCGGGTCCGGGAACGGCCTGGTCGAGCGGATGGTGTTGCGGCGGAGCAAGTTCCGGGCCTTCGAATGCGATTTCGGTGGCATAGTTCCAGAACCAGAGCTCACCGGGCTCGAAGCTCCGCACCACGGGGTGCCCGGTCTGGGCGGCGTGCTTGGTGGCGTGCTGCGCCGGTGAGGAGTCACAGCACCCGATGTGCCCGCACTGCGCGCAGCGCCGCAGATGCACCCACCACCCGCCGGCGCTGTCGCAGTCCACGCACCCGTCTCCGCTCGGCGGCACGCTCGGGTCGATTCCGTCCAGCTCACCCATCTGAGACTCCTTCTGCTGATACGACTTCGGGTTCGATCGGAATGCGCACCTGGAACCGGGTGTCGCCCGGTTCGGATTCCACGCGCAGGTCGCCGCGGTGCTTCTTCACGACGATGCGCCAGGAGATGTCGAGGCCGAGCCCCGTTCCCTCGCCGACGGGTTTCGTGGTGAAGAACGGTTCGAAGATGCGCGACCGGATCTCTTCGGGCACTCCGGGTCCGGTGTCGCCGATCTCGATGAGGGCCATGTCGCCGTCGCGCCGGGTGCGGACGGTGAGGGTGCCGTGGCCGTCCATCGCGGCGACGGCGTTGTCGATGAGGTTGGTCCACACCTGGTTGAGTTCCGCGGCGTAGGCGGGGATCTGCGGCAGCGTGGGGTCGTACTCCTTCACCACCGTGACGGAGTCGCCGATCTTGCGGCCGAGCATCACCAGCGAGCTGTCGAGGAGTTCCCGCAGGTCGACGCGCTGGTACGGGGCGCGGTCCATCTGCGAGTACTGCTTGGCGGCGTTCACGAGCGTGGAGACCCGGGCGGTGGAGTCGGCGATCTCGTTCATCAGCAGTTCGGTCTCGAGGGTGTAGTTGAGCCAGCGGATCGCGCTCTCGACCATCGTCTCGTCGTCGACGGAGGCCGCGATCCGCTCGAGCCACGGCACGTCGAGACCGGCCTGCACGAACGTAGGCGCCAGGTCCCAGCCGCCCGAGACGCCGTGGTCGTCGAACCAGTCGCCGAGTTCGTCCTCGCGGTCGGAGGCCTCGAGCGGAGTGAGCGTCGGCGCCTTCGCCACCAGTTCGGCGGCCTCCTCCTGCAGTCGGATCAACGTGGCGAGCGCCTGCCGGTCGTACACGCCCGACGCGATGACACCCAGTTTCTGCCGCATGTGCGACACCCGGTCGCGCAGCGACGCCGTCGCCCGGACCGCGGCGGCCGCCGGGTTGTTGAGTTCGTGGGTGAGACCCGCGGACAGCGAACCCAGCGCGAGGAGACGCTCCCTCTGGTCGACGACCTGTTTGGCGTTCTGGTTACCGAAGAACAGCCCTTCCAGGAGGTGCACGGCCATCGGAAACCACTCGCGCATCAGCTCCCCGAACCGGTCGGCGTCGAGGACGAAGAACTTCGACGGGGCGGTGATCCGCATCGACGCGGTGTACGTCTGGGGGGCACGGTCACCGAGGTACGACTGCCAGGCACCGGCGTACACGCCGCGCTGGGACGTCCGGTTGAACTCGATCTCCTCGCCGCCGGACAGCTTGCTCAGTACGATCTCGCCCTCGATCAGCACGTAGAAGCACGTCGCGATCTCACCCTCCGCGTATACCGGTCCGGGCTCGATCAGCTCGACGTGCCCGTTCTCGCAGAGCTGGTCGAGTTGGTGATCGGTGAGGTGCTCGAAGAGGAACAGCGTCCTCAGCTCGGGCGGTTTGCACGGGATGTGGGTCATGGGTCTGCCCCCGATCACGGTTGGCCGATGTAGCGGTGGACGAGCATCACGGCCATGGCGCCTTCCCCGACCGCCGACGCCACCCGCTTCGCCGACTCGGACCGCACGTCGCCGGCCGCGAAGATCCCCGGGACGCTCGTCTCGAGGTGGTGGGGGAGACGGTCGAGGGGCCAGCCGCTCGGTGGCTTCCCGTCGACGACCAGGTCGGGGCCGGACAGGACGAACCCGTTCTCGTCCCGCGCGACGACGCCGTCGAGCCATTCGGTGCGCGGTGCGGCGCCGATGAACAGGAACAGGAACCCGGCGTCGACGTTGTCCTCGTGCCCGGTCGCGTTGTTGCGCAGCCGGACCTTCTCGAGATGGCCCTCGCCCTCGACGCCGATCACCTCGGTGCACGGCCGCACGTGGATGCGCGGGTTCCGTTCGATCTGCTGGACGAGGTAGTAAGACATCGAATCCTCGAGCGACTGCGCCCGCACCACGATGGTCACCGAGCGGGCGCCCCGCGACAGGTACACCGCCGCCTGCCCGGCGGAGTTGGCCCCGCCGACGATGTACACGTCCTGGTCGGTGCAGCGGGCGGCCTCGGTGACGGCGGAGCCGTAGTAGACGCCGCGCCCGGTGAGGTCGTCGACCCCGGGCGCCGGATGACGCCGGTAGGAGACACCGGTCGCCAGGATGACGGTGTGCGCGTCGATGGTGTCGCCGTCCGCGAACCGGACGGTGCGTGCCGACCCGTTGACCTCGAGCGCCACGACGTCGCGGGTGGTGATCAGTTCCGCCCCGAACCGGGTTGCCTGCCTGCGGGCCCGCTCGGCCAGCTGGGCGCCGGACACGCCGTCGGGGAATCCGAGATAGTTCTCGATCCGTGAGCTCTGACCCGCCTGCCCACCGGTCGCCGTCCGCTCGATCAGGGCGGTGCGCAATCCCTCCGAGGCGCCGTACACGGCGGCGCCGAGACCGGCCGGTCCGCCGCCGACGACCACGAGGTCGTAGAAGTTCTCCGACGGGTCGGTCCGGAGACCGAGACGCCTGCCGAGTTCGGTGTCGGACGGCTCCACGAGGCATTCGCCGTCGGCGCAGATCACCACCGGCAGGCGGCGGCCGTCCTCCCCGGCGGCGCTGAGCAACCGGCCGCCCTCCGGCTCGTCCGACATGTACCAGCGGTACGACAACTGGTTGCGGGCCAGGAACTCGCGCACTTCCGACGACCGCGGCGCCCAGCGGTGGCCCACGACCTTCGTCTCCTCGGCGGGGTGGTGATCGGACGACGCCCACGCTTCGAGCAGCGTGTCGACCACCGGGTACAGCTTCTCCTCGGGCGGATCCCACGGTTTGAGCAGGTAGTGGTCGAGGTCGATGACGTTGATCGCCTCGATGGCCGCATCCGTGTCGGCGTACGCGGTGAGCAGCACGCGGCGCGCCGACGGGTACAGATCCATGGCCTTCTCGAGGAACTCGATTCCGCTCATCGCCGGCATGCGGTAGTCGGCGAGGATCGCGGCGACGGGATCTCCCCGCAGCTTCATCTGCTTCATCGCATCGAGCGCCGACTCGCCGGATTCGGCGCGGATGATGCGGTACCGCTCGCCGTATCGGCGCCGAAGGTCGCGGGCGACGGCGCGGGAGACCCCCGGATCGTCGTCGACGGTGAGGATCGCCGGCTTGCCGCTCGCTACGGGATTGTTCACGCACGCCCTCTCGTCCGCACAGAACTGCGAGGTACTCCTGGGCTCCGAGTATTGCCCCGGGGCGCGCCTTTGTCGACCGGGATTCAGTCCTGGTGCTGCATCGGTGCGCTCTCCGCGGGGACGCTGCGCCGACGCGACCAGACGGCGCGGACCGCGGCCCCGGCCAATGCCACCACGACGACCGCGGCGCCGGCGATCGGGCCCGCGGGGTTGCCGGGCAGCAGACCCTCGAGCAGCAACCAGATGCCGAACGCGAAGAACAGCACAGCCGCGCCGATGCGGATGACACTCTCGGGCAGGTGCTTGCCGAGTACGGCGCCGACGACGATGGCCAGGGCGTCGGCCGCCACCATGCCGACCGTCGAGCCGATCCACACGCCGATCGTGTCGTGGTCGGTGGCGAGGGTGATGGTGGCCAGCATCGTCTTGTCGCCGAGTTCGGCGAGGAAGAACGCGGACGTGACGGCCAGGAACGCGGAGCGGGTGGCACGGCCCGCCTTGAGCTGTTCGTCTTCGGTGAGGTTGTCGCCGCGCAGCGTCCACGCGCCGAAGATCAGGAACGCGGCGCCGCCGACGATGCTGATCGCCGCGGTCGGCAGCGCGACGCCGAGGTAGTGGCCGACGGCCACGGACACCAGGTGGACCACGGTGGTCGCGACGGTGATGCCGGCGATCACGACCCACCAGCGGTACCGCAGGGCGAACGTCATCGCCATCAGCTGGGATTTGTCTCCCAGTTCGGCGACGAAGATCACGCCGAAACTCAGCAGTGCGGCGGTCAGCACGACAAATCCTCCTCCAGTAGTGGGTCGGAGGATGGGATGGATTCCTCCGGCCTGGCAGACGCGACGATGCGTCTGTCGGCCGAAGGTCTCGCCCACCGGTATCGAAACCGGTCCGCCAGGCCGGGCCCGGAACCTCACGATGCGAGATTGCCGCGCCAGTATGTCGACACAGGCGATTGGGGGCTACTCCCCTTCGTCGACGCCCACGTTAGCGAGGGTTCAACGAAAAGGCAAAAGCGACAAGAAGTTTGGGGTCCCAGGGGCTCAAACTTCGGGTACCCTCACGAGGCCAGCAGCATGGCCAAAACGGCGGTGTCGGGGTCGCTGATCGGGTCGATGCCCACCCGGCTGACCATCGACGTCACCGTCCCGTCCGCCTCGGCCTCCACCCACGCCGCCCGGTGTTCCAGCCCCAGGTGGGGCAGGCCCGGCAGCAGGACGCAGCCCGAGGCCGCACCCGCGCACTCGGGGAGCGACGGCGTGGTCTCGGACGGCGGGTGCAGCATCATCAGCGCCGGCGGCAGATGATCGGCGAACCGGCCCGGAGCGAGCGCGAACTCCCCGAGGACGGTGCCCTCGGCGACCACGAGACCGACCGTCTCGGGTTCGGGTTCCTCCGGCAGGTCCTCGTGCGCGCCGAAGACCGTGGTGGTGTGGAGCAGCCCCGGAACGCACGCCACCCGCACGGCGAGCGCCAAGAGCTGAGCCCACTCCTTGGTGGTGTCGGGCCAGCGGCCGGAAATGACGAATCCCCGCAAAGTACCCGCGGCCTGGAAGGGCGAGATGCCGATGTAGCCGTCCCTGTTCATCTCTGCCTCCTCGGTGTGATGACACGCTGCGAACACGACTGGTTCTGCACACCTCGTTGGGTACTTGAAGAATGCGCCCGACAGTGCCTGGCACACAAGAGCATGTGAGTGCTAACCGGCCCGGGTGAACGCTATTCCACTCACGGATGAACGGCATCTGACGGTCCGCCGTACAGAAAACTGCCAGCTTTACTGCAGGTTTACTCGAGGTGCGGCGGCTGAGGTGGGAGAGCCCACCGACGAAAGGCTGAAAGTATGGGATCGTCCGCGCCCGAACCGGAAGCGTCCGGATACCTGAAGACCGCCAGCGCGCTGCACGCGTTCAACAGATACGAGATCAAGTACCTCGCCCACGAGTCGGACGTTCCACGCCTTCGCGAAGCGCTCTCGGGGCACATGGCGTCCGACGAATTCTCGCCGGTGGGCGGATACCCTGTGACCAGCTTGTACTACGACACCCAGAATCTGCGCTTCTACTGGGAGAAGATCGAGGGCCTGAAGTTTCGCCGCAAACTGCGGGTGCGGCTGTACGGGCCTCCCGCGGAGGCCACCGGGGAGACCCCCGTCTACGTGGAGATCAAGCAGCGCGTCAATCGGGTCACGCAGAAACGCCGGATCCAGCTGCGTTACTCGCATGCCATGCGGTTGTGCGACGCACGACAGCCGATCGACCACGACGTCTCGGCCGGGCCGTTCGTGAACGAGGTGACGACGCTCGTCGGCAACCTCGACCTGTGCCCGACCGTCACCACCGGGTACCTGCGTGAAGCGTTCGTCGGTACGGGGGCCGATCTGGGCCTGCGCGTCACGATCGACCATCGGGTGCACGGTCGCGACCGCGACTTCCACTTCGCGGCGCCGGCGGAAAACCGCTTCATCATTCCGCCGCACCTGTGCATCGTCGAGATCAAGGCCAACGAGCGGGTGCCCTACTGGGTCACCGATCTCACTGCGCGACTGGACATGTCGGTGGTCCGGGTCTCGAAGTACTGCCAGAGCGTGGAGGCCTTCGGGCTTGCGCCCCGATCCCGCATGCACATCCCCGACGAGCTCTTCCCGGCCCCGGCCGACCGTGGCCGCACCCCCGCGAAAACAGGAACCCTGTCATGAATTTCGATCTCCAGGATCTCAGTGGAGCGTTCTCGACGTTCGACATCGTCGTCTCGCTCGCGTTGTCGTTCGTGTTGTCGGCGATCATCGGATACGTCTATCGCCTGACGCACAAGAACGTCTCCTACAGCCAGTCCTACGTCCAGACCCTCGTAATGGTCGGCATGGTGATCACCCTGATCATGCTGGTGGTGGGTTCCAACATCGCCCGCGCGTTCGCGCTCGTCGGCGCGCTGTCGGTGGTGCGATTCCGCAACGCGATCAAGGAGACTCGCGACGTCGGGTTCATCTTCCTGGTGATGGCCATCGGCATGACGACGGGCACCCGGTTCTACGTGCTGGCCGTCGCCGCCACCGTCGCGATCTGCCTCGTGCTCGTCCTGATGAGCCGGTTCGACATGTTCAAGCTGGACGTGCAGCGGCAGGTGGTGAAGGTGCAGGTTCCGCCCGAGTCGGGCTACACCGCCCTCGTGGAGGACGTGCTGATCGACTACACGAAGGAGTTCGAGTTGGTGAGCACGGAATCGGTGCGGTCGGGTGCGCTCACCGAGCTGTACTACACGGCGCAGCTGAAGCCGGGCCGTAAACCGGCGGAACTCATCTCGGCGCTCAGTGGGGTCAACACCGGCCAGCGGGTCACCGTTCTCACCGGTTACGACCAAACCGACATCTGATGCGCCGCAGACTCGTTCACCGGCTGCCGATCCCGGTCCGCCGGCACTGGAAGATCCTCGCCGGCTTCCTCGCGTTCGTGGCGGTGACGGTCGGCGTGTTCGGTCAGGCGCGGGTGCGTCCATACATCACCGGTGACACGACGGTGATCGCCTCCCGCATCACCGAGAACGTCGCCGGGTCGGTCGATTTCTTCGACGCGGAGACCGCACACGACGTGAGCATCGAGTTCTCGCAATCCGATTACGACGACATGATCGCCGCCTACCGGGACGAGGGCGAGAAGAAGTGGATCACCGCAGACATCACGATCGACGGCACCCTCGTCACGGACGTCGGGGTGCGGCTGAAGGGCAACTCGACCCTGATGGGGCTCCGCGGCACCGGCGGTCCCGGCGGCGGGAAACGCGGTATCCCGGAAGAAATAAAACCTCCGGTGGGAACGGCGATGCCGGAGGGCAGGGGCGAAGGCGGGCCGGGCGGCATGGTCACGCTGTCGGCCGAGGACCCGGCGTCGCTGCCGCTGCTGATCAGCTTCGACAAGTACGTGGCGGGGCGGGCGTACCAGGGGATGACACAGCTGTCGGTCCGGCCGGGTTCGCCCGTGCTGAACGAGGCGGTGTCACTGTCGTCGACCGCCGAATCCGGCCAGCCCACCCAGCGATACGCCTACACCACGTACTCCGTGAACGGGTCGCCGACGCAGACCCGGCTCGTTCTCGAGCACCCGGACGAGGGGTATGCGAACTCGTTGTTCGACAGCGACGGCGTCCTCTACAAGGCCGACGCCAACTCGAGTTTCACGTATCAGGGTGACGACCAGACCACCTACGCGGAGCAATTCGACCAGATCAACGCGGAAGGCGCGCAGGATCTGCAGCCGATCATCTCGTTACTGAAATGGCTGGACGATGCGTCCGACGAGCAGTTCGACGCCGAACTCGCCGACCGGGTGGACGTCGAATCCTTCGCCCGGTACGTCGCGACCCAGAATCTGCTGGTCAACAGCGACGACATGGCGGGCCCGGGCAAGAACTACTACCTCTGGTACGACCTCGAGACGAAGAAGATCTCCGTCGTGTCCTGGGATCTCAACCTCGCGCTGAGCGGCAACAGTGATGCGGGCCCGCACGACTCGATCGGGATGGGCGGCGGAGCCGGGCCGGGCGGTGCAGATCCAGGCGGCGCCGGGCCCGGTGGTGGCATGCCCGGCGGAGGTGGCGGGAACGCGCTGAAGGAGCGGTTCCTGGCCTCGGAGGCGTTCACGAGCGTCTACGAGGACGCGTACCGCGATCTCTACCGGCAACTGTTCGGCAGTGGCCGGGCGGTCGAGATCCTCGACGAGATCACGCGGGCCGTACCGCTGTCCGACGGGCTCGGCGCCGAGAAACTCACATCGGAAGTCGAGACCCTGCGTGCGCGGTTGCAGGCCCGCGCGGACGCGCTGGCCGCGAACGAGGTGATCGTCGCCGGGTAGAGGTCTCAGAGAATCCTCAGAATCGTCACAATCTGCCGCTACGAATGCCACCTATCCTCACCGGAATGACCTCTGAGCGCGCACGGAACTCCGCGAATCACGCCCGAACCGAGTCGACGCGAAAGGTCCTCACTTCGCGGCGCGTCGCCGCGGCCGCCCTGGCCGGCTCGGTGCTGGCGTCCGCGGGGGGACTCGGTTACCTGTTCCTCGGTGACAGCGCGGCAGACAGCCGGACCGTGGCGATCGTCAACACCGACGCCGGCGCGACCGTGGACGGAAAACCGGTGCGTGCGAGCGACACCCTGATCGACAAGCTCGAGGCGAACGAGGCCTTCGACTGGCAGGTGGTCGACGCGGACGCGGCGACGGGCGGCGACTGGTTCGCCACGGTGACCGTGCCCGAGGACTTCAGCGAGGCGGTGTCCTCGGTGTGGGGCGCGAAGCCGCGGCAGGCGACCCTCGACCTCGACGTCGCAGGTTCCGACACCGGTGCGTCCGAGGAACTCTCCGGAGTGGTGTCCTCCCAGATCGGCGCGGACGGCATCACGGATCTGCTGGCGGACATGTCCTCGTCGCGGACGCGGTTCCAGCAGGCGGGAATGACGGCCGGGTTCCTCGCAGCCGGGACGGCCGCGGCGGACGATGCGGCGCAACAGCTCACGGAGGGGGCCGACACTCTGCTCCCGTATCTCGAGACGGCGCGTTCCGGCTCGGTGCAACTGCTGGGCGTCGCCGACCAGGTGGCGGGCGTGGTCGACCAGACGTCGGGGACGGCCAACGATCTCGCGGACCGGTTGAGCGCGCTGGGACTGACGCTGGGCGAGGCGAACGACAGCGCCACCCGGATGCGTACCAGAATCGACGAGGCGATCCGCGTTCTCGACGCCACTCCCGTTGCATCGGACGTGGTCCCGTCGCTCCGTCAGGTCAGTGCCGACCTCGGTCTGTTCTCCTCGCAGCTGGGTTCGGTGCCCGGTCTGCTGGGCGGAGGCGTCGGCCCCGACACGGATCTGGGCGAACTCGTCCGTGTCGCGATGGGTCAGCTGACCGACGCCAGCAATCAGCTGAGCAGCGGGGCGCAGCAACTGAACGACGGCATCGTCCCGATCGCCGATCAGGCACCGGAGATGCTCGAAGGCGCCACCTCGCAGATCGTCGACGGGTTCGCAAAGCTGAAGACGTTGTCCGGGCAGCTGTCCGCCGACCTCAACAACGGTGTCGCGGCGATGCCGGTGCGCACGGCCGCTCAGCAGAACCAGTTGGCGACGGTGCTCGCCGAACCGGTTGCGGTGACCCGCACGCTGTCCGCGTCGTCGCCGGTCTTGACCGCCGAGCACCTCGCCGTTGGGTTCGGGATCACGACGGTGCTGCTGGCGGGCGCCGTGGTGTGGATGGGTTTGCGGCGCAGGGCCTGACCGTCAGCGGGCGTCCTGGATACGACGCCACGGCGTGGCCTGCTCGAGCTCGAACGCCAGCTCGAGCAGAGTCCGCTCGTCGCCGTGGTCGGCGGAGAAGTGCGACGCCAGCGGCAGGCCGCGGGACGTCTCGTGCATCGGCAGCGAGATGGCCGGTCCGCCCGACGCGTTGTTCAACGGCGTGAACGCCGTGTAGGCGATCAGCTTGTCGAACAACTCCTCGAAACTCTGTGTCGGCGAAAGATATCCGAGCTCCGGCGTCGTGTGGGCCAGGGTGGGCGACAGGATCACGTCGTACTTCTGGAAGATCTGCGCGTATTCACGGTACGTGCGCCGCAACCGGTAGAGCACCCGGGGAGTCTTCGCGATGTTCTTGCGGTACATCGCGGCGAGTCCGCGCGTCAGATTGTCCGTGGCGTCGCGGTCGAAGTCCGGTCCGAGCATCCGCTTGCCGTTGCTGGAGATGACGAACGACAGGAACCCCCAGTAGATGCAGAAGTCCTCGACGAACGAGGAGTTCACCGGCATCGGGCACTCCTCGACGTGATGCCCGAGGTCCGCCAGCAGATCGGCGGTCGCGTGGACCGACTTGCGGGTCTCGTCGTCCGTGCGGGACACGGTGACCGAGTCGACCACCACCCCGACCTTCAGCCGGGTGCTGCTCGGCCCCTCGACCAACCGGATGGGTGGCAGTGCCGGATTGCGGTAGTAGCGTTCGGCGGCCGCCATCCACCGTGCGGTGTCCCGCACCGAGCGGGTGACGGCGCCCTGCGCGATGATCCGGATCGGCAGCGTCTTGTCCATGGCGTCGGGGACCGTCCGCCCACGGGACGGTTTCAGGCCGACGAGCCCACACGCGGCCGCGGGTATGCGGATGGATCCGCCACCGTCGTTGGCGTGCGCGATCGGCACGACGCCCGAAGCGACGAGTGCGGCCGAACCACCCGAGGACGCTCCCGGCGAGAACGCGAGATTCCACGGATTGTGCACGGCCTCGGCGTCCATGAACTCGGTGGACGCGCTGAACCCGAACTCGGGGAGCCGGCTCTTCCCCAGCGAGAGAACACCTGTGGACAGGTACTGCGTGACGAAGTCGCTGTCGACCCGGGCGGGCTGCGCGGCGAAGGCGACGCTGCCGTGCTGCGTGGGCAGGCCGGCGACGTCGACGTTGTCCTTGACGACGGTCGGCACTCCCGCGAAGACACCCTCGTGCGGGCGGTCCGCCTCCGTCAGAGCACGGTCGAAGTCGGCGAACGCCAGGGCGTTCAGGGCGGGTCCGACCGACTCGGCGCGTGCGATCGCCGCCTCTGTTACCTCGCGGACCGACACCTCCCCGGCGGCGATCCGTGCCGCGAGGCCGGTGGCGTCGAGGTCGCCGAGCGCGTCGTCACGGAAGGCGTGGACGACGGTGTCGTCCCGGGCGGGGTTGCTGAACTCGGTCACTTCCGAAGCCTATTGGACGCTCGGCCTGCTCGGATGGAATTCCGGACCCGAAACGAGCACAAGCGCACAGAAGCGCCGATGACGGCGTTCTGTGCGCTCGGGAACGAGGAGTGTGACTAGCCGATGAGGCCGGCACCCTGGGTGCGGGCACGGTCGAAGCGCTCCTGTGCGTCCGCCCAGTTCACGATGTTCCACCAAGCCTTGACGTAGTCCGGCTTCACGTTCTGGTAGTCGAGGTAGAAGGCGTGCTCCCACATGTCGAGCATGACGACGGGAATGATCGCGGCGGTGATGTTGCCGTGCTGGTCCGTCATCTGCTCGATCACCAGGCGCTGGCCGATGGTGTCGTAGCCGAGCAGAGCCCATCCGGAGCCCTGGATGGTGGTAGCGACACCGGTGAAGTGGGCCTGGAACTTGTCGAAGGACCCGAACTGGTCGTCGATGGCGGCAGCCAGGTCGCCGGTGGGCTTGTCGCCGCCGTTCGGGGACAGGTTCTTCCAGAAGATGGAGTGGTTGGTGTGGCCACCGAGGTTGAAGGCGAGGTTGCGGGAGAGAAGGAGCGCCTTGTCGGCGATCGTGCCGTCCTCACGGGCCTCGGCCATCTTCTCGAGGGCGGTGTTGGCGGCCTTCACGTAGGTCGCGTGGTGCTTGTCGTGGTGCAGTTCCATGATCTTGCCGGAGATGTGCGGCTCGAGAGCTGCGTAGTCGTAGGGGAGTTCCGGCAGCGTGTATTCAGACACGAGGGTCCCTTCTTTGTGGGCGTGCGAGCCCTGATTCTTCCGGGTGCAGACTTCGTGTGATCACGCGTCACACACCCGCCTTCTCTAAACCGTTCTCGGGTATATACCCAATCTCATTGGTACACCCTCCGCAACACCGGGTCTCCCGGGGGCAATTCCCGCACAGGAAAGTTCGGGCACCCGAAAAAAGGCTGTCGCGGTGACACTGGATGTCGTGAGAATTCGTCCGAGCGGTGAACGGCACCTTAAGCTGACGCGATGCCTTCGCTGATACCTGTTGCAGATTCGCACGCGGCCGCGCCGCGTGTGGAGCTCACGGGCGCGAACCTGCTCCGCTTTTTCGCAGTTCTGGCCGTGATCTACTCGCACATTTCGTTCTATCTGATCGACGACCTCGGAACCGGATGGTGGTTCATCGACGTCGTCTACCAAATCCTCATTGAGCGGGGCGGTCTCAACCAGCATCTGTCCTTTCTCGGGGTCGCCGTCTTCATGATGCTGACCGGGGTGTTGATCACCCGTTCGGCCATTCGTCATGAGCCCGGACAATTTCTGGTCAACCGGCTCGGACGAATCCTGCCCGCATTCTGGGTGGCCGTTCTCGCCGCGATCGTGCTGGTCCGCCTCGGCATCAACGGCATGTTCAGCGGCCAGGACGGGGTGTCGAATGTCGACGCCGCCCTGAGTTTCGTGCTCGGCGGTTTCTTCCTCAAACCCGAAGTGGCGGTTCTCGGGGTCACGTGGACCCTCGCCGTGCAGATCTTCTTCTACTTCGCCTGCGTGGCCGCGCGCCCCGTTCTGCGCACCCTGCCCATCGCGATGCCGATGGCCGGTGCCGCGCTCTGCGCGCTGATCCTGCTCTACAACTTGTACGCGCCGCAGCCGTACACGGTCCCGATGCTCTCCAAGATCGCCGCGACGCTGCCCGCCGTGTTCCTCGGGCAGATCATCTACCTCGGCTGGGCACGGCTCGCGGACTGCCGGTGGGTCGTCGTCGCCGGTCTGGCCCAGGTCGAGGTCATCCGCCTCGCCACCGACTTCCGCGTGTACTGGGCGGGCGATCACTACCTCTGGACGTTCGCCGTCGTCACCGCGTGCGTCGTGCTGGTGGGCCGATACGACGGTCCCGCGGCGCACTGGGCCGTCGTGCGCTGGACCGCGACGCGCAGTTACGCGATCTACCTCGTCCACACGCTGATCCTCTACCGCGTGTACGAGCACACGGTCGGCTCGTTCGGCGAGACCGGGGCGGTGATCGCATTCCTCGTGGTGACGGCGCTGGTGTCGGAGGCGCTGTACCGGTGGGTGGAGGTCCCCGCCACGGGGTGGGTGACCGCGCGCGTCGAGCGGATGCGGGCGCACTCGGCGCTCGCCCAGGAGACCACTCCGGCACCGCGCGTACCATCGAATCATGTCTTGGTACGACGAGCTTCTGGGTCGAGCAGCCGCTAAATCCGTGATGGTCACCGCCGAGGATGCCCTCCCCGGTCGCAGTCAGCCGATTCCCGTTCCGGCGATGCACTTCGTCAACGGTCACCCCCTGCAACCCCCGTTCCCCGAGGGCATGCAGACGGCGGTGCTGGGCATGGGATGTTTCTGGGGCGCGGAGAAGGAGTTCTGGCAACTCGACGGCGTCTACACCACCGCGGTGGGATACGCCGGCGGCTACACGCCCAACCCCACCTACGAGGAGACGTGCTCCGGTCGCACCGGACACACCGAGGTCGTGCTCGTGGTCTTCGATCCGAAGGTGATCTCGTACGCCGAGATCCTCAAGGAGTTCTGGGAGAACCACGACCCCACGCAGGGCATGCGTCAGGGCAACGACCAGGGAACGCAGTACCGTTCGGCCATCTACACGATCGACGAACAGCAGGTGGAGATCGCCGAGGCCACCGGTGAGGCGTTCGAGAAGAGGCTCGCCGAAGCCGGATACGGGGCGATCACCACGGAGATCGCCCCGCTCACGCAGTTCTACTACGCCGAGGACTACCACCAGCAGTACCTCGCGAAGAACCCCGGCGGTTACTGCCCAGTGCACGCCACCGGCGTCAGCTGCCCGGTCGGGCTGCTGAAGCAGGACGAGGTGCCGGCGCAGACCGACATCCTGCCGCCCTCGTAGCCCCCGGTCTCAACCGCGGGTCGCGGACCACGTGAGCACCGCGGACGCCGCGATGGCGCTGACGGTGCGCACGTGGTTCCACCCGGTCCATCCCGACACGTAGTCGCGCCAGTACGCCGCCGAGTCGGCCGCGGTGGGATCGATCGCGTCCAGCGCGTTGTTGTGAGGCACGTGGTAGACGACGGTCAGGGCGATTCCCACGAGATACAGCACGCAGGCGATTACCGCGTAGACGGCCGAACCGTCGTGCCGCACCACGCTGACGACCGCGAGCACGATCGATGTCAGTGCGGTGCCGAACAACGCGGTCATGAACCAGAAGTTCGGCGCCTCGCGGTTGATCGCCTGCATCGCCGCGATGCCCTGGGCCGGCTCCAGCCGACCGAGTCCGGTCATGATGAACGTGGAGAACGCGAACATCACGCCGCCCACCACGCCGGCGCCCACCGCCGTGACGATCGTCAGATAGCGCTCCATGGTCAGACCCTCCAGACACCGGCAGCTGCTGCGGCGTGGACATAGTCGGTGAAGTCGCGGGGCGCGCGCCCCAGAGCGCGTTCCACCCCGTCGGTGAGTGATGCGTTGCGCCCGTCCAGCACTTCGTCGAACAGGTAGGTGAGCAGGCCGATCGCGTCGGACGGTACCCCCTGCCCGGCCAGGGCCGTCGAATACTCTTCCGAAGTGATTGGTGTGTACCGGATTTCGCGACCCGTTGCCTCCGCGATCTCGGCGACGGCGTCACCGAACGACAACACCCGCGGTCCGGTCAGTTCATAGAGTTCGCCGGCGTGGCCCTCCCCGGTCAGTGCGGCGACGCCAATCTCGGCGAGATCGTCGGCGTCGACGAAGGGTTCGAGCACGCGCTCATCGACGGGCAGTGCGAGGTCGCCCGCGAGCAGTGAGTCGAGCATGAAACTCTCGCTGAAATTCTGGCTGAACCAACTGGACCGCAGGATCGTCCACTCCGCTCCCGCCTTGCGGATCGCGAGTTCGCTGCGCTCGGCCTCGGTTTCGCCGCGACCGGAGAGCAGGACGAGTCGCCGGGCGCCGTTCGCGACGGCCAGGCCCGCGAACTCCTCGACGACCTCCGCCGCTCCCGGCACCGCGAGATCCGGGTAGTAGGCGATGTACACCGAGGTGATTCCGTCCAGCGCCGGCCGCCACGTGTCCCTGTTCTCCCAGTCGAACGGGGGGCGGCCGGAGCGGGAGCCGCCCCGAGCGGGTACGTCCGCGGCGGCGAGCCGGGCGAGGACGCGGCTGCCGACCTTGCCGGTGCCGGTGAGGACGAGTGTGTGCGGTGTCGTTGTCATGTCTTTCAGTCAAGACGGCGACCTCGAGACTTTCCATGGTTGAAACGCGCTGATCCATACGCGAGCGTCTACGCTGGATGTGTGGATCCCCTCGCCGGTCTCATCAGTGGTCCCCGCGCCGCAGGCGCGTTCGTGCTCCGCTCGATCATGGAACCGCCGTGGTCGCTGCAGATCGACGACCACGCGCCGCTCAGCCTCGTCGCGATGGGCCGGGGTGAAGCGTGGATCCTCCCGCACACCGGCGAGCCGGTGCAGCTCACCGAGGGTGACGTCGCGATCGTCCGCGGACCCGAGCGGTACGTCGTCGCCGACCATCCGGACACCCCGCCGCACGTGATCATCAACCCCGACCAGAGCTGCACGACGCTCCGCGGGGAACCGCTCGCCGAGGCGATGGACCTCGGGGTGCGCACCTGGGGAAACAGTGCGGACGGCCGCACGGTGATGCTGACCGGGACGTACCAGACCCCGGGCGAGATCAGCATGCGACTGCTGACCGCGCTCCCGGAACTCGTCGTGCAGCGCCGCGCCGACTGGGACTCGCGGCTGGTCACCCTCATGCACGACGAAGTGGTGCGGGACGAACCCGGACAGGAAGCGGTGCTCGACCGTCTGCTCGACCTGCTGCTGATCGCGGTGCTGCGCGCCTGGTTCGCGCGGCCGGCGGCCGAGGCGCCGTCGTGGGTGCGGGCGCAGAGCGACCCGGTGGTCGGCAAGGCAATGCGCATCCTGCAGAACAACCCCTCCCGCCAGTGGACCGTGCAGTCGCTCGCCGCGGAAACCGGCCTGTCGCGGGCTGCCCTCGCGCGACGGTTCACGGACCTCGTCGGCGAACCGCCCATGACTTTCCTCGCCGGCTGGCGGCTGTCCCTGGCCGCGGATCTGCTCCGCGAACCCGACGCCACGGTCTCGTCGGTGGCCCAGCGGGTGGGGTACGGGAGCGGATTCGCGCTGAGTGCGGCGTTCAAACGCGTGCGCGGAGTGAGCCCCAAGGAGCATCGTGAGATGGCGGGGAGCAGATGAGTGTATTACGGCACAGTGCCCAAAGACACACCGGATCGACTTGATCTTGTTTGCCTTGCGTACGACCCTGGATGGTAGGGAATTGTCGGCGAGAGGACCGGATCCGGAATGTGGAACAACTCTCCAGCACGGGGGCTGCGTCAGCGGTCGGCCCGTCAGCGGCACAACCCGCTACTCCGGCGCTCGGACCGGATCGAGAACATGCTCACCCTCGCCGTCGTGGTGCTCGCGTTCGCGATGCTGCCCCTGGCCATCCTCGTGGGCGCCCGGACCATCGACAGTCAGCTGACGCTGGCGGAGAAGCAGGTCGCGGACTACCGCACCGTCTCCGCCACCACGCTCGCCGACTCCACCGGCGTGTCCGTCACCTCCGACGTCGCACCGTCGGGCGTCGACACCGCCCCCGCCAAGTGGACGTGGGGTAACGAAACGCGCCACGCCGACATCACCGTCGACCCCGCGACGCCTTCAGGAACGAAGGAAGACGTCTGGGTCAACGCCGACGGCAACCTCACCACCGAACCGATGTCGCCGTCCGCGGCACGAGTGGCCGGCGTGATCGCCGGGATGTTCACCTGGTTCGCGGTGATGATGATCGCGCTGTCCGGCTTCCTCATCTGCCGGGCCTCCCTGAACCGCGCGCGCGACGCGCAGTGGGACCGCGACCTCCGCCAGTTCCTGGATTCGACCACCCGGCACTGAGCCCGCTCAGCTGATCGAGCCCCTCAACTCGACCGCCTGCTGCGCAGCCGTCGTGGTGACGGCGATGTCGGCGACAGGGTAGACATGGAACTCGAAGAAAGGTCCGAATTTCGACGGGCCGTCCAAGACGTCGTTCGGGTCGTCCGCCTCGACGAAGGCAAATCCCCCGGTTCCGTCCAGGCGACCGAGGAAATGATGGAAGGTCGCCCCTTCCGCCGGCGTCCATCTCGCGAACACTTCCAGGCTCCGCCGCGCAGCTTCCTCGTTCTCGGCGGCGGACCCACCATTCACGGCCGTTCCGGTCGTACTTCGAGCATTCCACCGGTGGAAAGGCGTGGCTCACCGTCACGGGATCCGTCAACGCCGAGCCGGGCTACGAGCAGACCACCGCGGTGCTCAACGGGTTCTCCGAGGTGGTGCTCGACGTGTTCGGCCCGGACATCGGCGGCCACGCCCGGACGGCGATCGGGGTGGCCGCGCTGCCCCTCGATCTTCCGGTCGTCGTGGCCGCCGAACTCGAGCTTGCCTAGCTCAGTTGCGGAACGACCTCACTGGCGACCAGTTCCAGGTGGTCGAGGTCGCCGAGATCGAGGGTCTGCAGGTAGATCCGCTGCGACCCCGCCTCGGCGTAGCGGCCGATCTTGTCGACGAGCTCGGCGGGCGACCCGGCGAGTCCGTTCTCCCGCAGCTCGCTCACCTCGCGTCCGATGCTCGTGGCGCGTTTCGCGATCTCCTCCTCGGTACGCCCGCAGCACAGGACGAGCGCGTTGGAGTACACCAACTCGGTGGGGTCGCGATCGATCGCCTTGCACGCGAGCCGGACCCGTTCGATCACGTCCCGCGTCTCGTCGACGGACTGGAACGGGACGTTGAACTCGTCCGCGTACTTCGCGGCCAGCGCGGGAGTCTTCTTCTTGCCGGTGCCGCCGATCAGGACGGGCGGACCCTGCGGCTGCCGCGGCTTCGGAAGTGCGGGCGAATCCTTGACCGTCACGTGCGTCCCGTCGTAGGAGAACGTCTCACCGAGCGGAGTGCGCCACAGCCCCGTGATCACGGCGAGGGACTCCTCTAGCCGCTCGAACCGCTCCTTCAACGGCGGGAACGGAATGCCGTACGCCTGGTGCTCCTCCTCGTACCAGCCGGCGCCGATGCCGAGGTCGACGCGGCCACCGCTCATCTGATCGACCTGCGCCACCGAGATCGCCAGCGGTCCGGGATAGCGGAACGTCGCGGACGTGACGAGGGTGCCGAGACGGATCGTGGACGTCTCGCGGGCGAGACCCGCCAGCGTGATCCACGCATCGGTCGGTCCGGGAAGCCCCTCGGTGTTCATGGCGAGGTAGTGATCCGACCGGAAGAACGCGCCGTAGCCGAAACGTTCGGCGGCCTGCGCCACCGCCAGAAGATCGTCGTAGGTGGCACCCTGCTGGGGTTCGGTAAAGATTCGCAACTCCATGTGAACCACTCTGCCCGATCCGTGATCGGTACGCTGATTTCATGGCCAAGATCCCACTGAACCTGCCGAAACCGCTGGCCGACAAGCTGCCCGACGCGTTCGGAGGCTCCGGCGCCGGCGTGGTGCCGGTGGTGCGACTGCAGGGGATGATCGCGTCCGGCGGAGCGGGGTTCGGGCGGGCGCTGAGCGCGGAATCCGTCGAGGAACCGTTGCGACGCGCGTTCACCACGCACGGTGCCAAAGCGGTGGCGCTGTTGATCAACAGCCCCGGCGGGTCGCCGACGCAGAGCGAATACATCGCCGCCCGCATCCGTCAGCTCGCCACCGAACACGAACTGCCCGTGCTCGCGTTCTGCGAGGACGTCGTCGCGTCCGGCGGCTACTGGCTGGCCTGCGCGGCCGACGAGATCTACGCGACCGCCACGTCGGTGGTCGGCTCCGTCGGTGTCATCTCGGCGGGCTTCGGGTTCTCCGAACTGATCGACCGGCTGGGCATCGAACGGCGGCTGCACTCGGCCGGCGAGGCGAAGGCCCGCCTCGACCCGTTCTTCGCCGAGAAGTCCGAGGACGTGCAGTGGCTCGAACAGATCCAGGAAGGCATCCACGACGAGTTTCGCGACTGGGTGGTCGGCCGCCGGGGGGACAAGCTGAAGGCGGACGGGGCCGAGCTGTTCAACGGCGACGTCTGGCTGGGACGCCGCGCCGTCGAACTCGGCATCGTGGACGGGATCGGAACACTGCGCGAGGTGGTGGAGAAGCGGTTCCCCGACGCCACCCTCGAGATGACCGGGCCGCGCCGCTCCCTCTTCGCGAAGCTCGGGCTGCCCGCTGCGAGCTGGGACGACGTGGCCGCCGCGATCGTCGGCGCGGCCGGTGCCCGCGTCGCCTGGTCGCGGTACGGGCGGTAACTACTTCGGCACGACGACCCCGACCGGGCCCGCGCCGATACACAGCGACAGGTCCGGGGTCAGGGTGCTCACCCGCACGCTCTGCCCGCCGCCGGTGAGTCGCACGAACACCGAATTCGGGCCGCGGTGCACCGGCACCCGCACCGGGCTGCCGACCTCCATGGCGACGGCGATCTCACCGTCCGCGGTGGCCATGTAGTTCAGCTGCGCAGTCCACTCCCAGCCGGTCAGCGGTCCGTCCAGGGGAAGCTGGACGAAACTGCGCTGGTCGACCAGGTGCCCGCAGTCCGGAACCGGTCCGGGATCGATCGCGCGCACCCACGTGACCTGGGCGTCGACCACCGAACCCGCGTCGTCGATCATCCGGAGGTCGGGGGTGCTGTCGGAGAACTCGGGGCGGTCGCGCAGCGGGGCGAAGACCCGGCTCACCAGGTTGTTCGGGTACGCCACCGGCAACAGCACCCAGATGGACGCAGGCTGCTGGAGGATCGGAGCGTCATCCCGTTCGGCGAGCGACGCACGCGCGGTCGCGAGGTACGCGGTGGTCGGGTTCTCCTCCCAACTGCGGGTGAACGTGTACGTCGACCACAGGCTGCTCGCGACGAACGCGACCACGGCGGCGACGGACACCAGCGGCCGCACCCGGACCGGGTCGGCGCGTCGGCGGGGTGCACGGGCGATCACCGCGACGGCGATCGCGAGGATCACCGCGGTGTCCGTGTAGTAGCGCAGCGTCTGCGCGAGTTCGTAGGTGGTGTCCGCGCCCCAGCGGGTGACGACCATCGCGGTCACCGACAGCAGAAAATACGCGGCCGTGAGGACCCACACCCAGCCGATGCGGCGCTTCGACCGGACCGTCGCGACGACCGCCGCGACGAGGACCACCCAGCCGACCACCTCCAGCGCCGTCGACGGGGAGGCCCACGGGGGACTCGGAATCCACCGATCCCACGTCCACGGCCCACCCACGAACGTGGGCAGCAGTCCGAGCGACGTGCCGTGGTGGAACAATTCGAACGCGCGCGACGCACCCGCCCATTCCCACTGTGAGGCGACGGTGGAGAAGTAGAACGCCGCCCACACCGCGAGCACCGCCGCCGACGGGAGCCAGAGGGCCGCGCCTCGCCGCAGCGTCGACCGCACCGGCCGCTCCCGCTCGCCGACGTGCGCGAGCAGAGCCACGGTCGCGAACGCCGCGAACGGGACCACGACGGACTTCTCGAAGAACAGCAGCGACGCGATCAGCACGAGCGTGCCCGACACCGCGTACCGCCGCCGCCCGGTGCGGCACAGTTCGAGGGCGTCGCGCGCCACCCAGGCCAGCGCGATCTGCAGGGGCAGTGCGTTGAGTGCCGCCGCCCACCAGGCGAACGCCGGGACGGTCAGCGGAGAGAACAGGTAGATCGCCAGCGGAACGAGCAGGACGGGTCGTGGACCGAGGATCGTGCGAAGTAACCGGAAGACCGCATACGACGCGACCGCCTGCAACGCGATCATCGTCAGCATCGGCAGGATCCACTGATACGGCGCCACCCGCGTCGCGATACCCGCCACCAGGAAGGCCCCGGGCATGAGATGACCGTCGTGGTCGTAGAGCAGCAGGTCGGCGGAGAGCAGCGGGAGGCTTCCACCGCGTCCGGCAAGGATCAGATCGTCCCAGTAGAAGTCGCTGCGGGCGGCCACCCACGTCCGCACGAGAAGTTGCACCACGACGAGGGCGGCGGCCACCTGGAGGACACGGGCGGGCCCGAGGTGCCACCGCGATCCGACGTCGTCCGTCATCGTTTTCCGAGATTACAGATCGGGTGGAACCAAACCGCGCCGGGCTGCGTCAGATCAAGTGTCGGGACATTTTCGCCCGGCACAGGTGGGGGAGACGACGGCCGGTCCGGAGTTCTCGGGTCGCTTCGCGGGCGATCCGAACTGGAGGGGTAATTCCGGGCCGAGCCGTCGGTCACCGAGTCCGGTTGTTCACCGAGCTGCGATGTCAAGTTCATCCACCGTTGTGGACCGTTCATCCGAAGCTGTCAACAATCGCGGATTCGCATGCGCTCTGACCTGTGTATGAGCACTACTCACACTATCCATAACTGTGTATGAACCTGTGGAAACTGTGGATAACTCGGCATTTCTCGTGGTGCAGCTCACACATTCTCCCCAAAAAGGACGATTCGGTCGTGGGCTGCCCGCATGCGCGGGGCGTGACAGAATCGGCAATGTGAAGTGGGTGCGGAGGGCATGAGCGTCGTCGTTCAGGTGTGCGCGCGATGCGCGGCTCGGTGGCCGGTCCTCGGCTCCCCGGCGCAGTGGTGCCCGCGTTGCCACGGCGTGCTGCTCGCCCCCGTCCGCACCGACCAGCACCAACCACCCGCGAGCCGGGGATTCCGCTGGATCGCGCGATCCCCGCTGCGCCGCAGCGGTCTCGCGGCCGAGGCGCCGACGGCCGGCCCCACCCCGCACTACACCGAGATCCCCCGCTGGGGACTCCACGATCACGTCGAATCACCCTCCGCGCGCCGCGACTGGCCGGAACTGCTCGCCGGCAAGACGGCCTCCTTCCTCACCCTCACCGCCGGTCTGTACGCCTTCGCCGTGATCGCCGAACTGGGCCGATACGCCGTCCTCCTCCGCAACCGGACCCGGCTGATCGATCCCACCCTGCTCGCCGTGTCCGACATCGCGGTGTTCCTCGGCCAGGCCGGCGGAATGCTCCTCGCACTGCTGTCGGGGATCGGCGGAGTGTGCTGGTTGCTGCGGATGCGGCGCCGCACGTTCGCCCGGGCCAAGACGTCCGACCCGCGCACCCCCACCGAGGTGATCGTCGGTTGCGCGGTGCCGGGCCTGAACCTGGTGATGCCGGGTGTGTACCTGCTCGAGGTGATCCGCCGCGACCCCCGCGCGGTCCTGCTGGTCCGCGCCTGGTGGAGCCTGTGGATCTTCGGGGCCGTGCTTGTCGTCTTCAACTGGTTCTGGCGCTCCAGGCCGGGTCTGCAGGCCATGGCGGACAGTGTCCTGCTGGCCGCCTTCACGGCGCTGGTCGCCTCCGCGACCGCCGTACTCGCACTGATGGTGCTCCGGCGGCTCGAGGGCCGGACACTGAAGGGGGCGAAGGAACCCGTCACCCGCTGGGTGATCGCCACCGGTCCGCCGCCGCCGCAGACGGACGCGGAGAAGCCCGCGGAGAAGACGTCCGAGGCCGGCGATCGGGAAGCCGTCGCGCCGTGAGCCCCGACCGGCGCGGACCCTTGGTGGTGGCGCACCGCGGCGCATCCGCGGCCATGCCGGAACACACGCTTGCCGCGTACGAGCTGGCGCTGGAAGAGGGCGCGGACGGGCTCGAATGCGACGTGCGGCTCACCCGGGACGGCCACCTCGTGTGCGTCCACGACCGCACCGTCGACCGGACGTCCACCGGAGCCGGCGTCGTCAGCGAGATGACCCTCGAGGAGCTGGCGGAGTTCAACTACGGCACGGAAGACGAGCCGGCCGAACTCCTCGAGCTGAGTGCGCTGATCGCGCTCACCCTGGACTGGTCGGCGCGCCCGGTGAAACTCTTCATCGAAACCAAGCATCCTGTGCGGTTCGGTGGCCTGGTCGAGAGCAAAGTGCTCGCCGAACTGCAACGCTTCGGCATCGCCGCACCGCCGTCCGCCGACCACTCCCGCGCGGTCGTGATGTCGTTCTCCGCCGGAGCGGTGTGGCGGATCCGCCGGTCGGCGCCGATGCTCCCGACCGTGCTGCTCGGAGAATCCGCCCGGTACCTCGGTGGGGGAGCCGCGACCACCGTCGGCGCCACCGCGGTCGGTCCGTCGGTGAAGACGCTGCACGAACACCCGGACATGGTCGACAAGGCCGCCGCGGCGGGACGCGCCACGTACTGCTGGACCGTCGACAACCGCAGCGACGTCGAACTGTGCCGCGAACTCGGGGTCAGCTGGGTGGCCACCAACCACCCCGGCCGCACCAAGAAGTGGCTGGCGTCCTGACCGGACCGGCGTCGGCGTGTAGGTTTTGGCGTCGTGGCAAAGAAGAGCAAGAGAAACAGTGGTCCGAAGCCCGGTAGTGCCCGCGCCGAGAAGCTCGCGCAGCGGCAGGCGGAACGGGAGAGCGCCGCAGCGGCAGTGACCCGGCCGTTCGAAGGCCTCGCCGCCGAATGCGATCTGGTGGCGCTGCGCGAGTTCGTCCCGTCGGCGACCGCCCCGCTGCCCGTCAAGGATTCGTCCCGTCCGGTGACGCTCGCGACCGTGCTGCCCGGTGCTGTCGCGGCGCTGGTGCGCGACGAGGGAGACAGTGCCACCGGGTTCGTCGGTGTGCAGGTCCAGGCGCATTCCGCGGATCTCGGCGCCGATCTGGCCGCGTCCGTCGCCTGGGTCCGTGACGCCGCAGCCGGCGAATCGCTGACCTCCGCCAACCCTGGATCCGAGACCCCGGCACTGGCCGACGTGATCGACGCGGACGCACAGCTCGACATCACCGTGCACCAGGATTTCAACTGGTGGATCCCCGAAGGCGTGGAGCCGGCCCCCGAGGTCGCGACCACCGTGCAGCACGCGAATGCGGCGATCATGCCGTCCGCGCGAGTCGAGGCCGAAGGCGTCGTCGCGGCGTGGTGGGTGGATGCGGGCGAGAAGGCGCACATCCGCTGGGTGCGCCCGGAGAACGAGGACGATCTGATGCTGGCCCTGGCGCGCGTGCATGCGACCGGCGGCCTGCACCTCGGTGAGGGCTCGCGCTACGCCGGGTCGTTCCGGACGCACGGTCTGCTGGTCCCGGTGTTCGACCTGGACCGCGAGAAGCACGCGAACGAGTGGGCCGCCGCGACCGTCGAACTCGGTCAGCGACTGGCCGAAGCACTCGCCGTCGACGCGCCGCTCACCACCGAGGAGCGACGCGCCCGCGACGGACTGCGTGGCCGTCAGGTCACGTTGCGTTAGGCCCTTCGGGCTCGTGCGCCTTTCTGGTTGCAACCACAACCAGAAAGGCGCACGGGCGGCGGAGCCGCCTAGATGGAACCGCCCGCTGCGTGCGGTGCCCCGGACGTGTCTGCGGGGCCGCTCATCTCGCGTGCGACGAACTCCTCCAGGTCGAACAGGTTGCTGCCCGCGCGGTCGGCGATGGTCAGCAGCGTCGTCATGCTGGCGACCTCTTCGACCTGCTCCTTGAGGAACCACTGCATGAACTGCTCGCCGAGGTAGTCGCCCTCCTCGCGGGCGGTGCTCGCCAATTGCACGATCTGCTCGGTGACCGTCTGCTCCTGCGTCAGGGCGAGGGCGATCGGCTCGCGTGCGTTCTCGAACTGGCCCTTCGCCGCGTCGACACCCGACAGTTCCACGGAGATGTCGCGGTCGAGGAAGTACTGGACGATCATCATGGCGTGGTTGCGCTCTTCGACGGCCTGCTTGTAGAAGTGCTTGGCCAACTGCGGCAGGTCCGCATTGTCGAAATAGATGGCAGTCGCGATGTACTGGTGTGACGCGTTGAATTCGTTGCGAATCTGATCGTGGAGCAGAGCGTGGAATTTCGTCTTGTGCGCGTCAGTGGAAGTCATGAAATGGATAATATCGCTGGTCAGAGCGGGTGTCATCCAAGTTGGACCTAAATTTGGAAAGCTTGCCCAAACTAAAGTCAACCTAATTTCGGGACCATTCTGATGTCATTTTCCTAACCTGAGCTGGCGGCGGATCCTCGGCGGGAACGCGGCAAACTACGTCGGCGGGGCCTCGCCCGTGTATAAAATTCACAGCGTTCCGACGGTGCGGAGGGGCAGGCACATGTTGAGACGATCCGGTGCGTGGCTAGCGTTGATTCTCGGTGCCCTTTTCCTGGGGGCGGCGATTCCGGCCCCGGCGCAGGCCGAACCGTTGTATCCGTGGCCGGATCCCGACCCCTTCTACCTCGCTCCGGCCGACCTCGGGGTCCTTCGTCCAGGCGATGTCGTCCGGACGCGCCGGATCGACACCTGGATGTACGCGAACTCGGACGGGTGGCAGATCGCGTTCCGGTCGACGAATTCGACGGGACATCCGATCCTGGCCGTCACCACGGTTCTGCTTCCCCGCGGTGTCGCGAATCCTCCGCTCGTGTCGTATCAGGCCATCGTGAATTCGCTCGGAACCAAATGTGCTCCGTCGCGGTCGTTGTTCAACCTGGAACTGCAGGAGTCGCCGGGCCTGTATCTGGGTCTGCAACGCGGCTGGGCGGTCTCGGTGCCCGACCATCTCGGCCCGACCGGCGCCTACGGTGCCGCGAAACTCGGCGGCATGATCACCCTCGACAGTGTCCGGGCGGTGCAGCGGGTGGCCGAACTGGGGTTGTCGCACAGCCCCGTAGCGCTGGCCGGATATTCAGGTGGAGGAATGGCCAGCGCGTGGGCCGCGGCGCTGGCCCCGAGTTATGCGCCGGAGCTGAAACTCGACGCGGTGGTGGCGGGTGGGATTCCGGCGGACCTCGAGCAGATGGCCCAGGGCCTGGGATTCAACCCGCACCCGGGGTTCGGGCTCGCTTTCGCTGCCGCGATCGGCTTGGAACGCGAATACCCGGAACAGCTACCGATTTCGTCGCAGCTGAACGCAACCGGACTGTGGCTGCGCGAGTGGATGTCGAACGAATGCCGCCGGTTCCTCCTGTTCCACGGCGCCTTTCGCAGCGCCGGACAGCTGGCCGCGTCGACCAGTCTCATGGCGAGTTCGGGCGCGCATCAGGTGTTGCGCGACAACAGCCTGCGGTACTTCGACGGTGTCCCGACCGCACCCCTCTACCTGTGGCACGGCACCCTCGACGGGCTGACACCGTTCGATTCGGTTGCCGAGACCGCGCACCGCTATTGCGCTGCCGGCGCCAGACTGACGTTCGTCCCGTACGAGATATCCGAGCACATGACGACGGCAGTGGTGGGCTTTCCGGACGCGTACGAATACGTGGCCGCGCGGTTCCGCGGCGAACCGGCGCCCACCCGCTGCTGACCCGGAAGGGTCAGACTCCGCCGCCCGCCCTCTTCGGTGCACCCGGCCGGACCGGCGAGTTCCCGCTCATCTCGCGGGCGATGAAATCCTCGATGTCGAACAGGTTGTCGCCGGCGCGTTCGACGATCGTGAGCAGGGTGTGCATGCTCGCGACCTCCTCGACCTGTTCCTCGAGGAACCACTGGATGAACCGCTCGCCGAGGTAGTCGCCGGTGTCGCGGGCCGTCCGGGCGAGCTTGGTGATCTGTTCCGTGACGACGCGTTCCCGTTCCACCGCCAGGGCGACGGGGGCGCGCACCGAATCGAAATCGGTGACTACGTCGTCGATGCCGGGGACGGTCACGTGGAGGTTGTTGTCGATCAGGTACTGGATCATCATCAGCGCGTGGCCACGCTCCTCGGCGGCCTGCGAATAGAAGCGGCGAGCCAGTTGCGGGAGATCGTGCGAGTCGAAATAGACGGCTACCGCGATGTACTGCTGGGATGCGGTGAACTCGTTGCGGATCTGCTGCAGCAGGAGGGCGTGGAACTCGGTGGGGGTCTTCGTCGCCGATTGAGACATGGGTGTCAGTTTACGGGCGTCGGTCACGGTCCGGTGGTGACCAGTTCGGCCGGGACCTGACGGTCGTTCGCCAGCGCGTCGAAGAACTGCGACGCCCGGTCGTGATCCCAGAGCAGCACGTTCCCGGCGCCGTCGACGTCCTCGAAACCGCCCACGGGAACGGTCGTGGTGATCATGTCGCCGCGCACCGCCCACGCGAGTGCGGCGAGGTGCCAGATGTGGTCGCTCTCGTCGACACGCAGTGATGCGGCGGTGTCGGTGACGAGCGGCCAGACGCGGAACGGGTTGAGCCACGTCGCGGGACTGGTGGCCTTCGACATCAACGCCGCCATGAACATCCGCTGATGGTTCATCCGGTCGATGTCGGCGAGCGCGGTCGCACGGCTGCGGACGAAGCCGAGGGCCTGCGCCCCCGTCAGTTCCTGGCAGCCGGGCGCGAGGTTGATTCCCGCGAGCGGATCGTCGATGGCGGTGTCCAGGCACATGTCGACGCCGCCGATCGCGTCGACGATGCCGGCGAAACCACCGAACCCGATCTCGGCGTAGTGGTCGATGTGCAGACCGGAGGCCTCCTCGACCGTCTGGGTCAGCAGTTGCGGACCACCGAACGCGAACGATGCGTTGATCTTGTCCTCGCCGTAGCCGGGGATCGACACGTACGAGTCGCGCGGAATGCTCACCATCGTCGCCGGGCCGCCGCCGCTGGGGACGTGCACCACGATGATGGTGTCGGTGCGGTCGGGGCCGCTGTTGCCGCCGGTCGACAGCTGCTGTTCCTGCTCGGGGGTCAGCCCGGTGCGGCTGTCCGATCCGACGAGCAGCCAGTTCGTGCCGGGGGTGTCGTCGATCCGGCCGGGGTAATCGGCCAGCGCGTCGATCCGGTTCAGCGAACTGTCGAGGTAGTACGTCATGCCCGCGAGCGCCAGGACCAGCACCAGGAACAGGATGCCGATGCGCCGACCCCAGTTCCGCTTGCGCTTGGGGCGTCGCTGCCCCGGGGGCTCCGGGGTCCGCGGCGGTGCGAGCGGCGGGGGTGGTGGTGGCGTGCGAGGGGGTCGCCGGTCGGGCACCCGAGGCGGCGGTGGCGGCGCGTCACGGTAGGGCTGCGGCGTCTGGGTGGGCGCGTAGCCGCGCGGTCCCTGCGGCGGCGCCGACCGGGACAACTGCGGTTCGGGGGCCTGCGACCACGCCTGCTGAGGCGGCGGGGCGCCGCGTCCGTCGCGGCGGATCACCTGGGTGCCCTCCGGCGGCGGCGCCGGGGGACCCTGCCGGGGAGCGGGATGTCGCGGGCGGGGCGCAGGAGGTCCCTGTTGCGGGGGACCCTGCGGTGGCACCCGCCGCGTCTGCGGAGGAACCCGCTGGTCAGGTGGTGGCATTCGGCGGTTCGGGGGCGGCGGCACCTGCTGCCCGCCCTGCGTCCGCCGGGGCGGACGGGGCGGCAGCGGAGGATAGGGGGCGTCGCCGGTCACCCGCACGACTTTACTGGTCCGGCCGGATTACGGAATCCAGCCGACGTGCCCGCGCAGGGCGGCGTAGCCGACGAACGCGATCGAATCGATGGTGGCGTGGGCGATCACGAGAGGCCACAACCGTCCAGTCTTCTGCCAGTACCGGCCGAACACCAGACCCATGGCGACGTTGCCCAGTCCGCCCCCGAAACCCTGGTAGAGGTGGTATGTCCCGCGGAGCACCGCCGACGCGAGCAGTGACGAATTCTCGCCCCACCCGAGTTGCCGCAGCCGGGTGATCAGATATGCGACAACGAGCACTTCCTCGGCGCCGGAGTTCGCGATCGCCCACAGGATCAGAGCAGGCAGCCGCCACCAGTGATCCCCGATGGTGCTGGGCACGACGGTGAGGTTGGCGCCGACCGCGCGGGCCAGCAGGTAGAAGCCGAGCCCGGGCAGACCGATCAGCGCGGCGAGCCCGACACCCTGCGTCGCGTCGGGACGCCAGCGGAATCGGCCGAGCCCGACGTCGCGCGGGCCGAGGCCGCTGCGCCACAGGAGGTACAGGCCCAGCGCAGCCCACGCGAGGAGTTTCACGACGCCGAGCAATTGCCGGGCGATGTCGATGATCTGGTTCTCCGCGCGGGAGACGTTGAGGGCGACGGCCTGATCGGCGAGGTTTCCGGGGGTCAGCAGCGATTCGGACAGTGACAGCAGTCCCGACAGTCCGCTCGTCCCGAACGTGACGAGCAGGACGATCGTGATCTCGATCCACAGGGCCCGCCGCTCGCTCCCGGTGGCCGGCGGAGCCGCCGGTTCGGGTGGGGCAGGCCGTATCCAGGAGGCGAGCGTTGCACGCGAGATCACGCGGCACACGCTAGCGTGCGCCGAACCGGAATACCGATCAGCCGCGCGCGCGGAGTCCGTTCACGAACGGGCATCCCACCAGCAGCCGGATCGCCCTGCTCAGCGCGACGGTGTCGTCGACCGGCGCCGAGAACGGCATCCAGATGTCGCGATCGCCGTGGTCGTTCTCGACGCGCAGTCGCAGCCCGTACCGGTCGATGCCCAGGGGGCGGACACGTCCGCGTCGCATGTGGGGCGGCAGTTTGCGGGACAGCATGTCGATGAGGTCGCGGTGGTCCTCGTCGAGATGCTGGAGCCAGGCGGTCTCCAGTTCCCAGAACGGGTCGGGCCGGGCGGCGAGCAGGTCGTCGAGGGCGACGGGTTCGGCGCCACTGGAATCGGCGACCACCGCCGATTCGAGGCGGAGCTGCAGCAGCGTCGCATCGTGCCCGACGTCGAGAAGTCCGGGGTGCGGGTATTCGGACGCCACCTCGTCGGCCAGCGTCCGGGTGTGTGCCTCGCAGAGGGCGTGGAGGGTGCCGCGCAGCCAGACGAGCGACCGCACGGGCTCACGCAGCGCGAGCGGTGAGTTGTCGGTCAGCTCCAGCACGGCGGGGATTCCGCCGCCACCGGCGAGCCAGGACAACGTGGCGGCCGCCGATTCGGTGGGCACCGCGACGACGACGTCGCCGCTGGACCGCAGGTGGTGTACCGACGTGACGGTCGGTGCGCTGCCTTCGACGGCGAGTACCGCGTCCTGGGTCCGTGCGCACGAGCTACGCACACGCTCGGCGGTGGACGGACCGGTGGTCGTGACGGGCATGGAGCCTCCTTCAGGGTTCCGCGATACTGAGGTAACCCTAACCTAATCTGGCCGAGTCGGCGATGGCAACACCCCGAGACGATTCCGGTCCACGAGGTGGGCATTACGGTGGGGAGGTGGCTATACCTCTCACCCTCGGTGTCCCGCGATCCCGCGGACCGCAGTCGTTGCTCGCGGAACTTCTCAGCGGATCCCGGGACACGGGCCCGGCCGTCGGCGGCGCACTCGGACCGCGGGTGGTCCCGGCGTCCGCACTGCTCGACGCCGTCGGGACCGACGCCGGCCGCGTCATCGTGGGTCTCGACGTCGATCCCGCCGTTCTCCGCACCAGCGAGCAGGCCTCCTACGAGGCGGTCCGCTTCCACCTCGACTGCCCCGCGGACCAGCTCGGCGACGCGGTCGCGCTCCGGCTGCCGTCTCCGCTCGCGGTGTTCGTCACGGTCGACGGCAGCGACGACCTCGGTCTGGCCGAGTCGGCGCAGCAACTCGCGGACGCCGGCCGCATCCCGGGCCTCGCGAACGGGCACGCCATCGGCGAGGTCGCCGACTTCCTGGCCGTCCTCGCGCACGCGGACGTCGGGTACGTGGCGAGGGCCCGGGACACGGCGGAGGTGCTCGCGCTGCTGTCCGGGACGGTCGCGTCCCTTCGCGGCGACGACGTGCGGGCGGCGCTCGCGGCACCGGATCCCACGACGCTCACCTCGCTGATCCCCGAGGCCGCGGAGGCCGTCCGCGAGGTCCTGCTGGGGGTCGAAGTGCACGACCCGGCGCTCGTCGCCCGTGAGCTGGCGGACGCGGGTCTGCGGTAAACATTCACCGTCAATGCGCCGGTCCGTCAACGCTCGGTGCGTAATCTCGTAGGCGTGCCAAAGATCGCGTATTTCGGACCCTCGGGAACCTTCACGGAGATGGCGCTCGCCCAGCTCGAGGCCGCGGGTGCCTTCGACGGCCCGGTCGAGCGGGTAGCCGCGACGAGTCCGCCCGCCAGCCTGGCCAAGGTGCGCGACGGCGTCGTCGACGGTGCCGTCGTTCCCATCGAGAGCTCCGTCGAGGGGGCCGTGGTGCCCACCCTCGACTCGCTCGCGCTGGGCGACCGCCTGCAGATCGTGGCCGAGACCGAGCTCGACGTGGCGTTCACGATCCTCGGCGGGGCAGGCATCGAGCGGCTCGATCAGGTGCGCACCGTGCGGGCGTACCCGGTGGCGGCCGGTCAGGTGCGAATCTGGCTGGAGGAGAACTGCCCCGGCGCCGAACTCCAAACGGCGTCCTCCAACGCAGGCGCCGCCGAGGACGTGGCGAACGGCCTCGCCGACGCCGCCGTGTCCACCGCGCTCGCGGGCGAACGGCTCGGGCTGCGCAGCCTGGCCGACGGGGTGGCGGACGAGAAGAGCGCCCGCACCAGGTTCGTTCTCGTCACCGCGCCGACCCGGGTGCCCGCCCGCACCGGCGGTGACCGCACCTCGGCCGTGCTCGAACCCCACAACACACCCGGCTCCCTCGTCGATGTGCTCTCCGAGTTCGCGACCCGCGGAATCGATCTCATCCGGATCGAATCGCGCCCAGTCCGCACCACCCCCGGCTTGTACCGCTTCTTCGTCGACTGCATCGGGCACATCGACGACCCGCTTGTCGCCGAGGCGTTCCGTGCGCTGCACCGCAAGTCGCACGTGCGGTTCCTCGGGTCCTGGCCCGCGGCGAACCCCAGCGGCCCGCCGCCGCCGTCCGACGGAGACGCAGCGGACTGGATCGAACGAATCCGTCAGGGAGAGAGGGAATCGTGAGCGGCAAGCTGATCCTGGTCCGGCACGGGCAGACCGAGGCCAACGTCGAGCGCAGGCTCGACACCCGGCTGCCCGGTGCCCGGCTGACACCCGAAGGGCTCTCCCAGGCCGAACGACTGGGCACCGACCTCGCCGCGAAAGCGACGACGGCCGCCCTCGTGTCCTCGCAGGCACTGCGCGCCCGGCAGACGGCGCGCTTCGTCGAACTCGCGTCGGGCATCGCCGTCCAGGTGCGGGAAGGCCTGCACGAGGCCCAGGCCGGTGAACTCGAGGACCGCAGCGACGAGGAGTCGCACAAGCTGTTCATGAAGACGTTCCACCTGTGGCACACCGGCGAGTTGGACGCCCGGGTTCCCGGCGGGGAATCCGCCCACGACATCCTCGAACGGTATGTGCCGGTCGTGGACGCCCTGCGTGAGCAATACCTCGACGACCCGGCGGAATCGGGTGACGTCGTGCTGGTCAGCCACGGCGCCGCCATCCGGCTCGTGGCGGCGCAACTCGCCGGGGTGCCCGGGCTGTTCGCCGCCAACAATCATCTGGCCAACACCCAGTCGGTGGAGCTGACACCGCTCGCGGGCGGCGGCTGGGAGTGCGTGCGCTGGGGAACCGTCGAGCCACCGTTCGAGCACCGGGTGATCCCCGGCGCGGACGACCCGATGGGGTGACGTCGTTGCGCGCACTGTGGGGTTGCGCGACGATGGAGGAAACCGTCCTCGAGGAGTGACGGCGGTGGATTGGTTCGTTGGCGATGACTATTCGCTCGGTCGGCTGCTCGTCACCGAGGGGCTTGCCGCGATCTATCTCGTCGCGTTCGTGGCCGCGAGAAACCAGTTCAGGCCGCTCGTCGGCAGCAACGGGATGCTGCCCGTCCCGAACTTTCTCCGCGCGGTCACGTTCGGACGTTCACCGAGCATCTTCCATTTCCACTACTCGGACCGATTCTTCGAGGCGGTCTGCTGGACCGGCGCCGCACTGTCTCTCGCCGCGCTGCTCGGTCTGACGCAGGTCGTCCCGCTCGCGGCGTGCATGCTCGTGTGGTTCGCCCTGTGGGTGCTGTACCTCTCGATCGTCAACGTCTCCCAGATCTGGTACAGCTTCGGCTGGGAGTCGTTGCTGCTCGAGGCGGGTTTCCTCGCGATCTTCCTGGGCAACGCCTCGGTCGGTCCGCCGATACTCGTGCTGCTCGTGCTGAGGTGGTTGCTGTTCCGCCTCGAATTCGGGGCCGGGCTGATCAAGATGCGCGGCGACCGATGCTGGAAGGACCTCACCTGCCTGTACTACCACCACGAAACCCAGCCGATGCCCGGACCGTTCAGCTGGTACTTCCACCGGCTGCCGAAGCCGCTGCACAAGGTGGAGGTGCTCGGCAACCACTTCGCTCAGCTGGTGGTGCCGTTCGGGCTGTTCGCGCCGCAACCGGTCGCCGCCGTCGCCGCGACGATCATGATCCTCACCCAACTGTGGCTGGTGGCGAGCGGTAACTTCTCGTGGCTGAACTGGACGACCATCGTGCTGGGACTGTCCGTCATCCCGGACGACGCGTACGAGAAGGTGCTGCCGTTCGACGTCCCGGCCGCCGGCGACTCGGCGCCGATGCCCTTCGTCGTGCTGGTGATCGCGGTGACGGCACTCGTCGTCGTGTTGAGCTACTGGCCGATTCGCAACATGATCTCCCACGGACAGCGCATGAATGCGTCGTTCAACAAGTGGCACTTCGTCAACACGTACGGCGCGTTCGGCAGCATCACCCGGGTGCGTTACGAGGTGATCGTGGAGGGCACGTCGGACGCGCACGCCAGTGTGCACTCCGTGTGGAAGGAGTACGGCTTCAAGGGAAAACCGGGTGACGTCAACCGGCGACCGCGCCAGTTCGCGCCGTATCACCTGCGGCTCGATTGGTTGTTCTGGTTCACGGCGATCTCGCCCGGCTACGCCGAACCGTGGTTCCGGGGTTTCGTCGAGAGGCTGCTGCGCAACGATCGGGACACGCTGAAGTTGTTGCAGTACAACCCGTTCCCGGAGGAGCCGCCGAAACACGTGCGTGCGCGGATGTACCGGTACGAATTCACTACCTGGAAGGAGCGCCGCGAGACGGGCGCCTGGTGGAAGCGGCAACCGGTGTAGGTCAGCGGAGCCGGTCGGCCAGCGACTCCAGCGCCTGCCGCAGGCGCTGCGGGGTGCCGGGACTGAGCGACGACCACCCCACCCCGTGCGCGGAGACACTGGACGTGCCGACGATGCGTCCCGCCGACGTGTCGAAGACCGTGACAGGCCCGCCCACGGGGTCGTATCGTCCGTCGCCGTAGACGATTCCGACGATCTCGGCGTAGGAGGTACAGCCGGCCATCGCGTTGCCGAGGACGGTCGCGTCGACCGCGCTCACCCCGAGTGCGGTGAGGGCGGCGGCGAGCGTCTTGCCGTCCCCGCCCTGATCGAAGGCTTCGCCGAGCTGGACCGTGGGTGCGTTGACGACGCCGACGTTCATCGGCTCTGCGGCCCCCAGCGCTCCGATCACGGGGGCGAAGATGTCGGCGCCCGCATCCTGGACGACGTACGTGTCGCCGGCGCGCAGGGCCAGCACCGAGAGAGCATCGCCCTGGGAGATGCACAGTCTCGAGATGCTGCCGTCGACGTACCAGCGAAGGGCGATCTCCCACAGAGGCCGGGCGAGAACCCGTAGGCGGTCGGCGAGTTCGGGGTGAACCCCACCGCCCGGGAGCAGGTCCCGGGCGGCGAGGGTGTCGACTGCGCCGCGGAACGCTGCGTCCCTGGCGTCGTACGTGTCGTACCGCGGGGTGGCGTCGAGCACCACCGGCAGCACATCGAGTGCGAGCATGTCGACGAGATAATCCATTTCGTCGAGGCCCAGGGTCACCGCCGGGAGGGTCGGTACGCCCGGCTGGGTGCCCAGGTCGATCACCGTCCGGACTCCCGGTGGTCGGGGTTCGCGCCGATGACCGACGGAATGACGGTGCGTCCGTCGGAGAAGTGCTCGAAGTTCTTCAGGTAGTCGGGGGTCTCCCGTTCGTCCTCGTCCTGTGAACCCGCCCCGGCGGCGCCCGCTCCACGTCCGACCGTCATCGGTCCGCTGCCGGTGGCGCCGCGCGCCGCCGCAGCCGGGTTCACGTCGGCGCGAACGTCTCCGATCACCCCGCCAGGTGCGGTTGCCGGTGCGCCGGGCCGTGCGCCCTGGCCGCCGTCCGTCTTGCCCCAGCCCTCGGGCAGGGTCGCCCCGCCTGCGGTGCCCGCACCGATCGCACCGACCGAGGTGCGGGCTGCCGCCGCGCTGGTCGAGGCAGAGCCGCCGCCGTACGCGCCGCCGGACATCATCGGCGCACCGCCCACCATCGGGGTGACGCCGCCACCGGTGACCGCGGACAATGCCGCGCCACCGATGTTGCTCGCCGCCGACGTGGCGGTCGAGACGGTGGTGCCCGCGATGCTCCCGACCTGCGACGCGGCCGTGGTGACGGCCGGGTTCTGGCCGGCGGCCATCAGTGCGGCAGCGGCGGCACGCGTCGGATCGAATTCACCGTCGGACGGGATTTCGTCGAAGGTCCCGACCTCCTTCGAATCGGCCTTCGTGACGATACGAGGGGGCTGCCTGTACGTGCGTTTGAGTGCCAGGATGTTCGACGCGGCCTCGTATCCCTCCATCACGAGCCCGGCGCGAATGTCCATCGCGCGGTCCGCGGCTTCGGCGGCCGCGGCGGTGCCGTTGAGCGCCCCACCCGTCGTGTACGCGGTGGCCTTCGCGGTTTTCACTGCGACGATCTCGGGGATGCTGGGCATGATGAGCGCGGCGGTGGTGTAGGCGCCCGCTTCGAGCCCGGCCTTCGCTGCGGTGTCCGCGGCGAGTTCGGCACATTCCGCCGTCCACACCGTGAACGGCGTGATCTTCGCGAGCGCCGCGACCGCGGACACTCCCTGCCAGCCGGCCGCGAGTTCGGCCATCACGCGGACGAGTGTGAGGTTGGCGTCGACGAAGCTCGTGGACAGCGCCGTCCACGCCGCGCTCGCCACGCTGAGCGGCACCGGACCCGCGCCGGCGGCGAGGGTGGTCGAGTTGACGGTTGCCCCTCGGGGCAACCAGATGACACCTGTCAGTCCCATGGTCATGTCTGATCTCCTGGTGGTCTCGAGGCGCCGGCCGTCACATGCCCGCAGCGAGGGACGCGCCGAGCGCGAGGTCCTCGGCGACATACAGCGCGGCCTGGGTGCGGAGTGTGTTCGCGGTCTCGCGCATCTCGAGAATGCCCTGGGCGACAGCAGGAGTGAACGTGTTGGCGACGGTATTGAAGTAGCCAGCCGCGTGCAGCGAGACCTCTTCGCTCCCGGAGGGAAGCACGCGGATGGCCGCGGAGTTGAGAGCGACCGCGGTCTCGAGACGCGCGGCGAGCGCGTCGAGTTCCACGGCGGCGGCGACAAGAGCTTCAGGTGCGACGTGCAGAGCTGGCATTGCGTCGAACTCCTTCTTGACCTAGGCAGGCGGAAGGCAGTTGCCCCCCGGCAAACGAACTGCATGTGCAGCTGTCCCTACACACTTGGACGCTGCAACGCGCTCTTCGGTTCCCCCCGAACCCGAGAAATTTCTTCTCGGGAAAACCGTTCATCCCCAGCCGAGCTCGTGCAAGCGATCTTCTTCTATCCCGAAGTAGTGCGCAACCTCGTGTATCACGGTGACGGCCACCTCGTGGACGACTTCCTCCTCCGAACTGCAAATTTCGAGGAGGGCGTCGCGGTAGACGGTAATCGTATCGGGCAGCGATCCGCCGTAATGGCTGTCCCGTTCCGTCAGCGCGATCCCGTGGTAGAGGCCCAGAAGATACGGGTCCTCGTCGTTGCGGTCGTCGACGAGGACGACGACGTTGTCGATCGCGGACGCGAGCTGGGGTGGGATCAGATCGAGTGCGTCGCCCACCAATTCCTCGAATCGGTCGGGCGTCATGCTCACCGCCACATCAGTTCCCGGGGACCGGCGCTGCGCCGGGAAGCGGTGTCGGAATCGACCTACCCTCCGGGACCGGCGGCGGCGGTACGGGCGCCGCGCCGTTGATGAGGATCTCGCCCCTCGCCGAACCGGTGATGGTCGAGAAGCCGCCGGCGTCGGTCTCCTTGCCCACCGAGCAGTTCACCCGCCTGCTGCCCGCGAGCCAGCTGTCGAGTTCCAGGTTGTCCCAGAACAGCGTGAGCGTCTTGTTGCGCAGCGCGTCGGCGGAACCGAGGTACTCGTTGGCGGCCTGCGTGCACACGCCTTCGAGATACTTGTCCTGGTCTTCGACGGCCGGCATCGAGGAAGGGAACTGGGTGGCCAGGTCGACGACGGAGATCACTTCGAAGGCGTGGGGTTGCGCGCAGTCGACGGGATCGGTGGGCACGTTCTGGTTGATGCCGATGCAGGTGCCCGGATCCCAGATGTTGGATTGGTCCTGCTCGGCCACCTTGCCGGTGAACGGCAGCAACGTCCCTGCGGTGCTGGAGAATTGGAGGCCGCACCGCAGAGTGCGCTCGCCCGCCGCCCAACCGGACTCGCTGGGGAACATGAGACCCACGCTGAACTTGCCGTACGGATCGAACTTCGCGCCGAGGTAGGAGTCGACGGCGGGCACACAGTGTTCGTCGCGCAGCGCGGCGAACCGCAGCGCACCCGGGTAACGCGAACCCGGACCGAACTCGGCGCCCGGATACACGCTGAGGTCCAGCGGCGCCGCCACCTCGAACCGGTGTTCCTCCGAGCAGTCGACCTTCGCGACGTCCTTCCGGTCTTCCTGCGGATCGTTCGACGGCGTCCAGTCGAGGCAGTCGCCCGCGGCCGCCGAAGCGAACGCGTCGCCGTCCACCGAACCCGTCGCCTGCGGTCCGGAACCGGCGGAGTGCGCGGGGAGGTTCTCGCTGCGGTTGAAACCGCCGGCGATCGCGAACGTGGCGATCGCCGCCACCACGGCACCTGCCGCGACGGCCGCGAGCGCGCGACGCGTCGTGGTCGCGGACATGCTGCGGGGAGCCTTCTCCGGTTGCCCGGCATTCTTCGGCTGGGGGTCGGCGCCGTTCGACTGATCTGAGGACATCGATTTCCATAATGCCTGTTCCGCTCGTGGAAGCAGAACAACTCCCGCAATCGGCTGGAACCTGGCGTAACTTCGACGACCATGAGTGACGATCCTCAGCACTCCGCCGAGCCGGTGGATCCTGAACTGCAAGAGCTCGCCGGGCGTGTGTTCGACACGGCACGATCCGGCGACGCCGTGTCCTTGGCCACGTACCTCGACGCGGGCGTCCCGGTGAACCTGGCCAATCAGAACGGCGACACTCTGGTGATGCTGGCCGCCTACCACGGTCACGCCGTGGCCGTTCAGGTCCTGATCGACCGCGGCGCCGACGTCGACCGGCTCAACGACAAGGGACAGTCCCCGCTGGCAGGGGCGCTGTTCAAGGGTGAGGACGCCGTGGTGCGGACCCTCGTCGCCGGTGGTGCCGACGCCACGACCGGCCACCCGACCGCCGTCGACGCCGCCCGCATGTTCGGCCGCGAGGACCTTCTGAGCCTGCTGGAACCGAAACCGGAGTGAGCCGCCCCGCGGCGCCCGGTAGGGTTTGAAGCCGTGATTGACCTGAAGTTCCTCCGCGAGAACCCCGACGCCGTCCGCGAGTCGCAGCGCACCCGTGGCGAAGATCCCGCCCTGGTCGACGCATTGCTCGAGGCCGACGCGTCCCGGCGCGCCGCCGTTCTCGCCGGCGACAATCTGCGTGCCGAGCAGAAGGCGTTCGGCAAGAAGGTCGGGCAGGCGTCCCTGGAGGAGCGTCCGGCGTTGCTCGAGGGCTCCAAGGAACTCGCGGCCAAGGTCAAGCAGGCCGAGGCCGAGCAGCACGAGGCGCAGGCCGCGCTCGACGCCGCGCACCGGGCGATCTCCAACGTCGTCCAGGAGGGCGCCCCCGCGGGCGGCGAGGACGACTTCGTCACCCTCGAGACGGTCGGCGAGATTCCCACGTTCGACTTCGAACCCAAGGACCACCTCGAGCTGGGTGAGTCGCTGGGGCTGATCGACATGGAGCGCGGCGCGAAGGTGTCCGGCGCCCGCTTCTACTTCCTCACCGGCTTCGGCGCGATGCTGCAGCTGGGAATGCTGCAGCTGGCCGCGCAGAAGGCCATGGCCAACGGCTTCCAGATGATGATCCCGCCGGTGCTGGTGCGACCGGAGATCATGGCGGGAACCGGGTTCCTCGGCGCCCACGCGGACGAGATCTACCACCTCGCCGACGACGACCTGTACCTCGTCGGCACGTCCGAGGTCCCGCTGGCCGGGTACCACTCGGGCGAGATCCTCGACCTCGCCGACGGGCCCAAGCGGTACGCCGGCTGGTCGACGTGCTTCCGCCGCGAGGCCGGCAGCTACGGCAAGGACACCCGCGGCATCATCCGGGTCCACCAGTTCGACAAGGTGGAGATGTTCACCTACTGCAAGCCCGAGGACGCCGACGCGGAGCACCAGCGCCTGCTCGGGTGGGAGCGCGACATGCTCGCTGCCATCGACGTGCCCTACCGCGTGATCGACGTGGCCGGCGGCGACCTGGGGTCGTCGGCCGCCCGCAAGTTCGACTGCGAGGCCTGGGTGCCCACGCAGCAGGCATATCGCGAGCTCACCTCGACGTCCAACTGCACGACGTTCCAGGCGCGTCGTCTCGGTGTCCGGTACCGCGACGAGAACGGGAAGCCGCAGACGGCCGCGACCCTCAACGGCACCCTCGCCACCACCCGGTGGATCGTCGCCATCCTGGAGAACCACCAGCAGTCCGACGGCACCGTGCGGGTGCCCGAGGCGCTCGTGCCGTTTGTCGGGACGGATGTCCTGAAGCCATGAACGCAGGCGCAGGGCTTTTGGGAAGGCTACCCTTGCGCGAACGCCGAAATGATGTAACCCTTACCTAATCGAGTTGGTAAGGAGCTCCACATGTTCGTGTGCATCTGCAAGGCAGTGACGGAAGACGAAGTGCACGAGCACTGTGCTGCCGGAGCTGACAGTGCGGATGCCATCGGTGAGCGTTGCGGCGCCGGATGGGGATGCGGAACCTGCGTCGATCGGTTGAAGGAGATTCTGGAGCGGTCGGCCGCCGACAGCGTGGCCGCGTGACGAAACCGCAGCACAACTGAATCCCGCGATTCTCCACATTGCGGGATATTTCCGGTGGTACGTTCGCCTCAACCGGGGCGAACGGAGAAGTCATGCGCGGCGACGACGAGGTTATTGCTCTTCTCAACGAACAGTTGACCAGTGAGCTGACTGCGATCAACCAGTACTTCCTGCACTCCAAGATGCAGGCCAATTGGGGCTTCACCAAACTGGCGGACAAGACTCGGGCGGAGTCCATGGAGGAGATGAATCACGCCGAGATCCTCACCGACCGGATCCTGTTCCTCGAGGCGCTTCCGAACTATCAGAAGCTGCTGCCGCTGCGCATCGGACAGGACCTGCGCGAGCAGTTCCATTCCGACCTCTCCATCGAAGTCGAGGTCGTCGAGCGCCTGCGTCCGGGAATCCAGATGTGCCGCGACAAGGGCGATGCCACGTCGGCGAAACTGCTCGAAACGATCCTCAAGGAAGAAGAGGATCACATCGACTATCTGGAGACGCAGATCGAACTGATGGACAAGATGGGCGACCAGCTCTACATGGCCCAGCTCGTCGATCAGCCGCCGACCGTCGGATAGTCGAAAACGGGGTGACACCCCCGGCGCGGAGTGCGAAACTGGGCGCGTGAGATATCCCGCCGCCCAGCCTTGACCCAGTTCGCAGCGTTCTCTCGCCGTCCGCGTGGTCGGCTACGTGTCCATGCGCGACCTCATCCCGCTCTATGGTCTGTACGACCTGCTGTTCGCCGACCACGGACTGAGCGTCGGTCAGATCTCGTCCCTGTTCGTCATCTGGTCGGTCGTGTCCTTCGTCGCCGAGGTGCCGTCCGGCGCGTGGGCCGACACCGTGTCTCGACGTGGCCTCCTGGTGTTCGCGTCCGTGCTGTACACGGCCGGATTCAGCGTGTGGATCCTCGTGCCGTCGTACGCGGGATTCGCGGCCGGATTCGTGTTGTGGGGCATCAGCGGCGCCATCCAGTCGGGCACGTTCGAGGCGTTGCTGTACGACGAACTCGTGGCGCGAGGCGCCGCCGGTGACTTCGCGAGGTTGCTCGGCTTCGCCAACTCCGGCGCCATGGTGTGCAACCTTCTCGCGACCCTGACGGCGGCGCCGCTCTACGTCCTCGGCGGATATCCGCTGGTCGGATGGGTCAGCGTCGGTGCGACCATAGTCCACGGGGGCTTCGCCCTGCTGCTGCCCGCGGCACCCGAGGTCGAAGAGTCGGACGAGACCCTCGCAGCCGCGGACGAACGACGGGGACTCGCGGCCCGGTATGCCGCGATGCTGCGCGCCGGCCTCGGCGAGGTGACGCGGGAGGCGGTGGTCCGGCACGGAGTGCTGCTGTCGGCGGTGCTGATCGCGTTCCTGGCGTTCGACGAGTACTTCGGGCTCCTCGCCCGCGACGGTGGCACAGCGACGGCGTCCGTACCGCTGCTCGTCGCGATCACGGTGAGCGGTCAGGTGGTCGGCACAGCCCTCGCCGGACGCACGGCGTCGATGCGTGCCGTGACGATGGGGCGGGCCGTCGCCGTTGCCGCGATCCTGCTCGGCGGGGGAGCGCTGCTCGGCGGTGTCCCCGGATTCCTCGCGCTCGGCGTCGGCTACGGCATCCTCGGCAACGCGATGATCGTGTCGGAAGCGCGCGTACAGGATGCGATCACCGGTCCCGCACGCGCCACCGTCACGTCGGTGGCCGGACTGTTCGGTGAGGTGGCCGCGGTGCTGGTCTACGCGGGCGTCGCCGTCGGGTCACTGTGGTTGTCGGTCACGACGCTCGTCGCGGCGCTGGCCGTTCCCGTGCTGCTGTCGGCGGTCCTGGTGCGTCGGTGGCTGCCGCCGGTCCGCGCCGACGCCCCCACTGCCGGGTGAACGTACCCTTCGACGTCTCAGATGCGCCGAAGGGTACATTCGCCCGCCGGGGTCAGAGCTTCGTGGACCGCAATTCGTGACCCTTGGACGTCTTGCAGCGGCCCGACTCGAGGTCCCACTGCCAGCCGTGCAGGTTGCAGGTGAGGTTGGTGCCGTCGACGACGCCGAACTTCGACAGGTCGGCCTTCAGGTGCGGGCAGCGACGCTGAATCTCGTAGCCGCCGAGTTCGATCGACGCCGAGTCGTCGTGGGCCTCGGCGAACCAGCCGTCGGCGTACGCGATGCGCTCGTCGGTGAGGCACTTGAAGAACGTGTAGAGGAATTCGTTGTATCCGCCGACGCGCCACGCCTCGAAGCGGGTGGACAGGAAGATGGTGTTCACCCAGTCGGGCTCGTCGTCGCGCAGCACCGTGCGCACCAGTTCGGGGGCGATGCGGAAGCCGTAGCGGTATTTGCCGTCCTTCTCGCCGCGCGGACGGACGGTGCGCTGCGGGAAGTCGAGGACGACGGTCTCGTCGCCCATCACCAGGCCGACGGGGTAGCCGATGCCGTCGCAGATCAGGTCGGACTGCTTCATGATCGGCTCGAACTTCGCCTTGAGCCCCTCCAGCAGCGGCTCGCCCTCGGCGGGGGCCCACGTGGCCTTCTCGGCGGCGAGGACCGGCGCCATGCGCTTCGCCATGTCCTCGATGTAGGCAGCCTTGTCGGAGAAGATCTTGTCGACCTCGGCGTCCGGGATCGGGTGCGTGAGAGTCAGCTCGCCGCCCTTCAGGTCCGCGGTGGACCCCGGGATCATCAGGATGCCGCCGTCGTTGCCGTGGATCCGCATCTGCTCGAGGAACGTGATCTGGTCGGGGAAGATGTTGCCCTCGTCACCCCGGTCGTCGTTCAGGTAGCGCAGGGCGTCGTCGAGGAACACCGGCGGTCCGGCGGACGGCACCACCCATGTGGCCGCGACCTGCTCGATGTAGCTGCGGCAGCGGTCCATGCCGCGCTGACGCTTCTGCTTGCCGAAGTTGGCCTTCGTCTTGGTGGGGATGTCGTAGACCATCGGGTACCAGATGGCGCCCGAGTACTGCAGCAGGTGGATGTCGATCTTGCCGAACTCGTCGTGCAGGACGTCCATGTCGACGGGTCGTGCGTCGTTCATGTTGAAACACGTGGTCTCGCCGTCGGACACCACGAGACCCGAGTCGCCGATCGGACCGTCCGCGGGTGCGCGCAGCGCGATGATCATGACGTCGAGGTCACCCTTGGGGCCGGTGACCTTGTGCTTGACGGAATCCTCGGTCTCGAAGAAGGTGTGGAAGCCCAGCGCCTCGAGTTCACGCTTGAGGTCCGGCACCGGGTAGTCGGGGAGCAGCACCGTCGCGTCCTTGTTGACGTGCTTGCTCAGGTTCTCCGGGTCGAAATGATCCTTGTGCAGGTGCGACACGTACAGGTAGTCGCAGTTGCCCAGGGCGTCCCAGTCGAGCTGGGTGTTGTCCGGGAACGGGAACCAGGACCCGAAGTATGCGGGGTTCACCCAGGGGTCGCACAGGATCGAGCCTGCCTCGGTCTGGATGTGGAATCCGGCGTGTCCGACGCTGGTGACCTGCACTGGTATGCCTCCTGGGAGCTGAGCGACTGTTCCAGAGTAGGCGGTCCCCCCAGGTGAGTGGCAATGCGCGCTCCAGCACACCATGCCACTCACGTGCGGTCAGGTCACTTCGCCCAGGCAGTAGCCGTCGGGGCCGATGGACAGCGTGAGCTGCCTGGTGTTCGTCACACCGGACACGTCGGTGACGGGTACGGACACTTCCAGGTAGTCGCCGCGGACCGGCGTGGCTGTCATCGCGTCGGCGGCGAACGCCGTGGTCCCGGCGAGGACGTCGGGGTCGAGTTGGAGCGGCGGCCTGCCGCCGGTGCCCGTGCCGGACGGGTCCCAGGGGCTGAAGCCGGGGCAGATCAGCGGGTAGGCGGTCTCGGTGTCCGCCCTGTTCACCGGGGCGCCCGACTCCCGAGACAGGAATCGGGTGACGGCGTACTCGGCGTCGGCGGGGGTGTAGAAGTCGACGGTCCCGGCGGGGTGGACGTGCGGGCAGGCGTAGCCGGACGCGATCTCGCTGCGTTTGACGGACACCGTGGTGCCGCCGCCGGTCCACGACACCGCGAACTGTCCGTCGACGCCGGGTTGCGCGAGGGCCCCGAGGATCGCGGACGTGTCGGCGTACTGGTCGGCGGCTTGGGCGGGCGGCAGCGTCCAGCATTTCGCGGGGACGGTGTCGGGCCGGGTGACCAGGTCGGTGGCCCAGGCGCGGACGGCGTCGACCGCTGCGGGGTTGCCGGGTACGTCGCCGACGATCACCTGCGGCACCGGGGCAGGCGGCGTGGTGGTCGAGGGCTCGGCGGCGGATGCGGGAGCGGACGCGGTGTCGGCCGGGGGCTCCTCCGTCGGGATGCCGGATTGCGAATCGCACGCCGCCCCCGCGCCGAGGATCACCGCGACGACCGGCGCGATGAGCGCCCTCCTGCCCCTGCCAGCCATCTCCAGCGCGCCCTTTCTCTCGACTCCCCACCGAATGTCCGTCCCCGACGGCGGGCCAGATCGCGGATACCCGGCTACGCTAGCCGATTGTGGAACCCGTCTACCGAACCGTCATCGGCATCGCCCGCACCGTATTCGCCCTCGAGGGGCTGAAGTTCACGGTCAAGGGCGATCAGCACATTCCGTCGACGGGTGGGGCGGTGATCGCGATCAATCACACCGGCTACATGGACTTCACCTACGCCGGACTTCCGGCCCGCCGGGTGAAGCGGTACGTCCGCTTCATGGCGAAGAAGGAAGTGTTCGACAACAAGATCTCGGGCCCGATCATGCGCGCGCTCAAGCACATTCCGGTCGACCGGGCCGCCGGCGCGGATTCGTACAAGGCGGCCGTCGACTTCCTGCGCCGCGGCGAATTGGTGGGTGTGTACCCGGAGGCCACCATCAGCCGGAGCTTCGAGATCAAGGAATTCAAGTCGGGTGCCGCGCGCATGGCGATCGAGGCGAATGTGCCGATCATCCCGGTGGTCATCTGGGGGGCGCAGCGGGTGTGGACCAAGGGGTTCCCGAAGCGGCTGGGCCGCACGAACACTCCCATCTCGATCGCCGTCGGTGAGCCGATCCAGCCGTTCGAACCCGCGGCCGAGCTGACCGCGAAGCTGCACGCCACGATGACGACGATGCTCGCCGACCTCCAGCAGGGCTACGACCACCCGGCGGGCGAGTACTGGGTGCCCGCGCGCCTCGGTGGCAGCGCGCCGACACTCGACGAAGCGAACAAGATGGACGCCGCCGACGCCGAGGCGAAGGCACAGTCCCGTCGGGCCCGGGAGACCGGTAACTAGAAGGTGGCGGTGGAGCCTGTCTACACGGCTGTCGAGTCGACGGCCAAGGCGTTGTCCCTTTTCCAGGGGTTGAGGATGACGCGAGTCGGCCTGGACAACATCCCCACCGAGGGTGGGGCGGTTCTCGCCGTCAATCACACCGGCTACCTGGACTTCGTCCAGCTGGCACTCGCGGTCGGTGCGGTGGACCGCAAACTGCGGCTCATGGCCAAGGCCGAACTCGCGCACAACAGGGTGATGGCGTTCCTGATGCGTGGGTGCAGGGTCATCCCGGTCGACCGGACCGCCGGCGCGGGCGCCTACCTCGCCGCGGTGGAACGGCTGCGCGAGGGCGAACTGGTGGGTGTGTACCCGGAGGCGACCATCAGCCGGAGCTTCGAGATCAAGGAACTGAAGTCGGGTGCGGCGCGCATGGCGATCGACGCCCGGGTGCCGCTCGTGCCCGTCATCGTGTGGGGCGCTCAGCGGATCGCCACCAAGGGGCAGCCGAGACAACTTGGGCGGCATCGGTTCCCGGTGACCGTCGAGGTCGGCAGGCCGATCGAGCCGCGGGAACCGGCGGAGGCCCTCACCGAGACCCTGCACACGGAGATGGACGCCATCCTGCGCCGGGTGCAGGACGGATTCGACCATCCGGCGGGAGCGTACTGGGTGCCCCGGCGACTCGGCGGCAGCGCGCCGACCATCGAGGAGGCCACCGAGATGGACCGCCGCGAAGCCGAGGAACGGCGGGCCCGGTAACGGCCGCCCGGCGGCGCCGCGGACTCGGCAGGCAGAATGGCTGGGTGAGCCCAGACCGACCGAGCCTTGTAGCGTCCGATGTCGACGGCACCCTGATCGGGGAGGACGAGCGCATCAGTGCCCGCACCCGCGACGCCGTCGCGTCGGTGGTCGCGTCGGGAACCCCTTTCGTGCTGGCCACCGGCCGGCCCCCACGCTGGATCCATCCGGTGGTCGAGGGCCTCGGCTACGCGCCGCTCGCCGTCTGCGCGAACGGCGCCGTCATCTACGACAGCGACAGCGACCGCGTGCTCAGCGCCGCGACCCTCGACGTCGACACCCTCACGTGGCTGTCGGAGATCGCGCTCCGCGTGTTGCCCGGCGCCGGGCTCGCGGCGGAGCGTGTCGGGGTGAGCGCCCACGACGCCGCGACACCGCAGTTCGTGAGTTCCCCCGGCTACCAGCACGCCTGGCTCAACCCCGACAACACCGAGATGTCCGAGAACGAGGTCGTCGCGGCCCCCGCGGTGAAGTTGCTGATCCGGGTGCCGGAAATGTCCAGTCAGGCGATGGTCGACGCGCTGGCGCCGCACATCGGTCGCCGCGCGGACGTCACGTTCTCCACCGACAACGGGCTGATCGAACTGTCGGCGTCGGGAATCACGAAGGCGTCGGGTCTCGCGCTGGTGGCGGAGCGACTCGGCGTGACGGCGTCGCACATCGTGGCCTTCGGTGACATGCCCAACGACATTCCGATGTTGAACCTCGCGGGCCGGGGTGTCGCCGTCGAGAACGCGCACCCCGACGCCAAGGCGGCCGCCGACGAGGTGACGGCCACCAACTGGGACGACGGAGTCGCGAAAGTACTCGAGCGCTGGTGGTCCTGAGACCACCAGCGCCCGGGAGGGTGAAACCCGATCAGCCGGCCGGAACCGGTGCCGGTTCGACGGGAGCGGGCGCGGGAGCCGGTTCGGGTGCCGGAGCCGGAGCGGGCTCGGCCGGAGCCGGCGGAACCTGAGCCGGGTCCGCGGGCGGTGCGACGGGGGCCGCGGCATCGACCCGGGCACCGTTCTTGTAGGCCTCCGCGTACGTGTCGTTGTAGGTCTTCAACACCTTGGTGACGATGCCGGTGATCTCGTTGAAGATCAGCGAACCGTTCTCGAAGTCGGTGCGCAGACCGCCCGGGATCGGGTACTCGTCACTGGTGGGCAGGCCCAGTTCGCCGTTGTCGGCTCCGAGGTTCTGCCACGTCTTGAAGATCTGTCCGAGGACCGCCCACACACCGCCGTTGGGCGAGGTGAAGATGGCGCCGTTGGCGAACTGTGCGCCCGAGTTACCGGCCTTGGCCTGCAGCAGTCCGGTGATGGCCTGGCCGAGCCGGCCGGTGTCGCCGCCTTCCGCCACCCACTTCTGGGCGACCGGCGACGGGTCGGTGAGCCGCAGCAGTTCGTTGACCAGGGCGGGGATTCCGGCGCCGAGGCTGGCGCTGGCGTCCGTGCCGGGACCGCCGGACGGCGCCGGAGCCTCACCCGAGGGTGCGTCCGAGGCCAGCGACGCGTTGCCGCCGCCGAGGTTGGCCGCCGCGATCTGCCGGATCTCGTCCATGTGTGAGTACGCCGCGTCTCCGGGGCAGGACGTGTTGCCGACGTCGCGGTGCGCGAAGATCACCGGGAGATCGACGGCCTCACCCTCGGCATAGGGAGTGAATTCGGTGCCCTCGGAGTACATCGTCGTCTCACCGAGTGGGTCGAGTCCGGCCTTGCCGAGCTTCCAGCCCAGGAACTTGCCGACGGCGTCGAGGGTGGCCTGCGGCGGATCCTCGGACGAGAAGTCGCCCATCATCGCGACTCCGGTGGTGTTCTCGTTGAACCCGCCGGCGTGCGCGCCCTGGACCGGACGGTCGAGACCGCCTGCGCGACCCTCGAAGATCTGGCCGTATTTGTCGACCAGTGCGTTGTATCCGATGTCGCACCAGCCGAGCGTCTGCGCGTGGTAGGCGTAGATCGCCCGGACGATCTCGGCCGATTCGGCCTTCGAGTAGTCGTTGGCTCCCGCGGTGTGGTGCACGGTTGCACCGCCGATGAAGTCGTCGTAATCGGGGTCCTGGCACCGGATGGACTCGTCCGCGCCCCACTGCTGGCGGCTGATGACCTTGGGACCGCCGCTGTCGAGGGGGCTCGCGATGTCGCCGAGCGTCGCGTCGCCGGGACCACTGCCCGGTTCGATGAGCACGGCCGTGACGTCGTCGGCGCCCGCGCGTGCCGGCTGCTGCCGCAACGGCGTGTTGACGGCGGCAGGGGTGTAACCGAGCGGTGCGGCCCCGTCGGCGGCGGGAGCAGGGGCTGCGGGTGCCGGGGCGGGAGCGGGAGCGGGCACCGCGTCGGGCGCGGGTGCGCCTGCCGGTGCAGGGATCGAGGTGGGGGTCAGGATCTGGATCGCCTTCGTCAGCCCGACGTAGACGGGTTCGGTGGCGACCTTGCCGTCCGACGCCGTCTTGTCCGTGCGACGCGTGTCGATCATGTCGGGGGAGACCCACTGTCCCCACGTTCCGTCGGCCTGCAGCGCCCGGACCTTCGACTCCGCGGACGCGAGGGTCTCGGAGGTGAGCGCCACCATGCTGAACGGGGTGTCGCGGGACAGTTCCTTGACGATCGTGCCGGGCTGCTGATCGGCCGTGGGCAGGATCGCGGGGTCGGAGACGTCGCCCGGGGCGGGGAGCTTCAGTGGGATCTGCAGGTTCGGGATCTGGATTCCGCCCGGGAGCTGCACGTTGCTGGGGATGTGGAGGTACGGCGGGATCTTCAGGTTCCGGAGGTCGCCGATGTTGACGTCGGGCAGGTTCAGCCCGGTCAGTTCCTTCAGCGGAATCACGATGTCGGGGATCTGCGACAGCACGACCTGCGCGATCTCGGTGGACACTGCCGAGTTGGAGGTTTCGTTCGTGGATTTGACGTCGGAGGGTGCGCTACTGATGCCGTAGACCGCAACGGGACTTGCGACAGCCAGAGCGGCGACAGCCCCGAGGACGATCGAGGGCTTCGGTCGACGGTGCGGCAAGGGGGACTCTCCTCAGTTGTAGTTTCCTGCGAGCGACCTCGCGTGTCTGCAACTCGTGATGCTCATGTGACTGAAGAGACTGTTGTTGCTAACTCCAACCACTCTTGCCACACTAGTCACACAGGTCCATAACGCTCAACCTTACATTGAGACTTTATCCCGAATTTCTCGGACCCGCTGAGACGAGGTGCACGCCCCGTCTCAGCGCTCGTTGTTCAGCGATGAGGAGTGCAGTGATGGCGAAGACCGAATTCGGGGTTCGTGCAGGTAGACCTGCCTGGACCCGCAGGAGGCGGTACATCGCGGGCCCTCCCGCCCCGCGCGGATTCACTGCCAGGCTTCTGCGCGCGTCGGCGCTCGGCATCGCACCCGTCCTCGTCGTCGGAGCCGTCACCGGCGTCGTCGTGCATGTGCGCTCCTCCGGCCAGGACGTCCGGGAAACCGTCGCCTCCGACACGCCGTTCACGCTCTCCGGGCACGGCAACGGCCACGGCCGCGGGATGGGCCAGTGGGGCGCCTACGGATACGCGAAAGATCAGGGATGGGCGGCCGAGCGCATCCTCGGCCACTACTACGGCGGCACCACACTCGGCACCCTCGCCGACGCACAGATCAGCGTCCGGCTGCAGGCGCGTGACGATCAGCCGCTCGACGTCTACTCCGACGCCGGCGCCGTCGTCGCCGGCAAGCCCGTCGGACCGGGAGAGGCCGTCCACCTCACGCCGACCGCCGACGGCGGCGCCAACGTCGTGGTGACGCGCGGATGTGCCGGCGAGGTCCTGTGGCAGGACGCCACCGACCATCCGTGGGTGGACCCGGTCGACCTGACCCCGGACCGTCCCGCGAACGAGCACTTGAAGCTGTGCGCCGGTGACACCCCCTACCGCGGCGCGCTCGGGGTCGCGCTCGACGGCGCCGCCGTCCGCACCGTCAACGTCCTCGACATGGACGACTACCTCCTGGGCGTCGTGCCCGCCGAGGCGAAAGCCGGCTGGGCCGACACCGGTGGGGCCGAGGCGCTTCGGGCGCAGGCCGTCGCGGCCCGCTCCTACGCTGCCGCCGAGAACCGGGAAGAGTACGCGAAGACCTGCGACACCCAGAGCTGCCAGGTGTACGGGGGTTCCGCGAAGGAAGACCCGCGGACCACCGACGCCGTCCGTTCCACCAAGGGCACGATCCTGACGAAGGACAACAAGCCCGTTGCCGCCGAATTCTCCTCGTCCACAGGCGGATACACCGCGGGCGGCGAGTTCCCGGCCGTCGAGGACCAGGGCGACACCGTGTCACCGAACCACGATTGGACGGTGACCCTCACCGCGGGCGACATCGCGTCCGCGTTCAACGTCGGAGACCTCGAATCGTTCGAGGTGGTCACCCGCAACAACTTCGGATTCGACGGCGGACGCGTCACCGGTGTGAAGGTGGTCGGATCGTCGGGCACCGCCGAGGCGACGGGCGCCGAGGCGCGGTCGAAGCTGAAACTCAAGTCCGACTGGTTCACGGTCGGTGACGGGCTCGGCGTCCCCGCACCGCCTTCCGCCCCCGAACCCGAGTCCACCCTCGCGTCCGCGGGTGAGGACGAGGACACCGTCGGCACCACCGAGGGTTCGCCGATCGCCGAGAAGTACAAGGAACTGGGCGGCGTCAACAGCACGCTGGGAGCGCCGATCGGTCCCGAGATGATGCTGCCGTCGGAGGCGGGGAAGTTCCGGATGTACACCAACGGAACCATCATCTGGACCGAGAAGCTGGGCGCGCAGGTGATCGACGCCAGCGTGCTACGCGAGTGGCTACCGACGGGCGGCAGTTAGGCCGGGCAGAGCGGACCGGTTCCCTCGAGCACGGCGAGCATCCCGTCGACGGACTCGCCCCAGCCGAAGTCCTCGGCCCGCCGCCGGGCCGACGCCCGGCGCGTGCGTGACGGGATCGCGAGTACGCCGCTCACCGCTTCGGCGAACGCGGGACCCCGGTCCCTGGCCAGGGCGCCGCAGCCGGGTGTGATGATCTCGGCGAGCGCCGACGACTGTGACGCGACCACCGGGGTGCCCGCCGCGAGCGACTCGAGCGCCGACAGGCAGAACGTCTCGTGCGGTCCGGGCGCCAGCGACACGTCAGCCGACGCGAACAGCGACGCCAGGCGGCCCTTGTCGCTGATGAACCCGGTGAAGTGCACGGGGAGCCCGCGGGCGCGGTGCTGCAGCGCCTCACGCCGCGGGCCGTCGCCGGCGATGACCAGCCGGGCGTCGTGGCCCTGCCGCCGCAGCAGCCGGACGGCGTCGATGCTCCGTTCCACCTGTTTCTCCACCGACAGCCGGCCGCAGTGCAGTAGGAAACGTTGCGCCGGGTCGGCGAACGAGTCGCGCATCACCTGGTCGTGTTTGCCGGGATGGAACATCGTGAGGTCCACACCGAGCGGGACCCGGTGCAGATTGGGGGCCCCGATCCGGGTGAACTCCTCGCTCGCGAAGTCCGTCGTGCAGACGACGGCGTCGTAATTGCGGGCCATCCGGCGGTTCGCGACATCGGCCCAGCCGCGGGCCACGCGGCGCGGAGCGAGTTGGCCGAGCAGCCGGTCGAGGCGTTCGTGTGACACGACCACACTGCGCACCCCACGGGTGCGGGCCCAGCCCCCGAAACCGCGCAGAGTGAGCCGGTCGGACACCTCCAGGACGTCGGGTCGCAGACCGCTGACGACGTCGGCCACCCGCCGCGGATTGACCACGCGATAACCCCCGGTCGCGGGGATGGTGGGAGCAGACCGCGTGATCCGCAGGACCCCACTCGGCAGCAGCTCCTCGCAGTCGCGCTGACCTGGGACGACGAGGACCACCTCGTGCCCGCGTTCGACGTACCCCTGACCCCAGTTGTGGAGGGCGGTGCGTAGCCCACCCGACCGCGGTCCGTAGAAGTTCGCCAGCTGGACGATGCGCACCCGCTCATGAAGCGCGATCGCCGCGTCGGCGGGAACAACGAGGTCTGCAGAACCGGTGAATACAGGGAGAACTCCTCGTGCGTGCCGAGGGGGTCCTTGCCCCCCTTGGCCGCGCACGGGCGGCGGAGTCGCTTACCCTGGTTCATCGTGACCGCTGCAACCCCAGAGACAACCGCCCCTGGCCGGTACGACCTCATCGTCGTCGGCTCCGGATTTTTCGGACTGACCGTCGCCGAGCGTGCAGCAACACAGCTGGGTAAGCGTGTGCTGGTGCTCGACCGTCGTCATCACCTGGGCGGAAACGCCTATTCGGAGGCCGAGCCCGAGACCGGCATCGAGATCCACAAGTACGGAGCGCACCTGTTCCACACCTCGAACAAGAGGGTGTGGGACTACGTCACCCAGTTCACCGAATTCACGAACTACCAGCACCGCGTGTTCGCGCTGCACAAGGGGCAGGCGTACCAGTTCCCGATGGGGCTGGGCCTGGTGTCGCAGTTCTTCGGGCGCTACTTCACCCCGGACGAGGCGCGGAAGCTGATCGCCGAGCAGTCCAGCGAGATCGACTCGGCGTCCGCGTCCAACTTGGAGGAGAAGGCGATCTCCCTGATCGGGCGGCCGCTGTACGAGGCGTTCGTGCGCGACTACACCGCCAAGCAGTGGCAGACGGACCCCAAGAACCTGCCCGCGGGCAACATCACCCGCCTGCCGGTGCGGTACACGTTCGACAACCGCTACTTCAACGACACGTACGAGGGCCTGCCCGTCGACGGCTACACCGCGTGGCTCGAGAACATGGCGAAGGACCCGAAGATCGAGGTCCGGCTCGAGACCGACTGGTTCGACGTCCGCGACGACCTGCGCGCCGAGAGCCCCGACGCCCCCGTCGTCTACACCGGCCCCCTCGACCGTTACTTCGACTACTCCGAGGGCGAGCTGGGCTGGCGCACCCTCGACTTCGAGACCGAGGTGCTCGAGACCGGTGACTTCCAGGGAACCCCGGTCATGAACTACAACGACGCCGACGTGCCCTTCACCCGGATCCACGAGTTCCGCCACTTCCACCCGGAGCGGGACTACCCGAAGGACAAGACGGTCATCATGCGGGAGTTCTCGCGGTTCGCGGAGAGCAAGGACGAGCCGTACTACCCGATCAACACTCCCTACGACCGCGCGATGCTCGCCGCCTACCGCGACCGCGCGAAGGAGGAGATGGCGTCGAACCAGGTTCTGTTCGGCGGCCGTCTCGGCACCTACCAGTACCTGGACATGCACATGGCGATCGCCAGCGCGCTGTCGATGTTCGACAACTCCCTGCGTCCGCACTTCGAATCCGGTGCGGCCCTGGTGGGGGATGCCGAATGAGCGCCCGACATCTGCTCGAATCCGAGAAGGTCACCGAGGACGCCCCGTTACTGGGCAAGTCGCTGCTGCAGCGGGTGATCCTGCCGCGTGCCGGCGAGCCGCTCGACGTCCGCACCCTCTACCTGGAGGAGGCGAAGACCAACAGTCGTCGCGCGCATTCGCTGTCGCGCACCTCGCTGTCGGTCGGCGCCGAGGCGGAGGCGTCGTTCTGCACCTACTTCAACGCGTTCCCGGCCAGCTACTGGCGGCGGTGGAGCACCCTGAATTCCGTGGTGCTGCGTCTCGAGCTGTCGGGGCACTGCCGCATCGACGTGTACCGCTCGAAGGCCGACTCGTCGCGCATCCACGTCGAGGGCCGCGAGTTCCAGGACGGTGACGCCGCGCTGGAGTTCGAGATCGAACTCGCCCCGTTCGAGGACGGCGGCTGGATCTGGTTCGACATCACCACCGACACCGAGGTCGTGCTGGAGAGCGCCGGCTGGTACGCGCCGGTCGACGCCCCCGGCGAGGCCACCGTCGCCGTCGGCATCCCCACGTTCAACCGGCCCACCGACTGCGTCAAGGCGCTGACGGCGCTGGCGTCCGACGAACTCGTCATGGACGTGGTCAAGGCCGTCATCATCCCGGACCAGGGCACCCGCAAGGTCAAGGACGAGCCCGGCTTCACGGAGGCGGCCGAAGCGCTCGGCGACCGGCTGGCCATCCACGACCAGGCGAACCTCGGCGGGTCCGGCGGCTACAGCCGGATCATGTACGAGGCGCTGAAGACCACCGACTGCCAGCACATCCTGTTCATGGACGACGACATCGAGATCGAACCCGACTCGATCCTGCGCGCGCTCGCGATGTCGCGGTTCGCGAAGTCGCCGATGCTCGTCGGCGGGCAGATGCTGAACCTCCAGGAGCGCAGTCATCTGCACTCGATGGGCGAGGTCGTCGACCGCAGCATCTTCATGTGGACGGCCGCCCCGAACGTCGAGTACGACCACGACTTCTCCCGCTACCCGCTCAGCGACCGCGAAAACTCCCGGCTGCTGCACCGCCGCATCGACGTCGACTACAACGGCTGGTGGATGTGCATGATCCCGCGGCAGGCCGCCGAGGAACTCGGTCAGCCGCTGCCGCTGTTCATCAAATGGGACGACGCCGAATACGGCCTGCGCGCCCGGGATGCCGGCTACCCGACCGTGACCATGCCCGGTGCCGCGATCTGGCACATGGCGTGGAGCGACAAGGACGACGCCATCGACTGGCAGGCGTACTTCCACCTCCGTAACCGGCTCGTCGTCGCGGCCCTGCACATGCCGGGCAACGGCCGCGGACTCGTGATCAACACCGTCAAGGCCACGATCAAGCACCTGCTGTGCCTCGAGTACTCGACCGTCGCGATCCAGAACCAGGCCATCGCCGACTTCCTGCAGGGCCCCGAGCACATCTTCGAACTGCTCCCGACCGCGCTCGGCAACGTCCACGCGATGCGCAAGGAGTACCCGGACGCCGTCGTGCTGCCGTCGTCGACGAGCCTGCCGCTGCCCTCCGGTGAGGAAGTCGGCGCGGTCGGCCTGCCGACGAACCCGCTCGCGAAGATCGTGCGTCTCGGCAAGGGCCTTGTCCACAACGTGAAGCCCGCGCACGAGCAGCACCACGAGCGCCCCCAGCTCAACGTGCCCACCATCGACGCGCGGTGGTTCCTGCTGTCCCAGGTGGACGGCGTCACCGTCACCACCGCGGACGGGCGAGGAGTCGTCTACCGCAAGCGCAACCCCAAGCTGGCGCTCGCGCTGCTGAAGGAAGCGATCCGGCTGCGCCGTGAACTGGCCCAGCGGTTCCCCGAGCTCAAGCGCGAGTACCAGGACGCCGTTCCTGCCCTGACCAGCAAGGAGAGGTGGGAACGTGTCTTCGGCATCCAGTGAGATCCAGATCCTGCACACCGTCCAGTCGACGATCGCGAGCCGTCCCGGCGTCGTCTCGACCGCCCGGGGTATGTCGCACTTCGGTGAGCACGCCCTCGGGTGGGTGGCCGTCGCCGGCATCGGCGCGGCACTCGACAAGCCTCGCCGCCGGCAGTGGGCGGGAGTCGCGGTGGGTGCGGTCGGCGCCCACGCGGCCTCGATCGTGATCAAACGCATCGTCCGCCGCCCCCGGCCGAATGACCCGTCGATCCAGGTCAACGTGTCGACGCCCAGCAAATTGAGCTTCCCGTCGTCGCACGCGACGTCCACGACAGCGGCTGCCGTGCTGCTCGGCCGTCTCACCGGGCTACCCTTGCCTGCGTTGTTGGTACCGCCGATGCTGCTCTCCCGGCTCGTTCTGGGAGTGCACTACCCGACCGATGTGCTCGCCGGATCTGCCCTGGGGGCCGCTTCTGCGGTCGCGGTGCTGAAGGCCGAGCAGAAGTTTGGAGAGAAATGAGCGAGGAACCGGCCGTCGTCACCGGACCCCCGACATCCCTGGCGGCAGGCATCGTCAAGGCCGTCCGCCCGCGTCAGTGGGTCAAGAACGTCCTGGTCCTCGCAGCTCCCGTCGCTGCGGGCACGGCGACGGAATCCGACGTCCTGCTTCCCGTCGCACTCGCCTTCGTGGTGTTCTGCATGGCAGCGTCCGGCATCTACCTCGTCAACGACGCGATGGACGTCGAGGCGGACCGCGCGCACCCCACCAAGCGATTCCGCCCCATCGCGGCCGGTGTGCTGCCCGTCAACCTGGCGTTCGGCATGGCGGTCGTGCTGCTCGGCGGGTCCATCGCCCTGTCGTTCCTCGCCAACTGGCAGCTGGCGGTCGTGATGGCCGTCTACATCGGTATCCAGCTGGCCTACTGCTTCGGTCTCAAACATCAGGCCGTCCTCGACATCTGCATCGTCTCGTCCGGGTTCCTGCTGCGCGCCATCGCAGGCGGTGTGGCCGCCGAGATCGCGCTGTCGCAGTGGTTCCTGCTGGTCATGGCTTTCGGTTCGCTGTTCATGGCGGCCGGTAAGCGATACGCCGAACTGCAGCTCGCCGAGCGCACCGGCGCGAAGATCCGCAAGTCCCTGGAGAACTACACCACGACGTATCTGCGTTTCGTGTGGACGCTCAGCGCTACCGCGGTCGTGCTCTGCTACGGACTGTGGGCGTTCCAGCAGGACGACCTGAAGGCCACCAACTGGTACGCCATCTCCATGGTGCCGTTCACCATCGCGATCCTGCGTTACGCCGTGGACGTCGACGGCGGCGAGGCGGGGGAGCCCGAGGAGATCGCGCTGGGCGACCGCGTGCTCCAACTCCTTGCGATTGCCTGGATCGGAGTGGTGGGTGTCGCTGTCTACCTCGTCTGACTTGGTAGGAGGCGCCGAGGACTCGGACGCCGCCGCGGAGCGGACCACCGAACGCCACCGGAAGGCCATCCTCTCGAGGGTGGTCTTCCTCGGGGGTGTGGCCATCTCGGCCCTCCTGATGTTCTGGGGTGCCTGGGAACGGCGATGGATTGCCGACGACGGTCTGATCGTGCTGCGCACGGTCCGCAACCTCCTCGCAGGCAACGGTCCGGTCTTCAACTCGGGTGAGCGTGTCGAGGCCAACACCAGTACCGCGTGGACGTACATCGTCTACGCGTTCAGCTGGCTCTCCCAGGCCCGGCTCGAATACGTCGTCCTGACGATCGCGCTGATCCTGTCCACGGCGGCGATCGTGCTCGCCATGTTCGGCACCGCGCGCCTGTACCGCGGTGGGTCCTTCGCCGGCGGCGGCACGCTGTTGCTGATGCCCGCCGGTGTGCTCGTGTACATCGCGGTGCCCCCGGCCCGCGACTTCGCGACGTCGGGTCTCGAAAGCTGCCTGGTCATCTTCTGGATCGCGCTGCTCTGGCTGCTGCTGGTCCGATGGAGTCAGGCCACCGCTCCGTCCACCACCTCGGTGCTCGTTCTCTCGTTCATCGCGGGCATGGGGCCCCTCGTGCGCCCCGAGCTGGCGATCCTGGGTGTGCTGTCGCTGGCCATGATCTTCCTCGCTCCCGGTCTCACCTGGGTGGTGCGGGTGGCGATGGTGTTCGTCGCCGGCATCGTTCCGGTGGGCTACCAGATCTGGCGCATGGGCTACTACGCCCTCCCGTACCCCAACACCGCGGTGTCGAAGGACGCAGGCGGCGCCAAGTGGTCGCAGGGTTTCGCCTACCTCTGGAATCTGCTCGGCCCGTACCTGCTGTGGCTACCGCTGGTCTTCCTGTTCGCCGGCGCCGTGATCGCCTGGCGCGGCCGGGACAAGTCCATCGCAGATGGTGTTCGTCACACAGAAGGAAATCGGCTGACGCGCCTGCGCGGATGGCTGCGAACGCAGAATGCCGTAGTCGTGTTCATTCTCGCGAGCGGGCTGATCCTCGGTCTGTACTCGTTGCGCGTCGGCGGCGACTTCATGCACGGCCGCGTTCTTCTCCCCGTTCTGTTCTGTTTCATCGTTCCGGTCGCCGTAATTCCGGTGCGAATTCCGGACCGGGCGGCGTGGGGGCGTAATAGGGAATCGTCGCTTTTCCTCGCAATGGCTTTCCTGTGGGCCGGCACCGTCGTGTGGGCGTTTTTCGCGTCGAACACGACGGGAATGCCGGAAGGTGTCGTTATCGGACGGTCCGGAATTGTCGACGAACGCGCCTTCTACGTTCTCAACACCGGTCATGCGCACCCGATTCGCGCGGACGATTATCTGGACTACCCGCGGATGCGCGCCATGGTGCAGACCATCTCGGACACCCCGGACGGCGGCCTGCTCATCCCGTCCGCCGATTACACGTACTGGTTCGTCGTTCCTCCGCCCCTTCCGATCCCGGACGGCGGCGCAGGCCACACGGTGTACTTCCTGAACCTCGGCATGACGAGCATGAACGTCGGCCTCGACGTGCGAGTGCTGGACCAGATGGGTCTCGCCTACCCGCTCGCGGCGCACACCGAGCGGTTGGACGACGGCCGTATCGGGCACGACAAGAACCTGTACCCCGACTGGGTCGTGGTGGACACGGGAATGATCGACAAGCACCCGTGGATGCCCGGATTCCTCGATGAGGAATGGGTGACCGAGGCGCGGGTCGCGCTCACGTGCCCCGAGACGCAGGACCTGCTGACGTCGTATCGATCGGAACTGACGTGGCCGCGATTCAAGCAGAATTTCAAGGATGCGCTGCATTTCGCGAGTTATCGATTCGAGCGAGTGCCCGCATATGAAATTCAGCGGTGCAATCTCGAGCCGCCGCTTCCGGAACCGGCCAAATAGGGCGAACCGGGCGGGGCGTGGGTCACCGGGGCGTCCCGGGCAGATCTCGATGTCGGAACATCAGATCTCGTTTGTGTAACGCTGGAACTGTCGGCGACGATGTACGTCGATGATGAGTCATCGTGACGGTGGTCTGGGAAGTTCCCTGGAAAGCGCTCCGTGAGCGTTTGTCAGGGAAGTTCGTGTGACATACAGTCCACCGAGCGCAGTGTGACTTGGAAGAGGTCCGCTGCCGACCCGGCTTCATGCCCGGGCCGGCAGGTCGCCTGTTCCCCGACGGAATCCGCCGGAGCCGCCCAGTGGCGGAGTCCGCAGACGAAGAGAGTGAGCAGTATTCATGCGTTTTGCCAGACCGAGGTTGTCTCAGCGCCTCAAGCAGCGTGCGATGGCCATCGGAGCCGTCGCACTGGTACTGCCTATGGGCGCAGGAATCGCTGGTGGAGCCGTCGCCGCAGCAGCACCGACGCACGCGGGTCCCGCCAAGACCGCGCCGGCCGGTGGCTACGAGGAACTGTGGGTTCCCTCTTCCATGGGACCGATCAAGGTCCAGGTCCAGTGGGCAGCCCGCGGCGGTAGCGCCGCGCTGTACCTGCTCGACGGACTGCGCGCCCGCAACGACCGCAACGCGTGGAGTTTCGAGACCAACGCGTTCGACCAGTACCGCAACGACAACGTGACCCTGGTCATGCCCGTCGGTGGCGAGTCCAGCTTCTACTCCGACTGGTACTCGGCGAGCAACTTCAACGGTCAGCCCGTCACGTACAAGTGGGAGACGTTCCTGACGAAGGAACTGCCCGACTTCCTGGCCAACTACGGTGTCTCGCGCACCAACAACGCCGTCCTCGGCCTGTCGATGGGTGGTAGTGCCGCCCTGACTCTCGCCGCATACCACCGCGACCAGTTCAAGTTCGCCGGTTCGCTGTCCGGGTACCTGAACATCTCGGCTCCCGGCATGCGTGAGGCGATCCGCGTCGCGATGATCGACGCCGGCCGTTACAACGTCGACGCGATGTGGGGCCCGCCGTGGAACCCGGCGTGGCTGCGTAACGACCCGTTCGTGTTCGCCCCGCGTCTGAACGGCCTGTCGATGTTCATCTCGGCTGCCAGCGGTCTGCCCGGCGAGTTCGACCACCCGCGCGCTCCGATCGACTACTACAACACCGCCAACGGCATGGGCCTCGAGGCTCTCGCCCTGGCCAACACCCGCGCCTTCCAGGTGCGTCTGGCCACCCTCGGTGTGCCGGCCACCTTCGACTTCCCCGCCAACGGCACGCACTCGTGGCCGTACTGGGGTGCCGAGCTGTGGAAGGCACGCGGCCAGATCCTGGACACCCTGGGCGCCTGGTGATCTGACACCACCCTCGTGACGACTGCCGCCCCGCCTCACCGGCGGGGCGGCAGTCGTGCGCTCCGGAATGCGCGTCCTCGGCCGGAGGGGACGTGAGGGAAAACCCAGGATTCCCTTCCCCCGAGAGTGCACAACGGAACGTTTTGTCAGTAAGGTGATCCCGTCGAGACGCCACCCGCGCAGCGAGCGCTGCGCGGGTGGCGTCTGTACGTGAGATTTTCACGAGAGTTATCGAGAGGTTGCCGCGGCCGCGGCGCGAGACGGATCAAGCGGAGGGAAGACGAGTTCATGCGTGTTGGGGGTTCGACGAGAACAAGCGGATGGGCCAGGCGTACTGCCGCCGCAATTGCTCTGGCGGTCGCACTGCCGCTGGGCGTGACCATGGTGGGCGGCGGCGCAACCGCATCCGCCGCCTTCGACCCCGCCGCGCAGGACTTCTGGGTCGATTCCGCCATGGGCCCGATCAAGAGCCGCATCTGGCGGGCCGCCGACGGCAACACCAACCGGGTGGTCTACCTGCTCGACGGTCTGCGCGCGCAAGACGACCTGAGCGGCTGGGAGGTCAACACCGACGCGGGCCCGTTCCTCGCCTCGCAGAACATCAACGTCGTCCAGCCGGTCGGCGGGCAGTCCAGCTTCTACTCCGACTGGATCTCGAACTCGAACCTCAACGGCCAGAAGACCCCGTACAAGTGGGAGACGTTCCTCACTCAGGAACTTCGCGACGCACTGGCGAATCGCCTTGGATTCCAGTCCACCCGTAACGGTGTCATCGGCCTGTCGATGGGTGGCAGCGCCGCCCTGACCCTCGCCGCCTACCACCCCGATCAGTTCAACTACGCGGGCTCGCTGTCCGGGTACCTGAACATCTCGGCTCCCGGCATGCGTGAGGCCATCCGCATCGCAATGCTCGACGCCGGCCGCTACAACGTCGACGCGATGTGGGGCCCGCCGTGGAACCCGGCGTGGCTGCGCAACGACCCGTTCGTGTTCGCGAACAAGCTTCGCGACAACAACACCCGCCTGTGGGTGTCGGCCGCCAACGGCATCCCCGCGCCCGGCGGAGCCGCACCGACCGGATTCATGGACGTCTTCAACGCGAGCACCGGTGCGAGCCTCGAGGCGCTGTCGCTGGCGAACACCCGTGCCTTCCAGGTCAAGATGGCGACCCTCGGCGCGAAGAACGTCACCTACAGCTTCCCGCCCCGCGGCATCCACACGTGGCGTTACTGGCAGCAGCAGATCCACGATCTGGCGGGCGACCTCGGCAACACGATCGGGTAGCTCGGAAGTAACAATTGCACCAGCTGTAACAGCGCGGCACTCCCACTCGTCTGTCGTTTGCGTGTAGAAAGAACCGGAACGCGAGGCCGTGCTCCGTGTTGGCCTCGACGCGCAGAGAGAGAGTGAACGTCATGCGAGTAGGCCTGTTCAAGGCAGAACGTCAGCGTTCGTCGGCCCGAAATGTTCGAAGGCGGACGCTGGCCTCGCTTGCCGCTGTGCTCGTGGTGCCGGTGGCGGTCGGGTTCACCCAGACCGCCACCGTCTCGGCTGCGCCGGTCGCCGCGCAGGCTCCGGTGGCCACGCAGGCTCCGGGCGGCGCGACGATCCATCACGTCGACTGGCTCACCGACCGTCGCGTGGCGATCTGGATCAACTCTCCGTCGATGGGCGTGCCCATCCAGGTGCAGATGCTGCTTGCGCGCGACTGGAACTCGAAGCCCACGGAGAAGTTCCCGTCCGTCTACATGCTCGACGGTCTCCGCGCGCAGGACAACGAGAACGGCTGGACGCTCGAGACCGACGCCGAGTCGTTCTTCGCCGACAAGAACATCAACGTCGTCCTCCCGGTCGGCGGCCAGTCCAGCTTCTACTCCGACTGGGTGGCCCAGGACAACGGTCAGAACTACCAGTGGGAGACATTCCTCACGAAGGAACTGCCCCCGATCCTCGAAAGCGACTGGCGCACCACGCAGACACGCGGCGTCATCGGACTCTCGATGGGCGGCACGTCCGCGATGTTCCTCGCGGCCCGCAACCAGGGATTCTTCACGTTCGCCGCGTCGCTGTCCGGCATGCTCACCACCACCGCGCTCGGGATGCCGCAGGCCGTCGCGTACGCGATGAGCGACGCAGGCGGATTCGACGCGGACGCGATGTGGGGACCCCCGACCAGTTCGGCGTGGGAAGAGCACGACCCCTACCTGCTGGCCGACAAGCTCAAGGGCGTCAGCCTGTACATCTCCAGCGGTAGCGGAACCACCGGCCCGTACGACCAGCCGTCCGGAATTCCGGGCGTCAGCACCAATTACGCGGGTATGGGCCTCGAGATCCTGTCGCGGCTCACGTCCCAGACGTTCGCGACCAAGCTCAACAAGCTGGGCATCCCCGCCCAGGTCAACTACCGGCCGTCCGGCACACACTCGTGGCCGTACTGGCAGTTCGAGCTCCACCAGCTGTGGCCGCAGCTCGCCGGCGCCGTCGACGTCGAACCCGACAAGCCGGTGTGCGCCACAGGCGGTTCCATCGCCGGGGTCGCCGGCGCGAACCCGTGGATCGGCGACTGCCTGACCCCCGAGTACAGCCTCGCGGGCGGAACGGTGCAGGACTTCCGCAACGGCCGGATCTTCGCCAAGTCCGACACCGGCGCGCAGCCGGTGGCCGGCGCCATCGGCGGCGTCTACCAGGCGACCGGTGGTCCGGGTGGGCCGCTCGGCTACCCGACGACCCCCGAATTGGCCACCCCCGACGGTCGCGGCCGCTTCAACCACTTCGAGCACGGGTCCGTCTACTGGTCGCCGCAGACCGGGGCGCACGCCGTCCGCGGCGCGATCCGCGACGAGTGGGCACGACAGGGCTGGGAGGGCGGACCGCTCGGATACCCCGTGGCCGAGGAAATTCCGACGCCAGGCAAGGACGGCGCGGTGCAGGGCTTCGAGATCGGCGCCATGTACTTCAGTCCCGCGAACGGCACCCACCGCGTGCAGGGAATGATCATGGGCAAGTACGCCGAACTCGGTTACGAGGGCGGGTGGCTCGGATTCCCGAAGACCAGTGAGATCGCCGTCAAGGACGGCGGCCGGTTCAACCAGTTCGAGGGCGGCAACATCTACTGGAGCCCGCTGTCGGGTGCATGGGCCGTCGAGAACGGACCGATCTTCGACGCCTGGAAGAGTGCCGGCTACGAGGGCGGCCGGCTCGGCTTCCCGATCAGCGACAAGTTCGCCATCCCCGGCGGCGTTCAACAGAACTTCCAGACCGGTTACGTCACAGTGATCGACAACAAGGCCGAGATTCACTGATGGCCGGATCGCAGTAGAAATCTCACGCGCAGCGGGCGGGGCCGGGTCCGGCGGACCAGGCTTCCGCCCGATCTGCGTCTGTACCCTGTCGAGAGACAACGACTTGGAAAGCAAGGACGGAAATAGATGCCGCAGCACTCACGTATCAGCACCACCTTCCGACGGGCGATCGCCGTAGGCGCGCTCGCCGTCGCAGCGAGCGGATTGTTGGTCGGGTGCGGCAGCGACGATTCCACGGCGACGTCGAACCCGTCCACCAGCGCCACGACGTCGGCTGCGGCGTCCAGTTCCGCCGAGAGCTCGGCGTCCGCCGCGCCCAGCGCGAGCGCCTCGGCCTCCGCGCCGGTGACGAGCCCGGGTGAGGCGGCGACGGCGCCGCCGGAGCAGCCCGAGGAAGTTCCGGGCGACTTCCCCGGCCCCAGCGAGGTCCCGGTCAGCGCCGAAGGCCAGAAGTTCCTCGACGCGCTGAAGGCCAAGGGCATCGAGCCGGCCGCCGACGGCACCATGGCCGTGAGCACCGCCGACTTCATCTGCCAGGCCAAGGCCGAAGGCAAGAGCGACGCCGAAGCGATGGTGTTCGTCACAGCGATGGTCGGCACCGAGGCGTCCGCTGCCGGTCAGGAACTGACCCAGGAGCAGGCGACGGCCAACGCCCAGACCTACATGGATGTCGCCCACGCGACCTACTGCAAGTAGACGCCGATGTCGTTGACCGGGCGCGGAACGCGGAAGAAGAAGAGCAGCCTCCTGCGCAAGCTGATGGTGCTGATCGTGATCCTGCTGGTGATTCTCCTCGCAGTGATCGCGCTCTGGTATCTCCTCGCAGGGCGGCTGCCCAAGCCGATCCCGACCCCGCCCGGTCCCGAGCGTCCCAACGCCCAGCCGGCGAGCTGCCCCGACGTCCAGGTGGTGGTCGTCCCGGGCACGTGGGAGTCCAGCCCGACGGACGACCCGTACAACCCGACTGCCAATCCGGCGTCGCTGATGCTCAACGTGTCGCGGCCGCTGCAGGAGCAGTTCGAGCCGTCGCGCGCCGACGTGTACACGGTTCCCTACGTCGCCCAGTTCTCCAACCCGATCGCCTTCCCGCCGGACGGGCAGCAGTCGTACAACAACAGCCGCGGCGCAGGCACGGCCGCCACCAACGACATCCTGATTCGTCGTCACGCCGAGTGCCCGCTGACCAGCTTCCTGCTCACCGGCTTCTCCCAGGGCGCCGTCATCGCCGGCGACGTCGCGTCGAGCATCGGTGCAGGTGACGGTCCTGTTCCGGCAGATCTCGTGCTGGGTGTCGGGCTCATCGCCGACGGCCGCCGCGACCCGGCCGCCGCCACGAATGTCGGCCGGCCCGTCACGGGGGTCGGAGCCGAACTGTCGTTGGCCGGTCTGCAGATCCCGGGTATCACAATGACCGGCCCGCGCCCCGGCGGTTTCGGTGATCTCACGGACCGGGCGGTCGAGATCTGCGCCCCGACGGACGGAATCTGCGACGCCCCGGCGCAGGCGTTGAAACCGAGCAACTGGATCGGAAGCGGTCTGCGTCTGCTCGAGTACAACAACAACCCGGTCCACGCGATGTACAACTCGTACGTCGTCGACGACTCCGGCACGACGGCCACGCAGTGGATCGCCGGATGGGCTGCCGAGAAGATAGACGCCGCCCCGACCCCGGCACACAGTTGATTTTGTGGCGGGTGGGTTCACCGTGGTCGGTGAGCCGTGAAACGTCCCAAACAGATAGGCGAGACGCGTACTGGCCGGTAGTGTGCGTTTCTCGGCACCGGTAGAGTGCTGCACTGTTGCGGCATCACCGGTGCCCGACCCCACCGATGTTCACGTCCTGAAACGCGGGCGTTTCACTACAGGAGAAGCTATTCATGAGTTCCGACGCCAGCTCGTTGCGTAAGTTCCGATTCGCGGCAGGCGGAGAGGGCAACGCGGACGAGGGCGGCGCGCGTCGGTTCGTCAAGCTTGCGCAGAAGGCCGAGGAACTCGGGTTCGACAGCTTCATGATCCCCGACCACCTGGGTAACCAGGTGGGACCGATCGCCGCTCTCGGCGCACTCGCGATCGCCACGGACAAGATCCGGCTCGGCACCGCCGTCCTGGCCAACGGCTTCCGGCACCCGGCGATCCTCGCCAAGGACGCCGCCACCATCGACGTGCTGTCGGGTGGCCGCCTCGAACTCGGCATCGGAGCCGGCTGGATGAAGGAAGAGTTCGACAAGGGCGGCATCGACTACGAGCGCCCGGGCATCCGGATCGCCAAGCTCGAGGAGACCCTGCAGATCCTCGACGTGCTGCTGCGCGGCCAGGAGTGCAACTTCGACGGCAAGTACTACCAGATCAAGGGCCTGACCGGCAGCCCGCGGCCGCGGCAGGGCCCGCGTCCCCCGATTGCCGTCGGCGGCGGCGGCCCCAAGATGCTGGCGCTCGCGGCCAAGTACGCCGACATCATCTCCGTGGCGACGCCCACCAGTAAGGAAGGCAAGCTCCTGCTCTCGGGTGTCACGCTCGAGAAGACGATGGAGCGCGTCGACCGTATCCGGGAAGCTGCCGGTGACCGGTTCGACGACATCGAACTGAACTGGACGATCACCACCATCGTCATCACCGACGACCGTGAGCAGACCGCGGAGATGGCGCTCGCCGCACTCGATCAGGGCTTCCCGCCCAACATCGAGGTCGACACGAAGCTGTCCGTCGAAGACATCCTGAGCTCGCCGTATCTTGCGATCGGAAGCTTCGAGGAGATCGCCGATCAGATACGTATGGTGCGAGAAAAGACGACAATGTCTTACGTCGGTGTGTTCCCCACACAGATGGATGCGTTCGCGCCGATCATCTCGCAACTGAAGGGCGAGTAGACGCAGCGTACCGAGGGCGGCGATGCCAATCTGTAACATATCGATGGTTTGGAATCGATGAACTTATTCGGGTGAGTGGCGTGTTACGTCATTCCCCACGAGTTGTACAAGATCCGATTCGGCGAAGGAAGTCTGGGGCGCAGTCATGCCGGTGGCATGCCTGTGTGATCGCTTCGGAGGAGATGGAATGAACGCGAAGTTCGATGATTTTATCGACGAGAAGGGCCATATCAGGCTCGACTCGGGAAGCACGCTGGTCGACTACGTCCAGCGGCACACCCGGGAGAACTCGGACGAGTTGGCATACCGCTACATCGATTATTCGCGGGACCGAGACGGCGAAGCGCAGGAGCTGACCTGGGAACAGTTCGGCCACCGGTTGCGGGCCGTCGCGGCGCGCCTCCAGCAGGTCACCAAGCCCGGCGATCGTGTCGCGGTCCTGGCGCCGCAGGGTCTCGACTACGTCATCTCCTTCTTTGCCGCCATCCACGCCGGAACGATCTCGGTGCCGCTGTTCGACCCCGACGAACCCGGCCACACCGACCGTCTGCACGCCGTTCTCGGTGACTGCACGCCTGCCGCCATCCTCACGGCCACCTCCTCCGCCGCGGGTGTTCGGCAGTTCTTCCGGTCCCTCCCGGCCGCCGAGCGTCCCCGCATCATCGCCGTCGACGCCATCCCGGACAGCGTCGGCGAGTCCTGGGTGCGCCCTGAGATCGATCTCGACGACATCGCGTATCTGCAGTACACGTCCGGTTCCACCCGTGTGCCCGCCGGTGTGGAGATCACGCACCGCGCCGTCGGCACGAACGCGCTGCAGATGGTCGACTCCATCGAGCTCAACGAGAACTCGCGTGGCGTCACGTGGCTGCCGCTGTTCCACGACATGGGTCTGCTGACGGTCATCCTGCCCGCCCTGGGCGGCAAGTACATCACCATCATGAGTCCGCGCGCGTTCGTGCAGCGGCCGTACCGGTGGATCAAGGAACTGGCAGCGGTGTCCGACGGTGCGGGCACGTTCGCGGCCGCACCGAACTTCGCGTTCGAGCACGCGGCCGCCCGCGGTCTGCCGAAGAACGGTGAGAGCCTCGATCTGAGCAACGTGATCGGCCTGATCAACGGCAGCGAGCCGGTGACCACGTCGTCGATGCGCAAGTTCAACGAGGCGTTCGCGCCGTACGGGCTGCCGAAGACGGCGATCAAGCCGTCGTACGGCATGGCCGAGGCCACCTTGTTCGTGTCCTCCACCCGGCACTCGGACGAGGCCCGCGTCATCTACGTCGATCGTGACGAGCTCAACGCCGGTCGCGTCGTGAAGGTGGACCAGGACGCCGAGAACGCCATTCCGCAGGTGTCCTGCGGGTACGTGGCGCGCAGCCAGTGGGCTGCCATCGTGGACCCGGAGTCGCGCATCGAGCAGCCCGACGACCGGGTCGGTGAGATCTGGTTGCACGGCGAGAACATCGGCATCGGGTACTGGGGTCGTACCGACGAGACCGCCGAGACGTTCCACAACAAGCTCACCAACCGGCTCGCCGAGGGCAGCCACGCGGAGGGCACGCCCGAGGACGCCAACTGGATGCGGACCGGCGACTACGGCGTGTATATCGACGGTGAGTTGTTCATCACGGGCCGCGTCAAGGACCTCGTGATCGTCGACGGCCGCAACCATTACCCGCAGGACCTCGAGTACTCGGCGCAGGAGGCGAGCACCGCGCTGCGCCCCGGTTTCGTCGCCGCGTTCGCGGTCCCGGCGAACCAGCTGCCCGCCGTTGTGTTCGAGAACACGCACTCGGGTCTGAATTACGACGCGGGCGACTCCTCCGAGCAGCTCGTGATCGTGGCCGAGCGCGCACCGGGTGCGGGCAAGGCCGACCCCCAGCCGATCGCGGACACGGTGCGGGCGGCGTTGTCGAGCAGGCACGGGGTCACCGCGCGCGACATCTTGCTGGTGCCCGCGGGCTCGATTCCTCGTACGTCGAGCGGCAAGATCGCCCGCCGCGCGTGCAAGGCGAGCTACATCGAAGGCACCCTGCGCGGCGGATACACGCAGACGGCCTTCCCCGATAGCGTTTCCGAATAGTCCACTTCCTGACGGGTAGCTTGGTGAGTTGATGGCTGAAAAAGATGATGACCGGACCAGCAGCACAGGTGACATGACGGTCGCGCAGCTGCGCGAGTGGCTGCGCAACTGGATTGCCGACGCAACCGGGCAGCCGGTCGGTCAGATCACCGACGACCGTCCGATGGAAGAGTTCGGTCTTTCGTCTCGCGACGCGGTCGCGCTCAGCGGCGAGATCGAGGAACTGGTCGGCGTCACGCTCACCGCGACGGTCGCCTACCAGCACCCCACCATCGCGTCGCTGGCCACCCGCATCATCGAGGGCGAACCCGAGCAGCCCGACGACTCCGCCGACGCCGCGTACTACGCGTCGGTGCCGACGTCGGACGCACACGACATCGCGATCGTGGGTCTGGCCTCCCGCTTCCCCGGCGCGGGTAAGACTCCCGCCGAGATGTGGCAGATGCTCGCGGAGGGCCGCGACGGCATCTCCGACCTGCCCGAGGGTCGATGGGAGGAGTTCACCTCCGACCCGCAGATCAAGGCGGCCGTCGAGAAGGCCAACACGCAGGGCGGCTACCTCGACGACGTGAAGACATTCGACGCGGAGTTCTTCGCGATGTCCCCGCTGGAGGTCGCGAACGTCGACCCCCAGCAGCGCCTCGCGATGGAACTGACGTGGGAGGCCCTCGAGCACGCCCGCATCCCGGCCAGCGACCTCAAGGGTGAGCAGGTCGGTGTGTTCATCGGTAGCTCGGCCAACGACTACCAGTTGCTCGCGGTCAGCGACCCCGTCCACGCGCACCCGTATGCGCTGACCGGTACGTCGACGTCCATCGTCGCCAACCGGGTTTCCTACTTCTACGACTTCCGCGGACCGTCCATCGCCCTCGACACGGCGTGCTCGTCGTCGCTCGTCGCGGTGCACCAGGCGGTGCGCTCGCTGCGGTCCGGTGAGTCGGATCTCGCGCTCGCCGGTGGCGTCAACATGCTCGTCGCGCCGCCCGCCACGCTGGGCTTCGACCAGCTGGGTGTGATGGCCCCCAACGGCCGCATCAAGGCGTTCTCCTCCGACGCCGACGGCATGATCCGAGCCGAGGGTGGCGGCCTCGTCGTCCTCAAGCGTCTCGAGGACGCCGAGCGTGACGGCGACGAGATCCTCGCCGTCATCGCCGGTAGCGCGGTCAACCAGGACGGCCGCTCCAACGGTCTCGCGGCCCCGAACCCCGACGCGCAGGCCGACGTCCTGCGGCACGCGTACCGGGACGCGGGCATCAACCCGGCCGGCGTCGACTACATCGAGGCGCACGGCACCGGCACCATCCTCGGCGACCCCATCGAGGCAGATGCGCTCGGACGCGTCGTCGGTCGTGGCCGCGCCGACGACAAGCCCGCGCTGCTCGGCTCGGCCAAGACCAACTTCGGTCACCTCGAGGCCGCCGCAGGTGCGGCGGGCCTGATCAAGGTCGTGCTGTCGATGCGGGAGGACACACTTCCGCCAACGCTGAACTTCGCCGGACCCAACCCGTACATCGCGTTCGACAAGGCGCACCTGCAGGTCATTCCCGAGGGTGCGGCGTGGCCGCGCTACACGGGCACGGCCGTCGCCGGTGTGTCCGGGTTCGGTTTCGGTGGCACCAACGCGCACGTCGTCGTGCGTGAGTACACCGGACCCGCCGCGGACGACGCGGCCGAGGTCACCGAGCCCGCTGTTCCCACCGAGGAATCGGTGTCGGAGGCCGTCGAGCAGACGGTCGTGCTCGCGGTGTCCGGTGCGCTGCCGTCGCGTCGCCGCCGGGCCGCCGCGGATCTGGCCGACTGGCTGGAGACCGAAGAGGGCAGCACCACTCCGCTCGCCGATGTCGCGCGTGCTCTCGCCCGCCGCAACCACGGCCGCTCGCGCGCCGTCGTCCTGGCGAAGACCCGCTCCGAGGCTGTCACCGGGCTGCGCGCCATCGCCGCCGGGAAGCCCGGGCAAGGTGTGTTCTCGGCGGATTCGCCGTCGTCGAAGGGCGCCGTCTGGGTCCTGTCGGGCTTCGGTTCGCAGCACCGCAAGATGGCCAAGCAGCTCTACCTGGAGAACCCGGTCTTCGCCGCCGCCATCGACGAGGTCGACGCGCTGATCGAGGACGAGGCCGGCTACTCCATGAAGGAGAAGTTCCTCGACGACGCGATCGACTACGACGTCGAGACCTCCCAGGTCGGTATCTTCACCATCCAGATCGGTCTGGCGGCCCTGCTGCGTCACCACGGCGCCGAGCCCGAGGCCGTGGTCGGGCACTCGATGGGCGAGGCTGCCGCCGCGTACATCTCGGGTGGTCTGCCGCTCGAGGACGCGGTGCGGGTGATCTGCGCCCGGTCCCGCCTCATGGGCGAGGCCGAGGCCACGCTCGAGGGCGACGACATCCGTCTGATGGCGCTCGTCGAGTACAGCGCGTCCGAGATCGAGACCGTCCTCACCGACTTCCCGCACCTCGAGGTCTGCGTGTACGCGGCCCCGACGCACACCGTGATCGGTGGCCCCGAGCCCGAGGTCAACGCGATCGTCGCGCGCGCCGAGGGCGAGGAGAAAATGGCCCGCGTGCTTAAGACGAAGGGCGCCAGCCACACCTCCCAGGTGGATCCGCTGCTGGGCGAGCTGGCCGCGGAACTGGCGGGCATCGAGCCGACCAAGCTGAAGTTGGGCGTGTACTCCTCGGTCGACCAGGACACGTATTACCGCGCCGGCCACGAGCCGATCCACCGCGAGGAGTACTGGACCAAGGGCCTGCGCCACAGCGTGTACTTCACCAACGCCGTCCGCCTCGCCGTGGGCAGCGGGCACACCACGTTCGTGGAGCTGGCGCCCAACCCGGTGGCCCTGATGTCGGTGGCCGCCACCGCGTTCGATGCCGGCCTGCACGACATGCAGCTCATCCAGACGCTCAAGCGCAAGGAGGACGAGCCGCTCGGTGTCCTCGCGGCGCTCGCGCAGCTGTACGTGCACGGGCACGCCGTCGACCTGTCGTCGCTGCTCCCCGAGGGCGACTTCGCGTCCGTTCCGCGTACCGCGTGGATCCGCAAGCCGTACTGGGTGGAGACCCGCATCGACTCCAGCGGCAACACCCGTGTCCCCGGTGCGCACGTGTCGCTGCCCGACGGCCGCCACGTGTGGGAGGTCCAGGCCGGCGCGGTCACCGACCTGCCCGCACTGGTCACCGCCGCCGCGTCGCAGGTGCTGTCGGACGTGACGCTCGCCGCGTCCGTCCTGCACGCTCACGCTCACGCGGAGGGCACGCTCACCACCACGCTCAACCCGCATCCGGGTGGCGCGTCGCTGCAGGTGCACGCGAAGAGCGGCCCGAGTTTCACGCTGCTGTTCGATGCCGCCGTCACGTCCGGTGCGGCGTTGCCCGAGCCGGTCGTCGCGCCGCCGGTGCAGTCGACCTCCCCGGTCGAGGAGCTGCCCGAGGTCGTCGAGGACATCGGCGAGAAGTGGGACCCGAACGGTTCGCAGACCCTCGAAGACCGTCTCGCGCTGATCGTCGCCGAGTCCATGGGCTACGCCCCGGAAGACCTGCCCGCCGAGATCCCGCTCATCGAGCTGGGCCTCGACTCGCTGATGGCCGTCCGCATCAAGAACCGCGTCGAGTACGAGTTCGACATCCCGCAGCTGCAGTTGCAGGCGGTCCGGGACGCGAATCTGATGGAGGTCGGCAAGTACCTGCGTTACGCGGTCGAGAACCGCGAAGAGGTGCAGGCGCTGGCGGACAAGCAGAAGGCTGAGAAGGAAGCGGAGGAGGCCGCGGAGGCGGCGGAGGCCGACCGTGACGCGGAGGCCGCTCGTGAATCCGAGGGCGCCGCGTCTCCGCTCGACGCGGAAAACACGTCCGTGGAGGCCGAGGCCGAGGCGATCCTCGCCGCGACGCCGGTGCCGGAGACGGCTGCTACTCCTGAGGCGGCCGCCGTGGACAGCAAGGAAGCGTTCGCCGACGCGACCGGTTCCGACGTTCCGCCCCGCGACGCCGCCGAGCGTCTGACGTTCGCCACGTGGGCCGTCGTCACCGGCGAGTCCGCGAAGGGCATCTTCAACACGCTGCCGATCCTGAACGACGAGACGGCGGAGAAGCTGGCGGCTCGGTTGTCGGAACGCGCGAACGGTGAGATCACGTTCGACGACGTTCTCGACTCCACCACCATCGAGGAACTCGCCAATGTGGTGCGCGGATTCCTCGAGGATTCCGGCAAGATCGACGGACTGGTCCGTGCGCTGCGGGCCCGCCCGGAAGGATCGGATGCCGTCCCCGTGTTCGTGTTCCACCCGGCCGGTGGTTCGACGGTCGCGTACGAGCCGTTGCTGAAGCGTCTGCCCGAGGGCACGCCGATGTACGGGTTCGAGCGCACCGAGGGTCCGATCGAGGTCCGCGCGGCGGAGTACCTGCCGCTGATCCGTGAGATCCAGGGTGACGGACCGTATGTGCTGTACGGCTGGTCGCTGGGCGGTGTGCTGGCCTACGCGGTGGCGAAGCTGCTGCGCGAGTCGGGCGCGGACGTCCGGATCGTCGGCCTGATCGACACGGTGATGGCCGGGGAGAAGGTCGAGGACACCCCCGACGAGATCCGTAAGCGCTGGCAGCGGTACGCCGCGTTCGCGAAGAAGACGTACAACGTGGACTACCCGCTGCCGTACGACAAGCTCGCAGCGGCGGAGAGCGACGAAGAGCAGATCAAGATCCTGACGGAACTGCTCAAGCTGAGTGGTACGAAGATTCCGGGTGGAATCATCGAGCACCAGCGCACGTCGTGGCTCGACAACCGGGCCATCCAGACCGCCGAGCTGGAGCAGTACGACGGCGACGTCGTCCTGTACATGGCCGACCGCTACCACGACGACGTGATGAACCTGGAGCCCGCGTTCAAGACCCGGAAGCCGGACGGCGGCTGGGGCGACGCGGTGAAGAACCTGGAGATCATCCACGTGGGCGGCGATCACATCCAGATCGTCGACGAGCCGTACATCGCGAAGGTCGGTGCCGACCTCACCAAGAAGCTGGCGGCGATCCAGGCCGCCGGAACCGGAGCGCATCAGTGACCACCACGACCGCAGAGAAGCTTGCCGAACTGCGCGAAAAGCTCGAAACGGCGAAGGAACCCGCGGGCGAACAGGCTATCGCCAAGCGCGCGAAGAAGGGTATTCCGAGCGCGCGCGAACGCATCGACATGCTGCTCGACCCGGGAAGTTTCATCGAGGTCGGCGGCCTGATGCGCCAGCCCGGTGATCCGGGTGCCCTGTACAGCGACGGCGTCGTCACGGGCCACGGGACCGTCGAGGGACGACCGGTCGCGGTGTTCTCGCACGATCAGACCGTGTTCGGCGGTTCCGTCGGCGAGATGTTCGGCCGCAAGGTCGCCGCGATCATGGAGTTCGCCGCCAAGATCGGCTGCCCCTGCGTCGGCATCAACGACTCGGGCGGTGCCCGGGTGCAGGACGCGGTGACGTCGCTGGCCTGGTACGCGGAGCTCGGCCGTCGGCAGGAACCGCTGTCGGGGATGTGCCCGCAGATCTCGATGATCCTCGGCAAGTGCGCGGGCGGCGCGGTCTACGCGCCGATCAACACCGACGTCCTGGTGGCCACCGAGGAGTCGTACATGTTCGTCACCGGGCCCGACGTGGTCCGGAAGATCACCGGTGAGGACGTCAGCCTGGAGGAACTCGGTGGCGCCCGGAACCAGGCGCAGTACGGCAACCTGCACCATGTGGCGGCCGACGAGAAGGCCGCGTTCGAGTGGGTGCGCAAGTACCTCAGCTTCCTGCCGTCGAGTTGCATGGAGAAGCCGCCGGTGGTCAACCCGGGTCTCGAACCGGAGATCACGGACTCCGACCGCGACCTCGACACGTTCATCCCGGACGCCGACAACGCCGGCTACGACATGCACGACATCCTGCTGCGGATCTTCGACGACGGCGAGTTCCACGAGATCGGCGGGCAGGTGGCGCTGAACATCATCACCGGCTTCGCCCGCGTGGACGGGCGTACGGTCGGGGTGATCGCGAACCAGCCGCTGGTCGCGGCGGGCGCGCTGGACGCCCAGGCCTCGGACAAGGCCGCACATTTCATCCGTATCTGCGACGCCTTCGACATCCCGCTGGTGTTCGCGGTCGACACGCCCGGGTTCCTTCCCGGCCTCGAGCAGGAGCGGATCGGCGTCATCAAGCGTGGTGGCCGGTTCATCTTCGCGTTCGTGACGGCGACGGTCCCGAAGGTGACCGTCGTGATCCGCAAGGCGTACGGCGGCGCGTACGCCGTCATGGGCTCGAAGCAGCTGGGCGCCGACATCAACTTCGCGTGGCCGACCGCCCGCATCGCGGTAATGGGTGCGGAGGGTGCTGTCGACCTCATCGGGCGTAGGCAGATCGAGGCCGCGGGTGAGAACGCTCCCGCGGTTCGCAGGCAGCTGATCAACTTCTACAACGAGAACATCGCGACGCCGTACATCGCGGCAGAGCGTGGCTACATCGACGCCGTCATCGAGCCCGCCACCACCCGGCTCGAGATCCGCAAGGCGCTGACGATGCTGCGCGACAAGAAGGTGCAGCGCAACCCGCGCAAGCACGATCTGATGCCTCTGTAGGTCGCCACCGCGGCAGTGACTCATGCCGACCGCAGCTTGGGTTCGGTGTGGACGAACACCGGCGGCCGGGGGCGCGACGCCGCCCGCGTGTGCGCCGCGCGGAGGTCGGCGAGCACTGTCGCCGGGTCGGCCTGAATCTGCTTCGGCAGGTGCGTCACGACGACGATGCCCTCGCGCTGCATACGCGCCCGCCGCCTCATCGTCGCCTCGTGGAGTTCCGGCGAGAAGTGGTACTTCAGCGAGTCGATCTCCCAGGCGACGGCGACGTCGTCCAGCCAGCCGTCGGGACGTGTGATCCACAGCCCGGCGGCGGACAGGACGTCCACGTTGTGCAACATCGGCGGAAGACCGCTCGTCGCATACACCTTCTGCGCGTGCACCTCGGCGACGGAATGCGCGTCGTCGCTCAGTTCACGCAAGACCGCGCGGGGCAGGCGGCTTCCGCGGTCGCTGCCGTGCTCGAGTTCACGAACGAGTTCGTTGACAGTCACGTCGCCGCGCTGGATCCCGCCGGCGAGGAGCGCCCGACAGCTGTCGGCCTGAAGCGTGCGACGTCCGGCGTCCAGGAGGCTGCGCGCCGGGGGAGCGAGGCGCAGGAGCCCCCGGTGGACTGGTGCGGGCATGCGCCAAGTCCGCTCGACCTTCACGTACGCCCAGTCCCGGCGGTGCCGGGTGGACGGGATGAGCAGCAGCACGTCGTTCCGGGACGCCGACGAGGTGTAGCCGAACGCGGCGAGCGCGGCGTGACCGGACAGCAACGCGTCCGGACCGCCGTATTCGAGCGCCGCCAGATTGCGCTGCAGCGTCGTCGGTGGCCCGTTGTGGAGCAGGACGACGCCGGGGAGGATCCGCTGCCAGGGACCGCCGTCGGCGCAGCGTGCGGAGATGGTGCCCTTCGCGACACCCAGCCGTTCCAGGGTGGCCGCGCGGACCACACCGTCGCGGCTGACGGCGGCTATCGCAGAAGGATCTTCGGCCCAGGTTCCTCGTCGCATGGGTCAGAGCATGCCGCGGGCGAATCGGACCGTCGCCGGAAAGCCCACGTCGGAAATTGCCCTGTGGATGGACGGACGGTTGTGGACAACTCCGCGGGCGGCGGAGCCGTTTCGCCGTGTCGGCCCGCCCAGCGCGGCGCCCGATGTGACATTCGTTCAGTCAGAGTGAACGCGTGTGACATCGGGCGACGCAAGCAAGCAGAGCAGGAGCGAACAGGCAGGTCTACGGGCTGCTGTACACCCGCAGGGTGCCCGGCTTCCACAGTCCGGATCGGGTGGCGGTCTCGGTGTCGACCGTGGCCGCGGTGGCGTCCGGGTAGTACCGGTCGAAGCGCTCGAGGGAGCCCCAGTCGCGGCCCCAGTCGTCCCGCATGTAGGTGGGGATAGCGGTGGCGCTGGCGAGCAGTTCGGTGAAGCCGAGGGGGCCACCGTTCTCCGGGGACTGCCAGGTGTCGGTGGAGCTGACGGCCAGCGGGCGGTCGGGGAGGATGCGGTAGTTCGGCATCTCCGCGACACCGTACTGGTGGTCGAATGGACGCTGGCACGGGAACTGCAGCCCGACGGCCCAGTCCAGGAGCACCGGCTGCGAGCTGCCGATCGTCGAGTTGAGGGTCTCGAGCTTCGGGACCCGCGGCGGGGTGAAGGCCAGCCACTGGTCGCCGGTGAGGTTGGGGTCGTTGGCGACGATCCGCACGGAGTCGGCGTCGGGGGACAGTTCGCTGATCGGGACGCGCAGGTTGCGCCACGACGGTGCGGGCCCGATGTCCTTGGGCAGGTAGGTGCCCTGGGCCTGCACGGTGCCGTCGGGCTGACGCTTGCCGTATTCGAGGAGCAGTGACTGACCGTAGGTGAGGGCGCCGGTCGAGTCGACCGACCAGATGCGGCCCGCGGCGGACATGACGATCAGCGGGGCGTCGTCGCTGCGCTCGGGGAGTGCGTACCAGCTGGACGACAGCGTCGCCGGTTCCTGCACGCCTTCCTGGTAGCTGCCCATGACGGGTGTGGTGGCGGGGTCGAGTCCGAACGGCAGCTTGGCGGTGCTGCCGTTGACGCCGACGTTTCCGGTGCCGCCGCTGGTTCCCGCGCTCGATCCGGTCTCGAAGCTGGGCCCGACGCTCTGGTTGTCGGTGTTGCCCATGCCCTGCTTGACCTCGACGTAGTCGGCGGTCAGGTCGGACGGCACCCCGTTGGGGGAGAAGCCGACGGGGTTGGCTCCGCCGAGCGGGTCGGCGGGGTTCGCCAGCGGCTGCGCGGGATCGTTGAGGGGTGTGAGGTTGCCGCCGTTGGTGTCGCCTTCGACGAGGACGTCCTCGGCGAGGCCGCACGTCTGCCCGGTGAGGGAGTCGAAGTTCGACCGTGCCAGCGAGTACGCCGGGTACTGGGAGACGGCGCCCTTGAGGAGCGAGAGGACTTCGAACAGCACCATGATGCCGGCGATAACGGTGAGCGGGGCGGCCGCGAATTTCCTGATCCGCCTGCCCTTCTCGGTGTTGGCGCGGGCGGGTGGCGCGGCGAATCCCTCACGCAGGTACTGCCAGGCGGCCAGTGCGACGGCCAGCCCGAACAGGACGAGGAAGAACGTGTTGGACTGGCGGCCGCCGATGGAGACGGTCTTGTCGAACCACGGCACGCCGTAGCTCGAGACGTACCAGTAGCCGTTGATGCCCGCGAACGTCAGGGCCAGCATGAGGAGCAGGCCGGCGAGGAAGATCGTGCGGTTGCGGCGCGACCGCAGCGCGGACGCCGACACCGCGACGGCGGTGAGTGCGGCCAGGGAACCGGCGATGCCCGCGTACGCCCCGAAATGGTGGGTCCACTTGGTGGGGTTGAACATCATGAAGAAGATCGTGCCGAACACGACACCGAGCAGACGCCACGACGGGCCGGTGGCGGCGCCGGGGATCCGCTTGCGGCGCAACAGGATGAACAGCGTCGTCAGCAGGCACAGGATCATCGTCAGGAACGCGAAGCGGCGAGCCACCGAACCGTCGACGGTCGGGACGAAGAGGTAGTAGTAGCGCAGGAAGTCCTTGTACCACTCGAGGTTCGGGCCGATCAGGGTGCGGACCCGGGTGGCCTCCATCACCGCGGCGACAGTCTGGTCGGCGAACACCACGACCAGGACGATCGTGCCCGCGGCCGCGATCGGAGCCAGCAGCGGCAGCGTGCCCACCTGGCGGTGGCGCTTGACGACGATCCGGACGAGCGGACGGGCGCCGGCGAGCAGGGCGGCCACACACATCAGTCCCGTCGGCGCGGCCGCGAGCGTGAACGCGCCGATCAGCACGGCGACAGCCGCGGGGAGGAGACGTCCGGTCGCGATGGAACGCTCGATGGAGCACCACGTGAGCAGGGCGCCGAGCGCCACGATGGGCTCGGGCCGCAGGCCGTTGTTGTAGGGCAGCCAGAACGCGAGGAAGACGAGTCCGCCGGTCCACAGAGCGACCTTGTTGCGCCGGACGGACCGGCCGAGGCGGGGAGCGACCTCCCGGCTGATCACCATCCAGCACAGAATGCCGGCGATGAGGGCGGGCAGTCGCATGAACGGGCTGGCCGTCGAGATCTTGGCCATCGCGGCGAGGACGTCGTAGTACCAGCCGAACGGTGCCTCGGGGACACCGAACCAGCGGAAGTAGTTGGCCATGTAGCCGGCGTGGTCGGAGACCCGGGCCATGGTGAGCAGGTAGCCGTCGTCGGACGTGTTGGCGCCGATGAAGTGCCACAGCACCAGCGTGCCCACGACGATCGTGTCGAGTCCGGTGAATTTCCACCAGTGCGACGGCAGGAAGTTGCGGTGCCCGCGCCCGTCCGTGCCGTCGAGGCGGCCGAGGGCGACCAGGGCAATGGCCGTGGCGAGGAGGGCCACGATCATGGCGACGAGCTTGATGAGCGTGGGGCTCGACGAGAATCGGGAGTCCACGTTCATCGTGAACGACAGGCCTGCCGGTGCCGCCCCGTCGCGGAGGTCGCTGAACACGCCCACCACCTGCGGGCGGAGGTCGCCGGTGAGGGAACCGGCGATCGGGTCACCGGTCGGAGTGGTCAGACCCACGAACTCGGCGGACGTCGCGTCGATGTTCGACGTGATGCGGATCTCGGTGCAGGCGCCCGACTGCACCTGTTCGCGCGGCGCCGTCGCGATGGTGACGTTGCGGTCGAGCACGTCCACGGACTTGTCCGACACCCGCACGAACATCGCGTTCAGTGCCGCACCCTCGCCCTGCGCGGGGGCCGTGGCCAGCAGGATTCCGCCCTGCGGGGGCAGCCCGGCCACCGCCGAACACGGGATCGCCGCCGACAGGTCGACCGGGACCTGCGACATCAGCGGTGCCTCGAGGTCGCCGACGACGCCGTTCTCCGGCCAGTTCACCGCTGCGGTGGTCTGCTGCACCGGCATGAACGGGGTGGCCACTGCCAGCACGAACCCGATGAGTCCGGTGACGATGGCGATCAGACGAGCGGTCCGGTACTCACTCCGCCGGTCCTGGCGAGCAGGTGGCGAAGTGGATTCGGCGTCGGAGACGGAAGTTGTCAGAGCGTCGGGCACGGTTGTCGATGGTATGTCAGGAACCTGAGTAGGCATATTGCCGCCTACCAGAGGGTAGGGACACGTCTAGTAGTAGCGCACCGGTCCGGCCGACCAGGTACCCGACCTGGTCACCTGTTCGGATTCGACCTGCGCGGGCGTCGCCGACTCGTCGAGCGGGGTGTACCGCTCGAGCGAGCCCCAGTCGCGGTCCCAGTCGTTCGACAGGTAGGTGGCCAGGGTGCTCGCCGACAGCAGCTGGTCGGTCCAGCCCAGCGGGCCGCCGCCGAACTTGTCCTGCCAGGCATTGGTGGACTCGGCACCGATGCGGTCGGGGAGGACGCGCCACTGCGGGACCTCGGCGACGCCGTAGCGGTGGTCGAAGGGCCGCTGGCAGGGGAACGCGAGCCCGACGGCCCAGTCGAGGAGCACGGGGTCGCTGGAGCCGACGACGGTCTGCAGTGTCTGCATCGACGGCACCCGGGGCGGCGTGACCGCCAGCCACTGGCCCGGGTCGGTGTCCGGGTCGTCCGCGACGAGCCGGACCGTGTTCGCCTCGGCGGGCAGCTGGTCGAGCGGCACGCGCAGGTTGCGCCACGACGGGGACGGTCCGATGTCGATCGGGTCGACGGTGCCGAGCGCGGTGACGGACCCGTCGGGACCGGTGACCCCGTACTCGACCTTCAGGCTCTGGCCGGGGGTGACGACGCCGTCCGCGTCGACCGACCGGATGCGTCCGGCGGCCGAGATGGTGAGGATCGGTGCATCGTCGCTGCGGTCGGGCAGCCCGTACCAGCCGGTGGTGAGGGAGGCGGGCTTCTGCTCCCCGCCTTGCTGGTAGCTGCCGAGGACCGGTGTCCGGGCGGGGTCGAGGCCGAACGGCAGAGTGACGGTGCTGCCGTTGACTCCGGCGGTGGCCTCGGTGCCGCCACCGGTGCCCGAGCTGGTGCCCGTCGTCGTCTCGTCGGTCTCGGTGTCGACGGTGTTCGCGCCGCCGGTGGCGATCTTCTCGGAGTCGGCGGTGAGGTCGTCGGCGATGCCGTTGGGGGTGAAGCCTTCCGCGGCGGTCGTGCCGAATGCGCCTGCGCCGTTCGGGTCGGTGACCGGGGTGAGCGGCTGTAGCAGGGCGGCGGTGGGGTCGGTCTCGACGAGGACCTCGTCGGCGAGCGCACACGAGTTGCCGGTCACCGACTCGATGTTGGCTTTGGCGATGGAGTACCCGGGGTATTGCGCGACGGCCCCCTTCAGCAGCGACAGCACCTCGAACAGGACAACGGCCCCGGCCGCGACGGTCAGCGGCGACGGCGCCAGCATCCGGGCACGCTTGCCGTTGGGTTTCCTGCCGTTCTCGTACGGTTCGCGGACGTGGTACCAGGCGGCGAGGAGCAGCGTGAGCACGGTGAGTCCCAGGAACAGCGTGGAGAAGCCCTTGCCCGCGATCATCGGCGGCTTGTCCCACCACGGGACGCCGTAGCTGGACACGTACCACCAGCCGTTGGAGCTGGTGAACGCGACCGCGAGGATGAACAGGACCCCCGCGGCGAACAGGGTGCGGTTCCGTTTGGAGCGGATGCTCGCGGCACCCACCCCGACCGCCGCTAGCACCGCGACCGAGCCGGCGAGACCCGCGTACACACCGAAGTGGTGGGTCCACTTGGTGGGCGTGAACATCATCAGCAGCAGTGACGCGAACACGATGCCGAGGATGCGGCGGGACGGTCCGATCGCGGTCCCGGGCACCTTCCCCTTGCGCAGGATCAGCATCACGCAGACCACGACGCACAGCAGCATCACGAACACGCCGAATCGGCGGGCCAGCGAGCCGTCCGGCGAGATCCCCATGAGTGAATCCCACCGCAGCCGCTCGTCGAACCAGGCCACGTTGGGGCCGAGGGCGGTGCGGACGCGCGTCGACTCGAGCACGGTCGCGAGTGTCTGATCCGCGAAGACCGCCACCATCACCACGGTTCCGGCGGCGAGGATCGGCAGGATCTGGGACGCGAATCCCACCCGGTGGCCCCGTGCGATCACGATCTGCAGGATCGGCCGCGCGCCCGCGATCAGGGCGGCGATACAGATCAGGCCCGACGGTCCGGCCGCGAGGGAGAACGCGGCGATGAGCACGGCGACGGCACCGGGGAGGAGTCGTCCGGTGGCGATGGCGCGCTCGATGGAACACCACGTGAGGAGGGCGCCGAGCGCGATGACCGGTTCGGGACGCAGCCCGTTGTCGTAGGGCAACCAGAACGCGAGGAAGACCAGTCCGCCGGTCCAGAGGGCAGTTCTGTTGCGGCGCACGGCCACACCGAGGCGGGGAATGACCTCGCGGCTGATCACCATCCAGCAGAGGAGGGCGGCGAGGAGCGTCGGCAGTCGCATCCACATGCTCGCGGTGCTCACCTTCGCCAGCGCCGCGAGGAGTTCGTACGACCATCCGAACGGTGCCTCGGGGACGCCGAACCAGCGGAAGTAGTTGGCCATGTAGCCGGAATGCTCCGACACGCGGGCCATGCCGAGGAGGTAGCCGTCGTCGGAGGTGTTGGCGCCGACCACGTGCCACAGCAGCAGCGTCCCGATCACGACCGCGTCGACACCGGTGAACTTCCACCAGTGCGCGGGAAGGAAGCGGCGCGCGCGGCGGCCGTCGATGCCGTCCACGCGGTGCAACGCGTACAGCGAAGTCAGTGTCGCGAGGACGCACACGATCATCGCCAGCAGTTTGAGCAGTGTGGGGCTGGACGAGAATCGGGAGTCGGGGTGGACGTGCACGTTCAAATCCGCCGGCGCCGCGCCCTGCAGTTCGGTGAACAGGCCGACCATCTGCGGGCGCTGATCGCCCTCGACGGAACCGGCGAGGGGTTCGGCGGTGCCGGTGATCTCGGCCGACGTCCGCTGATGGTCGGATGTGACGGTGAGGGCGGTGCAGCCCCGGAGGTCCGCGGCGTCCGCCGAGATCAGGGAGATGCCGCGGATCGTGACGTCGACCGTGCCGCCGGCGCCCCCCTTCACGACGAGACCGTTCTTCTCGAAGTCGGGCGCGCGATTCGGGAGGGTGGAGACGACGGTGCCGCCGTCGGGTCCGAGTTGGGTGAACACCGAGCACGGCACGTTCACCTGCATGTCCAGCGGTGTGTACGAGACCAGCGGCGCCTCGACGCTGTTCAGGGTGCCGTCCTGCGGCCAGTCGATCGACGCGACGTCCTGCTTCACCGGCAGGAACGGGGTGGCCAGCGCGAGCACGAACCCGATCAGGCCGGTGACGATCGCGACGAGCCGGGAAGTGCGGATGGTCCGAAGGTCAGGCGGCGGGGATTGGGACGGCACAGAACGATGTTAGGCGATGGTGGCTCCGCCACCCGTGAGTACTTGTTAACGCCCCGCGGTTAAGCCCAAATTCACCGATCGACTGATGTGCCGGTGCTGAGTTTCGTTGTGCGGTAGCGAGTAGGTTACGGGCGTGGGTGATCGTCCGACCTGTGGGTCGGGTTGTTCCACTGGGTCTTTCGCGTCGAGGCTGGGCAGGTGGGGTGGCTGTTAGGCGATGATCGGCTGCGTGCGACCGAAGGTGTTGTCGAACAGAGTTATCCATGCTGTTTCCCAGGGCCAGTGGGTTGGTAGGTGCAGCGTCAGGCGTCGGGCGGAGGAGGCGATGCGTGCGGGGACCGAGACGAGGGTGCGCCGGATGGTGCCGGTGGTCGCCTTCGTCAGCTTGGGATCGCCGGTGAGGGTGGCGGCGGCGCGGGTGAGGTTGAAGGCCATCACCGCGGCGACGAGCCAGGCGGCGTTCGCCTGAAACGAGTTCGACGGGAGATGCGCGAGGGCGGAGTTCTTCAGGTCCGCGTGGACCTGCTCGATGACGGCATGCCCGCGGTGGGTTTTGTCGGCGGCTACGGTGTCGAGGTCGGTGGGGTCGGTTGTGGTGAAGAAGGCGTGGAACCGCCAGATGTCGAACAACGTGCCCTGGCCCTGGTCCTTGGGTGGTCGCAGGTCGGGGATGCGGCGTACGACCAGCCGCCCGGGGATCTGGTGGGCCTTCTTTTGGGAGGCGAACGCGGTGAACGGTACCTCGGCGACCTCCGCCCGCGAGATCCAGGTATCGGTGTCCTCGTCGTAGACGGCGTCGGTGTACTCGATCGGCGTCCACGCGGACTCGTCCACGTCGATGGAGGCGATCGCCCGTTTGATGGTGGAGGTCAGGCGCACCGTGACCGAGACGTCCGCGCCCGCGCGGATCGCGGCACCGACGGTGGGATGGCCGTAGAACGCCGAATCGCACCGCATCAGGACTTTCGGCGCCCCATCTCCACCCGCCCCGCCGGCCTGGGAACGCAGCCGGTCGACGGTGGTCAGGGCGTCGGCGACCATGCGGGCCGCGCCACGTGCGGAGCCGCAGGCTCCTCGGCGTAGGCGTTGGGTGAGGATCACCGGCGCAGCGGTCTGCGTGGTGACAGTGGCGAGCAGTGCGTTCAGCCCGCGCACCCCGGAGTAGCCGTACCCGGACCCTTGCTTGCCGTGGCCGTGGACCTCGATGATCGTGTCGTCGATATCGACCAGCACTCGCCCGGCGTCGATCCCGGCCACCACCGGTGTCCGGTCGGCAAGGCCGATCAGCACGCGGGATGCCACGGCATCGAGCTGGCGGACGTGCCCGAACGTGAACTCCCTCAGAAACGAGCCCAACGTCGACGGGGCATAGGGGCGGTCGAAGACGGTCCCCATCGCCCCGTGCCGCAGGATGCCCAGGTCGGCGATGCTGTCGGCGCCCGCGACCATCCCGCCGACCAGGGACCCGATCTTGCGGCCGGCGTTGGCGCCTTTGTCGGTCGGCACGCTCAGGTGCTCGTCGGCGAGGGTGAGCAGGCCGCTGGCCTGCGCCAACGCAATCACCGGGACCAGCCCCGCGGTCGCCACGAGATTGGGGTCGTCGAACCTGGCCGCAGCGACGGGTCGGGTGTGAGATAATTCCATCTACGAGATGCCCTTCGGTGTGGCTGAATCTGACCCTAGAGAAGTCTTATTCTTCCACTACGACAGGGTATTTCGACGTTATGACACTCTCAGGCGCTCATTCGAATCGGTGCATCGAGGTTAAGAAGTACTCACGGGACCGAAGGTCACGACCGCGGCGACGTCGTCGAGGGAGAGGTCGAGAACCCGGGCGACCGCCGCGATCGTGAAGAACGCGGGCGTCGCGATGCGGCCGGTCTCGATTTTGCGCAGGGTTTCGACGGAGATGCCCGCGTCGAGTGCGACCGTGACCATGCTCATGTCTCCTCGCGCGGATCGCAGCAGCTCACCGAGCCTCTGCCCGCGTTCGAGTTCCTCTGCTGTCAACGGCACACGCACCATGTGTCATATAGTAATACCGGTATAGAAATTGGAAACCGTCGTGGAGGGTGTTGTGGTCGAGTTGAAGACGGCGGCCGAGGTGCAGGCGATGCGCGCGGCCGGCCGGGTGGTGGCCGACGCTCTGGCCGCCGTGCGTGAGGCGGCCGTGACCGGGGTGACGCTTCAGGGGCTCGATGCGGTGGCCGCCGCGGTGATCCGCGACGCGGGGGCGGAGCCCGTGTTCCTGAACTATCACCCGAACTGGGCGCCCAGCCCGTTTCCCGGGGTCATCTGTGCGAGCGTGAACGACGCGGTGGTGCACGGTATTCCCGGCGAATACCGACTTCGCGACGGTGACCTCGTCAGCATCGACTGCGGCGCCAGGCTCGCCGGCTGGTGCGGGGACGCCGCCGTGAGTTTCGTCGTGGGAACGGCCGACCCCGCCGACATCGCACTCGTCGAGGCCACCGAAGCCGCTCTCGCGCACGGCATTGCGGCTGCCCGGCCGGGAAACCGGTTGGGAGACATCGGTGCCGCCATCGGACTGTTCGCGCGCGGCGCGGGGTACGGGATGCTCGCCGACCACGGCGGGCACGGCATCGGCAGGCAGATGCACGAAGATCCGCACGTGCCCAACGAGGGACGTGTCGGGAAGGGAATGCTGTTGCGTCCGGGGATGGTGATCGCGATCGAACCCATGCTCATCGGCGACGGCACCGACGACTACCGGCACGAGGCCGACGGCTGGACGCTCCGCACGGCGACGGGTGCCCGTGCCGCGCACAGCGAGCACACCGTCGCAATCGGTGAGGACGGACCGGAAGTGTTGACGCGGTAGGACTTTCCTACGTCAGTGCTCGCACGTCCCACACCCACACGCCGTCGACCGGCTTCGCGGGCGCCCCGACGAGCTGCTGGACCGTCTCGCGCAGAACGCGATCGTTCTGGGTGTGCGGCAGGACCAGGACGTCGGCGTTCCAGAACTTCAGGTCCGTCAGTGCCTGGGCTTTCGCCGCCTCGTCGATGACAGGCACCTGGCCGGACGACTGTGCGGACGCGAGCAGTAGTGCGGTGGGGCGGTCGTCGGGCCCGTACTTGCCCTGGTCCTCGCTGCCGGCCGGGCCGACGAAATACCCACCGGCGATGGGAAATGCGAGATCCTGCTCGGTCTGCCAGCGCAGCATCCGCGCGTTCTCCGGGGAGGGAAGCGGCACCGTGACGACGGAGCCGTCGGTGACGTACTCCCGCCACGTGCCGTCGGCGAAGAAACTCGGTGCGGTGTCACGCTGCACGACGGCGAGCGGCGTGGGCGCCAGCGGAAGCAGCGCCACCGCGAGCCAGCCGACCCACAGCAGGGTGGTGGTCCGCTGGCCCTCGCGGGCGGACGCCAGGGCGCGGTCGGTGCCCAGCGCGAGCAGCAGGGCGGCGGCGGGCAGGCAGCCCATCGCGAAGCGCGATTCGAGGACGGATTCGAGGAGCGGCAGGTGTGAGATCAGCTTCCACGGCAGGGGAATTCCGGTGTCCCAGCCGCCGATGGTCAGCGACGTCCCGAGCGACAGGACGCCCATCACTGCAACGGTCGCGGCCGCGGCACGAGCCAGCGGCATGCGCCACAGCCACAGGGCCGAGAGGCCGAGGAGGATCAGCAGGGGCCAGCCGAAATACGCGTTCTCCTCGGTGGCGTTCATGCTGAACTCGGCGGACCCGGGCTCGCCTGCCAGTGAGGACGTCGGAAAGCTGGTGAACGCTTCGGTGTCGTTGCCGACCGGGCCGTGTTCGATCGCCCGGTAGCTGTCGGGCCCGAAGAACTGCCACCACAGGGGAACGGCGGCGATGGCCAGCGCGACGCCGCCGGCAATCGCGAACCCCGTGATGCTGCGCGTGGCCGCCGCGAATGCCGCACGCGGACGTGACGCCGCGAAGGCGGCACCGAAAACCGCGAACGCCAGCGCGTAGATCAGCAGCGGTTCTTCGCCGAGGAAGATCTGATAGGCGATCAGCAAGCCGAGGACGATGCCGTCGCGCACCGGGCGCACACCGCTACCCAGCCTGATCACGGCCAGCGCGATGAAGGGCAGCAGGAACAGGGCGACGAAGTTGGGGTGCCCGTTGGTGTGCGAGATCAGGGCGGGGGCGAAACCGCACAGACCGCCGCCGACGGCGGCCGCGAGCCGCGACGACACGACATGCCGCGAAAACACCCAATACCAGGCAATCGCCGTGCCCGACAGGCCAAGTGTGAGCGCGAAAGTGAAGGTGACGTTCGGTCCGAACAACAGCGTGACCGGCGCCAGCGGAATGCTGATGCCGAACATCGCCGTGTTGCCCATGAGGTTGACGCCCAGCGGGTAGTTCTGCAGGTCGCTGGACAGCGGATTCTCCAGATGTACCAGTGAGCGGGCGGCGACTGCGAAGAACCATTCCCACATCGTCTGGTCCTGGCCGCTGCGCACCAGATAGCCGGTCCCGAGGTGTTTCCACTGGCGGGCCAACACGAATGCAGCGAGGCCGACGTAGAAGACGATCGCCGCGACATCGGCCGGGTGCGGCCGGAGACGGGAGCGGAGAGGGCGAGCAGTGGTGCTGGTGCTCTCTGCCTGCCGAGTGGTCTCGACCTGGGTGAGTATCTCAGTCACGCAGCTGCGCCTCCGGTTCTCGGGTCGATGTCAATCGACCGAGGGTACCGGAGGTCGCTGAGAGCTTCCTGGGTTGCGATCGCGTGATTGTTGCGTGTATCACATCAAGTTGATTTGTGAACTTCTGATCAATACAGGGATATTCTCCTGCCCCACTGGTTACGCTCAGCATGCTTTTTCGTATCGGTTGCAGTGCACTCTGAATGGGGTCGGCATGACGGACATCAGCACATCTCGATTTGGGTACAAACGGTTTACACGCTCGGTGGCAGTCGCAGGCATCGCCGCGCTCGCCATGGTCATGGGCAATGGCACCGCGTCGGCCGGTGTGGACAATTCCAGCTCCGTGATCGACGCACGAGGAAATCGCATCGAAGTCGTGCAGGGCGACACGCAGTATCAGACCGTACCGCCGTTGGACGGCGTACCGACCAGCGTGGAGTTCTTCCACAACGGTTACGCCGGGGTCGCCATCACCGGCCCGAACGCGGAGGAGTTCGAGGGGACTCAGCTCACCGTCGGTTATCAGATCGGTTACCCGGTCGCATTGGCCGGCGCGACGATCGTCCTGAACACGCCCGGACTCGGGTTCGCGATCGGGTCGAGCAACGGAATCGACCTGGGGCTCCTCCCGGAGCTCTCGTTGGGTCTGAACGCGGGGACGAACGTCGAACTCGCCGGTGACATCATTCCGTCGCAGGAGCTCGACATCGACCTGGAGCCCGGTGGAATCACCACCGTTCCGATCCTCGAGGGTCAGGAGTTCGACGGATCGGCAGCTGTGGTCAGGATGCAGGGAGTTCATGGCTCCATCTCCGGTGCTATCGGGCCGGTCACCATCCGTCCGTACGCCATGGCCGTGACGGAGAACGGTGACACCGTGATGACTTACGGTGTGCCGCAGAAGCTCAACTAGGCAGCCCGCCCGACAGGGTGCCTGACAGGGGTCGCCGGACTGATGTCCGGCGACCTTTGTCGACTGACATGGACGACGATGTCGCCGGTGATCCATACGGCACCGAGCAAGGCGATCACGAAAAGCACCCAGTGCCCGACGTAGACACCGACGATCGCTCCGATCGTCACGACGAGTCCGGCATGCACGACCACCTCACCGCCGGCGGTGCCGAGCAGATAGTCCTCGGCACCGCTACCGGCACGTCGCGGCTCCACTGCATCCGGCATGACCGCTCCTCGCGACGACCTGACAATTCCCCTCGGGGCGCGGAAAATACCCGCCTCCCTGATTGGCTGCGGTGTTCCCTCGGGCAGGGCGAGATAAACGTGAACAGACCGATCAGTTTCTTGTGACGACCACGAACGGTCCGGTCTCCGACACTGTGAATCGGGGGTCGTCGAACAGTTCCTTCGGGAACGTGACGGTGTAGCGGCGCACGTTGGGGTCGTTGGGATACACGTCCTCGGCGAGCCGCAGCGTGTACCCGTCGGGGCCCTGGCGGAACACGAACGCGTCGGGGGCGCGCCACGGCGCCGTGTCGAGTGCGGTCACCAGCTGGTCGGGCGTCTCGAGCTCGCTCCACTCCGAGATGGTCCGGGCGCGTCCGGCGAAGTCCGCCAGGGGATTCGAGTAGTGCGACGTCAGCGCCTGGAACCCGAGGTAGGGGTAGAAGCTGAGGAAACTGGTGTCGGCGGTGAGGACCACCGTGTCGTCGCGGTCGCGGGGGACCTGCGTCTCGATCAGCTCGTCGACTGCCGCGTAGTGGGCGGCGGCGCCGGGTGGGCGCTGGTCGGCGCGTTCACCGTTGCCGTCGGTGTCGGTGTAGGCGACAGCGATGTCGGAGTCGAGGAACTTGGGGATGTTCTGGACGAACGACAACGCGCCCAGCACCCCGATCACCAGGACCGCCCCTTTGACCCGCGGATTGTCGCTGGTCGCGAGCACGAGCCATCCTGCGAATTCGACGAATCCGAAGACACCTGCCGCGCCGAGCAGGACGATCAGCACAGGCTCGAGCCGGAACGAGAGGAGGGTGCTGCCGAGCACGGTGAACGCCATCGACAGTAGCGACCACAGGTAGATGGCCACCACTCCGACGCCGAGTGCCTGCGCGCGCCGCGACGTCGACGCGCGGGCGACGAGCCAGATGGTGCCGAGCAGGCACAGTGCCCCGGTGAGGGAGAAGTGGATCATCGGCAGCGGCAGATGCGCGCCTGCCTCGGGCAGATAGTGCAGCGCTGTTCCCGACGCCGCGGGCGAACCGCCCACGACCTTCAGAAGATACGGCAACCAGACGGTCAGCGCGAGAAGGCCGGACACGGCGGCGATCACGATCAGCCGGACCAGCGGATCGATCGCCGCCCGCCACGATTTCTGGGCGCGAATCCGCAGGGTCGCGGCCAGTAGTGCGAGCAGGGTGATCGCGAAGGCGGCGAGTCCGAGATACAGCGTGTAGAACGTGGCGGCGAGGCCGAGGAACAGTCCGGTGCCTATTACGGCGCCCCAGCCGCCGCGACCGTCGATACGGTGCAGCCCGCCCCAGGCGAGGACGAGTGCGGGACCGATCAGCAGGGTGATGACGGCGCCGTACGGTTCGGGTGACCCGTAGGCCAGGACGAGTGCCGTGGTCGCGAGGGACACCACGATGGCCAGGTCGTGGCGGATCAGGTTGCTCCACAACACCAGTGCCACGACGGCTGCGACGGCAAGCGATCCGATGGCGTACGGCTTGAAGGCGTCCCAGCCGTTCATGCCGAGGAGGTTGGCGACGCGCCCGCCCACCCAGAACCATCCGGCGGGGTAGTACGGCGGCAGGTCCGCGTACGTCATGTCGCGCAGTGCCGCCGAGTCGGTCAGCCGCGTGAGGTATTCGGTGCGGAACTCCTGGTCGACCGAGACGCCGTGGAGATAGAGCTTGGTGGCCGCGAGAGGCAGGCCGAGGGTGACGGTCACGAACCCGGACAGGCTCGCCCACGACAGCAGCCGGGCGAACCGCGGAGACCGGTGCAGTCGCACGAGCAGCACCGACACCGCAATTCCCGCGATTGCCACGACCTGGCCGACCGTGGTGACGGCCTGAGTCACGTTGGACGAGTTGAACGCCGGCCACTGCACCCGCGCGAACGCGAACAGTCCGACTGCCGCCACCACTGCGGCCACGACGGCCCCCAGCAGCATTTCGAGAGCTGTCGACAGGGACTGTCGGGCCGGTGCTACGTCTGCTTCCGTCACGAGGGCGAAGCTTAGATGGGCAGCTTCTTGAAGATCGGTCGCGGGATGTGCCGCAGGATCATCATCACGTAACGGAAGGCGCCCGGCGCCCACACGAGATCCTTGCCCTTCTCCGCCGACGTGACGGCGAGCTTGGCCACGTCTTCCTTGTTCACGGTGAGTGGGGCTTCCTTCACGTCCGCGGACATGCGGGTGCGGACCTGGCCGGGTCGGATGACGAGGACGCGCGGACCGAATTCACGCAGTGCCTCACCGAGTCCGAGGTAGAAGCCGTCGAGTCCGGCCTTGGTGGATCCGTACACGAAGTTGGAGCGGCGCACGCGCTCGCCTGCGGCGGACGACATGGCGATGATCTGGCCGAAGCCCTGTGCCTTCATCTTCTCGCCCACGAGCACGCCCACCGACACCGCGGCCGTGTAGTTGACCTCGGCGATCTGGACGGCCTTGCGCTGGTTCTGCCACAGTTCCTCGGCGTCGCCGAGGAGGCCGAACGCGACGATGGCGACGTCGACGTCGCTCTTCGCCCACGCTTCGTCGATGACCTTCGGGTGGCTCTCGGTGTCGACGGCGTCGAAGTCGATGACGTCGACGGCGTTGGCGCCGGCCGCCTTCAGCTGGGCGACGGCGGCATCGCGACCGGGATCACCCGGCAGTGCGGCGAGGATCACCCGCATCGGCGCCTTCTTCAGGTACTCCTCGCAGATCGCGAGACCGATCTCGGAGGTGCCACCGAGCAGCAGGAGAGTCTGGGGGTTCCCGACAGCGTTGATCACTAGAGTTCCAACCTTCTGGACATATCGGAGGCGAAGACATTGGTGGGGTCGTACTTGCGGCGGGTGGCGATCCACTCGTCGATCCGCGGGTACATGGCGTGGAAGGTCTCGGCGGTGGTCCGCGAGTCCTTGGCCGTGTAGAGGCGGCCGCCGAACTTCAGCACCCGCTTGTCGAGTTCGGTGACGAACTCGTTCAGGCCGGGCTTGATGCGGAAGTCGACGCAGATGTTCCAGCCCGGGATCGGGAAGCTCAGCGGGGCCTGGTTGCCCTCGCCGAACAGCTTGAACACGTTGAGGAACGAGTAGTGCCCCGACTTCTGGATGTCGCGGATGATGGCCTTGAATTCCTCGACCGCGGTGGTCGGCACCACGAACTGGTACTGCAGGAATCCGTTGGATCCGTAGGCGCGGTTCCACTCACCGAACATGTCGAGCGGGTGGTAGAACTGCGTCAAGTTCTGAACCTTGTCGCGGTACGTGCCGGACTTCCGGAACCACAGCTCGCCGATCATCGAGAAGTTGAACTTGTTGGCGAGGCCGTTCGGGAAGACGTCCGGGAACGTCAGCAGCTGCGGGGCGTCGAACGCGAGGGGGTTCTTCTGCAGCTTGGCCGGCAACTGGTCGAGCTTCGCGAGCGAACCGCGGGAGATCGCGGCGCGACCCAGCTTCGGCGGTGCCGCGATGGCGTCGAACCAGGCACTCGAGTACTCGTAGTTGGATTCGCTGCCGTCGCTGTGCAGCGCGATGGTCTCGTCGAGCGTCTGGGTGACGTCGCCGTCGGCGATGAAGTACGCCGTCTCGGTGGGCGTCATCTTGATGGTGGCCTTGAGGATGATGCCCGTCAGGCCCATGCCGCCGATCGTCGCCCAGAACAGTGCGCCCTTGGGGTCGTTGCGGCCGCCCTTCGGCGTCAGCGTGCGCACCTTGCCGTCGGCGGTGAGCAGGTCCAGCGACACCACGTGGTTGCCGAAGCTGCCGGCGCTGTGATGGTTCTTGCCGTGGATGTCGGAGCCGATGGCGCCGCCGATGGTGACCTGCCGGGTACCCGGCAGCACCGGAACCCACAGGCCGAACGGCAGGGCCGCCTTCATCAGCTGGTCCAGGTTGACGCCGGCGTCGACCTCCACCAGGTGGGTGTCGCGGTCGATGCGGTGGATCCGGTTCAGCGCATTCATGTCGATGACCAGGCCACCGGCGTTCTGCGCCGGGTCGCCGTAGGAGCGGCCGAGGCCACGGGCGATCACCCCACGCTGCAGGTGAGCGGGCTTCGACTCGTTCTGCTCCGCGACCTGGGCAACCGCTCGCGCGATCACTTCCACGTCGGGAGTGGACAGCACCTGCGCGGTGGTGGGCGCGGTGCGTCCCCAGCCGGTGAGGGTGCGGGTCTGTGTGGGGAGCGCCTGGGTGGGCGTCTCTTCTGCTGTCGTGGACATCGAGGTAGAGGGTACCCGGAGGCCGGCCCCGCGGGCCCGTGCGTGCTTATCCACCGCGGACGGTCGACGAGTACTCACGGGGCGCTAGCCTCGTCGTCGTGTCAGAAACCCAGCCGAGTCACGAGCACGAACCGCACGTTCCGCTCCCCGTCGAGATCCCCGTCACCGAGAACATCGCGGACGACGCACTGGACCTGAAGACGCAGATCATCCGTTTCGTCCTGACCGGTGGATTGTCGGCCATCGTCGACTTCGGGCTGTACGTCCTGCTGTTGGAAGTGGTCGGGCTCCCCGTGAACGCGGCGAAGTCGATCAGCTTCATCGCGGGCACCACCACCGCGTACTTGATCAACCGCCGGTGGACGTTCAAGGCCGAACCGAGCCGCGCCCGCTTCGTTGCCGTCGTCATCCTCTACGCGGTCACATTCGGCGTGCAGGTGGGCCTCAACTGGGTGATGTACCACGCATTCCCCGACGAATGGTGGCGTCTGCCGCTCGCGTTCGTCATCGCCCAGGGCACGGCGACGGTCATCAATTTCGTCGTGCAGCGCGCGGTGATCTTCAAGATCCACTAGCGCCGCTGCCGGGCAACCACGCGGCAATGCCCCGGCGGGTGCTGCGATGACCCCGATTCGGGTGTTTCGGTAACGACTCAGCAACTTCTCTGGCGTGGCAGGTGTGTTCGGTCAGAATCGATCAATGCTGATTGTTCTCGATACCTCGGCCGTCACACGAGACGTGCGCTTCGAGACGTTCGTCCGCGACGCCCTCGACCACGGGAGCCGGGTGCTCGTGCCGCGCCTCGTCCTCGTCGAGGTCGCGCACCGGTACCAGCGGGAATCGGTTGCGATGATCGACGCCCTCACCGTCCAGGCGCGGATGTACGACCGGCTCGGGCTCCGGGAGGACCTGTCGGTCTTCGTGGATGCCGCCCGGGCCAAGGCCGACGGGTACGTCGACTCGCTGGCCCGGCAGCTCGAGGCGATGGGCTGCGACGTGATCGAGCCGGCGCACGCGTCGCACCTCGAGATCGCCGGTCGCGAGTTGCAGCGTCGCCGCCCCTATGTGGACAAGAAGCGGCACGGCTACACCGCCACGGTGAACTGGCTGACGGTCCTGGACATCGCCGATCGCCGCCCGTCCGAGGACGTGGTGTGGGTCAGTGCCAACTCCCGGGCGTTCGGTAACGGCGAGCCGTCGACGTGGCACGACGAGATCTGGGCCGAGCTCCAGGAACGTGGTCTCGATCACCGGGTGCGGTGGGTGGTCGACCTGGACGACATGGACGTTCGGGAAACCGGCCAGCCCCGCCGCGAACGGGTCTTCGAGCCGGTCGTCACGTCGCCGCCCGTGGCCGCCGTCGAGGCGCGACTCCCGCCTCGGGCGCCCCTCGCAGCCCGCGACCCCGTAGAACCTCCGGCTCCGGCTCCGGCTCCGGCGGCGGCGCTGCCGCCCGTGCACGTGGCGCGACCCCGGGTGGCACCGCAGCGCATCCTGCCCTCGGGCAACGCGGACAGCGGCGGCCGCCGCGGCATCGGCAGGGTGATGGGCGGACGCAAGCGGAAGGTCACCGTCGTGGAGGAGCTCGACGACCTCGATTTCGGCTGAGCCGTCCGCCCGATGTCCCACATGGCACGCCCGCGATAACGATTCGGGCAAAGGGGATAACGACTTGGGGCCGAAGCCACCATGAGTGACACACGACCGCGACGGGTACTCCAAGGTTGAAGTTACGTATCCGTCAAAGGCGACGGGTATCGGCGACCAGGGGAGAAGGCATGAAATCTGTGCCGAACGACCGCAAGCCGTCCGCGCCGCAGCGGAACGGGACACCGATCGTCCAATACCGTTCGGGTGCGAGGCTCGCGGGGCCGAGTATCGAATCCCAGGTTCTCTACCAGGCATGCAGGTGGTTTCTCCGGCCTGTGGTGCGGATGGCCCCGATCAACGAGTCGGCGATCCGCAGGGCCGCGCTGCTGGATATGGCGGCGGGGATCCGTCCGGCTTCCGGTATCCGCCGCCAGAAGGTGCGACTGCCCGGATTCGACGCGGAGATCGTGCGCGCGCCCGGGGTGTCACCCGATCTCGGTGACGGCGTCGTCCTCTACCTGCACGGCGGCGGCTTCCTGTGCTGCGGGCTGAACACGCATCGGCCGGTGGTCGCGACGATCGCGAAGCTGACCCGGCTGCCGGTGATGCACGTCGGCTACCGGCAACTGCCCGACACGAACATCAGCGGTTCGGTCGACGACTGCCTGACGGCGTACAAGTGGTTGCTGGAGAACGGAGCCCGCGCGGGCGGGACGGTGTTCGCCGGTGACTCGGCGGGTGGGTTCCTCGTCTTCGCGACCGCGCTGAAGGCGCGCGAGGAGGGCGTCGATCTGCCCGCGGGCCTGGTCGGACTGTCGCCGCTGCTGGACCTGGATTGTGCCGACAAGCTGGTGCACGCCAATGCCGCCCGCGACGTGTTCGCGCCCGTGGAAGCGCTCGTCACCATCGGCAAGCTCGGCGGCGAGGTGGACGGCGTTCTCGACCCCGCGCTGTCGCCCGTGAACGGCGATCTCGAGGGTCTGCCGCCTGCGCTACTGGTCGCTGCGGAAGGCGAGGTGCTGCGGTCGGATTCGGAGCTGATGGCGTATCGGCTGAGCGCTGCGGGAGTTCCGACGACACTGCAGATCTGGGACGGCCAGGTGCACGCGTTCCCGGCGTTGTGGCCCGGTCTGCCGGAAAGCCGTGCGGTGCTTCGGCGTATCGCGCGTTTCGTCGCGACGCGTGTGCGGCCGGAGGACGGTGTCGCCCGGGACAAGACCGCCTGACTACCGCGGCGGGCCTTCCTCGAGCACGATCGTTGTCGATCGCTGTCGGCCGGTCTCGTCGAACCAGCGCACCGCGATCTCGTCGCCGGGGTGCCGCGCGATCATGCGTTCGCTGAGATCGTCCGAGGATCGGACGGGTGTTCCGTCGAATTCGGTGATGACGTCCCCGATCTCGATGCCCGCGTCGTCGGCGGGAGTGCCGATGCTGACCCAGAGCACTTCGGCGCCCCGAGCGTCGTCCGTGACGCTGATCCCGAGGAGAGGGGTGTCGCCGATGTGCACGGTGGCGGACGTGGTTCCGGCGCGGACCTGATCGACGATCGTCATCGCGGTGTCGATGGGCACCGCGTACGATTTCGGCTGGGTGGGAGCGGGTTTCGCGGGGTCGGAGTCGGCGTTTCCCGCGGTGTTGACACCGATGACGGCGGCGGTGGCGTCGACGAGGGGTCCGCCGGAGTCGCCGGGACGTACGGCCGCATCGATCTGGATCAGCCCGTTCAGCCGGTTCCGGGAACCGTCGGTGGAACTGCGGGCGGTGATCGTCTGCCCGACGTCGGTCACGAACCCGCGGGCCGCCACCGGAACTCCGCCTCCCTCCGCGTTACCCACCGCCGTCACCGGGTCACCGATGCCGACGGCGGTGTCCTTCGCGAGGGTCGCCACCGGGAGGTCGCCCGCGCCCTGGAGCCGGAGTACCGCGACGTCGCGCGAACTGTCGTACCCGAGGACGTCCGCGGCGTACTCCGCACCGTTGCCCAGGCTCACCGCGCTGATGTCGAGGGCACCGTCGATCACGTGATGGTTGGTGAGGACGACACCGTCGGGGGTGAGCACGATCCCCGTTCCCGCGGTTTCGACGAGACCCGAATCCGCGACGAGCGTGACGATCGCCGGGATCACCGTGGCCTCGACCTCCGCCGGGGTCAGGACCACGGGCGGCGGCGGAGGAGGCGCGGCGGGCTGGGCGACCGTCGCCGCCGGCGGTCCCGGTTCGCGGACCGGTGGTGCGCTCAGCAGCAGGCTGCCGATCACCGCCGTGGCCACGGCGAGGACCGTTGCGGCGCGGGGCGTCGTCATGCCGGTTGTCGTCGTTGCGGAGTCGGTTCAGGACTGTTTCAGCGACCCCCAGCCGTGCCAGGTGTCGATCTCGATCCAGGCGCTGACCCGTTTCCGGTCGCGGACGGGGTACGGCTTGCCGGTGTAATGCGTGGCGAGGCGGTCGATGTCGGCCAGGTCGCCGTCGTCGACGAATTCGGTCACCCGGCCCTGGACGCTGACGTGCGTGATCCAGTCGTCGGGGTCCATTGCGGTGAGGCTGACGCGGGGGTCGCCGCGCAGGTAGTCCAGGCGTCGGCGCTCGGCATCCATGTTGACCAGCACCTTGCCGTCCTCGAACAGGTACCAGGTGGCCACGGACACGGGCTGGCCGTCGGGTCGGACGCAGGCGATGGTGGCGTAATTGGGCCGAGCGAACATCTCGGCGGCTTTCGGTGTCAGAGGTGGCTTCGACATGTCCGAAAGATACTCCTGAGGCCTTCGGCCCTGTGCGTGGTTGGCTGAGTCCAGGCCCTCGTCAACCCCGCACGGGGCAGGCGGTCTAACGTTGGTCCCGGAACCGGGGTTCGCGCTTGTCCTTGCGTGCGGCGGTGGCCTCCTCGAAGTTGTCGGTCAGCAGCCGCACGAGCAGCTGCCCGAGACCCTCCTGGTGGATGTGGGCTTCGAGTGAGGCGGCGTCGAGCCCGGACCACAGCGTGCGCTTCGTCAGTTCCAGGCCGGGCCGGGAGAACCGCGACATGCGCTCGGCGAGGTCGAAGCATTCGTCCAGCAGGTCCTCGCCGGGCACGCACCGCGACACGAGTCCGATCCGCTCGGCCTCGTCGGCGTGCACGTCCCGCCCGGACAGCATGATCTCGAACGCCCGGGACGAACCGATCGCCCGGGGCAGCAGGTAGCTCAGGCCCAGCTCGCTCGCGGTCAGGCCGTTGTTGATGCCCGCCGCCCGGAAGTAGGCGTCGTCCGCCGCGATCCGGATGTCGGAGGCGAGCGCCAGGCACAGGCCGCCGCCGATGGCCGCGCCGTTGACGGCGCTGATCACCGGCTGGTGCATCCGGCGCAGCGAAAGCACCACGTTGTCGAGCATCTCCATGGCCCGCAGGGCGACGGTCGGCGGGGTGAGGCCGTCGACGTGGGGGAGCGTGCCCGCGGATCTCTGGTCGGCGCCGGAGCAGAAGCCGCGGCCCGCACCGGTGATCACCACCGCGCGCACCGCGTTGTCGTTGCTGATCTCCTCCAGTGCGTCGCGGAACGGGATCATCACGTCGAACGCCATCGCATTCATGCGTTCCGGGCGGTTGAGCGTCACCAGGGCGATGCCCGGCCGGGGATGGTCGACGACGACGAAGTTCACGCCCTCGATACTAGAACACGTTTCAATTCTCGGGATCGATTTGCGGTCGCGGACGCCCGGGGGCGACCGTGCGCGCGAGGATGCCCAGCGTCGCGCGCAGAGCGGTCTCGGAAATCACCGGGAAGATCCCGGACTCGCGCCACACCGGGTCGATGGACGACCAGTCGTAGAACGACGTCACCATCGTTCCCTCGTCGATCGGCTCGAGCCGGTAGCCGTACACGTGCCCGATCTGCGGCCGGATCTGCCCGAGGACCTTCCAGGAGATCTCCCGGTCGGGCACGAACGTCTCGATCGTCACCGTCACGTCGTAGAGACCGAGGTCGAAGTCGTTCAACGCGTCGCGGTCCATGTGCACGACGAACGTGTCGCCCGCCGCCGTGACCCGGTCCCCTTCCGCGGACATCAGCATCCCGGAACTGTCGATAGCCACATGTCCCTCGGGATCGCAGAGCAGGCCGAAGATCGTCGCCGGGTCCGCGGCGACAGCCCGCCGGACCTCCAGCCGCTCGCCGGTGTCAGTTGTCATGTCCGCATCCTGCCACCCCATGTGAGTGCCATCGAGTGCTCGGGCACGCAAAAACACTCACATGGGGAAGGTGGGCAGCACTCCGGCGTCCATGGCCTGCTTCAGCGACGGTGCGGCCGAATCCTTCTCGGACAGCTGGAACGTCAGCGGGCTGCCGTCCCTGCCCACCGTGGGCCAGTCGATTCCCAGTTCGGGATCGAGTGGATGGAGGTCGTGATCGAGGGCCGGGGTGTACTCGATCGAGCACAGGTACATCACGGTCGACGCGTCCTCGAGGGACAGGATCGCGTGGCCGACACCGGCCGGAAGGTAGACGGCACGGCGGTCGACGTCGTCGATGAGCACCGAATCCCACTGCCCGAACATCGGCGACCCGACGCGCACGTCGACGATCACGTCGAGGAACGCACCCTTGACGCACGTCACGTATTTCGCCTGCCCGGGCGGGTTGTCGGTGAAGTGGATGCCGCGCAGGACACCGGCGGCGGACACCGAGCAGTTGGCCTGCGCGAGTTCGAGGCTGTGCCCGACGGCGGCCTCGAACTCCGAGCCCTTGAACCATTCGAGGAACACGCCGCGGTCGTCGCCGAACTGCCTCGGGGTGATCTCCCATGCGCCCGGAACCTTCAGTTCCCGATACTCCACGTCACCAGTCCTTGCCGCGTTCGAGAAGTTCGAGGAGATAGTCGCCGTATCCCGACTTGCCGAGAGTCTCGGCGCGGGCACACAATTCGGCGTCGGTGATGAACCCGCGGCGCCACGCGACCTCTTCCGGGACGCCGATCTTCAGCCCCTGCCGGTGTTCGAGCGTGCGCACGAAGTTCGACGCCTCGAGCAGCGAATCGACGGTGCCGGTGTCGAGCCACGCGGTTCCGCGGGGAAGCACCTCGACCTGCAGCCGTCCGGCCTGCAGGTATGCCTGGTTGACGTCGGTGATCTCGTACTCGCCGCGGTCCGACGGCTTCAGATCGCGCGCGATCGAGACGACGTCGTTGTCGTAGAAGTACAGGCCGGGGATCGAGAAGTTCGACTTCGGGGTGGCGGGCTTCTCCTCGATGGACATTGCCCGGCCCGTGTCGTCGAATTCGACCACACCGTACGAACTGGGATCGGACACCCAGTAGGCGAAGACGGCGCCGCCGTCGATGTTCTCGAAGCGGTTCAGCCGGGAACCGAGACCGGGGCCGTAGAAGATGTTGTCGCCGAGCACGAGGGACACGGACTCGTCGCCGATGTGGTCGGCACCGAGCACGAACGCCTGCGCCAGGCCGTTCGGTTCCTCCTGCACCTTGTACGTGAGGTTCACCCCGAACTGGGAGCCGTCGCCGAGGAGCCGGCGGAACTGCTCGGCGTCGTGCGGGGTGGTGATGACGAGGATGTCCCGGATGTTGGCCAGCATCAGGGTGGAGAGCGGGTAGTAGATCATCGGCTTGTCGTAGACCGGGACCAGTTGCTTGCTCACTCCGAGAGTGATCGGGTGCAATCGGGACCCGGTGCCCCCTGCCAGGATGATTCCACGCATGTGCGCAGTGTTCCAGTGTTCGCGTCGGATAGAAACTCGGGCGCGCCACTAGGGTGGGTGCACATGAGGCTTCTCGTGACAGGCGGCGCCGGGTTCATCGGTGCGAACTTCGTGCACCAGACGGTCGCCGAGCGCCCGGACGTGCAGGTGACGGTGCTCGACGCGCTGACGTACGCCGGCAACCGGCAGTCGCTCGACCCGGTGGCCGACCGCATCGAGTTCGTGCACGGCGATGTGGCGGATTTCGCGCTGGTGGACCGTCTGGTCGCGGGCTCGGACGCGGTGGTCCACTTTGCTGCGGAATCGCACAACGACAATTCGCTGGCCGATCCGACGCCGTTCGTGCAGACGAACGTGATGGGCACGTTCTCGCTGTTGCAGGCCGTCCGCGCCCACGACGTCCGGTATCACCACATCTCCACCGACGAGGTGTACGGCGACCTCGAACTGGACGACCCCGAGCGCTTCACCGAGTCGACCCCGTACAACCCGTCGAGCCCGTACTCGGCCACCAAGGCGTCCAGCGACCTGCTGGTGCGGGCCTGGGCGCGGTCGTTCGGGGTGCGGGCCACCCTGTCGAATTGTTCCAACAACTACGGCCCGTACCAGCACGTCGAGAAGTTCATTCCGCGTCAGATCACCAACCTCATCGACGGGGTGCGCCCCCGTCTGTACGGCAGCGGGAAGAACGTGCGCGACTGGATCCACGTCGACGACCACAACGCGGCCGTCTGGACGATCCTGGAGAAGGGGAGTCTCGGTCAGACGTATCTGATCGGCGCGGACGGCGAGGTCGACAACCGGACCGTCGTCGGAACGCTGCTCGAACTGTTCGGCCGCGACGCCGACGACCTCGACTTCGTCACCGACCGCCCGGGCCACGACCTGCGCTACGCGATCGATTCGACGCGGCTGCGCACCGAACTGGGCTGGACGCCGCAGTACAAGGATTTCCGCAGCGGACTCGAGGCCACCGTGCGCTGGTACCGCGACAACGAGTCGTGGTGGCGGGCGCAGAAGGAATCCGCGGAGAAGGCGTACGCGGCCACGGAATCCGTCATCGGCTGACGGTTCCGCGGAACGCCCACGCTCTCGCCGTCAGTGCGATGCGGCCTGCGTCGTCGCGCCGCGAGCGGGCATCGAGCAGGTCGCGAAGCTCGTCTCGGCGCACTGCGGGCAGGGACGCGCAGTATCCGGGTGCCGGTCCCTGCCCGCCCAGAAAGGGCCGCCAGAAATCGTCGAAGTCGGCGAACACAGTGGGCACGTCGAGCGGGTGCACCTCCGCCCCGGCCAGCCCCGCGGTGGACAGTGCGTCGCGGAGCGGCTGCGGCCGGCAGAGCGGGAAGCGGACGCCCTCGTCGAGGTTCGCGGCCTTCTCGTCGAGTGCGCGGGCGGCGTCCCAGAACGCGCGAATCATCTGCATTCCCTCGGCGTAGTCCCACACGTACCCGGCGACCGTCCCGCCGGTTCGCGTGACTCGGCGCATCTCGGCGAGCCCGTCGATCGGATGGGGAACGAAATTGAGGACGAGCCCGGACACCACGCGGTCGAACTCGCCGTCCTCGGCGGGGATGGATTCGGCGGTGCCCGACCGGACGTCGAAGCGGGGATCGTCCGTGCCGGCCCGAGCCGCCGCCGCGAAGGGCTGCGACGGTTCGACGCCGACCACCCGGGCCGGATCCGCCGTGCGGAGAACGGTGTGGGCGAGGGCGCCCGTCCCGCAACCCACGTCGCACCATGCGCCGCCCGGGCCGGCGGCCAGCCACCGCAGGAACTGCGTCGCGACCGGCCGGCTCCAGCGGCCGATGTAGCGCTCGTACGCGGGATCGATCTCCCAGGCGTCCGTCATCGCGTTCTCCTCAGGACGGCTGCGGTACCCGGGAATCCTCGTGGACGAGGGCGTTGCGCAGCGAACGCGAACCGGCGATCGCGGCGACGAAGCCGGCGAGCACCTCGCACAGTGTGAACACCAGGCGTGACGCGAGGGCCAGCCCGAGCGCGACCCCGCTGTCCATGAACGGGGACAGAGCCGCGACGACGACGGCTTCGCGGACCCCGATGCCGGACGGCGCGACGACCACCAGCACGCCCGCGCACATGCCGAGGGCGATCGCGCCGATGCACTGCACCAGGGTGCCCGCCTCGAATCCCGCCGAGCTCGACGCGAGGAACCAGAGGTGCACGCCGTAGAGGACCCAGCTGACGGCGCACCAGCCGAGGGCCAGCCCGATCTTGTGCATGGTCAGCTGCCGCTGCAGCGGGGCACGCCGCAGGATCCGCAGGGCCAGGTTCACCAGCCGGGTGAGGACCGGTGGGTAGCAGCAGACGAGCGCGATCGGGACGAGAACGATCACCGCGACCGCCGCGACGGTGCTGATGTGGAACAGGGCGGGCAGCGCCAGCAGCCCGACGACCAGCGCCGACGTGATGCTCAGCCCGACGGTGACGAGGACGGCGACGAATCCGTTGGCCCGCGACACCCCGGCCCGGCGCACGAGCTCGGTCTGGAGGACGAACGCCCACACGCTGCCCGGCAGATACTTGCCGAGCTGACCGACCAGGTAGCAGCGGGCGGCGTCGAAGGCGGGGATCGGATGTTCGAGGGCGCCGAGCGCGTGCTGCCATGCGCGCACCGCCGCGCCCATGCCGAGGAAGACGAACACCGCGGAGACGGCGAGCGCCCACCAGTCCAGCTGGGTGATCGTGTCCCTGACCTCGGCCCACTGCGATTTCACGGCGAACACGACGGCGACGACGATCGCGAGGGTGACGAGGATCCGCAGCGCGTTCATCAGGACGGCGCGACCGCCGCGGTCCGGGACGATCTCGGGATCGGCGTCCACGAGGACCACCCCCTCACCGGCAGTGTGCTGCGGCAGTGCAGCGTTCGTTTCCGACGATAGCAATCGGAGGGCGCCGGATCAGGAAACGAGCGGTTTCACCGCCAGCTCCCGCCACCAGGCGAACACGTCGGCGAGCGAGTTCGGGAGTTCCGCGTCGGTGTCGAGCCGCCCCGAGGCATACGCCTTCGCCACCGCCGCGATGTCCCGGTCCGCGATCCCGGCGCGGCTCATGCCCACCCGGTTGGTGCCGCGCAGGGTGGCGGGGTTGCCGAACACCGTGGCGAACGGCGGAATGTCCTTGGCGACGACCGATCCCATTCCGACCATCGCCCGCGCACCGATCACCCGCCGCTGATGCACCACCGCGCTCATACCGAGGTTGACGCCGTCGCCGAGAGTCACGTGACCGCCGAGGGTGCTGGACGGCGAGAGGACACAGTCGTCGCCGATCCGGACGTCGTGCTCGACGGACGTGTGGTTCATGACGAATCCGCCGCGCCCGATGGTCGTCGGCCGCTCGGCCCCCTGCTGGACGGCGCTCATCTCCCGGATCACGGTGCCCGCGCCGATCACGACCCCTTGATGCGGACTGATCTCCGTCCACGTGCGGGGATGCGTCTTTCCTATCCACTCCGGCGGCGCCCCGAGCGTCGCGTGGGCGCCGATCCAGCAGTCGTCGCCGATGTCGAGCGGGCCGGTGAGGACGGCATACGGTCCGATGCTCACCCGGTCCCCGATCGTGACGCCGTCGCCTATCACGACGGTCGGGTGGATCTCGCAGTTTTCACCGATGGTCATGAAAGTTGGCGATTCCTTCCAGGAGCCGTGCAGACCGTGGGAACCTTCAAGAGGGTGCAATCTGTGAAGACGGTGTGAACGCACGTCAATCTATCGGAGGAACCGTGATCGCGATCTCGAGTATCTCTTTCGGAGAGGACGTCGAACGCGAGGTTCTCGACACCCTGCGATCAGGGATGGTCGCGCAGGGACCGAAGGTCGCGAGGTTCGAGGAGGGGTTCGCCGAACTCGTCGGCACCCGGCACGCCGTGGCCGTCAACAGCGGCACCACCGCGCTGATCGCGGCGCTGCGGGTGCTGGATCTCCAACCGGGCGACGAGGTGCTCACCACCCCGTTCACGTTCGTGGCCACGCTCAACGCGATTCTCGACTCCGGCGCGACGGCCCGGTTCGCGGACATCGGGGAGACCGATTTCGCACTCGACGCCGACATCGTGTCGCAGTGCGTGAACGAGCGCACCCGGGTGCTGATGCCGGTGCATCTGTACGGGCAGACCGCGGACATGGGTGCGCTGATGCCGCTGGCCGAGACCCGGGGACTCGTCGTCGTCGAGGACGCCGCGCAGGCGCACGGCGCCACGTTCGACGGCAAGGGTGCGGGCAGTTTCGGGCTCGGCTGCTTCTCGTTCTACGCCACCAAGAATCTCACCACCGCCGAGGGCGGCATGGTCACGACGGACGACGACGCGGTGGCGGACCGGTTGCGGGTGCTGCGGAATCAGGGCATGCGTCGCCGCTACGAGTACGAGATGGCGGGCCAGAACTTCCGGATGACGGATCTGCAGGCCAGTCTCGGGTTGCCGCAGCTGGGTTCCTATCTGCAGCAGGTGGAGTCGCGCCGGCGCAACGCCGAGGCGCTGCGGACCGGTCTGAAGGACGTCGAAGGTCTCGTTCTGCCTTCGGAACTCGCGGGCCGCGGACACGTGTGGCACCAGTTCACCGTGATCCTCGCACCCGATGCGCCGATCGACCGCGACACCCTCGCGCAGCGTCTGGGAGATCGGGGAGTCGGCAGCGGTGTCTACTACCCGAGAACCGTCTACGACTACGACTGCTACCGCGAGCATCCCCGGGTGATCATCTCGCCCACGCCGGTCGCGACGTCCGTGGCTCGCCGGTGCCTGAGCATCCCCGTCCACGCCGCGCTCTCCACCGACGACGTCGACCGGATCGTCGCCGCGGTGCGCGAGGCGATGGAGGCGTGATGACGTCCACGCGACCGCGGATCGCGCTCATCGGATCCGGCAGGATGGGTTCGCTGCACGCCCGCGTGCTCGCGCAGTCCTCGCTGTGTGACCTCGCCCTGCTCGTGGAACCGCGGGGGGAACACGGGCGGGAGGTCGCCGCGCGGTTCGACACCGCATGGGCTGCGGATTTCGACGAACTGGACGGCATCGACGCCGCCGTCGTCGCGGCGGCGACACCCGCCCACTACGAGTTGGCGGGCCGCGTCCTCGACCTCGGCAAGCCGGTGCTCGTCGAAAAGCCGCTCGCCGCAACGTACGAGGAGAGCACGGATCTGGTGAAACGTGCCGCCGCGACGGGTGTCCCGCTGATGTGCGGCCTGCTCGAGCGATTCAACCCGGCGGTCCGGACGGCCCGCGAATTCGCCGGTGACGTGTGGCAGGTCAACGGAATCCGGCACTCGCCGTTCGTCTCCCGAATCCCCACCGGCGTCGCGACCGACCTGCTGATCCACGACGTCGACCTCGCGATCGATTTCGTCGGATCACCGCCCGTCGGTGTGAAGGCCGAGTTCGGGTACTTCCACGACAGTTCGCGGCGCAACGAGGCCGAGGACTGTGCGGAGGCGGTGCTGCGTTTCGAATCCGGTGCGGTGGCCACCATCTCGGCCAGCCGGGTGAGTCAGCGGAAGGTCCGGCAGCTGTCGCTGCTGGAGCCGGACCGCCTGATCGAGATCGACCTCCTGCGCCGCGACATCACCATCTACCGGCACATCGACGACGACCTGCCCGCCGACCGCGACGGTTACAAGCAGCAGACGGTGATCGAGATCCCCACCCTCCGCTACAGCGACGAACCCCTCGCCGCCCAGCTCGCGCATTACGTCGGGCTGATCGGCGGCGAGGGGGATGCCGATGCGGAGCGCGACTCGATCCTGCCCGCGCATCGCGTGGTCCACGAGGCGACGGTGTCGGCTACCGGCTGAGCGCTCCGGCGACCGCGAGGCGGGTGTCTTCCGCGATGAGATCGGCGTTGATCGCTGCCGCGGCACTCGAGCCGGCTCCGGCGGCGACGATCACCTGCGCCTTCGGGTCTGCGACGTTGCCTGCCACCCACACCCCCGGAACCGCGGTGGCGCCGGTCGCGTCGGAGGCGACGGCGGTGCCGATCACGTGGCCGGCCATCTCCATCTCGGTGGTGTCCAAGCCGAGGCTCGTGAGGAACTCGGCGCGGGCCCTGAACAGGGGCGGGGCCACCACGGCGGTGAGGGGGAAGACCTGACCCGCGCGCAGCCGGACACCGGTCAGCCGGTCGCCTTGCACCTCGAGCCCGGCCACCCCGCCGTCGATCACGGCGATGCCGCGTGCGGCGAGCTGCTCGTACTCCTCGCCGGTGGGTTCGTCCGCGTCGTTCAGGAACAGCGTCACGTTCTCGGTCCACTGCCGCCACATCAGCGCTTGGTGCACCGCCAGCGGACCGCCGGCGAGGACGCCGATCGGCTGGTCTCGGACCTCCCAGCCGTGGCAGTACGGGCAGTGCAGGACGTCGCGTCCCCATCGCTCGGCCACCCCGGGGATGTCGGGGAGCACGTCCACGAGGCCGGTGGTCACGAGCAGTCTCCGCGCCCACACGGTCGCGCCGTCGGCGAGCGTCACCCGGAACTGTCCGTCATCGACCTTGTCGGCGGACGTGACGGTGCCGGTGACGATCTCGCCGCCGTACCCGGCGACCTCCTCGCGTCCGATGGCCAGTAGTTCGCCGGGAGGGGTGCCCTCTCGGCCGAGATAGTTGTGAATGTGCCCGGCCGGTGCGTTGCGCGGGGCGCCCGCGTCGATCACGAGCACCGAGCGGCGTGCCCGCGACAGGGCCAGTGCCCCGCCGAGTCCGGCCGCGCCGCCACCGACCACCACTACGTCGTAACTGTCTTCCATCGCGTTCTCCTTCGTTCGTCGACCTCGTGACGTCCACTGTCCGTGGAGGCCGCAAAACTGGCAAGCAAGTTTGCCGCTGTGGCAACATGGTGGGTGTGAACGACGACGTATCCGATCTGGACGGCGTCCTCGACGCCGTGGGACCGCGGCTGAAAGCACTCCGTCAGCAGCGCGGCGCGACCCTCGCCCAGCTCTCCGAATCCACCGGGATCTCGGTGAGCACCCTGTCGCGGCTCGAGTCCGGCCAGCGGAAACCCACCCTCGAGCTGATGCTCCTACTGGCCCGCGCCCACCAGCTGCCCCTGGACGAACTCGTCGACGCACCCGCCACGGGCGACCCCCGCGTCCATCTGCGGCCCCTCGAGCGGAACGGCTCGACGATCATCCCGCTGACGCGCAGGCCCGGCGGGATTCAGGCGTTCAAGCACGTGATCCCGCCGGGTGACCCGAACGGCGTCCCGAACCTGCAGGTCCACGAGGGCTACGAATGGTTGTACGTCCTGTCCGGCCGGCTGCGACTGCTGCTCGGCGAACACGACGTGATCCTGACGCCGGGGGAGGTCGCGGAGTTCGACACCCACGTCCCGCACTGGTTCGGCAACCCCGGACCGCAACCGGCGGAGATCCTCAGCCTGTTCGGTCCCCAGGGCGAGCGGGCGCACGTCCGCACGGTCCCGCGGGGAACGGCAGTCGAGCGCGACCGTCGGTAGAATTCGTCCGGACCGGTGACGAGCGCTCCCTCCGAGGCGCAGGACGTGATGGAGAGGCCCCGTGCGACGCTGGATTCTGGGTGTTCCCGTAGCGGTCCTGATTCCGCTCCTCGCCGGCTGTTCCACGACGGTGGCACCGCCCGTCGCGCAACCGCAGCCACAATCGCCGCCCGCAGGTACGACTCTCGTGGGCCTGGGGGATTCGATCCCGGCCGGTGACGGATGCCCCGGCTGCACGCCGTTCGTGGAACTGTTCGGCGATCAGCTGTCCGGCGACGACGCGCTGCCCGTCCAGGTGGCCAACCTGGGTGTCGGGGGCTGGACCAGCACCGACCTGCTCGACTCCCTCGATCCCGGCGAATACGACGCCGACGCCGTCCGCGACGCCGACGTCGTCACCGTCACGATCGGCGCCAACGACTTCTACGCCGAACTCGACGACTACCTGGACGGCGACTGCGGTGGCGACGACGGGCTCGGCTGCTTCCAACCCGTCCTCCCGCAGCTGCAGACCACGCTGACGTCCGTGCTCGACCGCATCGCCGAACTGCGAGCCGGTCAGCCGACCGCGGTGCTGGTCACCGGGTACTGGGACGTCTTCCCGGACGGCGACGTGGCCCGCGAGTTGTTCGGCCCGCAGTTCCTCCGGGACAGCGCCGTGCTGACGTTGCGCGCCAACGACGTCATCTCGGAGGTCGCGGGCGCGGAGGGCGCCACGTACGTCGACCTGTTCAGCACGTTCAAGGGGACGTGGGGCGACGGCGACCCCACCGGACTGCTGGCCGACGACGGCGACCACCCGAACCAGATCGGGCACCAGCTGATCGCCGACGCGTTGTCGTCCGCGGCGGTCGCGGGATCCGGCTCCAGCGAGGTGTCGGCGTTCACGTCGTCCGAGTGGTCGCCGCGCTGAGCCTGCGCCGGCGCACCACCGCATCGACGACGGACAAGATCAGCACCACGACCGTCGCGGCGCCGAATGCCGCTACGGACAGGTTCTGCCGCGGCGGCCGGAACGACACGACCAGATCGTGGTCACCCGGCGGAACCGGCACCTCGAGCAGACCGTGCCATCCGGCGGTCGCGTCCACCGGTTCGCCGTCGACGGTGGCCGAGTAGCCGGGCCACGCGAGGCGCGCGAACCAGACGGTGCCGCCGCTGCCCGCCACCCGCACGGTTTCCGTCGCCGCGCTCGTGTCGGACGAGAGGACCCGGACGCCGTCGGACGCGAACGCCACGCGTCCGGGCAGGGGCAGCGGCCGGTCCCGCTGCAACACCGTCCGGGAGTCGCTGCGTTCGGTGACGTGCCAGCCGGGTGGGGGCGGTGTCGTCGCGACCTCGGGCACGAGCCCGTGCTCCACGACGAGCGTCGACACCCGGAGGTAGTCGATCAGCGGGATCGGGATGTCCGCGTTCACCGGCTGCCAGAGCGCCCCGTACACCCCGGGGCAGACGGCGCCGCGGTAGTCCATGCACAGGGCTTCCTGGAACTCGGTGAACCCGATACCGGTGTAGGCGTTGATGCTGCCCTCGACGGACGACGCCATGATTTCGTTGCCGAACAGGATCCGGCCGGCGGTGACGTCCTCGTGGGACGTGTCGCCCAGGTCGGCGAGTTGCAGCACGGTGCCCAGGTAGCGGTCCGTCTGCTCGGACAGCACCGATGTACTCGCCGGGTCGACGCGGCTGCCGCGCTCGACGTCGCGGGTCAGGGACCAGACCTGCGCGGCGGCCACCACCACGGTGCCCAGGACGAGGGCGGCGACGAGAGCATTCGGCCCCCGCGTGCGCCAGCCGGTGTACGCGAGCACGCACAGCGCCGCGACGAGCAGCGCGAACAGCGTGTGCCGCAGCGTCAGGGCGGGCGAGGACGAGAACGCCAGGTAGAAGCCCAGCGCGATCAGCACCGCCGACGCCGTCGCCCGGTGACGCACCCGGTCGCGCGCGATCCCCAGCGACAGCGCGAGCGCCAGGCCGATCACCACGCACAGGTAAAGGTATTCGACGAGCCGGATCGGCCACCGGAACATCCCGACGTTCGACGGTCCGAACGTGAAGAGGAAGTAGACGACCGCGATCACGGCCAGGCTGATCAGTGGTCGCCCGTGCGCGCGACGGAACTCCGCGGACGCGAACAGTGCGCGGATCCGTCCCCACGGAAGCCACGGCAGCAGTGGCAGCACGAACCACGCGAGGTACAGCGACGGGATCACCTCGACGGGACCCCCGAACGTCATGATCACGGGGAGATACGACGGGCTGCTCATTCCCGCGAGGCCGCCGATCTGCGGTTGCAGGAACGTGTCGTTGAAGATGCCGGTGCTGCCGGCGCGGGTGGTGACGTCGACACTGAGGAACAGCGGCAGGTACGTCACCAGCGCGGCGGTGCCCGCGCACGCGCCGGTGACGACGAGCACGAGCAACCGGAAGAACTGCCGCTCGACCAGCAGGCCGATCCCGATGCCGAGGAGTACGACGACGGCGCCGAGCGCGGCGTACGGGTTGCCCATGCTGACCGTAAGCGCACCGATCACGAAGGTGACCAGCGGGTTCGTGCGACCGCGGGAGAGGCGGAGCGCCGACCACCAGAACAGCGTCACCCACGCGACGGCCATCATCCCGGACGGCCAGCCCGCCGCCTCGTAGAACAGGGTGAAACCGCTGAACGGAATGGTCAGTCCGGCGAGGATCGCGGGACCGCGGCGGGCGCCGTATTCGCGGCACAGCAGATACGTCGCGAGGGCGAGCAGCGCAAGGAACTCGGCCATGATCACGAACGCCGCGACGGACAGGTTCTCGAACTTCGCGGCCAGGACGTAGTTGGCCAGGTTGACCGGGTTGTACAGACCGTACGCGGCCTCGCCCGCGTAGTTTCCGCCGATCCAGGCGTCGGGATTGACGGTGAGCCACCGCCCGGCCAGGAGTTCCGTGCCGATCCGGTGCCAGGACGGCACGAACGATTCCAGCATGTCGCCGCCGTAGTAGAAGCGGTCGTACACGATCCGCGGAATCGTCGCGACGGCTGCGGCAGCCACCGCGACCGCCAGTGCCACCATCCACTCGGGCATGCGGTGTATCGATCGGGTGAACGTCGAAGACACGGACGCGGAGGGTGCCACGGACTCCGAGCCTACGAGTTAGGCTGCGCCCGTGCGCCTTTTCGGTTGTTCCCACGACCAGAAAGGCGCACGTGCGCCGAAGGCGCTGTCGGTCGTCGTCCCGGCCTACAATTCCGCCGCCGTCATCGAGCAGACCGTCCACCGGGTCGCCGAACGACTGGCCGGCCACGACGTCGAGATCATCGTCGTGGAGAACGGATCCACCGACGACACCGTGGACATCTGCACCCGCCTCGCCGCGGACTGGACGCCCGGACGTGTGTCGCTCACCGTCCTGCGGAGCGAGAAGGGCATGGGCAACGCGTTGCGGACCGGAGCGGAGGCGAGTCGCGGCGCGCACGTGCTGCTGACCGCCGACGACCTGCCGTTCGGGTTCGACGACCTCGACGGCGCCGAGAAACTCGCCGCCGGCCACGACGGCCGGCTGCCCGAAGTCGTGATCGGTTCCAAGGCCCACCCCGACTCGCAGGTGCGGCGCGGCGCCCTCCGGGGCACCCTGACGTGGGGTTTCGCGACGCTGCGTCGGGTGGTCCTCGGGATGCGCACCGGCGACCCTCAGGGCACCGTCCTGATGGACGGCGACCTGATGCGGGGACTGGTTCCCGACCTCGTCGAACCCGGATTCCTGTTCACCACCGAACTCGTCTACCTCGCGGAGCGGGCGGGCATCGTGCCGATCGAGGTCCCGGTGCGTCTGAGCGACGACCACGACAGCCACGAAACCCGCATATCCAGGGCAGATGTGCTCGCGATGGGGGTGGGGCTGTTCCGGCTGCGGGCCCGTCACCGGGACGGAGGTCGCCTCGCACGGTCGGGGAGCGGGTCGCGAGGTTGATACCCTGCGAACCGAGAAGAGGATCGTGCCGTCGCCGTGGCGCGGTCCAGCCCACCTCTCGCGGGGAACAGTAGGAGCACTATGAACGAGTCTGCGTCGGTAGCACCTGTGGACGGGAGCACGGCCGCGGTACGGAGTGCTCTCACCGAGCATCGCGCACCCGACCGCCTCGTGGTGGCGCGAGGTCTCTTCACGGGACCGACCACCCGGGTCAAGGACGACCTGTACGCCAGGATCGTCAAGGGCCGTGCCCACCGCGAGCGCCACGTCGTGCACCTCGAGAAGGGTGCGACGGTCGACACCGACACCTACTTCGGCCGGTTCGCGGCCAGCTACTACCAGCGCTGGACCACGGTCACCGACGTGACCGTCGGGTTCCACCACGAGGCCGGCGGACGGGCCGTGGTGGCGCTGCGCGGCTCCGATTCGGGCGGAAATTCGCGCATCCTCGCGACGACGGAGATCGACGGCTCGGGCACGGCGACGCTGTCGGCGAAGCTGGACGCCTACCTCGACGGCGGCTCCCTGTGGGTGGAGTTCACCGCCGTCGACGGCCCCCTCGCGGTGAGCGAACTGGAGTGGACTGTCGCCGCGCCGTCGGTGATCCGGCCCGCCGCGATCGCGATCTGCACGTTCAACCGCGCCGACGACTGCGCGGAGACCGTCGCCGCCATCGCGAACGACTCGACGATGGCGTCCGGCATCGACGCCGTGTACGTGGTCGACCAGGGCAGCGACCACGTGTCGGACCGGGAGAAGTTCATCGAGGTCGCCGAGATCCTGGGCGACAAGCTCGTCTACCTGCGCCAGCCGAACCTCGGCGGGGCCGGCGGATTCACCCGCGGCATGTACGAGGTCTCGGGCATCAACGAGCACGCCAACCTGATCCTGATGGACGACGACATCCTGTGCGAGCCGGAGTCGATCCTGCGGATGAACGCATTCGCCAACGTCACCACCGAGCCGACGCTCGTCGGCGCGCAGATGCTGTACCTGATGAACCCGGAACACCTGCACGTCAGCGCAGAGGAAGCGGACCTGTCGAAGCTGAAGGCGGGCCGCTGGGCGGCCGGGTCGCGGCACGACATCAACCTGATCAAGAAGAAGCAGCACAAGCGCGTCGACGCCGGCTACAACGCGTGGTGGTCGTGTCTGATCCCCGCCGAGGTGGTCGCGCAGATCGGGCTCCCGCTGCCGATGTTCTTCCAGTGGGACGACATCGAGTACGGCATCCGCGCCCGCGCCGCCGGATTCGTCACGGTCACCCTGCCCAACGCCGGTGTGTGGCACGCGGACTTCCACTGGAAGGACCGCGACGACTGGGCCAAGTACTTCAGCATCCGCAACTCGCTGATCGCCGCCGCGCTGCACAGTGACTTCGACGCCAAGTCGCTGAGCAAGATGATGACGCGGGAGATCACCCAGTACCTCGTGTCGATGCAGTACGGGTTGGCGTACACCATGATTCGCGGGATCGAGGACTTCCTCGAGGGCCCGACGGTGCTCGAGGACGGCGGTCAGGCCGTGTTGGCGTCGATCCGCGAGGAGCGCAAGCGGTTCCCCGAAACCGTCAAACACCCCGCGTCGAACATTCCCGGGGTCCGCAACTCCGACCTCGTCACCCGGTACGCCGGTTTCGAGCCGGACAAGAGCAAGCTCGACCTCGTCCTCGCCAAGCGGGCCGCGAACCAGTGGCTCGGCCGCACCCAGCACGGTGTCGCGAGTATCCCTGTGGCGGAGGCGCACTGGTGGCACGTGTCGCTGTTCGACACCGCCGTCATCACCGACGCCTCCCAGTCCGGGGTGCGGGTGCGCCGCCGCGACAAGGAGACGGCCCGGGAGCTCACGGCCCGGACCGCGAAGCTGATGAAACGGTTCCGCGACGATGCGGCGTCCACGCAGCGCCAGTACCGGGACGCGTTGCCGCAGCTCACCAGCCGGGAGAACTGGGCTCGCCTCTACGGTCAGTGACATCGGCCGGACCGTTGCGGGCCCGCGATGTGCGCGGGCTGCTCCGGGATTCGTTTTTCGTCTTCGCTGTCGGTGTGGTGCTCGGCGCGGCGTGGAGTTGGCGTCCGTCGTTCTGGTACGACGAGGTCGCGACGCTGTACTCGAGTCAGCGATCCCGGCCCGACCTGTCGAATCTGCTCGGCCACATCGATGCCGTGCACGGGCTGTACTACGTCGGGATGCACTACTGGTTCGCGGCGTTCGGTGCCTCCGAGTTCTCGGCGCGGTTCCCGAGCGCCCTGGCCACTGGCGCGGCGGGCGCAGGCGTGGTGGTGCTCGGTGCGCTGATCTCGACCAGGCGGGTGGCGGTGCTGTCCGGGATCCTGTTCGTGATCCTGCCCAGTGTCACGTGGGCGGCCGCGGAGGCGCGCGGGTACGCGGCCACGGCGGCGGCCGCGGTCTGGCTGACCGTGATTCTCCTTGCGGCACTGAGGTTCCGGCGCTGGTGGCTGTGGGCGCTTTACGCCGCCGGCCTGGCGGTGTCGATCGTGTTGTTCGTCTACCTGATCACCCTCGTTCCCGCGCACCTGCTGACGATCCTGCTGCTGCGCGAGACCCGGCGGTCCTGGCTCGGTTGGACGTCGGGCACGGCCGCGGGGGCGGTGGTCGCGGCGCCGTTCGTGGCACTGGTGCGCCGGGAATCGGTCCAAGTGGCGTGGATCCCGCCGCTCGACGGGCACCTGCCCCGGGCCGTCGCCGAGTACCAGTGGTTCGTCGGCGCACCGTGGTTCGCGGTGCTGTTCGCCGTGCTGGTGGTGGCCGGGTCGGTGGCGCTGGTGCGCGGTCACCGGCTGCCCCCGGTGCTGTCCGTCGCGTTGCCGTGGATCGCGGTGCCGATGGCGACGCTGCTCGCGTATTCGCTCCTGCGCAGCCCGGTGTATCTCCCGCGGTACTTCACATTCACGACGCCCGCGGTGGCCCTCGTCGGCGGACTCTGCCTGGCCGCCCTCACCCGGAAGTGGTGGCAGTCCGCCGCGGTGATCGCGGTGTTCGCGGTGGCCGCATCGCCGAGCTACCTCGAACAGCGCGAGCAGTGGGCGAAACCCAGCGGCATGGACTTCAGCACCGTCAACGGTTTCGCCGGGGAACACCTCCGCCCCGGCGACTGCGTGCTGTTCGACAAGCCGGCCTGGAACCCCACGTCGCTGCGGCTCGTGAAGAACGTGCGGCCGGAGGCCTTCGACGGCACCCGCGACATCGGGCTCGGGACCACGGCCGCGAGCCGGGGGTCGCTGTGGGACGACGAACTCGCGGTCCCTGACCTCGCGGGCGCGCTCGACTCGTGCTCCGTGGTCTGGTTCTTCACCGACTACGAACGCGACACCGAGCGCATCATCCGGCACACGTCCAACGAGGTGTGGACGCTGCCGCCGTACCACTTCGAGGACACCGAGGCGTTCGCCGCTCTCGCGCGGTCCGGACTGCGGATCGACGAACGCGCGACGTTCAACGTCACGCAGGGGGTGAAGCTGGTGCGGTGATCCGCACGACCACCTGCTCGTGGTTCGCGGTGTAGCTCAGGTACTCGAAGCGGACGCCGGTGCGGTCGACGAACTCCGTCCAGGCCCGGTACTCGTGCTCCTGCCAGCCCGGGAAGTTGAAGAACTCGTCGAACACGATCACCGTGCCCGCGACCAGCCGCCGTTCGAGCCGGTCGAGCACCGACTTCGTGGACGAGTACAGGTCGGCGTCGAGATGCACGAACGACACCGGTCCCGGGTGTTCCTCGAGGAAGCCCGCCAGCGTGTCCTCGAACAGTCCGGGCACCAGCTGCGCGCCCCGCACGTGCGGCAGTTTCTGCTGCGCGAACTCCCCGGCCGGGAATCCGGTGCGCCAGGTCTGCGGCAGACCGGAGAACACGTCGAACCCGAACACCTCGTGCTCGGCGTCCTTCAACTGTTCGACGATGATCCGGAGCGTGGTGCCCGACGCCACCCCGAACTCGAGGGCCAGCCCCTCGACCTCCACCTGCGACAGTCCGTAGCGCAGTGTGTCCTGCGGATTCCAGAACACGGGCGCCTTCGGCATGTGCTCGAGCACGAACGCCGCGGCCTCGTTCGTGGCCCGCACGTCCAGCGCCTGCGTGATGTCGCGGCGGGCCTGCTGCTCGAGTTCGCCGAGCCGCTGCTGGACGTCGGAGATCTCCATGCGGGCATCGGACAGCTCGGACAGCACCCGCGCGAGTTCCTGGTTGGTCGCGCTCAGCTCGGCCAGGGTCTGGTCGTGCTGGTTCTCGGTGAGTTCGCGGGACCGCCGATCCGATTCGGCCACCACCTCGGACATGGCACGTTGAAGCTTGAGACGGGCCTTTCTCCGAAGATCGAACATATACCCATGTTGCCAGTCCGCATCCCGGCTCACCGCTCGAACCGGGATGCGGGTCGGGCGCCCGTGTCAGTGACCGCGACTGCGGTACATCTGACGTTGCCGGCGGGCGATGCTCTTCCACTCGCGTTCACGCTCGGCCCGGAGCCTCGCATCGGTGCGTGACGCGATCCAGCCGTTCTCCCGAATCAGCTTGCGGTAGCTGGCAAGCCTGCGCTCGGGCAGTGCGCCGCGCTCCACCGCGTCGAGCACCGCGCAGCCGGGTTCCGTCCCGTGCGAGCAGTCCGCGAACCGGCACCGCGCCGCGAGTTCCTCTATCTCGGGAAACGTCTTGTCGATGCCGTCGGCGGCGTCCCACATGCCGACACCCCGCAGTCCCGGCGTGTCGATCAGGGCGCCCCCGGAGGGCAGCGGCAGGAGTTCACGGTGCGCGGTCGTGTGCCGCCCCTTGTGGTCGCCCTCGCGGACACGTCCGGTCGCGAGCACGTCTTCGCCGAGCAACGCGTTCGCGAGCGTCGACTTGCCCGCGCCGGACGGTCCGATGAGCGCGACCGTCCCGTCGATCACGGCGGTGAGGACGTCGATGCCGTCGCCCGTGTCGGCGCTCACCGCGAGCACCGTCGCACCCGGCGCCACCGCTGCCACCTCTGCGGTCGCGAGGGAAACATCCTGCACGGTATCGGATTTGGTGAGCGCGACCACCGGCTGGGCGCCGCTCTCCCACACCAGGGCCAGCAGGCGTTCGATGCGTCCGAGATCGAGGGCGGTGTCGAGTCCGGCGGCGATCACCACCGTGTCGACGTTGGCCGCGAGGAGCTGGCCCTCCGACCGGCCGGACGCGGACGCCCGGACGATCGCACTGCGCCGCGGGAGCAGGTCGGCGACGGCGAGCTCGTCGCCGTGACGATGGAGCGTCACCCAGTCGCCGGTGCAGAGAGTGTGCTCGCCTGCGAGCGCGCGGACGATGCCCGCGGGCGTCGCGACGTCGCAGCGACCGCGGTCCACGCGGATCACCCGACCGGGCTCGGGACCGTCGGCCGGGTAGTTGTCGAAGGTGTCGGAAAGTGTGTCGTTCCAGCCGTAGGGCAGGAGTTGTCCAGGGTCGAACATGGTGGGTGTGATCCTCGGGTCGATGAGCGCCGACCGGACCACTGCGCGGGTTCGGTCAGGCGAGGGGGAAGGGGGAGTGGACGCACACGGCGTCGGCCGACGAGACAGTCATCGGACACTCACTCCTTCGCGACACATCGAGATTCTCAGACCGGAACCTCACGATGCTCCCACCCGGCGGAACCCGGGCGCAACCGAATTACGGGCGCTCGAACCGCTCCTGACGGCCCAGCTTCCGCAACCGCATCCACTCCCGCAGACCCTGTGGATCACGCCTCGTGACGAGGAAGTACCACCCGAACCGCACCCATTCCTGCGGCAGCAGCTTCCGCATGCCCGGCTGGGACAGCAGATAACCCCGGTTGCGGTAGGTGAAGAAGCGTTTCGTCTCGTTGTCCGGGTACTGCGTGTGCATGCGGCCACCGAGGATCGGCTTGAACTCCTCCGCGCCGTTCGGGTGCACGTACGCCGTCTGCAGGCAGGTACCGAACGGCAGCCCCGACCGCACCAGCCTGCGATGCACCTCCACCTCGTCGCCGCGGACGAACAGACGCAGGTCGGGAACGCCGACCGTGTCGATCGCCGACGCGCGGAACAGGGCGCCGTTGAACAGCGACGCGATGCCCGGCAGCAGGTCGGCCGAGTCGTCGCCGTCCGCGAACAGTTCGGAACGCAGCCGTCGCCACTCCACACCGCGGCGCAGCGGGAACGCGAGACGGTCGGGGTCGTCGATGTCGCAGACCACCGGGGAGACCTCGGCCAGCCCGTGCCGCTGCGCGCAGTCGAGCAGCGTCTCCAGGACCTTCGGTCCCTCGGGCCGTCCGTCGTCGTCGGCGAGCCACACCCAGTCGGCGCCGAGCGAGAGGGCGTACAGGATCCCCAGCGCGAAGCCGCCCGCCCCGCCCAGATTGTGCTGCGAACCGAGGTAGCTGACGGGAATCCCGGACGATTCGACGAGCTCACGCACGTCGTCCTCGGCGGCGTTGTCCACGACCACCAGGTGGTCCAGCGGACGCGTCTGCGAGCCGAGGACCTTCAGCGATTCCGCCAGCAGTGCGCGGCGCTTGTGGGTGACGACGACACCGACGATCCGCTCGGCAGCAGCGCTCACGCGGACTCCGCCTCGGCTTCCGCGGCCGTACGAACGGGACGCTCGTTCGATCTGTCGCTACGGGCGTCCCGTTCGGCCGAAGCGGTGAGCCCGGACTTCTCCCGGTCCATCTCGTAGATGACGTGGCGGACGTGGTCGGCGGCGTCGTCACCCTCGTACGCGCGGACGACGTCCTCGATGCCGCCCTGCTGACGGATCTGACCGTGGTCGATCCACATGGCCCTGTCGCAGAGTTGGGCGAGGAACTCGTTGGAGTGGCTGGCGAACACCAGGATGCCGGACCGCTCCACCAGCGCCTGCAGACGCACGCGCGCCTTCTTCATGAACTCCGCGTCGACGGCACCGATGCCCTCGTCGAGCAGCAGGATCTCCGGGTCGATGCTGGTGACCACACCCATCGCGACGCGCACGCGCATACCGGTGGAGTACGTGCGCAGCGGCATCGACAGGTACTCGCCAAGCTCGGTGAACTCGGCGATCTCATCCATCTTCGCGAGCATCTGCTTGCGGGTCTGTCCGAGGAACAGCCCGCGGATGATGATGTTCTCGTACCCGGAGATCTCGGGGTCCATGCCCACACCGAGGTCGAAGACCGGGGCCACGCGGCCGCGGATGCTCGCGCTGCCGCGGGTGGGTTCGTAGATGCCGGACAGCAACCGCAACAGCGTCGACTTGCCGGCGCCGTTGTGGCCGACCAGGCCGATCCGGTCGCCTTCCTTCAGCGACAGGTTGATGTCGCGCAGGGCCTCGACCACCACGACATCCGAGTTGTTGCGCCCGATCGACCCGCCGGCCTTGCCGAGGAACGCCTTCTTCAGCGACCGGGACTTGGCGTCGAAGATCGGGAAGTCGACGCAGGCGTCCCGCGTCTCGATACTCACATGCTCTGTCATTACTTCTGACCCCTAAACCCAGTAGGGCACACGGGCCCGGTACTTGCGAAGCGCGAGGATGGCGGCGGTCCACCCGACGACGGTGATGGCCAGCACGATGTACCAGTGGTACGCCTGCTGATCCTGACCGATCATCGGCGCGCGCACGATGTCGAGGTAGTGGAACAGCGGGTTCAACTCGGCGAGCTTGACGCGCTCGGCGGCCTGCCCGCCCTGCGCCTCGAGACTCTGCGTCGTCCACATGATCGGAGTCAGCACGAACAGCAGCAGTGTCATGCTGCCGAGGATCGGCGCGATGTCCCGGTACCGGGTGGAGAAGATGCCGAACATGATCGACACCCACGCCGCATTGACGACGATCAGCGCGATCGCCGGGATCGCGGCCAGCGACATCCAGGTCAGGTGGCGCCACACCCCGAACGCGAACAGCATGACCACGTAGATCACGAGGTTGTGGGCGAACAGCAGCAGTTGCCGCCACACCAGCCGGTAGACGTGGACGCTCAGCGCCGACGGCAACTGTTTGATCAGTCCCTCGTTGGCGATGAACACCTCGGATCCCTCGAGGATGCTCGCGCTGATCAGGTTCCAGACGATCAGACCCACGGTGACATACGGCAGGAACTCGTCCAGCGGGATGTCGAGCAGGGCGGAGTACAGGATGCCCATCGCCGCGGCCTGCACGCCGGTCGCGATCGTGATCCAGAACGGGCCGATCACCGACCGGCGGTAGCGCTGCTTGATGTCCTGCCAGCCGAGGCTCAGCCACAGCTCGCGCTGAGCGAAGCCGTCCCTGAGGTCCTTGAACGCGCGACGGAAGGTCTGCGAGTCGGACGTCGGGAGCGGGCCGCCTGTGGCCTCGGTTTCGATAGCGGATGCTGACACGGGCACCGAGCCTACCGGGAGTCGAGTTCCATGCTGTTTCGCCCGTTGCTACAGGTACTGGCCGGTACCGCTCGACTGCGACCCCGGATCGTGATTGTGCGCCCCATGTGGGTTGCCCATGCTGATGCCCGGAGGAAGGGCTCCCTGACGCATCTGTTCGAGCTGGGAGCGGGCCGCCATCTGCTGGGCGAACAGGGCCGTCTGGATGCCGTGGAACAGTCCTTCGAGCCACCCCACCAGCTGTGCCTGCGCGATGCGGAGTTCGGCGTCGGTGGGGACGGTGTCGTCGGTGAAGGGCAGGGTGAGGCGTTCGAGCTCGTCGCGCAGCTCGGGGGCGAGGCCCTGCTCGAGCTCGTGGATCGACGACTTGTGGATCTCCTTCAACCGGTTGCGGCTGGCGTCGTCGAGCGGTGCGGCGCGCACTTCCTCGAGGAGCTGTTTGATCATCGTGCCGATGCGCATGACCTTGGCCGGCTGCTCCACCATGTCGGCCACCGACTCCGTGCCGTTCCCGTTCGCGTCCGCGGCGGCGTCGGAGCCCTCGGGCTTGCTCGCGGCCTCGGCGACGGGGATGGCCATGGGCTGACCGTCGGGGCCGATCACGACGACGTGTTCATTCTCCGAGTTCGTCATGCCTCCATCTTGGCTGTTCCCGCCCGGCAGTGCGAAGGTGCGTCCGATTTGGGCCCATTCCACCTTTGTTGCACTCCACAACAATCGATGGCTGGCTTCGACCGTATTGACTTGGGGTCTTAGAGTGTCGGGCATGGCTTACGACGTTGCCCGCGTTCGGGGACTCATCCCCTCACTCGGCGACGGTTGGATCCATCTCGATCCGCAGGCCGGCATGCAGATTCCGGACGCGGTGTCGCGCACTGTCTCCACGGCCTTCCGGGCGTCTGCCTCTTCGTCGACCGGGCGACATGTGTCCAGCCGGCGCAGTGCGGCGGTACTCGATGCGGCCCGAGCAGCCGTCGCCGACCTGGTCGGAGGCGATCCCGCCGGGGTCGTGCTCGGACCCGACCGATCCGTTCTCCTCGCCTGGCTGGCGGAGTCGCTGAGCACGCGACTCGGCCTCGGAACCGGGCTGGTGCTCTCCCGCCTCGACGAGGAAGCGAACGTCGCCCCCTGGCTCAGAGTCGCCAGCCGCTACGGCGCCCAGGTGCGGTGGGCGGAGGTCGAGATCGAGACGTGCGAACTCCCCAGCTGGCAGTTCCAGGACCTCATCACCACCACGACGCGTCTCGTCGCACTCACCGCCGCATCCCCGATCGTCGGCTCGGCGCCCGACGTCCGTGTCGCCTCGGACCGCGTCCACGAAGTCGGGGGACTGATGGTCGTCGACGCGATCGGCGCCGCCCCTTACGCGCACGTCGACATCAACGAACTCGGAGCGGACGTCGTCGCCGTCGGCGCCACCTCCTGGGGCGGGCCGCAGGTCGGGGCACTCGTCTTCCGCGACCCCACCCTCCTCGACCGCATCCCCGCCGTGTCGCTCAACCCGTATGCGCGGGGTGTCGAACGTCTCGAGGTCGGGGTGCACCAGTTCGCGCTCCTCGCCGGCCTCACCACGTCCATCGACTTCCTCGCGAACCTCGACGAATCGGCCACCGGTTCCCGGCGCGAGAAGCTCGAGGCGTCCATCAGCTCGCTGCAGAACTACCAGGACACCCTGTTCGACCACCTCATGTCGTCGCTGAAGCGGCTACCGCAGGTGATGGTCATCGGGCGCTCGCCCAGCCGGGTTCCGACGCTCAGCTTCACCGTCGCCGGAGTCTCGGCCGACAAGGTGGCGTCGCATCTCGCCGACAAGCGCATCGCCACCGTCAGCGGTGTCCACGGCGGTTCCCGGCTGCTCGACGCGCTCGGCGTCAACGACGAGGGCGGCGCCGTCACCATCGGTCTCGCGCCGTACACCACCCGCTACGAGATCGACCAGCTCGTGAACGAGCTCGCCACCCTGGGCTGATCCGCCGCCGTCCTGCTGCGCCCGATATGACATTCGTTCCGATCGAGTGGACGAATGTCACATCGGGCGACGCACTTCGCCGTCAGTTCCGCGGGATCGTCAGGATCACCTTTCCGACGGTGTCCGCCGAGTCCAGCAGTTCGTGCCCGCGCGGCGCCTCGGTGATGGGCAGTTCGGCCGAGACGATGGGATGCACCGCGCCCTCCGCGATCAGCGGCCACAGCCGCTTGCGGACGTCGGCGACGATGTCGGCCTTGCCCTCGTGTCCCGTCTCGGCCCGCCCCCGCAGTCCGGCCGCCGTCACGTGGCCGCGCTTGGACAGCAATTTGCCGAGGTCCAGTTCGCCCTTGCGGCCACCCTGCATGCCGATGACGACGAGCCGGCCGTCGGCGGCGAGCACGTCGACGTTGCGGTCGAGGTACGAGCCGCCCATGTTGTCGAGGATCACATCGGCGCCGTGTCCGTCGGTCGCCTTGCGGATCTCGTCGACGAAATCGGCCTCGCGGTAGTTGACGAGGATGTCGGCGCCGAGTTCGCGGCAGCGCGCCAGCTTCTCCTCGGAGCCGGCGGTGACGGCCACGCGGGCACCCAGCGCGACGCCCACCTGGATGGCGTGCGTGCCGATGCCGCCGCCACCGCCGTGCACCAGCAGCACGTCGCCGCGGGACAGCCCGGCGCCCATCACGACGTTCGACCACACCGTGCACGCGACCTCCGGCAGTGACGCGGCGACGAGCAGGTCCACCCCTTCGGGCAGCGGGAGAAGCTGCGACGCGGGGACGGCCACCTTCTCCGCGTATCCGCCGCCGGCCAGCAGTGCGCACACCTGGTCGCCGACGGACCACCCCGACACTCCCTCGCCGAGTTCGGCGATCGTGCCGGAACATTCGAGCCCGAGGACGTCGCTGGCTCCGGGCGGCGGGGGATAGAACCCCTGACGCTGCAACAGGTCGGCGCGGTTGACGGCCGTCGCGGCCACGTCGAGGAGGACGTGACCGGGTGGAAGTTCCGGGTCGGGCTGCTCCGCCCACTTCATGACTTCTGGGCCGCCCGGTTGGTCGATCGTGATCGCATACATGGGGACGACGCTAGCGAAATGCGTCGGCGCCCGGTGGATGTGAGCGATCACAGCGTTCCCTCGGCGTTCCGGGGACCGCACGCTACTGGAAAGTAATGTCGCACTACTAGACTGTGAACCTGTGACAGCAGAAACCTCCGACGCCGAAGCCGCGACCAATTGGTTGACCCCGGCCGAGATGCGCGCCTGGCGCGGGTACATGGACGGCAACCAGCGGCTGATGGACGTCCTCAACCGGGATCTGCAGGAGAAACACGATCTGTCCCTCGCGGATTACCGCATTCTGGTGCTGCTGTCCGAGTCGCCGGACGGTTCGCTGCGCATGAGCGACCTCGCGGACGGCGTCCTCTCCTCCCGCAGCCGCCTCACCCACCAGATCCGGCGGATGGAAGCGCAGGGCATGGTCACCCGCGACACCTGCCTCGAGGACGGCCGCGGGGTGCTCGCCGTCATCACCGACGAAGGTCGCGCCCGGCTGGCCGAAGCGGCCCCCACCCATGTGGCCGGGGTGCGCAGCAACCTCGTCGATCTGCTCACCAAGTCTCAGCTGAAGGTTCTCGCCGAGGTGTTCGAACGCGTCGACAAGGCCATCGGCGACCGCTGACCGGTTGCCCGCCGGCGCCTCCGTACCGATAAGATCGCCCACGGAAGCGTGGCAGAGCGGCCGAATGCACTCGCCTTGAAAGCGAGCGTCGTGAAAGCGACCGGGGGTTCAAATCCCTCCGCTTCCGCCAACGACCGGCAGCCCTGATCTGGTTTCCCTCCAGGTCAGGGCTGCTGTCGTACCGCTACTTCTTCCGGGGTTTCGGCTGCTTCGGCGGCAGTGCGCCGATCTCGGCGAGCGCCCGTTCCACCCACGGTGTGGCGCGGTCCGGGCTGCCGCGCCACCGGTCGGGCAGGGCCAGGTACTCGCGCATCGGCTTTTCGCCCGGACCGAACGGGCCTGCGCCGTCGGACGACGCCAGCTCGTCCCTTGCCTGCTCGGTGAGCAGCCGGACCCCGACTTTCGGTCCGAGGAGTCCGGCGAACATGTTCCCGTTGACGAACGCACCCAGGTTGCCGAACATCGGCTTCACCTCGACGCCGGGGGTGTCGGGGATCAGCGACCGGAAGAACTGTTTGTCCTCCTCGGAGGGTGTGGGCATCTTCACGGTCTACTGATCCTGACGTTCCTCGGGCGTCATGATGCTGAAGATCGCGCCCTGCGGGTCGGTGACGGCAGCCATGCGGCCGACGGTGGGGATGTCCATCGCTTCTTCGACGATCGTGCCGCCGAGTTCGACGGCCTTCGCGGCGCTGGCGTCGACGTCCTCGACGGCGAAGTACACCCGCCAGTGGTTCGGTGTGTCGGGTTTCATCGGCTCACCGCAGCCGCCGACCTGGTCGTCGCCCACCTCCAACAGCGTGTAGGTGTATTCCGGTCCCATCGACATCTTCGACGAGGTGATCCCGAAGACGCTGTTGTAGAACGCGAGCGCCGTGTCGACGTCGCCGGTGTTCAGTTCGTTCCACAGGCAGGCGCCCGGGTCGCCGACGAGGGTGGCGCCGATGTGCTTGTTCGCCTGCCACAATCCGACGGCCGCCCCGGTGGGGTCGGTGACGAAGGACATGCGGCCCGCTTCCCCCACGTCGAACGCCGGCATCAGAACCTGGCCGCCTGCGCCGGGGACTTTCGCGAGCGTCGCGTCGACGTCGTCGACTGCGATGTAGGTGTTCCAGTTCGCCGGCGCCCCGGCCGCGGCCGCGTCGGGTTGTAGAGGCGCAATGGCGGCGACGTTCTCGCCGCGCACGGTGGCCATCGAGTAGACGGGGCCTTCGGGCATCGGCCGGTCGTCGTACTCCCAGCCGAGCAGTTCCGCATAGAACTCCTTGGCGGCGTCCTGATCGCTGGTTTGGAGGTCTACCCAGTCCGGTGTTCCCTGGGCGTATTCCGACTTGATGGGCATGACTGGACCTTTCCGTGTGAGGTGTCAGACGGCCGGGACGGGGTGGCGGCCGGTGTAGGCGATGAGCCGGGTGATCGCGTCGCTGGTGTGCGGGGCGGGTACGGGCTCGTCGAACCCGACGGCCTTCCTGCCTTCGGGTGTGATGATCTTGTGTGTCAGCGACAGCACGTATTCGGCGAGAGGCTCGGATACGGCAACCTCACCTCCGGTCGCTGCCGCGAAATCCCAGGCGTGAACGAGGAATTCGATCGAGAGAATCCCCGCGGCGACGGTGGCGGGAGGGTTGTTCGTCCCGATCGTCACCGTGCCGTCCAGGCTGCGAGTGCGCCACGCCTCCAGTGCGGGTTGGGCGAGGTCGGCAATTCTGGCCTCGACGGGTTTTCCCGGGTCGTCGTCGAACGTCGCGCCCGCGGCGCCACCGAGGGCCGTGATCGAACCGACGAGATGATCGGCGAGCTGCGAGACGGTGAACTCGGTGCACGCCGTCTGCTTGGACATGTCCTCGTCCGTGACGTCGCGAAGGACACGCTGCACGACCGCCAATGTTGCCTCGGCACTGGACAGTTCGTCGAGTGGATCCGGTACGGCCGCCCAGTCGTCGGGTCCGGCGTCACTCTTCTGGGCGGCGGCGACGAGACGGTCGAGGTAGTGGTTCCAGCCCTCCGCGTGGCGGACGGCCTGTTCGTCGGTGAGCCCGTCGTGCACGAGTCGCACCTCGGTTCCGCCGGCGGTGGGGGTCAGAGTCACGGTCACGGTGGACGAGCCCGGGGGGAGTTCGTCGTCACCTTCCCATCCCCACGTGTATACCACCCGCTTGCCGGGGACGATCTCGCTGAACGTGCCCGCGGCGGAATGTCCGGGGACGACGGTCCACCGGTACTCGCCGCCGGCTTGCAGGTCGACGCGTGCCGCGACGGTCTGCCATCGCCGCAATCGTTCCGGTCGGGTGACGAGGTCGAACGTGGCGTCCGGGTCCAGCGGGACGACGACGGTCTTGTCGAATGGCATCAGCTGTCTCCTTTGGAAGCTGCTTCCTCGGTGGCGTCCGCGACGAGGCGGTCGAGTTCGTCGATCCAGAAGGAGTCGAACAACGTCCGGAGTTGAACGAGTCCCTGCGGGTCGAGCCGGTAGTACCTGAAGCGTCCGTCCTTACGCGCAGTGACCAGCCCGGCCTCGGTGAGCACCCGGAGATGTTGCGAGATCGCCGACCGGCTCGCGGGGAAGTGTGCGGCGAGGTTGTTGACGGTCTGTTCACCTGATGTCAGCAGTTGCATGAGGCGTCTCCGGGTGGGCTCAGCTGCGACTTCCAACTGATCGAGCACGATCAATACGTTAGTAGTGACTAACGCGTTGTGCAATGGGTCTCGCCGCAGCGATCGTGAGGTGGGAGAATTCAGAGCGACGAGGGAGTGAGAAATGACAACGTCAAGCCCCTGGCCCACGATTCACGACGAACGCCGCGCACTGGTGGACGACCTCGAACCGCTGACCGATACCCAGTGGTCGACGCCGTCGCTCTGCGAACGGTGGACCGTGCGGGACGTGTTCGCGCACATGACGGCGACGGAGAAGATGACGCCGCCGAAGTTCGTCGGAAAACTCGTCGGGTCGGGATTCCGGATCAACACCATGTTCGAGAAGGACATCGCACACGAAGAGGAAGGAACACCAGCGGAGTCGCTCGACGAGTTCCGGGCGCACATGGGTGACTCCACGCATCCGCCCGGCCCGATCGACGCCATGCTGGGCGAGATGATCGTCCACGCCGAGGACATCCGCCGACCGCTCGGCATCGCACACGAGTACCCGATGGACGCGGTTATCCGAGTCGCCGACTTCTACAAGAACTCGAACCTGCTGATCGGGTCGAAGTCCCGGGTCGCGGGGCTCACGCTGCGGGCCACCGACACCGAGTGGTCCACCGGATCGGGGCCGGAGGTCTCCGGTCCGATGCTGGCGCTCGTGCTGGCGATGACAGGTCGTCGCGCCGCCCTCGACGAACTCAGCGGCGACGGTCTCGACCAGCTGAAGTCCGCCCTGCCGAAGTAACGGCCCGGCATCCGCAGCCGCACCCCTTCTGCGTAGCCGCACACGTATTCGGGCCCCAGAAGGGGTGCGGCTGCGTGAAACGGGTGCGGCTGCCGAGGCGGATGAGCCGGGACTACCAGTGGAAGTCCCTGCTCACAGGGTTGGAGGTGCCCAGCGGCCGAGCGCCTCCCCCCGACCCTCAACCCTGGTGACTACAACGTGATCACGCTGGAGCACACAGCTGTCACAAAACCTCTAAGCTCTTGTTGACCGGACGCATTTTGTACTGTGCAATCGGGGTCCACACAGTCCGGGGAAGAGGTATTTCTTTATGCGTCGCGAAGCATTGGCTGCCATCGGTCTGGCAGTGTCACTGACCCTCATGGGGCCGGGGTTCACTGCTGTGGCCGATCCGGTGCCTGCTCCGGTCGCGCCTCCGGGAAGTGGCGTCGCGAGCGTCGACAAGATCGTCCCGCTCACCGACACCCGTAGTGCCGTCTTCATCAATTCCCCCGCCATGGGCCGCGTCGTGCAGGTGCAGGTGCTGCATCCCGCTGGTGGCGGGTCGAGGCCGTCGCTGTACCTGCTCGACGGGGTCAGCGCAGGCGCCGAGTCGGATTTCCGGGAAAGCACCTGGACGCAGAAGACGGACGTGGTCCAGTTCTTCGCCGACAAGAAGGTCAACGTGGTGCTCCCGGTGGGCGGCACCGCCAGCTACTACACCGACTGGCAGCAGCCCGACCCCACGCTGGGTGTCAACAGGTGGGAGACGTTCCTGGCCGACGAACTCCCGCCGATCATCGACAAGAACTTCAGCGGCAACGGCGTCAACGCCGTCGCGGGTGTGTCGATGGGCGCGATGGGTGCCGCCAACCTCGTCACCCGGCACCCGCAGCTCTACCGCGGTCTCGCCGCCTACAGCGGATGCCTCGACAACACGCAACCCAGCTCGCGGGACTCGGTGCGGGGCACGGTGGCGTTCAAGGGCGGGAACCCGGCCAACATGTGGGGTCCCGACACCGACCCGGCCTGGACTGCGCACGACCCTTCGGTGAACGCCGAAGCCCTGCGCGGCAAGCAGATCTACATCTCGACGGGCAACGGGCTCCCCGGACCGTATGAGATCAGCGGAGACATCGCGTCCACGATCGCGGTGGGCGGTCCCCTCGAGGCCGCGGCGAACCTCTGCACGCAGACGTTCCAGCAGCGTCTGACCCACCTCGCGATTCCGGCGACGTTCATCTACCGCCACTTCGGCACGCATTCGTGGCCGTACTGGCAGGACGAACTGCGCACGTCGTGGCCCGTCCTGAAGAGCGCGCTCGGCGTCTGACCGCGTCCCTATCCGACCACGGTGATCCGGTCGGTGTTCGGCGGCGTCACCGGTGAAGTGGTCCCCAGATACGCCGTGAACGCGTCGAGGTCGCAGCCCGCGCGCACGGCTTCGGCGCGGGTGCGGAACGCATCGAAGCCGTCGCCGCCGTCGGCGAGGAACTTGTTGACGGCCACCCGGTAGGTGCCGTCGGGGACGACCGCGTCGCCGTTCACCCGGATGTCCGAGATGCGTTCGCCGACAGTCGCCGAACGATTCATGGTGTAGGTCAGCGAACTCGACGGGGCGAGGATCCGCTCCGTGATCGTGCCGTCTCCGCGCGGCTGGAACTGCTGCTCGAGGGCACGCTTCAGGGTCGTGCCGGTGACCGTCAGGACCTCGAGGGTGTTGCCGAAGGGTTGAGCGGCGTAGGTCTGCCCGTACGTGACGGCGCCGTCCGGGCCGCGCAGCAGATCCTCGCGGAGTCCACCGGGGTTGGTGAGTGCCACCTGGGCGCCGTGCGCCGATCCGGCCGCCAGCTGGGCGTCGGCGACGACGTTGCCGAGGGTGGACTCGCCGCTGCCGGTCTCGTCGCGGGTGAGGTCGCCCGTCACCGACGCCACGCGCGCCGCACCGATCTCGGAGGCCTGGGCGGCGGCGCCGTCGGCGAGCGCCTGGATGTCGGGGTCGGACGGGATGTCGTGGGTGACCACCTGATTGAACGCGGACGCGCGGTCGCGCAGGACGTCGCGGGTGGTGCGGTCGATCGACACGTCGACCACCGAGACGATCCGGCCGTGCGACGCGCCCTGCATCATGACGCGCGGGTTTCCCATCGGGTCGGGAAACGAGCAGTTGTACTGCTGGTGGCTGTCGGCCGTGAAGATGACGTCGACCTTCGGGGACGCCCGCAGCGCGAGGTCGCGTGCGGGTCCGGATGTCACCTCGCACGAGTTGGGGCCATTGTCGGCGTCGGGTTCGGCTCCCTTGTGCATCAACAGCGCGATGGCCCGCACGCCGAAGAAGTCGAGGAGATCCGCGGTGCGGTCGACGGCGGCGAGTTCGTCCGTGAAGCGCAACCCGCCCACCCCCTCCGGGGTCACCATCGTCGCGGTGTCGGCGGGCATGGTCGCGATGACGCCGACCGGGATTCCCTCGACGTAGTTGACGGTGAACGGCAGGGTCGCGGGCGCGCCGTCGTCGAACTCCATGTTCGCCGCGAGGAGCGGGAAGTTCGCGCCCTCGAACGTGTTTCCGAACCGGCAGCCGTCGACGGGATGACAGCCACCGGTCTGCATCCGCCGGAACTCCGTGTATCCCTCGTCGAGTTCGTGATTGCCGATCGCGGACGCGTCGACGCCCATCCTGTTGAGCAGCTGCACGGTCGGTTCGTCGTGGAACATCGCGGATTCGAGCGCGGACGACCCCCAGTTGTCACCCACCGAGTACAGCAGCGAATGGGTCGCCTGGCCGCGCAGTTGGGCGACGTACGCGGCCAGGTAGGCGGCGCCGCCGGCCGGGACCAGCGAGCCGTCGGCGTGCTTCACCTGACTGCGGATTCCGGGCGGCGGTTCGAGGCTGCCGTGGAGGTCGTTGAAGGCGAGGAGCCGGACGGAGACCGCCGCGTCCTGCGACTGCGCCGCGGACAGCCCCGACGTCACCGAGATCGCCAGCGTCGTCGCCAGTCCGGCCGCCAGCACGGCAGTGCGGAGCGCGGCGCGGCGACGCATGTATGGGCTCCCTTCGGCAAAACCTCACTGAGTCTGCCAACAGGGAGTCACGGGCGTTATACCCGTGGGTAACGTTTACGTCTCGAGCGTTACGCGCGGACCGCGACGTTCGCGATCGAGCGTGCCTCGGTGCTCGTCGCGAACGCGAGGAACGCGTCGTTCTCCGCGGGATCGCCGATCGTGATCCGCACACCGTCGTCGCCGTACGGGCGCAACAGCACACCGGCCTCGGCGCTGGCGGCGGCGAACGCCCCGGAGTGCGTGCCCAGCGGGAGGTAGACGAAGTTGGCGGCCGATTCGGGCACGTCGTACCCGGCGGCCAGCAGGGCGTCGCGCACCCGGTTCCGCTCGGCGACGACGCCGTCTGTGCGTGCCAGCAGTTCTCCGGACGCGGCCAGCGACGCGATGGCGGCGGCCTGCGCGACGGCATTGACCGCGAACGCGATGTGCACCTTGGTCAGCGCGGTGACCACCGCGGGATCGGCGATCGCGTACCCCACGCGGATGCCGGCGAGGCCGTAGGCCTTGGAGAACGTGCGCAGCACCACCACGTTGGGGCGTCCGCGGAACAGTTCGATGCCGTCGGCGTCGGACCGGTTGTACTCGAAGTAGGCCTCGTCGAGGGCCACCAGAACGCCGGCGGGGACGGCGTCGAGGAACCGCTCGAGTTCGGCCTTCGTGAGCGTGTTGCCGGTGGGGTTGTTCGGGTTGCAGACGAAGATCAGCCGGGTGCGGTCGGTGATCGCGGCCAGCATCGCGTCGAGGTCGTGACCGTGGTCGGCGGTGAGCGGAACCTTGACGGGCGTCGCCCCGGCCACCTGCGTGACCACGGGATAGGCCTCGAACGATCGCCACGCGAAAATGACCTCGTCACCGTCGTTGCACGTGGCCTGCACCAACTCCTGGCACAGGCTCACCGAACCGCAACCCGCGGCGATGTTCTCCGTGGCCACCCCGAGGTGGTCGGCGAGCGCCGCGATCAGGGCGACATGGCCGTTGTCCGGGTATCGGTTGGCGTTGCCGGCGGCCTCCGCGATGGCGTCGCGCACGCTCGGCAACGGCCCCAGTGTGGTCTCGTTGCTCGCCAGCTTGATCGCGCCCGGAAAGTTCTTGCCGGGGATGTAGGCCGGAATCGTCTCGAGGTCTGCCCTGGTTCGCGGAGTCACCAGGCGATTATGCGCCTCCCGATCCACTGCGCCGACGCCCCCTTCGTGCCAAGGTAGGGGCATGTCGGGATTCTTCAGGGACAGTGCAGCCCTGCGGACGTCCGGAGACGCGCCGGAAAGCCCTCAGATGCGTGTTCCGCTCACCGCGGTCGAACCGGACGGTCCGGCGCGGGGCGGGATCGTGGTCCTGCACGAGTCGCGCACCTTCAGCGAACCTCTCCTCGATCTGATGCGCTCGCTCGCGATGGAGGGGTGGGTGACGGTAGCGCCGCACCTCTTCCACCGGGAACCGGCGCCGAGCGATGTCGAGGTGTTCGGCGACGCCCTGTTCGCCGACTTCGACGCCACCTTCGACTGGCTGATCGCGCGGGGCATCTACGCCGACTGCGTGGGCGTGCTGGGTTTCGACGACGCCGGAACCGCCGCCCTGCTGGTCGCCACCACGCGTCCCGTCGGCGCCGCCGTGAGTGTTGCCGCCCGCGGCATCGTCGAGCCGCTGTCGGAGGACGCGCCTGCGCTGGTGGACGCCGCACCCGACCTGAAGGCGCCGTGGCTCGGTCTGTACGGGGACGACGATCCGTCCACGCCGCCCGATCAGGTCGAGCTGTTGCGCGACGCCACCGCCAAGTCGGACGTCGCGGGGCTCGTCGTGAGTTATGCGGGGCTCGCCCACCGGGCCGACGAACCGCCCCAGGTGCCCGACGGCAGGGACGACGACCCGGGCGCGCAGGCGATCGTCGACGCGCAGCGGCGGATCTTCGACTGGTTCGACAGTCACCTGCGATAAACCGGCCAGCCTTACGCTCTGACCAGCCGTTTTGCCTTTGTGGTGGAAAGGTGTGTAATCTTTCGCACCGGCGGTCCGAAGGGATCGGAACCACCCCAGGGAGGCGTGCCAGAGCGGCCGAATGGGACTCACTGCTAATGAGTTGTCCCTTTTACGAGGGACCGGAGGTTCAAATCCTCTCGCCTCCGCCACACCGGGCCCAGTCGGCCGGTGCAAGCTAGACAACTGAAGAACATGCGCCCGTAGCTCAACGGATAGAGCACTTGACTACGGATCAAGAGGTTAGGGGTTCGAATCCCTTCGGGCGCACAAAGAAACCCCGTCAACTGCAGTGATGCAGATGGCGGGGTTTCTCTTTGCCGGGCGCACTAGCAGCAGGACGTGCCCGCGGCGGCCTTCTCCCCGTCCGCGGCGGTGCCGCAGCAGGCGTCCCCCTCGGTGTCGGCGTCGAGGTGCCGGGGGCTCGACCCGAACGTGTCGGAGTCGGCGAGCACGGTGTAGACCTCCCACTTCTCGCCGGCGGGGCCGGTGACCCACACCTTGTCCTGGGTCGCGAAGCAACAGGTGGTGCCGATCTCCTCGTCGGTGAAGAGGCCTTCCCCGGTCAGCCGTGCGATCTCCTCGTGCACCCGGGCGCTCGATTCGACCTCGACGCCGAGGTGGTTGATGGTGCCGCCCTCGCCGGGATTCTCCAGCAGCACCAGCTTGAGGGGTGGCTGCGCGATGGCGAAGTTCGCGTAGCCCGGCTTCAGTTTCGCCGGTTGTGTACCGAACAGTTTCGAGTAGAACGTGACTGCTTCTTCCAGATTGTCGACATTGAGGGCGAGCTGGGCGCGGGACATGACAACCTCCACCTGTGGGACATATATCGAATTGCTTGCAATCACAGAATCCCACCTTTTTGACATATGTCAAGAAGGTGAGAGGATGGAGTCATGCCCAAGACGTTGCCGGTCGTAGATGTCTCCGCGCCGATCTGTTGCGAGCCCGTCTCGGCCGCCCCGATGACCGACGAGGCCGCTCTGCACCTCGCGCTACGCCTCAAGGCGCTGGCCGACCCGGTCCGCATCAAGCTGATGTCGATCCTGCTGACCGCGAGCGGCGGCGAGGTGTGCACGTGCGATCTCGCGACCGGCGTGGGCCTGTCCGAATCGACCGTCAGCCACCATCTCGGCCAGCTCAAGAAGGCGGGAATGGTCCAGCCCGTCCGCCGTGGCATGAACGTCTTCTACAGTGCGCGGCCGGACGCCCTCGACGCACTGCGGGCGGTCCTCGACCCCAACTGCTGCACCTGACGGCGATCGGAACGGGTCACGACGTTCGCGTGCTCGATTCGAGACCGATCGTGGTGGTGGTCGAACCGAGACCGATCCGTGGCCAGCCTGCGGTGACCGCGATGAATCCCGACGTGGGTATCGCGTCCAGCCAGTAATGCGGTTCGGTGCGGTACTCGGGTGGCCCGCTCCGGTACGGCTTCGACGCCGCCGCCGGATGGTAGGGGTCGGCCTCGCCTTCGATGTCGTCGACCCGCGCCCGCACCGACAGATAGGACCACCGCGTCGAGGGATCGTCCGGGTCGGACAGCGGGCGGGTCTCGAACTGCGCCAGCTCCGCAGGCCTGCCCGTCGCGGTCAGGGCCATCCGGAGGTGGAGGCCGTCCGGGAACGCCACGACCTCGAACAGTTCGAGCGTGAGGTGGTCTTCGGCCGTGAGGAGCAGGGGACCGTGCACCCGGTGTCCTCCGGTGGTGGGTGGTGCTACTGCCGGCCAACGCGGTCTGCGCATGACCCCTATGGTCCCACCGATCCGAATGCAGATGCAATGGTGGACAACGAAGTTCATGCCGTGTAGGGGCCGGTGCAGCCACAACCTCAGCGGGTGGGCGGGATGAACTCCGGCTGGTCGAGCAGTCGGAGCCAGGTTCCGTCCGGTTGCCTGCGGACGACCTGGGCCCGCGCGCCGGATCCGTCCGTGGGCGGGGTGGACGTGAGCGCGATGTCGTCACTGATCAGCGTGGGGAGCGGCGTCTCCGGTTCGAAGTGCGGCGCGTTCGCGAGCACCGATTCCCACAGCTTCTGGATGGCTGCCCGGCCGACCGTCCGGCTGCCGGGCGGATACGCCATGACGGCGTTCTCCTCGTACAGGGCGGCGACTCCGGCCGCGTCGCCGGCATTGCTGCGCTCGACGAACAGTCGGGTGAGATCTTCGGGGTTCAGGGCCTTCTCGTAGTCGGACACGGGACTCCTTTCGTGGGTGAACTTGCTGTCACATCTCAGAATGTTTGCCCCGCAACCGGAAGTCCAACAGATAGTTTTGCTGGATACTAGAATCTTTGCTTATGGAACTGAGGCAGCTGGAGTACTTCGTCGCGGTCGCCGAAGAAGCGAACTTCACCCGTGCCGCCGAACGCGTCCACATCAGCCAATCGGGGATCAGTGCGCAGATCCGGCAGCTCGAGCACGACCTCGGCGCCACGCTGATCGACCGGTCGAGCCGGACCGCGACGCTTACGTCCGCGGGGGAGGCAGCGCTCGTGCACGCCCGCGAGGCGCTCGCGTCGGCCGAGTCGATGCGACAGGCTGTGGACGACGTCAACCAGCTGATCCGGGGCCGGCTCGTCGTCGGGATGGTCACCGCCTGCACGGTGAAGCCGCTGTTCGACGCGCTGTCCGCGTTCCACGTCGCGCACCCGGGGATCGAGATCACGCTGACCGAGGACAGTTCCGACCGCCTCGTCGAACGGGTCCGTGCCGGTGCCATCGATCTCGCTCTCGTCGGCACCGCGACCGCCCCGCCGGAAGGCCTGGACGCCTTCCCGATCATCAGCGAGGGGCTGGTCGCGGCCGTGCCACCCGAACACCCCCTGGCCGGGCGTTCGCGCGTCACCCTGGCCGAACTCGGCGACCATGCGATCGTATGTATGCCGACCGGAACGGGGATCCGGACGGTCTTCGACCAGGCGTGTGCGGCCGCAGGCCTCCGCCCCGACATCGCCCTGCAGGCGAGTGCGCCCGACGCCGTCGCCGACCTCGCGATCCGCGGGCTGGGGGTCGCGATCCTCAGCGAGTCGATGGCGACGGACTACCGAGGACGGTTGACGGCGGTCGCACTGGACGACGTGGACATCCCGGCCGTGCTCGCGCTGGTCTGGAAAAGCCTCGCGGGTCCCGCGCTCCGCGAACTCGTCCTTCACACCCGCCGCTCCTTCGGTGAGCTGCAGACCGAACCGGCCACCGCGGTCGGCGGCTGAACCCTCACACCACCGCGGTCATCCCCCCGTCGATGAAGATCACCTGACCGTTGACATACCGAGATCCGTCCGACGCGCTCGGCCGACACCCCGTTGAGGACGATCGTGGCGCCCGCCTCGGCCAGGCCCCGCGCGAGGGCGTAGCCGATTCCCCGGCTCGAACCGGTGACCAGGGCGATGCGCCCGGACAGATCGAAGAGGTTCACAGCGCACGCACCGGGTTGGCCAGCGTGCCGATTCCGCCGAGCGTGATCTCGGCACGATCACCCGGTTTGACCGGGCCGAGCGTGAACGGGCAACCGGTGAGCACGACGTCTCCCGGACCGAGGGTCAGATACCGGGTGAGATGGACCAGTTGCTCGGACACGCCCCAGGCCAGCTGCCGGGTGGACGCCTCGGCCACCGTCACGCCGTTGACGTGCACGGCGATCGGCACGTCCCCGGGATCGAGATCCGTCTCGATCCACGGTCCCAGCGGGGTGAAACCGTCGCCATGTTTCGCCTGGGTGAGCTTGTCGTCCAACGCTGTCTGCTCCACCGCGGTGACGTCGTTGCCGATCGTGTATCCGAGGATCGCGGACGGCACGTCCTCGGGGCGAAGCCTGCGGCATGTGCGGCGGATGACGACGGCCAGCTCGCCCTCGACGTTCACCTGCCCGAGCCCTTCGTCGACCACGATCGGATCTTCAGGGCCGATCACCGTGCGCGTCGACTTCATGAACGCCTGCAACGGGAGGTCGCGATCTCCGGGTGCGCCGTTGTGGGCCATCCCGAGCAGGACCCGCGGTTCGGCGGGCGCGAGCAGGCGTGCGCCGTCGAGGTCGTGTGCGGGTCCGGTGAACGTCAGGGTATCCGCGTGCGGATCCGCCACCTCGTGCCAGCGACCGTCGCGCAGGCACACCGGCCGCGGTCCCGAGTCGGTGGCGATGCGGGCCAGTCTCATGCGTCGACCCGATCCTTCGACCCGGTGGGGACGGCATCCGGTCCGTGGGCCGGGTCGGCCATCGCGTCCCAGGCGAGCCCGAGGTTGCGGCCACGGGTTTCGGGTGTCACGAACGTCGTGGCGAACGTGATGACGCTGAGGACCAGAACGTAGATCGCGAGCGGCACCCACGAGTTGTTCAGCAGCGACAGAAGCAGTGCGCCGACGAAGGGCGCGATGCCGCCGGCGAGGATGGCGCTCGTCTCCCTGGCGACCGCGACGCCGATGTAGCGGTGGCGATTGCCGAACAACTCGGGCAGGGCCGCGCACTGCGCACCGAGCATCACGTTGACGCCGATCCCGTAGCTGACCGCGAGGGTCGCCACCACGAGAACCGGGTTGCCGAGTGAGAGCAGCCACCACGACGGGATCGCGAGGACGAGCTGCAGGGCCGCACCGAACCGGTACACCCGCATCCGGCCGAAGCGGTCCGACAGCGCGCCCGAGATCGGGATGACGAGCATGCCGATGGCGGCGCCGCAGGCGATGGCGAGCGGTCCGATCGACTTGCTGACACCCACCACCGTCGTCACGTAGCTGATGCCGAGGGTCTGGAAGATGTAAGAGCCGCCGTTCTCGGCCATCCGGAGGCCGATGCCGCGGAGCACGCTGGGCATCGAGCTGCCGATCAGCTCCCGGAACGGGCTCTCGCTGATCTGATCCTGCTTCTCCAGCTTGATGAACGTGGGGCTCTCCTGCATGCGGAGCCGGATGAACACGGCGACCGCGATGAGGAAGACAGACGCCAGGAACGGCACCCGCCACACCCAGTCGAGGAGGAGTTCACGGTCGATCTGGCCGAGGATCGCGAAGACCCCGGAGGCCATCAGGGTGCCCACCATGATCCCGACGAAGGGGAGTGCGGAGAAGAATCCGCGTCGCGGGGTGGGCGAATACTCCGCCATCAGTGTCGTGGCACCGGCCTGCTCGGCGCCGGCGCCGAAGCCCTGCAGCAGTCGTAGCGCGACCAGCATGATCGGGGCCCAGATGCCGACCTGTGCGCCGGTGGGCAGGACGCCGATCAGCGTGCTCGCGCCGCCCATGATCGCGATCGTGATCATCAGGACGGCCTTGCGTCCGAGGCGGTCCCCGAGGGCGCCGAAGAACAGGCCGCCGACCGGACGGGCGAGGAAGCCGACGGCGTATGTGCCGAAACTGGCCATCAGCGCGGCCGACGCACCCATGGCGGGGAAGAACAGCTCGCCGAATATCAGCGCCGACGCCAGGCCGTACAGGGCGAAGTCGTAGTACTCGAGCGCGCTGCCGATGGAACTGGCGAGCGTCGCGCGTTTGAGGTTCGCGGCGTACTCCGGGTCGTCGGAGGCGCGCACCGGTCGGGTGGGTTCACTGCTGCCTTCCGGCATCTGCGAGTCTGCGCCTACTTGAATCTTCGATTCTGGGGACATCTTCTGCTCCGTTGTGGGACGGGACCACGTCGAGCGCGGTCACAAACAGTTCGGTGTAGTGACCCAGGTCACTGGCGTGTCGAGGACGATACCGCGAAGACGACCATTTGTCATACATAACTGAAAGTGTTGACTGAATCACATGATTAGTGCACAGTTTTTGTTCTGAACATATGGTCAGAATCGGCCCGTATACGAAGGAATCTGCAGTGAGCGCACACGACTCGAAGCCACTCGACGGGCGACTCCGCGTCGTCGCCGCGACCCCCGTGAGCGAAGAGCTCATCAGTCTCGTCACCCGGGCGGAACCGCGCATCGACTTCATCCGCGAGCAGGATCTGCTGCCGCCCTCCCGATTCCCGGGTGATCACTCCGGCGATCCGTCATTCTCCCGGACCGCGGAGCAGCAGAAGGCCTTCGACGACCTGGTCGATTCGGCGCAGGCCCTGTACGGCGTGCCCGACGAGACTCCCGCGGCGCTGACCAGGACGGCGGGCGTCAACCCCGAACTCCGCTGGGTGCACACGATGCCCGCCGGCGGCGGGGCCCAGGTGAAGGCGGCCGGCCTCAGCGACGAGCAACTTGCCCGTATCGCATTCAGCACCTCCGCCGGTGTGCACGCGGAGCCGTTGGCCGAGTTCGCCGTCTTCGGCCTGCTGGCCGGTGCCAAGACCCTCCCGCGCCTCCTCGCCCAGCAGCGCGACAAGGTGTGGAGCGGCCGCTGGGCCATGGGGACCGTGTCCGGGCAGCGCATCGTCATCGTCGGGCTCGGCAGCATCGGCCGCGCGACGGCACTGAAACTGAAGGCCCTCGGCGCCACCGTCGTCGGAACGAGCAGGCGCGACACCGCGATCGAGGGAGTCGACGAGATCGTGCACCCCGACCGGCTGGCCGACGTGGTCGGGGACGCGGACGGCATCGTCGTGACGCTTCCCGGAACCAACGCCACCGAAGGTCTCGTCAGCGCAAAGGTATTCGGCGCGGTCAAACCCGGCGTGACGGTGGTGAGCGTGGGCCGGGGCACCGTCGTCGACGAGATCGCCATGACCGCGGCGATCGAGGACGGGCGGGTCGGATTCGCCGCGCTGGACGTGTTCGCGTCCGAGCCCCTGGCGTCGGACAGTCCGCTGTGGACTCACCCGAACGTGCTGGTCAGCCCGCACACCGCAGCGTTGAACCCTGCGGAAGATCGCCTCATCGCGGAACTGTTCGCGCGCAATGCCACCCGGTTCCTCGACGGGGAGGAGCTGATCAACCGCGTCGACATCGTCGAGTTCTACTGACGCTTCCGCCTGTTTGTCGGCGGCGCGCCGGCGGCGTTCATCCCTCACGGATGATGTCTCGTCGCCCGGGCTCTGTGAGGCTCGAACGCAGTGCTGGGTCCGGGTGTTCGAGAGACGGGGTGATGCATGCCTTCCGTGGGCGCCTCGCTGTTCTGGATCGTCGCATGTGCCGTGATCGCCCCACTGCTCGCCGGGTTGTTTCCCCGGAAGCTGGTGCCCGAGGTGGTACTTCTCCTCGTCGCCGGGATCGTCATCGGCCCGCACGTCTTCGACCTGGCCGTCGAGGGCAGCGAGATCGAGCTGCTGCGCGACCTGGGGCTGGGTCTGCTCTTCCTGCTGGCCGGGTACGAGATCGACACGGCCGAGATCACCGGTCGCGGCGGCAGGCGGGCCCTGCTGACGTGGCTGGTCTCGCTTGCCCTGGCGTTCGCGGTGGTGTCGCTGCTGAGCCTCGTCCATGTGGTCGACGCCGGAACCGCGGTGGCCATTGCCATGACGTCGACGGCGCTCGGCACGCTGCTCCCGATCCTCCGGGACGTGGGCGCACTCGACACCCGGCTGGGCAGGACGATCCTCAATCACGGCGCGTTCGGCGAACTCGGACCCGTCGTCGCCATGGCTGTTCTGCTCGGCTCCCGCGGGTCGGTGGCGTCCATCGTTGTCCTCGGACTGTTCACGGCCGCGGCGGTGCTGGTCGCATTCATACCGGACCGGGTGCGGCGGGAGGGCTCGCGGATCACCGCGATCATCCGGTCGGGTTCGGAGACGACATCGCAGACCACGGTCCGGCTGACCATGCTGCTTCTCGTCGCACTCACCGTGCTCGCGGCGTCGTTCGGTCTCGACACGATCCTCGGTGCCTTCGCGGCCGGGTTCATCCTGCGGCGGGCCACACCGGAAGGCGACGAAACACTCGAAACGAAGCTCGACGGCCTGGCGTTCGGGTTCCTGATCCCGATCTTCTTCGTGACGTCCGGCATGGCTATCGACGTCGCCGCGGTGGCGTCGGAACCTGGCGTCCTGATCGCGTTCGTCCTGCTGATCCTGCTGGTGCGGGCAGGCCCGGTCTACTTCGCCGGGAGATTCGACCGGGGCGCCGACGGCACGGATCCGCCCTTCACCGGCCGCGAACGCACCCAGCTGGCGCTGTACGCGGGAACGGGTCTGCCGCTGATCGTGGCCGTCACCGGAGTGGCCGTCGACTCCGGTGACATGACGTCCGCCAACGCCTCCGTGCTCGTCGCGGCAGGCGCGATCACCGTCCTCCTCTTCCCACTCACCGCGTCGCTGCTGGCGTCGGGCCCCGAACCGTCGGCCGACACGGCGAGCCCACGCGGCGACCAGAACCCCGGGAGCAGACAGTGACTCGAACCGAAACGACGCAGGCGCCGGCCCGAGCGACGCTGATCCTCGCGACTCTCATCCTCGTCGCCGCCGTCGCCAACCTGAACCTGTCCGTCGCGAACGTCGCACTGCCCGATATCGGCCGCGCCTTCGACGCGAGTCAGACGCAGCTGAACCTCGTCGCCGTCGCGTACTCCCTCGGGCTCGCCGCGTCGGTCCTGTATCTGGGGGCCCTCGGCGACCGCTACGGGCGCAAACAGATGCTGGTGCTCGGCATGGCGCTGTCGCTGCCGGCGTCGGCGATCGCGGGATTCGCCGGGAACTTCGAAATACTGTTTCTCGCACGCGTTCTCGGCGGGGTCTCCGCCGGGCTCGCGTTCCCCACCACCCTCGCGATCATCACCGCGCTGTGGTCGGGGCCGCCCCGGACCAAGGCGATCGCATTGTGGTCGGCCCTCGGTGGCGCGATCTCGTCGCTCGGGCCGATCGTGTCGGGCGCGCTGCTCGAGCACTTCCATTGGGGCTCGGTGTTCCTCGTGACCCTTCCGCTCGCCGGTCTCGCCCTCGTGGCCGCCATCCTGTGGGTGCCCGCCCACGTCAACGAGACGACCGATCCCGTCGACAATCTCGGTGGCATCATCTCCGTCGTCTTCATCGCCGCCCTCATCCTCGCGATCAATTTCGCGCCTGTGGAGGGTGCCGGGGCGCTCGCCCTCGGTCTCGGGTTGATCGCCCTCGCCGCGGGAGCCGCGTTCTTCCTGCAGCAACGGCGGGCGGCGCACCCACTGTTCGATCTGCACGTCGCCGCCCGCCCGACGTTCTGGGTGGCCGCCGTCGGCGGGGTGATCGTGTTCGGCGCGTTGATGGGTGCGATGTTCATCGGGCAGCAGTTCCTCCAGAACGTGCTCGGATACTCCACGCTCGCCGCCGGTTCCGCGATCATCCCGGCGGCGGTCGCGATGGTCCTCGTCGCACCCCGCTCCGCGAAACTCGTCGAATCGCACGGCGCCCGGTTCACGCTGCTGCTCGGCTACCTGTTCGTCGTCCTCGGACTGCTTGTCGCGCTGGTGTGGTGGGACGAGGACGCAACCTTCTGGTGGGTGGCCCTCGCGTACGCGTTCGTCGGCATCGGAGTCGGGTTCGCGGGCACCCCGGCGTCGCGGTCGCTCACCGGTTCGGTGCCGGTGTCGCGGGCGGGCATGGCGTCCGGCACATCCGACCTGCAACGCGACCTCGGCGGCGCGATCATGCAGTCGATCCTCGGGGCGGTGCTCACCGCCGGTTACGCGAAGTCGTTGTCGGCGACGATCGCCTCGTCGCCGGACTCGAGCCAGATCACCCCGGAAACCCAAGCGGCGCTCACGAAGTCGTACTCCAGCGCCGAAGTGCTCGCGGAACGCTATCCGCAGTACGCCGAGCAGATCATCGCCGCCGCCCGCAACGCCTTCCTGGACGGCGACGATCGCGCGTACCTCGCCGCGATCCTGGTGGTGTGCGCGGGGGCCGTGGTGGTGTTCCTCTTCTTCCCGCACCGGGAGAAGGAGAAGCTGCTGCTGGCCGAATACGCGACCGAGAGAGCGCAGTAGGGCGAATGTACCGCCGGTCGCCTCAGAAGCGCCGAAAGGTACATTCGCCCGGCGGTCGCGGAGTAAATTCCCGAGAGGGGCACCTCGACGACGGGACGCACGATGACAGCTCAGGTCGTGACCAGGACGAATCGGCGACGAGGCCTCGTGGCGGCCGCCGCGGCATTGCTGCTGGTAGTGCCTGCGGCGTGCTCCGAGGACTCGTCCTCCACGGGCACCTCCGCTACCTCCACGACGACGCAGACGGGATCACCGAACGCCGGGGCGGACGCGCAGATCGACCCCGGTGTCGCGGACCGACTCGACGAGGCGATCGAGAAGACGATGTCGATGGCGGCGATTCCCGGCGCGATAGTGGGAGTGTGGGGGCCCGACGGCAACTACGTGAAGGCGTTCGGTGTCGCCGACAAGACGACTGGCGCGCCGATGGAGACCGATTTCTACCACCGAATCGGCAGTGTGACAAAGACGTTCACGGTCACCGGTGTGCTGCAACTGGTCGACGAAGACAAGGTCGCGCTCGACGACCCGATCTCGAAGTACGTGGAGGGCGTGCCGCTGGGTGATCAGATCACGCTGCGCCAGCTCGCCCGGATGCAGAGCGGGCTGGCCAACTACTCGGCCAACGAGGACTTCCAGAAGGCGTTGCTCAGCGACCCGCAGGCGGCGTTCACCCCGCAACAACTGCTGGGTTACGCGTTCGCGCAGCCCGCGACGTTCCCGCCCGGGCAAGGATTCGAGTACTCCAACACGAACACGACCCTGCTGGGACTTGTCATCGAGAAGGTCAGCGGACTGCCGCTCCCGGAGTACGTGACGCAGAAGATCGTCCAGCCGCTGAAGATGGCGGGCACGAGCTTCCCCACCACCAACGCGTTCCCCGAACCGCACGCGCAGGGCTACACAGAGCAGACCTTGGACGACAAGGAAGCCGTGGCCACCAACTGGAATCCGTCCTGGGGATGGGCGGCGGGCGCGATGATCTCGACCCTCGACGACCTGCACATCTGGGCGCCGGCTCTCGCCACCGGTACCCTGCTGCAGCCGGCCACACAGGCGCAGCGGCTCGAGACGGTGAACGCACCGGGTCTGGCATCCGACGTGGGCTACGGCCTGGGCATCTTCGACGTCGCCGGCTGGATCGGGCACAACGGCAGCCTCCCCGGGTACCAGACTGTGTGCGTCTACCTGCCCGAGCAGGAAACCACCCTCGCGATCATGATCAACACCGACGTCCCCTATCAGGGCAGCGAACCCAGCACGGCGCTGGCGGGGGCCGTCACGGAGATCATCTCGCCGGAACACGTCTACAAGCTCAGCGCCGGAGTGCAGAATCCGGACGCGTCGTCCCCGGCCACGCCGACGCCCTCGGAGACCCCGGCGACGTCCTCGACGTCCGCCCCGCCGACCAGCTGACCCCATGTGAGTGGCACAGCGTGCGGGAGCACACTTCGCCACTCACATGCCCTCCCGCGGCGGTAGCGTGCAGCGCATGACGATTCTCGTGACGGGGGCAACCGGGAACATCGGCAGAATGCTCGTCGACCACCTGCTCGCGCGGGGTGCGACGGACGTCCGGGGCCTCACGAATCATCCTGACAAGGCGCAACTTCCGGACTCGGTCACCGTCGTCGAGGGATACCTCCGCAGACTCGCAAGCCTGCCCGCGGCGTTCGAGGGCGTCGATTCCCTGTACCTCGCACCGACTCCCGACACCGCCCCGGACGCGCTCGCCCTGGCGAAGCAGGCCGGAGTCCGGCACGTCGTCGACCTGTCCGGCCCCCACGACGGACACTGGGGTGACGTCGCACGGGCCGTCGAGGCGTCCGGCATCGAGTGGACGCACCTGTGGCCCGGCGAGTTCATGGAGAACGCGGGAATCCTGGCACCGCAGATCGCCGCGGGAGACACCGTGCGTGAGCCGTACCCGACGGCGGCGAACGCGCCGATCGCCATGAACGACATCGCCGAGGTCGCGGCCGTCGCTCTCCTCGAGGACGGGCACGTCGGCGCGTCGTACGAACTCACCGGTCCCGAGACGATCACCCGCGCCGACCTCGTCCGAGAACTCGGCGCCGCCCTCGGCCGGAACATCGAGTACCGGCAGGTGTCGCTGGACGAGGCCGTGGACGTCCTGACACCGGCGATGGGGGAGTACGCCCGCTGGTATCTGGAAGGGATGGCGAGTCTGGTCGACGCTCCCCAGGAGGCGAACCGGCTCGTCGAGCAACTCACCGGGCGCCCCGCGACCACCTTCGCGCAGTGGGCGTCGGCGCACGTCGACGAGTTCCGCTGAGTCCCACCGGCCGAGTCAGCGGGTCGGGGTGAGCGCGATGACGGGGATCGGCCGATCCGTCTTTTTCTGATAGTCGCTGTACCGGCCGTGGTTGATCTTGTTCATCGTCGCCCACATCCGGTCGTAATCCGGGTCGCCCGGCAGAACCTTCCGCGCCGCCACGGTGATGTGGTCGCGGCCCACCTGGATCTCGCAGGCCGGCGCGGCCAGCACGTTGTGCATCCACGCGGGCGACGTGGGCGCACCACCCTTCGACGCGACGACCAGAAAGCGTGCGCCGTCGCGGCCGTACGTCAACGCGGACGTGCGCGGCTGCCCGGACTTCCGGCCGACACTGTGCAGCAGCAGGGTCGGCATCCCGAACAGCAATCGGTGCCCCACCCATCCGCCGCTGCGTTCGTAGACGAACTGGTGCAGTTGAAGGGCTTTCACGAACAGGTCGGCCACGGCGTCCTCGTCTCGGCACTCTGGTCTCGGCACTCGGAACAGATCGTGCCCACACAGTAGACCGTCGTCAGGCCCGGCGAACCGCGTGCAGAACGGTGTCGTGAACGGTGACGGGCCGGCCCTCGGGGTCGCGCGCCTCACGCGAGGGCGCCGCCGACACCAGGATCTCCCACTCCGCGGCGTCCAGTACGGCAGGTCCAGTACGGCAGCGACCTGTTCCGGTGTGAACAGCATGTCGGGAACATTGGGCCGCCCGACGGACGTCTCCAGATCGGACGGGTGATGCCCGACGACGAGAAGCCGCCCACCTGGACGGACCGCTCCGGCCATCCGACGATGCAGGGCCTCGCGGGCAGGTCCCGGCAGATGCATGAAATGTGCCGACACCAGGTCGAATCGGCGGGCAGGCGGCTCCCACGACAGGATGTCGGCCTGCTCCCACTGTGGCCGCCGTTGCCAACGGCAACCGATTACGGGCTGGGGAACGTGTAGATGCGGCAACCGCTCATGTTCGCGGCCGACACGACCCCGTCGGCACGCGCAAAATCGCCCTTCGCGGAGAGGTTGTTGGCGAGGGCGGCCTGGTCGTCGCAGAAACTCTGGTCCGTCGGGTTGGCTGGGGGATTGCTGATGTAGGTGTCGCCTGGTGCAGCCACGGCAAACGGCACCGGACCGACGAGTGGGACGGCCGCTGCTGCAAGCGCAATGGAGGCCGCCGCGACGATTCGGCGGATCATCATGCTCCTCCGAAGGTGGTCCGAATGGTTACCGATGAGACCATCCTGCACCGATCCGCCGTCGGCGACCATACCCCTAGGGGTGGAAAATTCAACACCTCGACCTGCCGACGTCAGCGAAGCAGGGGTCACTCGTCGGCCAGAGCTTCCTGGACCCTGTTCGCGGCGACCACCGGATTCTCGTGCTCCCAGATCCGCACCACCGTCCACCCGGCGTCGGTCAGCCTCGTGTCGGTGTCACGATCGCGGGTGACGTTCCCGGCGAGCTTCTCGGCCCACCACTGCGCGTTGTTCTTCGGGAACGTGGCGTGCTGCGGGCAGCTGTGCCAGAAGCACCCGTCCACGTACACGGCCACCTTTCGTCGCGGAAACACCAGGTCGGCGCGCCGCCGGACGCCCTTCATCGGCGCCCGGTCCACGTAGTACCGGACCCCGCGCCGGTGCAGTTCCCGGCGCAGTGCGAGTTCGGGTGCGGTGTCGCGACGCCGCTGCGCTCGCATCCGGGCACTGGTCGCGGGATCGGTGGCGGGCATCGCGGGTCCGTCCGCTACGCGGCGGCCTCGGGGAAGCCGCCCATGCGGTCGAGGTGGCTCTCGACGTCGTCGATGAACCCGGGAACGAAACGCAGATTGCCCATCCGCGCCCGCTTCAGGAAGCCGGCGGTCGCGCGCGCCGACAGCAGCCGGGTGTCCTCCAGGAATCCGCTGAGATCCTCGTACGGCTCCTGCACCGGCCACGTCGAGGTGTGCACCCGGAAGGCCTGACGATTGCTGCCCCACGCCGCCACCGGCCACGCGTCGCCGGGCTTCATCGGCGTCTCGATGCCCCGCTCGTAGTCCGCCGGCTCGAGCAGACGCCGACCGACCCACGACGCCATCCGCACACTCACCGCGTTGCCGACGAGCTTCCACCGATGACTGTTCCGCAGCCCGGGGACCAGCGCGGCGGGCGCCGTCCAGTCGGGGTCGAAGCCCTGCAGGCGTTCGGCGTCCACGAGTCCGGGCGTCACGATCTCGCCCGACGGCAGTCGAACGGCGGGCGGGCTCGCGATACCGACGGACGAACCGCCCTTCAGTGTGGGGACCGCGTTGACCGCCCACCCGAGACCGCGGGTGCCCTCGGTCCAATAGAAACCACACGGGAAGTCGGCATGGTCGTCGACGGGGCGTTCTCCGGCGTCCTCACCGAACAGCACCGCGCGGGGGTCCTCGGTGCGCGAGGCGAGCATCAGGACCCGCTGACGGCGCTGGGGGAGCCCGAACGCGCGCGCATCGACCACCCGGTACGCCCACGTGTAGCCGAGGTCCTCGAGGGCGTCCGTGATATGCCTCATAGCCGCCCCGCGACCCAGTTGCAGCATGAACGGCACGTTCTCGATCAGGAGCCAGCGCGGACCCTTCTTCCGCTTCACCAAGCGGAACACCTCGTCGACGAGGCCGGAACGGGAACCCGTGATACCGGCGGTCCGGCCGGCCTGGGAGAGGTCCTGGCAAGGGAATCCCGCGGCGACGAGTTCGATGTCCTGGGGGAGGGAACGCAGCTTGGTGACGTCGGAATGCACAGGGACGTCGGTGAATCGGGTACGCAGAACCGCCTGGGCGCCCGGGTCGATCTCACAGAGCAGTTCGGTGTTCCAGCCGTGCTCTCTCAGACCCAACTCGAGCCCGCCGATACCGGCGAACAGGCCCACCATGCTCCCGGTTGACGTCACGGCACCCTTCCTCACGAACCAGTCACCCGAGAACGTTACTCGAGATCTGTGCCCGCTTTGACCAACGACCCGTGAGTACTTATCAACGGCGGGCGGTTAATAAGTACTCACGGGTGGCGAAGCCACATAGACTTCCTGTAGGTGGGAGCACAGGGAGGCGCCATGATCTCGGGTTTCCGGATCTCGGGTTTCCGGAACCGGCCGCACCTCCTGCGCGACGCCCAGGGCAGCGGCCTCGTCGAAGCGTTCGTCATCATCGGGATCGTCACGATCCTGCTCACCCGCGCCTACCTTCATCTCACCGGTTACCCGCAGGTCGGGGGTTCCTCGTTGCACATCGCGCACGTCCTGTGGGGCGGACTCGGCATGGTCGTGGCGCTGGTGACCGTGTTCTCGTTCCTGGGGATGAAACCGCGCGTCCTGGGCGTCGTGATCGGCGGCATCGGGTTCGGGTTGTTCCTCGACGAGATCGGCAAGTTCGTCACCAAGTCCAACGACTACTTCTATCGGCCGTCCGTCGCGATCATGTACGTGGTGATCGTCGTGTTGCTGCTGGTCAACCGGTCGCTGCACGACGTCCGGCCGCCGACCCCGACGGAGGACGTCGCCAACGCCGCCGCCATCGCCCTGGGCGGCCTGGACCGTGGGCTCGACCGCGCACGCCGGGAGCAGGCGCTGGCGCAGCTGCGCCGGGCGGCCGCCGCCGGCGCGGACGAGGCGACGCTGACGTCCGTCCGGGATCTGCTCACCCACTGCCCGGACCGGAACGGCCGGACCGTGCCCACGGCCCGGGAGCTGGCCCGCCGCGCGACCCCTGCCTTCGCGAAGGGTCCCGGGATGCTCTGGATGGCGGCCGTGCTCCTCACCCTGTTCTCCACCCTGGGACTGCTCAGTGCGGTGATCACGCTCGACGACGACCTCCGCGGCGACGAGGGAACGGACATCACGACGGTCGGCCAGCTCACCGGGTCCGCGATCGCGTTCGTCCTGTGCTGGTCGGCCATCGTGCGACTGCGGAACGGGAAGCTGTGGCCGTTGCAGTTCCTGCGGGCCGCGGCCCTGGTCACGGTGCTGCTCACCGAGGTGTTCGACTTCGTCGCCCAGGAGTTCGGGGCGCTGTTGAACGTGGCGGTCGGACTCGGCGCCCTCGTCGTCTTCTCGTCGCGCATCGCGGTCACGGAACGAGCCCGGGCACTGAGTCTCGACAACTCTGCTGCAACGAAACTCGGCCCGTTGCCACCCCGGGAGCCGTCGTCGCTTACCGTAGACAGGTGAGCATCCAAGCCTCCGGTGCCTCGACCTGGCCCGCAGTACTGACGTGGCGGGCGGACAACGCACCCCGAATGGAATCGGTGCGCGTCCAGCTCAATGGCGACCGCATCAAGGCAGCAGGACGGATCATCGGCGGCGAGTGCCCTGAGCATCCGGCGTTCAGCGCGTCCTACGACCTCGTCACGGACGAAAGCGGCGTCACCCGCCGGCTGTCACTGCGGACGTCCGTCGCGGCCGGTGAACGGCAGATGTCGATCAGCCGGGACGAAGAGGGCACGTGGATGGTGGAGCACGGCGCCAACCACCAGCGGTCCACGTTCGATGGCGCCCTCGACGTCGACATGGTGCTCAGCCCGTTCTTCAACGCCCTGCCCATCCGGCGGTACGGACTGCACCTCGGGTCCGAGGACGTCGAGGTACCCGTCGTCTACGTGAACCTTCTGGACCTGCGGGTCGAGGGCGCGATCCTCACCTACAGCAGCGGTCCGGACGGCATTCACGTGCTGTCGCCGGTGTCGAGTTCCTCGGTGACCGTCGACCGCGACGGGTTCATCATCGACTACCCGGGCCTGGCCGAACGGATTTAGGCGCTCCGCACCCGTGCGCCTTTTTGGTAGCTCCGGCAACCAGAACGGCTCACAGGCGGCGGAGCCGCCCTCCCCGCCGACCCGCATCACGCATGTCGTCGATCCAGCCTGCGCGGCCGGGAACGATGCCGGTGATCTCCCACGTCTCCTGGTTGTCGTATGTCAGGCGAGCGGTGTGGCCGGCCTCGACGAGTGTCGCCGCCGACGACTGGTCCGCCAGTTCGGTCCGCGCGTCCTGCAGCAGTACCAGCGCCTCGTCCAGGGCGATCAGCAGGGCGTCCCGGTTGCCCTCGCACATGGCCCGGACGAGGCCGGGCGCGCTGCCTGCCACGCGGGTGCCGTCGCGGAACGAGCCGGCCGCCAGGCCCAGGGCGAGCGGTCCGCCGCGAGCACCGGTGATCGCGAGGGTCTCGGCCAGTAGGTGCGGCAGGTGCGAGATGCGCGCGACCGCCCGGTCGTGTTCGGCGGACTCGGCGGGCACGACGACGGAACCGCAGTCCAACGCGAGTTGCGCGACCTGCGTCCAGATGGCGGGGTCGGCGCCGTCGTCGGTGCCGACCACCCACACGGCTTCCCGGAACAGGTCGGCGCTGCCGACGCTCCACCCGGACGCCGACGTTCCCGCCATGGGGTGCCCGCCCACGTAGCGGTCGGCGAGGCCCTGACGGGCTGCCGCCGCCGCGACCTCCGCCTTGACGCTGACTACGTCGGTGATCGAGCAGTTCGGTGCGTACAGGGCGATCGCGGTGAGGGTGGCGGCGACGGCGGGCACGGGGACCGCGATCACGATCAGCGCCGACGCGGCCGACGCACGCTGGAGCACCGCGACCAGGTCGGTGTCGGCGTCGAAGCCGTCCGCCCGGGCGGCGTCGACGGACGGCGCGGATCGGTTGTGACCCCACGCCTCGCGGCCCGCCCGGACCGCCGCACGCAGCAGTGAACCGCCGATCAAGCCCAGGCCGAGCACGCACACCGGAGGTGCGGAAGGGGTATCAGACACCCGAACAGGTTGGCACATTCGAGTGCGGACTTCATTTACCGGCACCCCGCGGGCTACCGTTGCGCTCATGGGTGCACAGCGCGCGGAAAACAACAGCGCCTCCTCGGATCGGGCAGAGGATCTGGAGGGCTTCGGTGTCGCGGTAGTACACGAGGACGGCCGGTGGAAGGTCAAGGCCCTCACTTCGGCTGCTCTGACCAGTCTCAGCGTCGCGGAGGAGGAGCTTCGGGCCCTTCGTAGCGCGGGCGCGTTCTTCGGTCTGCTGGACGTGGACGACGAATTCTTCGTCGTGCTCCGGCCTGCGCCGTCGGGAACGCGTCTGCTGCTGTCCGACGCCACCGCGGCCCTCGACTACGATATCGCCGCCGACGTCCTCGAGGCGCTCAACGTCGAGGTCCCGGACATCGACCCGGACGAACTCGACGACATCGAGCCGTGGGAGGAAGGCGACCTGTCGTTGCTCGCGGACCTCGGTCTGCCTGAACCCGTTCTGGCTGTCATCACGTCCGAGTCGGACCTGTATCCCGACGAGCAGCTCGGGATGATCGCGCAGCGGCTCGGGTTCACCACGGAGCTGGCCGGGGTTCTCGACAAGCTTCCCCGGTAGTTCCCGCGCCGTGACTCTTCAGGACGACGAGCGGATGATCCGCGCGGCGATCGAGGCGGCCCGGGCCGCCACCGACGCCGACGTGCCCGTGGGTGCGGTGGTGTTCGACGCCGACGGTGTCGAGGTGTCGCGGGCCGTGAACTCGCGGGAGGCGATGTCGGATCCGACGGCCCACGCGGAGATCATCGCGTTGCGGGCCGCTGCGCGGGTGTACGGCGACGGGTGGCGCCTCGAGGGGGCGACGCTCGCGGTGACGCTGGAGCCGTGCACGATGTGCGCGGGCGCGCTCGTGCTGGCCCGGATCTCCCGGGTGGTGTTCGGGGCGTGGGAGCCGAAGACCGGCGCCGTCGGCTCGTTGTGGGATGTGGTCCGCGACCGCCGCCTCACGCACCGCCCGCAGGTCAGGGGCGGTGTTCTCGAGGACGAATGCGCCGGCATCCTCGAAGACTTCTTCCGTGAACGGCGCTGACCGGTTTCAAACTCTTTCGTGGGGTACTCGACACACTGTGGCCGGGTCCGCATGACCCGTGCTTCTCTGGAGACAGGCGCTGACGAGGCGCCGCCGGACCCGTCCCCGGGTTCGAAATCGGATTCACGGAGGTATCTCGTGGGAATCGCAGACAAAGCTTCGAACAAGGCGGAAGACCTCAAGGGCCAGGCGAAGGAAGCCACCGGCAAAGCCACGGGCGATCCGGACCTGCGCGACGAGGGCAAGGCAGACCAGGCGTCCTCGGCGGTGAAGGATGCCGGCGAGAAGGTCAAGGACGCCGCCAAGAACGTCAAGGACAAGCTGACTTAAACGGTTTCACCTGGCGATTTCGGGCTCGGGCGCCACATCCGGTAAAGTCACCGGCGGTGGCGTGTCCGAGCGGCCTAAGGAGCACGCCTCGAAAGCGTGTGACGGGTAACCCCCGTCCGAGGGTTCAAATCCCTCCGCCACCGCCAGAGCTCCCCACCTGCACACGCAGGTGGGGAGTTTTTTTGTATATCCGTGCCGGGGATGTTCGTTAGCGTGTCCTGGAGGGAAGGGGGCAGGCGACATGCGCATCGACTCGACGGGCAGGACGGCGCTGGTCACCGGATCGACGCAGGGCATCGGCGCCGCGATCGCAGCGGGTCTCGCCCGCTCCGGCGCACGGGTGGCGATCAACGGCCGCACCGAGAAGTCCGTGGGTGCGGCGATCGACGACGACGAGTGGCGCCGCTACTTCGAGGTGAATGTGCTGTCCGCGATCCGGCTGACACGTCTGGTCCTGCCCGGCATGGTCGAACGGTCGTGGGGCCGGGTCCTCGACATCGCCAGTGACTCCGCGATCGTCATTCCCGCCGAGATGATCCATTACGGGATGTCGAAGACGGCGCTGCTGGCGGTCTCGCGCGGCTTCGCGAAAGAGACGGCGGGGACGGGGGTCACGGTCAACTCGTTCTCGCCGGCCCCACCCACACGGGCGGTGTGGAGGATTTCATCTACAGCCTGCTCGACGCGGACCTGCCGTGGGACGAGGCGCAGCGCGAGTTCATGAGGACGTACCGGCCGCAGTCGTTGCTGCAGCGACTCATCGAGCCGGAGGAGATCGCGAACATGGTTGTCTACCTCAGTTCGGCGCAGGCGTCGGCGACCACCGGCGCGGCGGTGCGGGTGGACGGCGGTTACATCGATTCCATCGTCCCGTGACCGACGTTCACAGCACTCTCGCAGGTCGTAGCGAGTGACATCCATTGAAGCTGCAATTAGCGTGATCTCATGAAGAAGCTGTGGTGGTTGGTCGGCGCAGTTGTCATCGTCGTGATCGCGGTGCTGGTGGGACCGTGGTTCTACGGCCAATTCATCGCGGAGGACGACGCGCCGGCGGCCTCGGTGTCGACCGAGGGCGCGGAGGCGGCCACCGGATCGGTCGACGGACAGTGGACCGTCACGCCGGGTCAGGGCTCCAACCAGACGGCGGCGGGGTACACCGTCCACGAGATCCTCAACGGCGCCAGCGTCACGGTGGTCGGGTCGACCGGCGACGTGACCGGCAACGCGACCGTCGAGGGCGAGAAACTCACCGCGGGCGAGGTGACCGTGCAGGTGGCGACGATCGCAACCGATCAGTCCCGCCGTGACAACCAGTTCCGCGGCAACGTGATGGACACCGGCACGTTCCCGACCGCCACGTTCACGGTCGATTCCCCGGTCGATCTGTCGGGGCTGCCTGCGGACGGTTCCGTGGGAACGGTCACGGCCCAGGGCACGCTGACGCTCAAGGGGCAGTCGCGTCCGGTGTCCGTCGACATCGATGTGCTGCGTTCAGGCGACGACCTCATCGCCTCGGGCAGTATCCCGGTGACCTGGACGGACTTCGGGGTGACGCCGCCGTCACTGGGCTTCGTGACCGTGGACGGCAACGGCACGGTCGACTTCTTGGTCAGCTTCGCGCGTTCCTGACGGCGCCCAGCCGGGCGGCCCGAACACGTAGCCGAGCTTGTCGCGCCACGACGACGCCCGGCGCCAGTCCCGGACGATGGCGGCGTATTCGCGGGTCTGCAGTTTCCAGATGTTGTAGGTGCCCACCGGTTTCGTGAGTCCGTAGGTGGGGCGGTGGGTTTCGGGTTGGAACGTGCCGAACATCCGGTCCCACACGATGAGGATGCCGGCGTAGTTGCGGTCGAGGTATTCGGGGTCGCAGCCGTGGTGGACGCGGTGATGAGAGGGGGTGTTGAACACGAACTCGATGGGCCGGGGCAGCGTGCCGATGTGCTCGGTGTGGACGAAGAATTGGTAGACGAGGTTCACGGAGAATCCGATGAACACCATCCACGGCGGAACGCCGATCAGCGGCAACGGAATCCACATCACGATCTCGGCGCTGTTGTTCCACTTCTGGCGGAGCGCGGTCGAGAAGTTGAAGTACTCGCTCGAATGGTGCGCCTGGTGGGTGGCCCAGATCAGGCGGATGCGGTGCGCCATCCGGTGATACGCGTAGAACAGCCCATCGACGCCGAGGATGAGGATCGCCCACGTGTACCAGGCGTCCGCGGGTAGGTGCCACGGCGCGAGGTACACCCAGATGGCGGAGTACCCGATCAGGGCCAGCAGCTTCCAGAACGTGGTCGTCAGGATGGACACGGCGCCCATCGACACGCTCGCCCGCGCGTCGCGGCGCTCGTAGCCTCCGCGCACCGGGCGGGACCGTCCGTCGGGGTCGAACGTCGCGTCCTCGAGGTGCCGGGCCGCGAACCATTCGATGGCGAGGAACAGCACGAACGCCGGGATGGCCAGCGTCACCGGCTCGTGCAGGGGCGTCAGCAGCGCCGAATTCCACGCCGACGTCACGGTCTCCCACATGCTGCTTCCTCCACAAGACGATCGTCCAGTTCAATGTACCTCGGAGTGACACGCATCACTATCCGCCTCGATTCGAAGAGCAAAACAAAGTGCTCATCGGGTGCGCACTTTGCGGCGAAGAATGGATCCCGTCAGCAGGAACCGGATCAGTCGAAAGGACTCGTCATGTTGCGAGGACTCACCACCGTCAGTCTCTTCGCCGACGACATCCCGGCGGCCCGCGAGTGGTACAGCGCCGTGCTCGGCATCACCCCCTACTTCCAACGCCCCGACTCCGAGAACCCTGCGTACATCGAATACCGGATCGGCGACTACCAGCACGAGCTCGGCATCATCGACCGTCGATGCGCCCCGCACGGCGCCGCGGACGGCCCGTCCGGCGTGGTGGTGTTCTGGCACGTCGACGACGTGACCGCCGCCGTCGAGAAGCTGCTGTCGATGGGCGCGAAAGAGCACGAGCCGCGCACCGAACGTGAGTCGGGATTCGTCACCGCGTCCGTCGTGGACCCGTTCGGCAACATCCTCGGCGTCATGTACAACCCGCATTACCTGGACATTCTGGGTGCGCGCGGCGAAGCGTGAGTTGCCCGTTTTCATACTCGGATGGTAGGAATTCGGTGTGCACATCACCGCAAAGGTGGACTACGCCGTGCGGACGCTGATCGAACTGGCCGCTGCCGGGCCGTCCCCGTCCAAGGCCGAGTTCCTGGCACAGTCGCAGACCATTCCGCACAAGTTCCTCGAAGCCGTCCTCGCCGACCTCCGGCGTGGGGGACTGGTCAACAGCAGGCGCGGACCCGACGGCGGCTACTGGCTGGCCCGCCCCGCCGAGGACATCACGATCGCCGACGTCATCCGGACCGTCGAGGGTCCGCTCGCGTCGGTGCGGGGTGAGCGTCCCGAGGACGTCGACTACTGCGGGCCGGCCGCCAAACTGCAGGACGTGTGGATCGCGGTACGGGTGAACCTGCGGGCCGTGCTCGAGAACGTGAGCCTGGCGGACGTGGCGAACGAGCAGCTGCCGGGTTTCCTCACCACGCTGACATCCGATCCGGGGGCCTGGGAGCGTCGCACCCGTCCGGCTACGACGGCTGACGAGGGCGCAGCGCGCGGCTGATCGTCCGGCCGGCCGCACGCACCAGCGGGACCAGCGCGTTCAGTGACGCGTTCTCCGCCGAGACCACCAGCGACACGGCCGCGACCGCCGCTCCGGGACGCTCGAAGATCGGTGCCGCGACGGAGACCGCGTCCATGGTCACCTGGCGATCACTGATCGCGACCTCGGATCGGCGGATCTCGGCGAGCGTCCGCCGCAGCACGACGGGGTCGGTGACGGTCCGTTCGGTGAACTTCTCGATCGGCCCGCTCAGCACCTGCTCCTGCACGTCGGCGGGCATGTAGGCGAGCAGGGCCAGGCCGATGCCGGACGCCGTCAGCGGGAACCTGCCGCCGACGCGGGTCTGGACGGGCACGGCCTTCTGGCCGGCGATGCGTTCGACGAACACGACCTCGGTGCCCTCGGCGATGCCGAGCTGTACGTTCTCCCGCGTGATCTGCGACAGGTCCTCCATCACCGGCATCGCCAGTTCGCGCAGCATCGTGCCGCGCGGTGCGAGCGACGCGATCTCCCACAGCTTGAGCCCGACCGTGAAGCGGCCGCTGCTGTCACGTTCGAGGGCGCCCCATTCGATGAGGTCGCTGGTCAGCCGGTGCACGGTGCTCAGCGGGTACCCCGACTTCCGCGACAGATCGCTGAGGGTCAGCCGCGGGGACGCGGGGGTGAAGAGCTCGAGGAGCCGCAACGAGCGAATGGTCACCGATCCGGTGATCGCCATTGCTCGTTCTCCGTCTCACAGTTCCAGCGTCAGACGTGGACAGCTCGCACGCGAGACGCAGATCATCATGGTGTCGTTGGCGGCCTGCTCGTCCGCGGTGAGCAGGGAATCCCGGTGATCGACAGTACCGCCGAGCACGGCCGTCTCGCAGGTTCCGCAGGTCCCTTCCTCGCAGGACGACAGCACCTGGACGCCGGCGGCGGTGACGGCCTGCAGGATCGACTGCTCGGGTGCCACCGTGACGGTTTTGCCACTCAGAGTCAGCTCCACCTCGAACCCCTCGGCGCGGACCGGCTCCTCGAGATCCTTGGCCGCGAAGCGCTCGATGTGCAGCGCGCCGGACGGCCAGCTGTCACAGTGACCGGTGACGGCGTCGAGCAGCGGCGCGGGCCCGCAGCAGTACACGAGGGTGTTGTCCCGGACGTCGCCGAGCAGTCCCGGTAGGTCGATGAGGCCGTGCTCGTCCTCGGGGTGCACCACCACCCGGTCGCCGAACCGCTCGGCGAGTGCGTCGGCGAACGCCATCGAACTGCGGCTGCGCCCGCCGTAGACCAGGGTCCAGTCGGCGCCGGCGTTCTCCGCTGCGTGCGCCATGGTGAGGATCGGCGTGATCCCGATGCCGCCCGCGACGAACACGTACCGCGGTGACGGCGCGAGCTCGAAATGGTTGCGGGGTCCCCGGACCGTGACGCGGTCGCCCTCGCTCAGCTTGTCGTGCACGAACTGCGAACCGCCGCGCCCCATCGCCTCCCGCAGCACGGCGACGCGCCAGGTCCCGGTGTCGGCCGGGTCGCCGCACAGCGAGTACTGGCGGGTGAGCTCCGGCGTCAGCACGAGATCGATGTGCGCACCCGGCGTCCACGCGGGCAGGTCGGCGCCGGACGGGTCGCGGAACTCCAGGACGACGACGCCGTCGGCGCCGGTGGTCCTGGTGGTCAGCTCCAGCTCGAGCACGGTTTCGGGTGGGGTAGGCATGGCGGTTTCTCCGGGTCAGACGGGAACGGGAGCGGATCCCGGCGCCGCGGGCAGTGGCGTGGCAGGCACCGGCGGATCGGCGGGGTGGTGTCCCTCGGGGTGGGCGAGCAACCACTCCCAGAGGGTGGCGGGTTCTTCCGCGACGTGGCGCGCGCCGCAGTGGCACTCGCCCTCGAGCAGGTCCGAGCCCGGAAGCCAGACGATGCGCATCACGTTGGCGCCGCGGAGCATCCTGGTCGGTTCCACGGCTCAGCCCACCGCCGCTGCCGTGACGGCCTGCGGCGCGTCGACCAGCTTCTTCAGGATCCGGCGTGCGCCGAGGCCACCGGCGTCGATGTTGATCGACAGCTCCTGGTAGCCGTCCTTTTCCGTGTCGAGCGCCTTCTGCAGGACGTTCAGCGCCACGACGTCCTGCATCACGACGGTCCGGTTGTTCTCCGCCAGGAACGTCGTGACGGCGTCGTCGCCGAGCGCGAAGTCGCGGGCCACGGCCCAGAAGTCGAGGGTGGAATTCTCCGTCGACGGGGTGATCGCGTACACGATCTCGCTGTGGAACGCGTGCGGGTCGGAGCCGTCGTCGCCGGGCAGCGGTGCGCCGATCGGGGCGATGCGGCTGTGCAGCAGGTACAGGCACGGCGGCGTGTACTCGATGTCCTGCCAGCGGGTGATGCGTCCCTCGATGCCGGTGGACTTGGAGTAGAACGGCGGGCACTCGGCGTCGTCCATGTGCCGGGACACGTAGATGACGTTCCGGTCCTCGTCGATCTCCGTGGTGATCGGGGTTTCCGCCACCTCGGGGGTGCCGATGTAGCCGCCGTGCAGGTACGTCTCGTGCGACAGGTCCATCAGGTTGTCGACGAGCAGGCCGTAGTTGCAGTCGATCGGTTCCATACCGCTGACCACGGTGTAGTCGGGGGAGTCCATCCACGGTGCGCGGGGGATGCGGGTGGGATCGCCCTGCTCGGGGTTTTGTGGGTCGGCGATCCAGACCCACACGAACGAGTCCTGCTCGACCACCTGATACGACTTCAGCCGGGCGGTGCGGGGAACGCGCGCCTGGCCGGGCACGAACACGCAGCCGCCGTCGCTGCCGTAGGTGAATCCGTGGTAGCCGCAGACCACCTTGTCGCCGTCGAGTCGGCTCGGCGCCTCGGACAGCGGGTACCGGCGGTGCACGCACCGGTCGCTCATCGCGACGGCCTCGCCGGCCTCGGTCCGCCAGAACAGGATCGGCTCCTCGCAGATGGTGCGCGAGAACAGCTCGCGTCCGACCTCACGGCCGTACGCTGCGACGTACCACTGGTTGCGGGCGATCGTGGACATGGGGGCCTCCGAAATATGCTGGGCTGCTGCGCTATTCGTGACACCGGACTCGGTGGGGCGTCAGCGTCGTCTCCACCACTGTGCGGCACCGGAGGTGATCCACCACACTCGGTTTCCGAATGTCGGAAGGGTTTCGTCAGGGCTTGTGGACGAGGTAGGCGAACATCGTCACCGACATGTGGAAGTCGCCGCTGCGGGCGGCGGCGTTCAGCTGGTCCAGCAGCTCGGCGCTCTGCGCGTCGGTGATCGCCCCCTCGGCGATCGCGGCGGCCGTCATCATCTGGACGAGCGGGCCGGTCACATCGCCCGGATCCTGGATCAGCGCCTCCGTGCCGATGTCCTCGACGACGAGCCCGGCGGAGGTGAGCTGTCCCGGGAGTAGCCGTCCGGAGTGCGGGTTCGCGGTGTGCGACAGCATCACGTCCATGATCCGTTGCAGGATCTCGGGATCTCCGGGGTGCATGATCGCCGTGCCCCAGTCGCTGTCGACGATGACGCCGCGCCCGCCGGGCCGCAGCACGCGGGCCACTTCCGCCGCCGCGCGGTCCGGCTCGCTCAGGTGCTGGAACACCCGCTCGCACCGCACGACGTCGAGGCGGTTGTCGGGAAACGGCAGCGAGTAGGCGTCGCCGATCACGAACTGCGCCGCCGCGTCCTCCTCCTCGGTCCGCTCCCGTGCGAGGAGGGCCATGCCGGGATTGGGATCGAGTCCGATCGCGCGACCCGACGCGGTGACCGCGGCGGCGAGTGCCCGCGTCTCCGATCCCGTGCCCGATCCGATGTCGAGGGCGCTCTCGCCCGGCTGCACCTGCAGGGCAGCGAGCGACCACTCGCGCAGTCGCCGGATTCCCGGGCGCGCGGCCTGCAGGTCGAGGACGGCGGCGAGTTGGTCCAGGGCGGCGCGGTCGATCTCGTCCGCCCGGAACGACAGCGGCGCCGTCGGATCGGACATGGATCCACCGTAACGCCGCGGTGACTCCCGACACAGTGCCGCGCGGGCTGTGGGCAAGAACATAAAAGTTGCACTGTCACGCAAATTTGCAGAGCTCTGCAAGTTCTGTACCGTTGGAGTAGTGATTTCGGAAATCGGACTGCGGGACCGCAAGAAGGCCGCCACGCGCGCAGCCCTCAGCGGCGCCGCCGCACGCCTGGCCCGCGCGCTGGGCATCGAATGTGTCACCGCCGACGCCATCGCGTCCGAGGCGGGAGTCTCGACTCGGACGTTCCACAACTACTTCTCCAGCAAGGAGGAGGCGGTACTCGCGCACTTCGAGCAGTCCGTCCACGACTGGGTGGACCTGCTCCGCGCCCGTCCCGAGGACGAGCCGATCTGGGATTCCCTCGAGCACGTGGTGGTCCAGATCGTCACCGATCCGGCGAAACCGCTCGAAGAGACCGCGGTGATGATGGAACTCGTCGAGACCAGCCCCGCGCTGCTCGCGAAGAAACTCGAAGTGCACCTGCGCGTCACCCGTCTGGTCGGTGAAGTGATCGCCGAACGCACGGGCACGAACATCGACACCGACCTCTACCCCAACCTGCTGCACCTGGCGGTCGGATCGGCGTGCAAGGCGTCGCTCGACCTGTGGATGAGCGGCAAGTCCGGCGCGAGCGGACCCGAGGAACTGGTCCGCGACGCCATGCGCCAACTCCGTCAGGGAATCCCGCAGCCGTAGCCGGCTGCCCCGAATCATTCTTCGTTCCACCGACTCAGAAGGAGCCTCTCGTGGCCACCTATCTCTATCGGATCGGCAGATTCGCCTACCGGCGAAAAGGTGCGGTCCTCAGCGTCTGGTTGGTGATCCTGGTCCTCATGGGCGTCGGGGCGGCAACACTGTCCGGGCCCACGAAGGACTCGTTCTCCATCCCGGGCACCCCCGCGCAGCAGGCGCAGGACCTGATGGCCGAACGGTTCCCCGAGGCCGCGGGCAGCGACCCGATGAACGCCGTCAGCGCGCGTTATGTGTTCGCCGCTCCCGAGGGGCAGACCCTCGAGAGCGAGCAGAGTCGGCAGGCGATGGACGCGGTGCTCGCCAAGGTGCGCGGCATCGACCAGGTCCAGGACGCCGCCAAGGTCGATCCCGCCACCGCCTCGGGCGCCGACGCCGCGAAGGCGCTGGTCAACCCCGTCACGGCGAACGAGCAGCTCGTCGAGATGGCGAAGTCGTCCGCGGCCGACAAGGGAATCGGTGAAGAGGCCGCCGTCGCGAACGCGCAGGCGCTGTCCCCGCTCAACGCCGACAAGACCGTCGGCTACGTCGAGGTGCCGTTCAAGGGCAGCATGGGCGACGTCGACCAGGCTCTGCGTGACCAGATCTCGGCCGCTGCCGACGCAGGCCGCAACGCCGGACTGACCGTCGAGATCAGTGGTTCCGCCGCCAACGAAGCCGAACCGCCCGGCGGCGCCACCGAGCTGGTCGGTATCGGCGTGGCCGCTGTCGTGCTCGCGCTGACGTTCGGTTCTCTGGTCGCCGCGGGTCTGCCGTTGATCACCGCGATCATCGGCATCATGATCGGCAGCCTCGGGATCACCGTCGCCACCGGCTTCACCGACCTCAGCTCGATGACACCCACGCTGGCCATCATGATCGGCCTGGCCGTCGCCATCGACTACTCGCTGTTCATCGTGTCCCGGTTCCGGCACGAACTCACCCTCACGGACGACCGCTCGGAAGCGGCCGGACGTGCCGTCGGCACCGCCGGTTCCGCCGTGGTATTCGCCGGTCTCACGGTAATCATCGCTCTGATCGCGCTGCGCGTCGTCGGGATCCCGTTCCTCTCCGACATGGGTGCGGCCGCCGCGTTCACGGTGTTCATCGCCGTCTCGATCGCGTTGACGCTCCTGCCCGCGATCCTCGGGCTGTTCGGGAAGAAGGCGTTCGCAGGCAAGATCCCGTTCCTCAGCAGTCGCGACCTCGAGGACGACGAGGGCAAGCCGAGCCTCGCCCTGCGGTACATCAGCGCCGTGGTCCGCCGTCCCGCGATTCCGCTGATCGCCGGAGTCGTGGTGCTCGGGGCTCTCGCCATCCCCGCGGCCGGCCTGAGCCTGGCCCTGCCCAGCGAGGGCACCGGCGACCCCGCCACCAGCTCCCGGCAGGCCTACGACCTCGTGAGCGAAGGCTTCGGCCCCGGCAAGAACGGTCCGCTGCTCGTCGTCGTCGACGCCAAGGACGTCACCACCGGCACGCCGTCGGAGGCGTTCGGTGAGGTCGTGAAGACCATCACCGCGCAGGACGACGTGTCCAACGCGCAGGTCGTCGGCGTGAACAAGGCCGGTGACACCGCGCAGATCCTGGTGACGCCGAGTAGTGCCCCCAGCGATCCGGCGACGATGGACCTGGTGAACAACATCCGCGGTGCGGAGGCAGGTCTGCACGATTCGATCGGCGTCAACTACGGCGTCACCGGGCAGACCGCGCTCGAAGGCGACGTGTCCGAGACGCTGCAGGACGCGCTGATCCCGTACCTCGCGGTGGTCGTGGGCCTGGCCTTCCTCCTGCTGCTGCTCGTGTTCCGCTCGGTGCTCGTGCCGCTGACGGCCACGCTCGGCTTCCTCCTCAGCGTCGCGGCCACTTTCGGTGTCACGGTCGCGGTGTTCCAGGAGGGCTGGGGCGGCATCATCTCCAACCCGCAGCCGATCGTCAGCTTCATGCCGATTTTCCTGATCGGTGTCGTGTTCGGTCTCGCGATGGACTACCAGGTGTTCCTGGTGACCCGGATGCGGGAGGAATACGTCCACGGCGCGACCGCGAAGCAGGCCGTCACCGTCGGCTTCAACCACGGTGCCCGGGTGGTCAGCGCCGCCGCGGTCATCATGATTTCGGTGTTCGCGGCGTTCATCGCCGAGCCGAACTCGTTCATCAAGTCGATCGGCTTCGCCCTGGCGGCGGCCGTGTTCTTCGACGCCTTCGTCGTGCGCATGGTGATCATCCCGTCCGTGATGGCACTGCTCGGCGACAAGGCGTGGTGGCTGCCGAAGTGGCTGGACAAGATCCTACCCAACGTCGACATCGAGGGCGAGAAGCTGAAGAAAGTCCTGCACGACGCTGACGAACCGCTAGTAGGCGCTTCGCGCCCGTGAGTGGTTGAGGAGTCTCTGGACTCGTCAACCACTCACGGGGCCGTAGGCCCCCGAAAATCCGCGGGCCTGCGGTCGTTTCTGTTGGTAACCTTCGGGCATAATGATGACCCGCCAGGATCGCTGCCCATGTTGAATGCCCTGCTCACCACGTACCTCCGCCCGTACAAGCGGGAGCTCACGGCGGTCGTCCTGTTCCAGCTCGTCGCGACCGCGGCCGCCCTGTACCTGCCCAGCCTGAACGCCGATCTCATCGACAACGGCGTCACCAAGGGCGACACCGGGTACATCCTGTCCACGGGCCTCATGATGCTGCTCGTCACCGTCGTGCAGATCATCTGCTCGATCGGTTCGGTGTTCTTCGGCGCCCGTGCCGCAATGGGTTTCGGGCGCGACGTACGCCGCGCCGTGATGCATCAGGTCGGGAGCTTCTCGTCCCGCGAATTCGGCCGCTTCGGCGCGCCGTCCCTGATCACCCGCAACACCAACGACGTGCAGCAGGTGCAGATGCTCGTCGTGATGAGCTGCACGATCCTGGTGATGGCGCCGATCATGTGCGTCGGCGGTGTCGTGATGTCGATTCGGGAGGACGCCGGGCTCGCCTGGATCCTGGCGGTCACCGTGCCGGTTCTCGCGCTGTCCATGGGGTTCGTGATCTCGCGGATGGTGCCCGCGTTCCGGGAGATGCAGACCCGCATCGACGGGGTCAACCGGGTGCTGCGTGAGCAGATCACCGGTATCCGGGTGGTGCGGGCGTTCGTCCGTGAGCGCTCCGAGGTGGCGCGGTTCGGCGACGCGAACGAGCAGCTCACCCAGACCGCCCTGCGGGTCGGCAGGCTGACGGCGGTGATGTTCCCCCTCGTGATGGTCATCGCGAACATCACCAGTGTCGCCGTCATCTGGTTCGGCGGCCACGAAATCAACAGCGGCACCATGCAGGTCGGCTCGCTGACCGCGATGCTCAGCTACATCATGCAGATCCTGATGTCGGTGATGATGGCGTCGTTCATCGCGATGATGGCCCCCCGCGCCACCGTCTGCGCCGAACGCATCGGCGAGGTGCTCGCCACGAATTCCACCGTCGTGCCGCCGGTCGATGCGGTCACCGTGCTGGAGAACCCCGGTGCGGTGGAACTGCGCGACGCCCAGTTCAAGTTCCCCGGCGCCGACGAACCGGTGTTGCGCGACATCAGCTTCCGCGCCGAACCGGGCAAGACCACGGCGATCATCGGCGGCACCGGCTCCGGCAAGACGACGCTGCTGTCGCTGATCCCGCGTCTCATCGACGCCACGTCGGGTTCGGTCACCGTGTCCGACACGGATGTGCGTCGCATCGACCTCGACGTCCTGCGGTCCGGCATCGGACTCGTTCCGCAGCGGCCGTACCTGTTCTCGGGCACCGTCGCCACCAACCTCCGGTACGGCAAACCCGATGCCACCGACGGCGAACTGTGGCGGGCTCTGGAGATCGCGCAGGCCGCCGATTTCGTCCGCGCGATGCCCGAGGGTCTCGACACCCCGATCGCACAGGGCGGCACGACCGTGTCCGGCGGTCAGCGACAGCGACTCGCCATTGCGCGGGCACTGGTCCGTCGCCCGTCGATCTACCTGTTCGACGACTCCTTCTCCGCCCTCGACCTCACCACCGACGCCCGGCTGCGTGCGGCGCTCAAACCCGAGACCTCGGACGCGTGCGTCATCGTCGTCGCCCAACGCGTCTCGACGATCGTGGAGGCCGAGCAGATCGTGGTCCTCGAGGACGGCGCGGTGGTCGGAATCGGCACGCACGACCAACTGCTCGAGACGTGTCCGTGTTACGTCGAGATCGTCGAATCCCAACGATCGGTCCAGGAAGCACTATGAGCGATCGCGCAACCACCACCACTGCCGAACGGCCCGCCGGCCCGCGTATTCCGGGGCCGGTCGCTCCGGGCGCCCCGGGGTCCAAGCCGAACGACCTGTGGCCGTCCACCAAGCGGCTGCTGAGGCGGCTGCGTCCCCACCGGATCGCCGTCGGCATCGTTCTCCTGGTCGCCGCCGTGTCGGTGGTGCTCACCTCGATCGCGCCGCGCATGCTCGGTCAGGGCACGAACCTGATCTTCGATGGCATCATCGGCGCGCAGTTGCCCGCCGGGATGTCGAAGGATCAGGCCGTCGCCGCACTGCGGGCCGACGGGCAGAACACGTTCGCCGACATGGTTTCCGGCATGGCCGTCGTGCCCGGTGTCGGTATCGATTTCAGTGCACTCGGCCGGGTGCTGGCGATCGTGCTGGCCCTGTACCTGGGGTCGTCGGTGTTCATGTGGCTGTCGGGTTTCCTGCTGAACATCATCGTGCAGGGCGTCGTGAAGAACCTGCGCGCCGAGGTCGAACGGAAGATCCACCGACTTCCGCTGCGTTACTTCGACTCCCACTCCCGCGGCGACCTGCTGAGCCGGGTCACCAACGACATCGACAACGTCTCGCAGTCGTTGCAGCAGACGATGAGCCAGCTGATCGTGTCGGCGATGACGGTGATCGGCATCCTCGTGATGATGATCGTCATCTCGCCGCTGCTCGCGTTGATCGCGGTGCTGACGGTGCCGCTGTCGATCCTCGTGACGGCGCAGATTGCGAAACGGTCCAAGACCCACTTCGTGTCGCAGTGGAAGTCGACGGGAGCGCTCAACTCTCACGTGGAGGAGGCGTACACGGGCCACGAACTGGTCACCGTGTTCGGCCGCAGCCGTGAGGTGGAGGCCCGCTTCGAGGAGCAGAACGAGGCGCTCTACCAGGCCAGCTACCGGGCGCAGTTCATCTCGGGTCTGATCATGCCCGCGATCATGTTCCTCGGAAACCTCAATTTCGTGGCCATCGCCGTGCTCGGCGGCATGCGGGTGGCGTCCGGCACGATGAGCCTCGGCGACGTGCAGGCGTTCATCCAGTACTCGCGCCAGTTCACCCAGCCCCTCACCCAGATCGGGGCGATGGTCAACCTCATGCAGTCGGGTGTGGCGTCCGCCGAGCGGGTGTTCGCCATCCTCGACGAGGACGAGGAGGAGCGCGACCTCACCGAAGCTCCCACACCGGCGGAGCCCCGTGATGCGGGTCGCGTCCATACGTTCGGTCGGGTGGAGTTCTCGGACGTGTCGTTCAGCTACTCGCCGGAGAAGCCGCTGATCGAGAACCTGTCGCTGGTGGCGGAACCCGGTCAGATGGTCGCCATCGTCGGGCCCACCGGCGCCGGCAAGACCACACTCGTCAACCTGATCCTGCGGTTCTACGAACTCGACGGTGGCAAGATCCTCCTCGACGGCGTCGACATCGCCGAGATGCCGCGCGACGACCTGCGGTCCCGCATCGGCATGGTGCTGCAGGACGCGTGGTTGTTCGGCGGCACCATCCGCGACAACATCGCGTACGGACGTCCCGACGCCACCGAGGAGGAGATCCAGGCGGCCGCGCGGATCAGCTACGTCGACCGGTTCGTCCACTCGCTGCCCGACGGTTACGACACCGTCATCGACGAAGAGGGCAGCAACATCAGTGCCGGTGAGAAGCAGTTGATCACCATTGCCCGCGCGTTCATCTCGCAGCCGTCGATCCTGATCCTCGACGAGGCGACCAGTTCCGTCGACACCCGCACCGAGTTGCTGGTGCAGCACGCGACGGCGGTCCTGCGCAGCGATCGCACGAGTTTCGTGATCGCACACAGGTTGTCGACCATCCGCGACGCCGACCTCATCGTCGTCATGGAGGACGGTCGCATCGTCGAGCAGGGCAGCCACGACGACCTGCTTCTCACCCGCGGCGCGTACTACCGCCTCTACAACAGCCAGTTCGTCGGCGCCGATGTCTGACGACCTGTGAGTACTTGTTAACCGCCGGCGGTTAACAAGTACTCACAGGCACGCAGTGCTGCCTCCGGCTTCGAAGGCGGCGGTGTCGCAGTAGGCGGCGCGGGGATAGTACGGACCCATCGTGGTGGCGGGGTCGGTGTGATTGTTCTGCGACGCCTGCACCGACTGCGGGTAGAAGGCGTCGGACGGCAGCATGTACCGCAGGAACAGCACCTTCTTCGCGACGTCGGTGGAGCCCCAGGGGATGACGGTGACGGTCGGGTCGGACGCGGCGCGGGCGGGGACGTCCTGCGGTGCGGCGACGACGTACGTGTAGTTGCCTGCACCGTCGGTGCGTGTCTGGAAGTCGGCGGCACACGCGACGACCGGGTACGGCGTCACCTGATCGTTCTGGCACATCGACCAGTACCGGACCTGCCGGCCGGGTGCCGTGACGGGTTGGCCGGCACGGGTGTCGGGGAACGTCGGCGCCCGGCCCTGCACGACGACGATGCGTCCGGGCTGATACGTCAGCCCCGCCCCGACATATTTGTTGTCGCCGTTGGGAAACAGGCCCGACGTGCTCGCGGGGTTCACGAACGTCGCCTCGGGCACGTTGCCGGGGAACGCGCCGGACGCCGCGCCGGCGATGATCTGGTCGAATGCGGCCTCGGCGGCCTGTCCGAGTGGGCCGTTGTCGTAGGCGGAGGGATCGAATGCGGATCCGCAGGTCGGCACCGGCGACGTCCGGCCCCCGAACGTCAGTGTCACGTCGGGTAGTGGAACGCCGCCGGTCGGAGATGCCGGGTCGTCGGGCACGTACACCCGGATGATGAGGAAACCGACGGGTACCGACTGCGCGTCGGCCCCGGCGGGCAGGGCCTGAATCTGGTTGCGGGAGTGGTCTGCCGGTCCGGTCACGACCGTCGCGTGCCAGCGCTTCTGCGTGGCGGGCAGGGCACCGGCGGCGGCGTCGGCGAACGGGTTTCCGCTGCCGGGGTCGGGTCCGATCTGGTTGTCGCGCAACGTGTCGACGGTGTCGAAGTTCGTCCCGTACGTGTTGAGTGAGAAGTAGCGGGCAGCCGGGTAGCTGCCGCTGAGTTCGATGGTGTCACCCGGCCCCAACGCGTAGGGCAGCACCCAGTACGTCGCGTTGGCGTCGGGGAAGGCGACGTCGAGCACGGTCGAGTCGGACATGAACTGCCACGCGCACTGCGCGGTCGGTGGGGGCGCCGCGGACGCGAGGGAGGCGCCACCGGACCACAGCAGCAGAACCAGCACGGCGGCAACGACTTTCCCGGTCATAGCTGTCAGAACACCTCCCCGAACGCGGTCAGCTTGTCGATGCCCTCCCGGCCGCGTTCGGTGGCGTAGTCGTAGAACTCGTACTGGAACGAGGCGGGGTCGACGTAGGCGGTGGGTCCCAACCACTTCGAATACACCGCGACCTTCGCCTCGGGGGTGCGCAGCACGTAGATGTGGGTGGGGGAGTTGTTCCAGTTGACCCCCTGCGGTGCGTGCTCGTTGGTGGCGAGGACGACGTGGTCGCGACCGGCCGCGGCGTTGCTCCGCAGCAACGGCAGGAGGTCGACGCGTTCGGCATAGGTGGCGAACAGGTCCCCGGACATCCAGTTCCGGTCGCCGTGACCGAGCGTCGCGAGCAGCGGCACCACGTCGACGCTCGACGTGAGCTGGCCGCGCGGGGTGTCGGTGTCGCCGGTGAATCGCCCGGTCGGGTCGGCGACGATCAGCGGGATGTGGAACGCCTCGTCGTAGGCGGTGGACAGTTTGCCTGCGACGAAGCCGTGCGCCCCGGCGTATTCGCCGTGATCGGACGTCATGACGAAGACGGTGTTCGCCGCGACGTCTTCCGGCAGCGAGTTGATCACCGTGCCGATGTGGTGATCGACCATCGACAGCACGTTGGTGTAACTGTCCAGGGCCCGCTCCCAGTACGTGTACGGGGCGAACGCGATGTGTCGGTCGGGATCGGTGCCCTGACCGTAGGGCTGGAGGTAGTAGTTCGACAGATTCTGGATGTCGTCGGTGACGCCGCCCCACACCAGGGCCTGGAACTCCCGGGCGAACACCTGGGTGCTCGGCTTCGACTGCAGCGCCTTCTCGGGTTCCCAGTTGGGCGGCACGGACGGATAACCCAGCCGCGGAGGGTCGCTCTCGGCGGTGGTCACCGACCAGGCCCGGGCGGGGCTCAGCGGGGGAACGTTGTTCGCGTACAGCGACTGATACCGTTCCGCTTCCGTTCCGGCCCAGAAGAACTGCTGGTCGTGGGGATTGACGAAGCTCGCCGTGAGGCAGAACGGGCCGTCCCCGGGCTTCCGCGTCGACAACCACGCCGCGGCCTGGTCGGCGATGTGCCCGTCGAATTCGAATCCCTCACCGTTCATTCCGATGATGTCGGGCATGGTCAGTCCGTCGAACCCGTACTCCTCGAGGTAGCCGGGGGCGAGCCCGGAGTCCTCGTCGGGGGACGGCGACAGATGCCACTTCCCGACGTACGGCGTGACGTAGCCCGCCTGCCGCAGCAGTTTGCCGTACGTCGGAAAGTCTCTTCCCATCGCGGGCGACGGGACGGGGGAGGCCCGATTGCCGGTCCGCGTCTGCAGCATCCAGTTCTGCAGCGGATAGAGACCGGTGACGAAACACGCACGGCCGGGGCTGCATGCCACCCCGGCCGTGTAGTGCTGCGTGAATTTCACCCCGGGCGCCCACAGCCTGTAGAGGTTGGGCATGAACCGCTGCAGGAACTGGTCGGCAGTGGTAATTCCCGCCGGAAAGACCTGGGGAAACCGCATCTCGTCGACGACGATGAACACGATGTTGGGCTGCACGTAAGTGCTGGGCTGACGGTGCAGCGGCTTCTCCGAGGCGTCCGCCCGACGGTCGAAGAGGCCCGACATCACAGTCACCCCGCCGGCGACCGCCGCACCCGAGAGAAACGTTCTCCTGTCGATCCGATGGCCGGCCTTCTCGTCGCTCATGGCGGTTCCTCCGGTCGAAGGGCTGGGATCGTCTCCCTGTCTGTACCCACTTTCGAACGAAGTAGTGATGTGTCGCCGGAAATGTCGACCGTGATTGGATACACCCGTGAATGCCGTAGTCCCGACCCCGCCCGATCCGTTCTTCACCGTCGGCACCCGACTCGACGGGCAGCTGGGCCGCACCGGAACAATTCACACCCCGCACGGCGACATCGCGACGCCGTCGTTCGTGGCCGTCGGCACCAAGGCCACCGTCAAGGCGGTGCTGCCGGAGAGCATGAAGGAGCTGGGCGCGCAGTCGCTGCTCGCCAACGCGTACCACCTGTATCTGCAGCCCGGGCCGGACATCGTCGACGAGGCCGGCGGTCTGGGCAAGTTCATGAACTGGGACGGCCCGACGTTCACCGACAGCGGCGGATTCCAGGTCATGTCGCTGGGCGTCGGGTTCAAGAAGGTCCTCGCGATGGAAGCCGTCGGGGTGCGCTCCGACGACGTCATCGCGAAGGGCAAGGAACGCCTCGCGACCGTCGACGACGACGGTGTCACGTTCAAATCGCACCTGGACGGATCGCGGCACCGGTTCACCCCCGAGGTGTCGATGCAGATCCAGCACCAGCTCGGCGCCGACATCATGTTCGCGTTCGACGAGCTCACCACACTGCTGAACACCCGCGGATACCAGGAGCAGTCGGTGGAGCGGACGCAGGCGTGGGCGGTGCGCTGCATCGCCGAGCACGAGAAGTTGACCGCCGAGCGTTCCCATCGCCCGTACCAGGCGCTGTTCGGGGTCGTCCAGGGCGCGCAGTACGAGGACCTGCGGAAGCAGGCGTGCCGGGGGCTGGAGTCGATCACGGGGGAGAGTGGCCGCGGTTTCGACGGGTACGGCATCGGCGGGGCGCTCGAGAAGCAGAACCTGGGCACCATCGTCCGGTGGTGCAACGAGGAGCTTCCCGAGCACAAGCCGCGGCACATGCTCGGCATCAGCGAGCCGGATGACTTCTTCGTGGCTATCGAGAACGGCGCCGACACGTTCGACTGCGTGAATCCGTCGCGGGTCGCGCGCAACGCCGCGATCTACCACCCGGACGGCCGGTTCAACATCAACACCAGCCGCTTCCGTCGTGACTTCACGCCCATCGACGAGAACTGCGATTGCTACACCTGCGCGAATTACACCAGCGCCTACATTCACCATTTGTTCAAGGCGAAGGAAATGCTGGCGTCCACGCTGTGCACCATCCACAACGAACGCTTCACCGTCCGGTTGGTCGATCAGATCCGCGCCAGCATCGAAGGCGGCTACTTCGACGAGTTCAAGGCCGACACCCTGGGTCGCTTCTACCGCACGTGAGTGGGAAAGCGTCCTCGGGCACACTTTCCCACTCACGTGGGGGTCAGAGCTGGTAGGTGGGTTCGCGCTTCTTCACGTAGGCGATGACGCGGTACGTGATCGGCATGACCAGTACCTCGACGAGGGTCTTCCACAGGAAGCCGACGATCACGTAGTTGACGAAATCGCTCCACGTGCTGATGCCGATCGCGCCTGCGGCGATGGAGCAGAAGATCAGGGTGTCGGCGAACTCACCGACGATGGTGGAACCGATGAGCCGCGCCCACAGGTGCTTCTCCTTGGTGCGCTCCTTGATCAGGACCAGCGTCACCGAGTTCAGCATCTGCCCGACGAGGTAACCGGCCAGCCCGGCGAGCAGCAGACGCGGGTAGACGCCGACGACGGACCGCAGCGCTTCCTGGTTCTCGTAGAAGTCGGCGGACGGCAGCTCGATGAGGAGCCAGAAGCAGAACGCGGCCAGGATCAGGGCGCCGAAGCCCAGGTAGATAGCGCGACGGGTCGACTTGAACCCGTACACCTCGCTGAGGACGTCGCCGAGAATGTAGGCCAGCGGGAACAGGAAGAAGCCGCCGTCGGTGATGACGGGCAGGATCTGCAGCGGTCCGATGGTCAGCGACGAATCGGCGAAGAATGCGACGCCCTTCGTCGCGCAGATATTCGAGATCAGCAGCGTCGCGGTGAAAAGGGCGACGAACGTGGGGTAGTACCCCCGGCTGACGTGCGCGAACGTCGCGTGGTCGTCTGGTTTGGTCTGCTGATCTGAGGCTGTCACGCCGCAATCCAAGCACCTGCACGGGGAAGGGCGCGAATCAGGAACGGGTGAACGTACCTTTTGTCCGATCTGACGCGACGAAAGGTACGTTCACCCGCACGGTAGGGAGTGGTTCGGACTAGCCCTGGACGACGCGCGTGCCGCCGGCCAGTTCGTCGTGCTTGCCCTGCTTGGTGGGGCTGCCGTTGATGGTCACCCCGATGATGATCGCGGCGACGACGCCGAGCAGTCCGAACAGGAACCCGAGGAGCGGGAACCCGCCGAGCGCGGACAGGACGTAGAAACCGTTCCTGGTCAGCGACTGCTGCTGGGTGGGGAGTCCGCCGTTCGGGCCCTCGACCCGCAGGCCCAGAATCTGCTTGCCCAGGGTCTGCCCCCTCGTCGTTTCGAGGAAGACGAAATAGCCGACGGCGGCGGCCGCGGTGAGGATCGCGCCGAGGACGCTGCCCAGGAAGTTGCCCAGCACCAGCGCGAGGACGGTGCTGACCACGGCCATCGGGATGCCGACGATCAGGCCGTCGATCACCCGTGCGCCCAGGCGGGGAAGAAGTTCACCGGGGCGGAACGGGTCGAACCCGAAATCCGGCTGCGCGAACGGCTGGGTGCCGAATTGCTGCGCCGAATCGAACTGCGGCGGTGCGCCGAACTGCTGTCCGTGCTGCTGCCGGCCCGCCCCGTTGTAGTGCGGTTGCCCGTACTGCTGCCCGCCGAACGGCTGTTGTCCCTGGCCTGGATCGAATCCACCGGTAGTCATGTGTTCCCCCTCGAATCTCGAGTCCTGAATGTCTCGGATGACGCCTGAGCACCTTACGCAAGGGGTGGGAGTGACTCGAGTGACGGGAGTAGCAAAACGGGTGAGCGTACTTCCGTCCTCGTTGGACAGGAAGCACACTCACCCGTGGGGAGCGGTCGGTCAGGCCGCGACGTAACGGCCGGTGAGCACGCGGTACGCGTAGGTCGACGCGATGATCGTGATCGGGATCGAGACGAGAAGTCCGACGCCGCAGAGGATTGCACCGACGATGTTGATGCCGACGAGGGCCAGGGCCAGCAGCAGCACCGGGCCGACGTTCTGCGAGATCACGCGGAAGCTCGACTTGATGCCGGTGATGGCGTCCTCGTTCTGATCGATGACGAACTGCAGCGTCCACCAGGTCAGGAAGATCACGATGAGACCCGGGATGATGAGCAGGACGAAACCGATGGTGGCGGCCACACCGATGATCACGCTGGCGATGATGATCGCCCCGACATTGGTGAACTGGAAGAACGAACCGAACGCCGGCTTGTTCCCGTCCACTTCGTGCAGGGCGCCCCGCACCAGAGCCGCATTGATCAGGTAGCCGACGATGGTCGTGACGATCGTGCCGATGATGCGCCACACCGAGAACGCCGCGCTCATGTCGGACGACGTGCTGAAGCCGCCGAAGACGAGGTTCAGCACGACCTGGATGATGGCGGCGATCAGCAGGATGCCGATCCAGATGAGCGCGTTGTCCTTGAACTTGTTCCAGCCGTAGCCGATCGCGTCGCCCACGGAGAACTGCCCCGGTGTCTGCCCGGGCGTGCCGTAATCCGACATCGGCGGGGGTGGCGGATATCCGCCGGGCGGCGGTCCCTGGGGCGGCGGCGGGTAATTGCCCTGCGGCGGCGGGTAATTTCCGCCGGGCGGCGGCGGGTAATTACCGGGGGGCGGTGGATAGTTTCCGCCGGGCGGAGGCGGGTAGTTTCCGCCGGGCGGCGGTGGCGGATATCCGCCGGGCGGCGGTCCCTGCGGCGGCGGCGGGTAATTCCCCGGGGGCGGCGGATAACCACCGGGCGGCGGTGGAGGATTGCCCTGCGGGGGGTATCCGCCCTGGTCACCACCTTCAGGTTTGTCGTTAGGGTCGTGTCCACCAGTCGTCATGTGATCCCCTCAGCAAGAGTTGAATGCTCGCGCGTGACAGTGCGAATAAACACTACGTGGACAATCCTTTACTCGCCTCCCTTTGGTCTGCTTCTTCTCCTGCGGTTTTGATGCTTTACGCTGGTTATCGTGACTAATTCTGGGGGATCGGACGATTCGAATCCGTACAACGGGCAAACACCACCCACTTACGGTGAGGTTCCCGGCTTGCCGCGCGACGGATACGGGGTCGACGAATCCGGTTATCCCACCTATTCGGCGCCCACCGAGAAGTACCCCGACTATCAGCAGCCGGGCGCGTACGGGACTTCTCCGAATCCGTATGCCGCGCCCAATCAGAATCAGTACGGCGGCGACCAGTACGGGGCTCCGAACCAGCAGTACGGGACGCCCAACCCGTATGCCGCCCCGAATCAGTACAGCGCCCCCAACCAGTACGGCGGCGCACCCAATCAGTACGGGGCTTCGGGCCGATACGGCGGTCCCGCCCCGCTGTACGGCCCACCGAACCCGTACGGCGCGCCCTACCAGCGGGCGCTGGGGACGAACGGTCTCGCGATCGCGTCGCTGATCACGTCGATCGTCGGCGGATGCTTCTACGGCCTCGGCTCCATCGTCGGCATCATCCTCGGCATCATTGCGCTGGGCCAGATCAAGCAGTCCGGGCAGGAGGGCCGGGGACTCGCGATCGCCGGAATCGCCATCGGCGGTGCCTACGTCGTCGGCTGGATCCTGTTCTTCCTGATCATGGTGATTGCGGCGGCGTCGGGAGCCTGACCACCCACGGTTCGCGGTGCAGGCGGGCGGGGTCGAACCGGTCGAGGAGTGTCCCGAGATCCACGACCTCACCCGGTTCCGCGAGCCGGAGTGACGTCGCCAGCACCCCGAGGACGTCGCTCGGGGTGCGTCCCAACGCTTTCTGGTCGGCGAGGGTGACGGCGCCGTCGCGTTTCGCAAGCCGGTTGCCGTCCTCGTTGAGCGCGAGGGCCACGTGCGCGTAGGTGGGGGCGGTCAACCCGAGCAGCCCCGCGAGGTAGGCCTGGCGGGGCGCGGACGAGAGCAGGTCGTCGCCGCGCACCACCTGATCGATTCCCTGGGCGGCGTCGTCGACGACCACCGCGAGGTTGTAGGCGGGTGTTCCGTCGCCGCGCCGCAGCACGAGGTCGTCCACCATGCCGGAATAACTGCCGTGCAGGATGTCGTCGATGGTGAACGACGTGACGCCGGCGCGCAGACGCAGCGCGGGTGGTCGTCCGCCGGCGAGCCGGTCTGCGCGTTCGTCCGGTGTCAGGTTGCGGCAGGTCCCCGGGTACGCGCCCTGCGGCGCGTGCGGCGCCGACGCGGCTTTCAGGATTTCTCTTCTCGTGCAGAAGCACTCGTACGTGAGGCCGGCGGCGTGGAGCTCGGCGATGGCGGCGTCGTACCGCGACAGTCGGTGCGACTGCGACACGACATCGCCGTCCCAGTCGAGGCCGAGTTCCGCGAGGTCGGCCAGTTGCCGGTCCCGGGCGCCCTCGCGGACGCGGTCGAGGTCTTCGACGCGCAGGAGGAACTTCCGGCCGGTGGACCGGGCGAACAGCCACGCCAGCACGGCGGTCCGCAGGTTGCCGAGGTGCAGGTCGCCGGACGGGCTGGGCGCGAACCGTCCCGCGCCCTCAGCCCGAGGTGACAGCGGTTCACTCTGACGAGACGGGTGTGACATCGGCCGAGGGGTCAGCTGGCGAGTTCGATCGACGACGACACGACGTCGGCACCCTGCAGAATCATGCCGATCTGGGTGTCGAGGGCGTGCTCGAGGTACTCGGGCGGGTACAGCGCCGGACTGCCGATCGCATCGAGGGCGAGGCCGTCGACGGTGGCGAGGAGAAGCGCCGCACGGGTTTCCGCCTCCGGGGTGCCGATCCCGATGAGCACGGCGGACAGTCCGGTGCGGATGGTGAACAGGGTCTTGCGCCGGATCTCGGCGAGCGACGGGGAGGTGGCGGCCCGGACGGCGAATGCCGCCATGACGTGCGCCTCCCGCGACCGCGCCTCGTCGAGCGGCAGTAACTGGGACATCGCGGCGAACAGGGCCCGGGCGGGATCCCCGCCGCGGTCGACCTCCGACAGTCGGGTGAGTAGTTTGTCGACGAGGGTTCGCAGGGCGAACGCGAACATCTCGTCCTTCGTGGAGAAGTGGTGCTGCACGGCTCCGATGGACACCCCCGCCCTCTTGGCGACCTCGCGCACGCTGGCGCCCTCGAGACCCGACTCGGCCGCGACGTCGAACAAGGCTGCGGCCAGGCGTTCGGGGCTGGTGGACGAGTATCGGCGTTCGCGCATGCCTCGAACATTACTGACGTATTGAATCAATACCTGCGTCAGGTGCGCGTGTTGCCGCGAGTGGCGGGTGTGACTTCGGCTATCGGCGGACGTACGTCAGGAAGATCATCCCGCTCTCGAAGGCACGGCTCGCGGCCAGCCGGAACCGCTGAGGGCCGAGTTCGCCGTCGAACAGCGGAATGCCGGTGCCGATCGCCACGGGGTTGAGCTTGATCCGGAGCTCGTCGATCTCGGGTTGCACCGCGGCGGCGAGCTTGCCGCCGCCGCACAGCCAGATGTCCTTGCCGTCCTCCCGCTTGAGTTCGCGCACCTTCTCGATCGGGTCGCCCGAGACGATCTCGACGTCCGGGTCGGGCGACTCGGTGATCGTGGTCGAGAAGACGTACTGCCGCAGATGCGCGTATGGGCTGGTCACGCCGAGGTCGAGGCCGGGCTGGTAACTGGCACGGCCCATGAGCAGTGTGTCGAAATGTTTGTTGGGGGCATCGATTCCCAGCGGTGCCCGCATGTGGGTGGGGACCGTCTCGGGGTACTCGGCGATCATCACGGGCATGTGATCGCCCTCGATCTCGAAGATGGTGCCGGTGGGGTCCGAGCCGTCGGCGCCGGCGATGAATCCGTCGATGGTGGCGGCGGCGTAGTAGACGAGCTTTCGCATGTGAGTCCTCCCGTGGTCGGTAACTACTCCATTTGTAGTACTATGACTGCAGTGGTTCCAAGTCCTTTTGTCGAGGAGTGTCGATGGCGCAGAATCCGGAACGACGTGCGGCTCTCGTGAACGCCGCGATCGAAGTGCTTGCGCGCGAGGGTGCGCGCGGCCTCACCTTCCGCGCCGTCGACGTCGAGGCGAACGTCCCCAAGGGGACCGCGTCCAACTACTTCGCCAGCCGCGACGACCTGTTCGACCAGGTCGGTAAGCGGATTCACGAACGCATGGGCCCCGACCCCTCGGTGATCGAAGAAAGCGGGCGCAAGCCGCAGAATCTCGCGCTCGCCATCGAGTACATGCAGGGCCTGTTCGGCAGGATCACCCGCGACCGCACCGGCTATCTCGCGTTGCAGGAATTGCGACTCGAAGCGGTCCGGCGTCCCGAGCTGCGGACCACGCTGACGCGCACGATCTCCGAGAACCTGGAGCGCGACATCGGGTTTCACCTCGACTCGGGACTGCCCGGTGATCGCAGCACCGTGCTGATGCTCTACCTCGCGATGAATGCGCTCATCGTCGAGCACCTGACGCTGCCCGGTGTGCTCGAGGGGATCGACACGGAGCGGCTCGTCGCCGATCTCGTGACACGTGCCGTCGCTACGCCGGACGCCTGAGCGCGTAGTCGTCCACGTACTCCTGGCCCGACAGCGTCATGAGGGCGTGCATCAACTCGTCCGTCGCGGCCCGGACGACGTGCCGGTTGTCGCGTAGCTCGGAGAATCGGGAGAAGTCGAGTGGTTCGCCGACGGTCACTGACACCGTGCCGAATCGCCACATCCTCGATCCGACGGGGTTGACCTGCCGTGTGCCGTGCATGGCGACGGGCACGACCGGGGCGCCCGTCGCGAGCGCGACCCGGGCGATTCCGGTCTTGCCCTTGTGGAGTCGACCGTCGGGCGACCGGGTGCCCTCGGGGTAGATTCCCCAGACCTTGCCGTCGTCCAGGATCTTCTCCGCGGTGTTCAGTGCGGATTCCGCCGCGGAGGCCCCGGATCGGTCGATCGGCACCTGGCCGGCCGCGGTGAAGAACCAGTGTTTCGCGCGGCCCTTCGCGCCGCCCTCGGTGAAGTACTCGCTCTTGGCCACGAACGTGATGCGCCTGCGCACCATCAGGACGAGGAAGAACGAGTCGACGACGGTGAGGTGATTGCTCGCCAGGATCACCGGGCCCGACACCGGGATGTGGTGCGCGCCGTCGATCGTGGGCCGCCCGAAGATCCGCAGCACCGGTCCGATCAGCACGTACTTGAAGATCCAGTACCACACGGTGAACTCCTGACTCGGGTGCCAAAGTGGAGTAGACATTGTCTACTCCCGTCATGATAGACACTGTCTACATGAGTGGAGAAGTGCAACCCCTGCGCGTGCGGCTGATCGACTGCGGGCGCGAATTGCTGGACGACGGCGGCATCGACGCCGTCGGGCTGCGCGCCGTCGCCCGGCACGCGGGTGTCTCGCACGGCGCGCCGCGGCGGTACTTTCCCACCCACAAGGCGCTGCTCGCCGCGATCGCCGCGTCAGGATTCGCCGAGCTGTCCGAAGAACTCCGGTCGGCGATCGTGTCCGAGGCGGACCCCCTCGCACGCGTGCGGCGGACGGCACGGCAGTACCTCTCCTTCGCCGACGCCCACCGCACCCTGTTCGAATTGATGTTCCGGCACGACCTGCTCGAGGGTTCGGGAGAGGACCTGCGGCACCACTCGAAACCCCTGTTCGACACGGTCGTCGCACTCGTCGCGGACGCAGGCGCCGAGACCCCGCACATGGTCGCGTTGAACCTGTGGACCCAGCTGCACGGGGTGGCGACCCTCCGCGTCACCCGCAGCATCGAGGTGATTGCCGGCGACTTCGACGTGGAGGCGTTCGTCGCGCAGCTGATCGACCTCCATCTCAGGGCGTAGGCAGGACGGCGCGGGGCAGGTCGGCCCGCAGTTCCACATCGGTGACGAAGTCCCCGTCACCGGGCTGGTAGCGCCGCTGCGGATCGAAGTCCTCCACCCGGAAGCTGTCCAGCGTGGGGGAGTGCGTCGTGACGGCGAGGGTTCCGCCGTCGAGATCGAACTGAAGGAGTCGCTGGAACCCGGTCTCGCGGCGGCTGTCCACCGTGAAGTACTGGTAGTCGGCGAGCAACTCCACGACCTTCCGGTCCGTGTCGCCCACCTTCCGGTCGGTGACCGTCGTCTGCCCGTCGACGTGTCCCGCGAGGACCAGGAAGACCGTCTCGAAGGGAACGACGAGCCGGTTCCAGATCTGCTGTCCCGCACTGCTACCGATGTCGCCGAACCCGCTCATCCGCAGCGAGCCGTCCTCGTCCAGGTAGTAGTGGCTGCCGACCACCACGTTGCGGTCCGGGTGGTCGGCGAGCACGCCCTCGGCCCACTGCAGCACGTGTTCGGGTGGGTTGTAGCCGATGTAGAGCATCAGGAATTTCGCGCCGGCGATGTCGAGCAGGTCGTAGTGCGCCGAATTGTCCGTGTCCGTGACGGATTCGCCCCAGTACGGCTGGTCGCGGTACCGCCACGGCCCGAAGAACTCGTTGTAGAGGGAGTGGTTCTTCTCGTGCTCGCCGGGAATGAGCCGTCCGCCGACGTTCCACAGGTTGTCGTGGTTGCCGGGCAGGACACCGTAGGGAATGCCGGCCTCTTCGAGCGTCGCCATCGCCTTGTCCGCCACCTCGAACTCGGGCCGGGCGCGGGACTCGGGTGCTCCCGGACGAATCCAACTCTGGACGAGGTCGCCGGTGTGCATGGAATAGGCGATCTTGCGTTCGGCGGCGTTCTCGGCGGTCCAGCGGGTCATGTCGAAGTACACCTCCGGCCGGTCCCGGGACACGTACTGGGTGTCGCTGATGTGCTGCAGCGCGAAGTCGTACGCGTTCGGGTCGGCGAACTGCTGATCGGCTGTCGCGTTGGCCTCGCGGAAACTCCGATCCCGTCGAGGGCCGTCGATGACGAGGATCTGAGCGGAGTCCTCGCCCTCGATCCGGGTGGTCAGGGTGACCGGGCCGCCCGGTTCGGACGGCTGCGCCGTCGCGACCGGCTCACCCCAGCTCTGCCCCTCCTCGTCCCACACGTGCATTGCGAGGTCGTCGAGATTCATCGAACGCCCGTGCCAGGTCACGTCCGTGCCGGCGGACTCGGGGCCGAACCGGACCTCGTACCGCATGTACGGGTACTCGTCGAAGCGGTGGCTGGTGGCCGACCTACCGTTCGACTCCTCACCCGGAACCCGCTGTGAGGGAGCGGCGTCGCCGGTGATCCCGGCGAACATGACCGCGGACGCGAGGGGCGCCGAGGTGACGAGGCCACGCGCCGGCAGACCGGACGCGCCCCGCGGTTCGGGATCGGCCACCGCGATCACGTCACCGCCCAGCAGCGCCGCGGCCAGTGACACCGCCGTCAGCGCGGCAATCCTGCCCGGCACGCTCATGACCCGAGGTTACAAGCGCGACCGGGCAGGCGCTCGGGTCAGGCCTTGCGGCCGAGGAAGGCCAGGACCCTGGTCTGCTCGTCGGCGTCCGTCGGGACGTCCACGGCGGGGCCGCACACCCCGGCCGTGCGGATGCTTTCGCCCATCTGCTCGGCCACGCCGCCCACCCAGGTCAGGTCGCCTGCGGGGATGGTCTCGTCGAGGCCGGTGGCCCGGGCCAGGTCCCAGCCGTGGACCACCAGGTCGAAGCAGTAGAAGCTGTCGATGGTCTTGCCGAGGTCGGTGCGGCCGAAGTGCCCGTCGTACTCGCGGCTCACGAGAGCCGGGTCGTTCAGGATCTCCTGCATGCCATCGCGCGTGGCCGCCCACGCGGCCACCGGGTCGTCGTCGACGGACGGCGGCTCCGGCAGTTCCAGATCGACGACGGTGACGATGTAGCGCTGCGTGTCGATCACGTGCCGCACGACGTCGCGGGCCGTCCAGCCGTCACACGGGGACGCGTCGTCCCAGCGTGCGGCGGGCACGGATTCGACACGCTTCGTGAACTTCGCGGCGAGGTCGCGGTAGTGGGCTGCGGGGGTTTCGGTTGTCGAGGTCATGCTGCCGATTCTTCTCCCGTCCGGCGTCCGAGGGCTTGAACATTTCCGACATCGACGACAGATTCTGTTCCGTGCCAGTCGGGGGCCTCACTGGTGAGGAGGTCGGACGGGGTGAGCGAGGAGATCCGCCGGCATTCGCGCGACAGGTGCGCCTGGTCGCTGTAGCCGGCGGTGGCGGCGAGTTCGGCGAGTCCGGTCCGTGTCCCCGACTGCGCCAGCGCCATGAACCGTTGCAGCCGCAGGATTCCGCGGAGGGTCGCGGGCCCGTATCCGAACGCGTCGTTGCATCGCCGCTGCAGTTGCCGCTCGGTGACCGAGGCGGCGTCGGCGAGCGCGCCCACGTTCCACGAATGCCGGGCGAGCGCCTTCCGGACGGTGCCGATCAGAGGGTCGGCTTCCGGTCCGCGGTTTCGCCACGCGCGCACGGCGTTCTCGAACAGGGCGATGCGTTCCGCGTAGCCGGGAGCGTTGTCGAGCCGGTCGGTCAGTTTCCGTTCCCACGTGGATCCGAGCACGTCCCCGAGACCGACCCGGATGTTGCGGACCTCGGCGGCCGACGTCCGCAGCAGATGCGAGGCGGCACCGGGGCGGAAACGGACGCCGACGGATTCGGTGCCCGGCGGCAGCGCGAAAGACCAGGCCCTGGTTTCGGGACCGCACACGCGGATTCCCGCACCCGGGATCCACAGGATGTCCATGCACGCGTCCGGCACCAGCAGATGCTCGCCCTGTGTCCGCGCGGACCACCCGCACACCAGGGTGCCGGAGAGGTCGGGCGACGGTGCGGTCGGCGTGTACCAGCCCATGCACAGGAGCCTAATCACGGATACCGACACGTGCGGGCCGGTCACATCGCCCGAAGTGCCCGCACCGGCACGCAACTCGAGGTGAACTGTATGCACGGGTCCGCAGAGGTTCCCCGGAGGCCCGCCACTTCGCCGTCACAGAGAACGAGGACTCCATGAGACGAACATGGGCGCTGGCAGCGATCGCCGCCGTCAGCCTGACCTTCTCGAGTTGCGCCTACGACAGCACCGATTCCGGCGACACGGGCGGCAACGCCCCGGTGTCTCCGACGCCGACGTCCCCGCCCGCCGCGCCCGGCACACCCGTCCTGAAGATGGGACCGACGACGCTCGGCGAGGTGATGGTCGACGACGGTGGCATGACGGTCTACGTGTACGACAACGACGAGGTCGGCTCCGGCGCCAGTTCGTGCCGGGACACGTGCCTGCAGTCGTGGCCGCCGGTCACCTCCGTCACCGAGAACCCGACCGTGCAGGGGTTGCAGGAAGTCGTCATCGACACCATCCCGGCCGCGGACGGCACCCATCAGCTGACCGTGAACGGCCGCCCCCTGTACCGCTACAAGGACGACAACGAACCCGGGGATGCATTCGGGCAGGCGGTCGGCAGCGTGTGGTGGACCCTCGACTCCGCAGGCAACCCGGTCACGACAACTGCGGGCGGCGAGTAGCGCGGTCGATCCTCAGGTGGACGGTGACGGTCAGCGCTGCCGACAGGACGGCAGCGAACCACAGGGCGTCCAGCCCGATCCAGTGGTGCGCGAGGGCGCCCGCCACCGCGCCCACCACCAGGCCGGCCCACAGTGCGAAATGTCGTAGCCACGCCCACCGCGGCCCACCGAACAGTGCCCCGGCCAGTCGATGTCCCATCTTCACGAGCGCGCCCGTCATGTAGGTGAGACCGATGGTCACCTCGCCGTCGCGCTGGAAGAAGGAGTTCTCGGCGCCCATCGCGAGCAGCATCGCGCCGACGGCTACCGTGCTCGCCCCGACGGTCGCGGCCACCGCGCCCGCGATGAGCAGTCCCGACACGACCGCGAGCACCGTCGTCCGGACGGGCAGGCGCCGTCGCTCGGACAGGTGCACGACCACGGCACCCAGGGCGCAGCCGAGGACGAACATGCCGATCACCGCGGCAGCAGTCGCCGCGTGCGCCCACTCGGCGTCCGCGAACCCGACACTGAACCGGGTGAGATTGCCGCTCATGAACGCGACGAAGAACCCGCCGAGCGTGATGAATCCCAGCGCGTCGACGTAGCCGGCCAGCGTGGACAGCACCACCGCCAGCGCGAGCGTCCGCTTGCTGTCGTCGATCGGCACACCCACATCAAACACCGCAGCCGACGACAGTGGCCCCCGATCCGGAGATCGGGGGCCACTGTGGCGTAGGTCAGGCGATCACGACGCCTGGCTCAGGACGTCCCGAGGGCGGGTGCCAGCGTGTTGGCCCAGGACTCGTGCAAGCGGTCCTGCCAGTAGTTCCACGTGTGGAGACCGTCGTCGGTGATATGGGTCTGCAGCTTGGCGCCTGCGCGCTGCACCGCGGGCACGAAAACCTTGCTGCTCAGACCGGAGGCCGTCTCGAGGGGGACTGTCTGCGAGAACTTCACCGGGTCGAACGAGGCGCTGTCCGGGTCGACGGTCGGATCGCTCGCCGTCGAGCCTGCGCCGGACGAAATGTAGACGGACTTGCCGCGCAGCGCGCCGACGTTGAGCAGCGGGTCGTTGCGAAGCCACGCAGCCGACGGCCAGAAGCCCCACATGTTCAGCGCGTTGCCGCCCATCTGGGCGACCGAGACCTGGATGCCCTGCGCGAAGCCGGGCGAGCTGGCCGTCGGGTATCCGCTGTAGGACGCGACCGCCTTGTAGAAGTCGGGGCGGTGCGTGGCGAGGTTCAACGCGGAGGTGCCGCTCATCGACAGACCCGCGACCGCGTTGTTCACCCCGTCGCTGCCGAATTGGGAAGCCATCACCGGGGGCAGCTCATTGGTCAGGAACGTCTCCCACTTGACGCGGCCGAGCTTCGGGTCGTCGCGCTGCCAGTCGGAGTAGAAGGTGCCGCCGCCGCCGAACGGGATGACCACGTTGACGTGCTTGCCGGCGAAGAAACTCTCCACGTCGGTCTCGATCAGCCAGCCGTTGTTGTCGTCCGGTGCCCGCAGACCGTCGAGCAGGTACAGGGTCGGCGCGGGACCACCGCCCGCGGCCTTGAGCACCTTGACGGGAATGTCCTTGTCCATCGACGGTGAATACACAGAGATCAGGGCCGAGTCGGCGTGGGCGACGCCGGTTCCGGCCAATACGGACACGAGGCCCGATGCCAACACTGCGACCAAGCCCACGATCAGTGCGCGGGTGCGACGAATCGCCATACGAATGTCCTTTTATCTCGAATCGACACACAGCACAGCGAACGCTGCACCGCAAACGATAACAGGAAGATAACGGGTTGCGCCTGCTGTGGCCAGGACTTTCGGATCCGGCAGCCGGTCGGTCGTCGCTCGGAGACAGAGAAAAGAAACCCCTGCGAACCGCTTCTCAGCAGTTCACAGGGGTTCCTGTGGCGGAGGATAGGGGATTTGAACCCCTGAGGGCGTTAACCCAACCCGCGTTCCAGGCGAGCGCCATAGGCCACTAGGCGAATCCTCCGTGGAGGAGCATACCCAACGACGGCGGCTCACCGTTAAACGACCAGGTAGCAGCGTGTTCTAGGCCCACTTCAGCTGGGTGAGGGCGTGCTCGGCGAGGGGGACGGACCGGTCGCAGGACGTGTCCGGGTTCGCGGTGGCGTCGAGACCGAATTTCGTCTCGATCGACAGGGTGCCCGCATCGGTCGTGACCTCGAGGATGCACTGGTATTTGCTCTCGGCGAGCGCGCGCCCCTCGAGTCCGCCGACGGCGATCGTGCGCAGCGGGTCGACCGGTTCCGGCGCGCTCGTCGTGGTGATCGTCACGGTGTTCAGCGCCTCGGGCTTACCCCACGTGCAGGCGCGACGTTCGGGACTGTCGGTGGCGGTGCCCTCGCCGGCGCCTGCCGTGAGAAGCGGTGCGAGCGTCGCATCGTCCGCGAGCGTGCACGGCTCGGCCGCGTCCCAGCTCACCGCGTCCGACGTGGCTGCGTCGTCGCTGCCTCCGCCGCATGCCGACAGTGCTGCCACGACGGCGGCGAGTGTCACCGCGTGTGCTGTCCTTCTGAGTTTCATCCCGATCCTTTGCCGACGGTGGCCGAATGCGGGGGCGACGGTAACACTGGCCGTGGTCAGAGGTGCGGCGTCGGGCGCGGGCCGGGGTGGATCCCGACCACGGCTCGGGGCCGTCTACACTCTGTGGTGGATCCCGCGCGGCGCGCATCCTGTGAACTCCCCCAGGGCCGGAAGGCAGCAAGGGTCAACGGGCTCTGCCGGGTGCGCGGGGTCCCCTATCTTTCGCATACCCGACCCACGACGTCGGTGAGAGGCCGCTCCTGATGACCAACCAGACCCAGATCGGGTTGATGAGCCATGAGGAACTACTTTCGGAGCACGAGCGCCAGACTGCGAGTTACGCGCAGCTGAAGACGGAGAAGCTCACGCTCGACCTCACTCGCGGCAAGCCCTCGCCCGAGCAGCTGGATCTGTCGGCGGCGCTGCTGACACTGCCCGGCGACGGCGACTTTCGCGACGGCAACGGCACCGACACCCGCAACTACGGCGGGCTCACCGGACTGCCGGAGCTGCGCGCCATCTTCGGTGAACTGCTCGGCATCCCCGTCGAGAACCTGCTCGCCGGCAACAACGCCAGCCTCGAGATCATGCACGACAATGTCGTGTTCGCCCTGCTGCACGGCACCCCCGACTCCCTGCGCCCGTGGTCGCAGGAGGAGAAGGTCAAGTTCCTGTGCCCGGCGCCCGGTTACGACCGGCACTTCGGGATCACCGAGACGTACGGCATCGAGATGATCCCGGTGCCGATGCGCCCGGACGGCCCCGATGTCGGCGTCATCACCGAGCTGGTGGCGAACGATCCGCAGATCAAGGGTCTGTGGGCCGTCCCCAACTACTCCAACCCCACGGGCGCGGTGTACTCGGAAGAGGTCACGCGGACGCTGGCGTCGATGCCGACCGCCGCCCCCGACTTCCGGCTGTTCTGGGACAACGCCTACGCCGTCCACCCGCTCGTCGGCGAGACGGCACCGTCGCTGGACATCCTCGGGATGGCCGCGGAGGCGGGTAACCCCAACCGGCCGCTCGTCTTCGCGTCGACGTCGAAGATCACGTTCGCCGGTGCGGGCGTCAGCTTCTTCGGTTCCTCGACCGCGAACCTGGCCTGGTACCAGAAGTACCTCGGCAAGAAGAGCATCGGTCCCGACAAGCTGAACCAGCTCCGGCACCTGCGGTTCTTCGGTGACGCCGACGGCGTGCGCGCCCACATGGAGAAGCACCGCGAGATCCTGGCGCCGAAGTTCGCGCTCGTCCTGAAGATCCTCGAGGACCGTCTGGGGGCGTCGAAGGTGGCGTCGTGGACGGAGCCGAAGGGCGGATACTTCATCAGCCTGGACGTCGTCGAGGGCACCGCGAAGCGCGTCATCGCCCTGGCGAAGGACGCGGGAATCGCGCTCACTGCCGCCGGATCGGCGTTCCCGTACGGCGTCGACCCCGAGGACAAGAACATCCGGCTCGCGCCGAGCTTCCCCTCGATGGAGGATCTGGACAAGTCGATGAACGGTGTCGCGACGTGCGTGCTGCTCGCGGCCACCGAATCACGCCTGGACCTGCCGAAGTCCTAGCAGACGACTTCCGGCCGCTCACCCTTGCCGGGTGAGCGGCCGGACGTGTCTCTACATCCTGGCGTAGCGCGCCATCACGAAGCTGTACAGCCCGTACGCGGCGATGCCCAGTCCGGCGAGGACCAGGAGGAACTGCCCGAACGGCGCCGAGCCCAGGGTCTTCACCGCGCCGTCGAGGCCGGTGGCCTTGGACGGGTCGGCGTTGACGACCGCCACGATCACCAGCACGCCCGCGCCCGCGATGACGAGGCCCTTGGCCACGTAGCCGACCACTCCGAGGGGCTCGACGAGCTTCGACGGGGTGCCCTTCAGGTCGTCGAGGAAGTTCTTCGACGCCCCCTTGTAGATGTGGTAGCCGCCGATCGCGATGGCGACGAGACCCACCACCACGAGAAGAATCTTGCCTCCCCCGGACTCCATGAGGCGTGCACTCATTCCGGCGTTCTGCTGACCGCTCGATTTCCCACCGCCGCTCGCGAACTGGTATGCCGAGAAGGCGAACGCGAAGTAGACGACGGCGAGGCCGAACGCCTTCGCGCGGTCCAGCAGGGACGTGTCGTCGCCGTCGCCCCCGGATTTCTCGGTGACGTGGGGGCCGAGGACGGTCTCGGCGAGCCGCCACAGCGCCATCGCGATGAACGCGACCATCGCCACCCACAGCACGAACCGGCCACCGGGTTTGGCGGCCAGGGCGCCGAGGGCCCCGGACTGATCGGCGTTGCCGCCGGTGCCGAACGCCAGCTGAATGATGATGTACGCGATCAGCAGGTGGACGAAACCGCTCATCACGTGGCCGGCGCGCGCGACCCGTTCGAAAGTGTTGCTGTCGGTTGCCCTGTCGACGGCGCGGCTCATCCCGTTGGCTCGATTCGTTTCGTTCTGGGCCATCGGGTGTCCTTCGGGTTGTGCGAACGGACCGGAGTCCCTGTGACGTAGAGATACCCGATATGGGCCGCGCCGACACGGGATGAGCATTATCGCACTGTGTTCGTGACCCGGTCGATCAGGTTGGACGCGCTGTAGTAGTCGAGGCGGAAGCTGTCCTTCCCGAGCCCGATCACCTGCTTCTTCTCCACGGACGGCGTCTCCCGCAGCGTCGGATCGGCGAGGAACCTGTCGGCGTCCGCTGCTTCACCGCTCACGATGAACATGGTGTTGCCGGGCACCGCTCGCGGCAGGTTCTCCTGCCCGGCCGGCACGACGTCCTTGCGGCCGGCCATGATGCCCTTGTCGGCGGCGGTGAGGTCGGACGGCAGCTCGGCAAGCGAGAACCCGAGGCGTTCCAGCAGGATGCCCTGCGCCGATTCGGCGGTGAAGATTCGCGACTCCTCCGGCGAGTTGTACGCGAGCACATTCACCGGGTTCGCCGCAGCGACCTTGTCGCCCAGCGCCGACTTGGCGTCGTCGAGCTGCTGGTCGAACTTCGCGACGAGGGCGTCGGCCTGTGCCTCGGTCCCGATGGCCGCGGCGATCTGTCCGCTGAGGTCCTGCCACGACTTGTCGTCGTATCGCAGCACCACGACGGGCGCGATCTGCCTCAACGTGTCCACCTGATCGAGCGCCGAGTCGCCGTCGGTGGCGGACACGAAGATGAGGTCCGGATCGGAGGCGGTGATCTTCTCGACGTTGGGTTCTCCCTGGTACAGCGTGTCGACGCCGCGCTCGGCGGCGATGTCCGCCCACTGCGTGAACAGACCGTTCTCGTCGGTCACGTCGCTGGCTCTCTGCGCGCCGGTGCCGATCAGGGGAGCGTCGAGGGCGAGCAGTGAGCCGGTGAGGGTGACACTGGTGGACACGATCCGCTCGGGCTGCTGTTCGAGCGTGATGCTGCCGGTCTCATCGGTGACGGTGCGCGGCCAGCTCTGGTCGCGTTACCTTACATTCGAATGGGAAGTGGATGCTGCAACGAGTGCCGGGACCCGAGCGTCGCGTCGTACGCGTACGGTCGATCGACGATCTGACACGTGACGGCGTCCCCGCATTCTGGGACCGTCTCGCCGCCGCGGGCAGTCCCCTGATCGAGCCGGACGGGGCAGGCCCCGGCTGTGTGATCGCGACGTTCTGCTGGCGGGATCCGGACGGCGAGGAGCGCACGTCGCGCACGCGGCACGTCTACCTCGACGTCAACGGAATCACCGACCGCTCCCGCCTGGAACAGGCCGCGCTGTCGCGGCTACCCGGCACCGACCTCTGGTCCCTGTCGATCGAGGTCCCCGAGAAGTGTCGCGGCGCTTACCGTTTCATCCACCGCACGGAACCAGCGACGGTTCCCGGCGACACCCCGGGCTGGCAGTGGTGGCGGAGCGTGCTCGCCGACGCGCAGTCCGACCCGTTCAACCCGCTGCCGACGCGGGTGGTGCAGATCGGCGACAGCTCCGAGGCGGTGATGCCGGCGGCGCCCGCGCAGCTCTGGTGGACGGACCGGCCGGGCCGCGGCGTGCTCCACGAGACGACGTTCACGCTGTCGGGCACGCGCCGGTCGGTGTGGGTCCACGAACCGCCCGGACTCACCGCCCGGAACCGTCCGGTCGTGGTGGTGCTGGACGGCCGGACGTGGGCGGCCGACCTGCCGATCGCGGGCTCCGTCGACGCCCTCGCACGTACGGGGCACCGGGTTCCGCTCGTCGTGATGGTCGACAGTCCCGCAGGTGTTCGGGCGCGCTGTCAGCCTGTCCGGATCGTTCTGGTGGCCCGGCTCGGGGCCGGGAGTCCCGTTCCAGCGCCGCGTCCGCGTCGCGGCCCCATCGAACAGCCGGTTCAGCGTGGAGGTCGGGACACTCGAATGGATGCTCGTCGAACCCAACCGCGAGGTGCGCGACCTCTTGGTCGGCACCGGCCACGACGTGCGGTACCGCGAGTTCTGCGGGGGCCACGACGTCCTGCACTGGCGCGACGGTCTGATCGCCGGCGTGGCCTCGATGCTGGAGCGTACCGACCGGTAATGCAGTGATGTGGATAACTCTGTGAATAGACCGCGCGCCGAGGTGAAGGGCGCACCCGCCCGATCGTGGGATGGCAGGATCAGAGCATGGCACGCACGCTGAATCTGGTAGGGGATCCGGACGCCGACGCACTTCTGGCGAGTGATCCGCTGGCGTTGCTCATCGGGATGTTGCTCGATCAGCAGGTTCCGATGGAGACGGCGTTCGCGGGTCCGAAGAAGCTGGACGACCGGATCGGCGGCCTCGAGGTGCACCGCATCGCGGAGATGGATCCGGAAGAGTTCGCGGCCGTCTGCGCACAGACTCCGGCGGTCCACCGGTTTCCCGGATCGATGGCCACCCGCATCCAGTCGCTGTGCGCATTCCTCGTCGAGAACTACGACGGCAGCGTCGAGGCGTTGTGGACCAGCGGCGATCCCGACGGCAAAGAGGTCCTGAAACGGCTGAAGGCGCTGCCGGGTTACGGCGATCAGAAGGCGCGCATCTTCCTGGCACTGCTCGGCAAACAGATCGGTGTGGAGCCGAAGGGCTGGCGGGAGGCCGCAGGCGACTACGGCACCGAGGGATCCCGGCGGTCGATCGCGGACGTCGTGGACGACAAGAGCCTCCACGAGGTCCGCGACTTCAAGAAGGCCGCGAAGGCCGAGGCGAAGAAGGCTGCGGCAGCGAAGAAGAAGTAGCCGCCGCTACTCGGGATCGGACGGCTTCTGCTTTCGCTCGGCGTCCAGGTGCCGCCGGCGTTCGGCCTCGTGCATCCACGGGAAGACGCTGTTGCCCTGTCCGCCGCCGCCCGGACCGTGCCCGAGCACACCGTGTTCGTACGCCGATTCGGCGTGCAACGCGAGGTCGATGCCGGACGACTCGTCCTCCGCGCTCACCCGGAACCCGAAGATTCGGTCGATCAGTTTGCCCAGCGCGTACGTGACACCGAACGCGTACAGGGCGACGACCACCACGGCAAGCAACTGCTTGCCGAGTTGCGCGAACCCGCCCCCGTAGAAGAGGCCTTCCGGTCCGTCGGTCATGACCTCGGTGGCCAGCAGTCCGATCAGGAGGGTGCCGACGATGCCACCCATCAGGTGGACACCCACGACGTCGAGCGAGTCGTCGTACCCGAGGCGGAACTTCCAGCCGACGGCGAACGAGCAGACCACACCGGCGACGGCGCCGACGACCAGCGCCCCGACCATGCTGACGGTGCCGCAGGACGGGGTGATCGCGACCAGACCCGCGACGACGCCGGACGCCGCACCGAACGTGGTGGGGTGGCCGTCCCGCTTCTGCTCGACGAGGAGCCAGCCGAGCAGGCCGGTGCACCCGGCGACGAGGGTGTTGAGGAAGATCGCGGCGGCCGTGCCGTCGGCGGCCAGCGCCGAACCGGCGTTGAAACCGAACCAGCCGAACCAGAGCAGGCCGACGCCCAGCAGCACCAGCGGAAGGTTGTGGGGGCGCATCGACTCGGACCGGAAACCGAGGCGCGGGCCCAGGACCAGCGCCAGCGCCAGGCCCGACGCGCCGGACACGATCTCGACGACCAGTCCGCCCGCGTAGTCGAGGGCGCCGAACTGCGCGATCCAGCCCTGCGGGTTCCACACCCAGTGCGCGACGGGTGCGTAGACGACGAGGGCCCAGACGGGCACGAAGATCATCCAGGCCGAGAACTTGGCCCGGTCGGCGATCGCGCCGCTGATCAGCGCGGCGGTGATGATCGCGAACGTCAGCTGGAACGTGGCGAACAGGATCTCGGGGACCTGCCCGTGGACGGTGGTCGGGTCGATGCCCACCATCCCCAGGTGCTCCAGCCCGCCGATCAGCCCGCCGCCGATGTCGTCGCCGAAGATGAGGGAGTATCCGGCCACCAGCCACGCAACCGTGACCAGGGCGATCGACACGAAGCTCATCATGATCATGTTCAGTACGCCGGTGGAACGGACCATCCCGCCGTAGAACAGGGCGAGGCCCGGCGTCATCAGAAGGACCAGCGCGGTACTGATCAGAAGCCAGGCGGTTGCTCCGGCGTCGATTGCAGGCACGACATTCTCCTCACACGCCGGGACGAAACCCGGCGCGGAAAGTCACGATGACCGCGAGCGGTTTCGACTGTGCTGCCGCTGCGTTGCGAACGTGTTACACAATGCGGTCAGGTTCGGACTTTTGCTTGTGAGTAGCGCCCCGAGCGGGTGCTGAGCGGGCGCTTCGACCACCCGGCCCGGACTGTCGGGGACCGCCGGTAGTCTTTCCGCGTGGCCCTGTACCGGAAGTACCGACCCGCATCCTTCGCCGAGGTGGTGGGGCAGGAGCACGTCACCGAACCACTGAGCACCGCTCTCGACGCCGGACGGATCAACCACGCGTATCTGTTCTCCGGTCCCCGCGGCTGTGGCAAGACGTCGTCTGCCCGCATCCTGGCCCGATCGCTGAACTGCGTCGAGGGTCCGACCTCGACGCCGTGCGGCCAGTGCCCCTCGTGCGTGGCGCTCGGCCCCGGCGGATCGGGCAACCTCGACGTCACCGAACTCGACGCGGCCAGCCACGGTGGCGTCGACGACACCCGTGAGCTGCGTGACCGCGCGTTCTACGCGCCCGCCGAGTCGCGGTACCGGGTGTTCATCGTGGACGAGGCCCACATGGTCACCACGGCCGGTTTCAACGCGCTCCTCAAGATCGTCGAGGAGCCGCCGGAGCACCTCATCTTCATCTTCGCCACCACCGAACCCGAGAAGGTGCTGCCGACCATTCGTTCGCGCACCCATCACTACCCGTTCCGGTTGCTCGCGCCGGCGACGATGCGCGGGTTGCTGGAGAAGATCTGCCACCAGGAGAGTGTGCCGGTCGCCGACCCGGTGTATCCGCTGGTCATCCGCGCGGGTGGCGGTTCGCCGCGTGACTCGCTGAGCATCCTCGATCAGCTGCTCGCCGGAGCCGGCGACGAGGGCGTCACCTACCCGCGCGCGCTCGCGCTGCTCGGCGTCACCGACGTCGCGCTCATCGACGACGCCGTGGACGCGCTCGCCACCGGTGACGGCGCAGCGCTGTTCGGGACGGTCGACCGGGTCATGGACGCAGGCCACGATCCGCGCCGGTTCGCCGTCGACCTGCTCGAGCGCCTGCGCGACCTCATCCTGATGCAGGCGGTGCCCGACGCCGCCGAACGTGGCCTGGTCGACGCGCCCGGCGACGTGCTCGAGCACATGCGCGCCCAGGTCCAGCGGATCGGTCCCGCCACGCTCACCCGCTACGCCGAGGTGATGCACGCCGGCCTCGGTGAGATGCGCGGCGCCACCGCCCCCCGCCTGCTGCTCGAAGTGATGTGCGCCCGGATGCTGCTGCCCTCGGCGTCCGATGCGGAGTCCGCGGTGCTGCAGCGACTCGAACGCGTCGAACGCGGACTTCCGCCCGCCGGGTCGGCGCCGGCCGTCGACGCGGCCGAGCGGCCCATGGCGGCTCCTGCGCGCGCGCCGCAAACGCCTGCCGAGCCGGAACCGGAACCGAAATTCCAGCGACCGTCCATGCGCCAGGCCGCGGCAGCCACCGTGCCCTCGCCGCCCGAGCCGGAACCCGAACCCATGCCGCGGCCGGTTCCGGAACCCGCGCCGACACCCGTTCCCGAACCGGAGCCGCAGTCCGAGCCGACGCCTGTCCCCGAACCGACGCCCGCGCCCGAACCGGCCCCTGTTCCCGCACCCGAGCCCGAGCCGGCCCCCGCGCCGGCGCCCGCTCCCATCCCGGAACCCGAACCGACTCCTGTGCCGGATCCTGCGCCGGAACCGACTCCTGCACCGGAGCCGGAGCCGCCGCTCGCCCCCGAAGTGGATGCGGAGCCCGCCGCATCGGCCGGGCCGGATGCTGCCGCGCTGCGCGAGTCCTGGAACTCGCTGCGCGAGAAGGTGAGTCAGCGGAACAAGATTCTGCCCGCCATGTTGTCGGCCGCGACGGTGCACGACGTTCAGGGCAACCGCCTGATCCTGGCGCACCCCGTCCCCAACCTGGGCGCTCGCATCGCGTCACCGCACAACGCCCAGGTGATCACCGAGGTGCTCACCGAGATGTTCGGCGGCACCTGGGAAGTGGAGTACCAGGCCGGTGCTCCGACGGCGCCGCCCCCACCGGTCACGAAGGCCGCTGCAGCGCCGACGAAGCCGGCAGGCGCACCGCGATTCTCCCGGCCCAGCCAGGAGAAGACTGCGCAGCGTCCGCCGCAGCAGCCGTCCGACACGCAGCGCTCCACCTCGGGTCCGGGTGCGGGCCAGGCACGTCCGTCGTCCGAGCCGGACGACGACATTCCGCCGCCGGAGGCGCCCGACTACCCGGACGATCCCGGGCCGATCGACTACGAGGCTTCGGCGACGACGCCGCCCGTCTCCACACCCGAGGACGAGGAAGAGATGTTCGCGGAGGCGGCGGAACCCGCCGACCCCGCGACCCGCCGCGACCCGGAAGACGTGGCGTTCGAACTGCTCAAGGACATGCTCGGGGCCAAGAAGCTCGAGGGCTGACCCGACGGGGCAGTCGTCGCCGGTCCCGAAACGTCGGGACATCCGCCCCTGGTGCCCGGGACGCCGGGTGGCCGATTCTCGTCCCATGAGCACAGTGAATGTTCCAGACGGCGTGCAGAACGAGGTCCCGGCGGCCGGGCGGCCGCGAGCTGGCCGGTGGTGGGCCTACGTCGGGGTCCTCGCCGGCGTGGCCGGAATCGTCGGCATCCAGGCGAGCATGTCGATCGACGCGGTCTACGCGGAGGCGTCGGCCGGTGACCCGGTCGCCATCATAAACGGCCTCGCCGGACAGCGCACCGGGATCCTCGTCATGCACGTGTCGATCATGACCGCGGCGCTGCTGATCCTCGTGTTCGCCGCCGGGCTGTCCCAGCGGCTGCGAGCCGCATTGCCCGCCGAGAGCATCCTGCCGTCGGTCGCGGCGTTCGGTCTGGTCCTGACGTCGGCGGCGTGCCTGCTGGGGACCGGCCTGACCACCGAGCTGGTGTTCGGTCTCGGTGACACCGAACAGCTGGTGCCGGAGTTCGCGGTGGTCGGCGGCCACTGGATGGGCACCATCCCGTGGCTGTGGGCGGGCGCGGGTGTCAGCGCGCTGGCGGTGGCCGTCGCACTGCTGCGCGGACAGGCGGGCCCACGGTGGATCGGCTGGGTCAGCCTGGTCCTGGGCCTGGTGACGGCCGTCATCGGCGTCTCGCCGCTGCAGTACCTCGCCGGGTTCACCGGACCGCTGTGGGTGCTGGTGAGCGCGATCGGTTTCGCTTTCGCCGACACCGTGCGTGAGTAGGGGCGATACTCGTTCGCATCATGGTGAAGCAGAAGGACACTCGAATGACCGAGGGGTCGGCAGGTACGGGCGGTGCGCCCGTACCTGCTGCTGTCATGGCGGTGTCCGCCTGGATTCTGGTCGTCCTGTCGGTGGTGGCGTTCGTCCGGGCCGATCCCGGCATCGATTCGAACCAACTGTTCTTCCTGGTGGACGTCGTCGGGGCGGCGGTCTACGGAACCGTGGCGGGCGTCGTCCTCGCGCGGCGGGTGCACCCCGTGCCGATCATCATGGGGCTCACCGCGATCGGCGTGGGTCTCGCTGCGCTGAGCTACAGCTGTTCGCAACTCGCGGTCGTGCGTCCCGGGCTGCCGTGGGTCGACGTGCTGTCGCCGCTGCAGAACACGGCGTGGATTCCCGGAACGCTCAGCCTGTTCCTGATCGTGCCGTGGCTGATCCGCGACCACCCGCTGGGCGTCGGCGCGAAACTCGGCGTTCTCGCGGGTATCGCCGCGACGGCCTGGTACTTCTGGTCCCGCACGTTCACGGAGATCCCCGCGGTGTGGGTGATCGTGCCCGTTCTCGTCGTCGGCTCCGCGGCGGCAACGGACTGCGGGTGGCGGTGGCGGCACGGCCCACCCGACGAGCGTGTCGGGCTCGGATGGATGTGCCTCGGCACGGCGCTGATGACCGCCGCGTACATTCCGTTGGCCCTGCCCGCGTCGCTGCCGGGACTGTGGGTGCTCAACCCGTTGGTGCACTTGGCTGTTCAGGCGTTCTATCCGGTCGCGATCCTGGTGTGCATCCTGCGCCAGCGCATGTGGGGGCTGAATCTCGCCGTCAGCCGCGCGACCGTGGCCGGCACGCTCACCGTCCTGCTGCTGGTGCTCTACGTGGTGGTGGCCACGGTCGTGACGGCGCTGCTGCCCGAGGGCGATTCGGTGGGGGCGCAGGTGGTCGCGGCGGGTGTCGTCGCCGTCGCGGTGCAGCCGGTGCGGCTGTGGCTGCAGCGGCGGGTGCACCGCCTCGTCTACGGCGAGGGCGTGGATCCGGCTCGGGCCGTCCGCACCCTGGGCCGGCAATTCGGCAGCGCCGAGACCCCGGAACAACTCCTGGAGGGTCTCGCTGCCGGCGTGGGTGTCGCGTTGCGGCTCGAATCCGTGTCCGTGCGGCGCACCAGCGGGGTTGCCGCGGTGTGGGGTTCGGCGACGGGGCACGCCGAGTCGGTGGAGCTGGTCCACCGGGGTGCGGTGCTGGGGACGATGGTCGTGACGGCGCCGCCGGGGGAGTCGCTGGGGGCGCGCACCCGCCGGTCGCTCACCGAGCTGTCGGCGGTGGTGACGGCCGGTCTCGTGGTGCTGCAGTCGGCGGAGAACCTGCAGGAGGCGCGACGCCGGCTGGCGTCCGTGCGACTGGAGGAGCGGCAGATGATTCGCCGCGAACTGCACGACGGGCTGGGTCCGTCGCTGGCGGGTATCCAACTCGGCCTGCAGGGCGCCCGGAACCTGCTCGGCTCGGACCCGGCTGCCGCCGCGGAACTCATCGGCGCGTTGCAGGAGCAACTCGACCATCAGGTGGAGGGCGTCCGGCAGCTGTCCCGCAGCATGTTCCCGCCGGTGCTCGACGAGCTCGGACTGGTCCCGGCGCTGCACGAACTGGCAGCCAACCAGTCGCGCAGCGGATTCCGGCTGCGGGTGCAGGCCGATCCGCCGCCGAGGCTGGGTGCGGAGATCAGCGCCGCCGCGTACGGGATCGTCGTCGAGGCCGTCACCAACGCGCGCAGGCACAGCGGCGCCGACGGCTGCCGGGTCGACGCCACGTTCGCGCGGGAGATGCTCACGGTCGTCATCCACGACGACGGGTGCGGGTTCGATCCGGCCGGGGGCGGCGGCGTCGGAACCCGGTCGATGCGCGAGCGGGCCCACGAACTCGGCGGCACGCTCCATATCGAATCCGCCCGTCCGACAGGCACGGTGGTCACGGCCCGGTTACCGTTGACCGCATCATGAGCGCAGGAACCACGAATTCCACCACCTCGTCCATCCGGGTCGCCGTCGTCGACGACCACCCGGTGTTCCGGCTGGGGATGGTCGCGTTGCTGTCGACCCTGGACGGCATGGAGGTGGCCGCGCAGGCCAGCTCCGTCGCGGAGGCGCTCGACGTCGTCGACGGCGACGTCGACGTGGTGCTGATGGACCTCGAACTCGGGGACGGTTCGGGGGTGGACGCCACCCGGCGGCTCGTCGAGCGGCACCCCGCACTGCGGGTGCTCGTGGTGACCATGCACGAGGACGACGAATCGCTGGTCGCGTCGGTGCGTGCCGGGGCTCGCGGCTACCTGGTGAAGGGGGCAGATCCGGGGGAGGTGGAACGGGCGGTCCGGGCGGTCGCCAACGGGGAGGTGATCCTCGGCGCCGCGGTTGCGGCCCGTGCGATGAGCTTCATGGCCGCCTCACGCAGGGTGGGTCCCACGGTGTTTCCCGAGCTGACCGACCGGGAGCGTGAGGTCCTCGACCTCGTCGCCCGCGGCTACGACAACGCGAGTATTTCGCGGCGACTCGTGCTGAGCCCCAAGACGGTGCGCAACCACGTGTCGAACGTGCTGGCCAAACTCGGTGTGCCCGATCGTCCCACCGCGATCGTCCGGGCGCGGGACGCGGGTCTCGGCCTCGACGCCTGACCGCGAGGTCACACGGCCGCGGTCGACGTCGTCGGCACGAACCGGATGCCCGGGCCCGTGTCGTCCGTGTTGGTCGCAGTCGGTCCGGCGCCGGGGGCCGCTACCCGCGCCTCGGGGATCCGCCGCGGCGACGGACCGAGCGGCGGCGTGTCCCGCCACACCGGCTGCGCCTCCTGCAGTTCCAGGACGATGGAGATCAGCGACGCCTCGGACCACGGAACCCCGCCCAGTTGCACCCCGAACGGAATGCCGGTGGCCGCGGACCGGCCCACCGGGGTGCAGACGACCGGTGCCCCCGTGTAGTTGGCCCAGAAGTAGTTTTCCCGCGCAGCGGCGAACACGCTCGAATCGGAGAGCGCGTCGCGCCGCACCCCGTCGGTGAGGGAGCCGGGACGCAGAATCGCATCCAGCCGGTGCTCGGCGAACATCCGGTTGTAGTCGTGCTGGAAGCGCAGCCGGGCGCGCTCGAGAGCGAAGTAGTCCGCGACAGGCAGGGCGAGGCTCGCCATCGCCGCGGTCGCGGCCAGCGCCGACTCCGGACCGTACGCCGGGAGCCGGTCCGCGAACTGCCGGTGATACGAGCCGAACTCGGCATAATCTCCGCTCAGCAGCCCCTTCGGGACGTCGGGCACGGTCACGTCGACGATCTCGCCGCCCAGCGCGCGGACCAGGTCGAGGAAGCCGGAGAACAGAGTCCCGATCGGGCCGGGCAGCTCGTCGGCGACACCGCGCGGCAGCCCGAAGCGCGTCCCGGACAGTGGGCGTGACCCGCCCGCGGCGGTCAGCGGGTAACCCTCCGCGGGAACGTCCGGACCCACCGACGTGCTGGGATCGTCGACGTCGACGCCCGCCATGTGGCTCAGGAGCAGCGACGCGTCGGCGACACTGCGGCCCATCGGGCCGGTGTGATCGCGCGTCCAGGTCAGCGGAATCACCCCGCTGGTGCTGCACCGGCCGAACGTCGGTTTGATCGACGTGATCCCGCACGCGCTCGCGGGAATGCGCAACGACCCGCCGGTGTCGGTTCCCGCCGCACAAGGCGCGAACCGTGCGGCGAGGGCGGCGGCGCTGCCACCGGACGAGCCGCCCGGCGAGTACTCGACGTCCCACGGGTTCCCCACCTGCGGGGTGGCGGTTCCGACGGCGAACTCGTGGGTGTGCGCGTGGCCCATCAGCACCATGCCCGCGTCGCGAAGTTGCCGCCACACTCCGGAATCGCCGGCGGCGATGTTGCCCTCGAGGACGCCGCTCGACGCCGTCACGGGCAGCCCGGCCACCGCGTACAGGTCCTTCAGTGCGATCGGCAATCCGCAGACCAGCGGCGCGGACCCTGCCGCCAGCCGCTGCGCGGCCGACTCCGCGGCCTCGTACGCCTGCTCGGGATAGATCCGGATCCACGCCCCGATGCCGCCGTCGTGCGCGGCGCTGCGTGCCAGGCACGCATCCAGAAGTTCGCGCGGATGCAGCGCCCGGGACTGCAACAGCGACGCGGCCTCGACCGCACTGAGGAGAGCCGGATCGGACGTGGTGATCGCGCCAGGGGACGGCAGTCGGAGAGCCGGGTTCGCGGACGCTGCGGCACGCCCCAGCCCGGCAACGGTCACCGCACCTGCGGTCGCGGCGCTGAATAGTTGCCGACGGGACAGTCGGGTGGTCACAGCGTGTTCTCCTCCGCTCGGATCGGGTCGAGCGCCGCGTCATTACAGCACGAAAGGTCGGGCCGGGCATGGTGCACACCGGCCGATCGTGATCGCCTGGGTCACGATCCAGGATCGCTTCGGTCCTTCCTTCCGTTTTGCAACACGTTCTAAGGTGGACGTGCCGGGGTATGCCCCGTGCAGAGCGCCGTGTGCACGGTCGGCGTCGACGCAGATAAGGAAGGAACACTCCACAGTGACCACAGAGGCATTCATTTATGAAGCCATCCGCACCCCGCGTGGCCGCGGAAAGAAGACCGGTTCGCTGCACTCGGTCAAGCCGATCTCGCTGGTCACCGGCCTGATCGACGAGCTCCGCGCCCGCTTCCCCGACCTCGACGAGGATCGCATCTCGGACCTGATCCTCGGCGTCGTCACCCCGGTCGGCGACCAGGGCATGGACATCGCGCGCGTCGCGGTCAACGACGCCGGACTGCCCGACACCGTCGGTGGCGTCCAGCTGAACCGGTTCTGCGCATCCGGCCTCGAGGCCGTCAACACCGCCGCGCAGAAGGTGCGCTCCGGCTGGGACGAACTGGTCATCGCCGGTGGCGTCGAGTCGATGTCCCGCGTGCCGATGGGCTCCGACGGCGGACCGTGGGCACTCGACCCGGCCACCAACTACGACAACTACTTCGTTCCCCAGGGCGTGGGCGCCGACCTGATCGCCACCATCGAGGGCTTCTCCCGCGAGGACGTCGACGCGTACGCCGTCCGCTCGCAGGACCTCGCCGCGAAGGCGTGGACGGGCGGTTACTTCGCCAAGTCCGTCGTCCCGGTCAAGGACATCAACGGCCTCACCGTCCTCGATCAGGACGAGCACATGCGTCCCGGCACCACCCTCGAGAACCTCGCGGGACTCAACCCGTCGTTCGCCGGCGTCGGTGAGATGGGCGGCTTCGACGCCGTGTCGCTGCAGAAATACCACTGGGTCGAGAAGATCAACCACGTCCACCACGGCGGCAACAGCTCCGGCATCGTCGACGGCGCCGCACTGGTCCTCGTCGGATCCGAGCAGGCGGGCAAGGACATGAGCCTGACCCCGCGCGCCCGCGTTGTCGCGACGGCCACCAGCGGTGCCGACTCCACGATCATGCTCACCGGCCCGACCCCGGCCTCGAAGAAGGTGCTCGCCGCCGCCGGTCTGACCGTCGACGACATCGACCTGTTCGAGATCAACGAGGCATTCGCGTCCGTCGTGCTCAAGTTCCAAAAGGACCTGAACATCCCCGACGAGAAGCTCAACGTCAACGGCGGTGCCATCGCGATGGGTCACCCGCTCGGAGCCACCGGCGCCATGATCACCGGCACCATGATCGACGAGCTCGAACGCCGCAACGCCCGGTACGCCCTCATCACCTTGTGCATCGGCGGCGGTATGGGCGTCGCCACCATCATCGAGCGCGTCTGACCGCCCGGACCATCAGGAGACTTGAAGCAGTGAGCGAGCAGAACATCATCAACTGGGAGCAGGACGCCGACGGCATCGTCGTGCTCACCATCGACGATCCCAACCAGGGCGCGAACACCATGAACGACGCCTACATCTCCTCGATGAAGGCGACCGTCGACCGCCTCGTCGACGAGAAGGACTCCATCACCGGTGTCGTCATCACGTCCGGCAAGAAGACGTTCTTCGCCGGCGGAGACCTGAAGAACATGATCAAGGTCGGCCCGGAGAACGCCGACGAGATCTACAGCCACAGCGTCGCGATCAAGTCGGACCTGCGCCGACTCGAGACGCTCGGCAAGCCCGTCGTCGCCGCCATCAACGGTGCCGCGCTCGGTGGCGGACTCGAGATCGCCCTGGCCACGCATCACCGCGTCGCCGCGGACGTGAAGGGCGTCAAGATCGGCCTGCCCGAGGTCACCCTCGGCCTGCTGCCCGGTGGTGGCGGCGTCGTGCGCACCGTCCGCATGCTCGGCCTGCAGAACGCGCTCATGCAGGTGCTGCTCCAGGGGCAGCAGCGTGGACCGGTGCAGGCCAAGGATGTCGGACTGATCGACGAGGTCGTGTCCTCGGTCGAGGAGCTGGTGCCCGCCGCGAAGGCGTGGATCAAGGCCAACCCCGAGGGCGGCGTCCAGCCGTGGGACAAGAAGGGCTACCGGATCCCCGGCGGCACCCCGTCCACCCCGGCGTTCGCAGCCAACCTGCCCGCGTTCCCCGCGAACCTGCGCAAGCAGCTCAAGGGTGCTCCCATGCCGGCACCGCGCGCCATCATGGCCGCCGCCGTCGAGGGCTCGCAGGTCGACATCGACAACGCGCTCCTCATCGAGGCCCGCTACTTCACGTCGCTGGTCACCGGCCAGGTCGCGAAGAACATGATCCAGGCGTTCTTCTTCGACCTGCAGGCCATCAACTCCGGCGCCTCCCGCCCCGAGGGCATCGAGAAGACCCCGATCACCAAGGTCGGTGTGCTCGGTGCCGGAATGATGGGCGCGGGCATCGCCTACGTGTCTGCGAAGGCCGGCTTCGACGTCGTCCTCAAGGACGTCACCATCGAGGCCGCCAACAAGGGCAAGGCCTACTCCGAGGGCATCGAGGCCAAGGCCCTCTCGCGTGGCAAGACCACCGAGGAGAAGTCGAAGACGCTGCTCGACCGCATCACCCCGACCGCCGACCCCGCCGACTTCGCCGGTGTCGACTTCGTCATCGAGGCCGTGTTCGAGTCGCAGGACCTGAAGCACAAGGTGTTCCAGGAGATCGAGGACATCGTCGAGCCGACGGCCCTGCTCGGCTCGAACACGTCGACCCTGCCGATCACCGGCCTGGCGACGGGTGTGAAGCGTCAAGAGGACTTCATCGGAATCCACTTCTTCTCCCCCGTCGACAAGATGCCGCTCGTCGAGATCATCCGCGGCGAGAAGACGTCCGACGAAGCCCTCGCGCGCGTCTTCGACTACGTGCAGGCCATCCGCAAGACGCCGATCGTCGTCAACGACTCGCGTGGCTTCTTCACTTCGCGCGTCATCGGCACGTTCATCAACGAGGCCATCGCCATGCTGGCGGAGGGCATCGAGCCCGCCACCATCGAGCAGGCAGGCATGCAGGCCGGCTACCCCGCGGCACCGCTGCAGCTGTCCGACGAGCTGAACCTCACGCTGATGCAGAAGATCCGCAAGGAAACCGCGGAAGCTGCGAAGGCCGAAGGCAAGGAACTGCCCGCCGATCCGGCAGGCGACGTCATCAACACGATGGTCGACAAGTTCGACCGCAAGGGCAAGCTCGGCGGCGCCGGCTTCTACGACTACGCCGACGGCAAGCGCACCGGCCTGTGGTCCGGTCTCCGGGAGAACTTCGGTTCCAAGGAACTCGAGGTGCCGTTCCAGGATCTCATCGAGCGCATGCTGTTCATCGAGGCCATCGAGACGCAGAAGTGCTTCGACGAAGGCGTGCTCCTCACCACCGCCGACGCCAACATCGGCTCCATCATGGGTATCGGCTTCCCCGCCTGGACCGGCGGTGTGTCGCAGTACATCCAGGGCTACGAAGGCGGCCGGGCCGGCTTCGTCAAGCGCGCTGAAGAACTCGCCGCCAAGTACGGCGAGCGCTTCACCCCGCCGGCATCGCTGAAGTAGCAGGCGGCTCCGCCGCCCGTGCGCCTTTTTGGGCTCTACTGCTGTGATCGTGGGTGGTAGCTGGGCATTGTAGGGGCGCACGCCGTTGTCCCAGTAGCGTTCTGGCTTGTCTAGGGTCAGTCGGCTACATGTGTGGGAGAACGGCGTGCGCGAAGCCAGGATATGGCGTCAGGTGTTGGGTGTCGAAAAGACGGTGATCGAGCACGTTGATTTCGATGCCACGGCCGTGGCGGCCCGGACTGCGGCCTGGTCCGCACCTTTATCGAGGCCGACGCCCCACGGGTGTCCTGCCGCGAACACGGGGTCACGGTGGCCGCTGTGCCCTGGGCCCGGCACCGCGCCGGGCACACCCACGCGTTCGACCAGACGGTGGCGTGGCTGGCCACGCACACCTCGAAGGCCGCGACCTGCGAGGTGACGCGCACCGCCTGGCGCACGGTCGGGGCGATCGTGGACCGGGTGTGGGCCGACACCGCACCCGCCCGGGACCCGCTGGCCGGGCTGCGTCGGATCGGGATCGACGAGATCTCCTACAAGAAGGGCCACAAGTATCTGACGGTCGTCGTCGACCACGACTCCGGCCGGCTGGTGTGGGCCGCCCCCGGCCGCGACGCGGCCACCCTGTCCGGGTTCTTCGACCGGCTCGGGCCCGAACGCTGCGCGAAAATCACCCACGTCACCTCGGACGCGGCCGGGTGGATCGGATCGGTGGTGGCCCGGTACTGCCCGGATGCGATCCGCTGCGCGGACCCGTTCCACGTGGTCGCCTGGGCCACCGAAGCCCTCGACGCGGTCCGCCGGGCCGCGTGGAACCGGGCCCGGGCCACCGAGAACGCCTCCCGCGGCGGCGGCTGGAAACCACGCCGCCGCCCGAAGGCCGGACCAGCTCAAACGGTGAAACGCAGCCGGTGGGCGTTGCTGAAGAACCCGGACACCCTCACCACCGGGCAGCAGGCGACGCTGCGGTGGATCGAACTGCACGACCCGGTGCTGCACCGCGCCTACCTACTCAAGGAAACCTTGCGGTTGATCTTCCAACTCCCGGCCGAGAACGCCGCCACCGAACTCGATCGATGGATCGGCTGGGCGAGACGGTCCCGGATCCCGGCCTTTGTCGCGTTGCAGAAAAGCATCCGCGCCCACAAACCCGCCATCCTCGCCGCCATCGAACACGGCCTGTCCAACGGGCGCATCGAATCGGTCAACACCAAAATCCGCCTCATCACCCGACGCGGATTCGGGTTCCACACCCCCGAGGCCGTCATCGCACTCGCGATGCTCAGCCTCGGGGGCGCTCGACCACAACTACCCGGCCGAACCCACCCACGAATGAGTCAGTAGAGCCCCTTTTTGGTAGCTGTAACAACCAAAAAGGCGCACGGGTCGGGTTATCCACAACTTCGCGGTTATCCACAGGTAGCGTGGATAACCGCGTTTTGTCGGCATCCGAGTCGGACGCGCATCGCACGATGCGCCGTATGACCGACATCGATCTCCACGACTTTCAGCGCCTGGTCGACACCCAGTTCGGGATCGTCACACAGTCCCAACTCGAGCCGTTCGGCTTCTCCCGGGGGAGGGTTCGTCATCTCCTGGACTCGGGGCAGTGGCGCCGTGTCCTCCAAGGCGTCTATGCCGTCACCAACGGCCCGTTGACCCGGGACATGATCCTGTCCGCCGCACTCCTCTACGGCGGCGGCCATTCGATGCTCAGCCACATCACCGCCGCCGAGGAATGGGGGATGGTCCCTCGCCGCGACGGCGAACCGATCCACATCACGGTGCCGTACGGGAAATCGTCGCGGTGCCAGAGCGAGACGGGCATGCGTCCGTCGCGTAAGCCGGGCAATCCGATCGCACTGTCCTCACCGCTGCATCCCGGTGTCGTGGTGCACCGGTCGAGGGCGCACGATTACATTGCCGTCGATACGGATCCGCCTCGGACGACGCGAGCGGACACTGCGCTCGACCTCGCGATCGCCGAGCCCACGGCACGGGACGCCTACACCCGGCTCATCGCGCTCGTGACCAATGCCCGGATCCCACTGCGCGACATCCGACGACGCATGGAGGAGCGACGACCACGTCGGTACCGCAAGGCGCTCGTGGATGCGGTACGACTGCTCGCCGACGGAGTGCAGTCGGTGCTCGAATACCGCTACGCCACCGACGTCGAGGACGCGCACGGGCTCCCACGGGCGCGGCGGCAATCACCCGTGGTCGTGGACGGGCGCACCCTCTTCGAGGACTGCGACTACTCCGACCATGGTGTGCCGCTCATCGTGCGCCTCGACGGTCGCCGCGCGCACGCCATGGCGGAGGTCGCGTTCCGGGACCGTCGACGCGACAACGCCGCGGAACTGCAGGGGCGCCCACGACTCGTCTACGGATTCGACGAGGTGACGAAGAATCCGTGCGTAGTGGCCCGTGAAGTGGAGACCGTGCTCGTGCGGGAGGGGTGGATCAGGCCCGGCGAGAGGCCCTGCCCGGCCTGTGCGCCTTTCTGGTTGCTCTAGGGGCTGTTGCGGAATTGAGTGAGGGCGGTTCGGGTGTCTCGTGCCGAGGTGGGTGCCGGCGCGGGGCGGGGGTGGCCCCGCCGGGTTAGGGGGTGGCCGGGAGCGGGGTGCCTGCGGTCAGGTGGGTGAGGATCTTGCCGAGGTTGTGCACGGCGGCGTGGAACGCCCATTCGCTGCGGGCGCGGTCGAGTCCGCGGCTGGTGAAGCGGCGGAATCCGAGGTTGTGTTTGGCGTGCCCGAACACGGTTTCGGCGATGGGTGAGCGTTTGCGGTAGGTGGCGATACCGGCCTTGGTGCGCAGCCTGCGGGTCATGGCCTGGATCGGATCCGCTTGCGGCGGTGGCGGTCCGGTGACCGGATCAGCGGTGACCGGATCAGCGGCGGCGGCAGCCTCGAGGTGACGGGATTTGCCGGTGGCGATCAACCGGTCCGGGCCCGGCGCGGTGAGATTGGCGCGGGAGCAGTAGCCAGCGTCGAAGAGCATCACCCCGATCAGCTCCTCCGGGTTCGTGCCGGTCTGTTCCTTCCCACGTCGGGTGGTGTCGATCAGCTGCGCGGCCGCCCCGGCCTTGTCGACCATCTCGGGGAAATAGTCGCAGTCGACCGGGCCGGTCCCGACCCCGGTGGCCAGGATCAACCCGTCCTCGCTGGTGAAGGCCTGACAGTTGTAGCCCTGCACCCACCCGCCGCCGCGCAGCGGCTGCAACCGCGAATCGGGATCGGTGATGTTGCGGCGCCGCTGCCCGGCGGCGGCGGTGCGCTCACCCTGTTTGCGGAGGGCGGTGTCGAGTTCGGCGCGCCGACGCCGCACCAGGTGGTGCTCGTCGACCGGCTTCGGTGCGAACCGGGTGCCCCCGCCCCCGGCCGCGGTGCCGCCTTGGAACCGCTCGATCACCGACTGCTGGGCGGCGACCGCCTCGGCCAGACGCCGCTCGGCGGCGGCGACCTCGGCCCCGACCGGCACCCGGCCCAGCACCGTCTGGCCCGCGTCGAGCCGGGCCAGATAGTCCTGCGCCTTCCCGTCCCGCTCGCACCGTTCGGCCTGCTTCTGCGCGTCGAGCTGCGCCAACGCCTCGGCGATGCGTGCCGAGCGGGTGCCCGGATCGGCCAACTCCGCCGGCACCTGTCCCGGGCCCGGATCGTCCTCGCCGTAGAGGTCGTCCTCGGCCTCGTCACGGGCGGCGTGCGCGGCCGCCGCGGCCGCGGCGATCCGCGCGGCCTCGGCCTCGGCTGCCCGGCGCAGCCCGGCCTCGGTGCGGTTGGCGTCTTTCGATGCGTTCGAGGCGATCTTCACCCCGTCCAACGCGATCGTCTCGAGTCGGCCCAGACCCAACCGGGCGGCCAGGATCAGTACCTGCATGAACAGGTCCTCGCAGGCGGTGTGGTTGTCCTTGCGGAACCGGGAGATCGTCACGTGGTCGGGGGTGTCGCCGGCGCAGATCACCCGGAACGCCACGTCCTCGGTGCAGGCCCGCTCGATCTGCCGGGACGACCGCATCCCCCGCGACCACGCCCAGACCAGCAGGGTCACCAGCATGTCCGGGTCGTACCCGGCCCGCCCGGCACCGCCGGTGCGGCGCGAGGCATGAAAGGCACTGGTGTCGAGATGGGTGTCGACGATCTCGATCACCGTCCACACCGGATGCGTGGGCGGCACCCACTCCCGCATGTCCGGCGGCAGCAGAAACTGCTGGTCACGATTCACCGGTCGATATCCCTTGGCCACCAACACATTATCCAGGAAACCCAAGGTCAGGGCATGGTGCCACGCGGGCGCTCCGTCCCGGGATTTCGAAACAGCCCCTCTAGCTACCAAAAAAGGCGCACGGGCGGCGGAGCCGCCTACTTCCACCACGGACGCAGCGGCACATGCGCCTCGCCCTTGGGGCCGAGCTTGACGGCGAGGACCTGGTGCAGCTGAACGACGTTGCGTTCGAAGCCCAGTCGCGACCCGGCCATGTAGAGACCCCACACACGTGCGGTGCCTTCGCCGACCTCGGCGACGCAGGCATCCCAGTTGTCGACGAGGTTCTGGCACCATCCGGCGAGGGTGAGTGCGTAGTGCTCGCGCAGATTCTCCTCGTGCCGCACCTCGAGTCCGACGTTCTGGATCTCGGAGATGATGCGTCCGGAGCCGGTGAGTTCGCCGTCGGGGAAGACGTACCGGTCGATGAAGCCGCCCGCGCGTGCCTGACTCTGGTTGTCGGGCCGGGTGATGCAGTGGTTCAGCAGCCGGCCGCCCTCGCGAAGCTTGCTCTGCAGCAGTCCGAAGTAGGCGGGGTAGTTGCCGACGCCGATGTGCTCGGTCAGGCCGATCGACGAGATGGCGTCGAATCCGGTCTCGGGGACGTCACGGTAGTCGGAGAACCGGACCTCGGCGAGGTCGGACAGTCCTTCTTCGGCGATGGCCTTCTGTGCCCATTCGGCCTGTTCGCGGGACAGGGTGGCGCCGATGACCTTGACGCCGCGGCGGGCGGCGTACCGGACCATCGATCCCCAGCCACAGCCGATGTCGAGCAGTCGGTCGCCGGGCTGGAGGCCGAGCTTCTCGAAGACGAGGCGGTACTTGTTGTCCTGTGCCTCTTCGAGGGTCTGCTCGACGTTCTCGTAGCAGGCGCACGTGTACGTCATGGACGGGCCGAGGACATACTCGTAGAAGGTGTTCGAGACGTCGTAATGGTGGTGGATGACCTCGGCGTCGCGGGACTTGGAGTGCCGCAATCCTTCCGCGACTCGACGCCACCGCGGGAGGTGCTCCTGCGGGGGAGGGGCGATGGGGCGCAGCAGATCCCAGCCGAGCGAGCGCGTGATGGCGGCGAGCGTGAGCGCGGACGGACGGCGGAAGTGCAGTTCGTCGCCCATCACGCGGAGGATTTCGTACGGGTCGCCGGGGTGGACGCCGCGGGCCTCGAGGTCGCCGGACACGTAGGCCCGGGCCATGCCGAGGTCGCCGGGGGCGGTCGCCAGGTAGGTGGTGCCCCGGGTCGTCTTGAGGTGGAGACCGTAGGGGGCGTCCTCCGGGCCGGCGGCGCTGCCGTCGTAGGCGGAGAACCGCAGGGGGAGCATGCCGTCGGACAGAGTTTCGAGAATCTCTGCGATGGTCAGCTTGTGGTCTTGGGAGCGTGAAGCTTTCAGAGTTGTCATCGACGTTGCACCGCCTTGGAGAAAAGGTCCAGTAATCGTGATTTCGGGTCGTAGCGTTTTTTCAGTTCCGTGTATCGATCGCCGCCGTAGTAGAGGCGTTCGAAATCTTCGCGTGAATAGTACGAATCGGAGTAGAGGGACTTGTGTCCGTCGAAGTCACTGACCTTGTCTTCGATCAGCCGATTCGCGGCCCCCTCGGGTCGGCCCGGAACGATGGGCACCGATGACCAGAATCCGATGTTCACGTACGTGCGTTTCGGTTCGAGGGGGTACAGGGGCCAGGGGCGTTGCGAGGACGCGCCGGCGGGGGCAGGTTCCCGCAACCGCAACGGGCAGAGCCACAGCGGTTCGATCGGGATTTCGTCGAGGAACCAGCGGACGAAGTCCGCGGTGCGCTCGATGGGCACTTCGACGTCCTGCACGACGCGTTCGCGTGGCGGGTTGCCCTTGCGCTTCTCGAGTCGGTCGCCGATGTCGTACTTGTGGTCGAGGGCGATGAGCTTCCAGTAGAAGCTGCTGCGGAGGAGGTTCTTCGGCCACAGCCGGCGGATGGTGGGGTTCTGGGCGCCGAAGGCGCGCGAGCACCAGAACCAGTCGGTGTCCCAGCGCCACAGGTAGTCTCGGATGGTGAGTTTGTCCGTTTTGGGGTGGTTCACGGAACTGTGCTGGATGGACCGGTAGAAGATGTTCTGCCCGGTGTAGTCGCTGACGGGGCCGCCCTCGTCGGTCTGATGGCCCAGCGTCAGGTAACTCTCGGACGCGGTGAACACGACGCCGTCCAGATAGTCGACGGGGATGCCGTCGTGGACGCGCTCGGTGACGATGCGATCCATTGCCGACTGCAGCTCGTCCAGGGAATCGAAACGCAGATGCCGCAGTGCCACATACCGTTTGACGGGTTCGAGCTGAATGCGCAGTCGGGTGGAGTAGCCGAGGGTTCCGTAGGAGTTGGGGAACCCCCAGAACAGGTCGGAGTTCTCGCCTTCCGGTCTCGCGGTGACGATGTCGCCGCTGCCGGTCAGCACGTCGATCTCGAGGACTGATTCGTGGGGGAGCCCGTTGCGGAACGATGTCGACTCGATGCCGAGGCCGGTGACCGCGCCGCCGAGTGTGATGGTCTTGAGCTGCGGAACCACCAGCGGCGCCAGCCCGTACGGCAGGGTGGCGTCCACCAGGTCTTCGTACGTGCACATTCCGGCGACATCCGCGGTCCGGGCCTGCTCGTCGACCGAGATGACTCCGCCGAGACCGGAGACGTCGAGGCCTGGTGCGCTGGTCTGGGCCCGCGCCCGGAACAGGTTGGACGTCTTCTTCGCGAGTCGCACGGTGGCGTCCGTGGGAATCGCGCGGTAGGACGCGAGAAGCCGTTCGACGCCGGCGCGGTGAGCGTCGATCCCGGTGACGGGCAGAGTGCGATGCGCACGGAAGGGGCGTCCACCCTCCCGCATGCTTTTCAGTAGTTCAACCGAAGAGGCAGCCACACCCTGACGCTATCCCTCTCCGCGGGTTCAGGCCACGCATATCGGCGCGGTCGACCGAAGATTCACACAAATGTCTCATCAATGTGCGGGTCGTGACCACACCGAAGTGAGCTACCTCACAATAGATTGCCACGTCATCGCCCGGACTCGCGGACGGAAGGCAGGATGAGAGGAGGAAGCAGTTTCGTACAAATCGTACAAGAGGAGTCGCAACAGTGGGTCAGGTCAGCGCGAGCAGTTCGATCACCGTCGCAGCCACACCGGAGAAGGCGCTCGCGGCTTTGACGGACTACGAGACGGTGCGTCCGCGCATCCTCTCGGAGCAGTACCTGGACTACCGCGTCCTCGAGGGCGGGCAGGGCGGCGGTACCGTCGCGCAGTGGACGTTGAAGGCCACCGAGAAGCGGTCCCGCGACATCAAGGCCACGGTCACCGTGGCGGGCAACACGATCACCGAGACGGACGCGAACTCGTCGCTCGTCACCACCTGGGTCGTCGCCCCGAGCGGCAGTGGTTCGACGGTCACCACGACCACCGAGTGGAAGGGTGCGGGCGGCATCGGGGGCTTCTTCGAGAAGACGTTCGCCCCGCTGGGTCTGAAGAAGATCCAGGGGCAGGTGCTGGCGAACCTCGAGCGCGAACTCGCCTGACGCGACGCCGGTTCGCTCCGGCGCCGTCGTGGTGAGTCCCACGACGGCGTCGGCGCCGGACCGCGCTGACGGTCACGGTCTACGCTGGCAGGGGAAACAGCAGAAAGGACCACGTCAGTGCAACCAGGTGGACAACCCGACATGTCGCAGCTCCTCGCGCAGGCACAGCAGATGCAGCAGCAGCTGATGGCCGCTCAGCAGGAGATGGCCGAGGCCGAGGTCACCGGGCAGGCCGGTGGCGGACTCGTGACCGCGACGGTCAAGGGGACAGGTGAAGTGGTCGGTCTGAAGATCGATCCGAAGGTCGTCGATCCCGACGACGTGGAGACTCTGCAGGACCTCGTGATCGGTGCGATCGAGGACGCGTCGAACAAGGCGCAGGAGATCGCGGCGCAGAAACTCGGTCCGCTCGCGGGTGGATTCGGTGGGGGAGGCCTGCCCGGTCTCCCCGGTTTCTAGAGGCGCAGCGTGTACGAAGGTCCGGTTCAGGATCTGATCGACGAGCTCGGCAAGCTGCCCGGCGTCGGGCCGAAGAGCGCACAGCGCATCGCGTTCCACCTGCTCAGCGTCGAGCCGCCGGAGATCGACCGGCTCAAGAATGCGCTGCAGCGGGTGCGCGACGGCGTCCAGTTCTGTGTGGTGTGCGGCACGGTCTCCGACAAGGAGCACTGCCGCATCTGCGCCGATCCGCGCCGTGACCGCACGGTGATCTGTGTGGTCGAGGAGCCGAAGGACGTCCAGGCCGTCGAGCGCACGCGCGAGTTCAAGGGCCGCTATCACGTTCTGGGCGGCGCGCTGGATCCGCTGTCCGGGGTGGGTCCCGATCAGCTCCGTATCCGGGAGTTGCTCGCGCGCATCGGCAATCAGGAGGACGGCGTCGACGTCTCCGAGGTGATCATCGCGACCGACCCCAACACCGAGGGGGAGGCCACTGCGACGTATCTGGTGCGGATGCTGCGGGACTTCCCCGGGCTGACGGTCAGCAGGCTCGCGTCGGGTCTGCCGATGGGCGGCGACCTCGAGTTCGCCGACGAGCTCACGCTGGGCAGGGCGTTGTCGGGGAGACGCACGCTGTGACGTCGGATCCGGGCACTGCCGCGCCGGTGAAGCGGACGGCCGAGCAGTCGCGGTCGCTGATCGTCGACGCGGCGGGGCGGGCGTTCGCGACACGTCCGTATCGGGAGATCACGCTCAAGGACATCGCCGAGGACGCCGGGGTCAGCGCACCGCTGATCATCAAGTACTTCGGGTCGAAGGAGCAGCTGTTCGACGCGCTCGTCGATTTCCGCGCCGCCGCGGAGATCGTGTTCAGCGGTCCGCTGGGCGGTCTCGGTGAGCGGATGGTGTCGATGTTCGCGCGGCCGCTCGAACCGTACAAGCCCCTGTCGTTGAACATTCTGTTCATGAGCGGGCCGAGCGAGGAGAGCAGCCGCAAGCTCCGCGCCAACTATTCGGCGCAGATGATCGACGCGCTGGCCGAACGACTACCCGGGCCGAATGCCCGGCTGCGCGCCGAACTGGTGATGTCGATGCTGACGGGTCTCGCCGTCATGCGTCGCAAGATGATGCAGGAGCACGCGACAGGCACCCCGGAAGAGGTGGTGGCGCACTATGCCCCGCTGGTGCAGGAGTTGCTCGACGGCTGAGGGCGGATTGTCCGGCTTGCGGGGTAAATGGTTGTTCACCTACTCTGGTGAACAACCATTTACCAGCTGTGCAAGGGGTGACGTTTGACGATCTCGTTGCCGCGCCCACTGTCGGCGCTCGCGGATCAGCCGGTCGCACCGCCGGACTCTGCCGGCGGATCGCGTTATCTCTTCCCGATTCTCGCGTTCGCGGGCGTGTTCCAGGCCGTCCTGCAAACGGTCATGGTGCCCCTCCTGCCCAGCATGCCGACGTTCACCGGCGCGAGTCAGACGTCGGTGTCCTGGCTGATCACCACCACCCTCCTGGTCGGCGCGGTCGTCACCCCGATCTTCGGCAGGCTCGCCGACATGTTCGGCAAGAAGCGGATGCTTCTCGTCGCCTTCGTCTTCATGACGCTCGGCGCGTTGATCTGCGCCGTGACGTCCGACATCGCGTTCCTGATCTTCGCGCGAGGACTGCAGGGGGCAGGCGCCGCCGTCATCCCGGTCGGAATCTCGATCCTCCGCGACGAATTGCCGCGGGAGAAGGTCAACGGCGCCATCGCCATGATGAGCTCGACCCTCGGGATCGGCACGGCGCTCGGACTGCCGTTCGCGGCGTCCGTCGCCGAGTACTCAAACTGGCACGTCCTCTTCTGGGTCATCGCGGGAATCGGGCTCGCGGTCACCACGGCCGCGGTGCTGTTCATCCGCGAGTCCGAGGTGCGGTCGGGTGGGCGGTTCGACGGTGTCGGTGCCGTCGGTCTGACCGCCGCCCTCGTCTGCCTGCTCGTCCCGATCACCCAGGGCAGCTCGTGGGGCTGGGGAAGTCCCGCGGTGCTGGGCATGTTCGCGTCCGCGGTGTTCCTGTTCGCGTTGTGGGGACATCAGCAGCTGCGCAACCGGAACCCGCTCGTGGACCTGCGGGTGTCGGCGCGACGGTCGGTGCTGCTGCCGCACGTCACGGCGCTTCTCGTCGGGTTCGCGTTCTACGGAAACGCTCTCATCACCACACAGCTGCTGCAGGCGCCCCGCGGAGACGCCGGCTACGGCCTGACGATCCTCCAGGCCGCGGTGTGCCAGCTGCCGACGAGTCTGTCGATGATCGTCTTCGCGCAGGTCGGCGCCCGGGTGTCCGAGCGCTACGGGTCGAAGGTGACGATCCTGTCGGGCGCGATCTGTCTCGTCCTCGGCTACGCGCTGCACACCGTGCCGCACAAGGAATTGTGGATGGTGATCGCGGCGCTCGGTGTCGCGGCCGTCGGCACCGCGCTGGTGTACAGCACGCTGCCGATGCTGATCGTCCGGGCTGTGCCGTCCACGCAGATGGCCGCGGCCAACGGCGTCAACGTCCTGCTGCGGACGATGGGTACCACCATGTGCAGCGCGGTGGTCGCGACGGTTTTGGCGGCGAGCATGGTGGGCAGTGTCGCCTCGGCCGCCGGTTTCTCGATCGCCTACGGGGTGTGCGCCGTGCTGGCGGTCCTGGTGTTCGCGGTGTCCCTGGCCCTGCCCGGGCACGATCGGATGAAGAAAAGTCCGATAGAGCCTCTTGTGACGTAGGTCACTCACGTGTATCGTCAGTGATGCGGATCGAGGAAATGTACCTGTGAGCAGAGAAAACTCGAGAAGCAGAGATCCGGCCGAGAATGCAGAAGCATTCCCGGCCGAACCCCTGTCTGGGGTCTTTACTCCTCCATCGATTCCGCGATCTGCTTGATGGTGGCCAGCCGGCGATCCCACTCGGCGCCGATTCGTTCCAGCGTCCGCGCCGTCTTGTTGAGCTCGGCGCCCAGCGCGCGGTAGCGGATCTCGCGGCCCACCTTCACCGACTCCACCAGTCCGCAGGCCTGCAGCGCATTCAGATGCTTCGCGATGGCCTGCCTCGACACCGGAAGCCGGGTGGCGAGCGACGACGCCGACTGGTCGGCCCGCCCGAGTTCGGTGAGGATCTCCCAGCGGGTCTCGTCGGACAGCGCCGCGAACACCGAGGCCAATTCGGCGTACGTGCCCACTGTCATGCCTTCACGCCGTGCAGGTACGCGACCAGTTCGTCGAGTTCGGCGTGCCAGCCCTGGACGTTGCCCTCGCGGGCCCGCTTCTGGTCGACGACGTCGCGGTCGAGGGTGTCGAACCCGGTCTCGACGACTGTCAGTTCGGTGCCGGCCGCGTGCTCGGACAGCGTGAACCGCACCAGGGTGGAGTTGCCGATCACCGGGTCTGCTTCCATGTCGGCTGCCCAGCGGAAGCCGAACGCGTTCGGTTCGTCGACCTCCGTGACGACAGCGCGGGCGGTGCCGTGCTCGTCCCAGGTGAAGGCGGCCTTGCCGCCGACGCTGAGGTCGAGCGACGTGCGCTGCCCGAACCACTGGCTGATCTTGTCGGGATCCGTGATCGCCGCCCACACCGCCGATCTCGGGGCGTTCACGACAACGGTCCGGGTGATGCTGCTCGATGCGTCCATGGTGGGCCACCTTTTCGACGACGGTTGATATGCAACTCCATGGTTGCACTCTTTACGACGTTCTGCAACCCTTTGGTTGCGCTCGGCAGGTGAGTGCCGATGTGTACCCGGATGGACATCGGCACTCACAGGGTTTATCCACAGGCTGTGGAAAAATGGTGGGAAGGGGCGGTTCCTGTCGGGGCGGGCCGACACCGTTCCGGGCATGGAACACGACTCATGGCAGTCCATTCTCGACGCCCAGGACGGCGTCGTCACCACGGCACAGCTCCGGGCGCACGGCGTCAGTGCCACCGCACTCCGGCATCATGTGGTGTCCGGTCAGTGGCTGCGGGTGCTGCCGCGCGTCATCGCGGTCACCAACGGTCCGCTCACCCGCCCGATGGCCCTCTCCGCCGCACTCCTGTACGGCGGCCGGGCGATCCTGAGTCACCGGACCGCGGCCGAGGAATGGGGACTGCTCCGCGTCGACGACCCGTCGGCACCGGTCCACATCACTGTCCCCTACAACTGCTCGGCGGTGAATCACGGGCAGACGGTCCGCTCACCCGGCAGTCGGCGCCCGACCTCGGTCGGCAACGCACTCGTTCATGGTGGCGTCGTGGTCCATCGGTCTCGCGCGTTCGAGCACATCTCGGTCCCGTTCCGTCGGCCACGGACATCGTCGACACGGTGATCGACCTCGCGGTGTCCGAGGCCACCCCGCGGGAGGCGGCCCTCCGGTTCATCGAGGCCGCCACGAGTGGCAAGGTCCACGTCGAGGTGCTCCGGCGGAAACTCGAGGTCCGGCGTCCACACCGGTATGCGACCGACATCGCCGACGCCGTGATGCTGCTCGGCGACGGCGTTCAATCGGCCCTCGAACACCGCTACGCACTCGACGTCGAACGGGCGCACGGGCTGCCGAGCGGAAAACGTCAGATGCCGCACGTCGTGGACGGCCGGATTCTGTACGAGGACGTCGATTACAGCCCCATGTGTGTGCCGCTGATCGTCCGGCTCGACGGGCAGCAGTATCACAGCGCGCAACAGTCCCGTTTCCGTGACCGTCGGCGCGACAACGCGGCGGAGCTGGCCGACCGTCCACGGCTGGTCTACGGGTGGGATGAGACGACCCGCGACCCCTGCGGGGTATTCGACGAAGTGCGCCGGGTGTTGGTCCGCGAAGGATGGGCCGATATGTCGCGCCGCTGTCCAGCCTGCCCACGTGAGTGAGAAAGAGTGCCCCGCCACTCTTTCTCACTCACCTGCGGAGGTGAGTGAGAAAGAGTGCGGGACGACGCTTTGCCACTCACGTGCTCAGACGCGCAGGCGCTCCCGGCGCAACTGCTCGACCTCGGGCAGGTCGAGGGGCGCGAGTTCGTCGACGCCCAGCGCCCGTTTCAGGAGCAGGTCGGCGAGTTCGGGGTTGCGGGCGAGCGCGGGTCCGTGCATGTACGTGCCGATCACGGAACCCTGGACGACGCCTTCGAGCCCGTCCCCGACGCCGTTGCCGACGCCGTGCGTGACCCGGGCCAGGCCGCGGGCGTCGGTGCCGAGTGTGGTTCCGCCGCGGTGGTTTTCGAACCCAGTGAGCGGCTGCGTCAGCCCGTCCATCCGTGGTGCCGTGATCACTTCACCGATGGAACGCGTCGCCTGCGGGGACGTGGTGACGTCGAGCATCGAGACGCCGTCGACGCGTTCGCCGCTCGACGTCTCGTACCAGTTGCCGAGCACCTGGATCGCGGCACAGATCGCCAGGACGGGGGCGCCGCGTTCGGCGGCCTTCTGCAGTCCGGGGTACTTGGCGAGGTGCCGGGTGGCGAGGCGCTGCGCCGAGTCCTCGGCCCCACCGAGCGTGTAGACGTCGAGGGACTCCGGGACCGGGTCGTTCAGCGTGATCTCGACGATCTCCGCGTCGTATCCGCGCATGCGCAGTCGCTGCCGGAGGATCAGGGCGTTGCCGCCGTCGCCGTAGGTGCCCATCACGTCGGGCAGCACCAGGCCGATGCGTACGGTCGAGTCAGGCATTGCGCGCCTCCTTCGCGATGGCGGTGTTCAGGTCGCGGAAGGCGGTGTAGTTGGCGAGCACCTCGACGCGTCCGGGCGGGCAGGACGCGATGGCCCGCAACGGGTTCGGGTCGAGCGTGTGCTCGACGCCGGCGTACGTGAGGCGGACGGCCAGGTCGGTGCCGCGTTCGCCGGCGGCCACCACCTTGACGCCCTCGAAGTGCTCGAACCGCACGTCCCACAGCCAGGACAGGTCTTCGCCGTCGGGAACCTGCCCGTTGACGGCGATCACGAGTCCGTCGACGGTGGGGTCGATCATCGACAGCGCTTCCTGCCAGCCGGCGGGGTTCTTGGCGAGCAGCATGTGCACGGAGTGCGACCCGACCTCGACGGTGCTGTAGCGGCCCGCGACCTCCTGGACGGTGGCCGCCGCGGCGACGGCGTCCTCCGCCTCCGCGCCCATCGCAACGGCCGCAGCGACGGCCTGTGCGGCGTTGCCGCGGTTGGCGCGTCCGGGCAGGGCGAGGGTCATCGGGATCTTCAGGCCGTCGGGCCCGTACAGGTTTTCGTCGTCCAGCCACCAGTCGGGGGTCGGGCGCGCGAAGTCGGAACCCGTGCTGCGCCAGTGCGAGCCCTCCCACACGATGGGTTCGCCGGTGCGCGGACAGCTGGCGGCGTCGCTGGCCCATCCGCCCCCGGCGGCGACCCAGACGACGTTCTTCGCGTCGTAGGCCACCGAGGTGACGAGGACGTCGTCGCAGTTGGCGATCACGACGGCCTCCGGGTGCGCGGCGACGCAGGCGCGGAGTTTGCGTTCGATCATGTTGATCTCGCCGACCCGGTCGAGCTGGTCGCGGCTGAGGTTGAGCAGAACCAGGGCCTCGGGGTTGACGGCGTCGCTGACGTGCGGGACGTGAAGCTCGTCGACCTCGAGGGCGGCGAGGGGCGCGTGGACGCGGGTGCTGAGCGCCGCGACGATGCCGGCGTCCATGTTGGCGCCGTCGGCCTGCGTCGCGACCTCACCGAGGGTGGAGAGCGCCGCCGCGGTCATCCGGGTGGTGGTGGACTTGCCGTTGGTGCCGGTGATCACCGCGGTGCGTCGGCCGGCGCCGAGCTGCTCCATCAGGGTCGGGTCGATCTTCAGGGCGATCAGTCCGCCGATCATCGAGCCCTTGCCCCGTCCCGCCTTCTGCGACGCCCAGGAGGCCGCCGCCGCTGCGCGCAGGGCGAGCTTGCCGCGCGTCGTGATCCCAGTTCCAGTACTCACTCCGCGAGTTTTGCACAGGGTCCGGTCAGACGCCGACTCGCGCGGGTGCAGGTGAGTGCGAAAGTGTGCTCGGACGCACCCTGCCGCGCACCTGGGTGGCGGCGGCACCGGCGATGACGACGGCCCCGCCGACCAGCGACAGGACGCTCGGCTCCTCGTGCAGCACCAGCCAGGACGCCCCGATCCCGACGATCGGAACCAGCAGGGAGAACGGTGCGACCATCCCGGCGGGGTAGCGGCTGAGCAGTGCCGTCCACAGACCCGAGCCCGCGACCGTGCCGAGGATCACGATGTAGGCGAGGCCTGCGAGCGCGAGCGGGCCGTTGCCGTCCAGTGACGACGTCAGGGAGTCCCAGCCCGCCGACGGACCCTCGACGCCGAACGACAGCGCCAGCATCGGCAGCGGCGGAATGACGCACATCCACAGCATCAGGCGCATCGGCTGATCCGACGCGGCCTTGCGGTTGCCGATGTTGCCCAGCGCCCACGACAGTCCCGCGAGCAGCGTCAGGGCCACCGGCAGCAGCGCGGCGTGCTGGGCGCGGTCCCAGCCGATGACTGTCATCCCGGCCATCGCCACCAACAGTCCGCACACCTGCGTCGGCCGCAGTCGCTCCCGCAGCAGGACCGCGCCGAGGACCACGGTGAACGGCGCCGAGGACTGCAGGACCAGCGACGCCAGCCCGGTGGGCATGCCGACGTGCATGGCCCAGAACAGGAAGGCGAACTGGCCGACGCCGAACCCCAGGCCGTACACCAGCAGCCACTTCAGCGGGACCTGTGGCCGGGGAACGAACAGGATGACCGGGATCGCGATGACGAAGAATCGCAGCGCGGCGAAGAAGAACGGTGGGAAGTGGTCGAGACCCGCGCGAATGGCGAGGAAGTTGAGCCCCCACAGGACGACGACGGTGAGTCCGAGCAGCCGGTCGCGGGAGGTCATGCCTTCCATCGTGAGGGCCGAAAACAATCAGGACAAGCGCATTAAAGTGGATCATCGATGTAGTTTTGCTACATGGATGCGACCCGGTTGCGCGTGCTGCGCGAGCTGGCGGACCGCGGGACGGTGGCGGCGACCGCGCAGGCGTTGTCGATGACGCCGTCGGCGGTGTCGCAGCAGCTCAAGATCCTCGCGCGGGAGGCCGGGGTGACCCTGCTCGAACCCGCCGGCCGCCGGTTGCGGCTCACGGACGCCGGTCAGGCGCTCGTCGTCCGCGCCGACGACGTCGTGGCCGCCCTGGACCGCGCGGCGGCGGAGATGAGCGCCTACCGCGGTTCGCCGCGCGGCCGCGTGCGGGTGGCGCTGTTCCCGTCCGGTGCCGCGCTGCTGCTGCCCGGACTGCTGGATACGCTGGAAGGCAGTGGGGTGGACGTGCAGGCGCGCGACGAGGACCTGCCCGCCGCCGCGGTGCCCACCCTGCTCGCCGATTACGACGTGGTGCTGACGCATCGCGACGAGCGGGCCCCGGACTCGTCCTCGCCGCGGGTGACGGCGGAACCGCTGATGCGCGAACCCATCGACCTGATCCTGCCGCCCGGCCATCCGCTCGCCGGACAGGATGCGGTTCGCCCGGACCAGTTGGCGGACGAGAGGTGGATCAGCGTGCGCGGCGGTTTCCCCGTCGACGACGTGCTGATGTCGGTGGCCGCCGCGACCGGGGTGCAGCCGCATGTGGTGATGCGCATCAACGACTTCCGGGTCATCGAGGAACTCGTCGCCGGCGGTCACGGCGTGGCCCTGCTGGCCCGCCATGCGGTGACGAGCCGCACGGTGGTGCAGCTGCCTCTCGCCGGGGTGCGCGCGGCCCGGATCTACGAACTGGCCCGGCGGCCGGCAGCCGACGACGTTCCCGCGGTGGCCACGGTGCTGCAGGCGTTCCGGGACGTCGCGGCACGGGTGCGGGACTGACCCCCGACAGCACGAAGGCCCGCACCGGGGCGGGCCTTCGACGGTAACGGTGCGGGGTCAGGCCAGCGCCTTGGCTTTCAGCGTCTCGTACTCCTGCTGAGTGATGGTGCCTGCATCGAGCAGTGCCTTCGCGTCCGCGATCTGCTCGGCCGAGGACTTGCCCGCGACGGAACGGATGTAGCTGTCCTGCGCCTGCTTCACCTCCTGCGCGGCCGCCATCGACCGCTGGGCCATGCCGTCGCTCTTGACGATGAGATACACGAGCGCGGTCAGCAGCGGGATGAAGAACAGGAAGATGATCCAGATGGCCTTCGCCCAGCCCGACGTCTTATGGTCGCGGAACAGGTCGGTGATGATGGAGAACAACAGGATCAGGTAGGCCACGAAGCCGAAGGTGACGATGATCACCCAGAGAAAGTCCCAGAAAGAGTCCATTGCAGCGCTCCATTCACAGTCGAATTCACTCTGCGCCGACTATCGCACCGGGCCGGGGCGCCCGCGTCATCCGAAACAGGTGAAATGTGGCCGGTGCCGACCCCGCCCGCGGTCGCGAAACGCCGAACGGCCGCGACACCGGTAGGTGCCGCGGCCGTTCGGGTAGGGACTACTTGCCTGCGTCGACCGCCCGGCGCATGCCGCGCTCGACCGCACCGATGATGTACGGACGCAGCTCGACGGCCGGGATGACGGCGTCGACGGAGCCGACCCGCTGTGCCCGCTGGATGTTGTGCACAGCCTCGAACTCGGCCGCGACCTCACCGAGCTTCTCGTTGCGCACCGCAGCCTGCTGGGCCGCCAGCTCCACCCGCAGGTGAGCCTGCTGGGCGTCGTTCTGGGCGCCCGCCAGGTTGGCCTCGAGCTCCCGGATCGACGGGTCGGCGGCCACCCGAGAGTTGACCTCGCGGGTGAACACCACGGCCGCGGCGGGGGCACCACCGAGGACCGAGGCGAACGAACCCTCGACCGCCAGCACCTCCATGTTGTCGTTCAGTGCTCCGGAGAACACCACGAACGCACCACCGTGGTAGCGGGAGACGACGCAGAACACGATCGGGCCGTCGAAATTGACGATGGCGCGGCCGATCTCGGCGCCGTACTCGAGCTGGATGTGCCGCAGCGAGTCCGGGGAACCGTCGAAGCCGGACAGGTTGGCCAGCACGACGAGCGGACGGCTGCCGCTGGCGGCGTTGATCGCCCGGGCCGTCTTCTTCGACGACTGCGGGAACAGCGTTCCCGCAGTCCACTGGTCGGGACCGTTGGCCGGCGACCATCCCTTACGGGCGATGGCCCGCGACTCGATCCCGATGACGCTCACCGGGTAACCGCCGAGGTGCGCGTCGAACACGACGGACGTGTCGGCGTCCGCCATGTCGGCCCACCGCTCCAGCACCGCGTGGTCCTGGTCGACGAGCGAACGCATCACCGTGCGAATGTCGAACGGCTTCTTGCGTTCCGGGTTCGTCTCCGCGGAGAAGATGTCGCCGACCGTGGTGAAGTCGCTGGACGGATGGATGTGCGGGAAGGACCGCACGTCGCGCCCGATCGGGTCGCTGGTCTGCGCCCGGCGCGGGAAGCGTTCTCCGGCAACGACGTACGCGTGGTCGTAGTGTGCGAACAGGATCTCGCACGCGGCGGGCAGGTTCGGCGCCCAGTACTGCGCCTCACCGTTCGGGCCCATCACGCGGTCGTAACCGCCGATGCCGAAGTTGTCCTCGGCCGAGACGCCACCCGAGTAGTCGAGCGAGTTCTTACCGGTGAGCACCATGGCACTGTCCGGCGTCATGACGAGGATGCCCTTGGTGTGCATCAGCATCGTGGCTTCGGCGTTCCAGTACGGCTGCGCGCCGACGTTGATGCCGGCCACGATCACGTTGACCTCGCCACCGTTCTGCGTGAACGTGATGAGGCGACGCAGGCCGCGGGACACCCAGTCCATGTTCTCGGTGCCACTGTCCATGGAGATCGTCGCGCCGGACGACAGCGCGAACCACTCGACCGGGACACCCAGCTTCTCGGCCAGGTCGACACCGGCGACGAGGCGGGCGCACTCGGCTTCCGCGACGGTGCCCAGTGCCTTCGTCGGGTCACCGAAGAGCGCGACGCGGGTCATTCCCTCGGGATGCCGGTCGGTGCGGGCCGTGACCAGACCGACGACGAGGCCGGCCTTGTTCTGACCGTACGGACGCTCGACGGGAACCAGCTGGCCCGTCTCGTCCAGGTCGTGCTCGACGAAGCTGCCGTCGCGGCCGGTGAGCAGCGGGATCAGCTCGTACGGGTAGACGGTGCCGCGGGCACGTGAGCTGCGGACCTTCTGCGTGTACGCGTCGAGCGGCTGCAGCGGCTCGGTCGGCGGCTCGGTGACCTTGACGACCACGCCGGCACCGGTGCGGTAGGAGAAGCGCAGAGCCTTCTCCCGCGACTCCGTGCCGGGCTCGCCCTGGAGCCGGGCGATCACGGTGATCTCCTCGAGTCCGGCGCCCGCGGTGAGCGGTGCCGCGACCCGGGCGAACGCCTCGAGGTCCTCGACCGGGACGTCGATCTTCGGCCACACGTACAGCACGACGCGGTTGGCGTCGAGCTTGCGCTTGCTGCCGCGCGTGGCCTGCGCCCGGCGGATGCCGTCGAGGCACGACTGCAGCACGCGTTCCGCAGCGGGAACACCGATGACCTGGCCGTCCTCGTTGCGGACCGGCGTGATGTCGCGGATCTCGGCGAGCGCGATGAGGCGTTCGTCGGTGGGGTTGTCGCGCGAGACCAGGTTGAACAGGAACGTGTCGGCGACCGCGGGGAGGCGGGTGCCGTCGAAGTTCTTCAGGCGCCACAGGTCGAGTCGCTGGCCGGTGAGCGGGTGCATGTCCCGGATCAGCGTCTCTTCCGCCAGGACACCTGCGTCGTCCGGGCGGTACGTGAACTTGCGGACGTCCATGTCGGTTCCGCCGAAGACGGACACCGTGACCCGGCGGCAGGTCGCGGCCAGCGGCAGCGCCGCCAGCGCCTTCCGCAGGTCCTCGGACATCGTGTTCGGGTCGGCGGGCGGTGCGGTCCACGACAGGTAGAGGTCGAGGACGAGGTTGTCGGGGTTCTCCGCGGCGACGGCACCGATCTCGTCGAGCGCACCGGGCAGTTCGGCGTACTCGGCGACGGCCGACACCAGGTTGAGGCGCTCGCCGAGCAGATCGAAGTTGCCGGTGACGAAACGCCGTCCGTTGCGGTCGAAGGACGTGACGTCCTCGAGCGTGCGGATGTCGTAGTAGCGACGGGTGACGACCTCGAGCAGCGGACCGACGGTCGTGCTCTTGCGTGCGATCCGCTGCCCGAGGAGCTCGGTCAGCGACTGCGGGGTGGCGACCAGGGCCTCGAGGCGTTCCTGGTAGTCGGCGGCGTCGGGACGCTCGGCGAGGTACTCGAGGCTGCCACGGACACCGTCGTAGACCTGCTCGCGGGCCTTGCGGATCTGCGGCTCGTCGAAGAACCGGAACCGCACGTTGCGGGCGACGTTTCCGATCACCGGGTACCGGACCTGGGTGGCGATGATCAGCCGGTCCAGGACCTCACCGAGTCCGCTGGGTGCGCGGCCGGGAGCGTTGCCGTCGTTCAGCCACCGATCGAGCAGGGCGGCGATGACGGGAACCTGGTTGTCCATGCGCTGCTGCGCGAGGAACAGACGGTAGACCGCCTCCTCCAGCTCGGCGGTGCGCTCGAGGTCGGTGACGTCGTAGTGACGCAGCGCCCGCGACAGCCGGGTCGTGAACGACTCGGGCAGGCCTTCGAGTTCGACGTCGAGGGTGTGGAGGTAGGTGTGGAAGTGCTCGCGCGGGCTGTGGACGCGCTCGTCACCGTCCTCCTCGGCGGCGGTCGGACGGTTACGTCCGATCTCGCAGATATCCGCGAACGTGTTCAGTAGAGCGAGCTCTGCCTGCACGAGATCCGGGTCGCCCGCGATCTCGGCGCGCAGCTTCTCGTAATCGGCGAGGAGCACTCCGGCGCGCTTCGCGCTGACGTCGTAACCGGTGAGCAGTGCGGCGAGTGCGTCGATCTGCTCGAGGGCGTCGGCCCGGGTGTTCCCGTGCGAAGCGGGGGCACCGAGATCGAACTGGACGCGAGGCGACTTCGGAGCGGTGGACTCCTCCGAGCTCTCCTCGACGCGCAGCAGTGCCGTTCCGGCGTCGACCTGGGAGTTGACCATGGCGAGAACTTCCCGCACCCGGCCTGCGACGGGAGCGCGGACCGCGGTCTCCATCTTCATGCTCTCGAGGACGACCAGCGTGGCACCGACCTCGACCTCGTCGCCGACGGACACGGGCACCGCGACCACGACTGCGGGAGCCGGTGCGCGGACGACGCCGGCCTCGTCCTGGCTGATCTGGTGGCTGATGCCGTCGACCTCGACGAGGTACTGGGCGCGGCCTGCGACCGAGACGACGTGGTGGCGGCGGTCGCCGATCACCAGGCGGCTCTCGAACTCGCTGAGCCGGTCGACCTCGACCTCGGTCTCGGGGGCGTCCCCGTCGACGCGGTAGCTGTGGGCGCCGACCTGCGTGACGGTGAGTCCGTAGGCCTGGCCCTGGTAGCTGAGCTCCACCTTGCGGCCGATGGCGTGGCCGGCGCGGGGCCGTCCACCGCGAGCGGACGACAGGAACGCCTCACGCTCGAGCTTCTCCTCGGCGTCGTAGATGTCGATGGCGGCGGCGATCAGGGCGACATCCGCGGTCCGGGACGGGACGTTGGAGGTGCCTGCGTCGGTGCGGTCCAGCCAGCCGGTGTCCGCGGACGCCGAGATGACCTCTTCGCGGTCCAGCAGGTCCAGCAGGAAGGACTTGGTGGTGGTGCCGCCCTGCAGCACGACCGTGGTCTCGCGGAGAGCGGTGCGCAGACGCGCGAGCGCCTCGGAGCGGTCGCGACCCCAGGCGATGACCTTGGCGACCATCGAGTCGTAGTCGGGCGGGATGACGTCGCCCTGGGCGATGCCGGTGTCGACGCGGAGGCCGCTGCCGAGCGGGAACTTGAGCAGCTGCACGGCGCCGGGCGCGGGAGCGAAGCCGTTGGCGGCGTCCTCCGCGTTGAGGCGGGCCTCGACGGCGTGACCGAACTCGGGCGGGCAGTCGCCGACCAGCGGCTCACCGCTGGCGACGAGGATCTGCAGCTTCACCAGGTCGATGCCCGTGGTGGCCTCGGTGATGGGGTGCTCGACCTGGAGGCGGGTGTTGACCTCGAGGAACGTGAACGTCTTCTGCTCGGGCTGGTACAGGTATTCGACCGTGCCGGCGCCGCGGTAGCCGGCGGCGCGCACGAGCTCTGCGGAGACGGTGCGCAGGTGGTTGGACTGGTCGGCGGTGAGGAGCGGCGAGCTGGACTCCTCGATGACCTTCTGGTTCTTGCGCTGGATGGAGCAGTCGCGCACACCGGGAGCCCAGACGTTGCCGAAGTTGTCGGCAATCACCTGTACCTCGACGTGGCGTGCGTCGGTGACCAGCCGTTCGATGAACACGACGGGGTCGCCGAAGGACCGCTGGGCCTCACCTTGGGTGCGTTCGAGCGCGAGTTCGAGTTCGTCCTCCGACCACACCTTGCGGATACCGCGGCCACCACCACCGGAGCGGGCCTTGATGATGAGCGGGTAGCCGATGGCCTGGGCGTGACGGCGGGCGTCGGCGCGGGTGGCGACGGGGCCGCCGCTCCACGGCGCGACCGGGACCTCCACCTTCTCGGCGAGGAGCTTGGCCTCGACCTTGTCGCCCAGCAGGCGCATCGATTCGGCGGGCGGGCCGATGAACGTGATGCCGAGCTGCTCGCAGACCTCGACGAACGCGGGATCCTCGGCGACGAAGCCCCAGCCGACCCACACGGCGTCGGCCTTGCTCTCGCGCAGCGCGCGGGCCAGCTCGGCGTGATCGAGGTAGGCGGTGCCGGTCTTGACTGTGCGCAAGCACACACCTTCGTCGGCCTGCCGAACGAACATCGCGCGGCGTTCTGCCTCCGTGTGGAGTGCGATCGTGCGAATGCCGTAGTTGTGCTCGGCGTTCAGTTCGCGCACCGCACGAATCAGGCGGACCGCCGCTTCGCCGCGGTTGACTATCGCTATTCGCTTGAACATCTGTTATCGCTCCGTTTCCGTAAAACTCATTGATCCGCAGAGTGTTTCGATGGCCAAGGCCATGTCCGCCGAGGACTGGGTGCCGCCTTCGCGGACACGTGCACCCCTGCACAACCCACTTGACTACCTCCAGGGGCGCCCCGAACGCGATCGTCGGACCTGCGCCATTGCGGGACCGATGCTCGGGGAATGCGAGCATAACGTCGAAAATTTGTACCCGCGCGTAACTTCTGCGAGGCCCCGATCTGCTTGTCAAGCGTTCAAGGACTTGCGTGTCGACGCTACGAGGGAGTAATGCGGCCGGAATTCGGCCGAACTGGGCGTCCTCCGGAGAGGTATCTGCAACCCGTTGTCACAGAGTCGTTTTCGTCCGGTTTCTCGAGAAGCTCTCGGGGAAGGGAACTTTCACGCAGAAGTTACTGGCGGTTCACCTTCGGATCGGCACCCGCGGGTTCGGTCGCGTGCGCCACCGCGCCCCGCACTCCGACGTGTGCCTCGCGGTGCATCCGGTCGACCATGTGCGGATAGTGCAGTTCGAACGCGGGCCGCTCGGAGCGGATGCGCGGCAGCTCGGTGAAGTTGTGCCGCGGCGGCGGGCACGTCGTCGCCCACTCCAGGGAGTTGCCGAACCCCCACGGATCGTCCACCGTGACCACCTCGCCGTAGCGGTAGCTCTTGAAGACGTTCCAGACGAACGGCACGGTCGACGCGCCCAGGACGAACGCGAACACCGTGGAGACCGAGTTGAGGACGGTGAAGCCGTCCGAGGGCAGGTAGTCGGCGTAGCGGCGCGGCATCCCCTCGGCGCCGAGCCAGTGCTGGACGAGGAACGTGCCGTGGAAACCGGTGAACGTGGTCCAGAAGTGCCACTTGCCGAGACGCTCGTCGAGCATGCGGCCCGTCATCTTCGGGAACCAGAAGTAGATGCCCGCGTACGTGGCGAAGACGATCGTCCCGAACAGCACGTAGTGGAAGTGGGCGATCACGAAGTAGCTGTCGGTGACGTGGAAGTCCAGCGGGGGGCTCGCGAGGATGACACCGGTGAGGCCGCCGAAGATGAATGTGATGAGGAAGCCGAGCGAGAACAGCATGGGGGTCTCGAACGTCAGCTGCCCCTTCCACATGGTGCCGATCCAGTTGAAGATCTTCACCCCGGTGGGCACCGCGATCAGGAACGTCATGAAGGAGAAGAACGGCAACAGCACCGCGCCCGTCGCGTACATGTGGTGCGCCCACACCGCGATGGAGAGGGCCGCGATGGCGATCGTCGCGTAGACGAGCCCGCTGTATCCGAAGAGCGGCTTGCGGCTGAAGACCGGGAAGATCTCCGACACGATGCCGAAGAACGGCAACGCGACGATGTAGACCTCCGGGTGGCCGAAGAACCAGAACAGGTGCTGCCACAGCAGCACGCCGCCGGTGGCCGGGTCGTACAGATTGCCGCCCAGATGGCGGTCGACGAACAGCCCCATCAGCGCTGCGGTGAGGATCGGGAACGCCACCAGGATCAGGATGCTGGTGATGAAGATGTTCCACGTGAAGATCGGCATCCGGAACATGATCATGCCCGGGGCTCGCAGGCAGATGACGGTCGTGATCATGTTGACCCCGCCGAGGATGGTGCCGAGACCGGACAGCGCCAGCCCCATGATCCACAGATCGGCGCCGACGCCCGGCGCATGCAGCGCGCTCGTCAGCGGCGAGTACGCCGTCCAGCCGAAGTCCGCGGCGCCACCCGGGGTGATGAAGCCCGCGATCGCGATGGTGCCGCCGAACAGGAATGCCCAGTAACTGAACGCGTTGAGACGGGGAAACGCGACGTCGGGGGCGCCGATCTGCAGCGGCAGGATGTAGTTGGCGAACCCGAACACGATCGGCGTCGCGTACAGCAGCAGCATGATCGTGCCGTGCATCGTGAACAGCTGGTTGTACTGCTCGTTCGACAGGAACTGCAGACCCGGGACGGCGAGCTCGCCGCGGATCAGCAGCGCCATCAGACCGCCGGCCATGAAGAAGACGAACGACGTGATCAGGTACAGAATCCCCAGATCCTTGGGATCGGTCGTCGTGATCATCTTGTAGAAGAAGCTGCCCTTGGGGCGGCGCCGGGCCGGATACGGACGGACCGGAAGATGCTGTTGAAATGCCAGATTCACGACGCCCCCCGAAGGGTCCGAGGCGGTTCGGGTCCGGTGTGGACTCCGTTACCAGGGTAGTCACCCGAAGCCCCGAGGGAGCCGCTTTCCGTGGCCGGAAACGACGCTGCCGCAGGTGCGCGTGGTGCGCGCCTGCGGCAGTGAGGGTCGGGAAGCGGTCAGTGCGCCCGGTTGACCGCCGAGACGACGGCGCGCAGCGACGCGGTGGTGATCGACGTCGCGATGCCGACACCCCAGACCACGGTGTTCCGTCCGTCGGGAGCGGTCACCGCGCACTCGACGTACGCGGCCGCTTGGGCGTCGTCACCGGCCGACATGGCGTGCTCGGAGTAGTCGAGCACACGCACGTCGAAGTCGATGGTGGCGAGCGCGTCGACGAACGCGGCGAGCGGGCCGTTGCCCGAACCCGAGATCTCGTGCTCCTTGCCGTCGACCTTCACGGTCGCGGTGATGGAGTCGGTGCCACCGTCCTCCTCGGACGCCGTGACCTTCTGCTTCATCCGCTCGAGCGGCGTGATCGGAGCCAGGTACTCCTCGTGGAAGACGTCCCACATCTCCTTGGGCGACACCTCGCCGCCCTCGCCGTCGGTGATCCGCTGGACGGCCTGCGAGAACTCGATCTGCAGGCGACGCGGCAGCACCAGCCCGTGATCGGCCTTCATGATGTACGCGACGCCGCCCTTGCCGGACTGCGAGTTGACGCGGATCACGGCCTCGTAGGTGCGGCCCACGTCCTTGGGGTCGATCGGCAGGTAGGGAACCGCCCACAGGATGTCGTCGACGTCCGCGTCCTGCGAGTCGGCGTCGAACTTCATGGCGTCGAGACCCTTGTTGATCGCGTCCTGGTGGCTGCCGGAGAACGCGGTGTACACGAGGTCGCCGCCGTACGGGTGACGCTCGTGGACGGGCAGCTGGTTGCAGTACTCGACGGTGCGGCGGATCTCGTCGATGTTCGAGAAGTCGATCTGCGGGTCGACGCCCCGGGTGAACATGTTGAGGCCGAGCGTGACCAGGCAGACGTTGCCGGTGCGCTCACCGTTACCGAACAGGCAGCCCTCGATGCGGTCGGCGCCTGCCTGGTAACCCAGCTCGGCGGCGGCCACGCCGGTGCCGCGGTCGTTATGGGGGTGCAGCGACAGGATGACCGAGTCGCGGCGGGCCAGGTTGCGATGCATCCACTCGATGGAGTCGGCGTACACGTTGGGCGTCGCCATCTCGACGGTGGCGGGCAGGTTCAGGATCACCGGGTTCTCCGGCGTCGGCTGCAGCACCTCGGTGACGGCGTCGCACACCTCCTTGGCGTACTCGAGTTCCGTACCGGTGTACGACTCGGGGGAGTACTCCCAGCGCCACTGCGTGTCGGGGTACTTCTTCGCCTCTTGGAGGGCCAAGGCCGCCGCGTCGGTCGCGATCTTCTTGATCACGTCGCGCTCGGCCTTGAACACCACCCGCCGCTGCAGGATGGACGTCGAGTTGTAGAAGTGGACGATCACCTTGTTCGCGCCCTCACAGGCCTCGAACGTGCGCTTGATCAGTTCCGGCCGGGACTGCGTGAGCACCTGGATGGTGACGTCGTCCGGAATCGCTCCGTCTTCGATGATCTCGCGGACGAAGTCGAAGTCCGTCTGGCTCGCCGACGGGAAGCCGACCTCGATCTCCTTGTAGCCCATCCGCACCAGCAGTTCGAACATGCGGCGCTTGCGGGCGGGGCTCATCGGGTCGATCAGCGCCTGGTTGCCGTCACGGAGGTCGACCGCGCACCACTGCGGCGCACGGTCGATGATCTTGTCGGGCCACGAGCGGTCCGGCAGCGACACCGGCTCCACTTCTTCGGAGAAGGAGCGGTAACGGAACGTCGGCATCGACGAATTCTTCTGCGTGTTCCACTCCGGCTGATCGGAGGGAGCAGGCTTGGAAGGCGGCGTGATGGTGCGCGTTCCGGAGGTAAAGGCGTCAGCGGGGGACATGGGATTGATCTCCAGGTTCGATGTGGACTTTCTGAGTCCAACGGCTGTGTCGACCGGCGCACGAGAAACCCCGCGACGGGAAGCCAGTCTGGATCAGACCCCGTCGCGGCAACCAAGGAGGAGTGCGCGCTGCATACTCAGCACTGTACTCCGGGCACCGTCGTTCGCGTGCCGGGGTTCGAAGTCCGAGTGAGGAGACAGCGGTGGGCCGCAGCGCGACGGTGGTAACACCGCTGGTGGCCGCGCTTTTTGCGGCACTGCTCGCGTCGTGCTCCGGGGTGGTCGAGGGGGCGCCGAGCGTCGCCGGGGTCGGCGAGCCGATCTACGGCCTGCCGGTGAGCGACCACAGCCGCGTCGAGTTGGCCGTCGCCGCCGCGGCCCGCGACATCGCGCCGTGCGGACTGCTCGACGAAAATCTCGTCGCCTCGCTCGGGCAGGTCACTGCATTCGGGCCCGTCGGCGATCTGTCCACCTGCCACGCCGAGTTGGTGCCTCCCCGCGGCACACCCGCCAACCCAGTCTGGGTCGAGGTGACGGTGGGTGAACGCGAACCCACGGAAGACACCGGTGCCGGCGAGGCGAGGTCGGGAATCGAGGTGCGTCCCGCGGTCGGCGCGCTCCCCGGCACGTGCACCCTCTACTTCTCGCTGCCGCCGGTTCCGGGAGTGCCGGACGACGACACCGCCCCGGGGCGATGGGGGCACGTGTCGTATCTCGACGGGGCAGGCGGAACGGGTGACTCCGCCGGCGGCGACGACTGCGCCGAGGCCCGCACGGTCCTCGGATCGGTCGCCGGCAGGCTGCGCACCCCGGCGCCGGTGCGTTCGGATATTCCTCTCGCGCAGCAGGATCCGTGCCGGGTGGTCGAGAAGATGTCCGGACGGGGCGTCGAGACGTTCTCTCCGGGTAGCCGTCCCTACGAATGTCTCCTGACGCTCCGCGGCGGCGACGCGGCGTCCGTGCAACTGGCGCTGTCGCCCGAACCGTCGCAGACCGGCGGCCCCGAAGCGGTCGAACTCGACGGCAAGACGTTCACGTACTTCCGGGACGCACTCGAATGTCACTACTACTTCTACCCGGGTGCGGTGTTCGACACGAACCTGCCGTCGAGTCCGGTGAGCGAACGGGACAAACGCAGCAATCGGCTGACCGCCTCCGTGGCGGCATCCGCGCCTAGCTGCGACGACGCGGAAACGCTGGTGCTCGCCGCGGCCGAAATGTTCGACTACTGACATGAACACACAGGTCGATGTCGCCCGGGCCTACCTGGACGCGTTGCTCAGCCACGACGGCAACACGGTGCCCATCGAGCCGCGGGCCGTGCGGTACGAGGTGGGGCTGAAGACGGCGTTCTCCGGAAATCACCTGCGCCGAAGCCTGTCCGGCGGCCCCCAGTACCGGGTGATCCGGGCGATCCGCGACTGCGTGTGGACGGTCGACGGCGACGACGTCACCGTCGACTACCTCCTCGAGGCCGGACTGTTCGGCCGCACCCTCGTGACGGTCCGGGTGATCGAGACGTTCCGGATCCCCCAGGACGATCTACGGATCCACCGCATCGACGCGAAGATCCGGCGCCCCTGAGTGGGGCGCCGAATCGTCTGTCACGCATTATCTTCCGCACGTGAGTGGCATTGTGTGCCCCGCCACGCTTTGCCACTCACATGGGGTCAGTCGAGCGTTTCGTGCGCCGCGGGAACGGAACCCAGGCGGCCGGCCTGGAAGTCCTCGAACGCCTGCAGCACCTCGGCCTTGGTGTTCATGACGAACGGTCCGGCCATCGCGACGGGCTCGCGGATCGGCTTGCCGCCGAGGAGGAACACCTCGAAGGACTTGGTCCGCGAATCCTGTGTGTCAGCCGCGGCGATCGTGAGGGTGTCACCGCGTCCGTAGACGGCCGTCTGGCCCATGCGGATCGGACGACGCTCCGAACCGACGAGCCCCTCGCCCGCGAGGACGTAGGCGAGCGCGTTGAACTCGGGGTTCCACGGCAGCGTCAGACTCGCACCCGGTGCGATCGTCGCGTGGACGAGGCTGATCGGCGTGTACGTGGACCCGGGGCCGTGGTGTCCGTCCACGTCACCGGCGATCACCCGAACGAGAGCGCCGCCGTCGGACGAGGACAGCAGGGCCACCTTCTGGCCGGTGATGTCCTGGTAGCGGGGCGCGGCCATCTTGTTGTCGCGCGGCAGGTTCACCCACAACTGGACGCCGTGGAACAGGCCACCGCTCATCACCAGGTGCTCGGGCGGGGTCTCGATGTGCAGGATGCCGCCGCCCGCGGTCATCCACTGGGTGTCACCGCCACCGATGGTGCCGCCGCCGCCGTTGGAATCCTGGTGCTCCATGATGCCGTCGATCATGTAGGTGACGGTCTCGAAGCCGCGGTGCGGATGCCACGGGGTGCCCTTGGGTTCACCGGGCGCGTAGTCGACCTCGCCCATCTGGTCCATGTGGATGAACGGGTCGAGGGCCGTCAGGTCGATGCCGGCGAACGCGCGGCGAACCGGGAAGCCTTCGCCCTCGTAGCCGACGGGTGCAGTGGTGAGCGAACGGACCGGGCGGTCGACGGCGCCGGGAGCAGGTGCGTCGATACGCGGCAGGGCAAGGATGTTGTCGACCGTCACGGCAGGCATGGGGTGTCTCCTCGTACTCAGGTAATTGATTGTTCAACTACTTCATGGTGTGTAACACCCGCTGCGTCCAGGTATTCCCACGGGGGCGGCTCCGCCGCCCGTGCGCCTTTTTGGTAGCTGCAACAACCAGAAAGGCGCACGGGCGCGAAGCGCCTACTAGTTGAGGACGTTCTCGTGATCGGGGCAGTACCGCGTGATCGCGCCGATGATGTACGGGTAGACGCCGTCGTTGGTGAGCATCGGCGTCCACTCCTCACGCACCTGATCGAGGGGCTTGCCTGCGTCGAGGGCGGTGCAGATCTCGCCGGCCTGATGGACCGCCAGGTCGTCGTCGGTGACGGTCTGGTTGTTCGCACGCAGGTAAGCCAGGTAGTCGGCGGCCGTCTGCGGGTCGTCGGCGACCGAGAACACGCGGCTGCCGGGGGCGGTGGCGGCGGTCGTCCTCGCCGCCACGGAAGCCGAGGCGGATGTCGTCTCGGAGGCGGCGGTGTCGCTGTCGCCACCGCAGGCGGTGAGGATTGCCGCGGAGCAGACGGTGAGGGCGGTCAGAGCAAGGGTGCGGCGCATGGGGCGTGTGATTCCTTTCGAGGCCTGTGACGGCGACGATCGTATCGCCTGCGGGGCCGGTGTTCCCGGCGGCGATCACCCGCACTGTTTCGGGTCAGAGACCGCGATCGATGAGGTCGAGGATCTCCTCACTCGTTGCGGCGTGAATCTTGTCGACCGCGGCCGCATGCGCATCGTCGGACGTGCCGACCTCGGCCAACAGGCTTCCGAGGCGCTGCGCGATCGCCGACCGTGCCTCGCTGTCCTCGCCGAGTTCGGCGATCGTGGCGCGCAACCGGTCGACGTCGGCGAGAGCAACGGACATCGGATCCGGGACGAGTTCTGAGCGCAGGAACTCGGCGACCGCGCGCGGACTCGGGTGGTCGAACACCATGGTCGGCGGCAACCGCAGCCCCGTGGCGGCACCGAGATGGTTGCGGAGCGCAACCGCCGCCAGTGAATCGAAGCCGAGTTCCTTGAACGCCTGGTCGGGGTCCACCGAGTCCGACGCGTCGTAGCCGAGCACCGTGGCGGCTCCGCCCCGCACCAGATCGAGCATCAGGTGCCGCTGTTCGGGGATCGACCGGTCGGCGAGGCGCTGCGCCCAATCCGAGGGCCCGGACCCGCTCGCACCGGTCACGACCGCGTCCGACCCCGCGGCGTGCGGGCGCGATTCCCGGATCAGGCCACGCAGCGGGGCGGGAACGTACGGTGCGGCCGAACCGGAGTGGTCGAACCGTGCGGCCGCGACTGTGGGTGCACCGGCGGCCAGCGCGCTGTCGAAGAGGGCCAGGCCGTCGGCCGCGGGCATCGGAATCATTCCGCTGAGGCGGGCTCGGGCGAGGTCGATCGCACCGAGGTTGTCGGTCATGGCGCTCGGTGCCGCCCACATGCCCCACGCGATCGAGAGCCCGGGCAGCCCGAGGGCGTGGCGGTGATGGGCGAGGGCGTCGAGGAACATGTTCGCGGCCGCGTAGTTCGCCTGCCCGGGGGCCCCGAGGATGCCGGCGAGCGACGAGAACATGACGAACGCCCGGACGTCGGTGTCCGCGGTCAGTCGGTGCAGGTTCCAGGCCGCATCGACCTTCGGTCGCAGGACCGCGTCGAGCCGCTCGGGGGTGAGCGACGCCAGGGTGCCGTCGTCGATCACGCCGGCGGCGTGGATCACCGCCGTGAGCGGGTGTTCGGGCGGTATCCCGGCCAGCAGCGCGGCGACCCCCGACTCGTCCGCGGTGTCGCAGGCAACGATGCTCACCTCGGCACCCAGACCGCGCAGTTCGCTGCGCAGTCGGTCGCTGCCCTCGGCGTCGGGTCCGTGCCGGCTGGTCAGCAGCACGTGCCGTGCCCCGTGCTCGGTCACCAGGTGCCGGGCTACGAGAGATCCCACCGTGCCGGTGCCGCCGGTGACCAGAACGGTGCCGTCGGGATCGAACGGTGTCGGTTCGTCGACGGCGGGCATGCGACGCAACCGAGGTGCGCGCAAGGTGCCGTTCCGGGCCGCCAATTGCGGTTCCCCGCTCGCCAGTGCCGACGTGATCGCGGCCTCGGCGTCCGATGCGTCGTCGAGGTCGATCAGTACGAACCGGTCCGGGTTCTCGTTCTGTGCGGAGCCGACGAGACCCCACACCGCCGCGGCCGCGAGGTCGGGACGAGCGTCGTGGTCCTGCCCGTCGTCGGTCACCATCGCGTTGCGTGTCACGATCACGAGCGGGTTGTCGGCGACAGCCTCGTCGTCGAGCCACTCCTGGAGCAGTCGCAGTACCCGCGCGCACAGGTCGTGGGTCGCGTCCGGACCGTGGTCGCCCTCGGTCGCACACCCGACCAGCACCGTCCACGGACGCAGGTCGTCGTCGTCCGGCCTGGACTCCATCGCGGTGCGCAGCGCCTCCAGGTCGGGATAGCGCGGGAACGTCGAACCGACACCCGGGTCGCCGAACCCCTCGGCGCCGAGGACGACCGCCGGACCGGGGGCCCGTTCGGACGTGGCCACCTCCACCGGGATCCAGGCGGCCCGGTGCAGTCGCAGGGCCGCCGACCGGCCTGCGTCCTGCCCGTCGCCCGTCCTCTGCGTCACCCGCAGCGCGTCGACGGTCAGCACCGGCTCGCCCGCGGGGTCGACGGCGGCAACGCGGTACCGTCCGTCCTCGCCGGCGGTGAACCGGGCGGTCATCGCCTCTGCGCCGACGGTGTGCAGACGGATCCCCGACCAGGTCAGCGGCCAGCCGTCCCACCCGAGGAGGGGTTCGATCGCGGCCTGCAGCAGTTCCGGGTGAATACCGAAACCACTCGTGTCGGTGCCTTCGTCGAGGCGCACCTCGGTCTCGGTGTCGCCCAGGTCCTGCGGCGGCACACCGGCGGCCGGGCCGACGACGTCGTCGATCGTCGCAAAAGCGTTCCGAACCCAGCTATCCGGGCCGTCGGTGTCACCCGACTTCGACGAGATCGTGACGGTGCGAGCGCCGTCGGTGCCGGGCGGCGACACCAGCACGCGAATCGAGGCCAGTCCCGACGACGGGAGGACGAGCGGGTGGTGCAGGGTGAGTTCGTCGATGTGGTCGAGACCGACGTGGTGGGCCGCGTGCAGGGCGAGTTCGACCGGCACCGCAGGCAACAACGTCTTCGCTTCGACGGTCGACGGCTGGTCGCCGTCGTCGATCGTCGGTGGCACGAGCCATGGATCCCGGTGCAGGGACAGCTGTCCGGTGAACAGGGTCGCGTCGTCGTCGAGCGTCACCGCGGCACCGAGCAGCGGATGATCGGCCGGGGTCAGACCCAGCTCGGTCGGGTCGCCGGTATGTCGGGTGGTCGCCGTCGGCCAGTAGGAGCGGCGTTGGAATGCGTAGGTGGGCAGGGCCACCCGGCGGCGACCGGGCAGCACCCGATCCCAGTCGATGGTGGCGCCCTGCACGTAGGCGGCGGCGACCGCCTCGATGATCCCGTGTGCTTCGTCTCCGCGTCCGGGCAGCGTGGCGATCGTGTTCGGGACGACCTCGGCGGCGAGCGCCGTCAGGGCCGCGCCGGGACCGACTTCGACGAGGCGGGTGACGCCGAGTTCGTCGAGGGCGCAGACGCCGTCGTGGAAACGCACCGCGTGCCGGATGTGCCGGGTCCAGTAGTCCGGGGCCATGAGTTCCTCGGCGGTGGCGACGCGCCCGGTGACGTTGGAGATGACCGGAATCGTCGGCGGCTGCGCCGTCAGCCTCGACACGACGGCGGCGAACTGGTCGAGGATGGGGTCCATCAGGGTCGAATGGAAGGCCCGCTCGACCCGCAGGCTCGTGGTCTTCAGACCGGCGGCGGACAGTTCGGAGGCGACGGCCTGCACGTCGCGTTCGGCGCCGGCGAGAACGACGGATTCGGCGCCGTTGACGGCCGCGAGATCGACGCGCCCGTCGATCCGCGGGAGGATGTCCTCCTCGCGGGCCCGTACGGCGATCATCAAACCCGGTTTGGTCGACTGCATCAACCGCCCGCGGTCACCCACCAGAGCGGCGGCATCGGGCAGGCCGAACACTCCCGCGACGTGTGCCGCGGTGATCTCGCCGATCGAATGGCCGATCAGGTAGTCGGGGGTGATGCCCCAGTCCCGCAGCAGCCGATAGAGCGCGACCTCGATGGCGAACAGTGCCGGTTGGGTGTATTCGGTGCTGTCGAGCTTCGCGCCGCCGCCGTCGGACTCGTCCCAGATCACTTGCCGTACCGGGGTTTCCACGTGCTCGTCGAGTGTGGAGCAGACCTCGTCCAGTGCCCTCGCGAACACCGGGTACGTCTCGTAGAGGTCGCGGCCCATCCCGATGCGCTGCGCACCCTGGCCGGTGAACATGAAGGCCGTCTTGCCGCGGGCGCTCGTGCCGGTGACGACGTTGCCGCCGGGTCGCCCCGTAACGATGCGGGCGAGGCCGTCGCGCAGGTCGGCCAGTGTTTCTCCGATCACCGCGGCGCGGTGGGTGAATCCGGATCGGGTGGTGGCCAATGAGTAGGCGAGGTCGGCCGGATCCGGGAGTTCGGACTCGTCCGTGTCGAGAAACTCCGCCAACCGGGTGGCCTGCGCCCGCAGCGCATCCCCGGTCTTTCCGGAGATCACCCAGACCAGCGGCGACGCCGACGGAGAGACCTCCGGCGCCGCGTCCTCGGGCGGCTGTTCGAGGATCATGTGCGAGTTGGTGCCGCTGATACCGAACGACGAGACGGCCGCCCGCCGGGGTCGTCCGGTCTCCGGCCAGGCAACCGATTCGGCGAGCAGCGAGACCTCGCCTGCGGTCCAGTCGACGTGACGGGTGGGGACGTCGCCGTGCAAGCTCGGGGGCAGCACCCCGTGCCGCATCGCCATCACCATCTTGATCACGCCGGCGACGCCCGCCGCCGCCTGGGAGTGGCCGATGTTCGACTTGACGGAACCGAGCCACAGCGGCCGGCCCTCCCGGCCCTGCCCGTACGCGGCCAGCAGGGCCTGCGCCTCGATCGGGTCGCCGAGCGTGGTGCCGGTGCCGTGTGCCTCCACGGCGTCGATGTCGGCCGGGCCGAGCGCGGCATCGGCCAGCGCCTGGCGGATGACCCGTTCCTGGGACGGCCCGTTCGGGGCGGTCAATCCGTTGGACGCCCCGTCCTGGTTGACCGCCGATCCGCGGATGATCGCCAGCACCCGGTGGCCGTTGCGCCGGGCGTCGCTGAGCCGCTCCAGCACCACCATACCCGCGCCCTCGCTGAGCCCGGTGCCGTCGGCCCGGTCGGAGAACGGCTTGCAGCGTCCGTCCGAGGCGAGCCCGCGCTGGCGGCTGAACTCGATCAGCACACCGGGTGTAGCCATCACTGTCGCCCCGCCGGCCAGCGCCAGCGCGCATTCCCCGTCGCGGAGGGCCCGCGCCGCAAGATGCATGGCCACCAGCGACGACGAACAGGCGGTGTCCACGGTGACCGCGGGACCGGTGAAGCCGAGGGAGTAGGAGATCCGGCCGGACGCCACGCTGTTGCTCGTCCCGGTCATCAGATAACCCTCGGCGTCGACGTTGCGCTGAGTCATCAGGTGGAAGCCGTAGTCGCCGCCCATCAGCCCGACGTACACGCCGGTGTCGGTGAGGCCGGGCGCGGTCGGCCGGATTCCGGCCTGCTCCAAGGCTTCCCAGGCGCTCTCGAGAAGCAGCCGGTGCTGCGGGTCCATCGCGATCGCCTCGCGCGGGCTGATCCCGAAGAACGCGGCGTCGAATTCGTCTGCGTCGTAGAGGAACCCGCCCTCCTTCATGTACGTGGTGCCGGCCCGGTTGGGGTCGGGGTCGTACACCTCGTCGAGATTCCAGCCCCGGTTGTGGGGGTACGCGCCCACGGCGTTGCGGCCGTCCCGGACGAGCCGCCACAGGTCCTCCGGGCAGTACACCTTGCCCGGGTATCGGCACGCCATTCCCACGATCACGATCGGGTCGTCGTCCCTGCGGGCACGTGTCGGCCCGGCCGGCTGCGGAGCCGCATCGTCGCCGAGCAGGCGCGCCACCAGCTCCTGGGTCAGCGCGTCCGCGGTGGGATGGTCGAACACCACAGTCGCGGCCAGTCGCACACCGGTGGCGGTCGCCAGCTGATTGCGCAGTTGCACCGCGGTCAGCGAGTCGAAACCGAGTTGTTTGAAGGCACGTTCCGGGTCGATCGCCTCCTTGCCTTCGTGACCCAGCACGGCCGCCACGTGGGTGGTGACGATGTCGAGCACGCGGCTGTGCCGCTCGGCGGGGTCCAGCGCCCGCAACTCCTCGGCCAGTCCGGTCGGGGAATCGGCGGCAGCGGCGCGGCGACGGCGGACGCCGAGCACCCGGCGCAGGATCGGCGGCAGCGACTCACCGTCGGATCGGGAGGCCCTCGTCGAGAGCCGTATCGGCACGATCAACGGACGGTTCACGGCAAGGGCAGCGTCGAACAGGGCCAGACCCGACTCCGGACTGATGGTGTCGATGCCACTGCGCTGCAACCGGTCGAGGTCGGCCGCATTCAGATGGGACGTCATGCCGCTGGGCCGGTCCCACAGTCCCCAGGCCATGGACGTCGCGGGCAGCCCGCGGGCGCGGCGGTGTTGCGCGAGTGCGTCGAGGAAGACATTCGCCGCCGCATAGTTCGCCTGGCCTGCGCCGCCGAGCACACCCGCCGCCGAGGAGAACAGCACGAACGCCGACAAGTCGCGGTCCCGGGTGAGTTCGTGCAGATGCCAGGCACCGTCCACCTTGGGACGAAGGACGGCGTGCAACTGGTCTTCGGTCAGGGTGGCGGCGGTGGCGTCTTCGAGCACTCCGGCGGCGTGGATCACGCCGGACAGGTCGGGAATGCCGGCAAGGAGAGCGGCCACCGCGGCGCGGTCGGCCACGTCGCAGGCGACAGCGTAGACCTCCGCCCCCGACTCGGCGAACTCCGCACGCAGTTCGGCCGCACCCTCGGCATCGAGCGCGTGCCGTCCGGTCAGCAGCAGCCGGCGCACCCCGTGCCGCGCGACGAGGTGCCGGGCGATCAGCCTGCCGATGGTTCCCGTGCCGCCGGTGATCAGCACCGTGCCGCCCCGGCCGAAGATCGCGGGTACCGGTTCAGGTGCCGCCGCAACGGGTGTCACCGCGGCGAGCATGGGCGCCAGCAGTACGCCGTCCCGGATGGCCAGCTGAGGCTCGTTGCAGGCCAGGGCCATGGAGATCAACGAAGGGTCACCGGCGTGTGCGTCCAGGTCCACCAGGGTGATGCGGTCCGGGTGCTCGTTCTGCACCGCGCCGATCAGTCCCCATGCGGGGGCCGCAGACACGTCGTCGACGGGATCGTCGTCGCGGACCGCCACCGCGAGCCTCGTCGTGACCAGCAGGCGGGTCTCGGCCAGGCGATCGTCGCGGAGCCAGGACTGGACCGCCCGCAACGTCGCCTCCGCGGCGGCGTGCGCCCGAGCCGGAGTGTCCGGCTCGTCGCCCGGTTCGCCGTCGAGCCACAGCACCCGACCCTCTGGTTCACCGCCGGCAAGCGCCTCCTCGAGCGGCATCAGGTCTGCCGGGGCGGTGCTGGACGCACCCACCGGCATCCACTCCACGCGGTAGAGGCTGTCTCGCACCCCGGCGGCAGGCACGCCCGCGTCCCCGAGCGGCCGCAGCGCCAGCGATTCGGCGGTCAGCACCGGACTGCCGGCCGCGTCGTACGCGAAGATCCGGTAGCGCTCGGGTCCGGTCGTGGTGACGTGCACGCGCAAGGCGGTGGCGCCCACGGCGTGCAGTTGCACCTTGTCCCAGGCGAACGGCAGCCGGACACCGGAGTCTGCGGCTCCCAGCGCAATCACGTGCAGCGCCGCGTCGAGCACCGCCGGATGGATCCCGTATCCCGCGACCGCCGCAGCCGGGTCCTCTCCGCTCAGCCGCACCTCGCCGTACAGGTCGTCGCCGCGCCGCCACGCCGCACGGAGACCACGGAAGGCCGGGCCGTACTCGTAACCGGCCTCGTCGAGCACGTCGTACAGGCCTCGAACGTCGATCGGCGTGGCATCGACGGGCGGCCACGGCTGTTCGGAGGAGTCGGCGGTGTCCACGGCCGCCGCGAGCGTGCCGGTGGCGTGCCGGGTCCACGGGGTGTCCTGCGCGGCATCGGCAGGCCGGGAGTGCACCGACACCGTGGTTCGGCCCGCCTCACCGTCGGCGAGCACGCTCACCTGCAATGCCACCTCACCCTCGGCGGGAATCACCAGGGGTGCCTCGATGGCGAGTTCCTCGAGCCGGCCGCACCCCACGCGGTTCCCCGCGTGCAGGGCGAGCTCCACGAAAGCCGTGCCCGGCAGAATGACGGTGCCGCTGACGCCGTGGTCGCTCAGCCATGGAAGGCGTTGTGGCGACAGCAGTCCCGTGAACACCGCGCCCCGGCCGTCACCGAGCTCGACCGACGCGGCGAGCATCGGGTGTCCACCCGTTTCCATGCCCGTCGACGCGAAATCGCCCTGTGGAACCGGGCTTTCCAGCCAGTAGCGGCGGTGCTGGAAGGCGTACGTGGGGAGGTCCACCCACTGCTGCCGATCGTCGTGTCGAGCCCAGCTCACCCGATCCCACTCGACGTGCAGCCCGTGCACCTGTGCCTCGGCGAGTGCGGCGGTGAACTGGCGGAGGCCCGCGCGGTCGCGCCGGATGGTGCCGATGGCGCGGCCGGCGACACCCGCCGCGTCGAGGGTTTCCTGCAACGGCACGGTGAGGACGGGGTGGCTGCACGACTCGACGAACAGTCGATACCCGTCCGCGGCCAGTGATCTCGTCGCTTGCTCGAACCGGACCGTCCGTCGCAGATTCCGGTACCAGTAGTCCGCGTCCAGTCCGGTGCCGTCCAGCACACCACCGGTCACCGACGAGTAGAAGGGAATTCGCGACCGGCGGGGAGTGATGGAGGCGAGGACGTCGAGAATGGGTTCCCGCAGGACGGAGACGTCCGCGCAATGCGACGCGTATTCCACCGCGATCCGCCGGGCCTGGACGCCGTCGCCCTGCAACTGCCCGACCAGGAGGTCGAGGGCGTCGACGGGTCCGGAGATCACCGTCGCGGACGGCCCGTTGATCGCCGCGACCTCGACGGCGCCGGCCCAGGGCTGAATCTTTTCCCGCACGATGTCCGCCGGCAGTGCCACCGAGGCCATTCCCCCGCCCCGCCGGGCCGACGCGCCGATCACCCTGCTGCGCGCGGCCACGACGAGTGCCGCGTCCGGAAGGCTCAGCGCACCCGCGACATACGCGGCCGCGATCTCACCCTGTGAATGTCCGACGACGGCCGCCGGTTCGACGCCGTGGGAGCGCCACAGCTCCGCGAGACCGACCATCATCGCGAACAACGCCGGTTGCACCACGTCGACCCGGTCAAGTGCCGCGGGATCGCGGTCGCGCAGCACGTCCAGCAGCGAGAAGTTGGTGTACGGGGCCAGCGCGTCGGCGCACTCCCGCACGGTGTCGGCGAACACCGGCGACGTGTCCAGTAGCTCGGTGGCCATGCCCACCCACTGCGAACCCTGGCCGGGGAAGACGAACACCGGCCGGTCGCCCGCTTCCAACGCCACACCGTTGACGACGTCGGCGCTGGGCGCACCTCGACCGAGTGCGTCGAGGCCGCTCAGCAGACTCTGGGGCCGTGCGCCGATCACGGCGGCGCGGTGATCGAACGCGGCACGGGAACCCAGTAGTGCGCCTGCCACCGCGGCGGGCGTCAGCTCGGGGTGCTCGGTGACGCAGTCGCGCAGCCGTTCGGCCTGGGCGCGCAGCGCGAGCTCGGTGTGGCCCGAAAGGAACCAGGCCACGACTTCGTCCGGGGGAGTAGCTGATTCGGAAGTAGTCGGCTCGACCGGTGGGGACTCCTCCAGGACGACGTGCGCGTTTGTGCCGCTGATGCCGAACGACGAGACCGCGGCACGCCGGGGCCGATCGGACCCCGGCCACTCCCGGTTCTCGGTGAGCAACGACACCGAACCGGCGGACCAGTCGACGTGCGGGGTCGGCCGGTCGACGTGCAGCGTCTTCGGCAGGACACCGTGCCGCATCGCCATGATCATCTTGATCACCCCGGCCACGCCGGCGGCCGCCTGGGTGTGCCCGAGGTTCGACTTCACCGAGCCGAGCCACAGCGGCCGGTCGGCGGGGCGGTCGCGGCCGTAGCCGGCCAGCAGGGCGGACGCTTCGATCGGATCGCCCAGTTTCGTGCCGGTGCCGTGCGCCTCGACCACGTCGACATCGCCCGGGCCGAGTCCCGCATTGGCCAGCGCCTGCGCGATCACCCGCTCCTGAGCCTGCCTGTTCGGGGCGGTCAGGCCGTTGCTGGCGCCGTCCTGGTTCACCGCACTGCCGCGGATGACGGCCAGTATCCGGCGGCCCTTGCGCTCTGCGTCGGACAGGCGTTCCAACGCGACCATCCCCGCACCTTCACCCCACGCCGTTCCGTCCGCAGCGGCGGAGAATGCCTTGCACCGGCCGTCCCGGGCCAGTCCGCGCTGGCGGCTGAACTCCACGAACACCGCCGGGGTCGCCATGACGGTCGCCCCGCCCGCCAGCGCCAGTTCGCATTCGCCGCTGCGCAGCGCCTGCATGGCGAGGTGGATGGACACCAGCGACGACGAGCACGCGGTGTCCACCGTGATCGCGGGTCCGTTCAGGCCGAAGCTGTAGGCCACGCGACCGGACGCGACGCTCATGGCGTTGCCGGTGATGAAGTACCCCTCGAGGTCCTCGGGCGGCATGCCGCCCGCCCGCGCCGCGTAATCGATGCCGGACAGCCCCGTGAAGACGCCGACCTGGCGGCCGTGCACCGACCGCGGATCGATGCCGGCGTGTTCGAACGTCTCCCAGCTCGTCTCGAGGAGAAGTCGCTGCTGCGGGTCCATCGCCAGCGCCTCGCGCGGCGAGATGCCGAAGACCTCGGGGTCGAACCCCGCCGGGTCGTCGAGGAAGCTGCCCTGCACCGTGTATGTCTTGCCGGCCTGCTCGGCCGTCGGATCGTAGAGGTCCGCCAGGCCCCAGCCCCGGTCCTCGGGGAACCCGGCGACGGTGTCGGTGCCGGACTCCACCAGGCGCCACAGGTCCTGCGGCGATCGCACCCCGCCGGGGAACCGGCAGCCCATCCCGATGACGGCGATCGGTTCGCGGCTGACACCCTCGACCTCACGCAGCTTCTCCCGCGCTTGGTAGAGCTCCGCGGTGACTCGCTTCAGATAGTCGAGGAGCTTCGCCTGATCGGCCATATCGGGGTCCTATCCGAGATCCGCCTCTAGTAGCGCGGAAACCTCGATTGTATCCGCCACCACCATGCGGAGGCAGCGGTCCGAGCATCACCTTCGATCGATCTGCCTGGTCAATTCGGGCAGGTCACATGGGATACCCGCCGCTGCTCCGGTCCACACCACTTCCGGTTATTCGGATGCCCGGCGACCGCTGAGGGAGGTAGTGTGGCGACTCCGAGCAGGATCCGTATCGAGGAGGTGAGACCTGTGTCCGTTCGTTCAGTTCGGGTGCTCTCACTCCGCGACCGCGTGGTCGTACCGACATAAGGTGACCGGGAGAGCGCCCATCGGCATTCCGGAAGGCTCTCCCATGTCAGTGTCTCTCTCACCGTCCCTCGAATTCGTTCTCGTCACGAGGCTTCGCGCCGCCGGCTGTGTGTTCGCCGAGGACGAGGCCCGCTTGATCGTCTCCGCGGCCCGGACGTCCGACGAACTCGCGTCGATGCTGGACCGCCGCGTCGCGGGCGTCCCCCTCGAACACGTCCTCGGCTGGGCCGAATTCTGCGGGCTCCGGATCGCGGTCGATCCGCGGGTGTTCGTGCCGCGCCGCCGCACCGCGTTCCTCGTCGAGCAGGCGGCCGCCCTCGCGTGCCCGCGCGCTGTCGTCGTCGACCTGTGTTGCGGTTCGGGCGCGGTGGGGGCCGCGCTCGCCGAGACTCTGGGGGACGGCATCGAGTTGTATGCGGTGGACATCGACCCCGCCGCGGTCCGGTGCGCGCGACGCAACGTCCCAGACCCCGGCCGGGTGTTCGAGGGCGACCTGTACGAACCGTTGCCCACCACGCTGAGGGGAAGCGTCGACGTCCTGGTCGCCAACGCACCGTACGTGCCCACCGACGCGATCCGGTTGATGCCGCCGGAGGCCCGGTTCCACGAACCGCGGGTCTCGCTCGACGGAGGCGCGGACGGACTCGACATCCAGCGGCGGGTGACCCTCGGGGCGCGCGACTGGCTCGCGCCGGGCGGTCGTCTACTGATCGAGACCAGTGCGAGCCAGGCCGCGCTCACCGCCGAAGCTTTCGCCGAGGCCGGGTTGATCACCCGGATCGAGACCTCGGAAGACATGGACGCCACCGTCGTGGTCGGCGCCAACCCCAGGTGAGTGCCGAAGCGTCCCGGGGCACGCTTTGTCACTCACGTGCGGGTGGCTGCTCACTTTCGATCCGCACGCAGCAGTACCCGTCGGCGGGTGCCAGTGTGGCGCGGCGATCCTCGCATCTCGCGCCGTCGAGCAGCCCGGAGAGCAGCGCGAGGTTCATTCCGCACACCATGTCGGTGTGCTGCCGGGCGAGCGTGTGGAACGGGCAGTTGACCAGGACGATGGTGCCGTCGCTGCGGCGCGGTTCGTAACCGCACGTCGCGAGCGCCGCGAGCAGATCGTCGTCCGTGCAGCCGGTGTCGGCGCCGAGGCCGCGCCCGAAGTCGTGGGCACGCGCGGAGAGGGCCGCCCGCGGTGATGCGCCGGTGGCCTCCGCGTCCTCGATCGCCCGGGCGAACAACTCGCCGGCGAGCGCGTACGCCCGCGCGGGCAGGTGTACCGAGAATTCACGGTCGGATCGTCGGTAGAGCTTGGCGGGCCGCCCCGCGCCCGGACCCGACCGCCCCCCGCGCCGCGCGAACTCGACGGCCAGTAGCCCCTCGTCGGCCAGCTTCTCGAGATGGAATGCGGACGTCGAGCGAGCGAGTTTCAGCGCCTCGGCGACGTCGTCGCGGCTGACCGGCGTCGTCTGCGTGCGCACGTGGTCGTACACCCGCCTGCGCACCGGCTCGTCGAGGGAGGAGACGGCCGAGACGTCCGAGCGTGGAGTGTCACCCATGGACCCCATTGTAAAACCGAGAACCGTTGACTTAATTGCGCGAGAAATTCTACAGTCAATGTACATAGTTTTTAGAAGGAGTCGTCATGGCTACCAACACACCCCACGAGGTCAGTCACGGTTCGCACACCCTGGCCGTCCCCGGCTATCAGGCCTTTCTCGTGCTGCGCACGGTCTTCACCGTGGCGCCGATCGTGTTCGGGCTGGACAAGTTCACCAACTGGCTCACCGACTGGCCGGCCTACCTTGCGCCGTGGATCGACGGCATCCTGCCGGGAACCGCGCAGCAGGGCATGTACGCCGTCGGCGTGATCGAAGTGATCGCAGGAATCCTCGTCGCCGTGGCGCCGCGGATCGGCGCCTGGGTCGTCGCGGCCTGGCTGGCCGGAATAATCGTCAACCTGGTCACGCTGTCCGGGTACTACGACGTCGCACTGCGCGACTTCGGGTTGCTCGCCGGTGCCGTCGCTCTCGGCCTGCTCGCCGCGGAGTACGGGCGCCCGCTCCACCGCCCCCACACCTGATCGGTACCGCGCACCGCACGTGAGATGCACCTCATCGACTGTTTCGAGTGACTCGACCGCTCGTAGTCTGTGTGGTCGTGTCGGTAGGTGCGCAGGACCAGGGAACCGGGTCTCGGGATCACGGTGTGCCGATCCCTGCGCCGGCCCCGGCACGCTCGTTGCTCCTGGGGGTACCCAAACAGGGTCGGCGGTGGCCGGGCGTGGTCCGCGCCGCGGTGGGCGTGTGCCTGCCCGCGCTGGCGGGCGTCGCGCTCGGACACTCTGCGGTCGCCGCGACGGCGACGCTGGGAGCCTTCGCCGTCGTCTACGGCGAGGGCAGGGCGTACCGGGTGCGGTGGCGGGTGGTCTCGATAGCCGCCGCCGTGATGGTGCTCCTCGCCGGTGTGGGCGCGGCGGTCGGTGCACTCGTGCACGACGCGACCTCGGCGGGCGGTTCCGCGCTGTGGGGGATGGCGCTCGTCCTCACGATGACCGTCGTCGTGGCCGCCTGCGCCTTCGTCGTCGACGGGCTGCGGCTGGGAGCGCCCGGTGCCTTCCTCCCGCTGCTGACGGTGGAGATCTCGTCCGCGCTGCCCGCCCTCGGTGTCTCTGTGGCAGAGGTGACGTCCTGGGCGGCGGCCGGCGCGGTGTCGGCGTTGCTCGTATCGATGTCGGGGCTGCTCGCGCGTCCACGCACCCCCGAGCGTGCCGCAGTCGCGACCGCGGTCGCCGCAGTCGACGCTGCACTCTCCGACACCCCCGCACCGAATTCCCGTCGGGACGCGGTGCGGTCGCTGCACGCCGCGTGGCAGTGCCTGCACGACGCCGCCCTCGTCGGGCGTGACCATCCACTGACCCGCACGTTGCGCGCGGCTCACCTGCGGTGCGCGGCCACGGTGCACGGTCTCGACGCGGACCACGCCTCAGACGAAGACGACCTGCGGCCGCAGGTCCCGCTGCCCAGGCCGTCGATCCGCTACCGGCTCGCGCGGGCGGCTCACCTCCGGGGCCGGTCCTGGACGATCGTCGCCCGACTGCTGGTCGCGTGCCCCGCCGCCGGTCTCCTGGCGCTGGGTCTCGGTGTCGCCCGTCCCGACTGGGCCGTGATCACCGCGGCGATGATCCTGCATCAAGGCCCGGACCGGGTGCTGGGGACGTACCGCGGGCTGCACCGGTTCTTCGGAACGGTGCTCGGACTCGTTCTGCTCGCCGCGCTCGCGACGCTCGACCTGTCGGCGGCCGCGCTGGTACTCGTCGTGGCGCTCCTGATGGCGGGGACGGAAGCGTTCCTCGTCCGCAACTACGGCCTGGCGATGGTGTTCATCACCCCGCTCGCGTTGGTTCTCGGCGGCCTCGGAACGCACGTCGACCTCGTCGCCGTCACCCGGGACCGGCTTCTCGAGACCGTCCTCGGTGTGGCGGTGGCGCTGCTCGTGCTGTGGACCGTGCTTCCGGGTTCGTATCGGCGGATCCTGCGCGACGCGGACGAGCAGGTGGCCGGGACGATCGGGCGGCTCGGGGATGCGCGGGAACCGGCTGCCGTCGCGGAACTCTGCCGCGATCTCGAGTTCGATCTGCACACTTCCACCACCGCCGCGATCACCGCCGCCCACACCGACCCGGCGTGGACCCGCGACCGGTGGCCCGAGCACCACCACCTCCACGAGCTCGGCTACCGAATCCTTACCCGGCACTTCGGACCTCGTCTTTAGCCGGTCGGCACCGGATCTCCGCTGTTAGGGTTCGGTGATGGGTCCTGTGACGGGAATCGGAACAGCAATTCGGGCCTCGTTGGCCGCGGCTCTCTGCGTCGGCATGCTGGCCGCGTGCGCGTCGGACGAGGAACCGCAGAGCGATCCGGCGGCCACCTGTGCGGACGTTCCCAACGGCACCCCGATCGCCAAGGCACCGCCGCTCCCCGGCCCGGCGCCGACCACCCAGAACCTCGCGACCAACCCCGAGATCGCCACCGTGTACCGCTCCGGGATGGTGCCGGTGACCACCGCGTCGTACGCGGTCTCCACCGCCAATCCCGTGTCGACGCAAGCCGCGTGCGAGGTGTTGCGGGACGGGGGCACGGCCGCCGACGCGCTGATCGTGGCCCAGACCGTTCTCGGCCTCGTCGAACCGCAGTCCTCCGGAATCGGGGGCGGGGCGTTCCTGCTCTACTACGACGCCGGACAGAAGAGTGTCGAGGCGTACGACGGGCGCGAGGTCGCGCCGATGGCGGCGACGGAGAACTACCTGCGCTGGATCAGCGACACCGACCGCACCGAGCCCAAGCCCGACGCCCGGGCGAGTGGCCGGTCCATCGGGGTTCCCGGGGTGGTGCGGATGCTCGAGCTGGCGCACCGCGAACACGGCCGGGACCAGTGGCGGGAACTGTTCGACCCGGCCATCTCGCTCGCAGACCAGGGACTCGAGGTCAGCCCCCGGATGGCCGGGCAGATCGCCGAGTCCGCTCCCGATCTGGCGCTCGACGAGCCGTCGAAGGCGTACTTCCTCAACCCGGACGGCAGCCCCAAGCCGGCAGGCACGAAGCTGACCAACCCGGCCATGGCCAAGACGCTCGGCGCGATCGCGGCGGGCGGTGCCGACGCCTTCTACACCGGGGCCATCGCCCAGGGCATCGTCGATGCGACGGCGACGGCGTCGGGTGGGCGCACTCCCGGACAGATGACTCTCGACGACCTCGCGAACTACCAGGCGAAGAAGCGGACGGCGCTGTGCACGCCGTATCGGGATCACGAGATCTGTGGCATGCCCAACCCGTCGTCCGGTGGCACGGCGGTCGCGGCGACGCTCGGCATCCTGGAGAACTTCGACCTGTCCGAATACGGGCCCACGAACCTCGACGACAACGGCGGCAAGCCGACGGCGGAGGCCGTGCATCTCATCTCCGAGGCGGAGCGACTGGCGTATGCCGACCGGGACAAGTACGTCGCGGACTCCGATTTCGTTCCGCTGCCGGGCAATTCCCTCGACACGCTGCTGAACGAGGACTACCTGAAGCAGCGGGCAGGCCTCATCGACCCCGGCAAGAGCATGGGCACCGCGCAACCGGGAAACTTCGGGCCGGTCCCGCTCGGTGTGCAGCCGCAGGACAAGGAACACGGCACCAGCCACATCTCGATCGCCGACAAGTACGGCAACGTCGCGTCGATGACGACGACGGTGGAATCGGCGTTCGGCTCGTTCCACATGACGGACGGCTTCGTGCTCAACAATCAGCTCACCGACTTCTCGGCCCAACCCGTCGGGCCGGACGGCACGCCGCTCGCCAACCGTGTCGAACCGGGTAAGCGGCCCCGCAGTTCGATGGCCCCGACGCTCGTCTTCGACCGCCGCAGCGACGGTTCGCTGGGGGACGTCCAGTACGTGACGGGGTCGCCGGGCGGTTCCGTGATCATCCAGTTCGTCGTGAAAACGCTCGTGGGAATGCTGGATTGGGGTCTGAACCCGCAGCAGGCGGTGTCGGCGGTCGACTTCGGAGCGGCCAACACCCCGGTCACCGGCGTCGGCGGGGAGCATCCGAATATCAATGCGGCCAACGACGGCGCCGACGACCCCCTGATCGTGCAGTTGCGGGCGATGGGTCACCAGGTGTCGGTCGCGCCGCAGTCCAGCGGGCTCAGCGCGCTGCAGCGCCAGGACGCGGGTTGGGTCGGCGGCGCGGACCCACGCCGGGAGGGCGCGGTGATGGGTGACGGTACGGGTTAGGCACCGCCACCGCAGGAATCATGCCTGCTCGACGAGCGGGGCCACCTTGGTGCCGAGCAGTTCGATCGCGCGCATCACCTGGTTGTGGGGTAGGGGCCCGACGCTGGGGTGCAGCATGAACCGCTCGATGCCCAGGGTGTCGCGCATGCCGGCGATCTTCTCCGCCACCTGCTCGGGATTGCCGAGCACGAGCGAACCGCCGGGTCCGCGCAGACCGTCGAACGCCTGCGGGTTCATCGGCGCCCACCCGCGTTCGCGTCCGAGGCCGGTCATGGCCGAGGCATACGACGGGTAGAACTCCGAAACCGCCCGGTCCTCGGTGTCCGCGACGTAACCGTGCGCGTGGACGGCGAGGGGCTGCAGTTCGTGCCCACCCTCCGACACGGCACGGCGGTGCAGGTCGGCCAGCGGTGCGAAGCGGGCGGGTTGTCCGCCGATGATCGCGAGCGCCATCGGCAGGCCGAGAAGTCCGGCGCGGGCCACCGACTCGGGATTGCCGCCGACCCCGACCCAGATGGGAAGGGGACGTTCGGGCCGCGGGTAGACGGACTGGTCCGTCAGCGCCGACCGGTGCCGTCCCGACCAGTTCACTGTCTCGGAGTCGCGGAGGGCGAGCAGCAGGCCGAGTTTCTCGACGAACAGTTCGTCGTAATCGGCCAGGTCGTAACCGAACAGCGGGAACGACTCGGTGAACGAGCCGCGACCGGCCATCAGCTCGGCGCGCCCGTCGGAAATCAGGTCGAGGGTCGCGAATTCCTCGAACACGCGCACCGGGTCGTCGGAGCTCAGGACGGTGACTGCGCTGGTCAATGCGATGCGGGACGTCCGCGCGGCGGCGGCCGACAGCACGACTGCGGGCGCCGACGCGGCGAAGTCCGCCCGGTGGTGCTCACCGACGCCGTAGACGTCGAGGCCGACCTGCTCGGCCAGGACGACCTCTTCGAGCAGATCCTTCAGGCGCTGCCGCGGCGACACCGCCCCGGCTCCGCCGGAAGCGACCTCGGCGAACGTCGTCACCCCGAGTTCCATGCCACACCCCTCGCTCGTGATAGTTGAATCATCAATTAGATGGTGTAACTGGGCGGACGGACGGGATATTCCGTCCGATGATTCAGACCGGGGTAGGCGGGGAACCCGACGACCATGGCGAAATACCGAGTGATCGATCCCCGGGGCACTGTGGTCGAAACGAAGGAGATCCCGAGCGCCGACGACGCGCACGCATGGTTCGTCGACGTTCGCGCAGACAATTCCGAACTCGGATGGCGGATGGAAGTCGACGAGGACGGCACCTGGGCGTTCTTCGACGACACCGAGGGTGCCACAGAGAAATAGAGGCACATCGTGCTCGCCAGCGACCCACGGAAAGTGGGGGTCGAGGAGGAATTCCACCTCATCGATCGCAAGACCCGGCGCCTGACCACCCGCGCGCCGGAGTTGCTTGCACGACTTCCCGACGGCGTGTTCGTCGACGAACTCCAGCAGTGCGTCGTCGAGGTCAACAGCGGTGTGTACGCCGACCTCGACGGCCTGCGGACCGACCTGGAGCGGCATCGGAGAGTGCTGATCGACGCGGCCGAGGGGCTCGGCATCGGCGTGGCGGCCGCGGGCTCGATGCCGCTGGCGCTGCCCGCCGAGATGCACGTGACGGGGACGCAGCGCTACCGGCGCATGCTCGCGGACTACCAGATGCTCGCGCGCGAGCAGCTGATCTGCGGCACGCAGGTTCACGTCGACCTGCCCGACCGCGACGAGGCCGTGCAGGTCGCGCACCGCGTCGCTCCGCTGATGCCCGTCCTCCTGGCGCTCAGCGCGAGTTCCCCGTTCCGTTCCGACGGTGCGGACACCGGCTATGCCAGCGCGCGGACCCTTCTGTGGTTGCGCTGGCCGAGCACCGGTCCGGCCGCGCCCGTCTCCTCGGCCGCCGAATACGGCACCCTGATCGACGACCTGGTCGCCAGCGGGGTGATCAGTGACCCCGGTATGGCGTACTTCGACGTGCGGCCGTCGGTGAAACTTCCGACCCTGGAGTTGCGGGTGTGCGACAGCTGCCCGCGACTGGACACGGTCGTGCTCGTCGCCGCCCTGTTCCGTGCGCTCGTCGAACGCGAGGTGGAGGGTCTGCGCGCGGGGACGAAGGGCGTCGAGGTCGTCCCGACCCTGACCAGGGCGGCACTGTGGCGGGCGGCCCGGTCGGGGTTGGAGGAGGAACTCGTCGACGTGACGGTTCCGCAGGCACGTCCTGCGGCGGAACTCGTCGGCGACTTCGTGAATTCGCTGCGGCCGCAGCTCGAGGAGACCGGCGACTGGGACACCGTGGTGGAGCTGTCCGCCGAGGCCACCGCCCACGGCAGCTCCGCCGCCCGGCAACGTCAGGCGCTCGGTCGCCGTGGCCGGCTCACCGACGTGGTCGATCTGCTGCTCGCGGAGACGGCGGGCCGCGCCGAGCACCTTCCCGAAGTGGAGTCGCCACCCGCGCCGCGCGAGCTCGGCCCGAGGTCGACCGGTGCCGGCCGGACCCGGCGATACTGGAGCGCGAGGTTCTGGGACCGCGGCGAGACCGCCGACATGACGTGGACGGAGTCGACGGAGCTCGACGAGAAAAAGCTGATCGAGTGGCGCCGGGATCTGCACGCGCACCCGGAACTGTCGTTCGAGGAACGCAGGACAACCGGCGTCGTGCGCGCCCATCTCGTCGGTCTCGGGCTCGCACCCGTCCTGATGCCCGGCGGGACCGGCCTGTGGTGCGACCTCGGTCCGGACACGGGCGAGTGCATTGCGCTGCGCGCCGACCTCGACGCGCTGCCGATCGCCGAGACGACCGGTCTCCCGTTCGAGTCGAGGGTGCCCGGAGTGTCACACGCGTGCGGTCACGACGCCCACACCACCATGTTGATGGGGGCGGCATCCGTCCTCACGAAATACCCGCCGCCGTCCCGGGTCCGGCTCATCTTCCAGCCCGGGGAGGAGACCACCCCGGGCGGCTCGGTCGACACGATCGCCGCGGGCGCGCTCGACGGTGTGTCGAAAATCTTTGCACTGCACTGCGACCCGAATCTCGAGGTCGGAAAACTGGCCACCCGGACCGGGCCGATCACATCCTCCAACGACTCCGTCACCGTGCGGTTGTGGTCGGCGGGGGGACATACCGCGCGACCCCATCTGACCGGCGATCTGATCCATGCCGCGGCCGTTCTGGTGACCGGTCTGTCGTCCGTGCTCGACCGCCGAATCGACGCCCGCACCGCGACCGTCCTCACGTGGGGGAAGGTGGCCGCCGGGCAGGTCGCGAACTCCGTTCCCGAATCGGGTGAACTGGTCGGCACCCTGCGCAGCGCGTCCCGTGAGACGTGGGCCTCGCTCGAACCGCTGGTCACGGACACGATCTGTCACCTGCTCGCGCCGTACAACGTGCGGTACGAACTCTCCTACCTGCAGGGCGTCCCGCCCGTCGTCAACGATCCCGACTGCACCGCCGACCTCCGGGAGGCGATCGAATCGGTCGTCGGCTTCGACCACCTGGCCGAGGCCCATCAGTCCAGCGGCGGCGAGGATTTCGCGTGGTACCTCGAGAAGGTTCCGGGCGCGATGGCCCGACTCGGCGTGTGGGACGGGATCGGCCCCCGGCAAGAGCTTCACCAGCCGGGGTTCAACCTCGACGAACGCGCCATGATCCACGGGGTCCGGACGCTGGTCGCGCTCACCCGGCTCGAAGACCAGTCCGGGTGACCGCGGCGTCAGGCCGGTTTGGCGGCGGCATCCGCCAGTTTCGGCACCGTCGCCTCGACGGCGTACGGGAGGCTGAGGACATTCCAGACGAGGACGTCGATGTCGAACTGCTCCCTGCTGATGGTGAACGCGTCCTGGTCGGCTGCGAGTTGCGCGATCTGCTCCGGGACGACGAACCCGAGCGACTTCATCAGACGTGAGCGCGGGTCGTTCGGGGAGCGGACGTAGAACGTTCGCCTCGTACGCGAAACGGCCTCACCGGTGAACTGTCCGCGGTTGAAGCCTTGGGGGTGCGTCCCGCCGAGCGCGTCCTGGTCCCAGGGCCACGTGGCGTCGGCCAGGCCGACCCCGGCACTCACCGTCAGGAACTTGCGGCGGTCGAGCGTTCGCATCCACACGCCTCCCTGTAGGTGAGGCTGACCTACAGGGAGCGGTCCCGGCCGTGCATCTGCGGCGGAAACGGGGGAGTCGGCTCGGGAATCGGGGGCGTCGGCGGAGGTCCCGGCTGTGGTCCGGGCTCGGGAGGTGCAGGTTCGGGGCCCGGCTCGGGCGGAAACGGGTGAGGCGGCGTCGGCGTCGGCGGCACCGGAGGAGGGCCCGGATCCGGCGGCACCGGCTCCGGGTCCCGCACGGGATTGCCGAGCTCGTCGTGGGCACTCGTCATCAACTGACCACCTTCTGATCGGCTGATTGAGTGGTACCCGGAACGGGCATCCCGCAATCACGGGACGAGCTGTGGCCGCCCGGGAACAAAACGCGGGATCGGTGCGTTGTCTAGCAACCGTGCCCCGCAAGTGTGGAATTTCACGACACGGGGAACATGAGCCAAAGGGAGGAAGTCATGGCAACCGACTACGACGCACCACGGGTTACCGTCGACGACGAACTCGCCGCGGACTCGCTCGAAGAATTGAAGACACGGAGGAACGACTCGCAGTCGTCCGTCGTCGACGTCGAGGAGACCGACACGGCGGAGTCTTTCGAACTGCCCGGCGCCGACCTGTCCGGTGAGGAACTCACGGTCCGCGTCGTCCCGAAGAGGGCCGACGAATTCACTTGCAGCAGTTGCTTCCTGGTCCATCATCGGTCGCGTCTCGCGTCCGAAGAGGGCGGACAGCTGATTTGCCGCGATTGCGCATAGGAGGCCCGAGTGGCCGAGGTCAGTAGAACGTTCACCGTCGCCGCACCGCTCGAGAAAGTCGTCGCGTACCTGCGCGACTTCGCGAACACCACGGCCTGGGATCCCGGGACCGACAAGTGCGAGCAGATCACCCCCGGCCCGGTGGCGGTGGGCACGGAATGGCACAACGTGTCGTCGTTCTTCGGGCGCACCACCGAACTCACCTACCGCATGACCCGCGACGACGCCGATCACGTCGTCTTCGAAGGTCGCAACAAGACCGCAGCCACGTCGGACGATCTGGCGTTCGAGAAGGTGGACGACGCCTCCACGTCGATCACCTACCGCGCGCAACTCCACTTCACCGGCCTGGCGCGATTCGCCGACCCCGTTGCCCGCCTCGCATTCGAGGTGCTCGCGGCCAAGACCGTCAAACAGATGACCGGGGTCCTCGAAGCGAGGTAAGCGGTCTCGAGTTTCCACAGCGCCCTCACTCTCGACGAGTGAGGGCGCCGCTGCATGTCGGGGGCGATCAGCTGAGGTGATGCACCTCCTGCAGCCCGTAGACCGGCGTCGGGATCTCCTCGTGCCGGGCCTTGAGCTGCAGAGCGAGGTACAGCGAGTAGTGCCGCGACTGGTGCAGGTTGCCGCCGTGGAACCACAGCGCTTCCTGCTGGGTCGGCTTCCACATGTTGCGCTGCTCGCCCTCCCACGGTCCGGGGTCCTTGGTGGTGTCGGAGCCGAGGCCCCAGCACTTTCCGACCTTGTCGGCCACTTCCTGACCCATGAGGTCGGCGGCCCAGCCGTTCATGGACCCGTAGCCGGTGGCGTAGACGACGAGGTCGGCCGGCAGTTCCGTCCCGTCGGTGAGAACCACGGCGTCCTCGGTGAGATGGTCGACCTGTCCGGACACGAGGTGGATGCTGCCGTCGGCGACGAGGTCGGATGCGCCGACGTCGATGTAGTAGCCGGACCCACGGCGCAGGTACTTCATGAACAGACCGGACCCGTCGTCACCGAAATCGAGCTTGAATCCGGCCTTTTCCAGTCGGTCGTAGAAGTCCCTGTCCCGTTCGGCGATCTTCTGATAGATCGGGATCTGGAACTCGTGCATGATCTTGTACGGCAGCGACGCGAACGTGAGGTCGGCCTTCTCCGTCGTCATCCCCGCCGCGACAGCGCGCTCCGAGTAGAGGTCGCCGAGGCCGAGGTCCATCAGGGACTCCGACTTCACGATGTGCGTGGACGACCGCTGCAGCATCGTCACGTCGGCGCCGTTCTCGAAGAGCGCCTTGCAGATGTCGTGAGCCGAGTTGTTGGCACCCACGACGACGACGCGCTTCCCCACGTAGGCGTCCGGACCGGGGTGCTGACTCGAATGGTGCTGCTCGCCCCGGAAGACGTCCTGGCCCGGGAACGACGGGACGTTCGGCTTGCCCGACATGCCGGTGGCGAGCACCAGCTGCTTCGGGTGGAGTACCACGTCCTCGCCGTCGCGGTCGAGGACGACGGTCCACTCCTTGGTCTCCTCGTCGAACGTCGCGGATGTGCAGGTGGTGGACGACCAGTACGGAATTTCCATCACCTTGGTGTACATCTCCAGCCAGTCGCCGATCTTGTCCTTCGGTGCGAAGACCGGCCAGTTGTCCGGGAACGGCATGTAGGGCAGGTGGTCGTACCAGACCGGGTCGTGGAGGCACAGCGACTTGTAGCGGTTGCGCCACTGGTCGCCGGGGCGTTCGTTCTTGTCCACGACGATGGCCGGGACCCCGAGTTGGCGCAGCCGCGCGCCGAGCGCGATGCCGCCCTGGCCACCGCCGATCACGAGAACGTACGGCTGGCGGGTGTAGCCGAGTTCCCGTTCCTCGATCTCCCGTTTCTCCGTCCAGCTCAGGGTGTCGCCGCCGGAGCCGTGAACTGCACCCTTGACGCGGTTCCGTCCCCGGCGTTCCTCGTGGCCCTTCAACTCCTGCAGTGTGGTGAGGAAGGTCCACGCCTCGTCACCCTTCAGGCGCAGGTGCCCCTTGCCCCGGCCCGTCGCGGTCTCGAACTCGATCCACGCCGAGGTGACGCCGTCGGCCTCGTCCGGTGTCTCGGTGGTGCGGAAGTTGACGGGGTCGGTGTCGTCCAGGCGTGCGTGCAGCATCGCGGCGACGGCGTCGCGTCCCTCGACCGTCTTGAGGTTCCAGGTGAACGCCACCAGGTCGCGCCAGAAGCTGTCGACTGCGAACATGCCCGCGGCGCGGTCGACGTCGCGCGCGGCGAGAGCGGATTCGAAGCTCGCCAACCACAGGTCGACTCGTTCCTGAGGTGTCAGGGACGTCTGCACCGCAGTCGGCTGGACCGTCTGTGTCATGTACCTCTCCTTCGCTTGGTATGTGACATACAGCACACTCCGGAGTGGGGCGGGCGGCAAGCGTTGCATCGTGTTGCAGTCCCGCCCGTGAGTACTTGTCAACGTCCCGCGGTTGATAAGTACTCACGGGGCGAATGTCGAAATCCGTGGTGGCCCGCTCGACGTACTGTGTGAGTCCACGGCAAGAAGGCCTGGACCGACCACAATCGAGGAGGAAATCATGCGGGTCATGGTGATGATCGAGGGTGCAGGTGCCGACGAAGACAAGATCGCCCCGACCGAGGAAATGCTGGCCGCGATGGGCGCGTACAACGAGGAATTGGTGAACGCGGGCATCATGCTCGACGGCCAGGGTCTGAAGCCGACCAGCGCAGGCGCGCGGGTGGTGTTCGAGGGCGGCACGACGTCGGTGGTCGACGGCCCGTTCACCGAGTCGAAGGAGATCATCGCGGGCTACTGGATCTGGGAGGTGCGATCCCTCGAAGAGGCGATCGAGTGGGTCAAGAAGTGCCCCGCCGACCCCGGCACCGGAATGCGCCAGCTGATCGAGGTGCGGCCGATCTTCGAGTCGGAGGACTTCGGGGACGAGTTCACTCCGGAGTTGCGGGAGAAGGAAGAGGCACTCGCGGCGCGGATCCGCGAGCAGCACCCGAACGGCTGAGTCCGGTGGACGTCCAGCGCACGGTCGAGGCGGTGTGGCGCATGGAGTCTCCGCGCCTCATCGCGTCGCTCACCCGCCTCGTCCGTGACGTCGGGATTGCCGAGGAGATCGCTCAGGACGCGTTCGTGCTCGCGCTCGAACAGTGGCCGGAGCAGGGCGTCCCCGACAAACCGGGTGCGTGGCTGACGGCCACGGCCAAGCACAAGGCGATCGATCGCATTCGCCGTGACCGGTCGCGGCAGTCGAAATATACGGAGATCGCCGTCGATCCGTCCGCGCAACCGCCGAGCGCCCTGCCCGCGCCGGACACCGTCGACGGCGTGGAGGACGACCTGCTGGCTCTGGTCTTCGTCGCGTGTCATCCGGTGCTTCCCCGAGAATCGCGTGTGGCACTGACCCTTCGACTGGTCGGGGGTTTGCGCACCGACGAGATCGCGCGGGCGTTCCTCGTCCCCTCGGCGACGATGGGGCAGCGGATCAGCAGGGCCAAGCGGACGCTGTCGGAGGCGAAGGTCCCATTCGAAGTGCCCGCACGCGAGGAACTTCCGGCACGGTTGTCGGCGGTGCTCGAGGTGGTCTATCTGGTGTTCAACGAGGGGTACTCCGCCACGTCGGGTGAGGACTGGATTCGGCGTGACCTCGCATCGGAGGCGATGCGGCTCGCCCGTGTCCTCGCCGGCCTGCTGCCCCGGGAACCGGAGGTGCACGGACTGGTGGCGCTCACCGAGTTGCAGGCGTCACGGTTCGCCGCCCGGGTGGGTCCCGACGGTGAGCCGGTCCTGCTGCGGGATCAGGACCGGTCGCGGTGGGACCGAACCCTTCTGACGCACGGCAATGCCGCGCTGGAACGGGCTGTCGGGCTCGGCCGCCCGCTCGGCCCCTATTCGCTGCAGGCCGCGATCGCCGGGTGTCATGCCCGGGCGCCACGTTTCGAGGACACCGACTGGGAGGCGATCGTCGCCCTGTACGACGCGCTGGCGCAGGTGACGCCGTCGCCGGTGGTGGAACTCAATCGTGCGGTGGCCTTGCTGCATTCGGACGGACCCGAGGCGGCGCTCGCTGCTCTCGACGCCGTACGGGACGACCCTCGGCTGGCGCGCCACCACCTCTACGGCGCCGTGCGGGGCGAAGTCCTCGAACGCCTCGGTCGTTACGACGAGGCGGCCCGGACCCTCGAGGACGCCGCGGCGACCGCACCCACCCACCGTGAACGGAACCTCCTCATGGCCCGCGCCGCCGCCGCGTCGGAGCAGGCCGAATCGTAAGTCTCCACAATTGGTTCACGATTTGCTGAATACAGAAACCGATGTACAGTCCGGATCATGGAGGCACTGGTCCACCGGGACGCCCTCGCGCGTTTCGGGTACGCGCTGTCGGACACCACCCGCACACAGATTCTGCTGAGCCTGCGGTCCGGGCCCGGGTATCCGTCGGAGTTGGCCGAGGAGATCGGGGTGTCCCGGCAGATCCTGTCGAATCATCTGTCGTGCCTGCGTGGCTGCGGTCTGGTCGCCGCGGTGCCGGAGGGAAGGCGGAGCCGGTACGAACTCGCCGACCCGCGGATCGGACGTGCCCTCGACGACCTGCTCGGCCTGGTGCTCGCGGTCGATCCGTCCTGCTGCCCGGACGCGGAGACCGAAGGCTGCTGCTGATGGCGTCCGAACTCGGCATGCCCACCAGGCCGTCCGGCGAACGCAGGCAGATCCTGTCCCGCCGGATCAGGTTCTTCGTGGCCGCGACGATCACCTACAACGTGATCGAAGCGATCGTGGCACTCACCGAGGGTGCGCGGGTGTCGTCGACGGCGTTGATCGGGTTCGGCCTGGATTCGGTGATCGAGGTGTCGTCGGCGGCCGCGGTCGCGTGGCAGTTCGCGGGACGCGATCCCGAGTCGCGGGAGAAGGTCGCGCTGCGCGTCATCGCGTTCTCGTTCTTCGGGCTCGCCGCGTACGTGAGCGTCGACGCGGTGCGGTCACTGCTGGGGGTCGGCGAAGCGCAGCACTCGACGGTCGGAATCGTGCTGGCCGCAGCGAGTCTGGCCGTGATGCCGGTCCTGTCGTGGGCGCAGCGGCGGGCCGGTCGTGAACTCGGTTCCCTGTCTGCGGTGGCGGATTCCAAGCAGACCCTGTTGTGCACGTACCTGTCCGCGGTGCTGCTGGTCGGGTTGCTGCTCAACAGCACCCTCGGCTGGTCGTGGGCCGATCCGATCGCCGGCCTGGTGATCGCGGTCATCGCGGTGAAGGAAGGCGTCGACGCGTGGAAGGGCGACACCTGCTGCCCCGCGCCGACCGGTGCTCGCGCCGCGGATCAGGATCACGGCTGCGACTGCTGCGACTTGTGATCGCCGAACGGCTCGTCACGTTCGCGGACGGCCTCACGGAATCCGACGGTGGCCGAGCGTAATTGGAACGCATACCCCTCGCGGGTGTGCCGGGACATGCCGTCGAAGACGGTGCTCACCATCGTCGAATTCGCGACGCCCTGCGCCAGCAGCGCGCTGTTCAGTGCGAGTTTCACCATCATCAGCTGATTGACGGGCATCCTCGCGATCCGCTCGACGAGGTCCTCGGTGCGCCGGTCGAGTTCCTCCGCGGGCGCCGACTCCACCGCGAGACCCCACTCGGCAGCCTGCCGTCCCGTGATGCAGTCGCCGGTGAGGAGGAGTCGCTTCGCCCGCTGGTCGCCGAGGCGGTGCGCCCACATGCCCGCGGCAGGCACACCCCACACCCGGGTCGGGGGATAGCCGATCTTCGTGTCGTCCGCGGCGACGATCTGGTCGCAGTACAGCGCGATGTCGGTGCCGCCGGCCACGCAGAATCCGTGGATCTTCGCGACCGTCGGCTTGTTCGCGTGGAGCAGGCTCGCGAAGCCGCGGTTGAACCGGCTCATCATCGCGTAGTCGGCCATCGGATCCCAGTTGCCGAACGGATTGTGGTTGCGCGCCTGCACGATCGGATCGAGCACGGTGCCCGTCGTGCGGTCCGGCCCCTCGCCGGTGTGGCCGCCGTGCTCGGCAAAGATGCCCAGGTCGTATCCGCCGCAGAATCCCTTTCCGCGCCCCGCCAGCAGGATCACGTGGACGCGGGGATCGAGGTCGGCGCGTTCTACGGTGGCGGCGAGCTCCAGAGGAGTGTCGGCGGTGATCGCGTTGCCGTGGTCGGGACGGTTGAACGTGATCCGGGCGGTGCGTCCGGTCACCTCGTAGGTGAGGGTCCGATACTCCGCCGGGGCGTCCGCCCGATCCGGTTCCCGACCCGCGAACAGGGAGTCGTCGCCCTCGTCCCAGCCGTCGCGCCAGGCCGCCGGACGGGTGCCGGCGTGGTCGTCGTGGCCGGTCACGACCCCACCTTGGGTGTGGCGCGGTCGATGATGGCGGCGGTGTCGACGCCGGTCGGCAGCGTCCCGAACACGTTGCCCCAGTCGCCGGACAGCCGGCTGACGCAGAACGCGTCGGCCACCGCCGGATGCCCGTGGCGGATCAGCAGCGAACCCTGCAGGGCGAGCGCCATGTCGCCGACGACCCGCCGCGCCCGGTGCTCGAGCGTGTCGACGTCGCCGAAACTTGCCTTCAGATCCGCGACGGCGGCGTCGAGTCGCGCGTCGGCTCCCGCGGTGGAATCGAGTTCGTCGAAGAAGACCTGAAGTGTCTCCGGCTGTTTCGCCATCGCACGCAGGGTGTCCAGGGCGGCGACGTTGCCGGAGCCTTCCCACACCGACAGCAGGGGAGCCTCCCGATACAGTCGCGGCATCCGTGATTCCTCCACGTACCCGTTGCCGCCCAGGCATTCCAGGGCCTCGGCCGCGTGGATCGGGCCGCGTTTGCAGACGAAGTACTTGCTGACCGCCAGCGAGATGCGACGCAGGGTGTTCGCGTGCTCGTCGCCCGCGGTCGCGCGGTCGGTGAGCGCGGCCAGCCACAGGGCGACGGTCGTGGCCGCCTCCGACTCGACGGCCAGGTCGGCGAGCACGTTCCGCATCAGCGGCTGATCCACCAGGTGAGCGCCGAATGCGCTGCGGTGCACGGCGTGGTGCGCGGCCTGCGCGGTGCCGACACGCATGCCGGTGGCCGTGCCGATGGTGCAGTCGAGGCGGGTCATGTTGACCATCTCGATGATCGTCCGCACGCCGCGGCCTTCCTCGCCGACCAGCCACGCCACGGCCTCGTCGTACTCGACCTCGCTGCTGGCGTTGGAATGGTTGCCGAGTTTGTCCTTGAGTCGCTGCAGGTGCATCCGGTTGCGGGTGCCGTCCGGCAACACCCGGGGGAGGAAGAAACACGACAGTCCGCCGGGGGCCTGCGCCAGCACGAGGAACACGTCGGACATCGGCGCCGACGTGAACCACTTGTGCCCGGTCAGGACGTAACTGCCGTCGGACTGCGGCACGGCGCGGGTGGTGCCCGCGCGGACGTCGGAGCCGCCCTGCTTCTCCGTCATCGACATCCCGGCGATCAGCCCGGCCTTCGTCAGTGGAGGGTGCAGCGCCGGATCGTAGACCCGGGCGGTGAGCAACGGTTCGTACTGTTCCGCCAGCTCACGGTTGTGGCGCAGGGCGGGGACGACGGCGTACGTCATGGAGATCGGGCAGCCGTGACCGGCGTCGACCTGGCCCCACACCGCCATCTTCGCGGCCCGGACCAGGTGGGCGCGCGGGTTGGGGTCGGCCCACGGCGCGCCGTGCAGGCCCATCTCGACGGCAGTGGTCATCAATTGGTGGTACGCGGGGTCGTACTCCACCTCGTCGATGCGGTTGCCGTAGCGGTCGTGGGTGCGCAGGAGGGGAGGGTGCGCCTCGGCGAGATCGCCCCAGCGCTGCGCCTCCTCGCTGCCGGCGAGGCGGCCGACGTCGTGCAGTTCCTCGAGCGCGTCGTGGGCGCCCTCGCGTTGCAGCGCTTCGAGGATCGGTGCGTAATCGGCCGCGTCGAAGTTGATCAGCGGCGGCACCTGGTTGAAGACCTCGTGTGTGGCACTCATGTCGGGCTCCCGAGGGATCGAAGGGTGAAGGTGAGCAGGACGGGGATGATCGCGCCGTCGGCGGCACCGCGGGCCAGGGGCAGAATCAGCGCTTCGCCGATGGCGCCGACGATGCAGGCGGCGGTCACCGACGCGTCCTGTTCCGGGATCTCCCCGGCCTCGACGGCGGCGGCGATCGCGACCGCGAGGGCGTCGCGGAACGACTCGCGGAACAGGAGGCGTTCGGTGTCGACCTGCGGGTCGACGGGTTCGACGAGCAGCGCGTACGCCAGGGTGGGTGCGCGCAGCGCGCGTTCGGCGAACGTGCCGACGGAGGCGGATACCGCGGCGACGCAGCGGCCCTCGGCGCCCCGGGCGGCGTTGCCGGATTCGACGGCGGCGCTCACCTCGCGACTGCAGACGATGCGGAAGACTTCCGCGAACAGTTCGCCCTTGTTCGCGAAGTGCCGGTAGACGGTGCCGGTGCCGACACCCGCCTCGGCCGCGACCGCGGAGATCGAGCACCCGGCGTATCCGTGGCGGGCGATCAGCCCGATCGCGGAATCGATGAGGGTGGTGCGGAGCGCGTCCAGGCGTTCCTGGACGGCGGGTGTGCGCCGGTAGGCCATATTCAAGGAGTGAACACCCGTTCCGTTCTTCCGTCAAGAGTGCTAGCGTCGGCTGCACCAGCGAGGAAAGGCGCACTCGATGACTTCCGACGTGGTACTCGTCCGCAAGGACGGCCCGGTCACGACCGTCAGCCTGAACCGGCCCGAAGTCCGCAATGCCGTCGACCGGCCCACCGCCGACGCGCTCGCCGACGCCTTCCGGGCATTCGACGCGGACGAGGACGCGTCCGTCGCGGTGCTCCACGGTGAGGGTGGAACATTCTGTGCGGGAGCGGATCTCAAGTCGATCAGTTCCGGGAACGGGAACCGGGTCGCACCCGACGGTGACGCCCCGATGGGGATCTCCCGGATGCGGTTGTCCAAACCGGTGATCGCCGCGATCGACGGGCACGCCGTGGCAGGCGGGCTCGAACTGGCGCTGTGGGCCGACCTGCGGGTCGCTGGCGCGGACGCCGTCCTCGGAGTGTTCTGCCGCCGCTGGGGCGTGCCGCTCATCGACGGCGGAACCGTCCGCCTGCCGAGGCTCATCGGGGAGAGTCGCGCGATGGACCTCGTCCTCACCGGCCGGCCCGTCGACGCCGACGAAGCCCTGAGCATCGGGCTGATCAATCGGAAGGTCGCGGCCGGGGAGGCCCTCACCGCGGCTCGGCAGCTGGCCGCCGAGATCGCCGGTCTGCCTCAGGTGTGCCTGCGGCAGGACCGGTTGTCGCTGCTCGAGCAGTCGGGGCTCACCGAGGATCAGGCCCTGCTGAACGAATTCCGACACGGTGCAATCTCTCTGGCCAACGGAACGGTCGAGGGTGCCGCACGCTTCGCTGCCGGGGCAGGCAGGCACGGTGATGCTGCACCCGTGAGTACTTGTTAACCAAGGGCGGTTGATAAGTACTCACGGGCGATAGCATTGTGCGCGTGGACGACTGGTCGGACGAGCGGTCCTCACCCGCGAACACGCTGCCGCCGGGGACGCCGGGTGCCTCCTGGCGACGAGTGCGGTTCCGGCGTGCGGTGTGGTGTGCGTACCTGCTCGCGCTGGCCGTCACGATCTACACGCTGGGGCTCCCCACCGACCGCATCTACCAGGCGACGTGGATCGTCGCCGGCCTCGTCGCCTTCACGATAGATCGGCCGTGGCAGGACCATCTGCGCGTCGTGCGGGACTGGTTGCCGCTCATCGCCGCTCTCGTCGTGTACGACCTCAGCCGGGGCTTCGCCCACGAACTCGGGATGCCGGTGCGGGCGGAGGAACTGGTGTCCGTGGAGACCTGGCTGTTCGGCGGCACGATCCCCACACTGTGGTTGCAGGAGAATCTGCTGTCTCCGACGGGTGAGCTGCCGTGGTGGACTCTGCTCACGGGAATCGTCTACACCAGCCACTTCATCGTTCCGTGGGTCGTCGCGGCCGTCTTCTACGTGTACTCGCGCGACCTGTGGTCGGGGTATATGCGGCGGGTGCTCTTGTTGTCGTATCTCGGCCTGGTCACCTACATCCTGTTTCCGTCCGTTCCGCCGTGGCTGGCCGCCGAGGGGGACGTGATCTCGGGCAGCGTGGGCCGCGTCGCCGGTTTCGGATTCGGTGTGGTCCCCACGGATGTCAGCACACGGTGGCTGGAGGCGCAGAGCAACCCCGTCGCCGCGCTGCCGTCCCTGCACGCGGCGTTCGCCCTGCTCGTGGCCGTCGCTCTCTGGCCGTTCGCGAAGAACCTGTGGTCGCGGGCGCTGCTGGTCGCCTACCCGCTGGCCATGGCGTTCGTATTGGTTTACGGCGGCGAGCACTACGTGGTGGACGTGCTGGCGGGATGGGCGTACCTGGGCCTGGCGGTCTTGCTGGCACGGGCGTGGGAGTCCCGCACGACGGCGTGGCCCGGCCGGGCCGTCAGCGCCGGCCGCCCGCGGCGTCGCTGGTGACCGACACCTCGTCGAACATGGGCTGGAGGAAAGGCAGGATGCGGCCTACGATCGCCTCGTTGTACGCGACCGGTTGCTGATTCGGATTCGCGTGGCCGGTCCCGTCGAGCTTCGCCACCAGGAGCGCGCCGTCGGTCCCGCCGGACTGTTCGACGAGGATCTTCTGCGTGTAGTCGACGTCGACCACCTGGTCCTTCCACCCCGCGCGGGGACGCACGAAGACGATCCCGGGCCGCGGCTTGTCGTCCGTCTCCACCGCCAGCGACTTCAGGTTGTCGATCGCACCGGACGCGACGATGGTCTTGAACTGCGATTCGATCAGCCCGTTGCTCGCCACGTCCTCCGACAGGACCTTCTCGGTGAGGACCTCGTCGACGACGTCGCGGAACTCGTCGACGTCGACGTGCGGATACCAGTCCGACTTCGTGTCGAGGAACCTGCTCTGCCGGGCCGCGGTCTCCACCAGCAGGCGCATCGTCCGGCTCTCCCGCGCGCCGGGGAGCCAGCCGATCCACCGCAGCATGTCCTCGCCGCTGTCGCGGCTCCCGGCCCGGACGGCGTGCAGGTCCACCGGGGTGCAGTCGAGTACCACTCCGATGAGGTTGGCGTCCGTGTCCTCGTAGATGTGCTGCGCGACCTCCAGCGCGACGACGCCACCCATGCTGTGCCCGGACAGGACGATGTTGTCGATGCCCTCGTCGGCCGCGTGGGTGGCGATCAGTTCGCTGATCACCTTGGTGTCGATGCCGCCGTTGTCGTACTGGACCGCCCATACCCGCCCGATGCGGTCGTACGAGGACAGGGTGCGGGCCGTGTCGGTGGCATCCTTGTTGCCCAACCCGACCAGGTCGACGACGGCGGTGTCGTGGTCTGCGGGCGACTGCGCGTCGTACACCTCGTGGATCTGTGGCTGGGTGAGTGCGAGTCGCTCGCGTTCGGGTTGCACGTCGTGAACCCAGTACTGGCCGCCGGCCAGGAGCAGGGGGACGGTCCCGAGCGCGACCGCGGCGAGGAGGCGCCGGGTGCGACCGAATTTCTGCCACTGGTGACCGAGCCGTGTCGCGTGCAGACGCGCCTTGCGGCGATCGTTGCTCCAGTCGGCCACGGTGGACGGATGGCGTGTCATTCTCTCCGACATCCACTCCGATGGTACGCGCGGGAGCAGAGGGGCCCGGTGGCATGGAAGTTACGGTGCGTTACAGCAGTTGGACATTCGCCAGTTTCCAGCCGCCGCCCCCGCGGACCAGCGACAGTTGCATGCGGTTCCGGTCGACGCGAGGGTCGGGGGAGTTGGAGTTGGTGACCGTCTGGTCGAGGAAGACCAGGACGTCGGCGGCGTCCTGATCGCCGCTGGCCGGCCCGGCCTGCACGATCTGGGCGGACGACGTGGCCTGGTACCGGACGATCATGTCCCGCAGGTTCGACGCCACTTGCGAATACTGTCCGACGGAGTTGCTCTTGGCCAGCGACAGGTTGGTAAGGCCATCGCCGACCGCACCACCCACGACGTTTACATGCTGGTGGCGCCCAAGTTCAACTTCCTGCTCACCACACCGCACGAGGCGCTGAACCATGCCATCACCCGCTACGCCGAAGTGGTCGCCGAGCACCCGAACGTCTTCCGCTTCCTGGCAGACGGCGAGCTGAAACAGGACGGCGCGGGGTCAGCCCTGTCCCTCGACGCGTTCCTCCGTCGCAACGGGATCGAACTCGATCCCACCGAACCGCTCTACCTCGCACTTGCCCGCATCAACGCCCCCGGTGAGTACTTATCAACCTCCCGTGGTTAATAAGTACTCACGGCGGAAGCGGCTGGACTCCGGACAGAGGGCGGCGACCGGGGCAACGTCGGCCGCGTAGTCGACGTCGCGGAGCGTCGGCAGCGACAGCACCTCGGCGCCCGCCGCGAGGAGCGCCTCCCGGGTGAGGCGTCCGGTGTCCGGACTCGACGTGGGAACCGGGCGGATCGCCTCCGCCGCCACGGCGTCGGGCACTCCGAGGATCCACCACCCGCCGTCCTCCGCGAGTCCGAGGACGCATCGGCCCTTCCTCTCGGTGAGCAGGTCCGCCGATTCCGCGAGCAGTCCCGCCGTCACCTGCGGTGTGTCCGTGCCGATCTGGAGGACCGGCAGGCCGAACGCGTCGAACGTGTCGGTGTGGGCGTTCACCAATCGCTCCGCGAAATCCTCACCCCGTTGCGGCAGCACCGTGAAACGGTCGAGCGCCGACGTGATGTCGGTGCCCCGGACCGCCCGGCCGAGGTCGCCGGTCATCGCCACCACCCGCCGCGCGGCACCCGCACCGGTGACGGCGTCCAGGGTGTCCAGCAGCGAGGCGGCGGCGAGGTCGGCGGCCCGGGCGTCGCCGACGTCCCGCGCGAGCCGGGTCTTCGCGAACCCGGGCACCGGCGCCTTCGCGACCACGAGTACCGCGACGTCGAGAGTCACCCGATCACCTTCCAGAAGTCGTGGACGGCGACGACAGTGCCCTTCAGCGAACCCGACACTTTCGACGCGCCGGCGGTGCGCGGGCGATACGTGATGTCACGCTCCACGACCCGCCAGTGGGCGCGGCCGGCGAGCACCAGTAGCTGCAGCGGGTAGCCCGACCTGCGGTCGTCGACGCCCAACTCGAGGAGGTCCTGTCTGCGCACGGCTCTCATCGCCCCGAGGTCGTGGATCGGCAGGCCGTACCGGCGCCGGAGTCGTGCGGCGAGGACGGCGTTGCCGATCCTGCCGTGCAGCGGCCACGTCCCGCGCCGATCGGCCCGCCGCCGCCCCACGGCGAGATCGGCGCCCGAGTCCAGCGCGGCGACCAGCCGGGGGAGTTCACCCGGGTCCATCGAGCCGTCGCCGTCCAGCACGCAGACCACCGGTGTTCGCGCCGCCAGCACCCCGGCGTGCACGGCCGAACCGTATCCCGGGACCTGCTCCCGCACCACCGACGCACCGTGCGCGCCGGCGACGGCGGCCGTGTCGTCGGTGGAGTTGTTGTCCACCACCACCGTCCGGTAGTCGCGGGGCACCGCGGCCAGCACTCCGGGCAGGGAACCGGCCTCGTTCATGCACGGGATCACGACGGTGACGTCCCGTGCACGGATCGGTGAGCGCTCAGACACGGGGAGGTCCCGCCGGCGCCGCGTTCCTCAGGGGTGCGTGCGCGAACGCCGCGATCCCCTCGGCGGGCATGATCTGCGCCCGGAACCCCAGCCGCTCCCGGGCCAGCCGGGGGTCGGCGACGATGTGCCGCACGTCGCCGGGACGGTACTCGCCGGTGACGACGGGTTCGGGGCCACCGTACGAACGGGCGAGCGTCGCGGCCACCTCGCCGATCGTGATCGGTTGTCCCGAGCACACATTGAACGCCGAGAATCCGGTGAGCGCCGCCTCGACCGCGGCCACGTTCGCCGCCGCGACGTCGTGGACGTGCACGAAATCCCGCGTCTGCCTGCCGTCCTCGAACACGTGCGGGGGGTCGCCGTTCTCGAGGGCGGAACGGAACATCGCGGCCACGCCGGAGTACGGGGTGTTGCGCGGCATGCGCTCGCCGTACACGTTGTGGTAGCGCAGAGCGGTCACGGAACCGCCGGTGGCCAGTGCCCAGGCGAGCGCATAGTTCTCCTGCGCGACCTTGCCTGCGGCGTAGAGACTCCGCGGCCGCAGTGGCGAGTTCTCCTCTACGAGTGCCCACTCCAGGGACTCTCCGGTATCGGGATCCGTCTCGTCGAAGATTCCCGCTGCCAGGTCCTTCTCCCGGCGGGCGGCCGGTTCCACGAACTCGCCCCGCCCGTTGCGGTACCGGCCCTCTCCGTAGACGACCATCGACGACGCGAGTATCAGCTTCTCGCAACCCGACTCGTGCATCGCGGCGAGCAACGTCGCGGTGCCGAGATCGTTGTGGCTGGCGTAGGCCGGGGCATCGCTCACATCCACACCGGCACCGACGACGGCCGCCTGATGGCACACGACGTCCACACCCCGCAGCAGTTCGATCAGAGCGGGAAGGTCGCGGACGTCGGCGCGGCGCACACCGTCCGGCGGCTCGACGTCGGCACCGTGCGCGGAGGGGAGCAGCGCATCCACGGCCACGACGTCGTGACCGGCTCCGGTCAGCGCGGCGCGGACGTGACTGCCGATGAATCCGGCCGCACCCGTGAGCAGTACGCGTGTTCCCGTCATGGCAGCTCGATCGGCAGCGTCACATCCTCGTGGACGCGGCAGGCTTCGCAGGCGCCCTCGGGCGCGGCGGCGATCGCGGACCGCACCAGCGTCTTCAGCGACCCGAGATTGCGCTGGAACTCGGCGAACACGTCCACGGCGCGTACACCGTCGCCGGCCTCGATCCCCGCATCGAGGTCGGTGACCAAAGCGATGGTGGCGTAGCACATCTCGAGTTCCCGGGCGAGGACCGCCTCGGGGTGGCCCGTCATGTTGACGAGGGTCCAGCCCTGCCGGGCGAACCACAGGCTCTCCGCCCTGGTCGAGAAGCGCGGTCCCTCGACCACCACCAGCACACCGCCCTCCACGGTGCCCGGCCGGGCGGCGGCCTTGCGCAGGTCAGAGCAGTACGGGTCGGCGAACTGCACGTGCACGCCGCCTCCGTCGAAGTACGTCTGGGTGCGCCCGCTGGTGCGATCGACCAACTGGTCGGGCACGACCATCGAGCCCGGTCCGAGATCCGGGGTGAGGCTGCCGGCGGCGCAGGGGGCGAACACCTGCCGTACGCCCAGCGTGCGCAGCGCCCACAGGTTGGCGCGGTACGGGATGGTGTGGGGCGCGAATTCGTGCCGGGCGCCGTGGCGGGGGAGGAACGCCACCTGCCTGCCCTCCACGTCGCCGACCGTGATCGGGGCGCTGGGCCTGCCGTACGGAGTTTCGATCGTGACTTCCGCGGCGTCCTCGTCGAAGAACGAGTAGAAGCCGCTCCCGCCGATCACGGCGACGTCCGCGCGGGCCGGTTCGCGTGCACTCATTGCGGTCATGTAGTCAATCCTCCGTCGTTATGCTGGGCGCGAGTGCGACTTTCGCCGAAGGAGATGACGTCATCGGATCCCCGCAGCGCGCCGAGGAGCGGAATTTTCCGTACCGCGACGTCGCGGGCGCCGCGCTCGCCCTGATCCTGGTGGTGGTCGCGTTCGTCGTCCCGTGCCTGGGAAACGAGACCATCACCCCGATCGTCAACCGCACCGCGGAGAGCGTGCGGGACTTCGCGGACGCCGCGCCGCTGTTCGGGTTCCGCGACGTGCACTCCGGGTGGGGGACGCCGGTCGCCGTCGCCCTCGCGGCGGCGGTCGTGATGTGGGGGCCGGGCCTGGCACAGACGCTGGCGTGGCGTCGCCTCACGGTGGGAGTGTGGCTCGTTTCCGCCCTGTGGTCGATGGCGCTCGCGCTGGTCGACGGCTGGCAGCGCGGCTTCGCCGGGCGCCTGACCTCCACCGACGAGTATCTCCACGAGGTCCCTCGTGTCACGGACATCCCCGCGACGCTGCGCGGTTTCGCGGGGCGGATCCTGGACCTGCAGGCCGATTCGTGGACCACCCACGTGTCCGGGCATCCGCCCGGTGCGCTCCTGACGTTCGTCTGGCTCGACCGGATCGGACTCGCCGGCGGTGCCTGGGCGTCCGCGCTGTGCGTCGCGGTCGGATCCAGCGCCGGGGCCGCGGTGATCGTCGCCATCCGTGCGCTCGGCGACGAGGCCATGGCCCGCCGCGCGGCCCCGTTCCTCGTCCTCGCACCCGCCGCGATCTGGGTGGCGGTGTCGGCGGACGCACTGTTCGCCGGTGTGGTGGCGTGGGGGATCGCCCTGCTGGCCCGGTCGGCGACTCGGGCCGTCCCGGTCCCCGCCCTCGTCGCGGTGGCGGCGGGCGTGCTGCTCGGGTTCGGTGTCTACCTCAGTTACGGGCTCACGCTGATGGCGATTCCGGCGGTCGCCGTCCTGGTGATCGTGCGCACGGCCCGCCCGCTGGTCGGCGCGCTGGTCGGTGCGCTCGCGGTGGCGGCTGTGTTCACGCTGTACGGATTCTGGTGGTTCGACGGCTACCAACTGGTGCAGGAACGGTATTACCAGGGCATCGCGTCGGATCGTCCCTTCGCCTACTGGGGCTGGGCCAACTTCGCGTCGCTCGTCTGCGCGGTGGGGTTGGCGGTGCCCGCCGCGCTGCCCCGGGCGTTCGCCTGGTCGCGGGTGCGGGCGCTGTCGCCGGTTCCCCTCCTCGTACTCTCCGCGCTGCTGGCGGTGGTGATCGCCGACCTGAGCGCGTTGAGCAAGGCGGAGACCGAGCGGATCTGGTTGCCGTTCGCAGTGTGGCTTCTCGCCGCCCCCGCACTCCTGCCGCGCGGAAGCCATCGGTTCTGGCTCGCGGTGCAGGCCGCCGGTGCGCTGGCCGTCAACCATCTGCTGTTCACGAACTGGTGACGGCCGGCGCATCCGAGGTGCCGTTCGGGGGCAGACGATCACTTGGTCGCGATCGTGATGGTGGCGATTCCGACCAGCAGCCCCGGCTTCACGGCGTCGGTCTTGAACGTCTCGTTCAGCAGTCCGGCCGCGTCCTCCGAGATCTTGACCTCGGTACCCTGCAGGATCGCGGTGTCGTTCGGTCCTGTCTGCAGCGGCTTCAACGTGCGGCCGTTGAGATCGAACAACACCGCATCGGCGGCCGCGGGCGCACCGTTGACGCTCACGTCCCCGGTGAGCAGCGACGTGCCCGGGTCGATCGTGAAATCGGTGAGTTCGACGACGGTGCCGGGTGCCGCCAGCGACAATCCACTGCCGTCGTGCATGATCTCGCCCTGCACGTAGGGATCCACCGTGCCCGGATCCCAGTACTTCACGTTGCCGCCGGTGATCGGAAAGCTGACCGATCCCTCGGCGAGGGCCGCCGTACCCACCACTCCGGGAGTGAGGCCGAGCGTCGTCAGGGCTCCGGTGAAGCCGGAATCCAGTGCGACAGCGGTACTCACCCCGGTCAGGTTGTCGACCTGGGCGACGGGTGCGGGTTGCGCGGCTGCTGCTGCGCTGACATTCGACGATGCATTCGAATCGTTGCTCGAGCACGCCGCGAGCGGGGTCAGGGCGAGGGTGCCGATGGCCGCTGCTACGAGTGCTTTTCGATAGTTCGACATGATGATCAAACAACCTTTCCGGAGGAAGGGGTGGTGGGTGGATGTTCACTAGGTATTCGGTGCGACTTCGCCGTCGGATGGGAGAGCTCTTACGCCCATTCCATCCGCACGAAGTACCGATTGGCGTGCTGCAGAACATCGATCACGCTCAGTCCGGCGGCGCGTGCGACCCCGGACATCGCGGCGACACTCACACTCGCCCAGGCGAACCACTCGCCGGCGAGATGCTCCGTCTCCCAGCGCAGTAGTTCGTGACGAACTCCTGTCGTGGTCGGCGGATCCACCTCGGCGATCACAATTCCGTGTGGTTGCAACAATTCTCGCGCGCGGCGCAGTATCCGCACCGGCTCTCCGCCGATGCCGATGTTGCCGTCGGCGAGCAGCACCCGGTCCCAGTGCCCGGACCGTGGAAGCGGCGCGAAGATGTCTCGGTGCAGCGCGAGTCCACCGCGGCGGATCGTGAGTTGCACTGCTGTGAACGACGAATCGACGCCCAGCGCCGCGACGCCGGCCGACACGAGCGCCGCGGTGAGGCGCCCCGGTCCGCAGCCGAGATCCACGGTGGCGCCGTGACACCCGGTGAGCATCACCCGGTCCGCGATCCGATCGGAGAGGGAGGATGCATCCCCGCCCATCCACCGGCCTACCGGCAGGGGGCGACGCGTTCCCCGTGCGTCGCGCACCCAGCACGGGAGTCCCGCCGACGCACGCCGCATCAGGAGGTCCGTGGACACGTCCGTTCTCCTCATGAGCCGCTCACGGTGTCACCGTCCTTGCGGGACAGCGCGACCCGGGTGGCGTACGCGATGGCGGACACCGCGAAGAATGCGGCGGTGAGCAGCAGCCAGCGGTCGAGGAACGGTTCCTGCGTCAGCCCCGTCGCAGCGAGATAAGCGTCGGCACCCTGCTCGATGATTCCCGGCAGGAACAGCAGCAGCGTCAGCCCGGACGCGAGCGCCGGTACGCGAATATAGTTGAGCGCCGAAACCGTCTGCGGTCGTGACGTTCTCCTGCCCCGCATCGCGTTCAGCCCGGACGTCAGGGACCGGTCCGCGAGCGCGTACAGAGGGAACAGCACGAGGTCGTGGGCGATCACCGAGCCGAGGAACCATACGGCGATGGACTTCCACCACACGTCCTGATTCCACAGATTCTGCGGACCCACCACCGCCACCGCATATCCGGCGAGGGCGAAGCTGAACAGCACCGCCAGCAGATGCAACGGGTTGGCGCCGTAGAAGCGGGCGAATCGGCGCATCTCACGCCTCCCGGAATTCGATGGCCTGCACCCATTTGGTATTGTGGACGCCGGGCAGGGCGGGAACGATGATCCGGGCGGGGTAGCCGTGGTCGAGGGACAGGTCCGCGCCGTTGACCTCGAGGGCGAGCAGGGCGTCGGCGTCGCGCACCTGATCGGACGTCAGTACCGCCTGGTTGAACGCCCCGGACCGTTCCAGCGACGTCACCTTCGCCGACGTGAACGCCGTCACCCCGGCGGCGTCCGCGAGGTCACGCAGTCGCACGCCCGTCCACGTCTCGGTGGTGGACCATCCTTCGACGCACGCGATCGGAAGGGACGCGGTGTGCGGCGGCATCGCGCGCAGTTGACTTCGGCTCAGCTGCACGGGTTCCGCGCCACCCGTCACCGAGAGCCGCCAGGTGTCGCCGATCTGCTCCGGGGTGATCTGCGCGGCCGCGGCGGTGCGGTTGATCTGAAAGTCGTTGGGACCGTCGCCGTACGAGCGGCCGCGGGGGAGGAGTAGCGCGGCGCTGCGCAGGAACCCGCCGGTGGTCTGCCCGACCGACAGGACGGCGACCAGGGCGGCGCCGCCACCGACCAGGGCGAGGGCGCCGCGGCGGCTGATCGTGGGCGGGGTGGGGTCTTCGGCCACGAGGCCGTTCTCGTCCGGCGGTTCGGGGCGCGTGTCCGCGCGGGACGTGCCCAGCACTTCCCGGAACGACCGGGAACGCAGCGACCTCACCATCAACGGCACCTTCAGGATCGTGTGCGTCACGAACCCGGCGATGAAGACCCACGCGCCCCAGTAGTGCGCCGTGTAGAAGTCGAAGCCGAAGATGTAGTCGTACTGAATGTTCAGGACCCCGGTGATGATCTCGAACAGCGCACCGCCCACCAGGGCGATCAGCGACAGACGTTCGAGCGCCTGCGCCGGCGACCGCACCGGCGGAAACACGAACAGTTTGGGGATCACCGACCACAGCTTGGCGAGCACGATCGGCACCAGGATCAGTCCGAGCCCGACGTGCAGCCCCTGGGTGAGCCGGTACAACCACGACGGCCGGGTGGGCCACGCGAAGTACGGAAGGTGCAACCACCCGACGTCGCCGGGTCGGGCCTGCCCGAACTGCGGACCGTACGCGATGTACGAGAGCAGTCCCGTGACGATGACGACCGGAAGTCCGATGAGCAGGACGAGGCCGAATACCGAGGTCAGCCACGGTCCGCGCAGTGGACTGCGTAATCGTGGGCCGCGAGAGTTGTCTGTCATGGTGTGTCAATCCCTCCCGCTCGATCATCTCGGGCCTCAGAGGTAATTCGGTGCCGCCACCGTGCAGGACTGCTTCGCCCGTGAGTACTTGTCAACCGCCGGACGTTAACAAGTACTCACGGGTGCGCGCCGTGGCGGATCTCGTCGCGGGGCTGGTCGTACCGGACCATCTCGTATCCGATCATCGCGACCAGGACCGCGGTGAGCACGCCCAGGGTGGCGAGGGCCGGGATGTGCCAGACGACGGGGAGCAGCGCGATCAGCACGACCGCTGTCACGACGCGCGGCACGGTGACCGACCTCGTCGCATACGCCTTGAACGCGACCAGCGCGAGGAGGTACAGCGCCGCGCCGCCGAACAGTGCGATCAGCGGCCAGCCGTACAGCGGGTCGGTGAGCCGGTGATGGTTGCCGTCGCCGACGTACGACAGGATCTTCTTCAGGCCGAGCGACAGCATCACGATCCCGATCACCATCGGCAGGTGCAGGAAGCTGTAGCAGTTCCGGGCGATCCTGATCTGACGCGCACCGGTCGCCTCCTCGAAGGCGTGCTCGACGGCCAGCGACGTCACGTCGAAGTACGACCACCACAGCAGCCCCGACACCGCCAGCCCCAGCAGCGAGGCGACGATGATCGCCCAGGAGATCGGCAGGCTCGCCACACCGATGCCGATCGACACGATCGACTCGCCGAGCGCGACGATGATGATGAGGCCGTGCCGTTCGGCGAAGTGGCTCACCGACCGCAACCGCCAGTCGGTGCCGCCGATCAGTGTGCCGAGGTAGTCGCCGGCGAGGGCGAGGATCCACATCACCGTCTGCGCGGTGCCGGTGAGTTGCGACGCGATGAGCAGGAACACGGTGCCGGTGATCATGCTCGGTGCGAAGCGCAGCACCTGACCGCGCAGCTGGGGGTCGGTGCGGCTGATCACCCAGAACATCACCAGGTGCAGCAGGCGGACGACGAAGTACCCGAGGGCGAAGATGACGGGGCCGTCGAGTCCGCCGGCCAGGTCGTCGAACGCCTCGGGGATCGTCAGGGCCGTGATGAACATGGCGCCCATCGCGCCGAACATCACCACCCGCACGATGCCCTCGTCGGCGCGCACGAGGTTGCAGAGCCAGGCGTACCCCACCCAGCTCCACCACAGGACGGCCATCACCAGTGCGCCGCGCAGCAGGTTCACCCCGGTGGGGTCCTCGGCCATCAGGTCGGTGACGCGGGTGAGCGCGAAGACGAAGACGAGGTCGAAGAACAGCTCGAGCGGCGATACCGACGCTCGCTCTTCGACGAGACGGGGACGCAAACGATGAGCAAAAGTCACGGGGAGAATGCTGCCACCGGACAGCGACGCGGGAAAGTCCTACGAACGGCGGCGACCCGTGGGGGCGGCCGCAGCCTTTCGTTCGGGCGTACCGACGGGGTGCGGGGGATCCGCGCGGTTGAGAACAACGCCGTGGTGACGAGCAGTGCGGTGACGGCGTACGCCCCCGGAGCGCCTCGAGTCGCGCGCCGGAATTGATGTCGAGGACGCCCTGGGCGGTGGTTTCGGGGACCGACGCCTCCTCCAGGGCCGCGGCCAATTGTGTGTCTGGTGAACCCACCACGGTGGGATCACGGAAAGCCCGTGAGAGGGCCTCGAACCGGATTATGCTCGGACGATGGCCGGAATTCTCGCGGGAGATCCCGGACTACCGTGACCGAGCCCGGATCCGGGGTGGCATCTGCGGATCCGGTTGGCATGCACGAAGAGAGGTTTCCGGTGAACGATATCGATCCGGAGGATAGCGGACCCATCGATTATCTCGTGGTGGAGTTCCCTGCCGACCGACGACCGGACGGATCAGCGTTGGCGATCCTCCGCGAACTCGTCGAGCAGGGCACCGTGCGAGTGCTCGACCTGGTCTTCCTTCGTAAGGAAACGGACGGCTCCGTCGTGGCGATCGACGTCGTCGACGTCGGACTCGTGGGCGATATAGATGTGTCGCTCTTCGCCGAGGCCTCGACCGGCCTACTCGACCTGACGGACATCGCCGACGCCGGATCCGTGCTCGAGCCAGGTGCTTCGGCTGCGGTACTGGTCTACGAGAACACTTGGGCCGCACCGCTCGCAACCGCCCTGCGTCGCACCGGAGCGCAACTCGTGGCGTCGGGCCGCATCCCTGTACAGGGCATCCTGGCGTCACTCGACGCTCTCGAAGCCAGAAACTGAAACCGAGGACAACACCATGCCTGGACTTCTCCGCGGGATCGCCCGCACCGCTGTCATCGCCGGAACCGCGACGTCCGTGTCGAATCGAGTGTCTCGACGTCAGGGCCAGCGGTGGGCGGCGAAAGAGCAACCGCAGCAGCAACCGCAAGCACCGCAGAACGAGGCCCCGGCCTACTCCGAGGCACCCCCGCCGCAGGCCGCCCCCACCCCCTCCGCGGGAGGAGGGAGCGTCGACCGGATCGCCGCGCTGAAGGATCTTGGAGAACTCAGAGCGCAAGGTGTGCTCACCGAAGCCGAATTCAACGCCGAGAAGGCGAAGATCCTGGCGTCCTAGGACGACCCCGGCAGTCTCCTACTTCATCCACGGCATGGAAGGTACTCCGTCGAGAATCGTCGTCGCGGCCATCTCCGGGGTGTAGAGGGTGAGCCGCTTGTCGAAGAACTCCGCGAAGGTCTGCGCGTCCTCGTCCTCGGCGACAGTGGCGTTCCGGGCGACGGCGGTCTTGATGCCACCGGGATGCACGCACGTCACCTGGACGGGGCGCTTGGTGATCAGCATCTCCTGACGCAGCGACTCGGTGAAGCCGCGGACAACGAACTTCGCGGCGTTGTAGGCGCTCTAGCCGGGCACTGCGATCAGCCCGAACAGACTCGAGATGTTGACGACGTGTCCGTCGCCGGACGCGACCAGATGCGGCAGAAAGGCTTTGGTCCCGTTGACGACGCCCCAGAAGTCGATGTCCATGATCCGCTCGATGTCCTTGAACTCGGACTTCTCGACGCTGCCGTTGTAGACGATGCCGGCGTTGTTGTAGATCTGGTGGACCGTGCCGGAGTGTGCGACGACGTCATCCGCGTAGGCAAGCACTGCTTCCCGTTCGGCGACGTCGAGCTTGGCGCCGTAGTTCGCGAGATCGAGGGCGAGGGCCCGGCCGATGCCGGATCTGCTCCGGTGATGACGGCGACTTTGCCGTCGAACGTACTCATGTGGATGCAACCTGTGCTGTGTCGGGGTGAATCTTCAGGACGTGCCGGCGCAGGGATGCGCCGAGGTCGGTGACCGCCTGGCGTGCCTCGGCGAGGATGCTGACCTGGAGGTGGAAGTCGTGCCAGAGGTCGTCGAACCGGAGATGGTCGAGGACGCCCCCCGCGGCGGCGACGGCTGCTTCGATCTTCTCCGCGTCGACGGAGATCGGATCGTCGCCGGCGGTATGCACGACGATCGGCGGCAGACCCGCCATGTCGCCGTACACCGGGGAGATCCCCGGCGATCGCGGATCGTGGTGTCCGGCATAGCGCGGGGCCCATTCCGCCGTCATGGACGGAAGGATGAGGGGATCGCGCAGCACCGGGCGCGTCCTGTCGACGTCGATCGCGAGGTCGGCCCACGGGCAGATCAGGCCGAGCGCGGCCGGGGCGGGGAAGCCACGATCACGCAATGTCATCGCGAGCGCCAGCGTCAGTCCGCCGCCGGCGGAATCACCCGCGACGACGGTGCTGTTCGGGTCGAGTCCGTCGTCGAGTAGCCGGGAATAGACCGCGACCATTTCCTCGAGCGCAATCGGGTAGCGGAATTCCGGTGAGCGTGAGTAGTCGGGGATCACCGCGGCCGTCCCGGCGGCTGCGGCGAGGTGCGCGACCAGGCCGCGGTAGCCCTTCGCGCTCCCGAGGGCGTATCCGCCGCCGTGGAGGTAGATCAGCGTCCCGCGGGTGGTGTGCGCCGGCCGCACCCGGACGACGGGGACACCGGCGACCGTGTCGCGCTCGAACCGGGTGCCGCGCGGCGGGCGCGCGGCGGCCGTCACCGTCTCGACCATGAGGCGCTTCGTCCCGACGGGCACGCGGTGGGACGCGAACAGCGGTCGTGCGCTGCGCAGACAGGTCCGGATGACACCTCGGTCGATGTTCCTCATGCCGGCGCCCCGAACTGCAGCAGCCCGTCGTGAACCGGTTCGTCGAGGAGCATCGTGGAGTCCTTCTCGTAGTGCATGAGAACCTTCCACGGCTCCTTGGACCCCTGGCGGGGCATGACATCCTTGCCGCGCTGCACGTACCCGGACTGCAACTGGTCGAGCATGCCGATGTCCATCGCGGAGTTCTCCACGTCGCGGGGCGTCGCGACGGTGTGACCGCCCTCGTCCATGTACCGGAGCAGCCGGCACAGGTAGGCGCCTGCGATGTCGGACTTCAGGGTCCACGGCGCGTTGGTATAGCCGAAAACCCAGGCCAGGTTCGGGATTCCCTCGACGAGCACACCCTTGTAGGTCATCTGCCCGTGCAGCGGGCGGGGCTGCCCGTCCACGGACAGTTCCATTCCGCCGAGCATCTGGATCTTCAGGCCGGTGGCGGTGACGACGACGTCCGCCTCCAGTTCCCGTCCCGACTTCAGCAGGATGCCCTTCTCGGTGAACGTGTCGATGTGGTCGGTGACGATCGACGCGTCGCCGGACGACAGCGCGGTGAAGAGGTCCGCGTCCGGCACCGCGCAGAGGCGCTCGTCCCACGGCATGTAGTTCGGCGTGAAGTGGCTCATGTCGAATCCTGGGCCGAGGCGTCGTCGAACCTGCCAGAGCAGGAATCGCCGCATCTGCCGGGGCCACCGCCGGCATGCCAGGTAGAGCCCTCGCTGGAGGGCGATGTTGCGCTTGCGTCCGAACGCGTACACCCACTTGGCGGGGAGGAATCGGCCCAGTACCTCGGAGATCTTGTCGAGTGCGGGTATCGAGAAGATGTATGACGGTGAGCGTTGCAGCATGGTCACGTGCTCTGCATCGCCGGCCATCGACGGGACCAGGGTGACGGCGGTGGCGCCGCTTCCGATCACGACGACCTTCTTACCGGTGTAGTCGAGGTCCTCCGGCCACTGCTGTGGGTGGACGCACCGGCCCTGGAACCGGTCCGTACCCGGGAAGTCCGGCAGGTGGCCGGCGTCGTAGTCGTAGTAGCCGGTGCAGCTGACCAGGTACCCGCAGGTGTAGGTGCGAATGTCGCCGGTTGCCTCGTGCAGGGCCGTCACGGTCCAGCGTTCCTCGGCTGTCGACCAGTCGGCCTCGACGATCTTCAGGCCGTAACGAATCTTGTCCTCGACGCCGAACTCCCGCGCGGTATCGGCGATGTACTGGCGGATCGACGCACCATCCGCGAGCACCTTCGAGTCGTGCCACGGCCGGAACTTGTAGCCGAACGTGAACATGTCGGAGTCGGACCGAATACCGGGGTAGCGGAACAGATCCCACGTCCCGCCCAGCCGCTCGCGGCGCTCCAGCACGGCGATGGTCTTGTGGGGGAACTCGGCTGCCACCTGGCAGGCAGTTCCGATGCCGGACAGTCCGGCACCGATGATCAGAACGTCGAAATGTGTCGTGCTCATGGCTTCCTCGCGCTTCTGCCTGCTGGATTTGCAGGATGGGGTACAAACAGAATGACTGTGGGCCACGTCACAAGTCTTGACACTTCCGGACATGCTTTTAGCATTTCCCGACACCGCTTCCGGCGAGAGGGGAGTTGATCCCGTGGGAAGTCTGATCCGGGCCACGAACCTCTGGGGATGCGGCGACCTGATCCGGGAGCTGGGCGCCGACCCGGCGTCATTCCTCGCGCGCTTCCACATCCCCCCGGGAGTCGAGCGAGAGGAGGACGCGTTCGTGTCGTTCGAGGCGGTCGTGCACGTGCTGGAGGCCGGCGCCGCCGACCTCGGCTGCCCGGACTTCGGGCTTCGGCTCTCACATTGGCAGGGCTTGGACATCCTCGGGCCCGTCGCCGTGATCGCGCGGAACGCGCAGACCGTGCACGGCGCGTTCGAGGCGATCGCCCGCTACTTCTACGTGCATTCGCCCGCCCTGAAGCTGACCATCCGGCCGCGCACCGCAGGGGGTGACGTCCGGTTCGTCTACGAGATGACCGAACCGTCCATGCCCTATCTGCCTCAGGGGTACGAGCTGGCCATGGCCAACGGCGTCCGCATCCTGCGGCTGCTGGGCGGACCTGACGCGCGTCCCTCGATGATCTCGTTCGTGCACGACCAACTCGGGTCGGACGCCGCCTACCGGGATGCGCTGGACTGCCCCGTCCTGTTCGGACAGTCGTGGTGCGGGCTCGAACTGCCCCGCGCCCTGGCGGACCGTCGGATCGACAGCGCAGATCCGGAGACCCGGCGCATTGCCACGAAATACCTGGAATCCCACTACCTGCCGAGCACCGCGGCGCTGTCCGAACGGGTGTCGGAGCTGGCCCGGCGCCTGCTGCCCACCGGTCATTGCAGCGCCGAGGCCATCGCCGACCAACTGTCGATGCATCCGCGCACGCTGCAACGACGTCTGGCCGAGGAGGGTGTGCGATGCCAGGACCTCATCGAACGGGAGCGTCGCGACCAGGCGGCGAGATACCTCGCCGAACCGGGATTTCATCTCGGCCAGATCGCCGGACTGCTCGGCTACACCGAACAGAGCACCCTCAACCGTTCCTGCAGGCGGTGGTTCGGGAAGACGCCGAGGCAGTACCGGGCCGACCTGCACCCGTGAGTACTTGTTAACGTCGGGCGGTTAACAAGTACTCACGGGCGGCGGAGCCGCATTACTTGACGCCACCGGCGGTCAGGCCGGACACGATGCGGCGCTGCAACAGCAGCACGATGATGACGAGCGGGATGGTCACGACCGTTCCCGCTGCCATCACGGACGTGAACGGCTCCTCGTGCGGCTTGCTACCCGCGAACTGCGCGATGGCGACGGTGGCCGGCTGGGTCACGTCGTTGGACAGCTGACTGGAGATCAGGTACTCGTTCCACGACGCGATGAACGCGAGGATCGCGGTGGTGAACAGTCCCGGTGCGGCCAAGGGCAGCAACACCATTCGGAATGCCTGCCGCCTGCTGGCCCCGTCGATCCGGGCTGCCTCCTCGAGTTCCCACGGCAACTCCTTGAAGAACGCCGTGAGGGTGTAGATGGTGAGGGGCAGCACGAACGAGATGTTCGGGATGATCAAAGCCTGGTACGTGCCGAACCAGCCCATCGACGTGAACAGCTGGAACAGGGGCGTCAGGACGGCGACACCCGGGAACATCGACGCCGCCAGGATGATTCCGAGGACGACGTGCTTTCCCCGGAACTGCAGTCGCGCCAGTGCGTACGCGGTGCCGATGCCGACGATCAGGCCGATCGCGGTGGTCACGGCGCCGATGATCGTGCTGTTGACGAGCGCCCTGGCGAAGTGGTTGCCCGCCTCCGTCGAGAACACGCTCGCGAAATTCTCCAGCGTGACGTGGGTGGGCCACGGCGTGGTGTCGAACGTGTAGTCGGAGTGGCGGAAGGCGGTGACCACCATCCAATAGACGGGGGCCAGACCCCAGACGACGATCACCGCCAGGCCGAGGTAGGTGCGGATGGATGCGAGCGACGGTCCCCGGCGCCGGCGTACCACCGCGGGCCGGGACATCCCCGGTGTGACGACTGCTGTGGACATGGATCAGGCCTTTCGCTGCTGCTCTTGGGTGTCGATCACGTTGACGCCCATCACCTTCACCAGTACGTAGGCGACGGCGAAGATGAACAGGAACGTGATCGTGGAGAGGGCGGACGCGCTGTTGAAACCCTGGCGCATCTGGTCGATCACCAGGATCGACAGGGTGGTGGTGGCCGTGCCGTCGCCGCCACCGCCGCCGGTGAGGATCGCCGGGAGGTCGTAGATCCGCAGGACGTCGAGCACCCGGAAGAGGACCGCCACCAGAATGGCCGGCTTGATGAGCGGCAACGTGATCGACCGGAACCGCTGCCAGACATTCGCGCCGTCCATTCGCGCCGCCTCGTACACCTCGGCGGGCACCATCTGTAGTCCGGCGAGGATCAGCAACGCCACGAACGGTGTCGTCTTCCAGGCGTCGGCGATCACGACGGCGAACCGGGCAGGCCACGTGTCACCGGTCCACAGGATCTCCGTGCCGAGCAACTTGTTGGCGATGCCGTCGTACGCGAAGACGAAGTACCACAGCTTCGCGGTGACGGCGGTCGGGATGGCCCACGCCACGAGGATGCTGGTACGTAGCAGTGCCCGACCGCGGAAGGCCCGGTTCATGATGGTGGCGAACCACAGTCCCAGCGCGACCTCGATGGCGACCGTGACGACGGTGAAGAACACGGTGACCCACACCGACTGCCAGAACAGCGATCCCAGCGTGCCGCCGGGGCAGGACACGGATGCTCCGGTCGTGTCGGTGCACCGCTGGAACAGCCAGTGCGTGTAGTTCGACAGTCCCGCGAAACCCTGGTCGACGAACTTGCCGGTGGCGGGATCGATCGTCGGGTCCTTGAACAGCGACATCACCATGGCGCTGACCACCGGGTACAGAACGACGATGCCCAGCAGGATCATGGTCGGCAGAATCAGGAACATCGCCGCCCTGCTGCGCCCCTTCGGCGGTCGCGCCGGCACCGGTTCGCCGGATCTCGCGCCGCCCCGGTGTGGGGGAGCGGCTGTCTTCTCGAGTGAGAGTTCGTGAACGGTCATCGGCTGTCTCCTCTAGGACCCGGCCGCGGCGATCGCGGACTGGATGTCGGCGGCGGCCTGGTCCACCGTCTTCTCGCCTTTGATCGCGGCGTAGGCGTTGTTCTGCACGGCCCGGGTGACCGCGGGATAGAACGGGGTGACCGGCCGGGTCACGGCGTTCTCGATCGACGTCTTCAACGTGGGGAGGTACGGGTATTGCTCGACCAGTTCCGGGTCGTCGTAGACGTCGGCGCGGACGGGGGCGAGCGATCCCTGCGAGAGGAAGAACGCCTGCGACTTCTTCTCCAGGAAGAACTTCAGGAAGTCCGAGGCGGTGGCCTTGTGTTCGGAGTACACGTTGATCGCGGCGCTGTGCCCGCCGAGAGTCGAGTGACCGGGTCCGCCCTTTCCCGGCAGCGGCGCCACCCCGAACTTGCCCGACACCGCGGAACTGCCCTGTCCGTCCATCAGGCTGTACGCGTACGGCCAGTTGCGCATGAACAGCAGATCGCCGCTCTGGAATGCCTGCCGTGCCTGTTCCTCCTGGAACGTGACGGACTCGCGGGGGATCGCACCCGAACGGTAGGCGTCGACGAGCGATTGCAGCCCCGCCCTGGCTTCCGGGGTATTCATCGTCGGGGTCACGCCGTCCGGGCCGAGGATCGACCCGCCTGCCGTGTTGATGGCCTCGGACGCGTTGACGGTCAGCCCCTCATACTTGGCGTACTGTCCGGCGTAGCAGCCGATTCCGGCGTGCCGCGCCGTCCCGCACGCGCCGATGAGCTCGTCCCAGGTGGCGGGCGGATGATCCATCAGGTCGGTGCGGTAGTAGAGCAGGGCACCGTCACTGGTCTGCGGAGCCGCGTACAGGACGTCCCCGTACGTGGCCCCCTCGACCGTCGCGGGTAGCAGGCCGGACGTGTCGATCGCCATCGGACCCTCGAGTGGTTGCAGCCACCCGCGGGCCGCGAATTCGGCGGTCCACACGACGTCGACGACGGTGACGTCGTATCCGGAGTCGCGGGACTGGAAGTGCTGCACCAGGTCCTCGTGCTGCTGGTCCGCCTGGTCGGACTGCTCCTTGAACGTCACCTCCTCCCCGGGGTGGGTGGCGTTCCACTCGTCGATCAGCGGCCGGACGACGTTGGAGTTGTCCTTGCCCTGCACGTAGGTGATGGGCCCGCGGCCGTCGAGGTTCTCCTTCTCCGCCTGCGCGGCGGCGTCGATGCCCTGATCGGCGCAGGACGTCGCCGCGAACAGGACGCCGACGGCCACCGCGCAGGCGGCGACGCGCTTCATCGTGATTCACCCGCGCCCGGTTCCGACAGCCACACGGCAGCGTCGGACGGGAGAACTTCGCTGGTGATGCCGGTGACCGAACCGAGCACGACGGTCAGTCCTTCGGGGAGTGCGACCGGTTCGGTGCCGGTGTTCACCCAGCACTGCACCGCGCCGCGTGCGAACGCGAGCACGTCGCGGGGTGTGTCGAGCCACTCGACGGGATGCGGGGTGTCGAAGAAGTCGCGGCGCAGTTCCAGCGCCTCGCGGTACAGCGTGAGGAACGACTCGGGGTGGCCGGCCTGCGCTTCCGCGGTGTGCGGGGCCCAGTGTTCCGGCTGCGGAAGCCATGTGTCCTCTTCCGCGTCGAACGGGGAGAAGCCGTACGGCACCGCGTCGTTCGACCACGGGATCGGGACCCGGCAGCCGTCCCGGCCGCAGTCGGTGAAGCCGGTCTGGAACCACGTCGGATCCTGACGGGCCTCGTCGGGAAGGTCCTCGACCTCTTCCAGTCCGAGTTCCTCACCCTGGTAGATGTATGCGGTGCCCGGCAACGCCAGCTGCAGTAGCGCGGCGGCGCGGGCACGACGCCTGCCGAGTTCGTGGTTCGGCTCCTCGAGCGCCCAGCGGGCCCGCTCCCAGTCGGTTTCGACCAGGTGGTCGGGCTGTGAGCGGGAGTAGCGGGTGACGGTGCGGGGAACGTCGTGGTTGGAGAGCACCCACGTGGCGGGTGCCCCGACGGTGGCCGCCTGTTCGAGCGCATCGTCGATCACGGCGCGGATGCTCACAGAACGCCACGGGGCGCGCAGGAAGTCGAACTGGAACGCGGTGTGCAACTCGTCGGGGCGCAGGTAGCGGGCCAGGCGGTCGTTGCCGGGCACCCAGGCCTCGGCGACGAAGACGCGGTCGGCGTAGGCGTTGGCGACGGCCCGCCAGCCCCGGTACACCTCGTGGACGGCGTCCTGATCCCACGCGGGGTGGGCGTCGGTGTGCTGCGAACCGGGAAGGCGCTCACCGGCATCGGGGAGTGCGGGATCCTTGGCCAGGCCGTGGGCGACGTCGATCCGGAAGCCGTCGACGCCCTTGTCGAACCAGAAGCGCAGGATGTCCTCGAACTCCGCACGGACCTCGGGGTGCTCCCAGTTGAGGTCGGGCTGGGCGGGGGCGAACAGGTGCAGGTACCACTCGCCGGTGTCCAGGCGGCTCCATGCGGGACCGCCGAACGCGCTCTGCCAGTCGTTGGGCGGCTCGTCGCCTGTCGGGCCGCGGCCGGGGCGGAAGATGTAGCGGTCCCGCGCTCCGGGCTCGTCGCGGAGGGCGGCCTCGAACCAGCGGTGCTCGCTGGAGGTGTGGTTGGGCACGATGTCGAGAATCACGCGGATTCCCAGTTCGTGGGCCTCGGCGATGAACGCCTCACCCTCCGCGAGCGTGCCGTACGACGGCTCGATGTCGCGGAAGTCGGCCACGTCGTAGCCGGCGTCCGCCATCGGCGACGGGTACCAGGGATTGATCCATACGGCGTCGATGCCGAGGTCGGCGAGGTAGGGCAGCTTGGAACGCAGGCCGGTGAGGTCGCCGACGCCGTCGCCGTTCCCGTCGGCGAAGCTGCGGATGTAGACCTGGTAGACGACGGCTGTCTTCCACCAGGCTTCGGGGTGCCGGCTCGCGACGGTGGTTGCGGTCGACTCCGCGGACTGGGTCATCGAATCTCCTCGGTGCGGGGATGGGATGGGGGAATGTGATGCGTAAACGTTTGCGTAAATAGCGTGAGGCACGTCACAGGTGGCTGTCAACTCGAGCAGGGTGATTTCTTTTGCGCACTACAGCGGCATGGATTCTGTGAGGAATCTACGCAAATATTTGCGTTGCTCGCCTACTGTGGGAACGTGATCCCCAAGCAGTCCGTCAACATGGCCGACGTCGCGCGCCGCACCGGAGTCTCGATCGCCACCGTCTCGCGTGCGTTGCGCGGCGAGCGGGGTGTCTCCGAAGCGACGCGACTGCGAATCCAGAGGGTCGCGGACGAGTTGGCGTACGTCATCTCACCCGAGGCGTCGAAGCTGTCGGGGGGCGCGACCGGGCGGGTTGCCGTCGTGGTGCCGTGGATCGACGCCTGGTTCTATTCGCGGATTCTCGCCGGCATCGAACACGAACTCCGCGCCGCGGATCTGGACGTGCTGCTGTACTGCCTCGAGGAGTCGTCGCAGCGCGAATCATTCTTCGAACGGCTTCCCTTGCGCCGCAAGGTCGATGCCGTCATCGCCGTGGCGTTTCCGCTGACCGGGCCGGAGCGGGCGCGGCTCGAGGAGATGGATGTGACCGTGGTCGTCATCGGCGCGCACGCCGGCGAGTTCCCGTCCGTCCGGATCGACGACGAACTGGCCGCGCGCCAGGCCGTCGGGCACCTGATCAGGATCGGCCACACCCGGATCGGCATGATCCGCACCGTGGACCCGGAAGGCCAGTACTGGGAGGGCGACATCGCCCGGGTGGCGGGTTTCCACGCCGCCCTCGCCGACGCCGGACTCGATGACGACTGCACCGTCACCGTTCCCTGGGGAATCGAGGGCGGCGAGCGCGGCATGGAACTACTGCTCAGCCGCGCCGAGGTGCCCACCGCGGTGTTCTGTCATTCCGACGAGGTCGCCGTCGGAGCGTTGCGCACGCTGCGACGTGCGGGTATCCCCGTTCCGGCCGGGATGTCGGTGATCGGGATCGACGATCACCCGACGGCCGAGCTGGCCGACCTGACCACGGTCCGGCAGCCGGTCGGAGAGCAGGGGGCGGCGGCCGGCCGGGCGGTCGTGGAACTGCTCAGCGGCCGGGAACCGGCGGAACGGGCGGTCGTGCTCCCGACCCACCTGGTGGTCAGGGGCTCGACCGCCCGCCCGCCGGAACTCTGACGTCAGCGCACCAGGCGCTCGCCCGCCGCGTCGGTGGCGAAGAGGTGCGCATGGGCCTCGTCGACGCGGACGTGCACGACCTGGCCCTTCTCGGGTGGGTTGCGCCAGTCGACCCGCGCGACCAGGTTCTCGGTCCGCCCGCCCACGGTGGTGCGGCCGAACACGAAGGCCTCGGAGCCGAGTTCCTCGACAACGTCGATCTCGAGTTTCAGCCCGCCGGAGTCGGCGATCTCGACGTGCTCGGGCCGGATCCCGAAGATCACCTCACGCCCGCCGGTCGCGGTCAGGACGTCGCGGGGGACAGGAACCAGCTGGTCGCCGATCCGCACCCCGCCGTCGGTGACGGGGACGGTGAACAGGTTCATCGACGGTGAACCCATGAAACCGGCGACGAAGACGTTCGCGGGCCGGCGGTAGAGCTCGCGCGGGGACGCACACTGCTGCAGCACCCCGCCCTTGAGGACGGCGACCCGGTCGCCCATCGTCATGGCCTCGACCTGGTCGTGGGTGACGTAGACGGTGGTGGTGCCGAGGCGGCGCTGGAGCTGGGCAATCTGGGTGCGCGTCTGCACTCGCAGTTTCGCGTCGAGGTTCGACAGCGGCTCGTCCATCAGGAACACCTGGGGTTGCCGGACGATGGCGCGGCCCATCGCGACTCGCTGTCGCTGACCGCCGGAGAGGGCCTTGGGTTTGCGGTCCAGGTAATCGCCGAGGTCGAGCATGTCGGCGGCCTCCCCGACGCGCGTGCGGATCTCGGTCTTGTCGGTGCCGGCGAGTTTGAGGGCGAAGCCCATGTTCTCCGCGACGGTCATGTGTGGGTAGAGCGCGTAGTTCTGGAAGACCATCGCGATGTCGCGGTCCTTGGGTTCGGCGTGCGTGACGTCGCGGCCGCCGATCAGGATCTGGCCGCCGTCGACGTCCTCGAGTCCGGCGAGCATCCGCAGCGAGGTGGATTTGCCGCAGCCGGACGGGCCGACGAGGACGAGGAATTCGCCGTCCTCGATATGCAGGTCGAGTTGATCGACCGCCGGGACGTCCGAGCCGGGAAAGAGCCTGGTCGCGCCGTCATAGGTGATTGTTGCCATGAGAAATGAATCCCTCCACCGGCAGGAACGTGCCGGACGATCCGAGTGTTAGGGGTGTGTCGGCAGACGCCGACGAGGAAAAACTATGGCCTAGATCACAGTGCTTGTCCACTTGGAGATGGCCCGGCTTTGTTCTCGAAAAGACGGAAGTGTGTATTGATGAAAATCCAAAGGTCCTCTACTGTCAGCGTGACACCCCTCACTCGCAGATTTGAAGAGGACACGAGACATGGCTCTGACAATTGGCATCGACGTGGGTGGCACGAAGATCGCAGCCGGCGTGGTCGACACCGACGGAGTCATCCACCGGATGGTGCGTCGTGACACCCCGTCCCACGATGCGCGGGGGGTCGAGAACGCGATCGCCGAACTCGTTCGCGAACTGGCGGCCACGCACCCCGTGCAAGCGGTCGGTATCGGCGCGGCCGGCTTCGTGGCCGCCGATCTCAGCACCGTGCTCTTCGCCCCGAACCTGGCCTGGCGCAACGAGCCCCTGGGCGAGGTCGTCCAGGCCTCCTGCGGACTGCCGACCGTCGTCGAGAACGACGCCAACGCCGCGGCATGGGGCGAGGCGCGCTTCGGGGCCGGGCGGACGGGGCAGACCGTCGTCGTGCTCACGGTCGGAACCGGCATCGGCGGCGGCATCGTCGTCGACGGCGTTCTCCATCGCGGCAAGTTCGGTGTGGCAGCGGAATTCGGGCATCTCAACGTCGAACCGCACGGTCGCCGCTGCGGTTGCGGTAACCACGGCTGCTGGGAGCGTTACGCCAGTGGGCGGGCACTGGTCCGCGAAGCGCAGGATCTCGCGAACGTCTCGCCCGGTTTCGCCGCCGATCTCCTCGCCCGCGCCGGCGGAAGGGCGGACGCCATCACCGGCCTGCACATCACCGCGGCCGCGCAGGAGGGCGACCCCGCGGCACTCGAGTGTTTCCGGGTGATCGGTTCCTGGCTGGGGCACGGCATGGCGGACATCGCCGCGTTCTTCGACCCTGACCTGTTCATCATCGGCGGGGGCGTGTGCGAGGCGGGCGAACTGCTGCGCGGTCCCGCCGCCGCCGCGTTCGAGAACCGTCTCACCGGACGCGCACACCGACCGGTCGCCGAGGTGCGACTGGCTGAACTCGGCGCGAACGTCGGCATCGTCGGCGCCGCCGATCTGGCCCGGGAACGAGTTCTCGGGCTCGCACACAACGGCTCACGAGTATCTGGAGGAGTGCAATGTCCAATCGGTTGAGTCTTCCCATTCCGGTCGCCGAGGTGTGGGACTGGCAGAGGGACGCCGCCTGCCGCGGCTACGAGTCGTCCACGTTCTTCCACCCCGACCGCGAACGTGGCCGGGCACGCGAGATGCGGGACTTCCGCGCCAAGATGATCTGCCGCGGATGCCCCGTGCTGGTGCAGTGCCGCGAGCACGCGCTCAGTGTCGGTGAACCGTACGGCATCTGGGGTGGACTCTCCGCGAACGAGCGCGAAGAGCTCCTCGCCAATCACCAGGGCCGGGTGGACGAGGCCGTGGCGGAATCCTTCGGCTTCGATCTGGCGCGCCAGGCCTGAGCGCGAGCGGTCAGCTGCCCGCCGGGAGCATGACCACTCTGCTGTTGTCGGTGTCCGCGACGTACACGTCGCCTCGGCTCGACACGGCGATCCCCTCCGGCTGGTCCAGCCCGGAGAACGGGAGAACCTCCTGCTCGTCCGAACCGGCGGCCAGCCGCAGAATCCGATTGTGGTTCTGATCGATGGCGTACACGGTTCCCTCGTCGTCGACCGCGACACCCCCGACGCTCTGGAGGTCGGTGAAGGGCAGAAAGCTCTGGGCACGGGTGGCGGCGTTCCACGCGAGAACCTTGTTGGGCGTGCCGACGTAGAGATCCCCGTGCTCACTGACGGCGACGGCGAACGGGCCGATCACCGTCAGCGGCACCGCGACGGGAGCCGCGGTGACGTCGCGCAGGGCCATCACCCGATTGTTCAGCGTATCGGCGACATACAGCGTGGCGTCCGGTCCGAGTGCGATTCCGAACGGCTGGTTCAGGCCGCCGAACGGCATCGGTACCTGGGTGCTGCCGTGCAGCATCGTCACGGTATCGGTCACGAGGTCGGAGACGTACACATCGCCGGACGTACTGACCGCCACTCCCTGCGGAACCTCGAGTCCGGTGAAGGGAAGAGCTGTCTGCGCATACGTCCCGGCGCTCACTTTCAGGACCTGTTTGGCCGCACTGTCCGCGATGTACAGGTCCCCGGTGCCCGAGACCGCGAGCCCGGCGGGTCCCTGCAGATCGGTCAGCGGGAGCACGACCTGCGCGCTCGTCGACTCCTCGCCCGGCCAGGCGACGTAGGCGACAGCGGCGACGACGAGGACGCCCAGAAGCGCGGCGAGCAGCCAGCGCTTCCGTCGGCGCGAGCCCCCGACCGTTGTCGGTTTCGTGGGCGCCGCACCCCGTTCGGTGTCGGGGCGGGTCACGTCAGGACCGCTCGCGCGGGTGGTCGCGGCGGGGTCGACCAGGGCAGCAGGCCGGGTCACGTGGCCGGGCCCGGCCCACTCGATCGCCCGGACGGCGTCGCTGAACTCACGACAGGTCGAGTAGCGATCTTCGCGGTTCTTGGCCATGGCGCGCGCGACGACCGCATCGACACCGGCGGGCAGCCCGGGGCGCACCACGCTCGGCTGGGGAATCGGTCCGCTCAGATGGCCGTGCATCACCGAGGACGCGGTGTTACCGGGGTACGGCGGTTCGTTGGTGAGCAGGTGGAAGAAGGTGCAGCCCAACGCGTAGATGTCGACCCGGTGGTCGAGTTTCTCGCCCTCGATCTGCTCGGGCGCGGCGTAGTGCAGGGTCGCCACCAACATCCCGGTGCGGGTCAGCTGATGCGTTTCGTCCAGGGCTTTGGCGGTGCCGAAATCGGTGAGCAGTACACGTTCGGGATCACCCGGCGCGAGCAGAATGTTCGCCGGCTTCACGTCACGGTGCAGAATCCCGGCGTCGTGAGCGTGGTCGAGTGCTCTCCCCGTCTCGCTGACGATGTGCACGGCGCGCTCGACGTCCAGGGCGCCGGAACCGAGAGCTTTCCTGGCGTCGGTGCCGGGAACGTACTGCATCGCGATCCACAACCTGCCGCCTTCACGGCCACGGTCGTGGACGGTGACGATGTTGGGATGGTCGAGATGTGCGGCGTGGTCTGCTTCCGACTCGAAACGTGACCGGACGTAGTCGTCGTTCGTCCACGACGTGTCGAGCAGCTTGAGCGCGATCTTGCGCGGCAGGTTGGGATGCTGGGCGAGGTAGACGGTGCCCATGCCGCCTCGTCCCAGAACCCGTTCGATCACGTAGCCGGCAAACACCGTGCCCGGTTCGAACTCGCCGCTCACATCGGCTTCACCGCCTCCCGGGACCCTCCAACCATTGAACCCCGACGCCGGGTCAGTCCGGTAGCCGCCGCATCTCGATGACGGTCAGTCCCAGCGCGTCGAAGCGCGCCAGCATGCCACGGAGATCTGTCGGGCTGTCGACCGGACCGTAGAGTGTGGTGTCGCCGGTCGTGACGTCCGAGACGTCCAACTCGGGGAACGCGGCCAGCACCCGATCGGACAGGGCGCCGCTGATCAGGAAGGCGTACCTGACCTTGCCGGGCCAGTTCGATTCAGGACGCACCACGGTGGGCTCCTTCATTCGCATCGTCGTTCCAGAACTCGGTCAGCCGTAGATTTCAGGGTGACCGACAGAACGGCAACGCGCCTCACCCGCAAGTGGTGAACCGGCTCAGAGAAGGCCGTTGTGTTGCGCGGCGGCGATGGCGTCGCGGCGGGAGGTGACGCCGAGTTTGCGGTAGATCCCGCGCAGATGGGTCTTCACGGTGTTCACCGACACGCACAGATCTGCCGCGATCTGCTCGGCGGTCCGCCACGACGGAAGCTCCACGAGGAGTTCCAGTTCGCGGGGAGTCAACATGTCGGACGCAGCGCTCTTCGACCGCGGGAACGACGCCCGGAGCCTCTCCGCGAAGGGTTCGAGGACACCGAACCGGCCGGTGCTCCGCACCAGGAGTTCTCGGATCTGCGGTCCGCAGTCGTGGAACGGGCGCAACGCCGACTGCGGCTCCGCGAGACGCAACGCTTCGGTGAGTGCGCTGTGGGCTCGTGAATCATGTTTGCGGGCAAGCGCGATCGATGCGTCCACGAGCGACACCGCGATCAGATTGGTTCCCGCCGCGCACTCCAGTTCACCGTCGAGGACGGGTTGGAGCGTCTTGCGGGCCAAGTCGAGGCGGTGGAGATGCAGATGGATGATCGCCTCGACGAGGGCTGTGTCGCCGGTGGGCCCGAGGAGCGCGTGCGTCTCGGTCGCCAGTTCGTGCGCCCACCCGGTCTCGCCGGCAGATAGATACGCGTATTGGATGGCTGGCAGCAACACCGCCCGGACCCCCGGCGGAACCGGCAACGAGGACGACACGGGGCTCTCCGCGTGCAGTGTCGTCACCGAATTGTGCCGGTATCCGGACTCGTCGAGACCGAACAGGGTGGCGGCACCGTCGGCGAAGCCTGCGGTCCCGGTGTTCGCCCGACGCAGCGCCTCGGCGGATTCGGCGGCGAGACGGGCGGCATCGGGATCCATCCGGAGGTAGCGGCACCAGGAGTCGACGAGCTTGGTCAAGTGGAATGTCGGATCGCTCGTTGCCGAATGCGTCCGACCGATCGTGAGTGCCTTTTCCGCCAGTGCGGACGCTCGCACGACGTCTCCCCGCGACATCGCGATGGCGGCGAGAGACCCCAGGCAGTACATGACGCCCAGCGACGCATCGCCGAGGCGAGCGTGAGCCAACGACTTCTCGAGCACGACCTCCGACTCGTCGTTCCGCCCGAGGAACAGCAGCGCACGCCCTTCCTGGAGCAGGACGAACGCGTCGAGATCGGGATCGCCGCTCGATCCGACACCCACGCTGCGCAGCCGGTTCAGGGCGGTCTCGATGTCGCCGGTGCCGATCGCGGTCTGCACCCGGAGCGATTCGCGGAGCAGCAGGTGTAACCGGGACTCGGTGGCACCGTCCACCAGCAACCCCGACCGTCTGCGGTCGAGAAGTTCGAGGGTGGACGTGGCCACCGCGATGTTGCCCGACGCGAGCGCCGCGGCGGCGCGGATGAGCCGCGCAGACGGGTGGTCCTGCGAAGATCGGGGTGCCCGCGCGAGAAGCCGGCCGACGGCCTCACCATGACCTCCGACGATCAGGGCCAGCGACGTCCGGGCGAGCAGCGCCACGATCTCGTCGTGATCACCGGAGTTCACCGCGTGTTCGAGCGCGAGCAGCGCGTCCCCGAATTCATCGTGCCAGTGGGCGGCCGTCAATTCGAGGTGCTCGACTTCGACGTGGCCGATCCGGCTGATCTCCGCCCGCAGATAACTCCGCAGTAGCGGGTGGTAGCGATAGTGCGTGGGGCTGTCCGTGATTCGGCTGATCAGAAAATTGTGGTGCTCGAGCCAGTCGATGTTGCCGTGCGCATCCGTGCAGCCCGTGAGCTTCTCCGCGAGTTCGACGGTGAACGAGGCCGGGACGGACGTGCGTAGGAGGAACTCGCGCATCTCGTCGGTCTGGCCGGCGAGAACCTCCTCGATGAGATAGTCGGCAACGGCCCGGCGGTCGCCCGTGAACTCGGCGATCAGTCGGCTCGGATCCGGGTGTCCTTCCAAAGACATGCCCGCCAAGCGGATTCCGGCGGCCCAGCCCTCCGTGCGATCCATCAGCGCGTCGAGATCGGCCGGACTCAGCACGACGTCGTGCTCGTCGAGCATCTCGGCCGCCTCGGCGGACGTGAACGCGAGAGCCTTCGCCGTGAGTGTGAACAGCTTGCCGTCCAGGCGAAGTCGCTGCAGAGCGAGCGGCGGCTCGAATCGCCCGATGATGACCGTCCGCAACATCGGAGGTTGCCAGCGCATGAACGACTCGAGGTCGGTGAGTACGTCGGTGTCGCGGAGGAGGTGGGCGTCGTCGATGACCATCCAGATGTTCTCGCCGAGTTCGTGCAATGCGGCCGACAGGTGCGCGCCGACGTCCGGCGCCTCGGAATCGAGCCCGGCGCAAGCCTTCTGCAGACGAGGATTTCCGGTGTCGGTGAGTGAGCGGAGGATGGCACGGTGGACGACGTCGAGGTCGTTGTGCCGCTCCTCGATCGTGAGCCAGGCAATGGTCGGAGCGTCGGCGGCGGCGAGCACCTCCCGTGCCCAGTCGGCCACGGCCCGCGTCTTGCCCGACCCGGCCGGTGCACAGACGAGCGCAACCGGGCAGGGGTGGGCGTCGTCGGTGAGCGCTTCGGTGAGCATGGTGTGCAGGCGGGTTCGGGTAACCGTCCGACCTCCTGCACTCGAAGGTATTCGAGTACTCAGATGAAATTCCCCGAGAGGTGCTGCCGTCACGCCGACCCCCAATTCTCGCTGCACCGAGAAACGATCTTCGACAAACGCCAATCCCCGACGCCGTAGGCCGGTGCGACGATTTTAGCGAGAATGCGTTGTTTTGTGTGGGTGAACGTGTTTTACCGAACGGCAACGCCACGCTTTCGTGATGTCGTTCGGACTACTTCGTCATCGCGATCGTGCACCCGATTCGGAGTCCGTCACTTCGCGGTGACCTGAGAAAATTGGCCAAAGCCGCGTTGCAGGCGTGAGCCTGCGGAAGCATCCGCCACACGTCAACGAAAGAAGACAGCATGCACACAAGTGGTGCCGGCCGCGGACCCACCCGATCACCAACTCGACGCGTTGCGGGCCGAGGTGCGAGCGTTCCTGCGCGGGCAGATCGACGCCGGCGTGTTCACACCCGGTGTGGACACGTGGCCTACCCCGGTGGAATCCGGACTTTACGAAGGCCCTCGCGGCCCGCGGCTGGCTGGGCATGACGATCCCGGCGGAGTACGGCGGGCAGGGCCGCACGTTCATGGAGCGGTTCGTCGTCACCGAAGAACTGCTGGCCGTCGGCGAGCCCGTTGCCGCACAGTGGGTCGCGGACCGGCAGGCCGCACCGTCGCTGCTCACCTACGGAACCGAGGAACAGAAGCAGCGGTTCCTCCCCGGAATCGCGGGCGGCGAGATCAGCTGGGCGATCGGAATGAGCGATCCGGAATCGGGCTCCGACCTCGCGAGCGTCCGCACGAAAGCGGTCCGGGTCGACGGTGGCCGGCGGATCACCGGGACCAAATTGTGGACGTCCGGCGCCCACCGTGCCGACGCCTTCTTCGCGCTCGCGCGGTCGGCTCCGCTGGACCCGGAGCAGCGCCACGCCGGGCTCAGCCAGTTCATCGTTCTGCTCGACTCCCCGGGGGTGCAGATCAGGCCGATCCTCTCGATGTCGGGCGATCACCATTTCGACGAGGTGATCCTCGACGAGGTGTTCGTGCCCGACGAGTTGGTGCTCGGCCGCATCGGCGAAGGCAGGAAGCAGGTCACGTCCGAGCTCGGGTTCGAACGCAGTGGTCCGGAACGTTTCATGTCCACGTTCTCGATCCTCGCCGCGATGGCCGAGGAAATCCGGGAGGGACGGCAACCGGCCGATGCCCGCATCGGAGCGCTCGTCGCCCGGACCTTCGGCCTCCATCACATGTCCCGCGCGGTGTCGGAGGCACTGGGGGCGTGGTGACGACGCCGAGCTGGGCGCCTCGGTGGTGAAAGTCCTCGGCACCAAGACCGAAGGTGACATCGCCGACCTCGTCGAAGAACTGGCCGGTGAACCGGCGGCAGGCGTCGACCACTTCGCCGAACTGGTCCGTGCCGGCGTGATGCAGCGCCCCGGATTCACCCTGCGGGGCGGTACGAGTGAGATTCTGCGCGGCGTCATCGCGCGGGGATTGGGGATGCGCTGATGACCGGACCGGCAACCGACACCGAGATGCGGGAGTTCGCACGCATGCTCGGCCAGGTGTTCGCCACAGATCGGCGGGCCCCGGGCGAGGCTCGGGAATTCGATCGCGAGTTGTGGTCGACGCTCGCCGACCTCGGCCTCACGCGGCTCACCGGCCCCGAATCCGAGGGTGGCAGCGACGCCGGGTGGACGGAGTCGGCGTACCTGCTCGCGGCCGCCGGCGCCGTTGATCTCCCGATCGCCGAGAACGATCTGCTCGCGGGTTGACTGCTCGGCAGGTCCGGGTGCCCGACCGCGCACTCCGGCCCCGCCGTGGTCCGCACCGCAGCCGTGCTGGATGCCGACGGCACCGCGCGGCACGTCCCGTGGGCGCGTTCGGTGGATGCGCTGGTGGCCGTGTGGGAGGCGGACGTCACGTGGCGGGTCGCCGAATTCGCCCGCTCGGATGTCGAGGTGACGGAGGCGGCCAACCTCGCGTCGATGCCCCGGGACCACGTCCGGGTCGACGTCTCCGCACAGCAGGGCACGCCGGTGCCCGCCGACGTCGTGACCGAGTTCCTCCGGCGCGGCGCCCTGGCTCGGGCGCTCGCGATGGCCGGGACCATGGAACGCGTCCTGGCCCTCGTCGTCGAGCACACCTCGGCGCGCACGCAGTTCGGTCGCGCGGTGGGCAAATTCCAGGCGGTGCAGCCGGGGAACGTGGTTAGGCGGCTCCGCCGCCCGTGCGCCTTTCTGGTTGTCCCAGCTACCAAAAAGGCGCACGGGCGCGGAGCGCCTACGGCGTGACGATCGGGAACGCGCTGTCGGGTGGGTCGACGAGTTCCGTGAGGACCAAGAGCTTCGACGGGTCACCCGTCACCTCTACGCCCTCGAGTCCCTTGCCGGCGAACAGTCCGACCAACTGCATCTTCGTCAGGGTCAGCGAGACGTCCGGTTGCGTCGCGGTCCTCGGCGACAGCGTCTGGATGAGTGCACCGTTGGACAGCGTCGTCCGGTAGTGCGCTTCGGGTTCGGTGAAGTGCCACTCCGCGACGAGGGTCTTGTCCCAGGCTCGTGGGCCGTTGATGCGGAGGGCGACGGAGTCGAAGATCTGCTCGATCGTCAGGGCGCTCAGCATGTCCGCGCCGAGTTCGGTAATGGGAGGCGGAACGATGCCGCCGCGCAATTCGAGTGCGCCGGTGAGGTAGAAGTTGCGCCACGTCGCGTTCTCCGAGCCGAACCCGAGTTGCTCGTAGGTGCGGGCGAGTAGTTCTTTCGCGTCGCTGTCCGACGAGTCGGCGAACACCGCATGCTTGAGGAGTTCGGCGGCGAACCGGAAGTCGCCGTCGTCGAAATACCGTTGCGCCTTTGCCCGGACCTCGTCCTGGCCGCCCATGCATTCGACGTACCGTGTCGCGACGTTCTCCGGCGTGTGCTGCCACAGCGACGTCGGGTTGCCGTCGAACCAGCCCATGTAGCGCTGGTAGATCGCTTTGACGTTGTGGCTGACGGAGCCGTAGTAACCACGTGTGTGCCAGGCTGATTCGAGGGCGGGAGGCATCGGGAAATTCTCCGCGATCTCGAGCCCCGTCAGCCCGGAGTTGAGCATCCGAAGGGTCTGATCGTGCAGATACTGGTACAGGTCGCGCTGCTCCGACAGGTATTTCACCACCCGGTCGCGACCCCACGTCGGCCAGTGGTGGGAGGCGAACGCGACGTCGTAGCCGCTGTCGAACATCTCGATCGCCTGATCGAGGTACCGCGACCAGGCGCGGGGGTCCCGGACCAGCGCGCCCCGCAGGGTGAGGAGATTGTGCAGATTGTGGGTGGCGTTCTCCGCCATGCACAGTGCCCGGTGGTCCGGGAACAGGAAGTTCATCTCGGCGGGCGCCTCCGTTCCCGGCGTCACCTGGAAGATGATCCGGATGCCGTCGACGGTCTCCTCCTGACCGGTGTGGGTGATGTCGACGGTCGGTGGGATCAGTCCGGGGACACCCGACGACACGTTGGTGCCGAGGCCGGCGCCGACGTGACCGCGCGGCCCCTTGGGGAGCAACGCGCCGTACATGTAGGTGGCGCGGCGTCCCATAGCGGTTCCGGCGTAGACGTTTTCGGCCACCGCGTGTTCGAGGAACCCTTCGGGGGCGAGGATCGGGACGTCGCCGCGACCGTCCGGGAGAACGCCGACGACGCCGCCGAAGTGATCGATGTGGGAGTGCGTGTAGATCACTCCGGTGACGGGCCGATCGCCACGGTTCTTCCGGTACAGCGCGAGCGCGGCGGCCGCGGTTTCCTGCGAGATCAGCGGGTCGATCACCAGGATGCCCGTCTCGCCCTCGACGATCGTCATGTTGGACAGATCGATACCGCGAAGCTGGTAGATGCCCTCGGTGACCTCGTACAGGCCGTCCTTCGCGCACAGTTGCGACTGACGCCAGAGGCTCGGGTCGGCGGTGTCCGGGCAGTCGCCGTTCAGGAACGAATACTCCTGCATGTCCCACACCACGCGACCGTCCCCATCCGTGACGGTGCGGGGGTCGAGACGGTCGACGAAGCCGCGGTCGGCGTCCTCGAAATCGGTGGTGTCCGAGAAATCGGGTGTCATGATTCTTCCTTCTCGTGTCGCGGTCGGGCGGGGGCAGGGGCAGGGGGAGCGGGAGCGCTGCTGAGGATCGTGTTGACCCACCGCGTGGACGGGTCGATGTCGATCAGCAGCGCCTTCGCCATCAGCGTCAGCGGGATAGCCAGAATCGCGCCGAGAGGCCCGAGGATCCACGTCCAGAGCACCAGTGACAGGAACGTGAACGTCACGGATAGGCCCACCGCGTCGCCGACGAACTTCGGCTGGATCACGGACTGGATGATGACGTTGATGACGCTGTACAGGACGATCACGACGAGCATCAGTTCCGGACCACCCTGCAGCAGCGCCAGCAGTGCCGGTGGAACGAGCCCGAGGACGAAACCGACGTTCGGGATGTAGTTGGTGATGAACGACAGCAGTCCCCACAGGATCGGCAACGGAATCCCCAGCGCCCACAGTGCCCCGGTGTCGATGACGGCGACGATCAGCCCGAAGACGGTGGACACGATCAGGTACTTGCGGGTGCCGACCGAGAACGCGGAGAGGGCTGTGGCGATGTCGGGGCGCATCCGCGTCACGATGCGCATCCGCGAACCGTAGGTGCTTCCGTCGACCGCCATGAACAGCAGGAGGGCGAGGATGAACAGCAGATTCGAGAAGATGCCCAGCATGGCCTGCAGGATCCCCTCCACGAGACCGAACACCTTGCTGTAATCCACCTGGGAGAGCAAGGTCTGGGCGTCGGCGGAGTTCACGCCGGTACTGTTCAGAAAGCTCTGGGCGCTGTCGATGAGGGCCGTGAAGTCGTCCGCGTACTCCGGCAGAAGCGTGGCGAGCTGGGCGACCGACAGGGCCAGCGACAGCACGAGGACGAGGATGATGCCGTTGACGACCAGGATCGCCGCGATCGTCGCGAGCCATCCCGGGACACGCTTCCGGTGAAGCCATTCGGGCAGCGGGTGAACCGCGACGGTCAGCATGAGAGCAAGGAAGATCGGCCCGACGATCGACGCAGCCACCTGGATTCCCGCCACGGTGACGACGAGCGCGGCCAGCCCGAGAATCACGATCAGCCCCCGCGGCATCGACCACTGAGAAGCCGGCGCCGTGCCGGATACGTCCTGCGGATCGGTCATCGCGTTCCCTTCGCAACAATCGGCCGGCCAACCGGGATGCCCCGAATCGACTCTTGCACCCGGCCGACGACGGCACATCATCCGTTGCAGATGAGGATCACCCGGTGTGGATGATGCCGATGCCATCGCGAAGTCGCACGATTCCACTGTTCGAGCACATCCTTTCGAGAAGGGCATGGACATGACGACACATCCGGAGTCCAGGACCAACAGCCCTGTCAAACAGGGTTTTGCCGCGGGAACGTCGCTGGCAGCGGCGATATTGCTGCTGACCGTCGGCGTGATCTCCTTCTTCCAGGGCATCGCCGCAGTCGCCTCCGACGACCTGCTGGTCATCGGCGTCGAGTACACCTACCAGTTCGACACCACCGCGTGGGGATGGATCCACATCGTTCTCGGCGTCGTTCTGGTCATCAGCGCGATCGGCCTCATGACGGGCGCCACCTGGGCCCGTGTCGTGGCCGTCTGCATCGCCGCGCTGTCGATCCTCGCGAACTTCCTCTGGCTGCCCTACTACCCGCTGTGGTCGATTCTGATCATCGCGCTCGACGTCGTCGTGATCTGGGCGGTCACCACCTGGGACACCGCCAGGGACTAGGACGATGACGACGTGGTGAGCTCCGCGACCGGCACCTGGCCGGTATTCGGCTCGCTGCAGGAGTATCGGAAAGGATGGGTCAGGCCCGACGTGATCGCGGGCCTGACCGTGTGGGCCGTGCTGGTCCCGGAGGCCCTGGCCTACGCGACCATCGCGGGAGTTCCCCCTGTCGTCGGTCTGTACGCGGCGATACCCGCCCTGATTCTTTACGCGGCGGCCGGCAGTTCCCGGCATCTGGTGGTCGGGCCGATGTCGGCGACGGCCGCCCTGTCGGCTGCCATCGTCGCGCCGCTCGCCGGGGCGGACGGCGGCAAGTACGCCGCCCTGACCGCAGTGCTGGCGATCGCCACCGGCATCGCCGGGCTGCTGGCGGGGCTCCTCCGTCTGGGCTTCATCGCGTCGTTCATCTCGGAGCCGGTGCTGAAGGGCTTCATCGTCGGGCTGGCTCTGACCATCATCATCGGGCAGGTTCCTGCCCTCTTCGGCGTGGAGAAGGAGCACGGCAACTTCTTCGTACAGGCCTGGGGAGTCGTCACCCACCTGGGCGACATCGACTGGGGCACAATCGCCGTCGGTGTCCTCAGTCTCGTCGTGGTTCTCGGATTCAAGCGGTGGCTGCCGCTCGTCCCCGGTTCGCTGCTGGCCGTCCTCCTCGGGATCGCCGCGGTCGCCGTGTTCGGTTTGGACGGTCGAGGTGTCGACATCGTCGGTCACATCGACTCCGGTCTGCCGGCGGTGGGACTGCCGGACGGTGTCGGATTCGACGACTACATCGACCTTCTCGGCCCCGCAGTGGGCGTGCTGCTCATCGGGTTCGCGGAAGGGCTGGGTGCCGCGAAGACGTACGCCGCGAAAGAGGGCTACGAGGTGGACGCCAACCGGGAACTCCTCGGCCTCGGCACAGCGAATCTCGGCTCCGGGCTGTGCTCGGGAATGGTGGTGAACGGGAGCCTCTCCAAGACGGCGGTCAACGGCGGGGCCGGTGCCAAATCGCAGGTCAGCGGTCTCGTCGTCGCGGTCCTCACCGTGGTGACCCTGCTGTTCCTCACCGGACTGTTCGAGAAACTCCCCGAGGCGACGCTCGCCGCGGTGGTCATCGCCGCCGTCATCGAACTCGTGGACATCTCCGCGCTGCGCCGTCTCTACGGGGTGTGGACCGAAAGGCTCGGCAGCATCTACGGATACGCCGCGCGTGCCGATTTCGCGGCCGCCCTCGCCGCGATGGTGGGCGTGCTCCTGTTCGACACCTTGCCCGGACTCGTCATCGGCATCGGCGTGTCGATGCTGTTGCTGCTCTACCGGGCGTCGCGTCCCCACGTCGCGGCGCTCGCGAAGGAAGGGTCGCTGTGGGTGGACGCCGAGCGTCACCCCGACCTCCCGACCACACCGCACGTGGTCGTGGTGCGCGTCGAGGCGGGACTGTTCTTCGCGAACGCCGATCACGTCAAGGACCGCATCGAGGACCTGTCCACCGACGACACGCGAGTGGTGGTCCTCGACGCCGAGACGTCGCCGTTCATCGACGTCAGTGCCGCGCAGATGCTCGTGCAGTTGCGGGATGTGCTCGCGCGCCGGGGAATCGAGCTACGCGTGGCGCGGGACATCGGGCAGTTCCGGGACACGATTCGACACTCGGGTTCGGACGCGATCCCCGTCGGCCTCTATCCGACCGTGCGTGAGGCACTCGCGGAACCGGACCGACAGTAGGCGCTGCGCGCCCGGGAGTGGTTGACGAGTCTCTGTTCTCGCAGACCACGCACGGGCGGCGGAGCCGCCCATGACAGGAGGCAGTAGTGAGTGGAGAATTGCAGGAACTCGCCGCGAAGGCGTGGGTGTACGGATTTCCGCTGGTGTTCGATCTCGACCAGGTGAACCGCTTCGTGTCGGAGGGGATGGGGAGCCTCGACGCGGGACCCTTCAACACCTTCAGCCACGCCCGCACACTCGCGGGGCCGCAGGACACGTTCGTCTCGGTCAACAACGACACCATCTACTCGATCGCCCAGATCGATCTCGGCCACGGACCGCAGTTGCTGCGAGTCCCGGACGCCGGTGGTGCGTACTACGTGCTGCAATTCGTCGATGCGTGGACCGACAACTTCGCGTACGTCGGCAAACGCGCGACGGGTACCGCGGCCGGCCGTTTCCTGCTGACCGGCCCCGGGTGGTCCGGTGAGGTCCCCGACGGCGCGACGCAGATCGCGTTCCCGACCGCGGTGGGCACCATTATCGGCCGCTGGGCCTGCGACGGTGAGGCAGACCTGGAGCGGGTGAAGCGACTGCAGTCGGCCCTGACCTTGGAACCCGTCGGCGACCAGGAACCGGCGGAGGGCCTGCCGATACCCGACCCGAACGTCCCCGAGGAACTTCAATTCTGGGAGAAGCTGCGGGTGTACTCGCAGGCGTACCCTCCTTCCGCGCAGGACCTCGTCGCGCAGCAGGCGTTCGCCCCGCTCGGGTTGCTCGAGACCGGGCCGTCGCCGTACCTCGAGGCGCCGCCGGACCTCGTGTCCGTGCTCACGGCCGGAGCCGAGGCCGGGCGCCAATCGCTGGTCGCCGCACTGAAATCGGGCGCAGGTAGCGAGGTGGTCAACGGCTGGCAGCTGATGTACCACGCCTTCGACTACAACGACGACTACTTCGAGATCGGCACCCTCGACTCACCCGAGTGGCGCATCGAGGACCGCTCGAAGGCGCTGGGACTGCGGGCCGGCGCCGCGATGGCGGGACTGTGGGGAAACCACGGCTACGAGGCCGCGTATGCGCCGATCTACCACGACAGCGAAGGCAACGAACTGTCCGGCGAACACACCTACATACTCACGTTCGCGCCGACCCCGCCGGTCGACGCGTTCTGGTCGATCACCATGTACGACCTTCCGGAGTTCTACCTCGTCGATAATCCGATCGACCGCTATTCGATCGGTGACCGCACGCCGGGACTGATGTTCGCGGACGACGGTTCGCTGACCATCACGCTCAGCGCCGTCGCCCCGACCGATCCGGTCGCCCGCGCCAACTGGTTGCCGACACCGGCAGTCGGGTTCCGGCCGATGCTCCGGATGTACAGCCCGAAGCCGGAGGTGTTCGACGGAACGTTCGAGATCCCGCCGTTCGTGAGAACCATTTGATCAGGGGGCGCTGGTGAGCGATCCGATCCGGTTGCTCGTTCCCGACATGATCGGTCTGGTTCACAGCGTCCCGTCCTCTCTCCGATGATCCCGAGTCGGCGGTAGTGTTCGTGCCGATTCGAGGGGGGATCGAGTGAAGAAAGTTGCCGCGGCGCTCCTGTGCGCCGTGATCACTTCCGGGTGCGCGCACAGCGTGTCGGGGACTGCGGGGGCGTCGCCGCTGGACGAACTGAGCCCAGTGCAGCAACGGCAGGTCCACGTCGAGGACGCACTCCGCGACGCCGATCCGTGCGGACTGCTCGACGAGGCGGTCGTGCGGGGCGCCGGGACAGTTCAGCAGTACGGGTCCGCCGTCCAACTGCCGGTGTGTTCGGCGCTGATGGTCCGGCCCGGCGGCGCGACGACGTACGTGGAGTTGTCCCTGCTGCCGTCGATGCTGTCCGACGCGGCGCTGACCGGGCCGGACACGGTCGACGGCGTGACCGTCTATCGAGGCGCGGGTGCCGATCCGACCCGCGGGACGTGCGAGCGCGTCTTCCGGTTGAACCTCGGAACCGACCAGGAGCAGGACGGGCGGCAGCTGGCGACCGTCCGCGCCGGAACCGTCGCCGGCCAGGACGCCTGCCCGCTCGCCGACGCGGTGCTCGGCTCGGCGATCGACAGGATGCGGTCGGGACTGCCCGCTCGCGACCCGACGTCCCCGCGTCAGGTGGCGCTCGCGGTCCACGACCCGTGCGAAGTGCTCGACGTGCTGGGGGCCACAGCGGGCGGACGCGTCGTCGATCCGGAAGCACCGCCCACCCCGTTCGACTGCGTCCTGTTTCCGAACCCGAATCGGGTGCCCGGGAGCGAGGTGACCGTGTCGTTCACGATGTCGCCGGTCAAGGAAAACCGACCACCCGTTCCCGCCGAGCCGGAGACAGTCGGCGACCGATGCCGGTGGATGAGCCCGATGGGTGAGCCGATCGACGTCACACGGCCCGGAGCGGTAGTCGAGGAGTTCACCCGAAGGCTCGGTCACGCGGGTGCAGTCGTCACTGTTCACGGGCCGAACTGCGCGGCCGTGGCGAGGGTCGCGGACGCCGCGAACACGGCGTTCGGATAGGCGGCCGAACGGACTCACCCGGGATCAGATTGGACTCCGCCGGTAAGCTCGACAGCTGGACCAGTACAGATTCATCGACCTGGAGGTAGAAACGCGTGGCTCTCGTCGTCCAGAAGTACGGCGGATCCTCGGTGGCAACCGCCGAGAGAATCCGACGAGTGGCTGAACGGATCGTCGAGACCAAGAAGGCCGGCAACGATGTCGTCGTCGTGGTTTCAGCGATGGGGGACACCACTGATGAGCTGCTCGATCTGGCTCAGCAGGTGTGCCCAGCCCCACCCGCCCGCGAAATGGACATGCTGCTGACCTCCGGTGAGCGCATTTCCAATTCTCTCGTCGCAATGGCAATCCATTCGCTCGGTGCGGAGGCCCGTTCGTTCACGGGCTCGCAGGCGGGCGTCATCACCACCGGTGCTCACGGCAACGCCAAGATCATCGACGTCACACCGGGCCGCGTCCGGGATGCGCTCGACGAGGGCTCGATCGTCCTCGTCGCCGGGTTCCAGGGCGTCAGCCAGGACAGCAAGGACGTGACGACCCTCGGGCGCGGCGGCTCGGACACCACCGCGGTGGCCCTCGCAGCGGCCCTCGAGGCCGACGTCTGCGAGATCTACACCGACGTCGACGGCATCTTCACCGCCGACCCGCGCATCGTTCCCGACGCGCAGCGTCTCGAGACGGTGTCGTTCGAGGAGATGCTCGAGCTCGCGGCGTGCGGCGCGAAGGTGCTCATGCTCCGCTGCGTCGAGTACGCCCGCCGATACAACGTGCCTGTGCACGTCCGTTCGTCATACACGACCAAGCCGGGCACCATCGTGTCCGGATCGATGGAGGACATCCCCGTGGAAGAGGCAATCATCACCGGAGTCGCGCACGATCGCGGCGAGTCCAAGATCACCGTCGTCGGCCTGCCCGACACCCCGGGTTACGCCGCGCAGGTCTTCCGCGCGGTGGCCGAGGCGGAGATCAACATCGACATGGTGTTGCAGAACATCTCGAAGGTCGAAACCGGCAAGACCGACATCACGTTCACGCTGCCCACCGCCGACGGCCCGCGCGCCGTCGAGAAGCTGACCAAGCTGCAGGGCGAGATCGGCTTCACGCAGGTGCTGTTCGACGACCACATCGGCAAGGTGTCGCTGGTCGGCGCCGGCATGAAGAGCCACCCGGGCGTCACCGCGACGTTCTGTGAGGCTCTCGCGAAGGCCGGTGTCAACATCGACCTCATCTCCACGTCGGAGATCCGCATCTCGGTGCTCGTGAAGGACGTGGAGCTGGACAAGGCCGTGAAGGCTATCCACGATGCATTCGAGCTCGGCGGCGACGAAGAAGCTGTCGTGCACGCAGGAACGGGACGGTAGATCATGACCACCATCGCTGTTGTCGGTGCGACCGGACAGGTCGGCATCGTCATGCGCACCCTCCTCGAAGAACGCAACTTCCCCGCGGAAAAGGTGCGGTTCTTCGCCTCCGCGCGGTCGGCGGGCAAGAAGCTGCCGTTCCGCGGCGAGGAGATCGTCGTCGAGGACGCATCCGCGACGTCCGACGAGGACCTGAAGGGCATCGACATCGCCCTGTTCTCGGCCGGTGCGACGCTCTCTCGTGAGCAGGCCCCGCGGTTCGCCGCGGCAGGCGCCACGGTCGTCGACAACTCGTCGGCGTTCCGCAAGGACCCCGACGTCCCGCTGGTCGTCAGCGAGGTCAACCCGGAGCAGGCGAAGAACCCGCCGAAGGGCATCATCGCCAACCCCAACTGCACCACGATGGCCGCGATGCCGGTGCTGAAGGTTCTGCACGACGAGGCCGGTCTGCAGCGTCTCATCGTGTCGAGCTACCAGGCCGTGTCGGGCAGCGGCATAGCCGGTGTCGAGGAGCTCGTGGGCCAGGCCCGCGCCGTCATCGACGACGCGGAGAAGCTGGTGCACGACGGCAGCGCCGTCGACTTCCCGGCCCCAAACAAGTACGTCGCACCGATCGCGTTCAACGTCCTGCCGCTGGCCGGCTCGATCGTCGACGACGGCAGCGGTGAGACGGACGAGGACCAGAAGCTCCGCAACGAGAGCCGCAAGATCCTCGGCCTGCCCGACCTGCTGGTGTCGGGCACGTGTGTCCGCGTCCCCGTGATCACGGGCCACTCGCTGTCGATCAACGCCGAATTCGAGCGTCCGCTGTCGGTGGAGCGTGCGCAGGAGCTCCTGTCGACGGCTCCCGGTGTGCAGCTCGTGGACGTCCCCACCCCGCTTCAGGCCGCGGGCAGCGACCCGTCGCTGGTCGGGCGTATCCGTCAGGATCCGGGTGTCCCCGAGGGCCGCGGTCTGGCTCTGTTCGTGTCCGGCGACAACCTGCGTAAGGGTGCCGCCCTCAACACCATTCAGATCGCCGAACTGCTGGTCTGATCTCCCGCCCACGTGAGTGGCAAAGTGTGCTTCCGCACGCTTTGCCACTCACGTCTGTTTGTGCGGGTGGATACTGGGCCGATGAGAGTCGTCGGTGCTGCGGTGGCGGCGGTTCTGTTGCTGCTCACCGGTGCGGGCGAGGCGTCCGCGCAGCCGGGAATCCTGCTGTCGCAGGAAGAACTTCCACCCGCCGCGGTCCCCGCCCAGGCAGGCGACAGCGTCCGGGTCCGCTACTCGACGCTGCGCACCGCGACCGCGGCCGGTGAGTCGACCGGATCGATCTTCCTTCCCCGTGGTGATCCACCCGACGGCGGCTGGCCGGTGGTCTCCTACGCACACGGCACGGTCGGGATCGCCGACCAGTGCGCACCGTCGGTCGCCGGGTTCAACTACGTCGAACTTCCCGCGATCGAACAGTGGCTCGCCGCCGGGTACGCCGTCGCGGCAACGGATTACGCGGGAATCGGCACGGCCGGTGTGAATGCCTACCTCGACGGTCCTGCGGCTGCCGCGAACGCCGTCGACATCGTCCTGGCCGCGCACGACGTCTACGGCGACGTGCTCAGCGACCGGTGGATCGTCACGGGACTGTCGCAGGGCGGGCACGCGACCTACTTCGCCGCCCGCGAGGCCACCACCCGGGCACCCGCGCTCGACTATCGGGGTGCCGTCGCCGTGGCGGCGCCGACGCACCTCGAACAGCTCTTCCCGGCCGCGGGACCCGCGATTCCGGCACTGCCGATTACCGGAATCGTGAACTACGCGTTGCTGACCCTCGCCGGCATCGACGACCAGCGGCCCGAGGTCGACATCCGGCGGTATCTGTCGCCGAAGGGAATCGAATTGATGGAGCTGGCGAAGGTGACGTGCAGCCGGGAACTCGGCCGGTACCTGCTCGCCCATCCCACTTCGGTCGGCGACCTGTTCGCGGCGCCCTTGTGGAACGAGCAGTTCCGGGAGCTGTTCCGGGAGATGCAGCAGGCGCCCGTCGACAGCTTCGACCGCCCTCTGCGGGTGGTGCACAGTCTGTCCGACACGTCGGTGCCGGTTCCGCTGACGTGGGCGCAGCTCGCCGAGATGCAGCAGCACGGCGTGAACGTCGAATACCAGCAACTCGTCGCCGAGAACCACCGCGAATCGCTGATGGCCTCCATGCCGGAGTCCGTCGCGTTCGCGGCGCGCGTGCTGTCCCCCAGGTGAGTGGCAACGCGTACCCGAGCACACTTTGCCACTCACCTGGGTTCACCCGACACGTGCGAGGCGAAGACGACGCCCCCACCCTACGGTTCGGACATGGGCTCAGTCATCGGAGAACTGTTACCGCTCGCGGTAGGTGTCGCGATCTCGCCGATCCCGATCATCGCCGTCATCCTGATGCTGCTGTCGAAGCGTGCGGGCGGTGCGAGCGCGGGCTTCGGTGTCGGCTGGATACTGGGCATCCTCGTCGCGACGGGCATCTTCATGCTCCTCGCCGGCAGCATCGACACGTCCGACTCCGAAGGTCCCTCCGCGACAGCGTCCTGGGTGAAGGTAATTCTCGGTGTGCTGCTGCTCCTGCTCGCGGGACGGCAGTGGAGAAGCCGCAACACCCACGCGGAGCCACCGAAGTGGATGCAGGCCATCGACGACCTGAACTTCGTGAAATCCACCGGACTCGGATTTGCGCTGGCGGCAATCAATCCCAAGAACCTGCTGCTCTGCGTGTCGGCGGGCGTCGGGATCGGCACGGCCGGCGTGAACGGCAGCGAGCAGGTGGTGGCCCTGATCGTGTACACCGTGCTGGCCGGATCGACCGTCCTCGTCCCGGTGATCGCCTACGCCGTCGCCGCAGACAAGATGCGGGGGACCCTCGACAATCTCAAGGTCTGGCTCCAGGCCAACAACGCCGCGGTGATGAGCGTGCTGCTACTCGTGATGGGCGCCGTCGTCCTGGGCAAGGGTTTCGGCGGCTTGTTCTGACGCGACGGCGTCCGGTCCGCGCAGGTAATGACCGACGTAGCCCTCGTCGAGCGCGATGGCCTTGACGATCACCGCGGAACCCACGATGACGACGGAGAGGACGAACAGCCAGCTGATCGCGGTGAACACCAGGCCGAGCGGCCCGAATTGGTGTTGCGCGGCGGCGGTGATCCGGGGCAGGACGAGACGTCCGCCGACGTGGAGAGCGGTGAGCGCGGCGGCGGTCAGCGCGCCCGTCGCCCAGAGCACGCGTCCCTTGAGAGTGCCTATCGTCAACAGGTACGGGCTGAGGGTCCACACGGCCATCCACACCGCGAACTCCCCGGCGACGGCGAGAGGTGGCCCGATGAATCGGATGCTCGTAAGCTCGCTGGCCACGCCGATCGCCGTGCCCGACAGCGCAACGGCGAACAGAACGACGAGCCACCGCCAGGCGTCTCGGAGATTGATCGACGGGACGTTCCAGATCTTTCCGTAGATCCGGGCGAGGGCCCTCGCGAAGGACGTACCGCTGATCGCGATCATCAGCAGACCGACGACCCCGAACGCGGCGAAGGAGGCGTCGGTGGTATCGACGGTGCCGGACGTGGACGTCAGTTCCGTGGGGTCGAAGCCGAACTGGGTCTTGATGGTGCGTGCGGTCACGTTCCAACTGCTCAGCGTCGACGCCGCAATCATCACGGGCAGCACCGACGTGAAGATCCTGGCGGCGAGCGTCATCGACCGGTCGACGAGTTCGATATCGATCAGCCCGTCGATGACGCGCCGAACGGTACGGCCGGGAGGTGTGCCCTGCAACCAGCCGTTGGCCGTTTCGGTGCGCGCGGCCAGAGCTTCCCTGGCCAGCGCCACAGACAGTTTCGTCGACCGCACACCTCGAGCGAACACCGTTCGGGCCCGCTTGTCATCATCCGCGTCAGGTGAGAACGCCCGTCACGGGCGGATGATGCACCGGAACCCGATGTGGCACGTCGACGTCTCCTCGGTGTCACCCTGCCGGGCCGAGGGTCGGTAGCGCAGGCAGTAGTTGGGTGCGCAGAGATGCGAGCCGCCCTTGATCACGCGGCGCGCGTAGGGCTCGTCCGGGTTCTCGGCGCGTGCCGTGTCGACTCTCGGGTTGGTCGGAATGCAGCAGGAACTGGTGGGTGCGACGTTCTTCCCGCTCTCGGAGTGATCCACCGTGAAGTAGTCGGTGGTCCATTCCCACACGTTGCCGGCCATGTCACTGAGGTCGTAACCGTTGGGCCGGAAATGGCCGACCGGCGACGTCCCGGCGTAGCCGTCCTCGAGGAGGTTCTCCCACGGGAACCGTCCCTGCCAGACGTTCCCGCCGGGCCTGCCGCCCGGTTCGTGCTCCTCGCCCCACACGAACGGCTTCCGGTCCAGGCCGCCGCGGGCCGCGAACTCCCATTCGGCCTCGGTCGGCAGGTCCTTGCCCGCCCACTCCGCGTAGGCGCGGGCGTCGAACCACGATACGTGCGTGACGGGATGGTGTTCGCGTCCGCCGACGTTGCTGCCCGGACCCTCGGGGTGCCGCCAGTCCGCGCCCGGGGTGAACGACCACCAGCGGGTGTAGTCGTCGAGCGGGACGGGTCCCGGTGTCGGGGTGAACACCAGCGAACCGGGCACGAGCAGAGCCGGATCCGCGCCCGGGTACTGCGCGGGGTCGGGGGCGATCTCGGCGGTCGTGACGTGACCGGTGTCCTTCACGAATCGCCGGAACTCGGCGACGGTGACCTGGTGCGTGTCCATCCAGAACCCGCCGACGGTCACCTGGTGGACGGGCCGTTCCTCGGGGTAGAAGTCCTCCGAACCCATCCAGAAGGTGCCCCCGGGGATCCACGCCATGTTCTTCGGAGCTGCACCAGTCATGGGGTCAGACTGGCACGACGACGGCCGCCGTGCGAAGGGACGTCCCGTAAACCCGGTGAGAGGGGCAACGGTTGCGGTACCGTCGGCTACTCGATTCGCAATGCTGTTCTCACCGTGCAGGGGGCTCCTCCGAATGGATGGACGGATTCCGCGTAGGTCGTTCGTTCGTGGACTGGCGCTGACTGCCGGGCTGGGGGCGGTCGGGGTGGGATCGGCGAGCGCGTACCCGTTCGGGATCGATCCGCTGCGGCCGTTCGTCTTCTCCTCGCCGCCGCTCCAGCCGTTCCGGGAACAGTTGCCGCCGTTGCCGATGGTGGGTGGGAGCTCCGTCGAGGTGCACGCGAACAGCACGACGCACGTGTTCCATCCCGACCTGCCGGCGTCCCCGGCGCTCGGCTACGGCGGCATGGACTACCTGGGCCCGACGATCGAAGCCCACGTCGGCGAACGGACCTCACTGACCTTTCGCAACGACATCGCGAGCAACCCCCTCGCCGCCGACGTCGACACGCGGATCCACGGCGTGAGCGAGCAGGACCGCACCCAGGTGCCGACGTCGCTGCACCTGCACGGCGGACGGACGCCCCCCGAGTTCGACGGACACCCCGAGGACACGATGCGGCCCGGGCAGGGGATGGTGCACGAGTTCCCGAACCGGCAGGAGGCCTGCGCGCTCTGGTATCACGACCACGCGATGGGCGTCACCCGGCTCAACATCTACGTCGGGCTGGCAGGCATGTACCTGCTGCGCGACGAGTACGACACCGGGGGGACCGGCAACCCGCTCGGTCTGCCCTCGGGGGAGTTCGAACTTCCGCTGGTGTTGCAGGACAAGAACTTCACCGACGACGGACGGCAGAGTGTCCGGTCCAACCCGCTGAATCCGCAGGGCAGCTGGGAGGCCGCCACACCTGGTGACGTGGGGGTGGTGAACGGCAAGGTGTGGCCGGAAATGTCGGTGGCACGGGGCCTGTACCGCCTGCGGATGGTGAACGCCGCATCGTTCAGCGTGTGGAATCTGTTCTTCGAGAACCGGATGAGGTTCTGGGTGATCGGCGCCGAGGGCGGGTTGCTCGACGCGCCGGTCGCCACCGACCACGTCCGGCTCGGACCCGGCGAGCGGGTGGACCTCCTCGTCGACTTCGGGACCCTCGCACCCGGCACGACGGTGGAACTGCGTAACGACGAGCCGATTCCGGCGCAGGTCGCGCAGCGCGGGGTGCAGATCATGCCGCGGTTCTGCCGGTTCCGGGTGGGGACCGCCGCCGGGTTCACCGGTGGCGTGCCGGAGACTTTGCGGGGCGCAAGCCGTGGTCTCGCCGTCCTCCCGCCCGTCGCGCGGCCGTCGGTGGTGCGCAACGTGTCGGTGATGCAGCTCGCGCAGGGTCTCGGTCAGCCGTCGCCGCTGATGTCGCTGAACAACCTGCGCTACACGACCGACGACATCGAGATGCCCCGGCAGGGGACGGTCGAGCAGTGGAACATCGTCAACGTCACGCCCGAACCGCATCCGATCCACCTGCATCTGGTGACGTTCCGGGTGATCGGGCGGCAGGCGATCGACACGAACGCCCTGATGCAGGCCGTCCCGGTGCCCGCGGTCGGGATGCGGTGGACGCCGTCGGCGGACCCGTTCGTGCTCGGGCCGAACCTTGCGCCCCAGGTGTGGGAGTCGGGGTTCAAGGACACGGTGATCGCGGACGCGAACTCGATCACCCGGATCGTCGTCCGGTTCCCGACCGCCGACGAACTCGGCTTCGACCCGGACGCCACGTTCGGGATGTCGGCGCACACGATGGATCACTCCGAAGGCGGACACGGCCACATGGAGCAGTCGTCGCATCCCCTGCAGGGCTACGTGTGGCACTGCCACATGCTCGATCACGAGGACCACGACATGATGCTGCGGTACCGCCTGGTGCCCTAGGCCCGTTAGTACTTATTAACCGCCGGACGTTAACAAGTACTCACGGGCGCGCAGCGCAAACTTACAAGCAGTCTGGACTGTTTTCTTTTTTCCGCCTACAGTGCTAGGTGTGACACCTGACACAGAAGTAGTCAAGCCGGCCCGCACGCAGGCCGAGCGGACCGCGGCGATGCGCACGAAGCTGCTCGACGCGGCTGTCGACTCCCTGGTCGAGCTCGGGTACGCCCGCACCACCACGCAGGGCATCGCCCGTCGGGCGGGGGTGTCGCGCGGCGCGCAGCTGCACCATTTCCCGACCAAGGAGTCGCTGGTGGTGGCCGCCGTGGAACATCTCGTGGACAAGCGGCTGGAGGAGATCCTCGCCGCCGAAGTGGATGCAGGTCGGGGCGTCGAAGTGCTCGCCGACGCCTTCTCCGGCCCGCTGTTCTATGCGGCCCTCGAGCTGTGGGTGGCCGCCCGCACCGACCCGGCGCTGTACGAGGCGACGGTTCCGCTCGAGCGGAAGGTCAACGACGCTCTGCGCCGCGGGTCGGCGGCGGTGTTCGGCGATCGGTTCGACGCCGACGCCATCGAGCTCACTATCGAATTGGTTCGCGGTCTGGCGGTGTCGGCACTGTTCCGCACCCCCGAGGCCGAACAGTCACTACGCGCGCGGCTGTTGCCCGTGTGGGAATCGAAGGTGGAGAAGTCGTGAATCTTCCGCAGCACGTACACACCCTCATCGTGGGGGCAGGTTTCGCCGGTATGGGACTGGCGGCGCGCATCCTGCAGACGCAGCCGCAGGCCGACGTCCTGATCATCGAGCGCGGCGACGACGTCGGCGGCACGTGGCGAGACAACACCTACCCCGGGTGTGCGTGCGACGTTCCGACGTCGCTGTACTCGTATTCGTTCGCGCCGAGCGCCGACTGGAGTCACACGTTCGCCCGCCAACCCGAGATCCACCGTTACCTGAAGAAGGTCGCGGCCGACACCGGTGTCCGGTCCCGGGTGGTGACCGATTGTGAACTGCAGGAAGCGCACTGGGACGATGGCGAGGCCATCTGGGCCGTCCGGACGAGCCGCGGAACGCTGACCGCCGATGTCGTGGTGGCCGCGACCGGTGCGCTGTCGACGCCCAGCGTCCCGGACATGCCGGGGCTGGAGACGTTCGGCGGCACCACGTTCCATTCGGCGACGTGGAACCACGACCACGACCTCACAGGTGAGCGCGTGGCCGTGATCGGCACCGGTGCGTCTGCGGTGCAGTTCGTCCCGGAGATCGCCCCCGCGGCCGAGCATCTCACCGTGTTCCAGCGCACGCCCGCCTGGGTGATCCCGCGCCTCGACCGCGAACTGTCCGGCTCCGAGAAGGGCATCTACCGGCGACTTCCGGTGGTGCAGAAGGCTGTCCGTGGGTCCGTGTACAGTTTCCGCGAGGCCCTGGGTGGTGTGCTCGCACACGCGACCGGGCTGCTGCCGGTGTTCGAAATGGTAGCCAAGGTGCACCTGCGCAGGCAGGTGCGCGATCCCGAACTGCGCCGCAAGCTCACGCCGAACTTCACGATCGGCTGCAAGCGGATGCTGCTGTCGAACGACTGGTTGCGGACCCTCGACCGTCCCGACGTCGCGCTCGTCGACGCGGGACTCGCCGGGGTCACGCCGGACGGCGTCGTCGACGCGGTGGGTAACGAGCACAAGGTCGACACCATCATCTTCGCGACCGGCTTCACGCCGACGGAACCTCCTGTGGCGCACGCGTTGCGCGGTGCGAACGGCCGCACGCTCGCCGAGCACTGGGACGGGAGCCCGAGCGCGTACAAGGGGACCACCGTCGCCGGGTTCCCCAACCTGTTCCTGATGTACGGTCCCAACACCAACCTCGGGCACAGCTCCATCGTCTACATGCTGGAATCGCAGTCCGCGTACATCACCGACGCATTGAACGCGATGCACCGCAGCGGCGTCACCGCCTTCGAGGTCACCGAGGAGGCGCAGCGCCGGTACAACACCCGCATCCAGTCCGACCTGCAGTCCACCGTCTGGAACAAGGGCGGCTGCTCGAGCTGGTACTACGACTCCGAGGGACGGAACTCCGTCCAGTGGCCGACCTTCACCTGGAAGTTCCGCTCCCAGCTCCAGCGCTTCGACCAGGAGAACTACGTCTCACGGCGTAGGGCCGCGAAGGAGACCGTCGCGTGACGCACTACGACGTGATCGTGGTCGGCTCCGGTTTCGGTGGCAGCGTCGCGGCGCTCAGGCTCACCGAGAAGGGCTACCGGGTCGGTATTCTCGAAGCGGGCAGACGTTTCGCCGACGACGAGCTGCCCGAGACGAGCTGGCGGCTGCGGCGCTACCTGTGGGCGCCGTGGCTGGGTTGCTACGGCGTGCAACGGATCCACCTCCTCCCCGACGTCCTGGTCATGGCCGGGGCGGGCGTCGGGGGTGGGTCGCTGAACTACGCGAACACCCTCTACCAGCCGCCGCGCCGCTTCTTCGAGGACAAGCAGTGGGCGCACATCACCGACTGGCAGTCGGAGCTGGCCCCGTACTACGAGCAGGCGAAACGGATGCTGGGCGTGACGACCAATCCGTCGTTCACCCCCGCCGACGCCGTCATGCGTGAGGTGGCCGAGGAGATGGGCGCCGGTGAGACGTTCACGTCCACACCGGTGGGCGTCTTCTTCGGCGAACCGGGGTCGCGGGTGGCCGATCCGTTCTTCGGCGGAGTGGGACCTGAGCGCACGGGGTGCACCGAGTGTGGCAGTTGCATGACGGGTTGCCGGGTGGGCGCGAAGAACACGCTCGTCAAGAATTACCTCCACCTCGCCGAGAAGGCGGGCGCCCTGGTACATCCGCTGACGACGGTGACGGAGTTGCGCCCCCGATCGGGTGGCGGCTACGAGCTGCGGACCCGCCGCACCGACGGCATCCGCAAGCGCGAGCACACGTTCACCGCCGACCAGGTGGTCGTCGCCGCAGGTACGTACGGCACCGCCCGGCTGCTGCTGGCGATGAAGGAAGCCGGTGCGCTGCCGCGGTTGTCGCCGAGGCTGGGATCGGTGGTGCGCACCAACTCGGAAGCGGTGCTCGCGGCCACGGCGAAGAACCGTGCCACCGACTTCACGAAGGGTGTGGCCATCACGTCCTCGTTCCACCCGGACGATCACACCCACATCGAACCCGTCCGGTACGGCAAGGGCAGCAACGCGATCGGACTGTTGCAGACCGTCCTCAGCGACGGCGGCGGCAGGACGCCGCGGCTGCTGAAGACGGTCGGCGTCGCGTTGCGCCGCCCCGGGGCGTTCGTACGCAGCCTGTCGGTGCGGCACTGGTCGGAACGCACCGTGATCGCGCTCGTGATGCAGACCGACGACAATTCGCTCGAACTGGCCAAGGGCAAGGGCCGCCTCGGTCGCGCGGTCACCAGCCGGCCCGGACCCGGAGATCCGCCGCCCGAGTGGATCCCGCAGGGTCACACGGCCATCCGCAAGGTGGCCGAACGGATCGGGGGAGACCCCGGCGGTTCGTTCGCCGACGTCGTGAACATTCCGATGACCGCGCATTTCCTCGGGGGTTGCACCATCGGGGACTCGCCGGACACCGGTGTCGTCGACCCCTACCTGCGGGCGTACGGACACGACGGTCTGCACGTGGCGGACGGTTCCGTGGTGAGCGCGAATCTCGGGGTCAACCCGTCGCTCACCATCACCGCCCAGGCCGAGCGTGCATTCGCGTTGTGGCCCAACAAGGGTGAGGTCGATGCTCGGCCCGAGCCGGGCGAACCATACGTACGTATCGAACCGTCGCCGCCCCGGAATCCGGTGGTGCCCGCCGACGCGCCGGGTGCGCTGCGGCTCCCGCTGACGGTCGCAACCCGAAAGGAGACAGTCGATGTGGAGCGTGCCTGAATCGACCACCCAGCGCACCGACTGGCCCGAGAGTTCGCCGCCCCCGTGGCCGGCGGGAGTCCGCGCGACGCTGTGGTGGCATCGCAGCACTGCGGCCGCCCGTGCGCTCGGACCCGACGGCGCCACCGTGCCGTTGACCCTGGCGATGATGGTCGACTACCTGGACTCGCCGGTCGGCCCCTACCGGGAGATCCTCGCGAGTCCGGTGCTCCGCGCGCCCGGTCGTCGCATCGGCGTCCTGCCCCGCATGGCGGTCCCGTTCATCGCCGTGGATTCGGAACCCTCCGTACACGGCGGACGGGTGCATTGGAGCCTGCCGAAGGTGCCGGCCGAGTTCGACGGCGACGTGCACGGCGACTTCGAGGCGTCGTCCGACGCGTGGCGCGTCACCACGAACACTCGGCCGCGCGGCCCGCGACTACCGCTCGCCGGAGCGCTGGGGTTCGCGCAACCCGGCGACCGGGGCCTCGTCACGGCATCCGCACGACTGCGAGGCCATTTCCGATATGCCCGCGTGGACGTGGCGGCCGAAGGTCCCACCCTCGGTGACTGGCTGACGCCCGGCACACACCACGGCATCGTGATCACGGACGGCCGGATGACCACCGGACCCGCGCAACTCCGCTGACCCGCTCAGGCGGGTCGCGGTCCGATGTCCGCCACCACGCCGGCGAGACGGGGCAGCACGGTGTCGCGCCAGCCCGGACCCATCCGCTCGAATGCGTCGCGGCTGCGCTTGTCGTCGAGGTCGAAGCCGGAGTGGTCGAGGAACAGGCGGGTGCCCGCACCCTCGGGAACGAGGCGCCAGACCAGCGTCCAGTTCTCGGTGAACGTGTAGACGAAGCGCCGCTCGGGTTCGACCTCGACAACCTCGCAGGGAACGGCACCCCAGCCGGGCATCTCGAGGTGGAACCGATGCCCGACCGTGGCGGCGATGTCGCCCGCGGCCCACCAGCGGGCGAGCAGTTCCGGCTCGGTGAGGGCGCGCCACACCTTGGCGGGCGGCGCGGCGATGAACTGATCGACGGAGATCTTGGTGGTGGTGCGGTCGGTCACGAGTCCTCCTCGAGGAAGTCGGCGAGTGTGCGCAAGCGGCCACGCCAGAACCGCTCGAACGGGTGCAACCAGTCGCCGACGTCGGCGAGCGGCTCGGCGGTCAGGTGGTAGTGCCGTTGCCGTCCGGACGGTTCGTCGCGGACGAGTCCGGCCCGGCGCAGGACCTGTAGGTGCTCTGCCACCGCGGGCCGGCTGAGGTCGAACCGGCCGGCGAGGTCTCCGGCGGTGAGGGGGCCGTCCACCAGGATTTCCAGCAGGCGCCGTCGCACGGGGTTGGCGAGGGCGATGAAGACGTCGTCGTCGGGCACGCCGCGACTTTATGTCGGAGATTTCCGACATGTCAAGAATTTTCGACCCATCCTTTTCTTGACTAATTCCAAAAAAGCGCGATACTGGAACACATGCGACACGACACGGATCCCAAAGCGCAGCTGCGCGAGGTGGGCCTGCGTGTCACTGCACCACGTGTTGCAGTGTTGAATGCGGTTGCCGTACGGCCGCATTCCGACGTCGACGACATTGCGGCCGTAGTTCGTGAAGAGCTGGGATCGGTCTCCACCCAGGCGGTATACGACGTCCTCAAGGCGTGCACCGCCGCCGGCCTGCTCAGACGTATCGAGCCCGCGGGATCGCCCGCGAGGTTCGAAACCCGTACCGGAGACAACCACCACCACCTCGTGTGCCGCAGCTGCGGGACCGTCGTGGACGTGGACTGCGCCGTCGGTGAGGCTCCGTGCCTCGACCCTTCGCAGGCCCACGGTTTCGAGATCGACGAGGCCGAGGTCGTCTTCTGGGGGCTCTGCTCGCAGTGCCAGACCGGCGCGCAGAGCGGCACCGGGTCGGCAGCAGCCCTGTCCTGACCCCGTCCGTCCCCACCGCTACACCCTCACCCGATGCAACCTGGAGGCTTTGCCATGCCTGAAACACAGCGCGCCACCACCAACAACTTCGGAATTCCCGTCGCCAGCGACAACGAATCCCTCACCGCGGGCACGCAGGGCCCCATCCTGCTGCACGACCACTACCTGATCGAGAAGCTCGCCCAGTTCAACCGCGAGCGTGTCCCGGAGCGCGTCGTCCACGCCAAGGGCGGCGGTGCATTCGGCGAACTGGTCGTCACTCACGACGTGAGCCGCTACACGAAGGCCACGCTGTTCCAGCCCGGCGCCAGGACCGAGTCGCTGGTGCGCTTCTCCACCGTCGCCGGCGAGCAGGGCAGCCCCGACACCTGGCGTGACCCGCGCGGATTCGCCGTCAAGTTCTACACCGAGGACGGCAACTACGACCTCGTCGGCAACAACACGCCCGTCTTCTTCATCAAGGACCCGATCAAGTTCCCCGACTTCATCCACTCGCAGAAGCGACTGCCGGGATCCGGTCTGCGCGACCACAACATGCAGTGGGACTTCTGGACGCTGCGGCCCGAGTCCGCGCACCAGGTGACCTGGCTGATGGGTGACCGCGGAATCCCGAAGACGTGGCGTCACATGGACGGTTTCGGCTCGCACACGTACCAGTGGGTCAACGCCGACGGCGAACGGTTCTGGGTCAAGTACCACTTCAAGACCGATCAGGGCATCGAGTTCCTCACGCAGGACGAGGCCGACACCCTAGCCGGCAACGACCCCGATCATCACCGCGCCGACCTGTACGACACGATCGCCCGCGGCGAGTTCCCCAGCTGGACGCTGAAGGTTCAGGTCATGCCCGTCGACGAGGCCGAGGGGTACCGGTTCAACCCGTTCGACCTCACCAAGGTGTGGTCGCAGAAGGACTACCCGCTGATCGAGGTCGGCAAGTGGACCCTCAACCGGAACCCCGACAACTTCTTCGCCCAGATCGAGCAGGCCTCGTTCGAGCCGTCGAATGTCGTTCCGGGAATCGGCTTCTCGCCCGACAAGATGCTGCTGGGACGGGTCTTCTCCTACGCGGACGCGCACCGGTACCGCATCGGCGCCAACTACGCGCAGCTGCCGGTCAACGCGCCGAAGAACCAGGTGAACTCGTACTCGCAGGACGGTGCGATGCGGTACGCCACCAATTCGCCCGAGACCCCAGTGTACGCGCCGAACTCGTATGGCGGCCCGCACGCCGACGCGTCGCTCGCCGGCGACGAGGGCCTGTGGGCGTTCGACGGCGAGTCCGTGCGAGCCGGCTACATCGAGCACGCCGAAGACGGCGATTTCACGCAGGCGGGCACGCTCGTCCGCGAGGTCCTGAGCGACGACGAACGCGACCGCCTGGTGAACAACATCGTCGGCCACGCGCTCGGCGGTGTCAGCGAACCGGTTCTGCTGCGGGTCTTCGAGTACTGGAAGAGCGTCGACCCCGACCTGGGCAAGCGAGTGGAAATCGGTGTCCGGGAAGGGCAGAGTCAGAACTGATGTCGTTGGTGGGGCAGGCTCAGAGCAGGCCCCACCAATAGATCAGTACGGCGAGAACGAACACGATCACAGTTTCCACGACGACCCTCCTCCGCCCGACTGCACGCAGTGCACTTCCATCATCCACCTCGAGCGGGGACGGACGCCACTGCGCTTCGCGCCCGTGAGTACTTCTCAACCGCCCGTGGTTGAGAAGTACTCACAGGGGTGTGACGGGTGTGTCGGATGTTGTTGCTAGGTTGGGCGGTGTCAGGACACCGGCTCGGATGACCGTGTCCCGAGTCGGGGTCGAAAGGTGCTGTCTTCCATGGTGATGGGTCCCACCCATGCAATGTCCGGTGCGGCTGTCGGTCTGGCGGTGGCAGATCTGCTGCCTCTCGACTGGGGTGGGCCAACCTCGACCGCCGAGACCTTCACGTTCGCGGCGGTGTGCGCCGGAGCGGCGCTTCTCCCGGACCTGGACACGAGCCAGTCCACGGTCTCGCGCTCGTTCGGTCCGGTCAGCAACGTCGTCGCGAAGGGCGTCGATGCGGTGTCGCTGGGGTTCTACACCGTCACCAAAGGCAAACGCGACGGCAAGCGGCGGGGCGGGCACCGCACGCTCACCCACACGGCCCTGTTTGCCGTGGGTATCGGGGCCGGGGTGTCCGCGCTGGTCGTCCAGTTCGGCAAGCCCGCCATCATCGCGACGCTGTTCGTCTGCCTCGGGCTCGCGCTCCGCGGGCTGGCCGGAGAGCTGGCCAAAGAAAAAGGCTGGCTGGCGGTTTCGGCGGTCGCGGCGGTGCTGTCCGCGCTCACCTGGCAGTCGTATCCCACCGAGGCCGGTTCCACCGGACTCGGAATCGCGGTGGCCCTCGGCTGCGCCACCCACTGCCTCGGGGACGCCATCACCAAGGAGGGCGTCCCCTTCCTCGCGCCGTTCCTCACGCTCGGGAAGGAACGGTGGTGGGAGTTCCGGCTCCCCTCGTTCCTGTCCATCCGGGCAGGCGGGCCCTTCGAGAAGGTCGTGCTCGGGCCCGCCCTCACGGTGGCCGTCGGACTCATGGTCATCTGGGCCATCGACGGTGCGCCGCAGGCAATCTACGACGCGTTCATGCCCGCCCCGCAGTGACTCAGGCCGCGAGCATGTTCTCGAGATCGTCGAGGACGATCATCGCCCCGGTGGGCCCCAGCGCGAGGAACCAGGTCTCGTCGCTCACGGGCACGGCCTTGCCGTCCTTCACCGCCTGCATCTGATTCCACAGCGGACCGCCGACCACGGTCGACTCGTCGGTGGTCTCGGGCGCGCCGTAGCTGGAGTAGAAGATCCGGTCGGCGTTCGCCTCACCGATCGTCTCCTGGCTCACCTCGACGGCAAGTTCGTCGACGTTCTGCACCGTCGGACGCGGAAGTCCGACGTCCCCCAGGATGACGCCGATGAACGACAGGTTGCCGTACAGGCGGATCTTGCCGGACATGAACCGGACCAGCGAGATCGTCGGCTGGCCCGTGATGGACTCCCGGACCTCGTCGGCGCGGGTCTGATAGGCGTTGAGCACCTCCTCCGCCTTGGTCTCCTCACCGAGGGCGTCGGCGACCAGCAGGAAGTTCTCCTTCCACGGGAAACCGGGGCGGATGCCGAACACGGTCGGCGCGATGGACGACAGCTGCGGGTACAGCTTGTCGGCGCGCAGCTTGCTGCCCAGGATCAGATCGGGTTGCAGAGCGGAGATCGCCTCGAGGTTCAGGTTGTTGGTGGTCCCGACGTCCGGCACCCCGGCCAGCTTGTCGGCGAGGTAGGACGGTTGACCGGCGGCGCTCTCCGGGCTGGCCAGTCCGACGGGTGTGATTCCCAGGGAGAGCACGTCGTCCAGCTCACCGCCGTCGAGGACGATCACCCGTTCGGGCTTCTTCTCGATGACGGTCTCGCCGAGGGCGTGGGTGATGGTCCGGGGAAAGACGCCCGGTTCGGCGTCGGTGCCGAGCTTGGCGGTCTCGGCGTCCGCCGTGGCGAACTGGCGGCCGCCGGTGGCGACGTCGGCGTTGCCGGCGGACGACCCGGTGTCGGTGGTGCCGCAGGCGGCGAGAAAGACGGTGGCCAGGGCGACCAGCCCGGCGCGTACGTAGAGCCTCGAAGACATGAGGTGAGGCTAGCCTGAGGTTTCGGACCGATGGTCGCGGGGTCGCCGCAAACGGAAACACCCCACCATGCAGAAGAGGCCCTGGCCGGCGAACCGGTCAAGGCCTCTTCTCGGTGTCTCACACTGTCGGGGTGGCGGGATTTGAACCCACGACCTCTTCGTCCCGAACGAAGCGCGCTACCAAGCTGCGCCACACCCCGTGTTGAACCTCGGCTAGCTTACATTACCCAACCAGTCACCATTAAATCCCCTGGTCAGTTGCGTATAACGGTGCTCTCCGACGACTCGGCGCGACCCCGCGCGGCGTCGGCGTCCGAGCCGCCGCGCTGAGCCGGAACCAACGTCAGGAGCGTCGCCTCGGGGCGGCAGCAGAAGCGGGCGGGCGCCCACGGCGACGTCCCGATTCCCGCGGACACGTGCAGCTGGGTGTGTGCACCCCACTTGGACGGACCCTTCACCCGTGAACGGTCGATGTCGCAGTTGGTGACCAGCGCGCCGTAGAACGGCAGGCACAGCTGACCGCCGTGCGTGTGGCCCGCCAGCACGAGGTCGTAGCCGTCGTCCGCGAACCGGTCGAGCACCCGCGGTTCGGGCGAGTGGGTGATGCCCAGCCGGAGATCGGCCAGCGGATTGGGCGGACCGGCGATCGTGTCGTACCGGTCGCGCTTGAGGTGCGGATCGTCGACTCCGGCCGACGCGATCCGGACACCCGACACCTCGAGGTCGCGGCGGACGTGCGTGACGTCGAACCAGCCGCGCTCGGTGAACGCGGCCCGCAGGTCGCCCCACGGCAGCGGCTCGCCGAGGACGCGCTTGTGTTCCTTGCGGAAGTACGTGAGCGGGTTCTTCGGCTTGGGCGCGAAGTAGTCGTTGCTGCCGAAGACGAACAGTCCGGGGCGGGCGAGCAGATTCCCCAGTGCCTGGACCACTGCGGGCACCGCCCGCTGGTGCGACAGGTTGTCGCCGGTGTTCACGACGAGGTCGGGGTCGAGGTTGTCCAGTTCCCGCAGCCAGTTCTGTTTCAGCCGCTGTCCGGGCATCATGTGCAGGTCGCTGATGTGCAGCACGCGGAGCGTCGACGACCCGGGTTCGAGTACCGGCATAGTGACCTCGCGCAGCGCGAACGCATTGCGCTCGATGAGCGAGGCGTAGCCGATGCCGAGGGCGGCGGCACCCGCCGTACCCAGGGCGGCGCGGGTCAGGTTGGCACGGAACTCGTCAGACACTCTTCCAGGATACTGATGAGCGCAATCGAGATGCAGTGGACGAATCGGGGCGCGTAGCGTTTCGCCCATGCCAGATTCACTGAAAGCAAGACTGCGCTCCGACATGACGGCCGCCATGAAGGCCAAGGATTCGCTGCGCACCGCCACCATCCGCATGCTGATGGCCGCCGTGCAGACCGAAGAAGTCTCCGGCAAGGAAGCGCGCGAGCTCACCGACGACGAGGTGCTGAAGGTCCTCGCGAAGGAGTCGAAGAAGCGCGGCGAGTCCGCCGAGATCTACACCGAGAACGGTCGAGGTGAGCTGGCAGCGCAGGAGCGGGCCGAGGCTCAGATCATCGACGAGTACCTCCCGACGCCGCTGACCGACGCGGAACTGGTCGACGTCGTGGACACCGCGATCGCCCAGGTGGCCGAGGAGATCGGTGAGCGTCCCGGGATGCGTCAGATGGGTCAGGTCATGAAGGCCGCCGGCGCACTCGCGGGCGGCAAGGCCGACGGTTCGCGGCTCTCGCACGCGGTGAAGTCCCGCCTCTGACCCGCATGTGAGTGGGAAAGCGTGTGTCGCCACACTTTCCCACTCACGTGGGGGTTACCGGGGTATGGGCGGCAACTGGATCGGCGGCAGGCCGGGCAGCTGGATGGGCGGAACGGGGATCCCCTGAGCCGGCGCCTGCGGAGGAGCGGCCTTCACCGATCCGTCGCTGACGTAGATCGTGATGGTCGACCCGGGAATGGCCGAACCGGACGGCGATGCGCTCGTGACCGTCCCCTTGGCCGCCTGCGACTCGGTGGTGACCGCGTTCACGGTGAACCCCGCACCCTGCAGACGGGACGTCGCGGCCGACTGGCTCAGTCCGGTGACGTCTGGAACCTGACCGTTCTGCGAACCGCGCGCGTATTTCTGGTCGACCGGCGGCAGCGTCGTCGGCCCGAAGTTGTTGGCGATGGGGTTCATCGCCGCGTACCAGGTCCGCGCCGGTTCGTTTCCACCGAACAGGTTGCCGTCGCCACACGGCCTCAGCGGGGCCGAGCAGATCTCACCCGGTGTCGGCGAGTCGCCGAACACGTAGACGGCGGCGGCGAAGTTGTTGGTGAATCCGAGGAAGCCCGAGGACATGTGGGATTCCGTGGTACCCGTCTTGCCTGCCATCGGCAGCGTCCAGCCGACGCTGCCCGCCGCCCCGGCGGACGTGCCACCGGGCTTGTCGTCCTTGCTCATGGCGTTGGTGAGCGTGTCCGCGAGGCCGGGTTCGACCACCTGCTCGCAGGCCTGCTGGGTGACCGAGACGGGCTTGCCTTCACGGTCGAATACCGAATCGATGGGGGTGGGCGGGCACCACTTGCCGTGCGAGGCGAGCGTCGCCGCGACATTCGACAGTTCCAGCGGATTGATCCACGTGGGACCGAGGGTGAACGAACCCAGGTTCTGATCCTTCTGGAAGTCGGCCATGCTGCGGTCGTCGAATCCCGACGTGCCGGGCTGGGCGTATGAGCGCAGACCCAGCCGAACCGCCATGTCGACGGTGGGGGCGACGCCGGTCGCCTGGATCAGCTTGACGAACGCGGTGTTGGGGGACTGCGCCAAGGCGTCCGTCACCGACAGTGCCGGCGGGTACTTGCCCGCGTTCTCGACGCAGTACGTGGACGCGGGGCAGCCTCGTGCACCACCGCTACCCATGCCCCGGGCCTCGAACCGCCCGGGCACGTCCAGGATGGCGTTCGTGCCGAGGCCCTTCTCCATCGCGGCGGCCGTCGTGAAGATCTTGAAGATCGACCCGGCGCCGTGACCGGCCAGTGAGTACGGCTGCGCCTGCACGGTCTCGTTGGCGTTCGCGTCGAGGCCGTAGGTGCGGCTACTGCCCATCGCGAGGATCCGGTGTGAATCCTGGCCGGGCTGGACCACGTTCATGACGTTCGCGATGCCGTCGAGCCCCGGGCTGGCGTTCGCGCTGAGTGCCGCCTTCGTCGACGCCTGGACCGCGGGGTCGAGCGTCGTCTTGATCAGGTAGCCGCCCTTGTCGATCTGCTCGCGGCTGATGCCGGCGTTGGCCAGGTACTGCAGCGCGTAGTCGCAGAAGAAGCCGCGGTCGCCGGCCGCGATGCACCCGCGGGGCAGCCGGTTGGGCTCGGGCAGCACGCCGAGAGGCGTCTCCTTGAGCTGCCGGAGTTCGGCGGCGCGCTCGGGAATGTTCGAGATCATCGTGTCGAGAACCACGTTGCGTCGTTCGAGGACGCCATCGGGATTCGTGTACGGGTTCAGCGCCGAACTCGACTGCACCATGCCCGCGAGCATCGCGGACTGCTGCGTGTTCAGTTCGGACGCGTCGATGCCGAAGTAGGTCTGTGCGGCGTCCTGGATGCCGAACGAGGCGTTGCCGAACGGAACCAGGTTGAGGTAGCGGGTGAGGATCTCGTCCTTGGTGAGTTCCTTGTCGAGGGTCAGCGCCATCCGGATCTCGCGGATCTTGCGGGCGGGCGTCGTCTCGATCGCCGCCCGGCGTTCGGCGTCGGTCTTGGCCACGACGAGCAGCTGGTAGTTCTTCACATACTGCTGGTCGAGGGTGGACGCGCCCTGCTGCACCTCACCGCTCGTGGTGTTGGTCAGGAAGGCGCGCATCGTGCCCTGCCAGTCGACACCCTTGTGCTCGGGGAACCGGCGGTCCTCGACGGAGACGATGGCGAGCTTCATCTCGTTGGAGATCTTTTCGCTGGGCACTTCGAAGCGCCGCTGGTCGTACAGCCACGCGATGGGATTGCCCGCCGAGTCCACCATCGTCGAGACCGCGGGAACCGTTCCTTCGACCAGTTCCGCGGAGACGTTGTCGACGGTGTCAGCCGCCCTGTTGGAGGCGTAACCGAACCCGCCGGCGAGCGGAAACATCACGCCGGCGAGGAGCACTCCTGCCAAGGCGGAGGATCCCGCGAGCTTCCCCACTGTTTTTGCAATCGACACGATCTACAGAGTACGTGGGGTCTGCGGGTGCGCTGGTTGGGCGCGGAATTCGGCCAGGAAAATGCCCTGAGCACGGGGTATGGACGGGCGTACCAAAAAAGCGTGTTCTTCGTCTTGCGCGTTGCGGTTTCTTTACCTAAATTGTTGGAACAGTGTGATGGAGATAACACCCCATCGCTTATGTGGTGCAGCCTCGGCGTGCTAGGTGCCGGGGGGTGCAGACTCGAAGAGGGGAAACGAATGCACATGACCACCCCAACCAGCCGTCTGGACGTCGAGCAAGCAGAAGCGCGAATCGCCTGGGTTACCCAGGCTCGTTGCCGGGAAGTCGATCCCGACCAACTTTTTGTACGCGGCGCAGCACAGCGCAAGGCCGCAACCATTTGCCGGCATTGCCCGGTATTGATGCAGTGCGGAGCCGATGCTCTCGACAATCGTGTCGAGTTCGGCGTGTGGGGTGGCATGACGGAACGTCAGCGCCGGGCGTTGCTCAAGCAGCACCCCGAGGTGGAATCATGGTCCGACTTCTTCGAAGCTCAGCGGCAGCACCAATCCGCTGTCTGAAATTCGAGGATCGCAATCGCAGACAGGCACAGGCGGGTGACCGGTTCTCCGGCAGCGAGCTGATCAGCTCGTGCGGGTGAGCTGGTCACCTACCGCTCTCAACGCCTCGAGGTCCGACACCTCGAACGGCAGCGAGGGCACGCCGACGATCGGCACCCGAGGGTGGGCGGCCGTGAACCGGCTCAGCAGTTGGACCTCACGCTTGGCAATCACCGCCCGATGGGCGTGGATTCGCAGCACAGCGGCGGTGAGGGGGTCTTGGTCCCCGAGTTGGTCGGCGGCAGTGACCGCATGATCGGCCGACAGGGAACTGAGAGTGGGGTGCGTCCGATTCAGGACGAGGCCCGCGAGCGGCATCTCGTCGCCTGCGAGCCGGTCGACGAAGAACGCCGCCTCCCGCAATGCATCCGGCTCCGCGGCCGCGATCACCAGGAACTTCGTGCCCGGCTGCCGGAGCAATTCGTAAGTGCGCGTGGCTCTTTCCCGGAAACCGCCGAACATCGAGTCCAGTGACTGCACGAAACTCGAGGCGTCCGACAGCATCTGACTACCCACGATGGTGGAGACGCCGCGCAGCGCCAGGCCCATCGCACCGGTGACGAGCCGGGTGAGACCGCGACCCGGCGCGGTGAGCAACCGGATCATGCGACCGTCGAGGAATGCGCCCAGGCGCTGGGGTGCGTCGAGGAAGTCCAGGGCGTTGCGGGACGGCGGGGTGTCGACGATCACCAGGTCCCATTTGTCGCTGGAGGCGAGTTGCCCCAGCTTCTCCATCGCCATGTACTCCTGCGTTCCCGAAAACGAGGTGGCGACGGTCTGATAGAACGGGTTCGCGAGAATCTGCTCCGCCTTCTCCGGCGTGGAGTGCTCGATGACCATCTCGTCGAACGTGCGGCGCATGTTGAGCATCATGGCGTGCAGTTCGCCCGTCGCGTCCGGTCCGAGCTCCACGGGTTGCGGCGTGTTGTCGAGTTCCGCGACGCCGAGCGCCTGCGCGAGCCGGCGTGCCGGGTCGATGGTCAGCACGACCACCTTTCGCCCCTGCTCCGCCGCGCGCAGTGCCAGCGATGCGGCTGTAGTGGTCTTGCCGACGCCACCGGCGCCGCAACACACGACGATCCGCGTCGCCTTGTTCTGCAGAATCCCCGCGACATCGAGAGCGGAGGCGGTGCGGCGACGTTCGTGTTCAGTTGTCTGGGTCATCGGACACCCTGTTCCGTCAGATATTCGGCGAGTTCGTACAGTCCGCCCAGGTCGACACCGTCGGCGAGGGACGGCAGATGCAGTCGCGCGCCATCCACTTCGCTGAGCTGACCGGCGCTCTCCTCCTGTGCCTCGAGGACGGACGCGTGCTCGATCGTCTCGGTGAGCAACCCGGCGAAATCCTCTTCGTCGAGGGTGATCCCGCTCTTCTGCAGTCCGGCCCGGATCGATTCGGCGTCGATGCGCCCCTTCGCGGCGTCGGCCAGCGTCTCGGCGGGCAGGAACTGCGGGCTGGTGCGGTTGACGACGATGGCGCCCAGCCGCAGATCGGCCCGGACCAGTTCCTCTGCGGCGTCGGTGGTCTCCTGCACCGGAAGCGCCTCGAGCAGTGTCACGAGGTGGACGACGGTCTCGTCGGAATGCAGCAGGCGCACCACGCCCTCACTCTGCGAACGCACCGGCCCGCCCTTCGCGAGGTCGGCCATCGCCTTCGTCACGTCGAGGAAGTTGCCGATCCGCCCGGTCGGCGGGGCGTCGACGACGACGGCGTCGTACACCCGCTTGCCGGACTTGTCGGTGCGCACCACACATTCCTTGATCTTGCCGGTCAGCAGCACGTCCCGAAGCCCCGGTGCGATGGTGGTGGCGAACTCGATGGCGCCGAACTTGCGCATCGCGCGGCCGGCGAAGCCGAGGTTGTAGAACATCTCGAGGTATTCGAGGAACGCGGTCTCGATGTCGATGGCCAGCGCCATGACCTCCCCGCCACCCTCGGCGGCCGCGACTTTCGTCTCCTGCGGCGGCAGCGGGGGCACGTCGAAGAGCTGGGCGATTCCCTGCCGGCCCTCGACTTCCACCAGCAGCACGCGACGCCCACCCTCGGCCAGTGCGAGAGCCAACGCGGCGGCCACCGTGGACTTTCCGGTGCCGCCCTTTCCGGAGACGAAGTGCAGCCGGGCCTGCGCGGCCTTCTCGGGCCACGTCGGGGTGAGCTGGTCTGGGGATGCAACCACGGGTCGAGCCTATAAGTCTGGGAGCCGGGATGTGCGGGGGATAGGCTCACCGGCATGAGTGAATTGACTTCCTGGGAGTACGCCACCGTTCCGCTGCTCACACATGCGACCAAGCAGATCCTCGACCAGTGGGGCACCGACGGCTGGGAACTGGTGACGGTTCTGCCCGGGCCCACCGGTGAGCAGCACGTCGCGTACCTGAAGCGTCCGAAGGGCTGACGGCCGTGGCAGAGACACAGAACTGGTCCGCTCGCCTCGCCGAGCTCGGCATCACGCTGCCGTCCGTCGTTCCGCCGGTGGCCGCCTACGTGCCCGCCGTGCGCACCGGAAACTACGTCTACACGTCGGGGCAGCTGCCGATCGTCGAGGGCAAGCTGACGGTCGCGGGCAAGCTCGGCGCCGGCGTGTCGGACGAAGACGCCAAGGCCGCGGCCCGGGCCTGCGCACTCAACGCGCTGGCGGCAGTCGACGCGCTCGTCGGCATCGACTCGGTGGTGCGGATCGTGAAGGTCGTCGGATTCGTCGCGTCCGCCGAGGGTTTCACCGGTCAGCCCGGTGTCGTGAACGGCGCTTCCGAATTCCTCGGTGAGGTGTTCGGGGACGCGGGCGCCCACGCGCGTTCGGCCGTCGGCGTCGCGGAATTGCCGCTCGGCGCACCCGTCGAGGTGGAACTGATCGCCGAAGTGCGGCCGGAGTCGTAGTGCCATGACGCTTGCCCATCCGGCCTACGCCCAGGTGCGGGAGGTCACCCCGATCGTCTCGGTCATGCTCGAGAACAATCCCGGCATGATGACGCTCGACGGAACCAACACGTGGATTCTTCGTGCGCCGGGCCGGGACGAGTGTGTGGTGGTCGATCCGGGTGACGCCGACGAGGAGCATCTCGCCCGCGTCGCGGCACTCGGACCGGTCGCGCTGACGCTGATCACGCACCGTCATTTCGACCACACCGGGGGAGTGCAGCGGTTCTTCGAACTGACCGGTGCGCCCGTGCGTTCGGTGGATCCCGAATTCCTTCGGGGCGGCGGCGAAACCCTCGTGGACGGCGAGACCATCGACGTCGCGGGGCTCACGCTCACGGTGATCGCCACGCCCGGGCACACGAAGGATTCGGTGTCCTTCACCGTGGAAGGTGAGGGCACCGTCCTCACCGGCGACACGATCCTCGGCCGCGGCACCACTGTGCTCGACGACACGGACGGCGACCTCGGCGACTACCTGTCGTCGCTGCGCCGCCTGCTGGACCTCGGAACCGGACACCGGGTGATGCCCGGCCACGGACCCGAACTGCCCGAACTGAACGTCGTCGCGCAGCAGTACCTCGATCATCGCGAGGAGCGACTCGATCAGGTGCGGGCCGCGCTCGGCGAACTCGGCGGCACCCCCACCGTCCGCGAGGTGGTCGAGCACGTCTACTCCGACGTCGACCCGAAGTTGTGGCCGGTGGCGGAGAAGTCCGTCAACGTGCAGCTCGCCCACTTGCGCAGCCTCGACTAGTCACTGAAACGACTGCGGCCACCCCCTCGCTGTGAGGGGGTGGCCGCAGTCGTAGGTGCCGGGACTACCGCGCGCGACGTGCCAGGCGCTCGGAGTCGGAGATCAGCACGCTCTTGCCTTCGAGGCGCAGCCATCCGCGGTGCGCGAAGTCGGCGAGCGCCTTGTTGACGGTCTCACGGGAAGCGCCGACGAGCTGGGCGATCTCTTCCTGCGTGAGGTCGTGGGTGACGCGCAGCGAGCCCGCCTCCTGGGTGCCGAACCGCTGCGCGAGCTGCAGCAGCGCCTTGGCGACACGACCGGGGACGTCCGTGAAGATGAGGTCGGCCAGGTTGTTGTTGGTGCGACGCAGACGGCGCGCGAGCACCCGCAGGAGCTGTTCGGCGATCTCCGGGCGGTGGTCGATCCACGCCTTGAGCGCTTCGCGGTCCATGCTGACCGCGCGGACCTCGGTGACCGTCGTGGCGGTGGACGTACGCGGACCCGGGTCGAAGATGGACAGCTCACCGAACATGTCGGACGGGCCCATGATCGTCAGCAGGTTTTCACGGCCGTCCGGCGAGCGGCGGCCGATCTTCACCTTGCCCGAAACGATGATGTACAGGCGGTCACCGGGCTCACCTTCGTTGAAGATGACATGTCCGCGGGGGAAGTCGACAGGCTGCAGCTGCTTGGTCAGCGCCGCTACCGCTGAGGGCTCGACTCCTTGGAAGATGCCGGCTCTTGCCAGGACGTCGTCCACGTGCGCTCCTTGGGAATATTGTTCGTCTGTATGCATATTGTGCGCGATTTGCTGCATGTCGACGATGCCCCGGTGATCCGCGGCGTGTCGCTGTGCAACAGGTACGGCTCTGAAGTCTACGTTGAGACGGCTCGGTCTGAGTGACCGATACCACGGAAGTCGCAAAAGTTAACCGGGGGATGCGTCCTTCGGTGTGCTGATTCGGGGGCTGCCCAGCGCTCAGCTGGCGCGCCGCGAGCCCACTTCGGTGACGGCGGCGTCGTCGGATTCGAAGCCCGACCGACCCTTGCGACGTCGATGGAAGCGTGCCAATGCGTGGGGGAAACCTTCGTGGGCCAGGGTGGCTACTTCGTCGTGACTTGCCTGGTCGAGGAACTCTTCCACCTCTTGCTGACGAACCGTGAGCCGGCGGAGTCTGAACTCCACCCGCTCCATTGCCAGCGCAAACAGCATCAGCAGCACTGGGAAGAGGACCACAGCGAGACCTTGCATACCGGGAAGTAAACACTGGAAATGTCTCAGAAGCGACACAGCGGCGATTCGGATCGGTCGGGTATCCGTAGAGTTGATCCCGTGCATGCGACCCCCAGCGACGGCTCCGAAGTGCGTGGACGCACCCGTTCGCGGGCCGCGAAACAGGACGAAACCCGGATCGGACTCGTCCGGCGCGCCCGGAGAATGAACCGGCGGCTCGCCGAGGCCTTCCCACACGTCTACTGCGAGCTCGACTTCACCACCCCACTCGACCTCGCCGTCGCGACCATCCTCTCCGCGCAGTGCACTGACGTGCGGGTGAACATGGTGACGCCGGCGCTGTTCGCCCGCTATCCCGACGCCAAGGCGTACGCGGAGGCCGAACGCACCGAACTCGAGGAATACATCCGGTCCACGGGCTTCTACCGCAACAAGACGAACTCACTGATCGGGCTGGGGCAGGCTCTGCTCGAACGCTTCGACGGCGAGGTCCCCGGCAATCTGAAGGACCTCGTGACGCTGCCCGGGATCGGCCGGAAGACGGCCAACGTGATCCTCGGCAACGCGTTCGATGTGCCGGGAATCACCGTCGACACCCACTTCGGCAGGCTCGTCCGACGCTGGAAGTGGACCGAGGAGGAAGACCCGGTCAAGGTCGAGCACGCGATCGGCGCCCTGATCGAGCGCAAGGAGTGGACGCTGCTCTCGCACCGCGTGATCTTCCACGGCAGGCGCGTCTGCCACGCCCGCAAGCCCGCCTGCGGGGTGTGTGTGCTCGCCAAGGACTGTCCGTCGTACGGGCTGGGCCCGATCGACCCCGACGTCGCCGCCGAACTGGTTCGTGGACCGGAGACGGAGCATCTGCTGCGTCTGGCCGGCAGGTGAGGGTAGATACGGGTGTCTAGCGCAGCGCGGTGGAGTCTGGCCGCCCTCGTGGTCGTGGTGGCTCTCGTCGTCGCGATCTGGCCGCGGGGTGACGACGCGGAGGCGCCGTCGTACCAGGACCGGTTCGGTTCGGGTGGCCGTACCCCGACGGCGGTGAGCGCCGATCCCGACGCGCTCGCGGCACTGAGGACGCAGGCGGGTCTGGAATCGTGCCCGGCCTCGACGGCCACGTCCGAGCCTTCGCCGGGTTCGGTGCTGTCCGGCATCACACTGGAATGCGTGGCCGACGGCAGCCAGGTGGATCTGGCCGCCGCGCTCGATGGTAAGCCGGCGTTGCTGAATCTGTGGGCCTACTGGTGCGGACCCTGCGCCGAGGAGCTGCCCTATATGCAGCAGTTTTCGGATCGTGCGGGTGACGCGGTTACCGTGCTTACGGTGCACACCGATCCTAACGAGTCCAGCGCGCTGTCCCGGCTCGTCGACTACTCCGTCACGCTGCCCGGTGTGCAGGACGGCGACGGGCGCGTCCGCGTCGCGGTCGGAGCCCCGCCTGTCCTGCCCGTCTCGGTGCTGATCCGGCCCGATGGCACGGTGGCGAAGGTTCTGCCGCAGCCGTTCCGCAGCGTCGACGAGATCGCGGACGCCGTCGAACAGAACCTGGGGGTGGCGGCATGACGAACTCCGTGGACGGTGTCGCCGTTCCGCCGTGGCTGCGCCGGGTCGTGCACCGGACCCCGGCCGACCCGCACAAGATCAACCCCGTCCTCGATCGGCGCGCACCCCGCGGCGCGACCACCCGTGAGGCGGCGGTGCTCGTGTTGTTCGGCGGCCCCGTCGAGGCGGACCCGCTGATGTCGGGAGGTCTGCCCGCCGACGCGGACATCCTGCTCACCCAGCGTGCGTCCACGATGCGTCAGCACAGTGGTCAGGTGGCGTTCCCCGGGGGCGCCAGCGATCCCGGCGACGAGGGGCCCATCGCTACCGCGCTGCGGGAGGCCCAGGAGGAGACGGGACTCGACCCGTCCGGTGTCCGCCCGCTCGCCGTGCTCGAGGAGATCTTCATCCCGCCGTCCGGCTTCGACGTCACTCCCGTCCTCGCGTACTGGGAGAAGCCCAGCGAGGTCGGCGTGGTCGATCCCGCAGAGGCGGAACGTGTCGCCCGGGTCCCCGTGCACACCCTGATCGATCCGCGGAACCGGTTCCAGGTGCGGCACCCGGCCGGATACCAGGGTCCCGCGTTCGCCGTCGACGGCATGCTCGTGTGGGGTTTCACGGCCGGCATCCTGGCCGCCCTGTTCGCAGTCTCCGGCTGGGAACAGGAGTGGGACCGCCACGACATCCGCGACCTCGACACCGTCCTCGCCGAACTCGACAACGATCTCGACGACGACCATCTGACCCACGGTCACGGCCGGCCGGCGGCCGAGCTGTGACGGGCTCGCACTGGATCGACCTGGCGATCGTGCTGATCGCCTTCGTCGCCGCGACGTCCGGCTGGCGGCAGGGCGCGGTGGCGTCGGTGCTCGCCTTCATCGGGGTCGTACTCGGTGCGGTGGCGGGCATCCTGATCGCCCCACACGTGCTGGTGCACGTGGACGAGGGCCGCGGCCGCGTGCTGGTCGGTATCGCCTTGATCGTGGTGCTGGTGATCATCGGCGAAGTCGCGGGCATGGTCCTCGGCCGCGCCGCGCGGGGAAGTATGCACAGTCCGGTCGCGCGGTCCGTCGACAGCGTGATCGGCGCCTGCGTGCAGGCCGTCGCGGTGTTCGTCGCGGCGTGGCTGCTGGCGATCCCGCTCACGTCCTCGTCCCAGCCTCAGCTGGCGGCGGCGGTGCGCGGGTCGAGCGTCCTCGAAACTGTCGACAACATCGCGCCCGCCTGGATGCGGCAACTGCCCACCGAGTTCACTGCCCTGCTCGACACGTCCGGGCTTCCCGACGTCATCGGGCCGTTCGGGCGTACCCCCATCACGACCGTCGACCCGCCGGACGCCAGCGTCCTGGAGAGCCCCGTCGCGTCCTCGCTGCAGTCGAGCGTGCTGCGGATCCGGGGTGTGGCCCCGAGTTGTCAGCGGGCGCTCGAGGGATCCGGATTCGTCGTGGCGCCCGACCGGGTGATGACCAACGCCCACGTGGTCGCGGGAACGGCGGGCATCGTCGTCGACACGGCGAACGGGCCGATGGACGCCGAGGTCGTGCTGTTCGACCCGTCCGCCGACGTCGCGGTGCTCGAGGTGCCCGGACTGGAGGCCCCGGTCCTGAACTTCGCGCCCGAGCCGGCCCGGACCGGCGACAACGCCCTGGTGCTCGGCTACCCGGGCGGCGGGCCGTACACCGCCAGCGCCGCGCGGATCCGGGAGATCCTGGACCTCAGTGGTCCCGACATCTACCGGGCGGGAACGGTCCAGCGTGAGGTGTACACGGTCCGCGGTTCCATCCGGCAGGGGAACTCGGGCGGACCGCTCGTCGACAGCGACGGCCGGGTGCTCGGGGTGGTCTTCGGCGCCGCCGTCGACAACAGCGACACCGGGTTCGTGCTCACCGCCGCCGAGGTGTCGCGTCAGCTGCAGGCTGCGTCCGGGGCGTCCGTCGCCGTGGACACCGGCGCGTGCATCCTCTGACCGTCGGTCAGACGGTGCGGGGTGCGACGAGGTCCAGCAGGGCGGCGTTGACCCGCTCCGGGGCTTCCCAGTGCGCGTAGTGGCCGACACCGGGGACCGTATGCATCTGCTGGGTGGGCGCGAAGCGGTGACTGCGACGCACGGTGTCCGCGAGCACGTACGGGTCGAGGTCGCCGTGGAGGTGCAGGACCGGGATCCGCAGCGTCTGATCCATCGACGCCATGAACCGGCTGCCGTCCGGGCGGAACTGGCTGCGGAACGCCCACCGCTGATACTCCAGGGTGCAGTGCGCGGTCCCGGGAATCTGAATCGCCGAGCGCATCCGTGACATCACGACGTCGAACTCCGGGTTCTCCGTCCAGGCGGGTCCGGAGCGTTCGCGGATCAACCGTTCGACCTCCGACCCGTTGTCGCGGGTGAGGCGACGTTCGGGACGCCACGGCACCTGGCAGGAGACGAACGAGGGCAGCAGGGCCTTGCGCTGGTAGCGGTCGTGGAGGACGGCCTGCTTGAGCGCGACCGGATGCGGCGAGCTGACCAGTGCGATCGACCGGACGAGGCGAGCGTGGAGGACGGCCGTCGCCCAGCAGACGAGGCCGCCGTCGGCGTGCCCGACGAGGGTGGCCTCGCCGTAGCCCATCGCCCGGATGAGGCCGGCGATGTCGCCGGCCAGCGTCCACCCGTCGTAGCCGCGCGGCGGTTTGTCGGAATCGCCGTAGCCGCGCAGGTCCACGGCGACGGCCCGGTACCCCTCCGCGGACAGCGCGGTCAGCTGATGGCGCCACGACCACCAGAAGTCCGCGAATCCGTGCAGCAGGACGACGAGCGGCGCATCCGGGGCGGATGCGCCGACCTCGACGGTGTGGAAGCGGATTCCGTTGGCATGGATGTCGCGATGAATCCAGGGGCCGTCGAAACGGACGGTAGACGGATCGGGTGGTGCCACAGGAGCGAGTTACCGCGCGTGACGTCCGCTGGACGACGCGAGATGGGCTTCCGCGTCCGAGTACGACGTCGGGAGCACCGTCTTGGCCTGCTTCAGCGAGTCGATGGTCTTCTCCGGTGCGCGGAGTTTGCGTACCCGCAGATAACCGAGCAGCGCGAGGACCGCCGTCACCACGACCATGATCAGGAAGACGATCAGGAACGCCAGCCAGCGGGCGATCCACACGTCGAGGAGTTCGGCGAGGAAGAAGAAGAAGAAAAACGAGCTGAACAGCAGCACGGTGAACGCGAGGATGAAGAACAGGCTGCCCTGCAGGCCCTTCTTGACCTCACCGGTGACCTCGGCCTTCGCGAGCTCGACCTCGGCGCGGACCAGGGTGGACACCTGCGCGGTCGCATGCTTGACCAGCGTGCCGAGGCTCGCCTCGCCGGGTGTCTGAGCGTCCACGTCCGTGAGCGGGATCGACGACACCGTGTTCGGCACCCCGTCTCCCGTGTATCGCGGGCTGTCTCCCTTGCCGTGAGTGATGCTCACTTGTCGACCCCTCCAGGTAGCTCTTGCACTTCCGAGTCATCCTTCCGGGCCGCATGGACCCGACCGCGTCGCCACAGTAACGCTGATCCGATCAGCGACGCTGTCAACGATGTCACGAGCACCGCGACCTTAGCTATTTCGGCCTCGCTGCCGTCACCGATTCCCGCAAGCGCGAGATCCGCTACGAGAAGGCTAACGGTGAACCCGATCGCACCGAGCACTGAGAGGGCAAACATGTCCCGGAATCCCAGTGCTCGCGGCTTCTTCGCGATACCCAGGCGGATCGCGAGCCAGGAGATGCCGAAGATGCCGACGGTCTTGCCGACGAGGAGCCCCGCGATCACGGACTGCGAGATCGGGTTGGTGAACAACTGCCCGAGGAGCTCGCTGCTCAGGGCCACGCCGGACGCGAACAGGGCGAACAGCGGGACACAGACGCCCGCCGACAGCGGCTGGATGCGGTGCTCGAGGCGGGCGCCCGGGGATTCTCTCTCGCCGGGGTCGCGCCGGACCCGGGTGAGGAGGCCGAGCGCGACACCGGCGAGTGTGGCGTGGATTCCGGCGTCGTGCATGCAGAACCAGGTGAGCAGTGCGAGTGGAACGTAGAGCAGTGGGGTGGTGATGCGCCGGTGCTGGGCGAACGCGTAGACGGCCAGGCACACGGCGGCGCCCAGCAGCCACAGCAGGGCGATCGAGCTGGTGAACAGGACCGCGATGAGCACGATCGCGAGCAGGTCGTCGACGACGGCCAGGCTGAGCAGGAAGACCCGGGCGCTGGCCGGGATGCGAGACCCGGTCAGCGCCAGCACACCCAGTGCGAACGCGATGTCGGTGGCGACCGGGATCGCCCAGCCCCGTTCCATGCCGGGTGTGCCGGCGCCGATCGTCGCGGCGATGATCGCGGGCACGACCACACCGCCGCAGGCCGCGATGATCGGGAGCAGGGCACGTTTGCGGTCGGCGAGTTCGCCCACCACCATTTCCCGCTTCAATTCGAGGCCGGCGACGAAGAAGAAGACCGCCAGCAGCCCGTCTTGCGCCCACGTCCCGACCGTCAGGTTCAGGTGGAGTGCCTCCGGGCCGATCTGCCAGTCGCGCAGTGCGAAGTACGAATCCGAGACGGGGGAGTTCGCCCACACGAGGGCGACCGCCGCGGCGACGAGCAGGATCGAACCGCCGACCGTCTCGGTGCGGAGGTAGCGGGAGAGTTCGGAGCGGAGGGGCTGAGTCACCGGGGGCGCTCGCTTTCGATGTGGTCCGGGTACGGCAAATGCTCTGCCGACCAGACTTCCCGGCGCACCGAGAAGAGCCTATCCAATTTGCCAAGCGAAAGACACGAGGTGTTCAATTCCTAAGGAATGGACGCTCGTCCCAATAGTTGAAATAGCATCGTGCAGGAGTAAGTCGAGTGAGCAGTGCCGTCGATACGTCGAAGCCAGAACCGGACGGCGGGGCCACCGTCGCCGGCGTACCCAGAAGCCGGATCGTCGTCGCGAGCATGGTGGGAACATCCATCGAGTTCTACGACTTCTACATCTATGCCACCGCGGCCGTGTCGGTGTTCCCGCACCTGTTCTTCCCCAAGGGAAACGGCACCACCGCCCTGCTGGCGTCCCTCGCCACGTTCGGTCTGGCCTTCGTCGCCCGGCCGCTCGGCTCGATCCTGTTCGGCCACTTCGGCGACCGCATCGGACGCAAGACGACGCTCGTCGGCTCACTGCTCACCATGGGTATCGCCACGTTCGTGATCGGCCTGCTGCCGACGTACCACCAGATCGGCCTCGTCGCGCCCGCACTGCTGGCGTTGATGCGGTTCTGCCAGGGCCTGGGACTAGGCGGTGAATGGAGTGGCGCGGCGTTGCTCGCGACCGAGACCGCGCAGAAGGGCAAGCGGGCCTGGGCCGCCATGTGGCCGCAGCTCGGCGCACCCATCGGGTTCTTCCTCGCCAACGGTCTGTTCCTGATCATCACGCTGTTCCTGGCCCACGACAACAGCAGCCCCGACCTGGACGGCGCGTTCCTCACGTGGGGCTGGCGTATCCCGTTCCTGCTCAGCGCGATCATGGTGATGATCGGCCTGTACGTGCGGCTGAAGCTCGAGGAGACGCCCGTGTTCGCCCGCGCCGTCGCGCGGGGCGAGAAGGTGAAGACCCCGCTGGCCGAGGTGTTCAAGACCAGTTGGCGTCAGCTGATCATCGGCACGTTCGTCATGCTCGCCACGTACACGCTCTTCTACATCATGACCACCTGGGTGCTCAGTTACGGCACCGGCAAGACCCCCGCCCAGGGCGGCACCGGAGCCGGCTTCCACTACACCGACTTCCTCGTCCTCCAGCTGATCGCGGTCCTGTTCTTCGCGGCCGCCGTCCCCGTGTCGGGGTGGCTGGCCGACCGCTTCGGTCGCCGCATCACGCTGCTCACCATCACCGGGTTCATCATGGTCTTCGGGCTCACGTTCGGCGTGATCCTGAACCAGGAGGGCATGGGCAACGCCCGCATGCTCGTATTCCTGGCCATCGGAATGTTGTTGATGGGCATGACCTTCGGTCCGATGAGCGCCGTTCTGCCCGAGTTGTTCCCGACCAACGTGCGCTACACGGGTTCGGGGATCGCCTACAACACCGCCAGCATCCTCGGTGCCGCCGTCGCGCCGTTCATCGCCACCTGGCTCGCCACGTCGTACGGCGTCGGCTGGGTGGGCATCTACCTGCTGATCGCCGCCGCGCTCACGTTCGTGGCGCTGCTCGTCATGCGCGAGACCCGCGACCAGTCCCTCGACGACGTAGGGGCATAGCCCCCGTGCGCCTTTCTGGTTGTTCCAACTACCAGAAAGGCGCACGGGCTACGCCTATAGTTCTTGCATGGCGAAAGCCGTGCTGCTGTCCAGGACGGCCCGGATCCGGCTGCCGAAGCAGGATCTGTGGTCGTTCCTCGCCGATACCGATCGGCTCAACCGCAACATCGATCTGTCACCGGTGCACTTCGCTCCGATGCCGGACCGGCGGCGCACGGGGCACTATTTGGCGGAGACCCGTTCGTACGGGCGGCGGGTGCGGTACGAGGAGTTCCCGTTCGAGTGGATCGAGGGCCGCTTCTACCAGGTCCTTCGTCGGTTCTCTCGCGGTCCGCTCGCGGAGGTCTCCACGGGTGTCCGGCTTCGCCCGGTCGCCGACGAGACCGACGTCGAGGTGTTCGCCCGGATCGTCCCGCGGACCTGGTTCGGGTCGATCGTGGCGCGAACCCTGCTGGCGCGCACGGGAATACGGAAAACGGTGGCGCTCGCACGCGCGTTGGAACTCCACGTTCGCGACCCGCAGACGCACGCCGTGCCCGCGCTGCCGCCGCCGGAGCAACTCGACGCCGGCCGGCTGGAACTCCGCACAGCACAGCTGTCCCGATCGCACGATGCCCCGAATCTCATCGGGCGCTTGGCATCCCACCTGCGGACCGCCTCCGACCTGGAGGTGACGGGCATGCGGCCGTTCGAGCTGGCGGACCGCTGGGGTGTCGATCGGATGCAGCTGCTGTACGTCTTCCTCCACGCCGCGGACTGTGGACTGCTGGACCTGAGCTGGAGCGTGCTGTGCCCCGTCTGCCGGACCGTCCGTGAGGACGCCGGCCAGATGTCACAGTTGGCGAGCCGCGTCCACTGCGACACGTGCGACATCGCCTTCGACACCGACCTGGCGCGGTCGGTGGAGATCCGCTTCGACGTCAACCCGGCCGTTCGCCGGGCGGAACGGGCCCGGTACTGCATCGGTGGTCCGGCGAATTCACCGTCGGCGGTGGCTCAGCTGCGGCTCGAGCCGGGTGAGCAGCGTTCCGAGCGGATCGAACTCGACCCGGGGTGGCTGCGGCTCCGGTGCTATCAGGTGGGCTCTCCGGTGGCCTGCGAGGTCGGCCCGGCCGGTGGAACGCTGCGGGTCGAGTGCGGGCCGGGCGACCTCCGGGTGCGGAGTTCACCCGACACCGGCGGAGCGATCCGGCTGGAGGTCGACAACCGGCTCCCCGGCGAAGCGCTGGTGGTGGTCGAGCGGGAGCGGTGGAAGGATGCCGCGGCGACCGGCGCGCTCGTCACGTCGCTCGACGGTTTCCAGGACCTGTTCCCGGACCAGGGGGTAGCGCCCGGCGACGAGATCGGGATCGCGAACCTGGCGGTGCTGTTCACGGATCTGAGCGGCTCGACTGCCCTGTACGAGCGCATCGGGGACGTCCGGGCGTTCGCGTTCGTGCAGAGCCATTTCCGCTACCTGCGTGACGCCGTGGTGCGCGAGAACGGCGGCGTCGTGAAGCAGATGGGCGACGCGGTCATGGCGACGTTCGCGGACGCGCGGGAGGCCTGGTCGGCGGCGGCGTCGATGCAGTCCGGCTGGGACGACTTCCGTCGCGGGCACCTCGGCGGCGACGACTCGGTGGCGTTGAAAGTCGGGCTGCACCAGGGGCCCGCGGTGATGATCGACAACGACGGCCGGATCGACTACTTCGGCGCGACCGTCAACCTGGCGGCGCGGGTGCAGGGTTGTGCGGCGGGCGGCGACATCGTCCTGTCCCGGGCCGTTCACGACGACCCCGAGGTGGCACCGCTGCTGGCGGAATCGGACTACCGGTGCGACGTTTTCACGACCGGTCTGAAGGGAATCGGCGAGGAACAGACGCTGTGGCGGCTTCGCCGCCCGTGAGTGGTTGAGGAGTGCAGGGACTCGTCAACCACTCACGGGGCGCGGATCGCCCTACTTGCCGCGGATCGCGTCGAAGACCTTGGGGTCGACGAGCGTGGAGGTGTCGCCGAGGTCGCGGCCTTCGGCGATGTCCTTGAGCAGGCGTCGCATGATCTTGCCGGACCTGGTCTTCGGGAGTTCGGGGACGATCGTGATCTGGCGGGGCTTGGCGATCGGGCTGATCTCCCGGGATACTTCGGCCTTGAGTTCGGCGATGAGGGTGTCGCCGGTGTTCTCCACACCTTCGCGGAGGATGACGAACGCGACGATGCCCTGGCCGGTGGTGTCGTCGGCGGCGCCGACGACGGCGGCCTCGGCGACACCGTGGTGCCCGACGAGGGCGGATTCGACCTCGGAGGTGGAGATGCGGTGCCCGGAGACGTTCATGACGTCGTCCACGCGGCCGAGCACCCACAGGGCGCCGTCCTCGTCGTACTTGGCGCCGTCGCCGGCGAAGTACCAGCCCTGCTCGGGGTAGCGGGACCAGTAGGTTTCGCGGTAGCGGTCCATGTCGCCCCAGATGCCGCGGAGCATCGCCGGCCACGGCTTGTCGAGCACGAGGTAGCCGGAGCCGCCGGCGCCGAGTTCGTTGGCGTCGTCGTCGACGATCTTCGCGGAGATGCCGGGCAGCGGTGCCATCGCGGATCCGGGCTTGGTGGCGGTGATCCCGGGAAGCGGGGAGATCATGATGGCGCCGGTCTCGGTCTGCCACCAGGTGTCGACGATCGGGGCCGTGTTCCCGCCGATCACCTCGCGGAACCACTTCCAGGCCTCGGGGTTGATCGGTTCGCCCACCGAGCCGAGGAGCCGGATCGAGGACAGGTCGTGGGCGTCGGGAATGTCCCTGCCCCACTTCATGAAGGTGCGCACCAGGGTGGGTGCGGTGTAGTAGATGCTGACGCCGTACTTCTCGATGATCTGGAAGTGGCGGTGCTCGTCGGGGGAGTTCGGGGTGCCCTCGTAGACCACCTGGGTGACACCGTTCGAGAGTGGCCCGTAGACGATGTAGCTGTGGCCGGTGACCCAGCCGATGTCGGCGGTGCACCAGTACACGTCCTCGCCGGCCTTGTGGTCGAACACGTTGTGGTGGGTGTACGACGCCTGGGTGAGGTAACCGCCCGAGGTGTGGATGATGCCCTTGGGCTTTCCGGTGGTGCCGGAGGTGTACAGGATGAACAGCGGGTGCTCGGAGTCGAACGGCTGCGCCTGATGGGTGTCGGACGCCTTTTCGACGGTCTCGTGCCACCACAGGTCACGACCCTCGGTGGTGTCGACGTCGATGCCGGTGCGCTTGACGACGAGCACGTTCTTGACGGATGCGGCGCCGTCCACGGCTTCGTCGACGGCGGGCTTGAGGGGTGCGGCCTGGCCGCGGCGCCACTGTCCGTCGACGGTGACGACGAGCTTGGCTTCGGCGTCGTCGATGCGCGAGCGCAGGGCGCTGGCGGAGAAGCCGGCGAACACCACCGAGTGGGTCAGGCCGAGGCGGGCGCAGGCGAGCATGGTGACGATGGCCTCGGGGATCATCGGCATGTAGATCGCGACGCGGTCGCCGGCGACGAGTCCGAGGTCTGTGAAGGTGTTGGCGGCCTTGCTGACTTCGGCGAGCAGGTCGTTATAGGTCAGGTCGCGGGTGTCGCCCGGTTCGCCTTCGAAGTGGATGGCGACGCGGTCGCCGTTGCCGGCGAGGACGTGGCGGTCGACGCAGTTGTAGGCGACGTTGAGCCGTCCGTTCACGAACCACTTCGTGACGGGCGCGTCGGACCAGTCGAGAACCTCGGAGAAGGGGGCGTGCCAGTGCAGGCGCTCGGCCTGCTTCGCCCAGAATGCGAGACGGTCTTCGTCGGCGGCAGCCTGAAGCTCGGGGCCGGCGTTCGCCGTTGCGGTGAACTCGGGGCTCGGCGGATACACCTGCGGGACGGAATCAGAATGTTCCGACTTCTCCGTCGCTCCGCTCGCCTGTGCTGCACTGGTCATTGTGGCCCGGCCTTCTTTCCAGTCTCGAATTCGGCACTTCTAGCACGTGTGAGGGTAGTCACATGGTCTCCCGAGCGCACCGTTGCAGAGGGTTGCATGCCCATATTCTGCGACGATCGGTCGGCTGGACGCGACGGACGGCGACCGGGTGCGACGAGTGGAGACCCCTGCGCCGACGATGTTTCGATCAGGTGCCGATTGCACGAGTTTCGCCCGTCGTGGCTACACAGATTGAAACCTTGACTTATCGTCATCCCATCATTCGGGCTGCGCCCGGAGCCGCTGCCCGGAACCACGCAGATCTGGGAGGAACGCTTTGCGCATCACACGTGTGGCAACCGCCGTTGTGGCGGTCGGCCTGGCAGCAGGGATGCTGTCCGCCTGCTCGTCCGGTGATTCGACGAGCGGGGGTGGTAGCGGAATCGTCAACGCCTGGGCAAGTGAACCGCAGAATCCGTTGATTCCCACCAATACCAGCGAGAATCAGGGCGGCCGCGTCGTCGACTCACTGTTCGCGGGCCTCGTTTCCTACGACGCCGACGGCGGGGTGAACAACGAGGTCGCCGAGTCGATCGAGACGACGGACGGCAAGAACTTCACCGTGAAGCTGAAGGACGGCTGGACGTTCACCGACGGCACGCCGGTCACGGCGGCCTCGTTCGTCGACGCCTGGAATTACGGCGCGCTGTCCACGAATGCGCAGATTCAGGCGTCCTTCTTCGACCCGATCCAGGGCTACGACGAGGTGGCTGCAGAGAACCCGACGGTGCAGACCATGTCGGGACTGAAAGTGGTCGACGACTCCACGTTCACTATCGAACTGAAACAGCCCGAGTCGGCCTTCCCGGACCGCCTCGGGTTCGCCGCGTACTACCCGTTGCCTGCGGTCGCGTACCAGGACATGGCGGCGTTCGGTGAGAATCCCGTCGGCAACGGTCCGTACATGATGTCCGGCCCCGGAGCGTGGCAGCACAACGTCCGGATCGACACCGTCGTGAACCCCGACTACAACGGCAACCGTAAGCCGAAGAACGCCGGCGTCGACTTCGTCATGTACAACAGCCTCGACACGGCGTACACGGATCTGCTCGCGGGCAACGTCGACGTTCTCGACCAGGTGCCGCCGAGCGCGGTCACGACGTTCGAGACCGACCTGCCGGGCCGCACCGTGAACCAGCCGTCCGCGACCATCGAGACGTTCACGATCCCGGGCCGGCTGCCGCACTTCAGCGGTGAGGAGGGCACGCTGCGCCGCCAGGCCATTTCGATGGCGATCAACCGCGACCAGATCACCCAGCAGATCTACAACAACACCCGCACCCCCGCGCTCGACTTCACCAGCCCCGCCATCGAGGGCTGGTCGGATTCGCTCGTCGGCAACGGCAACCTGAAGTACGACCCGGAGACGGCGAAGCGGCTGTGGGCCCAGGCCGACGCCATCGCCCCGTGGTCGGGCAGTTTCGAGATCGCGTACAACGGCGACGGCGGCCACAAGGAATGGGTCGACGCCACCGCCAACAACATCCGCAACACCCTCGGTATCGACGCGAAGGGCAAGGAGTACCCCACGTTCGCGCAGATTCGCACCGAGGCCACCAACCGCACCATCCCCAGCGCGTTCCGTTCGGGGTGGCAGGGTGACTACCCGCAGCAGTACGGCTTCCTCGCGCAGAACTACCAGACCGGCGGCAGCTCCAACGACGGCGACTACTCGAACCCCGAGTTCGACCGGCTTCTGCGTGCCTCCGCGGGTGAGGTCGATCCCGACAAGGCCCAGCAACTGCTGAACCAGGCGCAGGAAGTGCTCTTGCGTGACCTGCCTGCCGTCCCGACGTGGTACCGCAACGCCGCCAGCGGCTGGTCGGAGAACGTGTCGAACGTGGTCATCGACTGGAAGGGCATCCCGATGTACTCCGACATCGAGAAGAACTGACGCACCGGAGATTCTTCGAGACGGGTGGGGCCGCGAGCTGTCAGTTCGCGGCCCCGCTCGGGAGTACGAGCCGAGGCTACGGATTCCTGACGTCACTGCTCCCGACGAATAGGAGGTGATCCGATGCTCTGGTACGTCGGTCGCCGTTTGCTCCAGATGATCCCGGTGTTCCTCGGGGCCACGTTCCTGATCTACGCGATGGTGTTCCTGCTGCCCGGAGACCCGATTGCCGCGCTGGCCGGCGACAAGGCACTCAGCCCCGCGGTGGCGGCCCAACTCCGTGAGCGATACCACCTCGACGAGCCGTTCCTGACGCAGTACCTCCTGTATCTGAAGGGCATCTTCACCCTCGACTTCGGTACGTCCTTCTCCGGCCGCCCCGTCAGTGAGGTTCTGGCGCAGGCATTCCCGATCACCATCAAGTTGTCCCTGATGGCGCTCGCCATCGAGGGGATCTTCGGAATCGGCTTCGGCCTGTGGGCCGGACTCCGCAAGGGCGGCATCTTCGACAGTTCCGTCCTCCTCGTGAGCCTGGTGATCATCGCGATCCCGATCTTCGTCATCGGCTTCCTGGCCCAATTCTTCGTCGGCGTGAAATGGGGGTTGGTGCCGCCGACGGTCGGGGGCAACACCAGTTTCAAGAATCTTCTGCTGCCCGCGTTCGTCCTCGGGTCGGTGTCGTTCGCGTACGTTCTCCGGCTCACCCGGACGTCGGTCGCCGAGAACCTCACCGCCGACTACGTGAGAACCGCGACGGCCAAGGGTCTTTCGCGGCGCCGCGTGGTGCAGGTGCACGTGCTGCGGAATTCGCTGATCCCGGTGGTCACGTTCCTCGGCGCCGACCTCGCGACCCTGATGGGCGGCGCGATCGTCACGGAGGGCATCTTCAACATCAACGGTGTCGGCGGCACGATCTATCAGGCGGTCACCCGGGGTGAGGCGCCGACGGTGGTGTCCTTCGTGACGGTGCTGATCGTCATCTATCTGCTCGCCAACCTGCTCGTCGACCTCCTGTACGCCGCGCTCGACCCGAGGATTCGCTATGTCTGAGAAAGTGGAGAACGAGTCGCCTCGGACGGGCGACCGGAAGACCCGTCAGGCGCATTTCGTGGCACCCGAAGAAGTGGCGGCGCCGGGGGAGACCGACGCCGTCCACATCGACCAGCCGCCGACGAGCATGTGGTCGGATGCGTGGCGGGACCTCCGCAAACGTCCGCTGTTCCTGGTCGCCACGGTGATCATCGTCGTGGTGATTGCCGTGGCAGGCTTCCCTGGTCTGTTCACCGGCACCGACCCCAGGTTCTGCGATCTCGCGTTCAGCATGCAGGGTCCGTCGGCGGGGCACTGGTTCGGATTCGACAAGCAGGGCTGCGACATCTACTCCCGCACGATCTACGGGGCCCGGGCGTCGGTGCTGGTGGGTGTCGGTGTCACGTCGATCGTGCTCGTCGTGGGCGTGGTGTTCGGTGCGGTCGCCGGGTTCTACGGCGGCTGGGCCGACTCGCTGCTGTCCCGGATCGCCGATATCTTCTTCGGCATCCCGCTCATCCTCGCCGCGATCGTCCTGATGCAGCTGTTCGCCGACCGCACCATCTGGACGCTGATCGTCGTCCTGGCGCTGTTCGGGTGGCCTCAGATGGCGAGAATTGCTCGTGGCGCGGTGATCTCGGCGAAGAACAACGACTACGTGATGGCGTCGCGGGCGCTCGGTGTGTCGAACGTGCGCACCCTCGTCCGGCACGTGCTGCCGAACTCCCTCGCCCCGATCATCGTGATCGCGACCATCTCGCTCGGCACCTACATCGTGGCCGAGGCGACGCTGTCGTTCCTGGGCATCGGGCTGCCGTCCACCGAGATCTCGTGGGGCGGAGACATCAGCACGGCCCAGGTCACGCTGCGTCAGGGGTCACCGATCCTGTTCTACCCGGCAACCGCGCTGGCGATCACGGTGCTCGGTTTCATCATGATGGGCGACGCTCTGCGGGACGCGCTCGATCCCAAGGCCCGGAAGAGGTGAGCGCGGTGCCCACGAACGAATCGGCCGGACTGCAGAATTCGGCCGACGAGGTGCCGTTGCTCGAGATCCGGGACCTGGAGGTGTCGTTCCAGTCGCATTCCGGGCTCGTGCCCGCGGTGCGCGGTGTCAGCCTCACGGTGTATCCGGGGCAGACGGTGGCGATCGTCGGTGAGTCCGGTTCGGGTAAGTCCACGACCGCGCACGCGATCATCAACCTGCTGCCCGGGACCGGCAAGGTGACCGGCGGTCAGATCCTGTTCGAGGGGCAGGACCTCGCGGAGGCGTCCGAGCGCGAGTTCGTCGCGCTGCGCGGTCAGAAGATCGGGCTCGTCCCGCAGGACCCGATGTCCAACCTCAACCCGGTGTGGAAGGTCGGCTTCCAGATCGAGGAGGCGTTGGAAGCCAACGGGATCGAGAAGGGCAAGGCCGCGAAGGCGCGTGCTGCCGAGCTGCTCGAGGAGGCCGGACTCGCCGACGCCGAGGACCGCCTGGGCCAGTATCCGCACGAGTTCTCCGGCGGCATGCGCCAGCGCGCCCTCATCGCAATCGGGCTGTCGGCCCGCCCGCAACTGCTGATCGCGGACGAGCCGACGTCGGCCCTCGATGTCACGGTCCAACGCCAGATCCTCGACCATCTCGACGGTCTCACCAACGAGCTGGGCACCGCGGTCCTGCTCATCACCCACGACCTCGGCCTGGCCGCCGAGCGGGCCGAGCACCTGATCGTCATGAGCAAGGGGCGGGTGGTCGAGGCCGGGCCGGCATTGGAGATCCTGCAGCGGCCGCGCCACCCGTACACCCGGAAGTTGGTGGCGGCGGCGCCGTCGCTGGCGTCGCAACGCCGGAGTTCTTCGCTGGCCCGGGCGGACGTCCGGGAGCACGCCCTGGAGGTGGTCGGCGAGGCCGAACAGCACGGCGAGATCGGCGTCGAGTTCGGCAAGGCCACCGACGACGTGGTCGTGGCCACCGGGCTGACCAAGATGTTCAAGCTCCGGCACGGGCTGCGGAAGTCCACCGACTTCACCGCCGTCGACGACGTTTCGTTCGCGGTCCGCCGCGGGACGACCACGGCCATCGTCGGCGAGTCGGGGTCGGGTAAGTCGACGGTCGCGCAGATGGTCCTCGGGCTTCTCGCGCCGACGTCGGGGAATGTCGTTTTCGACGGCAAGGACGTCGCGACGCTGGACCGCCGGGAGACGCTCGCGTTCCGTCGCCGGGTGCAGCCGATCTTCCAGAATCCGTACGGCACGCTCGACCCGATGTACTCGATCTTCCGCACCGTCGAGGAGCCTCTGCGCACCCACAAGGTGGGGACGAAGGTGGAGCGGGAAGCGCGGGTACGCGACCTGCTGGACAAGGTGGCGCTGCCGGCTTCGGTGATGCGGAGGTTCCCGAACGAGCTGTCCGGTGGCCAGCGGCAGCGGGTGGCGATCGCCCGGGCGCTGGCGCTGCAGCCGGAGATGGTGGTGTGCGACGAGGCGGTGTCGGCGCTCGACGTGCTGGTCCAGGATCAGATCCTGACCCTGCTGAACGACCTGCAGGCAGAGCTGGGGTTGACGTACCTGTTCATCACCCACGACCTGGCGGTGGTGCGGCAGATCGCCGACGACGTGCTCGTCATGTCCACCGGCGCGATCGTGGAGAAAGCGACCACGGACGAGGTCTTCACGTCCCCGCGGGAGGAGTACACGCGGAAGCTGCTGGATGCGATTCCCGGCGGATCGATCCGGCTCGGCGCCTGACGCGGGACCGCGCCGGGTAGCGTTCCGGTATGTGAGCGACCCGTTGCAGCCCCTCGTCGACCTTCCCGGCGTCCGTGAAGCCGCGGACCGTGCGCGCGACGCGCTCGGTGCGGTTCACCGTCACAAGACCAACCGGCGCGGCTGGCCGACCACGGCGGCCGAGGCGGCGGTCCGGGCGGCCCGCGCCTCGGCGTCGCTGGACGGCGGCAGCACCGAGTTACCCGCGCCCGGCGAGGCCGGCGACCCGATTCTGTCGGGGGCGCTGCGGGTCGGGCAGGCCCTCGACGGTGACGCCCTCACCCTTCTGCAGTCCACCTGGCAGCGGGCACCCCTGCAAGCGCTCGCGCGGCTGCATCTGCTGGCCGCGGCCGATCTCGTGGAGGATCAGGAATCGCTCGGCAGGCCGCGTGCCGGGTCCGGCGTCGCGGAGCGGCTCGACGGTCTCGCCCAGCTCGTGACGGGGGGAACGGCTGCGCCCGCGCCGGTACTGGCGGCCGTGGTGCACGGGGAATTGTTGACGCTGAAGCCGTTCGGAGTCGGCGACGGTATCGTCGCGCGCGCCGCGTCACGTCTGGTTTCCGTGGCGAGCGGGCTCGATCCGCACAACCTCGGGGTCCCGGAGGTCAGCTGGTTGCGGCGGCAGCAGGCGTACCGCAACGGGGCTGCCGCGTTCGCGTCGGGCGAGCCGGAGGGTGTCGGCAGTTGGGTCGTCCTCTGCTGCGGCGCTCTGGAGGCCGGAGCGCGGGAGGCCACGTCGATCGCGGAGGCCGCAGCGAGTTAGCCGAAATATCTTGCGCTACAAGAAGTTCCCGAACATGTGAAACGGGCGGCGCTGCCGACTGCTGTCGACTTCGCCGCCCGTTAGCACGGACAACCGGTTACCAAGCGTGCAATGTGGGTTGTGTGGGTGGCCTCGGCGAGAGTCCGAATATCGTCGGGTCGTCCTTGCAACCTGTGCAGGGTCCTTGCCGGTGAAGACTCGAGTCTCGCAGGCCCACAACGCTTCTGCCCTTATAGTGGCTTATGCTTCGCGTGGGTACCTAGTGCCCGTGCTGGGAATCCTGGTCGGGAGATCGATCCTTCTCTTCTGGGTCGACCTTGGCCTTCCGTTCTTCCGTAACTCCTTTGTACCCCGTGACCCCCCTCACAGCAAGTATCAAATTCGGTTTGTGACCGTGTCGCGGGTTGCGGCGGTCAGCGCTTGCGGCGCAACACTCCATACGTGAATGCGCCCGCGACCAGGGCCCCGACGCTCACCGCCGCCGTGGTCGCGACGGTGGTGGCGGACGGCGCCTGGAGGCGTGCCCGGAGGGAGACTGGATTCGAGAAAGTCAATATGGGCCAACCGTTTCCGGCCGCGGCCTTCCGCAACGCCCGGTCCGGGTTGACCGCAGTCGGGTGGCCGACCGCGGTCAGCATCGGGAGATCGGTCACGGAGTCGGAGTAGGCGTAGCATGCCGACAGGTCGTAGTGGTATTCGTCGGCCAGTTGCCGCATCGCGTCCACTTTGCCTTCGCCGTAGCAGTAGAACTCCACCTCGCCCGTGTAGAGCCCGTCCGCGACCGCCATGCGGGTGGCAGTGCTGCGCGTGGCCCCGAGTGCTTCGGCGATCGGCGCCACCACCTCCTCGCCCGACGCCGAGACCACGATGACGTCGTGGCCGCGCAGCTTGTGGTCTGCGATGAGGTCGGCGGCCTCGGCGAACACCAGGGGGTCCACGATGTCGTGGAGGGTTTCGGCGACCACGGACCGGACCTGGTCCACGTTCCAGCCCGCGCACATGCTCGTGAGGTAGGCGCGCATCCGCTCCATCTGATCGTGGTCCGCGCCCGACAGCAGGAACAGGAACTGCGCGTAACTGCTCTTGAGGACCGATCGGCGGTTGATCAGGCCCTGGTCGAAGAACGGTCTGCTGAACGCGAGGGTGCTGGATTTCGCGATGATCGTCTTGTCGAGGTCGAAGAATGCGGCAACCCGACCTGTCTCGGTGTGTCGACCTGTCTTGGCACTGCTCTGTGGCTTCACGGTCACAATTCCCAAGGATATGCGGACTTCGGGTCGGGTGGGGGTTCGTATGAACGGCCTGAGGAAGGGTCTTTCGGCACTATCGACACGACGGAACGTTCAACAGTTGAACTTGCAAATACTGATCGGGGGAGGTGTAGTATTGCTGATGTCCGGATTTGATCCGGGCGATGTTCAGCCCGACCCCCCGGGGCTGAACACTGACGACCCTCGCCTCCTCCCCCCCTGGCGAGGGTCGTCCTCTGTCTGCGGCAAGTGTGCGCCGCCTCTCTCGAATCGGACAAAAATTGGTGCGGTAGTACCAGTTTTTATCCACAGGGCCGAAGTTGTCCACAGTTCGAGCCGAGCCCCTTCCGGCGGTCGCCGGCAGCGGGCACGCTCGCTGCATGGACGCAGAAGGCGGGGGTGAAGTGCTGGTTCTGGTCGACGACCCGGCGCTGTTGCACAGCATCAGGCGCGTGGCGGCAGCGGCCGACCGGGCACTGAACGAGGTCGACGTCGCCGACGCCCGGCACGTCTGGGGGAGTGCCCCGATCGTCGTGCTCGACGCACGCGCAGCCGCCGCGTGCCGTAACCGGCTCCCACGCCGGCGCCGTGTGGTGCTGCTGTGCGACGGGCCGCCGGGCATCGACGAGTGGCGGATCGCGACCGCGGTCGGTGCGGAACACGTGCTCGCGGTGCCCGAGGACGAGTCGGCGCTGGTCGCGGTGCTCGGCGAACAACCTCAGCGTCCCGAGGCGGACGGCACCGTCGTCGCTGTCGTCGGCGGATGTGGCGGGGCGGGTGCCTCCACGCTGGCCGCGGCGACAGCCCTCGCCGCGGCGTCGCGACCGCGGCCCACGCTTCTGCTCGACACCGACTCGTGGGGCTCCGGACTCGACGTCCTGCTGGGCATCGAGGACGTGCCCGGACTGCGGTGGTCGGGTCTGTCGATCGAGGGTGGCCGGATCTCCTCGGGCGCGCTGAGGGATGCACTCCCCGCTTGTGGCGAGTGGCTGCGGGTGCTCGCCTGCAGCAGGACGGGGCACGGTGCCGGCCCGACAGCGGCCGCGGTCCGTGCGGTCACCGACGCCGGCCGCCATGCGGGCGATCTGGTCGTGTGCGACGTGTCCCGGTTCCCCGGCCCGGCCACGGAGACCGTCCTCGAACTCGCCGATCTGGTGGTCCTCGTCGTGCCCGCCACCGTCCGGGCCTGCATCGCCGCGGGAAAGGTGTCGCAGTGGATCACCGAGAGGAACCCCAACCAGGGACTCGTGGTTCGCGGCCCGGCACCCGGTGGGCTCCGCGGCGCCGACGTGGCGGAGGTTCTCGACCTGCCGCTGATCGCGTCGATGCGCGCCGAGCGCGCGCTCACCGGAATGCTCGAACACGGCGGCCTCAGGCCGGGCCGGCGCTCCCCGCTGGGCGCCGCGGCCGAGGCGGTCCTCGACACGGTCGGCAGCAGACCGCGGTCGCGGGAGTGGGCGGCATGAGTTCCCTCGTCACCCCCGACCTCCTCGACCGTGTGCGCGAACGTCTCGCGCACACGTCCGGCGAGCCGACACCGGCCACGGTCGCCGCTGCCATCCGCACCGAGTCCGGTGGCGTGCTCGGCGACACCGACCTGCTCGGGGCGCTGCGGGTGCTCATGACCGAACTCACCGGCGCCGGCCCGCTCGAGTCGTTGCTGACGGAACCCGGAGTCGCGGACGTGCTCGTCACCGCGCCCGACCGCGTGTGGGTCGACCGAGGCCGCGGCCTCGAACGCGCGGCTGTCCGGTTCACCGACGAGGCGGCGGTGCGCAGGCTCGCGCAACGTCTCGCGCTGTCTGCCGGACGCCGCCTCGACGACGCTCAGCCGTGGGTCGACGGAAGGCTGCGGGACGTCGGAAACGGCTCGTTCGGTGTGCGGCTGCATGCCGTCCTCGCTCCCGTGGCTCAGGGCGGAACCTGCCTGTCGCTGCGGGTGCTGCGCCCGGCGACCCAGGGGCTCGGGGCGCTCGTCGCGAGCGGTGCCGTGGCGGAGGCGGCCCACGACCTGCTGGTGACGATCGTGCACGCGCGGCTCGCCTTCCTGGTCACGGGCGGTACCGGCGCAGGCAAGACCACGCTGCTGGCCGCGTTGCTGGGTGCGGTGGACCCGGCGGAACGGATCGTGTGCGTGGAGGACGCCGCGGAACTGGCGCCGACGCACCCGCACGTGGTCCGGCTCGTGGCTCGGGCACCCAACGTGGAGGGCGTGGGTGAGGTGACGGTCCGGGACCTCGTCCGTCAATCCCTGCGGATGCGCCCCGATCGGATCGTCGTCGGCGAGGTTCGCGGCGCCGAGGTCGTCGACCTGCTGACGGCGCTCAACACGGGTCACGACGGCGGTGCCGGGACGGTGCATGCCAACTCGCCCGAGGAGGTTCCGGCGCGGCTCGAAGCGCTTGCGGCACTGGGTGGAATGGACCGCTCGGCGTTGCACAGCCAGCTGGCCGCCGCGGTCCAGGTGGTTCTGCACGTCCACCGGGCTTCGAGCGGGGCGCGGCGGCTGACGCAGATCGGTGTCGTCACTCGCGACGAGTACGGGCACGTCACGATCGTGCCCGCCTGGAACCACGACACGGGTGAGGGTCCGGCGGTGGACCGGCTCCACCGCTTGTGTTCTCGTCGTGGAGCGGAGGATTCGGGGACGGAGGTGCCGTCGTGATCGCCGGTCTGGTGGTGCTCGCCTGCGCAGTGCTGACTGTGCCGTCCGCGAGGTCGCGGCCGCGGTTGCTCGCGGTCACGGGCAGGGAAGGTCCGCGCCGCCGGTTGCGTCTGCCCTGGGTGGTTCCGGCGGCGCTCGCCGGTATCCCGATCGTGTACGAACTGGGCGGACTGTGGGCGGTCCTCGCCGCGACGATCGTCTGTGCAACAGTGCGTTTCAGATCGGTGCGACGCAGTGCGGCGAAAGCGAAGGACGCCGATCTGGGTGTCGTACTGTCGAGTCTCGAGGTGGTGACGGCGGAACTTCGGGTGGGCGCCCATCCGGCTGCCGCATGCCAGACGGCGGCCGACGAAGCGGCAGGCAGTGTGTCGGCGGCATTCCGGGCCGCGTCGGCGCGCTCGCGGCTCGGAGGATCGGCCGCCGACGGGTTCCGGATCGCGGATTCCCGTGTCGGTACCGAGTTGGGGCGGATCGCCGATATCTGGGCGGTGGCCGACGCGCACGGTCTCGCGCTGGCGGAACTGCTCGAAGCGGCACGGACGGACCTGTTGGGACGCAGTCGCTTCCGTCAGCGAACGGAGGCGTCGCTGGCCGGGGCGAGGGCGACGGCGACCGTACTGGCCGGGCTGCCGCTCCTGGGTGTCGGTCTCGGTCAGATGATGGGGGCGGCCCCTCTGACGGTGCTGTTCGGCGGCGGTGTGGGTGGCATCCTGTTGCTGATCGGTGCGGGGCTGGTGTGCGCGGGCCTGTTGTGGACCGACCGGATCACCGGACGGGTGACGGGATGATCTGGTGTGCGGTACTTCTCCTCGCCTGCGCCGTGCTGGTGCTACCCGCACCCAGATCGCCGGTGCAGCGACTGCGCGCCGACGGCGTCGGCCCGGGTGATGCGGCGTCCGCGGTGGACGAGGGCGCGCGCCGCGAGGACCCGCTCGCGATCGCCGCGGCCTTCGACCTGCTGGCAGCGTGCCTGCGCGCCGGACTGCCCGTCGCGACCGCGGCGCAGGCCGTGTCGCGGTCGGCGCCCGCGCCGTTGTCGGAATCGCTTCGCCGCGCCGCGGACCTGCTGTCGCTGGGGGCGGATGCGGCGACCGCATGGGAGGCGGCGGCGTCGGACCCCGCCACCGAATCCCTTGCCCGCATGGCGCGCCGGTCGGCCGCATCGGGATCGTCGCTCGCCGGTTCCATGACGGAACTCGCCGCCGACGGCCGAGTCCAGGTCGAACACCTGGCGGCGGCGTCGGCCGAACGCGCGGGCGTGCTCATCAGCGGTCCTCTCGGGCTGTGCTTTCTTCCGGCATTCCTCTGTCTCGGCATCATCCCGGTCGTCGTCGGGCTGGCCTCGCGGGTGCTGGACGGCGGGCTGTTGTGACACATCGACACTTCCGGCGCAGAACCGCTGCGCCGGACACTCTGAAGGGGGAACACCATGGAACACGGAATCCGGGCGCTGGCGGGAGTTCGGGCGTTGGCGGAAGGTCGGGCTCTGACGGCTCGCCTGACGCTGCTCGCGACGGACGAGGACGGTATGTCGACGGCGGAGTACGCCATCGGCACCATCGCGGCCGCGGCCTTCGGCGCCGTGCTGTATTCGGTCGTCACCGGCGACAGCATCGTGACGGCGTTGACGAACATCATCGACAAAGCGCTGAACACCGCGGTGTGATGAGTGCTGTCGAGAACCTGCGCCGGTCGGAGGCCGGCGGCGTGACGGTCGAGGCTGCCATCGCAATCGCATCGATCGTGGCGGTGGTCGTGCTGTGTGTCGGCGCGATCACCGCGGCGACACTGCACGTCCGGTGTGTCGACTCGGCCCGCGAGGCAGCACGGCTCGCTGCCCGTGGAGATCGCGAGTCGGCGATCTCCACGGCGGCGAGAGTGGCACCCGACGGCGCCGACGTGTCGGTCCGGACCGAGGGGGAGTTCGTCGTCGCGACCGTGCGGGCACGCAGTCCACTCCTTCCGCTCGTGAACATCTCCGCGGAGGCGGTGGCGGCTCTCGAACCCACGGTGCCCGGGTGGAGCGGAGGAGGGCGGTGAGTTCGGGGGCCACCGACGACCGCGGGTCCGCGACCGTGACGGCGTGCTGTGCGCTCGCGGCGCTGGTAGTGGTCACGGCGATGCTGGTGCACGTCGGTTCGGCGGTGTCGGTGCGGCACCGGGCGCAGTCCGCCGCAGATCTGGCCGCCCTCGCCGCGGCCGTCGGGCTGGACCGCGGCACCGACGCGGCGTGTGCCGCGGCCCGGGAAGTCGCGGGGCGCATGCGTACCGAAGTCGTGTCCTGTGAGGTCGACGACTGGGACGTCGAGGTCGCGGTCACCGCACCGGTGCTTCTGTCCTCGCGGGGTGTCCGGGATGCCCGCGCCGTGGCGAGGGCAGGTCCCGCGGAGTGACGTCGAAGCGAGTAGGCGGGCCGGTGACGCGCATCACGCCAGCGTGTGGGAGGTTTCCGCAATTATGACCAGATTCGGAATAATCCCCCGCTCAGGAAGTATTGGACGGCATGGATCCTGTGATGCGAGTCTCACTGATGCGAGCTGGTTTTCATCCACTCCCTTTGGCGAGAGAGGGCATTACATGACCACGGCACCACCGAAGCGGACCGAGGCCGAGACAAAGGCGCGGAAGGCGGGCATCGCCTCGTTCATCGGCACCACGATCGAGTGGTACGACTTCTACATCTACGGCACCGCGTCGGCGCTGGTCTTCGGTCAGGTGTTCTTCTCCGACACCCTGCCGGCGGGCATGGGCACGCTGCTCGCGTTCGTCACCCTGTGGGCCGGGTTCCTCGCCCGTCCCATCGGCGGCATCGTCTTCGGCCATCTCGGCGACAAGATCGGTCGAAAGAACACGCTGGTCATCACACTCATGATGATGGGCACCGCCACCGTCGGAATCGGACTCCTGCCCTCCTACGCGCAGATCGGAATATGGGCACCCGCCGCCCTGGTGTTCCTCCGGGTCGTTCAGGGTGTGGCAGTGGGCGGTGAATGGGGCGGGGCGGTCCTGATCGCCAGTGAGAACGCACCCAAGGGGAAGGGGATTCTGTACTCGGCGTTCGCCCAGCAGGGGTCGCCCGCCGGAAACCTCCTGGCGACGATGGCGTTCTTCCTGCTCTCCGCCATGCCCACCCCGGCGTTCGTGCTCTACGGCTGGCGCATCCCGTTCCTGATCTCCGCGGCCCTGGTGATCGTCGGAATGATCATCCGTCTCAAGCTCGAAGAATCGGACGCGATGAAGACCGTGCTGAAGCGCAAGAAGACCGTCGCACTGCCGATCGGTGAGGTGCTGCGCAAGCATTGGGTCCTCGTCCTCCTCGGTGCAGGCGCGCTGCCCCTGGCCCAGGTGACGTACTTCAAGAACACCTTCGCGTTGTCCTGGGCCACCAGCGAACTCGGCTACGACCGGGGCACGTTCCTCGGCGCCATCGCCATCGCCCTCGTGGTCCAGTTCATCGTGCAGCCGTTCGGCGCCGTCCTGGTGTCCCGGATCGACATGCGGAAAGCCATGTGCATCATGGTGATTCCCGAGTTCGTCCTGATGCCGGCAATGTTCTTCGCGATCCGGACCGAGAACTTCGCCATTGCCGTCGTCGTGATGTGCCTCGCGACCATTCCGCACTCGATGTTCTACGGCGCCATCGCCGGAGTGCTCGCGCGTGCCTTCCCCGCCAACATCCGCTACACCGGTCTTTCCGCGGCCTACCAGCTGTGTTCGCTGGTCGTCGGCGGCGGCACCCCGGTGCTGGCGCAGTGGATGCTCAACTCGTCCGGAAACATCGTCGGCGTTGCATTCGTTTCGGCCGGCTATGCCGCCGTCTCCCTGGTCTGCACCCTGTTGTTGCTGAACCGGACCGGATTCGACGCGCGCCGGTTGTCGACCGCGGAGCAATCCGACGCGGACGAACTGCAGCTCGACGTCGAAGAGGATGCGGTGGACACCGCTCCGAGTGCAGGGCAGGCCCGTGCGACAGCCCACACCTGACCGCGCAGGTCATTCCGGAGTGGGCAATGCCTCCTCGGACAGCCTGAGGACTTCCCGCAAGGCGGCGTTGTCGTCGTCCGCTCGCCACGCGATCCGCAGTTGCAGGGTGCTGGGACCGCCGACCAGTGGGAGGAACACGACATCCGGGTTGTTCACGTTCTCGGCCACGGAGGAGACGGTCAACGCGCAGCCGACCTCCGCGGACACCAGCGCCATCAGCGCCATCGAGTCCGGCGCGCTCTGCACGATCCGGGGCGTGAAACCGGCGTCGTGGGCCGCCCTCTGCAGGGAGTCACGCAGCGCCGATCCGGGATCGGCGGGCAGCGTCACCCAGGGCTCGGTGGCCAGTTCCTCGATGCGAACGCCGTCCCTGCCTGCGAGCGGGTGGTCGGTGGGCAGGGCCACCACGAAGTCCTCGTTGAGGATGACGCGGGACGCGATGCCCGGCGGGGTGAAGATCCACCGGACCAGACCGATGTCGAGGGTTCCGTCGAGAAGCTTGTTCAGTGCTTCGCTCGCGAAAGCGGAACTGTCCAGGACGAATTCGATACCCGGGTGGGTGTGCCGGACGAGTTTCGCCCACCGCCCGATGAGCAGGTGGGACGAGACTCCGGCGAAGCCGATGCGGACCCGGCCGACCTGTCCGCGCCCGGCGGCGGCGACGGCGATTTCCGCGAGCCGGCAGGCGTCCAGGATCTCGCGTGCCGGGCCGAGCAGTGCCTCACCGGCGGAGGTCAACCGGACGTTCCGCGTGTTTCTTTCGAAAAGAGTTGCTCCGAGCTGCTTTTCCAGTCGCCGAATCGTGCGGCTCAGCGGCGGCTGGGCCGAGTGCAGGCGCTGTGCGGCGCGGCCGAAGTGCAACTCCTCGGCGACCGCGAGAAAGGCAGTGATCTGAGAAATCTCCACGGGAGAACTATTGCAGTTCCGGCAACAGATTTGTCAACACTATTGAGTCAAACGGCGGTAATCCGGTGGGGAAGGTCCCGAGGCGACGTCCCGTCGTTCCGGAGAAGGGCATGGCGATGAGCAAAGTGGTCAGCATGGCGGAAGCCATAGGAACGTACGTCGAAGACGGCATGACCGTGTGCCTCGAGGGCTTCTCGCATCTCATCTCGTTCGCGGCTGCGCACGAGATCATCCGGCAGCAGCGGCAGAACCTCACGCTGTGCCGGATGACTCCCGACATCGTGTCGGATCAACTCGTGGCTGCCGGTTGTGTCACCAAGCTCGTGGCCTCGTTCTTCGCGAGCGGATCCGCCGGATCCCTGCACGAGTTGCGACGCCGTATCGAGCACCACGATCCGGTGGCCCTCGAGGTCGAGGAGTACAGCCACTACGGAATGGTCTGCCGCTATCAGGCGGGCGCCGCGCGCCTCCCGTTCTTTCCGCTGCGCTCCTATGCCGGAAGCGACCTTCCGCGGCTCAATCCCCGAATTCGGCTCGTCGACGATCCCTACGGGGAGGGCACCGTGTTCGTCGTGCCTCCGCTGAACCCGGACGTCACCATCGTTCACGCGCAGCGCGCCGACCGTCACGGCAACGTGCAGATCTGGGGTATCTCCGGGGTGCAGCAGGAAGCGGTGTACGCCGCGGGGAAGGCGATCGTGGTCGTCGAGGAGATCGTCGACGACGAGGTCGTCCGCTCCGACCCCAGTCGCACGCTGATCCCTTCTCACGCGGTCGATGCCGTCGTCGTCTGTCCGCGCGGGGCGCATCCGTCCTACGTGCAGGGCTACTACGACCGGGACTGCGCGTTCTACCGACGCTGGACCGCGATCAGCAAGGACTCCGCACTCCTGCAGGCGTGGCTGAAGGAGTGGATCCACGGCACCGCGAATCACGACGAGTACCTGGACAAACTCGGCGGCGACTACTGGAACGACCTCGCCGTCGAGCCGCGATTCTCCGAACCAGTCGACTACGGGAGCCGGAAATGACCACAGCACCAGTCGGAGCGATCTCGGCGACCGAGGTCATCGTGTCCGTTGCCGCCCGCGAACTCGCCGGGAAGGGGCGCGTCTTCGCCGGCGTCGGACTCCCGACGCTCGCCGTCGATCTGGCCAAGCGGACCAGTAACCCGGACGTCGAACTGATCTACGAATCGGGAGTGTGCGGCGCGCACCCCGCCGCGATGGCCGAGGGCATCGCCGACTCGGTCGTCGTGTCGGGCGCGGAGTCGGTTGTATCGATGTCGGCGTTGTTCGGTTACGTGCTGCAGGGCGGCAACGTCGATGTCGGATTTCTCGGCGCGGCCCAGATCGACCGGTACGGGAGCCTCAACACCAGCATCATCGGAGACTGGGACAAGCCGACGGTCCGGTTGCCCGGTGCCGGTGGCGCCGTGGAGATCATGCCCAACGCCGGCGAGATCTTCGTGGTGATGCGGCGACACGATCCGAGCGCTTTCCCCGCGGAACTCGACTTCTGCACGTCGCCGAGTCCCGTCCGGGCCCGGGCGGCAGGTGACGGGATCATGCCAAGGGGCCGAGGGGTGACGAAGGTGTTCACGAACCTCGGGGTGCTGTCGCGGCAGGGTCCGTTCGACGAACTCGAACTGGTCAGCGTGCACGAGGGGGTCACCGTCGACGACGTGCGAGCCCAGACCGGCTGGGAGCTGAAGGTCGCGGACGATCTCACGGTCACCGCCCCGCCGACCAGCGAGGAGATTCACCTGCTCCGCGATGTGATCGACAAGGTTCGGCTGTATCTGCGCTGACCGGGAGACCGTCAGCCGAGCGAGGCCAGAACCGCCGTGAGGACCCGGATCGCGCCGTCCTTGTCGAGGGGATCGTTGCCGTTTCCGCACTTCGGTGAGTACACGCAGGACGGGCACCCCGAGGTGCATTCGCACGATTCGATCGCCTCGCGGGTCGCGCCGAGCCATCGGGTGAGTTCGGCGTGACCTCGGTCGGCGAATCCTGCGCCGCCTGCGTGACCGTCGTAGACGAACACGGTGGGAAGTCCGGTGTCGGCGTGCAACGCGGTCGAGACGCCGCCGATGTCGCCTCGATCGCACACCGCGACGAGAGGCAGGAGGCCGATCGCGGCATGTTCGGCGGCGTGGAGCGAACCGGGCACGCGTTCGGCCGGAACACCCGCCTGCACCAGAAGTTCCGGGGTGATCGTGTACATCACCGCACGGGTGGGGAGGGTCTGCCTCGGCATGTCCAGTTCGACCGCGTCGAGAACCTCGCCCGAAGACAGTCGTCGGAGGTATCCGATCACCTGATGGGTCACCTCGACCTCGACGAGCGCGACCTCGACGTCGCCGAACTGCTTCTGCTCGAGAACGGAGGTGACCGTGATCTCGGTGGTCTCGCGGGCCGAGGTCGTCCAGTCGGGGTCCTCCGCGTGCACCAGGGCGAGTCCCTGGTCGAGATCGAGTTCGTCGACGACGTACGACTCACCCTGATGGATGTGGACGGCGCCGGGATGCGCCGTGGCGGGAGCGCGGCCGGTGTCGACGGTTCCGAGCATGCGTCCGGATTCCGACACGACAATTGCCACCTGGGTACCGATTCCACCCCGGATATCCACTGCGCCATGAGGATTTGTGCCGGCGGTGACGAACCAGCCGTGGGCGCGCCGACGGATCAGGCCCTGCTCCGCCAGCTTTCCGAGGACGTCGATCGCCCCGAACGCCTCGGCCTCGGCGTCGGACAGTGGTAGTTCCATTGCCGCGCAGAGCAACTGCGGGCCGAGGACGTAGGGATTGCTCGGGTCCGTGACGGTCGCCTCGACGGGCTTGTCGAGCAGCGCGGACGGGTGGTGGACGAGGTAGGTGTCGAGGGGATCGTCACGCGCGATCAGGACTACGAGCGAACCTTCGCCGCGTCGGCCGGAGCGGCCTCCCTGTTGCCAGAACGACGCCACCGTGCCGGGGAACCCGGCGACCACGACGGCGTCGAGGCCGGCGATGTCGACGCCGAGCTCGAGCGCATTCGTCGTCGCCGCTCCCAGCAGCGTGCCGTCGGCGAGCGCGGTCTCGAGCTCACGCCGATCCTCGGCGAGGTACCCGGCTCGATACGACGCGACCCGGGCCGAGAGTTCGGGATCGATCTCCCCGAGTAGGCGTTTGGTCGCCATCGCGGTCAGCTCCGCGCCCCGGCGGGAGCGCACGAAGGTGAGCGTGCGGGCCCCTTCGACCATCAGGTCGGCCATGATGCGCGCGGCCTCCGAACCGGCGGGCCGTCGTACGGGGCTTCCGTTCTCTCCGGTGACCTCCCGCATGAGCGGGGGTTCCCACAGCGCGACCGTCCGGGGGCCGTGCGGTGAACCGTCTTCCACGACCTCGGCGCAGGGCGCGCCGATCAGCCGCGACGCCGCCGCCCCGGGATCCGCCGTGGTGGCGGACGCGAGGACGAAGACGGGATCGGCGCCGTACCGGGCCGCGATGCGCCGGAGCCGCCGCAGTACGAGCGCGACATTCGAGCCGAAGACACCACGGTAGGAGTGGCATTCGTCGATCACCACGTAGGCCAGATTGCGGAAGAAATGCGCCCATCGCTGATGGGTCCGGAGGAGGGAGATGTGCAGCATGTCGGGGTTCGTGAAGAGCCACCGCGAGTTCTCCCTCGCCCAGTGCCGCACCTCGAGTGGGGTGTCGCCGTCGAACACGCACGGGCACACGCTCCGGAGGTCGTCCCCGGCATCCAGGACTTCCGAGTCGATGAGCGAGGTCACGGCCCGCAGCTGGTCTGCGCCCAGCGCCTTGGTCGGGGAGAGGTAGAGGGCGGTCGCCCGCGGATCCGTTGCCAGAGTGGTGAGTACCGGAAGCTGGTAGGCCAGCGACTTGCCCGAGGCGGTGCCGGTCGACACCACGACGTTCGTCCCGTGACGGGCCAGGTCGGCGGCGGCGGCCTGATGGGTCCAGGGGCGGGGGATCCCGTTCTCCTGCATGGCCCGGACGACGCTCGGGTGCGCCCACGCCGGCCATTCCGACAGCTGAGAAGTCCGGGCAGGCATTTCCGCGGCGAAAGTGAGCGGGTTTTCGTCTCGGGGAACTCCCTCGAGGACTCGGTTCAGTAGCGCTCGGCCGTATGTTTCGCCCGTATTTCCACTGTCGTCACGTGGTGAAAACGGTGTGCTCACTGATGTCTCCGGGCTGTCGTAGGGGACGGGCGAGTAGCTTCCACACCGCCACGACCTGCGCATTTGATGATAACGAGTGCCTCTCCAGGGCTGTCGCCCGGGGTGTCGCGACCCCCTCATGAATCCGCTGTTTCGTGCCTGTTCGCTACAAGATCAACTTTTTGTGTGAATTGTTCGGATTTCGACTGTTGCGTTCGCGGAGTTCATGGTTGACTACAACTGGTCGCAGCTTCTGTGTTCGTAGGCTTGAAAGAGTGAACGTTCGCAGGATCGATGTTGCGAACGCGGTGCTCTGCTTTTCCTGAGGGGGAAATCTAGTAGTACAGCGGTCGGAACCGGCCCGGCGGACTGTATGTGCTGTCCGCCGAATCCGGTGTTAGAAAGAGAAGGAAAAGCATGGCACAGGGCACTGTGAAGTGGTTCAACGCGGAAAAGGGCTTCGGCTTCATCGCACCCGAAGACGGCTCCGCTGACGTCTTCGTTCACTACTCCGAGATCCAGGGCAGCGGCTTCCGCACCCTCGAGGAGAACCAGCGCGTGGAGTTCGAGGTCGGCCAGGGCACCAAGGGCCCCCAGGCTACCGGCGTTCGCGCAGTCTGATTCTGCCGTTCACATTCGTGAACACGTAAATCAGATAGGCGGGGTCCTCGTGACCACGTCTGATTCGTCCCCCATCGCCTGAGGCGGTGGGGGACGAGTCGTTTTCACGGCAACGGTGCCGTGGCATAAGGGGGTACTTCAGTGAGCCAGCTCTCCTTCTTCTCCGCGGAGGCGATGCCGCCGGCAGTCACCGATCTGTGCGGTCTTCTCGCCGCGACGGGTCAGGTGGTCACATCGGCCGGGCGTGCGCGCATCTCGATCGTGGTCGACGCCCAGTGGCGGGCGGAGGCGATTGCGGAGTTGATCGCCCAGGCCGGACTCGAGGTCGAGATCACGCGCAGCGACGAGGGAAGCCCGCTGGTCCGCACCGCCTCGGTCGTCGACTTGCGGCCCCTCGCGGACCAGTGGACGAGGGGAGCGGTCAAGGCCGTGCCCTCTGGCTGGGTGCCGTCGGGGCGTCAGTTGAGGGTGTGGGCTCTCGCGTCGGGCAGGAGCGAAGCGGACGGGGAACGGTTCGTCCTCGGACTCGATCCGCACGCCCCGGATACCCACGCGCCGTTGGCTCAGGCATTGATGAGAGCGGGCATCGCGCCGACGCTGATCGGCACCCGGGGCTCCGGTCCGGGGCTCCGAATCTCGGGTCGGCGTAGGCTCGGCAGACTCGTCGAGAGCATCGGTGAGGCGCCCGGAAATTTGGACGACCGTACCGGTTGGCCCCACGTGTAGAGCCGCGTAGACGGTACTGATCTGCGAGGATGGGTTCCGGGTATGTCACTCTAGTAATAGGCGAACCGGGTATAAAAGGGTTTGTCTGCACAACTGTCGAGTGGCAGCGATCGACTTCAGGAAGGCTCGGGCTACAGGTGGCTAAAGGGGACAACGGCAGTGCACAGGGTGCGGCGGGAGCGTCCGGCCAGCCTCGCCGCCTCGTGATCGTCGAGTCGCCGACCAAGGCCCGCAAGATCGCCCCGTACCTCGGAAAGAACTATGTCGTCGAGGCGTCGGTCGGCCACATCCGCGACCTTCCGCGCGGAGCCGCAGACGTCCCGGCCAAGTACAAGGGTGAGTCGTGGGCTCGGCTCGGCGTCAACGTCGACCATGATTTCGAACCGCTCTACGTGGTCAGTCCGGAGAAGAAGTCCAAGGTCACGGAGCTGAAGAGCCTGCTCAAGGACGCCGACGAACTCTTCCTCGCCACCGACCCCGACCGCGAAGGCGAAGCGATCGCTTGGCACCTCCTCGAGACGCTCAAGCCGAAGATCCCGGTTCGCCGGATGGTCTTCCACGAGATCACCGAGCCGGCCATCCGAGCCGCGGCCGAGGACACCCGCGAACTCGACAACGACCTGGTCGATGCGCAGGAGACACGCCGCATCCTCGACCGTCTGTACGGCTACGAGGTCAGCCCCGTGCTGTGGAAGAAGGTCATGCCGAGGCTGTCGGCGGGCCGCGTGCAGTCCGTCGCCACCCGCGTCATCGTGCAGCGTGAACGCGAGCGGATGGCGTTCCGCTCGGCGTCCTACTGGGACATCTCCGCCACCCTCGACGCCGGCGCCGAGGCCAGCCCCCGCAGTTTCGGGGCGCGTCTGGTGAGCGTCGACGGCTCCCGGGTGGCCACCGGCCGCGACTTCGGCGCGGACGGCCAGCTGAAGACGAGCACCGTCACGGTTCTGGACGAGGCACGGGCGCAGCGTCTGGCCGAGTCCCTCGCCGGTGTCGACCTCACCGTCTCCTCCGCCGAGAGCAAGCCGTACACCCGCAAGCCGTACGCGCCGTTCATGACGTCGACGCTGCAGCAGGAGGCGGGCCGCAAGCTCCGCTTCACGTCCGAGCGGACCATGCGCATCGCGCAGCGGCTGTACGAGAACGGCTACATCACCTACATGCGTACCGACTCGACGACGCTGTCGTCGTCGGCGATCGCTGCCGCCCGCGCGCAGGCCACCGAGTTGTACGGCGCCGAGTACGTGCACGACACACCGCGCCAGTACACGCGGAAGGTCAAGAACGCGCAGGAGGCGCACGAGGCCATCCGTCCGGCCGGTGACGTGTTCCAGACCCCTGGTCAGTTGCACTCCCGCCTCGACACCGACGAGTTCCGCCTGTACGAGCTGATCTGGCAGCGGACCGTGGCGTCGCAGATGGCGGACGCGCGGGGTACGACGCTGACCCTGCGGATCACCGGAACCGCGGGCACCGGCGAGGAGTGCACCTTCTCCGCGTCGGGACGCACCATCACTTTCGCCGGATTCCTGAAGGCCTACGTGGAGAGTGTCGACGAGGAGGCCGGCGGCCAGTCCGACGACGCCGAGTCGCGCCTGCCGGTGCTCGTCGAGGGCCAGGCGGTCACCGCCACCAAGCTCGATCCCGACGGCCACACCACCAACCCGCCCGCCCGCTACACCGAGGCGAGCCTGATCAAGACCCTCGAAGAGCTGGGCATCGGCCGCCCGTCCACCTATTCGTCGATCATCAAGACCATTCTCGATCGCGGATACGTCTACAAGCGCGGCAGCGCGCTGGTCCCGTCGTGGGTAGCGTTCGCCGTCATCGGCCTCCTCGAGATGCACTTCGGGCGGTTGGTCGACTTCGACTTCACCGCCGGGATGGAAGACGACCTCGACGCGATCGCCGGTGGCCGGGAACAGCGCGGCAACTGGCTGAGCAGTTTCTACTTCGGCGGCGATCACGGCGCCGAGGGCTCGGTTGCCCGTGAGGGCGGCCTGAAGAAGATGGTCGGTGTCAACCTCGAGGAGATCGACGCTCGCGAGGTCAACTCGATCAGGCTCTTCGACGACGCCGAGGGCCGCGAAGTGCACGTCCGCGTCGGACGGTTCGGTCCGTACCTCGAGCGGATGGTCCAGAACCCGGACGACCCCGACGGCGATCTCATCTCGCAGCGGGCCAACCTGCCCGACGACCTTCCGCCGGACGAGCTGACACCGGAGTACGCGGAGAAGCTGTTCTCGACCCCGCAGGAGGGTCGCAAGCTGGGCGTCGACCCGCTGACCGGACACGAGATCGTGGCGAAGGAGGGCCGCTTCGGCCCCTACGTCACCGAGATCCTTCCCGAGCCGGAACCGGAGCCCGAACCGGCCGTGGTGCCGGTGCCCGACGAATCGGGCGACGGGACGACCAAGACCAAGACGGCTGCCAAGAAGGCGCCGGCGAAGAAGGCAGCGAAGAAGTCCACGGGTCCGAAGCCTCGGACGGGTTCGCTGCTCAAGTCGATGGACCTGGCGACGGTGACTCTCGACGACGCCCTCAAGCTGCTGTCGCTGCCGCGTGTGGTGGGTGTCGATCCGGAGTCGAAGGAAGAGATCACCGCGCAGAACGGTCGCTACGGCCCGTACCTGAAGAAGGGGACGGATTCGCGGTCCCTCGCCACCGAGGACCAGATGTTTACGGTGACCCTCGACGAGGCTCTGAAGATCTACGCGGAGCCCAAGCGTCGCGGACGTCAGGCCGCCGCCACCCCGCCGCTGCGTGAGCTGGGTGTCGACTCGGTCAGCGAGAAGCCGATGGTGATCAAGGACGGCCGGTTCGGGCCGTACGTGACCGACGGTGAAACCAACGCCAGCCTCCGCAAGGGCGACGAGGTGGAGTCCATCACCGACGCTCGCGCTTCGGAACTGCTGGCGGATCGGCGTGCCCGCGGTCCCGTCAAGAAGAAGGCCGCCGCGAAGAAGGCACCCGCCAAGAAGGCTGCTAAGAAGACCGCCGCCAAGAAGGCGCCGGCCAAGAAGGCGGCCTCGAAGAAGGCAGCGGACAAGAAGGCGTGAGCCGGTACCTCGGGCCGGTTGGGTTGTCGCACGTGCCGGTTAGGCTGGCGCGGTGACGGTATTCGACCGGTTGGTGGGCCAGGAGGACGTCGAGGCCGAGCTGACGGCCGCGGCGACTGCCGCCCGTCGTGGAGTCGGTGCGATGGGCTCTTCGATGACGCATTCGTGGCTGTTCACCGGCCCGCCCGGATCGGGTAGGTCGGTGGCCGCGCAGTGTTTCGCCGCCGCACTCCAATGCACCAGCGACGGCGTTCCCGGCTGCGGCGTCTGCCACGCCTGCACCACCGCGATGGCCGGTACCCACGGCGACGTCCGGCAAGTCGTCCCCGAGGGCCTGAGCATCAGCGTCAAGGAGATGCGTGCCATCGTGCAGACGGCTGCTCGCCGGCCGAGCACCGGGCGTTGGCAGATCGTGGTCGTCGAGGACGCGGACCGGCTCACCGAGGGTGCGGCCAACGCTCTCCTGAAAGTGGTGGAGGAGCCGCCGGATCGCACCGTGTTCCTGTTGTGTGCGCCCTCCGTCGACCCGCAGGACATCTCCGTGACGCTGCGGTCGCGCTGCCGGCACATCCATCTCGTGACCCCGTCGGCCGACTCCATAGCCAAGGTCCTGCGCGAGCGGGACGGCCTGGATCCCGCCGATGCGCAACTGGCGGCCTCGATCAGCGGCGGTCACGTCGGGCGAGCCCGGCGTCTGGCGACGGATCTGAACGCCAAGGTGCGTCGTAAGGACGCTTTGGATCTCGCTGTCGCGGCACTGCGGCCCGCTACCGCCTTCGCTGCGGCGGAGGAACTGGTGCGTTCCGCCGACGCAGAGGCGAAGGAGATGAGCGCGGCCAGGGACGAGCAGGAGACCGAGGAGTTGCGCACGGCTCTGGGGGCGGGCGGCACCGGTAAGGGTGCTGCCGGAGCCCTGCGAGGCTCGGCCGGCGTGCTGAAGGATCTCGAGAAGCGCCAGAAGTCCCGGGCCACTCGCACGGGCCGTGACGCACTCGATCGTGCACTGATCGATCTGGCCGGTCTCTATCGCGACGCGCTCGCCGTCGCATGGAAATCGAACGCGGCCGCGAACCATCCGGACATGGCGGATCGCGCGGCCGACCTCGCCTCGCGAACAACCCCGGAAGGCCTTCTGAAGTGCATCGAAGCGGTTCTCGAGTGCCGCGAGGCGATCACCGTCAACGTCAAACCGCAGTGGGCTGTCGATGCCATGGTGGCCACTCTCGGCGACGCGTTCAGGGAGCCGTTTTCGCATACTCGGGGTTGAGGCGCTAGACTCGCCACCGCCGAAAGGCACCGCTGCCTTAGCTCAGTCGGTAGAGCATTTCACTCGTAATGAAAAGGTCGAGAGTTCGATTCTCTCAGGCAGCTCAGCGGTCCTCTGGCCCTTTCCGATCAGTCGGGAAGGGCCAGAGTCGTCTCCGGGGTCGGGACACCTTCGCCGTGTCGGATATGTACAAGAAGTTCGGGATCGCTCCCGCGATGCTGGGGCGACTCACTTCTCCGTCCCGGAAGGCACACCATGTCCACTCGTCATGCCGCCAGCACGTTCGACGTCAGTGATTTCAGCCCGTGGGACGGGTGTCCGTCCGTCGCCACCGGCGTCACCCCGGGCGACATCGACATGGTGAAGAACTTCTCCGGCGATATCGAGGGCCGGTCGGTCACCAGATTCGTCGGCAGTCTCACCGAGGATCAGAGTGCGGGCGCCTACGCGGCGTGGGAGAGCTTCGAAGG
>NZ_CP041769.1:837500-4887500 GCF_007558985.1 Rhodococcus sp. WB9
AACGGGTTGATATTCCCGTACCCGTGTGAACGCGCCCCTGGTGAATCAGTGATACTAACCATCCTGAAGCGTCCTTACGCCCCTTCGGGGGCCCTGGATGTGGATGCATGGGACCTGATCTGGTAGTAGCCAAGCGATGGGGTGACGCAGGAAGGTAGCTGAGCCAGTCAGTGGTAATACTGGTGTAAGCCTGTAGGGCGAATGGTAGGCAAATCCGCCATTCACACAGCCTGAGAGGTGACGCATAGCCGAATGAGGCGAATTCAGTGATCCTATGCTGCCGAGAAAAGCCTCTAGCGAGCTTTCACACGGCCCGTACCCCAAACCGACACAGGTGGTCAGGTAGAGAATACTAAGGCGATCGAGATAACTATGGTTAAGGAACTCGGCAAAATGCCCCCGTAACTTCGGGAGAAGGGGGGCCTCGTCCGGTGATCACTCTTGCAGTGTGAGCTGGGTGGGGCCGCAGAGACCAGTGAGAAGCGACTGTTTACTAAAAACACAGGTCCGTGCGAAGTCGTAAGACGATGTATACGGACTGACGCCTGCCCGGTGCTGGAAGGTTAAGAGGACCGGTTAGCCAGCAATGGCGAAGCTGAGAATTTAAGCCCCAGTAAACGGCGGTGGTAACTATAACCATCCTAAGGTAGCGAAATTCCTTGTCGGGTAAGTTCCGACCTGCACGAATGGCGTAACGACTTCTCAGCTGTCTCAACCATAGACTCGGCGAAATTGCATTACGAGTAAAGATGCTCGTTACGCGCGGCAGGACGAAAAGACCCCGGGACCTTCACTACAGCTTGGTATTGGTGTTCGGTTCGGTTTGTGTAGGATAGGTGGGAGACTGTGAAGCGCTCACGCCAGTGAGTGTGGAGTCGTTGTTGAAATACCACTCTGATCGTATTGGACCTCTAACCTCGGACCATGATCTGGTTCAGGGACAGTGCCTGGTGGGTAGTTTAACTGGGGCGGTTGCCTCCCAAAATGTAACGGAGGCGCCCAAAGGTTCCCTCAGCCTGGTTGGCAATCAGGTGTCGAGTGCAAGTGCACAAGGGAGCTTGACTGTGAGACTGACAGGTCGAGCAGGGACGAAAGTCGGGACTAGTGATCCGGCACCGGCAAGTGGAAGCGGTGTCGCTCAACGGATAAAAGGTACCCCGGGGATAACAGGCTGATCTTCCCCAAGAGTCCATATCGACGGGATGGTTTGGCACCTCGATGTCGGCTCGTCGCATCCTGGGGCTGGAGTAGGTCCCAAGGGTTGGGCTGTTCGCCCATTAAAGCGGCACGCGAGCTGGGTTTAGAACGTCGTGAGACAGTTCGGTCTCTATCCGCCGCGCGCGTTAGAAACTTGAGGAAGGCTGTCCCTAGTACGAGAGGACCGGGACGGACGAACCTCTGGTGTGCCAGTTGTTCCACCAGGAGCACCGCTGGTTAGCTACGTTCGGAAGGGATAACCGCTGAAAGCATCTAAGCGGGAAGCCTGTTCCAAGATGAGGTTTCTCACCCCCTCGAGGGGGTAAGGCCCCCGGCAGACCACCGGGTTGATAGGCCAGAACTGGAAGCCAGGTAACTGGTGCAGGTGACTGGTACTAATAGGCCGAGGACTTACCACAAAGAAGCTACGCGTCCACTGTGCAGTATCTGAAACAACACACAGATACTCATTTCAACCCCACCGGTCACCCAGCAGGGTGACCGAGTTGAGGGAACAAAAGAAATTGAGTGTGTGACAGTTTCATAGAGTTACGGCGGCCATAGCGGAGGGGAAACGCCCGGTCCCATTCCGAACCCGGAAGCTAAGCCCTCCAGCGCCGATGGTACTGCACCCGACAGGGTGTGGGAGAGTAGGACACCGCCGAACATCCGTTACCGAAAGCCCCCCAACCACGTTGGGGGGCTTTCGGCATTCCAAAGGACATTCGCCGACCGCCATTTGATAACGCTGCGGTAACGTCCCCCCGGTTCCCCTATGGCAGGTCCTTCGCCTGCGTAACGTGGCCCGGGCAGATCCGTTGGGGTCGTGCCGTGCGGTGCGCGTCCTCCCGGATCACCCGAGGTGACGAAGGGAATCTGTGGTGACGAGCACGATGTCGAAACAACGTCCGGCGGTCAGAGCGGCTGTCGCCTTCGCAGGCATGATGGTGGCTGCCGGCTCCCTGGCGGGGTGCACGAAGACCGACACGTCCAGCGGCGGATCGCTCCTCCAGCAACTGCAGGACAGCGGAACGGTCACCGTCGGCTTCGCCGGCGAGGCGCCGTACAGCTTCGAGCAGGACGGCCAGTTGACCGGCGCCACCGTGGCCCTGCACCGCGAAATCTTCAAGAACCTGGGCATCGACAACGTCGAGGGCGTGAGCACCGACTTCGGAGCGCTCATACCCGGACTGCAGGCCCGCCGGTTCGACGTCGTCAGCGCGGGTATGTCGATCCTGCCGCAGCGGTGCGAGCAGGCAGCGTTCAGCGAGCCCGAGTTCAACTACACCACCGCGCTGATGGTGCCCAAGGGCAATCCCGCGAACCTCACCGACATGCAGTCGGTGCAGCAGAGCGGGGTGCGGATGGCCGCGATGACCGGGGCGATCGAATCGGACTATGCGCAGCAGCTCGGAATCGATGCAATGCAGGTGGCGTCGCCGCAGGATGGAATGGACGCCGTAGCCAACGGGCGAGCCGATGTCTTTGCGCTCACCGGGATCTCGCTGAACTGGCTGGCGAAAAACAACCCGCAGGCCCCAGTCGACGTGACCAGCTCCTTCGTCGCCGAGATCGACGGGGTACCACAGGTCGGTGCCGGCGGCACGGTATTCCGTAAGGAGGACACCGAGTTGCGCGACGCCTACAACGCCGAGCTGGCCAAGATCACCTCCGACAAGGACAAGTACCTGTCCATCGTCGGACCGTTCGGATTCACCGCGGAGGAACTGCCCGATCCGAACCTCACCACTGCCAAACTGTGCGGCGGGGCCGGCTGATCGTCGTAGAGGTCTGCTGCCTGTGAAGGAGAACATCGATGCCTTCCTGGATGCGTGGCCGAGCATCCAGGAAGGCATCGTCGTCACGCTCCAACTGACTGCGGGAGGCGCCCTCCTCGCGTTCGTCCTCGCGCTCGCGCTCGGACTGGCTGCGCGTGCGCACAACATCGTGATCAGGGGATCGGCTCGCGCCTTCATCGAATTCTTCCGGGGTACTTCGTTGTTGGTGCAGCTCTTCTGGTTGTTCTACGTGGTTCCGCTGTTCGGTTATCTCATCGACCCGGTGCTTTGCGGGATCCTCGCGCTCGGGCTGAACTACGGCGCCTACGGAGCTGAGGTGGTGCGCGGCGCGATCAACTCGGTGCCGCAATCGCAATGGGAGGCGGCGACGGCGCTGGACTTCAGTCACTGGCAGCGGCTGCGCCGGGTGGTCTTCCCACAGGCCTGGGCGGAGATGATTCCTCCGTTGACCAATCTCCTGATCCAACTCCTCAAGGGCACGGCGCTCGCGAGCTATATCCTTCTGCAGGACTTGACCTTCGAGATCGACCAACTCCGGCAGACGACCGGAAATACGCTCTTCGCGTTCGGCGTCGGACTCGTCATCTACTTCGTCATCGGCTACGTGCTGACACTGGTGATGAACGCGCTGGAGGTGCGGGCGAAGAATCGCCTCGGCACGGGACCGTCCCTACGGGAGATCTTCAGCCTCGCGCCCACCGATCCACGGGGACTGGAGGCCGCGAAGCAATGAGCGTCCAGTGGAGTTGGGACCGAGCGTTCGAGGCTCTGCCCGTGCTGCTCGAGGGTTTCAAGATCACCCTCATCGCCACCGTTCTCGGTTTCCTGATCTCTGTCGTTCTCGGTCTCGTCATCGCATTGATCCGGCAGGCCGCGCCGCGATGGGTGAGTGTCCCGGTCCGCGCGATCAGTGAATTCATCCGGCTGACGCCGCTCGTCGTGCAGCTGCTGTTCGTGTACTACACGTTCACGGGACTGTCGCCACTGCAGATCGGTGTCGTCGTACTCGGAATCCACTATTCGACGTACATGGCCGAGGTGTACCGGGCGGGTATCGAAGCGGTGCCCGTCGGCCAGTGGGAGGCCGCGCGGGCGCTGTCCATCGCGCCCACTCGGACGTGGCGGGCGATCATCCTGCCGCAGGCCATCCGTCGCGTCGTCCCCGCGCTGGGCAACTACGCGGTGTCGATGTTCAAGGACACCCCGTTCCTGTTCGCCATCACCGTGGTGGAGATGGTGACGGCCGCGCAGCAGTTCGGCGCCCGGCATTTCCAGTACCTCGAACCGTTGACCCTGGCGGGTGTGATCTTTCTGGTCGCCAGCTACCCGACGTCCCTGCTCATACGGCGATTGGAGAGACGTCTTGCCCGATGACGCGAGCACAGCAACCCCGATGATCCGATTCGATGACGTCGTGAAGCAGTTCGGCGATCACGTCGTGCTCGACCACCTGGATTTCCAGGTCGCGCGTGGCGACCGGGTGACCCTGATCGGTCCGAGCGGATCGGGGAAGACGACGATCCTGCGGCTGCTCATGACCCTCGAGAAGGTGAACGACGGCGTCATCTGGGTGGACGGGACACCGTTGACGCACGAGGAGAAGGGAAGCAAACTCGTGCCGGCGTCGGAGAAGTACGTGCGCCGGATCCGACGCCGGATCGGTATGGTCTTCCAGCAGTTCAACCTGTTCCCCAACATGAACGTGATCGAGAACATCACCGAAGCGCCGATCCACGTTCTCGGACTCGACAAGGCCGCGGCCGTGCAGCGGGCTCGCGAGTTGCTGGAGACGGTCGGGCTCTCGGACAAGGAGACCGCGCATCCGACGCAACTGTCCGGGGGCCAGCAGCAGCGGGTCGCGATCGCGAGGGCACTGGCCATGGACCCCGACATTCTGCTGCTCGACGAGGTCACGTCGGCACTGGATCCGGAATTGGTGGCCGACGTCCTCGACGTGCTGAGGAACGTCGCGCGCACCACCGACATCACCATGCTGATCGTCACGCACGAGATGCAGTTCGCTCGGGACGTGTCGAACCGGGTGATGATGTTCGACGCCGGACGGATCGTGGAGGAAGGCGACCCGGCGACGATCTTCACCGCGCCCAAGAACGAGCGCACCAAGACCTTCCTGAAGGCCGTGCTGGCCGACTGATTCCCGGCTAGCTCGAACTGGTCGCGAGTTCCGTCTGCTCTGCGGCGGCAGCGCGGCGGGCCAGCCGGCCCGCCATCCACGCGCACACCAGCAACTGCAGTTGGTGGAACAGCATGAGCGGCAGCACAATCAGGCCGATCGGCTGGCTCGCGAACAGGACGGTGGCCATCGGGAGTCCAGTGGCGAGGCTCTTCTTCGACCCGCAGAACGTGATCGTGATCTGGTCGGCCCGGTCGAAGCCGAGTCGCTTCGACCCGAACCAGGTGACGGACAGGACCACGGCGAGCAGCACCGCGCACACCGCGAGCAGAGCCAGGAGCCGCCCGACGGACAGTGTGCCCCAGATGCCCTCGTTCATTCCCTCACTGAATGCGACGTAGACGACCAGCAGGATCGATCCCCGGTCGACGAGCTTGAGCGGCGCGCCGTGCTTCTTCACCCAGGGGCCGATCCACCGCCGCACCGCCTGGCCGGCGATGAACGGGAGCAGGAGCATCACGAGGATGCCGATCGCGGAGGACGCGTCGAAGCCTGCCCCCTCACTCGTCATCAGCAATGCCACGAGGAGCGGGGTGACGAAGATGCCGAGGATGTTGGAGAACGAGGCGCTGACGATGGCGCCGGGCACGTTGCCCCGGGCGATCGACACGAAGGCGATCGACGACTGGACGGTCGACGGCAGCAGGCAGACGTAGAGGAGGCCCAGGTACAGCGGTTCGGTCAGGATAGTCGGGACCAGCACGCGCGCAGCGATCCCGAGTAGCGGGAAGATCACGAACGTCGCCGCGAGGATGGTGACGTGCAGACGCCAGTGACGCAGGCCGTGCAGCGCCTCCTGCGTGGAGAGTCGGGCGCCGTAGAGGAAGAACAGAATTCCGACGGCCACCTTTGTGGCCCAGGTGAACGCGGTCAGGGCCGTGCCGTCCGCGGGGATCAGGCTGGCGATCCCGACGGTGATCAGGATGCCGAGAATGAACGGATCGAGTCTTCTGAGCAGCGGGATCTTCGTCAGCATGGTTCGACCGTATGGAACACGCGGATATTTCGAAAGACGATAGTCGCGTTTACTGTAATGCCGAACCGTGATAACAATGGGTGATGTTCGATCCGGTTCATCTGCGGAGCTTTCTCGCGGTCGCGCGCACCCGGAGTTTCACCGCCGCGGCCCGGCGACTGAACCTGCGGCAGTCGACGGTCAGCCAGCACGTCGGAAAGCTGGAGCTGGCAGCCGGGCGCCGCCTGTTTCTGCGGGACACGCATTCGGTCGAGCTGACCGCGGACGGCACGGTGATGGTGGGTTTCGCGACGTCGATACTCGAGCGGCACTCGGACGCCGAGCGCTACTTCACGCAATCCGGTGTGCGAGGACGCGTCCGGTTCGGGGCGTCCGAAGATCTGGTTCTGCACGAGCTTCCCCGGATTCTGGGCGAGTTCCGTCGCAGCCATCCGTTGGTGGATCTCGAACTCACGGTGGCCTTGAGCGAAGTGTTGTTCCGGCAACTGCACGAAGGCCGGCTGGACCTGGTCTTCGGGAAGCGTCGCAGAGGAGACCGGCACGGCGAACTGGTGTGGACCGACCGGCTGGCGTTCTTCGCGGCACCCGACTTCGTTCCGGACACCGAGGGGCCGGTGCCGCTGGTGACGTATCCGCCGCCGTCGATCACGAGGGAAGCGGCGCTCGACGTCCTGGAGAAATCTGGGCGCGGCGCGCGGGTCGCCTGTGTGACGGACAGTTTGAACGGGTTGCGGGCTGCCTGTCTTGCGGGTCTCGGCGTCGTGTTCCATGCCGAGACGCTGCCGCCGGCGGGGCTGGCGCCGGTGCGGATGCGCTCGCGCGACGAATGGGGGCCCGACGTCGACGTCGAATTCGTGCTGGAGGCCCGCCGGAATGTTCTCAGCGAACCGGAGCAGGCGCTGCGTGCCGCCATCCTCGAGAATGCGGATCGACTGCGCGCGTGACCTCGGCGGGGTAACCTCCCCACCGAGGCCGTCGAGCCGTCAGAAGATGAGCACGGACAGCGCGGTGGACAGCACCAGGCCGGACACCACGGGCACGAAACACTTCCGGGCGAGTTCGAGGACGGGCACACGGGCGAAGCCGGCCACCGCGATCAACGACGACCAGGCGACGAGCGTTCCGCCGCCGGACCAGATGTTCCCCATCTGACCGATCGCCGCCAGGGTTGCGGGGTCCATCCCGACGGCGGGCCCGAGCGCGCCCGCGAGTGAACCGGTGAGCGGCAGCCCGGTGAATCCGGAGCCCTCGAGGCCCGCGATCATTCCGATGGCGAGAATGCCGAACGACGTGACGAACGCGTTCTGCGGCAGGTGGGACTGCGCGGCGTTCACCAGGTCGAAGAGCAGCGTCGGACCGGTCGCGTCCGCGGGAAGTCCCAGAATGGCGGCGGAGAAGTCACCGTTGCCGATGAAGAAGAATCCGGCGATCGGGATCACGATGCCCATGGCCTTGAACGCGAAGACCAGGCCGTCGATCAGATGCTCGGATGTCGTCTCGAGGAATCCCTTCTTGTCGTTGGTCGCGGCCGCGGCGAACAGGATGAGCGCGGCGATGCCGCCGACCATCGCCGCCGCGTCACCGCCCTTGAGGTCGGGCACCAGATCGGTGAACTTGCCGACCATGAGGTAGACGATGAATGCCAGGTACGCGGTGGGCACGAGTATTGCGAAAGTCTTTGCGGCACGGATGCTCTTGAACGTGTCGTCGATGACCTGCCGGGCGGAGGCCGTGACGGGTTCGGCGAGGACCGCCGTCGACGTCGGGGGAGCGGCACTCGTCGCCGCTTCGGCCGGTGCACGATCGATCGCGCCGCCGCCGGTGGGGGTCGCACCGCCCTCGGGGGCGTCGCCGCCGGGCTTGCCGAAGTCGCTCCCCGCGCGTGACTCCCAGTCGGTGAGCAGTTCCGGTGCGGGGCGGCGCATGTGCTTGCGCTGCGTGGAGTAGGCGATGACGAGTGCGGTGAGACCGACGATCAGGGACATCACCAGGGCGCGGTCCGCGACGACGTCCGGATCGACTCCCGCCGACTTCGCCGATAGACCCGGCGCCACCTTGATGATGTAGTCGGACGACAGCGCCATGCCCTGCCCGCAGATCGCGATCGCCATGCCGACCGCCATCGGGGGAAGGCCCGCGCGGATGGCGACGGGGATGAGGACGGCTCCGATCAACGGAACCGCGGGGGTGGGCCAGAAGAACAGCGAGATCGTGTAGGTGACGACGGCCAGGACGATGAAGCTGCTGGTGCCGCCGCGCATGATGCGCCGGAACGGGGCGACCATCAACCGGTCGGCTCCCATCTGCCGGAGGGCGCCGAGCATCGCCGTCACCAGCGAGATGATGAGGAAGATGTTGAACAGCTCACGGGCGGCGACGAGGCTCGCGTTGAAAATCGACGCGAGACCGGTGACGAGGCTGTCGGAGAACACGAAGGCGGTCAGGAACGTGCCGATGACGGCGGGGACGACGATGTTCTTCCGCATGAGCATCGTCCCGAGGATGACGATGATTCCTCCGAGATACACCCAATGTGCGGCGGTGAGACTTACATCCACGGTGCGCCCCTTCGAAATAGGTACAGACTAGTGGCACTAGTCACAGTGCAGTGATACTGCGCGGGGCGTTTTCCAGGGTCAACGTCCAGAGTGCACATCGATAACCAGCGTATTTGTGCATTGTGCCCGGCATTTTTCGCCGGGATTGCTTGTTGTCACGCGCAAGTAAAGGAATGCTCGGCAGAGGCCATTTCACGGAATCCAGTGTTCATAATTAGGTTTGCCTAACCAAATTTGGGTGGGCGGAGTACGGCAAGGGTTTCCGGCGAGAACTGGCAACGCCGGAACGCGAATTCTCGGATGAAAGTGGACTCTATGAACACGGCGGTCGGTCAGGCTCAGAGTGCAACCACGGGGGACGAACGCGGACCCGGCACGTCGCCCGCGCTGGCGGCGCTGCTCGCCGGAACGTTCGTCGGCACGGTCAGCAACAACATCGTCAACGTCCCGTTGAACGCGATCCTCACGGACTTCGATGCCGGCCTCGGCAGCGGCATCTTCGTCGTCGTCGGATTCCTCCTCACCTTCGCGGCGACGATGCCGCTGGCCGGGTGGATCGGGGACCGGTTCGGTCGCCGACGCGTGTACTGCGCCGCCCTGCTGGGAACCGCGGTCTGTTCGCTCGGCGCGGCGCTCGCGCCCTCCCTGCCCGTGCTCGTGATCTGGCGGTCGCTCGGCGGGATCGCCGCGGCCGCGTTCGCGCCTGCGGTCATGGGCCTGATCGCGTGGCTGTTCGGGCCCGCGCGGCGGGCGCGTGCCGTCGGCGCCTGGGCGGCGGTGAACGGGATCGGTCAGGCCGTCGGTCCGTCGATGGGCGGAATCGTCAGCGACTGGTGGGGCTGGCGGTGGGCTTTCGTGCCACTGGTGCCGGTCGCGCTGATCGGGTTCGCCGCAACCCTCCGCTACATCCCGCGCTACCCAGGCAAGAAGATGCGGCTCGACGTGATCGGGGCGTTCACCGTCACGCTTGGAGCGGTCCTGCTGATCCTCGGCCTCACGACCGTCTCGATGGAGCAGGTTCCCGTCTGGGTCAGCATCGCGACGATCGGCGGCGGAGCCGTCGTCGCGGCGGGGTTCGTGGTCCATTGCCGGCGGGCGGCGAACCCGTTCGTGCCCATCGACCTGGTGATCGAATCGCGGTTCCTGCGTAGCGCTCTCGCCGCCTTCACCCAGATGTTCGCGCTGGGCGCGCTGTTGCTTGCGCTTCCGCTCTACCTGACGGGCTCGGGCAGTTCCACCACACAGGCGGGGCTGATGCTCTTCGTGCTGCCGGTCGTCATGACGTGCGTGGCGCCGGTCGTCGGGCGTCTCGTCGACAGGATCGGGGCCCGGGTGGTGATGCGGTCCGGCCTGGTGGTGTTGATCAGTAGTCAAGTCGCACTGGCGATCACGTTGTCCGCCGATGTCCGGAACCCGATCGCCGTCGGCGCCGTGCTCGTCGTCGCCGGAGTGGGGATCGGCATGGTCCAGACGCCCGCCGCGGCCGGTTCGACCCGATCGCCCGCGGGGGCCGTCGGAACCGGTCTGGGACTGTTCAACCTCATCCGCTTCGGTGGCTCGGCGGTGGGCGCCGCCTGGGTGGGCGTGGCCGCGCACCTGGCGGCCGACCCGTACGGACTGCTGTTCGCCGTGGCGGCACTCGTCGTGCTCGCCGGACTCGCCGGGACGTTCGCAGGCGAGAACCCGGCGGCCGTCTGAGGGCTAGCGGGTCACGATCTCGTGGTTGACGGTGTCCTGCACCTGGGAGAGCAGATCGAGACGGAGGGCCAGCCACAGCGTGAACTGGTTCTCGGGTTCCCGGATATCCATGCCGATGAGCCGTGACGTGCGATCGAGCTTGGCGATCATCGTGTTCCTGTGGATCCGGAGACGCCGCGCGGCCGCGTTGATGTTGCCGCCTTCCTCGAGGTAGGCGAACAGCAACTCCTCGGTGTCAGCCTGCGAACTCGACGCCCGAAGGGGGCCGAGAACGTCACGGATGAGCCGTCGGCTCTCGTCGGTGTCGGTCGCGCGGGCGAGCACACTGAACCCGCGCAGGTCGTTGTACGCCACCGAACCGGACAGCCCGAGCCGCTGGGCGATGCCCAGAGTGATGCGGGCTTCGCGGTAGCTTTCCCCGATATCGCGGGCGCCCGCCGCGGGACGTCCGTGGGCCACCGGGATCCGCTGACCCAAACGGGTTTCGAGATCGAGCGACATGGCGTGCGCGTACTCGCTGATCTCGGATTCGACGCCGGGTGTGTCGACGGAAGTCAACGAGCGGATCACCACGAGCACGTCGCCGATGACGGTGACGTGGGAACGTACGCCCGGACGTGGGAGGACGCCGGCGGCGTACCGTGCCAGCCGGACCATGCTCGCGCCGGGCCGTCCCGACGCCCGGTCGACGAGGCCGGGCGCGACGAACACGATGTAGTGCAGGTCCAGATCGATCTCGTGCAGCGCGGCCCGGGTGCGCAGGTCGTGGTCGTTGGCGAAGTTGCCGTGCACCAGAGCCTGGACGAAGTCGCCGCGGGCCCGCTCCTCGGCCTCGTCCACGCTCCGCTGCCGGAGCATCTCGGTGCCGATGATCGTCCCGGCCTGTTCGACGACCACCCGGTGCTGTGCGATGTCGTGCCTGCGGGGGTTCGCCCCGGGCACGACGACCACGATCCAGCCCTCGTAGCGGCCGGCCAGCTGCATGGCCCCGGCGACTGCCGTCGTGGGCGCGAACAGTCCGTCCGGATGCTCCAGGCGGAGCACGTGAACGTTGTGCATTCGTGCCGGTGGTGATTCCTCGAGCCGCGGCAGGGCGTCCGCGAGAGCGTCCAGCAGGGCGACGGTGCCCGTGTCCTCGGTGTCCGGGAGGCCCGCGTGGGCGAGGAGCCGCCCCCGGACGTCCAGGGCGACGGCGACGTCCGAGGTCAGCGTCGCCACCTCGCGGATCAGCATCGGCAGGCCCGCTCCGCGGTGCAGCAACCCTGCGAGCGACTGGTGCACGGTGAGGGCATAGCGCATCACGTGCGCTTCCTGGGTGAGTGCGCGCTCGGCGAGAAGCCGGTTGAGTGCGGTGAAACCGACGGGAAATCCCAGCTCCACGACCGTGAGTCCGGTCGGCCAGACCGTGCCCGCGGGCGCCGACCCGTCGACGAGAAGGACCCCGGCTCCCCGTGCCACCAGCGATTCGAGTTCACGTCCGTGCGCGGACAGGGTTTCCGGCCGGGTGTACACAGCGACCTCGGCGAGGGAATCGGGCCGGCTCATCACCTCACCCCACGGCAGGCACCACGTCACCGGGCCGCTCGGGGCGTCCGTGCCGGACAGCAGCCGGGCCGACGCGAGCAGGGGCTCTTCCAGGAGGCCGCGTAACGACAGTCGTTCGTCCTCCGCGTTCGGTGTCGTGGTGTCGTCCACTACGGACCCTCCTCGGATGGCATCGAAAAGTGCAGTATGGCGGAGCGCGCGCCTGCACTGCCTATGCACTATGCCCTGATTTCGCCGAGATTGCCGGATATTTTGACCATGGTTCCGCCGGTGATGCCGGTGATAGAAATCGGTGCATCACTTCCTCCCGAATACGCAACGGAGAAGACAATGCATCAGGTTCACCGAATCACCCTCGACGACGCACTCCCACTGCTCGCCGCGGGACGCGCGAAGGCCGAGGAAATCGGCGTCAAGCAGACCCTGTGCGTCTGCGACGACGGCGGCAACGTGCTCGCCCTGCACCGACTGCCGGGAGCGCGCCTCACCGGCGTCGACATCGCGATCGCCAAAGCGTTCACCGCTGCCGGCCACGAACGGGCAACGCACCTGTTCAACGAGGCTCCCGACGGTCCGGCATTGCCCGGCAACGAGGCATTCGGCATCAGCCAGATGCTGCCGGGCAAGTTCGCGGTGTTCGTCGGTGGATTTCCCCTGGTCTTCGACGGCCAGATCGTCGGCGGCATAGGCATCAGCGGCGGAAACGGCAAGCAGGACAAGGCAGTCGGAGCGGCGATGCTGGCCGAGTTCGAAGCCCTCGCCGCAGTGCCCAGCTGAATGGACACGATGTGCCGACAACGTGCACATCGAAACCCTTCCAACGCAGTCACTTCGACCGTGGTCGGCCAGGCCGTGAGTCGATAACGTCGAATTCACTCCAGTCGGAGCATCCCCAACCATTCTCATACTCGAGGAAGACGAGGCACATCATGACCGAACTTCTAGGCAGGGACGATTTCCGCGCAGCTCTGGAGAACGCCATCAAGGGCCGCGAGGCGAAGAACGCCTCGTTCAGCAAGGCGTGGGCCGAGGGCAAGCTCGAGAAGCACCATTTCGCGCGGTGGGCGGAGAACCACTACCACTACGTCGGCCCCTTCGCCGACTACCTCGCCAACATCTACTCGAACACCCCCGACACCTTCACCAATGCAAAGGATTTCACGCTCCAGAACATGTACGAGGAGGAACTGGCCGACATCCGGCACACCGACCTCCTCATCAAGTTCGCCGAGGCGTGTGGCACCACGAAGGAACGTGTCGAGGATCCGTCGAACATGAACGCGATCACCCGTGGTCTGCAGTCCTGGTGCTACGCGGTCTCGCAGCGTGAGCACTTCGTCGTGGCCACCGCCGCGCTCGTCGTCGGACTCGAGTCGCAGGTACCGAGCATCTACAAGAAGCAGATCATCCCTCTGCGTGAGGTGTACGGGTTCACCGAGGACGAGATCGAATTCTTCGACCTGCACATCACGTCGGACGTCGTGCACGGTGAGCGTGGATACCAGATCGTGCTCGACCACGCGGATACCCCGCAACTGCAGCAGCGTTGCCTGCAACTCGTGCAGTGGGGAGCCGAGATGCGCTTCTCGTACACGAAGGGACTCTACGACACGTACGTGGCAACCGACCTCGAGCTTGCGACCGCCTGACCGTGCGAAGGGAGGGGCCCGCACCGGGCCCCTCCGGACGCAGGCATCTCGCCCGACAGGAGAGAACGATGGAGACGAACTGGACCCGGCTGGTCACCGTGCGTGAGCTCGGCCGCCGCCGGAAGCTTCGCGTCGAGGTCGGGGACACCGCGGTCGCCCTGTTCCAGGCCGACGACCGGATCTACGCCTTTCGTGATCTGTGCATCCATCAGGATCGGTCACTGGCGAAAGGCACCCTGCTGCACGGGCGGGTCATCTGCCCGGGCCACCAGTGGGCGTTCGACCTCGACACCGGCTACGAGGAAGACCAGGACCTGTGCCAGCCGACCTACGCGGTGAAGGTCGAGGACGACGTCGTCTACGTGGATCTCACCCGCAGCCCCGATTACGCCGAGACCGCGACTTCGCCCGCCGAAGTCGACTGAGAGAGCGAGTGACCTCATGACGTTGAACACCATCGTCACCATCGGCGCCGGTCAGACCGCTGCCGTCGCGGCGCGCACCCTGCGGCGCCGAGGGTTCGACGGCAGGATCGTCCTCGTCGGCGACGAGCCGCACGCGCCGTATCAGCGCCCACCACTGTCCAAGGAATTCCTTGCCGGGCAGGAGGATCGCGAGTCGTTGATGCTGCTTCCCGACGCGTGGCGGGAGAAACAGAACGTCGAACTCCTCACCGGCACGACGGTGACCCGGATCGATCCGAGCGGCGGATCGGTCGACCTGTCCGACGGGCGGAGCATCGCGGCCGATGCCGTGCTCGTCGCGACCGGCGGCAGACCGCGCACGATGCCGGTGAACGGACCTGCGCCCGAACGGGTGCACTACCTGAGGACGATCGACGACGCCGAACGGCTCGCCACCCACCTTCGTCCCGGCATCGGCCTGGTGCTGATCGGCGGCGGCTTCGTCGGACTCGAAATTGCCGCCACCGCAACAGTCCTGGGGGCCGAGGTGACCGTCCTCGAAGCCGACGCGGTGCCACTCGCCCGAATCCTCGGACCCGAGATGGGCGACGTCTGCACGCGATTGCACCGGGAGAACGGAGTCACCGTCCGCGCCGGCGTCCGGGTCGACACCGTGACGACCCGGACGGACGGCGTGCTCATCGCCCTCGACGGCGGCGAGGTGCTTCAGGCCGACGTCGTGGTGGTGGGCATCGGGATCGTCCCCAACGTCGAGGTCGCGCAGGCCTCCGGACTGGCCGTCGACGGCGGAATCCTCGTGGATGCACAGGGGCGGACATCGATTCCACACGTCTACGCCGCCGGCGACGTGGCAGCACGATTCTCCGACGCGGCAGGCAGGCACGTTCGCGTCGAACACTTCGACAACGCGAGCAAGCAGGGGGCGGCGACCGCGAACCTCATGCTCGGACGCGTCGGGGTGGTGGACCCCGCGCACTGGTTCTGGTCCGACCAGTTCGGCAAGAACATCCAGTTCACCGGCACCGCCCGCTACACCGACCTGGTCTTCCGCGGCAGCGCCGACGGCGGCGAGTTCACCGCCTTCTATCTGGACAGCGGTGTTGTGCGCGGCGCCTTCGCACTCGACCGCGGCGACGAGATCAGCGCGGCCAGAGAATTGATCGGCCGGTCGATCGCGCCTGCCCGGTTGGTGGACGAGGACGTCGACCTGTTCGACCTGATGGACGACGACGAGGAATTGGTGACGGTGTCATGATCGAGGGACTCAATCTCATTGACGGGCAGTGGGTCCCGTCGTCTTCCGGAGCGACGTTCGAGCGGCGCAATCCCGCGGATCCCGCCGACGTGATCGGCATGTTCCCGGATTCGACCGAGGCGGACGTGGATGCCGCCGTCGGCGCGCTGGCCAAGGTGGCGCCGCAGTGGGCCGCGACGCCTCCGGAACGCCGCGCGGCGATCCTGGAGGCCGCGGCCGCACACCTCGAGGCACGGGCAGGCGAACTCGTCGACGAACTCGTCCGCGAGGAGGGCAAGACCCTGGCCGAGGCGACCATGGAAGTCGGCCGCACACCGATGAACCTGCGCTTCTACGCCGGTGAAGCGCTCCGCACCACCGGCAGTACATACCCCACCCCGGGTGAGGGACTCGTCATCACCCTGTGCGAACCCGTCGGAATCGTCGGGGCGATCACCCCCTGGAACTTCCCGCTCAACATTCCGTCGCGCAAACTCGGACCGGCGCTGGCCGCAGGAAACGTCGTGGTGTTCAAACCGTCCGAACTCACGCCGCTGATGGGACAGCGACTGGTCGAGGCGCTGCTGGCCGGGGGACTTCCGGCCGGTGCCCTCGCCCTGGTCCAGGGTTCCGGTCGTGCCGGTGCCGCGGTCGCGGCGGACGAACGCGTCGATGCCGTGACGTTCACGGGATCCACTCACGTGGGCCGTGCGATCCATGCGGCAGTGGGTCCGTCTCGCCGCAGTCAGCTCGAGATGGGCGGCAAGAACCCTGTGGTGGTCCTGGGCGACGCCGACGTGGACAAGGCAGCCGCACTGATCGTCAAGGGCGCCTTCGGCTTGTCCGGGCAGGCGTGCACGGGTACCAGCCGGGTGATCGCGGTGGACGCGATCCACGACCGGTTGCTGGACCGCGTGGTGGAACTCGCCGAAGGGATCACCGTCGGCCCGGGCGCAGACCCGGGTGTGGGCATGGGGGCTCTCGCGAGCGCGGGACAGCTCTCGAAGTTCCTCGAGTACGTGCAGATCGGCCGCGACGAAGGCGCCGAACTGATCTGTGGCGGAGTAAGTCTCGACAGTGGGAACGGTTATTTCGCCGTCCCGACCGTGTTCGCCGGTGGCAGCCCCGACATGCGGGTGGTCACGGAAGAAGTGTTCGGGCCACTGCTGGTCTTCCTGCGGGCGTCCGGCTTCGACGAGGCGGTCGCACTCGCGAACGACACGGAATTCGGGCTCAGCGCGGGAATCGTCACCAACGACGTGACCAGGGCGCTCGCGTTCGCGGGCCGTTCCGAATCGGGTCTGGTGAAGATCAACCAGCCCACCACCGGCATGAGCATGAACGCGCCGTTCGGCGGTTACAAGGCGTCGAGCACGCAAACCCACAAGGAACAGGCGGGCGAGTCGATGATGCAGTTCTACCAAGCCGAAAAGACCGTCTACCTCAGCCCTTCGGTCTGAGACCTACCTGTCGACAGAGGGAGAAGACCATGGAATTCACTCGCGTTGCGCGCTCCGGACAGGTTTCCGAAGGCATCGTGCGCCGCTTCTTCGCCGGCGACCACGAATTCGCCGTCGCCCGCCTGAACGGGAAGGCCTACGCCACCTCCAACTACTGCACACACCTGGACTGCCTGCTCTCGTCCGGGAAACTCGTCGACGACGGCATCGGATGCTCCTGCCACGGAAGCGTATTCGATCTGGAGACCGGGGAACCCGTGTGCCCACCGGCGACGGTGGCCATCAAGACCTACCCGGTCGAGGAACGCGACGGCGAGATCTTCGTCGGCATCGACCCCGACGACACCAGTTCCATCCCGCGCCGGCGGGCCGCGCGGGGGTGCATGAAGTGAACCCTCGACCGTCCACCCTTTCCGCCGACGGCATGGTCTCGTCCAGTCATCCCGCGGCGAGCACGGTAGGTGCCCGCGTACTGGCCGACGGAGGCAACGCCATCGACGCGACGCTGGCCATGGCTGCGATGACCTGGCTGACGTTGCCGGGGCAATGCGGGATCGGCGGTGACGCGTTCGCCGTCGTCCGCGAACCGGACGGATCGGTGTGGACGGTCGGGGGCAGCGGCTTCGGACCCGACGGCGGTGACGTGGACTTCTACACCGAACGCGGGCTGCGGTCGATTCCCCTCGACGGGGCACTGGCGGTGGCGGTTCCCGGGGCGCCGGCCGCCCTCGGCGCGCTGCACGCAGGTGGCGCCACGCGCTCGCTGACGGACCTCTGGGCGCCGGCGGTGCGCGCAGCGGAGAAGGGGCTTCCCTGCTCGGCCAAGACCCGCGACGACGTGCGAGAAGCGCAGACCGCGATCGCCGCCGACCCCGGACTGCGTGCGGTGTATCTCCCGGGCGGACGGTTGCCGCAGGTCGGGGAGCTGCTGCCGCAGCGCGACCTGGCCCGGTCCATTCGTGCGCTCGCGCGCGACGAGCACGATTTCTACACCGGTTCGTTCGCTCGGCAGGCTGTCGAGGCGCTCCGCGCCGGTGGGGCGCCGTTCGGCGGGGACGAGTGGGCGGCAGGCGCCGACGTGCGACCGGAGGCCGCGATCAGCGGGAACTACGCCGGTGCTGTCGTTCACCAGACACCCCTGCCCACCCCCGGATGGATGGTGCTCCAGCAGGCGGCGCTGAACGACGGCGTCGTCGGATTCTCCCCGTGGCTCACCGCTCCGGCCATCGATCGAATGGCGAGAGCAGCCCGTCTGGCCTTCGAGGATCGGTTCGCGACGTGCGGTGCGGGCAACGACGGGTGGAGGGACGTGCTCGAGCCGGCCGCGATCGGGGCGGCGAGAGACCGGCTGGACGGCCGTCAGGCGTCGTCGGGCGCCTTCAGCGTCAGCGCCGGAGACACCACCTCGACCGTCGCGGTGGACTCCGACGGACGCGCCGTCAGCTTCATCCACTCGCTCGCCTTCACGTTCGGCGCCAAGATGACCGTCCCCGGCACCGGAGTGGTGCTGAACAACCGATACGGCCGCGGCGCCTATCTGATCCCGGGACATCCCAACGCCGCGGCGCCGCGGCGTAAACCGCTGCACACCCTCAACGCGTGGGTGATCACCGATACGTCCGGGAATCTCCTGCACGTCGGGAACACCCCGGGCGGGGACGGGCAGGTGCAATGGAACATGCAACTGATTTCGCATCTGCTCGATCACGGGCTCGACCCGGCGGAGGCCGTCGCGGCACCCCGCTTCACCGTCTTCCCCGGCAGTGACGCCGATGTGGTCGGTCGCCCGGTGGAACTGCGTTGCGAGTCCCGCATTCCGGAGGAGGTGCGCACCGAGTTGGAGCGCCTGGGTCACGACGTCGCACTGCAGGGTCCGTGGGCCGCCGGTGGAAGCGCGCAGATCATCACCCTCGACGCCGCGCGCGGCCTGCTGTCCGGCGCCGCCGACCCCCGCCAGGAAGGAATAGCACTCGGTGTCTGAGCAGGAATCCCTCGCCGCGGCCCCGCGGCCACAGGGCCGCTACATTCCCGCCGTCGTGCACGACGGGATCGCGTACAGCGCCGGCATGACGCCACGCCGCAACGGGGTGCTGACGGTTACCGGCATCGTCGGACGGGACCTGGACATCCCGCGGGCCCGGGAGGCGGCCGGGGTCGCGGCGAGAAACGCGATCGCCGCCGTCGCCGCGGCTGTCGGCGGAACGGCGGCGATCTCCCGGTGCCTGCGCATGAGCGTCTTCGTCGCGTGTACCCCGGACTTCCGCGAACTGTCCGCGGTGGCCGACGGCGCGTCCGACGTGCTGGTCGAATGCCTGGGACCCGACGCGCTGCCGGTGCGCAGCGCGATCGGCGTGTACGCCCTGCCGTCCGGCGCCCCCGTGGAGATAGAGCTCACAGTGGCTGTCCGCGCATAGACCCGCACCCGGCTCCAGAGTATAAATACATCTTGTGTCTATGTTGTATTCCGCCGCGGAGCAGGCCTATCGCGAGGTCAAGGAGCTCATCCTGTCGGGCGGTCTGCCCGGCGGTGAGCTGATCAGCGAGGGCGAGATCGCCGGGCGCATGGGGCTCAGCCGTACCCCGGTGCGCGAAGCCTTCCTCCGGCTCGAGTCCGAGGGCTGGATGCGGCTGTACCCGAAGCGGGGCGCGCTCATCGTGCCCGTCGCGGACGGCGAGGCGGAACACGTGGTCGACGCCCGGCAGCTCGTCGAGACGCACAGCGTCCGGGTGCTGGCCGACCAGCCCCACGCCCGCGAACTCCTCGTCGCCCGCCTGCGCGAGAACCTCGTGGAGCAGCGGGAGATCGCCGAGCGCGGCGACGTCGCCGCCTTCAGCGCCGCCGACGCCGACTTCCATCGGATGATCGTCGAGGCGGGCGAGAATCCGCTGCTCGCGACGTTCTACTCCAGCATCCGCGAGCGTCAGCGCCGCATGACGGCACACTCGATCACCCGTGACCCGGGACAGCTGCCCAGGATCATCGCCGACCACCAGCAGCTGACCGAACTCGTCGAAGCGGGTGACGCCGCCGGGTTCGACGCCGCGGTGCTCGTCCACATGCGCCAGGTCCACGCCCTCAACCCGAGAGGAGTTGCGCGATGACCGTCGTCCGCGAATCCCCGATGGAGGTGCCGGAGGCCCTCGCGTCGCCGCGCGCCTGGCTGCTGGTGGCCGCGACGATGTTCGCGGTCGCGTGGGGCGGCAACGAATTCACGCCGCTGCTCGGCATGTACCGCGCCGATCACGGCTTCTCGCCGGTCACGGTCGATCTGTTCCTGTTCGCCTACGTTGTCGGGATCGTCCCCGCCCTGCTCCTCGGCGGACCACTCTCCGACCGACTGGGACGGCGGCCGATCCTGCTCCCGGCACCGTTCCTGACGATCGCCGGTTCCGCGCTCCTGGCCCTCGGCGCCGATTCCGCGGCGATGCTCATCGTCGGCCGCGTCCTGTGCGGTATCGCGCTCGGCCTCGGCATGGCCGTCGGCGGCAGCTGGGTGAAGGAACTGTCCTCCGCGCCGTGGGATCCCGCGGCCACGGACGGTGCCGGTGCGCGACGGGCAGCGATGAGCCTGACCGGCGGATTCGGCCTCGGCGCGGGCGTCGCCGGCGTCCTCGCGCAGTGGGCGCCACTGCCGAGTGTCCTGTCCTACGTCGTGCACAGCGCGATCGCCGTCGCCGCTGCCGTCGCACTGTGGAGGGCCCCCGAGACCCGGGCGCCCCAGCCGGTCTCCGAACGTGTCTCGCTCGCCCGCGACCTCGCGATCCCGTCCGCCGCCCACAAGCGATTCCTGTTCGTGATCGCACCGCTCGCCCCCTGGGTGTTCGGTACGGCGGCCGCCGCCTACGCGGTGCTGCCGTCGCTGATGTCCGGGAACACCGGTGGGCTGCCGCTCGCGTTCTCGGCGCTCATGTGCATGGTCGGCCTCGGGGCGGGATTCGCGATCCAGGCACTCGGCCGCAAGATCGACACCCCCCGCAACGCGCGTGCCGTCGTGGTGTCACTCGTCGTCGTCCTCGCCGGAATGGGCGTCGCCGCCGTTGCCGCGTCGGCGCTGACCGTTCCGCTGGCGCTCGCCGCCGCCGTCGTGCTCGGCTGCGGATACGGCATGGCCATGGTGTCGGGACTGCAGGAGATTCAGCGGATCGCGGGACCGGACGACCTGGCCGGCTTGACCGCCGTCTTCTACTCGCTCACGTACCTGGGATTCGGGACGCCCGCCGTGATGGCCTACCTGTCCGAGACGTTCCCGGCGGTGACGTACCCGAGAATGTTCGTCTTCGGCGCGGTCGCGGCCGCGGGCTGTCTCGCGCTCGCGCTCACGAAGTGGCGCGCGCACCTGCCGCACCCGGAGTGAGCGCAGCTCACATCGGCGGCAGAGTCTTCTCGCCGAGCCAGGAATCCCACAGCCGGCGCAGCGGCTCGTCGGTGTAGTGGGTGGCCAGGTCGGTGAACTGCTCGCTCGTGACGGTGGAGTGGCGATGGGCCAGCGTCCACTGCCGCAGCAACCCGAAGAACTTGTCGTCGCCGAGCTTGCGTCGCAAGGCGTGGAGTGTGAGAGCGCCGCGCTTGTAGACGCGGTCGTCGAACATCAGCTGCGGTCCCGGATCGGCGATCACCAGATCCTGCGGTTTGCGGGCCAGGCCCTGATGTGCCTGCAAGGCGAGCTGATGCGCGGAATGTCCACCGGAATTCTCCGACCAGATCCACTCCGCGTAACAGGCGAAGCCTTCGTGCAGCCAGATGTCCCGCCACTGGCCGAGCGTCAGGCTGTTGCCGAACCACTGATGGGCCAGTTCGTGCGCCACCAGACGTTCGGACCAGCGCCGGCCGGTGCAATGGTTGGCGCCGAAAATCGACAGTCCCTGCGCCTCGAGCGGGATCTCCAACTCGTCGTCCGTCACGACCACCGTGTAGTCGGCGAACGGGTAGGGGCCGAACAACCGGGAGAACACGTCCATCATCTGAGGCTGCCGGCCGAAGTCCACGTCGAACGTCGGACGCAGCCGCGGCGGATGGACGGCGAACATGGGCACACCGCCGGAACCGAGGCTCCGGCGTTCGTACGGTCCGATCTGGATGGTGGCCAGGTAGCTCGCCATCGGCTCGGTCTGCTCGTACACCCACGTCGTCTGGCTGGCCCGGGTCTGCTTGCCGACCAGCGCACCGTTGGCCACCGTGAAATACGGCGAATCGGTCGTGATCGCGATGCGGTAACTCGCCTTCGAACTCGGGTGGTCGTCGCACGGGAACCAGGACGCCGCCCCGTTGGGCTGACTGGCGACGAGCGCGCCCTCGGACAGCTCCTCCCAGCCGACCTCACCCCAGACACTCCGGATCGGTTTCGGCGAACCCCCGTACTGGACGGTGAGCACGAGGGCGCCGCCCGCGGGGATCGCCTGCGCGGGCGTGACGATCAGCTTGCCGTTCCGGTGCAACCACTTCGTGTTGCGGGAACCGTTGGCCGCGACCTTCGTGACGTGCAGGTTGGACGCCAGATCCAGGGCGAACCGGGAGCGGGCCTCCGTGGTGACCGCGGTGATCGTGGCCTTGCCTGCCAGCCGGTTGCTGTGAACCTTGTAGGTGAGGTCGAGTTCGTACCGGGACACCCGGTATCCGCGGTTTCCGTTCTGGGGGAGGTACGGGTCGACCGGCTCGTCGATCCCCTTGTCGGACTTCACGTGGCCGCCCAAGGGGCGATCGGGTTTCCCTGCCACCGCGTGGACGGCGGCACGGTGTCGCCGCGCATGACGAGTGAGGCCGGGCCGACCGTGGCGCCTTCGCCGATCCGGGCGGCGGGCAGCGCGACACAGTGCGGGCCGAGGGTGGCGCCGGCTCCGAGGATGACGGTGTCCATGGACATGATCCGATCATGGAACAGGTGAGTCTGCACGACACACCCCCGTTCCACGGTCGCGCCGTCGCCCAGCGTCACGAGATCCGCCTCGGGGAGCCAATAGGTTTCACACCACACACCCTTGCCGATGGTGGCTCCGAGACCCCGCAACCAGACGTTGAGGACGGCGGTGCCCGTGGCGGCACGGGCGAACCAGGGCGCGGCGACGGTCTCCACGAAGGCGTCCGACACCTCGTTCCGCCACACGAACGAACTCCACAGCGGGTGTTCGATCTTCCCGATCCGACCCACCACCAGCCACTTCGCGATCACGGAGATCAGCCCGGCGACCGCGCCCGCGACGAGGAGGACGACACCGCTGGCCAGCGCTGCGAGCCAGAAGCCGATGTGGTGAGCCATCACCTGCAGCGCGAACAGCACACCGAGGCCGATTCCGAACGTCACCGTCACCGGGATGAGGCGGCACGTCTCCACGACCGCGCGGGCGATCTTGAGCCGGACCGGGGGACGGAACGTGCGGGAGGCGTCGGTGTCGCCGGGCGCCCTGCGGAGACGGACCGGGGGACTGCCCAGCCAGGAGGAGCCGGATTTCGCCTTCGACGGCGTGGCCGAGAGCACCGCGACGAGACCGTTCTTGGGCACGCGCCGACCCGGACCGGTCATCCCGGAGTTGCCGAGGAAGGCGCGCTTGCCGACCTTCGCGTGTTCGATGTGCATCCAGCCGCCGCCGAGTTCGTAACTCGCGATCATCGTGTCGTCGGCGAGGAACGCGCCGTCCGCCACGGTGGTGAACTTCGGCAGCATGAGGACGGTCGACGCTTCGACGTTCTTGCCGATCCGGGCGCCGAGCAACCGCAGCCATCCCGGCGTCAGGAGGCTCGCATACAGCGGGAACAGGAACGTGCGGGCGGAGTCCATGAGTCGTTCGGTGGCCCACACCTGCCAGCCGATGCGACTGCGGACCGGGTGGTAGCCCTCACGCAGCCCGATGGACAGCAGCCGGACGGACACGACCGTGAGGAGGGCGAACACGGCGAGGCTGACGAGCGTCGCGACGGGAAGGGTCACCAGCGACTGGAGTACGGCGGATCCGATCGTGCCGGCGTCGCGGATCCACCAGCCGATGACCAGGATGCCGGCGACGAGGGCGAAGATCGGCAGTCCGGCGATGAGCATCGACGTCACGCCGAACGCGGGAACCCAGTACGCCGCGCGGCGCGGGGTCTCCTCGGGCCACGGGTGGACGGCCTTGCCGACCTTGACTGCCGGTGAACCGGCCCAGTGCTGATTGGCCTTGACGCGTCCGAACACGGCGGAACCGGCCTCGACTTCGGCGTTTCGCCCGATGGTGGCGCCGGGAATCAGCGTGGACCGGGCGCCCACCGACGCACCCGGACCGATCTTGATCGCACCGATGTGGACGACGTCGCCGTCCACCCAATGCCCGGACAGGTCGACCTCGGGTTCGATGGAGCAACCGTCGCCGAGCTCGAGCATGCCGGTGACCGGCGGCAGCGTGTGCAGGTCTACGCCCTTGCCGACCGTGGCGCCGAGCGCCCGCGCGTAGTAGAGCATCCACGGCGCGCCAGACAGGTTCGCGGCGCCGCTGGCCTCGGTCAGGCGCAGCGCCACCCACAGTCGCAGGTGTTCGCTGCCGCCTCGGGGATACGTTCCCGGCTCGAGTCCGCGCAGCAGGATCCGTGAACCGATCACGGAGATCGCCATCCGGCCGACCGGGCTGATGAACGCGAAGAACGCGAGCAGAATCCACCACCACGACACCGTGGGCGCCCACGAGACCGTCGTGAACCACGAGAAGGCGTTGTTCGCGATGGCCAGCCACGTGACCCACTGCAGGCCAGTGAGCGTGGTGAGCGGAACCGTGGCCGCGATCTGCGCGAGCTGGCTCCGACGCGGAGTCGGTGTGACGATGCGGGGTTCGGCGGCGTCGATCGGCGCCAGCTCGTCGAGGTATTCCGCGAGCGAACCGAGCCGCGGATGGTCGTAGAGTTGCGCGACCGTCACTTCGGGGAACCGTTCGCGCAGCGCCGTGACCAGCTGGGCTGCCGAGAGGGATCCGCCGCCGAGCTCGAAGAAGTCGTCGTCGGGGCCCGTGATCTCGGCGCCGAGAATCGCCGTCCACAGCCCCGCGACCCAGGCCTGCGTGCCTTCGAGACCCAGTTTCTCCGCGGCGTCGTCGATACCTGGCGGGGGCCAGGGCAGGGCGTTCCGGTCGACCTTGCCGGACGTGCGGGTGGGCAGTTCGTCGACCAGGACCAACCGGGGGACCAGCGCCGCCGGCAGTTGTTCGGTGAGCGCGGTGTGCGCCGCCTTGAGGTCGAAGTCGGGGTTGGTGCTGGCCAGATAGCCGACGAGGATCTGGTGACCGGCTCCGGTCCTGCGCACGGCCGCGGCGGCGCCGCCGACCCCGGGAAGGTTCTGCAGGGCGTTGTCGACCTCGCCCAGTTCGATCCGCCTGCCACCGAGTTTCACCTGATCGTCTGCGCGACCCTGGAACAGGAGTCCACGGCGGTCGAGGCGGACGAGGTCGCCACTGCGATACGCGCGATCCCAGCCGAGTGTCGGCATCGGTGCGTACTTCTCGGCGTCCTTCTGCGGGTCGAGGTACCGGGCCAGACCGACACCGCCGATGACCAGTTCGCCCACGTCGCCCTCGGGGACGGGTTCACCGGTTGCGTCGACCACCGCGAGGTCCCAGCCGTCGAGCGGGAGGCCGATACTGACCGGACTCTTGCCGTCCATCAGGGCGCCGCACGCCACGACGGTCGCCTCGGTGGGCCCGTACGTGTTCCATACCTCGCGTCCGTCGACGGCGAGACGCTCCGCCAGTTCGGGTGGGCAGGCCTCGCCGCCGAAGATCAGCAGGCGCACCGCCTCGAGGGCCTCGGCGGGCCACAGCGACGCGAGGGTCGGCACCGTCGAGACGATGCTGACATCGCGCGCGACGAGCCACGGGCCGAGGTCCATGCCGCTGCGCACCAGGGACCGGGGCGCGGGAACGAGGCAGGCGCCGTGACGCCACGCGAGCCACATCTCCTCGCAGGACGCGTCGAACGCGACCGACAGTCCGGCCAGCACCCGATCGCCGGGCCGGATCGGGTCTTCCTGAAGGAACATCCGGGCTTCGGCATCCACGAACGCCGCCGCGTTGCGATGGTTCACCGCGACACCCTTGGGGGTGCCGGTGGAACCGGAGGTGAAGATGATCCAGGCGTCGTCGTCGACGGTCGGCGGACGGGCGCTCGGCGACTCGGCCCTGTCGGGGGCGGTACCCGCGGTGATCCCGGTGCCGGTCATCACGCATCGGACCTGCGCCTCGCCGAACACGAGTTCGGCGCGTTCCTCGGGGTCGTCCGCGTCTACCGGCACGTAGGCGGCGCCGACGGCGAGCGTCGCGAGGATCGCGACGTAGAGCGAGCAGGATCCGGATGGCATTCGGATTCCGACGCGATCGCCGGCCCCGACTCCTGATTCGGCCAGGACCTCCGCGGTCTGCCGGATCTCCTCGAGCAGTTCCTGGTAGGTGAGCGACGTCGAGCCGTCGTCGATCGCCGGGGCTTCGGGGTTCGCCTCGGCCGTCGCGAACAGGATGTCGACGAGAGTGCGCGGCGCCGGTGCGAATTCACGGCGGAGGAATTCCCGGGGTATACGGAGCGACAGGTCCGAATCCGTCGGCGACTGGAGAGACAATCCAGAATTCCTTCTCTGAGGGTGGTGATGCGTACGGCTCGTTATCTCACGATCAAGTGGCCAGATGGTGAACAGTTGGTGGTCGGTAGGGCTTCGTCGTCCATTCTTCACCCGCAGGTGCCGGTTCTCTCGCCGCACGTGTCGAAGTTCGCCCCGCTACTTCGTCGTCTGGTCAGAAGGAGCACCCGAGTTCCTTCTTTTCGAGGAAGGATGAACCTCATGTACTACCTGGCATTGCTGGCGGACGAGAAGAACGCCACCGAATGGGCACCGGACAGTGCGGAGTTCGCGGCGGCCGTTGCACGCCACGAGGCGTTCGCGGAGAGAGCGGGCTCCGCGATCGTCGGAGGTGGTGCCCTGTACCCGAGCGCGGAGGCGGTGACCATCCGGAACGAGGACGGCCGCGCGCTGATCACGGACGGTCCGTTCGCGGAGACCGCGGAGGTGGTCGGCGGTTTCTACGTTCTCGAGGGACCGGACCTGGACGAGGTGCTCAATGTCGCGCGGCACATTCCCGAGGCGATCATCGAGTTGTGGCCGATGTTCGAGTGGATGCCCGTGACCGATCAGAAAGGTTGCTGGATGGCGCTGCTGCGCGAACCGGTGGCGGCGGCGGTGGCGCCGGGCACACCCCAGTGGGACGAGGGAATGGCCGAGCACGAGAAGTTCGGTCGGCTCGCCGGGTCCGCGGTGCGTGGCGGCGGAGCCCTCTATCCGCCGGACTCCGCGACGACGATCCGCGTCCGGGACGGGGAACTTCTTCTCACCGACGGCCCCTTCGCCGAGACAGCCGAGGTCGCGAACGGTCTGTACGTGCTCGCAGCCGACGACCGGGAGAGTGCGATCGCGTTGTCGGCGAAGATTCCGGTGACGCCGAAGGGCTGCATCGAACTCCGGCAGATCGTCGACTACGCCGAGTAATGGACGGCGACACGCTGAGCCGCGTCTTCCGGGAGGAGTCCGGTCGGGCGCTGGCGACCGTGGCACGGATGGTCGGCGACCTGTCCCTCGCGGAAGACGCGGTGCAGGAGGCGTTCGCCGAGGCGATCCGCAGCTGGCCGGAGGCGGGCCTGCCGAAGAACCCTGGAGCCTGGATCACGACCGTCGCCCGCAACCGGGCACTGGACCGGTTGCACCGGGAGTCGTTGCGCGGCGACAAGGAGCACGATGCGGCGCGGCTCGTTCCCCCTCCGGACGAGGAAGAGGTGTGGCCGGTGCGTGACGATCAGTTGCGGCTCATGTTCACGTGCTGCCATCCCGCGCTGTCCCCGGAGTCGCAGGTCGCATTGACTCTCCGCCTGGTGGCCGGGTTGAGGCCCGCGGAGATCGCCCGGTTGTTCCTCGCCCCGGAACCGACCGTGTCCCAACGGCTCAGCCGTGCGAAGTCGAAGATCAGGACGGCCGGTATCCCGTTCCGGGTCCCGCCCGACCATCTGCTGCCCGAGCGCACCCCGCAGGTGCTCGCCTGCATTTATCTGGTGTTCACCGAGGGCTATTCGGCGACGTCCGGCGACACCGCGATCCGGGACGAACTCTGCGAGGAGGCGCTGCGGCTCGGCCGGTTGCTGTGCGAGCTGATGCCGGACGAGGGTGAGGCGTGGGCGCTGATGGCGCTCATGCTGTTTCACGACAGCAGGCGCGCTCAGCGAACGGACGTCGTGGGTGATCTCGTCCCCCTCGAGGAGCAGGACCGTCGGCGCTGGGACCGGGCGAAGATCGAGGAAGGTGTCGTGTGCCTGCGGGCCGCACGGCGCAGGGGAGGGGGTCCGTACGGCGCGCAGGCCACGATCGCGGCCGCCCACGCGACGGCGCCGAACTGGGCGGCCACCGATTGGAACGCCGTCGTCGCGGGATACGACGAACTCGGCACGTACGGTGACTCGCCCGCCGTTCGTCTCAATCGTGCTGTCGCAGTGAGCTTCCGCGACGGCCCCGACGCCGGCCTCGCAGAGTTGGACGCGCTCGCCGGGGAGCCGAGGCTGGCGCGGACGCACACCGTGCACGCGACCCGCGCCGACCTGCTGCGCCGAGCGGGCAGGCCCGCGGAGGCGAGTGCGGAGTACCGCGCCGCGATCGGCCTGGCGGCGAACGAACCGACCCGGCGATTCCTGGCGAGGCGGCTCGCGGAAGTGGACCGCGAGAACAGTGCCCGCTAGATCCGCCCGCGAGGCTGGTGCTGGGTGATGCAGTGGATGCCGCCGCCCCGCGCGAAGATCTGCCGGGCATCGACCGTGACGACGCGACGACCGGGGTAGACGCTCGACAGGATGTCGCGGGCGAGGGCATCGTGAGGGTCGTCGAAGCCACACGCGATGACGCCGCCGTTCACGACGAGATGATTGATGTAGCTGTAGTCGACCCAGCCCTCCTCATCACGCAGGACCGTCGGGGCAGGCACCTCGACGATCCGCCACGGCGCACCGGAACAGTCACGGCTGTCGGACAGAACTTTCAGGATCTCGGCGGACACCTCGTGGTCGGGGTGGGATCGGTCGCGCTGGGAGTGCACGAGGGCCACCCCGGGTGCAGGCAGCGCCGCGACGATGTCGACGTGCCCCTTGGTGCCGAACTTCTCGGAATCTCGCGTGAGGCCTCGGGGGAGCCAGACGACGTGCTCGGCGCCGATCGTGCGCGCGAGTTCCGCCTCGACTCCCGCCGCGTCCAGGCCGGGGTTGCGCAGCGGGTCCAGTTGCACGGTCTCGGTGACGAGCACGGTTCCGCGACCGTCGACCTGGATCCCGCCGCCCTCGTTGACCATCGTCGACGGGACCGGCCGCGCACCGGACCACCGGGTGACGGCCGCGCCGATCGACCGGTCGCGATCCCAGGTCGCCCACTCCTGTTGTCCCCAGCCGTTGAACGTCCAGTCGACGGCTCCGAGTCGTTCGTCCTCGTCGAGGACGAACGTGGGTCCGATGTCGCGCATCCAGGCGTCGTCGAGGGGAGCCTCGACCACATCGATGTCCGCGGACAGGTACTGCCGGGCGACGTCCCGATCCGCCGGATCGACGACCATGGTGACCGGTTCGAATTCGGCGATCGCGTGGGCGACTGCCGTCCACGCGGTTCGCGCCTCGTGCGCGTCGTCCGCGGTCGCGGTCATCGAGGCCCCGAGGGGCGGGAACGCCATCCACACCCGTTCCTGCGGTTCGGTCTCGCTCGGCATCCGCCAGGTCATGACCGGGTCTCCGAGGCCGATACCGTCGTCGGAAGTCCGTAGGGGTGCTCGTGGTCCACGGGATCCGTCAGCCGGGTGTAGGTGTCCGGCCTGCGGGTGGTCAGGAACGGGAAGAGATCGAGCCAGTCCTTCCGCTGATCGAGGTCGAGATCGGCCACCAGGACCGCCTCCTCGTCGCGGGGAGCCGACACGAGCACGCGGCCGTACGGGTCGGAGATGAACGAGGAACCGTAGAAGTCGATGCCGCCCTCGTTGCCGCAGCGGTTCGGGACCACCATGAATGTGCCATTGGTGATGCCGTTTCCGACGATCACGTGCTGCCAGATCGGCTGGGTGTCGAAGGACGGGGCGCTCGGCTCCGACCCGATCGCCGTGGGGTAGACGAGGATCTCGGCGCCGCCGAGCGAATACATCCGCGCGACTTCGGGGAACCACTCGTCCCAGCACGTCGGCAAACCGAGTGCGGCACCGCCCAGTTCGGCCGGGCGGTAGACGGGGTAGGCGTCGTCGGCGGGACCGCCGCGGAAGTAGGTGTCCTCGTAATAGCCGGCGCTGACAGGGATGTGGAGCTTGCGGGTGCGGGAGAGCAATTCGCCGGACGGGGCGACGAGGATGGCGGTGTTGAAACCGAGACCGTCCGGGCCGTCGGCTCGTTCGTAGAGGGAAGCGTGGACGCAGACGCCGTGCCGGGCAGCGGCGGCGGCCGCGAAACTGTACGTGGGTCCGGTCGTGAGGTCCTCGGCGTCGCGGCCGGGGGTCCCGGTCGCGCGGGTGTCGGCGGGGTACTTCGACAACGTGAGTTCCGGCAGGAACACCACCTCGGCGCCGAGTGCGGCGGCCTCACCGATCGCGTCGGTCAATTCGGTGCGCAGTGCGTCCGCATCGGGACGCCAGCGGTGCTGCACCAGCCCGACCCGCAGCGGCGTGCGGGCGGATTCGGTGAAGCGCGCCGGTGAGGACGGTGCGGGCAGTGCGGTGATCGTGCGAATGGTCATCGTTAGTCCTTCGGTTTGGATGTGACGGGAGTGTCGGGAGTGTGGGGGGTGGGCTCGGACATCACGACGTCGATCGCGCCGAGCAGATGGGAGCGGGCGTCCTCGGTGGAGATCTCCTTGCAGAGCCACCGCCCGGACAGGCCCTCGACGAGGGCGGTCATCGTGACCGCGGTGGCCTGGGGGTCGAGCGAGCGGGAGATCTCGCCGATGACCTGCGCCTGCGTGATCGCGTCGGCGATCTCCGACACCCACGCCGCGGTGGTCCGTGCGAGGGGCTCCCGCAGCGCCTCCTCGTACACGGCGGAGGCGCGTAACTCGTTCCAGGCCAACGAGTTCTCCACGACCTCGGGGCGGTCCTGGATCTCCCCGAGAAGGGAGCGGGTGAGCCGGTCGCGAGCGGAGTCGCCGGATCCCTCACCCTCGCTGCGGTACGCGCGGGCACGGTCGTTGATGTAGTTCAGGGCGGCCTCGAGGAGACCGATGCGATCCTTGAAGTGGTAGTACAGCAGTCCCGGCGACACGCCCGCGACCTCCGCGACATCGTTGACGCGAAGCCCGCGGATACCTCGTTGGGCAATGGCCGTCGCGCTGGCCTTCAGAATCGCATCGCGTCGCTCGCTCATCGGTGAATCTCCTTCGGTTCGTGCCGTCCTAGGACGTCGGGGGCCTCGACCGGGGCCACGTGTTCGGGCCACAGTCGCAGCGCGACGAGGTAGCCGGCCACGGCGATGGCCGACGATCCGACAAGACTGACATCGACACCGTGCGCGATGTCGGCAAGGGGCCCGGAGTACAGCGACGTGTCGACGGCGAGGACGCCGAACACGGATCCGGCCGCCCACGAGATGACGGCGCGCAGATTCCAGCCGCCGGTGAACCAGTAGCGCCCGCCCTTGCGGCCCAGGTTGAAGACCTGGAGGTCGACCGCGTCGTACTGCCCTCGCCTCGCAACGAGGAAGCCGGCGACGTTGATCGCCACCCACGGCGCGGCGAAACCGTTGAGCACCAGGGTCATCGCGGTGATCGAATCGACGGCATCGACGACGAACACGCCGATGTAGAGCAGGGCAACAGCGAGCGCCGATGTGATCAGCGTGGTGTGGACTCGGCGCAACCGGGGGATCAGCGCTTCCAGATCGAGGCCGCTGGCGTAGACGTTGAGGACGCCCTGCCCGAGTCCTCCCGCGAGGGCGACGAGGACGATCGGCAGCACGTACCAACCGGGCGCCTCCGCTACCAGGTCGGCAACGTAGGAGTCGCTCAGCGTGGTGAAGGTCGACGCGGTGAACGATCCGAAAGCCGCGGTCAGGAACAGCCCGAAGAAGATGCCTGCCATGGTGGCCGCGAAGATCGAACGGTCGCCGAACCGCACCCGGGAGATCCGCCTGCTGTAGTCGCCGAGCGTCGGGGCATACGACAGCGGCCCGCCGACCGCAAGGACCACGGCCAGAATCCAGGTGGGCCAGAATCCGCCGAGGAGATAGTCGCCGCTGCCCGCCCCGCCGTCGAAGCGACCACCGAACGCGAACACACCGAGCAGGAGCAGCGCGGCGACGACGGGCAGCACGAACTTCTGGAGCGCGACCACCGTGCCGTGACCGAACAGGGCGACGGCCACGATCTCGGCGGCGATGATGCCGTAGCCGAGGGCGAGCATGCCGTTGTCGACCGGTGTGCCGAGTAGGCGGTGGGCGGCGGCGATCAGCGCGTCACCCGAGGTCCAGACCGCGATCGCGGCGTACGCGAGGGCGAAGAGCAGTGTGAGCCCCGAGCCGATCATCCGTCCGCTCACTCCGAAGTGCGCACCACTCGACACGGTGTTGTTCGTGCCGGTGCGCGGGCCCAGGAGCGACAAGGGGGCGATGAGGAGCGTGCCGAGCCCGATGCCGACCGCGCTGGCCGCGATCGCGCTGCCGAACCCGAGTCCGAACGTGATGGGGAGCCAGCCGAACACGATCACCGAGAACGCCAGGTTGCCGCCGAAGAACACGGCGAGCATGTTGAGCGGTCGCGAATCGCGTTCCGATTCGGGGATGTATTCCACGCCGATCGACTCGACGTGTCCGAAGCGGTCCTCCGGCGGGGAGGGGGCGGTGTCGTCGAGGGGTGTCGTCGGGTCGAGATTCGTGGACACTGCGGACCTCACATTCCGGGGCGGAAGTGACTGTCATCACGTCCTGGTGGGTACCGAAGATATTCCAAACTGAAAATTCAGTCAAGACCGGCGAGTGACGTGCGCCACCGAGGGTGGCTCGGAGTTTGCGCTGCTACGACGACCGGATTAGATATATATGTAACCGCTTGTCTCATGTATACCTCTGTCATTGGAGTGCCTGTGTCTGCCGCCGCCATCAACTGTCGTTTCGCGAACCGGTGCCGGCTCGCCGCAGCGGGGACGGCGTTCGGGCGACGCGACATCGAGGGTGGACGGTGAGGTCGCCGCTCGTCCGGTGGCAGCTGATCGGCTTCGTTCTCGTGGCCCTCATGGGCCTCGTCTACGTGGGTGCCAACTACGTGCGCCTGGGCAATCTCCTCGGGTTCGGCGAATACACCGTGCACCTCGAATCGGAGACGTCGGGCGGCATCTTCACCAATGCGGAAGTCACGTACCGTGGCGTGCCGGTCGGCCGCGTCGGGGGCATGTCCCTGACCGCGGACGGCGTCGTCGTCGAACTGAGGATCGACACGAGCGCGCCCGGCATTCCCGCCTCCGCGAAAGCCGTCGTGGCCAACAGATCGGCGATCGGCGAGCAGTACGTCGACCTTCAGCCCGCCACCGATCGCGGGCCGTACCTGACGGACGGGTCCCGTATCGCCGCCGCCGACACGTCGACGCCGGTTCCCGTCGAAGAATTGCTCGCCAGCACACAGGGATTGACGGAATCCGTGCCGATCGACGCGCTCCACACCGTCGTGACGGAACTCGGCACGGCGTTCGACGGCAAGGGCGAAGACCTTCGATCGCTCGCGGATTCGTTGTCCGGGCTGTCGGCGTCGGGCGCCGAATCGCTCGATCGGACAGTGGCTTTGGTGCGTGACGGCCGCACCGTCTTGGGAACGCAGTCCGAACAGTCGTCGGCGATCAAGGATTTCAGTGTCGACCTGGACTCGCTCGCGGATCGGCTGCGCAGCAGCGACCCGGACGTCCGGCGGCTGATCGACAACGGAAATCCGGCGAGCGATCGACTAGGGCAACTCGTCTCGGAGGCCGGGCCGGGTGCCACGACAAACCTTGCCAACCTGTCCGCCACGGCGAAGGCGATCTCGGTGCAGGCCACCGCCCTGCAGACGCTGTTCGTGTATCTGCCCGGCGTGGCGGCCGCGTCTTCGACCATTGCGCCCGACGACGGAACCGTTCACCTGGGCCTGGTGGCAGAGACCGACAATCCGCCGTCGTGCACCGTCGGCTACGAGGGTACCCAGGCGATCCTTCAGGAGATGAAGCGGAACGACCCGAACTTCGACGACACGCAGCAGGACTTCCCGCAGAACACCGCCGCATCCTGTGCGGCTCCGCAGGGCAGTCTCACCGGTGTCCGGAGCGCGAACCGGATCGTGTTCGGAGACCCCGCCACCGTGCAGCCGTGGGACTCCACCCCCAAGAAGGATCCGAACAAGTTGGACCTCAACCCGATTGCCAATCAGCTCGCCCCGCTCCTCGGGGTGACCCCCAACTGACGCGAGTTCTCACCCCGGATCCCGGACGCTCCCGGATTTCGGGTTGACAACTGCGCGTCGATCCTGCAATCTTCGAAACAGGTCACGAGTACCAGCGTCAAGCCCCGGCTTGCTGGTCGGCAACCCTCCACCGCGGCGGGGTGCTCCGGGTGACGACCAGGCTGAGGTCCATACCGGACCCGGCAAGCGCGGACTCCGAGAGGGCACCGACCCTGCGACGAGTCCCTGACTACGAGGGATGTCGTGATGACTGCTGTATTGACCGCTGACGTGTGTGTCGCCCCCCTGGCCCAGGTTTCGGGCTCCGACCTGCGGGTTCCGCTCGTTCAAGGTGGCGACTGCGCGTACGTCAACTTCGACTACGCCGCCAGTGCGCCGGCATTGGCGCAGGTGACCGACCGAATCGGGGCGCTGCTTCCGACGTACTCCAGCGTGCATCGCGGCGCCGGCTACGCGTCGCGGGTGTCGACCGAGTGCTACGAGAAGGCGCGCGACTCGGTGGCCCGGTTCGTCGGAGCGGGCGAGGACCAGGTGGTGGTCTTCACCCGGAACACGACCGACTCGCTGAATCTGCTCGCCGGCTGCGTCCCCGGCAGCACCGTGGTCCTCGACATCGAGCACCACGCGAACCTGCTGCCGTGGAAGAACTCTCGCGTCGTGCGGGCGGCGGACACGCTGGACGAGACCGTCCGCCTGCTCGTCGCCGAACTGTGCTCCAAGCCCACCGCCCTGCTCGCGGTGACGGGAGCGTCCAACGTGACGGGCGAGGTGCTGCCGATCGCCGCCCTCGCCGACGTGGCTCATCGTTGCGGCGCACGGATTCTCGTCGACGCCGCTCAGCTCGCGCCGCACCGCCGCATCGACGTCGAGGAGTGGGGCGTCGACTACCTCGCCTTCTCCGGGCACAAGCTGTATGCACCCTTCGGCGCCGGCGTGCTGGTCGGCCGCCGGGACTGGCTCGACGCCGCCGAGCCCTACCTCGCAGGCGGCGGCGCGGTCCGGAACGTGACCGTCGAATCCACCCAGTGGGCGCCCGCCCCTGCCCGGCACGAGGCGGGAACCCCCAACGTGCTCGGCGCGGCGGCGCTCGCCGCCGCGTGCGATGCGCTGTCCGAGCTGGACTTCGGCACGGTGGCCGAACACGAGGCGGCGCTCACCCGCCTCCTCCTCGACGGCCTCGGCTCCGTCGACGGCCTGGAGTTCCTGCGGCTGTGGTCGGACGCCCCCGACTCCGTGGGGATCGTGACGTTCACGATCGACGGGTTCGAACCCGGAGAGATCGCCGCCTACCTCTCCGCCGAACACGGAATCGGAGTTCGCGACGGGCGGTTCTGCGCCCATCCGCTGCTGGGACGCCTCGGCCGGCCCGACGGCGCCGTGCGAGTGAGTGTGGGTCTCGGAAGCTGCTCCGGGGACGTGGATCGGCTGGTCGACGCGGTGCGCACGCTGGTGGCGGGGCGCAGGAGCTGGACCTACGCCAGGGAGAGCGACCAGTGGAATCCGGTGCCGGAGACGCGTTTTTCGCGAGACGCGCTAGTATGACCGTATGGCATCGCAGGCTGGGAGCACAACGATTGCTCACTGGTGCCGTCGGCATGTCGATCTGTGCCGAACCGCCTCGGGTATGTGTTCGAGCTGACCGTTCTTCCAGCTCCGTTTCATTCACACGTCATTCCCGAGGAACCCCTATGTCTCGAGACAATGCCTTCGTATCCCGTCCCCTTCGCGTCGCCGTCGAACTGACCGGTTCCGGCCATCACCCGGCGGCCGAGGGTGCCCCGGGCACGCGGCCGATCAACGGCGCGGACTACTGGGTGGACCTGACCGCCGACTCGACGGATCAGCTCGACCTCACGTCGTTCCCGCCGAACGTCGTCCGGATCCGGGCGTCCGATCTGCGTGAGGCGCAGCAGGAACGCGCGCGGATCCGCGCCGAACTCGTCGCCGACGGTCGCGACCCCGACGGCGTCACCGTCCTGGTGGACCTCGAGGTGCTCATCGCCGGAGAGGCCCGCGCCGCGCGCAAGGAGCTGGCCCTCCTCGACAGCGCACTGGATGCACCGCGTGCTCCGGTGTCGTTGCAGTACATCGGAACTCCGGTCGGCCTCGCCGGGCTCATCGCCGACATCCAGGCGGCCGGCGTCGCCGACGGTGTGACCGTGCTGCCGCTGTCGCTCCCCGGGGTTCTGGAGCAGCTCGTCGACGGCACCCTCCCGTGGCTGGAGGAGCGAGGTCTCGTCACCTCCGCCGCCGTCGTCGACGAAGCACTGCGTCGTTTCGACCTCCCCCTCCGCGAGCGGGTACTGGCATCCTGACCAGGTCAGTTGCCGTTGTTCGCTGAACCGAGCGGAGTGGGCCGGTAGTACCGGCCCTCGTGGTACAGCAGGGGCGCCGAGGCGGAATCGTCGTCTGCCTCGGCATGGACGCGGGTGACGAGGCCGATGACGAGCGTGTGATCGCCGACGGGAATCAGCTGGTCCACGATGACCCGCAACCAGCTGGGAGTTCCGTGGAGGACCGGTTCGCCGGTGTCGAGTCGCGCCCAGAGCGACTCGTCGGCGAACCGCTGGTCGGCGCTTCGGGAGAATCGCTGAGCCAGGTGCTGCTGGTGTTCCCCGAGCAGGTGGATCACCAGCGAATCCGCGGAATGAAGTGCATCGATGCTGGACGACGTGTTCGCGATGTTGAACGACACCAACGGCGGGTCCAGTGAGACCGAGGAGAACGAGGACGCCGTGAAGCCGACCGGGCCGGACCCCGAGTCGAGGGTCACGATGGTGACGCCCGCCGGGTGTCGTCGCAGGGCTGCGCGGTAATCCTCGGCGCAGATTCCGGGGGCGAGTCGATGGTCGCGGGGGAGGTCCGAACCATCGACGGTTTCGGCGTTCTCGGCTCTGTCGGACAAATCATTCTCCGGGTCGGCCCGTGCGGGCACTGTGTCATTCTCGTTCACGAGATCTGACGTCAACTATAGGGGCGTGAACAGCCCGGGATTCAGTCGACGTCGATCGCCAGACCCGCGGTGATCCGCACCAACTCCGAGAACGACGTGCGGAAGACCGTGTCCGGGTGCCCGGCGGCCGCCCACAGTTCCGCGTACCGCGACAGGGCGTTGTCGACGTACGTCGGAAGGTTCGTGGGATGTCCGAGCGGCGCGATACCCCCGATCGGCTGGCCGGTGGCGATCCGAACCATGTCGAGGGGCGCCCGGGTCAGATTTCCCTGCAGTCGTTTGCCCGTGTTCGCCAGATCCACCTCGTGCGCCCCCGACACGAGGAGCAGGATCGGGTCGTCGTCCAGAAGGAACACCAGCGACTTGGTGATGGCCCCGATATCGACCCCCAGAGACTCCGCCGCCTCGGCCGCGGAGTGGGTGGAGTCGGGCTGGGTCACGATCACCCCATGGTGCCCTCGCGCGATCAGAGTCTCGGCGACATGCGCGGCGTGGGGGTGCAGGGGCGTCGGCATGAACCAAGAGTAGGTCCATTCTCCCGGTACGACATCAAGAAGCGTCGTCCGACACGACATCGGAACGGGGCGTGGTCGATTCCGGCTTCCGGAGGCGCCGGGCGGTGAACCCGAACAGCAGTCCGAGCCCGACCGCCGAGTAGAGCGCGAGGGCGAGCGCGGGCTGTCCCAGCCCCACGTCGTCGAAGTACACGATGCTGCGAATTCCCTCGGTGCCGGCGCCCGGGGTGATCCAGCGTCCGATGGCCGCGTAGAAGGCGGGGATGACGTTCGAACCGAACGCCCCGCCGGCGCTGGGATTGCCCAGAATGACGAAGACGGCGATCGCGAGGGGGACGGCGACGATGCCGACCGAGGCGCGCAACCCCAGCGTGAACACGGCGGTGCCGAAGACGACGCCTGTTCCGAGTAGCCACAGCGGGAACCAGTGTCCTGCGAACGTGCCGAGCACGTGAGTGGTGATCAGGGCGCCGAGGGCGCCGGACAGCACGGCGTACCCGAACAGGACAGCCGTGTGCGCGGACGCCTGACGCAGGGTCCGCGGGGCGCCGATGAACAGGCCGATCGCCGCCGCGAGCAGGTATCCGCCGACCACCCAGCCGACCGCCAGATAGAAGCCGGAGAGTCCACGGTTGTCGTGCGCGCCGACCGGAATTTCGTCGCGGACCGTGAACTGGCGACCCTGACTGTTCTCCACCTGGGTGAAGACCGATTCGAGCGCGCTGGAGATGGAGCTGCCGCCCGCGCTCGCGGTGATCAGGGTGTCGGGGCCGACGGGGTTCACGACGAACGCGCCCTGGATCTCGCGGTCGTGGAGGAGCCGCCGGGCTTCCGCGGTGTCCGAGACGACACGGGCGCGCAGCGGCCTGCCGTCGATCGCGTCGAGCCGGTCGGCGACCTGCTGGTCCGTGCCTGCGGGCAGTCCCTCCGCTGCGACGACACCGATCTCGATGTCGCGGGGCGTGGGCTGATGGAACGCGGCCACGTAGCTGAGGATGAAGCCGAGCTGGAGGAGCAGAACGCCGAAGACCAGCGCGACCATCACCTTGGGCGCACCGTACTTCGACACCGGACTGTCGTGGTGCACGGGAGCCGGGGTGGGGGATTCGCTGTCGGTCAGGGTCATCGGACGTCCTCGATCCTTGTCGATACCGTGGGTATTGAATACCCTAGGTATCGTGACTGAAGATCGTCAACGGGACAGTCGTCACACCGAATGGGCGCCCACGACGCGTCCCGGTCGTGATGTCGTTCGTCAGCGCCTCCTCGACGCGGCGGCGGAGGAATTCGCGGAACGGGGCTTCAGCGCGGCCCGGCTCGCCGAGGTGGCCCGCCGGGCGGGGTTCACCAAGGGGGCGGTCTATTCGAACTTCGAGTCGAAGCAGGACCTGTTCGCCGAACTCTTCGCGGCGCGCTCACTCGAACTGGCGGGACGGGTCCTCGCCGAGATCGCCGGTATGACCCCCTCGGATGCCGCGGGCAAAGGAGGCGAGGCCGTCGCGTCGTGGATGGTGCGCGAACCGGGCTGGTCACTGCTGGTGCTCGAATTCGGCGTGCTCGCCGCACGCGACCCGCAGATCGCCCAGGCCTACCTGCGGGAGCGGCGGCAATTGCGGGGAAGGCTCGTCGAATTGATCGGCCAGCGCGCGCGGGAGTGGGGGGTCGACGACACGTTCGACGTCCGCACCACGGCCATCTCGCTGATGGCCCTCATCTCCGGCCTCGTGCTCGAACACTCCGTCGACCCCGAGGAAGTGGATCAGTCGACGATGGGCGCCGCGGTCACCGCGCTGTTCGCGGGCGCCGTCGCCAGGGCCGGACTGACCTGATCTCAGGCGGTCTGCGCGACGACCCCGTCGAGGAAGCCGTCGATGTGGGCCCACGTGGAGTCCTTGGCCTTCGGGCCCGCGACGAGCCCGAGGTGGCTGCCCGGCGCGGACTCGAACCGCACCGACGGAGAACCGGTAAGCACGTCCGTCGCCGCCCGGACCGACGGGATCGGCGCGATGACGTCCTCGGTGCCACCGATCGCGAGAACCGGCACCGCGAGATCGGCCAGCGCGATCGCGCCGTTCCGGGTCTGGAAACTCCCCGCGGCGAGCGCGTTCCCGAGGATCAGCTCGGTGCAGACCTGGCGGAAGAACCGCGCGGGATAACCCGGCATGTCGGCCATGAACCGGTCGATGGACTCCATGCGTGCGAGGGTCTCGGTGTCGTGCAGGTTCCGGGCGATGAACCACGGCTTGGTGAGCTCGCGCTGAAGTGCGGTGAAACGGTAGCTCGCCTGGACCAGCGGCGCCGGGAGCCCGCCCATCGCCCGCGTCGCGGTGGTGAGGGGGCGGTCGCCGATGAACCGGCCGACCATCCGCAGCGGCGCGATCATGGTCACCGACTCGTAGTCGATCGGCGTGCCGATCGCCGTCACCGAACCGATCGGCAGATAGTTCCGGCCCGCGGCCGTGAGCAGCGACATCGTTCCCCCGAGGCTCCAGCCGATCAGGTCGACGGGTGCACCGTCGTGGAGTCGGGACACGCGGTCGACCGCCGCCGGGATGTAGTCGTCGATCCAGTCCTCGAACCCCAGGCCGCGGTCGGAGTAACCCATCGTGCCGTAGTCGACGAGATACGCCGCCTTGCCCGAACCGACGAGGTGCGCGGCCAGGCTCTGGCCCGGCCGGAGGTCGAAGCAGTGTGCGGGCGCCGCGAGCGGGGGCACGAGGAGGACGGGTCGGCCGCCGTCGGTCTCGGTGTTGTCGAACCGGTACAGGTTCTGATGGGGCGCCTCGTGGATGCGCGTCGACGGGGTTCGCTGGACCGGTGCGATTCCGCCGCCGAAGGACAGTCGCCAGGCGTTGCGGGTCAGCGTGTTCAGCGTCGGGTTCCAGGCGATGTCGAGCACGGGTTTCCTCTCGTGGCGGCGCAGATCCTCCAGGTATCTGTGACGTCAACATACAGGTAATCTCGCGGTCGTCCGTCAGCGGGAGGCAAGCAGAACCCGCAACACCGTCGCCGGCCGGAGCAGCGTCCCCGGACGGTCGAGAAGATGCGTCACCCGGAGGAACGCGGACCCCACGGCCGGGTCGACGGACGCCGCCCGATCGAGCCGGGACGTGTACGCATTGACCAACCGCACCCGCGCCGACCGCCGACCGGGTACGGCCGGGATCCGGAGGTCGTTGTCGACGGTGAGCGTCCACGCGGCATCGATACACCGGTTAGCCCCGCGGAGGAACCGGTGAGCGAGATGCGCGCGCCCCGACCGCAGGCAGTCCCGCAGGATCGTCGCCTCCACCGCGGCGACGCTCATGCCCTGGCCGTAGATCGGGTTGAACGAGCAGATGGCGTCCGCGAACGGCAGATAATTCGACGGCAGATCGTCCGCGGAATAGTGCCGCCGGACGGTCGTCGGGATCCGGTAACGCACCCCGTCGTCCACCGGCTCGGCCGTGCGCAGTGCCTCGTACATGTCCGGGGCGGGGAACGACTTCACGAAGTCGAGGAAGCCGTCCGGATCCAGCGGCGGCACATCGTCCCCGTACCCGGCGAGAGTGACGATCCAGGTGCCGTTCTCCTGCACGCCCATGAATCCGCTGCGCGGACTGGACGGTCCCGGCGCCATTCCGATGCCGGAATCCCCGTCCAGATGCGGCGGGTCGAGCCGGAAGTGCCTCGTCGCATAGCTGACGTCCACGGCCACCTGCGACTCGGCCGGCGGCGCGAAACCCAGCTCGCCGAGCCGGGCGACAGTCTGCGAACTGCGGCCGGACGAGTCCACGACGAGATCGGTCCCGACGACCTCCGGCGGGACGCCGCCACGGTGCTGCACGGTCACGCCGGTCACCCGCCCGCCGTCGACGGTGAGACCCGTGACGTCGGAACGGTCCAGTATTCGCACATTCGGCAGCGCCTCGACCCGCCTGCGCATCTGCCACTCGACGAGCGGTCTGCTCGCGAGAATGCCGGGGACCCCACTGATCTCGCGGGCCATCCGGTGTCCGTCGACGATCCACCGGATGTCGCCCAGCGCGTCGCCCGCGGTGGCGCCGAGGGCCAGGAGCTCGGACGCGAACCCCGGCAGGAGGTCCTCCATCGCGGCCTGCCCGCCGGCGAGAAGGGCGTGCACGTGCCGGGCCTGCGGCACGCACCTGCGCGCGGTCGCCGTGTCGGGCAGGATGTCGCGGTCGAGGACGACGACGCTCCGGAATGTTCCGGCGAGAGCCGCCGCGGCAAGCAGTCCCCCCATTCCGGCGCCGACGACTACGGCGTCGCCGGCCGGGATCGTCCGGTGCGTCATGGCGGCTGTCCGTTCACAAGACGGTGCAGAGACCTCCAGGGTATTTCGCGTGACGTCGAAGAGCGGTGGTTACTCTTGAGTAATGACCGAACAGAAGACCTGGAATGCGTTCACCGTCGAGCGCAAGGATCACGTCGCGCAGGTGACGCTCATCGGACCCGGAAAGGGCAACGCGATGGGCCCGGATTTCTGGAGCGAGCTCCCCGAGATCTTCGGTGAACTCGACACCGATCCGGACGTGCGGGCCGTGGTGATCGCCGGCTCCGGCAAGAACTTCTCCTTCGGTCTCGACCTGCCCGCCATGAGCGGCAGCTTCGGTTCCGTCCTCGCCGACAAGGCGCAGGCCGGCCCGCGTACCGCGTTCCACGACATGATCAAGCGGATGCAGTCCGGCATCAACGCGGTCGCCGACTGCCGCAAACCGGTGGTCGCGGCCATCCAGGGCTGGTGCATCGGCGGTGGCGTCGACCTGATCTCCGCGTGCGACATCCGGTACGCCAGCACCGACGCGAAGTTCAGCATCCGTGAGGTCAAGGTCGCGATCGTCGCCGACATGGGCAGCTTCGCCAGACTGCCCGCCATCATCGGCGACGGTCATCTGCGGGAACTCGCGCTCACCGGCAAGGACATCGGCTCCGGGCGCGCCGAGAAGATCGGTCTCGTCAACGGCGTCTTCGCGGACGCCGACGCCGTCCTCGCCGCCGCGCACGAGACCGCGGCCGAGATCGCGGCGAACCCGCCGCTCGTCGTCCATGGCATCAAGGACGTCCTCGACCACTCCCGCGCGGCCGCCGTCGACGACAGCCTGCGCTACGTCGCCGCATGGAACGCCGCGTTCCTGCCGTCGCAGGACCTGACCGAGGCGATCACTGCCGTCTTCGAGAAGCGCGCCCCTGAATTCACGGGCGAATAGCCGGTCGCAGAGCCTTATCCGCAGGTAAAGCTCAGTCCATCAGTTGCCCGAAACCTCGCTGCGCTCGCATACTTGCCGACTACAAGTAAACGACAGCGCAGCGAGGAAACAGTGTCGAATTCGGTCGAAACGCCGGTGGCTTACACCCACCGGCAGATCCTGGCTGTACTCAGTGGGTTGATGCTCGGCATGTTCCTCGCCGCGCTCGACCAGACGATCGTGGCGACGGCGATCCGCACCATCGCCGACGACCTCGACGGATACTCGCTGCAGGCGTGGGCAACCACCGCATACCTCGTCACCGCCACCCTGGCGACGCCGCTCTACGGCAAACTGTCCGACATCTACGGCCGCAAGCCGTTCTTCATGTTCGCGATCACGGTGTTCGTGATCGGCTCGGTCCTGTGCACGTTCTCGACGTCGATGTACATGCTCGCGGCCTTCCGTGCGGTCCAGGGACTCGGCGCCGGCGGTCTGTTCTCGTTGGCGCTCACCATCATCGGCGACATCGTCTCCCCGCGTGAACGGGCCAAGTACCAGGGCTACTTCCTGGCCGTGTTCGGCACGTCCAGCGTCCTCGGGCCGGTCCTCGGCGGAGTGTTCGCCGGACAGGACGAGCTCCTCGGAATCGACGGCTGGCGTTGGGTTTTCCTCGTCAACGTGCCGGTGGGACTCGTCGCGCTCACGGTCGTCTCCCGGGTGCTGCACCTGCCGCGACGACCGAGCGGAAGCCGGCGGATCGACTGGTGGGGTGCGATCGCCCTCGCGGTCGGCGTGGTGCCGTTGCTCGTCGTCGCCGAACAGGGGCACAGCTGGGGATGGGACAGCTCGAAGTCGTTGGCGTGCTACGTGATCGGCGTCATCGGCGTGCTCGCCTTCGTGTCGGTGGAACTGGCGATGAAGGACGACGCACTCATCCCGATGCGCTTCTTCCGCAACAGCACCTTCGCGCTCGGCGTCGTGATCAGCCTCGTCGTGGGCGCCGTCATGTTCGGCGGCATCACCCTGCTACCCCAGTACCTGCAGGTGGTGAAGGGCTCGAGCCCCACCCTCGCCGGGTTCCAGATCCTGCCGATGGTCCTCGGCCTCATGGCCGGCTCGGTGGTCAGCGGTCAGATGATCTCGCGGACCGGACGGTACCGGTACTTCCCGATCCTGGGCACCGCCCTGATCGCGGTCGGCGCGTACCTGCTGCACACGCTGGCCGCCGACACCCCGATGCCCGTCGTGATGGTGTTCATGCTGATCCTCGGACTCGGTCTCGGAAACCTGATGCAGCCCCTCACCCTCGCCATTCAGAACGCACTGCCCCCACAGGACATGGGGGTGTCGACCGGAGCGGCCACGTTCTTCCGGCAGATCGGCGGCACCGCAGGCGTCGCAATCTTCCTGTCGATCCTCTTCTCCCGCCTCACCCCGGCCATCGGCGAGCGCGTGACAGCCGCCGCGGGCACAGCCGACTTCCGTCGAGCAGTGGTCGCCGCCGCACAGAGCAACGACCCCGCGGAGGCCGCCATGGGCCAGGGGATCCTCAGCCCCGACCACGCCGGCGTCAGCGGAGTCCTCACGGACAGCTCGGTGATCGGAAAACTCGACGACGTGCTGGCCCTGCCCTTCCGCGAAGGATTCGCCGACGCCATCGGATCCGTCTTCCTCAGCGTGTCGATGCTCGCCGTCGTCGCCTTCGTCCTCACTCTGCTGTGGAAGGAAGTGCCACTCCGCAGCGAGTCCGGCCTCCAGGCCGCGGCGCGGGGAGACGCGCAGGAGTGAGACGCCAACGGCGCCCATCCCCCGCGGGGGATGGGCGCCGTTGCCGTAAATATCGGGAGGCTCAGTGCCCGACGATTCGCCGCCGGCTCAGTGCCAGACGATTCGCCGCCGGCTCAGTGCCCGACGTTGTCCTTCAGACGCTTGAACGAAGCCTCGACCTCGGCCTTCGCCTCGGCGAGCCCGACCCAGTCGGCTGCCTCGACGTGCTTGCCCGGCTCGAGGTCCTTGTAGTGGACGAAGAAGTGCTTGATGGCGTCCAGCTCGAACTGCGGGACGTCGCCGATGTCCTGGATGTGGTCCCACCGCGGGTCGCCGGCCGGCACACACAGCACCTTGTCGTCGCCGCCGGCCTCGTCGACCATCTTGAACATGCCGACGGGACGTGCCTCGACGATGACGCCGGGGAACACGGACTCGGGGAGCAGGACCAGCGCGTCCAGCGGATCGCCGTCCTCGCCGAGGGTGTTCTCGATGAAGCCGTAGTCGGCCGGGTAGCCGAACGCGGTGTAGAGGTAGCGGTCCAGCTTCACGCGACCGGTCACGTGGTCGACCTCGTACTTGTTTCGCTGACCCTTGGGGATCTCGATGGTGACGTCGAACTCCACGCCGATTCCTCGCTGTCGTGTCGATGATGATTCGGGGAGAGGATATCGGGTCGAGGATAAGGTTGGTTGTCTGACCACCCACGAATCACAGTGAAGACGGAGGCGCGTTGCCGGGCCAGGGAAAGAAGAAGATGGGCTCGTTGGCGGGACGCCACCGTCGGAACATGCGAATTCTGTTCGCGTCGGTCGTCGTCGTGGTGCTCGCGATGGCGGCTGTTCTGGTGGTCGCGGTGACCGCGCACAACGCGTCGGCGGGTCGCGGTGAACTGACGATCGCGCCCGAACCGGCACCGATCACGGCGGCCCCGCAGGTCACGCCGGTGCCGGACGACGCCCCGATGCCGACGGCACAGGGGATCGCCGCCGCGGTCGGTCCGGCCGCCGCCAACCCCGACCTCGGCAAGTTCAGCGGAACCGTCGCCGACGCGGTCACCGGTCAGGTCCTGTGGAGCGTCAACCCGCAGACCCCGATGACCCCGGCGTCGACCACCAAGGTCCTCACCGCGGGATCCGCGCTGCTGGCGCTACCGCCCGACCACCGCGTGACGACGAAGGTGGTGCAGGGCGCGACTCCCGGCGAGATCGTCCTCGTTGCCGGCGGTGATCCCACACTCACCGCGAAACCGGTCGGGGAGAACGGCTACTACCCGGGTGCGGCGCACATCTCGCAGCTGGTCGATCAGATCCGGAACGCGGGCATCCAGGTGACGAGCATCGTGGTCGACACCCGCATCTATTCGGGCGACACCATGGCGCAGGGATGGTTCCCGACGGACGTCGGCGCCGGATTCATCACCCCCACCGAACCGATCATGATCGACGGTGGACGGGCCGACCCGCTCGTGGACGAGTCGCCGCGCAGTGCGACACCCGCGCTCGACGCCGGGCGGACGCTCGCCGGTGCGCTCGGCGTCGCCCCGTCGGCGGTCACGTCGGGGGTCGCGGCGCCCGGTGCGGCTACCGTGGCGAGCGTGCAGTCCGCGCCGCTGCGCGACCGGTTGCGGCAGATGATGGAACACTCGGACAATGTGCTTGCCGAAGCGATCGGGCGGGAGGTTGCCATGAATGCCGGCGCGGAAGCATCGTTCGCGGGCGCCGTCGCGACCATCGGCCGGACCCTGTCCGGCGCCGGATTCGACCTGTCGGGGCTCACACTGCACGACGCGAGCGGGCTGTCCGTGGACGACCGCATCGCACCGCACACACTCGACCAGGTCCTGACGGCCGCCGCCGGGGAGGGGAACCCTGCCCTGCGGCCGATGCTCGACTACCTGCCCGTGGCCGGTGCGACGGGCAGCCTGTCGGACCGGTACGCGTCGGGGAACCGCACCGGCGCCGGGTGGGTGCGGGCGAAGACCGGCACCCTGTCCACGGCCAGCGCGCTCGCCGGCTACGTGGTGGACCAGAACGGGCGGGTGCTGACGTTCGCGCTGATGTCCAACGACCGTCCGCCGGAGGTCAGCCGTCCCGCACTCGACGCACTGGCGGCCGCGCTCCGCACGTGCGGGTGCCAGTGATGGCCGCCGAAGGGAATGCCTTCAGCGGTGCCGTCGACTGGAAACTCGCAGCCCGGACGGGGGTGAGGCTGGCGCGCAGCGGTCCCGCCACGTCGCGATATACGGCCGAAACCGTGGTCGCGGAACTGGCCGACGCGTCGATGCGCGCGGAACTGCCGGTCCGGGAAGTCACCGGTCTCGCCGACGGCCTTCCGGTGCCGACCGCCCAGATCCTCGACCGGGCCGGGTGGATCCACGCTGCCGCGCATTCGATGTCGCAACTGACCGGCGGCGACGCCGCTCCCGGCATGCTGCTCGGCAAGCCGGCGGGCCTTCAGGCCGGAGCGATGCTCGCATACCTGTCCTCCGCGATCCTCGGCCAGTACGACCCGTTCACCGGCGACGACGGAACCCTGCTGCTGGTGGCGCCCAACGTGGTGTCGGTCGAGCGGACGTTGCGGGTGAGGCCCAGCGACTTCCGGCTCTGGGTGTGCCTGCACGAGGTGACGCACCGGGTGCAGTTCTCGTCGTCACCGTGGCTCACCGGGTACATGCAGGCGTCGGTGGAGACGCTCGGATCCGCCGAGGACGAGTCGGTCACCGACATGGTCGGCCGGTTGTCCTCCGCGCTGCGCGCCCGTGGGCGCACGGAGCCGGACGAGTCGGGCGCACCGGGAGGCATCGTCGGGCTGCTGCGCGCCACCCAGGCGGAGCCGCAGCGTGAGGCCCTCGACCGTCTGCTGGTACTCGGCACCCTCCTCGAGGGACATGCGGACCACGTGATGGACGCCGTCGGCCCCGCAGTCGTGCCGTCGGTGGCGGCGATCCGGGCGGCGTTCGATCAGCGTCGCCGACGCAAGAGCAACCCGGTGCAGCGTCTCATCCGGGCGCTGCTCGGAATGGACGCCAAGATGGCGCAATACGTGCGCGGCAAGGCGTTCGTCGACGCCGTCGTGGACAAGGTCGGGATGGACCGGTTCAACGTCGTGTGGACCGGCCCCGACACGTTGCCCCGGCTCGCGGAGATCGACGCGCCGGACGCCTGGGTGTCCCGGGTACTGGGCTGATTCGAGAAGGGCTGAGCCGGTGACGCTGCTTCCCGAGGAGCCGGCGATCCTCGAGGTTCGTCACGCCGTGCGGCGCTGGATCGCCGCGCACGCCCCGGACGGTGAGATCGCGGTCGCGTTGTCGGGTGGCGCCGACTCACTGGCGCTGACCGCGGCGGCCGCCGCGGAGGCGCGTTCGGTGCGTGCCCTCGTCGTCGACCATCGGCTGCAGCCGGGGTCGGCCGACGTGGCCGACGAGGCCGCGGCCCGTGCCCGAGCGCTCGGCTGCGCGTCCGCCGAGGTGCTCTCCGTCGATGTGACCGGGTCGGGCGGGCTCGAGGCGGCGGCCCGGCAGGCCCGTTACCGCGCCCTCGACTCGGCGCGCGGAACCCGCCCGGTGCTGCTGGGACACACCCTCGACGACCAGGCCGAAACAGTGTTGCTGGGGTTGTCGCGCGGTTCGGGTGGCCGATCCATCTGGGGGATGAGCCCGTACGACAGCCCGTGGGGTAGACCGCTGCTGGACGTGCGCCGCGCGGTGACCCGGCAGGCCTGCGTGGAACTGGGACTCAGCCCACACGAGGATCCACACAACGCCTCGCCCGACTTCGCGCGGGTGCGGCTGCGCACCGAGGTGCTCCCGCTGCTCGAGGACGTCCTGGGCGGCGGCGTCGCCGGGGCCCTCGCCCGCACCGGGGAACACCTGCGCGAGGAAGGGGCGGTCCTCGACGCGATGGCCGCCGAGACCGAAGCGAAAGTCGTGGTAGACGGCGAAATCGACGCGGCCGTGCTCGTTCTGTCGGCGCCACCCGTCCGCAGGCGGGTACTGCGCAGCTGGCTACTCGCGGCCGGTGCGCGCGGTCTCGGAGACACGCAACTGCGAGCCGTGGACGACCTCGTCGCACGGTGGCGGGGACAGGGACAGGTGGCGATCGGGGGCGGAACACCGGACGCGAGGTTGGTGGTCCGCCGACGACGTGGCAGGCTGAACGTCGGATTGGACGACCGACGAAGGGTTTGATCGCGTGTACGAAGGCGACATCGCATCGGTACTGATCTCCGAGGACGAGATTCGTCGACGTACCGTCGAACTGGCCGAGGAGATCGCCAAGCGCTACCCGGAGGGCGCCCCGGAAGGGGATCTGCTCCTGGTGGGTGTCCTCAAGGGCGCCATCTTCTTCATGACCGACTTCGCGCGAGCCCTCCCCATCCCCACCCAGATGGAGTTCATGGCCGTCAGCTCCTACGGGTCGTCCACGTCGTCCTCCGGCGTCGTGCGCATCCTCAAGGACCTCGACAAGGACATCGCCGGCCGGCACGTGCTGATCGTCGAGGACATCATCGACTCCGGTCTGACGCTGTCCTGGCTGATGCGCAACCTGTCGAGCCGCAACCCGGCGTCCCTCGAGGTCGTCACGCTGCTGCGCAAGCCCGACGCCATCAAGGTCGACGTCAACGTCGCGAACGTGGGCTTCGACATCCCCAACGAATTCGTCGTCGGGTACGGCCTCGACTACGCCGAGCGGTACCGCGACCTGCCGTACATCGGGACCCTCGAGCCTTCCGTCTACGGCGGCTGATCTCCGCGCTGCTCGTCAGCGGACGGGTTCGTGCGACACGGCGAGCTCCAGCGCCCGCAGGTCCTGCTCCAGCTGCCGGAACAGCCAGTACACGCCGACGAACGCGAAGATGCCGCCGACGCACAGGATGCGGACCGCGATGATCACCAAGGTGATCTCGTCGGGTGACAGGAACGTCACTCCGGCCACACCGGCCAGCGGAACCGACGCCGCGACGGCCAGGTACAGCGTGCTCCGGCGGTCGAGACCCCGCAGCTTGTGCGCGTCGGCGCTGCTGGCGATGTCCTGCGGCAGCAGGGTGGGGTAGATGCAGCGCACCGCGAAGAACGCGACCACGAAGAACGGGTACGCCACCGACACGGCACCGCACACGATGAGTGACGCGATGAAGTGCACGTACGCGCGAGGTGGCACGTTCCCCGCCGCGAGCTGCAGGGAAATCGGATAGGCGATGCCCGCGATGACCCACAACCCGAACACCACGAGCACGACCCGGTCGCCGAGCAGCAACGTGTCGGTGCGGGCCCGGGCCAGCGTCTGGCGGTCGTACGACTTCCCCTTGCGCAGACCCCGCGGCACGAGCAGCGGGTATCGGCACCAGTAGAGCAGCATGATCGCGCCCAACGGGAACGCGATCGAATTGATCACCAACTGGATCGCCTCGAACGACTGCTGGGCCTCCGGCGTCAGGTTGCTGATGATCAGCATCTTGTTGTGGTGGTAGTTGTAGGCACCGGCGAGAGCATTCGGCACCGCGATGCCGAACACCAGAATCGGGAGCGCGAAGCGCCGCAGCCGCATGCGCCAACTGTTCGGCGGCGGATCGACGAGGTCGCGGGCCCGCGGGTTGAGGCACAGGTCGAACTGCTGGGCCAGTTCGGCACCCGACGACCACCGGTCCTCAGGCTTCGGAGCCAGACACGTCAGGAGCACCCGGCGCAGCGACGGCGGGCAGTCGTAGGGCAACTGGTCGAGAAATTCCGGGTCGATGTCGCGGCTACGGCGATCCATCATCGCTTCGAGTGCCACGAGCGACTCGCTCGAGACTTCCTCGTCCTCGAACGGACGCCGCCCGCACATCAGCTCCCACAGCATCACGCCCAGCGCGAAGATGTCGCTCCGGGTGTCGAGGTCCGCTGCCGTCCCCGGCATTTCGCGGTGGCACGCCTCGAGTTGTTCGGGGGACATGTAGGCCAGAGACCCACCGAAGTAGGCGAGCGGGGATGCCCCGGTGACGCTGTCGCTGAAACTGATGTTGAAATCCGCCAGCTTCGGCACACCCTCCGCCGTCAGCAGGATGTTGGCAGGCTTGATGTCGCGGTGCAGGACGCCGCGCTTGCCGGCGTAGTCCAGGGCGTCGGCCAGTCGACGCCCCAACCACGCGATCGTCTCCGGCCAGGTGAGCGATGCGATCTCGTCCCGCACGCTGGAGTCGGTGGGCCTGATCTCGCCCTTCTCCCGCATCTCCTCGTCGACCACATCCAGCAGAAGGCTGCCCGTGCGGTCCTGTTCCGGCGTGACGCGGACGCGGCGCAGAACCCGCAGCAGGGTGCCGCCCGGCAGGTACTGCATGTAGAGCAGGCGCAGCTGGCGGTCCTCGAGCAACCGCTGGTCGAACACGCGCACGATGTAGTTGTGGTCGAGCTGCGCGAGGGTCTGCGGCTCGTTCCCCTTGTCGTGCGAGATCTTCACCGCGACGAGTCGCTGCATCGACCGCTGGCGTGCCAGGAACACGCGGCCGAACGCGCCGCTGCCAGGCCCATCAGCAGATCGAAATCGTCGACCTGCTGTCCGACCTCGACATCGTCGAGCGCCGCATTGCCCGGCGGCGTGGTGATGAGGGTGTCCGGCTGGCGGGCGGTCACGGTCGGACCGGCGGCCGCGGTCTGCTCGGCGGCCGCGGTCTGCTCGGCGGGTGCGGTTTGCTCGGCCGCCGTGGTGTGTTCGGCGGCGGCGGTCTGCTCGGCGGTCATGGTCCGTGCGGACATGGTTTGCTCAGCAACCACCGTCGACGGCCCGGCCGCGACCGTCGCTTCGCTGCTCTCGTGTTCGGAGTTCGTGACTCCGACGGTCCGTTCGGCAGAGTCCGATCCAGCGGCCGATCCGTCTCTGCCCGACCCGTTTCCTCTGGTCATTGCACATCGAGGGTTCTACTGGGCGGGTTCTCTGGGCACATCGAGGTTGTCTGGAGCGGTGTGAAGAGTCCCATCCAGGGACAAGCGAATGGTAACCCCGCAGACCTACTGTATCCAGCGCGAATACTCGAAATGACTGCTTCCCTGCACCATATACTCGGGTGATGGGGGACTCCCCGTTCACCTCAGCCGTCGTCGTCGCCGAGCAGGTTCGCTCGGGCGTCTCGAGCCCGATGGAGCATGTCGAGGCCGCGCTCGCGGCCATCGACGAGCGTGAACCGAAGATTCAGGCGTTCGTCACGGTCCTCGCCGAACAGGCCCGAGCCGACGCCCTCGCCCTCTCTCACCGGCCGGATCTGTCCACGCTTCCGCTGGCAGGAGTGCCCGTCGCGATCAAGGACGTCATTTCCGTGGCCGGACTGCCGATGCGCGAGGGATCGGGTGCGACCAGTGCCGAACCGAAGGTTTCCGATCACCCGGTCGTCGCGCGACTGCGGGCGGCGGGAGCGGTGGTCGTCGGCCTGACCACCCTCCCCGAACTGGCGGTGTGGGGAACCACCGACGCGCCCGGCCGCATCACCCGCAATCCGTGGAATCCGTCGCGGACCTGCGGGGGTTCGTCCGGGGGAGCGGCCGCCGCCGTCGCCGCGGGGATGGTGCCCCTGGCCCACGGGACCGACGGTCTGGGGTCGATCCGCATCCCCTCCGCGAACTGCGGAGTGTTCGGTATCAAACCGGGCAGGGGAGTGGTGCCGTCCGAACTCGGCGCTACCTCGTGGTTCGGGATGGCCGAGAACGGGCCCATCGCCACGACCGTCGACGACGCCGCTCTCATGCTGTCCGTCCTCGCCGACCGGCCCGAACTCGCGCGGATCGGCGCGTCGGAACCACTGCGGATCGCGGTGGCGGCAGGGTCGCCGACATTCCTGGCCACGGTCGATCCGCAGTGGCGGGATGCGGCCGTGCGCGCGGGCAGGGAACTGACCGGCTCGGGCCACGACGTCGAGCCTGCGACGTTGCCGTACCCGGTCAACCTGCTTCCCGTTCTCGCCCGCTGGACCGCGGGAACGGCCGCCGACGCGAAGGGGCTCGATCTGCGGCTACTGCAGCCGCGGACCCGCAGGCACGTCGCGGTGGGCCGCGCGCTGGGCCGGTTCGTCCGCCCCGAGCAGGTGGGCAGGCTCGAAGAGTCGCTGCGCGCATTCTTCGAGAACTACGACGTGGTGATCACACCCGCTCTCGCGCAGCCGCCGCTCGCGGCGACGACGTGGAGCGAGCGGTCGTGGCTGTCGAACATCGTGGCCAACGTGCGGTACGCCCCGCTCAGCGCGCTGTGGAATCTCGTCGGGTGGCCTGCGGCGAGTGTGCCCGTCGGCACGCACTCACACTCGGGCACACCGCTGGCCGTGCAGATCGCGGCACCGCCCGGAGGAGAGGCCAGGATCCTGGCCCTGGCCGCTCACATCGAACGGGTGGGCGGCGGCTGGCCGAGGGTCGCGCCCGCGCGGTGAACTCCCGCACATTCGGACCCGGATGGAGTCCGAGGGAACCGATGGGCAATCGCATGCGTTGAAAGAAAGAGACCGCTCCCAACGGCGGTTGGCTGCTACCTGGAGTCGCCGGGGTGCCTTCGCGGTAACCTGGTTTGTCCGGTTGGCAGCCGGAAGGCGCACCCGGAAGACCCGCACTCTCGAAAGGACCGGCCATCTCGGCCGACCTGTATGAACCGTAAGACTGTGTTTCGAAACCTGGCGATAGTTGCCGGCATCCTGCTGGTGATCTACGCCTTCAGCTACTTCGGCAACGACACGCGCGGATTCAAGGGTGTCGACACCTCCGTGGCGATCGCGCAGCTCGACGCGAACAACGTCGACAAGGCGCAGATCGACGACCGGGAGCAGCAGGTTCGCCTGTGGCTGAAGGACGGCAACGACGCGACCGACGGCAAGACCGAGATCCTCGCGAAGTATCCGGCGTCGGCGTCCGAGCAGATCTTCAACGAGATCTCCGACAAGGGCCTACAGAGCTACAACACCACGGTCACGCAGGAGAGCTGGCTCACGTCCATCCTGCTGTTCGTCCTGCCGATGGTGATCCTGCTCGGCATCTTCTTCTTCGTGATGAGCCGCATGCAGGGCGGTGGTCGCGGCGGCGTCATGGGCTTCGGCAAGTCGAAGGCCAAGCAGCTCAACAAGGACATGCCGAAGACAACGTTCGCCGACGTCGCGGGTGCGGACGAGGCCGTCGAAGAGCTGTACGAGATCAAGGACTTCCTGCAGAACCCGATGCGCTACCAGTCGCTGGGAGCGAAGATCCCGCGCGGTGTGCTGCTGTACGGGCCGCCCGGAACCGGTAAGACCCTCCTCGCCCGAGCGGTGGCAGGCGAGGCCGGTGTCCCGTTCTTCACGATCTCCGGTTCGGACTTCGTCGAGATGTTCGTCGGTGTGGGTGCGTCCCGTGTGCGCGACATGTTCGACCAGGCCAAGCAGAACAGCCCCTGCATCATCTTCGTCGACGAGATCGACGCCGTCGGACGCCAGCGTGGCGCGGGCCTCGGTGGCGGACACGACGAGCGCGAGCAGACCCTCAACCAGTTGCTGGTCGAGATGGACGGTTTCGGTGACCGCACCGGCGTCATCCTCATCGCCGCCACCAACCGCCCCGATATCCTGGACCCGGCGTTGCTGCGTCCGGGCCGCTTCGACCGGCAGATCCCGGTCGGCGCCCCCGACCTCGCCGGGCGTCGCGCCATCCTGAAGGTTCACTCGCAGGGCAAGCCGATCGACCAGCACGCCGACCTCGAAGGCCTGGCCAAGCGCACGGTCGGAATGTCGGGTGCCGATCTGGCCAACGTCATCAACGAGGCCGCGCTGCTCACCGCCCGCGAGAACGGCACCGTCATCACGGAGGCCGCACTCGAGGAGTCCGTCGACCGTGTGGTCGGCGGTCCCCGCCGCAAGAGCCGCATCATCAGCGAGCACGAGAAGAAGATCACCGCGTACCACGAGGGTGGACACACGCTCGCCGCGTGGGCGATGCCCGACATCGAACCCGTCTACAAGGTCACCATCCTCGCCCGCGGCCGCACCGGCGGTCACGCGATGACGGTGCCCGAGGACGACAAGGGCCTGATGACGCGGTCCGAGATGATCGCTCGCCTCGTCATGGCGATGGGTGGCCGCGCGGCCGAGGAACTCGTGTTCCACGAGCCGACCACCGGTGCGTCCTCTGACATCGACATGGCGACGAAGATCGCGCGGTCGATGGTCACCGAGTACGGCATGAGCGCCAAGCTGGGTGCGGTGCGGTACGGCCAGGAGGGCGGAGACCCGTTCCTGGGCCGGTCGATGGGTCAGCAGTCCGACTACTCCCATGAGGTCGCACGCGAGATCGACGAAGAGGTCCGCAACCTCATCGAGGCCGCGCACACCGAGGCGTGGGCGATCCTCAACGAATACCGCGACGTGCTGGACATCCTGGCCACCGAGCTGCTCGAACGCGAGACGCTCACCCGCAAGGATCTCGAGAAGATCTTCCACAGCGTCGAGAAGCGCCCGCGCATCACCGCGTTCAACGACTTCGGCCACCGGACCCCGTCCGACAAGCCGCCGGTCAAGACGCCGCGGGAACTCGCGGTCGAGCGCGGCGAGCCGTGGCCCCAGCAGCCCGAGCCGGTGTTCGCCCAGCAGCAGTCGCAGCAGGCTCCGCCGCAGCAGCAGTACCCGCAGCCGGCACCCGCCAACGGTTACTCGCAACCGGCACCGGCCCGGCCGCAGGGTGGGATGACGCAGCCGCGTCCGGACTACGGCGCCCCCGCGGGCTGGTCGGCTCCGGGCTGGCCGCCTCGCGACCCGGGGAACCAGAACAACCCCGAGGGCCAGTACCCCGGTAACCAGGGTCCGGGGAACCAGTGGAACCCGCCGCACGAGCAGCGTGGCACCGGCGACGACGACGCGCAGACGAGGGCCTGGAAAGGACCGGACGGATCGAACTGATCCGCCCGACACTAGGCTGTTGCTTCGGGACGATCGGTCCCGGTACTGGAGGAGTTTCGGTTGTCGGTGAATCATCTCGGTAGTGAGCCCGTGGCACTCGAGACAGGCCGGGTGTTCGATCAGCCGCGTGCCGAAGCTGCGGTGCGCGAACTGCTGATCGCGATCGGTGAAAACCCGGACCGTCCCGGACTCCGGGATACGCCCGCCCGCGTGGCGCGGTCGTACCGCGAGGTCTTCGCGGGCCTCTACACCGACCCGGACACCGTGCTGAACACGACGTTCGACGAGGGGCACCAGGAGCTGGTGCTCGTTCGCGACATTCCGCTGTACTCCACGTGTGAGCACCATCTCGTGTCGTTCCACGGGGTCGCTCACGTCGGGTACATCCCCGGTAAGACGGGCAAGGTGACCGGCCTGTCGAAGCTGGCGCGCGTGGTCGACCTGTACGCCAAGCGTCCGCAGGTGCAGGAGCGTCTGACCAGCCAGATCGCCGACGCTGTCATGCGCAAGCTCGACCCGCGCGGTGCGATCGTGGTCATCGAGGCCGAGCACCTGTGCATGGCGATGCGGGGGATCCGCAAGCCTGGTGCGAGTACCACCACCTCCGCGGTGCGTGGTCTGCTCCAGTCCAGCGCGGCCTCACGTTCCGAGGCTCTGGACCTTATTCTGCGGAAGTGACCGTGATCGAGTTGCCCGCGCCAGGCCGAACCGTGGTGATGGGCGTCCTGAACGTCACCACCGATTCCTTTTCCGACGGCGGACGTTTCCTCGATCGTGACGCGGCGCTCGCGCGCGGTCTGGAACTGAAGCGTCTCGGCGTCGACATCGTCGACGTCGGCGGCGAGTCCACCCGGCCGGGCGCGGCGCGGGTCGATCCCGACGTCGAAGCCGATCGCGTCGCACCTGTGATCGCGGACCTGGTGGGCGAGGGCATCTGCGTCAGCGTGGACACGATGCGGGCGTCGGTCGCGGAGGTCGCGATCGAGGCGGGTGCGTCGATCATCAACGACGTCGCCGGTGGCCGTGCGGATGCGGCGATGGCCTCGGTCGTCGCGGACGCCGGAGTGCCGTGGATCCTGATGCACTGGCGTTCGGCTGCCGACTACGTGCACCGCGGCACCGCCGACCACTACGAGGACGTGGTCCGTGAGGTCCGGGACGAACTGATGACCCAGGTCGACCTGGCCGTGAAGGCCGGGGTGGATCCAGGTTCCCTGGTGCTGGATCCGGGTCTCGGTTTCGCGAAGAACGCCGACCACAACTGGGCTCTGCTGAAGGCGCTGCCCGAGTTCAACGCGCTGGGATTCCCCGTCCTGATCGGCGCGTCCCGCAAGCGGTTCCTGGGTTCGCTGCTGGCGGATGCGGACGGGGAACCGCGCCCGCCCGCCGGCCGGGAGATCGCGACCGCCGTCGTCTCGGCGCTCGCCGCCACCCACGGAGCGTGGGGAGTGCGCGTGCACGACGCGCAGGGTTCCCTCGACGCCATCGCGGTCGCCGAGGCCTGGGCAAAGGGTGCAGCCGGACGTGAGTGATCGAATCGAATTGCGCGGCTTGAAGGTTCGTGGCAATCACGGCGTCTTCGAACACGAGAAGCGGGACGGTCAGGACTTCTACGTCGATATCACCGTCTGGATGGACCTTGCCCCCGCCGCCGCATCGGACGACCTCGACGACACCCTCGACTACGGCGGACTGGCCGAGCGTGCGGCCGCGATCGTCGCGGGACCCTCACGGGACCTCATCGAGACCGTCGCCGCGGAGATCGCGGACGGGGTGATGACCGACCCTCGTGTCCGGCGCACCGAGGTGGTGTTGCACAAGCCGTCCGCGCCGATCCCGCTGACCTTCGCGGACGTCGCGGTGGTCGCGCACAGGGCGCGGCCATGAGTCGCGCGGTGTTGTCGATCGGGTCGAACGTCGGCGACAGCCTCGCCCATCTGCAGTCCGTTCTCGACGGTCTGGGTGGCGCGGTCGTGGCGGTCTCTCCGGTGTATTCGACGGCGCCGTGGGGCGGTGTCGAGCAGCAGGACTTCCTCAACGCGGTCCTCGTCGTCGACGATCCCGCTCTCGACGGTTACGGCTGGCTGCGGCGCGGGCAGGAACTGGAGGTTGCCGCCGACCGGGTGCGGATCGAACGGTGGGGCCCGCGCACGCTCGACGTCGACGTCGTCACGTGCGACGACGTCCGCAGCGACGACCCGGAACTGACGTTGCCGCACCCACGAGCGCACGAGCGTGCGTTCGTGCTGATTCCGTGGCTGGACGTCGAACCCGACGCCGTGCTGCCGGTCGACGGGACGACGACCCGGGTGGACGCGCTGCTGCCACTGCTGGGCGACGACGAACGGGCCGGTGTGCACCGGACGCAGCTCGTTCTGGACCGGCGGTCGCGATGAAGCCGGAACCGACGGGCACGATGAAACCCACCCGGATCTGGGATCTGCTGTTCCTGGCCGCTCTCGCCGTCGCCGCCACCTGGATTCTGGTCCGTGTGTTCTACGGTTCGTTTCCGCCGATTCCCGTGTACGCCGGGGCGTCGCTGTATCCGGTCGCGCTGATCGAGGTCGTGCTCGCGTTCATGGTGCGATCCCGGGTCAGCAACCATCAGGTGGGCGACGGACCGCGTCAGCTGCACCCGATCACCGCCGCCCGGGTGGCGGCGCTAGCCAAGGCGTCCGCGCTCGTCGGTGCCGCGACGGCCGGGGTGTGGGGCGGCTTCCTGCTGTACCTGCTTCCGCAGCGTTCGGTGCTCCGGGCCGCGGGCTCGGACACTCCCGGCGCGTGGGTGGGCCTTGTCGCCGCACTGGCCCTCGTCGGCGCGGCACTGTGGCTGGAACACTGTTGCCGCACCCCCGACGACCCCTCGGACGAGCCGGCGCATTGAGGACATGGAGGATCGCCGCAGGTCCGATGGAATGCGCGGTGCACCCTTCGCGGCCAAGTACCCTGGCACCATGACGAATCCTGGTCGCCTCAAGTCTGCGCGCCGCAACAAGCGCAGCGCGAGCCAGATGATTGTTGCGGGGTTGCTCGCCCTCGCGGTGATCGCGTCCCTCTTCCTGATCTTCAGCGACAGCGTCCAACTCCTGAGGGTGGGCCTGGTCGCCGCGCTGTGGGCTGCCACGGTCGGCGCCATCGCCATGACGAAGTACCGGCGCGAGTCGGCGCTCGACAAGGCGAAGGTCAACGACCTGCAGACCGTCTACGAGTTGCAGCTCGAGCGGGAGATCTCGGCACGGCGTGAATACGAGCTCACCGTCGAGAAGCGGGTGCGCAGCGAGGTGCGCGCCGACGCCGAAGAACTCGCCGCGCTGCGTGCCGAACTCGCGTCGCTCCGCAAGAATCTCGAGGCCCTGTTCGACGGCGCGATGCCGACCGAACGGATTGCGCTGCGGGCGGATTCGACGCGTGTGCAGGAACTCGCAGGCGGGTCGTACAGCAGCTATCAGCCGGCTGCGTCGGGCCTGTACATCCCGGGAGCAGGGCATGCCGCCGGGGCCGGGCATCAGAGCGGTTCCGCCCAGTCGTCTCACCACTTCGCGAATCCGGACGACGATCCGGTCACCGCCGAGACGTCCATCGTGGAACCCGCCTACGCCGGGCAGACCGAACCTGAGATCGAGGTCGAACCGGAACCGGAACCGGAGCCCGAGCCGGTTGCCGAGACCCGGCCGACACCCGAGCCGGAGCCTGTCGCCCCGGTCGAGCCCGAATCGGTCCGCGAGCCCGACTCAGAGGCAGAGGCAGAGGCTGAGGCTGAGCCCGAAGCGCGGCAGGGCCGCCGTCGGGCGCCCGAGGACGACGAACCGTCGGGTGCGCACTCGAACGGGCTGTCCGTCGCCGAGATCATGGCCAACATGCAGTCGGCATCCGGGACCGGCCAGAGCACCGGTGGCCGGCGTCGCCGGGCCGAGTAAGGCCGGACGCGCCCGAGGATCAACCCGCATCGTGTGAGGCATATATCACTCTGCCGGCGCATGGCGGGGTGCGTTCGAGCCGGGCTATCCTCACCCTGGAACGTCTGGTACCCGCCGAGCGGGACTGGAACGAACGAGAGGACGAAGGTGACCTCTTTCGGGATCACTAATGGCCCTGCGCCTGCGAGGTTGACGGTAGGAATCGTCTCCGCCGGCCGGGTCGGTACAGCAATCGGTGCCGCGTTGGAGCGGGCAGGTCACGTCGTCGTCGCCTGCTCGGCTGTCTCCGACGCTTCACGTCACCGGGCACGGACCCGGCTCCCCGAGACCGAGATTCTGCCGGTGGCCGAGGTCGCGGCCCGATCCGAACTGCTCATTCTCGCCGTCCCCGACGCCGAACTGCCGTCACTGATTGCGGGGCTTGCCTCCACCCGTGCGGTGCCGAGTCGCGCGATCGTTGCGCACACCTCCGGCGCGAACGGCATCGGGATCCTCGACCCCCTCACCGAGCAGGGCGTCGTTCCGCTCGCGATTCACCCCGCAATGACGTTCACCGGGCACGACGAGGACACCGTCCGTCTCGCGTCCGCCTGTTTCGGCATCACCGCCGCCGACGACATCGGTTACGCGATCGCACAGTCGCTGGTCCTCGAGATCGGCGGCGAGCCCGTCCGGGTTCGCGAGGACATGCGACCGCTGTACCACGCCGCCCTCGCGCACGGCAGCAACCACCTGGTGACGCTCGTCGTCGACGCCGTGGCCGCGCTGCGCGTCGCCCTCGAAGGCCAGGAACTGCTCGGCCAGGAGTTGATCGGCGACGATCCGAACGGCCTGGCCGAACGAGTCCTCCAGCCGCTGCTCTCCGCGGCGCTCGACAACGCCCTGCGGCGTGGGCCGTCGGCACTGACCGGGCCGGTCGCGCGGGGCGATTCGGAAGCGGTGGCCACGCATCTGCGGGTACTCGAAGAGGTCGATCCGCGGATCGCGGCCGGCTACCGTGCCCTGTCTCTGAGGTCGGCGCAACGCGCCGGCGCGACACCTGAACTGCTGGAAATCCTGGAAGACCGGAGGTGAGTTCCGTGAGCGATCTGCAGGGCGGATACAAGCGCGGCGAACTGACCGTGCACCACGACCCGAACGTGCTGACCCGGGTCTCGAAGGCGCTCCGCGGTGTCGGCCGCCAGGTCGCGCTCGTGCCGACGATGGGAGCCCTCCACACGGGTCACCTGGAACTGGTGCGGCAGGCCAAGCTCACCGGCGCGGTGGTGATCGTCTCGATCTTCGTCAACCCGTTGCAGTTCGGCGCCGGCGAAGACCTCGACGCCTACCCGCGCACCCTCGACGCCGATCTCGAACTGCTGCGCGAGGCCGGAGTCGAGCTGGCGTTCGTGCCCACCGCAGCCACCATGTACCCGGCAGGACCACGGACCACGATCCATCCCGGACCGCTGGGTGCCGAGCTGGAGGGCGCGTCCCGGCCGACGCACTTCGCGGGCATGCTCACCGTCGTCGCCAAGCTGCTGCAGATCGCGGCGCCGAACGTCGCGTATTTCGGCGAGAAGGACTACCAGCAGCTGACACTGATCCGGCAGATGGTGACCGACCTGAACTTCGACGTCCGAATCTTCGGCGTGCCCACGGTGCGTGAACACGACGGGCTGGCACTGTCCTCGCGCAACCGCTACCTCGACGAGGGGCAGCGCACCGCGGCGACGGCACTGTCCGCGGCGCTCATCGCCGGCGCCCACGCCGCGGCCGGTGGCGCCGAGGCGATCCTGGCCACCGCGCGCGAGGTGCTGGCCTCCGTCCCGGAGGTGGAGGTCGACTACCTCGAAGTGCGGGGCGTCGATCTCGGCCCCGCCCCCGAACGAGGCGACGGCCGGCTGCTCGTCGCCGCCAAGCTCGGAACCACCCGATTGATCGACAACGTCGGTGTCGCCGTCGGCACCGGTTTCCTCGAACGCGACGCCGAACCACCGTCGGGCGCGGCCACAGACGAACTTCTTTCCCGCTAGAAGAGTAAGGACCGGAACATGTTTCGCACCATGATGAAGTCGAAGATTCACCGCGCCACCGTCACACACGCCGACCTGCACTACGTGGGCTCGGTGACGGTCGACCAGGATCTGATGGACGCCGCCGACCTCCTCGAGGGCGAGCAGGTGTGCATCGTCGACATCGACAACGGCGCGCGGCTCGAAACCTATGTGATCGCCGGCGAGCGGGGAAGTGGCGTCATCGGGATCAACGGTGCGGCAGCGCATCTGGTCAAGCCCGGCGACCTCGTCATCCTCATCGCCTACGGCGTCATGAACGAGCAGGAGGTGCGCGACTACGAGCCGCGCGTCGTGTTCGTCGACGCCGCCAACTCGCCGATCGAGCTCGGTGCCGACCCGGCGCACGCGCCGGAGGGCTCCGGTCTCATCACCCCGCGCATGCTGTCGACGCTCGACGCCGAGCGCGAATCCAGTTTGGTGTAACCCATGCTCCTCACCGTCGACGTCCGGAACACGAACATCGTTCTCGGACTGTTCACCGGTACCGGTGAACACTCGAAGTTGGTGCAGGACTGGCGGATGCGCACCGACGCGAGGATGACGGCCGACGAGCTGGCCCTCATCTTCCGGGGGCTCCTCGGCGCGCACACCGATCAGATCACCGGTGTATCCGCGCTGTCGACGGTGCCGTCGGTGCTGCGGGAGATCCGCGTGATGCTGACGCGGTACTGGGGGCACGTCCCGCACGTGCTGGTGGAACCCGGGGTGCGAACCGGTGTTCCGCTGCTCGTCGACAACCCCAAGGAGGTGGGCGCCGACCGGATCGTGAACAGTCTTGCGGCGCATCACCTCTACGACGCACCGTGCATCGTGGTCGACTTCGGGACGTCCACGTGCGTCGACGTCGTGTCCGCCAAGGGCGAGTTCCTCGGCGGCGCCATCGCGCCGGGCCTCGAGATCTCCTCGGACGCACTCGCGTCGCAGTCGGCGGCTCTGCGCAAGGTCGAACTGGTGCGGCCCCGCTCCGTCGTCGGCAAGAACACCGTCGAGTGCATGCAGTCGGGTGCGGTGTTCGGTTTCGCCGGGCTCGTCGACGGGCTGGTCCGCCGCGTGCGCAAGGAACTGCCCGCCTTCTCCGGTTCCGACGTGGTGGTGATCGCGACCGGTGACCGCGCGCCGCTGATCATGCCCGAGACGGAAACCGTCGACGAGCACGAACCGGATCTCACGCTCGAAGGGCTGCGCCTGGTCTACGAGCGGAATCAGGCTCGCCGAGGGGCGCGTCGCAGCCCGCTCGAGTGACGGGTTCCCTCTTCGCGGAAGTTATGTCAGAATGGTCCCCGTGAATCTCTGCACGAGTGCTCAGGAGTGTTGTCGAGGCTGAACGCTGCCTTGACCAATTCACACTTCTGGGAGTCTCTCTCGTGCTCGCTACGTATTCTTCTGCATCTGTACCCACCCGTCTTCGCCCGGCTGACCTGCTGCGCATCACCGACCAGGGTGCTTCCGAGGTCCTCGACGGCCGCCACGACGTCCTGCTCCCGCAGAGCTGGCCCACCCACGAGCGCTGGTCGACCCGGCTGTACTCGGACGACGTCGTCGACGTCTGGCTGATCAGCTGGGTTCCCGACCTGAACACCGAATTGCACGACCACGCAGGCTCTTTCGGCGCGCTCACCGTTCTCAGCGGCGCGTTGTCCGAGTTCCGTTGGGCGGGTGACCGTCTGCGTCACCGCACTCTCGAGGCAGGCGATCAGGCCTCGTTCCCGCTCGGCTGGGTCCACGACGTCGTGCGGGCGCCGGACGCACCGGGGGCGGAGGTGGTGACGCCGACGCTGAGCGTGCACGCCTACTCGCCGCCGCTATCGGCCATGTCCTATTACGAGGTCACCGACCACGGCACGCTGCGCCGTACCCGGACCGAGCTCACCGATCTCCCCGAGGGTGGTTCGAAGTGAACATCGACCAGATGCTCGAAGAGGCCCGCACCCAGATCGACCGCATGTACGCATTCGAGCTGCCCGAGGCCGTGGCGCGCGGCGCGATCGTGGTGGACATCCGCCCGCAGGCGCAGCGAGCGATCGAGGGAACGCTGCCCGGTGCGCTCGCGATCGAACGCAACGTTCTCGAGTGGCGTTGCGATCCCACCAGCTCGGCGCACCTGGCGCTGGCAGTGGACCACGACGTCGAGTGGATCATCGTCTGCTCCGAGGGCTACACGTCGAGTCTCGCCGCGGCGGCGCTGCAGCAGCTGGGTATGCACAAGGCGACCGATCTCGTCGGCGGGTACAAGGCGATCAAGGCGGCGGGACTGCTGGGCTCGCTCATCGCCACGCAGCACTGTGTGCGGGAGCTGGCCACCGTCTCGGCTCACTGACGGCGAGCCGTCGGTTGACACTGACGGCGAGCCGTCGGTTGACACTGACGGCGAGCCGTCGGTTGACGCTGACCTCGAAATAGGGGCACGATCGGCTGTCGATTAGGCTGGTGACCCGTGAGTGAAGTAGCAGCCCAGCCAGTCGACGACACCCCCGAGCAGCTTCGGATCCGCCAGGAGAAGCGTGAGCGCATCCTCGCGGAGGGACGCGAGGCGTACCCGGTGTCGGTGGCGCGCACCCACTCGCTGGCGGAGATCCGGGCCAAGTACCCGGAACTCGAGCCGGACACGGCCACCGGTGACCAGGTCGGCGTCGTCGGCCGGGTGATCTTCGTGCGCAACACGGGCAAGTTGTGCTTCGCGACGCTGCAGGAAGGCGACGGCACCCAGCTGCAGGCGATGATCAGTCTCGCCGCGGTCGGGGAGGACGCTCTGGCCTCGTGGAAGGCCGATGTCGACCTCGGTGACTTCGTGTTCGTGCACGGTGAGGTGATCAGTTCGCGTCGCGGTGAGCTGAGCGTCATGGCCGATTCGTGGCAGATCGCGTCCAAGTCGCTCCGGCCGCTGCCGGTTGCGCACAAGGAGATGAACGAGGAGTCGCGGGTCCGGCAGCGCTACGCCGATCTGATCGTGCGCTCCGAGGCGCGGGAGAATGCGCGTAAGCGGGTGGCTGTCGTCCGTGAGCTCCGGAACGCGCTCGAGCGTCGCGGGTTCCTCGAGGTCGAGACGCCGATGCTGCAGACGGTGGCGGGTGGCGCGGCGGCCCGTCCCTTCATCACGCGTTCCAATGCCCTCGATATCGATCTCTACCTCCGTATCGCGCCCGAACTGTTCCTGAAGCGGTGCGTCGTCGGCGGTATCGAGAAGGTCTTCGAGATCAACCGGAATTTCCGCAACGAGGGTGTCGACTCGACGCACTCGCCGGAATTCGCGATGCTCGAGACGTACGAGGCGTACGGCACGTACGACGATTCCGCCGTCATGATCCGCGAACTCGTCCAGGAAGTGGCGCAGGCCGCTTTCGGTTCGCAGGTCGTCACTCTCGCCGACGGCACCGAATACGACTTCAGTGGTGAATGGAAGACCCTCGAGATGTACCCGTCGCTGTCGCAGGCGATCGGTGTCGAGGTCACTCCGTATAGCACCGTCGAGGAATTACTGGCGCTCGCCGAGAAGGTAGGCCTGGAGGTCCCCAAGGACAAGGGGTACGGGCACGGAAAGCTCGTCGAGGAACTGTGGGAGCACCAGTGCGGCGACCAGTTGTTCGAGCCGACGTTCGTCCGTGATTTCCCGGTCGAGACGTCGCCGCTGACTCGTGACCACCGCAGCAAGGCCGGGGTGACCGAGAAGTGGGACCTCTACATCCGCGGGTTCGAGTTGGCCACGGGCTATTCGGAATTGGTCGATCCGGTCATCCAGCGTGAGCGGTTCGTCGATCAGGCGCGTCTCGCGTCGGCCGGCGACGACGAGGCGATGGCCCTCGACGAAGAATTCCTCGCCGCAATGGAGCAGGGAATGCCGCCGACTACCGGTACCGGAATGGGAATCGACCGTCTGCTCATGGCTTTGACGGGATTGGGAATCCGCGAAACAATCCTCTTTCCCATTGTTCGTCCTTCCACTCGCTGATTCACCAGGGTGAATTCGCGCGGATAAATTCGATCCATTCCTCGTATTCCGAATCGGAAGAACAGGGGTATGGTTACCTCCGGGTCGTAGCTCACGTTGACGATGAGACGTCGCTTCATTCGAGAGGAATTTCATCCCATGGCTAAGAAGGTCACTGTCACCCTGATCGACGATGTCGATCAAGAGGCGTCTGCCGACGAGACGGTCGAGTTCGGACTCGACGGTGTTCAGTACGAGATCGACCTTTCCTCGGAGAATGCGGCGAAATTGCGCGAGCAGCTCGACGTGTGGGTTTCCCACGCGCGCAAGGTGAGCTCGCGCAAGCGCGGCAAGACCGTGGCGGCTCCAGCCGCCACCAAGTCCCGAGTTTCGGTCGATCGGGAACAGAGCGCCGCTATCCGGGAATGGGCGCGCAAGAACAACAAAAAGGTTTCTGCGCGCGGGCGTATCTCCGCGGAAATTATCGACGCCTACAACAAGGCGAACTGAAAGTTAGCTGGGGACCGAATTCGCTGATTCGCTACGCGACGTGACCTGGACTGTTAGCGTCCCGCACTGATCCGTTAATCGGGAGTTCGGGGGGTAGCTGTGCGGCGCTGCGTGACCGTTTCAGGGATTCTGTTCCTGGCGTTCGTGATGTGGTCCGGGGTGGCGTCCGCAGCGCCGACCTATCCGGTGCCGGATTCCTTCCTCGCCGGAGTGCCCCTCGAATTGGGAAATCCGGGCGGTTCGGCCCCGGGTTCGAACGACTGGTCCTGCGTGCCGAGTGACGCGCATCCCGAACCGGTGGTCCTCGTCCACGGGACGGGAGGCGCACGCCAGACCAACTGGGCGGTGTACGCGCCGCTTCTCGCCAACGAAGGCTACTGCGTGTATTCCCTCACCTACGGCAACTTCCCCGAACTGCCGTGGCCGCTCGATGCGATCGGCGGGATGACTCCCATCGACACCGGCACCGCTCAGATCGCCACGTTCGTCGATCAGGTGCTGTCGAGCACGGGGGCCTCGAAAGTCGATCTCGTCGGACATTCCCAGGGCACTCTGCAGGCGAACAACTACGTGAAGTTCTTCGGCGGCGCAGACAAAGTCTCGAAGATCGTGTCACTGTCACCGCCGTGGCGCGGAACGTACGGCAGCGATCAGATCAGCGTCGGGCGGTCCATGCGGGCGCTCGGCATCGACGACGAGGTGGCGGCAGGTTTCCCCGTCTGTGGGGCCTGCCCCGAGATGTTCCAGGGGTCCGCGTTCATCGACCGCATGCGGGCGGACGGGGTCTACGTTTCCGGCATCGAGTACACGAATATCGCCACCCGCTACGACGAACTGGTCGTCCCGTACACGAGCGGCATCGAGCCGGGTCCGAACACCACGAACATCGTCGTCCAGGACGATTGCGAGCAGGACTACTCCGACCACGTCGCCGTCGCCGGTTCGGCACGGGCCGCCGGATTCGTGCTCAACGCGCTCGATCCCGCCCACCCGCGCGACGTGCCGTGCCGTTTCGTCGCCCCCGTCGCGGGGTAGCCCTTTCTCGCCTCCTAGCCGGTTACCGGGGGAGGTCCTGAGCAACCCGCTGGGTATCGCGGCCGACGCCGGCGGAAAGGTATGGGTGGCGAACTCACAGCTCATCGACATACCCTGTCCGGACACGCAGGTCTCGCTTCCTTCGGGGAACGGGTCGCGAACTTCGCGGGCAAGAGGTTGTCGCATTTCTGCGACACCACGGTCACGACGTACCCGCAGGGTCCCGTCCAGGTACGTCTGGATGGTGAACAACTGGAAAGAAGTGTCCATTCGAGCCAGTCCCGGCGGCTACGAAATGGTGGTCCACATCGGCATCGCGGAGCCTGTTCGCTCCAGGCGTACAGCGAAGGGGAAACGATTGCCGGAGCTGGGGCGTTAAATACGGGTAAGCAGGCCTGCTCGTCCATCTAAAGGGGTGGAGGGGCAGCAGGTCGATCGGCAGCCAACTAGAGTAATAGCTGGGGTCGTGGAACCTTCGTCGGTTCGGGGCTTCGGCCCTCGGAGCAGGCGCTGGCGATCTGCTTGTAGTGCCGGAGCGAAACGCGGCGAACAGGGACGAGACACCCGGTCTCGTGACTGCACGTCGGAAAGTGTGAGGGAGAGCGATGTTCGAGAGGTTCACCGATCGCGCACGGCGCGTTGTTGTCCTGGCTCAAGAAGAAGCCAGGATGCTCAACCACAACTACATCGGTACGGAGCACATCCTGCTCGGCCTCATTCACGAGGGCGAAGGTGTCGCTGCCAAGTCGCTGGAGTCGTTGGGCATCTCCCTCGAAGGAGTGCGCAGCCAGGTCGAGGAGATCATCGGCCAGGGCCAGCAGGCCCCGTCCGGCCACATCCCCTTCACCCCGCGTGCCAAAAAAGTCCTGGAGCTCAGCCTGCGCGAGGCACTGCAGCTCGGACACAACTACATCGGTACGGAGCACATCCTGCTCGGCCTCATCCGCGAGGGTGAAGGCGTCGCAGCGCAGGTGCTGGTCAAGCTCGGTGCCGACCTCAACCGGGTGCGTCAGCAGGTGATCCAGCTGCTCTCCGGCTACCAGGGCAAGGAGCCGGCCGAGGCCGGCGGCACTCGCGGCGAGGCGGGCACCCCGTCCACGTCGCTGGTGCTCGACCAGTTCGGTCGCAACCTCACCCAGGCCGCCCTCGAAGGCAAGCTCGATCCCGTCATCGGCCGCTCGAAGGAAATCGAGCGCGTCATGCAGGTGCTGTCGCGCCGTACCAAGAACAACCCGGTGCTGATCGGCGAGCCCGGTGTCGGTAAGACCGCCGTCGTCGAGGGTCTCGCTCAGGCCATCGTCAACGGCGAGGTCCCCGAGACGCTCAAGGACAAGCAGCTGTACACGCTCGACCTCGGGTCGCTCGTGGCCGGCAGCCGTTACCGCGGTGACTTCGAAGAGCGCCTGAAGAAGGTCCTCAAGGAGATCAACACCCGCGGCGACATCATCCTGTTCATCGACGAGCTGCACACCCTCGTGGGTGCAGGCGCGGCCGAGGGCGCCATCGACGCGGCCTCGATCCTCAAGCCGAAGCTCGCCCGCGGTGAGCTGCAGACCATTGGTGCCACCACCCTCGACGAGTACCGCAAGTACATCGAGAAGGATGCCGCACTCGAGCGCCGCTTCCAGCCGGTGCAGGTCGGCGAGCCGACGGTGGAACACACCATCGAGATCCTCAAGGGTCTTCGCGACCGTTACGAGGCGCACCACCGCGTGTCCATCACGGACGGTGCACTCGTCGCCGCGGCCACCCTGGCCGATCGCTACATCAACGACCGCTTCCTGCCGGACAAGGCCATCGACCTCATCGACGAGGCCGGAGCCCGGATGCGCATCCGCCGGATGACCGCACCGCCGGACCTCCGCGAGTTCGACGACAAGATCGCCGACGCCCGCCGCGAGAAGGAGTCCGCGATCGACGCGCAGGACTTCGAGAAGGCCGCGAACCTGCGCGACAAGGAGAAGACCCTCGTCGCTCAGCGTGCGGAGCGGGAGAAGCAGTGGCGTTCCGGTGACCTGGACGTCATCGCCGAGGTCGACGACGAGCAGATCGCCGAGGTCCTGGGTAACTGGACCGGTATCCCCGTGTTCAAGCTCACCGAGGAGGAGACCACGCGTCTGCTCCGCATGGAGGAGGAGCTGCACAAGCGGATCATCGGTCAGGAAGACGCGGTCAAGGCTGTCGCCAAGGCCATCCGTCGTACCCGTGCCGGCCTGAAGGACCCGAAGCGTCCGTCCGGTTCGTTCATCTTCGCCGGCCCGTCCGGTGTCGGTAAGACCGAGCTGGCCAAGTCGCTCGCCAACTTCCTGTTCGGTGAGGACGACGCTCTCATCCAGATCGACATGGGTGAGTTCCACGACCGCTTCACCGCGTCGCGGCTGTTCGGTGCCCCTCCCGGCTACGTCGGCTACGAAGAGGGCGGCCAGCTCACCGAGAAGGTGCGCCGCAAGCCGTTCAGCGTGGTGCTGTTCGACGAGATCGAGAAGGCACACCAGGAGATCTACAACACGCTCCTGCAGGTGCTTGAAGACGGCCGTCTCACCGACGGTCAGGGCCGGACCGTGGACTTCAAGAACACGGTGCTCATCTTCACCTCGAACCTCGGTACCTCGGACATCTCCAAGGCTGTGGGTCTCGGCTTCACGTCCGGTAAGGGCGACGAGTCGAACTACGAGCGGATGAAGCTCAAGGTGCACGACGAGCTGAAGAAGCACTTCCGTCCCGAGTTCCTCAACCGCATCGACGACATCGTCGTGTTCCACCAGCTCACCACCGAGCAGATCGTTCAGATGGTGGACCTGATGGTGGCACGCGTCGAGGTGGCCTTGAAGAACAAGGACATGACGATGGAGGTCACCGACAAGGCCAAGTCGCTGCTGGCCAAGCGCGGCTTCGATCCGGTCCTGGGTGCGCGGCCGCTGCGTCGCACCATCCAGCGCGAGATCGAGGACCAGCTGTCGGAGAAGATTCTCTTCGGCGAGGTCGGCCCCGGTCAGATCGTGTACGTCGACGTCGAGAACTGGGACGGCGAAGGCGCGGGCGAGGATGCGAAGTTCACGTTCCGCGGCGAGACGAAGCCGGTCACGGTCCCCGACGAGGTTCCGGTCGACCTGGCCAAGTCGGGCGCAGCAGACTCGGAGTAGACAAGGCAGTAGTCGAACGACAACGGGCCGCCGGTGGTTTCCACCGGCGGCCCGTTCGTGTGTGCGGCGTCAGATGCTCTTGCGTCCCGACCAGTTGGCGAGGCGCTCGGTGGGACCGGCGGTGGGGTGCGGCTCGACCACGTCCGCGAACGGCACGTGCCCGCCGCGCGTCTCCGCCGGGATCGCGTGCCGTGCGACGGCGAGCATGGCCTCGGCGAGCTCCGGGCGGGTTTCGGAGGGTTGGCTGGTGGCGACGGCCAGGTCCCATCCGTGCACGAGGGTCTCGTTGATGTAGCCCCAGATGGCGGCACGGCCGGGGACCGTGCCCCACGGCGCCGTCACCGTCGCGTCGAGCCGGCTGTCGTCGGTCCAGACGGACCACATGCGGTCCGTGGCGGACCGGTAGGCGTCCGCGTAGCCGTCGCCGGGGAAGTCGGTGACGACGAGCGGAACGGTGCTCGGGTCACCGCCCTCACCGATCACGCGCGCACGCTCCACGGTGGCGACCAGGTGGCCGAGCAGGGTGCGGACGTCGAAGTCGGCGCACGGAGTGGATGCCGTCAGCTGGTCCTCGCGGACTTTCTCGATGAGGCCGGTCGTCCAGGTGAGGGCTTCGAGGTACAGGGGCCGGGGATCTGTCGTGTTCGTCATGAGGCAACTATCGCCGAAAATCATGACATCTCCTGTCATGTATTTCTGACAGACTCTTCCCATGCGCGCCGACCGCCTGCTCTCGCTCGTCCTCCTGCTCCGCAACCGCGGGCGAATGTCGGCGTCGGCGCTGGCCCGCGAACTCGAGGTGTCCCCGCGCACCGTGCTGCGGGACATCGACGCATTGTCGACGGCGGGGATACCGGTGTACGCCGAACGCGGCCGTGACGGCGGCTTCGAGTTGCTGCCGGGATTCACCACCGACCTCACAGGCCTGACTGTCGACGAGGCCAAGGCCCTGCTGGCGGCCGGCTCGGCGGTGACGTCGGAATCACTGGGCATGGCGCCGGCGTTCGCGTCGGCGATGCGCAAGGTGGTGGCGGCGCTGCCGGACGCGCACCGGGCCGCGGCGACGAAGGTGGCGGAGCGGGTGTTCGTCACCCAGGGAACGTGGCTGACCGATCCGGAACCGGTCGACGATCACCTCGGGCTGATCCAGCAGGCGGTTTTCGTGGGCAGGCGGCTGAGCATCCTCTACCCGTCGCGGGGCAACGATGCGGTGTGGCGCGTCATCGACCCGCAGGGCCTCATCCATGCGGCGGGACGGTGGTATCTGGTGGCGACGGACGCCGGCCGCGACCGGACGTACCGGCTCGAGCGGATCGAGGACGTCCGCGAACTCGACGAGCCGGCGCAGAGATCGGCCGACATCGACCTCGCCGCGATCTGGGAGCGTCGCCGTTCGGCGTTCCGGGCGCGCGGGACACCGGTGGTCGCCGATGTTCTCGTGCACCGTGAGCGTCGCGACGACCTGGTGGAGCGTGCCTATGCCGTCCGATCCGAGCAGTCGGTCGACGGCGACCGGGTGCGCCTGGAAGTGGTGTTCGGCGACGACTCCCACGCACGCGGGGTTCTGTGGGCGTTCGGTGAGGACGCGGAAGTGCTGGCACCGGACGCTCTGCGGGCCGCCCTGCGTTCCCGCGCGCTGCGGATGGCCGCCCGGTACGAGTAGGTTCGACACGTAAACCGAAGAACCACGAGAGGATGTGGCATGCCGACACGTACCGCACGGACCGCTTGGAACGGATCGCTCGAACAGGGAAGCGGCCAGGTGGAACTCACCAGTTCCGGTGTCGCGACGTTCGACGTCTCGTTCCCCAAGCGGGCGGCCGAAGAGGCGGGTGGAACCACCAGCCCGGAGGAGCTGATCGCCGCGGCGCATTCCTCCTGCTACGCGATGCAGCTGTCCGCACTCATCGCAGAGGCAGGCGGCACCCCGCAGAGCCTCGAGGTGAAGGCGGATGTCTCACTCGGACCGGACAACCCGGGTTTCAAGCTCACCGGCATCAAGCTGACGGTCCGCGGCGAGGTGGACGGTCTCGACGCCGACGGCTTCGCGAAGGCAGCTCAGGCCGCCAAGGAGTCGTGCCCCGTGAGCAAGGCGCTCACCGGAGTCGAGATCACGCTGGACGCGGCACTCGAGTCCTGAGTGCGGCGGGCTACTGACGGTTGAACCGTGCCCGCACTTCCTCCATCTTCGCCTGGAGTTCGTCCGGGCTGATGACGCCCTTGTCCATCAACGCGTGAGCGGTGGCGACGACGGACCGGGAGCGGACGGGGAAGTCGCGGTACACGGTTTCGCCCAGCTGGTCCTCGGTGTGGCGCCTGTCGAGATTGTCCCAGGCGCCACGCCAGGACAGGCATTCCGCGGTGGCCTGCATGCTCGATTCCCACGGGTCGGGCTTGCGGTCGAGGTCCGGCAGCGTCACGTCGTCGCGGGTCGTCTCCGGCGTCAGCGTGTTCAGGATGACGTCGTATGCCTTGTCCGTCATCATCGCGCGGTTCCTCCGTTGTCCGAGGGTGGTGTGGTCGCGGTCCAATCGACCTGTGGGAGGGCAACACCGATCATGGTGTCGCGGGTGACGATCGACGCCAGTTGTTCCTCGCTCCATCCCTCGGTGCCCTCGGGGCGCATCGGCATCACCATGAACCGTGATTTTTGGTTCGAATCATGCACGCGCACTTCGACATCCGACGGGAAGTGCAAGCCGAACTCCGCGATTACCTCGCGGGGCCAGCGCACCAACCGGCGGCGATAGTTGGGGGTGCGGTACCAGTCCGGAGACATACCGAGAACGGGCCGCGGATAGCACGAACACAACGTGCAGACGATGACGTTGTGGACCTTCGGGGTGTTCTCCAGCACGTAGAAGTACGTGTAGTCGCTCGGCGTGCCCGATCCGGTCGGGTCGCGCCAGTCGATCCCCACTTCTTTGCAGGTTTCGGTGCCGTCGGCCAGCAGCCGCTTCTTGAATTCCGGGTCGACCCACGCTTTCGCGACCAATTTCGAACCACCCGAGGGCCCTACCGATTCGGCCCATTCGGAGAAGCGGCGGTGATCCTCCCGGGAGAACAGTCCGTGTTCGATGGACAGTTCCCGAATGGCGGTCTCCAGGATCTCGAACTCGCTGACCTCCTCCGAGGCCTGGATCGGGGCGTGATCGTCGTGCGAATGCGTCATGTGTCCGCCTCTCCTGCCGGCTCGAGCCACCGCTCGGAGCACTCGGTTTCCAACGTGTCGATCTCGAATCCGGTGTAGCGGGGCCAGAGGTCGGTCTGCCGGAAGCGGACGACGTAGAACGGCTCGGTCCGGCCATCTTCCACGCGACCCCACGCCTCGTCCTCGGGAATCACCCACTCCGGGCGGTGCTCGACGACGACTCCGGTGCGCCCGCGGATGAATGCCTGGGTTCGGGTGTGGAACATCGAGGTCGCGTCCTTGACGGTGACCCGGTCGCCGATCTCGAACTTCGTCATGACTGGCCTCCGGTCGCGTTCCCGCCACCCGACCGGGCCCGGACCTCGTCGATCTTGGCGGAGAGTTCGTCGGGCGTGATCAGGCCCTTGTTGATGAGCGTCTTGGCGGCCACCGTGATCCACCGCGCGTAGTACGGCAACCCGAAGTACAGCGTTGCGCCCAGGTCGTTCTCGGCGCGGCGGCGCTCCTCGGAGTTCCACACACCGCGCCATCCGAGGCATTCGCACGTCACGTACGTACTCATCTCCCAGTCCTCTTCGACCTTCTCCTCGTACTTGACGGGAAGGGCGGCCTGGCCGCCGACGTCGTGGAGAACGTGTCGTAACGCGTCGAACGCGGAATTGGACAGGTAATACGGCGAATCCATCTCTGCGTGATGGATCGGGCCGTACTCCGCGACCCTGTTCGCCTGTGCTTCGAAATCTGCTGGAGAGTTCATCGCGTGCTCCGGTGGTGGTGGAACTAGTGACAGGGAACTCCCAGGAGATGGCGGCCGTCGTGCATCAATTCGTGCAGGTACATGCCACTTCGGGAGATCGCACCCTGGTCGAATCCGACCAGGTAGAGGGTGAGCAGGGCGAGCAGGACGACTCCGACGACGATCAGCACGATTCCGAGTGACTCGACGGACTTGCTCGGTGAAGAGACGTAAACCATGGCTACTCCTGGAGGAGTTCGGGTTCCGCAACTGTCGGCCGTCGATTGTCCGGGCATCGCGACGAGCGCCCCTTGCTCAGCGGCACGATCGATACGACGTTACTCTCGCCGTGTCGATTCCATCACCGTACCGTTCGGTCGAATCCGGCGTGCGGAAATGCAGCGCGGCGAACCAAGACAAACACCGTGTCGAACCCGGCGGAACAGAATGCACCGGCGATTCGTTCCACTGAACTGTGACGACACAGCAGAACACCGACGGCGACATCGAGATCGAGATCTGGTCCGACGTCGCCTGCCCCTGGTGCTACATCGGCAAGCACCGTTTCCTGTCGGCCCTCGCGGAGTTCGAGGGGCGCGACCGGGTGAACGTGGTGTGGCGGTCGTATCAGCTGTCGCCGGAGACGCCGGTGGGGGAGCGGCGCAGCGAACTCGACGCCCTGGTGGAGAGCAAGGGCATGCCTGCCGAGCAGGTCCGTCAGATGTTCGGACACGTTGCGCGCACGGCGGCCGGCGAGGGGCTGAGTCTCGACTTCGACACCGTGATCGCCGCCAACACCTTCGACGCCCACCGGTTGATCCACCTGGCGGGCGACGAGCGAGATGCCGTGGTAGAGGAACTGTTCCGCGCCCACTTCGGTGCGGGAGCCGTGATCGACGATCGCGAGGTGCTCGTCGAGATCGCGTCGCGGTCCGGGCTCGACGCCGACACCGTCCGCGCCGAACTCGAATCCGATGCCGGTGCGGACGCGGTCCGCGCCGACCTCGAGACCGCCCGTCGACTGCAGGTGTCGGCGGTGCCGTTCTTCGTCGCCAACCGCCGCGTCGCCGTGTCCGGCGCGCAGCCGAAGGACGTGTTCCTGCAGCTTCTGACGCAGGCGGGCGCGGCGCCGGTGAACTAGCGGCGCGTGAAGTACCGGTTGGCGTCGGGCCGGAACATGAGTGCCACCGCCGCGATCACCGCCACGAGATGGGTGAGTCGGGCGGTCGCGATCACCGCGGCGTCGAGCGTCAGACCCGCGACGGCGGACATCGGGTCGTTGCCGGCGGACAGCCAGGCGAGCGGCTCCATCACGAGCGAAGCGACGCCGAAGACGCCGAGACCGATCGCGAGAGTGTTCCGCGCCCACGCCCCGCCACTGCGGAAACGGGTCATGACGAACAGCACCGCGCCGTAGACGGCGACGCGGACCGCGAGTTGTCCGGCGAGGCTGCCGACGTCGGCGTCCGGGCCCTCCAATGCCGTCGATGTGTGCGCGATGGCCTCGACCACGCCGGCGAACAGGGCGAGTCCGAGCAGCCAGTACGCGCGCTCGATCGCCTGCGGGACCGAGGGTGCAGTACGAGTGGTCATGTCCCCATGCTGGTATCGGCGACGTCGCGGCACATCACCCCACGGAGTGGAGTTCACCCCTACCCGGGTATCGATGCGACGTGCTTGCCATCACCCCGGACGAGGGGCACATTGAAAAGCACGTCGTCGGCAGGGAGGCACTGTGCGCGAGCAGACACGACCCGGAGATGCATGGCCGGCGTTGAAGGTGGACGACTGGACGTCGACGCGGGACACCCTGCACATGTGGACGCAGATAGTCGGGAAGATCCGCTTGGCCCACGCACCGTTGATCAACCACTGGTGGCAGGTCCCGCTGTACGTGAGCCCCCGCGGTCTCACGACGTCGACAGTCCCGTACGGCACCGACTGCTTCGACATCGAATTCGACTTCGCCGACCATCGACTGGTGATCCGCACGAGTACGGGCGGCACCGGGACGGTTGCCCTCGAACCGAAGTCGGTGTCCGATTTCTATGCGGAGACGATGGCCACGCTGGCCGAACTGGGCGTGGCGACGACGATTCTGGCCCGGCCCAACGAGGTGGACCCCGCCGTCCCGTTCGCGGAGGACAACCAGCACTGTTCGTACGACAGTGAGTCGGTGCATCAGTTCTGGCGGCAGCTCGTGCAGGCGGACCGCGTCCTGCACGAGTTCCGTTCCCATTTCATCGGGAAGGTCAGTCCGGTGCACTTCTTCTGGGGTGCGCTCGACCTGGCCTGCACCCGGTTCTCCGGGCGAACCGCACCGACTCATCCTGGGGGAGCACCGAACTGCGGAGACTGGGTGATGGTCGAGGGCTACTCGCACGAGCTGAGCAGCTGCGGTTTCTGGCCCGGCGGTGGCGTCGAAGGCGCGTTCTACGCGTACGCCTACCCGGAACCGGATGGTTTCGCCGACTACCCGGTCGGGCCCGACGGAGCCTTCTACAGCAAGGAGAACGGACAGTTCCTGCTGCCGTACGAGACCGTCCGAACCGCAGACGATCCCGATGCCGCACTCTTGAAGTTCCTGCACAGCACGTACGACGCGGCGGCCGAGCGGGGTGGCTGGGACCGGGCCGCCCTGGAGGCGGACCCGGCCCGATGGGACGAATCCCGCTGACGCCCTGACAGGTGGGTCAGGCGACGTTCGCCGACGCGGGCGTCGTGGCCCGGGTGGCACGCTCCGTGAGGAACGCGAATGCCAGTCCGAGAACCAGCCACAACGTGGCCTGCGTCGCGAGGGACGACAGGCGGAACTGCCACAGCAGCACTGCGGGGAAGTCGTCGCCCACTTCGTTGACGGTGGGCAGAACGAGGTATCCGATGGTCACCACCACGAGGAACGCGAGAACCGGCGCCGCGATCCGCACCGACAGGAACTCCTGCGCTGCGACGGCCTTCGCCGCGAAGACGGAGGCCACCACCGCGAGCAAGCCCAGCACGACTGCGGCAAGCCACAGCCCGGTGCGCTGGGTGATCGTTTCGGGGTCTCCGACAGCGGGCGGGTTGGCGGGGTACTTGAAGAACGGCACCGCCTCGATTGCCAACCAGCCCAACGTGGCCAGTGTCAACCCGAGCAACGGCCCCGACAGCGTCGTCAGCCGACGCGCGTAATTCGCGACGACGGCGAAGATCGCTCCCAGAGCCAGGCCCGCGAGGGAGGTGGCCAGGAACAGTCCGAAGCGCTGTCCGTCCCGGCTGACCAGTGCGTCTTCTTCGTCGTGCGAGTGCCCGGCCGGCTCCGCTGCCTGCGTGGCATCGTGCGAGTGGACTTCGGCTTCGGCAGCGCTGTTCGACTCTTCGATCGCGATGGCCGCATCGATGTGCGACTCACCGAGGACGAACGCGACGCCACCGGCCAGGATGCCTGCGATCAGGCCGGCCAGCAGGCCGCGGATGAGGAGTTTCGTGAAGGAATCGGTCAGTGGCATGGCAGACCCAGGAGGTGGCGCCCGTCGTGCATCAGTTCGTGCATGTACATGCCACTGCGCGAAATCGCGCCCTGGTCGAAACCAACGAGGTAGAGAGCGAGCATCGCGAACAGAACGATCGCGAAAGAGATGACGGCGAGTCGGGTCGTGTCGACCGACGAGCCGGGTGCGTAGGCGAGTGCCATAGTTCCTCCTGGGATTTCGCGTCCCCTAGGTCCAGGCGATGGCCGCAGTATCTGGCTGTCGAGGTGGTTCCGGTGAAGGACTACTCCGATTTACAGTGGCGCGACCGCTCCGGGATTGCACCGGATTCCTGCCGAACCATCGCTTTGTCCTGCGAACTTTTGCACCCGGCGGGCCGTCGTGTCAATCCTCCCGCTCGGCCCTGGCTCTCAGTTCTTGTTCGCCGCCGCGACGTCGAGAACGACCTCGAACTCGAGCAGCGAAGCTCCGGACGCCACCGGCTTCTTCTGTTCACCCGCGTGTGCCTCCCGGGCCGGACCGTCGCGCCACGCCGCGAATGCCTCTTCGCTCTCCCACTGGGTGACGACGAAGTAGCGGTTCTCGCCCTTGACGGGGCGCAGAAGCTGGAATCCGAGGAAGCCGGGGGAGTTCTCCACGGCGTGCGCGCGCGCTGCGAAGCGCTTCTCGAGTTCGGGGCCCGCGCCCTCGGGGATTTCGATTGCGTTGATCTTCACCACTGCCATGCGGGCGAGATTACTCCGCTAGCGTCGGAGGGGTGGCGGGTGAGAGTGCGTTGCACGACGAGGGCGGGACGGGACAGCCGATTCTGCTGTTGCACGGGCTGATGGGCAGCGCCCGGACGTGGGGCCGGCACGTGCCGTGGTTGCGCGAGCACGGCCACGTCTTCACGTTCGACGCCGCAGGTCACGGCAGGCCCGCACCGTCGCGGTTGACGACGGAAGCGTTCGTGGAAGACCTGGCCGCCGTACTCGCGCCCTTCACCGAGCCGTGGGTGGTGATCGGGCACTCGATGGGCGCCCTGCACGCGTGGTTCCTTGCGGCCGAACACCCAGAGAAGGTATCGGCGCTCGTGCTCGAAGACATGGCCCCCGACTTCCGGGGCCGCACCGCCGCGGACTGGGCGGCGATGATCTCGAACTGGCCGCAGCCGTTCGCGACCCGGGAAGACCTGTTCGAGTTCTTCGGTCCGGTTGCCGGACAGTACTTCCTGGATTCTTTCGAGAAGCGCGCCGACGGCTGGTACCTGCACGGGGACGTCGACACGTTCCGCGACATCTCCGAGGAGTGGGGCGGCAGGCACTTCTGGGACCAGTGGGCGTCGATCACGGTTCCGGCCCTGCTGATCGAGGGGGAGTTCACGATCACCCCCGACGGTCAGATGCGGACCATGGCGGAGCGGCATCCCGGCGCCGAGTACGTCCGCATCCAGCGGGCCGGGCACCTCGTCCACGACGACCAGCCGGAGCAGTACCGGAAAGTGGTCGAGGAGTTCCTCGACGGGCTGGGCTGAGAGCCACCTCGTCCGCTGCGCAGGAGATTGTGTTCTTTTTTTCGCTTTATGGTCGAGGTATGGCCGCTCTGATGAACCACACGGTGTTGCTGCCGGGCGCCGACGATCGGGCCTTCTCACCGCGTTGAAGTATGTTATCGCTGGTCAGGATGATGTGACGATCTCGACTCCGGAGGTTCGGCGCCGTTGCCGGACAGTGTCCGGAGGCTGCTCGTCGACGCGGTCACGGCTCTGGATCGGGGGCAGGCACCGGCGGGTGGAGTTGGCGGACGTGCTGGCCTTTCGACAACACGAGCGCGCGACGCGGTCAGGTGTTCGAGGAGATGGCGCACGAGGAAACCCCAGACCCCGGCGACGCCGCTGACGGCTTCGTCTCGACCCGCTGATCGAGGGGCAGGGCAACCGTGGCTGCCTGTCGGGTAGTTCTCGACGCGTGCGTCCGGCTTCCGCAGCTGACCGACGAGCAGATCGACTCGTTGCCGCCCGAGGTGCGGCAGACGTACCGGCAGCTTCGTGCGGTGGATCCGGCCGAACTGGTGCGGTTTCTCGGGCATACAGATCTGGTGAATGCGGCGTGGGCATTCCTGATGCCGGTGTGTGTGGACGGGGATCTGCTGTCGGTATGGCCGAACGTGGATCCCGACTTCCGGGCGGTACTGGCGCAGAAGTGGGTGCGTGCAACCACTATCGGATGACTGTTGACGATGGGATGGTGAGGCGGTTGAGGCGGCCCTTGCCGGGCCGCCGGATCATCCGCTGTGGGTGCATTTCGAGCGCGTGCACGTGCGGTCGTTCGGGGCGATGCTGCCAGATCCGGCGACGTGGGGAATCGGTTCAGCCACCAGGATGGTCGCCCCGGGGTCGAGGCGCTCTACGTATTCGACGCCTCGGCGCTGGAGGGCGATCTGTGGCAGCCGAACGATCCCCGGTACGTGTGCCCGGTCCTCATGCATCTCGTCGACGGGCGTTGGCTGGTGCGAAATCTGGGGTCGGAATCGGACCCTGCGATTACCACCTGAACCTACGTGGTGGGGGCGGGGGTGGATGGTTGCCAGCCCCTGGGTATCTATCGCGCGACGCGGTGAAACCTCACGCTGGTTGAACGCCCGGGAGTCCGGGAGTTCCACGTATTGCTGTACTCCACGACCTATTCGAAGGCGCACATGTATTTCGACTTCCGTGACAAGCCCGACCGTCTCTGTGTCAAAGAAATGGTTCATGGCTACAACATATCCAGCTGCTTGTTCGTAGCCGTCGAGCTGGAGCTCGCCGATCTGCTGGCGGGGGGCCCAATGGCGCTTGCCGACCTCGCCCAACGAAGCGGCACTGATCCCGATGCGCTGAAGCGGATCCTCCGCCTACTCATGAGCGCGGGGATCTTCTCCGTGGACGAGCAGGACAGATGCGCACTCACGCCGCGAGCCGAATTCTTGCGCAGGGATAATCCGGAATCGATCGCAAGCGAGGTGGAGCTCTTTGCCGGCGCAGAAACGTACCTGGCCTGGAGCGAGCTGCTCCAATGCGCACGTACGGGACAGACAGGATTCGGCCAGTTCTTCGGCAAATCGCTCTTCGACTACCTGGCCGAGCACCCCGACTCCGCCCAGCGCTTCCATCTGGGCTGGCACGAGATCTCGATCCGCACCGGTCTCGAGACCGCGGAAGCGATCGATTTCACGGACAATCGGCACGTCGTCGATGTCGGCGGTGGCTACGGCATCGTGACCGCCCAGCTGTTGCGCAAATACGATCATCTGCGGGGCACGATTTACGACCTGGAGTTCTCGCTGGCCAGGGCCGGTGACACCTTGCGGGAATATGGCGTCGATGAGCGGTGTGGCATTGTGCCCGGCGACGGTTTCACAGAGGTGCCTGGCGGGGGCGACGTCCACCTGCTCAAGAGCGTTCTTCACACGATGAACGACGACGACTCGGTACGCGTCCTCATCAATTGCGCGAACGCACTCGCGCCCGGCGGCAGGATCCTGGTCCTGGAGCGGGTGATCAGCGAGGACGGCGGATACGTCTGGGGAAATGTGGTGGACGTCGCCATGCTGGTCATGACGGGCGGCCGGGAGCGAACGATTCAGGACTACGCGCGCCTATACGAGCGCGCAGGCCTCGAACTCACCGGCAGTACGCTCCTGCCCTGCGGCTTCAGCGCAATCGAGGGCCGGAAGTGAGACCGGCCGGACGAGCGCGACCTCCGGGAATCAGCGGACCTCGAGGAGCTGGGTCGGCATGGCTCACATTTTGATCGTCGGCGGACATGACGAGACTTTCCGAATGATCGAAGATCTACCGGTCGAGCTGTCTGTGTTTCAGAATTCCGAATCGGTCACCGCGCGGCAGGCCAGGCGCGCCCACCGGCTGTGCGTATTCGACTACCGCAACCAGGCAGAGGCGCTCAGCATGGCGCAGGAGCTGCACGAGGTTGAACCCGTCGATGCCGTCGTGTCATTCACCGAGCACGGCCTCATGCCGGCCGCCGTGATCAAAGAGGCATTGGGCATCAAGGGCAATGCGCGGGAAGCCGTCCGGTTGACCCGCGACAAGATCGCCATGCGCGAGCACCTGGCCGGCCGTGATCTCGGAGCTGTGCTGACCCGAAGCTGCGATTCGGCCTCCGAGGTACGGAGCTTTCTTCAGTCAGTGGGCGGCCCGATCATCGTCAAGCCGGCTGAAGGCGCCGGCAGCTCCGGTGTTCTTCGCGTCTCCAGCCTTGACCAGGTCGAATCCGCATTCGCCTGCTCTCGCGGCGAGTACCCCGGGCCGACTCTCGTCGAAGAGTTCATCGACGGCCCCGAATACAGCGTCGAATCCTTCACCACGGATGGCCGGCACGAGATCATCGCGGTGACCGCAAAAACCACCACCGGCCCGCCACGGTATATCGAAACCGGTCATCTGATGCCGGCCGTGCTCGCGGCATCGGCCCTTGCCGAGCTCCGCGATCTCGTCACCGATTTCCTCAGTTCGATCGGTCATTCCTTTGGGCCGGCCCATACCGAAGTGCGTATCGGTTCGGCCGGGCCACGGATCATCGAGGGCAATACCCGTCCTGGAGGCGATTTCATTTGGGAGCTGGTGCACCGTGCGATGGGTCGCGATCTGGTCCGGGAGTCGATCTGTCATCTTGCCGGGCTGCCACCGCAATCGCGAGCACCCGGGCGCGGTGCAGGCTGCGTCGCATTCTTTGGTTACGAGAATGTGGTGATCGAACGCGTGCAGGGCATCGAAGCCGCGCGTCAGGCCGAGGGGGTCATCCGGTTGCAGTGTTCTCTCGAACCCGGGCAACACCTCGGTCCGCTCCGGTCCTCTGCGGATCGTCAAGGTGTCATAGTCGCGGTCGGCACTGATCTCGTGGACGCCGAGCGCCGGTTGGCTGAGGCGCAGGCTCGGATTCGGGTGGAGACGAGCGTCTACGTAGATCTCGTACTATCTGCCACTGGTGTGGCTGATGGTTGAGATATACGTGTGTCATGGCTACCCGCATCACCGTGTGGTGGTGTGGGTTGGACCGTCCCACACCGACGCTTCGGGTGCAGGAACATGCTGTTTCGGAGTCACCCCCCGCCCGCGGTGTCACGGTGCGGAGGCTGCGGCGGACCCGGCGATGCCGCGGCCGACGCGGTGTCGGACTGGTCTTGTCCCGGGACTTTCGGACCGGCGCGTGCTCGGCGACCCGAACCGCGGGCAGCTGCCCCCGCCGCCGGGTCACCTTGTTCTTACCGAGCAGCGCGCGTTTGGCCAGGTTCACCCCGGCAATCTGGTCGCGGTTGCCGCCGACCAGGCAGCGGGGACACCATGCGGTGTGACAGCCGCCGGGGCGGGTGAGCGGTTCGTCGCACCCCGGACACTGTGCCGAGGATCCGGGGGCGGGCACCGTGACCACCGCGACACCCACACCCGCGGCGGTGTGCGTGAGGGCGGCGGTCGCTTTACGGCGGGCGGACTGCGCGGCCCGGTTGTTGTTGACTCGTCCGTGTCCGCGGGTCTCGAGGGTGGTGAGGTCCTCGACCGCGATCACCTGCGCACCCGCGGTGGCGGCGTAGTCGGTGACCTGGCGGGCGAAGTGGAATCCCAGTTCCCGGTTGATCTTGCCCCGTTTGACGCCCACCGCAGTCCGATGCTCGTTGAGGACGGCGATCTTCCCCTCGAGTTGGGCGCGGACCTCGGGTTCGGCGGCGACGGCCAGCCGCGTCAACCGGGCCGCCTTGCGGTGCAGCATCTGGCCTTCGGTCTGTAGGCGTGCCAGTTTGATTCCGAGGCCGCGGTCGTCGTACGGCCAGCCCCGGTAATCCGACGACAACCCGGCCGGGCCGTCAGCGGTGATGGCGGCGGCGCCGAGTGTGGACGGGGACCAGTCGACCCCGACCGCGACCGTGCTGGCCATCAGATCGGCGGCGGGGACGAGTTCGGTCGCGGCGCACCGCAACAACAGACCCCCGGCGGTCGAGGACGAGGATCGGCAGATGCCAGTCGGTGATCGCCCGGCCGTGCAGGTGTGCGGGGATGGCCGCGGTCAGCCGGACCCGCCGCCACTGCGCCCGCCCTGCCGGGGCCGAGCAGGTCGGCAGCTTCACCGTCAACACCAACTCACGCCCGGCCGCGGTGATCTGCGTGAGCTGCCGATCCGCGGCAGAGAGTCGGGCCGTGGCGGCGACCTGCGGTGGTCCCTGGACGTCGGTGATCCGCAACCGCGCCGACTGCGCCCCGTCGGTGCAGCGGGCACGGGCGACGAGCTGACGCCGTACACCCCGGGCGAAACCCGCCGGCACCCAGTCCGCGGCGGCGGTGGGCGGGGCTATTCGGCCGGTGGCCGAGTCGAACCGCTCAGACAGCGCCGTGATCGCGGTGTCCCGGTAGGCGAGGGTCCGCAGGGACGCCATCACCTGCGCCGTCACCACCCTGCTCACCCGCGACGGACGTAGATTCCGTCCGGGTAGTGCGGGTTCCAGCCGAGGCGGGCGGCGGCGACATGCCCCTGCGCGGGCAGCCTGCGATCCTGCTGCATCTGCACCACCGTGAGCCTGCCACGGGTATGCCGTCGAGTATCCGGGCGCGCACCGGACCCTGCTTCTCGCGGCTCGGATCACGATCATCCGCAGACACAATGCATCTCATCTAGATCGGTTCTCCCGCAGCAGCTATTCCTGATCGGCCGACGACCCTCGTGCCCTGCCGAGCCCGACACCCCGCAATGCAGCTTCCACCATCTCCGCCGTCGCTGCCGCACCTTCCGGTATAGGCCCGCATCGGAGAGGCGCCGGTCGCGGTCGAAGAGTTGGTAATCCGAACCGATACGCAGAGAAGGCAACCGGCCTTCCGGCGGCGACCTTGCGCACCCCAATGACCGACGACCCACGTATTTCGCAGCGTCACCAATTCGCGGTGAAGAGACAAATACGAGAATCTGATAGATAGCTTTAGATAAATTGACAACAGCTGACAGCCCGCTCCCGCACTGACCGGGCAGATTCACGTTCTGTCCGGTCAGCCACGTGTGGGGCATTGCGTGGGCTGCTCAATCGGTACGACTTGCACGGTCGTCAGGATTTCGCGAATGAGTGAGGTCACTTCAGAGCTCGACCGGCCGGCGACGATACCGCTGACGGGCAATTCGAAATCGAAATAGCTCACGGTCTCCGGAAGAGAAGCGCCCGCATCCAGCTCCTTCCATCGAACAACGTCTGGGTGGGCCTGAAACCGTTCTCCACCCGATATCGCGCAGTACCGCGACGGAAGCAGGTGACCCGGGAACATGAAATCCCCGTAGACCGTACTGCTCGCCGTACTTTCGAACCACCGTTTCAGTGGATTGATTTCGAGAGGTGACCAATCGAGGTTGCAGGCCAAACCGGCCGCGACCAAGTCGATGCCTGTGGCAAGCCGGAATGTCTCCTTGATATGTCCGCCGCCAGGTCGGGCGCCGACCTCCAGGAAAACCATTCCATCTGCGGCCTCGATCATTTCGAGATGAAATGGGCCATTGTCGATACCCACGGCCCGAAGGTACTCGACCGCTACCTTGCAACGCCCACCGTCGTCGTCGACTTGAATCGATCCCTGCGGAACTCCCTGGGCAAACTCGAGGCAAGTGCCCAGATATCTGCTGGCGACGATCGCCACCGGCGCACCGGCAAGCATCACGCCATCAAAGTGGAAGATCGGCCCCTCCACATATTCTTCGAGCTGGAAGCGTTCCGGATCCCAGTCCTCCAGACCCGTAGGGTGGTTGAGAATCGCAGTGCCGGCGTCAGCGTAGGTGGCGAAAACGAAAACATCCTTGCTGGCGGTTCCATCGAGTGGTTTGAGCACGGTCTTCCCAGCCCACGGAGTGACATCGGCGGAGGAAGCGGTGAGCGCCTCATCGCAGCGAACAAATCTGGGCACGCGAAGTCCGCATCCTGCGACTGCGGCTTTCATCGCTACCTTGTCGTTCACGATGTGGACCTGCTCCGGTGATACTCCTTCTGTTCCGAGGCTCCGTCTTATCTGCGCTGCCTCCATCATCTCGTACTGGGAGACGCTGATGACTCGGTCGAAGGCATCGTCGGGGGAGAACAGGGTGCGAACTTCCTCGGCCAGACCTGCTCGACCCGGGCGTTCAACCCTCGTGCAAGGGAGGTCGGGCGGCACGGTCGCAAGTTGCGCGCTCGAGCCCACGTAGACGACATCGTGAATTCCATGATCGATTACACGATGGTATTCGATGAAGGAATACGGAACGCGATGGAGGATGAGCAGTTTCATTTAGAAGACCCCGCTGGATGGAATATCGTTCGGCGAAATGGACTTTCACCTTCCAGTACTATCCCGGGCCGACGGCCGTGAAGCTAGGAACCCTGGGGGGAAGGATGACCCACCTTGCTTGGTCGTCATCTGATCGCGGACCGGCCGTTGGTCAAGTGCCGATACTCGGTTGCAATCGCATCGACCACTGCGGACTTCCCATACCGGATCTCGTCGATGCCGGAAACCTCCATGATTTCGATCGCAGTCCCGCACAGAAATGCGGCGTCGAACGATCCGATCTCGCCGTAGGCGATGTCGCGTTCCGTTACCGAGAGCTTCAGTCGCGGACACAGCTCATCGATTATCACCCTTCGGGTAATCCCGTCGAGGGCCAATTCGGCAGTCGGCGTGAACAATGCGTTTCCCTTGACGAAGAACACGTTCGAGCCGCTCGACTCGCACACAGCGTCGGCTGTCGAGAGGAAGAGCACATCATCGTAGTCGTCGGCCCGCCCGCGGTGGCTCAAGTAGCTCAACGCGTAGGTAGACGACGTTTTCGCCTGATACGGGTGGCAGGAGGCGGGTGCACGCCGCCACGTTGCCGTCGAGAGCCGATATTGCTCCGCGGCCGAATTCGAAGGAAAGGGCAGGGCAAACAGGACCACCTTGGTGGAAGAGCCCTGCGCCTTGAAACTCACATCGGTGTCGTCATAGAAGACCAAGCACTTGATGTACGCATCGGCCAGATCGTTGGCCCTCACCAATTCGTGGCAAGCGTCGGCCAAGTCCGCATTCGAATAGTGCACGGTGTGCCCGAACAACTCGGCGGACCTCCGCAACCTCGCTATGTGGTCGTCGCATTTGAAGATGCTGCCGCCGTACGTGCGGATACCGTCGAACACCGACGTGGCATACGACAACCCATGGGTGGCAGGTGACAGGATCACCTCGTCGAATCGCACGCATCTTCCATCTGCCCAGGCTATTTCGCTGATCATCTCAGTCTCCATGTCGCGATCTCGCGTAGTCCTGCATCGCCTGTGTACGCTGTGTGTTGACCGGAATCAGCCAGTTGTCCAGGTTGACAATGTGAATTGCGCCCACCCGGACCTTCGCGTCGATGGCGCCTCGGCCGAGGCAGACGTCCGCGAAACCCAGCCGATCCGCGAAATGATACATTTGGTAGTAGTCGGCGATATACAGATTCAACCCACGCGGAATTCGGTCGTGGTCCAGTCCCCGAACGAGTTTCGTAAACACGCCACGGTGATCGTCGGCGTAGCTCAGTGATCCGGCCAACGGAGTATTCGAATACTTTTCGTAGTCCAGCTTCACGAAATATTTCTCACCTTCGGACGAGCGTGCCAACATACGCAGCACATCGCTCGTATAGAGGTTCTTGGCGTGTCCGTACTTGGCCACATTCAAGGCCTGAAGGCAGGCGAAATCGCGCAGGACCCGATTGTCTTCTGCCACGTCCGAGAGACGGTGTATCTCGGTTGTGCATGCCGCTTCGGCCTTCCTCGTGAGCCTGACGATTGATTTGTACTGGCTGGGTCCTACCGCGGTTCGCAAGGCGAGGTCCACACTTCGCGAGGACCGGAAGAACGCCGCCTTCATGAATGGAACTGCAATGACGTCGGCGCGCCGACGGCGATCGGATCTGCGAAGGGAAGGGACCAACAACCAGTCGGCGGTTGACGCCAGGCTCGACAACTCCGCCAATGTCCGATCGTCGGGCTCGTCGCACACGGGCATGTAGAAGTATCCGGGTGCGACGAACGCTCGCTCGTGATGCAGGGCGTCATTGCTGCTCACGCTGCCCTGGAGTACCGCGTTCCAGTGCGCGATGTTCCTCAGCGGAAGTTGTGGCCGTGGAACGTTGTGACTGTTACAGAACGCATCGCGTTGGGGCAGCCATTCCATGGTCTTCCTCCTTTCCATTCCAGTTCCGATCGGCTGTCGTGTGCGACTGGCCAGAATTCTCGAGGAGGCGTCGCTCGCCGTTGAAGTGGAAGACTCGGTTGGCAAGTTCGGTCAGCCCGGGATTGTGCGTGATGATGAAGAAGAGCGTGTCCGGCAAGGCAGATATCACGGCTTGCAATATCGAGAGCTCTGCTGTTGTACTCAACTCGGAAGTCGCTTCGTCGAGAATTGCGACCGCCGGGCGATTGATCAACAGGTCGAGGAGCGCCAGCCGCTGCAGTTCCGTCTTGCTCAGATTCAACTGACCCGTGGCAGGGACGGGCTCGTCGAATCCGGACGGTAGTCGCCCGACGACGTCTGCCACGTCGAGATAGTCGACGACGCGAGCCAATTCGAGCGGTAACGGGTTGTTGAAGTGTTCGATCAATCTGCCTGGCTTGAAGATCGGACTCGACGTCAGGAGGAGGATGTCTTCGGTGTGGGAATTCGAGACGTATCCCGTCGTTCGGCCCAATGTCGAGAGGACGCCTGTTGTCGGCTGTAGACTGCCCACCACCAGCTTCGCAAATGTCGACTTACCGACCCCGCTCGGGCCCATGATGACCACGACGTCTCGGCTGGCAAAGGACTCGGAAAGCTCTTCCAGCAGCACCGCCCCGGTGTGCGGCGCGACGTACGTTACCTCCGAAAATGCTACGGGCGCTGCGTCTTCAACTGCTGAGCCGGTCCAGCACGGCGCCGGGCCGGTCGGAGGCGTGAGGAGACGATCCGCGCTGTCGAGAACCTGTCTGAGGTCCACCAGACAACGGCCCACTCGGGCGAAAACAGCGATGAGGCTGTACGAGAGACTGAGCGCGAGAACACCGCTGAGGCCGGGTCCGCCGCCGGCCTGGACAAACACGGTTGAACCGACGACGACCGACAGGAAGAGCACACCCATCAAATCGAGCTTGTAATTGAACCAGCGGCGCGCGCCCGCATTGTCCATCGAAGCGAAGGCGCGATTCATCAAACTCTTGTTCAGCCAATTGACGAGGGCCGAGTTGTCGCGTGCCAAGTCGAATCTCGCTGAGCTCCAGGTAATGGCCTCGACCCGCTCCAACACGGTCGACGTCGTACCGATCTCTCTATCGTTGAAGTCCTGCAGTCGCCTTCCCGATCGCTTCGAACTGTGCCAGTAGGCGAAGCACATCCCGACAAGGGGCAGCAGGACGAATATGTTCTTGCTCAATACGAATGCGGCGGTCGTGAGCAGCAATGTAACCGCACCCAGCGTATTCAGAAGTACTTCTGGCAGAAGTTCGTCGATACGTCGTTGATCCCAAGTCAGTTTGCTCTGATAGTCCTGATCGACCTCGTCGAAGGCCGGCCTGGAGGGCTTTGGACTCATGACGGTCGAGAAGTAGTTCCGACATTTTCGGGATGCCGCCACGATGCTGCGTTTGACTATGAACAGGGAGGTGAAAATCGACAGGAGGGCCCCGGCGGACAGTGCGGTGATGAGGGTTGTCGCTGCTGTCCGCGCATTCGTGGTCGAAATGCCGCTGGCAGCTGTGTAGTCACCGACAATCGTCAGAACGTCGCGGCACGCAAACAGGACGCATGCGACAACCGCGACTTTCGCGACGCCCAGGCTCATCAGACTGCGGCGTGACGAAGTCGAGAATTCCGCTCGGTCCACGCCCTGGGGACAGCGAGCGAACGACCGAGCCTCGCGAGCGAGATGCCTTTTGCGTTCTCGAGCAGGATTCGCCGCACGCGGTGTGAGGTTTCGCATCACCTCCACGACTTCGCCTCCGGCCACTACCCATATCTCGTCTGCAGCATCTTTCTCATCGGACTTGTCCGTTGCATAAATGACCGTGGTGTCGTGCCACGGCCCGCGCAGAAGGGAGGCCAACAGCCCATTCGCCAGGTCGTCGTCCAGCCCTGCTGTGGGCTGATCCAGGTAAACGAACTTCGGTTCGGCCAATATTGCCCGTGCCAGTTCCAGCCGCTTCCCCTGACCGCGGGACACGTTCCAGCCCTCGGTCCGGTCTCGTGACTTGCTCGAGAGGTAATCGCCGTAGAAGGTTCCGGGAAGTCGGGACAGTGTCAAGGCTCGACGGGCCTCGTCGTCGGTAAATTCGCTTCGATAGAGACACAAATTCTCGTAGAGCCCGCCAGGGAATATCCACGGTTCATCCGGTACGAAGAACGTTTTGCTGTTCACCTGGCTGCTGTGGCGTGCACCGATTTTCAGAACGGATGTCTTGCCACTGCCTGCGGCGCCGACGACGGCGATGTGCTTCGCCGTTGTCGCCGGTAGGCGCGTTGCGGTCGCATCGGTGTCCAGCGAGTGCGGACTGGATAGATACTTCGCAACGTTGGAGTGCCCGACAATGCCCTGGGACAGACTCTGAACAATGAAGGGGATATTGTTGGCGACGGATTTCAAGCCTCCGACCAGCGCCATTGCGGACAACAGGCCTGCTGGATCGACGTAACCAACGTGGGCCAGCTGGGTAAACACCGCGGCAAGCATGGCAACGATCGGAGTGAGTGTCGATATGAGGTTGATCCGCGCGATGAGATGCGCCGCTTTCAGGAGCGCGCGCTCCTCGCCATCTCGCTTGTCGGCATAGCGCCGAAATAGTTCGTCATTCCAGTTCTTGAGCCACGCGAGCAGGCGATTGTTCAGCGAAAACAGGCCGACTTCGATGCGATCTGCCGCCGTCACCGACAGTGCAGCGTGCGCGGCATTCAATTGTTTTGCGTTCCAGTAGATCACCGCGGAACTGACGAGAATCACCGACAGTGCCGCCAGAGCGCTCAGTCCCAACGCCACGAAGAAGTACGCGGAGGTAAAGGTGATAGTTGCGAGTGCCAGAATGATGAAAATGAGTCCTGACCAAGCATTTTCGACGCGTGCTGCCTCCCGGTCCAGGAGCGTGACCAGGTCGGCCGGTTGGTCGGAAGGGGCAATGCTGCGTTTCTTGTGCAGCAGCCTTTGTTCGATGTATGTCCGGGCTCCGATGCCTACCACGTCGGCTTGCATGAAGGTGTGATTCAATGCAAGCCACGCCAAGTAGGTCAGCACGATGCAGGTGATACCAAGCGTGAGGTTCGTCATGAGTGCTGGATCGCCGGTGACGAGGTGCTGGATCAGCGATTTCAGCGTGATCGCAGCACCAAAGGCGCATCCTGCATTGACCGCGATGGCCACGAGCCCGAGCATGATGTCACGACGAAGTCCGCCGAAGACGGATCTGCTCAGTCGCTCGCCTCGGAGCGCGTTCACGCTGTCCCGCTGCGCCGCGTCACACCACCGCTGCCATCTGGCAAGGTGCGAGGCGTTGGGCACAGGGTCGAGTCGAGTTCGGGGTTTGGGAACCTCGAACCAGACGACTTTCCTGAGGACGCTCAGCATGTGGAGTACGTGGGGACCGCCGTGTCGGCCAGGGCGAGCGACGCGATTCTGTCGCACAATTGCGTGATCATCTTCCATCCCTCGGCGAGTGCTTCGCGGAGTTCTCGAATCTCGGCCGGCGTTGCGCGATCGAGCAGATCGATCCCCATACTCACGTGCTGGCCGTCGTCTTCTCCGTGTTCTTGGAAGTGCGGAATTGCCGGAAACGCTCGCGCCGCTTCCCGGTGCCAGATTTCGCCACTACCTTCAAGCACCACATGCATCAGCAGAGTGCGCACCATGTCGCTCCGGTACAGCATTTGATGCCTGAACCACTCCATTGTCGATACGAACGTCTCATCGGTGACCGGCGCGTGCGCTGATCCCCGTTGGTTGCGCAGGTTGTCGTTATGGCCCAGTTCCTCGACCAGATGGTCGAGCGCCACCTGCTTGTGCGCCGTATCGGTAGTCATCGCGACACGCAGGTGCAGCAGGTCCTGAAACACGTCCGACCAGGTCTGCTGGCAGTCGAGAAGCCGTTCCCGAACGTGGGGGTCGTCGAACGAGGGGGCATCGATCAGCCGCAACAGGCTGCTGGTACCAAATTGCTGCAGGTACTTCTCGTTGTCCGCCAGGAGCACAGCCGCCCGATTCGGTACCTCGCCTGCAAACACCGCGTTGGGCTTCTCGGCGTCCTCGTAGAGTGCCTTGCCGTTGAACTGGATCGAGAGCGCCCAGAAACCGTCCCGGGTTCCTTCGAAGCCGTGCCAGGAGTCGCCGGGGACGAGGATCATGTCTCCGGCACCGACCTCCTGCTCAGCACCGCCCATCGTTCGTCCGGAACCCTCGCAGATCAGGATCAGACTGGGCTCCGGGTGCTTGTGCACCGCCAGCACCTCACCGCACTCCAACCTGACCCAGCTGATCGCCAAATTGCTGGAAGCAGGAATGAATTGCGCCAACTGAGGGTGTTGGCTGAATATCTTGACGACACCCAGGTTGTGGACGCTCCCGCCGACAACGGCTTCGTTGATCGTCTCGAGTGCGCTTCTGGCGATTATGTGCATAGATTTCTTCCTTCTGTGGGATCGACCTGCCTCGAGTTCTGTATCGCTCCCAATCCTGGGCACGTGCCTGCGGGCGGAACAGGCACCCCAGGGTTGAAAACGTCACCCCCCCAGCGGAAAGGGTGTCGAGAAGTCTCCCTAGGGTGTCTATCCGCATTCGCCGCGCGTCGTCGAAGATAGCTGAACACCGCAGTACGGATGAGAGGCGAGTTTCGCATTGATTTCCGAAACGCTGCTCGAAGCCGAGCAGAAATTTGTTCGTTCCGGCGTGATCGGCGTCGGAGGCACGTGCCTTCAGGCTGCTGAAGCGACGACCGATGAATTGTCTGGACGCAATATCGAGAATGCGCTCCGACAATGGGAGGTGGGACACGCGGAGTTTCCCCATGCGGCCGTCGCGGCCCATTATCAGACGGTCGGGCGTAACGGGGTCCGGCCCCACCTGGTCGCCATGCTGCAAAACTTCCATAACAACAACCGTGAGCATCATGTTCTCGGTGCCTGGCTACCGATGACGTTCGATGCTCAGGATGGCGACTATCTGTCATATGTCGGGCTCGACTATTTCGACCAGGTCGTCCGGTCCGATGACGCGCAGCGCGTGGACGCATTCGTTGCTGCCGCGGCCATGGACCTCGCGTTGCTGGAGGCGCGAGCACTCGGGAGGTCGGCACACGCCCCCCAGGTGGTCCGGACGCGTGCAGTGACACGGGTCGTGACCCAACTCGACAGGCTCGCACCCGATTTCTCGCTCGATCCTTCCGTCGCTGCGGCCGGTCTTGCGGCGCTGGCTCAGCCGGGCGCCGACTACAGTTCGTTTGCTTCAAACGCCGCGCCGGCGCTGAACGGCGTCCCCGAAGAGATCGGAAGTGCAGTTCGGCTGACGTTGTTGCCGACGACGCGCCTGCACGACGAGCAGATGTTCATCCGCTGCATCCAGATCTTCGAAGGTCTGTATCGGCAAGTCGCAACAGCGATTTCGATGGCGATCCGTGACCTGCGCCACGGTCTGGCCGCAGCGGCAAAGGGTCGCCTCGACCGGGCGTCGATCCGCCTCGAAGCGGTGCCTGCGCTCTTCCGGGTTCTCACGACGATGCCGGTTGACGCCTTCTCGATTATTCGCGGCTTCACCCATGGGCGGAGCGCGGTGCAGTCGCGCGCGTTTCGTGAAGTCGAGTTCGCCTGCGCTCCACTCGATCCCCGTGACTTCGAGCATATTGGGAAGATCGATGTCGGGGACACCACGTTGCAGGACGTGTATCTCTCGATGAGGAAAACGCATCCGGATGCACACGTTCTCGAGGAGGCGATGCGGCGCCTGGACCGTGCGTGGGTTGCGATGAAGCGCGGCCACTGGGGCATCACCCTGAAAGTCATCGGAACGGTACCTGGCACCGGCGGTACGGCAGGCGCGTCGTATTTGAAAAATGCTGCGATGATGTCACTCTTCCCGCGGCTGTCCGAGGTGGCGTGAACATGAGCGATGTCAACCACCGAGTGAGAAAACAAATCATGGGATACATCGTTTCCCAATCTATTTCATCCGTGTGCGAACTGGGTGTGCCCGAACGATTGGCGGACGGTGCGTGCTTGCTCGGCGATCTCGCGGCGAGCGTGGGCGCCGACGCCGACGCACTCGGTCGATTCCTGCGGGTCCTCGTCGCGGAAGGCTTGTTTGCGGAAGTCGGTGCAGGGCGATTTGCGTTGACGGAGGCCGGTGAGCTGCTGCGGGCCTCCGCTCCGGGCTCGCTTCGTCACTTGGTCGGCTTGATGTCGAACGAGGCCTACCTCGTGTGGGGGCATGCAGCGCATTCGATCCGGACGGGGAAGGAATCGTTTTCAGCGGCGTTCGGAAAGCCGTACTTCGAATGGTTGTCCGAGAATCCGTCGGCAGCCGATGAGTTCGCACGGGGCCAAGCAGGGCTGGTCGAGTTGCGTTTGCTGCCTTTGCTCGACCACGACTGGTCTGACGTGGGAACGGTCGTCGACGTCGGTGGCGGGACCGGCGCGCTGATCACCCGGTTGCTCGATCGGCACGCGCATCTGCGCGGAATTTTGTTCGATCTGCCTCATGTGGTCGCGGAAGCGCCGTCGACGTTTGATTCGGCGGGCATCGGTGAACGAACGACAGTTGTGGGCGGAAGCTTCTTCGACGACGTCCCAGGCAATGGTGACGTGTACGTGCTGTCTCAGATTCTCCACGACTGGGATGACGCGTCCGCCGGCAAGATCCTCAGCAGTTGCCGGCAAGCGATTCCGCCAGGTGGACGATTGATGATTGTCGAGCAGGTCCTGCCGGAATCGGCGACAACCCACCCCATGGCTCTGCTGGATCTCCACATGCTGGTTCTCCTGGGAGGTCGTGAGCGCACGATCACCGAATGGCGCCGGCTGTTGACCGACCACGGATTCACGCTGGATTCGATCACGCAAGGTCCCCGGTCATCCGTCATCGAAGCGGTTCCGGTGTGAGCTAGCTGCCCTCGCCTGCGAGTGCGAAGAGGCCGTCGTCGGTCTGCTCGACGAGGCCGTCGATCAGCAGGGAGTGGAGGGCGCGGTCGCGTTGGCCCGGATCGCCCGGCCACACCTGGTCGAGCCGGACGCGTTCGACCGGGGCGGAGCTCTCGCGGAGTACGGCCATGAGCTTGCCGCGCACCTGACGGTCGGTGCCGGCGAATTTCTGGACCTTCCGGCGCTCACCGGTGTGCGGGGGACGTCCGGCATCCACCCAGGCGCAGCTGGGGAGTGGGCAGTCAGCGCATTCGGGCGAGCGGGCGGTGCACACGGTGGCCCCCAGTTCCATGATGGCCGCGGAGAACGTGGCGGCCCGCGCCCGGGTGCGGGGGAGCAGCGCGGACACGTCGGCGAGGTCACGCGTGGTCGAGGGATTTCCCGGCTCGGCGCGTCCGTGCACGGCCCTGGCGACCACCCGCCGGACGTTCGTGTCGACGACGGGGACGCGCTGTCCGTAGGCGAAGCAGGCGACGGCCCGCGCGGTGTAGGCACCGATGCCGGGCAGGCCGAGGAGGGTGTCGACGTCGCTCGGAACCACGTCGCCGTGCTCGGCGGCCAGTACTGCGGCGCACTCGTGGAGTCGCAGCGCGCGGCGCGGGTACCCGAGCTTGCCCCACGCGCGCAGTACGTCGGCTTGACTCGACGCGGCCATGCGGGACGGGACGGGCCAGCGCCGCACCCATTCCTCCCAGATCGGGGCCACTCGGACGACGGGCGTCTGCTGCAGCATGATCTCGCTCATCAGGATGTGCCAGGCGGTGACGCCGTCGCGGCGCCACGGCAGATCCCGGGCCTGTACGTCGTACCAGTTGATCAGCGCGGAGGAGTCAACGGCCACTTCGTCCTCACAAGTCCCTTCGTTCACGGGGGAAACAGATTTTCCGCGGTTGTCACATTCCCGTCGCGACGGTGCGACACGCCCGGTGCACAATGGTCCCATGCCTAATTCCAACCCCGTGTCCGCGTGGAAGGCCCTGCGTCAGGGTAACGACAGATTCGTGAGCGGTACCTCGCTCCATCCCAGCCAGGGCATCGCCGATCGCGCGAAGCTCGTCGGCGGCCAGCACCCCACGGCCGTCCTGTTCGGATGCGGAGACTCCCGCGTCGCCGCCGAGATCATCTTCGACCAGGGTCTGGGCGACATGTTCGTCGTCCGCACCGCCGGTCACGTGATCGACGACGCCGTGCTCGGGTCCATCGAGTACGCCGTCGGCGTGTTGAACGTGCCGCTCATCGTCGTGCTCGGTCACGACAGCTGCGGTGCCGTCAAGGCGACGCTCGACGCTCTCGACGACGGCAACGTGCCGCCCGGATTCATCCGCAGCATCGTGGAACGTGTCGCGCCGTCGATCCTCATGGGACGCCGTGAGGGCCTCACCACCGTCGACGAACTCGAAGGCCGCCACGTGGTGGAGACCGGGGCGCTGCTCATGCAGCGGTCGCGCATCATCGCGGAGAAGGTGGAGAGCGGGGCGTGCGCCATCGCGGGTGTCACCTACAAGCTGTCCGACGGCCGGACTCACCTGCAGGGCGCCGTCGGGGACATCGGTGAGCTCACGGACTGACCGCGACACGCCGCACCCGCTGAGCCGTTGCCGCGCGACGCCGAACTACCGTTGACGTCGTGCTGGAACCGAATGGACCGTTGCCCCCGAGATTTACTGGCGCCGCAGGGCGCTGGCGATCGGCGGCGCCATCGTCGTGTTGCTGCTCGTCGTGTGGTTGATCAACTCGCTTCGTGGTGGCGGTGACTCCGAGACGGATCCGGCGGCAGCGAGTTCCTCGTTGACCACTCCTGTGTCGATTTCCCCGACAGCCTCGGGTTCGTCCACGTCCAGCGGCGGTTCGGGCGGTTCCGGTGGTGGCGGCGGTGGCGCCGCTGCCGCCGGCGGCCAGGCCTCCTCGGGCACGTCCGGTTCATCCGGGGCGTCGAGCAGCGGCGCCTCGAGCAGCACGGCTCCCAGCGGCCAGCCGGTCGCCGCGGGACAGTGCCCGGACCAGTCGCTGGCCATCAAGGTGGCTGCCGACAAGCCGACGTACCTGGCGGGTGAGGAGCCGAGCTTCACGACGGTCGTCACCAACATCGGCACCACACCGTGCGAACGCGATCTGGGCAGCAGCCTCCAGCAGGTGCTCGTCTACACGATCGACGGTGCCGTGCGGCTGTGGTCCAACATCGACTGCTTCCCGCAGTCCGCGGCCGACGTGCGCACCCTCGCACCCGGCGAGCAGGCTCAGTTCACCGTGAAGTGGTCGGCCAAGACGTCCGCCCCCGACTGCCTGACGCAACCGGAACCCCAGCGTGATCCGGTGGGGCCCGGTGCGTACACCGTGGTCGGCCAGCTCGGTCAGCTCCGCAGCGCGCCGGAGCCGTTCAACCTCAGCTGATCCTCGGTGCGGGGTCGAGGCGCGAGCGCCGATCGAATTCCTTGTCGAGGTCGGTGTGCTCGGGGTCGGCGAGCAGCGCCGCGAGAAGGATGCGGGCCTGACCTGCTCTGAGGTCGGTGGAGAACAGTGCACCCGCCGAAACGAGGTCGTGCCCGCCGCCCCCACCGCCGTACGTGGCGGACGTCGGGCCCTGTGGCACCCGGGTGGTGACCACGACCGGGATCCCGGCGTTCGCGCAGTCCCGGACCGCCTCGACGATCGCCGGGTTCGCGTTCCCGGATCCGAGCCCGTCGAGCACCAGCCCCTGAGCCCCGGCGGCCCGGCACGCGTCGATCTGGACGCGGTCGGCCCCCGGATAGGCGGCGACGATGTCGACGCGGGTTCCGGAGATCGGATGCCACGGCAGCGGATCGAGACTTCGCCGCGGGGTGACACCGGCGGGGTGGACGGATCGGAACGCGTCGAGGGACGTCGTGTCGACCTTCCGCGTTCCTGCCGCCCGGTGCAGGGCGCTTCCGAACGCGATGAGGACACCCGCTCCGCGCAGAGCGGGGTCCGATCCCGCGGCGACCGCGTCGGCCAGATTGGCCTGGGCATCGGATTCCGGGTGGTCGAACGTGCGCTGCGCACCCGTGAACACCACCGGCCGCGGGTCGGCGTGGTGGAGGTCGACCAGGTACGCGGTCTCCTCCATGGTGTCGGTTCCGTGGAGCACGACCACCGCGTCGAGATCGGGATCGCGCAGTTCCGCGGTGACGGCGTCGCGGACGCGGTCCATGTCGGCGAACGTCATGCTCGAACTGTCCTTCGACATCACGTCGACGACACGGAGTTCCGTCCCGGTCCACGCACTGCCCAGCAGATCCGGGCCTGCGACCACCGGTCTGCTGACACCCTGCCCGTCCCGCCTGCTGGCGATGGTGCCTCCGGTGGTGACGACGGCGACTTTCGGCACTGTTGTCCTTTCTCGCTAAACGGTCGGGCGGTCCGAGGCCAGGGTGCGGATGCGGTTCCGCGCGGCGAACCAGCCGATCACCAACAGCGGGGCGATGATCGCGATGGACCCGACGGTCCAGGTTCCCACGGGGTGATCGAACGCCATCAGTATGACGACGCACGCGAGGAAGGCCAGGGTCAGGAGCCCGGTGTAGGGGGCGCCGAACATCCGGAAACCGGGCCGGGCGAGTTTCCCTTCCTTGGCGAATTTCCACAGTTTCAGCTGGCACAGCACGATCACGGCCCAGGCGCTGATGATCCCGAGCGCAGCGAGGTTCAGGACGATCTCGAACGCTTGCGCGGGAACGACGGCGTTGAGTCCGACGCCGAGCAGGATGACGAATCCGGTGAGGGCGATGCCGCCGTAGGGCACTCCTGCCTTGTTCATCCGGGCGGCGAACGAGGGCGCCGATCCGGCCATGGCCATCGAGTGCAGTATTCGGCCGGTGGAGTACAGGCCCGCGTTGAGTGAAGACAGCGCGGCCGTGAGCACCACGAGGTTCATGATCGCGTCGGCGCCCTGCACATTGATGGAGCCGAAGAACGTGACGAACGGGCTCTCGCCGGCGTGGTACTCGGTGTAGGGGAGCAGCAGCGACAGCAGCAGGACGGATCCGACGTAGAAGACGAGGATCCGGATGATGACAGTGTTGATCGCCTTGGGGATGACCTTCTGCGGGTTCTTCGTCTCGCCCGCAGTGGTTCCCACGAGTTCGATCGAGGCGTAGGCGAAGACGACGCCCTGGATCACCACGACGGCGGGCAGGATTCCGTTGGGGAAGAGTCCGCCGTTGTCGGTGATCATGCTGAAGCCCGACGAATGTCCTTCGATCGGCGTTCCGAACAGCACGAAGTAGATGCCGAAGCCGAGGAACGCGGCGAGGGCGACGACCTTGATGAGGGCGAACCAGAACTCCAGTTCACCGAACACCTTGACGGAGACGAGATTCAGGCCGAGGACCAGTACGACCGCGGCGAGGGCGAAGACCCATTGGTCGACGTTCCCGAGCGGTGCCCAGTACTTCTTGAAGAAGTTCATGTACAGCGCGACTGCGGTGACGTCGACGACGGCGGTCATCGCCCAGTTCATCCAGTACAGCCAGCCCGCGGCGAAGGCCATCTTCTCGCCGAAGAATTCCCGCGAGTACGACACGAACGACCCGGAGGTGGGTCGGTGCATCACGAGTTCGCCCAAGGCCCGCAGGATCAGGAAGGCGAAGAACCCGCAGAGAGCGTAGACGAGGACGAGTGCGGGGCCTGCCTGGTGGAGGCGTCCGCCCGCGCCCATGAACAGGCCGGTGCCGATCGCTCCACCGATCGCGATCATCTGGATCTGTCGGGGGCCGAGCGCTTTCCGGTAGCCGAGGTCTTCCTCGACGAAGATGTCGACGCCGGAGGTGTCGTCCTTCTCGATCGTCACGAGACCACCTCCGCGGCAGCGGCGACGGGTGTCTGCCGTGGCGAACCGGACGCTCTCAAGTTGGCGAGATGCTCGGGGCTGAGGAGGCGGTCGAGTTCGTCACGGTCGAGCAGACCGGCCTCGATCACGAGGTCGGCGACCCGGCGGCCGGAGACCAGCGCTTCCTGCGCGATCCGGGTCGAGGCGGTGTAACCGATGTACGGGTTGAGCGCGGTGACGAGTCCGATGGAGTCCTCGACCCGGGCACGCAGCAGATCGGTGTTGGCCGTGATGCCGAGTACGCAGCGGTCGGCCAGGATCCGGCAGGCGGCGCCGAGGTGGCGCATCCCCTCGGACAGGGAGTGCACGATGATCGGTTCGAACGCATTGAGCTGGAGCTGGCCGGATTCGGCGGCCATCGTGATGGTGACGTCGTTGCCGATGACCTCGTAGGCCACCTGGTTGAGGACTTCCGGGATCACCGGATTGACCTTGCCGGGCATGATCGACGAACCAGCTTGTACCGGTGGGAGATTGATCTCGTTCAGGCCCGCGCGCGGTCCCGACGACAGCAGGCGGAGGTCGTTGCACACCTTCGACAACTTGACCGCGATCCGCTTGAGCACGCCCGAGAGGTGGACGAACTGACCGACGTCCTGTGTTGCCTCGACCAGGTCCGTGGCCAGGACGAGGGGGAATCCAGTGAGTTCCCGCAGCGTGTCGCACGCTGCCTCGGCGTAGCCGGCGGGTGCGTTCAGGCCCGTGCCGATCGCGGTGGCGCCGAGATTGATCTCGTGGACGAGGAGAGCGGCCTCGTCGAGGCGGGTGCGGTCCTCGTCGATCATCACCGAGTACGTGGCGAATTCCTGGCCGAGCGTCATCGGTACCGCGTCCTGGAGTTGGGTGCGCCCCATCTTCACGGTGTCGGCGAACTCGACCGCCTTCGTCGCGAAGGCCTCCTGCAGGACGCGCATCGCGTCCAGCAGGTCGTCGATCGCGAAGATCGTCGCGATGTTGACCGCGCTGGGGTAGACGTCGTTGGTCGACTGGCTGAGGTTCACGTGCTCGTTGGGGTGGAGCTCCGCGTACTCCCCGCGCCCGTGTCCGAGGATCTCGAGTGCCCGGTTGGCGATCACCTCGTTGGCGTTCATGTTGGTCGACGTCCCGGCGCCGCCCTGGATGACGTCGACGACGAACTGCTCGTGCCAGCGGCCGTCGACGATCTCCCGGCACGCCTGCCCGATAGCGTCGGCCCGGCGATGATCGAGGATCCCGAGTTTCTCGTTGGCGGTTGCCGCGGCCCATTTGACGTAGGCGAGCCCGCGAATCAGATACGGGTTGGTGGAGATCGGCCGGCCGGTGATGGGGAAGTTCTCCACGGCCCGCAGCGTGTGGATTCCCCAGTAGGAATCCGCGGGCACTTGGCGGTCGCCGAGCAGATCGTGTTCTGTTCGCGTTTCGAGCACTTGATCATTCCTCACGGGGATTCGCGCGAGCCGTTGCTCTGCACGGATGCGGCGGATGGAGTCTGCTGCTCGAAGAGGGTAGATTTCTCGGTCGAGCCACCCGGCTATCCACCTGCCAGGCTGTCAGACAGGTGCAATTGTTACCGCGCTCACTCGCAGGCGTCAACCCCCGGCAAGTGCCTCGTATTGACGTTGTCGCCGGTGCGTGAGCAGAATATCCACATGAACCTGTCAGACAGCTGGGCAGCCAGGCGCCCGGTCACGGCCCGGGTCAGCGCCGCGGAGGCGGTCCTCGCGGACCTTCGTGCCGCGATCACGTCGGGTGAGCTGACGGTCGGCGAACGACTTCCCTCCGAAGCGTCCCTCGCCGCGCGGCACGGGGTCAGCCGGTCGGTGATCCGGGAGGCCCTGCGGTCCTGCCATGCGCTCGGACTCACGGAGACGAAGTCGGGCCTCGGAACGTTCGTCGTCAGCGATTCGATCGCTCGCGACCTCGACTTCGGGAACTACGCGGCCAACGAGCTCGTGGAGGCGCGTCCGCACGTGGAGATTCCCGCCGCCGGATGGGCGGCGCAGCGGCACACCGCCGAAGACCTGGCCGCCCTGCGCGGCCTCGTGGACCAGATGCGGGACGAGGACGATCCCCTGGTGTGGGTGTCTCTGGATGCGCAGTTCCACGCGTTCATCGCCAGGACGAGCCGCAACCGCGTGTTCGAATCCGTGATCGTCGATATTCGCGAGGCCCTCACCCGGCAGTCCGAGACGCTGAATCTCGTTGCGGGGCGGCAACAGAAGTCGAACGACGAGCACGACCGGATCGTGGAGGGCATCGCCTCCAAGAGTTACGACAAGGCCGCCCGCGCCATGGCCGAACACCTGGACGCCGTCCGGGTCGCCCTGGAATCCGTGGTCGGAGAAGCCGGCCCGAACCGCCGACGGTAAGGACGAGAACAAGCCCTAGTCGTACGGGCCGGAGATCGACGTCTCGGCGAGCCGGGACAGGCCCTCACGGATGTGCCGGGCCCACAGCCCACCGATCCCCTCCACCGACTGCAGGTCGGCGGCCGTCGCGGCCAGTAGTGACTGCAGCGTCCCGAACGAGCCGACGAGCCGGTGAATCTGGTTGAACTGCAGTCGGGGAACGCGGGTGAGGACGCGGTAGCCGCGAGGACTCATCGGCGCCTCGAGCGCTTCGATGGTGCCCGGGTAGCCGAATGCGCGGGCCAACGTCGTGAGGTCGAGGAGGTCTGCGTCCGTGATCCTGTCGAGCGCGGAGAGCGACTTCTCGACGTCCTCCGCGGGCGCCGGGCCGGTGCCGGCCAGGTAGTCGCGCACGATGAGTTCCCTCGCCACGTCGTTGTCGCCGACGAGTTCCTCGAGTTGCAGTGCGAGCTGACGTCCGTCCGTGCCGAGCTCGAGCACGTCCTGCTCGATCTCGACGGACACGCGCCGCACCATCTCCAGTCGCTGCACCACGGTCAGGGCGTCGCGGAGCGTGACGAAATCCTCGATCTCGACCACCGACAGCTGGCGGGTCACCTCGTCGAGCCGCGCCTTGTACCGCTCGAGGGTGGCCACCGCCTGATTGGCACGCGACAGGATCGTGGCGGACCCGTCGATGACGTGCCGGATGCCGCCGACGTACACGCTGACGATGCTCATCGACTGGCTGACCGACACCACGGGGTACCCGGTCTGCATGGCCGTCCGCTCGGCGGCGCGGTGACGCGTGCCGGACTCGACGGTCGGGATCTTGTGGTCGGGGACCAGCTGGACGTTGGCGCGCACGATGCGGGACCCGTCGGTGGACAGAACCACGGCGCCGTCCATCTTCGACAGCTCACGCAGGCGGGTCGGCGCGAACTCCACGTCGAGCTCGAAGCCGCCGTCGCAGATCTCTTCCATCTGCTCGTCGTAACCGAGGACGATCAGGGCGCCCGTGCGACCGCGCAGAATGCGCTCCAGTCCGTCGCGGAGTGCCGTTCCGGGAGCCAGCCGGGCTATCGTTTCGCGCAGCGCAGACGACGACTCGGCATCGTTCATCGCGCAATACTCCCGCCGAGGTAGACGTCACTTGTCGGGGCCCGCCGCGGAAACACGTCCGGACCCGCGTTTAGATTACCTATCCATGAGTAGTACCTGGACTTTGCCCGACGACCTGACCCTGCCCGCACCGGTCGGCAGCTTCCCCGCCGCAGGTCAGCCCGTGCCGCAGCACTGGTCACGGTGCTTCGGGTGCGGCGACCAGTCTCCTGCCGGGATGTCGATGAGCTTCACGGCTGGGGAGGGGCTCGACGTGTGGGGCCGGCTCGAGGTGGCACCTCGCTACCAGGGCGGTCCGGGAGTGATCCACGGCGGCATCCTCTCGACCGCGTTCGACGAGGCGCTGGGCATGGTGTGCCGATCGATCGTCGACGGACCGGTGGTGACGGGTCATCTGGAGATCGACTTCGCCAAGCCCATCCCGCTGGGTTCCGTCCTCGAATTCCACGCGCGCATCGACGGGTCGATCCGCCGCAAGGTGTACGCGAGCGCCGAGGCGCGCATCGTCGAGGGGCCGACGGCCGATCCCGACGTGGTCGTGGCGACGTCGCGGGGGCTGTTCCTCACCGTCACGGCCGAGCACTTCGAGAAGACCAAGGACTTCGTCGACGGTGTGCCGGAGCGCCCGTTCGGCACCTCGTCGATCTGAGCGTCACCGCGATCCGAGCGTCACCGCAGTGACGCGATGGCTGCCCCCAGGTTTCCGACCTCGGTGACCTTCATGCCCTTCGGGGCCGCCCCGGAGTCGAGGGGAACGATCGCGCGGGTGAATCCGAGGCGGTAGGCCTCGGCGAGCCTGCGCCCGACGCCGGGTACCCGGCGAACCTCGCCGGCCAGTCCCACTTCGCCGAGGATCACCAGTCCGTCGGGAACGGGCTTGTCCTTCACGGCGGACGCGACGGCGAGCGCCAACGCGAGATCGGCGGAGGGCTCGGTCATCCGCATTCCGCCGACGGTGGCCGCGTAGACGTCGTTCTTCGCGATCGGCACCCCGCACCGGCGGTCGAGCACGGCCAGGACCATGGCCACGCGGGCGCTGTCGAGCCCGCTCACGGCGCGCCGGGGTGCGGGCATGGACGTGGCGGCCACGAGGGCCTGCACCTCACCGAGGAGAGGCCGTTTGCCGTCCATCATGACGGTGACGGCGGTTCCGGGAACGGCCTCTGCACGGTGATGGAGGAACAGTCCGGACGGGTCGCTGATGCCGGCGATGCCGTCTTCCCGCAGTTCGAAGCAACCGACCTCGTCGGCGGCGCCGAAACGGTTCTTGACGCCGCGCACCATCCGCAGCGTGGAGTGTTTGTCGCCCTCGAAGTGCAGCACCACGTCGACGAGATGCTCGAGCGACCGCGGTCCGGCGACCGCACCGTCCTTGGTGACGTGGCCGATGAGGAGCACCGGCACGCCGCTGGCCTTCGCGAGGGAGGTGAGGGCGCTGGTGACGGCCTTCACCTGGGTGACTCCGCCGACCACGCCGTCGACGTCCGCGGCCAGCATGGTCTGCACGGAGTCGACGATCAGCAGGGTGGGACGCACCTGCTCCACGTGGCCGAGGATGGTCGCGAGGTCGGATTCGGCGGCGAGATAGACCCGCTCGTGGACGGCGCCAGTGCGGTCGGCACGCAGCCGCACCTGTCCGGCGGATTCCTCGCCGGTGACGTAGAGGGACCGGTCGTCCGGGCCGCGGCGGGCCCACTGGTGGACCACCTCGAGGAGCAGGGTCGACTTGCCGACGCCGGGTTCGCCGGCGAGAAGAACGACGGAACCGGGCACCACACCGCCGCCGAGGACACGGTCGAGTTCGTCGATGCCGGTGGGCTTGGCGCGGGTGGACGTGCTGTCGATCCGCGTGATCGGTGTGGCCGGGGTGGACGGAAGTACCGCTCCGGCCCCGGCTTTCGCGAGCGAGGCACCGGGGCGGCTGGCGACGGACGCGACGATCGGGGCCTCGTCCATCGATCCCCAGCTACCGCACTCGGGGCACCGGCCGACCCATTTGGGAACGGTGCACTGGCACGACGAGCAGCGGAAGCTGGTTTTGAGTTTGGCCACCGGGCCAGCCTAGGTACCGGGTCCGACAGCGGACCCGGTCCGGCTGTTAGTGTCCGCCGCCCTCGGCTTCGGATCCGGGGGACGTGTCGGAGACGTGGCGCTCGGTCTCGTGGCCCGCGTCGACGGGAACGGACACGGTGACGTCTCCGGCCTTCTCGAACGCGAACGTGACGGGGAAGGTGAGGCCCGGGCGGACGCCTTCCTTCAGGCCGTCCAGGGTGACGAGGACGACGTCGGTGGGTGCGTCGGCACTTTCGTCCGTCTGGCCGGCGGCGTCGGCGCTCGCTTCGGCGTCCTCGCCCGGAAGTCCGGCGACGAGCGCGGTCTGCGGCGCGATCTCGAGGCCGCCCGCCTTGTCGCCGAGGGTGACGGACTGCGCGAAGTCGGTGCTGATCCGGGTCAGCTTGTCGGGGGTGTCCTCGTTGTTGTTGATCGCGGTGAACGCGAGGACGGCGTTGCCGCCCGGCTCGAGGCTGTACTCGGCGGAGTTGGGGTAGACCACGTGCACGTTGCGCAGGGCGATCGACCCGACGTCCGCGCTGTTGCCGTTGACCGCGGCGACCTGACTCGACGTCTGAGTGATCTGGCCCGCGCTGCAGGCGGACAGCACGAGTGCTGCGCCGGCAGCGAGAGCGACGGCGGTAGCGACTCGGCGAGTCGACTTGTCGAGAGCAGTCACGAGTTGTCCTCCGGTGTCAGGTTCGCACTTCAACTAGGCAGAGTAGTAGTTCGTCCGCACGGCCTGCTCGCTGGGTACTCACAATGGTTGTCTGCGTGCGGTTTCGGCGCTGGAGAACCGCCCGATCGGGGTGTCCGGAATGCACGTATCGGGGACCCTGTCAACCCCTACGGTCAGGCCATGATGCCCCTGACCTGCACCGTTGATGAGACCAGGTTCCGGACACGTGTTAAACTCGAATGATCGAAAGGGGCACGGGACAGATGATTTTTAAGGTCGGAGACACCGTCGTATACCCCCATCACGGTGCGGCGCTGATCGAAGCTATTGAAACCCGCACCATCAAGGGTGAGCAGAAGGAATATCTCGTTCTCAAGGTTGCTCAGGGCGATCTCACCGTACGGGTTCCCGCAGACAACGCAGAGTACGTGGGCGTACGCGACGTCGTCGGCCAGGAAGGTCTCGACAAGGTCTTCCAGGTACTGCGGGCACCGCACACCGAAGAACCCACCAACTGGTCGCGCCGCTACAAGGCGAATCTCGAAAAGCTCGCGTCAGGTGACGTCAACAAGGTCGCCGAGGTCGTTCGGGACCTGTGGCGTCGCGAGCAGGATCGCGGCCTGTCCGCAGGAGAGAAGCGCATGCTCGCGAAGGCGCGGCAGATTCTTGTCGGCGAACTCGCACTGGCCGAAGGCACCGACAGCGACAAGGCCGAGACCATCCTCGACGAGGTCCTCGCGGCCGCGTCCTAGACAGTCGCGATACCCACAGTGGCCGAGGAAAAAGGTCCTGTAGTCGCACTGGTTCCCGCCGCAGGTCAGGGAGTGCGTTTGGGCGAGAACAAGCCCAAGGCATTCGTTGATCTGGGTGGGACCACCATGCTTGCACGCGCGGTCGACGGGCTCCTGCAGTCGGGGGCTGTCGACCGCGTCGTCGTGATCGTTCCGGAGGAGCTCGTCGAGTCGACGCGAACCCTCCTCCCCGGTGACGTCACCGTCGTGGCCGGCGGTAGCGAGCGGACCGATTCGGTTCGCGCCGGACTCGCCGTCGCGGACGACGCCGAATACGTGCTCGTGCACGACGCCGCCCGAGCGCTCACACCACCGTCGCTCATCGCGCGGGTGGTCGCGGAGCTGCGGTGCGGCCGCAGCGCGGTCATCCCCGTCCTCCCGGTGGCGGACACCATCAAGACCGTCGACGTTCTCGGTGCGGTTACCGGCACCCCCCAGCGGTCCGAACTGCGGGCCGTGCAGACTCCGCAGGGTTTCACCGCGGAACTGCTCCGGCGCGCCTACGACGCCGCCGACGGCATCGCCACGGACGACGCCGGACTGGTGGAGCGCCTCGGGGAACGGGTCCGCAGCATCGTCGGAGAACCCACAGCATTCAAGATCACCACGCCGCTGGACCTCGTGCTGGCCCGCGCGCTGGTGGAAGAGGGAGCGCACTAGTGCGAGTCGGAATCGGGACGGACGTTCACCCGATCGAGCAGGGACGGCCGTGCTGGATGGCCGGCCTGCTCTTCGAGGACGAGAACGGCTGCGCGGGTCATTCCGACGGCGACGTGGCCGTTCACGCACTCTGCGACGCCCTGCTCTCCGCCGCCGGACTCGGCGATCTCGGTTCCGTCTTCGGAACCGGCAGGCCCGAATGGTCCGGGGTGAGCGGTGCCGCGATGCTCGCCGAGGTACGCCGCCTCCTCGAAGAAGACGACTTCGGTGTCGCCAACGCCGCGGTCCAGGTGATCGGGAACCGGCCGAAGATCGGCCCGCGCAGAAACGAGGCGCAGAAGGTGCTCAGCGACATTTTGGGCGCGCCGGTTTCGGTGTCCGCGACCACCACGGACGGGCTCGGCCTCACCGGGCGCGGCGAGGGGATCGCCGCCATGGCCACCGCGTTGGTCATTCCCGATCGAAGCGCCAGGTAGGATCGCTGGTCGTGACCCTGCGCCTATTCGACACCGAGACGCGGGCCATGCGTGACTTCGTTCCGCTGGCCCCTGGACACGCATCGGTGTACCTGTGTGGCGCCACGGTGCAGGGCGACCCCCATATCGGCCACGTACGCAGCGGCGTCGCATTCGACGTGCTGCGACGCTGGCTGCTCGCCCACGACTACGACGTGGCGTTCGTCCGCAACGTCACGGACATCGAAGACAAGATCCTGAACAAGGCCGCGGAGGCGGGCAGGCCGTGGTGGGAGTGGGCCGCCACGTTCGAGCGGTCCTTCACGTGGGCCTATCAGCAGCTGGGTGTGCTGCCGCCGTCCGTCGAGCCGCGAGCCACCGGCCACATCACGCAGATGGTCGAGATGATGCAGCGCCTCATCGACAACGGCCACGCGTACGCCGCGGGCGGGGACGTCTACTTCGACGTCCGCAGCTACCCCCGGTACGGCAGCCTGTCCGGGCACAAGCTCGACGACGTGCACCAGGGCGAGAGCGCCGGCGAATGCAAGCGTGATCCCCGCGACTTCACGCTGTGGAAGGCGGAGAAGCCGGGCGAGCCGTCGTGGCCGACGCCGTGGGGCCGGGGTCGGCCTGGCTGGCACCTCGAGTGCTCGGCGATGGCCGAGTTCTATCTCGGGGCGGCGTTCGACATCCACTGCGGTGGCCTGGACCTGGTGTTCCCGCACCACGAGAACGAGATCGCGCAGGCCAAGTGCTCCGGCGACGACTTCGCGCAGTACTGGCTGCACAACGGCTGGGTCACCATGGGTGGCGAGAAGATGTCGAAGTCGCTCGGCAACGTTCTCTCGGTGCCGAACGTGTTGAAAAAGGTTCGGCCGCAAGAGCTTCGCTACTACCTGGGCAGTGCCCACTACCGGTCGATGCTCGAGTACTCCGACACCGCGCTCGACGAGGGGGCCGCGGCGTTCCGCCGGATCGAGTCGTTCGTCATGCGCACGCAGGAGCGTGCCGGTGAGGTGCCGGTCGGGCGGTGGACGGAGGCGTTCGCTCGCGCGCTCGACGACGACCTCGCCGTCCCCGCCGCGCTCGCCGAGGTGCACGGCAAGGTCCGCGAGGGCAACATCGCCCTCGACGGCGGAGATCTCGAGGGTGCGCGCGAGATCGCGTCGCAGGTCCGGGCCATGCTCGGAATCCTCGGCGTCGACCCGCTGGACGAGCACTGGACTCAGGAGACCGCGGATGCGTCCGCGGCAACCGATGCCCTGGACGTTCTGGTCCGGGCCGAACTCGAGCGCAGGCAGAGTGCCCGCGCCGAGAAGAACTGGGCTGTGGCCGACGAGGTGCGTGACCGTCTCATCCGGGCGGGCATCGAGGTCACCGATACCCCCAACGGGCCCGAGTGGTCTCTCAAGGCAGGACAGTAGTAATGGCTGGAAATTCGAGTAGGCGCGGAGCCATCCGCAAGGCCGGTACCAAGAAGGGGCAGGTCGCCGGTTCCGGTGGCCAGCGCCGCAAGGGGCTGGAAGGCCGCGGCGCCACCCCGCCCGCGGAAGCCCGCACCAAGCACCCCGCCGCCAAGCGCGCCGCCCGCGCGGCCAGGGAAGCCGACAAGCAGCCCGGCCGCGGTCGTCAGACCGCCGGACGCAAGGTGCTCGACGGCCCCGAGAACGTGCTGGGCCGCAACCCCGTCGTCGAGTGCCTGCGCGCCGGCGTCCCCGCGACCGCGCTGTACGTCGCGGTCGGGACCGAGAGCGACGATCGCCTGAAGGAATCCGTTCAGCGGGCTGCCGACGCGGGCATCTCCATCCTCGAGGTTCCCCGGACCGATCTCGACCGGCTCAGCGCCAACGGCATGCACCAGGGCATCGCGTTGCAGGTGCCCCCGTACCGTTACGCGCACCCTGACGACCTGATCGCGGAAGCCCGCAAGCATCAGGAGGCGCCGCTGCTCGTGGCCCTCGACAACATCACCGATCCCCGCAACCTCGGTGCCGTCGTGCGTTCGGTGGCCGCGTTCGGTGGTCACGGTGTGGTGATCCCGGAGCGCCGCAGTGCGTCGGTCACCGCGGTCGCGTGGCGGACGAGCGCCGGCGCGGCAGCCCGCCTGCCGATCGCCCGCGCCACCAATCTCACTCGCACACTGAAGGATTGGGCGTCCAAGGGCGTCCAGGTGGTTGGTCTCGATGCGGGTGGCGATACCACCCTCGACGAGTTCGACGGCAGCGGCCCCGTGGTGGTCGTGGTCGGCTCGGAGGGCAAGGGACTGTCGCGCCTGGTCCGCGAGAACTGCGACGCCATCCTCAGCATTCCGATGGCGGGCCCCGTCGAATCGCTCAACGCATCCGTCGCCGCGGGTGTCGTGCTCGCCGATATCGCCCGTCGTCGCCGCGGCTAGGCTCCCCGACCCGCGAACAGCAGGTTGTCGTCGGGCAAGCCCGCACGGTCGGTAGCGGGCTGAGGGCGCCGCTTCAACACTGTCGGCACCTACCGTAGACCTACAGTGTTGACAGGCTGCTACCAGCGGCGGTCACTGAGGTCATCAGTGACCGCGAGGTTGGAGGCCGGTCATGGCAATCACCGATATCAAGGAATACGCGCACCTCACCCAGCACGACGTCGAGGCGCTCGGATTCGAACTCGACGCACTACGCCGCGACGTCGCGGAGTCCCTCGGGGCGAAGGACGCGACGTACATCCGCCGCACCATCGCGTTCCAGCGCGTGCTCGACGGACTCGCCCGACTGATGATCCACGGGAGCCGGTCGTCCACGGGCGTGGTCCTCGGGACGACGGCACTGGGTGTGGCCAAGAGCGTCGAGAACATGGAGATCGGCCACAACGTCTCGCACGGGCAGTGGGATTGGATGAACGATCCCGAGATCCACTCGAGCACCTGGGAGTGGGATCAGGTGGGTCCGTCGTCGCAGTGGAAGTATGCGCACAACTTCCGTCACCACAAGTACACCAACGTGCTCGGGATGGACGATGACGTCGGGTTCGGCGTCATGCGCGTCACTCCTGATCAGGAAAGGCGTCCGATCCACCTGCTACAGCCGATTCAGAATCTGCTGCTCGCGGCGTCGTTCGAATGGGGCATCGCGCTCCACGATCTGCTTCCGCCCAGTGCCGAAGACAAGGCGAGCCGGCGTCTGCGTCCACCGGTGCGAGATCTGCTCGGCAAGATCGCGCGGCAGATGGGCAAGGACTACGTGCTGTTCCCCGTTCTCAGCGGGCGGCGGTGGCGACGAACGCTGAAGGCGAATCTCGTTGCCAACCTGCTGCGGAACGTGTGGTCGTACGTCGTGATCTTCTGCGGGCACGTCCCCGACGGAGCCGAAAAGTTCACGCTTGCGGAACTCGAGGACGAAAGCCGGGCCCGCCAGATGCTCGGCACCGCGAACTTCCGGGCCGGCGCCGTCATGGCCTTCATGAGCGGCAACCTGTGCTATCAGATCGAGCACCATCTCTTCCCTGACATTCCCAGCAATCGGTACGCCGAGATCTCGACCGCGGTGCGCGGCCTGTGCGAGAAGTACGACCTGCCGTACACCACCGGTTCGCTTGCGCGGCAATACCTTCTGACGCTGCGCACCATTCACAAACTGGCGCTGCCCAACCGATTCCTCCGGGCGACGTCGGACGACGCGCCGGAGACGGCCTCGGAAGTGAAGTTCCGTGGGCGGGCGGCGGTCGGGGCCGATCCCGTGACCGGACGGCTTCGCGGGCTCCGAACCGCGCTGGCAGCGAGGTAGGGCGTCACCGCGGAATGGTCGGCGCCACCATCCGGTGGAAGCGGACCCGGTGCCCGGGCCGCAACTGCGCAGCCACCGGCAAATCGGCCTCGGCGACCACGGCGATCACCGGATAGCCGCCGGTCACCGGATGATCGGCCAGGAACAGGATGGGCCGACCGTTGGGCGGCACCTGCAGCGCCCCCGCCACCATGGCCTCGCTCGGCATCTCCTCCGTCACCGCGCGGTGCAACGGTCCCGGACCCTCGAGTCGTGCCCCCACGCGATTGGTGTCGGAGCTGACCGTCCACGTCTCGCGGAGAAGGGCCTCGACGGACGCGGGGGTGAACCAGTCGTCCCGCGGTCCGAGCCGGACGCGCATCATCAGCGGATCCTCGGGGGCGGCCGGTGGGGGGATGATCTCGTCCGCAGGCCAGTCGCCGGCATCCGCACCGACCAGCAGCCGATCACCCTCGGCGACGGGATCGGGGCCGATCCCCGACAGAGTGTCGGTGGACCGGCTCCCCATCACCGTGGGCACGTCGAAACCTCCGCGCACCGCGACATAGCTGCGGAGTCCTTCCGATGCGAACGCGATCTCCAGCAGGTCGCCGGTGTTCAGGTGCAGCATCGTGTAGGCGGGCCGGGGTTCGGAATTGACGGTGACGGGGTTCCGGGCGCCCGTGACGGCAACAGAGACGGTCCCGGCCGCACGTACCGCGAGCCCACCGAGCGTGACCTCCAACGTGGCTGCGCCGGAATGGTTGCCCACCAACCGGTTTGCGCTGTCGTGCGCGTCGCGGTCGGCGGCACCCGACTCGCCGACGCCGATCGACGCGTAACCGGGGCGGCCCCGATCCTGCACGGTGGTGAAGGGTCCGGTGCGCACGACCTCGAGCCAAGCCATCCTTCGATTGTCCCGCAACCGCAGGTCTGCTGGATACGCTCTCGTCGGATCAATCGCTCAGGAGACTGCGGTGTAGCTGTGCGCGGCAGCGACTTCGGCGGACAGCAGCTGTCCGTTGTGGGTGGACAGGCCGTCGGCGAGTCCGGGGACGGTCGCGGTGGCCTCTTTCCAGCCCTTGTCGGCGAGGGCGGCGACGTAGGGGAGGGTGGCGTTGGTGAGGGCGTAGGTGGAGGTGCGGGGGACGGCGCCGGGCATGTTGGCGACGCAGTAGAAGACGGAGTCGTGGACCTGGTAGGTGGGTTCGGCGTGGGTGGTGGGACGTGAGTCGGCGAAGCAGCCGCCCTGGTCGATGGCGATGTCGACGAGGACCGAGCCGGGCTTCATCCGCGAGACGAGGTTGTTGGAGACGAGGGTGGGGGCCTTGGCGCCGGGGACGAGGACGGCGCCGATGACCAGGTCGGCGCCCTCGACGGCCTGTTCGAGTTCGAGGCTGTTGGAGGTGATGGTCTTGACCTGGCCGTGGTAGAGGGCGTCGATCTCGCGGAGGCGGGCGATGGACAGGTCGAGGACGGTGACGTCGGCGTGCATGCCGTGGGCGATGGCGATGGCGTTGCGGCCGGAGACGCCGGCGCCGATGACGACGACCTTGGCCGGGCGCACGCCGGGGACGCCGCCCATCAGGACGCCGCGGCCGCCGCCCTGGCGCATGAGGTGGTAGGCGCCGGCCTGTGGGGCGAGTCGTCCGGCGACCTCGCTCATCGGGGCGAGCAGGGGGAGGGAGCCGTCGGCGCCGATGACGGTTTCGTAGGCGATGGCGGTGGTCTTGGACGCGAGCAGGGCGTCGGTGCAGTCCTTGGAGGCGGCGAGGTGCAGGTAGGTGAAGAGCACTTGGTCCTGGCGCAGGCGGGTGTATTCCTCGGCGATGGGTTCTTTGACCTTCAGGAGCAGGTCGGCGGTGTCCCATACCTGGTCGGCGGCCTGGAGGATGTGGGCGCCTGCGGCTTTGAAGTCCTCATCCGCGAAGGAGGAGCCGATGCCGGCTTCGGATTCGATGATCACCTCGTGGCCGCGTTCGGTGAGTTCGTGGACACCGGCGGGGGTGATGGCCACCCGGTATTCGTGGTTCTTGATTTCGCGGGGGATACCGATCTTCATGAGAGCTCCGTGCTGTCGGAAATTCGATTGGTAGGTGCCAATGGTGAAGAAAGCGTCCGTCTCTGCCAATAGTCATGAAGATAATTCTCTATGTTGGGGTACTGGCTCGCGACAATTCGAATGCCGGCACCCTGTTCCGGTCGTCGTCGAACGATGTTCGGAGAGTGGCTCCGCCCCGTGAGTACTTATTAACCGCCCGCCGTTAACAAGTACTCACGGGTGGCGGAGCCGCAGGATCAGCATGGCCGTGTGCAGCGACGTCCGGGACTCGGCGTCGTCCAGGTCGACACCGAGCAGGCGCTGGATCATAGCTAGCTTCGCGTAGAGCGTGGGGCGAGAGAGGTGGAGCTGTTTCGCGAGTTCCGTCTTGTTGCCGCCGAGTTCGAGGAAGCTGCGCAGGACGTCGACACTGTCGCCGCCGTGTCGCGCCTGATGCTCCAGCAGGCCGCGGAGTTCGGTCTCGGCGAAGGCCTGCACCCGCGGATCGGTCCGGATGAGGGCGAGCAGACCGCGCAACCGGATGTCGGCTGCTCGGTGAAAGACCCTGTCGCCAGGTGGCAACGACAGCGCGACCTCGGCGATGTGAGCGGATTCCGTCAGGCCGCCGGCGGCGTCCAGGAGCCGGGTCGATTCGGGGCCGACACCGATCGTGCAGTGGAGGACGCCGTCGAGCCGGGTGAGCGCGGCACGGATCGCCGCACAGAGTTCGGACAGCGCGTCGGGTGTGGACGCCGGCGGATGCGACAGGAGCAGGTCGATCTGTCCGGCGCGGGTGTTCGCGGTGAGTGCGGTTTGCCGCGACGTCCGGACCGCGTGGCGGACGGCGTCCAGCATGTTCACACGCCGCCGCTGCGCGAGAACCTGGTCGGCGCTGGCGGTTTCGCTGACCCGGACCGTCATCGGCAGGTAGGTCAGTGCCGGCCGGAGGCCGAGCGCATGGGCGCGCGCCGTCGCCTCGGCCTCGTCCTGGATGCGTCCGCGGCGGAGTTCGTCGATGAGCCCGCTCTGGGCCTGCTGCTCGAGCGCGGTCCGGTCCTGCTCGACCATGCGGTTCAGTGCGAGCGCCTGCGCGGCACGCTCGAGGGCCATCCGCGCCCGACCTTCGGCGGCGACGGGGCGAGGGGCGACGAGTCGTCCCCATTCCTGCCGATGCGCGCCGACGGGCGTCGTCGTCCACGACTCCGGGCCGTCGATCGCGGTCTGATGCGATACGGGCGTCAGCCGCGACCGACGTTCCCACTCGGCGAGGAGATCCGCCGCCGTGGTTCCCTGCGCCGCGAAGGCCAGTACCTGCCGGTTGAGGTCCTCGAGCACGATCGGGGCGCCGAGCATTCCGGCCGCGGCGTCGACGATCTCACCGAGCGATGCCCGCTTCATGCTCAGGTCTGTGAAGACCTCATGCACGTGCCGGGCGAACGCGACCTCGTCGTACTGCTCCGCGACGATCGATCGGTGCACTTCCTCGGTGACCTCGACGAACCGGATCTGGCGGTGTAGTGCGATGACGGGGAACGACAGTCTGTCGGCGGCGCGCGCCACCCCTTCCGGCACAGTGTCGACGTGGACGCCGAGTTCGACGACGAGTCCGGCTGCGCCCGCCGCGGCCAGTCCCTCCAGGTACGCCACGCTCGACGAGTCGTCCGCGAGCGGCCGGCCGGTGGTGAGGACGAGTTCGCCACCCTGGAGGAGGTTCGACAAATCGGGTAGATCGCTGACGTGCACCCAACGCACCGGCCTGTCGAGCGGTCCGCCGCCGATCACCTCGGGTGTTCCCGCCTGTACGACCGGGAGCGCCAGGATGTCGACGATGGTGGGCTGCATTTACACAGTGTAAAGCAGAGGTGGGATTTCCTTACAGATCGTCGGGATCCAGGCGCTCGTTGACGGACCACAGTGAAGACATCGCACTTCGCGCGGAGTTTCCGCGTATCGGCTCTCTCGGTAAGGACACCCATGACACACAGCGATGGCGCAGCGCAGACCCGGACCGTCCCACACTGGTTCGACAACAAGAGTTTCACGGGTACGAGCGGCAATACCGCTCCGGTCACGAATCCGGCGACCGGTGCCGTCACCGGTCAGGTCGCCCTCGCCAGCGTCGAGGACGCCCGCGCCGTGATCGACGCCGCCGCCGCCGCGTTCCCCGCCTGGCGCGACACCTCCCTCGCCAAGCGCACCCAGGTGATCTTCACATTCCGGGAACTGCTCAACGCCCGCAAGGGCGAGTTGGCGGAGATCATCACCGCCGAGCACGGCAAGGTCGTCTCCGACGCATTGGGTGAGGTCTCCCGCGGCCAGGAAGTCGTCGAATTCGCCTGCGGCATCGCGCACCTGCTCAAGGGCGGCATGACCGAAAACGCCTCCACCAACATCGACGTCTCCTCCCTCCGCCAGCCCGTCGGCCCGGTCGGGATCATCTCCCCGTTCAACTTCCCCGCCATGGTCCCGATGTGGTTCTTCCCCATCGCCATCGCCGCCGGCAACACCGTCGTCCTCAAACCGTCCGAGAAGGACCCCACCGCCGCGATCTGGATGGCCGAACTCTGGGCCGAAGCCGGACTGCCCGCCGGGGTGTTCAACGTCCTCCAAGGCGACAAGACCGCCGTCGACGAACTGCTCACCCACCCCGCCATCAAGGCCATCAGCTTCGTCGGATCCACCCCCATCGCCCAATACGTCTACGCCACCGGCACCACCCACGGCAAACGCGTCCAAGCCCTCGGTGGGGCGAAGAACCACGCCATCGTCCTCCCGGACGCCGACCTCGACCTCGCCGCCGACGCCATGGTCAACGCCGGCTTCGGCTCCGCCGGCGAACGCTGCATGGCCATCTCCGCCCTGGTCGCGGTCGGCGACATCGCCGACGAACTCGTGACCAAGATCAAAGACCGCACCGACACCCTGAAGATCGGCGACGGCACCCTCGACTCCGACATGGGACCGCTGGTGACCAAGGTGCACCGCGACAAGGTCGCCTCCTACATCGACGCCGGCGAAAACGACGGCGCCACCATCGTCGTGGACGGGCGGCAGGTGCAGGCCGACGGCGGTGCGGACGGGTTCTGGCTCGGACCGACCCTGATCGACCACGTCACCACCGACATGAGCGTGTACACCGACGAAATCTTCGGACCCGTCCTCTCCGTGATCCGCGTCGACTCCTACGAGCAGGCCCTGGAACTGGTGAACTCGAGCCCGTTCGGCAACGGCACCGCCATCTTCACCAACGACGGCGGCGCCGCCCGACGGTTCCAGAACGAGGTCGAGGTCGGCATGGTCGGCATCAACGTCCCCATCCCCGTCCCCATGGCGTACTACTCCTTCGGCGGCTGGAAGAACTCCCTGTTCGGTGACACCCACGCCCACGGCACCGAAGGCGTCCACTTCTTCACCCGCGGCAAGGTCGTCACCACCCGCTGGCTCGACCCCAGCCACGGCGGCCTCAACCTCGGCTTCCCCCAGAACAACTGAGTTGGAAAGGACCTACGGTCATGACGACGACAGTCTCCCCGGAACTTTTGCCTACCGGTCAGTCTCTCGACGTGGCCCGTGTCGAAGGGGAGCGCGCGTATGCCCTCGACCGGGCGCACGTGTTCCACTCGTGGTCCGCGCAGGAGCAGATCACCCCGATGACGATCCTCGCGTCCGAGGGTTCGTATGTGTGGGACGGTGCCGGGAACCGCATGCTCGACTTCTCGTCCCAGCTCGTCAACACGAACATCGGGCACCAGCACCCCAAAGTCGTTGCCGCCATCCAGGACCAGGCCGCGAAGCTGTGCACCATCGCACCGCAGTACGTGAACGACGCCCGCTCCGAGGCCGCGCGACTTATCGCCGAGCGGACCCCGGGTGACCTGAACAAGGTGTTCTTCACCAACGGCGGCGCCGACGCCAACGAGCATGCGGTGCGCATGGCTCGGCTGCACACCGGCCGTTACAAGGTGCTGTCGCGGTACCGCTCGTACCACGGCGGCACGGACACCGCGATCAACCTCACCGGGGATCCGCGCCGGTGGCCCAACGACTACGGCAACAGCGGAGTCGTCCACTTCCACGGACCGTTCCTGTACCGGTCGCAGTTCCACTCGGAGAACGAGCAGCAGGAGACCGAGCGCGCGCTCGAGCACCTCGACCAGCTGATCCGCCTCGAGGGGCCGAACTCGATCGCAGCGATCGTGCTCGAATCGGTTCCCGGGACCGCGGGGATCATGGTGCCCCCGCCCGGCTACATGGCCGGTGTCCGCGAAATCTGCGACCGCTACGGCATCGTGTTCATCGCCGACGAGGTGATGTCCGGTTTCGGCCGGACCGGAAAGTGGTTCGCGATCGACCATTTCGGTGTCGTTCCCGACCTGATCACGTTCGCGAAGGGGGTCAACTCCGGGTACGTCCCGCTCGGTGGTGTCGCGATCAGCGAGAAGATCGCGGCGACGTTCGCCAACCGGCCGTACCCCGGCGGGCTTACCTATTCGGGACATCCGCTCGCCACTGCAGCCGCAGCCGCGACCATCAACGCGATGGAGGACGAGGGGATCGTCGAGAACGCGGCCCGGATCGGCAGCGAGATCCTCGGTCCCGGACTGCGTGGCCTGGCCGACCGGCACCCGTCGATCGGCGAAGTCCGCGGACTCGGCGTGTTCTGGGCGATCGAACTCGTCGCCGACCGTGCCACGAAGGAACCGCTCGCTCCGTACGGCACCTCCAGTCCGGCGATGAACGAGGTGATCGCGGCGTGCAAGGCAGGAGGATTGCTGCCGTTTGCCAACTTCAATCGCATTCACGCCGTGCCTCCGTGCACCGTCACCGAGGCCGAGGCCCGCGAAGGACTCGCGATCCTCGACACGGTTCTCGACATCGCGGACGCGCACCGCAACTCCTGACACACCCCCTCTGCGGGCACACGCGTGTCCCGACACTCGATCCTTCCCGCGGTCAATGGCGCCCGCGGGGCGGATCTTTCTCGTTTTCCACGACAACACACGGCGCCCGGATCTCAACGGAGAGAATCTATGAGCTCGACCACGTCCACGGTCGCACTGCCCCCTCCGGAAGGCTATGTCGAAGAACAGGATCGGCCGCCGGCTCCATCGTCGGGGGAGCCCGGAGATGCGCGGACTCCCGCATTCTGCTGTGGGAGAGTACGAACCGATGGCGCTTCGCGCCCGTGAGTACTTATTAACGTCGGGCGGTTAATAAGTACTCACGGGGGCGAAGCGCACGACGACGCCGGGGCGGAGCAGGGCGGGGGGAGTGCGTTCGGCATCCCAGATCGGTTCGTCGGTGCTGCCGATGAGTTGCCACCCGCCGGGCGAGCTGCGGGGATAGATTCCCGTGAACTCCCCGCCCAGAGCCACGGTCCCGGCGGAGACGGAGGTCCGAGGCGTCGATCGGCGCGGCACGTGCAGTTCGGGTGCGCCGCCGGTGAGGTAACCGAAACCCGGTGCGAAGCCGCAGAACGCCACCGTCCACGGAGTTCCGGTGTGTGCAGCGACGACGCCGTCGACACCGAGACCAGTCAGCTCGGCCACGTCCTCCAAGTCGGGACCGTCATAGCGCACGTCTATCCGGATCTCGTCGGGCGCATCCTCGGCGACCGTCGCCTCCGATTCCGTGGTCCGTACCCACTTGGCGACGCGGTCGCGGCTGGTCGCGCCGCGGTCGAACCGCACCAGGATGGTGCGCGCCGCCGGAATCACCTCCACGACCCCGGGCGGCCGAGAGCCGTCCAGCGCACGAAAATGCGCGAGCACGGTGCCGAGATCCTCGAACTCGGCGAGGACCGCGCTTTCTCCGACGTCGAGGATGCGCATCACACGAACGGCTCCACCGTGATGCCCTCGGTGTCGAGCAACGACCGGATGGCGGTGGCCATCTCGACGGCTGCGGGCGTATCGCCGTGGACGCAGACGGATTCGGCGGTGACCGCGAGGACCGTGCCGTCGACCGCTTCGAGGGTGTGATCGACGACGAGCCTGAGGACCCGTTCGGCCACCACCGCGGGATCGTGCAGGACGGCCCCGTCCGTCGTGCGCGGCACCAGTGTCCCCTCGGGTGTGTACGCGCGGTCGGCGAACGCCTCGGTGACCGTCCGCAGTCCGGCCTTCTCGGCCTCCTCGAGGAACGCCGAACCGGGCAGGCCGAGGACGGGCAGCGTCTCGTCGTACGCGCTGACCGCCGCGACCACCGCGCGGGCCTGCTCGCGGTGGTGGACGATCGCGTTGTACAGCGCGCCGTGCGGTTTCACGTACGCCACCGCCGAGCCGGAAACCTGGGCGAGACCGTCGAGGGCGCCGATCTGATAGACGACGTCGGCCGTCAGGTCGCGTGGGGCGATGTCGATGAACCGGCGTCCGAACCCGGCGAGGTCGTGGTAGCCCACCTGGGCGCCGATCCGGACCGTCAGCTCGGACGCCGCCGAACAGGTGGCCGACAGGGTGGCGGGATCGCCCGCATGAAAACCGCAGGCCACGTTCGCGCTGGTCACGAGCTTCAGCATCGCCAGATCGTCGCCGAGGGTCCAGGCACCGTAGCTCTCGCCGAGGTCGCTGTTCAGATCGATTGCCGGCACATATTCGATACTAGGGTTCCGAGTGCCGTCTTGTAGATTCTCTCGCGGGGGCGGGCGGAACCGGTGAGGGTCCTGCTGCGTCAGAACAATTGACCGTGCGTGGTGGACTGCGCCATCGGAGGGGGAAACGTGACCGACCCGGCATACATCAAGGATCCCGAGAACTTTCACTCGGACCAGTGGGATCACGCGAGGATTGCCAGCGCCGTCGCCGGCATGAATGTCGAGCACGTGAGCGGCATCGCACGAGCCTGGACCGAACTGGGGACGACGGCCCACGATGCGATCGTCGAGTTCAGCGACGCGATCAAGAAGGCGATCAACGAGAGTTGGCACGGTGCTGCCGCATCGGCGGCCTACGGAGAGACCGAGCGGTACTCGACCTCCGCGCCGCAGGCGCAGGAACAACTTCACGGAGTGGCGGACGCGCTGACGCCGCTGGCGGAGACGGTCGCGTCGCTTCGGTCGCAGGTTCCCGAAACCATCGGCACCGGACTGTGGGACAAGTTGACGCCCTGGGACACGGACACCGAGGACGAGTACTACCGGCGCGACGGCGAAGCGCGCGAGAAGATGGCCACGATCTACAACCCCGGACTCGCGACCTCGGACGGCAACGTCCCGTTGTTCACGAAGCCGGAGAGTATCGTCGACGTTCCTTCGGGTCCGGGCGGGCCCGGTGTCGACTACGCGAGCGGCACCCCGAGTTCGAGCGATCGCTTCGGCGGACCGATCACCGGGCAGCCGAATACCGGCGTCGTTCCCGTCGGCGACCCGTCCGCCGAGCCTGGTGTGGACGGCGCACCCGCTGCGGACGGCACGCAGCAGAATGCAGCAACCGCGCCGTCGGCTGCCACCACACCGGCGACGACGGCCCCGGCCTCGGTGACGGGGGATCAGGCACAAGGCCGGTCGGGCATGCCTTCCAGCGCCGATACATCCTCGGGTGCCGGCCTGCGATCCGCAGGTGTGGGTGGGGGTTCCGGTGGCGGCGGACTGGGAGTCGGCGGACTCGGCGGTGGTGTCGGCGCCGGGAATCAGCCGGGGGCCGTGGCCCGGCCCGGCACCGCACCCGGGGTCGCGGGGGTCAACGCCGGAGGTCGCGCGGGTGCCGGAATGCGGGGTACCGGCCCGATTGGTGGGGGAATGATGGGCGGCGGAGGAGCCGGCAGGGGCGGCGGCGAGGACAAGGAACACAAGACGCCCGACTACCTGATCACCCTCGACAACGGTAACGAGTTGATCGGCAAACTGCCCCTCGTCTCACCGCCGGTGATCGGCGCATGAACATGCGCAATTGGCGGCTGCGTCCCGAACTGTTCGACGCACTGTGGGCCGGCACCGGGCAGGATCGCACCCCGTACCCGCTCCGAATCGTGAGCGCGCACCCCGGGCTCAATGCATATGTCGCCGAGCAGAACCGGATACGCGAAGCCTTCGCTGGAGCCGAGCACGACGATGTGAGGTCGGCGTTGGGCGTGCTCGCCGAACCCGAGGTGTATGTCGAGGTCTCAGGTGCAACCGCCGACGAGACCCCGATCCGCATCATCGGTGCGCAACACCGGCAATGGGTGGTGATCGCTTCGCAACTCCCCGGCCGGGCACCGCAGATCGGTGGCGACGTGGTGATCGGCGCCGGTGCGGCCGGGCGACTGGGCGCCCAACTGATCGGGCTGATCCCGCAGAACGCCGCCGGCCGACGCCGGTTCCAGCGGCGGGACGCGGAAGACGCCCACTTCTCCCAGGGAATCCTGCAGGAGGTCAACGGGGTGGCCCCCGCCCCGCGACTCGAATCTGCCGTGCAGAAGGGCTACGCGGGCCGCGGGAAGATCCGGGTCTTCCGCGGCCCCCGCTACGGCAGCGGCAGGGACGTCGGCGTCATGCAATGGATCGACATCGCCGGCGACGGACGCTACGTGATCGGACCGCACGATCCCGCCGCCGCGCCCCCGGCAGGCCCCGAACAGCTCGTATCGTCGCTCGACACCCTGATCAGGGTCGCTACCACTCCCCGAGCAGGGTCGGTCGGTGCCCGCGGTTGGTAGATTGCCACGCGCCGGGCGATTGCACAGGTGGGGACACAGCAGGACACACGGAGGGGACACCGACATGGCGGGGCCAGAAGCACCGGAAGCCGGATGGAAGGCTTTCACCGAGAACGTCGTCGGGGGAGGCAGGCTCGAACTCGACCCCGCCGGCATAGAGCAGTGCATCAAGCTGTGCGATGACCACGCGCGGCGCATGGGGGAACTCGCAAACCGGGCGCGCCACGAACTGCGCGCAACGGACTTGGGTATCGGTGAGAAAGACATCGAGTCCGCGCGGGAGTTGGCGCGCAAATTCGACGAGAAAGCAATCGGGGGAGGCGGCATCGGCATAGCGAACACTGCGGTCGGATTGCTCACCGCGCATCAGTCGTACGTGAAGGATATGAAATCGATGTTCGAAGCAGTTCTCGCCAGCTATACCGCGCAGGATGATGCCATCGCTGCACGCCTCGGAACCGCAGGATCTGAGCTGTGAATACTCGCGTCCGGCGCTTCGCATTGCCGGTCGTAATTGCCATGGGCGTATTGGTCGCTGGTGGCTGTGCGGAGCCGGTCGGCGGTCAGGCGGACGAGACGCCAGTCCCTGAGATCACATTCCATCCGTGCGACGGATTCTCCTCGGAAGCCCTCGCGGCTGTCCGCCTGGATGCCCGGCCACCCGACCGCATGCCGGATCGCGACAATCCTAAGAACTTCGGCTGCGGATTTCAGTCGCAAGATTCGTATTCAGGGATCGTCGTTTCGGCAATCGGTGAAGCGCCCGACAGCGTGAGGAGCGACGACCGCTTCGACGTCCTGAGTGAGACGGAGATCGGCGGGCGGCGTGCTCTGGTGTCGGATTTCCGTGGCGGTAGTGCGTGCACGGTGTCGGTGGCGATCGAGCCGGGGATTCTCGAGTTCATGATCGGGTACAGCGAGTTGGAGGATTTCACAACAGTCGACGCGGCGTGCGATCAGGCGACGAGGGTGGCGACGACGTTGGCGCCTTATTTCCCCGACCACTTGTAGGACGGCTCAGTGCGTGTGTGCGTGGGTGGGGGTGATGCGTCCGGCGTTCTTGCGCCGTGAGGATCCGCTGAGCCGGCACACAAGGTAGATGACGAACGAGATCGTGGTGACGAAGCTCGATACGGGCACTCCGGGTGCGAGGGACAGCAGGATGCCGCCGACGGCGGCGAGTTCGGCGAACACGATCGACAGGATCGTGGCCTTCAGTGGGCTGGCGGTGACGTAGGCGGCGGCCGCGGCGGGGGTGATGAGCAGCGCCATCACCAGCAGGGCCCCGACGATCTGGACGCCGAGGGCGGCTGTGATGCCGACGAGGACGGCGAACACGATCGACAGCGCACGCACCGGGACGCCGCGGGCCTCGGCGACGTCGGGGTCGGTGCTCGCGAAGAGGAGGGGGCGGTAGATCAGGCCGAGGACCCCGATGACCAGCACGGCGCAGAGCAGCAGCAGCTGGAGGCCGCTGTCTCCGGGTGCCACGATCTGGCCGATCAGCAGGGAGAAGCTGGTGCCGGTGCGCCCTTGGTACGACCAGATGAACAGCACCGACAGACCGAGCCCGAATGCCATGATCACGCCGATCACGGAGTCGCGGTCGCGGGCCTTCGCGCCGAGCAGCCCGAACAGGACCGCTGCGACCACCGACCCGGCGATGGCGCCGGCCCCGACGCTGACGCCGATGAGCAGGGCCGCCGACGCGCCGGTCAGCGACAGCTCGCTCGTGCCGTGCACGGCGAACGACATCTGCCTGCTCACGATCAGCGGTCCGATCGCTCCTGCCAGCAGGCCGAGGATGGCGCCGGCGATCAACGCTTGCTGGACGAAGTCGTATTGCAGGAGGTCGACGGTGGCCGAGACGTCGAACATGCGTGACATCGCGTCGGTGAATTTGTTGCTCATGCGTGCCCCTCGTCCGTGTGGTGCACACCCTCACCGGGGCGGAGGCCGCCCGCGCTGCCGAGCGCGTCGATGGCGTCGCCGGTGCCGATCACGACGAGGCGGCCGCGTACGTGCAGTACCTCGACGTCGGTGCGGTACAGCTCGGACAGCACCTCCGACGTCATGACCTCTTCGGGTTTGCCGATGCGGAACTGTCCGTCGACGAGGTAGAGCACGCGGTCGACGAGGGGGAGGATCGGGTTGATCTCGTGGGTGACGAACAGCACCGCGGTGTCGTGGGTGCGGCGCCGCCGGTCGATGAGTCCCGACACGAGATTCTGGTTGGCCAGGTCGAGGCTGAGCAGCGGTTCGTCGCACAGCAGGATCTGGGGGTTGCCGACGAGGGCCTGCGCGATCCGCAGTCGTTGCTGCTCACCGCCGGACATGGAACCGATCGGGGCGTCCGCGTAGTTCTGGGCGCCGACTTCGGCGACGGCCGCGTCGACGATCGCCCGGCGCCGGCCTCGCCGGAGGATGCCGGTGCCCCACTGGTGGCCGTCGACGCCGAGCCCGACGAGGTCGCGGCCCCGCAGCGGCAGCCCGTCGTCGAGCGACTTCTGCTGGGGGATGTACCCGACGTGCGAATTGCCCTTCCGCGCCGGGGATCCGGCGATGCGCGCGGTGCCGGAGCTGAGGGCGAGTTGGCCGAGCAGCACCTTCAGCAGCGACGTCTTGCCCGACCCGTTGGGTCCGAGGACGGCGACGAATTCGCCGGGTTCCACGGTGAGGTCGAGGTTCTGCCAGAGTGTGCGTTCGCCGAAGGACAGTCGCGCCCCCGTCAATTCCAGTGCGGGGACGTGACCGTTGCCGGCGTTCTTCGAAGTGGGTTCTGTCACAAGCCGATCAGTTCTATTGCAGAGCCGCAGCAAGCGACTCGGCGGTGTTGGTCTGCCACTGAATGTAGTCCAGGCCTTCGGGCAGGGTTTCGGTCACCTCGACGACGGGGATGCCCGCCGCCTCGGCCGTGGCCCGCACGTCCTGGGTGACCCGGTCCTGCGTCTGCACGTTGTAGACGAGGGCCTGCACCTGCTTGTCGGTGAGCAGCTGTCGCGTCGCGGCGATGGCGGCGGGTGCGGGGTCGTTGCCGTTCTCGATTGCGCTCGTGAAGTCGGGAGGGGTGACGTCCTTCAGGCCCGCGGACTGCAGCAGGTAGTAAGCGATCGGTTCGGTCTGGGCGACGGGTGCGTCTTTGTGCGCTGCCGCGATGCCGTCGGTGATCGCGGAGATCTGCTCGAGCTGGCCGTGGAAGGTGGCGGCGTTGGCCTGGTAGGCGTCGGCGTTGTCGGGGTCGAGTTGGCCGAGCTTGTCCGCGATGGACTGCGCGGTGGCGTCGACGGTGTCGACGTCGAACCACACGTGTTCGTTCACGTCGCCGTGGTCGTGGCCCTCGGGCGAGTCACCGCCGTCCGAGTGCTCGTCCTCGCCCGCGTGTGCGCCGTCCTCGCGGAGGTCGAACGCGTTGACCGTGAGCTGGTCGCTGTTGCCGGTGCCGATGATGTCGTCGACGAAGTGGTCGTACCCGCCGCCGTTGTACACGATAAGGGAGGCGTCGGTGAGCTCGGCGGCGTCGGTGGGGCTCGCCTCGAACGAGTGCGGGTCGGACGACGGTTCGGTGATGATCGAGGTGACGTCCACCTTGTCGCCGGCGACGGCCTGCGCGACGCTGCCCCACACGTTCGTCGACGCGACGACCGTCAGTGTGCCGTCGCCGGTCGTGTCGGAGCTGCATGCGGTGAGGGTGAGGGCCGCGGCGAACGACAGCCCGACGGCCGCCGTGGCGGCACGAAAACCTGAGGAAGCGCGCACAGAAAACTCCTGACCGAAGACGAACGCTAAACGCTATTGGAAACCGTTACCGTTGCACTTTAGCGGATAGGTCCTGGTAGTGCACTTTCGGTGCAGCCCCGACGCGCCCGAACGCGGGCCAGGTACTAACGTCCCCCTATGCCCAGGTCTCGACAGCCTCGTCGCCAAGCCACGCTGGCGTCGCTCGCGGCCGAGCTCAATATTTCGCGAACGACGGTGTCCAACGCTTACAACCGGCCGGATCAACTCTCCGCGGAACTGCGCGATCGGGTGCTGCAGGCGGCGAAGCGCCGCGGCTATCCCGGCCCCGACCCGGTGGCCCGATCCCTGCGCACCCGCAAGGCCGGTGCCGTCGGACTGCTGCTCACCGAGGCCCTCAGCTACTCCTTCCGCGACCCCGCCGCGATGAGCTTTCTGTCCGGACTGGCCGAGTCGTGCGAGGCCGCCGGGCAGGGTCTGCTCCTGATCCCGGCGGGCCCGGGTCGGGAGGAGGCGGATGCCGCCGCGGTCGTGCAGCAGGCGGGCGTCGACGGGTTCGTCGTGTACTCGGTGGCGGACGACGACCCGTACCTCGCGGCGGTGTGCGAGCGTCACCTGCCGATGGTCGTGTGCGATCAGCCCCGGGAGATCCCGGGTGCGTCGCTCGTCGGCATCGACGACCGCGGCGCGATGCGGGGCCTCGCCGACTATCTGATCGGGCTCGGCCACCGCGACATCGGCGTGCTGAGCATGAGGCTGGGGCGTGACCGCTCGGACGGGGTCGCCGATGCCGAACGTTTGCGGTCACCGAACTTCCACGTCCAGCGCGAACGCATCGAGGGAGTGCGCGACGCCATGTCCGACGCCGGCCTGGACCCTCGGACGCTGACCGTCGTCGAGCGGTTCGAGCACACCGGCAAGTCGGGGCACGCCGCTGCCGCGCAGGCACTCGGTGTGAATCCGCGGATCACCGCACTCGTGTGCACCACCGACGTCCTCGCGCTCGGCGCGCTGGACTGGGCGCGCTGGCAGGGCATCGACGTGCCCGGCAGGCTGTCGATCACCGGATTCGACGGAGTCGACGACGCACTGCGCGAGGGGCTGACCACCGTCCGGCAACCCCAGGAGGAGAAGGGTCGCCGGGCAGGCGCCCTGCTCATGTCCCCGTCGCACTCCGGCGTCGCGACCGTCGAGATGCTCGAGACCGAACTGCTGCGGGGTTCGACGGCCGGGCCCGTCAAGCGCTGACCCGGCCCTCCCATACGCGCTAGGCCAGGAGCTGAGCGCAGCGCAGCAGTCCCAGGTGGCTGTACGCCTGGGGGTGGTTGCCCAGCGACCGCTCGGCCACGGGGTCGTACTCCTCGCTGAGCAGTCCGGTCGGCCCGGCGGCGTCGACCAGTTGCGCGAACAACGCCTCCGCCTGCGACCGCTGACCGATCAGCAGGTACGCCTCGACCAGCCACGCAGCGCAGAGGTGGAACCCGCCCTCGGTGCCGGGCAGTCCGTCGTCGTGGTGGTACCGGTACACGGTCGAACCGCTGCGCAATTCCGCCTCGGTGGCCGTGACGGTGGCGGCGAACTTCTCGTCGGACGGGTCGATCAGCCCGGACAGCCCGATGTACAGGGTGGCGGCGTCGAGGTCGGTGCCGTCGTAGGCGGCGGTGAACGAGCGGACCTCGTCCTTCCAGCCCTTCTCGCGCACCTCCTCGGCGATCTTGTCGCGCAACGGCGTCCAGCCGGGCTCGACGTCGCGGCCGAAGTGCTCGGCCAAGGCCACCGCGCGGTCGACGGTGACCCAGCCCATCACCTTGGAGTACACGTGGTGACGTGGGTTGTCGCGGATCTCCCAGATGCCGTGATCGGGTTCGAACCAGCGACGTTCGACGGCCTCGACCATCGCGCAGACCAGTTCCCAGTCGCGGTCGTTGAGCGCCACCAGGGCGCCCTGCTTCTCGCGGGCGTGGGACAGGTCGTGGATGAGCTCGACGATGGGTCCGAACACGTCGAGTTGCACCTGCTGGTTGGCCGCGTTACCGATGCGCACCGGCCGCGAGCCCGCGTAGCCGGGCAGCGAGTCGATGACGGCCTCGGGCGGCAGACCGCCACCGTGCAGCGTGTAGAGGGGGTGCAGGCGTTCGGGGCCGGGCAGCGTCTCGAGGACGTCGTGCACCCAGTCGAGGTAGCCCTCGGCCTCGCTGAGGGAACCGAGACTGACGAGCGCGGATGCGGTGAGCGCCGCGTCACGCAGCCAGCAGTAGCGGTAGTCCCAGTTGCGGACGCCGCCGATTTCCTCGGGCAGCGAGGTGGTGGCGGCCGCCATGATCGCTCCGGAGTCGACGTGCACCAGGCCGCGGAGGGTGAGCGCGGAGCGCTTCATCAGGTCGGGTTTGAGCGTGGGCAGGGTGAGGCCCTTCGCCCAGTCCGACCAGTACGATTCGGCCAGTGCGCGGCGCTCCTCCTCGGGCGTCTCCGACGGTCCGAGTTCTTCGGTGCCGCACCGCAATTCCAGGACGACATCGCCGCCGGACGGGTCGACGACAGCATGCGCGGTCTGCTGGTTGCCGTCGGACGTGACGTTCCACTGCACGCCGGGGGAGCGCAGCACGATCGGCTCGTTGGTGCCGTGCACCCGCAGTCCCTCGGAGACCGCCTCGAGGATGACCTGGCCCTGCCCGAACTCGGGCCGCGGTGCGAACGTCACGACGGCGGCGGCCTGCCCGCTGATCACCCGGGTCAGGTCGGTGCGGCCCTGGCGGACGTCGTGCGGCAGGTAGTCGGTGACGGACAGGCTGGCCCACCGTGTCTGCACGGTCATGGTGCTGTCGATGTACCGCTGGCTCAGCGGCAGCGCGCTGCGGTGCGGGCCGACGCTGAAGTGGCCGGCTTCCGGTCCGCCGAGCAGATGCGCGAACACGGACGCCGAGTCGGGTTCGGGATGACACAGCCAGGTGAGGGTCGCGTCGGGGGTGACGAGGGCGACGGTCCGCGGGCTGGCGAGCATGGTGAGGCGCTCGATCGGCGGGGCGTGTGCCCCGGACAGCCAGGTGCGGCGCTCGTCGAGCAGGAACGCGAGGGCCGTGGCCACGTCTTCGGTGGTCGAGACCCGGAATTCGGCGAGGCTTTCGCCGGGGCCCACCTTCACGCCGAGGTCGGGGCCCTGGAGGCGGGCGAACGCCTTCTCGTCGGTGACGTCGTCGCCGACGAAGACGGCTGCCGTCGCACCATCCTGGTGGCGGATCAGGTCGAGTGCATGGCCCTTGTCGGTGGCGACGACGGCCAGTTCGATGACGGACTTGCCCTCGGTGACCTGCACGCCCACCCGCTGTCCGGCGTCGGCGCGCACCGCGGCCAGGGCCAGGGCGCCTTCCTCCGCGTCGGCGTTGCGGACGTGGAGGGCGACGCTCGCCGGCTTCGCTTCCACCGACGTGCCGGCGTGCAGCGTGGCGATCCGGGTGAGTTCCTCGGTGATCTCACCGAGAAGTTTCTTGGCGTCGGCGTCGATCGCATGGATGAACCCGATGTCGAATTCCGAGCCGTGGCTGCCGACCAGTTGAACCTCGGCGGGCAGCCGTGACAGTGCGGCGAGGTCCTTGAGTGCTCGGCCCGAGATCACGGCCGCCGTCGTTCCGGCGAGGCTGGCCAGGGCGCGGAGAGCGCGCACCGATTCGGCGTGGGGGAACGCCTTCTCGGGGTCGGAGACGATGGGGGCCATCGTGCCGTCGTAATCGGAAGCGACGAGCAGGCGAGGGGTCCGCGCAACCCGCGAGAGGGCACGACGAAGTTCGATGGGCAGATCATGGGCGCTCACATGTTCAAATCTAGGGGATGTGACGGCTGTGAGCGCGTTGTCGGTCGGGGGTGTGCCCCGATCGCGTCCTATTCGGGTCTGCGGCTTCCGTCACCGAGCAGCAGTTCGACGGTGAGTTCGAGGCGATTCGCGACATCGGTCGCGGACGAGCGGCGGGTGAGCCAGGCCACCAGGTTCGACAGCCACACGTCGGAGATGACGCGGGCGACGGCCAACTGGTCTTCGGTGGGCTCGGTGTCCGTCATCGCGCGGGCGAACAGACGGTCCATCAGCTTGCCCACCTGATCGACCTCGGCGGCGGCGGACGCGTCGGCGAACATGAAGGCGCGCGTCATGGCCTCGGTCAGCAGTGGATCGCGCTGCATGGCCCGGGTGATCTGGCTGAGGATCAGCTGCATCCGCTCGAGCGGGTTCCGGCCCGGCGGGTTCTTTCCCCGAGAGTCGATCCGCTCGAACTCGCGGGCGAGCGCCGACACCAGCAGGTGCACCTTGGACGGGAAGTAGCGGTACAACGTCCCCACGGCGACGTCGGCGCGTTCGGCGACGGCCCGCATCTGCACGGCTTCGTATCCGCCCTTGGAGGCCAGGGCCAGGGTCGCGTCGAGGATCCGCTTGCGCCGTTCCTTCTGCGCGTTGGAACTGAGATCGTCCTCGCCCAGCGTCGCCGCAGCGACCGTCGTGGACCGTGATCGAGAGCTGGTCGTCATTACCTTTTTTCCTTCGCGCCTTGACTCATGGCCAGGTGTCATATTAGAACACGTTCTAGACGAATGTGTCATTCAGGAGAGGCGGATACCCGTTGTGACAATCGCCACCACCGAGGAACAGAGGGCTGCAGCGGGTTCGATCCAGGCTTGGGCGCGGTCCACGGACCCGCTGGTCACAGTACGGCAAGGACCAGCAGATTCGTGGCGGACGTCGTGGCAGTCCTTCGCCTCGCTCGGAATTTTCTCGGTCGCCGTGCCCGACGAGGTCGGTGGGTCGGGAGCGGAGATCGTCGATCTCGCCGCGATGCTCGAACAGGCCGCGACCGAACTCGTCCCGGGTCCTGTTCTCTCGACCGCTCTCGCCGCTGTGATCGTCGGCCGCAGCTCCGGCGCCGCCGCGAAACGGTGGTCCGAGGACGTCGCCGATGGCGCGATGCCGTGCGCGGTGGCTCTCGGCAGCAACTCCCCGGTGAACGCAACGCTCGGGGCCGACGGCGGGCTGACGCTCACCGGCGATGCGGGCTTCGCGATCGGCGGTGACACGGGGGTGTCCGTGCTGCTGCCTGCCGACGCGGGCGACGGCGTCGTGTGGTGTCTGGTCGACGGTGAATCCGACGGCCTGGACATCACGGTCGCCGACACGATCGACAAGAGCCGCCCGCTCGCGCGAGTGCGGTGCGATCGTGTGGCGGTCGCCGCCGACCGGGTGCTCGCGGGGGTGCCGGACGGGCTCGTGCCCGACCTCGCCGCGACACTCGCCGCGGCGGAGGCGTCCGGGATCGCGGCCTGGTGTCTGCGAACGGCGGTGGAGTACGCCAAGATTCGCGAGCAGTTCGGCAAACCCATCGGATCGTTCCAGGCGATCAAGCATCTGTGCGCCGAGATGCTGTGCCGCGTCGAACAGTCCGGTGCGGCGGCGTGGGATGCGGCCGTGGCGGCGGAGGACGCGTGGGAGGCGGACGGCGGCGAGCTGCCGATCGCGGCCGCGGTCGCGGCGTCGATCACGCTCGACGCCGCCGTCGAGACCGCCAAGGACTGCATCCAAGTGCTCGGCGGGATCGGCTTCACCTGGGAACACGACGCGCACTTCTACCTGCGCCGCGCGACGTCACTGCGGCAGCTGCTCGGCGGCTCCGCCCGCTGGCGGGCGCGGGTCACGGAACTGACGAGGGCAGGCGTTCGCAGGCATCTGTCGATCGACCTGACCGGGCTCGACGAGGAGCGGGCGCAGATCCGCGCCGAGATCGCCGAGCTGGTGGCGCGCCCGGAGTCGGAGCGACGCGCGGCCCTCGCGGAATCGGGCTACCTGGCCCCGCACTGGCCCGCGCCCTACGGTCGGGGTGCGCGGGCCGCGGAGCAGATCCTGATCGAGGAGGAACTGGCGGCCGCCGGGGTCGGCAGACCCGACCTCGTGATCGGATGGTGGGCCGTTCCGACGATCCTCGAGCACGGCAGCGCCGAGCAGATCGAGCGTTTCGCGACCCCGACGCTGCGCGGCGAGATCATCTGGTGCCAGCTGTTCAGCGAACCCGGCGCCGGCTCCGACCTCGCGGCGCTGCGGACGTCCGCGGAGAAGGTGGACGGCGGGTGGCGGCTGAACGGTCAGAAGGTGTGGACGTCGAGGGCGCAGGAAGCGGACTGGGCGATCTGCCTGGCCCGAACCGACCGGGGCGCGCCCAAGCACAAGGGCATCAGCTACTTCCTCGTCGACATGACGAGCCCCGGCATCACCATCTCGCCGCTGCGCGAGATCACCGGCGACGCCCTGTTCAACGAGGTGTATCTCGAGAAGGTGTTCGTGCCGGACGAGCTGGTGGTCGGGAATCTCGGCGACGGCTGGAAACTGGCCCGCACCACGCTGGCGAACGAGCGGGTGGCGATGGGTGGAGGCTCCTCGCTCGGTGAGGCGATGGAGGAACTGCTCGCCCTCGCGGGGGACGGCGACCCGGTGACCGACGACCAACTCGGGCATCTCATCGGCAATGCGCTCGTCGGCTCGCAGCTCGAACTGCGCACCACCCTCCGGCAGCTGGACGGTCAGGATCCCGGACCCGAATCGAGTGTCCGCAAGCTGGTCGGTGTCCGCCAACGGCAGGCGGTCGCGGAATTCGCGATGGAACTCGGTGGCGCGGACGGCTGGGTGGAGGGTCCGCTGGCGCAGGAATTCCTCAACACGCGCTGCCTGTCCATCGCGGGCGGAACGACGCAGATCCTGCTGACGGTCGCGGCCGAGCGGATTCTCGGGCTGCCGCGGGGCTGAGCCGCGTCGCGATGGTCTTTCGCGGGGTCCGGGATGGTGATACAACTAGAACACGTTCTAAATTGAAAGTGGGAGTGTCAGCGTGGACTTCACTCGAGACGAAACCCAGGAGGCCGTGGCCCAGGTCGCGGCCGGACTGCTGGCCCGCGACCTCGACGGCGACGCCCTCTGGGCCGCGTTCGCCGACGCCGACCTGCTGACCCTCGCGCTGCCGGAACGTCTCGGCGGCGAAGGGCTCTCGGTCACCGACGTCGGTGCGCTGCTCACCGAGGTCGGGCGGAAGGCGGCGCAGGTCCCGGCCCTCGCAACGCTCGGATTCGGTGTGCTGCCCATCGTCGCGCTGGGGGACGACGCGCAACAGGACGCATTGCTCACCGGTCTCGCCGACGGCCGCACGTTCACCGCGGCGCTCGCCGAACCCGGGGCGCAGTTCCCGGCACGGCCCTCGGTGACCGCGGTCGCGGACGGGGACGGCTACGCCGTCACCGGGCGTGTGCTCGCGGTCCCGTTCGCCGAGCGGGCACACCGGATCCTCGTGCCCACGGACACCGGGGTGGTGCTGGTGGACCCGGGCGCGGACGGCGTCACGCTCACGCCGACACCCTCGGCGTCGGGGAGCGCCGAATTCGCGATCACATTCGACGGCGCGCGGGGCGAACTGCTCGCGGCCGGCGACGACGCGGTGCAGGCGCTGTACCGCATCGCCCTGGCGTCGATCGGGGCGGTCGCGGACGGACTGCTGTCGGGCGCAACGGTTCTGGCAGGCGAGCACCTCGCGACGCGCCACCAGTTCGGTAGGCCGCTCGCCACGTTCCAGGCCGTGTCGCAGCAGATCGCCGACGTCTACGTCACGTCCCGCACCCTCCACGTGTCGGCGCTCGCGGCGTCTTGGCGGGTGTCCGAGGGCCTGGACGCCCAGGACGATCTGGACGTGATGGCGTACTGGATCGCCGCCGAAGTGCCTGCCGCCATGCAGGTTCTGCACCACTTGCACGGCGGGATCGGCGTCGACGTCACGTACCCGCTGCACCGCTACTACTCGACCGCCAAAGACCTGGCCCGCCTCGTGGGCGGCGCCTCGTACCGACTCGACCTCGTGGGGGCCCGGTGTTCATCGATCTGACCGACGAGCAGCGTGAGCTGCAAGCGGAACTGAGGCGCTACTTCTCCGGGCTGATCTCGCCGGCCGAGGCCGAGGTGATGCGCACGGAGCGCCACGGCAGCACCTACCGCGAGGTCATCCGCCGGATGGGCAAGGACGGCTGGCTCGGGGTGGGCTGGCCGGTGGAGTTCGGGGGCCGCGGTTTCGGCGAGATCGAGCAGCAGATCTTCGTCAACGAGGCGACCCGTGCCGACGTGCCGCTGCCCGCGGTCACGTTGCAGACGGTGGGTCCGACGCTGCAGAAGTACGGGACCGCGGAGCAGAAGCGCAAATTCCTTCCCGCGATCCTGGCCGGCGAGGTGCACTTCGCGATCGGCTACACCGAACCGGACGCGGGCACCGACCTCGCGGCGCTGCGGACCACGGCCGTGCGCGTGGGTGACGAGTACGTCGTCAACGGGCAGAAGATCTTCACCACCGGCGGTCACGACGCCGACTACCTGTGGCTCGCCGTCCGCACGGGCTCGGCGGATTCGCGTCACCGCGGCATCTCCATCCTGATCATGGACACCAAGGACCCGGGCTACAGCTGGACGCCGATCATCACGTGCGACGGTGCGCATCACGTCAACGCCACCTACTACTCCGATGTCCGGGTTCCCGCGGACATGCTGGTCGGTGAGGAGAATCATGGCTGGCGACTGATCACCACCCAGCTCAACCACGAACGCGTCATGCTCGGACCGGCAGGCCGGGTGGGAGGTCTCTACGACCGCATCCGCAACTGGGCCGTCGCGCACGAACTGCTCGACGAGCCGGACGTACGTCGCGCGCTCGGCGAGATCCACGCGACGTTCCGCCTCAACGAACTACTCAACTGGCAGGTGGCGTCGAGTGAGTCGGACGCCGTCGACATCGCCGACGCGTCCGCGACGAAAGTGTTCGCCACCGAACGTATTCAGCGCATCGGCCGACTCGTCGAGGAGATCGTCGGACGCTACGGCGACCCGTCCGAGCCGGAGACCGCCGACCTCATGAGGTGGCTCGACATGCAGGTGAAGCGCAACCTCGTCATCACGTTCGGTGGCGGTGTCAACGAGGTGATGCGCGAGCTGATCGCGACAGCCGGTCTGAAACTTCCCCGAGTCCCGCGATAGGAGCGCCGCGCGAAATGAGTTCCGAACAGATTCTCGCTGCTGCAGAAGAGGTCCGGTCGGCGGGCCCGAGCGCTCCCCGCCCCGGGCGGGACCCGATCAACCTGCCGATGATCCGCAACTGGGTGGAGGCGATCGGCGACAGGAATCCGATCTACGTCGACGAGGCGGCGGCGCGGGCAGCCGGACACGACGCCATCGTGGCCCCGCCCGCGATGGCGCAGGTGTGGACGATGCAGGGGCTGAACGCGGTTCGGCAACCCGACGACCCGCTCGGGCGCATGACGACCATCCTCGACGAGGCCGGGTTCACGTCCGTCGTCGCCACCAACTGCGATCAGATCTACCACCGCTACCTGAAGGTCGGCGAGGAGGTCACCATCACCACGACCCTCGAGGACCTCGTGGGTCCGAAGAAGACGGGCCTCGGTGAGGGGTGGTTCTTCACCACCCGCAGCCTGTGGCGGGTCGCGAACGGCGACGGCACCGGCGAGGTCGTGGCCGAGATGCTGTTCCGCATCCTGAAGTTCGCCCCGAAACCCGCTGAACCGGTGGCACCTTCGGCGAACGGTCAGGGCGCGTCCTTCGACGACCTCGATCCCGCCGAGTTGATGCGGCCCAGCGCCTCGCAGGACACCCAGTTCTTCTGGGACGGAGTTGCCGCGCACGAGTTGCGGATCCAGCAGCGGGAGGACGGATCGCTGCAGCACCCGCCGGTGCCCGCGCTGTGGAAGGAAAAGGCTGAGACGACGGACTACGTCGTCGCGTCGGGCCGCGGCACGGTGTTCAGTTACGTGGTCCACCACGCACCGAAGGTCCCGGGACGCTCGCTGCCGTTCGTGGTGGCGCTGGTCGAACTGGAGGAAGGCGTCCGCATGCTCGGTGAGCTGCGCGGTGTCGACCCTGCCGAGGTGACGGTCGGGATGCCGGTGGAGGCGATCTACCTCGACTTCCCGGGCGACGACGAGACGGGCGGCACGCCGTGGACCCTGTACGCGTGGCAGCGCGGAGCGAAGGAGCAGTCATGACGTCCACACTCGATGTCGCGGTGGGAACGACGCTTCCGGAATTGACGGTGACCGGCGACCCGACGTTCGTCGTTTCGGCCGCGCTGGCGACACGCGATTTCCAGGACGTCCACCACGACCGCGACCTGGCGCAGCAACGCGGGTCGAAGGACATCTTCGTCAACATCCTCACCGACACGGGTCTGGTGCAGCGGTTCGTCACCGACTGGGCGGGACCGAACGCGGTGATCAAGTCGATCGCGTTGCGTCTCGGGGTTCCGTGGTACGCGTACGACACCCTCACGCTGAGCGGCACGGTGGCGTCGGTGGACGACGACGTCCTCACGCTGGACGTCGTCGGGAAGAACGGTCTCGGCGACCACATCACGTCGAAGGTGACCCTCGTCCTGGACGGACGCACGAACGGAGCGGGTGCATGAGCGGGTTGTCGGGCAAGGCTGTCATCGCCGGGATCGGCGCCACCGACTTCTCGAAGAACTCGGGCCGGAGCGAATTGCGGCTGGCGGCAGAGGCGGTCACCGCGGCGCTGGACGACGCCGGGCTGACCCCCGTGGACGTCGACGGTCTGACGTCCTTCACGATGGACACCAACACCGAAGCGGCCGTAGCTCGTTCGGTCGGCATTCCGGACCTGAAGTTCTTCAGCCGCATCCACTACGGCGGGGGCGCGGCGTGCGCGACCGTGCAGCAGGCGGCGATGGCCGTGGCCACCGGTGTCGCCGACGTCGTGGTGGCGTACCGGGCGTTCAACGAGCGGTCGGGGATGCGGTTCGGGCAGGTGAACTCCGGTCTGGTGCAGCAGGTGAACTCGTCGGGTACCGACAACGCATTCTCCTACCCGCACGGCCTGTCGACGCCGGCGGCGTTCGTCGCGATGGTCGCCCAGCGGTACATGCACGAATACGGCGCTACGAGCGAGGATTTCGGACGGGTCGCGGTCACCGACCGCAAGCACGCCGCCACCAATCCGAACGCCTTCTTCTACGGCAAGCCGATCACCCTCGAGGACCACCAGAACTCCCGGTTCATCGCCGAGCCTCTGCACCTGCTCGACTGCTGCCAGGAGTCCGACGGCGGCATCGCGATCGTGGTCACGTCGCCGCAGCGGGCGAAGGACCTGAAGCAGAAACCGGCCGTGATCGCCGCGGCAGCTCAGGGGAGCGGCAGCGACCAGTACATCATGACCAGCTACTACCGCCCGGAGCTCGCGGGTCTGCCCGAGATGGAGTTGGTCGGGAGGCAGCTGTGGGATCAGGCCGGGCTCGGGCCGCAGGACATGGATCTGGCCGTCCTCTACGACCACTTCACACCATACGTATTGATGCAGCTCGAAGAACTCGGCTTCTGCGGCCGCGGTGAGGCCAAGGACTTCATCGCCGACGGTGCCATCGACCTCGACGGCAGTCTGCCGCTCAACACCCACGGAGGCCAGCTCGGCGAGGCTTACATCCACGGGATGAACGGCATCGCCGAGGGTGTGCGTCAGATCCGTGGCACGTCCGTGAACCAGGTCTCCGGCGTGCAGAACGTCCTCGTCACCGCCGGGACCGGTGTGCCTACTTCAGGGTTGGTGCTGACGGCCTGAGTCCGGCCCGAGTCCGTCTGCGCGTAATGTGTTTCGCGACATACCCGGCATCCCTGCCCACCCCGCCGGTGAGCATCGAGGCGAACGCCTGCAGGAACGGCAGCCCCACGAAATACAGTCCGGGATGGTCCGGCGACACTCCGCGGGACTGTTCGGGCCACCCGTCCGATCCGGTGACGGGGATCTGGATCCACGACGTGTCCTTGCGGAACCCGGTGCACCAGATGACGTTGCGGACGTCGAGTGCGGTGCCGTCGTCGAGGACCGGTCTGCCGTCGTGGACGCCGGTGACCTTCGCGGGGAAGTGCTCCACACCAGCGGCGGCGAGGTCGGCTCGTTTGACCCGCAGCAGCGGTCCGCCACCCGAACGGACGTGGACGCGCATCTTCCGGCCGACGGGTGTGCGTTCCGTCAGAACATGATTGGCCATGAACCACATGATCGGGATCGCGATGTGGGCAGCGCGCCCCTCGAGGTCGAACGGCACCTCACCGCGGACCGGTCCGGAGATCGTGGTGCGATGCGAACGGGAGACCTCCAGCGCGATGTCCGCGCCGGAGTGGCTGCACCCGACCACCAGCACCGGCCCGTCCTGCAGTTGCGACGGATTGCGGTAGTCGCTCGAATGCAGTTGCCGGATCCGGGGGTCGAGACGCTCGGCCAGATCCGGAAGAACCGGGGACTGCCACGTTCCGGAGGCGACGACGACGTTGTCGGCCTCGAATCGGTCCGTCCCCGCCGTGACGACGTAGCGGTCGCCGACACGGGACAGGCCGTCGACGGTGGTGCCGGTCCGGATCGGCAGCGCGAATCGCGCCGCGTAGGCCTCGAAGTAGTCGGCCACCTCGTCCTTACCGGGCCAGGACCAACCCCGGGCGGGAATTCCCCAGCCGGGCAGACCGTCATACCGGGCGGGACTGTAGAGCCGGAGCGAGTCGAACCGCTCCCGCCACACGTCCCCGACGCGATCGTGAGCGTCGAGGATCACGAACCGCTGCCCGCATCTTGTGAGGTGGTAACCGGTGGCGAGGCCGGCCTGTCCGGCACCGATCACGATCGTGTCGAAGCATTCTGTGGACATCGTGTGCCTTCTTCCCCTCGGGTGATCGGTGGTCATGCTCAACGCTATGACCGGGGCCGATCTCGGCGCGTCGGGAGAATGGCGCAGATACGTACGACCGTATGGGTACTTTCATGCAGACGGCTCGACGAGGTGATGCTCGTACGCATAGGCGGTGGCCGCGGACCTCGACGAGATGCCCAGCTTGACGAAGATGTTGCTCAGGTGCCGTGCGACCGTCTTCTCACTGAGGAACAGTTCCGTCGCCACCGCCCGGTTGCTCTTCCCTGCGGCCACGAGGCGCAGCACGCACACTTCTCGCGGAGTGAGTGGGGTGCTGACCGTCGAGTCGGGCCGGAACTCTGCCCGCAGTCGCTCGAGGTCCGGGACTGCACCCAGTTGCCGGTAGGTGGCGGACGCGAGGTCGTGCTCCATCTGCGCGGTGTCGTCGTCACCCAGGTCGCGGCACACCAGCGCGACCGACTCCCGGACCCGCGCGCACTCGTAGGGCGCGCCGATGTCCTGCCAGCGCCGCCACGCGTCGCGCAGAATGGTCAGCGCGTCGCTACCCCGTCCCTCGGCGTGCAGCACCGATCCCGACGCCTGAGCGGACAGTGCGCACAGGTAGGGGATCGCGAACCGTGTTGCGATCGAGTCGAGTTCGTCGGCGGCGGTGCGAGCGGCCGGAACGTCGCCGGCGGCGAGCAGGATGTCCACGCAGGCGGGCAGCAGCCGGGCGCGTTCCACGGCGCCGCTGGACTCGCCCACCGCACAGCGGATCGAGGCGACCGCGCTGCCGACCCGCCCCTGCGCCATCCGCAGCAGCGCGAGTCCGGGTTGCGGTCGCCTGCCCCAGCGGTTCGCCTCCAGGAACAACTTCTCGGCCTGGGCGACCTCGCCGCGCAGGCGGTGGAGGTCGGCCATCACGTAGGCGGCGGACCCGGCCGCGGCGTGCGAGGCGAGCCGCTCGTGTGCCCGCCGCGCCGAGTCCATCGCCGTGGGCCAATCGCCCTGCAGTTGCAGGATCTCGGCGCGGTGGACGAGGCACTGACCGCGGTACGGGACGAGGTCGGGTTGCGAGGAGCACCACTCCTCCAGCGCCACAGTCCATTCCCTGGACCGGCGGAGATCGCAGATGTTCTGGCACTGCTCGATCACGGCGCAGTACACGATCCCCGCCACCACCGGGGACACCTCGTCGGACGTCACCCCGACCATCGCCTCGTCGAACGCGGACACCGCGTCGGCAACGTCCCCCAGCAGGACGAGCGAATGGCCGGTGCCCAGCACCCCGAGCGTCGTCAGATCGGGGTCGGCGAACCGGGTGCCCGCCTCCGTGATCGCACGGAAGATGTCGTGGGCCGCCTTGCCGTCGCCGGCGTCGATCCGTTGCAGTCCCTGCGGCACCAGCAGGTAGCCGCGCTCGGCGCAGTCCACACCCGCGGTGTCCAGCAGTCGCTGGGCCTTGCCCAGCCAGCCGCCGCCGCGCGCCTGCTCGCCCCGCATGATCAGGACGAACGAGAGCCAGAACGCGCACCGCGCGGAGCGCACCGGTCGACCCACGCGGGCCCACTCGTGCACCGCCCGTTCCCACCATCCGGTGCTGGCGTCGTCCTCACCGAGCAGGTAGGCGGCGGTGGCGACCAGTTCGAGGTCGTCACCGGACAGCGGGGTCTGCCGGTCGGCGCCCGACAGTCGTGCGTAGGTGTCGCGCCAGTCCCGTCGTTCGAAGGCCGCACGGCCCGTCCGGAGTTCCGACGTCGCGTCGGACATCACTGTCTCCTGCCGAAGATCTGCGCGCTGACCTGCTCGGATTTTCAGACTACCGCCGCACCGGGCCCGCCGGGAACGTCGAATATTCGCTGCAGTATGTCGGTGCCTCGAGTCACACTGGGGTCCACACGCCAACGGATGGGAACTTCTGATGGTCGATGCGATAACGGCAGTGGGTCTGGTCAAGAAGTACGGCAAGGTCACAGCGCTGGACGGGGTCGACCTCGCGGTCCCGTCGGGAACGGTGATGGCACTGCTCGGCCCGAACGGCGCAGGGAAGACGACGGCGGTGCGGGTGTTCACCACACTTCTCGTCCCGGATGCCGGCCGGGCGGAGGTGGCCGGTCTCGACGTCGTCCACGACGCGCGGGTGCTCCGATCCCGGATCGGCGCGTCGGGGCAGTACGCGGCGGTCGACGAGTACCTCACCGGTTTCGAGAATCTCGAGATGGTCGGGCGGCTCTACCACCTCGGGCGCAAACGCAGTAAGGCGCGCGCCCGTGAACTGCTCGAACAGTTCGATCTGATCGAGGCGGGAGATCGTCCCGTGAAGGGCTACTCGGGTGGCATGCGCCGGCGTCTCGATCTCGCGGGAGCGCTCGTGGCCGAGCCGGAAGTGTTGTTCCTGGACGAACCGACCACCGGGCTCGACCCCCGCGCCCGGCTGGCGCTCTGGGACGTCATCGACAATCTCGTCGCCAGGGGCACCACGCTTCTCCTGACCACCCAGTACATGGAAGAGGCCGAGCGCCTCGCCGACCAGATCGCGGTGATCGACCACGGTTCGGTCATCGCCCGCGGAACAGCCGACGAATTGAAGGACCGCGTGGGCGGTGAGCGCATCGAGCTGAGCGTCCGGGAGGGCATAGAACTGTCCGTCGTGCGCGACGAACTGGCCCCGCTCGCCGCAGGCGACATTCTGGTCGAAGAAAACGTTCGCCGGGTGACGGTGCCGGTGACCGGCGGTGCGGACGCCCTCGTCGAGGCGCTGGGCCGCCTCTCCACTCGAGGAGTGAAGGTGTTCGACGTCGGCCTGCGCAGACCGACGCTGGACGACGTCTTCCTCACCCTGACCGGACACGAAGCCGAAGAGGAGCACGTCTCATGAGCGCCCCACAGACGGCGTCCGTGCACACCGCACTCGCGGACGGGCTCACGATCGCCAAGCGCAACATGATCAAGATCAAGCGCGTCCCCGACCTCATCGTGTTCACCACGTTGTCGCCGATCATGTTCGTGCTGCTGTTCGCGTACGTGTTCGGCAGTGCCATCCAGGTTCCCGGGATGTCCTACCGCGAATTCCTGATCGCCGGGATCTTCACGCAGACAGTCATCTTCGGGGCCACGTGGACGGGTCTCGGGATGGTCGAGGACCTGCAGAAGGGGATCATCGACCGGTTCCGGTCGCTGCCGATGGCCCCGTCCGCCGTGCTCCTTGGCCGCACCTCCACCGACGTCCTGATCAACATCGTCAGCCTCGTCGTGATGTCGCTGACCGGCCTGATCATCGGGTGGCGCATCCACTCGAGCCTCGGCGAAGCGCTGCTCGGCTACCTGCTCCTGCTGTTGTTCGCCTACGCACTGTCGTGGGTGATGGCGGTGGTCGGATTGTGGATCCGAACACCGGAAGTGTTCAACAACGCAAGCTTCATCGTCATCTTCCCGCTGTCGTTCATCGCGAACACGTTCGTCGAGACCACCAATCTGCCCGGTCCGCTGAAGGTGATCGCGGAATGGAATCCGGTGTCCGCGGTGACGCAGGCCGTGCGGGAACTGTTCGGAAACACCAACCCGGCTATGACCGTTCCCGACGCGTGGCCGTTGCAGCACCCGATCATCGCCTCCCTGGCGTGGTCGGCGGTGCTGCTGGTGATCTTCGTGCCGTTCGCGATCCGGCGGTACAAGAAGGCGGTCAGCCGCTGAAGGTGCCGGACCAGCGGGACGCCCGTTGCGTCAGATCGAACGAGCGTCCGGTTCGTCCCGTTCGTCCCGGGGCTAGCGGAGTTCGCGCGGCGAATCGACGTCGCGGCCCGACCCCAGGTCGGAGCAGTCGACGGCCTCGGCACCGTGTGCTTCGAGGTATTTCCGTGCGCCGGAGTCCCCGGTAAGACTGCGCCGCAACGGAAGCCAGTGTTCGCGGCCGATCAGCACGGGGTGGCCCGGGCGTCCGGAATAGTGGGCCTGACGGAGCGCCGAGCGGGCGTCGCCGGGCGGCACCGACGCCACCCGACGGACGGCGTCGACACCGAGGTCGGGGAGATCGACCAGGGTGATGACGACGGCATCGACATCGGCGAACGTCGCCGCAACCTCCAGCCCCCGGCGCAGGGAGGCCGACAGCCCCGACTTCCAGTCCTCCGCGATCCCGACGGTGACGGGGACGCCGGCCGGCAGTAGGTCCTCGGCCTCGTCGGCGCGGGCCCCGAGCACCACGACGGTGGGCGCGCATCCGGCGTCCGACAGCACTCGCACGCCGCGGGCGAGCCACGGTTCTCCGTCCGCGCCGACGACGAGTGCCTTGGGCATGCCCATGCGCGAACCGGCCCCGGCGGCGAGCAGCACGCCCCCGATCGTCATCGTGGTCTCACCTGTCGGCGCAGCATGCGTTCAACTTACTTCTCCTTCGCGAAGTTCGCGGTGACGCGCTGGTAGAGGTAGTCCTCGGCGGTGATGTCGGGGTACTTGCCAGCGGGTCCGGAGATGACGACGTCGCGGTTGGCCTGGGCGAAGAACGCGAGGCTGTAGCGGGCGCCGTGGTCGCCGTCCGGTCCGGGGCTCTTGACGCGGTGGAAGTTGGACGGCAACAGGTCGTCGCTCCACCGCATCAGCATGTCGCCGATGTTGCAGGTGATCGCGTCCTCGGACGGCTCGATGGACGTCCACTCCTGGGTGTCCATCTCCTTGCCCGGCAGCACCTGCAGACCGCCCTGGCCTTCTTGCTGGAACAGCAGGGTGAGACAGTCGAAATCGGTGTGGGCGCCGGCGCGCCACAGGCCGAGGTCGCTCCGAAGGTGCTCCGGGATGGCGAAATAGTGCAGCATCCGCAGGGAGCTCTGGTAGCTGTCCACCGACGGGTCATGGGCCTCGGCGAAGAAGTCGCGCTCGAACCCGCGCTTGTCGGCGACGCACGACAGCAGTCGCATCGCCACGTCCCAGCACTGCGCCTCGAATCCGAGCATCGTGTCGCGGAAACCGGCCAGCTCCGCCTCGGTGGGCCACAGGTCGCCCATGTGCGGCCGGGTGATCTGGTACGACTCCTTCTCGTCCGGGACGCCGATGGACGGGCGCACCTGGGTTTTGCTCTCCCACCCGGAGTTGAAGCCCTTCTTCAGCGGGTACTGCGCCTTCACGGCCGAATCGAGGGCGAAGAAATGCTCGGACATCGCGAACGCCCTGCGCATGTCGGCGAGGTGTATGCCGTGGTTGTAGACCTGGAAGAATCCGACGTCGACCGCCGCGTTCCACAGCTGTTCGGTGATGTCCGAGCGTCGAGCATCGAAGTCCGAGAGGTCGATTCGTCGGATCTCGCGGTCGGTGGTCTCCGTCCCGAGCCCCCCCATGCGGGATTCCTTGGCGAGTTCGTTCAACGGGTGGCTGCCGGTCATCGCGTCGCTCCAATCTTGATTACATGCAATCTTGGGGCTTTGACCCACTATTGCGTGTAAACGTGACGAGTGGAGTCGCAGATATGACGTGTGCGCTAAATGCTTAGGGGGAATTTGCGAAGAGTCGATGGCCGGGTAGCCCTGGGAGTAATTACATGCAATCGATACTTCGTGCCCATGTCGCGGCGTGCACCGTAGACTGGCCGGTGGCCTCGACACGCCAACGGTCGGAACGGACGGACACATGGTGGATCCGAACAGAGTCGGCGAACCTGCCCGGCAGGAGTTCGCGCAGCAGTGGGGCGGCTCCGGCAGCGTCGTCGACATCGACGGTCCCGTCCACTGGGTCGAATACGGTGCCGACACCGGATCCCTTCCGGTGGTCATGGTTCACGGCCTCGGCGGCTCGCATCTCAACTGGGTCCGGATCGCACCGGTCCTCGCGGAGCGCACCCGGGTGCTCACCGTGGATCTCCCCGGATTCGGGCTCAGTCCGTCCGGGCATCGCCGGACGGGGGTCGGCGCCAACGCCAAGGTGCTGCATCGCTTCCTCCGGGACGTCGTCGGCGGTCCCGTGATCCTGATGGGCAACTCGATGGGCGGCATGATCTCGCTGTTCGAGGCGGCGGCGCACCCCGAGATGGTTTCGGCGCTGGTTCTCGTCGACCCCGCACTCCCTGTCGCGCAACGGATCCCGGACCCCCGGATCGCCGCGCAGTTTGCGATGTACTTCACGCCGTTCGTGGGGGAGCGGTTCCTGCAGTACTCGAGCAGGAAGTTGACGGACCGGCAGTTGGTCGCGCGGATGATCGACCTGTGCTTCGCCGAGCCGAGCCGGGCGTCGGAAGATTCCCTCGACGCCGCAGCCGCTCTCGCGGGATACCGGCGCGGGCTGCCGTCCGAGGATGCTGCGTTCCTTCAGGCCAGCCGGTCGCTGATGCGCGTTCTGGCTCGCCCGCGCCGATACCTCGACACCATGCAGTCGATCGCGCAACCCGTTCTCCTACTCCACGGCGACCGCGACCGTCTGGTTCCGGTCACGGCGGCGCGCAAGGTGGCGACGGCAAACCCGCGGTGGGACAGCGTGATTCTCGCGAACGTGGGGCACACCCCGCAGCTCGAGGTTCCCGACATGATGCTCGACCACGTGCACGCGTGGGTCGACCGGCACGGACTGATCGACGCCTAGGCTTCCGCCGACCCGCGGGACCCGGCGATCGACTGCGCCAGCGCGCGGAACAGATGGGTGAGTTCGGGTCTCGTCGCCGTTCCGCTCCGGACGACCCCGCACACCGGGATGCGCAGCCGGTCGTGCGCCTCGCGCAGGAAGCTCAGCCCGCGGCGGGGAGTCGCGTCGGCCGTGTCGGCGTACAGCACCGTCCACGACCGCGGGGTCGTGAGGACGTCGAGGGTGGCGGTGTGGTCGCTGGGGATCGACGGTCCGAGCATGACCCGCTGCCCGACCTGCCGGAACGCGTCCTCGACGACGGTGTGGATCAGGATCTGACTGCTGCGTGGCGGGAGCAGCAGGGGGTACGGCGCCAGTTCGCTCAGGTCGACGGTCGAGACCCCCGCCAGCGGGTGTTTGCTCGACGTCACGATCACCAGGTCCTCGAGCCCGAATTCCACGGTTTCGAGCCCGGGCCGGTCGACGCCGCCGCGGATCAGCGCGAGATCGGCGTCCCCCGACGCGACGGCGGTCATCCGGTCGGTGAAGTCCTTGATGACGAATTCGATGTCGAGCTGTGGGAAGTCCTCGCGGACAGTGGATATCGCCTCGAGGCTCTGGGTTGCGAAGCTCATGCTCGCACTGATGCGGAGCCGATTGCGGGGATCGAGTCCCACCGACAGCGCGCGGGCCTCGAGGCCCATCATCTCGGCCGCGATGGGCATCAGTCGTTCGCCTGCCGCGGTCAGCCGCGTGGCGCGCGTCGACCGCTCCAGGAGGGTGGTGCCCAACTCGTGCTCGAGCTTCGCGATCTGGTGACTGATCGCCGACTGGGAGATGAAGCAGCGTTGCGCCGCGCGCGAGAAACTGCCCTCCTCGCCGACCGCGAGGAAGTAGCGAAGCTGTCGGAACTCCATGACCTGAGGTTACGTCCTTCCGCGAAGACTTATGAGCAATCGAGATAACACAATTTCGATTTCCCCAGCTTACTGGCGATTAACAATGGTCGATCCCTAATGTGGAGCTCATACGCGGCGCTAAGTAGACGCCAGAAGCAGTAGGAGGTTTTCGGTGGATCGCACACAGGTCGTCATCGTGGGATCGGGATTCGGCGCCCTCGCGGCGGCGAAGAAGCTCGGCAAGGCAGGCACGCCGTTCGTGCTGATTTCCGAGACCACCGAGCATCTGTTCCAGCCCCTCCTGTACCAGGTCGCCACCGGTGTCATCTCGCCCGGCGAGATCGCCCCGTCCATCCGCGCGATCCTCGCCAAATACCCCAGCGGTGACGTCCGGCTCGGCCGCGTCGTCGACGTCGACCCGGACAAGAAGCAGGTCGTCTACGAGGCGGGCGGGGTGAGCCACACGATCGGTTACGACAGCCTGATCGCCGCGACGGGCGCCCGGCAGGCCTACTTCGGCCACGACGAGTTCGCCGAGGTCACGTACGCGCTCAAGACCGTCGCCGATGCCGACCGGCTGCGCCGGCAGATCGTCCGCTGCTTCGAGGAGGCGCACACCACCTCCGACCCGGAGCGTCGCCGCGACCTGCTGCACTTCATCGTGATCGGTGCCGGTCCGACCGGTGTCGAACTGGCTGGTCAGATCAAGGAACTGGCGGGCCGCTACTTCGAGAAGTCGCTCCGCGACATCACGTCCGAAGACGTCACCGTCACCCTCGTCGAGGGTGCGAACGAGACGCTGCCCGTGTTCGGCGGCAAGCTCAGCAAGTACACCCAGGACTCGCTGGAGAAGGCGGGTGTCGAGGTGGTGCTGGGCACGATGGTCACCGACATCGACGAACACGGCGCCACCCTGTCGTCGCCGAGCACCGGCTTCGAGAAGCGCCTCACGGCGGACACGATCATCTGGTCGGCCGGCATCCAGGCCAACGACTTCGCTGCGGTGCTCGCTGACCGAACCGGCTGTGAGACCGGCCGCGGCGGGCGTCTGCTGGTCGACGAGGACCTCACGGTGGGCCGCTACGACGACGTCTACGCGATCGGCGACATGGCGTCGCTGAACAACCTGCCCGCCCAGTCGCCGTTCGCGATGCAGGGTGGACGGCACGTCGCGGCCATCATCACCGGGAAACGCGCCCTCGGAACGCCGTTCACGTACCGCGACAAGGGCAGCATGGCGATCATCAACCGGTTCCGTGCGATCACCCGCGTCGGCAAGGTCGAGCTGACCGGTGTGCTCGCCTGGTTCCTGTGGCTCGCCGTGCACCTCGTCTACCTGGTCGGATTCCGCAACCGGTACGTCGCGGTGATGTCGTGGTGCGGTTCGTTCCTCGGACACCGCCGCCCGCACTTCCACTACGCCCAGGAGATCGAACCCGCCGAACTGACCGAGCAGCGAGAGGGTGCCGCGGCCTAACATCGGTCGATGACCATCACCAGCGCTGGAGTACTCCTGTATCGCACCGACGATGCGGGGGTGCTCCAGTTGTGGCTCGTGCACATGGGCGGCCCGTTCTGGGCGCGCAAGGACGAGGCCGCGTGGTCGATCCCCAAGGGCGAATACGCCGAGGGCGAGGATCCCTACGCGGCCGCACTGCGCGAGTTCGAGGAAGAGATCGGCGCGCCGCCACCGGCCGTCGAGTACGAGTTCCTCGGAGAATTCCGGCAACCCTCACGCAAGCTGATCACCGTCTATGCGGCGGAGGTGAGCGAGGACGTCACGTTCGTCGAGAGCAACACGTTCGAGCTGGAGTGGCCGCCGCGGTCGGGGAAGTTTCAGCAGTTCCCCGAGGTCGACGATGCCCGCTGGTTCCCGGCGAGCGTCGCCGAGACGAAGCTGGTCAAGGGGCAGCGTCCGATCATCCAGGCGTTGCGCCTTCGGCGCCCGTGAGTACTTATTAACCGCGCGACGTTAATAAGTACTCACGGGCGCGGGAGCGCACGCCAGACGGCGGCGGGGGTCATCGGGATACGACGAAGCCGGGCGCCGGTGGCGTCCGCGATCGCGTTGGCCAGGGCGGGGGCGACCGGGTTGTACGGGGACTCGCTCATCGACTTGGCGCCGTGCGGGCCCAGCTCGTCGTAGGTGTCCGCGAAGTACACGTCCGTGTCCGGCACGTCCACGAGCTGCGGGATGTGGTAATTCCGGAGCTGCGGGTTGAGCACCGTCCCGGCGCCGTCGAGGAGGATCTCCTCGTACAGTGCGCTGCCGATCGCCTGCGCGACGCCGCCCTCGACCTGCCCGCGGCACTGCTGCGGGTTGAGGACCGTGCCGGCATCCGCCGACTGGATGGACTGCAGGATCCGGACCTCCCCGGTGACGGTGTCGACCGCCACCCGGAACGCGTGCACGTTGAAGACCACCGAGCGGGGGGTGCCGTCGTGCCTGCCCTCGGCGCGGATCGGTCCCTCGGGCACCAGCTTGTCGAGTTCGACGACCCGTCCGGCGACCTCGACCGCGTCGGGTGTCAGCGCGCAGTCGGCGTCCTCGGCGGCACCCGCGACGCGGCGGGCGACCTCGAACAGCTGTTCCCGCAATCGGGTTCCCGCAAGATGTACCGCCTTCCCCGCGACCACCGTGCCTGCCGAACCGAATGCGCCGGTGTCGTGTCCGGCGACGTCGGTGTCGGATTGCAGCACGGTGATCCGGTCGGCGGTGGTGCCCAGCGCGGACGCGGCGAGCTGGGCGTGCACGGTGGTGGTGCCGTTGCCGAACTCCGCGGTGCCCACCCGAAGTTCGTACCGGCCGCCCTCGACGAGGGTGCAGGACACGTCCGCGAAGTGCCCCCGCGGCGGAATGGTCGCGATCATGGACGCCGCCATACCCTCACCGACCCGCCACTGCGGGCCGTCCGGAGGGCGCACGTCGTTGCCGCGGCGCAGTGCGACCTCCGCCAGGTCGAGGCACTGGTCGAGCCCGTAGCTGCCGTACGTGAGGTCGCCGTGCTCCACCTCGAAGTCGACGAAGTCGTCACCCGGAACGACCACGTTGCGGCGGCGCAGTTCGAACGGATCGATGCCCAGCTGCGTCGCCAGCTGATCGAGCGCGGATTCCACCGCGAAGATGACCTGGCCCAGACCGTAGCCGCGGAACGCCCCGGACGGCAGGTTGTTGGTGTAGACGGCCTGGGCGTCCACCCGCTTGTTCGGCGACCGGTACAGCGCAACGGATTCGCTGCAGCCGTGGAACATCACCCCCACCGAATGATTGCCGTACGCGCCGGCGTCCGAGAGCACGTCGACGGCGAGCGCCGTCAGCTTTCCGTCCCCGTCGGCCCCGACCTTCACCGCGACCCGCATGGGATGCCGGCACGGGGCGATCGTGAACTGGTCGGAGCGGGTGAACTCGTACTGCACCGGTCTGCCGGTGCGCAGAACCGCGAGGGCCACGAGGTCCTCGACCAGCATCTCCTGCTTCGCACCGAATCCGCCACCGACGCGGGCGGTGAACACCCGGACCTGTGAGCGGTCGAGCGAGAACAGGTGGGCGAGTTCGTCGCGAACCAGAAAGGGCACTTGGGTGCTGCTGCGGAGGGTGAGCCGCCCGTCGGAGTCGAGCCAGCCGATGGCAGAGTGGGTTTCGAGATGCGCGTGCTGCACGCGTTGCGTCTGCCACGTGCCCTCCACCACCGCGCCCGTGTCCCGCGCCGCCGCGAGTCCGGCCGCGAGGTCGCCGACTTCGCCGTGGACCTCGGCCACCAGGTTCCGGGACGGGTCCGCGATCCGGGAATCGGCGCCCTTGTCACCGTGCAGCAGGGGGGCACCGGGGCGGCGTGCCAGGTCGGGATCGAAGACCGGTTCCAGCACTTCGTACTCCACGTCGATCAGTTCCACTGCGCGCCGGGCGGTGTCGACGGAGTCCGCGACGACGGCCGCGACGCGCTGCCCCCGGAACCGGAGAATCGTGTCGAACACGTGGGTGTCGTCGGGGTCGTCGGTGCGGAACTCGTGGCGGGCCGTGGAGAAGGCGACGTCGGGACTGTCGCGGTGGGTGAGCACCGCGTGGACGCCGGGCAGCGTCTCCGCGGCGGACGTGTCGAGTCGGGTGATGCGGGCGTGCGCGTGCGGGCTGCCGAGGATCTGGATGTGCGTCAGGCCCTCGACGGCCAGGTCGAGGGTGTAGGGTTCGGCGCCGCACACCACCCGGGCGGCGGCAGGCGCGGGAATGGAGCGGCCGAACGACTCACCGGCACTGTCCGATTCCGTGGTGCACACGCCACCGACGGCGTCGCGAATGGCGCGATAGCCGGTGCAGCGGCACAGATTCCCCTTCAGTGAGCGCGGCAGGTCGGCGCGTTGACCGGAGTCGAGCGCGGACGCGGTCACCACCATCCCCGGTGTGCAGAACCCGCACTGGAAGCCCGCCGCCTCGACGAACTGCTGCTGCACGGGATGGAGTCGATCAGGACTGCCGAGACCCGCCGCCGTGGTCACCTCGCGGTTCTCGGCGCGATGAGCCGGCACCACACACGAATGCACCGGAGCGCCGTCGAGCAGCACGGAACAGGCGCCGCAATCGCCGGCGTCGCAACCCTTCTTGACCGCGAACCGCTGCTGCTCCCGCAGGAAGGTGCGCAGGCACTGACCGGGCCGTGGGTCGGCATCCACCGACTGCCCGTCGACCGTCAATTTCATTCCAGCTCCCTCCTGATCTCCTCGGCGAGCACTCCCGTGACGTGCCGACGCCAGTCCGCGGCGCCGTGCGCGTCGGTCAGGTAGTCGTCGGGGGAGATCCGTTCCGACAGAAACTCGCTCAACACGTCGGGGCCGGGAACGGCGGGGAAGCGGAGGACGAACGGGCGGACGGTCGACGCGGTGACGGTCAGCGCGAAACCGTCCGCGTCGACACGCCCGGCCAGCAGGGCGCCGGACCGTCCGAGCGGCGAGTACGCGATCTTGCGCAGCGACGCGCGGCCCCGCAATGCGGTGGCGGGAAGGTGGATGCTGCGGATCAGGTCACCGGCTCCGAGCACCGTGCGACCGGCATCGGTGACGAATCGGTCGACCGGGACTCGGCGTTCACCCCCGTCGGCGGTCCAGAGCAGGAGTTCGGCGTCGAGGGCGCAGCACAGCGTGATCATGGCCCCGGCCGGGAGCGCCAGCGCGAGGTTGCCGCCGACGGTCGCGGTGTGCCAGATCTTCCACGACGCGCCCAGGGACTCGGCGCACGGCCGGAACAGGCTCGTCGCCGTCCACTCGGCGGGAAGCGGTGCATTGCAGAGATTCTCGATGGTGCACGTCGCGGCGAGCTCGAGTCCGTCGTCGTGGACGGTGATCGCAGGCCAGTCGAGGGTGGCCAGGTCCACCAGCCGGGTGATCGTCGGCTGCGGTTCCGAGTACAGCCAGGTGCCGCCCGCCAGGAACGCCGCTCCGGGTTCCGGGGCGGGCAGGTCGTCACGGCTGCGTGGGGCCGAGAGTTCCGTCACGAACGACAGATCCATCGACTCACCCCGCCTTGCGCACCAGGGCCCGGTGGGCCTGCTCGACCTCCGCGGCGACGTTCTCCTCGTTCACGGTGATCACTCTCCCACGCTCGACGACCGCTCGCCCGTTCACCAGAAGCAACTCGAGCGGCGGTGTGACTCCGAGCACCAGCGCGGCCACCGGATCGGTGATGCCGGAATGTGCGAGGGTGTCGACCCGCCACAGTGCGAGATCGGCCAGTTTGCCGGGCTCGAGGGAGCCCAGTTCGTCCTCCCTGCCCAGGACGCGGGCCCCGCCGCGCGTGGCGAGTTCGAGGGCGGTGCGCACCGTCATCTCGCCCGGGCCGCCGCGGGCCCGCGCGAACAGCACGGCGTGCCGGGCCTCCTCGAGCATGTTGCACGCCTCGTTGCTGGCGGCGCCGTCGACTCCGAGCCCCAGCGGAACCCCCGCCGCGTGGAGGTCCTTGGCGCGGGCGATCCCGGCGCCGAGGCGCGCATTGGACGTGGGGCAGTGGGCTGCCCCGGTTCCGGTGCCTGCCATCGCGGCGATCGCGACGTCGTCCAGGTGGACGGCATGCGCGTACCAGACGTCGGGGCCCACCCAGCCGAGTTGCTCCATGTATTGCACCGGGGTGCAGCCGAACCGCTCGTGGCAGAAGTCCTGCTCGTCAAGGGTTTCCGCGAGATGAGTGTGAAGACGCACGCCTGCGGAACGGGCGAGGGCCGCGGCCTCGGTCAGGAGGTCGCCGGTGACGGAGAACGGGGAGCAGGGGGCCACCGCGATCCTCAGCATCGAGTCGGGAGCCGGGTCGTGCCAGCGGTCGATGACGTCCTGGGTGCCCTTCAGGACGTCCTCGAGACGCTCCACCACCGAATCCGGTGGCAGTCCGCCCTGACTGTGGCCGAGGTCCATCGACCCTCGGCTGGGGTGGAACCGGAGCCCGACGGTCTGCGCTGCCTCGATCTCGGCGCCGAAGACGTCGCCGCCGTCGCGCGGCACGACGTAGTGGTGGTCCGTCGTGGTCGTGCATCCGTGCTTCGCCAGCCAGGCCAGACCGCCGGTGGCCGCGGTCCGGACGGCGTCGGCGTCGATGCCCGCCCAGATCGGGTACAGGGTGGTCAGCCAGCCGAACAGGGTGTCGTCGGCGGCGAGCCCGCGGGTGATCCACTGGTACAGGTGATGGTGGGTGTTCACCAGCCCGGGGGTGAGCAGGCAACCCCGTCCGTCGACCACCCGAGCGCCGTCGATCACCGGCGCGGGACCGGCACCGACGTCGACGATGCGGTTGCCCCGCACGACGATGTAACCGTCCGGGTACTCGGTGCCCGCCGCGTCGACAGTGGCGACGTGCGCACCGGAGACGACGACGGTGGCCGGGCCGGCGGACATCAGCTGAGCCAGCCCGCGTACGCCGACCACGCGGGTCCGGCGTCCGGAGCGTCGGACCGCTGCACCGTCGCCTGGATCAGGCCGTACGGGCGGTCGGCGGCGTGGAATACCTCGTTGTCGTTCTCCACCCCGAAGCGGGCGAGATCGTGGGCGAAGTGGTGCTTGTTGGGCGCGGACAGGCGCACTTCCGCGAGCACGGGGTAGCGCTCGAGGATCGCCTTGCCGATCTCGTACAGCGTCTGCTGCAGGGCGAGCGAGTGGACGGTCGCGAACGTCGCGACGATCTGCTCCTTGATGCCGGCGTAGACACCGTTCCAGTCGACGTCGGTGGTGACGAACCGCCATTGCACGACAAGCGAAGTCGCCATCACCCGGTCGTGGGTTTCCTCGAGAATCGTGTACTCGTCCTTCAGGAATCCGAAGAACTCGCTGCCCGTGGACTTGAGGATCACCAGATCCTTCAGCCCGCCGACCACCCACGTACCGTCGGCGTCGACGGTGATCGCCGCGGTGCGCACCTCCTCACCCTTGCGCACCCAGGTGTGGTCGTGCTCCGCTCCGTCGACCACCGCGCGCTGCCAGGCGTATTCCTCGATCTCGATGCGGGCGCCCTCGACCGGGGCCACGTCGTCCACGAAATGTCGTGCCAGCGTCAGCCCGTACTCCTCGATGGAGTCGAGGCCCTTCTCCTTCGCGTAGGAGTACGCCGTCTGCTTCTGAGTGTCGGTGGGCAGCACCGAACTCTGGTCGCCGGCGAGATGCGCCGCCGAGAAATCGCCGCGTAGGCAGGTCGACACGCTCACGTCCCGGATCTCGTGCCGGGGGGTGTCGCGGTAGATCCGCACGATGCGGTTCTCGGCTTTGCCGTACTGGTTGTCGCCCAGGACGATGGCGCCGGTGAGGTCGGTCATTCTTCAGCTCCCGCGGTAGGTGGAATAGGCGAAGGGGGACAACAGCAACGGGACGTGGTAACCGCGCTGCGGGTCGTCGAGGACGAACGTGACGCACACCTCCGGGTAGAACGTGTCCTGGCCGCGGGCGGCGAAGTACTCGCCGGTCTCGAAGACCAGCGAATAGGTGGCCGCGATCAGACCCTCCGGCGCGATCTCGGCGATCCGGCCGTCCGCATCGGTCGACGCGCTCGCGATGACGTCGCGTTCAGGTGACAGCAGGTGAACGAACATCCCGGCCGCGGGTGTGCCGTCGGTGGCGTCGAGCACGTGGGTGCTGAGGATCTTGGACATCAGTGTGCCGTGTCTCCGATCTCGCCGAGAAGGCGTTCGAGGCGTATCCGGTTGATGGCGGCCAGCTCGGTCCGCAGGATCTTGCGCTCCGTGACACTGTCGTTGCCGAGGCGGTCGCGCAGCACGCCCAGCAGTTCGTGCGCCGACCGACCGGACGCGCACACCAGGTAGACGTGCCCGAACTTCTGCTCGTACTCCTCGTTCCCGGCCCGCAGGCGCGCGCGGACGTCGTCGTCGGCGGCGGCGACCGCCGACTGTTCGCGAGCGGACGACGGGTTGTCCGCCCGGTCGCCGATCCTCGGATGGCCGGCCAGGGCCGCGTCGATCTCGGACTCCCTCAGGTCGCCGAGCACGTTTTCGGCGGCGGTGTACAGCGCGTCGGCGGACGGAAACGGACGGCCGGCGGCCATCCGCTGCGCCCACACCGTCGACGAGCAGCACTGCACGAGCAGATCGACGGCCCGCGCGTCGCTCAGTGCGTTGAACGCGATCAGGCCGGGCGGTTCGGTCATGAGGGCTCCTCGCTCGTGCGCCTTTTCGGTACCTCTGGCTACCACTATGGCGCACCGGTGGCGGTCAATTCGGCGATAAGCCCTGCTTCGTCGACCCTGGTGCTGTGGCCGTCCCGGATCAGCATTTCGCCGTCGACCAGCACGGTGTCGACGATCTGCCGGCTCCCGGTGGTCAACAGTGTCGCGCCCGGGTCGCGGACGGGCAGGCAACCGAAGTCGCGCTCGAAGCGGATCAGGGTCAGGTCGGCCGTGCCGCCGACGGCCACACCGTTCGGGCGGGACGCGAAACCGAGATTCTCGTTCGCGCCGTTCGTCGCGAGGTCCATCATGGCGTCGAATCCGAACAGGTCGGCCGTCTTTGTCCGGGGTGATGACCGCGGATGCCTCACCCACGGTCTGCAGCCAGCTGAGCAGCGGCTGCCCCTCGCCGATGCCGCGCATCAACGACTGCTGCAGGTGGGTGTGGGTGTTGACGAATCCGGGGATCAGGTACGCCCCGGCACCCTCGACCGCCGTGGCCCCCGACGGTGCCGGAGCGGTCGGGCGGATCTCGGTGATCAGACCGTCGGCGATCAGGACGTCGCGGTGCGGCAGCCAGTTGCCGTTCGAGTAGACGGTGACATCGGAAATCAGATCGGGATGCATCCGCATCCTCCATGGGTTCTCGGGAGTGCGGCTGGTTCGCGCCCGCCGGACACGGGTAGGTCTCGGGCCGACGGAGGCGCAGAAGTCGACGAGTGCCGCGAGCAGGGCCTCGCGCGCCGACAGTTGCGGGGCGTGATCGCTGTCCAACGTCACCACCCGCGCGCCCGGCACCCGGTCCTGCATCGCACGCTGCGTCACGAGCGGCACCGAACGGTCGAGCGTCGCCTCCACGTACAGGCGGGGGACGGAGCCGAACCGCTCCGGCGTCCACACCGGGGCCATGAGACGTGCAGTCTCGAGTTGCGGCAGCAGCTTTCGAGCAGCAGTGATCGCATCACCGGCCGACGATTCGTGAAAGAACACGACGGCTGCGGCTTCCGGCGGCACAATGGTCCCGGATCCGTCGGGGGTCGACTGCAGCCAGGCCGAGATCCCGACCGGTTCCGGTAGGCGCAGGTCTGCGCAGAGGTCGCCGAAGTTGCTTCCCGAGGGCAGCATCATTCCGGCGACGTACGCCACACCCGAGATCCGGTGCGGAAGGCGCTCGGCCACCTGGGTGGTCACGATGCCGCCTCCGGAGTGACCGACCACGAACACGGGCCCATCCAGCGAAACGATGTGCGCCACGACGACATCCGTCACTGCGTCCAGATCGGTTCGCGCACCGTCCGGCCAGTTTCCCACGCCGGGAAGGTCGAGTGCGTGCGGCTCGTACCCGCTGTCGCGCAACGGCTCCAGAATTGTGTCCCACACCCAGCTGCCCGCCCACGCGCCGTGGATCAATACGACGTGCCCACGGGTCACCGGGCGGCCGCCCGGTCCGCCGCGGCGAGGACCCGCTCGGCCTCCCGCCCCGCGGCCGTGTTCTTCTTGCCGTGACGCGAACCCGCCAGTTTCGCCTTGATGTGCTCACGGACCGTCACCGGTGCGTATCCGTCGTCGGAGTGTTCGCACAGTCCCGGCAGGGTCGCGATCACCGCGTCGACGTTGCCGTCGTGGAAGAACGCCGCCGATCGCCGGCGCTTGATCGTTCCGTCGACGACGGGCGGAGTCACCCGGTGCAGCGTCGACATCCACCGGTCGTTCGTGAGCCGGGCGGTGAGATCGCCCAGGTTGACGAGCAGTGCGCCCTCCGCGGGGCTCACATCGTGCCAGCGCTCGTCGCGCCCGAGCACCTGCAGGCCTCCCACGCGATCGGTCCACAGCACGGTGACCAGCCCGAAGTCGGTGTGCTCACCCATGCCGGTCAGCTCGCCGTCGAGGGTGACGCCGCCCTCCGGCAGCGCGTAGTTGTTCATGCGGAGGACGTCGATGGAATGGTCGGTCAGGGCGGTGAAGAAGCCCGGATCGAGCCCGAGGGCGTCGGCGAACACCCGTGTCAGGGTGCGGGCAACCCGCTCGCCGTGCGCGTAGTAGGCCTGCACGCTGTCCGTGAAGGAGGGCACCTCCGGCCACACGTTCAGTCCGTAGTCGTCCTCGGACAGGTCCAGCTCCGGGAACGACCGGGCCTCCGTTCCGACGTTGTAGGCCTCGAAGAAGTCGTTCATCCGGGTGGCCGGTTCGACGCCCAGGCTGAGGCTGAGCGACTCGCTCTTCGGCGGACTGTACCCGCGGTTGGCGCCCTCCACGCGATACGTCTTCTTCGTCTCCAGGGGCAGCGCGAAGAAGTCGTCGACGGCGCCGGCGAGTCCCTCGATCACCGGTTCGGGGATGCCGTGACCGAGGATCTGGATGAATCCGACAGTGGCGCAGGCCGAGTCGATTTCGCGCGCCACCCGGGCGCGTTCCGTATCGGACCCGCCGGTCACGTACGGGGAGATGTCGATGACGGGGACGTCGAACGGCTCAGGCACGGGCGGCAACATGCGGCTCCTCGGAGGTCGGGGGAACGGGGTCGGTTGCGATGACGGGTGCGGAGGCGGCGCGGGCGGCGGCGCCGATCCGGGTGTGGTTGAACAGCAGGTTCAGGGAGAACGCGGAGATGGCGGCGAGTGTGATGCCGCTGCCGAGCAGGATCTGGGCGGACGAGTTGAAGTGCTCGAACATGCCCTCGGCGAACTCGGGGAGCAGGCCGATGCCCACCGACACCGCGACGATGGTGGTGTTGATCCGGTCGCTGAGATCCACCTTGCGGAGCGTGTTCATCCCCACCACCGCGACCGTCGAGAACAGGATGATGCCGACACCGCCGACGACCGGCGCGGGCAGGGCCGCGACGACGGTACCCATCTTCGGGATCAGTCCGAGGACGATCAGGATCGCACCGCTGGTGGCCGTCACGTACCGGCTGTGGACGCGGGTGGTGGCGACGGCTCCGACGTTCTGCGTGAAGATCGTGTCGACGAACGCGTTGAAGATGCCGCCGAGTACGCCGGACAGTGCATCGCCGACGAGGCCGCGGGCCACGTCGCCCTTGGCGAGGGGCTTTCCGGTGATCTCGCCGAGGGCCAGCATGCTCGCCGTCGACTCCGCGAACACCACGGCCATCACGATGCTCATCGCCACCACCGCCGTGATCGGGAACTCCGGTGCCCCGAAGTGGAACGGAGCGGTGATGCCGAACCAGGGGCTGCCGGAGACGCCGCCCAGGTCGATCAGGCCCATCGGAACCGCGACGAGCGTGCCGATCGCGAGGGCGAGGAGCACGCCGAGCTGGGTCCAGATCCCGCGGCCGAGGCAGAGGAAGGCGATCGCGACGAGCACGACCACACCGGCGAGTATGATGTTGCCGGGATCCGCGAAACCGTCTGCCGTCGGATCGTTTCCGACGATGAGGCCGGCGGCGACGCCGATCAGGGAGATGCCGACGACGGTGAGGACGACCCCGGTGACCAGCGGTGGGAAGAACCGGATCAGCCGCGCGAAGGGTACGGCGAGGGCGAGTCCGACGAGGCCGCCTGCGAGCATCGAGCCGTACACCGCCTGCAGCCCGTATTCCTTGGCGATGAGGATCATCGGAGTCAGGCCGGCGAACGTGGCACCACAGACGATCGGTAACCGTGCGCCGGCCAGCTTCCCCACCCCGAGGCTCTGGATCATCGTGATGATGCCGGCGATCATAAGGTCGGCGCTGATCAGCAACGCGACGGTGGACTTGTCGAGTCCTACTGCGGCACCGAAGACCAGCGGGACGGTGATGCAGCCGGTGTACATGATGAGCACGTGCTGCAGACCGAAGGCCGCTTGCCGCACCAAGGGCAGGCGCTGGTCGACTGCGTGGAAGGTCATGGGTCGATCTCCGTCCGAGTGAAGGGAGCGTTCGAGTTCACGTTCTATTGAGCACGCCAAACTTTTCTCAGCAGGGTCAATTTCGTTTCGTCCGTGTTATCAGTCGCGGTTTCCGCGAAACACGGTGCTAGCGTTCGCCTCATGGACGAGGATCAACGCACGCTGGCCGTCGCCATCGGCGCGGCGATCAGGTCGGCCCGGCGTGACGCGGGACTGACCCTGCGCGACGTGGCGGCCAAAACGGGACTGTCGCAGCCGTTCCTGAGTCAGGCGGAGAACGGCCACTCGGTGCCGAGCGTCATGAATCTGCACCGGGTGGCCCAGGTGCTGGGAACCACGGCGCACGCCCTGCTCGAACAGGGCGCGCGCACGCCCACCAGCCTCGTGCGCAGCCGGGAGGGCAGGCGATTCGCGTTGTCGGACGGCTCCGTGCTGCGGTTCTGCTCCACGGGCGTGCGCGCGATGGAACCGAACGAGGTAACGGCACAACCGGGTTCGCAGGCCGGCGAACACACCGAACACGCAGGCGAGGAGTTCATCTACGTCATCGACGGCAGCATTCGGGTGGAGGTCGGCGTCGAGGAGAGTTACGTGCTCGACCGGGGAGACACGCTGTACTACCCGGCCACCGTGCCGCACCGGTGGTTCAACGACGCCGCGGAACCCGCGCGGTTCCTCATCACGAGCACCCCGCCGTCCTTCTGACCATCAGCGGCCGAAACCCTCGAGCAGTCCGGTGTACTTCTTGGGCAGGGGAGCCGCGAATTCCCCGTGCGCGCCGGTCCGCAATCCGAGCGTCACGAGGGACTGCACCATGAGGGTGGCCGCCGCCACGCCGTCGACGACCGGCACCCCGAGTTCCGCCGAGATGACGGCGCACAGGTCCGCCATGCCCGCGCACCCCAGCACGATCGCGTCCGAACCGTCCTCGTCGAGGGCGACCCGGCAGGCCTCGGTGATCACCTTCACCGCATCCGGGTCGCGGTCGAGGTCGAGCACGGCGATCTCGCACGCGTGCACCCCGAGGCAGAACCGTTGCATTCCATACCGTTCGGCCAGTTCCCAGGCCCGGCCCCGGGTGCGTCCCAGGGTCGTGACGACGCTGAACCCGCGGCCGAGGAAGCTCGCGGCGTGCATGGCCGCCTCGGCGATTCCGAGCACGGGCCCGGACGCCAGTTCGCGAGCCGCGTCGAGGCCCGGGTCGCCGAAACAGGCGATCACGTAACCGTCAACCCCCGCCTCCTCACCGCGGGCGATCTCCTCGAGAAGCCCGGGGACACTGAGTGCTTCGTCGTAGTGACTCTCGATCGAAGCGGGACCCAATTGCGGGCTCACCGCCTCGACGAGCGTCCCCGGCCCCGCGACGGAGCGGGCGCAGTCGCCGATCTTGTCGGTCATCGACTGGGTGGTGTTGGGGTTGACGATCTTGATGTGCACGTTAGTCGACCTATGCTTCGATCGGGGCTGTGCGATGCGCACGACGGGCACCGGTGGACAACCCGAGGTAGCAGACGAATCCGACACCCATGCCGAGGAACCACGAGTACTGGGCCGCCCCCGCCATGCCCCACACGTCGAGTCCGAACGGCTGGGCCTTGAGGATTACGGGAATCATCGCGACCAGGGCTCCGATGACGGTGGAGATGATCGCAGCAGGGTTGTAACCCTTCTTGTACCAGTATGTTCCGCCCTCGGACATGGTGAACATGTCGTCCAGGATCACTCGCTGCCTGCGCACCAGGTAGTAGTCCGCGATGAGGATTCCGAACAGCGGTCCGATGAACGCCCCCAGCGTCTCGAGCGTGTAGTGGATCACCTCGGGATTGTTGTACAGGTTCCACGGTGTGATCAGGACGGATCCGACGGCGGCGATCATTCCGCCCGTACGCCAGCTGATGCGCTGCGGGCTGACGTGCGAGAAGTCGAATGCCGGGGAGACGAAGTTGGCGACGATGTTGATACCGATGGTGGCGACGATGAAGGTGAGGAGGCCGAGGACGACGGCGAACAGGTTGTCCATCTGCGCGACCGTCTCGACGGGGTCGGTGATCAGGCGGCCGTACACGGGCAGGGTCGCGGAGGCGGTGACGACGGTGAGGATCGAGAAGAACAGGAAGTTCACCGGGAGGCCGAGGAAGTTGCCGCGTTTGACCGCGCCGAACGTCTTGCCGTACCGGGAGAAGTCGCCGAAGTTGAGCATCGGGCCCGAGAAGTACGACACGACAAGGGCGATCGCGCCCAGCACCACGGGCACAGCCGACCAGCCGGTGTAGTTCACCTCGCCGAGGTTCAGGCTGATGTTCGACCATCCGGCCTCGCTGATCAGGTAGATCGCGAGCATCAGCATCACCACGTAGACCGCGGGACCGCAGAAGTCGATGAACTTGCGGATGCTCTCCATGCCACGCCAGAAGACCAGCGCCTGCAGCACCCACATCGTCATGAACCCGGCCCAGCCGAGCGCCGACAGTCCGAGGAATCCGTGCTCGTGCACGTCCGCCCAGGGCGCCAGACCCGGCCAGATCTTCAGGCCGAGGATCACGAACGCGTGCGACGCCAGGTACGTCTGGATTCCGTACCAGGCCACCGCGATGAGGCCGCGGATGATGGCCGGGACGTTGGCGCCGAGAACACCGAAGGCGCTGCGGCACATGACCGGGTAGGGGACGCCGGTGACCTGGCTGGGTTTGGCCACCAGGTTCGCGAACACGTTGACGATCGCGATGCCGACCACCAGCGCGACGAGGACCTGCCAGCTGGTCAGTCCGAGCGCGAACAGGCTGCCCGCGGTGACGTAGCCGCCGACGCTGTGCACGTCGGACATCCAGAACGCGAAGATGTTGTACGACGACCACGACTGCGTCTTCAGCGGCGCGAGATCGTCGTTGGTGAGTCTCGGGTGATAGCCGGGCTTGATCAACCCGGCGCCGGCCAGGTGTGCACCGGGGACGGTTTCCCCCTCGTTGGAGGGTGCTGTCTGAGTCATCGTTTCGCTCCCTGGTGCAGTACGGACACGACTGCGTCGACGTAAGGGTGCCTCGGTGAAAAGCACACCACCGAAGTGCTGGGAGCAAAAGTAGTTTTCGGATATTTCCTGGTTGTGACGGCGAAGATATATTCTCGCCGGCGCACGGTCCGAGCCGAGAATATATCTTGCCGGACGGCCTACCCGGGCGTGTCCCGGAAGATTCCGGTGTCCGTGGGGAGGGCGGCGATCACCGTGTCGAGTTGTTCGTTGTGCCGGTCGGTGGCCGCCTTCAACGCCGCGGCGTCGCGGGCGAGGAACGCCGCCAGCATGTCCCGGTGCCCGAGGTGAAGTTGCAGCCGCGCCGGCGTCCCCACCTGCGACATCGGCTGCACGGGCTCGGTGATGTTCCACGCCGACTCGAACATGTGCAGCAATCGCTGCATCCGGCACGGCGATGCCAGGGCGAGGTGGAAGTTACGGCTCTCCCGGTGGTACGCGGTCAAGTCGTCCTCGAGAACCGAGCGGTCGAGTGCCGCGTACGTCGCCCTGGCCCGTGCGTCGTCGGCCTCGTCGGCGAGGGTGATCGCCACGGAGTGCGCCGCCGACTCGAGGACACCCCGCACCAGGTAGAGCTCCTCGAGTTCGTCGACGGTCAGCCGGGCGACCGTGTACCCGGCGTTGGCCCGGTGGTCGACGAGACCTTCGCCGATCAGCGTCTTCAGCGACTCGCGGATCGGGATGCGGCTGACGCCGAAGTGCTCGGCCACCTCGTCCACCGGGATCGGGGTGCCCGGCGGGGCCCCGCCGCTGAGGATCACCCGGCGCAACTCCTCCAGGATCACGGTCTGCGAGCTGCCGGGATCCCGGTTGGCCAGGTTCGTGACCAGCACCGATGGTCGTCGCGGGGGCATCGGGTAGTCCTCAGGCGGGGTGTACGGCGCGCCAGTGGCGGGCGATCTCGATGCGCCGGGCGACCCACACGTCGTCGTGGGACTGCACGTGATCGAGGAACCGCTCCAGCGCCGCGGTGCGGGCGGGCCGTCCGACGATGCGGCAGTGCAGACCCACGGACAGCATCTTCGGCGCCCCGGCCGTTCCCTCCGCGTACAGGACGTCGAAGGCGTCCCGCAGGTGCGCGAAGAACTGCTCGCCGCTCGGGAAACCGCCGGGCGACGCGAACCGCATGTCGTTGGTGTCGAGGGTGTACGGCACCACCAGGTGGTCGACGAGGCCCTTTCCGGGGGCGTCGACCTTCACCCAGTAGGGGAGGTCGTCGGCGTACGAATCGGAGTCGTACTCGAAGCCGCCGTGCTCGACGACCAGCTGCCGGGTGAGCGGGGAGTCGCGGCCGGTGTACCAGCCGAGCGGGGCCTCGCCGGTGAGGTCGCGCAGGATCTCCACCGCCACGGCCAGGTCCTTGCGTTCGGTGTCCTCGTCGGAGAGCTGGTACGACTTCCACCACAGACCGTGGCAGGCGATCTCGTGACCGAGTTCGCGAAAGGCGCTGACGGCCTCCGGGTTCCGCTGCATCGCCTTGGCGACCGCGAAGATCGTGAGCGGTAGCCCTCGTCGCTCGAATGCCCGGAGCACGCGCCACAGTCCGGCGCGGGATCCGTATTCGTAGATCGATTCCATGCTCATGTGCCGGTTCGGGAACGGTTGGGCCCCGACCATCTCGGACAGGAACGTCTCCGATGCCTCGTCGCCGTGGAGCACGTTGTTCTCGGCGCCCTCCTCGTAGTTGAGGACGAACTGGACGGCGATCTTCGCGCCGCCCGGCCACTGCGGATCGGGTGGGTGCTGCCCGTATCCGACCAGGTCACGGGGGTAGCTGGAGTCGAAAGCGTGGGTCATGATTCCAAGCCTGCCCGACCCGCCTCGGTCAGGGAACCCCACAGGCGCAACCGCGCCGTGCCGCCGTCCCGTTCGCGGACGCTCGCCTCGCCCGGGGGCGGACTGTGGAAGCTGGGCGCGGTCAAGGTGTTCGGGGTCACGGGTGCGGCTACCTCCTGATCGGGCGTGGGGGCAAGTGTAGGGCGTCGAAGTGGGTGTTGCGGGCGGTCCTCGTGCGCGGGAAGGTGCTCAGCTCCCCGGAACCATCGCCCGGGTGAGGAGGTCGCGCAGTGTGTCCACCGTGCATCCGGGGGCTTGCGCGCGGACAGCGTCCTCGTCGAACGCGCCGCACGCCAGTCCCCGCAGGATCACTGTCGCGAGCGCCTGGGCGGTGGCCGGTTCGTCCATCACCCCGCCGCCCTGGCGGTCGAGGTAGGCCTGCACCCGGGTGGCGGCGGCGGGTAGCGCGGCGCGGTAGAAGTCGAACGTCGCGAGCCAGCGGGTGATCAGATGCCCGGGATGCATGTCCCATCCCTGGTAGTACCCGCGTTCGAGCGAACGGGTGACGAGCCGGTAGTGCCGGGCCAGCGCGGCGTGGATCTCCTCGTCGCTGCCCTGCGGGATGACTTGGGTGGATCCGTCGCACACCCACACCCCGGTCTGGGCCGCCGCCACCAGCATCACGGACTTGGCGTGGTCGGCAACCGGATGCTCGAGCGACTGGAACCGTGACGCGATTCCGCAGGCCGCGCTGTAGTCGTAAGTGCCGTAGTGCAATCCGGTGCAGCGTCCGTCCGCGAGGTGGACGGCCTTCGCGACGGTCACGGTGCCGTCCGGTCCGAGCACGGCCTGGGGGCTCTCGATCTGCAACTCGAAGCGCAGCGACCTGTCGGGGAGCCCGTACGCGCGCTCGAGTTCCTCGCACAACGCGACGACGGCGGTGACCTGCTGGGCCGCACGCAGTTTCGGCACCGTGAACACGAAGCCGTCGGGAACCCCACCCGCGCCTTCGAGGACGAGTTCGAGCGTCCGGATCCCGCGGCGGCGCTCGTGCGGGGCCAGGCCCTTCGCGCGGATGCCCAGCGACCGCGGGCCGGACGGGTCCGAGGAGAGCAGTCGCAGCGTGCGTCCCGCCTCCAGTGCGGCAGCGTCCTCGACGTCGTCGCTCCGCCAGCCGAAGCCGTCCTCGAAATCGATCCGCAGATCCATGATCGGACGGTGCTCGAGCATCGCGCGGACGTCGGGAAGCGCACCGGTCGTTCCGATTTCGGACAGCGCCTCCGTGTGCCTGTCCAGCAGTTCGACAGCCTGCTCACCCCACACCCTCGGGGTGTCGGGTCCGGCGTCCGCCGCACTCACGTAGACGGTGTGGACGGGCTGCGGTTGCTGCCGATCACCCGGAAAGGCGTCCGCGAGGTCGGTGTCGACGGGGTCGAGGAGTGCGTCGACGCGGTCGAAACCGCTGTCGGGGACACGGCTGAGGTACTGGGGGTTCACGCCACGATCTTGGCAGAAACGCGGGATTCTCGTCGTCCACACCCCGCCGGGTGGTCTTCGTTCAGGCCGTCGCACCGCGCAGATACGACTCGACGGCGCGGGCCAGCTGCCGCACGCTGCGATCGGTCCCTGGCTCGATGCCGTCGAGTGACCGGGCTCCCACGAAACGGTCGAAGACCAGGCCTTCGACGACGCTGACGAAGTCCGCGCCCGCGTTCTCGGGGTCGGCGACGCCGAGAGCGTCGAACAATTCGGTGGCGCGGGCACGGGAGAACAGGCACGTCGCGAGGAGTGCGTGCAGGTCGTCGTCACCGGACAGTTCGACGGTCAGCGCGTGCCGCGCGACGACGTCGTCGTGGCGGGTGCGCAGCAGCCGGTCCAGCGACCGGGCCACGCCCTCGGCGACGGAGGCGAGGTCGAGTGGTGGGGCCGTCGTGGTCGCGAATTCCTGCCGCGAGCGGTCGGCGAGCCGGCGCACGGCGGATTCGATCAGGGCTCGCCGGGTGCGGAAGTAGTAGGACGTGGACCCGCCCGGGAGATCCAGTGCACGGTCGACGGCCCGATGCGTCAGCGCGCGCATGCCCTCCCGCGCGATGATCGTGATCGCCGCGTCGGCTATCCGCTCACGCCGCTCGGGCACGGTGTCTGCCTCCTCACATCGGCTTGTCGCCCGAGACTCTACATTCGTAGTGTTTCCACTGTGGATGTAGAGGTTCTGTTGGACGACGCGCAGCGCGCGGCCGCGGCCGTCCTGTACGAGACCACCGAGGGGCTGGAGCAGGGGCGGCCCGGGATTCGCGGCGTGTACCTGTGGGGACCCGTCGGACGTGGCAAGACGTGGTTGACGGACCGCTTCTACGGGTCGGCGGAGGTCCCGAAGCGGCGCGTGCACTTCCACTCGTTCTTCCGCCGGCTCCACGCCGACGCGCACACGCTGGGTTCCATCGACCTCGCGATCGATGCGGCACTCGGGGACGTCCGGCTGCTGTGCTTCGACGAGTTCCACCTGCACGACGTCGGGGACGCGATGCTGGTCGCGCGACTGCTGAAGGTCCTGTTCACCCGCGGGATCACGCTGGTGGCGACGTCGAACTATCCACCGGAGGGGCTGCTGCCGAATCCGCTGTTCCATCACCTGTTCGCGCCGTCGATCGCCGTGCTGGAACAGAATCTGACCGTCGTGCGGGTGGCCGGACCCGTCGACTACCGCACCGTGGCCACGGCGGACGGCGGGTTCGCTGCCGGACGTTTCGTCCGAGCTTCCGACACGGAGCCTCCGGCACTGTCCGAACGCGTCGCCCTGACCGTCGGGACCCGCACGGTGACGGCCTCCGCGGTGCGGGACCGCGCGGTCTGGTTCGAGTTCGCGGTGCTGTGCGGTACCCCGACCGCACCCGCCGACTATCTCGAACTGTCGGAGCGGTTCGGATGCTGGGCGATCACCGGTGTGCCCCGACTGCGGGAGGCCGGCGCGGAGACCGTGCGGCGGTTCGCGAACGTCGTCGACGTGCTGTACGACCGGGGGACTTCGCTGACCCTGGTGGCCGAAGCATCGTGGGACGAGGTGTTCGCCGGACTCCACGGCACCCTCGACGTCGACCGGCTGGTGAGCAGGCTGTCGACGCTGAGCCGGTGACCACCGAGGCAGACCCGTGCGTGGGTCGGCCCCGGTGAATCGATCAGACGTACCGGCTGTATGCGGGGAGGTCCAGCTGGCCGTTGCCGGACAATCCGATGACCACGACCTCCGGTTCGGTGACGGTGCGGGCGTGCGCGATGGCCGCGGCCACGCCGTGCGTCGATTCCGGAGCGGGGATGATGCCCTCGGCGCGGGCGAAGAGCAGGCCCGCGGCGAGTGCGTCGTCCTGTTCGATCGCGGTCGCCTCCATCAGCCCGAGGGCGACGGCGTGCGAGACCATCGGCGACATGCCGTGGTACCGCAGGCCACCCGCGTGGATGGCGGGCGGAACGAAATCGTTGCCCAGCGTGTACATCTTCAACAGCGGCGTCAGGCCGGCGACGTCGCCGAAGTCGTAGCGGTATTCGCCCTGCGTCAGCGATGGGCATGCCGCAGGCTCGCAGGCGACGAGACGGGTGGTGGTGCCCTCGCGCAGATTGCGACCCAGGAACGGGAAGGTCAGGCCCGCGAGATTGGAACCACCGCCGGCGCAACCGAATACCGTGTGCGCGACAGGCTCACCCGCCTCCTCCAGCTGGACCATCGCTTCCTGGCCGATCACGGTCTGGTGGAGCATGACGTGGTTGAGGACGCTGCCCAGCGAGTAGTGCGCGTCGGGGTTGTTGGCGGCCACTTCGACGGCCTCGCTGATCGCCATGCCCAGCGAACCGGTGGTGTCGGGATGCTGGGCCAGGATCGCCCGCCCGGCTTCGGTGAGGTCGGACGGAGACGCATGACAGATGCCGCCGTAGGCCTCCATCTGGAGTCGGCGGTACGGCTTGGCGTCGAACGAGGCGCGAACCTGCCAGACCTCCACCTCGAGGCCGAGCAGGGCGCCGGCGAACGACAGCGACGCGCCCCACTGGCCCGCACCGGTCTCGGTGGTGAGCTTGGTGGTCCCCTCGAGCGCGTTGTAATAGGCCTGTGCCACAGCCGTGTTCGGCTTGTGCGATCCGACCGGGCTGACACCCTCGTATTTGTAGTAGATCCGTGCCGGTGTGCCGAGCACTCGCTCGAGCCGGTGTGCGCGCACCAGCGGCGACGGGCGCCACATGCCGTAGATCTCGCGGACCGTTTCGGGGATCTCGATGTACCGTTCCGTCGCGACCTCCTGTTCGATCAGGCTCGTGGGGAACAGCGGTGCCAGGTCCTCCGGTCCCAGTGGCTCACGTGTGCCGGGATGCAGGTGCGGCGGAACGGGTTCCGGAAGATCGGCGGCAAGGTTGTACCAGTGCGTGGGTACGGCCGAGGGAACCGAAACCCCCAGAGGTTCCAGCGATCGAGCCAGTTCGGCTCCGGTTACCGGGGACGTGGTCAAGTAACTCTCCTTCGTGGATGGATACGTCCCGAACATGCTGCGCTGTCCGCCGCCGCGAACGGGTGATTTTCCCGGTCCGCGCGTGTCACGATGGAGGGGCAACTCGGGAGTGAGGATGCCGGACCGTCGCGTGCGAAGCAGGGTCGTCCACACGGTCGCCCTGCTGGCGGCCGTCGTGACGGTCACCCTTGCGGTCCGGGTGGTCCCCGCGCCCGACACCCCCGCGACACCGTCGGAGCCGGGCGCAGGTGCGACGCGCGCCCTGGTCATCCTCTCGGCGATCGCCGTCGTCGTCGCGGCGGTCGCGCTGGCGTCCGCCCTTCGCAGCGGCCGGCCGCGGGTCGCCCCCGACCCACCGCCGGCAGGGCTCACCGGAAACACCGGCTCCTCGGTCTCGCGCCGGCACATTCTCGGATGGGCGGCGTTCGCCGCGCTTCTCGTGGCCGCGGCGTTCCTCCTCGGGTCCGTCGGTGGAGACGAACCACTCGACCGTCAACCGTCGCCGGCGAGCCCGGCCGCCGACGACGGGGCCGGCCGAACCGACGAGGCCGTGCCCACCGAGACTCGTCCGCCGCCCGACCTGGTGGACGAGACCCGCGAGGATCTGACGGAAGTGTGGACCGCTGCAGCGATTGCCGGTCCGATACTGGTGACCGTGTTGATCCTCGGCGCCGTGGCCCGGCGCCCCCTCCGGGCGCGGGTCGGCGCCTGGACCGCGGCGAGTTCCCCCGACGGTCCGGCTGCCTCGCAGTCGCTGGCCCGCGCAGCGGAGGAAGGTCTCGCCGCGGTCGTGGTCCCGAGTCTGCCGCCGCGCGAGGCCATCATCGCCAGTTACGCGGCCATGGAAGATGCGTTGCGCGAGGCGCCGGGCGCCGAACCGCGGGAGTCGGACACCCCGTCCGAAGTGCTGGCTCGCGCAGTGCAACTAGGAGCGCTGCGCTTCGAGGCGGCGGCGCCGCTGGTGCGGCTGTTCTCCGAGGCACGGTTCAGCCTGCATCCGATGGGCGAACAGCACCGCGACGAGGCCGCCGATCTGCTCCGGCGTGTACTCGACGACCTGGGTAGCGACGCGTGCTCGCCGTCGCGGTAGCCGGTGTCGGGGCCGTGCTGGCCGCGGAGGTCCCGCTGGTGGCCGCCGGTCGGTACAGTGCGGCCGTGCTGGTCGCGGGAGCGGTGACCGCGCTGGTGCTCTTCGAGATTCGACGACGCATGGCACCCGTCGACGTCGACGACCAGCCGCCGGGAATGGAGGCGGAACGGGCCGAGGTGACGGCCCGATGGATGGCGCGGACGGAATCATTGATCAGCTGGGCGGACGGTACGCGCGGCGACTGGGATCACCATCTGCGTCCGCTCCTGGCGCGTGAGTTCCAGCAGTCCACCGGACAGCGGCAGGGACTCGACCTCGCCGAGACCGCAGCCGCGGGTGAGGTGTTCTTCGGCGACTTGTGGCAGTGGGTCGATCCCGAGCGCGTGCAGCGCTCCGACAGGGCCGCACCCGGTCCGGGCCGGGACGTGCTCGACCGGATCCTGCAACGGCTGGAGCAGCTGTGACGATGCCTGCCGAGGTCACCACCGCGCGCGCCCACGCGGTGCTGGCGGAGGTCGAACGGGCGGTGGTCGGCAAGCACGACGAACTCACGTCGATCCTGCTCGCGGTACTCGCCGGCGGGCACGTGCTCATCGAGGATCTGCCTGGACTCGGAAAGACTTTGGTGGCGCGATCGTTCGCTGCCGCGCTCGGACTCGACTTCACGCGGGTCCAGTTCACCCCCGACCTGCTGCCCGCCGACCTGCTCGGCGCCACCATCTACGACATGCCGTCGGGTCGGTTCGAATTTCGTCCGGGCCCGATCTTCACCAACCTGCTTCTCGCCGACGAGATCAACCGCACCCCACCCAAGACCCAGGCCGCACTGCTCGAGGCGATGGCGGAGGGACAGGTCAGCGTCGACGGCACCACCCGGATCCTGCCGCGTCCCTTCATCGTGCTCGCCACCGACAATCCCATCGAGTACGAGGGCACCTACCCGCTGCCCGAGGCGCAGCTGGACCGGTTCGCGCTCCGCCTGCGACTGGGGTACCTCACCGAGACCGACGAGCACGAGATGCTGCGCCGGCGGCTCGACCGGGGATCCGCCGCCGTCGTCGTCGAGCAGGTGGTCGATGCGGCCGACCTCCTGGCGATGCGCGAATCGCTCGAGCAGGTCAGTGTTCATCACGACGTCCTCGGGTATGTCGTCGCGCTCGCGAACGCCACCCGGCATCACCCGCAGGTCGAGGTCGGGGCCAGCCCCCGCGCGGAACTCGACCTCGTACAGCTGGCGCGGGCGCGCGCCCTGCTCTCGGGCCGCGACTTCGTCATTCCCGAGGACATCAAAACCCTGGCCGTTCCCGCTGTCGCGCACCGCATCAGCCTGCGACCGGAGATGTGGGTGCGCCGCATCCGCAGCGACGACGTCCTCGCGGAACTGCTGCGCCGTCTCCCCGCGCCGAGGGCCCGATGACGGAGCACCAGTTGACGTGGCGGGCATCGCCGGCAGCCCTCGCACTGACGACCTGCGCCGCCGTGGCACTGACGGCAGGTGTCGTGGGGCGGTGGTGGGAACTGATCGTGTTCGCCGCCCCGATGCTGGGAGCGCTCGGCACGGTGACGTGGTTGCCCCGTCCGGCCACCGGCGTCCGCGCCGAGGCGTCGGCGCGCACGCTGCGGTGCTTCGAATCCGAGTCCGTGCACTTCTCGGTGGACGTGACGGCGTGCGGTGGTGCGGCGGAACTCGAGGTGGCACCGGCGCCGTCCGACGGCTACACGGTCGAGCACGTCGGCGACGGCGACTACGTGGTGTCGGCGGACCGGTGGGGCCGGTACGAACCCGCCCTGACGGTCACGGCACGTGCCGGCGGCGGCCTGCTCACCGCCTCCCTCCCGGTTCCCGTCACGGAACTGCGGGTGTTCCCGTTGGCGCCGCCTGTGCCGACTCCGTTGCCCCACGCCACACTTCCGGACCGCATCGGCGCGCACCGCACCCGCCGATTCGGTTCGGGCGTCGAGTTCGGGGACATCCGGCCGCACGCGCCGGGGGATCCGTTGCGCAGCGTCAACTGGCCGGTGAGCGCCCGGCGCGGCAGGTTGCACGTCACCGAACGGATCATGGACCGCGCCGCGGACGTCGTGGCCGTCCTCGACACCACCCCGCAGGCGCCGGGCCCGGCGTCGGAGAGCCTGCACCGGACCGTGCGCGGCGCTACACAGGTGGTGCAGACGGCCCTGCAGCGCGGCGACCGGGCCGGGGTCGTCGTCCACGGGTTCCGGCTGCGATGGCTCGGCGCCGACATCGGACGCAGGCAGTTCTACCGAATCCTCGACACGGTGCTCGACTCCGACGCCGGCGCCTCCGAAGGCACACTCGTCCCGCGGGTCGCGTTGCCGCCGAGGGCCGTGGTCATCGCGTTCTCCACCATGTTGGACACCAACTTCGCGCTGTCGCTGCTGGAGCTGAGGCGGCGCGGTCACGTTGTCGTGGCCGTCGACGTGCTCCGCGGCCCGCCGTTCGAGTATGAACTCGATCCGATGACCGGCAGGATGTGGCGGCTCGAGCGGCGGAACATGTACCGGAACATGGGTGTTCTCGGGGTCCCGGTGGTGGCGTGGGACGACGATTCCGCACTGGATCTGGCGCTGGCCCTCGCCGATCGTGCCCGCCGGCCGTCGGGGGCACTCCGATGAGGTGGATTGCGGTGGTCGTGGTGCAGGCGGCGCTGGTCGCCCTCGTCCTGGGCAACGCGTCCGCGTTCGCGGCGGCCGCCGCGGGTGTCGGGGCGACGGGACTGCTGCTCGTCGCGTACACCGGTCTCGCACCGGGAATCTCGACGCTGCTGCTGGGCGCGGTCGTCACCGGCGCCGCGGCGTCTCTGGCAGCGGCACTGCCGGACGGGCCGGCATGGATGTGCCTGCTCGGGCCGGTTGCGGCGGTGGTGCTGTTCCTCGTCGCGGTGTGGCCGTACGTCGCCAGGCGCACGCCCACGACCGAGGATCAGAAGCGGCGGATGCTGTAGATGTGGAACTGCGACAGCGGCGCCAGACCCACGGGCACGCCGCGCCCGTACGCATTGAAGACCTGACCGAAGCCGGCGTAGATACCGATGTGCGACGCGTCCGGGTTGAGCACCACGATGTCGCCGGGAGCCAGCGCCCACAGCGGAATGGGTGCGCCGACCTCGGCCTGCTCCCATGTGGTGCGTGGCAGATTCACCCCCGCCTGCCGGAATGCCCACTGCACCAACCCCGAGCAGTCCCACGCGTCCGGACCCGTCCCACCCCACAGATAGGGCTTGCCCGTCTGGGTCGTCGCGGCCGCGAGCGCGGCCAGCCCGGTCGGGGTGGGAATGGGTGTCGGGAGAACGGACGAACCCATCGAACTGCCGCCGGTGCTGCCGCTGTCGGAACTGCCCGCCACCGGTGCGGCGTTCGCGGGAAGAGCAACGAGGGCGGTCGCACAGAACGCGAGAGCACCGGCAACGGCAGCGCGTCGCACGGGACGGAGATGTCTGCGCTGGGACACGAGGTCCCCCCTTTGTTCGCTACTGCTCGTGGAGAGCCGTGGAACCGCCCCGACCATCGGTTGACACGTCTCGATGAGGTCACGGAAAGCGTACAAAGTGTTGCGGCATCATGCCTGATAATTGCGAATATCCGTCCGAAGTGGGCGGATTCGGTCAAATTTCGGTAACTGTCACCCCTGGGCCAGGGTCAGCACCACGTCTGCCAGGGCTGGAGCATGATCGCGCTCGGGAACCGTGGCCGAGATGAGGAGCCGGCCCTCGTCCCGCCAGATCCGCGTGTGCAGCGTCTCGCCGGGAAAAACCACCCCCGCGAACCGGACTCGGAACCCCGCGACCTGCGACGCGTCCGAGTCGAGCATCGCGTCCACGGCCGCTTTACACACCATCCCGTACGTGCACAGGCCGTGCAGAATCGGGGCGGGAAACCCTGCGGCGGAAGCGAACTTCGGGTCGGAATGCAGGGGGTTGCGGTCGCCGCACATCCGGTACATCAGCGCCTGCTGCGGAAGGACGGGGGTGTCGACCTCGACGTCGGCAGGCCGGTCGGGCAACTCGACGGACTGGGCCGGTCCGCGCTCACCCCCGAAACCGCCTTCGCCGCGGGCGAAGATGGACGACCGCCCGGTCCACAGGGGAGTGCCGTCGAGGTCGGTGGTCGTCGATTCCTGCACGATGACGGCGGCCTTGCCCTTGTCCCATACTTCGGCGATTCGGGTGGTGGTGCGGGCCTTGCCCTCCGGCGGGATCGGCTGGTGCACGGCCACTTCCTGGCTGCCGTGGACCACATTGGCGAGGTCGATCTCGACTCCCGGGAACGACACACGCGGGGCCTCGGTCGCGTGGAAATTCGCGGCCACCGTGGCGAACGTGGGGAGCACCTGCGGCTTCCCGTCGGTGAGGTACCGCAACTCCTTCTCGTCGAGCGGACGGGATCCGGCACCGAGAGCGAGGTGGTAGTGCTGCACGTCGGAACTGGTCCAGGAGTACTCCTGAACGGGCAGTTCGGCTCCGATGGCGATGTTCGGATCAATGGGCATTGGTGGTGTCTCCGGTGAGTGACGTCGGGGAATCGGCCTGGGAGGACTTGTCGAGGATATCGAGAACCGCGAGATAGCCGAACGTCATCGCTGGGCCGATGGTCGCGCCGGGGCCTGCGTAGGTGTGGCCCATCACCGGGCCGCTGGCATTGCCCACCGCATAGAGGTTCTCGATCGTGCTGCCGTCCTCCCGCAGCACGCGGGCGTTGCGGTCGGTGCGGAGACCGCCCTTGGTGCCGAGGTCGCCGGGGACCATTTTGACGGCGAAGAACGGCGTCTTCTCGAGCGCCCCGAGGCTCGGATTGGGCTTGTTGCGGGGATCCCCGTAGTAGTGGTCGTAACCGCTCTCACCACGGCCGAAGTCCTCGTCCTTGCCGTTCCGGGCGAAAGTGTTGAAACGCGAGACCGTTTCGGTGAGTGCGTCGACCGGCACGCCGATCTTCCCGGCCAGCTCGGCGACGGTGCCCGCCTTGACGATCACACCGGCCTTCAGCCAGCGACCCGGGAACGGGGAGCGCGGGGTGACTCCGGCGAACGCGTACCGGTCGCGGTAACGCTGGTCGAGGACGAGCCAGCACGGCACGTTCTCGCCCGGTCCGTCGCCCTGCCCGTGCGTGCCGCCGTACATCGCGTGCGTCGCCTCGACGTACGGCGCGGATTCGTTGACGAAGCGTTTGCCGGATTCGTTGATCATGATGCAGCCGGGCAGGCTCCGTTCGGACAGCGCGAACCACGGGCCGCCGGTGAGCGGGATGGACGGTCCCCACCAGGCGTCTTCCATCAGATCGAGCGCGGCGCCGAGCTTTTCGCCCGCCCAGATGCCGTCGCCCGTGTTGGCCTTCGCGCCGACGGTCCATTCGGTGCCGATCGGTGCCCGCTGATACTTCTTGCGGGCCTCGTCGTTGTGCTCGAAGCCGCCCGAGGCGATCACGACGCCGCGGCGCGCCCGGAACACCTGCGGCTGTCCGTCGACCGTGGCGTTGACGCCCTTGACCACGCCGTCCTCCACATACAGGTCGGTGAGCGGGGTGTCGAGCAGGATCGGGACACCGGCGGCCTTCAGTCCGGCCTGCAGTCCCGCGACGAGCGCCTGACCGCGGACGAGCAGGCGCTTCCCGGTGAGCTTGGCGCCGAGGAATCGGAGCCCGACCCGGGCGGCGCGCAGCGGGCCGCGCGGGTTGCGCATCAGCAGGTTCAGCCAGCGGTAATCGGCCTGGGTGATCACGAAATTCGACGGTGCCTTGACGTAATCGGGTTCGAGCTTCGCGAGGTCGGCGCCGAGCTTCCTGCCGTCGAACGGTGTCGGTTCGACGGACCGTCCGCCGAGCCGTCCGCCGGGGGCCTCGGGGTAGTAGTCGGAGTATTCGGGCACCCACTGCAGTTTCAGTGGGCTGTTCTTCAGCACGAACGACAGCATCTCGGGGCCGCGGTCGATGTAGGCGTCGATCCGGTCCTTCGGGACGACGTCGCCGATGATGCTGTGCAGGTAGGTCCGCGCGGCGTCCGTGGTGTCCTCGACTCCCGCGGCGATCAGCGCCTCGTTGTTCGGGATCCACACGCCGCCGCCGGAGCGTGCGGTGGAGCCGCCGAAGTGCGGCGCCTTTTCGAGGATGACGACGCTGAGTCCCTTGTGGGCCGCGGTGAGGGCCGCGGTCATTCCACCGGCACCGCTACCGACGACCACGATGTCGTATTCGTGCTTGCTCATGTAGAACACGTTATAGAATGATGGGGTTGTCAGTCCATCCTTTCTGCCAGGAAGTATTACTGACGCCAACAAACAAGAACGAAACACGTTGCAGTGGAAACCGGTGGGCGTGCGCACGCAAACGAACTTCAGGGAAGGTCCTCACACCATGCTCTCGACCCAACTACGCACCGAGTTGGCGAATCAGCTCGACGCCGCGGAACGGGGCCGCGCTCCCATCGGCCCCCTGACCGCCGACCACCCCGACATCGACGTCGTCGACGCCTACGAGATCCAGTTGATCAACATCCGCCGCCGGCTGCAGGACGGCGCAAAGGTCGTCGGGCACAAGGTCGGCCTGTCGTCCCTCGCCATGCAGCAGATGATGGGCGTCGACGAACCCGACTACGGCCACCTGCTCGCCGACATGGAGGTCTTCGAGGACCAGCCCGTCGACACGGCGCGGCTCTGCTTCCCGCGCGTCGAGGTCGAGGTCGCGTTCGTGCTGGGCGCCGACCTCCCCGGCGCAGGCTGCACCGAGCAGGACGTCCTGGACGCCACCGTGGCGTTCGCGCCGTCCATCGAGCTGATCGACAGCCGGATCACCGATTGGAAGATCACACTGCCGGACACGATCGCGGACAACGCGTCGTCCGCCGGTTTCGTGCTCGGCAAGAACCGGGTGCGGCCCGCGGACATCGACATCACAGCCATCGACGCCGTCCTGACGAGCAACGGCGAGACCAAGGCCGAGGGACGCAGCGACGCCGTGCTCGGCAACCCGGTGACGGCCGTCGCCTGGCTCGCGCAGAAGGTCGAGAGCTTCGGCGTCCGGTTGAAGGCCGGCGACATCGTGCTGCCCGGATCGTGCACCCGCGCCATCGACGCGCATCCGGGCGATCACTTCCGCGCCGAGTTCAGTGGGCTCGGCTCCGTATCCCTGCAGTTCAAGTAGGAGTTTGTTCATGACCAAGGCAAGTGTGGCGATCGTCGGTTCGGGCAACATCAGCACCGACCTGCTCTACAAGCTGCAGCGATCCGAGTGGCTCGAACCCCGGTGGATGATCGGGATCGACGCCGAGAGCGAGGGCCTGGCACGGGCCCGCACGATGGGACTGGAGACGTCGGCCAAGGGTGCCGGCTGGTTGCTGAACCAGCCGGAGAAACCCGATCTCGTCTTCGAGGCCACGTCCGCGTACGTGCATCGGGAGGCAGCACCGCGGTACGAGGCCGCCGGCATCCGGGCGGTCGACCTGACACCCGCCGCCGTCGGACCGGCCGTGGTCCCGCCGGCGAACCTGCGCGAACACCTCGGCGCCCCCAACGTCAACATGATCACGTGCGGAGGGCAGGCCACGATCCCGATCGTGTACGCCGTCTCCCGCGTCGTCGACGTGCCGTACGCCGAGATCGTCGCGTCGGTGGCGTCCGTCTCCGCGGGCCCGGGCACCCGCGCCAACATCGACGAGTTCACCAAGACCACCAGCCGCGGCATCGAAACCATCGGCGGAGCGCAGCGCGGCAAGGCCATCATCATCCTCAACCCGGCCGACCCGCCGATGATCATGCGGGACACGATCTTCTGCGCGATACCCGAGGACGCCGACCGCGCCGCCATCACCGATTCCATCCACCGCGTCGTCGCGGACATCCAGCAGTACGTCCCCGGCTACCGGCTGCTCAACGAACCGCAATTCGACGACCCGAGCGTCGTGTCGGGCGGGCAGGCGACGGTCACGACGTTCGTCGAGGTCGAGGGTGCAGGCGACTTCCTGCCCCCGTACGCGGGCAACCTCGACATCATGACCGCAGCGGCAACCAAGGTGGGCGAGGAGATCGCCCAGAAGCTCCTGAGTGTGGAGGCATGAGCACTATGGTCCAATTCGACGGGGCGAGCGGAGCGACGGGAAATATGCGCAGCAGTTGGGACATCCGCGTCACCGACACCTCGCTGCGGGACGGTTCGCACCACAAGCGGCACCAATTCACCGGTGAGGAGGTCCGGGCCATCGTCGGTGCGCTCGACAACGCCGGGGTCCCGGTCATCGAGGTGACGCACGGCGACGGACTCGGTGGGTCCTCGTTCAACTACGGGTTCTCCAAGGTCCCCGAGCAGGAACTCATCTCGATCGCCGTCGACACGGCGAAGAACGCGAAGATCGCCTTCCTCATGCTGCCGGGGCTCGGCATCAAGGACGACATCATCGTCGCCCAGGACAACGGCGCCTCGATCTGCCGCATCGCCACGCACTGCACCGAGGCGGACGTGTCCATCCAGCACTTCGGGCTGGCCCGCGACCGCGGTCTCGAGACCGTCGGCTTCCTGATGATGGCGCATTCGATCGCACCGGAAAAGCTCGCCAAGCAGGCCCGCATCATGGCCGACGCCGGCTGCCAGTGCGTGTACGTCGTCGACTCCGCAGGCGCGCTCGTGCTCGAGCAGGTGTCGGACCGCGTCGAGGCGCTGGTGCAGGAACTCGGCTCGGACGCCCAGGTGGGTTTCCACGGTCACGAGAACCTCGGACTCGGTGTGGCCAACTCGATCGCCGCCGTTCGGGCAGGGGCCAAGCAGATCGACGGCAGCACACGCCGATTCGGCGCCGGTGCCGGTAACGCGCCGGTCGAGGCGTTCGTCGGCGTGTGCGACAAGATCGGCATCAAGACGGGGATCGACTTCTTCGCGATCGCCGACGCAGCTGAGGACGTGGTGCGTCCGGCGATGCCCGCCGAATGCCTCCTCGACCGTCAGGCGCTGATGATGGGCTACGCCGGCGTCTACTCGAGCTTCCTCAAGCACGCCGAACGCCATGCCGAACGGTACGGCGTCTCGTCCGCCGAACTCCTCGTCCGCGCCGGCAAGCGCAAGCTCGTCGGCGGCCAGGAAGATCAGCTCATCGACATCGCCCTCGAACTGCAACGCGAGCGGGCTGCGGCTGCGCCGCCCGTGAGTACTTCTTAACGTCCCGCGGTTAATAAGTACTCACGGGTCAGCGGGCGGTCTCCCACAGCCCGACGACGTTGCCCTCGGAGTCGGTGAAGTATGCGGCGAATCCCATGTTCCCGACGGGGGTCCTGCCGGTGACGGTCTTGCCACCGAGGGATTCGATCCGTTCGAGGGCGGATTCGATGCTCTCGACGTCGACGGTGACCACGGGAGAGGTCACTTCCCCGCGCTGCATCATGCCGCCGTTGATGTAACCCGGTTCGTCGGGCATGCCGCTCTCACCGACGGGTCCGGTGGTGACCATGCTGTAGTCCATGTCGGGGATCTCGGCGATGGCCCACCCGAATGCGTCCCGATAGAACGCTCGTGCGCGGTCACCGTCGTCGAAGGGGATCTCGAAGTGCACGATTCGGCCTGTCATGGCGCGCCTCCGGCTCGGCTGGAACCGCCGGATCCGACGGCACATCCAGCCTAAGCGCCCAATGTGACATTCGTGCAGCCTGACTGCACGAATGTCACATTGGGCGACGCATCCGCCGCAGCGGTACCGACGACTATTCGACGCGATCTCGCACGTCGATGAACCCCTCCATCACCGCGTGGTTGATGCTGTCCCACAGTCGCGGGCACCCCTCGCGGAGCGCGGTGGACTGTCCCTCGCCGACGGCGTCCCGGAACGTCGGGCACGTCTTCGCAGGGTCGTCCGTCCACTGGACGCTCGTGTGCTCGAGGCTGTTCTTGCGCACCAGCACACAGGTTCCGCACGTACGGCACTCGACTTCGTTCATGCCGTCGTCGAGGTAATTGGCCTTGTCGGCCAACGTTTGCGCATGAATGGCCTCGAGCCGAGCAGGCTGCCCGGCGAAGTCGGGAGCTTTGGCCCATTCGGTCGAGGCACTCATGATCAGACCTGCGCTTCCTTGCTTTCGGACCGCTCCGCGGTCGCGCTCTCCGCGGCCTCGCGTTCGGCCTTCTGCCGGGCCAGGTTCTCCTCGACCTCGTGCTGCCAGGCTTCGTTGGCCTTGGTGGTGTCGACCTCGAATTCGAAGCGTTGCGTCATCTTGTCGGTGACGTCGGCGACGTCGACGTAGAACTGGTCGTACCAGCGTCGCAGCTGGTAGACCGGACCGTCCTCGTCGCAGAGCAGGGGGTTGTCGATCTTGGTCTTGTTCTTCCAGATCTCGACGTCCTGCAGGAACCCCTCGGCGATGCCCTCGGTGAACTTCGCGGCCAGCTTGTCGGCGGTTTCGTCGTCGATGCCGGTCGGCTTCTTGACGGTGACGCCGTACTGGAGCATGAACGAATTGTTCGTCACCGGATAGTGGCAGTTGATGAGGACGCTCTCGACCTCGTACCCGCCGTAGCTGTTCCACAGCGGATTGATCATGTAGGACGGCCCGTAGTACGCGGCCTCGGAGCGCAGCAGCGATTCCATGCCGTACTGCGTCGCCATCCCGACGTCCGGGCGACCCTTCGTGTTGAGGTACTGCGTTGCGATGTGGCCTTCGAAGACGTTCTTGAAGTACGTCGGGAACGCGTAGTGGATGTAGAAGAAGTGCGCCATGTCGACCACGTTGTCGATGATCTCGCGGCAGTTGGACCCCTCGATCAGCATCGAGTTCCAGGTCCAGTCGGTCCATTCGTCGCTGTAGGCGCCCTCGATGCGGGGGATGGTCACGTTCTCCGGCGGGGGATTGCCCTCCGGGTCGTTCCAGACGAACAGCTGGCCGTTCTGCTCGAGGGTGAGCCACGCCCGGGTGCGGGCGATCGGGGGAACCCGGCGTGCGTAGGGAATGCTGGTGCACTTGCCGTTGCCGCCCCAGCGCCAGTCGTGGAACGGGCAGGCCACGGAATCGCCCTTCACCGTGCCCTGCGACAGGTCCCCGCCCATGTGCCGGCAATACGCGTCCAGAACCTTCAGTTCGCCCTTGCTGTCGGCGAAGACGACGAGTTTGGTGCCGAATGCCTCGATCGAATGCGGTTTGCCGTCCTTGAACGTCTTGGTCAAACCGAGGCAGTGCCACCCACGCGCGAAGCGGGTCTGGACCGTGCCCACATCGATCTCGCGAATCTGCGCCATTGTGCCCTCACATCCCTTCATGCTGTTAGTAGAACACGTTATAGAACTTCGACACGATCCGCCAGATTTTCGGGGGCTTTCTTCCAGACCCGGGCCGTCAAACAGCACCTTTACCGGTATCTCGACATAAATGGGAACGTGTTCTAGTCTCAGAAGATAAGTGAACCATCGAACGAGACAGGAGCGTCCTGTGGGTGACCATGACAGTCACGAGGTGATGCAGCGGCTCGACGCACTACTGCCGACGCTGCGAGAGCGTGCGCAGGAGACCGAGGATCTCCGTCGTATCCCCGACGATTCCATGAAGGCGCTCCAGGAGACCGGATTCTTCCGGTTGCTCCAGCCCGAACAGTGGGGTGGCTACCAGGCGGATCCGGTGCTGTTCTACTCCGCGGTGCGGAAGATCGCGAGCGCCTGCGGTTCCACCGGCTGGGTCTCGTCGATCATCGGTGTCCACAACTGGCACCTCGCGCTGTTCTCGCAGCAGGCTCAGGAAGACGTGTGGGGCAACGACACAGACGTCCGCATCTCGTCCTCGTATGCGCCGATGGGCGCCGGCCAGGTCGTCGACGGCGGATACACGGTCAACGGTGCCTGGGCATGGTCGTCCGGCTGTGATCACGCCAGCTGGGCGGTGCTCGGTGGGCCCGTCATCAAGGACGGCCGCCCCGTCGACTTCGTCAGCTTCCTGATCCCGCGCGAGGACTACCGGATCGACGACGTGTGGAATGTCGTGGGACTTCGCGGAACCGGCAGCAACACTGTGGTGGTGGAGGACGTCTTCGTCCCGACGCACCGCGTTCTCAGCTTCAAGGCGATGAGCACCCTCACCGCTCCCGGGCTCGGGCGCAACACCGCGCCCGTCTACAAGATGCCCTGGGGGACAATCCATCCCACCACCATCTCCGCGCCGATCGTCGGGATGGCCTACGGCGCCTACGACGCGCACGTCGAACATCAGGGCAAGCGCGTCCGCGCAGCGTTCGCCGGTGAGAAGGCGAAGGACGACCCGTTCGCCAAGGTTCGCATCGCCGAGGCGTCGAGTGACATCGACGCCGCCTGGCGCCAGCTGTCGGGGAACGTCGCCGACGAATACGCACTGCTCGTCGCGGGTGAAGAAGTGCCGTTCGAGCTGCGGCTGCGGGCACGCCGCGACCAGGTGCGCGCCACGGGCCGCGCCATTTCGTCCATCGACAAACTGTTCGAGAGCTCGGGGGCCACCGCGCTGGCCAACGGCACGCCGCTGCAGCGTTTCTGGCGGGACGCGCACGCCGGACGCGTCCACGCGGCCAACGATCCCGAGCGCGCCTACGTCATGTACGGCACCGGCGAATTCGGTCTGCCCATCACCGACACGATGGTCTAGGAGAACACGTGACGACTACCGAAGAGGCCCTCACGTTCGAGTCCACCTCGAAGTTCGCCCAGGTCCGGCCCGACCTGAAGTTGCACTACCACGAGGCCGGGGTCGGCAACGACACCACGATCGTGCTGCTGCACGGCGGCGGGCCGGGCGCTTCGTCGTGGTCGAACTTCGCCAGGAACATCCCGGTTCTCGCCGAGAAGTTCCACGTGCTCGCCGTCGACCAGCCGGGATACGGGTTGTCGGACAAGCCGACCGAGCACCCGCAGTACTTCGTGCACAGCGCGTCCGCGTTGAAGGATCTGCTCGACACCCTCGACATCGGCGGACGTGTCCATCTGCTCGGCAACTCCCTCGGTGGCGGTGCCGCAGTGCGTTTCGCGCTGGACTACCCGGACCGCGCGGGCCGGCTGGTGCTCATGGGCCCGGGCGGACTCAGCGTCAACCTGTTCGCCCCGGACCCGACCGAGGGCGTCAAGAACCTCGGCAAGTTCGGCTACCAACCCACCCGGGAGAACCTCGAGTCGTTCCTGCGCATCATGGTGTTCGACCAGAAGTTGATCACCGACGAACTGATCGACGAACGCTTCGCCGCGGCGAGTACACCCGAGTCGCTCGCCGCCGCCAAGGCGATGGGAAAGTCGTTCTCCTCGGCCGACTTCGAGCTGGGAATGCTGTGGCGCGAGGCGTACAAGCTGCGCCAGCGGGTGCTGCTGATCTGGGGGCGCGAAGACCGGGTCAACCCGCTCGACGGGGCGCTGGTGGCGCTGAAGATGATTCCGCGGGCGCAGTTGCACGTCTTCGGCGGGTGCGGGCACTGGGCGCAGCTGGAGAAGTTCGACGAGTTCAACCGTCTGGCAACCGATTTCCTTCTGGACGGGGGTAAGTGATGAGTATTCGTTCACTGGCATACATGCGCATCGAGGCCACCGACATGGCCGCGTGGCGCGAATACGGTCTCAAGGTGCTCGGCATGGTCGAGGGCAAGGGCTCCGACCCGGACGCCCTGTATCTGCGGATGGACGACTTCCCGGCTCGCCTCGTGATCTTCCCGGGGGAGCAGGACCGGCTGTCGGTGTCGGGCTGGGAGACGGCCAATGCCGCGGAGCTGCAGGAGGTCCGCGACAACCTGTCGGCGGCCGGCGTCGCATTCAAAGAGGGGACGGTCGAGCAGCTGCAGGACCGCAGGGTCGACGAGCTGATCACGTTCGAGGACCCGTCGGGCAACACGCTCGAGGCGTTCCACGGCGCGGCCCTGGAGCATCGCCGGGTGGTCAGCCCGTACGGGCACAAGTTCGTCACCGGTGAGCAGGGCCTCGGACACGTCGTCCTTTCGACCACGGACGACGAGGCGTCGCTGCGCTTCTACCGCGACGTCCTCGGTTTCCGCCTGCGCGATTCGATGCGGTTGCCCCCGCAGATGGTCGGGCGGCCGGCGGACGGCAAGCCGGCGTGGTTGCGGTTCTTCGGCTGCAACCCGCGGCACCACAGCCTCGCGTTCCTGCCAATGCCCACGCCGAGCGGCATCGTGCACCTGATGATCGAGGTCGAGAACTCCGACGACGTCGGATTGTGCCTCGACCGCGCGCTCCGCAAGAAGGTCAAGATGTCGGCCACGCTCGGCCGCCACGTCAACGACCTGATGCTGTCGTTCTACATGAAGACCCCCGGCGGCTTCGACATCGAGTTCGGTTGCGAGGGACGTCAGGTGGAGGACGAGAGCTGGATCGCGAGGGAGAGCACGGCCGTCAGCCTGTGGGGTCACGACTTCAGCGTCGGGATGCAACCGTGAGCGAGGTGACCGAGGACGGGGCCGTCGCGGCCGAGGCGATCGATCCGCGACGGTTCCGGACGGTGCTCGGCCAGTTCTGCACCGGCGTCACCATCATCACGACGATCGACGACGGCGTGCCCGTGGGGTTCGCGTGCCAGTCGTTCGCCGCGCTGTCGCTCGAACCCCCGCTCGTGCTGTTCTGCCCGACCAAGACGTCGCGGTCGTGGGCGGCGATCGAGCGCAGCGGCATCTTCTGTGTCAACGTGCTCGCGGAAGAACAACAGTCGACGTGCGCCCGTTTCGGTTCCCGCGACCCGGACAAGTTCGCCGGGATCGACTGGTCGGAGTCGCCGCTGGGCTCGCCGATCCTCACCGGTTCGCTCGCCCACATCGACTGCTCGCTCGAGAGCGTGCACGACGGCGGCGACCACTGGGTCGCGTTCGGCCGGGTCTCCTCCCTGAGCGAGATCAGGGAGGAGCGACCGCTGCTGTTCTACCGCGGGCAGTACACCGGCATCGAACCGGACAAGACGGTGCCTGCGCCGTGGCGCGACGACCTCGAGGCGTTCCTCACGACGTCGTCGGAAGACACCTGGCTCTAGCTCCTAGACGGCGACACCGATGTACTTCGTCTCGAGGAATTCGTCGATGCCGGTGGTCCCGCCTTCGCGCCCGAGCCCGGATTCCTTCACGCCGCCGAACGGCGCGGCCGGATTCGACACCACACCCTGGTTGAGCCCGACCATGCCCGACTCCAGCGCCTCGCACACACGGATGCCGCGTTTGAGGCTCTCGGTGTACACGTAGGCCACCAGCCCGTACGGGGTGTCGTTGGCCCGCTCGACGGCCTCGGCCTCGGTCTCGAACGTGCTGATCGCGGCCACCGGGCCGAAGATCTCGTTGTGGCACATCTCGGCGTCGTCGGGCACACCCGTCAGGACCGTCGCCGGGTAGAAGTTGCCCGGACGGTCGAGTGCCGAGCCGCCGGTGAGCACCGACGCCCCGCGGTCGATCGCGTCCGCGACGAGACTGCTCACCTTCGCGACGGCCGCCTCGTCGATCAGCGGTCCGACGACGACGCCGTCCTCGGTGCCGCGCCCGACGGGCAGGGCCTCCATTCGTTGCGTGAGTTTGCGGGTGAATTCCTCGGCGACCGAACTGTGCACGAGAATTCGATTGGCAGCCGTGCAGGCCTGGCCGATGTTGCGCATCTTCGCCGCCATGGCCCCGTCGACGGCGTCGTCGAGATTCGCGTCGTCGAAGACGAGGAACGGCGCGTTTCCGCCGAGTTCCATGGACGTGCGCATGACCGTGCGGGCGCACAGTTCGAGCAGATGCTTCCCGACCTTGGTCGAACCGGTGAACGAGAGCTTGCGGGCCCTGCCGTCGAGGATGAGAGGGGTGATCACCTCGTCGGGGCTGGACGTGGTGACGACGTTGACGACGCCGTCCGGCAGCCCGGCCTCGGTGAGGATGTCGGCGAGCGCCAGGATCGACAGCGGCGTCTGGGCTGCCGGCTTGATGACGGACGTGCACCCGGCGGCGATCGCGGGCCCGATCTTGCGGGTGCCCATCGCCATCGGGAAGTTCCACGGGGTGATGAGCAGGCTCGGCCCCACGGGCTGCTTGGTGACGAGGAACCGCGACCCGCCGCCGGGCGCCGTCATGTAGCCGCCGTCGATGCGGACGGCCTCCTCGGCGAACCAGCGGAAGAACTCTGCGGCGTAGGCGATTTCGCCCCGCGCCTCGGTGAGTGGCTTGCCCATCTCGAGCGTCATGACCAGCGCGAGCCGGTCGACGTTCTCGAGCAGCAGCCGGTGCGCATTCATGAGGATGGTGCTGCGTTCGCGGGGGGTCGTGGCCGCCCACGACGGTTGCGCCGCCACCGCCGCGTCGAGCGCCTCGCGGGCCTCCGCGGCGTCGGCGTCGGCGACCGTGCACAGGATCTGTCCGGTGGACGGGTCGTGGACCGGCATGGTGCGTGCGCTGTCGCGCCACTTGCCGCCGATGAACAGGCCGGTCTGCACCGATGCGATTGCTGCTTCCTCGAGCATGATTATTCCCCATTCTCCATTGCCGAAGGGACGGTCCCCATGTTATACAGATTGTCAACAATCTGACAATGCACTTGCCGACATCCGCCGGCATCTACGCGTGGGAGGGTTCTCGTGACTCGGCTATCTCCACTGCTCGCTCAGGCCACACCCGTGACGGTCGATCACGGTGAAGGTTGCTATCTCTACGGCACCGACGGCAGGCGCTATCTCGACTTCACCGCGGGCATCGGCGTCACCAGTACCGGGCACTGCCACCCGCACGTAGTGGAGGCCGCACGCAGGCAGGTCGGGTCCCTGATCCACGGCCAGTACACGACGGTCATGCACCAGCCGATGCTCGAGCTGGTCGATCGACTGGGATCGGTGCTGCCCGCGGGCCTCGACTCGCTGTTCTTCGCGAACTCAGGAAGTGAGGCGGTGGAGGCGTCGCTACGACTGTCGCGGCAGGCGACCGGCCGCCCCAACGTGATCGTCTTCCACGGCGGATTCCACGGACGCACGGTCGCGACGGCGACGATGACCACGTCCGGCACCCGATTCTCCGCCGGCTTCAGCCCGTTGATGGGCGGCGTGCACGTGGCACCGTTCCCCAACGCCTACCGCTACGGCTGGTCCGAGGAGGAGGCGACCGCGTTCGCGCTGAAGGAACTCGACTACATCTTCGCGACGCTCACCGCGCCGAACGAGACGGCGGCGTTCGTCGTCGAGCCCGTTCTCGGTGAGGGCGGGTACGTGCCCGGCAACACCGCGTTCTTCCAAGGACTCCGCGAGCGCGCCGACCGGTACGGCATCCTGCTCGTCATCGACGAGATCCAGACCGGTTTCGGCCGCACCGGCAAGTTCTTCGGGCACCAGCACTTCGACGTCCGGCCCGACATCATCACCATCGCCAAGGGTCTGGCCAGCGGCTTCCCGCTGTCGGGCATCGCGGCGTCCGAGGAGCTCATGGCCAAGGGCTGGCCGGGGTCGCAGGGTGGAACGTACGGCGGCAATGCCGTGTCCTGCGCGGCCGCGGTCGCGACGCTCGAGGTTATCGAGAAGGAAGATCTCGTGGCCAACGCCGCCGCGCGGGGTGTCCAGTTGCTCGACGGTGCGCGCACGCGCGCCATCGAGGGGATCGGCGACGTCCGTGGCCTCGGACTGCTCGTGGGCAGCGAGTTCACGGCCGCCGACGGCAGCGCGGACCGCGCGAAAGCGGCTGCGGCGCAGCAACTGGCCGCGAAGAAGGGACTGCTGCTGTTGACCTGCGGCGCCCACATGAACGTGGTACGGATGATTCCACCGCTCATCGTGACGGCGGAACAGATCGAGGACGCCCTGAAGATCTGGTCCGAAGTACTCGACGAAGTGTGACAAGCACCCGTGAGTACTTGTTAACCGCGGGCGGTTAACAAGTACTCACGGCTCCGAAGGAGGACCTGTGGCTCGCTACATCACCATCAGCCTGGACAAGCGCGGCGTGACCTGCCGTGCCCGGCTTCTCGACGAGGACGCACCACTCACCTGCGACGCGGTGTGGGACGTGCTCCCGCAGAGCGGCGACGCGTACCACGCCAAGTACGCGCGCAACGAGGTGTACACGCTGATCCCACGGATCACCGCGGCACCGCGGCGGGAAAATCCCACCGTCACACCGATTCCCGGTGACGTGTGCCTGTTCGACTTCGAGCCCTGGGAAATCGGCAACTCCGCCTACGGGTACGAGCCGGGCTCCGAGGCGCACGCCGCGCAGGGCGCCACCGACCTCGCGATCTTCTACGGCCGCAACAATCTCCTGCTCAACGGCGACGTCGGCTGGGTGCCCGGCAACGTGTTCGCCGCCATCGAGGAGGGGCTGCCGGAATTGGCGGCTGCGTGCAACGACCTGTGGATGCGCGGCGTCGAAGGCGAGACGATGAGCTTCGCGCGGGCCTGACGCCGGCGCGACCGGTCCAGAGTGTGCGGGATGGCCCTCGACGAGCGCCGGGGCGTCCACCACCATCGGACGATATGAAGCTGGACATCTATCAGATCGACGCATTCGCCGCCGGACCCTTCGAGGGCAACCCGGCGGCGATCATGCCGCTGATCGACTGGCTGGACGACTCGGTTCTTCAGCAACTCGCCGAAGAGAACAACCTGTCCGAGACGGCGTTCTACACCGCTCGGCTTCCCGTGGACGCGGGGCCCCACGACCCGGAATATCCGGCGTATCACCTGCGATGGTTCACCCCTGCCGTCGAGGTGGACCTGTGTGGCCATGCCACCCTCGCCACGGCCGCGCAGATCTTCGAGGACGTGCACCCGGACGCCGACCGCGTCCAGTTCTGGACGCGCAGCGGTTGGCTGCAAGTCGACCGTGGACCGGACGGGAAACTGGTGATGGATTTCCCGGCCGAGCCGCCGGTGCCGACCGCGGCCGATCCCCGGATCGTCGCAGCACTCGGCATTCCGGTGCGGGAGTGCCTGAAGGCCACCGACCTCGTGTTCGTCGCGGAATCCGAACACGACATCGCGTCGATGGCTCCCGACTTCGCCGTGATCAGCCCGCTGGAGGTGCGGGGCATCGTCGTCACCGCAGCGTCCGACGTCGAGGGACTCGATTTCGTGTCGCGTTGGTTCGGCGCCGCGGCCGGCGTTCAGGAGGATCCGGTGACGGGGTCCGCGCACTCGCAGATCGCGCCGTACTGGGCTGACGTCCTGGGCCGAAACGGCCTTGTCGGACGCCAACTGTCGGCGCGGGGTGGAACCGTGCACTGCGAGGTGCGCGGCGACCGCGTCCACCTGTCCGGGGCGTACCGGCGGTACCTCCGGGGCACCGTCGAGTTCTAGCGCTAGCTGAAGACCTCCGAATACAGCGTCTCGATCTGGCAGGCGGTGGGCACGACCGGATTGTTGCCGGGCGATCCGGACGCCAGCGCCTGCTCTGCCATCAGCGGAATGAGGCCGTCCCAGGCGTCGCGGTCGATCCCGTATGCGAGCGGCGTCGGAACCTTCAGGTCGTGACACAGCGACGTCAGGGTCTCGACGAGGAACTGCGCGGCGACGGAATCGCCCGCCGATTCCGGTGCAGCGCCGAACGCACGCGCGCAGTCGGCGTAGCGGCTCTCCGCTCCGTTCACGGAGAACGCCGTGATCGCGGGAAGCAGCATGGCATTCGACAGTCCGTGTGCGACATGGAAATGCGCACCGATCGGCCTGCTCATCCCGTGTACCAGCGCCACGCTCGAGTTGGAGAACGCCATACCGGCCTGCATGGACGCGACCATCATCGCTTCTCTCGCGGTGCGGTCTTCACCGTCCGCGTACGCCGTGCCGATGTGCGTACCAATGGTGCGGATCGCGGAGAGCGCGAGTCCGTCGGTGAACGGCTGGGCCTTCTTGCTGACGTATGCCTCGATGGCGTGGGTGAGCGCATCGATTCCGGTGTCGGCGGTCAACCGCGACGGCATCGACATCGTGAGTTCGAAATCCACGATCGCGGCGATCGGCAGGAAGGAGAGTCCCGGGCACAGCATCTTCTCGTCGGAAGCGCTGTCGCTGATAACGGTGAATTGCGTCGCCTCCGAGCCGCTTCCAGCGGTGGTCGGTATCGCGATGATCGGCAGCGCCTTCCCGGTGTACACGTGAGGTGCCTTGTACGACCGCATCTCGCCGCCGTTCGTGGACAGCACGGCCAATGCCTTCGCGGTGTCCATCGGACTACCGCCGCCGAACCCGATCACCGAATCCGCGTTGTGCTCGGCGACGATCCTCAGCCCCTCCTCCAGAGAATCGGTGGTGGGGTCGGGCACGGTGCCGGAGAACAGTGCCGGCTCCTTGCCCGCGGACCTGAGGAGGCTCATGATCCGGTCGGCCGCGCCGGTGCCGGTCAGATAGGAGTCGGTGACGAGAACCGGCCTCTGCAGACCCAGTTGGTCGACAACCGAGCCGATCTCGTCGACTGCTCCGGCCCCGATCCTGGCGAAACGGGGGAGTGAGAGATGTGCGGTCATGGGAGAGGTTCCTTAGTTGTTCTGGGGGAATCCGAGGTTGAGGCCGCCGTGGCTGGGGTCGAGCCAGCGGGTGGTGACGACCTTGCCGCGGGTGAAGAAGTGGACGCCTTCGGTGCCGTGGGCGTGGGTGTCACCGAACAGGGAGTTCTTCCAGCCGCCGAAGGAGTAGTACGCCATGGGGACGGGGATGGGGACGTTGATGCCGACCATGCCGACCTCGACCTCGTTCTGGAACCGTCGGGCGGCGCCGCCGTCGTTGGTGAAGATGGCGGTGCCGTTGCCGAACGGGCTCGAGTTCACCAGTTCCAGGGCCTGCTCGTAGGAGTCGACGCGGATCACGGAGAGGACGGGTCCGAAGATTTCGTCGGTGTACACGCTCATGTCGGTGGTGACGTGGTCGATCAGGGTCGGGCCGAGCCAGAACCCGTCCGCCCCGCCATTTGCCTGCACCTGCCGCCCGTCCACGACGATGGTGGCGCCGTCGTTTTCGCCGGCGTCGATGTAGGAGGCGACCTTGTCGCGGTGCACCTTGGTCACCAGCGGGCCCATGTCGGAATCGAGGGTGCCGTCGCCGATCTTCAGGGTGTCGGTGCGGTCTTTGATCTTGGTCACGAGTTCGTCGGCGATGTCGCCGACCGCGACCAGGGCGGAGATGGCCATGCAGCGTTCGCCGGCGGAGCCGAAGCCGGCGTTGACCATGGCGTCGGCGGCGAGGTCGAGGTCGGCGTCCGGGAGGACGATGGCGTGGTTCTTCGCCCCACCGAGGGCCTGGACGCGTTTGCCGTGGGTGGTGCCGGTGGCGTAGACGTATTGGGCGATGGGGGTGGATCCGACGAAGCTGATGGCCTTGATGGCGGGGTGGGTGAGGAGTTCGTCGACGGCGGTCTTGTCGCCTTGGAGGACGTTGAACACCCCGGCGGGCAGGCCGGCTTCGGCCCAGAGTTCGGCCATCCAGATCGCGGCGGTGGGGTCCTTCTCGGACGGTTTGAGGACGACGGTGTTGCCGGCGGCGATGGCGATGGGGAAGAACCACATCGGGACCATGGCGGGGAAGTTGAACGGGGAGATGATCCCGACCGGGCCGACGGGCTGGCGGAGGGAGGAGACGTCGATGTTGGTGGAGGCGTTTTCGGTCATGCCGCCCTTGAGCAGGTGCGCGATGCCGCAGGCGAATTCGACGACTTCCTGGCCGCGGGAGACCTCACCCAATGCGTCGGAGACGACCTTGCCGTGCTCGGCGGTGATGATCTCCGCCAACTCGCCTTTGCGGGCGTTGAGCAGTTCCCGGAATGTGAAGATCACCTGGGTGCGCTTGGCGAGGGAGGTGTCGCGCCAGGCGGGGAACGCGGCGGCGGCGGCGTCGATCACGGCGCGGGCGTCCTCGACGCTGGCCAGGGCGACCTGACCGGTGACGGCACCGGTCGCCGGATTCGTGACCGGTGCGGTATCGACACGCGTTCCGGGGTAGGACTTGTTGTTGAGCCAATGCGAGATAACGGCCATGGGGTTCACTCCTGGGAAAGGTGGGGTGCCCACGAGTCTGCTGGGCAACAATGCCTGCGTCAACGAGTAAAATGGCACTTCGGACTGCACTTTTGCACAGGGATGAGGACGATGTTCACCGCAGACAACATGCGCTACCTCCTGGAGTTGTCGAGAACCGGCCGCCTCGCCGATGCGGCGAAGCGGCTCGGTGTCGATCACACGACCGTCTCGCGGAGAATCACCCGACTCGAAAAAGACACGGGCACCAGACTTTTCGATCGGGGTGTCTCGGGATGGCAGCTCACCGAGGCGGGCCGACGACTGGTTCCCCACGCGGAGGCGGTGGAATCCGCGGTGCTCGCCGCTCTCGACGAAACCTCGTCCCTGGGCGGGCTGACGGGCACCGTCCGCATCATCACTCCGGACGGTTTCGGATCGTTCGTGCTGGTGCCGGGTCTGGCAGCGGTGCGGGCGGAGCACCCCGATCTGTTCACCGAACTCGTCACGTCGACCACCCACGACCTGCTGACCGGGCGCGACTTCGACATCGCGGTCACCCTCGAGCGTCCGTCGCCGCGGTCCGTCGTGGTCCGCAAACTGGCCGAGTACGACCTCCGTCTGTACGCGTCACGGCGCTACCTGGACGCACACGACCCCATCACGTCACTCGAGGATCTCCGGCATCACACGCTCATCTGGTACGTGGATGCGTTCCTCGATGTCGAACCGCTGCGTATCCTCGACTCGCTGATTCCGGATTTCCGGGCCCAGATCCAGACCAACAACATCGCGGGTCACTACCAGGCCGTGAAGCACGGAGTCGGGATCGCGCCGCTGCCGAGCTACATCGGGGCGCTGGACGAGGATCTCGTGCCGGTTCTCCGCGACGACTTCATTGCGCACCGCACCTACTGGCTGGTGGTACCGCGGGAATTGACGCGACTCGCGCGGGTGAAGGCGATCACCGCGGCGCTCTACTCCATCGTCGACGGCAATCCCGAACTGCGAGGCGCAGTAGGGTAACTCACCGATCCGCGGGAACGGGTCCGGCGGAACCTCCGGAGTGCCCTCATGGAACGCGCCACACATTCGCTTTCCAGCCGGTTCTGGACCTCGGCCACCGCGGAACGATTCACGCAGATACCGGCGGGTGAGCGTATCCAGTTGGTGCGGCGCGACTCACGTCGTCGCGTCGGTGCTGCCCTTGATGGCCTCGATCTCGGCCCAGAATCAATCCGTACATGTCCTCGAACGCGCGCACGAGCGTCTCGGTTTCGTCCGAGGTGAGTAGCTCGGCGGCCACAATCGGGTGAGGTCGGAGCCGCGATCGTCGCCGGTGACCACGGCGATCCACCGGCCCAGGGAGGCGATCGGCACTAGCCCACCCGCTCCGTGGACCAGGTGACCGCGGTTCGCGCCGGAGTGCTCGACGACGAAGTTGCGCACGAACCCGACAGGAGGTCGCCGGGAGCTGGTGAAGCGCAGAGGGCCGACAGATACTCGCGGCTGCGGGTGGTCGCGAGCATGGCGTCGGACACCGAACATCCGAGCGACATCCCGCTGCGGGTCTGCTGTCGGCGATCATCGAATACAGCAGCAGAGCGTTCTTCTGGGTGGGATTAGTGATCCACGACGTTGCGGTGGCGACCGCGTCGGTGTGCGAGCGCGTGAACAGGGGATTGGTCGCGTTGGCGCCGTCGGCGCAGCGGGGCAGGCCGCAGCATTCCATGTTGTCCAGGACGCGCCCGGCCCAGTTCTGCAACTTTCGGGCGGGGGAGTCCGTCCCGGGAAGGTCTTCCCAGACGAGGCTGGTGTCGAGGTCCGACTTGGGGAGCGGTTCGCGCCGGGCCATCGACCCGAGAAGCAGCCAGGACGTCCGGTGGGGAACGTGGTCGGCGCCGACGTCGGTCAGCTCGACGAGCCGCCTGATGATCGCGTCGATCACCTCGACCTCTCCGGTGCGGACTACGAAGAAGTCATCGAGTGCGGCCTCGCCTGCCTCGACGATCCGTGTGCCAGGCGGCGAAGAACTCGACCTCCACCATTCGAGCCAGGGCATCGAGGTCGCCGGTCGATCTCGCGGGTGAGGTAGCCGGTATCGATTCGACCCGCAGTCGATCCCGCGGGGAGCGTTCCTCCGCCGAGTTCGTCGCACCCGAAAGTTCCGCGCTCCGCTGACAGTCATCCAACTCCGCATGCCAGGCGGTCGTTTCCGTGGGACGGTGGACGGGTAGCCGACCGGTGCGGCGGAGCAGACGAGATGACGACGGAGGACCATGAACCCCGAGATCCATCACGAGCCCAGCGAGATCAGCTACGACGAGCAGTTCTACCCGGCGCGCCCGCGGCCGTTGAAACCGTCGGTCCGCCGTGCGACCAGGGTCGATGCGCAGACGGGTGAGCCCGTGCCGGACAACCCGAACTATGTGGAGTGGCTGATCAGTCAGTCGATCCTGCACGATGCGAAGTTGATCGCGGAGCAGTTGTCCGGCAAGGGCAGCATGTGGCAGAACCCGTATGCCGATCCGAATCCGCGCGCCGCGGTGGAACGCGGATCGGTGTGGTTCACGGCGTACCCGATTTCGATCATCACGGCGCCGGGCGCGAGTTTCCTGAGTTCGCTCGGCGACGAGTCCCTGTGGCAGGCGTTCTCCGAGATCGGGGTGACGGCCGTCCACACCGGGCCGGTGAAGCAGGCAGGCGGGATCAACGGCTGGCGGGCCACGCCGTCGGTGGACGGCCATTTCGATCGCATCAGCATGCAGATCGACTCGGCCTTCGGGACCGAAGAGGAGTTCCGCAAGCTCTGCGTCGTCGCCGCAGCATACGACGGCATCGTCATCGACGACATCGTCCCCGGTCACACCGGCAAGGGCGCCGACTTCCGGCTCGCCGAGATGGCGTACGCCGACTACCCCGGCATCTATCACATGGTGGAAATCGAACAACAGGATTGGCACCTGCTTCCCCGCGTGCCGGAAGGCCAGGACTCGGTCAACATCGACGCCGACACCGAGGCGCAACTCGCCCGGGCCGGGTACATCATCGGTCAACTCCAGCGCGTCATCTTCTACGAACTCGGTGTCAAGGAAACCAACTGGAGTGTCACCCCCGTCGTGAAGGGGGTGGACGGCATCGAGCGCAGGTGGGTGTACCTGCACTATTTCAAGGCCGGGCAGCCCTCCATCAATTGGCTGGATCCGTCGTTCGCGGGCATGCGCCTCGTCATCGGGGACGCCTGCCACTCCATCGCGGACCTCGGTGCGGGCGCTCTTCGACTGGACGCCAACGGATTCCTCGGGGTCGAACGCCGGACCGAAGGACTGCCCGGCTGGTCGGAAGGGCATCCACTGTCGGAGGCGGCGAACCACCTGATCGCCAGCATCGTGCGGAAGATGGGGGGATTCACGTTCCAGGAACTGAACCTCACCATCGACGACATCAAGGCGATGGGCACCACCGGAGCCGACCTGTCCTACGACTTCATCAATCGCCCCGCCTACCATCACGCCCTCGTCATGGGGAACACCGAATTTCTCCGGCTCACCATGAACCTCGCCCGCGATCACGGTGTGGACGCCGCGTCGCTCGTCCATGCGCTGCAGAATCACGACGAGCTGACGTTCGAGCTGGTCCACTTCGCGACGCTGCACAAGGACGACGAGTTCGCGTACGGCGGTGAGTCGGTCACGGGGTCCGATCTCGGTGATCGCATCCGTAAGGATCTGTGCGAGCGGCTCACCGGGCGCTGGGCCCCGTACAACCGCACGTTCACGACCAACGGGATCGCCTGCACGACCGCCAGCGTCATCACCGCTGCGCTCGGAATCCGCGACCTCGACAGGATGGATGCCGCCGACATCGACACGGTCAAACAGGCGCATCTACTCCTGGCGATGTTCAACGCGCTCCAGCCCGGTGTCTTCGCCCTGTCGGGCTGGGATCTGTGCGGGCTGCTTCCCGTGCCGTCCGAGGAGGTCGCCGACCTTCTCGCCGAAGGGGACACCCGCTGGATCAACCGCGGCGCGCACGACCTGATGGGGGTCAATCCCGAAGCGGCCCGGTCGGAGTCGGGCATCCCCCGGGGCACCAGCCTGTACGGGAGTCTGCCGGTGCAACTGCAGGATCCGGCGTCCTTCGCTCGTGGTCTCGCCCGCATCATCGACATCCGAAACCGGTTCGGCATCGCCACCGCGGTTCAGCTCGACGTGCCCACGGTGTCGCACAAGGGGCTGCTCGTCATGGTCCACGAACTGGCGGACTCGAGTCTCGAAGTCACGGTTCTCAACTTCACGTCCGAGGAGATCGCCGCGACCGTGCAGTCCCAGTTCCTGCCGGCCGGATCGCCTGCGGTCAACCTGTTCACCGACGAACAGATCGGCACAGTCGACGAACTCCACAGCTTCCCTATCTCCCTCGCGCCCTATGAGGGAGTTCCTGTAGTCGTGCGGCCGGGCAGGGCGGACGACGCGGGCTGAATCCGGGTACGATTCGGGCTCCCTGTTGCCCTGGAGCTCGACCTCGGCGAAGACTGATCTCATGGCCCGCACTCAGAGCGACGCCGAGTTTCACCAGCTACGGACTCCACGGGCCGCGGCGGTCGCCGGTGTCGTCTTCGGTGTCCTGTTCGCCTCGAGCATCGTTCTGCTGCGTAGCGCGCTGCCCGGCGCAGCCGCGACCCCGTGGTTACACCACCAACGGCAGATCACGGCAGCCCTGATACTCGCACCCTTCGCGGGCATCGCGTTCCTGTGGTTCATCGGTGTCATCCGCGACCGGCTCGGGGACCTCGAAGACCGATTCTTCTCGACCGTCTTCCTCGGCAGTGGGTTGCTGTTTCTCGCCATGACGTTCGTGTCGACGGCAATCGCAGGCGGGCTCCTCGCCGTGTCCCGGCTCTCCGGCGTTCCGCAGAACGACCTCGTCTTCTTCGGGCGCGAAGTGATGTTGCATGTGAACAACGTCTACGGGGTTCGCATGGCCGGGGTGTTCATGATTTCGCTGGGAACCATCTGGCTGCGCACCGGACTGATGCCGCGATGGCTGGCTGTCAGCACCTACCTGCTGTCACTCACCCTGCTGGTGGTCGTGAGTTTCAGTCTCTGGGTGACGTTGGTCTTCCCGGCGTGGGTGATGGTGATCAGCGTGTACATCCTCGCCGTGGATCGACCGCCGTCGATCCCCCCGGACTGACGGCCGGTACTCGGACACGAGGTTCTCACCCGGTGCGGGTGATGTGGCGCGGGCGCACCGCGAGCAACGTCAGGACTGCGATTCCCCCGATGATGCGAGGAGAGACAGATGACGGACGCGAAACCCAACATCCTGGTCATTTGGGGCGACGACATCGGTATCACCAATCTCAGCTGCTACAGCGACGGACTGATGGGGTACCGGACGCCGAACATCGACCGTCTCGCCGACGAGGGCATGAAGTTCACCGACTCCTACGGTGAGCAGAGTTGCACGGCGGGTCGCGCGTCGTTCATCACGGGGCAGAGCGTGTATCGCACCGGCATGAGCAAGGTCGGAATCCCGGGAGTCGACGTCGGATTGTCGCCTGACGACCCCACCATCGCCGAACTCCTCAAGCCCCTCGGATACGCCACCGGACAGTTCGGAAAGAACCATCTCGGCGATCTGAACAAGTATCTGCCGACCGCTCACGGGTTCGACGAGTTCTTCGGCAACCTCTATCACCTGAACGCCGAGGAAGAACCGGAGCTCCCCGACTACCCGAGCGCACAGGACTATCCCAAACTGCACGAGGTGATGATGCCGCGTGGTGTCCTGCACTGCTTCGCCACCGAGGAGGACGCGGGTGAGGTCGATCCGCGGTACGGCCCGGTCGGGAAGCAACGCATCGAGGACACCGGTCCGTTGAGCAAGAAGCGGATGGAGACCATCGATGACGAGACGGTCTCCGCGGCAATCGACTTCATCACGCGGCAGAAGGAAGCGGAGACACCGTTTTTCGTGTGGATGAACACGACGCACATGCACCTGAGGACTCACACGAAGCCGGAAAGCGTCGGCCAGGCCGGGCACTGGCAGTCGCCGTACCACGACACCATGATCGATCACGACAAGCACGTCGGCCAACTTCTCGACGCGGTCGACGAGCTGGGTCTCGCCGAGAACACCATCGTCATCTACAGCACCGACAACGGTCCCCACGCGAACACCTGGCCGGACGGCGCGACCACCCCGTTCCGCAGTGAGAAGGACACCAACTGGGAGGGCGCGTTCCGCGTCCCCGAGGTGATCCGCTGGCCGGGCAAGATCCCAGCCGGCGTGGTGTCCAACGAGATCGTTCAGCACCATGATTGGCTTCCCACCTTCCTCGCCGCCGCGGGTGCACCCGAGGTCGTGGAGCAACTGAAGACCGGGCACACGATCGGCGAGAAGACGTTCAAGGTGCACATCGACGGCTACAACCTGCTCCCGTACCTCACCGGTGAGGTCGAGACGTCCCCGCGCCGGGGAATGGTGTACTTCTCCGACGACTGCGACGTGCTGGGCATCCGTTTCGACAATTGGAAGATCGTGTTCATGGAGCAGCGGGCGCAGGGCACCCTCGGGCTGTGGGCGGAGCCGTTCACCCAACTGCGGTTGCCGAAACTGTTCAACCTGCGCACCGACCCGTTCGAGCGTGCCGACATCACGTCGAACACCTACTGGGACTGGTTCCTCGACCACGACTACATCGCCATCTACGGGACATTCATCACGAGTCAATTCCTCGAGACGTTCAAGGAGTTCCCCCCGAGGCACGAGCCGGCGAGCTTCACGATCGACCACGCGGTGGCGAAGCTGCACGCGTTCCTGGCGAAGGACTGAGCGACGTGGGGGGCGGGCTGGGTGGTTCCTGGGCGGACGGATCGACGCGGTCCGCGATCGAGGACTTCGTCGGGCGGGTGACGACACGGGGACCGGACTTCGTCGAGCCCGCGGACCGCGTGGCCGTATTCGACAACGACGGCACACTCTGGTGTGAGAAGCCGATGCCCATCCAGCTCGACTTCACCATCCGGCGCTTCGCCGAGATGGCCGCAGGTGACTCCGACCTGCAGCAGATGCAACCGTGGAAGGCGGCCCACGAGCACGACCTTCAGTGGCTCGGTGCGGCGATGGTCAAGCACTATCGGGGCGACGACGGCGACCTGAAACTGTTGATGGGCGCAGTCACCGAGGCGTTCGATTCGATCACCGTCGAGAATTACGACGCGCGGGTCCGGTCCTTCTTCGACGACGCGGACCACCCGACGCTCGGCCGCCCGTATTCCGGCTGCGGATACGCGCCGATGGTCGAACTGTTGCGCTATCTCGAGGCGAACGGATTCACGATCTACATCGCGTCCGGTGGTGACCGGGACTTCATGCGCCCGGTCGCCGGACGGCTCTACGGGATTCCGCCGGAACGCGTCATCGGCAGTGCCCTCGGCCTCTCGTACCGTGAAGGGGCGGACACGAGCGACCTGCTCTACAAGGCCGCGATGGACTTCTTCGACGACGGGCCGGAGAAACCGGTCCGAATCTGGAGCCGGATCGGGCGACGGCCGATCCTGTCGGTCGGCAACTCCAACGGTGACCTGCCGATGCTCGCGTTCTCCGGGCTACCCGACCGCCCGGCGCTTCGGGTGCTGATCCTGCACGACGACGCCGATCGCGAATTCGACTATGTCGCCGGCGCGGAGCAGGCCCTCGAACACGCACGAGGAAAGAACTGGACCGTGGTAAGCATGAAGAACGATTGGACGAGCATCTTCTCGCCGGCCGTCACCTGATCAGGCAGAAGGGAAGGCGTGTTGGATACCCAGACCGTCTCCGAAGTCCGGCACATCCCCGCTCACACCTTCACGATGGGCTCGGATCGGCACTATCCGGAAGAAAGTCCGGCGCATCGAGTCGCGATCGACACTTTCGCCATCGAGGCCCACCAGGTCACCACCGCGCAGTACGCCGCGTTCGTCCGAGACACCGGTTATGTGACCGTCGCGGAGCGGCCGCTGGACCCCGCCGACTTCCCCGGCGCTCCCGCCGAGAACCTGCAACCGGGATCGATGGTGTTCACCCCCACTCGGGGCCCGGTCGATCTCCGTCACCTCAGTCAGTGGTGGACCTGGACTGTTGGCGCATCCTGGCGCCACCCCACGGGACCCGCGTCGACGATCACCGGCCGCGAACAGCATCCCGTCGTCCACGTCGCCCACGAGGATGCGGCAGCGTACGCGCAGTGGGCGGGGCGGTCCCTGCCCACCGAGGCGCAATGGGAGGCCGCAGCGCGCGGCGGACTCGACCACGCCGAATTCACCTGGGGTGACGCCCCCGAGAGCGAATCCCCTCCGCTGGCGAACTACTGGCACGGGGAGTTCCCGTGGCGCGCGGACCCCGGGTACGGCACCACGACCGCCGTCGGTAGCTATCCGCCCAACGAATACGGTCTGTTCGACATGGCGGGAAACGTGTGGGAATGGACCGCCGACTGGTACTCGGACCGCCACGCCGACACAGCGGAGTCGTGCTGCGCGCCACGCAATCCGCGTGGTCCCGGCATGTCGGAGAGCTTCGACCCCCGCCAACCCCAGTTCCGGGTGCCCCGGCGGGTGATCAAGGGCGGATCGTTCCTGTGCGCCGACAGCTACTGCCGGCGGTACCGGCCCGCTGCACGGCGGCCGCAGATGGTCGACACCGGGATGAGCCACATCGGATTCCGCTGCGTCACGGCCTTACCCGGATCAGATCAGGACCACCACAGCGAGTAGCGCGAGCACTGTGACGACGCTGGACGTGACGACGGCGGCGAACGTTGCCGGCGCAAACTCCCCGGATTCGAGCTGCCGGCTGATGACCCGGTAGCGGACGGTGCCGTAGGCGGATACCAGCAGCCCCGCGGCGATCAGGATCAATCCGGCAGCCACGGCGTGACCGCCGCGGTGCGGCGCGAACTTCGCCACCGCCACACCGAGCGCGGCGACGCTGATACCGGTGCGATGCCAGGCGAGGTAGGTTCGCTCGTTCGCCAGATGGTCGCGCGCGGTGCTTCCCTCGTTCGGCTGCGTGGGGCCGAAGATGTTGCGGCTCATGCGCCGCTACCCAGGAAGCCGATCTCCGACAGGCGCGACTGGAACCCGGACTCGCCGCCGGACAGTCCCGAGATCCAGACGAGGACCCGGTCGGTGGGTGCGGGCGTCCGGGCCACGATCTGGGTGACCCCGTCGCCGAGCGTGGCAGCGCCGATCACCTGGGTGCGATCGATGGTCGCCCACGCGACGGGCACGGTCCGGATCTCGACCGTGGTGCCCGGTGTCGGGGAGTCGATCAAGACGGTCCGCAGATCGACGGGCCCGGGAAACGAGACGATCAGACCGACTCCTCGCTTCGTCGCCGACAGTTGCTGCGGGTAGCGGTCGGTCGCCCAGGATGTCGCGGGGTTCGCGTCGACGGCGAGGGAGGCAGTGACACCGTTGTCGGGGAAGCGCAGAGGGGAGTAGACGGCCGCGGACGACGGGGTGAGCGGTGTCTGAAGGGGGTCCGGAACCGGCGCGATCTGACTGAGCATGCTGTCCGCGACGGCGGCCGGGGGAGCGTCCGACGAGGTGAATGTGGCACCCGCCGCCCACCCGGCGGCGCCGAGCGCGACGACCAGGGCGAGTGCGCCGCTCAACGCGGGAAGTGGCGCGCTCGGTCGGGCGGCCCGGTTGGCGGGTGCCGGGCGGGCTCTCTTCGTGGTCGCAGCGAATGCGGATGCCGAGCGAGCCCGCGCGTCCGCCAGGATGCGGTCCAGGGCGTCGACGACTGCCTGTGCGGTGGCCATCCCGGGTCGTCGAGCGAGGGCGTTCATCGCCACGTCGGACAGACGTCGTGGAATCGCGGGCCGCACACGATGCGGCGCGACGACGGAACCGTCACCACGCCTGCCTGCCGGGGGCAGTCCGGCTGCCCGGGTCTCGCCGGACGAGGACAGCGGCCACGTACCGAGCAACAGGGCGTACAGCAGCGCCCCGAGCCCCGCGACGTCGTCGGCCGCCCTGCCGTCGGCGAGAGTGGCGGGGAAGGCGAGGACCGCGAGTCCTTCCCGGGAGATCCGCACCCGGTTGGGATGATCGAGTGAGATGCGGGCACCGAAATGGTGTGCGTCTGCGGTCGCGGCGGCGAGGTCCCGCACGGTGCGAGCGGCATCCAACGGCCGCGGAACCGTGCGCGCGACATCCGCGACACGCCACCCAGGCGTCCATTCCGCGACCACTGCGATCCGGTTACCGACCGCCGCGATGTCGTAGACCTGCGCGATCCGCCCCTCGTGGCTGAAGCTGGTTCCGGTGGTGTTCCGGCAGAACCGCACCACCGGATCCGGGAGCGTATCGGTGGCGCGGACGTGCGCCGAGTCGACGAGGCTGAGCGAGACGTCCCGGCGCAGTTCGATGTCGTGCGCGTGCCACCACTGCACCCAGTCGGGGCCGGCGAACCGGCCGAGGAGGCGGTATCGGGTGGCGACGAGCATGCCCGGGGCGAGCGGATCCGGGTCCTGCGGCGAATGCGGCGGGACCCCGGACACCGGCGTCGCTGTCATCTACTCTCCCGGGCTCTCCCCGACCCGAAAAACCCTGTCGGGCAACTGTCACCCGGGGCAGCAGCGCAGTCGTTCGCGCCGCACCGGGCCTAGTGCTGATCATCCTCGGATGCAGCGCGAAACGTGTGCTTTTCGGTCGACCTAGCCGAGGACGTGCTCCGCATATCGCGCGACAGCGAGGACGAGGTCGTCCGAGTGACGGGGGCCGATGATCTGCAGACCCACCGGCAGACCCGCAGCGGTGCGGCCTACCGGGATGCTGATCGCCGGCTGCTGCGTCAGGTTGAACGGGTAGGTGAACGGGGTCCACTGCGGCCAGCTGGTGAAGTCGCTGCCCGGCGGGACGTCGAAACCTGCCTCGAAAGCCGGAATCGGGACGGTGGGTGTGAGCAGGACGTTGTGCGTCAGGTGGAATTTGCCCATCGTGATGCCGATGTCCGCGGCGACCGCGCGAGCGTCGAGATAGTCGACGGCGCTGAACTTCTCGCCCCGCTCCCAGATCTTGCCGAGCCCCGGGTCGACCTTGTCGCGCGCACCCTCCGGGAAGTTCTTCAACATGGCCGCGGCCCCGGACGCCCACAGCAGCTCGAAGGCCTCGATCGGATCGCTGAAGCCGGGGTCGGCGGTGGTGACCGGCAGACCCGCGGCGTCGAGGGCCTGCACGGCTCGGTCGACGATCGCCCGAACCTCCGGATCGACGGTCACATAGCCGAGCGTGGGGGAGTACGCGACGCCGAGTCCGACCACGTCGCGGCCGATCTCGCCGCGGAAGGTGGTCGGGAACGGGGCGAGCGATGTCGGGTCGCGCGGGTCCGGCAGCGACAGGATGTCCATCAGCAGTGCCGCATCCTCGACCGTGCGGGTGAGGGGGCCGGCATGCGCCAGCGGTCCGAACGGGCTCGCCGGGAACAGCGGGATGCGACCGTGGGTGGGTTTGAACCCGACGACGCCGCAGAACGAGGCGGGGATGCGCACACTGCCGCCGCCGTCCGTGCCGACGGAGCAGGGACCGAGACCCGCCGCGACCGCGGCGGCGCTGCCGCCCGAAGATCCACCGGCCGTCTTGGTCGGGTCGGCAGGGTTGCGGGTGATCCCGCACAGGGCGCTGTCGGTCACGGCCTTCCAGGCGATCTCGGGGGTCGTGGTCTTGCCGAGGAACACCATGCCGTCCTCGCGGAGTCGGGCGGCCACGGGACTGTCGACGTTCCACGGCTGGTCCTCGTCGACGGCCTGTGAACCCCGGAGTGTCGGCCAGCCGTCGGTGAGGAAGATGTCCTTGATCGAGATCGGAACGCCGTCGAGCAGTCCCTTGGAGTAGCCGGTGTTCCAGCGCTCCTCGGACTTCCGGGCCTGCGCGAGCGCCCGCTCCTCGTCGACGAGGCAGTAGGAATTGATGGTGCGGTCGCGTTCGGTGATGGCGTCGAGCATCGCCTGCGTCGCTTCCACCGGCGAAAGTTCTCCGGACGAGTAGGCCGTGACCAGTTCGACGGCGGTCATGTCGGTGGGATTCATGAGAACTCCTTCAGCCTGGACGTTCGGGCCCTGTCTTCATCGGCTCGGTACGTACCCGAGGTGCTTGTCAACTACGTTCTCGAGCGGGTACCCCGTAACCCAGCGTTCGAAATTGTCGGTGAACACGGTAACGAGGTCATCTCGCCAGCCGGCGAAGTCGCCCGAATTGTGGGGTGTGATCGAGACGTTCGGCATGTCCCAGAGTGGATGGCCGGCGGGGAGCGGTTCCGTGTCGAACACGTCGAGCGCGGCGCCCGCGATCGTCCCCGCGCGGAGCGCGGTGACGAGGTCGTCGGTGCGGACGAGCTCACCGCGTCCGACGTTGACGAACCGGGCGCCTGGCTTCATCGCGGCGAATGTCGAGTCGCGGAACAGGTGGCGGGTCTGCTCGGTGAGCGGTGCCACCGCGATCACGTAGTCGGCGACGGCGAGCTGCTTCGGGAGATCTTCCGTTGCGGTGACCGACCCGAAGTCGGGATCGGCGTTGCGGGCGTTGCGACCGGATCCGCTGACGTTCATCCCCGCCGCGCGGAGAAGCCGGGCGATCGCGCGGCCGATGGGACCGGTGCCGACAATCAGGGCGGTGCGGCCCGCGATCCGCTCGGATTCCCGGTGCTGCCACGTGTGGGACTGCTGCAGGCGGAGCGAGCCCGGCAGGTCCTTTGCGAACGAGAGGACCTGGGCGAGCACGTACTCGGCGATCGCCCCGTCGAACACGCCCCGTGAGTTGGTGATCGTGACGTCGCTGTCGCGGGCCTCGGGGAACATGACGGGATCGACGCCGGCCGCGGCGATGTGCAGCCACTGCAGGGAGCCGGCGGCGTGCCAAGCTCCAGGCACCGCGTCGGTGAGGAAGTCGTAGAGGAACAGCACGTCGGCGCCGTCGAGGGCATCGCTCAGCCCCGCCTTGCCGGTGTAGCGAACTTCGGCACGGGCCGCGACGGGTGCCATGAGTTCGTCGCTCGGCAGGACCTGGGCATGTAGCACCGCGACGATCGGGTTCCGACTCACGTTGACACCGTATGAGTAACTCGTATGATTGTCAACAATCTGAAAAGGCTCGGGCGCGGCCGAAACGAAGGTGAGGCCTGGTGTTGGAACTGAACATTCCCGAATTCGAGGGGCCTATCGCGCAACGGGGAATCGGCATCATCGCCCCGTTCGACCTGGCGCTCGAACGAGAACTGTGGCGATGGGCTCCCCTCGAGGTGAGCCTCCATCTGGCGCGCACGCCGTACGAACCCGTGCCCGTCAGTCTGGAGATGGCCGAACTCGTGTCCGAGCGAAGACACCTCATGGCGGCGACGCGCGACGTCCTGCACGTCGAGCCCGAGGTCGTGGCCTATCTGTGCACGTCGGGAAGCTTCATCAAAGGGCTCGACTACGAGCGAACCCTGTGCGACGCGATCTGCGAGGCAGGCGCCCAGCACGCGATCACCACGTCCGGCGCGCTGGTCGAGGCGATCGAACACCTCGATCTGAGCAGGCTGTCGGTGATCACGCCCTACGACGCCCCCCTGACCGAACGGCTGCATGCGTTCCTGCACGAGGCGGGCACCGAGGTGGTTCGCTCCGATCACCTCGGGCTCGGCGGTGGCATCTGGAAGGTCAACTACCGCACGATCGCCGAGCGGATCATCGCCGCGGACGACCCCAGGTCGGAGGCGATCTTCGTCAGCTGTACGAATCTGCCGACCTACGACGTCATCGCCCCGCTCGAGCAGGAACTCGGCAAACCGGTCCTCACCGCCAACCAGCTCACGATCTGGGCCTGTCTCGGCCGGATGAAGCTCCCCATGACGGGCCCCGGCAAGTGGCTCCGCAACGTCTTCTGACATCACCCCTCACGACTCGGAAAGAGGAGAACGCATGACGAGCACGCCGACCCCCACAGTGGGATTCATCTACCCCGATCACGCCGCCGAGGACGACTACCCCTTCGCCGCGGAGATGCTCGGAGTGGATCTGCCGGTCGTGCACATCTATGGCACCGACCTTCACGCCGTGCCCGAACTGCTCGACCTCGGGAGCCCGGAGAAGCTCGCAGGCGGTGCCGCGCTCCTCGCCGAGGAGAAGCCGGACGCCGTCGTGTGGGCGTGCACCTCGGGCAGCTTCGTCTACGGCCCCGACGGGGCGAAGCAGCAGGCCGAGACGCTCGCCGCGGCCACCGGTGTACCCACGTCCAGCACCAGTTTCGCGTTCGTCCACGCCCTGCACGCGCTGGGGATCACCCGCGTCGCGGTGGCCGCCAGCTACCCGGAGGACGTCGCGAAGCTGTTCGTCGAGTTCCTCGCCGCCGCCGGCATCGAGGTGCTGTCGATGTCGAGTGCGGGAATCGACACCGCGGCCGAGGTCGGTCTGCTCAGCCCGGAATCCGTGGTGGAACTCGCGGTGGAGAACGACCACCCGGACGCCGAAGCCCTGCTCATCCCCGACACGGCCATGAGGACGCTGGGTGCGCTGAGTACTCTCGAGCAGCGCCTCGGCAAGCCGGTCCTCACGGCAAACCAGGTGACCATCTGGGAAGGCCTGCGTCTTGCGGGCCACACGGCGGTGAACCCGTCGTTAGGAACCTTGTTCGAGAAAGGCCACAGTCATGGCTCTGACTGACCTGGAACCCGTCAGTCGTCAATCGACTGCCGAATTCATCGCGGACCGCCTGCGGATCGCCATCATGAAGGGGGCGCTCGAACCCGGTGCACAGCTGGGCGAGGCGGAACTGGCCGCGCATTTCCAGGTCTCGCGCGGACCCCTGCGCGAAGCCATGCAGAGGCTCGTGTCCGAGGGCATACTGCACAGCATCCGTCATCGCGGGATCTTCGTGACGGAGCTGACCCTCGACGACGTCGTCGACGTGTACCGCAGCCGCTCGGTCATCGAGCGCGGGGCTCTCGAAATGATTCTCGACGACGGCCGCCGGGAAGCCACGTACCTGGCGCTCGAACCCACCGTGCTCGTGATGCAGGCCGCGGCCGAGCGCGGCGACGCCGCCGCCGTCTCGGACGCCGACCAGCAGTTCCATCAGATCCTGGTGGAGAGTTCGGAGAGCCCCCGGCTCATTCGGGCGGCGCGGACACTGCTGATCGAGACCCGGATGTGCCTGGGTGCGTTGCAGACCACCTACGACGACATCCGCGAGCAGGCGCAGGAACACGCGACCCTGCGCGAGGCGATCCGATCGGGTACAGCTGGAGAGGTGCAGAAACTGCTCGCCGAACACCTGGACGACGCCGTCCAGCGGCTCCGCGCCGACCAGAAGACCCTGTCGTCGTAGCGACAGTCAAGTAGAGGGTAAGTGCCGAGGAGGGACAATGACCCAGGTAACTGAGGTTCAGGGACACACCAACCGCCACGATCGCTACCCGACTCGGATCGCCGCCGAGCCGTCCATGCTCCCACGGAGCGAACCCGCAGTGTGGGGCACACCCGCCGACGGGCCGTTCGATTCGTCGGCACTTGCCGGACACGAGTCGCGCGGCTTCACGATCATCGACAACTTTCTGAACGCGGGCGACGTGATGTCGTGCCGGGAGGAACTCGACCGGCTGTCCCGGGACCCGGCGATGCGCGACAGCGGGCGCGTCATCACCGAACGCGGCACCGACGAGGTTCGTTCGGTCTTCGATGTGCACCGGCGCAGCGACGCGGTCGCCGCGCTGATCCGCGACAGCAGGATTCTCGACCGCGCGCGGCAACTCCTCGGCTCCGACGTCTACATCCATCAGAGCCGGATCAACTCGATGCCCGGTTTCAAGGGCACCGGCTTCTACTGGCACTCGGACTTCGAGACCTGGCACGCCGAGGACGGTCTTCCCGTCCCGCGGGCTGTCAGCTGCTCGATCACGCTCACCGAGAACTACCCGTTCAACGGGTCGTTGATGGTGATGCCCGGTTCGCACAAGCGGTTTGTCCAGTGCGTCGGTGCCACCCCCGACGACAACTACATGTCGTCTCTCGTCGCGCAGGAGGTCGGGGTTCCGCGTCGCGAGGACGTGACGCGGATGGCGGCGGAGTTCGGGATCGACCAGTTCACCGGTGCCGCAGGCACCGCGCTGTGGTTCGACTCGAACGTCATGCACGGGTCGGGCAACAACATCACGCCCTACCCGCGGTCGAACCTGTTCCTCGTGTTCAACAGCGTTGAGAACACCCTCGTCGAGCCGTTCGCCGCCCCTCGTCCGCGGCCGGAATACATCGCGTCACGCGACTTCACCCCGCTGTCCTGACGTGAGTGGCAAGGAGTGCTCCGGCACGCCTTGGCACTCACCTATGCTGGGAACTCGTGTAGGGCTCGGGCGAGGTGGGCGAGCTCGGGAATGTCGGCGGCCCGATCGAGCGCCGCTTCCAGCGTGGCGTCGTGGGTGGGGCGCGCCTCGTCCAGTGCGGCCCGGCCCGCGGGTGTGAGCTCGGTGTAGATGCCGCGACGGTCGTCGTCGCACAGAATGCGGGTGAGCAGTCCGCGGTTCTCCAGACGGTTCACCAGCCGGGTGGTGGCGCTGCTGCTCAGCGCCGCCGCGCGGGCGAGTTGCGCCATGCGCATGTGCCAGCCGTCCTGACGGCTGAGTGCGTCGAGCACCGTGTACTCGACCACCGAGAGATCGTGCCCGCGCTGTAGGGCGCGCTCGAGCTCCGCCTCGAGCAGCCCGTGCAGGGCCGCGAGCGTGCGCCATCCCTGCGACCGGATCTCGACGGCGTCGTCAGCGACTGCCATGGGCCACCTCCTGTGGATACGACTGCAAGGTCAGAATACCAGCTTGCGCACATAGCAGGCGTGTGCAACTATTTATGGCGCGCCTGCAACTAATGCAGACGCGGTATTCGAGCTAGCGCTCTTATCTCCCAGTCTGTACGAAAGGAGTGGCTGCGATGCCACTGGGTCTGCTCGCCCTCGCAATGGGCGGCTTCGGGATCGGTCTCACCGAATTCGTCATCATGGGATTGCTGCCGGAGGTGTCGGCCGATTTCCAGGTGAGCGAGTCGGTGGCCGGCTACCTCATCTCCGGCTACGCCCTCTCCGTCGCCATCGGGGCGATCGTCATCACCGCAGCCGTCACCCGCTTCGACCGCAAACGCGTGCTCCAGGCGCTGATGGTGCTGTTCATCGGCGGCAATCTGCTGTCGGCGCTGGCCCCGACGTATGAGGTCATGATGGGCGGACGCGTCCTCGCAGCCCTGTGCCACGGCGCGTTCTTCGGCATCGGCTCGGTCCTCGCCGCCGACCTCGTGCCCGCGAGCAAGCGGGCAGGCGCGATCGCGACGATGTTCGCGGGACTGACCATCGCCAACGTTCTCGGCGTCCCGTTCGGCACGTTCCTCGGCCAGCAGTTCGGCTGGCGCTCCACGTTCTGGGCCATCACCGTCATCGGCGTCGTGGCGCTGATCGGCATCGCAACGCTGGTGCCGTCCGTGTCCCGTCCGGCGGGCGCACCGGAATCCGGCGGTCTGCGCACCGAACTGCAGGCCTTCCGGTCTCCGCAGGTGTGGTTCTCGATCGCCGTCACCATCCTCGGATTCGGCGGCATGTTCGGTGCGTTCACGTACATCGCGTTCACCCTCACCGAGGTCGGCGGATTCGCGTCGACAAGCGTCCCGTGGCTACTCGTGCTCTTCGGCGGCGGTCTGTTCGTCGGCAACGTCCTCGGTGGCCGGGCCGCCGACAAGGCACTCACCCGCACGCTGATCACGATCCTCGCCGTGCTCACCGTCGTGCTCGTCGTGTTCGCGCTCACCGCGGGGAGCAAGCCGATGACGATCGTAGCCCTGTTCTTCATGGGCGCCTTCGGTTTCGCGACCGTCCCCGGGCTGCAGATGCGGATCATGAATTACGCGGCACAGGCGCCGACGATGGCGTCCGGCGCGAACATCGCCGCCTTCAACGTGGGCAATGCACTCGGGGCCTGGCTCGGCGGCATCACCATCGCAGCGGGACTCGGCTTCACGTCGCCGATCTGGATGGGTGCCGCACTGACCGTGGGGGCGCTCGCCGTTCTCGTCCTCGCCACCGCCCTCGACCGTCGGTCGAAAGATGAGTCGGTGGAGGAGGATCCGGCGGTGGTATCGGTCTAGCGTCAGCGCGGCCGCGTCGCGTCGCCCGCTGCGCGCGTGATGGTGGCGATCGTGTTGTCGTTCTGGCTGGTGGCGTAGGCCTTCGTGCCGTCGGCGGAGACCGCGACGCCACCGGCACTGCCGCCGACGGCGAGCGACGTCACCTCGGCGTTGGTGCCCGGATCGAAGACCGTGACGGACCCACCCTCGGAGTCGATGACGTATAGCGTGTTTCCGTCCCCGGTCACCGCGGCGCCGCCCATTATCCCGTCGACGCCGAACGTGGCGGTCACTGTGTTGGTGGCGGCGTCGATCACCGACATCTCCGCGCCGCTCCGCACGTAGGCCCGGTCGTTCGTCGCCGTCACGGCACTGGGGTGGGAGGCGACGGGAATCGTGTCGACGACGGTCGTCGTGGCCGTGTCGATCACTGTCACCGTGTTGTCGGAGGAGTTGGTGACGTACACGTGCGTGCCGTTGGCCGCGAGCTGGATGGGGAAGGCGCCGACCGGAACCGTGGCGGTCACCGTGTTCGTGGCGGTGTCGATCACGGAGACGGTGCTCTCGACGCCGTTCGTGACGTAGACGTGGGCCCCGTCGGCGGATACCGCGACCGCCAAGGCGAATTCGCCGACCGGGATCGTGGCCGCCACCGTGGTGGTGGCGGTATCGATCACGGACACCGTCCGGTCGGCGGTGTTCACGACGAACACCCGCGCACCGTTCGGGGTGACGGCGATCCCGGTGGGTCCGCCGCCCACCGGGACGGTGGCGGTGACGACGTTCGTCGCGGTGTCGATGACGGAGACGCTGTTGGCCCCGGAGTTCGTGGCGTACGTGACGGCGCCGTTGGGTGCGACCGCCACCTGCATCGGCGTCTGCCCGACGGGGACGGTGGCGGTGACGGCGTACGTCGGCGCCGCGCCGGCGGTGGTGGCCAGCAGCCCGAGCGTGGCGGCGCCGATCGTCAGGACGGTCGAAGTGCGGGCGAACATCACCGTCGTAGTGTCTCTCGCACGCAGGCCGCCGTCGGGGATGTCGGCAAGATCACGTGGCAGGCTCGGCGAGTCCCCCCGCGTTCGCGGTCTCGCGTGTTCGCCGCGCCAGCTCGCTGAGGCGACGAGCACGCGCGATCTCGGCCGGAGTGAACGGCTCGTCCGCCGGCCGCACGAAGACGAGCGGCTCGCCCTCGCCCGACGGGATCGCGACGGACGCCGCCGTGGCCGGATGGTCGCTCACGCGCGAATCGACGTACTGGGCGCCGAGAAGCTCCGCGATCGACAGGGGCAGTTCGGACGGATCGGCCGCCACCCGCGACGCCAACGTCAGCGCCTTCGTCTGTCCGTCGATCAGCGCGAGCGCAGACGCCGGCCAGATGCCCACACTGCGGCCGCCCCCGGCCCGGACGGCATGCGACAGCGCCTCCGGTGACGTCCCCCGGTCCGCGCCGACGATCAACTCGTCGAGCGAACCGCCGTCCAGGTGATGGACGTGCACGGTCAGGATGTTGGCATCCAGCTTCGCGAGGTTGCGCGCCAGCGACTCGAGCTGTCCCGGTTGGTCGCTCACCCGGACACGGATACGCCAGAGTGACTGCCCGGTCGGGAGATCGCCGTGCCTGCCGTTGGGCGGACCGTGCAGCCAGCCACCGAGCAGTCTCATCGCCGACGGCTCCACCACCCAGATCACCAACACCGTGGTACTGACGGTCAGGACCGTGACGGTCATCAGATAGGAGACGTGGAAATGAATGACCAAGGCGTGGAGCACTAGTTCGACGGGAAATACGGCGCACAGTTTCGCGAGCGCCAGGCGGAGACGGCGGGGGTGCGGAAGCCGACCGCACGCCTCGCACGCGTTGACATGAACTCCGGGTTCTCTCGCGGCATCGTTCATGCACCCACTGTCGTCCGGAAGTATTGCCGAGTAGTTTCATCGCACGGTCGGTGGTGTGACGGATGATCGTGAAATCCGTTGGGGTGCAACGTCTATGTGGTGGGCGAGACACCGCGGCCCCGCTTGTGAGCGGGGGCACGTCGAGAGCTATCCGACCTCGAATTCGGTCGACGTCCCGGTGAACGCGGTGATCGTGCCTGCCGCGTCGCGGCTGTTGCCGAAGTGCTGCACACGGTAGCGCCCACCGGGTGTTCCGTCCGGGACGTCCCACGTGATGCGCGCGACCGACTGGTTCGGCCCGGTGCGCGTCCAGCGGTACTTGGTCGACCAGTCGCCGTCGTCGGCGTGACGCACCCAGCCGTCGCCGCCCCGGCGCTGGATCTCGAGGAACGTGCCACGTCGGCGCGGGTCGTTCCGGGGATGGCCGGTGACGAACTCGGCCGCGATCTGTTCGCCCGCCGACGCTTTCGCGGCGGGCTGGGTCAGCACGTCGCCGAAGACGCGGCCTGCGGGCGGTTCGTCGCGGTCGATGCCCGGACCGAGATAGGGCTGGAACTGCGACACGTCGCGGGGTGCCGGGCCGCGGGGAACGTCGCGACCGGTGCGCAAAGCGTCCGCAAGAGCCGCGAATCCCTGCTGGTACGCGGGCAGTGTGTATCGGCCGAACAGGGTCGAGCCGCCCTCGTACTGCTGCGCGTCGTACTCCTGCGGGGTGGTGCAGTAACTCGCGTACGAGTTGGCGTAACCCTGGAAGATCACGTTATCCAGCGGGACGTCGAGTCTGTCGGCGACGGTGCGGCGGATCCGCAGCCCGGACACGATCGTGAATTCCGCTGGGCCGCCCACGACGTACACCCCACCGATGCGGAGGATCTGGATTTTCAGCACGTGCGGAACCCACCCGTCGGGTGGCAGCAGACCGACGGCCACGAGCACGAGTTTCGGGGCCTGCGCATCCTGCAGCCACTGCGGGATCGGCGCGTCCATCCCACCGAGTGCGTCGACGAGCGGATTGGTGGTGCCCTCCGGGAAGATCGGGATGGCCGGACCGTCCTCGGTGCTGCCCGCGCTCATGGCGGCGCCGACACACGCGGGGGACGTCCGGCAGGTGCGGCCGTCGGGGGTGAATTCGCCGCCGACCTCCTGATTGGCCATGTCGAGGTACATGATTCGGCTGTCCACGCCGCCGGTGAGGGTCTCCGACGCCGACTCCCACGCCGTGCGTGCTGCCGCGACCTGCCGCTGCCCGATGATGCGGGTGTTCTCGAACTCGTCGTCGGTGGGACCGTGGCCGGGCCGGAGATCGAGGTTGGGGGACATGTCGCCGGTGTTCGTCTGCGGGAACGCGGCGACGAAATGCGGCTTCTGGTCGTCGAGGTAACGAACACCCTCGTGGTCGTGCTCCCAGAAGTAGGCGGCCGCGCCCTTGTTGTCACCGGAGATCAGATGGTTCGTGTCGGTGAGCGAAGCGCCGTGGGTCGGGAACCAGTTGATCGCCCCGACGTCTCTGCCGCCCTGCGTGATTCGCAGGACCCGCATCGACGTGTCGATACCCAGGGGATAGTAGTCCCGGTCCTCGGCGGGGTTGCGGTCGAAGGCGATCCGCGAACGGTTGACGCTGGCATCGGTGAGTTCGCTGCGGCCGTACGACACTGAACCGGGGGCGAGGGAATCGTGCGCGGCGGTGATCGCCTCGACGATGCCACCGACCTCGGCGTCGAACACCTGACGGTTGTGGCCGAGCACGGCGAGGTTGTAGGCGTAGTCGTGGGACGCGCCGCCGCACGCCGCGTGGGAGTGCACCGCCGTGAGCATGACGTTCCGCTCGGTGTACAGGTCGCCGTGGAGTTCCGCGAGCCGGGCGAGTACGGCGTCGTGAACGGACTGGAAGATCATGCACACGTCGACGCACACGTAGACCACGCGCTGCCTGTCGGGCTCGGCGAACACGAACGCCCGCGCACGAGTCCGCTGATGCAGTCCCTCGGCGCGCTGCTCGAAACTGGAGTACCCCATCATCCCGACGTCGGCGACCGGCCCGGTGGCATCGGAAATGCCGACACCGACGAGGAATTCGCCGTCGCCGTCGGTCGCGGGTTCTGCGGCCGCCGTCCCGGAACCGAGCGCGGCGAACGCCGGAGTCAGGGCCGCCCCCGCGAGCACGCTGCGTCGTCTGATCTGCACTACCGATCGTCCTTTCGGCGGCCGCCCCCCGGGGGTGCCACGAATTGGTCAAGCGTCCAGAACCGTAGCCGGTATTGGACCCCAGTTCGGTAATCGGCGCAACCCCCCACGTGCGTGCGGTCAGACGGGCCGCGCGTCCCCGAACATCATCTTCAATTCGGGGATCGAGGACGTGAGGAGTGCCCGTTTCGGAAGTCCCAGCGACCGCAATTCGTCCGCGATCGGGTGGCTGCCCAGTTTCAGCTCCGCGCCTCCGGGCCGGGAGCGGACCCCGGTCGGGTTCATGTCCCAGGTGGTGAACCGGGTGAGTTCGTCGAGGTGCGAATAGGCGGCGAGCGACGTGCCGGCCCCCGAACCCGGCACCGCGATGCCCGGTTTGACGCTCAACTGGGCGATCAGCCGGCCGTCCCGGCTCACCGAACCGCGCTTGACGGAACCGGTGTGGTCGACGTCGAAATCGGCCAGGACCTTCGGGAAGCCCCAGATGCCGCGACCGGCGGCCAGGGTGAAGTCGCCGTCGACGGGCAGTTGATGGATCAGCGCCCCCGCCCGGCCCCGGGCCAGCGCCTTCAGGTCCCGGCGGACCGAGGTGCCGTCGGCCCGAGGGTCGCGGACGAGGAGCACAACCCCGAATTCGTTGTACGGGCCGAGGTCGCCGTCCACGTAGTCGACGAACACGAGCACGCAGATGCCGCGTCCGGGCCGGAACTGCAGGATCTCCAGTCCGGAGTAGTCGATCAGCGACTGGGCGGCGGCGGTCGGCACCGAATACACGGCCATGAACGCCGACGCGGCCCGGATCTGCACGGGCATGTCGACCTGCTTGCCGAGAACCTGATGCGACGTCACGGCGCGACCACCCCGCGCAGGCCGTCGGCGCCGAACATGGGCTCGAACATCGACGTGAAGTCGGGCCCGCGACGCAACATCTGGCCGCCGTCGACGTTGATGATCTGCCCCGTGATCCAGGTGGAGTCGGGGCCGAGGAGGAACTTGGCGAGCGCGGCGATGTCGGTGACCTCGCCGATCCGTGCGATCGGGGTGTTGGCCATGTAGTCGTCGAGGACGGGTCCGCCGTCGGTGATGAGCGCGACGAGGTCGGTGCGGGTCAGGCCGGGGCGGATGCAGTTGACGCGGACGTTGCTGGCCCCGAGTTCGTCGGCGGCGAGTTGCGTCAGGTTGTCGACTCCCGCCTTGGACGGACCGTAGGCGCCGAACCAGCGGTGGGTGTTGCTGCTCGCGATCGAGGAGATTGTGACGATGGAGCCGCCGCCTCCGGCGACGAGCGCTCGGGCGGAATGCTTGATCGTCAGCATGGTGCCGGTGACGTTCAGGTCCACGGTCCGCCGCCACGCGTCGACGTCCAGCTGGGTCACGGGTCCCACCGTTTCGTTCCCGCCTGCGCACGTGACGACGCCGTCGAGTCGCCCGGTGCGCTCGCTCGCCCTGGCGACCGCGCGGATGACGTCGTCCTCGTTCGTGACGTCGGCGGTGATCGTGTCCACTGTCCCCGCGGGATTGTCGGCGGTGATCTGCTCCGCTGCGCGCGTCAGTTTCTCTTCGCTGCGACCACAGATCGTGACGTGGACGCCCTCGGCCGCCAGGGCGGTGGCGACGCCCAGTCCGATGCCACTGCCGCCGCCGGTGACGAGTACGGACGTCTTCGCGAGCCCGCTGCTGCCGTCGTGGGTAACCACGTCCACCTCCAGGTAATAGAACTCGTGTCAATTCTCGAGCCGAAAGGTCGTGAAACTTGCCGCTATACCACTGCGTCATAGTAAGAACACGTTCTATTATCAGGGCACGATTGGCGGGATTCAATGCTGAGGAGTACTCCGATGACGGACAGGCCGGAATTCGATCTGATCGACGGACGGTTCTACTCGGGCGAGCTCGGCGACCCGCGGCAGGATGCGCGCCCACGAACCGGTGTATCGCGCGGACGGGATTCTCGGCGCCGCATCGTACGAGGCCGTCCTGGCGGCCGAACGCAATCCGGAGTTGTTCTCCAACGCGGGCGGAATTCGGCCCGGGGTAGGCCCGCTGCCGCAGATGATCGACATGGACGACCCGCAGCACCTGCAGCATCGCCGACTCGTCAACGCCGGCTTCACCCGTAAGCAGGTGGAAGCGAAGATTGACCGGATCCGGGAGATCTGCGATCACCTCATCGACGCCGCGCGCGACAAGGGCGAAGTGGACTTCGTGCGCGATCTGGCCGCGCCGCTCCCCATGGCCGTCGTCGGTGACATGCTCGGCGTGCGGCCCGAGGAACGCGACACTTTCCTGCAATGGTCCGACGACCTGATGAACGCCCTCGGGAGCAACGCCACCCAGGAGGAACTCCAGGCACAGGCGAACGCCTACCTGGCATTCAACGAATTCACGCTCCGCACCATCGCGGAGCGGCGGAAGAATCCGACGGACGACCTCACCAGCATCCTCGTGCACAGCGAGATCGACGGTCACCGGCTCAGCGACCCGGACATCGTCGGCGAAACCCTGCTGATCCTGATCGGCGGCGACGAGACCACCCGGCACGTCCTCAGCGGCGGCATGGAACAGCTGATGCGTCACCACGACCAGCAACAGCGGCTCGTGAACGACCCCGACGGTATCCCGGCGGCCGTCGAGGAGATGCTGCGCTGGTCGTCGCCGATCAAGAACATGTGCCGCACGGTCACCCGCGACGTCGAATTCTTCGGAACCGACCTGCGCCAGGGCGAGAAAATGATGCTGCTGTTCGAATCCGCCAACTTCGACGAGTCGGTGTTCGCGCATCCCGAGGTGTTCGACATCGAACGGTCGCCGAACCCGCACGTCGCGTTCGGTTTCGGCACCCACTTCTGCCTCGGCAACCAACTCGCCCGGCTCGAAGCGAAGATCATGTTCGAGCAACTGCTGTCGCGGCTGCCGGGCATGGTGCTCGTCGACGACGGCCCGCTGCGGCGTCGTCCTGCCAACTTCGTGTCCGGGCTCGAGGAGATGCCGGTGAAGCTTTAGGCGCTCCGCGCCCGTGCGCCTTCTTGGTTGCTGGAACAGCCAAAAAGGCGCACGGGTGGCGGAGCCGCCTACTCCGGTGCGTCGATGTTCAACTCGTCCGGGTGGGCGCCGACACGGGTGCCGTCGTCCATCGTCTCGATCTCGCTGAGGTCCTGCTCGCTGAGCTCGAAATCGAACACGTCGATGTTTTCGCGGATCCGCGACTCGTGGACCGACTTGGGAATGACGATCAGCCCGCTCTGCAGGTGCCAGCGGATCAGCACCTGCGCGGCGCTCTTGCTGTGCCGGTCGCCGATGCGGGTGATGATCGGGTCGGTGAGCAGCGTGTTCGGCTTCGAGTCGTCACCCCACCCCGAGTTGCTGGTGCCACCGAGCGGGCTCCACGACTCGACGGCGATGCCGTGTTCGACGGCGAACGTCCGGATCTCCTGCTGCGCCAGATGCGGGTGCAACTCCACCTGGTCGACCGCCGGAACGACGCCGCCCCGGTCGATCAGCAACTGCAGGTGACGCGGTGCGAAATTGCACACACCGATCGCCTTCGCGCGACCGGACTCGGCGATCTTCTCCAGCGCATCCCACGTGCGGAGGATGCGGTCGTCGTCCTGCAGCGGCCAATGGATCAGGTACAGGTCGACATAATCGACGCCGAGTCGTCCGAGGCTGGCGTCGAACGCCTTCAACGCCGGTTCGTAGCCCTGATCCGCGTTCCACAACTTGGTGGTGAGAAAGATGTCTTCGCGGGCGACACCCGAGTTCGCGATACCGCGGCCCACCCCTTCCTCGTTGCCGTATGCGGCGGCGGTGTCGATGTGCCGGTAGCCCGCCTCGTCCAGGGCGAACCCGACGGCGTGTTCGGTCTGGTCGTTGTCCGCCTGCCAGACTCCCAAGCCGAGCTGCGGGAGGATGGTTCCGGAATTCAGCACGATGCTGGGTACTCGAGGACTCATGCTGTCCAGGCTATCGACTGCGGTGGGGTCGTGAGGGGTACATGCGCCGCCTGGCATCATGCGGAGGTGACGCAAATTCGGCTGTTGGCGACGGACCTCGACGGCACCCTGCTGCGGTCGGACCGCACGATCTCGCCGCGCACCGCGCAGGCCATGGAAGATGCGCGACTGTCGGGGGTCGAGGTGGTGTGGGCAACGGCCCGCGCCCGGCATTCGGTGCACGAGCTGGCGCAGTCGTGCGGATTCCGCGGCAAGGCGATCTGCGCGAACGGGGCGGTGGTCCTCGATCTGGCCGACGGAACCCCGGTGATCACGGCGACGACGTCCATCGCGATGGCGTCGGCCGCGGCGGCGATGGACCGGGTGCGGACGTTGATGCCCGGTGTCGTGTTCGCGAACATCGGCCCGACGCGCTTCGTCGCCGAACCGGCGTACGCGGCGTTGTGCGAGTTCGCCGACCACCACCGGCACCCGCACGAGATGACTTTGTCGGAACTGCTGCCCGACATCGACGAGCCGATGGTGAAGATCGTTGCCCGGCACCCGGAGGTTCCCAGCGCGGAGCTGTACCGGGCGGCGGTGGCGGCCGGGGTCGACGGCGTCGAGCTGACGCACTCCGGCGCGCCGTACGTCGAGATGGCGGCGTCCGGCGTGTCCAAGGCGAGTGCGCTCGCCGAGCTCTGCGCGGTCGACGGGATCTCGACGGAGGAGGTCGCCGTGGCCGGGGACGCCATCAACGACGTCCCGATGCTGACGTGGGCGGGCACGGCACTCTGCCCGTCCAACGCGCTGCCGGAAGTCCTCGCCCTCGCCGACCACGTCCTGCCCAGCAACGATGAAGACGGGGTCGCGAGCTACCTGGAGGGGCTGCGCCCGTGAGCCTTTTTGGTTGTTCCAGCTACCAGAAAGGCGCACGGGCGGCGGAGCCGCCTACAGCCCGGCGGCGGTGGCGAGCTCGGGCAGGTACTCGCGCGGCTGCCCGAAGAGCTGTGCACTCCCGTGCGCACGTTTGAAGTACAGCTGCGCGTCGTGTTCCCACGTGATCGCGATGCCGCCGTGCAGCTGGATGGCCTCCGCCGCGACGTGCTGCAGCGCCTCCGAGCAGTACACCTTCGCGATGACGGCGTCCTCGTGCGTCCCCGACAGCGCCGCGGCGTACGACATGGACCGGGCGGTCTCGACGAGGGCGTACATGTCGGCCATGCGGTGCTTGAGCGCCTGGAACGACCCGATCGCCCGGCCGAACTGCTTGCGCGACTTCGCGTACTCGACCGTCTGCTCCAGCGCCGCGGACGCCGCGCCCACCTGTTCCGCCGACAACGCGACGAGTGCGACCGTGCGCAACTGGTCGACGAGGTCGGTGGGGGAGACGAGCCTACGCGCCGCGACCCCGTCGAAGATCACCTCCGACAGCGGACGCGTCGGATCCATCGCCGGGACGCGACGACGCGTCACGCCGTCCGCCGCCGGGTCGACCTCGAACAGGCCTTCGGACGTGAGAACCAGCAGCACGTCCGCGACGTCACCGTCGAGCACGTACGACGCCGTCCCCGACAGCGCCTCGCCCGACGAAGTGACCCCGAAACCGGACCAGCCGTCCGCACCCGCCCAGCACAGCGCGGCCACCGAACCCGCCGCGATGCCGGACAGCAGTCGGGCGCACGCGTCGTCGTCCCCCGACAGCACCAGCGCCTGCGCGGCCAGCACGGCGCTGCCCAGCATCGGCGACGGCGTCAGCGTGCGGCCCAGTTCTTCCTGCACCACATGGACTTCCAGCAGCGACGCCCCGACGCCGTCGTACTTCTCCGGAACGGCGAGGGCGGCGACGCCGATCTGCTCGCACAACGTGGACCACAGGGCGTCGTCGTAACCGTGGTCGGTGGTGATCGCCCGGCGGACCGCGGCGGAGTCGGAGTGCTTACCCAGCAGATCCCTGACCGACGACCGGAGCGCCGCCCGCTCCTCGTTGTCGAAACTCATGACGCCTCCACGAGCGAGTCGACGACGCGGCCACGGTGAAACGCCGGCGTGCCCCAGGCCGTGACCAGTGCCCGGACCTTGGTGAGCCACAGCGACAGGTCGTGTTCCTGCGTGTAGCCGATGGCGCCGTGCACCTGCAGCGCCACCCGCGCCGCCCGGTACGCGGCATCCCCGCACGCCACCTTCGCCGCCGAGACGTCCCGGGAACTGTCGACGGACCCGTCCCGCACCGACAGCGCCGCACCGTGCAGCAACGGCCGCGACATCTCCAGCCCGACCGCGACCTCGGCCAGGTGATGTTTGATGGCCTGGAACTGTCCGATCACCCTGCCGAACTGCTTGCGCTGCTTGGCGTAGTCGGTGGTGACGTCGAGCATAGTCTGCCCGAGTCCCTGCAACTGGGCGGCGATGGCCAACGCCCCGAGGTCGAACACGGGCGTGAAGTCGACGTCGCCGAGGGCGACCCCGGCGGTGAGGGGGAACAGCCGTCGCGACTGATCCACCGAGTTCTGCACCACCCCGGCCTGTCCGAGGCTCACCGTCGCACCATCGACGAGCAGGACCAGATCGGCTGAGTCCGCATCCACGGCGAACGGCACGTGCGGCGCGGCCGCGACTGTGGCGAGCGAACCGGATGCCAACGCCGCCAACCGGTCCGGGGCCACCTGCGCGAGCAGGGCCGGCACGACCGCGACGGTCTCGGCCACGGGGCCGGGAACGGCATGGCGGCCGAGTTGTTCGACGGCCACGACGAGGTCGACGGCGTCGGCGCCCAGTCCGTCGTGCTCGTCCGCGATGAGCAGTCCGTTGACTCCGGTCTCGGCGAGGCGCTGCCACACCTTCAGACCCGGACCCGTGTCACCGGTGTTCCACGACCGGATCACCGCCGGCATGTCCGCCTTCGACAGCAAGGCGTCGATGCTGGACGCGAAGTCCTGATGGGAGGAGTCGAGTGTGAATCTCATCGATCCGCCTTCGGTAGGCCGAGCAGCCGCTCGGCGATCACGTTCTTCTGAATCTCGTTGGTGCCGGCATAGATCGGACCGGACAGGGAGAACAGGTAGCCGTCCATCCAGTTGTCCGCGAGCTCCGCCGAGGCGCCCTGAAGTTCGAGTGCGGTCTCGTGGGTGGCGATGTCCCACTCCGACCAGAACACCTTGTTGATCGACGATTCGGCGCCCAGCTGCCCGCCGTCGGCGAGCCGGGTGACGGTGCCGAACGTGTTCAGCTGGTAGGCGCGTGCGCCGATCCAGGCGTCGGCGACCTTGTTTCGCAAGGCCGCGTCGTCGGTGCGGCCGCTGTCCCGGAACAGTTCGACGAGCCGGTCGACCGTCGCGAGAAAACGGCCCGGGCTGCGCAGCGACAGTCCGCGTTCGTTGGACGCGGTGCTCATCGCCACGCGCCAGCCTTCGTTCACGCCGCCGATCACTCCGGACTCGCCGGGGTTCGCGGGGTCGTCCGGGACGAAGACGTCCTCGAGGAAGATCTCCGCGAAACCGGGCTCGCCGTCCAGCTGATCGATCGGGCGCACGGTCACACCCGTCGAGCGCAGGTCGAACATGAAGTAGGTGATGCCCTTGTGCCGCTGGGCGTCCGGGTCGGATCGGAACAGCCCGAAACCCCAGTCCGCGAAGCTCGCCCGCGAACTCCACGTCTTCTGCCCGTTCAGCACCCAGCCGCCGTCGACGCGCCGGGCGGTGGAGCGGAGCGACGCGAGGTCGCTACCCGACTCCGGCTCCGACCAGGCCTGCGCCCAGATGTCGTCGGCGCGGGCCATCCGCGGCATGATGCGGGCCAACTGCTCGGCATTCGCGTGCTCGAACAGTGTCGGGGCGAGCAGGAAGATGCCGTTCTGGCTGACGCGTCCGGGCGCACCCGAGCGGTAATATTCCTCCTCGAACACCACCCATTCCAGCAGCGACGCGTCGCGTCCGCCCAGTTCCTCCGGCCACGACACCACCGACAGCCGGGCGTCGGCGAGAGTGCGTTCCCACTCGCGGTGCGCTTCGAAACCCTCCGCGGTATCCATCGACGGCAGCGGCTCGGCGGGAACGTTGTCGCGCAGGAAGGTCCGCACCTCCTCGCGGAATGCGACGGTGGCGGCGTCGAACTCGAGATCCACTTACTTCGCCCCTTCGTTCGAGTTGCGCGCACTGGCCGCCATCGACTTGGCATCCATGCCGCCGAGCGGATCGGTGTCGATCTCGGCGTTGTGCGCGTGCGCGAAGTGGTGGAGACCGAAGACGGAGTCCATGCCGTTCCGCATGCCCATCTGGTCCTCGCACTGGTTGACGGCCTTCTTGGTGAGCGCGAGACCGAACCGGGGCATGGCGGCGATGCGTCCGGCGATGGCAAGGGTCTCCTGCTCCAGGTCCTCGCGCGGCACGACGCGGTTGACCATGCCCACCTCGTAAGCGCGCTGCGCGGTGAACCGGTCGCCGGTGAAGAGGATTTCCTTCGCGAACCGCGGTCCGAGCATCCACGGGTGCGCGAAGTACTCGACTCCCGGAATGCCCATACGCACGACCGGATCGGAGAAGAACGCGTCGTCCGACGCCACGATGAGGTCGCACACCCACGCCAGCATCAGGCCGCCGGCGATACACGCGCCCTGGATCATCGCGATGGTCGGCTTCGGGATCTCGCGCCAGCGACGGCACATCCCGAGATAGACCTCCATCTCGCGGGCGAACCGCTGGTCGCCACCCGGCTTGTCGACGTGGTCCCACCACATCACGGCCTTGTTGTCGTACTGCACGTGATGGTCCCGGCCCGGGGTCCCGATGTCGTGCCCGGCGCTGAAGTGCTTTCCGTTGCCGGCGAGGACGATCACCTTCACGTCATCATCCTCGACGGCCCGCTCGAACGCGGCGTCGAGGGCGTACGTCATCACCGAGTTCTGGGCGTTGCGGTAGTCGGGGCGGTTGAGCGTCACGAATGCGACACCGTCACGCATCTCGTAGGTGACGACGTCACCCTCGTCCGGAACCGTCATTTCTTCTCCTCACGCAGAACGTTTTTCATGACCTTCCCGGAGGGGTTCCGGGGGAGGGAGTCCACGAAGCGCACCGACCGGGGCACCTTGAAGTTGGCGAGTCGCTCCTTGCAGAACGCGACCACGTCGTCCTCGGCGAGCGTCGAGCCCGGCTTGGCGACCACGTAGGCCCGCCCGACCTCGCCCATCCGCTCGTCGGGAACGCCGATGACGGCAGACTCCGCGACGCCGTCGAGTCGGGCAAGAGCGTTCTCCACCTCAGCGGGATACACGTTGAAACCGCCGGAGATGTACATGTCCTTGAGGCGGTCGGTGATGTCGACGTAACCGCGGTCGTCCAGGGTCCCGACGTCGCCGGTGTGCAGCCAGCCGTCCGCATCGATGGTCTTGGCGGTCGATTCGGGGTCGTCGAGGTAACCGAGCATCACGTTCTCGCCGCGCACCAGGATCTCGCTCTTGTCGCCGATCCGGACCTCCATCCCGGGGATGGCGCGACCCGACGTGGTCGACACGGTCACCGGGTCGTCGTCGGTCCGGCACATCGTGACCACCACCGCCTCCGTCTGACCGTAGGCGGTGAGGACGGCGTCGAAGCTCAGCTCCGACTGCATCCGTTCCACCAGTGCGACCGGAACCGCGGCCGCGCCCGTGATCGCGACCCGCAGGCTGGACAGGTCGTACTTCGGGCGGTCCGGGTGGTCGAGGATCGATTGGAAGATCGTGGGGGCGCCGGGGAGCACGGTGATCTGCTCGTCGTGCACGGTCGCCATCACCTTCGGAACGTCGAACACCGCCATCGGCACTACCGTCGCCCCGTTCAGCAGGCACACCAGGAACCCCGCCTTGTACCCGAAGGTGTGGAAGAACGGGTTGATGATCAGGTAGTTGTCGTCGGAGGTCACCTCGGCGCACTCTCCCCACGCCTGCGCGATGCCCACCGACTGCCGGTGCGCACTCATCACGCCCTTGCTGCGGCCCGTCGTGCCCGACGTGAACATGACGTCGGAGACGTCGTCGGGGGAGACGGCGGCCGCGCGGGCGTCGGCCTCGGCGCGCGTGTCCTCGCCGGCGAGGGCGAGGAAGTCGTCGAAGTCGAAGACGCCGGGAACCTCGACGTCGCCGCCGTCGACCGGAACCCGGACGACGGTCGGCAGGTCGAGGGTGCTCGACTCGTCGCGCAGCGCCGCGTACCGGTCGGTGCCGAGGAATTTGCCCGCGACCACCAATGCGGTGGTCTTGGTGCGCTCGAGAATGTCGAGGGCCTCGGTGGCCGTGTACCGGGTGTTGATCGGGACGAGAGTCGCGCCGGCGTAGTGGATGCCGAGCGCCGCGACCACCCAGTGATACGTGTTGGGCGACCACACCGCGACGTGATCGCCGGGGCGCACGTCCTGTGAGCTGAGTGCTGCGGCGAAATCGCGGACACGGTCGTGCAGTTGTGTGAAGGTCAGACGGACATCGCCGTCCGCCACGGCTGTGAGCTCGCCGAATTCGCGTGCGGCCCGTTTCAGGGCGGACGGAGTGGTTGTCGGTTGTTCGGTCACTGGGCTCCCTACCTACCTAGCAAGTGCTTGGTAGGTTATCTTACAGACGTGGACCAGAGCGAGAGCCCGGACGGGCTGATCACCGACGACGACTTTGCGCAGACCGTCAGGACGTGGCTGAACGACAACCTCACCGGCGACTTCGCCCGGCTGAAAGGCAAAGGCGGCCCCGGCAGCGAGCACGAGTTCTTCGAGGAACGGCTCGCCTGGGACCGTCATCTCGCCGCGGCGGGATGGACCTGCCTCGGCTGGCCGACAGAGCACGGCGGGCGCGGAGCCACGCTGGCGCAACAGGTGGTGTTCCATCAGGAGTATGCGAAGTCGGGGGCGCCGGCGCGGGTCAGCCACGTCGGCGAGGAACTGCTCGGGCCGACGCTCATCGCCTTCGGTACCGAGGAACAGAAGCGCCGCTTCCTTCCCGGGATCAACACCGTGACCGAACTGTGGGCGCAGGGCTACTCCGAGCCGGGCGCCGGTTCCGACCTCGCCAACGTCGCGACCACCGCACGCCGCGACGGCGACAAGTGGGTGATCAACGGGCAGAAGGTCTGGACGTCCCTCGCGCACGTCGCCCAGTGGGCGTTCGTCCTCTGCCGCACCGAACCGGGATCCAAGCGGCACCAGGGCCTGAGCTTCCTGCTCGTCCCGCTCGACCAGCCCGGCGTCACGGTCCGGCCCATCCAGCAGTTGACCGGCACGTCCGAGTTCAACGAGGTGTTCTTCGACGACGCCGTCACCGACGCGGATCTGGTGGTCGGGGAGCCGGGGGACGGCTGGCGGGTCGCGATGGGTCTGCTCACCTTCGAGCGCGGCGTGTCCACGCTCGGGCAGCAGATCGGGTTCGCCCGCGAACTGCAGGGCGTCGTCGACCTCGCGAAGGCCAACGGTGCGGCGACCGACCCGAACATCCGCGAGAGGATCGCCCGCGCATGGGTCGGGCTGCGGGTGATGCGGGCACACGCCCTGCGCACCCTGGAAGCGGTCGACGCCGGGACCTCCGGCGCGGAGGCGTCCGTCGCGAAGCTGTTGTGGGCCAACTGGCACCGCGATCTCGGTCAGCTGGCCATGGACGTGCAGGGCGCGGCGTCGCTGCTCGCCCCGGCCGATCCGTCGTCCGACGTCACGGACCCCGAACATCTGGAACTGGGCGATTGGCAGCGACTGTTCCTGTTCACCCGCGCCGACACCATCTACGGCGGATCCAACGAGATCCAGCGCAACATCATCTCCGAGCGCGTGCTCGGACTTCCCCGAGAGGCCCGTTCATGACTACTACTCCGCTCGCCACCGCGCCCGTCGAGACTCCGGGGCATGACCTGTTGAAAGGCAAGAAGGTCGTCGTCACCGCCGCGGCGGGCACCGGCATCGGATTCGCGTCCGCGCGACGCGCCCTGCTCGAGGGCGCCGACGTGCTGGTGTCCGACTGGCACGAGCGTCGACTTCTCGAGACCAAGGAGAAACTGGCCGCCGAGTTCCCCGGTCAGGCGGTCGAAGCGCTGACGTGCGACGTGTCCAGCACGGAGCAGGTGGACGCTCTGATCTCCGGCGCCGCCGGCGCGCTGGGCAGGATCGACGTCCTCGTCAACAACGCCGGACTCGGCGGCGAGACCCCGCTCGTCGACATGACGGACGAGGAGTGGGACCGCGTCCTCGACATCACCCTGAACGGAACGTTCCGGGCCACCCGCGCCGCACTGCGCTACTTCAAGGAGGCCCCGCACAACGGCGTACTGGTCAACAACGCGTCCGTCCTCGGGTGGCGGGCGCAGCACTCGCAGGCGCACTACGCGGCCGCGAAGGCCGGCGTCATGGCCCTGACCCGGTGCAGTGCGATCGAGGCCGCCGAGTACGGCGTCCGGATCAACGCCGTCGCGCCGTCCATCGCACGGCACGCATTCCTCGCGAAGGTGACCAGCGAGGAACTCCTCGACAAGCTGGCGTCCGACGAGGCGTTCGGCCGTGCCGCCGAGGTGTGGGAAATCGCCGCCACCATCGCCATGCTCGCCAGCGACTACACCACCTACCTCACCGGTGAGGTCGTGTCGGTCTCGTCGCAGAGGGCGTAGCCGCCCTGTGCGCCTTTTCGGGCTCTACTGACTCATTCGTGGGTGGGTTCGGCCGGGTAGTTGTGGTCGAGCGCCCCCGAGGCTGAGCATCGCGAGTGCGATGACGGCCTCGGGGGTGTGGAACCCGAATCCGCGTCGGGTGATGAGGCGGATTTTGGTGTTGACCGATTCGATGCGCCCGTTGGACAGGCCGTGTTCGATGGCGGCGAGGATGGCGGGTTTGTGGGCGCGGATGCTTTTCTGCAACGCGACAAAGGCCGGGATCCGGGACCGTCTCGCCCAGCCGATCCATCGATCGAGTTCGGTGGCGGCGTTCTCGGCCGGGAGTTGGAAGATCAACCGCAAGGTTTCCTTGAGTAGGTAGGCGCGGTGCAGCACCGGGTCGTGCAGTTCGATCCACCGCAGCGTCGCCTGCTGCCCGGTGGTGAGGGTGTCCGGGTTCTTCAGCAACGCCCACCGGCTGCGTTTCACCGTTTGAGCTGGTCCGCCCTTCGGGCGGCGGCGTGGTTTCCAGCCGCCGCCGCGGGAGGCGTTCTCGGTGGCCCGGGCCGGTTCCACGCGGCCCGGCGGACCGCGTCGAGGGCTTCGGTGGCCCAGGCGACCACGTGGAACGGGTCCGCGCAGCGGATCGCATCCGGGCAGTACCGGGCCACCACCGATCCGATCCACCCGGCCGCGTCCGAGGTGACGTGGGTGATTTTCGCGCAGCGTTCGGGCCCGAGCCGGTCGAAGAACCCGGACAGGGTGGCCGCGTCGCGGCCGGGGCGGCCCACACCAGCCGGCCGGAGTCGTGGTCGACGACGACCGTCAGATACTTGTGGCCCTTCTTGTAGGAGATCTCGTCGATCCCGATCCGACGCAGCCCGGCCAGCGGGTCCCGGGCGGGTGCGGTGTCGGCCCACACCCGGTCCACGATCGCCCCGACCGTGCGCCAGGCGGTGCGCGTCACCTCGCAGGTCGCGGCCTTCGAGGTGTGCGTGGCCAGCCACGCCACCGTCTGGTCGAACGCGTGGGTGTGCCCGGCGCGGTGCCGGGCCCAGGGCACAGCGGCCACCGTGACCCCGTGTTCGCGGCAGGACACCCGTGGGGCGTCGGCCTCGATAAAGGTGCGGACCAGGCCGCAGTCCGGGCCGCGCCATCGCCGCCGCCCGGTGCCGCCGTCGTAGCCGGGGCTACGCCGACCGCACAGCCCGCACCGGGACCGGGCCCGGGCCTGCGGCCGGACCGCGACGATCACCGCCACGGCCGTGGCATCGAAATCAACGTGCTCGATCACCGTCTTTTCGACACCCAACACCTGACGCCATATCCTGGCTTCGCGCACGCCGTTCTCCCACACATGTAGCCGACTGACCCTAGACAAGCCAGAACGCTACTGGGACAACGGCGTGCGCCCTTACAATGCCCAGCTACCACCCACGATCACAGCAGTAGAGCCCCTTTTCGGTAGTTCCAGCAACCAGAAAGGCGCACGGGGCCGGAGGCCCTAACAAGCGCTTGGTTGATAGGATGTGACGATGACGCCACCCCCCGCCGACGACACGTCCGGCAAGTCCGGACGCCGGACCGAACTCCTCGACATCGCGGCCACCCTGTTCGCCGAACGCGGCCTGCGGGCCACCACCGTGCGCGACATCGCCGACGCCGCGGGCATCCTGTCGGGCAGCCTGTACCACCACTTCGACTCGAAGGAGTCGATGGTCGACGAGATCCTACGGGGCTTCCTCGACGACCTGTTCGGCAAGTACCGCGAGATCGTCGCGTCCGGACTCGACAGTCGCGCCACCCTCGAAGCGCTGGTTACCACGTCCTACGAGGCGATCGACGCGTCGCATTCCGCGGTCGCGATCTACCAGGACGAGGTGAAGCACCTCGTCGCCAACGAGCGCTTCGCGTACCTGTCCGAACTGAACACCGAATTCCGCGAGCTGTGGATGGGTGTGCTCGAGGCGGGTGTGAAGGACGGCAGCTTCCGGTCCGACATCGACGTCGAGCTCGCCTTCCGATTCCTCCGCGACACCGCCTGGGTCGCCGTCCGCTGGTACCGGCCCGGCGGCTCGGTCACGGTCGACACCGTCGCCAAGCAATACCTCTCGATCGTCCTCGACGGACTTGCGAGTCCCCGTAACTGACTAGGAGTTTCACATGACCGAGGCCTACATCGTCGATGCCGCTCGCACACCGATCGGCAAGAAGAACGGTGGCCTGTCCGGCGTGCACCCGGCCGACCTGGGTGCGCACGTCATCAAGGCCCTCGTCGAGCGCACGGGCATCGACCCGGCCGGTGTCGACGACGTCGTCTTCGGTTGCGTCGACGCGATCGGCGGGCAGGCCGGCAACATCGCCCGCACCGCGTGGCTGGCCGCCGGCTACCCGGAAGAAGTCCCAGGGGTCACCGTCGACCGGCAGTGCGGGTCCAGTCAGCAGGCCGTGCACTTCGGTGCGCAGGCGATCCTGAGCGGCACCGCCGACCTGATCGTCGCCGGCGGTGTGCAGAACATGAGCCAGATCCCGATCGCCTCGGCGATGGTGGTCGGTCAGCAGTACGGATTCGACACCCCCTTCGGCGGATCGACGGGCTGGACGGAACGCTACGGCGACCAGGAAGTGTCGCAGTTCAACGGCGCCGAACTGATCGCGGACAAGTGGGACATCAGCCGCGAGGAACTCGAGCGCTGGGCGCTGCAGAGCCACCAGCGGGCGCGGACGGCCATCGCCGAGGGTCGCTTCGACCGCGAGATCGTCCCGTTCGGTGACGTGACGACGGACGAGGGGCCCCGCGAGACCAGCCTCGAGAAGATGGCCGCCCTGAAGACCCTCACCGACGGGGGACGTCTCACGGCCGCGGTCGCGAGCCAGATCTCCGACGGCGCGAGCGCGGTGCTGCTGGCCTCACCGGAAGCGGTCGAGAGGTACGGCCTGACCCCCCGGGCCCGCATCCACCACCTGAGCGCCCGCGGCGCCGACCCGATCTTCATGCTCAGCGCGCCGATCCCGGCCACGCGCTACGCGCTGGAGAAGACGGGTCTGAGCATCGACGACATCGACCTGGTCGAGATCAACGAGGCATTCGCACCGGTCGTCCTCGCGTGGATCAAGGAGATCGGCGCCGATCCGGCGAAGGTCAATGTCAACGGCGGCGCGATCGCCCTCGGCCACCCGCTCGGCGCGACCGGCACGAAGCTGATGGCCACACTCCTCAACGAACTCGAGCGCACCGGCGGCCGCTACGGTCTGCAGACCATCTGCGAGGGCGGCGGCACAGCCAACGCCACCATCATCGAACGCCTGTGAGTACTTGTTAACCGCCGGCGGTTAACAAGTACTCACAGGTCAGGTGCGGGCATGACCGGCGATGTCCTCCGTGAACGCCCGCATCATCTCGGCGGTGAGGGTGGGACGCACCGTGCCGATCACGTCCAGATAGTCCTGGGTGCCGGCATGGCAGCGTCCACCCGAATCGACGCTGCACTCGAAGGTCGCCTGCGCCACGGTCCGTGCCGCGTGCGCGACATCGGCGGGCGTGTAGCCCTCGGTCGCGGCGACGAGGGCGGACACGTCGACCTGCTCGTTGCCGAGGTACCGCTCCCACAGGGCGTGTCTGGCCTCCGCGTCCGGCGCGCCGATCGGCAGCACGTAGTCGAAACGTCCGTGTCGAAGGAACGCATCATCCAGTGCTCGAACGGAATTGGTGGCGCACACCAGTAGCCGCCCGCCGCGTTCGCGGAAGTTGACGATCGACTTCAGCAGTTCGTTCACCACCCCGACGGACTGCGACCCGGGCCGGCGCCGCGCCGCCACCTCCTCCACCTCGTCGATGAAGACGACGACGTGCTCGAGTTCGCCCATCGACGTGAACGCCTCCCCGAGGCCGGCGGCGAGACCGCTCTCGGCGGCCGCGAGCCGCGACGGGAACAGTTCGACGAACGGCCAGCCGAGCCGGCTGGCGATGGCACGCGCGAACGTCGTCTTCCCGGTTCCCGGCGGCCCGAACAGCACCACCGCGCGGGGTGCTGCCACCCCGTGGTCGGCGGCCAGCGCCGGCCGTGACAGTGGGAGCACGATCTTGCGTTCGATCAGCGATTTCTCCCGGGTCATGCCGGCGACCTGTCTCCACAGTCCGGCGGGCGGTACCGCACCGCCGAGCGTCGCCAGAAGCCCGGCCGTGCGGGGCGACACCGTTCCGAGCTTCTCGTAGTACGTGACTCCGGTGCGGGCCGTGAATCCGGAATTGGTCAGCGCCGTCGCACCGGTCTCCCCTTCGGGGAGGAGGGCGGTCACCCGTCGCACTCCTCTGGCGAGGAGCCGGTGCTCGAGCTGCGACAACAGGGCGCTGCCGAGCCCCTGCCCACGCCATTCGGGATCGAGGGAGATCCGCATGACCCAGGCGCGGTCCTCGTCGACGCGAGCGGCCGCCGTCCCGATGATGTGCCCGTCCCTCGTCGCGACGACCGCGGGGTGACGATTCAGCAGACTCCCGACCACGTCCGAGAGCGCGAACAGGGGCAGTTGGTCCGTGGTGGTGGAACTGCTGTCCATGCGCACGACAGCCTCGAGATCTTCCGGTTCGAAGTCTCGGATGGTCCAGGCGTCCATGCGCCCTCCCTGTAGTGGATGGCGGATTCCTCAGACTACGTCTGCCGTGAGTACTTATTAACCGCCCGCGGTTAATAAGTACTCACGGGCGGGAAGCGCTACGCTCGAATCCACAGGTGACGAGTCCTGAACGGGGCCGTGATGCACGAGTTGGCAATCACCCAGAGCGTCGTCGACGCCGTCTGCGAGACCGCCGCGGGACGGACGGTCCACAGTGTGCGCGTACAGGTGGGGGCGTTGACGGCCGTGGTCGCCGATTCGATGCAGTTCTGTTTCGAACTGGTCACCGAAGGGACCGTCGCGCACGGTGCCCGTCTCGACATCGACCACACCCCGGGCGGCGCGCACTGCCGTGAGTGCGGCGAGGATTTCGCGCTCACGGACCTGGTGTTGCTGTGCCCGTGCGGAAGTGCGGACGTGGAGGTCACGTCGGGTCGGGAACTACGAATCCTCTCGATGGAAGTGAGCTGACGCAAATGTGTGCCACCTGTGGATGCGGAGACGAGACCGGAACCAGGATCACGGTGCCCCACGAGCACCCGCACGACCACGATCATTCGCACGACCACCATCATTCGCACGACCACGAGCACCCGCACGACCACGACCACCCCCACGACCACGACCACGACCACCCCCACACTCACGAACACCCCCACGAGCACGCGACCGAGACGGTGACCCTCGAGCAGAAGGTGCTGGCGAAGAACGACCTCACGGCGGAGCGCAACCGGGGCTGGCTGGCCGGACGTGGGGTGCTCGCGCTGAACGTGATGAGTTCGCCGGGGTCGGGGAAGACGACGCTGCTCGAACGCACCATCGCCGACATCGGTGGGCGGCGGCGCGTCTCGGTGGTGGAGGGTGATCAGGAGACGATGCTCGATGCCAACCGCATCAAGGCGACGGGATGTGCTGTGGTGCAGGTGAACACGGGCGCCGGGTGCCATCTCGACGCCGAGATGATGCGGGACGCGCTGACCGCCCTCGACCCCGAGCCGAACTCGCTGCTGTTCATCGAGAACGTGGGGAACCTCGTCTGTCCGGCACTGTTCGATCTCGGTGAGAAGAGCAGGGTGGTGGTGATCTCGGTGACCGAGGGGACGGACAAGCCGCTCAAGTATCCGCACATGTTCGCGGCGGCGAACCTGGTGATCGTGAACAAAGCGGACCTATTGCCGTACGTGGACTTCGACGTCGATCTCTGCACGAAATACGCCCGGTCCGTGAACCCCGACCTGCAGATGATCACGTTGTCGGCGACGACGGGCCAGGGCATTGCGCAGTGGTACGACTGGATTGCGAAGCAATGACGCTCCTACACGACCGGGCGGAGCCGGGCGGTGCGACGCGCCGAGGACCGTTGACATCCGCTCGGCGGCGGAGCTAAATAAATATCAGCGCCACACAGGTGGGCCGACGGTCGACTCCGGTGGCGACAGGAGTTGTGTTCACTCCGGAAAGCGACCTGATATGCCGACACAGGAAGCAATCAACGCCGAGGACACCCTGATTCACGTGCTGTGGATCAATGCGGGACTCAGTTGCGACGGCGATTCGGTGGCCTTGACGGCTGCGACGCAGCCCAGTGTCGAGGAGATTGCTCTGGGAGCCCTGCCGGGCCTGCCCAAAGTGGCCGTTCACTGGCCGCTGATCGACTTCGAGAACGGCCCCGAGGGCGGCGCCGACGACTTCCTGGAGTGGTTCTGGAAGGCGGATCGCGGCGAGCTCGAACCGTTCGTCCTGGTGGTGGAGGGTTCCATCCCGAACGAGCAACTTCACGACGAGGGGTACTGGTGCGGTTTCGGCAACAATCCCGAGACCGGTCAGCCGGTGACGACGAGTGAATGGCTCGATCGTCTCGCTCCGAAGGCGACGGCGATCGTCGCGGCCGGGACGTGCGCCACGTACGGCGGTATCCACGCGATGGCGGGTAATCCGACCGGTGCGATGGGCGTTCCCGACTATCTCGGCTGGGATTGGAAGTCGAAGGCGGGCATCCCCATCGTCTGCGTTCCCGGCTGCCCGATCCAACCGGACAATCTGTCGGAGACGCTGACGTATCTCCTCTACATGGCCACCGAGCAGGCGCCCATGATCCCGCTCGACGACGCCTTGCGTCCGCAATGGCTGTTCGGTGCCACGGTGCACGAGGGCTGCGACCGCGCCGGCTACTACGAGCAGGGCGATTTCGCCACCGAGTACGGCTCGCCCAAATGCATCGTGAAGCTGGGGTGCTGGGGTCCCGTCGTCAAGTGCAACGTCCCGAAGCGGGGCTGGATCAACGGTGTCGGTGGGTGCCCGAATGTGGGCGGTATCTGTATCGGGTGCACGATGCCGGGCTTCCCGGACAAGTTCATGCCGTTCATGGACGAACCCCCGGGCGGCAGGATCTCCACCGCGGCGTCCGGACTGTACGGGTCCGCCGTTCGGAGTCTCCGCAAGATCACCAAGACCACCTTGGACAAAGAGCCGCACTGGCGCAGTCGCGGTACGAAACTGACCACGGGCGCCACACGCACCTGGTAGTCCCGCTCGGGGTCTCGGGCGGGTAGTCCGCCGGCCTCGAACACTGAGAGGTACGTCGATGACAACGATCATTCCGGAACCTTCGCACAAGTCGGAATCCGACGGCCTGGTCGAGATGGCGTGGGATCCGATCACGCGCATCGTGGGCAGCCTGGGCATCTACACGAAGATCGACTTCAAGCAGAAGGAAGTCGTGGAGTGCCACAGCACCTCGTCGATCTTCCGCGGCTATTCGATCTTCATGAAGGGTAAGGACCCGCGCGACGCCCACTTCATCACGAGCCGCATCTGCGGTATCTGTGGTGACAATCATGCGACGTGTTCGTGTTATACCCAGAACATGGCCTACGGCGTGCAGCCGCCGCACATCGGCGAGTGGATCGTCAACCTCGGCGAGGCCGCGGAATACATGTTCGACCACAACATCTTTCAGGAGAACCTCGTCGGTGTGGACTTCTGCGAGAAGATGGTCTCCGAGACCAATCCGGGGGTGCTCGCGCAGGCCGAGAAGACCGAGGCGCCGCACGCCGGTGAGCACGGCTACAAGACCATCGCCGACATCATGCGTTCGCTCAACCCGTTCACCGGTGAGTTCTATCGGGAGGCGTTGCAGGTCAGCCGGTGGACGCGAGAGATGTTCTGCCTCATGGAAGGTCGGCACGTCCATCCGTCCACCCTGTATCCGGGTGGCGTGGGCACCGTCGCGACGATCCAGTTGATGACCGATTACACGACGCGTCTGATGCGCTACGTGGAGTTCATGAAGAAGGTCGTCCCCATGCACGACGACCTGTTCGACTTCTTCTACGAGGCGATGCCCGGCTACGAGAAGGTCGGCCTGCGCCGGACGCTCCTCGGCTGCTGGGGGTCCTTCCAGGATCCCGCGGTGTGCAACTTCTCCTACAAGGACATGGAGAAGTGGGGACGGGCCATGTTCGTGACGCCCGGCATCGTGGTGGACGGAAAACTGGTCACGACGTCCCTCGTCGACATCAATCTGGGTATCCGAATCCTGCTGGGCAGTTCGTATTACGACGACTGGACCGATCAGGAGATGTTCGTGAAGAACGATCCGCTCGGAAACCCGGTCGACCGCAGGCATCCGTGGAACCAGCACACCAACCCGCACCCGCAGAAACGTGACATGGAGGACAAGTACAGCTGGGTGATGTCGCCGCGGTGGTTCGACGGCACCGATCACCTTGCGCTGGACACCGGCGGTGGGCCGCTGGCCCGGCTCTGGAGTACTGCCCTCGCCGGCCTCGTCGACATCGGGTACGTGCAGTCGACCGGTCACAGCGTGAAGATCAACCTGCCGAAGACCGCGCTGAAGGGCCCGGTCGAGTTCGAGTGGAAGATCCCGCAGTACGGCAGCAACACGATCGAGCGTGACCGGGCGCGGACCTACTTCCAGGCGTACGCCGCGGCGTGTGCACTGCACTTCGCGGAGAAGGCGCTCGCCGAGATCCGGGCCGGACACACGAAGACGTGGGAGAAGTTCGAGGTCCCCGACGAGGGAATCGGCTGCGGCTTCACGGAGGCGGTGCGCGGAGTCCTGTCGCACCACATGGTGATTCGCGACGGCAAGATCGCGAACTACCACCCGTATCCGCCGACGCCGTGGAACGCCAACCCCCGCGACAGCTTCGGTACGCCGGGGCCGTACGAGGACGCGGTGCAGGGTCAGCCGATCTTCGAGGAGAACGACCGGGAGCACTTCAAGGGCATCGACATCATGCGGACCGTCCGCAGTTTCGATCCCTGCCTGCCCTGCGGTGTGCACATGTATCTCGGTGAGGGAAAGACGCTGGAGAAGCTGCATTCTCCCACCCAGTCCGTGACCGGCGAGTGACGGGGTACGCATGGAGAGTGGCGGATCGGAGACGTGGGGGAGTGACGAAGTAGGAGACGACCCCGATCGGTGGCGGACAGCCGGCGAGAGGATCGACAGCCTGTTGGACGCGAGTTCGACAGGTGGCTCGGTGGCACGTGATCGCGCCGAGCAACTGGTCCGCGAGGTGGTCGAACTCTACGGCGCCGGGTTGCAGCGCGTCCTCGAGATCATTGGTGCCCGCGACGACGACCTCGTCGAACGACTGGCCGCCGACGAACTCGTCGCGAGCCTGCTGCTGGTGAACGGGCTCCATCCGCACGACGTCGAGACGAGGGTCGCCACCGCACTCGACAGTGTGCGCCCCTATCTGGGATCCCACGGCGGTGACGTCGAACTGCTCGGTGTGGTGAACGGTGTGGTGCGGCTTCGGCTGACCGGCAGTTGTCAGAGCTGCCCGTCCTCGGCGGTGACGTTGGAACTCGCCGTCAAGGACGCCGTGCTGGCGGCGGCACCGGAGACCGTGGACATCGAGGTGGTGGGTGCCACCCCCGCGGCCGGCTCCGGGCTGATTGCCGCGGAATCGCTGTTCTCCCATGTTCATCCGAACGGAACGGACGGGTCGAGTGGCACGGGGACGTGGATCTCGGTGCCCGAACTCGAGGACCTCGCGCCCGGGGAGGTGGCCGGGTTCGCCGTCGCCGGGCTCCCGATTCTCGTGTGCCGGATCGGGGAGCAGCTGTTCGCCTACCGCGACCGCTGCGCCGCCTGCACCAACTCGCTGGCCGGGGCCACCCTGCAACGAAAGGCGGGCGGGCAGGTGGGGGACGCGGTGCTGCGCTGTCCGTCGTGCCGGGCGCACTTCGACCCGCGCCGGGCAGGACTCCGTCTGGACGCTGACGCGGACGCCGAAACGCTGTCGCCGCTTCCGGTCCTCGTGCGTGACGGCGTCGTCTCCGTCGCGGTGCCCGCCGCGGAGGTGGCGTGATGAGCCCTTCGGGGAACGGGCTGCGCATCCTGCAGCGCATCGCGTCCGAGCGACCCAAACCGGTGGTCGGGGAACGGTGCGACATGTGCGCCGTGCCGATCGCCGACGCCCATCAGCACGTCGTGAACGTCCAGGACCGGCAACTGATGTGCGTGTGCCGCGGGTGCTACCTGCTGTTCACCGACGAGAGCGCGGAACTGCGCTTCCGGGCCGTCCCGGAACGCTACCTGTCGTTTCCGAACTTCGAACTCGCACCCGGACGCTGGGACGAACTGGAGATCCCCGTCGGGCTCGCGTTCGTGTTCCGGAACTCACTGCTGGCCAAGACCGTCGCGTTCTATCCCGGTCCGGCGGGCGCCACCGAATCGGAACTGCCCCTCGACGCCTGGGACGGCGTGCTCGCGGCCAACCCGGCGCTCGGCCAACTCGCCGCCGATACCGAAGCGTTGTTGCTGCGGGTTCCCGAGCACGGCGACGGCGATCCCGAGTGCTATCTCGTCCCCATCGACGCCTGCTACCAGTTGGTGGGCGAGTTGCGGCAGGTGTGGCGGGGGTTCGACGGCGGCCAGGACGCGCGCCGGGTCATCGACACGTTCTTCGAGACGGTGCGTGCGCGCAGTCGCGTCGCGAAGGAGCCGACGTGACCGAGTTGTCGTTCCACGTCGAAGACGTGTTCCCGGAACCGTTCGCGGTTGCGCCGAATCTCACTGCGCGCGTGGTGGTGACGGAGTCGAGCGGTGCCGCCGTGCATGCGATGGCCGTCCGGTGCCAGGTCCGCATCGACCCGCAACGCCGCCGCTACACGGACGGCGAGGCGGAGGGTCTCCTCGATCTGTTCGGGCCCCGCGAACGGTGGACGGCCACGCTCAAACCGTTCCAGTGGATGCAGACCGGCACCGTGGCCCAGGGGTTCACCGGGTCGAGTGTGGTGGAGTTGCCGCTGCCGTGCACGTACGACTTCGAGGTGACCGCCTCGAAGTATCTGCACGCCCTGGATCAGGACGGGTCGACGGTGCCGCTGGTGTTCCTGTTCAGCGGAACGGTCTTCACGCGGGGGGTCGCCGGGTTCGGGGTGGAACGGATCCCCTGGGACCGGGAATCGACGTTCGATCTGCCGGTCGCCGTGTGGCGCGAACTCGTCCAGGCGCACTACCCGAACACGGGGTGGGTCCGTCTCGACCACGACACACTGGCGGCACTGGCGAAATACAAGGCAGCACACGGACTGCTCGGACTGGACGTCGCCATCGCAAACCTGCTGCAGGGAGCCGGGGAGGTGATCGCGTGATCTCCCCGGCGTCCCTGCAGCGTGTACGAGCCGTCGCCGACGCGGTGCTCTACGAGGGCTACCTGCTGTATCCGTATCGCGCGAGTTCGTCGAAGAACCAGTCGCGGTGGCAGTTCGGCGTCCTCGGGCCGCCGGGTGCGGCGGAATCGGGAGTCGGCGAGGAACCGCGGCTGTCCTGTCAGACGCTGATGCGCCCACACCCGGGTCAGCGGCCCGGCGTCTGCGTGACCGTCCGTTTCCTGCAACTGCAGGTGCGTGAGGTCGAGAAGGCCGTCGGGTCCGGATTCGAACCGGTCGGTGAACTCACCGTCGCCGGCCGCAGCTGGCTGTCGTGGGACGAGGCGGTGGAACGCGAGATCGACCTGGGTGCGGCGTACCCGGGCGAGGAGCTCGAGGACTGCAGGCTCGATGTGGACGTCGAGGGTGGAGTGGACGTCGAGGAGTTGCGCGAGGACGACGGCACCCTCGCCGGGCGCGTGGTGCGGACCAGATGGCCGCTGCGCGCCGTCGTCCGGGTCGGCAGTGACCGGCACGGCGGATTGGACCTGCTGCGGGTGTCGATCGAAAACGTGAAGATCGACGCGATCGGCACGTGGTCGAAGGATTCGGCCATCAGGCACTCGCTGATCGGTGCGCACCTGATGCTGGCTGCGGAGGACGCCGAGTTCGTGTCCCTGCTCGAGCCGCCCGACGACGCCGCGCAACTCGCGTCGACCTGCAGGCAGGAACGCTGCTACCCCGTGCTGGCCGGGCTGCCGGGGGAGACGGACCTCGTCCTGGTGTCGCCGATCATCCTGTACGACCACCCGGAAGTGGCCGAGCAGAGCGACGGCGCCCTGTTCGACGCCACGGAGATCGACGAGATCCTCACGCTGAGGGTCATGACGCTCACCGAGGAGGAGAAGCGTCAGGCCCGCGCCACCGATCCTCTCGCCGCCCAGATCATCGACCGCTGCGAGCAGATGTCGCCGGCGACGCTCGCCCAGATGCACGGCGTCCTGCGAAACCCGCACTTCCCGGACCCCGACGTCGCCGAGCGCGGCCTCCCCGACATGGGTCTCGTCCCGGAATTGACCGACGACCTGCCGTGGTGGGATCCGGACGCCGACACCGCCGTACGTCCCGACGTCGACGGCGTGGTCGTGAACGGCGTCCGGGTGGCGAAGGGCACCGTCGTGCGGATCCACCCGTCGCGGCGCGCCGACGCCCAGGACCTGTTCTTCGCGGGACAGTTGGCTCGCGTGGTGACCGTGCACGCCGACGTCGACGGTGGCACCCACGTCGGCGTCGTGCTGGTGGACGACCCTGCGTCGGAGTTGCACGAGTGGTACGGGCGGTATCTGTACTTCGCCCCGGACGAGGTGGAGCCGGTCTCGGCAGACACCGGAAAGGATGGACAGCCATGAAGATTCTCGGAGAGATGACCACCGCGGCTCTGGCGTTGGTCGCGGTCGCGGGCGTTGCGGTCGCCGTCATCGCGATTCCCGACATCAGACGATATCTGCGTATCCGGAAAATGTGAGTCGCACGTGACGGTGGGCAGGCGGGTTCTGGTTGCCGGTGTGGGCAACATCTTCTTCGGCGACGACGGATTCGGTCCCGAGGTGCTGCGCGGTGTCGCGACGAGGTCGCTGCCGCCGGGAGTCCGCGCCGTCGATTTCGGCATCCGCGGAACACATCTGGCGTACGAACTGCTAGACGGGTGGGGTGCGCTGCTGCTCGTCGATGCCGTCCCCGATCGAGGTGAGCCGGGGGTGTTGAGGGCATTCGAGGTGGGTCCGGATACCGCCGCGGCGGCGCCGCTCGACGCGCACAGCATGGATCCGGGGGCGGTGTTCGCGAGTCTGCGCGCGCTCGGCGGAACCCTTCCGCGAACCGTGGTCCTCGGCTGCCAGGTGGAGAACACCGCTGAGGGAATCGGGCTCTCACCGCGGGTCCAGGCCGCCGTCGACGCGGCCGTCGACACGGTGTTCGAGATCGTGGATCAACTGCTGGAGTCCGAGTCCGCGGCAACGCTGCAACCGGACAGGACGGAGGGCTGAATCATGTGTCTCGGTATTCCCGGTCAGGTGGTGCGCATGCTGGAGGGCTACGGCAACCAGCTCGCGCTCGTCGACGTCGTCGGTGAGCAACGCAAGGTGAACGTCGGGATGCTCCCCGAGGACGTCCGCCTGGAACCGGGCGACTGGATCGTCATCCACATGGGTTTCGCGATGGAGAAGGTGGACGAGGCGGGCGCGGAGAAGGCGATGGCGGGTCTGGAGATGATGGGGCGCTCGCGGACGGCGGACGAGAGTTAGCCCTGCGTCCCGGCGTGATGGGGGTCCGGCGTCCCGGCGACGAAGTCGCGGGCCCGGTTCCAGCGCGCGTGGTAGCGCTCGTCGAACCGTGCCTCGGAGCGGGCCAGCCGCTTCGGCCGGGTGCGGTAGCGGCGCACCGCCCACCAGGAATCCGGCTTGGCCAGGCGGATCGCGCCGACGATCGCGACCGGCTGGAACACGACCCCGACGATCCCCGTGACGAACTTGCCCTTCAGCAGGCAGATCACCGAGATGCCGAGCGTGACGAACAGGTACCCGATCGACACCCACCATTCGGTGGTGCCGATCCGTCCGGTCACGAGTTCGGCGCCGCCGATCATCAGGCCGGTGATCATCAGCGCGCAGAAGATCGCGTCCACCGACTTCCGGCCGGCGGTGCTCCAGTACACGTCGTCGAGGTGCACCCACAGCGCGAACTCGTCGAACGTGAGCGCGAGGCCGACCCCGAACGCCGCCGCGAAGATGTTCAGCGCCGTGCCCTCCGGGGTGGTGGCGATGAGCGCCACTCCGGCGAGGGTCATGAGGAGGATCCCGAGCACCTGGTGGTGGACGTGCACGCCGCCGACGGTGATGTCGCCGATCAGACCGCCTTCCGGCTCCACCGCCTCGTCCGCGTCCGCTGCTCCCGTTTTCGCGCGGATCCGGCGGGTGATGATCCGGGTGACGACGAACGTGACCAGCACCGCGACGAACAGCCACATCACCGGATACAGCACCACTACGCGGCTGTCGCCTTCGGTGTCCACGATGATCTCGGTGTGAAGGGCCATCTCGACACTCCGTCAGGTGGGGGACATGATCCTCAATCTGGGTATACACCTCGTGCGGTGGTCGGCGGACGAAGACGGGACGTTCGGTGCGACGGCGAATCCGAGTCCGTGCCCGTCCCAGGTCTGGAGGGTGACCACCGAGTCGGCCAGAGTGATGCGGGCGTCCAGGCCGCGTCCGTCTCCGCGGCCGTGGGCCAGCATGCCGGACAGCACGATCGCGCCGCGGGTGGCGGAGTCGAATTCGAGGACGGCGGTGGGTGTTCCGGTGCCGTCGTGCACCTCGGCGACTCGCACGTGGAAGCAGTGGGGCGCAGCGAGATGTTGCCCGACCTGCTGCCGGGCCAGGGCAGGCGTGTCGGCGGTTACCGACAGGGGTGTCCGCCGGTCGGGGAGCGGCTCCGGCTCGTCGAATGACTCCGGCAGACGCATGTCTTCCCAGGTGGGTTCGGGCTGCCCGCACGCCAGCAGGCCCGACCACAGTTCGGTCATCGTCGCCGCGACCATCGTCCGCCCGGTGGGCGAGGCCACGGTCCAGCCGCTGGGGGTGGAGCGGACCCGCGCCGCGGCCGACCCGACGAGCCGGGCCACCGCCTCCCGCTGAGTGTGTGTGCGGATGACCGGGCTCAGCCAGTCGCCCGCCTTCGCTCCCGGGCATCCGCCACACATCAGGGCATCACGTCCCCACTGTTCGGGCCGAGGGTCTGGCCCACGTACAGGTTCCCGCCGGGGTCGGACGCGAGGAGCACGGCGGTGGGTGCCACCTCCCGGGGTAGTCCGAATCGGCCCAGGGGCAGTTCCGCCCGCTTGGCGACCTTCCAGTCCTCGGTGATGCCGTCGACGAGCGGGGTCTCGATCGGCCCCGGCGCGATGGCGTTGACCAGGACGTTGTGCTGCGACACTTCGAGTGCCAGCGATTTGGTGAGCGCGATCGCCCCGGCTTTCGCGGCCGCGTAGTGCGCGAGTCCCACCCCGCCCTTGATCCCGAGTTGCGACGCGATGTTGACGATGCGCCCCTCGCCCGCGGCCACCATCGCCGGAACAGCGGCCCGGCACATCAGGAACATCCCGGTCAGGTCGATGTCGATCGTGCGGCACCACAAGTCGAGTGACATGTCGGCGACCTCGGATTCCTCGAGGATCCCCGCGGAGTTCACGAGCACGTCCACGCGTCCGAGTGCTTCGACGGCGCCGGCGTAGGCCGCGCGCACCGACTCCTCGTCCGCGACGTCGACTCGGACGGCGGCCGTGGCCCCGAGTTCTTTCGCCGTCAGCTGCGCCGCCGCTTCGTCGACATCGGCGATCATCACGTCTGCGCCCTCGGCGAGATACGCCTCGGCGATCGCGCGGCCGATACCGCTGGCTCCGCCCGTGACCAGCGCCCGTCTACCGTCTAGAACTCCCATGATCGTTCTCCTAGTCCTGCATCTTGGTGGTGAGGCCGCCGTCGACGACGATGGACTGCCCGGTGAGATAGCGTGATTCGTCGCTGACGAGGAACCGGATGACGGTCGCGATCTCGGCGGCCGTCCCGACGCGTCCCCACGGAATCTTCGCCCCGGCCGCCACCAGACCGTCGGGGCCGAGTGAATTGACCGGATCGGACGACTGCGGAGTCTCGATCAGGCCCGGAACGATGGCGTTGGAGCGGATCCCGCGCGGCGCGAGTTCGACGGCGAGGGCGCGGCTGAGACCGAGCACGCCGGCCTTGGCGGCCGAGTAGTGCGCGTGCTCGCCCCACCCGTAGACGCCGCCCGCGATCGAGGAGATGGAGATCAGCGAGCCCGGCCCGTCGATGCGGGTGGCGGCGGCGCGCAGGGTCCGCATCACACCGGTGAGATCGACCTGCAGCATGTCGGACCAGGCGGCGTCGTCGAGTTCGGCGATCGCGTTCTTGCGTAGGACACCGGCGTTCGCGACGGCGAAGTCGAGCCGCCCCCATTCTGTCAGTGCCCGCTCGGTGAACGCCTCGACCTCGCTGGTGGACCGCACGTCGACGTCGTGGATCACGCCGTCGCCGCCGACGCTCTCGACGCGGCGCAGCGTCTCCTTCGGGTCGTGGGGGTCGCCGGGGAAGGTGCCGATGACCACCCGGACACCCACCTCGGCCAACGCGACCGCGGTCTCGCGGCCGATGCCGCTGGCCGCGCCGGTGACGACGGCGACCCGGTCCTTCAGATTGTCGAACGGATTGAGCATGAAAGTTCCTGTCGTAGTGCGGGATACACCGCTATCCGGCGGTGATCGCGACCTTCTTGGCGAACAGCATCACGAGGCCGGACGCGAAGGTGCCGAGAGCGCCGACCCAGAACGCCGCGGTACCGAACCCCACGTTGGCCGACACCATGGCGGTGAGGAGGAAGCCGCCGATGATCGCGCCCGGTTGGCTCATGGCGCCGATGAACGTGGCACCGGTGGCTCGGCAATCGGTGGTGTAACACTCGGCCATGAAGAAGTTCATCGCCGAGTACGGGCCGAGGAGGAAGAACAGGCCGAACATGTAGGTGGGCAGGACGAATGCCGCGGACGACGGCCCGAGCAGCATGAGCGCGAACAGGATTCCGCCGACTATCCAGCCGGCCACGATCGCGTTGCGGCGTCCGAATCGGTCTCCCGCCCAGCCGTGGAAGAGGTACCCGAAGATGCCGACGACGTTGGCGAACACGACGAGCAGCAGCGTGAAGTTACCCGAGAAGCCCTTGCCGTCCTCGAGGACCGTCGTGCCCAGCACGCTGAACGTCTGGATGCCGAACCAGTTGACCATCCACGCGAGCGACAGGACGATCGTGTTGCGGCGGTTGGCGCCGTGGAAGATCCGGGCGAGCGAGCTCGATTCGGAATGCTCGATGCCGTACTCCTCGGCCAGGACCCGGGCCTCGTCGGACTTTCCGGCCTTGCGCAGCCGGCGAATCCGATCCTGGAGATCGAACTGCGGCGACTCCTTCAGCCGTGCGCAGACGAACGCGATGACCAGGGCGGGGAGGGTGGCGACGAGAAAGACGATGCGCCAGTCGTCCGGTCCCACGATCGAACCCATCAAGGCGACGAATCCGGCGGCGAGGAGTGCGCCGAGGGGCCATCCGGTCTGGACGAACGAGTAGATGAATCCGCGGTGCTTGCGCACGGCGTCACTCTCGGAGACCGCGTAGATTTCGTTGAGATACGTGGCATTCACGGCCTGTTCGGACAGTCCCATGCCGCCGATGGACTTCGCGGCGACGAGGCTGAACGCACCGCCCGAGGCGGCTGTCGCGGCGGAGGACAGCGCCGTGCCGCCTACGGTGATCATCATGCCCTTGCGTCGTCCGAGCCGGTCGACGAGCGGGCCGACGCCGAGCACGACGATCGCCGTCCCGATGCTGACGAACGTGGAGATGAGCAGCGCGTGCGAGGAACTCCAGCCGAAGTCCTCCTTGACCCGGGGGAGCAGGGTGCCGAACAGGATGAAGTCGTAGACCGCGACCGTCCAGGCGAGGAACGCGATGATCGTGGACTTACGGGTTTCGCGGATGCTGAAGCGGGGGAGTTGCTTGGTGGGACCGCCGGTTTGCGATACTGGGATTCCCTCGGCTGTCTGGCTCATGGGTGTCCTTCCGGGACTGATGATGTCGGATGCTGGGGGCGGCGGTGGGAGTGCGGGCCTGCACCCCACCGCCCTTCAAATCAGCTCTGGCGCGGGAAGCGTTCCTTGAAGTCGTTCACCATGTGGTCGAACGTCACCCACTCGACGCCGTCGTGCTGGTTGATGTACTCGATGAGGCGTTCGAGCATCAGCAGCGACTGCGGCCGGCCCGACACGTCGGGGTGAATCGTGACGGGGAAGATCGCGTAGTCCATCTCGCGGTAGACCCAGTCGAACTGGTCCCGCCACATCTCCTCGAGGTGCCGCGGGCTGACGAAGCCGTGGCTGTTGGGGCTGGACTTGATGAACATCTGCGGCGGCAGATCGTCGAGCAGCCAGTTGGCCGGGATCTCCACCAGATCGGTCTCCTGGCCGCGCACGAGCGGCTTCATCCACGTCTCGGCCGGCTGGCTGTAGTCGATCTTCGACCAGGAATCGCCGACGCGCACGTAGTACGGCGTGAAGTCGTTGTGCATGAGGGAGTGGTCGTACTTGACGCCCCGCTCGATGAGCAGTTCGTTGGTGACCTTGGAGAATTCCCACCACGGCGCCGTGTATCCGGTGGGCTTGCTGCCGGTGAACGATTCGATCAGTTCGATGCTGCGATCGAGGATGTCGGTTTCCTGCTGGCGCGTCATCGCGATCGGGTTCTCGTGGCTGTATCCGTGGATGCCGATCTCGTGCCCGGCCGCGACGACCTGCTCGATTTCGCGGGGGAACGTTTCGATGGAGTGGCCGGGCACGAACCAGGAGGTGGTGATGTCGTACTTGTCGAACATCTTCACCAGGCGAGGCACGCCCACCTCACCGGCGAACATGCCGCGGGAGATGTCGCCGGGGGAGTCTTCTCCGCCGTACGAGCCGAGCCATCCTGCGACGGCGTCGACGTCGACTCCGAAGTTGACGTAGATCTTCTTGGACATGCGTACCTCTCCTACTGGTCGGTCTGGTTCGCCGTGGCGTGGGGCACCACGGTGGGGTGGGTATGGGTGCGGACGACGTCGGCGACGTCCGAGGGTGAGGACACGGCGACTGCCGCGGCGAGCAGGACCCGGGCCTGCGCCGGCCGCAGGAGACCGGCAGTGAGCGCGCCGACCTCGGCGAGGTCGGCGCCGCCACCGTTTCCGTAGCGGGGAACGATGTCTCCGTCGGCGACGCGCGTGGCGACGACCACCGGGATACCGGCCGCAATGCAGTCGCGGGCTCCGTCCACGAACGTCTTGTTCGCGTTGCCGATCCCCGTCGCCTCCAGCACGATTCCGCGGGAACCCGCGTCGACGGCGGCGTCGAGCAGGGCCCGGTCGGCGCCCGGATGCACGGCCACGATGTCGACCCGGGGGAGCGCGTCCGGTATCGGAAGAGGCTGGGGACGAACCGGTCTGGCGAAGAGCGTCAGGACTCCGTCGACGATCCGGCCGAGAGGTCCGGTCGCGCCGTTGTCGAACGCGTCCAGTGCGGTGGTGTGTCTCTTGCGCGTCCCGGCGGCCGTGAAGAGCCGGCCGTCGAACGCGATCGTCGTGCCGAGGTCGTGGGCGCGGTGGTCGGCGGCGACGGTGATCGCGTCCCGCACGTTGCGCGGCCCGTCGGAATCCGGCTCGCCCGCCGTAATCTGCGCACCGGTGAACACGACCGGACGCGGATCGGCGTGGTGGAGTTCGTGCAGGTACGCGGTCTCCTCCATCGTGTCCGTTCCGTGCGTGACCACCACGCCGGACACCGACGGGTCGCGGAGTGCGGCCACGATCTCGCGCACGATGACGAGTTGATCGGCCGGTGTCAGCAGGTAGCTACCCGTGGTGAGAATGTCGCGGCCCTCGATCTCGACGTCCGTCGGAGCGGACGTGCCCGCCGCGTCGAGTAACGCCGACACGTGATCGGAGGCCACGGCCTTTCCGGCCGGGTCGTTCCGGGACGCGATGGTCCCGCCCGTGCCCAGCACGACAACCTTGCTCATGACTTCCCTTCGGGTTGCGCAAACGTTTGGCTCAAACGTTTGGGTACATTAGATTCGTGACGGCGGCCACGTGTCAAGAGGGCCCGGGTTACGTTTCACAGCGTTTACACGGCGTGGAAGGATCGACATCGTGGGGAATCCGAAGAAGCCGCGCGCCACACTGCGCCTGATCGCCGACGAGCTGGGCGTCCATGTCTCGACGGTGTCGCGTGTGCTGAACGGAACCACCGAACCCGGAGTGCGCGCCGCGTCGGCCGCGACCACCGAACGCATCCGCGCACTGGCGGACAGTCTCGGCTACCGGCCGAACCCGCACGCCGCGAGTTTGCGCACCAACCGCAGCAACCTCATCGGCGTCCTCGTCCCCAGGCTGTCCGACTACGTGCTCGCCACCGTGTACGAGGGGATCGAGGAAGCGGCCGAGGAGGCCGGCCTGTCCACGTTCGTCACGAACTCCCTCGACGATCCGGACAATCAGTCCGCACGCACCGACATGCTCCTGGCGCGGCGAGTGGACGGACTCATCTTCGGCGATGCGCACATGGACCACCGCTTCCTCGACAGCGTCGCCGAACGGGGAACACCGTTCATGCTCGTCTCCCGGCGTTCGGGTGAGTACCCGTCGGTGACCTGCGACGATCGAACAGGGGGCACCCTCGCCGCCCGGCACCTCCTCGACCGCGGCCACGAACGGGTGGGCATCATCGCCGGTCTGCCGTTCGCCAGCACGACCGTCGACCGGTCCGGCGGTTTCGCCGAAAACTTCGCGGCGGCAGGATGTCCCGTGCCCGAAGAGAACATCGTCTACACGGGATTCGACGCGGCAGGCGGGCGCCTCGGCGCAGTGGAACTGCTCGCCCGCGAGCCCGCCCTGACGGCGATCTTCGCGACCAACGACTTCGCCGCGATCGGTGCGTACGGCGCCCTGCGCGACGCGGGACGCGAAGTGGGCCGGGACGTCGCGGTGATCGGCTACAACGACATTCCGCTGTCCGCCGAGATCACCGTCGCCCTGACGACGATCCGGTCACCGATGCACGCAATGGGCCGGCGCAGCGTCCAGAAACTCGTCGAACTGCTGGGCGGCGCCGAGGTGACGTCCGAGCGGCTGGCTCCGGAACTCGTCGAGCGGGCGTCGACGGACTTCCGCCTGTAAGCGGACGGAACCCGTCACGCCGGGAAGTGCTCCAGGGGACCGTGGCCGACGGTCGAACCCGTGGCGGTCCAGAGGCGGGTCGGGTCGTACCAATGGTCGCGGCCGATCAGGTCGAGGTGTCGGTCGGTGAGGCCGCGCCGGGCGCCGACGGTCGTCGCTTCGCCGAAGGTGAGACTCGTGGCCGGCAGCCGGAGACGACCCGCGTTCGCGAGTGCCTCCCCGAGTTCGCGGACGGTCACGGGGTCGGGGTGGCAGGCATGGAACACGTCGCCGGGGCGCGCTGAAGGCTGCGCGGCGAGGGCGGCGAGGAGCCGGGCGAGATCGTGCACTGCGATGATCGAGATCCGGGATCGTCCCTCGTCGATCCAGGCCCCCAATGCCTCGAGGATCCGGATGAGGCCGGGAACGAACCAACGGTCGCCGGGGCCGTGGACGAAGCCGGGCCGGACGACGCAGCCGCCGTGGGCGAGGACCCGGTGTTCGGCGGCGAGCCTGCTCGCGCTCAGCGCCGAGACGGGCACGGGCGCGGCCTCGTTCTCACCGATTCCGCTGTGCGGCCCGGACCCGTACACGCCGATGGTGCTGACGTAGATCACCCGGCCGACGCCGTTCCGGGCCGCGGCGGCCAGCAGATTTTCGGTGCCCTCGACGTTGACGGCGGCGCAGTGCGCCGGGTCGGTCCCGGTGTAGGAGGCGGCGTGGATCACCACATCGGCTCCGGCGAGCGCCGCCGTCAGACTTCCCGGGTCGGTCAGATCCGCACGCGCGAACACCACGCCCGGTATGTCCGGATGCTGCGGGCCGCGAGCGACCGCGATGCAGTGGATTCCGGCCGCTGCCAACGCCGTCGCGACGGTGGATCCGACGAAGCCCGTCGCTCCCACGACCGCGACACGCAACGGGGCCGACGGTGTTCGGCCATTCTCCGACACGGTCGACGCTGGTACCGTCTCTCCGGGCAACGGGCGAGTGTTCCGTCCTTGCATCGTCATCGTTCTTCTCTCGTGCGGCAGGGAAAGGTGTGAACGTGGTTCAGCAGGCGCGTGCTGCGGCGACTCGACAGCAGATCGTCCGCGGGGCGGCGGAGATGTTCGAGAAGTCGGGTTTCGAAGGAGCCAGACTCGGCAACATCGTCGAGAACGCCGGAATCACGAAGGGGGCCTTGTACTTCCATTTCCGTTCGAAAGAGGATCTGGCGCGTTTCATCATCGGTGAGCAACACCGGATCTCCATCGCGTCGGTCGAGGCGATCGGCCGCGAGCCGGTGTCGGCGATCGAGCAGATCGTGATGCTGTGTCACGAGATGGCCCGGCAGATCGTGAACGACCCGATCGTGCGGGCCGGTATCCGGATCACCCTCGAACTCAGCGCCGACGACCAGGGCCCCGCGGACCCCTATCTCGACTGGATCAACAGTTGCGAGATGCTCGCCACACGAGCCGTCGAGCAGGGGGACCTCCTCGCGGACATCGACCCGCCGAGGCTGGCACGGTTCGTCATCGGTGCGTTCACCGGTGTCCAGACCGTCTCCCAGGTGCTGACGCAGCGCACCGACCTCGAGCAGCGCGTCGACGACATGTGGGGGTTCCTGCTTCCGGGGATCATGCCCGCGACCCGGCACCTGGACATCGCCCGGGTCCGGCGGGCCCGCTGGATACCGGACGACGCCGACTAGCTGCCCGCACATGCGCTCACCGCGGTAGGTGCGAGCGCCGCGGTTCCGCGCACGACCGCCACGCCGCCCTGCCGTATCGACCCGGTGACGGACAACGCACCGTCGTCCACCGCGTCCAGCCGGATCGTGGTCCGTTCGTCGAGTTCGGCGAAACGGTGGAACGTGGCTCCCAGGGACGCGAGGTGCGCGTCCGGGAGCCCGAGCCGGGCACGGGCCGCCTGCCGGATCGCCTCGAACAGCAGCATCCCGGGAATGTGATCACACGGATGGTCGAACAGGACGGGGTGTGCGGTGTCGACCCGCAACTCCCACTCGTCCCGGGCGCGCTGCGGCCCGAGGACCACGTGCGCGTCGTCGAGATGACCGACCAGACCGGATCGGACGGGGTCCGGGCACCGGGGCGCCCCGACGGTCCGCGGCCCGCGATCACCCCACCGGGCGCGTGCGTACGCGGCCGGCGGGAAGATGGCCGCGTCGCCGGTAGCGGCGCCGACCTGCTGCCCGCCGCACCGGAACCGGAGGTCGACGCGGAACGCTGCGAGCGCGTCGCCCCGGTAGGCGTGCCGCGACACGGCGACCTCGACGATCACGTCGGCAGCCGCGACACCGACCTCGAGCGCGTCCGGCATCGCGGAAACCTGCAGGTGCTGCATGACGAACCGGTTCGGCAACGGGACCCGGTAGCGGGTGTGACCCAGGTAGATCGCGGTCTGCCGGAGCGTTTCCGCCAGCAGCATGGTGTCGTAGCGCCCGCCTCGGGCGCGGTAGAAGCCGTGCAGCCGGGGCCACTGCGCGGCGAGAACGAACCGATCCGGCTCCGGCAGCGGGACGCAGTCGGTGAGGAACACCTCGGACACGGATTGCCGGTGCACATACCTGCGCGGCACGGTCCGCTCGAACGACAGCGGGGGCAGATCGGGAACCGGCCGGGAAACTCGCGCCACAACCCCACTCCCCACAGAACCGGTCGGCCCGATGCCGCGGACCGCCGAACTATAGAACACAGACCGCGCGGTCTGTGATGTGGGGGAGTGCGTCGTTACCGGCCCTTCAAGCTTCCGATCCGAAGCGATCCCGCGCTGCTGTCCTCGTCGAGCCCCTCTTCGACCTCCCGGACGTACTCCTGCGGATCCTTGTCCGAGGTGTCCACATCCCTCGTGGAACGGTGAACGAGGAAGTACTCGGCGAAGCGTCGCCCGAGCGATTCGCGAAGTTCCGCTGGGGCGGTCCGGAAATCTGCCAGCCCCTCGCGTTCCTCCTCGGCCATGTGCTCATCGTTGGCCCGGCGCGTTCGGCCGACAGCCGCCCACCACTCCTCGGAGAGGATCGGATACCCCGCCGCCACACGGACGCCGTCGCGGATGTCGTTGTGGTCCCCGATCGCGTCGAGGGTTTCCTCCTCCGCGGCCTCCTCGCCGACGCGGAGAAGTTGGGGATAGAAGATTTCCTCTTCGGCCGCGGCATGCAGATCCAGGCGTTTCGCCAACGGGGTCCACACCGCCTCGACGGCAGTGATGTCCACCCGGCGGCGAGCCTTCAGTTCGTCCAGCGCGGCGAACTGTCGTCGGAACCACTCGTGGTCGTCGAAAATCAACTCGATGATGTCAGCCATGATCCGCCTCCGATCCAGCCACCGACAACAGGTACCAGCCATGGTAATTGGGAATCCGGCACCCTTTCTCGGTTCGCGCACGCGAAATTGCGCCCGAATTCGTGCGCGTGAGCCGAGAAGGAGTGCGTCTGCCGGATCACGCTCCGTCACGGAGCGGGCTGCTGCAGTCTCCGCAGCTGCTGCTCATGCTGTTCCGCGGCGATGGCGACGTCCGACGCCTGACCGGTGCAGGACGTCCGCGGTTCGCGCTAGTGGACCGCGGCGTGCGCGGCCGTAGGCGACCGGGCACCTCCCCGCTCCTCGTGTGCTTCGGCCCCTCACCCGGAGGGAGTAATCGCGATTCCGTACGGGGTAATTCCGGCAGGATTTGTAGCGTCGATCACATCGTGATGTTTACGGTCGCCATGACCAGATCTTGCGCCGCGAAAATTGAGGAGCCGTTGTGATCACCGCTGCTGATGTGGATTACCACCCGAGTGAGCCGTCGGCTCGTACCTGGGCCGAGACCATTGTCTTGGTCTTTTCTGTTCCGGAGGCCGGAATCCTCGGCAACGCTTATGTTTTGTCCCGGCCGAATGTCGGGGCGACCATCTCGTCGGTGGTCGTGCATTCCGGTATCTGCACCCAGCCCTACGCGATCGACTTCACGGACCCCCAAATGCATGTACCGGCCCCCGAGGTGTTCTCGAAGTTCACGCTCGAGAGCGGCTTGAGTCTCGAGGCGACGAACGCTCCCCGCGACTTCCGTGTGTCGTACGAAAACGCGCTCGGGGCCTGTCGTTTCGACCTCCAATTCCAAGGCCTGCACGAACCTTTCGATGTGCACGACGCCACGCAGAACCCGCTCGTGGCCGGCACGGACGGCCCCATCGACACCGGTCTGGGTGACGTGTGGGCCAACGGGCACTACGACATGATCGGGCACGTGACCGGCACCCTCGAACTGCGTGGGAAGGAGTACCAGGTCGATTGCTTCGACGGCATGGACCGGAGTTGGGGGCCGCGCGCGGAGCTCGGACACAGTGGCGCCGCCTGGATCCACGTGACGCTCGGTCCCGACTTCGGCCTGCACCTGGGGATGGCCCTGGGCATCCGGAACGGTGAGGTGTTCTACGACGGTCTGCGCTTCGGCTACGTCGTCGAGGACGGCGAAGTCTTCGGGATCACCCATGCGACCGTCGAGGCCTCCCGCGTCGACTTGATCGCTGTCGACAACCACATCACCGCGGTAGACGTCCGCGGCAAGAAACACGAATTCTTCGGTACCGCTGTCGGGGGCGCACCGTGGTACAGCTTCAGTCCCGCCTACGTCAGTTGCCAGAGTCTGTTCCGTTACGAGGTCGGCAACCGGGTCGGGTACGCCGAGGCGACGGACGTGCTGGGGCTCGAGTTCCTCGCGGAACGCATGTCGAGTTCTGGCCGGCTGCGCCCCGGTGCCGCATCCGACGCGAACGGAGCATGAAACATGGTGATGACAACGCCCACTTCCCGCGCGGCCGTGCGTGTGGAGCACACGATCGACGCCGTACTGCGTCGCAAGATGCAACGGCGGGGGACCATGGTCCACGAGCAGCCCGCGATCGACGCGGTGTCGGAACGTCTGCGGGAGTTCCTCTCCCAACGGATCGACGGCACATTCCTCATCGAGGGCATCGGCCGACTCGCGGGCGGTGCATCGAAGGAGCAGTTCGTCTTCGACCTGGACTGGGTGCGGAACGGGCAACGCAGGCAGGACCGCATGGTGTTGCGGATGGATCCGCCGGGATCGATGGTCGAGACTCCGCGGCTGCGTGAATTCGAGGTACTGAAGATGCTCGGCGGTGTAGTGCCCGTCCCGCGCGTGTTCTGGGCGACCGAGGACGCCGCCGAACTCGGTGCGCCGTCGATGATCTGCGGCTACGTTCCGGGATCGGCTAGCGCCAAGGCCGCCGTGAAGACGGCGTCGGGGCTCGGCACCGTGTATGGCGCGGCGTTGCGTCCGATCCTGGGACCCCAGTTCGTTCGTCACCTCGCGGAACTGCACCGGTTCGATTGGACTCCCCATGATCTCCCCTCGTTCGAGCGTCCGCGGGCCGGGACGACCGACGCGATCGACTGGCGACTTGCGGCCACCGACCGTGCCTGGCAGGAAGACTCGTTCGAGGCGCATCCGGTGATTGCCCTGACCCAGCAGTGGCTGTGGGAACGACGGCCGCCGGTCGATCACGTGTCGGTGATTCACGGCGACTACCGCAACGGCAACTTCCTGTTCGACGAGGACGACGGGACGATCACCGCCCTGCTGGACTGGGAACTGACGTATTTGGGCGACCGGCACCACGATCTCGCCTACGCAACGATGGAGGGATGGGGTGAGCACGACCCGGCGACAGGACAGTTCTACTGCTCGGCGTTGGTGCCCCGTGACGACATGATCGCGGAGTACGAGAAGTGTTCGGGTCTGTCGGTGGATTCGGAGCGACTCGAGTACTACACGGTCCTCAACATGTACTGGGCGGCGGTTGCTCTGGTCGGTACCGGGCCGCGAAACGCGGCCGAACGCCTCACCCACCTGGATTCGATGCAGACATTTCTCGGCGGGCTCGGCGCCTTCTACCTCGACCAGTTGCTCGCTATTGTCGGTAAGGACTAGGAGTTTCCATGATTCCCACTGTGGCACAGCAGATCAGCGCTGTTCGTAACACGATCGGGAAGTCGGTGTTGCCGGCGCTCGATCCGGGTGATTCCTTCGCGGCCGAGCAGGCCGGACTCGTACTCGCCTGCCTGGATTGGGTACTGGACGTGCAGGCGTTCGAGTACCCGTACGAGCTCGCCGAGCACACCGACACTCGTCGCACTCTCACGGCCCTCATGGAACTGGATTCCGAGTTCGCCGACGAGTGCCGCGCGCTGCTCGACGAAACGGATTCTCCCGCGACGGATTTGCTGGAACTACGACAACAGGTGCGTGATGTGAAAGAACTCGTTGCGCGCGGGTATCGGAATCTCGCCGCCGCCGATGGGCCCAACGCCGAGTCAGCTCATCGCATCGTGGCCGAGGCTGCCGCCCGGCAGTCCGAGCGGGAACTCGCCTGGTGCCGCATGACAGGTTTCCCCCAGGGCGACGTGCTCAACGTCGGTGAGGTACTGAGGGCCCAGCGGCGCGAATGACAGGTGCCGGGCCGCGACACTGGAGCGGTCTACGGCGTGTCCGTGCCGGCATCGAAGCGCGCGATGAGTTCGGTTCGATTGGCGACGCCGCACTTGCGGAGCACCCTTTTGACGTGGGACCGCACCGTTTCCACGGAGATGACCAGACCCGCGGCGATCGCGGCGTTCGAGGCACCGGTCAAGACGAGTGCGAGGACGTCGCGTTCCCGAGCGGTCAGCGGTTGGAGCACGATGGACGAGTTCGTGTCCGGGGTCGGGGAGGGGGCGGGAGCAACCAGCGTGTGGGCGGAGTCCTCGAGATTCCAGAGCGTGTGCAGAAGCTCCCGCTGACGGTGGTGCCGCCGGTCGAGGGCAGCGCATTCGAGAGCGGCGCCGACCAATCCCGCGAAGGTGAGCAGCGCGTCGACGACGACGTCGTCGGGTGTGGAGCCGACCTGGATCACGCCGGCCGGGAGGCCGCCGATGTCGACCCGGAACGCTGTATACCCATTGTGAGCGAAGACTTCGGGGATTCCGGTGCGCTCCGGACCGTCGAGTTCGGTGAAGACTACCTCGTCGCAGATGGCGATAGCGGCCGCGCCGGGGCACACCGCGCGGATGATGTCGTCGACTGTGTTGGCGCCCTGCAGGACGGATACTGCGGACTGCAGCAGGTGTGTTGCCGCTTGCAGTCGTTCGAGGTCTTCGGCTTGTGTGCGGTCCTGTCGTTCGATCAGCTCGACGAGCCGGATCGCCTCATCGTGCGGTTCGGCCGCGGATTCATCCGCGAGATCGGTGAGAATACGGTCGATCTCGTCGGTCAGCGCGTCATTGTCGGTCATGCGAACCTCGGCAGGTTTCTTGCCCGGGTCGGTGCAATGTCCTGTACAGGACTGCTGCTTCGGCGCGGGTGGCCACACCGAGTTTGCGGTAGATCCGCTGGACGTGGGACTTCACCGTGCCCTCGGAGACGAACAATGCTCCTGCGATGTCCGCGTTCGGTGTGCCGTGGGCGACGAACTCGAATACTTCGTGTTCTCGCACGGTGAGGGCAGCGCAGTGGGAAATTCCGACCGCGCCGCTCGCGCAGCCGGGACGGTCGGCTTCGGTGCCGAGCGCCTCGGTGAGACTGAGCTGTGACTGCTCGAGTTCCGCGAGAGCGGACAGGATCGCCGTCATCTGTTCTGTCACCCGGTGGCCGCGGGTCGTGATGGCAGACCGGAGGGTTTCCTGTTCCGCGGTCAGCGCGCACACCGCGGCCGCCGTCTGCAACGTGATCATGTCGGACTCGTCGACTTCGGCATCGTCATGGTCTGCATGAAGCAGTGCTGTCACTCGTCCGGCGGCAACCACCGGTACCGCGAGATATCCGCGTGGTCGCGACAATTCGACGAGCGGGCGATAGGTGTTGCGATAGATATCGATCGGATCCACGGCGATTCCGCGTCCGCTGCGGAACACCTCCTCCTCTCGCGGTGCGGCACCCGGGGGGAGTGACAGAGCGGCCACCGCACGGCGCAGAGGAGCGAACGAGTCTTCCAGTTCGGGATGAATCGCGATCGTGGTGGGAGACCAGCCGGAGGTCGTGGCCGGGGAGTACACCGACTTCCGGAAGCCCAGGTCACGGCACAACCGGTCGGTCACGACATACGGACGCTCGGCCCGCGACACCCCGCGTAGATTTGTGAGAAACGCGCGAAAGCCCGTGAGCTGAGATCGATGGTCCGCGATCCGCCGCGCCTGCCGCCGCCGCTGAATCACTTCGATCTCCTGGAGAAATTCTGCAGCATTGCGGATTTCGCCGGCATCTCGCAAGCCCGACCGCAGGTGCGAGAGAAGGGCCTGACGGGTCCATTCGAGAGTGAGGGAGTCCTCGCCGGATTGCGCTGCCAGTTCCGCCGCCGCTTGGGAGTCGCCTCTCCGGACGGCGAGGTCGAACAGCGGGGCGAGTCCGCCGTCAGCGGGTTGGTTCATCGCAATACCCATTTCCTGCGAACAGTGTCCAGCGACCTGCGGGGTCCTGCGACCTGAGGGCAGGAACTCCCGGGGCGCGTGGTCGTCCGATACGCCCTGCTCCTTCGAACTTTGGCCTGATCATAATGCCAAATGATGGGATGCGGCAAGGGCCACTCGTCCGACGCGGCGTCCGGGCCTCACGTCCTCACGGCGTGAGGCCCAGACCGCCCGCCTACAGGAATTCGTCGATACTCCGGAGTTTCTCCGGTGCGGCCTCGAACCCGAAGGGTGCGTACCAGGACCGCTCGAACGCGAGGAGGTCGCGTGACGCCGCGGAGACCCAGGTGCTCACCGCCAGTCGGACCTCGTCGGGAAGTGACTCGTCCTGCACGACGGTGCTGACGGCGGCGGCCAGGGTCGCGCCCAGCTCGATGAGCTCCGTCGTGCCGGTGGACGCGGACTCGCGAGCGCTCCGGCTTGCATCGATGTGTTTGGTGAGATCGACGATTGCCGGGATCGATCGGGTGGGGACCCGCGTCAGCACGCCCTCGGCCATCCGGAGATACTCGCCGAGTTCGAATCTCGACCGTTCGTGGATCCGGTAGATCCGCGTGCGCAGGAACTCCAGGTAGTCGGCAACGAGAGGCAGCTGCTCGGAGGCGAGCGGATCGGCCGGGTCCACGGCCGGCGCGACCGAGTCGAGTAGCGACTTGCGCAGGGCGCCGAGTGCGTTGCGCGAGTGATCCATCACAGCACCTCTTCCAAGAGAGTGTTCAGTTCGTCCGCTGCGACCGCAGACATGCCCTTGACGCGACACAGAACGACGTCTTGATGCGACTTGCCCAGCTTCGCAACCCGGTGTGCGGAGGCCATCGTGGAAACGACGATCTGGTACGCGTTGAGGATCTTGTAGAAGGTGAGTTTCTCGGAGTCCACCGGCAGACCGGTGGCGGCTTCGTAGCGTCGGTAGAAGTCGTCCTCCGGGATCAGCCCGCACACGAGGTACCGACCCTGCTCGTCGTAGTGGCCGAACGTGGATTGCGTGGTCCAGGCGAGGTCGCGGTGACGGTCACCGAGATGGCCGCGTTCCCAGTCGAGCCAGGCCGTGATCTCCAGGGCGTCCTCGTCGTACAGGAAGTTTCCGCTGCGGTAGTCGCCGTGAACGACACTCACGTGATCGAGGACGGGCAGGTGACCGAGCATCCAGTGCTCGGCCACGTCCATCAGCGGCACGTCGGCCGCACGGTCCTCCACCCAGGTCCGGCGGGCCTGATTGAGCAGCCACCGCGCCGCGTCGTCGGTTCCCACCCGGGGGCGGGCGAGGCTGGTGAACTCCGCCGAGGACAGATCGAACGTGTGGAGGGCGGCCAGGTAGGACACGAATTGATCGGCGAGACGCTCGCGAGTGCCGGCACCGAAATTCGTGCCCAGGCCGCTGATCCTGCCGGTGGTTGTCGCCGACGGCTTGGTGACTCCCGAGACGTAGGAGTAGATGAGCGCGGGCTCGGGAAAATACTCGCCGTCGACGTCGATGAAGCGTGGTTCCGGAACGGGAACGACGCCCCGTACCGCGCCGACGAGTTCGAACTCGCGCAGGCGACTGGTGGCGTTCGACCCTTCGGCCGGGTCCATGCGGACGACCAACCGCTCACTCGTCCATGATTCGGACTCCTTGCGGTGCAGTGTGAATCCCATCTGCACCTTGGACACACCGCCGGTGAACCATCGGGCATCGGAGACTCGGAAGGGGCCGTCGAGGCGAGCCGACAGAAACGTCTCGACACATCGGGTGAACTCGTCGAGGTCCATTCGCCGGTACGAACCGAGTGCGCGACGGTTCATCTTGCGGGTCAGTGTCCGGTCGACTTCGGGCTCGGTGGGGTACCGCGTACGGAGACGTTCGATCTGCGCATCGGTCGGGGCGTCGGCCCAGTCCCTGTCGGGCAGGGACACAGAAGTGCTGGTCATCTGAGTTCGCTCCTACTTCAGTCGGCCGTGACGGGACATCCGCTCGGCCAGGTAGTCCAATCCGAATATGTCTCCCATCTCGCCGTAGCCGACGGCGGAACCTCGCTCGTACCGGAACAACGACTGGTAGCAGACGTGGGACGGGTTGAACGTGTACCACGGGTGTCCCGCGATCGCGCTGCCGAAGAACTCGTGTTTCCTGCCGCGGACATCGGTGGCCGTGACGTGATTGCTGAACGCGAGCATGTCGACGCGCTCCGCCTCGATCGTTCCGTCGATCAGGCCGAAGACCTCACCGTTCTCGACGACGTAACCGAAGCGGATCTTGTCGTAGAACACCTGGCCGCGTTCGATCCGCATCGGCACAGCCATGTGCATCGCGAAGTCCTCGCCGAAGTTGATCGAGACCCAGGAGACCGACCGAGTGCCGACCTCGGGACGGGGTCCCCAGCTGTGGTCCATGCCCTCATTGGATTCGACCTGGTACGTCTTGCCCCGCAGTTCCAGTTCGCCGCGGATGCGGCCCTTGACTTCGAAGTGCCCGTTCTCCCACTCGTTGCCCTTGCGTGAGTCGTTCGCGGTTTCGCGGTCGAGTTCGAGGAGCGGATTCTGGTTGGGGTCGTGCGGGTCGAACGGCTCGTGCAAGCCCTCGAAGGTGAGGTCGAAACTTGCTGCCCCCAGGGCGTTCTTGTACTGCATGTGGTAGTTGCGGGGGCCGTCCGAGGACACGGTCAGGCCGTTCTGGAGGGAGTAGTTGCTGAACGAGTCGGGGCAGGGCAGGTGCATCTGGGGGTCGGTGAAGTCGACTTCGTACGGTTGGCGGCAGAATCCCTCGGCCAGGATGACCGAGGACAGGGTGACGCCGAGGTTCGGCCGGGCCAGCACGTAGGCGTTGCCGAAGATTCTCGCTTCGGGTACGGAGATGATCAGAACGGTGGTTTCGGTCCAGGTCTTGTCGGTGAGGTCTCGGGTATGGAATTCGGTATCGGCGTGCGTGATCACTGCATTGTCCAATCGTGTGTTCTGACGGTTCAGTCTGGTACTCAGTCGTGTTGCAGCTGTTTTGTTTTCGAGAGTGTTGGTGTGGTCGGTCGGAGGGTTTTCGAGACGGCGATCATGATGAGCCCGCCGATGCCGAGGATGATCGCGCCGACGAGAAACGACAGCCTGTTGCCGGCCTCGCCCGGGAAGGCGTCGCGGATGATGCCGAACATGTAGGGCGAGACGAACCCGCCGATGTTGCCGATGCTGCTGATCAACGCGATCCCGGACGCCGCGGCGGCGCCGGAGACGATCTTCGGTGCGGTGGTCCAGAAAGTCGGGATGGTGGCCATCGAGCCGATGGTGCCGACGCAGATCGCGATTGCTGCGATGTACGGACTGGAGGACACCGTTGCGGCCGCGATCACCCATGCGCAGGCGCCGGCCAAGGTCGGAACGACGAAGTGCCACATGCGTTCCTGGGTGCGGTCCGAACTCCGGGAGATCAGCACCATGGCGATTCCCGTGAACACGTACGGAACCGCGGCCAGGTATCCGATCCCGGTGGTGCCGACCGTGCCTCCGGTCATCTCCTTGATGATCGACGGGAGGAAGAATCCCATGAGATAGATGGGCACGACCATCGAAAAGTACACGGCAGCGAGCATGAGAACCCGGTAGTTCTTCAGTCCGGCCGTCCAGTGCGGATGGCCGGTGCCGCCCCCGGTGTCGGCAGGGTCCTCCTGATCGATCTTGGCGGTGAGCCACTGTGCCTCAGAGGCGTTGAGCCAACGCGCATCGCCGGGCTCGTTCGGGAGGAACTTGACGATGACGGCGGCGAGCAACAGGCATGGCAGGCCTTCGGCGATGAACATGAACTGCCATCCGGCCAGGCCCCACAGATTGACCGACATGAGAGTGCTGGTGAGGGGAGACCCGATTGCCGAGGCGACGGGAATGGCGAGGAAGAACAAGCCGAGGATTCGTCCCCGGTTCGCCGAGGGCACCCATCGGGTGAGGTAGTAGACCACTCCCGGTAGCAGGCCGGCTTCCGCGGCGCCGAGGAGGAAACGCATCCCGTAGAACATCCAGATGTTCTCGACCAGCGACATCAAGGCAGTCACGAGGCCCCACGTGATCATGATGCGGGCAATCCAGATCCGGGCCCCGATGCGATGGAGTGCGATGTTGCTGGGAACCTCGAAGAGGACGTAGGCGATGAAGAAGACTCCGGCACCGAGACCGAAGGCGGCTTCGGACAGGCCGAGATCGTTCTGCATCTGCAGTTTGGCCACGCCGATGTTGGTGCGGTCCACATAGCTGAGCAGCGCAGCGAGGAACAACATCGGAACGATCCGGAACGAGATCTTTCGCGAAATACTCGAACCGGGAGCGTAGTCGGTTGTGTGTTCGGCGGCGTTCGGCCGACGGTGGTTGTCCATGGTCATCTGAACCTTCTGAGGGTGGAAATCGCGGACTGGGTGCAGATCCCAGCGGAAGTGACGACGTCACCGCGAACCATAAGAACGGCGGGAATCGCAGGACAACGCTCTGCCCAGCCCCTATCGGTATCGCGGGTGAATCGCTGCTGTGGATGCCGACAGCACCGCCCCGCACGGATGCTTGCCAACCAGAGGCGAATGCAGTAATGGGGATTCCGGCCTTCCGATGCGTAGATTCGGACATTCGGTCTCGTGTCGCGAGGTAGGTGGGGCCGGCGGCGCGGTCGTGGACGCATCCGAGCTGTCGAGTGCTCGACATCACCTGTAATGGTGGGGTGTTCCGAAACTGTGGCCGATGTACTACAACGACAGATCGTGATGAATGAATCGGGTCAGGCGCACGACGCGGGAAGTCGCGACCGCGGACCGGCGCGTGCCCTCCCGCGGGGCTTCGCGGTCTTCTGCGCGCAGTTCGCCCCTCGATTCCCCCGTGTCGAGCCACGTCGACGGATGCCGGCCTACGTCTACGGACTCCTGGGTGGCGTCCGGCGCAAGAACGGGTGGACGCAAGCAGAGGCGGCGGGAGAGGCGCGCCCGGAGGGCATGCAGCGGTTGCTGAACGCGGCATCCTGGGACGAGGACGGCGTGCGCGACGACACGCGTGGGGTGGTGGTCCAGGCGGTCGGCGATGTCTGGCAGGGACGGTTGATCGTCGGTGACCTCTCATTCCGGAAGCGGGGCAGTCGGTCTGCCGGGGCGGCGCCTCAGGTGTCGGAGGAGACCGGAAGGTCCGAGAACGCCCAGACCGGAATATTCCTGGCGTACGCATCCGAGGCCGGTGTGGGCCTGATCGACCGCGAGCTGTACCTGCCGAAGGAATGGACAGACGACCGGGACCGCTGCCGAGCGGCGGGCATCGACGATTCGGTGAGATACGAGAGCCCGGCAGAATTGGCCCGGGCGATGATCGACCGGGCTCTCGACGCAGGGGTGCCGTTCGTCTGGGTCACGGCGGGCGTGACCTACGGCCGATCGGAGCATCTGCGGAGATCACTGGAGGAGCGGGGTGTTCCCCACATCATCGAGGTGCCGGGCGACTGCCGGGTGACCACGGCAAACCTCCAGGTCCGCACCGTCGACACCGTGATCGACGAACTGTCGGAGACGGTGTGGCACCGGCTCAGCCACGGCGACAGTGCCGGCGGGCATCGCGTTCGGGACTGGGCAGCCGTCGATCTGCACAGGTCCGGACAGCGTCACGGCAGCTGGTTGCTGGCCGGCCGATCGATCACCGATCCGTCCGACATCACCTATCACCTGTGTTTCGGGCCGGTCGGCAGCATCCTGTCCGAACTTGCCCGGGTAGCCGATGGGCATCGGGCAGCCGAGGGGTGCCTCCACGCGGCACGGACGGAGTCAGGTCTCGCGGACTATCAGGTCCGCGGGTACAGGGCGTGGTACCGGCACGTCACTCTGTCGATGGTGGCGGCCGCGTACCTGTCGGTCCTGGATGCAAGAACGACGGATGCGGGCGACTCCTCGCATGTGAGGACGGTTCGTTCCCGGCCGAACGCGGTGGCACCGTGGTGGTGAGACAGGGTTCGTCCGCCGCGTCGGCCGTGGTGGTCGTTTCGTCAGCGGTATCGAGCGCGGGGTGGCCCTGGAAGCGGAGAATCAGCAACGCCGTCTGGATGCTCAACTGATCCGCCGCGTCGCCGACCACGTCGAGGCCCGTCAAGGCGTGAACGCGCGAGAGGCGTAGCCGCACGGTGTTTTCGTGGACGCCGAGATGGCGCGCGGCACCACGCGGACTCCGGCCGGCGTCGAACCAGCACTGCACGGTACGCAGCAGACTGTCCGTGCCGGGCGCATCCCGGAGGAGGGGTCCGAGAAGGTCGTCGACGAACCGCCGCACGGCGTCGAGGTCACCGTTGGCCAGAAACACCCGGGCCGGCCCCAGATCGTCGACCGCGAGGATTCGGTGCGCCGCAGGTGGCGTGAAGCGGTCGGCGCACTGGACGACTTCGCGGGCCTCACGGTATGCGCGGGAGAGTCCGGCCGGTTCGCAGACCGCGGACACACCGGCGATCATTCCCGGGGATCGGCACACCGCCGCGGCCGCTCGAGTGAGCGCATCCTTGACCTGCGACACCGCAATCACGGACGCGACGTCACCTGCGGCCTCGACCAAGAGGATCACACCCTCCGACCCTCGGGTCGACAGCACCTCGACACCGAGGAAACGCTCGACGTGTTCGGTGACGGCTCGGTCGAATCCCTCGGGCTCCCCGTCCGTAGCCCGTACGAACACCAGCACGCGGTGTGCCTCGGTGTCGACGCCGAGGTACTCACCGCTCGCCGCGAGATCCTCGCGAGCGCCCGTACCGAGGATCATTTGTCGGGTCAACGTGGACTTCGCATTCCACGCGACGCGGGCGATACGTCGTTGGATCAGGAACTGGGCGCCGATACGACGTGCACATCGCGAGGCGGTGTACTCGTCCGTCGGGCGGAGCGGCGTGGGATGTTCGTCGATCACGAGCCAACCGAAATGCTCACCGCGCTCGGCAATCCGGGTGACGATCTTTCGGCGGATCAGCTCGGTCGTCGCTCCGGCGGCGAGAACGATGGGTTTCGATCCGGCAGCCGCATCCGACGGGTAGGACTGGAGAATCGTCGCGAGGGTGGGCATCGAGGCTCGTCCAGACGAGTGTGGACCGGCAGCGGCGATCATCCGCTCCCGCCTGTCGAACAGGACCACGGACTTCCCCGTCAACTCCGCGCAGACCTTCACGATCGCGGACATGGTGTCGGCGACGGCGACGGCATCGTCGAGCCGTTCCACCACCGCGGCACGCTCGTCGGCCAGCAGCCTGCCGTGCTCGAGGTCCCGCCTGCGACGGCGCTGCTCCTCTGCGTCGAGGACAGCGGCCGCTGCGGAATCGACAAGCGAGCGCATCGAGTCGAGCGCAGCAGAATGCAGGGTGGTGAACTCGGCATCGGGCCGCGGGTCGGTCAGGAGAAGGACCCGGACGGGATCCGATGATGGATCGGACAGCCGCAACACCACGATTCGCGCGGAATCGTGGAAGCAGGTGCCTGTCAGCGCACTGCCCGCGGCAAGGATCGGCTCGGTGGACGCCAACGCTCGACGAATGAGCGGATCACCCGGCGGCACTCGCAGTCCCGCGGCCGGGAGTCCGCTGTACGGAAGCGGAATGAACCTGCCACGGGCCCCGTCTTCCACCAGCACGCAGGCGGTCGCAAAATCAGCTTGCGCAGCGGTGCGACTGAGCAGTTCGTCGAGCAGACGCAGGTAAGGCGGAATCGACGGGCGATCAGTCATGGCTCCTCACTCGAGGCGGCGCACCAAGGCGGCAAGCCATCACCGTGTGATGAGTGCTCGTTCATGGCTCGATCGATTCCGGTGCGACAGTTCTTCCAGCATTTGGACTGACCATAAGTCCTGATCGTAGATACGGCAAGAGCGACTCAGCGAGTTCTACTCGGGTGACCGATACCGATTTCTGCGCGCCGCAACCGGGTGGCGTGTCGGTTCGGCCGCGGTCAATATTGCGGACCCGGAACTAGTTGTGTTCCAGTCGGGCGAGCACCTCGTTCGCAACGACGAGATCCTCGTCGACGGCGACCCACCGGACACGGACACCGCCGGAATCGGACTCGCAAGTCCCGCCGACGTGCACAACCGTTCCGTGGCCGAGTGCACGCATGGATTTCAGTACAACATCCGTGACGGCATTGTCGCCGGGTAGACAGTTGATGAGGATGTCGGCGTCACCGAGTGACGCTGCGAGTTCCGCGACCACTCGACCGGCGTCATCGTTCGACGACAGATTCCCGGCTCCAGACAGCGCCCAAATACCCGACGCCGATTCGAACAGCCCTCTCGCCGCAATTTCACCTTGCTTGACGTCGCAGCCGATCAGACCGATGCGCTGTGCACCGAGCTTGACGAGTCGATGCGCGATCAGCAAACCGAGTCCGTGATCACCACCCACGACGAAGATCGTGGAGTCATGCACGGGGTTCACGTCGTGGTCCGCACCGTCAGCGGAATCGAGACGTGGCTGTGGTCACCGGCGGTCCCGTCGCAACCGGCGCACTGGGGAACTATTCCCGCTGCCCGCGCGGCCAGTTGTTGCTTGGCAGCGCCGTCACGCGATTCGGTCGGGGCGACCGATCCTGCGTACTCGTCCCGTGCCAGAAGGCCGGCGCCGTAGGCCCCTGCGATCTGTGGCTGCTCGAGCAGTTCGAGAGGGTGACGCAAAGCCAATTCGAGGTAATGCCTGGCTGCCGCGTTCTGGGCGACACCGCCGGTCATCACGGTCGGCGTGGCCTTGCCGACCTGGGCGACCAAGCCGAGGGTTCTCGCGGCAACGGCTTTGTGGACCGAGGCGGCGATATCCGACTTGGCTTGCCCCTGAGCCAGGAGAGAGATCACTTCCGTCTCGGCGAAGGTCGCGCACATGCTGCTGACTTCCAGGCCGTCGGCACCCGCCAGCGCAAGACTGCCCACCTCCTCGACGTCGACTTCCAGTGCACGGGCGAGCACGTCGAAGAAACGACCGGTCCCGCTTGCACACCGATCGTTCATGGCGAAGCGATCCACCAAACCGTCGGAGTCGACTGCGATGACTTTGCTGTCCTGCCCGCCGATATCGATGACCAGACGGACCCCCGGGTACAGGGCTGCTGCTCCGCGGGCATGGCAGGTGATCTCGGTGAATGACCGGTCGGCGCCTGGAACGAGCTTGCGGCCGTAACCCGTGCTGACAGTCCGTCGGATGTCGTCCCGAGTGACGTCTGCTGCCGTCAGCGCCCGGTTCATCGCGCGTGTCACTGCATCTCTGCTGACCGCACCCATCTGTACGACGCTTGATCCGACCAACGCGCCGTCCTGGTCGACGATGGCAGCCTTCGCCGTCGTCGAGCCGAGATCAACCCCCATCACGTACCAGTTCATCAGGCCAGCGTCTTCATCCGCTGCACGTCGATGGCCTCCAACATCGCCTCGAGGCGGCTGTCGAACAGCTCATCGTTGTAGAACGACGCGTCCGCGACGTCGCCTTCGAAGACGAACGACTTGACCCCGCGTTCCCGTTCGGCTGCCTTGGCAAGCATCGACTGTGGATTCGTCATTGCTCGGCACGTGCGAGTCGAGTGGAACGCGATACCGTCGATGGAGTACTGGTCGAGGCGCTTGAGCAGCAATTCCTGAAGGTTCTTGAGCCCGTGGTTCAGTGGGCACAGCAGGTAATGCTGCCCCATCCCGCGCAGCGGAGTGTCGACATCGATGAGTTGCGGTTCCTGCCAGAAGGATTCGTGTGTGTAGCGACCGGCGACGACGGCGACGTCGTACTCGGCGAACTTGCGGGTGAGGAATCCGAGCTTGTTCCAGTTCATGATTCCGTCGAAGTACACACGGTACCGCTCATTTGCCACAGCGGAGACTCCGTCGACGATTCGCTGTTGGATCTCGGCCTTCACACCTGCGAAGTAGTCGACGAGTGCCTGATTGCCGGGGAGGAAATTGATGGGTGCGATGCTGGCAACCCAGTCCCAGTACGTCGCCGGAGTCGGTGCGAGCGTGCACAGTTCCATCGCTTCGAGACGTAGCTGAGATGCCTTCTTGATGTAGGACATGCTCTCGCTCAGCGCATCCCAGTCGAACGGGCGCCCGGTCTGATGCTCGAGGAAGCCGACCAATTCCCGTAGTTGGTCTTCTACGTAGGTGCTGACCTCGTTCCACTCCTCGCCCCGCATGTATCCGGCGTCGGGCTTGTTGCCCCACAGCATCGGAATCGACACGTTGAAGATGGGGAGCTTTCGGTCGAAGACGCGGTAGGTCATTGCGTCCCATTGCTGACCGGTGCTGCAGCCTGCGTACCCGTTGACGAAGAAGTCCGGTGCGGGAAGTTTGGCTGCCAGTTCCTGCTGATCGAGCATGCCGACGACGCCGCTCTCGCGTTCGTTGACGTTCTTCTGCGTCAAGACAGCGCACCCGAGATGAGTGCGAGCGTACGAGCAGAGCTCACCGATATAGCCGTACTCGGAACCAGCGGCCTGGGCCGGCTCTTCGAGGTGCTGCGCTGCGAGGCGGGCAGCGAAGGCCTCACCGTGGCACCACTCGAGGCCTGCGGCCTGGAAGATGGGGTTGAGGGCGGAACCGTTGTACCAGACGACGTGCTTGCCGCGCTCCTTGGCGGTGAAGATGTTCTCCCAGTAATCGGCGGTCATCTTTCCGCCGACTCGGGTGCTCGTCAATCGGTTGGTCTTGTCCTTCTGGGGTGTTGCGATCGACACTACGAACTCCTTCGAACGTGGGTTACGAATCAGGCAGGAACGGGTGCAGCATGACGACGGATGCGTTCGATGAATGTCTCCATCTTGGTCCGCAACGTCTCCACCGGAATGCCTTCGTGTTCGGTCTCGATCAACAGCGACGGAACACCGTGTTGGTCGAGCGCCTTACGTAACTCCGGGTAGTACAGCATGTGCGGTTCACAGAATTTGGCCATCAGTACGACAACTCCGACCGAACGGCTCTTCGCAAGCGAATCGAGCAGATATGTGTCCCAGTCAACCTCGCTGGTGACGCGAGTAGGGCACGGGGCGTTGATGTTTCGCTGCATGTACCACGTCGACAGCGCCTTCGACGGATCATCACTCTCGGGGACATCGGTGGAAATGTATCGGTAGCCGGTGTACAGGTCGTCGTCCACGACGAGTCCGCCGGATTCCTCGATGACGTCGAGGATCTCGGCTTTGGGTGCGTGGCAGAAATGGCCCGAAAGATGCAGTCGCACCAGGTCATCCGGAGCATGATCGCGCATCACGAGTCGATCGAGCAGTGTCTCGAGGACGGCTGTGTGCTCCTCGATATCCATGACCATGCTCGATTGGACGAGAAGTTGCATCTCGCCGGCAGTGATGCGTGCCAGGCCTGATCGGCGTAAGTCGTAGAACCGACGGAGCAGGCGACGGTTCGCATTGAACAGTCCGATGCTGTGTGCGAGGTCCTCGTCGGTCACGACAGTGCCGACGACGGTTTCGATCTCGGTCTTCAGCTCGCCGATTCGACTGTCGACGCGGGGTTTGGTCCAGGCATCATCCATCGCACTGGTGAACTGCGCGAAGTGCACCGGTTTTCCGGGCCGTGCATAACGGATGGCATCGACGGCACCGAGAAGTTGAACGCAGTGGTCGGCAGCGACGAATCCGTCGAACACGTCGAGTTCGCCGATGGCCGCCTGATCGGCGACGCTCCTGGTGTATCCGCAGTAGAACTCGGCGAGCATGCTGCGACCCTCGGTGATCGCTGTCTTGCTCTCTTGGACGATCACCGGCAGGGCGCCTGCTGCATGCACGATCTCCGACGGAAAGTTCATGGGGAACGAGCCGATGACGGGTCGTCGATGTGTGTCTTTCCAATTCTGTGCGTACGAAACCGGATCGTCGGCGACAGTTCGTAGCATGGCCAGCGAGGGTGCGTGGAGTTCGCTCACTGTTCTCCTTCAACTTCCTGAAGTGAAACGCACCGTAACGGCGCTGCCTAGAACTATACATTTCTGGACATGTGCTGTCGAGAAATGTAAAACGAAATCTGGGCAGACGTATGCCAGGACGCGGTGAGTCCGTGTTCAGTCCAGGCGCGCTACGGAGAGCCAATGTGCGTGGGCTGCCGGTGCCCACTCGGTGCGGAAATCCTGGAGTCGTTTCACGGCCCCGAGGCCGGGCCAGTCGGGCAGGAGGGCGTCCGGCAGGTGCGGATCCATGTAGGGCGTCTGCCGGAGCGCGTCCACCAACTCGAGGTGGGCGAACAGTGCAGCCTCGCCCGACAGGCCTTTTTTGTCTGCGAACCTGGTCAGCAGGTCGTCGTAGTCGTCGGCGATTTTCTCGAGGTCCCACGAACGGTGCACCAGCTCGTCCTCCGAGATGCCGGCGGCCGCGGGCGACCCGATGAAGGAGACGGTGTTCGGCGACAGTCCGAGGGAATCGATGACCTCCGTGGCTTCGGCCAGTCGATCAACGTGCGGCGTGACCCACACGCCGGGACTGGGGTTGCCGAAGCCGGCCCACCGGAATGCCGCATACAGTTTCTTGCGTACGGCGCGGTGCGACTCGGGAACAGGAGCGATGACGACGAGCCACCGGCCGTCCCATCGCCCGGCCCGTGACGCGTCCGGGAACACGCGCCTCGTGCCTTCGATGAACAGCTGATGGCCTCGCTCGGTGAGGCTCCACTTCGTCTCGCGACCGTCTCGTGTGGCGGTGATCAGGCCGGACGCACCTGCGCGAGCGATTGCCTGCCTACTGGCAGCCTCCCCGAAGCCCAGGCCGGTGAGGGCATAGAGCAGCGCCGCCGTCCGTACCGGTCGACGGTACGGAGCGACGAACTCGCCGAGAATCGAGATGAGTGCGGAACGCGCGCTGCCAACCGAGGTCGACCCCCCCGCCGCCGGCTTCGACATTGATTCGGTCACGGCGGACATGCTATCTGCGACCACGTGAACCACCGCTGCCAGGAATCTGCTCAGGCCGGCACCGGCACCGGTGTCGGCAACGCAGATGCGAGTCGGCGAAGGATATCGGCCGCCTCGGACGCCATGCGAGGGACGAATTCGGCGATATCGATGATGTCGTTGATCGCGGATGCCACCTGCCCGGTCAGGACCAGGCCGTCGGTGACATCGCCGTCTGTCTGAGCGCGCTGCATCGACTCGATCTTCCACCGTGTGAGTTCGACGGTATCGAGGATCTCACCCGCCGACTCCTGGTGGTTCGTGAGCTTCTTCGATGCAGCATTGCGCAGGCCTCGGCACGGTCCGTAGACACCGTCGAATGCGACGTCGTCTCCCTCACCGGCGTCGAGAAGCGCCTGGATATACGCGGGATGCCAGTCGGAGTTCGCGGTGCTGGCGATGAACCGAGTCCCCATCGCCACACCCTCTGCGCCCATCGCCAGCGCCGATGCGAGGCCCCGGGCATCGCGGGCACCGCCGGTGAGCAGAACCGGAACGTCGACGGCTTCGGTGACGCTGGGAATCAGTACATAGGAGTGAACGGCTTTGCTCGGTGCGTGGCCGCCCATCTCGAATCCTGCCGCAATGACCACGTCGACGCCGGCCTCTGCTGCCTTGACTGCCTGCCTCGTGGACCCCACCTTGTGTTGGTGGATCATGCCGGCGTCTTTGACCAGCCCGATGTAGTCGCCGGGGAAGCCCGCCGAGGTGGTGAGTACGGTCAACTGGTCGGCTAGTGCCGAATCTGATCGCCGAGCCTCGAGCACTGTGCGGATGTAGACGTCGGTGAACGGCAGTACGGTGCCGTTGCCGTCGACACCGACCGGAATGTTCACCGCGAACGGTTTGCTGGTCAGGGACGCACACTCCTCGATGTGTTCGCGGAACGTGCGTGCGCCTGCCTCGATGTCGGTGGGCATGCCGGGCATCGAGACCGTCCCCAACCCGCCTGCGTTGGAGACGGCGGCCGCGAGTTTGGGAGTCCGGAACGGGCCGAGTCCTTCCTGGACGATCGGGTGGTCGATTCCGATCAGGCGCGTATACCGGTTGGTGATGGGATGCATGAAGGGCTCCTGCCGGGAAGTGGGGTGTGAGTAGTTCTACAAAGTAGGTGCGTTGACACCTCGATACGTCAACTCACGTCCGCGCGCTCGGATGCCGACGCCAATTCGCCGGCGATGATTCGGTCGCGCAGCCGGAACTTCTGAATCTTGCCGCTCGGCGTCATCGGGAACTGGTCGGTGAAATACCAGAGTGAAGGCGCCTTGTGTGCCGAAATACGTTCGCGACACCAGGCTTTGAGTGCGGAAGGGTCGGGCTGATCGTGGCCGTCGTGAAGTCGGATAACGGCCCCCACCTGCTCGCCCCACCGTTCGTCTGGCACGCCAACGACGATGACGTCGGCGATCGACGGGTGCTGGAACAGTAGCTCCTCGATCTCGCGTGGATACAGGTTCACGCCGCCGCGGATTATCACCTCGGTCAGGCGTCCGGTGACCTTGATGAAGCCTCGGGTATCCATGGTGCCGAGATCTCCCATGTGCAGCCATCCCTCGGCGTCAATGGTTGTGGAGGTGGCATCGGGCATCTCGTAATAACCGAGCATGTTCTGGTAGCCGCGGCAACAGATTTCACCCTGTTCACCGATCGGCAGTGCGTCACCCGTCAGTGGGTCCGCGATCTTGACCTCGAGTTCGGGCAACGGTTGACCGACGGTGGTTGCTTGATCGACCGGATCGTCCGTGACGCGGGTCTGGCTGATCACTCCGTGCATCTCGGTCTGTCCGAACAGGATCGTGAACTGGCAGCCCAGGCGGTCGATGACTCGGTGGATCAGGCTCTCGGGCACGGTCGCGGCTCCGGACAGCACCGTGCGCAGGCTGGAAATGTCCCTCGTCTCCAGATCCGGGTGTTCGAGCAGCGCGATGAGCATCGTGGGGACCATCAGCGAGTGCGTGCCGTTGTAGGTTTCGACCATTTCCAGAGTCTGCGCGGCATCGAATGCAGGGAGTACGACGTAGGTGCCTCGCTTCGAGAAGGTGCCCAACTCGGTGACAGCGCCGCCGCCGATGTGGTACATCGGCATCGCATTGATGCACACGCCGCCCTCTTCCATGTCGGCGCGGTCGAATACGAAGTTGGCCTCGTTGATGATGCCCTTGTGGTGCAGTAGGGCACCCTTCGGGAAGCCCGTCGTTCCCGACGTGTATTGGATCTGCACGGGATCCATGGGGTCTACCTCGGGCAATTCCTTCGTGCTGTCGGCGGCATCGACGAACGACCGCCACGTGCTCGTGCTGACGATCGTATGCAGCCCGGGAAGATTGGGCCGGATCTCGTCGATGATCGACCGCAGATCGACTCCTCGGTAGGAATCGCGATAGAACAGCGCCACGGCGCCGGCCTGCTTCAGCACGTACTCGAGTTCGTGGGCGCGGTAGGCAGGATTCGCCGCGACGACGACCATCCCCGCCATCGCGACGGCCTGCTGCAGGATGACCCAATCGGCACTGTTCGGAGCCCAGATGCCGATCCGATCTCCGGGCTCGCACCTGGTCAACAGTGCCTTGGCGACCGACTCGACCTCGGCCAGCAGTTCGCTGTAGGTCCATGAGGTCCGCTCGCTGGGGTCCGGAACGGCATCGACCAGTGCGATACGGTCCGGCACTGTGCTTGCCGCTTCGCGAAGCAATCCACCGAGGGTGATGTCGCGAACTCCGGTGCTGGGAGTCGACGGCCACAGTGACAGTTCTGAGTGCATGGTGCGTAATCCTGTCGTCAGCGTTTGAGAGTGGACGTGTCGTTTCGATACGCGGTACACGAGACTTCTCGACCCTTTGTTGCCTCTATCACACACTGAAGTAATACATTGAAAACCGATTTGCGTCCAGCATTGTCATACAAGTATGTCGGCGAACCGCGCAGTGCTGTGAATGCCTCCGGTGCCGGCGATTACCTCATCATCGATCAAAAATGACCAAGCCATCCGAGTCTCTGGCGCCTCTTCAGGAATGTGTTGCACTGTGTTTATACTCTACATAAATTTCCATGACACATCAATATCTGTCAACCAAGGTGCGGTAGCACCGTCTCTGGAGGTAAGTGCATGTCCTCATCCACGCTGGTCCGGCCGTACGAAGAGTCCGGAGTACTGATCGCCGGTGGCACGTCGGGTGTCGGCCTCGCGACGGCTCTCGGCTTTGTTGACGCGGGCGTACGCCGCATCGTGTTGCTCGGTCGAAACGAAGAGCGAGGGAAAGCCGCAGAGCGAACGGTCCAGGATCGGTGTTCGGATGCCGACGTAACCTTCATCGCGACTGATGCATCCGACATCGGCCAGGTGGAATCTTCCGTCGCCGCGGCTCACCGGGCGTTGGGATCGGTCGACGTTCTTGTGAACTCCACAACCACGTCCTACCGGCCTGAGCTGCTGCACCGTACTCCAGTCGCCGACATCGGGGGCATCCTGATGGGGCAGGCCCTGCCCCCGATGCTGATGACCCGGACAGTGCTGCCGTTGATGCAGCAACAGGGAGGGGGAAGCATTGTCAACATCGCGTCGGATGCAGCCAAGGTGCCGACGCCCGGTGAGAGTGCCCTCGGGGCCGCGATGGCCGCGATCGTCATGTTCACGCGGGTTACCGCGATCGAAGCCAAGCGCAACGGTGTGCGAGTGAACGCGGTGACTCCCTCACTGATCGATGGCACACCAACAGCGGCCAATGTGCTCAGCGATGGTTTCAGCAAGTCGCTTTTCGAGAAGGCTTCAGCTCAAGCACATCTCGGGGTGGCTGTGCCCGAGGATCTCGCGTCCCTCATCGTGTTTCTCGGCGGGCCCGACGCAGCTCGTCTGACCGGTCAGACGATCAGCGTCAACGGCGGCATCTCTGCCTTCTGACACACCATGAACCTCACCCTCGCCACCCTGCCGGCGCAGAGCGATCGCCGCCAGGGTGGCTGAGGCGGTGATGGCGCAGCGTCAGGAAGATTGGGCCCGAACCAGCATGCCGTCGATGTCGACGATCTTGACCCGCGGGCGTCCCTCCCGCTTCCCCGCGGTCCGTTCGAACTGATCGATGGCCTGCCAACCTTCGAAGTCGATCGATTCCGGCCTGCGTTCTCGCACGAGATCCAGCAACGATCGGCGATCGTGCGCTGGAGCTGTGAGCCGTCCGTTCGCGTGGTCGTCGAGAAGACTGGTGACCGTTTCGATCGAGCAGCGCCTGTTCGTGCCGATGACGCCGGAAGGACCACGTTTGGTCCACCCGGTTACGTACACGCCCGTCCGAGTTTCTCCTGTACTCGGATCCACAACCCGACCGTTGTGGTTCGGAATGATTCCGTGGTCGATGTCGAAGGGAAGGCCGGGCACCGGGCGGCCCCGGTAGCCGACCGACCGTACGACGAGTCCGCACTCGAGCACATCTGTGATCTCGGTCGGCCGGATGCCGGAACGGCCGTCATCGTCAGCGACCATCTCATTGCGTCGCAGGCGAATTCCTCGAACGCGATCGTCTCCGAGGATCTCGACTGGGGATGCCAGGTAGCGCAGCACTATTCGTCGCGGGGCGCTACCTGCGGGTCGTAGGGCGAGCTCATCAGCAACCTGCGCCTTCAGGGTTGTCGGCGAATAGGCTGGATGGTCGATGTCGTTCTGTGTGGGGTGGACTTCCATCGCGGGACAGTCGAGGGTTAGCTCGACCTCGGATGTCAATCCGGCGAGCCCCAGCAACTCGGGTGTCGTGTACGCGGCGTGCGCCGGGTTGCGGCGGCCTACTACAACGACCTCACGGATGCCGCTGCCGGCCAGCGCCGACAGGGCATGGCCGGCGATATCCGTGCGTGCCAACTCCTTGACGTCGCGTGTGAGGATTCGTGCGACATCCAGCGCCACATTCCCGTTGCCCAGTATCACCGCCCGCTCGGTGGACAGGTCGAACTCATGGTCTGCGTGATCGGGATGGCCGTTGTACCACCCGACCAGGTCGGTTGCCGACATGCTTCCCGTCAGGTCTTCTCCGGGAATGCCCAGTCGCTTGTCGGCGGGCGCACCTACCGCGTAGATCACCGCATGGTGGTGGGCAAGGAGTTCGTCGTGGGTGAGGTGCGTGCCGATCTCTACCCCGAGGTGGAAGAACACTCCCGGCCGACGTGCCATTCGCTCGAAGGTCCGGGTCGCGGACTTGGTGTGCTGATGGTCCGGTGCAACTCCGTAGCGAACCAGGCCCCAGGGCGTGGGCAGACGGTCGAAGATGTGGACCTCGACGTCGAGACCCGGCGTGGTTGTCAACTCGTCCGCCGCGTAGCAGGCGCTCGGCCCGGACCCGACGATCGCCACGCGCAGCGGGCCGGCTGATGACCCGTTGCGGTCGGATCGTTCGCGCGCGACTCTTTCGCGCCTGTACTGCGTGCGTGTCGAGTCGCGGAAGTAGTGCGCGTTGAGGTCCGCGTACCGGGCGGTCGCGGGGGTGAGAGCCGAGTCCGGGACGATCGCGTCCACCGGGCAGACGTCGACATCCGTGCATGCCCCGCAGTCGATGCAGGTCGCAGGATCGATGTAGAGCATTTCCGCGCGAGCGTAGTCTGGCTCGTCAGGCGTGGGGTGGATGCAATTGACTGGGCAGACGCTCACACAGCTCGCATCGTTGCAGCACTGTTGGGTGATCACGTGTGGCATTGAGCGTCGATTCTGTCGATCGAGACGGGAATGTTCGTCATTCGCGGCTGCCCGGTGTATCGGTCGAACTTGTCGGAGACGGAAACGAGCCGGCTGGGGCTGCTGCCGACTGCCCATACTTCCTCGGCGTCACCAGGGGGTCCGTAGCCGAACGCCATCGACACCGTTCCGGTTCGTAGTGCTGATCTTTCATTGCCACAGCGGTGATGGAGGACAGGTCCGAACTGATACGAACGAGCGCGCCATCGGATACACCGAGCGCGGTCATGTCGTCAGGGTGCAGGTAGGCCGGGTTGTAGGGGACTCCGCGGTGGGTTCGATCGATGTTGCAGGAGGAGTTGTAGACATGGAGGTGTCGTCGGCATAGGAGACGGTACGGCCGGTCCGACCGGGGTTGCTCGACGACGCCGGCATGTCCGGCCAACTGGGCGAGCATCAGGCCGTTGCCTACGTCGAGGCGATCGAGCACGTCGGGGTCGCCTGGTTGCACCTGTAGGAGGCGGGTCGTCCGAGTCATTCCGTCAGGATGGGATTTGACCTCCGACAGGGGGATGGCGGAACCCTCGGTCAGGATGTCGATGAGTTCGTCGGTTGTCGAGACGCCGTCGATCGGCCGAGGGGGAGAAGACGGACATCCGAACGGCGATACCTCGACCGGATATCCGAGTCGTGTCATGAGCCCGTGGAAGAACCGCCACTCTTCGATGACATCGGACCCTTCGGGGCGCTCGACAACCGCAGGCGAATACTGTGCGTAGGATTGCCCGATTCCATAGCCCGTTCCCCTCGCCGCGAGTGCATCGAGAAACACGGTCGTCGACGGCGCCTCCAACGGCATCGTCGGTGCGATCACGTAATCGGCCACACGGGCCGAAGCGGAATACCACGGGTCGATCTGGACGAACAATTCCAGGGACTCGAGCGCCTCGACCGTCCGCCGCTGATCCGGGAACGCGACGGCCGGATTACCTCCCCAGCTGATCAGCGCACGCACCTGCCCCTCTCCCGGGGTGAGAATCTCCTCCGGCAACGTTGCCGTCGGCATCCCGGCCCGGGTCTTACGCAATCCGCGAACCCGCACCTCGCCCGGCAACCCCCAATCGGCATCCGGAGATGTGGCCTGGGCGACAGGAACGTAGGAGGGGAGCAACGTAGGTGAGGCCGAAACGGTCTCACCCGCTCGCAGCCAGCGTCCGCACAAGGTCTCGAGGACGAGCACCAGGTACTCGACCAGAGTGCCCTCGCCAGCCATGTTCGGTCCGGTTCCCGCCATGGTGTAGCCGCGTTTCGCGTTGGCGTAGCAGCGGGCGGCGGCGACCAGGTCCGAACCGGCTATCCCCGCACGCCGCGCCACGTCGTGAGGATCGAACCGGGCCACCGCCGCGGTCAACTCCGGAAGGCCGCGCACGTGCCGGGCTACGAAGTCCCGGTCGAACAGGCTCTCGTCGATGACGATCCTGATCATGGCCGCGAGAATCGCGACGTCGTGCCCGGGTGCCGCCTGCAGAAACCAATCGGCGTGTTGTGCCACATCGGTCCGGCGCGGATCGACGACGATGAGTTTGCACCCCCGGGCAACAGTGTCCAAGAGCCATCGTTTGGGTGAGCCCGCCGGAAAGCCCGTGCAGGTAACCATCGGGTTGATCCCGATGAGCAGGATGGCCTCCGGTGCGTCGAACCCCTGGGACGGGGCGGACCAGTACCCGAGGAGGGATTGCGCGACCTGTTTTCCTCCCTTGTCGATGGTATTCGGTCGAACCTCATATCGGAGCCGAGGGCATCGAGCAGGGCGTTGTGCAGTGGTGCTGCAGTCGGCGCGGTGGTGATGTGTGCCATCGTCCCTGCATAACTGGCGATCGCCCGAGGTCCGTACCGGTCGCGGATGTCCGCGAGTTTGGCGGCGATCTCGTCCATGGCCTGTTCGACGGGGACACACTCATGGCCGTCAGGGGCCCGCACCAGCGAATGCACGAGACGATCGGCGTGCCGGAGGTATTCGTGCTGCGATCGTCCCTTCACGCAGGTGTATCCGCCGTACACCTGATTGCGGCTGTTCCCGTGGATCGCGGTCGCGACTCCGTCGTCGACGTCGACGAGTATCGAACAGTGGTTGATGCAGATCCGGCAGAAAGAGTTTCGCGTGTGCTTCATTGATCTCCTGGTGCAGCTACGGCTGTTCAGCAGGTTGGGCGACCGCGTTATGACGCCCGTACGGTCGGCATGTGTAGCTCGATCGAGCCAGTGCAGTCTCCGCACGAGTGGGCCGGCGGTGTAGTGGGTGAGAGCTCGACGTCCGGGGGCGAAGCCGCGTTGCCGCGCGTCTCGAGCGCGAGGAGAGCTGCACCGTAGGCGCCGGTGATCCGCGGGTCCGGCGGGACGTCGATGCGCACCCCCAGTGCCGAGCTCAGGAAGTGGACGGCCGCGGCATTCTTCGCCACCCCACCGGTCATCACCACCGGTGTCTTCTTGCCTACCTGAGCAATCAAACCGAGTGTCCGAGCGGAAACCGCTCGGTGAACGGAGGCGGCTATGTCCGTCCGCTCGCACCCGCTTGCGAGCAGCGACACGATCTCGGTTTCGGCGAAGGTTGCGCACATGCTGCTGACCTCCAGGTTCTTGTCACCCGACATGGCGAGGTCGGCCAGCTCGTCGACCTCGCACTCGATGGCCCTCGCGAGTACCTCGAAGAATCGTCCCGTGCCGCTGGCACATCGGTCGTTCATTGCGAAGTCCTCGACGAGTCCATCTTCGTCCACAGCGATGACCTTGCTGTCCTGCCCACCGATGTCGACGATCAATCGGACACCGGGACAGAGTGCTGCGACGCCGCGCGCATGACAGGTGATCTCGGTGAACGTCCGCCCGATGCCAGGGACAAGCCGGCGACCGTAGCCGGTGCTGATGGTGGCCGTGATCTGCGACGGCGCCACCGAGGCCCGGCCGATAGCGTCGTCGATCGCCTGCCGCATTCCAGCTCGGCTCACGGCGCCCATCTGAACGGCGCTCGCGCCCAGAAATGCTGCGGACCCGTCGAGGATGACGGCCTTGGCGGACGTCGATCCCAGGTCGACTCCCATGAAGTATTCCGTCACCTCGATCAGACCCGGCTTCGGCGAAGGTCGATGCCCTCGAGCATGGCCGTCAGACGGCCTTCGAGGATCTCGTCCTTGTAGAAGGATGCGTCGGCGACGTCACCTTCGAAGAACATCGAGGGTATTCCGAGTTCTTTCTGTGCCGACTTCGCGAGTAGGTGCTGGGGATTGGTGAATGCTCGGCAGGTACGGGAGGCGTGGAAGACGATTCCGTCGATTCCGTAGTCGACGCAATCGCGGTTGGTGAGGTGCTTGAGCGTCTTGACACCGTGATTCGTCGGGCACAGCAGATAGTGCTGCGCCATGCCGAGAATGGGATCTTCCGTGTCGATCAGGTGCGGTTCCTGCCAGAACGCATTGTGCGTGTACCTCCCGCAGACCACGGCGACGTCGGCGTCGGCGAATTTGCGCGACAGCCAGCCGAGCTTGTTCCAGTTCATGATGCCGTCGAAGTAGAGACGGTAGCGTTCGTTGCGGACGCCGGGGACGGCGTGGTCGAGGCGGTACTGGACTTCGGCTTTGACATCGGCGAAGTACTGGACCAATTCCGGTCCGGCGGGCATGAAGTTGATGTGCGCGATGCTGGCGATCCAGTCCCAGTAGGTGGCCGGAGTCGGGGCGGCACGGCACAGCGCCATCGCCTCGCGACGTAGCTCCGAGGCGCGCTTGATGTAGGACATGTTCTGCCGTAGGACATCCCAGTCGAATGGCCGGCCCGTCATCGTCTCGAGGAAAGCGATCAGTTTGTGCAGTTGATCCGCCACATAACGGGACGCCTGCTCCCATTCCTCACCGCGAAGGTAGCCGGCGTCGGGCTTGTTGCTCGGCAGAAAGGGGATGGAGACGTTGAAGATCGGCACCTGCTTACCGAATACACGGTACGAAATCTCGTCCCACTGCTGACCGGTGCTGCATCCTGCGTACGCGTTGACGAAGAAGTCGGGTGCGGGCAGGCGCGAGGCAAGCTGCTGTTGGTCCACGAGACCCACGATGCCGCTCTCGTCCTCGGCCTTGGCTTGTTTGGTGAGGACTGCGCAGCCGAGATGCGTTCTCGCATATGAACACAACTCACCGATGTACCCGTACTCCTCACCGGCGAGCTGAGCCGGCTTCTCGAGCTGTTGTGCGGCCAGACGTGCCGAGAAAGCTTCTCCGTGACACCACTCGAGTCCGGCTGCCTGGAAGATCGGGTTCACGGCTGAACCGTTGTACCAGACCACCTGCTTGCCGCGTTCCTTCGCCGTGAACAGGTTCTCCCAATAGTCGCCCACCATGTTGGTGGCGGTCGGGATGACGATCTTGTTGGAATTGCCGAGCGTGGGGACTGACACAGTACATTCCTCCGGAGGTAGGTGTGGGTGCTAGACGGTGGACAGTTGCTTGCGTCTGATTCGCTCCACCAGCGCTTCCACCCGGGTGCGGACGGATTCCATCGGCAGACCCTCGTGTTCGGTTTCGATGAGAAGCAGTGGAATCGATTTGGATTCCAATGCTTTCCGCAGCTCCGGGTAGAAGAGCATGTGCGGTTCGCAAAACTTCGCCATCAGGACGATGACGCCCTGCGCGCCGCTGGCGTCGACCGAGTCGACGAGGAACCGGTCCCAGTCCACTTCGTGCTGAACCCGAGTCGGGCAGGGTACGGCGGTGTTGCGCCGGAGGTACACCGACGCGAGTGCTTCGAGTGGGTCGCCTTCAGGGTCTATATCCGTTGATACATAACGTGTTCCGTGGAAAAGGTCGTCATCGACCACAATGGCTCCGCAGTCCTCGATGACGTCCAGGAGTTCAGGTTTTGGGGCATGGCAAAAGTGGCCGGAGAGGTGGATGCGGATACGGTCGTCGCGGGGCACGTAGTTCGAGTCGCGCATCACGTCGCGAAGCAGTTCTGTGTGCTCCTCCTTGTCCATGATCATGCTGGACTTGACGAGGACCTGGAGCTGGGCGGACGTCAGTCCGGCGTCGCCGGACCGCCTGTTCTCGAAGATCGTCCGCATCAGGCGCCGGTTGGCGTCGAAGATGGCGATGCTTCGCGAGAGATCCGCGTCGGAGATCCTGCGATCGGCGAACCTCTCGATCTCGCTACGAAAATCTTCCATCTTTCCCAATACCTGCGGAAATGCCCAATCATCGCTCATCGAGGACATCAATTGGCCGAAGTAGACCGGCTTGTTCGATTCGTCCTCGCGCACGACATCGATGGCACCCAGCAACTGAATGCAATGGTCGGCATGGAAGAAGCCGTCGTAGACGTCCAATCGGCCGAGTGCTGCTTGATCGGCGACGTTGCGGGTGTAGCCACAATTGAACTCGCCCAACAAATTCCGGCCGACGGTGATCGGTTCACGGTCTTCTTGAATGATCACGGGAAGTACGCCTGCGGCGTGTGCCAGCTCGGCGGGGAAGTTCATCGGAAAGACGCCGAGTGCTTTTCTCCCGGTGCGTTCCTTCCACTGTGCGACATAGTCGGTCGGCCTATCGGCTACGGCGCTCATGGTGCGCATTGCCTGCGTGAATGTCGACGGCATGGTTCTCGCCCGTCCTTCTCTCGTGTAGCTCATGGCGCTGGACCCAGGTACGCGTCTTTGGCTGTGGCGTACCCGACAGGTGCGATCATGCGCCCAATTTTCACATCTTGCAACTAGATGTTCAAAAATATGTACAACGTTGCAGCTAGATGCGTTACTCTGATGAGCGCAAGGCTGATGTGGAGGGCTGCTGATGTGCGACCTGAGGTCATGGGAGGAGTGCGTGATGGCTAGCCGCAGGCTCGCACGAATGAGTGAAATCCGTTTGCCTGCAACAATCCTCGAGGAAATCCGCCCCAAACGTCCACTTGACGAGATGCACGTCACATTTTATGGTCATTCCATTCATGGACTGCTTCACAATCGATGCCGCGGTCGATACTTCGCCGCGATCCTTCCCCTTCCAGTGCTCCAGGAGAAGTTATGCCTTCGTCCCTGCCTCCCGACACAGTCACGCCACTATCGAAGACGACGTCCCGCCGTGCGTCTCTTGCGGCCTTCTCGGGATCGGCGATCGAGTACTACGACCTCGTCGCCTATGGAACTGCCGCCGCCCTCGTCTTCGGCGACCTCTTCTTCCGCGACGTCAGCACTCATGTCGCATTGCTGCTGTCCTTCGCCACCTTCGCCGCAGGATATGTAGCTCGTCCACTCGGCGGGCTGTTGTTCGGCTACATCGGTGACAAGTACGGTCGCCGGACCGCAGTGCTACTCACGATCTCCGTGATGGGCGCCGCGACCGTGTGTATCGGTATGCTTCCGACGTACGACTCGATCGGTTCATTTGCCCCGATCCTTCTGGTCGTTCTACGAGTCCTGCAGGGACTGGCGGTCGGCGGTGAACTGGGTGGAGCTGTCCTGATCTCGGTCGAACATGCCCCGAAGGGCAAGCGTGGCTTCTATGGCAGCTTCTCCACTGCGGGCGCGCAGGGCGGAACCCTCCTCGCGACGATCGTCTTCGCCGTCGTCACGCTGATGCCGGACGATCGGTTCAATTCCTGGGGTTGGCGGATTCCGTTCCTGCTCAGTGCCGTCATTGTTCTCGTCGGAATGTTGATCCGCCGCGGTCTGGACGAGACGCCCGACTTCAAGCAGAGTCAGGCCGACCGTGCTGCTTCGTCCTCTGACGCGGCTGCGGTCAAGCACAATCCGATCCGTGACGCGCTGTCCAAGCATCCTATGACGATCCTCGGTATCACGTTCATCATGGCCGGAATGATGTCCATCTGGTACGTCATCACCGTGTACAGCCTCAGTTATGCCGTCAACCAGTCGGGTATCCCTCGAACGAGCATGTTGTGGGTGGTCTCTGCAGCAACGCTGGTCGTCGTCCTCATGAACCCGGTATGGGGGGCACTCTCCGACAAGGTCAGCCGGAGCCGACTCATCGTCTTCGGTTTGCTCAGCGAGGCCGTACTTCTGTTCTTCTACTTCGCCATGCTCGGCGTCGGCAACCTGGCGCTGGTGTTCATCTCACTCATCCTCGTTGCGGGGCTGGGGCACGCGGTGGTCAACGGTATCTTCCCGGCCTTCGTCGTGGAGAGCCTGCCTGCCGCTGTGCGATATACCGCGGGGTCGTTCGGAATGCAGCTGGCGGCGCTGGTTGCCGGCTTCGCACCGCTGGTCGCGACCGCGCTCGAGCCCACCGCCGGCGGTGTCTGGACCGTCAGCGCACTGTGCCTCGCACTATGCGCTCTCGGCGCCTTCAGTGCCGCCTACATCGTCAAGATTCACGCTCCGCAGCAGGACTCGGCTATCACGCAGACATCTCCGTCATCTTCAATGAAAGCGAGCAACGTACAATGAACGCTCCCCACACATCCCAACTGTCCGCGCAGCGCGGGTACGACTTTTCCGGCTCGGGCATCCTCATCGCGGGTGGGACGTCGGGGGTGGGTCTCGCCACCGCGCGATACTTCGCTGACGCAGGAGCGACGAAGCAGGTGCTGGTCGGTCGCAACGAGCGTCGCGGGAAGGACGCACTTGCTCGACTCCAAGAGGCGAACCCCGAATGCGACGTCCTGTTCGTCGCCGCGGATGTCAACGCTGCCGGCGCAGCGGACGAAGTCGTCCGACAGGCGCAGGAACATCTCGGTGCAGTCGACATTCTCGTAAACTCCACTGTCGCTCAATATCAGCCCACGTTGCTGCACGACATCGAACCCGACAAGTTGATCGACATTCTGGTCCAGCAGGCAATTGGACCGATTCTGATGAGCAGGGCCGTCGTGCCCGTGATGCGCGAGCGCGGACAAGGCGCGATCGTCACCATCGCGTCGGACGCCGCGAAGGTCCCCACCCCCGGAGAGACCGGAATCGGTGCCGCGATGGCTGCGATCGTGACGTTCTCGCAAACGCTCGCCGTCGAAGCCAAGCGGTACGGTGTTCGTGTCAACGTTCTGACGCCGTCGCTCATCGTCAACACCGGATCGTACGATCGGGCCATGAGTGCGGATTTCAGTAGGAAGATATTCGACAAGATTGTCTCACAGGCTCAGCTAGGTCTCACCGAGCCCGAGGATCTGGCCGATGCGATTCTGTTCCTCGCATCTCCGCTTTCGCGCAGAATTACAGGACAGGTAATCAGTGTGAACGGTGGTATCTCCGTTGTCTGAAATGAGCACACGTGCGGCCTTGGTGCGCCGCCGTGTCTGGTCGCGCGAGGACATCCTCGACGTGGAACAGCACCGACACCAGCACCTGCTACCCGGCTCGACAATTCACGCATGCCTTACCGAATCGGCTCGTCGGCACCCGGACAAGAGCGCGTTCCTGCATCTCGATGGTCCGGACTTCCTGACCCCGACCCGAGATGTCACGTATCGCGAGCTGCTGATCGGGGTGGAGGCATCGGCTTCGGTGTTCCTCGAGCGTGCTGCGGACGCGCCGAGCGTGGTCGCCGTGATGGTTCCGATGGTGCCCGAGGGATTGTTCGCCACCTGGGGTGCTCAGCGGGTGGGTACGGCCGTGCCATTGAATCCCTTTCTCGAACTTGCCTCGCTCGTCAACATCCTGAATCTCACCTCTGCGACCGTCCTGGTCACGACCGGCGCGATCCTTCGAGAACGCGGTGTGGACGTCGCTGCGGTTCTGGCGAGTGTCCCGACACTGCGAGATGTCCTTCTCGTCGACGGCGACGACAGCACGTTCACCGCAGCATTGACCGAACACCGCGGCCGGACCGTCGACGTCGAGGACGACCCAGACCGGGACGCAATGGTCATGCCCACCGGGGGAACTACGGGAGCGCCGAAGTTGGTGCGCATGTCGCAAAGCGGCCAACTCGTCGTTGCGTGGAACGTCGGAGCCCTGATGGGTTGCGAGGAAGATGCCGTGGTCGGCCACGGGATGCCGAACTTTCACTGCGGCGGAAGCATCGCGCTTGCCCTTCGATCGGTTGTCTATGGACAGACGTTGCTGACATTGACGTCCGGAGGCTTCCGCTCGCGGGACGTTGTCGAGAACTTCTGGGCGATCGTCGAGCGATACCGTATGACGTCGACGATGGCCACCCCGACGACAGCATTCGCGATCTTGAACGCGGCGGGCGCGCCGAAGGGCTCGACGACGCTGACCGATTTCCACGTCGGTGGTAGCACAGTGTCCACAGCTCTGATCCGGACGTTTCACGATCGGTTCGGAATATGGCTGCGTGAATGTTGGGGAGGTACAGAGTTTCACGGAACGATCACCGGACATCCGAACGACGGTGTCGAGCCGCGCGTGGGCTCGGCCGGCCGGCCCCTGCCGCACTCCCAGGTACGCGCTGTCGTTCTCGACATCGACGGTCAATGGAGTCGGGACTGTGAACCAGGGGAACTGGGAGAGTTGCTGATCGGCGGGCCGACTGTCAGCCCCGGATACCAGGATGCGCACCTCGATGCCGGCTTCTTCGTGACCGGTGTGCCCGGCGGAGGCGTGTGGGGTCGGACGGGCGACCTCGGAACGGTGGACGACGACGGATTCGTCTGGGTGTCGGGACGCAGCAAGGATTTGATCATCCGTGGTGGTCACAACATCGATCCGCGAGACATCGAGGAGGCGCTGGGCTCGCATCCGGCGGTAGAAGTGGTGGCTGCGGTAGGTCGACCGGATCAAGCGAAGGGGGAGATGCCGGTCGCGTACGTTCAGCTCAAGGCCGGGTCTGTTGCCGAGTCCGCCGAACTGTTGCAGTTCTGCCGAGAACATGTGCAGGAGAAAGCGGCTACCCCAGTTCATGTCACGGTACTGGATCGGCTGCCGCTGACTCCCGTCGGTAAGATATCGAAGCCTGCGCTACGAGCACTGGCTTTTAAGGACGAGGTTCGTCACGTCGTTTCGAGCTCGAGCCGGGCACCCGTAGTCTGTGATGTCGCACTCGACGACACCGGTCTTCGTCGAGAAGTGACCGTGACGCTGACACCCGCGTCGGCGTCGAGCGTCGACATCGAGTGCTTGGAGGAGAAGTTGGGGGCCTACGAGTTCTTGTCGCGAGTCGAAGTGAGTACATTCGTTGCGACACAGTAGGAGGACTCGTTGATAGCGTCGAACCGTCTTGCACAGCAGCCACTGCCGCCGCCGAGTGCGCGGTCGATGCTGTTGACGGTCATCGGTGAGTTCTTGTACGACACCGAAGAGGGAGCGTGGACCGCCGCGCTGATGAAGGTCCTCGGCGGGATGGGGATAGAGGATCACGCTGCACGGCAATTGCTCTCACGTGCCGCATCCGCCAAATGGATCAAGCGTGAACGCATCGGCCGTGGGGTGCGCTGGCACCTCGCCGACCACGGTCGCGCGTTGGCCGCCGACGGCATCAAGCGGTCGCATGCGTTTCTCGACGGACCGTCGCCGTGGGATGAGGAATGGCTCGTGCTGACGATCACGGTGCCGCAACGCAAGAACTCGGTTCGCAACCGTCTCAACGGAGGCCTGACGTGGTTGGGGATGGGCAATCCCACGCCAGGAGTGTGGGTGACACCGCACGTCGACAGGGCGCGAGAACTGAGCGAATTGGTCTCGACGCTCGGTCTGTCCGAATCGGCACTTGTTCTCACCGGCAATCTTCGCCCGGGAGGGCTGGGCAACCACGAAGTCGTCGATCGGGCCTGGGATCTGACCGACCTTGCCGCGAGCTACCAGACACTGCTCACGCAGGACGGTGCATCCGAGCCGGGCGACGACGATGAACTGCTACTTGCCTACATCGAACTCGTAAGCCTGCAACAGAGGTTCATGCGGCTCGACCCACAACTCCCCAAGGAACTCTTGCCCGAATGGATCGGTCGTGATGGCGCTGTGCTCTTCCAGCGACGCCGCGAACAGTGGTCGGCGCAGGCGCATGCGCACTGGCTCAGGGTCGTCGAGGAATCCGCACCGAGATAGTTACGGTGGTCCGGTCACCCCGCAGCGCGGACGCGCGAGTACGACCTCTTCCTGCCCGGCCGTGGGGGTGCGAGTTTCGTCGTGCACAGTTCGTCGAGTCGGTGCTTGACGCTGTCGTCGATGGTGGGGTGGTGGGTGAGGAGACGGTGCAACCGGCGGTAGAACACGGCCGGGAACACGCCGAATTCGGGGAGGATGTGTTCGTCTCCGCCGCCGAAGGGTGCCCATTTGACCGCGAAGTCGAGCATGTCGAGTTCTTCCCTGGTCACGACGTCTCCTTCTCTCGTTTGTCGTGTATGCGGGTGCGGCCGTGCGAAAAGTCGCACGGCCGCACCCGGCCGGGTCATCTCACGTCGAGGTAGATGCTCTTGAGCTGCTGGTAGCTCGCGAGGCCCTCGGGTCCGAGTTCGCGGCCGAGGCCGCTGTCCTTGATGCCGCCGAAGGGGGCGGTGGGGTCGTTGGAGTAGCCGTTGATGCCGACGGTTCCGCTGGCGACGTTGCGGGCGAACGCGGCGCCGCGTTCGGGGTCGGCGGTCCAGATGGAGCCGCCGAGTCCGTAGTCGGAGTGGTTGGCGATGGCGATGGCCTCGGCTTCGTCGGTGTAGGGGATGACTGACAGGACGGGGCCGAAGATTTCTTCCTGGGCGATGGTGTGGCCGGTGTCGACGTCGGCGAAGACCGTGGGTTCGACGAACCAGCCGTGGTCGATGTTGTCGGGTCGTCGGCCGCCGGTGGTGACGCGGCCGCCGTCGGAGCGGCCCTTGTCGATGTAGCTTTCGACGCTGTGCCGTTGCCGGGCGGAGACGAGTGGCCCCATCTGGGTGGTGTCGGACAGTGGGTCGCCGACCGACAGGCCCCGGGCGAGGTCGGTGATGGTGTCGACGATCTCGGTGTACCGGGAGCGGGGTGCGAGGACGCGGGTGCCTAGCCAGCAGATCTGGCCGTTGTTGAGGAGCGTTGCTGCGTAGAAGGATTCGAGGTTCGCGGCGAGGTCGGCGTCGTCGAGGATAACGGCGGCGGATTTGCCGCCGAGTTCGAGGGTGACGGGGCGGAGCAGTTCGCCGCAGGTGCGGGCGATGGCGCGGCCGGCGCCGGTGGAGCCGGTGAACGAGACCTTGTCGATGCCGGGGTGGGCTACGAGGTAGGCGCCGAGTTCCCGGCCGCCGGGGACGACGTTCAGTACACCGGCGGGCAGTCCGGCGGCGATGGCGGCCTCGGCCATGAGGAACGCGTCGAGCACGGTTTCGGGGGAGGGTTTGAGGACGACGCTGCACCCGGCGGCGAGGGCGGGGGCGAGTTTGAGGAACGTGATGGCCTGCGGCACGTTCCACGGGACGATGGCGCCGACGACGCCGATCGGGGAGCGGGTGACGAGGGTGGAGCCGCCGAGCATGCCGGGCCGGATCTCGTCTTCCTGCTGCGCCGCCATGTCGGCGTAGTAGCGCAGCAGCACGGGTGGGAAGCCGCCCTCGAACTGCCGGGCGAGGGTGATGGGCATGCCGTTCTGTCTGCTCACGCGGGTCGCGGTGTCCTCGGCGCGGGCTTCGAGTTCGTCGGCGAAGCGGCCCAGTACCTCGGCGCGCTGCGCTGCGGTCCATGCGGCCCATTCGGTGAGTGCGGCGCGCGCGGCCTCGACCGCGTCGTCGATGTCGGTCTCGGCGCCCTCCGGTACCGAGCCGATCTGCTGCTCGGTGGTGGGGGAGATGACCGGGATGGTGGAGGCGCCGGACGGGCGGGCCCATCCGCCGCGGATGTAGAGATCGGGGTAGTCGATCGTCATCGGGTGTCCTTCTCGGGAGGTTCGGTGAGGGGGTGTCAGTCCTGCACGAGCACGGGTTTGAGGACCTCGCCGCGGTGCTGGGCGTCGATCGCGTCGTTGATCTTCGCGAACGGGAACGTGGTGACGAGTTTGTCGAGCGGGAACCGGCCGGCCTGGTACAGCTCGACGAGTTCGGGGATGAACTCGTCGGGGACGCTGTCGCCCTCGATGATGCCGGTGATCGTCAGACCCATGGCAAGGGAGTTGATGATGTTCAGCGGCACGGAGGATTCGGGGTCGGCGGGCACACCGATCAGGCCGACTTTGCCGTGGAAGGTCATGGCGCCGATGAGTGATTCGATGACGGCGGGGATGCCGGAGGTGTCGATGGCGTAGTCCACGCCGGCGGGGAGGATGGCGCGGACCTGCTCGGCGACCGGGCCGGCGGCGGGGTCGAGGGCGTGGGTGGCACCGAGTTCGAGGGCGAGGTCGCGCCTGGACTGGTGGGGTTCGACGGCGATGATGGTGGTGCAGCCCTGCACGACGGCGCCCATGACGGCGGCCAGCCCGACCGATCCGGCGCCGGCGACGAGGATCGCGGATCCGGGGCGGCAGTTCAGGGAGCGCATGACGGCGCCGGCGCCGGTCTGGATGCCGCAGCCCAGCGGTGCGAGGAGTTCGGCGGGAACGTCGGTGGGAACTTTCACCACGTTGCGTTCGAACGCCAGGCTGTAGGTGGCGAACGAGGACTGCCCGAAGAACAGGCCGGTCAGGGATTCGCCGTCGGGGGTGGTGATCGGGCCGGTGCCGTCGTCGCGGACGCCGTCGTAGGCGAGGTGCATGAACTGGTGGCAGTAGGAGGGTGCCCCGGTGGTGCACGAGGGACAGGTGCCGCAGCTGTTGAAGGTGATGGCGACGCGGTCGCCGGGGGCGACCTTGGTGACGCCGGTACCGACTTCCCGGACGATCCCGCAGCCTTCGTGGCCGAGGACGGCGGGCAGTGCGGTGGGGAGGGCGCCGTCGCGGGCGGCGAGGTCGGTGTGGCAGATGCCGACTGCCTCGATTTCGACGAGCACCTCGCCGGCCTTCGGCCCGTCGATGGTGATAGGTTCGAGGGTGAACTCGGTGTGCGGTTCTCTCGCGACTGCTGCGAGTGCTTCCATCGTCATTTCTCCATGTCTTGTGTGGGCGGCCCGGTGAGGACGACCGGAATCGAAATGCTCAGAGAACGGCTTCCCGCAACGAGATGGCGGGATCGGCGAGAGCGGTGGGATCGACCTTGCTGCGATTACCGATGAACTTCTTACCAGCCATGAATTCGCTTGCAGCATTCACGGTCTCGACAGCCACCGGAATCCCGTCGCTGTCGAGGTGGAACAGGGCGAAGGACGAGTCGGACGGGTTGCCACGCAGGACGGCCCTCGTGTCCGGGCCGACCATCCCTGCCATCTTCATCTTCAGGTCGAACTGATCCGACCAGAACCACGGCACCTCGTGCGGCGACAGCGGCGTCCCGGTGATGACCGACGACGCCTGCTTTGCCTGTTCGACTGCGCTGGGGATGCTTTCGAGTCGCACCATCTTCCCGAGCGTGTCGTGCAGGCGGTAGGTCACGTCGCCGATCGCGAGGACGTGCGGATCACTGGTGCGGGCCGAACCGTCCACGACGATCCCGGCGAGGCACTCGATGCCGGACTCCCGGGCCAGTGCGTCGTTCGGGATCGCGCCGACACCGACCAGTACGAGATCGCACGGGATCTCGGTTCCGTCGCCGAGTTCGACACCCGCGACGCGACCGCTCTTCTCGGTGATTCCTCGGACCTCGGCACCGGTGAGGATGCGAGTGCCGCGGTTGCGGTGGAAGTCGGTGAGAGCGTTCGACAGTTCGGGACTCGCGACCCGCGCCAGCACCCGGTCTTCCCGTTCGATCACCGTGACCTCACATCCGCGAGCGCGCGCGGAGGCGGCGACCTCGAGACCGACGTACCCACCACCGATGATGGCGAGAGTCGATCCGGTGTGCACGGCCTCGCGCAACTGCGTGGCGTCGCCGAGGGTACGCAGGCTCAGCACATTCTCGAGATCGCTTCCGGGGAGCGTCAGCGTCCGCGGCGCGGCGCCCGTCGCGAGAACGAGTGTCGTGTACTCCAGGACCGTGCCGGACGCCGTCGTCGCGGTGCGGGCGTCCCGGTCGATCCGGACGACCGGATCGCCGAGGAGTGTGTCGATCTCGTTGTCGGCGTAGAACGATTCCGGCTTGAGCCACTGGACGAACTCGTCGTCCGCGTACTTCTTCGACAGCGGCGGTCGGTGATAGGGCGGATGGGTTTCGTCCCCGCACAGGACTATCCGGCCGTCGAATTTCTGCTGCCGCAGCATGCCGGCGAGAGTGCCGCCGGCATGCCCGGCGCCGACGATCACCACGGTGGGTGCTGTTTGTGACGTGACCATGGTTACCGGGTGAACTCGATCTGCACGGGCATGTTCTTGAGCCCGCCGACGAAGTTGGTCTGGATCATCTTGGTGTCGTCGACCAACTCGACCGACGCGATGTGGGGAAGCAGTTCCTCGAACATGATCCGCAGTTCCAGCTTCGCCAGGTGCTGGCCGATGCACATGTGCGGGCCGTAGCCGAACGCGATGTGCTTGTTGGGCCTGCGGGTGATGTCGAACGTGTCGGGGTCCGGGATGACGTCCGCGTCCCGGTTGCCCGACTGGTACAGCAGCATGAAGCGGTCGCCCTTCTTGATGTCGCGACCGCGCAGCGTGTAGTCCTGCGTCGCCTGACGCATGAAGTGCTTCACCGGCGACGCCCAGCGCAGCGATTCGTTGACGATGTGCGGTGCGAGCGCCGGGTCCGCCTTCGCCTTCGCGAGGAGTTCGGGGTTGCGGCCGAGTTCGAGGATGCCGCCCGCGAGGGTGCTCGAGGTGGTGTCGTGACCGGCGGTGGCGATGGCGATGAAGTAGCCGTAGGCCACCTCGTTCGGGTAGTACTCGCCGCTCTCGTCGCGTGCCACCGAGATGATCGTCGCGAGGTCGTCTCGCGGGTTGGCCCGCCGGTCCTGCAGCAGCCGCTCGAAGTAGGCGTAGAAGTCCTGAATCGTGGCCACCCACTGCTTCGCGGCGGCGTCCGGGGTGAGCGGTTCGACGTCCTCACGCGCGGCGTCGGGATCGGCGGTGCCGAAGAATTCCTGCGTGAGGGCCATCATCCGGGGTTCGTCCGACTCCGGTACCCCGAACAGGCTCATGATGACGTGCAGGGGGTAGTGGAGGGCGAAATCCTTGACGAAGTCGATCCGGCCGTCCGTCTTCAGCAGCCGGGTGACGGCAGCCTTGGCGAGGTCGCGGATGACGGTCTCCCACTGGGCGAGGTTGGTGGGCCGGAACCAGTCCAGCGCGATGTCCTTGATCGCGGTGTGCTCCGGCGGGTCAAGGTAGGTGAGGGTCTCGAGGATGCGGAGGCTGCCGTTGTTGATGCTCTTGGTGAACGCGTCGCCGGCCTGGTTCGCCAGGATCGGGTTGACGGAGCCCTTGTCCTCGCCGCCGGCACTCGTGAAGATGTCGGGCTGGCGCTCGATCTCCATGATGTCGGCGTGCTTGCTCACCAGCCAGATGGGGTCGTACCCCTCCACTTCGGCGCGCCCGAGCGGGTTGTTCTCCCGCAGCCAGCGGTAGGCCTCGAACAGCGCGTCGTTGTCCCGGTGTCCCTCGGGCAGGACCACCTGGCGGGCGACGGCGTCCGGAATCAGTTCCGTGACCTGCTCTGTAGTGCTCATCAATTCCCCTTCGTGGTGCAGTGAGATGCGGCGCCGAACGTTGCGGCGCCCTCGCCGACTGGAGTGAGTTCAGCCTGTCAGCTGTGAGAGTGAGGGGCATCACACCATTGATCGATAGTTGTCCACCTAACGGGGGATGTATGCCGCGTCACCCCTGCATGGACGCCGAGAATCACCCCGCTGGAGGGGGGTAATCAGTCGAAGTGGTGATGTGCCCGGCCAGTGACCGGCGACACAATTTTCGATATGAACTCGGCCGGACCTTTCTGGGTTCGGCGAGCCGCCCGCGAGAGGGCCGCGCAGATGTTCACCGGACGACCCGAAGGAGATCGCCATGCCCACCGTCGTTTACAAGCTCCCGGACGGCTCGACGTCGCCAGTCGACGTCCCCGCCGGCCAGAGCGTGATGGACGGGTCGGTACGTAACAACCTGCCCGGCATCGTCGCGGAATGCGGCGGTAGCTGCTCGTGCGCCACCTGCCACGTGTTCCTGGACGACGATTCGAGTGCGGCGTTCGGCGAGCCGACCCTGGAGGAACAGGACCTCCTCGAGTTCCTCGACGGTGTCCAGCCGTGTTCGCGTCTCGCCTGCCAGCTCGTGCTGACGCCGGACGTGGACACCGTCACGGTGACCGTGCCGTCCTCGGACGCCTGACCGATCCGGCCGGGTTCACCGGGTCGGGGACTGATACTTCGCGATCAGCTCGGCGCGGTTGGTCGCGCCGAGTTTGCGGAGGATGCGTTTCACGTGGGACTTGACCGTGTCGACGGTGATGACCAGTTCGGCGGCGATCGCGGAATTCGACGCCCCGGTGAGAATCAATCGGACGACGTCGGCTTCGCGTTCGGTCAGTGGTTCGAGCAGGCGCTGCTGGGCAACGTCGCGGTCGGACTGCGACGGTGCGAGATCGGACGCGCCGCGGGAGGGTGCCGCGTCGACGTCGGGGTCGCCGGTCCACCGCCGGGCGCTCTCGCGCAAGAGCGCATTCTGACGCTCACGACGCGACTCCAGGCCGACTCGCTCGAAGTGCCCGCCGAGCACTTCGGCGAACACCCCCAGGGCGTGGCGTCGTGACCCGTCCAACACCGCGCCGACGTGAACGAGCGCGGCAGGAGTCCCGTCGACCACGACGGGGGTGGTGGTGAAACCGTGCGCGCCCAGCAACTCTCGCAGCTCGGCGGGAGCGGGGGAACCCACCGTGACGGTGTTCGTCTCGAGCGCATCCGCCTCGGGCGAGCCGTCCGGGAGACCGAACTCGGAGGGCAGTGCCGGCATCGTGTCCGGGGCGGCGCTGAACGCGGCGACGGGAATGATCCGGTCGCCGTCGAGGCGTGAGAGGACAACCTTGTCCACGGAGCAGAGTTCCGCGACGCGCTCGCACGCGCGCTGCATGAGTTCCGCGCTCGAGGCCGCGTCGTCCAATGCCCGGACGGCGCGATCGATGCCCGTCGCGACCGCGCCGATCTCGGCGGACCGGATCGCGTCCGTGGCGTTTCTGCGGTCGAGGAGATCGACGAGGAGCCTGCCGAGTTCGGTCGAACGGTCCGGATCGGCCGTCCGCATCTCGGAGAGGATGTCCGTGATGGCGCGATCGGTGTCCGTGGTGTTCTCGTCCGTGTGCGGTTCGGGGTGGGGAGCGTCAGCCACCGGACACCGTCTTGGCGTTGGCGCACAGCGCCGCTACCTCGGCTCGCGTCGAGACGCCGAGTTTCTTGAAGATCCGCTGGACGTGGGACTTGACGGTGCCGTCGGAAATGCACAGCCGACGGGAAATGGTGGCGTTGGTTGCCCCTGTCGCCATCAGCGTGAGCACCTCGCGTTCGCGCGCGGTCAGCGCTTGCGCGCGCGGCATGATCGGTGCCTGCGAAAAGTCGGTGGACGCCCCTGTCCGGGGGAGTTCGGCGGCGGCCGATTCCGGCATCGTGACGGGTGCCTGCTCGAGGTGCCGCAGTGCCTGGGTGAGCCGCTGTATCTCGGCGTCGACGTGCTCGTTTCGGGTGTAGATCTGCTGCCGCAGGTCGGCGCGTTCCTTCGACGAGGCGCAGGCGCCCGCCAGCACCGTGACGAGGTGGACGTCGGTGTCGGACAGGCTGTCGCTCTGGCGGTCGACGTGGATAATCGCCACCGCGCGGGCGTCGACGACGACCGGAACGGCGAGGTATCCGGCGGGTCGCGACAGGTCGATGAGGGGCCGGTACGTGTGCCGGTAGGTGTCGACGGCGTCTACGGCATACGGCCGGCGTCGCCGGACCAGTTCGGCCTCGCGGGGGGCCTCGCGCAGCGAGATCTCGCGTCCGTCGATGGCCGTGGCGAGTTCGTGGAAGTCCCCGGTCAGTTCCGGGTTGACCGCCAGCGCGGTGGGAGACCAGGTGGAACCGCGGACCACGGAGAACATCGCCTTGCCGTATCCCAGGCTGGTGCACAGTTCCCGGGTCACGACCTCGGCGAGGTGATCCGCACCGGCATCGAGCGCACGGACAACCCGCTGCAGTGCCTCGAACTGGGCGGTGTGCACGCTCAGTCGGCGGGCGATGTTTTCGCGACTCGCGGCGTCGAGTTCTGTCACGAGCTCCGCGAGGCGCAGGGTGCGCTCGGGGGAGTCGACGCCCTCACGCAACTTCCGGGCCGCGAACGCACGGATCACCGTGAGGTCGGGTTCGCCGTCCGCCAGCCGGATCAGGTTCGGCTCGTTGCCGAGAAGCTCCTGCAACTCCGCAACCGCCTGCTCGGCAAGCTCGGCAAGCTCGAACGAACTCGTCGAAATGACCACTCACCACTCCTCGCGCCGTGGCCGCGCACGGATGACGACGACACCGTCGTCCGTTCCTGTGACCCAACGCACAGTATAGAGAAGGTGTCACCTGGGACGTTGCTGCACCGTCCACGGCCTCACTCCAATGTATATGGTCAGTCCAAATACGTCACGCATTCTGCGAAAGTGATTCGCGGCGGTTCTTGTCTCGGGTGCGACCGTCGTACTAGGGTCGAATGGTACGACCAAAATGGAAGGATCGACCTAATGGCGCACCCCGTGCGATACGACGTCGACGAGCATGTCGCCGTCCTCACTCTCGATCGTCCCGAAACCCGCAACGCGCTGTCCGACGACCTGCTCGACGAGCTTCTCGCCGCGCTCGAACGCGCCCGGGACGACGGCGACGTGCGGGTCGTCGTGCTGGCGTCGTCGCACGAGAAGATCTTCTCGGCGGGCGGCGACCTCAAGGCGTTCGCGAGCGAGACGCCCACGATCGTCAAATATGCCGGGCTGGATCGCTTCCCGCGGCTGTATCAACTCATCGGCGGACTCGGCAAGCCGGTGATCTGCGCGGCTGGCGGCGACGTGCTCGCCGGAGCGTTCGGCCTCGCGCTCGCGTGCGATTTCGTGCTCGCCAAGGAGTCGGTCCGGTTCGGGTGCCCGGAGATCAACGTCGGCGTCTTCCCGTTCATGATCTCCGCGCTCATCTACCGGAACGTCGGGCGGCTCAAGGCGAACGAGCTGATGATGTACGGCGAGCTCATCACGGCCGCGGACGCCCTCGAGCTGGGGTTGGTGAACCGGGTGATTCCGGACGACGACTTCGATGCCGAGGTCCGGGCGTGGGCCCGCCGCCTCGCGGGCAAGTCGCCGCTGTTGATGCGGCTCGGGAAGGAGGCGATCAACAACACGCGCGACATGTCCCTGCCGGACGCTCTCGCGGCGCTGCAGTCTCAGCTCGCTCTCGCGTTCACGACCGAGGACATCGTCGAGGGGGTCACCGCGTTCCGTGAAAAGCGTTCTCCCGTATGGAGCATGCGTTGATCGCGCGACTTCGAACTCGTTGCACTTTCGGTCTAACCATTATATTGTGAGGGCCAACACAGAGTTCTTCATTACCTCTTCACATCTGCGCTCAGAGGAAGGCTTCCCATGGCGTTCGCATCGGTCACCGATCGCTATTCGGACGAACAGATCCGAGAGTTCTATGCCACCGGGCAGTGGCACCGCGACACCTTCTTCGACATGCTCGAGGTCCAGGTCGCCGAGCGGGGCGACCGTGTCTTCCTGACCGACGACACCAGTGGCGGCATCACCTTCCGGGAGTTGCGGGAACAGGCGCTGAGCCTGGCCGTGGGACTGCGACGCCACGGGATCACTGTCGGTGACCGGGTGTCGGTGCAGGTTCCGAACTGGATCGAATTCGCCGTCATCTCCGTGGCGTTGTCGCGACTGGGCGCCGTCCTGGTGCCGATCATGCCGATCTACCGCCGCGACGATGTCGAATACATCCTGGGCAACGCCGGTGTGCGGCTGGCGATTACGCCGCAGAATTTCAAGAAGTTCGACTACGCGGGCATGTACACCGAGATCCTGGGTGCCGTCGACTCGCTCGAGGACGTGGTCGTCGTCCGCGGGAACGGCGACCTGCCGAACCGCGCGATGTCGTTCGAGTCGCTGTTCGCGGAGATCGGCCCCGAGGAGGCGATCGCGGAACTCGGGACCGGCGTCGGGCCGGACGAGCCGTTCGTCATCGTCTACAGCAGCGGCACCACGTCCCGCCCCAAGGGATGCATCCACACGTTCAACACGATCGCCTGTGGATCCCGTCTGCTGGCCAAGGGATTCGCCTACACGCCCGACGACGTGCAGTTCGGCCCCTCGCCAATCACGCACACCACCGGCCTGGTCACCAGCATCGTTCTTCCGCTCATGCACGGCGCGGCGTCGCATCTCATCGAGGTGTGGGAGCCTGTCCGGGGGATGGCGCAGATCAGGGAGCGCGGGTGCACGGTCGCCGTGAGTGCCACGACGTTCCTGCAGATGCTCATGGACGCCTACGACCCCGCAGTGCACGACATCGGCAGCATGCGGCTGTGGGTGGCGGCCGGCGCCCCGATCCCCGCCAGCTTCGTCACGAAGGCGGCCGAATTGTTCCCGAGCCTGCAGGTACTCAGCCTGTACGGCCGCTCGGAAAACGTCACCACCACCATGTGCACGGTGCGCGACGAGCCCGAGCGGTCGCTCACCTCGGACGGGCGTCCGCTGCCGATGCAGTCGGTGAAGGTCGTCGACGAACTCGGCAACGAGGTTCCGCGCGGCGAGGAAGGTGACATCGCCTACAAGGGCGCCATGCACATGCTCGGGTATCTCCACAACGCGGAGGAGACGGCCAAGCTGTTCACGCCGGACGGCCACTCCCGCTCCGGCGATCTCGGCCGGATGGACGAGGACGGCTACGTGCGCGTCACCGGCCGCACCAAGGACATCGTGATCCGCGGCGGAATGAACATCAGTGTCCGTCAGGTCGAAGACCTCCTGGCGGCGCATCCCGCCGTCCGCGGTGTCGCCGCGGTCGCGATGCCCGACGAGCGTCTCGGCGAGGCGGTGTGTCTCTACCTCGTCGCAGCGCCCGGCTACGGCGACATCACGCTCGAGAAGATCAAGACCTACCTCCTCGAGCAGGGAGTGGCGATCCAGAAGGTTCCGGAGCGGCTGGAGATCGTCGAGGCTCTGCCGACGACTGCCACGGGCAAGATCCAGAAGAACGTGCTCCGTGCGCAGATCGCGGCCAAGATCGAGGCCGACCGGCAGCAGCGGGCACAAGCCGTCAGCTGATCGGATGACAAAGGGGGCGAAGCCGATCGGCTTCGCCCCCTTTCGCGTGGTTGGAGCGGAGTGATCAGGTCGCGGCCACCACGACCGTCGCCGATCCGGTGACGACCGGGCCCTTGTCGCCGGAGGCGACGAGATCGAGTGTCGCCAGCGACTCGCCATTCGCCTCGGCGATCGTTACCACCGTGCCGCCCAGGGTCAGGGTGTCGCCCAGGAAGACCGGCGCGACGAACCGGACACCGAAGGAGCGCACGTGCTCGACGCCGAACGTGTCGGACAGCCATCCCGCCAGGATCCCGGCCTGCATCTGCCCCATCGCGATGACACCGGGAAAACCCGATGTGGCGACGAACCCGGGATCGTGGTGCAGGGGATTGAAATCGCCTCCGGCGCCGGCGAATCGGACGATGTCGGTCTGGCTGACGGGGCCGACCACGCGGGTATCGGGGGCGTCGCCGACGCGGACCTTGGCAGGTGTTCTCATCGCTGTTCTCCTCGTTCGATCAGGACCTCCTCGAGCCGCACCACGGGTTCGCCGTCGGCGTCCCGGTACTCGGTCTCCAGGGTTACCACGCGCATCGTCCCGCCGCGCTTGCCCTCTCGCTGTACGTCATCGACGACGCGCCGGGTGCCGATCACGTGGTCGCCGGCGGTGAGCGGTCGCAGGTACGTCCACGTGACCGAACCGACCACCACCCGCGCGAGGGCCAGGCCCAGCGAGTCGACGAACGCGCGCTGGTCGCGCTGGTGTCCGGCGACGACCGTGTGCGTGAGAGTCGCGGGCACGTAGTCGAATCCGGCGTCGCGCGCGGCGGCCGGATCGGTGTGCACGGGATCGGTGGTGAACGTCGCGCGCGTGAATTCGCGGATCTTGCCGCGTTCGACGTCGTATTCGACGCGGTCGACGACGCCGGCGGGGAGTGGGTCGGACATCCGGGCCTCCTTTTTGGACTGACCTATAGTATCATTGAGCCTAAATTCGTGAGGAGGGTGCAATGGAGCTCGCTGATTCCCCAGACGAGGCCACATTCCGTGCAGAAGTCCGGGAGTGGGCCGAGAAAGCGGTGCCGACGCTGCCGTGGCCGGAACCGGTCGATTTGGTCGACAAGGTGCCGTTCTGGCAGCAATGGCAGCGGCTGCTCTTCGACTCCGGCTACGGCGGGATGTCGTGGCCGCAGGAGTACGGCGGCCAGGCCGCCGACCCGATCCGCAAGGCCATCTTCACTGAAGAGATGGACCGGGTGGGCGCACCGGAGCGCCTCAACACCATCGGTGAGGATTTCGCGGGCCCGACCATCATCGACTTCGGGACACCCGCTCAGAAGGAGCGGTTCCTCCGCCCCATCCTGACCGGCGAGGAAATCTGGTGCCAGCTGTTCTCCGAGCCGGAGGCAGGATCGGACCTCGCCTCGCTGCGCACCAAGGCCACGAAGGTGGACGGGGGCTGGAAGGTCAACGGGCAGAAGATCTGGACCAGCCGCGCACACATCGCGGCCCACGCCATCCTGCTCGCCCGCACCGGCGGCGGACCGCGGCACAAGGGCATCACCTACTTCCTGGTGCCCATGGACAGTGAGGGCATCACGGTGCGCCCGCTCGCCCACATGCTCGGCGAAGCGGAATTCAACGAGGTGTTCCTCGACGACGTGTTCATTCCCGACGAGCTCGTCGTCGGGGAGGTCGACGGCGGCTGGAAGGTCGCGATGGGCACGCTCGCCTACGAGCGGGTGGCGATCGCGACGGGTCGCGTCAACACCAAGCGCGCCGTCGGTGACATCGTGTCGGACATCGCGGGGATGACCGACGACGCGGGCCGCCCGCTCGGCGAAGACCCGGTGATCCGGCAGAAGGTCGCCGACCTGTACGGCCGCGCACTCGTGCACTACCTCATCGGCCAGCGCGTCATCACCCTCGCGGCAAACGACGGCCCACCGGGGCCGGTCACGTCGATCGGCAAGCTGTTCTTCTGCCCCCTCGTCGAGGAACTCGCCGACTTCCGGTTGTCCCTCGAACCGGTCGGCGGGCAGTTCGCCCTCGACGACGAGCGGCAGGAGACGGCGCGGTGGCAGCGGCTCGCGTACCAAGCCCGCGGCACTGCCATCGCCGGCGGATCCACCTTCATCCAGCGCAACATCGTTGCCGAGCGCATGCTCGACATGCCGAGGAGCTGACCGTGTCCGACTACACCTGGCACCCCACCGACGAGTACGTCGAGAACGCCAACGTCACCCGCCTCGCCCGCGCCCATGGTCTGTCGGGCCTGGGCGAACTCCGCGCCCGCTCCGTCGCCGACGTGCGGTGGTACTGGGACGCAGTGGTCCGCGATCTGGGCTTGCCGTTCCAGACCCCGTACCGCGAGGTGCTCGACACCTCCCGCGGAATCGAGCATCCGGACTGGTTCGTCGGGGGCAAGACGAACGTCGTCGACGCGTGTCTGGGGCGGTGGCTCACCGACCCGGCGGCCGCCGACCGGACGGCCGTCGCGCACGAGGCGGAGGACGGCACGGTCCGCAGCCTGTCGTATCGCGAACTCGCGGCGGACGTCGAACGCGCCGCGGCAGGGTTGCGGGAACTCGGTGTCGGAAAGGGTGACGCCGTCGCCCTGTTCCTGCCGATGATCCCCGAGGCGGTCGTGTCGGTGTACGCCGTCGCGCGGCTCGGGGCGGTGCTGGTTCCGCTGTTCTCCGGCTTCGCGCCGAGCGCGATCGCGTCCCGCATCGTGGACGCGGACGCGAAGGTGGTGATCGTCGCGGACGGAACGGTGCGGCGTCGCAAGTCCGTCACGATGAAGCCTGCTCTCGACGAGGCGCTCGCTTCGTGCCCCACGGTGCAGTCGGTCGTCGTGGTCGAAAACATCGGCACCCCAGTCGATTCCACCGGCCGCGACATCTCCTGGGCGAAGCTGCTCGGAAACGGCGGCGACCCGGGTCCGGTCGAGGCGATGGACGCCGCCGAGCCGTTCGCGCTGGCGTACACGTCGGGCACGACCGGTAAGCCGAAGGGCGCCGTGCACACGCACGCCGGGTTCCTCGTGAAGACGGCCAGCGAGGTGGCGTACTCGTTCGATCTGACGCCCGGTGGGGTGTTCTGCTGGATCACCGACATGGGCTGGATCATGGGGCCGCTGTCGATCGTCGGCACCCACGCCAACGGCGGCACCCTGGTGTTGTACGAGGGTTCGCCGGACGTGCCGGACACCGACCGGTTGTGGCAACTCGCGCAGCGGCACCAGGTGACGATGCTCGGGGTCTCGCCGACGCTGATCCGGACCCTGCGCGGGCGGGAGACGGACGTCGCGGCACGATACGACCTGTCCTCGGTGCACACGATCGGGTCCACCGGTGAGCCGTGGGACCCGGACTCCTACGAGTGGCTCGCTCGGGACGTCTTCGGCGGCCGGGTGCCGGTCATCAACTTCTCCGGTGGCACCGAGGTCGGCGGCTCGTTCCTGGCACCGTATCCGGTGGAGCCGATCCGCAGCTGCTCTCTGGGCGGCCCGTCCCTGGGTATGGATGTCGACGTCGTCGACGACGCGGGACGGTCGTTGCGCGGCGAACAGGGTGAACTCGTCTGCAGGCAGCCGTGGCCGTCGATGACCCGCGGGGTGTGGAAGGACGAGGAGCGCTATCTGGAGGCGTACTGGTCGACGTTCCCCGGCATGTGGCGGCACGGCGACTACGCCCTCGTCGACGACGACGGCCAGTGGTACATCCGGGGCCGATCCGACGACGTGATGAACGTGGCGGGAAAGCGTCTCGCGCCGGCGGAGGTCGAGGCCGTGCTGACGGCGCACCCGGCGGTGTCCGAGGCGGCGGCGGTCGGTGTCCCGGACCCGAAGAAGGGCGAGGCGGTGTGGGCGTTCTGGGTTCCCCGTGCGGACGCGGACACGGCGGACATCTCGGCCGAACTGGTCGCCAGGGTCGCCGCGGAACTCGGAAAACCGTTCGCGCCGAGCGTCGTTCACCGCGTGTCGCGTCTGCCGAAGACCCGGTCGGCGAAGATCCTGCGGCGGGCGGTGCGCGCTGCCGCCCTGGGGACCGACCCGGGTGACCTGTCGGGTGCCGAGAACCCGGAGGCGATCGACGAGATCCGCGCCGCGGTGGCGGGCGGTAGCGACCACGCGTCGTGAGTGACGACGAAGGCCCCACACCGCACGGTGTGGGGCCTTCGTCGTCGACACGGCAAACGGGACTGCTATTCGTCGAGTGGGATATCGGTGCGCTTCTCGAAGTCCTTGATCGACTCGGCGTAGGAGTGGACGTGCCGGCTCATGCGACGCACGGCGGCGTCGGCGTCCTTGTCGCGAATGGCCTTGGTGACGGAGCGGTGCGCCTTGACGGTGATCTCGCGGACCTTGTCGTCGATGAAGCCTTCGTTCTCGGTCGCGGCGTAGATGGCCCGCGAGAGCGAGATCATCAGGCCCGACAACAGTTCGTTGTGGCTGGCGCTCGCGACGGCGACGTGCCAGTCGATGTTCGCCTGCAGGAAGTCGTCGAGGCTGTCGCCCGCGCCGGCGATGTCGTCGTTGGCGGCGTCGAGTCGCGCGAGGTCCTCGTCGGTGCGATGGCGGGCGGCGAGTTGGGCGCAGAACGGCTCGATCGCCTCGCGGGTCTCGAGCAGGGCGGCGAGGCGGATCTGACGACCGCGGATGAGCAGGGCCACCGTGTCGGCCATCGACTGCTCGCCCGGTCGCTGCACGAAGGCGCCACCGGCCCGGCCAGCCTTGATGCGCACCAGTCCCTGCACCTCGAGGATGCGCAGGGCCTCGCGCACGGTGGTGCGGCTCATCTTCGTCTGCACGACGAGTTCGCGCTCCGGCGGCAGCGGTGTGCCCTCGACGTAATCCCCACTGAGGATGCGCTCACGCAATTCGTTGGCGAGGACGTCCGACGCCTTCGGTACCTCCATCGGGGTCAGCTGAATGGAGGAACGTCCGTTCCGGGTGGTGTTCGGCACGGCTGGTGGCATGGCTCCCCGCCCTCTCTGGTCTAACGGTCAGACCTAATATACCATTGGGTTCTCGCTGCATTCGTCTTGCAGCCTATTCTTCGTCTCATCGAGAGGACCAGTTCTATGCGCTGGGAACTGTCAGAAGAGCAGGAAATGTTCACCGAAGCCCTGGACGGCTGGCTCGGGCGGTTTGCCGCTCCGGCGAATGTCCGCAAATGGGGTGAATCGGGAGATCCTGCCGAATTCGAGCAGAAGTTCGTCGAGGAAGGCTGGTTCTCCGCCGGCCTCGGCGAAGACATCGGTGGTCAGGGCGGTGGTCTACTCGAACTGACGTTGACCGCCGAGGCACTGGGCCGGTACGCCGCGCCGTCGAGTGCCTGGACCGCGTCCGTCCTCGCCGCACCCCTGCTGCCCGCCGATGTCGCCACCGACGTGCTTGTGGGCGGCGGGTTCGCGGCCGTAACCGTCGACGCGACCCGCCCGTTCGGGCTCGCCGACTCGGTGCGCGTCGACGACGCCGGTGTGCTGACCGGTCGCGTGTCGACGGTGCTCGGCGCCGAACGAGCGAAACTGCTGGTCGTCCCGGTGGCAGCGGCCGAAGGAACCGCTGCCCTGTACCTCGTGCGCACCGACGACGCGAGTGTCACGGTCGAACCGCGCCGCTTCCTCGACCCGTCCCGCGCGGCCGCCGACGTCCGGTTCGACGGCGTCGCCGGGCAACGCCTCGACATCGAGGCGGCTCCTGCGCTCGAGGACGCGGGGCTGCGCGCGGCCGTGCTCGTCGCCGCGGACTCGCTCGGCGCGATGGACCGCATGCTGGGTCTCGCCGTGGACTACAGCAAGCAGCGCCAGCAGTTCGGTGTCCCGATCGGGTCGTTCCAGGCCGTGAAGCACGCTGCGGCAGGCATTCTCGTCTCCGTCGAGGCCGGGCGGTCCATTGCGTACTACGCAGCGTCGTCGGTCGATCTCGGGCTGGACGATCGTGCGATGCACGCCGCCGTCGCCAAGGCGCAGGTGCCGCGCAATGCGGTGCAGGCGGCCGACAGTGCTCTCGTGATGCACGGCGCCATCGGCTACACGTGGGAACACGATCTGCACCTCTACTACAAGCGCGCCAAGCTCGACGAGAAGTTGTTCGGTGGCCCGGACGTGTGGAACGAGCGCCTCGCACGGGATCTGCCCCTGCTGCCGGCCACCGGCTGATTGGCCGTTGACTTTTTGGTCTGTCCTTTAGTAACTTAAGTCCAAAAGGAACCAACGACGACGGGACGTGCTGTGGACTTTGATCTGACCGAGGATCAGGCGACGATCCGAGATGCGGTGCGAGAGCTCGCCGGCAAGTTCGACGAGCAGTACTGGGTGGAGAAGGACAGCGAGCACGAGTTCCCCACCGAGTTCTACGACGCGTTCGCCAAGGGCGGCTGGCTCGGCATCACCACGCCGGAGGCGTACGGCGGGCACGGGATGGGCATCACCGAGGCCTCGATCCTGCTCGAGGAGGTCGCCGCGTCCGGCGCCGGCATGAACGGCGCGAGTTCGATGCACCTGTCGATCTTCGGGATGCACCCGGTGATCGTGCACGGCTCCGAGGAACTCAAGCAGCGCACGCTCCCGCGGATCGTCGACGGCGACCTGCACGTGTGCTTCGGTGTCACCGAGCCCGGTGCCGGCCTCGACACCACCAAGATCACCACCTTCGCGCGGCGCGAGGGCGACAAGTACATCGTCAACGGCCGCAAGGTCTGGATCTCCAAGGCGATGGAGTCGGAGAAGATCCTTCTCCTCACGCGCACCACGAAATTCGAGGACGCGAAGAAGAAGACGGACGGACTCACGCTCTTCCTCACCGACCTGGACCGCTCGAAGGTCGACATCCGCCCGATCAAGAAGATGGGGCGCAACGCGGTCACGTCGAACGAGTTGTTCATCGACAACCTCGAGATTCCCGTCGAGGACCGCGTGGGTGAGGAAGGCAAGGGCTTCAAGTACATTCTCGACGGTCTCAACCCGGAGCGCATGCTCGTCGCGTCCGAGGCTCTCGGCATCGGCCGGGCCGCCCTGCGCCGGGGCGTCCAGTACGCCAATGAGCGTGAGGTGTTCGGCCGGCCCATCGGCATGAATCAGGGCCTGCAGTTCCCGCTCGCGGATTCGCTCGCGCGACTCGACGCCGCGGAACTCGTTCTGCGCAAGGCGACATGGCTCTACGACAACGGAAAGCCGTGCGCCCGTGAGGCCAACATGGCCAAGTATCTCTGCGCCGACGCCGGTTTCCAGGCCGCGGACCGCGCCCTGCAGACCCACGGTGGGATGGGTTACTCGGAGGAGTACCACGTGGCCCGGTACTTCCGCGAAGCCCGCCTGACCAAGATCGCCCCGCTCAGCCAGGAGATGGTCCTCAACTACCTCGGCGAGCACGTCCTCGGCCTCCCCAGGAGCTACTGATGTTCGAACTCACCGGAAAGTCCGCACTCGTCACCGGTGCCGGCAGCGGCATCGGCGCATCGGTCGCGCACGCCTACGCCCGCGCGGGTGCGGCCGTGCTCGTCACCGACGTCGACGGCGACGCCGCCGCCGCGGTGGCCGCGGAGATCACCGCTGCCGGTGGCTCGGCGAAGTCCGCGGCCCTCGACGTCCGCGACGGCGAGGCCGCCGCCGCTGCGGCGGAGCAGGCCGCCGCGCTGAACGACGGCACACTCAACATCCTGGTCAACAACGCGGGCGCCATCGCGCCCGCGATGTTCCCGAACCTCGAAGAAGACGACTTCCGCCGCATCGTCGACATCCACCTCGTCGGCAGCTTCGTGTGCAGCAAGGCCGTCCTCCCGTACCTACCTACCGACGGCAGCGGGCGCATCATCAACGTCACCTCCGCCGCCGGCCTGGTGGGCACCATCGGGCAGGCCAATTACGGTGCCGCGAAGGCGGGCATCATCGGTCTCACGAAGTCGCTGGCGCGTGAACTCGCCAAGAAGCAGGTGACGGTGAACGCGCTCGCCCCACTCGCCGCCACCAAGATGACGGAGAACATCCGCAGCAACGAGAAGCTCGCCGCCAAGACGCTCGCGCGGATCCCGTTGGGCCGCTGGGCCGAACCGGAGGAGATCTCGGCCAGTTTCGTGTTCTTCGCGTCCGACGGCGCGGCGTACATCACGGGCCAGGTGCTGCCCGTCGACGGTGGAACGGTGATCTGATGGCCGACAAGCGCAACCCTTTCCAGCGCTCCGCCCGTGAAGTGATCATCGCGGAATCCGCCCGTACGCCGATGGGCAAGTCGCACCCGGACCGCGGCTGGTTCCGCGACACCCATCCCAACGACATGCTCGGCGCGGTGTACACCGACCTGATCCGCCGCAGCGGCCTCGACCCAGCCGTCGTCGAAGACCTCGTGATCGGCTGCACCGCACCGTTCGGCGAGCAGTCCCGCAACATCGGCCGCAACGCCTGGCTGCAGGTGGGTTACCCGCCGGAGGTCCCGGCCGTCGTTTTGGACCGTCGCTGCGGATCCGCCCAGACCGCGGTCGAGATGGGCGCCGCCCTGGTCGGTTCCGGCACCCACGACGTCGTTCTCGCCGGCGGTGTCGAACACATGGGCCACGTGCCGATGAACTCACCGGCCAAGATCTCCGAACTGTACGGCGACCCGTGGCCGGACGCGCTGCGCGACCGATACGACTTCGTGAACCAGGGCGAGAGCGCCGAACTCATCGCCGACCGGTGGGAGATCTCCCGGCAGGAGATGGACGAGTTCGCCGTCCGCTCCCATCGCCTGGCGACCGAGGCCATCGAGGCAGGCCGTTTCGACGCGGAGATGATCCCCCTCGATCTCGCCGGCGAGACCCGCTCCAGCGACCAGCCGGTCCGTCCCGGCACGAGCCTCGACAGCCTCGCCGGGCTGAAGACGGCGTTCCGCGCGAACGGCCGCATCACGGCGGGCAGTTCGTCGCCGATCTCGGACGGGGCGGCCGGTGTTCTGCTGGCCTCCCGCGAGGCGGTCGACGCGCACGGACTGCAGGCCCGGGCGCGGATCCTCGATCAGACCACCGTCGGGGTGGACCCGATCATCATGCTGACCGGTCCGATCCCGGCCACCCGGAAGTTGCTCGACCGCAACGGGATGAGCATGAACGACATCGATCTCTTCGAGGTCAACGAGGCGTTCGGTTCGGTCGTCCTGGCCTGGGAGCGGGAACTGAAGCCCGACATGGACCGGGTCAACGTCAACGGCGGTGCGATCGCGCTCGGACACCCGGTCGGCGCGACCGGCGCCCGGCTCATCGCCACGATCGTCGCGGAACTCGAGCGGCGCGACGCCGAAATCGGCCTGGTGACCATGTGCTGCGGCGGCGGCCTGGGAACTGCCACCCTGATCCAGCGGATCGACTGATGATCGACCTGACACCGCACATCCGGCCCGGCGACGGGATCTGGTGGAGCCAGACGAGCGCGGAACCCACCCCGCTCGTCCACGCCCTGCTCGACCAGGTCTCGTCGATCGGCCCGGTCCGGGCGTTCGTGGGACTCACCTGGAATCGGCGGTTGACGAGCGAATTGCCCGACGAACTCTCCGTCGTCTCCTACGGTGGCCTCGGCGAACTCCGCCGTCTCGCCCGCCTCGAGGTCGTGCCCTGCCATTACGGGGCGCTGCCGCGGCTGTTCGCCGAACGGCGGCTGCCGTGCGACGTCGGCTTCGTGCAGGTGTCACCGCCGGACTCCGCCGGGAACTGCTCGCTCGGGGTCGGTGTCGACTACATCGCGGACGCACTCGACCACACACCGGTCCTCATCGCCGAGATCAACCGGCGTATGCCCGTCACTCTCGGCGCACCACGAATTCCGTTGTCGCGGTTTGCCGCGGTGATGGAGACCGACCGGCCGCTGCTCGAGGCGCCGGACCGCGAGCCCGCCGCGGTGGAACTGGCGATCGCACGGAACGTCGCCGATCTCGTGGCGGACGGAGACACGATCCAGATCGGCGTCGGGACGCTGCCGTCCGCCGTTCTCACCGCCCTCGAGGGACACAAGGACCTCGGGATGCACTCGGGCATGATCTCCGACGCGGCGCTCCGGCTGATCGACCGCGGCGTCCTCACCGGGGCGCGGAAGGAGATCGACCCGGGACTGCACGTGACGGGAGCCGCGCTGGGAACGGCGGCGCTGTACGACAGGTTGCCGGGACTTCCGGTTGCGTTCCGGCCGGCGAGTTACACCCATGCGCCGCAGGTGCTCTCGCAGTTGCGGTCGTTCGTGTCGATCAACTCGGCGATCGAGGTGGACCTGACCGGGCAGGTCGGCGCGGAGCTGCGCAACACGACCTACGCCGGTGCCGTCGGGGGCCAGGTGGACTTCTCCCGGGCCGCGGCGATGACCGGCGGCCGCTCGATCATCGCGATGCGCGCGGATTCGCGGGGGGAGTCGACGATCAAGACGGCCCTGGAATACGGCGCGGTCACCACCGCCCGGGCCGACGTGGACTTCGTGGTCACCGAACACGGTGCCGCGGCGCTGCGCGGGTGTTCCCTCCCCGAGCGTGCGCGGCGCATGATCGCGGTGGCGGCACCCGAGCATCGCGAGAAACTGGAATTCGAACTCGAGGAGTACGACCTTGCGTCCGCAACGGAGTGAGAGGAAAGGAGTCGACGCCATGGCGCGTCCCCAGCAGGTCCAGATTCGTGAGGTCGGTCCGCGCGACGGTTTCCAGAACGAACCGGAGCGCATCCCGACCGGCGACAAGGTCCGGTTGATCAACGCTCTCGGACGGGCGGGATTCACCCGGATCGAGGTCGCCAGTTTCGTGCGACCCGACGTGATCCCGCAACTCGCGGACGGGGTGGAGGTGCTCGAACGGATCGACGTGCCGGACACCACGAAGCTGATGGTGCTCGTCCCCAACAGCAAGGGGCTGGACAACGCACTGAAGGTGCGCGACAAGTTCCACGAGGTCGCGATCTTCGTGAGTGCGTCGGAGACCCACAACAAGAAGAACGTCAATCGCACCGTCGACGAGACCATGGCCGACAACGACGTCATGGCCAAGCGGATCGTCGCCGAGGGTCTCGACTGCGCCGCGGTGATCGCGACGTCGTTCGGGTGCCCGTTCGAGGGCAAGGTGGAGCTGACCCGGGTACTTGACCTGGCCGAACGGTTCGCCGAGGCCGGGGCCACCGAAATCGGTTTCGGCGACACCACCGGCATGTGCAACCCGGCCTATGCGTCGGAGTTCTTCGCCGCGGCGCTCGACCGGCTGCCCGGCGTCGAGGTGACCGCCCACTTCCACAACACCCGTGGGCAGGGTCTCGCCAACGCGTACGCGGCACTCGAGGCCGGATGCGCTAGCTTCGAATCGAGCTTCGGTGAACTGGGCGGCTGCCCCGTTCCGGCGGGCTCGACGGGCAACATCGCCACCGAAGACCTCGTGAGCATGTTCCACGAGATGGGCGTCGAGACGGGTCTCGACCTTCCACGGGTCATCGAGGCGGCACGGGAAGCGCAGTCCGTGCTCGGCCGCAAGCTCACCAGTCACTCCATCGTCGCCGGCCCCATCGAGTGGGCCCGGCGCTGACACCGGCCGACCAACAATTCACGAAAGACACAGACGGAGAAGAACATGAGTAATCGAGTTGCATTCGTGACCGGCGGTGCGCAGGGCATCGGCAAGGGTATTTCCGACGCACTGGGCGCCGCGGGCTTCCGTGTGGCCGTCGCCGATCTCAACGTGGAGGTCGCGGAGGAGACCGCCGCCGGTATTCGCGACGCCGGCGGCGAGGCGATCGCCGTGCCCGTCGACGTCACCGACACGGCGTCCGTGCAGGCGGCGGTGAAGCAGGTCGCCGAGCAGTTCGGCCCGGTCGAGATCGTAGTCAACAACGCCGGCTGGGACGACTTCATGCCGTTCCTGAAGACGGACGAGGCGTTCTGGGACCGGATCCTCGACATCAACTTCAAGGGCCAGCTGCGGGTCATCCAGGCGACGGTCCCGGGCATGGTCGAGCGCGGCTTCGGCCGGGTCATCAACATCGGTTCGGACGCCGGCCGCGTCGGCTCGTCGCTCGAGGCCGTCTACTCGGGCGCCAAGGGCGGCATCATCGCCTTCACCAAGACCCTCGCCCGTGAGGTCGCGACCAAGGGCGTCACCGCGAACACGGTGTGCCCCGGCCCGACCGACACCCCGGCGCTGCGCAAGTTCGCCGACAGCTCGGGACAGGACGCCGACAAGGTGATCGGCGGTATGACCCGCGCCGTGCCGATGAAGCGGCTCGGCCAGGCGACCGACATCGGTGCCGCAGTGGCGTACTTCGCCTCCGACGCAGCCGAATTCGTCACCGGACAGACCCTGTCGGTCAGTGGTGGCCTGACGATGTCCTGACGGACACCGATTTGAAAGGTGCGGCCCGGTTTCCGGGCCGCACCTTCGGCATTCGCGGGGTCGGACGGTAACGATCGTTTACGGATGTGCCTATGATCGTGGCATGACGAACAACGGTGAATCAACGGATTTCGTGTCCTGGACGGCGGTCGGGGAGTTCGAGGACATCCGACACGAGCACAGTGGTGACGGGATCGCGAAGATCACGATCTGCCGGCCGGAGGTGCGCAACGCGTTCCGTCCGCAGACGTTGATGGAAATCTCCGAGGCTCTCGTCGACGCCCGTGAGGACTCCTCGGTCGGTGTCATCGTTCTGACGGGAGAGGGCCCCGACGCGTTCTGTTCGGGTGGCGATCAGCGGGTGCGCGGCGACACCGGCTACCTCACCGAGCCCGGCAAGGCGGGCAGTGTCGGCCGGTTCCACGTCACCGACCTGCAGATCCAGATCCGGCGCCTGCCGAAGCCGGTCGTGGCGATGGTCGCGGGCTACGCGATCGGCGGCGGGCACATCCTGCACCTGGTCTGCGACCTGTCCATCGCTGCGGACAACGCCCGGTTCGGTCAGGTCGGGCCGAAGGTCGGGTCGTTCGACGGCGGCTACGGCGCGGGGTTGCTCGCCGAACTCGTCGGGGTGAAGAAGGCCAAGGAGATCTGGTTCCTGTGCCGTCAGTACGACGCGCAGGAGGCGCGCGAGATGGGGCTGGTCAACACCGTCGTCCCGCTCGCCGACCTGGAGCGGGAAACAGTGCAGTGGTGCCGCGAGATGCTCGAGCTCTCACCGTTCGCGCTGCGGCTCATGAAGGCGAGCTTCAACGCCGCGGAGGACGGCATGGCCGGTATTCAGCAGCTCGCCCACGACGCGAATCTGCTCTTCTACTCGACGGACGAGGCGAAGGAAGGCCGGGAGGCCTACAAGGCGAAGCGGCGCCCCGAGTTCGAGAAGTTCCCGCGGCGACCCTGATCTTCCATTTCGGTCCGACAATTAGTATGGTTGGGTCAATACCCTACGTGAGTGGCAATGCGTCCCCGGGCGCACATTGCCACTCACGTGGGACTGGACCGAGAAGGATGGTGTGCATGTCGGAAACCGCAACGCCCGCAGTCGCGTGGAGCGACGTCGACGCCGGCGTCATGACGATCACGTTGCAGCGTCGGCCGGCGAACGCCCTCGGGCTGCCGATCATCGACGGCCTGAACGCGGCGCTCGACGCGGCCGATGCCGACGGCTCGGTGAAGGTGATCGTCGTCCGCTCGGACATTCCGGGCTTCTTCGCGGCCGGTGCCGACATCAAGCACATGTCGTCCGTGGACGCGGAGTCCTTCACCGCATACGGCGATCGGCTCCGTGGGGCACTCGACCGGCTCGCCTCGGCCGACCGCATCTCGATCGCCGCGGTGGACGGCCTCGCGCTCGGCGGTGGCCTCGAACTCGCCATGGCCTGCACCCTGCGGGTCGGCGGCGCGGACGCGAAGTTCGGGCTGCCCGAGGTGAAGCTGGGGCTGATCCCCGGAGCCGGTGGAACACAGCGCCTTCCGCGTCTCGTGGGTCGCGGCCGCGCCCTGGACATCATGCTCAGTGCCCGGCAGGTCCTCGCCCCCGAGGCGCACGCGATCGGTCTGATCGACCGGCTCGTCGACGCCGGCGCCGCGACGGACGCCGCGCAGGCGCTCGCGGCCGAACTCTGCACGATGTCGCTGCCCGCGCAGCGCGCCGTCATCCGCACGGTCGACGCGTCGTTCGACACGCCGATCGAGGATGGCTTCGCGTTCGAGGTCGCCCAGGAGCAGGATCTGTTCGAGAACGGAGAGGCGAAGGAGGGCATCACCGCCTTCCTCGAGAAGCGCGCTCCGCGCTTCTCCTGAGCGCCATGTCGTCCGGGCGTGCCGGAAGGGGTGCGATCGCGCTCGCCCTGTTCCTCGTCTATGTGATCTGGGGATCGATCTACCTCGCGATCCGTCTGGTGATCGAGGAGGTCCCGCCGCTCGGCTCGATGGGTGCACGGTTCCTGCTCGCCGCCGTGTTGATGGCCGCGTTCCTGGCCTGTCGCGGCGGCTGGCGGCGGCTGCGCCTCACCTGGCGTGAGACGGCAGGTGCCGCGTTCCTCGGTGTGCTGCTGCTCGCCTGCGGCAACGGCCTGACCTCGGTGGGCCAACTGCACGGAGTTCCCTCCGGGGTGACGGCGCTCCTCGTCGCGATGGTGCCGCTGTGGATCTGCATCTACCGCACCCTGTCCGGCGACCGGCCGCGGGTGCTGGAACTGGCCGGTGTCGGTGTGGGACTGATCGGTCTCGCAATCCTGGTGCTGCCGCACGGCGGTGACCGGTCCGGACTCCCGCTCGTGGGTGTGGCCGTCATCGTGCTGTCCAGTCTGTCGTGGTCGTTCGGGTCGTGGATCAAGCCGCGGATCTGGCTGCCCGACGACGTGTATGTCAGTGCGATGTACCAGCTTCTGGCAGCCGGCGCGGCGATGGCGCTCGCATCGATCGCGACGGGAGAACGCCTGGACGGCGAGATCGGTCCCCGAGCGTGGGGTGCGTTCGGCTACCTCGTGGTGTTCGGCTCGATCGTCGGGTTCACCGCGTACGCCTGGCTGCTGCACCACGCCCCGCTGCCGCTGGTGGCCACCCATACGTATGTGAACCCGGTGGTCGCGGTGGCGCTCGGATCGGTCGTGCTGTCCGAGCCCGTCACTCCCGCGCTGGTGGCCGGGGGAGCGGTGGTACTGCTGTCGGTCGTGCTGGTCGTCAGCGCGCATGCCCGAACGCGACCGTCGGGGGATTCCGCCACGAACGGTTCCAAGGTATTATTATCGGACCAAAAATTGGCGGGAGGCGGGTAGATGTCGCAGGACACCGTGAAACGCTCGTTCACCGGACCGCTGTCGGGCCTGAAGGTGGTCGAGATCGGCTCGATCGGACCCGGGCCGTTCTGCGCCATGCTGCTGGCCGATCTCGGCGCCGACGTGATTCGCGTGGACCGTGCCGCCGGTGCCGGGTTGGTCGGCCCGAACGCCGACTTCCGCGCCGAACTGCTGCACCGCGGTCGCCGCTCGGTCGCCGTCGACCTCAAGCACCCGGACGGTGCGGAGGTGGTGCTCTCGCTCGTAGCCGACGCCGACGTCCTGATCGAGGGCTTCCGCCCCGGAGTCGCCGAGCGACTCGGCATCGGACCGGACGAATGCGCCGCACGGAACCCCGGGCTGATCTACGGCCGCATGACGGGTTTCGGGCAGGACGGACCGCTCACGCAGCACGTCGGCCACGACATCAACTACGTGGCGCTGAGTGGCGCCCTGTCGCTCATCGGCCGGCAGGGTCAACCGCCCACCCCGCCGCTCAGTCTGATCGGCGACTTCGGTGGCGGGGGAATGGTTCTCGCCCTCGGGATCGTGTCCGCACTCTTCGAAAAGCAACGCTCGGGGCTCGGGCAGGTGATCGACGCCTCCATGGTCGAGGGCGCCGCACTCCTCGCGACACCGTTCTTCGGGTTCGCGCAGACCGGAACGTGGGACACGGAGCGCGGCACCAACATCGTCGACAGCGGCGCGCCCTATTACGACGCCTACGAGACCGCCGACGGAAAGTGGCTGGCCGTCGGCGCGATGGAACCGCACTTCTACGCCGACCTGGTGGCACTTCTGGACCTGCCCGACGACCTGCCGGACCAGAACGACCGTGCGCAGTGGCCGCAGATGAAGAAGATCTTCGCCGACGCCGTGCGCGGCCGCACCCTCGCGGACTGGCTCGACGCCGCCGAGGGGCGCACACCCTGCATTGCGCCCGTCCTGGACGTCGACGAGGCACCGTCGCACCCGCACCACGTCGCGCGCGGAGCGTTCATCGACGTCGACGGCCTCGTCCAACCGGCGCCGGCACCCAGATTCAGCCGGACGCCGGCGACGCTGGACCGCCGTCCGCCGGTGCCCGGCGAACACACCACCGAGATCCTGACCGACTGGGGGATCGGGTCCGGCCGCGTCGCCGACTGGCTGCGCTCGGGCGCGGTGCGCCAGGCCGCTACAGAGACCTGACCGGCCGGACGCGCCGCGCCCGGACCACACACTGACGGCGATCACCTGGAATCGCCGAACTTGAGAAGGAGTGAACTCGTGACCGAGCCCACCACATGGGAGACGTTCACGCTCGAGCGGCCGGAACCCGGCATCGCCGTCGTGACGTTGAATCGCCCCGAACGTATGAACTCGATGACGAACACCATGTTCGTCGAACTGGAGAAGGTTGCGCTGCAACTGGATCACGAGCACGACCTCCGTGTCGTGATCCTCACCGGCGCCGGTAAGGCGTTCTGCGGTGGATTCGACCTCGACGACGCCGAAGGGCTGTCGTCGCTGACGCCGATGGGGATGCTGGACCAGCAGGAACTGGCGGCGCGGGCACTCGCGGCCATCCGCAGCATCCGCGTCCCGGTCATCGCGGCGGTCAACGGTGCGGCCGCGGGCGGTGGACTGTCCCTGTCGCTCGCCGCCGACATCCGGATCGGCTCGCCGGCGGCGCGGTTCAACGCGGCGTTCGTGCGGATCGGTCTCTCGGCCGGCGACCTCGGTGCCTCCTGGCACCTGCCCCGGCTCATCGGTCCTGCACGGGCCGCGGAGTTCGCCTACACCGGCCGTTTCATCGAGGCCGTCGAGGCCGAGTCCCTCGGGCTGCTGAACGCCGTCGTTCCGGCCGAGTCGTTGCTCGACGAGGCGCTCGCGATGGCTCGCCTGATCAGTGCGAATTCCCCTGCCGGAGTGCAGCTGTCGAAGCGTGCCCTCCACGCGAACATGGAGGTGTCGTCGTATGCCGCCGCGCTGGAACTCGAGAACCGCGGTCAGGCGCTGCTCACCCGCGGCGAGGACATGCCCGAAGCCCTGGCGGCGTTCAAGGAAAAGCGCAACCCGAAGTTCACGGGGCGGTGACCGGCATGACGCAGACGGAAACGCGGGAGAATACAGCGGTGCTGAGCAACTACACGCCGCCCCAGCTGGAGACCCTCACCCTCGAGGTGATCGAGGGCAAGATCGCCGTCCTCACGATCGACCGGCCCGACCGGATGAACTCGATGACCGTGAAGATGTTCGAGGAGTTCAACACCGCCGCATACGCATTGCGGGACACGGACGCCCGGGCGCTGATCATCCGAGGCGCGGGCGACCGGGTGTTCTGTGCCGGGTTCGATCTGGACGAGATCTCCGTCATCACCGAAATGGGTGTCCGCGAGTTCCTGAGGTTCCAGGAGACCGCGACCGGTGGGTTGGCAGCGCTGTACCACCTGCCGTTCCCCGTGATCGCGGCGATTCACGGTGCCGCGGCGGGAGGCGGGATGGCTCTCGCTCTCGCCGCCGACATCCGCCTCGTCGCGCCGACTGCGAAATTCAACGCGGCGTTCGTCAAGGTCGGTCTGTCCGTGGGTGAACTGGGCACGTCGTGGAAGCTCACCCGGCTCGTCGGGCCGGGTCGCGCGGCAGAGATCTCCTACACTGCGCGCTTCGTCGGCGCCGAGGAAGCCGCCCGGATCGGGTTGGCCAACCTGGTCGTGCCGAGCCAGGACCTGTTCGACGAGGCCGTCGCGATGGCCGAGGCAATCGCCTCGAACTCCCCGGGCGGTGTCAGGATGTCGAAGCGGGCTCTGCAGCGGAACCAGGAAGTCACGTCGTACTCGGCGGCACTGGAGTTGGAGAACCGGGGACAGGCGCTGCTCACCCGGTGCGCCGACATGCCGGAGGCGCTTGCCGCGTTCAAGGAGAAGCGGGCGCCGCGCTTCACCGGCCAGTAGGTATCAACGAATGAGAACACGGATGGAGGCGAGCGCATGACCTGGGAATGGACGCCCGACACGCTTGGTGCGCTGGAGACGTTCCTGCGCGATCGGGGCATCACCGACGGCCCGCTGACGACGTCCCGGATCGGCGACGGGCACTCCAACCTGACGTTCCTGGTGTCCGACGGGGTCCGTCAGGTGATTGTCCGCCGTCCCCCGCCTCCGCCGGTTCCGCCGGGCGCCCACGACATGCTGCGGGAGGCACGCCTCGTGGGCGGCCTCGCGGGCAGTGGCGTGCCGGTGGCGGACGTCCTCGCCGTAGGCCAGACCGGTGACGTGCTCGATGTCCCGTTCTACGTCATGGATTACGTTGCGGGGCCGGTGGTTACCGTCGAGACCCCATCCGCGTTGAGCGCGCCCGCAGATCGGCGCCGCATCGGGGAGGCGCTGATCGACACCCTCGCCGCGCTGCACGCGGTGGACTGGCAGGCCGCCGGACTGGGTGATCTCGGACGGCCCGAGGGATTCAACGAGCGTCACCTGCGCCGCATGGGCAGGCTGGTGGCAGCCGAGGACGGGACACCGCCGCCGGAGTTCGCGGACATCGACGCGTGGCTCGGAGCCAATGTGCCCGCCGAGTCCGGTGCGGCGATCATCCACAACGACTACCGCATCGGCAACGTCATCCTCGCCCCGGACTCGCCGGGACGTATTGCCGCAGTGTTGGACTGGGAGCTCGCGACGATCGGCGACCCCCTGTTCGATCTCGGCTATTTCCTCGCGTCCTATCCGGTCGAGGGGGAGCAGCGGACCCCGACCGAAGACCTCGGTGTGGCGGTCCTCGAGGAGGGCTACCCGACCCGCGACGAATTGGCCCAGCGGTACGCGGCCGCTACCGGCGCCGACCTGTCGAACCTGAACTGGTACACGGCACTGGCCCTGTGGAAGCTGGCGGTGCTGTACGAATACGGGCGCCGCCGGGCCGTCGCCGGAGTCGGTGATCAGTACTACCGCGACGGGGCACTCGTGCGTGCCTTCCTCGACGCCGCCCACCGCGCGGCCGGGCTGGCATCGTCCGTGGTCTGACCCCTGTGTCAACGCTGTCTCAGAAGGGATGTGTGCATGGATCCGATCGGGCTGGCCACCTGGCTGCGCCGCCGCGCCGAGCGGGACGGAGACCGGGCCGCACTCAGCTTCGCCGGTGAGACCCTGTCGTTCGCCGAACTGCAGCACCAGATCGAAGGCTTCGCGGACGTGCTGGCCGCGTGCGAAGTCGGCGCGGGCGACCGCGTGGCCTACGTCGGTTTCAACCACAGCCGGTTTCTGGTGGCACTCTTTGCGACCGCTCGACTCGGTGCGGTATTCGTGCCGCTCAACTTCCGGTTCACGGGTAGCGAACTCGCGCACAATATTCAGGACAGCGACGCCCGTCTGCTCATTGCCGACCCCGAGCACACGTCCCCCGTCGACGACGTGCGCGACGGCCTCGGCGTGCACTGCTGGCTGCGGATCGGCGAGGGCGCGGACGGCTGGGAAGGAATCGACGACCTGCTGGCGCAGCGACCCCGCCACGTCGGCGAGGTCGCCGTCGACGCAGATTCGCCCGCCCTGATCCTGTACACGTCAGGAACCACAGGAAGGCCGAAGGGCGCCGTACTCACGCACCGGAACCTGTGGACCAACAACGTCAACTGGATGTTGGCGGTGAACTACAACGCCGAGCACGTGGCGCTCACGTCGGCGCCCCTCTTCCATTCCGGTGGCATGTGCGTTATGACGCTCCCGACACTGATGGCCGGTGGCCACGTCGTCGTCCACGAGCAGTTCGACGCGGGGACGCTGCTCGACGACATCGAGCGGTATCGGGTGACATCGCTGTTCATGGTGCCGGCCATGATGTTGTTCGCGAGCAAGCACGAGCGCTTCGCTACCGCAGACTTGTCGAGCGTCCGCATCATCGTCGCGGGTGCGGCGCCGGTCCCCGAGCCGATGCTGCGGTTGTACGGGGCGCGCGGGATTCCCGTGAGTCAGTGCTGGGGTCTGACCGAGGCGGCGACCGGTGCGACCTTCCTGGGGACGGACCGCGCTCTGGACAAGCTCGGGTCGTGCGGCACCGCCGGCATGCTGAACGAGGTGCGGCTGACCGACGCCGACGGCAACGCGGTGACGACGCCGGGCGTGCACGGAGAACTGTGCGTGCGCGGCGACACCGTGACCCCGGGATACTGGAACATGCCTGAGGAAACTGCCGCCGCGCTCGGCCCGGACGGCTGGCTGCGCACCGGTGACGTGGCCTACCAAGACGAGGACGGCTATTACTACATTGCGGACCGGCTCAAGGACATGATCATCAGCGGTGGTGAGAACGTGTACCCCGCGGAGGTCGAGAGCGTGCTGTACGGCCATCCGGCCGTCGCCGAGGTCGCGGTGATCGGTGCCCCGGACGATCGATGGGGAGAACGTGTGGTGGCGGTGGTCGTCCTCGCACAGGGAGCGCGTCTCGACCTGGAGGCCCTCCGGGAATTCGCCGGCGCCGAACTGGCCCGGTACAAGCTTCCCCTCGAATTGCGCATCGTAGACCTTCTCCCTCGGAACACGACCGGGAAGGTCCTCAAGCACGAGTTGCGTGCGATGAGCGGCACCGGCGCCTGACTGTTGGCACGACGACGGTCACGCGCGATGACACGTGACCGTCGCTGTGGTGCAGGTTTTTCCGGAATGATTGCGCCCGACCACCTGGACGACGGCGAAGGTGCGGCCGCGGTAGATCACTCTGGGCGCGAAGGTGATCGGTTCGGTGCCCGGGCAGGGTCGGGCGTACGACATGGCGATCGACGTCGTCCGGAACTCGGCCTCCGCTGTCACCGCGGAGTGGCCGGCGATCTCGGATGCGCACAGGAGGACCCCGCCGTGGACGTTGCCCAGCGGATTGCGGAGTGATTCCGACGGTTCGAGCTCGAGGCCGGCGGAGGCGTTGTCCCGCCTGTGGTGGGCGCCGAGCAGTTCGATGATCGAGCAGGCACCCGCTCCGGCCCAGGTGATGTCGTCGGGCAACGATCTGGACGGAATCTCCGCGGCGACGAAGCGGAGCCGGGCACTTCCGATCGCCACTACCCGTCCGGACTCGTCGACGATCCGCCCACTCGCCAGGCCCCCGTCCGGATCGACGGCGACGACTTCGCTCTCTGCGCGGAGGATCGACCCGTCGAGCGCAGGGCTGCGGGAGAAGTCCAGGTGAAGTTCCGTCGTGACGGACCAGTGCCCGGCCGGGGCGCGGGCGGTGATCGGGTCCCCCGTGACGTCGTCCATCAGCACACCGAGCGCACCGCGGCACGGAATCCCCCGTTCGTCGGAGAGCCATGGTCCGGTCGTCATCGTGGACGTGCCGTGGGTGGCGTCGCCGGTCACGGGTGTTACTCGGAACAGTGCTTCGGCACCGGTTGCGACGAAGGGGAGTGCGGTGACTCCTCGATGGTCATGTCCCTCCTGGACAGACGGAGAAGGCCTGCCGACGGACGCGAGTGTCGTCGGCAGGCCTCCCTGATGCGTGTGGGTCAGACTCCGCGCTGGGCCTTCGCGGCTTCGCTGGCGGCCTTGCTCTTTTCCCGGGCGGCGGCCCAGTCTTCGTTGCTCATCGACGTCAGTCCGGCGAAAGTGCCGGGGCCGGCGAGCATTTGGCCGCCGTCCATGGCGATGGTCTGGCCGGTGAGATAGTCGCAGGCGTCGGAGAGCAGGAAGATGGTGAGGTTGGCGAGTTCCTCCATGGTGCCCATCCGGCCCATCGGCACCTGGTCGGCCTGGGTGGCGCCGACGGCACTCTTCTCGGTGGGGTTGAGCATCTCCCACGCGTAGTCAGTCGGAATCGGTCCGGGGGCCAGCGCATTGAGGCGGATGCCGTAGCGCGCCCATTCGACGGCGAGCGACATCGTCATCGAGTGCACGGCAGCCTTCGCCATCGCGGACGGGACGACGAACGCGGAGCCGCTCCACACCCAGGTGGTGAGCGTGGACAGGACGACGCCCTTGGTTCCGCCTTCGATCCAGCGGCGGCCCGCGGCGTGGGTGGTGTTGAACGACCCGTTCATCACGGTCGACGTCACGGCTTCGAAGGCGCGGGGGCTGAGCGATTCGGTGGGGGCGATGAAGTTCGCGGCGGCGTTGTTGATCACGCCGGTCAGCGGGCCGTGCAGCGTCCAGATCTCGTCCATCGCGGACGACACGAGTTCGGCGTTGCGGACGTCGACGGTCTGCCAGTGCACCGAGCCCGGTCGGGAGACGGATGCCTCCGCGGCGGCCTCTTCGAGGACGGCGGGCCGGCGGCCCCACAGGTGGACTTCGGCGCCGTGGTCGACGAGGTGGCGGGCGACGCCGCGACCGAGTCCGGTGCCGCCGCCGGTGATGAGCACGCGCTTGCCCGCGAGGGCGTCGGACGCGAAGGGGGATGTGGTCATGCGCTGGTCCTAATGGTCGGGAACGAGGGCTACAGGCCCAGGCTCTTGCTGATGATCTCGCGCTGAATCTCGTTGGTACCGCCGTAGATCGGCGGCGCCAGGGAGCGGCGGACCTGTTCCTCCATGCCGTATTCGCGGGTGTAGCCGTAGCCGCCCATCATCTGCATCGCCTCGAGTGCGGTCTTTTTCGCGATTTCGGTACACCTCAGCTTAGCCATCGAGCCCTCGCGGTTGAGGTTGTCTTCCTCGCCCGCGTCGATCCGCTCTGCTACCTCGTACACGAAGGATTTCGCGAAGGCGATGTCCGTGGCTAGATCGGCGATCCGGTGCCGGATGGCCTGGAAACTGCTGATCTTCTGGCCGAATTGCTCACGCTCGGTGACGAAGGCGATCACGTCGTCGAGTGAGCGCTGGGCGCCGCCGAGTGCCATCGCTGCGATGATGAGGCGTTCGACGCTGAGTCCCCGCATGAGGTGGCGCCACGCCTGGTTCGGTGTGCCGACGACGGCGCTCGCAGGGACGGCGACGTCGGTGAAGTACAGGTCGTTGCAGGTCCGGGCCTCCATGGTCTTGATTTCGTGAATTTCGAGGCCGGGCGTATCGGTCGGGACCATGAACAGGGTCAGGCCCTGGTGTTTGCTGCCGGTGTTGTCGGTCCGGGCGAGAAGCAGGATGTGCTCGGCGACGTGGGCCGCGGAGATCCACGTCTTCTGGCCGTTGATGACGTAGTGGTCGTCGACCAGTTCCGCCTTGATCCGGACACCACCGAGGTCGGAACCCGCGCCGGGCTCGCTGAGGGCGATCGCCTCGAGCTTGCCTGCGGCCATGTTCCCGACGATGGTGCGCTTCTGCTCCTCGGTGCCGTAGCGCAGGTAGGTCTGGGCTGCCGTGAGGCCGGTGGAATAGGCGGTGATGGGTGCGAGGCCGCGTGCGGATTCTTCGAGGAAGATGCATTCCTCGACCATTCCGGCGCCGCCACCGCCATACTCCTCCGGTAGTGAGACGGCAAGCCAGCCGAGGCCGGCGAACTTGTCGAGGATGAGGGGGCTGTTCGCCACGGTGCCGCCCTCGGTCAACAGGTCACGTTGCTGGAGGGTCTTGCATTCGGCGTCGCAGAACTCGCGGACGGCGACCGCGAACTCTCGTTGCTCTGGGGTGAAACGCATGTGGCCTGCTGCTCTCTGTGACGAGTCCTGGGAAGTGAGTTGCCGGACGGCGAGGCGGGAGACAGCCCCGCCGTCCGGAAGTCATGGGTCAGGCGCCGCGGAACTTGGAGAAGTCGGGCTTGCGCTTCTCGTTGAATGCGCTGATGCCCTCGATCGCCTCGGCGGACTCACCGAACAGCTTGAGGGTCGAGTAGGCCATGTTGCCCTGCGCGATGAAGTGCTCGGTGTCGGCGTTGAGGGACTGCTTGAGCACCTTCAGCGACGTCGGCGACAGCTGCAGGATCTCGTCCGCCCACGCCCGGACCTCGGCCCGCAACTGGTCACCGGGCACGACCTTGTTGACCAACCCCCAGTCGAGGGCCTGCTCGGCGCTGTAGCGGCGGCAGAGGAACCAGATCTCCCGGGCGCGCTTCTCGCCGATCGCGCGCGCCAGGTAGCCGGTGCCGAGGCCGGCGTCGAATGATCCCACGCGCGGGCCGTTCTGCCCGAAGATGGCGTGATCGGCGGCGATGGACAGGTCGCACAGCAGGTGCAGCACGTGGCCGCCACCGACCGCGACGCCGTTGACCGCGGCGATCACGGGCTTGGGCACATCGCGGAGCACGCGGTGCAGCGCCTCGACCTCGAACAGGCCGCTGTCGGACGGGCCGTAGTCGCCCGTCTCCATGCGCTGCTTCTGGTCGCCACCCGAGCAGAAGGCCTTCTCGCCGGCGCCGGTGAGCGCGATCGCCCCGACCTCGGAGCTGCCCCAGGCCTTCTTGAACGACTTCACCAACTCGTCGACCGTCTTCGCGCGGAACGCGTTGTACCGCTCGGGCCGGTTGATCGTGATCCAGGCGAGTCCGTTCTCGACCTCGTACGTCACATCCGTGAAGTCACTCGTGAAGTCACTCATCGACCTGTTGGTCCTTTCGTGTTGCCCGCGGAGCGCCAGCCCCGCGAAGTTCTTTTGGTCTTACCTTATGACGAAAATAGCGCTGATAACGAGCGTTTTCAAGAGGGACGGTGAAAAACTCTGCGACCTGCGACTATGGTGCGGAGTTGGTCTGCATTATCTGCCGAGGACCTGGTTGCCGCGATCCCATCCTCTGCACAGCAGAACCTTCTGTACGTGTGTGCCCGGTCACATTAGTGTTCCGGACGTCGAGGCGACGACCGCCCGACTCGCAAGGCCCAATCTCCCGGAGAGCCGTGCTGTAGCGCTCCGGTCACGGCGTGTCCCGCCATGAGCGTGATGAGGAAAACATGAAAGCAACCATCCACCGGGATCGGCAGATACCCGGACTGATCGCAGACGCCGATCGCGACGCGCCCACGCCCGAGGTCATCGAGGGGCTTCGCGCGCGGTTCCCCACCGAAGCCGAATACGACAGGATGCTGACCCGCAAGATGGAGCGGCGGGCCGACGACGGGTACCGCAGCTTCGATCTCGGCCTTCTCACTGCGGCACTCGGGAACATGCTGAGAGACGTACTGCCGTCTTCGCAATTCGAAGTGCGGAACGCGCGGTGGCTGACGGGCGGAGCGTCGAAGATCCAGATGGGATTCACCCTCCGGTACGACCACACTGTGGACGGCGAAGTGACCGAGAACCTCGTTCTGCGCATGGAGCCGCCGGAGTCCCTGAATGCCACCAGCAGGATGCGGGAATTCGAGGTGATCAACGCCCTCGCCGGAACGGTGCCGGTGCCGACCGTCCGATGGGTCGACGAAGACGGCAGGTGGTTCCCGGAGCCAGCGCTCGTCTATACCTGGGTGCACGGATCCGCGAAGCCGAGCCGCGCCCAGAGCCGGATCGCCGGCATCGGCATCAACTTCGGTCCCGAACTCCGCGACGTCCTGGCGCCGCAGTTCGTCGATCTCCTCGCGCGAATTCACACGTTCGATGTCGCGGCAGCCCCACTGGACCACTACGAGATGCCCGCGGTGGGCGGCACCGAGAGCGCCCTGTGGCAGTTGAATCGGGCGAGACGGGTGTGGGAGGAGGACAGAGGCGAATACCTTCCGCTACTCGATGTGGCGGAAGGCTGGCTCGAGGACAACCTGCCCATCCTCGACCGTGTCAGTCTCGTCCACGGCGACTATCGCGGTGGGAACTTCCTGTTCGACGAGGACAGCGGATCCGTCACGGCCATACTCGACTGGGAGCGCAGCTTCCTCGGCGACCGCCACCGCGACCTGGCGTGGGCGACGCTGTACCCGTTCGGCCACCCGTCCGAGGACGGTGCGGAGTTCCTCGCGACGGGTCTGCTGCCGACCGCCGACTTCTTCGAGCAGTACGAGGCGGCATCCGGCCTCACCGTCGACCCGGACAAACTGACGTTCTACCGGATCCTGAACGAATATCAGTCCGTCGTCACCGCGCTCGGCTCGGCCTACCGCGTCTCGAAGCTCGGGAAGACCCACCAGGACGTCCTGCTGACGGGACTCGAGGCGACCGGATATCTGATGGCGCATCAACTCGGCACGGATCTCGAGGAGGTTCTCTGATGGTGAACAAGTCCGCGAACACATTCGACGCGGCCGCCCGCTCGCTACGCACGACGGTGACACCGGCGCTGGGCGAATCGAACTCGTTGGCCGCCGAGCAGGTGCGGGTCATCGCCGGCGTGCTCGACTTCTACCGCGACCGCGCGCACCACGAGTATCCGCGGAAGCTGTACGAGTTCCGAACGTATCTCGCTCTGGCAGAGCGGCTCAGCGGCTACCGGGAAGTCGATCACGATGCCCGGTCACTGCTCGTGGACGCCCTCGAGGCGGCGCGTACCACCGACCGGCTCGCAGTCCCGGAATACGGACTACTCGACCGGGCGACGGACGAGCTGACACGAGCGATCGCCGGAATCGTCCGATCGGCGCGAACCACGGACCCGGCCTTGGGCGTCGAGGTCAGCCGCGTTGTGCTCGACCAGTCACGACCACTCGTCGAGATGCAGCGGTCGTGGTTCCTGCCCCAGGGTGTCGATCCGGACCCGGCTGCAGTCCCGCCGCTCCGCTCTCTGCTCGGCACCGCCGCCACGTCCCGCGTCCGCTAGCCGACGCACCGTCTGCCCCATGGATCAGGAGAAAACATGTCATCCGAGGTGATTTCCACCGCCACCGACAGTACGGTCTCGAAAGACGTTCGTCGGCGCGCGATCTCAGCCGCCAGTTTCGGAACTTTCGTCGAGTACTACGATTTCGTCATCTACGGCTACGTGGCGACGTACATCGCGCAGGCCTTCTTTCCCACGGGGAACTCGTTCGTCAGCCTGTTGCTGACCTTCGGAGCCTTTGCCGCCAGCTTCGTGGCACGCCCCCTCGGCGCGGTGATCTTCGCGCCGCTGGGCGACCGGTACGGCAGGAGAGTCGTGCTCTCCGTCGTCATCACGCTGATGACCCTCGCCACGGCAGGCATCGGTGTGCTGCCCACGTATTACCAGATCGGTGTCGCCGCACCGGTTCTCCTGACAACGCTGCGTCTCGTGCAGGGACTCTCCGCGGGCGGTGAATACGGCGGGGCGACGTCGCTCATCGCCGAATTCGCGCCGCCTTCCCGGCGGGGCTTCTTCGTCGGATTCATTTCGCTGACAGTGGGTGGGGCGATGCTGTTCGGATCGGGAACGGCGATGGCGCTGACCCGGACCCTGTCGCCCGAGGCGATGTCCTCGTGGGGATGGCGATTGCCACTGCTGCTGTCGCTGCCGCTCGGGTTGATCGGCCTCTACATCCGCTTCCGGCTCGAGGAAACCCCGGCGTTCACCGCCCTGTCCAGGGAGGGGCGCGTGCAGAAGTCTCCGCTGCTGACGACACTGCGACGGGACTACCGTTCGGTGCTCATCGGCATCGGTATCGCGGCGACCAACTCGTGCATGATGGCGTTGTACTTCATTTACATGCCGTCAGCGCTGAAGCAGTTCACGGACTTCTCGGCCGCCGACGCGCAGTTGATCACCTTCGTCGGTTTGGTCGCGTATTGCGTTGCAGTGCTTCCCTTTGCGCGACTGTCCGACCGAGTGGGACGGATCCCTCAACTGCTCGTGTCGTCGGTCACGCTGATAGTGCTGATCTATCCGTCGCTGGTGATGCTGTCGAGCGGTGTGCTTCCACTCGCGGTCGGCGTGATGGTGGTCGTCACCCCCGTCGTCGCCGCGAATATCGCGGCGGTGACCCCACTGCTGTCCGAAATGTTCGAGACCGACACGCGGTACACGGGACTGTCCCTCGGATGGCAGATGTCGACGACCCTCTTCGCGGGCCCCACCCCGGTCATCCTGGCGGCACTCGCCGGCCTCGGCGGTGCGACCGTCCCGGCCTACTACGCGATGGCCGTGGTCGCACTCACGGTGATCGCGGGCATTTTCGCCGCCCGTACGGCCGCACGATCCCGAACCCACTAGATCAATCAGAACTGAGGAATGAGAACAATGGCATTTGGCGCCGAGCATTTCGAGTACCAGAATCCCCCTGAAGCAGATCATCTGTGGGTCGAAACGATCCTGTTTCCGATCGTGATACCGGAGGCGAATCTTTACACGCTGATCTACACGAACGTGCGCCCGAGCCTCGGGGTGATGTGGAACCAGGTCATGGTCTGCGGCTCGCTCACCGACACCCGAGCGGAACTGTTGCACTACAACGAGAATCCGCATCTTCCCGCGCCGGCATCGTTCACGCGGATCGATTCGCCGATCGGACTGTCGATCGATTCGGTCGACGCGCCGCGCAAGTTCCGCATCGACTACGTCGCCGACGACGGCACCGAGATCCACGTCGACTGGGTGAATCTCATGGACCCGTTCGACATTCACGATCCGCAGCACAGCCCACAAGCGGGCACGGCCGCCGATATCCACGCCGACCTGGAGCCGGGCGCACGCAAGGTGATCGGACACGGGGACGCCACCGGCCGTGCGACCGGTACCATGATCGTCCGCGGCCGCGAGTACGTCGTGGACTCCATCGAGCGGATGGATCGGAGCTGGGGACCGCGTGACCCCATGAAGGCCGGGAAGCCGAACCACATCGTCTCGGCGACGTTCGGCGAAGACCTCGCCTTCCACATGATCTGCCCCTGGAACCCCGAGGCGGCGAATCCGGACGCATTCCAGCTCTCGCACGGATACGTGATGGACAACGGCGAGGTGTATGGGCTCACCGACGAACTCGAGATGATTAGCACACACCTCGGGATGGTGTGTACCGGCATCGACATGACGGTCACCGACGTGCGCGGGAGGAAGTTCCGACTCCAGGCCACGCCGAACGTCGGGGCGCCCTGGATCGCGGCGCCGACCGCGATGGTGCACAACGCCATGATGCGGTGGACATACGCGGGCCGCGACGGGTACGGGGTGGTCATGAGTACCCGGCACCTGTCCGAGTTGAACAGGAACTTCGGCCGGTTCCAGGCCGACACCCGCGGGCTTGTCTCCGTCTGAGTGTCCTTCTCGGATGCTGCGACGCCGAACTATCATCCCGGTATGAAGACGAGGCCGATCAGTAAGCCGACTTACATGATCGAGTCCGTGCACAATGCGCTTCTGTTGCTGAACGCAGTTCGCGACCACGGCAGCCTCCGGTTGAAAGACGCCGCGGAGGAGATCGGCGTGGCCGAGTCGACCGCCCATCGGTTGCTCGCCATGCTGATCTACCACGGCTTCGTCGTGCAGGACGAGTCGCGGAGGTACCTCCCGGGGCCGTCGATCGGGGTCGGACCCACCGGGTCGTCCTGGACCCGGACATTCCGCCATGCGTGCCTCGACTCGATGCACGAATTAGCCTCGCTGACGGGGGAGACGGTAAATCTCGTCGTGCGCACCGGCATCGAATCCCGGGTGATCGGAGCCGTCGAGTCGGAGAAACTGCTCAGGGTCGGTAATCGTCAGGGGCATGTTCCACCTGCCCGCACGTCGGCCGGCGGCCGAGTGCTGCTTGCGCAACTCGACGACTGTGCACTTGCGGATCTGTACCAGTCGGACCATGCGCTGTCGGCCGACCGGCTGGCGCCTGCGGAGTTCGCCCTACTGCAGAGGGAATTACGGGCTGTGTCCGAGAAGGGGTACGCAACAGCGGTGGATGCGGTCGAGGTCGGCTTATCGTCCGTCGCCGTCTGTCTCCGCAATGGTGAGGGGGACGCTCTCGGCGCCCTGGTCGTCGCGTTGCCGACGACCCGCCTCCGGGCCGGCATGGAGGCGGGAGTCGTTTCCCAGATGCGCAGAGCAGCAGCGGGAATCGAGTCGCGTATTCGTGACCTGAGGCCGTCCGACACCATGTGAGTTGGACACCGACCACGTCATCGGCGTGGACCGGGCATGGGCGATGCGCGCTCACTTTTTCGGTTCACGCACCTCCTGTCGGTGCCCGGAACGTGTGCGGGAACCGAAAAGGTGCGCATCTGCCCCGAGCGGTCGGAACGACGCTCAGGCCCGGGCACGGGCGCGGATGCCCATGGCGCCGCAGACGGGGGCGGGCCAGGTGACGTCGGTGCGGGCGACCTCCAGGTCGACCGCACCGGCGACGTCGTCCGCGAAGGGCACCACCCGGCGGCTGGTGAGGTCGACGTGGGTGGCGGTGACCTCGAGGGTGCTGGCGAGGCGTTCGGTGGTGTCGTCGACGAGGAACGCCATCGCGTGCACCACCTTGTCGGAGCGGGCGACGATCCGCGCGTGCACGGACACCCGGTCGCCGACGTGAACCTCCGCGTAGTAGCGGATGTGGTGCTCCGCGGTGAAGAACCCCTGGCCGTTGGTGGCGCGGTAGTCGTCGGTGATCCCCATCCGGTCGAATACCTCCGCGATCGCCTGCGCCTCGAGGTCGAAGTAGTGGCGGATGTTCATGTGGCCGTTCTCGTCCTCGTAGGCGGACGGAACGAGCACGGGTCCGCACTCGCGGGGCAGTGCGACCACCTGGCGGTAGGAGGGGATTTCGGCTGGTATCGTCATCGATCCACTATAACGATCGTTCACAACCGGTGCTAGAATGGCGCGGTGGACCGGAACCGGAAGATCCTCGACACTGCCGCAGAGCTGTTCTACGAAAAAGGCTTTCACGGTACGAGTGTCGATGAGCTGGGGTCTCGTGCCGGCCTGAGCGGTCCCGCCATCTACCGTCATTTCTCAGGCAAGGACGAGATCCTGGCCACCCTGTTCGACGAGGCGATGGACGAGTTGATCGGCGCCACCGAACCTGTGCACGACGACGCGGAACTCGATCTTCAGCGGATGATCCGGCACCATGCCCTCTTCGCGGCCCGGCACCGCCATCTCGTGAACGTCAGCCAGCGTGAAGACCGGTCGCTGGTCGATCCGTGGCGGAAGGCGATCAATCGCCGGCGCAAGCAGTACGTCCAGAGCTGGGAGGCTGCGGTGGCGCGGTCGATCCCCGCCGCATCACCGGCGGAGGTGTCGGTGGCCACCCAGTCGTGCCTGGGCATGATCTTCTCGATCGCGTACTGGCCGGCCAAGGTGACCCGCACGGCCGGGCTGGCCGACCACATGGTGCGGATGGCGAGCGAGGGTCTCGACGCGTTCCGCGACTAGCACACTGCCCCTGCACTGTCGGCGGGTGCAGGGGCAGTGGCACGCATCGGACTACGCCGCGATGCTGGCGCGGTACGCGTAGGACGACGACCGCGACAGCGCGAACTCGAAGATCCCGTACCCGGTCTGCCCGTCCCACTCGAACGTGCAGCACCGGTCGGTCAGGGCCGAGTCGAGAGTCTTCGGCCCCACGGTCCCGTCCAGTGGGTAGACGTCGAACTCCTCGTGGTCGCGGCCCCGGACCTTGCCGTGGTGCCCGCCGTAGCCGCCGCCCGCCATGTAGCCGCCGCCCGCCGAGGCATCAGCGTCGACGCGGTAGGTGGCGCCGCCGGCGGTCACGATCTCCACCGTTCCGGAGGCCAGGTCGTTGCCCGAGGTGAACACCAGGTCGTGCCGGACGTCGGTGATGTCGTCGAGTCGGCCGTCGTCGTGCATGACGGCGCCCTCCAACAGGATCCGTCCGCCCACGCGGTCCTCGACGAGGAGGAATCCGAACGTGCGGTCCGGGAACTGGGCCTGATACCAGATGTGCAGGCCCTGGCCCCCGGACATCGTGCGCACGCCGCGCGAGCGGTCCCGCAGGCCGTACCAGCCGCCGACGTCCGTCGTGGTTCCGTCGAGGCTGAGAGTGCCTTCGTAGCGACCGGGTTGGAAGAGGTGATCGAATGCGGTGACGTTGCCGTCCGTGTTCTTCACGTCCACCGATCCGAGCCAGTACGGCGCCCGTGCGCGCCAGAGCAGATCCAGTACGAGTCCGGTCTTGTTCTCGCCCAGTTGGATTCGCCAGGTTGTGTTGTCCTCCACGGTTTCCCACGTCAACGGTCCGACTGAGGCGCCGTCGGTGTCGGAGTGCTCGGTGGAGAAGCGGAGATTGCGCTGTTCGGACTCCGTGGTGAGGACGACGAAGCCGTCCACGACGTTCCGCGGCGGGTAGACCCCCGCGCCGAGGATCACCGACGGTGCAGCGGTTCCGTCCGGGTGGAGATTGAACATGAACCGGTCGAAGAACTTCTCCGGCATCTCCTCGGTGCTGCGCGTCACCAGGGCGTCGTGAAATCCGTCGGTCATACGTGCTCCTTCTGTTCTACGGTCACATTGTCGGCGCCGATTTCGCGATGGTCCAGCGTGAAGCGGTAGGAACCCATCATCAGCAGGCACGCGATGGCGACGCCGACCAGGACGATGATCGGAAGCGCGCCGGCACTGTAGGAACCGGTGGCGCCGTAAACCTGCCCGAGCAGGAAGATGCCGAACGCCGACCCCTGCGCGTACAGGAAGTAGATGAATCCCAGCACCCGGCCGTAGGAGTGCTTGGGGAAGTACCGGCTCACCATGTAGGCGGCGAGATCGCCCTCGGAGCCCAGACCCAGACCGATCAGGGCGGCGCCGGCGAACAGTACACCGGTCTGCGAGGACGTGATCATGAGGAAGACGCCGACTCCGCACAGGGCGAAGATGATCGAGCCGATGACGGGGGCGTAGAACCGGTCCAGCAGATAGCCGACCAGTAGTCGTGCTCCGATCGACGCGAGGCTCAGCACCGACAGGATGGACACGGCGGTGCCCTGGCTGATGCCCTTGTCCGTCGTCATGGGCACGACCTGGGACATCAGGCCGAACGTCGCCGACGACACGAAGAAGATGGCGACGGACAGCAGCCAGAACTGCCGGTACTTCTTCGCGATGGTGAGCAGCGATTCCCCGGCCATCCGGCCCTGTTGGCGTGCGGCCACGCGCTCGGCCTCGTGTTCGGCGGGCATGCGGGTGACGAAGGCGTAGACGGCGGCCGGGATGACCGTGCACAGGGCGCCGATGACCAGGAACGCCATCCGCCATCCGCCGATGCCGAGCATCCAGTTGGCCAGATACGGCATGAGTACTCCGCACGAGCCGAGGCCGGCCATGAGGATGCCCAGCGCCATGCCGCGACGGTCCTGGAACCAGGCGCTCACCACGGTCGAGTGCGCCACCGGGTTCACGGCGCCCGCGCCGGCGCCGATCACGACACAGAGCAGGTAGAAGACGAGTTGATTGTTCGGCAGCGCGGCCATCAGCATCAGGCCGATTCCGAACGCCAGCGACATCGGAACCGAGGGGATCTTGGGCCCGTACCGGTCGATGAGGAAACCCAGGATGACGATGCTGATGCCCACCAGCACCGTTTCGATGGACAGGCCGTTGCTGATGACGCTTCGTTCCCAGCCGAACTCCTGGGTCATGGGCTTGCCGAGGATGTTGAACAGGACGTTGACCGCTGTCGTGCCGAACAGCAGAGTCAGAAAGCCTGTGACGACGTACCACCAGCGGTTCAGATGCCGCGTGGACTCTGTGCTCATGGGAGCTCCTGTCGATCGATGTCGATGGTCGAACAGTGGACTTGGGGTGCGGGCGAGCCACCTGAGTGGCGCTCGTCACAGCATGAGAGCATATGGACTGGCCAAATGTAAAGGACAGACCAAACTGGGCTAAGCGGTTCCCACAGTCGTTCCCCGCGGTGATCCGAAGTCGAACATCCTGCTCGCGATGCGGCGCAGCTGCAGTTCGTCGGTGCCCTCGGTGATGCGGTAGCGGCGGTGGTGGCGGTAGATGTGCTCGAACTGCTTGTGGCGGGTGTATCCGACACCGCCGTGGATCTGGATCGCGCGGTCGGCGGCCCGGCACGCGAGCTGGTTGCTGCGCAGATTCACCATCGCGACCTTGTCGGTGACGGCCGTCTTCCCGAGCTCGTCCATCATCGCCGCGGTCTTGTAGATGGTGTTGCGGATCAGTTCGGCGTCGGTCTGCAGTTCCACCAGCTGCCACTGGACGCCCTGGTGTTCGTGCAGCGCCTTGCCGAAGACGACCCGTTCCTGCGCGTACCGCACGCTCTCGTCGATGCAGTACTGCGCGGCGCCGAGCGACGAGGCCGCCTGCCGGATGCGGTTCTCGTGAACGAACAGCTGGGCGCAGTCGAGTCCGCGGCCGACCTCGCCGACCACGGCTCCCGCGGGCACCCGCACGTCGTCGAGATGGACCTCCGAATGGTCGCTGGGCATGTTGAACGTCCAGTGGTTGAACGGCACCGAGAAGCCGGGCGCGTCCGTCGGCACGAGGAACGCGGTGATCCCGTCCGCCTTGCCCGCCTGCCCCGACGTGCGTGCGAACACGAGGTCGACCTCGGAACAGTCGACCAGGCTGTTGAAGCGCTTCGCCCCGGTGATCACCCAGTCGTCGCCGTCGCGCCGGGCCGTCGTCTCCAGATACGTCGCGTCGCTGCCGTGCCCCGGCTCGGTGAGTCCGAACGCGATCTCGATGTCACCGCGGATCAGCGGTTCGAGGTACTGCTCCCGCTGCTCGGGAGTGCCGTATTCGTGCAGCACGAGGGCGAGCGGCAGGTTCGCGACCACCGACGCCTCGTCGGAATGCGGGAAGTGCAGACCCGAGCCCCGGGTGAGGAGGTGTTCGCGGACGACGGCCATCGCGAGGTTGCTGCCGTCGTTCCCGCCGAGCGCCTTGGGCAGCGGAAACCGGAAGAAGCCGGCGGCATCGGATCGACGCCGTGCCTCGAGCAGCAACTCGCGCCATTCCTGCTTCGGAAACCCGTCCCGCTCCCAGTCGGTGCGGGCGTACTCGCGGCGGTGGTCGAAGAACTGCGGGTGCTCGGCCTCGAGCGGTGCGATCTCACGGTCGATGAACGCGTCGAGGTCGGTGACGAACTGCTGCACGTCGTCGGGAATGGTCCAGTCCATGGGGCGTCCTCCGATTCGGGATCCGATGTCTCGGACGCTAGGGAGCGACGGGATCCGCGGCCAGGAGGTCGGCGCGCCGCACTGTTGATTTCTCCAGTGCGGTCAGGACGACTCCACCGATCGTGGGGAATTCCGTGGTTGCATGCGGGAATGCTGAAGCTGAACGGTATCGACGAGTTGGTCGCGAGGGTCGGCACCGACCTCGGCACGACGGACTGGTACGACGTGACCCAGGACCGCATCATGGCGTTCGCGCACGACACCCAGGACTTCGAGCGAATCCACCTCGACCCCGAGCGGGGCCGGGAGGCCGGATTCGGCGGCACGATCGCCCACGGGATGTTCACCCTGTCGCTCGGGCCGAAGTTCCTCTACGAGATCTTCGAGATGAACGGGCACTCGTTGGGCCTCAACTACGGGTTCGACACGGTGCGGTTCCTGAATCCCGTCCGGGTCGGTGCACGGATCCGCATGACGGCGCGACTGCAGGATGCGCGGCCGATCGACGGCGGATACCGGTTCACGATCCGGCAGACCTTCCAGATCGAGGATTCCGACAAGCCCGCCTGCGTCGCGGACGCGGTCGTGGCCTACTTCCACTGAACACGAGGAGAGTGACGTCCATGCGCGCAGTCGTCGTCGAGGAACTGACCGGCCCGGAGGCCGTCACCTTGGCAGAAGTACCGGAACCTGTCGGCGCCCACCCCCGGGCGGACGGACAGCGGCTTCTGGTCGACGTGCACGCCGCCGGTCTGTCGTTCATCGACCCGTTGCAGACCTGGGGCAAGTACCAGAACGGCGTGCCGACACCATACGTATGTGGCAGCGAATTCGCCGGTGTCGTGGTCGAGGCACCGGCCGGCACCGATTTCCGGCCGGGCGACCGGGTCGGGGGAATCGTCTGGCACGGAGCACTCGCCGACCGTGCCCTGGCTCTGCCCGACTACACGGTGAAGCTCCCGGCGGCGATGTCGTTCGTGGAAGGGGCTGCGCTGTACATGAATTACTCGACGGCCTGGTACGCGCTGCATCGAGCGCAGGTTCAGCCGGGGGAGTACGTCCTCGTGCACGGCGCCGCGGGCGGGGTGGGCACCGCCGCACTCGACCTCGCCAAGACGTTCGGCGCGAAGGCGATCGCTGTGGTCTCGAACGACGAGAAGGCCGCGGTGGCCCGGCGGTGCGGTGCACACGCGGTGGTCCGGTCGGACGGGCCCTGGCTCGACGACGTCCGCGACCTGACCGACGGGCGCGGCGTCCACGTGGTGATCGACCCGGTGGGCGGCGACCGGTTCACCGACTCGCTCCGCGCGCTACGTCAGGGCGGCCGACTCGTCGTCGTCGGATTCACCGGAGGTTCGATCCCGACCGTGAAGGTCAACCGCCTCCTGCACCGCAACCTCACCGTCACGGGAATCACCATGGACAACATGGAAACCGAGTATCCCGGGACGCTGCGGATGGTCCGGGACGCCGTCGAGACGCTCGCCGCCGAGGGACGGATCCGGCCGTACGTCGGGGCGACGTTCCCCCTCGAGCAGGCGGCGACCGCCCTGCGCGCGCTCGACGACCGCGCCGCGACGGGGAAGGTTGTCGTCGAGGTGGTGGTTCCGGGGGGCGTCACGCCCGAGGTGCCACCGGTGCCCCGAGGACGGTGAGTCCGCGCTCGATCACGTCGGCGAGGCTGTCGGCGGCGACGACCAGGGCCGGGTCCGGATCGGCGCGCTTCCGGTTGCGTTTGACGAAGACCGAGAGGGTCGACGCCGTCTTGTAGTGGCAGTAGGCGAGGAACCAGTCCAGGTCGGGAACCGGGACGTCACGCTCGGCGCGGTAGGCACCCAGTAGTTCGCCGCGGGACGGCATCCCGGTGCCGGCGTGGACATCGGTCGCGGGACGGGAACGCCGGAACCGGTGGACCGGGTCGGTGTGCATCAGCAACCACGCCAGATCGGTGCGGGGGTCGCCGACGGACCAGATCTCCCAGTCGATGATTGCGGCGAGGTCTTCGCCGGAGAAGAGCATGTTCGCGAGTCGGTAGTCGCCGTGCAGCAGGGTGGGTGCGACCGGTGCCGGGATCCGTTCCGCAAGGGCGGCATGGAGTTCGGCGTGCCGCGGTGCGATGTCGTCGTCGACGGTGTCGAGGAGTCGCTGCCAGCGGCCGAGTTCGTCCGCGACCGTGACGACGGGTTCGTCTCCCACGCCCAGCGCGACGGGGTCGAGGTTCTGCATCCGTGCGAGCATCCCGGCGGCCGCGCGGGCACGGACGGCGACCGTGCCGGAGGAGGGGGGAGAATCGGCGACGTCGAGGAGTGGTTCGTAGGACTGGCCGTCCACCAGCGTCATGGCGAAGAACGGTGGCCGTTCGGGTGTCCCGTCCTCCTCGAAGAGAATCGACGGTACGCGGACACCGGGCGCGGCGCAGAGCAGGCGGATGATGCGCGCCTGGCGGAGGACGTCGCGGTTGCGGACCGGGTCCAGTCCGGGCGGTGCCATCTTGAGGACGATGCCGGTGTCGGGCAGGCCCGGTCGGGTCAGCGTGGCCCGGTAGGTCAGACTCGACACGCCACCCGGCAGCGGCGTTGGCGCGGACACCACAGATCCCGGCCACACGCGGCCTGCCGTCGCGGTTGCCCGTGTGGTCAGCGAGTTCACGTCGAATTCCGTCACGAATCCACCATCGGACCGGCCCGTCGGTCCCGCAAGCACGGGCACGGCGGTCGCTGAAGAAATCTCCAGTGGCGGCTCGTGTGACTCTTCGGCAGCCACCCGAGGCCGTGATAGAGCTTGACAATGCCGAATACCGCCGATGACCGAAACATGCTGGAGCGATTCTCCTTGCGCGGGAAGGTGGCGATCGTGACAGGAGCATCCTCCGGTCTCGGCGTGGCCTACGCACTCGCGCTGGCGCGGGCGGGCGCGGACGTCGTCCTCGGCGCCCGGCGCGGCGACAAACTGGCCGCGACCGCGGAGTTGGTGCGGCAATACAACCCCTGCGCGGTGGCGGTGGAGACCGACGTCACGCAGGTGGATCAGTGCAATCGGCTCGTCGACGCCGCCATCGAGGCATTCGGAACGGTGGACGTCCTCGTCAACAATGCGGGCACCGGCGGCGAGTACCACCACGTGACGCAGGATCCGCCCGACCACTTCCGGTCCGTCGTCGACGTCAACCTGCACGGCTCCTACTGGATGATCCAGGCGTGCGCGCGGGTGATGGGCGCAGGCAGTTCGATCGTGAACGTCTCCAGCGTCATGGCACTCACGACGGCGAAGATGCCCGCCGCCGCATACAGCGCGAGCAAGGCGGCCGTCCTCGGCCTGACCCGCGACCTCGCCGCGCAACTCGGGCCGAGCGGCATTCGCGTCAATGCCGTTCTGCCGGGGGTCTTTCCGTCGGAGGCGACCGCGCACTACAGCGAGAATTACAAGCGCAAGATCATCGACGCCAAGATTCCCCTCGGACGCATCGGCGACCCCGAAGACATCGCCGCGGTCGTGGTGTTCCTGGCGGGCGACGCGTCCGCGTATCTGACCGGGGTGAGTCTCCCCGTCGACGGCGGCGTGCTGGTGAACTGAGCACCCCGCCCGGTGTCACCCCATCAGCGCTGCGCCACCGAGGACGTGACCGTGCGGGTGTTCAGGCCGTCGCCGGCGTCGACGGTGAGGAACTGGCCGGTGACGCTGCGGGCGGTGGGGGAGGCGAAGAACGCGACGGCGTCCGCGATGTCGGCCGGGTCGACGAAGCCGTTGGGCATCGATGCGAGCCACGCGTCCTGGATGTCCTGCGGCATGGACAGGATGCCGGAACTGGCGGTCATTCCGGGAAGGACGGCGTTGGCGGTGATGCCCAGGGCGACGTTCTCGGCCGCAACGGTCTTGACCAGACCGAGCAGGCCGGCCTTCGTGGTGCTGTAGGAGATCTGGGCCGGCATGCCCTGTGTGCCTGCGGTACTGGAGATGACGACGACACGTCCGTACCGCCGTTCCCGCATCCCCGGCAGGCACTGCTGGAGCACGCGGAACGTCCCGGTGAGATTGACGTCGAGATCCTTTCGCCACTTGTCGATCGACAAGCTGTGCGCGGCACCGAACATCGTCGTCAATCCGGCGTTCGCGACGTACACGTCGATGTCGTCGAGTGGCGGCAGTTCGTCGACGGAGATGTCGGCCTGATACGTGCATCCCGGTGAGCGGTCGAGAGTGACCACGTCCAACCCGTCGGCCTCGAGCCGCGCAACGATGGCCTTGCCGATACTGCCCTCGCGTGCGGCACCGGTCACCAGGGCCTTGCGGCGGCGCGGGTCGGTCATGCGGATCTCCATTCGTCGGGAAGCGGCGCGGAATCGTCCCTCGCGTCGGCGCAACGGCTTTCGATGTGGAAGGCCGGATGGTCGCGCAATCGGAGGACGAGAAGCGCGGTCTGGATGCTCAATTGATGGGATGCGTCACCGGTGACGTCGAGTCCGGTGAGGGCGTGCACCCGCGACAACCGGAGTCGGACCGTGTTCTCGTGCACACCCAATTGGATGGCGGTGCGGCGCATCCCGCGATTCTGCTCGAACCAGACGGCGAGGGTGCGAATCAGTTCGGTCGACGCGGCGTCGTCGTCCAGGAGTGGGCCGAGCATGTCGTCGATGAAGTGCCGGATCGCCGAGACCTCGCCGTTCGCGAGGAACAGCCGGGCCGGTCCCAGGTCGTCGACGGCGAGGACGCGGTCTCCCGTGCCGTGAGTGAAACGGTCGATGCAGCGCACCACCTCCCGCGCCTCCCGGTAGGCGCGGGCGAACGACTCGGGTTCGTACACCGACGACACCCCGGCAATCAGACCGCTCGCCGGGCTCAACTCGGCGGCCGCGGTCTCGAGCACCGACGTGATGCGCCCGACGACGGTGGCGGACGCGACCTGCGGTGGTGCCTCGATGAGCAGGAGGATTCCCTCCGACCCCCGCGTCGACAGCACCTCCAGGCCGAGGGCCCGCTCGGTGTACTCGGCGAGGGAACGGTCGAGATCTTCGGGCGCGCCCGAGGAATCGCGGACGTAGACCAGGGCGCGGTGTGCGTGGACGTTCACGCCGAGATACTCGGCGCCTGCCGCGAGATCCTTCCAGGCGCCGGAACCCCGGACGAGTTGCCGGGCGAAGTTCGACCGCGCGTTCCAGGCCACTCGGGTGATGCGACGCTGGGTGAGGAACTGCGCTCCGATGCGGCGGGCGCAGCGCAATGTCACGTACTCGTCCGTGGGCTGGAACGGCGTGGGGTATTCGTCCACGACAAGCCATCCGAGGTGTTCGCCGCGTTCGACGACGGCGCTGAGGAGCTTCCGCCGAGACAATCCGGTGCCGAGTTCGGCCGCCAGCAACACGGGGTCCGCGGTGGGCGGCGAGGCGACGGTGTGCCCACGCAGAATCTCTCGGAGTGGCGGGAACGTCGCCTGTCTACTGGCTCCGGGCCGGGTGGACGCGACGGAATGTCCCTGACGATCGAAGAGGGTCACCGTTTTGCCGGTGGTCTCCGAGCAGACCCGGACGATCGCGGACAGGCAGTCGACCGCGACGGCGGCGTCGTCGAGAAGTTCGTCGAACACGCTCAGCGGCAGATGCTTACGGCCGGCGCCCTCGTCTGCGGTGGACATCGACGTCAGCGATGATGCTCGAGGAGCAGCGCGCGGACCGAGGCCGTGTGCTCGATGGCCGCTTCCATCGACGTGGTTGCCGGCACCAGGGTGATGTTGTCGGCGCCTGCCTCGACGAAGGCACTGAGCCACTCGGCGACCTGCTCGGGCGTGCCGGCGGGGGCCAGGTGGCGGAACTTCTCCCGCGGCAACTGGTACAACGCCTGCATCTTGTCGCCGACCAGTCGATCCGCGGTCTCGGCGTCGGTGTCGAGTCCGCACCAGGCGTTGACGCCGAACGATTCGGGAGTCCGGTTCTCCCGCGCGGCCGCGTCGAGGATGGCGGTACGGGTTTCGGCGAAGCGTCGCGGGGTACAGAAGATGCCGAGCCAGCCGTCGCCGTAGCGCGCGGTCCGGCGGATCGCGGAGTCGCCGCGGCCACCGATCAGGATCGGGACAGCCGGTTGCGGCGCCGGCAGGATGCGTGCCCGGTCGAGGGTGAAGAACTCACCGTGATGCGTCACTTCCTCGCCGGTGAGGACGGCGCGCAACACCTCGAGGGTCTCGTCGAGTCGACGGCCGCGGGTGCTGGGGTCGACGCCGCTGTTCGAGATCTCGGAGCGGTCCTCACCGCCCACACCGGCACCTAGGACCAGCCGGCCGGGCGCTATCTGCGACAGCGTCGCGATCTGGCGGGCGGCGAGCATCGGATGCCGCAGTCCGAGCAGGTACACACCGATGATCACCGACAACGTGTCGTGGGTCGACAGCACGGACGTGGCCGACACCATGCCGTCGAACCCGGTCCCACCGTGGAAGCTGATGTGGTCGCCGACGGTGATGTGGTCGATTCCCGCCTCCGCCGCGGAATCGAGAAGAAGCCGCCGATCTGCGGGTTTCGGCACGAGGAGTGCATCGGTGACCGACAATCCCACTCTGATCGACACGCTGATCTCCTCTCTCATGCGAATGGACTGACCATAAACTTTCTACCCTGGCTGTGGCAAGGGCGGGGTGGACACCGGGCACGTCGCGGTCACAGCATCGAGCTGCCGCCGTTCACGCTGATCACCTGACCGGTCACGTAGGAGGCCTCCTCCGAAGCGACGAAGGCAACCGCCGCAGCGACCTCCTCGACTGTTCCCGGTCGATCCATCGGGATGAGGTTGCGCATCTGGGCGCCGAAGACCGCCATATCCTCTTTCACTTCGGGGGCCGCGGACGCCAACTTCGCGGCCGCCTCCGGCGTCTCGATCCACGCCGGGGCGACCGTGTTCACGGTGATGCCGGAATCCGCGAACTCGCGGGCGAGCCCCGTTCCGAAGGCGTGAACCCCGCCCTTCGCGGCGTTGTAGATCGCATGACGGTACAGACCGTTCCGCACGGACTCCGCACCTATGTGGACGATCCGGCCGTACCCGGCGTCGACCATGTGGGGGAGTGCTTCGAGCGTGGTGTACAGGGTCGTCCAGAGATTGCGGTCGATGGTGGCCCGCAGCGTCTCCTCGGTGTGATCGAAGGTGGGAAGAATGACACCGCCGCCCGCACAGTTCACCAACACGTCGACCGCGCCTCGCTCGGTGACCGTCCGCCGGACGAGATCGGCGGCGTCCTCCCGCCGCGATAGGTCCCCGACCACCGTTGTCACCGACGCCGCGTTGCCGGGCCGGAGGTGTTCGGCCACCGCCTCCACCGCGTTCGCACTGAGATCTCCGAGGACGAGATCCGCGCCCTCATCCGCGAGTCGCACGGCGATGGCGCGGCCGATTCCGCTGCCGGCCCCGGTGACGATCGCGGTCCGGCCTTTGAACCTGTTCATGTGGGGGTACTACCTTCCGCTGGAATGCGCTGGGCGCGAAACTGTTCAGTCTTCGTTCGGTGCGACGTACACCCGGCCGTCGGTCACCACGGTGCGGTACTTCTTCAGTGCCAGCACGGCGGGAAAGCACAGAGGCGCCCCGGTGCGGACGTCGAAGCGGGCCATGTGGAGCGTGCAGAGCACCTCGTGCCCCTCGAGTTCGCCCTCCTCGCCCAGCGACCACTTCTCGTGGCTGCAGGAATCGGACGTGGCGAAGAACTCGCCGTCGACGCGATAGACGGCGATCCCGCCATCCGCGTCCAACCGGAGGTTTTCGCCATCGGTCAGATCGTCCGCGTTGCACGCGAAGATCAGTGCTTCGGTGGACATTTCTGGTGCCATGGTCGGCCCTCTCGTAAAGCGCGGATGCGTTCAGATGATGAAGCTGATCTTGCCCTGGGGATCGAGCATGTCGTGAGCCAGAACGGCACGCTTTCGACGGATCAGGAACGACGAGTTCCGGGGGACGAGCTCGTACTCGTATCGGCCGACGTACGTGTCGAACTTGGCGGCCTTTGCCCGGTTGATGATGAAATTTGCGGTGACGGAGATCGATTCATCGGTTTCGTCGAGAATCTGCACGTTGCCGACGATCCGGCTCGTCTGAGAATGCGGAAACTCGGCGTGCGCTTCGGGCTTCTTGAGGCGGATCACGCGCTGTTCGAGCATGGTGCGACCGTCGTGGATGAGCGACCACGTGAGACCGGGGTCTGCATCCGGACGGTCCGTGGCGGGCACTTCGTACGTGCAATCGAGTGTGAACAGGTCGAGCCACTCCTCGAGCCGCCATCGATCGATCAGGCCGGCTTCGTGGAAGAGGAACTCTTCGACTGCGCTACGAGTGGTGATGGACGGTGTCTCCGACACGGAAGTCATAGGGATATCCTTCTGGCATGACGAGCTGCGTTGTGGATGATTCGGTGTGATCCAGCGAGGTCAGGCATCGACACCCTGTTTGTCGAAGGGGACGAAGGACGTTCCCTCGGTGGGGAGCTGTTCTCCGGTGATGCGCCTGTTCCATTCTCGCCACCACGACCGCATCTGCAGTTCGTCGTTGGCCGCCGGGACCGGCTTGCCCATTCCCTTCGACACGTCGGACCAGCCGACCTCGCCGCGTGCGCCGAACCCCTTCTGGGCCTGCTCGAGCGCCTCGACGTCGTCCGGGGTTGCGAGCCCCGCCGGTCCCCAGAACGTGAGCGCGTTGTTGATGCGATATTTGACGAACTCCTCGTCGACACCCTTGGGGATGATCTGCCAGCCGGTGACGAGGGTTTCCGAAGCGCTGACCGGGTAGAAGGTGCGCAGCGTCAATCCGAAGCTGAGGTCGATCAGGATGAGGCTGGGAAAGAACACCGAGTTTCGTGCGAGACCGAACATCGCGTTGGCGTAGTTCTCGCCGAAGGCCTGCTCGGCCTGCGACCGCAGGCCGGCGAGGGTCTGCTTGACGCTGTCGGTCGCCAGCGGCAGTGCGTTGGCCGGATACATCAGTGTTGCATGCCCGTTCGGGAACTCGGTGCCCATACCGGCCGGTGCCACACCGTTGACGGTGTCCTTACCGAGCATCGGGGGTGTGGCACCGAGCTCCATCATCATCTCGAAGTAGGTGTGGTGGACGGACTTGGCGTGATATCCGTCGATGCTGTTCTCGACGAGGAGCTTCCAGTTGGCCTTCAGCGAATACTTGTGCGTTCCCTCCAGGATGGCGACGCCTTCGGGGGACTGATCGGCTGCCAGATCGATGAAGTAGCGGGCTTCACCGAGGAACGTCAGCAGATCCGGTGCGTCGGGATCGAAGTTCACGAAGTAGAGCCCGCGGTAGGAGTCGACCTGTGCGGGGGACTGCAGACCCTTGTACACCGCTGCCGGCTCGCTCTTGTAGTCCTCGTTGCCGGGCACGTTGACCAGTTCGCCCGAGTTCCGGTACGCCCAGCCATGGTAGAAGCAGGTGAAGATCTTGGCGTTGCCGGAGCTGTGCCGGCAGACGGAGGACCCGCGGTGCAGGCAGGTGTTGAGCAGCACCCGGACGTCCCCGTGGCGGTCGCGGTTGAAGATCACCGGCCGGCCGCCGACGTCCCGGGTCTGGAAGTCGTTCTTGCCGGGAATTTCGGACTCGTGACCCACATAGAGCCACGTCTTGCCGAAAATCTCTTTTCGCTCGCGCTGCAACACGTCGTCAGAGGTGAAGGCTTCACGGTTGACCCGGAAGAGGTTGTTCTCGCGGTCGTCGATGATGAACTGCTCTGCGGTCATGAGGAGGATCCATTCTGGTGAGGTGTCGGGTTGGCTGCGGCGAGGTCTCGGAAGAGCCAACTGTCGGGATCGGAGCCCGTGGCCGGAACGACGAGAACCGCGGTGGGACCGATTGCCATCCAGTTTCTTCCGTCGTCGTCCGGTTCGGCGGGCAGAATTTCGACGGTCGTGAAGACCTCGTTGCTCAGGTCGTGGGTCCCGATGATTACGTTGACCTTGCAGCCCTCGGTCTCGATGTGAAGGATCTTGTCCGGGCCGCCTTTGAAATGCTCGATCTGACGCATGGGTGCCTTCCTTATCGGGCGGGAGTCTGTTCGCCGACGAGGTCCTCGAGACTCCCGCCGCGACGGTGGTTCTTGCGAAATGCAGCGACCATTCGGGCGTCGTTGACGCTGACCTGGGCGATCGGCCTGTGGTCGGCGTCGGTGTACACGGCGCGGAACCGGCCCTCGGTGATCGACCCCTCGCGATGGGCGAGTGCGCCGAGCGAGGGCATCCCGACGATCTGGATCCGGGAGCCGTACTGGTCGGACCACACGTACGGAAGCTGCGCGGCAGAGGGCTCGGCACCGGTGACGATCGCCGCGACGGCGTCGGCTTGCTCGCCGGCGCTGGTCCAGTGCTCGATCCGAGCAGTGACACCCAACAGTGGGTGCCGGCGCAGAGCGAGATCACCGATGGCGAAGATCGACGGGAAGCCGTCGACCTCGAAGCGGTCGGTGCACCGCACCCCGCCGTCGATGGGAAGCCCACTTCCCTCGAGCCACCGCGTATTCGGCACTGCGCCGACGCCGACGACGACGAGGTCGGCGGGTACTTCCGTTCCGTCGGCGAGCACGACTCCCTCGACCCGATCGCTGCCGACGAAACGCTCGACCCGCGCTCCGGTGACGAGCTTTGCCCCGCCCAGGGTGTGGATCGAGGAGATCTCGTGGCCGACCTCGTCGCCGAAGATGTGACTCATCGGGACGTCGAGTGCCTCGATCAGGGTGACGTCGAGTCCCCGCCCCCGCGCCGCGGAGGCGAATTCGGCGCCGATGAATCCGGCCCCCACCACGGCCACACGGGGCCCGCCGGCGAGAGCCCCTCGTAGGGCCGTCGCGTCGTCGAGCGTGCGCAGCGTGTGAACCCCGGCCGGAGCGTCCGGAATCGGCAGGGCGCGTGCGTGGGCGCCGGTAGCGATCACCAACTGCTCGTACGAGAACTGCTCGCCGGTGTGGGTGAGCACCACCCGCCGTGCCGGATCGAGGCCGGTGGCGTGCACGCCCAGCCGGACGTCGAGGTCGAACTCCTCTGCGCGTTCGGGGGTGAGGAGTCGCGGGACGTCCGGAACATCTCCCTCGGCGAGGAGATCCTTGGACAGCGGGGGCTTGTCGTACGGCCAGTGCTCCTCGCTTTCCAGGAGCACGATGCGCCCGGCGAAACCGCGCTGCCGCAGAGCGATTGCTGTTCTGGTGCCTGCAACCGAGGCGCCGACGATCAGGAAGGACATAGTCGAAACGTAGCGACGTCGCGAGCCCAGGTGGTGCGTAGTTCCGGCCGCTGGAACACCCCTGAGTGCAGATCAGCCCGGATGCACTCGTCGCACGAAGCGCAGAACGGCCGCACCTCCAGCGTTGGATACGACAGCCACCGCGGCCACACACAACAATATTGCCGTCGTGCCGATCGTGAACGAACTGTGCAGCCAGGCGATCGCGGTCGGCAACCCGAACCCCAGGTAGCCGAGACAGTAGACCCGCCCGGTCATGGTCCCCAACCGGCCGGGCGGAGCCAATCGCTCACAGTCGCGCAGGCATCCGACCAACGTCAACCCGTAGCCGATCCCCAGCACCGATGCGGCGACCACGGCCAGCCAGAGCACCTCGGTTGCCGCCGCGCAGGCGGCCGCGAGCATGCCGGTGACGACGAGCGCCACTCCTGTCACCCGCGCCGGACCCGTCCGCCCTGCCGTGGTTCCGACCAGCCGCTGCGCGAAGAAGCCCAGTCCTAAACTGAGCAGGCACAGTAGCCCGGAGAAAGCAGTGGTGAAGCCGTCCAGTTGGGACGCCACGATGGACGGGAGGACCGCGTAGGCGATACCCAGCGCGCCGAAGATCCACGGAGCCGCGGGGATCACCAGGAGATGAAATGCGGCGGGGAGTGGTATTCGCGTCCGCGCCGTTCCCGACCGTACCGCCGGTGTGCGTGCTGTCTTCGGCGCGAAACGCACGATCAGCACCGCACCGGCAGCGCAGAGGATCACGTGCAGGACGTAAGCCGCAGTGGTCGGCGCGGGAGCCCACTGCGCAAGGACGCCCGCTGTACCCGCACCCGTTGCGAAACCACTCGTGAGGCTCATTGCCGACGCTCGCGGAGCACGGCCGGGGGTGGTCGTGAGCGAGTCGAGCGCCAGTCCACCGACGACCATCCCGATGCCCAGTGCCATGCCGGTCGACATACGTCCGGCGAACATCAGCGCGGGGTTGTGCGACCCGGCCGCGACCAGGATCGAACCCAGTGCGCTCGCGGGCACGGCGAGGACCAGGGGCGCCCGGGGGCCCCACCGCTCGGCGAGTCGATGTGCGTGCAGAAGCGAAGGTATCAAGCCGACCACATACGCGAAGAGCAGCGTGTTGACGGCGAGTTCGCTGAACCCGCGCTGCGCCCGATACATGGTCAGCAACGGCGTGAACTGATTACCGCCCCACGCGATCACGAATATCGTCGCGCAGATCGAGAACCAGGTCCGGTCACGACGACCGGTTCCCCGCAGCACCGTCGTGGGGGTGGGTGACTTTCCGGTCGAAACAGTGTGCGGCAAAGCCATCGAACACGTCCTAGGGTTCGCGAGGGGGTGAAACGGCCGAAAGGCCGACGCCGAATCCTGAGATTCGGAGCCGGCCATCGGTGGAGAGGTCAGGCAGGGACCAGGGAGCGATCGATCAAGGGCAGCTCGGGGCGACGATCGGAGACGCCGGCGGCATCGGCCAGATCTCCGGACACCTTCCCGTCCCGGAAGAACTCCAGGAAGACCGGGTTGAACAGATCGGGCCGGTCGGTCTGACCCTGGTGGCCGCACTCGTCGGGATAGAAGAACTGGACATTGGGCAGGTGGTCTTCCTGGACGTATCCCCACTCGACCGGAGTCAGGATGTCCTGGCGGCCGTACAGGTAGAGCCCGGGAGTGCTCAACCGGTCCAGACGCCCCTTGGTGACCAGACGGGCGGCGCGATTCTCGTCGGTCCAGTCTGTGATCCGGCGGTACTGCAACAGCGTGGGCCAGAACTTCGCGTGCGCGTCCATCCGGTCCCTCGCGGAGAGGTAACGCATGTCGATCAGATCCTCACTGATCGCCTCGCCGCGATGGATGATCGCCTCCATCATCGTGCGCATTCCCTCGCGTGTGCCGTCGTAGGCGGTGAGACGGAACTCGCCTGCCGGCGGGGTCAAGTGCTCCGGGACCACGTCGCCGACGTCTCCCGCGATCAGGACGAAACTCTTGACCTTGTCCGGGTGCGCAACCGTGTAGTTGACCGTGTTCATGCAGCCCATGGAGTTTCCGGCGAGGTGGAACTCGTCGAGGCACAGCGCGGTGGCGAACTGGTCGATGTAGTCGACGAAGCTCTCCATGCCGTCCGGCCAGTACTCTTCCCGCGTGTCCGACAGGCCGAAGCCCGGCATGTCGGGGCAGTAGACGCGAAAACCGTTCTCGCCGAGGTAGGGGGCCATGAAGCGCCATCCCGCGAGACCCGACGACCCGGGTAGGCCGCCGTGGAGCAGGATCACGGCGGGGCCGGACGTGCCGGCAGTCATGTAATGCGCGCGAGCGCCGTTCGCCAGCCGCACCCACCGGCTGGCGAGCCCGGGAACGTCGACGAGGTTTTCATCAGTGAGTGCCATAGTGATCTTCCTTTATCGGTGAGAAGTGATCGGTGACGAGCGCGCCCGAGGACAGTCCGAGGAATTCGAGTGCGTTGTCCCGGAGGATTCTCGGCACCGTTCCGGGCGGCAGATACTGTGCCGCAGAGTCCAAGTCCGCCAGTCCGTCTTCGGGTTGACCGGGGATGAACGGGTGATCGCTACCGAGCAGCACCCTGTTCGGGCCGAAGCGATGCACCAATACCTGCAGGTGCGCCGCATCGAACACCAAGGTGTCCGCATACAGCCGGGACACGAGGTGGTCCAGCTCCTCGGAGAGGTGGGTGGCGGTAATCTGTGCGCCGAGGCGCAGTCTCGGGTACGCCCAGGGGAAGGTGCCGCACCCGTGGACCATCGCGATGCGCAATCCTCGATGGCGGTCCAGGACCCCGCCGAAGACGAGCGCCGTGGCCGCCAACGCGGTGTCGGAAGGCATCCCCAGTCCGAAGTCGTAGGTGAATCCGGAACGGCGCACCGCGCCACCGCCGCCGTCGACGGGATGAACCAGTACCGCGATCCCGAGGCTGTCGACGGCGTCGAAGAAGTACGCCAGCGCCGGGTCGTCCAACTCCATTCCATTGACCCGCGTGCCGATCTCGACGCCGCGAAGACCCAAAACTTCGGAAAGATACCGTAGTTCGGCCAGACAGTCGGAAGGTGACCCGAGGGGGACGGTTCCGATGCCGATGAGTCTGCCATGACTTTCCGCCACCGCACCGGCGACGGACTCGTTGATCCACCGGCAGTACGCGGCGAACGGTCGTGGTTCGGCGCCGTACTCCAGTGTGACCGGAACGGGTGAGATCGCCTGCGCCCCGATACCGGCACGATCCATGTCGTCCACGCGCGCCCGCACGTCCCAGAGCGGGCGCCGGACGACGCGGAAGTTGTCGGACCCGCGGACCAGCCGTCCCTCTGTCGGAGAGTCGACCACCAATCGAGGTGCTCGCGGGAAAGCTGCGATGACCTCGGAGGGAGGCGCGTCCCGGGGAAAGTAGTGCGCATGCACATCGATGGTGCCGGGTGGAACCACGAGGGCCTCCTGTCGCATGCATCCGTCATTTCGCCGACTCACCCGCGTCGTCGGGTGCGCCGGATTGGAGGAACGTTAGGGGCCTCCGCGCGGTGGCCGCCGGGGATGTTCCGGGGGCTGGAACCGGGCGGTGAAACCCGTACCCTGAATACCGGCACGTTGTGACCGCCGTTACAGTGGGTTTCCCCGTGGGTCGGCGGAGCGGAGAGTGCGGAGGCCCGGATGGTGCACATGGCAGAAGACAAGCAAGACGTCGGTGGCGCGGAGAGTACGCCTCCCTCCATTCTGGCGAAGGCGTTCTTGGTCATCGGAGCGTTCAACGAGCGTGATCGGGTTCTGACCCTGACTCAGATCAGCCGTAAGACGGGCTTGCCCAAGTCGACGGTCCACAGGTTGCTGCAGCGATTGGGTGAGCTGGATGTGATCGAGGAACACGGTGCGGGGTACAGGCTCGGCATCCGGCTGCTGCAGTTGGTTTCTTCCATGCCGGTGGACGGAATGCGCGAGGTGGCGTTGCCGCACCTTGCGCAGTTGCAGGCGTGGTCGAAGGAATCCGTGCACTTCGGGGTGCTCCGGGGCAACGAGGTCGTCGTGTTGCAGGCGCTGTTCGCCGTGGATCACGTGCGGCCGATCGGGGAGGTGGGCACCCGGATCCCCGCGCACCTGTCCGCGATGGGCCGGGCGATGATGGCCTACCTGCGTGAAGACGAGCTCACCGACCTGCTGTCCGGCCCCCTCGTCGGAATCACGCCGAGGTCCATCACGGACCCGGTCCGGATTTGCGAAGAATTGAAGCAGGTGCGGGTGTCGGGAGTTGCCGTCCAGAAGGATGGTGTGGTTCTGGGACTGGGCAACATCGCTGCACCCGTCCTGATCAAAGGCCGGCCGATGGGTGCTGTCGCCGTTCAATTCGACTCGTCGAAGCAGGTGTCGGAGTCGGTGATCAACGCCGTCAAACTGACTGCGCACCGCATTTGCCGTGACACCACCCAGATGCTCGCCCAGGGTAGGGGAGATCTGTTTCCGTTCGACGACTGACACCGCGTTCCGGGCAGTGGAACTTGCTGTGCGTGGAGCACGCACACGTCACACGATGGGGGAGCGATCCGCCCGGCGCGTGTGACGGCGCCCGAGGCGTCACCTCAGAAAGGACGGCCAATGGGAGACTTCCTCGCTCTCGGCATGACCCACTACCCGCTGTTGGCGGGAACCGACGAGCACATGGCAGGTCTGCTTCGATGGACCCTCACCGATCCGGACATCCCGGCGGAGGAGAAGGACCCGGCCCGTTGGCCGGACCGGATGCGCCACGAATGGTCGGACGACGGGGGAGCGGCCGCCGCAGCCGCACATCGCGCGGAACTGGTGGCGAATCTGACTCGGGTGCGTGAAGCGATCGACGAGTTCGCCCCCGACGTCGTCGTGGTGTGGGGCGACGACCAGTACGAGAACTTCCGCGAGGAGGTGGTCCCACCGTTCTGTGTGCTCGCCTACGAAGATCTCGACGTTCCCGCCTTCGAGGTGATGAACGAGCGGGGCAGCCCGAACTTCTGGGGCAAGCCGGATGCCTTCGAGATCGTGATGCACGGTGACGCACTGGGTGCGAAACAACTCACCGACGGCATGATCGAGCGCGGATTCGACATGGCCTACTCGTACAGGAAACGCGCCGGGGCGCATTTTCCGCACGCCATCCTCAATACACAGCTATTCCTCGACTACGAGAACGCCGGCGCGGAGATGTCGTACCCCTTCATCCCGATGACCGTCAATTGCTATGGGCAGCACGCCATCGCGCGAAAGGGCGGATTGGCCAGATTCGCCGATATCGAGTCGGAGGTGCTCGATCCGGCGGGCCCGACGCCGTCGCGGTGTTTTCAAGTGGGTCGCGCGGTCGCGCAGCATTTCCGCGACCGCGACCTCAGGGTGGCGTTCGTGGCCTCCTCCAGCTGGTCCCACGCCTTCCTGGCAGACAAGCTGTGGCACATGCGTCCCGACACCGAGGCCGACATGCGTATCTACAAGGCCCTGCTCGAGGACGACTTCGCATCGATGCGCAAATACACCAGCGCAGAAGTCGTCGACGCCGGCCAGCACGAGATCCTGAACTGGTTCTGCATGCTCGGTGCGGTCGAGGAACTCGGCCTGCGCCGGGAATGGTCGGACCTCGTGGTGACCGACGTCTTCAACTCCAACAAGGCCTTTGCGGTGTATGCGTAGCCGGGTGCGACGGTCGTGGCCGGTGGTTCTCGAACCACCGGCCACTGCTATGTTCCGTGTGGGGGTGGGGGCTCACGCCGCCGAGATGCCACCGTTCACGCTGATCGCCTGTCCGGTGAGCCGACGCGCGGCCGGTGAGGCGAGGAAGACGGCCAGGGCGCCCAGGTCTTCGGATTCGGGAACGCCGAGATGCGCCTGCTGTGCTGCCTTGGCGAACAGTTTTCCGCTGAATCCGTCGGAGGTGATCCGCTCGGTCGACGCGGTCCCGTTGACGAGTGAGGGAGTCAGGACGTTGGCGCGAATTCCGCTTCGCTTGGCTTCGATGGCGAGGGTGCGAGTGAACATGATGATCGCCGCCTTCGCCGCCCCGATCACGGATTCGCCCGGCGTCGCGGTCTTTCCCGCGTCCGAGGCGACGTTGATGATCACGCCACCCCTCCTCGCCGTCATGTGAGGGACGATCTCGCTCGCGAGATACATGCATGGCAACGCGAGTTGGTTGAATGTCCTTGCGATGTCGTCGGTGGGGATGTTCGCGAACAGTTCCGGCCGGACGTCGGCGGCTGTGGTGGATACCAGGATGTCCACGCCGTCCAGAATTCGTTCGGCCTCGGCGGCGATGTGGGCGGCGCCCACCACGGTGGTCGCGTCGGCGGACAGGAAGGTCACCTCGCACGCCGAGTTGACGGTCGAGATGTGCTCCCGGGCAGCCTCTCCGCGTTCCGCTCCTCGTCCGACGATCAGGATGCGCGGTGCCCCTGCCTCGGCCAGTCCCACAGCCGTCGCTAGGCCGATCCCGGCCGTGCCGCCTACGATCAGCGCACTGCTTTCCTTCAGTTCCTTCGGCGGCGCGATGTCTTGCGTACCCATTTGTGTACTCCTGTCAGAGTGTGATGTCAGAGGGAAACTGTGCCGCGGGCGAAGATGTCCTTCGCGATGATCCGCTTCTGGATCTCTGCGGTGCCGTCCGCGACAAGGTAAGCGGTGACGTCGCGGTAGCGCTGCTGGAGCGGTGATTCCGTGGAGTAGCCGAGGTTTCCGTGCACCCGCATGGCGAACTCGATCGCGTTCTTGGCCACGACGGGCGGCCACCACTTGCTCATCGACGCCAGCGCAGTGTGCGGCTGGGCCGTTTCCCGGAGCCACAGCGCCCGGTAGCAGATCCAGCGCGCACCCTCCAGATATGTTGCGTGTTCCGAGAATTGGAATGCGAGTCCCTGGTGCTCGGAGAGCGGCTGCCCGAACGTCTCGCGCTGCTGGGCGTATGCGGCGGCTTCCTCCAGGCTCTGCTTCGCGGCACCGAGGCACATCAGGCCGAGGGCGGCACGGCTGAAGTCGAAGTGGTCCATGACCGAGTGGAATCCCCTGCCGAGTTCACCGACGAGGTGGGATTCGGGAATGAAGGCATCCGACAGATGAATGCTTCCCCAGCCCAGCGGCAGGCAGCCCATGCCGGGCATGTGGCTGACGGTGACGCCTTCCGCGTCGAGCGGCACGACGAAGCAACTGACACCCCGCGCGCGACTCGATCCGGGCTCACGCGCATAGACGAGGGCCGCCGTGGCATTCATCGCCCACGAGATGGCCGTCTTCTCGCCGCTGAGGCGCCACCCGCCTTCGACCGCCGTTGCGGTGGTGGTCAGTGCACTGGCGTCGGACCCCGACCCGGGTTCGGTCAGGGCGATGGCGATGGTCTGCTCACCGCTGATGAGGGGAGGGAGATAGCGCTCCTGAATCTCGTCCCGGCACAGCGCCAGTTGGGAGGCGACAAGCCCGACCTGGACGGGCGCCGATGCCATGTTCACGTCGCCGTAGGCCAGGGTCTCGGTCGCGAGTCCGAGGAGGACGGGGTCTTCGGTGCCGGTGCCGCCGTGCTGTTCGGGCAGGCCGATCCCCAGCAGGCCGAGGTCGCCGAGTCTTTTCAGGATGTCGAATGGGAACTCGGTCGATGCCGCGCGGTCGCGGTAACCCGGGAGGAGGACGCGATCGCTGAACGCTGCGAGCGTCTTTCGGAACTCTTCGTGTTCGTCGGTGAATGCGAATGAAACCATCGGAGTGCGCTCCTGTGCGTTGCTCGGCTGGGGACGGGGAGGAGGTAACGCGGCGTGCGGTGAGATGCCGGACGGTCCGTTCCGTGCCCGTAAGAAGTATTCTAGGTTTGAATAGTAGGTCGCCAAAGCATCTGAGGCAAGAGGTGCCCACCAGGTAGTTTCACTCCGCCACGCAAGCGTGGTTGGTCTCGACCGGTCAGCCGAGAAGAGCGGCTGGACTCAGTTCCCGGTTTCGACGTCGCCGACTGCGCGGCGGACGAGTTGCAGTTGTGCAACCAGGGATTCGAGCGTCTCGGTGTCGACCGACGCCAGGCCGAATCGAACCCCGGCGAGAAGATCGTTCGCTTCCTCGACGACGGCCATGCCTGCCGGCGTCAGTGTGGCGAGAACGGTCCGGCGGTCCGTGGTGTGCGCGCGGCGTTCGACGAGGCCGGCCTTCACGAGTTGATCGATCGCCATCGAGACCGTGGTGGGGTGGACCATGAGGTATTTGCTCAACTTGCCGAGCGTCCGAGTGTGCTCGTCGGACAGCTGTAGGGACGTGAGAATGAGGTAGGCGTTGCGCGACAAACGAAGTGGGCGCAGCTCCCGGTCCATGGCGCGGACGACCCATTGATGGGTGCGCAGCAACGCCATCGTGGTAGCGAACTCCAGTTCGGCGGAATCCCGCGACGCCGCCCATTCGGTGCGCATCCAGTCGACCACATCACCGCGATCGTCGTCGGCGGGCGCCGGCAGTTCACTCGCCACTGCGCGTCCTCTCCTCGTCACCGAACCACGTTGCGATCGATGATAGTCACCGCTCTCAGCCGTGTGACAGGACGACCTTGCCGAACCCGCTTCCCTGCTCGAGATGCTTGTGCGCGGCCGCGGCCTCCGCGAGCGGGAATACGGCACTGATGGGGACCGGAGGGACGTCCTTCGCGTCGAGCAGCGCCAGGAGTCCGGCGAAATCCATTGGGCTGCCCATCGTGGTTCCGATCAGTTCGTACTGGCCGAAGTAGAACGGCCGGACGTCGAGGCTGGCGAGTTCGCTGCGCGACGCCCCCAGCACGACCAGTCGACCACCCGGTCGCAGGGCTGCGATGGACTGTTCCCACGTCCCGACGGAGTCGAGGACGAGATCGAACCCCTGCCCGTCCGGGGAGAGCGCTCGCGCGGCTTCCGGCCACTCGGGGTCGGTGTAGAGCACGCCGTTCGCCGCGCCGAGTTCCTGGGCCTGCGTGATCTTGGACGCCGAGGACGAGGTGACGGTCACGTTCGCGCCCACCGCGGACGCCAGCATCACGGCCATGGTCGCGACGCCACCGCCGGCGCCCAGGACGAGGAGATTCTCACCGGCGCGGAGGCGTCCGCGAGTGAAGAGGGCGCGATAGGTCGTGAGTCCGACCAGGGGCAGGGCGGCCGACTGTTCCCAACTGAGTCCACGAGGCTTCGGGGCGACGCAGTTCTCCGGGACGCGGACCAGTTCGGCGTAGGTGCCGCGCTGGTGGTCGCCGAGGATCTCCCACTGCGCACCGGGGGCCGCCTCGCGGTCGCCCCACCACAGCGACGGGAGGACGAGAACCTCCTCGCCGGTGTCCGTGCGGATACCCGCGCCGTCGGCGCCGAGGACATGGGGCAGTGGGGACGAGTACTTGCCCTGGCGAACGAGAAGGTCGTGCCAATTGAGCGCGGCGGCCTTCAGTCGGACAGTCACCCAGCCCGGGCTTGCAACCGGATCGGGAATCGACTCCAACCTCAAGACGTCCGGCTCACCGAACTCTCGCAAAACCACGGCGTCCACAGAAATCCTTTCGGTCGTACCTTTTGAATGGTAACATTGATTCAGCAAAGAGCACTGCGTCGGCCGGGTGGGCGCATGGTTCCTGGCGCGATCTCCCTAACACGCGCCCTCCCAACGCTATTGGGCAACCCCTTCCATGTATGACGCGCCTTGCCCCAGGCGCGCGAATCGTGTTTAGTGATGGCGGTCACATATACTGGTTGTCGGATGAGGAACGTCTGCCCTGCGACGCAATCCGCGTCGTGAGGCAACTGAACTACGGAGCGTGATGAGTCGGACAGCGCAGTCAGTCGCAGTGCGGGACGAGGGCCTTGTTCAGCACGCGCACGAGTATGTAGAACTGGCAGCGAAGATCCTCGGGCCGGGTTTCCGTGCTTGCAGCTTCGATGATGCCTACGTCGCACTCGCCGCAGCCCGACATCAACTCGGAGACGCGCTGACTGAAGGACGCCTGGCCGAGGCCGACATCGAGGAGGCATGTTTCCTCCTCGTCCGGATCGAAGAACATCAGGAGCGGTGCGCCGAGAGCGCGGCCATCAGCCGTGCCGCCGAGTTGCGTGCCGTCCACGACGCCGCGGCAGGGCTACGGGATCTCGCGTCCGATGACATCGTCCTGGCGGCACCCTTGGCGATCTGTTCTGCGCTCCCGTTCGCGCGCGCCATGATCTCGGCGATCAGTGGATCGCTGTGGCGACCGCAGAGACTTCACGTACAGCCCGAATTCGACGGGTCTCCGATGGATTTCTCGTACTTCGTGGATTCCGCGGAATTTTCGTTGTCGGAGGCACGGCTGGAGACGGAACTCGTTCGCAGGCGAGTGCCAGCCCTCGTCCCGGCGCCGGCAGACGACGACCGGACGTTCAAAGAGATCGTGATCGCATCACGTTGCTCCAGCTATGTCGCCGCACCCATTGTTTCCAAAGGAAGAGTGATAGGTCTCGTACATGCTGATCGTCCTGGCGTGCGGGACTCGCTCGACCCGGACGACCGCGACCGATTGGACGCGTTCGCAACATTCTTCGCCCTCGTGTACGAGCAAGCGGTACTGCGGGAACGAATCTGCGCGCAGAGGACGCGACTCGCGGCCTCCTTCGACGCTACCGACTCCATGCTCGAACGCATGCAGAAGACGGAGCTGGGCCTGCGCCCCCAGCCGGATGTGCGGTCCTCCGTCCCTCGACGCATCGTCGAGGAGACCAGTGCGGTGGAGGTCAACGCGGTCTTGACGTTCCGCGAGCGCGAGATCCTGTCCCACATCGCGACCGGAGCCACCAACAACCAGATTGCGCAGACACTCGTGATTTCCGAGGGAACCGTGAAGTCACACGTCAAGCACATCCTCAAGAAGCTGCGGGTGCCTACGCGAGCCGCGGCGGCGGTGCTCTATTCCCACCAGAACCGACGCTGACGGGCACGCCATCGTGAACAATGGCCAATCACCGGCACAGAACTCGGCACGGTCGCGAGGCGAGGCCGAAGGCCTGAAGACGGCCGCATCGCTTCTCGTCCGCTTGCGGAAGGAATTCGGCTTCGGGCCGGAGGCGCCGACGGAGACACGGCAGGCGTCACCGGGCCTCGTGCTCGCCATGCTGGACGAGGCGACCGAAGCGGGACTCCGCGGGCTGTCGTCGATCTCAGCGGACAAAAAGGTGTCCCTCGGGCGGCTCCTCGTCCAGATTCGAGATGTCCGCCGCCGTCTGCACGCGGCGCCGTCCTCGTCCGGGGTTGTCGGTGCCGCCGACTTCGCAGGTGCCGTTCGACGTCTCCGCGGTGCAGAAACGGTGGCCGGGTTGTCCAGGAGCGTGTGCTCCGAGGCCGCCGCGATGACCGGCCTCGGCCTTGTGCTGCTTTCGGAGGTTCACGACAGCACGTGGACGATCGTGGAGACACAATTCGAGAAGGGCTCCGCGCCGGACGTCAGTGCACTGGCGTCGACAGCGATAGCGCCGGGGTCGCCTGAGGAAGAGGCAGTCCAGAAACGCGCTGCAGTCCTCGTACTGCCGAATCCGCAGCTTTCGACGGGGAACTCCACCGCCTTCGCAGCTGTCCCGCTCTTTGGTGCCGGTGGGTATGTCGTGGCCCCGATTACGGTCTCCACCGGGGTAATCGGCCTGATTCACGCGTGTCGCGCCGACGAGCGAAAGCCGAGTGTCGCCGAGCGAGATCTTCTCGATGCTTTCGCGGGCAGCTTCGGGACACTCTTTGAGCGGGCGCTCGTCTCCGAACGGCTGAGCGAGCAGAAACGGTTGATCGTCGAACGGCTGCACGAGGAAAGTCGTGAGGCGGAGGGACTGTCGAACGCCGAAGTCGCTTTCGGAAAGCCGAGTGGTGCCGGTGCTGCGTCGTTGTCGTCGGTGTCACTTCCTACCGATTGCCGCGCACCGGGTCTCGAGGAACTCACCCGGCGCGAGGGCGAGGTCTTCCAGCTCTTGGCGGCGGGAAAATCCAACACGGAAATTGCGGATGAACTCGTGATCAGTGTCTTCACCGTGAAATCACATGTCAAGAAGATCCTGCGGAAGCTGGGGGCGATGAACCGGTCGGAGGCGATCTACCGGTACCTCGAGATGACCGACTCCGACGCCTCGTCGCGCCGCACCACCTGAGTCAGCCGTTGGTGTCCGGTACGACGACCCGGACACCGTCACACTGCCCGTTGACGATCAATTGGCACGACAGTCGTGAATGTGACTGCACCCCTTCGAGGTATTCGAGCAGATCACGCTCCTCGTCGGTCGCCTCGTCGAACATAGTCGTGGAGTTCTCGTCGAGAATGACGTGACACGTTGCACACGAGCAACTCCCACCGCATTCGGCGATGATCCCCGGGAGGTTGTTGCGGACCGAGCCGTCCATGATGCTCTGGCCGGTCGGGACGTCGATCGTCGACTCACTTCCGTCGGGCAGCAGGTAGGTGATCTTGCTCATTTCGGTTCCTTTCGAGGTCTCTCGTGTGATCCAAGTCTCTCCTGTGCCGGCCGGTGACACGTCACCTCGACGAGAGATCTTCCTACGCCCTTGGGGTGAGATTGTTTCGCCGGGAGCCGGGGGGAACGAAACGGGGGCCGCCGCAACCTCGTTGCGACAGCCCCTGCTCGTGGTAGTGCCGGGTGGCCTTACTCGTTGCCGGTCAATTCGGCCGCCTGCTGGCGAAGCAAGAACTTCTGAATCTTTCCGGTGGCGGTGGTGGGAAGCTGATCGACGACGATCACCTTCTCGGGAATCTTCTGCACCATGGCCTTCCGCTCGTTGCGGAGGAAATCGGCCAGCTCGTCCACGGTCGGCGCGGGACCGTTCACCTCGATGAAGGCACACACCTTCTCGCCGAGGCGGGGATCCGGCATGGACACCGCGGCCGCGCCCGTGATGCGCGGATGTGCCAGAAGGTGTTCTTCCACCTCACGCGCGGAGATATTCATGCCGCCGCGGATGATCAGGTCCTTGATTCGTCCCGTGACTCGCAGATAACCCTCTGCGTCGACCCGCCCCAGATCGCCCGAGGCGAGGAAGCCTCGACTATCGATCGATGCCGCCGTGCGCTCGGAATCGCGCCAGTAGCCGAGGAAGATACCTGGCCCACCGTAGAACATCTGGCCTTCCTCACCGGCCGTCACGACGGCGCCCTCCTCGTCGCGGATCTCGAGCTCGACCCCGTCGAAGGCCCTTCCGTCGGAGGAAAGCACTTTCTCGATAGGGTCGTCGGCGCGCACAGCGGTAACCAGCAGTCCCTCGCTGCTGCCGTACACCGGGAGCAGTGTGCAGGCGGGCAAAGCTTTCTTCCACTCCCTCAGAAGGATTTCCGGGATGGGAGCGCCGGCGCTGACCCACATTCGCATCGTGCTGACGTCGTGGTCGGCGCCGGCATCGAGGGCACCGAGGGCCATCTGGAGGAACGGTGTTGCGGCCATGCTGATCGTCGCCTTGTACTCCGCGATACGTCGGAGCGCCTCGCCCGGTTCCCACACATCGAGGAGATGGATGCCGCTGCCGAGGATCAGCGGTGCCGCAACACCCACGGCGAGTCCGGTCGCATGCGTGACGGGGGAGGGCATGAACATCACATCGTCCGGGTTCAGGCCCATCACGTGCCCGCCGAGTCCGTAGACGGTGAACGAGAGCGTGTTGAAAGTGTGCTGGCAGCCCTTCGGCCGCGACTCGGTTCCCGACGTGTAGATGATGGCGTGGGCCGCATCGGCGGACGGTGGCGGCCCGAGTTCGTCGTCACCGGGGACGTGGTGGCCGGCGGTGAGTGAATCGAACGCGATCTCGTCTGCCCCCGCTGCTCCGCGCACGACGACGACATGCTCGAGTCCGGGCACCTCCGGGCGGACCTCGGCCAGCATGTCGGTGTACCGGAATTTCCGGAATTCCTCTGTGACGAAGGAGATCTTGGCGCCGGAGTGCTCGAGAACGTACCGGACCTCGTCGTGCCGGTACACCGGCATCGTCGGTACCAGTACGGCGCCGATCCTGGCGAGCGCCACGTAGATGACGACGAATTCGTTCCAGTTCGGCAACTGGACCTGGACGCGGTCGCCGCTGTCGACGCCGAGCTTCTTCAGTGCCGCCGCGAGGCGGTACGCCTGCGCCCGCAGCTCGCCTCGGGTGAGTGACCCGTAGCCGTCGGTGACAGCCACGAAGTCCGGATCGATAGTCGCCCAGCGATCCACGTGCTCGGCCAGGCTCTCGTCGCGCCAATAGCCGTTCGATCGGAACGCCTCGAGGGTGCTCGCACTGTAGCGGTCCTCGGGGAGAATGGCTCCCGCGTGTTCCATGACATCCATGCGCGGATCCTTGCTTTCAGGTGCCTCTCCTCGACAGGAGACAGGCCGGAGTGATTGGTCTAACCATAATGTCGACCGGGGTGGGAAAAAGGTATGAAACGGACGTCTTCTCCTCCTCCGGGATGAGGGAAATACCCCGTCGGGATGAGTGCTCCGTGGAGGGTGCGGGTACGGCGCGTGTGCCGCACCCGCACCCGGGTTTCACAGGTAGATCGACTTCTGCACGAGGTAGGCGGAGAGTGCTTCCGGGCCCAGTTCACGGCCGAGGCCGCTTGCTTTGACACCACCGAAGGGTGCCGTGGGATCGGGAAGGTAGCCGTTTATCCCGATCGTTCCCGTCTGGACGCGCCGGGCGACGGCGACCCCGTGGTCGTGATCGGCCGTGAAGACGGTGCCACCGAGCCCGAAGTCGCTGTCGTTCGCGATGCGGACCGCCTCCTCGTCGTCGCGGTACGAGATGATCGAGAGCACCGGGCCGAAGATCTCCTCTTGGGCGATGGTGTAGTTGTTGTCCACGTCAGCGAAGATGGTCGGCTCGACGAACCATCCCTTTTCGAGGTCTGCGGGGCGTCCGCCGCCGACTGTGATGCGGGCGCCGTCGCCCTTGCCCTTCGCGATGTAGGACTCCACGCGGTCGCGTTGCCGGGCGCTCGCCATGGGGCCGATCATCGTGGCGGGGTCGAGGGAACTTCCCACGGTCAGCGACCCGGCCAGAGCGCTGAACGTGTCGACCACTTCCTGGTAACGCGACTGCGGTGCGAGCACGCGGGTGCCGAGGTAGCAGACCTGCCCGTTGTTCAACATGGTCGCGCCGAACAACTGCTCCCCGACGGTGGCGAGATCCAGGTTCGCGTCGTCGAGGATGATGGCCGCCGACTTGCCACCCAGTTCCAGTGTGACCGGCCGGAGCAGGCGACCGCAGGCCTCGGCGATGTTGCGGCCGGCAGCAGACGACCCGGTGAACGCCACCTTGTCGATGCCGGGGTGCGAGACCAGGTACGCGCCCAGTTCGCGGCCGCCGGGAACGATGTTGATCACGCCGGCCGGAAGGTCCGCCTCTTCGATCGCCTCGGCGAGGACGTAGCTGTCGAGCACTGTTTCGGGGGACGGCTTGATGACGATCGTGCACCCGGCAGCGAGGGCCGGCGCATACTTGAATGCGGCGAGCGCCTGCGGGAAGTTCCACGGAACGATAGCGCCGACCACACCGATCGGGGCCTTGGTCACGAGGGTCGACCCGCCCAGCAGGCCCGGACGCGTTTCCTCGAATCCGTCGTTCTCGATCATGCCCGCGTAATAGCGGAGCAGGATCTGAGGGAAGACCGCTTCCAGCTTTTCGGCGACGGCGACGGGCATGCCGTTCTGCGAGCTCACAGCCTGGACCATCTGGGGTGCGCGCTTGTCGAGCGCATCAGCGAGGCGCTTCAGTGCCGCCGCTCGCCGCGACGGCTCCCACTGCGACCAGCCGGTGGGATCGTCGAAGGCCTGGCGCGCCGCATCGACAGCGGCGTCCATATCGGCCTCGGCGCCGTCGGGGGCGTGACCGACCACCTGCTCGTCGTTGGGTGACACGACCGTGATCACGCCACTGGAAGTGGGCGCGTGCCACTCGCCTCCGATGAAGAAGGCGTTGTTGTTCGTCGTCATGACGGGTTCCTCTCGTTGATCTGAGTTGTGTTGCTCTTCTTGCGAGTCGTTGGCTGGGACGGTGGATTACACGGATTCGAGGGGTTCTTCGTACAGCGGGAATTCCTCGGTGTCGTAGGTCCCGAAGCCCTCCTCGAAGCTTTCCTGGATCGCGATCTGGGCGCTCTCGGGCAGGGTGTGCATGATCTCGCGGACGCGTTCCTGGCGGCGGGCGACCGCCTGCCGGAACGGCATGCCCGGGGTGGCCTTCATCTGCGGGACGATGCCCTCGACGTCGTCGACCCCGCCGGCGTGGTGGCCGGCGTCCACCATGGCCTGTTCGGCGGCCATGGTGGCCTCGTCCTTCTCCTCGGACATGCCGATCGGGCCGATCATGGTGCCGTTGAGGAACTGCTTGACCACCGGTTCGTCCGAGGTGAGCAGCACCTCGCGGGGTCCGAACATCACCAGTTTCCGGCGGAAGAGCATGCCGATGTTGTCCGGGACCGTGCGGGCGAGGTTGATGTTGTGCGAGACGATCAGGATCGTCGCGTCGATTTCGGCGTTGATGTCGATCAGCGTCTGGGAGATGTAGGTGGTGCGGACGGGATCCAGACCGGAGTCGGGTTCGTCGACGAGGATGATCTGCGGGTCCAGCACCAGGGCCCGGGCCAGACCCGCGCGCTTGCGCATGCCGCCGGAGATCTCGCCGGGCAGCTTGTCCTCGGCCCCGAGCAGACCGACGAGCTCCATCTTCTCCATCACGATCTTGCGGATCTCGGACTCGGACTTCTTCGTGTGTTCGCGTAGCGGAAACGCCACGTTGTCGAACAGGTTCATCGACCCGAACAACGCGCCGTCCTGGAACAGCACCCCGAACAGCTTCCGGATCTCGTACAGCTCCTTGGACGAGCACTCGAGAATGTTGGTGCCGTCGATCACGATCGACCCCTGCTCCGGGCGGAGCAGACCGATCAGCGACTTCAGGAACACCGACTTACCCGTACCCGACGGCCCGAGCAACGCACTGACCTCACCGGCGGGAAGGGTCAATGAGACGTCCTGCCAAATCTTCTGCGAGCCGAACGACTTGGTCAGTCCCTCGACGGATACCTCGACACCCACGACTACCTCCTACTATTGCGAAAACATCGGCTGATCCCCATGTTTCGGGGAACTCGTCAGACCGGGGTCATTTCCGTCATGACCCACGCGCCCTCCTGTTCGGTCATGCCGACTCGGACGCGGCTTCCGTCCAATTTCGGGGCGGCGCTGTCGGTGCTGGTAGTCGACTGGTTGACGAAGAACAGCAGCGTCACTGCGTTTTCCGACGCGGAGACGACAGAGGATTCGACGACGGTCGCCGACGTCACGACCTGGCGTTGTTTCGCCGACGGGATGATGACCTCTTTGCCGACGCTGTCGAACTGGCCGCGCAGGTCGCCGCCGAGGCCGGGAAGGATGTCGGCGAAGTGGGCGTCGATGGTGTTGAAGTCGTACGAGAGTACGTCGGCGACCAGTTGGGTGGCGCGGTCGCGCGCCTGTCCCTGCGCGGTGTCGACCTGGTGGTGGTCGTGCACCTGGAGTGTGATGGCGACGGCCGCCGCGACGAGCCCGCCGGCGAGGAGCACGGCGAGGTATCGGGTGGCCCGCCGCCGCGCGAAGGACCAGGATGCGACCGCTTCGGGTATCCGGGCGAGGGTGTTTCTCATGCTACGAACTCCACATCTGAGACGAGCCAGTTGCCGTCCACCGAATCGAGGGAAACCTTCATGCGATAGACGCGGATCTCGCCGTCGGGTGCCTCGGTGTTCTTCACTGTGGAGGTCACGGCGGCGAGGACTACTGCGTGGTCGTCGTCGGACGTGACCAGGCCGGCTTCCTTCACTTCGCCGGTCGACTCCACCTGGCCCTGGTTCAGCACGTCACCGAAGCTGCCGGACGCACTGGTGAACTGGTCCCGGAACGGCCCGGTGGTGCCGTCGGCGACGCGCTGGATGTCCTCGTCCACACTTTGATGCCTCAGCGTGACCAGATTGACGACCACTTGGCGGGCCGTCTCCAGTATCTGTTCGTCTCGTGACTGTGCTGCTTGCTCCGCTCGCAGGTTCGTCCACGAGACGCCGCCGACGACAAGGGCGGCGAGGGCGACGAGTGCGATTGCCGCCATCGTCGCGATGAACCCTCGGGTACTTTTACGCACCTCGGAGTCGGCTGTCGCGGCCGCGGCATCGTTTCCGGCGTGATCGAGGTCCGGTTCGACCTCTACCGGAGCAGTAGTGCCTGCCATGTCAATTCCTCCTCTTGCTGTGGTGCTGAAACGCTGGCGATCGAGTACAGATCGCCGTTCGGTGCCCGGAAGTTCCCGGTGATCGGGTCATACGGGACGCTGGTGGTGCCGTCGGGAACAATCGCCTGCGGGGGCGTCCATGAAGCCGGTGCGACGGTCAGAGGTTCGGGAATTTCGGGAGTCGGCAGGCTCGCGATCGGTCCCGTGTTCGGTGCGCCGGTGTCGGTTGACGGGGGCGCATACGGTTGGCCGGGCCGGGCCAGCATTTCCGGCCAGGTGGACGGCAGGCCGCCGGGGCAATTCGCGATCTCGGCGGTCCGCACCGCGGGATTCGTCGCGCAGGGGATGTTCCGTACCCCTCGTGCGACCCGCGGATCTGCCTGCGGGAGCTTGCAGTAGGAATTTTCCGGCGCCGGAGCCGAGCTGACGTCGCTGGGGTCGCGGCGCTGCGTTTCCTGGTAGCCCTCGGTGCAGGGGAGCGGGTTCGCGGAGTTGCCGAGTTTGACGTCCAGGGCGCCCTGGCCGTACACCCGGTCGTCGGTTTGGACTCCGCGGTGCATGTAGTTGATCGACGCGGACACCGCCGGGTAGATCACCAGGATCTGCTGTATCCCGGGAATGTTGACCCGTGCCACCTCACCCACGGTCTGGAGATTCGCCAGTAGCAGCGGAACGGTGGGGCGGACGTCGTCGAAGGTGCCGCTGACCGTGTCGAAGAACTGGGAGCCGTTGTCGAGGACGCCGCGAACCTGAGCGTCGCTCATCACCAGTTGCTCGGAAAACGACGACAGGTTGCGGGAGAAGCTCGCGATGTCGGCGCGGGAGTCGGCAGCGGCGTCGAGGACCGGCTCGGCGTCATCGAGCAGGGTCCGCGTGGAGCCGATCTTCGCCTGCGCGAGTTCGATCAGGGGGCGGGACGAGTCGATGAGCCGCGACAGGGCCGGTCCCGCACCGTTGAACGCGGTGTAGGCCTCGTCGACGGTGACTCGGAGGTCGTCCTTGGGCAGCTCCGAGAGGAGCATGTTCACCTTGTCGACGACCTCGGAGGCGGGTACCGGGATCTCGGTGTGCTGCTCGGTGATCACGTCACCGTCCGCGAGGAAGGGTCCTTCGGAGGACGCCGGAACGATGTCCAGATACTGCTCGCCGATGGCCGAGACGCTGCGGACGAATGCCTGGCTGTTCGCCGGAACAGCGAAGTCCGAATCGAGCAACAGTTCCGCGGACGCCCGATCAGGGCGAACGTCGATCGACTTCACGACGCCGACGTCGACGCCGCGGTACGTCACCAGGGAGTTCACATAGAGTCCTCCGGCGCGGTCGAACTCCGCCGTGATCGTGTACATGCCGATCCCCGTGACGCGCTCGAGCCCGAGGTAGTTGACCGCGGCGTTGCCGACGGCGAGAACTGCCACCACACTGAAGACGATGAGCTGGAAGCGAACGAGTTTCGATCTCATCAGCGCGGTGCTCCGTTCTGCGGTGCGGACGATGCGGGCCCGCCGGATGTCGTTGCACCGGTGGGTGCCAACAGCGGATTCACTGCTTGGCGAGCCGGGTTCAGTCCCGCCAACTCGTCGAGAGGAATGCTGCCGAGAACCTTTCCGCCAACCGTCTCGGCGCTGACGTCGAGGGTGAGGAAGAGATTCATGTAGTCACCCTTGATGGCGCGCTGAGTAGTGGTCACCGGGAACGGTATGGTTCCAGCGATCTTCAATGCTTCTGGCAGGTGATCACCGGCCGCGGCGAGCTGTGAGAGCACCGGCTGCAGCGACCGCAGATTCGCGTCGAGATCGTCGCGGCTGCTCTCGAGTACCTTCGTGGCGACCTCCCCGAACCGTCCGACGTCGTTCAGCATCGTGGTGAGTTGCTTCTGCTGCTCGTCGAGGATCGCCATCGCCGGCTGGATCGAGGTGATCCCTCGGTCGATCGTCTGATTCTGGCTGGCGAGTTCCGCGCCGAGGCGGTCGAGCCCGTCGATCGCGCGGACGATGTCGTCGCGCTGTTGGTCGACTCCGCCGACGAACTCTTCGAGGTTGCCGAAGAGGCTGCGGAGTGATTCCTCGCGGCCGCCCAGAACGCGGTTGAGTTCGGACGTCACGGTGCGGATCTGTTGCAAACCACTGCCGTTGAGCACGAGGGCCAGCGCCGAGAGCACCTCTTCGGTCGACGGGTACTGACTGGTGCGGTCGAGGGGGATCACGTCGCCGTCGGCGAGTGCGCCGACTGCCTCGACACCGGGTGGCACCGTCAGCTCGAGGTACTGGGAGCCGAGCACGCTGGTTTGCGCGAGTTTGGCGCTGACGTTCGCCGGGATCTCGGCGTCGGGATCGATTTCGAGTGTCAGTTCGGCGCCCCAGTTGTCACCGGCGATGTGGCTGATGTTCCCCACGATGACGTTGTTGGCCTTCACCGGCGAGTTGCCCACCAGGTTCTGGATGTCCGCCAGCTCGACCGTCACCTCGTGTGCGTCACCTCCGACCGCGTTGCCGGGCAGTCCGATCGAATTGATTCCGTCGAATCGGCACCCGGCCGCCGCGGCCACGACTCCGACGAGCATGGTCGCGGTGAGCGCCGACCTGCGCAATGTGGTTGTCATCGTGGTCCCTCCGGAAGAATGAGGTTCTGCAGACTCTGGGTGATGGAGGCGACGGGATCACTCGGGCCGGGGGATCCCGGCGCGCCTGCCGGCGGAGTCGGATTGGCGACGGGTGCTGACGTTGCCTGTTGCACGGCGGCATTGGCCAGCGGCGCGGCAAAAGCACCTGCAGCCGTAGCACATTCATTCGCGGGTGCGTCGACCGTGGTCAAGAGCGCGCAGATGAGCGAGCGTGGGTCCGGCATCTCGGGCACGGCGAGGGCGCCCGTCAGGGAGTTGGCGTCGGCATCGTAGATGTTGTAAAAGTCCGACAGCGCCGTCGGTCCGGCGTGCAGGATCGACATCAGGGTGTCCTGCCGATCGACGAGCAACCGGGTGATGGTTTCGAGCTGCCCGGTATTCTCGACCAGTGCCCCACGGTTGTCCTCGACGAACTTCGTTACTTCCTGGAACGTGGTCAGCATGCTGCTGAGCAGTGCGTCGAGCTCGGTCCGGTTGGCGTTGAGCAGCCCCGACACGTTCGCCAGTTCACCACTGAACGCCCGAATCTGCTGGTCGCTGACGGCGAGGGCGGAAGTGAACTTCTGCAGGTTCTCGACGGTGCCGAACAGATCCTCGCCGCTCGCATTCAGTGTGGTGGCGGCGTCGGAGAGGTGGGTGAGGGAATCGTGCAGTGCGGTACCCGTTCCATCCAGGGTGTGGGCGGTGCTGCTCACGAAGCGATTGAGTGAACCGTCCGGGTGCTCCGGGGTGCGGCCCGCATCCTCGCTGAGCTTGACCACCTGCTTCTTGATCTCGTCGAACTCCACCGGGACGGCGGTCCGATCGAGGGGAATCTCGTCGCCGTCCGACAGGGTCGGTCCACCCGAGTACGCCGGTGCCAGCTGGATGTAGCGGCCGGTCACCAGGGTGGGCGCGACCACCGCGGCCTTCGCGTCGGCGGGGACGTCGTACTCGTTGTCGTAATCGAATTCCACCCGAACCCGTTCGCCGTCCGGTTCGATCGTCGTGATGCGGCCGACCTCGACGCCGAGAATCATCACGCGGTCTCCGACGTACATGCCGGTGGTGTTCCGGAAGTAGGCCGTGACGTGGTTGACGGAGTGGTTTTCGATCCAGGCGGCGGTCAGCAACCCGACGAGGGCGACCGCGATCACCACGGCGAGCAGTCTTGCAGGCAGTGCCCGTGTCATCTCACGTACCGATGCCATCAGCGCGGCCCCCCGAAGCTTCCGGGAAGCTGCCCGGAGAGATTGGCCGGGACGATGTTGTGCAGCAGCACCCCGAAGAACGGTCCGCTGCCCACCGCCTCACCGACCTGCCTCGCGAACCGTTCGAGGCCGGTGAGCGACGCGTTGATGTTGTCGTAATTGCTGTTCAATGTGGCCACCAGAGTCTTCATCTGATCGAGAGTGGGTCCGAGTGTTGCCGAGTTGTCGCGGGACAGCCCGGTGAGGGCATCGGCCACCTGACGGGACTGCACGAGGACGTGATGGATGGTGTCTGCCCGGTTGTTCAGCGCGGCGAAGAGCGACTGGCCTTGGCCGAACAGTGCGGAGACCTGGCCGTCCCGATCCGCGAGGATCTTGGACACGTCGGCCGCACCCGCGAGCAACCGACGCAGTTCCTCGTCCCGGCTCGATACCGTCTCGGACAGGCGGGACAGGCCGTCGAGAGAGGACTGCAGATCCGGCGGAAGCTCGTCTTCGACCGAGGAGACCTGCTCGAGTGCGCCGGACAGGTTGACGGTGTCGGTCTCGGACACCTTGTCGGTGACTTCCTCGAGCGCTCGGGTGATGTCATATCCGGAGCTGGTCTGCGCCAGGGGGATGGTCGAGTCTTCGGCGAGTTCGCCGTGACGCCCCGGTGTGATCTCCACGTACCGCCGACCGAGAGCAGTTTCGACCTTGATCGCTGCCGTCGTGTCGTCACCGAGCCCGACCGCACCACTGTCGACATCGAACTCGACGTCGACCTTTCCGTCACTGATCGAAAGCTTCTTCACCTCACCGACTTTCACGCCGGCGATTTGCGTGGTGTCACCGACGGCGAGGCCACTGGCATCGGCGAACTCGGCATGGTAGGTAGTGGCCCCGCTGATACCGGGGATGGACTTGAAGTTGAGCGCAAGGAAGAGGACCCCGATCAGGACGGCTGTTCCAATCAGTCCCATGCGGAACGCATCCCGCTCGAGGAAGGACTTCTGAGCCATCACTGGCACCTTTCTGCGGGGGCCTTGAACATCGGTGTGACGCCGCCGGGGCCCGGCCCGGACGCGTACTTGATCGCGAGACCGCAGACGAAGAAGTTCACGAAACTGCCGTAGCCCGCGACGCGGCTGATGAGGCGGTAGTTCTCGGGCAATGTGGAGAGCACCATGTTCAGGGTGTCGGTGTTGGCGTTGAGGTTGCCCGCGAGATCACCCAACGCGACCACGTCCTGCGCGATCGCCGGCCGGTTCTGGTCGAGCACACTCGCGAGACTGTCGGTGACGTGGTCGATGTTCACCAGGGAGTTGGTGATCAGATCACGGTCACCGTCGAGGCCCGCGACCAGCCGCTGAAGCTGATCGATGAGCGTCGAAAACTGGTCACCGCGATTGTTCACGGTCCCGACGACGGTGTTGAAGTTGCTCACCACCTGACCGATCGCCTGGTCCCGGTCCGCCAGCGTGTTGCTCGAGGACCCGATCTGACTCACCAGACGCCCGATGCTCGCCTCCTGGCCGTTGAGTACCTCGATCAGGGAGGCGGACAGTTGATTGGTCTGATCGGGGTCGAGCCCCTGCAGGAGAGGCCGGAACCCGTTGACCACCTGGTCGAGGTCGAGTGCGGGGGTGGTCTGCTGGAGTGGAATCGGGCCGTCGAGCGCACCGATGGCACCCGGTCCGTTCGACAACTCCACGTAACGGTCACCGATCAGGTTCTTGTACTTGATCCGTGCCGTGGTCCCCTCCGTCAGAGGGCGCTCGGTGGACAGGGAGAACGACACCACCGCGGTGCCGTCCGCGGCCAACTCGACCCCTTTCACCTTGCCCATCGGCACACCGCCGACCTTGACGTCCTCGCCGTTGCCCAGGCCGGACGCGTTCGCGAAGACGGCCTGGTAGGTGTTCGTGCTGCCGAAGCGCATGTTGCCCACCACCGTCGCCACACCGAAGCCGGTCAACGAGGTGACCAGGACGAAGATCAGCAATTTGATTCCGGGTGCCTTCGTCATCAACGCCCACCTCCGAACATGAACTGTGCAAACGGGTTACCGATCAGATCCTCGACCCCACGGGCCGGTGCGTAGGCATGGCTGCCGTCGTCGAAATCGGTGTGTCCCGGTGCCTGCGCGGGGTCGTAACACCGCGGTGCGCCGTCCGCACCGTTCTTCGGCGCGTTCTCCGGGTACGTGTACGGCGGATCACCCATCAACAGGGTGCCGAGGATGTTCAACCCGGCCTGATCACTGCCGCCGACGGTGCGCTCGAGATATTTGTTGGTCTGGTCCATGCTCGCAAGGAAGCACGGGTACATCGGCGCATTCTGCGCGAGCAGTGTGGTCGTCGGCTCCAGCGCATCCAACGACTTCTCCCACGGGTCACCGGAGGCCTCGAAGAAACTCCGTCCGCTGTTGCCGAAGCCGCTGAAGCTGAGCAGGAATGCGCTCAACTGCTGCTCGCGATCGGTCACCGCGTCGCCGGTGGTGCTGACGTGGTCGACGGTCCGAAGGAGGTCCGGAGCGGCGTCGGCGAGGACGTCGGAGACCTCCGCACCCTTGACCAGATCGCGCTGCAACGTGGGAAGGCTGCCGTTGAACTCGGACAGGTACGCGTCGAGCTCGACCATCATGTCGCCGAGTTGGTCGCCGCGGCCCTGCAGCGACGTGGACAACGCACTCAACGTCGCGTTGACCTTCTGCGGCTCCACAGTGCGCAGCACCGTCACCAGCGAGTCGAGGAGGTCGTTCACCTCCGTGGCCACACCGGTGGCCCGAACCACCGAACCCGCCGACACAGTGGTCGCCGAGGGATGCTCCGGCTGCACGAGGGTGACGAACTTGCGGCCGAACAACGTGGTCGGATCGATCACAGCCGTGATGTTCTCCGGGATCGCCGACGTCCGGCTCTCGTCGATGTCCATCGTGATCTCAGCCTGGTCGTCCACCAACTGCACCTTCGAGACCCGGCCGACGACGACATCTCTCATCTTGATATCGGATCCGGGTTCGAGCATGAGACCAGACCGCGCCGAATACAACGTCACCGGGACGGTCGAGGCGAACGATCCGCGATAGATGCCGACGGATACCGCCGTCGCGATCGCGAACAGCGTCACCAGACACATACCCAGGAGCACGTACACCAGGCGGCTTCGCTCTTCGATATGGCCACCCATGTCAGCCCGCCACTTTCACGGCGCCGGCGGAGCCACCGTAGACGGCGATTCCGATGAGCAGGTCGATGACCATGATCGCGATCAAGGAGGTGCGCACGGCCCGCCCGACCGCGACGCCGACGCCCGCCGGCCCGCCCTTCGCGTTGTAACCGTGGTAGCAGTGCACACACATCACCACCACCGACATCGCGAGGACCTTCACCATCGACCACGCGACGTCGCTGGGCACGAGGAATACGTTGAAGTAGTGCTGGTACGTTCCGCTCGCCTCGCCGAGATATTCGGTGACGAGCTGGGTGGCGACGTATCCGACGAACAACGCCACCGCGTACAGCGGAATCACCGCGATGATCCCGGCCATCACCCGGGTCGTCACCAGGTAGGGGAGCGACGGAATCGACATGGTCTCCATGGCATCGATCTCCTCGCTCACGCGCATCGCGCCGAGTTGCGCGGTGAAACCCGCACCGACCGTTGCCGTCAGCGCAATACCCGCGATGACCGGAATGGCCTCCCGGGTATTGAAGAACGCCGAGATGAATCCGGACAGCGCGCCGATCCCGATGCGCCCCATCGAGGTAGCGCCCTGCTGGCCCACTTCGTAGCCGACCGCGGTGGTGAGCAGGGAGATGACGACGAGAGTTCCCCCGATGACCGCGAGGGCGCCGGTCCCCATGCTGACCTCGGCGAGAAGCCGGAGCGTCTCCTTCCGGTACCGCCGGAAAGTGCGCGGAATCGCGGTGACGGCATGGCTGTAGAAGTGGAGCTGTCGCCCCATCTCCTCCAAGTGGCCGATCGGTGCATCGACCACGCGGAGCGCGACCGTGGCAACCCTGGGTCTCGCGCCGGTGGCCCGAGTAGCTTTCGACACAGAATTCTCCCGTTGACAGCCGTCTTCGCGGCTAGAGGTGGAGCGCTGTCAGTGCAGCGCGAGAGTCGTGATAACCGAGTTGGCGAGGAAAAGCAGCAGAAAGCTGAACACGACGGTCTGGTTCACTGCGTCTCCGACGCCCTTGGGTCCGCCCTTCGCGTTGAGTCCCAAATGGCATGCGACGAGCCCTGCGAGCAGGCCGAACACCGCCGCCTTCACCTCGCTGACGAGGAAGTCGGGCAGTTTGGTCAGGATCGAGATCGCCGTGACATACTGGCCCGGCGACGCACCCTGCATGTACACCGTCGCGATATAACCGCCCACCAGGCCGACCGCCGACACGAGGCCGTTCAGGAACATCCCGATCAACGTCGACGCCAGTACCCTCGGCACAACGAGGCGTTGAATCGGATCGATCCCCAGCACCTTCATCGCGTCGATCTCTTCACGAATCGTCCGTGAACCCAGGTCGGCGCAGATCGCGGTCGAGCCGGCACCTGCCACGACGAGAACCGTGACAACCGGGCCGATTTCCCGAATGATCGCAACGCCGGCGCCGGCGCCACTGAGGTCGACGGCGCCGATCTCGGCCAGGAGGATGTTGATCTGATACACGAACATCATGCAGAACGGAATCGCCATCAGCAGCGCCGGCATGATCGACACGCCGGCGATGAACCACGCCTGCTGAACGAACTCGCGAGCGTGGAAGGGGCGCTTGAACATGCATCGGAACGTCTCCATCGACGTCGCGTAGAACGCGCCGACGGCCGTCGGCGCGACCTGGACGGCCTTCCGGACAGCACTCGCTCTGGGCGGGCGAGCTTTCAGATCTACAGACATCGAACAGCCTTTCTCGCTGTTTCCGGAGCATCCGACGGGTAAACAAGATTGGTCATCACTCGTGGACGAGGACGACCTTCACCGCCTCACCTCGATGCTGTACGGCCACAGCCTCGTTGATCTGAGAGAACGGCAGCGTCGTGATCAACTTGTCGAACGGAAACTTGCCCTGGCGGTGGAGATCGAGAAGGTAGGGAATGAACGTGTCGGGGTCGGCATCCCCCTCGACGATGCCGCGGATCGTATGCCCGAACAGCTGCGTCGGCATCATGCCGATCGGGATCGTGGCGGCCGGGTCGGCGGGGACTCCGATGAGGCCGAGGGAGCCCCGGACACCGAGTGACTGCAGGATCTGGTCGAGCACCGGAAGGAGTGCCGTCGTATCGATGGCGTAGTCGACGCCGTCGGACACGATTGCCCGGATCTGTTCGGAGAGGGCACCCTCCGCGGGGTCGACGACATGGGTCGCGCCCAAGGAGAGCGCGAGTTCGCGCCGCGACTCGTGAGGTTCGACGACGATGATCACGCCGACCTCGCGGACCACGGCAGCGAGCACGGCTGCCAGGCCGACCGAACCTGCCCCGACGATGACAAGTGACGAGCCCGGAGCGACGTCGAGTGAGTTCAACACTGCCCCTGCGCCGGTCTGGATTCCGCAGCCGAGCGGACCGACCAGTTCGAGTGGGGCGTCGTCCGCGACCTTCACGACGTTGCGCTCATGAGCGATGGCATGTGTCGCGAGGGAGGACTGGCCGAAGAAGTTGCCGCCGAGCGGCGCATCACCAACGGTGAGTGCCGAACTGCCGTCTGGGCGCACGCCACCGAAGTTGAACGCCATGAAATTGTGGCAATAGGCAGGCTCGCCCTTCCCGCAGTGGGCACACTCGCCGCAACTGTTGAAGCTGATGGCGACCCTGTCGCCCTCTGCCACCTTCGTGACACCGGATCCGACCCTCACGACCGTGCCGCTGCCCTCGTGGCCGACGACGCCCGGGAGAGGGAACGGGAGATGCCCCTCCTTGACGGCCAGGTCGGTGTGGCAGAGACCGACGCCGGCGATCTCGACGAGGACTTCGTGCTCCGTGGGTTCGCTCAGAGACACGGTCTCGATGGCGAAGTCTCCCGACACTTCGTTGATTACGGCGGCGCTGATCTGCACGATTGCTCCTAGATTCAGGTTGTTTCGGCGTTCACCCGTAGTCGGGCATCACTTGCGTACGGGTGATGTTAGGTAGGTCACAAGGGTGAAAAACAGGGATGAAGGGCAAGTTCGCTCCAATCTCCCCCTTCACTCCCCCGGTGGGGGGAGGTGGCGAAACGGGGCCACATCGTGGGCTGACCGACCGTCGCTCCGATGAAGTACCCGAACCACCCTCTGGTGCGACGCGGCGAGGAAGGCGGGCGCGGGAGACTCGAGTCACATCTCATGAGTCTCTTTGACCTGGCTCACACTTCAGGAGGAAAACAATGTCCGTTGATCCTTCGGCGATCATCGTCGGGGTAGCCGCGGCAATCGGGGGCATCGTACATGGCGCCGACCTGCCAGAGCCCGCGCAAGGCATTGCGACGCAACAGGTTCAGTCGATCGTAGAGGCCGCACCGGGGTTCGACGTGCAGATCGACCAGTCCATTGCGAATCTGCCCCCAGAAGTTCAGGACCCGGCTCGTCGAGCTGTCGACGCAGCGGCCGTTGCCGTTCAGGATGCAGTAGCACCATATCTACCTCCCGCGCCGGTGCCGGCACCCCTGCAGGATCCGTTGCCTCCCAGAGATCTCCGACCTGAGGGCAACGTGAGTCCCCGGTCCTCCGGGCCGGTCGCTACGGAGCCGTATTCCCCGTCGCGGGGGCCGTCACCGACGACGCGTGATGCCCTTGCGCAGGGAGAGAGTGATGGCGTGTTGTCGCAATGGGTGCCGTCGGTGCTCGATTCCTCCGCAGCAACGTCGTCGGCTATCGGTTCGATCGCCGTCTTCGTTCCGTGGTTCCAGAAGGCGGGCTCCATCTGCGACGGCGTGAAGGCGCCCGTGCTTGCCGCGCTGTATTCCGCGGAGAACGGATTTCGCTATGGTGCCACCGCTCCGGTGTCACCCTCCGGCGCACGCGGCCCGGGTCAGTTCATGCCTGCCACCTGGGCGAGGTACGGCAAGGATGCCGACGGCGACGGGAAGGCCGACATCCTCGATGTCGCAGACTCGGTGATGGCCTCCGGCCACCTCCTCTGCGACATGTACGACCAGATCGAACAGTGGAAAGCGCAGGGAGAGGTGGTCGGCGACACGCTCGACCTGACGATCGCGGGGTACAACGCAGGTGTGGGCGCGGTCCGAAATAGTAGCGGTATGCCCTCAGGTGCAGCAGATTACGAGAATCAGACGAAACCCTACGTCGCGAAGATCCGCGCGTCCGAGTCGCGATATGCCTCGCTTCTCGGGGTCTTCGGAGGCGGGGCGGACGGCATCGGCGGCAAGATCGTCGAAGCCGCCGTCCGGTACCTCGGTCTCCCGTACGTGTGGGGCGGCGGGAACGTGAACGGTCCCTCGGCGGGCGGTTTCGACTGCTCCGGTCTGACGTCCTATGCCGTCCACGCGGCCACGTCGGGGATGTCCCTTCCCCGCACCTCCGAGACGCAATGGAATGTCGGTGTCGAGGTGCCGCTCGCGGATGCGATGCCGGGAGATCTGCTGTTCGGAAACTGGGGCTCGGCGGGCCCAGGGCATGTCGCGATCTACGTGGGGAACGGACAGATGGTCCACGCCCCGACGACCGGCGACGTGGTTCGCGTCGCACCAGTGTTCGAGGGGATGAAGGCCCGCCGGGTGGTGTGAACGGCACCTCGGCGTCGTGACGGAACGCGAAGTGCGCCAGGACCTCGGTCCTGGCGCACTTCGCGTGTTGTGTCCTGCCTTCCGGCCGGCTACAAGCTCGTCGACGCACTCGATTCGCGGCCGTCCCACGGCGGCACCGGTTGTCCGGGAACGTGGCCGGCCAGGAACCGCTCGCGGACAATGAGATAGAACGGAAAGGCCATCGACACGCCGATGTAGGACAGCAGAACGAAGACCACGCCCCATTTGCGGCCCATCCCGATCCGCACGGTGTCCGTGAGAACCCACACGATGAAGACCGCCCACGCGATCAACATGTCGATGCTCAGGAAGGCGGCCGTGCCGCCCGGTTCGATGCCGTCACCGAAGAACTCGACCGGATTCAAGATGTTGCCGCCGTCGCCGATCCAGTCGAACGCGAACGGCCACGTCAGAAGTAGCGCCGCGATCCCGGCGACGAGGTAGCAGGCATGCCGGACGTTCATCGCCGTGTTGCCGTGTAGTTGCACCGTCACCATGTCACCTGCTGTCTGCGACTCGGACGTGGATCTCGGCGTCGCTGTCACCGACGACGAGCTGGCAGGACAGGCGGGAATCATCGTCCGCCGCATCCAGATATGCGATCAGATCCGTCTCCTCGTCGGTCGGTTCGGCGAAGAAGTGGGTGTACTCCTTCGGGAGATGAACGTGGCAGGTGGCGCAGGCGCAACTGCCGGCGCATTCGGCAACGATGCCGGAGAGATTGTTGCGGAGCGATGCATTCATGAGCGTCTCGCCGGGTTCGACGTCGACCTGCTCAGTCGTCCCGTCAGGCAGATGGTAGGTAACTTTCGTCATGATGTGGTGGCGCTTTCTCGCGGGAAGGCGGTGCGCCGAAGCAATTCTCGCCTCGGCGCACCACCGGGTCAGGCGAACGTCAGGTGGACAGGCAGACGCCGGAGTCCGCCGACGAAGTTCGTCTGGATCATCTTCGGATCACCGGTCACCTCGACGCGCCGGAGTGTGGGCAGCAGCTCCTCGAGCATGACCTTCATCTCGAGCTTGGCGAGATGCTGTCCGATGCACATGTGCGGACCGTAGCCGAAGGCGATCTGCTTGTTCGGGCGTCGGTCGATGTCGAAGATGTCCGGATTGTCGAACACTTCGGCATCTCGGTTGCCGGACTGGAACAGCAGCATCAGGCGGTCGCCGGCATTGATGGTGCGTCCGCGGAGTTCGTAGTCGCGGAGAGCGACGCGGGTGAACTGCTTCACCGGCGACACGATCCGCAGTGCCTCGTTCACGAGGTGTGGAACCAGGGTGAGGTCGCCCTGGACACGCTCGAGGATGTCGGGACGTGCAGCCAGCTGTTGCAGGCATCCCGCGAGGGTGCTGGCCGTGGTGTCGTGGCCGGCGGTGGCGATGGCAACGAACCATCCGTAGGCGAAGGTCTTGGGGAAGTACTCCCCGCTCGCGTCCTTCGCGACGGCGATGAGGGTGGCCAGGTCGTCGCGCGGTTCGGCGCGCCTGCTCTCGACGAGAACATCGAAATACGCGTAGAAGTCCGCGATCGCCGCGGCCCACTGCTGTGCCGCGGCGTCGGGAGACAGGGTTTCGATGTCGTCGCGCTTCGCATCCGGGTCTGCGACTCCGAAGAGGTCCTGCGTCAGCGCCATCATGCGTGGTTCGTCTTCCACGGGAACACCGAAGAGCGACATGATGACGTGCAGCGGGAAGAACACTGCGAACTCGTGCACGGCATCCAGGTCTTGCTTTCCGGACACGAGGCGCGTGACGGACTCCCGCGCGGTCTCGCGAATGCGGTCTTCCCACTTCTTGAGGTTCGCCGGGCGGAACCAGTCGAACGCAACGTCCTTGATCGTGGTGTGTTCCGGCGGGTCGAGGTAGGGCAGCGCGTCGAGAATGCGGAGACTGCCGCCGGTGAGTGTCTTCGTGAACTCGTCACCGGCCTGATTGCTGAGAATCGGGTTGTGTGAGCCCTTGTTCTCGCCACCACCCGCACTGAAAATCTCTGGCTGTCGCTCGATTTCCATCAGGTCGGCGTGCTTGCTGACCAGCCAGAGGGGGTCGTACCCCTCTACCCGCGCCTGCCCGAGGGGCTGGTTCTCGCGGAGCCACCGGTAGGCCTCGTACAGTTTCGCGTCGTCGCTGTGTCCCTCGGGGAGGACGATCTGCCTGCCTATGTCGTCGGGAACTGTTGTGGTGTCGGCGGATTCGACTGTCGTCATGATCAACCTTCTCTCTGGTGCGGGCTGAGCAGTGCCGGGACGAACCGGTGTCACCGGCTACGCCCTCATGCACTGTGACTCGAGTCTCATGCATACTCGAGGGCGGTACGTCACCCGGATGAGGTGTTTTGATCCCGCTTCGGAGGGGTTGAGCGGCGCTGGATGCGCGCGAGCCGACTCGCAACCATTTTGGTCAGACAATAGCTATACTTCGACCGTATTGAGTGGCAGAATGCCGATTGGCGGGAGCGTATGGGTTGCCACGCGAGAGGATCATCCTGTGCGGGCGAGGCGATGGTCGTTGATTCTGGCCGCGGTGGTGACGGCGGCGAGCGTGAGCCTGGTAGGTGGAGTCGGTCCCGCGGTAGCCGACGTCCCCGTTCCCTCCGAGGATCCGTTCTACCGAGCTCCAGCCGGCTACGAGGCCCAGCCGGACGGGACGATCCTGCGGTCGCGGCCGGTGGCAGCGACGGCGTTGAGCGTTCCGCTTCCGGTCGACTCCTGGCAGCTGCTCTACAAATCCCTCGACTCCCACCGAAATCCGGTAGCCGACGTCGCCACGGTTCTGGTCCCGAGAACTCCGTGGACCGGCGAAGGGCCCCGGCCTCTCGTCTCGTACCAGACCGCGGAGGACGGTCTCGGATCCCGGTGCGCCCCGTCGTATGCGCTCACGGCGGGCCTCGGGGCGGCGACCTCGAACGCGGCATCCGAGTCGCTGATGATCGGGAACCTGCTGTCGCGCGGGTGGGCGGTCGTCACCGCCGACTACGAGGGCCCGGAGTCCGAGTTTCTCGCCGGCCCGCAGGCCGGTTACGCGGTTCTCGACGGGGTACGCGCCGCGCAGCATTTCGGACCCGCGGGACTGGGCGTGAACGCGCCCACGGGGCTGTGGGGGTACTCGGGCGGAGCATTCGCCACCGCCTGGGCGGCCCAGCTCCAGCAGGCGCACGCCCCCGAATTGGATGTGGATGCACTGGCTCTGGGCGGGTTGCCGGCGGATCTCGAGGCAACGATGCGGAACGTCGACGGGGGGTACGGCTTCGGACTCACCTTCGGCGGAGTGACCGGTATCGATCGCGCGTACCCCGAGAAGCGGCTGAATGATCTGTTCACCGGCGAAGGCCGGACGGCCATGCAGGCGAGTAGCGCGGTATGCACCGTCGAATTGATTGCAACGTACGCGTTCCGCTCGCTGCACCACTACACGATCGACCCTCGACCGTTCGACGTTCCCGATCTTCGAGACGCCCTCGCGGAGAACAGCCCCACCGCTGTCGGTACCGGGTCACCGATCTACAGCTATCACGCGGAAGCCGACGAACTGGTGCCCGTCGCGGTCCACGACGAGTACGTCCGTCAGGCCTGCGCTGCGGGCGATGCGGTGCAGGTGGTTCGGCCCCCAGGCGGAAGCCACAACACCATGTTGATCACCGGCGCGCCGGGTGCGATCGACTTCCTCGCAGCACGTTTCGCCGGTGCGCCCGCTGTCGACGACTGCCTCTGACACAGTCGGACCGCTCGCCCTGCGGCATACCCCATTTCCCCGGTAAAGGGATCTGCCGTCGACTCCCTCGGTGAACAATGTCCCGAAGGGGCTACGTTTCCACCCCTACGGGGTAATGCGCTGGGGTGATGCACACCATACGTTGGAGCAGAGTTGATACGAGGTTAACGCCGGTTGCCTGCAGTCCAGGCGTGACCATCTGAAAGAGGTGGAGTTCCAATGGCAGCCCCCAGTTCGATTGCACGACAGATCGCGGAGGCAACCTGCAATGTGGGCCGGGTCCATCAGTCGGGGATGGGCCCCGAGCGGAACGCACTTGGTCAACCGAACATGCTCCCTGGCAACAGTCTTCAGTCGAAGACCATTGCGCATCTGTTGCGTGTGACGGTCAAGCCGGCGCTCGGTGTCTGGGCGCGAGTTCCGAGCACGAGCTGGGCCGCGCGAGCGGTGGACCAGGCTGCGCGTGTGCTACCTCCGCTGGACGGAGTAGGGCATCGGCGCGTGCGCCTGACGAACTGCGATGCGGATTGGATCCAGGCGCACGACGCCGATCTCCACAGCGTGGTGCTCTACCTGCACGGTGGTGGCTTCCTGTCCTGTGGCCTCAACACGCATCGGCGACTCGCCTCGCGAATCTCGCAGTCGGCCGATGCCAGCGTGCTCAGCGTCGACTACCGGCTCATGCCGACGCATACGATCGATGACGCGGTAGCCGATGGAATCGCCGGCTACCAGTGGTTGTTGGCGCGAGGATTCTCGCCCACGCAAATTGTCATTGCCGGCGATTCCGCGGGCGGATACCTCGCGTTCATGGTGGCGCTCGCCCTCGACGATCCAGGGCTGCCACGGCCGGCCGGGCTCGTCGCGTTGTCGCCGCTCACGGACCTGGACCCGACAAGTAAGCTGCAACATTCCACGTCTGCACGATGTCCGGTTATTCCCCGTTCTGCGCTATTGGCGTTGAGCTCCCTCGCCATGCGGGTCGAACACCGCTCTCGTGGGGTATCGGGGCTGCCGCTGTCTCCCGTCGACGCGGAGCTCCGTGGGTTACCTCCAGTTCTGCTGCAGGTGGGATCCAAAGATCTGCTGTGCCCCGACTCACGCTTCATGTTCGATCGTCTTGTGGAAGCCGGTGTTCCGGCCTCTCTCGAGATCTGGGATGGACAGTTCCATGTATTCCAGGTGGCCGCAGATCTGGTGCCTGAGGCGCGGAAGGCGATCGCGCGGGTCGCGGAGTTCATTCGGGAGAGGACCACCGTTCGATATGGTGATGTGGAAGGTGGTCACGGTGATCCGGCACGCGAGATCGCATAGCGGCTCCGCCGGTCTGTAGCTCGCGGTGATGGATGCCGAAACTGTCGCGCTCGTGAGATCGAGTTTCAGGGCTGTCGCTTCGTTCCCGGGCGGCCCCGGAGCGCTCGCCAGTTCGTTCCATGCAACTCTGTTCGCGACCAATCCCGAGGCACGGGCGTTTTTCCCGCAGCCATGGATACGCAACGCGACCGGTTGGTCCGAGCTATCGGCTATGTCATCGATCGTTTGGAGGCACCGGAATTCGTGTTTCCGTACCTGGCCCAGGTGGGGCGAGACCACCGAAAGTACGGAATCGACGATTCGCACTACAGCGCGGTCGGCATCGCCCTTGTCGCAGCGCTGGAAAAGGTGTGTGAACCGCGCACGTGGACCACGGAGGTGGGAGCTGCGTGGCGACAGGCGATCGCGCTGGTAACCGACGTCATGATGGATGCAGCCCGCTCGGAGACCGGGCCGCCCAGTTGGATCGGGACGGTGCGCGAACACCGCAGGGTGCGTGGCGATATCGCCGTCGTCAGGCTGCAACTCGATCAACCGATGCCCTATGTGCCCGGTCAGTATGTGAGTGTCCAGGTACCCGGCCGTCCCCGGATGTGGCGCCACCTGTCACCCGCCACGCCGTGGAGTGCCGATGGAACGCTCGAGTTCCATGTGCGGAGGGTTCCGGGTGGCTGGGTCAGTCCCGCAATCGTCGATCACGCCCGGGTCGGTGATACCTGGGTGCTCGGGTCGCCCGTCGGCTCACTCGGTGATGTCTCCGACCCCGAACGCGACCGCCTCCTGATCGGGGTCGGCACGGGGACGGCTCCGCTACGTGCCCAGCTCATGAGCATGGCCCGACACTCGCGCAATCGACGCACTCACCTCTTCGTGTCCGGTAGGTACCCGTGCGATCTCTACGACCTCGAAATGCTTTGGGGGATAGCGCGGACCAATCCGTGGCTCACCGTGGTGCCAGTGGTGGAGGAAAGTGCCGATCCGTGGTGGTTCACGGGTCGATCCGAGGTCCCCGCGGGTATGCATCAACTGCTCACCGGCCCAGTGGGGTCGGTCGTCGCGGTCTACTCGAACTGGACCGACCACGACATCCAGATATCGGGTTCGCCCTCGGCGATCCAAACCATCAAGTTTCGGTTGCAAGCGGCGGGTGTGGAGTCCGGACGTATCCGTCACGACCCCTTGTCGTGAGCGGATACGTCGGGCGGCGCGTGGACCACAGGTGACCGATCTACTCCCCGGTCGCCGCTTTGAGATGAGCCGCGGAGACGGCCTTGAGGTGGGTGAGGTCGGACGCGACGGTCGCGAAGGTGTACCCCTCGGCGAGGCGCCGTGCCGCGACGGCGCCGTCGGGGGTGTGGATGCCCGCCGCGATGCCGGCGGCGGCGGCGGCTTCCCGGACGCGGACGAGGGCGGCCTCGAATTCGTCGTCGACGCTCGGGTCGTTCGGGTGGGCGCCGCCGACGGCGAGGCGCAGGTCGGACGGTCCGACGTAGATGCCGTCGAGTCCGGGGACGGCGCAGATCTCCTCGACGTTCGCGAGGCCCTGTGGGGTCTCGATCATCACGACGAGCACCGTGTCACGGTTGGCGTCCGCCGGGGTCGGGCCGATCCGCAGTTGGGAGCGCATCGGCCCGTACGAGCGGATTCCGGCCGGCGGGTAGGTGGCCGACGCGACGGCGCGGGCGGCTTCCTCGGCCGTGTTCACCAGCGGAACGATCACTCCCGCCGCGCCGGCGTCGAGCGCGCGGCCGATCGGCGTCGGGTCGTTCGACTCCACGCGGACCATGCCGACGGAGGAGCCCGACGCGTCGATCGCGGTGAGTCCCGCGACCATCCCGGAGTACCCGATCAGGCCGTGCTGGAGGTCGAGGGCGATGTAGTCCCACCCGACGTGGGCGAGCCATTCCGTCGAGACGGGGCTGTCGATGACGGACCAGTAGCCGACGATCCGTTCCCGGCCGCGGAGTCGGGCGGCGAATTCCTGGGCGCTCATGAGGGGAGTTACTCCTAGCGGTTGTAGTTGGGCATGGGTCCGCGCAGGGCGCCGCCCACTTCGTCGCACGCATCAATCAGTTCGTCGTCGAGTGTGCCCTTCGCGACGGCGGCGATGTTCGACTGCAGGTGCGCGACCTTCGATCCGCCGAGGAGGATCGGGCCCGCGGCAGGCTTGGACACCAGCCAGCGGAGGGCGAGTTCGGTGAGCGGAATGCCGGCCTTGTCGGCGATCACGGACAGCTGGTGGACGGCGTCGAAGATCGCGGTGTTCCAGTACCGCTCCTTGTACATCTGCGCGAGCCGCGAATCACCGAACCGGCCGTCGGCGGGCGTCGTGTCGAACGAGTGCCGACCGGTGAGCAGACCGCCACCGAGTGGGTTGTAGACCATCGTGATCAGGCCGGTGACGGCCGCGAACTCGACGTACTCCTCCTCGATTCGCCGGGCCAGGAGGTTGTAGAGCTGCTGGGCCACGATCGGGCGGGGTGCGCCGACCGCGTCGGCGGTGTGGTTCAGTTCCGCGATCTGCCAGGCGGCGAAGTTGGAGACACCGAGGGCGCGAATCTTGCCTTCCGACACCAGGTCCGCGACGGTGGACAGGGTGTCGGCGAGCGGCGTGGCCCGGTCCGGCTGATGGAGGTAGAACAGGTCGACGTAATCGGTGTCCAGCCGCTGCAGGCTCGCCTCGACGCTCGACCGGAGGCCCGCGGGCGAGAGCGGGGAGTGATCGCCCGCGTCGGGGTGGGGCATCCCCGCCTTGGTGGCGAGGGTGACGCGGTCGCGACGGGTGGCCAGCAGCCGCGCGAGGATCTTCTCGGACTCTCCGCCGGCGTAGCCGTTGGCGGTGTCGATGTGGGTGATCCCGGCATCGAGCGCTGTGTCGACCATCGCTGCGGCGCCGTCGAAGTCGACGGTGTCGCCGAAGGTCATCGTGCCGAGCACGAGTGAGGTCTGGTCGAGTTCGGGCATCAAGCTACTCCTCGGGATGCGGTGCGGGGACCCTCGGTCGCGCCGGAGAGGCGCGAGACGAGGTGGCGGGGTTTGATCCCGACCATGGTGGTGGGGTCGAGCGCGGCGGCGCGCAGGGCCTGCGTGTACGGCTCGGCGGGGCGTTCGAGAACGTCGGGGGTGGAACCGCTTTCGACCACCTGCCCGCGCGACATGACGATCACGGTGTCGCTGATCTCGCGGACCACGCCGAGGTTGTGGGAGATGAAGACGTACGTCAGGCCGGTGTCCTGCTGGATCTCGCGGAGGAGGTCCAGCACCTGCGCCTGCACCGACACGTCGAGCGCGCTGGTGGCCTCGTCGCACACGAGCAGTTCCGGGTCGCTGGCCAGGGCCCGGGCGATACCGATGCGTTGCCGCTGACCGCCGGAGAACTCGGCGGGCCTGCGATGGAGCGCGGAGGCGGGCAGACCGACCCGATCGATCAGCGCTGCCGCCCTGCTTGCCCGCTCGGTTTTGCTCCGAACGCCCTGCAGGCGCAGCGGTTCGCCCACGATGTCGACGGCCGTCAGGTGCGGATCCAGCGACCCGTACGGATCCTGGAAGACCATCTGCACGCGAGACCGGAAGGGACGCAGCGCCTTCTCGGAGAGCTGCGCGATGTCGACCCCGTCCACCAGGATGCGGCCGGACGTCGGGGTGAGCAGCCGGACGATCGACTTCGCGATGGTCGACTTGCCGCACCCGGACTCACCGACCACGGCCAGCGTCGCCCCCTTGTCCACGGCGAAGCTGACGGTGTCGACCGCGCGGAACACCCCGTCGGGGACCGGGTATTCGACGACGAGATCTTCGACGGACAGCAGAGGTGCACTCATGTCGACGCTCCTACGGTCGTGGTGTAGTCGCCGAGCCGGGGGACGGCGTCGAGCAGCTTCTTGGTGTAGGCGCTGCCGGGATGGCGGACCAGGTCTTCGGCGTCACCGCTCTCGACGAACCGGCCGTCCTTCATGACGTAGATGCGATCCGACATCAGCCGGGCGACACCGAGGTCGTGGGTGATGACGAGCATGCCCACGCCGGTGCGCTCCTGCAGTTCGAGGAGCAGGTCGAGGATGCTCGCCTGCACGGTCACGTCGAGGGCGCTGGTGGGTTCGTCGGCGACGATCAGTTCCGGGCTCGACGCGAGCGAGCAGGCGATCAGCACGCGCTGCAGCATCCCGCCGGACAGTTGGTGCGGGTACTTCCCGAGTTGTCCCGCCGGATTCTGGATCCGCACCTGCTCGAGGAGTTCCACGGCCCGCGCGGTCTCCTTCGCCCTGCCGGTGACGCCGCTGTGGCGGACAGCCTCCCGCAACTGGGACCCGATGGTGTGCACCGGGCTCAACGCGGTCATCGGGTCCTGCGGGACCAGGGCGATGTGCCGTCCCCGGACCTTGGCGAGGGCCTTCGGCTTCCCGAGGAGGTCGGCGTCCTTGAACCGCACCGCGCCCGAGAGGACGGCGAGGTCGTCGGGGAGCAGCCCGAGAATGCCCATCGCGGTGGTCGATTTGCCCGAGCCCGATTCGCCGATGATCGTCACCGTTTCGCCGGCGTCGATGGAGAAGGACACGCCGTCGACGGCGCGGATGACGCCCCGCGCGGTGATGAGTTCGATCTGCAGTTCGTCGACTCTGAGGAGGTTGTCCATGTCAGGCACGTCCCTTCCGCGTCCGAAGTTTGTGCAGCACACCCGGTTGCAGTCGCACCGACTTCGGCCGGTCGCGGAGTCCGTCGCCGAGCAGGTTCACCCCGATCACGAGGAGCACGATGACGAGACCGGGCAGGGTGACGAGCCACCAGGAGGTGGTGATGTAGTCCTGGCCGTCGGAGATGATCCGGCCCCAGGTGGCGAACGGACGTTGCGGCCCGGCACCGAGGTAGCTCAGCGCGCTCTCGAGAAGAACGGCCTGGGCGAGCAGCAGGAGCACGACGAGCGAGGCCTGCTTGATGACGTTGGGAACGACGTGGCGCAACAGGATGGCCGTGCGTCCGAGCCCGAGCACCCGCGACGCCGCGACATACGGTTTCTCGCGTTCGACGAGGACGAGTGAGCGGGTCAGCCGGGCGATCTCCGGCCACTGCGCGATCGCGATGACGAACGTGATCACCGGGATCGACGGGCCGAACAGGGCCACGACGAGCAGCAGCATCATGAGGAGCGGCAGCGACAGCTGGGCCTCGAGGAGCCTGCTCACGACGGTGTCGGTCCAGCCGCCGAGATACCCGGCGAGGGCGCCGAAACACAGGCCGATCAGCCCGGACACGACGACCGCGAGGATGCCGATCGTCAGCGACACCTGTCCGCCGTAGAGGACGCGGGAGAGCAGGTCGCGGCCGAGTTGGTCGGTGCCGAACAGGTGCCCGTCCGTCAGCGGCGGAAGGCGGCGCTGGGAGAGGTCGGTGGCGTCCGGCGACGGAAGCGGAAGCAGTTGCGCCAGTGCGACGGGCGCGATGACGGCGAGGGCGCAGATGCTGCCCACCCAGATCTTCACGCGACTGTCGCGGGCCCGGCGGGTGGCACCGGCCCGGGCGATGTCCCTGGCGGTGACGGCGCTCGGCCGCGCCTGTGCCGGGGGATCGATGACGGTGGTCATTTGTTCGTTCCCTTTCCGAGGCGGACGCGCGGGTCGAGAAGCGGGTAGCAGAGATCGACGACGAGTTGCACGAGGACGGCGAGCACCGCGGTCACCAGAACGGTGGCCTGGATGAGGGGGTAGTCCCGGGTCTCGAGTGCCCGCACCACCAGCGAGCCGACGCCGGGCCACGCGAAGACGACCTCGACCACGACGACACCGTTGAGCATGGACGCGAACCTCGTGCCCAGCGCGGTCAGGACCGGGATCGCCGAGTTCCGCAGGGCGTACCGCCAGATGAGTTCGCGCTCCGAGACACCTCGGGAGCGGGCCACGGTCATGTACGGGGAGGAGAACGCGCCGACCATCTCGCGGCGCACCATGCGGGAGATGAGGGCGATCTGCAGCACCGCCACGGTCACCGTCGGCAGCACCAGGCTCGACCACGTCGTGAAGCCGGCGGCGGGAAACACCGGGATCAGGACGGCGAACAGGGTGATGAGCATGAGGCCGGTCCAGAAGTCGGGCATGGACTGACCGGCGATGGTGACGACGTTGGCACCGAGCTCGCGTCTCGTGTCGGCGCGGCGGGCCATCCACACGCCGAGCGGAATGGACACCAGGGTGGTGAGCACGATCGCCGAGACGGCGAGGGTGATCGTGTAGGGGAGGCGGGCGAGGACGACGTCGAAGGCGGGCGCCTGAAACGAGTACGACGTCCCGAGATCGAGGTGGAGCAGGCCGCGCAGATACAGCAGGTACTGGGTGAACACGGACTGGTCGAGGCCCATGTCCGCTCGGATGCGGGCGAGATCGTCGGTGGTGGCCAGCGGCCCGGCCATCGAGTAGGCGGGGTCGCCGGGCGCCATCCGGATGAGGACGAACACTGTGGTCAGGGTCAGGAAGACGGCCAGCGCGCTCTGTCCGAGGCGTTTTGCGACGTAGCGGGGCATGGCCGCCGTCAGCATTCTCGGGGCACGGGAGGTCCGGCGGGGCGCCGAGCCCGGGGGCTGGGCTGCAAATGCCGTGTCGGCGGCGTGCTGCGTCATTCGGTCACCGGCCGTTCGGTGTCTGCGTGAGGGGTCATCGTCGACCTTTCGATAACGCCGGCGATGGGAGGTGTCGACACCGCGGCGTGTCGGGTACAGCAGCTTCGTTTGTAACTCAGCTCACAATCGCACTAATGCGCGTTGTGCGCAAGTCTCGAACCTCATCTTGCGCATCTCAAGCAACTCTGAGTAGAGTTCGGATGTGCCGGCGATCACATCGCGTGGTGGGCAACCATCTCGCGCCGTACCGGATCGCCGCGCCCCACACCCTGAGTCCCGAGAGGTCGACGATGACCAATTCTCTTTTCGAACAGCGTTTTTCGAGGAGAACGCTGCTCCGGTCGGGTCTGCTCCTCGGTGCCGGCCTCACGCTCGGATCCGCCGCTGGATGCGCGACCCCGACCGGAACGCCCGGACCGAGGACCGTGAGCCTGGCCCTGAACCGATCGCTCGTGAGCCTCGACAACAAACTGAACCAGTTCGATGCCGCACTCACCGTGCAGCGCGGCGTGCGGCAGGCACTCACCGAGATCGATCGGAACCTGCGGCCCCAGCTGGTCCTGGCCGATCGGTTCGAACTCGTCTCGCCCACCCAGTGGTTCGTGCACCTGCGTCCCGGAATCCGCTATTCGGACGGCAGCCCGGTGCAGGTCCGGGACGTCGCGACGGCCCTGCAGATGTACAGCCAGGTCGACGGATCCTTCGTCGGCGGGTTCTTCCCCGAGTGGCCCACGGTCGACCAGATCGACGACACCAGCTTCACGCTGAACACCGAGCGCCCCGTTCCGGTGCTCGACTACCTCATGTCGAACATCCTCGTCACCCCGGCGGCCGCGAATGTTCCCGAAGAACTGCAGTCGGGCGTGGGGACCGGACCGTACGTCGTGACGGAAAGCGATCGCGGCACCGGAAACTACACCCTGGAGCGCAACGGGAACTACTGGGGAACGCCGGCGCAGATCGAATCGGTGCGCGTCCGCTTCGTGCCCGACGAGTCGAACCGGGTCGTGACGTTGCGCAGCGGCGAGGTCGACGTCATTGACTCCATCACCCCGGACGCGGCCGATCAGCTCGCCGGACTGTCGGGCGTCTCGATCGACCGGATCGACGGAGTGCGGCTGAATCAGCTGTTCTTCAATTTCCGGAAACCGCAGGGGCATCCACTGGCCGATGCGCGGGTGCGCCGGGCGCTGACCTACGCCATCGACGGACATGCCCTCGCCGATCAGGTTCTCCAGGGCTCCGCCACCCCCTCGCGCGGGGTCATCCCGCTCACCCTCGACGGCGCCGTCGAGACCGGCGAGTACACCTACGACCCGGCCCGGGCCCGCGGTGAACTCGACGCGCTCGGGGTCCGCGACCTCGAGCTGAAGATCATCTGGGAGACCGGCGAATTCGCGGCCGACACCGACATCATGGAATCGGTGCTGCAGATGCTGTCCGCGGTCGGTGTGCGCACTACCCTGCAGCAGTTCGAACCCGGCGGTGACATCTCGCAGTGGCGTCAGGGCAAGGCCGGCGACTGGGACCTGCTGGGCAACGGCTTCCCGAGCCCGACGGGCCTGGCCCTCACCATCATGCAGGGCATGTACGCGGGCACCGCGGAGAAGGAAGCGACCCGGGACACGTACCACGGGTACATCTTTCCCGAGATCACCCGAATCATCACCCAGGCGTCCGAGGAGGCCGACGCCGCCCGGCGGGCCGAACTCCTCGCCGACGCGCAACGGCAGATCTGGGACACGTGCCCGTGCCTGTGGTCGTTCGTCCCGAAAGCCGTTCTCGCGCGGCGCAGCCGGATCGACGGCGTCGCGCTGCGCCCCACCAACTCCTACGACCTGAGCGTCGCGGCCCTGCACGCCTGACCGTGCCCGCACCGACAACTCGCCCCGCCCACTCGACGCACTGGAGACGCAGATGACCACACCGAGTCCCGCAACCGACACCCGATCCGCCGACGGCGTCGTTCGTCCCGCCGCCGAGAACGGCCGCCGCGACGCTCTGCTTCCCGCACCGCAGGTGCAGAACCACGCGGCGAATCTCACCGTCCTGCCGGACGGATCCCTCGGATGCGTGTGGTTCGCGGGCACCCAGGAGGGCGTGCCGGACATCAGCGTCTGGTTCTCCCGGCTCGCCTCGGATGCAGACGCGTGGTCGGAGCCGGTGCAGCTGTCCGACGATCCGACTCGTTCGGAACAGAATCCTGTTCTCCACGTGACGAATACGGAAACCGTGTGGCTCCTGTGGACGTCTCAGCATGCCGGCAACCAGGACACCGCACGGGTGATGCGGCGCATCTCCGCCGACGGCGGCCGAACGTGGGGCGAGGCGCACGTGCTGCTGCCGGAGACCGACGCCGGGGGTGTGTTCGTGCGACAGCCGGTGGTCGCACTCCCGACCGGGCGGCTCCTGCTCCCCGTGTTCCACTGCGTCCGCATCGAGGGCCGCAAGTGGGTGGGCGATCGCGACTACAGCAGCGTGATGATCTCCGACGATCACGGCGACTCCTGGCGCGAGGTGACTGTGCCGGGCAGCGTCGGCTGCGTGCACATGAACATCGGCCGCCTCGCCGACGGCACCCTCGTGGCCCTCTATCGCAGCCGCTGGGCGGACTCGATCTACCGCAGCACCTCGACCGACGACGGCGACACCTGGACCGAGCCGGTGGCCACCGAACTGCCCAACAACAACTCGTCCGTCCAGTTCGTCGTCCTGCCCGAAGACCGGCTCGCCCTGGTGTTCAACGAGTCCAGCGCCGCCGACGCCAACGCGCGGCGGACGTCCCTCTACGACGAGATCGACGACGACGGACTCGCCGACGAGGTACCGGCCGCGTCGGACGTGGAACCGCAGCCCCTCGACGACGGCGACTCCCGCAGCGCGTTCTGGGGTGCGCCCCGAGCGCCGATGACGCTGGCGATCTCCGAGGACGGCGGCCGCACCTGGCCGCTTCGCCGGGACCTCGAGACCGGGGACGGCTACTGCCTGTCCAACAACTCCCGCGACGGCCTGAACCGCGAGTACTCGTACCCCAGTATCACCACCGGGAACGACGGCCGCCTGCACGTGGCGTTCACCCGGTTCCGTCAGGCGATCGAATACGTCGAGCTCGAGGCCGGCTGGATCGCCGACGGGAGCCGGTCGTGACGCCGGGCGGACCGAAGCGGGCGCTCGTGACCGGGGTCAGCTCCGGCATCGGCGCCGCCACCGCCCGGCAGCTTCTCGGCGACGGATGGTCGGTCACCGGATTCAGCCGCCGCGACCCCGGCATCGACGACGACCGATTCTCCTGGACGGCCGTCGATCTCGGCGACCTCGACGCACTCTCGGAGCACGCGGCCGCCGCCGGTTCGGTGGACGCTGTCGTGCACGCCGCCGGCCTGCAATCCTCAGCACCTCTCGGGAAACTGCAGGTCGACGACGGCCTGAAGATGTGGCGGATTCACGTCGCAGCCGCGGAGGTTCTCGTCAATGCGCTCGCTCCGTCGATGCGCAACGGCGGCCGGGTGGTCCTGGTCGGCAGCCGCACGATGTCCGGAGCGGCGGGCAAGAGTCAGTACGTCGCCACCAAGTCGGCACTCGTGGGAATGTCGCGGTCCTGGGCTGCGGAGTTGGTGGACCGGGCGATCACTGTCAACGTGGTTGCCCCCGGTCCGACGGACACTCCGATGCTGAACGATCCGGCTCGCACGTCGACGCCTCCGCGGGTCCCGCCGCTCGGTCGATTCATCGCCCCCGGCGAGGTGGCAGGACTGATCGGATTCCTCCTGGGACCGTACGGCGGAAGTATCACGGGTCAGGCGATCGTGCAGTGCGCGGGAGCATCCCTGTGAACAGTCTGCGCGTAACGCGCAAAACTGCTACCATGAAATGCACGAAACGCGCAGATTCCCCGGCGAAGGCGGCATCATGAGACCGAAATCGATCGGATCCGATCCGACCGTCGCGGTCTTCGCCGACGACCTGTCCGGTGCCGCGGAAGTGGCGAGCGCGTTCCTCGATCGGAGTGCGCCCGTATCGCTCCTTCTCGGCGCCGCCGAAACGCATGAACCGGGCGGAGTCGTCATCGCGGATCTCGATACGCGGTCGATGAGCCCGGAGGATGCGGCACGCGCGGTTCGGCACGCGCTCGCCCGAGTTCCGTCCGATGCGCTCGTGGTGAAGAAGATCGACTCACTCCTCCGCGGAAACATCGGGCCCGAGGTGGGAATCCTCGCCGACACCGGCTTGGTGGTTTTCGCAGCCGGCCTTCCTGCAGTCGACCGGACCGTGCGCGGCGGCACCGTGCACCTCGGTTCGACACCGCTCCACGCCGCCGGCGCCTGGTCGGCGGAATCCACGCAGCCCCCGGAGTCGATCGCGGCACTCTTCCCGGGCCGACCCGCCCGGAACGTGCCCCGCGGTGCCGATGTCGCCGAGGCGCTGGCCCGCGCAGCGTCCGACGGCGCCATCGCGATCTGCGACGTCGAGACGGACGCCGACCTCGATTCGATAGTCCTGGCCTGCCGCGCATTTCCCGGGGTGCGACTGGTCGGGACGTCCGCCCTCGCCGCCGCCGTGGCGCGCACGCTGCCCCGTCGCGACGTTCCCGCCCCGGCGACCACCCACCCCGAATCCGTGCTCACCGTCGTCGGGACGGCGGAACCCGTTGCCGTGCAACAGGTGGCCGCACTCGTCGCCGACGGAGCCCGGCACGTGCCCGTCGACGCCCGGGCGCTTCTGCTCGGCGCCGTCGACACCGGGCCCCTGCGCCGCGCACTCGACAGCGGCCAGGCCGTGGTGACGGTCACCGGGGACGTGGACCCGTCCAACGCCCGGACGTTGTCGGCGGCGCTCGGCCGACTCGTCGCCGCCCTGCAGACCGACCGCCGATCCGATCTCGTGCTCACCGGCGGGGAGACGGCGCGGGCCGTCGTCGACGCCCTGGGGATCGCGTCGCTTCGGCCGGTCCACGAAGTCCACCACGGCGCCGTCGCCTCCCTGGCGTCCGACGGACGGCGAGTCGTCACGAGGCCCGGCAGCTTCGGCGACGCGACCAGTCTCTCCGCGATCGCGGCCTACCTGCGCGGCGCTCAGCCGCCCACCCACACCCCCACACAGCGAGGACCTCACATGACAGCGTCAACTGATACCGCGAACCTTCCCGTCGTCGCCGTCACCATGGGCGACGGCGCCGGAATCGGCCCCGAGGTGATCGTTCCCGCCTTGCTGGACGAGGCCACCCGGTCCTGGTGCACACCGGTCGTCATCGGCGACGCGAAGCGGCTTCGTCTCGCGGCGAATGTGCTCGGCATCGACGTCGATATCGTGACCGTCGAGTCGGTCGCGGACGCCGAGTCGGTACCCGGGCGCGTCAACGTCATCGATCTCGACCTCCTTCCCGACGACCTGCCGTGGGGCGAACTGTCCTCGGTCGCCGGGCACGCCGCGTACGAGTACATCCGCGTCGCCAGCGAACTCGCGGTACGCGGGGAGGTGCAGGCGATCTGCACAGCCCCGCTCAACAAGGAGGCGCTGCACGCCGCCGGCCACATCTTCCCGGGGCACACGGAACTTCTCGCGCACCTCACCGGCACGGAGGAGGTGTCCATGATGCTGTCGACTCCCAAGCTGAAGGTGATCCACGTGACCACCCACATCGGCCTGCTCGACGCCGTCGCGAAGATCGAACCCGGGCTCGTCGAGCGGACGATCCGGCGTGGGCACGACGCGCTGGTGCGCTCCGGTATCCCGGAGCCGAAGATCGGGGTGTGCGGCATCAACCCGCACGCCGGCGAGCACGGGCTGTTCGGCTACGGGGAAGAGGAGCAGAAGATCATTCCCGCGGTCGAGGTGCTGAAGGCGGACGGTATCGACGTCCACGGACCCTTGCCGGCGGATACCGCGTTCTTCCTCGCGGGGCGCGGCGACTACGACCTCATCGTGGCGATGTACCACGACCAGGGGCACGGACCGGTGAAAGTCCTCGGCATCGAGGCGGGCGTCAACATCACGGTGGGACTGCCCGTCATCCGGACGTCCGTCGACCACGGCACCGCCTTCGACATCGCAGGCAAGGGTATTGCCGAGGCCGGTAGTATGGTCGAAGCTCTTCGTCAGGCTGCCGAATTGGCAACCAGCACAGCGGTTGTGAAGTAGGGGGACGAAACATGGCGGTTCGCGAGTCGGAAGCACGCCGATCCGAGATCGTGCGACTGGCCCGGTCGAGCGGGTTGGCCAGCGTCGACGACCTGTCGGCGCAGTTCGGTGTCACCGCCTCCACCATCCGGCGGGACCTGAGCCAGCTCACGTCCCAGGGTCTGATCGCCCGAACCTACGGTGGCGCGATCGCGCTCGACCCCCAGCAGGAATCGTCACTCCGCCAGCGCGCTCTCGAGGGATTCGACGCGAAGCGGGCGATCGCGGAATGGGCCGCGAGCCAGGTCCGGCCAGGCGAGACCATCCTGCTCGACGCCGGAACCACCGTGGGTGCGATGGGGGAGTTTCTGCGCGAGATCGACGACATCACCGTCATTGCGGCCGGTCTCACGGCCCTCGAATCGCTCGCCGACGCCGACTCCGTGCGCGTCGAGTGCATCGGCGGAACCCTTCGCCACCTCAGCCAGGGGTTCGTCGGCCCACTCGCCGAGGCCACGCTCCAACGCGTCACCTTCGACCGCGCGTTTCTCGGCGCGGACGCCGTCACCGCGGATCTGGGCATCTGCGAGGCCGAACTGGAACAGACCCGCCTCAAGGAGATCATGATCGAACGCGCCGACGAGGTGTACGTGCTCGCGCACGCGGCGAAGCTCGGGCAGCGCCCCTTCCATGCGTGGGCGCCGATCCCTCCGGGAACCACGATCGTCACCGACGACTCGGCCGACACCGAGGAGACCGCGTCTTTCGAAGCCGCGGGGATGCGCGTGGTGCGCGTCTGACGACGGGCGACGGGGCCTTACCGCTTGTCCTTCTTCGCTTGCCGTCGTGCGCCTGCGGCGATGGTGGAGGCCTCGTACTTCTTGCGGCCGGATGATTTCCGGGTGGCGTCGACGCGGGCCTTGCCGGAGGAGCCGACCTTGCCGTTGCTGTCGCCGAGTTCGCTGAAGGACGGGGAGTCGCTGCGGGCACGGGCGAGGCGTTCGTCCTTCAGGTCCCGGGCGCTGGCGCGGGCCGCCGTCGCCAACTGGCCGCTCACCCGGCTCAGTGCCGCCTCGAAGACCTCCGCCTTGTCGGCGTTGCGCACGTTGGCCGCCTTCCCGGCCCCACGCGCACCCTTGTTTTCGACCTTCGCCGCGCCTTCCTGGCGGTACAGCTTGACGTGCTTGTTCCGGGCGCGGCGAATGCGGGTGTGCAGCGTGATCAGCGCGTCCTCGTCGAGATCGGTCATCTGCGACTTCTTGGTTTCACGAATCAGCACGAACTCGTCCTCGGACAGGGAATTGAGAATCTTCTTCATGTCGCTCCGATCCGGCCACAGGCCGTGAGTTGTAGTCATGGTAACGGGGAAACGTTCGCGTCGGTCTGGTTCGGTGATGTGGTGGGCACCTCCCCGGCAAGGCGTCGATTGGTCTGTGCAAGTTGCCATTCCGTCTGCCGCTGTAATCGTTCGACCCGGTCCGGGTCGAGGCGGTCACACACGAAATCCCAGTGCACCGCCACCCGGTCACCCACGGCGAGATGGCGCACAAAAGTTCCCTCGGGCACGCGGTAGTCGGCCGGGTCGTCCTGCTCGGGGCCGAGCGACAGCCGGGTTCCGTCCCAGTGCAGTCGCCGGGACCGGACCACGGCGCGATCGTCATCGAGACCCACCACCTCACCCCAGCGGATGCGGCACGAGTCGAGAACCTGTAGTGGCTGTGGCATTCCGGTGTCCAGCAGCCGCGACCACGGATACACCCCGAACACGTGAAAGTTGTGGGTGGGCGCCGCCTCCCCGAGCAGATCCTCGGTGAGGTGTTTCCAGTAGTGGCCGGCCTGCGACGCGAGGCGGGCGAGCAGTGCCGCGCCGAACTCGGCGCGGTCGACGCGGTCGGAGAGTTCGTCCGAGGTCCAGTAGGCTCGAACGACTCTCTCGTCCAAGGGGTCCGGTATTCCGGCGAGCTGGGCGATCACCTCCTGGTACGGCCAGGCGCCGCTGAACTGCTTCGCCAACGCCACCACGTCGGTATCCGGCGCCGCACCGCACGCGACCGCCTGCAGTCGCTCCGAACCGGGAGGGCCGCAGTAGCCCAAGGCATTCGGGGCGTGCGCATACTGCGCGAACACGCGATGCCCGGACGGCAACCTGTGTTCGCGCGGCATCACCGATCAGCCTCGCTGCCCCAGCAATTGCGCCGTCTCGCGGTGGAGCCGGCCGAAGTTGTAGTACGCGGCGCACGCGCCCTCGGGGGACACCATGCACGTGCCGATCGGCGTCTCCGGTGTGCAGGCCGTCCCGAAGACCTTGCATTCCCACGGTTTGATGACGCCTTTGAGAACCTCACCGCACTGGCACGCCTTCGGATCCGCGACCCGCACACCCGGCATCGAGAACTTCTCCTCGGCGTCGAACTCCGCGTAGTTGCGGTGGACCTTGAGCGCGCTCTGCGAGATGAACCCGAGCCCGCGCCACTCGAAGTGCGGGCGCAATTCGAACGTTTCGGCCATCAGCTTCAGCGCCTGCACGTTGCCCTCCGCGCGCACCACGCGCTTGTACTGGTTCTCGATCTCGCAGCGGCCCTCCCGGATCTGCTGGAGCAGCATGTGCACCGACGCGAGGATGTCGAGTGGCTCGAAGCCCGCGACGACCATCGGTTTGCCGTACACCTCGGACACGAACCGGTACGGCCGCAGCCCCACCACGGTGGACACGTGGCCCGGACCGAGAAAACCCGACAACCGCAGGTCGGGGGACTCGAGGATGGCCTTGATCGGCGGCACGATCGTGACGTGATTGCAGAACACACTGAAGTTCTTTACGCCCAGCGCCCGCGCGCGCACCAACGTCACCGCGGTGGACGGCGCCGTCGTCTCGAACCCGACGGCGAAGAACACCACCTGGTGGTCGGGATTGTCGAGCGCCACCTTCAGCGCGTCCAGCGGCGAGTACACGAAGCGGACGTCCGCGCCGCGGGCCTTGGCCTCGATGAGATTGCCCTTGGATCCGGGCACCCGCATCATGTCGCCGAACGTCGTGAAGATGACGCCGGGCTGTTCGGCAAGCCACATGGCGTCGTCGACACGGCCCATGGGGATGACGCACACCGGACATCCCGGTCCGTGCACCAGTTCGACCGATTCCGGCAGGAGATGCTCGATGCCGTGCCGGTAGATGGTGTGGGTGTGCCCGCCGCACACCTCCATGAATTTGAACTCGTCGCCACGGGCCAGTTCGGTGATGGATTTGACCAGGGCGCGTGCCGCCGCCGGGTCCCGGAATTCGTCGACGAACTTCATCCCTGTTACCTCGCTCTTGCTGTAGTCACGCGATTTCGGACGAGTTGAACGCGTCGATCTCGTTCACGTAGTCGGCGCCCATCTTCTGCACCTGATCCAGCGTCAGCTGCGCCTCGATCTCGTCGATCTTCGCCATCGCGAAACCGACGTGCACGAGCACCCAGTCACCGACGACGAGACCTTCTTCGGCGAGCAGTCGCACACTGATCGTTCTCTGGACGCCGTTCACGTCCACCTTGGCCAGATGCTGTTCGGCGTCGACGATGTCGACCACCTGACCGGGTATCCCCAGACACATCGTGGTTCTCCTTCTCGGGCTGTTCTTCAGCAGATTCGGGGGAGCGGGTCGCCGACGAGCATGTCGACGATCCGGCTGCCGCCGAACGAGGTTCGCAGTGCGACGATGCCCGGCGGTTCGGCCAGGATCTCGCCCACCACGGTGGCATCGGCTCCCCTCGGGTGGGATCGCATCGCCGCGACGGCCGCATCCGCCTCGTCCGCCGCGACGATCGCGACGAACTTCCCCTCGTTCGCGACGTACAGCGGGTCGATGCCGAGCATGTCGCAGGCGCCCAGCACCTGCGGCTCGATGGGCAGGGACTGCTCGTCCACGATCACGGCGAGCTGGCAGGCGTGAGCGAGTTCGTTGCACACGGTGCCGACGCCGCCGCGGGTGGCGTCCCGCATCCACCGCGTCGACGGTGCCGCGTCCAGCAGCGTCTCCACCAGCGAGTTCACCGGGGCCGTGTCGGAGGCGATGTCGGCCTCGATGGCCAGGTCGCCGCGGGCGAGCATGACCGCCATGCCGTGGGCGCCGATGGTGCCCGACAACAGCACCTTGTCGCCGGCGCGCACGAGATCCGCCGACAGCCGCCTGCCCTCCGGGATGACGCCGACACCGGCGGTGGAGATGTAGACGCCGTCGGCGGCGCCCTTGCCGACGACTTTGGTGTCGCCGGTGACGATCTGCACTCCGGACAGGACGGCCGCCTCGCTCATGTCGGCGACGATCTCCCGCAGTTCGGCGATCGGGAAGCCCTCCTCGATGACGAACGCCGCCGACAACCACCGCGGGCGCGCACCGGACACGGCGAGATCGTTCACCGTCCCGTGCACCGCGAGATGCCCGATGGAACCGCCGGGAAAACGCAGTGGCTGAACCACGTACGAGTCGGTGGAGAACGCGAGCCGCTCACCCGACGGCATGGTGAGCGCGGCCGCGTCACCGAGTTGCTCGAGTTCCTCGTTGCGGAACGCCTCGACGAACACCGCGTCGACGAGGGCCGCCGACGACTTCCCGCCCGCACCGTGAGCGAGGGTCACCACCTCGTCCAGCAGCCGCGGCCGGCGTTGCCGGAACTTGTCGATCCGCTCGAGGACCCGGTCTTCCCGTTCCGCCGAGGTTGCCGGTTCGGTGGTGCTCATGAAGCCTCCACGGAGCTGGGAGCGGGCCGCGCCATGTGTTCCTGGGCCACCGACCACAGCCGGTACCCGAGCATCGCGTGGCTCTCCTGGATCCGGTGGATGCTCTGCGAGTGGACGGTGTAGCAGAAGTCGAGTTCGCCGGCGGACGCCATCGCCGCCATCCGGCCGCCCTCGTGCCCGGCGAATCCGATGGTCAGCAGCCCCCGCTGTTTCGCCTCGGTGAGCGCTGTCATCAGATCGTCGGAGTTGCCCGACGTCGACAGTGCGATCGCGACGTCCCGGTCCCGGGCGTGCGCGATGATCTGCCGCTTGAAGATCAGATCGAAACCCACGTCGTTGCCGAGCGCCGTCACCACGGCCTGATCGGCGGCGAGCGACCACGCCGCCACCGGCCGTCCGCGGGCGGGACGGCTGAACAGCGACGCGAGCGTGGCGGCGTCGGTGGAGCTGCCGCCGTTGCCGAACGTGTAGAGCCGGCCGCCGCGACGGAATCTGTCGGCCATGTCGATGCCAGCCGCGGTCAGGCCGTCGCCGTACTCGTCGAGGGACTCCTTCTGCAGGCGCGCGCTCTCGGCGGCCTTCCCCCGCGCGGAGGCGGCGAGGTCGTCGAGGAGGCTCTGGGCGTCGGTTTCCTCCGAATCGATGAACGGGTAGAGGAAGCTCGTGCTCTCCGAGTCGTGTGTCGTCATCGGTTCGCCTCCTGACCGGCGTCGTCGAGTCGTGTGATCGCGGCACCCGCGTGCACCAGGACGAGGTCGTTGGGCTGGACGTCGCCGAGGACGCTGACGTCCACCCACTCCTCGCCCGCGGCGGTGCGGACCAGGGCAGGTCCGAGCGGTTCGGCCGGCTCGATCACTACCTCACCGAGACGCCCCTCGTCGCTGCACGTGACGCAGACCGTCTCGTCGCACTCCTCGGCGTCGGGCTTCAGCAGTCCCGAGTGCTCGAAGCAGACGTGGGTGAGTTCCCACAGCAGGTGATACATGAGGACGAACCGCCCGGTGGCCGGCACCATCGGATCCTCCGAGTCGACCCAGAGGATGTGGTTCGCCGCACCGGCCGGAGGTCGGGGGCCCGCCCCGATCCACAGCGTCATCGCGCCCCACGCCGGTGCGCGGCGCATCGCGTCGACCACGGCGGGTTCGTTCGCCGACGCCACGGCCAGCAGGATGTCGCCGGGCCTGCTCGCCACCCGGGCCTGCGCCACCGGATCGGGTTCGACGAGTGCCACCGACGGCAGCGCCCGTTTGCCCATGATCACGGGATGCACGAATTCGACGGCGACGTGATGGGCGTGCGGTTCCCACTGGGGTGAGATCACCCAGAGCGTCGCGCCGTCATGGAATCTGCGGGCGAGTGACAATGCTGCGGCAGCGAGATCCGCAGACAGGTCCGTGTCGACAAGGTGCCCGCCCGCCTCTGCGGTGGTGGTCATTCACTAGCTCCCGTCCCGGACCGGCCGGTCGGGGGCTGCCGACGTCACGGTCCGCGCATGGTTGCCGCGGCACCGATCACCGCCTGGCCGAGGGAGAGTCCTCCGTCGTTGGGAGGCACCCGGTGGTGGGTGAGGACTCGATAACCGCTGCTCTCCCAGTGTGCTCTCACCAGTGCGAGGAATAAACGGTTTTGAAAGACTCCTCCGGTGAGTCCGATCGTCGACGCGCCGGTCGCGGTGGCGGCCCGGTCGACGAGATCGGCGGTGGCAGCGGCGAGGGCATGGTGGAAGCCCAGTGCGAGCGCAGCGGGCGGGGTCCCGTCGCGGAGACCGGCAACCAGTCCGGACACCAGAAGAGGCAGCTCGAGCTGGTCGTTCTCCACGTCCATGGCCAGGGGAGCCGGGTGGAGGGCGGTCCGGGCGAGGGCCTCGAGTTCGATGGCGGCCTGCGCCTCGTAGGTGACCCGATGCCGGACCCCGAGCAGCGACGCGACGCCGTCGAACAGGCGGCCTGCGCTCGTCGTCCTGACGCAACCGAGACCCGAGTGCAGTTGCGACTCCACGGCCGCGCGTTCCGCGGGGGGGATCGCCTCCACGCACGGCAACCCGTCGACGTCGGTGATCCCGCACTCGTGCAGCAGAGCCAGCGCCACCCGCAACGGATTCCGGACGGCGGCGTCACCGCCCGGCAACGAGAAGGGCTGGATGTGCCCCACCCGCCTCGTGTCGAGGATGTTCGGGCCGACGAGGAGGAGTTCGCCGCCCCACACGGTGGTGTCGCAGCCGTACCCGGTCCCGTCGAACGCGACACCGAGCACCGTCGTCCCGACCAGTCCGTGTTCGGCCATCAGCGACGCGACGTGCGCGTGGTGGTGCTGCACGGTGAGCAGGGGGACGCCGGTCCTGTCGCTGTAGCGCCGGGCCCAGTGGTGCGTCGAATATCCGGGGTGCCGGTCGGCGACCACCGCCTCCGGGGTGATGCCGTGCAGATGCGTCAACTGCCGCACCGACGTCTCGAAGGCGCGCTGACTCTCCAGGCTGCCCATGTCGCCCAGGTGCGCCGAGCAGAACGCGTAGTCCTGCCGGGTCAGGCAGAAGGTGTTCTTGATCTCCGCGCCCACCGCGAGGATCTCCGGGCCGTGCGCGGGGAGCACAACGGGCAGCGGTGCGAATCCGCGCGAGCGGCGGATCGGCAGCACCGCCCCGGCCTCGACCGCGAGCACGGAATCCTCGCAGGGCACCGCGATGCGGCGGTCGTGCATCAGGAACACGTCGGCGATGTCCGTCAGTCGCGTGCGGGCGTCGTCGTTGTCGAAACAGAGGGGCTCGCCGCTCAGATTGCCGGACGTCATGACCAGCACCCGCGGTGGGTCGACGTCGCTGCCGGGGGTCCGGGTGAACAGGAGATGGTGCAGCGGGGTGTAGGGGAGCATCACCCCGAGGTCGTCGATCCCGGGCGCGATGCCGTCGGCAATCGACGCAGTGTTCTTCTTGCGCAGCAACAGGATCGGCCGGGCCGCGTGTCGCAGCAGCGCGCTCTCGGGCTCGGAGATCTCGCACAGCTCGGCGGCGACGGACAGGTCCGCGGTCATCACCGCGAACGGTTTATCGGGGCGGTGCTTGCGCGCCCGCAGAGTCTCGACGGCGGTCGGGTCGGCGGCATCGCACACGAGGTGGAACCCGCCGAGGCCCTTGACCGCCACGATCCGGCCGTCCCGCAACGCCCCCTGCACCGCGGTGAGGACGGCGTCGTCCCCGTCGATCCGGTGCCGGTCGATCTCGGCGAACAGGTGCGGACCGCAGTCGGGGCAGCACACCGGCTGGGCGTGGAACCGTCGGTCCGCGGGGTCGCGGTATTCGGCGAGGCACGCCGCGCACAGCGGGAACTCGGCCATCGTGGTGTTGGGCCGGTCGTAGGGCAGGTCGGTGATCACCGTGAACCGCGGCCCGCAGTTGGTGCAGTTGACGAACGGGTGGCGGTACCGCCGGTCGTGCGGATCGGCCAGTTCGCGAAGACAATCCGCGCACGTCGCCACGTCCGGCGACACCAGTGTCCGCGCGCCGGCGACGTGCCGGCTGTCGATGATCCGGAACGACTGGTCCCCGCGCACCGGAACGGGCTGGGCGGTCGCGTCGACGATCACGGCCATCGGCGGCGCGTCCGCGCGGAGCCGGCGCACGAACTCGGACACCGACGCCGACTTGCCCTCGATCTCGATGAAGACGCTGACGTCGTCGTTGCCGCAGTGGCCGTGCAGTCCGAGGTCGTCGGCCAGTCGCGCGACGAACGGGCGGAAGCCGACCCCCTGCACGACCCCGTGGACCGTGATGCGCGATCGTTCGACCGTCATCCTCGGATGATTCCCCCGTCGAGGTGCGGGGCGCAAGAGCCCGCCCGTTGACGTCCAGCCGCACAGCCGCACCCTTCCTCGGTTCGCGCACTCGAAATTGCGCCCGAATTCGTGCGCGGGAGCCGACAACGAGTGCGTCCGCCGGATTACTCCCCGTCGACCGAACGCGCGCCGGTGACGGCGTCGATCAACCCGTAGTCGCGCGCCTCGTCGGCGGTGAGGATCCGGTGGTCCCGCATGTCACCGATCACCGTGTCGACGGGACGCCCGCAGGAGTCGGCGATGCGCTGCTGCAGCCTCCGCAGTTGCTGCTCGTGATGTTCCGCGGCGATGGCGACGTCCGACGCCGGACCGGCGCAGGACGTCTGCGGCTCGCGGAGGTGGAACGTGGCGTGCGACGCCGACGTCCGGCGATCGGCGGGCGCGAGGAGGGCGATCGCCATTCCCCGAACGTCGCCGCGGCAGTGGACGTGCAGCGGGACGGCCATCAGGTCGAGGGTGTCGAGGAGGGTGGCGGCCGCGTCGATGTCGGCGTCGACGCCGTGCAGCCACAGCTGGACCTCCCCGTCGTCCGAGGCGTCGAGCAACGCCAGCGACGCCGCCGCGCGGTTGGTGGCCTCGGCGTCGAGTCGGCCGGTCAGCGACACGATCCGTTTGTCGAACAGGCGCTCGGCCAGCCAGTCGGGACCGGGAGCGGGCACCGACGTGACGTGCATCGGTGCGGGCGGCTGCCGGGGATCCGGCTGCCAGGGCGTGTGAAACGGCGGGACCGGTGGTGGGGTGGGTGGTGGCCAGATCATGGTGATGACTCCCGGTGCGCTGAGATCGTCCAGTCGACCGTCCGGCCCACGGCCTCCGCATACCGTTCGAGCGTCGACAGGCGGGGGTCGACGTCGCCGCGTTCGAGCCGGGCCACGGCCGACTGCGACGTGCCCATGTGGGCGGCGATCTCCGTCTGCGTCAGACCGCGCTCGCGGCGAGTGCTGACGAGCTCGTCCAGCAGCGCTCGACGCCGATCGGACAGGTGCTCCAGTCCGGGAAAAGACGTGCGTCGAGGGGTGGGCGACATACCATCGATGATATCTCGAGAACGGTATACGGAGGGGTGCTCATGGCGAAGGTTCGTGCGGCCGTCATCGGCGGCGGCATCATCGGTCTGGCGGTCGCCCGGGAACTTCTGCACCGGATGGACGGCGTCGAGGTAACGCTGTTCGAGAAGGAATCGCGGGTCGCAGCCCACCAGACCGGCCACAACAGCGGCGTCGTCCACGCCGGCCTGTACTACCCACCGGGCAGCCTGAAAGCGCGCCTGTGCCGCCGTGGCGTCACCCTCCTGCAGCAGTACGCGGAGAACAAGGGTGTGGCCTACGAGGAATGCGGCAAAGTGGTGGTCGCCCACGACTCGTCCGAAGTGGCGCGGATGGCCGCCATCTTCGACAGAGCGGTGGCCAACGGCGTCCCCGGCATCCGCCAGGTCCCGGGGGAGGAGATCCCCGAGATCGAACCGCACGCACGCGGCGTCGCCGCCGTGCACTCGCCGCACACCGCGATCATCGACTACGTGGCGGTCGCGAAGGCTCTCGCCGCGGACATCGCCGCCGCGGGCGGACGCGTCCTCCTCGGCCGGGAGGTCGTGGGCCTGGACAGCCGGACCGCGGAAACGGTGGTCACCACCCGTCAGGGCAGCGAGGCCTTCGACCTGGTGGTCACGTGTGCGGGACTGCAGTCCGACCGGGTGGCACTGATGTCGGGTGAACCGCGATCACCTCGGGTGGTGCCCTTCTTCGGCGACTACTTCCTGCTCGAGCCCGAGCGGTCCTCGCTCGTGAAGGGGCTGATCTACCCGGTTCCGGACCCGCGGTACCCGTTCCTCGGCGTCCACCTCACCAAGAGGATCGACGGGCGAATCATGCTCGGACCGAACGCCTTTCTCGCCTTCGGGCGGGAGGCATACGACCGTCGGGGTTGGTCGGCGTCGGACGTGATGTCGGCGGTCGGGTTTCCCGGGTTCTGGCGGTTCGCCGTGCACAACACCGCGGCGGCAGTCCGTGAGGCCCGCACCGTCTTCAGCACGGGACAGTTCGTGAAGGAGGCGCAGAAGTACGTGCCCGACGTGCGCCGCTCCGACGTCACCCGCGGACCCCGGGGCATCCGCGCTCAGGCGATGAACGCCGACGGCAGCCTCGAGGACGACTTCGTCATCACCGGGGCGGGACGCGTCGTTCACGTCCGGAACGCGCCCTCACCGGGTGCGACGTCGTCACTCGCCATCGCGGAACACGTCGTGACGGAGGTTATCGCCCGCGCGACCGCGTGACCTGCCGGGTCTACGACGTGGCACGCCCGAGCGGCAACCCGTCCTCGAGGAACTCCAATGCGCGCAGGGCGAGTGGCAGATCACCGGGAAGCAGATCGACCACACCGAGGATGACCCCGACGATCGCCCCGGCGAGCGCGCGGACCTCGAAGTCGTCGGCGGTGCGTCCGACCCTGCGCGCCATGACACCCGCGATCATGTCGATGCTGCGCACCATTTCCTGCATGATGGCACCGCGAAGTTCCGGGACCGAGTACAGCAGTTCCTGACGCTTCCGCTCGAAGTCCAAGTCTGCCTGGGACAGGCCGGCGAACACGGACTCGGCTGCCTTCCGGAATGCGGTGATCAGCGGGACGTCCGGCGGTTGCGCTTCGATCGCCTCGATCATGATCGGATCGAGGTCGTCGGCGAGCACCAGTTGTTCCTTGGTGGGGAAGTATCGGAAGAACGTGCTCGGCGACACGTCCGCCGCCTCCGCGATCTGCTCGATCGTGGTTTCGGCGTAGCCCTGTTCACGGAACAACCGAAACGCCTCGGAACGGATGGTCAGCCGGGTGCGCGCCTTCTTCCGCTCCCGCAGGCCTGGTCGAGCGTCAATGGACATGTACCGATTCTGACTCATCCTGCTCCCGGGCCGGGGTATCGCGGGGCGTGAACCGCGCTGCGAGCACCATCGCGACGGCGCAGATGCCCGCGCACACCCACAGCATGAGCCCCATCCCGGACAGGAACGACGCCTGGACGTGCGCGAGCATCGACGGGTCGCCGGTCGCCTCGGCCACCGCGACGCCGGCGTTGACGCCGTCGCGGACCGGATCCACGTCGAGTGCGCCCAGTTCGGTCCGGTAGCGGGTGGCGAGCACGGTGCCCAGCACCGCGACCCCGATCGTTCCGCCTGCCTGCCGCAGCGCCTGGATCAGCGCCGAGCCGGAACCGGACCGTTCGGCCGACAGTGCCCCCAGGGCCGCACCCATCGCCGCCGGCATCACGAAACCCATTCCCGCGCCGACGAGTGCGATCCATGTCGCGGTGAACCAGTACGCGGAATCGACGGAGGTCAGGGCGCCGGTCGCGAGTCCCGCCGTGAGGAGGGCGAACCCGATGACGATGACCGGCCGGGCGCCGGCGCGCCGAAGCAGTTGGTCGCAGAGCCGGGTGCCGACCAGCAGTCCGCCGATCAACGGCAGCAGACGGAGGCCGCTACCCAGCGCGTCGACCCCGAGCACGGCCTGGAAGTACTGCGGAACCGTGAAGAACAGCCCGAACATCCCGAAGTTGACCAGCGTCGTGAAGATCGTGCCCCAGCGGAATCCGGGACTGGCGAACAGCGACGTGTCGATCAGGGGATGACGCGACCGACGCTCCCACATCGCGAACAGTCCGAGCACGACCACGGCAGCCGCGATCGACGTAAATGCCAGTGTGTCGCCCCAGCCGTCCTGGCCGGACTTGATGAAACCGTAAGTGAGGCAGAGTAATCCGAATGACGACAGTGTGGCGCCGAGATAGTCGGTGGGCGACTGCTCCTCGCTGCGCGATTCCGGAACCAGGGTCGCGACGGCGATCGCGCCGACGACGACCAGCGGCACGTTGATCAGGAACACCGATCCCCACCAGAAGTTTTCGAGCAACCACCCGCCGAGAATCGGGCCGAGGGGCAGGCCGATCGCGGTGGACGTCACCCAGATGGTCAGTGCCCGCGACTGTTCGCCGGCCTCGGGGAACAGCACGGGCAGCACCGCCATCGACAGCGGCATCATCACCGCGGCCCCCAGCCCCAGCAGGGTGCGTCCGGCGATCAGTTGACCCGACGTGGTCGCGTAACTGCAGAGCAGCGACGCGACACCGAACAGGACGAGTGCGCCGAGCAGAAGCTTCTTGCGGCCGTAGCGGTCGCCGAGCGCGCCCGCCGGCAGGAGCGCCGCGGCGAGTACCAGCGTGTACGCCGAACTGAACCATTGCAGTTGCGAGTTGTTCGCCCCGAGATCGACCGCCAGTGTCGGCAGTGCCACCGTCAGGACCGTGATGTCGAGTCCGATGGTCAGCATGGCCACGGACAGGGCTCCGAGCGCCCACCAGCGGCGGGGGACGACTTCGATGACCGTCGTTTCACTCATGACAGCTCCACTCGAAAGAAAGTTACTATATTTTGATAGTAACTCTCACTTTGTGGCTGTCAAGGGACCGGTCAGCGCCGGCGTATCTGCAGTGTGAAGCCCTCGGGCATGAGGGTGAGCCGCTCGGCGACCTTCAGTCGATAGCTCGGGTCGCCCACGATGTCGTATCGACGCAGGATCGTGCCGAGAACCAGGACCGCCTCGTGCAGGGCGAACTGTCGTCCGATGCAGGCGCGCTCGCCGGTCCCGAACGGCTTGTACACGTGCGCGGGACGGGACCGGATGCGCTCGGGCAGGAAATGGTCGGGGTCGAACGCCTCGGGATCGTCACCCCACACGGGGTCGCGGTGCAGGGCGGGGATGAGGACGAGAACCCAGTCGCCAACCTTCATCGGGTACTTGCCGACGAGGGTGGTGTCGACGGTCGCCTCCCTGCCGTACGCGGGGGCTGTCGGCCACAGCCGCAGCGATTCGTCGAGCACCCGGCGCACGTAGCGGAGTTTCGCGATCTGCTCGAACGCAGGCTCTTCGTCGCCCCAGACCGCGTCGACCTCCGCCTGCGCCTTCGCGAGGACGTCGGGATGTCGCGACAGATAGTACAGGGCGAACGACAGTGCGCCGGAGGTGGTCTCGTGCCCCGCGACCAGGAACGTCACCACCTGGTGGCGGATGTTCAACTCGTCGATCCGATGGGGATCGTCCTCCCGCGCTGCCCGCAGCATGAGTTCGAGCAGGTCCTCGGGGCCGGCCTCGGCGCTGTCGCGACGGGCACGGATCACCTCGTCGACGACCTCGGCCATGTGTTCGAGGTTGGCGACGTTGCGTCGATCCGACCGTCGCATCAGCAGGCGCCCGAGCGTGCTGGACTTCACGAACGTGGTGCGCTGCGAATGGCTCAGCGCTCCGACCATCGCCTGCACGAAGGGGTGCGGCCGCTCGCGTCTGAACGAGTCGAAGGAATAGCTGAAGCCGGTGCGGCCGATGGTCTCGAGCGTCAGCTTCGTCATGTCGGAGGAGACGTCGATGGGGGAGCCGTCCACCCGCTCGTCCCAGTGCTCCGCCAATTCGCCTGCGACATCCAGCATCGTGCGGTGATACGACCGCATCGCGGATTTGGTGAATGCCGGGGCGAGGAGGTTGTGCGCCTTGCTCCAGTTCGGCTCGTGGTTGTAGGCGGTGAACAACCCGTCGCCACCCACCTCACGCAGCGACGCGACACCGGGCGCCAGGTGCTTCGCGAACCGGGATTCGTCGGAAAGTTCCGCGACCATGTCGGCACCGGAGGCGAATACGAACCGATTGCCGAGGACGTTGCGCTCGAAGATGGGCCCGAGCTTTCTGCCGATCTCCATCGAATTCTGCACGGGAGTGCGGATGCTGATCCCGAAGACGTCGCCGACGACGGGAAGCCGCCATCGAGGATGCGGGATGGTCGCCTCCGCTGTGGTGTGCAGTGATTCGACGCTCATGTCGACCCCCGTGTCGATGTGGCCTGCGTTACTGAATTGATGTCTAGTACGCAAGGTACGCCTTACTGAACCGGTGTCAAGCAGTACGGTGACTGGCATGACCAGCGCCCGCCGACGGCTCGCCCCGGAGCAGCGCCGGGCGCAGTTGCTCGACATCGGCGCGCGGCTGTTCGCTGACCGCCCCTACGAGGACGTGTGGATCGAGGAGGTCGCGGAACTCGCCGAGGTGTCGCGCGGATTGATGTACCACTACTTCCCGACGAAGCGCGATTTCTTCGCCGCGATCGTCGAACGCGAATCCGAACGACTGCTCGAGGTGACGGCCCCCGACTCCACGCTCCCCGTCGAGGAACAGGTCGCGGCCGGCCTCGACGCGTACTTCGAGCACGTCGCGAGCCACCGGCACGGAGTCCGGGCCATCAACCACGGCGCACTGTCGGCCGACGCCGACATCCGGGCCATCGTCGAGCGGGAACTCGACGCCCAGCAGCGCCGCATCGTCGACGCGCTCGATCCCCCCGACGGCGAACGGGAACTCGTCGGCGTCGCGGTGCGCGGGTGGATCGCCTTCGTGCGCGCCGTGTGCATGGACTGGCTCGATCACCCGTCGATCGCCGAGGGTGAGCTACGTGAACTCTGCCTGCGCTCGCTGCGCGGAATGCTGGGTGGGCGGCTCGACTGAGCCGCGCTCAGCGTCCGGCTCTGCCGGGGGTCCGGGCTACCGGGCGGGACCGTCCTGGAGCCGCATCGAGCCGGACTCGACGTACCGCTGGTGGAACGAGAACGCCTCCCCGAGCAGGTGCGGCGTCTGGCCGGCTCCCGGGGTGGCCGTCGCCCGCTCGACGTAATCGGTGAGCAGCGGCCGGAATTCCGGATGCGCACAGCGCTCGATGATCACCCGTGCCCTCCGGCGCGGCGACAACCCCCGCAAGTCGGCGAGGCCCTGCTCGGTGACCAGCACCTGGGTGTCGTGCTCGGTGTGGTCGACGTGCGGGGTCATCGGGACGATCGACGAGATCGCCCCGTTCTTCGCCGTGGACGGGCTGAGGAACATCGACAGGTACCCGTTGCGCGCGAAGTCCCCGGAACCGCCGATGCCGTTCATGATCTTGGTGCCCATCACGTGCGTCGAATTGACGTTCCCGTAGACGTCGGCCTCCAACATCCCGTTCATCGCGATGATTCCCAATCGGCGGACCACCTCGGGGTGGTTGCTGATTTCCTGCGGACGGAGCCGGATGTGCTGCCGGTAGAAGTCGATGTTGGAGGTCAACTCCTCGATCCCCGCCTCCGAGAGTGCCAGCGCGGTAGCCGACGCGAACCGGACGGTGCCGTGCTTGATCAAGTGCAGCATCCCGTCCTGGATGACCTCGGAATAGCAGGTCAAACCGCGGTACGGGCCGCGATCGAGCCCGCCGAGTACGGCATTGGCCACGTTTCCGACGCCCGCCTGCAGTGGCAGCAGGGTGTTCTCCGGGAGCCGGCCACGCCTCACCTCGTGGTCGAAGAAGTCGAGCACGTGGGCCGCGATCGCCTCGCTGACCGCATCCGGGGCGGTAAGCGCGCTCGCACTGTCGGGGGCGTTCGTCTCCACCACCGCAACAACCTTGGCCGGGTCCACCCGGTAATGCGGTTGCCCGATGCGGTCCTCGACGTCGGTGAGTTCGATCGGCCGGCGGTGCGGGGGCAGCGCTGTGCCGTAGTAGATGTCGTGGATTCCGTCCATCGCGTCCGGAACCCACGAGTTGACCTCGAGAATGACTTTCTCCGCGACGTCGAGCCAAGTCTTGTTATTTCCGACCGACGCGGAGGGGATCAGCTCACCGGTCTCGGTGATGCCGGAAACCTCGACGACCGCGACGTTCACCACACCGTAGTAGCCCTCCCACACCTGCTGGGCCACGTGTGAGAGGTGGATGTCGACGTAATCCATCCGCCCCTGGTTGATCTTCTGGCGCGCCGTGGATTCCGCCTGGTAGGGCATCCGCAGGGCGATTCCGTCGATCTCGGCGAGCATCCTCTCGGTCTCCGTCGACACGGACGCCCCGGTCAGCAAGTCGATGGTGAAATTCGCGCCGGCCGCGCGGGCGGAGTGAATCCGGTCAGCCAAGGCCGGGATGACCGCCTTGGGTGTCCCTGCGCTGGCGAAACCGCTGACAGCGACGGTGTCACCCGGACCGATGGCCTTCACCGCTTCCTCCGCCGACGTCACCTTCTGCTGAAACGCCGAATGTCGAATCCGGTTCGACTGCAACGGGGACGCGGGATCACTGATCTGGAGGCTCACGGCGGCCAGTGTAGAAGTGAGTGGCGTGACGCGAACACCCGAAAGTTCGTCGGATCACATCCGGTGTTCGCCACTACCCGTCGTCCGCGACCGTTCGTCGCGGCGGGCCCGCCGCTCGTCGGTTCTGCGAGGTCGCCCGTCGAATCGCGCACGCGGCCGCCTCGTATCGTGATTTTGGTCACACGACGAGGGCTTACCGTGCGGAAGCTCGGCGAGAACGCCGATGGAGAGGCGGAGGGTGCGGGATCGGCAGAACGCTGGCATGTAAATAAATCAGTTGATATATTTAAGCCGAAATCCCTTCGGTGATCAAGGAGATCCCGCATGAGTGCACCCACCGTTACGTCGCAGGCCCGAACGAGCCCGGCGAAGACCGAGGCGGAACTGCGTCGTGAACTCGCGGCGGTGTACCGCCTGCTCGCGCATTTCAAGATGACCGACCTCATCTTCACGCACGTCTCGGTCCGGCTTCCCGGGCCCGAACATCATTTCCTCATCAACCCGTACGGTCTGCTCTTCGAAGAAATCACAGCCTCCAACCTCGTGAAGGTCGGACTCGACGGCGAACTCGTCGCACCGTCCGAATATCACGTCAACCCTGCGGGGTTCGTGATCCACGGCGCGATTCACGAGGCCCGGCCGGACGCGCAGTGTGTGTTGCACACCCACACGAAGGCCGGGTGCGCGGTGGCCGCGCAGGAGCACGGACTGCTGCCGCTGAACCAGATCTCGATGGAGTTCTTCAACCGGGTCGGCTACCACGACTACGAGGGCATCGCGCTCAACACGGCCGAACGTGTGCGGTTGGTCGAGGACCTCCTCGACCACCCCGCGATGATTATGCGCAATCACGGACTGCTCACCGTGGGCGAATCCGCCGCCGAGGCGTTTCTGCGAATGTTCTATCTGGAGAAGGCGTGTGACATCCAGATCGCCGCCCAGGCGTCCGGTGAACTGCGCGTTCCGTCGCCCGAGATCGCCGAGCACACCGCCCGCCAGTTCGCCGGCGAGGCCACGGACGACTACACCGACGATCAGGCCTACGAGATGGCGTGGGCGGCGCTGCTGCGGATGCTGGACCGCACCACCCCTGACTACAAGGACTGACGGCGGCTCACGAGAACTGGCAGGGGCGATCACATCCCCGGTGCGGCAACGACTCCCACCGGGGATGTGCCGGTCAGGACCGCCGCGACGTTGCGCGCCGACTGCTGCGCCAGGGTGTGCGCGACCTGCGGTGAGTACCACGCGGCGTGCGGGGTGATCACGAGGTTCGGGATCTGCAGGATCGGATCGTCCTGTGCGGGCGGTTCGTTCGGGAGAACATCGACGGCCGCACCGGCGAGGTGCCCACCGCGCAGCGCGGCTCCGAGCGCGTCGTGGTCGACGAGCCCGCCACGGGAGACGTTCACCAGATACCCGCCGCGCTTCATCGCGGCCAGCGCGCGGTCGTCGATCAGGCCGTGCGTCTCGGGAGTCAGGGGAACATGCAGGCTCAGCACGTCGGAACGGCGCAGCAGGTCCTCGAACCCGACCACCTCGATACCCTCGGCCGCCAGTTCCCCTACGCGGTCGCCCAGTCCGCGGCCGCTGACGAGGACGGTCATCCCCACGGCTCGGGCGCGCAGTGCGAAAGCGCCGGCGATCCGGCCGAAGCCGTAGAGGCCCAGCACGGTTCCCGCGATCCGACGCGGCGGCGCGGCGGTGACGTCCCACCCGCCGGCATGCACGGAGCGGTCGAGGGCGTGCGTGGATCGGAGCAGTCCGAGGGTGAGCGCGAGCGCATGATCCGCGACCTCCTCGGTGCAGTAGTCCACCGCACGCGTGACCCAGAGGCCGCGTTCGTGGGCCGCCGACACCGGCAGGTGGTCGTACCCGGCGGACGTGGCCGACAACAGTCGCAGGTCCGGGAGATCCGACAGGTGACGCGGCTCGAGTCCGGTGGTCTCCGGACCCACGAGCAGGGCGATGACGCCCGGGCCGGACGGGAACTCGGACTGGTGCACGACATCCGCGGAAATACCTGCGGCGGCAAGCGAATCGGACAGTGCGTCGGCCGGAATGAAATCGTCGAGAACGACGACGCGGTCGGTCATCTGCCTACTGCCCCCGCTTCTTCGGTGGTTCGTCGCACGGCGGCGTCGACGCAGCGGGCTGCCGCGTCGTCCGCGCTGATCGCTTCCATGACAACGGGATCCAGGATGGCCTGTAATGCAAGACCGTCGGTCAGCGCGACCAGCGCGACGGTGACGGCGTCCGCGTCGAGGTCGGCGGAGACGGTGCCCTCCCGCTGTGCTGCGACGACCGACTCGCGCACGACGCCCCGCCAGCGGGCGAGGAAGGCCGCGATCTCACCGCGCGCGGTTTCCTCGGCCGCGCCCTCCGCGTAGAAGAACAGGAACACGCGGGTCATCGCCAGTCGGCGTTCGTCGAGCGGCAGGATGCTGGCGGTGATGTTCCGCAGCTTCTCGATCGGGCCGGCGCCCTCCTCGTCGAGAATCGTGCGGTACCGGTCGCCCTGGATGTCGCCGGCCCGGCGAAGCGCCGCGAGGAGCAGTTCGTGCCGGGACCCGAAGTAGTGGTTCAACACTCCGGTCGACCACCCGCTCTCCTCCGCCACCGCTCGCGTGGTGACGGCGGAGATCCCCTCCCGGGCGATCAACGCGAGGACGGCGTCGGCGAGCGCCAGTCTCCGCTCGTCGTGGTCGACGATCTTCGGCACGTTCTTTCCTCCCGCTCGTGCGCACTCACCCGCGTGCGCCGGTGTCACTCAGGCTATCGGGGCCGGGACCGGAATCGGGTCTTCCTCGGCCTTTCCCGACACGCGCGCGTTCCACACGGACATCACGTTCGCCGGGGTAGGTGCGGTGAACAGGCTGGTGGCCACGAACACCACCAGCGCGCTGACGAGTCCGACGTACACCGGCTCGTTCGCCATGACGTCGCCGACGACGAACATCGTCGCGATGGTCGCCACGGTGCCCACTGCCATGGCCGCCATCGCCGCGGTTCCCGTGGCGCGCTTCCAGACCAGTCCACCGAGGATCGGGACGAGGAGCCCGCCGACCAGGATGTCGTAGGCGATCGTGAGCGCGGAGACGATGTCGTTGATGAGCGCGGCGATGACGATGCTGACGAGGCCGATCACGATCACGTAGAGGCGGTTGCCGCGCACGTCGGCTTCCGGATCGGACGTGTCCAGTTCGGGGCGTGTGCGGCCGAAGATCTGGGCGACCAGCGGAAGGACGTCCTGCCGGGCGACCGTGGCGGTGGCGATCAGCGCGCCGGACGCGGTCGACATCATCGCGGCCACCGCGGCGGCGAGGACGATGCCGCTGAGACCGACGGGCAGGACGTGGACGGCGACGTCGGCGTACACGTCGTCGGACGAACCGATGTCGGGCATGAGGGCCGACGCGGCCAGCCCGATCAGTGCGCCCGCGACGCCGTACAGCAGGCAGTAGACGCCGGCGGTGACGCCGCCCCACCGTGCGACCTCCGGCGACTTCGCGGTGAAAACCCGCTGCCAGATGTCCTGTCCGATGAGGATGCCGAGTGTGTAGACGACGAAGAACGTGATGATGGTGCCGGTGCCGATGGTGCCGAGCCCGAGTGCCTGTTCGCCCACGCGCTCCTTGATGCCGGCGTACCCGCCCGCCTTGCTCCACGTGAACGGGAGGAGCAGGACGAAGACGCCGATGGTCTTGATGACGAACTGGACGACGTCGGTGAGCGTGATCGACCACATGCCGCCCATCGCGGAATAGGCCACGACGATGAGGCCGCCGAGGACCACCGACAGGGTCCGGTCGAAGCCGAACAGCACGTTGAAGATGGTGGCGTAGGCGATCGTGGAGGTGACGGTGAGCATGAGGGTGTAGGCCATCATCACGAGACCGGACGCCCCGGTGGCGTCGATGCCGTACCGGAGTTTGAGCATCCCGGAGACGGTGTAGACCTTCAGGCGCTGGATCCGCGCGGCGAAGAGCAGGCTGAGCAGGAGGACACCGGCGGCGATCGATACGACCAGCCACATTCCGGAGATGCCGTACTTGTAGCCGAGGCCGACGCCACCGACGGTGGAGGCGCCGCCGATGACGACCGCCGCCATCGTGCTGGTGTAGAGGAATCCGCCGAGGCGGCGGCCGGCGACGAGGTATTCGCTGGAGTTGCTCGCCCGGCGTTTGCCCCACCAGCCGAACGCGAGCATCGCGCCCAGGTAGATCAGGATGATGGTGATGTCCATGGTGCGTCCTTCACGTGTCCTAGCGGATCGGTGATGACGGGCGGTGGTCCCGTCGGTGCCGGTCTCGTCAGACCGTTGCCCTAGACGGTAGGAGAATATTGACGTGAAATAAATCACTTGATACAAATAATCACTTCAGAAAATCGTGAAGTGATGGTGCGAGCCAGCTCACACCCTGTTTTCGACCCCGCCGGAGGAGTGCGATGCGCAGCTCGCTGCCCGATCTGAAGCTCCTCCAGATCTTCGCGGCCGTCGTCCGCCACCAGGGGTTCGCGCCCGCGCAGCAGGAACTCGGACTGTCCGCCTCCGCGATCAGCACCTACATGAGCCAGCTCGAGCGCCACCTCGGCATCGTGCTGTGCCACCGCGGCCGCGGCGGCTTCGGTCTCACCAGCAAGGGCGAGCTCTACCACAAGGAATGCCTGCGCATCCTCGGCGAACTCGAGGGCTTCGAACGCTACGGCGCCGCGCTGCAGGGGGAGCTCAGGGGAACCCTCACCATCGGGGTTCTCGATTCCACCGTCACCGACGCCACCTTGCCGCTCGCCGACGTGATCGGCGTGTTCAGCAAGGACCACCCCGCCGTCTACCTCGACCTGAAGATCCAGACGCCGCACGAACTGCAGGTCGGCGTGCTCGACGACCGCATCGACGTCGCGGTCGGCGCGTTCGCCTCACCGATGAACGGCCTCGTCTCCCAGGCGCTGCACCGGGAGCAGCACTGGCTGTACTGCAGCGACAAGCACCCGCTGTTCGGCAGGAAGCGGGTGCCGCCGGAGGTCATCACGCAACAGCGGATGGTGACCCGCGGCTACTGGTCCGAGCAGGAACTCGCCCGCCAGGGGTTCCCGCAACCCTCGGCGACGGTGGAGAACATGGAAGCGCAGCTCATCCTCGTGCTGTCCGGCGCGTACATCGGATACCTGCCCGAGCACTACGCGGAGTACTGGGTGGACCGGAACCGGCTGCGTCCGATCCTGCCGGCGTCGTTCGGTTATCAGGCGCCGTTCTCGCTGATCTACCGGCGCGGCCGGGCCCGCGAGCCGATGGTCCTCACGTTCCGCGAGTTCGTCCGGACCAGCATGGGCAGCTGATCGGTGCTCACGGGGCCGGGGAGCCCAGTTCGGTCGACAGCGCACGGCAACGCTCGACGAGAACCAGGCCGTGCTGCGCGCAGAGTGCGTCGTCGAGGCGGAACGTCGGCCCGACGACGCTCAGCGCGCCCACGATCCGCCCCACCGCGTCGTAGATCGGGGCCGCCACACCGGTCGAGTGGTCCTCGATGGTGTCGTGGGCGATCGCATACCCCTCGCTGCGCAGGTCGCCCCGCAGTGCGGCGCCGACGGCCGTGCCCTCGAGCGGCACCGTCTGCCCCACCCATCCCATGTGCCGGATCGCGTGGGTACCCTCGATCTGCGCGAGATACAGGGCGGTGCCCTTCGGGCCGTGGGTCGACAGGTACGTGGATTCGCGGGTTTCCTCCGCGATCGCGACCATCGCGGGCCGGGCCCGGGACAGCAGCTGGTTGTCGCTGATCGCCCGGGCGCCGATCTGGAGAAGTCGCGGCCCGGCCCGGTAGACGTTGTCGTCGCCGCGGACCAGGAACTCGCTCTGCTCCATGCTGCGAATCAGGCGCAGCGCGGTACTGGTGGCGAGACCGGCCGCTTTCGCGGCGTCGCCGAGCGTCAACCCGCCCTGCTCGGTGATCGCGCCGAGCAGTTCGAAGGTGCGGCTCGCGCTGCGGGTCACATCTCCGGGGGCCATGGGTCGTCTCCTGACGGTCGCGGGTGTCGGCGTGAATCTACCGCGACGCGATCTCGGACAGCAGGGGCTGCCGGTGTTCGTCGAGCAGTGGGCTGCGGCGGACCCCGGGGCGCGCGCTGTCGCCGAACACGACCGGCTGCCGGACGTAGTCGATCGTTCCCGCGACCGGATGATCGAACGACTCCACGAGTCCGCGGTGCCGGCTCTGCTCGGACGACAACGCTTGTTCGACGTTCCAGATCTCGGAGCTCGCCAGTCCGGCCGCGCCGAGGATCGCGACCACCTCGGCGACCGTCTTGTCCTTCGCCCAGATCTCGATCTCCGCACGCAGGGCGGGTTCGTGATCGGTGCGGGACGTGTCGTCGGCGAAACGGTTGTCGCCGAGAAGGTCTGCACGGTCCATGGTGTGCGCGAGCTTCTCGAATCCGGACCGGCTGGCGACGGCGAGGACGAACAGGCCGTCCGACGCCCGGTACGTGTCGAACGGGGTGGAGACGGGATGGCGATTACCCACGCCCACCGGCGCGACCCCCGATGCCTGCCACTGGCTGTGCGCGGTGGGGAGCATGGCCAGCATGCTGTCGAACATGGCGACGTCGAGGTGTTGCCCCACACCCGATTCCCGGGTGCCGACGAGGGCGGAGCTGATGCCCCATGCCGCGAACAGTCCCGCGACGAGGTCACCGAACGATTCGCCGAGCCGGGTCGGTCCGGATTCGGGGGAACCGGTGATGCTCATGACCCCCGACATCGCCTGCACGACGAGGTCGTAGGCGGCCGAACCCGCGAGCGGCCCGTCCTGCCCGAAGCCGGAGATGGACGCGTAGACGAGCCGGGGGGTGCGGGTGTGGACGGTCTGGTAGTCGATGCCGAGCCGGGCGGTCACCCCGGGCCGGAAGTTCTCGACGAGAACGTCCGCCGTGTCGAGGAGATCGAACAGCACCGTCCGATCCGCGTCGTCCTTGAGATTCAGTGCCAGCGAGCGTTTTCCGCGATTCAGTACGTTGAAATAGATGCTCTCGCCGTCGCGGAACGGGCCCAGGTGCCGCGAGTCCTCGCCAGCGGCGGGTTCGATCTTGACGACGTCGGCGCCGGCGTCCGCGAGCAGCGCCGTGCAGTACGGTCCGGCCAGGACGCGGGAGAGATCGACGACGCGGATGCCGTCGAGGGGAGGCAGGGTAGGCATGACGGGCCCTTCTCAGAATTCGGTCGAGCGCGGGGACGGTGCGTTGGAGGCGATGGTGAGCAGCTGGATCTGCGAGGTGCCCTCGAAGATCCGGAGGATCCGGCAGTCGCGGTAGAGGCGTTCGATCTCGGATTCGCGCATGAAACCGGCACCGCCGTGAATCTGCACGGTCTGGTCGACGATCGAGAAGCAGGCCTCCGTGGCCACGTACTTCGACACGGACGCGGCGCGGCGCAGGTCGGCCCCGGCATCCTTCACCTCCGCCGCCCAGTCCGCGGTGACGCGGGAGGCGACGAGTCGCGCGTCGCACGCACCCAGTAGCAGCTGAATCGCCTGGAATTCGGCGATGGGATGTCCGAACTGTTTGCGTTCGGACGCGTAGGAGCGGCCCAGTTCCCACGCGCGCAGGGCGATTCCGTTGGCCATCGCCGCCACGTCGATGCGGGCACGGTTGAGGGCGGTGAGCGCGATGTTGCCGCCGCGGCCCTCCGTTCCCACCACGGCGTCGTGGGGAAGCACCACGTCGTCGAGGTAGACGGTGTAGGTGGGGGCGGACCGGATGCCCAGCTTGTCCTGGGGCTCCGAGTAACTCACGCCGGGGGTGCCCTGGGGGAGGACGAACGCGGTGATGCCGCGGAAGCCTGCGGACGGATCGGTCTTGGCGAAGAGGACGACCAGATCGGCCTCCTTGGCGTTGGAGATGTACGTCTTCGAACCGGACAGGTGCCACCCGTCGTCCTCGCGCCGCGCCGTCGTGCGCATCGAGGCGATGTCGGAGCCGGCGTCCGGTTCGGTGAGGGCGAACCCGGCGAGCAGTTCGCCGGACGCGAGCCGGGGCAGCCACCGGCGCTTCTGCTCCTCGGTTCCGCCGACGAGGATCGGCTCGAGCCCCAGGTAATGCGCGGTGTAGATCGAGGCGAGGGCGGCGTCGGTGCGGGCCACCTCCTCGATGGCGATCAGCTGTGTCTTCGTGGACAGGCCCAGTCCGCCGAATTCCTCGGGCACCGAGATGCCCATCAGGTCCTGTTCGCCCAGTCGTTTCACCAACTCCGCCGGGAACTCCCGCGTCTCGTCGCGGAACGCCGCGCCGGGGTGGATCTCGCGGTTGGCGAACCCACGCACTGTGGAGCGGAACTCGGCGGCATCGAGCAGCTGATCGGTCACGGAAACTCCTATCGAAAGATCAAATTGCCATCTAGTGAAATGGCAATGCCACTTGGTGGCATATCGACTATGAAGGAGACCATCGGATTTGTCCAGGGGTGCCGGTGTCCACGGCACGGAAGGCGGGTACTCGACCCCGCACGGGCAGCGCACATCCCGCGCGGCACGGTGGAGGGAGGCATCATGCGCGCGATTGCACGAGGGATAGTCACCGCAGGAACGATGATCGGCGCCGTTCTCGCCGGCGCGGGGACGGGCGTGGCGGAACCCGCCGCCGAGCCGTCCGGCACCTATCAGGGAACGACCACCGCGCCGGCGGGTGAGTTGATCTGGAAGGGCAAGACGTTCCAGGGCGGCACGGTCGTCAACAACTTCGCGTTCGGTCTGACCGGACTCGCGGGCACGACCTCGCAGGACGGGAACGGAGACACCGTCATCGATTACGGCCCATCGGGTCTGGGGTTCCTGACCGACAGGATGTCCCCCAACGCAGACGGGACCTACACCGGGGCCGTGTACGTGGGCGGCAACCAGGTGGGAAGCTTCGGCCTCTCGAGATAGCTGTCCCGGGGCCTACTGCGACAACGAGGCCGCACCGCTGGGGTGCGACCTCGTCGTCATAGTGTCATCTGCGACATCGTCGCAGTGGCATGTGCGACATCGTCGCAGTGGCATGTGCGACATCGTCGCAGTGGCATGTGCGACATCGTCGCAGTGGCATGTGCGACTTCGTCACAGTGTCATCGGGGCGTCGGTCAGACGGCCCGGACATTCTGGGCCTGCGGGCCCTTCTGGCCCTGTCCGACCTCGAATTCCACCCGCTGGTTCTCCTCCAGCGACTTGTAGCCGCTGCCCGAGATCTCGGAGTAGTGAACGAACACGTCCGCGCTGCCGTCGTCCGGCGCTATGAATCCGAAGCCCTTCTCGCTGTTGAACCACTTCACAACACCCTGCGCCATACCGTTCACTCCCTGCAGTTGCCGCCCGGGACCTCACATCGAGATCCCGTTCGCGTGGATATCATCCTCGCATCCTGGCGCGCGTGCTTCCAGTGGTACGCCCACGATTCCTTCGGATCCGGGGCGCCGTACCAGGTCTGCGGAAGAAATTTTCTCGACGACCGATGATTCTGCCCGTCGGCGGCGGTCCTACCTGCGACCGAGAATCACCACCCCGAACGAGGAGAACTCGATGAATCGCCCATCGACCGCCACCGCCACCGCCGATGCCCGGACCCTCGAGGTCCCCGGTGCCAGGCTGTACTACGAGGTACGGGGCACGGGCCCCGTCGTCGTGCTCGTCGGCGCCCCGATGGACGCCGACTCCTTCGCGCCCGCCGCCGATCTGCTCTCGTCCGACTACACCGTGCTCACGACGGACCCGCGGGGCATCCACCGCAGCCCGGTCGACGACCGCGACCGCGATTCGACCCCCGAGATGCGCGCCGACGACCTCGCCCGGCTCCTGATGCACCTCGACGCGGGCCCTGCCGTGGTGTTCGGCTCCAGTGGCGGAGCCGTCAGCGCGCTCGCGCTCGTGCAGGCGCATCCCGAGCTGGTCCACACCGTGATCGCCCACGAGCCGCCGCTGGACGAGCTCCTCGCCGACCGCGAGCAGTTGCGGGTGAAGACCGACGACATCATCGACGCGCACCTCGCCGGGGACGTCGTGGGGGCGGGAAGGAAGTTCCTGGCCCTGGCGAACATCCACCTGCCCGAGGAGCTGTTCCAGCAGATGTTCGCGGGCGAACGGGATGCGCAGACCGAGGCCGACGACTACTTCCAGCACGCGCACATGCTGCGCCCGACCACCCGCTGGTGCCCGGACATCTCCGCCCTGCGCTCGGCCCCCACCCGCGTCGTGGTCGGGATCGGCGAGGAGTCCGGTGGTCAGCTCTGCGATCGTACGTCGCGGGCGCTCGCCACCGAACTGGGCGTCGATCCCACAATGTTCCCCGGCGGCCACATAGGCTTCGCCGAGGACCCGGCCTCGTTCGTCACCCGTCTGCGCGCCGTCCTGTGGGAGCGCTGAGCGGACGGTTCCGGGCGACCTCAGCGGACGATGGGAACCCGCTTCGTGACGATCCGATGGATCAACCGGGCCGCGGTGCGGGCGGTGCGGTTGTCGATGTCGAACGACGGATTGAGTTCGGCCACATCGCACACGGCGAGCTTGCCACTGGCGGCGACGGCGTCGCACACGAATTGGATCGTCTCCGCAGGCACACCGTACGCGGCGGGAGCGCTCACTCCCGGTGCGACGGCGGCGGGAAGGACGTCGAGGTCGATGGTGAGGTAGACGAGATCGACGTCCGACAGGAACTCGCTGACGAAGACGGCCACCCGGTGCCGGTCGGAGACCGAGCAGTCGTCGTCCAGGAGGTACCGGACGTCGTATCCGCGTGCGGTGTCGAACAGCGCGGTGGTGTTGCTCGGCTGGCTGATGCCGAGCACGGAGTACTGCAGGGCGGTGCCCGCCGCGTGCTCCTGTTCGAGGATCTGCCGGAACGGTGTGCCCGAACTGGGGACCGGATCGGACCGCAGGTCGAAGTGGGCGTCCAGGTTCAGGATCCCGATCCGCCGCTTGGGTGTGCGGACGGCTGCCTGCGCCAGACCGAGGTACGTGCCGTAGGCAACCTCGTGGCCGCCGCCGAGGACCACCGGGAACTGGCCGGCGTCGAGGGTCGCGGCTACGACGGCGCCGAGAGCCATCTGCCCGGCTTCGAGGCGGTTGTCGGTGACCGCGACGGTGCCGGCGTCGTACGCGCGGAGCGGCTCGGCGAGCGCCATCGACGCCAGCGCGGCCCGCAGCGCGTCCGGCCCGCGGGCCGCCCCGCGGCGACCCTTGTTCCGCTCCACGCCCTCGTCGCTCGAGAAGCCGACGAACACGCAGGCGCCGGGTTCGGAGTCGTCGTGAAGTGGCGTGACCGCCTGGTGCCAGCGGAGGTGGTGACTCGACGTGCCGTCCACCCTGCCGATCCAGGGGGGTGGGGGAATCAGCAGGTTCTCCATCATCGCAGGGCCCTCGCTTTCTCGTGACCGGTGTGCGCGGACCAGGCGAGTTCGCCGCCCCGCCACACATCGCGGACCAGGGGGACGCCGGGCCGGTAGGCCAAGTGTAGGTACGACGGTGCGTCGAGGGCGAGGACATCGGCCCGCGCTCCGGGGCGCAGGACCCCGACGTCGGCACGTTGCAGTGCCCGGGCACCGCCCGCGGTCGCCGCCCAGACGGCTTCGTCCGGGGTCATGTGCATGTCCCGCACCGCGATCGCGATGCAGAACGGCAGGCTGGTGGTGTAGCTGGTGCCGGGGTTGCAATCCGCACCGAGCGCCACCGTGACCCCCGCGTCGAGCAGGGCCCGGGCGTCCGGGTACTTGTTCCGGGTCGAGAAATCCGCACCGGGCAGGAGAGTGGCCACCGTCGAACTCTGTGCCAGCGCATCGATGTCGGCCTGCGTGGTGTAGCAGACGTGGTCGACGGACGCGGCCCCCAGTTCGACGGCGAGCTGGACTCCGGGGCCCTCGCGGAGCTGGTTGCCATGGACGCGGGGGATGAGCCCCTTCGCCATTCCGGCGGTGAGAACCGCGTGTGCCTGATCGCGGTCGAACGCGCCGGTCTCGCAGAACACGTCGATCCATTTCGCCTGCGGTGCACAGGCGTCGATCATCTCCGCGCACACCATGGCGACGTAGTCGTCGGCGCGCCCCGCGTATTCCGGCGGCGGAACGTGAGCGGCAAGCAGCGTCACCTCGTCGGTGAGGGACGCCGCGATCGTCGTGCTGCGCAGTTCGTGCGCGACCGTCTGCCCGTACCCGGTCTTGCACTCCACGGTGGTGCTGCCCGAACGCAGGGACTCGTCCAGCAGCCGCCGCGTGTTCGCCTCGAGCTGTTCGTCGGTCGCGTTCCGCGTCGCCTCGATCGTGTTGCGGATACCTCCCGCCGCGTACGGCTGTCCCGCCATGCGCGCCGCGAATTCCTCAGCGCGTTCCCCGCCGAACACGAGGTGCGAGTGGCTCTCCACGAAGCCCGGCAGCACCGCCCGGCCGTCGAGATCGTGCCCGACGTCGCCGGCAGGCGCCGAGTCGGCGCGGCCGACCCAGGCCACCACGCCGCCGTCGAAGACGACGGCGGCGTCGCGGATCAGCCCGAGCGGACCTTCCCCCACTGTCGGGTCGTTGGTCACCAGGGTGCCGATGCCGGTCAGCACTGTGGAGCGGGAGGTGTTCGCTGTCACTGCTGTTCCTTCCAGTGGTTCGAAAATACGGTCGCTCGGGCCTGCGGTCATCCTTCGGACATCGGCACGCGCACGCCGCGCTCCTTGGCGACGTCGATCGCGTGGTCGTATCCGGCGTCGGCGTGCCGGATGACGCCCATGCCGGGATCGTTGGTCAGGACGCGCTCCAGCTTCTCGGCGGCCAGATCGGTGCCGTCCGCGATGCACACCTGACCGGCGTGGATGGACCGTCCCATGCCGACGCCGCCGCCCTGGTGGATGGACACCCACGACGCCCCCGACGCGGTGTTGACGAGTGCGTTGAGCAGCGGCCAGTCGGCGATCGCGTCGGAGCCGTCGAGCATCGACTCGGTCTCGCGGTACGGGGACGCGACGGATCCGGAGTCGAGGTGGTCGCGGCCGATGGCGACGGGCGCGGACAGCTCGCCGGACGCCACCATCTCGTTGAACTTCAGGCCGGCCTTGTGCCGTTCGCCGTAACCGAGCCAGCAGATCCGGGCCGGCAGGCCCTCGAACGCCACCTTCTCGCCCGCCATCGTGATCCAGCGCTTGAGGTGCTCGTTCTCGGGGAACAGTTCGAGGATCGCCTTGTCGGTGGCGGCGATGTCCTTCGGGTCACCCGACAGCGCGGCCCAGCGGAACGGGCCGAGGCCCTCCTCGAACAGCGGACGGATGTAGGCGGGCACGAATCCGGGGAAGTCGAACGCGCGGTCGTAGCCGGCCTTGCGGGCCTCGTCACGGATGGAGTTGCCGTAGTCGAACACCTCGGCGCCCTTGTCGAGGAAGCCGACCATCGCGGCGACGTGCCGTGCCATCGACGCGCGGGAGTCCTCGGTGAACTTCACCGGGTCCTTGTCGGCCATCGCCTTCATGTCGGCGAAATCGACCCCGAGCGGCAGGTACGACAGCGGGTCGTGTGCCGACGTCTGGTCGGTGACGATGTCGATGGGGGCGTTCATGGCGAGCAGTTCGGGGAAGATCTCCGCGGCGTTGCCTTCGAGGCCGATCGACAGCGGACGCTTCGCGTCGCGGGCCTCGATCGCGAGACGCAGGGCGTCGTGGATGTCGGTGGCCTTGGTGTCGAGGTACTTGTGCGCGATCCGGCGGTCGATGCGGGTGACGTCGCAGTCGACGCAGATCGCGACGCCGTCGTTCATCGTCACGGCGAGGGGCTGAGCGCCGCCCATGCCGCCGAGCCCGGCCGTCAGCGTGATGGTGCCCGCGAGCGAACCGCCGAAGCGCTTCCGGCCCACCGCGCCGAACGTCTCGTACGTGCCCTGCAGGATGCCCTGCGTGCCGATGTAGATCCACGACCCGGCCGTCATCTGCCCGTACATGATCAGGCCGAGGGCGTCGAGCTTGCGGAACTCCTCCCAGTTGGCCCAGTCGCCCACCAGGTTCGAGTTCGCGAGGAGGACTCGGGGCGCCCACTCGCTGGTGCGGAACACGCCCACCGGCTTTCCGGACTGCACCAGCATCGTCTCGTCGGACTTCAGGGTCTTCAACGTCCGGACCATCGCGTCGAACGCCTCCCAGCTGCGCGCGGCCTTGCCGGTGCCGCCGTAGACGACGAGGGAGTCGGGATGCTCGGCGACCTCGGGGTCGAGGTTGTTCATCAGCATGCGCAGGGCGCCTTCTTGCTGCCAGCCGAGTGTCGTCAGTTCGGTGCCGCGGGGCGCCGACACGTGGCGGGGTCCGGAAACCGGAGGCGTCGTGGTGGTCATGTCGTGTACTCCTTGATGGTCGAACGAGGAAGAAGGAAAAGTCTGGGTGTCAGCGTGATTCACAGTCGCGAATCCGCCATGGCGGTACTGGCCGGATAGATCATCGACGGGGGTGGGTTGCTGCTGCGCCGCGCGAGCGGGTAGTAGATGGCGCCGGTGAAGACGATGCCGACGATCCACGAGATGTCCGCGCCGCCCAGCATTTCCGTGACGGGTCCGGTGTAGAGCTTCTGGGCGAGGAATGGGATCTGCGCGAGAACGCCGACGGTGTAACAGATCATCGCCGTCTTGTTCCAGCGGCCGTAGCGGCCCGCCGGGTCGTACAGCGCCGGAATGTCCACGCGCTCCTTGGAGATGAGGTAGTAGTCGATCAGGTTGATGGCGCTCCAGGGGGTGAAGACCATCAGCAGCACTAGGACGAAGTTCTTGAAGTTGTTGAGGAAGTCGGCGCTGGCGCCGATCGCGATGAGCATCGAGATCGCGACGAACCCGATGATGTACAGGGTGCGGGCCCGGGACGAGATGCGCGACTGTCCGTTGAAGGCGGTCACCGTGGTGAGGATCGACATGAACCCGCCGTAGGCGTTGAGGCAGTTGACGGTGAGCTTCCCGACCAGGATCACCAGGTAGATCATCAGGGCGATCGCGGCGGGTCCGGCGAGTTCGCCGATGAAGCCGACCTGGTCGCTGAGGAACGCATCCCCGGCCACGGCGGCGACGAGTGCGCCCAGCGTCATCGACCACTGCGAGCCGATCACGCTGCCCGCGAACGTCGACCAGAACGTCTTGCGCTCGCTCGTCGAGCGCGGCAGGTAGCGGGAGTAGTCCGCGACGTACGGTCCGAACGTCAGCTGCCAGCCGGCGCCGAGCGAGATCGCGAGGAGGAACGTGACGATGTCGAAGCCCTTGTTCCCGACGAACGCGGCCACGTCGTACTCGGCGAACAGGCGAATCGCGAGATAGGTGAATCCGATGATGCCCACGACGGTCGCGATCTTGCCGACCACATGGATGAGTTTGTATCCGGTCACCGCCACGAACGCGGTCATCGCGCCGAAGATGAGGATGCCGACCGTCGGGTTATCGATGTGGAGGATCTCGTTCACGGCCTGACCTGCGAGCACGCTGCCGGTGGCGGCGAAACCGAGGTACATCAGGACGACGAGGACCAGCGGCAGCACGGCGCCCAGAACGCCGAACTGGGCCCGGCTCGAGATCATCTGGGGCAGGCCGAGGCGCGGTCCCTGGGCGGAGTGCAGCGCCATGACGGCACCGCCGAAGAGATTGCCGATCAGCAGGCCGACGATGGCCCACAGCGCGTCGGCGCCGAAGACGACCGCGAGGGCGCCGTCGACGATCGCGGTGATCTGCATGTTGGCGCCGAACCAGAGCGTGAACTGGCTGCGCGGAGATCCGTGGCGCTCGTCGTCCGGGACGACGTCGATGGTGCGACGCTCCGGCGCGAGGCTGATCTCGGGAGGTCCCTCGTGTGTCATAGGCCTGTTTGTCTCTCTGTGACGAGTCCGGCGCTGCTGGGTCGGTCCCGGGTGCTCTGTCCCATGTCCTGAATCCAGTGTGCTCTGACTCACGTTTTTTATCGCCTTAGATGTATAGTCCTGTATAGACAACCCCCTGTCAAGCGTTCTCCAAGGACCCAGCCGAGAGGCGTGCCGGCCCGCCACTGCACCAGTCGGGAGTGTCGATGCTACCGACGGAAGGTACTGACATGAGAGTAATTTCGACGTCCTCACATTCGCTCGAGCGCGATGAACAGCAGTTTTCCGCTCCGGACGAGCCCCAGCGTTTCCGCGACCTCTACCTCCACACCGCCGGTCATCCCACCGCCGACGGCGCAGATCCGCAGGCGCGTGATCGCATCGCGAACACGCATCTCGAGACCGGGCGACACCGGAACCCCGGGACCGCGGTGGTGCGCGGAATCGACGCCGCAGACCCCAGCGGGATCGGGCCCGCGGTGCAGATCGTCACCGACGACATGGCCCTGCTCGTCGAATCGGTACTGCTGACCGCGGCCAGGGTCGGCGCCCCGATCGAGGAGGCGCTGCATCCGGTCCTCGTCGCCCGCCGCGCGGAGTCGGGCACCCTCACCGACCTCTCGCCTGTGAGCGACTCGGGGACGGCGGAGTCGTGGATTCACGTGGGTCTGCGCTCCGACACCGCGGACTCCGTCGTCGCGGCACTGGTCGAGGCATTGCACACCGTCCTCGCCGACGTGTGCCGGGTCGACCGGGATCTGGCGCGCATGCGCGAACTGCAGATCCAGGTCTCCGAACACCTCGACTCGCAGACCGGGCAGGACTCGCTGTCCGAAGAAGTCCGCGAGGCCGCCGACTTCCTGCGGTGGTGCGAGGCGGGCAACTTCACCGTCCTCGGGTACGCGCGGTACGGCGCCGACGGCGCACCCGAGGAGAGTCTCGGCGTGCTCCACGACCGCGAGGGCGATCGGGCGCCGGCCACGGAACCCGGTCCCGTCCTGGCGATCGGGCAGGCGGCGCTTCCGGTGTCCGTGCACCGGTCGTCGTACCCGTCGGTGGTCGGTGTTCGGGCCGGAGGAGTGGAGCACCGCTTCGTCGGCGCGTTCACCCCCGCGGGCAGGCACGAGAACGTCCTGGACATCCCGGGTGCGGGACGCCGGGTGCGGGCCCTGCTCGATCGTGCCGGTTTCGACATCGACTCGTTCTCCGGGCAGGCCGTGCTGCAGGTCGTGCAGGCGCTGCCGCTGACCGAGTTGTTCGCGGCGAGCCCGGATTCGCTGCATTCGGCCCTCACCGAGGTCGCCGGCATCACCGCGCGCGAGCACATTCACCTCTTCCTGCGCACCGATGTCCCGGGCGACAGCATGTCGGCGCTGGTGTTCATTCCCCGCGATCGGTACAACACGCGGACGCGTCTGGCGACCCAGCGCGTCCTGCTGGACGAACTGGACGGCACCGCAGTCGAATACACCACGAACGTGTCCGAGTACCCGCTGGCGATGGTGCACTTCACGATGCGGGTCCCGGCGGACACCGAGGTGACGGACACCCGGCGACTGGAGATCCAGCGTCGGATCTCCCGGGCCTGCCGGACCTGGGACGACCGGTTCCACGACGAACTCGCCACCGCCGAACGCGAACTCCTCGCGCACTATTCGGAGCACTTCCCGGAGGTGTACAAGCACGACTTCGACGCCCGGCGCGCCCACGCCGATCTGGTGGTGTTCGAGAGGCTGACGGACGGCGCGATCGACACGCGGCTCGACGCGAACGCGCCGGACTGGCGCTTCACCTTCTTCGTCGGCGGTGCATCCGCCTCGCTCAGCGATGTTCTCCCGATCCTGCAGAGCATGGGCGTCGCGGTCCTCGACGAGCGGCCCTACACGGTCGCGAACAGTCGCGGAACGGTGTGCTGGATGTACGAGTTCAGGATCCGCTACGCGTCGCCGGGGCCGGTGGACGACGCGCTGCCGCGCCGCTTCACGGAGACCTTCGCCGCGGCCTGGGCAGCTCGCGCCGAGACGGACAGCTTCAACGAACTCGTACTCCGCGCGGGCCTGGACTGGCGTGAGGTGGAGGTGCTGCGGGCATACGCGCGGTACCTCCGGCAGGGTGGATTCCCCTACAGCCAGAACCACATCGCGACGGTCCTCGGTGATCATCCGGAGATCTCTCAGGCGCTGATCCGGCTGTTCGCCGCGAGGTTCGATCCGGACGGCACTGCTCCGGACGGCGCTGAGGAGTGCAGCGAACTGATCGCCTCGCTGGAAGCGGCGATCGGCGACGTGCTCGGCCTGGACGCCGACCGCATCCTGCGCGCCTACCTGAACGTGGTCCTGGCGACTCTGCGCACCAACCGCTACGCCCGCCCGGGCCGGGAACGTCAGGTCCTGTCGTTCAAATTCGATCCGCAGCGGATCCCGGAACTGCCGCAGCCGCGGCCCCGCTTCGAGATCTACGTCTACTCGCCGTGGGTCGAGGGCGTGCACATGCGGTTCGGCGCCGTGGCGCGCGGAGGCCTGCGGTGGTCCGACCGCAAGGAGGACTTCCGCACCGAGGTGCTCGGCCTGGTGAAGGCGCAGGCGGTCAAGAACTCGGTGATCGTGCCGGTCGGCGCGAAGGGCGGGTTCGTCGTCGCGCGCCCGCCCGCTCCCACCGGCGACCCGCTCCGCGATCGCGACGCCCAACGCGCCGAAGGCGTTCGCTGCTACCGCAGTTTCATCAGCGGGCTGCTGGACGTCACCGACAACGTGGACCTCGCGACCGGTGCCGTGATCCCGGCGCCGCGGGTGGTGCGGCACGACGGCGACGACACGTACCTCGTCGTCGCTGCGGACAAGGGCACCGCGACGTTCTCCGACATCGCCAACGACGTTGCCGCACAGTACGGGTTCTGGCTGGGTGACGCATTCGCGTCGGGTGGATCCGTCGGCTACGACCACAAGGCGCTCGGCATCACCGCCCGGGGCGCGTGGGAGAGCGTGAAGCGGCACTTCCGCGAAATGGGTGTCGACACCCAGTCGCAGGAATTCACGGCCGTCGGGATCGGCGACATGAGCGGCGACGTGTTCGGCAACGGAATGCTCGCGAGCCCGCACATCCGGCTCGTCGCCGCATTCGATCACCGGCACGTGTTCCTCGACCCGAACCCCGACGCAGCCACATCGTTCGCGGAGCGGGAACGACTCTTCGCGCTGCCGCGGTCGTCGTGGGCGGACTATGCGCCCGGCCTGATCAGCGCAGGCGGCGGTGTGTGGGAACGGTCGAGGAAGAGTGTTCCGATCAGCGAGGAGGCGCGGCGCGCACTCGGACTGAGCCCCGGGACCACCGAACTGTCCCCACCGGACCTCGTCCGCGCGATCCTGCAGGCACCGGTGGATCTGCTGTGGAACGGCGGCATCGGAACATACGTGAAGGCGGCCACCGAAACCCATCTCGACGTGGGGGACAAGGGGAACGACGGCGTCCGCGTCGACGGTGCCGACGTCCGGGCCCGGGTGGTCGGTGAGGGCGGCAACCTCGGCTTCACCCAGCTGGGACGCATCGAATTCTCCCGCATCGGAGGGCGAATCAACACGGACGCTCTCGACAACTCGGCGGGCGTGGACTGCTCCGACCACGAGGTCAACATCAAGGTTCTGCTCGACGCCCTGGTCAGCGGCGGCCGTCTCGCCGCCGACGACCGTACTGGTCTGCTCGCCGAGATGTCCGGGGAGGTGTCGCGTCTCGTGCTCTCCGACAACGTCGCCCAGAACGACGTGCTGGGCACGTGCCGGGCCGACGCAACCGCGTCCCTCACGGTGCACGGACGGCTCATCGGCCATCTGGAAGGCCGCTACGGTCTGGACCGCGTCATCGAGGTGCTGCCGTCCAGGAAGGAGATCGCCGCCCGGGAGCGCGCGGAGACGGGACTCACCTCACCCGAACTCGCGACCCTCATGGCACACGTGAAGCTGGCGCTGAAGTCGGACCTGCTGGCCGGCGACCTGCCCGACAGCCCGGCTTTCGCGGACGCCCTCGCCGGGTATTTCCCGCGCAGGCTCCGGGAGTCCTTCGGCGACGCCATCGGCGACCATCCGCTGCGCCGGGAGATCGTCGCGACGGTCCTCACCAACGACGTCGTCGACAACGGCGGCATCACCTACGCGTTCCGGCTGGGTGAGGAGGCCGGAGCGAGCAGCGCCGACGCCGTGCGGGCGTTCGCGGTGGTGTCGGCCGTGTTCGACCTGCCGTCGCTCCGGCGCGACATCCGGGACGCCGACCTCGACGCCGCGCTCTCGGACGACCTCACGCTGTTCACCCGGCGGCTGCTCGACCGGGCGTCGCGTTGGATGCTGACCCGCAGGCCCCAACCGCTCGCGGTCGGGGCGGAGATCGCCCGATTCCGTGACCGCGTCGCGGACCTGACACCGCGCGTCGCGGGCTGGCTCTGCGGTGAGGACGCGGAGAACCTCCGGAGTCGCACGGCCGCGCTGGTGGCCCGTGGTGTCCCCGCGGACCTGGCCGGGCGGGTGCAACTGCTCCTGGACCGGTTCGCGTTGCTGGACATCGTCGAGATCGCCGACATCACCCAACGCGATCCCCGCGAAGTGGCCGAGGTGTACTACCGGCTCGGGGAGTGCCTCGGGTTGGTGCACCTCCTGGTGGGGGTCTCGCAGCTGGGACGGGGAACCCGGTGGAACGCGCTGGCCCGGTTGTCGTTGCGCGACGAGTTGTACGACACGGTCCGGGCACTGTGCCTCGACGTGATCTCGGGCAGTGAAGTGGTGGACACGGCGGAGCAGAAGATCGGGGAGTGGGAGGACCGCAACGCGGCCCGGCTGGCGCGCGCCCGGCACACGCTCGACGCCGTGACGGAGTCGGGGGAGCACGACCTGGCGGCCCTCTCCGTCGCGACCAGGCAACTGCGCAGCATGGTGAGGTGACACCGGGCGCACCGCGCGATGAGGGCTTACCCGTGCAGTCGGCCGATAGACTGCAACGGCCGACTGCACGGGAAGTTCATCGGTGTTGCAGAGGGATGGGTGTCAGTGGTGGTGGAGATCGCAGTAGTCGACGCGGAGCTTGCTGCGTTGTACAACGGACCGGGGACGGAGTCGGCCCCGGCGTACGAGCGCGTCAAGCAGTTGATCGTGTCGCAGATCAACGCCGGCCGCTGGCAGGAGGGCGATCAGTTGCCCTCGGAGAATCAGCTCGTCGGCGCTCTCGGCCTCTCCCGCATGACCATCAACCGCGCGCTGCGCGAACTCAGCGCCGAGGGTCTCGTGGTGCGCCTGATGGGTGTGGGGACGTTCGTGGCGGCCACGAAGACGGCGTCGTCTCTGTTCGAGGTCAAGAACATCGCGGACGAGATCCAGCAGCGCGGACACCGCCATCGAACCGAAGTGGTGTACGTGCGTGAGGAAGACGCCGACCCGGCGAACGCCTTCATCCGGGATTCGATCCGCGGCAAGGTGTTCCACTCCCTGATGATCCACTACGAGGACGACACACCGATCCAGCTCGAAGACCGGTTCGTCAATCCCGCCGAGGCGCCCGGGTATCTCGATCAGGACTTCACCCAGCAGACGCCCAATCACTATCTGAGCGTGGTGGCTCCCCTGACGAGGGGCGAGCACGTGGTCGAAGCGATCCTCGCGTCACCCGAGGAATGCCGGCTCCTCCACATCGAGCGCGCCGAACCGTGCCTGATGATCCGGCGCCGCACGTGGTCCTCGCGGGGCCTCGTCAGTGCCGCGCGTCTCGTCCATCCCGGGTCCCGGAATCGGCTCGAAGGGACGTTCGGGACCGGCTGACCGGGGTAGATACCGAACCGGAGGCTCACGGCCGCACGTCCTTCGTCTGCGGTGCGGGCCAGGTGAGGCGGCCCGAGTGGATGTCGGAGATCGTCGACGCGATCCAGGCGAGTTCGCCCCGCGCCGCGTGGAGTGCGTAGTCCGCTTCGACGACGAACAGCGCAGGCACTCCGTCGTCGAGCGCTCGGGTGTGCCGTGCCTGGTCGGATTCGATTCTCGCGGTGAGTCGTTCGGCGCGTTCGGTGAGCGCGTCCACGGCGCCCTCGCGTCCCACCGCGCCGAGGTAGCTGATCGCCGCGAAGAACGGGGAGAACTCTCGTGCGGCACTGCGGATCTGGAGGTCGAGTCGGCTCACGAGTTCCGCGTGCCCGGCCTCGGTGAGGGCGTAGACGGTGCGGGCGGGCCGACCTTCCCGTTGCGCACGTTCGTGTTCCTCGATCCAGCCCGCCGAGGCGAGGGCCGCGACCACATTGTTCAGCGAGCCGCGATTGAGCGGCCACTGGCCCTCCTCGCTGCGCTCGCGCAGCGTGACTTCCACCTGGTACGGGTGCATCGGCGATTCGAGGAGCAGGCCGAGCACCGGCAGGACGAGGGGGTTGTCGAGAGTGCGCGCAGGCATGATCGAAATATATCAGTCTAAATAAACTATGACGAAGTGCGCGGTTCGGACGCCGCGACCTCGACTTTGTCACGATTGGGTCACGGCCCGCTACGGTGGATCGTTGACCACGACGCCGATCATGAAAGAACAAATTCTTGTTGCAGAGTGAATCGAAGTTCAGGGCTTATCGTCTCCACGCCGTCGCGCTCCTCGTGGGCGTCCTCTCCTTGGGGGCGGTGGCCTACCGAGAGTTCGATGCGGCGACGGGCTACCTGATGGACCTCTCCGTGTTCCGCGACGCCGGCTACGCCTTCGTCAGCGGCCTGCCGCTCTACTCCGCGGACTTCCCGAGCAGTTCCGGGTTCAGGTTCATCTACGCACCCTTCGCGGCGATCCTCTTCGCGCCGATGGCGGAGATCGACCCCGCGGTCCTGCAGGCGCTATGGTGCGCCCTCAACCTCGGACTCGTGTGGTGGATGGTCAAGGTGGCGCTGTCGAAGCTCGACGTCGCACGCCCCGAACTTCTCGCTCTGCTGTCGTTGGGCCCGGTACTTCTCCTCGAGCCGATGCGCTCGAACTTCGACTTCGGTCAGATCAACATCATTCTGATGGCGCTCGTGGTCGCCGACTGCACCGGTGTGATCCCGAAGCGGTTCCGCGGAGTCGCGATCGGACTCGCCGCGGCCGTCAAGATCACCCCGGCAGCCTTCCTGCTGGTCCTGCTCGTCCGCCGCGACTTCCGCTCGATCGGACGATCGCTCGCCACGATCCTGGTCACCGTCGGCCTCGGCTTCTGGCTGCTGCCGCAGTCGTCGGTGTGGTTCTGGACCACCGAATTCTTCGCCACCGGCCGTGCAGGGGCACCCGACTTCTTCCGCAACCAGGCCGTCACCGGCGTCATCGCCCGGCTCGGGGCGGAGGGCCGGCTGGCCAGCATTCTCTGGGTGCTCAGCGCAGCCGCCATCGTGTCCGCCGCGGCGTGGTCGGCGTATCGCTTCACCCGGTCCGGTGAGCACCTGATCGCGCTGTCGGTCGTGGCCCTGGCATCCCTGCTCGCCGCGCCGTTCGCCGTCACCCACCACTGGGCATACAGCATCCTGTTGATTCCGATTCTGATCGCACCGCAGTACCGCAGCTGGCGTCCGCTGATCGGCGCCGCGACCCTGATCTTCCTGATCGGCCCGAACTTCGTCCTGCAGTCCTCGTCGTCCGGCTGGGTGGAGGCGGCCGTGCGTGAGGTGATCGGAAGCTCGCAGTGCCTCATCGCGCTGGTCCTGCTCGGCGCGGCAGTCGTGGCCGCACGGTTTCGCACCCCGCTCCCGGACGTCGAGACGGACGTCGTGCCCGCGGACGAAGACACGCTGGAGCCCGCCCGCAGCTGAGGCCGCGCTACCCCGACGGGCGAATGTACCTTCCGGCGCCTCAGGTGCGCCGAAAGGTACATTCGCCCAGCGCCGAGGAGCCGCGGAGAGGGCGGCGCGGCGCTATCGTCGAGTCATGTGCCGAAACATCACCGAGCTGCGCGGACTCGAACCGGCGGCCACCGCGGAGGAGATCGAGGCGGCGGCGCGTCAGTACGTCCGGAAGGTCAGCGGAATACAGAAGCTGTCGGACGCCAACCGTGAGCCCTTCGAGGAGGCGGTAGCCGTCGTCACCGAGGCCACCACGAAGCTGCTCGCGGCACTGCCGAGGCGGAAGCAGCCGCCGCAGACGGTGCCCCCGCTGCGACGGCCGGAGGTCCGGGCGCGCATCGCGGCGAAGGCCGCGTCATCCAGCTGAGCGCGGCGAAGGCCGCGTCATCCAGCTGAGCGCGGCGAAGGCTGCCACCCCTTAGCCGGACGAACGGGACGCTCGCCCGAGTCAGATCGAACGAGCGTCCCGTTGGTTCAGGCGCGGAGGGCGCCGAGTGCGTCGATGCGTTTGATCGCGTCGGCGACGATGCCGTCGATGAGGTCCTTGCATGTGGGCAGGTCGTCGAGCAGTCCCACGACCTGCCCGGAGGCGAGGACGCCGGCGTGGGTGTTGCCTTCGACGAGCCCGGCCTTGAGCAGCATCGGGGTGTTGGCGGCCATGATGATCTGCTGCCAGGTGCGGTCGCTGGACTTTTTCATGGCGAGGCCGTCCTTGACGAGCGTCGACCATTTCATGCCGGTCATGGCCTTGAACTTGGACGCGTTGCGGGCGGCCGCGACCAGCCCGCGCATGTTGCCGGAGTGTTCGAGGCTGTTGACGAGGTCGGTGTTGAGGACCCGGTGAGGCATGCCGTCGACCTTGCGGGAGACGGTGGTGTCCTGCAGTCCCCGGGCGAGGTATTGCTGTTTGACGGAGTCGGGGACCGTCGATTCCCGGGTGAGCAGGAAGCGGGTGCCCATCGCGACGCCGGCGGCGCCGTAGGCGAGGGCGGCGGCGAGTCCGCGTCCGTCGTAGAATCCGCCCGCCGCGACGACGGGGATGTCGACGGCGTCGAGCACCGACGGCAGCAGCAGTGTGGTGGCCACGGGGCCGGTGTGCCCGCCGCCCTCGCCGCCTTGCACGATCACCGCGTCGGCGCCCCACGAGGCGACCTTCTTTGCGTGTTTGGCGGCGCCGATCGACGGGATGACCACCACTCCGGCCGCTTTCAGCTTCGCGATCAGTTCCTGCTTCGGTGCCAGCGCGAACGACGCGACGCGCACGTTCTCCCGGATGAGCAGGTCGATGCGTTCCGGGGCGTCGGACGCGTCGGCGCGGATGTTGACCCCGAACGGTTTGTCGGTGAGGGTCTTCGTCTTCGCGATCGCCGATTCGAGTTCGGTGTAGGTCATCGTCGCCGATGCCAGGATGCCGAGGCCGCCGGCGTTGGCGGTGCCGGCGACGAGCCGCGGTCCGGCCACCCAGCCCATCCCGGTCTGGACCACCGGGTGCTCGACGCCGACCAACTCGGTCAGCGCGGTGCGGAGCGTGCTCATACCGACACCTCCCGGTCGCGCAGGCTGCGGGGGTCGAGGACCTCGCGGATCAGCCGCAGTTCTTCGTCGGTGGGTTCGCGGGTCACGCCGGCGTCGGCGAGCCCTGCCACCTCGAACGAGGTGTTCTCGGCGACCTGGTCGGCGGTGACGCCGGGGTGCAGCGACAGCGCGCGGAACGTGTGGCCGGGTCCGCCGAAGTCGAACACCCCGAGGTTGCTCACCACCCGGTGCAGGTGGTGGAAGCGGTACGCGGGGTTTTCCGGGTCGATCTGGTCGTAGCCGACGCCCGAGACGATGTCGACCTTGTCGCAGAACACCCGCGACGAGTGCTTGCCCACCCAGTAGCTGGTGGGGTGGTTGATCGTGTTGCCGGGCGCGCCGCGGACGCCGAACATCTGACGCGTCGGTTGCTGCAGCGGACCGAACGCCGACAGGTTCTGGTTGCCGTGCCGGTCGATCTGGTTGGCGCCCATCACGACGTGCCGCCGGCCGGAGGCGACGACGTCGAACACCTTCCGGAACGGCATCCAGCCCTCGATCGGGGCCTTCGCGCCGACGGCGGGGGTGTCCGCGAAGATCAGGGCCTCGCCGTCGGTGATCAGCAGGTCGGGTTCGGTGGTCAGTCGCGCGAGCCGGGCGCCGATCAGGGGCAGGGTCGCCATCGGGCTGGCCATGATCTCGCCTGCCCCGGAGAAGATGTCGGCGCACGCGATCGCGCAGTACTCCGCGCGGGTGACTTCGGTGATCGTCTCGCTCATGCCTGCTCCTCTGCAAATTTCTTCACGGCGCCCTGGTAGTCGTCCTCGCTGCCGGACAGGTAGGTGTCGACGAACTGCTGCCACGCCTCGGGGGTCTTCGCCGATTCCGCGTAGTGGCGCTGGAACTTCTCGTCGCGGCCGTAGCTGTCGCCGGCGAGGGTGAAGTGGGCCCCGTTCGGGGCCTCCACCACGCCGTCGACCATCATGCGGTTGAGGATGAGGTTCTGCAGCGGAACGGTTTTCACCAGTTCCTCGGTTTCCACCACCCGCTCGACGGAGACGAACCGCTTCTCGGCGGCCGCGCAGTACAGGTCGTCGAAGTAGGGGTCGACTCCGGTGTAGGCGGCGTTGCCGTGCTTGTCGCCGAGGTTCAGATGAACCAGTGCCGCATCGAGATTGAGGGCCGGCATCGCGATCAGCGTCTCCGGCTTGCCGGACGCGTCCGGGTAGGGGGAGGTGACGGTGCGCAGTTCGTCGCCCCAGAATCCCCGGACGTCGGAGCCGAGCCCGGCACGGATCGGCAGGAACGGCAGTCGGGCGGCGGCGGCCTCGAGGCCGCACTTGACCATGCCCTCGTCCATTTCGCGGACCTCGATCTCACCCGCGGTGCGCGCCTTCGCGAACCACGGGTCGTAGAACGGGGCCGAATCGAGGGACACGAAACCGTAGTACGCCTTCGTGACCTTGCCCGCCGAGCACAGCAACCCCAGGTCGGGGCCGCCGTAGGTGACGACGGTGAGGTCGGTGACATCCGAGCGCAGCAGCGCCCGGACCAGCGCCATCGGCTTGCGGCGCGAACCCCAGCCGCCGATGCCGATGGTCATTCCGCTGCGCAGTTCCCCGACCGCATCGTCGAGCGACATCCTCTTGTCGCGCTTGCTCGCCATGGATGTCAGCCTTTCCTGTTGTTCGAGTGGGAGCGGGGCTTGCCGGTTTCGACGAACTCGTCGCGGTGCTCGTCCGAGACGCCGGCCAGGTTGAGTTCGAAGGTGTAGCCCTGCTCGAGGCGGTAACTGGTCTTCACGTCGACGGGGTCGATGCCGTTGATGGCTTCCTTGGCGCAGCGGATGACCCGGGTGTCCTTGGCTGCGATCTTGGCGGCGATGTCGCGGGCGGTGTCGTCGAGTTTCTCGCGCGGCACCACCTCGTACACCGATCCGAAGTGCTGGAGTTGCTGGGCGGTGACGTTCTGCGCCGTGTAGTACAGCGTGCGCATCATGTGCTGGGGGACGAGCCGGGCGAGATGGGTGGCGGCGCCGAGTGCGCCGCGGTCGACCTCGGGCAGTCCGAAGACGGCGTCGTCGGACGCGACGATCACGTCGGCGTTCCCGACCAGGCCGATGCCGCCGCCGACGCAGAATCCGTTGACCGCGACCACGACGGGCACGGCGCAGTCGTAGACGGCGGCGAACGCGGCCGCGCAGCCCCGGTTGGCGTCGACCAGTGCGCCGTAGCCGTCGGTGGCCTGCATTTCCTTGATGTCGACGCCGGCGTTGAATCCGCGCCCCTCCGCCCGGAGGATCACCACGTGGGTGTCCGGGTTCCGGCCCGCGGCCAGGATGGCGTCGGCCAACTCGAACCAGCCCCGGGACGGGATGGCGTTCACGGGCGGGTAGTCGACGGTGACCGTGGTGATGCCTCCCGGTTCGCTAGCACTCCGAATTCCCACTGTTCTTCTCCCTCGTCATCTCCACGACTTCACGCACCAAGCAATTGCTTGGTAGGGTAGCACGATGGAAACGCGTTTCACTCTGGACGGAGCAGTCGTGCTGGTGACCGGCGGTGTTCGCGGGGTGGGCGCGGGCATCAGCCGCACCTTCCTGCGGGCGGGCGCGACGGTGGTGGCCTGCGCCCGCCGACCGGGCGAGGAGCCGGTGGAGGTGGACGGCCGGGCCGCCGAGTTCCTCCCGTGCGACATCCGCGATCCGGAGCAGGTGCAGGGCCTCGTCGACCGGATCGTCGAGCGGCACGGGCGGCTCGATGTCCTGGTCAACAATGCCGGCGGCGCTCCGTTCGCGCTCGCCGCGGATGCGAGTCCGAAGTTCCACTCCAAGATCGTCGAGCTGAATCTGCTCGCCCCGCTCCTGGTGTCGCAGGTCGCGAATGCGGTGATGCAGAAACAGGATTCGGGTGGCGCGATCGTGAACATCTCCAGCGTCAGCGGCTCGCGACCGTCGCCGGGGACCGCGGCGTACGGTGCGGCGAAGGCCGGGGTCGACAGTCTCACCAGCAGTCTCGCGGTCGAGTGGGCGCCCAAGGTGCGGGTCAACTCGGTGGTCGTCGGCCTGGTCCGCACCGAACTCGCGCATCTGCACTACGGCGACGAGGCGGGGATCGCGGCGGTCGGGGACACGGTCCCGCTGGGCCGGATGGCCTGCCCCGAGGACATCGGCAACTGCGCGGTGTTCCTGGCTTCACCGCTGGCGGCGTACGTCAGCGGTTCGACACTGACCGTCCACGGCGGCGGAGAACGTCCCGCCTTCCTGGCGGCAGCTACAGCATCTACAGAGGAGAAGGCATGAGTGGAGTGGTCGACGGTCGCGTCGTCATCGTGACGGGCGCCGGACGCGGAATCGGACGCGCCCACGCGCTGGCGTTCGCCGCCGAGGGCGCGAAGGTCGTGGTCAACGACATCGGAGCCGGTATCGACGGTTCCGCCACCGGGGAGAGTCCCGCCGAACAGGTGGTCGCGGAGATCGTCGCCGCGGGCGGCGAGGCCGTTGTGAACGGCGACGACGTCGCGGACTGGGCGGGCGCCGAGAATCTGATCAACACCGCCATCGACACGTACGGACGCCTGGACGTGCTGGTGAACAATGCCGGGTTCCTGCGCGACCGCATGCTCGTCGGGATGAGCGAGCAGGAGTGGGACGCCGTCGTGCGCGTGCATCTGAAGGGGCATTTCGCGACGCTGCGCCACGCCGCCGCGTACTGGCGCGCCGAGGCGAAGGCGGGCAACCCGGTCGACGCCCGGATCGTCAACACCAGTTCCGGTGCCGGACTGCAGGGTTCGATCGGGCAGGGCAATTACGCCGCCGCGAAGGCGGGGATCGCGGAGATGACCATCCAGGCGGCCGCGGAATTGAAGAACTACGGCGTCACCGTCAACGCGATCGCCCCGGCCGCACGCACCCGGATGACGGTCGGCGCGGGTGGCGCGATGGCGGAGGCGATGGCCGCGCCCGAGGAGGGGTTCGACGCGATGGCCCCGGAGAACATCTCCCCGCTCGTCGTGTGGCTGGGCAGCACGGAGTCGAAGGACGTCACCGGACGCGTGTTCGAGGTGGAGGGAGGCAAGATCACCGTCGCCGAGGGCTGGCGGCACGGTCCCACCCAGGACAAGGGCGCGCGCTGGGAACCGAAGGAGATCGGACCCGTCGTCGCCGACCTTCTCGCCAAAGCCGAAACCCCGGTCCCGGTGTACGGCGCCTGAGCAGGTGAGTGGCGAAGTGTGCTGGGGCACGCATTGCCACTCACCTGCACCGGACGAACGGGACGCCCGTTGCCTCAGATCGAACGAGCGTCCCGTTCGTCCGGCTGCTCGGGGAACTGGAGAGTTGTTTGGACACATTGATAAACAGGTGTCCAGAAGTTAGTGTGCAAGAAGGAAAAGGCTCTCGGCCAAGGAGAATTCGTGAAATTCGGCATTACGTTGTTTACGAGTGACCGCGGGGTCGGGCCGGCCTCGGCCGCGAGGGGTGCAGAGTCCAACGGATTCGACTCGTTCTACGTGCCCGAGCACACGCACATTCCGGTGAAGCGCGATGCGGCGCATCCTCAGACGGGTGACGCGTCGCTGCCCGACGACCGCTACATGCGCACCCTCGACCCGTGGGTGGCGCTGGCCTCGGCGTCGGCGGTCACGGAGCGGATCGAACTCGGGACGTCGGTCGCGCTACCGGTGGAGCACGACCCGATCACGCTGGCCAAGACGATCGCCTCCCTCGACCATCTCAGCGGCGGACGGGTCACCCTCGGCGTGGGGTACGGCTGGAATCTCGACGAACTCACCGATCACAACGTTCCGCCGGCACGTCGCCGGACGATGCTGCGCGAGTACCTCGAGGCCATGCGTGCGCTGTGGACGCAGGACGAGGCGTCCTACGACGGCGAGTTCGTGAACTTCGGTCCGAGCTGGGCGTGGCCCAAACCGGCCCGGGTGCCTCCGGTGATCGTCGGCGCCGCCGGTAACGACAAGAATTTCCGGTGGATCGCGAAATCGGCCGACGGGTGGATGACCACACCGATCGAGCAGGACATCGACGACCGCGTCGTAACGCTACGACGGATGTGGCGTGAGGCCGGCCGGGACGGCGAACCGCGGATCGTCGTGCTCGACGGCAGGCCGGACGTGGACAAGTTGCGGCGGTGGAAGGGCCTCGGTGTCACCGAGGTCGTGTACGGACTGCCCGACCGGAGCGAGGAGGACGTCCTGGCGTACCTGGGGCGCCTGTCCGGAAAACTCGAGGGATTGCGCGAGTCGACCGCGGTGAGGTGAGTGAGTGCGGTTGGATGGGATGAGGGCACACTCGAGTAAGAACGTGTTCTAGTATTGCTTGCCAACTGCTCGAGGAGAGGCCGAAGTCCGTGCGCATCGCACTCTTGTCGTATCGAAGCAAGCCCCACTGTGGTGGGCAGGGTGTGTACGTACGCCATCTCAGCCGTGAGCTGGTCGAACTCGGCCATCAGGTCGAGGTGTTCTCGGGGCAGCCGTACCCGGACGTCGACCCGCGGGTGACGTTGACGAAGGTCCCCAGCCTCGACCTGTATCGCGAGCCGGATCCGTTCAGAACGCCGCACCCACGCGAGTTCCGCGACGCCGTCGACGTGCTCGAGGTCGCGACGATGTGGACGGCCGGTTTCCCGGAGCCGCTCACGTTCAGCCTCCGCGCGGCGCGACTGCTGAAGGAGCGCGCCGACGAGTTCGACGTGGTGCACGACAACCAGTGCCTCGGCTACGGGCTGCTGCAACTTCAGAAGGCCGGACTTCCGGTCGTCGCGACCATCCACCACCCGATCACCCGCGACCGCGAACTGGACCTGGCGTCGGCGAAATGGTGGCGCCAGGTGACGGTCCGGCGCTGGTACGGCTTTCTGCGTATGCAGAAGCGGGTGGCGCGTGCCATCCCCGCACTGCTGACGGTGTCGCAGTCCTCCGCCGACGACATCAGCGCGGCCTTCGACGTTCCCGCCGACAACCTGCAGACCATCCCGCTGGGTGTGGATACCGAGGTCTTCCGGCCCCCGGCCGCCGCCCGGGTTCCGGGCCGCGTCGTGTGCGTGGCCAGCGCCGACATGCCCCTCAAGGGGGTGTCGACGCTCCTCGAGGCGGTCGCGAAGGTGCACACGGAGCGGGCCGTCGAACTGGTGCTGGTCACCAAACTCGCACCCGGGGGAGTGACGGAGAAGCTCATCGAGGAGCTGGCCATCGGCGATGTCGTCCGGACGGTGTCGGGTATCGACGACGCCGACCTGGCGTCGCTGCTGGCATCGGCCGACGTCGCGTGCGTCCCGTCGCTGTACGAGGGCTTCTCGCTGCCCGCCGTCGAGGCGATGGCGTGTGGCACCCCGCTGGTGGCGAGCCGCGCCGGCGCCATTCCCGAGGTGGTGGGAACGGACGAGGAGGCGTGTGTGCTGGTGACGCCCGGCGACCCACAGGAACTCGCGGACGTGCTGGGCGCGTTGCTCGATGATCCGCAGCGCCGGGCCCGGCTCGGCGACGGTGGCCGTCGACGTGTGCTCGAGCGCTACAGCTGGGCCGCCGTGGCGGCGAGAACCGCGCAGACGTATGCCGAAGCGATAGCGCAGACCCGTGAAGGAGGCCGACCGTGCTGACCGTGGACTTCGACCGGCTAATTGTGAAGCCCGGCGACAAGGTGATCGACATCGGGGCGGGCGCCGGACGGCACTCGTTCGAGCTGTATCGACGCGGCGCCGACGTCATCGCCTTCGACCAGAACGCCGACGAACTCGCGGACGTCGAGAAGATGTTCGTGGCGATGGCCGAGGTCGGTGAGGTCCCGGCGGGTGCCTCCGCCCGCGTCGAGGTCGGCGACGCGCTGAACCTGCCGTACGAGGATGCGACGTTCGACGTCGTCCTCATCTCCGAGGTCCTCGAACACGTGCCCCGCGACGGCCGTGCCATCGCCGAGCTGACCCGCATCCTCAAGCCGGGTGGTGTTGCGGCGGTGACGGTTCCGCGGTGGCTTCCGGAGAAGATCTGCTGGGCGCTGTCCGACGCGTACCACGAGGTGGAGGGTGGCCACGTCCGCATCTACCGCGCCGACGAGCTGGCGGAGAAGCTGACGGCCGCCGGCCTGCAGGTCCGGGGCCGGGATCACGCCCACGCCCTGCATTCGCCGTACTGGTGGCTCAAGTGCGCGGTCGGGGTGGAGAACAACGACAACCCCCTCGCGAAGGCCTACCATCAGGTTCTGGTGTGGGACATGATGAAAGCCCCCTGGCTCACGCGCACCGCCGAGAAGGTCCTCAACCCCGTGGTCGGCAAGAGCGTCGTGTTCTACCTCGAGAAGCCGAGGGAACCGAGCGTGGTGAAGGCGCCGCGGTGAGAGCCGCCGGCGTCCCGTCGGTACCGAACGTGTTGTCGGAGAGCCAGGTCAGGCAGACAGCACGGTCGATCGCGGCAGCGCAGGAGTCGTCGGGGGCGCTGCCGTGGTTTCCCGGTGGGCACACCGACCCGTGGGATCACGTCGAATCCGCCATGGCCCTCACCGCCGCCGGCCTGATCGACGAGGCGGTGGGCGCGTACGAGTGGTCGCGGCGGACGCAACGCCCGGACGGTTCGTGGCCGATGAAGTTCCGCGACGGGGCCGTGGAGAATCACGATTCCGACAGCAACTTCTGCGCCTACCTCGCGGTGGGGGTGTGGCACCACTACCTGATCACCGGTGACCGGGATTTCGTCGACACCCTGTGGCCGTCCGTGCAGGGTGGTCTCGATTTCGTCGTCGACATGCAGTCGTCGAGCGGAGAAATCTGGTGGGCCCGCGGCGAGAACGGTCAGGACTGCCCCGAGGCGCTGCTGACCGGGAACTCCAGCATCCATCACAGCCTGCACTGCGGGCTGCTCCTCGCCCGGCTGGTCGACGACCCGCAGCCGGAATGGGAGTTCGCGAAATACACGCTGGGCCACGCGATCAGACAGCACCCGGAGGCGTTCGCGATCAAGGACGAGTACTCCATGGACTGGTACTACCCGATCCTCGGGGGCGCCGTCCGCGGTGAGGTCGCGTCGGACCGCATAGCGTCGCGGTGGGACGACTTCGTGGTCGAGGGACTCGGTATCCGCTGCGTGGACCACCGGCCGTGGGTGACCGGCGCCGAGACGTGCGAACTGGTGCTGGCTCTCGACGCGATGGGGGAACACACTCGTGCGCTCGCACAGTTCGCCGCCATGCAGCACCTGCGGGATCCGGACGGCTCGTACTGGACGGGGCTCGTCTACAGCGACGGCAAGCGGTGGCCGGTCGAGCAGACCACGTGGACGGGCGGGGCGATGATCCTCGCCGCGGACGCGCTGTCCCGCACCACGCCCGGACACGGAATCTTCCAGGACGCGGCGCTGCCCGTGGGACTACCGATCGGCCTCGACCGCTGCGGCGACTACTGTCATGCCAGCGGTTCGCCCGTCTGACCGCCCACCCGCTCGAGAACACGCAGCGACCCGGTGACGGACGTCTCCTTGAATTGTCCTGTCCCCAAAGCCCGTTCGTAGATCTCGAACGGTGGTCGCCCGCCGTCCGCCGGGTCCGGGAACACGTCGTGGATCACCAGGGCGCCGCCGACGTTCACCCACGGTGCCCACCCCTCGAGATCCGCCGACGCCGCCTCCGACGTGTGTCCGCCGTCGATGAAGACGAAGTTCACGGGAGTACGCCAGAACGTCGCCACCGTCGACGACCGGCCCAGCACGCCCACGACGTACTCCTCGAGCCCGGAATCGGCCATCGTGTGCCGGAACCGGCCGACCGTGTCGAGCAGGCCGGTGTGCGGGTCGACGAACGCCGGTTCGTGGTACTCCCAGCCGGGCTGATGCTCCTCGGAACCGTGATGGTGATCGATGGTGACGATGCGGGCGCCCCGCGCCTTCGCCGCCGCCCCGAGATAGATCGTCGAACGACCGCAGTACGTGCCGATCTCGACGCCCACCCCGCCGGGGGACAGGTACTGCATCGCGGCCTCGTGCAGGGCCGTTCCCTCGTCATCCGGCATGAAGCCGGGGGTGGACTCGGCGAGTCGGAGAAGCTCTGGTGTCAGGTGTTCGGTGCTCATGTGGCCTCTGCGTCCGGGGCGGCCGCTCTGGCCGCTTTCTTCCGCTTGTGTAGCACCCCGCCGATCATCGAGTCGAGTTTCGTCCCCAACGGCCAGCCCACGTAGTGGCACAGGAACAGCGCGATCTCCCGGAGTTGGTCCTCGTCCAGTTCCTCGTTGTGCAGGGCCGCCCCCACCTGGATCTCGGCCACGTCGACGAGCCCCTGCGCGGTGAGCGCACCGAGGAGGAGAAGCCGGCGATCGCGGATGCTCAGCCCGGGCCGCGACCAGATGTCGGCGAACAGGTGGTCGGCGGTGACGGCGAAATGCGCGCCGGGCCCGTCCTGCATCTCGAATCCGTAGACCTTCTCCATCATGGCCAGGCCACGGGTGCGGGTGTCGTCGGTCATGGTTGCTCCTTCTTGTCGACGGTGCTGTCGACGCCGAGTCCAGGACCCAGGCCCGTGAGCGCGAGTCGGGCGAACGGCAGCGCGACGTCGAGTCGTTCGCCGAGCCCGATCGCCAGCGACAGGTCCTTCTCCCCGAGGTCCCGGACGTGGGTCATGATCGGGTACCAGTTGTCGGTCTCGTCGAGAGCGTCGGTGGTGTCGCGGAGCATGATCGCTCCGGCGCCACCGGTGATCGCGTCGGTGTGCCGGACGACCTTTCCGAGTTCGGTGATGTCGAGACCGGCGGCCTCGGCGAGCCGCTGCGCCTCGGCGGCGGCCGTGAACGAGACGAAGTGCAGCAGGTTGCGGGCCAGCTTCATCCGCGTTCCCGCGCCCACGTCTCCGGCGTGTACGACGAGTTCGGCCCAGTGCCCGAACGGCTCCCGCACTTTCTCGAACGCGTCGTCGCTCGCCCCGACCATCACCGCCAACTTTCCCTTGTGAGCGCCGGGTGCGCCGCCGCTGACGGGCGCGTCGATCAGGTCGACGCCGTGCGCACGGCACCGGTCGGCGAGTTCGACGGCGGTGACGTCGCTGATGGTGGAGTGCACCGCCACGACGGTGCCCGGCCGCGCGGTGTCGAGGATCTGTGTGACGACCGCGCGCACCTGCTCATCGTTCAGCACGGTCACGGAGATGACGTCCGCGTTCTCCGCCACCTCCCGCGGACTCGACGTCACCTTCGCGCCCGCCTTGCCGAACGGCTCCAACGCCTCCGGCCGGGTGTCGCACACGATGAGCCCGCCGGGGCGGTCCAGCAGCCGTTTGGCCATGGGCGCACCCATGTTGCCGAGGCCGATGTAGCCGACGGACACCTGCTCGGTCGTGGTCATGACCGGAAGATCTGTCCGCCGTCGACGTTGAAGATCTGCCCGGTGATCCAGTTCGCCTCGTCGGAGAGCAGGAACAGGCAGGCGCCGACGAGGTCGTCGGGGGTGCCCATCCGCTTCAGTGGCAACGTCTTGACCATGTCTGCCACCATATTTCCCGGCGTGACGGTACGGGTGGCTTCGGTGTCGATCGGTCCGGGCGCGATGGCGTTGACCCGGATGTTCATGCCACCCACCTCGTGGGCGAGTTGCTGGGTGAGGCCGTTGATCCCGACCTTCGCGAGGCCGTAGAAGCCGGAGTACAGCCATGCGGCCGTGGACGACTGGTTGACGATGGAGCCGCCACCGCGGCTGTTCATGTGCGGCCACACGGCCCGGGTCACGTTGAGGGCGCCGTCGAAGTTCACGGCCATGAACTTCTTGTAGTAGTCCCACGGCACGGTGATGAGGAGATCGAGCTTCATACCGCCGTAGATCGCGGCGTTGTTCACGAGATGGTCGATGCCGCCGAACTTCTCGACCGTGAACTCGGCGAGTTGCTTCGCCGAATCCTCGTCGGCGACGTCGACGTCCTTGAACACCGCAGTCCCGCCGTCCGCGCTGATCTGCTTGGCCACGGTCTCACCGAGCTCCGCATTGAGATCGGCCACCACCACGTTCGCGCCCTCGCGGGCGAGGGCACGCGCGTAGCCCTCGCCGATGCCCTGCGCGGCGCCGGTGACGATGGCCGTCTTCCCGTCGAAACGTCCCATATCGATTGACTCCTGTGTTGTCGGGCCGGCTCGCCGGCGCACTATTGGGCCGGTTCCGCGACCAGCTTGGTTTCCAGGTATTCCTCGAATCCGGCCACGCCCATCTCGCGGCCGATTCCGGACTGCTTGTAACCGCCGAACGGGGCGTCGGCGGAATACCAGACGCCACCGTTGACGCTGAGCGTTCCGGTGCGCACGCCGTCGACCACTCGCTTCACGCGTGCGGGGTCTGTGCCCCACACCGACCCGGACAGCCCGTACGGCGAGTCGTTCGCGATGCTGATCGCGTCCTCGTCGCCGTCGTGGGGAATGATCACCAGCACGGGTCCGAAGATCTCTTCCCGAGCCACCCGGGCGGTGTTGTCGAGGCCGGTGATCAGGGTGGGTTCGACGAAGAATCCACGGTCCCGATCGGCCGGGCGGCCGCCACCGACCACGATGGTGCCGCCTTCCTCCTTCGCGAGCCGCAGGTAGTCCTCGACGCGGGCGCGTTGCCGCGCGGAGATGAGGGGACCGCAGATGGTGCCGGGTTTCGCGGGATCGCCCGCGTGCAATCCGCCGAGCGTCCGGGCCGTGGCCTCGACCGCCTCGTCGTACTTGTCGCGGGGAACGAGCAGCCGGGTGGTGATGGCGCAGCCCTGCCCCGCGTGGGTGGACACGGTGAATGCGGCGACTCCGCACGCACCGGCGAGGTCGGCGTCGTCGAGCACGATGAACGCCGATTTGCCGCCGAGTTCGAGGAACACCTTCTTCAGCGACTCGGACGCCGCCGCCATGACGGCCTTGCCCGTGGCGGTCGAACCGGTGAACGACACGAGGTCGACGCGGGGGTCGACGGAGAGCTGAGCGCCGAGGGAGTGGTCGCTCGACGTGACGATGTTGACCACGCCGGCCGGGAGGTCGGTCTCCTCGGCGATCAGGTGCCCGACGAGGGCGGCGCACCAGGGAGTGTCGGGCGCGGGCTTGAGGACCACCGTGTTGCCGGCCGCGAGTGCGGGGCCGATCTTGGCGAAGTTGATCTGGTGCGGGAAGTTCCACGGCGTGATTGCCCCGACGACGCCGACGGCCTCCTTGAGAACGCGTCGGCGGGTCTTGATGCCCATCGGCTCGGCGATGCCCAGATCCTGTTCCCAGGAATAGCTTTCGGCGAGGTCCGCGAAATACCCGAGGTCGGCGACCGGGCCTTCGAGTTGCGGTCCGCTGGTGAGGAAGGCGGGGGCGCCGACTTCGGCGATGGTGATGTCGCGCAGTTCCTCGATGTGGGACTGCAGCACGTCGCGCAGCTGCCGCAGGCAGCGGGCGCGGAAGGCGTGGTCGCGGGACCACGTGGTGTCGTCGAAGGCCCGCCGGGCCGCGGCGATCGCGGCGTCCATGTCGGACGCGGTGGCGTCGGCGGCTCTCCCGAGCACCTCCTCGGTGGCCGGGTTGATCACCTCGAACGTGCCGCCGGAACCGGGAATCAGTTTGCCGTCGATCAGGAGAGCAGAGCTGTCGGTGGGGCGCAGAGTCATGGATTTTCGCTTCCGAATCGGGTGAGTGTCACATCGATCTCCGAAAACTGGACATGTGTCTGGACTATAGTTTGAACAACTGGATGCCGCAATGACGAGTTCGACGGAGGTGCGATGAATTCACGCGAGGAGAGACGGCTGGACGGGCGAGGCGCCGTCGTCACCGGCTCGAGCCGGGGGATCGGCCGGGCCGTCGCGCACGCGCTCGCGGCCGAGGGGGCCGGCGTGGTGGTCAACGGCCGTGATCCCGATGCGGCGGAGAAGGTGGCCGACGAGATCGTGCTCGGCGGTGGCCGGGCGATCGCGGTGGCTGGATCGGCCGCCGCCCATGGCGTCGCGGAGGCGCTGGTCGACGCCGCGGAATGCGCGTTCGGCCAGGTGGACGTGCTGATCAACTGCGCCGGCGTCGCGGAGCCCGCCGGGTCGTCCATCCTCACCGTCACCGACGAGCAGTGGCGCGAACTCGTCGATGCGCACCTGACGGCGACGTTCCGCACGTGCCGGGCCGCGGCGCCCCTGATGGCGGAACGGGGGCGCGGAACGATCGTGAACACGAGTTCGTTCGCGTTCCTCGGTGACTACGGCGGAACCGGATATCCCGCAGGCAAGGGGGCGGTCAACAGTCTGACCCTCGCCATCGCGGCCGAACTGGCCGGATCCGGCGTCCGCGCCAACGTGGTGTGCCCCGGTGCCAAGACCCGCCTGTCCGTGGGAGCGGAGTACGAGCAGCACATCGAGGAACTGCACAGGCGGGGGATGCTCGACGACGCAACGCGCTACGGCTCGCTGCATCCGGCACCCGCCGACTACGTCGCCCAGCTGTACGCGTTCCTGGCCAGCGACCTCGCCGCCAAAATCACCGGCGGGATCTTCGCCGGATCAGGGTGCTTCGTCGGCAGATTCGACCGGCCGGCTCCGACTGTGCTGGCCTACCGCGACCACGAGACCGAGCCGCCGTGGTCGCTCGACGAGCTGGCGAAGTTGGTGGGTTCCGCTCACTGCGAGCGGTGATGTGACTTGTCCGACGACTCCGAATCGGTGCCCTCCGAGCCCGAGTCGTCGGGATCGGCGAACATCGCCTCGATCCGGTTCAGGATCTACGGGCAGCTCAGTACCTGACGGGTGGGAATCACATGATGCGGTTGCTCGCGGACGAAGCCCGGCAATGTGTCATGTGTTTTCTTTCGGTGCGGCCGGGTGGGGGAAACCCCGCGGTTCCGACGCGAACGCACACCGAATCGGCGGACAATGACTGCACCGGCCAGTGGGTTGCGGCGAGGAAGGGGCGTCATGTCCGAAAGTTCGTCGATCAAACAGGGCGTCGCGGCGGGGACCGCGATGGGTGCAGCGGTCATCATGGTCACCGTCGGACTCCTGCAGTTCTTCCAAGGGCTCGCCGCGGTCTATGAGAACGAGGAGTTCGTGGTGGGGGTGGAGTACCTCTACAAGTTCGACTTCACGGTGTGGGGCTGGATCCATCTCGTGCTGGGTGCGTTGGTCGCGGTGACCGGCCTCGCGTTGTTCACCGGCGCCGCGTGGGCCCGGGTGTCGGCGATCGTGATCGCCGCGATCTCGATCGTGGCCAATTTCCTGTGGCTGCCGCACTACCCGTGGTGGTCGGTGATCGTCATCGCGCTCGACGTGGTGGTGATCTGGGCGATCTCGACGTGGCGGCCGAACCCTTCTGACGCCTGGGCCTGAGAACGGCGACAGTAGGGGTGGTGGCCTTTCAGGACGGGGTGTGCGTTCGCTCCGGCCACCCGACGCTGGACAGTGCTCCGCGCAGCACCGATTCGTAGATCGAGTCCAGGTCCAGTTCGTCGCCGAGGAAGTCGGTGTTCACCAGCATCACGAAGCCGTGCATCGCGGCGAAGATGCTCACTGCCGCGTCGAGGGTGTCCTCGGGCGGCAGTCCGCACGACGCCAGCATCGTGCGCAGCGCTGTGTTCGCGTCCAGTGCCGCGGTGATGAAGGCGTCCCGGTCCACCGGGCTGGTGGTCAGCGTCTGATACCGATGCGGATGCTCGGTCGCCCAGACGCGGTGCGCGTCGACGAGCGCACGAAGGCCGTCCGGACCGCTTCGGCCCATGGCGATCTCGCGCAGGTGGGCACCGAGTTCCGCCATGGTGCGCACCTGGACGGCACCGCGGATGTCGTCGAGGTTGCGGACGTGGTTGTAGAGCGACGCGGTGACGACGTTCAGCCGGGCGGAGAGACTCGTCATCGACAGTGGCTCCCAGCCGAGTTCGTCGATGATCTCGATCGCGGCATCCACGACCTTGTCTCGCGTGAGTGTGCGACGTCGGATCGGTCCGTTCTGCCCTTTCACCATGGGTCCAGCATAAGGGCTTCCATTATAAATGAAAGTGTGTAGTTTAAGACGCATCCCATTCGTTTATCGATCGAGGAGCAGTGTATGACCGCGTCTCGGATTGATCTCAAATCCCCCGACGTCTACGCGGAAGGGGTCCCCTACGCGTTCTTCGACCATCTGCGGGCGAGCGAACCCATCTATTGGCAGCCCGAGGAGAACGGCTCCGGGTTCTGGGCGGTGACCAAGCATGCCGACGTCGTCGCCGTGTCCCGCGACAGCGCGACGTTCTCGTCGGCGGTGGGCACCACCCAGATCGACGATTTCGACGAGCAGACCCGCGCGAAGCAGGCCGCCATGCTCGTCAACCTCGACCCTCCCGACCACACCCGGCTCCGGCAGCTCGTCAGTCGCGGATTCACCCCGCGCACGGTCAAAGTGCTCGAGGCGCACATCCGCGACATCTGTGCGCGGATCGTCGATCGGCTTCTCGACGCACGCGACGTCGACTTCGTTCCCGAGGCGGCAGCGCCGTTGCCGCTCGAGGTCATCGCGGCGCTGCTGGGTGCGCCTGCCGGGGACGTCGACAGGCTCTACGACTGGTCCAACCGGATGATCGGCTTCGACGACCCCGAGTACGGCACCACCCAGGCCGACGGTGAGATGGCCGCGGCGGAGATCTTCCTGTACGCCAACGAGCTTGCAGCACAGCGCCGCATCGAGCCACGCGACGACATCGTCACCAAGCTCGTGCAGCCGGACGGGAACGGCGACACGCTCACCGAGATGGAATTCAACATGTTCTTCGTCCTGCTCGTGGTGGCGGGGAACGAAACGACGCGCAACGCGACCGCCGGTGGGATGCAGGCCTTCATCGATCATCCCGATCAGTGGCGACGACTGCAGTCCGAGCCGGAACTGGCTGCGAGTGCGGTGGAGGAGATCCTGCGGTGGGTGACCCCGGTGATGGACTTCCGGCGAACCGCCACCCGGGACGCCTACATCGGCGATCAGTTGGTCAGGGCCGGCGACAAGGTGGTGATCTACTACCCGAGCGCCAACCGGGACGAGGACGTCTTCGACGAGCCGTACCGGTTCGACATCGGCCGGAGCCCCAACCCGCAGATCGCGTTCGGCGGTAGCGGGGTGCACTTCTGCCTCGGCGCCCACCTGGCGCGGCTCGAATTGAAGATCCTGTTCGAGACTCTCGCCGCGCGGATCGACCGGGTGGAACCCACTGGCCCGGTCGCCCGGCTGCGGTCGAATTTCATCAGCGGCATCAAGACGATGCCCGTGCGAATTCACCCGCGCAGTCCGGTGTGAGAGTCCGATTTTCGTTGCCAGTCGCCGGTAACTGTAGTAGCGTCCAGACACGTGTCCAGTAGTATGAATTTCGAGTCCACCCGCCGCCGTCTGACCGAGAAGCAGGCCGATACCGTCGACCGCCTCACCAAAGCGGCAGTCGAAGTACTGCGTGAAGAGGGATTCGCGGGACTCACCGTTCGCTCGGTGGCCGGCATCGCCGGGGTCGCGCCCGCGACGGCCTACACGTACTTCTCGTCCAAGGAGCACCTCGTCGCCGAGGTCTTCTGGCGGCGTCTCGCCGCCTCGCCGCAGCCGGTGGACGAGGGACTCGATCGCACTGGACGCGTGGTCGCCGTGCTCCGTCACATCGCTCTCCTGGTGGCGGACGAACCCGAACTCGCCGGAGCCGTCACCAACGCGCTGCTCGGCCGCGACCCCGACGTGGAGCACCTCCGCGCCCGCATCGGGCTGGAGATCCGCGACCGGCTCGCCACCGCACTGGGCGACGGCCACGATCCCGACGTCCTCGAGGCACTGGAGCTGCTGTACGCCGGCGGCCTGGTTCGCGCGGGAATGGGATACGGGTCCTATGCCCAATTCGCCGATCGACTCGAAACTTCCGCCAAGCTGATTCTGGAGTAGATGCCATGACCGCAGCCTCGATGCCCGGGGTGTCACACAATCCGGTGACGTTCAATCCGTACGACTATGGCTTCCACGAAGATCCGTACGTCACGTATCGAAGACTGCGGGAAGAGGCCCCCCTCTACTACAACGAGGAACTCGACTTCTGGGCGTTGTCCCGGCACGAGGACGTCGTCGCGGCGTTCCGCGACAACCAGCGCCTGTCGAGCGCGAACGGGGTGTCGCTCGACCCGGCGGCGTACGGACCGCACGCCCACAAGACGATGTCCTTTCTCGCGCTGGACGATCCGCGGCACATGCGGATGCGGCAGTTGGTTTCCCGCGGCTTCACGCCGAGGCGGGTGAACGAACTCGAGGGGCGGATCCTGGATCTGACCCGGCAGTACCTCGACCCGGCGCTCGCGGCGGGCGAGTTCGACTGGATCGCCGAGTTCGCCGGCAAACTCCCGATGGACGTGATCTCGGAACTGATGGGGGTGCCGGAGGCCGACCGCGTGGAACTCCGCCGGCTCGCCGACCTCGTGGTGCACCGCGAGGAGGGCGTTCTCGACGTGCCCCACGCCGCGATGGAGGCGTCGCTCTACCTCGTCGGCTACTACGCCGACATGCTGGCGGAGCGCCGCAGAAAGCCGACCGAGGACCTCACGTCCGCACTGCTCGAGGCTGAGATCGACGGCGACCGGCTCACCGACGACGAGATCATCGCGTTCATGTTCCTGATGGTGGTGGCAGGCAACGAGACCACCACCAAACTCCTCGGCAACGCGCTGTACTGGGGTTTCCGCTATCCGGGCGAGGCCAGGCACGTCTTCGAGGATGCGAGTCGAGTGTCGGAGTGGGTGGAGGAGACCCTGCGTTTCGACACGTCCAGCCAGATGGTCGCCCGGACGGCGTCCGTCGACCTGGACTTCCACGACCGGACGATTCCCGCCGGCGACAAGGTGCTGATCCTCATCGGCTCCGCGAACCGCGACTCGGCGGTGTTCGAGGACGCCGACGAATACCGGATCGGCAGGGACACGTCCAACAAGCTCGCGAGCTTCGGCGGCGGCACCCACTTCTGCCTCGGCGCCCACATGGCCAGGCTCGAAGCGCGAATCGCGCTCACCGAACTCGTCTCCCGCATCGACGACTACGACATCGACGAGGCGAACAGTGTGCGCGTCCACTCGACCAACGTGCGCGGTTTCGCCACCCTCCCCATGAAAGTGCAGGTCCGCGATGCCTAGGTTCGAGCCCAACCCGCAGCGACGCCCGTCGGTCGTCGCCGGGGCCTCTTCGGGAATCGGCACGGCGACGGCCTATGCGCTGGCCGAGGCCCGTCACCCCGTCGCGCTCGGTGCCCGCCGGGTGGCCGAATGCGAGGAGATCGCGGAGAAGATCCGCAGCAACGGGGGAGAAGCGTTCGCGCAATACCTCGACGTCACCGACACCGCATCCGTCGACGAATTCGTCACCGCGGCGGAGAAAGCGCTCGGCCCCACCGAGATCGCGTTGTCGGGGGCAGGCGACCTGGAGTTCTCCGTCGCACACGAGATGGACCCCGAACAGTTCCTGGGCCAGGTCAACGTTCACCTGGTCGGGGCGCAGCGTCTCGCGCACCGCCTCCTTCCCGGCATGATCGAACGCCGGCGCGGAGATTTCATCCTGATCGGATCCGATTGCGCCGACACCCCCCGGCCCCGGATGGGCGCCTACAACGCCGCGAAGGCCGGCGTCGAGATGATGGGCCGGCAGATGCGAATGGAACTGGAAGGCACCGGTGTCCGGGCATCGGTCGTGCGTCCGGGCCCCACCCAGACATCCATGGGGATGAACACCACCGAGGAGGTCATCGGACCCGTCCTCGAAGACTGGGCGAAATGGGGATTCGCCCGGCACTCGTACTTCCTGCGCGCCTCCGCGATCGCCGACGCCGTCGTCGCCGCCGTCAGTGCGCCGCGCGGCGCACACCTGGTGCTGATCGAAGTGCAGCCCGAGGCGCCCCTGCGAAAGGATGGAGAATGAACCTGGCTACCCCGCAACGTGTGTCCGGCGGTGAGCACGAGCACGGACATCTCGAAGAATTGCGCACCGACCCGATCGCGCTGATGCGCCGCGTCCGGGAGGAGTGCGGCAACGTCGGTGTCTTCCAGCTCGCCGACAAGAAAGTGGTGCTGCTGTCCGGCGCCGAAGCCAACGAATTCTTCTTCCGCTCCACCGACGAGGATCTCGACCAGCAGGCCGCCTACCCGTTCATGAAGCCGATCTTCGGCGAGGGGGTCGTGTTCGACGCGAGCCCCGAGCGCCGCAAGGAGATGCTGCACAACCAGGCGCTGCGCGGCGAGCAGATGAAGGGCCACGCCGCGACGATCGCCCACGAGGTCGACCGCATGGTGGCGCAGTGGGGCGACGAAGGGGAGATCGACCTCCTCGAATTCTTCGCGGAGCTGACCATCTACACGTCCTCGGCCTGCCTGATCGGCACGAAGTTCCGGGAGCAGCTCGACGGGCGATTCGCGCACCTCTACCACGAGCTCGAGCAGGGCACCGACCCCATCGCATACGTCGACGCCTACGCCCCGATCGAGAGCTTCCGTCGGCGGGACGAGGCGAGGGTGCAGTTGGTGGCCCTCGTCCAGGAAATCATGAACGGGCGCATCGAGAACCCCCCTCAGGGCAAGGAGGATCGGGACATGCTCGACGTGCTCGTCTCGATCAAGGACGAGGACGGCAACGAGCGCTTCACGGCGGACGAGATCACCGGCATGTTCATCTCGATGATGTTCGCCGGGCACCACACCACGTCCGGCACCGCGGCCTGGACCCTGATCGAGCTGCTGCGGCACCCGGACTACGCCAAGCAGGTGGTCGCCGAACTCGACGACCTCTATTCGGACGGCTCCGACATCAGTTTCGGGGCGCTCAGGCAGATCCCGAAACTCGAAGCGGTGCTGAAGGAGACGCTGCGGTTGCACCCGCCGCTGATCATCCTGCTGCGCGTCGCGCGGGGCGAGTTCGAGGTCGGCGGCTACCGGATCGCCGAGAACGACCTCGTGGCGGCCACGCCCGCGATCTCCAACCGGATCGCGGAGGATTTCCCGAACCCGGACACGTTCGATCCCGAGCGCTACATCGACCCCAACCAGGAAGACATCGTCAACCGCTGGACGTGGATTCCGTTCGGCGCAGGCAGGCACCGCTGCGTCGGGGCCGCGTTCGCGCTGATGCAGTTGAAGGCGATCTTCTCGATTCTCCTGCAGGACTGGGAGTTCGAGATGGCGCAACCCTCCGAGACGTACCGCAACGATCACAGCAAGATGGTGGTGCAGCTGCAGCAGCCGTGCACGGTGAGGTACCGGAAGCGAAGCACGTGATGAAAGTCGAAGCCGATCTCGACCTGTGTCAGGGTCATGCCGTGTGCGAGATGGAGGCACCCGACGTCTTCGTCGTCCCGAAGCAGGGCAAGGTCGAGATCCTCGACACCGACCCACCCGAGAACCTGCGCGCCGAAGTCGAGAGCGCCGTGCGTTTCTGCCCGACCCAGGCCCTGCGGATCCTCGCGGACAACGACTCCGAAGGAGATACCCGATGACACAGTTCGATCGAAGGATCGGCCCGGCGGTGCAGTTCGATCGTGCGGAGCTCGACGAGATGGTGCAGCGCTGGGTGGACGAGAACAAGCGGTGCGAGTCGCTCGGCGACTGGAAGCCGCTCGCCGAGATGTACACCGAGGACGCCACGTACGGATGGAACTACGGGCCGAAGGACGACTTCATGGCCGTGGGCCGCGACGAGATCCGCGACCTGGCGCTCGGCCAGGAAATGGACGGGCTCGAGGGCTGGCAATACCCTTACCAGCAGTTCGTCATAGACGATCGCAGCGGCGACGTCATCGGATTCTGGAAGCAGGTGTCCGAACGCACCCGCGACGACGGCACGCACTATCAGGTCACCGGAATCGGCGGCAGCTGGTTCCGGTACGGCGGCAACTTCCAATGGTCCTGGCAGCGTGACTTCTTCGACTTCGGCAACGTCTCGAGCCTGTTCCTCGAGATGATCACGAACAACGCGATGTCCGACGGCATGAACGCGCGGATCCAGCGCGCGACGTCCGGTCGGCTGCCGGGGTGGTATCCGGTCGGCACGGCCCCGGTCCCGCTGTGGTGAGTACGGTGAAGGTTCCGGCGTCGTTCGCCGATCTGTCCCGCGAGGATCTCGCGATTCTCGTTCCGGAACTGCTCCTGTGCGGTCATCTCATCGACCGCTCCGGTATGCCGCACCTGATCGGGGCGTTCGGTCGCGAGGGCATGACGCAGGTCGCGATCGAGGAGTGGATGGCGTCGAGCCCCCTCTACACGCGGCGGATGCAACGCGCGCTGGGATTCGAGGGCGACGGCGTCGTGACGATCTTCAAGGGTCTGCAACTCGACATCGGTGCGCCGCCCCAGTTCATGGACTTCCGGTACCGCGTCACCGATCACGATCACGGCGAGTTCTGGCTGGATCACTGCGGGGCGTTGATGGACGTCGAACCGATGGGCGACGAGTACGTCACGGCGATGTGCCACGACATCGAGGACCCGACGTTCGACGCCACCGCATTGGCGACCAACCCGCATGCGCAGGTGCGTCCCGTGCACCGTCCGCCCCGCAGGCCTGCGGACCGGACACCGCACTGCCTCTGGACGGTCACCATCGACGACACCAACGTGCCACCCCCGATTCCGGAAGGACTGGTGACGGTGGGGAAGTCGCGGGCGGCGACAGTCGAGTTGTCGCCGATCGACACCGGCGGGCCGGGGCAGCACGACTACGCGGGCGCGCTCCTCGACGACCTGCGGTTCCCGGACTTCTCCCATTCGGCTCTGACTCGGATGGCGGAGGAGGTGTGCGTGCAGCAGCACCTGCTGACCCTCGGTTTCCTGCTCGCGGTGCGGGCCCGCACCGATGCCGAATCCGCGCTCGACATCGCCCGCAAGCAACTCACCGGCATCGCCGGCCTCACGTCGGAGCGGATCCGGATCGCGCTCGGACTGCCCGCGGACCTCGAGGGCCTGGCCGTCGTCCTCGCCGTGCATCCGGCGTTCAACCCCCGTCAGTACGTGGACGTCACGGTCACGCTCGGCGACCGCATGCTGCTGACCCTCGGCAGGGACTGCGGAGCCGGGGAAGACGGGGCGTGGCCGTCCATGATCGACGCCGAGCACCTCGGGCCGTTGACTGCGCTCGTGCGCGGGGTGTCGCCGCGGTGTGCGGTGCAGGTGGTCGAGGAGACGGATGCGGCGCTGACCGTGGAGATCGTGATCGGTGAGCCGCCCGCCAAGGAGGCACCCGAGGTGGCGCTCACCCGGTTCAGCACGGGAGCCGACTTCGCGTTCACCGATCGAGGAATACCCCTACCACTCACAGTCGTCTGAGAGGACGCCCCCGTGGCCTACAACCTTGCGGACCTCTTCGAGCATTCAGTCGACGCGATGCCGGAACGGGTGGCGCTGATCTGCGGCGCCCGTCGCGTCACCTACCGCGAACTGGAGGACCGCGCCAACAGGCTGGCCCACCACTTCCTGGACGTCGGGCTGACCGTCGATTCGCACATCGGCGTGCACCTGCACAACTCCATCGAGACCATGGAGACATTGCTGGCGGCGTACAAGATTCGTGCGGTTCCGGTCAACATCAACTACCGCTACACCAGCGACGAACTCGCCTATGTGTACGGCAACGCGGAACTCGACGCCGTGGTCCACCATCGGATCTACGCGCCACGCATCGCGGACGTTCTGCCCTCGCTGCCGCGGATCCGGCATACCGTCGTCGTCGAGGACGATCTCGGCGGCGCCGGTGTGCCCAGCGACTCGGTGCCGTACGCGGAGGCACTGTCCGGCAGTGGCGACCGGGACTTCGGCGAACGCAGCTCCGAAGACCTGTTCATCATGTACACCGGCGGCACCACCGGACGTCCCAAGGGTGTGGTGTGGACACACGAGGCGATTTGGCGCGTCCTCGCGGGCGGTCTCGACTTCTACACAGGTGACGCGATCGACGACGAGTACCAGCAGTCGCGCGTCGGGTCGCAGGGGGAGCCGACTCTGTGGTTCGCGTTGCCGCCGTTGATCCACGCGGCCGCGATGATGCCGACGTTCACCGCGCTGTTCAGCGGGAACACCGTGCTGCTGGAATCGAAGTTCGACGCCGCCCGAACGTGGGAGCTCGTCGAACGGCACAAGGTACAGATCCTGATCATCACCGGCGACGCGATGGGGCGGCCGCTGATCGAGGCGCATCAGCCGTCGCGCACCGACACGTCGAGTCTGGGGGTGGTGGCATCCGGGGCCGCGCTGTTCTCGCCGGTGATCAAGGACGCCTTCCTCGACGCGTTCCCGGGACTGCTGGTTTCGGATTCGATCGGCGCGTCGGAGACAGGTTTCGGCGGAATCGGTTTCGCGACTAAGGGTGAGAAGCAGGTGGGTGGGCCCCGGGTGCCTGCCGGACGGTACGCCCTGGTGATCGACGAGGACGACGTTCCCGTCGAACCGGGGTCGGGGAAGGACGGCTGGTTCGCGAAGGGCGGGTACGTCCCGCTGGGCTACTACAACGACCCGGAGAAGACGCGGGAGATCTTCCGGGAGGTCGACGGGCGACCGGTCGTCGTCACCGGCGACCGCGCGCGGATCGAGGCCGACGGATCGATCACCCTGCTCGGCCGCGGCAACATGGTGATCAACACCGGCGGCGAGAAGGTGTTCGCCGAAGAGGTCGAGAGCGCGGTGAAGGCGTACCGCGACGTCTACGATGCCATCGTCGTCGGCGTCCCCGACGAACGGTGGGGGCACCGGGTCTCGGCGGTGGTGCAGGCGCGCGACGGGCGGGGCGTCGACTTCGCCGGACTCGAGGAACACGTGCGGCAGAGCCTGGCCGGCTACAAGATTCCGCGCCTGGTGTGGGTGGAAGACACCGTCCAGCGCACCCCGAGCGGCAAGCCCGACTACCGCTGGGCCCAGGGCCTCACCACACAGCGCGACCCCGACCACCGCACGTGAGTGGCGAAGCGCGCTCCCGCACGCTTCGCCACTCACGTGCGGGTCAGGCGGGAGCGCGGACGACCAGGACAGTTCCCGGGAACTCTGCGGCGAGTTCCTGACGGCTGTGCTTCACGGCCGCGGTGCCGTAGCCCTTCTTCCTGGCGTCGGGGGAGATCCAGATGGCGACGTCGACCTCGCGTCCCGACAGCTCGCCGAACACCATGCCGACGGCCGTGTTCTCCGCGGTGTCCTCACACACGAACCACGCGGCGGACTCGTCGTCGACACGGCTCAGGCCTTCGGTGCGTTCCTTCTCGACCCGCTCCTCGGACCACTGCGTGCCCGCGTCGTCGACCTGCTCGACGCAGCGGCGCCGGAACAGTTCGGCGTCTTCCTCGGTCTCGGTGAACGGACGGAGGCGGAAGTTCCGCCCGGTGCTCGCCGGCCGGTCCGTCGACGTCCACTCGAGCGTGGCGTCGAGGTCCTTCAGTTCCGTCTGGATGCGGAGCCGTTCGACCTTGGTGAGACGGCGGAACGTCAGGTTGAGGACGGCTTCCGCGTACGCCTCGGACGTGTCGAGGAGTCCGGCGACGGTGGTGAGGGCCTCGGCGTGGTCCTCACTGTCGACGATGGCGTCGAGAACCTCGTGGCGCTGCTCGAGTGCACGCAGCAGGACCGCGGTGAGCTCTCGACGGTCGTGGATCCGATCTTGAACCTGTGTACTCATGTCTGCAATTCCTCGCCCTCGGCCGTCGTACAAGTCCGTACGCGTCAATACTGCAAGAAGTCCTCCGACATGGCACCCGTTACCCGGCGGTACATACACGCGCTATCGGGGGTCGCAGACCACGACGGGGATCGTGCGGTCGGTCCAGGCCTGGTAATTGTCGAAATCCGGATACATGTCGACGAGCCGCGGCCACAGGCGCGCACGTTCCTCGGGATCCGCCGCGTGGGCGGTCATCGGCCGCGCCCGCGACTTCACCTGGACGGTCACCTCCGGATTCGCGCGCAGGTTGAGGTACCACATCGGGTGCTTCGGGAGGCCGCCCTGCGAGGCGACGAGGATGATGCGGTCGCCGTCCTCGAGGAAAAGCAGCGGGCTGATCCTCGGCTCGCCGCTCTTCCGTCCGGTGGTGGTGAGCAGGCAGACGGGCAACCCGCGGGGGAAGGCACTACCCACCCGCCACTTGCTGCCCAGTCGCCCGCCCGTCCGCCGGTACAGCACGACGTTGATCTTCGACATCCACTTGATGAAGGAGACCGTCCACTTCGAGTCGAGGCCGGGCGGTCGGGCGGCGGCGGGTGCGTTCATCGGCAGATCCTAGATCCGCTCGATGATGGTGCCGGTGGCGAGCGCGCCGCCGGCACACATCGTGATCAGTGCCGTCGACCCGTCGGTGCGCTCGAGTTCGTGCAGCGCGGTGGTGATGAGTCGAGACCCGGTGCTGCCCACGGCATGTCCGAGTGCGAGCGCACCGCCGTTGACGTTGACCCTGTCCATGTCGGGCTTGTGCACCGACCCCCACGACAGCAGGACCGACGCGAACGCCTCGTTCACCTCGAACAGGTCGAGGTCGCCGATCTTCATACCGCTGCGTTCGAGGACGCGCGCCGTGGCCTGGACGGGTCCGTCGAGGTGGAATTCGGGTTCGGAGCCGACGAGTGCCTGGGAGATGATGCGGGCCCGGGGCTTCAGACCGAGGGTGCGCGCCCTGGCTTCGTCCATCAGCATGACGGCGGCGGCGCCGTCGGAGATCTGCGAGGACGTGCCCGCCGTGTGGATGCCGCCCTCGAGAACGGGCTTCAGCTTGGCGAGCGACTCGGCGGTGGTATCGCGCAGACCCTGATCGCGCGTCACCACCCGGGTCTCCCCGGTGAGGTTGCCTTCCTTGTCCACCACGGGTGCGGTCACCTGCAGCACTTCCCGGTCGAAACGCCCTTCGTCCCACGCCTGCTTGGCGCGTGCCTGCGAACGCACTCCGAGTGCCTCGACGTCGGCGCGGGTGATTCCGCGGCGACGGGCGATGCGCTCGGCGGCCTCGAACTGGTTGGGCATGTCGATGTCCCAGTCGGCGGGCCTGCGCGGGCCGGCGTTCTCGCCGACGTTCGCGCCGAGCGGCACCTGGCTCATCGCTTCGATGCCGCAGGCGATTCCGACGTCGATCGCGTCGGTGGCGATCAGGCCTGCGATCAGGTGGTTGGCCTGCTGGGCGGAGCCGCACTGGCAGTCGATCGTGGTGGCGCCGACCTGCCAGGGCAGTCGGGCATGCAGCCACGCGGTCCGGGTGATGTTGTTCGACTGCGCCCCGGCCTGGGTGACGCAACCACCGATCACCTGCTCCACCAGTTCGGGGTCGATGCCGGAGCGGTCGAGGATGCCCCGCTGAGCGGCGCCGAGGATCTCGGCGGCGTGCAATCCGGACAGCCAGCCACCGCGCTTTCCGATCGGGGTGCGTACTGCCTCGACGATTACTGGTGTGCCCACGGTGGGCTCCTTTCCTTGTCCTCAGAAAATAGAACAGGTTCTGCTGTCCGGGCAAGGTCTGAATGAGCTTTCCTTTGCTAGTCGCCTGGCTTGTGCTTCAATGCTAGTAGAACGTGTTCCACATCACGGAGTGGTGTATGGCTTAGGGCAGGAGACAGCAGTGGCGCAGCCCAATCTTCCAGAGGGTTTCGACTTCACCGACCCGGACATCTACGCAGAGCGCATCCCGTACCAGGAATTCGCCGAACTGCGGAAGACTGCCCCGATCTGGTGGAACCCGCAGCCGCCGGAGATCGGTGGCTTCCACGACGACGGCTACTGGGTCGTCAGCAAGCTCGAGGACGTCAAGGAGGTGTCGCGGCGCAGCGATGTCTTCTCCACACACGAGAACACCGCGATCGTGCGCTTCGCCGACGACATTCCGCGCGAGAACATCGAGATGCAGCGCTTCATCCTCATCAACAAGGACGCACCCGAGCACACCAAGCTCCGCAAACTCGTCTCCCGCGGATTCACACCCCGCGCGATCAACAGCCTGCGCGAAGAACTCACCGAGCGCGCCGAGAAGATCGTGAAGGAGGCCGCCGAATCGGGTGCCGGCGACTTCGTCACCCAGGTGGCGTGTGAGCTTCCGCTGCAGGCGATTGCCGAACTGCTCGGTGTGCCGCAGGAGGATCGCCTGAAGGTCTTCGACTGGTCGAATCAGATGACGGGCTACGACGACCCGGAACTGGACATCGACCCGCAGGCCGCGTCGATGGAGATCCTCGGCTACGCGTACCAGATGGCGGACGAGCGCAAGAAGTGCCCCGCCGACGACATCGTCACGACGCTGATCGAAGCGGACATCGATGGAAATGAGCTGTCTCCAGAGGAATTCGGTTTCTTCGTGATCCTGCTGGCGGTTGCCGGCAACGAGACCACGCGCAATGCCATCACACACGGCATGATGGCGTTCCTGGACCATCCCGATCAGTGGGAGCTCTACAAGAAGGAGCGCCCCAAGACGGCGGCGGACGAGATCGTCCGGTGGGCGACCCCGGTCAACTCGTTCCAGCGCACCGCACTGGAAGACACCGAACTCGGCGGAGTGCAGATCAAGAAGGGGCAGCGAGTCGTAATGCTCTACGGCTCGGCGAATTTCGACGAGGACGCGTTCGAGAACCCGGAGAAGTTCGACATCATGCGGGAGAACAACCCGCACGTCGGATTCGGTGGAACGGGCGCCCACTTCTGCCTCGGCGCCAACCTGGCGCGACTCGAGATCGACCTGATCTTCAACGCGATTGCGGATCACCTGCCCGATATCAGTAAGCTGGGAGATCCGCGACGGTTGCGCTCGGGCTGGCTCAACGGTATCAAGGAGTTTCAGGTCGATTACAAGACTGCGTCAGGCGGTTGCCCGGTCAGACACTGACCCCCTGATTCAGCGGCGTCGGAGGGCACCCTCATCCTCTCCGACGCCGCTGTTCTCTTTCGCCGACGTGGTGTCCGAGGGAATGTGGGAGCCACCATGACTGTGCAGTCCATCGTGGATGACGCGGGTGCCGTCTTCTCGGCACCGGGAGACCCGACCGTCACCGCTGCCCTCGGCGCCTTCCTCCGTCGCCTGGACTCCGCGCCCCGCCTCCTCGGGTTCGGCGAGCCCATGCACGGGGAGGAGAGTTTTCTGCAGCTCCGCAATCAGATGTTCCAGTTCCTCGTCGAACACGAGGGCTATCGCTCCATCGCGATCGAAAGCAGTTGCCTGAAAGGGATACTCGTCGACTCATTCGTGCGGGGTGCGGACCGCCTGCCACTCGACGACGTCATGGAGCACGGTTTCAGCCACGGTTTCGGTGAGTCCCGGGCGAACCGCGACCTGGTCGGATGGATGGCCGAATACAACCGTCGGCACGAGCCGGGCGAGCAACTGAGATTCTTCGGATTCGACGGCCCCATCGAGATGACGGCCGCGGACAGCCCGAGGCAGGCCCTGACCTTCCTCGACACCTACCTGCGGACCCACCTCGGCGAGGAGGACCTGCCCTGCACTCCGGACAGGATCTCCGCACTGATCGGCGACGACGACCGCTGGAGCAACCCGGCCGTCGCGATGGACCCGACCCAGGCCGTCGGTGCCACCCCCGAGGCCGTCGAGTTGCGTCTCATCGCCGCCGACCTGATGACGCTTCTCGCGTCGCAGGCGCCTCACCTCCTCGCCGAAGGCACGCGGGACGAATTGTGGGAGGCCGAGCTGCACGGTCGCATCGCCACCCGCCTGCTCAGCTATCACGCAGGAATGGCGGAGAACTCTCCACGCCGCATCGCCCGGCTCCTGGGAATCCGCGACACTCTGATGGCGGACAACCTGTCCGCGCTCGTGCAGAGGGAGGCCGATCGAGGCCCGACGTTCGTCTTCGCTCACAACGGCCACCTGCTGAAAGGTGAAACCCACTGGGATCTCGCCGGACTGCATCTGCACTGGTGGTGCGCCGGCGCCCACCTGGGTGTGTGGCTCGACGACGCTTACGCGGTCATCGGTGGGGCCGTCGGGCAGGCGCCCGGCCACGGCATCGGACAGCCGCCACCCGACACCGTCGAGGGCCGTCTCTTCGCCGTCGGGGAGAGCTGTCTCGTGCCGGCCGCGCCGGTGGCGCGCAGGACAGGAGACGTGGAGAAGCGTGCCGACCCGTCGGACAACTCCACGTATTTCCCGCTGGAGCCCGCCGGCCTCGGCGAACTCGACGCGATCCTGTTCCTCCGGCACATCGACGCCGCCGGCACGTGAGCCGGGCGCTCAGACCTTGCGCAGTGTCTTCATCGCCCGCTCGACCTCCCAGAAGGCCCGCAGGGACGTGATCTTGCCGTCCTCGTTCACGCGGTAGATGAACACGCCCTCGGCGTCGATCCGAGATCCCGCCACCGTGGACCGGATGGTCCCGATGTTCACGTTCTCGTTCCCGCACACCAGTGAATCGGTGATGATGAACTCGAGCGATTCGGTGGTCGCGATCGTCATGTCGTAGAACCGCGAGATCGCGTCGAGGCCGTGGTGACCCATGCCTTCGGGGTCGAAACCCGAAGGGCCGACCGGGTCTTCGACGCACGCGTCCTCGGCGAACAGGGCCAGCCACTCATCCTTGCGCCTGCCGCTGGCCGCCTCGCGGGAAGCCTGCCCGGCGAGGCGGGCAGGATGATCCGTCGTCGTCATGTCCACACCCCTATCCGATGTACTGGTCGGCGAACTTGCGCAACGATTCCTGCTTGGCGTCGAGCGGTCCGTCGAAGCCGATGCCGTCGAAAACCCACGGGACGACGATCGTGTCGGTCACTCCGGCATCTTCCAATTCGGCGTAGCCGTCCTTGCCGAAACGGTCGATGCACACGGTCTGGATCTCGTAGGGCAGATCGGCTCGGCCGTACTCCTCCCGGAGTTCCCGCAATCGCGCGATGACCTGAACGAGATCGTCGAACTTGATCATCGCGGACGTCCAGCCGTCGCCCACCCGGGCGGCGCGTCGTAGCGCGACGTCGGTGTGTCCGCCGACGTAGAACGGCACCGGCTTGGTCGGCGCCGGGCTCATCTGCAGGCGGTCGAAGTCGAAGAACTCACCGTGGTACTCGACCATGCCGCCGCCGAGGATCAGCTTGATGACGTCGATCATCTCGTCGACGCGCGCACCGCGCTTCTTGTACGGCACGCCACACCATTCGAATTCCTCCGGTGCCCAGCCGATCCCGACGCCGAACCCGAAACGGTTGCCGATGAGGTTGGCGACCGAACCCACCTGGCGGGCGAGAAGGACCGGGTTGCGGGAACCCAGTTTGAGGACCTGGGTGTAGAACTCGATCTTCGACGTCACCGCGCCCATGGCCGCCGCCGCGATCAGCGGATCCACCCACGGGGTTTCCTCGTTCCACATCCGCGAGCCGTCCGGTGTGTACGGGTAGTCGGCGCTCTGCTTCTCCATGAAGAACAGTGAGTCGGGAAGTGCGATGGACGAGAACCCGCACTCCTCGGCTGTTTTCGCCAGGGCAGGCAGTTGATCGAGGGGATTCATGGCGATGCCGACGGTGAACTTCATGGTGATGTCCGCTCCTAGTTGTTCGGCCGGTCGGAACCGACCACCCACATCGAGAAGTACTGCGAACCGCCGCCGTAGGCGTGGCCGAGTGCCTTGCGCGCGTCCTTCACCTGATGGTCGCCGGCGCGGTGCATCACCTGCATCGCCGACTCGGCAAACCGGATCATGCCCGAGGCGCCGATGGGGTTGGACGACAGGACACCGCCGGACGCGTTGAGCGGAAGCCGGCCGCCGAGGGCGGTCTCGCCCGCCTCGGTCAGTTTCCAGCCCTCGCCCTCGGAGACGAACCCCAGATTCTCGAGCCACATCGGTTCGAACCAGGAGAAGGGGACGTAGATTTCGGCCACGTCGATCTCGTCGAGCGGATCCTTGATGCCCGCGGCCTTCCACAGCGCGGCCGCGGCGTCCCGGCCGGCCTGCGGATTCACCTGGTCGCGTCCCGCGAACGTGGTGGGCTCGGTGCGCATCGCGGTGGCGTGGATCCAGGCCACCTCACGACCGTCCGCCGTGACCTGCCCGGCCGCCTCCTCGTTGCCGATCACCATCGCGCAGGCGCCGTCCGAGGACGGACACGTCTCGTCGTAGCGGATGGGATCCCACAGCATCTGCGAGGCCTGCACGGATTCGAGCGTGATGTCGGGTTGCTTGAGATGGGCGTACGGGTTGAGGCTGCCGTTCAGCCGGTCCTTCACCGCCACCATCGCGCCGATGTGATCGGGTGCGCCCGACCGCCGGATGTACGAGCGGACGTGCGGGGCGAAGTAGCCGCCCGCGCCCGCACCGACCGGCATGTGGAACGGAATGGGGGTGGACAGCGCCCACATGGCGTTCGACTCGGACTGCTTCTCCCACGCCACCGTCAGTACCCGCTTGTGCACCCCCGACTTCACGAGGCTCGACGCCACCACCGCGGTCGAACCGCCGACCGAGCCTGCGGTGTGCACACGCAGGAGTGGTTTGCCGTTGGCGCCCAGCGCGTCCGACATCGCAAGCTCCGGCATCATCGACCCCTCGAAGAGGTCGGGGGCCTTCCCGATCACGACCGCGTCGATGTCGTTCCAGCCCACCCTGGCGTCTTCCATCGCGCGGTCGATCGCCTCGCGAACCAGCCCCGCCATGGACACGTCGTGCCGCTTCGCGACGTAATGCGTCTGACCGGTGCCGAGCACCGCGGCCAATTGATTCGCCATCAGTTGCGTCCCTCCAAGACTGCGACCAAATTCTGTTGCAGCACAGCACCACTCGTAGCGTGCGCCAGCGTGCGCCCGGCGTTGCCGTCCATGATGGCCTTCGCTGCGTAACCTATGCGTTCCAGACCCGCCGAGAACATCGGGTTCCCGCTCAGCGGGCCGCCCGACGGGTTGATCGCCGTCGCATCGGACAGTCCGATGGCCTCGCGGAGGATCAGTTCCTGATGGGTGAACGGTCCGTGCAGTTCGGCTACGTCGATTCCGCCGACGTCCCCTCCGGTGGCGGCGCGGGCGGACGCCGTCGTCGACGGTGAGACCGTCAGGTCGCGGGCGCCGAAGTTCGGGGAATCGATCCGATGCTCGATCCCGGTGATCCACGCAGGCCGCTCGCACAGCTCACGGGCACGATCGCCCGCGGCGAGCACGACAGCGGCGGCGCCGTCCGTGATCGGTGCGCAGTCGTGGGCGCGCAACGGGTCCGCGACGAACGGGCTGGCGAGCAGCGCGTTGATGTCGACGTGCCCCGACAGCTGGGTGTTCGGATTGCTCTCCGCCGCTGCCCGGCTGCGCGCGGCCACGGCCGCCATCTCCTCGGCCGTCCACTTTCCGGCGTCGAGTCCGAGGCGGGCCTGCAGTCCGGCGAGCGACACGGAGTCGAGCGCGAGCGGGGTGACCAGGTAGGGGTCGAGTTGCATCGACAGGATCTTGCGGAGGTTGCCCGCCGACGACTTCCCGAAGCCGTAGACGAGGGCGGTGTCGACCTCGCCGGTCATGATCTTGATCCAGGCCTCGTAGAACGCCCACGCCGCATCCATCTCGACGTGCGACTCGTTGATCGGCGGAACCGCACCGATCGAGTCGACGGCGGAGATGAAGGAGAACGAACGGCCGGCCAGGTAGTCCGAAGACCCGGAACACCAGAAGCCGATGTCGGACTTGGTGATTCCGAGCTCCTCGTACAGCTGCTGGAAGCAGGGAACCAGCATCTCGACGCCGTTGGTGGTGCCGGTGGTCTCGCGCACGTGTGGTGCGTGCGCGAACCCGACGACTGCGATATCTGTCATTGTGCCGCGCCCTTACAGGTGGTGTTTGTAGGTGTCGTACTCGGCGTCGGGCTCGCCCGTCGGCCTGAAGTACTCGATGTTCTCGAGGGTGTAGCCCCACTCCTCGCGCGGCTTCCATTTGGCCTCCACGCGCATGCCCATCCGCACGTCGGCGGCGTCGCAGTCGAGGATCAGGTGCAGGAACGCGATGTCCGCGCCGTCGAGCAGCACGTAGGCGGCGACGTACGGCGGCTTGATCCGCTGTCCGAGGAAGGGGACATTCACGATGCAGAACGTGGTGACGATGCCCCTGTCCGGCAGTTCCACCTGCTCCTTCGTCGGGATGCCGTCGGTGGGGTTGGCGCTGCGCGGCGGGATGTACACCTTGCCGTCCGGTCCGGTGCGGCCACCGATCAGCTTGCCCGCCTTCAACCCTCGGAGGTAATAGCTCTCCTCGGCGGAGGCGGAGTGCATGTAGTCGAGATCGATCGGCGTCGTGACCATCGTGACCGGTTCGGACTCCGCGGACGGGCCGGGTTCGCCGGTCGACTCCCCGGGTTCGAAGCACACGATGTCCTGGATGCGCCCGACCCGCTCCTGCGCCCACCGTGCCCGGACCCGCATGCCCGTGCTCATTCCTGCGGGGGAGTCGACGTCCACCGCGTGCACCAGGGACGTGTCGGCGCCGTCCAGCGTGATCAGCGCCCACGCGAAGGGGGTGGTGAGTGGCTGTCCGGCAATCGGTTCCGGCATCCACGTCCAGCTCACCACGGTCCCGGCGTCGGAAACCCCGACGAAGTCGGTGAGAGGTTCGGCGGTGTTCGGGTCGAATTCGGGCGGCGGGACGTAGACGCGTCCGTCCGAGCCGCGGGCGCCGATGACCTTGCGGTCGCGCAGCGCGGTCACGAAGGCGCCGATGGTCGGACCCACCGATCGGGTGTAGTCGAATTGAAGTTTCAGCGGGGCGCTCAACGGTTCGTTCGAGAATTTTTCGGCCACCGCGCTCTTTCCCATGCTCACAACTTCGAGTAGAACAGGTTCTAGTGTTTGTGGCAAGGGTCACTTCTGACGACGGTCGATGCGGAGGCACACGATGAAGCTCGGGTTGCAACTGGGATACTGGGGCGCACAGCCGCCGGCGAATGTCCCGGAGTTGATCGCCGCGGCAGAAGCCGAGGGATTCGACGCCGTCTTCGCCGCCGAATCCTGGGGTTCCGACGCCTTCACCCCCCTCGCCTGGTGGGGTTCGAGCACCGAACGCGTCCGGCTGGGCACGTCCGTCGTACAGATCTCCGCGCGCACACCCACCAGCACCGCCATGCACGCACTCACCCTCGACCACCTCAGCGGCGGCCGGGCGATCCTCGGGCTCGGAGTGTCCGGGCCGCAGGTCGTCGAAGGGTGGTACGGGCAGCCGTTCACGAAACCGCTCGCCCGCACCCGCGAATACGTCTCCATCATCCGGAAAGTCCTGTCGCGGGAGGAACCCGTCACCAGCGACGGCCCGCACTTCCCGCTGCCCTACACCGGGCCCGGCAGTACCGGCCTCGGGAAACCGCTCAAGCCGATCACCCACCCGTTGCGTGCCGACATCCCCATCTGGCTCGGCGCCGAAGGTCCGAAGAACGTCGCGCTCACCGCCGAGATCGCCGACGGCTGGCTCGCCATCTACTACTCGCCCCGCCTCGCACCCATGTACAACGAATGGCTCGACGAGGGTTTCGCCCGCCCCGGCGCCCGGCGCAGCCGCGAAGACTTCGAAGTCGCGGCCACCTGTCAGGTGATCGTCACCGACGACCGCACCGCCGCCATCGCCGGCCTCAAACCGATCACCGCCCTGTACGTCGGCGGCATGGGGGCCCCCGAACTCAACTTCCACGCCCAGGTCTACACCCGCATGGGCTACGGCGAACAGGTCGAGGAAATCGGGCGCCTCTTCCGCGCAGGCCGCAAGGACGAAGCCGCCGCCGTCGTCCCCGACGAGATGGTCACCGAGACCATGATCATCGGCAACGTCGACGAAGTTCGCGCCGACGTCAAACGCTGGGCCGACGCCGGCGTCACCATGCTCCTCGTCTCCTGCCGCGACGCCGACCACGTCCGCGAACTGTCCGCGGCGGTCCTCGGCTGACCTCCCCCACCGCCGGCTCCCCCTGGCCGGGCGAATGTACCTTTCGGCGCACCTGAGGCGTTGAACGGCGCATTCACCCGGGCGCTCTGAGCATCCAGACCTCCGGCCGGGGGCGGGACGACGCCAGCTGGTAGTGCGACCGGAGGTCGGCGATCACGCGGTCGGGGTCGTCACGGACGGCGCTCGGTAGCGTCGGCAGCACGATGATGCCGTGGTTCTGCATCCGGGTGCGGCGCTCGACCGTCGATTTGTACGCCTTCGGTGCCAGATGCCAGTCGAGTGAGTCGATGTCCCAGGCGAATGCGACGTCGTCGATCCATCCGTCCGGCATGGCGATGAACTGTCGACGATCTTGCGGTTGAAAACCATTCGGGGCAGTCCGCTGCGCAGCCATAGTCTGCGCGCTTCGGCCTCGGACACCGAGTGGACGTCGGCACTCACTTCGCGCAGCACTGTCCGGGGGAGTGCTGCACCCCGGCCGCTACCCGAGTCCAACTCCTCGATCAGCTCGGCAACGCTCACCTCGCCTCGCTGGATCACCTCGGCGATGAGGGATCGAGTGCTGTCCAGGGTGCGGCACCGTCGTGCCGCGTCGAGCAACGCGCGTGGAAGCGGGGCGCAGGGAAGCCCGTTGCGGGTCACCGGCACGGGCAACCGCGTCGTACGTTCGACGAGGACGAAGCCCGTGGACTGCACGCGCCGGTGCGTGGCGATCAGAACGTGGGCGTCGCCGGAGTACGACGTTCCGTAGCCGTATTCGTGCAGCGCTGCGCGACCGGTGAGGACTGCGTTCTGGCCGCTGAGCACGATCGCGGCCACGGCACGCTGACGCGCGGTCGGGTGGCCGTTGCCGAGCATCACGACACCCGGAAGGATGCGTTGCCACGGCCCGCCTGGACGGCATCGAGCGTCGATCGCCGAATTCGATACGCCCCACTGCCTCAACTCGGCGGTGCGGATGATTCCGGACCGGCTCACTCCGTACAGGTCTTCGAGGCGATGCCCCCACTCTCCCCGTCGCATGGAGTCGATGATGACGCACTCGCTGTCGGCGGCAGGTGTGGTCGCCAGGCGATTTGGTGAGCCTGTGGATAAGTAGGGGCCTGTGGATACCCTCACATCCTGGGCCGAATGTACCTCTCGCCGCCTCAGATGCGCCGAAAGGTAGATTCGCCCGGGATTAGTGCACCCGGGGTCAGCGGCCCTCGAATTTCGGCGCGCGCCTTTCGGAGAAGGCTCGGGGGCCTTCCTTCGCGTCGGCGCTCTTGAAGACCTCGATGCCGAGGGCGGCGTCGATCTGGAATGCCTCTTCCTCGTGCATGCCTTCGGTGTCGCGGATGGTCTTCAGGATCGCCTGGACGGCGAGGGGGCCGTTGGCGGAGATGAGGTCGGCGAGTTCGAGGGCCTTGTCGAGGGCCTGACCGTCGGGGACGACGTGCCCGATGAGCCCGATTTCCTTGGCCTCGGGGGCCTTGATGTGACGTCCGGTCAGCAGGATGTCGGCGGCCACGGTGTACGGAATCTGCCGGACGAGGCGCACGGCGGAGCCGCCGAGGGGGAAGAGTCCCCATTTGGCTTCGGAGACACCGAATTTGGCGCTCTCTCCGGCGACTCGGATGTCGGTGCCCTGCAGGATCTCGGTGCCGCCTGCGATGGCGGGACCCTCGACTGCGGCGATGAGGGGCTTGGTGAGGCGCCGTCCCTTGAGAAGCGCCTCTATCTTCGACAGGTCCCAGCCCGACGAATTCTTTCCCTCGCTCCGCTCGCCCGTGCCCGAGAACGAGTCGCCGGGGTGCTGCGACGTCATGGCTTTGAGGTCGGCGCCCGCGCAGAATGCGCCGCCTGCGCCGGTGAGGATGGCGACCCGGATGTCCGGGTCGGAGTCGACCTGATCCCACGCGTCCCGCATGATCGCCATCATTTCGCCGGACAGCGCGTTCTTCGCCTCGGGGCGGTTCATCGTCACGATCAGGACGTGCCCGCGCTTCTCCACGAGGCAGTGCGGCGACTGTGCCGAAATGTCGGATTTCTCGGTCGTTGTAGAGGACACTGAAGTCTCCCGAAGGGTGTGTGAGCTGGCTCTCAAATTGGGTCTTGCCAGAAACGGTAACACGTTCTACTTTGTTGACGTGGCCCTTAATATCGCAGACCTCGTAGAGCACGCAATCGACCTCGTTCCGGACCGCGTCGCGTTGGTGTCCGACGACCGGGAAGTGACGTACGCGCAGATGGAGGAGAGGGCCAATCGCCTCGGCCACTACCTGCGTGAACAGGGTGTCCAGCCCGGCGACAAGGTGGGCATCTACTGCCGGAACACCATCGAGGCCATCGAGGCGATGGTGGCGGTCTTCAAGATCCGCGCCGTGATGGTGAACGTCAACTACCGGTACATCGAGAACGAGTTGCAATACATCTTCGACAATTCGGACATGGTCGCGCTCGTTCACGAGCGCCGCTACTCCGACAAGGTGGCGAACGTGCTCCCCGAGACGCCGCTCCTGAAGACCACCGTCGTGGTCGAGGACGGCACCGATCTCGACTACGAGGGCACCGAATACGAGGCCGCACTGGCGCAGGGGTCCCCCGACCGCGACTTCGGCGAGCGCAGCAACGATGACCTGTACATGCTCTACACCGGTGGCACCACCGGCAAACCCAAGGGCGTCATGTGGCGTCACGAGGACGTCTGGCGGGTTCTCGGTGGCGGCATCAACTTCATGACCGGGGAATACGTCGAGGACGAGTGGGACCTCGCGAAGCTGGGCGCCGAGAGCCCCGGCATGACCCGTTTCCCGATCCCGCCGATGATCCACGGCGGCAGCCAGTGGGCGGTGTTCCAGAGTCTGTTCGGCGGCGGAAAGTGCGTGATGCAACCCGAATTCGACGGCCACGACGTGTGGCGGATCGTCGATCAGCACAAGGTCAACCTCATCTTCATCACCGGCGACGCGATGGCGCGACCGATGCTCGACGCGCTGGTGGAGGGCGACAAGGCGAGCGGCGAACCCTACGACCTGTCGTCGCTGTTCCTGATGGCGAGTTCGGCGGCGCTGTTCTCGCCCAGCATCAAGGAGAAGTACCTCGAGCTGCTGCCCAACCGGATGATCACCGATTCGATCGGGTCGTCCGAGACCGGTTTCGGCGGCCTCAGCGTGGTCGCGAAGGGCGACTCGCACGGCGGCGGCCCGACGGTGAAGATCGACGCGTCCACGTCCGTTCTCGGTGAGGACGGCAACCCGGTCGAACCCGGCTCCGGCGTGATCGGGATCCTGGCGCGCAAGGGGCACATCCCCATCGGCTACTACAAGGACGAAGAGAAGACCAAAGCCACGTTCAAGGAGATCAACGGCATCCGCTACTCGATCCCAGGCGACTTCGCGCAGGTGGAGGCCGACGGCACGGTGACGATGCTCGGCCGCGGTTCGGTGTCCATCAACAGCGGCGGCGAGAAGATCTTCCCCGAGGAGGTCGAGGGCGCGCTCAAGTCGCATCCCGACGTTTTCGACGCCATCGTGGTCGGCATCCCCGACGAACGCTTCGGCCAGCGGGTCGCCGCCGTCATCCAGGCCCGAGGCGGGGCGCGCCCGAGCCTGCACGAGATCGCCGACGCGGCACGCAAGGAGATTGCCGGATACAAGGTTCCGCGCAGCCTCTGGTTCGTCGACGAGATCAAGCGCTCACCGGCGGGTAAGCCCGACTACCGCTGGGCCAAGGAACAGACCGAGACCCGCCCGGCCGACGATCACAACGGCAACGGTTCGCCCGAAAGCAAAGGCGCGTAAATGCACACGAGTTTGAGCGAGAAGTTCGGCATCGAGTACCCGGTCTTCGGGTTCACTCCCTCCGAACACGTCGCCGCGGCGATCTCCCGGGCCGGCGGTCTGGGTGTACTCGGCTGCGTCCGGTTCAACGACCCCGAGGAACTCGAGGCCGTCCTGTCGTGGATGGACGAGAACACCGACGGCAAGCCGTACGGCGTCGACATCGTGATGCCCGCCAAGGTTCCCACCGAGGGCACGTCGGTGGACCTCGAGTCGCTGATCCCCGCCGAACACCGCGCGTTCGTCGACCGGACCCTGGCCGAGCTGGGGGTGCCGCCACTGGATTCGGGCGCCGAACACGCGACCGGTGTGCTCGGCTGGCTGCACTCGGTGGCGCGCTCGCACGTGGACGTCGCCCTGAATCATCGAATTGCGTTGATCGCCAACGCCCTCGGCTCGCCGCCGAAGGATGTCATCGACCAGGCCCACGAGAAGGGCGTTCCGGTGGCCGCGCTGGCCGGCGCGGTGGAGCACGCGCGCAGGCACGTCGCGAACGGTGTCGACATCGTCATCGCGCAGGGGTACGAGGCCGGTGGACACACCGGTGAGATCGCGTCGATGGTGCTGGTTCCCGAGATCGTCGATGCCATCGGTGATTCCGCCGCGGTCCTCGCGGCCGGCGGTATCGGCAGCGGACGTCAGGTCGCCGCTGCGCTGTCGCTGGGGGCGGCGGGGGTGTGGATGGGGTCGTACTGGCTCACCACCTCCGAGTACAAACTCGGCAGCGCGTCGTCCGAGGGACCGTCCGCGATCCAGCGCGCCCTGCTCGGTGCGACGTCCGCCGACACGGTGCGGTCCCGGATCTACTCGGGCAAGCCCGCGCGCCTGCTCAAGACCAAGTGGACCGACGCCTGGTCGAAGCCGGACGCGCCGGCGCCGCTGCCGATGCCGCTGCAGAATCTACTGGTCAGCGAGGCGCATCAGCGGATCGCCGCGTCGGAGAACCCGGATGTCGTCGCGATGCCGGTGGGACAGATCGTCGGCCGGATGAACGAGATCCGTCCGGTGGCCGAGGTGATGGACGAACTCGTCAAGGGGTTCGACTCGGCGGTGTCCCGCCTCGACAGCTTCCGGTAGCCGATGTGAGTGGCAAAGTGTGCGTCAGCACACTTTGCCACTCACCTGCGGGAGTAGCCGGTTCCGCCCCGGATCCACACCGGATCGGTGCAATTGGCGCCCTCGGCGCTCAACACGCGGGTGAGGACCTTGAACGTGGCGGTCCGCGGGAACTCGGCACACACCCGGATCAGACTCGGGCGCTGCTTCGGACCCAGATCGGACTGCGCGTCGAGGAAGCTCGTGAAGGCCACGGGATCGAAGTCACGCGTCGGGACGACGGCCGCCATCACCCGGTCCCCGACGTCGGGATCGGGCACCGCGTACACCGACACCTGGGCGAAGCCGTCGTACCGCATCAGGATGCGTTCGATGGGCGCCGAACCGATGTTCTCGCCGTCGACGCGCAACCATCCCGAACTGCGTCCCGCGAAGTACACGAATCCGTCGGCGTCCCGGTAGGCGAGGTCGCCGCTCCAGTACTTGCCGTCGCGGATCCGCTCGGCGTCGGCCTCGGGATTGTTGTAATAGCCCGCGAACGCACCCGACCCCGCGACGTTGACGAGTTCACCCGTCGCGGCCTCGGCGTTGGCCACTCCGCCGGCGGAATCGAATTCGGCTGGGGGACAGGGATCGCCGGTCTCTGGGTCGAGGATCGCGATGCCTTCGGGGAGCTTGCCGAGGGAGCCTGCCGGCGTCCCGGGGCCGGCGGAGACGGCGACACCACCCTCGGTGGAGCCGAATCCGTCGACCACCGCGGTGCCGAAGCGGCGCGAGAACGCCGCGACAGCGGGCGCGGACCCCTCGTTGCCGTACATCACCCGAAGTGTGTTGTCGGCGTCGTCGGGCATCTCCGGGGTAGCCAGCACATACGACAGCGGCTTTCCGACGTAGTTGGCGTACGTGACGCCGAACTTCCGCACGTCGGACAGGAAGTGAGACGCGGAGAACTTGCGCCGCAGCGCGATCGAGCTGTGTCCCGCGAGCGCCACGGACCATGCCGCCATCATGGCGTTGGAATGGAACATGGGCATCGACATGTAGACGACGTCGTCCGGGGTCAGCCCGAAGCGTTCGGCGAGCATGATGCCGGGTCCGGTGATCTTCGCGTGGGTGCAGCGCACCGCCTTCGGATCGCCGCTCGTGCCGGACGTGAAGATGAGCATGAACAGGTCGTCGGCCGCGGCGGCCCTCGGCGTGAAGGGGCGCTCTACGGCGAGCAGCGCGGACCAGTTCGGTGAATCCACGTCGACGACGGGAACACAGGGGTCGAGACCGTCCAGCAGCGCGGACCGCCCGGATTCGGTGAAGACCACCTGGCAGTCGGCCAGCGCGATGTCGCGGGCCAGTGCCGCCCCGCGTCGAGTGGTGTTGAGCCCCACGAGGACGGCGCCGGACAGCGCCGCCGCCCCGGCGAGGAGCGAGAACTCGGGGACGTTGTCCATCAGGACACCGAAGTGCCGGGGACGCTGTGCATCGAGCAGGTCGTCGAGGATCGCGGCGCGCCGCAGGCTCGCCCGCACGTGTTCGGACCACGACAGGAACCGGTCCTCGAAGTACAGCCCCTGGGCGTCCGATTCTGCGACGCCCAGGAGCAGATCCGATACCGTGCGCGCGAGCGTGGCGGTCATGCCGGGACGGTGGCCAGTTCGGCGCCGAGGATCCGCAACTGCTGCGTGGCCGAACCGAGCCGGAATTCGAGTGCCTTGGCCGCGAGGAAGTACCGATGCACGGGGTGGTCCTCGTCGAGTCCGACGCCACCGTGGACGTGGACGAGGGTATGGGCCACCCGGTGTCCGGCGTCGGACGCCCAGAAGTTGGCGGTCTGGATGTCGCCTTCGCTGGGCAGGCCCTCGCTGAGCCGCCACGCCGCCTGCCACAGCGTGAGCCGGACGCCCTTCACGTCGATGTAACCGTCGGCGAGTCGCTGGGCCACGGCCTGGAAACTGCCGATGGGACGACCGAACTGCACCCGCTCGCGGGCGTAGGCCGCAGTGAGTTTCAGGGCTTCGTCGAGGACGCCGTACTGGTACGCGCAGGCGCCGAGCGAGCCGCGCTCGACGAGCCAGTCCACGATCTCGCCGCCCTGGTCGACGGCACCGAGCACGCGGTCCTCGGTCAGCGACACTCCGCGGAGGGTCACCTCACCGGTGCTGGCCAGATCGACGGTCTGCTGGCGGGTGACGGTCACTCCGGCGTCGTCGGGGCGGACGAGGAAGACGGCCACACCGTCCGGGGTGGTCGCCGGGACCAGGAAGAGGTCGGCGGACGGCGCCGCGTCGACCACGATCTTGGTGCCGTCGAGGGTCCAGCCGCTCGCGCCGCGTTCGGCCCGCGTGACGGGCGCCCCCGGGGTGTCGTTGAGTTCCTCGTCGAGGGCGACGGTGAGGATCTGCTCACCACGCGCGGCCGGAGTGCCCCAGTCGGAACGCTGCCGTTCGGTTCCGAACTTCGCGATCGCCCCTGCCGCCATCACGATCGACGACAGATAGGGCACCGGCGCGACGGCGCGGCCCAGTTCGACGAGGATGCTGCACTGCTCGAGAACGCCGAAACCGTCGCCGCCCACCGACTCCGGCAGCGCGGCGCTCAACACGCCGGACGACGCGAGCGCGGACCACAGCCGGCGATCGATGCGGTCCTCCGCGTTGTCGAGTTCGCGCAGCCGGTCGTTGGTGACGAGGTCCGAGACGATTCCTCGGGTGAGGCCGGCCAGGTCCTGCTGGGCCTCGGTGGGGGTGAAGTCCATTGTCGTAGTCCTAACGCTTCGCTGGGGGCAGGCCGAGGGCGGTCATGGCGATGATGTCGCGCTGCACCTCGTTGGTTCCGCCGCCGAACGTGAGGATCAGCGACGACCGGTGCATCCGTTCGAGTCGCCCGCGCAGCAGGACCCCGGGGGAGTTCTGCCGCAGCGTGGCCGAAGGTCCGAGGATCTCCATCAGCAGCCGGTACGCCTCCGTGGCGAACTCCGTGCCGTAGACCTTGTTGGCCGACGCCGCTTCCGGGCCCGGCGCGTGGTCGGTAGACGAGGCGATCTCCCAGTTCATCAACTTGAGGTACTCGGCCTTGGCGTGGACCCGAGCCAGATTGATCTGCACCCATTCCTGGTCGATGACGCGGCGCCCGTCCGGCAACTTGGTGTTCTGCGCCCATTCGCGCACTTCACGCTGGGCGGTGAGGACCGGCCCGGCGGATGTCAGGGCGACGCGCTCGTGGTTGAGCTGATTGGTGATCAGTGCCCAGCCGCCGTGTTCGGGGCCGACCAGCGCGGACGACGGAACCCGCACGTCCTGGTAGTAGGTGGCGCTCGTGTCCGGACCCGCCATCGTGTGGACCGGGGTGTACGAGAAGCCTTCGGCGGTGGTCGGGACGATCAGCATGCTGATGCCCTTGTGCTTCTTGGCTTCGGGATCGGTGCGGCACGCCAGCCACACGTAATCGGCGTACGCGATCAGGCTCGTCCACATCTTCTGGCCGTTGATGACGTAATCGTCGCCGTCCTTGACGGCGGTGGTCCGGAGGCTGGCGAGGTCGGTGCCCGCTTCGGGCTCGGAGTAGCCGATGGAGAAGTGCAGTTCGCCGGCCGAGATCTTGGGCAGGAAGAACGCCTTCTGCTCGGGGGTGCCGAAGTGCATGATCGTCGGCGCCACCGAGTTGATGGTGAGGAAGGGGACCGGGGCGCCGGCGATGGCGGCCTCGTCCGTGAAGATCAGCTGCTCCATGGCCGACCGTTCCTGGCCGCCGTACTCCTTGGGCCACCCGAGCGTCAGCCAGCCGTCCCTGCCCATCTGGGCGACGACGTCGCGGTAGACGTTGCCCTCGCCGTATTCGCCGGTGGTGGCGGCCAGTGCCTCTCGACGCTCCGGCGTCATCAGCTTCGCGAAGTACGCGCGCAGCTCTTCCCGCAGCTGCTGCTGCTGCGGTGTGTAGGTGATGTGCATCGAAATACCTCTCCAGTCCGAGAGCGGAATCAGCTGAAATCTGGCACAGGTTCCAGTCTCTGCGGTGCATTCGCGGAGCCGGCCCCGGCCGGCCCCGGAGCGTGCCCGGTAGGCGTGCTCGCAGTCGTGGAACGAATCATTGCACACGACTGGAACAGGTTCTAGTGTTATCGCAGGAACGGAGTGTGCCGCAGCCCGGCGGCACCCGGATCCGCGAGTGACGAGACGAGGAGAAGTGAGGGTTGACATGGAGGTCAGAGTCGATTTCGACCGTTGCGAGGCCAATGGCGTGTGCGTGGGGATCGCACCCGACATCTTCGAGCTCGACGACGACGATCAGCTGCACATTTCGAGTGCCATTCCTCCCGCTGACCGGGAGGAAGACGTGCGTACGGCGATCGCCCAGTGTCCGAGGGCCGCACTCACCGAGCACCCCTGAGGATTGTTGCCCGGAATGAGAACACGTTCTACAGTGACGTCGACCTACCGCCGTGTCGTGGTTCGCGACCTGCGGCGAGTGCACAGAACCAGGAGAGCGTGTTCATGAATGCTGTGGCTGACCGCGATGTGAACGTGGACGGCAAGGTCGCCGTCGTGACCGGCGCCGGATCCGGCCTCGGGAAGTACGAGGCGATCGCATTGGCCCGCGCGGGTGCGTCCGTCGTCGTCAACGACCTGGTTGCGAACGACGCCGTGGAGGCCACGCTCGAGGAGATCCGGGGTCTGGGCGCGAAGGTCGAGTTCGTGGCAGGCGACATCGGGGAACGGTCCACCGCCGACGCGATCATGGAGGCGGCGCAGAGCCGGCTCGGCAGCCTCGACATCCTGGTGAACAATGCGGGCATCACGCGGGATCGCATGCTGTTCAACATGTCCGACGAGGACTGGGATCTGGTGCTGAAGGTTCATCTGCGCGGGCACTTCCTGCTGTGCCGCGCAGCCGCGTCGTACTGGCGGGGCAAGTCCAAGGAGGCCGGTACGCCGGTGTACGGGCGCATCGTCAACACCTCGTCCGAGGCGGGACTGCTCGGCCCCGAGGGGCAAGCGAACTACGGCGCCGCCAAAGCAGGCATCACGGCGCTCACGCTGTCGGCGGCCCGTGGGCTGTCCCGGTACGGCGTCCGAGCCAACGCGATCTGCCCCCGCGCCCGCACGTCGATGACGGAGAACGTCTTCGGAGAGGCGCCGGCCGAGGGGGTCGACCCGTTGTCGCCTGAGCATGTGGCCGCGCTGGTCGCCTACCTCGCATCGCCCGCCGCCGACTCCGTGAACGGTCAGGTCTTCGTCGTCTACGGCCCGATGGTGGCGTTGATGGCGGCACCGGTCGTGGAGCGGCGCTTCGATGCCGTGGACGGTCGGTGGACACCCGGTGCGCTTGCGGCGGAACTCGGGAACTACTTCGGGGATCGGGATCCTGCCACCATGTTCTCGGCCTCCGCGGCGCTACGCGAACTGGGCTGACCCGCGTCTACGGGGCCGAAGAACCGACACGAAGGTTGTTTCCGTGTCGTTTCCGCAGGTAATGCGCCCGCGATGGGCGATACTGAAGGCAACTGAAGAGCGGCGGAACGGGGGCCGGGTGACCGTGGTGGGGTGTTCGAGAGGTGTGCCGGGATATGACTAGATCGTGTTCTAGTTCTGCTGTCGTCGAGCAGTTCGATCGAGCCTGCCCATCCGGCCCGGGAACTCCCGGTCCCGGCCTCCGTGTGCGGTCGCCGAGAGCTGGGGCAGGAAACGATTCCGGAGTTCGTCGGAGCGTGGTCGCGTTCGTTCAAAGTTCTTGTGCTATAACATCTTAGGTCCGCTACTCGGATTTCCGCACGGCGCGAATTGACAAGTCTGATCGGACGGAGAAACGCCCGGCGTTTCGGTCGAATTCGGCCCTCGGGGCGTGCTGAATGTGGGACGATTCATGCTGATGAGTGACCACCTTTGACAGGTGAACACGTTCTAGTTAATATGACCTGAGTCACAGACCGCCGGGGGGCTGGGCTCGAACTGGCAGTCGGTGCTGGGCGAGATCATGGACGAGGAGGACGGATGGTAGACCTCCTCGAGGTGCCGTTGCGTGCGGTCGGCGGGTTCTTCTCGATGTCGGGCGAAACGTTGAGGGCAGTCTTTTCGAGGCCCTTCCAGCGTCGCGAGTTCGTCGACCAGGCGTGGTTCGTCGCCCGGGTCTCGATGGTGCCCACCGTGCTGGTGGCCATCCCGTTCACGGTGCTGGTGAGCTTCACGATCAACATCCTCCTCCGTGAGATCGGCGCCGCCGACCTCAGCGGCGCCGGCGCCGCTCTCGGCACCGTGACCCAGGTCGGTCCCATCGTCACCGTGCTCATCGTCGCTGGTGCAGGCGCCACCGCCATCTGCGCAGACCTCTCCGCCCGCACCATCCGCGAAGAGATCGACGCGATGCGGGTGCTGGGCATCAATCCGATCCACCGCCTGGTCGTGCCACGTGTGCTGGCGTCGACCGTCGTGGCGCTCCTGCTCAACGGGCTGGTCTGCACCATCGGCATCCTCGGCGGCTTCGTCTTCTCGGTCTACATCCAGGACGTCAACCCGGGTGCGTTCGTCAACGGCATCACCCTGCTCACCGGATTCGGGGAGCTCGTGATCTCGGAAGTCAAAGCCGGTCTGTTCGGCATGATCGCCGGCCTCGTCGCCGCCTACCTCGGCCTGAACGTCAGGGGTGGCGCGAAGAGCGTCGGTGACGCCGTCAACCAGACCGTCGTGTTCTCGTTCATGGCCCTTTTCGTGGTCAACGTTCTCGTCACCGCCGTCGGCATCAAGCTGACGGCAGGGTGATCGACATGGTGGTGGAGTAGATGGCACTAGCGGCGGCCGGGCGCTTTCCCCGAACTCGCAGACGGTTCGCGTCGGCGTCCCGCTCGATCGACCGGCTCGGTGAGCAGGCGCTGTTCTTCGCGCGTGCCATCGGATGGGCGCCCCGCGCCCTGATGCACTACCCGAAGGAGACGCTGCGGCTCATCGCCGAGATCAGCATGGGCACGGGTGCTCTCGCCGTGATCGGCGGAACGGTCGTCATCGTGGGCTTCCTGACCCTGTTCACCGGCGGCACCATCGCGGTGCAGGGCTACAGCTCGCTCGGCAACATCGGCGTCGAAGCCCTCACCGGCTTCTTCGCGGCCTTCATCAATGTGCGTATCGCAGCACCGGTCATCGCGGGCATCGGGCTGGCGGCCACCATCGGCGCCGGCTCCACCGCCCAGCTCGGCGCCATGCGCGTCTCGGAGGAGATCGACGCGCTCGAGACGATGGCGATCCCGTCGATCCCGTACCTGGTCAGCACACGTGTCGTGGCGGGCATGATCGCCATCATCCCGCTGTACGCCCTGGCGGTGATCGCGTCGTTCATGGCCAGCCGGTTCGCGACGGTGGTGCTGTACGACCAGTCGTCCGGCGTGTACGACCACTACTTCTCGACGTTCCTGATACCCACGGACATCCTGTGGTCGTTCGCCCAGGCCATCGTCATGGCGATCGCGATCATGCTCATCCACACCTACTACGGTTTCAACGCCTCGGGCGGTCCGGTCGGTGTCGGTGTGGCCGTCGGCAACGCGGTGCGCTCCTCGCTGATCGCCGTCGTCACCGTCACCCTGCTCATCTCGCTCGCCATCTACGGCGGGTCCGGCAACTTCAACCTTTCGGGATAGGAGTGCCGGTAGATGACTGATTCGGGTGGGAAGAAGAAGCTCGCGGCACTCGTCCTCGTCGTGAGTCTTCTCGCGATCATCGGTGTGTCACTGGCCATGTTCAACGGAACCTTCAGCGAGTCCACGCCCGTCACCGTCACGTCGGATCGCTCCGGGCTGGTGATGGAACCCGACGCCAAGGTCAAGCTCCTCGGCGTCGAGGTCGGCCGCGTCGGCTCCATCGAGCACGTGACGGAGGGCGCCGAGCTGAAACTGGCGATGTATCCCGACATGATGTCGCTGATACCCTCCAACGCCACCGTGGAGATCAAGTCCACCACCGTGTTCGGCGCCAAGTACGTCAACTTCGTGATGCCGGAGAACCCGGCGTCCACCCATCTCCAGCCGGGGGCCGTCATCGCGTCCGACAACGTCACCGTCGAGTTCAACACGGTCTTCCAGCACCTGTCCGACGTACTGACCCAGGTGCAGCCGGAGAAGCTGAACGCCACGCTCGGGGCCATCTCCTCGGCGCTGCGCGGACGCGGCGAAGAACTCGGCGCCCTGCTCGAGCAGAGCGACAGCTACCTGGCGAAGATGAATCCGAGTCTGCCTCAGCTGCAGGAAGATCTGGCGAAGGCGGCGCAGGTCACCGACGTGTACGCCGACACCGCACCGGATCTGCTGCGGGTGCTCGACAACGCGACGGCCACCAGCGCCACCGTCGTCGACGAACAGGACAACCTGGATGCCGTCCTGCTCAACGTCACGGGGCTGGCCGACACGGCGAACACCGTGCTGACCGAGAACGAGCAGAACCTGAACTCCGCCCTCGACCTGCTGCTCCCGACGACGGATCTGCTCGCCGAGTACTCGCCCGAGATCTCCTGCTTCATCGTCGGCCTGAACAACGTGATCCCGCTCGCCGAACAGCTCATCGGCGGCAATCAGCCGGGTATCGCGCTGAGCGCCAGCTTCATGTACGGGCAGGAGCCGTACACCTATCCGAAGGACCTGCCGAAAGTGAACGCGACAGGTGGGCCGAACTGCCACGGTCTTCCCAACCCCGATCTCAGCAAGCATGCGAACTTCGTCGTGGCCGACACCGGAACGGTGCCGTTCGTGCCGTCGACGGAAGTCCAGGTGCACCTGCCCAAGGTGTTCCAGTTGCTGTTCGCGGGCGTGTACCCCGGACAGGGTGGGCAGTGACTGTGCGCGCGACCACGGTCAAACTGCTGATCTTCGCGACGGTGATGTCGGTGATCTTCGCCGGACTCGCCCTGGTGTTCAGCCAGTACCGGTTCAGCAGTTCCGACGGCTACCACGCCACGTTCACCGACGTGTCCGGGCTCAAGCCCGGCGACAAGGTGCGCATCGCCGGCGTTCCCGTCGGCGCCGTCGAGAAGGTGAGCATCGACGACGACAACCTCGCCGACGTCGATTTCACCGTCGACACCAAGTACTCGCTGTTCGACGGGACCAAGGCCACGGTGCGGTACGAGAACCTCGTCGGCGACCGGTACATGGAACTTCTCGAAGGTGCCGGATCGGTGGAACCCCTGCCGGACGGTGGATCCATCCCGGTCGAGAACACCTCTCCCGCACTCGATCTCGACCTCCTGCTGGGGGGGTTCAAACCTTTGCTGCGGGCATTGGACCCGCAGCAGGTCAACGACCTGTCCCAGGCCCTCGTCCAGGTGTTCCAGGGGCAGGGCGGAACGCTCGTCTCACTCCTCGGGAGCACGAGTTCGTTCACGAACACCCTGGCCGACCGGGACCAGTTGATCGGCGAGGTGATCACGAACCTCAACCAGGTCCTCGGCACCATCAACGACCGCGGCGACCAGTTCCGGTCGACGCTCGACCAGTTGCAGCAGTTGGTCAGCGGGCTCTCCCAGGACCGCGATCAGATCGGTGACGCCATTCCCCGCATCGCGGGGGCGACGGGGGATCTCGCGAATCTGCTCGAAGGTGTGCGGCCGCCGTTGCAGAGCACGATCGCCGAGGCCAACCGCACTGCAACTCAGCTCCAGGCGGGGGAGGACGACCTCGACTGGGTGCTCCAGAATCTGCCCGACGCCTACCGGAGGCTCATCCGCATCGGCACGTACGGCAGCTTCTTCCAGATGTACGTCTGCACGGTCAAGTTCAAGTTCTCCGGCCCGGACGGATCGGATCTGCTCCTCAACATGCCGGGCGGTCAGACGGCAGGGAGGTGTGCACCGTAGCCATGAAGCGCGAACGTAATCCCGTACAGGTGGGAATCATCGGTGTCGCCATCGCGAGCATGATCGTGATCGCCACCCTGCAATACGATCAGCTGCAATTCCTTTCGGGCGGAACGCAGTACTCCGCCTACTTCGAGGACGCGGGTGGGCTGATGACCGGCGACACGGTGACGCTCGCAGGCGTCGACGTCGGGAAGGTCGCCGAGGTCGAACTCGACGGTCAACACGTGCTCGTCACGTTCACGATCCAGGACGGCGTCGCCCTCGGCGACGCCACCGAAGCGAACATCAAGACGAACACCGTCCTCGGGCGCAAGTCTCTGGCCGTCACCCCGCTCGGGTACGACACGATGCCGGTGGGCTCGACGATTCCGTTGGAGCGCACCAACTCTCCGTACTCTCTCAACGACGCGCTCGGCGATCTGTCGACCACCGTGTCCGAACTCGACACCGAAGAGGTCAACAACGCGTTGAACGCGATGTCCGGCGCGCTGGAGAACACACCGCCCGAGTTGCGCACCGCGCTGGACGGCCTGTCCCGCTTGTCGGAGAGCATCAATTCGCGGGACGAGACTCTGCGACAGCTGCTCTCGCGTGCCGAGAACGTGACGGGAATCCTCGCCGAGCGCAGCGGGCAGATCAACTCGCTGATCGTCGACGGGAACCAGCTGTTCGGCGAGCTCGACCGTCGCCGTACGGCGATCAGCCAGCTGATCGTGAACATCTCCGCGGTGTCCCGGCAGCTCACGGGACTGGTCCAGGACAACGAGGAGCAGATGAAACCGACGCTCGACAAGCTGAACTCGGTGGTCGACATCCTGCAGCGGAACAAGGACAACATCTCGCAGGCTCTCGACGGCCTCGCGCCGTACGCCACTCAGCTCGGCGAGTCGGTCGGTAGCGGTCCGTTCTTCATGGCGTACGTCTACAACATCGGCATCGGCAACCTGTTCCAGGGGCTCAGCGACGCGGTGACCTGGCCGGAGCATCTCCCCAACGACCTCCAAGCCTACCTGCAGACAGGTCCGTCCATCGAGCTGAGGGAACCGCCGCGATGACGACGAACCCGGAAATCACCAACGCGCGGAAGAAGTGGCTGATCCGCGGCGGCGTCGCCGCGGTCGTGGTGGTGCTGATCGTCGGCGCCGCAGTGATGTTCGTGCCCAAACTCTTCCAGAACACGATCACCGCGTACTTCCCGGCGACCACCGGGCTGTATTCGGGCGACGACGTCCGCGTCCTCGGTGTGAAGGTCGGGACGATCGATTCGATCGAGCCCGGCGCCGACTTCGTGCGGGTCACGATGAACGTGAAGAAGAGCGTCGAGATCCCGGCCGACGCGAAGGCCGTCATCGTCGCACCCAGCCTGGTGTCGGGACGGTTCGTCCAGCTGACACCCGTGTACGCGGGTGGGCCGACGATGGGCGACGGTGCGAGCATCCCCGTGGAGCGCACCGCCGTCCCGGTGGAGTGGGACGAGATCAAGACCGAGCTGAACAAGCTGTCGGAGGCGCTCGGACCGCAGGGCGCCGACCCGCAGGGCTCGCTCGGAACGTTCATCGACACCGCCGCCGACAATCTCGACGGCAACGGAGAGTCGTTGCGGAACACGCTGCGGGAACTGTCGGAGACCATGCGGACGCTGTCCGACGGCCGGACCGACCTGTTCTCCACCATCCGCAACCTGCAGACGTTCGTGGCGGCTCTCTCGTCGAGCAACGAGCAGATCGTCCAGTTCGAGGGCAGGCTCGCGTCCGTGTCGAACATGCTTGCCACCAACTCCGACGAACTCGGAACCGCCCTGAACGATCTCGACCTCGCGCTCGGCGACGTCAACCGGTTCGTCGTGGAGAACCGGGCGAGCCTCAGCGAACAGGTCGGCCGCCTGGCCGACGCCACCCAGGTGCTCGCCGACAAGAGGCCGCAGATCGAGCAGGTGCTCCACGTCGCGCCCACGGCGCTGGCCAACTTCAGCAACATCTACAAGCCGGCGCAGGGATCACTGGTCGGTGCGGTCGCGATGGCGAACTTCGGGAACCCCGTGAACTTCATGTGCGGTGCCATCCAGAGCCTGCAGGCCAACGAGGCGAACCGAAGCGCGGACCTGTGTACCCAGTACCTGTCGCCGGTCCTGAACTCGCTGACGGCGAACTACCTGCCCATACTCACCAACCCGACGACGGGTGTGAACGCATTCCCCGACCAGATCGAATTCACCCCGCCGAGTCTCGAGGCCTCCGTACCTCCGCGGTCCGCGCCGCCGATGACCGGGACCCTCGCCGGGATGCCGACCGTCGCCGTGCCCAAGGACCTGAACGATCTGCTGCAGCCGGGAGGTGGGCGATGACGAAGCACACACGGGTGCGTCGCGGCGCCGTCGCGGCCGTGGCGATCACGTTGTCCCTCACCCTGACCGGGTGCGAGTGGGAAGGCCTGAACTCGCTTCCCCTGCCGGGCACCGAGGGGCAGGGCGACGACGCCTACACGGTCGAGATCCAGATGCCCAATGTCACGACGCTGTCGCAGAACTCGCCGGTCCGCGTGAACGACGTGACGGTGGGTTCGGTGACGGGCATCGACGTGCAGGACTGGCACGCGCTGGTCACCGTCTCGATCAACGGCGACGTCCAACTACCTGCCAACGCGACCGCCAAGATCGGCCAGACCAGCCTCCTCGGCTCGCAGCACCTCGAACTGGCTCCGCCGACCGACACCGAGCCCGCGGGCAGGCTCGTGGACGGCGACGTGATCCCCATCGAGCGGGCGGGCGCTTACCCGACCACCGAGCAGACGTTGTCGTCACTGTCGGTGGTGCTCAACGGTGGCGGCATCGCCCAGATCCACGACATCACCCAGGAACTCAACGCCGCACTGGGTGGCCGGGAGGACTCGATCCGGGATCTTCTCCCGCAGCTCGACCAGCTCGTCACGAGCCTGGATCAGCAGCGCGGAGACATCATCGGCGCGATGGAGGGACTCGACCGGTTGTCGGGAACCATCAACGAGCAGAAGGCCACCCTGGACGCGGCGCTGGACGGCATCCCGCCCGCGCTGGAAGTGCTCGTCACCCAACGGCAGAACCTCACCACCGCGCTGGTCGAGGTGGGCAAGCTCAGCGACACTGCTTCCCGTCTCGTGGAGAACAGCGGCGAGGAACTGAACGCGAACCTGGCAAACCTCACGCCGGTGCTGCGTGAACTCGCCAACTCGGGGAGCGCGCTGACCGAGGTGCTGACCCTGATGCTCACGTACCCGTTCCCGATGAAGACGATGGACAAGGCGATTCAGGGTGACTACGCGAACCTCATGATGACGATCGACATGACCAACGAACGCGTCGACAGCAACTTCCTGACCGGCACCGGCCTCGGCGGATCGCTCGGCGGCGTCGAGGGCGCCGTGGGATCGCTCGCCGGGGTGGCCGGGCAGTCGGGCGATCCGCTGCAGGCACCCCTGCAGCCGGCTCCGAAGCCGGCACCCGCACCGCCGGTGATTCCGGGGCTTCCGCAGATACCCGGACTGCCGCAGATACCGGGCCTTCCGCCGCAACTGGGAGGGGCGCCGACACCATGAGAATGACGAGATTCGTTCGCATTCAGCTGATCATCTTCTCGATTCTCACCGTCATCGGGCTCGTGGTGATGTCGATCCAGTACGTGAAGGTGCCGGTGCTGTTCGGCGTCGGGCGCTACGAGGTGAGTGTCCGACTGCCGTCCACCGGTGGGCTCTACTCGCACGCCAATGTCGCCTATCGCGGCACCAACATCGGTGTCGTCGAGAACGTGACGCTCACCGGCGACGGTGTAGCAGCGAAGATGTCGCTCGACAGCGACTACAAGATTCCGGCCGACGTCGACGCGGCAGTCAAGAGCGTGTCGGCGGTCGGCGAGCAGTACGTCGATCTGATCCCCCGGGACGGCGCCGCCGAGGCCGACGGCCCGTACCTCGCGAACGGCGACGTGATCCCGTTGGATCGTGCCACCATTCCGCAGGACGTCGGCGAGATGCTCGACCAGGCGGACGAACTGCTCGCGAGTATTTCGGACACCAGGTTGCAGACGGTGATCGACGAGGCGTTCACGGCGTTCAACGGGTCGGGCCCCGACCTGCAGCGGCTCATCGACTCGGCCCGGTTGTTCGTGGAGGAAGCCGACGCGAACAGCGACGCGACGAAGGCCCTGATCGACCAGGTCGGCCCACTGCTCGACACCCAGACGGTCAGCAGCGACGCCATCCGGTCGTGGACCCAGGACCTGGTGACGTTCACCGACCAGTTGCGGGCGAGCGACCCGAGCCTGCGGTCGGTGCTGGAGAAGGGCCCGGGAACGGCGCAGGAGGCCACCCAGCTGTTCCAGGACCTGCAGCCGACACTGCCGATTCTGCTGCGGAACCTGGTGAGCGTCGGCCAGGTCGGGGTGATCTACAACAAGAGCATCGAGCAGGTTCTGGTGATCTACCCGCCCCTGACCGCCGCGCTCGTGACGGCGGCGACAGGCGGGCCGGTGGAGGACGGCGCGATCGTCGACTTCGCGCTGCAACTGCACGACCCGCCGGCCTGCACGACGGGATTCCTGCCACCGGAGCAACGCCGGTCGGGAGATCAGACCGACCCGATCGCGACACCGAACGACCTGTACTGCAAGGCCGCTCCGGACGACCCGGCCGTGGTGCGTGGCGCGCGGAACCTGCCGTGCATGGAGTTCCCGGGACGTCGCGCGCCGACGGTCGAGGCGTGCCGCGAGGGCTGGGAGGCGTCGGGCAACAACCCGCCGTACGGGCCGATCATGCCGCCGGATGTACCCTCGTACACAGCCGTTCCGAGTTCCTACGAAGGCGCCGCGGGTGCACCGGTCGCGGCCGTGCCCTACGACCCGGCCACCGGTAGCTTCATCGGTTCGGATGGAAAGACGTACACCCAACCGGATCTGGCGGTGCAGGGAAAGGACTCGACGTGGCAGACGATGATGACAGGTCAGCAGATTTGAGTTCCAGCACAGACGAGCGCGCAACCGACTCCGCGGAGCAGGCGACCGAGCAGACAGCCGCGGCGAAGGACCGGAACAGGCGAAGGGCAGTCCGGCACGCCGGCCCGCCGGTGGGGGAGACCGCGGCGCCGAAGCCGGTGGTCCTCGCCAAGCAGGCAGACGCGAAAGCCGAGCCCGAGTCGGAGAAGGTCTCGACGACGAAGGCGGCATCCCAGGGCGCTCCGGCGCTCGATGCACCGAAGCAGCGTCGTCCCCTGAACTCGTTGCTCGCTCGGGGCGTTACCGCGGTCGTCGTCGTCGCACTGGTCGTCGCGGCGGTGATGCTGCTGCTCGACCGACAGTCCGCACGGGAACGGGACGACCGCCGTCAGGCCTTCGTCGACACGGCCCGGCAGACGGTGCTCAACCTGACGACCATCCATCCCGAGACCGCGAAGGAAGACGTCGACCGGATCATCGCCGGCGCGTCGGGTCAGTTCCTCGAAGAGTTCCAGGGCCGTGAGGATCCGTTCGTCGGCGTCGTGCAGGACGCGAATGTGACCACCGAGGGCCAGGTCGTCGAGGCCGGCGTCGAGAACGGGAGCGAGACGTCGATCTCGGCGAACGTTCTGGTGGCCGCCCGGACGATGGTGAGCAGCAAGGAGCAACCGGAACCCTCACCGCGCGACTTCCGGATGCGAGTGACGGTCAGCGACGTCGACGGCAAGTTGACCGCATCGAAGGTGGAGTTCGTCCCATGAGCGACAACAACGAAGACAAGCGAAAGTTCGCCGTCACCAAGCAGGCAGCGCTGAAGATCGCGGCCGCGGTCGTGGTGGTTGCGCTCGCCGTCGGAGTGGGCTTCCTCTGGTACGGCCACCGGCAGGATCAACTCTCGGAGCAGGCGCGCATCGACGCCGTCGACGCCGCGGGCAAGCAGGCGGTCGCGATGCTGGCGTACGACTTCGCCGACGTCGACAACCAGTTGGCTGCTGCCGCAGACGGACTCACCGGCTCGTTCCGGGACGACTACACCACACTCGTGCAGGAAACCATCGCGCCGGGCGCCAAGGAGAAGCAACTCACCGTGCAGGTGTCGGTGCAGGCCGCCGCGCCCGTGTCGACCACACCCGACGAGGCGGTGGTCCTGCTGTACCTCAACCAGACGACGACGAGCGCCGACGCTCCCGACGCCCGAACGTCGGGCAGCCGCGTGCGGGTGTCGCTGCAGAAGGTCGACGACCGCTGGCTCGTCGATCAGTTGACCCCGGTGTAGCGGTGCCGGACCCCACGCCGACCGTAGCGGAACTGCTTGATGCCGTTGGGCGTTCACCGTCGGCGGTCGCGGTGCACGACCGAGCCGCGTGGGTCGGGCTGTTCTCGGACGGCGCTCGGGTCAACGACCCGGTGGGCTCGCGGCCACACGTCGGCACGGCAGCGATCGAACGGTTCTACGACACGTTCATCGCCCCCAATTCGATCACGTTCCATGTGACGCGTGACGTGGTGTGCGGGATGTCCGTGGTCCGAGACCTCGACCTGGAGACCCGGATGTCGACGGGAGTGGTGCTGACGGTGCCGATGCACCTGCGCTACGACCTCGTGGTGGAGTCGGGTGTAGTGGCGGTCGACGGGTTGCATGCGCACTGGGAACTGCCCGTGATGATCGCCCAATTGGCCAGGGCGGGGTGGCGGGGCGCGGCGGCGTCGGTGAAGCTGGCGCCGCAACTTCTCTCGAATCAGGGCGTACTCGGTGTAACGGGTTTCATGCGAGGGCTGCGAACCGTCGGACGTCCGGGTAGGAACGCCGCCACCGGATTTCTGGCGGCCGTCCGCAGTCAGGACACGGCCGCGATGTCGGAGAGGCTCGCTCCCGGTGCGGTTCTCGAGCTGTCGCCGGGTACCCCGCTCTCTCGCGCTCAGTTCGCGGGAAGCCTCCGTGAACTGCAGTGGAGCAAGATGATCGTGGCGGGGCGCACCGTGACGGCATCCGTGCGCGCGGCCGCGTGGGAGGGTGTGGCCCTCCTGGAGTTCGCGCACCGCTCCCATGAGATCTCACGAGTGCGGATGTTCGTCGAGGCGGTCACCCCCTTCGCAAAATGAAACAAGTTCTAGTACTGTCGGGGTCTCCTGGCCGATTGCCGACGCACGACGTTGCGTGGCGGGGCCACAACCGAACGGGGAGTCGTCGATGAAGGTTGCAGTAACCGGCGCCGCGGGATTCGTGGGCAACAATCTGCTGAATCTGTTGGTCGAGGCGGGGCGCGAGGTGACCGCAATCGACCGCGTGCGTTCCCGGTACGCACCCGAATACGGGGTCACGTGGGTGAACGCCGACGTACTCGACGTCGAATCCATGAAGCGGGCGCTGGACGGCGCCGAGGTGGTCTACCACCTGGTCGCGATGATCACCCTCGCCCAGAAGGACGATCTGGCCTGGACCGTCAACACCAAGGGCGTCCGGACCGTCGCCGAAGCCGCTCTCGCAGTGGGTGTTCGGCGGATGGTGCATTGCAGTTCCGTGCACTCCTTCGATCAGAGCAGTTGCGGCGGGACGCTCGACGAGAACTCGCCCCGGTCCGTCGACGCGTCGATCCCGGTGTACGACAGGTCGAAATGGGCGGGCGAGATCGAACTCCGCGAGGTGGTCGAGGCCGGGCTCGACGCGGTGATCTGCAATCCCACCGGGGTGTACGGGCCCGTCGACTACGGACTGTCGCGGGTGAACGCGTTGCTGCGCAACGCCGCTCGCGGCCGCGTTCCCGCGGCGGTGCAGGGCGGTTTCGACTTCGTCGACGTCCGCGACGTCGCCGCCGGGCTGATCGCCGCCGGGAAGAAGGGCCGGACCGGTGAGAATTACCTGATCTCGGGGCACATGCTCGGCATGCACGATGCCGTGAGGAGGGCTGCGCGTGCGGCGGGTCGTCGGGGGCCGCTGTACTCGTTCCCACTCAGCGTCATCGAACGCGTGCTGCCGGTCGCCGAACCCATCGGGACCCGGTTCGGCTCCGACGTACTGTCGCGGTCGGCGATGGCGGCGCTGCTCGCGGCGCCCGTCATCGACGGCACCAAGGCGCGGTCCGAGCTCGGCTACGTTCCGCGTCCCGCCGACGAGACGATCCGCGACTTCGTCGCCTTCCTGGTGACGTCCGGTCAGCTGAGCCGGGGCGGTCAGTTCTCCCCGGTCGCGTCCTCGTTGTAGTCGGACTCGGAAGCCTCGGCGGGAGCGATCAGTGCCGGGCCGGCGGCGCCGCCGTGAGCGAGGGCGTCGAGGAAGGACCTGGCCCACCGGTCGACGTCGTGTGCGAGGACCTGCCTGCGCAGGGCCCGCATGTGGCGTCGGCCGTCCTCCTTCGGCTGGTTCAGGGCCTGCTCCATCGCGTCCTTGACGCTGTCGAGATCGTGCGGATTGCACAGGAACGCCTGACGGAGTTCGGCGGCCGCGCCGGTGAACTCGCTGAGCAGCAGCGCACCGCCGAGATCACTGCGGCACGCCACGTACTCCTTGGCGACGAGGTTCATGCCGTCACGCAGCGGAGTCACCAGCATCACGTCGGCGGCGACGAAGAACGCGATCAGCTCCTCGCGGGGGATCGGCCGGTGCAGGTAGTGCACCACCGGCCGGCCGACCTCGCTGTACTCGCCGTTGATCCGCGACACCTTGCGTTCGATGTCGTCGCGCATCTGCACGTAGCTGTCGACCCGCTCGCGGCTCGGCGTCGCCAGCTGCACCATCACCGTGTCGGCGGGATCGATGCGCTGCTCGTCGAGCAGTTCGTGCAGCGCGGCGAGGCGGACGTCGATGCCCTTCGTGTAATCGAGGCGGTCGACGCCGAGCATGATGTGCTTGGGATTGCCCAGTTCCTTGCGGATCTTCTTGGCGCGGTCCCGGATCGACTTGGACCGGGACTGTTCGTCCAGCTGGCCCGAATCGATGGAGATCGGGAACGCGCCGACGCGAACCGTGCGGAACCCCACCTGCACGACGCCCAGCTTGGAGCGGACGCCCACGTTGCCGCGGGAGGTCTGCTGACCGGCGAGTTTGCGGGCCAGGTACAGGAAGTTCTGGGCACCGCCCGGGAGGTGGAACCCGATCAGGTCGGCGCCGAGCAGACCCTCGATGATCTCGGTGCGCCACGGCATCTGCATGAACAGTTCCACCGGCGGGAACGGAATGTGCAGAAAGAACCCGATGGTGAGGTCGGGGCGGAGCATGCGCAGCATCTTCGGAACGAGTTGCAGCTGATAGTCCTGGATCCACACCGTGGCGCCGTGTGCGGCCGCCTTCGACGTGGCCTCCGCGAAACGCCGGTTGACCTCGACGTACGCGTTCCACCAGTCGCGGTTGTACTCGGGCTTGACGATGACGTCGTGGTAGAGCGGCCAGAGGGTGGCGTTGGAGAAGCCCTCGTAGTAGTCGGCGATCTCCGCGGCGCTCAGCGGAACGGGGTAGAGCTCGAGGTCGTCCTCGACGACGGGATCGAGTTCGGCGTCCGCGACCCCCGCCCAGCCGACCCATGCGCCCTTGTTGCGGCGCAGGATCGGCTCGAGCGCGGTGACGAGGCCACCGGGGCTGCGCTTCCAGCGTGTGGTGCCGTCCGGAAGGCGTTCGAGGTCGACGGGGAGTCGGTTCGCGACGACGACGAAGTCGGCTTGCCCGGACACAGGATCAGAAGTCGAGCGTGATGACGATGCTGACGATTCCGAACTGGCAGCCACGGGCATCCTTCGCAGTCGAAGTGGATGAAATTCTCAGTCGAGCTTGGTGGGTCCGATTCCGAGCATGGAGAGCAGCATCCTGCACTCGTCGGCATCTTCGGCGTATGCAGCGACAACGCGCTGCGCCTGGCGGGCGGTCTCGTCGGCTAGGGGTTCGAGATCCTCGTCCGCGATGTCGTTTTCGGCGGTCGTCTTCGCGGCCATCTTTGTCCTCTCGGGCTTGCTGCTGCGTCACGCGCAGTAGTTCGTATCGGCGACTCTATGAGAACCGGGCATGTCAACGCTAGTTGCCCATCGATTAGTGTTCATCTAGTTAGGGTCTGCTTACTTTGTTGGTGGGTGGGGAAGCGTCGGCGTTGGGAGTTACGCGCGTGAAGACTGGTGGCACCGCAATACTGCGTCGCACGCTGGTACGGAATCGTGTTCGGCTGGGGATCGGCACCGTGCTCGTCTGCCTGCATCAGGTGGCGGAGACGCTGGTCCCGATCTCGATCGGCGTGATCGTCGACCGGGCCGTCGCGACCGGGGACGTGTTCGCTCTCGCGGTGTGGCTGTGCGCCCTGGCGCTGCTGTTCCTGGTGCTCACCGCGGCGTGGCGTTTCGGTGCCCGGTTCATCGTCGTGGCGATGCAGAACGAGGCGCACCAGCTGCGGATGGAGGTGGCGCACCGCATCCTCGACCCACGGGGAGTGCGCACCGACCTGCGTGCCGGTGAGCTGCTGTCCGTGTCGACGTCGGACGCCGACCGCGCGGCCTGGATCGCGGACATCACACCACGGGCCGCGGCGGCCCTCACCGCGGCGATCGGATCCGCCGTCGCCCTCCTGCTGATTGACGTGCCCCTCGGACTCGCCGTTCTGATCGGCACCCCCGTCATCCTCGGTCTCCTCCAGCTCGCGGCGCCGCTGATCACCCGCCGGGCCACCGATCAGCAGGCCGCCGTCGCGCGGGCCTCGGCCATGGCCACCGACCTCGTCAGCGGGCTCCGCCCCCTGCGCGGGATCGGCGCCGAGGTGTCGGCGTCGCGGCGATACCGGACGGCCAGCCGCGAGGCGCTCGGCGCCACCCTGCACACGGCGAAGAGTTCCGCCGTGTTCGCCGGGGTGTCGATGACCGTCAGCGCCCTCCTCGCCGTCGGTGTCGCGGGTGTCGCAGGCTGGTTCGCCCTCGAGGGGCGCATCACCATCGGTGAGCTGATCACCGTCGTCGGACTGTCCCAGTTCTTCATCGAACCGCTCGGCGTCCTGGCCGGTCTGCCCGGGTTCCTCGCTCTCGCCCGCGCGTCGGCGGACCGCCTCGCCCTGGTCCTCGATGCGGAACCTCTGCTGCCCGCCGGGTCGGGCCGGACACTCGACGGCAGCGAGCTCAGCCTGACCGGGGTGTCCTACCGGTCCCTGAACGCGGTGGACCTCCGGGTCACTCCCGGCGAACTGCTCGGCATCGTCGCGTACCGCCCGCAGGACGCGGAGGCGCTGGCCGCGCTGCTGTCCGGGCAGGTTCCGCCCGACCGGTACGACGGCGAACTGACGGTGGGCGGAGTGCAGCTGTCGGACGCGGATCTCGCGCAGGCCCGCCGGGCGCTGCTCGTCGAACCGCACAACGGCGACCTGTTCTCCGGAACCGTCGCGTCGAACGTGACCGCAGGCAGGTCCGGCGCGACGACGTCCGAGGTGCAGGCGGCGCTGACCGCGTCCGCGGCGGTGGACGTCGTCGAAGCACACCCCGAGGGACTCGACCACGAGGTCGCCGACCGCGGGTCCTCGCTGTCGGGGGGTCAGCGGCAGCGGGTCGCCCTCGCACGTGCACTGGTGGCGCAGTCGCCGGTGATGGTGCTGCACGATCCGACGACCGCCGTGGACGCGGTCACCGAACACACGATCGCGGGCGGCATCGCGGACCTGCGGCATCGCGCCTCCGCCGGCAGCCAGACGACGATCCTCATCACGAGCAGCCCCGCGCTGCTGTCCGTGACCGACCGCGTCGTCGTCCTCGACGACGGAACGGTGGTCGGCGAGGGCACACACTCGCAATTGGCGACCGAGAACGCGAACTACCGTCAGGCGGTCTTGCGATGAGTGAACTGCTGCCCATCGCGAACGCCCGCGACACGTGGGCGTGGCTGAAGTCCGAACTGGGACACCGCCGCGGCCGGAGCGTCGTCACCATGCTGGTCGCCGCCGTCGCGGCGGGCATGGCGTTGGTTCCCGTCTACGTCTTCGGCGTCCTCGTCGACCGGGTGCAGGACGGTGCGCCGCCGTCCACCATCGGGTGGGTGGTCGCGGTGATCGCGTCCGCCGCGGTGATCGGCGGCGTGTGTGCCGGGTTCGCGTCGTTCCTGATCCGCAGCCTCGGCGAGGGAATCCTGGCGGATCTGCGCGAACGCACCGTCGACCGGGCGCTCCGGCTGCCGATCCAGACGGTCGAACGCGTCGGCAAGGGCGACCTGTTGTCGCGGGTCGGCGACGACGTCGCGGTGATCGGCAAGGCCGTCACCGACGTGGTCCCCAACCTCGTCACGGCGATCCTACTGGTGGTGCTCAGCATGGTCACGATGCTCGGTATCGACTGGCGGCTCGGGCTCGCAGGCATGGTGGCGCTGCCGGTGTACGCGCTGGCGATGCGCTGGTACCTGCCGCGGTCCGCGCCGGTGTACGCCGCAGAGCGTGTCGCGATGGGGGAGCGTTCGCAGGCCCTGATCAGCAGCATGCAGGGCGCCCGGACGGTGCGCGCCTACGGTCTGGAAGACAGCCATCTGGCGCAGATCAACGGTGCGTCGGAGAAGGCCCGCGGCCTGTCCGTCGGCGTCTTCGCACTGTTCACCCGGTTCGCGGGGCGCGGCAACCGGGCCGAGTTCGTGGGGCTCGCCACCATCCTCGCCGCCGGATTCGCGCTGGTGAACGCGGACATCGTCACCGTCGGGCAGACCACCACCGCGGCACTGCTCTTCCACCGGTTGTTCAATCCGATCGGCATGCTGATGTACACGTTCGACGAGGTGCAGTCGGCGGGTGCGAGCCTGGCACGGCTCGTCGGCGTCGGCGACCTCGACGACGAGTCGAGCACCGGGAGTGCCGCCGTCCGGGAGTCCGCGGATTCGACGCTCGAACTCACCGACGTCCGGCACACCTACGACGGCAGCCACGAAGTGGTGCACGGCATCGGTCTGCACGTGCAGTCCGGGGAACGCGTTGCCCTCGTCGGGTCGACCGGAGCAGGCAAGACGACGGTCGCGGCGATCGCGGCCGGCTCGATCGTCCCGACTTCCGGCTCGGTGCGCATCGGCGGCACCGCGCTGCCGGACCTGGAGCCGGGTGGTCTCCGCCGCCGGGTCGCCATCGTCAGCCAGGAAGTCCACGTGTTCGCCGGACCGCTGATCGACGACCTTCGGCTCGCCGCACCCGACGCCTCCGAGGAGGACGCGGCGATGGCACTGAAAGCCGTCGGCGCCGACGGCTGGGTGAACGCATTGGACGACGGCGTCCAGACCGTGGTCGGGGAGGGCGGCCACGAGCTGACCGCCGCCCAGGCGCAGCAATTGGCTCTGGCGCGACTCGTTCTCGCGAACCCGGCGGTCGCGATCCTGGACGAGGCGACGGCCGAAGCAGGCAGCGCGGGTGCGCGGGAACTCGAGGCGTCGGCCGAGGCGGCGACCCGTGGTCGCACGACGCTGGTGGTGGCCCACCGGTTGACGCAGGCGGCCGCCGCCGATCGGGTCGTCGTCCTCGAACACGGCCGGATCGTCGAGCAGGGTCCGCACGCCGATCTCGTCGCGGCCGGCGGCCGATACGCCGAACTCTGGTCGGCGTGGGAGGGTCGGTAGGGCGTTCCGCCCCGTGCGCCTTTTTGGTAGCCCCCGCTACCAGAAAGGCGCACGGGCGTCAGCTGAGGTAGCCGCCGCCGTGGGGGAAGAAGTCGGTTCCGGCGAGTTCGGTGCCGTCGTCGAGCCGGACGCGCTGGATCTTGAGGCCCTTGTTCCGGCCCGTGCGAGCGTCGGGTCCGGCGACGATGACCATTCCGTCGCCTTCGTGGATGAAGACACGCCCGGGCGTTCCACCGTAATTTCCTTCGGACACGGCGGCCTTCAGAACCCGGACACGCTGTCCCTTGTAATGGGTGAAGGCGTTCGGGTATGGGTCGGACTGCGCGCGGACGAGCCGTTCGATCGCGTCGGCGGACCACGTCCAGTCGATGAGGCTGTCCTCGGGGGCACGCTTGTGGAAGAACGTGGCCTGCGAGCGGTCCTGCGGCGTCCAGTCCGTGCGACCGGACGTGATCAGCTCGAGTGCGTCGAGGGTGATCGGGCCGATCATGTCGACGGTGCGGTGGAACAGATCGGTGACGGTGTCCGACGGCCCGACGGGCGTCGACCTCTGCAAAACGATGTCGCCGGCGTCGAGTTCCTCGTCCATCAGGTGCGCGGTGAGGCCTACTTCTTCTTCACCGTTGATGAGCGCCCAGATGAGCGGGGAGAATCCTGTGTACTTGGGCAGGAGCGAGTCGTGGATGTTGAGGGTGCCGTAGCGGGGAGAGTCGAAGACGTCCCGTGGCAGCCAGGTGCGCCAGTTGTTGGCGACGACGATGTCGGGGTCGGCCTGCTTCAGCGCGGCCTTGAAGTTTTCGTCCGGCTTGGTGGCGATGTGCACGGGCACCCCGTGCTCGGTGGCCAGGTCGGCGACGGAGTCCGCCCACATCTGTTCGTAGACGTGGTCGCTCTTGGGGTGGGTGATCGCGAGGACGACCTCATGGTCGGACTGGAGCAGGGCCTGCAGGGTACGGTGACCCCAGGTTTGATATCCGAGTGTGGCGACTCTCAACGCGGTCCTCCTGGACGAGCTTGTCGGTCAGCGCCGCATGCGAGCGGCAGCGAAGCCAGCTTAGGCTATCCAATCTAATTCGGTGAGACCGCCCATGGAAGGAAGGCAACATGACGATCGCCACGATCAACGGGATCCCCCTGAATTACCAGGTCAAGGGATCCGGCGATTTAGTGGTGCTCATCATGGGAACCGGAAGTCCGGGACGGGTGTGGGATCTGCATCAGACCCCTGCGCTCATCGAGGCCGGCTACCGCGTCTGCACGTTCGACAACCGGGGCATCGCGCCGTCCGGTGAGAGCCTCGGCGGGATCACCATGGACGATCTCGTCGCCGACACCGCGGGACTGATCGAGCACCTCGGCGGCGGACCGGCGCGTGTCGTCGGCACCTCGATGGGTGCCCGTGTCGCGCAGGAACTGGCCCTGACCCGGCCCGACCTCGTGCACAAGGCGGCGTTCCTCGCCGGTCACGCCCGCATGGACTACTTCCAGCAGACCCTCACCGAAGGCGAGCGCGCCCTGCACGACAGTGGTGTCGAACTCCCGGCCAAGTACCGGGCCGCGGTGACTGCCGTGATGAATCTGTCGCCCGCCTCGCTCGTCGACCCGCACACGGCCCGCGACTGGCTCGACCTGTTCGAGTTCAGCGGCGGCCGGACGTCGGACGGCGTGCGCGCGCAGATGGAGATGGACCGCAGCTTCGATCGCAGGCAGGCCTACCGGGCGATCACGACGTCGTGCCTGTCCATCGGTTTCGCCGACGACAGGATGATTCCGCCGTATCTGTCGCGTGAGGTGGCCGAGGCCATCCCGTCTGCTCGGTACTACGAGATCCCCGACGTGGGGCACTACGGCTACCTCGAACAGCCCGAAGTGGTGAACAAGGTGCTGCTCGAGTTCCTCGCCAACTGACAGTTCCGAGCGGTTGGGGGCGATCACGGTGACGGCGAGGTTCTGATGGCGTTGGGTATTCCGCGTCTCGGGGTGGGCATCGTCCGGTACGACATCGTGAACGGGTCCTTATGGTGGGATGAGAAGGCCGCCGCCATCTTCGAGGACGACGGTTCCCGGCCACCGCTCGAATGGTGGCGGGAGCGGGTCCATTCCGAAGACATCGGAACGGTGCGCCGCATGTTCGGTGACACCGCCGGGTCCGTCGGCGCGGAGTGTGTGTTCCGCATCGTGCTGGCAGATCGGTCGACCCGGTACATCCTCACCCGCAGCATCGACGTCACCACCGATGCGTCCGGTGCCCCTGTCGAGCTGACGGGAGTGGTCATCGAACTCGGGCACGTTGCCGGCCGGGACGCGCAGCTCGCGTCGTTGCTCGATCGGGTGGGCTTGGGGTTCTTGGCGCTCGACGGGGACCTTCGGATCATCTACGTCAACTCCGGCTGCCTGCGGCATGTGCGGCGGTCGCGGGACGAACTACTCGGCCGTGTCGTCACCGAGGTACTTCCCGAAACGCGCGGCAGCTACTTCGACGCGCTGTGCCGCAAGGTCCTCGCCACCGGCCGGGAGCAGCAGACCCGGGTGGACTCGCTGTACTCGCCCGGTATGACGATCGAGGTGACCGCGGCGGCCGATTCCGGCGCACTGGTCGTGCATTTCCGGAATGTCACCGCGGAAGTCACCGCCCAACAGCAGGCGGCTGAGGCACACGCCCTTCTTCTGCACGAGGCCACGCACGACAGTCTCACCGGACTGCTCAATCGCGCCGCCATCACCGAGCACCTGCAGCGCCTGTTCGAGCCCGGTGCGGGGCCTGCGGTCGCGTTGTTCCTCGACGTCGACGGGTTCAAGGACGTCAACGACACCCGGGGGCATCGCGTCGGTGATCGCATCCTGCAGGGGGTGTCCGAGCATTTGCGCCACGCGATGCGCGCTCCGTCCGCGGTCGGCAGGCTCGGCGGCGACGAGTTCGTCGCCATCCTGCCCGACAACGACGAACTCGACGTCGACGACGTGGTCACCCGGATGCTTGCGTCGATCACGACGCCGATCGACGTCGGCGACGAACTCCTCGTCGTGACGATCAGCGTGGGGATGGCGCGCAGCACGTCGGCTCTCACGGTCGACGAACTGCTCCATCATGCGGACACCGCCCTCTACGCAGCGAAGCGTCGAGGTGGGAACACCGCGGTCTGGCACCAGTAGGTTGCTGGGCGGCTGCCCCTGGGTGTCGACGCCGCCGCTCGTGTGCCAACGCCGCGAACGAGCGGTATGTTTACACGGCCGAACTCGACGCCGGGACCGCTTCGGTGCGGTAAAAGCTGTCGGCGGTGCGAGGGACACGCGTTCGTGGTGATTGAACACGAATTACCGCTGTGATAACCCGCGCCTGTCAACTTGCCGGCAACCGGCTTGTTGCTAGTGGGTAGCCTAACCTAAACTCCTTCGGGTGCCCGTCGTTGGACGGGCGCTCTCGACGGACGATCGGATCACCCATGTCTCCGGACCACTCGGCGGCTGCTCGCCCACAGCGCACTTCGGCTGAGGGCACTTCTCACTCGGCTCGCGTCAGTTCGACGTCTGTCGCGTTGCCGGTGACGGCCGCGCAGTCCGAGGTGTGGGTCGGGCAGCAGTTGAACCCGGGCAGCCCGGTCTACAACCTCTCGCTCGTCGTCGAGGTCGCGGGCCGGATCGACCTGGACCGTACCTCCGCGGCGATCCGGAAGACCGTCGAACGAGCCGAAGCCCTGCACGTGCGTTTCGAGCGAGGCGCCGACACCGAACTGCTGCAGGTGCCGACGGCTCCGGGCCAGTGGACCCTCGATGTCGTGGACCTGCGCGGCGACGAGGATCCCGAAGCGAGTGCGCGCGCGTGGATGGATCGCGACATGGAGACCGTGGTCGACATCGACTGCGGCGAACCGTTGTTCCGGCACGCCCTGCTGCGCACCGGGGACGAGTCGGTGATCTGGTATCAGCGCTACCACCACAGCCTCATCGACGGATACGGCATCACCCTCCTCGTGGCCGACGTCGTCGATCGATACGAGCACCCGGAACTCGAGACGTCCACGGCGCCGTGGCCCCTCGACACTCTCGTGACGTCCGACCGCGACTACCGTGCGTCGGCGCGCTTCGAGTCCGACCGCGACTTCTGGATCCAGCAGGTGATCGACGCCCCGGAGCCGCCTCGGCTGCTCCCGCAGGTCGTCGACCACTCCGGGTCGCCGATCTCCGCCCTCGTCGAGATCGACGGGGACGACGCCGACGCGATCTACACCTTCGCCTCCGACGCCGGGATCAGGCGCACCCGGCTGCCGCTCGCCGCGGTCGTGGCGTACATCCACCGGTTCACCGGCCGCCGCGACCTCACCTTGTCGCTGCCGATGACGGCGCGGGTCGGACGCGAGCTGCGCCGCATCCCGGGTATGTGCTCGACGATCCTGCCGCTCCGGGTGCAGGTGGATCCCGAGATGACCGTGGGCGAACTCGCCACCCGCATCGACACGACGCTGATCTCGGTGCTGCGGCACGGGCGCTATCGCGGCGAGGACCTCGCCCGCGATCTGCGGTCGATCGATCCGGACCGTCAGATCTTCGGTCCCGGAATCAATTCCATGATGTTCGAGCACTCGCTGACGTTCGGCGGTTTCCCGGCGTGGGTGCGGGGTTCGGCCACCGGACCGGTCCGCGACCTCGATTTCTCCATCCGCGGTGGGCAGGATTCGGAGCCCATCCAGATCGACCTCCGGGCCCCGGCCGGTCTCGGCGCCGAGCTCGAGGCGCATCGCCGCAGGCTCGAGCACTTCGTCGGGCAGTTCGTCGCCGACCCGTCGCAGCCCATCGCGTCGCTCGATCCGATGACCGAGGCCGAGCGCAGGCAGTTGCTGGTGGAGTTCAACGACACGGCGTCCCCACAGGAATCGGTGACTGTTCCCGACCTGTTCCATGCTCAGGTGTCGCGGACACCGGATGCCGAGGCCCTGATCGCCGGCGACATCCGGCTCACCTACCGGGAACTCGGGGAACGCGTGGCGCAGCTGTCCCACCACCTGCGCGCCCGCGGTGTCGAGGCGGAAACAGCGGTGGCGGTGGGTCTTCCGAGGTCGGCAGAGATGGTGATCGGGCTGCTCGCCGTCATGTGCTCGGGTGGGGCGTTCGTGCCCCTCGACCCGTCGTGGCCGGAGGACCGCCGGACCTCGGTCCTCGCGGACGCCGGGGCGGCGCTCGTTCTCACCGGACCCGGCGGAGTCACCGACGCGGGGGAGCGGGCCGTGCCGGTCGACCTCGCGGCGTGGGCGCACGCCGACCAGTCCACCGAGCCGCCCGCAGTGACCGTGCAGGGTTCGCGGCTGGCGTATGTCATCTTCACGTCGGGTTCGACGGGCAGGCCCAAGGGCGCCATGATCCGTCACGAGGCCGTCTGCGCGCGGCTGCTGTGGCAACGCGACCAGATCCTGGGCTTCGGACCCTCGGACGCGTCGCTGTTCAAGGCGCCACTGTCGTTCGACATCTCCGTGAACGAGATCCTGCTGCCCCTGGTGGCGGGTGGCCGGCTGGTGGTGGCCGAACCCGGTGGGGAACGGGACCCGCAGTATCTGCTGGACCTGATCGCCGGCGAGTCGGTGACGTTCGTCTATCTCGTGTCGTCGATGCTGGACGTGCTACTCGATTTGTCACGGGGTACGGATCGGCTGGCGGCGCTGAAGCATGTGTGGTGCGGCGGTGAGGTTCTCACTCCGCGCCTGTTCGAAAGGTTCCGATCGCAGCTCGCCATCACGCTGTACCACGGCTACGGCCCCGCGGAGGCGACGATCGGGGTGTCGCACGTGATCTATCGGGAGGACTCCGAGCGGATCGCGACGTCGATCGGCCGTCCGAACCCCAACACGCAGCTGTATGTGCTGGACGAACACCTGAACCCGGTGCCGCTCGGCACCGGCGGTGAGCTGTACGCCGGCGGATTCCTTCTCGGCCGCGGTTACGTGGACGCTCCGGGGCTCACGGCGTCCCGCTTCGTCGCCAACCCGTTCGCTAACGACGGCTCCCGGTTGTATCGAACAGGTGACCTCGCGCGGTGGGCGCCGGACGGGTCCCTCGACTTCCTCGGCCGCGCGGACAATCAGGTGAAGATCCGGGGCATGCGACTCGAACTCGAGGACGTCGAGGTGGGCATCGTGTCCCATCCCGACGTCCGGCACAGTGCGGTCGTCGTGCGGGAGACGCCCTCGGGGGCAAAGTATCTCGCGGCCTACGTGGTGCCGAAGCAGGATACGGTACCGGACGTCGCCGAACTGCGGGTCTGGGCGTCGTCGAAGCTGCCGGAGTACATGGTGCCGTCGGCGTTCGTCGTCCTCGATCGGTTCCCGCTCACCCCCAACGGAAAATTGGACCGGCGTGCACTACCCGAGCCGGACCTCGGCGCGGCCGGCGAGAACGTCGCGCCCCGCACCGCCGCCGAGGAAACCCTGTGTGCGCTGATGGCGGGTGTTCTCGGGGTGAAGTCGGTGGGTGTCACCGACGACTTCTTCGCGTTGGGTGGCGACAGCATCGTCGCGATCCAGCTGGTCAACCACGCTCGGCGGGAAGGTCTTTCGATCAGCCCGCGGGAGATCTTCCAGCTCCGTACCGCCGAGGCGCTCGCCCGGGTCCAGGACGGCCGGACCGCGGCCGCCGTGGACTCCGACGACGTCGCAATCGGTGACGTCCGCAGCACCCCGATCGTCGCCCGCACCGCTGAGCGGGGCGGCGAGATCGCCGCGTTCCACCAGTCGGTGCTCGTGCGGATTCCCGCCGCCCTCGACGAGCACGCCGCGACTGCGGCGCTCGCCGCGGTTCTCGCGCGGCACGACGCCCTGCGCGCGACCCTCGTCCGCGGTGACCGCTGGATGCTGTCCGTGCCGGAACCGTCCCCGGCGGTGGTCGACGGAATCCTGCGGGTGGTCGAATTCGACGGCAGCGCGGACCAACTCGACATCGAGACACGGGCGGCTGTCGGAAGGCTCGACCCGGATGCGGGCACGATGGTGCAGGCCGTCCTCTTCGTCGCGTCCGACGGTCCCGGCCGGTTGCTGCTGATCGGACACCACCTGGTGGTCGACGGGGTGTCCTGGCGCATCATCCTCGAAGACCTCGCCCGCGCGGGATCAGCGGTGGCGGCGGGCGGCGTTCCCGAACTCGCTCCGGTCGGAACGTCGCTGCGCCGCTGGTCCGAGCTGCTCGACGAGCAGACGCGGTCGGGTGCCTTCGACCACGAACTGTCCTTCTGGGCGGACGCGGCGACCACGGAAGACCCGCTCCTCGGGTCGCGTGCGCTCGATCCCGCCCTCGACCTCGCCGGCGACGCCGAAACCCTCACGGTGACATTGCCTCCGGAGTTCACCCGGCCGCTGCTCTCCACCGTGCCCGCAGCGTTCCACGGCCACGTCAACGACGCGCTCCTCACCGGGGCCGCGGTGGCGCTGCAGAGGTGGCGAGACGGAGAGCCGGGCCCCGTGCTCCTCGATCTCGAGGGGCACGGACGCGAGGAAGACCTCGTTCGCCGCAGCGACGGACCCGCCCTCGACCTCTCCCGGACCGTCGGCTGGTTCACCACCGTCTACCCGGTGGTGCTCGACCCCGGCGCAGCGGCGGACGAGGCGGGAATCGCCGACGCGCTGAAGGCGGTGAAGGAGCAGTTGCGCCGCATCCCGGATTCCGGGTTCGGCTACGGCGCGCTGCGCTACCTCGGTGTCCCGAAGCCGGAACTCGCGAACGCGCCGACCCCGCAGGTGCTGTTCAACTATCTCGGTCGGGTGACGTCCGCGGAGGGCGTCGACTGGCTGCCCCGAGCGATGGGCGGCGCGGACGATCCGCGGATGCCCCTCGGACACGCCTTGGCGTTCGACGTGATCGCCGAGGACGGCGCCGACGGCCCAGTCCTGCGCACGACATTGACGTGGGCGCCCGGTGTGCTCACCCGTGACGCCGTCCTCGCGCTCGCCGACGAGTGGACCGCGGTGTTGCGGGTGCTGGCCGGAGTCGACCGTCTCGGCGGTCGCACGCCGTCGGACTTCCCACTGGTGTCGCTGACACAGCCGGACGTGGACGCGCTGGCGGGGGCGGCCGACGTACTTCCGTTGACACCGCTGCAGGAGGGCATCTACTTCCAGTCGGCATTCGAGGACACGGGCACGGACCCGTACGTGGTGCAGCAGGTGATCGAACTGACCGGGCCCGTCGACGCGGCGGCGTTGCACCGTGGGCTGCAGGCGGTCGTCGACCGGCACGCTGCCCTCCGCGTCGGAGTGCGGGCGCTCTCGGACGGCAGGGTCGTGCAGGTGGTCGGCGAGAACGTCCAGGTGCCGATGGAGGTGCTCGATCTGACCGGCGTCGCGGATCCGGAGCAGCGCGTGGAACAGGTGCTGGCGGCAGATCGGGCCCGGGGCTTCGACTTCGGTCGCGGCCCCCTGCTGCGCTACACGCTCGCGCAGGTGAAACACCAAAAGTTTCTTCTGCTGCAGTCGATTCACCACATCGTCGCCGACGGGTGGTCGGTGCCGGTGATGCTGCGGGAATTGATGGCCCTCTACAGCGTCGAGGGGAAGCCGCTGGCGCTGCCGACGCCCACGCCGTACCGGAGCTACCTCGAATGGCTGGATGCGCGCGACCGTCGGGCCTCGCTCGCCGTGTGGCGGGAGGCGCTCGCCGATGCCCCCGAACCGGTGGAACTTCCGAAGCCGTCGTCGAAGGGAGAGTCCGGGATACACAGTGTCCGGGCGACACTGCCGTCGGACGCCACCGTCGCGCTGTCCGCGGTGGGCCGGGCCCGCGGATTGACGCTCAGCACGCTCGTGCACGGCACGTGGGGTCTGGTCCTCGGTCGCCTCACCGGCCGGGAGGACGTGGTGTTCGGTTCGACGGTGTCGGGCCGCGGCGGCGACCTGCCCGGTATCGAGACCATGGTGGGCCTGTTCATCAACACCGTGCCCACCCGGCTGCGATACCGGCCGACCGACACGGTGGCCGAGACCCTCGCCCGGTGGCAGCAGGAGCAGTCGACGCTGCTCGACCACCAGTACCTGGGCCTGCCCGAGCTGCGCCGGGAAGCGGGACTGCAGGACCTGTTCGAGACGCTCGTCGTGTTCGAGAACTATCCGCTCGGCGACGGCGCGGTGGCGGATCCCACCGGTGCGGTGCAGTTGACCGGCATCCGGTTCGACGAGCACCCGCCGTACCCGATGACGCTGATCGTCGTGCCCGGTGACGCGCTGACGCTCGAGCTGAAATACGACGCCGCCCGCATCGATGCGGCGACCGCGACCCGATTCGCGGAGTCGACGGTGGCGTATCTCGCGGAGCTGATCCGGGACGTCGACCAGAACGTGTCTTCCGTCGTGCTGGCGTCGCGTGAGCCGATCGACGCGGCACTGCGCGACGTCGAGGCGGAGTTCCCCGAGACGACGGTGACGGCGCTGCTCGAGGAGCAGGCCGCCCGGACACCCGACGCGGTGGCCGTCGTGTTCGAGGACGAACACCTCACCTACGCCGAACTGCACGCGCGCGCGAACCGCCTCGCCCGGCTGCTCGTCGACCGCGGGGTGACACCCGAGTCGAAGGTGGCGGTGGCACTGCCCCGTTCGCTGGAACTGATGGTCGCGCTCCTCGCGGTCGGGAAGGCGGGCGGCGCCTACGTTCCACTCGACACCGGTTACCCCGCCGACCGGCTGGCGTTCATGCTGGAGGACGCGGAACCGGTGTGCGTCCTCACCGACGGCACCGTGCCGTTCTCCGGGTCCGATGTTCCGCAGGTCCGGGTGTCGGACGCCGACCGGTACGCACCCGAGCCGCTGACCGGTGTCGCGCTCGTGCCCCAGCACCCCGCCTACGTGATCTACACGTCGGGCTCGACGGGACGGCCCAAGGGGGTCGTCGTGCCGCACGCCGGCATCGTCAACCGTCTGTTGTGGGTTCAGCGGTTCCGTCCGATCACCGCTACGGACAACGTGTTCCAGAAGACGCCGTCCAGCTTCGACGTGTCGGTGCTGGAGTTCTTCGGACCGCTCCTCGCCGGGGCGACCCTCGTACTGGCGCGGCCGGACGGCCACAAGGACCCGGCGTACCTCGCCGACGTCATCGTCCGGCAGTCGATCACGCGTGTGCATTTCGTGCCCTCGATGCTCGAGGTGTTCCTCGCCGAGCCCGCCGCAGCCCGGTGCACCGAGCTGCGGATCATCTCGTGCAGTGGCGAGGCGCTTCCCGTGGCATCCGCGCGGCGCGTCGCCGAACTCCTGCCGGGAGTGGAACTCGACAACCTCTACGGTCCGACCGAGGCGTCGGTGGACGTCAGCTACGCCGCGTCGGTGCAGGGAATCGACGCGTCCGCACCGTCCGTGCCGATCGGCCTCCCCACGTCCAACACCGGTCTCTACGTGCTCGATCGGTACCTGCAGCCGGTGCCCGCGGGCGCGGCCGGTGAGCTGTATCTGTCGGGGCCACAGCTGGCCCGAGGCTACCTGGGCAGGCCCGGGTTGAGCGCCGAGCGCTTCGTCGCCGACCCGTTCTCCCACACCGGGTCCCGCATGTACCGCACCGGTGACGTCGCCCGGGTCAACGCCGACGGTGCGGTCGAATACCTCGGCCGGGTCGACGATCAGGTGAAGTTGCGCGGCTTCCGCATCGAACTGGGCGAGATCGAAGCCCAGATGGCCGCCTGCCCCGGAGTGCGGCAGGCTGCCGCCGTCGTGCGCTCGGACCGGCCCGGTCAGCAGCAACTGGTCGGGTACGTCGTCGGGGACGCCGACGTCGACGACGTCCGTGCGCGCCTGACTGCGGCCCTGCCGGAGTTCATGGTGCCCGTCACGTTCGTGACCGTGCCCGAGTTCCCCGTCGGCCCCAGCGGGAAGCTGGACCGCACAGCCCTTCCCGTGCCGGACTTCTCCGCGCAGGCGACGTCCGCGCCGGTCGTGGACAGCGGACCGGCGGGGGTGCTGGCCGCCCACTACGCCGAGGTTCTCGGTCTCGGGACCGTCGGGGTGGACGACGACTTCTTCGCGCTCGGCGGCGACAGCATCCTCGCCATCCGCCTGGTGAATCTCGCTCGCCGGGAGGGAATCACCGTCACCCCGCGGCAGATCTTCGAACAGCGGACGCCGGCCGCGCTCGCGCGGCTGGTCGCGGCCACCGTCGTCGCGTCGGCCCCGCGCGTGGAGGAGTCGGGCACCGGTGTCCTGCCGCCGCTGCCGGTGGTCCATCGGCTGTCCGAATGGAGTGGCGGAAAGAACCGCTTCAACCAGGCCGTTCTGCTCCACACACCGGCGGGAACCAGCACCACCGTCCTGACGGCCGCCCTGCACTCGGTGATCGGTCACCACGACGGCCTGCGGCAGAAGCTCACCCGGCACGCGCCGGGTGTGTGGTCGCTCGAGATCACCGAATCCGCCGACCTGGAACTGCGTCGTGTCGACGTCACCGGACTCGACGCCGCCGCGCTGCGCGAAACCGTCGCAGCAGAATCCGACGCCGCCACCGATCGGCTCGACCCCGACGACGGCACCATGCTGTCGGCGGTGTGGTTCGACGCCGGCCCGCAGGAGCTGGGCAGGCTCCTCCTCGTCGCACACCATCTGGTGATCGACGGGGTGTCGTGGCGGACGCTGATCGAGGACCTCGCCATGGCGTGGGTGGCGGCCGACAGCGGCCAGGACGCCGCGCTCGACCCGGTGCCCACGTCGCTGCGCGGATTCGCCCGCATCGTCACCGAGCAGGCGCAGGACCCCGCCCGGCTCGCCGAACTCGACCACTGGCTGCGCGTCACCGAACCCGGTGCCGACCTGGTGGCCGGCACCGACGGGCACGCGGTCGTGAGCAGCGGCGCACGGCGGACGGTCCTCCTGGACCCGCAACTCACGACAGCGTTGCTGACCACCGTTCCCGCCGTGGTCGGCGCCGAGGTCACCGATGTGTTGCTCGCAGCGCTACGACTGTCGGCGGACCGGTGGTTCGCCGGCCGTGGACGCGAGAACGACCTGCTGGTGGACCTCGAGCGGCACGGCCGCGAAGAACTCGCCGAGGGTGTGGACCTCTCCCGGACCGTCGGCTGGATCACCAACGTCACCCCCGTCCGGCTGCGCAGCCGGACGGGCGCACTCGAGACGCTCGGGGACGTCAAGGAGCAGCTGCGCGGCGCCCCCGACGGCGGTATCGGCTACGGCATGCTGCGGTACGTCAACGCGCGCACCGCGGGTCTTCTGGCGGCACGGGCGGAATCGCAGGTGCTGTTCAACTACCTGGGCCGCATGTCGCACGCGGTGCCCGGACCCTGGACGCCCGCGATCGAATCCGACTCTCTGGCAACCGATCCCGATGCCGATCTCGGTGGCCCGTACCGGCTGGTGATCAACGCCCTGTGCGAGGAGTCCGAGCGGGGCACCCAACTGCAGGCCGTCTTCGCCTGGTCGGACGCCGACCTGAGCGAGGCCGACGTCGTCGCGTTGAGCGACGGCTGGGTGTCCGCGCTTCGTGAACTGGCGGACGCCGCAGGAGAGCACGACGGACCGGCGATACTCACACCGTCCGACCTTCCCCTCGTGACGCTGACGCAGGAGGAGATCGACCGTATCGTCGAGGCGAGCCCGAGTGGGGTCGACACGGTGCTGCCGCTGTCGCCGTTGCAGGAGGGCCTCTACTTCCAGGCCGGGTTCGACTCCGGCGCCGACATCTACACGGCACAGTTCTCACTCGACTTCGCGCACCGCCTCGACACCGACAGGCTCGCCGCCGCGCTGCGCACACTGCAGCGACGCAATCCCACGCTGCGAGCGGGGTTCATCAGTGCAGGGCTGCCTGCGCCGGTGCAGTTCTTCGGCGCCGGCCTGGACGTGCCCGTCGCCGAGTTCGACCTCCGGGAACTCGACGAGCCCGAACGCGCGTCCTACGCCGAACAACTGACCGCGCAGGACCGGCTGACCCCGTTCGACCTCACCTCCCCGCCGCTGTGGCGGGCAATGGTGCTGCGGCTCGGCGACTCCCACGACCGACTGGTGATCAACCGGCAGTTCCTGCTGTGGGACGGATGGTCCAACGGCCTCGTCGTCAGTCAGCTGCTCGCCCTCTACGAATCGAGTGGCGACGACTCCGGGTTCGGTGCCCCCGAGGGCACGTTCGAGGACTATCTGCGGTGGCTGGCCGCGCAGGATGCGGACGCCGCACAGTCGGCGTGGACCGAGGCGCTCCGCGGACTCGACGAAGCGACCCTCCTCGCCGCGACGGTGCCGGGGGAGCCGCAGCCACCGCAGCGCCGCGACGCCGTGCTGTCCGAGGAGCTGAGCGAACGGCTCCGTGCCGGTGCCCGCGGTGCCGGTGTCACGTTCAACGCGGTGCTGAACGCCGCGCTGGCCGTCGTGCTCGGAATCGAGACCGGACGCCGGGACCTGGTGTTCGGCACCACCGTGGCTGGACGCCCACCGGAGGTCCCGGGCATCGACGCGGTGGCGGGAATGTTCCTCAACACCGTCCCCGTCCGGACGACGCTGCGCGCCGGCGAGACCGTCGCCGACCTGCTCCGGCGAATCCAGTCGGAGAGGTTGGCGCTGACCCCGTACGACTACCTCGGGCTCGCCTCCATCCAGCGGGTCTCCGAGCACCGGCAGCTGTTCGACGTGCTGTACGTGCTGCAGAACTTCGTGGACGAGAAGCAGGTGGCGGCGCTCGATGCGGCGCACGACATCAGCGGCGGCGACAGCATCGATCACACGCACTACCCGGTCACGGTCGTCGTGACGCCGGGCGCGAGCGTGAAGGTGAAGTTCGAGTTCCACCCCGAGAAGATCTCGGAGTCGCGGGTCGAACGTATGCTGTCGCGGTACCTGACCGTGCTCGAGGAGTGGTCCACCGACCTGTCGGGTGTGGTCGGCGGAATCGCCGGTGCCGCAACGCCCGCGCCGTTCGAACGGAAGGCTCTGCCCGACACGACTATCGCCGATCTGTTCGCCGACGCGGCCCGACTCCGACCGGACGAGACGGCCCTGGTGTTCGGGGACCGCACCGTGAGTTACGCCGAACTCGACGCCGACGTGAACCAAATGGCCCGGCTCTTGCTGGGCCGCGGCGCGGGCCCGGAGCGGATCGTCGCACTCGCGCTGCCGCGGTCGGTGGAGATGGTGGTCGCGCTGTTCGCCGTGCTGCGCACCGGATCCGCGTATCTGCCGCTCGAACTGGACCACCCCGCCGAGCGCCTCGTCGCGATGCTCGACGACGCGCGTCCGACGGTCCTGGTCACCACGTCGGACGTCGCCGGAACGCTCGCCGCTGCGACGGTCGACACGCTGGCCGTCGACACGCTGGACGTCGGCGCGGTCGCGTCCGGACCGCTGTCGGAGGCCGAACTCGGCGGATTCGCGCCCGGAACCCCCGGGCGCCTGGACCATCCGGCGTACGTCATCTACACGTCCGGGTCCACGGGCAAGCCGAAGGGCGTCGTCACCCCGTACCGCGGCCTGACCAACATGCAGTTCAACCATCGTGAGGCGATCTTCGAACCCGTCGTGACCGCTGCGGGCGGCCGGCGACTGCGCATCGCGCACACCGTGTCGTTCGCGTTCGACATGTCGTGGGAGGAACTGCTGTGGCTGGTCGAAGGCCACGAGGTCCACATCTGCGACGAGAATCTGCGGCGTGACGCCGAGGCGCTCGTGGCCTACTGCGACACCCACGCGATCGACGTCGTCAACGTGACGCCGACGTACGCCCAGCACCTCGTCGAGGAGGGTCTGCTCGACGACGGTCCGGGGCGGCACCGGCCGCCGCTGGTGCTCCTCGGCGGCGAGGCAGTACCGGATTCGGTGTGGAACCGGTTGCGCGACACGGACGGAACGGTCGGGTACAACCTGTACGGTCCCACCGAGTACACGATCAACACCCTCGGCGCGGGTACCGCCGACAGCGCGACACCCACCGTCGGCACCCCGATCTGGAATACGTCCGCCTACGTGCTGGACGCCTGGTTGCGTCCGGTCCCGGACGGCGTTCCCGGTGAGCTGTACATCTCCGGGGTCGGGTTGGCGCGCGGCTACCTCGACCGGTTCGCGCTGACGGCGGAGCGGTTCGTCGCCGACCCGTTCCGGGAATCCGTACGTATGTATCGGACGGGCGATCTCGTCCGGAGACGTGAGGACGGGAATCTCGACTTCCTCGGCCGCACGGACGACCAAGTGAAGATCCGCGGTCACCGGGTGGAACTCGGCGAAATCGCGTCCGCGCTCGAAGCTCTGGACGACGTGCGTCAGGCTGCCGTCGTCGTCGATTCGGGCCCGGGTGGCTTCAAGCGGCTCGTCGGCTACGCCGTCGTGAGTACTTGTCAACCGCGGGACGTTGAAAAGTACTCACAGGCGCTGCGCGCAACGTTGCCGGACTACATGGTGCCCGCCGCGGTCATCGAGGTCGACAGCCTGCCGATGACGGTCAACGGCAAGCTCGACGTCAAGGCTCTGCCGTCGGCGGACGACGTGCTCGGCCGCAGCGGCGGCGCGCGCACGGAACCGCGCACCGACACCGAACGGGTGCTGTCCGCCTTGTTCGGGGAGATCCTCGGCGTCCCCGCCTCCGGGGTCGACGACGACTTCTTCGACCTCGGCGGTCACTCGCTGCTGGCCACCAGGCTGATCAGCAGGGCACGGGCCGCACTCGACACCGACCTCACCATGCGCGACCTGTTCGAGGCACCGACGGTCGCCGAACTCGCCGCCCGGATCGGCGACGACACCGGTTCGACACGTCCGGTGCTGGTGGCCCGGCCACGGCCCGAGCATCTACCGCTCTCCGCTGCGCAACAACGCCTCTGGCTCCTCCAGCAGATGGAAGGCGCCTCGGTTCGGGATGGGGCGGGCCCCGCCGTCGCGTACAACTTCCCGATCGTCCTGCGACTGCAGGCTGCACTGGACCCCGGGTTGTTCGAGCAGGCGCTGACCGACGTCGTGTCGCGGCACGAATCGCTGCGAACAGTCTTCGGGGAGCACGACGGTGAACCGGTGCAGGTGATCCTGGACGACGCCCGCCCCGACGTCGCGGTGGTGGACGGCACCGAGGCCGACCTGGTCCGGCTCGTCACCGAGACCATCGGCCGCCCGTTCGACCTGGCCACGGAGATCCCGGTGCGCGCGAGCCTCATCCGGGTCGCGGACGAACAGGTGCTGGCCATCGTGCTGCACCACATCGCCACCGACGAATGGTCGGACCGCCCGTTCCTGCGGGACCTGATGACGGCGTACGCCGCTCGCGCGCAGGGTTCGGCGCCGGCGTGGGAGCCGCTCGACGTGCAGTACGCCGACTACACGCTGTGGCAGCGCGACGTTCTGGGTGATCCGCAGGACCCGTCCAGCCTCGTCAGCCGTCAACTCGACTACTGGGCGACGACTCTCGACGGTGCGCCGGAGGAGTTGGTGCTCCCCACCGACCGCACCCGGCCCGCGCGGCCCAGCTTCGCCGGTGGCGCGATCGAGACGACGCTCGACGCCGCGACGACACGGGCCCTGCGTGCGCTCGCGCGGACGTCGGGAACCAGCATGTTCATGGTGCTGCACGCGGCGTCGGCGGCGTTGCTGCACCGTCTCGGTGCGGGCGACGACCTGCCGATCGGCACGCCGGTCGCCGGTCGCAGCGAACAGGGTCTCGACGACCTGATCGGATTCTTCGTCAACACCGTGGTGCTGCGGACGGACGTGTCCGGCAACCCCACGTTCGACCAGCTGCTGGCACGGGTCCGAGACACCGACCTGGCGGCGTTCTCGCATGCGGACGTCCCTTTCGAAACCGTCGTGGAGAAGGTGAATCCGGCGCGGACCCTGGCCCGGAACCCGCTGTTCCAGGTGATGGTCGGCTACCACAGCCGGACGTCCGATTCGGCGTTCGCACCCGGACTGGCCCTCGCCCCGGTGGCGTTCGAGGAACGCACCGCCAAGTTCGACCTGGTGTTCAACTTCACCGAGTACCTCGACGACGACCGGGTCGAGCTGCGCCTCGAATACGGCTCCGACCAGTTCGACCGGGCCACCGCGGAGAAGATCGCGCGCAGGCAGGTCGTGGTGCTGGACGCCCTCGCGTCGGACTCGGGTCGCACGGTCGGCGACCTCGACGTGTTCCTCGGCGACGAACGCGAACTCGTGGTGCGCGGGTTCAACGACACCGCACAGCCGGTGGCGGAGGAGACGTTCTACGAGGCATTCGCCCGCCACGTGGCCGCGACCCCGGACGCCGTGGCCGTCGTCGACGGCGACGGCGAGGGCGAGGGCGAGGTTACCTACGCGGAACTGAGTGTTCGCGCCGACCGAATCGCCGCACTGCTGCATCGCCGCGGCGTCTGCGCCGAAGACGTTGTGGGACTCGCGGTCCCGAGGTCGGCGCAGATGGTTTCGGTCGTGCTCGGGGTGCTGAAACTCGGGGCCGCATACCTTCCGCTCGACCTGAACCACCCGTCCGACCGCATCTCCTACATGCTCGCCGACTCCGCCGCGCGGGTGCTGGTGACCACGGTGGGGGAGAGCCCGCGCATCGCGGACGTCGGCAGCCTCGCTCGCGTTCTCCTCGACGACGCGTCCGTCGTCGCGGAACTCGAGACCGGCCCCGGCCCGCAGGTGCCGCAGCCCCCGCAGGGCTTGGACCACGCCGCGTACGTCATCTACACGTCGGGCTCCACCGGTAAACCCAAGGGCGCGATCCTCACTCACGACGGGATCCCCAGCCTCGTCGCGACCGCCGAACAGCGGATGAAGCTCGTCCCCGGTTCGGTGGTGATGCAGTTCGCGTCGATCGGATTCGACGTCGCGGTCTTCGAGTTGTCGATGGCACTGTGCACGGGATCCCGCCTGGTGATCGTGCCCGACGAGTCCCGCGTCGCCGGACCGGAACTCACCGACTTCATGGCCGCACACGCCGTGACGCACGCGATCATTCCGCCGTCACTGCTGGCGGCGTTGCCGTCGGGGTGTGACGTCCCCGAGGGCTGCACCGTGCTGGTGGGCACCGAGACCGTGCCGCCGGAACTGATCGGACGCTGGGCGGAACGGCTCAACCTGCTGGCCGCGTACGGCCTCACCGAGGCCACCGTCAACAACACGCTGTGGCAGGCGCAACCCGGATGGAACTCGGCCGTGCCGATCGGCATCCCCGATCCCAACGAGCAGGCGTACGTCCTCGACGACCGCCTGCAGCCGGTACCGCCGGGAGTGGCGGGCGAGTTGTACATCGCGGGACGCGGACTGGCCCGCGGCTACCTCGGCCGGCCCGACCTCACGTCGGTACGGTTCGTGCCCAGCCCCTTCGGCGACGCGGGCACCCGGATGTACCGGACCGGTGACCGGGCGCGCTGGCGGGCCGACGGCAACATCGACTTCCTCGGACGCGTCGACGACCAGGTGAAGATCCGCGGATTCCGCATCGAACTCGGCGAGATCATCGCGGCCCTCGGAAGCCATCCGGTGGTGAAGCAGTCGGCGGTCGTCGCGGACCGGTCCGGCGACATCGTCCGGCTCGTGGGCTATGTGACACCGGCCGACGGTCACGGAGCCGGGCAGATCGATCCGCAGGCGGTGCGGGAACACGCCGCCGCGCGGTTGCCCGACTACATGGTGCCGACTCTCGTGGTCGTGCTGGACGGCGATCTCCCGTTGACGCCCAACGGCAAACTCGACCGCAAGGCGCTTCCGCTGCCGGACTGGTCGGCCCTGACCGGGGACGGCGCCCCGCAGACGTCGGAGCAGAAGGAGATCGCCGCAGTGTTCGCCGACATCCTGCATCTGCCGTCGGTGGGCATCCACGACAACTTCTTCGACCTCGGCGGCAACTCCATGGCGTCGATGCGGGTGGTGGGACGGATCCGCGGGCGGTTCGCCGTCGACATCGGTATCCGGGAGGTGTTCGACAATTCCACGGTGGCCGAACTCGCCGCACTCGTCGCGGGGGCCTCGTCCACCGGCAGGCCGGTGCTGACGGCAGCGGACCCGAGACCGGAGGCGCTGCCGCTGTCCGGGCCGCAACGCCGGTTCTGGAAGCAGTTCCGGGCGGCCGGCGCCGAGGCGCGGGCCAGTCACGCATTGTCGCTGCAGCTTCGCGACACCGTCGATGTCGAGATCCTGGCGCAGGCTCTCGACGACGTCACGTCCCGGCACGAACCGCTGCGGACCGTGTACGTGGAGGCCGGGGACACCGTCATCGCGCAGGAAGCGGTGCGGCCCGCCCTCGAACTCGTCGACGTCGGGGACGGGGACGTGCACCGCACCGTCTTCGAATTGGCGCAGGAACCCCTCGATCTCACCGAGCACGCACCGCTCCGGGTGCATCTCGTGACCGGCGCCGACAGCACCCAGGTGTTGCTCCTCGCGATGCACTACATCGCCGTCGACGAGTGGTCCGTGGTGCCGTTGCTCGGTGATCTGATGGGCGCGTACGCCGCGCGCTCGCACGGCGAGGAACCTGCGTGGGAACCGCTGCCCGTCGGATACGCCGACTACGTCGTGTGGTCGCAGGCGCTCGTCGGCGATCCCGAGGACCCGGGCAGCCGTCGGTCGCGTCAGCTCGACTACTGGCGGGCGACGCTGGACGGCATGCCGTCCCGGCTCGACCTGCCCGCCCCGGCCGGGCGCGGATCGCGGACGGCGGAGATCGTGCCGGTCGAGATCGACGCGGAACTCCACAGCGCGGCCCGGAAGTTCGCGAGCGAGACGGGCACCAGCCTGTTCATGGTGTTGCAGGCCGCACTCGCCACCGTGCTGACACGGCACGGCGCGGGCACGGACATTCCGCTGGGGTCTCTCGTCGCGGGACGCACGGAGGACGCGCTGGACGCGCTGGTCGGCTGTTTCTTCAATATCGTTCTGTTGCGAACGGATACGAGCGGTGGTCCCGATCCCGTGGAGTTGCTGCGGCGTGTCCGTACCGCGAATCTCGACGCGCTGGACAACCAGGATGTGGCGTTCGCCGACGTCGTGGCGGCGGTCGGTGAGACCGCGGTGCTGCGTCCGCAGATCATGCTCGTTCATCACGAGCAGGCCAGGCTCGGTCATCTCGACGCGCTGGGTGGGTTGATGCCGGTGCCGGTGGGTGTTCCGGATTCGGACCTGACGCTGAGTTTCTACGAGCCGATCGGCGACGGACCTGTCCACGCGTATTTCTCGTTCTCCTCGGATGTGCTGGACGCCGAGACGGTTCGTGGCTGGGCGTCGGAGTTGTCGTCGCTGGTCACCGTGTGGGCGGAAGGATCCCGATGAGCGAGAGTGATCCAGATCGCAGTTCCGGGGCGGAGTTCGCCGCCGCGAGGGCCGGAAGTACTTGGTACTGTGCTGGAAATAAGGATAGGCTTCACTATCTTTTCGGAAGGCGGACGGCGGCTGGGTCGGGTGCGGCGCGGCGTCGAGGACGGACAACGAGCTATGAGTGAATCGCCGGAAACGGTCGGTACAGATCTCCCAGTGCGAGATGTCGTGGGTGTCGGATTCGGTCCCGCTAACCTCGCCCTGGCCATTGCCATCGAGGAACACAATGCGGAGTGCCCCCCGCGCGAGCGGATCAGCGCGCAGTTCTTCGAGAAGCAGGATCGATTCGGCTGGCATCCCGGGATGCTTCTCGACGGCGCGACGATGCAGATCGCGTTTCCGAAGGACCTGGTGACGTTCCGGAATCCGCGTAGCGCGTTCACCTTCTTCAATTACCTTTTCGATCAGGGTCGCCTCGTCGACTTCGTCAATCACCAGACCTTCTTCCCGACTCGTCACGAGTTTCACGACTACCTGCAGTGGGCGGCACGCCGAGTGGACGCCGACGTGCGATACGGCACCGCGGTGGAGACCGTGCGCGGAATCCGCGGCGACGACGGGGTGATCGACCGTTTCGAGGTCCGCGCCGCCGACGGCAGCACGGTGATCGCGCGCAACGTCGTGATGGGCGCCGGTCTGCGGGAACGAATCCCCGAGTGGGCCAACCCCTCTGCGCGATGCTTCCACAACCACCAGTTCCTGTTCCGGCTCGGTGAGATGCCGGCCCCGGTCCACCATCGGTTCGTCGTCCTCGGGGCAGGCCAGAGTGCCGCCGAGATCGTGCAGTACCTGCACGGAAACTACCCCGAAGCCGAAGTCCACAGCGTCTTCTCGCGGTACGGGTACAGCCCGGCCGACGACAGTCCGTACGCCAACCGCATCTTCGATCCGGACGCGGTGGACGATCTGCACGGTGCCCCGGAGGCGGAGCGTCTGCGATTGCTGGATGTCCATAGGAGTACTAACTATTCGGTGGTCGACATCGAGCTCATCAACGAGCTCTACGCGACCGAATACCAGGAACGCGTTCGTGGGCGTCGCCGCCTGTTCATGCGTCGCGCGTCGGAGATCATTGCCGTCGACGAGACTTCGGACGGAATCGAGGTGGCTGTCCGCAGCGGTGTGGACGGCCTCACCGACACTCTCGCTTGCGACGCACTGATTCTGGCCACCGGTTTCACCCCCGCACCTCTCGAGCCTCTGCTCGGCGATCTCGCGCCGAAAACCCACCCGCCGCGCGACGTGGGCCGAGATTACAGATTGGCGGTTTCACCGGACGTCACAGCGGGAATCTATCTGCAGGGCGGCACGGAGAAAACGCACGGAATCACGTCGTCGCTCCTGTCGAACGTTGCCGTGCGGGCGGGAGAGATCGTTACATCTGTCGTAACAAGGCGTGGCCGCAACGGCACGCTTGCTAGTGTGAACGCACAGGACACGTATGCGACAAGCGAGGCGAGATGAGCACCAATCCATTCGATGACGAAGAAGGCCGCTTCTACGTGCTGGTGAACGATGAGGACCAGCACTCACTGTGGCCCACGTTCTCTGAGGTGCCGGCAGGCTGGCGCGTAGTTTTCGGCGAGGAAAGCCGGGCCGCGTGCCTCGAGTACGTGGAGAAAAACTGGACCGACATGCGGCCGAAGAGCCTGCGTGAGGCCATGGAGGCCGACGAGAAGTCGGGCGGACGGCACAGCGTCGACAAGAGCTGACCTCCCCGGCGCCGCGTTTCGGCGACGATGTGCCGGGACGACCGTCCGGTGAGACACCGGCGGTCGTACCCGGCAGACGGCCGAGAGGCGGTCGCCTGAAACTGCCTCAGGCCGCCTTCTGTGTGTGTGTTTCGACCGACTTCCGCCGCCTCGTCTTGAAGACGGGGCGGCGGATGTCGTCTGTGCGACGCAGGATGCGCGGCCTCCGCAGGGTCCGGGCGATCCACTCGCCCAGCGTGACGCCCGCCGCGAGCGCGCAACCGATACCGAACGCCGCCAGCAGCGAGCTGAGTCCGATCACCACCTCGTTGTTGAGCAGGGCGTACAAGCCCCGATACAGAGACAGACCCGGCAGCAGTGGCGTGATACCCGCCACCACGACGACCAGCGGCGGCGTGAGCGCGCGGCGGGCCATCAGACCACCGGCGAAACCGACCACCGTGGCCGCGAGTGCCGAACCGATGATGGGGCCGATGCCGAACTGGTGCGCCACCATGTAGACCAGGGCGCCGGCCGCGCCACCGAACCACGCGGCCGTGAGGGCACGCTGCTCGGCGTAGCAGGCCAGTGCATAGAACATCGACGCGAAAGCGCCCGACATCACCAGGACGGGTAGCTGCACGAGTTCCGTGATCTCGACGTTGACGGGTGGCAGGGTCGAACCCAGCACGCCGGTCAGACGCAACGAGATGGCCACACCGGCGATGATGCCGCCGGTCATCATGACCACTTCGAAGAATCGCGCCGCCGCGGTGATCGGTGCTCCGGTGATGGCGTCCTGCACGGAACCGACCAGCGACAACCCGGACAACAGCACCACCACACCGGCCGAAATGATCTGTGAGGGTCTGATCTCGACACCCAGCTGATCCTGGAACGTGTACAGCGTCGCCGCCGGGGTCGCCGCCACCAGACCGCCCGCCACCTGCTGGAAGAAGAACGGCAGACCGATGCGGTTGAGGACGCGGTTGACCCGGTAGATCACCATCGTCGTCAGGAAGGCGACCGATGCGACCAGCACCCCACCACCCATCAACACGGAGACCGACGCGGCCATGGACGCCCAGGCGAGCGTCGCGATCCAGCGGTTGTACGGGTGCGGCGCCGTGGTGACTGCGGTCAGGGCCTCGTGCGCCTCGCTGGGGGTGACGGCCTCCCGGCGGATCCGCCGCGTGAGCCGGTCCACCGCCGCGAGGCGGGTGAAGTCCATCGAGCGGTAGTGCACTATCCGCATCGTGCTTGCCGGCGGGAGGGTCGGCCCACGGTACGCGGACAGCACGATGGAGTTGTACGTGACATCCACATCGCACTGGGCGAGGCCGTACGTGGCGGCGATGAACTGCACCTGCTCGGCGGTGTCCATCGCACCGGTGCCGGACGCAAGGAGCACTTCACCGACTCGCACGGCGAGGTCGAGTACTTCGGCGACCACCGCGTCGTCGGTGAGGTCGATCGGCTGCAGCGGTGTGGGTGCAGCGGTGACCGCATCGACCGTTGCGCGACGGTCGCCTGTCAGACGTTGGAGGGATTCTGTGAGCTTGGCCATACTACGTGTCGGAGACAAGATCTTTCTCGGTCAAATCGGTGGCGGAGAGTGCAGACTCGAGTGTCTCGTGGCGGAACGTGGAGATGACCTGATCGTGGACGACACGGAATGCAGAGGCCAGGATACGCGTCTCCTCGGGGTCCGTGGCCCACGTGGCCTGCTGTTCGACCACCAGCACCCCGTCGTAGTAATACATTCGCTGCGGAATCAGCGTGATGCCCGCGGTAGACGCCCATTCCCGCAGCGCCGCCAGGCCCTGGGTGGCGCCTTTCGGCCCACCCATCTCGATGTCGTCGCTCGACAGCGACAGCAGAGTGTCGATGTCGCCGGAGTTGAGGGCGTCGTGCCAAGCGAGGACGGTGGCGATCTCCGAGGTACTCATGGCTTCAACGCTATCCAATGTGGGCGGAAGTAGCCGACGTTCCTGCAATGGATATGATGGGCGCGCGTGTCCGCCTCCTTAGCTCAGTGGTAGAGCACTCGCCTTGTAAGCGAGCGGTCGTCAGTTCAATCCTGACAGGAGGCTCCACCGCGGAATTACCTCCGCACACAGAGGGCCACCTTCTCCCGCGAAGGTGGCCCTCCGTGTTTCCCGCACGCTCACCCCTGGGTGGGCAGTTCGTCACCCTGGGGTCCCTGTCTCCCACCCCGCCGGTCATTGACGATGAGTGCATGCAAGTGAATTCGTGCAGGTCGGCGGTACTGGACGCGGTGGAATCGCTGCCCGCCCTCGAACGGGAGACACTGGCCCTCGTGTATTACCGGGGAATGTCCTGCGACGAGGTGGCGGACACGATGCAGATCAGCGTCGCCACCGTCCGGGACCGCCTCCACGAGGGGGCGCGCAGACTGCTCGCCGGTGTCGGCGACCTCTGATCGGGACCGCGCCCTCACGTGCCGATCGGCTGACCGAGCAGGCTCGCGATCGTGTCGCCGACGATCGACGACCACACCGGCCACGTCGCCTGGTCGAGGGCCATCGATCCCACGTCGTGGGTGGTGCACCCGGCGTCGGCGGGCACCCCGTCGAACCGGTCCCGCAGCCACACCAGGGCGCTCGCGGCCGCGACCGGTTCGAGGGACAGATGCTCACTGGCGTGGTCGCGGGTGTACGTCACCCGGGCGTTCGGGTCCTGGCAGTAGGTGTCGACGAGTGTGTCGACGGGCCCGACCGGAACCAGCCAGTCCGGGTTCGCCTGGTACATGAACATCGGCACGTCCGGGACCCGGTGACCCATCTCGGTCCGGTCGAGTACCGATTCGACCACCGGATCGCGAAGCGGGTCGCCGCTCGGGCTGTCGAACAGGCCCCTCAGGTTCGCAAACGGCAGTAGCGCCGACTGGTAGCTGACGCAGAGGTTGCTCTTGGCGGCAAGGAGCTGCTTGCCAAGTGGGTTCAGATGCGTGTCGAGATACTCCGCGAGCTCGGGATAGTCACGGCTCACGCCGAACACGCCGCTCAGCACGATTCCCGCACCCAGATTGTTGTCGGCGAGATCGACGAGGGCGCCGAGATCGGCGGGGATGCCGCCTTCGGCCGCGCCCACGATATTCAGGTCCGGTGCGTAGCTCGCGTGGAGTTCGGCGGCGTGACCCGTCGCGATCGCGCCTCCGGAGTAGCCCATCAACCCGACCGGAGTCTGCCGGCCCGTCAGGCCCAGGGGGTCGAAGTTCTCCGCCGCGCGGATCCCGTCCAGGGTGATGCGGCCCGCGAGGGGCCCGGCCGCATACGCGGCGTTCGGGCCCTGGTGATCCGGCATCACAACGGCCCATCCCTGGGCGAGGGCGGCCTGCGCCTCGAGGAACTGCAGCGGCGCGACGATTTGACCGGTAAGCGGCGCGGGCACGGACCACTGCCGCAGTGCGTACGAGGCGGCGCAGTATTTGCCGAGGGAGTCCTCCGCCGGCTGGAGCGAGAGCAGATTGCGGACGCCGTCGATCGTGCCCCGGGGCTTGACGACCGTCGCGACCGCCGGGATCGGCTCGTCCCGCGAATTGTCGGAGCGATACGACAGCTGCCACGCGTCGACGTTCACCGGAAGCACCGACAGGTTCGCCAGGTGCACTTCGCGGGCGGCGATGATCTCGCCCGGCTCGGCCGCCGCGACCACGTCCGCAGGCGGTTCGTAGAAACTCCGGTCGGCCTCGGGCCAGGCGGGAACGGTAGGGGCCGGCTGCACGTCGACCGACGTTCCGCCGTCGGTGGGAGCCCCGACCGACGGCGTGGCGACGGCGAGTTGTGCGCCCACCGCCATCGCTCCCACCAGCAGCATTCGGCGTCGTAGCGCTGTCGTTCCGATCATGTGGTCCTCCCCCGGGCAGAAGTGAGACGTCTATGTCTCACTTTGAGAGCAGACCCTAGATCAGGTGTGACGGGTATCGCAATACCCGCGAGTAAGTTCGGCTCAGGTCTGGTCGGTGACCAGCGCGATGAGCATCGTGCTCAGAACGTCCACCAGGACCGAGGCGGACGTTCGGGGGGAGGCGGTGCTCCAGTGATGGGCGAGATCGTTGACCGCCCCGATGAAGGCGATCGACACCATCGCGAACCGCTCGGGCGGGTCGACGACGCCACCGTCGATCGTGCGGGTGACCACCTCGAAGAGTTCGGCCCACTGCGTGCGGCGCGCGAGGTGGTACTGCTCCACCCGGGGGCCCGCCCCGACCACCTCCACGAAGATGATCCTGGCCCGCCGCTCGTCCGTGCCGACCGACTCGATGTAGGCCGTCATGACGCTGGCGGCGACGGTCCGGGGATCGCGCGAGGGCGCCCGGTCGTTCGCGGCGAGCACCGCGTCCCGGGCCTCGTCCTGAATCGTGTCGTAGAGCGCGAGGAGGATGTCCTCGCGGCTGCCGAACTCCTCGTAGAACTGGCGACGCGACAGTCCGGCGTGGGCGCAGATGTCGCTGATCGAACTGTGGGCGTAAGTCTTCTCCGCGAAGACCGACAGGGCGGAGTCGAGGAACCGTGCCCGGCGGGCTACGCGACGTTCCGCAACCGGTTGGCCGCTGTACGTCCGATTCGACTCTGCTCGGGACACGATCTCAGCCTACGGTGACGGGGCGTAGTGGTCCGCCTCGGCTCACATCAGTTCCCGCATCCGTTCGTGCAGGATGATGCGCCCCGCGGCCTCGATCAGCGCGAGGTGGGAGAACGCCTGCGGAAAATTGCCGAGATGACGGCCGGTGCTCGTGTCGAACTCCTCGGCGTACAGCCCCAGGGGAGAAGACACGCTCACCAACCGCTCCATCAAATCGGTTGCCTCCTGCACCTGTTCGACCACGGTCAGTGCCGACACCAGCCAGAACGAGCAGATCAGGAAACTGCCTTCCTTGCCCGACAACCCGTCGTCGGTTTCGCCGGTGCGGTAGCGCAGGACGAATCCGTCATCGGTGAGATCGTTCGCGATGGCGTCGACGGTGGCGCGCAGGCGCGCGTCCCCGCGGGGAAGGAAACCGAAGACCGCGGCGAGCAGGGTCGACGCGTCCAGCGCCTCGGTGTCGTAGTGCTGGCGCAGAACCCCGTTCTTCACCCCGTGCTCGAGGATGTCCGCGCGGATCTCTTCGGCTGTGGCGCGCCAGATTTCCTCGGCCGAGCGATCGCCGCGGATGCCCGCGATCTTCGCCGCCCGGTCGAGTGCCACCCAGCACATCAGCTTCGACGATACGTAGTGCTGCGGTGCACCGCGAGCCTCCCAGATCCCCTGATCGGGGTTGCGCCATACCGCGGACGCGCACGTCGCCTGCTGCTGCACGAGCGGCCACAGCCGGCGGGGGAGGCGCTTGCTGCGCACCGTGTGCAACAGGATCGAGTCGAGGACGGCGCCGAACACGTCGTTCTGGCGCTGGTCGAACGCGCCGTTGCCGATGCGCACCGGACGCGCGCCCGCGTAGCCGGACAGGTCGTCGCGGGTCGACTCCGTCAGGTCGCGGGTGCCGTCGATCCCGTACATGATCTGCAGTGCGCCATCGCCGTTCGACTCGAGGTCTGCGATGAACTGCATGAATTCGTCGGCCTCCCAGTCCAGGTTCAGATAGTGCAGAGCCTGCAGTGTGAACGTGGAGTCCCGCATCCACGTGTACCGGTAGTCCCAATTGCGTTCGCCGCCCGGAGTTTCCGGTAGGGAGGTGGTGAGGGCTGCGACGGTGGCGCCGGTCGGCATGTACGTGAGTCCCTTGATGGTGAGGGCGGACCGCTGAATCGCCTCCCGCCACCGGTGATCGGGAAAACGTGCGTGGCTGAACCAGCGCCGCCAGAACGCCGAGGTTGCATCGAGTTGCGCGACAGCCTCTTCCGCCGTTTCCGGTGCGGCGAGTTCCGCCGCCCACGACAGCGCGCAATAGAGGGTTTGACCCTTCTCCAGCACGTGCCGGGCGCGCACCCGCCCACCCTCGATGCCGAGCGCCATGTCCGTCTGCAGGCGCAGGGTCCGTCCCGCGCCGCTCGCGTCGGCGGTGTGCCGGTCGCCGTCCACGAGAACCCACTCCGCCGGTGTGCGCCCGTAGTCGAAGACGGGCTCGCACACCAATTCCACCTCCACACTGCCGTCGAGGCAGGTGACCGTGCGGACCAGCATGTGATCGGCGTCCTCGTCGGCAGGCGGCCGTGTGTGGGGAGTGATCGTGTCCTCGCCGCGGCTCGGCCCCATCGTCAGTGCACTGCGCACGGTCACCCAGCCGGTCGGCGTGTTCCACACCGCCGAAATGGTGTTGCTTCCCGGCTCGTACTGCCGGGACGCCGGAACGTTGAGCCCGAACGGGCCGATCCGGAACATCCCGGCCTCGCGGTCGAGAAGGGAACCGAACACGCTGGGCGAGTCGAAACGGGGCACGCACAGCCAGTCGACGGAACCGTCCGGCGCGATCAGCGCCCCGGTGTGACAGTTCGAGAGGAAGGCGTAGTCGGCGATGGGCGGGAACGGCGACGGCGCGGCTGCGCTCTGGGGTGGGGCGTCGTCGTCCGAGGCAGTAGTCACGTTCGCGCCTCTCTCCCGGCAGTGTCGGCCACCTCCATGCTGCGGGTCGGGGCGCGCAGGGTCATCACCCTGTACGGGTGACCGGGGTCCCGTCAGTCACCGAGAACCGCGAGATCGAGTCGGCGGACGCGATCGGGTTCCGCGATGACGTCGATCTCGGTGATGCTGCCGTCCGCGATCGTGAACGCCAGCACCAGGTGCAACCGCCCGTGGAGAGCCATCACGAGCCCGACCGTCCCGTTCACCAGGGCGACCTGGGTGAACCGGGCCCGTTCCGAGGAGGCGAGAGCGCCCCTGGCCACGACGCGGGCACCCCGGATCACGAGAGGCGCCGGGGTGGGGCCGACAGCCGGATCGGCGCGGAGCACCACATCCGGATCGAGCAGGGCGACCAGCGCGTCGAAGTCGCCGCCGCGGGTAGCGGCCAGATAGGCGTCGACGACGCGGCGCTGGCGTTCCAGATCCGCCGTGTCCGGCGCCGGCGAGACTCCTTTCACCCGTCGGCGGGCGCGGCTGGCGAGCTGCCGAACCGCCGGGGAGGAGCGGCCCACGATGGGGGCGACGTCGTCGAAGGGCACGTCGAACATGTCGTGCAGCACGAACGCGAGCCGCTCGGCCGGGGTCAGCGTGTCGAGCACCACGAGCAGTGCCTGCCCGACCGAGTCGGCAAGCACCGCTTCGTGTTCGGGGTCGCCACCGTCCTCGTGACCGACGACCGGGTCGTGCGCCTGCACGTCGAGAGGTTCCTCGCGCCGCTGCTCGCGTGATCGCAGCACGTTCAGGCACACCCGCGACACCACGGTGATCAGCCACGCCTCGAGATTGTCCACGTCGCCGGTGTCGGCGCGGTTCATGCGCAGCCACGCCTCCTGGACGGCGTCGTCGGCTTCGGTCACCGAGCCCAGCATCGGGTACGCGGCGGCCCGCAGCCGGGGCCGGTGTTCCTCGAAACGCTCCGTCAGCCGATCGCGGTCGTCCACCGTGTCACATTCCTTCCTCGCCGCGTGTCTTAGCTGTAGATCCACCGAAAACCAGCTGCCGAGACCGGGAAACCGAGTCCCGCATCCAACGAATCTGGAGAGATCATGACATCACCCATTCTGATCACCGGCGGTACGGGCACGCTCGGACGTCAGGTCGTCCCACTGCTGCGGGCAGCGGGTCGGGACGTGCGGGTTCTCAGCAGGCACGGCCGCGAGCCCGGCGTCGGCGTCGAGTACCTGGCCGGTGACTTGTTCGAGGGCAAGGGAATAGAGCCTGCGCTGGAGGGGGTCGAGATCGTTCTGCACTTGGCGGGCGGACCCAAGGGTGACGAGGTCGCGATGCGGAACCTGGTGGAGGCCGCCTCGCGTGCCGGGGTGCAGCACCTCGTGTACATCTCGGTGATCGGCGCCGACGGCGTTCCGCTCGGCTGGTTCGGATCCAAGCTGGCAGCGGAACGAGCGGTGGCCGACTCGGGTGTGCCGTGGACGACGCTGCGCGCGGCCCAGTTCCACGACCTGGTGCTGACCATGCTGCAGAAGCTGGTGAAACTGCCGGTGATCCCGGTCCCGGGCGGACTGCGCTTCCAGCCGGTCGATTCGGGGGAGGTCGCGGCGCGACTGGTGGAACTGACGCTCGCGGCACCGGCCGGCCTCGTACCCGACCTGCCCGGGCCGACCGTGTACGACATGGCCGATCTGATGCGCGGATACCTGAAGGCGACCGGAAGGCATCGGCTGATGATGCCGGTCCGGATGCCGGGAAAGGCCGGCCGCGCGTACCGGGAGGGCGCGAACCTGTCACTCGACGTCGCAGTGACGGGCAAGCGGACGTGGGAGGATTTCCTGGCCGACTACGAGAGCATCTGACCGCCGACGTCGGCGAGTTTCCCGCGCAGATCCGCCAGGGTCTTGGTCAGGAGCCGAGACACCTGCATCTGCGAGACACCCACCCGCGCTGCGATCTGCGACTGGGTCATGTTGCCGAAGAAGCGCAGAACCAGCACAGTGCGTTCGAGATCGGGAAGTGATTCCAGCAGAGGTGCGAGGACCACGTGGTCCTCGACGTGGGCGAGGGCGGGGTCGACGTCTCCGATCGTCTCCGACAGCGGGCGTTCGTTCTCACCGAGCGGGAAATCGACGGACAGGGTGCTGTACGCGTCGGCGACCCGGAGCCCCTGGACTACTTCGTCCTTGTCGATCCCGAGGGCCTCGGCCAGTTCGCTCGCCGTCGGAGCGCGTCCGAGCGTCGTGGTCAGGTCGGTTGTCGCGTTGGTGAGGGAGAGGTGCAGTTCCTGCATGCTGCGCGGGACGCGCATGGCCCAGCCCGTGTCGCGGAAGTGCCTGCGCACCTCGCCGGTGATGGTCGGGACGGCGTAGGACACGAAGTTCCCTCCGCAGCGGGCGTCGAAGCGGTCGACGGCCTTGACCAGACCGAGGCGGGCGACCTGGATCAGGTCGTCGAGTGGTTCGCCGCGACCGTGGAAGCGCCGGGCGATGTGTTCGGCGAGCGGCAGGCAACGTTCGATCAGTCGCTGTCGCAGCACTTCGCGGCGGGGGTCGGAGGCGGCGAGCCGGCCGATGGCCTCGCACTGTGCGGGCACGTCACGGTACTGGTCGCGCTCGCCGCGCGCGGCTTGCGGGCGTTCCAGTCGTCGGTCGTCTGTTGCGACCTCCGCCGCAGGCTTCGTGCGACGCGTCGGCGTCGTCCTCGGGGGGATGCGACGGATCTCGCAGGATGGTGCTAGGAGCTGGGTGGACACATTCATGGCTCTGCCCTTCTCTGACCGGCCGGCATCGGCAATGGCGTCGCTATTCGACGAGTGCGGGTGAGGTGTCGGCGGCCTCGTCGGCGAACATCGCCTCGATCCGGGCCTTGATTTCCTCGGTGCTCATCGTTGCTCCGCCTCGCGAGGCAGTAGTGGTGGCGGAAGCGTGGGATGTGGAACTGGCGGGCATGAGCGATGCGTCCTGTCGGGTGTGAAGGGTCGGTATGAGACGGAGAGCGGTGGCCGGGCCGGCCGTCAGGTCGGCAGGGAGGAGAGGAGGGTGAGTGCGCTGAGGGCCAGCGTGGCGATCAGGCCGCCGGCGATCGCTCCACCACTGCGTGCGCCGAGAACGAGGACTTCGCCGTCGTGGGGAGCGTTCTGCGGGTTGTGTGTGGTCATCGCTTCTCCTTGGTGCCCAACTCATGGTGAGAACTTATCTGCGTTGATGGATATAGATTTGTTCTACAGTCATAGCGCAGGAAGTTCAAGCGGAATCGGCAAGATAGCTGCTCGAGACGGTGATCGCCGGGCCGGAGAACCGGACCGGGAAGAGATCAGATGAGGCCGGGTGGCCATCCGGCTGCCGAGAACTGCGATGCAGGAGTGGGGACAGCGCGGTACGCGCAGGGCGGAGCGAACCTGCACCCCCTGCGGCACATTGTGTCTACCGAACCTTGGTAGGATTGATGCGCCCTGAGAAGAAGGGAGATCCGGTGACGTCCTCTCATGTGCCGCTTCGTTCGCAGCGGGGTGTGTACGGGATCTCGGTAACGTCGGAGTTGACGGGTATCGGGCCGCAGACACTGCGCTTGTACGAGCGGCGAGGGTTGATCACACCGACTCGCACGGGCGGTGGAACACGCCGGTACAGCGAGGACGATGTCGCGCGCCTCCAGAAGATCACCGAACTCGTCGCGGCCGGTGTCAATCTGATCGGAATCGGTCAGATCCTTCAGCTCGAAGCCGAGAACGCGATCCTCGCGGCGCGCAACGCCGAACTCGAGCGGCTCGTGCAGTCCGAGTTTCCGGACCGCGCCTGAGCCGCGCCTACCGGCTCAGCTCGCAGACTGGTCGTTGGTGGGGGTGAACTCGTCGAACGACGCGTCGGCCGACTGCCATTTTCCCTTCGCCCGGATATCGGCGAACGCGAGGTCGAACGCGTCCACCAGCCATGCGTGCTCGGCGGCGGCCAGCAGTTCGTCGGACGTTCCGTCGGTGACACCCTGGTAGAGGCTGACCCGCCATTCGGACGTGTCCTCGACCGTGTCGGTCAGTCCGTCGGCGGCGTTGGATGCGAGAAGGTAGCGGTTGTACTCGAAATCGACCCGGATCGCATAGCCCGCACCGGTGTTGACCACATTTGCCGGTCGCTGAGTTGCCGCGGCGAGCGCGGTGAGAGCGTCGCGGTAGCGGTCTGCGTGTTCCTGAGTGCGGGGCACCGTCTTCTCGTCTCTGGGGCAGAGGCCGTGGCACTCGCGGCCACGACACCTCCACGAACCCTGCCTGGACGGCCTCGGTTCGTGTTCGGTTCGGATCCGAGATTACGTCACCCGGTCCTGATCCTCGCCGCAGCCGAGGGTACGTGCTGAAGGTAATAAGCAAAATCTATATCTTCAATTACAGATTCGTTTCATTCGTTTGTTAACATCAGGTGTTCCTTAAGCAGAAGGGAGCCTGTTATGACCATCGATGCCCTACCCCGCTCGTGTCGCGGGGTCTACGGAATTGCGGTGACGTCGGAGTTGACGGGCATCGGCCCGCAGACCCTGCGGCTGTACGAACGTCGCGGATTGCTGACCCCTGCCCGGACCAGCGGCGGTACCCGTAGATACAGCGAAGACGATCTGGCCAGGCTGGCGCGCATAGCGCAGCTCATGGAGGACGGAGTGAACGTCCCGGGTATTCGGAGGATCCTCGCGCTCGAATCCGAGAATGCGGATCTGGCGTCCCGGTTGGAAGGCTCGGGGGGCGACTCGGCCGGAGAGTGATCCGTACGGCCACCGGGGATCGACGAATTCCCGGATCCACGTCGGTCTCCGTCTTCGGTCTTCGAGAGCGCGCGCATCTGCGGATGTGTCATCTGTGCTGGTCCTGGTGGTTTTCAGAGCGGTGATCCTCGCGTCGTTCGATTCTCTTGCTCGCAAGGGTTGTACTTTACTGATGAGTAGTTATGATGAAATCTGTATCAGCCAGAGCAGATAAGTTGATGACCCGAACGAGCCGCACGCATACGAGCATGTGACGTTGCGGCAGGGAGAGAACAAGCAATGGCCGAACGAGACACTGCCCGTCCAGTCGATGTCGTCAGCGCGCTACCGCTGCACATCGCGAAACCCGGGCACTGCACGAAGGCGCCGACAGCGTCGTCCGGCGAACGTCCTCTCGTGTAGTCCCGATTCTGGTCCGCATTCGAGACTTCAGACGGGAAATCGAACCATGACCCTTGCCGACAATGCACTCCGCACGCGCCCTCCCCGGCACGCGAAGAATCAGCAGGACGAGCCCGACCGTCGTTTCTCGCTCGGGACCGCTCTCATCGCTGCGCTCGTTGCCGCCGTGCCCGCGGTGTCCGTGACCGGATCGGCGGTCCTCGCGGCCGTCACCGGTGCGTCCGTTCTGATCGGCGTCCTACTCGCGGCATATCTCATCTCCAGCCTGATCTGACCGCACCCACGTACTGGAAGGACACACATGACCGTCCCCACACTGATCACCCAGCTGCACGCCGTCCTCGATCTCACCAATACCGAAATCCAGGTTGCCGAAACGCGCGTCACGCAGGCGCGCACGGAGGCCGTGCGCCGAGAGCTGACCGAGAACGCCGAAAACGGACGCCTCCGCGCGGAGGCGATCTCACGCGCCATCCGCGATCTCGGGGGAGTGCCGGAGATCGTCGGCCCCCTGCTCGGCCGGGTGGCAGCGGCGCTGAAGGCGATGGCGGAGCAGGCACAGCCGTTCGACGAGGCCCTGCTCGGCGACCTCGCCCTCGAGCACCAGCTGCTCGACCGGGCGCGGTACGTGAAGGCCCTCGCGACCGCGGCCGGGAAGCAGGACGTCGTCCGGTTGGCCGATCGGCTGGTCACCGCGCACGCCGCGACCGTCGACTGGTTGACCACGGTGCTCGCGGAGGAGGCGCTCGGCGGACCGGCGGCACTGCGACGCACCCCGTTCCAGGCGGCGACCGGCGCCACGATCCGGCTGATCAACGTCCCCGTCTCGTGGTCCGCGCGCGGTATCGACCGTGCTCTCGACACGGCCCGCACCACCCCGCCGATGCTGAGCGCGTTGCTCGGGCGAGGCGCCCACGCGGGCGACGTCGCGGTGAAGACGCTCGCGGCATCGCGTGATGCCGCCCTCGAAACGGCCGAGCAGGTCACTCGCAACGAAGGCGCTGATGGAGTCGCAGACGCGATTCATTCCGCACGCGCCGCCGGTGGCGTCCTGGAGGCGGATGAACTCCCGATCGCCGACTACGACGACCTCAACGTGTCCCAGGCCGTCGCCGCGGTCAAGGAACTGACCGATCCCTCCGACGTGCGCACCGTCGTCGCCTTCGAGGAAGCCCACAAGGACCGTCAGGGCGTGGTCTCCGCGGCCCAGACGCGACTGGCCGGCATTGCCCAGGAGGTTGCCGGTATCGGCAACTGACGCAACACCGACGACGAACTCGCCGGTCCCGATGCCCGGGGCCGGCGAGTTCGTCGTGTCCCGCTCAGCGGAGTCCGGCGAAGAACTCTCGGATGTCCGCGGTCCAGGTCTCGGGCTCTTCGAGTGCGGCGAAGTGACCGCCACGGTCCTCGACGTCGGTCCACCGCGTGATCGCGTGTTCCGGTTCGGCGTAGCGACGGATGCCGACGTCGTGGGCGAAGACGATGACCGCGGTCGGGATCCCGGACGCGGATTTGGCGGCGCCCCAGGATGATTCCTGCATGTAGCCGACGTACGCGGACGAAGACGCGGTGTCGGTGAGCCAGTACAGCATGACGTTGGTGAGCAGCCGGTCGATGCCGACGACGTCGTGGGGGAGCGCCTCGCGGGGATGCGTCCACTCGCGGAACTTGTCGACGATCCAGGCGAACTGGCCCACCGGCGAATCAGCCAGCGCGGCACCGAGAGTCGCGGGTCTCGTGGACTGGATGGAAATGTAGCCGAACTCCTCGGACATGAACCGGGACACCCGGTTCAGGCGATCCCGCTCCAGCGGTGACAGACTCGCCCGCTCCGCCTCGTCCAGCTCGTGGAGCGGAACCCCGACGTTGCCGTTGAGATGCACCCCGATCATCGCGTCCCGGGCGATGCGGGCGACCCCGGGTGAGACGTCCGCACCGATGTCGCCGCCCTGGACACCGTAGCGGTGGTAGCCGAGCCGGCTCATCAGCTCAGCCCACGCCGTGGCGATACGGGTAGTGTCCCAGCCCGATTCGCGGACCGGCCCGGAGGACCCGAATCCGGGCAGCGACGGCACGACCACGTGGAACGCGTCGGCGGGGTTGCCCCCGTGCGCTGCGGGGTCGGTGAGGGGCCCGATCACGTCGAGGAACTCGACGAACGAACCCGGCCAGCCGTGGGTGAGGACGAGGGCCAATGGGTCCGGTTCGGGTGAGCGCACATGGAGGAAGTGGATGTTCTGACCGTCGATCTCGGTGACGAACTGGGGGATGGTGTTGAGCGACTTCTCCTGCGCCCGCCAGTCGACTCGTCGCGCCAGTACGCGACGAGTTCGACCAGGTAGGACGTGGGCACACCGCTCACCCAGTCGTCACCCGGGAGGGGTGTGCCGAACCGGGTGCGCGCGAGGCGATCGGCGAGTTCGTCGAGTTGCTCCTGCGCGATGTCGATGCGAAACGGACGGATGGTTTTCGTCGTGTCGGTCATACCGGGCACGCTACGAAGGATTGAGGACAGTTCCGGTCCTCGATTGCGATCCGGGTCAGCAGGCCCCGGTCTTGGCGGCGTCGTAGGCCTGGATCATCTGGTCCTTGCGCTCCTGCGGGGCGTCCTTCCACTCCGGCGTCTCGGCCGACTGGGTGAAGAGGTCGTCGAGGGCCTTCGTGCGGTCGAACGTCTCGCCGCTCTGCTGCGCGCGAGCCTCCGCGCCGTTCGCGTACTGGAGCAGGCCTTTGCACAGGTCCGCGACGGCGGGCAGGTCTGCGGAGGATGCCTCGGTGGCCTCGATCGTTGCGCTCGCCGGGGACTCGGCCTCGGTGGTGGTCGATTCGGAACTGCATGCCCCGAGCAGCAGGGCGGCAGGGATCAACAGCGCAACGATGGTTCGTGTCATGCGAAATACATACCAGAGGCACGGGTCGGCTGCTGTCGGCCGGTCGGTCCTATGCACGAAGTGGCAGCAGTCTCGCGAGCTGCCGGGCCGCCTCGTCCGGCCGCTCACCCAGTTCGTTGACGACGACATGATCGGCACCGGCCGCGAGGTGGCTGTGGACCCGCGCGACGATCGCGTCCGCGTCGCCCCAGGCGACCAGGTCGTCGACGAGCCTGTCGCTCAACCCCGCGATGTCGTCGGCGCCGAAACCCATCCGTACGAAGTTGGTGGCGTAGCCGCCCACCCCGGACAGGAAGCGGAGCGGAACGCGGGCCGTGTCGCGGGCCTGCGCGGCGTCGGTGCCGAGCACCGTCATCAGCGAGACGACGAGCGTGGCGTCCGGACCGAGGATGCGCCGCGCCTCGGCGGTGTAATCGGGGGTGACGAGGAGCAAGACGGCCCCCGCGGCCCTGTCCCGCGCGAGTTCCAGCTTGCGCAGGCCCAGCGCGGCCAGAATCCGTCGCTCCGCCGGCACCGGCGGATCGAACCGGTCGAGCCTGTCGAGATAGTCGTTCAACGCCCGGAACGGCCGGGGGACCTGCGGGCCACCCAGTCCGACGACGAACCGGTCCGGCGCCGTGGTCTGCAGATCCGCATGAAGCTGTGCGACGGCGCCCGAGTCGTACACGCCGACCGGGATGATGCCGGTCGCGACGGGGATCGAGTTGGTCGCCCGGACGACAGCCGAGATCCGGTCCAGGCTGTCGATCTGACCGCCCCGCAGCCAAATCGCCGAATAGCCGAGGGACTCCAGTCGGGCCGCCTCGTCGAGGTACGTCTCGTCCGGTGAGATGTTCAGGGAGATGCCGAGGGGTCCGAGGCCTTCGATGCGAGTCATGACCCGACCGTAAAACCTCGAGTCACGTTCAGGTCAAGGCGTCAGGCGGGCCCGAGTGTGTAGTCGACGCCCGGGCGGTCGCCCTTGCCCTTGAGCCAGCGTCCCGGCAACTTGCCGGCGAGGTCGCCGAGCGGCCCGACCGCGGCGCTGAGAATCCCCACCGTTTCCTGCAGCAGGTCGATGCTGGCGCTCATCCGCTCGAGATTGGGCGCCAGCGCCGTCAAGGTCTCGGACAGCGCGACGATCTGGTCGAGCGGGCCGCCCTCGGCGATGAGACGTTCGAACGCGCCACCCTCCGACAGCAGGGTCTCGAGGATGCCGTTCTCGGCGAGCGCCCGGTCCACGAGTCCACCCGGCGCCGTGAGCCGCTCGACCGCACCGTCCTGCGCGGTCAGCCGTTCGAGCGGTCCCTGTTCGGCGGTGAGACGGTCGAGCAGGCCGTCCTTCGCGAGAAGCCGTTCCAGGGTTCCGTCCTCGGCGAGCACCCGGTCGAGCGGGCCGTCCTTGGCGAGAACCCGCTCGAGCGGGCCGCCCGGCTCGAGCAACCGTTCGAGGGTGCCGCCCTCCGAGGTGAGTCGGTCGACGGGACCACCCGGAGCGAGCAGGCGGTCGAGCGGACCACCCGGCTGGAGGGCCTGCCCGAGCGGCCGGTCGTTGGCCGCGAGCGACGACAGCTGGCTGATCACCTGCAGCGGGCTGCCCTGGGTGCTCATCCCCGTGACCACACCGGTTCCGGCGACCGCCGTCCGGACGGTCACCAGGCTCGCTTCGGCGATTCCGAGACCGACATCGGCCGCCGCGAGACCGACACGCACCGGGAGGGTCATCAACGACACCAGGTTCATGGAATTACTGTAACCCGCGACACACAAGCATCGAGTGTCACGATCCGGTCAGTGCAGAACCTTCAGTCCGACGACGCATCCCACGATGCCCAGGATCAGGAGGATCTTCACCAGCGAGGAACTCTCGGCGCCGGTCACCATCGCGAACCCGACCGTGAGGGCTGCGCCGATGCCGACCCAGACCGCGTACGACGTTCCGATGGGGAGACTGCGCATCGCGAACGCCAGACCCGCCATGCTGAGAATCAACGCGACGCCGAACACGACACTGGGTCCGAGTTTGCTGAACCCGTCCGATCGGCCGAGGGCGGTGGCCCAGACGGCCTCCAGGACTCCCGACAGCACAAGCACGATCCACGCCATGACAAACCTCCGGGCACCGTCTTGTCGCTGGCCGGGTACGGTGCGCTCGTCCGGATGTCGTGTCGACGATTTCCACGGTACCCAACGGGGCGCTCCGCGCCTGTGAGTGGTGAGCGAGTACACACACTCCTCGGACGCGCACGGGTGTGCGAATGCGCCGATTATCTCGCGGATCGAGGTCGCCTCATTTATTGTCGAGCGAAACAGTGAATTCTGTGCATTTACCACGGAAGATAACGAGGCACATCATGATGCTCGGACTGCTCGCGGCAATCAACAGCGCATTCACCCTCGGACTCGCCAACACGATCGGGACGTTCGGTGGAGTGGTACTCAACCTGAACGTCGTAGCCTGAACTTCCTGCCTGTCAAGACAACTCCGCTCCCGCAACCCCGCTGTCGGATAGACGGCGGGGTTGTCTCGTGCGTGCGACGACCGGAGGCGACAGCACACGGAGCGCAACTTTCCCATCCTTGCTCATGCGCCGAGAATTTCCCCCTTTTTCGGTAAAGAAGAATGGGTGATTTTATTCGGGGAATTCGCGTGCGTGTGTCGCCGTGAATTCTTCGGAGTTGACCTAGTGTCATCCGCAACGCGCACGGACAGCGCGCAACCACCCCTTCCCAGGGGCAACGATGGAGGTCATGATGCTCGGACTGCTCGGGGCACTCAACAGCGGTGTCACACTCGGATTGGCCAACACGATCCTGACGTTCGGCGGGGTAGTACTCAACCTCAACATCGTGGTGAACTGACGACCGGAAACCGACCGCACGGGCCGACGGTACCGGCTCCCAGGAATCTCCCAGGAAACCTACAGCGACGATCCAGCGGCGCGAGCGATGATGGGTTGCGTGAATGAGAAGCCTGTCGAAGCCCGCGTCCTCGTCGTCGACGACGAACCGAACATCCTCGAGTTGCTGTCCGTGAGTCTGCGGTTTCAGGGATTCGAGGTGGTGACGGCGTCGACCGGGGCCGAGGGACTCGACACGGCCCGCACGTTCCGCCCGGACGCCGTCATCCTCGACGTCATGATGCCGGGAATGGACGGGTTCGGCCTGCTCAAGCGGCTGCGCGCCGACGGTGTGGACGCTCCGGTGCTGTTCCTCACCGCGAAGGACGCGGTGGAGGACAAGATCAGCGGACTCACCCTCGGCGCGGACGACTACGTCACCAAGCCGTTCAGCCTCGAAGAAGTGGTGACCCGGCTGCGCGTCATCCTGCGGCGGGCAGGCAAGGTGTCGATGGAGGAACAGTCCGCCCGCATCAAGTTCGCCGACATCGAACTCGACGACGACACGCGGGAGGTCTGGAAGGCGGGCGACCTGGTGTCGCTGTCGCCGACGGAGTTCACGCTGCTGCGGTACTTCATGGTCAACGCCGGCACCGTGCTGAGCAAGCCGCGGATCCTCGACCACGTCTGGAACTACGACTTCGGCGGTGAGGTCGGGGTGGTCGAGTCGTACGTGTCCTACCTTCGCCGGAAGGTCGACACGGGTGAGACGCCGCTGATCCACACCCTCCGCGGAGTCGGCTACGTGATGCGAGAACCGCGGCGATGACCGCGCCTGCGGCTCCGCGGGAGTCGGCCGAGGCGGTCGCCGCTGTCCCGAACAGGCCTGCGCGACGGTGGATTCGCTCGATGCCGCTGCGCATCACCCTCGTCGGTGCCGTGCTCCTGCTCGCTGCGCTCGGGCTCCTCGCATCCGGTGTCGCAGTGACGTCGGCGCTCGAAAATTCGCTGACCAACCGCGTCGATCACCAACTGCACGACGCGGCTCAGGGGTGGGCGAAGCCCGGCAAATCGCGCCCGCTGCCGCCGCCGGTCGAACCGAACCTCGGCCGCCCACCGAGCCCGTTCTACGTCCGCACGACGCTGCCGAACGGAACGGTCCTGCGCGAGATCAACGACGAATCCGTCTCCCCCGCGCTGCCCGAGAACCCGGCGGCCGGGCCCGACACGGTCGGCTCGACCGACGACTCCGACGTGCGGTGGCGGGTGCTGACGACGACCGCGCCGGACGGAACCGAGACCACCGTCGCGATGACACTCACCGAGAACGACGAAACGGTGAACCGTTTGATCGTCCTGCAACTCATCATCGGTGTGGTGGTGCTGATCGCGCTGGGAGTGGTCGCGTACTTCGTGGTCCGGCGCAGTCTGCGACCCCTCGTCGAAGTGGAGGAGACCGCAGCGGCGATCGCGTCGGGTGACTTGCACCGGCGTGTTCCGGAACGGGACGACCGTACCGAGATCGGACGACTGTCCGTGGCGCTCAACGGAATGCTCGCTCAGATCCAGCACGCGTTCGCCGCCACCGAGGCGTCGGAGGAATCGGCGCGGCGCTCCGAGGAGAAGATGCGGCGATTCGTCGCCGACGCGAGCCACGAGCTGCGCACCCCGCTCACCACGATCCGCGGCTTCGCCGAACTGTATCGACAAGGCGCGATGACCGACACCGAAACCCTGATGAGTCGCATCGAAGGGGAGGCGTCGCGGATGGGACTCCTCGTGGAGGATCTCCTGATGCTCGCCCGGCTCGATGCCCAGCGCCCCCTCGAGACCCGGCCCGTCGACCTGCTGTCGGTGGCCTCGGACGCCGTGCACGGGGCACGCGCTCTCGCCCCCGATCGGTCCATCGCGCTCGACGTCCGCCCCGGACCCGGGACACCGGAGGTGATCGGTGACGAGGCCCGGCTGCGGCAGGTCCTCGGCAACCTGCTCGCCAACGCCGTCAAACACACCCCCGCCACCGCGGACGTGACGGTGCGGCTGAGCACCACCGAACACAGCGTCGTGCTCGAGGTGGCCGACACCGGACCCGGACTCAGCGAGGAGGACGCGGCCCGGGTGTTCGAGAGGTTCTACCGCACCGACGCCTCCCGCACCCGGGAGAGCGGCGGCAGCGGGCTGGGCCTGTCGATCGTGGCGGCCCTGGTCGCCGCCCACCGCGGGTCGGTGACCGTCGACAGCCGGCCCGGTGAGGGTGCCACGTTCCGGGTGGAACTGCCGCGGTCGAGCTGACCGTCAGTCGGGGACGTTGCCGCCGTGGCCGAGATCGCGCAGCGCCGCCTTGAGCTTCGACTGCGCCTCGTCGAGCGATTCCTGGGACGGATTCTGCTCGGCGTTGCTGATGTTGAAATCGCCGAGGTCGTAGGCCGGGAAGACGTGCACGTGCAGGTGCGGCACCTCGAGACCGGCGATGAGCAGACCCGCCCGCGGTGCGTCGAAAGCGGGGCGGACGGCCTGTCCGATCGTGCGGGCGACGTCCATGACCTTCGTCCATATCTCACCGTCGACGTCCTGCCACTGGTCCACCTCCTTGCGGGGTACGACGAGCGCATGGCCCTGCGTGACGGGGGCGATCGTGAGGAACGCGACGACGTCCTCGTCCTCCCACACGAAACGTCCGGGCAGATCTCCGTTGATGATGGCGCTGAATACAGATCCCATGGCCGCCATTATGCGGCTTCGCCCCCCGTGAGTACTTATTAACCTCCCGCGGTTAACAAGTACTCACGGGGGGCGAAGCGCACAGGAAACTCCCAGCCTCCGTCCAGAGTCATCGGAGCGTACGGGACGAATCTTGGACGCATGACGACGAATTCCCTCTCCCGCGCACCGGGCGCCATGGGACGACTCGAGACCCCCGAAACCTCCGAGACCGCGCCCGTGCTCGACGTTGTCGTGCCGGTCTACAACGAGGAAGCCGGACTCGAACGTTGCGTGCGCCGGCTGCGGCGGCACCTCGACGAGAACGTTCCCTACTCCGCCCGGATCACCATCGCCGACAATGCCAGCGTCGACGCCACCCTCGCAGTGGCGCACCGACTGGCCGCCGAGATCGACGGCGTCCGTGTCGTGCACCTCGACGAGAAAGGGCGCGGCCGCGCTCTGCGTGCAGTGTGGAGCGGCTCCGACGCCGAGGTGGTGGCGTACATGGACGTCGACCTGTCGACGGACCTCAACGCCCTGATGCCGCTCGTTGCGCCCCTGCTGTCGGGGCATTCCGACGTCGCGATCGGCTCCCGCCTCGCCCGCTCGTCGCGGGTGGTCCGGGGACCGAAGCGCGAGTTCATCTCCCGCAGCTACAACCTCATCCTCCGCAGCGCGTTGCACGCGCGGTTCTCCGACGCGCAGTGCGGGTTCAAGGCGATGCGGGCGGACGTCGCGCAGCGCCTGCTGCCGCTGGTCGAGGACACCGGATGGTTCTTCGACACCGAGCTGCTGGTGCTCGCGGAACGCGCCGGCCTGCGCATCCACGAGGTCCCGGTCGACTGGGTCGACGACCCGGACAGTCGCGTCGACATCGTCGCGACTGCCGTCGCCGACCTCAAGGGCGTGTGGCGGGTGGGCCGGGCACTGTCCACCGGATCGCTGCCCATCGGCAGCCTCCGCGACAGTTTCGGCCGCGAGCCGCTGGTGCCCGGAGTTCCGCGTGGCATGGTCGGGCAGCTGGCCCGGTTCGCCGTGATCGGCGTCGCGTCGACCGTCGCGTACGCGCTGCTCTACCTGATCCTGCATCCGATCGTGGGCGCGCAGTGGGCCAACGCCGTCTCACTGCTCGTCACGGCCGTGCTCAACACGGCCGCGAACCGCGCGTTCACGTTCGGTGTCCGCGGATCCGAGGGCGCCGCCCGGCATCAGATGCAGGGGCTGCTGGTGTTCGCCTTCGGACTGCTGCTCACCAGCGGTTCGCTGTACGTCCTCCACTCGGCGGCCCCGGACGTGTCCAAGCACGTCGAACTCGCCGTCCTCGTCCTCGCCAATCTCGTTGCCACCATCAGTCGTTTCATAGCCCTTCGCTGGGTGTTCCGGAACGCACGCCCCGAAGGAGCTCACGCATGACGACGACCCTCGAACAACCGAAGTTCGAAGCGGCCGAACCACCTCCCGCCCGCAGGCGGTGGGAGCCGTGGGCGCTCGCCGCACTCCTGGTCGGGACCGCGGTCGCGTACATCTGGGGGCTAGGTGCCTCCGGCTGGGCCAACTCGTTCTACGCCGCCGCGGTCCAGGCGGGTTCGGAGTCGTGGAAGGCGTTCTTCTTCGGATCCTCCGATGCCGCCAACTCCATCACCGTCGACAAGCCCCCGATGTCGCTGTGGCTGATGTCGCTGTCGGTCCGGGTCTTCGGGCTCAGCTCGTGGGCGATGCTGGTACCGCAAGCACTGCTCGGGGTCGGTTCCGTCGCCCTGCTGTACGCCACGGTGAAGCGGTGGTTCGGCGCCCCGGCGGGTCTGCTCGCGGGTCTCGTGCTGGCGCTGACGCCAATCGCGGTGCTGATGTTCCGGTTCAACAACCCCGACGCCCTGCTGGTGCTGCTGATGATCGCCTCCGTGTGGGCGATGCTGCGGGCCGTGGAGGACGGACGCACCCGGTGGATGGTGCTGACCGGCGTGTTCGTCGGTTTGGGGTTCCTGACCAAGCAGCTTCAGGTGATGCTCGTCGTCCCGCCGCTCGCTCTGACCTATCTCGTCGCGGGACCGCCGAAGTTCGGCAAGCGCCTCGCCCAGTGCTTCGCGGCGCTCGGCGCGATGATCGTCTCCGCGGGCTGGTGGTTGCTGATCGTCGAGCTGTGGCCGGCGTCGTCGCGGCCCTGGATCGGCGGTTCGCAGAACAATTCGATCCTCGAACTCACGCTGGGCTACAACGGTCTCGGCCGGTTGAACGGTGAGGAGACCGGCAGTGTCATGCCCGGCGGCGGTCGAGGGGAGCTGGCAGCGGCCATGGGCGGTGCCGGCGAGGCCATGGCGGGCGGCCGCTTCCCCGGAGGAGGCGCCCCCGGCGGTGGCGGTATGTGGGGTAGCACCGGCATCACGCGGATGTTCGAGTCGGCTCAGGGCGGTCAGATCGCCTGGCTGATCCCGGCCGCACTGATCCTGCTGGTCGCCGGTCTCGCACTGCGCGGCAGGGCACCTCGCGTCGACACCCGGCGTGCGTCGTTTCTCGTGTGGGGTCTGTGGCTGCTCGTGACCGGACTGACCTTCAGCTTCATGGCGGGCATCTTCCACGCGTATTACACCGTCGCACTCGCACCGGCCGTGGCCGCGCTGGTGGCGATCGGTTCGGCGACGCTGTGGCGTCGACGGGACACGCTGTGGGTGCGGGCGGTTCTCGCCGCGACACTGCTGGCCACCGCTGCCATGTCCTGGGTTCTGCTCGGACGCAGCGCGTCGTTCGTGCCGTGGCTGAAGTGGGCCGTGGTCGTCGTCGTCGGCGTCGTCGCTGCGGTTGCCGTGCTCGTCCCGGCGCTGACCCGAGGCCGGATCGCTGCCGTGGTCACGCTGGCCGCGCTGTTCACCGGCCTCGCCGGTCCGACGGCTTACGCCGTCGACACCATCGCGACGCCGCACACCGGTTCGATCGTCTCGGCCGGACCCAACGTCGAAGGCGCCCACGGAGGCCCCGGCGGGATGGGTGGCCCTGGCGGGATGGGTGGCCCTGGCGGCATGGGCGGTGCCGGACGCACCGACGGTGCCGCGGCGCCCACCTTGCCGGGCGGTGCCGTTGCCGGCGCAACGGACGGCGCGGCGGCAGGAGCCACCGACGGCATGGGCGGTATGGGTGCCATGGGCGGCGCCGCCGGGGGACTGCTCTCCGGCAGCGAGCCGGGCGCCGAGCTGGTGGCGTTGCTCGAACAGGATTCCGGCAACTACACCTGGGTGGCAGCGGCCATCGGATCCAACAGTGCATCCGGCTACCAGCTCGCCACCGAGGATCCGGTCATGCCGATCGGCGGATTCAACGGCAGCGATCCGTCACCCACGCTGGAGCAGTTCCAGCAGTACGTGGCGGACGGCAAGATCCACTACTTCATCTCCGGCGGCCGAGGCGGCGGAATGGGAGGAGACGGAACGGCATCGGAGATCTCCACCTGGGTGCAGGAGAACTTCACCGCCGTCACCGTCGACGGCGTGACCCTGTACGACCTCACCGCATAGAAACCACCTGTGAGTACTTGTTAACCGCCCGCGGTTAACAAGTACTCACAGCTGTTTCAGAGGGGGAACGAGATCTCGGGTGTGCGGCAGATCAGCAACCTCCGGACGCGCCCCGAACCGTCGAGCTGTGCCGAGGTGTTGAACGAGGCCTCGAAATCACCGTTCCGTGTGGTGCGTCCCAGTGCCAGCTCGACCTCTCCCACACGAGCTCCCGCGAGGACCTCGTGTACGAGCACACTCTTCTCGCGTTGCTGCAGGTACTCGACGAGACCGCCACGATCCCCGACGAATTCGGCGGCATTCCCACCGCCGGTGGAGAATTGAACCGACATCCGGAAGTCGTCGGTGATCATGTTCAGGACGCGATCGGGATCGTCCGAATCCATGATCGCGAACCACGCGACCAGCACGGGAGTCGCAGAAGTCGTCTCGTTGAGGTCAGTCGCGCTTCCCATGGGCCAACTCCTTTGTGAGAATGCTGAATTCCGTATCGAAGGACACCTCGTACGCATCGATGGTTCCGTCGCTGTCGAGGTGCATGGCGGCGAGGAAGTAGCCGGTCGTCTTCACGTCGTTCTCGACGACGGAACCGTAGGCGAACTGGACGTCGCCGGCGCTGCTCGTTCGGAGCAGCACGTGTCGTCGATCGACCGGGGGCCGTCCCCTCAGGTAGTCGAGCATGTCGGCGCGGCTGTACCCCCTGCGGACGGTACCCGGGAGGACTATGGCGAACTCGATCGATTCGTCGAGCAGGGCAACTGCGTCGTCGATCCGGCCGCTGTCGAGGATCGCGTAGTACCGCTCGATTACGAGTGCATCGGTCATGAAATGAACTTAGTTCAACCCGGCGCCGCTTGTCGAGGGTCCTTGCCGGGACAGCTTCGGCGAAACTAAACTGAACTCACGTCAATTTGAGGAGAGTTCCATGCCGACCCCCCATTCCCATCCCTGGCCCGAGACCGAACCCCCGGCGATGACGCCTGTCGCCGAGCACGACGATATCCGGGCGGTGGTCCGCCGATTGCTGGATCGGCATTCGACGATCGAGGCCGGCCGACTCGCCGCCGAGTCGGAAATCGGCTATTCACCCGAGTTGTGGTCGCTTCTCGTCAAGGAGATGAACGTCGCCGCCCTGACGGTGCCGGAGGATCGCGGCGGCCTGGGTTACGGCGTGGTCGAACTCGGGATCGTTCTCGAAGAATGCGGGCGCGCGCTGGTTTGCGAACCCGTACTCACGTCCGCGACGCTGGGAGTGCACGCCCTGCTCGCCGCCGACAGGTGCCCGCAGGTCGACGACCTGCTGGGGCGAGTCGTCCAGGGCGAACTCGTCGCAACCGTGACAGCTCTCAGTGCGGAGACCGATTTCGTCGACGCCACCCGAACCGGAGACCGCTGGTCGGTGTCCGGCCGCGCGACCAATGTCGTGCAGGGCGGCGCGGCCGATATCGCCGTGCTACTCGGGCGCGGTGACGAGGGGCCCGGCCTGTACGCGGTCGATCTGCGTACCGCCCCGGTGCGGCGCACGGAGCTTCCGGTCATCGATCCCAGTCGGCGGCAGGCGAATCTGCTCTTCGACGACGCGGCCGCGGTGCGTCTCGTCGGACCCGGCGACGCACTGCGGACGGCCGCATCGCTGCGGAGCCTCGGAGTGATCGGACTGGCGTGCGAACATGTGGGAATCGTCGATCGTTTACTCGAAAGCACAACGGAATACACGATGCAGCGCCACCAGTTCGGGCGAGCGATCGGCTCCTTCCAGGCCGTCAAGCATCGACTGGCTAACACTTTGGTCGAGTTGGAGAAGGCTCGATCGGCGGCGCGGTATGCGGCCGCCGTGTTCGCGGAAGACCCCGACTCCGCGGCGCTCCCGGCCGCGGTTGCGGGGGCGATCTGCACCGAGGCCGCGATCGCCACCGCCCTCGAGGCCGTGCAATTGCACGGCGGTGTCGGCTTCACCTGGGAACACGCGACGCATTCCTACGTTCGCCGCGCGCTCGGTGACGAACCGCTTCTGGGGGATTCGCGGGCACACCGCAGTCGCGTTGCGGATCTCGTCGGGCTCTGAATCGGGGCGTCTGCCCTCGGCTGAATCGAAACCTCTTGCTCCGCCCTATTGACGGACCATCTCCCACCCAGTAGAACTGAAGTGAATCCAGTTCAGTTTCATTCCTCGAAAGGACACCGACATGGTGGACACCGACCACATCGTGCTCGAGAAGGACGGCGACGTCGCCCGCGTGTGGCTCAACCGCCCGCACAAGAAGAACGCGGTCACCGTCGAGCTGCTGCATCGCCTCGACGAGATCATCGTGGAGGTCGACAACGACCCCAACCTCAAGGTGCTCGTCCTGCGTGGACGTGACGGCACCTTCTGCTCGGGCTTCGATCTCGACGAGCTGCGGGAGAAGTACGTCGGCTCCACCACCGCGATGGACGTCGCGGTGCTGTCGGCCCGGGTGTGCGACCGCCTGTACTCGATGAACACCCCGTCCGTCGCGGTCCTCGAAGGCTTCGTCACCGCGGGCGGTTTCGAGCTGATGATCTCGTGCGACTTCGCGATCGCCGCCGAGGACGCCCGGATCGGCGACTTCCACATCCGGCGTGCGCTGTTCGGTGGCGCGGGCCCGATCTACCGCCTGCCGCGCATGATCGGCGTGCGCAAGACCAAGGAGCTCATGCTCACCGGCAAGCTCCTCACCGGGAAGGAGGCCGAGGCCTTCGACCTGATCAACGCGTCCGCGCCGGCCGACGATCTGGACAAGCTCCTCGCCGAATTCATCGCACCGATCGTCGACAAGAGCCCGTTCATGATGAAGCTCACCAAGATGTGCATCGACCGCGGTCTCGACGCGGACATTCAGTCGCTCATGGTGATGGAGCACCTCGCCGTCGGCAACGCGCTGCAGTCGGAGGACGCGCGAGAAGGCGTGAACGCGTTCCTCGAAAAGCGTGAACCGAAGTGGGTCGGTCGCTGATCCGACCGCGACGACGATTCCCGAGGAGAGGATGAGGATGGGCGAGACACACACCGCGCCGGCGCTCGACGCACGCCGCTGCCCGGACTGCGGGGCGGTCGCGTTCCCGGCCACCCGCGTGTGCTCGAGGTGTGCCGGGACGTCGATGGCGCCGTTCACGGTGAGTGCACGCGGAACGGTCTGGGCGTACACCGTTCAGCGGTTCGCCCCGAAATCCCCGCCGTATGTTCCGCCGCCGGACGGGTTCTCGCCGTTCGCCGTCGGATACGTCGAGCTCCCCGAGGGAATCAGGATCGAAGCCGTGCTCGACTGCCGCGACTTCGCCGAGTTGGACGACGGGGCGCCGGTGACCTTGGTCGCCACGGCGCCGGTGCCCCGCTTCGCCACCGACGCCTATCTGAAGGAGACCCGCTGATGTCCACCGTGTCGATCATCGGGGCCGGACTCTCGAAATTCGGCCGTCAGCCCGACAGAACGGGTCGCGGACTGGCCCTGGACGCGATCGCGTCCGCCCTGGCCGACGCCGGCATCGCGTGGACCGACGTTCAGGTCGCGTTCGGTGGCAGCGACGGATCCGGGCTCGCCGACACCCTGGTGTCCGAACTCGGACTCACCGGGATCCCGTTCACCAACGTCAAGAACGGGTGCGCGACCGGCGGTAGCGCACTGGTGTCGGCGGTCAACGCCATCCGCGCGGGTGCCGCCGACATCGCACTCGCGGTCGGCTTCGACAAACATCCGCGCGGCGCGTTCGATCCCGCACCGGAGGATTGGGGTCTGCCCGTCGGCTACGGCGAGGCAGGCCTCATGGTCACCACCCAGTTCTTCGGCATCAAGATCGCGCGGTACATGCGCGAACACGGGATCACCGCACCCACACTGGCTGCCGTCGCGGAGAAGGCGTATCGCAACGGCTCCCTGAACCCGAATGCCTGGCGGCGTGAACCGATGTCCGCAGAGGCGATCGCCGCCGCGGACATGGTCAACGACCCCCTGACCCGGTACATGTTCTGCTCGCCCGGCGAGGGCGGTGCCGCCGTCGTCGTGGCAAGCGAGGCCGCGGTCCGGCGACTCGGGGGACGGCCCGTGCACCTACGGGGCATTGCGGCAGGCACCCGCCGGTACGGCTCCTTCGAAGTATTCGGCCCGGCAATACAGGGCGAGGGAACCCCACCCAGCGTGAGCACGTCCGTCGCAGCCGCGGCATTCGAGCAGGCCGGACTCGGCCCGTCCGACGTGGATGTGGCGCAACTCCAGGACACGGAGAGCGGCGCCGAGATCATGCACATGGCCGAATGCGGGTTCTGCGAGCACGGCGAACAGGAAAAGCTCATCGCCGCAGGCGAAACGGAGATCGGCGGACGGATCCCGATCAACACCGACGGTGGCTGCATCGCGAACGGGGAGCCGATCGGCGCGTCCGGTCTCCGGCAGATACACGAGATCGTCACGCAGTTGCGCGGAGAGGCCGGTGGCCGCCAGGTCCCCGGACACCCGCGCATCGGATTCACCCACGTCTACGGTGCGCCCGGGATCAGCGCCTGCACCGTCCTGTCAGTCTGAGGAAGAGCCATGAATCAAGCAACGATGCCCGGCCTGGACCAGTTCGTGGACGACGCGCGGGCGTGGCTGCGAACGGTCGCCGAACCGCGCACCCAGATCAAATGGGGAGTGGGACCCGACTCGGTCGCCGTCTTCGAGAATTGGACCGCGGAGCAGGAGCGCGAAGAGACCGACCACATCCGCGCGTACGAGCAGACGAAGTTCGACGCCGGCTGGGGTTCGATGAACTGGCCGGCCGAATACGGTGGACGCGACCTGCCGATGTCCTATGTACTCGCGTTCCGGCGGGAGGAGAACGCGTTCGACGTCCCCCGCCGCACTGAAATGTTTTCGGTCACTCAGCAACTGGTTGCACCCGCCATTGCGCAGTGGGGAACACCGGAACAGCGCGAGCGGTACGTGCGGGCGATGCTCCGCACCGACATCATTGCCTGCCAGCTGTTTTCGGAAACCGAAGCCGGATCGGACCTGGCGGCTGTCCGGACGAGGGCCGTCGAACGCGACGGCCGGTGGACGATCACCGGGCACAAGGTCTGGACGTCCGGCGCCCGGGTCGCCGACGTGGGCGTCGCGGTGTGCCGCACCGACCCGGACGCGTCCAAACACGCAGGCCTCACCGTCTTCCTGATCCCGATGGACGCCCCCGGGGTCACCGTCCGGCCGATCCGCCAGATGACCGGCGGCAGTTCCTTCAACGAGGTCTACCTCGACGGCGTCGAACTGTCGGACGACTACCGGCTGGGCCCGGTGGGCCAAGGGTGGCCGGTCGCGTTGACCGTGCTGGCGGCCGAGCGCCTCGACGCCGGGAATCTCGGCCTGGCCAACGCGGATCAGGCCGTCGAACTCGCCCGGCACCTGGGCCGTGAACTGTCCGAGATCGAGCGGGACAAGGTCGCAGATCTCGTGACGCGCAGCTACGTCCAGCGGGTGACCGGAATGCGGGTGGCGGCGGCCGTGGTCGCCGACAAGGACCCGGGCCCGGAGGCGTCGGTGGGCAAGTTGCTCGCCACCGACACCATGGCACGAACCTCGGAAGTGGTCCGGCTGTTGCTGGGTCGCGATCTGATCGCCGACTCGGGGGAGTGGGGAACGTTCGCGTGGACCGAGCACGTGCTCGGCGCTCCCGGATACCGCATCGCCGGCGGCACCGACGAGATCCAGCGCAACATCCTCGCCGAGCGTGTGCTCGGCCTGCCGAGGGAGCCCCGCCCGTGACTGCAACGATCACCCTCGACGACCGTGTGGCGCGGCGGCTGCGCGAGCAGAACCCGGGACTGGACGTCGGCCCGCTCGAGCCGTTGCTCGGAGGGCATTCCGGGCTGACCTACAAGGTCCGGACGGGCGACGGCGACCTCGTCGTCAAGGCGGTACCCGAGGGGCAGCGTCCCATCGGCCGGCACGACATGCTGCGTCAGGCACGGATCATGGAAACACTGCGAGCCACAGCGGTTCCCGTGCCCCGCATCGTCGCCGTCGACGAGAGCGGGCCCGCCTGGTTCGCGATGGAGTGCGTCGCAGGCGAATCGCTCGAGCCGGTGCTCGACACACCCGCGGTCGAGCCGGCGGTCGCGGCCGCGCGGATGCGCCGGGCAGCCGCGGTGCTGCCGCTGCTGCACGCGGTGCCCGTCGACACGATCCCGGACGCCGGAGATCCGTTGTCGCCCGGCGCGGAACTGGCGCGGTGGCAACGCACTCTGGACGCCGTTCCCCCCGAACTCGTGAGTGGGGGAGGCGAACTGCTGCGTCTCCTCGCCGCCGATCTCCCCGAAGCACTGCCGCCGACGCTGGTGCACGGCGACTACCGGTTGGGCAACATCCTCGCGCAGGACACGGAGCCGGCGGCACTGATCGACTGGGAGATCTGGAGCCTCGGTGATCCGCGGGTCGAGCTCGGCTGGTTCCTGGTCTTCGCCGACGGCGGGAACTTTCCCGGCGTGGGGCGCGTGGTGCCGGGCCTGCCGTCCGCGGACGAACTGATCGCCCTCTACTCCGGGGACGGCCCGGAACTGCGGGACATGAACTGGTTCAACGCGCTCGGCCGCCTCAAGATGGCGGCCATCATGGGTCACAACCTGCGCAGGCACCGGGAGGGCCGCCACCACGACCCCGATCAGGAACGGCTGCCCGACACCATCTCCCAGCTCATCCGCGGTGGCACCGCGCTACTCGCCTGATTCGAAAGGACGACACGTGGACTTCGAATACTCCGCACGCACCGAGCGACTGCTCGAACAGCTGCGCACCTTCATGGAAGAGCACGTCTATCCGGCCGAGGCCGTGTACGACGAGCAGATCAAATCGAACGACAACCCACACGAGCAGCCCAAAGTCATGCTGGACCTGCAGGCGAAGGCGCGCGAGCTCGGATTGTGGAATCTCTTCATGACGCACGGGGAGTGGGGGGCCGGTCTCACCAACCTCGAGTACGCCCCGCTCGCCGAGCTGGTCGGACGCTCGGTGATCGGCAACGAAGCCGTCAACTGTTCGGCACCCGACACCGGCAATATGGAAATCCTCGCCATGTACGGTACCGAGCAACAGCAGTCACGGTGGCTCGCGCCGCTTCTCGACTGCACGATCCGATCGGCATTCGCCATGACGGAACCGGATGTGGCGAGCTCGGACGCCACGAACATCACGTCGACCATCCGCCGGGACGGCGACGAGTACGTCCTGAACGGCCGGAAATGGTACACCTCAGGGATTCTCGACCCCGATTGCAAGCTCGTCATCTTCATGGGCAAGTCCGATCCCGACGCTCCGACCTACCGGCAGCAGAGCATGATCCTGGTGCCCGCGGATTCTCCCGGTATCGAGGTCCTTCGCGATCTGCCCATGTTCGGGTACCGCGACCGGCTCGGTCACGGCGAGGTCCAGTTCACGGACGTCCGGGTGCCTGCCGATCACATGCTCGGCGCCGAGGGCGACGGTTTCGCGATAGCGCAGGGCAGGCTGGGGCCGGGGCGCATGCACTACGCGATGCGCGCGATCGGCATGGCCGAGCGCGCCCTCGAGCTGATGTGCCGACGAGCTCTGCAGCGCAATGCCTTCGGTGCGCCGCTCGCCGACCGCGGTGTGGTACGGGAGTGGATCGCGCGCAGCCGGATGGAGATCGACCAGATCCGGCTGCTGGTTCTCCAGTCGTCGTGGCTGATGGACACCCGGGGCAACGCCGCGGCCCGCTCGGAAGTGGCCGCGATCAAGGTCGCGGCCATGGAGGTCGCTCATCGGGTGGTCGACCATGCCGTCCAGACCTACGGCGCAGCAGGGGTGAGTGACGACACGATCCTGGCCCGGCTGTATGCGATCACCCGGGCGCTGCAGATCGCCGACGGTCCGAACGAAGTCCATCTGCGCACCATCGCGCGCCTCGAACTGAAGAAGTACGCATGAACGCACAGCGAGAACTGACAGGCAAGGTCGCACTCGTCACGGGGGCCACCCGAGGGCTCGGATACGCCATCGCGAGTGGGCTGGCCGCCGCCGGCGCCACCGTGATCGTGTCGAGCCGCAAGGAGGACGCATGCGTCTCCGCGGCCCTCGCGATCACGAGGGACACGGGTGGCATCGCCGAACCGCTCGCACTGCACGTCGGGAAGTGGGACGCGATCGAACTCGCCGTCGACCACATTCTCACGCAGTTCGGAAGCCTCGACATCGTCGTCAACAACGCCGGCATCGCGCCCCTGTCGCCGAACCTCGAGTCGGTCTCCGAGTCGCTCTTCGACAAGACGATCGAGGTCAACCTCAAGGGCCCGTTCCGGCTGATGGCCGTGGCGGGCGCCAGGATGAGCGCGGCAGGAGGCGGTTCCATCATCAACATCTCGAGCATCGGTGCGCTGCGGCCCAGCCCGCCCGAGGCGATGTACGCGGCGTCGAAGAACGGCCTCAACGCGCTGACGATGGCGTTCGCGCAGGAATACGCGCCCACGGTGCGGGTGAACTGCATCATGCCGGGTGGATTCGCGACCGACATGGCGGCCGACTGGGACGACGAGTTCGTCGGCAAGATCGTCGACCGGCTCCCCGCCGGTCGGCTGGGGCATCCGGATGAAATCGCCGGCCTAGTCGTGCATCTGGCCGGTGACCGCGCCGGCTACACCACGGGCGCCGTCATCCCGGTGGACGGCGGACGCACCGCCGTCTACTGACGCGCGTGCCACGAACAGGAGTAGGAGCCAACCACATGCAGGTACCCGAGCTGTTCCAGCTGAGCGGTCGCGTCGCCGTCGTCACGGGTGCGTCGTCCGGCCTGGGAATGGGATTCGCGCGGACACTGGCGTCGGCAGGCGCGACGGTCTTCGCGGCCGCCCGCCGGGCCGATCGGCTCGAGGCACTGGCGGCGGAGGTCGATGCCGTGGTCCCGGTCGAATGCGATATCACCGTCGACGCCGACCGCCGCCGCCTGGTCGACCGCGCCCGCGAGCGCACCGGTCACGTCGACATTCTCGTCAACAACGCAGGCAAGCCCGGACCTCCGAACGCGGAGGACGAAACCGCCGACGGGTTCTCGTCGATTCTCGACGTCAATCTCGCGGCAGGTTTCCATCTGGCGACGTATGCCACGTCGACAGTCCAGGAGGGCGCGGGGATCTCGATCATCAACATTTCCTCGGTGATCGGTCTCGTGTCCACGGCGCCCATCGGCGGTGCCAGCTACGCGGCGTCGAAGGCGGGAATTCTCGGGCTGACCCGCGAGTTGGCGGGTCAGTGGGGCAGGCGGGGCGCCCGTGTCAACGCCGTCGTTCCCGGATGGTTCGATACCGAAATGACGGACGGACTGTTCGGCAACCAGCGCTCGGCGGACTGGGTGCGCCGCAACACGATGCTCGGCCGCGGTGGCCGGGCCGGCGAAGTGGACGGCGCCGTGCTGTTCCTCGCGTCGGATGCGTCGTCGTACGTCACCGGACAGACGCTCGTCGTCGACGGCGGCTGGACGGCCAGGTAGGCGACACGACGATGACCATCGAGACGATGCGCGCCGTGCGCATGACCGCCTGGGGTGAACCCGCGCAGGTCCAGCGCGTGCGAGTCCCCGAACCGCGGCGCGCCGAACTGTTGATCGGGGTCCGGGCCGCCGGGCTCTGCCGATCCGACCTGCACGTCATGGATGCACCCGCAGGCGCGTTCGACTACCCGCTCCCGTTCACACTCGGGCACGAGGTGGCCGGAACCGTGGTCGCCGCGGGCCCCGACGCCGACGGGTCGTGGATCGGCGAGTCCGTGGTGGTCCACGGCGTCTGGTCCTGCGGCGAGTGCCGCAACTGCAGGCGGGGCAGGGAGAACTACTGCCACGAGCTGCGTCCTCGAGCAGACGGCAGGCGTCCGGCGATCGGCAACGGTCTCGGGCACGACGGCGGTCTGGCCGACGCCATGATCGTTCCCTCGGAACGATTCGTGGTGCGCACCCGGGGGCTCGCTCCCGAGAGTGCCGCACCGCTCGCCGATGCGGCCCTGACCGCCTACCACGCGATCCGCACGAACCGAGACCTCGTCGACAGCCACTCGGTCGCCGTCGTGGTCGGTGTCGGGGGACTGGGCCATCTCGCCGTCCAGATCCTTCGCGCTCTCGGCGCGGGCACGATCATCGCGGTCGATCCCCGCGCGGACTCGCGCGACCTCGCCCGGCAGTTGGGGGCGGACCGGGCGGTCCCGGAGGTTGCCGACGTGGCGACGTCCGACGCCGACGTGGTGTTCGATTTCGTCGGCTCGCCGGCCACGATGGACTCGGCCGCGCGGTTGCTCGGTCCCGGCGGCCGCCTGGTCACCGTTGGCAGCGGGGGCGGCCGGCTCACGGTCGGCAAGGACCTCGGCCTGCCCAACGGCTGGCAGGTCAGCGCCCCGTTCTGGGGAACGCGCGCCGATCTCGAAGCGGTGGTCGACCTCGCGCAACGAGGACTGCTGAGCGTCGAGTCGACAGCGTACCGATTGGACGACGCCGTCGACGTGTACGACCGGCTGCGCCGCGGAGCGATCCACGGGCGCGCCGTCCTCGTGCCGTGACCGGCGAAGCCTGCGCGATACCGCGCACGATGACCGAGAATGACAGTGGTTCGCTGAACAGGAGGATTGCGGGATGTGGGAGTTGGCTCGCGAATTCGTTGCTCGCGCAAAGAGTTCGCCCGATGAGATCGTGGTCGTCGACGCCTCCGGCGAGTACACCGCCGCGCGCATCGCCGCGGCGGCGACCGAGCTCGCCGCACTGCTGGACACCGCTCGCGGGGGTTCGCCCACCGTGCTCGTCCAGGCGGACAACAGCTGGCGGACGCTGACCGCGGCCCTCGCGGTCGGTCTGCGAGGCGGTGTCGTCGCGGTGTTCAGCAGGCACGCCACCCCGTCGGAGTTCGCCGTGGCCCTGCACGACATCGCACCCGACGTGGTGATCGCCGACCCCGGGTCTCTTACGCACTGGGGCGCGTCGGACGACCACTTCTCCGAAGAGGCGACCGCGCTGGGCGGCTGGTCGATGCGCTGGTCGCGATCACCGGTCAGCGATGTCGCACGGTGGAACGGCGGGATCGCGATCGCGATGACGTCCGGGTCGACCGGACATCCCAAGTGCGTCGTGCAGTCGGAAGCCGCGATCCGGTACGCCTGCCGCTGCACGATCGACGCCGTCGGCCTCGAACCCGGAGACCCGGTTGCCGCGTTCGTTCCGCTGTCGTCGGTGGCCGCATTCTGCTTCGGGCTCTACCTCCCCACGATGCTGGCAGCGCCGATGGTCTGCATGGACGGCTGGAAGCCGGCACACGCCCTCGAGGTGGTCAGGAAACACCAGGTCGCGTGGACGATGCTCGTCCCGACGATGGCGCTCCAGCTGGCGGTCGCGCCGGACGCGGTGGGCGCGCTCACGTCGCTGCGCGCAATGACCGTCGGCGGGGGTCCGATGGATGCCGGTGCGCTCGGTCGCGCCGAACGGACCCTCGGCACCACGTTCCTGCGGGTGTTCGGCATGTCCGAGTGCCTCGGGCACACCACCCCGCTGCCCTCGGACGAGCCGGCCGTGCGCCTGGGGCGGGACGGTCGTCCCTTCCCCGGGACCGTCGTCCGTGCGGTCGACGAACACGGCGCTCCGCTGCCGCCGGGGCGGGTCGGTGACGCGCAGGTCAACGGGCCCTCCCTCTTCGTCGGTTACGCCCGAGCCGGCGTTCCCGCACCGCCCGAACTCACCGCGGACGGATTCCTGCCCACCGGCGACCTCGTCGAAGTCGCGGAGGACGGGAGTATCCGGGTCATGGGGCGGCAGAAGCAGATCATCATCCGCGGGGGCCGCAACATCGACATCAACGAGGTCGAGGCGGCCATCGCGCGAATTCCGACGGTGTCCCAGGTATGTGTGGTGCCGGTGCCGGACGAACTGCTCGGTGAACGCGCCGCAGCCCTGGTCGTGAGCACCGGTGCACCGATCACCCTCGCCGACGTGACCGCGCACCTCGGGGACGACGAGTTCCCGAAGTTCAAGTGGCCCGAGTTCGTCTTCACGATCGACGATCTGCCGCAGAACCGGGTCGGGAAACTCTCGCGGCCGGACGCGGTGAATCTCGCAACACGCCTGCTCGCCGGTACCGAGGCCACCTGACCTTCACCCGACCCGACCTCAGTTCAGGTAGTCTTACCGGTACCGACCCGCGACAAAAGGATGGGGATCCCGTGTCCGTAGAAGCCATGACGCTCCGCGATGGTCCGCGTTCCAAGCGCGGGCTCATCCTCACGGCCGCAATCGAACGCTTCGGCGAAGTGGGCTTCGAGCACACGAAGTGGGCGTCGATCGCCGACGAGGTCGGTATCGGTCAGACCGCGCTCTACCACTACTTCGAATCCAAGGCGCACTGCCTGCTGACGATCATGCGCCTGGAGTTGGCGCAGTCGCTCGAACGATTCACCACCGCGATCGAGGGCGTCGACGACCCGGTCGAGGCGCTGAGCGCCGCCATCACCAGCGCCCTGGAAGCGACCCCTCGGGACGCCCTGCAGCGTCGAATCCTCCAGAGTCACATGGACCTGCTGGCCACGCCCCGTCAGTCCGAGAAGGAAGAGGCCGAGCGTCAGACGTCGCGGGCGCTGGTGAATTCGATCGAGGAGGCATGGTCTCTTCTCATCGCGAAGGGGATGGGCGCCGGGGTCTTCGCCGACGCCGATGCCCGTTTGATGGCCCGGCTCGTCCTCGGTCTCGTCGTCAGTGTGTGGCGGTGGTACCGGCCCGACGGTGACATGACTCTCGACCAGCTCAACCGGCACGTTCGCGACGCCACTCTGCGTATCGTCCGCGCATAATCCGCGGCGGTCGTGGGGTGGCTTTCCCACACCTTCGGTAATTGAACTTAATTCATGTCAGTAATGGAGAGATGATGTACAACTTGATCGTCCTGGCCGCCCGTCCCCACGACTGGAGCCACGAGCAGTTCATCGAGTGGTGGCGCGGTGAGCACGCCGACGTGACCTATCCGCTCCCGGGCCTGCGACGCTGGCAGCACACCGAAGTACTGGACGCGATGGACGACCGATCCCGCGAATGGGACGGCGTGTCGATCCTGAGCTTCGACTCCCGCGAGGACCTCGACGCCGCGCTCGCCAGCCCGGAATGGCAAGCCGCAGTGGACAACGTCGGCAAGATGCGCGGAAAGCGCATCCTCGTCATGGGCGAAGAGAAGACGATGATCGAAGTGGACAGCGCGACATCATGAGGGCGGGGTGGATGGAACCGGGCTGCTACGAGGTGGCGCCCGGTGTGCATCGGATACCCCTGCAGATGCCCGGCGACGGTCTCGGGGCCGTGAACGTCTACGCCCTGGAGACCCCGGACGGCCTGGCCCTCGTCGACGGTGGGTGGCGAGTCGGCACCACCCTCGAGGAGATGGAGCGGGCACTGCTCCGGATCGGCCACAGCCCCGATCAGATTCACGACATCTACGTCACGCACGTGCACCGCGACCACTACACGTTTGCCGTCGAACTCCGCCGCCGTCACGGTTCACGCGTCCACCTCGGAGTGGCCGAGGCGGACGGATTGGCGGCCGTCAGTGCACTCGGCAGCAACGTTCCGACGGATTCCCTACACGAACTCCGCCGCGCCGGTGCCCCCCTCCTGGCAGACACGGTCGAGGTGCTGACCGCCGCCGAGCCGTTCCACCCGTCGGATTGGGAAGAGCCGAATCACTGGCTCACCGCGGGTCCGCTCCGGATCGGCCGGCACACGCTCGACGTCGTGCACACGCCGGGCCACACGAAGGGACACATGGTGTTTCACGACGAACAGCACGGGTTGCTGTTCAGCGGAGACCACGTCCTGCCCACGATCACACCGTCGATCGGCTTCGAGCTAGGCGAGTGGGACCTGCCGCTGGGGCGCTACCTCGACTCGCTGTCCCGTTTGCTCGATCGCCCCGATTCGCGACTTCTGCCGGCGCACGGAGATCCGGCACCGAGCGTCCACCGTCGAGTAGAAGAGCTTCTCGCGCACCATGACCAGCGATTCGATGCCATGCGCAATGCGCTGATCTCGCTCGGGCAGGGGACCGCGACCGCCGTGGCACACGTGGTCACGTGGACTCGTCGCGAAAAGCCGTTCACCACGCTCGACCCGTTCAATCAGATGATCGCTACCTGTGAGACCCTCGCGCACCTCGACACCCTGGTCGACCGCGGCCGGCTCACCGTCCGACAACGAGACGGCCACGACGTCTTCTCCGTGGTCTGAGTGGAAAGGATTCCCGTGCAGAGTCGTGAGCTGAAACTGGCGCGCCATCCCCGGGGGAAGGTCCAGTCCGACGACTTCTTCCTCGAGGTGGTGACGGTTCCCGAAGAACTCGGGCCCGGTGACATTCTCGTGCGCAACTCGTGGTCGTCGATCGACCCGTCCGTCCGGATGCGACTCGGGCCCACCAGCCCCGCCGGCTACCTACGCCCGTTCCGCATCGGGGAGACGCTGACCGGGTTGACCGTCGGCGAGGTGATCCGATCCCGTGCCCCCGGCTTCGATCCGGGCGACACGGTGTTGCACATCAATGGTTTTCGTGAGTTCGCCGTGATCCGGCAGGATGGGGAAACTCTGGCCGGGGCCGGTGGTGTGACGCGACTCGACACCGGTGAACACCCGCCGCAGGCGTATCTCGGAGCGCTGGGCAGCGCCGGGCTTACCGCGTACGTGGGATTGCACTGCATCGGTGAACTCGCCGGAGGAGACGTCGTGTGGATCTCGTCGGCGGCCGGAGCGGTCGGCAGCCTCGCCGCACAGATTGCAAAGCTCCGAGGTCACTACGTGGTCGGCAGCACGGGATCCGCCGAGAAGGTCCGGTTCCTGAGGGAGGAACTGAATCTCGATGCCGCATTCGACTACCACACGGCGGACCTGACGCAGGCCCTCGACGGCGCGGCACCCGACGGCATCGATCTGTACTTCGACAACGTGGGCGGAGCGCATCTCGAGGCCGCCCTGCATCGTCTTCGGCCGGGAGGCCGGGTGGCCATGGCCGGCGCGGTCGCGTCCTATGACGCGGAGGCGGCGGCCGCAGGTCCGGACAACCTCTTTCAGATCGTGGCCAAGAGCCTCACGATGAAGGGTTTCCGGGCCGGTGCCTACGACCACCTGCTCGGCGACATGCGGGCCGAGGTCGGGAGCTACCTCCGCGACGGGCGACTCGTTGCCGAGGAGACCGTGTTCGACGGTCTCGAATCGGCGCCCGACGCCATCGTCGCGATGCTGGGCGGCCGCACCGTGGGGAAGACGCTGTGCCGTCTGTGGTGACGACGTACCCGCACAGCAAACATGGCCTCCGCATCGCGCGGAGGCCATGTTCGTCTGCGGGGGTTCAGGCCGCCGTCCACCCACCGTCGGCGTAGATCTCCGATCCGGTGACGAAGGTGGAGTCGTCGCCGGCCAGGAAGGCGACCGCGGCCGCGATCTCCTCACCGCGCCCGAGCCTGCCCATCGGTGTGCCGGCCAGCATCTCGCGGTGACGCTCGGTGCCCTCCCAGCGTTCGAGCAGCGGTGGCGTCGCGATGAAGCCCGGGTGCAGCGAGTTGACCCGCACTCCCGCTGTCGCCCAGTGCAGGGCGGCGTTCTTCGTCATCGTGCGGACGGCGCCCTTGGCGGCCGCGTAGGCGACGCTGTTGCCCAGGCCGCCCACGGTGCCCAGGATCGAGCACATGTTCACGATCGAACCGCCGCCGCTGCGCTCGATCAGGGGTCCGGCATGTTTCATGCCCAGCCACGTGCCGGTCTGGCCGACCCCGACCACACGATCCCAGTGCGCTCGGGTCTCGTCCTCGACGGTTGCGACACTGCCGATGGCGGCATTGTTCACCAGGGCGTGGAGCGCGCCGAACGTCGTCTCGGTCGCGGCGACGACCGCCTCCCACCGGTCGTCGGAGGCGACGTCCAGCGCGTGCGCGGCATGTCGTTCGGGCCGGGCGAGAGTGCGCAGCAGGTCGTGGCAGGCCGATTCGTCGAGATCGGTCACGACGACGTGAGCGCCCTCGTCGGCGAGCCTGCGGACTATCTCGACGCCGATGCCACCGGTCGCACCCGTCACCACGACGACCTTGTCTCTGAGCCGGTCAGGGCCGACAGTCATCTTGACTCCTCGTTCTTCGTTCGGATCTGACAGGGCGTCGCGACATCACAGATTGCTCAACACGTTTCGACCACCGACCAGCATCGCGATCACGACACCGATGCTCGTCACCGCCGTCATGAGCAGCGCCATCGCCGCCACCAGCGGGTAGGAACCGTTCTCCCACAGGTCGAACAGCAGCGTGCCCATCACCTGTGTCGTGGCGGCCCGCACGAGCAGGGAGGCAGCGAACTCGTGGGTCAGCAGGATGAACATCAGGGCGACGGCACTGAGCACCGTCGGCCGCATGAGCGGCAGGATCACCCGGATATTGGTGACGAACGGGCTCGCACCACTCGTCGCCGACGCCTCGGCGTAGGTCTCCCCGAGCGACAGCATCGCCGTCATCTGCATCCGGGTGGAGAACGGCACCATCAGCACGACGTACACGAGGATGATGACCGCTTTGGTGCCGTACAGGATCAGCGGAGGCTGCGTGTAGGTCAGCAGGAACCCGACGCCGAAGATCACCGCCGGGATGCCCAGGGGCAGAGCAGTGATGACGTCACCGATTGTGCCCAGGATCCGGTGCTTGCGGCCGCGCACGAGCAGCGTGGCGGTGAGATAGCCGATCGGCACGCAGATCACCACTGCCACGACGGAGGTGAGAAGACTGGTGAACACCGAGTCGACGATGCTCGCGGTCTGGAAGAGCGCCCGGAAGTTGTCGAGCGTGAACATATTCCAGGACAGCGATTCCGACCAGTACGGAGACACGGCCACGATGGCCAGGCCGATCAGCGGGACGATGAGCGCGAGAAACGCATAGACGGAGATCGTCACCGCGGCCCAGGCCGAGCGACCGGTATTCGGTGCGAACGCTTTTCCGCCGTGGGTGACGAAGCGCTTCTGATTGCCGAGCAGCATCTTCTGCGCGAGCACGACGACGATTCCGAAGATGACGAGCGGTGAACCCGCGGCGGCAGCGGCCGCGAAGTCCGCCGGCGACTCCGACACGCGGCGGTACATTTCGGTGGTGAGCACCTTCACGCCCGCGTTCTGCCCCAGCAGGAGCGGCCCGGTGAACTGGCCCAATCCGAGAAGGAGCGCGATTCCGCCGCCGTACACCAGGGACGGGCGAAGCAGCGGAAGGACCACGCGGAAGAACACCCCGAGCGTCGACGAACCACTGATCTGCGCGGCCTCGAGGTGCTCGGAACTGATGTTCTGCATACCCGCGCTCACGAACAGGTACACGAACGACGTGAGTCCGAAACCGGTGAGAATGATGATCCACGGGGTGCTGTAGACGTCGATCGGTCCGGAATCCACGGTGTTCCACCACGGAAGCATGCGCAGGAGTGCGTTCAGGTACCCCGGTCCCGGAGAGAGCAGGAACGCCCACCCGACGACGTTGGCGACCGCGGGCATCACGATGGGCAGGATAGGGACGATCCGCAGAAAGCTCAGCCGGCGTGGCAGTCTGGTGGCCGCGAACGCGAGCACCGTTCCCAGCACCATGGCGATGGCGAGCGACGTGACGGCGAGGGCGATCGTCGTCCGGATCGTCTGACCGATGTCGTACCGCCCGTACTGGGCCTGATATCCGCGAGCCCCGTCTTCGAACGCCAGCGACTGCAGCCGGAACAGCGGGAGCACGACGAGGTACGCGAGGAACGCCAGCAGCGCGCCGTACCCGAGCCGGGTTCGCCACACCGCGCTGACGACGAGCGGCCGCGCGCCGCGGCTCACAGCGACGGTAGCCATCATGCCTCCGATCGGGCGGCGGCCCGAGCGAGCTCGGGAGCCTGCAGATCGACGTGCCCGTCGGGGTGCGGGAACACGCGTAGTGCGGTGGGGGAGAAGCTCACCACCAGAGGAGATCCCGTGGCGGCGCCACGCAACCAGGGCCCGTGCCGACCCGCATCCGCGCGCAGGTACAACCGCTCACCTCCGGCGTCGACCGTCACGTCGAAATAGCGGCCGCCGTACTCCGAGGTGACGAGTTCACCGGACAGGCCGACATCGCCGGGGGCGACCTCGCCGAGCGAACGATGAAGCGCGAGGTCGTCGGGGCGCATTCTTCCCAGTGCCGCGTCGCCACCGATGTGTCCGCCCTGGATGCCGGCCGCATCGAGGTCGACCGGGGTGCCCGCGCGCGTCGTCCACCCCTCGTGCCGCCGGACGAGTTCGAGTCTGTTCGCCATGCCGATGAACGCGGCGACGTAGTCGGAGGACGGGGTCTCGTAGACCCGCTCCGGGGTGTCGTACTGCTCGATCTTGCCCGCTTTCATGATGGCGAGCCGGTCTCCGAGTGCGAACGCCTCGGCCTGATCGTGGGTGACGAATACGGCTGTGAAGCCGAGGCGTTGGTGGAGCTGATGGATCTGGGACCGCACCTGATCGCGCAGTCGCGCATCGAGATTGCTTAGAGGTTCGTCGAACAGCACCAGGTCGGGTTGCGCGACCAATCCGCGAGCCACCGCCACCCGCTGTTGCTGCCCACCGCTGAGCTGGGAGGGATACCGGTCGAGCAGAGCCCCGCAGTCCACCATGCCCGCAGCGGTTTCGACCTGACCGGAGGCCATGGCGCTCTTCATCCGGCGGACCTTCAGCGGGTAGCGGATGTTCTCGCGCACCGTCATGTTCGGCCACAGCGCGTAGGACTGGAAGACCATGCCGATGTTGCGTTTGTAGGCCGGGACGTTGATCCGGGCCGACGCGTCGAAGACGGTGTGGTCCTTGAACGTGATCGACCCGCCCTCGGGTGTCTCGAGGCCGGCGATGCAGCGGAGCGTGGTCGTCTTCCCACACCCGCTGGGGCCGAGCAGGACGAGGAATTCGCCGTCCTCGATGTCGAGGTCGAGTTGGTCGACGATGGTGTTGGACCCGAAGGTCTTGGTCAGGTTGGAAACCCGGAATTGCGATGTCACCTGGCACCTGCTTGGTTGCGAGTGGTTCGTTGAAATAAAGTGAATTCAGTTCATGTCACGATAGCCGGGGTGTGGACGACCGGCAAGGGTCCCGGTCACCGTGACGAGCGCTTCGGAGTCCGGGCGCCCGCGGAGGTTCCCCCGTCGATCATGAGATCGGTCCCGGTGACGTAGCTGCTGTCGTCGCTCGCGAGGTAGAGGATCGCCTTCGCCACCTCGAGCGGCAGGCCGCGGCGTTGCAACGGAATGCTTTTCACGTACGCGTCCATGTCGTCGTTCGCGAAGTCGGCGCCCGCCGTGATCGCCGTGTCGATACTGCCCGGGCACACGGCGTTGACCCGGATGTTTCTCTCCGCGAACTCCAGCGCCGCAACGCGGGTCAGGGCGCGCACGCCGAACTTCGACGCGCCGTAAGCGCCGAGTTCGGCGGTCGCGAGGACACCGCGCAGCGAAGACAGGTTGACCACCGATCCACCGGTGGTCATCGCGGCTCCCGCGGCCTGCAGTCCGAGAAACGTGCCCACCAGATTGAGGTCGATCATGCGTCGCAACTCGGCGAGCGAGGTGTCCATGATCGACGCCTTGGATGCGGCGCCGGCCGAGTTGACGAGAATGCGCATCGGATGGCCGCGGTCCGCCATCTCGGTGGTCACCCTGGACCAGTCGGCTTCCTCGGTCACGTCCAGATGCCGGTAATGGGCTCTTTCACCGAGTTTCGCCGCGACGCTGTTGCCGAGGTCGTCGTCGACGTCGCACAGGTACACCGTCGCACCGTGGGCGTGGAAGAGTTCCGCTGTCGCGGCGCCGATCCCGCGTGCCGCACCGGTGACGAGAGCACAGGTGTCACGCAGTCGCGCGTCGTGTGGCGTCACTGGATGAATCTCTTTTCCCAGTCGGCCTGGTATTCGGTGAGCGATTCGGGCGTCAGATCGGAAGGGTTGGGCAGTGCGATGTCCTGGGCGCGCGCGACGCTTCCTTCGATGCCGGGGAGGGCGCTCGCGTAGCCGAGCGACAGCGCCTTCTGGCCGGCCGGGGTGACCATGAAATTCGCCAGGACCTGAGCCGCATTCGGGTGCGGCGCAGCGGACAGGGCATGTGTGAACCAGGGTGTTCCCCACGGCGGTGTGGGCAGCGCCCAGTCGACGGGTGCGCCCGATTCCTTCTCCCGCACCAGCGGTTGCACCACCGGCGTGGCGACGATCTCGCCCGAGGTCAAGGCCTGGGCGACCCCCAGCGCGCTCGGGTAGATGCGCGGTTTCAGTTCGGCGAGCTTCTGGAGATAGCCGGGGCCGAAGTTCTTTTCGAAAAAGCGGTAGAAGTCGACGTAGGAGGCGATGCCCGACGGGTTGACGATGCCGATCTTGCCCTTCAACGCAGGGTCGAGGAGGTCCTCCGGCTTCTGCAGACCGCCGGGAAGAGCTGTCGTGTTCCATCCGAGGGAGAACACTGCCGCGCTGGTCAGGAAGAACCTGTCGGAGATGATGCTCTTCTGCGGTTCGTACTCCGGCGCGTCGAATGCCGGGCCGACGAGGTCGGTCGAGTAGGTTCCCGACTCCGCGGCGGTCTCGATCCAGGCGGAGTCGGTGAGCATGTGGACGTCGGCCGTGCCGCGTTTCGTCTGATTCTCGACCTCGACCTTCGGGTTGATGTCGGCGTCCGTTCCGCGGACGTACTCGAGCGAGATCTCGGGGTACTCCTGCTCGAATGCCACTTTGAGGGCCTCGAGATTGGCGGGGTTCTGGCTCGAGTACAGCAGTACGCTGCCTTCGCCCTTGGCGGCCGCGACGACGTCGTCCCACGTGCCCGACACGGGTTGGTTGACGCCGGAGCCGCTGGAACTGCAGGCGGCGGAGGCGAACGCGGCGACCACCGCGATGGCCATCAGCTTGATCGGCACTCTTCTCATGGCAGGAAAGTCCTTCCGGAATCGGTTCGGCGAGTGCGAACCTGGGTGTTCGGTAATGGATCGGGGAGTCGAACGGGGCCTACGACGCGAGAGCGTGGAGCAGTGCAGCAACGCGATCGGGAATCGTGACCATGGCCATGTGGCCGGATTCGAGAAAGACGGTGTCGCCGCCGACGACGGCCGCCGATCTCTCCTGCAGTTCCGGTGGATAGCAGGCGTCTTTGGTCAAACGTACGTATGTACGGGGTATGTCGGCGCGGAGACCGGACAGATCGACGGATTCGGTGAGGAGCGCGCCGCAGTCGTCGACGAGCTGATCGATCGTCCAGCCCGTCTGCTCGGCATCCATGTCGTTGCAGAGCATCGCGGCGGCGCCCGTCGGATCCTGGCGGTACACACCGTCTTCTATCGACGCTTCCACGGCGGTGCGGACGTCCGGATCGATCTGGTCGATCACCCGTGTGCCGTCGGGCGGGACGACGGCGGAGAGGTAGACGACGTGCCGCAGTCGGGGAGCGAGCGCCTGCATGACCTTCGGGGCCGTCACGCCCCCGAAGGAGTGTGCGACGAGGACGACATCCTCGAGGCCGGCCGCCTCCACGTCGTCGATGACGGCGGCGGCACAGTCGTCGAGGGTGACGGACCGCGGGTCGACGGAGCGCCGTCGTCCCCGTCCGGGGAGATCGACTGCGAGAGCGTCCTGTTCGAGTAAGGGGAGGAGTGGCTCCCAGCAGGAGGCACCCATTCCTGCGCCGTGGACGAGAACGAACGACATGTTGCTCCTCGCTAAATTGAACTGATATCAGTTTGAATCTAAAGAAGTGCTCCTGTGATGTCAATCACCTGATAGCGTGAAGTGAATCCAGTTCAGTTAGGGGATGGGTATGACGACACCACGGGCAGCGCAGCCGCTGCAACTCGGCTCGCTACAGCTGGCGAACCGCCTCGTCGGGACGCCGCACGCGTCGGGAGCCGTCGCCGGCGGCATCCCCGCACGCGGCGACGGCGACTACTGGCGGCGCTGCGCGGCCGGCGGTGCCGCGATGCTCATCGTCGGCGGCACCGTGGTGTCACCCGGTTCGACCAACCGCAACGGCAACATCACCGAGGCCTGGCGCCCCGAAGTTCTCGCCGGCCTGGAGGCCCGGGCGCGGGCCATCACCGAGGAGGGAGCCGTCGCGGCCTGCCAGCTGGTGCACCTCGGACGCGAGACGCTCGGCGCCGAGCTGTGGAGCCATCCCGTCGCGCCGTCCGCGGTCCGCTCACCGCGCGAACCGACGCGGCCTCGCGCCCTCTCGCCCGCCGACGTCGACGACATCGTCGACGCCTTCCGTACGTCCGCCGTCCACGCGTGGTCCGCCGGATTCCCGGTCGTCGAACTGCACGCGGCCCACGGGTATCTGCTGGCACAATTCCTCTCGCCGATCACCAATGTCGGCCGAGACGCCGCGACGGTGTCCCGGCGGGTGCGGATTCTCGACCGCATCGCGTTTGCGGTGCGCGACGCCTGCCCTGGAATCGTCCTCGGTGTGCGCGTCTCCGCGGAAGGCGGCGACGAGGCCGGACAGAGCATGGACGGGCTCTGCGAGGTGCTGCCACACCTCTCGGGATTCGACTACGTCAACGTCACCGTCGGCGTCCGCACCACCTACGTCCGCGACATGGCCGTCACCGACCCACCGCTCCTCGACGCGGTCGGCCGGTTGCGCGCCGCAGCGCTGACACCGCTGCTGGTGTCACACTCGTTTCGCACCGGCGCGTCCATCGACAGCGCGCTCCGTTCGGGAGCCGACCTCGTCGGCGTGGCACGACCGCTGATCGCGGACCCGAATTTCCCGAGGAAGATGCTGACCGGCCGGGAAGCCTCGATCCGGCCGTGTGTGTCGTGCAACGAGGACTGCAGGGCCTTCGACCCGGTCCTGCTCTGCTCGGTCAATCCCGAACTCGCCCCGCCCGGCCATTCCGCGCGTCCGGCACACCCGCTGTCGCTGGGTCCGACACGTTCGTCGAGGGACCGGCGGCGGATCGCGGTCGTCGGCGCCGGCCCGGCCGGGCTCGAGTGTGCGATGCGGCTCGGACCCGATCGGGACGTGACGCTCTTCGAACAGCGCGAGCGGATCGGCGGCCAGCTCGCGTTCGCCGCCGACGCGCCACATCGCAGCGGCTGGCGTCGCCTCCTCGACTACTACTCGGCCAACATGCCGGGGGTCGCGATCCGTCAGGGCCACACGGTGAGCGCCGCCGAGCTGGAGGACTTCGACGAGGTGGTTCTGGCCGTCGGAGCCGTCGAAGTGCCTCTGCCCGAGGCGGAAGGAACGAAGACGCTGCTGTCGTCGCAGGCGCTGGCCGGCGGAGGGGCGGCGCTCCGCGGCGCCGGACACGTCGTCGTGATCGACGACGGATTCGGGCTCTGGCCCGCGGCGAGTGCGGTCGAAGCGGCGCTGGCGGCCGGCGCCCGCCGGGTGACGGTCCTGACGCCGGCCGCGGCCTTTGCGTCGGGTCTGCCCGCCGAAGGTCGGGTCCAGTACCTGCGCCGGCTGTCGGGCGCGCCGGTCGACGTCCGGGTGCTGTCGTCGCTCGTCGCGGTCTCCGGCGGCTCGGTCGAGTTCGAGAACACCCTGTCGGGGGAGCGGGTGCGGCTCGACGCCGACCGCATCGTCGTCGCGGGTGAGCGGCGCTCGGTCGACTGGTCACTCCTGGTGCCGGAAAGCGCGCGCGTGCACGTCATCGGCGACGCGCTCGTGCCGCGCAAGGTCGCCCATGCCGTGGCAGAGGGCCGCTCCGCTGCCTGTGAGTACTTATTAACCACGGGCGGTTAATAAGTACTCACAGGGGGTGTGGGGTGTGGTTGCGCTCACATCCGCGGTCGTCTACGTTACTTGAACTGAAGTCAACTCAATTTGAATTCCGGCCGCCCCTCGGAGGCATCGTGGACCAGTTGTTCATCACTTTGACCACCGGCATCGCCAACGGTGCCGTGTACGGTCTCATCGGACTCGGATTGGTCATCATCTTCCGATCCACCGACGTCATGAATTTCGCCATGGCGTCGTTGTCGACCCTCGCCATCTACGTTGCCCTCAGTGCGTACGGGGCCGGCGTAGGCATTGTCGTCGCTCTGGTCGTCGCGGTGGCCTTCGGCGCCCTCAGCGGAGTCGTGGTGCGGGAAGCGCTGATTCGTCCGCTCGGGCAGGGGAAGTTGTTCGCCGCGCTCGTCGTCACGATGGGGCTGTCGATCATCGTCGAACATGTGATCGGCCAGTACTGGGGAGAGCAACCGCGACGATTCCCGCAACTCGTCGACGGCACGATCTCGATCGGCAACTCGAACCTGATGCTGCAGGACCTCGCGACGATTCTGCTCGCCGCGCTGGCCGTGTCGGCCATCGCATACCTGTTCACGCGGACACCGGTCGGATCCGCGATGCGTGCGGTCGCGGAATCGGCCGAGACCGCGGAGATCTTGGGCATCAACGCGCACAAGGTCGCGCGGATCGCATGGGCCCTCGGCATGGCGCTGGCGGTGCTGGGAGTCTTCCTGTACGCCCCGAAGACTGGAGTGTCGCCGGTGATCCTCGCCCCCGTGTTGTTCCGGGCGTTCGCCGGCATCCTCCTGGGTGGTCTGACGAGCATGTACGGCGCGGTCATCGGTGGGCTCGTCATCGGTGTGCTGGACAACTTGGCGGCGGCCTATATCTCCGCCAGTTTCCGCGACACGTTCGTCTTCTGCGTGGCGGTGCTCGTGCTGCTCATCCGTCCCCAGGGCATCTTCGGCCGCCAAACCTTCGAGAGGGTCTGAATTCATGATCACACAGGACATCTCGGGCCGGGGTGCAGGCCGCCTGGCCCAGCGGCTGTACAGCGCGGGTCAACTTCTCGGCGGACCGGTCGCGGCGATCCTGACGATTGCGTTGCTCTCTGCCGGACTCGTGCCCGGCTACCAGATCTACACGGTCGGACTTGCCGCGGTGTACGGACTGATCGTCCTGTCCATCTCGCTTCTGGCGGGGTGGACGGGTATCTGGTCGATCGGGCATCCCGCGATGGTCGCGATCGGCGCGTATGCGACGGCCTACGGCAGCAGTCACGGTTGGGGACTGGCCTTCACGTCCGTCGTCGCCGTTGTATTGTGCGCAGTGCTGGGAGGCTTCCTCGGTTTCGCCGGTTCCCGCTTCTCTGTGCTCTACGTCGCGCTCCTGACATTGGCGTTCACATTGGTGACGCTCGAAATCATCGGTGCGTGGAAGAGCGTGACGGGCGGCGACCAGGGCGTGCCGGTCGACACCTTCGGCGACCTCGTTCCGTCGTCCGACGACGTCACCTACCTGGCCGTCGGAGTCCTCGGTCTCGCCATCGCGGTATCGGTGTTCATGCGCCGCACCACCATTCGCATGCGCATGGTCGCGGCCAAGACGCACCCCCTGGCCGGCAGGTCGATCGGCATCGCTCCCGAACTGCAATCGAGCCTCGGTTTCGCGATCAGCGCGGGTGTCGCGGGTCTGGCGGGTGTACTCCTTGCCCTGCTGTCGGGCTTCATCAGCCCGGAAGGCTTTTCGATGGTGTTCGCGGTCAACCTGGTTGCCGCGACCGTGCTCGGCGGGACCGGCAGCGTGATCGGCGCCGTACTGGGTGGGGCGTTCCTCGCCTCCGCGCCGACGTTGTCGTCGTCGCTGTCGATCGACCAGCCGTACCTGATCGGGGGAGTCCTGATCCTCACCCTGCTGTTCCTCGCCGACGGCATCGTCCCGACGGCCGGGAAGCTGTTGCACCGATTCGTCCCTGCCACGCGTGTACTCGGCCGCCCCGCTTTGCCCATGCTTCTCGACACAGCTGATTCGGGAACGAACACGCCCGCCGATGCGGCCGCGGCAACCGTGCTGAAGACGGAGAGGCTCGGTGTTCGATTCGGCGGTCTTCAGGCCGTGCACGACATCGACCTCCGCGTGGGTGCCGGTGAGGTGCTCGCGATCATCGGGCCCAACGGCGCAGGCAAGACGACCTTCGTCAACGCCCTCTGCGGCCTGATCGGTGGCGGTGAAGTCGTGGGAACGATGGAACTCGGTGGCAGGCCCCTGCACGGGGTACGCGCGACTCGTCGACGCTCGCTCGGCCTCGGCCGGACCTTTCAGCATGCCGAACTCTTCGCCGAACTGACCGTGCTCGAAAATGTCAGTGTCGTCAACCGCTGGGGGCGCCGGGCCGATCGCGACAGTGCGGTGCGGGTCCTCGCGAGTGTCGGATTGTCCGACCACGTGCACCGGCTCCCCGACGAACTGCCGTTCGGGCTGCAGAAACGAGTCGACCTGGCCCGTGCGATCGCGGCGCTGGCCGACAACCCTCGCTTGATGGTGCTCGACGAACCGTTCGGTGGTCTCGACGCGGATGAACGGCACACCCTCGCCGGCCACATCCGGCGACTCTCGAAGTCCGGAACGTCCGTGATCATCATCGACCACGTGCTCGACGACCTGTTCGCCGTCGCGGACCGGGTGGTGGCGTTCGACTTCGGCGAGCTGATCGCCGACGGAACCCCGGACACCGTCCTGCAGAACCGTCAGGTCCGCGACTCGTACCTCGGAAATATCGACACCACTCTGATCGCACCCGAGATCGACCGGACGTCGACTCCGTTGATCTCCGTGCGGGGAATCGAGCACCACTACGCGGGTGTGCAGGCATTGTCCGGCATCGATCTCGACGTACATGCGGGCGGAATTCTCGGCATCGTGGGCGCGAACGGCGCCGGCAAGAGCACTCTGGGGCGGATCCTGCACGGCGACCTGCAGTCGACCGGGGGCACCCGCACGGTCACCGGCACGGACGCACTGCGCCTCAGCCTGGTTCCCGAGGGGCGTGCGCTGTTCCGCACCCTGTCGGTGCGGGAGAACCTGGAGGTCGCGGCGTACGCCGCAGGAATCTCCGGTCGCACCTTGCGAACTCGGCTCGACGAACTGCGCCAGGGGCTCCCCGAACGCGTCCGCACCCGCATGGACATACCGGCCGGCTCGTTGTCCGGCGGCGAACAGCAACTCGTCGCCATCGCCCGGGCGCTGATGGCCGACCCCGAAGTCCTGATCCTCGACGAACCCGCACTGGGGTTGTCTCCGGCGATGGTCGACGAGGTCTACTCACAGGTCAATGCGCTGGCACGCCGCGGCATCACAACTATCCTGCTCGACCAGTCACTCTCGCGCGCGCTCGAATCCTGCAGCGAGGTAGTCGTTTTGCGTCAAGGTGAGGTCGTCGCGCGCGGCAACAGTGGTTCCGCGGAATTCGCCCGGACCGCCGAGGCAGCGTACTTCGGCACGGATATCCCTGCCTCCACCGGTGAACTGCACTGAGGTGAACTGCACTGAATTGTCCCGACCTCGATCGGGAACGGAGAAAGGGGAGTACGGAGAAGATGAATATGTCTCGGACGGCAGGACAGGGCAGGTTCGAGGGTGCGGTCGCCCTGGTCACCGGCGGCGGATCGGGGATCGGGGCGGCCGTCGTCGCACAGCTCGTCGGTGAGGGAGCTGCCCGCGTCTACGTGGCGGATATCGCGGCCGAGAATGTGCGCCGGCGGCACGGCGACGACCCCACGACGATCGCGCGGGGCGTCGACGTGTCCGACCCGGAGGCCGTCGACGCCGTCATGGCGGAGGTTCTCGCCGCCGAGGGTCGGCTCGACGTGGTCGTCCACGCTGCCGGCGTGGACGATCCGGAGTCCAAGAAGATCATTACGGGCGCCGCCGCCGCGGGCACGCCGATCGACCTGACGGCGAATCTCACCGACGCGCAGTGGCGCCGGGTGATGTCGGTCAATCTCGACGGCACGTTTCACGTGGTCCGCTCCGCGGTGCGGGCGATGAAGCCGAAAGGAGGCGCGATCGTCGTGATCGGGTCGTCGTCGGCGTTCGACACCTTGATCGGATACCCGCACTACGCGGCGTCGAAAGCCGCCGTTCATGCGTTCTGCCAGGCCGTCGCCAAGGAAGTGGTGGCGTTCGGCATCCGACTCAACCTCGTCGCTCCCGGCCCGACGGAGACCGGCATGGCCGCGCGCACACCGGAAGAACTCAAAGTGCAGTGGGTCAACAACACGCCGGTGCCGTATGCGACTCCGGACGAGATCGCGGACAACGTGCTGTTCCTCGCTTCGGAACAGGCCAGGAACGTGGTCGGTGCGGTGCTTCTCAGCAACCGAGGACGCTTCACGGTCTGACTGCTCGCCTTCCGCAACGAAGAACGCATCCAGGTCGGGTTTTCCGACCTGGATGCATTTCGGCGTGCTACTGCGGTGACACGAAGTCTCCGATGGGGACGAATTTGCCACCCTCGACCTGAACTCGGACCACACTGTCGGTGCCGAGATGCTCGTCGGAGCTGAACGTGAGAGGAGGCATCACGCCGGTGTCGAGTGTGCCGCTCGTGGTGATCGCGTCGGTGACGGACTTCGATGTGATGTCGCCGTCGATGCCGGCAAGGATCTGGGCGAACGCTTTGGCCGAGCCATACGTTGCCAGCGAGTAGAAGTCGGGCTTCTCGCCCGGCTTGTACTTCGCGAGCGCCTGCCGGTACTCCTCGACCTCCGGGTTGTCGGCGGTGGGCGGCAGCGTCAGCGACACGGCGCGGAACCCTTCCGCGTTCGCACCCGCGAGGTCGAGCAGGCTGTTACCGATCGTGGGGGAGTAGCCGTAGCTGGGGATCTTGACACCCTGCAGAGCCATCTCGTTGAGGTAGGCCGCGGCCTCCTGGATCGGCAGGATCGTCAGGACCGCATCGGGTGCAGACGAACGGATTTGGGACACGAACGGGCTGTAGTCCGTGGTGCCGAGCTTGACCTCGACCGTCGAGACTTGTGCCCCGGCCTTCTCGAGCTCGGTCGTGGCGACCGCGCCCACATTCACGAACGCGGCCGGATCGTTGCGGATGATCGTGACCTTCTTCGCGCCCTCGTCGAGGGCCCATTGCGCGGCGGCGCGTGCCTGGTTCTCGTAGAGCGTCTGGCTGCCGAACAACCCGTCTCTCGGCGGGTCGTACCAGGCGGCGGAACCGCCGTAGGTCCCGAAGATGGGGATCTTGTTCTGTTCGAGGACGAACGGGAACGTCGCCTCGGTGGTGGCCGTGCCGTTGGCGCCGACGATGGCGACAACCTTGTCGCGTGAGACCAGCTGTCGCGCTATCTGAATCGTCTGCTGCGGATCGAAGGCATTGTCGACGGGAGTCCACTCGATGGGGCGGCCGTGTATTCCTCCTGCGGCGTTGAGCTGGTCGAAGAACGCCTGGGTGCCGGCCTCCTGAGGTAGACCTCCCGAAGCCTGCGGCCCCGAAAGGGGAAGCCATGCGCCGAGTTTGATCGGCCCGCCCGGATCGCCGTCGCCGGCTTGCGACCCGCATGCTGTCAACGTCGTGGCGAGTACCACGCCGACGGTGAGAAGAATTTTCCGCACATCCACTCCTTGAATCGAGTTCAGTTCAATGGATGGTATAGAGGAAATGCTGTGGCGGCAATCACATCGCGAATGGGGCCCGTTGGATGCTTCCGTCGAACTCTCGAACCCTTGAACTGACTTCAGTTGAGGGGATACGGTGATGCGGGTAATGCCATTGCTCGGTCGAAGGGGATGAGGAACACCAGATGCCAGAAATCGAAACCGACGTACTCGTCATCGGCGCCGGAATGGCCGGGTTGACTGCGGCCGCGCGGGCGGCGACCCGTGGACGATCGGTCGTCGTCGTCGAGAAGTCCGCGGCGATCGGCGGGTCCGCCCAGTTTGCAGGATATGCCTGGACCGCGCCGTCGCACGAGGTCATGGACGAGGTCAACCCGCACGGTGACCCCGCGTTGCGCCGGGCGCTCGTCGACGGGTTCTCCGACGGGATCGACTGGATCCGGTCGCTCGGCGTCGACTGCGCGGACGCGGTGACCGTTCTCCGTTACGGAACCGGCCATCAGTTCGACACCAATCACTACATCGACGAGTGTCGCCGGCGAATCCGGAGTCGCGGCGGTGAGCTGCACGCGGGCGCAGAGACCCTCTCGCTGCTCACGTCCGACGGCGGCGTCGTCGGTGCGCATGTGCGGCTCTCGGACGGTACGGAATGTGAAATACGATCCGGAGCAACCGTTCTCGCGACCGGTGGATTTCAGGCGAATACCGCACTGGCCGCCGCGCACATCCACCCCGCGGCATCCGAGATGCAACTGCGCTCCAATCCCGTCAGCGCGGGTGACGGACTACGCCTGGCCGAATCCGTCGGCGCAGCGACCGGAACGCATCGGTCCGGCTTCTACGGCCACCTCGTACCGGCCGGTGTGCGCTTTCGCGACCCGTCCGATTTCGTGGCGCTGTCGCTCTACTACAGCGAGCATGCGCTGCTGTTCAATCTCGACAACCGCCGGTTCACGGACGAGACGGTCGGGGACCATCTGACGACGATGGACCTGCTCGAACAGCCCGAGTCGCGAGGATTGCTCGTCGCCGACGCGCGGGTCTACCGCGACTGGATCACCGGCAGCTACGTGGAAGGCGCCGCCTCGCTCGACAAGTTCGACCTCGCGCAGCGCCGGGGCGGGCGGTGTGGCATCGCCGAGAACCTGGACGAGTTCGCCTACCTTCCCGAAGAGTGGGGCTACGACGGCGCCGCGATCGCGAATCAGATCCGCTCTCTCGATGCGGTCGGCACGGACGGGCAGCCTCCGCGGAGGTTCGACTCGTCCCCGCTCGACGAGGGTCCGTACTACCTCGTCGAGGCATGCCCGGCGCTGACCTTCCCGTTCCACGGCATCCGAATCGACGAGCACGGCCGAGTCCTCGATTCGGCGGGTGGCACGATCAGCGGCCTGTTCGCCGCCGGATCGGACACCGGCGGGCTCTACAACCGCGCGTACACGGGCGGCATCGCGCCTGCTCTGGTGTTCGGCCTGGCCGCGGCGGACCACGCCACACGGGGGCGTGCCCACATCACGTCCGGCGAGGGCCCGTAGGCTGACACCCGTGCGCGTACTCGTTATCGGCTCCGGAGCCCGTGAACATGCCCTCCTTCTCGCTCTTGCTCGCGATCCAGGGGTCAGTGCCCTGATGTGCGCGCCCGGCAACGCCGGGATCGGCAAGATCGCCGAGCAGCACCCCGTCGACATCGCGTCCGGGGAGGCCGTGGCGGCCCTCGCGAAGAAGCTCGACGCCGACCTCGTCGTGGTCGGCCCCGAGGTCCCGCTGGTGCTGGGTGTCGCGGACGCCGTCCGCGCGGCAGGCATCGCCTGCTTCGGACCGTCGGCAGACGCCGCGCGCATCGAGGGTTCCAAGGCGTTCGCCAAGGACGTCATGGCCGCCGCCGGTGTGAAGACCGCGCACAGCGAGATCGTCGACTCGCCCGCCAAGCTGGACGAGGCACTCGACCGCTTCGGTCCCAACTGGGTGGTCAAGGATGACGGCCTCGCGGCAGGCAAGGGCGTCGTGGTCACCACGGATCGTGACGCGGCCCGCGATCACGCGGCCGAACTGCTCGAGAACGGTCACCCCGTTCTCCTCGAATCCTTCCTCGACGGTCCCGAGGTGTCGCTGTTCTGCGTCGTCGACGGCGAGACCGTCGTGCCGCTGCTGCCGGCCCAGGACCACAAGCGCGTCGGCGACGGCGACACCGGACCCAACACCGGCGGCATGGGCGCGTACACGCCGCTGCCGTGGCTGCCCGAGCAGACGGTGACCCAGATCGTCGACGACGTCGTGAAGCCGGTCGCGGCCGAGCTCGTCGCCCGGGGCAGCGCGTTCAGTGGCCTGCTGTATGCCGGGCTGGCGATCGGCAAGGACGGCCCCGCCGTGGTCGAGTTCAACTGCCGCTTCGGCGACCCCGAGACGCAGGCGGTCCTCGCCCTGCTGAAGAGCCCGCTCGGCGAACTGCTGAACGCCGCGGCCACCGGAACGCTCGATCAGGTCGCGCCGCTCGAATGGCAGGACGGCTCGGCGGTGACCGTCGTGGTCGCGGCCGAGCACTACCCGGCGACCCCGCGCACCGGCGACGTGATCACCGGCGCCGACGGTGACGGCGTCCTGCACGCAGGCACCAAGCTCGTCGACGACCAGGTGGTCTCCGCCGGCGGGCGCGTGCTCAGCGTGGTCGGAGTCGGGGCCGACCTCGACGCGGCGCGCGCGGATGCGTACTCCAAGATCTCCGCGATCAAGCTGCCGGGAAGCCACTTCCGCAAGGACATCGGACTGGCCGCGGTCGAGGGACGTATCGCCCTTCCCTAGGTCGGAGCGCTCCAACGACTGCGAGGCGTGCACCCCCGGAACATTCGGGGGTGCACGCCTTTTTCGTCACGTCACCGGGCGGTCCATCCTCCGTCGATCGTGTAGGAGGCGCCGGTGACCATGCCTGCGTCGGCGGACGCGAGCCACGCGACGAGGGACGCCACCTCCGACGGTTCCACCAGTCGCTTGATCGCGCTCTCGGTGAGCATCACCTTCTCGATCACGTCGGCCTCGCTGATGCCGTGGACCTGTGCCTGATCCGCGATCTGCTTCTGCACCAACGGTGTCAGCACGTAACCGGGGTTGACGCAGTTGCTGGTCACGCCGTGCGGGCCGCCCTCGAGCGCCGTCACCTTCGACAGTCCCTCGAGTCCGTGCTTGGCGGTGACGTACGCGGACTTGAACGCCGATGCGCGGAGCCCGTGCACGGACGAGACGTTGATAATGCGCCCAAATCCCGTGGAGTACATGTGCGGCAAGGCGGCACGGATCAGCAGGAACGGTGCCTCGACCATCAGCGTCTGGATGCGCCGGAAGTCCTCGGGGCGGAATTCCTCGATGGGACTGATGGTTTGGATACCGGCGTTGTTGACGAGGATGTCGGTCTCCAGCCGCAGCTCGGTGAGCGGATCGGTGTCGAGGAGGTCGACGTGCCACGCGGTTCCGTCGATTTCGTCGGCGAGGCTCTTGGCGGCCACGTCGTCGAGGTCGGCGACCGTGACGTGGGCTCCGCGTGCGGCGAGCGTCCGGGCGCAGGCCGCCCCGATCCCGCTGGCGCCTCCGGTGACGAGCGCGGTGCGTCCGGCCAGGTTCTGCTCGGTCATGCGGGGACCCCGTCCTTCGCGCCGGCAGCCTTCTCGTCCGCCAGGATCTGGGCGTCCGCCGCGTCGATCGATTCGAGCGAGATGCCCTTGGTCTCCCGGGCGACGATCACGGCGACGACGGTGACGAGGCACGCGATCGCCAGGTAGATCGCAATCGGAACGGACGAGTCGTACTTGCTGAGCAGGCTGGCCGCGATGATCGGCGCCAGCGAACCGGCCACGATCGACGTCACCTGGTAGCCGAGGGAGACACCCGAGTACCGCATGCGCGTCGGGAACATCTCGGCCATGATCGCCGGCTGGCCGGCGTACATGAAGGCGTGGAAGACCAGGCCGATGATGATCGCTCCGAGGATGACGGCGTTGTGCCCGCTGTTCATCATCGGGAACGCGAAGAAGCCCCACGTGCCCGCGGTCACCGCGCCGATCATGTAGACGGGACGCCGGCCGATGGTGTCCGAGAGCCGCCCGACCAGCGGGATCACCGCGAAGTGCACGGCATGCGCGATCAGCATCCACCACAGGATCTGCGCGGTGTCCGTGTGGACCACGACCTTGAGGTAGGTGATCGAGAACGTGACCACCAGGTAGTACATGACGTTCTCACCGAAACGCAGGCCCATCGCCGTCAGCACGCCGCGGGGGTAGCGCTTGAGCACCTCGAAGACGCTGAACGACGTCTCCTTGATGTGCTCCGCTTCCTTCTGCGCCTGGATGAAGATCGGAGCGTCCGTGACCTTCGTGCGGATGTAGTAGCCGACGAGGACGATCACGGCCGACAGCCAGAACGCCACGCGCCAGCCCCAGCTGAGGAACGCCGCATCGGACAGCGTCGTCGTCAGGATCAGCAGGACGACGGTCGCGACGAGGTTTCCGGCAGGCACGCCGGCCTGCGGCCACGACGACCAGAAGCCGCGGGAGCGGTTCGGGCTGTGCTCGGCCACCAGCAGCACCGCACCACCCCACTCGCCGCCGACGGCGAATCCCTGGATGAAGCGGAGGGTGACGAGCAGGGCCGGGGCCCAGTACCCGATCTGGTTGTAGGTGGGCAGGCAGCCCATCAGGAACGTGGCGGCGCCGACGAGGAGGAGGCTGAACTGGAGCAGTTGCTTGCGGCCGAACTTGTCGCCGAAGTGACCGAAGACGATGCCGCCGAGGGGCCGGGCGACGAAGCCGACGGCGTACGTCACAAACGCCGCGATGATCGCGTCGAGTTCGTTGCCGCCGGCGGCGAAGAAGACCTTGCTGAACACGAGCGTCGCCGCGGTCCCGTAGAGGAAGAACTCGTACCATTCGACGACGGTGCCGGCCATGGACGCGCCGACCACCTTCTTCAGCCCCGACGGCGGGGCTTCCTTCGCGTGCGCTGTCTCGTCGACGCTCATCTGTCGCTCCTCGTTACACTCCGTACCCCGTTGTGACTGGGGACACACTTCGTTGGTCCTGCCGAGTATTGATGCATATTTGTGCGCACACAATGACGCAACCTGCAGTCGGCATGTGCAAATATGCAGAAATGACCTCCGGAACAGCCCTGCCCAGCGCCGACGACCTGCTCGTACTGCTGGCAGTGGGGCGAACCGGCCGCTTCAACACCGCCGCCGACGATCTGGGTGTCAACCACACAACCATCTCGCGCCGGATCGCGAGTCTGGAGAAAAGCCTCGGCGGCCGGGTCCTCGTGAAGGCCGCGGGCGGGTGGGAACTCACCGACCTCGGGCGGCAGGCGCTGACCGCGGCCGAGCGTGTGGAGGCCGCCGTCCACGGACTCGTCGCCGAACCCGGCCGCGCCGACCACCTGCAGGGCGTGGTCCGGGTGTCGGCGACCGACGGGTTCAGCGCCTACATCGCGGCACCCGCCGGCGCACTGATCCGAAGCAGGCACCCCGAGGTGTCCGTGGAGATCGTCGCGATCACCCGCCGGGCCTCACAGCATCGCTCGGGCCTCGACATCGAGATCGTCGTGGGCAAGCCGCAGGTGCACCGGGCGGAGGCGCTGTGGCTGGCCGACTACACCCTCGGCCTGTACGGCGCGAAGTCGTACCTGTCCGAACACGGCACCCCGAGGCAGGTGGGAGATCTGGCCGATCATTCACTCGTCTACTTCATCGACTCGATGCTGCAGGTCGACGAACTCGACCTCGCGCGCCGCCTTACCGTGTCCATGCGCGAATCGGTGACGTCGACCAACGTGTTCGTGCACGTCGAGGCCACCCGGGCGTCGGCGGGCATCGGATTGCTGCCGTGCTTCATGGCCGACCGCCACGACGACCTCGTGCGGGTGCTGCCCGGGCAGGTCGAGGCCACGCTGGCGTACTGGCTCGTCGCGCGACCCGAGTCGTTGCGCCGACCGGAGGTCGCGGCGGTGGTGGGGGCGATCCGGGAGACGGTGGAGTCGCAGCGGGACGCGTTGGCGGGGCAATGAGCGCGTCACGCTAGCGTCAAGGGGTGCGTCCAGAATCCCAGCGGTCCAACATCCAGACCTTCCACGTGATGGACGTGTGGAAGGCCGCCACCGAACGTCAGCGCACCCACGGTGACGTGCTGACGCTCGCGGCGGGACAGCCGTCCACTCCTGCGCCGCAGCCGGTGCTCCGCGCGACGCGGGAAGTGCTCGACGGACACCTGCTCGGCTACACCGAGACGTTCGGCATTCTGCCGCTGCGGGAGGCGATCGCCGGATACCACTCCGCCAAGTCCGGTATCGACGTCGACGCCGAGGACGTCGTCGTGACCACCGGATCCTCGGGCGCGTTCACGCTGCTGTTCCTCGCCGCGTTCGATGTTCGCGACACCGTCGTGGTGGCCCGCCCCGGCTACCCGGCCTACCGGAACACGCTCGCCGCGCTCGGCTGCAACGTCATCGAGATCGACTGCGGAGCAGACACCCGGTTCCAGCCGACGGTCGCGATGCTCGACGCCCTGCCCGAGCCGCCGGCCGGACTGATCGTCGCCAGCCCCGCCAACCCCACCGGCACCGTCATCGACCCCGGCGAACTGGCCGCCCTCGCCCGCTGGTGCGACGACCACGGGACGCTGCTGATCTCCGACGAGATCTACCACGGCATCGGATACGGCGAGCAGGCGATGACGAGCTCGTGGGAGACGTCGCGCGAATCCGTCGTCGTCGGATCGGTGTCCAAGTACTTCTCGATGACGGGCTGGCGGCTGGGTTGGATGCTGGTCCCCGAGGGGCTGCGCCGGCCGCTGCAGCGGCTCGCGTCGAACATGACGGTGTGCCCGCCGGCCATCTCCCAGTACGCGGCGATCGCCGCGTTCACCGAGGAGTCGAGGGCCGAGCTCGACGGCCACGTCCAGCGCTACGCCGTCAACCGGGAGCTGCTGCTCACCGGGCTTCCGGAACTGGGCATCACCGACCTGGCGCCCGCCGACGGCGCGTTCTACGTGTACGCCGACATCGGGCACCTGCTCGGCGGATCCCACGGCGGCACGTCGACGGAATGGTGCTCGCGACTGCTGCAGGACACCGGTCTGGCGCTGGCCCCGGGCATCGATTTCGACACCGTCCACGGCGACCGGACGGTCCGGCTGTCGTTCGCCGGATCCACCGCCGAGGTCCGGGAATCGCTGGTGCGACTGGGTCGCTGGCTGTAGCCGGAGTTTCCCGGCCACGCCTCTTGCGGCGCCGCCGCAGCAGTTGTTCGATGGACTTGGGCGCACTGCGTGTTCGGTGTGCCAGGCAAGGAGAACGGCGATGCTGTACATCGCGTTGTTCGCATTCATGTTGTGGGTCCTGTGCTTCGCCGACGCCATCACCACCGACGACGACCAGTTCCGGAACCTCTCGAAGGAGGGCTGGCTGGTGATCGTGCTGCTGCTTCCGCTCGTCGGCTCGGTGTTGTGGCTCGTCGTCGGACGGCCGCCGAAGGACCCGGGCGATCGGCTGCCCGCCGACCCCGAGGAAGCCGAGTTCGTGCGGCGGTGCCGGGAACGGGCAGAGGAGCAGCGCCGGGAAGGTTTCCACGGGCACGACCAGGAGTAGAAGGCCTACACTGTGGCTAGGATTACACTGTTACACACCGGCCCTGAGGCGACGACATGAGCGACATCAGTCATCCACAGCCACCCGTTCCCGGCGGAGTCCGCATCGGGACCGTGGAACGGGAGCACGCCGCGGCGGCACTCGCCGAACATTTCGCAGCCGGACGGCTCGAGACCGACGAGTTCGACGCGAGGGTCCGCCAGGCGTACCTCGCCAAGACCGCCGCCGACCTCACGCCGCTTTTCGCGGACCTCCCGGACGAAGAGCGCTTCGCGCCCGAACCCGATCGCGTGCGCCGCGATCCGGGACGGGAGGCCGCGGCGCTGCGGACGCTGGTGTTCGTGGTGGCCGTGCTCGCCGCGATCCTGTGGGTCGCCCTGGTCCGCGTCCCCCCGCTCGTCTTCCTGCCCATCGTCTGGCTCGTGCTGGCCCGTCGCGGTTTCGGCAGGCGGTCGTGCCGGGCGTGGTGACGCTCTGACCCGGACCGGCGAGAACTGCTGAAAACTACCGCAAGGTCGGTTGTCGCTCCCGTACTCTGACAGGCAGGTCCACGCCGTCGAGCGATCGAGGAGCCACGATGACCACCAGAATTGTGCGATGTGCGAGCCTGATCCCGGCTTTCGCGGTCTCCGCGCTGCTGCTGGGTGGCTGCGGTTCCGACAGTAGTGACACCTCGTCGTCATCTGCCAGTGCCACGGCGTCGGCCACGGCCACGACGGCGGCGCCGACAACCACGGGCACGGCGGTGGCGTCGGCGGTCACCAAGCAGCAGGCTGAGCAGATCGCTGTCGCGGCAGTCCCGGGCGGCACCGTCTCGAACTCCGAGGAACAGCAACGGGATGGAAAGTCGGTGTGGCATGTCCACATCCGCGACACACGGGGCTACGACTACGACGTCGACGTCGATGCGGCGACCGGCGCGGTGGTCCCCGAGAGCAGGGACGGGGAGACCACAGCTGCACCCGCACCCGCTCCTCCCGCCGGCGGAGCGGTGACCCAGCAGCAGGCTGAGCAGATCGCTGTCGCGACAGTCCCGGGCGGAACGGTCGCGAACGCCGAGGAGCAACAACGGGACGGTAAGACGGTGTGGCACATCCATATCCGCGACGCCAAGGGCTGGGACTACGACGTGAACGTCGACGCGTCGACCGGAGCCGTCGTTCCCGACAACTGACCGCAGTGGGTAGAACGACCCATGTTCCGCCCGGGCGGGATGGGTGAATCTGCCGATGCCCGGGCGATGACCTGGCTTTAGCGTCGAAGGCATGGTCACCACGTCAGTTCTCGTTCCGCGCTCCGACTTCCAGCGGTGGGCCGCCCGTGCGGGCGCAGCGGGACCGCTGCTGTTCACCGCGGGGTTCGTCGCCCAGGAGGTATTCCTCCGGGACGACTACAGCCCGATCGCCGACCCGATCAGCGCTCTCGAGGCGGACCCGAGTGGGTGGATTCAGCAGCTGAACTTCCTGGCGTTCGCCACGCTACTGTTGATCTTCGCGGCCGGACTGCACCGCGGCATCGCGGCGACGCGCTTCGGCTGGGCGGGACCGGCCCTGCTCGGCATGGCAGCGGTGGGGCTGACCCTAGCCGCCGTGTTCCCGTTGCGTGAGGATCAGGCCGGGGTGGCCTACGACCCGGGCCATCATGTGATCTCGGGGGTCACGTTCTTCTCCTGCAGTGCCCTGGCCCTGGTGGTGCTGTCGCGCCGGTTCGCCGCCGATCCGCGGTGGCGTGGCCTGGCGCGGTACACCGCGGTCGCCGGGGTGCTCGGATTGGGATGCTTCGTGATGCTGGGCCGGTTCGCGATGCCGGAAGGTGCCCCACTGCACGACGTCGCCGGACTTCTCCAGCGATTCACGCTTCTCGCCGTGACGTTCCCGGCCCTGGTGACGATCGCTCTGCGGCTCCATGCGGTAGCCGGATCGAGCAGGGCTCAGACCGTCTGAGCCATCTGGAACTCGTCGCTCTCCGGGCCACGACAGGAACGGGTCGGAGTGCATGGTGCCGCGCTGGGCGAGGACCAGGACGTCGCGGTCGCGGTTCAGCCCGAGCGGTGCGACCTGGGTGGCGCTCGCGAGCGCGGGCCCGCCCGAACCCCCCGTCTGGTAGACGAGCGCGGCGGTCCTCCGGCACGGTCAGGGTGCCGCAGCTGAAGCCGGGTCCGAGATCCAGTTGCGGCACCCCGGGGACGTTTGGGGACGGGCACGCCGCGGCGGTGTACGTGGCCGCGGACGAGGGGTCCGGATCCGGTGCGGAGCCACCCCGGGATCCGCACGCCGACACCAGGCCCATCGGCGCGATCACCGCGCATCCCAGGGCCGGCATCCGCACCGACACCCGCATGGTCCCGACGCTACGCGGGCGGCCTCCGCAGCCCACATACTTCGCGGTCTGTCGTCCAATTTGCCCTGGTGCGGCGCCCGCGGCTGGCAGGATGAATTGGTGTCATCTGCGGCAACTCCGAAGGGCGAACGGCGCCGACAGGCGCTGGTCGAGGCTGCCGCCGATCTGTTGCTCGAGGGCGGATTCGACGCGGTCCGGCACCGCTCGGTGGCCACCCGGGCCGACCTTCCGCTCGCGTCGACCACCTACTATTTCGAGTCGCTGGACGACCTGATCGCGAAGGCCGTCGAATGCAACGGCAACCGCGATCTCGCGGTCATGCGCAGCCGCGTCGACGACGTCACCCACCGGCGCCGCGGCCGCGAATCCACCGTCGACCTCCTCCTCGACCTACTCGTCGGACCGGCACTGATCAGTGAGGACTGCCGCGAGAGGCTGATCTCCCGATACGAGCGGTTCACGGCCTGCGCGCGTCGCCCCGAACTGCGCGAGGTGCAGTTGCGGTTGCGCGCGCAACTCGACGACATACTCACCGAGGCCCTGCGACGCTCCGACCGCGACGTCCGGCAGGAGCAACTCCGGCGGCTCGTCGCCGTCGTCGACGGAGCCCTGGTGACCGCGCTCGGCGAACACGACCCCGACCTGCGAGCCCTCGCCCGGGCCATGCTGCTCGACGTCGTCGACGTCGTCGCGCCCGCCCTGGACCGGCCGGACCACGTCGAGCTGTAGCACCGCCGTAAACTGAGGACTCGTGAGCCGCATCCCGAACGTCCTTGCCAACCGTTATGCCAGCCCCGAACTCGTCGAGTTGTGGTCGCCCGAGCACAAGATCGTCCTCGAGCGTCAGCTGTGGCTCGCCGTGCTGCGTGCCCAGGCGGAACTCGGGATCGACGTGCCGGCCGAGGCGCTCGCCGACTACGAGCGGGTGCTGGAGCAGGTCGACCTCGACTCCATCGCCGACCGCGAGCGCGTCACCCGTCACGACGTGAAGGCGCGCATCGAGGAGTTCAACGCCCTCGCCGGACACGAGCAGGTGCACAAGGGCCTCACCAGCCGCGACCTCACCGAGAACGTCGAGCAGCTGCAGATCCTGCGGTCGCTCGAACACGTGCACGCGCATGGTGTCGCCGTCGCGGCCCGGCTGGCCGAGCGCGCCGCCGAGTACGGCAGCCTCGTCATGGCGGGCCGGTCGCACAACGTCGCGGCGCAGGCCACCACGCTGGGCAAGCGGTTCGCGTCCGCCGCCGACGAACTCCTCGTCGCACTCACCCGGCTGCGCGAGCTGATCGACCGCTACCCGCTGCGCGGCATCAAGGGCCCGATGGGCACCGCGCAGGACATGCTCGACCTCCTCGACGGCGACGCGTCGAAGCTGGAGGCGCTCGAGCAGAAGGTTGCCGAGCACCTCGGCTTCTCCCACGTGTTCACGAGCGTCGGCCAGGTCTACCCGCGCTCGCTCGACCACGACGTGCTGTCCGCGCTGGTGCAGGTGGCGGCCGGGCCGTCGTCGTTCGCGCACACCATCCGCCTGATGGCCGGACACGAGCTGGTCACCGAGGGCTTTCAGCCCGGCCAGGTCGGATCGTCGGCGATGCCGCACAAGATGAACACCCGTTCCTGCGAGCGCGTCAACGGACTGCAGGTCGTGCTGCGCGGCTACGCGTCGATGGCCGCCGAGTTGGCGGGCGCGCAGTGGAACGAGGGTGACGTGTTCTGCTCGGTGGTGCGCCGCGTCGCACTGCCGGACGCCTTCTTCGCGATCGACGGACTGATCGAGACGTTCCTGACGGTGCTTGCCGAATTCGGCGCCTACCCCGCCGTCATCGAGAAGGAACTCACCCGGTACCTGCCGTTCCTCGCCACCACCAAGGTCCTGATGGCCCTGGTGCGCGCGGGAGTGGGCCGGGAGACGGCGCACGAGGTGATCAAGGAACACGCCGTCGCCGTCGCCCTCGCGATGCGCGAGGAGGGCAAGGAACCCGACCTCCTCGACCGACTCGCCGCCGACGACCGGCTGCCGCTCGACCGCGCCGCGCTCGACGAGGCCCTCGCCGACAAGAAGGCGTTCATCGGTGCCGCCGAGTCGCAGGTCGCGACGGTCGTGGCGCAGGTGCAGAAGCTCGTCGACGCCCACCCCGAGGCGGCCGCGTACCAGCCGTCCCCGATCCTGTAGGCGGCTCCGCCGCCCGTGCGCCATTCTGGTAGCGGGGACTACCAAAAAGGCGCACAAGCACCGGAGGTGCACACGCCGTGAACTGCATTTTCTGCGAGATCGTGTCGGGCCGATCCGACGCCAGCGTCGTGTACGAGGACGACGACGTGATGGCCTTCCTGGACATCCGGCCGTGGACGTCCGGGCACCTGCTGGTGGTCCCGCGACGGCACGCGAGCGGGCTCGCGGACCTCGACCCCGGGGACGGGGCGGCGGTGTTCGCGGCCGGACAGCGGATCGCGACTGCGCTGCGGCACGGTCCGATGCGGGCGCAGGGCGTGAACCTGTTTCTCGCCGACGGGATCGCCGCCGGGCAGGAGGTGTTCCACGTCCACCTGCACGTGGTTCCCCGCACCGCGGGTGACGGTTTCGGGTTGCGCGGAATGCCGAAGTCGCCGAGCCGGATCGCGCTCGATCAGACGGCGGGCGTCATCCGTTCCTCCCTCACCTGACGTGAGTGGCAAAGCGTGCGGGAGCACACTTTGTCACTCACGTGCGGGGTAGCGGACCTCGCCGGTGCGGCCGTTCTCGTCGAACCGTCGTTCGGTGATGTCGAAGGTGCCGTCCGGCCGGACCCGCAGCAGTGTCGACGCCCGCGTCCCGTAGTCGCCGTAGTGAATGAACCGGGACGACAGGGCGCGTTCGAGTTCGGGTTCGATGCCCGTGTCGGGCAGCGCCTCCCACGGTGCGGGGTCGCTGTCGGCGAGCACGTCGAAGTATGCCCCCGGATCCGCATAGGGGTTGCCGTCGTCGGCGTCTAACGCGGCGGCGAACGCCTGCTTGCCGCCGGTCACCTTCGGCCAGGGCGTGTCGAGTTCGGCGTTGGAGAGGCCGTGGACGCCGGGTTCCACCCGCTGCCGCCTGCCGTGGGGCCGGTTGGTGGCCCACCACAGTTCCGTGGGGTCGCCGACGAGCAGGTTGAAACTGCCGTACTCGGCGCCGGTCGCGGCCACCTGTTCGGCGTAGTCGGCGGGTGACAGTCGGCCGCGGAGGTAGTCGACGGGCAGGGCGCCGCGGGACCGTGCACCGGTCGAGGGGGCGCCGTTGCGGACGTTGGTGACGGCCGCGAATCGCAGGGAGTCGGCAATTCCCATCCAGGTGCCGCCTGCGAGCAGATCGCGGCCCGCGAGGAACCCGTCGTCCCACCTGCTCAGCGGTTCGGTGGGGCGGGCGTAGAACTCGTCGCGGTTGGCCGCGACGACGAGGGGGAGATCGGGGCGGGTATGCCAGGCGAACAGGACCAGGCACATGCAGACGTCTCCTCGTCACCTCGATCATCCGAATCGCTTTTGCATGCCCGAGCGTAGCCGCCCTCGTAATACCTCTGAAACAGAGCTATATTGAATCCATGGCACAGAACGAGTCGCCTGCCGAACAGCTCTTCGCCGCAATCGGATTGCTGCGCCGGCACACGCGCCGTCGGGTCGGGCGGCCGTGGCCGGAGACCCCGTTGACGGGGTCACAGGTGGAGTTGGTCCGTCTGCTCCGCCGCAGGCCCGGCACGTCCGTCGCGGAAGCCGCGGCGGCCCTGGGCCTCGCGGCGAACACCGTCTCCACCCTCGTGCGGCAACTGACCGACGCCGGGCTGGTCGAACGGGTGCGGGACGAGTCCGACCGCCGCGTCGCCCGCCTGGCGCTCACCGACGACGCTCGGGCCCAGGTCGAGCGTTGGCGCGACCGCCGCAACATCGAGGTCGCCGCCGCATTCGACGGGCTGAGTGCCGAGGACAGGAAGGCCATCGAATCCGCCGTACCCGCCATCACCCGCCTCGCCGGAGCGCTCCGCCCGGACCAGGCCGGGCCGAGCGATCAGGAGGTCGTCAGATGATGTTTCGCAGGGCGCAGACCGCCGCACGACAGCGGCCGGCACGCGACGCGCTGGAACTCCTCCACGTGACCTACTCATTCGGGGACTACACCGCGGTGAAGGACCTGAGCCTCGTGATCGAGGCGGGGGAGTGCTTCGGCCTTCTCGGCCCCAACGGGGCGGGGAAGACCACCACGATCCGACTGCTCAACACGCTGCTTCCGCTGCAGGACGGCGACGTGAGCATCTTCGGGTACGACGCGCGCACCCAGGCGATGGCCGTTCGACGGCTGCTCGGGTATGTGCCGCAACAGTTGTCGATCGAAGGCGCGCTCACCGCCCGTGAGAACGTGTCCTGGTTCGCCCGCCTCTACGACGTGCCCCGGTCCGAACGCCGGCGCCGGGTGGACGAGGTGCTGGAGATGGTCGACCTCGCCGACGTCGCCGACCGGGTGGCGTCGAGTTTCTCGGGCGGCATCGTCCGGCGACTCGAACTCGCGCAGGCGTTGGTCAACCGGCCGTCGTTGCTGGTGCTCGACGAACCGACGGTCGGGCTCGATCCGGTGGCGCGGGATTCGGTGTGGGCCCGCGTCACCGAGATGCAGAAGCAGTACGGGATGACGGTCCTGCTCACCACCCACTACATGGAAGAGGCCGAGGCACTGTGTGATCGGGTCGCGTTGATGCACCGCGGCGAACTGCGGGCGGTCGGTTCCCCGTCGGGGCTCGTCGCCGAACTGGGGCCCGACGCGACGCTCGACGACGTCTTCCGCCACTTCACCGGCGACAGTCTCACCGCCGACGAGAAGGGAGGGCTCCGGGATGTCCGTAGCGCCCGCCGCACTGCCCGCCGTCTGGGCTGAACCGCCGACCCGGGGTGTGCTCCGGTTGTTGTCGCGGATCGTCACGTTCTGTCTGGTCGAGCTGCAGAAACTCCGCCACGACCGCACCGAGTTGGTGACCCGGGCGATCCAGCCGATCCTGTGGCTGGTCATCTTCGGGGAGACGTTCAGCCGCATCCGCGCGATCCCGACCGGCGACGTCCCCTACCTGGACTACCTGGCACCGGGCATCATCGCCCAGTCGGCGCTCTTCGTCGCGATCTTCTACGGCATCCAGATCATCTGGGAACGCGACGCCGGGGTCCTGACCAAGCTGCTCGTGACACCCACGCCGCGGGCGGCTCTCGTGACGGGCAAGGCGTTCGCGGCCGGCGTCCGCGCGGTCACCCAGACCGTGGTCGTCGTGGTCGTGGCTGCGCTGCTCGGGGTCGGGATGACGTGGAATCCGGTTCGTCTTCTGGGTGTCGTCGCGGTCGTGGTGCTGGGAGCGGCGTTCTTCTCGTGCCTGTCGGTGGCCATCGCCGGGGTGGTGCTCAAACGTGACCGGCTGATGGGGATCGGCCAGGCGATCACGATGCCGCTGTTCTTCGCGTCGAACGCGCTGTACCCGGTGGAACTCATGCCGGGGTGGGTCCAGGCGATCAGCCACGTGAACCCCCTGAGTTACGAGGTGTCCGCACTCAGGGGGCTGCTGATCGGCCAGCCCACGAACTACTGGCTGGACTTCGGGGTGCTCGTGGCAGCCGCGGTGCTCGGGATCGCCGTCGCGTCCGCGCTGTTGGGGCGACTGTCCCGATAGCCGGGTCGGGTCACGAAGTCACGAACGTCTTCTCCAGTGCCCGCCGCAGATCGGACTTGCTGATCTTGCCGACCCCGGTGACCGGGAACTCGTCGACGAACACCACCTTGTCCGGCACCTTGTAGTCGGCGAGTCCGCGGTCGCGGACGAACTTCTTGAGTTCGACGGCCTTCGGTTGCCCACCTTGCACCACGACGAACGCGCAACTCCGTTCGCCGAGATACGGGTCGGGCATCGACACCACCGCGACATCGGCGACGGCGGGGTGTGCGAGCAGATGGTTCTCGACCTCTTCCGCGGCCACCTTCTCGCCGCCGCGGTTGATCTGATCCTTCGCGCGGCCCTCGACGACGAGGTAGCCGTCGTCCGTGAGCCGGACGATGTCGCCGGTGCGGTAGAAGCCGTCCTCGGTGAAGGCCGTCGAATTGTGTTCGGGAGCCCGGTAATACCCGCGAATGGTGTACGGACCGCGGGTGAGCAGATGACCGGACGTGCCGTTCGGGACGGGTTCGCCCCGGTCGTCGACGACCCGGATCTCGTCGTCGGGGCTGATCGGTCTGCCCTGGGTGGTGACGATCGTGTCTTCCGGGTCGTCGAGCCGGGTGTAGTTGACGAGTCCCTCCGCCATCCCGAAGACCTGCTGCAGCGTGCACCCGAGTTCGGGACGGACCCGCTTCGCGGCCTCGGCGCTGAACTTGGCACCGCCCACCTGCAGCACCTCGAGGCTCGAGAGGTCGCGTTCGGTGCGACCACTGGCGGCGAGCCACGCCAACGCGAGCGGCGGCACCAGAGACGCAATCGTGACGCCCTCCTTCTCGATGAGCGCGAACGCGGTGTCGGGGCTCGGATCCGGTGCGAGCACCACGCGACCGCCGGCGTGCAGCACGCCGAGGATGCCCGGTGAGCTCATCGGAAAATTGTGCGCCGCAGGCAGAACGACGAGCATGCGGGTGCTCTCGTCGACGCCGCAGATGCGGTCCGACTCGCGCACCGAGTACAGGTAGTCGGTGTGGGTGCGCGGGATCAGCTTCGACACCCCGGTGGTTCCGCCCGAGAGCTGCAGGAACGCCACGGATTCCGGACCCACCGCCGGCCCGTCCGAGATCGGTTCCGCCGCCCGCAGTTCGTCGAGTGATGTGAACTCCTCCGCGTCCCCGGCCACGATGATCCTGGGCGGATTCTCGGCCGAGGCCACCACGTCGCGGGCAAGTGTGCGGTAGTCGAATCCGGCGTGCGTATCGGTGACGACGTAGGCCGCGGCGTCGGTGAAGCTGCAGAAGTAGGAGATCTCCTGGACGCGGTGCGCGGGCAGCGCGAACACCGGCAGTGCGCCGAGCCGGAAGACCGCGAAGATCACCTCGACGTACTCGACGATGTTCGGCAACTGCACCACGACCCGGTCGCCGGGCTGCACCCCCGACGACTGCAGCCCGGCGGCGAGCCGGTTGGCGCGGTCGGACAGTTCCCGGTAGGTGAGGGCGCGGTCCGCCCCGGACGCGTCCGGTCCGGTCACGGCGATCGCGTCCCCGAATTGCTCGGCGCGGGCGCCCAGGAACTGCTGGAACGTCTCGTCCGTCCAGTATCCGGCGTCACGGTAGCGTGCGGCGAGGTCGGCGGGGTAGCCGACGGTGGTCTCCAGGGGAGCGCGAACGCTCGTGGTCATCGAAAGTCCTTTCACGGGCATGGCTGTCCGGGGTCGTCAGGCTCGGAGGGTAGCGCCGCCGTCGACGTAGAGCGCCTGCATGGTGATGTGACGCGCCCGATCCGACAGGAGGAACTCGACGGCGTCGGCGATGTCGGCGGCGTCGGCGATGCGGCCCAGCGGGATACCGACCTTGAACGAGCCCAGGTCTCCGTCGATCGCTCCGCGTGCTCCGGCGTCGTCGGCGGGATCCGACCACAGCGACCGCTGCATCGCGGTGTCCGTCGAGCCGGGGGCGACGATGTTGGCGCGGATCCCGTATTCGGCGAGTTCGAGGCCGAGTACCCGGACGATCATCGAGACGGCGGCCTTGGACGCGCCGTACGCGCCCATTCCGGTGCGGGGGACGCCCGCGGCGTTGGAACCGACCACGACGATGGAACCGGCTGCACGCTCGCGCATTCCGGTGCCGACCGCTCGCAGCACGTTGACGAGGCCGGTGACGTTGACGTCGAACACGCGCTGCCAGCTCTCGGGGTCGGCGTCGAGCACCGATCCGGTCTCGAGGACACCCGCCACGTGCGCGAGCGCGGTGATCGGTCCGTGCTCGTCCTCGATCCGGCGGACGGTGTCGGTGACGGCGGCGGTGTCGCGGATGTCGGTGACGGCGGTGCCGAGCGGCGGAGCGTCGAGCAGTGCCGCGGTGGCGGCGAGGCCGTCGGCATCACGATCGAGCAGCACCAGGCGGTGGCCGGACCGCGACAGCGTGACGGCCGTGGCCCGTCCGATGCCCCGGGCCGCCCCGACGACCAGTGTCGTGCCGCTCATCGGGGGAGTCCCAGTGCGGTGAGGACGGTGCCCAGTTTGGTTGTGGTCTCGGCGAGTTCGTCGTCCGGTGCGGAGGCGGCGACGATGCCGCCGCCGGCGTACGCCGTGACGGTGGTGCGGTCGGCGTCGATCTGCGCGCACCGGATGGTAACCATCCATTCGCCGTCACCGTCGGCGTCGGCCCAGCCCACGGCGCCGGCGTAGAAGCCGCGGTCGCCCTCGAGTTCGCCGATCAGCGCACGCGCGGCGTCGGTGGGGGTGCCGCACACGGCCGGGGTCGGGTGCGCGGCGACGGCGAGGTCCAGTGCGGTCACCGAGCGGTCCCGCAGTCGTCCCGACACGGGTGTGCCGAGATGCCACAGTTGCGGTGTGCTGGTGAGTGTGGGCCGGTCGGGGATGTCGAGCTCGGTGCAGAACGGTTCGAGGCTCGCGCGCAGAGCCTCGACGACGAGGGCGTGTTCGCGCAGATTCTTCTCCGACGACGCGAGGTTCTCCGCGGTCAGCCGGTCGATCTCGGGATCGGTGTGCCGGGGAGCGGATCCGGCGAGCGGATGGCAGGTCACGGTGTCGCCGCGGCGACGGATGAGCACCTCGGGACTCGAGCCGACGAGGTGCCGTCCCGACCAGCCGGTGCCCGCGGCGCTCAGATCGACGCTGAAGCCGTTGCCGCCGAGGTCGTTCGCGACGAGTTGCGCGAATAGTGCGTGCGGATGCAGCGGTTCGTCGGCGTGCAGGACGACCGATCGGGCGAGCACCACCTTGTGCAGTGCGGCCTCGGGCTCTCGCAGCAGGTGAATGGCGGCGGTGACCCGGGCGACGTGCTCGTCCTCCGAGGGAATCGACTCGCCGGCGCGTATGTGTGGAAGGGCCTGCCGACGAGGGGACCAGCTTCGCGGGTGATGGCGCAGCGTCTGTGGTGCGATCAGCGCGGCGGGATGTGACGGGTCGAAGGCGAGCGCGCCGACCACCGACGTCGCGGTGCCGCTCCGCAGGGCCGCAGCGGCGTCGCGGGCGGAGTCGTAACCGGTGCGGATGCCGTCGGCGATCACGGTGCCGTGCGGGCGGGAGAGAACGAACGGCGCGCCCGGCGGGAGGTCCACCGAAGTCTCTGCGGACTCGGCAACGGCCGTCGACTGCATATGCGATCACCTTTCGTAGCGGACAACTGCGGTGCGCGTGGCGATGCGCACCGTTACGTTCAGAACATATACGGTTAGCCTAACCTTTGGTGGTTCAGCGTGTCCGCCTGCGGTTCTGGTGCGAGGCGTATTCCGTTGCAGACCAGCAGTTTCGAGTCACGATGCGCGGGCCCGATATCACCTGCGAACAGGTCTGGATTCTCGCCACCATCGACTGGCCTAACATCGCATGCACACGTTATGGAGGGCAGGCGGCTTCAATGACCGAACGCAGGTTCTCGCTCGATCAGCGGATCGTCGCCGCCCTCCAGGTCGATGGGCGATGTTCCTGGAGCCGAATTGCCCAGGCGCTCGGCGAACCCGAGCGGAACGTGACCCGGCACGGCATCGCGCTCCTCGAGTCCGGGCGGGTGGCGGTCACCGCCGTCGCGAACAGCGGCGGCACCGCGATCGTGCGCCTCCAGTGCTCCCCGGGAACGGTGCGGTTGGCGGCGAGCGCCCTCGCTCAGCGCAGCGACTGCATCTTCGTGTACATCCTCACCGGCACCGCCGACTGTGTGGCCGAAATTCACGTGTCCCGGGATCGCCTCCCGAAGCTCGTCATGGACGAACTGCCCGCGACGATGGGCGTCGTCCGAAGCTGGACCGACCCGGTGCTGCGGTACTTCCGCACGGTCCGCGAATGGGAGGCCGGGGTGCTGACCCCCGCCGAGAAGGACGCGATCGGCGGGGTGTCGCCTCCGGCGACCTTCCTCACGGATCTGGAACGCGGCACCCGGGATCCCGTCGACCGGACGATCATCCGCGAGCTGATGCAGAACGGGCGGGTGGGCACCACGGCGCTCGCCCGGACCGCGGGTGTCTCCGAGGCGACGGCCCGGCGACGTGTCCAGGCGCTGCTCACCGAGGGTGCGATCAGCCTCCGGGTGGTGGTGGATCCGGCCCTGTTCGGGCTGCGTGCCGAGGCGATGCTGTTCATCAAGACCCAGCGCAACCGGATCGAACCGCTCGTGCGGAGGATGCTCGAGATGCCGTACGTGCGGTACGCCGCCGGCACGGCGGGCGAGTACCAGGTGGTCGCGAACATCGCCGCGCCGGACGAGTCGGTGCTCTACGACTACATCACGACCGCGCCGTGGGTGGCGGACGCGGCGGCCCTGGAAACCAACATGGTGGTACAGGCGGTCAAACGCAGCGGACGGACAATGTGACGGATTTCGACATCGGACGTCCCCTCCGGCGCGCCTGATTGCGATCTCCGACAGGCTGGTGGCCGATTTCGCCGAACCTCGTACAGCGGTTGAGTGCTGTGATCCGCACCACGCATGCTTCCTCTACTCCCCGGATGGAAGAAGGAACAGCATGCAACGAGACGCCATTCTCGGGGCGATCGAGGATTCGCCGCAGCGCCGCTGGCTGCTGCTCGTCCCGGTCGCCCCGGTGCTCGCACTCGTCACCGCCGTGTGGCTGCCGTTTGTGAACACGGCCGATCTGTGGCTGGGGATGCCCCGGCTGCTGGTCTGGTGCTCGGCCTGGGTGCTCCTGCTGCTGCCCGCGCTGGCGGCGGTGGAGTTCGGCCTCGTCCGGCCGCACGAGGAGCGGAGCGACGACCTCCAGCTCGAGGAGGCGACGCTATGACGAACTCAGCTCTGTGGATCACGCTGGCCGGCATGATCGGATTGGCCGTGATCGCGGTCGGTGGACGCCGGAAACGCGCTCAGAACCTGAGCGAGTGGACGGTCGGCAAACGGAACTTCGGTGTGGTCACCAGTTTCTTCCTGCAGGCCGGTGAATCGTTCACCACGTTCACGTTCCTCGGTGTCGCCGGTATCGCGTTCACCGCGGGCATCGGCGCCACCTACGCCATCCCGTACATCCCGCTCGGCTACGTGGCCCTGTATTTCATCGGACCGCGAATCTGGAAACTCAGCAAGGACCGCGGATACATCACCCAGGCCGACTTCTTCGCGGACCGGTACGGCAGCCCGCTCCTCGGCCGGCTGGTCGCCCTGTGCGGCATCATCTTCCTGCTGCCGTACCTGCAGTTGCAGATCACCGGCCTAGGCCTGATCGTCCGACTCGTCACGGGCAGCGCGAGTTCGGGCACTTTGAGCATGATCGTCGCGACCGTCCTCGTCGTCGGGTTCGTGCTGTGGGCCGGCATTCACGGCCTCGCGCGCACCGCCTATGTCAAAGACGTCCTGATCCTGCTCGCCGTCGTGGTGCTGTCCATCGTGATCCCGTTGCACTTCGCCGGTGGCATCGGCGACGTGTTCGGCCAGATCGCCCAGACCCACAGCGAGATGCTGACCGTGAACCCCGGTGACTACGACAAGGTCTGGTGGACCACGAGCCTGCTGATCTCCGCGATCGGCTGCGGGTTCCTCACCACCCCGCACCTCTGGCCGCCGCTCCTGGCCGCAAAAAACGGTCGAGTGATCCGCTCCAACAACACTTTTCTGCCGATGTACCAGGTGGTCATGATTCTTCCGATCATGCTGGGCTTCGTCGGGATCCTCGCACTGAATCCCAATACCAGCAGTAACGCCGTCCTGCTCACGCTGGCCGGGGGAGCGCTGCCGAACTGGGCGCTCGGACTGATCGCGATCGCCGCCGCCTCCGCCGCGATGCTGCCTGCCGGCGCCATCTGCATCGGCATCTCGACGCTGGCGTCGCACAACCTGGTGAAGATCGAAAGCGAGCGCACGAAGCTCCGGTTCAACCACCTGGTCGTGATCGCCGCTGCCACCATGGCCCTCGTGCTCGGCCTGACGCGCCCCGATCTGCTGGCCAACCTGTTGCTGCTCACCTTCGGTGGTCTCAGCCAGCTCGCCCCCGGTCTGGCGCTGGCCCTGCCCGAGAAGCCGTTGCTCGCCAAGCAATCCGTGTTCGCCGGTCTCGTCGTGGGAATGCTCACCGTCATCGTGATGACCGTCTTCGAACTGAACCTCGCCAACATCGACGCCGGCATCTGCGGCCTGGTCCTCAACCTCGCGGTGATCGCCGTCGTGGAGGCCGTCGTCCGCGCCACCCGTCCCCGCACCCCGGCCCCCGCGTCGTCGGAAGACCTTCCCGCCACCACCCCGATCCTGGAGACCTCGAAATGACCATCGACCACTACTCGACCGCGCGAGAGATGCTCGCCGCACTCCGTCGCAAGGACATCTCGGCCCGCGAGCTGCTCGACCTGCACACGGACCGGATCGCGCGGGTGAATCCGACGGTCAACGCGCTCATCAGCCTCGACCTGGACCGCGCGCACTCCACCGCTGCCGCCGCCGACGCACAGACGGCCGCCGGAACCCCGGTGGGGCCGCTGCACGGACTGCCGTTCGCATTCAAGGACACTCACGACGTCGCCGGTTTCCCCACCGTCGCCGGCTCGCCGCTCCTCGTCGACAACGTGCCCGAGACCAGTGAGCTGATCGCCGAACGCGTCATCGCGGCCGGCGCCGTCACGATCGGCAAGTCCAACGTCCCCGAATTCGCCGCCGGCTCGCACACGTTCAACCCCGTCTTCGGGACCACCACCAACCCGTACGACCCCACCAAGAGTGCGGGTGGCTCGAGCGGCGGCGCCGCGTCCGCGCTCGGTGCGGGACTCGTCGCGCTCGCCGACGGCAGCGACATGGGCGGTTCGCTGCGCAACCCGGCGTCGTTCTGCAACGTCGTCGGATTGCGCCCCACTCCGGGCCGTGTGCCGTGCTGGCCGAACAGCGCGCCCTGGGACGCACTCGTGACGCAGGGACCGATGGCCCGGAACGTCGACGACCTGGAACTGCTGCTGTCGGTGATCTCCGGACCCGACGCGCGCATCCGCAGTTCGCTCAGCGCCGATGCCCTCGCGCCGCGTCTCGGTGTCGCCGGCCTGCAGGGTCTGCGCGTCGCGGTGTCCGCGGATCTGAACGGCATCTTCCCCGTGGATGCGCCGGTCCGCGAGATCCACGACCGGCAGTCCTCGATCTTCGCCGCCGTGGGTGCGGTGGTGGCCGAGGACGCACCGTCGATTCCCGACGCCGAGTGGGTGTTCCGCACCCTGCGGGCGTGGCGGTTCAAGATCGACCTCGGTGACCGCGCCGACGCCACCCCCGAACTGCTGAAGCCGTCGCTGCTCGACAACATCCGGCAGGCAGACCGGCTCTCCGCCGACGACGTCGCGAAAGCCATGGTGGCGCAGGCGGAGATCCAGCATCGCGCCGTCGAATTCTTCACCCACCACGACATCCTGGTGATGCCCGTGTCGCAGGTGCTCCCGTTCGACGCCGAACTCGAGTACCCGGCAGCGGTCGATGGCCGTCGCTGCGACGACTACCTCGACTGGATGACGTCGGCGTTGACCGTGACGGTGCTGGGTTGCCCCGCGATCTCCGTTCCCGCCGGATTCAGCGCCGACGGTCTGCCGGTCGGCGTGCAGATCGTCGCGGCCCCGGGCAACGACCTGTTCCTGCTCGACGTGGCACGGGCCTACGAGAAGCTCAACTCCGTCGGAGCCACACGCCCGCACCTTCTCGAGAGGGCGGCAGCGTCTACTTCGTGAAGTCGTCCTCGCCGACCCGGTGGACGTGGATGAGGTTGGTGGATCCGACAGTGTGCGGGGGTGAGCCGGCGACGATGACGACGAGGTCGCCGCGCCGGTAGGCGCCCAGTCGGAGGAGGGCGGTGTCGACCTGCCGGATCATCTCGTCGGTCGATTCGACCGGGTCGACGAGGAAGGTTTCGGTGCCCCAGGTGAGGGCGAGTTCGTTGCGCACCTGGGGTACCGGGGTGAATGCCAGCAGGGGCAGCGGGGTGTGGAGCCGGGCGAGTCGTCACACGGTGTCCCCGGACTGGGTGAACGCGACCAGCGCTGCGGCGCCCAGGCGTTCGCCGATGTCGCGGGCGGCGAACGAGAGAACCCCGCCGTGGGTGCGGGGAGTGTGGGTTACCGCGTCGGCGCCGTCGAGGACCGCGTTGGCCACATCCGATGCCTCGGCTCGGGTGGGCCGGGAATTGTCGATCATCGACTCGGGCATCTGGGTGGCGACGATCACCGGTCGGGCATTCTCCCGGGCGATCTGCACGATCCGTTTCTGCACCAGCGACACCTGCTCGAGGGTGACCTCCACCCCGACGTCGCCGCGCGCGACCATGACCGCGTCGAAGGCCCGCACGATCGCCTCGATGTCGTCGACGGCTTCGGGTTTTTCGATCTTCGCGATCACCGGGACCCGGCGGCCGATCCGGTCCATCACCTCGTGGACGCGGTCGATGTCGGTGGGGGCGCGCACGAAGGACAGGGCGATCAGGTCGACCCCGAGGCGTAGGGCGAATTCGAGGTCGTCGATGTCCTTGTCGGACAGCGCGGGGACGGACCGACGTCGTGGTCGCGTTCGTCCCGGAGAACACCACCGTCGCCGCGAATCCGGCCTACGCGAATCTCGGTGCCATCGGGCGTGGAACCGCGGTCGCGCTGTCGGACACGAAGATCATCTCGGGACTCAGCCAGACCAGCGTTCTCGCGACACCGTGGGTTCTGGACAAGCTGACACCTCAGCTGAGCGAGGCCGCGAAGATAGCGGGTGCCTGAACTCCCGCCCGGGACGTTCTCCCATCCGACTGCGCCGAGGTAGATGGCGTCGAATGCCTTCAGGGTGTCGAGGCCGTCGTCGTGGGCGCCGTCGGCCCGGCAGTCCGGCGCCACCGTGCACCGCATCGTCCCCGAGTCCTACTTGCGCATCGCCGCCGTCTGCCGGCGAACCCATCTCACGCCACCCGCGCGGACGCTCATGGACGAGGCACGAAAGTACGCGGAACGCACACCGGCCGCCTGGGATGCCGCCGCAGCGGAGAGCCCGCACAACTCCTGAACGACAGTCGTACCCCTACTCCGTGATGGATCGAGGATCGAGACACTCCGCCGTTTTTCGATCGCCCCGGCGGATGCTTGTGCAATTGCCGATCCGGGGACGGAGCCCCGTATTTCGGCCACCGGATGGTTTGTTCTCGGTTCGATCCGGCAACCGGTCGCGCGGCAGTTACGGTGATGAGACACTGCCCCGAGGTCAGGAGTCGCCGTGCCCAAGCTGGAGATCAAGAGGAAGTCCGAGCTCTCCCGGAAAGAGGTGTCCGACCGGCTCATCGCGCTCGGACAGGCCCTCGCGAGTGGCTCCGAGGTGGAGCTGGGCTCGGGTGGCGACTCGATCGAAATCGTCGTCGCCGACCGGGTCCGGTGGGAGCTCGAGATAGAGGTCGACGGCGACGAGACCGAGATCGAAATCGAAATCAGTTGGCGGGACGATCCGTCCGAAGAGTCGACCGCCGACGCGGAACCGGAAACGGCGAGTCCGCCACCGGTCAAGACCGCGCGTCGTGGGCGGCCCCGCAAGAGCACCGCCAAGTGATCCGCACGTAGCGCGTCTGAATCGTCACCCGGCGGATCTGCGCTGCATTCGGACTCCACTGCCGAAACGCTGTGCTGCCAATACCCTCCGACCGGAGGAAAATTGGCGGTAACCAGGCCATATCGCGTCACTCGAGGAAGGCAGACAACCATGTCCGCGGAACACGACGAACCGGTGGCGCATCCGAGCCGGACCGAGCGCGCACAACGAGGGGCGGACGCCCGCCGAGACACCCCTCCGGCTGCGCTCGCGGAACACCGTGTAGCCGATCGGCGCGACCCTGTGGGCCTCCTCGAGAAGCAGGCGACGGAGAGAGTCGCGGAACTCGTTCCGATCCGGTACGGGCGCATGGCGGCGACGGCCTTCGCCTTCTACCGCGGCGGCGCCGCGATCATGGCCGACGATCTGTCCCACTCGCCTACCACGGGCCTGCGCACGCAGCTCTGCGGCGACGCGCACCTGAGTAACTTCGGAATCTTCGCCACCCCGGAACGTCGGCTGGCATTCGACATCAACGACTTCGACGAGACACATCCCGGTCCTTTCGAATGGGACGTCAAACGCCTGGTCGCGAGCCTCGCGATCGCGGCGCAGGAGAACGGCTTCAGCAGCAGAAAGACCAGGAAGATCACCCGCGCCTGCGCCGCCGAATACCGCGAAACCATGACCGGGCAGGCGCAACTGGGAAACCTGGGCGTCTGGTACTCCCACATCGAGCCCACAGCGGAACTCGTGGGGCTTCGAGACGAGCTGGACAAGTCGCAGAGGAAACGCGCCCGCACAGCTCTGGAGAAGGCGCGCCGCCGGGACAGCGTCCAAGCGCTCTCCAAGCTGACCGCCGTCGTCGACGGGGAGAGGCGGATCATCAGCAACCCGCCTCTGTTGGTGCCGGTCGAGGAGTTGTACGCGGGCGAAGATCTCGAATCGTTGTACCGGGACCTACGGCATCGTCTGGACGTGTATGTGCAGTCTCTGCGGTGGGACCATCGCGTCCTCTACGACCAGTTCCGGATAGTGCAGATTGCCCGCAAGGTGGTCGGGGTCGGCAGTGTGGGCACCCGCACCTGGATCATTCTGATGCTGGGCGCTGACGAAGACGATCCGCTGTTTCTGCAGGTGAAGGAGGCGGGTCCGTCCGTGCTGGCGAGTTACGTCGACGGCCCGTCCTTCGCTGCCGAGGGCGAGCGAGTGGTCAGCGGACAGCGGCTGATGCAGGCCGCGAGCGACATCTTCCTGGGCTGGGAACGTGGCGCGGGCCCCGACGGCGTCGAGCGGGACTTCTACGTGCGCCAACTGCGGGACGGCAAGGGTTCGGCGGTGGTCGAATCCCAGACACCCACCGTCATGATGCTGTACGGGCGATTGTGCGCACGGGTCCTCGCCTATGCGCACGCGCGGGCAGGCGACCGGATCGCGATCGCCGCCTACCTCGGGGACGACACCGAATTCGATCATGCGATAGCGGAATTCGCCGGAACGTACGCCGAGCAGAACACCCGAGACCATGCTGCCCTCCTCGAGGCCATCACGGGGGCCCGCATCGTCGCGGCTACCGGATTCTGAACAGCGACCTCCCGGGGCCGTCCGGTCGTACGCCCGCCCACAGGACCGGTGGACCGGCACGGTTCAGAAGATCTGGACGAAGCGGTACCAGTCGGATTCGATGTGCTGATATCCGATCTCACCGTCACGCTCGGGTGGGCCGATCTTGTCGGTGCCGCCCGGCAGATGAGCGACTCCGACAAGATTGACCAGGCCGCCTTCGAGGTAGAAGTGGCACCCGGTGTCGAGCGGCTCGACGCGCCAGGTGTCGTACAGGCCGATCCGCTGGTCCTCGGACGACGGTGTGCACGCCTGCGCGTATGCGGTCAGTTCGCCCACCGACAGCCGCCACCCGAGGTCGGAAGGCACACCGAAGAATACGAGGGTCGCGGTCAGAGCCACCATGGCCGGCGCAAGGCAGATGCGGCGATCCCACCGGTACCGCCCCAGCTGCACGCCGGCGAGGATCAACCACACTGCACCGAGAATGAGCAGGGCGAAACCGGCCAGCACGACGTACGGGAAGACCGGGTCGATCGGAATCGTGATCACCAGCGTCGCAGCGCAGGCGAACGCGACGAGGGCGGTGAGGACGATTCCGGTCGCCGACCGCCACCACCGCGGCGTGTCCGTCCGGCGGCGCGCAGTGCGTTGCCTCGACTGTGCGTCGCGGCCGTCCGTCATCTGCCCCGGCTCGCCGTCGTGCTCAGTCCCGCGCGGGCGGTGGACCGCCGAAGCCGCGGAGGTCACGGGCGGTGGTGCCGGGTTCGAAAGTGCTGCCGCCGGGCCCGAATCGTCCGATCACGGTGTGCCGGCTGTTCCAGAGCACCCCGCGGGTGGGGAGGGCCCACCAGCTGGAGAACGCGGACGCGTCGTCCTCGTCGTCCACGGATGGGTCGTGCGCCGAAGCGATGTGCGCGGCGTAGGCGCGCAGCGCGACCGCGAAGGCGTTGGGTTCGCGGCCGGCGTCGAGGAAATGCGCTCGGTCGCCGCACTGCGGGCAGTGCCACGACGCGCGGTCGCATCCGCCGGCGAGGCCGACGGCCGGTTCGTCTCCGGGCGGACCGGCGGTGCGATACGCGTCGAACGGGTCGGGCTGCTCGATCCGATCGGGCGCCTGCCGTGCCGCTGCAACCATGTCCCGCCAGGCGGCGTGCACGTCGAAACCCCCGAGCATCAGCACCTCTTCGGGCATCGGGCCGATGAACGGGGAACCCGCGCACAGCACCCGGCTGTGGTCGTGGGCGTGACTGTACTTCGGGTCGAGAGCCCGGGCGTGCCGCATCTGCTGCACGCGCTCGGTGATCGCGAGCCCGTGCCATTCGCGTCCGCAGTGCGGGCACGGGTCCTGGTTCACGTTCGTGTCGTGCCCGGATGGGTGGTCGTGGTTCGCGAGTTGGTCGTGTACGAGCCGGTCGATCCGGTCGATCCGGTCGACGAGGTCACGGTCGGTCATGGTGGATACCTACGGTAGCGGCTGCGGCAGCTCTGTGCGGTCAGTATCCCGCGTCGAAGTCGAACTCGTTGATCAGCGTGCCGTCACCCGACAGGTAGCGTCCGAGGTTCTCGACGAACAGATCGACGATCTTCGCGTTCTCGGACGGCACGTTGGCGGCGCTGTGCGGGCTGAGGATGACGTTGTCGGCCGTCCACAACGGCGAAGCGTCTCGGAGGGGTTCGGTGGCGGTGACGTCCAGGACCGCCCCGCCCAGCCGTCCCGTCGACAGTGCTTCTGCGAGAGCGTCTTCGTCGATGATCGGTCCCCGTCCGAGATTGACGACCAGTGCGCCGTCGGGGAGGGCGGCGAGTTCCCGGCGTCCGATCAGTCCGCGAGTGTCGTCGGTGAGGGCGCAGGAGATCACGAGGATGTCCGCGGCGGGCAGGTGCTCGGCGATCCGGTCCGTGGTGGTCATGCTGTCGAAAGGGGCGCCTGCAGGGCGCGGGGTGCGGGCCACCCCGCTTGCGGTGACGGAGAAGCACCGGAGGAGTTCCGCTGTGCGCGAGCCGATCTTGCCGGCGCCGACGATCAGCGCGTGGCGTCCCGCGAGCTCGGTCGTTTCCTGTTTGCGCCAGGTCCGGGTCTGCCGGTCGGCGATCAGCCGGGGGAGGCCGCGTGCGAAATGCAGAATGCCTGCGAGCGCGAACTCCGCCAGCGGTTCGGCGTGGACTCCCGCGGCGGTCGTCACCGTCAGCGGAGCGCGCGACAGCCCGAATTTCTCGATCAGTTGCCCGGCGCCCGCGGACGTCGCCTGAATCCATCGCAGATTCGGCGACTGTTCGAGGGTGCGTTCGGGGTGCCGCCAGTCGAAGTCGAACATCACGTCGGCGGTCCGCAACATCGACGACCACCGGTCGTGCTCGACGGCCGTCAGATCACGCGGCACCCCGACGTGATCGCTGTGCCATCGAGGCCGGGGGAGCAGGTCGGGTGCGTACGACACCCGTACCCGAGGGTCGCTGTCAGCGATCCTGTCGACCAGGTCCTGCTCGAGATACGACGCGACGAGCACGTCGACGCACGGGTCGGGCACGGTCACTCCTTCACCGCCGGCGGTTCGGACGTCGGTGCGCTCGGCTCGACCTCCGGCGCGGATGCAGACTTCGGCATCGCCGCCGCGGCGACGACGAGTACGACGGCCGCGCCGAGGGCGGCGACGAACACCAGCTGCAGGGCGCCGGCCAGGTCGGCGGGGGCGGGGTTGTCGGCGCCGCCCAGTCGCGCGTTGACGAGGGCGCCGAACAGGGCGACCCCCACGGCGCTGCCGATGGACCGGGCGAACATGTTGGTCGAGGTGACGACGCCGCGCTCCGACCAGTCGACGCTCGACTGCGCCGCGATGAGGGTGGGGCTCGCGACGAGACCCATGCCGCCGCCGATGACGAAGCAGCAGATCGCCACCTGCCACACCGCCGAGTCGATGGACAGGCTCAACGTGAGAGCGGTGCCCGCCACGACCAGCAGGCTGCCCGCGGTGGCCGTGACCCGGAAGCCGAAGCGCAGGTACACGCGCCCGGACTGCGACGCGGCGATCGGCCAGCCGATGGTCAGGGTGGCCAGCGCGAACCCGGCCACCAGTGCGCCCGTCCCGAGGACGCCCTGGGTGAAGGTGGGCACGTACGTGGTCAGGCCCAGGACGATGGCCCCGACCAGCAGTGAGACGAGACTGCTCGCCGCGAGAACCCTCCGGGTGAACACCCACAGCGGCAGCACCGGTTCGGCGGCGCGCCGTTCCACGAGGACGAAGACGATGAGGAACACGACACCCGCCGCGAAGATTCCGAGGCTGATCGGGGAACTCCACGCCCAGGCCTGCCCGCCTTCGAGGAGTCCGAGAATGAGCAGTGTCGCCCCGACTGCCAGGATTCCGGCGCCGGCGTAGTCGATGGACCGCTGGGTGCGCACCCGCTTCTCGTCGAAGTTGCGGATCAGCATCACCGCCGCGAGCAGGCAGAGAGGAATGTTGACGAAGAAGATCCACCGCCACGACAGGTACTCGGAGAACACCCCGCCGAGGGTCGGGCCGATCACCGCCGACATGCCCCACACGCTGGCCAGATAGCCCTGGGCCTTGGCGCGTTCGGCGAGGGTGTAGATGTCTCCGGCGATGGTCATGCTCATCGGCTGGACGGCCCCGGCGCCGAGACCCTGCACCGCGCGGAACGCGATGAGAGCGGGCATGCTCCACGCGATCCCGCACAGCACCGAGCCGACGCCGAACAATGCGATGCCCAGTAGCATCACCGGCCGCCGGCCGAAGATGTCGGCCAGCTTGCCGTAGATCGGCACGGACACGGCCTGGGTGAGCAGGTAGATCGAGAACAGCCACGGGAACTGGGAGAAGCCGCCGAGGTCCCCGACGATGGTGAAGACGGCGGTGGAGATGATGGTCGCATCGAGCGCGACGAGCGACGTCGTGAGCATCAGTGACACGAGAATCGGTCCGCGTTCCGAACGGAACCCGACGTCGACCGGGGTCGTGTCCGTCGCCATTACCCACCTTCTCCGGTTACCGCGCTCACAAGAGTTCCTGACCAACGGTAACGACAACGGGAGACGAAGTGTTCTGCGGCTGTGCGCGCGACGCCGCTACGCGGTCGCCGAGGAAGTCCCGCTCACCGACCCGGAGCTCGACGGGAACCGGCTCACCTGGTCGCAGTCCATCACCAAGCCGCTGCGCCTCCACTTGCAGTTCGATGTCCTCGTCGAGGGCGACGAGATGACGGGGAAGTCGACGGCGGGACGTCTCCCCAGCTCGAAGGTCAGCGGCCGAGGGTCGGTGCCCGACCGATAGGCTGGGTCACCGTGCGCCCCTCACTCGATTCATACGCCCATCTGGCCGGTGGCAAGGTCCGCGACCTCTACACGATCGACGACGAGCACCTTCTGTTGGTCGCGAGCGACCGGATCTCCGCCTACGACCACGTCCTCAGCACCCCGATCCCGGACAAGGGGCGGGTGCTCACCGCGATGAGCGTCTTCTTCTTCGGCGTCCTCGGTGGCAATAACCATCTGGCCGGTGAACCCGACGACAGCCGGATCCCCGAAGAGGTTCTCGGCCGCGCGCTGGTGGTCCGGAAGCTGGACATGGTCCCCGTCGAGTGCGTGGCCCGCGGCTACCTCACGGGGTCGGGGCTGATCGACTACAACGAGACCGGCGCGGTGTGCGGCGTCGCACTGCCCGAGGGGCTGGTGGAGGCGAGCCAGCTTCCCGACCCGATCTTCACGCCCGCCAGCAAGGCCGAGCTGGGCGAGCACGACGAGAACATCAGTTTCGAGGCCGTGGTCGAGAAGGTGGGCCAGGACCTGGCCGTGAAGCTGCGCGACGACACCCTCGACATCTACGGCCGGGCGTCCAACTTCGCCGCGGACCGGGGCATCATCCTCGCCGACACCAAGCTCGAGTTCGGACTGGACCCGCAGGGCAACCTGATTCTCGCCGACGAGGTCCTCACCCCCGACTCGTCCCGGTACTGGCCGGCCGACGGGTACGAGGCCGGGAAGGTGCAGCCGAGCTTTGACAAGCAGTTCGTCCGCAACTGGCTCACCGGCCCCGAATCCGGCTGGGACCGCGCGTCCGACACTCCGCCGCCGCCGCTGCCCGCGGAGATCGTGGAGGCGACCCGCGAGCGGTACATCGAAGCGTACGAGCGGATCTCGGGTCTGTCGTTCGCGGACTGGGTGGGCTGAGACATGACCTCCGAAGGCGCGAAACTCACCCCGCCGGTCGCGAAGAAGGTTCCCACCGAACGCGTCCACCACGGTCACACGTTCGTCGACGAGTACGAGTGGCTGCGCGACAAGGAAGACGCCGAAGTCGTCGCGTACCTCGAGGCCGAGAACGCGTACACCGAGCAGCAGACCGCGCATCTCGCGCCGCTGCGGGACCAGATCTTCCAGGAGATCAAGTCCCGTACGCAGGAAACCGATATGTCGGTTCCCACCCGCATGGGCGACTGGTGGTACTACGCCCGCACCATCGAGGGCAAGCAGTACGGCGTCCAGTGCCGGGCACCGATCGACGGCCCCGACGACTGGACCCCGCCGGAACTGGCTCCGGGTGTCGAACTCCCCGGTGAGCAGGTGTTACTCGACGGCAACGCCGAGGCCGAGGGTCACGACTTCTTCTCCATCGGCGCCTTCTCCCTCAGCCACGACGGCACGCTCCTCGCGTACTCGGTCGACGTGGTCGGCGACGAGCGGTACACGCTGCGCTTCAAGAACCTCGTGACCGGCGAACTGCTGCCCGACGAAATCCCCGAGACCGCGCCCGGCGCCACCTGGGCCATCGACCACAGTCACGTCTTCTATCTCACCGTCGACGACTCCTGGCGTCCCGACACGGTGTGGCGGCACAAGCTCGGCACCGACCGTGCGCAGGACGTCACCGTGTTCCACGAGCCGGACGAGCGGTTCTGGGTGTCGGTCGGGTCCACCCGGAGCGAGAAGTACCTCATGATCTGGGTGGGGTCGAAGATCACCAGCGAAGGCTGGGTGCTCGAATCGGAGAACCCCGAGGGCGAGTTCCGGGTGGTGCTGCCGCGACGCGAGGGCGTCGAGTACGGCGTCGAACACGCGGTCGTCGCGGGGGAAGACCGCTTCCTGATCATGCACAACGACGTCGTCGACGGTGAGAAGGCCGAGAACTTCGTGCTCGCCGACGCGCCGGTGTCCGACCCGACGTCGCAGACCATCCTCATTCCGCACCGCTCCGACGTGCGGTTGGAGGAGGTCGACGCGTTCGCCGACCACCTCGTGCTCGGCTACCGCCGCGAAGCGTTGACCCGGCTGGCCATCTGGCCGCTCGGTGAGGACGGCTACGGCGAGTTCACGGAGATCGAATTCGACGAGGAACTCTTCAGCGTCGGGCTCGGCGCCAACCCGGAATGGCGGCAGCCGACACTGCGGATGGCGTTCACGTCGTTCATCACGCCCGGCCAGGTCTACGACTACGTGCTGTCGACGGGTGAACTCGCCCTGCGCAAGTCGCAACCCGTGCTCGGCGAATTCGATGCCGGAAACTACGAGCAGCAACGCGACTGGGCCGTCGCCGAGGACGGGACGCGCATCCCGCTCTCGATCGTCCGGCGCAAGACGAACGGCGTCGACGACCCCGCCCCGACCCTCCTCTACGGGTACGGATCGTACGAGGCCAGCATGGATCCCGCGTTCTCCGTCGCGCGGCTGTCCCTGCTCGACCGCGGAGTGGTGTTCGTAGTCGCGCACGTGCGTGGTGGCGGCGAGATGGGCCGGCACTGGTACGAGACCGGCAAGACGCTTACGAAGAAGAACACCTTCACCGACTTCGTCTCGAGCGCACAGCATTTGATCGACACCGGACGCACCACGCCGCAGCAGATGATCGCCGACGGCGGCAGCGCAGGCGGCCTGCTGATGGGTGCGGTGGCCAACCTGGCACCCGAACTGTTCGCCGGAATCCTCGCCAACGTTCCCTTCGTGGACCCGCTGACGTCGATCCTCGACCCCTCGCTGCCGCTGACCGTCATCGAATGGGACGAGTGGGGCAACCCGCTCGAGAACCCCGAGGTCTACGAATACATGCGCTCGTACAGCCCGTACGAGAACGTCGAGGCCAAGGACTACCCGGCGATCCTCGCGATCACCAGCATCAACGACACCAGGGTGCTCTACGTCGAACCGGCGAAGTGGGTCGCCAAACTGCGCGCCACCAAGACCGGCGACTCGCCGCTCCTCCTCAAGACGGAGATGAGCGCCGGGCACGGCGGTGTCAGCGGACGCTACGAGAAGTGGAAAGAAGTAGCGTTCGAATTCGCCTGGGTGCTCGACACGATCGGCGAGTAGGTACGGCGGCACCCGCGCCGAGGATGCGATATCTCGGCGTGTGAAAAGCATCGGCGGGCGAGGCGGAAATCGGAGTGGGAGGGGGCTTTCCGCCTCTCACGGCTCAGATGCAGAAGCTGATGCTGGCCGACCCCAGTGGCAAGTTGAGGCAGACGGCGATCGAACCGACTGCCGGGGTCGGTGCGGGAGCGAGCGGTGCGGCGACAGCTGCGGGGGCGGCGAGAGCGCCGAGTGACAGGGTCATTGCGATTGCGGCGAGTGTGGTGGCAATTCTGCTAGACATGTGAAGGTCCTTGACTGAGTTACTGCGAGCCGGAGGTGACTCCTCTCCAATCGTCCACCGATGTGATGCAGGCCACAACCTCTGGCGGAGCTTTTCTCGACCCTCTCCGGTAGTCCCTCCCGTGCCATGTCAATACTGTTGCGCTGCAGTGATAGTCGTATTTCACTTGTACGAGTCGAGCATCTCCTGCGGTAACGGCTGCTCCATGACGACCCTGGACCCGTCCCAGGAGTAGGTGACGACCGCAGGTCCGCCCGACGGGCAGCAATTGGCGTCCTGCTCGCCGAGCCACCTGTACTGCACCGAGACGGAGTCGTCGGTGGATCCGACCACGTCGGTGTAGGCAAACGATTCGGCTGTCGCGGTGCCCAGATACGTGCCCTCGTGGAAGAACAGCACCTGGGTCGGCGAACTCACCGTTCCCATGGGTGTCTCCGCCGTGGCCCACAGCAGCGTGGGGCAGTCCTCGCCGGCGGCATCGGACGCGGTTCCGGGTACCCACGGATCGCCACCCGGTGCATTGCCGAGCGTCGCGAACGCGTCGCTGACCAGTGCGGAATCGAGGTCGAGACACGGCCCGCTGTGTACTTGTGCGGCAGAAGCGGCCTGTGGGACCGGGGAGGCGGCGGATTCTGCCGCGTTGTCGCTTCCAGTGCACCCAGTGAGTGCGGTCGCAGCCGCAACGGTCAGAAATGCCGCCACGTGAGCCTTCATGTGTTCTCCCTGCATCGTCCCCGACAGGAATTACTTCGCCCCACTCACTGTCTCGCGTGACGCCGCCGGTTCGTTACGGGGGTCAGCGCAGCGCGTACCGAATCTGCGGGCGCCCCGCCCGGCCGTACTCGGTGTGCCGGGTGAGCACCCCGTCGTCGGCGAGGCGTTCGAGATACCGCCAGGCCGTGACCCGGGAGACACCGATGTCGGCTGCCACCTCGGCCGCCGTCAGCGGTCCGGCAGCGTCACGGATGCACGCGGAGACGTGGTCGAGTGTCTGAGGTGCAACACCTTTCGGGGACGCCGCACGCTCGTCGGAGGTGCGCAGCGCGGACATCGCCCGATCGATGTCGTGCTGACTCAGCGCGTTGCTTCCGGCGGGCAGCGCGTCGCGGAATTCCCGGTACCGCTCGAGTTTGTCGCGGAACGCCGCGAACGTGAACGGCTTCAGCAGATACAACGCGATACCGCGGGCCACGGCGGTGCGGACCATCTCGAGGTCGCGGGCCGAGGTCACCGCGATCACGTCGGGACTCGGTCGCACGCCGCTCAGTGCCGCCGCCACGTCGAGTCCGCTGGCATCCGGCAGGCCGATGTCGAGGAGGACGAGGTCGATGGGGTCGTCGCTGCCGTTCGCGGCGGCGACCGCGCGCATGGCGCTGCTGCCGTCGTGAACGACGGTGTGGACCGAAAAGCCCGGAATGCGTTCCACGTACGCGCGATGCGCCTCGGCGATGAGTGGTTCGTCCTCGACGATCATCACGCGGATCACGAGGCGGCCCCCTCGATCGGGATCTCGACGACGATCATCGATCCGAGCGACGGCTCCGTGTGGATCGTCCCGCCGTGCCGCGCCACCACCTGGGCCACCAACGCCAGCCCGAGCCCGCGCTGACCCGACTTGGTGGAATAGCCGCGCGTGACCGCCTTGTCGAGTTCGTCGGCGGGAATACCGGGGCCGCTGTCGGCCACCCGCACCACCATCATCGAATTCTCCTGACGCACGGTCACTTCCACCCACGCATCCTCTCCGGGGGATTCCGTCGCACCGCGGGCGGCGTCGATCGCGTTGTCCACGAGATTACCCACCAGCGTGACGAGTTCACGCGCACTGAGCGGCGCGACGGGTCCGAGGGCGGTGTCTTCGGTGACGGTCAGGTCGACTCCCCGTTCGGCGGCCACACCCACCTTGCCGAGCAGCAGTGCGGCCAGGGCGGGTTCGTGCACCGCCGACATCAGGCGGTCGATCAGTTCCTGCGACAACCGTAGATCCTCGGTGGCGAACGCGATCGCGTCGTCGTAGCGGCTCAATTCGACCATCGTGATGATCGTGTGCAGACGGTTCGCCGATTCGTGGGCCTGCGACCGCAGCGATTCCGCGAATCCGCGCACGGAGTCGAGTTCGCCCATGACGCTTTGCAATTCGGTGCGATCGCGCAGGGTCAGCACCGTCCCGAGACGCCGTCCCTCCCACGTCACGGGCTCCCGGCTGACGAGCAGCACGCGGTCGGGGGTCACGTGCACCTCGTCCCGGGAATCGTCGTCCTGCGACTGCCGCAACGACTCCGGCAGCGCGGCCACCGGGACGGGGCCCTCCGGGAGATCGAGGAGGCGGCGCGCTTCGTCGTTCACCACTTCGGCCCTCGCGGTGTCACCGCTGTCGCGGCCGAGCACCACCAGGCCCTCGCCGATCGAGTGCAGGACGGCGTCGTGATGCTCGTACATCTGCCGCAGCTCGTCCGGTGCCATCCCCAGCGTCTGACGGCGCAGCCGCCGGCTCAGCAGGAACGATCCGGCCGCCGACACCGCCAGACCGATCGCGGCGACCGCGAAGATGGTCGGAAGGCTCGCGGCGAACTGGTCGCCGATCTTCTCGCGTGTGACGCCGACCGACACGAGACCCGCGATCCGGTCGCCGTCGTACACCGGGGCCACGGCCCGGATCGACGGTCCGAGCGAACCGGCATACGTCTCCGTGAACGTCTCCCCCCGGAGGGCGCGGTCGATGTTCCCGGAGAACACACCACCGATCAGCTCCGGGTTGGTGTGGGTGAAGCGGATACCGGCGGGCGTCATCACGACGATGAAATCGGTGCCGGTCGCGGCACGGATCTGCTCGGTCTGGGGCTGGAGAACCGCCGTCGGGTCGGGGGACCGCAATGCCTCGACGGTGCCGTCCGACATCGCGAGCGTGGTGGCGACGGCCGTGACGGCGCGTCGGGTGGTCTCGTCGCTGTCGCGACGCTGGTCGACGATGGCCAGCGCGGTCCCGGCCCCGATGACCAGCACCAACACGACGAGCTGCAGGAGGAAGAGCTGCCTCGCGACGCTCATGGGCCGTCTCGGCGGATGGTGCGGCAATGCATTTCTCCTGAACGTAATGAACACAAACTTCTCCAGCCAAGCGATCGCTTAGAAGATTCTTCCAAGACGTGATCGCGGTCACTAACCGGCCTCACCGATCAGCTTGCCACTCGAATTGGAGGACAATCCCATGAGTACTGCGACAGGGAAGACCAAGAAGCGCGACCGGACACACTGGTTGTACATGGGGGTCATCGTCGCCGTCGTCGCGGGCGTCCTCGTCGGATGGCTGGCTCCGGGAGTCGGCAAGTCGCTCGGCGTGCTCGGCACGATGTTCGTCGACCTCATCAAGATGATGATCAGCCCGGTCATCTTCTGCACGATCGTCCTCGGCATCGGATCGGTGAAGGCCGCCGCCAAGGTCGGCAAGGTCGGCGGACTCGCCCTCACCTACTTCATCGGCATGTCGACGGTCGCGCTCGGCATCGGCCTGCTGGTGGGCAACCTGCTCAACCCGGGCTCCGGCCTGAACATCAGCGCCGACACCGCGGGAACCGGAGCGGCGCTCGCCGAGAAGGCCCACGGCGCCGGCGGCACCATGGACTTCCTCCAGTCGATCATCCCCACGTCGCTGATGTCGGCGTTGACCGAGGGAAGCGTGCTGCAGACCCTGTTCGTCGCGCTGCTCGTCGGCTTCGGACTGCAGGCCCTGGGCAAGCAGGGTGAGCCGATCCTGCGCGCTGTCGGCTCCGTGCAGAAGCTCGTCTTCAAGATCCTGTCGATGATCCTGTGGCTCGCACCGATCGGTGCCTTCGGTGCCATCGCGAACGTCGTCGGCCAGACCGGCCTCGGCGCCGTCGTCCAGCTCGCCACGCTCATGCTCGGCTTCTACCTGACCTGCCTGATCTTCGTGTTCGGTGTCCTTGGATCCGTGCTCCGCGTCGTCGCAGGCGTCTCCATCTTCAAGCTGGTCCGGTACCTGGCCCGTGAGTACCTGCTGATCTTCGCCACGTCCTCGTCCGAGTCCGCACTGCCCCGCCTGATCGCGAAGATGGAACACGTCGGCGTCGAGCGCACCACCGTCGGTGTCGTCGTCCCCACCGGCTACTCGTTCAACCTCGACGGCACTGCCATCTACCTGACCATGGCGTCGATCTTCATCGCCGACGCAATGGGCCAGCCGCTGTCCTTCCCCGAGCAGCTGTCGCTGCTGGTGTTCATGATCATCGCGTCCAAGGGTGCTGCCGGAGTCAGCGGCGCCGGGCTCGCCACCCTCGCGGGCGGCCTGCAGAGTCACCGTCCCGAACTGCTCGACGGCGTCGGCCTCATCGTCGGTATCGACCGGTTCATGTCCGAGGCTCGCGCGGTCACGAACTTCTCCGGCAACGCTGTCGCCACCCTGCTCGTCGGTTCCTGGACCAACACGATCGACAACGATCGCGTCCGCACCGTCCTCGACGGCAAGCTCCCGTTCGACGAGTCGACGATGGTCGACGACGGCCACGGCGAGGTCGTCGAAGAGCAGGTCACCGAGACCCCTGCCGCCGACGAGCCGCGGGTTCTCGTGAAGAGCTGACACCCACTCCGAAGTAAAAAAAACCTCTGTGCGCCCGGGCGATTCGAAGCCTGGGCGCACAGAGGTTTGTTGGCTACGTTGGTTCGCATGACGACACCTGTTCAGAACATCGGCATCAACACACTCGGCGGCACGCCGACCTCACTCGGCGAATACGACGGTCGCGCCGTCCTCGTGGTGAACGTCGCCTCGAAGTGTGGACTGACCCCGCAGTACAAGGGCCTCGAGAAGCTCGCCACCGACTACGCCGACCGCGGACTGACCGTGATCGGCGTCCCGTGCAACCAGTTCATGGGGCAAGAGCCCGGCACCGCCGAAGAGATCGAGACCTTCTGCTCCACCACCTACGGCGTCACGTTCCCGTTGCTGGAGAAGATCGAGGTGAACGGTGAGAACCGGCACCCGCTCTACGAAGAACTGACCAAGGCCGCCGACGCCGAGGGCACCGCGGGCGACATCCAGTGGAACTTCGAGAAGTTCCTCGTCGCACCCGACGGCACCGTCGTGAACCGGTTCCGCCCCCGCACCGAACCCGACGCCCCCGAGGTCGTCGAGGCCATCGAGGCAGCCCTGCCCAAGTAGGCGCTCCGCGCTCGTGCGCCTTTTCGGTAGCTCCCACTACCGGAAAGGCGCACGAGCTTTGCTCGCTGTTCACGTTCACCTGTCACGCTGGGGCCATGACCGGACAGCTGATCGTGTCGGTGTCAGGAATCAAGGACGAGACGCGCGACTTCGCGGCCGCGTTCGCCGAGGAGATGGATGCGCGCGGCGTACCGCTGTCGCTGCTCGTCGCCCCGCGCCTGAAAGACAAGTATCGACTGGTCAACGACCCCGCGACGCAGGACTGGGTCCGTGCGCGCCGATCCCGCGGCGACGCCGTCGTCCTGCACGGATACGACCAGGCCGCGACCAAGCGTCGCCGGGCCGAGTTCGCCTCGCTTCCCGAGCACGAGGCGCGGTTGCGGCTGCTCGCGGCGGACCGGGTGATGGAGCAGACCGGATTGCGCACCAGATTGTTCGCTCCTCCCCGCTGGCTGGCGTCGCAGGGTGCCGTCGCGGCTCTGCCGTCCGCCGGCTTCCGGCTGCTGGCCGTGATGACCGCCGTCCACGACCTCGAACGCGAGACGTCGGTGCGGTCGCGGGTGCTGGGGATCGGTGAGGGTTTCCGTGCCGAACCGTGGTGGTGCCGGGCGCTCGTCCTCGGCTCCGGACGGACCGCCAGGCGCGGGGGCGTGGTGCGCCTCGCCGTCACCGCGAAGCAGTTGGGCACGTCGGGACCGCGGCAGGCGATGCTCGACGCCGTCGACCTCGCGCTCTACCACCACGCGCGGCCGCAGGTGTACCGCTGGGAGCCGCGGATCCCGCAGATCGGTGCCGCCTGACCCGTGAGTACTTGTCAACCGCGGGCGGTTGACAAGTACTCACGGGGCCGTCAGGCCACCTCGACGCTCGACTCGCTCGGCATCGTGCGGAACTCGGTGCCCTCGGGAGCCATGTCCGAGTAGCGGCCGTAGAAGATGCCGGTGGCCTCGTTCGCGATGATCGCCTGGTGGATCGGCACCGCGACCCGCGGTGCGACTGCTCGCAGGTAGTCGATGGCCTCGGAGATCTTCAGCCACGGCGCCGCGGCGGGCAGCGCCAGCACGTCGACCTTCTGCTCCGGAACGAACAATGAGTCGCCCGGGTGCATCAGCCGGGCGGGGTTGCCGGCATCGCCGAGCAGGAACGCCGTGTTGTCGATCACCGGGATGTCGGGGTGGATCACCGCGTGCCTGCCGCCGGTGCCGGTGACGTGCACGTCGCCGATGTCGAATTCGTCGCCGGCGTGCACCCCCGTCCACGCGCCGCCGAGCTGGGCCGCGGTCTGCGGGTCCGAGTACAGGGCCGCGCCGGGGTTCGCCTCGACGAGGGCGGGCAGTCGTTGCTGGTCGACGTGGTCGGGGTGCTGATGGGTCACCAGGATCGCGTCCAGTCCGGTGATGCCCTCGAATCCGTGGGAGAAGTTGCCCGGATCGAAGAGGATGGTGGAACCGTTCAACTCGACGAGGACGCAGCTGTGGCCGAAGTGAGTCAGTCGCATGAATTCGAGTATGCGCCTGCACGCATGGCTCGTCCCGTTCGTCCGATGCGAACCGCAGGCAGGTAGCCCGGTAAACTTCCGGGTGCCCGGTGTTCCACTCTGGGCTCGCGCACTACTACAAGGAGCAGCACGTGGCCCGTGTCGTCGTCGAAGTCATGCCCAAGGCCGAGATTCTCGACCCCCAGGGGCAGGCCATTGTCGGAGCGCTGCCGCGGCTCGGCTTCGCTGGAGTTTCCGATGTCCGTCAGGGCAAGCGGTTCGAGCTCGAGGTCGACGGCAGTGTCGACGACGCTCAGCTCGAGAAGATCGCCGAGGCCCTGCTGGCCAACACGGTGATCGAGGACTGGACCGTGCGGCGCGTCGAAGCATGAGCGCCCGCGTCGGAGTCATCACTTTCCCCGGCACCCTCGACGACGTCGACGCCGCCCGCGCGGTGACCCTCGCCGGCGGCGAGGCCGTGAGCCTGTGGCACGGCGACGCCGACCTCAAGGGTGTCGACGCCGTCATCGTCCCCGGTGGCTTCTCCTACGGCGACTACCTGCGGTGCGGCGCCATCGCACGGTTCGCGCCCGTCATGGGCAAGGTCGTGCAGGCCGCGCAGGGTGGCATGCCCGTCCTCGGTATCTGCAACGGCTTCCAGGTTCTGTGTGAAGCGGGGCTCCTGCCCGGCGCGCTCACCCGGAACGAGGGCCTGCACTTCATCTGCCGCGACGAGTGGCTGAAGGTCGAGGCCACGTCGACGGCGTGGACGTCGCGCTACGAGTCGGGCGCCGAGATCCTCGTCCCGCTCAAGTCCGGCGAGGGCCGCTACCAGGCGTCGCAGAACGTCCTCGACGAACTCGAGGGTGAGGGCCGCGTCGTGTTCCGCTACGTCGGCGACAACCCGAACGGTTCGCAGCGCGGCATCGCAGGCATCTCCTCGGCCAACGGCCGCGTCGTGGGCCTCATGCCGCACCCCGAGCACGCCACCGAGGCCCTCACCGGCCCCAGCGACGACGGACTCGGCATGTTCTACTCCGTCCTCGACAGCGTCATCTCCGCCTGAGCCGGTCGGCACCGTGTGTGGCCGAGGGCCTGCACGGTGCCGGGTCAGACGGCGACGGTTCCCTCGCCGTGTTGCGCGATGCCGCGGCGTTCGGACGCGGTGAGCCCGCCCCAGATTCCGAACGGTTCGGTCACGCTCAGGGCGTGGTCCCGGCATTCGACGAGAACGGGGCAGCGCCGGCAGATCGCTTTCGCGCGACGTTCGCGGTTGCTGCGGGCGTTACCCCGTTCGCCGTCGGGATGAAAGAACACGGACGATTCGATGCCCCGGCACAGGGCGTGGATCTGCCAGTCCCAGGCTTCGGTATTGGGGCTGGGAAGGCGAGTAGATGACGGCATGTCGGCTCCCTGGGAGTGTCGTCGGCACTGAAAAGTGTTGTGGCACAGAACTCGATGTTTACTTGACGGCGCGGACCACCACGATCTCTTCGTGGGTCTGACCGACCTCGATGAGCCCTCTCCGCTCGAGCATGCCTCTGCGTTCGACGAGGACCGGTCCGAAGGGGATCTCGGCGGTCGCGGCGATGTCGACCCGCATGTTCTGTTCCTCGAGCGTCGTCAGTGTCTTCTCGACTCCGCTCAGGCTGGACTGCGCCAGCAGCAGAACCCCACCGGCGACGAGAACGTCGGGGGCCTGGCAGCAGATCCGATCGAGAAGCGCGCGACCGTTCTTCCCCGCGTCCCAGGCCCGCGCCGGACCGCGGTCGGGTACGGCGTCGACCGGTGCCGGAACGTACGGCGGGTTGGATACGACGACGTCGAACCGTTCCTCGCGAACCTGCTCGATGAGATCCCCGTGGATGACCCGGATCTGGTGCCCTCCGACAAGGGCATTGAGTCTGACGCTGATTGCCGCTCGCCTCGACACGTCCACCGCGGTCACCCGGCCTGCACCTGCGGCGGCGGCGCGCATGCTCAGCGCGCCGGTCCCCGCACAGAGATCGAGCACCCGGGATTCGGGACCGAGGTGCTCCGCCGCCAAGACGTCGGCCAGCAACTGCGTATCATGTTGCGGGCGATAGACTCCGGGAAGACGTAGCAGCATCGAAGACTCCTCGGTCGCCGGTCGCATCGTGGTGCGTCCACGGCATTCCCTCGCGAGCTCACCCTGGACGCCGTGCGTCTGATTACTCCACAGTTACCCAGCCGGGCGCAGGGCCAATCACGCCGTGACGCACCGACCGCCGTGGCACCGGCCGTTAGCCGCGCAGATTCCGAGGTGACCTGGCACGATCGGTGGGGTGACGTACACCGAGCAGTTGCGTGACCTCGCGGCCCGGCACGGGGTCGCGACGTCGTACCGGGGTTGGGATCAGCAGCGCCACGACGTGCGTGACGACACGCTCCGCAGCGTCCTCTCGGCCCTGGACATTCCCGCTGGAACTGGGGACGAGGTGCGACACGCCCTCTCCGAATGCGACGTAGCACCGTGGCGACGAATGCTGCCGCCCGTCGTCGTCGGCAGGGAAGGGTTCGAGACCCGTTTCGCGGTCCACGTTCCACACGGTGAGGCGGTGGACGTCACGATCGACACGGAGTCGGGCGGAACGGTTCCGGCACGCCAGCTCCAGGTGTGGGTCGATCCGCGGCAGGTCGACGGCGCCCTGGTCGGCCGGGCGACGTTCGTCGTCCCCGCCGACGTCCCCTGCGGGTGGCACACGGTGCGGGCGTCCACCTCGCACACGTCCTCGTCGTGCACGCTCGTCGTGACACCGGCACGATTGTCGACGTCCGACGCGCTGCGCGACCGCCGGCGCTGGGGTGTGCTCACGCAGTTGTACTCGATCCGGTCACGTCGTTCCTGGGGTGTCGGGGACTTCGGCGACCTCGCGGATCTCGCATCGATCTTCGGTTCCGTCCACGGCGCCGACTACGTGCTGGTCAACCCACTGCACGCCGCGCAGCCCCGCCCACCGATCGAGGCGTCGCCGTACCTGCCGACCACCCGCCGCTACGTCAACCCGATGTACATCCGTGTCGAGAACATCCCGGAGACGGCGTACCTCTCGGCGCGACGTCATGCGCGGATGCGCGACGCCGCAGCGCGATTCGAGCGGGCGAACGACCGGTCCGACCGGATCGACCGCAACCCGTCGTACCGCGCCAAACTCCGAGTGCTCGAACGGGTCTTCCGGATCGAGCGCAGCCCGAGCAGGCAGCACGCGTTCGAGCAGTTCTGCCGCGACGAGGGGGACGGACTGCGGGACTTCGCGACCTGGTGTGCGCTCACCGAGAAACTGTCGCCGGACGACCCGCGATGGACGACGAAGGCCGGTGCGCCCGACAGCGACTGGGTGCAGGCGCAGCGGCGCAAGCTCGCGCCGCGAATCGAGTTCTACTCGTGGCTGCAATGGGTATGCGACGAGCAGCTTTCCGACGCACAGGACGCGGCGCGCGCGGCAGGCATGGACATCGGGATCGTGCACGATCTCGCGGTCGGGGTCCAGCGCGGGGGTGCGGACGCGTGGTCGCTGGGAACGGCTCTGGCTGAGGGCATTACCGTCGGCGCTCCTCCCGACGACTTCAATCAGCAGGGTCAGCAATGGAATCAGCCGCCGTGGCGTCCTGATCGGCTGGCCGAACTGGGGTACGCCCCGTACCGCGACATGCTGCGCACCGTGCTGAAGCACGCGGGTGGGCTGCGGGTCGATCACATCCTGGGGCTGTTCCGGCTGTGGTGGATCCCCGCCGACGCGGAGTCGCCTGCGGACGGAACGTACGTCTCCTACGACCACGAGGCTCTCGTCGGGATCCTCGCGCTCGAGGCCGAGCGGGCAGGTGCGGTGGTGATCGGCGAGGACCTCGGGGTTTTCGAACCCGCGGTCCAGGACTACCTCGCCGAGCGCGGGATCCTGGGGACGTCGATCCTGTGGTTCGAGCACGACGGCGAGCGGCCGACACCACCGGAGCAGTACCGGACTCTGTGCCTGACATCCGTTACCACGCACGATCTTCCGCCGACCGCGGGATACCTGGCCGGCGAACACATCGAATTGCGCTCGCGGCTCGGGCTCCTCGAACGCGACCTCGAACTCGAGAAGGAACACGACGCCCGGCAGCGCGAGGCCGTGCTGCAATTGGCGCGCGACCGCGGACTGCTGGCGGCCGACGCGTCGATACCCGACACCGTGAAGGCATTGTACCGGCTGATCGACCGGAGCCCGTCGTTGCTGACGGGTGTCGCGCTCGCCGACCTGGTGGGGGAGTACCGCGTGCAGAATCAGCCGGGCACCGACGAGACCCAGTACTCGAACTGGAAGATTCCCCTCGCCGACGCGTCGGGGCGTGCCGTCCACGTCGAAGACCTGGCGGACGGCGATTTCGGATTCGTCGACGACGGCCGCTGATCCCGGCCGTCAGGGTGCGAGGGCGCGCATCGCCAGGTCTACGACGGCGTCCGCGTGGTCGTGGGTGAGGGGATGCGCTCCGCTCTGCCAGCGGTAGAACAACGGCGCCATGAACAACTCGAACGCGAGGGCGAGGTCGACGTCGGGCCGCACCTGCCCCGCTTCCTGCGCGGAACGGAACCGCGCCGCGACGAACTCGAACTGCGGCCGGTAGATCCGCTCGACGATCTGTTCCTGCAGTGCGGGATCCTGCAGGGATTCGATGGCCAGCGCCCGGAACAGCGGTTCGAAATCGGGTGAGGTGAACTCGTCGACCGTGGCCCGCAGGACCAGCCGCATGTCGGCGGCGAGGTCGCCGGTGTCCGGCAGTGCCATGGTCTGCTGGGCGCCGGCCGCGTTCTGTTCGTGCAGGGCGTCCACGACGAGCGCGCCCTTCGATCGCCACCATCGGTAGATGGTCTGTTTCCCGACCTTGGCGTGCGCGGCGATGCCTTCGATGCTGATCTTCGCGTAGGGCTGTTCGCGGATCAGTTCCTGCGTGGCCTGCAATATCGCGGCGCGGGACCGTTCGGAACGGCGGGGATTGTCGGCGGACGGCATGAATGGATCGTAGACCAGACGAGACGTATCGTCTTGACTCGGCTGTTTGCACGTGTCACTCTGGATCGAGACGGACCGTTCCGTATCGGAGGATGAATATGACCCGCTCACACATCGCCATGGTCAGCATTCCGGCACCCGGGCATGTCAACCCGAGCCTGGAGATTCTCCGCGAACTCGTCACGCGCGGGCACCGCGTGACGTACGCCAACGACGCCGCCGTGAAGGACGTCGTCGAGAGCACCGGAGCGGAATTCAAGGAATACGCCTCGACGTTGCCGCGCGTGAACACCGCAGGTGCGACGGAGGAGTCCGAGAAGTCCTGGGAGGGCGACACCATCGATCAGCTCACGCTGTTCCAGGCCGAGTACGAGTCGATGCTGCCCCAACTGCGGGCGCTGTACGAGGACGACCGCCCCGACCTGTTCCTCTACGACATCGCGGGAGGTCCCGCACGCGTCCTCGCCGAGGAATGGGGCGTCCCGATCGTGCAGTTGTCGCCGACGTACGTGGCGTGGGAAGGCTACGAAGACGACATGAAGTCGCTCGTGGACACGATGCGGGCGGACCCGCGCGGCGCCGCGCTGTACGAGCGGCAAGGGAAGCTGCTGCGGGACAACGGTGTCGAGACGGACCCGGACGAGTTCTACGGGCGCCCGGCCCGGGCGGTCGTGCTGATCGCGAAATCGATGCAGCCCAACGCCGACCGCGTCGACGAGGACGTCTACACGTTCGTCGGACCGGCACTGCCCACCCGGCGGCCCGCCGACGGCCGGTGGCAGCGTCCGGCAGACGCGGGAAAGGTGCTGCTCATCTCGCTCGGCACCGCGTTCACCGATCACGCCGACTTCTACCGGCGCTGCATCGACGCATTCGGCGACCTCGACGGCTGGCACGTCGTTTTGCAGATCGGTCAGCACGTCGATGTCGCCGAACTCGGAACCGTGCCCGGCAACGTCGAGGTCCACCGGTGGGTGCCCCAGTACGACATCCTCGGGCAGGCCGACGCGTTCCTTACCCACGCCGGCATGGGCGGGTCCAGTGAAGGAATGTTCACGGGAACGCCGATGATCGCCGCGCCGCAGGCCACCGACCAGTTCGAGAACGCCGACGCGCTCGTCGCCGCGGGAGTCGCGGTGCGAGTGGGCGGTTCGGAGGGATCGGCAGCCGAGTTGCGGGACGCGCTCGCGCACGTCGACGCCGAGCCGGTCCGGCGCCGCAGCGCGGAGCTCGCCGCCGAGTTACGTTCTGCGGGTGGAGTGGACGCCGCAGTCCGGGTGATCGAGGAGTTCCTGTGACGCCGCGAAACGTGTCGGTGGTCACGTCTACTCTGCGGGCATGGCACTCACACTCGGCATGATCACGTTCGACACCACGGACCCGGGGCCCCTCGCCAAATGGTGGGCGAAGCAGACGGCGGGCACGATCGAGCAGGAGAACGACGGCTGGTTCTACGTCGTCGCCCTCCCGGATTCCGCGCAGAAGCTGGCGTTCCAGAAGGTCGGCGACCCCACTCCGGGGAAGAACCGCATCCACCTCGACCTGGCGTCCGACGACCTCGACGGCGAGGTGGGCAGGCTCAGTGCCGAGGGCGCCACGGAGGTCGCGCAGCACGAGATGGGCGACTTCCGGTGGGTCACGCTCGCCGATCCCGACGGCAACCAGTTCTGCGTCTCGGGTCCCCACACCTGACAATGGGTCCTGCATGATTGACCCCATGCCTTCCACTACGTGGGCCGACGCCCAGGGACTCTGCACCTTCGTCGATGCATCACCGTCGCCGTTCCATGTGTGCGCGACGGTGTCGATGTTGCTGACCGGCAACGGTTTCACCGAGTTGCACGAGGCCGACTCGTGGCCCGGCGAGCCCGGCCGGTACTTCCTGGTGCGCGGCGGATCCCTCATCGCGTGGAGTACCGAAGGGCTGGGCCGGACGGCGCCGTTCCGCATCGTCGGCGGGCACACCGACAGCCCGAACCTGCGCGTCAAACAGCACCCCGACCTGTCGTCGGCAGGGTGGCAGCTGGTGGGTCTCGAACCGTACGGCGGTGCGTGGCTCAACTCGTGGCTCGACCGCGACCTGGGCATCTCCGGGCGGCTGAGTGTAAGGGCCGGCAACACGGTCGAGGAGAGGCTCGTCCGCGTCGACGAGCCGATCCTGCGCGTCCCGCAGCTGGCGATCCACCTGTCCGAGGACCGCAAGGGCGTCCACCTCGATCCGCAGCGCCACCTCAACGGGGTGTGGGGTGTGGGGTCCGAACGCCGCTCGTTCATCGACTTCGTGGCCGACCGGGCGGAGGTGCCTGCCGACGCCGTGCTCGGATGGGAACTGATGACCCACGATCTCGCGCCCAGCGCCCTCGTCGGAACCGAACAGGACCTCGTCAGTGCGCCGCGGCTCGACAACCAGGGCACCTGCTACGCGGGCACCCAGGCGTTGCTGGCGGCGGCCGAGAACCCCGGGGACCGGGTGCCGGTGCTCGCGCTGTTCGACCACGAGGAGGTGGGGAGCATGTCCGATCGGGGCGCGTTCTCCGATCTCCTGAGCACCGTGCTCGAGCGCATCGTCCTCGGCCGCGGCGGCGGTCGAGAAGAATTCCTGCAGACGATGGCCGGATCGATCTGCGCGTCCGGAGACATGGCGCACGCGACGCACCCCAACTACCCGGAGCGGCACGAGCCCGCCCATCACATCGCCGTCAACGGGGGACCGGTGCTCAAGGTCAACCAGAACCTGCGCTACGCCACCGACGCGGCCGGAGCCGGGGCGTTCGCCCTCGCCTGCGACCAGGCCGGCGTGCCGCTGCAGCGGTACGTGCACCGGGCCGATCTGCCGTGCGGTTCGACCATCGGCCCGATCACCGCGTCCAGGACCGGGCTGAGCACCGTCGACGTGGGCGCCGCGCAGCTCGGAATGCATTCGTCGCGGGAGCTGATGGGCGCCCGTGACGTGCGGGCCTACTCCGACGCCCTTGCGGCCTTCCTCACACCGACCGCGTGAGGAAGCGGGGCGAGGAGCGCCAGGTCGGTACCGGAAGGAGCCGCCGGATAGACTGACGTACGGCTCGTCGCCACCCGGCTTGCGCCGGCCGTGACTCCCGGCTTGCCTCTCTTGACTCCCGTAGGGAAGGGACCCCACCTCCAGTGTCAGCACACCCGGTCGACACCGTCACCGCCGCCACCGCGACCCCCGACGTCGCACAGCCCTTCAAGGAACTGGGGCTGAAGGACGACGAGTACGCCCGCATCAAGGAGATCCTGGGCCGCCGCCCCACCGAGGCCGAGCTCGCGATGTACTCGGTGATGTGGAGCGAGCACTGCTCCTACAAGTCGTCCAAGGTGCACCTGAAGTACTTCGGTGAGACCACGACCGACGAGATGCGTTCCTCGATGCTCGCGGGCATCGGCGAGAACGCCGGCGTCGTCGACATCGGCGACGGCTGGGCCGTCACGTTCAAGGTCGAGAGCCACAACCATCCCTCCTACGTCGAGCCCTACCAGGGCGCGGCCACCGGCGTCGGCGGCATCGTCCGCGACATCATGGCCATGGGTGCACGGCCCATCGCGGTCATGGACCAGCTGCGCTTCGGTGCGGCGGACGCCCCCGACACCCGACGCGTCGTCGACGGTGTGGTGCGCGGAGTCGGCGGCTACGGCAACTCGCTCGGCCTTCCCAACGTCGGCGGCGAGACCGTGTTCGACGCGTCGTACGCCGGTAACCCCCTGGTCAACGCCCTGTGCGCCGGCGCGATGCGCGTCGAGGACCTGCACCTCGCGTTCGCCTCCGGTGCCGGCAACAAGATCATCCTGTTCGGTGCGCGCACCGGCCTCGACGGCATCGGCGGCGTGTCCGTGCTCGCGTCGGAGACGTTCGACGGCGACGAGAGCGGGGACGAACACGAAGCCGAAGGTGGAGCTGGAGCATCGAAAAGCCGGAAGAAGCTCCCGGCGGTGCAGGTGGGCGACCCGTTCACCGAGAAGGTGCTCATCGAGTGCTGTCTCGAGCTGTACTCCGCGAAGCTCGTGGTCGGTATCCAGGACCTCGGCGGCGCCGGCCTGTCCTGCGCCACGTCCGAGCTCGCCGCGGCCGGCGACGGCGGCATGCACATCAACCTCGAGCAGGTCCCGATGCGGGCCACCGGCATGACCGCGGCCGAGGTGCTGTCCAGCGAGTCCCAGGAACGCATGTGCGCCGTCGTCACCCCCGACAACGTCGACGCGTTCATGGAGGTCTGCAAGAAGTGGGACGTCCTCGCCACCGTCATCGGTGAGGTCACCGACGGCGAGCGGCTCACCATCTCCTGGCACGGCGAGACCGTCGTCGACGTGCCGCCGCGCACCGTCGCCCACGAGGGCCCGGTGTACGAGCGCCCCGTGCAGCGTCCCGCGAGCCAGGACGCCCTCGTCGCGAACACCACCGCCGGACTGAAGCGTCCCGAGTCGGCCGACGAACTGAAGGCCACCCTGCTGAAGATGCTCGCGTCCCCGGCGCTGTGCAGTCGCAAGTGGATCACCGAGCAGTACGACCGCTACGTGCGCGGCAACACGGTCCTGGCCGAGAACGCCGACTCGGGCGTGATCCGCGTCGACGAGAAGACGGGCCGCGGCATCGCGCTCGCCACCGACGCGTCCGGCCGCTACACCGCGCTCGACCCGTACGCCGGCGCGCAGCTCGCGCTCGCCGAGGCCTTCCGCAACGTCGCCGTCACCGGCGCCACCCCCAAGGCCGTCAGCAACTGCCTGAACTTCGGTTCCCCCGAGGATCCCGGCGTCATGTGGCAGTTCCAGCAGGCCGTCCGCGGCCTGGCGGACGGCTGCGCGAAGCTCGGCATCCCCGTCACCGGCGGCAACGTCAGCTTCTACAACCAGACCGGCTCGACCCCGATCCTGCCCACCCCGGTGGTGGCCGTGCTCGGCGTCATCGACGACGTGCACCGTCGCATCCCCACCGGTCTCGGACTGGAACCGGGCGAAACGCTGATCCTGCTCGGCGACACCCGCGACGAGTTCGACGGGTCCATCTGGTCGCAGGTCGAACACGGTCACCTCGGCGGTGTGCCGCCGCAGGTCGACCTCGAACGGGAGCAGTTGCTCGCCGACATCCTCCTCGCGGCGTCCCGCGACGGACTGGTGTCCGCGGCGCACGACCTGTCCGAAGGTGGTCTCGCGCAGACCGTCGTCGAGGCCGCGCTGGCCGGCGAGACGGGCTGCCGCATCCTGCTTCCCGACGACGCCGACCCGTTCGTCACCCTGTTCTCCGAGTCGTCGGGCCGCGTGCTCGTCGCGGTCCCGCGCACCGAGGAAACTCGCTTCACCGGTATGTGCACGGCCCGTAATCTCCCGTGGGTGCGCATCGGTGTGGTGGACGAGGGGTCCGATTCCGTCGAGGTCCAGGGCCAGTTCTCGGTCTCGCTGGCCGAGCTGCGCACGACGTTCGAGGGAACTCTGCCGGCATTGTTCGGGTGATGAATGGTCGAATCGGGGGCATTGGAGAGGGTTGACAGGGGGCCGCGGGAACTCTCGCGGCTGGTTGATCCTGCACTCCTCCACGGTCCCCGACTCGACCGGACCTGGCGTTTCCTTCGGCTCGACTTCACCGGCATCGCGTTCGCGACGCTGTTCTTCTGCTGGTCGCTGACGCCGTCGCTGCTGCCCCGCGACTGGTTGTTCCAGGGGCTGATCGGCGGCATCAACGCCGCGATCGGTTACACGATGGGAACGGCGATCGGCTGGCTGGTGCGTCGCTACTTCCTGCGGCACCGGTCGTGGTGGCCGTTGCCGGAACCCTGGTCCACCGGCCTGCGCGTCGTCGTGACGGTGACGTGCGTGGTCGTGAGCCTCGTGATGCTCGCGTACTCCGCGGCTTGGCAGCGTGAGCTCGCCGCGCTGATGGGGGCGGAGGGCACCACCACCACCGGCTACATCCGCACGGGCGGTCTGAGTCTGCTCGTGGGCGCCGCGATCATCTCGGTGTGGCGGCTGCTGCGCGAACTGGTGCGGTGGATCGCGGGACGACTCATCCGGCGGTGGCACCTCGCGATCCCGACCGCCACCACCGTCGGCATCCTCATCGTGACGGTGCTGTTCTTCCTGCTCGTCGACGGTGTTCTGATGCGCGGCGTCTACGCCGCCACGAATGCGGCGTTCAGCCTGCAGAATTCGACCACCCGCGACAGCGTCGAGCAACCACTCGACCCGGAGAAGTCGGGCAGCCCCGAGTCGCTGGCACCCTGGGACACCCTCGGGTACGAGGGCCGGAACTTCGTGTCCCGAGGGCTCGACGCCGACGAACTCACGGCGGCCAACGGCACACCGGCCAAGGACCCCATCCGGGTCTACGCCGGACTCGAGACCGCCGAGGACCCGGACGCGCGCATGGACGTCGTCATCGACGAACTCGAGCGGACCGGCGCGTTCCAGCGAAAGGTCCTCGTCGTCATCCCCACCACCGGCACCGGTTGGGTCAATCCGACTGCGGCGCAAGCGATCGAGTTGGTCCACAACGGTGACACGGCGTTGGTCGCCAGCCAGTACTCGTTCCTGCCGAGTTGGATATCGTTCCTCGCCGACCGTGAGAAGGCCGCGGAGGCGGGGAAGAAACTGATCGACCGCGTGCACGAGCGGTGGTTGCAGGAACCCGAGGCGACGCGCCCCAAGCTGCTCGTCTACGGCGAAAGTCTCGGCACCCAGGCGGGGGAGGGTGCCTTCGACACGCTGAGCGACATCCGGCAGACCGTCGACGGCGTGTTGTGGGTCGGACCGCCCAACTCGAACCGCCTGTGGGGGCAGCTGATCCAGCGTCGCGATCCCGGCACTCCCGAGGTCGACCCCGAGTACTCGGCAGGTCTGGTGGTGCGGTTCGCCGACGACTCCGCCGACATGGTCGACGACACCGGCGAGTGGTTGTCGCCGCGCATCCTGTACGTCCAGCACCCGTCGGATCCCGTCGTGTGGTGGTCGCCCGACCTCGCGTTCACCCGGCCCGACTGGTTGAAGGAACCACCGGGCGAGGATCGTTCGCCGTCCATGAAGTGGTTCCCGTTCGTGACGTTCTGGCAGGTGTCCGCCGACCTCACCAACGCCGCAGGCGTGCCGGACGGGCACGGCCACAATTACGGGACACTCGTCCTCGACGGCTGGATCACGGTCGCCCAGCCCGAGGGGTGGACGCCCGTCGACACCGAACGCGTCCGGTCCACTCTCGAATCCCTTGCCGGGACAGAGGGTCCGGAGAAGTGAGCAGGCTCGCCTCCGTTGCCGGTGCGGCGGCGGCCGTGCTGTGGAACAACGTGGTGTTGCCCGGTTCGGGGCTCGGCCCGTACGGGCGGGCCGTCGCGGGAGGTGCGCTCGGACTGTCGGTCGTGGGAGCAGCGCGCGCCGCGGGGTACGGCGTCGACGAACTCGGCCTGTCCGCCTCGAAGGCCCGGTCCGGGCTGCGATACGGCGCCTTGGCGTCGGTCGTCCCGCTCGCCGGATACACGATCACGCTGAGCGTGCCCGCACTGCGCAGGCGTGTGCCGGCGGGCGACGGCGTCACCGATTTCGCCGGCTGGGTGGGGTTCCGGATCCCGGTGGGGACCGTGGCGCACGAGGAACTGCTGTTCCGCAGCGTCCTGTCCGCGATGCTGCGACGGGCCTGGCCGCCCCCGACGGCCTACGTTCTGCACGCCGCCACGTTCGGGCTGTGGCACGTGCGCGCGGCCCGGATCGCCGGCGACGGCGTCACCGCAAGCGTGCTGCTCACCGGGTCCGCCGCGTGGCTGTTCGAGTGGTTGCGTCGACGCAGCGGCAGCGTCGTAGCCCCTGCACTGCTGCACCTTTCGGTCAATGTCGGTGGGGCGGTGGCCGCCGAGGTCGCGCGGGCCCGCACAGTAGATTGAGCGTATGCCGTCGCGCCGAGCCGTAAATCCCGCCGAACTGAGGGCCGCCGTACTCGAGGTCGGTCCGTGGCTGCGCGGCGATTCGGAGGAGAAACCGTCCCGCACCCAGCTGGCCGCGGCGGTCCGGCTCAGCGCGCGGACGCTCGAGCAGGTCGCGCCCGGTTCGAGCGTGGAGGTGCGGGTTCCGCCGTTCGTCGCGGTCCAGTGCATCGAGGGTCCGCGGCATACCCGCGGCACCCCGCCCAACGTCGTGGAGACCGACCCCCGGACGTGGCTGCTGCTGGTGACGGGACTACTGGAGTTCGACAGCGCGACCGCCGACGGCGGAGTGTCGGTGTCGGGAAGTCGCGCCGGCGAGATCGCCCATTGGCTGCCGCTGCTGCGTGTATAGCTAGCCCAGCCACAACGAGCGGGTGCGCGGCAGGCCGCTCGACCCGTCGTCGGACGGGCGCACGGCCAGAACCTGATGGATCGTCAGCCGGCCCTTCTCCTCGAACCCCAGGGCGCTGGCCGCGAGGTACAGCAACCAGGTGCGGGTCCGCTCCGCGCCGGCGAGCCGGATCGCGTCGTCCCAGGAGTCGCGCAGTCTGCCCACCCACGCCCGCAGCGTGAGTGCGTAGTGCTCCCGGAGGGCCTCGAGGTCGCGCAACTCGAGTCCGGCGCGCTCGAACGCGTCGATCGTTCTGCTCAGCGGCAGCACCTCGCCGTCCGGGAAGATGTAGTTCTCGATCAACCCCGACGAGTTGCCGGTGCCGGTCAGCGACCGGACCGAGGCGATGGCGTGGTTGAGCAGCCGCCCTTCGGGACGCAGTAGGTCGAGCAGATGCTGCGCGTACCCGGGCAGCGCGGAGTCGCCGACGTGTTCGGACGTGCCGATGCTGGAGATCGCGTCGAACGGACCGTCGACGACGTCGCGGTAGTCCTGCACCCGGATCTCGATCAGCTCCGACAGCCCGGCCTCGGAGACCCTCGCCCGCGCCAGCTCGGCCTGTTCGTGGCTGAGGGTGACGCCGACGACGGACACGTCGTACTTCTCGGCGGCGTGGATCGCCATCGAACCCCAGCCGCAGCCCACGTCCAGCAGTCGCATGCCCGACTGGAGTCCGAGTTTGCGGCAGACCAGGTCCAGCTTGTCGTTCTGCGCTTCTTCGAGCGTCCCGATCGCCCCGGGGTCGCCGGATCGCTGGTCCCAGTACCCGCAGGAGTAGACCATCGTCGGCCCGAGGAACAGGCGGTAGAAATCGTTGACGACGTCGTAATGATGTGAGACCGAGGACGCGTCGCGTGCCTTGCTGTGCTTGGGACCGCGGCGTCGGGCCACCTCCACCGTGGGCGGTGCCGGACGGAGACCGAGGCCCCCGAGCCGGACGAACGTCGACAGCGACTTCAGGATGGTGCCGCGGTCGGATCCGCGGACGCCGAGTGACCCCAGCCGGTCGACGAGATCCGGAAGCGTCAGCAGCCGGAAGACGTCGCCCTCGATCTCGAGGTCACCGGACACGTAGGCGCGGACGAGACCGAGTTCGTTCGGCGACCACAGCACCCGCCGGATGGCCCGGCGGTTGCGGAAGACGATGGTGACGTCCGAGTCGGGGCCGGCCTCCGAGCCGTCCCAGCAGCGAACGTGCACGGGAATGGGGAGGCCCATCGCACCTTCGAACGCGCTCAGCAGGCGTTCTGCGGCGGTCGGGGCCGTGCTGCGGACGTCCATCGGAAAAGCCCCCGCTCTGTGGTTCGAGGATGCTGATCGATACCGAAACCAACCTATTTCCGGCTGTCAGTCCGGGAGTCGGGCCGGTTCGATCGGCACCGTGGGGGAAGCGACGGCGCAGGGCACGTAGACTGACCTTGCCCCTCACACGCCCATCCCCAGGGAGCACCCCGGTGACCAGAGCCGATCTGTCGGTCCACAGTCCTAATCTTCTCTCTTCGAACCCGTCCGACGAGGACGAGAACGAGCCCCGCGAGGAATGCGGAGTCTTCGGCGTCTGGGCGCCGGGAGAGGATGTGGCGAAACTCACCTACTACGGACTTTATGCTCTGCAACACCGTGGGCAGGAAGCGGCGGGCATCGCCGTCGCCGACGGTTCGCAGGTGCTGGTCTTCAAGGATCTCGGGTTGGTCAGCCAGGTGTTCGACGAGCAGACCCTGGCAGCGATGCCGGGCCACGTCGCCGTCGGCCACTGTCGCTACTCCACCACGGGATCGACCACGTGGGAGAACGCGCAGCCGATCTTCCGGACCACCGCCGCGGGCAGCGGCATCGCCCTCGGGCACAACGGCAACCTCGTCAACACGGCGGAGCTGGCGCAGCGCGCCCGTGAAGCCGGACTGGTCAACGACAAGCGCCCCGGCGGCGCCACGTCCGACTCGGACGTCGTCGGCGCCCTCCTCGCGCACGCCGCCGCCGACAGCACCATCGAGCAGGCGGCCATGAAGCTCCTGCCGACATTGCGCGGCGCGTTCTGCCTCACCTTCATGGACGAGCACACGCTCTACGCGGCCCGCGACCCGCACGGGATCCGCCCGCTGTGCCTCGGACGCCTGGACCGCGGCTGGGTCGTCGCCAGCGAGACGGCCGCACTCGACATCGTCGGCGCGTCCTTCGTCCGCGACATCGAGCCCGGCGAACTGCTCGCCATCGACGCCGACGGCGTCCGCTCCTCCCGCTTCGCGAACCCCGAGCCCAAGGGCTGCGTGTTCGAGTACGTGTACCTGGCTCGTCCGGACAGTGTCATCGCCGGACGTTCGGTGCACTCCACCCGGGTCGAGATCGGCCGCCGCCTCGCCAGCGAGCACCCCGCCGAGGGCGACCTCGTCATCCCGGTCCCCGAATCGGGCACTCCGGCCGCGGTCGGTTACGCGCAGGGGTCGGGCATTCCGTACGGCCAGGGTCTGATGAAGAACGCCTACGTGGGCCGCACCTTCATCCAGCCGTCGCAGACGATCCGCCAGCTCGGTATCCGCCTCAAGCTCAACCCGCTCAAGGAAGTCATCCGCGGCAAGCGCCTCGTGGTGGTGGACGATTCGATCGTCCGCGGCAACACCCAGCGCGCGCTCATCCGGATGCTCCGCGAGGCCGGCGCACTGGAGATCCATGTCCGCATCGCGTCGCCGCCGGTCAAGTGGCCCTGCTTCTACGGCATCGACTTCGCCTCGCCGGCCGAGCTGATCGCCAACGGCGCGGGCGGCGGTGGTGAGCCCGGCAGCTTCGACGAGATGCTCGAAGGGGTGCGCCGTTCCATCGGCGCCGACACCCTCGGCTACATCTCCACCGAAGGCATGATCGCCGCCACCGAGCAGCCTGCGACGCGACTGTGCGCGGCCTGCTTCGACGGCACGTACCCCATCGCGCTCCCCACGGAGACGTCGATCGGAAAGAACGTTCTCGAGGGAATGCTCGAGAGCGCGGCAGGCGGTCCCGCGACGCGGGAGAACGACAACGCGAACGCCCTCAGTCGGCCGTAGGCCGGTACATCGGGATCCGGCCGGAGAACGTACTCCGGTACCGTAAGGACGCAATCACAGCACTCGATTGCCCGACCGACACGATTTTGACGAGCAACAGAAGGCTGGAGTAACAACCACATGACCGAGGATCCGACAAGTCGCCCTGGCGCGTCCTACGCCGCCGCAGGAGTGGACATCGCCGCAGGCGATCGGGCGGTGGAACTCTTCGCTCCCTTGGCCAAGCGCGCCAGCCGTCCCGAGGTTCTCGGTGGTCTCGGTGGATTCGCGGGTCTGTTCTCGCTCAAGGGTGACTACAAGGAACCGCTGCTCGCGGCGTCCACGGACGGTGTGGGCACCAAGCTCGCCGTCGCTCAGGCACTCGACAAGCACGACACCGTGGGCCTCGACCTGGTCGCGATGGTCGTCGACGACCTCGTCGTCTGCGGTGCCGAGCCACTGTTCCTGCAGGACTACATCGCCGTCGGGCGTGTCGTCCCGGAGCGTGTCGCCGAACTCGTCAGCGGTATCGCCGAAGGTTGCATCCAGGCCGGGTGCGCGCTGCTCGGTGGCGAGACGGCGGAGCATCCCGGTGTGATGGCGGACGGCGACTACGACTTGTCCGCGACCGGCGTCGGTGTGGTCGAAGCCGACCAGGTGCTGGGGCCCGACCGGGTCCGTCCCGGCGACGTCGTGATCGCCATGGGTTCGTCCGGACTGCATTCCAACGGTTACTCGCTGGCCCGCAAGGTTCTGCTCGAGATCGACCACATGAGCCTGACAGCGCACGTCGACGAGTTCGGCCGCACCCTGGGCGAGGAGATGCTCGAGCCCACGAAGATCTACGCGAAGGACTGCCTGGCCCTCGCCGCCGAGACGGACGTGCGCACGTTCTGCCACGTCACCGGCGGTGGACTGGCCAACAACCTCGCCCGGGTCATGCCGAAGGGCCTGGTCGCCGAACTCGACCGCGGCACCTGGAGCCCGGCTCCGATCTTCGCGATGATCGCGCAGCGCGGACGCGTGGAGCGGGCCGAGATGGAGCAGACGTTCAACATGGGCGTCGGCATGGTCGCGATCGTGGCGCCCGAGGACGTCGATCGTGCCCTGGCCGTCCTGACGGCGCGCCACATCGACTGCTGGACGCTGGGCAGTATCAAGAAGTCGCACGACGTGTCGGCCGAGCGCGCAATTCTCGCCGGCGATCACCCGAGGTTCTAGGGTCGGTCGCCGTCTGTCGGAACGGGGCGAGCTAGTGGCCCCGACCGGCTGAAGATGTGGAAATGAGGGGGAGCCGGTGTCGGCTCCCCCTCATTTCGTTGTCTTCAGATCTCAGCGCCGCCAGTCGTCGTCGTCCTCCCGGGAGTGACCCTCCCTGTCGGCACGCTGGTCAGCGAAGACCTCGTCCCGATGCGAGTTGGACGACCCACCTGAGAGCTCTCGTTGCAGGCTGTCAAAATCCGTGGTCGGTACGCTGTACTTCAGCTCGCGTGCAACCTTGGTCTGCTTTGCCTTAGCCCGGCCGCGGCCCATGGCTGACCCCCTCGCGCTTTCGCGGGGCGGCCTGGGGAATTTGGCGGCCCCGTTTGAGTGTGTAAGTTCCTGCCCCACACTCTAGCGTGGAAAAGTCCCTCGCGCTTCCATCCACACCCCGAAGCGGTGTCGGTTTAGTCTCACCGGGCTCGCGAGCTGCCCCGATGCCGGTATTTCGCCTTCAGAAGACTCCCGGAATTGCCCGGACCGTCCCCACTCGGACGCCACCGCCGAGCACGGGCTGCGATGCGAGGGCCGCCAGATCCTCGGTCCACTCGGCGCCCATCCTGTGGAGAAGTGCTGCGGCGAGGGGTAACCGGGCCCGTTCGTGGCCGTCGTCGATCTTCAGTGCGAACGCCGAGCCGTCGGGAAGCGCGCCGGCGTAGACACCGTCGGCTCCGGCCTTCGTCATCAGCCCGGGCACGACCGGCATCAGGCGCGCGTCGTCCTTGCCGGTGCCCGAGACGAGGTAGGGGTGCTCGCGGACGGCGTCGGCGACGGCGAGCTCGGGGGAGTCGGGCTCGGCGGTGACGAGCCGGGCGAACGCCCGAGCCAGATGCGTCAGCGACAACGGGACGATCGGCAGCCCGCATCCGTCGATGCCGAGCTCGGCGTCGACGTCGCCGCTGATCGACCCGAGCGTCTCGACGACCGCGAGTTGCAGCGGATGCGTCGGCTCGAGGTAACTGTCCAACGGCCAGTCGTTGGCCAGGCACGTGGCGAGCATCGCGGCGTGCTTGCCGGAGCAGTTCATGTACACCGGGCGGGGGAGCTCACCGGCGGCCAGCAGTTCGGCCCGGGCGAGTTCGTTGGAGGGCAGATCGGCGGGACAGCGGAGCTGGTCCTCGTCGAGGCCGTACCGGGCGAGCAGCCGCTCGACGAGTTCGATGTGGTCCGACTCGCCCTCGTGGGAAGCGGTCGCGATCGCGAGCTCTTCGGAACTGGACGGTTCGAAGCCGTTCCGCAGCATCGTCACGGCCTGCCACGGCTTGTTCGACGACCTCGGGTAGATCGGCGTGTGCACCTCACCGAGGGTGAGCGCGATCTCGCCGTCCGCGCGGAGGATCACCGCGGAACCGCGGTGGACGCATTCGCGGAATCCGGAACGTACGACCTCGACCAGTTCGATGCTCAATACGTGACCTGCACTTCCAGTCCGGCGATCCGTCGGCGGGCCTTGTCCGCGACGGTCGGAGAGAGGTTCTCTTGCTGTTCGAGCAGCGCCACGAACCGTTCCGGGTCGCGGCCGGTGAACAGATCGCGCACGGTGACGCCGTGGCCGGGCACGTGGATGCGCCGGACGGTGTCGCCGGCGGTGACCGACCCCTCCGTCACCACCCGCAAGTACGCGCCCGTGTCGGCGCGTTCGGAGAACCGCTTGACCCACCGGGGCTCGGCGGCCCAGACGCCGAACGTGCCGCACGGCGTCCGCGGGCTGGTCACCTCCAGTTCGGTGGTGCCGATCCGCCACCGCTCGCCGATCACGGCGTCGGTCGCGGCGATCCCGTCGAGACGGAGGTTCTCGCCGAACCATCCCGGGGGCAGTTCGCGGCCGAGCTCCGACGCCCAGCGCTGCGCCTCGTCCTCCTGGTAGGCGTAGACGGCCTTGAACGGGCCGCCGTGGTACGCGGTGTCGCAGACGTGGTCGCCGACCAGTCCGGCGGTCGTGACGCGCACGGGGCCGTCGACCGGCCGCTTGTCGATCGCCGTCCGGGTGACCCGCCGGGTGCCGCTGTCCCGCTCGGTGTGCAGCACGCAGACGGCCAGCACCTCGCCTGCCGTCGCGGTCGCCTCGCTCATCGGCCCCGGAGCCGGTCGACGGCGGCGCGGCCCGCCTGGACCGTGTCGTCCGCGGGCACGGAGTCGGGGTCGATCGACGCGGCGCACGAGCCGACCACCAATTCGGTGTCGGTGGGGATGGACCGTTTGACGAGGGCCAGCGCGATGGGTCCGAGCTCATGATGGTCGATCACGGTGCCGATCCGTCCGACCGCACGGCCTCCCGCCGTCACCGGGTCGCCCGGTTCGGGCCTGCCCTCGGCGCTGCCGTCGAGGTGCAGCAGGACGAGGTGACGGGGCGGTTTGCCAAGATTGTGGACGCGGGCCACCGTCTCCTGGCCGCGGTAGCAGCCCTTCTCCAGGTGGACGGCGCCGTGCTCGGCGGGACCGCCGATCCAGCGGACCTCGTGCGGGATGGTGCGGTCGTCGGTGTCGAGTCCGATCCGGGGCCGTGCGGCGGCCACCCGGAGTGCCTCGAACGCCCACGTTCCCGCGGGAGCGGCGCCGGCGGCGGTGAGCCGGCCCCACCACGTCGCGAGTCCTTCCCGCGGGATCAGCAGGTCGAAGGACTTGGCGGTCGGCCACGGCATGCGGCGGACGAACCCGCCCCCGGGCACCGCGGTGGCGGCATAGGGCTCGGTGGGTGCCACGACACCGGCTGCGTCGAGGACCGTCACGGCGTCGGGGCCGATCACGCTGAGGACCGCGAGCTCGTTGCCCTCGCGGGGCTCGGCCTTGGACCAGAACACCATCTTGGTGAGGAACGACAGGAGGTCGGGTCCGCGGTCGGCTTCGGTGTCGATCCAGGTGACGCCGTCCAGATCGGTCTGGACGAAGTGGTGCTCGACGCGGCCGTTGACGTCGAGGCTGAGGTTCTCGGCGCTCGCGCCGTCGGGGAGTGCGGCGACGTGCTGGCTCGAGATGGTGTGCAGCCAGGTGAGTCGTTCGGGTCCGCTGATCGCGATGACGAACCGGTGGGAACGGTCGACGACCACCGCGGAACGTTCGGCATTGCGTTGTTCGCCGAGTGGATCGCCGTGATGCCAGGCGACGCCGGCGTCGGGAGAGCCTTCGGGCGCAGGAACCGCGCCCGGGGCCGTGAGGAGTGGACTGGGTGAGACGGGCAGTTTGTCGACCACGAACCCAGTCTAGGGACCATGAACCACAGGTGGCGGTCAGCAGGGTCGATAGGCTGGGTGTCATGTCTGATCGAGTGCTGGTGACACTGGACCACGAGGTGCGGGACGCGGACGCCCCGCTGCTGCACGCGGACGATCTGGCGGTGGTGCGCGGCGACGGTGTCTTCGAGACCCTGTTGGTGCGCGGCGGTCGCGCCCTGAAGGTCGAGCCCCACCTCGCCCGTCTCGTCGCGTCGGCGCGCGCCCTCGGATTGCCCATCCAGGACCTGGACGAGTGGCGCCTGGCCCTCGAGCTGGCCGTCGAGGAGTGGGGGGCCGAGCGGGAGGGCGCGATGCGACTCGTGCTCAGCCGCGGCCGGGAGTCCGGTGGCGACGCGACCGCCTTCGTCACCGTTGGGCCGGTGTCCGAGCGGATTCGGCAGGCACGACGCGACGGGGTGTCGGTACTCACACTGGCCCGCGGCTATTCGGTGGATCTGTCGGCGAGTGCGCCGTGGCAGCTGCTCGGGGCGAAGACCTTGTCGTATGCGACGAACATGGCGGCGCTGCGGTATGCGGCGACACTCGGCGCCGACGATGTGATCTTCGTCAGCAGTGAGGGCAATGTGTTGGAAGGGCCACGTTCCACGGTGGTCATCGCCCGCGACAGGCACCTCCTCACGCCGCCGCCGGAGCACGGAATCCTGCCCGGAACGACGCAGCAGGCGCTGTACGAGGTGGCGTCCGGCAAGGGGTTCCGCTGCGAGTACGCGGCGCTGCGTCCGGCGGATCTCATTACGGCGGAAGGTGTTTGGCTCATCTCCAGCGTCACCATGGCTGCGCGCGTGCGCAAGATCGACGGCCTTGCCCTGCCCGACGCACCGCTCGCCGACGAGATCGTGGAGCTGGTCGACCTCGCGGTCGAGACGGCGGGTGCCGAGTCCGCGGAGGCTTGACAGGTCTACTACATTTCGTAGTAACAAAGTCCTGCGGGGGAAACGACCTCGCAGTACGTTGTTTTCAAGGGTCGGGCGGAAGCCCACGCTCCGGCCCTGAAGCCTGTCCTACGGGCCCAGTTTCGGAGTAGCCATGGATGCCTTGGATGTCTCCCGGTGGCAGTTCGGCATAACCACCGTCTATCACTTCATCCTCGTTCCGCTGACGATCGGGCTCGCCCCGCTGATCGCCGTCATGCAGACGATGTGGGTGGTCACCGGAAAGGACCACTGGTACCGGCTCACCAAGTTCTTCGGGAAGCTCTTCCTGATCAACTTCGCGCTCGGCGTCGCCACCGGCATCGTGCAGGAATTCCAGTTCGGGATGAACTGGAGCGAGTACTCACGCTTCGTCGGTGACGTGTTCGGCGCACCCCTCGCCCTCGAGGGACTGGTCGCCTTCTTCCTCGAGTCGACGTTCCTGGGTCTCTGGATCTTCGGCTGGGGACGGCTGCCCAAGCTCGTCCACCTCGCCACCATCTGGCTCGTCGCGATCGGTGTGAACGCGTCCGCGTACTTCATCATCACGGCCAACTCGTTCATGCAGCACCCGGTCGGGGCCGTGTACAACCCCGAGACCGGGCGCGCGGAACTCACGAGCATCTGGGAACTGCTCACCAACAACACAGCACTGGCGGCCTTCCCACACGTCGTGGCCGGAGCGTTCCTCACGGCAGGCACGTTCGTGGCCGGCGTCGGCGGCTGGTGGATGGTGCGCAGCATGCGCAAGTCGAAGGAAGCCACCGAACCCGAAGTGGCGAAGAAGCACGAGGAGACCGCCGGGACGATGTTCCGTCCGGTCACCATCCTCGCCCTGTGGGTGATGGTCGCCTCGGGCATCGGACTCGCGATCACCGGCGACATCCAGGGCAAGCTGATGTTCGAACAGCAACCCATGAAGATGGCATCGGCCGAATCGCTGTGCCACACCGAAACCGGTGCCGACTTCTCGATCCTCACCGTCGGCACCCAGAACAACTGCGAGAGCATCACCCAGCTCATCAAGATCCCCGGGCTCACCTCGTTCCTGGCGGACGGCACGTTCGACTCCACCATCGAGGGCGTCACCGAGATCCAGGCCCGCTACGAGGAGATGTACGGGCCCGGAAACTACAAGCCCAACCTGTTCGTCACCTACTGGACGTTCCGCGCGATGATCGGCTGGGCCGCCGGGTCGGCGCTGCTCGCCGTGGTCGGTCTGTGGATGACCCGCGGCGGCCGTGTCCCGGACAAGAAGTGGTTCGGCTGGTTGTCGATCGCCGTCATCCCGACACCGTTCCTCGGGAACAGCGCGGGCTGGGTCTTCACCGAGATGGGCCGCCAACCGTGGGTCGTGGCACCCAACCCGACCGGTGTCGACATGATCAGACTGACTGTCGACCAGGGCGTCTCGAATCACTCCCCGTGGACCGTCTGGGTCTCGCTCATCACGTTCACGGTGGTCTACGGGGCGCTGGCCGTCGTGTGGTTCACGCTGATCCGCCGCTACACGGTCGAGGGACCACTCGAACACGACGCGCATCCACCGGGTGACGACCACGACGAGCCCGAAGAACCGGGCAAGCCCGAGCAACTCTCGTTCGCGTACTAGGGGAGACGGTCATGGGACTTCAAGAAGTGTGGTTCATCCTGATCGCGGTGCTCTTCATCGGGTACTTCGTCCTCGAGGGATTCGATTTCGGTGTCGGCATGCTGATGCCGGTGCTGGGCAGGCGCAAGGACCCGAACGGGGACACGCGGCGGCGGGTGGTGCTCAACACCATCGGGCCCGTGTGGGACGGCAACGAGGTATGGCTCATCACCGGTGGCGGCGCGTTGTTCGCCGCGTTCCCGGAGTGGTACGCCACCTTGTTCTCCGGCTTCTACCTGCCGCTGCTGATCATTCTCGTCGCGCTCATCGTCCGGATCTGCGCCATCGAGTACCGGGGCAAGATCGACGACGACACCTGGCGCAGGCGGTGCGACTGGGGCATCGTCTTCGGGTCCTGGGTGCCCGCCGTGCTGTGGGGTGTCGCGTTCGCGAACATCGTGCGGGGCGTCGACATCGACGCCGACAAGCAGGTCACCTCGAGCCTCTTCGATCTGCTCAATCCCTATGCGTTGCTGGGTGGTCTGACGACCGCACTCGTGTTCGCCCTGCACGGCGCGGTGTTCCTCGCCCTGAAGACGGCCGACGAAGTACGCACGGATGCCGTCGAACTGGCGTCCAGGCTGGCGATCCCGGCCGTCCCGGTGGCAGGGGCATTCGTGTTGTGGACGCAGCTGGCGCACGGCAAGGGCTGGACGTGGATCCTCGTCGTGATCGCCGCCGCCGCACTCCTCGGTGTGGTCGCGTTCACCCGCGCCGAGCGTGAGGGCTGGGCGTTCCTGCTCACGTCGATCGCGGTCGTCGCCACCGTGGCCCTGCTGTTCGGCTCGCTGTTCCCCAACGTCATGCCGTCCACGCTGGACGCCGCGTACAACCTGACCATCGACAACGCGTCGTCGAGTCCGTACACGCTGAAGGTGATGACGTGGGCCGCCGCGTTCCTCACCCCGGTGGTGCTGATCTACCAGGGCTGGACGTACTGGGTGTTCCGCCAACGGATCTCGACCAAGCACATCCCGCCGTCGATCGGTCTCCCGCTCGAGCGCAGATGAGCACAGCGGTAGGCGACGCACCCCGCCCGGCCGACGAACGCCCGGGCGGGGCGCGAGGTTCCCGGCGCCCCGTCGATCCCCGCCTGTGGCGCTACTCCGCGGCGGCGCGCGGGTATCTCGTCCTCACGGTCGGGCTGTCGATCGTCAACGTCGCGATGGTCATCGTGTCGGCGCTCATGATCGGCCGCGTGCTCGGTGGAATCATCGTCGACGACGCCACCGACCTCGGGCGGTGGTCCACCGAACTGGTGGTGCTCGCCGGTGCGGTGGGGGTGCGAGTGCTCGGCACCTGGCTGCAGTCCCGGTTCGCGCACCGGTCCGCCACCCGGGTGGTGGCGGAGCTGAAGGGGGAGGTCCTCGGTGTCGCCACCCGCCTGCGACCGCGCGAGCTCGATCCGCGGCGGGACGAGATCGCGACCGTGCTCACCCGCGGAGTCGACGGTCTCGTGCCGTATCTCACCGGGTATCTACCGGCGCTGGTCCTCGCGGCGACGCTCACACCGGCGACGCTGGCGGTCATCACGTTTCAGGATCTGACGTCGGCGGCGATCATCTTCGTCACGCTGCCGCTCATCCCGGTCTTCATGATCCTCATCGGCCTGCTCACCAGGGGCAAGGCCGCCAAGACGCTGACCGCGATGACCACGCTGTCGTCCCAGCTGCTCGACCTCCTGGCCGGCTTGCCCACACTCCGCGCGCTGGGTCGCGAACAGGGACCGGCGACGCGGGTGCGTGAACTCGGCGACGCCCACCGCCGCACCACGATGTCGGCGTTGCGGGTGGCGTTCCTGTCGTCGATGGTGCTGGAACTGCTGGCCACGCTCTGCGTCGCACTCGTCGCCGTGAGCATCGGACTGCGGCTGGTGTACGGGGGGATGGAACTCGAGGCGGGAATCGTGGCGCTGATCCTCGCGCCCGAGGTGTACCTTCCGCTGCGGATGGTCGGAACCCAGTTCCACGCCGCCGAGGACGGAATGGCCGCGGCGAGCCGCGCCTTCGCCGTCATCGATACCGATCGTCCCGACGACGACGCCGCTGACGGTGCGGTCGGTGTCGACGCGGCCGGGGCGCGGATCGAATTCGACGGACTCGACGTCCGGTCCCGGCGCGGCCTGGCACCGCACGGACTGACTGGGACCCTCGAACCCGGTGCGGTGACCGTGCTGACCGGACCCAACGGTTCCGGGAAGTCGACTGCGGTGCAGGCGCTTCTCGGCCTCGTCGAACCCGAGCACGGCGAGGTGCGGGTGGCGGGCACCGCCGTGAGTGCGCTCGACCGGTCTGCATGGTGGGCGCAGGTGGCGTGGCTTCCGCAGCACCCCGTCCTCGTTCCCGGCACCCTGAACGAGAACCTTCGGCTCATCGGCGAGGTCGTCGACCTCGAACAGGCCTGTGCGGCGACGGGTTTCGACGAGGTTCTCGCCGAACTCCCGGACGGCTGGACCACGCGCGTCGGATCCGGCGGAACGGGACTGTCGCTCGGCCAGCGGCAGCGGCTCGCACTCACTCGCGTGCTGGCCACCCGGCGTCCCGTCCTGGTACTCGACGAACCCACCGCGCACCTCGACGACGCGTCGGAGCGGACCGTGCTCGATTCGCTGCGGAGCCTGGCCGCCGCCGGCCGCACCGTCGTGGTGGTGGGGCACCGGCCGACCGTGCTCGCGGCCGCCGACCGGGTGATCGAGGTGAGCGCCGATGTCGCGTGACCCGCTGATCCGGGCATTGCCGCTCCTCGACCTGCAACCGGGACGGGTAGTGCGGGCCGTCACCGCCGGCGTCGCCACGCTGGGCAGTGCGCTCGCACTCGCGGCGCTGTCGGCGTGGTTGATCACGAGGGCGTGGCAGATGCCGCCCGTCCTGGACCTCAGCGTCGCCGTCGTGGCGGTGCGGGCGCTGGGCATCTCCCGCGGCGTCTTCCGCTACCTCGAGCGGCTGGCCACCCACGACACCGCGCTGCGCGGGACCACGTCCGCCCGCACCCAGCTGTACCAGCGGCTGGCCGACGGCGACCCCGCGGCCGCTGCAGGCCTGCGCCGCGGCGAACTGCTCACCCGCACCGGTGCCGACGTCGACACCCTCGGTGACGTCGTCGTCCGCGCGCTCGTCCCCATCGCCGTGTCCGTCGTCCTGGCCGTGGCCGCCGTCGGCATCCTCGCGGTGATCTCGCCCGCCTCGGCACTCGTGCTCGCGGTGGCGCTCGCGGTGTCGGGGGTCGCGGCGCCCTGGTTGTCCGCGCGGGCCGCCCGCCTGGCCGAGACGTCCGGCGCCGACGCGCGTGCCCGGTTCAGCGAGGACGCCGTCACGGCACTCGATCACGCCGCGGAACTCCGCGTCGCGGGTCGCCTCGACCGGACCGTGTCGCGGGCGGTCCGCTCCGAACACGCCGCGGTCGCGGCCACCGACCGCGCCGCCGCACCCAGCGCGTTCGCGGACGCCGCCACACCACTCGCGGTGGGCGTGAGTGTGATCGCGTCACTGCTCATCGGGATGGGCCTGTACTCGTCGGGGACCATGAGCCCGATGGCGCTCGGCATCCTCGTGCTCCTGCCGCTGTCCGCGTTCGAGGCCACGGTCGCGCTGCCCGCCGCGGCCGTCGCGCTGACCCGGGCCCGGATCGCGTCGCGCCGCATACTCACCGTGCTCGACGCCGCCGTCGCGGATCCGCACCCCGGCGACCGGGAACTGGACGGGCCCGCCGAGGTCGTCGCGAAGGACCTGCGGTGTGGCTGGCCCGGAGGGCAGGTCACCGCCCCGCTCGACCTCGACCTGCGGCCCGGCTTCCGGGTCGCGATCGTCGGCGGCAGCGGGTCCGGGAAGACGACCACCCTGATGACCCTGGCCGGGTTGCTCCCGCCGGTATCGGGGTCGGTGCGGGTCGACGGACTCGACCTGCACAGCATCAGGTCCGAGGCTCTCCGCCGGAACGTCGGATTCTTCGCGGAGGACGCACACCTCTTCGACACGTCCGTCCTCGAGAATCTGCGGGTGGCGCGCGGCGACCTCCAGGACGCGGAGGCGCTGACCGTCCTGGAGTCCGTCGGGCTCGGCGGATGGGTGTCGGGGCTGCCGGAGGGCGTGCACACGACCCTCGCCGGCGGTGCCAGGGCGGTGTCCGGTGGGCAGCGTCGCCGGCTGCTCCTCGCCCGGGCGCTGCTCTCGCCCGCGCGGGTGCTGTTGCTGGACGAACCGACCGAACACCTCGACGCCGACGCGGGCGCCGACCTGCTCCGGCGACTGCTCGCGCGCGACGGCGGACTGGTGTCTGCGCAGCGCACCGTCGTGGTGGTCACTCACCAGCTTCCGGAGGATACCAGCGCTGACCTGGTGATACGGGTGGAGAAAGCTGAGAGCGAAAATGCGTTGCCGACTCCGTGAGTGCGGCGTACTTTCTTCAGTACACGAGGAAGGAGGTGGTCTGAAATTGAATGACAGACGGACACGTGAGGTGGCTGCCAGCTAGCCGCTACCGCTGACGGAATTCACTGACCGCGCGAGCGGCGAGCGAATCCCAGGCAGCTACCCGGCCCCCGAGCCCCCGGTCTGGTCCAGATCGGACCCGGTGCACACGCACCGGAAGGCTCGGGGGCCGTTGTGCGCTCCGCGCCCGTGAGTACTTATCAACCGCCCGACGTTAACAAGTACTCACGGCAGCGCGGGCACGGGTTCGGCCCACTCCAACCGCCCCGCTCGAGCACCGTCCGCACCTCGGCCGCGACCTCGCACGAGCGCCGCGTCACCTCGTCCCAGCCGTAGACCAGCGTCGCCTTGCCAGCGAGTTCCGCCGCGTTGCCGCGACGACGGTCGCGCAGCGCCACCGACCGCGACGAGTGGTACCGCAGTCCGTCCAGCCGCACGAAGAGCGGAACGCCGCTGTCCGAGTAGTCCACGTCCTCGTAGAGGGTTCTTCCGTCGACGAAGACAGGCGACTGTCGTCGGGCGGCCGGTAGTCCGTGCGCGAGTTCGACGTCGACCGCGTACCGGTGCTCCAGAATCGACTGGACCCCGCCGGAGACGAACGTCAGCGCATCGGTGAGAGCCTTGCGGTATCTGCGCGGTGGACGCTGCTCGATCCGTCGGAGCAACTCGTGGACCGGAATGTCGCTGCCGGTGACCGCTGACACCAGGACCCGTGCGGCCGCCACCGCCGACGGCTCCGCGACGGCGAGATCGACAACGGTGTCGGCCCGGGACGTTCGAGGCGGAAGCGTCGGGACGAGGATGTGGGCGTGCGCCCGGGACCGGTGCACCACGACCCCGGGGTGGAGGAGATCGCCCTCGCGGGGAACGGGACGGTCGGATCGCCGGCCGACCTTCCGATACGTCGGTTCCTGCGGCTCCGCAGACAATCCGTAGGGCACGGTGACGTGAATCGGCCCGTCAGGGTCGACGGGCATCAGCCCCCACTCCTCGGCCGCAGTCCGATGACTGAGGATCGCTCGGGGACCGCCGAACAGCAGCGCCGCCCACAGCCTCATCGGCCGGTCGAGCGGACCGTTCGTGACGGCGTAGACGCCGTGCAGAACCGCCGACCACTGGCCGGACTCCACCATGTGCTGAATCTGCCGGGCCGAGATACCCAGTCCGCGAAGTTGCCGGGCCGTGACGAGGCCGTGCTGATAGTCGAGGACACGTTGGAATTCGGGCCGGAAGTCGATCGTCGCAGTCGTCATGGACGCGACGGTGCGGAAGCCGACTGACAGGATTCGGCCGAAACAGGCCGATCTCAACTGCCCTGTGGATGAACCTCAGGTTGTGGATAACCCGAGCCGTGAGTACTTGTTAACCGCCCGTGGTTAGTAAGTACTCACGGGCGCTAGCCAACGTAGCGGGACAACCGCGCGGAGAGGTGGGGACGCAGCTCACCGTCGGCGATGATGCGTTCCTCGACGTAGGCGAGGTCGCCGCCCTCGACGATGCCGTAGAGGCGCTTGGCGCCACCGACGAGAACACCGGAGGTGCTGCGGATCACGACGTCGGTCGCGAGTTCCCACGATGACTGGGTGAGGGCCTGGCCGTAGAACAGTTCGACGATGCCGGAGCTGTGGGCGAGGAGGAGTTCGACGACTTCCTCGTCGGTGCTGCCGGGAATGCCGTCTCCGCTGATCCGCCAGAAGCCGGTCTCGTGGAGGTCGGGGCGCACGTATTCGCCGTCGGCGTCGAGAACCCAGGTCTGGGATTCCCACTTGAGGTAGTTGCCACCGTTGTGGGAGACGATGATCTGCTGCCCGAAGGGATAGTCGCCTGTGTCGGGGTCGTGGCCTTCCCCTTCACCGCGCCACACACCCACGAGGGGCAGTACTGCGAGGAGTTCGTTGTTCAGATCCGGGCCGAGCCGCAGATTTGCGGTGTCCTCGGGCAGCGGAAGGTCCGGAAGCTGCGGGATGTTCCGCGACGCCGTCGTCTTGGAACGCTCGATGGCGTCCGCGACAGCTGCGTCACCGCTACCACGACGCACGGTGGGGGTGTCCCCAGCGGGCGCGCTCGTAGTCGGGTGCTCGGAAGGCGGATCTGCGCCTGCGTCCGGGTTCTGACTCACGACTCGTCGGTGACCAGGCGGTAGATCGTGTAGAGCGAGAACCACGTGATCAACACGGCGGCAAGGACAAGAAGTACCTCGAAGAAGATAACCACGGGGACATCCTAAACCGAACCCGTCGAACGGTCGAAACGGGAGGCGGCTTACCGTCACTGCGGCTACGGTTTCTCGAAGGCGACCACCCGGTCGGTTCCGAACATTCTCATGCGGTCGTCTCGTCTCCCGTCCCTCCCGGAGGTCCCATGCTTCGATCGAGTACTGCCGTCACCGGTCCGGTGCGGGCCGCGCTCGCGGCGACGGTGCTGCTGCTGACCGCCACCGCGTTCGGTGCTCCCGGCTTTGCCGTCGCCGCGCCCGACACCGGGAGCGCGGGCTCGGGAAGTGCCGATTCGGGGAGTGCCGACACGGACCGTGTCGATCCGAACAACTACGCCGCCGACTGCCCCGACGCGATGATCGTCGCCGTGTCCGGCGCCACCGACTCGACGGAGGACCGCAACCCTCTGGCAGACGAGAACCGTCAGCTCTGGTCGAACTGGGTGGGCAACGTGACGGTGCCGACCGGCGAGGCCAACAAGGACGATCCGGGGACGGTGGGGTGGATGTACGTGCCCTACCCGTCCACGTATGGCCTGGGTCTGCTGCAACCCGTTCCGACATACCAGGATTCGATGGCGGCGGGTGTCGCGTCGACGAACAGGATCCTCGACGAGAACAAGGCGAAGTGCGGCGACGCCACCAAGTACGTGCTGCTCGGATACAGCGTCGGCGCCGAGGTGGTCGAAAGGGTGTCGCGCGAACTCGGCCACCGCGACAGCAATGCTCTGGTTACCGCCGACGACATCGCCGGCGTCGCGTTGATCGGCGACCCGTACCGTCCCGCGGGCACCCCCTCGATGGGCGAACCCGGCCCGCCCGGAGGCGGATTCATGTCGTCGGAGCCGGCCGATTACGGCGCTCTCGACGGCAAGATCACCTACGCCTGCCGCCCTTACGACATCGCGTGCGACGCGCCGCAGGAGATCGCCGTCCTCGAACTGGCGCTCGGGGTGCTGGGACAGATGCACTTCACCCTGCTGAACCCGGGCCAGACGGTCTCCGACTTCGCGAATGCGGTGACGAACATGGCGGCGCGGTCGATCGTGCACATCGTCACCCACGAAGACTGGTTTGCCTCCGACGAGTCCTTCCTGGACGTTCTCCGCAAGGTCGCCGACCGGACCTACGACCCCGACGGCCCGGACCGGAACATGCAGGTGTCTCAGGAGCAGATCGTCGAGGCGCTCAACTGGGCGATGGGTCCCGGTTCGGAGGTCGTGAAGGCGAAGCTCGCGGACGAGGGCCCGGGGTTCGTCGAGGACAACAGGGACGTGTTCGAACTGGTGATCAAGCCGTACATCTTCCTGGGCTTCATCCAGCACCTGTTCTACTGGAACAACAATCCGAACGACCCCTGGTACTGGGAGAGTGAGAAGGTCGTCGACTGGATCACCGCGCTCGCGCAGTCGGAGAAGGACGGCGAGACCATTCCAGCCGCGCCGGGCAAGTAGATCCGGCACGACGAAAGGGCCCCGCTCCGGATCGGAGCGGGGCCCTTCTGGTGTCGTCGGCTGGTGACTACTCGCCGACCGTGACGTCGACGTTGTGCACGCCTGCGCTCGACGGGCTCACCGTCGAGGTGCCGTTGCCGGAGCTGGACAGTGCACGCACGGTCCACTCGCCGGGAGCGGCGAAGAAGCGGAAGTCTCCGGTGCCCGAGGCGACGACCTCGGCGGTGAATTCGCCGCCGCCGTCGAGGAGACGCACGAACGCTCCACCGATCGGCTGTCCGTCAGCGGCGAGAACGCGGCCGGTGATGACCGTTTCCTTCTCGACGTCGACGCCCGCGGGCAGGGTCTGGGTCTGTACAGGTGCTCCACACATGGCTCAGTGAACCTCCAACTCGATGGGTGCGCCGACGAGTGAGCCGTATTCGACCCAGCTGCCGTCGTAGTTCTTGACGTCGGACTTGCCGAGGATCTCCTTGAGCACGAACCAGGTGTGGCTGGAGCGCTCGCCGATTCGGCAGTACGCGATGGTGGGCTTGGACTCGTCGTAGCCCTTCTCCGAGTACAGCTTCTCCAGGTCGTCGTCCGACTTGAACGTGCCGTCCTCGTTTGCGGTGGTGCTCCACGGGATGTTGATGGCCGTGGGGACGTGTCCACGCTGCTGCGCCTGCTCCTGCGGCAGGTGAGCGGGAGCGAGGATCTTGCCGGAGAACTCGTCGGGCGAACGCACGTCGACGAGGTTCTTGCTGCCGATGGCGTCGATGACCTCGTCGCGGAACGCGCGGATCGACAGGTCGGGGGCCTCGGCCTTGTACTGGGTGGCCTCGCGGGTGACGGTCTCCTTGGAGAGGGGACGCCCGTCGAGCTCCCACTTCTTGCGGCCGCCGTCGATCAGCTTGACGTCCTGGTGGCCGTAGAGCTTGAAGTACCAGTACGCGTACGCCGCGAACCAGTTGTTGTTGCCGCCGTAGAGAACGATGGTGTCGTCATTGGCGACGCCCTTGGCGGACAGAAGATCGGAGAACTGCTGCTGGTTCAGGAAGTCACGACGGACGCCGTCCTGCAGGTCCTTGCGCCAGTCGAGGCGGATGGCGCCTTCGATGTGGCCGCCGTCGTATGCGCTGGTGTCCTCATCCACCTCGACGAAAACGGTCTTGGGGGCGTTGAGGTTCTGCTCAGCCCAGTCGGCGGAGACTAGGACATCGGAGCGAGCCATGGTGTTCCTTTCGGTGTGTACTTACTTGTGTCGGGTGGATCGTGCAGTGGTTCTCGGTGTGAATTTTTCAGGCCGCGGTGCGGAAGCGTACGACGAGTGGATAGATCTGGCAGCCGAGGCAGATTCCGAACGCAGCGTTGAGAAACGCCGCGAACAGGGCGAATGCGGTGGCCACGGCCCCGATGACGCCGGAGCCGGCGAAGAAGCCGACGGTGCCGACGGCGGCGAAGACGAAGCCGACGAGCTGCGCGAAGCGGAGCGGTGCGACCGGTTCGCGTTCACTCCCCGGAGCGAGTCGCGGCGCGACGAGGGTGCCGAAGATCTGGCCGTACGGGCTGCGTCGCGGTCCGGTGGCTGCGCCTGCCGCGAAGACGGCCGCTTGCAGCGCCAGCAGAATTCCTGCTGCGACCAGCGAGAACGTCGACACGACGAGTACGGCGACGAGGACTGCGGTGGTGACCCAGGCGGCGAACCGGGGGCCACGAACGTCGACCTGCTCGAGCTCGAGTGTTGTGGACATGAGAAGTGCTCCTGCGTTGAGTCCTGAATGCTTGCCTGGCGCCGAACGGCGACGGTAGACGTCGTCATCGGGGGTTCGATCACGTGCGCGGAATCCGCGGTGTCAGCAGAAAGCGACAGCCCTGGTGATCAGCAACAGGTACAGCAACAAGCCCCGAGGCGGCACAGGTCTACTGTGCGGCGACGGGTGAGCATGAGCTCGTGGCTGGATTGCACGACGACGAGTTTACCCGGTTCTTCAGGAATTTGAAGCCGGGGGCCGGGTGAGGGGTCCCAGCGCGGCCCGCAGGTCGGTCGCGGCGGGCACTCCGGACACCCGGAAGCGTTGCTGCAGGTCGGCGTCGAGAATGAAGGTCGTCGGCAGCGACAGAACGCCGAGTTCCTTGGCGAGAGAGGGATACTCGTCGATGTCGACCTCCACTTCGACGGGCGGTTCCGGCTCGCCGGCAAGGTCCTCGACGACCTGTCCCACCACCCTGCGCACGGCAGCGCAGGGTCCGCACCAGTCGGCGGAGAAGTGGAGAACGGTGGCCCGTCGAGGATGCTCCGGCGACCCCGGCCCGACACCCGCCGCCTCGAGAAGCAGCCGTCGTTGGTCGGTCACGACCGCGGACGCCTCGCCGGTGCTCCGGACCGTCCCCTGGCGGCGTTGCCAGACGAGCCCGAACACGACGGCGGCGAACAGTGCGATCAGTAACAGTGTGATTCCGGTCATCGGCTCTGTAGTTCGTTCAGGTCGATCGTGACGTTGTTGCCGACGCCCTCGATGACGATCTGCGAGCCTTCCGCGTAGACCTCCGTCGGCTGGACGCCGAACGGGAGTTCCCGGGGGTCGATCGTCCGGGTGAAGAGGCCGAGGATCGCGGGGGCGAGGGGCTCGGGGATGGTGAAGTCGGCGTGGCCTTCGGGCCCGAAGTAGAAGTCGCTGGCGACGATCTTCACCTGACCGCCGTCGAGTACCAGGTCGGCCTGCACGCTGACGGTGGTCTCGATGGGCCCGACGGGGACGGTGCCGGTGAGGACGACGCCGCCCGCGGTCGGCATCCCCGAGCCGCCGGAGCCGCCGGTGCCGTCCGACTTGCTGGCGGGCGGGGCCGAAACCTGCAGGTCGGGGATGTCGAGGAAGCGACCCAGGTCGGTGGCGTCGATGAGCATGCGGCCGGAGAGGTGATCGACCGGGAGGGTCATCACGGAGCCGTCGACGAGGTCGGACAACGGCGCGGAGACGCCCAGGAGGGTGGACTCGATCGTCACCTCGCCCACGACGTCACTCTGTACTCCCTGGGCGCGGATCTCGATGTTCTCGTACTTTCCGTCCCACGCCTGGGTGAGGAACGGAAAACCGTGAACCGTCACCTCGGGATCCGCTGTGAGCGACGCGCCTGCCCGCAGTTCCCGCGACACCCGGTACTCCGCGTAGGCCGCCGAACCGAAGTCGACGACGAGACCGAGAGCCACGAGGACGACGATTCCGATGATGAGTTTCCGCACGGCCCCATTGTGACGGACGCCGGTCGGGGGAGTGTCGGTGCGACCTCCGCGCCCGTTGCCGGGGGGTTCGGTGCAACGAACGCCGACGACGGCGCGCTACTCTGTCACCGACAAAAGTGTCGATACCTTCAGTGTCGATCTACCTGGACCGGCGGATGAACCATCCGTCGGCCGGCCGGGTACGACGGCGACGAGATGGGAGGCTGTGTGGAGCTACTGCTTCTTACCTCCGACCCCAACCCCGAGGCAGTGCTGCCTGCCCTCGCCCTGCTGGCGCATTCGGTGCGGCCTGCCCCGACGGAGGTGTCCTCTCTCCTGGAAGCGAGCTCCGCCGACATCGCCCTGGTGGATGCGCGCACCGATCTCGCGGCGGCTCGCGGCCTCTGCCGGCTGCTGGGCAGCACGGGTTCCGCGGTTCCCGTGGTGGCGGTCCTCACCGAGGGCGGCCTGGTGGCGGTCAATTCCGACTGGGGCCTCGACGACATCCTGCTCCCGGGCACCGGCCCGGCCGAGGTGGACGCCCGTCTCCGACTGCTGGTCGGACGCTCCGGCGGGGTCGCCAGTCCGGAGGCCTCCGGCAAGATCACGCTGGGCGAACTGGTCATCGACGAGGGCACGTACACGGCGCGTCTGCGCGGACGCCCACTCGACCTCACCTACAAGGAGTTCGAACTCCTCAAATACCTGGCACAGCACGCGGGTCGCGTCTTCACCCGCGCGCAGTTGCTGCAGGAGGTCTGGGGATACGACTTCTTCGGTGGTACCCGCACCGTCGACGTTCACGTGCGTCGTCTGCGCGCCAAGCTGGGCAGCGAGTACGAATCCTTGATCGGTACAGTCCGCAATGTCGGCTACAAGGCCGTCCGTCCCACCCGCAGCAAGTCGGGTGCGCCGGTGCCGCCCGTCGACGACCTCGACGCCGACGATGCGGACTTCGAATCCGCGGAAGGGCCGGCGATCCAGTGAGTGTTCCGGTGCAGTCCTGGACTGATCGACTCGACGGCAAGCAGGCCGCGGACGTGTCCGCTCTGCTCGAACGCGCGGCGGCAGCGGACGGAACCGCGCCGGTGTCGGAGCAGGGCGTGCACGCCGTGTCCGGCGCCGGTAGTGCCGGTGTCCGTCATCTGGTGGAGACCGATGCCGATCGGATCGTCGGGTACGCGCAGTTGCAGCCGGGGCACGGGGATCATCCCGCGATGGCCGAACTCGCCGTCGACCCCGAGGCGCGTGGCCGGGGGATCGGTGGCCGGCTGGTCACCGAGGTCCTGTCCGAGGGTGGTCCGGACGCCCGGGTGTGGGCGCACGGCAACCTGCCTGCGGCGCAGGCGGTAGCGCAGCGCCTCGGGTTGACCGGGGCGCGCGAACTCCTGCAGCTCCGGCGTCCGCTCGCCGATGTGGAACTCCCAGAACTTGTTGTGCCGGAAGATATTTCACTCCGCGAGTACCAGGGCGTCGAGGACGATCCCGAGCTGCTGCGGGTCAATGCCGCTGCCTTCGCCTGGCATCCCGAGCAAGGGTCGTGGACCGAACGTGAATTGGCCGAACGTCGTGCGGAGGCCTGGTTCGATCCGTCCGGACTTTTCATGGCGTTCGCCGCTTCGGACGAGCAGAGACTGCTCGGATTCCATTGGACCAAGGTGCACCCGAAGCAGGGCGACGAGCCGGCCATCGGTGAGGTCTACGTGGTGGCGATCGGCCCCGACGCCCAGGGGCGTGGTCTCGGCCGGTTGCTGACGCTCGCCGGACTGCACTATCTGCGTGACCGCGGGCTCGGTGCGGTGCTGCTCTACGTCGAGGGCGACAACGCGTCGGCGCTGCACACCTACGATCGGCTCGGGTTCGAGCGGTTTCACACCGACGTCGCGTATGCACGCGCCTGAGGTGCTCCTCTACTTCCGCACCGGTTGTTCGTCTCGGAAATGTGGACAAATGCTCGGTCTGTTCACCTTCCGTTCACCGATCGTGGTCCAACTGGACATTAGCTACCCCTAGGTTTCTCCGTGGGCAGCGCCGTGTTGCCTGGTGCAGATTTCAACGAAGCGCACCTCATGTCGCCGCCCGATCGCGGGCGAGACGGTATTTCCGGAGGACTAGGTGAATCTCAAGCGCAGTGGCGCCCTGCTCGGTGCAGTGGCCCTGGGTGCCATGACCTTGGCCGCGTGTGGCAGCGACAACAACGCGGCGTCGAGCGGCGTCGACGCATCGTCGTCCAACGCGACGTGCGAGGGCAAGGCCAACCTCTCCGCGGCCGGTTCCTCGGCCCAGAAGAACGCCATGGACCAGTTCGTCTCCACCTACATCTCCGTCTGCCAGGAAAAGGGTAAGACCGTCAACCTGGCGTACAACCCCAGCGGTTCCGGCGACGGACGGACCCAGTTCATCGCGGGCCAGATCGACTTCGCCGGCTCCGACTCGGCGATCAAGGCCGAGCAGGCCGAGCAGGCCAAGGCTCGGTGCGTCGGCGGCGAGGCCTGGAACCTGCCGCTGGTCTTCGGACCCGTTGCGATCGCCTACAACCTCGACGGCGTCGAGGACCTGGTGCTGAACGGCGAGGTGACCGCCAAGATCTTCAACGGCACCATCAAGAAGTGGAACGACCCGGCCATCGCCGCGCTCAACCCCGGCGCCACTCTCCCGGACCAGGACGTCACCGCCATCATCCGCTCGGATTCGTCGGGAACCACCGACAACTTCCAGCAGTACCTGACGGCGTCCTCCAACGGCGCCTGGACCACCGGTGCCGGTTCCGACTTCACCGGCGGAATCGGTGAGGGCGCCAAGGGTTCGGCCGGTGTCGCTCAGGCAGTGGCCTCCGCCCCGGGCTCGATCACCTACGTCGAGAAGTCCTACGCCGACCAGAACAAGCTTGCTAGCGCACAGATCGACACCGGCTCCGGCCCCGTCGCGCTGTCCGACGAGTCGGCATCGAAGGCCATCGAGGGTGCGCAGTTCAAGGGTCAGGGTGTGGGCGATCTGACCCTCGACCTCGGCTCGATCTTCGGTACCAAGGAAGCGGGCGCGTACCCGTTGGTGCTCGCCACCTACGAGATCGTGTGCTCGAAGGGTTACGACGCCGACACGTCGGCCGCGGTCAAGTCGTTCCTGACCAGCGCTGCCAACGAGGGGCAGGGCAACCTGGCCGAGCAGGGTTACGTGCCGCTGCCCGACTCCATGAAGGAGAAGCTGAACGCATCGGTAGCCGCAATCGGCTGATAGCACCATTAATCGTTCGGACCCGCCCATGACTCGATATTCTGACCAGGAAAGATTGCGAGCGCAGATGAGTGAAGCGCACATCGAATCAGCACCTCGCGCCTCCGGCTCCGCTTCCGGCGGAGTCGGGGTGGGCGGTCCGAACGGCACCCCGGAGGCCGAGTTGAGTACCACCAAGGCCGAAATCCCGACTCCGACAGGTGCACCCCGCGGCAAGGCCGCCGCCAGGCCGGGGGACCGGATCTTCAAGTCGCTCGCGACCATCTCCGCCATCTTCATCTCCATCCTGATCGCCGCGATCGGCATCTTCCTGATCTGGCGCGCAGTTCCCGCACTGAGCCGGAATCAGGTCAACTTCCTCACCAGCCGCGAGTGGGTCACCCAGAACATCAACGCCATGGCGTTCGGTGTCCTCGACCTCTTCCAGGTGACCGTCCTCGTCTCGCTGTTCGCTCTGATCCTCGCGATGCCCGTCGCCCTCGGCATCGCGATCTTCCTCACCGAGTACTCGCCGAACTGGCTCAAACGGCCACTGGCGTACGTGATCGACCTGCTGGCCGCCGTGCCGTCGATCGTCTACGGCCTCTGGGGTCTGCTCGTGTTCGCTCCCGCGATCAAGCCACTCGCCGTGTGGCTCAACGAAAAACTCGGCTGGTTCCCACTGTTCGCGACCGGAAGCGGTTCCATCACCGGCGGTGGCACCATCTTCACCGCAGGCATCGTCCTCGCCGTCATGATCCTTCCCGTCATCACCGCGGTCACCCGCGAGGTGTTCGTGCAGACACCGACGTCCCACATCGAGGCTGCGCTCGCACTGGGCGCCACCCGGTGGGAAGTGGTGCGAACCACGATCATTCCGTTCGGCAAGTCCGGTTACATCAGCGGATCAATGCTCGGCCTGGGTCGCGCCCTCGGCGAGACCATGGCGCTCTACCTGATCCTGCGCACCACGTCGCAGCCCTTCGGGTGGTCGCTGTTCGACGGCGGCGCCACCATCGCCTCGAAGATCGCTCTCGGCTACGCGGAGTTCAACAACAACATTCAGGCCGGCGCCTACATCGCCGCAGGTCTGGTGCTCTTCGTTCTCACCTTCGTCGTGAACGCCGCGGCCCGCGCCGTGATCGCAGGAAAGAAGGACTGACCCATGACCGCGACACTCGACAAGCCGGTCAAGGCCGCCACTTTCCAGGGGGTCGGTGTCCGCCGACGCATCGTCGACCTGACCGCCACCGTCCTCGTGACGCTGGCAGTGCTCGTGGCGCTGGTCCCGCTGGTGTGGGTCCTGATCACCGTCGTCATCAAGGGAATCCCTGCCCTGACGTCGGCCACCTGGTTCACCCACTCGCTCAGCGGACTGACGTCCTCGGCGGCGGGCGGCGGTATCTATCACGCGCTGATCGGCACGATTCTGCAGGGACTCGTCTGCGCGGTGCTGTCCATTCCTCTCGGACTGTTCGTCGCGATCTATCTCGTCGAGTACGCCGACCGGAAGTCGCGGCTGGCGAAGCTGACAACGTTCATGGTCGACATCCTCAGCGGTGTCCCGTCGATCGTGGCCGCCCTGTTCATCTACGCCCTGTGGATCGCGACGTTCGGTTTCCCCAAGTCCGGCTTCGCGGTAGCACTCGCCCTGGTGCTGCTGATGGTCCCCGTCGTCGTCCGCAGCACGGAGGAGATGCTCCGCATCGTTCCGCAGGACCTGCGGGAGGCGTCGTACGCGCTGGGCGTTCCGAAGTGGAAGACGATCGCCAAGATCGTGCTGCCCACCGCACTGCCCGGCATCATCACGGGCGTCATGCTGGCGCTGGCCCGGGTGATGGGTGAGACTGCGCCGCTGCTGATCCTCGTGGGGTACGCACCCTTCATCAACTTCAACCTGTTCGGTGGCGAGATGGGCACGCTGCCCGGCGTCATGGTCGCCGAGATGAACAACCCGACCGATGCCGGTACCAACCGCATCTGGGGTGCGGCGCTGACGTTGATTCTCCTCATCGCCATCCTCAACATCCTGGCCAAGGTCATCGGCCACTTCTCGCAGGTCCGCAGCAAGTGACACATACACTCGATTTCGAACACCAATCAGTAGGGAGCCGGTAATGGCCAAGCGTCTGGATCTCAAGGACGTCAACATCTACTACGGCAAATTCCACGCCGTCGCCGATGTCGGGCTGTCCGTCCCCCCGCGGAACGTGACCGCTTTCATCGGTCCCTCCGGCTGCGGCAAGTCGACGGTGCTGCGTTCGCTGAACCGCATGCACGAGGTGACTCCCGGTGCGCGCGTGGAGGGTTCGATCCTGCTCGACGGTGAGGACATCTACGGTTCCGGTATCGACCCGGTCGGCGTCCGCAAGACGATCGGCATGGTGTTCCAGCGTCCCAACCCGTTCCCGACGATGTCCATCAAGGACAACGTGGTGGCCGGGCTGAAGCTGCAGGGCGAGCGCAACAAGAAGCGTCTCGACGAGGTGGCCGAGCGGTCGCTGCGCGGCGCCAACCTGTGGACCGAGGTCAAGGATCGGCTGGACAAGCCGGGCGGCGGACTGTCCGGCGGTCAGCAGCAGCGTCTGTGCATCGCCCGGGCCATCGCGGTCTCGCCCGACGTCCTGCTGATGGACGAGCCCTGCTCGGCGCTCGACCCCATCTCGACCCTCGCGATCGAGGACCTGATCACGGAGCTGAAGAAGGACTTCACGATCGTGATCGTCACCCACAACATGCAGCAGGCGGCGCGTGTGAGTGACCAGACCGCGTTCTTCAACCTCGAGGCCACCGGCAAGCCGGGGCGCCTCGTCGAGATCGACGACACCGAGAAGATCTTCTCCAATCCGACGCAGAAGGCCACCGAGGACTACATCTCGGGCCGCTTCGGATAGGCCGCGCACACGAGAACGCCCCGGCCGGATCTCCGGTCGGGGCGTTCTCGTGTCCGGGGACCGCGGCATCGGACGAACGAACGGGACGCTCGTACGGTCAGACCGTACGAGCGTCCCGTTCGCGCGAAAAGTGTTGGCGGAGTTCTACAGTTCCGGGTACGAGGTGAGGCTGTCGGCGTCGGCTACGGCGGTCTCGGTGTCGTCGGGCAGCTTGCCGGTGACGAGGAAGATCACCCGGCGGCCCACCTCGACTGCGTGGTCGGCGAAACGCTCGTAGAAGCGGCCGAGCAGGGTGACGTCGACCGCGGCGGCCACGCCGTGCTTCCACTCGCGGTCCATGAGCACGGTGAACAGGTGACGGTGGAGGTCGTCCATCGCCTCGTCCTCTTCACGCAAGCGGGCGGCCCGCTCGGGGTCACGGGTCTCGAGAACCTCGCGGGCAGCGGCGCCGATGGAGACGGCGATGCGTCCCATCTCGGCGAAGTAACCGTTGACCTCTTCGGGAAGCACGTGGTTGGGATGTCGGCGGCGCGCGATCTTGGCGACGTGGAGAGCCAACGCACCCATGCGGTCGATGTCGGCGACGATCTGGATCCCGCTGACGACCGAGCGGAGGTCGCCGGCGACCGGTGCCTGCAGGGCGAGGAGGGCGAACGCCCGCTCCTCGCAGATGGTGCTGAGCTCGGTGATCTTGTCGTGCTCGCCGATCACCTGCTCGGCGAGGGAAAGATCTGCCTGGAGCAGCGACTGGGTGGCGCGCTCCATGGCGACCCCCGCAAGCCCCGCCATCTCACCGAGCAAGTCGGCAAGCTCGGTCATCTGTTCGTTGTAAGCCACGCGCATGAGGTCACAGCCTACGGTGCACGGGAAACCAAGTCACGATCACACGGTGAACGCGGGGTGAACGACGCGACCCGGCGGGCGCTCATTCGCAGGACGTGTCGCCTGCGTTCACAACCGCAAGGTCCGCGGGGATTTCCACGTCCTCGGGCTGGCCGATTCGCACGTCCGACATACTGAGCGGTGTGTCGATCGGGCTCGGTGTCTGGACGGTCCCGGAGAAGTTCGAACCGAGCGCGACCTCGACGACCGTCCCCAGTCCGGTGGTCGACTCGAGCACCGCACCCGGGAACGACGACGCCAGGGTCGCCGCCTCGGCTTCGTGGCCCGGCGAGAACCGGACGACGGTCTCGCCGCTGGTTCCCGTGTAGTTGCCGACGTTGTAGATCTGGAACCCCTCGGCGGCCAGCGAGTCGGCCACGGTCGCGGCCAGTCCCGACTCACCCGAAGCGTTCGACACCTGCACGGTCACGCTGGACGGGTCGACGGCCTGGACCGACAGCGGCGCCGGCGCGGCCTGCGGTTCGGGGGCGGAGGGCAGGGGTTCCGCACGCTTCTCGCCGGGCAGCGCCTCGTCGTCGATGATGGCGCGGAAGATGGCCTTGATGTCGTCGGTGCGGGGAATCTCGTTACCCCACTCGGTGGTGCCTGCGGTGGGCACCGTCAGGAACGTGACCGCGCCCGCATCGACGTTCTGCAGTGAGCGTCCGAGCGTGACCAGCGACTTCGTGTCGATGTTCTCGACGAACGTGTCGCGGGTGAACGCGTTGATGAAGCCGTTCAGTTTGCCGGGATTGAGCAGCACCTGACTGGACAGGGCGCCCCGCAGCAGGGCGGACAGGAATCTCTGCTGACGGTTGATGCGGCCGTAGTCGCCGTTGCCCTCCGCCTCGACATGTCTGGCGCGGACGAAGTTCAGTGCGGTCTTGCCGTCGAGCATCTGAGTGCCCGCCTCCGGCAGAACGGTGCCGAGGACGCCGTCCTCGAGCGGCTGGGTGGTACAGACCTTGACCCCACCGATCTCGTTGACCATCGACTCGAAGCCGGCGAAGTCCATGCCGACGAAGTGGCCGATCTTCAGACCCGACATCTTCTGGATCACCTTCACCAGGCACTTCGGTCCGCCGAGCGCGTAGGTGGCGTTGAGTTTGTCGCCGTCGGCGGCGGGGAAGGTCTCCTCGGTGTAGGTGCCGCTGGCGTTGTCCCAGCCCTGGCAGACGGGCCGCTCGACGTCGAGGTCGCGGGGGAACGACACCGCGACCACCCGGCTTCGGTCGGCGGGGATGTTGACGAGCATCACCGTGTCGGCGCGGGATCCCTCGGCGTCGTCGATGGTTCCCGCACCCACTTCGCCGCTCGCGCCGGCGCGGGTGTCGCTGCCGACGATGAGATAGGTCTCGTCACCGGTCTGCCCGACGGCGTCGACGATGTCGGTCGACTCCGTGTCGAGTGCCGCGATCTGGTCGAACTTGCCTTCGGTGGAGCGGAGGTAACCCCAGACGATGCCGGTTCCGGCGAGTGCGACCACCGCCACGAGCGCGACGACGGCCCGTCCTGCTGCACGCAGACGCTTGCGTTTACGGGTCTTGTTGAGGGCCAGGCGGGTGGTGCCCGGGTTGCCGACCACCTGCGGTACCGCAGTGGTCTCGGCGGAATCCGCGACCCACTCGGGCTCGGGCGTGCTCTGCGGGGGCTCCGGCTCCGGCGGTGGAGGAGCGGCAGGGGTCTCCCGCGGCGGAATCCCGGGAGGCGGCGGCTGCTGCTCGTCGATCGGGGGAATTATCTCCGTCTTGTCCGGATCGTCCGGCTCGCTCGGTTCCTCCCCGGAAACCTTCTTCACCAGGTCTGCGACGGAGAGCGCTTCGGTGGGTCCACCCGCGGCCCGGCGGCCGATCCGGCCACTGTCGTGGCGGGACGGTTCGGTGCGTTCTACCTGCGCTCGGCGCTCGGGTGGCGCGGTCCGTTCGGGTGGCGCGGTCCGCTCGGGCGGTGGCTGCCGCGGCGGGAGTCGCCGCGGCCGTCCCGACTGGGCTTCTCGGTAGCTGGGATCCGCGAGAGGACGCTCCCAGGGGGCGCGGGATTCGGGAGTCGGTGAGTCCGAGCTGTGATCATCACCCACCGATGCAACCTGACCTCTCCGCCCACTCCGACCTCCGTCGGCCTCGACGGATTCCAGCCATAGTACTTATCGAACGTCGGGGCTCCACACATGTAGCGAGGTGACGCGCGTTCGTCCTGCTAACCACCAGAATGCATGAGGTCGGCGCCGGCGGGTACGAGGCAGTCGTCGGGGTCGTCGAGCCATCCCGCGGGGAGCGCGACCGTCCCGGGTGACCCCTGACGTCCCCGTGGTCCCTCGGCGTCCTTGGGGAACGGGATGGTCGGATCGAGCTGAACCAAGAGGTCGTCGAGTTCGGTGAGGGTGCTCACGAGGGCCATCGCGACCCGCAGTTCGGACCCGGCGGGGAAACCCCGCAGGTACCAGGACACGTGCTTGCGCAGTTCACGGAGGCCCTTGTCCTCGCCGTGGTGATCGGCAAGGAGCTCCGCGTGCCGGCGGATGATCGTGGCCACCTCGCCGAGATTGGGCGGAATGGGCTGCGGGTTTCCGTTCAGTGCGGCGCTCAGCTCCGCGAACAGCCATGGGCGCCCGAGGCATCCCCGTCCGACGACGACGCCGTCGCACCCTGTCTGTTCCATCATGCGGGCCGCGTCCTCGGCGGCGAAGATGTCGCCGTTCCCGAGGACGGGCACGTCCGTGACGTGTTCCTTGAGCCGGGCGATCTCGTTCCAATCGGCCGTGCCGGAGTACCGCTGCGAGGCGGTACGCGCGTGCAGTGCGACCGCGGCGGCGCCTTCGCCGGCGGCGATCCGGCCGGCGTCGAGATGCGTGTGGTGCTCGGCGTCGATGCCGACGCGGAACTTGACGGTCACCGGGACGTCGGTCCCCTCGGTCGCCTTCACGGCCGCCGCGACGATCCGGCCGAACAGGGTGCGCTTGTACGGCAGCGCCGCGCCACCACCCTTGCGGGTCACCTTGGGAACCGGGCAGCCGAAGTTCATGTCGATGTGGTCGGCCATGTTCTCGTCCACGATCATCTTGGCCGCGGCGTACGTGGTGTCGGGGTCGACGGTGTACAGCTGCAGCGACCGCGGGGTCTCGGTCGGGCCGAACGTCGTCATGTGCAGGGTCGCGGGCTGCCGTTCCACCAGCGCACGCGCGGTCACCATCTCACAGACGTACAGGCCGGACGTGCTGCCCGCGCGCTCCGTCTCGAGCTCACGACACAGCGTGCGGAACGCGACGTTGGTGATCCCGGCCATGGGGGCCAGAACCACCGGACTGCGCAGCTCGAGCGATCCGATACGAAGGGATGACATTGACGACCTCTGGGAAAGTGCTGGAACAAAAACTGTGCCCGGTACCGAATCCGGTACCGGGCACAGGATAGCTGTTTACGTCACGAAGCCTTCTGCTCGCGCTTCTTGGCCTCGCGGGCCAGCATGCGGTCGCGCTGCTCCTCGAACTTGGTGGCCTGGCCCTCGAGGTTCTCGAGGAACTTGCCGAGGCTCTCGCGGACCTCTTCGCCGCGGGCGGTGAAATCGGTCCGCTCGAAGATGTTCCACTTGCGCAGGACGGGCATCACGACCTCTTCGAGGTGCTGACGCAGGTCGTAGATGCCGTGCTTGGCCATGAGCACACCGTTGCGCCGGAAGTTCGGCATGCCGGCGCCCGGCATCTGGAAGTTCTGGACGATCATGTTGATGGCCTCGAGCGCCTGATCGGGCGCGAGGTCGAGGGCAGCACCGCACATGTTGCGGTAGAAGATCATGTGCAGGTTCTCGTCGGCGGCGATGCGCTGCAGCATCTTGTCGGCGATCGGGTCCTTGCACGCCTTACCGGTGTTGCGGTGGCTGACGCGGGTGGCGAGTTCCTGGAACGTCACGTACGCGACGGAGTGGAGGAAGCCGGCGTCGACGTCGGCGGGGGAGGCGAAGCCGTTCGTCATGTGCTCCATGCGGAAACGCTCGAGCTGGACGGGGTCGACGGCGCGGGTCACGACGAGGTAATCGCGCATCACGATGCCGTGACGGTTCTCCTCGGCGGTCCAGCGACCGACCCACGTTCCCCACGCGCCGTCCTGCGAGAAGTTCTCGGCGATCTCGCGGTGGTACGACGGCAGGTTGTCCTCGGTGAGGAGGTTCGTGATCATCGCAGCCTTGGCGACCTCGTCGAGCTGCGACTGCTCGGGATCCCAGTCGATGCCGCCCATCGCGGCGAAGTTGCGTCCTTCGTCCCACGGAACGTAGTCGTGGGGATGCCATTCCTTGGCCATGGAGATGTGGCGGTTGACGTTCTCTTCTGCAACCGGCGACAACTCCTGCAGCAGTTCGAGTTGGGTCAGATCCCTCGCCATGTGTAATGCCTCCAGTAGCTCAATTTGACTTTGTTCAGCCTACGGCACCGTAAGTAGGTTGGTAAACGCCGTCGGCGGCCCGGGAACCGTCCAAGTTACCGATCCGTAATGGATCTTCCGGGATGTGTCGCCGCCACGCGGCGAACCGTTACATGACAGTGTACTGATGAGCGTGCGTGTGCGGTGACCAGCGTAATCATCGCAGGGAGAGATCATCACAGCGACGCGCGGACAGTTGTGGACGATCACAGATTTGTCGGTCTCCACAGATTCCCTGCCGCAACTCGAGCCGTGTCGGCGGTTGCGCGGAAACCCGTTCGTCCGGGCTGTCGGTCTCCTGGGAATTCGATCCACCCCAGGTGTGAATATCGCCACCCGGGCCCAGTCCGCCGCCCCACCCTTTCCGAGCAGGCCACCCAGGACCCCGTCGAGCCCGCAGAGGAGCGTCGGCAACGCCGACTTCACCTCGGTCTCGGCGGCGGGAAATCCCGCGTATGTCCGTTATGCCGGTTGCGGTCGGTCTGGGCGCTGCCGACAATCGTCACATGGGCAACAACATCAGCCGCCTGGAACAGATCGTCGCCGAGTTGCCCGAAGCCGTGCGCGTGGACGTCGCCCAATGGGACGGACACCCGACGTTCCGGGTGCGGGGGAAGAACTTCGTGTTCAGTGACGTGGAGGCCACCCGGTTGACGGTGAAGCTCACCATCGACGAGGCCGAAGCGGTCGTCGCAACGGAACCACGGGCCGAGCCCGCGGGATACGGTCTCGGTAGACACGGCTGGATCGCACTGGACGTCGCGGACGCGGACGAGCCTCGGTGGGAACAGCTGCGTGAGTGGATCAGGACGTCGTACACGCTCGTCGCCCCGAAGCGACTGGCCGAGCAGGTGCTGGACGAAGAACCGTTGCCGATGCAGGGAGACCAGTCATGACGACCGAGGACAGCGCATCCACTTCCACACCGGCGAAATCGGGCCTGCCTGCGTGGGCCAAGAAGGCCATCGGCATCGCAGTCCTCCTGGTGGTACTGGTCATCGCCTACTTTATCCTCGCGGCCTACCTCCCGCGGGCGTGGGCCCAGAACGTGGGTGGACTGGCGAACGGCAGCTTCGGCGGCGGCATCCTGTGGGGACTGTTGTTCGGCACCCTGTGCACCCTCCTGCCGCTGCTGCTGGTCCGCGGAGCGTGGCGGCTGTTCCGCCGGCGCCGGTTCAAGCCGGTGCAGATCGTGTTGCTGATCCTCGGTGTCCTGGTGGTGCTGCCCAACCTGCTGACGCTCAGTGTGGTGCTCGGCGGCAACAGCGCAGCGCACGCGGGCGAACGGATCATGGACGTCGACGCGCCCGGATTCCGCGGCGCGTCGCTCGCCGGCGCCATCATCGGAGTGGTGCTGTTCCTCGGCGTCGCCGGAGTCAGCTTCACGTACCGCAAGCGGGGCGAGGATCTCGCCGAGATGCGAAGAGAAACGAAAGCGAAGGACGGACAGGTGGGCGACGGGCCGCCGGCCGGACCGTCACCTGCCACGCCCTGAGCGAATTCACCACACGAGCACGGGCTTGATCACCGTGCCCGCGGCCTGATCGGCGACGGCGCGGTTGATGTCGTCGAATCGATACTCGGTGACGAGACGGTCGAACGGGAATTTCCCGTCCGCGTGCAGCGCCAGCAACTGCGGAATGAACTGCTGTACCGAAGAATCGCCCTCGACGCAGCCGCGGAGGGTCTTGCCGCTCAGCATCAGATCCTGAATGTTCACCACCACTTCGGGTGCGCCGAGGCCGACGACCACCGCGCTGCCCCGCGCGCGCAGGCACGACAATGCCTGGCCGATGACGGCGGGGATCCCCGTCGTGTCCAGGGCGTGGGTGGCGCCGCCGCCCGTCGCCGAACGGATCGATGCGACCGCGTCCTGTGACCCGGGATCGAGCGCGACCGCGCCGAACTCCTCCGCGAGCGCACGTCGCGCGGGTACCGGATCGACGGCGAGAAGCGTTGCGACGCCGGCTGATCGGGCCGCGAGCAGCGCGGCGAACCCGACACTGCCCCGCCGAAGACGACCACACTCGAATCGCGGCCCGGCCGGAGCACGTTCAGTACCGCGCCGGCACCCGTCTGAAACCCGCAGCCGAGCGGCGCCGCGGCGGCCAGGTCGACGGACTTGTCGACGACGACGACGTTGTCGGCGGTTGCGAGGACGTGCTCGGCGAAACTGGACTGGCCGAAGAACGCGGCGCGCACGGACTCGCCGTTCTGGGTGACGGTGGCCGAACCGTCCGCGCGTCGGCCTGAACTGTTCAGCCGGTGCGCGTCGACGCAGTACGCCGGACCCGCGCTTCGGCACTGGTCGCAATCGCCGCAGTGGCGGTAACTGAGAATCACGTGATCACCGGGCGCCACCCCGCTCACGCGTGACCCGACGTCGACGACGATCCCGGCACCTTCGTGCCCGAGGACGGCGGGGCCGGCGGCGCGGGGGAGGGCCGCCTTGGTGAAGAGGTCCGTGTGGCACAGGCCGGTGGCGACGATGCGCACCAGTACCTCGTCCGCGCGGGGCTCGTCGAGTTCGACCGTCTCCAGCGTGAACGGAGAATCGGGTCCGTGTGAGACCGCTGCTGTGACCTGCATTGGAGCTCAGTCTCTTTCGAGTAGGAAGTAGTAGTGCCGACCGTCGTCGAGCACCAGTGCGGACTTGCCGTTCATGATGCCCATGAGGGTGGAGTCGTCCACCTTCTTGAAGTGGTCGAAGATGGGTGCGCCGTCGTACACCATGGTCGCGGTGACCTCACCCCGGAACTCGATGTTCCACAGGCTGGCTTCGCCGTTGCCGCCCTTGATGTCGGAATAGAGGTTGCCGTCCACGTCCCGGCAGATCAACGGCTTCGCGTCCTCGAGGGAGTGGAACGTCTTTCCGTGCCAGCGGCTCGCGAACAGCTTCTCGTGGAGGCGGTGTCCGGTGGCGAAGTCGTCGCCCTTCCAGCTGCCGAGGATGTCTTCGGCCCTGACGGTGTCGAGCGCCGCCCACACGGCGTCGAGTTCGTCGGGGGAGACGCCGCTCTCGCGCTCCCGGAGCTCGTGGAACGTGCTGCGGGCCTGATCGATGTCCATGAAAACGGTCCTTGGGGTGAGGGGCGCGAGGTTTACGAACCAAACTGTTCGTCAACTGCGCACGCTACGCCGAACCAGATGGTTCGGCAACGGGCAATTTAGGATGTCGGAATGCGAACAGCGGGAGAAGCCACGCGAGAACGGATCCTCGCCGCGGCCAAGGCGGAGTTCGCCCGCCACGGAGTCGCCGGAGCCCGGATCAACCGCATCGCGGAGGCGGCCCGGGCAAGCAAGGACCGTCTGTACGCGTACTTCGACAGCAAGGAAACGCTGTTCGACGCCGTCATCACGCAATGGATCGCCGAGACGACGGAACAGACGGCGTTGCGGGGCGACGATCTGCCGGGCTACGCGGGCCGGTTGTTCGACGACTACGTGGCGCACCCCGAGAACGCGAGGCTGCAGAAGTGGGCCGACCTGGAGGTGCGCGAGCAGATCGCCGACGATGCGCGGATCCTCACGCTGCGTCCCAAGATCGCCGAGATTCGGCGTGGGCAGCAGGAGGGGTTCGTCGATCCGTCGTGGAACGCGGGCGAGCTGCTGCTCGTGATCACCGACATCGCCTTGTCGCTGGCCACCGCCCGCGGCGACCGCAAGCAGGCGGGGGCAAAGTCGTGGGAGCGCACGGTGGCGCAGCGGCGGCAGGCCACTGTCGAGGCGGTTCGTCGTCTGATCGGGACGCCTGCGGCGGCGGAAGCGCCGGGCCGCGAATGAGTGCTCGTGCCCCTTACCCGGCATGGTGCCGAGTAAGGGGAGAGTGCCCCCAGTAGGGCTCGAACCTACGACCTGCGGATTAAAAGTCCGTAGCTCTACCAACTGAGCTATAGGGGCGCGGGGCCAGAGTCTAGTGCGCAGACAGTGACCGAGAAAACAGGACCCCCGGCACGGCGCGCCGCGCGGGGGGTGAAAAGGGTCGGCTCGGGTGCGCACCCCCTGCAGCGCACCCGAGCCGACCCGAATTATACCACTTGGTGTGTTTTCGGCAGCAGTCCGGTTTCAGCTCCATAAAGGTCTTTGGGTTGGTTTCTGGGAAGTTTCCATGATCTACAGACTGCTCTGTCGGTTTTTTCAAAACGGGGATACTGTTATGTATGGCTCCAGGCTCGTCCCAGTAGGGCGGAAAGAGGGGCTACTGCATCTCGGAGAGGGATTTACCGTCATGGCACGTCAACAGGAACGTGCGCGACGTACTCGCGCTGCGCTGGTGGAGTCGGCCGCCATCGAGTTCGCCAAGCGCGGCTATGCGGCGGCGTCCGTCAACACGATCCTCGAGGGCTCGAACGCCACCAAGGGGGCGATGTACTTTCACTTTCAGTCGAAGGAAGAACTTGCCCGTGCCGTTCTTCAGTCCGGAGTCGAGCAATTCACCGCGCTGACCGACAGGTGGACGAGTCGCACAGACATCGGGCCGTTCGAAGCCCTCCACGGTTTCGTGATCGATCTGGCGAAGCTGTTCCATTCGAGCGTCATCGTGCGGGCCGAGTTCCGGTTGATCGTCGAACCCGAGTTCTACCCGGACGTACAGTCCGGCGGCTCGCAGGTGTGGGGGCGCGCCGCGCACGAGTTCGCGATCCGCGCTCAGCGCGACGGACTGCTGCGCGCCGACGCCGATCCCGAGAAGTTCACCAGGGTCCTGGCGGCGTCACTCGCCGGCCAGCGGTACATGTCCGACATGACGGCGCTGGAGGGTGACCTCGGCGAGCGGTTCGCGGAATCGCTCGAAGTGATCCTCGAAGCGATGGCTTCACCCGAATGGTTGGAGAAGTTTGCGCGGGAAGGCTGGCCGGATTCCGGTTCGGAACTGCCCGATTCGTAGTCTGACCTGGCGATTTGGGAAATTCTCGATCCGTGTCCTAAGCTATCCAAGCTCCCAACGGAACGCCGTTGAGGTACTGGTTCGGAGAAATCCGGCGGGCCCCCTTCGTCTAGCGGCCTAGGACGCCGCCCTTTCAAGGCGGTAGCGCGGGTTCGAATCCCGTAGGGGGTACGTTTGACCGGTGTCGAGCATGCGGTATGGTTCGACGGCAGTAAAAGTGACACGCAGTAACGCTTTACACTGGTAAAGCAACAGCAGGACAAGCAAGGCCCTGTGGCGCAGTTGGTTAGCGCGCCGCCCTGTCACGGCGGAGGTCGCGGGTTCGAGTCCCGTCAGGGTCGCAAGTGTGTTGCCGATACCGAGTATCGGCAACACAATGCGATAGGCATTCGGTTCGGGTGCCGTCCGGCCAGGTAGCTCAGTTGGTACGAGCGTCCGCCTGAAAAGCGGAAGGTCGCCGGTTCGATCCCGGCCCTGGCCACCACGATTCACCGAAGCTCCGTTGTCGAGAACGTCGACAGCGGAGTTTTTTCGTTGTCCGTGTCGCTAGGGTGCGATCCGCAGTGTGTCGACGAGGCCGTCGCTGAGAACGAACTCGTACTTCAGTTCCACCGGGCTCCCGGGGAAATTTCCTTTCACCGTGGTGGTGATCACGTAAGTGTCGTCGGCGGCCATTTCCGTTCCGGTCACCTCGACCGTGTAGATGTATTTCGATTCGAGGTCCCTGCGCCATTGCCGGATGCCGTCGCGCCCGCGGACGGTCCGGCCTTCGTCGGTCACGGCCGCGTTGTCGGTGAAGCATGCTGTGAGTGCATCGAGGTCTCCTGCGTCGGCTGCCCGAAAGTAGCGCGTGACGATCTCGGGTGTCGTGGTGGTGCTCATGGTGATCTCCCTGTCCCTGTGCGTTGTCCCTGCCGGCCCGGCAGTCCGTCCGTATACCAACGCTATAGAAGTAGCATAGCGGTGTGACAAAGAAGAGTGTGGCGGGTGACGCCCGCGACCGTCTGCTGAAGGCGGCGGCCCAACTACTCGACGAGGCCAAGGGCAAGCCCGTGTCCACCCGCGCCGTCTGCGACCTCGCCGGCGTGCAGGCCCCGACGCTGTACCACCACTTCGGCAGCAAGCAGGGCCTGTTCGACGCGGTCGTGGAGTACGGTTTCGGCCAGTACGTCCGGGCCACGAATCGGCGCGGGGACGACCCGGTCGACGACCTGCGGCACGGCTGGGACGATCACGTCCGCTACGGGCTCGACAATCCCTCGTTCTACGTCCTGCTGTACGGGCAGGTCGCTCCGGGCAAGCCGTGTGCGGTGACCTCCGTCGCCGAAACGAGGCTCCTCCAGTTGCTGACCGACATCGCGCAGCAGGGACGCCTGCGCGTGACGCCTGCGGCCGCCGCCGGGCAATTCGTGGCGGCGAACGTCGGCATGACTCTGCACCTCATCGCGCAGCCGGAGGGCCGCGTCGACCTCTCCCTGTCACGGGAACTGCGCGACAACGTGATCGCCGGGCTGATCCGGCCGGCGCCCACTGTGCGGTCGGAGACCTCGAGGGAGGTGGTCGAGAAGGCGGACGCGCTCGCGCGCGCCCTCGACGCCGACGCGGGGCGGGCCGGGTTGAGTGCCGGCGAACTCCTCGTGATGCGGGAGTGGCTCGACAAACTATCGGCAGCGACCTAGGACTCCGAGCGCCGCCGCAGGGTGTCGAAGATCTCGCGGTAGTGCAGGTGAGCCATGAAATGACCACCGGTGCGGATGTTCAGCGTGGCGCCGGGAATCCGGCGGGCGAGCTCGGGCGGCCAGGTCGTGGGCACGAGTTCGTCCTCGGTTCCACCCCAGACGTCGACCGGCACGGTCAGATCCTCCGGCGCGAACCCCCACGGCCGCATCCACGCGCGGTAGTCCTCCACCATCCCGGGCGCTGTCCGGAGAGCCTCACCGGACATGAGCGAGAAGTTCCGGACAGGTTCGGAGCGGAGAACGGCTGCGTCCGCGGCGCCGAGGTCGCGGGCGCCGAGTCGCCGGAACAGGCGCGGAGCACGCAGTGCGACGGCGCCCATGACGCGAAAGCAGATCCGCGCCACCAGCGGGGCGTGCTGGGACAGCCGGGTGAACACGCGGTCCCCGGCGGGAAGCTGGGCGAACACCCCGGGTTCGGTGAGGGGCAGGGCCCCGGCGATCACCGCGACACTTGTCACGCGCGACGCCACGCCGGAGCCCACCGCGAGCGCGTACTGCCCGCCCATCGACCACCCCAGGACACCGAAACGGCCGACGCCGAGGTGCTTCACGAGGTCTTCGACGTCCCGGGCCCAGTCGAGGACCGTCCGGCCCGGCTGCGGATCCGACAGTCCGATCCCCGGACGGTCGGGGGACAGGAGCCGGATGCCCGCGTCGCGAGCACTCCGGTCGGCGGCCGCGACGTCGAGGCGGCCGGCGAGCCCGCCGTGGGCGTTCACGACGGTGAATCCGCGGGGGTCGCCGTACTCCGCGAAACCCATCAGGCGTCCGTCGCGCAGCCGGATCACACGATCCTCGGGTCCGACATGAACTCTGGGCACGGGAACCTCCGGCGGTCGAGGCGAGTCTATCCGGGGGAGGCCCACGCAATCCGGACATCGTGACGACCGGAACCGGTGCCGTCGCCGGACGGCACCGAGGTGACGGTCGCTAGGCTGACGTCCATGAGCAGTGCTGAAGAGCCGCTGACGGCGGGCCGCGACGGGCTACTGTCGTTGCTTCGCAACGGGCAGCTGCCCTCGCGCGGGGCCAAAGCCCCCCAGCGGGAGCGTTACCAGCGGATCGTCGCCGCAGCGATGGAACTCGCCTCGGAGGGCGGGTACGACGCCGTGCAGATGCGGGCCATCGCCGATCGGGCGGGCGTCGCGCTGGGCACCGTGTACCGCTACTTCCCGTCGAAGAACCACATGCTGGTGATGGGCCTGTTGATGGTGTTCGAGGGAATGCGGTCCCGGTTCGAGGACGTCGCGATACCGGGGGACACGCCGTCGGAGCGGATCCTGTTCGTCCTCCGGAAGAACACGGAAGTCCTCGAGAAGGACCGGCCGCGCTACGAGGCCCTGGTGCGCGCGTTCATGTTCGCGGACGCGTCGGCCTCGGCCGAACTGGATGCGTTCGGCGCGCTGATGACCGAAATGTTCGCCAAGACCATCGGTGTCGAGCACATCTCCGACGACCAGTTGAACGCCATCCGCGTGATCGGCGACGTCTGGATGTCGAGCCTGGTGTCCTGGGTGGCCGGCCGCATCTCGGTGGACGAGGTGATGGCTCACCTCGGGCTCGCGGTCCGTCTCGTGTTCCGGCGCCTCGGCGGCTAGTTCGCGAGCTCAGCGAAACGACTGCCGGATCACCGGTTCTCGCCGCTCGAGGATGGTGGCGGTGTGCTGGCGCACCATGCTGTCGAGGTGCTCACCCTGCGGTGCGAGCCAGAAGTCGCCCCGGTCGATGCCTGCGAAGACCAATTCCGCGAACGTGTCTGCGTCGAGACCGTCGGTGCCGAGCAGGTCGCGCATCTGCGCGACCATCCGGTCGACGGCCGGATGGGAGACCGCCCCGAACGGGTTGTCGAAGACGGACGTGACGACGGGCCCCGGCGCGAGGACGCTCGCGGACACCGGGGCGCCCACCATGGTCAACTCCATCTGCAGGCACTCGGTGATCGCGACGACCGCGAACTTCGATGCGCTGTACGGCGACATCATCGGACCGGGCGCGAATCCACCGACCGAGGCCGTGTTGACGACGCGTCCGCCGCCCTGGTCGATCATGCGCGGAACGAACGCCCGGATCCCGTTGACGACACCCGTGACGTTGACACCGAGGGTGGCGTCCCAGTCGGATTCGCCGAGTTGCCAGAGGAATCCGGCCCGCATGATTCCGGCGTTGTTGAAGAGCAGGTCCACCCGGCCGAACGAGTCGTACGCGAGATCGGCGAGGGCGTGGACGGACCCGGAGTCCGCGACATCGGTTGCGCACGTGAGGGCGGCTCCGCCCAGATCTGCGGCCAGACGATCCAGTGCGGCCGTATCGATGTCGGCGAGGAGCACGGCCATACCGCGGGCGTGCGCGTGCCGGGCTATCCCCGCGCCGATTCCCGAGGCCGCGCCGGTGACGACGACAACCTGCTTTTCCTGTGTTTCCGGTTCCGTCACGGCTCGACCGTAGGCCCGTCGCCCGCCGCCTCGGCCCGGGTTTCTCTCTCAGCGGGACATATTCACGTACCGGGACGCCACAGTGGTGCGAGGTCCGGGCCCTCCTCGCCCTGCTGCTGCGCACCTCGGAAGCGTGCCGCGAAGACGATCCAGCCGATGGCGGCCATGAGCAGGAAGCTGACCAGGCGGTAGACGACGATCGCGGACACCGCCTCGGCGCCGGTCATTCCGCTGGCGGTCAGTGCGGGGACGAGCACGGCATCCATGACACCGAGCCCTGCGGGCAGGAGTGGGATGGCCGAACGGGCGGCGTTGCCCGCCGCGTACGCGACGGCGAGTCCGGCGAATCCGGGATGTGCGCCGACCGCGTAGCACGCGAACGCGAGACATGCGGCGTCGGCGATCCAGTTGAACAGCGACCACCCGAACGCGCGGGCGGTGTCGCGGCGATCCATCCGGACGGCGCTCATCTGGTTCACGATGTGCTTCCATCGGCGAACACCGGTCAGCGGAGGCTTTTTTCGAAGCGCGTTGAATCCACGCAGCGCGGTGATGCCGACACCTTCGAGGGCGTCGGGCCGCGAGGCGGCGTACTGAGCCACCACCAGGAAGGCACACAGGCCGCCGAACGTGAAGATCAGCGAGAACGGGTTGGTCTCGGCCCCGACGAGCAGTGCGCCCGCCAGTCCGACGAGCGCCAGGCCGATGGCCTGGAGGGCGCCGGCCATCACCAGTTGCCACGTCGCGACCACCGGTGAGGCACCCCAGCGGCGTGTCTGCCGGTACCTGAACGTCGTTGCCAGAACCGGGCCGCCCGGCAGCGTCACGCTCATCGAATTGGAGGCGAACGTCACCGCGAGGGACTGCCGCTGTCTGATGTGCACGTCCGCGACCCCCAGCAGGCAGCGCTGGACCCGGGCGAAACACGACATCGACGCCAGCGACGCCACGACGGCCGCGGCCACCCATCCCCATTGGAGGTCGCCGAGGTTCTGGACGCTCTCGGAGAGGTCCGACCAGATGAGGACGATTTCCACCGCGAGCACGACGACGAGCAGGCCGCCGATCACCCATTCGACTCGACGCCTGCGGGGCGTCGGGCGGGTGTCTTGGGCGTCAGTCATACGCGTCCATTACACATGGCCGGTGATCACACCGTGTATCCGCCGTCGACGTCGAGTTTCTGTCCGGTGACGAAACCCGCCCGGTCGCTCGCGAGGAAGCAGACTGCCTCGGCGACGTCGGCGGCGGTGCCGAACCGGCGTAGCGGTATCCGGCTCATGGCGGCGTCGAGTGCACGCTGATCGAGTTCTTCGGAGTTGATCAGCCGCTCGGCCATGCCGTCGGTGAGCATTCCCGGGCCCACCGAATTGAAGCGGACGCCGTAGCGGCCCTCCTCGGCGGCGAATCCCTTGACCAGCTGTTCGATCGCACCCTTGGTGCCCGGCGACAGTCCGTCGCGCACCGGATATCGGCTGGTGGCCGCGGTCGTGACCGCGACGACGGAACCGGACGCTTCCCGCAGCGCGGGGAGGGCGGCCTTCACGACGGTGAAGAAGGCGACCGCTTCCTGTTCGAGGTGCTCGGCGTAGTCCCGGGGAGCGATCTCGGACAGGTGGATCATCGGAATGTGCGGTCCCGCGGCGTGAACGAGGACGCCGAGGCCGCCGAAGTGTTCGATGGTCTGTTTCACGACACTCGCGACGCGGGGCTGGTCGGAGAGGTCGGCGGAGAACGCCTGCGCTCCGACGCCGCGGCTTTCCAGTTCGCCGACGAGGTCCGCGGCGACGTCGGCGTTGGATTGGTAGGTGATGGCCACGTCGTGGCCGAGGGTCGCGAGTTGCCGTGCGATGGCCGAGCCGATGCCGCCGGTGCCGCCCGTGACCAGTGCGGCGCAGCGACGTCGGGGGGTGCTGGTGGCGGGTGTCGCCATGAGGAACTCCAAGCGTGTGAGGAACGAGCGCCCCTAACCTAGCAACTGCTTGGTTTCGGTGTGTAGGGAACAGTTCACCCCGGGCCCAGCGCAGCCTAGCCTGGCTATCCGACCAGGCCTTTTCGTCTTAGCCTGAACGCATGTCAGCAGAGAACGCCGAGCGGGCCGAGCCCTCGCGACATCCCGACGAGCCGCACGCACCGAGTCTGGCGAGCCGCCTCAACTGGTTGCGGGCCGGTGTTCTCGGCGCCAACGACGGCATCGTGTCGACCGCCGGCCTGGTGGTCGGGGTGGCCGCGGCCACCACCGAACGATCGGCGATCTTCACCGCCGGATTCGCGGGTCTCGCGGCCGGGGCGGTGTCGATGGCCCTGGGCGAGTACGTCTCGGTGAGCACCCAGCGCGACACCGAACGCGCTCTTTTGTCGAAGGAACGCCGTGAACTCACCGAAACCCCCGACGTCGAGTTCGAGGAACTCGTCGCGATGTACGAGGCCAAGGGGCTGAGTGGCGACACTGCCCGGACGGTCGCCCGCGAACTCACCGATCACGATGCGTTCGCCGCCCACGTGGACATCGAACTGGGCATCGACCCGGACGACCTGACCAACCCCTGGCAGGCTGCGGGATCCTCGGCGCTGTCCTTCACGCTCGGCGCCCTCGTCCCGCTGCTGGCGATCCTCGTACCGCCTGTGCACCTGCGCATTCCGGTGGCGTTCGTCGCCGTGCTGGTCGCGCTGGCCCTCACGGGCACCGTCAGCGCGGCTCTCGGCGGCGCACAGCGCACCCGGGCAGTGCTCCGCGTCGTGCTGGGCGGGGCACTCGCGATGATCGTCACGTACGGCATCGGCCAGCTGGTGGGAACGGGCATCGCCTAGCTTCGGGCGACAGTCACTCGCTCCGGCAGATCATGACCGGACATTTCGCGTGGTGGAGCAGATTCTGGCTCGTCGAGCCCATCAGCGCGCCGAGCAGCGGGCCTCGGCCGTGGCTGCCGACGACGATGAGCTGGGCGTCCCCTGCATGCCGCAGGATGACGTCGGCTGCGGCACCCTGCTCGGCCACCCTCGTCACGGACACGTCCGGGTATCGTTCCGACTCGCCCGCGAGGCCCTCGGACAGCAGCGCCTCCTCTTCCTGCTTCACGGCGTCCCAGTCGACGAGCATGCCGGTGCCGCCCGCGCCGAGCGTGGGGGAGCCCTGCCACGTGTGGACGGCGGTCAGCGGCGCCTCGAAGAACGACGCGAATTCGAATGCGTGGGCCACGGCGTCGCGGCTGAGGTCGCTTCCGTCGACCCCGACCACCACCGGACGCTGGTCGGGTGTGGTGACTTCACCCCGGAGAACGGTCACCGGGCAGGGTGCGCGGTTGACGACGTGCAGCGCCGTCGAGCCGAGCAGCACCGAACGGATCGCTCCCGTTCCCGTGGATCCGAGCACGATCAACCGCGCCCAGTCGGCGGCCTCGAGCAGTGCGGTGCCCGCGGGACCGGGACTGATGGTCGTCTCGATCTCCAGACCGGGGAACTTCGGTCCCAGTAGCCGCTTCGCCGTCCCGATAATGGCCTCGCCGTCCTCGCGCAGCTGACTGAGGAACTGCGACTCCAGCATGATCGCAGCGGGGCTGTACAGCGGGCCGTCCTGCGGCAGTGCGTGCACGAGCGACAGCGTGGCACCCCACTTCGACGCGACTGCGGCGCCCCACAGGGCGGCGGCGGTGGAGGCGTCGGATCCGTCCAGGCCGACGACGACGGAATGACTGGCGGGTGTGCTCACGTCTGGCTCCCTTCGCTCACGCTGTTGGGGTACTCCCCGACTGTGCCCTACTTCCAGACTTTTCGGGCCGCCTTCCTTGCGGTCTTCCACTCGGGTTTCACGAGCGGCGTCAGGGTATCGCCGCGATCGAGCTCACGCTGCAAGAGCATTCCGAGGCCCAGGCTCGACTCGGCGGAGTGCTGATCCTCCGCGACCATCGCGAGGATGTGGTCCCGTGCGACGACGGCGTCCTGGTACTCGCCGAGCACGTCCTGAAAGCCCTTGAATTTCGTCTGAGCGCGGTCGGACGCCTTCGGTGTCAGCGACCGCGTCGCCTCGATCGCATAACGCATTCGCTTGGCGCGCTTGCGCGCCCGGTGTGTCCGTGCGTCGCGCTCGGCCCGGGTGGTCGCGGACGCCGCCTTCCGCACGCGCTTGTGGACGGACTTCGACAAGGTGCGCAGGGATTTCGCCACGGCCTTCTTCGACGGGCCACCGTCCCCGGACGCCTCGACGGCGACCAGGAACGTATCGAGTCCGGCGAGCAGGTCGAGGTAGCGCCGGGAGTTCAGGGCGGCCAGTGCTGCGGGCCGGGCCGTCGCGGCGAGTCCCGAGAAGTACTCGTCGAGGCGCGCACGCACGACCTCGCGGTCGGGTATTTCCTCGGCGCCACCCAGCCGGTCCACGAGCCGGCTCCACTGCACCTCGGTGTCCCGCGCCGAGCCGAGGGCCTGACCGACCCAGCGGAGTTCGACGATCAAGTCGTCGACGGTTTCCTGATCGCGCAGGCTGGACCCGTACACCTGGAGGACACTCCGGATGCGCCGGGCCGAGACCCGGAGGTCGTGGACGGACTCCTCGAGGTCGCGCCGCACGCCGAGGTCGGCCGTCACGAGAGAATCTTTCTGCGCCGCCAGATACTCCAGCAGCAGTGCCCGGGGAGTGGACCCCTTCGTCCTGCGCACGGGGCGCGGGGTGCCGGTCACCGCGTCGCCGAGCGCCCGCCGCAACTTCGACGGCGCGTCCGACCGAGCTATCCCGGCGTCCGTCAGCCGGGAGTCGATGGCGTCGAACAGGTTTCGGTCTCCGGCCGCGAGCTCCACTTCGATCTCGCGCCACACCCGCTCGTCGGATCCGGTGCCCTTCTCGGGGACGGCGGCGATCACGACGTCCGAGACGACCTCGGCGAGCGTCGTCCCCGCCGCGTCCACGAGCCGCTGCCGTTCGCGATCGGTACTGATGAGCGCGACCGGGTTCAGGGCGGCGCCGCGGGTGACGGCAGTGAGCAGTTCCGCGAATTCCCGGGGCACTTCCGTCTCGGGGAGCTCGGCGTCGGGCGCCAACTGCAACTCGGTTCGCTCGTCCGCGCCTGCCGGGATCTTCAGATGCCAGCCGGCGTCGTCGCCGCCTTCCCGGCGGCGGAGGGTGATTCCGGCGCGCAGCAGCAGAAGTTCGCCCGTGTCGTAGTACAGGGCGGACAGCTGAACGGTGTCGCGCCGCGGTTCACCGTCCACACCGGGCAATCCCGAGAGGCTGGGTATCTGCTGCTCCGAACCGGCCTCGTACTTGCGTTCCACTTCGGAGACGGACGTCGCGGTACTCATGTCCCCATCCTTCCGTCTGACCGGCCCGGGGGAAAGAAGCCGAGGTCACTTCGGCCAGTCGAGGCTCCGGACGCTCGCGAAGCGTCGCGTGACGCCGGAGTAGGGGTCGACGAATTCGACGGACCGGGCCAGCAGCCGCAGCGGCGTCGAATAGTCGTCGGCGGCAACGTCGTAGAAGTCGGGATAGAAGTTGTCGCCGTGGATCGGGATGCCCAGCGAACTCATGTGCAGCCGCAACTGGTGCGTCTTGCCGGTGTGCGGCAGCAGCCGGTACCGGGCCGCGTCGCCGTGGACCTCGAGGAGTTCGATGCGGCTCTCGCTGTTGGCGGGACCGTCCACCTCGTACGCCTTAAGGACGCCTCGCTCCTTGACGATTCGACTGCGGACGGTGGCGGGCAGCGGGAGATCGGGGTCGTAACGCGCGACCGCCTCGTACTCCTTGACCACCCGGCGCTGGTCGAACAGCGACTGGTAGTCGCGCCGGACCTCACGCCGCACCGTGAAGATCAGCACCCCGGCGGTCAACCGGTCGAGCCGGTGCGCGGGTGTCAGTTCCGGGAGGTCGAGGTCTCTGCGCAACCGGACCAGCGCCGACTCGGCGATGTACGCGCCGCGTGGGGTGCTGGCCAGGAAGTGGGGTTTGTCCACGACGAGGAGGTTCTCGTCGCGGTGGAGGATCTCGATCTCGAACGGCACCCGTGTCTCGACTGGCGGATCCCGGTACAGGTACACGAATCTTCGGGGTGCGAACGGGGTGGAGTCGGTGATCGGCTGCCCGCGCTCGTCGACGACTTCCGCGGTGGCCACCTTCTCGCGGAGGCGCGTCTCGTCGTGCGGGAAACGCGCGACCAGGTACTCGAGCACGGTGGGCCACGGGCCGTCGTCCGGCATCCTCAGCCGCGTCGGGTTGAGGCCGTCGCGGACGGGAAGTGGGGCGTCGGGCACCCCGTCACGGTAGACGACAGGCTGCGGAAATCCGCCGTTGACCGCGGGGGGACTCATGGTTACTATCCGGTAAGTTTGTGACGCGGGCCACCCTGACTGGTCGCTGAGGCGCGTCATCGGAGGATTTCACGGGGGTTCGTGGTGATCGTGCGTCGATGGGCGTTTCGACCGGGTGTGGTGGCAGTCGCTCTGGCGGTGGGGGTGGGGCTCGCGGTGGTGCCCACGGTGACGGCGTCGGCGGATCCGACGGGCGGGGCGGCGGGGGCCGCGTGGAACGCCGCGGTCGACGCGCCGCCCGAGTACCCGGTGATCGCGATCGACTGGGACGTCCCCATCACCATGAGCGACGGAACGGTGCTGAAGGCCAACGTCTATCGCCCCGCGGACGCCTCCGGCAACCCGATCGACACCAGGATGCCGTCGGTCCTCAACGTCACGCCGTACACGAAGCTGGTCGGCAACCTCGTCGATTCCGTGTTCGCGGTGCCGGGGCTCGAGGACACCGTCGTCGACCTGGTGAACTCCTTCGATCTCGCCGGAACACCGTTCGACGGCGTCGGGGAAGCGGCCAAGGTGCTCACCGGTGGCGGCATGCGCGTCTTCGGCATCAACCGCGACCTCGTCCGGAACGGGTACACCCAGGTGGTCGTCGATGCGCGGGGCACCGGCTTCTCTCAAGGGGAATGGCAGGCACTCGGTCCGCTCGAGCAGCAGGACTCCGTCGAGATCATCGACTGGATGAGCAAGCAGGGATGGTCCGACGGCAAGGTCGGCATGGCGGGGGTGTCGTACTCGGGAATCAATTCGCTGCAGGCCGCGGGGCATCAGCCGCCGGCGTTGAAGGCGATCTTCCCGACCGAACCGGGCAACGATCTGCTCCGCGACATCGTCGGAACGGGCGGTGGTCTCGGCGTGGGATTCATGCCGCTGTGGCTGTCACTGGTCAACGGTCTCAAGTTCGTTCCCGACATCCAGGCCCTTGCGCAGGGGCGCTTCGACCAGCGGTGGCTGCAGGATCGGTTGCGGGATCCGCTGACGCTGTTCCCCGCACTGATCGAGGCCATGACCGCGCCGGACATCAACGGTCTCGACCCCGGCACGCTGCGGGTGGCGCAGGACGGCCAGTTCTACGAGGAGCGGAAGGCGCAGGCCGCGAACATCGAGGTGCCGACGATGCTCTACGGCGCGTGGCACGACATCTTCGCGAACAGCGAGCCGCGGGTTTACAACGACATTCCGCTGCCTGCCGGTGAGAAGCAGCTGATCATGAGCGACGCCTACCACATCTCGTTCGGTGGCGGCTTCGGCGAACAGGGTGCGCCGCCACGACTCGACGTCCTCGAACGCGCCTGGTTCGACAAGTGGCTGAAGGGCATCGACAACGGCATCGACGAGTACGGCCCGGTCACGCTTTACCAGCAGGGCAACGGCTGGACCACCACCGATCAGTTCCCGCGGGCCGGTGTCGACTACCAGCGGATGTACCTGTCGGATGCTCCCAGTGGCACCGCCGGGCACGCCGCCCACGACGGCAGCCTGGTGTCGGCGAAACCCGGCGACGCAGCACGACTCACCGTCGCACCCGGGCTCCGCGGGCTCTGTTCCCGCGACGGCGTACAGGGCACCGCAGGAGCGGCCGTCGTCTTCGGATCGGTGTGCAGCAAGGACTCCCGGTTCGCCGAGGCCGAGGGGCTGACGTTCACCAGCGCCCCCGTCACGCAGCCGACCGAGCTGTCGGGTCCGGTCAATCTGCACCTCGAAACCGTGCTCGACGCCCCGGACGGATTCTGGGCGGTGACACTGAACGACGTCGCACCGGACGGCACGTCGACCCCGCTCACCAATGGTGCGCTCACCGCTTCCATGCGGGCCGTGGACGATTCGAAGAGCACCAAGTCGGCGAACGGCGACTACACCGAACCGCACCACTATCTGACGGTGGACGCACGTCAGCCGCTGGTGCCGGGTGAAGTGACACCGGTGGACATCAACTTCGTGCCCACCGACGCCGTCCTCGCGCCGGGGCACCGGCTGCGCGTCGACGTGTACGCGGGCAGCGTCCCCCGGTACCTGCCGCTCGGACCGATTCTGGCCGACAGTCAACTGAAGCCGCAGCACGTCGCGTTGTCCCCCGATCGGCCGAGTTTCGTCAATCTGCCGCTGGTCGGAGCGCAGGCGTGGTGAAAGGTGCACGCCACGTCCCGAGATCCGTAGGGTTGACGCCATGACCAAGTGGACAGCTTCGGACATCGTCGATCAGAGCGGCCGCACGTTCGTCGTCACGGGCGCCAACAGTGGTCTGGGGGAGGTGGCTGCGCGGGCCCTGGGCAAGGCGGGGGCGCACGTCGTGCTGGCCTGCCGCAACACCCACAAGGGGGAGGTCGTCGCACGGTCGATCGGTGACAACGCCGAGGTGCGCCGCCTCGATCTGGCCGACCTCGCCTCGGTGCGCGAGTTCGCCGCCGGCGTCGAGTCCGTCGACGTTCTCGTGAACAACGCGGGCGTGATGGCGGTTCCGCAGCGCAAGACCGCCGACGGATTCGAAATGCAGATCGGCACAAATCATCTCGGGCACTTCGCATTGACCGGCCTGCTGCTCGACAAGATCACCGATCGGGTCGCCACGATGTCGAGTGCGGCACATCAGGCGGGAACGATTCACCTCGACGACCTCAACTGGGAACGCCGCAAGTACAACCGCTGGAGCGCGTACGGGCAGTCGAAACTCGCGAATCTGCTGTTCACATACGAGTTGCAGCGCAGGCTGTCGGCGGCAGGGTCACCCGTGAAAGCGGTGGCCGCGCACCCCGGTTACGCGTCGACCAATCTGCAGGCCCACACCGAGTCGGTGCAGGACAAGCTGATGGCCGTCGGCAACCGGATCTTCGCGCAGTCGGCGGAGATGGGGGCGCTGCCGATGCTGTACGCGGCAACGGCACCCGACGTGATCGGTGGCAGCTACATCGGGCCGGACGGCCTGTTCGAGCAGCGTGGCCATCCGAAGGTGGTGGGCTCCAACAAGAAGTCGCGGGACGAGCACACCGCGCGGGCGCTGTGGGCGCTGTCGGAGGACCTGACGGGCGTCGAGTTCACGTTCGGGTGACGCGACGCCCGTCAGGGTTGCTCAGTCTTCGGTGACCTCGAGGGTGACGTCGATGTTGCCGCGGGTGGCGTTGGAGTAGGGGCACACCTGGTGTGCCTTCTCGGTCAGCTCGAGCGCCTCGGCGCGCGGCAGGTGGGGCAGGGAAACCTCGAGGGTGACGGCGAGACCGAATCCGCCGCTGTCCGTCGGGCCGATGCCGACGCGGGCGCCGACGGCCGAGTCGGCGACGTTCGCCTTCGCCTGACGGCCGACCAGCTGGAGCGCGGAGTGGAAGCATGCCGCGTATCCGGCGGCGAACAGCTGCTCGGGGTTGGTGCCGTCGCCGGACCCGCCCATCTCGGTGGGGATCGCGAGGTTCAGGTCGAGCTTGCCGTCGGACGTGCGGGCGTGGCCGTTGCGGCCTTCTCCGGTCGCGAGGGCGTCGGCGGTGTAGACGATCTTCATGGTTACTTCTCTCCTGTAGGGGTGGTGAAGCTGTGGAGTGATTCGGTGAGACGCGACAGTGTGTCCCGGAGGGCGACGAGTTCGTCGATCTCCATTCCCGTCGAGTCGGCGAGTTCGGCGGGGATGCCCTCCGCGGCGGCGCGGAGGGCCGCACCCTTCTCGGTGAGGTGGATCCCGACCCGGCGCTCGTCGGCCGTGGAGCGCCGGCGTTCGACCAGGCCCAGGGTTTCGAGCCGCTTGAGCAGTGGCGACAGCGTGCCGGTGTCGAGGTCGAGGGCGTCGCAGATCTCACGTACTCCGCGGCCGTCCCGTTCCCAGAGCACCAACAGCACGAGGTACTGCGGGTAGGTCACTCCCAACGAGTCGAGCATCGACCGGTATCTCGCCGTCATGGCCCGGGAAGCCGAGTACAGGGCGAAGCACACCTGGCGGTCGAGGGTGAGGTTGTCGGTCACCCCTGAATAGTTGCACACAACTAGGTTGTGCACAACCAAGAACTGGAATCGGTGATTGCGCTTACACTGTTGGCCAGTGACACGGGGTGCTGCCCGGCGACGAGCCGGACGGCTGAGAACAGACCCGTCGAACCTGAACTGGGTAATGCCGGCGAAGGGATGTCGCGGAGACGGCCGTATGCGCTCATCCGATGTCTCGTCGCCGACCGAACGGAAGGTGGCAGCATGCAGCTCGACAAGCAGATCGTCCTGGTGACCGGCGGTGGGCGGGGCCTCGGCGCCGCCATCGTGCGGTCGTTCGCGGCGCAGAACGCACGGGTGATCGTGAACTACCGGAACAGCCGGGAGGCGGCCGAAGAACTCGCGACCTCCCTGGGTGCGGACCGTGCGGTCGCGCTCCGGGCCGACGTCACGGACGCCGGCCAGGTGGCTGCGCTGTTCTCCGCGGCGGAGGAACACTTCGGCTCACCGGTGACCACGGTGGTCAACAACGCGCTCGCCGACTTCTCCTTCAACGGCGACGCACGCGACAAGGCCGACGTCATCACGTGGGATGCCTTCGACTCGCAGCTGCGTGGCAGCGTGAAGGCGACCCTGCACACGACGCAGGCCGCGCTGCCGGGCATGCGTTCGCTCGGGTTCGGCCGGATCGTGAGCATCGGAACCAACCTGTTCCAGAACCCCGTCGTCCCGTACCACGACTACACGGCCGCCAAGGCCGCGGCGCTGTCGCTGACCCGCACGCTCGCGGCCGACCTCGGTCCCGACGGCATCACCGTCAACATGGTGTCGGGCGGGCTGCTCCGCACCACCGACGCGAGCGCCGCCACTCCCGACGAGGTGTTCGACCTCATCGCGGCGAGCACCCCGCTGCAGCGGGTCACCACGCCGGACGAGTTCGCCGACGCGGTGCTGTTCTTCGCGTCCCCTTGGTCGCGTGCGGTGACCGGCCAGAACCTCGTCGTCGACGGCGGACTGGTCAAGGACTGACATGAGCGAGGCCCGGCAACTGCACTTCAACGCGTTCCTCTACAGCTGCGGGCACCACGGCGCCGCGTGGCGGCACCCCTCGTCCCACGTGGAGCGACTCTGCGACATCGCCTACTACGAGGAGTTGGCGCAGACCGCGGAGCGCGGCTGCCTCGACGCGGTGTTCTTCGCGGACGGGCATTCGGTGCGCGACCCCGCATCCGGAGGCATGTGGTTCCTCGAACCGCTCACCGCGCTGTCCGCGATGGCGCGCGCGACGGAGCGGGTCGGACTCGTGACGACGGTGTCCACCACGTTCTACACACCGTTCCACGCCGCCCGGATGCTGGCGTCGCTCGACCACATCAGCGGCGGCCGTGTCGGCTGGAACGTGGTGACATCCATGTTCGACGCCGAAGCGCGCAACCACGGACTCGAGGAGATGCCGCCGCACGACGAGCGCTATTCGCGCGCCGCGGAATTCGTCGACGTGGCACTCGCCCTGTGGGATTCGTGGGAGCCCGACGCGCTCGTGCTCGACCGGGACGGCATCTTCGCGGACCCGGCCAAGGTGAAGCCGGTCGAGCATCGAGGAAAGTATTTTCTCGTGGACGGTCCGCTGAACGTGCCGCACTCGCCGCAGGGTCGTCCCGTGCTGTTCCAGGCCGGCGCGTCCGATCAGGGCCGCGACCTGGCCGCCCGGTGCGCCGAGGGCATCTACGCCGTCGCCTACGACCTCACGGCCGCGCAGAGCTACTACGGCGACGTGAAGCTGCGCATCCGTGCGGCGGGCCGCGACGCCGACGCGGTGGTCGTGATGCCCGGTCTCGTGACCTATGTCGGTTCGACCGGTGCGGAGGCCCGGCGGAAGAAGGCGGAACTCGACGCGCTCCTGCCCGTCGAACAGTCGCTGGCGCAGTTGTCGATGTTCGTCCAGCAGGACTGCAGTGCCTGGGAATTGGACGCACCGGTTCCCGCGCTGCCGCCGCTGTCGGAGTTCACCGGGCCGCAGGGCCGGTACGACACGATCCTGCGGATCATCGACAAGGACCGTCCCACCGTGCGGTCGCTGCTGGGCACGTTGGCGGCTGGCGGCGGCCACTGCACCATGATCGGAACCCCGGAATCGATCGCCGACGAGATCGAGGTGTGGTTCCGCCGCGGCGGGGCCGACGGCTTCAACCTGATGCCGCCGCTCTACCCGAACGGCCTCGCGGACTTCGTCGACGAGGTGATCCCCGTCCTGCAGAAGCGTGGACTGTTCCGCGCGGAGTATGAGACAGACACTCTGCGCGACCATCTCCGGGGGCGCCCGTAGTTGCCACCACAAAGAACACAACCTTCTCTAAGTACGCAACAGTGACTGTGAGCGTCCCTCCCCCCGACACTGGCTGTTATCGCGATCACACCACGACGCGAGTTCGGACGAGGAGTGGCAATGCTGGTAGCACTCGGCTTTCTGATGGTGGCCGTGTTCATGTTCTTGATCATGTCCAAACGGGCCACTCCCGTGGTCGGGTTGATCGCCGTCCCGGTCGCATTCGGGATCGCGGCCGGGGCCGGCCTCGGCATCGGCGACATGATCACCGACGGGATCAAGGCGCTGGCACCGACGGCCGCGTTGCTGTTCTTCGCGATCATCTTCTTCGGGATCATGATCGACGTCGGCCTGTTCGACCCGCTGGTGAAACTCATCCTCCGGCTCGTCCGCAACGACCCGATGCGGCTCGTCGTCGGCACCGCGGTGCTCGCGATGGTGGTGTCGCTGGACGGTGACGGATCCACGACGTTCATCATCGTGACGTCCGCACTGCTGCCGCTGTACATGAAGCTGAAGGTCAGCCCCGTGGTTCTGACGGTGGTCGCCGGCCTCGCGAACGGCGCGATGAACATCGTCCCGTGGGGTGGACCGACGGTCCGGGCAGCCGCGGCGCTGGGAATCTCACCGTCGGACGTGTTCGTGCCGATGATCCCGTCGCTGGTGGTCGGACTGCTCGTCGTGCTGCTGTTCGCCGTGCAGCTGGGCTACAGCGAACGCCGCCGCATCGGAACGCTCGAACTCACCGACGAGCGCCTCCTCGTCTCCGCAGGCTCCGGCCTCCGGCGGTCCGTGACCGGATCCGGATCCGGATCCGGGGGCAATGGTGACGCACCCCGAACGGGTGGCGGCTCCGGCGACGCCGGATCGGACGACGGCCAGGGCTTCGTCGACGGTCTCGACCCCCAGCGGCCCACGCTGCGGCCGAAGCTGCTGTGGTTCAACGCGCTCGTGACGGTGGCGCTCCTCGTCGTGCTCGTGATGGACGTACTGCCGATTCCGGTCCTGTTCATGGTGGCCGCATCGATCGCGCTGACGGTGAACTTCCCGCGGGTCAAGGAACAGCAGGAAGCGATCACCCGCCACTCGTCGAGCATCGTCTCCGTGGTCGCGATGGTGTTCGCCGCGGCCGTGCTCACCGGCGTATTCCAGGGCACCGGAATGGTCGAGGCCATGGCGCAGTGGCTGCTCGAAATCATCCCGGCCTCGCTCGGACCGCACCTGGCCGTCATCACGGGCATCCTGAGCCTGCCGTTCACGTTCTTCATGAGCAACGACGCCTTCTACTTCGGCATCATGCCCGTGCTCGCCGAGACGGCGGCCACGTACGGCATCGAGCCGGTCGAGATGGCCCGCGCATCCATCACCGGCCAGACGTTCCACATGCAGAGCCCCCTCGTCCCGGCCATCCTCCTGCTCGTGACCCTGGCGGGCGTCCCGCTGGCGGACCATCACAAGAAGGTGCTGTGGCGCGCGGCGCTGGTGTCGCTGTCGATGTTGGTGATCGGTGTGGTCCTCGGCCAGATCCCCTGGTGACCTAGTCCTCGGTGTCGGTGTCGGTGTCGGTGTCGGTGTCGGTGGCGGGGCCCTCAGGGGTCGCGCCACCTTCGCCGCTCCAGTCGGCGCCCGAACTCTTGTCGTCCTCGGCCGGATCGGACATCACGTCCTTGTCCGCGCCCGGGGCGCCGCTGTCGGTGGTCGTGGTCTTCGGTCCGGATGCGTCCTTCGGTGTCATGTCCGACGAATACCCCGACAACTGGGTTCTCCAATCAGACGGACCCGGGTCTGCAATTCGAAAACTCCGTCGGGGATTGGCAGGTGAACAATACTTCGACGTAGTGTTCCCCGGGTTATCGACGATGAAGGAGTGGAACTGTGGCGCGCAAAGTTGTTGTCGAACGCATCGACGACATCGACGGAACTCCGATCAAGAACGGTAAGGGGGAGACCATTCCGTTCTCTGTCGACGGCGTCGACTACGAGATCGATCTGAAGGTCAAGAACGCCAGGGAATTCCACAAGACTCTCGACTACTACATCGAGCATGCAACTCGGGTCGGTGGAAGAAAGCGTCGGTCGACTCCTGCAGTTGCACCGTCGCAGGGACGGAGCCAGGCCAAGGAAATTCGAGAATGGGCGACGTCGCAGGGGTATGAGTTGTCCACGCGTGGACGTATTCCTGCCGAGATCGAGGAGGCGTACAACGCCGCTCACTGAGTCAACGGTGTCGCGGGGGTCGGCGCCTCCAGCCGCCCTGTTCGGGTCGGCTGGAGGCTGTAATCGGTCGTCAGTATCGGCGCGCTGCGTGAAATGACATGGAGCTCATGGCTACTCGCGTGACCGGCCGTCCCGGAGCGGGTGCGTGAACGACCGTGTCGTTTCCTGCGTAGATCCCCGCGTGGCCGCCCCCGTAGAAGAGGACGACGTCACCGGGCTGCAGGTCGCTCTCGTCCACGGCGGTCCCGTGTCGGAGTTGCTCGTAGGTGGTGCGAGGAACGGCCACACCGGCCTGTTTGTAGGCCCATTGAACGAGACCGGAGCTGTCGAAGGCGCGGTGGTCGCCGGCGCCGAGGGTGCACGGGATTCCGATTCTGGATGCGGCGGCATGCAGTGCGTGGCGTCCCGGCCGCACCGGAGGCCGGCGGAACGTGTGAACCAGGTGATGTCCGTGATTCCCGGTGTGTGGGTTCATGCCGTCGTTGCTCCAGTGCGCTCGGTGTGGTGTCGCGTCGTCGGGACGTCCGATTACAGGGTGGTCCCGGGCCGATCGGGGCGCATCGGCTGAATTACCCGGATATGTGCCTGTCTTCTCTGCCTCCGTCGCCGGATTCGACGGCCGCCAGTGAACCATTCGATCTGGTCGGTTTGGTACTCGCGAGTAGTGCGGGCCCCTCGTAACGTCGAACGGGTAATTGTCAGGTCGAAGGGAGTGGTCCGCTACGTCCTGTGGACTGGGATGAAGGAAGGCGGACGATGACGATCCGAGAATCGGCGAACTGTGCTTTCGGTGTCGCGCGCTTGGCGTTCGACGCGGGAGCTGCCCTCCTGTCCGTTGCCGTGGCGGTACCGGTCGCCTTCGCCGTGGGCGAGGCGAGATCGATGGCACTCACGGCACGTGGTGACATCACGCCGGCCGCCGGGACGGCGGACAGCGAGCATGTGCACGACCTGGGGACCGTCGTCGAACTGATCTAGCCGGCACCGAATCGTTCTACCCGCTCGTCACCCCGTGGTGGAGTGTGCTCCGGTCATCAGGGCGGCGAGGTCGTCCGGTTCGAGGAACGACGGGGGCGGCGGTGGCCCTCAGGCGTACAGCCCTTGCAGGCCGTGGAGCACTTCCGGTGACCAGAGTCCGTCCTCGGGGACGGTGTCCATGTCGGAGTAGTACTCGGAGAAGTTCCCCGCCGGGTCCGTGAGGTACCAGAAGAAGTTCGCGCCGGCATAGTGCCGTCCGAGGCCCCAGAAGTGGCGTTCGGGGTTGTTCTCGAGCATCGTGTGGGCGCCGCGGCCGACCTCGTCGATGTCGTCGACCTGCCAGCTGGTGTGATGCAGGAAGTTCACCGGTGCGGCCATGACGGGGACGGTGTGGTGCTCGACGGAGCACCGCAGGAACGCGGCGACGTCGGCGATCGTGGCGTCCGTGTCGAACGCGGAGTCCTCGTGGTTGGCGCCCTCGAGAAGGCGCAGGCGCACCGTCTCCCCCCGGCGTCGAAGTTCCTGTGCCATCCGCAGGCTCTGCTGCACCGACGTGACCGAGTCACCTGTTCCGTGGAGCAGGAAGACCGGCACGTGGATGTCGTGCGCCCTCGCGAACGGGCTGATGGCGGCGAGCTCGCGATCGCTTACCGCCGACTCGTCGCCACCCAGTAATCGGGCTCTCAGGTAGCGAGATGACGGCGGTGCGGGGACCCCTGACGGCCAGTCCTGCTCGAGGATCTCCCGAGGTATCGGCGAGCAGGTGTCCGGGCGGTCGAGGTCGCCGCGGGAGGTGAGGTCGTAACATCCGAAGTAGCCGACAGCGGCCTGCACGGGTGGACCCGGCACGTCGTGCGGTGCCTGCCGAATCGCCGGAGCGGCGGTGGCCAGAAGCGCGAGATGGGCACCTGCCGATGCGCCCCAGAGAGCGACACGATTCGCGTCGACACCGAAGGCTTGTCCGGGACCTTTCAGCCACTCGATCGCGGTCACGATGTCGAGGATCTGGGCGGGGAAGGGAGCCACAGTGGAGGGGCGGTAGTCGATGCTCGCGACAGCAAATCCGTGCCGCGCGAGCCGCTCCGCCCGTGCGGCATGACTCTTGCGAGATCCGATCATCCAACCACCGCCGTGCAGGTAGAGGACGACGGCGGTGGCGGCAACGCCGATCGGCAGAGACAGCTCGAGCCGGAGGACGTGCCCGTCGGGGCGCCCGAACTCGATGTCGGGACAGGATTGGATCTCGTATCGGGCGGACTGCCCGACCGGGGTTGTCACGTTGCCGTCACCTCTTCGTCTGGTCGCGGGATCCACTCATCGGGGTGGCCCGTGGCTCAAGGGTGGCGGATCAGGCAGTATTCGGGAATCGGCAGTTCTGTTTGGGGGAAATCCATCGGACGAATAGCGTCAGTTCGGGATGTGATTCGGGGTCGGCGGAGAACGACGGGGCCCCCGGCGCGGGAATACTCTGACTCATCCTCGCCCCTCCGAGGCCTACTCTTCTTGAAAGATGGTAATTCCATGGCAGATTCACGGATCAAAACCCTGAGACCGGCCGAGTTGGACGTCGAGCAGAAGGCGTTGTACGACAGCATCGTGACGGGTCCGCGCGCACAGGGGCCCCAGCTGTTCGCGCTTCGGGATGACGAGGGCAGGCTCAACGGCCCCTTCGGGTTGATGTTGCACGTGCCCGGACTCGGTTCTGCGCTGCAGGAACTCGGGAGTGCGGTGCGCTATCGGACGGCGATGACCGCCCGGATCAGAGAAATCGCGATACTCACGGTCGCTGCCGCAACGGAGAGCGAATTCGAACGCTATGCCCACGAACGGGTCGGACACGCCGCCGGGTTGAGCGCCGAAGAGACGACGGCACTTCGGAGCGGCGAGTTTCGTTCCGAAGACACCACCGAACAGGCTGCGTACGACGTGTGCCGTCGTCTGCTCGCGGGCGCCGGCACCCTCGGAGACGAGGACTTTCGTCGTTTCGAAGCCGGCCTCGGTCACTCGGCATTGCTCGAACTCGTGGTCCTGGTCGGCTATTACCGGACCCCGTCTCAGATGATGAATGTGTTCGGCGTCGGCGCACCGGCGGGTCTCGAAGACGAGTAGAACACCGCAGCATCTGTTTCAGCGCCGGCGGGGACGGCGCAGCCGGAGCCGGCTGTAGGTGACGACCGCGAGCACGCAACTGATGAGCACCAGCATGGCGATGTTGAGCAGCCACCACGATGCGGTGTGCTGCCAGAGCGTGTCGGGTTCGGTGCCCGTGGCGTTCGTGCGCAGGTCCACTGTCGAGGCGGCGGCCGCGAACCCCCAGCGGGACGGGAAGAGCCACGACACCTGTTCGAGCACGGCGCGTCCGGTGATCGTGATCAATCCTCCGCACATCACCAGCTGCACCATGATCGTGACCACCAGCATCGGCATCACCTGCTCGTTCGAGCGTGCCACCGACGACAACGCCAATCCGACGAGGACGCAGGAGCAGGTGGTGACGGCGATGTCCACGATCAATTCGACGGAGCCGGAGGGGATCACGCTGCCCCGGCCCGGAAAGCCCTTGCCCACGAACACGATCATCACCATGATCACCGACTGCACGATCGCGGCGGCGCAGAAGACGACGATCTTCGCCGTCAGGTAGGCGGACGGCAGCAGCCCGGCGGCGCGTTCGCGGTGATAGATCATGCGCTCACCGACCAGATCGCGGATGGTCAGTGAGCAACCCATGAACGCGGCGCCGAGGATCAGCACGACCAGGATCTGGGTGAGTTCACCGGATTCGTCGAGGCCCGACGGACCGAATCCGGTGTCGCCGGGCACGAGCACGGCCAGGCCGCCGAGCACGAACGGGAGAAGGGACAGGAAGATCAGGTACCCCCGGTCGGCGCGGATCAGCCGCGCCTGCCGGCGGACGACGGTGCTCAGCTGCTTGCGCCGCGACGTGTGCGCGGGACTGCCGAGAGGTCCGGGCGGACTCGGTGGTGGCACCTCTACGGCGGGGCGGGTGGCGCGGTACTCGGCGAACACCCCATCGGGGTCGGCCGCGACGCGGGCGAAGATGTCGGCCCAATCGGTGCTGCCCAGTGCGGCCCCGACCTTGTCCGGCGGTCCCACGTAGGCGGTCTTGCCGCCCGGTGCGAGGAGCAGGACCTGATCGCACATCTCGAGGTACGACAGCGAATGCGTGACGATGACGACGACGCGGCCCGAATCGGCGAGGCGGCGCAACGTCGCCATGATTTGCCGGTCGAGCGCAGGGTCGAGGCCCGACGTCGGTTCGTCGAGGATGAGCAGGGACGGGCCGGTGAGCAACTCCATCGCGACGGACGCGCGTTTGCGCTGTCCGCCGGACAGCCGATCGACCCTTGTGTCGGCGTGTTCGGACAGCTGCAGCTCGTCGAGCACGGTCTCTATCACCTCCTCGCGGTCGGTCCGGCTGGTGTCCGGCGGCAGCCTCAGCTCCGCGGCGTAGCCGAGCGCCTGCCGGATCGTCAACTGCCGGTGCACGACGTCGTCCTGGGGGACCATTCCGATGCGGGAGCGCAGCACCTGGTATTCGGCGTGCACGCTGCGCCCCTCGAACTCGACCACACCTTCCGTGGGGCGTTCCGAACCGGAGATGATGGTGGCCACCGTGGTCTTTCCCGCGCCGGAGGGTCCGATCACCGCGGTGAGACTGCCGGGCTGGGCAGTGAACGTGACGTCCTCGAGCAGCCGACGCCCGCCTTCGATGGTGAGTCCGACGCCGTCCACCCGCAGCCCGCCTGCGGTCGGAGCCACCGCCTGTCGTGGAACGAGCCTGCCTTCCTGCACGCTGAAATCGGTGTTGCCGATCGTGACGACGTCGCCGTCGGTCAGCTGCGCGCGCGACACCCGGATGCCTCCGACGAACGTTCCGTTGACGCTCCCCAGGTCGTCTATCTCGAGGCCGGACGGCACGTTGTGGACGATGGCGTGATGGCGTGAGGCCAGCACGTCCCGGACGACGATGTCGTTGTCGGGCGACCGTCCCACCGTGAGGGATCCTTTCGGGACCGCCTCGTGCGGGGTCGGGGTCGGGGGCGGAGCGCTCGGGGCGCCTACGCCGATCGTCGATTCGTCCCATCGAGCGCCCACGTCCTGTCGCGTGGCGTCCGGGTCCTCGACCGAGATCCGCACGACCGGCCCCTCGGCCGCGTCACCCAGGCGGACGACGACGGGGTTCGTGACGGAGACCTTTTCTCGGCGCGCACCGTCGACGTAGATTCCGTTCTTGCTGCCGGAGTCGACCAGCTGCCATCCCTCGTCCCAGGTGAGCCGTGCATGCTCGCGCGACACCACCGGATCGACGATCGTGATCTCCAGCTGCGGATCCCGGCCGATGCGGACGGCCTTGCCCGCGCCGTAGCTCGTCCGGCCGTGTTCGGTCTCGACCACGACCCGCGGGTGCGCTGTGTTCGCCCGGTCGTCCATCGCCACGGCCTCCGGTCAGCGTCATCGGGCGTAGAGCGTCGACTCCGTCCATGGTCGCATGCACGGCCCGGGGTTCGTCGGCATAACGGTCACTCTCGGTATTCCCGCGACCAGGAAGTGAGGAACACTGAGCCGGGTGAGTACGTCCTTGGCGAATCCCGGTGTCGGACTGGCTGTGCTGTGCACCGTGATGGTCGTGTGCGCGGCGGTGATCTACCGCGTCACTGACCTCGGCAGCCCACTCGTCGTACCGGCCGCGGCGATTCGCGGCGCCGCCCAGCTCGCCGCGGTGTCCCTCATCCTGGCCGCGGCTCTCGCGCATCTGTGGTCCTCGATCCTCGTGTTGACCGTAATGTTCGCGGCGGCGGTGGGAACGTCCGCTCGGCGCGCGAGAGCCGGGCGGTCGGCCGCGTGGCTGGCGCTGTCCCTCGCTGCGGGTGTGGGTATCGTCGTGCCGTTGATGCTGGTCAGCCGGGTGGTTCCGCTCGAAGGTGTCGCAATCGTTCCCGTCGGCGGAATCGTGCTCGGCGGTGCGATGACGGCCACCTCCCTCGCCGCGCGACGCGCGCTCGATGCGGTCGAACAACGATGGGGTGAGGTGGAGGCGGGGCTCAGTCTCGGACTCGACGTCCGCGATGCCCGCATGGAAGTGGTCCGGTCCGCGGCCTCGGACGCGTTGCTCCCGGGACTCGATCAGACCCGGACCGTCGGGCTGGTCACCTTGCCGGGGGCGTTCGTCGGGGTGCTTCTCGCGAGCGGTTCCGCCGTCCAGGCCGGGGCGGTCCAGATCCTCGTCCTCGTAGGGCTGCTGCTCGCGCAGACATGTGCGGTGGCCGTGACGATCGAACTGGTGGCCCGGGAAGCCGTTCACCGGCCGAGACTCCACACCGCGTGAACGTGAAGGATCCGGGTCTGGCCCGAACGCCGGTCAACTACATCGTCGGTCCCGCATACTGGTCGGTGGTCGGTCCCTGCTGACGAGGCGGTGTCTTGTGGTGCATCCCGAGGTATTGGTGGTCGGAGCGGGTCCGGTCGGTCTGACGGCGGCGATCGAACTGCGCAGGCGAGGTGTCGCCTGCCGCATCATCGATCCCCTGCTCGAGCCACCGCAGTACGCGAAGGCGGTGGGGATCCAACCGCGCAGCCTCGAGGTGTTCGAGAGCATGGGTGTACTGCGGCACATCCTGGACGCGGCGATCCAGATGCGCGGGCAGATCGTGTACGTCAACGGCGACGAGGTCGCCCGTCTGGAGTTGGCGTTACCGGCCGACGTCCCGTTCGAATTCATCGGTCTGCCCCAGTACGAGACCGAACGCATCCTCACCGAATACCTGGCCACGTTCGGAACCACGATCGAACGAGGTACGAAGCTGACGGCGTTCGAGCAGGACGACGACGGCGTCGTCGCCACGGTCACCGGCGCGGACGGCGACGATACCGTCCGAACCCAGTACCTTCTCGGCTGCGACGGCGCCCACAGCGTCGTCCGCAAGGGCCTCGGCCTCACCTTCGAAGGCGGTGCGTTCGTCGAGCAGTACATGCTCGGCGACGTCGAGGTCGACTGGTCCATGCCACGTGGCTACGGAATCCGGTCGATGCATCAGACGGACGGCGAGACCGACGATCTGCTCGTGTGCATTCCGCTACCCGGGCGCCGCCGCTACCGGATGTCGATGCTGGTGCCACGCGACCTCGCGGGCACCGGAACCCCGGCGACCGACAAGATCGCGCACGGATTCGAAGCGGGACCCAAACCGGAGCTGAACCACATCCAGGCCGTGCTCGACCGCCTGTCACCCGAACCGACGCGGGCGTCGAACCTCCGCTGGTCCTCCGTCTTCCGGATCAGTCACCGCATCGTCGACTCGTACGGGCGCGGACGGGTGTTCGTCGCGGGCGACGCCGCCCACATTCATCCGCCGACCGGCGCGCAGGGCATGAACACCGGCATCCAGGACGCCCACAACCTGGCGTGGAAGGTCGCGCTGGCCGTGTCCGGCGCCGCGGCCTCCGATCTGCTGGACAGTTACGACGCCGAACGGCGGCCCGTCGGCGAGGAGGTGGTGGGACGCACTGTGCGCAGCGCCCGGGAGGGGATCGGGGCGGGGTCGTCGGATCCCGACTACGTGATCCGACGCGAGGCTCAACTCCTCATCAGCTATGCGGACAGTCCGATCGTCGCCCAACCGGAGTCGAATGCGGCGCTCACCCCCGGCAGCCGGGCACCGGACGCCCGTGGGCTGACCCGCGCCGCGGTCGCGTTTCCCCTCCGGCTGTTCACTCTCCTCGCGGGACGGAACCACACGTTGCTGCTGTACGCCGACGAATCGGTCGACGCGCGCGGGCTGGAACTGCTCGAGGCCGCGGCGACGTCCGTGGAGTCGGCGACCCAGGGACTCGTCGACACGTACCTCGTCGCGTCGCCGTCCGCCGATGTCGGGGAAACGGTGCTACCCCTCGTCCGGGACAACGACGGCGAGTTCGCGCACGCGTACGGCGCGGAGGGTTCCGCCGCGTTCGTCGTCCGTCCGGACGGCTATCTGGGATTCCGGCAGAGTCCGGTCGCGGTCGACGGTCTCACGGAGTACCTGAAGTCGACTTTCCGCTGAGCTCGGCGGCGGGCGGGAGCCCACGCCGGATGTCGCCCGGCGCCGGCTTGCCGAGCGGCGATCCGGCCCGGGTGGCCGAATCCAGCAGCCACGGCACGCTCGTGACCATCACCCCGGAAGTGAACAGCAACCTCCCCTTGAGGCGCAGCGCACTCTGGTTGTGCAGCAGGTGTTCCCACCAGTGGCCCACCACGTACTCGGGGATGAAGATGGTGACCACGCCGTCCGGGATCCGCTTCCGGACGGATTTCACGTACCCCACGATGGGCCGGGAGACTTCACGGTACGGCGATTCGAGGACCTTCAGTGGCACCGGAACCTCGTACTTCTCCCACTCCCGCTGCAGTTCTCCGGTGTTGGCGCTGAGCACGGTGACCGCCTCGAGCGTCGTCGGATGGGTGGCGCGGGCGTAGGCCAGCGCCCTGGCGGTGGGTTTGTTGAGCACCGACACCAGCACGATGGTGTGCACCTGGGAGGGCAGGGTGAAGCTGTCCTCGTCGACGACGAGAAGCGCCGCGATCCGGTCGTAGTGCCGCCGCACCCCGCGCATCAGGAAGAACAGGATCGGCATGGCGATGACCACGAGATAGGCACCCTGGGTGAACTTCGTGATCGTGACGATGATCAGAACGGTGCCGGTGAGGACGGCGCCGGTGCCGTTGAGGGCCCGCCGGCCGTGGATGCGACGACGTTCGCGGGCGTCGGATTCGGTTGCCAGCACACTGTTCCAGTGCCGGACCATGCCCGCCTGGCTGAGAGTGAAGGACGTGAACACGCCGAGGATGTACAGCTGGATGAGGTGGGTGACGGACGCGTCGAACAGGACGATCAATCCACCCGCCGTCACGGCGAGAAGCACGATGCCGTTGCTGAACGCCAGCCGGTCGCCGCGAGTGTTCAGCTGGACCGGGAGGTAGCGGTCGCGGCCGAGCACCGACGCGAGCAGCGGGAAACCGTTGTAAGCGGTGTTCGCGGCGAGCACGAGGATCAGCACGGTGGTGGCCTGGACATAGAAGAAGCCGATGTTGGTGGTGCCGCCGAACACGGCCGCCGCGATCTGGGCGATGACGGTGCGCTGCGGATCGGTCTCGCAGTTCCCGGCGAACCCGATCAGATCGCACGGGTTCACCGCGACGTGCACCTTGGTGACGATGGCCAGCGCCGTGATTCCCGCGAACATCACGATGGCCGTCGCCGCCATCGCCATGAGTGTCTTCGCGGCGTTGGCGCTCTTGGGTTTACGGAACGCAGGCACCCCGTTGGAGATCGCCTCGACACCCGTCAACGCGGTACATCCGGACGAGAACGCGCGCAGCGCGAAGAACACGAGGGCCACACCGGTCAACCCGGACAGTTCCGGTTCGATGGTGTACCCGGCACTTTCGGCGACAGGTGTCGAGCCGGCCGCGACGCGGACGAATCCCGTCACGATCAGGATCATCACCCCGGCGATGAACCCGTACGTCGGGAAGGCGAACGTCGTCCCGGATTCGCGGATCCCGCGCAGGTTCATCACCGTCAGCAGCACGACGAACGCCACGGCCAGCGCCACCCGGTGCGTGTTCAGCGCGGGCACGGCGGAGATGAGATTGTCGACGCCGGCCGACACCGACACCGCCACCGTCATGACGTAGTCGATGAGCAGTGCCGACGCCACCGTCAGCCCCGCGGACGGACCGAGGTTCTTGGTGGCCACCTCGTACGAGCCGCCCCCACTGGGATAGGCGTACACCACCTGGCGGTACGACAGGGCGACCACGGCGAGCAGCACCACGACCCCGATCGCCAGATACGGCGTCAGGTAGAAGTACGCGAGACCGCCCAGGGACAGGATCAGCAGGATCTCCTGCGTCGCGTACGCCACGGACGACAGAGGGTCGGAGGCGAAGATCGGCAGCGCCAGTCGCTTGGTCAGTAACTGCTCGCCGATGTCGTCGCTGCGCAGCGGGCGTCCCAGAGCCAGCCGCCGGACCGCTCGAACGAGAGTCACCACCAGTTCAGCGTAGAACCTGGTGGATCATGGCGGAATGGACGCTGCCGGCTGGTGCATGCTGGGTGCACCGTGGGATTGCTCCGGCTCGGCTCGTGGCGAACAGGCAGCGCCGCACGCGTTTCGGGAGGCCGGCCTGTCCGCGATGGTCGGCCGGGATGTCGGTGACGCCGCGACCGTGATCGACCGCACCGACCGGGACGAACGGACGGGCGTGATCGCACTGTCCGAGACGGTGCGGGCCGCTCACGCGTTGGCGGATCTGGCGGTCGCGATGACGGACCTGCCGGGCCGGCGACCGCTGGTGGTCGGCGGCGGAGCTTGCGGTGCTCACCGGAGTCGGCGCCGAGGCATTGATCACGCTGGCCGGGACGCCCCCGATGGTGGGGGCGAGCGACACCGTTCTGATCGGTCATCGCACCGAGAGCCTGGACGCGGCGTCCGCCGCCGAACTGATCCGGTTGGCATCCGACTTGCGCCGCATCGACGCGCCGGCCGTCGTGCGTGACCCCGTCGCCGCAGGTCGGCAGGCTGTCGCAGAGCTGGCCGGCACAGGCGACGGGGTGTGGTTGCACCTCGACCTGGATGTGCTGGATCCCGAGTCGCTCGACGCGGTGACGTACCCCCAGCCGGGAGGCCTCGACTGGGATCAACTCGCCGACGTGGTCGCGCCACTGGCGCGGTCACCTCGACTCGTGGGAGTCAGCGTCGCCGACTTCCGCCCCGATCTCGATCCCACCGGCGACCAGGCGACCCGAGTGCTCGACCTTCTCGGACGCACCCTGCCGTGAGCGGGAAGATCCGGGTTCCTGTCGTCGTTGGACTGGGTCGGCACCGCCACGGACTTTCGTGATCGAGCTCACATCCATCCCTCTTGGGAATTGATCGCAGGGTTGGCATGTTAGTTGAGTGAGTAACGCTCAACTTATAGGAGGCTGAGGAATGCCAGCATTCTTCGGGCCGGAGGGCCCAGGTCGCATCGATATCAGTCGGCTCATGAGTCGCTCCACCCAGGAGCTCATGGCTGCTGCTGCCCGTTTCGCCGCAGGTCGTGGCGATGCGGAACTCGATGCACTCCACGTTCTGCGCGTCATGACAGAACACGAACCCGTCACTTCTCTGATGCGCCGCGCAGGCGCCGACACGTCGGCCGTAGCCGATGCCGTCGAACTGCGTCTGCCTCAGAGCCGTGACACGTCAGGCTTTGCAACACCCGCACTGAGCGGCGCGCTGAAGACGGCGCTGCTCGAGGCACACCAACTCGCGCGCGCCCTCGGGTCCACCTACATCGATCCCGAGCACCTCTTCCTGGCGCTCGCCGCGGATCAGGACCACGCCGCCGGACGCCTGCTCGCGTCCGAAGGAATCACCCCGGAGCGCCTGCAGACCGCCGTGCAGGGTGGATCGGTGGAGGAGGAGTCCTCGAACTCGGGGACCCCCACACTCGACAAGTACGGCTTCGACCTCACCGAACGCGCACGCGGCGGCGGAGTCGACCCGGTGATCGGGCGCGCCGACGAGATCGAGCAGACAATCGAAATCCTGTCGCGCCGCACCAAGAACAACCCCGTGCTGGTCGGTGAGGCCGGCGTCGGCAAGACGGCGGTCGTCGAGGGCCTGGCCCAGCGCATCGTCGACGGCGACGTCCCCGACCGCCTGACGGGCAAGCGCATCGTCCAGCTCGACCTGTCGAGCATGGTGTCGGGCACCCGGTACCGCGGCGACTTCGAGGAACGCCTCAACAAGGTGATCGACGAGATCTCGGCCCACTCGGACGAGCTGATCGTCTTCATCGACGAGGTCCACTCCATCGCCGGTGCCGGTGGCGGCGCCGACGGCGCGATGGATGCGGGCAACATCCTCAAGCCGAAGCTCGCCCGCGGTGAGCTGCACATCGTCGGTGCGACGACGCTCGACGAGTACCGCAAGCACATCGAGAAGGACCCGGCGCTCGAACGCCGTTTCCAGCCGGTGACGGTGGCGGAGCCGAGTGTCGACGATGCGGTGGCGATCCTGTCCGGTCTGCGTGACCGGTACGAGGAGCATCACGGCGTCCGCTACACGGACGAGGCGATCACGGCGGCCGTCGAGCTGTCGGCCCGCTACATCGGTGACCGCTTCCTGCCGGACAAGGCGATCGACCTGATCGATCAGGCCGGAGCCCGGTTGCGGCTGCGGATGCCGAGCGTCGATGTCGAGGCTCTGCGGGCGAAGCTCGCGGAACTCGAGCAGGCCAAGGAACAGGCCGTCGCCGACGAGCAGTACGAGAAGGCTTCGCGACTGCGGGACGAGACCATGGAGGTCCAGGCCCGGATCGAGGGGAAGGCGGTCGGCACGACCGACGTGACGCCCGAGGTGACTGCCGAGCAGATCGCCGAGGTCGTGTCGCGGGCCACCGGAATCCCGGCCAGCCAGATGACCGAGGAGGAGAAGGAACGCCTCCGCCGGCTCGAGGACGAACTGCATCGTCGTGTCATCGGCCAGGACGACGCCGTGCGGGCCATCGCCCGGGCGGTGCGCCGCAGCCGCACCGGTATGAACGATCCGGATCGTCCTGTGGGTAGCTTCCTGTTCCTCGGACCGACCGGTGTCGGCAAGACCGAACTGGCGAAGGCGCTGGCCGCCACGCTGTTCGGTGACGAGAACAAGATGCTGCGACTCGACATGAGCGAGTTCGGTGAACGTCACACGGTCAGCCGGCTCGTCGGTGCCCCTCCCGGCTACGTCGGATACGGGGAGGCAGGACAGCTCACCGAGCAGGTCCGCCGGAACCCGTACTCGGTGATCCTGCTCGACGAGATCGAGAAGGCACACCCCGACGTGTTCAACACGCTGCTGCAGGTGCTCGACGACGGTCGGCTCACGGACGGTCAGGGCCGGACGGTGGATTTCAAGAACACCGTTCTGATCATGACCAGCAACCTGGGATCCGACATCATCTCCAGCAAGTCGGGTGCGCTGGGCTTCAGCACCGGTGACGCCGAGGCTTCGGAGAAGCCGCTGCGGGATCGGGTGATGGGCCGGCTGCGCGAGTCGATGCGTCCGGAGTTCCTGAACCGGATCGACGAGATCGTGATCTTCCGCAAGCTCGACACCGAGCAGCTGCACCGGATCACCGACCTGCTGCTGGACGACAGCCGGAAGCGGCTGCAGTCCAAGGGCATCGAGATCTCGTTCAGCGAGGACGCGGTCGATTGGATTGCCGAGCACGGACACCAGCCCGAGTTCGGGGCGCGACCGTTGCGCCGGTCGATCCAACGGGCTGTCGACGATCGGATCGCCGATCTGCTGCTCGACGACGTCCTCGTCGAGGGTGGCAGCATTGCGGTCGGAGTGTCCGACGACGAGTTGGATCTCGTAGTCGGCTGATCCCGACGTGAGTGGCAGAGTGTGCTTCGGCACGCTCTGCCACTCACGTGTGTGGGTAGCCCCTTGCCCGCCCTCGCCATCTCGGATCAGCACCCGGTGATGAGCTGTGCGACGTGCACTGTCACCTGTGCGGTGTGCAGGGCCGCAGTGTGATCCGGGTGTGTGCCCGGAGCGTTGCCCTCCACGCCGGAGAAGAGCCGAATTACCGTCGACTCGCGGTGTGTGCTCGCTTCCGAGAGGGTTACCTACTACCCAGCCTGTTCAGTCGAGCAACTCGACTTCCCAATTCTCCCTCTGCACTTGCAGATCGATTTCCCGGATCTGCCGGGCGAGATCGTCGGCCGTCCGCCGAAGATCCCGGACGGGCAACGCCGCGACGAAGACGAGTTCGGAGCGGAGTTGCCTGCCGTATCGATCCTGCTCACGACCGGAGGCGGCATCCGCGGCGGCGGACACCACCCGGTGCCGGATGCGCAGCATGTCCCGGCGGGCCAGCGCGTCCGTGATGCTCGCGTCGCCCAGTGGCGCAGCGGTATTCGTTCGATTGATTCTTCGGACGAGGACCTCCAGGCGGTCCAGGACCTCCTCGAGTTCGACGAGGAGCGCCGCGGCGTCCTCCGCCGGCGACTCGCCCTCCTGATGACGCGCATTGGTGAGGATGCGCGACTTGAGGTGCTCCACCCGACGCGTCAGATCGCCGCGTTCGGCCAGTGCCTCAGCCAACTTCACGGTCACCTCCTTTCTCGAAGTCGTTGTAGGGCATCGCAAATAGGGGACCACGAAGTGCCCGTCCGGGCGCGGAGGGGTCGCGGCACCGCCGGGATGCCGAGCGAAGCGCGTCGAACGCGCGGGTGAATTCCCCGAACCGTTGTGCCGGAGAGATGTCTCGGTGGGCGCTCATGCGCCTTTCGTCGAGTCGAATTCGAGCATCTTCAATAGGTACCACATCCCCGCCCGTGTGACGACAGTCAATTCGCCCCAGGTGAGTGCCGAAGTGTGTTCCGCCGTTCGTTGGCACTCACGTGCTGGTGAGGGCGACTATCGTCGAGGGCATGCGAGCGGAAGACGGCGAATTGACCTCCAAGCACCAACCGTTGCTGGTGCTGAGCAAGATCACGGAGATCCTCGATGCGTTCAGCCTGTCGCGGCCGTCGATGACGCTGGGCGAGATCCATCAGGCGACGGGTCTGCCGACGTCGACGGTCCAACGGCTGGTCAGCAACCTGGTGGCGCAGGAATTCCTCGACCGGACCGGCGACCAGATCCGGATCGGCGTGAAGATGGCGTTCTGGGCCGCGACGGCCACCAAGGGACTCGACGTGCTGACTGTCGTGACGCCGGTGCTGAAGGAGATCCGCGACGCCACCGGCGAGACCGCCAGCTTCTTCCGGGTCGAGCAGGGCTACCGTGTGTGCGTGGCCATCGCGGAGACCGAGCACGCGCTGCGCCGGAACATGTACGTCGGGAAGATCGTCCCACTGCCCGCGGGTTCGGCGGGCCGGGTGTTGCTCGCCTGGAACCCGGACCTCACCGAACAGGTCCTCGCCGGCCCCATCGAGCCGATGACCGAGGGCACCGTCACCGACACCGCGGTGCTGCGCGAACTGATCCACCAGGCCAAGGCCGACGGGTACGCCATCACCGCGGGGGAGCGGGAGGACAGCGCCTCGGGATTGGCTGCGCCTGTGTTCGATTCGTCCGCCGACGTGATCGGTGCCTTGGCGATCAGCGGGCCGACACTGCGCATGCCGCGCGAACAGTGCGAGAAATGGGTGGATCTGCTCGTCGGCAGCGCCGAGCAGGTCACCCGGACGCTGGGTGGCCGCTACCCGTCATGAGCTGCGCCGCAATCGCGCGGCCGGCTTCGTGCATGGCCACCGCGTCCGTGGCGACGAGGACGCCGGCGAACCGGGACCGGTAGTCGCCGAGATCGTCGCCGACGGAGCCGACGACGGCGTACACCGGGGTGGTGCCCGCGCGGGCGAGGATCGCGGAGATGATCTTGCCCGCCTTCGTCTGTCCGTCGAGCCTGCCCTCGCCGACGACGATCGCCGACGCGTCCGCGGCCAGGGTGTCGAAGCCGATCACGTCGAGGATGTAGTCGGCGCCCGAGCGTAGTTCGGCGCCGTACCGCGCCCACATCCCGCCGGAGAACCCGCCTGCCGCACCGGTCCCGTCGACACTCGACGGGTCGCGGGGCAGAGCCCGCGCCTTCGCCTCGAGTTGCCGCGTGAGGACCTGCACGGCGCCCGCGTCGGCGCCCTTCTGCGGTCCGAACACTCGGGCGGCGTCGACGTACCGGGTGGTGACGTCGGTCAGCACGGTGACGGCGGCGCCCCGGAGTCCGCCGCCCGCCTCGATGGCGGCGATGGCCCCGGTGCCGCCGTCCGTGGTGGCGGACCCGCCGGCCGCGACGACGATGTGCCGGGCACCGCGCCGGGCGGCATCGGCGACGAGCATCCCGGTGCCGTAGGTGGTGGCGGTGATCGGGTCGCGGGGGCCGTCGTGCGGCGTGGTGATCCCGGAGGCTGCGGCGATCTCGATGACCGCGGTCCCGTCGTCGGACAGTCCGTACGTCGGCCGGCACGGGCTGCCCCAGGGGTTGCGGGCGCGGGTGGTGACCGGGCGCAGTCCGAGGGGGACGGTGAGAACGTCGAGGGTGCCCTCGCCGCCGTCGGCGACCGGCAGCCTGATCGGGGCACCGCCGGACGACTCGACCCCGCCGGCGACGGCGTCGGCGACCTCGCCTGCGGTGTAGGTGCCCTTGAAACTGTCGGGGGCGATCAGAACCGTCATGAGTTCCACGCTTCCGGGTTGACCGGATGCGGGGGAATCCGGTTCTGCGCCATGGCCACAGCGTTCTCGGCGCACAGCCTCGCCATCTCGGCGCGCACCGACACCGTGGCACTGCCGAGGTGGGGGAGCAGCACCGTGTTCGACAGTTCCGTGAGCCCCGGGGCGAGCGCGGGTTCGTCCTCGTAGACGTCCAGCCCGGCCCCGGCGATCTCCCCGGACTTCAGGGCGGCGACGAGGGCGGTTTCGTCGACGACGGGACCGCGGGCGGTGTTGATCAGGATCGCGGAGGGTTTCATCGCCGTCAGCACGCCCGCATCGACCAGGTGGCGGGTCTGCGCGTTGAGGGGGACGTGCAGCGACAGGTAGTCGCTGGTGGCGACGAGGGTTTTCCAGTCGGTGTGGGTGACGAGTCCGGCGAATTCGCCGAGTTCCTCGTCCGTCACCGGCCGGTCGCCGGGAGGCCGGGGGCAGAACTGCACCTGCATGCCGAAGGCCAGTGCCCGTTTTGCGGTCGCCCGCGCGATCCGGCCGAATCCGGCGAGACCGAGCGTGCGTCCCGAAACATCCTGGCCGAGGAGCAGGTTCGGTTCCCATCCGGTGAACTGCCCGGCGCGAACGAACGTGTCGGCCTCCACGGCGCGGCGGGCAGTGGCCATGATCAGCAGCATCGCGACGTCGGCGGTGGCGTCGGTGAGCACACCGGGTGTGTTGCCGACGAGTATCGAGTTCGTGGTGGCCGCCACGATGTCGACGTTGTTGAACCCGACCGCGTAGTTGGAGATCCCGCGGATCTTCGCGACGGCCAGGAGGTCGGCGTCGAACGTGTCGCGAAGCTGGGACACCACCACGTCGTAGTCGCCGGACACGCAGACCTCCCGCAGCCGGGCAGCGTCCGGAAGCTCGTCGGGGACATCGACGCTGCCCGCAGCGCGCAGCAGCGTGAGAGCGGGTTCGGGGATCGCAGTGGTGACGTAGAACCGGGCGCCGCTCATCGGCCGCCGCCGATGACCCACTCGAACGCGGTGGCATTGGAGCGTGCGCCCTGCGCGGCCTTGGACCGGTTGGCTTCGCCGAGTTCGGCGAGCGTCTTCTCGGACAGTTCCACGAGCGATCCGAATGTGGTGGGGTTCAGCCAGTCCGGGCGGGTGGCGAACAGCAGATCCTCGCTGGCGGTGTTGCCGCTGGCGCCGGGTGCGAACGGGCAGCCGCCGAGTCCGCCGAGGGCGCCGTCTACGGTCATGGCGCCGGCCGCGACCGCGGCGAGACTGTTCGCGACCCCCAGCCCCCAGGTGTCGTGGCCGTGGAAGACGATGCCCCGCTGCGGGGTTTCGAGCCGTACCCGGGAGACGAGCGAGTACACCTCGGCGGGAACGGCCTGGCCGAGGGTGTCGCAGACGACGACGTCGACGGCGCCGTGGGCGCGCGGATCGTTGGCGATGTCGATCACCCGCTGCTCCGGCACCCGGCCCTCGAACGGGCAGGTGAACGACGTCGCGATGCACAGCTGGATGCTGCCGCCGACCTCCTGCGCGAGTTCGATCGCGGCGGGCATCGCGGCGAGGCTGTCCTCGGTGGAACGTCCGATGTTCGCCTGGTTGTGGGAATCGGAGGCGGAGAAGCAGTACTGGAAATGGCGTGCGCCGGCGGCGGCGGCCTTCTCCACGTGCCGGGGCGTCGCCACCCACACCCAGCAGTGGTCCAGTTCCTCCGCGGTCAGCTCCGAGATCACCTCGACGGTGTTCGCCATCGGCGGGACGAGGTCGGGACGGGCCATCGACCCGATCTCGAGCGCGGGCACGCCGAGTTCGAGGAGCCGCCGGGCGATCTCGAGCTTCCGGGCGGTGGACAGCATCTTGCCCGTCAACTGCAATCCGTCTCGCAGGGTGACGTCGCGGAGCAGGGCGCGTGATTCGAAGGACTGCGTCATGAGAGGCCACCTACTGTGTCGTTGACGATGGAGTCGATCTGTTCCGGGGTCTTGCCGAGCACTGTTCCGAGGACCTCGCGGGTGTGCTCGCCGAGGTCCGGTCCGACACTGCGGATGGGCAGTGACTTGCCGCCGATCACCGGGACGATGCCGGGGAATCCGACCTGCTTCGGCTCGGCCTCACCGGTGTCGACGGTGAACTGCTGAATCATGTTGCGGGCCGCGTACTGCTCGTCGCTGCAGATGTCGGCGGCGGTGTTGATCGGACCCGACGGCACCCCCGCCGCATCGAGGACCTTCAGCGCCTCCTCGCGCGAGTGCTGGATCGTCCACTCACCGATCGCCGCGTCCAGTTCGTCGCGGCGCGCCCACCGTCCGGCGTTGGTGGACAGATCCGGGTCGGCGCCGAGGTCGGGGCGGCCGATGGTGTTCATGTAGCGCTGGAAGATGGCGTCACTGTTGCCGGCGATGATGATGCTGTCGCCGTCGCTGCAGATGTACGCGTTCGACGGGGCTATACCCTCCATCCGGCCGCCGACGCGTTCGCGTTTGATGCCGTACGCGAGGTAGTCGGGAATCAGCGATTCCATCATCGACAGGATCGATTCGTTGAGTGCGACGTCGATGATCCGATGCGGCAGGGACGGACCCTGGGTTCCGGCGACCTTCGCGGCCTCACGCTGGAACAGGGCCATCACCGACCCGAACGCCGCGTAGAGGCCGGCGATCGAGTCACCGATCGACACCCCCACCCGCACCGGTGGCCGGTCCGGGTCGCCGACGAGTTCACGGAATCCGCCCGCGGCCTCCGCGACCGCGGCGAACCCCGGGCGCTGCGACATCGGCCCGGTCTGCCCGAACGCCGAGATGCGGGTGATCACCAGGTCCGGATTGGCCGCGTTCAACGCGTCCGGTCCGATGCCCCACTTCTCCAGGGTGCCGGGCCGGAAGTTCTCCAGCAGGATGTCGCACTTGGCGGCGAGGTCCAGGACGAGCTGCCTGCCCTCTTCGGTGCGCAGGTCCAGCACGATCGACTTCTTGTTGCGGTTGATCGTGCGGTACAGCATCGAGGTGTCGCCGGAGTAGAGCCGCCAGTTGCGCAGTTCGTCGCCGGTCTTCGGGCGCTCCACTTTGATGACCTCGGCCCCGAAGTCGGCAAGCATCCGGCCCGCGGTCGGGGCGGCGATGTAGTTGCCCAGCTCGAGTACCCGAACCCCGTCGAGGGGCCGAATGGTGTTGTCGGAGAACATGGTGATCCTTAACTGATAGTGACGCTCAGAGAACGAGGCTCATGGGCAGGACGAGCAGTATTGCGACGACCGATGCCACCGATACTCCCACCGAACACGTCTTCAGCGTGCCTCGTGTGGTCTGACCCATCAAGGACTGCAGCAGCCAGAACGTGTTGCTGGTGACATGCACCGCGAACAGGGAGCCGGCGCCGGCGGCGAGGGCGATGAGGACCGGGTCGAGGCCGAGGGTCGGTGCGATGGGGGCGAGGACGCCCGCGGCGGTGATCGCGGAGATGGTCACCGAGCCGACGGCGACGTGCAGGACGGCGGCGATCACCCACACCATCAGGAGCGGAGCGGCGTGATTGGCGGTGAAGTGCTTGCCGAGGATGTCGCCGAGACCGGCCGCGGCGATGGTCGCGGCGAGGGACCCACCGACGCCGGTGAGGATGAGGATCTGGCCGCTCTCGCTGAAACCGCTGGCGATCGCCTTCTGGACGCGGTGCTGGCCGATGCTGAGCCGTCCGACGAAGCTGGTGCCGATCAGTCCGATCAGCAGCGCGATGAGCGGCTCGGACACGAACGACACGACGGGATTACTGATCTCGGCGATGTCCAGGATCGCGCCGGTCGCGATGAGCAGGAGGGAGACGAGCAGCGGAGCGAGGAGCAGGATCAGGGGGCGGTCGTGCGCCGCGCGCTCGGCCGTGACCTCGGTGACGGTCGCGGTGCGTTGCGCCTGGGCGACGCGTCCGCCGGCATCGGGCCGAGGGGTGGTCCCGCCGCTGCCGCCGTCGGTCCACTGGTCCTCTTCGTCGTCGACGACCGTCTGATGGAAGTGCTCCTCGTCCTTCTCCGGGTTCCACCAACCGCGGGTGAACAGGAACGACATGATCGCGACGGAGATCGCCACGGTCGGGATCACCAGGATCAACCCGAAGATCAGCATCTTGCCGAGCGGTACACCGAGAAGTCCGGCGAGGGCGAGGGCGCCGACACCGGGAACCATGAGCACGATGCCGCACTCCAGGCCGATGGCGAGGGCGGTGGCCATGCGTGCGGTCCCGACCCGGCCGACCTTCGGTGCGAGGTTGCGGGCGAGCGGGGCGGAGATGACGAGCAGGACGTCGAGGAAGATGGACTGCAGCAACGTCGCGATCGTCAGCGACATCGCATAGGGCATTCGTTTCGGCCCGAACACCCGCAGAAGTGTTCCGACCAGGCGCTGGATCGCGCCCATTTCTTTCAACATGGCGCCCATCAGGACGCCGAAGGCGATCAGAAGTCCCACTTCGGCCATGATGTCGCCGAAACCGGTGCTGATGACTTCCACCGTTTCGGCCGTGCCGAGTCCCGTCGTGAGTCCGAGGTAGGCGGATCCGACGACCAGTGACACCACTGGGTTGAACTTGAAACGCACGATCATCAGAACGACCGCCGCGACGGCGACCGTGGTGTTGATCAGGATTGCTACGTCTGACATGTGCGCGTCCTTATCGAGGAGGCGGGGTAGTGACTGGTGTCACAGGTACACCCATATTATGAGCACACACTCACGATATAAGCAATTGGCCTTCGGCCCCGTGCGGGTGGAATACTCGACGCATGGTCGTGCTGGATCCGTTTGCGGTGGGACGGCCGACGGCCGCCGAGCGCAGAGCGTCGGAGGACTGGAGCGAGATCCAACTCTGGTCCGACCGCGTGTACATGCCCTATGTCGTGCGTCCGCTCGGTGTCGGGCTGTCGCCCCGGTCGAGCATGTACTCCACGAAGATCGGCGACATCACCGTCACCCGGTTCTCCTACGGAATCCCCGTCTCGGTCGGCGACTTCTCGTCCGACGCAGGAAACGCGCTCGTTCTCACGACCATCCGGGGCAACGCCCGGCACCACCTCGACCACGACGCCACCGCGGACACACCGGCAGGTGACACGTTCGTCGCCGACTGCAGTCGCGTCGACTACCTCGTCGAGTTCTCGCCCGACCACGTCCAGCTCAATCTCACCGTTCCCCATGCGTTGCTCACGGACACGGCTGTGCGCTGGTGGGGATTCGACCCCGGAGATCTTCTCTGGCAACGCAAATGCGCCATCGGCGGCGGTGGATCCGGCTGGCAGGCGCTGCTCGCTTACGCGATGCGGACGACGGGAGAGCTACCGGGGCACGCCACCGAGGGGCGCATCGGACTCAACCTGCAGGAGTTGCTGGTCGGGCACCTGCTCACCGAATGGGCGGCTCGTGCCGGAGTGGACCCGGACAGGTCCACCGGCCCGGCGGCGCCCGGCTATGTGCGGCACGCCGTCCAATACATCCGCGAGTACGCCCGCGAACTGCCGACCGCTTCCGACATCGCCGACGCGGTGGGTGTCAGCGTCCGCACCCTGTCCGGGTCGTTCCGGAAATACCTGAACACCACCCCGGCCGAGTACGTGCGTGAGCAGCGCCTCCAGGGCATCCGGGAGGAACTGCTCACCGCATCGCCGGGCGAGACCGTCGCCTCGATCGCCGGCGCGTGGGGATACGTCAACCTCGGCCTCTTCGCGGCCGCCTACCGTCGCCGGTTCGGTGAGAATCCGTCGCAGAGCAGGGCCTTCGGCCCCGTGAGTGGTTGACGAGTCCAGAGACTCCTCAACCACTCACGGGCCGCGGAGCCGCCTACAGCTCCGCGCGGACCAGCTTCGCCGCGTCGACGAGGTTCCGCAGCGACGCCTCGACCTCGGCGGGACCACGGGTCTTCAGACCGCAGTCGGGGTTGACCCACAGCCGTTCCACCGGCACCGCCTTCAGCGCCTCCCGCAGCGACGCCGCGATCTCCTCGACACCGGGCACCCGCGGCGAGTGGATGTCGTACACGCCCGGGCCGACGCCGAGATCGAAGCCGACGGCGTTGAGGTCGTCGAGGACCTCCATGTGCGAGCGCGCGGCCTCGATGGAGGTGACGTCGGCGTCGAGCCTCGCGATGGCCTCGATGACCTCACCGAACTCCGAATAGCAGAGGTGGGTGTGGATCTGCGTCGAGTCCGAGACCCCGGACGTCGCGAGACGGAACGCCCCGACCGACCAGTCGAGGTACGCCGGCTGAGCCGCGGCCCGCAGGGGCAGCAGTTCGCGCAACGCGGGCTCGTCCACCTGGACGATCCGGATGCCCGCGCCCTGCAGGTCCACCGTTTCGTCGCGGATGGCCAGCGCCACCTGGTTGGCCGAGTCGGCCAACGGCTGGTCGTCGCGCACGAACGACCACGCCAGGATCGTCACCGGACCGGTGAGCATGCCCTTCACCGGACGCTGCGTGAGTGACTGCGCGTACGTGATCCATTCGACCGTCATCGGGTGGCTGCGGCGCACGTCGCCGTACAGGATCGGCGGGCGGACGCAGCGGCTGCCGTACGACTGCACCCAGCCGTTGTCCGTCGCGAAGAACCCGTCCAACTGTTCGGCGAAGTACTGCACCATGTCGTTGCGTTCCGGTTCGCCGTGCACCAGCACGTCGAGGTCCAGCTTCTCCTGCAGCGCAACCACATCGGCGACCTCGGCGCGCATCCGGTTCAGGTACTCGGACTCGTCGATCTCACCCTTGCGCCGCGCCGCGCGCGCGACCCGGATCTGCGTCGTCTGCGGGTAGGAGCCGATGGTGGTGGTCGGCAGCACCGGAAGCGACAGCGCCGACTGGGCTTCCCGACGTTCCGCGGCGGGACTGCGCCCCGGATCGGACGCGGTGAGCGCGTCCAGCCGGGCACGGACCGTGGCGTCGTGCAGACGCCTGTCGGTGCTGCGGGTGGACGCCGCCGCGCGGGCGAGCGCGAACTCGTCCTCGACGGATTCACGACCGCTGGTCAGTGCGGTGCCGAGGGTGACGACCTCGCGGACCTTCTCGGTACCGAACGCCAGCCACGACCGCAGCGCCTTGTCGAGTCCGGTCTCCGCGTCGAGCGTGTACGGGACGTGCAGCAGCGAGCACGACGTCGAGACGGCGAGCGAACCGGTGCTGCCCAGCAGGGTGCCGAGCGACGCCAGTGCCGCGTCCAGGTCGGTGCGCCAAATGTTGCGTCCGTCGACGACGCCGGCGACGACGTGCTTGCGGGTCAGATCGGGAACGGTGGCGAGAGTGTCGGATCCGGCGACCAGATCGATCGCAATTCCCTCGACACCGGTCGAGGCGATGGCGGGGAGTGCGTCACCGAGGCTGCCGAAGTAGGACGCGAGGAGGATCGCCGGCCGCGACGGTGCCGCGGACAACCGGTCGTAGGCACGCTTGGCCGCCGCGATCTCTTCCGGTGTGCGGTCGGCGACCAGCGCGGGTTCGTCGATTTGCACCCACTCGGCGCCGGCGTCGGCGAGCCGACCGAGCAGGTCCGCGTACAGCGGGACCAGTTCGTCGAGGCGGTCGAGGAGGGGTACCTCCGAGCCGACGGCCTTCGACAGCAGCAGGAACGTCACCGGACCCACCACCACCGGGCGGGCCGGAATGTCCAGGGCACGTGCCTCTTCGAGTTCGCGGAGCACCTTCGACGGGTCGAGGGCGAACGTCGTCGATGGGGAGATCTCGGGCACCAGGTAGTGGTAGTTGGTGTCGAACCACTTGGTCATCTCGAGCGGGGCGATCGTGTGGTTGCCGCGGGCGGCGGCGAAGTAGCGGTCGAGGTCGCTCTCGATGCCGGCGACACGGTCGGGCAGGGCGCCGAGCATCGCCGCGGTGTCCAGCACATGGTCGTAGTACGAGAACGTGTTGACGGGAACGGAGTCGAGCCCGGCGTCGCGCAATCTCGTCCAGGTCCGGCGTCGCAGATCCTGGGCGAGCGCGTCGAGCCCTTCGGCGTCGAGGCGGCCGGTCCAGTACGACTCGACGGCCTTCTTCAGTTCGCGATTCGGACCGATGCGAGGTGAGCCCAGCACGGTCGCGGTGAAAGAAAATGTCACGGTATCTCCAGTTGCGTACGCGGTACGGCTACCGCCGGCAAACGGGTACACCTCTCGAGCCCAGGGACCTGCTGCAGCGCGAGAAGGTCTACACGCCCAATCCACGAGGCGGTAACCGTCGGGCACGGCGTGCCCGACACAGTCGGCAGGTCTTCGGACTTGCAGGCAGCCGGTGTGACATCACACCGGACCTAGTGGCCGTCGCTTCCCAGGCGGTTGCCCAGTGCATGGTGACGGCGGTCGTTCCTGCTCACCGCTGCGGGACAGTCCCGGATTCTCACCGGGTTCCCTCTCACACGCGGACTCCGGAGAGGCCGACGTGCTTCGACGCCAGGTGCGGTCTTCGGGGCTCCTCACGACCGTGCCGGGCGAACCAGCTGCACCGGCCAGCATAGGCCTCCGGCCCGTGCGCCTTCTTGGTAGCCCCAACTACCAAAAAGGGGCTCTACTGCTGTGATCGTGGGTGGTAGCTGGGCATCGTAGGGGCGCACGCCGTTGTCCCAGTAGCGTTCTGGCTTGTCTAGGGTCAGTCGGCTACATGTGTGGGAGAACGGCGTGCGCGAAGCCAGGATATGGCGTCAGGTGTTGGGTGTCGAAAAGACGGTGATCGAGCACGTTGATTTCGATGCCACGGCCGTGGCGGTGATCGTCGCGGTCCGGCCGCAGGCCCGGGCCCGGTCCCGGTGCGGGCTGTGCGGTCGCCGTAGCCCCGGCTACGACGGCGGCACCGGGCGGCGGCGATGGCGCGGCCCGGACTGCGGCCTGGTCCGCACCTTTATCGAGGCCGACGCCCCACGGGTGTCCTGCCGCGAACACGGGGTCACGGTGGCCGCTGTGCCCTGGGCCCGGCACCGCGCCGGGCACACCCACGCGTTCGACCAGACGGTGGCGTGGCTGGCCACGCACACCTCGAAGGCCGCGACCTGCGAGGTGACGCGCACCGCCTGGCGCACGGTCGGGGCGATCGTGGACCGGGTGTGGGCCGACACCGCACCCGCCCGGGACCCGCTGGCCGGGCTGCGTCGGATCGGGATCGACGAGATCTCCTACAAGAAGGGCCACAAGTATCTGACGGTCGTCGTCGACCACGACTCCGGCCGGCTGGTGTGGGCCGCCCCCGGCCGCGACGCGGCCACCCTGTCCGGGTTCTTCGACCGGCTCGGGCCCGAACGCTGCGCGAAAATCACCCACGTCACCTCGGACGCGGCCGGGTGGATCGGATCGGTGGTGGCCCGGTACTGCCCGGATGCGATCCGCTGCGCGGACCCGTTCCACGTGGTCGCCTGGGCCACCGAAGCCCTCGACGCGGTCCGCCGGGCCGCGTGGAACCGGGCCCGGGCCACCGAGAACGCCTCCCGCGGCGGCGGCTGGAAACCACGCCGCCGCCCGAAGGCCGGACCAGCTCAAACGGTGAAACGCAGCCGGTGGGCGTTGCTGAAGAACCCGGACACCCTCACCACCGGGCAGCAGGCGACGCTACGGTGGATCGAACTGCACGACCCGGTGCTGCACCGCGCCTACCTACTCAAGGAAACCTTGCGGTTGATCTTCCAACTCCCGGCCGAGAACGCCGCCACCGAACTCGATCGATGGATCGGCTGGGCGAGACGGTCCCGGATCCCGGCCTTTGTCGCGTTGCAGAAAAGCATCCGCGCCCACAAACCCGCCATCCTCGCCGCCATCGAACACGGCCTGTCCAACGGGCGCATCGAATCGGTCAACACCAAAATCCGCCTCATCACCCGACGCGGATTCGGGTTCCACACCCCCGAGGCCGTCATCGCACTCGCGATGCTCAGCCTCGGGGGCGCTCGACCACAACTACCCGGCCGAACCCACCCACGAATGAGTCAGTAGAGCCCAAAAAGGCGCACGAGCCCGGAGGGCCTACAGCCAGCCGTTCGACTCCGCGGCGCGGACGGCCTCGGCGCGGGTGCTGGCGCCGGTCTTGCCGATCGCCGAAGACAGGTGATTGCGTACCGTGCCTGCCGACAGGAACAGTGCGGCAGCGATCGAGGCGACCGGCGCACCGTCCCGCGCCGCCCGCAGCACGTCGGTCTCCCGGTCGGTGAGCGGTGATTCCCCGCTGACGAGACTGTCGGCGGCGAGAGCCGGGTCGACGACGCGCAGTCCGGCATGGACGCGCCGGACGGCGTCGGCGAGCTGCCGGGCCGGGGTGTCCTTCACGACGAACCCCGATGCACCGGCCTGCAGTGCCTTGCGCAGGTACCCGGGACGACCGAACGTCGTCACGATCAGGACGCGGGTCTGCGGCATCTCGGTCCGCAGTGCCGTGGCCGCGGCGATTCCGTCCAGGCCGGGCATTTCGACGTCGAGGAGCGCGACGTCGGGGGAGTGCTCGCGCGCCGCCGCGACGACCTCGTCGCCGCGCCCGACCTCCGCGACGACCGTGAGGTCCGCCTCCAGGTCGAGCAGGGCGGCGAGGGCACCGCGGACGAGTGCCTGATCGTCGGCGAGCAGCAGCCGGATCGTCACGGGGCCTCTTCCTTCAGCACGTGCAACGAGAACCCGCCGGGTTGCGGATGGGTGATGACGACCCGGGCTCCGGCGGCGGCGGCGCGCTCCCGAAGGCCCACCAGCCCGTTCCCGTGCACGGATTCACGACACCCGGCGCCGTCGTCGACGACGGTGACCTCGCGTTCGCCCACCGTCACCGAGCAGTGCGTTGCGCCGCTGTGCCGGACCACGTTCGTGACACCCTCCCGGACGGTCCACGCGAACAACTCGCGCAGTCCGGTGGGCACCGACTCGGTGCTGTTGGGCAGCTCCGCCTCGATTCCGGCCGACCGCAACGCTTCCCCGGCCCGGGCGATCTCCACCGGAAGCGACAGCCCCCGGATTCCCTGCACGGCCTGCCGGACGTCCGCGAGCGCGTCGCGGGAAAGGCGTTCCAGGTCTGCCACTTCCGTGCGGGCCCGGTCGATGTCGATGTCGAGGAGCCGGCCCACGAGTTCGGCCTTGACGGTGATGACGGTGAGGGAGTGCCCCAGGATGTCGTGGAGGTCGCGGGCCATCCGGGTGCGTTCCTCCTGCACCGCGAGCCGTTCGCTCGCTTCCCGTTCCCGGACCAGTTCGATGTTGCGGTTGATCAGCTTGGTCACCCCGAACATCGCGAACGCTGCCGCGCACACGCCCAGCGAGAGCCCGGTGCCGGACCCCCAGTCCAGCACCGTGGAGATCACTTCCACGAGAACTGCGACGGTCAGGGCGGTGATCCCGCCGAGCCACGCGGGGAACAGCATGACCGCGGAGACGGCGAGGAAGACGCCGGCGGACAGCCCCGACGACCCGACGGCGACCACCATGACGGCTGCTAGTACTACAGTCGCGTTTATTTTGATCTTGTCGGTGTGTCGGCGCAGGTTCCGGCAGTCGCAGGATGCATGGTCCGTGTGTGGGCGATGATGTGTGCGTGGCGCATGTGCAGGAGTGGGCGGAGGGGCTGGCGGAGATCGATGCGTTGATCGGGCATCGTTTCGCCAGGTCCGAGCCCCGCAAGCATGCGGTGGAATACGTGCAGGGGCTGCTCTCGGGTGAGGAACGGAAGAATTCGTGGACCCTGTCCGAGCGTGCGGGCGATCGGTTGCCGGACGGGATGCAGCGACTGCTCTCGACGGCGGACTGGGATCCCGACGCGGTCCGCGACGACGTCCGCGATTATGTGGTCGATCATCTTGCGGATCCGTCCGGTGTGTTGATTCTCGACGAGACCGGGTTCTTGAAGAAGGGCACCCGCTCGGCCGGGGTGGCCCGCCAGTACTCGGGGACCGCGGGCAGGATCGAGAACTGCCAGATCGGGGTGTTCTTGACCTATGCCACTGCGGTGGGTCGAACGTTGATCGACCGAGAGTTGTACCTGCCCAAAGCCTGGACCGATGACCGTGACCGCTGTGCGCGGGCCGGGATCCCCGCCGAGCGTGAGTTCGCGACCAAACCCGAGCTGGCGATCGCGATGCTCGAACGTGCCGTCGCCGCGGGCGTGCCGGCACGGTGGGTCACCGGAGATGCCGTGTACGGGCAGGTGTACCAGCTCCGTGCCCGGTGCGAAGAGCTCGGATTGTCCTATGTGCTCGCTACTTCGGTGAACCAACGCGTCATCACCGTCGACGGCGCCGAACTGCGGGCCGACGAGGCGATCGCGGCGTTGCCTGCCCAGGCCTGGCGAACCCGCTCGGCCGGCGAAGGCAGCAAAGGTGTCCGGCTCTACGACTGGGCGCGCACCCCGATCCGCGGGCTGAACTGGCCGACGACGGTGTACTGGCTCCTGGCCCGTCGCAGTCGCACCGACCCGGCGGATCTGGCGTACTACCTGTGCCACTGCCCGGCGCGCACCACCTTGACCGAATTGGTCACCGTCGCCGGAACCCGGTGGGCGATAGAGGAAACCTTCCAGACCGCGAAGGGCCAGACGGGCCTCGATCACTACCAGGTTCGGCAGTACGCGGGCTGGTACCGGCACATCACCCTCTCGATGCTCGCGCACACCTTCCTCACCGTCACCCGGTCAAAAAGGGGGCCCGAGAACCCGGCGACGACAGCGAGTTGATCGCACTGAGCGTGCCGGAGATCCGACGGTTGCTCTGCCAACTGATCTGGACGTATCTACCCGATCCCCGGCACGTCCTCGCCCGCTCCCACTGGCGCCGCCGCCATCAACACCGAGCCCGGCAAAGCCACTACCGAGCCCGAGGACACCTGCCCTAAACGCGACTGTAGTACTAGCCCGAACAACGCCACCACGAGCGGTACCGCCTGGTTCAGCGGTGGCCGAAACTCGTTGTGCGCGCGCCGGGTATGCGACCACCGGAACATCGCAAGGTACGTCACCGCGAATGCCAGCGTGGCGATCATCCCGATCCAGCCCCGGACCTGATCGCGGGCGGCCCACCCGTCGAGGAACGGCTGGAACAGGAAGACCGTCCACGCGGCGGCGAAAATGAATCCGAAACGGCCCCATCGCCTGGTCACGACGGGGCCGTCGGGGGTGGTCACGGCAGTCACGATACCGCCGTCACACTCGCTCGGTGTCGCGCTGGAAACGCCACGCCGCACCGCCGACGAAGATCGCCAGCCACACCGCGACGTTGAGGAGCCACGTCCACTGCATCGCCTCACCGGTGAGCGGTGCGTGCACCAGCTGACTCAGCCCGTACGTGGGCATGAACTGCGCGATCGACGCCCACACCGAACCGCCCTGAAGCGGCATGAACAGCCCGCCCGCGAAGCCGAGCACGGCGAGCCCGGGGCCGAGGATCTGCATGACGTTCTCGCTCGGCAGCAGGTACCCCATGAACAGGCCGAACGCGGCGAACACTGCGGATCCGAGCCAGGTGATCAGGGCCGTCGCGAACCACAGGGACGTGTCCATCCGGACGGACGTGAACGCGCCCACGAGGTAGACGACGCCGACGGCCCCGAGCCCGAGCATCATCGCGACGAGCACCTTGACGAAGATGTAGACCCCGGGGGACAAGGGGGTGAGCCGCAACTGCCGGCTCCATCCCGACGCCCGTTCCACCGACACCGTCGCGCCGCCGCTCGTCGTCGCGATCATCGCGCCGTACAGCGCCATGCTGATCATCACGTACGCCGAGACGTTCCCGTTGCCCGCGCTCTCACCCGAGTAGCTGGGGTTCAGGCCGAAGATGAGGAAGAAGACGACCGGCATGACGAGAGTGATGATCATCGTGCGCCGATTGCGCAGCAGCCGGCGCAGTTCGAGTCCGAGGAGGGTGGTGTTGAGGCCGCCGAGCGGGGGAACGCGGCGGGGTGCGGCGAGGGTGGTCATCAGTTCGATCCTTCCGTGGCGGAGTCGTCGGAGGTGAGCGCGATGAACGCGTCTTCGAGTCCTCGGGAGACGATTTCGAGGTCGCAGGCCGGTGTCTGCGTGAGGAGGTGGCGGGCCACGGCGTCGGTGTCCGTCGAGTGGACGAGGACGCTGTCACCGCGCACCTCGATGCTGTCGGCGCCGGGAATCGCGAACAGCTGTTCCCTGTCGGCGCCCGGGAAGTGGGCGCGCACCGTGCGTCCCGAGGCCAATGCCTTCACCTCGGCAGCGGTGCCGTCGGCCACCACTTTTCCCTTGCGCACCAACACGATCCGGTCGGCGTAGGCGTCGGCCTCCTCGAGATAGTGCGTCGCGAAGACGACGGTCCGGCCGCTGTCCGCGTCGGCGCGGATCGCCGACCAGAAGTCCCGCCTGCCCTCGACGTCCATGCCCGTGGTCGGCTCGTCGAGGATCAGCAGCTCGGGATCGGAGAGCAGTGCCATCGCGAACCGCAGTCGCTGCTGCTGACCTCCGGAACACTTGCCCACCAACCGGTTTGCGAGATCGGCGATGCCGGCCCGGGTGAGGACCTCGTCGACCGGCCGCGTGTCGGCGAACAGGCTCGCGGTGAGCCGGACGGTCTCCTCGACGGTCAGTTCCTTCAGCAGGCCGCCCGTCTGCATGACCGCCGAGACCAGACCCTTCGCGATCGCGGTGCGCGGATCGGTGCCGAAGACGGACACCTCACCGGCTGTGGGGCGGGACAATCCGAGGACCATGTCGACGGTGGTGGTCTTGCCGGCGCCGTTGGGGCCGAGGAACGCGACGATCTCGCCGGGCCGGATCTCGAGGTCCAGGCCCCGGACGGCGTGAACGTCACCGAAGTGCTTGTGGACGCCTCGCAGGCTGACTGCCGGAGCCGGCGACGCGGAGGCCTTCGTGGAGGTGTGGAGCGCTGTCGATGTCATGCAATCAGCGTGCGATCCCGACCGTCGCCGACCCCCACACGTCCGTCACGACCTCACCGTGACAAATGTCAGGGGCCAGGGGTAGGTGTGGCGCCGATCGGGGGCAGCCGTTACTGTGGGCGCCATGCAGCGCGCATATTTCTGGTTTAGCAGGCCGGCCCCGGGTGGGCCGGTCGGCGTAACCACGCGCTGACTTCTTCCACCCCAGAGCCGGATTACAGACCGGCTCGCGGGAATCTCCACAGTCTTCGAGGGCCGGCCTGAGAACAGGAACCCGAACCCATGACTGTCACCCTCGACACCACTACCAGCACTGATCGGCTGGACGACCAGCGCACCGTGAGCATCAGCCCGCTGGTGGCCCCGTCTGTCGTGCGCCGCGAACACGCCCCTGACGACGTCGCGTCCGCGACCGTGCGCTCCGGCCGCGCCGACACGGTGAACGTGCTGAACGGCGACGATGATCGACTGCTCGTCGTGGTGGGCCCGTGCTCGGTGCACGACCCGGACGCCGCCATGGACTACGCCCGCAGACTCGCCGCGAAGGCCGAGGAATTGCGCGACGACCTGCACATCGTGATGCGGGTCTACTTCGAGAAGCCGCGCACCACCCTCGGCTGGAAGGGTCTGCTCAACGACCCGCACCTGGACGGCACGTTCGACATCGACACCGGGATCCGCATGGGCCGCAAGCTGCTGCTCGACGTGTCCTCGCTCGGCCTGCCGGTCGGCTGCGAGTTCCTCGACCCGATCATGCCGCAGTACATCGCGGACCTCGTCACGTACGGCGCGATCGGTGCCCGCACCGCCGCCAGCCAGGTGCACCGCCAGCTGTGCAGCGCGCTGTCGATGCCGGTCGGGATCAAGAACTCGACGGAGGGGGACGTGCAGGTGGCGGTCGACGGCACCCGCGCCGCCGCGGCGAGCCACGTGTTCCCCGGCACCGACCTCGACGGGCAGGCCGCGCTGATCCGCACGGTCGGTAACCCCGACTGCCACGTCATCCTCCGCGGGGGCAGCGACGGACCGAACTACGACGCGGAGACGGTGGCGGACACGCTCGCCCGGCTGCGCAAGGGCGGTCTGCCGGAGCGGGTCGTCATCGATGCCAGCCACGGCAACAGCAGCAAGAACCACGAGAAGCAGGTCGACGTGCTGAACGACATCGCGGTGCGGCTCGAGGAAGGCGAGAAGGGGATCGTCGGTGTGATGGTGGAGAGCTTCATCGAAGCCGGTCGTCAGGACCTCACGCTCGGGAAGGCCGAGGACCTCACGTACGGCCAGTCCATCACCGACGCGTGCATCGACTGGAACACGACGGCGGCGCAGCTGGACCGTCTCGCGCAGGCAGTGGCCGCACGTCGGAAGTGATCACCGCACGCCTCTCGTGCGGAACTGCACGCTGATCCGCGGTCCGAGCGGGCGGGTGCTCTTCGGTACGCAATGCTCCCAGGTGCGCTGGCAGGAACCACCCATCACCAGCAGGTCACCGTGGCCGAGCGAGTACCGGATCGAGTGCCCGCCGCCGCGCGGACGCAGCAGCAGCGGACGCGCGGCGCCGAGCGAGAGGATGGCGACCATGGTGTCTTCGGTGCGGCTCCGGCCGGTGTCGTCGCCGTGCCAGGCGACGCTGTCGGAGCCGTTGCGGTAGAAGCAGAGTCCGGAAGTGGCGAACGTCTCGCCCAGTTCGGGCAGGTAATGCGTGCTCAGGGCGTCGCGTGCCGCGACCAGCAGCGGGTCGGGGAGCGGCTCACCCTCCGGGTAGAACCGGAGGAGGCGCGGGACGTCGACCACCCGGTCGTACATCTGGCGCCGCTCCGCCTTCCACGGCACCGTCTCCGCGAGCGTGGTGAACAGCTCGTCGGAACCGGTCAGCCACCCCGGCCGCACGTCGACCCACGCTCCCGCCGTGAGCATGCGACGCTGCACCGTCGACCCGAGCGCGCCCAGATCGACACCGAACGACGCGTCGTCGAACAGTGAGGCCTGGAGCGCATGCCGCGCATCCGCGGAAGTCATGCCGCCATGCTACCCGATATTCGAACGTATGTTCTTATCGTTGTCGGGGCGGGAAGTACGCCGTCGCTCGGAGAGAAACCACGCGACCGCGCCCAGGAGCGGGACGGTCCAGACGGCGACGAACCAGAGTGCGCCGCGGAGGACACCTGGTCTCGCCAGGACTATCGAGAGGGTCGCCGACATCGAGATCGCGAACGCCATTCCGATGGTGAAGAGCGTGAGCAAGGAGAGGACGAGGAACGTGCCGAAGCCCGGCATGCAGTCCATGTTCTCCCGCGCGCATTCGCTGAGGCCGGCTTCGGCGAATGCGCTCATGGAACCGAGCGCAGTGACCTCCGCGCAGACGCACCCGATCTCTGTAGCCGCACTACTTTTCGGGCCCTAGAAGTGCGGCTGCGAAGAAGGGGTGCGTCTGTGCAAGGACGCGTTTGACGACAGAAGTTACCGCGGCACGGCAGGCTCGCGGTCGTCGCCGGTGTCGACGGTCGCCTTCTGCCTGCTCGGCCACCAGAAGGCGCGACGTTCGAGTGCCGACAGGCTCGGTACCAGCATCGGGGCCATCGCGAAGGCGGCGATGGCGACACCGATCGCGACACCGAAGCCGAGTTCGGCGAGGTTGGCCAGTCCGGTGAGGGTCAGGGAAGCAAAGGTCAGCGCCAGGATCAGACCGGCGGCGGCCACCGTGGGAGCGTCGTTGGAGACGGCGATCCGCGCGGACTCACGCGGGGTGTACCCGTTGCGGAATTCCTCTCGCAGTCGCGAGGCCAGCAGGATGTTGTAGTCGGTGCCGATCGCGACGACGAACAGGTACAGCACGATCGGAATCGAGAAGTCGATCCCGTCGTAGCCGAGGCCGTGCAGGAACAGGAGCACCACGGCGCCGAGCGTGGCGACGAACGTGAGGGCGACGCACACCAGCAGGTTGAGCGGGGCCGGCACTGCGAGCAGAAGCAGGGCGAGAATCAGCGCGATGGCGACTGCGGCGACGGGGAACACGAGGCGCGTATCCGCCGCGAGTTGCGCGCGGACGTCGACGAACGTGGATGTCTGCCCTCCCACAACGACTTCCGAGCCGGGGACCGCTCCGTGGGCGGCGTCGCGGATCGGTCCCTCGACGAGGTCGAGGGACGCGTTCGAGTAGGGGTCGTCGGCGAGTACGACGTTGACGAGCGCGGCTCGACCGTCCTGACTGGGTCGCGGCGGGGCGACCGAGGACACTCCCGGCACCTGCGTGAGAGCGGTGACGAGCGGGGTCAGCGACGCGGGATCCAGCGGTCCGGGAGCCACGACGTACACCTGCGTCGGGCTCAGCGCACCCGCGGGGAAGGATTGATCGAGGGTGTCGAAGGCCTGCTGTGACGGCGTGTCGGAGGGCAGTTCCCCCAGCGTGTTGTACGTCGACTTGTAGCCGGACGCGAAGGAGGCGAGCGCGATCAACACGACGCCGATCGCGACGGCGAACACCGCTGGCCGGCGCCCGATCGCGGCGCCGATCGAGGCGAACGGGGTGTGGGGGCTGTCGTGCCCCGGTCCGAGCGGCCAGAACAGGTGGCGGCCCAGCACGGTGAACACGGCGGGGATGAGCGTCAACGCCGTCACCAGCATGACGGCCACGGCGACGATGAGTCCCGGCGCGAGCGTGGTGAGCGAGCCGAGTTTCGCCAGTAGCAGGGCGGCGAACGCGACGATGACCGTGAGCGCCGACGACGCCACGACGCGCCCGACGACGTCGGTGGAGAACACGAGGGCCTCTCGATGGGTGTCGGTGGTGGACCCTGCCGCGGCCTGCTGCCGGAGACGTTCGCGATAGCGGAACAGCAGGAAGACGATGTAGTCGGTGCCGACACCGAAGAGGACGACCACGAGTATGGATTGCAGCGATGTGCTGACCTGGAAGTCGAACAGATCGGCGAGCACGGCGGTCAGTCCGGTGACCACCGACAGCACCACACCGATCACGACAACCGGCAGCACGGCGATGACGGGGCTGCGAAAGATCAGGCCGAGCAGGGTGAGGATGACGATCACTGTGGCGATCGTGATGACCTTGTCGGCGTTGTCGTAGGCGGCGGTGGTGTCGACCTGAATGGCCGCGTTCCCGGTCAGCCCGCTCACCAGGCCGGTGCCGTTCAGTTGCTGCTCGGCGTCGCCCCGGATGACCGGCACGGCGTCGTTGACCTGGTCGTCGCCGGGTTGTCCGTCGAACACCACCTGCAGTGCGGCGGCCTTCCCGTCGGCGGACAGCGACGCAGGCGACCCCTGCACGCTCACGACTCCCGGGATCGCCGAATTCTGCAGCGTGGTCGCGAGATTCAGTGCCGTCTGCTGGTCGGCGGGTGACAGCGGGGCGGCGTCGGCGCGGACCACCACCAGGCTGCCGGTGGCGCCCGACAGGCTCGGGAAGTATTCGTTGCCGACGGCCTGCGCCTCGGAGGACTCGAATGAACTGGGCAGGAACGTCTGCTGGTTGCCGGTGGTGTAGTCGTCGAGACTCGGTGCGAACAGGATGACGGCTATTGCCGCGACCACCCAGGTCGCGATGACGTGCCACGGGTGTGCGACGACAGTGCGCGCGATGTAGGCAAACATCATTCCCCGTTCCGGGAGATGAAGGTTCGGCCGGCGCCCGGCCGGGCGGTCGAACCGTGCCCAGTCATCGTCGCATGCAGGACGGCGCGAAGGCTACGGGTTTCGCGGCATCGACAGACCGCGGCCCCGCTCCGACGTCAGGGAGCGGGGCCGCGGTACGTCATGGTGCTCGTTACCGCAAGGGGGTGAAATCCCGGCTACCGAGGTAGTCGGGGCGCGGTGCGGGCGCCGAGAACGGATTCGTCAGGGTGTTCTCGACACTGTTGAACACGATGAAGAGGTTGGAACGCGCGAACGGCGTGATGTTGCCGTTCGAACCGTGCATGCAGTTGGAATCGAACACGGTGGCGGAGCCGGCCGGTCCGGTCATCATGTCGATGCCGTACTCGTTCGCCATCCGGGTGAGCGTCGGCTGATCGGGCGACCCCGTGGGTGGAACGTAGCTGACCAGCGATTCCTTGTAGTAGTCCTCGGGGGTCTCGCCGGCGCACGACACGAACGCGCGGTGAGATCCGGGCATGATCATCAGCCCGCCGTTGTGCCCGTAGTTCTCGGTGAGCGCGATCGAGATACTCGCGGCGCGAGGAGTGGGCATGCCGTCCTCGGCGTGCCAGGTCTCGAAGTCGGAGTGCCAGTAGAACGGGCCGCCGGAGAAACCGGGCTTGAAATTGAGTCGCGACTGGTGGACGTAGACGTCCGAACCGAGGATCTGCCGGGCGATACCCACCACCTCGGGGCGGCGGATGATCTCGTCGACGACGTCGCTGAGACGGTGGACGTCGAACACGGAACGGACGGCGCCGTCGCCGTTCTCCCGCACGACCCGGCCGTCGCCGCGCAGCGTATCGGTCTCGGCGAGGCGGGTCATCTCGTCGACCAGGTTGAACACGTCGCGTGGCGGGATGATCGACTCGGCGGAGTGATATCCGCGTTTGTCGTAGACGGCAATCTGATTCGCGGTGAGCGGACCGGAGCGGGTATCACCCCGTTTCTGGTCCGACCAGGTGACCGGGTCCTGGCGGACGGTCATCGTGCACTCGTTGCGGTCCCTCGTGGGGTAGTTGTCGGCTACGGCCGTACGCATAACTCGTGTTTCACCCTTTCGGATTGGACAACGCTTTACTCGTTCGACGTTCCCACTGGTCGTCGACGAATGCAACCCGGACACAGGTCCACCGAGGCCGGACTGGACCGCGACGGCGCGTCGCCGCGGTGGGATCGTCACGGGCATGATCGATTCGGCGGCGGTACTCGGAGTGGCGGCGATCGCCCTCGGTATGGTTCTCACACCGGGACCGAACATGGTGTATCTGGTCTCGCGCAGCATCACTCAGGGCAGGGTGGCGGGGCTGGTCTCGCTGGCTGGGGTCGCTCTGGGATTCCTGTGCTATCTGGCTGCTGCGACACTGGGTATTTCGGCGGTGTTCTCCGTCGTACCGCAGGCGTACACCGCGCTGAAGCTGGCGGGCGCGTGCTATCTGGGCTGGCTGGCGTGGAAGGCGTTGCGGCCGGGCGGGCACACGCCGTTCGCTCCGTCCCGGGCGCTGCCCCGGGATTCGTCCGCCCGGCTGTTCCTGATGGGCCTCACGACCAACCTGCTCAATCCGAAGATCGCGGTGATGTACCTGGCGCTGATCCCGCAGTTCGTCCATCCCGGCGCCGGGCCGGTGTGGTTGCAGAGCCTGCTGCTGGGCACTGTGCAGATCGTGGTGGCGCTCACCGTGAACGCGCTGATCGTCTGCGTCGCAGGAGCTGTCGCGGCGTTCCTGTCCGGACGCCCGGTGTGGCTGCGTGCGCAGAAGTTCGTGATGGGAAGCGTCCTCGGCGGCCTCGCCGTTCACCTCGCCCTCGACCGGACGCGGCCCGCGATGGTCTGAACCGGCATTGGCCTGAATCATGCACACCTGAGCATGTTTCGCGGGTACCGTCGGGAGCGACGACGACGAAGGGTGAGAGATGGCCGGGACCATGCGGGCGCAGCGATTCCACGCGGACACGAAAACCATTGCTGTGGAGGATGTTCCGATTCCGGAACCCGGTCCCGGTGAGGTGCTCGTCAAAGTGGAGTTCTGCGGCATCTGCCATTCCGACCTGAGCCTGATCGACGGCACGTTCCCCGCGCTGCTGCCCGAGGTGACGCAGGGCCACGAGGCGTCGGGCACCATCGCGAAACTCGGTGCCGGAGTGACCGGCTGGTCCGAGGGAGACCGCGTCGTGCCGTCCGCGGGCAGGCCCTGCTTGGGGTGCCGCAACTGTCGCCGCGGGGACCTCACGAACTGCCTGAACATCCAGCTGATGGCGTTCGCCTACGACGGCGCGTGGGCCGAGTACACGGTGGCGCAGGCGGGGGGACTGACCCGCATCCCGGACAACGTTCCGTTCGAGCAGGCGGCCATCCTCGCCGACGCGGTGTCGACGCCGTTCGGCGCGGTTGTGCGCACCGGCAAGGTGGTGGTCGGGGAGACCGTCGGCGTGTGGGGTGTGGGCGGAGTCGGCACCCACATCGTGCAGCTGGCACGCCTTGTCGGCGCTGTCCCCGTGATCGCGTTCGACATCAATCCCGCTGTGCGGGAACGTGCCCTGGAGCTCGGGGCCGATTACGCATTCGACTCCCGGGACGAGAACCTGAAAGAGAAGGTCGCCGACGCGACGGGCGGCCGGATGCTCGACGTCGCGTTCGACGCGGCCGGACTGACAGTGACGTTCGAGCAGGCACTCGACTGCCTGACGGTGGGAGGCCGACTCGTCGCGGTCGGGCTGAGCGCCCAGGAGGCCTCGGTGGGCACCACCGCGCAGTTCGGACTGTCCCAGAAGCAGGTACTCGGCCACCTCGGCTACAAGAACGTGGACATCGAAACCCTCGCCGAACTGGTGTCCCGTGGCCGCCTCCACCTGTCACGGTCGATCAGCGAGATCGTCCCGCTCGAAGACGTCGCAAAGGGCATCGAGAAGCTCGCGAACCACGAGGGAGACCCCATCCGGATCCTCGTCAAACCCTGACCCGGCAGGTCCCGGACGCGGCTCACCGGGACCTGTCGGTGCCCCGCTGTACCGTCGGGCCATGGGATATGAATTTCAAGTCACAGTGGACTCGGAGAACCCGCATACCCTGGCCAAATGGTGGGCGCAGGCGCTCGGCTGGGAGGTGGAGCCGAGCAACGAGGAGTTCATCCGCGGGCTCGTCCAGGCCGGCCACGCGCAGGAGTCCGACACCATGGAGTTCGAGGGTGTCCTGGTCTGGCGGGAGGGCCAGGCCATCCGCGATCCGGAGCACCCGGAGCGCCCGCGCGTGCTGTTCCAGCTGGTTCCCGAACGGAAGACGGTGAAGAACCGGCTCCACCTGGACATCAGGGTCGGCGACGCCCGCTACGAGGTCGCCGAGAAGCTGGAGCAGTCCGGCGCCACCGTGCTGCATCGCGGCCGCCAGGGACCGAGCGAGTGGGTCACGATGGCAGACCCCGAGGGCAACGAGTTCTGCGTCAGCTGACGCGCTGTCACGCTCCGCGGTAGGAACTCGGGGTGCTGCCGGTCCAGCGTTTGAAGGCGCGACGGAACGCGCTGGGCTCGGAGAAGCCGAGTCGCGCCGACAGGTCCTCCACGGTCTCGCCTCGTCGGAGCCCGGCCACGGCGGCGTCGCGGAGCACTTCCTCGCGCAGCTGATTCAGCGACGTCCCCTCCTGCCGGAGCAGGCGGCGCAGGTGGGGGACGCTGATCGACAGCATCTCCGCGATGTCCTCGGCCGTCGACGTCCGGCCTTTCATGCCCAGCTCGAGGACCCGGCGCACCTGCGCCGACGCCGTGCTGTCGTAGTCACGCTCCGACATCAGCAGCGTCGGTGACTCTCGGAGGTAGTCCTCGAGCGTCTCCTCGGTCTGGATGATGGGCGCCCGCATGACGGCGTTGTCGAATTCGACTGCGGGAATGTCGGAATCGAATGTCACGGGGACACCGAAGATGTGATCGTAGTTCTCGGCGAGGTGCGGCAGCGGCGCCGGATACGGCAGTTCCACTGCCAGCAACCGGACCCTCTTGCCCACGAGCCACGCCGCGAAACGATGAAGCAGGATCAGCAGGAAATCGGTGGTCACCCGCGTCGCCTCGAGCGACGACTGCACGTCCTCGGTGGACCGTTCGGCCGCGGCCGGGCGGATGTCGATGGTCATCCGGGTTCCGCCGTTGACACCGGGACCGATGTGCAGCGCGGGCAGCGACGGCAGGGCGCGCAGGATGTCGGCCATCCGCTCGAGAGCGGCGGACAGATCCGCGGTGTGGATCAGCGCGAGGCAGACGAGCCGAAACGTGCCGCGGGGGACCGGGGCCGGCCCGAGCCCGAACAATTCGTCGCCCGTGATCTGCCAGACCGCCTGGGTGAACGCGGTGACCTGGGTCGGCGTCAACCGGGCCAGCGGATCCTCCAGCGACGCCGTCGTGATTCCCGCCGCCGACAGCGCGGGGGAGAGATCGACCCCACTGCGCGCCGACAGCTCGAGCGATCGCCGGACGAAGTCGGCGGGGATGGTGCGGGCAGTCACGATCCGGGCTCCCCGAGAGTCCGGAGCCGCCGCGCCGCCTCCTCGAGCACGTGGTCCTGTTTGCAGAACGCGAACCGCACCAGCGGGTTCCACGGCTGCGGATGGTCGGTGAACACACTGACCGGCACCGCGGCCACGCCGATGCGCTCCGGGAGCCTGCGGCAGAAGTCGATGCCGTCGCGTTCGCCGATCGCGGTGATGTCGGCGCACAGGTAGTACGTGCCGCCGCCCGAATGGACCTCCAGACCGGACGCGACGAGCGCGTCGTACAGCACGTCCCGCTTGGCCTGCAGACTGTCCCGCAGCTCTTTCACCCACTGCTGCTCGTGGCTCAGCGCATGCGCCACCGCGGGTTGGAACGGTCCGCCGCCGACGAAGGACATGTACTGCTTCGCGGTCCGGACGGCGTCGATCAGTTCCGCCGGACCGCACGCCCAGCCGATCTTCCACCCGGTGACGTTGAACGTCTTGGCGGCGCTCGACACCGAAACGGTCCGTTCGTACATTCCCGGCAGAGTGGCCAGGGCGGTGTGCGTTCGGCCGTCGAAGACCAGGTGTTCGTACACCTCGTCGCTGAGAACCAGCAGGTCGTGCTCGCAGGCCAGCTCCGCGACGGCGGCGATCTCCTCCGGGGTGAACACGGTGCCGGTCGGATTGTGCGGGGTGTTGATCACCAGCATCCGGGTCTTCGGTGTGATCGCGGCTCGCAGAGCATCGAGGTCGACGACGAACTTCGTGCCGGAGCGGGCGAGCGGCACGCTGCGTCGCACCGCTCCCGCCAGCGCGACCGACGCCGCGTAGGAGTCGTAGTACGGCTCGATCAGCACCACTTCTTCACCCGGTTCGACCAGCCCCAGAATGGCGGCGCTGATGGCCTCGGTGGCGCCGACGGTGACCAGCACCTCCGAGTCGGGGTCGTGGTCGAGCCCGTACCGCGCCAGGCGGTCGGCCGCGACAGCGTGTCGGAGCACGGGCATGCCGGGGCCGGGTGGGTACTGGTTGAGCCCGTCCGCGATGGCTCGGCGCGCGGTGTCGAGCATGGACGCGGGACCGTCGGTGTCGGGGAAACCCTGGCCGAGGTTGATGGCGTCGTGGCGCACGGCGAGCGCCGTCATCTCGGCAAAGATGGTGGAGGCGAACGGCTGCAAGCGCTGGACGGTGCGGTTGCGCGGCGTTGCGGGCATTACTGCAGCGTAGTCGGTGTGGCGGCGAGGGTTGCACAGGGCCGCGTCACGTTCTGCGGGGCTGTCTCGTCTTCTCTGTAGACGGCGCGCGAAGGGCGCCCGGTGACGATGGAGGACGCAATGCCCCGCATTCCCGCAGTGGCCCCGGCGGACGCGAGCCCGCTGGTGAAGGTCGCCTACAAATATGCTGCCCACAAGTTCGACGAGGTGCCCGAGCCGTTCACCGTGCTCGCCCATCACCGCAAGCTGTTCGTCGCCTCGGCCCGGCACGAGCTGGCGGTGCAGAAGGCGTCGACCGTGCTTCCCGCGAATGTGCGGGAGATCGCCGTCTACCGCGTGGCGTGGACGATCGGCTGCTCGTGGTGCGTGGACTTCGGCACGATGCTGCAACGCCTCGACGGCCTCGACGTGGAGCGGCTCCAGCACATCGCCGATTACGCCGACTCGCCCGCGTACAGCGAGGACGAGCGCGCGGCCATCGCATACGCCGACGCGATGACGGCGACGCCCACCACGGTCACCGACGAACAGGTCGCAGACCTCGAGCGCCGGTTCGGCCGGGCCGGTGTCGTCGAACTGTCCTACCAGATCGGCATCGAGAACATGCGCGCCCGGATGTACTCGGCGCTGGGCATCACGGAGCAGGGTTTCGGCACCGATTCGTGCCGGGTGCCGTGGGCCGACGACGCCGCGGTCACGAAGAAAGGCCCGGGAGCCTGATCCCGCCGAACTTCTCCGGATTGGCGATGTCGTACGCCGCGTAGACGAGTCCGTCCCGGACGGTGAACCCACCCACTCGCGGCGGCGAGCTGCGGTGGGCCTCGTCGCCGGTGAGTGCGGCACTGAAGAAGCCCAGCTGGCCGTTGACCAGGACCGGATGCATGACGGTGAACACCGCCGGCCCGTACCGTTCGATGAGACCGAGGAAGAAGCGGGCGAACTTGTCCGCGCCGCGGATGACGTTGACGGCGGTGCTCGTGGTGCCGTTGGCGTCGCCGATGACGAGAGCATCCGGGTGCAGCGCCGCGACCACCGCGTCGAGGTCGCCGGCGGCGAGTGCCTCGAGCAGTCGCTGCACGGCGAGCGCATGCTCCTCGTCGGGAACGGCGGGTGTGGTTGCGGCAGCGGCCTTCCGGGCCCGCGACGCGAGCTGACGCGCCGCGGGCGTCTCGATTCCGAGAATCCCGGCTACCTCGTCGAACGGCACCCCGAAACCGTCGTGCAGCACGAATGCAACCCGTTGCGCAGGGGTGAGCGTGTCGAGCACGATCAGCGCGGCGAGGCGGTTGTCCTCGTCCCGGACGACCGCTTCCAGCGGGTCCGGCTCGGCTGACGGCGACAGTCCGGTGACGATGGGTTCCGGAAGCCATTGGCCGACATGCTGTTCCCTCCGCACCGCGGCCGACCGCAACCGGTCGAGGCAGATCCGCCCGACCACCGTCGTGAGCCACGGCCGGAGGTCGCGGATGTTCGCGGCGTCCGCGTCGTCGAGTCGTAGCCACGACTCCTGCACGGCGTCCTCCGCGTCGCTGACGCTTCCCGTCAGCCGATAGGCCACGGACAGCAGATGCGGCCGGTGGGACTCGAATTCGTCTACCAGCGTCGCAGTGGGCATGCCGATATCCTACGTGCGGTCCAGACATAAAATCCGTCGTGTGCGTAACCGTTGACCCTGGTGGTGGGTCCGGACGTATGGTGTGGCGACCACACCACGTCCAGGGAGTCTGCCATGTTCCAGTGTTTCGGCTGTCGTAGCTGACCTGGCTTTTTCGCACCCCTTTTTCTTCTGCACGTCCTGCTCACCCGTCCGGCGACCGCCGGGCGGGTTCGGGAGTGCGCTCGCAGGACCCGCCGCTTCGTCGTGGGCGGGCATCACACACTAGGAAGACCTTCGATGATTCGTCCACGTTTCGCGCGGACTCTGGCCGCAGCGGCCGCCCTTCTCACGTTCACCAGCCTCGCTGTCGCGTGCTCCGGTTCCGAGACCACCACGACAGCCGACGGAAAGACGGTGTTGCGCTACGAGGGGACCACGGGACAGGTCTCGTTCCCGGAACTCGCGGCCGACCTGGGCTACTACCAGAAGGTCGAACTGAACTGGATCGGCGACACCACTAGTGGGCCGCAGAGCATCCAGAATGCCGCCACGGGGCAGACCGACTTCGGTGGCGCGTTCAACGGTGCGGTGTTGAAGCTGGCCGCGGCCGATTCGCCGATCACGTCCGTCATCGGCTACTACGGCTCCGACAAGGAGACGTTCAATGGGTACTACGTGCTCGACGGAAGCCCGATCACGTCGGCACGTGACCTGATCGGCAAGAAGGTCGGCATGAACACGCTCGGCGCACACCACGAGTTCCTCGTGCGTGAGTGGCTGGCGCGGGAGGGGCTGACCCCCGACGAGATCAAGCAGGTCGAGTTGACCGTCGTTCCGCCGGTGAACACCGAACAGGCGCTGCGGCAGGGTCAGATCGACGTCGGCACGCTCGGAAGCGTGTTCCGCGACAAGGCGGTCGAACGCGGCGGCATCCGCCCGCTGTTCACCGACGAATCCATCTTCGGTTCCTTCACCTACGGTTCGCTGCTGTTCCGCGACGACTTCATCGCGAAGAACAAGGACGCCGTCGCGGACTTCGTGCAGGGCACGGCACGCGCGATCCGATGGACCCAGACGACTCCGCGCGACGACGTGATCGCGAAGTACAAGGACATCATCACCAAGCGCGGCCGCAACGAGACCACCGACCTCGTCGACTACTGGAAGACGCCGGGTGTGGCGGGTCCCGGTGGCGTGATCACCGACAAGGAGATTCAGACCTGGATCGACTGGCTGGTCCGCAACGGGGAACTCGAGGACGGCAAGCTCACGCCCGCCGACGTCTACACCAACGAGTACAACCCGTACGCCAACGGCACGTACCCCGCCGACAGCGGCCCCGACGGACAAGCGCTGGCCGCCAAGTGAACTCCACCCAGATCCCCACGAGAAGAAAGTGATGTCGATGTCCCACTTCCGGCGCGGCGCCGTGCGCGCCCTCGCGGCGACCGCAGCACTGTTCACGTTGGCCTCGGGAGTGGCGGGGTGCGCCGGCTCGTCGGAGACCGCCACCACCGAGGACGGGAGCACGGTCCTGCGTTACCAGGGGTGGGCCGGGGACGTGGGATTCCACGAACTCGCCGAGGACCTGGGGTATTACGACAAGATCACGCTCGAATGGGTCGGCGACACTACCAGCGGCCCGCAGGACATCCAGTCGGCGGCCACCGGTGACATCGAGTTCGGCTCGGCGTTCAACGGAGCCGTCGTCAAGCTCAATGCTGCGGGGGCACCGATCACGTCGGTGCTGAGTTCCTACGGTGCGGATGCCGGCGAGTACACGGGCTATTTCGTGCTGGACGGCAGCCCCATTCGCTCGGCGCGCGACCTGATCGGCAAGAAGGTCGGGATGAACACGCTCGGTGCGCACCACGAGTTCCTGGTCCGGGAGTGGCTGGCCCAGCAGGGGTTGACCCAGGACGAGATCAAACAGGTGGAGCTGACCGTGGTTCCGCCGGTGAACAACGAAACGGCCCTGCGCGAAGGTCAGATCGACGTGGCCGCCATCAACGGCATCTTCCGCGAAACAGCCCAGGAGCGTGGGGGTATCCGGCCGCTGTTCACGGACCGGGATCTGTTCGGCGCATTCAGCTACGGAACCTACGTGGTGCGCGACGACTTCCTGGCGAAGAACAAGGACGCCGTCGCGGACTTCGTGCAGGGCACGGCCCGGGCCATCCGATGGACCCAGGTGACTCCGCGTGAGGAGGTCGTCGCACGGTTCAAGAGCATCATCGACAAGCGTGGCCGCAACGAGAGCGACGAGGCCATCGACTACTGGCGCAGCTCCGGGATTCCCGTCGCCGGGGCCGTGATCCAGGAGAAGGAACTGCAGACCTGGATCGACTGGCTCGTCCGCAACGGTGAGCTCGACGAGGGCAAGTTGACCGCAACCGACCTCTACACCAACGAATTCAACCCGTACGCCAACGGCACGTTCCAGCCCGAGAGCGGGCCCGACGGAGAAGTACTGGAAGGACAGAAATGAGCACCACCGCCTCGAACCCCGATCGGGTTCAGACGCCCAAGCTCCGCCTCGAGCACGTCACCAAACAGTTCGACGTGCGAGGGTCCAAGGACAAGTTCACCGCGATCGAGGACATCGACATCGATCTCGCAGACGGCGAATTCCTCGTCCTCGTCGGGCCGAGTGGTTGCGGGAAGTCCACGCTGCTCGACCTGCTCGGCGGACTCAGCACCCCGACGTCGGGCCGGATCCTGCTCGACGGGCAGCCGGTGACCGGGCCCGGTCTCGACCGCGGAATCGTCTTCCAGCAGTACGCACTCCTGCCGTGGCGGACGGCCCGGCACAACATCGAGTTCGGGCTCGAGGCCAAGGGACTGCCCAAGAAGGAACGGCGCGAACTCGCTGAGCACTACCTCGAGCTCGTCGGCCTGAAGGGCTTCGGCGACCGGTACCCGCACGAGCTGTCGGGCGGCATGAAGCAGCGCGTCGCGATCGCCCGCAGCCTCGCGTTCGATCCCGAGGTGCTGCTGATGGACGAGCCGTTCGCGGCGCTCGACGCGCAGACCCGTGAGTCGCTGCAGGACGAACTGCTGCGCATCTGGAAGGCCACCGGCAAGACCATCCTGTTCATCACGCACGGCATCGACGAGGCCATCTACCTCGGGCAGCGGGTCGCCGTCCTGACGTCGCGGCCCGGCCGGGTGAAGACGTTCGTGGACATCGACATCGACCGCAGCGGCGAGGACGTCCGGTCCAACGAGCAGTTCCGGCACTACCGCCACCGCATCTGGACGCTGCTGCACGGCGAAGTGGAGCGTGCACAGGTGATCGAGAAGGAGGAAGCACATGTCTAGCGCACTCGCGTCACCGGAAGCCCCCGTCGCAATCGATCCACCCGGGACGTCGGCTCCGTCGCCCGCTTCCACCCCGCCGCAGCCGGGTGTCGTCCAGCGTGCCGGTGCGGCACTGCGTCCGATCGCTTGGCGGATCCTCAAGCCGTCCGTCGCGATCGTCGCCTTCCTGGCACTGTGGGAGATCGCTCCACGGGTGGGTCTCGTCGACGAGGTATTCCTGCCCCCGTTCAGCACGGTGATCGAGGCATTTTTCGATCTGGTGCAGAGCGGTGAGCTGTGGCAGCACGTGTCCGCCAGCCTCTCCCGCGCCCTGATCGGATTCTTCGTGGCGGTGGTGATCGCGATCCCGCTGGGCATCGCGATCGCCTGGTACCGCCCGGTGTCGGACTTCCTGAACCCGATCCTGGAGCTGTTCCGAAACACGGCGGCGCTGGCGTTGCTGCCCGTGTTCATCCTGATCCTCGGCATCGGTGAGGAGTCCAAGATCGCCCTGGTGATCTACGCGTGCACCTTCCCGATCCTGCTGAACACGATCTCCGGTGTGCGCACCGTCGACCCGTTGCTGATCAAGTCGGCGTCCTCGCTGGGACTGTCGCCCGTGCGCCTGTTCCAGAAGGTCGTGCTGCCCGCCGCCGTTCCCACCATCTTCACCGGAATCCGCATGGCGGCGGCGTCGTCGATCCTCGTGCTGATCGCCGCCGAGATGGTCGGGGCCAAGGCAGGCCTCGGCTACCTGATCACCGCCTCCCAGTTCAACTTCCAGATCCCCAACATGTATGCGGGCATCGTCGCCATCTCGGTTCTCGGGCTGACACTCAACGCCGTTCTCGTACTGATCGAACGCAGGCTGTCCCGCTGGCGGGTCTAGTCACTTACCGGAAAAGAAACTCCCATGTCACAGGAATCCCAGTTCCACCTCAACGCGTTTCTCATGGGTGTGGGACATCACGAGGCGGCGTGGCGCCATCCCCGCACCGAGGCACACCGCGTTCTGGACGTCGCACACTTCCAGGAACTCGGCCGGATCGCGGAGCGGGGCAAGCTCGATTCGGTGTTCTTCGCCGACGGTCTCGCCGTCGGACCGCGGATCAAACACAACACCCAGGCGATCTTCGAGCCCGTCACGTTGCTGTCGGCGATCGCCGTCGCCACCGAACACGTGGGGCTGATCGCCACGGCCTCCACGAGCTACTCCGACCCGTACAACCTGGCACGCAAGTTCACGTCGCTCGACCACATCAGCGGCGGCCGGGCGGGGTGGAACATCGTGACCTCGGCCGGTGCGGACGAGGCGGCGAACTTCGGCGTCGACGGCATCCCCGCCCACAGCGGACGGTACGAGCGCGCAGAGGAATTCGTCGACGTGACGCTCGCCCTGTGGGACAGCTGGGAGGGCGGCGCGGTGGTGCTCGACCCGGAGACCGGCGTGTTCGCCGACCCCGGCAAGGTCCACACCATCGACCACGACGGGCCGCGGTTCCGGGTCAAGGGGCCGCTCAACTCGCCGAGGTCCGCCCAGGGGCGGCCGCTGCTGGTGCAGGCCGGATCGTCCGAGAGCGGCAAGGAGTTCGCCGCGCGGTACGCCGAGGCCGTCTTCACCGCGCAGCGCACCCTGGAGCAGGGCCAGGAGTTCTACCGCGACCTCGAGGCGCGTGTCGTCAAGCACGGCCGCAATGCCGGCGACCTGAAGGTGCTGCCCGGCATCGTGCCGTTCATCGCGGACACCGAGGAGGAGGCGAAGGCGCTCGAGCAGTCGTTCACCGACCTGATCTCGCCGGAGTACTCGCTGCGGCAGCTGTCCACGATGCTCGGTGTCGACCTCACGAAGCATTCCCTCGACGCCCCGCTTCCGCCGCTTCCGCCGCTGGACGAGATCCAGGGCAACAAGAGCCGCTACCAGCTGGTGAAGGATCTCGGGGCGGACGGTTCACTCACCGTCCGGCAACTGATCGGGCTGCTCGGTGGCGGACGCGGGCACCGCACGTTCGCCGGCACGCCCGAACAGGTGGCCGACGAGCTGCAGACGTGGTTCGAGCAGGGCGCGGCCGACGGTTTCAACATCATGCCGCCCTACCTGCCCGGCGGACTGGACGACTTCGTCGACCGTGTCGTCCCGATCCTGCAGCAACGCGGACTGTTCCGGACGGAGTACACCGCGACCACCCTGCGCGGTCACTACGGTCTCACGGACGCCGGTAACCGGTTCGCGGGCGCGGTCGACGAAGCGAGCGCATGAGCGGCGAGACCGGTCTGAAACCTCTCGTCACCACCGTCTTCGTCCCCGCCGCGATCTTCGGCATCGGCCAGGGGGCCGCCGCCCCGGTCATGGCACTGACGGCCCGCGAACTGGGTGCGTCTGTGGCCGTGTCCGGGCTGATCGTCGCGGTCGTCGGGCTCGGCGCCGTCCTGGGCGACCTGCCGGCGGGCCGGATCGTCGCCAGGTTCGGGGAGCGGCGGTCCATCATCGGCGGCAGTACCGTCGGCGCCGCCGGAGTGCTGGTCTGTCTGCTCGCGCAGACACCGTGGATGCTGGGTGTGGGCGCACTGCTGACCGGGCTCGCCAACGCCGTGTGGGGGCTGGCCCGCCAGAGCTACCTGGCCGATGCCGTGCCGATCGGGCTGCGCGCCCGGGCGATGTCGTCGTTCGCGGCGATGTGGCGGCTCGGCTTCTTCGTGGGACCGCTGCTCGGTGCCGCCGTGATCCTGATGGTCGGCGCCCGGGGCGGATTCATGGTGCAGTTCGTCGGCGTCGTGCTGTCCGGATGGCTGATGTCGAGGGTCCCCGACCCGCCGAGGCGCCACGCAGGCACCGCCGGTACCCACGCGACGCTGTCGTCGATTCTGCGCCGGCACCGGAAGTTGCTGGCCACGCTCGGCGCCGGGTCGCTCCTGATGGGTGCGGCCCGAGCCTCGCGGGAGGCGGTGCTACCGCTGTGGGCTGCCCATCTCGGACTCGATGCCGCCCAGGTCAGCTTCGTCTTCGGGGTCGGAGCCGCCGTCGATCTGCTGTGCTCGTATCCGGCCGGACACTTCATGGACCGGTACGGCCGCCGGTTCATCGCGGTGCCGTCGCTTCTGGTGATCGGGGCGTCCTACCTGGCGTTGCCGTTTTCGCACGACCTCCTGTCGATCGGGGTCGTCGCCGTCGTGATGGGCATCGGCAACGGGCTCGGCAACGGCGTCATCATGACGCTCGGCGCCGACATCGCCCCACCGGCGACGCGCGCCGAATTCCTCGCTGCCTGGCGGCTCACCCACGACACCGGCATGTTCGCCGGACCCTTCGGCGTCGGCGCGCTCGCCGCGGTGGTCCCGCTCGGGGCTGCCGTCGCCGCGATCGGGGGAGCGGCGCTGGTCGGCGCAGGTCTCCTGTTCCGGTTCATCCCGGTCTATTCCCCGTGGCCACCGCCGACCGCGTCGGAGCCCGGTTCCTCACCGCTCGAAAAACAGGAAGCATAGGTACATTCGTTTCATGCGCTTCGGATTGTTCGTTCCTCAAGGTTGGCGTCTGGATCTCGTCGGAATCGATCCCTCGGATCAGTGGTCGGTGATGCGCGACTTCGCGTTGCGCGCCGATCAGGGTTCGTCCTGGGATTCGCTGTGGGTCTACGACCATTTCCATACCGTCCCGGCACCGACGGAGGAGGCCACGCACGAGGCGTGGACCCTCATGTCCGCGTTCGCGGCGGTCACCTCGCGGGTGCGTCTCGGCCAGATGTGTACGGCGATGAGCTACCGCAACCCGGCCTACCTCGCGAAGGTCGCCGCCACCACCGACCTCATCTCGGGCGGACGCGTCGAGATGGGCATCGGCGGCGGCTGGTACGAGCACGAGTGGAAAGCGTACGGATACGGATTCCCCTCCGCCGGTGTGCGTCTCGGCCGACTCGACGAGGGCGTGCAGATCATGCGTCAGGCCTGGGCCAATGGCACCGCGACCCTCGAAGGCAAGCACTACCAGGTCGACGGAGCCATCGTCCGCCCACTTCCGTTGCAGGAAGGCGGCATTCCACTGTGGATCGCCGGCGGCGGCGAGAAGGTGACGTTGAAGATCGCGGCAAAGTACGCGCAGTACACCAACTTCGACGGCACACCCGAGGGTTTCGCGCACAAATCCGAGATCCTGCGGAAGCACTGCGACACCGTCGGCACCGACTTCGGCGCCATCACCCGCTCGGCCAACTACAACGTCGCGATCGGCACCACCGAGGCGGAGGTCGAGCAGCGGTTGCTCACCCTGAAGGACCGGCTCACCCCCCACGTCGGCGCCGAGGCCGCCGAGGGTGCGCTGGGAGCCTTCCGCGGAATGCCCGGCGTGGGAACGCCGGAGCAGATCGTCGAGAAACTGTCGGTGCTGAAGGAGCAGGGCATGTCCTACGGCATCTTCTACTTCCCCGAAGCCGCGTACGACACCTCGGGCATCGAACTGTTCGAGAACGAAGTGCTGCCCGCGCTGCGTTGATCAGCAGACCGCGTCACCGGGCATAGAGTGGCGGGCATGTTCGTCGTCACCCTCGCCGCCGACAACGTGTGGCTGAGCCCGCCGGTCGTCACCGACATCGACGAGATCTGCGCGGCATGCAGCGACGCGTCGATAGCAGAGTGGACGACGATGCCCGCGCCGTACGGCCGCTCGGACGCCGAGCAGTTCGTGCGGCAGACGGTGCCGTCCGGCTGGGCCGACCGCAGTCCCACCTGGGCGCTGCGCGAACGCGAGGACGGTCCCGTGCTGGGGATGATCGGACTGATGGCGCGGGACGTGACGGCGGCGGAGATCGGATACTGGCTGTCGCCTGCGGCACGGTCGCGGGGTCTCATGACGACCGCGGTGAACCTGGTGTGCGATTTCGCGTTCCGGCCGGACAGCCTGGGGCTCGAACGCATCGAATGGCGCGCGTTCGTCGGCAATCTCGACTCGGCGGCGGTCGCCCGCCGGGTGGGCTTCCGGTTCGAGGGCATCCAGCGCGCCGGGCTCGTGCAGCGCGGCGTCCGGCGCGATTCGTGGGTGGCCGCCCTGCTCGCAGGCGACCCGCGGCAACCGGCCGAAGGCTGGCCCGACTAGCGGCCGATCAGCGCAGGCCCTCGGGAAGGTCGTGCTCGGACACCGCGACTCGCTGCTCGGGGCTGGTCCGGATCTGCTCGGACTCGGGGATCCGGCTCTGCAGGAAATCCCATTCGGCCTGATCGATGGCGTCCTCCGCGCGGGAACGCACCGCCGCGTCGCGGGTGCCCCACGCGATCGGCATCGGGCTGACCATCTCCCACGTGGCGGCGTCGCTGTGGGTGCTGCGGTCGTTCAGCAGGGCGACGGACGGCACCCGGTCGCCGACCCTCTGCTTCTGACCGGTCCGGATCGGAACGTTGCGGGTCACGAGGGCGTACGACGCCCGGCCCGCGGAGGGCTTCGCGACATCGATCAGCGACAGCAGGGTGACCGCGCGGGGATGGACCTCCGAGACGACGGCAGGCACCAGCGGGCTCTTCGCGTACAACTCCTCGATGCTGCCGACCTTCTTCGGCACCCAGAACGCCACCCACACGGACGTCAGTGCGGCGATCGCCACGACGACACCGAGGATGATCGACCAGGGGTGGGCGAGCAGGATCAGACCGACAGCGGCGGCCGCGAACAGCAGCGCCACCACGATCGCCGACACCTGCAGGCGTCGCATGTCGGCGAACGTCTGGTTGACAGACTTCGCGTAGGGCCGGTCGACGGTGAACTCGAAATGTCGCACGGCCCCAGCTTAGAGCCCCCGGTCCGGGGGCCGGCGGTTACCCGATGGCCGGGCCCAGCAGGTCGTCGGCGTCGGTGATCCGGTACGCGTACCCCTGCTCGGCGAGGAAGCGCTGCCGGTGGGCGGCGTACTCGGCGTCGAGTGTGTCGCGGGCCACCACCGAGTAGAAATGGGCCTGGCCGCCGTCGTGCTTGGGTCGCAGCAGCCGGCCCAGCCGCTGAGCCTCCTCCTGGCGGGAACCGAACGTACCCGAAACCTGGACGGCGACAGACGCTTCCGGCAGGTCGATAGAGAAGTTCGCGACCTTGCTGACGACCAGCGTCTGGATCTCACCCGCCCGGAAACGGTCGAACAGTTCCTCCCGCTCCTTGTTCTTGGTCGACCCCTTGATGACCGGGGCGTTCAACGCCTCACCCAGTTCGTCGAGCTGGTCGAGGTACGCGCCGATGATCAACGTCGGTGCGTCGGTGTGCCGTTCCAGGATCGACTTCACCACCGCGATCTTGGTGTGCGCGGTGGAACACAGCTTGTACCGTTCGTCGGGTTCGGCGACGGCGTAGGACATCCGTTCGGCGTCCGTCAGGGTCACCCGCACCTCGACGCAGTCGGCGGGCGCGATCCACCCCTGCGCCTCGATGTCCTTCCACGGCGCGTCGTACCGCTTGGGTCCGATCAGCGAGAACACGTCGCCCTCACGGCCGTCCTCGCGCACCAGGGTGGCGGTGAGGCCGAGGCGTCGACGGGACTGCAGGTCGGCGGTCATGCGGAACACCGGTGCGGGCAGGAGGTGCACCTCGTCGTAGATCACGAGACCCCAGTCGCGGGAATCGAACAGTTCCAGATGCTTGTATTCGCCCTTGGTGCGCCGGGTGATCACCTGGTACGTGGCGATCGTGACCGGGCGGATCTCCTTGCGCTCGCCCGAGTACTCGCCGATCTCCTCCTCGGTGAGCGACGTGCGCGCGATCAGCTCGCGCTTCCACTGCCGTCCCGCGACCGTGTTCGTCACCAGGATCAACGTGGTGGCCTTCGCCTTGGCCATCGCCGCCGCACCGACCATCGTCTTACCCGCACCACAGGGCAGGACGACGACGCCGGAGCCGCCCGCCCAGAACGAGTCGGCGGCCATCTCCTGATAGTCGCGCAGGTGCCACTGGCCGTCCGCGGACCCGGGAGACGTGCCGTCGAAGTCCAGGTCGATGGCGTGCGCCTCGCCGTCCACGTACCCGGCAAGATCCTCCGCGGGCCAGCCGACCTTGAGCAGCAACTGCTTGAGACGGCCGCGCTCGCTCGGGTGGACCACGACCGTGTCGTCGTCGACCCGGGCACCGAGCATCGGGGCGATCTTCTTGTGCCGGGTCACCTCGGTCAGGACCGCGCGGTCCAGGCTGACCAGCGTCAGACCATGGGCCGGGTTCTTCACCAGCTGCAGCCGCCCGTACCGGGCCATCGTGTCGACGATGTCGACCAGCAGCGGCTGGGGCACCGCGTACCGGGAGAAGTTGACCAGCGCATCGACCACCTGTTCGGCGTCGTGTCCGGCGGCGCGCGCGTTCCACAGGGCCAGCGGGGTGATCCGGTAGGTGTGGACGTGTTCGGGCGCGCGCTCGAGTTCCGCGAACGGCGCGATCGCCTGGCGGGCGTCGTTCGCGCGTTCGTGATCGACCTCCAACAGCAGGGTCTTGTCGGATTGGACGATCAACGGTCCGTCGGTCACGGAAGCCTCCTCGAAAATGCGGTGCCGGATGTAGCCAGCCTGTCCATTGTCCTGATCTGAGCGACACCGCGCCACGTCGCAGCCTCCGATGCGGCCCGATACCTGCACATCCGGGGCGGTCGGGGCCTAAATTGAGGGACAGCCGGATGGATCGACCCAGAGACGAGGCTCGCGATGACCCAGCCCCCCGACGACCCCGACCGTCCCGATCCGAACGTCCCCGGCGAACCGCCGAACAACCCGCAGCAACCGTACCCGCAAGGTGGGCCGCAGCAGCCCTACCAGCAGGGGCAGTATCCGCAGCAGCCGTACCCGCAGGGGCAGTACGGGCAGCAGCCCGGTCAGTACCCGCCGGGCCGGTACGGGCAGCAGCCCGGCCAGTATCCGCCCGGCCAATACCCGCCGCCGCCGAAGAAATCGCGGAAGGGGTTGTTCATCACTCTCGGTGTCGTCGCCGTCGTGATTCTCGCCGCCATCGCCGCGTTCGGTGTGTTCGCCGTGAGGAGCGCCGACAAGAACGCTCTCGACGTCGGCGACTGCCTGTTCTTCGAATCCGCGTCGACGACCGCGGCCGACACCTCACACGAGAAGCGGGACTGCTCCGACAGTGAGGCCACGTACGAGGTGGCGCAGAAGAACGACGGCGACGTCCAGTGCGCGGAAGACTACTTCTCCTACACCCTCGTGAGCGAGGACGAGGGCGTGCAGACCACGCTCTGCCTCGTTCCGAACATGATCGAGGGGTCCTGCTACCTGCTCGAGGACGACGGCCGGATCGTGCCGTCCGACTGCACCGACACGCAGACCGTCAAGGTAGTCAGACGCGCGGACGGCGAGAACGACGAAACCCTGTGCAACGAGTTCGACACCGCATTCCCCATCGCGTTCTCCGAACCCGAGCGCACGTATTGCATCGAGGTCAATCTGGGTGGCTAGCGCCGCGTGAGTACTTGTTAACCGCGGGACGTTAGTAAGTACTCACAGGGAGTTAAATTCACGGGAATCGAGTCCGTTGAACTGCACGTTCCCCTTCGTTAGCGTTCGAGATCAACCGAGATCACTGCGCACGGGGAAGGTGGGAACGATGGCGCGAACCCAGCCCGACACCCGGCGGGGTGCCGGCCGTTCCGGCGCCAGCGCGGGCACGGTGCTGCGCACCGTCCTCGACCGCGGGCCGATCGCGCGCAGCACGATCGCACGGGTCACCGGGCTCTCACCCGCGACGGTGACCACCGCCAGCGCACAGCTCGTCGAACGCGGTCTACTGCCGGAACTGCCCGAGATCTCGGGACCCACCGGTCTGGGACGGCCACACGTCCCGGTGGACCTCGACGACAGCCGCTTCGTCGTCTACGGCATCCATCTGGCGATGACCCACGCCGCCCGACACGGCGACGTATCCGTCCCGATCGGCGTCGGTTTCGCGGCCGGTGGCTGGATCGACTCGGAATCGGGTGTGGTGCGTGAGCATCCGATCCCGGGATGCAACGGGTACCCGGTCGGGCGGATCTCGAGCACCGCACCGGTCTGGACGTCCGGATGGATTCGCACGCGCGCGCCCTCATCGACGCGGAGGTGTTGTTCGGGGAGCCGCGGGCGCGGGACAGCGTGGTGCAGCTCTTCGTCGGGAACGTGGTGGACGCCGCATTCGCCACCGGAGGAGTGTTCCACCACGGCCCTCGCGCGGCGGCCGGTCACCTCTCGCCAGCTTCGTGCGGCCGTTGGCCGGCATATCGTGACGTGTATCACAGGGCCGGAGTTAATTCGGTGGGAAGCAATGTTGACGTCGATTGCACTGGATCGCAAGGATATTGGTGTGAACACCACCATGGCGGAAGCGTGCGTACATCCTCGTGTCGCTCCGAGTCCTGTTGTCGCTGCTCGCGACCGGGTCTCATCTGACGTCTCCGCGCTGACCTCGGCGGACGCTCGAAATACCTTTCCGTTCTGCCTTTCTCGCTCCATGTGGCACTCGACCGACCGCGTCCGGTGTGCCCGACCGGAGATCACATAGCTTCGAAGGATCATTCATGTCCAGTTCACTCGTGTCTTCCGCCGGGTATCGGTGCCTCACACGCACCGCCTTCGCCGGCGTCGTGGCGCTCGGGCTCGCGTCCTGCTCCTCCGGTTCCTCCGGCGGGCTGGCTCTCGATGACGCTGTGCCCGATCAGGTTCCGGAGGGAACCTCGCTCAGCGTGTCGATCAAGACCACCCGGCTTCAGCTCGAGGCGACCGATCAGCTCGCGGAACCCTCACCGTCGGCACCCTGATTGCCTTCGTGCTCTACGTCGAACTGTTCTTCGCTCCCGTGCAACAGCTTTCGCAGGTGTTCGACGGCTACCAGCAGTGCGGGGTCTGATGCGGACACCGACCACCACGCCGCAGGCGGGCGAGCCGATCGTCCTCGACCGCCTCCAGGGCGGCATCGTGTTCGACGACGTCCACTTCGCGTACGAATCCGGCAAGGGGGAGGCGCTGCGAGGGGTGGCGCTTCGCATCGAACCGGGCGAGACGGTCGCCCTCGTCGGCCAGACCGGCGCGGGCAAGTCGACGGTGCTCGAGTTGCTCGCCCGGTTCTACGACCCCACCGACGGCGCGGTGCGGGTCGACGGTATCGACACCCGGTCACTGGACCGCGCGTCGTTCGGGCAGCGACTCGGTGTCGTTCCGCAGGAGCCGCACCTGTTCGGCGCCACCGTCCGCGACGCCGTCGCCTACGGGCGCCCGGACGCGACAGACGCGGAGGTGGAGGCCGCCAGCTGGCCCTCGCCCGCGCCGAATTGGTGGACCCCGACATCCTGCTGCTGGACGAGGCCACGGCATCACTGGACCTGGCCACGGAGGACCGCGTCCGGCTCGCAACCGAGAACCTGTCCCGGCGGCGCACCACCGTCGTCGTGGCGCACCGGTTGAGCACCGCGGCGCGAGCCTATGCGGCTTCGCCGCCCGTGAGTACTTATTAACCGCGGGATGTTAACAAGTACTCACGGGGCCGGAGGCCATGGTCAGGCGCCGATCGACGCCTTCATCATCGGCAACATGGCCCACAGCTGGTCCTGCCAGTAGCCCCAGCTGTGGGTTCCCGTCGCCGGAAAGTCGTAGTGCGCGGGGATGCCGAGGGTGTCGAGCCGAACCTGGAAGGCACGGTTCTGGGCCAGCGCGATGGCCTCGAGGCCCATGCCGGTTCCGACGTTGAACACGTCGATGGCGGATTGCGGCTGATCGTGCGGGCCGGGGAGGCCGGCGCCCGCCGAGATCCACATCGGCAGCCCGCGCATGAGGGGCGCCGCGACGAACGGGTCGTTGCGGAGCCACGCCGGATCCCACGGCGGACCCCACATGCAGTCGGCGTTGTAACCGCCGGAGTCGAGCATCGCGATACGGATCGCCTCACGCATGCCCGGCGCGGACAGGTTCAGGTACCCCGACATCGAGCCCGCGAACGTGAACTGGTCGCGGTGGTAGGCGGCGAGGATCAACGCCGCGTTGCCGCCCATCGACAGCCCGGCGATGGCGTTACTGGTACGGCTGATGCCGTAATTGTTCGCCAGGAAGTCGGGCAGGTTCTGGGTGAGGAACGACTCCCACTTGTACGTGTACGGCTGACCGTTGGTGTTGCTGGGCGCGTACCAGTCCGTGTAGAAGCTGGACTGTCCGCCGACCGGCTCGACGACCGTGATCCCGTGGTCGGACAGCCACGCGGCGTTGGTCTCGTGTTCCCACCCGCTGACGTCGTTGGTCGCGCGGAGGCCGTCGAGCAAATAGAGGGCCTTGTTGCTGCCGTTGTTCGCGAGCCACATCCGCACCTTGATCTGCCCGACCCCGCCGGGGGCGTCGACCCAGTGCTCGCGCAGACGGCTGTACGGGTCGGCGGAGGCCGTTCCGCCGCCGACGAGGACGAACGCCAGCGGCAGGATCACCACGGCAACCATGAGCCGGACGACGCCTCGTAACCAACCATGTGACGGCTTCGTTGCTGTGCAAATCACGGTTCTGCCTCCTGGTAGTCGTCCCCGGCCAGGTACATACCAGCATCACGGTATTGCGCGCCCCGGAATTCCTGGGCGTTTGCGCAGAATCGTTATCTGACCCGTGAGTACTTGTTAACCGCCCGTGGTTGACAAGTACTCACGGGTCAGACGATGCGGGCGACGGACGTGATGCGGTGGAGGGTGAATCGCCGGACCGCGCCGCTCGCCGGATCGAACGCGTCGAGCTGACCGCCGCCGACACTCACGGGATCGACGATGCGTTGCGTCGCCACGCCCTGCGCGTCGACGTAACCGATCGTTACGCTCGTGCGTTCCCGCGCCGCGGCGTTGAGCAGGGCGATGGTCGCGGCGCTGCTGGCCCGCGACCCGTCGGACCGGACGCCGCCGGAACCCTTGGCCGACGCCGCCAGGTCACCGGCGCGGAGGGTCCGGACGACCGCGTCGAGCTGGGCGTCCGTGGCGACAGCCGGGGTGCGGCCCGCGGGAGCCTTGCGCCGGGTCAGGACCCGGGCGCCGCGGGGGCGCAGGTCGACCAGGGCGCCGGACGAGTCCTCGCCTGCGGGCGCGAAACCGGCCGCCCGCAGTTCGCCCAGCACTTCCCGCAGCGGTGCCTGCGACACCGCCACCGTCGGTGCCAACGCGCGCAGGGCCAGAGATGAAGCCACCGGCGACGCCAGGACCTCCGCGAGCAGCGTGGGATCCTCGCAGCGGACGAACGACGCCGCGACGCCCGCCCGGAGCCGGCCGTGCCGTCTCGCGACGTCGTCGATCAGATACGACAGCGACTGCGGGACGGGTGTGCGTGACCGGGTCGCGAAGAGGCTGTGCAGTTCGGCTGCCGTCATCCCGACGTCGAGGGCGCGGCGGACGCTGTCTTCGCTGATCCGGTACATCGACGCCGCCCCGGCGGACTCGATGTCCGCGACCAGGGTGATCTGCTCCAGAAGATCGGGGGTCAGCGGGCCGGGGGCGACGACCGTCAGGTCGGCCTGGACGAGGACGTGGTCGACGGGTTCGGGCAGCGACGCGTGCATCTCGGCCTCGGCATCGCCGCCGTGGAGCAGTGCGCGTCCGGGGGAACTGAGCGCTCCGCGGGCGACGAGTCCGAGCGTCGCGGCCTCGTCGAGGGTGCGTTCCACCGCGTGGACCCGCAGCCGGGCACCCCAGCGGGGGCGACGCCACGCCAGCAGCCGGCTGACCTCCGCGGGATCTGCCGAGTGGCCGCTGCCCAACTCCGCCAGCAGCCCGAGGATCGCCTGCCGGTCGCGCGGCGCGGACGGCGCGCGCACTTCCTCGGACAGGGCGGCGACCGGTTTGTCGTTGGCATCGCGCATGCCGATGAACCACGCCATGCGCGGCAGTTCCAGCCACGCCGCGGCCAGGACGTGCCACCGCCGGGCGACCGGCGCAGTGAGCCAGTTGTCGACCGCGGTGGTCGGAGCCCAGTAGTTCTCCCCGCTGTCGGACGTCGGGGCCGGGTCCGGGGTGCCGCTCGCGATCAGTCCCGCGGCCGAGAGCAGCTCGACGAGCAGGCTCAGCCGGTTCTCGTCGATGCCGGACGTCTTGGCGATCCGCCGCAGTTCGCGGACACCGAGACCACCGGCCCGCAGCGCAGGCGCCGGGACCTCGCCGAGAGCCTTGACGACGTCCTCGCAGTGACGAACCAGTTCGAGCGCCTCGCCTGCCGCGGCGGCGTTGATGTCGGCCGGCTTGTGCTTGCGGCCCGTCATGGTGGGAGCGGCCAGCGACGTGGGGTCGAAGACGGCCTCCCCGCGCAGGACCTGCCGCACCTGGTAGGGCAGTTCGACGGTTTCCTCGTCGATCCACCGCAGCAGTCCGGCGGCGAGGAGCCGCTGCACGGGACGGTCGGGGGGTGTTCCGGGCGCTGCGTCCCGCGTGCGTCCGATCGAACTCGACTTCGACAGGGTCTCGAGGATGTCCCGCTCGACGCTCTGCAGTCCGGCCAGCGCGGCCGTGATCCCCGGCTCGTCGAGCGTCTCGAAGGGTTCGGCGCTGCGCCCGACCCGCCACGGGATGGTGGCCACGACGGCGGGAACGATGCGCAGCGACGTCTTGTCACCCCAGACGATCCCGACGGACCGCAGGCCGTCCAGCGTGGCGTCGACGGTCTTCTTCGTCGCCCGCGAGCCCACCGCGTCCTGCAGCGTGGCCCGCGGCACGGCGATCTCGTCGGCCCGTTCCAGCGCCAGGAGTTCGAGGATGCCGAAGTCCAGCGACGTCAGGTTGTCGGCCGCGCGGGCCACCGATGCCCGCTGTTCGGCGCGACCGGCGAGGACGACGATCGTGGCGGGCGGAGGAACCGCCAGGTCGGGGCGCTTGCGGAGCAGATCCGTCAGTTCGGCGTCGCTGCGCGCGGCCAGCCAGTCCGCGAGGGTCGCGGCGCCGCGGGACGAGGCTGCGGTGCCGTTGGTGCTCGCGATGGTGTCGTCGGTGTCGGTCATCGACTATCAGATTAGAGACCTGGGCTGTACGTCGCCGAATGCTCCTGTCAAAATGGCACCGTGGCTAACAATTCGAAGAAGCAGTACGTGGATCCAGGGTGGCCCGAAACCGCCGATGGAGATCACGCCGTGACCGAACTGTCGTCGACCCGTGCGGGCGGATTGTCCCCGTTCGGCGAGGACACCGAGTTCCCGCTGCCGGCGGAGTCGTTGCCGTACGCGCACCCGCACACGGTGATCAACCGCTGACCATGCGACAGAAGAGGGGCCCTGCACCGGATCGGTGCAGGGCCCCTCTTCTGTGAATCGCGGGGGATTACTGCGGGAGCAGTCCCTTGTTCGCGTCGATGAGCTGCAGGATCTGCGGATCGATCGCGATGCCCTGAGCCTTGACGGCCTCGATCGCGCTGTCGACGACACCGGCGTACTGCGAGGTGCCGTTGGTGCTGGGGACGCCGCCCGTGAGGTCGGGGAGTGCCGGCGCCGCGGGGGCCTCGGGCACGGTTGCGGGGGCGGTGCGCTGGGTGGGTGCGCTGCTCAGGCCGAGGCTCGAGGAGCAGGACGGCCATGCGCCCCAGCCCTGGGAGTCGAGGACCTTCTCGGCGACGACGATCTGCTCTTCACGCGAGGCCTGGTTGGCGGTGGCTGCGTACTGGGTTCCACCGTGTGCGTTCCAGGTGCTCGGGGAGAACTGGAGTCCGCCCTGGAAGCCGTTTCCGGTGTTGATTCCCCAGTTTCCGCCGGACTCGCACTGCGCGAGGCGGTCCCAGTCGGAGTCGGGTGCCGCGTTCGCGGTGCCCGAGAAGGCTGCTCCGGCGACGCCCATGATGGCGCCGGTGACGGCGACCTTGGCGACGGTGCGGCCGGTGGTGGTGGGCTTGCGATGGCGTCCGCTCATAGTGGTCGAGATCCTCTCCACACGCGCCTGCGAGGTCAGCTGTCGGGTTCGGGCTGAGAGGTCGCCCGGCCTCGCCTCTCCTGGCTGGAGAGGGTCTGGCTTCACCCCAAGATCCGAGTGTGCGAGGCACATTCGGACCGGTGTCCGTCTGAGAACTTGCGTTCCCTGGAGGACTTTGGGTCCCCCGTCCTCGTCCCTGGAATGCTTCGTCGGGACTCCGGTACCCGCGGGACGAGGCTTGGCGCGGCGGGCCGGATGTGGCCGATGTTTCCTCGGCCGGTGACGACGGTAACGGGCCGAGGCCGCAGTGTCACCATTTGATAACGCGGAGTGTCTTCGCCTGTTGCGGGGCCTCATTGGGCGCCCGGGAACTCTTCCCAGCTAGTGGCGACAAGACGCGTGTATCGCCGAGCCGTTGCCCTTCCGTTACCGGGCCGTTATGTGAGGAAGCTCACATCACTGGGGCGCGTCGACGATGTCCTTGCCGAGAGGCATGAGCGAGATGGGAATCATCTTGAGATTCGCGACCGCGAGCGGGATACCGATGATCGTGATCGCCATGGCGATTGCCGTGACGACGTGCCCGATCGCGAGCCACAGACCAGCGATGACGAACCAGATGACGTTGCCGATCAGCGAGGCCACACCGGCCGTCGGCTTGTCGACCACCGTCTTGCCGAACGGCCACAGTGCGTAGACGCCGACCCGGAACGACGCGATGCCGAACGGGATCGTGATGATCAGGATGCAGCAGAGGATTCCGGCGACGAAGTACCCCAGCGCCAGCCACAGACCGCCGAAGATCAGCCAGATGATGTTGAGCAGAATTCTCATGATCGTCCCATCGGTCGGTGGTCGGATGTGTCAGCGCGAGCGTCGGCCCTGCCTCAGTGCCGCGACGATTCCGAGAAGGAAGCCGATCGGGCACGCCAGGGCGATGAGATAGAGAACGAGACCCGGTTCGGAATCGGAGAGCACCGGGGTCAGGAAGATCGCCACGATCGCGACGAAGCCGATCGCGAAGAGGGCGAGTGCGACGCGCAGGAGTCCGTCGCCCCTCCGGGGTGTCTGAGGAGTGCTCGAAGGAGTCGGTTCGTGGGCCACACCAGCAACGATAGTGCCTGGAAACCCGGATGCCGGAGGGGGTCTGTGCAAGGTAGACTGTGGGCACTGCGCGTCCCGCACCAGAGGTGGGGCGCGCTGTTTTGCATACCAAGTGCAACCAACTGCACTCCAAGTGATGAGCGGGTGAACGCGGTGCCGACCGGCAAGGTGAAGTGGTACGACGTCGAAAAGGGCTTCGGCTTTCTGTCGCAGGAAGAAGGGGAGGACGTCTATGTGCGTTCGTCCGCGCTTCCCGAGGGCGTCGAGGGCCTCAAGGCCGGCCAGCGTGTCGAGTTCGGCATGGCCGCCGGTCGACGCGGCCCCCAGGCTCTGAGCCTGAAGGTGCTCGACCCGGCGCCGTCGCTGCGTCAGAATGCCGCGCGTAAGGAGCCGTCCGCCAAGAAGCACACGCCGGACGAACTCCACGGCATGGTCGAGGACATGATCACGCTGCTCGAGGCGAAGGTCCAGCCCGACCTGCGCAAGGGCAAGTACCCGGACCGCAAGACCGCCCAGCGCATCTCCGAGGTGGTCCGCGCCGTCGCGCGCGAGCTCGACAGCTGATTCGAAGAACGACGAGAAGGCCCCTGCGCTTCGGCGCGGGGGCCTTCGTCGTGAGCAGGTCGTTCTAGGCGGTCTTGATCGACCAGGCGGCCCGGGCCTGCGTGAGCCCCTGCTCGTCGATGACGGCGGACGGGAGCTGGATCTCGACGCCGGCCAGCTGCAGGTCCTCCGAGGAGGGCACGGTCACGGCGCGGGTCTCGCCGGCGCGGTGGGCCTGTTCCTGGACGACGACCTGTCCCGACGCGTCCTGGTAGACGACGAGCATGCGCCACGGTGCATCGACGATCTCCTGCGGCAGCGACAGCTGCAGCGACGAACCGGGTGGCACGTCGAGTTCGGCGAGGTCGCCGGTTGTGCAGTCCTCGAGATACAGGTTGCAGTACGCCAGCGGGGGGATCTGCTCGGCCCGGTTGTGCGCGAAGGCGGTGATCTCGGGCAGGCGGGGCGAGGAATTGCGGATGAGCGCGTACAGGACTCCGACGAAGGCCACCAGGACCACCATCAGGCCCACCGCAATCAGTGCCAGGATCTTCTTGGTTCGCGCCTGCATTCTCACTTACGTCACATTTCCTGTCGATCGGTCGGCCCGGTGGGTCGAGTGGGGCTCGGTCAATTCTTGTTCGGCCAGGTCGGGACGTTTTCCGCCGAGCCCGGGCAGGAGGGTGCTCCCGCGGTAAGTGAGGACGGTCTGGACGAGCCCGATGGTCATGACGGCCGAGACGACGGAGAACCCGATCCAGTATTCGGTGGGCAGCAGGACGCCCAGCGCGCCACCCACGACCCAGCTCAGCTGTAGAACCGTCTCCGATCTACCGAATCCGGACGCGATCGATTCCTCGGGCAGGTCGTGCTGCAACGACGCGTCCAGCGACACCTTTGCCAGGGCGCTGGCCGCCGACGCGACGAGGGTGGCCAGGGCGGCGGTCAGCAGGTTGTCGGTGATCGCGGCGAGGACGGCGATGATCCACACGGCACCTGTGCAGCGCAGCACGATGAGGGCGGGACGGCCGAGCTTGATCCGGGCGCCCGCGGCGTTGCCGGCGAAGTTGCCGATGCCGGCGGCGGCGCCGACCAGGCCGAGCATCGCGGCCTGCACCAGCGGCTCGTGGTCGGTCCTCGACTTCGCGACGAACGCGATGTACAGCGTGAGGAACCCGGTGAGCACGCGGATGGTGCTGTTGCCCCACAACCCGGTGATGACCGCGCGGCCCAGCGGTTGCCTGCGTTTACCGGATTTCGCCGTGGCAGAGGCCTCGGGTTGCAGCACGCGGGTGCGTCCCAGCACCTCGGTCGGGTGCTCGTCGCCGTGGTACGTGAGGGTGGCGGGGACCTCGCCCTCGGTGACCTCCACCCACGACGGGATCCGCATGCTGAGGTACGCGCCGAGGGCGGTGATGACCGCCGCCAGCCACAGCGCGCCGACGGATCCGGTGGCCATGGCGAGACCACCCGCAAGGGCGCCGGCACCGATGGTTCCGCCGAGCAGTCCGAACACGGTGAGCCGGGAGTTGACTCGCACCAGGTCGATCTCCGGTGGCAGCACACGTGGTGTGACCGCGCTCTTGAGCACCGAGAAGGACTTGCTGAGCACCATCATTCCGAGCGCGGCCGGATACAGCACCCAGCTGTCGAAGTTGAAGACGAGGACGATCGCCAGGATCGTCCGGAGACCGAACGACGTGGCCAGTGCGACGCGACGGCCGTGCTGAAGCCGGTCGAGCATCGGACCGATCAGCGGAGCGATGACGGCGAACGGGGCGATGGTGATCAGAAGGTACAGCGCGACCTTCGTCTTGTCCTCGCCCGTCGCGGCGGAGAAGAACAGTGTGTTCGCCAGGGCGACGGCAATCGCCGCGTCGGTCGCGTTGTTGGCCATCACCGCGTAGGTGAGCGCGGTGAGCCCCGACTTGTCCGCACCGTCCGCCTTGGCCGCGCGATGGAACGTCGCGATGCCCTTGTTGGTGAGTTCCCGGCTGCGCATCGCCGCGACCCGGGTGACGGTGAGTTTGCGCGGCATCGGCGGCGCCTTGGGGGCGTCGGCCCGCTCCTCGTCGGAACGGGGACGCTGCCCGCCGCCGACCGGATGGAGGGGTGGGAGCGGTGTGCGTCGACCTCCCGAGCGTGCGGCCGGCGGGTATTTGTCGTAGCCGGGATGAACGGGGGGCCCGGAATTCTCGTGAGGAGCCCGACCGCCGTCAGGCTCGTAGGGTTCGCGCGGTCCGGTCACTCCCTAATTCTGTCCTAGTCGGGAGACATGCGACCACAGCAACCCCGGCCAATGCTGGTCAGATCGGCCTGTCAGGGAACGAACCGCACCTCGAACATGCGCGGCCAGTACTTTCCGGTGACGAGGAAACGGTCCGTTCCCGGGATCTGGGCGATGCCGTTGAGGACGTCGACGTCCCGCGGGCCGGGCGGAAGGGCGTCGCGGACGGCGGCGGCGTCGATCTCCGCGGTGACCCGCCCGTCCGAGGGATCGATGCGGACGAGGGTGTCGGTGGTCCAGACGTTCGCGTAGATCGCACCGTCGTCCGCGCATTCGAGTTCGTTGAGGCCGGCCAGCGGGCGTCCGTCCTGCACCGCCTGCACGGTGCGCCGGGGTTCGAACGTGACCGGGTCGCGGAACGTGAGGGTGGGTGAGCCGTCACTGGTGACGAGCGCGTCGGGCACTGCGCAGATGCCCCACCCTTCGCCGTCGAACGGGACCCGCCGCTGTTCGGCGAGCGTCGCGCGATCCCGGGCGACGGCCACCCCGTCACGCCACGTCAGCTGCCAGATCGTGTCGCCGCTCACCGTGATGCCCTCGCCGAACAGGGGAGACGGCAATTCGGCACGCATCCGGACGGTGCCGCTGTCGAGGTCGGTGGCCTGCACCCAGGACTCGCCGGGGCGGCCGGTGCCCTCGAGCAACTCGGTGCCGTCGATCTCGAGTCCCTGGGTGAACGCATTCGGGTCGTGGTCGAGGGTGCGGACGATCTCCACGCGAAGATCCGCGTCGGACGCGCCCGCCGCCACGGGACTCTCCGGGGAGCACGCGGTGACCATCCACGCCACCGCGAGCAGGGCTGGGACGAGGTGCCTCCGGCCGGTCATCGGACCAGCATGACAGCCCAGGTGGGCACGCACTTGCGGTGGTGCGGCAAACTGGTGGTGTGAGTGTTGCTTCTTCCGACGAGCGCGCAGTGGCGCGTTCCGTACTGACCGACGCCGTCGAGCTCGCCCGAACCGCCTTGGTCGAACTGCAGGAAGGGGGAGTCGGCGACTACCTGGGCGTCACGTCCGAGGACGCGTGCGCCGCGACTCACCGTTTCGTTGCGGACCTTCCGGGCTACCGGGGCTGGCAGTGGGCGGTGGTGGTGGCTGCCGATCCCGAAGCGGACCATGCCACCGTCAGCGAACTCGCCCTCCTCCCCGGACCCGATGCGCTGGTTGCACCCGAATGGATCCCGTGGGACCAGCGCATCCGCCCCGGCGACCTGTCCGCGGGCGATCTGCTGGCACCGCCGGCCGGTGACCCCCGCCTGGTCCCGGGCTATATGGCGACGGGTGACCCCGAGATCGACGAGACCGCCCTCGAACTCGGCCTGGGCCGCAAGCAGGTGATGAGCCTCGAAGGTCGCGTCGAAGCTGCCGAACGCTGGCACGACGGCGACTACGGCCCCGATTCCGAGATGGCCAAGGCCGCGCCGTCGACGTGCGGGTTGTGCGGCTTCTACCTCCCGCTCGCCGGTTCGCTGCACGCGTCGTTCGGGGTGTGCGGCAACGAGATGGCCGCCGACGGGCACGTGGTCGACGCGACCTACGGTTGCGGTGCCCACTCCGACACCCTGCTGCCTTCGGGTGCCGGTTCGCCGCAATTCGACGCTTACGACGACGGCGCCGTCGAGGTCGTCGAGCGGGCCGTCGCCGAGACGGACACCGAGGCCGAATCCGAGTCGGGGCCCGAGCCCGAAGCCGTTGCCGAGGTCACCGAGGCCGAGGAATCCGCATCGACCAGTTAGCCGATCCTTTCGGCACCGCCGCCCTGAGGGATTCGACGCTTCTGGCGTGGCGAACGTCCCCGACCCGTCTGCGGGAGGACGCGGCGGCCGAATCCGATCTGGCGCGCGCCGGCTACCGCGACCGGCTCCTCACCGAGCTCGCGCAGAACGCCGCCGACGCCGCCGCCCGCGCCGAAGTACCCGGTGAGCTGTCCGTGCAACTCGACGGCCGCGTCCTGAGCGTGTCCAACACGGGCACCCCGCTGGACGAGCCCGGAGTCCAGGCGCTCGTCGCGTTGCGCGCGTCGAACAAGTCCGGGACGACCGTCGGCCGCTACGGCGTCGGCTTCACGGCGGTGCTGTCGGTGAGCGACGAGGTCGAACTGCGGTCGACGTCCGGTTCGGTGCTGTTCTCCGGGGAACGGACGAGGTCGGAACTCCGGGAACTCGACGGTGCGGACCCGGGAGCGGACGTGCCCGCCCTGCGGCTGGCGTGGCCGACGGAGAACCGCCCGGCCGCAGGCGCGGCGTCGGAAGTCGTATTGACGTTGCGCGAGGACGTGGACGGTGAGTCGCTGCTCGCCTACATGGCCCGCGAGGCACCCGACCTCCTGCTCGAACTCCCGGCGCTCGTCTCGATCACCGTGGGCGACAGGCAGTTCCGTAGACGCGAACGACCACTCGATTCCGGGTTGACCGAGGTCGCGATCGGCGACGACCGCTGGTGGCAGTACGAGTCCGGGCGGGCACGCTGGCTCGTCCCGGTGCGCGACGGCGTCGTCTCACCCGTGACGGAGGACGTCCTGCGCGCCCCCACACGGTCGGACGAGGAACTGTCGATACCCGCGATCCTCGTCGCGGACATCGCCATGCAACCCGACCGCAGGCGCATCCTGCCCGGCGCGTCGACCGCCGAGCTGGCGTCCGGATACGCCGAGTTCGTGGCCGCGGTGCCGCCCGAGCAGCGACTGTCGCTGGTTCCCGTTCCCGCGTTCGCACGCAGCGAGGTGGACTCGGCGTTGCGGGACCATCTCGTCACCGAACTGCGGGAGCAGCCCTGGCTGCCGACTGTCGGCGGTACGAACAAGGCCCCGGTTCGGGCGTCGGTGGTCCCCGGGCTCACCGAGGAACTCGCCGAACTCCTCACCGAGATCGTCGACGGGCTCGTCGTCCCGGATCTGTCCGGGCCCCGCTGGGCGCCCGCGCTGGCCGCCGTCGACGCCCACCGCCTCGGCCTGGCGCGCCTCACCGAACTTCTCAGTGGCATCGAGCGGACACCATCCTGGTGGCAGCGCCTGTACGCGGCGCTCGAACCGCTGGCCGTCGACGCCCTCGCGGCGGAGGAACTGGCGTCGATCCCGGTTCCGCTGTCCGACGGCCGCACGGTGACCGGTCCGCGAACGGTGTTGCTGGGGCACGACATCGACGGAGTCCTGGGGGTCGACTGGACGCGGCTCGTCCACCCGGATGCAGCGCACCCGCTGCTGTCGCGGCTCGGCGCTAAGACCGCCACGGCCGTCGACCTGCTCTCGGATCCGGCGTTGCGGGCCGAGATCGAGGACCTCGACCCCAACGAGGCGGCGGCGGCAGAAGAACTGTCGGCCGCGGTGCTCGCGCTCGCCGGGCGCGTCGACCCCGGCACCCTGCCGTCGTGGCTCGGCCAGCTGCCCCTCCCGGATGTCGACGGGGAGTTGCGCGGTGCGGACGAATTGCTGTTGCCCGGTGCGCCTCTCGCCGACGTCCTGGTGGACGACTCACCGTTCACGTGCGTCGACGCCGCGTTCGCCGAGCGGGTTGGGGAGGACGCCCTCCGCGCCGTGGGTGTCGGCTGGGGTTTCACCGTGCTGCGCACCGAACTCCCCACCGGTCCCGATCACGACCTCGACGACGAGGACCGCTGGTGGGACACGCTCGACGACGACCCCGACGAGATCGGGGCGGTGCGCGACCTGGACCTGGTGGACGAGGACCGCTGGCCGCAGGCGCTGACGATGCTCGCCCGGGACCCGTCGACGCGTCCGCTGCTCGCCGACCGCGCCGGGTACACGGCCTGGTGGCTGCGTCACAACGCCGAGTTGGACGGTCAGGTGCTCGGTCTGCTCCGCGATCCCACCGACGAGACGTTCGCCGGACTGCTCGACCCCGTCGAGCACCCGGAATCCGCTGTGTTCGCCGCGGCCCTGGCGCCGTCGACGGTCGACTCTCCCGAACTCGCGCAGCTCCTCCTGGATCGACTGGCCGATCCGGACCGCGAACCGAGCCCGGCGGTGATCGCGCGGGCGCACAGTCTGCTCGCGGCCGCCGCGGCCGCCCATCTTCTCGACCTCGAGGAACTTCACCTGCCCGAACACGTGCGCGGCCTGACGGGCGCACTCGTCGACCCCGGCGACGCCCTGGTGCTGGACGCACCGTGGCTGGCCGCCGCGGTGCCGCGCGAGCGCCTGGTGGTGGGAAGCCTGGACACCGCCGAGGCTCTCGCCGATCTGCTGGACCTCCCCCTCGCGTCCGCGGCGATCCGCGGCACCGTCACCGGTTCCGGCCGTGAATCCTCATGGGACCGCGAACCCGCCGCCGTGCTCGCCTTCGCCGCACTCGGCCGCGACCTGCCGCACGGTCCCGTCGTCGTCCATCCCCGGCTCACGGTGAAGCTCACAGGCGCGGTCGACACCGAGATCGCGGTCCCGTGGTGGGTGGACGAGCAGGGAACCACCCATTGCTCCGAGTCGTGGGCCGAAGGCACGTGGGGCGCCGCCGGTGTTGTTTGACCAGAGCGTGCTCGACAGTGCGGTCGAAGACCGCGCACCGTGGTTGATCGACGTCGTCACCGTCGTCACGCACAGCGGCGGAACGGTCGCGGCCTGGATCGTGTCCACCGTCCTGACGATCGCCCTCCTGCTCCGGGACCGTCGGCGCGAAGCCGTCCTCGTGGCCGGCGCGATGCTGTCGGGCCTGGCCGTGATGACCACGCTCAAGAACCTGTTCGAGCGGCACCGCCCGCCACTGCCGGATCGGCTGGTGGAGATCTCGACGTTCTCGTTCCCGTCCGGGCACGCGATGATGACCGCGATCCTCGCGAGCGTTCTCGTCGCCGTGACCCTCCGGGTCGTGCTGGTGGGGTACGTCCGAATCGCGCTGGTCGTGCTGCTGGTGCTGTACACGCTGGCGGTGGGGCTGTCGCGCGTCTACCTCGCCGCGCACTGGATGACCGACGTCCTCGCCGGGTGGGCGTTCGGCGCGTTGTGGGCGGCCTTCTGGATCCTGCTGACCCGCACCCGGCCCCGCCCAACCCTGACCTCGAGCGAGATCTAGAGCAGTCCCTGCTGTGTCACTAGAGCAGTCCCTGCTGTGACACTAGAGCAGTCCCTGCTGTGACACTAGAGCAGTCCCTGCTGTGACACTAGAGCAGTCCCTGCTGTGACACTAGAGCAGTCCCTGCTGTGCCCCGCGGCTGCCGCGCCGGGCCGCCCGCCGCTGCAACGCGAACAATCCGTAGCCGAGGAAGCCGACGACGACCCCCGCTATACACGTCGGAAGCGCATCCGACCACCGGTCGCCCGTGACGATCACCACGACGGCCGCGACCGCCCACGCCAGCGTTCCCAGTATCAGCGCAGGTCGTGGGTCGGCGAGGCGCTGAGTGAGGGGTGGGCGATCTGCGGATTCGTTCACCGAATGAACGCTACCCTCGCCGTGGTGCCCTAATCTCCAAGGGCGACGCGCGACTTCTGGCGATGGGGACTGAACAATGGGTGCTGCTCCGAAACTGCTCGACAACTACTTCAAGATCACCGAGCGTGGTTCGACGGTAGGCGCGGAGGTCCGCGGCGGAGTGGTGACGTTCGTCGCGATGGCATACATCGTGGTGCTGAACCCGCTCATCCTCGGTAGTTTCTCGGCCGACGACGCCGTCGCCAAGACCGACGTCCTCGGCAACATCCTCCCCGTCAACCAGGTGGCCGCGGTCACGGCCCTGGTGGCGGGACTGATGAGCATCGTGTTCGGGGTCGTCGCGAACTATCCCTTCGCGATCGCGGCGGGCCTCGGCATCAACAGTCTTCTCGCCGTCACCATCGCACCGCAGGTCACCTGGCCCGAGGCGATGGGCCTCGTGGTGATCGACGGTGTCATCATCGTCGTGTTGGCGCTCACCGGGTTCCGGACGGCCGTCTTCAATGCCATTCCGGCCGAGCTCAAATCCGCCATCGCCGCCGGTATCGGCATGTTCATCGCGTTCATCGGTCTCGTCGACGCCGGGTTCGTGCGGCGCATCCCGGACGCCGCCGGCACCACAGTCCCCGTCGGCCTGGGCATCAACGGATCGATCTCCTCCTGGCCGACCGTGACGTTCGTGTTCGGTGTGCTGCTGATGGGTGTCCTGGTGGTGCGCAAGGTGCGCGGCGGTCTGCTGATCGGCATCGTCGTCACCACCGTGCTGGCCGCGATCATCGAGGCCGTCGCCGGTGTCGGACCGTCGCTGGGCGTGAACCCTTACGGCTGGAACCTCAGTGTCCCGGCCGCACCCGATGTGCTGGCGGAACTTCCGGATCTCAGCCTCGTCGGCGACGTCAGCATCTTCGGCGCGTTCACCCGCATCGGCGTACTCGCGGCCAGCCTTCTGGTGTTCACGCTCGTGCTCGCCAACTTCTTCGACGCCATGGGCACGATGACCGGGCTCGGCAAGGAGGCGGGCCTCACCGACGAGGACGGCAACCTGCCCAACATCGGACGGGCCCTGGTCGTCGAGGGCACCGGTGCCATCGTCGGTGGCGGCGCGTCGGCGTCGTCCAACACCGTGTTCGTGGAATCCGCCTCGGGTATCGCCGAGGGCGCCCGCACCGGACTCGCGAATGTGGTGACGGGACTGCTGTTCCTGGCCGCGATGTTCCTGACCCCGCTGTATTCGGTGGTGCCGATCGAGGCCGCCGCGCCGGCACTGGTCGTGGTGGGCGCGATGATGATCGGTCAGGTCCGCGACATCGATTTCACCCAGTTCTCGATCGCGTTGCCCGCGTTCCTCACCATCGCCGTCATGCCGTTCACGTACTCGATCGCCAACGGCATCGGCGTCGGATTCGTGTCGTGGGTCGTGCTCAATGCTGCGAGCGGTGGTATCAAGAAGATTCACCCGTTGATGTGGGTGGTGGCGCTTCTCTTCGTGGCCTACTTCGCGGTCGGTCCGATCACCGACGCAGTAACGTAAACGGCGGCCGATCGGTCCCGTATTGTCATTCCCGTGACCACGGATACGCGAGCACTCGCCAGCGACCTCTCCCTGGCTGTCGTGCGCCTCACGCGTCACCTGCGTGGGCGCCGCGTGGACGCCCAGGTATCGCTGACCCAGCTGTCGGCTCTGGCCACCCTTGCCCGCGACGGCGCCATGACGCCGGGCAATCTCGCGGCTCGTGAGAAGGTGCAGCCGCCGTCGATGACCCGGGTCATCGCGTCGCTGGTCGAACTGGGGCTGGTCGAGCGGGCACCGCATCCCACCGACGGACGGCAGATCATCGTCACGCTGTCGGATGCCGGTCACGCGCTGATCGCCGACGAGACCCACGCCCGCGAGGCATGGATGAACGAGCGGCTGTCCGGGCTCGACGAGGCTCAGCTGAAGACCCTCCGCGACGCCGTCGGCATCATCACGTCCATCGTCGCCGACTCGGAGTAGTCCGAACGGCCGCCTGCAGTCCCCACCCCTGCAACGGCATTCGCCTGCCCGAACCCCTGCGGCGCGGGGAAACCCCTTGCCGGAGAACGTTGCCGGCATCCGGAGTGATCCGGCCGCCGATGTCCCCCAGGGCCGGTCGATGGCGCGCGGGGCCCGGGAGCAAGATGGATGTGTGCCGCCCGAATCCGAGTCCACTGCCTCAGCCCAGCCGAAGACCGGCATGTTCGTCGCTCTCCGCACCCGGAACTACCGGCTGTGGGCGTCGGGGCAGATCGTCTCCCTCGTCGGAACCTGGATGCAGCGGGTGGCGCAGGACTGGCTCGTCCTGACGTTGTCGAACGGCAATGCACTCGCGGTCGGCATCGTGATGGCACTGCAGTTCGGTCCGACCCTGTTCCTGTCCGTCTGGGGTGGCGTGCTCGCCGACCGGTACGACAAGCGGCGCATCCTGATCGCGACGCAGTTGTCGATGGCGTTGTGCGCACTGGTGCTCGGGTTGCTGGACGTCGGCGGGCTGGTGGCCCTGTGGCACGTCTACCTCATCGCGTTTCTGCTGGGTTGCGCGTCGGCGATCGACGCGCCGGCGCGGCAGTCGTTCACCATCGAGATGGTCGGCAAGGAGTCGCTGCCCAATGCCATCGCCCTGAACTCGATGACGTTCAACACCGCTCGCATCATCGGCCCGGCGATCTCCGGTGTGCTGATCACCCTCATCGGCACGGGGTGGGTGTTCCTGCTCAACGTGGGCACGTTCACCGGTGTGCTGATCGCCCTGTTGATGATGAACGCCCGCGAACTGTTCACGGCACCCCAGGCGGAACGCGGAAAAGGGCAGGTCCGCGAGGGTTTCCGTTACGTGTGGAGTCGCACCGACCTGCGGGTGCTGATGGTGGCGGTGTTCATGGTGTCGACGTTCGGGCTGAACTTCCCGATCAGTCTCGCCGTGCTCGCCCGCAACACGTTCGAGCGCGGCGCGGACGCCTACGGACTGCTGTCGACCACCCTCGCCGTGGGCACGCTGGCCGGCGCCACGATCGCCGCGAAACGCAAGACCCCGCCGCGGCTGCGCACGTTCCTCGGCGCCGCGGCCGCATTCGGGGCGTTCGAGATCCTGGTGGGACTCATGCCCACCTACGTGCTGGTCGCGATCATGCTCGTCCCGACCGGCGCGCTGACGCTGACGTTCACGACGGCGGCGATGAACATCCTGCAGATGTCCGTGCCGTCCGAGATGCGCGGCCGGGTGATGGGCATCTACATGCTGTGTTTCCTCGGCGGCACCCCGCTGGGCAGTCCGGTTCTGGGCTGGCTGGCCGACGTCCTCGACCCCCGCGCCCCGCTCGTGATCGGAGGTGCCATCTCCCTGGTGAGCGGCATCGGCGCAGCGCTCTACCTGATGCGGCACCAACGAGTGCGACTGAAAGTACGCAGACCGGATGCGGGCCGCTACCTTCCGGTGTTCGAACTGCACAACGTTCTCGAGCCACACCCCGTGGTGGTCTGCGACGCCACCGAGCAGGCCGTGGAAGCGAGCCGCGACCCGCGGTCCTGACGGCTGCCGCAACCGTTCAGACGCCGACCGCCGTCGCCACCGCCCTCCGGGTCAGCACTCTCGCGAGGTGGCTGCGGTACTCGGCGTCGGCGTTGCCGTCGGTGATCGGGTCGGTGCCCTCGGCGGCGTGTTCGGCCGCCGCCCGGATCAGTTCCGGATCGGCGGCATTGCCGACGAGCGCGTCCTCGACACCGCGAGCCCGCACCGGCACGGCCCCCATGTTGGTCAGCGCCACCCGGGCCTGCCGGATCGTGCCGCCGTCGACCTGGATCGTCGCGGCCACCGCCACGATCGACCAGGCCTCCGCGACCGTGTTGAACTTCTCGTACCGCGCCTCCCAACCGGTGTGCTTGGGAACCCGCACGTCCACGAGGATCTCGTCCGGTCGCAGCGTGGTGGTGTAGTAGCCCTCGAAGAAGTCCGCGACCGGGATGCTCCGCCTGCCCGCGGTACCCACGGCGGTCAGGGTGGCGTCGAGTGCCAGTGCGGGGGCGCAGAGGTCGCCCGCCGGATCGGCATGCGCCAGAGCGCCACCCAGCGTGCCGCGATGCCGGATCTGCGGATCGGCGACGGTGCGGGTGGCCTCGACGAGCAGCAGTGCGTGCTCGTGAACGAGCGGGTCGCGGATCAGGTCGTAGTACGTGGTCATCGCACCGATCACGAGGCTGTCTCCGTCGTCGCGGACGCCGCGCAACTCACCGATCCGGCCCAGGTCGACGAGGGTGCTCGGCGAAGACAACCGCAGCCGCAGCACCGGAAGCAGGCTCTGGCCGCCCGCGAGGATCTTGGCGTCCTCCCCGGCCTCGGCGAGCGCGGCCACCGCCTGTTCGACGGAGGTCGGGGACACGTAGTCGAAGCTTGACGGAATCATCGGGCACCTCCCTGAGCGGTGTGGATGGCGTTCCAGACCCGCATCGGCGTACACGGCATCTCGACGTCGCGCACCCCGAACTGGCGGACGGCGTCGAGGACGGCATTGACGACGGCCGGGGTGGACGCGATCGTCCCCGCTTCACCGACCCCCTTGACGCCGAGCGGATTACCGGTGGCGGGTGTCTCGGTGCGGCCCGTGGTGAACGTCGGCAGATCCGCCGCCGACGGCACGTGATATTCGGCGAACGAACCCGACAGGAGGGTGCCGGACTCGTCGTACACCGCCTCCTCGTACAGAGCCTGCGCGATGCCCTGGGCGAGTCCGCCGTGCACCTGACCCTCCACGATCAGCGGGTTGACCACGTGCCCGATGTCGTCGACGCACACGTAGGAGCGGATGCCGACCTTCCCGGTCTCGGTGTCCACCTCCACCGCGCACAGGTGCGTGCCGTGCGGGAACGAGAAGTTCTCCGGGTCGTACGCGGCCTCGGAATCCAGATTCGGTTCCACACCCTCGGGCAGGTCGTGCGCGGCGAACACGGCGAGCGCGACATCGGCGATGCCGACAGCTTTCTCGGTGCCCTTCACCCGGAACCGGCCCTCGGTGAACTCGAGATCGTCCTCGGCGCACTCCATCAGGTGCGCCGCGATGGGCCTGGCCTTCGCGATCACCTTCTCGGCGGCCTTCACGACGGCGATCGCGCCGACCGCCAAAGACCGGGAACCGTACGTGTCCATGCCACGCGGCGAGGTCTGGGTGTCGCCGTGCAGCACCTCGACGTCCTCGAACGGAACCCCCAGCTGATCCGCGACCACCTGGCTCCACGCGGTCTCGTGACCCTGGCCGTGCGCCGACGAACCGGTGACCACCTCGACCTTGCCGGTGGGCAGCATCCGGATCGCCGCGTGCTCCCACCCACCGGCCCCGTAGGCCAGCGCGCCGAGGGTCCGCGACGGTGCCAGCCCGCACATTTCGGTGAACGTGGACACCCCGATGCCGAGTTGCACCGGATCCTTCCGCTCGCGGCGCTCAGCCTGTTCGCGCCGGAGCCCGTCGTAGTCGAACAACTCCCGCGCGTGCGCGGTCGCGGCCTCGTAGTTGCCGGAGTCGTACGTCAGGCCCGCGACGGTGTCGAACGGGAACTCCTCGTGGGTGATCCAGTTCTTCGCCCGCAATTCCAGCGGATCCATCGACAACTCGGTCGCGAGTTCGTCCATCATCCGCTCGATCGCGAACGTCGCCTCCGGGCGGCCCGCCCCGCGGTACGCGTCGGTGGGCACCTTGTTGGTGAAGACGTTGGTGCACGTGAAGTGATACGCCGGGAACTTGTAGATGCCGTTGAACATGAACGCGCCCAGGATCGGCACCCCCGAGGTGACCAGGCGCAGGTACGCGCCCATGTCGGCGAGCAGTTCCACCTTCATTCCGGTGACGGTGCCGTCGCGGCGGGCGGCCAGTGTCAGTTTCTGGATCTGGTCGCGCCCGTGATGCGCCGCGACCATCGATTCGCTACGCGACTCGGTGTATTTGACGGGCTTGCCGAGTCGCCGCGCGACGAGCAGCGCGATGACTTCCTCCGGCGTCACCTGAAGCTTGCCGCCGAAACCGCCGCCGACGTCCGGGGCGACCACGCGCAGTTTGTGCTCCGGTATGTCGAGCGTCATGGACAGCATCAGCCGCAGGATGTGGGGGATCTGCGTGGCCGACCACATGGTGATCTGGGCGCCGGTCGGGTCGACCACCACCGAGCGGGGTTCCATGAACGCCGGGATCAGCCGCTGCTGCCGGAACGTGCGCTCGACGAGTACCTCCGCGTCGCGGATGGCCTGCTCGACGTCGCCGCCCGTGCCGGCCTCCGCGGAGTCGAAGGTCCAGGTGGCGCTGACGTTCGTCCCGAGATCCGGGTGCACGAGGTCGGCGCCGTCGGCGGCCGCGCCCGCGAGATCGAGCACGACCGACAGTTCGTCGTACTCGACGTCGATCACCTCGAGTGCGTCGTGCGCCTCGTACGCGCTGCGCGCCACCACGACCGCGACGGCCTCGCCGGCGAAGTTGACGCCGTGGACCGCGAGGGACGGGGCGGGCGGCGACTTCATGTCCGGTGTGATCGGCCAGGCACACGGCAGGCTGCCCTGCTCGTCGGCGAGATCGGCGCCGGTGAGGACCGCGACGACCCCGGGCATTTCGCGGGCGGCGGAGGCGTCGACACCGGTGATGCGGGCGTGCGCGAACGGGCTGCGCAGGATCGCCAGGTGCTGCATGCCCGGCAGGACGAGGTTGTCGGTCCAGCGGGTGCGGCCCGTGACCAGATGTTCGTCTTCCTTGCGTGTGCGGGCCTTCCCGATCTCCGGTTCCGCGGTGGCGGTCATCGCACAACTCCCTGCGCGGTGTCGGTCTTCGGTGCATCCGCCGTCGGTGCGTCGGGGGTGCCGCCGCCGCGCAACCGCTGCGCCGCATCCTGCACCGCGCTGACGATGTTCTGATACCCGGTGCAGCGGCACAGGTTGCCTTCCAACCCCAGCCGCACCGTCCGCTCGTCCGGGTCGGGTTCCTCGGCGAGCAGGTCGAGGGTCTGCATGATCATGCCGGGGGTGCAGTAGCCGCACTGCAGGGCATGATTGTCGCGGAACGCCTGCTGCACGGGGTGCAACGTCCCGTTCGGGGACAGGCCTTCGACGGTGAGGACGTCGCCGCCGTCGGCCTGCACGGTGAGCACCGAGCAGGACTTGACGCTGTGACCGTTCAGATGAACGGTGCACGCCCCGCAGTTTCCGGTGTCGCAGCCGATGACGGTGCCGACTTTGCCGAGCCGATCCCGTAGATAGTGGACGAGGAGTAGTCGCGGTTCCACCTCGTCCGTGTATGTAGTTCCGTCGACGGTGACAGTGATGCGCATCGCGCCTCCAAAGCCGGGAGCCTCAGGTGATACGTCCTACTCTGCGCCGACGGAGCGCGACCAACACCCGAAATCGTGGAACCGGTTCCGGATCGGTCACGTTCGGCGCGCGACCTCGAGCAGTTCCTGCAATGTCGCGAGACTGTGGCCGGCGAGCAGACGATCGACGTACGGCAGCGCCGCCGCGATCCCGGACTGCACCGGCTCGTACCCGTCCGCGCCTGCGTGCGGATTCACCCACAGCACGGTGCGGGCGAGCCGGCGCAGCTGAGCCATCTGCTCCGCGAGCAGGGTCGGGTCACCGCGCTCCCAGCCGTCGGAGAAGATCACCACGACGGCGCCGCGCGCCACGCCCCGCCTGCCCCAGCGGTCCAGGAACGCGCGCAGCGTCTCGCCGAGACGGGTGCCGCCCGCCCAGTCGGGCACGGCCCGGCCCGCGGCGGCGAGCGCCACTTCCGGGTCGCGGACCCGCAGCGCCCGCGAGAGCCGCGTCAGCCGAGTGCCCAGCGAGAACACCTCGGTTCCTGCGGGGTTGCCGCGGGCGACGACGTGCGCGAAGCGCAGCAGCGCATCGGCGTACGGGCTCATCGATCCGGACACGTCGATCAGCAGCACCATCCGGCGTGGCCGGGTTGCCTTGCGGTGGTGGCTCGGCCGCACAGGTTCGCCGCCCGCCGCGAGCATGCCCCGCACGGTGCGCCGCGGGTCCACGGTGCCCCGGCGGGCCGGGCGCATCCGGATGGCCGGGCGGGTCGGGGGCCGCGGGCGCAGGGCGGCGATCAGCTCGGCGAGGTGCGCGCGCTCGGCGGCGGTGAGGTCGGCGATGTCGCGGTGGCGCAACACCTCGGTGTCGTCCGCGGCGACCCGCAGATGCGGCGCGTCGCCACCGGTGTCGCCGCCCTCCGTCGTGGTCAGAGCCGCGGTATTGGCGAGGCGAGGCTGCTCCCCGGACCGCGGCGTGCGAGCCGGGACGGTACCGCCGAACCAGGCCGAGAACGCCGAGTCGTACCGCGGGATGTCGTCGGGACCGCGGCACAGCGTCGCGCGACCCGCCCAGTACACCTGGCTCGGATCGCCCACATCCACCTGGCGGAGGGCTCGCGTGAACGCGGCGACGGCGTCCGACGCGACCGACAGTCCCGCCGCCGCGAGGGCGTGCGCGAACCCGGCGATGCCCACCAGCGGGTCGCCGCTGTCCGGGGTCGTGGACACGCCTCTCACCCCGCCAGGAGCCGGTCCAGTCCAACCCGGGCCACCCGTTCGAGGTCCTCGCGGTACTTGAGGACCGCGCCGAGCGTCGCGGCGGCGGTCTCCGCGTCCAGCACGTCCCGATCGAGTTCCCGCAGTGCGCGCGCCCAGTCCAGCGACTCGGCCACCCCCGGCGGCTTGAGCAGTTCCATCTCGCGCAGGGAGTGGACGGCCCGGGCGACCTGGCCGGCGAGTTCGGCCCCGATGCCGGGGATGCGGCGGCGCAGGATCGCGACCTCCCGCGCCAGATCGGGGTGTTCGAGCCAGTGGTAGAGGCAGCGGCGTTTGAGGGCGTCGTGCACCTCGCGGGTGCGGTTGGAGGTGAGCACCACCAGCGGTGGTGTCGCCGCCCGCACCTCGCCCAGTTCGGGGATGGTGACGGCATTCTCGTCGAGCACCTGCAGCAGGAATGCCTCGAACTCGTCGTCGGCGCGGTCGATCTCGTCGACGAGCAGCACGCACGGCGCTTCGGTGAGGGCCCGCAGCAAGGGGCGCGCCAGCAGGAACCGCTCGGTGTACAGCGAGCGTTCGACCGTGTCGGCCTCGAGCGTGCCGTCGCTCGCCGCCTCCAGCGTCCGCAGGTGCAGCAACTGCCGCGGGAAGTCCCAGTCGTAGAGCGCCTGCGCGGCGTCGATGCCCTCATGGCATTGCAGGCGGATCAGCGGCAGACCGAACGCCTCCGACAACGCGGCCGCGAGCGACGTCTTGCCGGTGCCGGGTTCGCCCTCGCAAAAGAGCGGACGCCCCATACGGATGGCGAGGAACGCGGCCATCGCGACGCCGTCGTCGGCGAGGTAGCCGGTGGCGTCGAGCGCCCGCGCCAGTTCCTCTGGCGAACCGATCGTCGGCGTGGAATCACTCACGCCCGCGAGCCTAGGTGAGTGCCGGCCCCCGGATACGCGACTCGGACAACCCCGTCGGCGGTCAACCGTCCGGCTCCACCCTGCCGCGGTCCTCGCTCAACCGCCGGAACATCGCGGTGGCGCCGAACCTCGCGGCCGCCCGTTCGACCAGTCCCGGCGCGATCTGTGACAGGGCGAGCAGCGGGCGGATCGGCGCTCCGCTCTCGACGATCTCGGGCCGGTCACGCCGAATCGCCCGGATCACGGCGGCGGCGACCTTGTCGGTGCTGGTCTCGCCCGTGATCCGGCCGGCCCTGATTCCGCGTTCCGTCATCCGCTGGTACATGCCGTCGCCGGCGATGAAGCCGGGGCACACGACGGAGAAACCGACGGGCGAGCCTGCGTACTCCGCGCGCAGCGACTGGGTGAGACCGATCAATCCGGCCTTCGTCGCGGCGTACGGCGCGCAGTACGCCGGACCGATCTTCGCGGCCAGCGACGAGATGAACACCACGTGACCGCGACCGCGGCCCAGCATCCCGGGCACCACTCGGCGCGTGAGAAGTAGTGGCGCGGTGAGATTCACGTCGACCATGGCGGTGAGCTCGCCGGGGTCGAGTCGGGTGAAGGCCGAGACGTTCTCCACGCCGGCGTTGTTCACCAGCAGGTCGACGGGGCCGACCGCCGCCTCGGCGCGGTCGATCAGCGAATCGAGCTGACCGAGCCGGTCCAGGTTCGCGGGCACGGCCTCGGCACGCACACCCAGCGCACGCAGATCTCCGACGATGTCCGCGAGTCGGTCCGCACGGCGGCCGGATACCGCGACGGCGACGCCCTCCCTCGCGAGGGCCCGGGCGACGACGCGGCCGAGACCGCCGGAGGCGCCGGTCACCAGAGCCGTGCGTCCCTGCAGTTGCTTCATTCCTCCGAGCTTTCGCGCTCGGTGGAGGGGAGTCAACGCTGTGACGCCCCGCATACGGCACGATGGACCGGTGGTTCACGTCATCGACATAACAGATCCGGCCGACACCAGGCTGGACGACTTCCGCGATCTCAACTCCTCGGACCGCCGTCCCGACCTCCCCGAGGGCAAGGGTCTGGTGATCGCGGAAGGCGTGCTGGTGGCGCAGCGCCTGCTCACGTCCCGGTTCGACCCGATCGCGCTGCTCGGCGTCGATCGGCGGCTGGAGGAACTCACGGACGACCTCGCGGGCGTGGACGTGCCGTTCTATCGGACGACGACGGATGTCATGGCTGAGGTCGTCGGGTTCCACCTCAACCGGGGTGTGCTCGCGGCGGCGCGCCGCCCCGCGCCGCTCGAACTGCCGGACGTGCTCGAGCACGCCCGGACGGTCGCGGTGCTCGAGGGCGTCAACGATCACGAGAACCTGGGCTCGATGTTCCGTAACGCGGCAGGGCTCGGCGTCGACGCCGTGGTGTTCGGCAAGGGCTGCGCCGACCCGCTGTACCGCCGGTCGGTCCGGGTGTCGATGGGGCACGTTCTCCGGGTTCCGTTCGCGCACGTGACGAAGTGGCCGCACGACCTGGACGCGTTGCGGGAGCGGGGTTTCCAGCTGATCTCGTTGACCCCGAACCCCGAGGCGGTAACGTTGGCCGAGGCGATGACGGGGGAGAAGGTGGCGTTGCTGCTCGGAGCGGAAGGTCCCGGCCTCACCGAACACGCCATGCGGGCCACGGACATTCGTGCCCGCATTCCGATGGCCCCCGGCACGGACTCGCTCAATGTCGCGACGGCGGCGGCGATGGCGTTCTACGAGCGCGTCCGCACGGGCCGGTGACAATGCTGCACCCTCATTCCCCGTGTCCGCCGCCGACGGGAACACCGTGGTGCACCGGTCTCCTCGTGGCGGGCTTCGCCGCGGTCGTGGTGGCGGTCGCGGTCATGGCCTTCGGCTCGCAGCTCGCGCGGATCAACCCCGCCCTGGCGGTGTTCCTCGAACTCGTCGTGGTGGCCGGGGTCGCACCTTCGGTGTGGCGACTACGCCGGGCGCCGGTCTGGCGGTGGCTGGTGTACGGGGCCGCGGCCGGGGTTGTCGCCGGTTGGACGGCGCTGCTCGTCGGCGCCGCCTGACTCCGGCCGGAGTCGTCAGAAACCGAAGTATCGGCGGAGGAGTCCGCCCTTGCGAGCCGGCGGCGGAGCGGGTGCCGGCACCGGGCCGGGGGCGGGAGCGGGTTGTTTCGCCTCGGCGGCAGGCTCGACCTCGGGACTCTGGCCGGGCGGGTGCACGGTGAAACCGAGCACGGTGAGCGTCTTCGGGTCGATCTCGGTGCCCTCGGGGGCGCCCGTGTACCGGAAGCCCAGCCATTCCCGGTTGGCGCCCTCGGCGAACTGCTGCGGGTGGAACGGCAGCGACTGCGGGTCGGGCAGGACGCCCGCCGGGTGTTTCAGCGGAAAGTCGCCCGCCCAGAACGGCCTCTCCCACACCAGGGGGATGCCGAGGTCCTCGTGGATGTGGACCGGTGTCGCGCTGAACGACCGCGTCAGGTGCCCGTCCTCCCACATCGCGAACGAGCCCCACGCGATGTCGGGCTTGGACGCCACGTAGTACGTCTTCGCGAATTCTGTGGGCCGGATGCGTGTTTCGGGCAGAGTCGACGGTCGGGGGACGGCCAGGTCGGGCCCGCACACGACGGTGACACCGGGGTAGGAACCGATGTGCACGGTCCCGGCGGCATCGAGCCGCGCGGCCTCCACCAGCGGAACCGGACCGGTGGGGGTGGCCACCAGATCGGGATAGAGGCGGGAGGCGAGCTGCTGCGCCGCGCCCGGATCAGGATCCGGGCGGCCGCGCAGCACAGCCGCAGGGTCGGGGACGTCGACGTACCAGATCGTTGATACCTTGGCCCCCACGGTCATCCCTCTCTTTCGGTGTCTTCCTGAAAGAGTACGACCCCGACCGTGTTTCCGGCCTGCTCACCGCGCAGACGGTCAGCGTCCGCTGCTGCGGACACCGAGCAGGACGTCGTCCCAGGACGGGAGGGCGGGTTTGCCACGCTTGTCCTTGTTGTTCGTCTGGTGCGGGGCGATCTTGGGTGCGGCGGGTTCCTCGGACGGGGCGGGCTCGTCCGAGGGCTCCTCGGTGACGTCGGCCTCGATGATCACCTCGGGCTCGATCGTCGGCACCTCCACCTCGGTGGGGAACTCGGCGAGTTCGAGCTGCTCCGGCTCGTCGGACGCCACCGGCGCCAATCCGCGGAGCGGACGGCCGAAGTCGGGATCGATCAGGTCGAACGCGGTGTCGTCGAGCGCGACGATGGTGCCACCGTGCGCGTCCGGCTGGTACCGCCAGTGCGCCGCGTTGGTGGTCCGACCGGCCTGCCACTGCAGCTGGGCGACCCAGTGATTGTCCTCGTCGCGCCACGCGTCCCACGTGGCGTCGTCGATGTTGTGTCCCCGAGCGCGGAACGCCTGCGTGACGATCTCGGCGAGAGTGGGAACGGCGGGGCCGTTGTCGCGGACCGGGTGTCCGCCCTGCGCCATCTCGGCCGCACGGGAACGTTCGAGCAGGACCGGATAGGCGAACCGCTCCACCTTCGCCAGGGGGATACCGGCCTCGTCGGCCACCTGTTCGACGGAGGCGCCGGCACGGATGCGGGCCTGGATTTCGCGGGGCCTGAGCTGACTGTCCATTTCGATCTCAATCTGGCCGAGTCGAGCGATGTCCCCGCGGGATGCGGCGCGGAGTTTGTCATCGGCGGGAAGCCGGAATTTTTCGCCGGTACTGGCATCTGCGCACACGACGTGCGATCCATCTGGCTCGAGACCGATCACTCGAAGCTCTCGCACGTTGACCTCCTTATCGCGCCGGCTCGCGACTTTGCACCTGGGCAACTGTAATTCATTCGTGACAGCCCGCGCGGCAGGACACGCGCGGGTAAATCCCGTCCCGGCGTGGCGTGCGCGCTAGGCTTCGTCGTTTCGTGATCGGTCCTTCCTTCGGGGTGTGCGCTGCCTCGTGCGGGTGGCCTCGACCGGGTCGATCGCCGGCACAGACCAGTGTTCGGCCAGCTCGAGGCTGGGTTCGCGGCCCGAGGCGACGTGCCGGTACGCGATGTCCGCGGCGCGGTCGGCGTCGCCCGCCGCGATCGCGTCGTACAACTCGGCGTGCTCGTCACACTGCTGTCCGGGATCGCGTTCCTTGGTGAGGTGGAACAACCACTGCACGCGCGTCGCGAGGGGTTGCAGCATCGACTGCAGCAGGGGACTGCCGGACATCTCCACGATGACGGCGTGGAATGCGGCGTTCGCGGCGGCGATCGCGGGCTTGTCGTCGCGGACGGTGGCCGTACGTGCCGCGGTGAGTTGGTCGCGCAGTGCCGTGAGGTGGGAGTCGTCCGCTCGCTGGGCGGCGAGCCGGGCCGCGAGCACCTCGAGGCTTTCGCGGACGTCGAAGAGGTCACGGACCTCGTCGACGCCGAACGGGGCGACGATCGCTCCGCGTCGCGGGACGATCACGACGAGTCCGTCGGTCTGGAGCTGTTGCAGGGCCTCGCGCAGCGGGATCCGGGACACCTGCAGTTCCGCGGCGAGGTCGCGTTCGATCAGGCGCTGGCCCGGCGCGAGCTGCAGGTTGACGATGCGCCTACGCAGTTCTTCGTACGCGGTCTCGCGCAGCGACTTCGGCGCCGACGCGTCGGTTGCACCGTTCACCCGGTCTCCTGTCGTCGTGGTGGCCACGTCAGCCACCGTAGAACGCACTCCCGCGCCGCCCTCGGGTGGATGCGGGTCCTTACGTCTGCGTAACACGGCGGAAATGCCGCGCCCCCAAGATTCAAATAACGGTATACCGCTAACTGTGGCGGTTCCTGAGTCAAGGAGTCCAGCGCGTGAACACGACCCTCTCCGCCCGAGCCCGAATCCTCGTCCCCGCGCTGTGCGCGGCCGCGACTCTCGCGGCGACCCTGACGGCCTGCGGGTCGTCGGACGCAGGCACCGGCTCCGGCGACACCCTCCGCGTCGGGGTGTTCTTCCCCGGCTCCGTCTCCGACACCGGATTCATGGAATCGGGGTATCTCGGCTACCAGCGTCTCGAGGAAACCCTCGGTGACCGGGTGGAGCTGAGTTACGTCGAGCAGGTCGCCGCCGCCGACTACCAGCAGGCCCTGGTACGGTTCGCGACCGCGAACGACCTCGTCGTCTCGCTCGGCGGCCAGACGGACGCCGACGTCCGCAAGGTCGCACCCCAGTTCCCCGACGTGAAGTTCGTCGAGATCGGCGGACCCGCCGACGCGTCCCCGCTGCCGAATGTCGCCTATTACGACCCGCAGCAGGCGGAGGCCGAGTTCCTCAGTGGAGCGGTCGCGGCGACGGCGTCCGAGACCCCGTCCGTGTCGTTCGTCGGCGGTGTCGAACTGCCCGCCATCGTGAACGCCGCGAAGGCCTTCGGCAACGGCGCCGAGTTCGCGCGGCCCGGCACCCAGGTGCTCACCCCGCAGTACCTGGGCGACTTCAACGACCCGGCCAAGGCGAAGCAGGCCGCGCTCGCCAACTACGGCGCCGGCGCGGGCGCGGTGGGGCAGATCGTGAACCTCGGCAAGTCCGGTCTGGAACAGGCCGCCACACAGTCGGGCGCCCTGATGGTGGGCGGCCCGATTCCCGGCGACTGCTCGAACCCCGCCTACATCGGGTACGTGCACACCGACATCGGTAAGGAAGTGGAGTACGCCGTCCGGTCCACCCTGGACGGGACGTGGAAGGCCGAGAACGTGGCCTTCGGCCTCACGTCACCGAACGGCGGCACCGACTTCCTGCTCTGCGGCGCCGACCCCGCCGTCGCCGACGCACTCGACAAGGCGAAGACCGCCCTGGCCACCGGCGCCGTCGAGCCCTACCGAGCAGGCTGACATGAGCACACCAGCACTCCAACTCACGGGAATCGGGAAGAGCTTCGGCGACGTCCGGGCCCTCCACGGTGTCGACCTGTCGGTGCAACCCGGAACGGTGCACTGCATCCTCGGGGAGAACGGGGCCGGGAAGTCGACGCTCTGCAACGTCGTCTACGGCGGTCTGCGACCGGACACCGGAACGATGACCCTCTCCGGTCGCAGGTACGCGCCCGCTTCGCCCGCGGCTGCGATGGCGGACGGCGTGGCGATGGTGCATCAGCACTTCAGCCTCATCGGCACGATGACCGTGGCCGAGAACCTGCTGCTCACCGGACGGGGGCTGCGACTGCGCCGCGCGGAACTGCGGACCCGCCTCGATCGGCTCGCCGACGACTATCACCTGCGGATCGATTCGGACGCGCTGGTCTCGGCCATGCCGATCGGTGCGCGGCAGAAGGTCGAGATCGTGAAGGCCCTCCTCACCGACCCCTCGTTGATCCTGCTGGACGAGCCGACCGGGGTGCTCGACCCCGGCGAGATCGACGCCCTGATCGAGACGTGCCAGGCCGTCGCGGCGGCGGGCAAGGCGGTAGTCCTCGTCACCCACAAACTCGGCGAGGTGGCCCGCGTCGCGGACGCCGCGACCGTATTGCGGGGAGGCGAGGTGGCAGGCGGGGGCCGCATGTCGGAGTTGACGATCCCCCAGCTGACGACGGCGATGGTCGGAAGACCGGTGTCGGAACTCAGTCCGGTGCTCGCGGCGGGAGTCGGCGCGGAGAGCGATGTCGGCGCGACGCCCGAACGGTGGGCGACCGGCCCCGTCGTCCTCGGGATCCGCGGCGTCCGCGCCACCCGGGCGGACGGCAGCGTCGCCCTGTCCGGCGTGGGGCTCGAAGTGCGGGCCGGTGAGATCGTCGGGATCGCGGGCGTCGAGGGGAACGGGCAGAGCGAACTGGTGGCCGTGCTGTCCGGGGCGAGCCGACCCGAGTCCGGCACGGTCACGCTCGGCGACGCCGACATCACGTCGGCGTCCCCGGCCCAACGCACCCGGCTCGGTCTCGGGGTGGTGCCGGAGGACCGCCACCGAGAGGCGATGGTGGCGGAACTGTCCCTGTCGGAGAACCTCTTCCTCGGCCGCCTGCACCGCTTCCGCAGGATGGGTCTGCTCGACCGCCGCCGGATGGACGCCGCGGCCGGGGACCTGATCGAGCAGTTCTCTGTGCGGACACCCGGGCCGGGAACATCCATGGGTTCGCTGTCGGGCGGCAATCAGCAGAAGGTCGTCCTGGCCCGCGAACTGTCGACGGAGAACCTGCAGTGTCTGGTCGCGGCGCAGCCCACCCGCGGACTCGACGTCGGGGCGGTCGAATTCGTTCTGAACCAACTCCGCGGCTGCGCGTCCGCGGGAAACGGAGTCCTGGTCGTGTCCAGCGAGATCCCCGAACTGCTCGCGCTCTGCGACCGCATCTTCGTCAGCTACCGCGGGGCCCTGCTCGGGCCCGTCGACACGTCGGCGGCCACTGCGGGGCAGCGCATCGGTGAACTGATGACGGGAACGGCGGCATGACTCGACTTCGAATCCGGGTGCACCACCCACTTCCCGTGGCGGTCGCCGCGATCGCGGTCGCGGGACTCGTCGGACTGCTCCTCGCCGCGGCCGCGGGTGCCACCGTGCCCGAGACCGTCGAGGCTCTGTCCGAGGGAATGTTCGGCAGCAGCTACGCGATCGGAGTCTCGCTCAACACAGCCGCGGTGCTGGCTCTCGTCGCGGCCGGGTTCACCGTCGCACACCGGGCCGGACTGGTGAACGTCGGTGGCGAGGGCCAGCTGTGTGCCGGCGGCATCGCCGCGACCGCGGTCGGCACCGCTCTCGGGGAGGACACCCCCGCCCCGATCGCCGTCACCGCGGTACTCCTCGCCGCGGCCGGTGCCGGGTGGTCGTGGGCCGCGATCGCCGCGTACCTGCGGGTCCGCCGGGGCACGAGCGAGATCATCACGACGCTGCTGCTGAACTTCGTCGGCCTCGCGCTGGTGCTGCTGATGGTGCACGAGCCCAGCCTCCTCCGCCAGCCCGTCACGTCGTCGGAGACGCTGCCGCAGTCCGCGCCGCTGATCGAGACCGCGCACCTACCGCTGCTGGGGATCGAACGCTCGCCGGGGACGATCGCGCTGTGGATCGCGCTGGTCGCGGCGCTGATCGTCGGCGTTGTCCTGCGCCGGACGGCGGTCGGCGTCCGGCTGCGCTCCGTCGGCCTGAACCCGGATGCGTCGGCGCGGCTGGGACTGCCGGTCGGAGAGCTGCGATTTCTCAGCCTGTCCTGCGCCGGCGCGTTTTCCGGGCTCGCGGGCGGGATCCTCGTCGCGACGGCACCGTTCGTGCTTGTCGAAGGATTCTCCTCCGGCTATGGGTTCTCCGGGCTGGTCGTCGGACTCCTGGCGCGCGGTTCCATGCTCGCCGTCGGCGCCGTGTCGCTGCTGCTCGGCTTCCTCGTGTCCGGCGGAATCAATCTTCAACTCGCAGCCGGTGTTCCGGCATCGACCGTGTCGATCGTGGAATCGGTCATGATCATCCTGATCGCGGGAGCGGTGCTGTGGACCGCGACCGGCCGGAGATCGAGATCCGCGGCCGCGACGACGGCGAAGACCCACGACGTCCCCGACCTGGCTGGAGCGAAGCAATGATGAACACGGTGTCGGACATCGCCGTCAGCGGCGTGGGATTCGCACTCCCGATCCTGGTGGCCGCGAGCGGGGAACTGGTGAGCGAGCGGGCGGGCGTACTGAACCTCAGCCTCGAGGGCATGATGCTGACCGGGGCATTCGCCAGCGTGCTCGGCGCCGTCACCACCGGATCCGCGGTGGGCGGCCTCACGGCCGGATTGGTGGCCGGGGTGCTGTTCGGACTGCTGCAGGCACTGCTGAGCGTCACGCTGCGCGCCGACCAGATCGTGGTGGGCATCGCGAGCAACGCCCTCGCCCTCGGCGCCACCACCTACGGCGCCCGGCTGCTCCTCGCGGACGGCAAGGGGCAGAATGCCCCGGGTTTCGCGGTCGTCGAGATCCCGCTGCTGCACCGGATCCCGATCCTCGGACCGGCACTCTTCTCGCAGACGGCCCTCGGCTACTTCTGCTTCGCGGTGGTCGGGCTGCTGGCCGTCACCCTGTCCCGCCGGACCCGGGCAGGTCTCGTCGTCGACGCGGTCGGGGAGGACGCGAAGGCGGCAGACTGGAGCGGACTGCCGGTGCGGAAGATCCGTTACCTGTGCGTGCTCGTCGCGGGACTGACGGCGGGACTGGCCGGCGCGCAGCTCGCGCTGTCCGAGGTGCGCTCGTTCAGCGACAACATGACCGCCGGAATCGGGTATCTCGCCGTCGTGGCGGTGATCGCGGGCAGGTGGCGCGCGCTCGGCGTGATCTGGGCGTCCGTGTTCTTCGGGATCGCGCAGGCGCTCCAGTTCGCGTTGCCCGCGCTCGGTGTCAGCGTCCCGTTCGCCCTGCTCGTCATGCTGCCCTACGTGATCGCGATCGTCGCGGTCAGTGGATTCATCCGCAACAGCCGCTCACCCGCAAACCTGACCGTCGCGTTCGCGCGCGCGTCCTGATCGATCTCAGCGAGGAAACTCTTGTGACACTGATCCTTTCCCATTCCGACGTGGCCGGCCTCATCGACCGCGCCGAGGTGTTCGCCGCGGTGGAACGGGCGCACGCCGACCTGGCCGCCGGGACGGCATCCGCACCCGCCCCACCCGCCATGACCCTGCAGTCCGCGGCCTTCGTCCCGATGGTCGCGGCGGCTCAGTCGGCCGGCGCGGCCGCGGTGAAGATGCTGGTCGATCTTCCCGGCAACGCCTCCCGCGGTCTGCCCGTCCAACGCTCGGCCGTACTGGTCGCGTCCGCGGACACCGGTGAGTGCGAGGCCCTGCTCGACGGCCGCCTGATCACTGCCGTGCGCACCGCCGCCGCCAGCGCCGTGGCCACGAAACACCTCGCCCACCGAGGCAGCCGGGTGCTGGGGCTGGTGGGCGCCGGGACCCTCGCCGTCGAACACGCCCGGGCGATCACCCGGGTGTCGGACGTCGAGACGGTGCTGGTGTGGTCGCGCTCGGACGCGACGGTCGAGGAATTCCGCAGCCGAACAGAGGATCTCGGCATCTCGGTCAAGCCGATGGACTCGCCCGAGGCGGTCACCCGGTCTTCCGACGTCCTCTGCACGCTCACGCCGTCGAGGGACCCGATCGTGCGGGGCGCCTGGTTCGGCGAAGGCTTGCACGTCAACGCCGTCGGTGCGCCCCCGCGCGCGGACCACCGGGAGATCGACGGCGAGGGAATGCGACGGGCCCGGGTGGTCGTCGACTCGGTGGCCACCACCATGACCAAATCGGGAGAGACGCTGCTGGCGCTCGCCGAGGGAGCGATCAGCGAGGGCGACGTCGCCGTGGAGTTGGGCGACGTGATCGTGGGCCGCACCGTCGCCCGCACCTCCGATCGGGACATCACGCTGTACAACTCCGTCGGGATCGGCCTCCAGGACCTCGCCGCGGCGCGCATACTGATCGACAGAGCCCGGGAACGGGGCGTCGGAACAGAAGTGGATCTGAGTCGATGAGCCAGAGCGATGTCGACGACGTGGACCTTGCGCACCTGCGGCGAGCCATCGAACTCGCCGACGAGACGGGCGACGCGGGCAACAGACCGTTCGGTGCGGTGGCGGTGGGGGCGGACGGTCATGTGATCAGCGAGGGCGCCAACTCCGTCGCGACGTCCGCCGATGTCACCGAGCACGCGGAACTCGACGCGATCACCACCGCCTGCGGTGAGGGACGCACCGCCGACCTCGTCGGCGCCACCATGTATGCCAGCGGTGAGCCGTGCCCGATGTGCAGTGCGGCGATGGTGTGGGCCGGCATCACGCGGGTTGTCTACGCGGCGTCGTCCGCGGACTTCTCCCGGATTCTCCCGGACGGCCCCCGGTTCACGCTGGGCTGCTCCGACGTACTCGAGTCCGCGAGCGTCGAGATCGAGGTCAGCGGACCGCATCTCGGCGACGAGGCGCTCGCACCATTCCACCGTTTCCTCGACACGGACTGACCCCCGAACGCCGTCAGCCCCCGGCACCGAGGTGCCGAGGGCTGACGGACGTGGGTGCCGGGACTCAGCCGAGCTGCGAGACGACCCAGTCGATGCTCTTCGTGAGCTGCGAGACGTCCTCGGGATCGATCGCCGGGAACATGCCGACACGCAGCTGGTTGCGGCCCAGCTTGCGGTACGGCTCCGTGTCGACGACGCCGTTGGCGCGCAGGATCTTCGCCACCTGAGCCGCGTCGATCTTGTCGTCGAAGTCGATGGTGCCGACCACCTGCGAGCGGTGAGCGGGATCGGTGACGAACGGGGTGGCGTATTCACTGGCCTCGGCCCACTGGTACAGGCGCGAGGACGAATCGGCGGTACGCGAGGTGGCCCAGTCGAGGCCACCCTTGCCGTTCAGCCAGTCGATCTGGTTGGCGAGGAGCAGCAGCGTCGCGACCGCCGGGGTGTTGTACGTCTGGTCCTTGGAGCTGTTGTCCACGGCGATGGGCAGCGACAGGAAGTCGGGGGTCCAGCGACCCGACTCCTTGATCTCCGCGACGCGCTCGAGCGCCTTCGGGCTCATCAGCGCGATCCACAGTCCGCCGTCGGCGGCGAAGCACTTCTGCGGGGCGAAGTAGTACACGTCGGCGTCGGCGACGTTCACCGGCAGGCCGCCGGCGCCGGACGTGGCGTCGATGGCGATGAGCGCATTCTCCGAGCCCGCGGGACGCGAGACGGGAATCGCGACACCGGTGGACGTCTCGTTGTGCGCCCAGCCGATGAGGTCTACGGACGGATCCGAGACCGGCTCGGGAGCACTGCCCGGGTCGGCGGAGACGACGATCGGGTCGCCGATGAACGGATTGTTTTTGGCGACCGACGCGAACTTGGAGCTGAACTCACCGTTCGTGAGGTGCAGCGACTTCTCCCGGATCAGGCCGAACGCGGCCGCATCCCAGAACGCGGTGGTGCCACCGTTGCCGAGCACCACCTCGTAGCCCTCGGGCAGGGAGAACAGATCGGCGAGGCCGGACCGCACGCTGGCGACGACGTCCTTGACAGGCTTCTGGCGGTGGCTGGTGCCGAACACCGAGGAGCCCACCTCGACCAGCGACTGCAGCTGTTCGGGGCGAACCTTGGAGGGTCCGCAGCCGAAACGTCCATCGGCGGGCAGGAGGTCTGCGGGGATGATCGGTGTGGAGGTCATCGCTACTTTCTGTTCCTTACTGGTTCTGACGGGGGAGAGGGTCAGCTGGTGTGGGCGATCTGGTCCCAGCCCTCGACGGATTCGGGGGTGCGGGGTGCGGGTCCGGTGTAGATGGCGGCCGGGCGGACGAGTTTGCCGAGCCGTTTCTGTTCGAGGATGTGGGCGCACCAGCCGGCGGTGCGGCCGCAGGTGAACATCGCGGGCATCATGTGCGCGGGGACCTCGGCGAAGTCGAGGATGACCGCGGCCCAGAATTCGACGTTGGTTTCGATGGCCCGGTCGGGGCGGCGTTCACGCAGTTCGGCGAGGGCGGCCTGCTCGAGGGCGGCGGCCGCCTCGTAGCGGGGGGCGTTCAGGCGTTTCGCGGTGGCGCGCAGCACCCGGGCGCGGGGGTCCTCGGCGCGGTAGACGCGGTGCCCGAAGCCCATCAACTTTTCCTTGCGGTCGAGGATGCCCTTGACCAGGGCGCGGGCGTCGCCGGACTTCTCGGTGTCTTCGATCATCGGCAGGACGCGGGCGGGGGCGCCGCCGTGCAGGGGGCCGGACATCGCGCCGATCGCCCCGGACAGCGAGGCGGCGACGTCGGCGCCGGTGGAGGCGATGACGCGGGCGGTGAAGGTGGAGGCGTTCATGCCGTGTTCGGCGGCGGAGACCCAGTAGGCGTCGATGGCGGCGACGTGGGCGGGGTCGGGGTCGCCCTTCCAGCGGACCATGAACCGTTCGGTGACGGTTGCGGCTTCGTCGATGCGTCTCTGCGGGACGGCGGGCTGGTAGATGCCGCGGGCGGACTGGGCGACGTAGGACAGGGCCATGACGGAGGCGCGGGCGAGTTGTTCGCGGGCGGTGTCGTCGTCGATGTCGAGGAGGGGCTGGTATCCCCAGATGGGGGCGAGCATGGCGAGGCCGGCCTGGACGTCGACGCGGACGTCGCCGGTGTGCACGGGCAGGGGGAACGGTTCGGCCGGGGGTAGTCCGGGGCCGAAGCGGCCGTCGACGAGCAGGGCCCACACGTTGCCGAACGTGACGTGCTTGGAGACGAGTTCTTCGATGTCGACGCCGCGGTAGCGCAGGGCGCCGCCGTCTTTGTCGGGTTCGGCGATGTCGCTGGTGAACGCGACCACGCCTTCCAGTCCGCTGACGAAATCGTCCGGTATTGCCGCGCTAGCTGACATAGCTCGTGGACTCTCCTCGTTCGAGTGCCCCCGGTCAGAGCGGCACTGTCTCGGCGTTCGACAATTGCGCTGGGCGTGCATGCGGGATGGGCAGGCACCCTCGTCCGCGCAATCGACTTCCCTTCCCCGGGCATCGCACGATCGCGGCTGCAATCCGAGGGGACGGGTTCGGTCCCCAAAACTTTAGCCGGTGTCACCGGAGAGTTGATCAGTGCATACCCGGGAGTAGCGTTCTCGGCTGTGTCTCCAGATGCAGAACAGCCGAAACCGGTGAACAAGGACCTCGCGGCCATGCGCGTCGGTTACGCGCACCAGGGCGCTGACGGACGGTACGTCGACTCCGATCTGGACGCCGACCAGCTGAGCGACGGCTGGCTTCCCTTGATGCGCCTGTGGCTCGAGGACGCCGTGGAGGCCGGGGTTCCCGAACCCAACGCGATGACACTCGGAACCGTCGACGAGCACGGACATCCGTGCACCCGCACCGTCCTCTGCAAGGGATTGAGTGCCGACGGTGTGCTGTTCTTCACCAACTACGACTCGGACAAGGGCCGCCAGCTGGAGGCGGTGCCCTACGCGTCGGTGACGTTCACCTGGGTGCCCGTCGCCCGGCAGATCACCGTCCGCGGTCCCGTCGAGCGCGTGAGCGCCGAGGTCACGGATGAGTACTGGCACAGCAGGCCCCGCGGATCCCGGCTGGGGGCGTGGGCGTCCGAACAGTCGAAGCCGATCGGTTCGCGGGCCGAACTGGACGCCGCGCTGCTGCACGCGGCGGAGCGCTTTCCCGTCGACGTCGACATCCCGGTCCGGCCGGACTGGGGCGGAATCCTGATCCGCCCCGCGGTCGTGGAGTTCTGGCAGGGCCGCGCCAACCGGATGCACAACCGCATCCGGACGTCGCTGGTCGACGGCTCGTGGACGGTGGAGCGACTACAGCCGTGACGGCCGGGGAATAGTGAGCATGGGAAACGAGCTAAGGGAAGAATGACCGAGACCGTCACCGAGAGGAAGAAGCGGCGGCTGCTCGCCGACACGGCGCCGCTGCAGAACCGGGACTACCGCCGCCTGTGGGCGGCCGGGATCGTGACGGTGATCGGCGGGCAGCTCAGTGTCGTCGCCGTGCCGCAGCAGGTGTACGAGATCACCCGCAGCTCGGCGTACGTGGGTCTGACCGGCGTGTTCGCGCTGGTACCGCTGATCGTGTTCGGGTTGTGGGGCGGCGCGCTGGCCGACGTCATGGACCGGCGGAAACTGCTGACGATCACCACCGTCGGACTCGGTGTGACGTCGGTGCTGTTCTGGGTGCAGGCGGCGCTGGGACTGGACAACGTGTGGCTGGTACTCGGACTGCTGGGGTTGCAGCAGGCGTTCTTCGCGGTCAATCAGCCCACCCGCAGCGCGATCATCCCGCGGCTCATCCCCGCGGAACAGCTGGCCGCCGCCAACTCGCTCAACATGACGGTCATGCAGTTCGGCGCCATCGCCGGACCGCTGCTTGCCGGTGTGATGATTCCGACGGTCGGGCTGTCGACGCTGTATCTCGTCGATTCGATCGCCCTCCTGGCCACGCTGTGGGCGGTGCTCCGGCTGCCCGCCATCCCGCCGACGGGGGAGTCGCGCCGGGCCGGGCTGCGCGAGGTGTTCGACGGGTTCGCCTACCTCGCGACACAGAAGGTGCTGCTCGCGTCGTTCGTCGTCGACATCATCGCCATGGTGTTCGGCATGCCGCGGGCGTTGTTCCCGCAGATCGCGCACGACACGTTCGGCGACCCGGCGTCGGGCGGTGTGGCGCTCGGACTGCTGTTCGCGGCGATGTCCTTCGGCGCGGTGGCCGGTGGGGTGTTCTCCGGTTGGCTGCCGAGGGTCCGGCGCCAGGGCCTCGCCGTGATCGTGTGCATCGTGCTGTGGGGTCTCGCGATGGTCGGCTTCGGCGTGGTGGTGGGGATCGCGTCACCCGGCGACAGTCCGGTCCTGTTGTGGATTGCTCTCGCGTTCCTCGCATTCGGCGGCGCCGTCGACATGGTCTCTGCCGCGTTCCGCAGCACCATGCTCCAGCAGGTCGCCACGGACGAGATGCGCGGACGACTCCAGGGCGTCTTCATCGTCGTCGTGGCCGGGGGCCCGCGGATCGGTGACGTCGTGCACGGCGCGGCCGCCGCGGCGGTCGGGACGAGCGTGGCGGCCGCGGGCGGTGGCGTCCTCGTCGTCGTCGGTGTGGTGATCGCCGCGCTCGTGTTCCCGGCACTGGTGCGTTACAAGGTCACCCGCTAGGTTCCTGTGCGCCATCACATATCTCGCGCCCATCTCGGGCACACTGAAGTGCATGGGTGAACCGCAGTCTTCGAAGACGGACAGGCCTGCCACGGCCGGATTCGAGATCCGGGGAGGCGGCTACCGGGCCGGCATCGCGGCTACCGGCGCCGGACTACGGCTACTCGAATGGGACGGTCCGGACGGGCCGATGGCGCTCACCGAGACGTGGGACATCGGAACCCGGCCACCATTGTCGGCGGGGTTGATCCTCGCGCCGTGGCCGAACCGGATCCGCGACGGCCAGTTCGTCTTCGACGGCATCGACCATCAACTCGAGATCACGGAGCCGACATTCGGCAATGCCAGTCACGGATTCGTCCGCCGCCGGGACTGGCGTGTCGTGAATCACGCCGACGACCGCATCGAGTTGTCGATCGACGTCGGCCTCCACAAGGGGTGGCCGTACCCGTTGCGGCTCACCGTCGCCTACGTCGTGGACGACGACGGCCTGACCGTGACGCACACCGCCACCAACACGGGAGCCATCCCGGCACCGTTCGGGATGGGCTTCCACTCCTACGTCCGCGCCGGCGACTTCCCGCTCGACGAGTGCACGCTGCGACTGTCCGCCGGCACCCGGCTGCCTCTCGACGAGCGCATGCTGCCGAGTGGGGGTTCGCGGCCCGTGGCAGGCACCGAATACGACTTCACCAGCCCGCGCATGCTGGCGGGCGTCGCGCTCGACACCCCGTTCAGCGCACTGGACGTCGACGCGGACGGCAGGTCGCGGCACGAATTGCGGGCGCCGGACGGCACCGGAACGATCCTGTGGGCGGCTCGTGAGTTCGGCTGGCTGCAGGCGTTCGTCGCGGATCCCGACGCCGGGAAGTCGTATCCGGGACGCGGGCGGGCGCTGGCGCTCGAACCGATGACGTGCCCGCCGGACGCGTTCAACTCCGGGATCGATCAGTTGGTGCTCGCTCCGGGGCAGCGGTGGACGGGTGTGTGGGGCATGTCCGCGGTGGCGTAGCGGTTCAACTTTCGAGCATCGAGTGCCCACTTGGTGAGACGGTGTAACACCGGTCGCGGTCCGGCCGATACGTCGGGCGGGGGTTCGTCTGTCGCGGCTGCGGCGCTTTGTGTCACGCTTTGTCCTTCCCTCACCGCGTCGGGCGTCGCGGTGTGCGTTCTCCGCCGTCTTCGGCATCTGTGCAGGTAACGCGGCCAGTCCAGTCTCGGGTAACTGGCCCTCACCGATTCCACTCCCGTGCCGTGCGGGCAAATCGGACACTCGCCGATCCCGTTCGACGACCCTTCTCAGTGGTCGCCGCGCATCCCGCGGCGGACCCGGATCACGGGCTCTGAGCGGACCCGCCTTCGGCACGCAGGCCAGAGTGGGACTAGTTTCTACCTGAATGAAGTTGTTACTCATTGGTTTGAGCTTGAGAGGGATGCTTCGTGCCTGACAATGACACAAAGCCCACGCTTACCTACCCTGGTGGTGAGCACACGATGTCCATTGCCAGGGCAACCGAGGGCAATGACGGTATCGAACTGGGCAAGCTGCTCGCCAGCACCGGGTACACCACCCTGGACCCGGGTTTCGTCAATACCGCCTCCACCAGCTCCGCGATCACCTACATCGACGGTGAGCACGGGATTCTCCGCTACCGCGGGTACCCGATCGAACAGCTGGCCGAGAAGTCGACTTTCATCGAGGTCAGCTATCTGCTGATCTACGGTGAGCTGCCCACCACGGCGCAGCTCGAGTCGTTCACCGACCGGATCCGGCGCCACACCCTGCTGCACGAGGACCTCAAGAGGTTCTTCGACGGATTCCCGCGGAACGCACACCCGATGCCGGTCCTGTCCAGCGCCGTCAACGCGCTGTCCGCGTACTACCAGGACTCCCTGGACCCGGCCGACCCGGAACAGGTCGAGCTCTCGACCATCCGCCTTCTCGCGAAGCTGCCGACCATCGCGGCCTACGCGTACAAGAAGTCCGTCGGGCAGCCGTTCCTGTACCCGGACAACTCCCTGAACCTGGTCGAGAACTTCCTCCGGATGACGTTCGGCTTCCCCGCGGAGCCCTACGAGATCGATCCCGAGATCGCCAAGGCTCTCGACATGCTGCTGATCCTGCACGCCGACCACGAGCAGAACTGCTCGACGTCGACGGTGCGGCTGGTCGGCTCGTCCGACGCCAACCTGTTCACCTCGATCTCCGGTGGCATCAACGCACTCTGGGGCCCGCTGCACGGCGGCGCCAACCAGGCCGTGCTGGAGATGCTCGACGAGATCAAGGCCAGCGGCAGCAACGCGGACGACTTCGTCCGCAAGGTCAAGAACAAGGAAGACGGTGTGAAGCTCATGGGCTTCGGGCACCGCGTCTACCGCAACTACGACCCGCGCGCGGCGATCGTCAAGAAGACGGCGCACACCATCCTCGAGAAGCTCGGCGGCGACGACGAGCTGCTCGACATCGCGATGGCGCTCGAAGAGGCGGCGCTCACCGACGACTACTTCGTCGAGCGCAAGCTGTACCCGAACGTCGACTTCTACACGGGTCTGATCTACCGCGCGATGGGCTTCCCCACGCGCATGTTCACCGTTCTGTTCGCCATGGGCCGCTTGCCCGGGTGGATTGCACACTGGCGCGAGATGCACGAAGATCCCGCTACGAAGATCGGCCGTCCGCGCCAGATCTACACCGGTTACACCGAGCGTGACTACAAGGACGTCACAGGTCGCTGATCGCGAATACCTGTGCCGAACCATAGAGCCCTCACCGAGGAGGACATATGACCAAGCCCGAGATCGAGTTCCAAGACGGACCCGCCCCGACCGACCTGGTCATCAAGGACGTGGTGGTCGGAGACGGCGCAGAGGCCGTCCCCGGGGGCACCGTCGAGGTGCACTACGTCGGCGTCGAGTTCGAGTCCGGCGAGGAGTTCGACTCCTCCTGGAGCCGCGGCGAGTCCATCCAGTTCCCGCTGCGCGGTCTCATCAAGGGCTGGCAGGACGGCATCCCCGGCATGAAGGTGGGCGGACGTCGTCAGCTCACGATCCCGCCGGAGCTGGCCTACGGTCCCGCCGGCGCCGGACACCAGCTGTCCGGCAAGACGCTGGTCTTCATGATCGACCTGCTGGACGTGAAGGAATAGTCTCCGCGGCACGAAAAGCCCCGCATCACCTCAAGGTGAGGCGGGGCTTTCTGCTCTCCGTGTCTCCGGTCTCGGTGGCTCGTGTGTCGTGTCCGTGTGGAGTTCGACGACGAGCCGTGCGCCGCCGAGCGGACTGACCTCGAAACGTGCGCTGCCGTTGTGCAGTGCCGCCTGCTGCGCGACGAGCGCGAGGCCGAGGCCCGACCCGCTCTTCGTCGCGTTGGACCCGCGGTGGAACCGTTCGAAGACCACGGCCCGTTCGGCCTCGGGCACCCCCGAGCCGTTGTCGTCGACGACGACGGTGGTGATGCCGTCGGCCGCTCTCAGCGTGATCGTCACCGCGGTCGCGCCGCCGTGCCGGACCGCGTTCTTGATGGCGTTGTCCAAAGTGAGGCGCAGTCCACCGGGCATGCCCCGGACCGTCACCGGGGTTGCGTCGACGGTCACCTGCAGCCCCGGATTGTGGCGCATCGCCTCCTCGGCGGCGAGGTCGCTGATGTCGACGAGGTCGCAGTCCACGAAGTCCTTGTCGGTGGACAGTTCGCCGCGGGCGAGGCGCTCGAGGTCGGACAGCGTCGATTCCACCCGGTCCTGTGAGCGGGCGACGTCGCGGAGGATCTCGTGCTGCTGTTCCGGCGTCAGGTCGAGTGTGGTGAGGACCTCGAGGTCGGTGCGCATCGCGGTGAGCGGGGTCCGGAGTTCGTGTGCCGAGACGGCGGCGAAGTCGCGTGCGGTGGCGAGCGCGGCGGTGGTCGCGTCCTGCGCCTCCGCGACGTCGCGCAGCATCGACTCCGCGGCGGAGGCCAGTTCGTCCGCCTCCCGGACACCGGATGTCGTGGGCGTCAGCTTCGGTTCGCGGCGCACGATGCGGCCGGTCAAGTCGACCAGCGGGCGCACGGCACGACCGCCGAACAACCAGCCGAGACCGCTGGCCGCGGCGATGGCGAGCACTCCGACGAGGGCCACCTGACGTTGCTGCTCCGACGTCACGTCCTGGGCTTCGGCGTACGGCACGGCCAGGGAGATCCGGGTGCCGAGGAGCGGCACGGTCGCGGTGTACGCCCGGTACTTCGTGTCACCCACCTCGACGGTCTGCTGGCCTGGGTCGAGTTCGGGCAGCTGGGTGGGGGTACTGACGAGCACGGTGTCGCCGTCGGCCGAACGGATCGTGATGGCGAACGCACCCTTGTCGCCGAGTGCCCCGAGGAACAGTCCGGCGGTCGCGGCGTTGGGAACCAGCACATCCGACGCCGTCTCCAGCCGCCGGTCGAGTTGCGACAGGTTGTTCCGGTTGATCGCCAGCGACACCAGGATGCCGAGCGCCACGACGATGATCGTCGCCCCCAGCGCGGTCGCAGCGGCCACGCGGGTTCGGAGGGAGAACGACCGTTTCACGACGGTTCCCGGAGCACGAATCCGACTCCGCGCACCGTGTGCAGGAGGCGCGGCTGACCACCGACTTCGAACTTGCGACGCAGGTAGCCGACGAACACGTCCACCACGTTGGTGTCGGCGACGAAGTCGTACCCCCACACCAGTTCGAGGAGCCGCTCACGGCTCAGGACGATGCCGACGTTGCGGGCGAGCACCTCGAGGAGTTCGAATTCCCGTTTGGTCAGCGTGATCTCCTCGCCCGCCATGAAGACCCTGCGTGCGGACGTCCGGATCTCCAGCGCACCGACGCGGATCGGTGGGGTCGCGGGTGAGTCGGCGGGCGCGGCGGCCGTCGTTCCGTGCCGCCGCAGCATCGCCCGGATCCGGGCGATCAGTTCGGCGAGGACGAACGGCTTGACCAGGTAGTCGTCGGCGCCCGACTCGAGGCCGGAGATGCGGTCATCGACGGTGTCGCGTGCGCTGAGCACGCAGATCGGGATGTCGTTGTTCATCGCGCGGAGCGCGGTCACGACGCCGGTGCCGTCGATGACCGGCATGTTCATGTCGAGCACCATCGCGTCCGGACGTCGTTCGCTGACCACCCGGAGCGCGTCGGCTCCGTCGACGGCCGTGAGGACGGTGAATCCGGACAGGCGCAGGCCGCGTTCGAGGGACGTCCGCACGTCCTCGTCGTCGTCGACCACGAGGACACTGGCTGAGTCGGTGACGGTCACTCCTGCATTGTGCCGTGGGCGCGACCACTGAGCGTGCGGATGGCAGTTGTGGGAGCGTGTCTCGTCCGTACACTCGTTGGAGATGTTTTCTTCGCTGCAGGCATTCGAACTGACCGAAACCAACCGTGACTGGCTGATTCACCGCCCGGCCGAGATCGCGACCTACGTCGTCCTGGCGCTCGTGCTGCGTTTCGCGTTGCACCGCATGATCGACCGGATGACGCGGCCCCGGGAGCCTTCCGACAAACCGGCCATGCTCCGTCCCCTCCGGGAACGCGCCCCGCGGGGCGTCAAGGAGGCGATGGTCAACGAGCGTCGCGCGCAACGCGCCCGGACGATCGGGTCGGTGCTCAAATCGACGGTGTCGATCGTGGTGCTCATCTGGGTGGTGCTCCAGGTTCTCGCGGTCCTCGGCGTCAATGTGGCGCCGTTCATCGCGTCCGCGGGTGTGATCGGTGTCGCACTCGGTTTCGGTGCGCAGAACCTCGTCCGGGACTTCCTGTCGGGCATCTTCATGCTGCTCGAGGATCAGTACGGTGTCGGGGACGTCGTGGACCTCGGCGAGGCCGTGGGAACGGTCGAGACGGTGGGTCTGCGGGTCACCACGATCCGCGACGTCAACGGCACCCTCTGGTACTGCCGCAACGGTGAGATCGTCCGTGTCGGCAACATGAGCCAGGGTTACGCGGTCGCGGTGGTCGATCTGCCGATCGCGCACGCCGCCAACGTGCAACGGGCGTGCGAGGTGGCACTCGAGGCAGTCACCGAGGCGGCCAAGAGCGACGCGATCGCGGTCGACGTACTCGAACCCCCGGAACTGCTGGGCGTCAACTCGGTGACCGCGGAATCGGTCACGCTGCGGATCACCGCGCGGACCAAGCCGGGCAGGCAGTGGGCGGTGCAGCGGACGTTCGCCCGCGCGGCGCTGTCGGCGTTCGAGCACTACGACATCGACGCGCCGTACCTGTCGGTGCTGTCCTCTGCTCGCTCCACGAACTGACTCGCTCCACCAACTGATCGGCCCGCGCTTCGTTACCGTGGCAGGTATGGACACCGCACTCGTCTGGTTCCGGCGCGACCTCCGGCTCGGTGATCTGCCGACGCTCCACACGGTGGCGGAGTCGGGGGCGCGTGCACTGGGGCTGTTCGTCCTCGACGATCGGCTGCTGAAAACATCGGGCGGTGCTCGCCGGGACTTCCTGTTCCGCAGTCTCGCCGCACTGGACGACCAACTCGACGGCCGGTTGCTGGTGGTGAAGGGCGATCCCGTCGACGTGGTTCCGACGGTCGCGAAGAAGGTATCGGCCGAAGAAGTCCACGTGAGCGCCGATTACGGGCCGTACGGTCGCGAGCGTGATGCCGCCGTCGCCGAGCATGTCGATCTGGTGGCCACCGGTTCGCCGTACGCTGTGGCGCCCGGCCGGGTGACGAAGACGGACGGGGAGCCGTACCGGGTGTTCACCCCGTATTTCCGGCAGTGGCTCGAACACGGGTGGCGCGCGCCGATCGATACCGGGCGTGCGACGGTGGAGTGGCTGGACCCGGACGACGTGAAGGCGCGGCGGGTGCAGATCCCCGAACCGGAATCCGACGGGTGCCCCGCCGGCGAGGCGGCGGCGCTGCAGCGGTGGGCGGAGTTCTGCGAGGACGACCTCGCCGGGTACGAGGACGCGCGGGATCGTCCCGGTCTCGACGCGACCAGCCGGATGTCGGTGTACCTGAAATACGGCAACATTCATCCGCGGACGATGCTCCGCGATCTCGCGCGCCGTCGCAGCAAGAGCGCCGAACAGTACCGGCGGCAGCTCGCGTGGCGGGACTTCTACGCCGACATCCTCTTCCAGCGTCCCGACAGCGCGCGGGAAAACTACGACCGTCGCTTCGACCGCATCCGCTACGACAGCGGGCCTGACGCCGAGGAGGCGTACTCGGCGTGGTGCGAGGGCCGGACGGGGTTCCCGATCGTCGACGCCGGGATGCGTCAGCTGAAAGCCGAAGCCTGGATGCACAATCGGGTGCGGATGATCGTCGCGTCGTTCTTCGTCAAGGATCTGCACCTGCCGTGGTGGTGGGGTGCCCGCTACTTCATGAACCAGCTCGTCGACGGGGATCTGGCGAACAATCAGCACGGCTGGCAGTGGACGGCGGGATCGGGGACGGACGCGTCGCCGTACTTCCGGGTGTTCAACCCGACGACGCAGGGGGAGAAGTTCGACCCCGACGGCGAGTACGTGCGGCGGTGGGTGCCTGAACTGCGTGGCATCTCCGGCAAGGCCGTTCACGCTCTGAAAGACGGTCGCCCCGAGGACTATCCGCCGCCGATCGTCGACCATGCCCACGAGCGGCAGGAGGCACTCGCCCGCTACGGCGAGATCAAGGCCCCGTGAGTACTTATTAGCCGCGGGCGGTTAAGAAGTACTCACGGGCGCTTTGCGCATGAGGAGCCCGAGGAACGCCGCCGCGGCGAGGACGATGACGAGTCCGCCGTAGACGCGGGTGGTGTCGACGAGCCCGACCTTTCCGACGAGGTATCCGGCGATCAGCGCGGGAACGCTGTTGGCGAGGTAGGCGATCACGTAGATGCTCGACAGCAGTCCCGCGCGCTCGTGCGGTTCGGCGAGCGGCATGACGGTGCGGATGGTGCCCTGGAAGCCGGCGCCGAACCCGATGCCGGCCACCGCGGTTCCTGCGAGAATCCACAGCGCCGACGACGTTTCGGCGCCGACCAGGGTGATGGCGACTCCGACGACGAGGGCGGACGCTCCGACGTACAGGATGCGCCGTGCCGCCACGTTGCGCAGCAGGAACACCGCGAATGCGCCGGTCCCGGTGAGCGTCGCGACCATGATGGCGCCGATCAGCGACGTGTGGACGTCGAGCGCGTTACGGGCGAGCGAAGGTCCGAGGGACAGGTAGAAGCCGCCCAGCGCCCACACTGCCACCAGGCAGGGTCCGGTGAGGACGAGCATTCCCAGTGCGGTGGACGGGACCGCCAGCGTCGGACGCATCGATGCCAGAGCCCCCTTCTGCCGGACCGCTGTCTCGGGTGCGGCCCAGATGCCGAGGATCTCGACGACGAACAGCGCGCAGAACACCAGGAACACGGTGCTGGTGGGCCGGGGAAGGTGCTCGCTGATCAGGCTCGATCCGATGGCGCCGAGTGCGAGGCCGACGGTGGGCGCGATGCTGTTGACGGTGGCGCCGCGTCCGGGTGTGCGTTCGAGGTCGAGGAGGGTGGAACCGAGCGCGCTGATCGCGGCGCCGGTGGCGAAACCCTGCACGACTCGGGCGATCAGCAGGAGGCCGATGCCCTCGGCTGTCGCGAACATGATCATCGAGGCGGCTTCGAACACGAGTGCCGTGATCAGCACGGGCCGGCGGCCGACGTAGTCCGAGAGCGAACCGACGGTGAGCAGCGCCAGCAGCAGGCTCACGGCGTAGATGCCGAAGATCAGCGTCGATTGCAGCGACGAGAAGCCCCAGTTCGACTGGTACACCTCGTACAGCGGAGTGGGTGCGGCAGACGCGCCGAGCAGGGTGGCGATCACGACCGCGACGAGCGTGAAGGCGGCTCCTCGGCGCAGTGCGGGTCGAGACGTCGGTGGTGCTTCGGGCGCGGCAAGCGTCGTCATGGCGTACTCCCCGGAGAACATTAATGCAAAGGGTTTGCGTTAATGGACGCTACGCCGCCACCGTTCTTAATGCAACGTCTTTGCGTTAGCATGGGGGCATGAGTCCGGCTCCAGGCCCGCGCCCCGGTGGTCGCAGCGCCCGCATCCAGCAGGCGGTGCATGCGTCCACGCGCAAACTTCTCGACGAGCGCGACCGAGCGGACATCACCGTCCCCATGATCGCCGCCGACGCCGGGGTCACCCCGTCGACCATCTACCGGCGCTGGGGGGACATCACCGAATTGTTCGCGGACGTCGCGCTCGAGCGTCTGCATCCCGACGCGCCCCCGCGTGAAACCGGCAGTGTGCGAGGCGACCTCGTTGCCTGGGCGCAGGACTACCTCGAGGAGATGTCCTCACCGGTGGGGCGGGCGGCACTGCGCGACGTCGTGATGAGTGCCGACACCGTCAGGTCGGAGGACGGCACCAATCAGTTCAGGTGCGCGACGTTCTGCCGCACCCAGATCGAAACGATCCTCGGACGGGGCGAACCCGTGCAGGGCGTGGTCGAGCACGTGATCGACCACGTCGTGGCGCCGATCATCTACCGCATCCTGTTCGACCTCGACCCTCTCGAAGCGGACCGCGTCGGGGAACTGGTGGATCACGCACTCGACGCGGCCGTCCGGGTCTGAGAGGTCAGCCGCCCAGCTGATTCTTCAGCGCGTCGAGGACGGCGACGTCCTCGATGGTGGAGGGCACCGTGTACTCCTCGTGGTCGGCGATCTGCCGCATCGTCTTACGCAGGATCTTGCCCGAGCGGGTCTTGGGCAGCGCCTGCACGACCGTCACGTCACGGAACGTGGCGACGGCGCCGATCTGCTCGCGCACCATCGCGACCAGTTCGTTGCGGAGGGTGTCCGGGTCGATCTCGACCCCGGCCTTGAGCACGACATAGCCGCTGGGCTTCTGGCCCTTGAGTTCGTCGCGGATGCCGACCACCGCGCACTCGGCCACCGCGGGGTGTCCCGCGACCACCGCCTCCATGCTGCCCGTCGAAAGCCGATGTCCGGCAACGTTGATGACGTCGTCGCTGCGGCCGAGGACGTACACGTACCCGTCCTCGTCGATGTAACCGGAGTCGCCGGTCAGGTAGTAGCCCTCGAACGTGGCGAGGTACGACCGCACGTACCGCTCCGGGTCGCGCCACAACCCGGCCAGGGTGCCCGGAGGCAGCGGCAACCCGATCACGATGTTGCCCTCGGCCCCGGCGGGAACCGTGTTCCCTTCGGCGTCGACCACCTCGACCCGGTACCCGGGCACCGGAACAGTGGGGGAGCCCGCCTTCAGCGGCATCGGTTCGAGCCCGCGCAGGTTGGCGCAGATCGCCCAGCCGGTCTCGGTCTGCCACCAGTGGTCGACGACGGGACGGCCGAGGACGCGGGTCGCCCACGCGTACGTGTCGGGGTCGAGGCGCTCGCCCGCCGCGAACAGCGTCTTCAGGGAGGAGATGTCGTACTTCTCGATCTCCTTCGCGTCGGGATCGGCCTTGCGGACGGCGCGGATCGCGGTCGGGGCGGTGAACAGTGCCGACACACCGTGATCGGAGATCACCCGCCAGAATGCGCCCGCATCCGGGGTCCCGACGGGCTTGCCCTCGTAGAGGACGGACGTGGCACCGGCCAGGAGCGGCCCGTAGACGATGTACGAGTGCCCGACCACCCAGCCCACGTCGGACGCAGTCCACCACACGTCGCCCGGGCCGATGTCGTAGATGTTGCGCATCGACCACGTGAGCGCGACGGCGTGCCCACCGTTGTCGCGGATCACGCCCTTCGGCTTCCCGGTGGTGCCGGACGTGTAGAGGATGTACAGCGGGTCCGTCGCGACCACCGGAACCGGCTCCGCGGGTGCCGCATCCGCCATCAGCGCATCCCAGTCGAACCACGCCGCCCCGGCGCCCTGGTACTCGGCGGCCGAACCGGGGATCTGCTCCCGGTCCTTGACGATCACCGTGTGCGGCGGGGTTCCGGACAGCTCCAGCGCCTTCGCCACCATCGGAAGGTAGTCGACGGTGCGTCCCGGCTCGAGGCCCCCCGACGCCGTCACCAGCACCACCGGTCCGGCGTCGTCGATGCGGGTCGCGAGTTCCTTCGCGGCGAAGCCGCCGAACACCACCGAGTGCACGGCACCGATGCGGGCGCAGGCCAGCATCGCGATCGCCGCTTCGGGGATCATCGGCATGTAGACGATCACCCGGTCACCGGCCACCACACCCTGGTCCTTCAGGACGCCGGCGAACCGGGACACCTCGTCGAGAAGTTCTGCGTAGGTGTAGGTGCGGGATGCAGCGGGGGCCATCGCCGAGTCGTAGATCAACGCCGCCCGATCCCCGTTGCCGTCCCGCACGTGCCGGTCGAGAGCGTTGAAGCAGGTGTTCAGCGACGCATCCGGGAACCACCGGTACATCGGGGCGGCGGAATCGTCCAGCGCCTGCGTCGGCGGCGTCACCCACTCCACGGCCTCGGCGGCGGCGAGCCAGAAGTCCTCGGGACTGTCGGTGCTCCGTAAGTACACCTCGGCGTAGCTCTGGCCATGGTTGTCGCTCGGAGGCGGAGTCCCCGGGGAGCTCATCGATGCACGTCCTCTCGTCGTCGTGTGACCCGCAATACCCTATGCGACGTCGGCGCGTGATGAGGCGGTCAGAGGCCGAGGGAACCGGCGATCATCGGCCAGGAGTTGTGCAGGTCGTCCTGCCAGTAACCCCACGAGTGGGTGCCGGCGGGCCGGAAGTCGTACGTGGCCGGGATCCCCAGGGCGTTCAGCCGGTCGGCCAGCCGATGGGTGCACTCGTTGGTTCCCGCCTCGATGATGCCGCCGACGATCACCTGGTTGGCCAGCGTGCCCACATCTCCGTTGATATCCGGGCCGTTGAGGTTCTCGTGGACGCCGGGCAGCCCGGTGGCATTGCTGATGTACAAGTCGATGCCACGGAGCTTCTCGGCGTTGACGACGGGGTCGTTGGCCACCCACGCGGGGTCGTCGGGCGGTCCCCACATGTTCTCGACGTCGCCGCCTCGGAAGCTGACGACGAAGGTGACGTAGTCCCGGCCCGGTTTGGTGCTCGTCTCGGCGCATCCGCTGAACGCGCCGACGGCGCGATACAGCGACGGGGCCGCCTCGGCCAGGCTGAGGACGGATGTGCCCGACATCGACAGACCCGCGATGGCATTCGCACCGTCTGTTCCGAGTGTGGCGTCGACGATCGGGGGAAGTTCCTCGGTGAGGAAGGTGGTCCACTTGTTCACGCCGAGGACGGGATCGGGCTTTTCCCAGTCGGTGTAGTAGCTGTACGCGCCGCCGACGGGAGTGACGACGTTGACGTTCTTGTCGGCGAAGAAGTCGACGACGTCGGTCCTCGCCTGCCAGGTTGCCGAATCCTCGCCGCCACCCGCGCCGTTGAGCAGGTACAGGGTCGGCCGCGGCACGCTCGTGTCGGCGGGGCGGATCACTTCGAGGAGAATCACCTTCTCCATCGCCGCCGAGTAGACGTACATGTTCAGTTGGCGGGCGTCGATCTCCTCGATGTGGTCGAGGACGGATCCGTCTGCCGATGCCGGCTTGTCGGCGGGAAGGGCTCGCCACTCGTCCGCCGACGCCGCTGCCACCTGACCGAACATGGCCGACGACGCAACGACGGCGACCGCCAGGAGTGCCCGACAGTGTCCGATCGCGCTCATAGCCGCTCCTCGTGCTTTGACTGCGGTGCCCGACAACCGTCTGGTGAATACTCAGAACATTGCCCCTTCACGGTAACCGGCAAACATTCCCCGGGGCGGCTGAACGGACACCGGACTTCGCCGCGACGTCGCCCTATCGTGGAAGTATGACGCTGCTCGCCGAAGATCTGCTGTTGCTGCTGCTCGACGACACATCGGGGAAGCCCGTCGTCGACGGGACCCGGATGCCGCGCGTCCTCGCCGGCGCCGTTCTTCTGGAACTGGCCCTGGGTGACGTCGTCACCCCGGCCGAACCCGGCGAAGACGTGAAGAAGGGGCGTCTGGTCGTCCGGGACGGAGCGCGACCGCAGGATCCGCTGCTCGCGCGGGCCGTCGACCTCATCGGTACGTCCAAGCCGATGAAACCGGAAGCGGCCATCGAGAAGCTCGCCAAGAACCTGCGCGACGAACTCGCGAAACGCATCGTCGGTGCGGGCTGGGTCCGCGAGGAGAAGGGCAAGGTGCTGGGCATCTTCCCGACCACGCGGTGGCCGGAGGTCGACGGCAGCCACGAACGCGCGCTACGGTCCGAGCTGAGCGCCGCGCTCCTCGACGGGGTCACCCCCACTCCGCGCACCGCCGCGCTCGTCTCGCTCCTGTCCGCGGTCGACGCGGCGCCGAAGCTGTTCCCGGACGCGGATCGTCGCGCCGTGAAGAAACGGGCGAAGGAGATCTCCGAAGGCGACTGGGCGGGCAAGGCCGTGCGCACATCCGTCGAGGCCGTCAACGCCGCGATCGTCGTCGCCGCCACCGTGCCCACCATCGTGGCAGGGAGTGGCTAGGCGGCGAGCGGTTCTGCGCGGCGTAGCGGGTTGTGGGGTCTTTTGGAGCGCAACAGCTTTCGCTACTGTGGAACGCATTTTCGATACGGGGGTATTCGATCGGGGCGTTCGGGAGACCATCTGCTGTCTCGTCGATGGGGAATCCGATGTGGGTCTGGTCGAGTTGATGACCGACCTCCATCGCAGTGAGTCGGTGGTGGCCGAACGGAAGCTGGCGGTGATCGCCGAGCTCTTCGTGCGCCGCACTGCCGAGGTCGAGTCCGGCGGGGCGTGGACGTCGACCGCGCACGAAGTGGTCGAGGCCGAGATCGGTGCCGCGCTCACCATGGGGCGAGCGGCGGCGGGTCGGCTGATCGGTCTGGGCATGTCGCTGCGTACCCGGTTGCACGCCACGCGCGAGGCCATGGCACGTGGTGATCTCGACATGTACCGGGTTCGGCTGATCGAGGACGCGACGGCAAACGTGAGCGACGACTGGATCGGCGAGGTCGAACATCAACTCCTCGAACAGGTTCTGGCCCCGCCGCGCTCCGGTGGAACCGGGTTGACCGGCCGCAGGCTCACGAACGCCGCCAACCGCATCATCGCGAGGCTCGACCCGGCAGGGGTGCGCGCCAAGCGGGAGAAGGCTCAGGCGGACAGGTTCGTCGGAGTCTGTGCTGCAGAGGACGGCATGTGCCGAATCCTCGGTTCCGTTCCCGCGGCGCAGGGCCGTGCATTCGACGCGCGATTGCGCGAACTGGCAAACACCGTGTGTGCGAAAGACCTTCGAACATACGAACAGAGGCGGGCCGACGGAGTGTCCGCGCTCATCGACGGGGCCGGGTTCGTGCAGTGTGAATGCGGGCGGGTCGATTGCGGCCGGCGCTCCCGCATCGCGACGACCGCGCGCAAGCCTCTCGTGCACCTCATCATGCTCGACGCCACACTCGCGGGCGGCGACGAACCGGCCTACCTCGACGGCTACGGAATCGTCGACGCGGCGCACGCACGCGAGATCGCCGCCGACGCGGATGTCGAACCGGTGCGGGCACCGAGTTCTGTCGTCCCGACCACGTACCGTCCCGGCACCGTGCTCGACACCTGGATGCGGGTGCTGGTCGGCGGGTGCGAGTGGTTGCACTGCGATGTGGCGGCCTGGAACACGGACCTCGATCATCATCGGCCGTTCGACCATTCCGATCCCGCGGCCGGAGGTCCGACGGTGGCCGGGAACATGACCGCCTACTGTCGAAATCACCACCGGCTCAAACATTCCGGTCACTGGAGGGCGACCGCTGACGGTGGAATCGAGTTGATCGCGCCCACCGGTCACCGATACCGACCGCGGTCGTCGGGGCTCCTGGGTGCCGGACGGAGCGATGCTGGCGGAGGTGGCCACGATGCCGGAAGCGACCACGCCGCGGCCCGTCGCCGCACCCGTGTGCAGAACACCGCTGCGCGGATCCGGGCGGAGCGCCGCCGACGGCGGGCGCACCTGGATGCGGTGCGGCACCGGTCGCCCGGCGCGCGCGAATCCGAAGCCTACGCAGCCGACGAACCCTCGCCATTCTGACAGGCGGCTTTCCCTGGCCCACCGCCTGCGCGCCGAAAAGGGTTACCGTGGAATATAGGTGGTTAGCAAGAGTAAAGAACTGTCAATGTGATTGCGACGGTTCGGACTCGGTTTGCCGCCTCGCAACTGACCACGCGCTGAAGGAAGAGCGCCAGCGACAGCGGGAGGAACACATGTGCGGAATCGCCGGATGGATCTCGTTCGAACGCGATCTGCGCGTCGAGCAGTCCACCGTGGATGCCATGGCCGAGACGATGAACTGCCGGGGGCCGGACGATCGCGGTACGTGGGTCGTCGAACACGCCGCGCTCGGGCATCGTAGGCTCGCGATCATCGATCTGCCGGGTGGGCACCAGCCGATGAGCGTGGACACCCCCGGCGGGGCCGTTGCGATGGTCTACTCCGGCGAGGTGTACAACTTCGGTGAACTGCGCGAGGAGCTGTACGGGCGCGGTCACCGGTTCGCCACGGACTCCGACACCGAGGTGGTGCTCCACGGATATCTGGAGTGGGGAGAGGCCGTCGCGGAGCGGCTCAACGGAATGTACGCGTTCGCCATCTGGGATTCGCGGATCGACGCACTCGTGATGATCCGCGACCGGATGGGCATCAAGCCGTTCTACTACCACGAGACCCGGGACGGCGTCCTGTTCGGTTCGGAACCTAAAGCGATCCTCGCCAATCCGATCGCCGAGTCGACTGTCGCGATGGACGGAATCCGGGAGCTGTTCGCGTTCGTCAAGACACCGGGACACGCGGTGTGGGACGGCATGCGTGAGGTGGAGCCGGGCACAGTGGTCACCGTCTCGCGCACCGGACTGCGGAGGCACCGGTACTGGACCCTACAGACCCGTCCGCACACCGACGACCGGGACACCTCCGTCGCCCATGTCCGCGAACTCCTCGACGACATCGTGCGCAGGCAACTGGTCGCCGACGTGCCGCGCTGCACCCTGCTGTCCGGTGGTCTCGACTCGTCCGCGATGACCGGCATCGCCGCCGAGCAGCTCGCCGAGGTGGGGGAGACGGTCCGCACGTTCGCCGTCGACTTCGTTGGTCAGACCGAACATTTCGTCGCGGACGAATTGCGGGGCACCCCGGATGCTCCGTACGTGCACGACGTGGCCCGGCGATCCGGGACCGCGCACCAGGACATCGTCCTCGACTCCGACGCACTGGCCGACCCCGCCGTGCGCGCGAAGGTCATCCGGGCACGGGACATTCCCATGGGCCTCGGCGACATGGACGCGTCGCTGTATCTGCTGTTCAAGGCGATCCGTCAGCACTCCACGGTGGCGCTGTCCGGTGAGTCGGCCGACGAGGTGTTCGGCGGGTACAAGCAGTTCTTCGACCCGAAGGCGCAGCAGGCGAACACCTTCCCGTGGCTCGTGCAGTTCGCCGAGCACTTCGGCGACGAGAGCAACATCTTCACCCCGGAGGTGACGGCGGGGCTGAACATGGACGACTACGTGCAGGACTCCTACGACGCAGCGGTGTCCGGGATCGATCGGCTGGACGGCGAATCCGACTTCGAATGGCGGATGCGGAAGATCTGCTACCTGCATCTGACGCGTTTCGTCCGCGTCCTGCTCGACCGCAAGGACCGCGCGAGCATGGCCGTCGGACTCGAGGTCCGGGTGCCGTTCTGCGATCACCGACTGGTCGAGTACGTCTACAACACGCCGTGGTCGCTGAAGACGTTCGACGGCAAGGAGAAATCGTTGCTGCGGGCGGCGACCAGGGATGTGCTGCCGCAGTCGGTGATCGACCGGGTCAAGTCGCCGTACCCGTCCACCCAGGACCCGAAGTACGCGGTGGCGTTGCAGGAGCACGGCAAGGACCTGCTCGGCGACCCTTCGCACCCGGTGTTCGGCCTGGTCAGCGCGGACTGGTTGTCCCGGGCGGTGTCCGTCGACACCCCGCAGATCAGTCAGCTGTCGCGTCGCGGACTCGAGCGCACGCTCGACCTCGCGCTGTGGATGGACATGTACAACCCGACGATCAAACTGTCTTAGTCCAGGCCGAGGTTCCGGTAGCGGGCGAGCCGGGCCGCGAAGCGCTCGCTCTCGGGAACCCCGGTCAGGGCACGGAGTTCCCGGGAGATGGCCTCGCCGACCCGCTTGGAGAAATCGACGGCCTCGTCGGCGGCGTCCGGATGCTCGGGGATGATGGCGTCGATGACGCCGTCACGCAGCAGGTCGAGCGAACGGATGCCCTGCGCGGCCGCCATCTCGGGGGCGTGCGAGGTGTCGCGGTGGACGATGGCGCTGGCGCCCTCGGGGGGAAGCGGGGCGAGCCACCCGTTCTGCGCGGCGAGCACGCGGTCGGCGGGGAGGAAGGCGAGCGCCCCGCCGCCCGTGCCCTGACCGAGCAGTACGGACACGGTCGGCGTCTTCAACGTCACGAGGTCGGAGATGCAGCGTGCGATCTCGGGGGCCAGGCCGCGTTCCTCCGCCTCCTGAGACAGTGCTGCACCGAGGGTGTCGATCACCAGGACCAGGGGGATCTGCAACTCCTCGGCCAACCGCATGCCGCGGCGTGCCTCGCGGAGGGCGGCGGGACCCATCGTGTTCAGCGCCGACTGTCCGGCGCGGTCCTGGCCCAGCAACACGCACGGTGCGCCGCGGAAACGTGCCAGCGACAGCAGCACCGTCCCCTCGGTTTCACCCTGGCCGGTGCCGCTGAGGGGCACCTGCTCGGTTGCTGCGTGCCGCAGGAGGTGGCGGATTCCGGGCCGGTCGGCGCGCCGCGACAACATCACCGACTGCCACGCGGGCACGTCGGGGATGTCGACGGCCGGCGGTTCCGGTTCGGTGAGGGCGGTCGACGTCGGCGGATCGATCAGCACCCGCAACGCCCGATGGACGAGCCGGCGGAGGCGCGTGGCAGGGACGACGCCGTCGATGACACCGTTGCGGTACAGGTTCTCGGATGTCTGCACGCCCTCGGGGAATTTCTCGCCGTACAGCGCCTCGTAGACGCGGGGCCCGAGGAACCCGACGAGTGCACCGGGTTCGGCCACCGTGATGTGCCCGAGCGAACCCCAGGACGCGAACACGCCGCCGGTGGTCGGGTTCCGCAGATAAACCAGGTAGGGAAGATGGGCGGCCTTGTGGGTGGCGACGGCCGCCGCGATCTTCACCATCTGCACGAAGGCGACGGTGCCCTCCTGCATGCGTGTGCCCCCCGACGTGGGCGAGGCGAGCAGGGGGAGACCCTCACGGGTGGCGCGTTCGATGGCGGAGACGATCCGCTCGGCCGCGGCAACACCGATCGAACCGGCCAGGAACGCGAACTCGCACGCGATCACCGCGACCGGGCGCCCGCGGACGGTGCCGACGCCGGTGATCACCGATTCGTCGACACCCGACTTCTCGGCGGCCTTCCGCAGGTCGGCGCGGTACTTCTCGTTCGGCCGCACATCGACGGGCGCGGTGTCCCAGGAGACGAAGCTGCCTGCGTCCAGTACGAGTTCGAGCACGTCGTGGGCGGAGATCTTGGCGGCCATGGCCCTGAGAGTAGCGGTCGGTCCGGGGCGGCGAATGTCTGCTACGGCGGGTGACGGGCGCCCACACGGTCGCCCGCGCGGCCGGAACACGGCAAACAGCGCCCGGGTGGAACCCGGCAATTGACACCGAGACCGCCGTCGCGGTGTCTAAAGTCAGATGGGTTGACGCAGGCCGGGTACGAGAACGACGACACATTTCCCGAGTGGAGCAGTCATATGGACCTCACCACCATCACCGATGTCGTTCGGCGTCCACCCGACCGGCCGGGTGCGGCGTGGCGGGAAGGCGACGCGTGGCTGGCCGGCGGAACGTGGCTGTTCTCCGAGCAGCAGCCCGACCTGCGCCGTCTCGTCGATCTCACGACGCTCGGCTGGGATACCCTCGTGCCGAGCGACGCGGGCCTCGAGATCGGAGCGACGTGCACGATCCGAGAGCTGTATGCGCTTGCGCCACCGGATGACTGGAGAGCCGCCTCGCTGTTCGGGACGAGTTGCGAGGCCTTTCTGGCATCGTTCAAGGTCTGGAATTCGGCGACGGTGGGCGGCAATATCTGCATGTCGCTTCCCGCGGGTCCGATGATCACGATGGCGGTCGCGCTCGAGGCGACGTACACGCTGTGGTCCACCGATGGGTCCGAGCGCGCCGTCGACGCCGCCGACTTCGTGACGGGCAACCGCGAGAACGTGCTCACACCGGGTGAGATCCTGCGCCGCATCGACATCCCGGTCCGTGCCCTCCGCAAGCGTCACACGCATCGCCGCTTCACCCTCACACGCCTCGGCCGTTCGACGGTGTTCATGATCGGCACCCAGGCGCCCGGCGGCGACGACCTGTTGCTCACGATCACGGCGGGCACCACCCGTCCGATCCGTCTGGCCTTCGACGCCGTACCTGACGCCGACTCGCTCCGGCAGAGCATCGACGCGATACCCGACGACGTCTGGTTCGACGATCCCAACGGCACCCCTGACCACCGTCGCCACCTGACGAAGCACTTCGCCGAGGAGATCCGGACCGAGTTCACCGCAGGAGACCGGCAATGACGTACACCGTGAACGGCAGGACGTTCGACGAGGAACCGAATCCCGGGCAGTGTCTGCGCACGTTCGTGCGGTCGCTCGGTCATCACGGCGTCAAGAAGGGTTGCGACGCAGGCGATTGCGGAGCCTGCACGGTGTGGCTCGACGGCGATCCCGTGCACAGTTGCATCACACCGGCGTTCCGTGCGGAGGGGCGGGAGGTGACCACGATCGAGGGCCTCGGTTCGCCGGACGACCTGCATCCGCTGCAGCGGCAGTTCCGTGACGCCCCCGGGTTCCAGTGCGGATTCTGCACCGCGGGCATGATCATGACGTCGGCGACGTTCACAGACGCCCAGAAGGATGACCTGCCACGCGCGCTGAAAGGTAATCTCTGCCGCTGCACCGGCTATCGAGCGATCGAGGACGCCGTCAACGGTGTCGCCGCGGTGGAGGTCGCCGAGCCGGGTCGCGCGGTCGGCACCAGCGTCGGGGCACCCGCGGCCACCGATGTGGTCACCGGCCGCGCCGAGTTCACCATGGACACCGAGATCGAGGGCATGCTGCACCTCGTGGTGCTGCATTCCCCGCACGCCCACGCCCGCATCGTCTCGATCGACACGACGGCGGCGCTCGCCGTCCCCGGTGTGCACCGCGTGTACACATGGAAGGACGTGCCCCGGAAGCTGTTCACGACCGCGATCCACACCGATCATCTCGTCGACCCCGACGACACGTACATCCTCGACGACACGGTCCGCTTCGCCGGTCAGCGGGTGGTCGCGGTGCTGGCCGACACGGTCGGCGCCGCAGAGGAGGGTTGTCGCAGGGTGGTCGTCGAATACGACGTGCTGCCCGCGGTGTTCGACCCGGAGGAGGCGATGGCCGACGGTGCACCGCAGTTGCACGGATCGGACGACCCGTTCGTGCGGGATCCTGTGCACAACATCCTGCTCGAGCTTCACGGGGAGGTGGGCGACGTCGAGGCGGGGTTCGCCGAGGCCGACGTGATCCACGAGGGCACCTACTTCACCCCGCGCGTGCAGCACGCGCATCTCGAGACGCACGGGTCGATCGCCTGGATGGAGGACGGCCGGCTACACGTGCGCACGAGTTCGCAGTCGCCGTCGATCGCGAAGGTCAAGCTGGCTCACCTGTTCGACCTGCGCCCCGACCAGTTGCGCGTGTTCTGTATGCGCGTCGGGGGCGGTTTCGGCGGCAAACAGGAGGTGATCTCGGAGGATCTGGTCGCGCTCGCCACCCTCGACACGGGCCGGCCCGTCTGCTTCGAGTTCACCCGGGAGGAAGAGTTCACGACGGCGTCGCCGCGGCACCCGATGAAGCTGACGATCAAGCTCGGCGCCCGGGCCGACGGCACACTCACGGCGTTCCAGGTGCGCAACGTGTCGAACACGGGCGCGTACGGCAACCACGGCGGCGAGACGTTGTTCGCCGCCGGTGCCGCCATCTCGGCGTACCGGTGTCCCAACAAGAAATTCGATGGGTACTCCGTCTACACGAACAGCGTGCCCAGCGGAGCGCTGCGCGGGTACGGCATGACCCAGCCCGCCTTTGCGGTGGAGTCCGCCATGCACGAGCTGGCGGTCGCGCTCGACATCGACCCGCTCGAGTTGCGGCGCCGCAACATCGTCCGCCCCGGTGACTCGCTCGTCGCGATCGACGACGGTCCCGACGACGTCGTGTTCGCGGAGGACGGGCTCGGGCAGTGCATCGACCTCGTTGACGCCGCACTGAGGCGGACCGCGAACGGGCAGGTGCTGGGCCACGACTGGCTCGTCGGCGAGGGCACCGCGAGCTCGCTGCACGAGACGGCGCCCCCGACCGAACACATCTCCGAGGCGTGGGCGACGCTCGGCGACGACGGCGTGTACGAACTCGCCGTCGGCACCGTCGAATTCGGTGAGGGAACGTCGACCGCGCACGTGCAGATCGCGGCCACCCACCTCGGCACCACCCCGTCGCGGGTGCGTCTCGTGCAATCCGACACCGACCGGACGGGATTCGACACGGGGGCGTTCGCCAGCGCCGGCCTCTTCGTCGCGGGCAACGCCGTGTCGCGGGCGTCGGAGGCCCTGCGCGACCGCATCCTGGCGTTCGCCGCCGCGCACACCGGGGTCGACGTCGCGTCCTGCTCGATGGACGACGACGGGGTGCTCTGCGACGGCACGCGCGTGCCGCTGACCGAACTCCTCGACGCCGCCCGTCGGCGCGGCATCCGGTTCACCGAGGCGCGCAAGGCGTACGGGTCGCCGCGCAGCGTCGTCTCCAACACCCACGGTTTCCGCATCGCCGTCCACCGCGTGACGGGCGAGATCCGCATCCTCTACAGCGTCCACGCCACGGACGCCGGGGTAATCATCAACCCGGTGCAGGTCCGCGGCCAGATCGAGGGCGGCGTCGCCCAGGGCATCGGATTCGCGCTGACCGAGAACTTTCACGTCGACGACAACGGTGTGATGATCAACCCCAACCTGCGCAACTACCGCATCCCCACCTACGCCGACATTCCCCGTACCGAAGTGCTGCTGGTCGATTCGACGGATTCCGTCGGACCGATGCGTGCGAAGGGAATGGCGGAGTGCTGCATCAACCCGGTGGCACCTGCGCTGGCCAACGCGCTGGAGAACGCGACGGGTGTGCGTTTTCGTGAGTTGCCGTTCACCCCCGAGCGGATCTACCACCGAATCGGCGAGAACCGATCGGTTCCGACGACCTGAGCCGTGAGGAGAGGGCGATGGACACCGAGAAGCCCACCGAGAAGTCCACCGGCAACGCCGCGACGGTCATCATCGGCCAGAAGGTACGTGCCGGATCCGAGGAGGCCTTCGAAGCCTGGCAGCAGGACATGAACACCGCCGCGTCCCACTATCCGGGGTTTCTGGGCGCCGAGATCTCGGCACCCACCGCCGTGCAATCCGACTGGGTCGTGGTCTACCGCTTCGATTCCGTGGCCCACGTGCAGGCCTGGATCAACAGCGCCACCCGGCAGCACCGGCTGGACGAGGGGCAGCAGTACTTCGACGGCCCCGCCACCCAGCAGGTCATCAGCGGGGGTACACGCGAGTCGGATCCGCTCGTGACGGTCGTCGTGACGCACCGTGTCGGCCCGGAGCACGTCGACGATTTCCTCGCCTGGCAGGATCGACTGCGATTGGAAGAGAGCAAGTTCGACGGCTTCCGCGGGAGCGAACTCTTCCGGCCCATCGAGGGAGTTCAGGACGAGTGGACCGCGCTGTACCGCTACGACAACGCCGCCGACCTCGACAGGTGGCTCACCTCGGCGAAGCGTCAGGAGCTTCTCGCGGAGGGGGAGAAGTTCCACGACTTCGAATTGCGCACCATCGACAACTCCTTCGGGAGTTGGTTCGCGTTCGACGAGAACGGCAACGAGGCGCCGCCGCCGTCCGAAACCAAGACGTCGATCGCGGTGTGGGTCGGTCTGTATCCCACCGTCGTGATTCTCACCCTCGCGCTGTCGCCGCTGAAGATGCCGCTGTGGCTCGGACTGCTCGTTGGAAACCTGCTGTCCAGCTTCATCATGAGCTTCGTGACGATGCCGTACTACGTGAACCGGGTGCTGGGGCGCTGGCTGCGGCCGCCCCCCGACGTTCCGGAAGCGACAACGAACCGTCGAGGGATTGCGATCGTCGTGGGGGTTATGGTGTTCTGGGTCATCGTCTTCTACCTGCTGACCCGCCAGTTCTGGACCCTGCCCTGAGAAGAAAGAAATGGGTGCCGCATGTCCGCCTCGGAAATCCGCGTGAGCCGAACGATCGATGCGCCCGTCGGCGCGGTCTGGGCGGTCGTCACCGATCTGGACAACGCGGAATCGGTGCTGAGCGGTGTGGAGAAGCTCGAGAGGCTGGACTCGACGAAATACGAAGTCGGCACGCGGTGGCGCGAGACCCGGGTGCTGTTCGGCAAGTCGTCGACCGAGGAAATGTGGGTCACGGAGATCGACCCGGAGAAGCGCACCGTCGTGAAGGCGTCGTCCCACGGCGCGGACTACACGACGGTGTTCACCCTGGAGCCTGCCGGTGACGGCACCACCCTGACCTTCCACTTCTCAGCGGAAGCAACTGGGCTCGGCGCAGTATCGAAGTTCATGATGAAGGTGTTCGGCTCCTTCGCCCTGAAGGCCACCACCAAGGCGATCCGGCGCGATCTCGACGACATCGCCGACGCCGCCGAGAAGCGGGCCGGCTGACCCCCTGCACCTACCGCCCGCCGAGAGGCACGGACCCTTGCGCCGCGGGGAGCGCGGGGAGGGCGCCCAACGGCAGCGGCACCAGCGTGGTGGATTGGGGTTCGGCGCGGCTGAGCCCGAACTTGAGATCTCCGTCTGGCCCGGCTTCAGTTTCAGCTCCGGCTGGAACTGCCCGTTGACCGTGTACTGCACGTCGCGTTCGTTGTCCGGCAGCGACGGGTCGGCGGGAATGTTCGTCGAATCATTGCTGACACTCTGGAGATTGCCCGGCACGAACTGGTTCTGCCCGCGATGGTTCGCCGGCGACAGCGGCCCGGAGTACCAGTTGGTGGCGTACTGGGAGCCCTCCGTGGTTTCCGAGAAGTTCACGGGCGCCAGGCTCGGCTCGTTACGTTCCGTCGGCGAGCTGCGTCCCCTCCGGCGGCGTCAGGGTGCTCACGAACTGTGGCCAGTTCGGGTCGTTCAGCTGGTGGCCGTTGCCTTTACGGTCGAAGACGAAGTTGTACTGCAGCGCCATGTCGCGGATGGGTACGTCGTTCTGCGTCACCAGGGGAAGGTTGCCGTCGGGCCTGCCGATCTCCAGCAGTCCCGCGAGCCCCGTGTACGTCTGCTGCGCGGTCGTCGTGTGACGGTGGCTGTGGTACCAGTACAGGCCGTTCGGCATGTCCTTCGGTACCGCGTAGTCGTAGACGTTGCCCATCCCGGCGGGAATGTCGAGCAGCACGTTGTCGGCGTTGCCGTCCGGGCTCACGTGCACACCGTGGGTGTGCAGGTTCAGCGGCGCCGATTCGAGGGCCGGGGGATAGATCGGGACCTCCCCGCTCGCCCGCGGGCGTGAACGCGGGGTCGTAGAAGTCCTCGATCGTCAGGTTCCGGAGATCGTTGTCGTAGTGGATGATCAGGCGCTCACCCGGATCGACGCGCAACGTCGGTGCCGGTAGACGTGGTCGCCCGTGGTCGAGCCGTCCGAACTCGTGCCCTGCAGAACCTCGTAACCGAAGACCAGGAAGCCCGACACCGGTTCCGAGACGGTGTCGAGGTCGACCGTGCCTTGATGGGCCGACAGTCGAACCTCGAGCACCCCGTTCTCGCTCGACAGCGTGAGCGGCTCCTGGTAGGCGACCGGGGTGCCCTCGGGGCCCGGCATTGCCACCGCCCGCAGTGGTCGACTCGTCGGACGTGCATGCCGTCAGCATCAACGTCATCGACGCGACCACTGCGATGGCGAGGGCGACGATCGGCTTCCCTCGACGGACGACCATGGGTGTTCCCCGTTCCACGACGGCAGCTGAGCAGCATCGAAGACTACACAGGGAACTTGGCCGTGCGCTGGGAATTCGCTACCTGCCGAGCGCCTCCTTCCACGACACGACCTTGCCGATCCGCAGGATCGAGCGCTGGTAGATCTTCGCGGCCAGCATGCTGAGTGCGGCGGTCACCGCGAGCATCAGAGCGACCGTGACGACCACCTGGACCGGGGACGCCACGCCGGCGGCGATGCGCAGCGGCATCAGGATCGCCGAGAACGGCGGAATCCAGCTGAGGACGTTGCTGAGGGTGCCGTCCGGGTTGCTCACCGAGGAGAAGGCGCTGAAGAACATGATGACGATCAGCACCATCAGCGGTGACGCGGTGGCGTTGACGTCCTCCTGCCGCGACACCATCGACCCGGCCGCGGCGTAGAGGACCGCGAAGAACGCGAATCCGAGCACGAACCAGCCGAGCGTTCCGGCCAGCACCCCGATCGCCGTCCCCGTCACGGTGAGCACGCCCGTCGCGAGTCCGGCGGCGACACCCACCACACCGTAGGCGGTCAACTGGACGAGACCGACCGCGCCGATGCCGATCACCTTGCCCCAGAGCAGCTGCAGCGGACGAAGGGTCGACAGGAGCAGTTCCACGACGCGGCTCGACTTCTCCTCGACCACACCCATCGCCACGTACATGCCGAACATCATGATCTGCATGTACAGCAGGACGACCACGGCGATGGAGAGGGCCACGCGCTGGCCCTTCTCCGGGTCGGGCGGATCGAGTGCGTCGACGGTGACGACTGCCCGGCCGGTCGCTTCGGCAAGTTGCGCGGGGTCCACGCCCTGTGCGGCGAGCGCGCCGGCCTGAGCCTGCTGCACCACGGCGGCGTCGATCACGGTGCGAAGCCCGGAGCCGATCTCGGATTCGGTGACGGCCGTCACGGATCCGTCGGTGCCGGGAATCAGGGCGACGTCGAGGTCGCCGTTCCCCACCTCGTCGCGCGCGGCCTGTTCGTCCGTGGCCGGGACGACGTCGACCGGCGTCCCGACCGCGTCACCGGTAGCGACGAGAGCCGGCGCGAGCGACCGGTCGCCGACGAGTCCGATGGTGGCGCGTTCGTCGTCACCGCCCGAGAACAGTGAGTACGCGACGATGCCGCCCACGATGGCCAGCAGGATGATCACGTTGCTGATGACGAAGCTCTTCTTCGCCACCTGTGTCAGGAATTCGCGGCGGGCCACGAGGCCGATCGCGCGGGCGGGGCTCAGTGGGGCGCTCATGCCGTGACCACCTCTCGGAACAGATCGGTCAGGGTGGGCCGGTGCAGCGAGAATTCGTGCACCGGCCCGGTCTTCAGGGCGGTGTGCAGGATGAGCTGGTCGTCCACCCCGGTGTCGAGCGACAGCAGGGTCCGGCCGTCGAGGTGACTGATCGTGGTGACGCCCTCGAGATGGTGCGCCCAGCCGACCGGCGCTTCCGGCGCGTGGACTTCGAGTTGGGCGTTGCCGCGGCCGCGCAGTTCGTCGACGGTGCCGACGGCACGCATCCGGCCGTGGCTGATGATGCCGACGCGGTGGCACAGGAGCTGGACGAGTTCGAGCTGATGGCTCGAGAAGATCACCGGCACTCCGGTGTTCGCCTTCTCCACCAGCACGGCGCTCATGACGTCCACCGCGACGGGGTCGAGCCCGGAGAAGGGTTCGTCGAGAACCAGCACCGCCGGATCGTGGACGAGCGCAGCGGCCAGCTGGACGCGTTGCTGATTGCCGAGCGAGAGTGCGTCGACGGTGTCGCCGACACGGTCCGCGATGCCGAGGCGTTCGGTCCAGCGGGCGACCGCCTCCCGCGCCGCCGAGCGGGAAATGCCGTGCAGCTCGGCGAGGTATTCGAGTTGCTTGCCCACCTTCATCTTCGGGTACAGCCCGCGTTCCTCCGGCATGTACCCGATGGTGCGCCGCACATCCAGGTCCACCGGATTGCCGCCGAGCCGGACCTCGCCGGAATCGGCGGACAGGACGCCCAGAGCGATGCGCATGGTGGTGGTCTTGCCGGCGCCGTTGCTGCCGACGAAACCGAAGATCTCACCGGGGCGGACCTCGAAGGACAGGTCGTCGAGTGCGACGACCTCGCCGTACCGTTTGGAGATGCCGTCGATCGTGAGGGTGTGAGACATGGGTCCTTCCCGTTCTGGAGTGCGGGTTCCTACGAAGCGAGGTCGTCGGCGTCGGCATCGGGTTGCGTCCAGCCGAGGATCATGGCGGGCGTGCACCCCCCGACCATCAGTGCGGTGACGACGAGCAGTCCCGCGGCGTACGGCACGTTGCCGTGATCGCCGTCCAGCGCGCCGACGAAGATCAGGTACAGCGCGGGAACGAGCGTCAGTAGCTGGGTGACCGTGAGTCCGATCGACCGGGCACTGTTGCGTTGCTGGATCTCCCACTCGTCGAGCGCGTCGCGCGGAGCGTCCCCCTGCCGCCCGGACACGATCTGGAGCATCGTCCACAGCGGGAAGAACAACAGGCACGCGGGCAGCCACAGCAGCGGCCCGACGACCATGTCGAAATGGCACACGATGCCGACGGCGGTCATGAACACGAACGTGACCGCGAGGGCGACCACCAGGATTCGTCTGCGGCTGCGTGTCCGCCACGCCGGTAGCCACGTCCGGTAACGGCGTTCGTTCTGGAGGAATCTGCGCGTCCGGAACCCCTGGTACCGCTCGATCAGATTGGTCTCAGGCATGGGAACTCTCCCCGTTTCCTGTCGTGGACGGCGGTCGGTCGGTGCGGTACAGCTCGGTGGACAGGGGTCCGAACTCGGTGCGGGAGAAGATGGCTTCCACCGGCAGTTCGAACACCCACGAGATACGGAACGCCAGGTCGAGGCTGGGGTAGTGGTCGCCCCGTTCGAGCGCGCCGACGGTCTGGGGATTGACGTCGATGAGCCCCGCCAGCTGAGCCCGGCTCATCCCACGCTCGGCGCGAAGAACGCCGATGCGGTTGTAGATGGGGAGGGCGTCCCCACGCCGTACTGGGCTCATACAACAAAGTATTGTGAAAACCCAACAGTTTGTCAATGGTGCACAACGGCGACGGGCGTCGAAATGACAGGTTGACCCAGGGAAATTGCGTGGCAGAGTGGAGGCGATTCGCGCGGGACGGCAGGAAAGGACAGGATTACTGACGTGACCTACACCATCGCTGAGCCCTGTGTCGACGTTCTGGACAAGGCATGCATCGAAGAATGTCCCGTCGACTGCATTTACGAGGGCGGTCGGATGCTCTACATCCACCCCGACGAATGCGTCGACTGCGGCGCCTGTGAGCCGGTCTGCCCCGTCGAGGCGATCTTCTACGAGGACGACGTCCCGGACCAATGGGTGGAGTACACCAAGGCGAACGCCGACTTCTTCGACGACCTCGGTTCCCCCGGCGGCGCGGCGAAGCTGGGCAAGGTCGACTACGACCCGCCGTTCGTGAAGGCGTTGCCGCCCATGGCCGAGGGCGACTGACTACTCCTCGGACAGCCGGCCGCCGTCCATTCGCCACCGGCGGGTGCTGCGCGTCGAATCCAGCATCCGCCGGTCGTGGGTGACCAGCAGCAGCGTGCCGTCGAAGTTCTCCATGGCCTGCTCGAGCTGTTCGATCGCGGGGAGGTCCAGGTGGTTGGTGGGCTCGTCGAGCACCAGCAGGTTGACCCCCCGCGCCTGCAGCAGGGCGAGGGCGGCGCGGGTGCGTTCGCCGGGTGACAGCGACGCCGCCGGCCGCAGTACGTGGTGTCCCTTGAGCCCGAACTTCGCGAGCAGTGTCCGCACGTCGGCGTCCGGCCAGTCCGGGATCTGCGCCGCGAACGCGTCTGCCACCTTCTCGCCGCCCTCGAACAGGCCGCGGGCCTGATCGATCTCGCCGACCGCCACACCCGAACCGAGTGACGCGGTGCCCGCGTCCAGGGCGATCTTGCCCAGCAGTACCTTCAGCAGGGTCGTCTTGCCGGAACCGTTGGCGCCGGTGATGAGGATCCGGTCACCCCAGTCCACCTGAGTGGTGACCGGACCGAACGTGAACTCGCGGCCCCCGTCCCACGCGACGGTGGCGCCGTTCGCCGTCGCCACGACCGATCCGCTGCGGGGGGCGGCGGCGATCTCCATCCGCAGTTCCCACTCCTTGCGCGGTTCCTCGACCACCTCGAGCCGCTCGATCCGGCGTTGCGTCTGCCGGGCCTTCGCGGCCTGCTTCTCGGTGGACTCGGTGCGCAGACCCTTGCCGATCTTGTCGTTGTCCTTCGCCTTGCGACGCGCGTTCCGGACACCGTGCTCCATCCAGTTCCGCTGCATCTGTGCGCGGTCCTCGAGGTCCGAACGGGTCCCGGCGTACTCCTCGTACGCCTCCCGGGCGTGCCTGCGCGCGATCTCCCGTTCGGCGAGATACGAGTCGTAGCTGCCGTCGTAGACCGCGATCTGCTGCTGTACGAGGTCGAGTTCCACGATGCCGGTCACGGTGCGCGCCAAAAATTCTCGATCGTGGCTCACCACCACCACGGCCGCCCGGCTCTCGGCGACGAAACGTTCGAGCTGCTCGAGCCCCACGAGGTCGAGGTCGTTGGTCGGCTCGTCGAGCAGCAGTACGTCGAACCGGGACAGCAGAAGCGACGCCAATCCGGCGCGCGCGGCCTGTCCGCCGGAAAGCGACGTCATGTGCGCGTCGAGCGACACTCCCAGCCCGAGTTCGCTCACGACCTTCTCCGCGCGCTCGGCGAGGTCGGCGCCGCCCAGCGCCAGCCACCGTTCGAGGGCGGGGGAGTAGAGATCCTCCTCCGACTCGCCGAGCGTTTCGGCGGCCGCGTTCATGGTGTGCTCGGCCTCGGTGACGCCGGTCCTGCGGCCGAGGAAGTCGAGCACCGTCTCGCCGACGATGCGGTCGGGTTCCTGGGCGAGGTAGCCGACGGCGGCGTCGGGTGGGCTCAGCACGATACTGCCCTCGACGTCCGCCGAGCCGACCCCGGCCAGGGCCGTCAGCAGCGTCGACTTGCCGGCACCGTTCGCCCCCACGAGGCCGGTCACGTCGCCCGGGGCGACGGTCAGGTCGAGGCCGGAGAAGAGGCTGCGCTCACCGCGCGAAGCCGACAGTCCGCTGATGCGCAGTGTTGCAGTCACCCGGCGATTATCCACTCAGCGCTTGACGAGGCGGAACCAGCGGGGGTCGGCCTTCTTGAGCGGCCCCGGCATACCGGTCGTGTCCGCGTCGACGTCCGACACGAGTTTCCACTTCTCGAACGTCCGCTCCACGTCGGAGCGGGAGACCCCACGCGGCAGCGGGCCGCGATGCCCCGGCCCGAACGCGAACATCAGCAGGGTGGCGTGCGGTTCGCTCACGGTCGTGACGTTCTCGGCGTACGCGACCCGGGCGTGGTCGCTGAGCCCGTGGTAGCACCCCACATCCAGGATCAGGTGATACCCCCGGCCGACGGCGTGCTCGAGGTCGGTGGCGTCCGCGTGCATGAAACGCACGTCGACGCCCGCCTTCCGCGCCTTCGACCGCGCTTTGTCGAGGGCCAGCTGGACGGTGTCGATCCCCGTCACCTGCCACCCCCGCCGGGCCATCTCGATGGCATGGTCACCGGTGCCGCATCCGATGTCGAGGACCTCTCCCGGTGGTGCGTCGAAGGGATCGAGCAACGTCTCGATCTGGCTTCCGAAGACCCGGCCCGCTTTCACCCAGGGCGTGATCTTGAACCGATAGGCCAATGTGTATCCGAGGCCCATGTCCGCCCCTTCCACCGGGCGCGTCACCACCTGACGCCGATGCCGTCGGATTACCCGGTCGTACCGAAACGACACGCGAAAGTCCACATTCTGAGACGGCGGGAACATCTGGTCCGGGTGCCCGGTTGGACAGTCCCATGGGTTTCAACAATGCACAGAGTCCTGTACCTACGGTCACGCTCAACGACGGGAACAGCATTCCTGCCCTCGGCTTCGGCGTGTGGCAGGTGCCGGACGACGAGAGCCACGCCGCGGTCACCGAAGCGCTGAAGGCCGGGTACCGCAGCATCGACACCGCCAAGATCTACGAGAACGAAACCGGAGTGGGCCGCGCGCTCGCGGACTCCGGAATTGCCCGTGACGAACTGTTCGTCACCACCAAGCTGTGGAACGACGACCAGGGGTACGACTCCACGCTCCGCGCGTTCGACGACAGCCTGAACCGCCTCGGGCTCGACTACGTCGACCTCTACCTCATCCACTGGCCGGTCCCGTCCGCGGACCGCTACGTGGACACGTTCAAGGCCTTCCAGAAGATCAAGGCCGACGGGCGTGCGCGGTCGATCGGTGTCTCCAACTTCACCCCGGAGACCCTCGACCGTCTGATCGCCGAGACGGGCGAGGTGCCCGCGATCAACCAGGTCGAGCTGCACCCGCGGTTCAACCAGGCCGACCTGCGCGCCTTCCACACCGGCAAGGGCATCGCGACCGAGGCATGGAGCCCGCTCGGGCAGGGCACCGTCCTCGAGGACGAGTCCATCGCGAAGATCGCTGCAGCGCACGGTAAGACGACCGCGCAGGTGATCATCCGCTGGCACCTGCAGATCGGCAACGTGGTCATCCCCAAGTCGGTGACGCCGGAGCGCATCGCCGCCAACTTCGACGTCTTCGACTTCGAGCTGACCCCCGACGAGATCAACACCGTCGGTTCGCTGACCCGGGCCGACGGGCGCATCGGCCCCGACCCGGCAACGCTGGGCGCGTAGGCGGCTCCGCCGCCCGTGCGCCTTTCTGGTTGCTGCAGCTACCAGAAAGGCGCACGGGCCCGGAGGGCCTAGAGCCGGAAGTCCGCGAAGTCGAAGCCCGGGGTGACGACGCAACTGACGAGAGTCGGTTCGTCGCCCTCGGGCTTCGCTCGCTGCCAATGTCGCGGCGGGACCAGCAGCTGTGGTTGCTGGCCCGCCGCGACGTCTGCGCCGAGGATCTGCGCGTCCGGAGCCGCGGGTTCGCTCCCGTCCCCGCCGAGTTCGAGCCGCAGGGGGCTGCCCCGGTGGTACAGCCAGATCTCGGCGCTGCGCACGCTGTGCCATTCCGACTGCTGTCCGGGCATGAGGAGGAACAGGATTGCGGTACCGGCTGCCCTGGGCCCGGGGTAGTCGCCGGGCAGGCTTTCCTCCGGGATCGTGACGTCGCTGCGCCACGTCTCGCGGTACCAGCCCCCTTCGGGGTGCGGGGCGAGGTCGAGCGTTCGGGCCCATTCCGGTAATTCCGTCATGGCCGCCATTCTGCCGCCCGGCACCGCGCCCTGGGGTGTGCTCTCACCACCCCTGGGGTGTCTTATCTCGGTGGGCCGGAGCCGCGAGAGTCGTAGGTGTTCAGAAAGCGGGGGCACGAAATCCCGCACACCAGCGACGAACAGGAGACACCATGCTCGGAATCATGCTCGGACTCGGCGGAGCCGCAATCGGACTCGGAATCGGCGTCATGGCCCTCGGGGTCGGACTCCTTCTCAGTGACGCGACGATCAAGCACGATGTCGGCGAACTCCCCGACTGACTCCATGTGGGTCGACACCCGTCGGGGGCGGGTCCGGGCGCGAACAGCGGCCCGTACCCGCCACCCGCTGGCGTGGTTTCACTCGATCCTGACCCGCAAACGCGGTGTTGCCGTCCAGACGCCGCCCGCCAGTGCCGGTGAGGTGCTCGAACGTCTCGTCGACATGCCGCTCAGCGTCTGGACCTACGGTTTCGATCACGAATCGGTGCGGCACCTGGGCCCGATGGCACAGGATTTCGCCACCGCATTCGGTCTCGGTTCCAACGACCGCCGCATCGCGATGGTCGACGCGAACGGGGTGTGCATGGCGAGCGTCCAGGCCCTGTACCGGCGGGTCATCGCGCTCGAAGCGGAAGTGGAACGCCTGCGGAGGTAGCGTCCGAGCCCGGTTTTGCGTCCCGGCGTCCGCCCGGCCGCCACCAGTTGGCGTTGCCCAGCAGGTACATCGTGGCAGGCACCAGCACCATCCGCACGATCGTCGCGTCGATGAGGACCGCGGTCGCGAGGCCGACGCCCATCATCTTCACGGTCACGTCCCCGTCGAGCGCGAACCCGGCGAACACCGCCACCATGATTGCCGCGGCGCTCGTGATCACCCGGCCCGTCGACGCCAGTCCCTCGACGACGCTCCGATGCGAGTCGCCCGTGTCGAGCCAGCGCTCACGTATCCGGGAGAGCAGGAACACCTCGTAGTCCATCGACAGTCCGAACAGGATGGTGAACATCAGGATCGGCACCCAACTCGACACGGGAAGCGCATGCGGAAGTCCGAGTAGCTGCGCGCCCCAACCCCATTGGAACACCATCACCATCACGCCGTAGGCGGCGGCCACCGACAGCAGGTTCATCACGGCCGCCTTCACCGCGACCACCGGCGCGCGGAACACGAACGTGAGCAGCACCACCGACAGTGCGACGACGAACGCGATCACCAGCCACAGCCGTTCGGCGAGGCGGGCGGAGATGTCGGCGAACGTCGCGGTGAGTCCGGTGACGTGGACGCCGTCGACCGCGTCGGACCGGATCCGCTCCAGCAGTTCGGTGCTGCGGGGGTCGCTGGGGCCGGTGGTCGGCTGCACCGAGATGAGCGCGGCCGTCGAGTCGGCGTTCATCAGTACGGGCATCACCGAGGCCACCCCGGGTTCGGCTGCCAGTTCACGCGAGAGGGCCGGAAGCTCTGCTGCCGGAACCTTGTTCAGGTCGACCGCCACCATCAGGGGTCCGTTGGCGCCGGGCCCGAACTCGGAGTCGATCAGGTCGTACGCCTGACGGACCGTGTTGGCGGCCGGCGCGCTGCCCGCGTCCTGCGGCCACGTCCGCATGCCCAGAACCGGCGCGGCCAGGAGGATCAGCACCCCGAGCGCCGTCAGGGCCCACAGCCACGGGCGGCGGCTCACCCGGATCGCCCACCGTTCCGTCAGCGGCGACGTCGTGCGACGTTCGGCCCGGGCACGGGACCGCTTGCCCAGCACCCGCGTGCCCGCCAGCCCGCACAGTGCGGGAACCAGCGTGACCGAGGTGAGCATCACGACGCCGACCATCGCGAACGTGGCGTAGCCGAACGACGCGTACATCGGCAGCCCGGACAGTCGCAGCCCGAACAGGGAGACGAGGACGGTGGTGCCGGCGAAGATCACCGACGTCCCGGCCGTGGAATTGGCCGCGGCGACGGCGTCCCGCACCGACATGCCGGCCCGCAGTCCCTCCGTGTACCGGGTGACGAGCAGCAGCGCGTAGTCGATCCCGACGCCGATGCCGACCATCGTGGCGATGGTCGGGGCGATGGTGCTGATGCTGGTGAATCCGGCCATGATCGTGATGAGCCCCGACCCGATGCCGACGCCGACGAGTGCGACGGCCAGGGGCAGTCCGGCTGCCACCACGGAACCGAACGCGAACACCAGGATGATCAGCGCCAGGATTATGCCGACCGCCTCGGCGGTGCCCGACGGCGTGGAGATGTTCTCCGGCACCTGCCCACCCAGTTCCACCTGCAGCCCCTGCGCCTGAGTGTCGGCCACCGCGGCGTCGAGGGCGTCGACTCCCTCGCTGCCGTGGAAGTCGGTGACCGGGATGCGGTAGTTGAGGCTGATCACGGCCGTGTCGGAATCCTGGGACAGGCGGGGCGGCGACACGGAGCTCACACCGTTCACGTCGGCCAGCCTGGTGCCGAGATCGGTGAGGACCGCGGGGTCGAGTGGACCGCTGTCGGAGTGCACGACCACCCGGGCGTCTGCTCCCGACATCTCCGGGAATCGTTCACTCAGCAGATTCGTCCCCTGCTGCGACGGCAGACCGGGCACGTTGTAGTCGTCGTGGTTGGTGCCACCGAACGCGGACGCGGCGGCGAACACCAGGACGAGCAGCGTCAGCCACGTGGCGATCACCCGCCAGGGGTGGGCAGCGGCGGCCGAGCCGAGGCGCGCGAGCAGGGAACTCATGGGGGAGCCTCCAGGAAAGCCGGTTGGTTCTGTCTCCTCCGACTGTGCGCCCGGCGGCTAGTGGCCCACTTGGAACTCGCTTGGGTGGGTGGTCACCCGGGTGCGCGCGGCCTCCACCCAGGCCGGGCAGCCGCAACGTTCGGCCAGTTCGCGCGCCGCCGCGTAGTGGGCGCGGGCGTCCTCGGGCCGGTCGAGGAGCACCTCGAGGTCGCCGAGGATCGTGTCGACGGGGCCGACCGCGAACGCCGCCGTGTCGCCGCCGCCGATCTGGCCGCTGTACGGGCTCAGCTCCGCGTGCACGGCGGCCGCCTCGTCCCGGTCACCCAGCTGCGCGACGACGATGCCCCGCAGCGACATCATCAGGGAGTGGAAGAAGTCGCGGCGGACCGGGCGCAGATGACGCCGGACCTCACGCGCCCGGTCCGGTTTGCCGTTGCCGAGTAGCGCGAGGGCGTGCAGATCGGCGATCACGTCCGGCGCGGCACTGTCGACGGTCTCGATCACCGCCTCCAGTTCCCCGGCGCGTCCCTCGGTGAGCCGGAGCGTGAACTGTGCGAGGGCGAAGACGCTGTCGGCGTCGAGACCCGCCCGGGTCATCAACTCGTGGCCGCGCCCGTAGTGTCGTTCCGCTGCGGCCAGATCGCCGGTGAGGTGAGCGACCATCGCGCGGCTCATCTCCCGGGTCGCCTGCGCCTGCTGGAACTGATACCGGTCCGCCAGCTCCGACTGGATGCCCATGTGGTGTTCGATCGCCGGGATGTCACCGTTGCCGGAGGCGATCTCGGCCAACAGGTGGTGGCCCAGCATGGTGAACACGGGAAGCTGCGTCCGGTCGCCGATCCGGAGCAGCTCGTCGCCGATGACGTGGTCGCCGAGCGTGCTCGTCGGGGAGCCGGTGCCGGCGTGGACGGCGCAGAGCACCAGCCCGAGCAGCACCGGGTCGTCCAGGTCGCGGGCGAGAGTCTCGGCCTCCCGGACCGCGGAACCGGTGCGCTCGTGATCCTCCGCCCCGATCTCGTGGGCGAGTGTCACCAGCAGCCGGCACCGCACCGCCGGTTCCAGTTGCTCGTGCCGCAGCAACGCCTCGATCTGATCGACGACGGCCGTGTCCACTTCGCCGTATCGCCGATTGATCCACGGCGTCGGGGTGTCGACGAACGCGAGCACCCGGATCGCCAGGTCGGTGCGGCCCGCGTCCCGGGCGTGCGCGAGAGCCCTTCTCCGCGAACGGGATCCCGCCAGTCCGCTGCCGGCGGCGAGTTGCGTGCGGCTCAGTTCGGTGAGGAGTTCGATGCGCTCGTCCACGGACGCCGCTGCGTCCGGCGGCAACCGGTCGGCCGCTCGAAGGGCGTTGTCGAGGAAGCCGATCTCCGCGTCGTGGGCGTAGCGATCGGCGGCCTGCGCCGCGGCCGCGACATTGTGGTCGAGGGCCTGCCGCGCGGTGGCCGCAGACAGCGCCTCCGTGAAATGGTGGGCGAGAGCCGCGACGTCGTGCGGCCGTAGCTCCTCGAGTGCCGTCCCGACCCGCGCGTGCCAGCGGCTTCTGCGCAGCCGGGTGAGGTCGGAGTAGAGCGTGTCGCGGACGAGGGCGTGCGTGAACCGGACGGTCCCGGCGCGCGGCTCGCCGAGAAGTCCGGCGATCACGCCCGATTCGAGTGCGTCGAACACGGCGTCCTCGTCGATTTCGGCGGCACGGGTGAGGACGTCGATGTCGGATTCGCGGCCCACGACCGCGGCCAGCCGGAGAACGGACACGGTGAGTTCGGGGAGACGGGCGATCCGCCGGCGCAGGACGTCCCGCACCCCCTCAGGCACCTCCGACGTGGCCACCAGTTCACCCTCACTGGCCAGGAGCCGGGCGCTCTCCTGCAAGTAGAACGGGTTTCCGCCGGTGCGGTCGGCGAGTGCGCGGAGGGTGTCGGGATCGGGGTCGCGACCCGCCACGTGCCGGATCAGCTCGGCCGAATCCTCGGGTCCGAGTCCGCCCAGGCGGATGCGTGTCGGCTGCAGTGACGCGAGATCGGCGAAGCAGTTCTCCAGGTTCGGGTCCACCTCGTCCGGGCGGAACGCGAGGATCAGCAGGATCGGCGACCGCTGCTGCGCGAGCCGCACGAGGATCGCCAGGGTGTCCTCGTCGGCGCGGTGGACGTCGTCGAGGACGACGGCGAGAGGACCGTGCTCGCGGACGGTCCGGATGTAGTCGGCGACGGCACGGTGCAGCAGGAACCGTCCGCTCGGAGCGTCCGGCCGCGCCGCGTGCGAACGGTCGTCGGAGAGCAGGGGTGCCAGCGCGGCCGTCTCGGTGCCGGGGTCGACCTTCTCGGCCAGTGCGCGCAGGATCTCCACCCACGCCCACGCGGGCGGGGCGCCGTCCACTTCGGGGCAGCGACCCACCGCCACCTGCCACCCGGCGGAGTGCAACGTTCGACGGAACCGGCGCAGCAGCGACGACTTCCCGGATCCGGCGTCGCCGCCCAGGAGGACCACGGGGGTGCCGGGGTCGGCCATCAGATCGGTCAGGGTCGCCAATTCCTCGCTGCGGCCGAGGAACCAGGGGGCCGGGGTGGTGTCGACGGGCCCGGCGGCGAGGGCGGGTGCGGGTGCGGCCGGGACGGTGCCGGTGAGGATCTGGCGTTCGAGTTCCGTCAGGGCGGGACCGGGGTCGAGGCCGAGTTCGTTCGCCAGCCGGCCGCGGGCCTCGCGTAACGCGGCGAGGGCGTCCGCCTGTCTCCCGCTGCGGTGCAGGGCCAGAGCGAGCAACCGCCATCCCTCCTCCCGGAGCGGGTGTTCCCGGGTGAGGGTCTGCGCGTCGAGCACGGCGCCGGCCGCATCGCCGCTCGCGAGGGCGGCCGCCACCAGACGTTCGCGCGCGACCACCCGCAGTTCCTCGAGCCGGGCGATCTCGGTGAGAGCCCAGTGCTCACCGGCCACCTCGGCGAACGCAGGCCCCCGCCACAGGCTCAGTGCGCGCTCGAGATCGGCTCGCCCGGTGTCGGCGGTAGACCGGACCAGGTTCTCGAACTCCCACGCGTCGACACCGGACGGGGGCAGGGTGAGCGCGTAACCCGGGGCCCGGCTCACCAGGACGGTGGAGTCCGCTCGGGGCGCGCGGTGCGGCTCCAGCGCCCGGCGCAGATTCGAAATGTAGGCCTGAAGCGCGCCGACAGCCCGCGGTGGGGGAGCGCCGTGCCAGAGATCGTCGATCAGCCGATCCACCGGCACCACCTCGCCGCGCGCGACGAGCAGCAACGCGAGCACGGCGCGCTGGCGGGGGCCGCCGAGGTCCACCGCCCCCGATTCGTCCTCCGCCTCGAGCGTCCCGAGTACTCGAATACGCAGCATCGTTCAGCAAGCGTAAGCACTAGTGGCCTCCAAGTGCTCTCCAAGGCGCCGAGCCGACCCTGATCCCATGACTACGTCAACTGCCCACACCGTCCGCCCCGACACCCGCGAGATGGTGGTGGTCCACGACTGCTTCCGTCGCCAGTTCGCCGCGCTGCCCGCACTCGTCCGGGGTGTTCCCGCCGGAGACACCGCCCGGGCCGGGGAGGTGGTGACGTTCTTCGCGGAACTCGCCACCGCCCTGCACCACCATCACACGAGTGAGGACGACCTGCTGTGGCCGAAGCTGCTCGACCGCGCGCCCACCGACGCGGCGCTGGTGCTGCGGATGGAGGAACAGCACGAACGCATCTCCGAACTGCTGTCGCGGGCGCAGTCGCAGGGTGCCGCGTTCACGGCGGACGCGATTGACGGCGAGCCGCTGGCGAAGACGCTGACCGCGCTGTCCGCCGCGCTCGACGAGCACCTCGGCGAGGAGGAGCAGCGGATCCTCCCGATGGCGGAGCAGTTCATGACGCTCGCCGAATGGCAGGAGATGGGCGATCGTGGCCGCGCGTCGATCCCCAAGGACCGGCTGCTGGTGTTCCTCGGCTTCATCCTTCATGGGGCGACCCCCGAGGAGCGTCGAATGTTCCTGTCGGAGATGCCCTTCGCAGCCAGGATGGCGTGGTCGATCCTGGGGCGGCGGGCATTCCGCAAGGACTACCGGCGGATCTACGGCACCGAACCGGCCGCCTTCTGACGCCGGATCACCCTGCGCCGCAGCCGGCCCCGGCTGGTGCGCTCCCAGAGGCTGGGTGGTGTGCGCTCGGGATCCATCAGTTCGTTCTCGGCCAGCGGACTGTCTTCGTCCTCGACCGTCTCCGGCTCGAACTTCTCGAGGGTCCGGCCGCCGCCGCGCAGTGCCTCCACGGTGCCCAGGAACGACGTCTCGGTCAGCGTGTCCTCGAACAGCCCGGCCGGGACACCGAGGTGCTCGCAGACGAGCTGACGGCGAATTCCGAGAATGGTCTGCCGCAGCTCCTCACCGTTCGCCGTGTCCGCGGTGACCTCGACCGCCAGATCACACTCGGTGTCGAAGCCCATCGACCGGTTGTTGAGGTTCGACGAACCCACGCGCAGGAGCCGGTCGTCCATCACCAGCACCTTGGCGTGGACGTAGATCGGCTCACCGCCCGCCGTGACGGGGTAGTAGACACCCAGCCGGTTCCCGGTATCGGCCTGCCAGAGCAGGTGCAGCAACCGGCGGCGGGCGCCGTCCATGGCCTTCTGCTCGAGCCAGCCGTCGGCATTGCGCGGCAGCACCAGCACGATCTCCGGTCCGTCCGGTTCCTGTAGTCGCGCGGCGATCGCCTCGGCGAGGGTGCGGGAAGCCAGGTACTGACTCTCGATGTACAGCGTCCGCTCGGCGCCCGCGATCGCAGCCAGATACAGGGCCTCGATCTCCCGGACCTCGTCCCGAGCGGCGAGCTCCGGCAACGTGCGCGCGATGCCCACGTCGACGGAGCGCATCGCCGGCTTCAGCCCCTCCGGCCACGGCGTCCTCCCCGCGATCTCGTCGACGGGCGCCAGATCCTGCCCCGTTGCCGCCTTCCACCGGGTGCGGGCGAGCTCGCCGATGGCCTTCGCCGCGTCCCCGTCGACGGCGGTCGTCGCGTCGTGCCACGGCCCGTACCGCTTGCCGTTCGGCTGCGTCCGGTAATGGTTGCGGTCCCGATGTTCCGGGGTGTCCCACCGGTCCACGGTCATGTCGATGCCGCCGCAGAACGCGAGCGCGTCGTCGATGACGACGATCTTCTGGTGGTGCGCCGAGCCGACGGGGTGGGCGGCGTCGAGTTCGAAGTGCAGGCGGCGGTCGGTCACCCAGTTGACCACGAAGATCGGCGTCATGCCGCGCCCGATCGCGGTAAAGGCTCCGATGTTCCATTTGAGCAGGTAGATGTCGAGATCGGGGCGTTCCCGCGTCAGCCAGGCCAGGAACCGGCCGAGCTGGTTGGGGCCGTCGAGCGTCTTCTCGTCCGGCTCGAACTTGATCCTCGTGTCGAAGTCCCAGCCGATGAGGATGATGCGCCTGCGAGCCTGCAGCATCGCGGACTTGGCATGGCGGAAGTAGTCCGCCGCATCGATGATGCACGCGAGACGATCGGCGTGGGCAACCTGCCAGCACGTGTCACCGGGAGTCAGGATCGTGCCGTCGTCGCTCATGTGTTTTCCGCTCTCCCGATCTCGTTCGTCCGCCCGTCCCCTGCGGGTGGACGATTCACAGTACTGCGCCACCCCCGCGCAGCTACCGTTGAGAGGTGCGGAGGTGGTGGCGCATCGTGGCGTTGCTCGCACTGGTCAGCGTGCTGTGGGCACCAACTGTCGGTGCGGTTCCGTTGCGGGCCGGTTTGAGCCCCGGCACGGTCGTCGCCTCGTCCGAATTGCCGGCGGAACTCTGGCTCCGCGGAACCGGCAGTGCCTACCGAATGACATACCTGACCACCGACCGGCACGGCATCACCCCGTGCACCGGGATGGTATTCGTGCCGCCCGGTTCACCGCCCGCCGGGGGCTGGCCCGTCATCGCGTGGGCGCACGGAACGGTCGGGGACTCCGACGCCGACGCACCGTCCGTGACCGGGGTCGACAGGGAATCCTCCGACTACGTGAGCAGCTGGCTGCAACTCGGTTACGCCGTGGCCGCCACCGACTACGTGGGCCTGGGCACCCCCGGGGTGCCGCCCTACCTCGACGGGAAGGTCGCCGGGCGCAGCGTCGTGGACTCCGTGCGCGCCGCCAGGGCGATCGATGCCGATCTCTCCGCCAGATGGATGGCGGTCGGACTGTCCCAGGGCGGGCAGGCCGCGGTGTTCGCCGCACACGCTGCCACGACGTACGCGCCGGAACTGGACTACCGCGGGGCAGTCGCGAACGGGGTGCCGTCGAACATCGAGACGGTGGCGAACTGGAGTGGTCCGTTGTTTCCGCCGCAGGGCCTCGCCGGTCTCACCGTGTACATCTCGTACCTGATCGCCGGGGTCCGTGACGCGTATCCCGAACTGGACATCGACAGCTACCTGACCCCGGTCGGGAAGCAGTTCGTGGACGCCGCTCCCGAAGTGCCGTTCCGGCAGTTCGCGGCCATGACCCGCAACGTGTCGGTGGCGCAGATGCTGTCGCGGGCACTCGACGTCCCGGCGCTGCAGGACGCGTTGCGCGAGTATCTCGAGGTCCCGGTCGCGGGTTACGACCGCCCGCTGCTGCTCGTCCAGGGGGTCACCGACGCGTCGGTGCCGATCCCGCTGACGGAGAAGCTTGTCGCCGAGATGCACAGTGCAGGAACCGATCTCGACTACCGGGTGTATTCGGGCGGTCACTTCGGCAGCATGTACCAGGCCGGCCCCGACCAGGCGGCGTTCGTCGCCTCGCTGATCAGGTAGGGCGTTCGGATCCGGCCGGCACGCCGAGGTGCCGGGTGAGTTCGCGGGCCGCGGCCTGCCCGGCCCGGTTCGCGCCGATCGTCGACGACGACGGGCCGTAGCCCACGAGGTGAATCCGCGGATCCGACGCCACTTGGGTGGCCAGGCGTCCTGTCATCGTGATCCCGCCGCCCGGCCCGCGCAACCGCAGCGGGGCAAGGTGATCGAGGGAACTGCGAAAACCGGTGCACCACAGGATCACATCGACCTTCAGCTCGCGGCCGTCGGACCACCGGACGCCGTCCGCGGTGATCTCGCTGAACATCGGTTGCCGCGCCAGCACCCCGCGTTCGCGGGCGGCGCGGATCGCAGGCGTCACGGGCAGTCCCGTCACCGACACCACCGAACCCGGCGGCAGCCCGCGCCGGACCCGGTCCTCGACGAGAGCGACGGCGGCACGGCCGATCTCGGGCGTGAACGGCTCGTCCCGGAACTCCGGTGGGCGGCGCGTCACCCACGTGGTGGTCGTGACGCGGGAGATCTCGTCCAGCAACTGCACCGCCGAGATGCCACCGCCCACGACGAGCACGTGCTGTCCCGCGAAGTCCTGCGCCGAGGCGTAGTCCTTGGTGTGCACCTGGCGGCCGGTGAACGACTCGGCGCCGGGGTAGCGGGGTATGAACGGGCGTTCCCACGTACCCGTCGCGTTGATCAGACCGCGGGCCGACACGACGCCGCGGTCGGTCTCGATCCGCAGACGCTCGCCGCGCGCACACACCACCCGCGTGTGCACGGGACGGTGCACCGGCAGTTCGAACTGTTTCTCGTATGTCGCGAAGTACTGGGGGACCGCGGACGCCGCATGCACCAGCGCGGCCTCCGGGTCGTTCGGGTCCACGCCGATCGTGTCGGCGAAGCCGAGCCCGGGAAGGTCGTGGACACCGTTGACGGTGCTCAGTGTCAATGACGGCCACCGGAACTGCCACGCGCCGCCGGGCCCCGGGGCGTGATCGAGCACCACGAAACCGGACTCCGGTTCCACCCCGAACCTGCGCAGATAGTAGGCGGCAGACAGCCCCGCCTGCCCCGCGCCGATCACGGCCACGTCCACATCGCTGTTCATGTCGGTCCTCACCTCCACCCTCACAACTACCGGAGAGCCTCGTGTGTTCCGGCCGATTCGGCTGTGGTTGGCTACAGACGTCCAGTCGGGTGGGCAGCGGAGAATCGTCAATGGACAGCAATCACGAAGAAAGCGAGTGGACATGATCGGGACGAGTCGTGACGGCGACGTCTTCACCCTCGAACTGCAACGCCCCGACCGTCGCAATGCGTTGAACACCGAGATCTGCGAACACCTGCGGGAGGAGACGGAGAAGTCCGTCACCGACGGCGCACGGGTGATCGTCCTCACAGGGCAGGGCAGCGCGTTCTGTGCCGGCGCCGACCTGTCGGGCGACGTGTACGCCGACGGATTCACGGACACGCTGCTCGAGATGCTGCACACCATCGACTCGGTGCCCGTCCCCGTCATCGCCGCAATCAACGGCCCCGCGATCGGCGCGGGCAGCCAGCTGGCGCTCGCCGCGGACCTGCGTGTGGTCGCTCCCGAGGCGCGCTTCGCCATCCCGGCCGCCAAACTCGGGATCTCCGTGGACCGGTGGACGGTGCACCGTCTGGCGGCCCTGATCGGCGGCGGACCGGCACGAACGATCCTGCTCGGTGCGGAGGAGGTCGGTGCGGACGAGGCACTCGCGCACGGCCTCGCCAACAAGCGCGGCGACCTCGCCGTCGCACAGCAGTGGGCGCACTCGATCGCGCGCCTGGCGCCGCTGTCGCTGCAGCACCTCAAGATGGTGCTCAACGACGACGGCACCCAGAGCCCGCCGCCGCCCGAGCAGCTCGCGGCGTTGCATGCGGCGTGGAAGAGCTACGACGCGCAGGAAGCGCGCGCGGCACGCGCCGAGAAGCGTCCGCCGGTCTTCCGGGGTCAGTAGCCGCTCGCCGCACCTTTCCCGCACGCGTGGTTACAGTTGTCGGGGTGAAAGCGAAGAACGCTGTGACGACTGTTCTGGCCACCGCCGCCCTCGGGTGGCTGACGCGGGCCGCGTGGGGGCTTCCCTCTCAGATCGGTGCGTCGCGTGCCAAGGTGCGCCCATACGCCGCGACGTCGCCGCGGTACCGCGACCGGCAGTTCCACAACACCGATCCGAGCAGCATGATGCTGCCCGGATCGGAGACCGGGATCGTCAAGGCACTGATCACGCGGGGCAGCGCGGGACGCCCGCGCAGGCCGATCCCGCTCGCGACACCCCTCGCGCCCGTCGAGGCCGCCGACGCAGCGGTCACCTGGTACGGCCATTCGAGCGTGCTCGTCGAGGTCGACGGGTTCCGGGTGCTGGCCGACCCGGTGTGGAGTCATCGGGTGTCGCCGTCCGCGATTCTCGGTCCGTCCCGCATGCACCCGACCCCGGTCCCGCTCGCCGACCTGCCCGTTCTGGACGCGATCGTCGTCTCGCACGATCACTACGACCACCTCGACATGGCCACCGTGCAGCAACTCGCCGCCACGCAGAAGGCGCCGTTCGTCGTTCCGGTCGGGCTCGGTGCGCACCTGCGGCAGTGGCGGGTGCCGGAGGAGCGGATCGTGGAACTCGACTGGGACGAGTCGACCACGTTCGGCGCACTCACGCTCACGTGCACCGAGGCCCGGCACTTCTCCGGGCGCGGGCTGGTACGCAACACCACCCAGTGGGCGTCGTGGGTGCTCGCCGGACCGAACCGGAAGGTGTTCTTCGGCGGCGACAGCGGGTACACGCCGCGGTTCGCCGACCTGGGCCGCCGGTACGGGCCGTTCGATCTCACGCTGCTGCCCGTCGGCGCCTACGACACGCGGTGGGCCGACATCCACATGAACCCGGAGGAGGCGGTGCAGACCCACGCCGACCTCAACGGCGACGACGGCACCCGCGGTCTGCTGGTGCCGGTGCACTGGGCCACGTTCAACCTCGCGTTCCACTCGTGGTCCGAGCCGATCGTCCGGCTGCTCGCGGCCGCGCAGGAGAAGGGCACCCCGGTGGCCGTACCGATGCCCGGACAGCGCATCGACGCGTTGAAGCCGGCGGCCCAGACACCGTGGTGGTCCGCGCTCGGCTGAGTCCGGCGCGCATCCCCTCCGAGCGAAGCGTGTGTGCGTAGCCTTTGACCATGGCATACGACGAAACGGGCACCGACAGCGTTGCAGTCGTCGCAGTGGAGGGGTTGACGGCCGCCCAGGTGGCGGAGCGGGTGGCGGCAGGCAAGACCAACGACGTGCCCGATCGGGCCGGCCGATCGGTCCGCGACATCGTCCGCGCCAACGTGTTCACCCGGATCAACGCGATCCTCGGTGTCCTCCTGATCATCGTGCTGGCCTCCGGTTCGATCATCGACGGCATGTTCGGCCTGCTGATCATCGCCAACAGCGGGATCGGCATCATCCAGGAAGTGCGGGCCAAGCGGACCCTCGACAAACTCGCGATCGTCAGCCAGACCAAACCGGTGGTGCGCCGCGACGGTGCCGCCGTCGCGATGGCACCCCGGGAGGTCGTGCTCGACGACATCATCGAGCTCGGCGCCGGCGACCAGATCGTCGTCGACGGTGTCGTGGTGGAGGCGATGTCCCTCGACATCGACGAATCCCTCCTCACCGGTGAGGCCGACCCCGTGCACAAGGACGCCGGCCAGCAGGTGCTGTCGGGAAGCTTCGTCGCGTCCGGCAGCGGCTGTTACCGCGCCACGAAGGTCGGAAGCGACGCGTACGCCGCCAAACTCGCGGACGAGGCCAGCAAGTTCACGCTCGTGCACTCGGAGTTGCGCAGCGGCATCGACAAGATCCTGAAATTCATCACGTATCTGATGGTTCCGGCCGGTCTGCTGATCATCTACAACCAGTTGTTCTCCAGCGGCGAGTCGATCCGGCCGGCGCTGAGCGGGATGGTGGCCGCGCTGGTCCCGATGGTGCCGGAGGGACTGGTGCTGATGACGTCGATCGCGTTCGCGGTCGGGGTGGTCCGGCTCGGTCAGCGGCAGTGCCTCGTGCAGGAGTTGCCCGCCATCGAAGGTCTCGCACGCGTAGACGTGGTGTGCGCCGACAAGACCGGAACGCTCACCGAGAACGGCATGCGGCTGTCCGAACTGCGATGCGCCGACACCGCCGACACCGAACCGTCCCGTGCGGCACTCGCCGCGATGGCGGCGTCCGACCCGCGGCCGAACGCCAGCATCCTCGCGATCAAGGAGGCGTTCCCCGACGACCCCGGATGGGGTGACGCCACGGCGGAGGCGCCGTTCTCCTCGGCCGAGAAGTGGAGCGGACAGTCGTACGGCACCCACGGCAACTGGGTCCTCGGTGCGCCGGACGTGCTCCTCGACCCCGGCAGCGACATGGCCAGGCAGGCCGAGGACGTGGGGTCCTCGGGACTGCGGGTGCTCCTGCTCGGCAGTTGCGACGTTCCGGTCGACCACCCCGCGGCGCCGGGCGCGATCACACCCCGGGCACTGGTGATCCTGGAGCAGCGGGTGCGTCCCGACGCCCGCGGCACCCTCGAGTACTTCGCGAGCCAGAACGTCACGGTGAAGGTCATCTCGGGTGACAACGCCGTGTCGGTCGGCGCGGTGGCCGGATCGCTCGGACTGCCCGGCGGCGACCGTCCCGTCGACGCCCGCGAACTGCCCGACGACCGCGACGCTCTCGCCGAGACCCTGGAAACGTCCACCACGTTCGGCCGCGTGCGCCCCGATCAGAAGCGGGAGATGGTGGGGGCTTTACAGTCTCGCGGTCACACCGTCGCGATGACCGGCGACGGCGTCAACGACGTGCTGGCCCTCAAGGACGCCGACATCGGGGTGTCGATGGGCTCGGGCAGCCCCGCCACCCGCGCGGTGGCGCAGATCGTGTTGCTGGACAACAAGTTCGCCACCCTGCCCTACGTGGTGGGTGAGGGCCGCCGGGTGATCGGCAACATCGAACGCGTCTCGAACCTGTTCCTCACCAAGACCGTGTACTCGGTGCTTCTGGCGTTCCTCATCGGCATTACCGGTGTGCTGTCGCAGATCTTCCATTTCGAGCCCGTGCCGTATCCGTTCCTGCCGCGGCACGTGACGATCGCTGCCTGGTTCACCATCGGCATTCCTGCGTTCATCCTGTCGCTGGCTCCCAACAACGAGCGGGCGCGCTCCGGCTTCGTGCCGCGCGTGATGCGTCTCGCCGTGCCGTCGGGGGTGATCATCGGTGTCACGACGTTCATTTCGTATCTCCTCGTCTACGCCGGCCCGGATCAGACGGAGACGCAGAAGATCCAGGCGGGCACGTCGGCACTGATCACCCTCATCATGATCGCGCTGTGGGTGCTGGCCGTGGTCGCGCGGCCGTACGTGTGGTGGAAACTGGTGCTGATCTTCGGATCCGTAGCGGGATATCTCATCCTGTTCGCGTTGCCGTTCACGCGGGAGTTCTTCAAACTCGATCCGACCGACGTCGGCGCCACGACCTCCGCTCTCGTGTGCGGGCTCGTGGGAGTGGTTCTCGTCGAAATCGGATGGTGGGTGACGGGCCGCCTGCACGGTGAGCATCGCAGCCTCTTCGCGGTGCCGGAAGACCTGCCGGGCGTGCACTGACGCGACTACCGCTCGCGACGATTCGAACGGTTGGCGTCGCCGAGCCAATGCTGTGAGACTGGGTGCACGGCGAGTGATCGAACTCGGTCGGAATGCGTGCGCATGCACCGGAGGAGGAAGAACGATGAGTTTCGTCGACACACTGAAGGGCCTGCTGGGCAAGGGGAGGGAAGCCGCTTCGCAGAACGCGGACAAGGTTCACGGCGCCATCGACAAGGCCGCCGACGTCGCGGACAGCAAGACCGGCGGCAAGTACAGCGACAAGATCGACAAGGCCGCCGACGCGGCGAAGAAGGCGGTTCCTCCGAAGGAGTGAACACTTCTCACACAGACGCGCGTGGGCCCCGGTTCTCGGACCGGGGCCCACGCGCGTCTTCGGAGATGACCCGCGCACGGCGGGCAGGCGCGGCAGAATCGGTGTCGTGAACGGCGTCCTCGTGCTCCTCGTCATCATCGCGGCCATCGCCGTGACGAGTTTCGCGAAGCGCCGGGACCTGCAGGCGCCGCTGGTGCTCGTGACGATCGGGTCGGCGGCGTCGTTCATCCCCGGGATGCCACGCCTCGAACTGGACCCGGAGGCCATCCTCGGTGTGGTGCTGCCGCCGCTGCTGTACTCCGCGGCGCTCAAGTTCTCGGTGGCCACGTTCCGGCGCCACCTCGCACCGATTCTCCGGCTGGGGATCTTCACCGTCCTGGCGACCGCCGTCGGGGTGGCCTTCTTCTCCAACTGGCTGGTCCCCGAATTCACGCTCGGCGCGGCCCTGGTCCTCGGCGCCGTGGTGGCGCCGACGGACGCGGTCAGTGCCGTCGCGGTCGGCCGCAGGCTCGGCCTGCCGAACCGGGTGATCGCGATCCTCACCGGTGAGGGACTCGTCAACGACGCCACCGCGCTGACCCTGTTCACCGTCGCCGTCTCCGCCGTCGTCGGAGCGAAGATCCCGGTCCATCCCATGGTGTTCTTCGGCTACGAGGTGGTCGGCGGGGTCCTGATCGGACTGGTGCTCGCCAAGATCGTCGAGTGGGTGCGTCACCGCATGTACGACTCCCCGCTGGAAACGGTGCTGGGGCTGATGCTCCCGTTTGCCGCGTACCTCGCCGCCGAGGAGGTGCACGCCTCTGGTGTGCTGTCGGTGGTCGCCGCGGGGTTCCTGATGGGGCACAAGGCCACCGACGCTTCCGTGGCCACCCGCATCCAGGAGCGGTCGCTGTGGGAGAGCGTCGACCTCCTGCTCGAGATGTTCGTGTTCGCCTACATGGGACTGCAACTGAAGTTCGTCATCGACGACGTCCGAGACCAGGGCCTACCGGTGCACCACGTCTTCTTCTACGGCTTCGCGGTCCTCTTCGTGGTCATGGCGATACGGCCGGCGTGGATCCTGCTGCACTGGCTCCGCCGCCGGGTCGGGCTGGCGATCGAGGCGCCGGGCGGCTCGGTGGAACTCGGATGGCGGGAGAGCCTCGTCGTGTCCTGGGCGGGAATGCGCGGGGTCGTCACGCTCGCCGCCGCGTCCGGTGTGCCCGTGGTCATCGCGAGCGGGCAGCCGTTCCCGGGGCGCGAGGTGATCCAGGCGATCGCGTTCGTCGTGGCCGTCGGCACGCTGCTGATCCAGGGCGCCACCATGCCGCTGCTGATCCGAAGACTCGATCTGGCGGATCCCGGCGAACGCGAGCGCGAGGAGGAACAGGTGAAGCTGGCCCGCGCGATCTCCCGCGACGCAGGCGAACGGGCCCTCGTCGAGTTCGCCACACACCCGCCGGAGGGAATCGACCGAGCCGACCTGACCGACATCCTCGACCGGGTGCGTCGGTCGATGCGGGCGCGACTCCAGGCCGAGGAAGCGGAAGACGCCGCGGAGAAGCAGCGGGCCGGCGCACTGTTCGACCACTACCGTCGCGCGGCCCTGCGCGCGCAACGCGAGGCGATCATCGCCGCCCGCGACGCGGGCACGCTCGACGACGAGGTGATGCGTAGCGTGTTGGAAGGCCTCGATGTGGAGGAGGCAGCAGCCGAGGAGCGGGTGCGGAGACGGCGCGAATGAGGTGCGAGGTGGGTGTGCGTCCGGTGCGAACCGCCGTGGTCGCCCTTGCCGGTGTCGTGGCGCTGACCGCCTGCGCCACGGACGAGGCGTCCCCGGGCCCGTCTCCCACCACCTCGCTGGCCGCGCCCTCCGCCCCTTCCGGTCCGCAGGCGCCGACAGGGGATCAGCGTGGCGCTCTGATGAGCCAGGAGCCGGTGCCCGACATCGATCCGGCGATCACCGCACTCGGCGCTACGGCCACCCGGGTCGTCTACCGGTCGACGTCCGGTGTCGACGGCGGCGGCTCGGAGGTCGTGGGCACGGTCTTCACTCCCGCAGGCCCCGCACCGGACGGCGGCCGGCCTGTCGTCACGGTCGGGCACGGCACCACCGGCGTCACCGACGAGTGCGCCCCCTCGTCGTCGCCGACCCTGCTGGGCACGACGAACCTCGTCCGCCCGCTGCTGCAGCGAGGGTACGTCGTGACCGTCACCGACTACCAAGGACTCGGCACCGACGGCCCGCATCCCTATCTCGAACCCGACACCGCCGCCTACGACCTGATCGACGCGGTCCGGGCGGCGCGCAACGTGGTGCCGGACGCGTCGACGCGCTGGGCGGCGATCGGGGTCTCGCAGGGCGGTCAGGCGTCGTGGTCCGCGGCCGAGCACGCCGACGACTACGGCGACGGGCTCGAGTTCGTCGGCTCGGCGAACCTGTCACCCGCGGCCGATCTGTCGGGGATCGTCGCCGACGGGACCGTCGAACCTCTGTCGTGGCCGCAGAAGATGTTCCTTCCCTACCTCCTCGAGGGACTGAAGGTGGTGCACCCCGAGCTGAATCCGGACGACTACATGCGCGGCGCGCTCGCCGCCACTCCCGATGTCACGCTGTCGTGCGTCGCCGCGAAACTCCCCGAGAAGTGGACGGTGGCAACCCAACTCACCCCGGCCGACACGGGTCCGCGGACGGAGGCCGACGCCGAGCGCATGCGAGGGTGGCTCGAGGACATCGCCCTGCCGAAGAACGGGGCGGGCGGGCCGATGCTCGTCGTCGTGGGGGAGCGGGACAACCTCATTCTGCCGCAATGGACTTCGCAGGCCGTCGACCACGCGTGCGCACTCGGCGACGTCGTCGAGTTCGACTCCCGGCCCGGCGAAGGGCACGCCGACGGGCGCTCCGTCCCCGGCGCGGTGCAGTGGATCGCCGACCGCTTCGCCGGCGTGCCCGCACCCGACACGTGTCCCGAGGGAGGAACACCGTGAAAAACGGCGATCTCGAACGGCTGCGGACGCTGTGCCTCGCCCTGCCCGAGGCGACGGAACGGGTCAGTCACGGCGAACCGGCGTGGTTCGTCCGCAAGGGGCCGCAGTTCGCGTCACTCGCCGACCGTCACCACGACGACCGGGTGTCGTTCTGGGCGGCGGCTCCGCCGGGGGCGCAGCAGGATTGGGTGCAGCGTGATCCCGGCAGGTTCTTCGTCCCGCCGTACGTCGGGGGACGCGGGTGGATCGGCGTCTTTCTCGACGTCCCGCAGGATTGGGACGACGTCGCCGACATCGTCGAGGACGCCTACCGCACCGTCGCCCCGAAGACCCTGATCGCCCGACTGGACGCCGGCGAATGACGGGAACCGTCGTCGCCGTCGTCGCGTTGCTCGTCCTCATTCCCGTCGTCGCGTTCACCGCGGTGTGGCTGCGCGCCCGGCGCGAGCTGACCACCCCCACCGAACGGGCCGTTCACACCACCCTGCACACGGCGTCGCTGGCGGCGCGGCCGTTGCGGCGGGGACTCGACGAGACGTCGGCGGAGGAGGCCGCGCCGCACCTGCGCCAGCTGACCGGCGCGCAGGCGCTGGGCGTCTTCGACGCCGCCGGTGACCTGCTCGCATGGAGCGGACCGCACGAGGCCATGACCGAACAACTGCACGATGCGGCCGCCCGCGCCGTCGACGGGGAGCGCCGGGTGCTCGTCGCCTACGGGGGCCTCGTCCGGGGCGCGGGCGACAACGCGGTGCGGGCGTTGATCGCCCAGCCCCTGCTCATCGAGGCCACCGGCGTGGTCGGGGTGCTCGGCATCGTCACCACGGAAGACCCCGGCCCGGGCATGCTCGGCGCCGTCACAGAGGTCGCCCGGTATGCGTGCAGCCAGATCGAACTCGCCGACCTCGACGCGTCCCGCGCCCGACTCGACCGCGCCGAGGTCCGGGCGCTGCGCGCGCAGATCAGCCCCCATTTCATCTACAACGCGCTGAACACGGTGGCGTCGTTCGTCCGCACCGATCCCGATCGCGCCCGGGAACTGATTCTCGAGTTCGCCGACTTCACGCGGTACTCGTTCCGTACGGCGGGGGAGTTCACCGTGCTGGCCGACGAACTGCGCAACATCGACCGTTACCTCACCCTCGAGCGCGCCCGGTTCGGCGACGCACTCGCGGTGAAATTGCAGGTGGCGCCGGAGGTGCTGAACGTGGTGCTGCCGTTCCTTGCATTGCAACCGCTGGTCGAGAACGCGGTGCGGCACGGAATCGCCGCCAAACCGGACGGTGGCACCGTCAGCATCGTCGCCGCCGACGAGGGCACCGACTGCGTGATCAGCGTCGAGGACGACGGGGTCGGCATGGATCCCGACCTGCTGCGGTCGGGGTCGCTGGACTCGGTGGCCGAGACGTCGGGGGTGAAGGAGGCGGCGCACGTCGGGCTCGCCAATGTCGACGACCGCCTGCGCGCCGCGTTCGGCAACGACTACGGACTCGTGGTGGAGACCGCGCCCGGTGCGGGCACCAAGGTGAGCATGCGCGTCCCGAAGTTCCGGCGGGGGATCTCGACGTGAACGGGAAGAGTCCGTGCGACGATTGCTGTCGTTGTGAACCACACTGACGACAAGTCTCCGGACGCACCCCTGACCGTGCTGGCCGTCGACGACGAGAAACCCGCCCTCGACGAGCTGGCGTTCCTGCTGCGCGCCCAGGACGCGGTCGGGGACATCCGGACCGCGGGAGATGCCACCACGGCGCTGCGCATACTCCGCGACGGCGAGATCGACGCCGTCTTTCTCGACATCAACATGCCCGGACTCGACGGTCTCGAGCTGGCCGGGATCCTCGCGAACTTCGCGTCCCCACCGCAGGTGGTGTTCGTGACCGCCCACGACGACCGGGCCGTCGCCGCATTCGACCTCGGAGCCGTCGACTATCTCCTCAAACCCCTGCGCGAGGAGCGGCTGGCGGAGTCCGTGCGCCGCATCGTCGAGGGGCGCCGCAGGCGGGTCGACGCGGGACCGGCCGCCCCCACCGACGAGGTGATCCCGGTCGAACTCGGCGGCATCACCACGCTCGTGCACCGGTCCTCCGTCGAGTGGGTCGAAGCGGAAGGCGACTACGCCCGACTGCACACCGCGGACGGCTCCCACCTCGTCCGCATCCCCATCTCGGCACTGGAGACACGCTGGGCGGACGCCGGGTTCCTGCGAGTCCACCGCTCGTATCTCGTCGCGTTGCCGCGGGTCACCGGAATCCGGACGGTCGGCAACGGTCTCGTCGTGTGCCTCCGCGCGCACGGCGACCACCCGCCCGTCGAACTGCCGGTCAGCCGCAGGCACACCCGGATGCTCAAGGACCGGCTGGTCCGGGCGCCGAAACAAACGTGGACCGCGCGATGAGTTCGCCCGAGCGGGTTCGGGTCGTGCTCGCCCAGCGCCGCGGTGCGCGGATCGTCCGCACCCGGGTCGAGGTGCAGGAACAGACCGCGGTCGGGGACGCGATGATCCGGGGGCTGGTGCGCACCCAGCTCGTGCTGGCCATCCGGCTCGCGCTCCTCGCGGCGTGCCTGCTGTGCGCGGTGCCGCTCGTGATGTTCCTGTTCCCGGCGTTGTCCGACGTGGCCGTGCTGGGGATCCGGTTGCCGTGGGTGGTGCTCGGGGCGCTCGTGTACCCGGTGCTCCTGACCACCGGCTGGATCTATGTGCGGCAGGCCGAGCGCAACGAACAGGAATTCGCCGACCTGGTGGACGACTGAGCATCCCGTGACCACCGACCAACCCATTCCCTGGCTGACCCTGGCCGGTCTCGCCGCGGCCGCGGTCGCGACGGTGGCCATCGGCATCTACGGAGTGCGGTTGGCGCGCACCACCTCCGACTTCCTCGTCGCGTCCCGCAGCGTCGGGCCGCGGTGGAACGCCGCCGCCATCTCCGGCGAGTACCTTTCGGCCGCATCCTTTCTCGGTGTCGCCGGCCTGATCGCGAAATACGGTGCCGACGCCCTCTGGTACCCGATCGGGTTCACGGCCGGCTACCTCGGGCTGCTGCTGTTCGTCGCCGCACCGCTGCGACGCTCCGGCGCGTACACGGTGCCCGACTTCGCCGAGTTCCGGCTCGGCTCCCGCCGGCTCCGCACCCTCGCGATGCTCGTCGTCGCCGCCGTCTGCGCGCTGTACCTCGTCCCGCAACTCCAGGGCGCAGGGCTGACTCTGAATATTTTGCTCGGGGTGCCGACCTGGGTCGGGGCCGTCGTCGTCGGGCTCATCGTCATCGCCAACGTGGTGGGCGGCGGCATGCGGTCCATCACATTCGTCCAGGCCTTCCAATACTGGCTGAAACTCACCGCGGTCGCGATCCCGGCGTTGGTGCTGTCGGTGTACTTCTTCGGCGACCACCACGAGCTGGGCGCCGCCGCACCACCCTCCGTGAGCGAGCAGACCACGGTCGACATCACCACCGACGTCGTCGTGCAGGTGTCCGAACCGGTGACCGTCGGCGGGTCGGGGACGATCGACGGGGCCCCGGCGAGCGGTGACGTTCTCCTCGAGCCGGGCGAGCACCACCTCGGCGAGGGCACGTCGATGACCCTCGAGGCGGGCGCCCCGGTGCCCGTGGTCGCGGGCGCTCCCGCCGACAACTCCGACTGGATCGCCCCCGGCTGGGGATTCGGCGGCGACCACCCGATGTACCAGGTGTACTCGCTGATCCTCGCCACGTTCCTCGGCACGCTCGGGCTGCCACACGTGCTCGTCCGGTTCTACACCAACCCCGACGGGCGGGCCGCGCGGCTGACGTCGCTGGCCGTGGTCGGGCTGCTCGGAGTTTTCTACCTGTTCCCGACGCTGCTCGGGGTGTTCGCGCGGCTGTACGTGCCGCAACTGCTCATCACGGGCACGTCCGACGCCGCGGTCCTGCTGCTGCCCGGCTCCGTGATCTCCGGGTGGGCCGGGCAACTCCTCGCCGCGCTGGTCGCGTCCGGGGCGATCGCGGCGTTCCTGTCCACGTCGTCCGGTCTGCTGGTCAGCATCGCCGGGGTGCTCAGCACCGACGTCCTGCGCGGGCGGATCCGGGACTTCCGGATCGCCGCCGTCCTCGCCGGGGCGGTGCCGCTGGTGCTGTCGCTGGCGGTGACGTCGCTGGACCTGTCGCGCACGGTCGGGCTGGTATTCGCGGTCGCGGCGTCGACCCTCTGCCCGCTGCTCGTGCTCGGCATCTGGTGGCGTGGACTGACCGCCGCCGGGGCGGGTGCCGGGATGGTCGCGGGCGGGCTCGTCGCCGGCTGCGCGGCCGGGGTCTCGGTGCTCGGCGGCTTCATCACCGTCGACGTCTGGAACGGCTGGCCCGCGGCGATGGTCGCCTACCCCGCGGCGGTCAGCGTCCCCCTGGCCTTCGTCACGATGGTGCTGGTCAGCAAGGCGACGAAGCGTCAGATTCCCGCCGACCTCAGTCGGATCTTCACCCGCATGCACGCCCCCGAGCGGCTCGGGGTGGGCTCCGACCGCGAGAGGGAGCTCCGCTCCCCGTGAGCCTTTTTGGTAGCTCCCGCAACCAGAAAGGCGCACGGGCGGCGGAGCCGCTCGTCGCGATCGGGTGACCGTTCGACGCACAGTCCGGCAGCTCACCGTGTGACAGCCGCCACAACCTATTTCTGTGACTCAACTCTCACTAACGTCGGTAGCCAGTTCACTTCACACGACCAAGGAGTCTGCAGTGACCACAGCCGATCTCAGTGAGGGCGCACCGCAGAAGCGGCGCGCCCCTGATGCGCAAGCCTTCGTAGACATGCAGGCGAGCCCGGAGTTCCAGGAGTTGCGACACCGCCTGCGTAGTTTCGTCTTCCCGATGACGGCGTTCTTCCTCGCCTGGTACGCGGCGTACGTCCTACTGGCCACGTATGCGCCCGAGTTCATGGCCACCAAGGTGATCGGCAACATCAACCTGGGCATCATCCTCGGTCTCGGCCAGTTCGTGACCACGTTCGTGATCACCGCGCTGTACGTGAAGTTCGCCAACCGGGAACTCGACCCGCGCTCCGCCGCGATCCGCGACGAGCTGGAAGGACCGCTCAAGTGATCACCACGCTCGCCGCAGGCACCGACGTCGGCAACCCGATCCTCAACATCGCCATCTTCGTGGCGTTCGTCGTGATCACGATGACCATCGTGATCCGCGCGAGCCGCACCACCAAGAAGGCCTCGGACTTCTACACCGGCGGCGGCCAGTTCTCCGGACCGCAGAACGGCTTCGCCATCGCCGGCGACTACCTGTCGGCCGCGTCGTTCCTCGGTATCGCCGGCGCCATCGCGGTGTACGGCTACGACGGCTTCCTGTACTCGGTCGGCTTCCTCGTCGCCTGGCTGGTGGCCCTGCTGCTGGTCGCGGAACTGCTACGCAACACCGGCCGGTTCACGATGGCGGACGTGCTGAGCTTCCGGCTCAAGCAGCGTCCCGTGCGGATGGCCGCGGCGCTGTCCACGCTGGTGGTCTCGCTGTTCTATCTGCTCGCGCAGATGGCGGGCGCCGGCGGACTCGTCGCGCTGCTGCTGAACATCGACGGCAAGGTCGGTCAGGGCGTCGTCGTCGCGGTCGTCGGTGTGCTGATGATCGTGTACGTGCTCGTCGGCGGCATGAAGGGCACCACCTACGTCCAGATGGTCAAGGCGGTGCTGCTGGTCGCCGGTGCGGGCATCATGTTCTTCCTCGTGCTGTTCGCGGTGCGCGGCAACTTCTCCCAACTGCTCGCCGACGCCCAGGCGACGGTCGCCGGTTCGACGAACGAGGCGATCGCGGGCCGCGACATCCTCGCTCCCGGCGCCAAGTACGGCATCAGCTCGATGAGCAAGCTCGACTTCATCTCGCTCGGCATCGCCCTGGTCCTCGGTACCGCGGGCCTGCCGCACGTGCTGATGCGGTTCTACACCGTCCCCACCGCCAAGGAAGCCCGCCGCTCGGTCACCTGGGCGATCGGACTGATCGGCGCGTTCTACCTGTTCACGCTCGTCCTCGGCTACGGTGCCGCCAAGATGGTCGGCCCCGACGTCATCCTCGCAGCGCCCGGCAAGGAGAACGCGGCGGCGCCGCTGCTCGCGTTCGAACTGGGCGGCACCATCTTCCTGGCGATCATCTCCGCGGTCGCGTTCGCAACGATCCTCGCGGTCGTGGCGGGGCTGGCGATCACGGCGTCCGCGTCGTTCGCCCACGACATCTACGCCAGCGTCATCAAGCGCGGACACGCGTCGGAAGAGTCGCAGGTGCGGGTTTCCCGGATCACGGTCGTCGTGATCGGTCTCGTGTCGATCGTCCTGGGCATCATGGCCATGGGCCAGAACATCGCGTTCCTGGTGGCGCTCGCCTTCGCGGTGGCCGCCTCGGCCAACCTGCCGACGCTGCTGTACTCGCTGTTCTGGAAGAAGTTCAACACGACCGGTGCCCTGTTCAGCATCTACGGCGGCCTGGTCAGCTGCCTCCTGCTGATCGCGTTCTCCCCGGCCGTGTCCGGTAAGCCGTCGTCGATGTTCCCCAACGCCGACTTCGACTACTTCCCGCTCGCCAACCCGGGCATCGTCTCCATCCCGCTGGCGTTCGTGCTCGGCGTCGTCGGCACCTACATCGGCCGCGGCAAGGCGGAAGATCCCGCCAAGCAGGCCGAGATGGAGGTCCGCTCCCTCACCGGTGTCGGTGTGGAGAAGGCCGTCTCCCACTAATGCCTTCGCCCTGTGAGTACTTATTAACCGCCCGCGGTTAATAAGTACTCACAGGCCGTTAGGCTGCACCAATGGCGAAACTCACGGTCAAGACCGATGTTCCCCTCAGCCCCCAGGACACCTGGGAGAAGGCCTCGAATCTGCAGGACTTCGACAGGTGGTTCGTCGTCCACGACGGCTGGCGCGGCGAACTTCCCGAGACCCTCACGGCCGGAACCGAGATCAGTTCCGTCGTGACCGTCAAGGGACTCCGCAATCGCGTGAAGTGGACGATCAAGGAGTACGACGCACCGAACCGCATCGTCCTCAAGGGTGACGGCAAGGGTGGCGTGAAGCTCGGAATGGTGCTCGACGTCCAGGCGAAGGGCGACGCGTCCGAGGTGGCGTTCACCATCGAACTCGGTGGCGCACCGCTGTTCGGACCCATCGGCTCGGGTGTCGCGAAGGCACTGAAGGGCGACATCGAGAAGTCCCTGACGACGTTTGTCGAGCTGTACCGCTGATCAATCGAGGACGTGCGCGCCGCCGGTGTCGGTGATCCACTCGGCGGCAAGGGCGTCCAGCGTCCCGTCGGCGTAGAGCGAATCGACGGCCGCCGAGACGCACGCGGTGAGCGGACTGTTCTTCTCCAGCACGAGGCCGAAGAATTCGGTGACGGCGTTCGGGCGCGGGAACTGCCCGACGAGGACGCTGTCCTTCACCTCGTTGGCGGTGATCTGAAATCCGGTCGGGATGTCGACCACCAGCGCGTCGATGTCGCCCGCGGCCAGGGCGGCCTTGGCGTCGTCGGTAGTGGTGAAACTGACCGGTGCCTGGCGGGGCTGCACGGTCTGGGTGATGGCGTCGAAACTGGTGGACCCCACCTGCGCCCCGAGGCGGAACGGCGCGAGGTCGGCGAGCGATTTGGCTCTCGCCGCTGGCGAGTTCTTCAGCGCCAGCACCGACTGCGTGACGGCGTAGTAGGGCGAACTGAAATCGACCGTCTCGCGCCGGGTGTCGACGATCGTGAACTGGTCGATGGCGAAATCGAAGTTCTTCTCGCCGGGTGCCAGCGCGTCGTTGAATGCGACGGTCTCGAATTGCACCTGGTCCGGACCGTATCCCAGCTTCCCGACTACTTCCCGGGCGACGGCGCCCTCGTAGCCCTTGCCGTTGGACGGGTCACCGTCGACGAACCACGGCTGGTACGACGGACTGTCGGTGGCGATGGTGACCACGCCGTCCTGCGCGGTGACGCCGCTGCCGGGGGCGCAGTCGCCGACCGCGCGGGTGGACGGAAGTTTGGTGAACGCTTCGGGAATCGTCGAGGCTTCGGCCTGGGTGTCGACCTCCGACGCTGTGTCGGTGGAGCAGGATCCGGCGAGGAATGTCAGTGCAGCGGATATGGCGGCGACGGCTGTCTTGGGTCCTCGGTGCACCCCGCCATCTTGCCTGGCGGGTAGCGATCCGGCCAGCGAAGCGGCCGCGCGGCGCACAATATGTATGTATTGGCGGAGGGAGGTGCGCGTGGCCACGGCGGGAACTCGGCAACTGACGGTCGACGGACATCGCCTGTCCCTGACCAATCTCGGCAAGGTCCTCTACCCGGAATCGGAAACGACGAAGGGCGAGGTCATCGACTACTACACGCGGATCGCACCCGCCATGCTCCCGCACGTCGTCGACCGTCCCGCCACCCGCAAACGCTGGCCCAACGGGGTGGACAGCGAGCCGTTCTTCGAGAAGAACCTCGCGGCCTCCGCACCGGCGTGGTTGGAGCGTCGTTCACTCGAGCACTCGGATCGGTCGGTGCACTATCCGCTCCTGAACTCGGTCGCGGCGCTTGCGTGGGCGGGACAGCAGGCCGCACTCGAACTGCACGTGCCGCAGTGGCGGTTCGACGGCCCGCATCGGGGGCCCGCCACCCGGATCGTCTTCGACCTCGATCCCGGTCCCGGTGTGGGCCTGACCGAATGCGCGGAGGTGGCACGGGCCGTGCGCGACCTGGTCGCGAACCTCGGCTGGACCGCGTACCCGGTCACCAGCGGCAGCAAGGGTATTCACCTGTACGTGCCGCTCGACCGGAAGCTGGACGGTTCGGGCGCGTCGACCGTCGCGAAACAGGTGGCGACGGGTCTCGAGAAGCTGCGGCCCGAACTCGTCACCGCCACCATGGCCAAGGCGATGCGCGCGGGAAAGGTGTTCGTCGACTGGAGCCAGAACAACCCGTCCAAGACCACCATCGCACCGTATTCGTTGCGGGGACGCTCCGAGCCGTATGTCGCGGCGCCGCGGAGCTGGGACGAACTCGACGACCCCGACCTACGGCAGCTGCGGTTCGAGGAAGTGCTCGAACGGTGGGAGTCGGATGGCGACCTGCTCGCCGGACTCGACCCACCGATCGAGGACGACGCCGCCCTCGCCGAGTACCGCCGAAAGCGTGATCCCGGACGGACACCCGAGCCGATGCCGGACACTGTGCGGCCGGGGGAGGGGAACAGCTTCGTCATCCAGGAACACCACGCCCGGCGCCTCCACTACGACCTGCGACTCGAACGCGACGGGGTGCTCGTGTCGTGGGCGGTGCCGAAGAACGTGCCGACGACGACGGGGGAGAACCGGCTTGCCGTGCACACCGAGGATCACCCGCTCGAATACCTCACGTTCTCCGGGACCATCCCGAGGGGCGAATACGGCGGCGGCGAGATGACCATCTGGGACACGGGAACCTACGACACCGAGAAGTGGCGCGACGACGAGGTGATCGTCCAGTTGCACGGCGGGCAGGTGGACGGCCGGTTCGCGCTGATCCGCACGAAGGGCGACCAGTGGCTGATGCATCTGATGAAGGATCAGTCGCCGGGTGGGTCGCACACGTCCGAACTGCCGCGGGGACTGTCCCCGATGCTCGCGAGCCCCGGCACCCTCGACGGACTGGACGCCGACGAGTGGGCGTTCGAAGGGAAGTGGGACGGGATCAGGGTGATTGCCGAGATCAGTGGCGGCGAGCTGAAGCTGACGAGCCGGGCGGGCAACGACAAGACCCGCGACTACGCCCGATTGGGTTGGCTGGCAGAGTCTCTCGGCGACCATGAGGTGGTCCTCGACGGTGAAGTCGTCGCGTTCGACGAGCGTGGTGTCGCGAACTTCGGCCTGCTGCAGCAGGGCAACGAGCCGCACTTCCTCGCGTTCGATGTGCTGTATCTCGACGGAGTGTCGTTGTTACGCAAGAAGTACACCGACCGGCGCCGCGTCCTCGAGGCGCTGGCGGCCAAGGTGGACGACCTGGTCGTTCCGCCGCAACTGCACGGGTCCGCGCAGGACGCTCTGGACGAGAGCCGCGGCAAGGGCTGGGAAGGTGTCGTGGCCAAACGCCGCGAGTCCGTGTACTTGCCGGGCAAGCGGGGGTCGAGCTGGATCAAGGTGAAGAACTGGCGCACCCAGGAAGCGGTGATCGGCGGGTGGCGCCGGGGTAAGGGCGGGCGGTCCACGGGCATCGGGTCGGTCCTGCTCGGCGTCCCCGAGGACGGTGGGCTGCGCTACATCGGGCGCGTCGGAACCGGCTTCACCGAACGGGATCTGCAGGAACTCGCGTCCACCCTGGGACCGCTCGAAACCGACACCAGCCCGTTCGTCGAAGACCTGCCCACCGCCGACCGCAAGGGCGCCGTGTGGGTGACCCCCACGCTGGTCGCGGAGGTGCGATTCATGGATTGGACCGGCTCGAAGAGACTGCGGCACCCCAGCTGGCGTGGGCTCAGGGACGACAAGACACCCGAGGACGTCGATGTGGAGGTCTCGTGATGACCGGTATCCGATTCCAATCGACCCCGGAGAACGAGATCCCCGTCTCCGTGCCGGTCGACACCGTGCTGGCCCGCACCGAGTCGCTCGTGCTGTGGCTGACCGACGTTCACGTGTACAGCTGTGGTGTCGAATTCACGATCCAGGCACGCAGACCCGAGTCCACGGTGCTGCTCGACATGTTCGGCTTCGGCAAACCCGCGTCGTCGAACAGCAGCGGGCCGTTTCTGTTCGGCGTCGAGTACGCGGACGGCAGTGTGTTCACCAACCTTCCCGGCGCCCGCATGACCGACGGCCTGCACGGCGGAGCGGGGCGCGGCGGGCCCCTCACCGGTGACAAGACGTACTTTCTGCAGCCCCTCCCGCCGCCGAAACGCTGGTCGATGATCACGGCGTGGCCGTACTTCGGTGTCGGGGAGTCTCGCACCGACCTCGATTCCGCCGTGTTCGCCGAAGCCGCGGAGCGGGTGGAGACGTTGTGGCCGGAACCGGTTCACGCACTCGTCGAGGCATCGGACGGTCGACAGCAGCCGCCGGCGCTCGAATTACCCCCAGGGGGCTGGTTCGAATGGGCCGGCCGACGCCGTGTCGAATGATCCGGGCGGTTCCTGTGTCGGGGTGCGCAGCGCCGGGGGTGTGAAGACCGGCAGGGGTGCGGACGTCGGGTCCTCGTCCGGGTGCTGCTCGGAGACACTCACGTCTGCGTTCGGTGATGACGCCGTGCCGCTGGCGACGGCGATCCCGGCGGCGCCGACGACCGAGAGGACGAAGGCCGCGCCCCCGCCGATCGCGATGCGGGTCTTGGTGTGGGACATGGTGTGGATTTCCTCTGGTGATCAGGGACCGACGACGGTTCCGCCGTCGACGGGGCCGACTCCGCCGGGCGACTGCGGGGCTGCGGGCGGGGCAGGCTTCGGGCCGCCGCCGACGGGGAAGGGATTGGTTTCGGGTTCGAGAACGCCCGGCTCGACCTGGCCCGGTCCTTCGAACGGACCCTTCGGGGGGCGAACGGGGTCGACGACGACGGGCGGATCGACGACGACGGGCGGGTCCGCCACGACGGGCGGCTGGGCGATGGGCGGTTGCGCAACCGGCGGCTGGGCGATGGGCTCCTGGACAATCGGCGGCTGGGCGATCGGTGCTCGGACGATGGGCGGTGCTGCCACGATGGGCGGAACGACACCCGGTCCCGGCGCCACCGTTTCGGTGTCGGCCGAATAGCCTGGCGTCGAATACTCGGGATTCACCGAGTAGCCGGGGTCTGCGACGACGATTCGACTCGGGGCCGGCGCGATCGCCGGAGCGGGCTGCTGCTGCGACACGGCCCCCTCCGAGCTCGGGGTCGGAGCCCCCTCGGTATGTCCACCGGCAAGAACGATCACTGCGGCTCCTGCGAGGGAGAACGTGAGGGCGGCGGTTGCGCCGATCGCGATGCGGGTTGCGGTGTGGACGATGGGGTGCCTCCGGTGGATTGGGTGGTCTAGCTGGGCTGTCAGACCAAGCTTGCGCCGGACGCGAGCCTTTCGACAGGCACCCCGGGGTGCGCATCCCCTACCCCTCGGCGGAACCGCGGGCAGCGGCTCTCGCGCTGTTTGCCGACGGATGTGCCGGAATCACAGGCAATTGCGTAGGAATCCGGCCAATGTCCCTGCGGCTGTGGCGCGCCGAGCGCTACCCACTCACGACAGGTCGCGGAACGTCATGACGAAGCCGGCCATGGCGGCGAGCACGGCCAGGACGTAGACCGGCACCTGCACCCAGACGGGTGCGGTGCGGTTGACGATCATCGCCGCCGCCAGTGCGACGACGATGAGCACCACACCGTAGAACGGGGTGCGCTGAGGGTGGTCGCCTCGTGCCATAACCACCAGTGTGCACCGCGTCGGCGGCTATCCGACCGCCTCGGGCACCCGCGTCTGCGCGACCCACCGGCCGCGTTGCCGGGTGATCTCGATCGGGTGGTCGAAGCATTCGCTGATGTTGTCCGTGGTGAGGACGTCCACGACGGGGCCCTGCGCGATCACCCGGCCGTCGCGGATGAGGACGGCGTGGGTGGTGGTGGTCGGGATTTCCTCGAGGTGGTGGGTGACGAGGATGCTGGCGAGGCTCGGGTACGTGTCGCGCAGTTCGTCCAGTGCGGTGAGAAGTTGTTCTCGCGCAGCCAGATCCAGGCCGGTGGCGGGCTCGTCCAGCAGGAGGAGTTGCGGCTCGGCCATGAGGGCTCGCGCGATCAGGGCCCGTCCGCGTTCGCCCTGGGACAGGTTGGGCCACAGGGCATCCGCGTGCTTCTGCATGCCGAGGGAGGCGATGAGTTCGTCGGCTCGGGCGACCTGGCCGGCGGTCGGTGACCACCTCGGCACGAACTCGGGTGTGTTGGTGAGACCGGTGAGCACGACGTCGCGCACCGTCAGTGGCGCGTCGATCCGGTGTCGCGGGTTCACGTGCCCGATGTGGGCGCGCAATTCCCGCATGTCGACCCGGCCGAGTTGATGGCCGAGGACGTGGACGGTGCCGTGGGTGGGGTGCGCGAAGGCGCCGAGCATGCTCAGCAGCGTGCTCTTGCCCGCACCGTTCGCGCCGAGCAGCACCCAGTGCTGTCCACGTTCGATGTGGAGGGTGATGTCGCTGAGCAGATACCGCCCGCTCCGCACGAGGTCGACGTGGTCGGTGCTGACGACCGAATTCGGGGTGGTCACTGATGTTCGCCTTTCCGCAGAATCGACATGGTCGGATCGAGGTTGGCGGCGGTGGCGGCGACGGCCGCCTCGGCATCGCCTGCTTCCAGCGCACGAACCAGGTCGTCGTGTGCGCAGCTCGTGTCGGGTCGGCCCGGTTCGTGGTCGACGAGTTCGGCGAGCGCGTCGACGAGGAGCGGCCGGATCGAATCGAACAGGGCGGACAGGATCGAGTTCCCTGCGATCTCCAGGATCGCGGCGTGGAAGTCGAGGTCGGCCGCGACGAAGACGGCGGTCGGCTCGGTGGTGCTGTCGTGCCGGGCCGACAGCTGCTCTAGCAGTCGCCGAAGATCCTCGGGGCGTGCGCGTTCCGCGGCGAGCCGGGCGGCCTCGATCTCGAGGGCGCGCCGCACCTCGTACACCTCGAGCAGGCGGGCGCGGCGCAGCAGCTTCTCGAGTCCCGCACCGCCCGTGGGTGGTTTCGCGACGAACGTGCCGACCCCGTGCCGCACGTCGAGCAGGCCGTCGCGGGCGAGCAGCCGGACTGCCTCGCGGACGGAGGAACGGCCGACGCCGAGTTCGGTGGCCAGTTCGGCCTCGCTGGGGATGCGACTGCCGAGTGTCCACTTGCCGTCGCGGATCCACGCGGTGAGGAGTTCCTCGAGCTGGGGAACCAGTGGTCCGCTGCGGAGGGTGTGACGTCCGGCCATTGGGCGACGCTAACATAGTCCTCAGACGTCTGAGGACTGTGGTGGAGCCTATGGTGAACCGAAGAGAACCACCGCAGCAGAGGAGAGGTGCACCATGGCCATCGCCACCGCAGACCGTGTCACACGGGAAGAGTTGCTCGACTTCGTCCGTCCGCGCCATCGCAGCGTGCTGATCACCCGGAAGCGCTCCGGCGGCCTGCAGATCTCCCCGGTCACGTCGGGACTCGACTCGGAAGGCCGGATCGTCGTCGCCACGTACCCGCAGCGCGCCAAGGCCGCGAATGTGCGACACGACCCCGCCGTGAGCGTGTGCGTGCTCTCCGACGAGTTCAACGGAGCCTACGTGCAGATCGACGGCACGGCCGAGGTACTGGACCTGCCCGACGCACTCGAGCCGCTGGTGGAGTACTTCCGCGGCATCTCCGGCGAACATCCCGACTGGGACGAGTACCGGGACGCCATGCGGAAGCAGAACAAGAGCCTGATCCGGATCACCATCGACGAGTGGGGACCCATCGCGACCGGTGGCTTCCCGCCGGACACCGATCGCGGATAGGTCCCCGTCACCTACTCGACGGCACCCGCCGAGCGCAGCTGCTCGATGCCCGCCGCGTCGTACCCGGCCTGCGCGAGGATCGCATCGGTGTCCTGCCCGGGCCGCGGGGCCGGCCGGGGAACGGGCGCCGGGGTGCGGCCGAAGCGCGGTGCCGGAGCGGGCTGGCGGATGCCACCCACCTCGACGAACGTTTCCCGTTCCTTGTTGTGGGGGTGCTCGTACGCCTCCCACGGCGACAGGACGGGCGACACGCACGCGTCGGAATCGGCGAACAGTGCCGCCCATTCGTCCCGCGGTCGGGTCGCGAACACCTCGGCGAGGCGCTTCTTCAGTTCCGGCGCCGCATCGAGGTCGTACTGCGACGGCAGATCCTCGCCCGACAGCCCGAGCACGTCGAGGAGTTCACCGTAGAAATGCCGTTCGACGCACCCGACCGCCACGTGCAGACCGTCGGCGCACTCGTAGGTGTCGTAGAACGCGGCGGCCCCGTCGAGGACGTTCCGCCCCCGACCCTCCTGCCACAGGCCGGCGGCGTTCATGCCGTGGACGAACGCCGTCAGCAGCGCCGCGCCGTCGACCATCGACGCGTCCACCACCTGCCCGCGGCCCGACCGGGAGCGCTCGTGCAGCGCGGCCAGGATTCCCATCGTCAACATCAGGCCGCCACCGCCGAAGTCGCCCAACAGGTTCAGCGGCGGCACCGGCCGCTCGCCGGCGCGCCCGATGGGCTCGAGCGCGCCTGCGAGCGCGATGTAGTTGATGTCGTGCCCGGCCCGACGTGCGAGGGGACCGTCCTGGCCCCAGCCGGTCATGCGCCCGTAGATCAGACCGGGATTGCGGGACAGGCAGTCGTCGGGGCCGATGCCCAGGCGTTCCGCGACGCCGGGACGGAAACCCTCGACGAGGATGTCGGCTGTTTCGACGAGCGTCCGAACGGCCTCCAGCCCCTCCGGAGTCCGCAGGTTCACGGCGATCGACCGTCGTCCGCGGTCGAGCACACCCGACGGCGCCATCAGCCCGCTGCCGCCGTCACCTGCCCGCTCGACGCGGATCACGTCCGCGCCGAGGTCGGCGAGGATCATGCAGCCGAACGGGGCGGGCGCGAGGCTCGCGAGCTCGACGACGGTCAGCCCGCTGAGCGGCCCGCCGGTCACGACACCCCCTGCGCGTCGCGGGGCAGCCCGAGCATGCGTTCCCCGATCACGTTGAGCTGCACCTCGGTGGTGCCGCCGTAGATGGTGGTGGCGCGGCCGGCGATCAACTGCTCCATCGCCTTGTCGCTCGGCTCCCCGGGAATGCTCACGGCGCCCGCCGCCCCCAGTTCGGCGACGACGAATTCGGCGATCGACTGTCCGAGCCCCATGCCCAGCAGCTTCCCGACGCTGGACGTGATGCTCACGTCCGCACCCGACAGCTGCTTCAGCACGATCCGTGAACCGATCAGATCGATTGCCTGGCTCTCGGCCACCAGTTCGCCGACGCGGAAGCGTGCCAGCGGGCCGAGATCGCGGCCGCGGGCGAACTGCAGCAGATCCTTGTCGGTGGCGTAGGCCTCCATCTTCTGGCTCAGGGCCACCCGCTCGCCCGCGAGGGTCGTGCGGGCCACGTTCCAGCCGTCGTTCACGTTCCCGACCACGTTCTCGTCCGGGATGAACGCGTCGTCGAGGAAGACCTCGTTGAACAGGGCAGACCCGGTCATCTCGCGCAGCGGCCGGACGGTGACGCCCGGCGTCGACATGTCCAGCACGAAGTACGTGATGCCCTCGTGTTTCGGTTTGGCCGGGTCGGTGCGGGCGATCAGCATCGCCCAGTCGGAGAACTGTGCCACCGTGGTCCAGATCTTCTGCCCGGTCACCGTCCAGCCGCCGTCGACCTTCTCGGCCTTGGTGGTCAGCGAGGCCAGGTCGGAACCGGCCCCCGGTTCGCTGAACAGCTGGCACCACACCAGATCCCCGCGCAGGGTGGGGACGGCGAGATCCCGCTTCTGCGCGTCCGTGCCGTGGGCGACGACGGCCTGCACCGCCCAGCCGCCCATGAGCAGCTGCGGCATCGGGATTCCGGCTGCCGTGATCTCCTGGGCGATGACGATCTGTTCGAGCGGGGACGCGCTGCGTCCGTACGGTTTCGGCAGGTGCGGCTGCACCCAGCCGCCGTCGCCGAGCGCGATCAACTGGTCGTCCTCGTCGAGGCCCACCAGTTGGTCGAGTTCCGCCCGCACCTCGGTGCGGATCGTGTCGGCTTCGCCCGGCAGTTCCAGTTCGGACGTGCGGGCGGTGCCTGCGAGGGACTGGTCGGCCACCCGACTGGCCCGCTCCTCGCGGGTGCCGAGGAGCCCCCGGATGGCCAGCGCCCGGCGGTAGTACAGGTGCGCGTCGTGCTCCCAGGTGAATCCGATGCCGCCGTGGACCTGGATGCAGTCCTGTGCGCACTGCACCGCGGCGTCGGGAACGACGACGGCGGCGATGTCCGCGGCGAAATCGGCGGTGTCGTCACCGTTGTCGAGGGCCGAGGCGGCATCCCACAGCACCGCGCGCGCCTTCTCCAGCGCGATGCCCATGTGGGCGCACTTGTGCTTGACGCCCTGGAACTGGCCGATCGGACGCCCGAACTGCACCCGCGTCTTCGCGTACTCGGATGCGGTGGACACGCACCAGGACATCACGCCGATCGCCTCCGCACCGAGGACGACGGTGGCGACGGACCGGACGCGCTGCTCGCTGAGCCCGTCGAGGATCCGGTCGGCGCCCACCCGAACGGCGTCGGCGGTGATCCGTGCGGAACCGCGGACCACGTCGATGCTGTCCTGCACTGTGACGGTGACGTCCGCGGAATCGACGACGGCCCAGTGGACGTCGTCGCCGACGGTGATCGGGAGAAGCACGGTGTCGGCGTGTTCGCCGCCGAGGACGGCGTCCGCGACCCCGGTGACGCGGTATCCGCCCTCGTGCGCAGAGGCATCGAGTGGGCGGCCCAACGCGACCGCGGCGGTGTGTGATCCGTCGAGGAGTCCCGGCATCAGCTCGATGCCGACCTTGGAATCGGCGGCCGCCACGAGGGCGGCGGACAGCGCGGTCGGGACGAACGGGCCCGGAGCGGCGGTCCGCCCCAGCGCTTCGAGAGCCACCGCCAACGTGAGGAGCCCGGCACCGTGGCCGCCCTTGTCCTCGGGGATGTGCAGTCCCAGCAGGTCCTGACCGACGAGAGCATCCCAGAACGGTGGGAACTTGTCCTCTCTCGTGGACTCGACCGCGGACCGGACACGATCGGAGGTGATGGTGCGTTCGGCGAATGCGCGCACCGAGTCGGCGAGGGCCCGGTGTTCCTCGGTGAGTCCGAGCCCGAGCTCGTACGTGTTCTTGGCCATGTCGGGGCCCTTCAGCCGAGCCGGTCGGCGAGGTCGGCGACGGTCCACGGGCCGTCGCTCTCGATGGTCGTGACGTCGTGCCAGCCGGCGAGCTCGGAGATGGCCCCGCCCTGCACGGCGAACACCTTGCCGGTGATCTTGCAGTTCGTGTCGGCGAGACGCGCGACGAGCGGAGAGATGTTGGCGGGGCTGAACGCATCGAACTCGCCCTCCGGCACCTCCTCGGCGAACAGCGCTCCCATACCCGGGGTGGCCAGCGTGAGCCGGGTGCGGGCGATCGGCGCGATCGCGTTGACCCGGACGCCGTAGCGCTCGAGCTCGTCCGCTGCGACCAGGGTGAGTGCGGCGATGCCCGCCTTCGCGGCGCCGTAGTTGGCCTGGCCCGCGTTGGGCATGAACGTGCCCGACGCCGACGCGGTGTTGATCACGGACGCGTTCACGGTTTCGCCCGCCTTGGTCTGCGCCTTCCAGTACGCCGCCGCGTGGTGCAGGGTGGCGGCGTGGCCCTTGAGATGCACGGCGACGACGGCGTCCCACTGGCTTTCGGTCATGCCCGCGATGAAGGCGTCCCGCAGGATGCCCGCGTTGTTGACGAGGACGTCGAGTCGGCCGAACTCCCTCACCGCTAGATTGACGAGTCCTTCGGCGCCGTCCCAGGACGCGACGTTGTCGGTGTTCGCGACTGCCCTGCCGCCCGCGGCGACGATCTCGTCGACGACCTGCTGCGCCGGGCCCGCGTCCTCGCCGGTGCCGTCGTTCGCACCGCCGAGGTCGTTGACGACCACGGCAGCGCCCTCACGGGCGAAGAGCAGTGCGTGCTCCCGGCCGATTCCGCGTCCGGCGCCGGTGACGATGGCCACCCGTCCGTCGAGTGTTCCCATGTGCGTACTCCTAGGTTTCTGTGTCCGCGATGACGGCGAGGCCGTCCTTGATGACGAGTTCGTCGCCGACGGTCGTCTCGTAGGCGTACGACGTGGTCCCGCCCGGGGACTCGGCGACCTGCCGGAACTGCGTGGCGATGTCCTGGCCGGGCAGGACGGGTTTCGCGAACCGCACCGCGAGCCTGCGGAGGCGTTCGACCCGGCCGTCGGCGAGTTCGGTGAGCGCCGCCCACGACGTGAATGCCATGGTGCACAGGCCGTGGTTGATGATTCCGGGAAGTCCGGACATCCGGGCGATCTCGTCGTCCAGGTGGATCGGCATCGGATCACCGGAGGCGGGCGAGTACCGAAACGTCTGGTCCTCGTCGATGTGCTGGGTGATCGACGAGACCGGGGCCTGTCCGCGCAGGGACTCGTCGAACCGGTGCGCGGGTGCCTGCTCGCCGAGTCCGGCTCCCGCATCTACCTTCCGGAAGAACGCGGTCATCCACTGCTCGTTGACCAGTTCACCGTCGTCCGTGGTGGTTTCGACGTAGACGACGACGGTGGAGCCGTTCTCCCGACCCTCGAATCCGATCGGTTTCGCACGGACCACGAGGTTGTCGCCGGGACGGATCGGACGGTGGAAGTGGAAATCCTGCTCCCCGTGCACGAGTTTCATGAGCAGTTCGACCGGGGCGACGGACAGTGCCGCCGGTGCCATCGACGTGAACGCGGGGACCACGGCGAACACCGGTGGCGCGACGTCGCCGGCGAGATGGCGTTCGATGGGATCGTTGGTGGCCGCGGCGTATTCGGCGATGCGCTCGGCGGTGACCTCGAACCGTTGCGGATCGGTCCACTCGCCGAGGCCGCTCGTGTCGAATTCGACTGTGGGGGTGGTCATGCGGATCAGCCCACCATGTCGGCGAACCCGGCCAGGGACGCCTCCAGATCCGCCTTGGCGTTCTTGGCGACGGCCTTGCCGATGGGTCCGACGATCATCGTGCCGGTGAAGCTCGCGTCGATGATCGCCGTGGATCCGGCGCCGTCCGGCTCGACCTTCAACGTGAATTCGACGGTCACCCCCGCCATGCCGGTGCCGGAGATCTTCACCATCTCGGGCACCTGCACCTCGGTGACGGTCCACTCGATCTTGTTGGCCATGCCCATCACGGAGACGACCTCGGTGAACTTCGATCCGAGTGCCACCTCGGCGGGGATCTCGCTCTTCCACGACTGGTGGATGGTGAGCCACTCCTCCCAGCGGGACAGGTTGGAGAGCGCGTCCCACGCCTTGTCGGGGGAGGCGGGCAAGGACGCTGCGACGGAAACGGAAGCCATGGTGTACTCCTGGTGTTCGAGGTGAAAGGAATTGTGAGAGAGACGGATCAGAGTGCGCGGTAGGCGGTGACGACGACGGCACCGCCGAGGCCGATGTTGTGCTGGAGGGCGACCGCGGCGCCGTCGACCTGGCGCTTGTCGGCCGTGCCGCGGAGTTGCCAGGTGAGTTCGCTGCACTGGGCGAGGCCGGTGGCGCCGAGGGGATGCCCCTTGGAGATGAGACCGCCGGACGGGTTGACCACCCAGCGCCCGCCGTACGTGGTGTCGTCATTGTCGACGAGTTTGCCGCCCTCGCCCTCGCCGCACAGGCCGAGCGCCTCGTAGGTCAGCAGTTCGTTGGTGGAGAAGCAGTCGTGGAGTTCGATGACGTCGATGTCGTCCGGTCCGATGCCTGCCTGTTCGTACACGCGGGCCGCGGCCGTGCGGGTCATGTCCGCGCCGACCAGACTGATCGCACTCCGGTCCTCGAACGTGCTCGGGAGGTCGGTGACCATGGACTGGCCGACGATCTCCACGGCCTGCCCGGCGAGGTCGTGCTTGTCGACGAACTCCTCGCTCACGACGACGACGGCACCGGAGCCGTCCGAGGTGGGGGAGCACTGCAGTTTGGTGAGGGGCCCGTAGATCGGCTTCGAGCCGAGGATCTCGTCGAGCGTGTACTCGACCTGGAACTGGGCGTACGGGTTGTTCTGTGAGTGGCGGTGGTTCTTCACGCCGATCTCGGCGAACTGTTCCGCCGTGGTCCCGAACCGTTCCATGTGTTCCTTGCCGGCGGCGCCGAACATGTAGGGGGCCGGCGGCATCGCGAACTCCTGAAGTTCGGCGAGCGCGAGGAGGTGGCGCATCATCGGCTGTTCCCGGTCGTCGTACGTGGACCCGAGCGAACCGGCCTGCATCTTCTCGAAGCCCAGCGCGAGTGCGCAGTCCACCTGCCCGCTCAGGACCGCCTGCGTGGCGAGGAAGAGCGCGGTCGACCCCGTCGAACAGTTGTTGTTGACGTTCACGATGGGAATGCCGGTGAGGCCGAGTTCGTAGACCGCCCGCTGTCCCGACGTCGACTCGCCGTACACGTATCCGACGTACGCCTGCTCCACGAGCCGGTACTCGATCCCGGCGTCCTCGAGTGCCCTGCCACCGGCCTCACGCGCCATGTCGGGGTAGTCCCACTCGCGTGCACCCGGCTTCTCGAACTTCGTCATCCCGACGCCGACGACGAACACTCTGTTACCCATTGCGGCTCCCTGAGTCCGGAGAAATGTGTGTGTGACACCCTGTCTCACCAAAGTATGTGAGACAAGGTGTCCAGTCAACAGTCGGGTGGGTAACGTATGCGTGATGCCGGACAAAGTGGAAACCGCCGCGTCGCCCCAGGGGGACGGCCGTGCCACGCGCTGGGAGGACCACAAGGCGGAACGCCGCAGCCGGATTCTCGAAGCCGCGATGGACGCCATCAACGAGGACGGTCCCGACGTGGGCGTCCAGCAGATCGCGAACCGCGCCGACGTCCCGCGATCGGTGGTCTACCGGATCTTCACCGATCGCGGTGACCTCGACGAGCAGCTACGCGCGCGCATCATCGAACGACTGATGGCGGACCTCGCGCCCACGTTGACACCGGAGGGGACCGTGGGCGAGGCAATCGCCCGCGCCGTCGAGACGTACCTTCGGTGGATCGTGGAATATCCACGGCTCCACCAATTCCTCGGCACCGGATCGCCGAGCAGGCGAACGACCGGCTCACGTGTGGTCACCGGAACGAAGACCGCGATCGCGCTCCAGCTGTCGGGTCTGCTCGCGACGGTCCTCGACACGGTGGCCGGCAACTCTGACCTGGCCGAGTCGCTGGCCTTCGGGTTGGTGGGACTCGTGGATGCCAGCGTCAATCGATGGCTGAGCAACCCGCAGTCGGCGCTCGGCAGCGACGAGCTGGCGGAGTTCCTCGAGGTGTCGATCTGGCAAGTGCTGCACGGCAATCTGGCGCGGATCGGCGTCACCATCGACCCGTCGACCCCGGTGTCGGAACTGCAGTAGTCGGCCGGGTATGGCCAGCTACCATGGCTTTCATGCCCTCCCGGCGAGGTTCACCGGCCGCTTCCGAGCAGGCCTGGGTGTCGGACACGGCGGTCGGTGACGCCGTCGCGCGCTTCGCCAGTGCCTGGGAATCCTCGTCGTCCGCGCCCGATCTGGTTGCCTACCTGCCCGCGTCTCCCGCGCTCCGCCGGGTCACGCTCATCGAACTCGTCAAGGTCGACCTGGAGAACCGCTGGCTGCGCGGCGACCACCCGAAACGGCTCGGCCAATACTGTGAGGAGCTGCCGGAACTGCGGCGGTGGCCGTTGCCGCCGGATCTGCTGTACGAGGAGTTTCACATCCGGCGGCGCAGCGGGGAGTCGGTCGAGGCGAGCGAGTACACGCAGAATTTTCCGGGTCAGGCCGGTGAGCTCGACGAACTGTTCGGCACCGGGGAGTACCACAGCACGGCGCTCCATCGCGGGGAGACGACGCTGTCGGTGTCTCCGGGGAGCGGCGGAACGCTCGACGATCTGGAGGTGGGCCAGCGGATCGACGATTTCGATCTCGTGACCGGTCTCGGCAGGGGCGCGTTCGCGCGGGTGTTCCTGGCCCGGCAGCGGTCGCTGCAACGGATGGTCGCCGTCAAGATTTCCCTGGACCACGGCACCGAGCCGCAGACTCTGGCCCAGTTCGACCACGACTACATCGTCCGGGTCTTCGATCAACGCCTCCTCGCGGGCCGTGACCTGAGGCTGCTGTACATGCAGTACGTCCCGGGCGGCACCCTGCTCGACGTGGTCGCCCGGGTTCGTGAGACGCCACCGGATTCGCGCAGCGGCGCCGTGCTGCTGGACGCGATCGACCGGGCCCTGGTCGGTCGAGGCGAGATCCGGCCCAGCGAATCCGGGGCGCGCCGGGAGGTCGCGACGCTGACCTGGCCCGAGACGGTCGCCTGGCTCGGCCGGCGGCTGGCGGAGGCGCTCGACTACGCCGGACGCCACGGCGTCCTGCACCGCGACGTCAAACCGGCGAACGTGCTGCTGACGGCTGAGGGCGTCCCCAAGCTCGCCGACTTCAACATCAGTTTCAGCCGCAACGTCGCCGGGTCGAGTCCGGTCGCGTACTTCGGCGGTTCGCTGGCCTACATGTCACCCGAACAGCTCGAGGCGATCCACCCGGACCGGCCGGGCGCACCCGGCGATCTCGACACCCGCAGCGACCTGTATTCGCTCGCGGTCGTCCTGTGGGAGTTGCTGACCGGCAGAAGGCCTTTCGACGACAGCGACGCCGAACTGCGCTCCCACCCGCCCGGCGACCGCACCACTCTCGACGCGATGCTCGCGCGGCGGCGCGGACCGGACGAACCGGCCGCCGACGCGCTGCCCGCCGACTGTCCGAACGCGCTGCGGCGCGTGTTGCTGAAATCGCTGGCGCCGGCACCGAAGGATCGGTTCTCCTCCGGTGCCGAACTCGCCCAGCAGCTCGACGTCTGCCTCGACGCGCACGCCCGAGATCTGGTCGATCCGCCGCCGGGAAGCTGGCGGCTGCGGATGCGGCGGTGGACGCACCCGATCATGTTCCTGGCCATTGCAGTTCCCAATCTGCTGGCGATCCTCTACAGCTACCAGCACAACAGCACCCTGATCATCAGCAAGCTGCCGCCCGCCGCGCAGGAGAATTTCGAGCGGATCACCCGGATCGACTACACGGTCGCGTTCCTCATCGGAGCCGTGGGCACGGTGTCGATGGTGATCTACCTGACGATGGTGGCCGGCGGGCTGCGCCGGGGGCGGGTCTACACCGGCGCCCAGCTCGCCAGGGCGCGCCGGGACACCCTGCTGCTCGGCCAGCGGTGTGCACTGCTCTGCCTCGGTCTGTGGATCGTCAGCGGCCTCGTCGTGCCGATCACGTTGGAGGTGAGCGGCAGTCAGGTTCCGTGGAACACGATCGTCCACTTCACTGCATCTCAGCTCGTGTGCGGAGCGATCGCGGTGGTCTACCCATTCTTCTTCGTGAACTTCTACGCCGTCCGCTGCCTCTACCCGGTGTTTCTGCGGCACGGCGAGATCAGTGCGTCCGACGCCCGGATGTTGAAGCGGTTGGGGCGCCGCAGCACGTTCTTCCTCGCCGCGGCCGCCGCCGTGCCGCTGCTCGGGATCGCGGGAGCCACGTTCATTCCCCCGGAGGACCTGCCCCGGGTGATCGTCGCGCTCCGCGTCCTGTGCGTCGGCAGCGTCATCGCTTTCGTGGCGGCCTACTGGATGTTCCGGATGCTGTCCGAGGACCTGCACGCGCTGGAGCGCGTCGTGTCCGGTGCGCCGCGGCACGAGTGATCAGGCCGAACCCACGAACGTCAGCCACAGCAGCGAGACATTGAGCACGACGATCAACGACGCCGCCACCCAGGCGGCGACCGTGGTGGCCGTCGCGTTGCGGTGGACGCCCATCAGGTCGCGGCTCGACGTCATCCGCACGAGTGGAATCACCGCGAACGGGATGCACAGGCTGAGAACCACCTGACTGAGGACGAGCGCGAACGTGGGATCGACGCCGATCGCCAGCACGACCAGTGCCGGAATCAAGGTGACCACCCGGCGCAGCAACAGCGGGATGCGCATCGACAGCAGGCCGTACATGATCTCGGAGCCGGCGGCGCAGCCGATCGACGTGGACGCCAGGCCGGACGCCAGCAGTCCGACGGCGAAGACGACGGCGACGGTGGGGCCGAGCGAACTCTGGATGGCGGCGTGCGCGCCGTCGATCGAATCGGTGCCCGGAATGCCGCGCAGGGCCGAGGCGGCGAGCAGCAGCATTCCGATGTTCACCGCGCCCGCCACGATCAGCGCACCGACCACGTCCCACTTCGTCACCCGCAGCAGTCGCGCGAGGCGGGGGCCTTCCAGGTCGTTCCCGTGCCGGTCGCGGGCGAGGGCGGAATGGAGGTAGATCGCGTGCGGCATCACGGTGGCGCCGAGCATGCTCGCGGCGAGCAGGACCGTCTCGGTGCCCTCGAAACGCGGCACGAGTCCGGCAAGCGCGTCCGTACCCGACACGTCGGTGAACGCGAGTCCGGTGAGGAACCCGACGGTGATGATTGTCAGGAGTCCCATCACGACGAACTCGAACGTCCGCTGTCCGCGGCGGCTCTGGATCGACAGGATGCCCATCGACACGACGCCGGTGATCAGGCCACCGACGAAGAGGGGAACGCCGAACAGGAGATGGAGTGCGATCGCGCCGCCGATCACCTCGGCGAGGTCGGTGGCGATCGCCATCGCCTCCGCCTGCAGCCAGAACGCGCGGCGGTTCCCGGTCCGCAGGCGGGTCCCCAGCATCTCGGGCAGTGATTTGCCGGTGACCAGCCCGAGTTTCGCGGACAGGTACTGCACCAGCACCGCCATGGCATTGGCGAGCACGAGCACCCAGACGAGCAGGTACCCGTACTTCGCGCCCGCGGTGAGGTTGGCGGCCACGTTTCCGGGGTCGACGTACGCGATGGCAGCCACGAACGCGGGCCCGAGGAGCGCGACAGTTCGGATACTGCCCTTGCGGGGCGAGCGGCGCGGGAGGAGAGGGCGGGGTGCCTCGATGCTCACGGTGCTCCTGGTCGTGGTCTGCGGATCTACCTGCTGATTCGTCTCTCCGCACTATAGATTTAGGGATTGCGAACTTACAAGCGCGGGGGCCGGATCGGCTCGGAACTGCCACCTCGGCGCTATATTGACTAGAACGTGTTCTATTCGCGGTGGAAGGGAGTCCCTATGGGACAGGTTCTCGACAGAATCGACGGCATCGCCGAGGAGATTCGCGGGCAGGCCGTCCAGTCGGAGGCGGATTGCCGGCTCACCGACACCGCCGCAGCCCTCCTGCGCGACTCCGGCGCGATCCGGTTGCTGCAGCCCAAGCTCTACGGCGGCTACGAGGTCCACCCCCGCGAGTTCGCCGAGACCGTCATGGGAGTCGCCGCACTCGACGGTGCCAGCGGATGGGTCACCGGGATCGTCGGCGTGCACCCGTGGGAACTGGCTTTCGCCGACCCGCAGGTGCAGGAGGAGATCTGGGGCGAGGACAACGACACGTGGATGGCGTCCCCGTATGCGCCGATGGGGGTCGCGACACCGGTCGACGGCGGATACGTCCTGAAGGGACGGTGGTCGTTCTCGTCCGGCACCGACCACTGTCAGTGGGCCTTTCTCGGGGCAATGGTCGGCGACGGCGAAGGTGGCATCGCGATCCCGCCCTCGTCGCTGCATGTGATTCTGCCGCGCACCGACTATCAGATCGTCGAGGACACGTGGGACGTCATCGGATTGCGCGGAACGGGAAGCAAGGACCTGATCGTCGACGGTGCCTTCGTCCCGGCCTACCGGACGTTGAACGCGTCGAAGGTGATGGACGGACGTGCGCAGAAGGAGGCGGGCAGGCCGGAGCCTGTGTACAACATGCCGTACTCGTGCATGTTCCCGCTCGGCATCACGGCCGCCGTCATCGGCATCACCGAGGGCGCGCTGGCCTGTCACATCGCGGTGCAGAAGGACCGCGTCGCCATCACGGGCCAGAAGATCAAGGAGGATCCCTACGTGCTCAGTGCGATAGGAGAGTCCGCCGCCGAAATCAATGCGTCGCGGGTCTCCCTCATCGAGACCGCGGACCGGTTCTACGACAAGGTCGACGCGGGTAAGGAGATCACATTCGAGGAGCGTGCGATCGGCCGCCGCACCCAGATCGCCGCGGCCTGGCGTGCAGTGCGTGCCGTGGACGAGATCTTCGCGCGCGCCGGCGGTGGCGCGTTGCACTACAAGACGCCGATGCAACGGTTCTGGCGCGACGCGCACGCCGGCCTGGCGCACGCGGTCCACGTGCCCGGACCCACCAACCACGCGAGCGCGCTCACCCAGCTCGGCGGCGAACCGCAGGGGATGATGCGCGCCATGATCTGAAAGCGCCGGGAGGCCGAGGCGCGCGCCCCGGCCTCCCGGCATCGGATCAGACTGCGGCTGCGGTGAATCCGGTCTCGATGTCGGCGAGGATGTCGTCGATACCCTCGATGCCGACGGCGAGCCGGACCAGTCCGGGAGTCACACCGGCGGCGAGCTGCTCCTCCGGGGTCAGCTGCGAGTGCGTGGTGGACGCCGGGTGGATCACCAGCGAGCGCACGTCGCCGATGTTCGCGACGTGGCTGTGCAGGGTGAGCGCGTTGACGAACTTCTTGCCCGCGTCGATGCCGCCGGCCAGTTCGAACGTCACGATCGCGCCCGGACCCTTCGGGGTGAGCTGCCGTGCGCGCTCGTGCCACTGCGAGGACGGCAGACCCGCGTACGCCACGGACGTGACCTCCGGGCGGGCCTCGAGGAACTCCGCCACCTTCTGGGCGTTGGCGACGTGCCGCTCCACGCGCAGGCTGAGGGTCTCGATGCCCTGCGCGATGAGGAACGCGTTGAACGGGGCGACCGCCGAACCGAGGTCGCGGAGCAGCTGCACGCGCGCCTTCAGCGCGTAGGCCGGGGCGCCGAGGTCCGCGAAGACGACACCGTGGTAGCTCGGGTCCGGGGTGGTGAAGTTGCCGTGGCGGCCCCGGGTCCAGTCGAACGTGCCGCCGTCGACGATGACACCGGCGATCGCCGTGCCGTGACCGCCGAGGTACTTGGTGGCCGAATGCACCACGATGTCCGCGCCGTGCTTCAACGGTTGCAGCAGGTACGGCGTGGCTACCGTGTTGTCGACGATCAGCGGGATCCCGTTGTCGTGGCCGACCTTCGAGATTCCCGGGATATCCAGGATGTGGTTCTTCGGATTGGCGATCGTCTCGCCGTAGAACGCCTTGGTGTTCGGGCGGACGGCGCCGCGCCACTGCTCGAGGTCGTCCGGGTCCTCGACGAACGACACCTCGATGCCGAGCTTGGGCAGCGTGTAGTGGAAGAGGTTGTAGGTGCCGCCGTACAGGTACGGGCTGGAGACGATGTGGTCGCCTGCCTCCGCGAGGTTCAGCACCGCAAAGGTTTCCGCGGCCTGTCCGGAGGACAGCAGCAGGGCGGCGACGCCGCCCTCGAGCGCAGCGATGCGCTGCTCGACCGCGTCCTGCGTGGGGTTCATGATGCGGGTGTAGATGTTGCCCGGCTCGGCCAGACCGAACAGCGCGGCAGCGTGATCGGTGCTGTCGAACGTGTACGAGGTGGTCTGGTAGATCGGCAGCGCCCGCGCCTTGGTGGTCGTGTCGGACGTCTGCCCGGCGTGGATTTGCTTGGTCTCGAACGACCAGTTGACGGTGGGATCGATGCTCTCGGTCACGAGTGGGGTACTCCAGATTCGGTGAGGTGGATGTGGTGAATCAGTTGTCGTTGCTGTGTGTTTCGACCACGGTGCTGACCGGGGTCTGATTGCGGGTCAGGTCGAGGACGGGGCAGTGCGCATCCACCGCCTCCTGCAGTTCGAGGTAGCGCTCCCGCGATTCCGGCCCGGTCAGCGTCACGACGACGCGCACTTCGCCGAACCCGGCACGGACGGCGTCGTCGAAGCCGAAGAACCCGCGCACGTCGAGGTCACCCTCCGCGCGCGCCGAGATGTCGTCGACGCGGACACCGAGCTTCTCGGCCCAGAAGCGGTACGTCACCACCTGGCAGGAGAGCAGTGAAGCGAGGTAGTACTCCACGGGATTTGCGGCCGAATTGTCGCCGCCGAGCGCCGGCGGCTCGTCCACCTCGACGCTGTACTTGCCGAGCGTGACGGTGCTCGCGACGGCGTCGCGCGCCTGCGCGGAGGCGCGGAAGACGACGTGAGCGTTCGCGGAATCCTGGGAAACGGCGTCGCGGGTGGCGTCGATGACGGACGTGAGGTGCGAAACGGATGCAGTGGTCATGACAGTGCGAATCCTTCGAAAACGAGGGTGTGCAGGAAGAACCCGGCGTGGAGAAACGTCACGCCGGGGCGGGTCCGATCAGGAGATCGGACACCCCGAGGTACACACCAGTGCGAAATCGACGTGGCGACGCCGCGTCAGCAGCTCACCTGAGTCGATCACGCCGGATTCGGTCACGGATCAGACTGTAACCGCACGACACGCATTCCGACCAGTCCCGTAGGAAATTCTGCTCACGGAGTGGGCAGCGCGCGGCACAGGGCGTCGAGCGTGGCCGGGAAACGCGCGGACGACGGCGTGCTGTAGCCGACGACGAGTCCGTCGGGCCGGTCAGCGGGACCGTCCGGATGACGGAACGTGCGCAGACCCGCCACCGCGAGGCCGAGGGTCGCGGCCCGGTCGACGGTGGCCGCCTCGGTTCCGTCGGGAAGTTCGAGGACGGCGTGCAAACCGGCCGCGATGCCGGTGACGTGCACGTGTGGTGCGCGGGCGGCGAGGGTGTCGGCGAGGGTGTCGCGCCGGCGGCGGTAGAGGGTGCGCATCCTGCGGACGTGCCGGTCGAATGCGCCCCTCTCGATGAAGTCGGCCAGGGTGAGCTGGTCCGTCGCGCTGACCCATCTCTCGTATCCGCCCTTGACTGCCAGGACGTCGTCGATCAGGCGTTCCGGCAGCACCATCCATCCCACGCGGATCGCGGGGGAGAGGGTCTTGCTCACGGTGCCCAGGTAGGCCACCTCGTCCGGGGCCAGACCCTGCAGGGCGCCGACGGGCTGGCGGTCGTACCGGAACTCCCCGTCGTAATCGTCCTCGATCACGATCGCCCCCGTCGCACGTGCCCATTCCACGAAAGCTGTTCTCCTGCCAGGATGGAGCGGCCCACCGGTGGGGAATTGATGAGCCGGGGTGAGCAACGCCGCCGACAGTTGCCGGCCCCTCGTATCCGGGGGCTGTGCTCCGCGGGTATCGAGCTGCAGGGGAATGGTGGAGACGCCGGCGTCGCCGAGAAGTTCGCGATGCAGATGCAGCCCGTACCCCTCGACGGCGATCGGTCCCTTCACGGCGCGGGCGAGCAACCACAGTCCGTGCCCCGAGCTCGCACTGACCACGATGCGCTCGGGATCGGTGCGCACTCCTCGTGCGCGAGAAAGATATTCGGCGAGGGCGTGACGAAGTTCGGGGCGTCCGCGCGGATCACCCGGTCCGAACGCGTCGTTGGGCGCCGCGGTGAGCGCCCGACGGGCCGACGCCGTCCAGGCGGCACGCGGAAACTCCCCGACGTCGGGTGAACCGGGCATCAGGCTCAACGCCGGTCGGGGCGCGGCCGTGGAGCGGGTGTGCGGACGCCGGGCCGGCTCGCCTGCCCGATCGGCAACCCGGGTCCCCGACCCCTGCCGGGCGGTGAGCCAGCCCTCGGCCACGAGTTCGGAGTACGCCTCGGCGACGGTGTTGCGGGCGATGCCGAGGTCGAGGGCCAGGGTGCGGGACGGCGGGAGGGTGGTGCCGGCGACGAGCCGTCCCGATCGAATCGACTCGCGCAGAGCGGAAACCAGGTTCGCGCGCACCCCCGGCGCCCGTCCGCCGCCGGACGCGGTGAGGTCGAGATGGAGGTCGCGGCCCAGACCTGAATTGGCCCAAGATTCCATGCAGGAAGTGAACCATACAGATGGGCTATTTCGCGCTTACTGTTCTCGTATGACCACAACAGAGCGCAAGACCCGCGTCGACCTCGCACGCAAGGCCCCCGCCGTCTACAAGGCGATGATCGCCCTCGACGCCGCGGCACGGCAGGGCCTCGACCCGGAGCTGGTCGAGCTGGTGCTCACCCGTTGCTCCCAGATCAATCACTGTGCGTGGTGCATCGACATGCACACCGCCGATGCCCGCAAGATCGGTATCAGCGAACAGAAGCTGTACCTGCTGGGCGCGTGGGAGGAGGCGCACGGGCTGTACACCGACAAGGAGCGTGCCGCGTTCGCGCTCGCCGAGGCGATCACCGTGCTGACCGACGGCTTCGTCCCCGACTCGGTGTACGAGGAGGCGGAGGAGTACTTCGAGGAGACGGAACTGGCGCAGCTCATCTCGCTGGTGCTCACGATCAACGCGTGGAATCGCATCGCCGTGAGCACGCGGAAGACCCCGCGGGTGCGCTGACCCCGGGTAACGGACCCGCCACCTCTCGCCCGCTGCACTGCCGCCCGCTCAGAAGTTTCCGCGGGCGGCTTGTTCGCGTTCGATGGCTTCGAAGAGGGCTTTGAAGTTGCCGATGCCGAAGCCGAGGGAGCCGTGGCGTTCGATGAGTTCGAAGAACACGGTGGGGCGGTCGACGAGGGGTTTGGTGAAGATCTGCAGCAGGTAGCCGTCTTCGTCGCGGTCGACGAGGATGCCGCGTTTCTGCAGTTCGGCGATGGGGGCGCGGACGTTGCCGATCCGGGCCCGCAGTTCGGGGTCCTCGTAGTAGGAGTCGGGGGTGGCCAGGAATTCGACGCCCTCGGCGGTGAGCTGGTCGACGGCGGTGAGGATGTCATTGGTGGCCAGCGCCAGGTGCTGGGCGCCGGGTCCGCGGTAGAAGTCGAGGTATTCGTCGATCTGCGACCGTTTCTTGGCGATGGCGGGTTCGTTGAGCGGGAACTTGACCCGGTGGTTGCCGTTGGAGACGACTTTGCTCATCAGCGCGGAGTAGTCGGTGGCGATGTCCTCGCCGACGAATTCGGCCATGTTGGTAAACCCCATGACCCGGTTGTAGAAGTCGACCCAGTGGTCCATCTTGCCGAGTTCGACGTTGCCGACGACGTGGTCGAGGGCCTGGAACAGGCGTTTGGGGCGCCGTCGCGTTTGGTGTGCGACGACGTGCGGGCGATGTAGCCGGGCAGGTAGGGGCCGGTGTAGTTGCTGCGGTCGACGAGGGTGTGGCGGGTGTCGCCGTAGGTGGCGATCGCGGCGAGGCGGACGGTGCCGTGCTCGTCGGTCACCTCGTGGGGTTCGTCGAGGACGGTGGCGCCCTGGGCGCGGGCGTGGACGATGCATTTGTCGACGTCGGGGACGGCGAGGGCGATGTCGACGACGCCGTCGCCGTGGGTGCGGTGCTGCTCGATCAGGGGGCTGTCCGGGTTCACGGCGCCTTTGATGACGAAGCGGACGGCCCCGGATTCGAGGACGAAACTGTGGTGGTCGCGGTTGCCGGTGGTGGGTCCGGAGTAGGCGACGAGGGTCATCCCGAACGCGGACTGGAAGTAGTGGGCGGTCTGGGTGGCGTTGCCGACCACCCAGACGACGGCGTCCCAGCCGCTGACCGGGAACGGGTCGCGGGTGCCGTCGTACTCGACGAGCCCGACCAGCTGCTCGAGCTGGCCGAGGTCGAGACCTGCCAGGCGTTCCTTGTCGGTGAGAGTCTGCTCGATCGTCATGATGGTGCCTTTCCTTGCAAGGGTTTTCGGATACCCGGGATGTGCGTGCGACTGCGCACCGGGGGAGTGGCGAATGCCTGGCACAGAGGTAACCGGCCCCCGATCCCGCCGTCAACCGGCACCCGGGTAACTAGCCGCATCGACGGGATGCGGACGGTCGCGCGCCGCTTTCCTATACAATCTGAATACTTCAATGGGGCAATAGAAATGGACTGCGATGGTTGCGCGGAGTGAGATCGGCGTCGGAGTGCTCGCCCGCGCGGTGGCGATCCTCGACGTCGTCGAGTCGAGCCCGATGGGCGCGAGCGACCTCGCCCGTGAACTCGACCTGTCCCTGTCGACCACGTACCGGCTGGCGACCGACATGGTCAAGCACGGCCTCCTGCGCAAGGATCAGGAAGGCCGCTTCTACCTGGGTCAGCGATTCGTCACCACGGCGTTGAGCGACCTGGCGATTCCGGCGCTGCGGGAATTGAGCGAGGCGACAGGGGAATCCGCGCAGTTGTGGGTTCGCCGGGGCGAATCGCGTCTCTGCGCCGCGAGCGTCGATTCCCAGCACGAACTGCGGGTGGCGTTGCCCGTCGGAACGTTGGTACCGCTACCGCAGGGGTCGAGCGGCCACGTGCTGTCCGGAGACTGGGAGGCAGACCCCGAAGCCGTGAAATCGGGTTGGTGGGTGTCGGTTTCGGAACGCACACCGGGATCCGCGTCCATCAGTGCGCCGGTCCGCAGGCACGGCGAGATCGTGGCTGCCGTGTGCGTGTCGGGTCCCGAGGGGCGGATGGGGGAGAACCTGGGTGCGTCGATGGGCCGCGCAGTCGTCGCTGCCGCGCGGCAGATCGAGAAATCCGTTCCGGGCGACTGACTCGCTCAGGCGATGTCGAACGTGGTGACGTCCGCCGACCGATGTTGCTGCGCCAGTTGACGGTAGACCGCGGCGTTGGCGGCGTTGTGGGCTACCTCGTCGGCGGTCAGTTCGCGACGCACCTTGGCGGGCACGCCGGCGACGAGTGAGCGCGGCGGAATTCGAGTGCCCTCGAGTACCAGCGCGCCGGCGGCGACCAGCGACTGCTCGCCGATCACCGCTCCGTTGAGGACGGTGGCTCCCATGCCCACGAGGGCGCCGTCCCCCACGGTGCAGCCGTGCAGGACGGCGTTGTGCCCCACACTGACGTCCCGGCCGACGACGACGGGGAAACCCGGATCGACGTGAACGGCCACTCCGTCCTGAATGTTGCTGCCCTCGCCGAGGGTGATGGAATCGCAATCGGCACGCAGCACAGCGCCGTACCAGACGCTGGTCTCCGCGCCGAGTGTTGCGGCGCCGATCACCGCGGCGGTCGGCGCGACCCACGTGGTCTTCTCCGCGCGCGGCGAACGTCCATCGATCGCAACGACGTGTGGTTCTCTCACCGTGTTCTCCTCCTGTCGAGCAGCGGATTCCTGCTGCATTCCGCAACGTCCCGTCGTCCATTGTCGTGTGGCGCGGACTTCGGGCATTGCCAATTGTGACTGCTACCACTACCGTCATTCTTATCAGACGGGAATCTAACTGCCAAATAATGAGAATTAGCAGGTAGGAGCCCAGTCGTCATCCAGTACAGATCGACGAGGGAGAACTCTCACATGCAGGTCCCAGAGAACGGCCCACTGCACGGCATCCGTGTGCTGGAGCTCGGCAACTTCATCGCAGCCCCCATGGCGAGCCGCATATTCGCCGACTTCGGCGCCGAGGTCGTCAAGATCGAGCGCCCGGGCGTCGGCGACGAACTGCGGGGCTGGCGACGCCGCCGCGGCGCGACGTCGATGATGTTCCGCACCATCGCGCGCAACAAGCGGTCGGTCACTCTCGACCTCCGGACCGACGTGGGTCGCGCGATCATTCTCGACCTCGCCCGGAAGTCGGATGTCGTCATCGAGAACTTCCGTCCCGGAACGCTCGAGCGGTGGGGGATCGGGCCCGACCAGCTGACGGCCGCCAACCCTGACATCGTGCTCGTCCGGATCTCCGGCTACGGGCAGACCGGCCCGTACCGGGAGCGCACCGGATTCGGGGGCGTCGCCGAGGCCTTCGGCGGATTGCGGCACGTCACCGGCTATCCGGACCGTCAATCGGTCCGGGCCGCCGCCCCCATCGCCGACACGCTCGCCGGACTGCACGGCGCGATCGGCGCCCTGATGATGTTGCTGGCCAAGGCGAGGCAGGGCGATCACTCGACCCCGCGCGTCGCGGACGTGGCCCTGTACGAATCGGTGTTCATGGCGATGGAATCCCTCGTTCCCGACTACGACGCGTACGGCATGGTCCGAGAACGGACCGCGGGCAATCTGCCCGGCGTGGTGCCCAGTGGCGTCTATCCGTGTGACGGTGGCTCCGTCATGATCGCCGGAAACTCGAGTGGCGTGTTCGGCCGGTTGATGCAGGCCGTGGGTCGCGGCGATCTCGCTGACGACCCGGAACTGGCCGACGGGGATCAGCGATTCCGTCGTGAAGCCGAACTCGACGAGGCCATCTCGTCGTGGACGTCGGTGCGTCACCCCCGCGACGTCGTCGCCGAACTCGGCGCCGCCGGTGTGCCCGTCGGCGAGGTCTACGACGCCGTGCAGATCGCCGACGACGAGCACTACAACGCTCGCGGCATGCTGCAGAGCCTGAAAGTGTCCGTAGACGGGGAACCCGAAGAGGTGCGCTTCCCGGGAGTGGTCCCGCAGCTCGACGGCGAACCCACGCAGATCCGCTGGGCCGGCCCCGAACTGGGTGAGCACACCGACGAGATCCTCGGCGGATTGCTGAATCTGTCGGGTGATCAGCTCGACGACTACCGCTCTCGCAACGTCATCTGAATCGGAGGAGATTGAAATGTCAGTCACTATAACGGATGTCGTGCTGCGAGACGGACTGCAGGACGAGGATGTCGTCGTCTCCATCGACCACAAGATCGCGGTCGCGGACGCCCTCGTCGCCGCCGGTGTGAAGCACATCGAAGCGGCATCGTTCGTCTCGCCCACGCGTGTCCCGCAGATGGCGGACGCCGACGACGTCATCGCCCGTCTGCCCCGCACCGACCCGTCCGTCACGTACAGCGCTCTGGCACTCAACCCGCGCGGAGTACACCGTGCGATCGCGACCGCCATCGACGAGATCCAGGTCGTGACGTCCGCCAGTGCCGGGCACAGCACGGCGAACACGGGCCGGAACCCGGACGAGGCGCTGCACGGACTCGCCGAGGCATTGCAGAAGTACCCGGACCGGAGTTTCCTCGGAGGTGTGTCGACCGCGTTCGTCTGTCCGTTCGAGGGCATCATCGCCCCCGCCACGCTGGTGCGGGTGGCGAGCGCGATGGCCGCGATGGGTGTGCGCCGGCTCGGGCTGGCCGACACGCTCGGAACGGCCACCACCGAGCAGGTGCTCGCATCGGCCGGGGCGGTACGCGACGCCCTCCCCGACATCGAACTGAGCCTGCACCTCCACAATGCGCACGGTCAGGCCCTGGGCACCGTGATCGCCGCGCACCGGCAGCTCGGCATCAGGCACTTCGACAGCGCCATCGGCGGGTACGGAGGCTGCCCGTTCGCGCCCGGCGCCCACGGCAACCTCGCCACCGAGGAACTGGTCGCGCACCTGCACGCGCACGACATCGACACGGGGATCGATCAGCAGGCCCTCGGCCTCGCCGTCGACACCGTCAAACACGCTCTGGCACAAGCTCGGCCCCTCACCGCAGTGTGATCTGCGAACTCACCCCGAAAGGCCGACCATGGTCTACACAATCTCCATCGTCGCTCTGATCGCGATCTTCACAGTGGCGACACTCACCCCGATCAACATGGGCATCCTCGCGTTCGCCGGAGCGTTCGTCATCGGCGGCTGGGTGTCCGGGATCCCGGTCGAGGACATCATCGACGCCTTCCCCGGCAGCACGTTCATCATTGTCGGCGGCATCACGCTGCTGTTCGCCATAGCCAAGACGAACGGGACCATCGACCTCGTCATCGAAGCCTCGCTCCGACTCGTGCGCGGCAGGCGGTGGGCGATCCTGTGGATGATGTTCCTGCTGTCGGGACTGCTGATGGCCCTCGGGTCCGTCCTCGCGGTCGGGATGCTCGCCCCCATCGCGATGCCCCTCGCGGCCAAGAACAAGATCAACCCGTTCCTGATGGGTATGGTCATCAGCCACGGCGCCCTGGCCTGCGCGTTCTCGCCCATCAATCTCTACGGCGCGTTCATCAACGGGCTGATGGACTCGAGCGGCGTCGGAGCGAATCCGCTGGTCCTGTTCGCTCTGCCGTTCGTTCTCAACCTGGCCATCGCGATAGTGCTGTTCCTGATCTACGGCCTCGACCTGATCGGTCGCCGTACTCCCCGCCCCGTCGAGGAGACACCCGACGGCGGAGGATTCGGCGGTTCCTCGCGCCGGCCGTCCGGGGGAGTGGCGTCGGGCAACGGCCCGGGCGGGAACACCGCGACTCTCACCGATCGCGAGGTCATCGAGGAAGCGCTGATCCACGAAGGCGTGAAGCCGGTGACGATGAACCGGTGCCGGTTCGCGACGCTCGCCGGCATCGGGTTCCTCGTCGTCGGGTCGGTCGCGTTCGGAATCGACGTCGGTGTCAGCTCGATCTGCATCAGCGCGGTGCTGCTGCTGATGGCGCCCAAGTCGCACCCCAAGGTCATCGACAACGTGGCGTGGCCTGCCGTGGTACTCGTGTGCGGGATGCTCACCTACATGGCGGTCATGACGCAGAACGGCACGCTCGACTTCCTCGGCGATGCGGCGTCGGCGCTCGGATCGCCGTTGCTGACCGCGCTGATCCTCTGCTACGCGGTCGCGATCATCTCCGCGTTCGGATCGTCGATCGGTACACTCGGCATCGCGTTGCCCCTCGCCGCGCCGATGCTCGCGATGGGTGAGGTGGGGGCCGTGGGATTCGTCGCGGCCCTGGCATTCTCCGCGACGGTGGTCGACGTCAGCCCGTTCTCGACGAACGGCGTGATGGTGCTCGCCAACGCACAGGTCGAGGACAAGGGCCGCTTCCAGCGCAAGATGCTCGCCTACTGCGGTCTGATCGTGTTGTCGGCCCCCATGTTCGTCTGGGCACTGGTCGTCGTGCCCACGTCCGTCTAGGTCCGACCGGCCGTGCCGGTCACCGTTTTCCTCGGTGACCGGCACGTCTCACGGTGCGAGGATGGATGTGGTGAACTTTGTGTACTTTAAGTTTCATGTAATGGACTGTTGTCCACTAGGTTTCGATTCACCTGGGCGAAAAGTGCTGCCGCAGTGACACATGCCACAAGATCACGTCCGTTTCGGGCGTTTCGTCGTTCTCCGCCCGTAAGGTGACGACATGTCGATCCTCGAGAACGAGAAAGCACCCCCATCCGGTGCACCCGCCCCCGGACCGACCCTCGGCGAAAGGTTGCGAGATAACGCGCGATACGACCTGCCCGCGTCGCTCGTCGTCTTCCTCGTCGCACTGCCACTGTCGCTCGGTATCGCGATCGCGTCCGACGCCCCGATCATGGCGGGGCTCATCGCGGCGATCGTCGGCGGTGTGGTGGCGGGTTCCATCGGTGGCTCACCACTCCAGGTCAGCGGTCCTGCCGCCGGATTGACCGTGGTGGTAGCAGAATTGGTCGCCACATTCGGCTGGAAGGCCACATGCGCGATCACCGTCGCAGCCGGATTCCTTCAAATCATCTTCGGGCTCAGTAGAATTGCCCGTGCGGCCCTGGCCATCGCGCCGGTCGTGGTCCACGCCATGCTGGCCGGCATCGGAATCACGATCGCCCTCCAGCAGATTCACGTCCTACTCGGTGGCAGCTCGCACAGCTCGACCGTCGAGAACATCACTCAGCTCCCCGGCCAGCTGACGTCCGCCCGCTACGGCGACGTGCTCGTGGGATCGGTGGTCATCGCCGTCCTGCTGTTCTGGAAGAAGATCCCCGGCAAGCTGCAGGTGCTCCCCGGCCCGCTGGTCGCCGTCGTCGCCGCCACCGTTCTGTCCCTTGTCCTCCCACTCGACATCGATCGAATCACGTTGGACGGCTCCCTGTTCGACGCCGTGGCACTGCCTTCGATGCCGGACGGCCCGTGGCTCGCAGTGGCCACCGGCGTACTCACGGTCGCGCTGATCGCGAGCGTCGAGAGCCTGTTGTCCGCGGTCTCCGTCGACAAGATGCACGGCGGCACGCGTTCGGAGTTCAACCGTGAACTCGTCGGTCAGGGCTCGGCCAACATGCTCTCGGGTCTCATCGGCGGTCTGCCGGTCACCGGTGTGATCGTGCGCAGTTCCACCAACGTGGCCGCCGGGGCGCGCACCCGGGCGTCCGCCGTGCTGCACGGCGTGTGGATCCTCGTCTTCGCCGCGCTGCTCACCGGACTCGTCGAGCAGATCCCGATGGCAGCACTGGCCGGCCTCCTCATCGTGATCGGCATCCAGCTCGTCAAAATGGCTCATCTGCGGACGGCCCGGCGCACCGGCGACCTGTGGGTGTACGGCGTGACCGTGGCCGGCGTGGTCTTCCTGAACCTGCTCGAGGGTGTGATCATCGGCCTTGCACTCGCGGTGGTCCTGCTGTTGTGGCGGGTCATCCACCCCAAGATGCGGGCCGAACCTGTCGGCTCCGAGGATTCCGGGCGGTGGCGCGTGACCGTCGAGGGGTCGTGCAGCTTCCTGTCCATGCCGGCGTTGACGGGGATCCTCGCGAAGGTGCCCGAGGGCGCGCACGTCACCGTGGAACTGGCGGTCGACTTCCTCGACCACGCCATGTTCGAGGCGATCGACGACTGGAAGCGTCACCACGAGCGGAACGGTGGAACGGTCGTGATCGACGCGCTCGGTCCCGTCGACATGGACGCCGTCGGCGCGTCGCCGCCCAGGCGCGGCATCGGCGTGGTGAGCTCCCGCGGGTTCGCCCCGTGGAAGAGTTGGCAGCCGCGGCACACCGACGCCGAGAACTCCACCACCACACCGGCGGCACTTCGACCGGTCCTCGCGGGAGTGTCGGAGTATCACCGGCGGAACGCGGCTCAGCTGCTCCCGCACCTCGACGAACTGCGGGACGGGCAGCGCCCCGACTCGTTGTTCCTCACCTGCTCCGATTCACGCATCGTGCCGAACGTGATCACCAGCAGCGGTCCGGGGGACCTGTTCACGGTGCGCAACGTGGGCAATCTCGTCCCCACCGGAAAGCAGGACGTGTCGGTCGAGGCGGGACTGGCCTTCGCCCTCGACGAACTCGAGGTCAGCTCGGTGATCGTGTGCGGCCACTCCGGCTGCGGCGCGATGAAGGCCGTGCTCGCGAGTGCACCGACCGACACCGACGGGTCCGATCGCGACGCCGTCGAACAGTGGCTGACGTTCGCGCAGCCGAGCCGGAACGCGTTCCTCAGCGGTCATCCGGTGGCACGGGCAGCGGCCGAACTCGGATTCGACGAGGTCGACCAGCTGGGCATGGTGAATGTGGCGGTCCAGGTGCAAACCCTCGGGCGCCATCCCCTCGTCGGCGCTGCGGCGGCCGAGGGTCGAGTACGCGTCGCGGGAATGTTCTTCGACATTCCGTCCGCCCGCGTACTCGAGATCACCTCGACCGGTGTGTCCTACCTGGACCACGTCCCCACATGATTCAGAGGAGGTGGACCCTCTTGTAGAGGCGCTTGGACGGGCCGCCGACGAGGCCGACGCCATCGAGGAACTGCATCAACTTGGAACCGGACGTGCGAACGGTGTCCTTGTAGTGCTGGTTGTTCTTGGCCTCGGCGGCGGCCCGCTCCGGGTCGAGTCCGGCATTCGCATACACGTCCTTGCGGATCATGCTCTTCATCACGAAGTACACGACCACCGCGGTGTTGAGCCGCTCGAACTGCAGCCGAGCCCAGCTGGCGCCCTCGATGCGGCGGCCGACCTCTTCGCGGGCGAAGCGGATGTGGCGGGCCTCTTCGAGGACGTGGATCTTGCTGACCGTGCGGGTGACGGGCTGCACGCGCTCGTCCTTCATGAAGTCGCGCTGCATCATGTCGAGGATCTCCTCGGCGGCCATCACGCTGGCGTACGCGTTCGCGCCCCGGAAGAAGCCACCCCAGATGCGTCCGAGCTTGTGGATCGCGGGGTGCGGTCCGTAGCTCGGCATGTTGAGGCGTTCACCGGCGCGGGCGAACATCACCGAGTGGCGGCATTCGTCGGCCACCTCGGTGAGCGCGAACTGGACGTGGCGCGAGTGCTTGTCGCGGCCGTACACGTCGCGCAGGAGCATCTGCATGAGCAGGATCTCGAACCACAGTCCGACGCTGGACACGCTGGCGGCCTCGTGCTTGGTGAGCTCGATCTTCTGTTCTTCGGTCATTTCGTCCCAGAGGGCGGTGCCGTAGAGCGTGCTCCACTCGGGGGTGAGACCGAACTTGTCGTCGGGGATCGGTGCTTCCCAGTCGACCTCGACCATCGGGTCGTAGGACTTGCGTGCCGACGACGCCAGCAAGCGCTGGGCGGTCTCTTCGCGGTCGGAGACGACGATCGATGCGGTCATCACTACCCCTTGTTCTGTGACTAGGCGGTCAACTAACTGTGACATTCAGTAACTGATACTGAACGATACAATGACGGCGGTCACAAGGGCAACGTCCGCTCAGTCGACGTCGGCCAGTTCCTCGTCCTTCCGCGGCGCCGGAGACGACCCTTTCCGGCCCGGCGCCCACACCGCGAGCACGACCGCGGACGCAAAGCACACGCAGGCCAGGGCGATGGACGCCTCGTCCATTCCCTCGAGGAACGCTTTCCGGGCGAAGCTCGCCAGCTGCTCGCCCTGCGGGCCCGCCGACTGGGCGACGTGCAGCGCGGCGGCCAGGGAACTCGACACGGGCTCCTTCGCGAGGTCGGGGACGGCATCGACGGCCGGCTGGACGTGCCTGCCGTACCCCGCGGCCAGGATGCTGCCTGCCAGTGCGACGCCGATCGCCGCCCCGATCTCGCGTGCCGTGTCGTTGACCGCGGACGCCACTCCCTGTTTCTCATCGGGAGTGTTCTGCACGATTGCGGTGGTGGCGGGTGCCGTGCACAGGCCGATGCCGAACGCGGCCACGACCAGCGGCAGAGCCACCTGGGGGTAACTCGAGTACTCGTCGAGCCGGACCATCAGAAGGATTCCGACACCGAGAATCGCGGCGCCGACGGACAGCAACGGGCGGAGGCCGACATAGGGGAGGACGAACGGCATCCCCGCGGACAGCATCATCACGGGTACCGCGATGGGGGCGAGCGCGAGCGCCGACTCCAGCGGCGAGTAGCTCAGGACCAGTTGCAGGTACTGCACCGCGAAGAAGAAGAGCCCGAGGATGGCGAGGAACTGCATCAGCAACGACATCGACCCCGACCCGAAGGCGCGGTTGGCGAAGAGTCGGACGTCGAGGAGCGGATGCTCGCGGCGCAACTCGACGAGCGCGAACGCCACCGCGGCGGCGACGCCACCCGCCATGAGTCCGACGACGGCAGGGTCCAGCCAGCCGCGGTGCGGCGCCTCGATCGTGCCGAGCACGAACAGGCCCACCGCCGCCGCGATCGTCACGGTGCCGGGAAGGTCGAGCGGCGCCTGGTCGGTCTGGCGTGAGGAGGTGATGGTGAATCCGGTGAGGAAGAGGAGGCCGGACACCACGGCGAGGCTCACGAAGATCGCCTTCCACGACCACTGTTCGAGCAGCAGTCCCGAGACCAGCAGTCCGGCGATCGCGCCCGACCCGGCGACACCCGACCAGATGCCGACGGCCCGGCCGCGCTGGGACAGTGGAAAACCGGCGGTGAGCAGCGACAGCGTCGCCGGCATCACGAAGGCCGCGCCGATGCCGGCGACCGCGCGGGACCCGATGATCCACTCCGGGCTGTCGTTCAGGATCGGAATGGCGGCACCCAGGCCGAAGATCAGCAGTCCGAACATGAGGAGACCGCGGCGGCCGTAGCGGTCGCCGAGTGCGCCGGCGGGAAGCAGGAGTGCGGCGAGGGTGAGGGTGTAGCCGTCGACGATCCAGGTGAGCTGGCTCTGGCTGGCGCCGGTGTCGCGGGCGAGGTCGGGCAGGGCGGTGTTCAGTGCGGCCATCGCCGCAACGACGAGTGCGACCGCGCAGCACGCGACGGTCAGCATCCAGATCTGCCGAAGGGTCCAGCCGGTGGTGTTGCTCTGTTCGGTGTCCTGCGGTGGTGCGGAGTCCCGAGAGCGCACGATGTAATCCCTCCGTGGAAGTAACGAGACTGTCAGTATCGTTGGTAGACTGGTAGTTCACAAGAGGTGCGGCAGTGGCAGGAACGGGCGGTGCAGATGACCGAGCAGGATCCCCGCAGGCAGCGCTCTCGCGCGAGACTTCTCGACGCCGCGACAACTCTTCTCGCAAAGGGTGGCACCGACGCCGTGACGATCGACGCCGTCACCAAGCTGGCGAACGTGGCTCGGGCCACGCTCTACCGGCATTTCGGCAATGGCACCGAACTGGTCGCCGCGGCGTTCGGGCGGTTGCTCCCACCCGCGCCGACCGTGTCCGCCGACGGCGACCTCCGCGACCGGCTGGTCGAGCTGATGGTCAGTCAGGCGAAACTCATCGAGAGTGCGCCCATGAACGTGACGGCCATGTGCTGGCTCGGTATGGGCCCCGCGTTGGACGACTACTCGAGCGCGGCCGCTGTCGAGTCGGACAAACCGGAACTGCGGACGCTGAGGCAGACCATCGTCGAGCAGTACCGGGCGGCGTTCGACCAGGTCTTCGGCACACCCGAGGCGGCCGAACGCCTCGGCGAATTCGACTACGACCTCGCTCTCGCCCAACTCATCGGACCACTCGTCTTCACCCGGCTCGCGACCCTGACCCCGCTGGGACGGACCGCGTGTGAGCAGATCGTCGACGACTTCCTCGCCGCACGCGCCGCCCAGGTCGGCGCCGGTCCCGCGAAGCCGACGCTCCTCGAGATACCGCCTGCTCAGGCATTGTGACGTCGACAGCTCCGCGCGTCGTCTTTATCGTGGCACGTGCGCGCGGCACCGGATGCCGCGCGTATCGAATGAATGGTGTGGGAAGGTTTCTCGATGATCACTGATGCACTCAACTGGCTCCTCGGTGCTTGGGGCGGCGTCGCCGCCGGCAGCAGCGGATACTCCATCCCGCCCGGAACCCTTCCCTTCGGAAGCTGACGGTCGCTAGGCGTCCCGGTCTCGACGCAGCACGAACTGTTCGAGTCGTCGAATCCCTCGAACACGTCGTGGACGTAGCTGCTTGAGGTAGTAACCGGGAGCGTCGGCGAGTTCGTGGGCGAGCGCCTCGTCGATCAGCACCGTGCCGGGACGCGCCGAACCGGTGAGTCGCGCCGCGGTGTTGACGACGGAGCCGTAGAGGTCGCCGAACCGGACGAGCACCGGACCCATCGCGAGTCCTACCCGCAGTTCGGGGTCCGCCTCGTCCGGCAGAACCTGCTCCTGCAGCTGCAGGGCGATCTCAGCCGCATCGGACGGCGACTCGACGGCGAACATCACCTCGTCGCCGACCGTCTTCACCACCCACCCCCGATGGCGGCCGATGACCGACGTCGACGCCGACTCGAAACGTTCCAGAAGGTCGCTCAGTTCCCGCGCGCCGAGCTGACGGGTCAACGACGTGTACCCGACGATGTCCGCAAAGCCGACCACCAGTTTCCGGCTCGCGACCTCCTCGCCGGGATTCCCGACGTTGCGACCGGTGGTCGAGGCGATGTGCCTGCGCCACACGTACGCCTGCAACGACTCGACCGCCGGAAGGATCTCGGCGGTGAGTTCGCGCACCTGCTCCCGGATTGCCTGCTCGTCGCTGCCCGCGGACCCGGCGAGTTGATCGACGATGTGGGTGCTGATCAACGAGACCTGCCATTCGGCGAGCCGCGACATCGACTGGCCGAGAGCACGAGCCGCCGCCACTTCGCGTTCCGGTGAGATGATCCCCTGGTCGACGAGCGACGCGATGGTGCGCAACGCGGCGGCGTCCCCCTCGGTGAACATGACGCCGTCCGGATCGGTGTCGACCGCGAAACCCATCGACACCCACAGGCGGTCCGCCCGTTCGAGGGATACCCCCGCGAAATCGGCAATCTCGGTCCGCGTGTAGCGGCGGGGCCCGCCCAGAAGCGACTCCTCGAGATCGGCCTGGACGTCGCGGAGCAGGGTCGGTGAGATCTCCGTCGTCGTTGCGGTCTCGTCGCCGTTCTCCGGTGCTTCCGAGGTCACGTCGTTCCTCTCGATACGGTCGATGCGCACGCATGGTCGCGGTGCGTCCATTCCCCTCAATCTGCCACTGTGCGAGCCCGTCCGATGCGGAACCGTCGGTGGGGTGTGCGAGAGTTGCGGTGCTCACGAGCGTAACCAGGAGACAGACCAGAAAGGACAGCGCATGCCGCCCCGTAGACGTTCCGGTGCCGCCGCACCGGATCACCTGACCGCGGAGAATCTCGAGACCCTCGCTGCCGCGATCGCGGAAGGTAAGCGGGCCACCGTGTATCTGCGCGAGGCGATGCCCAGCCTCGGGCTCGAGGCCGGAGCCTCGGCGAAAGTTATCTCCGTGCAAGGCAATACGCTCTTGATCCGCCCCAAAGGCGTCGACGACGAGCTCCCCTTCGAAGCGGAGGAGCTTCTGATGAGACGAATTCCGGCCGCCAAGTCTGCGCCCGCGCCCGCCGCTCCCGCGACGCCGGTCGTGCACCAGGAGATCGAACCCGGTCCGCCCCCCGCCCCCAAGACCCCAGCCCCCAAGACTCCGGCCGCCAAGACCGTCGCGTCGCCTGCGCCCGCCGCCACCGCGGTCCCGAAACCCGCCGCGGTACCGGCCAAACGCACCAGCAAGAAGGTGCCCGCGGGAGTCAGCGTCACCATCCACGCCGGCGCCGACAACGACTGGAGTGTCACCGTCGCGCACGGAGCCAAGCGTCCCGGCAAGGCCGTCCCCGTCTCGCCGGACGCCGTCGAGCGCGCCGTCCGGGAACTCGGGGAGGAGACGGCGATCGAGGCCGTCGAGTCGATCATCGTGGCGGCGCGCAACCTCGCGGCGGCCCGGGTGGACGAGCTGAGCCGGCAACTCGAGGACGCCCGCAAAGCACTGGAGGCGCTCGGCGCCGTCGAGTAGCGCCCGGGTCGGCAACGGTCGCGGTCTCTACATCGGCATTCCCCCACGCAGGTCTTGTGCGGGGTGGGATTCTTATGGGGAGACACGCGGCCGTCGGGGCTCATCCGGGAAGGTTCGAAAAATGTTGAAACGATTCGCGGCGGTTGTTGCGGCGACAGCGGGAATTCTGGGATTCGTTGCGGCGGGGTCCGCGACAGCAGCTCCGGCCGCCGTCTTGGGGGGCGGTTCGGGGATCGTAGTGAACGACGAACTCGTCTGCTCACTCACCACCATCGGACACGACAACGCCGGCCGGCTCGTCGGCCTGACAGCGGGCCACTGCGGTGAATCGGGCTCCTACGTGGTGCCCGAAGCCAGCCAGGACAGCGGAATCGTCGGAACGTTCGTCGTCTCCAACCCCGTTCTCGACTACGCAGTGATCCAGTTCGACCCGGCGAAGGTCGTCCCGGTCAACAGGGTGGGCGGCGTCACCATCACCAACATCGGCGCACCGGCAGCCTTCCCACAGGTGGCGTGCAAGGAAGGTCGCACCACGGGCAACACCTGTGGCATCGTCTACGGCGACCTCATGCAGACGGGGGAGACGTGGACCCAGGCCTGCGTGATCGAGGGTGACTCGGGCGCACCGATGGTCGTCGGCACCACCCTGGTGGCCATGGTCAACGCCTACCTCGCGGCACCGTGCATCGGCCCGGAGATCGGCACCAACCTCAACTCGATCATCGCCGACATGAACGCGAGCGGCGGTCCCGGCGCCGGGTTCCGGCCCATCTAGGCCCTTCGGGCTCGTGCGCCTTTTTGGTAGCCAGGACAACCAGAAAGGCGCACGGGCGCGAAGCGCCTACCCGCAGACGGCGCCGCCCGAGGCGGAGCCGACGAGCTTCGTGTACTTGGCCAGGACCCCGCGGGTGTAGCGCGGGGGCAGAGGCTCCCACCCGTTCTTACGGCCGGCGAGTTCCTCCTCGTCGACGAGCAGTTCGAGGGTGCCCGTCCCGACGTCCAGTCGGATCTGGTCGCCGTCGCGGACGAACGCGATGGGACCGCCGTCGACGGCCTCCGGTGCCACATGGCCGACGCACAGGCCCGTGGTGCCGCCGGAGAATCGGCCGTCCGTGAGCAGGAGGACGTCCTTGCCCAGTCCGGCACCCTTGATCGCGCCGGTGATCGCGAGCATCTCGCGCATGCCGGGTCCGCCCTTGGGGCCCTCGTAGCGGATGACCACGACGTCGCCGTTCGTGATGGTGCCGTCCTCGAGGGCGTCCATCGCGGCGCGTTCCCGTTCGAAGACGCGGGCGGTGCCGGTGAAGACGTCGGAGTCGAACCCGGCCGACTTCACCACCGCGCCGCCCGGGGCGAGTGAACCCTTGAGGATCGTGATTCCCCCGGTCGGGTGGATGGGCGAGCTCATCGCGCGGAGCACCTTGCCGTCCGGGTCGGGAGGGGCGATGGCCGACAGGTTCTCGGCCATGGTCCTGCCGGTGACGGTGAGGCAGTCGCCGTGCAGCATCCCGGCGTCGAGCAGGGCCTTCATGATGACGGGGACGCCGCCGATGTGGTCGACGTCCTTCATCACGTGCTTGCCGAACGGTTTGACGTCCGCCAGGTGCGGGACGCGGGCGCCGACGCGGGAGAAATCGTCGAGGGTCAGTTCCACATCCGCTTCGCTCGCGATCGCCAGCAGGTGCAGGACGGCGTTGGTGGAGCCGCCGAACGCCATGACCACGGCGATGGCGTTCTCGAACGCCTCCTTGGTGAGGATGTCCCTGGCGGTGATGCCGCGGCGGAGCAGTTCGACGACGGCTTCACCGCTGCGCCTCGCGAATCCGTCGCGACGACGGTCGGTGGCGGGCGGGGAGGCGCTGCCGGGCAGCGACATGCCGAGTGCCTCGGCGGCACTGGCCATGGTGTTCGCGGTGTACATTCCGCCGCACGCGCCCTCGCCGGGACAGATGGCTCGTTCGATGGCGTCGACGTCCTCACGGCTCATCAGTCCGCGCGAGCAGGCGCCGACCGCCTCGAACGCGTCGATGATGGTGACGTCGCGTTCGGTGCCGTCCGACATTTTGGCGACACCCGGCAGGATCGAACCGGCGTAGAGGAACACGCTCGCGAGGTCGAGGCGGGCCGCGGCCATCAGCATGCCGGGCAGCGACTTGTCGCAACCGGCGAGCAGCACCGATCCGTCGAGGCGTTCGGCCTGCATCACCGTTTCCACACTGTCGGCGATCACCTCACGGGAGACGAGGGAGAAGTGCATGCCCTCGTGTCCCATCGAGATGCCGTCGGACACGGAGATGGTGCCGAACTCGAGGGGGTACCCGCCCGCGGCGTGGACGCCGTCCTTGACGGCCTTCGCGAGCCGGTCGAGCGACAGGTTGCAGGGGGTGATCTCGTTCCACGACGACGCCACGCCGATCTGGGACTTTCCCCAGTCGTCGTCGCCCATGCCCACCGCACGGAGCATTCCGCGCGCTGCGGTCTTCTCCAATCCGTCGGTGACGTCGCGGCTGCGGGGTTTGGGATCCGGGGTACTCATGTCTCCCAGCGTAGGCGGGACCCTCGGCGGCGGTTGGTTAAATGCGTTGCCGGGGATCGCGGCCGGTGAGGGCGATCAGGCGATCCTGGAGCGGCGCGTCGTCGGGAAGGTCGACGGGGTCGGCGAACAGCCCGCTCTCGGAGAGCATCTCGCGTTGGCCGTCGAGATCCGACCAGACGCCGGCGACGAGTTGCGGGTCGAGGGTGTCGTCGGATCCGGTGGCCTTGGCGAGGTCCCATGCGTGGATGGTGACGTCGGCGATCTGCTGCCGCAGATACGGCTCGAGCGGCACCGTGCCGTAGGACAGGTGCACCTGCGTCCGCGGGTCGGTCGACGACCACGCGTGGATGGCCGCGTCCGAGTACCGCTGCCATTCCGACCGCATGTCGCCGTGCAGGGGCTCGATGTCCGGGGTCGCTTCGCCGACCGTCTTCCCGGCGAGCAGCGGGGGAACCCACTGCTGTTCCTCGATGACGTGCCGCACCAGCTGGGTGACGTCCCAGTCGCGGTCCGGTGTCGGCGCCGACCAGTCGGTGATCGCGGCGACCCGTGCACCGAACTCGCGGTGGGCGATGCGGGCGAGTTCGAACCAGTCGAATGCCATGCCTTCAGGGTAGAGGCAGCCGGGTCACGATCAGCGCGATTCCAAACGATGCACCTGTCGGGGTGCTCGGGAAGGATGGGGCGCATGACCAACATCCCCACCGTGCAGTTGTCCGAAGGCTTCACCGTCAGCGCGCAGGGCTACGGCGCCATGTCCGTCGCCCCCGTGTACGGCCCCGTCGACGCCGCGGAGGCGCTCGCGACCCTCCACCACGCCATCGACATCGGAGTGACGTTCATCGACACGGCCAACGTGTACGGCGACGGCGCGAGTGAGATCGCGGTGGGCACGGTGCTGAAGGAACGGCGCGACGAGGTGCAGCTGGCCACCAAGTTCGGTCTCGTCGGCAACATCGCGAACGGCCGGCGCAGCATCAACGGCAAGCCCGAATACGTGGCGCAGGCCCTCGACGAATCCCTGTCCCGGCTCGGCGTCGACACCGTCGATCTCTACTACCTGCACCGCGTCGACCCCGAGGTGCCCATCGAGGACACCGTCGGTGCGATCGCGGAACAGGTGAAGGCCGGGAAGGTCCGCAACATCGGACTGTCGGAGGCGACCGGCGACGAGTTGCGTCGCGCCTCGCGCGTGCACCCCATCGCCGCGATCCAGAGCGAGTGGAGCATCTGGAGTCGCGACGTCGAGAAGCACGTGGTTCCCGCGGCGGCGGAACTCGGCATCGGCTTCGTGCCGTACTCGCCGGTGGGCCGGGGATTCCTCACCGGAACGTACGACCCGGCCACGCTGGGCGACAAGGATCTGCGTCGCCGGTTCCCGCGTTTCGGCGACGATGCGCTGCCGGCGAACCTGAAGGTGCTCGACGTCGTCCGCGAGGTCGCTGCCGAACTCGACGCGACGCCCGCCCAGGTGTCGCTGGCGTGGCTGGACGCGAAAGCCCGCGAGTTCGGGTTGCCGTCCGTGTCGATTCCCGGTACCCGGTTCGCGGCCCGTGTCACGGAGAACGCCGGCGCGCTCGCGCTCACGCTGACCGAAGGGCAGATCGCGCGTCTGGACCTGCTCGCGGATCTCACCGTCGGCGAGCGCACAGCCGATCCGACCTGGGTGTCGCTGGGCCGCGAGTGACTTCGACCGGCGGGTAATACCTGCTGGGGGGTAGTTTGATCTGCGATGAGCAGAGTGTGGTTGGTGTGGGGCGTCGGGGTTGTCGCTTATATCGTCGCCGTCCTGCATCGAACCTCGTTCGGTGTGTCGGGCCTCGCGGCGACGGAACGATTTTCGATCAGTCCGAGTGTGTTGTCGGGTTTCGTCGTACTCCAGATCGTGGTGTACGCGGGGATGCAGATCCCCGCCGGTGTGCTCCTCGACCGGTACGGATCGCGAGTCATGATTTCCGCGGGCGCCCTCATCATGGCGTCGGCGCAGATGCTCCTCGCGCTCACCGAATCGCTGCCGCTGGCGGTCGCCGCGCGCGTTCTCGTCGGCGTCGGCGACGCGATGACGTTCATCTCCGTGCTGCGCCTGGTGCCGCAGTGGTTCGCGCCGCGGCGGGTCCCGCTCGTGTCGCAGCTCACCGGCATCTTCGGTCAGATCGGTCAGATCCTGTCGGCGCTGCCGTTGATGCTGTTGCTGAACGGGCCGGGCTGGAGTTTCGCGTACGGCAGCGCGGCGTCGCTCGGTTTGCTGTCGTTCGTGCTGGCCGTCTCCGTCATTCGCAATGCGCCTCCCGGTCTGGAGGTGGTAGCCGCGCCTGCCGGACTGCGGGAGGTGGGCAGGCAGATCCGCACCGTGTGGGGGCGTCCCGGCACCCGGCTCGGGTTCTTCACCCACATGGGCACGCAGTTCTCGATGACCACGTTCGCCCTGCTGTGGGGTGTGCCGTACCTGAGGTCGGCGCAGGGATTGTCGCCGGCGGAGGCCGGTTCGCTGCTGACCCTGTCGGTGATCTCGGCGATTGTGGCCGGCCCGATCATCGGCATCCTCAGCGGCCGTTTCCCGATGCGCCGCTCCTATCTGGTGCTGGCGATCATGATCAGCAATGCGGCGATCTGGACCGTTGTCCTGTCGCTGCCGGGTCCGGCGCCGATCTGGTTGCTGATCGTGCTCGTGATGGTGATCTCGGTGGGCGGCCCCGGTTCGATGATCGGTTTCGACTACGCCCGCATGTTCAACCCCAGCACCAGCATGGGAACGGCGCAGGGAATGGTCAACATCGGCGGCTTCCTGGCGTCGTTGCTGGTCATCCAGGCGATGGGTCTCATCCTCGATGCGATGGGCGGGTACTCGTTCGACGCGTTCCGAGTGGCCTGGCTCGTGCAGTACCCGGTCTGGATCGTGGCGATCACGGGTGTTCTGGTGACGCGTGGGAAGACACGGAAACAGATGGGATTGGTGCTGCGGCCCATCCGGCAGGTGTGGCGGGAGCGGGGCGGTCGCTGAAGAGGGCTAGTTACACTCTTACATGATGTGTAACACTATAACGCATGAGCAATGAGCGATCGGAAGATCACGCCGTCCTGACGGCACCCCCGATGCGGTGGGACGCCTGGGGCGCGCCGGAGAAGCACAAGATCCTCTCGGACGGCATCAAGGGGCTGCTGCAACAGGCCCTCGGCGTCACGATCAGGGAGCCCTCCGACCGGGCGGCCGACGACGTCGTCCTGACTCCGAGCGCACTGTCCGACCAGCAGGTCGCCGCTCTCGCGGGCATCGTCGGAGAACAGTTCTGCAGCACCGCGCACTCCGACCGGCTGCTGCGTTCCGGCGGCAAGAGCACGCTCGACCTGCTGCGCCGCCGCAGCACCGAACCGCAGAACGCGCCCGACGCCGTCGTCACCCCCGGTACGGACGACGAGGTCGCCGACGTGCTCCGATACTGCGCCGACCACGGCATCGCCGTGGTGCCGTTCGGTGGCGGAACGAGCGTGGTCGGCGGGCTCGACCCCGTGCGCGACCGATTCGACGCCGTCGTCTCGCTGGACCTGCGCCGGTTCGACGCGCTCATCGACCTCGACACCGACTCCGGAATCGCGACGCTGGGAGCGGGTGTGACGGGTCCGCTCGCCGAGGAACTGCTCGGCGCGCACGGCTTCTCGCTCGGGCACTTCCCGCAGAGCTTCATGTTCGCGACCATCGGCGGCTTCGCAGCCACCCGGTCGTCGGGGCAGGCGTCCGCGGGGTACGGGCGGTTCGAGGACATGGTGCAGGGACTGAGGGTGGTGACCCCCACCGGGACCCTCGACACGGGGCGCGCCCCGGCCTCCGCGGCGGGTCCGGACCTCGGCGAACTGTTCGTCGGGTCGGAGGGAACGCTCGGCGTCATCACCCGGGTGCGGGTGCGGGTGCACGCGGTCCCCGACACGACCGTCCGGGAAGGGTGGAGTTTCCCCGACTTCGAGACGGGCGCGGCGGCTCTGCGGGCGTTGCGGCAGGAAGGTGCGGTCCCGACCGTGCTGCGACTATCCGACGAGGCGGAGACGGCGGTGAACCTCGCGACCACCGACAAGATCGGTGAGGAGACCGTCACCGGCGGCTGCCTGGCGATCACGACGTTCGAGGGCACCGCCGAGCACACCGCGGAGCGGACGGCGGAGGCTCGCGCCGTACTGGTGGCGCACGGCGGCACGTCCCTGGGCGAGGCGCCTGGAAGCGGCTGGGAGCACGGCCGTTTCGACGCACCGTACCTGCGCGACTCGCTGCTCGACGCGGGAGCGCTGTGCGAGACGCTGGAAACCGCGACCACCTGGGGCAACCTCGCTGCGCTCCGCACCGCCGTGACCACCGCGCTGACGGAATCGCTGGCCGGGCAGGGCACCCCGCCGCTCGTCCTGTGCCACATCTCGCACACGTACCCGACCGGCGCCTCGCTGTACTTCACCGTCGTATCCGCGCAAGCGGAAGACCCGATCGAACAGTGGCGGAAGGCCAAAACCGCCGCCGGTGATGCGATCATCGCCGCCGGCGGAACCATCACGCATCACCACGCGGTCGGAGTCGACCACCGCCCGTGGATGCGGGACGAGATCGGCGACCTGGGCGTCGCGATTCTGCGGGCGGTCAAGGACGCGGTCGATCCTGCGGGAATCCTCAACCCCGGCAAGTTGATTCCGTGAGCACGCAGCAGGTGATCGAGAAGGTCACCGTCCTCGTCAACCCCCTCGCCGGACACGGTCACGCACCCGTCGCCGGCCGCAAGGGGGTGGCGCGCCTGCGGGAGCGCGGGGTCGCCGTCACCGAGATCATCGGCACGGATGCCGATCACGCGCGCATGCTGGCGCGCCGGGCGATCGACGACGGCACCGACGCGCTCGTCGTCGTCGGCGGGGACGGCGCCATCAGCATCGGGCTGCAGGCGGCCGCGCAATCCGGGACACCGGTCGGGCTGATCCCGGCCGGCACCGGCAACGACCATGCGCGCGAATTCGGTATCCCCGTCGGCGATCCCGTCGCCGCGGCCGACGTGATCGCCGACGGGGAGGTGCAGGAATCCGACCTCGCCCGCATCACGCTCGCGGACGGCGCGGTGGTGTGGGCGGGCACCATCGTCGCGAGCGGATTCGACTCGCTCGTCACGGACCGCGCCAATCGGATGTCGTGGCCCAAAGGCCCGATGCGGTACAACCTCGCGATGCTCGCCGAGCTGACGCAGCTCCGCCCGCTGCACTACACCATCGAACTGGACGAGGAGACGTTCCAGGTGGACGCCACCCTCGTGGCGGTGGGCAACGGACGCTCGTACGGCGGCGGCATGCAGATCTGCCCGGGCGCGGACAAGACCGACGGCCTGCTCGACGTCACGGTCGTCGACTACGGTCGCCGGTCGAGGCTGGTCCGGTTGTTCCCCCGCGTCTACAAGGGCACTCACGTGGATCTCCCTGACGTGCAGACCTACCGTTCGCGGAGGGTGCGATTGCAGTGCGACGGCATCACGGCGTACGCCGACGGCGACCGGGTCGGTCCGCTGCCGGTCACCATCGAGGCGGTGCCGGCCGCCCTGCGCATCCTCAGCCACACCCCGGCCTGAGCGGTCACAACCCGCGCAACCGGTCCATCTCGCGGCGTTCGCGTTTGGTGGGCCGGCCCGCACCGCGGTCGCGTTGCGGTATCGATGCGAGGACTTCGCGCGGTGGGGGCGGGGGTGTGTTGTCGGTGTAGCACTCGACCGCCACCACCGCGCCGACCCGTTTGGTGATGGGCCGGACGACCTCGACGATGCGTTCGACACCCGCCGCGCGAATGCGGACCTCGTCACCGGCCTTGACCGGCTGCGCGGGTTTGGCGGTGGTGCCGTTGACCCGCACGTGCCCCGACCTGCAGGCGGCCGCCGCCGCGGAGCGCGTCTTGAACAGCCGGATCGCCCAGGTCCAGCTGTCGACCCGGACGCTCGCGGGATCGGTACCGGAAATCGCCACCCGACCAGGATACGAAAGGGTGCGACTCGATTGCTGATCGCGGGTGCCGCCTCGAGGTATCGGGCGCGGTCGTCCAGAACGCCGGGCGTGGGCTGACACGATAAACGGAGTGTGCTTTCCACTTCGGGTAGCATCGAGTTCATGGTGAAGCCGGGGTCGAAAGAGGCACGAGATGCGTGCAGGCAGGCGTTGCGCACCGACGCCGAGCGCAACCGCTCGCGCGTCGTCGATGCGGCGCAGGAGGTGTTCGCCGAGCAAGGGTTGACGGCCTCCATGGCCGAGGTCGCCCGGCGAGCCGGGGTCGGCATCGCGACGTTGTATCGCCGTTTCCCCACCAGGGAGGATCTGATCACCGATGTCTTCGCCGACAAGATGAGCGCCTACGTCGACGCCATCGACGAGGCCGCGGCCGACCCCGATCCGTGGAACGGTTTCTGCGCGTACGTCGAGCGGGTGTGCGCCATGCAGGCGGAAGATCGCGGCTTCACTCACGTGCTCACCATGACGTTCCCCACCGCAAGCGAATTCGAGGCGAAGCGGGCCGAGGCCTACCGCGGCTTCGAGCGGCTGATCGAACGCGCCAAGGAGACGGGTCGGCTGCGCGCGGACTTCTCCTCCCAGGACCTGGTGTTGCTTCTGATGGCGAACGCGGGGGTGGTCGAGGCGACAGGCGCCGCGGCCCCTGATGCCTGGCGTCGTCTCATGGGCTACATGCTCCAGGCGTTCTCGGCTGACGGCGCCGCACCGCTGCCGCCTGCACCCACTCCGTCGGCGATGCACGAGGCAATGGTGGGGGTGACGTGTGGAGCAGCGAACGGCCGATGACGTGACCGGACTGCTGAGTCTCCGAAGCTCCGACGGGGGACGGGATCTCACCCGATTCCTGATGTCGTACAAATTCGGCATCGACGAGATGATGACCAAGATCAACATCTTGAAGGACGAGTTCACCTACATTCACGAGTACACCCCGATCGAGCACGTGAAGTCGAGGCTGAAGTCGGCCGACAGCGTGCTGGGCAAGGCTGCCCGCAAAGGTATTCCGCTCACTCTCGACTCCATCCGCGACAACATCCACGACATCGCCGGAATCCGGATCACCTGCAGCTTCATTCAGGACGCGTACCGGATCAGCGACCTGTTGACGGGCCAGCAGGACATCACCCTCATCGAGGTCAAGGATTACATCGCCGAACCCAAACCCAACGGATACCGGAGCCTGCATCTGATCGTCGAGGTTCCGGTGTTCATGTCCGACCGCGTCGAATCGGTGCGGGTGGAGATCCAGATCCGTACGGTGGCCATGGATTTCTGGGCAAGCCTCGAGCACAAGATCTTCTACAAGTACGACAAGGCGGTCCCGGCCGCGCTGCTGGACGAGTTGAAGGATGCTGCCGACGTGGCCCGCAATCTCGACGTCAAGATGGAGGCCCTCCACGACGAGGTGCGCGAACACGGGGCAGCAGCGCTACACGTCATCGCTTCGGTGGAGTAGGGCTCGACCGGGCGATTGCCGGTTGCACTGCCGGACCGGTGACGTCGCAATGTGGTTTGCATGCAACCGAATCCGGGACGGGACCAAGCGGGGTGGGAGCGGGCGGGGCGGGCGCCCGGATCAGGGCTGCGGCGATGGTCGCCCCGACCAGGAGCAGTGCGATGCAGATGTACATCGCGATGCGGAAGCCGTGCGAGAAGCTGGTGGGGTCGATCATGCTCTCGGCGTCGATCCCGGCGATCCCGGGGAGCGCAGCCACCGCCAGTAGCTGGCTGGTGCGCGCGACGGCGTTGTTCACTCCGGAGGCGATGCCGGACTGGTCCACCGGGACGGACCCGAGCACGGCGGCGGTCAGCGGCGCGACCATGGCGGACAGTCCGAGGCCGAAGACGACGACGCCGGGGAGCACGACCGTCCAATAGTTCGCACCCGGCCCGATCCGGGTCATCAACAGCAGGCCGACCGCTGCGAGTGCGGGCCCGACGGTCATCGGCAACCTGGGGCCGTGGGTCTGGGCGTAGCTGCCGGCGCGGGAGGAGAACGCCAGCATCGCCAGCGTGATCGGGATGGTGGCGACTCCGGCTTCGATCGGCGAGTATCCGGCCACCAACTGCAATTGCAGGACCAGCAGGAAGAAGACGCCGCCGAGTGCGGCGTACACGGCGAGCGTCACCAGGTTCGCCGCCACGAACATGCGCGACGCGAACAGGCTCGGCGGCACCAGGGCGTTCGGTGAGCGCCGTTCCACCACGACGAACGCGATCAGCGCGACGGTCCCGACCACCCCGGCGATCAGGTTCATCTCGATCAGACCGTAGGTGAGCGCGCCGAGGCCGATCACTGCGCACACCGACCCGACCACGTCGAGATGATCGGGAGGATGCGGGTCGCGGCTCTCGGGGACGTGCCGCATCGACGCCCACACCACGACGACGGCGAGCGGAAGATTGATCAGGAACACCGACCGCCAGCCGGCCACCTCGACCAGCCAGCCGCCCAGTAGGGGTCCGATCGCCCCGGCCACCCCGCCGAGCCCCGACCACAGACCGATCGCGGCGCCCCGGTCGTCTTCGTGGATCGACGCCGAGATCAGCGCGAGGCTGCCGGGGGTCAGCATCGCGGCCCCGACACCCTGCAGGATCCGCGCGATCACGAGCATCGTGATGTCGGGTGCGATGCCGCACAGGAGTGACGCCGCCGCGAACCAGACCGTCCCCCAGACGAAGACGCGGCGCCTGCCCCAGCGATCCCCGAGCGCCCCGCCCAGCAGGATCAGCGACGCCAGGGTGAGGGTGTAGCCGCTCAAGACCCACTGCATTCCCGCGACATCCGACCCGAGGTCCTCGCCGATGTGCGGCAGGGCGATGTTCACCACCGTGCCGTCCAGTAGCGCGAGGCTCGAGCCGAGAACGGTGGCGGTGACCACCCACCGTCCCTGGCGGGTGCTCAGGCGCAGCACTGTCTCGGTCATCTCCCCATGGTGCGCCGTCGGCCAGGTAGCGGGGTGCTCGTTGCGATTTCTCGCGCCGGCTTCGGCATACTCGAGCACGTGTACATCGAAGTCGACGACCTGTCCCGCGAGGCTGTGCACGGACTGCTGGCCGAGCACCTGGCGGACATGCGCGCCACGTCGCCGCCCGACAGTGTTCACGCCCTCGATCTGCCCGGTTTGCGGGACCCGTCGGTCACCGTGTGGACGCTGTGGGACGAGGAGACCGTGCTGGGAACCGTGGCTCTGCGTGAGCTCTCGCCGGCCGAAGGCGAGATCAAGTCGATGCGGACGGCCACCGAGGCGCGCGGGCGGGGTGTGGCCACCCGGCTCCTCGCACATCTGGTCGACTAGGCACGGGCACGCGGGTACGTCCGGCTCAACCTCGAGACCGGCACCGAGGATTTCTTCGCCCGGCCCGGCGTGTGTACACGCAGCACGGTTTCACCGGATTAATCAGAGAAAGCCTGGCCCTTCAGGGCCGGGAGGAAGCTGATTCTGTCTGCGCGATCGCGCGTAGCGGGGTCGCTTTCTTTCGTGGGTGCTGGTTGTTTTTGGTTGGTGATGTACTCGGCGATGATGGTGAGTGGGGCTCCACCTGCGGAGGCGGCGAAGTAGGACGGTGACCAGAAGTGATTGCGCCACAGGTATGCCGGATGTGGTCGGGGAATTCTTGGCGCAGGTATCGAGCGGAGACGCCCTCGATGCTAGTGACCAGGGTGGAGAGTTGCACGGTAGGTGGGTAGTGGATCAATGGGTGACGTGGTCGGTTTCTCCGTTGAACTCGGTCAACGTGGCGCCGAACTTGTCACACGCCTCTGCCATGATCTGCCGCATCGGGTCGGTGAACGCACCGCGACGATACTTCGTGACGAAGACCAACGGGTCTCAGCAGGGAAAGGCGCAGGGTGTGAAGCGGATTGTTGTCGTGAAGCTGGCTCCCACCCCGGGGCAGTATGTGGCGCTGAAATCGACGCTGGAGTTGTGCAATGCGGGGGCGAACATGGTTTCGCAGTTCGCGCACACCGCCACTGATCGACGCCCGTTCGCGCTGCAGAAACAGGTCTATGCCCAGGTCAAAGCGCGCGGGTTGTCGGCGCAACCGGCGATCCGGGTCATCAAGAAGGTCGCGGATGCGTACGCGACCCGGAAGGCGAACCTGCTTAACGGGAATTACGGCACGCCGGAATCGAAACGGTATGCGAAGGTTGCAGGTAAGGCGATCGTGTTCCGCGAGGACGCGGGCCAACCGTTCGACGATCGGTGTTTGTCGTGGCAGATCGATCGATCGACGGTGTCGATCTGGACGACCGAGGGCCGGATGCGCAACGTCGGATTCGTGTGCGCGCCGTGGCAGCTGAAAATGCTCGCCGACCGCAAAGGCGAGTCGGATCTGATTTTCCGCGACGGATCTTTCTATCTGCACGCAACCGTCGACACCGACGCACCGGATCAGCTGGTCCCCGCCGACGACCCCACCGGGTGGCTGGGCGTGGACTTGGGGATCGTGAACCTGGCGGTGACCACCGCAGACGACCCGGCCGAACTCGACGTCCGGTGGTCCGGTGGTGCGGTCACCGCCCGCCGGAAAAAGAACGAATCCATGCGGTCTGCGCTGCAGAAGGTGGGGACCAAGTCCGCGAAAAGGAAACTGAAGAAGCGGTCTAGGAAGGAGACTCGGTACGCCACCGACATCAATCACCAACTCTCGAAAACGATTGTTGCCCAAGCGCAACGCACCGGTCGAGGAATCGCGGTAGAAGACCTGTCGGGAATCCGGGACCGGGTACGGCTCGCACGCAATCAACGGCAACAACTGCACTCCTGGGCATACGCGCAACTGCGCGATCAGATCACCTACAAGGCGCAAGCCGCAGGACTGCCGGTGCAGGTTATCAACCCGCGCAACACCAGTAAAACATGCCACCAGTGCGGGCACTGCGACACCGCGAACAGGCACAGTCAAGCACTATTCCGGTGCCGCGGCTGCGGATGGACCGGCCACGCCGACCATAACGCCGCCGCCAACATTGCCGCACTCGGACACACCAACTACCGGGCCGCCCAATCAACCGTGCCTATAGCAGCCACCCCTCTAACAGCCAGTTAGAACGTGAGCAGCAAACCCGCGTCCTTCGGGACCGGGTAGTTGATACTCGCCCTGTGACAGCCCGGTCCGTGCGACACTTTCCGCCACGCACCTCGATATACGGAGAACTCATGGACATCATGCGCAAGGTCGCAGTCGGGGCCGTCGCGGTGGCCGGCCTGTCTTTCTTCGCCGCGGGGACGGCCGCGGCAGACCCGGTGCCGGCCCCCATGCCGCCGCCGCTACCCGCGCCGATGCCGGTCCCGTTGCCTGCCGGGACATACCTCGGCACCACCAACGTTCTCGGTGGCGACCTGATCTGGAAGGGCAAGACGTTCGGGCCCGGGTGGGTCATGGACAACTTCGGTGTGTTCTTTCCGTACATCTTCGGCATGACCACCCCGGAAGCGAGCGGTTCCCTCGTCACCGACTACAGCCCCTCCGGGCTTCCTTTCCTGACCGACCGGATCACGCCGAGGCCCGACGGGACCTACGAGGGCACCGTCTACATCAATGGCAATCCGGTGGCGGGGTACGCCCTCCACAAGTAGGCAACCGGCAAGGGGCTACACCTTCGACGGCGCGAGCGGTTCGGGAATCGAGTTCGGCGCCGCGAGGGTGGCGCGACGGGTGGGAATGGCCAGCGTGATGGCCGCGGCGACGAGTGCGACACCGCAACCGATCAACAGGCCGGTTCGGAAGCCGCCCTCGGTCGGCAGGGTGTGGCCGGCGACCTGGACGCTCATCTGGGCGAGGACCACTCCGACGACGGCCGCGGACACCGCGGTGCCGACCGAGCGCATCAGGGAGTTGACACTGTTGGCGGAGGCGGTCGCGGACTGCGGCACGGCGCTCATCACCAGAGCGGGCATCGCGCCGTAGGCGAGGCCGACGCCCGAGCCGCAGATGCAGGTCACCACGACCAGGCCCCACGTCGACCCCATCAGGAACATCGACGACCCGTAGCCGAGCGCGATGACGAGGCTGCCGACGAGCAGGGTGACCTTCGGTCCGCGGGTGGACGACAAGCGTGCCCCGAAGGGGGAGACCGCCATCATCATCAGGCCCGAGGGGGCCATCCACAGGCCCATGGCCAGCATCGACTGTCCCAGGCCGTACCCCGTCGACGCCGGCAACTGCAGGAGCTGCGGAACGATCAGGGACTGGGCGTACATGGCGAAGCCGACGACGACGGACGCGGCGTTGGTCAGCAGCACCTGACGGCCGGCGATCACCCGCAGGTCGACCAGCGGTTCGGGAGTGCGGAGTTCCCACCAGCCCCAGGCCGTCAACGCGATGACCGTGGTCGCGAACAGACCGAGGGTGGTGCTGCTCGCCCAGCCCCAGTCGGCGCCCTTGGACACCGCCAGCAGCAGGGACACCAGTCCGACACCCAGTCCGACCGCGCCGATGGGATCGAAGCGGGCCTTGGGCCCGTGGACGGGCGTGGCAGGCACGAAGAACCAGAGCAGCACGGCGATCAGCGCGCTGAGCCCGGCGGCGCCCCAGAACAGCACGCGCCAGCTCGCATTCTCCGCGACCGTTGCGGCGAGCGGCAGACCGAGGGCGCCGCCGATGCCCATGGACGAGCTCATCAAGGCGATGGAGGAGTGCAGGCGCTCGGGCGGCAGCAGGTCCCGCAGTGCGCTGATTCCCAGCGGAATCATGCCCACACCGATGCCCTGCAGCCCTCGGCCGATCACCATCGGGGCCAGGGACGTCGCGAGCGCACAGACCACCGAGCCCAGGACGAGCGGCACCGTGCAGATCAGCATCATCCGCCGCTTGCCGTACAGGTCGCCGAGACGTCCGGTGACCGGTGTCGCCACGGCGCCGGCGAGCAGCGTCGCGGTGATCACCCAGGACGCGTTGGAGGCGGTCGTGTCGAGCAGTCGGGGGAGGTCGCCGATCAGCGGCACCACGAGGGTCTGCATGAGCGCGGCGACGATGCCGGTGAATGCCAGCACGGCGATGAGGCCGCCTGGCCGGACGGCGGGCGTCGGACTGTCCACACGAATCTCCTCAACTCTGCGAAACACAATTTGTGCACCATACACAGCGTATGCATGGTGCACAACGTATGTATCGTGCAATGAGCTCAGGAGGGGCGTTTTCCGAGGTGAGCGGCAGCGAGACCGCACGCGACCACGGCAGCCACGGACAGTCCGGTCGATGTCCACGCCCACGAGTCCGGCCCGAGCGTTCTCTCGGATTCGACGAGCGGCGCATACGCCGTCCACCCGTAGTCGGCGATCAGCGGGACGGCCAGCGCGGCAGGCACCGCCAGTGATGTCGCGGTGACCGGCTCGCTCGACGCCAGACTCGACGCGACCGTGTACGAGGCCGCGAGCGGAAGGAGGAGCCACGTCGCCCCGACGTGCAGGTTGTCCCACGGCGGGTGCTCGAACAACGCCGACGCGGCCACGACTGCGAGCGCCGCGATGCCGAGCACCGGCTGCGGGAAGCGCCGGCCGAGCACGGCGCCCGTCAGCACGAGCGCCGCGGGCACCAGCAGCCACGGCCAGGAATCCGGGAACGCCGCCACACCGATGTCCCCCGCGGCGACGAACGCCATCGCGGCGAGCAACACGATCCCGGTGCGGCTCTCCAACCACAGCGAGGCGGCGATCACCGCCACGACCAGGACGAGTCCGAACATCCACCTGCCCTGCATCGCGCCGTAGGTGCCCACGTTCCAGACACGTCGAACGAACCACCAGTACAGCACCAGCCCGATCAGCGGCAGGACGATCCCGACGACGAGGGCGCGCGCGCTCACCGCGACGTCCGTCCGCTCACCGAAGTCGCCGGACGCCAGCGTGACGGCCAGAACTACGCACGTGAGCGCGAGGACGGTCAGCGCCACCGGATCGACTGCAGGTTCCGGAAGGTAATCGGCGTAGCGCCGGGGAAAAGACGTCCGGAAGTGGTCGATCGGTCCGGCGAGGAGAAGTCCGGCGAGAACCCCCGCCGCGAGTGCGGTCTGCAACCATGCCCGGTCGGCGGTGGCGCACAGTCCGACGAGGCCGCCGAGCAGCAGGCCCGCACCGACTCCGCCGAGGTACACCTCGAAATCCCACGGCCCCGTCGACGGAGCGATACCCAGCAGCGCGAGACCGGCGAACGACAGCGTCGACAGGACCCGGCGGGCACGAACCAGCGCTGCCACCAGGACGGCGACGACCGCAGCCAGGAAGGCACCGGCGGACGGCCCGGCATACAACGCGTCCAGGCGGTCGCCGCCGACCACGAACGCGAACTCCCTGGACGTGGTGGACGTCAACGCAATTCCCGCGACGAACCCGCCCAGCAGCAGGCACACGTGCGAGACCCTGAATGTCATCCTCTGAGCATCGCGTAAGGGCACCGGCCTTGAAGTGACCGACGCGCAGGAGAAGGCTGGAGGTCGTGCTGTGCCCGCGGCAGAGAAGGGGTGGTCCGCTTGGTCATCGACAACGACGTCTACAACCGTGTGGGGGAGTCGTGGTGGGAGGAAGACAACCCACTCAACCTGCTGCACGGAAGCCTCACGCCGGGACGATTCGCCTACTTCCGTAAGGTGCTCGGCGAAACGGTCGGTCGTGACCATCACGGGCTCCCCGCCCTCGACGTCGGGTCGGGCGGTGGGTTCCTCGCGGAAGAGTTCACCCGCATCGGTTTCCGGGTGACGGGCATCGATCCGTCCCCCGTGTCGGTCGACACCGCACGGCGTCACGCAGCCGGTTCGGCCCTCGACATCGAGTACCGCATCGGGTCGGGCGAACAGCTGCCGGTACCGGATGCCGCGTTCGACGTCGTCTACTGCTGCGACGTCCTCGAGCACGTGTCGGATCTCGACGGAGTGATCGCCGAAACGTCCCGTGCGCTGAAACCCGGCGGCCTGTACCTGTTCGACACCATCAACCGCACATTCGCCAGCAAGCTCGTCGCGATCAAGATCATGCAGGAGTGGCGGATGACCCGGATGTTCGACACTCCCATCCACGACTGGTCGATGTGTATCCGCCCCGCGGAGCTGGAGCCGATCATGGAACGGCACGGACTGCGGCTCGACGAGATCGTCGGGCTCGGGCCGCGGTCGAAGAATCCGCTCCGGCTCCTCGACCTCGCCCGGGCCGGCGGAACACGGCTCAGTTACGGGGAGTTGAGCCGCCGGCTCGACTTCGGGCAGATCCGGAGCACGGCCATCTCCTACATGGGATTTGCGGTCAAGAACGGCGAAAACCCGCCGCGACGACGCGACGGGCTTCCAGAGAGGCGAGACTAGCTGTAGTCGTAGAAGCCCTTACCGCTCTTCTTGCCGAGCTGTCCGGCGTCCACCTTGCGCTTGAGCAGCGTCGGGGGAGCGTAGTGCGGCTCGGCGAACTCCGCGTACAGCGACTCCGCCGCGGCGAGGGTGATGTCGAGACCGACGGTGTCGATCAGGGTCAGCGGGCCCATCGGGTAACCGCAGCCGCCCTTCATGGCCTCGTCGATGTCCTCGGCGGTGGCGTAACCCGACTCGAGCATCCGGACCGCCGACGTGAGGTACGGGATGAGCAGCGCGTTCACGATGAAACCCGCACGGTCCCCGGCCCGCACCGTCTTCTTGCGCAGCGTGTTCTTCGCGTAGTCGGTGACCGCGAGGACGGTCTCCTCCGACGTGACCAGGCTGACCACGATCTCCACCAGCGGCATCACCGGCACCGGGTTGAAGAAGTGGACACCCACGACCTGCCCGGGACGCTGCGTGGCGTTGGCCATCTTGATCAGCGGGATGGACGACGTGTTGGACGCCAGGATGCCCGACGGCTTCACGATCTTGTCGAGCTTCTGGAAGATGTCGACCTTGAGCGACTCGATCTCCGGCGCCGCCTCGATCACGAGGTCGCGGTCCGCGAACTCCTCGATGTCGAGGGTGACCCGCACGCGGGCGAGCGCGGCATCCGCGGCGTCCTGGTCGAGCTTGCCCGCCTTGACCCCGCGAGCCAGGGACTTCTCGATCCGGGCCTGCGCGGCCTCGGCGAATTCCGGCTTGGTCTCGAGGATGAGGACCGAGCTACCGGCCTTGATGCATACCTCGGCGATGCCGGCACCCATGGTGCCGCCGCCGATCACGCCTACTAGTTCCACAAATTCTCCTCACGTAGCCGTGCGCCTTTTTGGTAGCGGGAGCTACCAAAAAGGCGCACGGGCGGCGTAGCCGCCTACTTCAACAGTGCACGCGACATCACGACGCGCTGGATCTGGTTGGTGCCTTCGTAGATCTGAGTGATCTTCGCATCACGCATCATCCGCTCGACAGGGAAGTCGGTGGTGTAGCCGGCGCCACCGAACAGCTGGACGGCGTCGGTGGTGACCTCCATTGCGACGTCGGAGGCGAAGCACTTGGCGGCCGCGGAGATGAAACCGAGGTTCTTCTCGCCGCGCTCGGCACGGGCCGCGGAGGTGTAGACCATGAGGCGTGCGGCCTCGACCTTCATCGCCATGTCGGCGAGCATGAACTGCACGGCCTGGAAGTCGCTGATCGACTTGCCGAACTGCTTGCGGTCCTTGGTGTAGGCGAGAGCGGCGTCGAGGGCGCCCTGCGCGAGGCCGACTGCCTGCGCGCCGATGGTGGGACGGGTGTGGTCGAGGGTCTGCAGCGCCGTCTTGAAACCGGTGCCGGGCTCGCCGATGATGCGGTCGCCGGGGACCTTGCAATTCTCGAAGTAGAGCTCCGCGGTGGGCGAGCCCTTGATGCCGAGCTTCTTCTCCTTCGGTCCGACGACGAAGCCCTCGTCGTTCTCGTGGACCATGAACGCGGAGATGCCGTTGGCGCCCTTGTCGGCGTCGGTGACAGCCATGACGGTGTACCAGCTGGACTTGCCGCCGTTGGTGATCCAGCACTTGGAGCCGTTGAGGATCCAGTCGTCGCCGTCGGCCTTGGCACGGGTGCGCATGCCGGCCGCGTCCGAACCGGCCTCACGCTCGGACAGCGCGTAGGACGCCATGGCCTCGCCGGACGCGAGCTGCGGCAGGACCTGCTGCTTGAGTTCTTCGGACCCGTTGAGGATGAGGCCCATGGTGCCGAGCTTGTTGACGGCGGGGATCAGGGACGAGGAGCCGCAGACGCGGGCGACCTCTTCGATGACGATGCAGGTGGCGACGGAGTCGGCGCCCTGGCCGTCGTACTCCTCGGGGACGTGGATGGCGTTGAACCCGGAGTTCACGAGGGCGACGCGGGCCTCTTCGGGGAAGCGTGCGTCCTCGTCGACTTCCTTCGCGTAGGGTGCGATCTCCTTCTCGGAGAGCGCGCGGATCGCGGACCGCAGTTCGTCGTGCTCTTCACCGAGCTTGAACAGATCGAAGTCCGGATTTCCGGCCATGGGGCGCTCCTTGCTGAGTCTCGACGGCACCGAGTCTGAATAGGCACTCCGTGCCAAGGTCTTTGTCGTTCAGGTGGGCCGCAACGTTCGTGGTTGGCAAACTACTGCCACTACAGTGCAGTCAACCACGGCACTGAGTGCCAGTCAAGGGTGGTTGTCGTCACCCGGCCACTCAGCCCCGGCGCCGGGACAGCTGGGCCTGGATACGCCCGGTGATCTCCTCCACCGGCGTTCCCGGCGGGTACGACACCACCAGCACGGCGTCCTGTTCCTGCGTCGATGCCCCCGGAGCGACGCCGAACGTCCGGCGCACGTCGAGGAGGGCCCGCTCGAGTTCCTCGGCGGTGGCGTCGGGGTCGCCCTTGATCATGTTCCGGAGCAGGAAGTTGTGGCACGCGGTGACGGCGGCCGCGAATCCGATGACCTTCAGGACCGGCTCGGTGGGTACCACCCCGCGCAGGTAGTCGACGAACAACCGCTCGTAGCGGAAGCCGGTGACGATCTCCCGGTCGCGCAGGGCGGGAACCCGCTGGACCACCTGGTACCGGCGAGCCGACAGCTCCCGGTTCTCGCGAAACCTGTCGAAGACCAGGCCCGCCGTCCTGCAGACCGCCGCCCACGGGTCGTCGGAATTCGTGGACAGATAATCGCCTGCCTGCTGCAACAGCGATTCGTGATCGGCGAAGATCACGTCCTCCTTGGAGCGGAACTGGCGGAAGAACGTCCGCCGGGACACGCCCGCGGCGGATGCGATCTGCTCGACGGTCGTCGCCTCGTACCCGTTCTCGGAGAACAGCCGGATGGCCTGCGCCACCACGTGGACGCGGAAGTCCGCGGGATCGATGCCGGGTGTGTCGACGCGCTCGGTCATGGGGCCCAGTATCCATTGGCGGCTTTTGTCCCGCAGTGCCCTGGACCCGGCGCGTCCGAGGGGCGGATACTCGAAACAGTGCGTCCGTCCTGGTAGGGCGGGGCGAGGTCGAGTTCGAGTGTGCCCAGGACAAGGTGAAGGACCCGTTCCGGGGGCGGGAGAAACGCGCCGCCCCGCGGACCTCCGTGTTCCGGGCGGCGGCGAACCGATTCCGCTCTCGGCGGCGCAGCGGGCCACGTGGTTCGCGCAGCAACTCGAACCGCAGGTCCCGATCTCCATCGCCCAGTACGTGGAGTTCCACGGTGTGCTCGACATCGACCTGCTCCGGCAGGAGACGGTGATAGCGGCCCGCGAGTTCGAATCACCTTTCCTCAAGGTGTACGACGTCGAGGGCCGGCCGCTGCAGTACGTGGACCATCGGACGGACACGTCGATCGCGTACGTCGACTTCCGTGCGGAAGACGACCCGGTGGCGGCGGCACACGAATGGATGGAACGCGATTACGTCACGCCGCTCGACCTGAGCGCCGACCGGCTGGTCGAGACGTCGATCCTGCAGACCGGTGACACGCACTTCCTGTGGTACAGCAGGATTCACCACGTCGCGCTCGACGGCTACGGCGCCATGACGATGCTGCGCCGCATCGCACACCGCTATTCCGCGAAAATCGCGGGCCGCGAACCGGATCCGAACCGGGCGGTGAGCCTGCGGCAGTTGTACGACATCGACAGCCGGTACCGCGCCTCCGAGCGTTTCGCAACCGATCGAGAGTACTGGGCCGCGCGGGTCGCCGGGCTCGAGGGCACCACGCTGGCGCGGACGGCGGGGCAGGTGTCGGCCACCAGCACGGTGGAGAGTGCCATCCTCTCGGACGACGTCGTGGCGGTTCTCGATTCCCGCGACAGCCTGTCTGCGGCGACCATCATCGCGGCCGCGGCGTGCTACCTGGCGCGACGTACCGGCAGAACCGATGTACTGGTGACGATTCCGGTGTCGGCACGCACCACGGCGGTGCTGCGCAATTCCGGTGGCATGCTCGTCAACGTGGCCCCGATGCCCGTCAGCGTCCGGGCCGACGACACCGTCGCGGAACTGATCGAGAAGGTCCAGCGTGAGCTGGTCGCCGCACTGCGACACCAGCGGTGCAGCCTCGACGACATCCGCCGCGACGCCGGCGACACCGCGACGACGGCACTGTACGGGCCGATGGTGAACGTCATGTTGTTCCGCCAGGAGGTCGCGCTGGGTTCGCTTCTCGGCGATTTCCACATCGTCACGTCGGGTCCGGTCGAGGACCTGCTGATCAACGTGTATCAGAGCGGCACCCCCACCAGGATCTACGTGGACTTCCGCGCGAACCCCAGCCGCTACGAGGACGCGGAACTGCGGGAGCACCATCAGCAGTTCGTCGAGTTGCTCGAGGAACTGGCCACCGCAGATCCGGCGTCCAGGGTGGGCAGCATTCACGAGACCAGTGCCCGCACCGGCGAACGACTTCTGCGCGAGGCCGAGGAAATCGAGTATTGGCGCCGGCAGCTGGACGGGTTGCCCGACTTCCTGCCGTTGCCCACCGACCGCCGCCGGCCGGCGAGGTTGTCGCCGGCGGGCGACCGGGTCACCGTGGTGGTGCCGGGGGAGTTGCACCGCCGCGTGGCCGCACTGGCCGACGCCGCCTGCACCACCGGCCGCACGGTGTTCCTGACGGCCCTGTCGATCCTGCTGGGCAGGGTGACCGGAAGCAGCGACATCGCCGTCGGAATCGCCGTGGACGTGGGCGATCGCACGGATACCGTGGTGGTGCGATCGCGGTACGCGAGCGAGGTGTCGTGCCGCGACTATCTGTCGCACGTCCGGGACGTCGCCACCGAGGCGGTGGCGCACACCGCTGTTCCGTTCGACCGGCTGGTGCGGGAGCTCGACGTGTCGGTGTCGGACGCGTACGCACCGATCGTCCAGGTGCTGCTCGACACCCGCGCGCCCGGCTCCCCGGGTTGCACCGTCTCCGGCCTCGACCTGTGCGTAACCGTGACCGAAGCGGTCGACGAGTCGGGGGCTCCGGCGGGTGTGACCGTCGAATTCGGTTTCGCCGCAGACCTGTTCGACGCCCACACGATCCGGGTGGCCGCCGAGCGGTACCTCCGCATACTCGGCGCGATGGCGGCCGACCCCGAGGTTCCGGTCGGAGACATCGAGATCCTGTCCGCGGACGAACGTTCCGCGCTGACACCGGTACGAGGACGCCCGGGTCGGTCCGAGCGCACTCTGCCCGATCTCTTCGCGGACGCCGCCTCGCTGGATCCGGTCTCGACGGCCCTGTCGCGGCAGGGCCAGGAGTTGTCGTACCGCGAGCTGGACCGGTGGTCGACGCAGGTCGCGCGAATGCTGATCGACCGCGGGGTGGGGCCGGAATCGTTCGTCGCGCTGGCACTGCCGCGCTCGTTCCGGTCGGTGGCGTCCGTGTGGGCCGTTGCGAAGACGGGGGCGGCATTCGTTCCGGTGGACCCGAACTACCCGCCCGATCGGATCGACTACATGCTCGCCGATTCCGGTGCGGTGCTGGGCCTGACGGAGGAGTCGCTGCGGGGACGCCTCCACGATTCTATTCCCTGGTGCGTGCTCGACGACCCGGACTTCCAGGCCGCCTGCGCGGCCCGGCCCGACAACCCGGTGACCGACTCCGACCGCATCCGGCCCCTGCACCTCGACAATTCCGCGTACCTGATCTACACGTCCGGCTCGACGGGGCAGCCGAAGGGCGTCACCATCACGCACCGCGGGCTCGACAACTTCGCGGCCGACCAGCAGGAACGTTTCGGCGCCACGAGATCGTCCCGGACGCTGCACTTCTCGACGCCGAGTTTCGACGCGTCCGTCTTCGAGTACCTGCAGGCGTTCGGGGTGGGCGCCACGATGGTGGTCGTGCCGCCGTCCGCGTACGGTGGCCCGGAACTGGCCGACCTCCTGCGGTCGGAACGTGTCACGCACGGCTTCGTCACCACGGCCGCGCTGGGCACGATCCCGCCGGATGCGCTGGGCGACTTCCTCGACGTGGCCGTGGGCGGTGAGGTCTGCCCGCCCGAACTGGTGGCCCGGTGGGCGCCGGAGCGCAGGCTGCACAACGCGTACGGTCCCACCGAAACGACCGTCATGGCGAACATCAGCGCACCGATGACCCCCGGTGACCCCATCACACTCGGCGGGCCGATCAGAGGCGCCGAGGAGGTGGTACTCGATGCCCGGCTCCATCCGGTACCCGTCGGGGTACCCGGTGAGCTGTACATCGCCGGTGCCGGTGTGGCGCGGGGCTATCACCGCCGTCCCGGTCTCACCGCGGCGCGCTTCGTCGCCGACCCCTACGGCCGCGGCCGGATGTACCGCACGGGTGACGTGGTGCGGTGGCGGCCCGACCACACGCTCGAGTACTTGCGGCGCAGCGATTTCCAGGTGAAGGTGCGGGGTTTCCGCATCGAGCTCGGCGAGATCGACGCGATTCTGCAGACACATCCGGACGTGCGGCTGGCCGTCACCATCGGCAGGCCGGGGCCGTCCGGGGACACGGTCCTGGTCTCGTACGTCGTCCCGGCCCCAGGCAGGCCGATCGAGACGACGGAACTGCTGCGACAGGTGCGGAACCGGTTGCCGGCGTACATGGTTCCCTCGGTCGTCGTGGTGCTGGACGAGATCCCGTTGACCCCGGTCGGCAAGCTGGACCGCGCAGCACTGCCGGAACCGCGGTTCCTGTCCGCGGCCGCCGAATTCAAGGCGCCTACCGACCCGGTCGAGGAATCGATCGCCGAGGTCTTCACCGAGGTCCTCGGCGTCGAACGGATCAGTGTCGACGACAGCTTCTTCGACCTCGGCGGCAATTCTCTCGTGGCGACGCGGGTGATCGCGCGCGTCAACGCGGCACTCGGATCGGACGTGGGTGTGCGAGCGTTGTTCGAGGCGCCCACCGTCGAACTGCTGGCCGCGTACGTTCGCCGTTCCGGTACGGAACTCGTGGACCGACCGCCCCTGGCCGTCGGGGAGCGGCCCGAACGGATCCCGTTGTCGCTGGCGCAGCAACGGATGTGGTTCCTCAACCAGTTCGACACGTCGTCGGTGGCGTACAACATCCCGATGGCCGTGCGCCTACTCGGACCTCTGGACTCCGACACGCTGCGGGCCGCGGTGGGCGACGTCATCGAGCGGCACGAGTCGTTGCGCACCGTGTACCCCGCGTCGGCGGACGGGCCGTACCAGGTGGTGGTCGACACCGCGGACGTCGTCCCCGACCTCACCCCGCACGTCGACGGCGACGAGTCGCTGCACGAGAGGATCGCGACCCTCCTCGCGGGCGGATTCGACGTGAGCGCGAAGGTCCCGCTGCGGGCGGCGCTGTTGTGGATCGGCCCCGACGAACACGTGCTGGTGATCGTGGTGCATCACATCGCCGCCGACGGGGCGTCGCTGGCGCCGCTGGCCCGCGACCTGATGGTCGCATACGCGGCACGCCGGTCCGGGACACCGCCGAGCTGGGAGCCGCTGCCCGTGCAGTACGCCGACTTCAGCGTGTGGCAGCGTCGCCTCCTCGGCAGTGCCGACGACGCGGACAGCCTCATGTCCCGGCAGTTGCAGTACTGGCGCGGTGTGCTGGCCGATCTCCCGGAGGTCAGCGCCCTGCCGCTGGACCGGAACAGGCCGGTGACCCGCTCGCTCGAGGGTGCGACCGCGGCGTTTGCGATCGACGCGGGCCTGCACCGGCAACTGCTCCTCCTCGCGCGCGAGCACCACGCAACCCTGTTCATGGTGATGCACGCGGCGCTGGCCGTGCTGCTGTCGAGGATGTCCGGATCGGGCGACGTCGCCATCGGCACCCCGATCGCGGGTCGTGGCGAGGCGGCGCTGGACGACCTCGTGGGGATGTTCGTGAACACGCTGGTGCTGCGGACTCCGGTGGAGTCCGGTGAGGTGTTCACCGACGTGCTGGCCCGGGCCCGCGACACGGATCTGGGCGCGTTCGGGCACACGGACGTTCCCTTCGAGAGCGTCGTCGACGAGCTGGCGCCTGGCCGGTCGACGTCCCACTCGCCGCTGTTCCAGGTGCTGCTCGAATTCCAGAACACCGTGCGCGCCCACCTCGAACTGCCGGGCCTGACCGTCGAGGCGGTCGACGTCGACCCGGGGGTCGCCAAATTCGACCTGCAGCTGTCGCTCGCCGAATACCACGACGAGAAGGGCACCGCCGCAGGTATGGCCGCCGCATTCCTGTACGCGACGGACGTGTTCGACCGGACGTCGGTGGAGGGGTTCGGGGAACGCTTCGTCCGGGTGCTGCGGGCGGTGGTCGACGACCCGGCGGCGGTGGTGGGGGACATCCCGGTTCTCGGTGCGGTCGAGCGCGACCTGGTGCTGGACCGGTGGAACCGTGCGGGTGTCCCGGCCGACGCACAGACCGTGGTCGAGTTGCTCGCGCGGGTGACCGCGTCGACCCCGGACGCCACTGCGGTCGTGTGCGGTGACGAGACGCTGACCTACGGCGAACTGGACGAGCAGGCGAACCGGTTGGCACGGTTGCTGATCGCCGAGGGGGTGGGAACCGAGTCGCTGGTCGCGGTGATGGTGGAGCGCACGCCTGCCCTCGTGGTGACGTTGCTGGCGGTGCTCGCCGCCGGCGGCGGGTACGTCCCGGTCGACACCAGCTATCCCGCCGAGCGGGTGGCAGCGATGTTCGAGGACGCGCGACCCGTCTGCGCCGTGGTGAGCGCGGAATTCGCGTCGCTGACGCCGACCGGGATTCCGGTGGTGGCGATCGACGATCCGGCGACGGCGCGTGCGGTGGCCGAACTGTCCGGGCTGCCGGTCACCGACTCGGACCGGTTGCGGCCGCTGTGGGCCGACACCGTCGCGTACGTCATCTTCACGTCGGGGTCGACCGGGCGGCCGAAGGGCGTCCAGGTATCACATCGGTGCGTTGTCACGCTGCTCGCCAACACCCGGGAGCTGTTCGGGTTCGACTCGTCCGACGTGTGGACGCTGTTCCACTCGTACGCGTTCGACTTCTCCGTCTGGGAACTGTGGGGTGCGCTCGTCCACGGTGGCCGGCTGGTGTTGGTCGACTACTTCACCGCACGATCGCCGGACGCGTTCCTCGAACTGCTGCGCCGGGAACGGGTGACGGTGCTGAACCAGACCCCCACGGCGTTCTACCAGCTGACGGAGGCCGATCGTGCGGCGAACGCCGTCGAGGAGATCGACCAGGCGCCACTGTCGTTGCGGCACGTGATCTTTGGCGGCGAAGCCCTCGACGTCGGGCAACTGGAGCGGTGGTACACCCGGCACGACGACCGGGACCCCGTGCTGGTGAACATGTACGGCATCACCGAGACCACGGTGCACGTCAGCTTCCTCGCCCTCGATCGTGCGCTGGTGGCGTCCGTGCCGGGCTCGGTGATCGGCGGCGGACTCCCCGGTCTGCGTGTCTACGTCCTCGACGGCCGGCTGCATCCGGTGCCGCCCGGGGTGGTGGGTGAGCTGTACGTGTCCGGCGACCAGGTGACCCGCGGCTATATCGGCAGGCAGGGTTTGACCGCGACGCGTTTCGTCGCCGACCCGTTCGGCCACCACCGGGCGGGGGCGCGCATGTACCGGTCGGGCGACGTCGTGAAGTGGGGTGCGGGCGGCCGGCTCGAGTACATGGGGCGCAGCGACTTCCAGGTGCAGCTGCGCGGGTTCCGGGTGGAACTCGGCGAAGTGGAGGCGGCTCTGGCCGCGTGCGCCGGGGTGGCGCAGTCGGTGGTCGTGGTGCGCGGCGACGACCGGGACGGCGACCGGCTGGTGGGCTACGTGGTCCCGGAGATGGGTGCGGATGTCGATGCGGCGGCGGTTCTCGACGCGGTCGGGGCGAGCGTTCCGTCGTACATGGTGCCGGCCGCGGTGGTGGTGATCGACGCCCTGCCCCTGACGGTCAACGGCAAACTCGACCGGAAAGCGCTGCCCGAAGCGGACTTCGGCACGTCGACGGTGGGGTTCGCCGCCCCGCGCAATCCGGTGGAGGAGATCGTCGCCGCCGTGTTCGCCGACCTGCTCGGCATCGTCCGGGTGGGGGCGAACGACAACTTCTTCGCGCTCGGCGGGAACTCGCTGACCGCGACCCGGCTCGTCGCCCGCCTCAACGCCGCGGTCGGCGACCGGCTGGGCGTGCGGGACGTGTTCGACGCCCCGACCGTCGCCGGGTTGGCCGCCCGCGCCGAGGCCGGGGAAACCAACCTGGAATCCCGGCCGGCGCCGACCCCGCGGGATCCGTCGCGGGAGGTCCCCGTCTCGCTCGCACAACAGCGGATGTGGTTCATCAACCAGTTCGACACGGCCAGTGCGGCGTACAACGTCGCGATCGCGCTCCGCCTCACCGGCACGCTCGACACGCAGGCGCTGGAAGCGGCCGTCGCCGACGTCGTCGAGCGCCACGAATCCCTCCGCACCGTCTTCCCCCTCACCGACAGCGGTCCGCGGCAGGTGATCCTCCCGGCGGAGAAGGTGGCGCCCGCTCTCACACCGCACGCCGTCGAGTCGGCGGACCTCGGCGCGGAACTCCACCGCCTGCTCTCCGCAGGGTTCGACGTGACGACGGAGGCACCGGTGCGGGCCCGGCTGTTCGGGGTGAACGAGCACGAGCACGTGCTGGCCGTGGTCGTGCATCACATCGCGGCGGACGGCTTCTCGATGGTTCCGCTCGCCCGCGACGTCCTGTCGGCGTACACCGCGCGGCGCCGCGGCACCGCGCCGGACTGGACCCCGTTGCCCGTGCAGTACGCCGACTACACACTGTGGCAACGAGACTGGCTCGGCGACGAACACGCAGACGGTTCGCCGCTCGCCCGCCAACTCGACTACTGGACCGCGACACTGGCCGACCTCCCGGATGTGCTGGAACTGCCGACGGACCGGCCCCGCCCGGTCGCCCGCACCCTGGGCGCGGGCCGCGTCGAATTCGAGATCGACCCGGACCTCCACCGGAGCGTCGTGCAGCTCGCCCGCAGGCACGGATCGACCGTGTTCATGGCCCTGCACTGCGCGCTGGCCGTCCTGCTGTCGCGGCTGAGCGCGTCGGACGACATCGCCGTGGGCACCCCCATCGCGGGCCGCGGCGAGGCCGAGCTCGACGACCTGGTTGGCATGTTCGTGAACACCCTCGTGCTCCGGACCCCCGTCGACGGCGCCCGCACGTTCGCGGAGCTGCTCGCGCAGGTCCGCGAGGCCGATCTGGGGGCGTTCACGCACGCGGACGTCCCGTTCGAACGTGTCGTGGAAAGCCTGCGTCCCTCCCGTTCGACGGCGTACTCGCCGCTGTTCCAGGTGATGCTCGAATTCCAGAACACCGAGCGCCCCGAGCTGGAGCTGCCGGGCCTCCATGTCGAACCCCTCGACCTCGCGTTCGACACGATCAATTTCGACCTCCAGCTGACCCTGCGGGAGAACGCCGACGCCGACGGTCATCCCGGGGGCCTCAGTGCGGCGCTCGGGTATGCCACCGACATCTTCGACGCGGACACGGTGGCCGCGTTCGCCGAGCGCCTGGTCCGGATCCTGAGCGCCGTCACCGAGTCCCCGGACGCCCCGGTCGGCGACGTCGACGTCCTCGGCGCCGGCGAGTGGGTCGCACTGACGTCCGCGAGCGGGGGCCCCGGCGTGGCGGCTCGGACGCTGCCGCAGTTGCTGACGGCCGCCACCGCCGCGGACCCGGACGCCGCGGCGCTGTCCTTCGAAGGACGTGAGGTGTCCTACCGGGAACTCGACGAATGGTCGAACAGGCTCGCCCGGCTCCTGATCGAGCGCGGCGTCGGCCCGGAACAGGTGGTGGCTCTGGCGCTGCCGCGGTCGATCGAATCCGTGCTGGCGGTCTGGTCGGTGGCCAAGACCGGGGCCGCGTTCCTGCCGGTCGACCCGAATCATCCGGCCGAGCGCATCGAGTACATGCTCGGTGACTCGGGCGCCGTCGCCGGTCTCACCACGGCCGCGTTGCAGTCGGCCCTTCCCGCGTCGATCCCGTGGCTGGTGCCGGGCGACCCCGGAACCGAGGCCGAACTGGCGCTGCTCCCGGCAGCGGCGGTGACCGACACCGACCGCACGTCGGCGTTGCACGTGGACCACCCCGCGTACGTCATCTACACGTCGGGATCGACGGGCAGGCCGAAGGGTGTGGTGACCACGCACCGCGGTCTGGCGAATTTCGCTGCGACGGAGCAGAACACGTTCGACACGACCGCGGCGTCCCGCACCCTGCACTTCGCGTCGCCGAGCTTCGACGCCTCCGTACTGGAGCTGATGCTGGCGGTCGGGCCGGGCGCGACGATGGTGATCGCGTCCCCGTCCGTCTACGGCGGCGAGGAGCTCGCGGATCTGCTGCTGCGCGAGCGGGTCACGCATTGCTTCGTCACCCCGGCAGCGCTCGCCTCGGTCGATCCCGCCGGCCTCGAGAGCGTGCGATGCGTGGTGACCGGCGGCGAGGCCTGCCCGCCGGAACTGGTGGCCCGCTGGGCGCCGGGCCGGGCCATGTTCGACGCGTACGGCCCGACCGAGTCGACCGTCGTGTCGAGCATCAGCACCCCGCTGGCGCCGGGCGAACCGGTCACGATCGGCGCGCCGACGCTCGGGTTCACCGAGGCGGTCCTCGACGCGCGGCTGCATCCCGTACCGGCGGGGGTCGCGGGGGAGCTGTATCTTGCCGGCCCCGCGCTCGCACGCGGCTATCACGGGCGACACCCGCTGACTGCGGAACGCTTCGTGGCCAACCCCTTCGGGCCGGCGGGCAGCCGGATGTACCGGACCGGCGACCTCGTGCGCTGGACGGTGGACGGGCAACTCGACTACCTGGGGCGCACCGACTTCCAGGTGAAGATCCGCGGATTCCGGATCGAGCTCGGCGAGGTCGAATCGGCGCTGCTCGCGCACGGCGACGTGGCGGCGGCGGTCGCCGACGTGCGCCGGGACGAACGGTCCGGCGACCGGCTGATCGGGTATGTGGTCCCCGAACCCGGAGCGGACATCGATCCGGGCGAGGTGCTGCAGTTCGCGGGCACGCGGCTCGCGGCGTACATGGTGCCCGCCGCCGTCGTGGTGATCGCGGCGCTCCCGGTGACGGTCCACGGCAAGCTCGACCGGAAGGCGCTGCCGGAACCGGACTTCGGTATCGCCGTCACCGACAGTCGTCCGCCGCGCACCGAGACGGAGGCGCTGCTCGCCGGTCTGTTCCGGGACGTGCTGGGACTCGAGTGGGTGGGTGTGGACGATTCGTTCTTCGCGCTGGGCGGCGACAGCATCATGTCGATCCAGCTGGTGGCCCGCGCGAAGGCAGCCGGCCTGATTCTCTCCCCGCGGGACGTGTTCGAGCGCAGGACCGTCGCCGGTCTCGCCGAGGTGGCACACTACGAGCGCGCGGATACCGTGGTGCTGGAGGAACTTCCCGGCGCCGGCGTCGGCCCGGTTCCGCTGACACCCGTCGTCGCGTGGATGCTGGGGCGCAGCGGCGGCCGGCTGGACCGGTTCTCCCAGGCCGTGCTGGTCACCGCGCCGCCCCGGCTCACCCGCGACGATCTCGCCGCCGCCGTCGACGCCGTGCTGGACCGCCACGACATGCTCCGCGCGCGGCTCGCCGTCGACGAGGCGGGGCAGTGGGCCATGACGGTGCTGCCGGCCGGATCGGTGCCTGCCGACGCGCTGATCCATCACGTGCCCGTGACGTCGTTCGACCCCGGTGACTTCGATGCGGTGGCGAGGGCGGAACTGAACGCGGCGGCGGACCGCCTGGACCCCGCCTCGGCCAGCATGGTGCAGGTGCTCTGGTTCGACGGTCCCGGCGGGCAGGGGCGGTTGCTGCTGGTCGCGCATCATCTCGTGGTCGACGGCGTGTCGTGGCGGATCCTGATCTCGGATCTGGCGGCGGCCCACACCCGCGTCGCCGAGGGTTTGCCCGCCGCGCTGGCTGCCGTGGGAACGTCGATGCGGCGGTGGTCGCACGGACTCACCGAGGCCGTGGGGTCCCGGCGCGCCGAAGCTGTCCTGTGGCAGTCGATCCTGGACGGCCCCGATCCGCTCGTCGGCTCCCGGCCGCTGGATCCCGCAGTCGACGTCGATGCCACGACGGGCCGCGTCACGGTGGAAGTACCCGCACACGTCACCGAGGCACTCCTCACCACGCTGCCCGCCGCCTTTCACGGCACCGTCGGCGACGGCCTCCTCACGGCGCTCACGCTGGCGATGATTCGGTGGCGGCGCCGTCGTGGGGTCGAGTCGGCCGACGTGCTGATCAACCTCGAGGGTCACGGACGCGAAGACCACGTCGTGCCCGGCGCCGACCTGTCCCGCACCGTCGGGTGGTTCACCACACTGTTCCCGGCGCGACTCGACCTCACCGGCATCGGCGTCGACGCCGCCCTCGCCGGCGACGACGCGGCCGGGTCCGCGATCAAGGCGATCAAGGAACAACTCCTCGCCACCCCCGATCACGGCATCGGCTACGGGATGCTGCGGTACCTGGATCCGGTCGGCTCGGAGGCACTGCGCCGATTCCGGCCACCGCAGGTGAGTTTCAACTATCTCGGCCGGGTGGCGACGAGCGGCGGCGACGTGCCCTGGCTGCCCGTCGCCGGCAACGGGGACCTCGGCGGAACCCAGAACTACGACATGCCCGCCGCCTGGGTCGTGGACGTCAACGCCGCCACCACCGCCCGGGACGGCGCCCCGGTACTCACCGCGACGTGGTCGTACCCCACGGGTGTGCTGGCCGCCGAGGACGTGGAAGAGCTGTCCGCACTGTGGGTTCGGGCACTCACCGCCCTGGCCGACCACGCGAGCCGTCCGGGCGCAGGCGGGCTGACGCCGTCCGATCTCGATCTGGTGTCGGTCGGGCAGACAGACATCGACCGGTTCGAGAGCACCTACTCGGACGTCGCCGACATCTGGCCGTTGTCACCGCTGCAGGCCGGTCTGCTGTTCCACGCGCAGCTGTCCGAGCATCGCCTCGACGCGTACCAGGTGCAGCTGGTCCTCGACCTGCGCGGCACCGTCGACTCCGCCAGACTCCGCCGCGCCGCACAGGGCCTGCTCGACCGGCACGCGAACCTCCGGGTGGCGTTCGCCGACACCGGTGGCGGACCGGTCCAGGTGGTACTCGCGAGGGCGACAGCGCCGTGGACCGACGTCGACCTGTCGGATCTCGACGACACCCGGATCGCGACGGAGGCGGCGGCACTCGTCGCGGCCGACCGCGCCGTCCCGTTCGAGATGTCCGAGGCGCCGCTGCTCCGATTCACGTTGCTGCGCACCGCCCCCGACCGGTACCGGCTGGTCGTGACCCATCACCACATCCTCCTCGACGGATGGTCGACGCCGCTGGTGATCAAGGACCTGCTCGTCCTCTACGCCACCGACGGCGACACGACCGACCTTCCCCGCGTCACGTCCTACCGCGACTACCTGCAGTGGATCGGCAGGCAGGACCACGAACGGTCCACGGCCGCCTGGGTATCCGCCCTCGCCGGCTCGGACGAGCCGACGTTCGTGGCGTCCGCGGCGCGCGGCGAGCAGAGCTTCGCCGAACCCGAGGACGTGCGACTCGACGTGGGCGAGGAGAAGACCCGGGCGCTCGAGGCTCTCGCACGGGAGCACGGGCTGACGATGAACACCCTCGTCCAGGTGGCGTGGGGGCTCGTGCTGACCACGCTCGGCACCCGCGAGGACGTGGTTTTCGGAGCCACGGTGTCCGGCCGCCCACCGGGAGTAGCAGGCATCGAGTCGATGGTGGGGCTGTTCATCAACACGGTGCCCGTCCGGTTGCGCCTGCGCCGCGAGGAGACGCTCGCCGAACTGCTGCAGCGTTTCCAGCGTGAACAGTCCGCCCTCCTCGATCACCACTACGTGGGACTCACCGAGATCCAGCGCGCCGTGGGCGTGGGCGCCGTGTTCGACACGCTGACCGTGTTCGAGTCGTATCCGGTGGACCGCATGGGGTTGTCGGAAGACACCGACATCGACGGCATGCACGTCGCCGGGATCGAGGGGATCGACTCCACCCACTACCCGTTCACCCTGATGGCGCACGTCGACACCGGACTGCACCTGCGACTGCGGTACCAGCCGAACGTCTTCCAGAGCGAGTTCGCGGAGTCGGTGGCGGCCCGCGTCGCGCGCGTCGTGCAGATCCTGCTGTCGGACATCGACACACCCATCGCCCACCTCACCCTGCTGTCGGAGGCCGAACTCCGGGAGTACACCGCGGTGTCCGGGGCCCCCGCCGGCCCGCCGAAGACCCTGCCCGAGATCCTCACCGCCTCGGCCGGGAACCGGCCGGAGACGCCCGCGCTCGTCTTCGACGGACGCGAGACGAGCTACCGGGAACTCGACGAGCGGTCGAGCGCGCTGGCCCGCGTCCTCGTCGAACGCGGTGCCGGGCCGGAGACGTTCGTGGCGCTCGGGCTACCCCGCTCACGGGAATCGGTGCTGGCCGTGTGGGCGGTCGCGAAAGCGGGCGCGGCGTTCGTGCCCGTCGACCCGAATTATCCCGCCGACCGCATCGAGCACATGCTGGCCGATTCCGGTGCGGCACTGGGTGTGACGACATCGGCACACCGGCACCGATTGCCCGGTTCCGTGCCGTGGCTGGTGCTGGACGATCCGGCCTTCGACCGCACGTGGGCCGCCGCATCGTCGGTCCGCGTCACCGACCTGGACCGCCGGTCGGTGCTCGACGTCGACAACGCCGCATACGCCATCTATACGTCCGGGTCCACCGGCAGGCCGAAGGGCGTCGTCGTCACCCACCGCGGTCTGGCGAACCTGCTCACCGAACAGACCGAGCACTACACCGTGTCGCCCGACTCCCGGTGCCTGCACATCTGTTCACCCAGCTTCGACGTGGCGATACTCGAACTCGTCCAGTCGTGTGCGGCCGGGGCGACGCTCGTCGTCGCTCCTCCCGACGTCTACGGCGGGGCGGAACTGGCCGCGCTGCTGCGGCGCGAACGCGTCACCCACGCCTGCATCACCCCGGCCGTCCTGGCCACCGTGGAGCGCGATCGCATCGAGCACCTCGAGGCGCTCGTCGTGGCCGGCGACGCCGTCGGTGACGAACTGGTCGCCGCGTGGGGTGCGGATCGGGCGATGTTCAACGGGTACGGCCCCACCGAGGCCACCATCCTCACCACGTTCAGCCGGCCGATGAGACCGGGCGAGCCGGTCACCATCGGGAGCCCCGTCCGGGGCATCGCGCTGTCGGTCCTCGACGCGCGGCTGCAGCCCGTTCCGGCCGGGGTGCCCGGCGAGCTGTACATCGCGGGACCGGCGCTGGCCCGCGGATACCACCGCCGGCCGGCGCTCACCGCGGAGCGGTTCGTCGCCGACCCCTACGGCGGCGGCCGGATGTACCGCACGGGCGACGTCGTGCGGTGGCGTCGCGACCACACCCTCGAATACCTCGGGCGCAGCGACTTCCAGGTGAAGATCCGCGGTCAGCGCGTCGAACTGGGGGAGATCGATTCCGTTCTCACCACCCACCCGCACCTCGACTTCGCCGCGACCCTCGGCAGGCCGGGCCCGCTGGGGGACACCGCACTGGTGTCGTACGTGCTGCCGCACGACGGCGAGGAGGTGACGGCGCCGGACGTGCTCGCGTTCGCGGGCCGGATCCTGCCCAAATACATGGTGCCCGCCGCGGTGGTGGTCCTCGACGAGATTCCGCTGACCCCCGTCGGCAAGCTCGACCGGAAGGCGCTGCCCGCACCGGAATTCACGTCGGCGACCATCGGGTACCGGGCGCCCACCACTCCGGTCGAGGAGGCCGTCGCGCAGGTGTTCGCCGACGTGCTCGGTGCCCCGCGTGTCGGTGCGGACGACAGCTTCTTCGAACTCGGCGGCGACTCGCTCAGCGCCACCCGGGCGGTGGCGCGCATCAACTCCGCCCTCGACGCCGGGATCGGCGTGGCCGCACTGTTCGACGCGCCCGTCGTGGCCGATCTGGCGGTCCGGATCGACTCGGCGGCGGCGGCGACCGCCCCGTCGGTGGCACTCGCCGCACGACCGCGCCCCGACCGGATCCCGTTGTCGCTGGCGCAGCAACGCATGTGGTTCGTCAACCAGTTCGACACGTCTTCGCCTGCCTACAACATCCCGATCGCTCTGCGACTGACCGGAGTCCTCGATCACGCCGCTCTGCTCGCGGCGGTCGGCGACGTCGTCGAACGGCACGAATCGCTGCGCACCGTGTTTCCCGGGTCGGTGGACGGACCGCACCAGGTGATCGTCGATCCCGGGCGGGCCACCCCCCACCTCGATCCGGTGGCCGTCGCCGGTGACCGTGCACTGCGGGACGCCCTCGCAGCCCTGATCGGCACCGGTTTCGACGTGAGCGACGAGATCCCTTTCCGCACAAGTCTGTTCGAGCTGGAGCCCGAGCAGCACGTCCTGGCCATCGTGGTGCACCACATCGCCGCCGACGGGTTCTCCATGATGCCGCTCGCCCGCGACGTCATGCTCGCGTACACCGCCCGGACCGTGGGGGACACCCCCGGCTGGACTCCGCTGACGGTGCAGTACGCCGACTACAGCGTGTGGCAGCGGAACTTCCTCGGCGCGGTCGACGACCCGGACTCGGTGCTGTCGAGGCAGCTGGGCTACTGGACGGACACCCTGTCCGGTGCGCCCGAGGTGCTGCAGATCCCGGTCGACCGGCCGCGCCCCGCCCAGCGGTCGTACCGCGGGGACGTCGTCGAGTTCGAGGTGCCGGCCCGGCTGCACCGGGCGTTGAACACGATCGCGGCCCGACATAATTCGACGCTGTTCATGGCGGTCCATGCGGCGTTCGCCGTCCTGCTGTCCCGGTTGTCGGGCACGGACGACGTCACGATGGGAACGCCCGTCGCCGGTCGCGGGCAGGCGGTGCTCGACGACGTGGTGGGCATGTTCGTCAACACGCTCGTGCTGCGAACGGTGGTGGATCCGCGGGCGTCGTTCGGTGAGGTACTGACCGAGGTCCGGGCCGCGGACCTCGGTGCGTTCGAGCATGCGGACATCCCGTTCGAGCGGCTTGTCGACCACCTCGCCCCCGAACGATCCACGTCGCACACCCCACTGTTCCAGGTGCTCATCGAGTTCCGGAACGCGGAGGGCACCCACCTCGAACTGCCCGGACTCACCGTCGACTCGCTCGATGTGGACCTCGGCGTCGCGAAGTTCGACCTGGAACTGAGCGTCGCCGAACAGATCGACACGGACGGCGCACCGGCCGGACTCGCTGCCGGACTGCGGTTCGCGACGGACGTGCTCGATCGCGGCACCGTGGCGCGGTTCGGGGACCGGTTCCTGCGGGTGCTGGAATCGGTCGCCGCTGCCGAGGGGCTCCCGGTGGGCGATATCGAGATCCTGGACAGGGTGGAGCGGGATCTGGTGCTGCCGGCGCTCGCCGAGCCCGCCGCGCCGGACGCGACCCTGGCGGAACTGTTCGAGCGGGCCGCGCAGCGATCCCGCCACGCGACGGCCGTCGTGTGCGAAGGCGTCTCGCTCACCTACGACGAGCTGGACAGCCGGGCGAATCGTCTGGCGCGGTTGCTGATCGCGCGGGGCGCCGGCCCCGAGACCCTGGTGGCCGTCGCCGCGGCGCGGTCGGTGGATCTGGTGGTGGCGCTGCTCGCGGTGGTGAAGTCGGGCGCCGGCTATGTGCCCGTGGACGTCACGTACCCGGCAGAGCGGCTCGCGTTCGTGTTCGCCGACGCCCGGCCCGTGTGTGTGCTGACCACCGAGGCCGAATCCGGCGCGGTCCGGGCGAGCGGGGGCCCGCTCCTCCTCGTGGACAGCGCGGAGACGGTGGCCGAACTCGACCGTACGTCGCCGCTGCCGGTGACCGACGGCGACCGTACCGGACCGCTGCGCCCGGACTCGGTGGCGTATGTCATCTACACCTCCGGCTCGACGGGCCGGCCGAAAGGCGTTCAGGTGGCGCACCGCAACGTCGTCACCCTGTTCGCGAACACGCAGCCCCTGTTCCGGTTCGATGCCTCCGACGTGTGGACCATGTTCCATTCGGCGGCGTTCGACTTCTCCGTGTGGGAGTTGTGGGGCGCGCTGCTGCACGGCGGCCGGCTGGTGGTGGTCGACTACTTCACGACCCGCTCACCCGACATGTTCCTGCGACTGCTGCGGGACGAGAACGTCACCGTCCTGAATCAGACCCCCACCGCCTTCTACCAACTCGCCGAGGCGGACCGGGTCACCGGCGCCGCCGAACTCGCCCTCCGCGTCGTGGTGTTCGGCGGCGAAGCCCTCGACCTGGGGCAGCTCACCCGCTGGTACGCGCGGCGCGTCGACACCGCCCCGGCGCTGGTGAACATGTACGGCATCACGGAAACCACCGTGCACGTCAGTCATCTGCCGCTGGACGAGGAACTCGCCGCATCCGCCTCGGCCTCGGTGATCGGCTGGGCACTGCCCGGCCTGCGCGTCTACGTGCTCGACACCCGCCTGCACCCGGTGCCGCCGGGAGTGGTCGGGGAACTCTACGTGTCGGGCGCGCAGGTGTCCCGGGGTTATCTGGGCCGGTTCGCGCTCACGTCGACCCGGTTCGTGGCCGACCCGCACACACCCGGATCGCGGATGTACCGGTCCGGCGACCTCGGCCGGTGGAACACGGACGGCCAGCTGGAATATTTGGGCCGCAACGACTTCCAGGTGCAGGTCAAGGGTTTCCGCATCGAGCTCGGTGAGGTGGAGTCGGCGCTCCTCGACTGCGACGGTGTGGCGCAGTCGGTGGTGTCGGCGCGGCGCGAACGACTGGTGGGCTACGTGGTGCCCGAGGCGGGCCGGGTGCTGGACCCGGCCGGAATCGTCGACGCGGTCGCCGACAGGCTGGCGGCGCACATGGTGCCTGCGACCGTGGTGGTGCTCGACGCCCTGCCCCTCACGGTGAACGGCAAACTCGACCGACGAGCGCTGCCCGAACCGGACTTCGGACGGCAGGTGTCGCTCGGTCGTGCCCCCGCCACGGAGACGGAGCGGATCCTGGCCGCGCTGTTCGCCGAGGTGCTCGGCCTCGAATCGGTGGGTGTCGACGATTCGTTCTTCGCGGTGGGCGGCGACTCCATCATGTCGATTCAGCTCGTCACCCGGGCGAAGGCGTCCGGGGTGGTGATCACCCCGCGGGACGTGTTCAAGCGCAAGACGGTTGCCGCACTCGCGGAGGTCGCGACCGCGGGGGAGGAGACCGTCACGCTGGAGGAGTTGCCCGGCGGCGGCGTCGGCGAGTTGCCACTGACCCCGATCGTGCACTGGATGCTGGGCAGGGACGGCGATTTCCGGCGGTACTCCCAGGCCGCGCTGTTCACGACCCCCGCCGCACTGGACGAAGACACGCTGACGGCGGCGATGCAGGCCGTCCTGGACCGGCACGACATGCTGCGCGCCCGGCTGTACCGCAGCGACCGGGCCGAGCGGGGTGCGGCGATGGTGGTCGCACCGCCCGGCTGGGTGCGGGCGACCGCGGTGGTGCGCACGGTGCCGCTCGACGCCGCGGACTCGTTCATCGAGGCCGCGTCCCGCGAACTGGACGCCGCCGCGGGCCGGCTCGACCCGGAGTCGGGTGTGATGGTGCAGGCGGTGTGGTTCGCGAGCAGCGCGACACCGGCCGCCGCGGGACGGCTGCTGATCGTTGCCCATCACGTGGTGGTCGACGGGGTGTCGTGGCGCATCCTCGTCCCCGACCTCGCCCTCGCCTGCGCTCAGGTGCTGTCGGGTGAGCCGCCTACCCTGCCCGGCATCGGCACGTCGATGCGCCGGTGGGCGCACGCCCTCACGGATGTGGCGCAGAAGCCCTCTCGCACAGCCGAACTCGACCTGTGGCGGCGGATGCTCGACACCCCGGACCCGCCGCTCGGGTCGCGGCCCCTCACCGCAACCGACATTCAGACCTCCGACGTCGAGGTCCGGGTTCCCGTCGAGGTGACGGAGGCGCTGCTGACGACGCTTCCCCAGGCCTTCCACGGGAGTGTCGGCGACGGACTGCTGACGGCGCTGGCGTTGGCGCTCGTCCGCTGGCGCCGGGCGCGGGGCATCGAGTCGTCCGGCGCGCTGGTGAATCTCGAGGGGCACGGTCGTGAGGAGCAGGTGGTGCCGGGCGCCGATCTCGCCCGCACCGTCGGCTGGTTCACCACGATCTTCCCGGTGGGCCTCGACCTGGGCGGCGTGGACGTCGACGACGCGTTCGCGGCCGGCCCCGCCGCCGGTGCTGCGGTCAAGGCCGTGAAGGAGCGGTTGCAGTCGATCCCCGACCACGGCATCGGGTTCGGGCTGCTCCGTTACCTCGACGCCGAGACGGCGCCGGAGCTCGCGGCCCTGCCGAGCGCGCAGGTGAGTTTCAACTACCTCGGCAGGCTCGGTTCGGGTTCCGCGGCGGACGGCGACTGGACGCCGGTCTCCGACGCGGGGCTCGCCGCCGTCGCGCAGTCCGGGCTGCCCGCGGCGGCCGTCGTCGACGTGAACGCCAGGACCACCGACACCGCCGCCGGTCCTGCCCTCACCGCCACGTGGTCGTTCCCCGTCGGGGTGATCGCCGCCGACGACGTCGGCGAACTCGCTGGGCTGTGGGTCGGCGCGCTCGAGGCCCTCACCGCGCACGCCCGGTCCGGTGGCGGCGGCTTCACCCCGTCCGACCTGAGCCTCGTCCGGCTCGGCCAGAGCGCGATCGACGACCTCGAGCGCCGCTACCCGGCGATGACCGACGTCTGGCCGCTGTCGCCGCTGCAGGCGGGCATGCTGTTCCATGCCGAACTGGCCGACGAATCGGTGGACGCCTACCTCGTCCAGCTGATCCTCGACCTCGGCGGCGACGTCGATGCGGAACGACTGCGCCGGGCCGCCGGCGCCCTCCTCGACCGTCACCCGAACCTGCGCAGCGCGTTCTGTCACGACACCGAGGGCGGGGCCGTGCAGGTGGTTGCGGGCAGGGTTGCCGTGCCCTGGCGGGAGATCGACCTGAGCGGACTGGACGAGGACGCGGCGACCGCCGAGGTCGAGCGACTGCTGGCCGCCGACCGGACCACCCCGTTCGACATGACCACCGCACCGCTGATCCGGTTCCTGCTGGTGCGGACGGCCGCCGGCCGCTGCCGGCTGGTGTCGACGAACCACCACATCCTGCTCGACGGCTGGTCGATGCCGCTGATGATCCGGGAACTGCTCACGCTGTACGCCACGAATGCCGACCTGGCGCCGCTGCCCCGGGTGCGGGATTACCGCGACTACCTGGCGTGGATGAACAGGCGCGACACCGGTCTGTCCGCGCGGGCCTGGGCGGACGCACTCGCGGGGGTGGAGGAACCGACGCTGCTGGTCCCCGCCGACCGGGCTCGGCAACTGTCGACCGTGTCGCGGGAGTGGGTGTTCGACCTCGACAAGGACCGGACCGACCGGCTGCGCGAATCCGCGCGTGCTCGCGGGCTCACCCTCAACAGCATTCTGCAGACGGCATGGGGCATCGTGCTGGGGATGCTCACCGGACGCGACGACGTCGTGTTCGGCGCCACCGTCTCCGGCCGGCCGCCGGAACTCTCCGGCATCGAGACGATGGTCGGGCTGTTCATCAACACCGTGCCGGTGCGCGTCACGCTGCGTTCGGAGGAGACGCTCGGCGCGTTGCTGGAGCGGGTGCAGGCCGAGCAGGCGGCGATGCTCGATCACCACTACACGGGTCTCGCCGAGATCCAGGACGCCGCGGGTCCCGGCGTCGGGTTCGACACGCTCACCGTGTTCGAGTCGTACCCGGTGGACCGGGCTGGGCTGTCGGAGGACACCGACATCGCCGGGCTCCGCGTGACCGGCGTGGATGCCCGCGACGCCGCCCACTACCCGCTGAGCCTCGTCGCGTCGGCGGCGGCGAGCCTGCACCTGAAGTTCGAGTACGTTCCCGACCTGTTCGCCCCCGGCGCGATCGAGGACATCGCCGAGCGGGTGGTGCGGGTGCTCGACGCCTGCACCGGACCCGACGTGCCGCTCGCCCGGCTGTCGCTGCTCACCGAGCGCGAACGGGCGGAACTGGTACCGGTCCGCGGTGGTCCGGCCGGCTCCGTCCGCACGCTCCCGCAGATCTTCACGGACGCGGCCGCCGTCGACCCGGATGCGGTCGCCCTGTCGTCCGGCGACGTCGAGGTGTCGTACCGGGAGCTGGACGAGCGGTCCACCCGGCTCGCCCGTGCTCTGATCGACCGCGGGCTCGGCCCGGAAACGTCGGTGGCCGTGGGTATCCCACGCTCGATCGAGTCCGTGCTGTGTGTCTGGGCGGTGGCCAAGACCGGGGCCGTGTTCGTACCCGTCGACCCGAACTATCCCGACGAGCGCATCACGCACATGCTCACCGATTCGGAGTGCGCACTCGGGCTGACGACGTCCGAGCATCGCGCCCGCCTGCCCGAGACCACCGACTGGCTGGTGCTCGACGACCCCGCGTTCGTCGACGAGTGCGCGGCCGCATCCGCGGCACCGGTCGACGACGGCGACCGCAGGGGACCGGTCACCCTCGACACGGCCGCATACCTTGTCTACACGTCGGGGTCCACCGGCAGGCCGAAGGGCGTGACCGTGACGCACCGCGGTCTGGACAATTTCGCGCGCGACCAACTCGCCCGCTTCGGGGCGGACCCCGCATCCCGGACGCTGCACTTTTCGACACCGAGCTTCGACGGATCCGTATTCGAGTACCTGCAGGCGTTCGGCGCGGCAGCGACGATGGTGATCGCGCCGACCACGGTATTCGGCGGCGACGAACTCGCCCAACTGATCCGCGAGCGGCACGTCACCCACGCATTCGTCACCACGGCGGCGCTCGCGTCCCTCGACCCGGCGGGGCTGGATCACTTCACCGACGTCGTCGTCGGCGGCGAGGCCTGCCCACCCGAACTCGTGAACCGGTGGGCGCCGGGACGCCGGTTGTACAACGGGTACGGACCGACCGAGACCACGATCATGTCCAACATCAGCGATCCTCTGATCCCGGGGGAGCAGATCACCATCGGCGGACCGATCCGCGGTGTCACGGAGTTGGTGCTCGATTCCCGGTTGCAGCCCGTCCCGGTCGGGGTTCCCGGGGAGTTGTACCTCGCCGGTGCGGGACTGGCGCGCGGCTACCACCGGCGCCCCGGGCTGACGGCAGAACGGTTCGTCGCCGACCCCGCCGATCCCGGGAAGCGGATGTACCGCACCGGCGACATCGTGCGCTGGACGCCCGAGCACACCATCGAGTACCTCGGCCGCAGCGACTTCCAGGTGAAGGTGCGTGGGTTCCGCATCGAACTCGGCGAGATCGACACCACCCTCATGGCCGACTCCGACATCCGGTTCGCGGCCACGGTCGCCTACCGCGGACCGGCCGGGGACACACTCCTCGCGTCCTACGTCGTGCCCGCGCCCGAACGTGCTCTCGATACCGAGACGATCACCCGACGGCTCGCGGGCAGACTGCCCGCCCACATGGTTCCGTCCTCGATCACGGTGCTGGACCAGATCCCGCTGAACGCCGTCGGCAAATTCGACCGCAAAGCCCTGCCCGCACCCGAATACGACGTCGGCACGCGCGAATACCGGGCACCCGCCGATCCGGTCGAGGAGATGGTGGCCGAGGTCTTCGCGGAGGTCCTCGGACTCGACCGGGTGAGCGCGGATGCGGGATTCTTCGACCTCGGCGGCAATTCACTGAGCGCGACCCGCGCGGTGGCACGCCTGCGCGCCGCACTCGGCACCGACATCGGCGTGCGCGCGTTGTTCGAGGCGCCCACCGTCGAGGCGTTCGCCGCGCGCATCGAGCACGCGGGAGCGGGTCCGTCCGGCCGTCCCGCCCTCACCGCCGGGGACCGTCCCGACCGCATCCCGCTGTCCTTCGCTCAGCAACGCATGTGGTTCATCAACCAGTTCGACACGAGTTCGCCCGCCTACAACATCCCGATGGTGGTGCGGCTCACCGGCGACCTCGACGTGGATGCGCTGACCGCCGCCGTCACGGACGTCGTGACCCGGCACGAGTCGTTGCGCACCCGCTTCCCGCTCCGCGACGGCGAACCCGTCCAGGAGATCCGCGCGCCCGCCACCCCGATGCGCGCGCCGACCCCGGTCGCGGACGAAGGCCTCCTCCGGGAGGAGCTCACCCGGCTGGTGTCGGCCGGCTTCGACGTCGCCGCCGCCGTCCCGCTGCGCGTCGCCCTGTTCTCCCTCGACCCGACGGATCATGTGCTCGCCGTGGTGGTCCACCACATCTCGGCCGACGGCTTCTCCATGGCACCGCTGGTGCGGGATGTGATGATCGCGTACGAGTCCCGCGTCCACGGTCGCGCTCCCGCCTGGACGCCGCTGCCCGTGCAGTACGCCGACTACACACTGTGGCAACGCAGGCTGCTGGGGTCCGAGGACGACCCCGGATCGCTGGTCTCGCGGCAACTGGCCTACTGGGAGTCGGCGCTCGCCGGGCTGCCCGAACTCCTCGAACTGCCTGCCGACCGTCGGCGTCCCGCACAGCAGTCGTTCCGGGGCGACCGGGTGCGCTTCGCGATCGACCCCGGCCTGCACGAGCGGATCCGGACGGCGGCGCGAGAGTACCGGTCCACCGAATTCATGATCGTGCACGCCGCACTCGCCGTTCTGCTCGGCCGGCTCGGCGGCACCGGGGACGTGGCGATCGGCACCCCGATCGCCGGCCGCGGCGAGGCGGCGCTCGACGACCTCGTCGGCATGTTCGTCGGCACGCTGGCGCTGCGCACCCCGGTAGCGGCGGGACAGCCGTTCCGTGACCTGCTCGCTCGGGTCCGCGACGCCGACCTCGGTGCCTTCGCGCACGCCGACCTGCCCTTCGAACGGGTGGTGGACGCAGTCGGACCGGTGCGGTCGACCGCCCACTCGCCGCTCTTCCAGGTGTCCCTCGAATTCCAGAACACCGAGAATCCCGCCTTGCGGTTGCCGGGGCTGACCGTCGAGGGGCTCGATCCCGACCTCGCCGTCGTGAAGGTGGACCTCGAGGTGATCCTCGACGAGCGGTTCGCAGCGGATGGCAGCGCTGCGGGCATGGTGGGTGCGATCGACTACGCGACCGACCTGTTCGACGCCGGCACGGTGCGGGGGTTCGCAGAACGGTTCGTGCGCATCCTCGACACCGTCACCGCCGAACCCGGTGTTCCGGTCGGCGACATCGAGATCCTCGGCACCGACGAAGTCGCGGCGCTCACCCCGGCGCGCGGTGCGCCCGACGCCCCGAATGTCCTGCTGCCGGAACTGCTCTCGGCCGCGGTCGAACGAAACCGGAGTGCCGACGCGGTGTCGTACCGGGGCCGGACGATCAGCTACCGCGAACTCGACGAATCCTCCAACCGGTTGGCGCGCCGCCTGATCGAGGACGGTGCGGGTCCGGGAACGACCGTCGCTCTGAGCCTGCCGCGCTCGATCGAATCGGTGCTGTCGGTGTGGGCGGTCGCTCGAACGGGCGCGGCGTTCCTGCCGGTCGACCCCGGGTATCCACTCGACCGCATCGAGCACATGCTCACCGATTCCGGGGCGGTGTCCGGGGTGACCCTTCGGGCACACCGAGATCGGCTGCCCGGCACCGTGAACTGGATCGTTCTCGACGACGCCGAAGCCGAGGAGCGGATCCCGGTGCAGTCGCCTGCCCCCGTCACCGATGCGGACCGGACGGCGCCGCTGCACGAATCACATCCCGCGTACCTCATCTACACGTCCGGATCCACGGGTGTCCCCAAGGGAGTGGCCGTCACGCACCGCGGCCTGGCGAACCTCGCCGCGGAGGAGCGCGACCGTCTCGCCGTCACACCCGGCGCCCGGGTGCTGCACTTCGCGTCGCCGAGTTTCGACGCCTCCGTGTTCGAACTGGTCATGGCATTCTGCGCGGGCGCGACGCTGGTGATCGCCCCGCCGACGATCTACGGCGGCACCGAACTGGCCGGACTGCTGAGCGACGAGCGGGTGTCCCACGGATTCGTCACCCCGACCGCACTGGCGTCGATGGACCCCCTCGGCTTCGAGTCGCTGCAGACGCTGGTCGTGGCCGGCGAAGCCTGTCCACCCGAACTCGTCGCGCGGTGGGCGCCCGGCCGCAGGATGTTCAACGCCTACGGTCCGACCGAGACGACGATCATGTCGAACATCAGCGAGCCGCTGGTGCCGGGCGATCCGATCACGCTCGGCGCACCCACCCGCGGCGTCTCCGAGGTGGTGCTGGATTCGCGGCTGCGCCCGGTGCCGGTCGGTGTGGTCGGTGAGCTGTACGTGTCGGGACGCGCCCTGGCGTCCGGGTATCACCGTCGGCCTGGACTGACAGCGTCCCGTTTCGTGGCCGCCCCCTGGGGTGCGCCGGGCGAGCGGATGTACCGCACGGGAGACGTGGTGCGGTGGCGCCGGGACGGCACTCTCGAGTACGTCGGGCGCAGCGACTTCCAGGTGAAGATCCGCGGGTTCCGCATCGAACCCGGCGAGATCGACGCGGCACTCACCGATCATCCCGACGTCGGGTTCGCCGTCACGATCGGCCGTGCCGGGCCTGCCGGGGAACCGCTGCTCGTGTCCTATGTCCGTCCGATCGGCGGCGCGGACCTCGACACCGCGGAACTCACCCGTCTCGTCGGGGAGCGTCTGCCCGCCCACATGGTGCCCGCCGCGATCGTCGTGCTCGACCAGATTCCGCTGACCCCGGTGGGCAAGCTGGATCGCGCCGCACTGCCCGCACCCGAGTTCCTGTCGGGCGCTCGCTTCCGGTTGCCCGCGAACGACCTCGAGGCGGCAGTCGTGGACGTCTTCGCCGAGGTGCTCGGACTCGACCGGGTGGGGGCCGAGGACAATTTCTTCGAGAGGAGCGGCAACTCCCTGCTCGCCACGAAGGTGATCGCCGCTCTGCAGGAGAGACTCGGGCGGAAGATCCCGCTGCAATGGATGTTCCTCGACCCCACCCCGGCCGGCCTCGCCCGCAGGATCGCCCTGCCGTCGGCGGAGGGCGGTGTGACGGAGGCGCTGGGGGTCGTGATTCCGCTGCGCACCGAGGGCGCCGGACGACCGCTGTTCTGCGTCCACCCGGGAATCGGGCTCTCCTGGGGGTATGCGGGTCTCGTCCGGTATCTGCCCGCAGACCGGCGCGCGTACGGACTGCAGTTGCCCACGATCAGCGGGGACGGCGACTACCAGTCGATCGAACAACTCGCGCACCGGTACATCGAAGAGATGAGGGTCATCCAGCCGGAGGGACCGTACGACCTGCTCGGCTGGTCGCTGGGCGGGGTCATCGCGCACGCGATGGCCGTCGAACTGCAGAGGGCAGGCGAGGAGGTCGCCACCCTCACGGTCATGGACAGCTATCCCGACAACGGCGAGGATCCGCTGTTCGGGAAGCTCGACATGCGGGATCTGCTCCGCGGCCTGGGGCTCGTCGTCGCCACCGACGGCGAGCTCACGTACGAACGCGCGGCGCAACTGCTGAACGAATCGTGGGGCAGCGACTCCGGGCTGCGCGGCGAACACCTCGAGCGAATCAACGCCGGATACGAGAATTCGCGAAACCTCGTCCATCGGTTCGAGCCACAGGTCTACGATGGCGAGCTGCTGATCTTCCCCGCGACCGGCGACGACGACGGCACCACGCGCGCCCGGTCGGCGGACGAGTGGCGGCCGCTCGTGACGGGTCGAATCGTGGAGCATCCGGTGGGCTGCGGGCACAACGACATGATCGAGCCGCAGTCCCTCGCCGTCATCGGGCCGGTGCTGTCGAGGTATCTCGAGGCCGGTCGCACCCGTCGCCGCGAGAACCGAATCCGCTGAACGGAGCCGCGCCGCTGTGCGACGATGGGGTCTGTGCGCCCTGTTGACGGCGAACGAATTTTCTGGGGGGCGGGGAAAAGCTACCGCCTCCCGCATTCGCGAGCCAGGATCAGGACGCGGTCACGCTGTGAGCGGTCGGGGATACCTTATGGGGAGGAACCGCCGTGAAGCCCGTCGACACGCGGAAGCCGGCTACACACGATTCGGGCGCGGTGCCCTTCCCGCTGTCTGCGGCGCAGCGTGCCACCTGGTTCGCGCAGCAACTCGACCCCGCGGTGCCGATCTCGGTAGCGCACTACGTGGAACTGCGCGGCGACCTCGACATCGACCTGTTGCGACGGGAGACCATCGCGGTGGCCCGCGAGTTCCAGTCGCCGTTCCTCAAGGTCGTCGAGGTCGACGGCCGGCCGATGCAGTACGTGGACCACACCACCGACACGTCCATCGCCGTCATCGACTTTCGCGGTGAGGACGATCCGGTCGCTGCAGCGCACGAATGGATGGACCGGGACTACCAGGCCCCACTCGATCTCGACACGGATCGACTGTTCGAGACCTCGATCCTCTGCGTGGGAGAGTCGCACTACCTGTGGTACAGCCGCATTCACCACGTCGCGCTCGACGGTTACGGCGCCATGACACTGATCAACCGCATCGCGCACCGGTACTCGGCCTCGATGTCCGGTCGCGAACCGGATCCGAATCGAGCCGCGACCCTGCGCGAGCTGTACGACGTCGACGCCCGCTACCGGTCCTCCGACCGCTTCGTGGCCGATCGGGAGTACTGGGCGAAACGAGTCGAGGCAGTCGAAGGATCGACCCTGGCCGACGCGACCGCGCCCGCACTCGCCAGGAGCAAGGTCGAGAGTGCCCTGCTGTCCGAGGCGGCCGTTTCCGGAATCCACAACGCCGACAGTCAGGCAAACGCCACCGCGGCAGTCACGATCATCGCCGCCTTCGCCTGCTACCTGTCGCGGATCACGGCGAAAACCGATGTTCTCGTGAATGTTCCGATGTCCGGCCGGACCACGTCGGTGCTGCGCAACTCCGGCGGCATGATGGTCAACGTCGCACCGCTGCCGATCACGGTCGACGAGGACGAGACGGTCGCGGACCTCGTGTCGCGGGTCAGGCGAGAGCTGATGGGCGCGTTGCGGCATCAACGGTGCAGTATCGAGGACATCCGCCGCGACGTGGGCACGGGCACTGGCGCCGAACTCCACGGACCGATGGTCAACGTCATGCTGTTCCATCAGAACGTCCAGCTGGGCCCGCTGGTCGGCGAATACCACATCGTCACGTCGGGTCCGGTGGAAGATCTGCTGGTCAACGTGTACCCGAGCGGGACGCCGGCCGAGATCTTCGTCGATTTCCGGGCCAACCCGAACCGGTACGAGGATTCGGCACTGCGCCTGCATCACCGGCACTTCGTCGAACTGCTGGAAGAGTTCATCTCGGCCGACCTGCAGGCCCGGGTCGCGACGATTCACGAGGCCACGGCCCTCGACGGTGCGCGACGACGCCTCGCGGCGCACCAACTCGAGTACTGGAAGGATCGGCTGTCGGGGATGCCGGAAGTGCTGAATCTGCCGTCCGATCGGCCTCGCCCCGCCGCGCAAACCCGGGGGGAGGACCGCGTCGACGTTGCGATCGGTGCAGAGGCACATGCCGGAGTGGTGGCCCTGGCGCGGGAACACGACACCACCACGTTCTCGGTGCTGCACGCGGCCTTCACCGTTCTGCTGAGCCGGCTGTCGGGTGCCTCGGACGTGGCGATCGGAACGACGACCGTGGTGGACGACGGCCGGAGCCGGAACCTCGTGGTGCTCCGTAACCGCGTCGAACCGGACACCTCCTTCACGCATCTCCTCGGCCACGTCCGCGATGTCGACCAGGCGGCGTTCGAGCACCGCGACGTCCCTTTCGAACAGGTGGTCCGGACACTCGCGCTCAGCGATTCGCCCGCATACTCGCCGATCGTCCAAGTCCTGTTCGAGTGCCGCGAGGGGGCGGAGACCTCCGGGGTCGGCCGATTCGACCTGCGGGTGACCGCGACCGAGGCCGTCGACGCCGACGGCACCCCGTCCGGGATCACGGCGACAGTCGGGTTCGCCACCGATCTGTTCGACCCTGGGACGGTACGTGGCCTCGGCGAACGGTTCCGCCGAATCCTGCAGACGGTCACCGGCGACCCGGCGCTCGCCGTCGGCGACATCGACATCCTGTCCGATACCGAACACGCGACCCTCGTTCCGGTCTCCGGCGTGCCGGGACGTCCGGGTCGCACGCTTTCCGAATTGTTCTCAGCGGCAGCACGAACCAATCCCACCGGTGTCGCGCTCTCGTATCGCGGTGTCGAGGTGACGTACCGAGAATTGGACGAGCGCTCGAACCAGTTGGCACGCGTCCTCGCCGAACGCGGCATCGGGCCGGAGAACTTCGTGGCACTGGGCTTGACTCGCTCGATCGAGTCGGTTCTGTCGATGCTGGCGGTGGCCAAGTCTGGTGCGGCCTACGTGCCGGTGGACCCGAACTACCCGGCCGAACGCATCGAGCACATGCTCGACGATTCGGGCGCTGCGCTGGGGGTGACGGTGTCCGTCGTGCGTTCCCGGCTACCGGACGCCATTCCGTGGCTGGTGCTCGACGACGAAGAATTCCGGTCGCTCTGTGCGACGCAGCCGGAATCCGCCGTGACCGACGCGGAGCGGACGCGGCCTCTCCGCGTGGAGAATCCGTCGTACGTGATCTACACGTCCGGTTCCACGGGCCGGCCCAAAGGCGTCGTGGTCACACACGGTGGCCTGGACGACTTCGCGGCCGAGCAGCGCTCACGATCCGGGGCCACACAGACGTCCCGGATTCTGCACTTCTCCACACCGAGTTTCGACGCGTCCGTATCCGAGTACCTGCACGTGTTCGCCGCCGCCGCCACCATGGTGATCGTTCCGCCCACGATCTACGGCGGCGCCGAGTTGTCCCGCCTCCTGACGTCGGAACGGGTCACCCACGGATTCGTCACCACTGCCGCGCTCGGAACGGTCGAGCCGGACGGACTCGCCGACTTCCGGGACGTGGTGTTCGGTGGCGAGGCGTGCCCGCCGGAACTGGTGAAGCGGTGGGCGCCCGGTCGCAGATTGTGCAACGCGTACGGGCCCAGCGAGGCGACCGTCATGTCGAACATCAGTGCACCGTTGTCACCGGACGGAGCCATCACACTGGGCGGTCCGCTCCGCGGATTCCACGAGGTCGTCCTCGATGCGCGGTTGAACCCGGTGCCGGTAGGCGTGGCCGGGGAGCTGTACGTCTCGGGCGACGCCCTCGCTCGCGGATATCACGGTAAATCAGCGTTGACGGCGGAACGGTTCGTGGCCAACCCCTTCGGCGGCCCCGGCGACCGGATGTATCGCACCGGGGACGTGGTGCGGTGGCGAACCGACCGCACGCTGGAATACCAGGGCCGCAGCGATTTCCAGGTGAAGGTACACGGCTTCCGCATCGAGCTCGGTGAGATCGACACCGTCCTCCATACCCATCCGCGGGTGCGGACCGCAGTGACGATGCCGCGAACGGCACCGTCCGGCGACACGGTGCTCGTGTCGTACGTGCTGCCGGCAGCAGGGCAACAGCTGGCGACTGCCGAGTTGATCGACTATGCCGCAGAGCAATTGCCGACGTACATGGTGCCGGCAGCGATCGTGATTCTGGACGAGATCCCGATGACACCGGTGGGGAAGCTCGATCGTGCCGCATTGCCGGCGCCGGAATTCCTCTCCACGGCCACCGAGTTCCGTGCGCCCGTCACTCCGGTGGAACGGGCCGTCGCGCGAGTGTTCGCCGACGTGCTGGGTGTGGAACGAATCGGCCTCGACGACAGCTTCTTCGACCTCGGCGGAAATTCACTGGTCGCGACGAAAGTGGTCGCGCGGGTCAACGCCGCACTCGGCGCCGACCTCGTGGTGCGGACCCTGTTCGAGGCGCCGACGGTGGAGGCATTGGCGGGACGGATCGCGGGTGCCCACGCGAGGCGTCCCGACCGCCCGGACCTGATGGCGCAGACACGTCCCGACCGGATCCCGCTGTCGCTTGCCCAGCAACGTATGTGGTTCGTCAATCAGTACGACACCTCGTCGCCCGCCTACAACATTCCGATGGCGCTGCGACTGTCCGGAACTCTCGACGTGGAGGCGCTCCGGGCGACGGTGGCGGATGTTCTCGAACGACACGAATCGCTCCGCACGGTGTATCCGGCGTCGGTGGACGGACCGCATCAAGTGATCCTGTCACCGGCGGAGGTAATTCCGGATCTGGAGCCGACGGTCTGCGAAGACGAGGACGCAGTGCGCGCGCGGATCGCCGAGTCGACTGCTCAGGGCTTCGACGTGAGCACCGAGGTGCCCGTTCGTGGTGCCCTGTTCCGGACCGGTCACGACGAGCACGTCCTCATGCTGGTGGTGCACCACATTTCGGCGGACGGAGCGTCGCTGGCCCCGCTCGCCCACGACCTGATGGTGGCGTACTCGGCGCGGCTGCAGCAGCAGGCTCCCGACTGGCGGCCACTCCCGGTGCAGTACGCCGACTACAGCCTGTGGCAGCGGGCGGCCCTCGGCAGTGACGAGAATCCCGGCAGCGTGATGTCGGCGCAGTTGGAGTACTGGAAGCAGACGCTGTCCGGGCTCCCCGACGAGATAGCTCTTCCATTGGACCGACCGAGGCCCGCGGACAGAGCGCTCCGGGGTGGGATCGTCCGGTTCTCGGTGTCGGCGGAAGATCATCGGGAGCTTCTCCTCCTCGCGCGGCAACACAATTCCACGATGTTCATGGTGATGCATGCGGTGCTGGCGGTGTTGGCGGCGCGGCTGAGCGGTTCCGGCGACATCGCGATAGGGACGCCGATCGCCGGGCGGGGCGAGGAAGCACTCGACGACGTGGTGGGGATGCTCGTCAATACCCTGGTCCTGCGGACGACCGTCGAGCCTGCCGCAACGTTCGGCGAGGTGCTGTCTCGGGCGCGGGAAGCGGATCTGGCGGCGTTCGGTCATGCCGAGGTGCCCTTCGAGAGCGTGGTGGACGCGGTCGCACCGACCCGCTCGACCGCGTATTCACCGCTGTTCCAGGTTCTGCTGGAGTTCCAGAACACCGCCCCGGCGCACCTCGACCTGCCGGGACTGACGGTGGAGATCCTCGACGTCGATTCCGGTGTGTCCAAGTTCGATCTGCAGTTGACCCTCGCGGAGCGTTACGACGCGTCCGGGATGGCAGCAGGCATCGAGGCGTCGTTCACGTTCGCGTCGGATGTGTTCGATCCGGACACGGTCGTGGGATTCGGGGAGCGGTTCCTCCGGATTCTGGCGGGAGTGATTGCGGATCCGGATGCGCCGGTCGGTGATGTGGAGGTTCTGGGGCCGGGTGAGCGGGGGTTGGTGGTGGGTTCGTGGAATGCGACGGGTCACCCGGTGCCCCACACGACCCTCGCCGACCTGCTCGATGCGCAGGTGGGTCGGACTCCTGATGTGCCGGCGGTGGTGTGCGGTGCGGTGGTGTTGTCGTATGGGGAGTTCGGTGCGCGGGTGAATCGGCTGGCGCGGTTCCTGATCGGGGCGGGGGTGGGTCCGGAGTCGTCGGTGGGTGTGGCCGTGCGTCGTTCGGTGGAGATGCTGGTGGGGATGTACGCGGTGGTGAAGGCGGGTGGGGCGTATGTGCCGATAGATCCGGATCTGCCTGAGGAGCGGGTCGGATACGTGGTGGGGATTGCGGATCCGGTGTTGGTGCTGACGACGTCCTCGGATCGGGTGGTGGTGCCTGCGGGTGTGCGGGTGGTGGAACTCGACACCCTGGATGTGTCGGGGTTTTCGGCCGGTGTGGTGGGGGATGGGGAGCGGTTGTCGCGGTTGCGTCCTGCTCATCCGGTGTATGTGATGTTCACGTCGGGGTCGACGGGTCGGCCGAAGGGGGTGGCGGTGCCGCACGAGGGTGTGGTGAATCGGTTGTTGTGGATGCAGGATCGGTACCCGCTGACGTCGGAGGACGTGGTGTTGCAGAAGACGCCGGTGACGTTCGATGTGTCGGTGTGGGAGTTGTTCTGGCCGTTGATCGTCGGGGCGCGGTTGGTGATCGCGGAGCCGGACGGGCACCGCGACCCGGCCTATCTTGTGAACGTGATAGCCGAGAATGACGTCACGACAGTGCATTTCGTCCCCTCGATGTTGGCCGTATTCACCGCGGAACCGGCAGTGACGCGATGCACGAGCCTGCGGCGTGTGTTCGCCTCGGGTGAGGCGTTGCCCGCGCGGACGGCATCGAGGATGCGGGCACTGGTACCCGGTGCCCGGCTCCACAACTTGTACGGTCCGACGGAGGCGTCGGTGGATGTCACGTTCCACGAGGTGACGGAGGCGGATCGGGTTGTGGTGCCGATCGGGGCGCCGGTGTGGAATACGCAGACGTTGGTGCTGGACGGGCGGTTGCGGCCGGTGCCGGTGGGGGTGGCGGGGGAGTTGTATCTCGGGGGTGTGCAGTTGGCGCGGGGGTATCGGGGGCGGCCGGATTTGACGGCGGATCGGTTCGTGGCGAATCCGTTCGGTGCGGGTTCGCGGTTGTATCGGACGGGGGATCGGGTTCGGTGGTTGCCGGGTGGGGAGTTGGAGTATTTGGGGCGTACGGATTTTCAGGTAAAGTTGCGGGGTCAGCGGGTCGAGTTGGGGGAGATCGAGGCGGTGTTGTTGCGCCGGGAGGATGTGGCGCAGGCGGTGGTGGTGCTGCGCGGGGATGGGTCGTCGGGGGAGTATCTGGCGGGGTATGTGGTGCCGGTGGCCGGGGCGGTGGTGGACGAGCGGGTGGTGCGGGAGTGGGCTGCGGTGGCGTTGCCGGGGTTCATGGTGCCGTCGGTGGTGGTGGTGCTGGCGGAGTTGCCGGTGACGGTGAACGGCAAGCTCGACCGGAAAGCGCTGCCGAAGCCGGAATTCGGTAGCACGACTGTGGGTTTCATCGCTCCCCGAACCCCGATCGAGGGGATCGTGGCCGCCGTGTGCGCCGACCTGCTCGGTGTCCCGAGGGTAGGCGTGAACGACGACTTCTTCGCCCTCGGCGGAAACTCTCTGATCGCCACCAGGTTGGTCGCGCGGATCAATGCGGCCGTCGGAGACCGGATCGGTATTCGCGACGTATTCGACGCCCCCACCGTGGCCGGTCTGGCGGCACTGGCCGAGTCGCAGGAGGGGCTGGAGGCCCGACCACCGCTGAAGCCCAGGGAAGGTACCGCGGAAGTCCCCGTGTCGCCGGCCCAGCAGCGGATGTGGTTCATCAACCAGTTCGACACCTCCTCGTCCGCATACAACGTCGCGTTCGCGCTCCGGCTCGAGGGTCGGCTCGACCTGCATGCGCTCCAGGCAGCGGTGGCCGACGTCATCGAACGGCACGAGGCCGTGCGTACTCTGTTCCCGCTCACCGACGACGGTCCGCGCCAGGTGATCCTGCCCGCGGCGAGCGCGGTGCCCGATCTCGAACCGATCGCGGTGTCGGGGGAATCCGAGCTCCGCGAACAGTCGCGGCGAGTGCTGTCCGCCGGATTCGACGTGACGACGCAGGTGCCGTTGCGCGCACGACTGTTCAGCCTCGACGCGGACGTGTACGTGCTCGCCGTGGTGGTGCATCACATCGCGGCCGACGGCTTCTCGATGGCACCGTTGGCCCGCGACGTCATGGACGCGTACGTGTCCCGGGTGAACGGGTCGGCACCGGAGTGGGCACCGCTCGAGGTGCAGTACGCCGACTACGCGCTGTGGCAGCGCGAGTGGCTGGGATCGGAATCCGATGAGAATTCGCCCATTTCCCGACAGCTGACGTATTGGACCACCACGCTGTCGGATCTGCCCGAAGTGCTGGAGTTGCCCACGGATCGTCGCCGTCCCACCGTCCGGTCACTTCGCGGCGGCCACGTCGAGTTCGTGATCGGACCCGAGGTTCATGCCGGTGTGGTCAGACTGGCGCGGCAACACTCCACGACGGTGTTCATGACGTTGCATGCCGCGTTGGCGATCATGCTGGCACGCGTGAGCGGTGCGGACGACATCGCAGTCGGGACGCCGACCGCCGGTCGCGGCGAGCGCGAACTCGACGACGTGGTGGGCATGTTCGTCAACACCCTCGTCCTGCGCACTCACGTCGACGGCGGCGCCACCTTCTCCGAGTTCCTGGCCGGCGTTCGGGAAGCCGATCTGGGCGCCTTCACCCACGCGGAGGTCCCGTTCGAGCGGGTGGTGGAAGTCCTGAGTCCTTCCCGGGTGACGGCGTACGCGCCGCTCTTCCAAGTGATGCTGGAGTTCCAGGACATCGAGCGTCCCACTCTGGAATTGCCGGATCTGCAGGTGCGGAACATCGAACTCGAGATCGACACCGTCAACTTCGATCTGCAGTTGACGCTGGCCGAGAGCGTCGATGCCGACGGCAACCCGACCGGCATTGCCGCGGGACTGGGCTACGCGACCGATCTCTTCGACGAGGATACGGTGCTCGGCTTCGCGGAACGACTCGTGCGCATTCTCGAGGCGGTCACGTCCGACCCCGGTGCGCGGGTCGGAGACATCGACATTCTCGGACCGCTGGAGCGTGCCGTACTGTCCCCGGTGACGGGTGGTGCGGCGGTAGCGGCACGGACGCTGCCGGATCTGATGGCCGAGGCGGCCGCGAGCGATCCGGAGGCCCCCGCGTTGGTCTTCGACGGGCGTGTCGTGCGCTACGGGGACCTCGACAGGCGATCGAACCAGTTGGCCCGCATGTTGATCGAGCGCGGCGTCGGCCCGGAATCCGTCGTCGCCCTGTGTGTGCCGCGGTCCGTCGAATCCGTCCTGGCCGTCTGGGCGGTGGCCAAGTCGGGGGCCGCCTTCCTTCCGGTGGATCCGGACCATCCGGCCGCACGGATCGAATTCATGCTCACCGACTCCGGCGCCGTGTGGGGTGTGACGGGCTCGGCGCAACGCGGCGCACTTCCGGACGCGGTGCCGTGGCTGGTGCTGGGCGACCCGGGCCTCGAGGACAGGCTGTCGCACTATCCGTCGTCGCCGGTCACCGATGACGAGCGGACGTCGACGATTCGGATCGACAATCCCGCCTACCTCATCTACACCTCGGGGTCGACCGGCAGGCCCAAAGGTGTGGTCACCACGCACCGCGGTCTCGCCGCCTTCGCCGCCCAGGAGAGGGAGACGTTCGGTACGACACCCGAATCCAGAACGCTGCACTTTGCATCGCCGAGCTTCGACGCGTCCGTTCTCGAACTGCTGCTGGCGGTCGGCGCGGCAGCCACGATGGTGATCGCACCGCCGTCCGTCTACGGCGGTGCCGAATTGGCGCAGTTGCTGGAATCCGAGCGGGTCACGCACTGCTTCGTCACTCCGGCGGCGCTGGCGTCGGTCGACCCCGACGGTCTCACCGCCCTCGAGTGCGTGGTGACGGGCGGCGAGGCGTGTCCGCCGGAACTGGTCGCGCGGTGGGCGCCGGGCCGGCGCATGTTCGACGCGTACGGTCCGACCGAGTCGACCGTCGTGTCGAGCATCAGCGACGAACTGGTACCGGGGGCTCCGGTCACGATCGGCATGCCCACGCGTGGTTTCGCCGAGGTCGTGCTGGACTCGCGACTGCACCCGGTGCCTGCCGGTGTGGCGGGAGAGTTGTATCTCGCAGGTCCCGCCCTCGCACGCGGGTACCGCCGGCGGTTCCCCCTGACCGCCGAACGCTTCGTCGCCGACCCCTTCGGCCCGCCCGGAAGCCGGATGTATCGCACCGGCGACCGGGTACGCTGGCTTTCCGACGGCCAGTTGGAGTACCTCGGGCGCACCGATGCCCAGGTGAAGATCCGGGGCTTCCGCATCGAACTCGGTGAGGTCGAGTCGGCGCTGCTCGCGCACGACTCCGTGGCCCACGCGGTCGCGAGCGTGTGGAACGGGGACGGCGGCGGCGATCGGCTGATCGGGTACCTGGTGCCCGCACCGGATGCGACGGTCGATACGAGGGCTGTCCTCGACTTCGTCGGGGGCAGGTTGGCGTCGTACATGGTGCCGGCGGCGCTGGTGACACTCGAAACGCTTCCCCTGACGGTGCACGGAAAGCTCGACCGCACAGCGCTTCCGGCCCCGGATTTCGCGGGTTCCGGGAGTCGGCCGCCGCACACCGAGACCGAGGAGCTTCTCGCCGGACTGTTCGAGGAGGTGCTCGGACTGGACTCGGTGGGCGTGGACGACTCGTTCTTCGCCCTCGGCGGTGACAGCATCATGTCGATACAGCTGGTGGCCCGCGCACGGTCCGCCGGTGTGATCCTCTCTCCCCGAGACGTTTTCGACCACCGAACGGTCGCCGGTCTCGCCGCGGCGGCGCGATTCGACAGCGACGGCACAGTGACTCTCGACGAGCTGCCGGGCGGTGGCGTCGGCACCCTGCCGCTGACACCCGTCGCGCGCTGGACGTTCGAGCGCAGCGGCGGGCGGCTCGACAGGTTCTCGCAGGCGCTGTTGCTGGCCGCCCCCGCCGGTCTCACCCACGAGGTTCTCGTCCGCGCCGTCGAGGCGGTACTGGACCGGCACGACATGCTCCGCGCGCGTGCGTCCGCGGACGAGATGGACGTGCTGCCGCCGGGCTCGGTGCCTGCGGACGCACTGGTCCGTCGGGTGCCGGTCGACACGGTGACGGGAGACGACTTCACCGCGCTCGCGACCGCGGAACTCGATGCTGCGGCCGACCACCTGGACCCCGCGGCGGCCAGCATGGTGCGCGTGGTCTGGTTCGACGTCCCAGGCGACGTCGGGCGACTGCTCGTGGTGGTGCACCACCTTGTGGTCGACGGCGTCTCCTGGCGCATCCTCGTCGCGGATCTCGCGTCGGCGTGCAGCCGACTCCAGGCCGGTCTCACCCCGGACCTGCCGGCAGTCGGAACGTCGATGCGGCGGTGGTCGCACGGCCTGTCCGAAGCGGCGCGGCACCGGACCGGCGAACTGGCCTCGTGGGAGAAGATCCTCGACGGCCCGGACCCTCTGATCGGTTCGCGCCCACTGGATCCCGTGATCGACGTCGACGCGACCGTCGGCACCGTCAGGGTCGACGTGTCGTCGTCGGTGACCGGCGCCCTGCTCACCACGCTTCCGGACGCGTTCCACGGGAGCGTGGGCGACGGGTTGCTCGCCGCGGTCACGCTGGCACTGATCGCCTGGCGACGGGAACGGGACGCCCCCGTGTCGGACGCGCTGATCACCCTCGAGGGGCACGGCCGCGAAGAGCAGGTCGTCTCCGGCGCGGACCTGTCGCGTACCGTCGGCTGGTTCACCACCGTGTATCCGGCGCGGTTGGATCTCACCGGAATCGACGTCGACGACGCGATGGCAGGTGGTGTCGCGGCAGGGCAGGCGGTCAAGGCTGTCAAGGAGCAGTTGCTCGCGATCCCGGATCACGGGATCGGCTTCGGACTACTGCGCTACCGGGGCGACGAGACGGCGCAGTCCCTCAGCCGATTCCCGGCTCCGCAAGTGAGTTTCAACTATCTCGGTCGAGTGACCACCACGGACGGAGCCGAGGACTGGCTGCCGGTGGAGAGCACGCTCGGCGGCACCCGGAATCCCGACATGCCGGTCGCATCCGTGATCGACGTCAACGCCGTCGTCTCCGACAGTCCAGACGGACCCCGTCTGATGGCGTCGTTCGCATTTCCGACCGGGGTCCTCCGCGAGGCCGAGGTCGCGGCGTTCGCGGATCTGTGGCGCCGCGCCCTCGCCGGACTTGCCGCGCACGCGTCACGACCGGATGCGGGCGGGCTGACACCGTCCGACGTTCCGCTCGTGTCGGCGAACCAGCAGCAGATCGAGCGCTGGGAGGAGCGTTTCCCGGCACTGCGGGACGTGTGGTCGTTGTCTCCGCTGCAGTCCGGGTTGCTGTTCCATGCTTCCCTGGCCGCGGAGTCGATGGACGTCTACACCGCCCAACTGCGCATCGACCTCGAGGGTGCGGTCGACGCCGAACGTCTGCGCGCCGCCGCGGCAGGGCTGCTGGCCCGCCAACCCAGCCTCCGGACCGCGTTCGTCTACGACGACGGGGTGCCCGCGCAACTGGTGGTCGACGCGGTGGACGTGCCGTGGCGGGAAGTGGATCTCACCGTCGAGGGGTCGGCCCCCGACACGGAACTCGAGCGCCTGCTCGACGAGGACCGCAGTGCCAGGTTCGACGTCGCCCGGCCGCCCCTGCTCCGGCTGACCCTGTTCCGCACCGCACCGGGACGCTTCGTGCTGGCGGTCACGAATCATCACATCATCCTCGACGGCTGGTCGATGCCGTTGCTGGTGCGGGAACTGCTGGTTCGTTATGCCGCCGACGGCGACCCGGCCGGACTGCCGGACCCGCCCTCGTACCGCACGTATCTGGAATGGGTGGCGAGCCGGGACGCGGAGGCATCGGCGCGGGCCTGGGAACGAGCGCTCGACGGTGTCGAGGAGCCGACGCTGGTGGCGCCGCACGCGTCTGCGGCGCTCTACGGTGTGCCCCACGAACTCGACGTCGAGCTGCCCGCCCCGCTGCGCGACGGTCTCGCCACGGCGGCGGAATGCGCCGGCGTCACCATCAACACGGTGATCCAGGCGGCGTGGGGGATGCTGTTGTCCCGGTCGCTCTCCCGCGACGACGTGGTCTTCGGTGCCACCGTGTCCGGTCGTCCGCCGCAGCTGTCCGGTGTCGAGAACATGCTGGGACTGTTCATCAACACGGTGCCCGTGCGAGTACGGGTGGACCCGGACAAGAGTGTCGCGCGACTGCTCGCCCGCCTGCAGGACGAGCAGACGTCCCTGCTCGACCACCATCACCTCGGTCTCGGCGAAGTTCAGTCGCGGGTGGGTCTGGGCAATCTGTTCGACACGCTGTCGGTGTTCGAGTCGTTCCCGATCGACACGTCCGGGCTGGACGAGAACACCGACATCGGGGGCATGCGGGTGACCGGTCTCGATGCCCGCGACGCCACGCACTATCCGCTCACTGTGCTGTCGATCCTCGAACCACGGCTGCGATTGAGTCTGCGCTACCAGCCGGGAGCCGTCGACCGGGACGAAGCCGCAGCGCTCGCCGACCGCCTCGTCCGGATTCTGGTGACGATCGCCGGCGACGTGGACACCGCGGTCGGTGATGTGGAGGTTCTGGGGCCGGGTGAGCGGGGGTTGGTGGTGGGTTCGTGGAATGCGACGGGTCACCCGGTGCCCCACACGACCCTCGCCGACCTGCTCGATGCGCAGGTGGGTCGGACTCCTGATGTGCCGGCGGTGGTGTGCGGTGCGGTGGTGTTGTCGTATGGGGAGTTCGGTGCGCGGGTGAATCGGCTGGCGCGGTTCCTGATCGGGGCGGGGGTGGGTCCGGAGTCGTCGGTGGGTGTGGCCGTGCGTCGTTCGGTGGAGATGCTGGTGGGGATGTACGCGGTGGTGAAGGCGGGTGGGGCGTATGTGCCGATAGATCCGGATCTGCCTGAGGAGCGGGTCGGATACGTGGTGGGGATTGCGGATCCGGTGTTGGTGCTGACGACGTCCTCGGATCGGGTGGTGGTGCCTGTGGGTGTGCGGGTGGTGGAACTCGACACCCTGGATGTGTCGGGGTTTTCGGCCGGTGTGGTGGGGGATGGGGAGCGGTTGTCGCGGTTGCGTCCTGCTCATCCGGTGTATGTGATGTTCACGTCGGGGTCGACGGGTCGGCCGAAGGGGGTGGCGGTGCCGCACGAGGGTGTGGTGAATCGGTTGTTGTGGATGCAGGATCGGTACCCGCTGACGTCGGAGGACGTGGTGTTGCAGAAGACGCCGGTGACGTTCGATGTGTCGGTGTGGGAGTTGTTCTGGCCGTTGATCGTCGGGGCGCGGTTGGTGATCGCGGAGCCGGACGGGCACCGCGACCCGGCGTACCTCGAACGGGTGATCCGCGAGGAAGCGGTCACCACGGTGCATTTCGTGCCGTCGATGCTCGAGGTGTTCCTGGCGGGGGCGAACGTGGAGGGGTGCGGTGCGCTGCGCCGGGTGTTCGCCAGCGGTGAGGCGTTGCCGTCGGCAACGGCGGCACGTTTGCGCGGGGTGAGCGCGGCGGAGCTGCACAATCTGTACGGTCCGACGGAGGCGTCGGTGGATGTCACGTTCCACGAGGTGACGGAGGCGGATCGGGTTGTGGTGCCGATCGGGGCGCCGGTGTGGAATACGCAGACGTTGGTGCTGGACGGGCGGTTGCGGCCGGTGCCGGTGGGGGTGGCGGGGGAGTTGTATCTCGGGGGTGTGCAGTTGGCGCGGGGGTATCGGGGGCGGCCGGATTTGACGGCGGATCGGTTCGTGGCGAATCCGTTCGGTGCGGGTTCGCGGTTGTATCGGACGGGGGATCGGGTTCGGTGGTTGCCGGGTGGGGAGTTGGAGTATTTGGGGCGTACGGATTTTCAGGTGAAGTTGCGGGGTCAGCGGGTCGAGTTGGGGGAGATCGAGGCGGTGTTGTTGCGCCGGGAGGATGTGGCGCAGGCGGTGGTGGTGCTGCGCGGGGATGGGTCGTCGGGGGAGTATCTGGCGGGGTATGTGGTGCCGGTGGCCGGGGCGGTGGTGGACGAGCGGGTGGTGCGGGAGTGGGCTGCGGTGGCGTTGCCGGGGTTCATGGTGCCGTCGGTGGTGGTGGTGCTGGCGGAGTTGCCGGTGACGGTGAACGGCAAGCTCGACCGGAAAGCGCTGCCGAAACCGGAATTCGGCACGCGCACCGTCGGATACCGCGCCCCCACCACACCCGCGGAGGAAGCGATCGCCACCGCCTTCGCCGCCGTCCTCGATGTCGACCGCGTCGGGGCCGACGACAGCTTCTTCGACCTCGGGGGAGACTCGCTCAGTGCCACCCGGGTGGTGGGACGCATCAACAGCGCACTGGACACGACTCTGGGTGTCGCGGCGCTGTTCGACGCACCCGTGGTGTCCGATCTGGCCGTCCGGATCGACTCGGACGTGAGGACGAGTTCCGGCTCCCCGGCACTCACCGCGACGACGCGGCCCGAGCGGATTCCCCTTTCCGTCGCGCAACAGCGGATGTGGTTCGTCAACCAGTTCGACACCTCCTCACCGGCCTACAACATCCCGGTCGCCCTGCAGTTGGACGGCGTTGTGGACCTGGCTGCGCTACAAGCGGCACTCGGCGACGTCATGGAACGCCACGAGTCGCTGCGGACCGTGTTTCCCGGTTCCGCCGACGGCCCCCGGCAGGTGATCGTCGACTCCACGCTCGCGACGCCCGACCTCGATCCGATCCCCGTTGCCGAAGGAGCCCTTCACGACTCGCTCACCGCATTCTTCGGCGTGGGATTCGACGTCACCGAGGACCTTCCGATCCGGGTGAGGCTGTGGACACTCACTCCCGAGCGGCACGTTCTCGCCCTCGTCGTGCACCACATCGCGGCCGACGGCTTCTCGATGGCACCGTTGGCCCGCGACCTGATGCTCGCCTACACCGCCCGCGCACAGCAGCAGGCACCCGGCTGGGCGCCGCTGCCCGTGCAGTACGCCGACTACAGCCTGTGGCAGCGACAGGTACTGGGCACCGAAGACCAGCCCGATTCGATGATGTCCGGTCAGCTCGGCTACTGGGCCCGGACGTTGTCGGGCATCCCGGACGTGCTGCCATTGCCCCTGGACCGGCCACGACCCGTCCAGCGGTCCTTCCTCGGGGCCGTCGTCCCGTTCGACATCCCGCCATCTGTCCACGGAGCTCTGGCCGAGCTTGCACGACAGTACAATTCGACGCTGTTCATGGTGGTGCACGCCGCGCTGGCCGTGCTGCTGGAGAGGGTGTCGGGTTCGGACGACGTGGTGGTGGGAACCCCGATCGCGGGCCGGGGCCACGCGGCACTCGACGACGTCGTGGGGATGTTCGTCAACACGCTGGTGCTCCGCACACCGGTGGCGCCGGGATCGTCGTTCGCCGACCTGCTCACCGCCGTGCGGTCGGTGGACCTCGGCGCGTTCGAGCACGCAGACCTTCCCTTCGAGCGGCTGGTGGACGAACTCGCACCCGAGCGGTCGACCGCGCACTCACCCCTGTTCCAGGTGTTACTCGAATTCCAGAACGCCACCCGAACCCACCTGGAACTGCCCGGGTTGATCGCCCGGTCGCTCGACGTCGATCTGGACGTCGCGAAGTTCGATCTGCAGCTGAGCCTGGTGGAGCGGGTCGACGAGCAGGGCGTGCCTGCCGGGATCAGCGCCGGCCTCCGCTACGCGACCGACGTGTTCGATCGCGCGTCGGTGGAGAGTGTCGCGGAGCGTTTCGTGCGGGTGATCGCGGCCGTGACCACCGACCCGACCGCACCCGTCGGGGACGTCGACATCCTCCACGCCCCCGAACGCGAGCTCCTGCTCACCGCCGCGCATCGGCCGGGGACCGATGTCCCACCGCTGTCTCTCGCGGATGCGTTCGATCGCATGGTGGCATCCGCGGGCGATGCCGTCGCGGTGCGCTGCGACGACGCGTCGGTGACGTACCGCGAGCTCGACGACCGGGCCAACCGGCTCGCGAGACTGCTGGTGGAACAGGGGGCAGCCGCGGAAAACCTGGTGACGGTGGGGATGACGCGGTCGATCGACCTCGTCGTGGCACTGCTGGCGGTGGTGAAGTCGGGCGCCGGGTACCTTCCGGTGGACGTCGCCTCTCCTGCCGAGCGGTTGGCCTTCCTGCTCGGCGACGCCCGGCCGACGTGTGTGCTCACCACGACCGCGGACGCCGAGACCTTCCGCGGCGCCGGGGTTCCGGTGGTTGTGGTGGACGATCCCGAGACAGTGACTGCGCTGCAGCAGCTGTCGTCGCTGCCGGTCACCGACACCGACCGCCGTGCTCCGCTGCACCTGGACTCGGTGGCGTACGTGATCTACACGTCCGGTTCCACCGGGCAGCCGAAGGGCGTGCAGGTCTCGCACCGCAACGTGATCACGTTGCTGGCGAACACCCAGACGCTGTTCGGATTCGGACCGGCCGACGTGTGGACCATGTTCCATTCCGCCGCGTTCGACTTCTCGGTGTGGGAAATGTGGGGAGCGCTCGCGCACGGCGGCCGGCTGGTGCTGGTGGACTACTTCACGGCGCGCTCACCCGCGGAGTTCCTCGAACTACTGCGCGACGAAACAGTCACGGTCGTGAATCAAACCCCCACCGCCTTCTACCAATTGGCGGAGGCCGATCGTCTCGCCGGTGGTCCCGGCCTGTCGGTGCGGTACGTCATCTTCGGCGGAGAGGCCCTCGAGTTCGGCCAGTTGCGACGCTGGTACGCACGCCGGGGCGACACCGCGCCGGTCCTGGTCAACATGTATGGCATCACGGAAACGACCGTGCACGTCAGCCACCTGCCGATCGCCCGGGACGTCGTCGAGGAGGAGCCCGCATCGGTGATCGGCCGGGGACTGCCCGGACTGCGCGTGTACGTGCTCGACGGGCGACTGCATCCGGTGCCGCCGGGCGTGGTCGGGGAGATGTACGTCTCCGGGGCCCAGGTCGCACGTGGCTATCTCGGCCGGCAGGCCCTCACGTCCGGCCGATTCGTCGCCGACCCCTTCACTCCCGGGGTCCGGATGTACCGGTCCGGTGACCTGGGCAGGTGGAACGGGCACGGACAGCTGGAGTACCTCGGCCGCAACGACCTCCAGGTGCAGGTGAAGGGCTACCGGATCGAACTCGGTGAGGTGGAATCGGCGCTGCTCGCGTGCGAGGGGGTGGCGCAGTCGACGGTGACGGCACTCGGGGACCGGTTGGTGGGGTACGTGGTGCCGGAGATCGGTGTCGCGATCGACCCGGCGGCGATCATCGATACGGCCGCCGAGCGATTGGCGTCGCATATGGTGCCGGCCGCTGTGGTGGTTCTCGACGAGATGCCGCGGACGGTGAACGGCAAACTCGATCGGAAAGCGCTGCCCGAACCGGACTTCGGACAGCGAGTGACAGTGGGCCGCGGTCCGGTCACCGAGACGGAACGGACTCTCGTGGACCTGTTCGCGGAGGTCCTCGGCCTCGACTCGGTGGGGGTGGACGACTCGTTCTTCGCCCTCGGCGGGGATTCGATCATGTCCATCCAGCTGGTCACCCGCGCCAAGGCCGCCGGGATACTGATCTCGCCGCGCGAGGTGTTCGAGCGCAAAACCGTTGCCGGGCTGGCCGCGACGGCCGGAACGGATGACGGGACGGTGGTTCTCGACGAACTGCCCGGGGGCGGGATCGGCGAGGTTCCGCTGACTCCGATCGTGCGGTGGATGCTCGCCCGGGGTGGGGATTTCCGCCGCTACTCGCAGTCCGCACTGTTCACGCTGCCCGCCTCGGTGGACGACGACACCCTGACGGCGGCGCTGCAGGCCGTGCTGGATCGGCACGACCTGTTGCGGGCGCGGGTGTACCGCACGTCCCGCACCGAAGAGGGCTGGTCGATGGAGGTGCAGGCCGAAGGATCGGTGCGGGCGGCGAGCGTTCTCCGCCGGGGCCGGACGGACGATGTCGGCGCCGAACTCGACAGTGCCCTCGATCGGCTCGACCCGGAGTCGGGCGTGATGATGCAGGCGGTCTGGCTGGACGGGGGCGACCATCCGAGTCGCGTGTTGATCGCCGTCCATCATCTGGCGATGGACGGTGTGTCCTGGCGGATCCTGATCCCCGACCTCGCCGCGGTGTGCGCGCAACTGCAGTCCGGCGCGGCACCGGCGCTCGAGCCACCGGGGACGTCGATGCGCCGGTGGGCGCACGCCCTCGCCGACGCCGCGCGTGAACCCCAGCGCACCGCCGAGGTCGAACTGTGGCGGGGAATGCTGAACGCACCCGACCCGCTGCTGGGGTCGCGCCCGGTGACCGCATCGGATACCGCTGCGACCGCCGCGCACTTCGCGGTGCGCGTTTCTGCCCCGTTGACCGAGACGCTCCTGACAACGGTGCCGCGGGCCTTCCACGCCGGCGTGGGAGATGCGCTGCTGACGGCACTGACCATGGCACTGACGAGTTGGCGGCGCCGCCGCGGGATCGAACTCCCCGGCGCGCTGGTGGGTCTCGAGGGGCACGGTCGTGAGGAGCAGGTGGTGCCGGGCGCACATCTCGCGCGCACGATCGGCTGGTTCACCACCATCTTCCCGGTGCGACTCGATCTGAGCGGGGTGGACCTCGACGACGCGTTCGCCGCGGGCCCGTCCGTGGGGGTCGCAATGAAGACCGTGAAGGAGCAGCTCCTCGCCGTTCCCGACCACGGCATCGGTTTCGGACTTCTCCGGTACCTGAACGACGAGACGGCGCAGGTTCTTTCGCCGCTGCCGATGCCTCAGGTCAGCTTCAACTATCTCGGCAGAATGGGCCGGACCGCCACGGAGACCGACGAGGGGTGGGTGCCGGTCGAGGAACCAGGACTGCGCGAGAAGTCGGCGGTGCCCGTCGCGGCCGTCGTCGACGTCAACGCGATGACCGTCGACTCGGGCGACGGCCCCCAGCTGAACTCCACGTGGACCTTCCCTCCGGGCGTCCTCACCCGCGAGGAGGTCGAGGAACTCGCGCAGCTGTGGCTGCAGGCGCTCGCTGCTCTCGGCACGCATGTGGAGTCGGGTGGCGGCGGGTTCACGCCGTCGGATCTCGATCTCGTCGAGCTTCGACAGGATGCGATCGAGGACCTCGAACACATCTGTCCGGACCTGACGGACGTGTGGCCGCTGTCGCCCCTGCAGTCCGGCATGCTCTTCCACTCCGAACTCGCCGACGACTCCCTCGACGCCTACCTGGTGCAGGTGAGCCTCGAACTCGAGGGCGCCGTGGATCCGCATCGACTGCGCCGCGCGGCCGACGCCCTGCTGGACCGGCACGCGAATCTGCGCGCCTGCTTCCGGCACGACGCCGACGGCAACGCCGTTCAGGTGATCCGTCGAAGGGTGGAGGCGCCCTGGCGCGAGGTCGATCTCACGGCTCTCGACGAGGACGCGGCGGTGTCCGAGGTCGCGCGACTGCTGGCCGAGGACCGGGGCCGCCCGTTCGACCTGACGCGTGCCCCGCTGATCCGGTTCCTGCTGATCGCTACCGCGCCGAACCGCTACCGGCTGGTGTCGACCAACCACCACATCCTCCTCGACGGTTGGTCGATGCCGCTGCTGGTCCGGGAGTTGCTGACGCTGTACGCCACCGACGCGGACCCGTCGCCGCTGCCCCGCGTCCGCGGGTACCGCGACTACCTGGGGTGGATGAGCCGCCGAGATCAGGGCGCCTCCCGTGAGGTGTGGGCTCGGGCCCTCGCCGGGGTGGACGGACCGACGTTGCTTGCCCACTCGGACCGGGGACGGCGGTTGTCCACGATGTCCGACGAATTCGTCTTCGACCTGGACGAGGACCACACCACCCGCCTGCGCGACGTCGCGCGTTCGCGGGGACTGACCGTCAACACGCTCGTTCAGGTCTCGTGGGGGATTGTGCTGGGTACGTTGACCGCCCGAGACGACGTGCTGTTCGGCGCCACCGTCTCGGGGCGGCCCCCCGAGTTGACCGGCATCGAGACGATGGTCGGACTGTTCATCAACACACTGCCCGTCCGGGTGAGGCTGCGCCCCGACGACACGGTGGGCGCCCTGCTGGAACGGGTGCAGGCCGAGCAGGCGGCGTTGCTGGATCACCACTACCTCGGGCTGGCCGAAATCCAGAGTGCCGCCGGACCGGAGGTCGGATTCGACACGTTGACGGTGTTCGAGTCGTACCCCGTCGACCGCGCCGGGCTCTCCACCGAGACCGACATCGCCGGAATGCGCGTCGCCGGAGTGGACGCGCGAGATGCGGCCCACTATCCGCTGAGTCTTGTGGCATCCGTCGACGCTCGTCTGCGCCTGAAGTTCGAGTACCTCCCGGACGTTTTCGACACGGACACCATCGACGACATCGCCGGACGCGTGCTGCGTGTACTCGACGCGTGCGCTCGTCCGGACCAGCCGCTGGCCGCGCTGTCGCTGCTGACCGACCGGGAGCGCGCCGAGCTGGTGCCGGTCCGCGGCGGTCCGGGCGGGTCGACCCGCACGCTGCCGCAGATCCTCGAAGAGGGGGCCGCGCTCGATCCGGGGGCGATCGCACTGTCCTCCGAGGACGGCGACGTGAGCTACGGCGACCTGGACGAGCGGTCGAATCGTCTGGCGCGCGCACTCATCGCGCGGGGGGCGGGCCCGGAGACGTTCGTGGCCATCGGGATACCGCGGTCCCTCGATTCGGTGCTGTCGGTGTGGGCGGTGGCGAAGACCGGTGCGGCGTTCGTGCCGATCGATCCGAACTACCCCGACGAGCGCATCACTCACATGCTCGTCGATTCCGGAGTCACTCTCGGCGTGACCACGACCGAACACCGAGACCGGCTCCCGGGCACCGCACACTGGCTGGCCCTGGACGAACCCGGCTTCGCGACCGAGTGCGCCGAGCGCCCGGCGGCAGCCGTGACCGATGTCGACCGGAGCGGTCCGATCACGCTGGACACCGCGGTGTACGCCGTCTACACGTCGGGGTCCACGGGTGTGCCCAAGGGTGTGGTGGTCACCCATCGCGGACTGGACAACTTCGCTCTCGACCAGCTCGAACGTTTCGGTGCGACACCGCAGTCCCGGACTCTGCACTTCTCCACACCGAGTTTCGACGGATCGGTGTTCGAGTACCTGCAGGCCTTCGGTGCCGGCGCGACGATGGTGATCGCGCCGCCCACCGTGTTCGGCGGCGACGAACTCGCGCGGCTTCTGGCCGACCGGAGCGTGACCCACGCCTTCATCACCACCGCTGCGTTGGCGTCACTCGATCCGGCCGGGCTGGCGCAGCTCACGGACCTGGTGTTCGGCGGCGAGGCCTGCCCGCCCGAACTCGTCGCCCGTTGGGCGCCGGGCCGCCGGCTGTACAACGCGTACGGACCGACCGAGACGACGATCATGTCCAACATCAGCGAGCCGATGGTCCCCGGGCACCCGATCACCATCGGCGGGCCGATCCGCGGGGTGACGGAACTGGTGCTCGACTCCCGGCTGCAACCGGTCCCCGTGGGGGTTCCGGGCGAGTTGTATCTCGCCGGGGCCGGTCTGGCCCGCGGCTACCACCGCCGACCGGCACTCACCGCCGAGCGGTTCGTCGCCGACCCCGTCCGTCCCGGGGAGAGGATGTATCGCACCGGTGACATCGTGCGGTGGACGGCAGACCACAGCATCGAGTACGTGGGCCGCACCGACTTCCAGGTGAAGGTGCGCGGTTTCCGCATCGAACTCGGCGAGATCGACTCCACCCTGATGTCGGAACCGGACGTCGGATTCGCCGCCACTCTCGCGCATCGCGGTCCTGCGGGAGACACCCTGCTGATGTCGTACGTCGTTCCGACGTCGGGTCGCTCCCTCGACACGGCGATACTCACCCGGCACCTGGCGGACCGCCTGCCGTCCCACATGGTGCCCACCTCGATCACGGTTCTGGATCACATTCCACTGACGGCGGTCGGCAAGCTGGACCGCACGGCACTGCCCGAGCCCGATCTGCTCTCCGGGACGGGGCACGACCGGGTGCCGATCGGTCCGATCGAGGAAACGGTGGCCGGAGTCTTCGCGGACGTACTCGGACTGGGGCGTGTCGGCGCCGACGCCGGTTTCTTCGACATCGGCGGAAACTCCCTGAGCGCCACCCGGGTGATGGCGCGGCTGCGAGCGCTGCTCGGCACCGAGTGCGGGGTGCGTGATCTGTTCGAGGCGCCCACGGTCGCCGCGCTGGCGGCACGGATCGAGCACGCCGGTGCGGAGCCGTCCGGACCACCGGTGCTCGCGGCCCGCACCCGGCCCGAAGACATTCCGCTGTCGTTCGCGCAGCAGCGGATGTGGTTCGTCAACCAGCTCGACACCACCTCGGCCGCCTACAACATCCCGATCGTGGTGACACTCAGCGGGGACCTCGATGTGGGAGCACTGAATTCGGCGCTCACCGATGTCGTCGCCCGGCACGAGTCGCTGCGCACGATGTTCCCGGTCCGCGGCGACTGGCCGGTTCAGCAGATCCTGCCCGCTGCGGGTGCGGTGCCCGCGCTGATCCCCGTCACCGTCTCGGACGAGCAGCTGCGGGAGGAAGTGACCCGGCTGGTCTCGGCGGGTTTCGATGTCACCGTGAGGCTTCCGCTGCGGGTCGGGCTGTATTCACTGAGCGCCACCGAGCACGTACTCGCCGTGGTGGTGCACCACATCTCGGCAGACGGGTTCTCGATGGTCCCGCTGGTGCGCGACGTGATGACGGCGTACGGCGCCCGCGTCTCCGGCGGCGCGCCCGACTGGGCGCCCCTGCCGGTGCAGTACGCCGATTACGCCCTGTGGCAACGGGAATCGCTGGGTTCGGACGACGACCCCCGGTCGCTGATTTCGCGGCAACTCGACTACTGGACGACGGCGCTGGCCGGCGCCCCCGATCTCCTGGAACTCCCCACCGATCGGGATCGGCCGTCCCAGCAGTCCTTCCGCGGCGAGCGCATCCACTTCTCCGTCGACAGCGACCTTCACCGCCGCATCCGGGAGTTGTCGCGTCGTCTCGGCTCCACCGAATTCATGACCGTGCACGCCGCCCTCGCGGTGTTGCTCAGCCGCCTCGGTGGGACTCCGGACGTCGCCGTCGGCACCCCGATCGCCGGCCGGGGAGAGCCCGCACTCGACGATCTGGTGGGCATGTTCGTGGGCACGCTCGCCCTGCGCACGCATGTGGATGCGGCCGCGTCGTTCACCGCCCTGGCCGCGCACTGTCGTGACGTCGACCTCGGCGCCTTCGCGCATGCCGACGTTCCGTTCGAGCGGGTGGTGGAGGCGGTCGGGCCGACCCGATCGACGGCGTATGCGCCGCTCGTCCAGGTGTCGCTGGAATTCCAGAACAACGAGCGACCGGCCCTGACTCTGCCGGGACTGGAAGTCCGCGGAATCGATCCCGGGCTCGCCGTGGTCAAGGTGGATCTCGAATTCCTCCTGGCGGAGGAGTTCGACGCGAACGGTGCGCCCGCGGGGATGAACGGCGCCGTCGACTTCGCCGCCGATCTCTTCGACCCCGACACGGTCCGTGGCTTCGCCGACCGTTTCGTGCGGATTCTCGACGCCGTCACCGTGAATCCCGACCGGCCGATCGGCGACCTTCCCCTCCTCGGCGAGGCGGAGTTGCGGGCGATGGTCCCTGCCCGCGGCGCGCCGGAGGTGCGCCCCGAGCTGTGGCCCGACCTGCTGACTGCCGCCGCCGCGCTCGACCCGGACTCGGTGGCCCTGTCCTTCGAGGACCGGCGTGTGACCTACCGCCAACTCGACGAGTGGTCCAACCGGGTGGCCCGGGTTCTCCGCGACCGCGGGGTGGGACCGGAGACGTTCGTGGCTGTCGGCATGCCCCGGTCGATCGAGTCGGTGATCTCGATCTGGTCGATCACCAAGGCGGGCGCGGCGCTCGTACCCGTCGACCCCACCTACCCGCGCGACCGTATCGAATACATGCTCACCGATTGCCGGGCCGCGCTCGGCCTCACCGTGAGGAGTCGCCGGAGCACCCTGCCCGACACCGTTCCGTGGCTGGTCCTCGACGACGAGGACTTCGCCGCGCAGGCGGCGGACGTGTCGCCGGCACCGATCACCGACGAGGAGCGGACGAGGCCGTTGCACCTCGCCCACCCGGCCTATCTCATCTACACGTCGGGGTCGACCGGAAGACCGAAGGGCGTGACCGTCACCCACCGGGGCATGGCCGATTTCACCGCGGAGACCCACGAACGGTTCCAGGTCACGCACGAGTCCCGGGTCTCGCAGCTGGCGTCCCCGAGCTTCGACGCGTCGGTGTTCGAGCTGATGATGGCGTTCAGTGCGTCGGCGCGCGTCGTGATCGTGCCGCCTGCCGTCATCGGGGGCAGCGACCTGGCGGAGCTGTTCCGTCGTGAGCAGGTGACCCATGCGACCATCACGCCGACCGCACTGGCGGCCCTCGACAACGACGGACTCGATTCGCTCCGGGTCCTGGATCTGGTGGGCGAGGCGTGCCCGCCGGAAGTGGTGGCGCGGTGGGCGCCGGGGCGGAGCCTGCACAGCGGATACGGGCCCACGGAGACCACGATTCAGGCGAGCGTCAGCGCCGCGATGCGTCCCGGTGAGGTCGTGAACATCGGTTCTGCCGCAAGGGGTTTCGCGTTCCTGGTCCTCGACGAGAGATTGCAGCCGGTCCCGGTCGGCGTACCGGGCGAGTTGTACATCGCCGGACCGGGTATGGCACGCGGGTACCACAACCGGTCGGAGCTGACCGCGGAACGATTCGTCGCCTGCAATTTCGGTGAACCGGGCACTCGGATGTACCGGACCGGCGACGTGGTGCGCTGGCGGAAGTCGGCGAGCGCACTCGAGTACATCGGCCGCAGCGACTTCCAGGTGAAGGTCCGTGGTTTCCGCATCGAACTCGGGGAGATCGACGCCGTGCTCGCCCGTCACCCGGCGGTTGCCTTCGCCGCCACCATCGGTCACACCGGCCCGTCCGGTGACACCGTGCTCGCCTCGTACGTGCGGGTTCAGGACGGGCAGGAGGTGGAGCCCGCGGGGCTGCGCACCTACGCGTCCGAGCGCCTGCCCACCCACATGGTGCCGTCCGCGGTGGTCGTTCTCGATCGGATTCCGATGACCCCGGTGGGCAAGCTCGACCGGAAGGCGTTGCCCGCCCCGGAATTCGGCTCGACCGGTGCGGCGTTCCGGGCACCGGCCACGGACAACGAGCGCATCGTCGTGGACGCCTTCGCGGAGGTACTCGGAGTGGACCGGGTGGGCACCGCGGACAGCTTCTTCGATCTCGGTGGAAATTCGCTCCTCGCCACCAGGATCGTCAGCGCACTGCAGGCGGCGTTGGATCGGAAGGTTCCGCTGCAGTGGATGTTCCTCGACCCGACACCGGCGGGAATCGCCCGCCGCCTCGACCTTCCACACCGGAGCGCCGGTATGGAAGAGGCACTCGCCGTGGTGATTCCGCTGCGTGCGCAGGGAAGCGGGCGACCGCTGTTCTGCGTGCATCCGGGCATCGGTCTGTCCTGGGGGTACGCAGGTCTGGTGCAGTATCTCCCTCCCGACCGGCCGGCATACGGACTGCAGCTGCCCACGATCAGCGGTGACGGCGACTACCGGACGATCGAGCAACTGGCCCACCGATACGTCGAGGAGATGCAGGCCATCCAGCCCACCGGACCGTACGACCTGCTCGGCTGGTCCCTCGGCGGGGTCATCGCGCACGCCATGGCCGTCGAACTGCAGAGGGCCGGCGAAGAGGTAGCGACACTCGCCGTCATGGACAGCTACCCCGTGGGCGGCGAGGACCCGCTGGTCGGCAGGCTGGAGATCCGGGACCTCCTGCGCGGGCTGGGACTCCAGACCGAGGGCGACGGTGAGATGACCTACGAGCACGCGGCCCGGTTGATCGACGAGTCGTTCGGGACCGAGACCGGAGTGCGCGGGCACGATCTCGAACGGATCACCGCGGGATACGAGAATTCGCGGTGGCTCGCCCACCACTTCGTGCCGCGGGTCTACGACGGGGACCTGCTCATCTTCCTCGCCACGCACGACGGGAACGGCGCGACCCGTGCGCGGTCGGCGGACGAGTGGCGGCCGCTCGTGACCGGCCGGATCGACGAGCGGCCCGTGGACTGCGGGCACAACGAGATGATCGAGCCGCAGTCCCTCGCCGTCATCGGGCCGGTCCTGTCGCGCGCGCTCGCCGAACGGCCGTGAATCGGATCAGGCGATGCGGAACTGTGCGAGACCGCGAATCGGCCACTCACCGTTGACATCCGATGCGTCCCGGCCCTGCCGGACGAGGTAGTCGGCGAAGTCGCGTTGCCGTTCCGCGTGCCAGCCGGCCTGATGGCTCATGATGTCCAGGGCCCGCAGATTCGGGTACTCCTGCGCGAGCGTCCGGGCGAGGTGTGCGGCGGCGATCGCGTCGGCCTCGGCCTCGTGGGCGTCCTCCAGCGCGATGCCGTAGTGCTCGCACACCGCGCCCAGTGTGCGCCTGCCCTTCCGGTACCGATCCATCTCGCGGTCGATGACGTACGGGTCGACCACGATGCCGGTGACGAGTTCGGTCAGCCCGAGGCGCAGGCCCTCGGTGTGCATGACGGTCAGGTCGTAAGAGGCGTTGAACGCGACGACGGCATGGTCGCGGGTCCACGCGTCGTGCAGGGCCTCGCGGATCTCGCCGTACCCGGTGGCGTAGTCCTGTCCGTGAGCCCGGGCGTACTCCGTGGAGATTCCGTGCACGTCCGAGGCGCCCTGCGGGATGGGAACCTCCGGGTCGAGCAGCCAGGTTCGCGACTCGAAGTGGTGAGCGTCGACGACGGCGATGCACGCGGAGACGATGCGGGCGTCGGTGGGGTCGGGTCCCGTCGTCTCCAGGTCGAACGCGCAGATCGGTCTGTCCGACCAGCTGGTCATGAGGGCCTCTCGGTGGTGATTCGTTGCCCGCCCAGTATCTGCCGCGGCAGGCGCCGGATCCGGGACCGACACGGCGGGGGTCCCAGGTTGTCGTGGCCGGTCGGCGGGGGTATCGTGTCCCCCGGTCTGCAGTTCGCCGAGGTCGTGAACTGCCTATTCGAGAGAGCAAGGAGGTGTGGCATCCGATGAGAAGCCAACCTCCGAGTACCAACTGAAACCGTTCCACCGGTAGGTGCGCGGTTTCACGGTCCGTGTTCCTCAGCGCCGTTCCGCGCTGCCCACTTTCCCTCGAAAGCCCCGTGTCATGCCTCAGCTGCGTCCGATCCGTTCCCTCCTCCCCAGCCGCTCCGCCGGTCTGTCCGACGCCGACGCCGGTCACGCGGTGACCCGCCGGCCCGTCGAACCGACGCCTGCGGAGGAAACGGTGGTCAACAGCGCCGTCTACCGCGACGGCCGGAAGACGGCCACCCCGGCCACGCTGTCGGAGGCACTCGCGAGCCTGCCCGACGCGTCGTCGATGGCGTGGATCGGGATGTACCGGCCGAACGACGCCCAGTTGTACGCGGCAGCAAAGCAATTCGACCTGCACGAGCTGGCTGTCGAAGACGCGATCGTCGCCCACCAGCGGCCCAAGCTGGAGCGGTACGGCAAGACGCTGTTCGTGGTCCTGCGCGCCGCGCGCTACTGCGACGAAACCGAGCGCGTCGAATTCGGTGAGCTGCATGTCTTCTGCGGTCCGACGTTCGTGCTCACGGTCCGGCACAGCGAATCCCCCGACCTGTCGGCGGTCCGCCGGCGGATGGAGAGCAACCCGGACCTGCTCCGGCTCGGACCCGAGGCGGTTCTCTACGCCATCCTCGACGCCGTGGTCGACGGGTACGCGCCGGTGGTCGCCGGACTGCAGAACGACATCGACGAGATCGAGACCGAGGTGTTCAGCGGAGCGCCGGGCGTGTCGCGGCGCATCTACGAACTCACCCGCGAGGTCATCGAATTCCAGAGGGCCACAAGGCCGCTGCTCGGGATGCTCCGCGGGTTGTCGGCGGGATTCGAGAAGTACAACACCGACGAGGAACTGCAGCGTTATCTGCGTGACGTCACCGACCACGCGACGGTCGTCGTGGAGCGGGCCGACGGCTTCCGTCAGCTGCTCGGGAACATCCTCACCGTCAACGCCACCCTGGTGTCGCAGGAGCAGAACGAGGAGATGCGCAACCTGACCCAGGCCAGCTATGCGCAGAACGAGGAGATCAAGAAGGTGTCGGCGTGGGCGGCGATCCTGTTCGCGCCCACCCTGATCGGGACGGTCTACGGTATGAACTTCGACCACATGCCCGAACTGCACTGGGTCGGTGGGTATCCGTTCGCCCTGTCGCTGATGATGCTCACCTGCGCCGGGCTGTACACGATCTTCAAACGCCGCGGCTGGTTGTGAGCGAGGCCGGCTGCGGGCAGTGCCCGCAGCCGGCCGGCGCCGGCTGTCAGAGTTCGTCGACGCAGACGACGAACTTGCGCTCGGGGTATTCGTATCCGTTGGACGACGTGCTGCACGAGTCCACGGACGTTGCGCCCTGCACGATCTCCGTCACCTTGACGCCGTCGACGGCCGCGGTGTCGCCGCAGTCGATGCGCGCGGGATCCTCGCCGCCGACGTCCATGCAACCGCCGACGACCCAGTCGACGTCGAGGCAGATCGCGCCCTGCTCGATGCCGCCGAGGGTTTCGTAGTAGTACGAGTCGGCGTCGCTGATGCACTGGCTGTTCTTCGCGGCCTTGGCGATCACCTTGTAGTTCGAATCGGCGCTGCCGCACACCGCCTTGTCGATCTCGGCGTCGGAGACGGTGCCGCCGAGCTTCACGCATTCACCGATCGCGACCTCGAAGTCGATGTCGCCGCCGGCGTCCTCGCCTTCCTGCCCGTCGATCACGGTGGTCGATTCGCTGGACGAGGTGGCCGCGGAGGCACCCGACTCCGGCACCGCGGTGGGCGTCGTGTCCGAACCGCACCCGGCCACCAGAACTGCCGTCGCCGACACTGCGACGACTGCGGTACACACCCGCCGAACTAACCCTGTCATGTCTGACCCCTCCGTCAGGTGACCGTCCGCCACCCGTTCCTCCGAGATGACCGTTGCCACCTCGATCGTGTCCACCGCGATTGCCGTGTCGCGCATTATTTGATTACATCGCTGTCCGATTTGCCAATCGTGGTGACAGTATGGACGGGTGGATCTCCCCGTGATGCCTCCGTTACAGCCGATGCTCGCGAAGGCTGCGTCGTCCGTTCCGGCGCAACCGGAGTCCGGGCTCGCCTGGTCCTACGAACCGAAATGGGACGGTTTCCGCACCCTCGTCTTCCGCGACGGCGACGAGGTGGTGCTCGGGTCCCGCGGCGGAAAGGATCTGGCCAGGTACTTTCCCGAACTCGTCCGGGCGGTGAAGGACGAACTGCCCGAGCGGTGCGTGGTGGACGGCGAACTCGTCGTCCCGCGCAGCATCGACGGCCGCACCCGGCTCGACTGGGAGTCGTTGTCGGAGCGCATTCATCCGGCCGAGAGCCGGGTCACGATGCTGTCGGAGAAGACGCCGGCCCAGTTCGTCGCGTTCGATCTGCTCGCCCTGGGCGACCGCGACCTCAGCCGGGAGGACTTCTCCGTACGTCGCGCACAGCTCGTCGACACCATCGGCGGTGGACCCAGCTGCCACGTCACCGCGGCCACCGAATCCAGTGCGACGGCCATCGAGTGGTTCGAGGCGTTCGAGGGGGCCGGCCTCGATGGGGTGGTGGCGAAGAAGCTGGTGGGCCCGTACCTGCCCAACAAGCGGGAAATGGTGAAGGTGAAGCACGCCCGCACCGCCGACTGCGTCGTCATCGGCTACCGGCCGCACAAGAGCCAGCCGGGGATCGGGTCGATGCTGCTCGGACTGTACGACGGCGACCAGATGGCGATGGTCGGCGGTGCGTCGGCGTTCACGGCGGCGCGGCGGATCGAACTGCTCGCCGAACTCGACGAGCTGCGCGTCGGAGACGACGTAGTCGCGGACGGGGCGCCGACACGGTGGCAGTCGGGTAACGACCGAACCTGGGTGCCGCTGCGCCCCGAACGCGTCGTCGAGGTGGCGTACGACCAGATGGAGGGTGCCCGGTTCCGGCACGCCGCGCGGTTCCTGCGCTGGCGCCCGGACCGGACGCCCGACGAGTGCACGTTCCAACAATTGGAGGTCCCGGTGCGATACGACCTTGCCGACGTCCTGGCCGGAGGTTCCTAGATGGCGAGTCCTGCCGAAGAACTCGACGTCGACGGCATCGCCGTGCGGCTGTCGAATCCCGACAAGATCTACTACCCGAAACTCGGTGCCGAGGGCGGCACGAAACGGCACCTGGTGGAGTACTACCGGACCGTGGCGCTGAACGGTGCGCTGCTGACCGCCCTGTTCGATCGGCCGACGCATCTGCAGCGGTTCCCGGACGGGATCGAGGGCGAGGAGATCTACCAGAAGCGGGTTCCCGCGAAGCGCCCCGATCACGTCGACTCGTGCGAGGTCACGTTACCCTCCGGCCGCAAGGCCGACGTGCTCCGCGTGCGCAGCGCCGCGAACATCGTGTGGGCGGCGAACCTCGGCAACATCACGTTCCACCCGTGGGCGGTCCGGTGCCCCGACGTCGATCACCCCGACGAACTGCGCATCGACCTGGATCCGCAGCCGGGGACCGGATTCGACGACGCCCGGGCGGTCGCGCTGGACGTGCTCCGGCCGCTGCTGGACGAACTCGGTCTCGTCGGCTACCCCAAGACGTCGGGCGGCCGCGGGCTGCACGTGTATCTCCGCATCGAGCCGCGCTGGGATTTCATCGAGGTGCGGCGCGCGGGCATCGCCCTCGCACGGGAGATCGAGCGGCGCAGCGGCGACCGGGCCACCACGTCCTGGTGGAAGGAGGAACGCGGCGAACGCATCTTCCTCGACTTCAACCAGAACGCCAGGGACAAGACCATCGCGTCCGCCTACTCGGCCCGCAAGACGCCGATCGCGACCGTGTCGACGCCGGTCACCTGGGAGGAACTCGTCGACGTCGACCCCGACGACTTCACCATCGCGACCGTGCCCGCGCTGCTCGAGAAGCGCGGCGATCCCATGGCGACCATGGGCGACGTGGCGCAATCGCTGGACGTGCTGCTGGAGATGGCCGAACGGGACGCCGCGAACGGTCTCGGCGATCTGCCGTACCCACCCAATTACCCCAAGATGCCGGGGGAACCCAAGCGGGTACAACCGAGTCGGGACCGAGACCGCAAATAGCCGGCGCTCACGTAGGCTCGGGACGGTCGGGTCGGGAACAATGTGAGGTCGCCATGGAACGTACGACAGTCGGTACTGCCGGACTCGCCCTCGGTGTCGTCGCGACGGCACTCGGGGCCCTGATGATCGCGCCGGCCACCGCGTCGGCCGTCTCCCTCTCCTGTGTGTCACCACCCGGCCGGGGCGACACCACGATCGTCGACCGGAGCGCGTGCGGTGCCAATGCCGATATGAGCAGCAATTCGGCGGCGTTCGGCACGGACGGTGTCGGTTTCGCCGACGCAGCCCACGCGGGCGCGGCGCTCGGCGCGGGGCTGGGCGGTGGTGTGGGTGCGGCCGAGGCACGTCGTGGCGCCGTCGCCGCCGTGGCGGTCGGGCCCGAGAGCGTCGCCATCGGAACGGTCGACAGTGCCGGTCCCGCCCTGGTGCTGAGCGGTCCGGGCGGACAGGCGCTCGTCGCGGATCCGGCCAAGGGCGTGGTGTGCGCCGCTGGACCGTCGCTCGCGATCAATTTCCTTGCAGGTCAAGCGTGTCTGAGTGACGGCATAACAGTGTGGCGGCTTCCCTGAACGGCACCCCGGTCCGCGTCGTATGGTGACGGTAGTCACAATGGGCTGACGCAACTGCCGTAGGAGATACGGCAGCGAGATCGGAGGTGGTCGATGACGACCAGCGTTCGAGTTCCCCGGCCCGCGTCCGTGCCACGGACGGAGCTGCACGTCGATCCTCGGTTCCTGCCGCTCGCCGACCGGTTCTTCGCGATGTACCGGCAACCTCAGCACGGCGGCGGGGCGCTCACCGCGTACTTCCGGGGTGAGAAAGTCCTCGACATCTGGGCGGGCTGGGCCGACCGCGACCGCCGCTGGGACCGCGACACCGTCGCCCTGTCGTTCTCCACGGGAAAGGGCGTGGCCAGCACGGTCGTCCACCGGCTCGCCGAACGCCGGCTGATCGACTACGACGCGCCCGTCGCGCGCTACTGGCCCGAGTTCGGCGCGGCAGGCAAGGACGACATCACGGTCCGCGAACTCCTCACCCACCGGGCCGGACTGCACAAGGTCCGGGGTCTGATGCGGAGCCCGCTCGATCTCCTCGACTACGACGCCGTCGCCGGGGCCCTCGCGGCCACCCCGGCGGATCCGCGCAGGCTGCGCGGCCCCGGGTATCACGCCGTCACCTACGGGTGGCTGGTGGCCGAACTGATCGCCCGCGTCACCGGAAAGCCGTTCGTCCAGGTCGTGCAGGACGAAATCGCAGGCCCGCTCGGCGTCGACGACTTCTGGTATCAGGTTCCCGGACAGCACCGTCCGCGGATCGCGAAGCTGTTTCCGCACATCAACCCGGCCGGACTCAACTGGGAGCTCACGTCGAACGTGCTCTCGCTCGTCGGCCCCACCCGCGGACTCGCCGAGGCGGCGATGCCCCGGGGATTCGACGTGCTGGTCCGGAACCCCGCGGTGCACGACGCGGTGATGCCCGGCTGGAACGGCGTGTTCAGCGCGCGGGCGCTCGCGCGCATGTACGGCGCCATCGCCAACGGCGGCAGGCTGGACGGACACCGGTTCCTGCGCAAGTCCACCATCGCGCAGATGTCACAGGTGCAGACCTACGACCGGGACTACGTTCTCGGTATCCGGCCGCAGTGGTCCCTCGGCTACCACCGGCCGATCCTCGCGTCCCGGGAACAACCACGGAACGCGATCGGGCACTACGGCGTCGGCGGGTCCGGCGCCTACGCGGACCTCGACAGCGGACTGTCCCTGGGCTTCGTCACCAACCGGCTCGGAAGTTCCCTCACGGCTCTCGGTGATCTTCGTCTGGCCCGGCTCGGTGTCGAGGCGCAGGCGATCGTCCGGAACGGCAAGTAACCACGAAAGGAATCCTGATGAGTGATCACGTGTACCGAGTTGTCGAGGTCGTCGGTTCGTCGAGCGACAGCACCGACGCGGCCATCGAGAACGCCATCGCGCGGACCAACGAGACCGTGCGCAACGTCGAGTGGTTCGAGGTCGTCGAGACCCGGGGCCACGTCGAGAACGGCGCGATCGCGCACTACCAGGTCACGGTCAAGGTCGGATTCCGTGTGGAACCGGGCGACGCGGTCTGACAACGCACGGTTCTCGCGCAAAATTGGAACACGTTATAGTCTGGTGTCACATCCCGACGTCGGACTGCGCGTACTCAGGTAGGGGAGAACCGTGACTTATGTGATCACGCAGCCGTGCTGCAACGACGCCTCGTGCGTCGATGTCTGTCCGGTCAACTGCATCCATCCCACACCGGACGAGAAGCCGTTCGCTACCACGGAAATGCTGTACATCGACCCGGACACCTGCATAGACTGCGGGGCCTGCGTCGAGGAGTGCCCGGTGGAGGCCATCTACGCGGAGAACGACCTCGACGAGGTCGACGAGCCGTACCTCGACATCAACGCGCAGTACTACACCAAGCACCCCATCGGCCCCGACTGGCCCGAGCCGCTCGCGCTGCCGCAGATCGACGCAGCCCTCGGCACGCTCCACGTCGCGATCGTCGGGTCGGGTCCGGCCGCCTGCTACGCCGCGATGGAACTGACCGCGAAACCGCGCGTCGAGGTCGACATCTTCGACCGGCTTCCTACCCCGTACGGGCTGGTGCGCGCCGGGGTCGCGCCGGACCATCCGGGCACCAAGGGCGTCACGGACCAGTTCCGCTCGGTCGTCGGCAAGCGCACGGTGCACTGCCACTTCAACGTGGAAGTGGGCCGGGACGTGAGCCACGAGGAACTGCTCGCACACCACCACGCCGTCATCTACGCGGTCGGCGCGGCAGGCGACCGCACGCTGGGCATTCCCGGCGAGGATCTCGTCGGCAGCCACGCCGCCACCGAGTTCGTGGCCTGGTACAACGGTCACCCCGACTACGCCGACCACACGTTCGACCTGTCGGGGGAGCGGGCCGTCATCGTCGGCAACGGCAACGTGGCACTCGACGTGGCCCGCATCCTGGTCACCGATCCGGAGATCCTGGCCAAGACGGACCTCGCGGACCACGCCCTCGAGGCGCTGCGGGCGAGCAACATCCGCGAGGTCGTCATTCTCGGCCGCCGTGGCCCCGCTCAGGCCGCCTACACCAACCCCGAACTCCTCGCGCTCGGGCTGATGCCGGACGTGGACATCGTGGTCGACCCGGACGAAGCGGTCCTCGACCCGGCAAGCCGCGCGTTCGTCGACGGCGACGAGGCCGAGCCGTCGCAGCGACACAAGGTGCGGCAGGTCGAGGAATTCGCCCGGCGCACCGCCGATCCGGCGAAGAAGCGGATCGTATTGCGGTTCCTGACGTCCCCCGTGGAGATTCTCGGCACCGACGCCGTCGAATCGGTGCGCATCGCGAAGAACGAGATGGTTGCGGACGCGTCCGGACGGCTCAGTGCCAAACCGTCCGACGTCACCTCCACGCTGGACACCGGCCTGGTGCTGCGCTCGATCGGTTACCGCGGTCAACCCGTGGCCGGCATCCCCTTCGACGACCGGCGCGGTGTCATCCCCAACGAAAACGGCCGGGTGATCGATCCCGAGACCGGCACACCCGTGCCCGGCGTGTACGTGGCGGGCTGGATCAAGCGCGGGCCGACGGGTGTGATCGGCACCAACAAGTACTGCTCCGCGGAGACGGTCAAGATGCTGATCGACGATTTCTCCGCCGGTCGGCTCGACGCGCCCGCCGAACGTGAGGCTCTCGACCGCCTGATCGCCGAGCGTGCGCCCGACGCCGTCGACTACCAGGGCTGGCAGCGGATCGACAAGACCGAACGCGCCGGGGGCAAGGCTGCCGGCCGGACCCGCACCAAGCTGATCACCATCGAGAGCATGCTCGCCGCCGCCCGCGCCGATACCTGATCGTGAGCGCTTCTTGACCACTCGGTGACACCCCCGGCCCCGCAGGCCGCGGAGCGGCAACGATTGCGGGCAAATTGCTCGAGGCCGGATGATGTGTGTTAATGGCAGTGCGCGATTGGTAGGTCCGTCGGGGACGCGCGTTGCACACGTCGTCGAACGAGAGTGGTCATATGGGCAAGTCAGGAATCGGTTTTTCCAGGAACAAGCACTGGTCTTCGCGCGTCGCTGTCGCACTGACCGGGGCCGTCGTGTCCGGAACTGCGCTGGTCGGGGCCGCACAGGCCGCACCGCTCTTTCCCGGTGGACCGGAGATTCCGAGTCTTCCCACCCTGCCCGGTCTGCCCGGCGCGCCGCAGTTGCCGCTTCCCGAACCGGCACCCGCGCCCGCGAACTTCTCGGCCCCGTCCCTCAACCCGGGTGCGGGCGAGGTCGTCGGTGTCGCGCAACCGGTGATCATCCGCTTCAACGAGGCGATCGGCGACCGCGCCGCCGCCGAGCGTGCCATCAAGGTCACCACCAGCCAGCCGGTCGAGGGCGGTTTCTACTGGATCAACGACAGCCAGGTGCGGTGGAAGCCCACCGAGTTCTGGCCCGCGAACACCGAGGTCACCGTGGACGCCGGCGATTCGCACTCCACGTTCACCATCGGCGACGCGCTGGTGGCGACCGCGGACGACAACACCAAGCAGATCACCGTCACCCGGAACGGCGAAGTGGTCAAGACCATGCCGACGTCGATGGGTAAGACCGATCACGAGACGCCGAACGGCACCTACATCATCGGCGACAAGTTCCGTGACATGTACATGGACTCGTCCACGTACGGTGTCCCGGTCGACTCGGCCGAGGGGTACCGCACGTACGTCGAGTACGCCACCCGCATGTCGTACAGCGGCATCTTCGTCCACGCCGCACCGTGGTCGGTGGACGCCCAGGGCAACACCAACGTCAGCCACGGCTGCCTCAACGTGAGCACCGACGACGCCAAGTGGTTCTACGAGAACTCGAAGAAGGGCGACGCCGTGGTCGTGCAGAACACCGCAGGCGGCGTGCTGAGCGGCTCCGACGGTCTCGGCGACTGGAACCGCTGACCCTGATCTGACCAGTTGTCCCCGTAGCCCGCACAGTTCAATGTGCGGGCTACGGCAATTTACCGGCTATTCGTACCCGGTCGTCAGACTGCCGCAGTGAGATCGAGTCCGGAACGAACCCTGCCGTCGCCGGGAAAGCAGGGATTGCTCGAGCGTCCGTGGCGGGACTACGCGCTGTTCGCAGCGCTTGTGGGTCCCAATCTGGTTCTGCTCGTTCTGTTCACCTACCGGCCCCTGGTCGACAACATCCGGCTGTCGTTCTTCGACTGGAACATCGCCGACCCCGTGGCCACGTTCGTCGGCTGGGACAACTACCGCGAATGGTGGAGCAGGCCCGACACCTGGGAGATCGTCGGGAACACCGTCGTGTTCACTGTCGCGACCGTGGTCGGATCGATGGTCGCCGGTCTCGCACTCGCCGTGCTGCTGGACCGTAACCTGCACGGCCGCAACCTCGTCCGCTCGGCGATCTTCGCGCCGTTCGTCATCTCGGGTGCCGCGATCGGCGTGGCGTTCCAGTTCGTGTTCGATCCCCGTTTCGGGCTGATCCAGGATCTTCTGCATCGTGCCGGAGCCGACTCCGTCCCCGACTTCTATCAGGATCCGCACTGGGCGCTGTTCATGGTGACGGTCACCTACATGTGGAAGAACCTCGGCTACACGTTCGTGATCTACCTTGCGGCACTGCAGGGTACGCGGCGCGAGTTGACCGAGGCCGCGGAGATCGACGGGGCGGGCCGGTGGACGACGTTCCGCCGGGTCGTCCTCCCGCAGTTGCGTCCGACCACCTACTTCCTCTCGATCACGGTGATGCTGGGCTCCCTTCAGGTGTTCGACATCATCAACGTGATGACCCGGGGCGGTCCACTCGGTACCGGAACCACCACGATGGTCTACCAGGTCTACAACGAGTCGTTCCGCAACTTCCGTGCCGGCTACGGCGCCACCGTGGCCACGATCATGTTCCTGGTCCTGCTCGGGATCACCGTCTACCAGGTGCGGATCATGGATCGAGGTGAGGTCCGGTGACCGCGGACACCGTACGCGATCAGCGCGGCACGCAAGTGCCGGTGACGGCAGACGCGGCCCGTGACCATCGACGCCGGGAAACGCTCGTGACGGCCCTGGGGTACGCCGCGATGGTGGCGGTGCTGGTCGTGGTGGCCCTGCCGCTGTACTGGATCGTGATGACGTCCTTCAAGGATCGTCCGGACGTCTACACCCTGCCGGTGACCTGGTGGCCCGGCACCTTTCATCCCGAGAACTACTCCGAGGCCACCACCTCGGTGCCGTTCTGGACGTTCCTGCGGAACTCGGTGATCATCACCGGGGTGCTGGCCGTCGTGAAGTTCGCGCTCGGCGTGTTCAGCGCCTACGGGCTGGTGTTCCTGCGGTTCCCGGGCAAGAACCTCGTGTTCCTCGGCATCATCGCCGCATTGATGGTGCCCAACCAGATCACGGTCATCTCCAACTATGCACTCGTCGCCGAATGGGGCTGGCGGAACAGCTTTCACGGCATCATCGTTCCGCTCGCCGGGGTCGCGTTCGGAACGTTCCTGATGCGCAACCACTTCCTGTCGATACCCACCGAGATCATCGAGGCCGCCCGGATGGACGGCGCAGGCCACTTCCGGCTGCTGTGGCGGGTGGTCCTGCCGGTGTCGGGCCCCACCATGGTGGCGTTCGCGATCATCACCGTCGTCACCGAGTGGAACGAATACCTGTGGCCGTTCCTGATGGCCGACGACGCCTCCGTCGCGCCGCTGCCGATCGGGCTGACCCAACTCCAGAACAACGACGGGCTCACCAACTGGGGCCCGGTCATGGCGGGAACGGTACTCACGATGCTGCCGATTCTCGCGGTTTTCCTTGTGCTGCAACGGCACATGATCAAGGGCCTCACATCGGGTGCGGTCAAGGGATAGCGGAGAACGAGGAGAGACATGAATCGGATGAACCGTCGAGGATTCCTCGGGCTGGCGGGCGCGGTGGCCGCCGGTGCCGCGCTGACGGCCTGCGCCGGGTCGGGGTCGGGCTCGTCGGCGGCGTCCGGTGCGGCCGGCGACGCGAACACCATCACTTTCTGGTCCAACCACCCCGGCAAATCGCAGGACGTCGAACGTGAACTGATCAACCGGTTCCAGGCGAAACACCCCGACCTCACAGTGAACCTCGTCGACGGCGGAAAGAACTACGAGGAGGTGTCGCAGAAGTTCAACGCGGCCCTGTCGGGCGGCGAACTGCCCGACGTCGTGGTCCTGTCGGACGTCTGGTGGTTCAACTACGCGCTGACCGGTGCCATCGAACCGCTCGACGGACTGTTCGGCACGGTCGGCGTCGACTCCTCCGACTACGTCGACTCGCTGCTCGCCGACTACCTGTTCGAGGGCACGCACTACGCCCTCCCGTATGCGCGGTCGACGCCGCTCTTCTACTACAACAAGCAGGTGTGGGCGCAGGCCGGCCTGCCCGATCGTGGGCCCGCCACCTGGCAGGAGTTCGACGAGTGGGGTCCCGAACTGCAGCGGGTGATGGGCGGCGGCAAGCTGGCCCACGGCTGGGGTGACGCCAAGAACTACCTGGGCTGGACGTTCGAGGGACCGGTCTGGACGTTCGGCGGGGCGTACTCGGACCAGTGGGACCTGAAGTTCGGCGAGGAGACAACGCTCGCCGCGGGGACGTTCCTGAAGGACATGATCCACACGAAGAAGTACGCGGCGGTGTCGAGCGACATCGCCAACGAGTTCGGTGCGGGCATCCTCGCGTCGACCATCGCCTCGACCGGTGACCTGTCGGGAATCACCAAGTCGGCCGCGTTCGACTTCGGCACCGCTTTCCTCCCCGGGTCGGGCGCCCCGGGCTGCCCGACCGGCGGCGCGGGCCTCGCGATTCCGGCGCGGATCTCCGACGAGCGCAAGAAGAACGCGCTGACGTTCATCGACTTCGTGACGAACGGTGAGAACACCGCGTACTTCTCCCAGAACGTCGGGTACATGCCCGTCCGCAAGTCCGCTGTCGAGGACCCGAGTATGAAGGCATACCTCGACGCGAACCCCAACGCGCGCGGCGCCGTCGACCAGCTCGCGAAGACCCGGTCGCAGGATTACGCCCGTGTGTTCGTGCCCGGCGGCGACCAGATCATCGGCACCGGACTCGAACAGATCGCGCTGCAGAACGCGGACGTGGCGACGACGTTCGCCGGCGTCGGGACGCAACTCCAGCAGATCATCGACCGCCAGATCACACCCAAGCTGCCCCAGTAGGAGGAGAAGGAACATCCATGGCCCACGTGCAGTTCGCAGGTGTCACCCACCGCTATTCCGGAGCCGATCGACCCGCGGTCGATCGGCTGGACCTCGACATCGCGGACGGCGAGTTCCTCGTCCTGGTGGGTCCGTCCGGGTGCGGTAAGTCGACCAGCCTGCGGATGCTGGCCGGCCTCGAAGCCGTCGAGGCGGGCCGCATCGAGATCGGCGGTACCGACGTCACCGCGCTGCCACCGCGGGCGCGGGACGTGGCCATGGTGTTCCAGAGTTACGCGCTCTACCCGAACATGACCGTCGCCGACAACATGGGTTTCGCGCTCCGCAACGCCGGAGTCGGGAAGGTGGAACGCACCGCGCGGGTGCTGGAAGCGGCGCGGATGCTCGAACTCGAACCGCTGCTGGATCGCAAACCGGCGAAACTGTCCGGCGGGCAACGTCAACGGGTCGCGATGGGCCGGGCGATCGTGCGGCACCCGAAGGTGTTCTGCATGGACGAACCGCTGAGCAACCTCGACGCCAAGCTGCGGGTGAGCACCCGCTCGCAGATCGCGAGCCTGCAGCGCAGGCTCGGTACGACCACCGTGTACGTCACCCACGACCAGGTGGAGGCCATGACGATGGGCGACCGGGTTGCGGTGATGCAGGGCGGGCGCCTCCAGCAGGTCGCCCGGCCCCGCGATCTCTACGACAACCCGGTCAACACGTTCGTCGCCGGGTTCATCGGCTCGCCCGGGATGAACCTCATGGACACACCGATCCGCGACGGCGTCGCCGAACTGGGCGACCTGCGTATTCCCGTGCCGCGCTCGGCGATCGGGGACGGTTCCGTGATCGTCGGGGTGCGCCCGGAGTCGTGGACGCTGGTGGGGTCGTGGCGCAAGGACTCGTACACGGTCGAAACCGACCAGCTCGAGGAACTCGGGGCGGAGTCCTTCGTGTACGCGTCCGGCACATCCGGGAAGGTGGTGGTGCGGGTGGACCGCACGCGCACCGTCGCCGCGGGGGAGAGGGTGCACCTGCAGCCGAAACCCGGCGAGGTGTACTTCTTCTCCGCGGCGACGGGTGACCGTCTGCGGTAGTCGCTACCAGATCTTGACGCGCTCCTCCGGATCCAGATACAGGGCGTCACCCGGCTGGACGTCGAACGCGTCGTGGAACGTGTCGAGGTTGCGGACCACGCCGTTGCAGCGGAACTCCGGCGGCGAGTGCGGGTCGACGGCCAGCCGGCGGAGCGCCTCGGCGTCCCGGGCCTTGGTGCGCCACACCTGCGCCCAGCCGAAGAACACCCGCTGGAGACCGGTGAGGCCGTCGAGAACCTCGGGCTCGGACCCTTCCGTGGCGATCCGGTAGGCCGCGATGGCGATGGACAGGCCACCGAGGTCGCCGATGTTCTCACCGATGGTGAACTCACCGTTCACGGTGTGGCCGGGCAGCGCCTTCGGCTCGAACTCGTTGTACTGCTCGATCAACGCCTTCGTGCGCTTGCCGAACTCGGTCCGGTCGTCGTCGGTCCACCAGTCGACCATGTTGCCGTCGCCGTCGTACTTGGCGCCCTGATCGTCGAAGCCGTGGCCGATCTCGTGACCGATGACGGCACCGATCCCGCCGTAGTTGGCGGCGTCGTCGGCTGCGGCGTCGAAGAACGGCGGCTGCAGAATGGCTGCGGGAAAGACGATTTCGTTCATGCCCGGGTTGTAGTAGGCGTTGACCGTCTGCGGTGTCATGAACCACTCGTCGCGGTCGACGGGGCCACCGAGCTTCGCGAGGTCGCGGTCGTACTCCGCCGCGTAGCCGCTGCGGTAGTTGCCGACCAGGTCGTCGCGGGAGATGGTGACGGCCGAGTAGTCCCGCCACTTGTCGGGGTAGCCGATCTTGGGCGTGAACTTCTCCAGCTTGCGCAGCGCAGCCTGCCGCGTCTCGGGGCTCATCCAGTCCAGGTCGGAGATGTTGCGCCGGTACGCCTCCTGCAGGTTGGCGACCAGTTCCTGCATGCGGGCCTTCGCGTCGGCCGGGAAGTGGCGTTCGACGTAGAGCTTGCCGACGGCCTCGCCCAGCAGATCCTGCACCAGGGACACGCCGCGCTTCCAGCGCTCACGGATCTCCTCGGCGCCGGTCAGCGTCTTTCCGTAGAACGCGAAGTTCTCGTCGACCAGGGCCTGCGTGAGGTAGGGGGCGCGGGAGCGGATGACGTTCCACGTCGCCCACGCCTTCCAGTCGTCGAGGTCCTCGGACGTCCACAGCTCGGTCAGGGTGGTGAGGAAGTCGGGCTGGCGGACCACGATCTCGGCGAACTGCTCGGACGTGCCGCCGAGTGCTCCGATCCACGCCGACCAGTCCAACCCGGCGGGCAGCTGGTCGAGGGTGAGCAGGTTGTAGCTCAGCTCGGCGTCGCGACGCTTCACGACGTCCCAATGACCGGCCGCGATCTTGGTTTCCAGGTCGAACACGCGCTGCGCGTCGTAGCCGACGCCGGCGAGGGCGAACATCTTCGCGATGTGCTTCACATACGCCGCGCGGATCTCCGCGTAGTCGTCCTGGCGGTAGTACGACTCGTCGGGCAGGCCGATGCCCGACTGACTGAAGTGGACGAGGTAGCGCTCGGAGTTCTTCGCGTCCGTGTCGACGTAGTGACCGACGGCACCGCCGACCCCGGTGCGCTGCTGGCGGCCGATGACGGCGGCGAGCGCCGAGAGGTCGGCGGCCGAGGCCACGTCGGCGAGCTCACCGGCGATCGGTGCGAGCCCCGCGGCCTCGACCACGTCCGCGTCCATGAAGCTGCCGTACAGGTCGCCGATGCGCTGCGCGTCGGTCCCCGGCGCCGCGCCGGAGTCCGCCGCCTCCTCGATGATGGTCTGGACGTCGACCTCGGCCTTGTCGTACAGCGTGCGGAACGCGCCGTCGATCGCCCGGTCCGCGGGAATCTCGTAGTCGTCGATCCACTTGCCGTTCACGTGGACGAACAGGTCGTCCTGGGCGCGGGTGTCGTTGTCGAGGTGAGTGAGGTCGATGCCGGAGCGCTGAGCCGTGGTCATGCGTTCCATCCTTACACCGTTCCGCGCCGGGAGGTCCACCACTGCGCTCAGGGCGAAACAAACTGCTCGGCGACGGTCAGCAGGCCGGCGTTGTCGTCGATGCCGTCGGTGGAGTTGTTCACGTTGTTCTCGCGTCCGGTGTGGTCGGAGTACGGCGCGGTCGCGTACACGCCGTCGAGCAGGGCCTCGTCGAAGAACAGCTGGGTGGTGAGCACCGTCTTCTTGTCGATGTGCACCTCGAGGTGGATGTGGGTGGTCCGGCTGATGTACCAGCCGGGTAAGACCGTGGTGAACTGGGCGATGCCGTACGCGTCCGTGGTCTGGGCGCCGCGCAGGTAGGTGCCGTCGTCCGTGGTGGTGGCCTCGCTGTCGCCGACGCTGTAGGACCCGCCGGGCGTCACCCGAACCGCCGGACATGTCGCCACCGGGACCACCCGCTCCGGGACCACCCGCGCCACCGGGACCACCGGCATCGCTGACCACCGCGGCGGACCCGTCCGCGGAACAGTTCGTGAGGTCCTGCACCCGCAGTGCGAGCTCGGCGCTCGTCGTCGTGGCGTACGAACCTGCACGCAGCGTGCCGTCCGGCGGTGAACTTGCCGGGAACTCAGCCGCCGAGGCGGGCGTGCATCTCCCAGACGAGGACCTCGGCGCCGGAGTGTGAGGAGACCTGCTGGCCACCGGAGGCGCTCAGCCGGACGGCGTCGCCCTCGTACAGGGTGCCGACGCCCTCCATCTCCGCGGTGCCCCGGGCGACGAAGACGTGGAGGAACGGCGCCTCGGGAAGGGTCACCGGTGCGCCGGGGAAGAGTCGCGCGACATGCAGGGCCGCGTGCCTGTTGTGGATCCGGATCGCCGAATTGTCCTTGTATTCCGGCATTCCGGACGCAACAGGCACCAGCCCGCCCTCGAGGATCTCGTCCTCGATCTCGAGTTGTTCGTAACTCGGAGTGAGGCCGGCTTCGTCGGGTACCACCCACATCTGGACGAAGTGCACCGGCTCGTGGTGCTGCTCACCCTCGAGGCGCCAGCTGTCGTTCTTCTCGGAATGCATGATGCCCTTGCCTGCGCTCATGCGTTGCGCAAGGCCGGGATAGATGATGCCGGAGTGGCCGATCGAATCCTGATGCACGAGCGAGCCGCGCAGCACCCACGTGACGATCTCCATGTCCTTGTGCGGATGCGTGTCGAATCCCTGACCGGGGAGCACGGTGTCGTCGTTGTTCACGAGGAGCAGCCCGTGGTGCGTGTTGTCGGGGTCGTAGTGCTGGCCGAAGGAGAACGAATGTTTCGAATCCAACCAGGAAATCTTGGTTTTCAGCCGATCGCCGGCACGATGAACATAGACGTGAGGTGTGGTGACTGCTGGCATATCGGTCCTCCTTCGGGTGGTACCCGGTCCAGAGTACGAGGTGCCGGCTGCAGGTACTCGCAAGACGGTGTCGATTGTGCATCGAATTCATCGCCTGCCGACAGCGGTGGTGGGGCCGCATCGAAGGCGAAATAAGGTTGCGCAGTGCGACATTGGAGTACAGAGCGCTCGTAAGGCGGTGTTCGGCAACAGCTTTCGCCGACGGCGAGATAAACGTGAAAGACGGGCGTCCAGTTCGTGCCGCCGCGAATGCCCGCTTCGGCCGGGCCCGCGGCGTACAGTTCGAATTGTGCGTCCGGAAGTCGCAGGATTTGCGGCACGTCGCACACAGCGGAAGGAGCGTGATGAAGGCGAATTCGGATCGACACGATCAGCACCTCCCCGAGCACCAGCGGATCGCAGACCTCGTCGACGACATGGAAGACCGGCTGGTGGCCGAGCGCGAGGCGAAGGGAATCGCGGGCAACGCGTCCGAGCGGAAGCAGGCGGAACAGGTCGAGCCCGACGACCAGGCTCCCGAGTAACGCCCGTGAGTACTTGTCAACCGCGGGCGGTTGACAAGTACTCACGGGTGGGTCACTCGAAGAAGCGGTACACGGCCTCGACGACTACCGCGGGACGCTCGCTGCCCTCGAGTTCGATCTGCCCGGCGACGGTCACCTGGACGCCGCCCTTGGGCAGTTCCTCGACGGACTGCAGCGTCGCGTTCAGGCGGACGCGTCCTTCCGCGGGCACGGGGTTGGTGAATCGGACCTTGTTGAGACCGTAATTGACGGCCATGGTCACGCTGTCGACGGTCAGTACCTCGTCCCACATGGGGATGATCAGCGACAACGTGAGGTAACCGTGGGCGATGGGCCCGCCGAACGGGCTCTCCGCCGTGGCGCGCTCGGGGTCGACGTGAATCCACTGGTGATCGTCGGTGGCGTCGGCGAACGTGTTGATCCGCTGCTGGGGGATGTCGATCCACGAGCTGGTGCCCAGCGGCTGGCCCTCGAGCGCGGCGAGGTCGGCCAGGGTGGCGACGCGGGTGGTGGTTGCGGTGGTCACGATAAGTCTCCTGGTGGTTCGGTGAGGCCGGGTCAGTGCTTGATGCCGAGAACGCGCAGCGCGTTCTGCTTGAAGATCAGCGGCGCGACCTCGGGTTTGATGTCGAGGTTCTCGAAGTCCTTCATCCAGCGGTCGACCTGGATGACGGGGAAGTCGGAGCCGAAGAGCACCTTGCCGCGGAGCATGCTGTTGGCGGCCTTGACCAGCTGCGGCGGGAAGTACTTCGGTGACCACCCGGACAGGTCGATGAAGACGTTGGCCTTGTGGGTGGCGATGGAGATCTGCGAGTCGACCCACGGCACCGACGGGTGGGCCATGATCACGGTGAGGTCGGGGAAGTCGGCGGCGACGTCGTCGAGCAGCATCGGGTCGGAGTAGCGCAGTTTGATGCCGTGGCCGCCGGGCAGCCCGGCGCCGATCCCGGTCTGACCGGTGTGGAACAGGGCGGGGACCCCGGCCTCGGTGATGGCCTCGTAGAGCGGGTAGAACTGCCGGTCGTTCGGTTCGAATCCCTGCATGCTGGGGTGGAACTTGAACCCCTTCACACCGAACTCGTCGACGAGCCGGTGCACGCGCCGCACGGCGGCCTTGCCCTGCCAGGGATCGACGGATCCGAACGGGATCAGGACGTCGTTGTGGCGGGCCGCGCCCTCGGCGATCTCCTCGACCGAGTTGGCGGCGTGTCCGCTGGCCGAGGCCGCGTCGACGGTGAACACGACCGCGGCCATGTTGCGGGAGCGGTAGTGGTCGGCGATCGCGTCGATGGACGGGGTGCGTTCCTCGCCGGACTTGAAGTACTTCTCCGAGGCGGCCATCAGTTCGTCGTCGAGGGACCGGTGCCCGCAGCCGTCGATCTCGACGTGGGTGTGGATGTCGATGGCGTCGATCTTGTCGAAGTCGATGCCGTACTCGTAGCGGCTCATTTCGCCATCAGCTCCTCGGGGAACTCCTCGCCGACGGACTGGACGGCGTCGCCGAACGTGCCGGCCCACCGGGCAGCGATGTCGTCGGCCGACCAGCCACCGTCGTGGTACTCGACCGCGGTCAGGTCGGGGTGCGACCACAGCGCGAGGCGGTCGCCACCGACGGCGAAGGCCTGGCCGGTGATCTCGGCTGCCGCGTCGGACGCGAGGAACGAGATGATGCCTGCGGCGTCCTCGGGGGTGCCCAGGCCCACCTCGCGGCGGATGATGTCGGGGAGCGGCTCGCCGTTCTTCATGCCCTCGATGTAGGGGGCGAGGAACGGGACGGTCTCGGTCATCGCGGTCGCGGCGACAGGGCAGACGGCGTTGGCGGTGATCCCGGCCCGCTGCAGTTCCAGCGCCCAGGTACGGACCATGCCGACGATGCCCGATTTGGCACCGGAGTAGTTCGTCTGCCCGAAGTTGCCACGCTGCCCGGCGGGGGACCCGATGCAGATGATGCGACCGCCGCCGCCCTGCTCGCGGAACCGCAGGACCGCTTCGCGCACGCAGGTGAACGTGCCGCGCAGGTGCACACCGACCACCGCGTCGAAGTCGTCGTCGGTCATCTTCCACAGCACCTTGTCGCGAAGGATGCCGGCATTGGTAACCATGACGTCGAGGCGTCCGAATGCGTCGACCGCGCCGGCGACCAGCTTCTGGGCGGTTTCGGTGCTGCCGACCGGGGCGACGACGGCGACGGCCCGGCCGCCCGCGGCGGTGATCTCGGCGACGGCGGCGTCGGCGGTGGCCTGGTTGACGTCGTTGATCACAACCGCGGCGCCGTGCCGCACCAGGTCCTTGGCGTAGGCCAGTCCGAGGCCCTGTCCGCTGCCGGTGACTACGGCGACTTTGTTGCTGAGGTCCATGTCGTGATTCTCCTAAGGTCGTGTTCGCTGGATCACACGTAATCATTGATGATTGAGAATGTCAATGATTAAGATCTGCTACTCTACCGACAATCATCAGAAGGGGGTCGTCGCATGGCAGAGTCGCAGGCGTTATCGGACGACATCGGGTTCCTGCTCTCTCGCGTCGGCGGAATGGTGCTGGGCGCGGTCAACAAGGCCCTCGTTCCCACCGGGCTGCGGGTGCGTTCCTACTCGGTCCTGGTCCTCGCGTGTGAGCAGGCCGAGGGCGTCAACCAGCGCGGGGTGGCCGCCACCATGGGTCTCGACCCCAGTCAGATCGTGGGCCTGGTCGACGAACTCGAGGAACGCGGACTCGTCGTGCGCACCCTCGACCCCTCGGATCGCCGCAACAAACTGATCGCGGCCACCGACGAGGGGCGCCGGCTCCGCGACGACGCCAAGGCACGTGTCGACGCCGCGCACGGACGCTACTTCGAGGGCATCCCCGACACGGTGGTGAACCAGATGCGGGACACGTTGCAGAGCATCGCCTTTCCCGCCTTCGTCGAGTAGGGCGCGATGACCGAGCTCCTCGCCCCGGCCCCGCCCGGGATGTCGTTCCTCGCCACGTTCGTCGTGGAGGTTGCCGAGCCGGTGGAGATCGGATCCACGCCCGAGGGAACACGTCGCATCATCCCCATCCTCGGTGGCCGGGTCGAGGGCCCCGAGCTGCGGGGCACCGTGCTGCCGGTAGGGGCGGACTTCCAGCTGCTCAGCTCGTCCACGCTCACCGAACTCGAGGCCAAGTACGCCATCGAGACCGACGACGGCGACCGTATCTACGTCACCAACTTCGGGCTGCGCTCGGGTACCGCCGAAGACATTGCCCGACTGGTCGACGGCGAGGCCGTGCCGCCCGAGCGCATCTACTTCCGCTGCACCCCACGGCTCACCGCCGCCGAGGGCCGGTGGTCGTGGCTGCGCTCGCGGATCCTCGTCGGCACCGGCGAACGCCTCCCCGGCGAGGTGCGTCTCACGGTGTTCGTGGTGGACTGACCGGCCGTGGAGATCCGCTGGATGAAGTCGTTCGTCGCGGTCGCCGAGGAACTCAACTACGGCCGGGCGGCCGAGGTGCTGCCGTGGCCGGACGCCGTCCCCGACGAGCAATAACGATCGCTTATCAATCGGTGCCGATACTGCTCTTGGACGGTGATCGGTTTCTTCCGGCGAATCTGCCTACGAGTCATCGGAATTCGTGGTCGCCCACCAGTCCGTGCACACGGGGGAGCGTTATCCCAGCCGCGTGTCGCTCTCCGTGGTGCGCTGACGCGCCCGTGAGTACTTGTTAACCGCCCGCGGTTAAGAAGTACTCACAGGCCGCGAAGCGGCAAGCTTGCGCAGGTCAGGTTTGCGGATCTTGCCGGTGGCGGTGCGGGGGAGTGCCTCCGCGATCTGGATGAACGTGGGAATCTTGAAGCTCGCGAGCTTTTCTCGCAGCCGGACGCGCACCGTCTCCTCGTCGAGGGTCGTGCCGTCGGCGGCGACGACGAAGGCCATACCGGTCTCACCCCACTTCTCGTGGGGGACGCCGATCACCGCCGCCTCCCGGATGCCCTCCAGTCTCAGCAGTGCCGCCTCGACCTCGGCGGGGTAGACGTTCTCGCCGCCCGAGATGAACATGTCCTTGTAGCGGTCGCAGATGAAGAGGAAACCTTCGTCGTCGAAGTAGCCGGCGTCGCCGGTGTGCAGCCAGCCGTCGACGATCGTGCGGGCGGTGGCCTCGGGCTGATTCAGGTAGCCGAGCATCACGTTCGGGCCCTTGGCGACGATCTCGCCGATCTCGTGCGGTTCGGCGCTCGACCCGTCCGGACGCACGACGTCGACGTCGGTGAAGAACGTCCGTTTGCCGGCGGACCCGATCTTGGTGCGCACGTCCGCGCTCGACAGCATGGTGACCGACGGCGCGGTTTCAGTCAGGCCGTACGCCTGCGTGATCGCGACGTCACGGTTCTGCCACGGGGAGATCAACGCTTCGGGCAGGGGAGCCCCCGCAACGCAGATGGCCCGCAGACTGGACAGGTCGGCGTCCGCGAACCGGGGGTGGTGCCACAGTTCCTGGATCATCGTGGGGACCGCGAAGAACGTGGTGATGCGTTCCTTCTCGATCGTGTCGAGCACGACGCCGGCATCGAACTTGCGCAGCAGCACCACGGTGCCGCCGTTGAGCAGTGTCGGTGTGACGGCGCCGCCGATCCCGCCGATGTGGAACAGCGGCGCCACCGACAGTGTGCGTTCCTTCGACGTCATGTCCTGGGCGAGAAGCTGGTTCAGCGCGTTCCACAGCATGTTTCCGTGGCTGAGCATGACGCCCTTCGGTGCGCCGGTGGTGCCCGACGAGTACATCAGCACGGACAGGTCGTCGAGGCTCACGTGCTCGTCGATGCGGGTGTCCGGCTGCCCGGCGCGCACGCCCTCGTACGTGCGGGTGGACCACGAGTCGCTTAGGCCGATCCAGGTGGTGACCGGGGTGTCCGACTTCGCCAGCTTCTGCGCGACGTCGGCCTGCTGATCGCCGAAGATCACTGTGGTGCAGCGTGAATCGCCGAGCACGTAGCGGGCTTCCTCGGCGGTGAGGCGTGCGTTGAGCGGGAGATACGTGGCGCCGAGCAGCCCAGCCGCGAACATCACCTCGAGCGCCGCGGGGTCGTTGAAACCGAAGAAGCCGACGCAGTCACCCTTCTCGACGCCGAGGGCGCGCAGGCCGTGGGCGAGTCGGCGGGTCCGCAGGGCCATCTCCTCGTACGTGACGGCCCGTCCGTCGAAGACGAGCGCCTCGTTCTTCGGCGTCATGGTGATGCGGCGCTCGAGCCACGAGCCGATGCCTTCGTTGTCCATGGTGACTCCTCGTTCTCTTCGAAGCTACTCTCGAGCTTGTGGCGGGATGGGTGTGTCAGGCCGACGGGGTCTCGGCGCTCAGGTCGTTGTCCTTGCTCTCCTCCGTCGCGACGAGGAAGACGGCGCTGACCACGCACAGTGCGATGATGAACAACCCGACCGGGAGGATCGACTTGCCGGACGACGCGAACAGCGACGCGAGGATGACGGGGGTGAATCCCGCGCCGATGAGGGTGGCGAGCTGGTATCCGAGCGACGCTCCGGTGTAGCGCGCCCGGGTGCCGAACTGCTCGGAGATGAACGCGGCCATCGGACCGTAGGTGGCCGAGTGGCAGAGGGTGTAGCCGACGAAGGCGAGCGCGACGAACAGGAAGTGTCCCGTGCTGAGCAGCAGGAACAGTGGGTAGACGCTGAGGATCATCGCGCCGAGTCCCGCGAGCATGACCGGGCGGCGGCCGATCCGGTCGGACAGTCGCGCAGATCCGAGGACCAGGAAGATCGCACAGAACTGGCAGAAGGAGAACGCCAGCAGCGCGTCGGACCGCGGGGCGCCGCTCGACACGGCGTAGGTGATGGCGAATGTGGTGAATGCGGTCTGCATTCCGAAGCTCGCGATGCAGCTCATCGACGCCACGACGACCGCGCGGGGCCGCTTCAGGATGGTGACGATGGGCGGGGTGGTCTCCTTCTTCGCGGATTCCTTCAGCGCCGCCGTGAACAGCGGGCTCTCCGACACCTTGGACCGGATGAACAGGCCGAGGGCCAGCATGAATGCCGAGATCAGGAACGGGATGCGCCAGCCCCACGTCAGGAACTGCTCGTCGGGGAGAAGCGACACGGCCGCCAGAGCGAGCGTGCCGAGCAGCGCGCCGGTGGGGGCGCCCGCGTTGGTGAACGCCGCGGCGAATCCGCGCTTACCTGATTCGGCGTGCTCGAGCGACATCAGCGCTGCGCCACCCCATTCGCCGCCGACGGCGAGTCCCTGGCAGACGCGGAGCAGTACGAGGATCACCGCGGCCCAGGACCCGATCATCTCCGGCGGCGGAATGAGCCCGATCGCGAACGACGCGATGCCCATGACGGTCATCGAGATCAGCAGCATGGCCTTGCGGCCGACGGTGTCCCCGAAGTGACCGAAGACGATTCCGCCCAGGGGGCGCGCGACGTAGCCGGCGGCGAACGTTCCCATCGACGCGATGCTCGCGGCCAGAGGGTCCAGATCGGCGAAGAACACCGGACCGAAGACGAGGGACGCTGCGGTGGCGTAGAGCAGGAAGTCGTAGAACTCGATGGTGCTGCCCAGGTAGCTCGACAGGATCACCCTGCGAACTTCCTTCTTGCGTTGGGTGGCCGACATGGTGCCGGCGGTGGCGGTGACCGTCATCGATACTCCTTGGCCGAGCGTGGGACAACAGAGCGGATCGCGCGTGTAGCGCGGATCACAATTAAACATTAATCATTGAAGTTGTCAATGGAAGAGATCGCCAACGCTTCGGCTGCAATCGGACCCGTCAGGCGCGCGTGAGCTTGCGCCCGATGATTTCCTTCATGATCTCGGTGGTGCCGGCGTAGATCGGCCCGCCGCGGCAGTCGAGGTAGTCCTGGGCGACGTCGTACTCGCGCATGTATCCGTAGCCGCCGTGCAGTTGAACCGCGCGCTGGACGACCCGCTGCTGCAGCTCGGTGATCCACCATTTGGCCATCGCCGCGGTCACCTCGTCGAGGGTGCCGTGTGCGGCGTCGAGGATGCAGCGGTCGGTGAAGCACTGCGCGATCTCGATCTCGGTGGCGAGTTCCGCGAGGTAGAAGCGGTTGGCCTGGAAGTCGGCTACCCTCTGGCCGAACGCGGTCCGATCGCAGCTGTACGTCAGGGCCTGGTCGAACGTGCGTCGCATCGACGCCATGGACGTGACGGCCACGCTGAGGCGCTCCTGGGGCAGATTGTGTCGCAGGTAGCCGAAGCCGTCGTTCAGTTCACCCAGGACGTTCTTGCGGGGGATGCGGACGTCGTAGAATACGAGCTCGGCGGTGTCCTGGGCGGTCAGGCCGACCTTGTGCAGCGGCCCGTTGCGGGTGAAGCCGGCCGTCCCGTCCTCGACCACCAGCAGGCTCACGCCCTTCTTGCCCGCTGCCGGATCCGTCCTGGCTACGACGATCACGAAGTCGGCGAGCATTCCGTTGCTGATGAAGATCTTGGTGCCGTTGAGGACCAGATCGTCCCCGTCGGGGAGGGCGGTCGTGGAAATCGCGGCCAGGTCGCTGCCCGCACCCGGCTCCGTCATGGCGATGGCGCCGATCTTCTCGCCGGTGCACAAGGGCGTCAGGAACCGATGCTTCTGCTCCTCGTTCGCCACCGAGACGAGGTAGGGGGTGACGAGGTCGTTGATGCCCGCCAGGCCCATCACCACGGCGGGGGCCCCGACGCGGCAGAGTTCTTCGATGACGATGGCGTTGAAACGGAAGTCGTCGATTCCGCCGCCGGCGAATCGCTCCTCGACATTGATCCCGAGGAGTCCGAGCTTGCCGGCCTGGCGGAAGACGTCCCGGTCGACCTGTCCCGCGTCGGCCCAGTCGCGAAGATGCGGGGCGACGTCACGTTCGGCGAACCGGCGCACCGTTTCCCGAAACGCATCGTGATCGGCGTCGAAAATGGTCCGTTCCAGTGCAACCGAAGACATGCGAGGTTCCTTTCGACGGCACGCGTGCGGCGCACGCATGCATACTCGAAAGGAACCTAACTATCAATCATTGATAATGTCAATGATTGATTATGTCGAACGGATGAGCGCCGACGTCAATACCAGTACTTCCGCCCGCCGACCGCGCGGCCCGTCGTGCCCAGCAGTAGCAGCACGAGGCCGATGACGAGAAGGATGATTCCAATCGTCGTGAGGATGGAAATCCCCGCGACGAGGCCGATGACGAGCAGGATGATCCCGAGAACGATCACGGTCTTCCCTCTTTCGGTTGACGGTCTGGAACTACTGACTCGGTTGCGGCACTTCACAATCGATCTTCGGGTTCACACCCGCGTAGTTGAGTGGTCCGGCGATCACGGTGACCGCGATCGTTCCGGCGCTGGCGCAATCGGCCGTCGTGTCCTTGAAGTAACCGCGCTGCCACACGGCAACGGCGCCGATGATCAGCCAAATGATCACGATGAGCGTCACGAGCCGTCCGATACGCATTTCCGACCTCCCGTGTGGGCACCGGCGCAAGGCTGATGCACGTGTCGTACTCGAACGCTATGTCCTCGAACGCTATGTCGACGACGTGTCGGTCGGCTTCGCGTGTGCTCCATGGGTATTCGTGGAGTCCGTGCCGGTGGGCCGACCGTTGGCAGGCCCTGCACCCGTGGTTCGGGCATCGGTGGCGCGAGCGTTCGTCGGCCCCGTTCCAGTGGTCCGAGCGTCGGTGGCTCTGGCGTCGTTTGGCGGAGTGTCCGTCGTCTTGACGTCGGGATCGAGCTCGTCGGCCCGCTGCCACTCGCGCTTCAGGTCGTCCCGAGACGTGGTCGCCGTGTTCTGGTGCGTTTGCGCGTCGACCTGCAGTCTCTTGGCCTCGGCCGCCTTGGCCTCTGCTTCCGCTCGAGCCCTTCTGGCGTCGGCCGCAGTCTCCTCCGCGATCGCCTCACGCTTCTCGACGACGGATGTCTGCTCCTGTGCCCTCGCGCGGATGCTGTCGGCCTCCTGGTGGCGGCGCTCGTTGCGCTTGCGTGATGCGGCAACGAGCAGCGCGATGACGGCGAGCACGACGACGATCGCGACGATGATCCAGATGATGGTCATGGTGTCCATTGGCTACTCCCAGCAGTCGTGTTGTTAAGGTACCCCGCACCGAAACCCGGCAAACAGACCGAGAGCCAATCGCAATCAACCGTCGGATTTCGGCACGACAGAGGGTGCGGGCGAATGAGGACATGGGGGCCGGCTACCTCCTAGACCGCAGCCTGTCTCTCGACCCCCGCGTCTCACCGATCGAGGGCGACCTGACGGCAGTGGCTCCCGCCATCGTGTGCGGGGCCGGATGTGATCCCCTCCGAGATCACGCCCCCGCGTACGCCGCTGTGCTGGAGGCCGCGGGCGTGCCGGTTCGACTCCGGATCTTCCCGGGCATGCTGCGCGGGTACTGGAGCATGGGCGTCGTGCCACGCGCCAACGAACTCGCGGACCAGCCGTGCGAAGAACTGGCGGAGTTGCACGCGCCGGAGCACACCGACATTCCACTACCGTGAACCGCATGAGCGAGTTGCTGGAACGTGACGGTGTGCGCGGACATCTCCATCACCCCGAGGGTGACGGGGTGGCGGGGCTGGTCCTGACGCATGGAGCGGGAAGTGACTGCGACACAAAGCTGTTGCGCGCCTTGACCGATGGGTTCGTGGAGCGGGGGGTCCTCGTGCTGCGGTTCGATCTCCCGTTCCGTCAGCGCCGCGCGTCGGGTCCGCCGCATCCGTCGAAGGCAGCGGAGGACCGGGACGGCATCGCGGCCGCGGTGGCCGTGATGCGGGAGCTGGTGACGGCGCCGGTGTGGGCCGGCGGGCACTCGTACGGCGGGCGGCAGGCGTCCATGTTCGCTTCGGAGCGACCGGGTCTCGTCGACGCCCTGCTGTTGCTGTCGTACCCGCTGCATCCGCCGGCCAAGCCGGAGAAGCTCCGCACCGAGCACCTGCCCGGTCTCCGCACCCCGTCCGTGGTGGTGCACGGTTCGAAGGACCCGTTCGCGAGCACCGACGAGATGCGGTCGGCGGTCGAACTGATCCCCGCACCGACGACGCTCGTCGAACTCGAGGGAGCCCGCCACGATCTGGCCCCGGACCGGTTCCCGGTGGTCGAACGAGCGGTCACAGCCATGCTCGACCTTCTTTAGGGCGGTCGGGGACGGCCGCACGTGGTCGGTATGTTCGGTGAATGAGCAACCTGCAGATGGACGCGCCCCGCTGGTTCACCACGGCGTTGGCGTCGCCGGTCGACACCGGCCGGGTCGACGTCGCCGGTGCACAGGTCCACTACCGTGCGTGGGGGCCGCCGGGATCACCGGGAATCGTGCTCGTTCACGGCGGCGCCGCCCACAGCAGGTGGTGGGACCATGTGGCACCCATGCTGGCCACGGACCGTCGCGTCGTCGCACTCGACCTCACCGGGCACGGCGACAGCGACCGGCGCGCGGAGTACGGCCTGGAACAGTGGGCGGAAGAAGCCCTGGCGGTGGCGAAGCCGGCGGGCATCTCGGGGGCGCCGGTGTTCGTCGGGCACAGCATGGGCGGCATGGTGTCCTACGTGGCCGCGCAGCTGTTCGGCGAGGATCTGGCGGGTGTCGCGCTGATCGATTCGCCCGTCCTCGCCCGCACACCGGAGGAGGAAGAAGCGCGGAAGCAGCGTGCCTTCGGTCCGAAGAAGGTCTACCCGTCCAGGGCCGAGGCTCTCGAGCGGTTCCGGTTCGTCCCGCCGCAGGACACCGCGGTGCCCGCGGTTCTGCGGCACGTCGCCGAGAACTCGATGGAGGAGGTGGACGGCGGCTGGGCGTGGAAGTTCGACTCCGCGTTCTTCGCGCGTCACGGCAGCGATCACCTGGGCGGATCCGACCCACGCTGCCGGATCGCCTACTTCCGCGCCGAGAACGGCATCGTCACCGACACCATGATGGACGGCATGCGCCGCCGGTTCGGGCCCACGGCGGTGGTGGTCGAGATCCCCGACGCCGGACACCACGTGATGATCGACCAGCCGCTCGCGCTGGTCGTGGGTATCCGGACGGTGCTCGCGTCGTGGGACGTCGAAGATTCAGTGGCCGGGATGCCGGGCTGACTCAGTCGCCGGATCGGACGGCGGCGACGAACTGCTCGATCAGCGCCGCATCCTTCACACCACGCGAGGATTCGACACCGCTCGACACGTCGACACCCCACGCGCCGGTCGCGTCGACGGCAGCCCGCACGTTGCCCGGATGAAGTCCGCCGGCCAGGATCCACTCGCCGTCGGGTCGGCTCTGGTTCGCCCAGTCCCAGGGCACGCCTGCCCCGGCGGTCGCTCCGTCGACCAGGATGCGGTCGGCGCCGAAATCGCCCGACGTGTCACCGGCGACCACGGCACGGATCACGCCGAGCCCCGCCTCCCGCAACCGGGCCACGTCGTCGGCGGACTTCAGGTCGTGCATCTGAACGGTTCCGAGACCTGCGGTGGCGGCGACCTCGATCACCTCCGACACGGGACTCCCCTTGAACACGCCCACCGCGACGGTGTGACCGGTGACCCGGCGGACCAGCGGCGCGGCGTCCTCGGGGGAGATCCGGCGGACGCTGTCGGCGAACACGAACCCCACGGCGTCGACGCCGAGTCGCACGGCCAGATCGACGGAGGCCACGTCTCGCAGACCGCACACCTTGATGAATGTCACCCGCGCAATTTTACCGGTCGTTCCGAGTCGCCGACGTAGTGTGGGTTCGCGCTCTAGGCTTCGTGACGTGGAATGGCTCAGCGACCTCAGCGTGATCTCAGGGCCTCTGCCCTGGATCCTCACGGTGATCGGTGTGCTCGGCGGCGTGTGGCTGCTCGCCGCCCGCGCACCCTGGTACCCCAGGAAAGCGATTCCGATCTGCCTGGCCGTGTCGGTGGTGGTCACCGTCGTCCTGTACGTGACGGTCGAGAAGGTGCTCCGGCCGTTCCCCGATCCCATCGAGATTTCCATCTACGTGTGGATCGGTCTGGGGCTCTTCGCGATCGTCCTGCTCGTGCCGAGGATCCGCGCCGGCCGGACGGTGAAAGCCGCCGTCGTGTCGGTTCTCGCGGTATTCGCCGTCCTTCTCGCGTCCGCGACGCAGATCAACCTGGTGTTCGATGCCTATCCCACGGTGGGCACGGCATTCGGGGCGGAGCCGTTCGACCGGGTTCAGATGAACGACCTCGGCAGCACCACCGAGACCGTGGTGACGGGAACGCCTCTCGACGCGTCGTGGACCGCCCCGCCCGGAATGCCGAGCGAGGGGCGGGTCCTGACGGCGGCCGTTCCCGGGACGGCGTCGGGTTTCGCCGCCCGCGACGCCGAGATCTACCTCCCGCCCGCCTACTTCGCCAACCCACGCCCCCTGTTGCCGGTGCTCGTGATGCTGGCCGGTCAGCCCGGTTCGCCGGAGGACTGGTTCGCCGGAGGCAAGCTCGCCACCACGATGAACGAGTTCGCTGCGAAGCACGGGGGACTGGCCCCGATCGTGGTGGTGGCGGACGGCACCGGCTCGCAGATCGCGAACCCCCTGTGTGTCGATTCGAAGCTGGGCAACGTGGCCACGTATCTGGCGAAGGACGTTCCGTCCTGGGTGAAGTCGAACCTGCAGGTCAACCCGGACCCCAAGGCGTGGGCGATCGGCGGCCTCTCCTACGGCGGCACCTGTTCGCTCCAGATGGCCACCAACTATCCCGACGTGTACCCGACGTTCCTCGACATCTCGGGTCAGGAAGAACCCACGCTCGGTGACCACCAGCGCACCCTCGACGACGGATTCGGCGGTGACGAGGCGGCGTTCAAGCGGGTCAACCCGCTCGATCTGATGGCGTCGAAGCAGTACCCGGATTCGGCCGGGGTCTTCGTGATCGGCAGCGACGACGACGCCTACAAGCCGGGTGCCCAGAAGGTCTATCAGGCCGCGAAGGACGCGGGCATGGACGTGCAGTACGTGGAAGTGCCGGGCGGGCACAGCTTCGCGGTGTGGTCTGCCGGACTGGAGAAGGAATTGCCTTGGCTGGCACAGCGGTTGGGGCTGATCGGCTCGTAGGTACTCGTGACGGCGGAGAGGGATGGCATGACGGCGGCAGCGCGGGTACTGCGGGTGGGTTCGGCGTTGCCCGACCCGCCGTTCGAATTCCGGGACGGTGGGGCTCCGGCGGGTTTCGATGTGGAGTTGACGCGGGCGGTCGCGCAGGTGCTCGGCGTCGAATGGTCGCTCGTCCCGTACCGGGGCACCGACTTCAACGGCATTTTCGACGCGCTGACGGACGGTGAATTCGACTGCATCGCCTCGGGAACCACCGTGACGTCGGAGCGGCGGGCGCGCGCGGATTTCTGCGCTCCGTACCTCGTGTCGGGTCAGTCCCTCGCCGTCGACACGTCGCGGCATCCCGGAGTGCGCGGGGTGGACGATCTGGCTGGTCTGACCGTCGGTGTCCAGCACGGCAACACCAGTCAGCCGATCGTGGAGAGGCTGGTCGCGGAGGGCCGCGCGGGCGCGATCCGGGTGTATGCCTACGACCGGATCGGCCAAGCCCTCGACGACCTGTCCTCGGGCGGGTGCGATGCCGTCATGAAACTCGCGCCGGTCCTCACCTGGCTCGTCCGGGATCGTCCGCACGTGGAGGTGGTCGAACGGGGAATCTCCCGCGAGGAGATCGCCGTCGCCGTCCGCACGGGTGATGACGCGCTGCGCGAACGCATCGAGTCGGCGCAGCGCACCCTGGCCGCGGACGGCACCCTCGCCCGGCTGAGGTCGAAGTGGCTCGGGATCGGTGAAACGAAAGGTGGCTCGGCATGATTCGATGTGTGCGGCTGTGGACCGGGGCGGACGATGCGTCCCACGTCGAGTTGGGTTTCCTCGCCATGGACCCGGGGCGGAACGGCGATCTCTGCACCGCGGGTGTAGACGTGACCCGCGTCAGCTTCGAGGAGACGACTTCGGGCGGATCCTTCGACTGGCACACCGCGCCGGTGCGGCAACTCGTGCTGACCCTCAGCGGCACCCTCGACTTCCGGACCCGCAACGGTGAGCAGTTCCGCCTCCGTGAGGGCGACGTCCTGCTGGCCGAGGACACCGCCGGGAGCGGGCACGAGTGGACGCTCGTCGGGACGGACCCGTGGCGTCGCGCGTACGTGGTGCTGGCCGAAGGGGCTCCGGTGCCGTTCCGAACGGGTGCGCCGGCCGGCACACCTGTCCAAGAATAGGAACGTGTTCTATATTTGCGGCAACCGTTTGTCTCTCAGTGACTGGAGTGCCCGGCATGTATGAGTGGTCAGATACCGACCTGATGTTCCGCGATGCGATCCGCGGCTTCATCGACAAGGAGATTCGACCGCACGTCGACAAGTTGGAGACCGGCGAGCTGCCTCCGTTCGACATCATCCGCAAACTCTTCGCCACCTTCGGCCTGGACGAGATGGCCCGGGACGCGCTGACGAAGTCGCTGGACCGCGAGCGAAATGGGGACGCCGCGTCCGGCGCGAAGGAGGAGAAGTCCGGCGCCCTCGGCGGTGCGGGCAGCATGGGCGTCATCATGAACGCCGAACTGGCCGGCGTCAGCCTCGGACTCGTCGCTTCGCTCGGGGTCAGCCTCGGGCTGGCGGCGGGCACCATCCGCAGTCGCGGGACGCTGGCGCAGAAGGAGCGCTGGCTACCCGGACTGGTCACGTTCGAGAAGGTCGGAGCCTGGGCCATCACCGAGCCCGACTCCGGCTCGGACGCGTTCGGCGGCATGAAGTCGTACGTGCGCCGCGACGGCGAGGACTACATCCTCAACGGGCAGAAGACGTTCATCACCAACGGTCCCTACGCCGACGTCATCATCGTCTACGCGAAGCTCGACGAGGGGGATTCGTCCGTCGATCGCCGCGACCGGAAGGTTCTCGCCTTCGTCCTGGACGCGGGCATGGAGGGGCTCACCCAGGGGGCGCCGTTCAAGAAGATGGGCATGAACTCCTCACCCACGGGAGAACTGTTCTTCGACAACGTGCGCCTCACCCGCGACCGCCTGCTCGGCGAGACCGAGGACGGCGGCAAGTCCGACGGCAAATCCAGCGCGAAGGAGAGTTTCGCGGCCGAACGGATCGGCATCGCGTCGCTGTCGCTCGGGATCATCAACGAGTGTCACCGGCTGTGCGTCGACTACGCCAAGTCCCGAAAGTTGTGGGGTAAGGAGATCGCCCAGTTCCAGCTCATCCAGCTCAAGCTCGCGGAGATGGAAATCGCCCGCATCAACGTGCAGAACATGGTCTTCAACGCCATCGAGCGCACCGCGGCGGGCGATCAGGTGAGCCTCGCGGAGGCGTCGGCGATGAAGCTCTACTCCTCGCGGGCGGCTACGGAGGTGGCGATGGAGGCGGTGCAGTTGTTCGGCGGCAACGGGTACATGGCCGAGTATCGGGTCGAGCAACTCGCGCGCGATGCGAAGTCGCTGATGATCTACGCCGGCAGCAACGAGATCCAGGTGACGCACATCGCGAAGGGTTTGCTGGCGATGTGATGCCGGGCCCTCGGGAACAAATATCGTACGTCGTACGTTAGTGGGGTCTCGTCAACGAAAGGACACCACCGTGAAGGTCACCGCGAGCGCACTGTCGCTGAACGTCGCAGATCCCAGTGCGTCGGCCGAGTTCGCCAAGTCCCACCTCGGCTTCGTCGAGGAGATGGCCGCAGAGGGCTTCGTGTCACTGAAGCGCGCGGACGTCGGCTTCAATCTGGTCTTCCTGAAGACCGGACTGGAGACCTTCAAGCCGGCGCGGATCGCCGGTGACGCCGGCCAGGGGTTGCTGATCGCGCTCGTCGTCGACGGTATCGACGGCGAATACGAGCGACTGCAGGCGGAGGGCGTCCCGATCGTGACGCCCATCGAAACCGAGCCCTGGGGCGAACGCTACTTCCAGATGAGCGACCCCAACGGGGTGATCATCCAGCTGGTCGAATGGATGTAGGGGTCACACCGAGGCGAGGAACGGCTCGACGGCCGCGAGTACTTCGGTGCTCGCGGCCACCGTCGTCGAGTGGTCGAACCCGGGCAGGACCGTCAGCGACGCACCGGGAATCAGTGCCGCCGCCCGCTGGGTATCGCGGATCCGCTCGGCGTCGTTCGAACCGACGAACAACAGGGTGGGGACGGCGATCCCGCGCAGGACCTCGTCGTCCACACCCGGCTCCACACCGGAACGCCGCATGTACGCGGCGAGTGCCTTCGCGTCGTTCGCCATGAACGCCGCCCGGGTGCCGGCGTCGATCGGCCACGCGCGCCGGGCATTCCACTGCCCCAGGAACGCATCCATGCCGTCCCGCTCGAGGACGTCGATGCAGCCCGGGAAGAACAGACGGTCGAACGCGCCGGCCTGCGGTCGGCTGCTGCCGCCGCCGACGATCAGGCTCTCCAGTCGTTCGGGCGCCCCGACCGCCAACGCCAGCGCGACCCGGCCGCCGAGCGAGTACCCGAGAACATGTGCGCTGGGAAGGTCCAGGTGGTCGAGGACCGCCAGGACGTCGCCGCTGACCAGATCCATCGCGTATGCGTCCTCGTCGTGCGGCTTGTCGCTGCGCCCGTGGCCCCGCAGATCGACAAGGATCAGCCGGTACCGATCACGCAGCGCGGCGACGTAACCGAAACCCCGCCAGATCGCGTGGGAAAGCGCCGTGCCGTGAAGGAGAACGAGCGGCTCACCGTCGCCGACGGTCTTGTGCGCGATCCGGACACCGTCGACGGGATTGGTAGCGTGCTGCACCCGCCCAGTCTGCATCACTCAGAAGTCGCGGCCCTCCGACACCCACTGCAGATCCTCCGAACGCGCACCCTCCACGTGCTCCCCGGCCGAGTTCAGCACCGCCAGCTGCGCCGCATCGAGTTCGATACCGAGAGCACCGGCGTTCTCCGTCACCCGTTCCGCACTGCGGGTTCCGGGGATGGGTACGACCGGAAGTCCGAACGCGCGGCCTTGCGCGTAGAGCCACGCCAGCGCAACCTGTGCGGGCGTGGCACCCAGGTCGCCTGCGACCGAATTCACCGCGTCCACCACGCCGAGATTCCGCTGCAGCGTGCCCGCCGCGAACCGGGGGAGGGTCCGGCGGAAGTCGTTGGGCGCCAAGGTGTCGACGCCGGTGACGGTCCCGGTGAGGAACCCCCGGCCGAGCGGCGAGTAGGGGACGAACCCGACACCCAGTTCGGCCGCCGCCGGCACGACCCGCGCCTCGACGTCGCGGCTCCAGATGCTCCACTCCGACTGGACTGCCGTGATGGGATGCACCGCGTGCGCGGACGCCAGCTCCCCGGCCGTCACCTCCGACAGTCCGAGGTGTCGCACCTTGCCCGCCGCCACCAGTTCGGCCATCGCACCGACGGTGTCCTCGATCGGAACCGAGGGGTCGGGGCGGTGCAGGTAGTAGAGGTCGATCGTGTCGATGCCGAGTCGGCGCAGGCTGGCGTCCACCGCCTCGTGGACGTAGGCGCGGTCGCCGCGGGTCGAGGCGCCGCCCTCGCTCCGCTTCCTCGGATCCCCCACAATCCCGAACTTGGTTGCCAGCGTGACTTCCTCGCGCCGGTCCCTCAGTAACTGCGCGATCAACCGCTCGTTGTCGCCGGCCCCGTACACGTCGGCGGTGTCGAGGAAACTCACTCCGAGATCCACCGCGTGATGCAGCGTCGCGAGCGCCTTTCCCGGTTCCACCCCGCCATAGACGGGTGTGAGGGCCATTCCTCCGAAACCCATGTCGGAGACGGTGATCGAGTCACCCAGGGTGGTCGTACCGATGTCGGTCATGCTTCTCCTCGTCGTTGTCGGGCACGGTCTTCGTCGGTCCCTGCGATGAGGGCGCGGTAGTGATCCACCTTCGTGTCGAGGGCCGCCAGAGCGTCGTCGAGCCTCGCCTGCTGGGCGAGGATGCGTTCGCGGTGCTCGATCAGTAGCGACAACCGCCGCTCGTGGGTCTCGGCGCCCCCGGCCAGCAGCACCGCGAAACGCTGCATGTCACTGGTCGGCATGCCCGTGGTCCGCAGTTTCACCAGCAATTCGATGAGCCGCACGTCCCGCTCGCTGTAGCGGCGACGACGGTCCGAACCCCGCGCGATCCTGGGAATCATCCCCTCGCGCTCATACCAGCGAAGGGTGTCCTGCGTGAGGCCCGTGATGGCCGAGACCTCCGAGATGCTCGCGAACGCTCCGGGTGACTGCTCCAACTGTGTGGCCATGACTGAACAGTACGACCTGGTGTGCACTCCAACGCAAGACCCGGGGCGACTGCGTCCCGTCGATCTGTCCGCCCCGAGCGCACGTTTGACGGACACATTGTCGGTTGTCGGCGCCGGCCTGGGCGAACACAGTGCTTCTATGGCAATTACCGAGGGCACCACCAGCGATGCGACCGCTGCCGAACGCGAGTACGGCGACCGCGTCCTGGCCGTCGAACCGGGCGGAAACGAGTTCATTCCGCACGAGGTCCGCCACGGAACTCCACGCCAACTCTTCTGGACGTGGATGTCGCCGAACCTCGAGTTCGCCACGATCTTCATCGGCGTCCTGTCCGTGTCGGTGTTCGGGATGACGTTCTGGCAGGCGACGCTCGGGCTCGTCCTCGGGACGGGTCTCGGGGCTGCCGCGCATTACGTTCTATCCGCGCGCGGTCCCCTGCACGGCGTTCCGCAGATGGTGCTCGGACGCCTCGGCTTCGGGTATTGGGGCAACGCCCTTCCGTCGGCGTTCATGTCGATCATGTGCGGCGTCGGCTGGTTCGCCACCAACAGCGTCAGCGGCGCGTTCGCACTCAACACGCTGACCGGTCTGGCGCCCCTGCCCTCACTGCTCGTGATCGTCGTCGTCCAGACCGTGTTCGCGTTCTTCGGGCACAACCTGGTCCAGGCGTTCGAGCGTTACGCGTTCCCCGTGCTGGCCGTGATCTTCGCGATCACCGCAGTGGTAATACTCGCGAAGTCGAACCCGGGCGCGCCCGCGGTCGAGGGTGGTGTCGGCGGAATGGGCGGGTTCCTCCTCACCGTCGGAACGGCGTTCGGCTACTCGGCCGGGTGGACGCCGTACGCCGCCGACTACACCCGGTATCTGCCGGCCACCGTGTCGAGGGTCCGCACCGGGCTGTTCGCCTCGGCCGGGCTGTTCGTCTCGTGTGTCGCACTGTCGGTCGTCGGCGCCGCCTCCGTGACGATCGGCGCACCGTCCTCCGACAACCCGACCGACGCGTTCACCGCGAATCTGCCCTCGGCACTGGCGAACCTGACGCTGCTCGCCATCGCCCTCGGGGCGGTCGCCGCCAATGCCCTCAACGTGTATTCCGGGTCGATGGCCTTCGTGACCATCGGGCTGAGGTTGCCGCTGAAGACGCAGCGGGCGGTGGTCACCATGATGTTCGGAGTCGTCGGATTCCTCGTGGCGTGGTGGGCGCTCGCCGACGCCGCCGCGAGCTACGAGGCCTTCCTGCTCATCGTCGCCTACTGGATCGGACCGTGGCTGGGCATCATGTTCGCCGACCAGTATCTGCGCCGCGGACAGCGGATCGACAACCTCCTGTACAACCGCGAGTACAGCAACTGGGGTGGTCTGACCGCGTTCGTGGTCGCCCTCGTCGGCTCTGTTCTGTTGTTCTCCAATCAGGAGAAGTTCGTCGGCTTCGTGGTGCGCGCGGTACCCGAACTCGGCGACATCACGTTCTTCGTCGGCTTCGTGCTGGCCGGAGCGCTGTACCTCGCGATCAACGGTGCGAAGATCTCACGTGGCCAACCTGTTGGCGCACAGGGCAAGTAGCAGCGAACCGTACATCGACGGTGAACCCGGGTCGTATCCGAGGAGGGTCCGGATACGCTCGAGTCGCTGGTACAGCGATTGCCGGCCGAGATGCAGCGCCGACGCCGAACTGGTGGCGCTGCACCCGTGCCGAAGGTGCACCTCCAGGGTACGGACCAGGTCGCTCGAATGGGTTCGATCCCACTCCACCAGCGGCGCAATGGTTGTCGCGACCATCCGCTCCCTGACGTCGGGAGGCAGCCGATCGAGCGCGAGTTCCGGGGCGAGTTCCCGCGTCGTCGTCACTACCTGGCCCGACAGCCACGACCGCCGGGCAGACATCGCGAGGCGCAGTCCCGAGCGGGCGGTGTGCAGCGCGGTGCCGACGTCTCCGGGAGCGAAGTCGCACGGATCGCCGACCACCACCGTCACCCCGTCGGTGATGTTGGACGCCAAAGATTCCTGAAAGCAGTCGACGGCAGTCCCCACCGGGTCGACCACGGGTGCGGGGACCGCGATCAGGCCGAACGTGCTCGCGTGCACCTCCGCACGCAGGCACGGCTGCCCGAGCAGTTTGGCGGCCGAATCCAGCAACCGGGTCGCGATGCGCGAACCCGGCGAATCGATGGCGACCGCGACCACCCGGTTGCCCGGCGCGGGATGGAACCCCGCCGCGGCGGACCGCACCGTGAGGTCGATCTGCCGAACGTCTTTGCGGTCCAGCAAGTCCGACACCAGTGCGGCTGCGGCGCGCTGCGGACGTCCCGCGAGGCTGCCCGAGTAGGTGAGTGCGAGCCCCAGCGACGCCGTGGACCGTTCGAGTAGCGCACGCAACACGGGCGAGTCCATCGTGGAACCCGGCCCGGCCGTCAACGTCCCCCACGCGCCGTCCCGCGAATGGATGGTGGCCGTGACGGTTCCGGCGTCGGCTGCTGCCCAGGCCGCGCGGTCGTCGTCGACGCCGTGCGCCGCGACCAGCGCCCCGCTGCCGCTGGTGACGATCAGCGGGCAGCCGGTCGCTTCGCTGATGCGCTCGAGCAACCGGGCCACCCCGTTGCCTGCCATCAGTTCGGCCTCCAGGACGCGGGACAGTTCGTTCTGGGTCCGCAGGGCAGACACCTCCCGGGAGATGATCTCCGTATTGGCGTTCTGGCAGAGTTCGATGAACGGGACCACTGTCCGTAGCGCGATCAGCGGCAGGTCCAGGGCGGCCGCCTCCTCGATCATGTCGCCCGGAACGGCGTCGAACGTCCGGCCCAACTCGATCGCCACGGCCGCCACATTGCGTTCCCCGACCTCGCGGAGATAGTGCCTGCGGGTGCCGGGATCCACACCGGACAGACCCAGCCCGGTGGTCAGCAGCAACTCGTCCCCGGACAGCAGCGGGCTGATCTCGTAGATTTCACTGGAATGTACCCAGCGCACCGTGCGGCCGAGCTGCGACTTCCCGGCCAGAACCTGCGGGTTCGCGCTGAAGAACTGGTTCCGGAGCAACTCGCGCACGGTCAACGACATCGTCGAACCCTCCTCGGGAGGCGGACAGTCTGTACAGGTTAAGGCCCGTTCGTTACCACAGTGTGTCCGTTGTGGTCGCGGCGTCCGAGACGCAAGGTAGAGGCATGTCGATCTCTGTGAACTCTGCGCGGATGGCCCTCGACCCCGAGGAACTGCTGACCGTGGCGATCGCCGAAGCCGAACTCGGCAAACGCGAGGGCGGGATACCGATCGGGGCCGCGCTCTTCGCCGGCGACGGAACCCTGCTGGGCAGTGGCCGCAACCGACGGGTCCAGCACGCCGATCCGTCCGTCCACGGTGAGACGGACGCGTTCCGGGCCGCCGGGCGCCAGCGCGACTACCGCTCGACGATCATGGTGACGACGCTGTCACCGTGCTGGTACTGCAGCGGTCTGGTCCGGCAGTTCAACATCGGCGCGATCGTCGTGGGGGAGAGCGTCACGTTCACCGGCGGCCACGAATGGCTCCGCGAGAACGGCGTGGACGTGACCGTCCTGCGCGATCAACACTGCATCGACCTCATGACCGAATTCATCGAGAACCAGCCCGAACTCTGGAACGAAGACATTGGAGTAGCCGAATGACCCCGATCGCCACCGTCGACATCGCACTCTGGCGGGCGGGCGGACCCTCCGCCGCGGCCGTCGCCCGGGACGTCGACGAGGGACTGCAGCGCGCCGGTTTCCTCCTCGTCCGCGGCCACGGGGTGACGCGCGAACTGGCCGCGGACGTGCGGGTCGCCGCGCGCCGGTTCTTCGCACTTCCCGAAGAGGTGAAGGCGCGGTACTCGGCGATCGTGGGCGAACGCGGCTGGATCGGGCCCGGGGTGGAGGCCAACGGCTATGCCGAGGGCACCGAGACGCCCCCGGACCTCAAGGAGACGTTCGCCATCGGGGCCGAGACGCGCACCGGGGATCCCCTCGTCGACGACGTGTGGTTCAAGCCCAACGTGTGGCCCACCGAAGTGGTGGAACTGCGCGCCCTTCTCACCACCTACACCGAGGCGATGCGCCGGCTCTCGGATGACCTCCTCGCCCTGTTCTCGGCGGCACTCGCACTGCCCGTCAACCCCTTCGACGGGCTCGCGGACCGCCCGACGTGGACGTGCAACATCAACCACTACCCGCCGATGTCGTCGGTGGGCGAGCCTGAGCCGGGCCAGTTCCGCATCGGGCCGCACACCGACTTCGGCACCGTCACCGTCCTGGACCGGCAACCCGGCGCAGGCGGACTCCAGGTGTACACCGACGAAGGCGGCTGGGAGGACGCGCCCTACGACCCCGACGCTGTCACCGTCAACATCGGTGACCTTCTCGAGTACTGGAGCGGCAAGCGCTGGCCGTCGGGCCGGCACCGCGTGCTGCCGCCGCAGGCCGACGCCCCCGAAGAAGACCTGGTGTCGCTCATCTACTTCTACGAACTCAACCACGACGCGCAGGTGACACCTCTGGAACCGCCGATCGGAACCGTCGCCGGGCTCGGGCCCGTCACGTCGGCGGATTTCATCAAGACCCGCCTCGACGCGATCACGCTTTAGGCTCCGCCCGTGCGCCTTTCTGGTAGCCGGAGCTACCGAAAAGGCGCACAAGCCCGAAGGGCCTCGTCGGTCAGTTCCAGCCACCGGGTGACGCCGATGTCGTGGAGGAACTGCCGGTCGTGGCTGACCACGATCAGCGCGCCGCGGTAGCTGCGGAGCGCCTGCGTGAGGTGGGCGAGACTCGGCAGGTCGAGGTTGTTCGTCGGCTCGTCCAGCAGCAGCAGCCGCGGGGCGGGTTCGGCCAGCAAGATGGTCGCCAGCGCCGCCCGCAACCGTTCCCCGCCCGACAACGCCGATGCGAGCACGTCGGAATCGTTGCCCCGGAACAGGAACCGGGCCAGCTGCGCGCGGATCTGTTCCTGCGACGCGTGGGGCGCCGCCGCCGCCACGTTCTCGGCGACCGTCAGCGACTCGTCGAACACGTCGAGTCGCTGCGGCAGGGCCTTGAACGGAACCCGCGGTCCCGCGGCCACGACGGCGTCGAGCAGGGTCGTCTTCCCGACGCCGTTGCGTCCGACGAGGGCGATCCGCTCGGGACCGACGACGTCCAGAGACACCTCCTGTCCGCTGAGCAGGCTCACGTCCCGGACCGAGACCACCTCCTGGCCCGAGTGCACCTCCGTGGCCGGGAGGTCGATGCGCACCTCGCGGTCGTCCCGCAGGGCACTCTCCGCTTCCGTCAACGACTCCCGCGCCTCGTCGACCTTCGCGATGTGGTTGTTTCGCAGCTTCCCCGCGGATTCCTGCGCCTGGCGCTTCCGCAGTCCCATCACGATCTTCGGCTCGCGCTTGTTCTCGAACATCTTCTGCCCGTACCGCTTACGACGGTCGATCTTGATGCGGGCCTCGACGAGCTCCCGCTTCTGCTTCTGCACGTCGCTGCGGGCATCGCGCACCGCAGCCCGCGCGGCCTCCTGCTCCGCCTCGACGATCTCCTGGTAGGCACTGAAGTTCCCGCCGAACATGCGGATCTCTCCACCGCGCAGCTCCGCGACGGAATTCATGAGATCGAGCAGGTCACGGTCGTGGCTGACCACCAGCAGGGTGCCCGGAAACTGTTGCACCACCTCGTAGAGCTTGCTGCGGGACGCGCTGTCGAGGTTGTTGGTGGGCTCGTCGAGGAGCAGCACCTCCGGTTCCTTCAACAGCTGCGCGGTGAGGCCGAGCAGCACGGTCTCACCGCCGGACAGGGTGCCGACGGTGCGATCGAGATCGGACGTGCTGCCGAGCACGCGTTCGAGACCGAGGCGGTGCAGGGTCGACACCGCCCGCTCCTCGATGTCCCAGCGGCCGGTCGCGGCATCGAAATCCTCGGGTGTGCCGTCGCCGGACTCGATGCGGTGCAACGCCGCCCGGAGGTCGGCGATGCCCAGGATCCGGTCGACCTTCAGTGCGGGATCGAGCGTGATGTCCTGCGGCAGGTACGCCACCTCGCCCTGCGCCGTCACCGACCCGCGGTCGGGGTGCAGGCGGCCGGCAATCAGCCGGAGCAGGGTGGATTTACCGGAACCGTTCAGACCGACCACCCCGGTGCGTCCGGGGCCGAAGACGGCGTCGAGGCTGTCGAAGACCGGCTCGCCGTCGGGCCAGGTGAACGTGAGGTCGGACAGGGACAGATATGACTGGGCCATAGGGGACTCCCGAGGTGTGTGCGGATGAAGACTCGCGTGACTACCTCGTCAGGAGCAATGGACCGTTCCCCTCTGTCAAACGCGCCCGGTGCGCATCGGTGCCGTTCACGATAGGACGGCGCCGATGCCCGCGCAATCGAATTAAATCTGGGGGCCGTCGGCCCTGAGTTCGTCCACCTTGGCCATGGCGTCGCGGAGTTCGGCGAGCCACTGTTCGCTGTGCTGGCCGGCCAGGCGCACCGTCCACATCAGGGCGTCCGATCGCGACCGCGCCACACCGGCGTCGACGAGCGTGTCGAGAACCTTGCGTTCTGGTTGGCGGAGCCGGGTCATCACCGGAACGGCGAGGTGGGTGAACAGCGTCTTGTGGCCGTCGAGGCTGACGCCCCACGCGACCTTGCGCCCGTATCGTCTCTCGGCCTCGTCGGCGATGCGCATCCGATCGCCCCGGGTCGTTTCGCGGAACCGGGAGATGCGTCCGTCGATCGCCGCCTCGGAACCGGAGTCGGCGGACTCGACGGGCGGCAATTCGCCGACCACCACGATCTCCTCGCGGTCGACCTCGACGGTCGCGGGGCCGGTGAACCAGTCGTCGGGAAGACGGCCGGCGAACCATTCGGCCGCGTCGCTCGCATCGGGGACATCCGCCTGCTGCCATCCACCGGGCCGGCCGAAGCGGCGCGGGCCCGGACCTTGTGTGTTTCTCATGGCGTCCTCCTGGGGACCCTGGTGCCGCGATCACTGCGATGCAGCACTGATTACATGATTACACCGATTATTCGAAGCGCGCCACCACGTCAGGCATGATCGAGTCCGTGCGCACCTCAACCGTTCGTCACAGCCCCATCCGTCCCACCCCCACCCGGAAGGCAGCGGCCGGAATCGCCGTCCTCGCGACGGTGCTCTCCGCCTGCGGACTCTTCGGACCGGACCAGCCCGACACCGTCTCGCAGCAGTTTGCAGACGCCCTGAACAGCGACGACGTGCAGGCCGCCGCCGAACTCACCACCGATCCGGCCGCCGCCACCGCCGCGATCACGGCGATGTACGACGGGCTCGGAAACAAGGACGGGACGTTCATCCGCACCGACGTGCAGGAGTCCGGCGACGACGGCGGCACGTTCACGATGGACGTGTCGTGGCCGTTCGCCCCGGGGCAGGAGTGGAAGTACAGCACCACCGGCAACGCCACCAAGGAAGGCGACGACTGGAAGATCGTCTGGGACCCGGCCGTGCTCGCACCCGGTCTCACCGACGACACCACCGTCCGGTACACCACCACGACCGGGACGCCACCGAAGGTCCTCGCCGCGGGTGGGGCACCGATCCTCGAGCAACAGGTCGTGACGCTGGTCAACCTCGAACAGGGGGCCGACACCGCGGCGGTGGCGGCGTTGCTGTCACCCATCGCGCCGACGATCACCGCGGCCTCGCTCCAGCAGGATCTGGCCGACGCCCAGGGCAAGCCGGTCACGGCCATCTCGTTGCGCGCCGAGGACCTGGCGCCGATCGAACCGCAGCTGCGGCAACTCGCCGACGTGACGCTGGCGCCGCAGACCAGGCTGCTCAGCACCGACAAAGCGTTGGCCTCACCCACACTGGCGGGCCTCGGTGACCTGTGGCAGGAGGGGCAGGACGCCTCCGCCGGCTGGGCGGTGCAGTTGGTCGGTCAGGACGGCTCGGCCAAGAGCATCGCCGGTGAACAGGGGCCCGACGCCCCCGACATCGCGACGACCCTCGATCTCCCGATGCAGATGGCTGCCGAGCGGGCGCTCGCCGACGTCCCGCAGCAGGCCGCGATCGTCGCCCTGCGACCCTCCACGGGCGAGGTGCTGGCGGTGGCGCAGAACGCTCCGGCCGATGCACTCGGCCCGATCGCGCTGACCGGCCTCTACCCGCCGGGATCCACGTTCAAGACGGTGACCACGTCCGCGGCCCTGCAGGCCGGTGCCGCCACACCGGACACCGTTCTGCCCTGCCCCGGCACCGAGAACATCGAGGGCAGGCAGATCCCCAACGACGACGAATTCGACCTGGGCGCGGTCCCGCTGCACACCGCGTTCGCCCGTTCGTGCAACACCACCATGGGACGGCTGGCGGTCGGGTTGCCGCCCGACGCCCTGCAGCAAGCCGCGCTGCAGTTCGGGCTGGGCGTCGACTACGTGACGCCCGGGCTGACGACCGTGACCGGCAACGTGCCCGTCGCAGACAGTCCGGCGGCCCGTGTCGAGTCCGGGATCGGGCAGGGGCAGGTGACCGCGACGCCGTTCGGAATGGCCATGGTGGCCGCCTCCATCGCGAACGGTTCGACGCCGTCGCCTATGATCGTGCAAGGCCAACCGGGAACCGCCGACAAGACGGCGCCCACCGTGCCTGCGAACGTCACTTCCGACCTCCGGACGATGATGCGCGAAACTGTGACGGGCGGTACCGCGACTGCGCTGCAGGACATTCCGGGACTGCTCGGCAAAACGGGCACGGCCGAGTCGGGAAATGGTCCCGCACACGGCTGGTTCGTCGGAATCAAGGACGACCTAGCATTTGCCGTTTTTATAGCAACAGGTGACAGTTCGGCCCCTGCTGTGCAGGCTGCGGGGCGTTTTCTTCGATAAACCCGTTCGCGCGTTGCTGTTCGGGGATAAGTTGTGGCTCAACCGTAACTCCTTCGTAGGCAAATGGTGCTTGTTACGCATGTGACTGAAAGCAAGATGGTGGACATGGGGAATGGACGATCGCTTGGCCGCCGCAACAGATACGTGATCGCCCTGACGTCGGCAGTCATTTTGGCGGTGATTCTGGCGTCGTGTGTGCTGTCGAAAGAGGAGGCGACCGCTCAGTCGGTCGTCGACGACTTCGTCAACGCGCTGAACGAGGGCGACGCCGCTGCCGCGGCAGCGCAGACCTCCTATCCCAACGCCGCGGAGACGGCGATTCAGCAGATGTTCGACGGTCTCAAACCCGAGGACGCCAAGTTCGACCTGACCCAGTTCATGGATCTCGGCTCCGACTCCGGCTTCTTCACCGTCGGTGCCGCTTGGCATTTCGGTGAGGGCAAGGATTGGACCTACCAGGTTCAGGGTGGTGTGCGGAACCTGTCCGTCGGCTGGCGCATCTCCTGGGATCCGTCGATCCTCGCGCCCGACCTGGGCAACGGGCGTATCGTCCGCTACGACCGGACGGACGCCGCTCCGCCGCGGGTCTTCGACGCGTTCGGCGGGTTGCTCATGAACGAGCAGACCATCAACTCGGTCACCCTCGATCCCGCCACGATGCCCGATCCCGTCGCGACCACCCGGCGTCTCGCGGAGGTCCTCGAGCCGGTGGCACCCCTCGTGACGTCCGACACGATGATGGCGGAGATGGCCGAGAAGCCCGGCCAGCAGGTCACCGCCGTGCTGCTGCGCGACCAGGACTGGGAGTTCCTCGAGCAGGATCTTGCGATCCCCGGCGTCATCACCATCAAGACGCCGAAGCTGATCACGGCGGATCGGCGCATCACGACACCGCTGCTGGATCCGCTGCGCAAGGTGTGGCAGGCCAACCGGGATGCCACGGCCGGCTGGGCCGTCCACCTCGTGGACCCCGACGGCACGCTGATTCCGCAGGCAGGTTTCCAGGGCCCGCCCGGACCGGACATCGTCGCGACCATGGACTCCCGCCTGCAGCTGGCAGCCGAGGAAGCCGTGGTCAGTGTCGGCACCCCCGCGACGATCGTCGCGATCCAGCCGTCCTCCGGCGCCGTGCTGGCCGCCGCACAGAACAACCAGGCGATGGAGCAGGGGCCGATCGCGTTCCAGGGGCTCTACCCGGCCGGATCGAACCTCGACCTGGTGAAGAAGGCCGCCGGACTGCAGAAGGGCGTCGACCCGTCGTCGCTGTCGATCGAGGACATCGAGAAGGCAGGCAATCAGCTGGGGCTCGGCATGAACTACAAGATCCCGGGCCTCGACCATCAGACCGCCGTCTTCACCGCCGACCAGTCGGGCATGAACCAGGTGATGAACCGTCAGGACAGCGACCTGCCCGCCGTGACGCCGTTCGGGATGGCCATGCTGGCCGCGTCGATCGCGCGGGGCAGCGCGCCGACACCGATGATCGTCCAGGGGCAGCCGGGCACCACGGATGTGGCCGCTCAGCCGCTTCCGGCGAACGTCAACGACCAGCTCCGCGGCATGATGCGCGACAACGTGGTGCGGGGCGGGGCGTCGTTCCTCAACGGCTACCCGGACCTCATGGGCATGAACGGTGCGAGCGGCGACGACCGCTGGTTCTACGGCTCACGCGGCGACCTGGCCTTCGCGGTCTTCGTCGCCGACGCCGACGGTGGGGACCGCGCGGTGAAGATGACCGACATGCTGTTCCGTGAGATGGCGAAGCCGGCGAACTGAGGACACGGTGATGGCGAAGCCGGCGAACTGAGGGAATGGCGGGGCCGTCCGCGCTGAGGGAGTAAGTGAGCAAGGGTAAGTTTCTACCTTGTGTCCCTGCTTGATATCGGTCTTCTCGTCGTAGCGGGGTTCTTCGCGGGACTGGTCGGCTTCGTCACCGGCCTGGCGTCCATCGTGTCGTATCCCGCACTTCTCGCGGTCGGTCTTCCGCCGGTGACCGCGAACGTCACCAACACGGTCGCGATGGTGGCGGTCGGCGTCGGCGCCCTGTCCAACTCGACGCGGGAGGTCGCCGACACCGGCCCCAAGCTGTGGCGCTGGGCGCTGTACTCGGCTGCGGGCGGCCTGGTCGGCGCGGGAATCCTCTTGGTGGCCCCGGCGGGGTCGTTCGAGGCGAACGTTCCGTTCATGGTGGCGTTCGCCGCGCTGGCGCTGCTGTTGCAGCCCCGGCTCCGCGCGCTCGCGGGCGAGCGGGACATGCCACGCGCGTACTCGGTGTCGCTGTTCGTCGTCGCCATCTACGGCGGGTACTTCGGCGCGGGCGCCGGCGTGATCTTCCTGGCGATCGCGCTGATCCTCACCTCGGAGAAGATCTGGCGCGCGACCATCCTGAAGAGCTTTCTCCTCGGCGTCGCGAACCTGGTGGCGGCGATCGGGTTCGCGGTCTTCGGCCCCGTCCACTGGGGCGCCGCCGCCGCGATGGCGATCGGCGCCCTGGCCGGTGGCTGGTGCGGCCCGCCCGTCGTCAGGCGGATACCACCGTCCGTCCTCCGCATCGTCATCGCGATCGCGGGATTCGGGTTGGCCGCGTGGTTGTGGGTGCGCTGAGACGACGCTCAGTGCACACCTTTCATCAGACGCCGGATCCACGGTGACCCGATGGCGAGGAGCACACCGACGGCGATCGAGCCCAGCCCGACCGCGGTGAAGTACGGAACTTCGTTGTTCTCGTCGTAGTAGCCGGCCAGTGTGCCCGCCATGGCGGTGCCCAGGGCGACGGACAGGAAGAACAACGCCACCATCTGGGTGTGGAAGGCCTCGGGCGCCAGCTTGGTCGACAGCGACAGCCCGACCGGGGACAGCAGCAGTTCGGCGAACGTGAACAGCAACAGGATTCCGGCCAGACCCAGCAGCGGTGCGCTGTTCGCGCCGCCACCCGACATCGGGATGAACGCCAGGAACGCGATACCCATGATGACGGTGCCCGCCGCGAACTTGATCGGCGACGACGGCTGACGGGGTCCGAGCTTCGTCCACGCGGCCGCGAAGACGCCGGCGAAGATGATGATGAAGACCGGGTTGATGGACTGCACCCACGACGGCGGGAAATCCCAGCCGAACAGGTTGCGGTCGAGTCGCTTGTCGGAGTACACCGCGACGGTGGTGAACTGCTGCTGGAACAGCGACCAGAACACCGCGCTGGCGATGAACATCGGGATGAACGCGTAGACGCGGCTGCGTTCGACGGCGGTGATGCGGCGGCTCGACAACATGATCGCGAAGTAGCCGATCGCCGCGACGATGGTGAGGCCGACCACGATGTCCGACATGTTGGCCGCGGTGATCACCCCGGTCAGGGACAGGGCCGCGATCACCACGACCGCGGCGGCGCCGATCGCGATCCACTTGGGCCGCTGAGCGCGGGGGAGGGGATTGGGCGGTTCCGCACCGATGCCGCGGAGGTGCTTGCGGCCGAGCGTGTACTGGATCAGTCCGAGGGCCATGCCGATCGCGGCGAGCGCGAAGCCGGCGTGGAATCCGATGGAGTCCTGCGCCCAGCCCGTGAGCAACGGGCCGACGAGGGCGCCGAGGTTGATACCCATGTAGAAAATGGAGAATCCGGCGTCCCGGCGGTCGTCGTCCTCGTCGTAGAGATCACCGACGAGAGATGTGGCGTTGGCCTTGAGCCCGCCACTACCGAATGCGACGCAGACCAGGCCGATGCCCACACCCCACAGCCCCGGGAACACGGCCAGGGCGATGTGGCCGAGCATGACGAGGATGGCGCTGTAGAACAGGGTCCGTTCGGAGCCGAGGAGCCGGTCGGCGATCCACGCGCCGAGGATGGTGGACAGATACACCGTGCCGCCGTAGGCGCCGACGATGCTGGTCGCGGACGACTCGGCGATTCCGAGGCCACCGTCGGCGGCGGAATAGTAGAGGTAGTAGATCAGGATGCCTTGCATCCCGTAGAAGGAGAACCGCTCCCACATCTCGACGCCGAACAGGTTCGCGAGGGCGAACGGCTGGCCGAAGAAGCTGCGGTCGGACCGCTTCTCGTCCCGGGCCGGATCGATGGTGTCACTCATGGGAAAACTGTCTCACCTCGAGCGGGTGTGCGTGTGCCGTCGGGGCGGATTCGCCGCTATCGGGTGGTGGCGCGCGACTTCGTCAGGATCTTCGCGACGGCCCGCCAGCCGAGGAGGAACACGGCGAGCACCGTGCCCGCCACGAGGACGAAACTGAACGCCGTTCCCTGGCCGCTGACGACGCGCAACAGCATGCCCACCACGAGCGTCGACAGCCACACCACGATGCCGGTCGGGACGATGAGGAAGGCGTCGAACTTGTCGCGGTAGAGCGCGACGGTGGCGAGCCAGCCGACCGCCAGGCCGGTCAGGAACGGCCACGCCGTCGTGGCCAGACCCGTCAGGGCGTTGGCTTCGTCGTGGCTGCGGCGGCCGATGGCGCAGAACACGATCACGAGGACGACGTCCAGGACGAGCGCGGGGAGGTACTTCTTCACACGGCCAGCCTAGAGGGGCCGCATTCCCGGCGAGATGCGGACTCACACCAACAGTGGACCGGGAAGAAAATTGTACTCGGTCCAAGTTTGGACTAGGGTCGATTCATGGCGACGGACAGCGGATCAGGTCTCCGCGTCTCGAAGAAGATCGAGACGTGGCGGACGCTGCACGCGTGCGCCCTCGACCTGGTGGACACCCGCGGTTACGACGACGTCAGCGTCGAAGAGATCGCCGCCGCGGCGCGCGTGTCCAAGAGCACGCTGTTCAACTACTTCGAGTCCAAGGAAGCGCTGCTCTTCGACCCCGGACCGGGTGACTGTGAGCGGTGGCAGGCACTGGCAGACGAGCGTCCCGCCGGCGAACCGATGTGGGTGTCGGTCCGCGAGATCATCCGCGCGAATATCGTCCACAACGCCGCCACCCTCACAGTGCAACGGCGGATTCTGGATGCGGCGCCCCACCTCGCGCAGTCGACGAAGGCCGCCGGCGAGCGATTCCAGCAGTTCGTCCAAGAGTGGGTCGACGCCCGGGTCGAACCGGATCAGGTTGACGCGCTCTGCAGTGTGCTGCTCGTCAACACGGCGTTCGCCGTCCTGCGCACCGCGTATCTGCAGTGGCAGCCCGGCGACGACGCGCAGCGGTTCCTCGGGTTGCTGGATTCGGCGTTCGCGGAGATCGAGGCCGGGGTCCTCGACCTACCCCGGTCGCGGACCGGCGTCGCCTCCCATGAACGTCACTGACGTGTGGCGCGGGCGCTCGGTACCCAGAACGGCAGTGGCGCTCGCCGCGGCCGGAGCGCTGGTCGTCGAGGTTCTGGTGTCGAGTCCGTACATCGCGCGGGCGTCGGGCACGTTGCTGCACCCGCGGTGGCGGTGGCTCGTGCTGGCGGTGATCGCCGAGATCGCGTCGATGACGACGTTCGCGCGACTGCAGCGGCAACTGCTCGCGGCGGGTGGTCTCCGGGTGGCACTCCATCGTTCGATCGCACTGACTTTCGCGTCCAACGCGCTGTCCGTCACGCTCCCCGCCGGACATCTCGTGTCCGGCGGATTGACGTTCAGGAGATTGCGCACGTCGGGTGCGAGCAATCCACTGGTCGCCTGGACGATGCTCGCGTCGGGAATCATCAGTTCGCTCGCGCTCGGGGCCCTCGGAATTTTCGGGGCGACCGTCGGCGTCCGGGCGCATGCCGATCCGCTCACCGTCGGCGGCGAGATCCTGGGGTCCTCGGCCTCGCCTTCGCGATCCGGGAACTCGTGCGTCGACCGGAACTGCTCGTGCGTGCAGGGGAGCGGATGCTCGGCTGGGCTAACGCGTTCCTACGCAGACCCGCGGCCTCGGGCGTCGAACGCGTCCGCGCCCTCGTCGAGCAACTGTCCCTCATCCGGCCGCGCCGGCGGGACTGGGTGCTCGGGGGTGTGTTCGCGGCACTGAACTGGATCAACGACCTGCTGTGCCTGATCGCCGCGTGCCGCGCGGTGGGTGTCACCGACGTCGGGATCGGCCTCGCGATGACGGCCTACGTCGCGGGCATGGCCGCGTCGAGCATCCCCTTGATTCCCGGCGGGATCGGCGTCGTCGACGGCGCCCTGATCGTGGCGTTCGTCGCCGGCGGGCTCGGCACGGACGAGGCGACTGCCGCCGTGATGCTGTACCGGCTGATCAGCTTCGCCCTCATCGGTGCGATCGGGTGGGCAGTGCTGTTCGCCGCCGGGTACGCCCGCGGCACGACCGCGCCCCGTCGTCCTGGTGGATGACGGGGCGCGTGGTGCGGGTGGGGTCAGGCCTGCAGGCCGGCCTCGATCTCGAGGGTGATGGTGATCTTGTCGCCGACGACGGCTCCGCCGCCTTCGAGGGGCATGTCGATGGTGATGCCGAAGTCCTTGCGGTTGAGGACGGTGGTGGCTTCGAAGCCGGCGACCGGTCCGTTGCCCATGCCGGGGTTGACGCCGTTGAACTCGAGGGCGAGCTCGACGGGGCGGGTGACGCCGTGGAGGGTGAATTCGCCGTCGACCACGTAGTCGTCGCCCTTGGCGCGGACGGCGGTGGAGGTGAAGGTGGCGGTGGGGTACTGCTCGGCGTCGAAGAAGTCGGCGGACTTGATGTGGGCGTCGCGGTCGGTGTTCTTGGTGTCGATGGATGCGACCTGGATTTCGGCGGTGACGGCGGCGGTGCCGTCCTCGGCGACGGTGATCGCGCCGGTGAAGTCGTTGAACGTGCCGCGGACCTTGCTGACCATGAGGTGGCGGACGGAGAAGCCGACGGTGGAGTGGACGCTGTCGATGGCCCAGGTTCCGGCGGTGAGGTTGGGCAGGGTGGCGGTGGCGGTGGTCATGAAACTCCTCGGATCGTCGACTCAATTAGTTGAATGTTCAAGTCTTGTAGGTTCAACTATGAACCCGGTGGATTTCTTCCGCAACTCGAATGTGACGCCTGTCACTCGCGCAACGGGAGGCAGGCCCGCGCGGCGGCGAGGACCGTGGCGCCGGCGGCATCGAGGGGTTCGGTGCTGCGGAGTGCGCGGGCCAGGACGAACGCGCCCTCCAGGCTGGTGACGAAGCCGAGGATCAGACGCCGCGCATCGGTCTCGGCGAATCCGCGGGCGCGCAGCAGGGCGCTGCCCGAGTCGATCCAGCTCGTGAATACGTCGGCCGTGGCCACGCGGAGCACCTCGTTGGTGCTCGCGACCTCGAGTGCGACCGTGGCGATGGGGCAGGCGTCCGCGTAATCGGTGGCCACCAGGGTCTCGCCCGCCAACCGGAACCCCACCTCGATCCCCTCGAGGATGTCGGGATGCGCGTCGAGGATGGAGAACACGAGTCGGGCGTACTCCTCGCCCGACGAGCGGATGACCTCCTCGCCGAGTTGCTGCTTGCCGCCGGGGAAGAAGTGGTAGATCGATCCGAACGGGGCGCGCGCCTCCGCCGCGACCTGTTTGAGTCCGGTCCCGGTGTATCCGTTGCGGCGGAAGAGTTCGCCGCTGGTGCCGAGGATCCGGGCCTTCGTGTCTTTCACTTTCCTGCCTCCGACCGGTGCGCTCGGTGCCTACCTGATCGTAACGTGAAGTCCAGTAGAACGATCTATCAAATGGAGTGAGCGCCACGAAGCCGATCGACCGCTCCGCAGGCACCGTCGAGTACCACGCCACCGGTGGCGACGGCCCCGTCCTCGTGTTCATCTCCGGGCTGACGATCGACGGCACCGTGTGGCGACACGTGGTGGAGCGACTCGCTCCGGACTTCCGCTGCATCCTCCCCACCCTCCCGCTCGGCGCGCACCGCATTCCGATGCACGAGGACGCCGACCTCTCGCTACGCGGCCTCGGACTGCTCATCGGGGAGTTCCTCGAGCGACTCGACCTCGCGCACGTCACCCTCGTGCAAAACGACTGGGGCGGCGCGCAAGTGCTCATCGCGCTCGGTGACACCAGCCGCGTCGCGGCGCTGGTCCTCACGCCGTTCGAGGCATTCGACAACTATCCGCCGGGAATTCCCGGTCGCGCGATAGGTGTCGCGGTGGCGATCCCCGGTGGGCTCGCCCTGACCATGCAGGCGTTGCGATTCCGGGCGATGCGCCGGGCGCCGGCGGCGTGGGGCTGGATGAGCAAGCGACCGGTACCGAAACCGGTGATGGACGGGTGGTTCCGGCCCGCGACCACCGACCGCCGGGTGCGGCGAGACCTGCGCAAGTACACGACGTCGCTGCCACCCAAGCCGACGCTGCTGGACTGGGCGGAAGCTAACCGGAGCTTCGACCGGCCGGTCCTCGTGCTGTGGGCCGTCGAGGACAAGGTGATGCCCCGCGACCACGGCCGGCGGTTGGCGGAACTGTACCCGCACGCCCAACTACGGGAGGTCGAGGACAGTGACACGTTGATGCCCGAGGACCGGCCGGACGTGGTGGCGGCTTCGCCACCCGTGAGTACTTCTTAACGTCCGGCGGTTAAGGAGTACTCACGGCTGGGAGTCGGGCTCGGGGTTCCCGGTGTGCTTCGTGCGCTTGGTGGTCGGTGACGATTGCTCCCGGCGCTCGAACTCGAGGTCCATCTCCAGGTCCTCGTGCTGGTTGTGCCGGAACAGGATGAAGAACACCACCCAGCCGACGAGCGCGACGAGGATATAGCTGACGACGCGGTAGACGAACACGGCCGCCAGGGCCTGCGAGGCGGTGGCTCCCGCCGCCGTCAGCGTCGCGATCAGGGTGCCGTCGACGAACCCCAGCCCGCCCGGCGCGAGTGGAATGCTGCCCACGGCCTTGGCTGCGGCGAACGCGATCAGCAGGCCCGCGAACGACGGTTCCGCGCCCACCGCCCAGCAGGCGAAGCCGAGGCACGCGACGTCGGCGAGCCGGTGCACCGCCGACCACCCGAACGTGATGACGGAATCCCTGCGGCTCAGCTCGACCGAATCGAGCTGGCTCAGGATCTCCTTCCACCGTTCGACGCCCGTCTCGGGGGGATTCTTGCGGAACTTGTTGTACCGGGTCAGCACCCAGTGTCCGATCGACTCGATCGAGTCGGGGTTACGTGAGATGTATCGCAGTCCGTAGAACAGTCCGAACGCGGCCACCAGCGACAGTGCCAGCGTGACCGGACTCACCTTGGTGCCCACCGCGAACGCGCCTGCGGCGCCGAGCAGCGCGAGGCTGCCCGCGGCGATCACTCCGGATATCGCCAGCTGCCAGGACGCGACGATAGGGGTGGCACCCCACTTGCGGGTCTGCTTGTAGGTGAAGGCGGTGGAGAACACCTGACCGGCGGGCAGGCTCACGGCCATCGCCGTGCTCGCGTAGATCACCGACACCGACTTCAGCTGGCTGACGACGACACCGCCCGCCTGCAGCAGCCGCTGCTGGACCGCGCCGTACCCGCTCAGGGAGACGGCCTGGGCCGCGATACATGCCGCGACCCACCCCCAGTGGATCTCGGTGAGTGCTTTCCACGAGTCGCTGAGGGTGGGCCACAGGTAGATGCCCTCGACGGTCAGCAGGGCCAGGAGGCCGGCGCCGAGTAGCCATTTGATCCACCAGTATCGGCTTCGCTGCCGAGGAGGCTCGGCAGTGGGCGGGTCGGATCGAGGCTGGGCCACCTGGCCAGCGTAACCAACGGGTAGCGGATTACTCCGGATAGTCCTCCGGCCAAGCCAGATGGGTATTGCGGCGGCGCCCCCGCAACTGGACCTGTTCGCCGAGTTCCCAGTGCGCCTGTTCGTCGTCGTCCGCGAAATACAGGGCGCTCGTCGAGGCCAGCACACGGCTGGGGTGGAGCTTGGCGAGTTCGGTGAGCCGCGACGCCTCGTTGACGGGGTCGCCGATCACCGTGTACTCGAAGCGTTCGGCGGCGCCGATGTTGCCGGCGACGGCGAGGCCTGCGGAGACGCCGATACCGACGTCGAGGCCGGTGATCTCGTTCAGCGCGAACCGCAGCTCCCGGGCCGCCGCCAGCGCCGCCGTCGGTGCGTCGGGGCGGTCGAGCGGGGCGCCGAAGATCGCGAGAGCCGCGTCACCCATGAACTTGTTGACGAAGCCGTGGTGCCGGTCGATCACGTCGACGACGACGCGGAAGAACTCGTTGAGCAGGTTCACGACCTCGCCCGGGGGACGCTCCGCGGCGGCGCCGGTGGAGCCGACCATGTCGACGAACAGCACCGCGACGAACCTCGTCTCCCCGCCGAGTTCGGTACCGAACTGCAGGGCCCGCCGTGCGACGTCCTCACCGACGTGCTGACCGAACAGTTCGCGCAGCAGCCGCCGTTCGTCCGATTCGCGCATCATGCGGTTGAACCCGACCTGCAGTCGCCCGATCTCGCTGCCGTCGAACACCTCGACCCGGACGTCGGTGGCGCCGCGCTGGACGCGTTCGATGGCCCGTCGCAGCTGTTTGATCGGGTCGGAGATCTGGCTGGCCGTCAGCATCGACAGCGCGAACGCCTGCGCGATCGCGATGATCGACAGCAGCATGATCGCCCACGCGAGCGCGTTCGGGGAGAACACCAGGTCGGTGGTTATTTGCGTCACGCACAGCAGGATGATGCCGATGACCGGCATCAGCGTTCCGAGACCCCACGTCATGGCCATCCGGGTACCGACGCCGGGTGCCATGGTCCGGTCGAACTCGCCCTCGCTGAGCGCGCGGGCGGCCACGGGACGCAGGATGCGTTCGCCGAGCATGTAGGTGAAACCGAACGTCGTGGTCGCGGCCATGCAGACGGTGACGATCACCGCCACCGCGAGTTCCGGCATCTCTGTGATGGTGAGCAGCACGAAGATGATGCCGCCGAGGATCCACAGCACCAGGTGCACGATCGCCTGTCGCAGCGGTGCGTGCAGCGCCGACATCTGCTCGCTGCGCGTCGGCGGACCCCCACGCAACTGCCAGCGGACGACCGACCTCAGCATCATCGCCGCGGCCGTGAGACTCACCACGGCGGCGAACGCGAGATAGCCACCGAAGATCGCGACGTTGCGGACCCGGTCGGCGATGATTTCCTGCGATTCGGGGATGGGCACGCCGTAACGCACGAACGCGAAGACGAGGATGGCGCCGATGAAATTGGCGAGGAGCATCGAAACCATATAGAGCGGCCATCTGCTGCGGACCGTCGCCGCGATCGCTCTATAGGATTTCCGCACGCCGTTCAATTTAGCGGGGGGTGTACCGGGTGGCGTAGGACACGTCCCCCAAAAGGCGCATATGCGTGCCCTGCGCGCGTGTTTCGTACGCGAATCGCCCGGCACTGTCCGAACCTCGATACGCTCCGCACGTGAACGCGAACGAGCAACGCTCGGACACTGCCGCGGTAACACAGGGCGGGGGTCACCCCTCGGCGTCCGTGCACCCGGTGGTGCGGGTGGCGGCCGAATGGACGTGGCGGCTCCTCGTCATCTTCGCGGGCCTGCTGACCCTCGGATACATCGTGACCAGGCTCGACACCGTCCTCATTCCAATAGGTCTGGCGTTGCTCTCGTCGGCGCTGCTGGTGCCGCTCGTCGACTGGTTGCAGGGCAAGGGCGTGCCGCGGTCGGCTGCCGTCCTGGTCGTCCTCATCGGTTCGATCGGCATCGTCGCCGGGATCATGACGTTCGTCGTCGAGCAGTTCATCGAAGGTCTTCCCGGCCTGACCGAACAATTCGAGGCGAGCGTCACACAGATCCAGGGGTGGCTCACGGACGGCCCGTTGCACTTCAGCGAGGATCAGATCCGGCAGGCCGGCGACTCGGTGGTGAAGTCCATCCAGGACAACCGCCAGCAGCTGACGAGTGGGGCACTGACCACCGCCACTGTCGTCGGCGAGATCTTCACCGGAGCCCTGCTGACGCTGTTCACCCTCATCTTCTTCCTCTACGGCGGATCTCAGATCTGGGAGTTCGTCACCCGCCTCGTCCCCACCGCGTCGCGGCGACGGGTCCGGCTGGCGGGGAGTCAGGGGTTCGGCTCGCTGATCGGGTACGTCCGGGCCACGGTGGCGGTGGCCGCCGCGGACGCCATCGGAATCGGCGCGGGACTGGCGATTCTGGGGGTTCCGCTCGCCCTGCCGCTGGCGTCGCTCGTGTTCATCGGTGCGTTCATCCCGATCGTCGGTGCGTTCCTCACCGGGTTCCTCGCTGTGCTGGTTGCCCTCGTCACCAAGGGATTCCTCACCGCGCTGATCGTGCTCGGCATCATCATCGGGGTGATGCAACTCGAGGCCCACGTGCTGCAACCCCTGCTGCTCGGCCGCGCGGTCCGGTTGCACCCGCTGGCGGTGGTGCTGGCCATCACCACCGGCATCGTGCTCGCCGGGATCGTCGGCGGCCTCCTGGCGGTGCCGATCGTCGCGCTGCTGAACACGGCGGTGCGCTCGCTCATGTCCGCGGATCCCGAGGCCACCTACGACGCACTCGAGGTCGACGACCCGGCAGTCCCGCTCTATCCCGCCGAGGCCGACGTCCCGCACCCGCCGCATCCCGCCCACCCGCGCCTCGACGACCCGCACTTCGACGACACCGCCCAGACCCATGACCGACCGGAATGAGCACCGCTCCCGCCTGCACTACCGGCCGCGGGCCGCGACCGAGCTCGATACCCAGCCGGACGCACCGCTGTGGCGGGCGGCGCAGGCCTTCCGCCTCGTCACGCTGGTGTACGCGATCAGCTACCAGATCGTGTCGGTGCAGTACTACACCCATCAGCGGCTGAGCTGGTTCCTCGTCGCCCTGATGGCGGTGTGGTCGGGACTCTCGGCCGTCCTGCTGTCCCACGGGAAGGTCCCGCGCTACCAGGTGGTGATCGCCGACCAGCTGATCGTCATCGCGCTGATGGCGTCGACCCGCCTTGTCGCCGATCATGATTGGTACAACCACCATCAGACGCTGCCGACGACTCTGTGGGTCACCAACGCGGTGATCTCCGCCGCCGTCTTCGGCGGGCCGTGGCTCGGGATGGCGTCCGGTGTGCTGATGGCGACGGTGAGCGCGGTGGTGCGCGACCAGGTCAACCTCGACCTGTGGCGGGACGCGACGGCGCCGGTTCTGGTGTCGGTGGGGCTGGCGCTCGGGCTCGCCACCACCACCGCGAGGCGTGCGCAGGCCCAGCTGGAGCAGGCGGTGCGGTTGGCCGCCGCCACCGAGGAACGGGAACGACTCGCCCGTGAGGTGCACGACGGCGTCCTGCAGGTGCTCGCGCTCGTCCGCCGCCGCGGCAACGAGATCGGGGGACCCGCAGCCGAACTCGCGGATCTCGCCGGCGAGCAGGAGGTGGCGCTGCGCATGCTCATCTCCGAGCAAGGCGCGGGTGTGGCGTCGGATCTGGGTGGAAGCTTGATCGATCTGCGACTGTTGCTGGGCACGCGGGCGAGCACCACCGTGTCCGTGTCGACCCAGGCGGATCCGGTGACTATCGAGCGCGACCGGGCGACGGAACTCGTAGCGATCGTCGACACGGCACTGTCCAATGTCGCACTGCACGCGGGGACCGGCGCCCGGGCGTACGTGCTGCTGGAGGATCTGGGCGACGAGGTGATCGTCAGCGTCCGCGACGACGGCAGCGGAATCGCCCCGGGACGGCTGGCCGAAGCGGAGGCGGAGGGCCGCATGGGAGTATCGAAATCCATTCTGGGCCGCGTCGGCGCGCTCGGCGGCACCGCCGAACTCGACACCGAACCCGGTCAGGGCACCGAATGGGAGATCCGCGTGCCGAAGGGAGACGAAACGCATGGGTGACACGGAGACCGGCGAGCAGATCACCGTGATGGTCGTCGACGACCACCCGATGTGGCGGGACGCGGTCGCCCGCGACCTCGAAGGCGCCGGGTTCACCGTGGTCGCCACGGCCGACGGCGTCGCCGCGGCGGGACGTCGGGCCGCCGCGACCCGTCCCGGCGTCGTGCTCATGGACATGCAACTGCCCGACGGAAACGGCGCCGCGGCCACCGCCGCCGTCCTCCAGGTGTCGCCGGACAGCCGGGTGCTGGTGCTGTCGGCCTCGTCCGAGCGTGACGACGTCCTCGACGCCGTCAAGGCCGGTGCGTCCGGGTACCTCGTGAAGAGCGCGTCCGTGGAGGAGCTGCTGGACGCGGTGCGGGCCACCGCGGCGGGGCAGGCGGTGTTCACGCCGGGGCTTGCCGGACTCGTGCTGGGGGAGTACCGCCGGATGTCGAGTGCGCCCGCCGACGACCAGGGTCCCGCCGTCCCCCAACTCACGGAACGAGAGACCGAGGTTCTGCGGTTCGTCGCGAAAGGGCTCAGCGCCAAGCAGATCGCAACCAAGCTGTCGCTGAGTCACCGCACCGTCGAGAACCACGTCCAGGCCACGCTCCGCAAGCTGCAGCTGGCCAACCGCGTCGAGCTGACCAGGTACGCCATCGAGCAGGGCCTCGAGTAGCCGTGAGTACTTGTTAACCGCGGGCGGTTAACAAGTACTCACGGGCGCTAGCCTGGTCGGTATGGAGGCACGGGACCTACGCGTATCGGATGCGGAGCGCGAACACGTCGGCGAATTGTTGCAGCGGGCGGTGGGCCAGGGGATGCTCTCGCTCGGTGAGTTCACCGAACGGATGGACACGGCACTCGCCGCGAAGACGCGGGCAGAGCTGAACGTCGTGCTGGTGGATCTGCCGGGAATCCAGCTGATCTCCGACTTCACGCCGCCGCCGTACCCCGACCAGCCGTATGTGTCTCGACCGGCGCCGCCGGTTCCGCCGGTCGCGCACCGGTCGCCCGCGCCACCGCCGGGCGAGGTCATCCGGGGCCGGATGTCGTCGGTCAGCCGCACCGGCTTGTGGAACGTTCCCCCCGCCCTCGAGGTGAACACCCGGCTGTCGACGGTCACGCTCGACTTCACGCGGGCCGTCATGACCACGCAGGTGGTGCACGTGACGATCGACGACTACGCGAGCACGATCTCGCTGATCGTGCCGGAAGAGGCGACAGTCGACCTCAACGGCGTGGAAACGGTCGGTGGTTCCGCGACCAACAAGGTGCGGACCGGCCCGCCCATCGGCCCGCTGCACGTCGTCGTGCGAGGCAAGGTGAGGTTCGGGAACGTGACGGCCAAACACCCTTTCGGCACCTCGATTCGCCGAATGTTCGGGTAGCACGACGCAGGCCTCTCGAGTAGGCCTACTCATGTGTGGGTGCCGTCGCCGCAGGACGATTGATCTATGTCCACACCTGGTACTCCTTCGATCGACCCCCGGTTGGTCGCGCAGCTCTCCGGTGACTTCTCGGCGCTCGGGCAGCAGATGCGTCACGTGGGTGAGAACCTCGCCGTCCTGCAGGCGCAGCTCGCGAGCGTCCCGCGGCCCCAGCCGCAACCCCAACCCCAGCCGCAACCCCAGCCGGCGTCGCAGCCGATGTACCGACCCCCGGTCGCCCAGCCGCCCCCGCCGCTCGCACCGGCCGTCCCGTACCGTCCCGCTCCGCCGCCACCTCCCCGGGTGGCTCGCGAACCCTGGTGGCAGCGCGACGGGGTGATTAGCCGCGTGCTGGCCGTCGCGGGCGTCGCCGTCACCCTGATCGGTGTCGTGATGCTGCTCGTGCTGGCGGCGCAGGCCGGCTTCTTCGGTCCGGAACTGCGCGTCGTGGCGGGCGGGTTGTTCTCGGCCGGTCTCGTCTACACCGGTACCCGTGTCTTCGGACGGCCCGGCGGCCGGGTCGGCGGGATCGCGCTCGCGGCGACGGGTATTGCCGGCGCCTACCTCGACGTCATGGCCGTGGCGGTCGTCTATCACTGGTTGCTGCCGGTGCTCGCCATGGTCGTGGCACTCGGGATCGCGGGAGCCGGTGTCGCACTGGCGGTCAGGTGGGGTTCGCAACCCCTCGCGCTGCTCGTGGTGACCGGCGCCGCCGTGCTCGCACCCGTCCTCACCGACGGCATCACGCTCACCCTCATCGGATTCCTGTTCGTCATCCAGGTCGCCAGCTTCCCCGCGCAACTCGGTCGCGACTGGCTGTACCTGGCGATCGCACGGACGTGCCCGGTGGTGATCGCGCTGCTGATCGCGATCGCGAGTTCCGGACTGTCCGACCGACCGGAGAGGTTCTGGCTGCTCGCGTCCGCCGCCCTGGTCGCCCTGTTCGGGCTCGTCTCGTCGATCATCCTGTTGCGCAGCAACTCCCGTGACGTCACTGCGACCGCGATGATCGTCACGACGGCCGTCCCGACGCTGGTGATCGGCCACCTCTTCGACCGGCTCGGGTCCACGCTGATTGCGCTGGCATTGGCCGCCGCGATGTTCGCCGCGTTCGCGTCGGCGCGGTGGTTGCCGGGACACGCACGGATCGCGCTCGCGGGCGTGGGTACCCTCGCTCTGCTCGAGGCCTGCCTCATCGGTTCGAGCGAAGACCTCGCGCCGCTCGTCCTGCTAGGGGTGGCGGCACTGTTCCTCACCATCGGCGGGCAGGCGGAGTCGCGGATCGCGTATGCCGTCGGCGCAGTGTTCACCGTCGTCGGCGGGTTCGCCTTCGTGATCACCGCGCCGCCGTTCGTCCTCGTCGACGAGTACAGCGCGCTCGACTCGCTCGGGGTGACCACGGTGCTGTCCTCGCTGGTGCTGGCGGGAACCGTGTTCCTGTTCGTCTGGTACGCGCACACGCTGAAGCTGCTGAGCGACAATACCGCCCAGCCGTGGTGGGTGCTCGCCGGGCTGGTGATCCTGTACGCCGTCACCACCGCGACGGTGTCCGCGGGAACGGCGCTCACCGGGACGTCCGCAGGATTCATCGCCGGACACTGCGCTGCGACCATCGCGTGGATGGCGGCGGCGACAGCGGCGCTGGTGTTCGGACTGGCCCGCCGCGACTACGCGCACACCGCGCTCGGCGTCGGGCTCGGACTGACCGCCGCAGCGCTGGCCAAACTGTTCCTGTTCGACCTGGCCACCCTCGACGGCCTGTTCCGCGTCCTCGCGTTCCTCGTGGTCGGTCTGCTGTTACTCCTCGCCGGCACCCGCTACGCGCGTGAGTTCGCGGAGCGGGAGGCAGGATGCGGAACGCCGAACGGCTCCGTCAGCGCCGGTTCTGCCGAGCGATGAGCTCGCTGACGCTGACGGCGTTGCCGTCGTCCGCGCGGTGCCTGCCGCTCGAGGCGTCGTCCGGATCGACGGGCGGTTCCTCGACGCTGCGGCGACGCGAGCCATTGGTCGGGGCGCCGTTGGGCGGGGTTCCGTTCGCGGGCGAGCCGTTACTGCGCCTGCTGCCGTTCACGGGTTCCGAAGGCTCGGCGGCACGGCGCCTCGACGGAATCGGCGGCACCGGGCGGGCAGGAGACGACTGGGGGGTCTCCTGCTCGTACGGTGCGGGCACCGAGCGCGGCGAGCGGGTCGGCAGTGACGGCGCCGACGCACTGGGTCGCGGTTCGGCGGGTGAGGAGATCGGCCGCGGTTCGGCGGCCGACGTGGACCGGAGGTCCGCGAGCCAACTCTCGATCGGACGCGACTCGGTGGCCGGACCCGGGGCGGGGGCCGCCGGACGGGGCCGCGGAGCAGGACGCGACTGCGGTGCGGGCCGCGACTGCGTCGGGGCCGGACGCGGCGGAGCAGGCTGCGGCAGCACAGTGGTCTGCGGTTCCGCGGTCGGCGTGTCCTCGATCTCCTCCGGTGCCCGAGCGGGACGGCCGGTCGCCGACCGGCGAGCCTCGTTCTGCGCCCGGCGCGCCTTCGCGTCGTCCTCGGACATCTTCGCGGCCAGCGCCCGTGCGGTGACCAACGGGATCGGCTCGGTGAGCGGTTCCGGTTTCCGGGGTGCGGGCGGCGCCGCGAGCTTGCGCTGCGGCGGGACGGCTCCGATCGGGGTGAGCTCCGGGACGTCGGTGGGCATCAGCTCGTTGTCGAGGATGGGCTCACCGAGACCCGTCTTCTCCTGGATCCGCTTCATCCACGCCGGCGCCCACCAGCAGTCGTCGCCGAGGAGCTTCATCGTGGCCGGAACGAGGAACATACGGATGAGGGTCGCGTCGATGATCAGCGCGGCGATCATGCCGTAGGAGATGTACTTCATCATCACCAGTTCCGAGAACCCGAACGCGCCCGTGACGACGATGAGGATGAGAGCGGCCGCGGTGATGATGCGGCCCGTGTGCGCCGTGCCGATGCGGATCGACTCCGTCGTACTGGCCCCCTGCGCCCGCGCCTCGACCATGCGCGAGAGCAGGAACACTTCGTAGTCGGTGGACAGGCCGTAGACGATCGCGATGATCAGCACCAGCACCGGCGACATGATCGGGCCGGGGGTGAAGTTCAACCACTCCGAGCCGTGACCGTCGATGAAGATCCACGTCAGGATGCCGAGCGTGGACCCGAGGCCCAGCGCGCTCATCAACGCCGCCTTGATCGGCAGCACCAGCGAGCCGAATGTCAGGAACATCAGCAGCGTCGTCAGGACGAGGACGGAGATCACCATCGTGGGCAGGTGGTCGAGCAGCGCGGCGATACTGTCCTGCTCGATCGCCGGGGTGCCGCCCACCAGTACCTGCACGCCGTCCGGACTGTCCATGGCGCGCAGATAATCGATGGTCGGCTTGGACTCGTTGCGGTCGACGAGACCTGCCTTGAGGACGACCACACCGTCCTTGGCCGCGCCCTCCGGGGTGAATCGCTCGATCAGGCCCGGCGCGCCACTGGCTTCCTTGATGATCTGGCCGAGCGCCTTGTTGTCGGCGTCGGACACGACGAGCTTGACCGGTTCGGTGCGCAGATTCGGGAAGATCTCGTCGAACTGTTCCTGCGCGGCGCGGGTCGAGCTGTCCGGCGGAAGGTAGGTCTCGTTGATGCCACCGAACTTGATGCCCGTCAGCGGCACGATCAGCAGGAGCAGACCGACGACGATCGGGATGGTGACCTTGAGCGGGTTACGCATCACCCAGCGGGTGAGCCGGCCCCAGATGCTCGCCTCGATCTCCTCGGTGTTCTTGGTCTGACGGAAACGGTCGAGGCTGAGGGCGTCGATACGCTTGCCGAGGATGCCGAGGATCGCGGGCAGGATCGTGATCGACGTCAGCGCCGCCAGGCCGACAGTCGCGATGGCGCCGTAGGCGACGGACTTCAGGAAGCCCTGCGGGAACAGCAGCAGACCGCCGAGGCTGGCGACGATCATCGTCGCCGAGAAGACCACGGTGCGGCCCGAGGTCATCACCGTGCGGCGGACGGCGGAGCGGGTGTCGTACCCCTCCGCCATCTCTTCTCGGAACCGGCTGACGATGAACAACCCGTAGTCGATGGCCAGACCCAACCCCACGAGGGAGACCACGGGCGCGACGAACGAGTTGACCTCGGTGAAGTTGGTGATCAACCGGACGACGCCGTTGGCCCCGACCACGGTCAGGCCGCCGATGATCAGCGGCAGCGCCGCCGCGACGACACCACCGAACACGAAGAACAGCAGAATGCCGACGGCCGGGATCGCGAGGATCTCCATTCGCCTGATGTCCTTGGCCATCGTGTCGTTGAGCGCACCCGACACGGGCTGGAGTCCGGCGAGTTGCACGTCGACGCCGTCGATGTAGAACTCGTCCTTGACGTCGCGGAAATTGGCTGTGACCTCGGTGTCGTTGTCGCCGACGATCGCGATGCTCTCGATCGCGTGCTGCTTGTCGGCGTCCGCGGCGGACGCCAGCTGCGGTGCGCTGCCGACCTTGAAGTAACCGCCGTTGATCTTGAGGATCTTGTCCGGGTGTTCCGCGGCCAGCCGTTCGAGATTTTCGACGACCTTCGCCTGGAACTCGGGGTCTTCGATCGTCTTGCCCTCGGGCGCCGTATAGAGCGCCACGACGTCGCTGTTGGTGTCGCGACCGAAGGTGCCGTCAGCCAGCTTGGCCGCGGCGACCGACTCCGAGCCCGGATCGTCCCAGCCGCTCTGGCTGAGATGCTTCTCGAGGCCCAGGCCGTACGCGGCCGAACCGAGCAACAAGGCAACCATGATGCCGATGACGGTGAATCGGGCCCGGTAGACGACGCTTCCCCAGCTCGCGAACACTGATCAACTCCTACTCGGCAGCACTCTTCCGCCCGACGAGCAGGGCGGAAAGCGGTCGGAACGGCTGCAACCAGGCACCCTCGTCGGGCAGTGTGTCGAGGCTGACCCGAGGGAGTGGCTCCCGGAACACGCCGGGGATGTCCTCGAGATCGACGAAGTCCAGAAGGTCGGACGCGACCGCCCAGCTGGCGTGCTCGCGGAACCCGAGTATCTGGACCGGAATGCCGGTCGCGGCGATGTCCTCCAACGGTTCGCGAAACGCTTGACCGTCGGCGGAGGCGACCATGACACCGGCCAGCCCCTCGCCGTGACGAAGCGCGATATGGTCCAGCATGTCGGAATCGACGTCGCTGTCCTCATCGATCTTCGGCTTGGCGAACACCGCGAAGCCCACATTACGCAAGGCTTCGACCCACGGTCTCACGACATCGGCGCTGCCAGCCGCGATGTTGGTGAAGACCGTCGCCTCGGGTTCGAGTGTGTCGGTGCCGGACGCGGAGAGTTCCGCGGTCCGGGAGAGCAGCCAGCGGCCGAGCGCGTCGAATCGTGGCCGGTAGGCGGCCGTGGGCCGGCCGCCGAGGATCGCGCCGAGGCCCATGTCGAGGTTCGGGGCGTCCCAGACGAGGAGGACCCGCTTCTGGTGGCGTCCGTCACGTGCACCCGCCACGGGAGATCCTGACGACACGGCGGTGCCTGCCGGGACCGCGCCGGCTATGTCGGAGTACTGCTCGCTGACGCTCATGACCTGATCTTCCCCCAAATCAACTCGGTGATCGCACTGCCGACCTGGTGGGCCTTGTCCTCGAACTTCGTCACCGGACGCTCGTGCGTCATCGGCGATTCCCAGTCGAGGGAGGTCAGGAGGGGTTCCGCGTTGCCTGCCTCGGCGATGGCCTCGGCGTACTCGGCGTGATCTGTTGCGACATGCAACACACCGCCGGCCTTCAGCCGGCTCGCGATCAGGGCGAAAGTGGGGGACTGCAGCAGGCGCCGCTTGTGATGGCGGGCCTTCGGCCACGGGTCCGGGAAGAAGACACGGACTCCGGTGAGCGATTCCGGCTCGATCATGTTCTCCAGGACATCCATGGCGTCGCCGCGCAGGACCCGGATGTTCGGGATCTCGTCCCGTTCGATCTGTTGAAGCAACTGTGCGAGGCCGGGCCGGTAGACCTCGACGGCGATGAGGTTCACGTGGGGTTCGGCCTTCGCCATCGCCGCGGTGGCGGTACCGGTGCCCGAGCCGATCTCGAGGATCAGAGGGGCGTCGCGGCCGAACCACGACGGCGCATCCAGGCGATTGTCCGAGACGTCCGCGCCGATCTGGGGCCATTGCCGGTCCCACGACTCCTGCTGCGCAGCGGTCAGAGCGCCCCTGCGCGAGCGGAAACTGGTCACCCTCGGGTGGAGACGAGACCCCTTCGAGTCCTTCGTCTGCCCCTCCTCGGGGACGGCGGGTGCATCCTGATCAGCGTGGTTCACCGGACCATTGTCACGCATGAGGGGCGTTTCCGGGATTCGGGTCTGAAGTTCACCTTGAGACTTTTTCGATAATCCGGTGCCCAGCCTGCACGGTTGCCCACGCCGATTCGGGGCGAGTCTGACAGAATCGGCGCGGGACGAAGGGGGGTGACTGCGTCATGGGCACTGCAGATGCCGGGGGCGGGGAACTGGCGGATCTCGCCGAACGAGTGGCGGCACTGGACGGGGTTACCGGCGACCGTGTGCGCGGCGCCGTGGCCGCGTTTCGGGCGCCGATCCGGGTCCAGACCGCGGGTCGAGCGGGTGTGGGCAGGTCGACCGTGGCCTCGGCGCTGACCGCGAACGGGATCGCCGACGCCGTCGTGGAGGAAGCGGACGCCGTCGACGTGCCCGGTGCGCCCGACCCCACGCTGGACGGCGACGTCGTGGTCTACGTCCTCGTCGAGTCGGTGCGCGACGCCGACCGGGACGCCGCGCGGACGCTGGATCCGGCGCAGGCTCTGTTCGTCCTCAACAAGTCGGACACGTTGGGCGCGTCGCGCGTGGCAGCCGACGCCTGGGCGACGGCGACCGCGCGTGCCGCCGAGTGCTCGGAGGAAGGCGGCCTCCCGGCTCTGCCCCTCATCGGAACGCTCGCGATCGGAGGGCCGGCACCGGAGTCCGGGATCGACGCGGTGTCGGCCGCCGTCGCCGACCGGGTCACACGATCCCGGGCACGCCGCGCCGAGACCCTGCTGAACACCTTGCGGTCGCAGGCGGCGCGCAGCTCGGCATCCCGCAACGTGCTGGAGCGGTATCTCGCCGGGGACCATGCTGTCGCGCTCGCGGCCGCCGCGGCCAGGCTTCATCTCGCCGATTGCGTCGCGGAGGCGCCAGGGCCGCCGTCCAGTGCCGCGGACGCCGCCCGGTGCGCGGACTGGTGGCGGGCGCAACTCGCCCGGCAACCGACGGCCCGCCGGCGCCGGGCGGTCGTCGACGTCCGGCGTCACTACATTCGGGTCTGGCAGCAGCTGAGCGGCAGCCCCGGAACGTGACGACGCAACAGCTGTCGGATCTGCCCGCCGAGACCGTCGACGTGGTGACGCGATGGAACCCCGACGGCGTCGCCCGCCTGAAGTCCGGGGAATCCCCGCAGCGCGGTGTCTTCGTGGCGGGGCCGCGGCGCTCCGGGAAGACCACGCTCGTCGGCCGGCTCCGCGCTCTCGACGCGTCCGCGCTCACGTTCGTGGAGGACCCGATCGATGCCCGCGTGGTCCTGATGGTGCTCGACGCCGCGGCACCACTCGGACGGGAGGAGCTGTCCGTTCTGGACGTCGTCGCGCGACCGGCCTGTCCGGTGGTCTTCGCACTCTCCAAGACCGAGGTCCACCGGAACTGGGCAGGGGTGAGCGAACGCAACCGGGCCCTCCTCGCCCGGCATGCGGCGCGGTTCGCCGACGCAGAGATCCACCCGGTGGCGGCGGGTGGCTCCGGGGCCGAGGCGCTGCTCGCGGCACTCCTGCGTGCCGTCCGCGCCCAGGCCCCCGACCCGCGTTCCGCCACCGAGGCCGTGCTCGAGCAGACCCGGCGCATGATCGCGGCCACTGCCCGGTCCGTGCGGGAGACCGAGCCCGGCGCGGAACTGCGCGCCGAGCGGGTTCGCGCGATGACGCTGCGGGACGGCAGGCGCACCGAACGGGTCGCGCAGCTCCGCGGTCAGGTCCAGCTCGCGAAGGTCGAGTTGATGCACGAGGTGGCCGCCCAGTTTCGCGCGGCCGGAACGACCGCGCGCGCCGAAATCGACCGTGCCGGCCGCGGGACGCTCGAGGGCTACCCCGACCGGCTGGCCGAAATGGTGCGCGAGCGAAGTGGTGCGGTCGATGCCGCGGTCGCCGCGCGCCTCGCCGACCTGCGGTCGCGGGTCGGCGTCACCGTGTCCGCGCCCGAAGCCGTCGTTCCGCTGCCGGAGCCGGTTGCGCCGGACGGGCCCGAGCCGCGACACCGCGGACTCGAAGACCGGATGACGATCCTGATCGGTGCGTCCGCCGGGCTCGGGCTGGGCAGGCTGGTGGTCTCGCCGCTGTCGATGGTGCCCGCGCTGGACATCGCGACCATCCCGCTCACCCTCGCGCTGGGAGCCGTCGCGGCGTGGTGGCTGACCCGGGCGCGCGGGCACGTCGCCGAGCGTGCCCACGTGCGGCAGTGGGCCACCGAGGCGCTGGTGCACGTGCGGTCCCAGTGGGAGCAGTTCGTCCTCGCTCGGTTGCTCGCGGCCGAGGCTCAGGCGAGTGAGGCGATCATCGCCGAGAGCCGGGTCTGCGCCCGGGACGTCGACGAGCGGGTCGCGCAGATCGACGGTGAACTGCGTCGCCTCGCCGCGAGGCGCAACGGGCAGCTGTCGTCCTGTGAACGTGACCTCGGGGCCGTCGACCGGGGGCTGCAGGAGGTCCGCAGGCAGTCGGGGGAACCGAATCGCCGCATCGAACGTCTGAATACATAGGTGCCTGACCGGTGTTCGCCCGCTTTCGTGTGGGATCGTGTTGAATTATATTGATATGTCTTGATTTGTGCGGGAAACTGGTCCGAAATGTGAAGGGAGACCGCGGTGGCGACGACTGAGAGTTTTCTGGTCCCGGACGTGCCGGACGTCGATCCGAACACTTTCGGTCACGATTCCGGGGCGGTCGCGCTCACCGATCCGACCCACGACATCGACGGAGACGGCGTCCTCGACACCCAGACCTTCGACGCGGGCGACGCCGTCGTCATCGCCTCCGACCTCGACTCGGACGGCGAAGCAGACCATCTGACGATGATCCACGAGGACGGCGAGTACGCGTCTTGGGAGTTTCGCCGCGACGGCGACGGCGTCGTGCACTGGCAGCAGACCGATGGTGGGACTCTCGGTAACGGCTGAACACCACCGAAATCCGCACTGCAGACGCGGGAAAGGCCCCTGGTAGCTCTACTGAATCGTTTCTGTGACCATTCCAACCGCACCCGATTCCCCGAGATGGGACTCGCGGCGTTAACCTCTAGGGATAGGACACCCGGCGCCCGCGTCTTCCATGTGGCATGGACGGCCTGGCTGGACCCCGCCGAGAGGGGAAATCGGACCGTCTGGCACTCGCTGCGAGGTTCTCTCAGCGGACGGCAGATGGTCCGGTTCCGGCTCACCCCAGGAGAGTTTGATGACCTCAGCGACCATTCCCGGTCTGAACGGAACTGACGGCACGCCCCCCACGGAGCACAGTGAGCTGCTCGCCTGGGTTCGAGAGGTTGCCGAACTCACTCAGCCCGATCGCGTCGTCTTCGCCGACGGCTCGGACGCAGAATGGGATCGACTGACCGAGCAGCTCGTCGAGGCCGGTACGTTCACGCGACTCAACGACGAGAAGAAGCCGAATTCGTTCGTCGGCAACTCCGACCCGTCGGACGTCGCACGCGTCGAGTCCCGTACCTACATCTGCTCGCGTGAAGAGATCGACGCCGGGCCCACCAACAACTGGATGGACCCGACCGAGATGCGGTCGCTCATGACCGACCTCTACCGCGGCAGCATGCGCGGACGCACCATGTACGTGGTGCCGTTCTGCATGGGTCCCCTCGGTGCGGACGACCCGAAGCTGGGTGTCGAGATCACCGACTCCGAGTACGTCGTCGTGTCGATGCGCATCATGACGCGCATGGGTTCCGCCGCGATGGAGAAGCTCGGCACCGACAAGCCGTTCGTGAAGGCGCTGCACTCGGTCGGCGCACCTCTCGAAGAGGGCCAGGCCGACGTCCCGTGGCCGTGCAACGACACCAAGTACATCACCCACTTCCCCGAGGATCGCGAGATCTGGAGCTACGGTTCCGGCTACGGCGGAAACGCTCTGCTCGGTAAGAAGTGCTACTCGCTGCGCATCGCGTCGGCGATGGCCCACGACGAGGGCTGGCTGGCCGAGCACATGCTGATCCTCAAGCTGATCTCCCCGGAGGACAAGCCGTACTACATCGCGGCCGCGTTCCCGAGCGCCTGCGGCAAGACCAACCTCGCGATGATCCAGCCGACCATCCCCGGATGGCGCGCCGAGACCCTCGGCGACGACATCGCGTGGATGCGCTTCGGTGAGGACGGCCGCCTGTACGCCGTCAACCCGGAGTACGGCTTCTTCGGCGTCGCGCCGGGCACCAACTACGGGTCGAACCCGAATGCGATGAAGACCCTCGAGGCCGGCAACTCGCTGTACACGAACGTCGCGCAGACCGACGACGGCGACGTCTGGTGGGAGGGGCTCGAGGGCGACCCGCAGCACCTCACCGACTGGAAGGGCAACGAGTGGACGCCCGAGTCGGGCGAGAAGGCCGCGCACCCCAACTCGCGCTACTGCACCCCGATGTCGCAGTGCCCGATCCTCGCGCCGGAGTGGGACGACCCGCAGGGTGTGCCGATCTCCGCGATCCTGTTCGGTGGACGCCGTAAGACCACGGTTCCGCTGGTCAGCGAGTCCTTCGACTGGCAGCACGGCACGTTCCTCGGTGCGACGCTGTCGTCCGAGCAGACCGCTGCCGCCGAGGGTGCCGTGGGCACCGTCCGCCGCGACCCGATGGCGATGATCCCGTTCATCGGCTACAACGCCGGCGACTACCTGAACCACTGGATCAACCTCGGCAAGCACGCGGATTCCGAGAAGCTGCCGATGATCTTCTACGTCAACTGGTTCCGTCGGGGCGACGACGGCCGCTTCCTGTGGCCCGGTTTCGGCGAGAACTCCCGCGTGCTGAAGTGGATCGTCGACCGTATCGAGCACAAGGCCGGCGCCGAGTCCACCCCGATCGGTTTCGTTCCGACCGCAGCCGATCTGGAGCTCGGCGGCCTGGACGTCGACGCCGCCGACGTCGACGAGGCGCTGAAGGTCGACGTCGACGAGTGGAAGCAGGAGCTGCCGCTCATCGAGGAATGGTTCGAGTTCCTCGGCGAGAAGGTTCCCTCCGGCATCCGTGACGAGTTCGAGGCCCTGAAGCAGCGCCTGAGCTAGTCCCCCCGGTGACCGAATGTCACAGTGGTTCAGTCCGACTGAACCACTGTGACATTCGTCGTTTCAGGGGAGGATTCTGCAGTAAACGCATACCATTCGGTTTGTAAAGCCTCGATTCTCGAAGCTCGCACCCGACGAAAGGATTGCAGATGCAGACAGGGACCAGTAGGGGCATGAAACGACTCGCCGGAGGTGCCGCACTCGCTGCCGCGGCCGCCGCCACCGTAGCCGTCACCATGCCGGCGACCGCATCCGCAGCGACGGAAGTCCAGCCTCCCACCGTGGTGACCGCGGTCGACGGAAACACCCTCGACATCACCGTCACCAACCCCAACGTCCTGAATCTGCTGGACGCCCAGTCCTGCGGTGCAGTGGCATTCGACGCCACCAAGCTGCCCGCCGTCCTCGCCGATCCCACCGTCGTCCTCGAACCGGGATTCGTCGCGTGGGCCACCAACCCGATCGAGCGCGTCGTCGCGAACGCCGCAGGCAACGCGGTCAAGACGTTCACCACACCGGAGCTTCCGGACGGCGCGTACGCGGTCATCGGCGAATGCCTGTCGCTGAGCACCGTCGCCAACCCCCAGACCACGATGCCGCAGATCGTCCTCGTCGGCGGCCCGCTGGGCGGGGTCCAGTTCGGTAGCTAGACCGCAGAAACAGCGGCGAGCCGGCGATCTCACACGGTGATGGTCGGCTCGTCCTCTGTCGACAGGGTGAGTATCGCGCGGACGACGTGCGAGTTTCGTTCGAGCCGGGCCTCGAGGTCGCGGAGGGTATGGGCAACACGGGACTCCGCGTAGTCACCGACCAGGTCGACGCTCGCCACCAGGTACGCCTGTCGTGGTCCCAGGTACTCCATGCGCAGAAACGTCACCCGGTCGACCTCGGGCAGGGCCTCGAGCGCCTCGATGCCGGCCTGGCGCAGGGCGGGGGATGCCTCCTCGCCGATCAGGAATCGCCGGTTGCGGTCGATCAGAATCAGCGCGATGACGCCGAGCAGGATCCCGACCAGGATGGAGCCAATTGCGTCGGGGATCGCCGATCCCGTGATCTGGTGCAGCAGAACGCCCAGGAACGCGATGACCAAACCGATGAGCGCCGCGGCGTCCTCCGCAAACACGGCCCGGGTGGTCGGGTCGGACGTGCGGAGTGCGTGGGCCAGGACGTCGCGGTCGATGGCGATGGCCTCGGCGCGCAACTGTCGGTACGCCTGCTGGAAGGAGATGGACTCGAGCACGAACGAGACACCGAGCACGACGTATGCGACGGCGAAGTTCGTTGCTGGCTCGGCGTGCACGAGCTCCTGGATGCCGTGCGTGACGGACACCCCCGCGCCCAGCGCGAACAACCCGAGCGCCGCGAACATCGACCACACGTAGGCCTCGCGCCCGTACCCGAGCGGATGGATGCGGTCCGGCGTGCGCTTGGCCCGCGAATTGGCGACCAGGAGCAGGATCTCGTTGCCCGAGTCGGCCCACGAGTGGGCGGCCTCCGCCACCATCGACGCCGAGCCGGTGACCACCGCGGCGACGGTCTTGGCCAGTGCGATCAGAATGTTCGCGCCGAACGCGAGAACGACGGTGAGTGCACTCTCACCGTCGGCGTCGTGGGTGGTGTCCGGAGTCGATGCGGTCACCCGATCACGCTAACGCCTGTGCGCCTTTCTGGTAGCTGCAGCAACCAGAAAGGCGCACGGGCGCGGAGCGCCTATCCGCTGTAACCGGGCGGCATGAGGACGGACTTGGTCTCGCAGAACGCTTCGAGCCCCTCCGGTCCGTTCTCGCGACCGATGCCGGAGGCCTTGTAGCCGCCGAACGGTGAGCCGGGGTCGAACGCGTACCAGTTGATGGCGTAGGTGCCGGTGCGGATCTGCTTCGCCACGGCGAGACCGTGATCGATGTCGGTGGTGTACACCGAGCCGGCGAGTCCGTAGTCGGAGTCGTTGGCGATCTTGATCGCCTCGTCCTCGGAGTCGTAGGGAATCACGGACAGGACGGGTCCGAAGATCTCCTCGCGGGCGATCGTCATCGAGTTGTCGACGTCCGCGAAGATGGTCGGCTCCACGTACCAGCCCTTGTCGAGGCCTTCCGGACGGCCGCCGCCGAGTACCACGCGGGCGCCCTGTTCCTTGCCCTTGGCGATGTAGCCCTCGACGCGGTCGCGTTGCTTCTCGGAGATCAGCGGACCGAGTTGCGCGGCCGGGTCGGAGGGATCGCCGACGGTCATGAATCCGGCACCGGCCACGAGGGCGTCCAGAACCTCGTCGTAGCGGGAACGCGGGGCGAGGATCCGGGTCTGCGCGACGCATGCCTGCCCGGTGTTCATGAGCCCGGACATCACCAGCATCGGCATCGTGGACGCGAGGTCGGCGTCCTCGAGGATGATGGCCGCCGACTTGCCGCCCAGTTCGAGGGAGCAGCGCTTGAGGTTCTGTGCGGCGATGGCGCCGATCTTGCGGCCGACGGGACTGCTGCCGGTGAACGTGATCTTGTCGATCCCGGGATGCGACACCAGGTATTCGCCGGTCTCGGCGCCGCCGGGCAGGACGGAGATGACACCCTCGGGGACACCCGCCTCGGCGAAGATTTCGGCGAGAAGGTGTGTGGAGAGCGGGGATTCGGGTGCGGGCTTGAGCAGGACGGTGCAGCCGGCGAGCAGCGCCGGGGACAGCTTGTTGACGGCGAGGAACAGTGGCACGTTCCAGGCGAGGACCGCGGCCACCACACCGACGGGCTCCCGCAGCACCTTCGTCTGTCCGAACGCGCCGGTGCGGGTCTGCTCCCACTCGAACTCGTTCGCGAGGCCGGCATAGAAGTTCAGGGTCGCGAGCGACGGCGTCTGCTGCATCATCCCGACCATCGCGGGTGGCTGGCCCATCTCGGACGAGATCAGTGCGTTGAGGGTGTCGCCGCGTTCCTCGATGAGTTTCGCCGCCTTCGCGAGGATCTCCCCGCGCTCGGCGGGAGTGGTCTGCGGCCACGGACCTTCGTCGAATGCCCGCCGGGCAGTGGCGACGGCGTCGTCGATGTCGGCCGGCGACGCGACGGGACAGCTGCCGACGCGTTCCTCGGTTGCCGGGGAGAACACTTCGAGCACCTGATCGGTGGCCGGGGCCACCCACTTGCCGCCGATGTAGAGCTTGTCGTAGTCGGTCATGAGTCCATTCCTCGTGTCGTTCCCCCGGTCAGGAGGCGGTGTCGGTGAAACTGTCGAATCCGTACCGTGCGTGTGGGCCGATCGCCGCGACCTCGAACAGCCCGGTCCCGACGACGGTCTCGCCGCCGTCCTCTAGCCGGAAGCGGGTGAGATTGTCGACGGGGCAGAACATCCGGAGTCCCGGTTCGATCTCGGACGCTCGTTTGCGCAGTCCCTGCACCATGAGTTCGCCCTGCCACATGCCGTGACGCCAATCGGCTTCGAGGCCGTACCCCGTGCCGATACCGATGTAATTGGGAACCAGCAGGTCGCAGGTGACGGTGACGACCTCGCCGGTCGGGCGGTGGAAACTCAGCGACGCCGACGTGACGTCCCGTGTCCCCGGTTCGAACTTCAGCTCGTGTTCGGGTCGGCCCAGCCATTCGGGTTCGCGGTCGGCGTCCGGCCAGATGCGGACGGCTTCCTCGACGATGCGCCTGCCGAGTTCGTCCTCCTGCAGGACGACGGAGACGGAGTAGTCCTCGAACTGCATCACCGAGTAGATCCAGAAGAAGTTCTGGATCCCGTCGACCGCGCGCCGTCCGGGCGGCTCGGACTCGCCGACGGGGCGCACCCCCCACGACCGGTCGCGGTTACCGCGCCAGGTGTCGGGGGTGACGGGGCGGCTCTGCCCGTCGATCGTGAGTTCGCCTGCCCAGGTGCCGGTCTGGACGAATCGGCTCGTATCGAACGTGACGCGCTCGAGTTGCCTGCGGAAGTGGCGGGGCTCCAGCGTCGCGGGGATCGCGCCGTCGAAGGTGAGGTCGAAGGAGAGGTCGTAGTCGCCGGGCTCGAGCACGACGCGCAAGCGTTGCAGACCCTCGAGGACCTCGACGCGGAACGGTCCGACGGTGCTGTCGGAGCGGTCGTGTCCCAGGGCCGCCGACCCGCGGACGACGATGTGGTCGTCGCCGCGGCGGAGCACCGCGAACGCGTCCGTCACGCCGAGGTTGGGGTACTGCCCGAGACCGATGATGAGGAAGAGGTCGGACTCGGCCGAGGGATAGCAGTTGAAGTAGTAGCGGTCGTAGAAGTTGCGGTCGGAGGTGGCGACGCGCCGGATGGGTTCGGCCACCTGATGGATGGGGTAGTCGTCCATCGGGGACAGCGGATTTCCCGCGTAGTCGGCGGTCATCGGATCTTCTCCCAGTACGTGCCGTCGAGCATCGCCTCCAGCGACGCGCGGTGCATGATCATGTCGTCCGGATCCTCCGGAGCGACGGCCTGTCCGAAGTGGATGGCGCGCTCCTGGATCCGCAGCATGATGGTGGCCTGCCGCAGTGCCGCGTAGGCGGTGTAGTACTCGAGATCGCGGGGCGTGTGACCCGTCAATTCCTCGTACAGCGCGGCGAGGTCGTCGAGTCGCAGGAAGTCGGGCATCCCGTCCAGTCCGGCGGCCGCGGCGATGTCCTCGAAGAACCGGTGCAGGTACGTCATCCAGCCCAGGTCGAGTTCGCGGGGTCCGAGTGCGGCCATCTCCCAGTCGAGTACGGCCACGGGCCGGAAGTCCTCGAACATCACGTTGCCGATGCGGGCGTCGCCCCAGCAGAAGACGGCGGGGGAGGGGTCGTCCGGGAGGTTCTCCTCCATCCACGCGAAGCCGCGTTCGATCAGCGGGGACCGGGGACCGGACAGGGTCGTCCACTCGTAGTAGTCGCGTTGCTGCCGGATGTGCGCGGCGAGCGCCTCGGTGACGGTGGGACCCGAGCCGGGCAGTCGCAGGAACGCGAACCGCTCCCACGGCCGGTCGATGTCGTGCAGCAGCGCAAGCACATTCACCGCACTGTGCTGCAGCAGCGCGCGCTGCTCCTCGGTCGCCTCCGTCACCCACGACCCGAAGTTGTAGGGCATCACGTCCGGCGGGACCTGCCCCGAGACGCGGGCCATGACGAAGAACGGGGCGCCCAGCGGACCGGGATCGGATTCGGACCAGTAGACGACCGGGACCGGGACGGCGGAGTGCTCCCGGACCTGCGCCATCACGTGGAACTGCCCGTCGAGGTCGTACTCCGGGAAGACAGGCATCGTCGAGTCGGCCGGCGCGACCCGCGCGACCAGTGGGTGAATCTCGCCGGACCAGGTGGCGTCGAACAGGATGGTCTCGCTCGACATGCCGTTGGCGTCGGGGAGGTGGACGTGCGTGACCTCGGGTGCGGCGTCGGCGGGCAATTGGGCGGCGAGCCAGCGTTGCAGCGCGTCTCGCAGTACCTCCGGATCGCGACGGGAGTCAGTGGGCCGGGCGACTTCGGACGAGTGATCGGAGTCGTCGGCGGATCGGGCGGTGCTCGTGCTCACGGTCACCTCCTCTCCTGGACGTGGTGTGACCCTGAACACTAGAACACGTTACAGAATTTCGGAACAGGTGAGGAGATCCCGCTGCGTCAGCCCTCGTCGACGGCCAGCACTCCCGCCCCGACGAGGGTTCCGGAGGCGCCGAGTTCCGCCGGGACCACCCTCAGATTCGCGACGAAGGACAACCGGGCGTGGCGGGCGGCAGCCCTGCGCATCGGGTCCCACAACGGCGGTCCTGCCTGCGCGAATCCGCCACCGATCACCGCGAGCTCGACGTCGAGGAGGGCTGCGGCGGACGCGATGGCCTGCCCGAGTGCGGTCCCGGCGCGGTCGAGGGCGGCCACGGCGACGTCGTCCCCGTCCGCGGCCGCCCTCGCCAATTCGACGCCCGTCGTCCCGCGCCATCCCCGGGAGCGGGCCCAGCGCACGGACGACGGTCCGCTCGCCACCGTCTCCAGGCACCCGGTCCCGCCGCACGTGCACGGCTCGGTTCCGCCGGGGACCACCAGGTGACCGATGTGTCCCGCGTTGCCGGTCCGGCCGGTGGCGATGCGGCCGCCGAGGACCACTCCGCCGCCGATGCCGGTGGACACGACCAGGCTCAGTAGGTCGGGGACACCGCGCCCGGCACCGTGGTGATGCTCACCGAGAGCGGCGGCGGCGCCGTCCATCGCCAGCCTCGCGGGGACGCCGGGAAAAAGTTCCTGCACCAAGCCGACCAGGCCGAAGCCGCCCGACCACTCGTCGATGTTGATGGGTGACGCGGTGCCGGCGTCCGTGTCGACCGGTCCCGCGCACGCGATACCGACCGACGTGATCGTTGCCGCTCCCGCGACCTCCCGCAGCAGGGCGGCGCACGCGTCGGCGACACCGGTCGCCGGCGTCGGGGTGGTGGCGGGATGCGGCACGGTGCCGTCCGCGTCGACGATCCCGGCGGCCATCTTGGTGCCGCCGATGTCGAGAGCCAGCGCGACCACGGTCAGTGCTTCCGCATCACGAGAACGAGGTTGCTCACCAGGAACTCCCGCAGTCCGGGGATTCGCACCATCCACCACGCCCAGCGCGGGTGGTAGCGGGGGAACGCCGCGAGGAAGTCCGCGTCCGGGGCGCGGCGGGCCCACCGAAGCCCGTCGGCCGCACCCACTTTGAACAGGGAGACGCCGTACCGGTTCTTGGGTTCGCGGCCGTTCTTGCGCAGGTAGCGGCGAGCGGCGTACTCACCGCCCAGTGCATGCCACGGCCCGGTCTCGTGGCCGCCGAACGGGCCCCACCACAACGTGTAGGACAGCACGATCAGGCCGCCGGGTTTCGTCACCCGGACCATCTCGTCCGCCATTGCCCACGGTTCGCTGACGTGCTCGGCGACATTGGAGGAGAAGCAGATGTCCACCGACGACGTCCGGAACGGCAGCGCCAACCCCGACCCGCGCACCGCGCCGCCCACGGCCAGGCCCGCGGCATGCATCTCCGACGGATCCGGCTCCACCGGGACGTACCGGGCGCCGGCCTGCTGGAACACGTCCGCGAAGTAACCGGGGCCGCCGCCGACGTCCAGCACCGTCGTCCCGGTGAGATCCGATTCGGTGAGACCGCCGTACAGGTCGCCGATCAGTTCGACGGAGTCGCGGGCGAGGGCGCCGTAGAACAGGTCGGGTGCGGTCTGTTCGTGCCGGAAGTCGCTGAGCAGGCCGAACGACCGCTTCAGGGTTGCCCGTCGACCGAATCGCCGGGTCACGGGAGGCGTCGTCACGAGACTGAACCTTAGCGAGTGCCGCCGCCGGGGCCGCAATCCGTTCGCGGTGGCTGCAACATCCGGTGGAACGCGACCGATAGGGTGTTCGGGGACTACAGCGCGGAACGTCCCGCCCCGAGACCACATGTACCGCACCGACCACAGGAGTATATGAACGTGCGAGAGGTTCTGCTGCTCTGCTGGCGCGACACCGGTCACCCGCAGGGTGGCGGCAGTGAGCGGTACCTCGAGGAGGTCGGCGCCCAGCTCGCGGCGCGGGGAATCAAGGTCACCCTCCGCACCGCCGGTTACCGCGGCGCCGCCAAGAAGGAGACCGTCGACGGCATCGAGATCAGCCGGGCGGGCGGACGGTACAGCGTCTACCCCCGCGCCCTCGCCGCGATCGCCGCGGGCCGGCTCGGGTTCGGACCGCTACGAGGGATCCGGCCCGACGCCGTCATCGACACCCAGAACGGCATCCCGTTCTTCTCCCGCGTCGTCGCCGGTGCACCCGTGACGCTGCTCGTGCATCACTGCCACCGCGAGCAGTGGCCCGTGGCGGGCCGATTGATGGGCAAGATCGGCTGGTGGGTGGAATCCCGGTTGTCGCCGCGCACCCATCGGGACGACCAGTACCTCACCGTGTCGCTGCCGTCCGCCGACGAACTCGTCGAACTCGGCGTCGAGCGCGAACGGATCGCGGTGGTGCGCAACGGCGCCGACGACATCCCTCTCGGTGTGGACATCGGCGGCGCCGACACCCGGACCGCGCATCCCAGCGTGTGTGTCCTGTCCCGGCTGGTGCCGCACAAGCAGATCGAGGACGCCCTCGAAGCCGTCGCGGCGCTGCGTCCCACGATCGCCGACGTGCACCTCGACGTCATCGGTGGCGGCTGGTGGGAACAGAATCTCCGCGACCGCGCGCACGAACTGGGCATCGGCGACGCCGTCACGTTCCACGGGCACGTCGACGAAACCCGTAAGCACCAGTTGCTGTCGCAGTCCTGGGTGCACGTGATGCCGTCCCGCAAGGAGGGCTGGGGTCTGGCCGTCATCGAGGCCGCCCAGCACGGCGTCCCGACCGTCGGTTACCGCAGCTCCAAGGGGCTGACGGATTCGATCGTCGACGGCGTGACCGGTGTTCTGGTCGGCAGTGCGGGAGCGTCGACGGCCGACGTCGGCGAACTGACCGCAGCCGTCAACGCCCTCCTGCTCGACCCCGAGACACGCATGGTCCTCGGTGAGAAGGCTCGGGTACGCGCGGGTGAGTTCTCCTGGAAGCACACCGGTAACGGCGTCCACGAGGTGCTGGCGGGCACGGCCGCGGGCCTGCGGACGTCAGGGCTGGTGTCGCCGGCGCTGGCGCGTCCGGGCCTCGAGCACGCCCGCGCCGAGTAGACCGCCGGCCAGCAGCAGCGCCCACAGCACGTGGGCCGCGACCACCGTCGCCCGCGCCCGGTCGGACGCCTCGTGCCGCGCGACGTCGCCGCCGACGCGGTACAGATCCAGATGCTCGTCCGAGAACTGTCGCTCCAGACCGGCCAGGGTGGTCGCGGATTCGCCGCGCGGTCCGGGCGTGTCGCGCTCGACCAGGACCCACCGGACGCCCAGCGACGCGAGATCGTCGGCGGAACCGCCGGTGAGCAGCACCCGTTCCACCTGCTGCGCCCGGGACCCCTCGCCCTCCACCATGCCACCGGCCACCACCAGCTCGCCCGTCTGCAGGACGTCCTCCGGCAGCATCCTCGGGGCGGGGTCCAGAACGGGAGCGGCGCCGCTGTAGGAGAACTTGCGGAACATGCCGGTGGGCAGCACGGCGACGTCCCCGCTGTGCGCGTCGCGCGCCACCTCGGCGGCTACCTGCTGCCACGACGTCGGATAGTGGACCGGGCGCAGCGCGCCCCCGACGCCCCACGCGAGGTCGGGGAGGGCGAGCAGCACGACCAGGACGGCCGAGACGGACCACGTGCCGGGGCGTCGCAGCACCGCGGCCGCGGCGGCGAGCGCATACAGCGGCGACGCGAGCGCCACCCATTTCTGCGCGTCCCGGAGCAACCCCGCGCCGGGGACGTTCTGCACCATCCAACGACCGACGTCGAGTCCCCACGCGGTCGCGCCGAGTGCGGGCAGGAGCACCGCCACCAGTGCGAGTGCGGTCAGTGCGGCCACCACGGGATGCCGTCGCCGCCGCCACAGCGCCGGGAGTCCGCACAGCACGACGCCGAGCAGCAGGACCGTTCCGACGAGGGCGAACAGTGTGGTCCGGGTATCCGGGACGGCGGTCTCGTTCCACACGCCGCCGAGGCCGGCGAGACTGCCGAGAGTCGCCAGCCCCGGTTCGGCGCGCGCCGCGAACGCCGCGACCCCGGCGGGATCGGAGCCGTCCCCGCCGCCTCCGGCGAGGGCCGTGGCCACCAGCCACGGCGCGCTCGCAGCGACGCACAGGCCCAGCGCGCCGGATACCCGGAACCACGCGGCCGATCGTCCGCCAGGCAGTGCGAGGACGGCCACCGCCGTCACCGCGGCGAGCAACACCCCGGTGGGGGTCAGCCCGGCCGCCGCGAGGCAGGCCGCGAGGGCGAACCACCCCCGGCCGTGACCCCGTCGAATCGCGACTGCTGCGCACACCGTCCACGGCAGCGCCGCATACCCCGTCAGCAGGCTCCAGTGCCCCTGCAGCAGTCGCTCGGCGACGTACGGATTCCACACCGTCACCGTCGCGGCCACGAGCCGCGGTCCGAGCCCCGCCGTCGGCAGCACGGCGCGGACCATCCGGGCCGCGCCCCAGCCGGCCGCCCACAGCGCGAGAAGCAGGATCGCCTTCACCACCAGGCCGCCGTCGACGACGACGCTCAGCGTCGCGAGCAGAGCGTCCTGCGGCACGGCCCGCGCGGCGGCATCCGTGAGACCGAGCGCCGAATCCGTCAGATACGAGCGGGGAGTGCTGACCGCGTCCCGCAACAGCAGATAGCCCGGCCCGAGCAGCGGCCCGAGGATCAGCAACGCCAGAAGGAGGCTGTAACCCGGCACGACGAACGGTGCTCGGCGCCGGGCGGTCATGGGCCGTCACGATACGTGGTGCATCGACCCGGCTCGCACGGCACGTAGTGCATCATGGGGCGCATGCCACGCCAGACCCTCACCAGCTCGGCGGTCGCCGGGGTGACGATGGTGACGGCGGGCTCGATGATCGCGAACATCGCGTCCTACCTGCTGCATCTGCCGGCGAGCCGCTGGCTCGGACCGGCGGGCTACGGAGAGTTCGCGAGTCTGCTGGCGGCCCAGCTCGTCCTCGCCGTCCCCGCTCTCGCACTGCAGACCGTCGTCGCCCGCGAGGTGGTCCGGGGTAAGGGAGCCCACGCGGTGCGGCTGCTGGGATACCGCTGCGCGGTGATCGTCGCGGTCGCGGCGATGCTGCTCGCCCCCCTCGTGTCGTGGGCGCTCGACACCGGCATGCTCGCCACGTTCTCGGCGCTCGTCACGGCGCCCGTCCTCGTCCTGCTCGCCACCGAGCAGGGACTGCTGCAGGGCTCGGCGCGGTTCGGTCCGCTCAGCGTCGTCCTCGCGGCAGCGGGTGTCGCGAAGGTCGTTCCCGCGGTCGTGGTGCTGGCCGTCGGCGCCGGGCCGGGGCTCGCGCTCGCCGCCAGTGCGGTGGGCACCGGGCTGGTAGCGCTGTGCGCGCGGCTGTTCGCCGATTCGGGGATCACCGGGGAGTCGAGCACCCGGATCGGCGTCGCGGCCGTGCTGAGGGCGTCGCAGGTGCAGTTGGCGCTGATCGCGTTGTCGTCGATGGACCTCGTGATCGCCCGGATCGTGCTCAGCAACGACGACGCCGGCCTGTACGCACTGGGCGCCGTCGCGACCAAGGCCGCATTCTGGCTCCCGCAGGCCGTCGGGGTGGTGCTCTACCCGCGGATGGCGAATCCCGCGCACTCCGCGCAGGCGATCCGGTCGGCGCTCGCCGTCCTCGTCGGACTCGGTGCGGTACTCGTCGCGGGCGTCGCGGTGGCCGCCCCCCTCGTCCCGCTCCTCGTCGGCGACGCGTACCAGCCCGTCCAGTCGCTGCTGTGGCTGTTCGCGCTCCACGGTGCCTGCCTGGCCGTCCTGCAGGGCGCGCTGCTGTCCGCCATCGCGGGGGAGCGGACGCACCTCGCCGTGATCGCCTGGATCGGTCTTGCCGTCGAGATGACCGGCATGCTGACCCTCGCGTCCACGATCGGGCAGTTCATCGCCGTCGCCGTGACGGTCGCGTCGAGCACGGCACTGATCGCCGGCGTCCTCGCCGTGCGCAGCGCGCGGCGCGATGCCCCGCGCCCGATGTGACATCCGTTCAACCCGACGAGCAGCCGGCGACATCGGGCGACGCTGTGCACAGGCCGCCCCCGGCACGACGAAGGGGACCTCGGTGCAGTACCGAGGTCCCCTTCGCGACCGGACTACGTGGCGTCCGGCTGTATTGCTCTATCGCTCGTCGTACCGGCGCGGATCTTGCACGGGAATCTCTTCCGTCTTGTCCGTGGTCCAGTCGTGCTGCTCGGTGGGAGCCTCCGACTTGTCCAGGTCGACGTGGCGGCCACCGTCGCTCGGCGGGTAGTCGTCGCCGGCGGTGTGCGCGGGCTGCCTGCCCTTGCCGCCGCGCAGACCCAGGACGATTCCTGCGATCAGGGCGATGACACCGAGGATGCCGGCGATGATCGGCACGGTGCGACCGAACGTGCTGATCTTGTCCATGCCGTCCTTGGCCTGCTGGACCTGGTATTCGATGGTCTGCTCGTTGAACGGCAGTTCCACCTTCAGGACGTCGATCTCCGGCTTGTCCTTGTTGCGGGCGTAGTACTGGTGCAGCTGCTCCTGGCCCTTGACGACGACACCGGTCTCGGGCTCGACCCACACGTCGCGTACGTTGGTGTACCAGCGGGTCATCGTGACGGGGAGGGTGCCACCGGGGACGCCCCACGCCTCGGCGGGGAGCGTCAGCTTGTTGGTGGGCGAGCTGACCACCTTCGACAGGTCGACCGGATCGATCGTCTGGTTGTAGTGGTACACCTTCAGGCCGTTGATCTCCGTCTCCTCGACGAAGTTGATGTCCTGCGTGGCGCGCGCGCTCAGGTCGAAGTAGGGGTAGCTCTGCTTCTCCGAGTTGAACGGGAACTTGTACTGCAGTCCGTCGCGCGGAACTTCCTCGGCAGGCTGGTTGGGCTGCGTCTGGATGGTGCCCACCGGGTCGTTGGTCGGCATCGACGTCTTGCGGTCGACGGTGTTGCGGTCGACGATGGCGGACAGCAGTCCGGTGTCGCCCTGCTTGTCGGTGCGCCGCAGCGTCTGCCCCGCCTGGAGAGTGACGACGTCCGCGTTCGCGGGATCTTCGGTGGTGACGTAGCGCTGTGACACCAGTGGAACGTTCGTGTTGACTTCGGCCTTGCCTGCGAGAAGAGCCTGCGAGTTGAGCACGCTGCCGGAACCTTCGGCGATCGTGGTCACTTCGAGGTCCAAGGGCGTCTTCTCCAACTTGCCCACCGTGTAGGTGGGAATGAGAACGGCGACGGCCAAGAGGAAGGCACCGAGGCCCACCAGAATGCAAGCAAGTATCCGGCTCGGCCCTGAGCGCTCCGCCATGCTTTCTCTCCTAACCCAATTCTGTCGATTGAGATTCCCCCACCGGCAGCACGGCTGCACGGATCGCATGGAGCCCACATCGACACCACGTGAGGCAAAACACTAACAGTCTCGAACGCGCATTTGCCCCATCGGATAGTAAACGCATCGGCCGTTCGCCAGCGAAGTGGCTCGGACGGAGTTTTCCGTCACAGCCCCGGGACCAGGCACACTGTTGGTGATGAGCACCTCGGCCACCACGCGCACGACCGCAACCCCGCGCAGTTTCATTCCCGCACTCGAGGGAATGCGCGGTCTCGCGGCGCTGGGTGTGCTCGTGACGCACGTCGCGTTCCAGACCGGTGCCACGCACGTGCCCGTCCTCGGCCGGATCTGGGGACGATTCGATCTGGCGGTGGCGGTCTTCTTCGCGCTGTCCGGATTCTTGTTGTGGCGCAGCCATGCCGGCGCGGCGCGAGGGATGGGCCCCGCCCACGGAATCGTCCGGTACTGGATCTCGCGGGCGACGCGCATCCTGCCCGCGTACTGGGTCGCCGTGGCGGTGGTGTTGACGTTCCTGCCCACCGCGAACGCGAGTTACCGCACGTGGTGGGCGAATCTCGGACTCGTGCAGGTGTTCGTGCCCCTCACGCTCACCGACGGTCTGACCCAGATGTGGAGTCTGTCGGTGGAGGTGGCCTTCTACCTGGTGCTTCCGTTGCTGGCGTTCGCGCTGGTCGGGCTGCGGGGTCCGGCTGCGCGGCTGCGTGTTCCGGCGATTCTCGCGCTGATTGCGGTGAGCCTGACGTGGGCATTCGTGCCGGTGTCCACGCCGGGCGGCATCCATCACGACAACTGGCTGCCGGGGTACCTGCCCTGGTTCGGAGCGGGGATGTTGCTGGCCGAACTGGCGGTGAGTCCGCCCGGGCGGATGCACCGCTGGGCGCATCATCGCGTCCGGATGTTTCTCGTCGCCGCTGTGGCATTCGCCCTCACGGCGACCGACCTCGCCGGTCCGGAGGGGCTGGTGCGTCCCGAACCGTGGCAGTACGCCGTCAAGATGGCGCTCGGCGCCGTCATCAGCTTCGCGCTGATGGCCCCGCTGGTGCTGTCCGACACATCCAGCCACCGCTACCTCGCGAGTCCGCTCGCTCTCGCCGTGGGCCGCTGGTCGTACGGCATCTTCATCTGGCACCTCGCAGTGCTGTCGATCGTCTTTCCGGTGTTCGGGCTCGTTCCGTTCACCGGTCACTTCGTCTACATCCTGTTCCTGACGACCGTGATGAGCGTCGCGGTCGCGTCGGCCAGCTACGCGTTGGTGGAGGAACCGGCTCGCCGCGCCGTCAAACGCTGGGAGGCGCGCGCCAGGAGCGCCGACCGTCCGAGCGGCAGCACCGCCAGCCCGGTGGCGACGAGCGCCAGCAGTAGCGGGAACTGAACGAGGAACGAGTGCCCCACGTAACCGCCGGGCGTCCGCCACGGGCCGGTGGAGAGCATCGCCATGCCGAGCATCGTCGACGCTCCGGCAACCCCCACCAGCACGCGCGCCGTGGTGGCGGCCCCCCGTAGGCGGACGAGGGTCACGGCCAGCAGCGTCACCACGACCGTCGTCACCGCGCCGACGGGACCCCCGATCACGGTGGCGGCAGCAAGGATTCCCAGCCACCCGACCGTCGCGCTGCCCCAGGTCCGGGGCGCCGGGCCGGGATCGCGCTCGCGTGCGCGACGCGGCCACAGCGCGGCGGCGATCAGAGGAATCAGCAGCAGCAGACCGCCGAAGATCCCCAGGCGGTACCAGTGGTCGGTCGGGAAGTCGAGGGTCACCGTCCCCTCGGTTCCCGCGGGCAGGATCCACCCCTGCTGCCAGCCGTCCACGACGATCGGTGTCAGTTCGCTGCCGTCCGGTGCGGTGGCCACCCAGCCGACGTTGGTGCTCTCGGGGACGACGATGACGCGCTCGGCGTCCGAGTGCGGCACCGTGAGTTCCCGGTGGTTCTCCGTCCACGCGGTGGTCGACACCTGCTCGGTCGGAACGGCCTGGGCCTGCGGTCCGGCGTCGAGGCGGAGACTGTCGACGAAGAACGCCGACCCGGGGTCGACGGTCACGTCCTGGGATCCGGCTCCCAGCGGAACGGGGCCGGCGGTGTCACAGAGGCTCGCGGGAACCGGGTCACCGGAGAGCAATTGCCCGACAGTTGCCGTGACGCTCGTGCGAACCGGCTGCCCGCCGACCGTCACGACCGGCCCCTCCTCGCAGGGAACCGTCACCGGGCGGGCGCCGGCATCGTCGGCCGGACCCGAACCGGGCAGCAGGACGCCGTCCTCGCCCAGCACCCCGACCTCGGCGAGACCCGCGGGCTGCAGCTGCGCGAAACCCAGCGCGTTCTGATCGAGGGTGCTCTTCCAGGACACGAGGCTGAGCACGATCCGGTCGGTCACCCGGGGTTCGACCGTGACGGTCCCGTCGTCCTCGTCCACGTCGCGCACCTGCGGTCCGTTCCCGAGGTCGACGGCGACCCGGTCGGGGGCGGCGGGCACGGCACCTAAGCTGGGGGTCAGTTGCAGGCCGGTGACCAGCGTGGGTTCGGGAAGGTCGATCGGGAGAGTCGGTTTCGCGCCCTTGCCGGTGGTGGTGTCCTGCATCGCGGACCAGCTGGTGCGCGGATCGTTGTCGGTGGCGGCGAACGCCGACCCGCGAAGGTCGGCGATGTTACTGGTGCCGTGCGCGGACGGCCGGTCCCGTTGGGTGAGAAGCTCTTCCAGCGGTGCCCCGTGCCGCGCCCGCAGCATCAGTTGCGGTGTGACCGCGGTGGGCTCGGGCACCGACAACGTCCTCTCGAACGTGCCGACCTCCTCGGGCGGCAGGACGAAGGCGTTGCTGCACCGCACCCGGTCGGGCGCCTCCGCGCAGGCGTTGCGGCCGGGCAGTTCCTGGCTGAGATCCCACTCCGAGACGGTTGCGCCGTCGGGGGTGGGCGGCAACACGGTCCGGTACCGGATCGGCACGGTGACCGGGGCGTCACGCTGGGAGAAGTCCTCGACGGACACCTCGCTGATCCCGAACTGCGTTCCCGCGGAACCGTTCTCGGTGCGGGTGGCGGTGATCCGCACCCACGGGGTGACGCCGCCCGGGACGGACACGGCGATCGGCTTGCCCGGGGCGTCCACCTTCACGGCCGTGCTGCCGTTGGGCGTCGACACCTCCATCCAGCGGACGGGGGCGCCGATCGCGGCCGGGCTCGTCGTGATGTGCAGCAGCGAACTGGTGAGCGGGGTGTCGAAATCGATCTGGAGCCACTGTCCCAGCGCCCGCTCGATGCCGTTGCTGAACCAGCCCGTCGCCGGATCCCCGTCGACGGTCGCGGCGGCGCTGCTGGCGGGGGAGGCGCCGCCGAGTTGCGTGGCGTCGGACGCCGCACTCGACACGCTCAACGTCGCGCCCTCCCACTGCCCCTCCACCAGCGGGGTATCCGCCACCGGATAGTCGGGAACGAGATTGAACGTGCGGCGCGCGTCGTCCGGCGTGCGCAGTGCCGAACTGTGGTTGTCGACTTGGCCGTAGTCGGTTTCGCGGTTCCGGGGCGTGTCCGTGACGGTGACGTCGTCGACCGGCAGTCCGGCGCGCTTCGCGTCCGCGGCCAGCAACACCGGTCCGGCCCCGGGCAGGACGCCGTTCTCCCGCAGACGTTGCAGCGATTCCGGACCGCCCTGCACGCGGGGGACGCCGTCGAGGTTCGCGGTGTACGGCCCGCTCGTCGTCGGCGAACCGTCCGGCATCGACACCTCGAAGATCTCGATCGCCGGGTATCGGGGCCGCAGGTCGCTGTCGATCACCAGACCTTCGACGTCACCGGGGCCGATGTCCTCACCGAATTCCGCGACCTGCGTCAATCCGGGTGAGCCGGTGACGGCCTGGTGCGCGAGCAGCGGACGCGTCGACCGCGACGTCTCGGGGTCGAGGTCGTTGCGGAGGACGAGGTAGTGGATGCCCTGGCCGAGCAGGGTCTGCGCCATGCCGTCCGAGGGGCGGCCGTCCGTGACGAGCCGCTGGATCGAGTCCATGGCGCGGATGGTGCCGGGCGGGGTGAGCGGGACGGCGTCGCGGGACGCCCACGGCGTGGACGCCAGCGCCTGCATCGGCTCGTCGCGGGTGAGACCCCAGAGCTGGCTGCCGAACGGTGCGCCCGGCACCACGAGCGCCCGCTCCGCGTCGGAACCGTCGGGGCTCGTGCCCCCGGCGTTGTCCTCCAGCCACGAGGCGGCCTGCTGCCAGTAGTCGGGGACCTCGGGATACGTGCCCCGGGGTGCGAGCTTGCCCGTCCACGCCAGCGACGTCGCCAGGGTGAGGGCGACCAGCACCAGGCTCGTCACCGCGACCATCGGTTCGCGCTCGGGGTGCGCGAACGCGCTGCGCCATCGCGCGACCGGCACGGACCCGGGCAGCGGCACCTTCGCCAGCAGGTGCGCCAGCCCGAGCACGAGGGGCAGTCGGACGAGTGGCTCGAGTTTGTGCACGTTCCGGAGGGGCGCCCCGGTGGAGTCGAGGAACAGTCGGACCTGCTCGGCGAACGGGGAGCCCAGTTCGCCGATGTACCCGGCCGCTAGCCCGGCGACACCGACGAACAGGATCAGGGTGAGGCGACCGCGGGCCGGCATCGACCGCATGCACAGTCCGGCGAGCCCGGCGGCGGCGATCAGGCCGGTCGCCGCGACCGCGGCGGGCTGGGTGACGAGGACCGCGCCTGCGATCCGCTCGGGGGAGACGAACGGCGTCCAGCTGTCGGTGCCGCGAAGGATTTCGGCGAGCGACGTCCACTGTGTGGTCACCCCGGACGACTCGATGTAGTCGAGGAACGGCGGGCTCACCTTGCCGAGCAGCAGCAGCGGCACGATCCACCACAACGTGGCCAGTGCCAGGAACGGGAACCACCACGCGGTGAACACCCACCACCGGCGGTTGGGCCGGTGCGAGATCCACCACAGAGCTGCGACGAGGCACGCGGCCACGGTCGCGACGGCGTTCACCGCGCCCATCAACGCGACGGCGAGCGCCGACTGGGCCGCCAACCGTGCAGGTGAGTGCCATCGCGTGTCCCGGGACGCTTTGTCACTCACATGGGAGAGGGCGACGACCACGGGCAGAAGAACCCACGGCGCCAGCATCATCGGGAGGGTTTCCGACGAGATCGAACCGAGGGTGGTGAGGACACGGGGGGAGAACGCGAACGCGACACCGGCGATGATTCGGGACGAGCGGCTGCCGACACCGAGTGCTTCGGCGAGACGGACGATGCCCCAGAATCCGGCGACGAGCAGCAGGGCCCACCAGACCCGCTGAGTGATCCACGGCGGGACGCTCAGGACGTCGCCGAGCGCGAAGAACGCGCCGTGCGGAAAGAAGTAACCGTAGGCCTGGTTCTGCACCTGGCCCATGGGGGCCTGGCTGCTCCACTGATGCGCGGCCCGTTCCAGGAATCCGATCGGATTCTGGGACAGGTCGTACTTGGTGTCAGCGGCGAGCCGGCCGGGGGTTTGGAGAAATGCGAGAAGAAACGCTATGACAGAGGCGCCGAACAGCCACCGCCGTGACAGAGGCTCCGCCGAGGGCGCCATGGACGACATGGCCGCCGACTCGGGGGAAGTGCGGGAACTTGTTGAGCCGGCGCTCTCAGCGGCTGCCGTACTCAACCTGGTTCAGGAGCGAGGAATCCGCGTTGCCGCTGCGGTCGATCTCGGGACGCGTGTTGTCCTGTGCGGCTGCGGTGATGCCGAGCGTCGCCACGGTGCCGAGAGCGACACCGACCACGGCGCTGACCACACCGGGCACAAGGAACTTCCCCATCAGACATCTCCCACCGTCGTGCCATCGACGCACACGGCTACTCCCGCGTACGAATTGCTCGGGTCAAGGTATCACCCGTGGGCTGCCGAACTGCTGATTGGTGCTCGTGGGCCACCGTTTCTGCAGTTCACGGTCTCTGCTGCACTCCGAGCGCCCGAAGCAGCGTGCGCAGTTTGGTGGTCGTCTCGTCGAGTTCGGACTCCGGGTCGGACTCGGCCACGATGCCCCCGCCCGCCGTCGCCAGTGCCTCGAGTCCGTCCGCGGCGATCTCGGCGCACCTGATGGCCACCACCCAGTCGCCGTCGCCGTCGCCGCCGCACCACCCGACGGCGCCGCCGTAGAACCGCCGATCCTCCTCGACGTCCCGGATGGTGGCGAGAGCGAGGTCGGTGGGGGTGCCGCACACCGCGGGCGTCGGGTGCAGCGCGGTGGCCAAGCTCAACGCGCTGGTCGACGGGTCGCGCAGCACGCCTTCGATGGGGGTCGCGAGATGCCACACCTCGTGCGTGCTCGTCAGTACCGGGGAGTCCGGGACGGTCAGCTCGGTGCAGAGCGGCGACAGGACCTCCCTGATCCAGGCCGTGACGAACGCGTGCTCGGCCAGGTTCTTCGTGGACTCCAGGAGTCCGCGACCTTCCTTCTCGTCGGCCTCCGGATCGGTGCGCCGCGGCGCGGTTCCGGCGAGGGGACGGCAGGTGACGCGTCGCCCGCGCCGGCTGAGCAGCACCTCGGGGCTGGCGCCGACGAGACTGCGTCCGCGGAAGCTCTCGCCGGCCGCGGAGAGGTCGACGGCGAACCCGTTGGCGGTGGGATTCTGGTGAATCATTCTCGCGGCCAACGCTTCTGCGGAGATGGGGGTGTCCGCGCGGAGGGTGACGCTGCGTGCGGCCACCACCTTGCCGAGCGTGCCCTCGCGCAGGCGGTCGACGAGTGATCGAACCCGGGCCACGTGCTCGGCGGGGTCGGGGACCTCCCGGGTGAGGTGTACGGAGGGAAGGTCGACAACGGTGCCGGGGCGCCACGGGCCGTCCGTGAACTCCCACGATTCCGGGGCGGTCAGCGCGGCGGGACGATCGGGATCGAACGGCAGCGCTCCGACGATCAGTTCCGTGTCACCGTTCGCGAGGGCCGCGACAGCGGCTGCCGCGGTGTCGTACCCGTGCCGCGCACCGGACGTGCGCAGCGTCCGGTCGGCGCGGGAGAGAAGGAATCCGTCCATGGTCACCCGACAGTAGTCGGGCGGCCGGACTACTGTCCGGGAGGCACGATCAGCACCGGGCGGTGGCTGTGGCGCAGCACGTGGTCGGCGACGCTGCTCTGCAGCAACGACCGCAGACCGGTGGTGCCGCGGGTGCCGGTGACGATGATGTCGACCGCGAGTTCGTCGGACGTCTCGACGATGGCCGTCCAGATCGTGCTGGTGCACTCGATGCAGCGGCCCTCGGTGGCGAGCCCGGCGGCCTCGGCGAGTTGGACGCCCTCTTCGTTGGTCACCTTGGCGTCGGAGTACGCGACGTCCTCGGTCTCCTCGTCGGGCACCCACTCGGGTTGCATCACACCGGACAGGCCCGACATACGCGCGGCCTGGCGGACCATCGGCTCCCATACCGTCACCAGCACAGCGCGATTGGAGGCGAGGAAACGACCTGCGCACTCCACCGCACGCTTGGCGTTGTCGGATCCGTCGTAGGCGATCAACATCAAACCACCGGGCACTACGACCTCCTGAGTACGGGCTTCCTCTGTGTCCAGATTACCAAGACGGGCGGCAGCGGTCGCCGATTCGGGGCCTACCACGGGGGTGCCGGTGGCGAATTGGGCTACCGTCGAACCCATGCGGATCAAGTATGCACTCGCGCTCGCTGCCTGTACCGGCCTCGTCGCCGGATGTTCGTCGGGTGGTGGCGAGACGGTCGCGGAATCGTCGTCGGCGACAGCGACGCCGTCGCCGTCCTCCGTCGAGCCGGCGTCGCACACCGGCACCGCAGCGCCCGCCGCCGCACCGGCGTCGTGCGAGACGGAGTTCCTGCAGTCGTTGCCGTTGCGGCGCAAGCTCGCTCAGCTGCTGAACGTGGGAGTGACCGGCACCGCGGATGCGGCTCAGGTGGTCCGGGACGAGCAGATCGGCGGGATCTTCGTCGGGAGCTGGACCGACGAGGCCATGCTCGCGAACCGTGAGATTCCCCAGGTGGCGTCGGCGTCGTCGCTGCCCCTGATGGTGACGATCGACGAGGAGGGTGGACGCGTGTCGCGCGTCGAGAACCTGCTCGGAGCCGATCCGTCCGCCCGGCAGACCGCAGCCACGATGACGGAGGAGCAGACGTACCAGATGGCGCTCGAGCGCGGTCGCGGACTGAAGGACCTCGGTGTCACCGTGAACTTCGCCCCCGACGTGGACGTGAGCAGCCAGCCCGACGACAGCGTCATCGGCGACCGCTCCTACTCCGACGATCCCGCCGTGGTCACCCGCTACGCCGACGCGTACGCGCGCGGGATGCGGGACGCGGGAATCCTGCCCGTCATCAAGCACTTCCCCGGCCACGGATCGGCGTCCGGCGACTCGCACACCGGGGCCGTCACCACCCCGCCGCTCGAGCAGTTGCAGACGAAGGACCTCGTCCCGTTCCGGAACCTGGTGTCCACGGGTGTCGGCGTCATGCTCGGCCACCTCGAGGTGCCGGGTCTGACCGCCCCCGGGGTCCCTGCCAGCATCAGTCCCGACGCCGTGGCGCTGCTGCGCGGCGGCACCGGATACGGCGCGCCACCGTTCACCGGCCCGATCTTCACCGACGACCTCAGCGGCATGCAGGCGATCACCGACCGCTACGACATCACGGTCGCCGTCGAGACCGCGCTGGAATCCGGTGTCGACGTCGCCCTGTGGCTCACCACCGACGACGTCCCGCGGGTCCTCGATCACCTCGAAAGCGTTGTGGCCTCGGGCAAGCTGCCGCAGCAGCGTGTCGACGAGGCGGTCCTGACCGTTGCGCGCGCCAAGGGCGTGCTGGCCTGCTAGTGCCCGGTCCGCGACAGGGTGCTGGTATTCTTCTCGTCCGCCGGTCGGGCCCGCTTTATTACCGTAGAGTAAGATAGCGGGTTCGACGATGATGGAGGACGAATGGCCGGCGGCACCAAGCGACTGCCGCGCGCAGTGCGCGAGCAGCAGATGCTCGACGCTGCTGTCGACGTCTTCTCCGACAGAGGTTTTCACGAAACGTCCATGGACGCGATCGCGTCCAAGGCGGAAATTTCGAAGCCGATGCTGTACCTGTACTACGGCTCGAAGGACGAACTGTTCGCGGCATGCATCCAGCGGGAGGGTCTGCGCTTCGTCGAGGCGCTCGCTCCGGCGGGCGATCCGGGGCTGAGCCCGCGCGAACAGCTGCGCCGGGCCCTCGAAGGGTTTCTCGGGTTCGTGGGCAAGCACCGCAAGTCGTGGATGGTGCTGTATCGCCAGGCGATGGGGCAGCAGGCGTTCGTGGGGTCGGTGCAATCGAGCCGCGACCGGCTGATCGAGCTGACCGCGCACCTGCTCGAGTCCAGCACCAAGGATCCGGAGCCGGGGCAGGATTTCGAATTGATCGCCATCGCCCTGGTCGGTGCGGGCGAGGCCGTGGCCGACCGCGTCGCGGGCGGCGAGATCGAGGTCGACGCCGCCGCAGACCTGCTGGAATCCCTGGCGTGGCGCGGCCTCGCGGGTAAGAAGAAGCCGGAGTGAGCGGGACGTTCGTTCGATCAGATCGAACGAACGTCCCGTTCGTCCCCGTCAGCGCAGCGTCGCGGTGAGGTGCGGGTATCCCTTCTTCGGGTGCTTGATCGACAGATCCCAGCCGTCGCCGGTCTGATCGGCGTACACGTTCAGCGTGGACGGCAGCAGGATCGGCTTGCCGAAGCGCACGCTGTAGGTGACGGCGTCCGGGATCCGGCCCTCCACCGACCCGAGGACGGCGGCCGCGCTCCACATGCCGTGCGCGATGGTCTTCGGGAATCCGAAAGCCTTGGCGCCCAACGTCGACACGTGAATCGGGTTCCGGTCACCGGACACCGCGGCGTATTTGCCGATCGTCTTCTGATCGACCCGCAGCGTCCGCAGCGGACGCGGCGGCTCCTCCTCGGCCTTCGGCTCGGGACCGGGCTGACCGGACAGCGACGTCTTCTGCTGACGCAGGAACGTCGACGTCTGCTTCCACACCAGTTCGCGTCCGACCCGGATCTCGCTGATCACGTCGATCAGGAGTCCCTTGCGGTGCTCACGCAGATTCTCCGCGTGCACCGACACGTCCAGGGGCTCGATCACCGAGATGGGCCGGAACTGTTCGATGACGTTCTCCGCGTGCACGGAACCGATGGCGGGGAAGGGGAAGCCTTCGGACACCATCAGCTTCATCACGACCGGGAACACCAGCGTGAACGGGTACGTGAGCGGCAGGTGGTCGCCGAAACGCAGACCGGTCACCCGGTCGTACGCCGCCAGGTTGTCGGGGTCCACGCGGACGCCGTTCAGGACCAGCGTCGTGTCCGGGGCACTGTGCCCGCTCGCGCCGATGACTGGCAGCGCACTGCGCACGGCCCGGGCGTAGATGTCGAGCGTGCCCGGCTTCTCCGTGAGTTGCACGACCTTGCCGGACATCAGGCGCCCAGCAGGCTCTGGCCGCAGACGCGGACGATCTGTCCGGTGACGGCGTTGGACGCGGGGCTCGCGAAGTAGGCGACGGTCTCGGCGACGTCGACGGTCTCGCCGCCCTGCAGCAGGGAGCTCATGCGACGTCCGGCCTCGCGGGTGGCGAACGGGATCGCCGCGGTCATCGCCGTCTCGATGAAGCCCGGTGCGACGGCGTTGATCGTGATCTTCTTCGTCGCCAGTACCGGCGCCGAAGCCTGCACGAGTCCGATGACACCGGCCTTGGACGTGCCGTAGTTGGTCTGGCCCCGGTTGCCCGCGATACCGGCGATGGAGGAGACGTCGATGACGCGGCCGCCTTCCTTCAGTGCCCCCTTGGCGACGAGGACGTCGGTGATGCGCTGCGGCGCAAGAAGGTTGACGCCGATCACCATGTTCCAGCGACCCTCGTCCATGTTGGCGAGGGTCTTGTCGCGGGTGATGCCGGCGTTGTGGACGATGATGTCCGCGCCGCCGTGCCGTTCGAGGACGAACTCGGCGAGCTTGTCTGCCGCGTCGTCCGCGGTCACGTCCAGGGCGAGGGAGGTGCCGCCGACCTTGTTGGCGGTCTCCGACAGTGCCTCACCGGCGGCCGGGATGTCGGCGCAGATGACGTGTGCGCCGTCGCGGGAGAGGACCTCGGCGATGGTCGCGCCGATGCCGCGGGCCGCACCGGTGACGATGGCGACCTTCCCGTCGAGCGGCTTGTCCCAGTCGGCGGGTGCGACGGAATCCTCGGCGCCGACCCGGATGACCTGGCCGCTGACGAACGCGGACTTGGCCGACAGCAGGAAACGAAGCGTGGATTCGAGACCCGACAATCCTGCGGAAGCCTTCGGCGAGACGTAGACGAGCTGAGCCGTGGCGCCGCGCTTGACCTCCTTGCCGACGCTGCGGGTGAAGCCCTCGAGCGCGCGCTGGGCGATGTGCTCGTCGACGCCGGACGTCTCCTCGGGGGTGGTGCCGATGACGACGACGCGCGCGGATGGCGCGAGGTTGCGGACGACCGGCTGGAAGAACTCGAACAGCTGCTCGAGCTCGGTGACCGAACCGATGCCTGTGGCGTCGAACACCAAAGCGCCGTACGTGTCGTCGCCCGTTCCCGCGGCGGGGTAGTCGGACAGCAGTTCGCGCAGCGGTTCGACGAGGCGGCCCTTGCCGCCGATCAGGACCGGACCGGCGAGCGGCGGTTCGCCGTGCTTGTATCGGCGCAGGTTCTCGGGTCGCGGCAGTCCTGCTTTCGCGGCAATGAACGCGCCGGGTGCGGATGAGAGGAACTGGGAATAGAGGTCGGGAGCTCCCTTGCTGGCTGCCACGGTCCTACCTTCTGTCGTCGTTTGGCGGTCAGTCACCGAGCACCGAGTGAAGTGCGGTGTCGACAAGTAACTTACTCCTGAGTAAGAATAGTAGCCAACAGGTAATCGCACCAGATCCTTGGAGACGTCAGTGACCAGCAAAGCTCGCACCAATTCGAACTCCGCAGCGGCGCCGAAGCCAGGCGGAAAGCAGCAGCGTCCCGTCGCGATCGTCGGCGGAAACCGCATTCCGTTCGCCCGCTCCGACCGGAAGTACGCGCAGGCGTCCAACCAGGACATGTTCACCGCCACCCTCGACGGACTGGTGAGCCGCTTCAACCTCCAGGGCGAGAAGCTGGGCCTCGTCGCAGGCGGCGCCGTGCTCAAGCACAGCCGCGACTTCAACCTGATGCGCGAATGCGTCCTCGGCAGCGCCCTCAGCCCGTACACGCCGGCCTTCGACCTGCAGCAGGCCTGCGGCACCGGACTGCAGTCGATCGTCGCCGTCGGTGACGCGATCGCGGCCGGACGCATCGATGCGGGTGTCGGTGGCGGCGTCGACACCACGTCGGACGCGCCGATCGGCGTCAACGACGAACTCCGCGAGTTCCTGCTGTCGCTGAACCGGGCGAAGAGCACCGGCGACCGCATCAAGCTCCTCGGCAACGTCCGCCCGTCCATGCTCGGCATCGAGATCCCCCGGAACGGCGAGCCCCGCACCGGGCTGTCCATGGGCGAGCATGCCGCCATCACGGCCAAGGAATTCGGCGTCCGCCGCGAGGACCAGGACGCACTCGCCGCCGCCAGCCACCAGAACATGGCCGCCGCCTTCGACCGCGGATTCTTCGACGACCTGGTGACGCCGTTCCTCGGGCTCACTCGCGACGACAACCTGCGGCCCGACTCCAGCGCCGAGAAGCTGGCCAAGCTGAAGCCGGTCTTCGGGGTGAGGGCGGGCGACGCCACGATGACGGCGGGTAACTCCACCCCGCTCACCGACGGCGCGTCAGCGGTTCTGTTGTCCACCGACGAATGGGCCGCCGAGCGCAAGCTTCCGGTGCTCGCGCATCTCGTCGACTCCGAGACCGCGGCCGTCGACTACATCCACGGCAAGGACGGGCTCCTGATGGCGCCGACGTACGCCATCCCGCGCCTGCTGGCCCGCAACGGCCTCACCCTGCAGGATTTCGACTACTACGAGATCCACGAGGCGTTCGCGTCCGTCGTGCTGGCGACGCTGCAGGCGTTCGAATCGGACGAGTACTGCAAGGAACGCCTGGGCCTCGACGGCGCACTGGGGTCCATCGACCGCAGCAAGCTGAACGTCAACGGGTCCTCGCTGGCGGCGGGGCACCCGTTCGCCGCGACCGGCGGCCGCATCGTCGCCTCGCTCGCCAAGATGCTGGCGGAGAAGGGCTCGGGCCGCGGCCTGATCTCGATTTGCGCCGCCGGCGGCCAGGGTGTGACGGCAATCATAGAGGCGTGATCCGACTGGCCTTTCCGGTAGCTGGGAGACCGGAAAGGCCAGCGTGCGCGCAGTGCGAGCGGGGATCCGGCAACGAGGGGTGGCCGGATCCCCGAAATCTTTTCCGACAGGTGTAACGCTGGAGATTAGCTGGCGATATCCCTGTCAGCCCCGTGTTGCTGCCTGACCCCCGACCTGGCAGCAGCGCGGGGCTCTTGCATTTCCGGCGGCCGGTACGCTGACGTGGGGGTCTCGACCGGGCCTCGCTCGGATCGGATCGCGCTTGAAATGCAACGAGCACCGACGGCAAGCTGAGGCCCGCACGAAGGACAACTCGGTGAGAGGGCCACGGTGAACGACGAAGACGGCGACAAGGGGAGCACGGCACCCGAACGGTCGACGCCGGACCCTTCCGCGGCGCCCGAGAGTGTCGAACCCGAGAATGTGGCCGACCCGCCCGCTCCGGAACCGGACGAGATCTCGGAACCCGAAAACGCTCCGGCTCCCGAGGACGCTCCGGCTCCCGAGGATTCGGCGGAACAGCCGAGTGCCGACGACGCCCCGACGACGCAGCTGGACCTCGGTGAACTGGGGGAACGCGCCGAGGAGCAGGCTCCCGACGCGCCGTTGTGGGTTGAGCCGCCGGCGAACGAGGACGTCACTCAGGTGATCCCCGCGATTCCGCCGGGTCCCGTTCCCATGCCGACGCCGGCGTACACCACACCGGCCGACGAGCCGACCGTGGTGGCGCCCGCCGCCGCGGCGCAGGTCCCACCGCAGCCGGCACCGGAACCTTCCGCGCCCGCCGAGCCCTCCGCAGAACCGACCACCCCGGCCCGCGCGCCCTGGGTGAAGATCGCAGCAATCACCGGCGGTGTGATCGCCCTGATCGGCATCGCGTACGCCGCGGACCTCGCGGTGTCCTCCGGGAAGGTCCCGCGCGGGGTGACGGTGGCAGGCGTCGACGTGGGCGGTTCGTCCCGCGAGGAGGCCGAGGCCATTCTGCAGGCGGAGGTCGGCCCGCGCGCCGACCAACCGCTGACGGTGACGGCCGGCGACGTGTCGACGCAACTCGTTCCGTCCGCCGCCGGGCTCGGGGTCGACTGGGAGGCCACCCTCGACAGGGCCGATTCGCAGCCACTCAACCCGTTCACGAGGCTCACGTCGTTCTTCACCACCGACGAGATCGGTGTGGTGTCGACCCGCGACGAGGCCGCGCTGGCCTCCGCCGTCGACGGCCTCCGCAGTGAGACCGATCGCGCGTCCCGCGAGGGGACCGTCGTGTTCGAGGGGCCTACCCCGGTTCCGGTCGACCCGTCGACCGGGCAGAACCTGAACGGTGAGGGCGCCGAGGCGGCGTTGACCGAGGAATGGGCGTTCGGCCGGACGGTGGACCTGCCCGTCGACGTCGTGTCCGTGACGGTGACGAAGGAAGGCGTCCAGAGGGCGCTCGACGAGGTGGCGGCGCCCGCTGCCTCCGCCGATCTGGTGGTGACCGGACGCGACGGCAAGGTCGCGACCGCGGCGCGTCAGCAGATCGGTGCCATCGTCGGCTTCGAACCGGACGGCAACGGCGGGCTGAAGCCCACCTACAACATCGAGGCTGCCACCGGCATCCTGGCGCCGCAGCTGGTCTCGACGGAGATCGCACCGAAGGACGCGACGATCACGCTCGACGGCGGATCACCCACCGTCGTCCCCGCGGTCGTCGGCGACCTGGTGCAGTGGCCCAAGACGCTGGAGACATTGCCCGAGTTGTTGCGCGGCAACGGTTCTCACACCACCGCCGCGGTGTACGGACCCGTCCCGCCCGCCCTCACCACGGAGGCCGCGCAGGCGCTCGGCGTGAAGGAAGTGATCGGCGAGTTCACGACCGGCGGCTTCTCTGCCGCGTCGGGTACCAACATCCGGCTCGCCGCCAGTGAGATCAACGGGGCGCTGATCAAGCCGGGCGACACGTTCTCCCTCAACGGGTACACCGGCCCGCGCGGCACGGCTCAGGGCTACGTGGAGTCGGGCATCATCAACAACGGTCGCCCGGACACCGCCGTCGGTGGCGGCGTGAGCCAGGTGGCGACGACGCTCTACAACGCCGCGTACTTCGCCGGCATGGAGGACGTCGCGCACACAGAGCACTCGTACTACATCTCGCGTTACCCCGAGGCGCGCGAGGCCACCGTCTTCGAAGGCGCCATCGACCTGCAGTTCCGCAACACCGCCAAAACGGGTGTGATGATCCAGGCCATCGGCGGCGCCTCGGATCTGACCATCCGGTTCTGGGGAACCAAGTCGGTCGACGTCGAGTCGATCACCGGCAACCGGACCAAGCCGACGGAGCCCGACACGGTCACCCTGCCCGCCGGCGATCACTGCATCGCCTCCAGCGGCGCACCGGGATTCACCGCCAGCGACACCCGGGTGATCTCCGACCACGCCACCGGCCAGGAAATCTCCCGGAACACCAGGACCGTCCGGTACGACCCCGTCCCGATCGTCAAGTGCGAGGCCCCCGCCCCCGCACCCAAACCCGAGGAGCGCACCCCCGCCGCCTCGCCGGCCCCGTCCGCCCCGGCGGAAAGCCCGAACCCCACCACCCCGAAGCCGAAGCCGAACGACGGCGAGTAGACGCACTACTTCTCGGTTCGCGCACCGCTTTTCGAGCCCGAAAAGGAGAGCGCGAACCGAGAAAGGGTGCGGCTACAGCGACCGCACCGTAAGCCGCTGGGCGGACGGGAGCGGGGCCTGCGTGACCCAGCCTCGTGGCGTCGCGGCACGCGCGATCGCGCGGCGGACACGCTCCGCCACCTGCCCCGGGGACTCGAGATCGTCCCAGGTCCACCGCACCACCTGGAAGCCGAGGTCGCGCAGGGCGTCCTCGCGCTGCTTCTCGGCGAACACCGCGTCGCCGGGGGATTGCCCGGGTTTCAGCAACCGGCCGTACTTGACGCGTCCGTCGAACTCCCCGAGCACGATGCCGTGGAAGTGGAAGTCGACGCGGCCGATCCGGCGCCCGCCGGGTTCGAACACCTCGCCTTGCTGGGACGGGACGGGCAGGCCGGCACTCGACAACATCACCCGGCTTCGAGATTCACCGACGCTTTCGCTGTGCCCGCTCAGCAACCGGACGACCCTCCGCGCTGCATCGACGCCGTGGCGACGCGCAGCGCGGGCGAGTTCGGCGTCCAGATCCTCTCGGCTGACGCCGAATCTGCGGACGGCCGCGTCTCCCACCACGACGGCCTGCTCGAACGGCAGAGTTCTCGCGAGGTCGATCACGGTCCGCGCCGGGAGAGTCAGCGAGTGCCCGTCGACCACCGTCACGTGCTCTCCGATCGGGGCGCAGTGCACCGTGATCCGCCGTTTGATCCGGCCACCCCCGCGTCGATTTCTGGTGATGTGCACGCGGTCGAGGGCCGTCTTCCACAGTGGCAGCCCGTACACGACGTCCGCGGATTGGTGACTGAGCACCGCGTCGTCCGACACGGCGTGAACTGTCGAGTCGATCAGGACGCGATGACGTTCCTCCTCACTCAGCGCCGAGTACATCGACGCGGAGAGGTACGCGCCGCGCCCGATGCGCCGCCACTCGCCACGTGTACAGGCGTCGGATCTCGTCGTCGCTGTAGCCGCGGCCCAACGCCTCCTGGCGTCGTAGCATCGCCCCCGGGCCGTGTTCCATGGGAACGATTCTCGCCGGAGCCACCGGAAGAATCCGGTCCGAAGGAGCCTGCTGTGGATGAACTGGAGCTTGTGGACAACTCCTGCACTCTTTCTCGGCTCGCGCACTGCCTGTGGGGGCTGAAAGGGGGTGCGTCGACCGGGAAAGAGTGCCCGAGGTCGGCCGGTCGGGACACGAAAAAAGCCCGGCGGCCAGGGAAGAAACCCGGCCGCCGGGCCGTGTGAACCCGATCAGAACGCTGCTTCGTCGAGCTCCATGATGTCGTTGTCGATGTTGGCGACGATGCTGCGGGTGGCGGTCAGTTCCGGCAGGACGTTCTTCGCGAAGAAGGACGCGATGGCGACCTTGCCCTCGTAGAACGCCTTGTCCTTGTCGGAGGCACCCTCGTCGAGGGCCTTGATCGCGATCTCGGACTGGCGCAGGAGCTGCCAGCCGATGAGCAGGTCGCCGACGGACATCAGGAAGCGGACCGAACCGAGGCCGACCTTGTACAGCTCGGACGGCTGCTCCTGCGCACCCATGAGGTACCCGGTGAGGGTGGCGGCCATGGTCTGGACGTCCTCGAGGGCGGTGGCGAGCAGGGCGCGCTCGGCCTTGAGGCGACCGTTGCCTGCCTCGCTGTCGATGAACTTCTTGACCTCGCCTGCGACGTGGGCGAGTGCCACACCGCGGTCGCGGGCGATCTTGCGGAAGAAGAAGTCCTGCGCCTGGATAGCAGTGGTGCCCTCGTACAGCGAGTCGATCTTGGCGTCGCGGATGTACTGCTCGATCGGGTAGTCCTGCAGGAAGCCGGAGCCACCGAAGGTCTGCAGGCTCTCCGTCAGGTACTGGTAGGCCCGCTCGGAGCCGACGCCCTTGACGATGGGGAGCAGCAGGTCGTTGACGCGGAACGCGAGGTCCTTGTCGGCACCGGACACCAGCTTGGCGGTGGCCTCGTCCTGGTGCGCCGCGGTGTACAGGTACACGGCGCGCAGGCCCTCCGCGTACGCCTTCTGCATGGCGAGGGCGCGACGGACGTCGGGGTGGTGCGTGATGGTGACGCGCGGTGCGGCCTTGTCCGTCATCTGCGTGAGGTCTGCGCCCTGGACGCGTTCCTTCGCGTAGTCGAGGGCGTTGAGGTAGCCGGTGGAGAGGGTGGCGATGGCCTTGGTGCCGACCATCATCCGGGCGTGCTCGATGACGTCGAACATCTGCGCGATGCCGTTGTGGACCTCGCCGACGAGCCAGCCCTGGGCGGGAATGCCGTGGCCGCCGAAGGTGACCTCGCACGTGGCGGAGACCTTCAGGCCCATCTTGTGCTCGACGTTGGTGACGAAGACGCCGTTGCGCTCGCCCAATTCGTTGGTCTCGAAGTTGAAGTGCGTCTTCGGGACGAAGAACAGCGACAGTCCCTTGGTGCCGGGGCCTGCGCCCTCGGGGCGGGCCAGGACCAGGTGGAAGATGTTCTCGAACAAGTCGTCGGAGTCGGCGGACGTGATGAACCGCTTGACGCCCTCGATGTGCCAGGAGCCGTCGTCCTGCTTGATGGCCTTGGTGCGGCCTGCGCCGACGTCGGAGCCGGCGTCGGGCTCGGTGAGGACCATGGTGGCACCCCAGCCGCGCTCGACGACGGTGGCGGCCCACTTCTTCTGCTCTTCGGTGCCGTTGTGGAACAGCACGTCCGCGAATGCGGGTCCGGCCTGGTACATGTGCGCGGCCGGCTGGGAGCCGAGGATCAGCTCACCGATGGCCCACACGACGGACCGGGGGACGGGGACGCCGCCGATTTCCTCGGAAAGTCCCATGCGGTACCACTCGGCGTCCCACAGTGCGCGGAAAGACTTCTTGAAGGATTCCGGCAGTGTGACGGTGTGGTTCTCGGGGTCGAAGACCGGAGGGTTGCGGTCGGCATCGGCGAAGGACTCGCCGAGCGGTCCCTCGGCGAGGCGGGCAACTTCGCTGAGCATGTTGCGGACGGTGTCGGCGTCGAGATCGCCCCACACGCCTTCACTCAGCGGCTGCTCGAGACCGAGTACCTCGAAGAGGTTGAACTCCAGGTCGCGGACGTTGCTCTTGTAATGGCCCATGTCTTCTGTCTCTCCCAGTGAGATGGTGCGGTCTATCCGTTAGTACCGCCCAAGTTATTACTCGTCGGTAACATCAGCGATATTACGCCCGATTTACCTGACTGCCAAGACTCGGGTGGTGCGCGACGACGAGCGCGTCGATCGCCGTTCCGGCGTCCGTCTCGCGGAATCGCCGTTCGGCGACGTCGACGACGAGCCGCCCGCCGAACGAGTTCACCAAATCATCTGGCGTGTACAGAATTTCAGCGTCTTGGGGACCCCCGACTCCCTGTGACAAGTTAACGGCGTCATGCCCCAAAATCATGAGGATTCCATCAGGTTTCAGCGCAGATATGGCGCGGTTCACAACCTGCAGACGCTCCTCGGGGGCGAGATGGAGGTAGATCATGAGGACGAGGTCGTACTCGCCGCCGAGGTCTGCATCGGTGACGTCGGCGACGCGGTAGTCGAGCCGTTCGCGGACCGAGCGGGGTGCTTCGGCGGCCACCCGGCGGGCCTTGTCGACGGCCACGGCAGAGTAGTCGAGCCCCGTCACCTCCCAGCCGCGGGTGGCGAGCCAGTGCGCGTTGCGGCCTTCCCCGCACGCGAGGTCGAGCGCGCGGCCGCGGGGGAGCGAGGTGACCCGCTCGACCACTACGGCGTTGGGTGGCGCGCCCCACACCAGGTCGCTCTGTGAATACCGTTCGTCCCAGGCAGCTGCATCCATGCCCCGACGCTAGTACGCGGGCTACGGAGTGAGTGTGGTCCGCATGAGGAGCACGTTGTAGTTGTTGTGCACCGTCGTGAGGAAGTAGAGGTCGCGCCCCGACGACCACGGGTGGATGTAGGCGCCGTACGCGGTGGGCAGCTCCCGGGTGTCGACGAGCACCTCCGGTGGGCCCCACGGTCCGGTGACCGACGGTGATCGGCGCATGACCACGGAGTTGTACTGGTCGGTGGTCAGCATGAGGTATTGGCCGAGGTACTCGTTGTACGCGACGGACAATTCGCCGACTCCGCCCGGCATGATCGGCTTGGCGACGTCGGGGTTGCCCTTGATCCACTTGGCGCCGTCGAAGTACTCGTACGCGCCGAGGTCCATGATCTGGGGTTCCGGGACCCGCGCGATGTGGACGAGTCCGCCGCGGCCGGCAGGCGTGCCGTATTGGTAGACGAAGCCGTCGGCCTTGACGAATGCGCTCATCTGGAAGTTGGCGTTGCCGCCGACGTTCGGGCGCTGCGTCTCGGGGGCGACGGTCCAGTTCTCGCCGTTGTCCTGTGAGTAGACGAGACCGGAGTAGTTGGTGTCCCACGTTCCCGCCGGTCCCCAGTTCTTCACCGACATCATGCTCAGAACCTGGGTGTTGCCGACGGCGACGCCGGCGGTGGGGATTCGGCTGATCTCGACGAACGGGATCTTCGGGCTCGGGACGAGCTCCTTGGATTGGCCGAAGATGTCGCGCGGTGAGCTGTCGAAGTTCATCCCGTCGGAGAGGATGCCGTCCGAGCTGCGGAACAGCGTGCTGCTGCGCCAGGCCCACAGGCTGCCCGACAGCAGGTTGGGCAGCCCGAGCCCGGCGGAGTCGCCGAACGCCGTGAGGACCTGGCCCTGGCCGTTGTCCCACATGATGCCGAGGTCGGTGCCGAGGACGTTGGCGTCCTGGGTGCGGTTCGGACTGAGCATTCCGGTCTGCTGTGCGACCGCCTGGGTGCGTCCGGTGAGGTGCGGAATCCCGTTGGTGCCGTTGAGTCCGGGGATCGGATTGATGGCGTTGGGATTCGCGGCGGCCGGGCCGGCGAATGCGATCAACGTCACGGCCGCGCCGACGAGTGACGCTGCTGCAAGAGCTCTGGTTCGCTTCACGAAGGACACTCCATCTCTAGCAGCAGGCGGCACTGCGTGGCCCGAAGAGACCACTCCCCCTACCGGTGATCAACTGCTGGAAATCGCCAGAAGTCTAACAAGTCTGTTCTTCCGAAAGTGTCGGTTTGACCGCCGTGTTCGTTTCGTCGGCGCCCCCACCGAATCGATATTACCGACGAGTAACAGGAACCGGTGCTACCCGCTGGGCGGTCGCCGACGTAACGTGTGCTGGCGACAAGTCCACACTGCGCGTAACCACGCGGGACCTGATGAGGAGATCGATCGATGGGAAAGCAGATTGCCACCGTGGCTGGAGGTCGGCAGTCCGCCCTTCTCGGGCTCGGCGTGTACCGGCCCGAACGGGTCGTCACCAACGACGAGATCTGTGAACTGATCGACTCGAACGACGAGTGGATCCAGTCGCGCTCGGGAATCCGCAACCGGCGGTTCGCGGCGGAGGACGAGAACGTCGTCACGATGTCCATCGAAGCCGGGCGTAAGGCGATCGAAGCGAGCGGGATCGATCCCGAGCAGATCGGCTGCGTCATCGTCGCCACGTCGACGTACCTCCTGCTGACGCCGCCCGCCGCGGCGGTGGTGGCCGACGCCCTGGGCACCAACGGGCCCGGAGCGTTCGATCTCGGCGGGGGCTGCGCGGGCTTCTGCACCGCGCTGACCGTGGCGTCGGACCTGGTTCGCGGAGGATCCGTCGACTACGCCCTCGTCGTGGGTGTCGAGAAGATGAGCATCACCACCGACCCCACCGACCGCTCGACGCGGTTCATCTTCGGTGACGGCGCCGGGGCCGTGGTCGTGGGCAAGAGCGACGTCGCGGGCATCGGACCGGTGGAGTGGGGTTCGGACGGCGCCCAGGCCGACGCCATCGTGCAGGATCTCGATTGGTACGAATACATCACGACGCCGGGTGCCACGCGCCCGTACATCAAGATGGCGGGTACCGCGGTGTTCCGCTGGGCCGCCTTCGAGATGGGCAAGGTGGCACTGCGGGCGGTCGAGAAGGCCGGCATGTCGGTCGACGACCTCGACGCGTTCGTGCCGCACCAGGCCAACTCGCGGATCACGGAGGTGATCGCGCGCAGCATGAAGCTCCCCGAGAACGTGCCCGTGTCCGACGACATCGCCGAGAGCGGCAACACGTCGGCGGCATCGGTGCCGCTCGCCATGGAGGAGATGCTGCAGTCCGGCGCCACCAAGCCCGGCGATACCGCCCTGCTGCTCGCCTTCGGTGCCGGGCTGTCCTACGCGGCCCAGGTCGTGACGATGCCGGTACTCGCGAAGGACTGACCCGGCCCCGGAGGGGACAGGAAAGCAGGGGTCGATGAGCGTCACCCGGCAGTCGATCGCCGTCGCCGTGCTGATGTCCGGCGCCGTGGCCCTCGCGGGCTGCGGCGGCGGGAGCACCGGCGGCGGCAGTACCTCGACGGTGTCCGGCTCTGCGGTGGAACTGAATTCGGGCGGTGACTGCGCGGGCCGCGACGTGATCGTCAACCGGGACGGTGCCGGGGTCGTCCTCGACGGCGAGTGCGGCATCGTCACCATCGAGGCCAACGGCGTGTCGGCGAACGTCGCCACGTCGAACGCGGTCATCGTGCGCGGTCAGGACACCAACGTCGTCGGAGGGCAGACCGGAACGCTCACCATCGCGGGGCGCAGCAACAGCTCCACCATCGACGTGGTCGAGTCGATCGAACTGCAGGGCAACGCCGTGACCGTGCTCGGCAAACAGGCGGAGCGAATCTCGGTCAGCGGAAGCGGGAACTCCGTGAACGTGGACGACTCCGGTGCGATGACGGTGAGTGGCAACGACAATTTCGTGCGCGCCGTGTCCCTCGACTCCCTCGAACTGACCGGGTCCAACAACTCCGTCGACTGGGATTCCGGCGCGACGACCCCGTCGGTCGACACGGGCTCGGAGAATCGGCTCACCCCACCCGGAGCGTGATCACCGGGCGCCGCAGCCGGTGAGCACCGCGGCCATCGCATCGCGCTCGGGCGGCGTCACCCAGAGCCGGTACGCCACTTTCACTTCCACCTGCCGCGCCACATAGGTGCAGCGGTACGCCGCCAGTGGGGGCAGCCACGTCGACGCGTCGGCGTCGCTCTTGCGCTGATTGGTGGGCCCGTCCACCGCCTGCAGATTGCGCGGATCGTTCGCAAGGTTCGCCCGCGTCTGCGCGTCGAGGAGCTGAGCGCCCTTCTGCCACGCGTCCGACAGTGCCACCACGTGATCGATCTGCACGGCGTCCGACGTCTTCGTGCCTCGGGTGAACGCAATGATGGTGCCCGTGTAGAGATCCCGCAACGTGCCCGACTGCACAACGCAGTTGCGGGTGCGGTCCCGTGAGGTGATGTCGACCAGGTCGCGCCGCAGGATGTCGTTGCGGGTGTCGCAGCCGTTGCGCCCGAGGTCGACCGACACGTTGTCGGTCCAGCTGGCACCGAACAGTTCCCGGTCGTATCCCGTCTTGGGTGCCCGGCCCTTCACCTCGAGGGTGGACAGCTGGGCGAACGCCATCTGTATCTGTTGTGCGTCAGTGACTTCCGAGGGCGCGACCGGTCCGGTTCCGGCGGCGAGGGTGTCGTCGGGGTCGGGCGAGAGCATCGTGACGAGTACGACGACGAGCAGCCCGGCGAGGATCCAGGACCACTTGGTGCGGATGGTCGTGATGATGGAGCCGGTGTTCGGTACCGCAGAGCGGGGCATGAATCTCTCCTGAAATCAACGCTGTTCGTCATTTCTATCAGGAGTGGCCCCACGGGCCGGTGATCGGCCCGGGTTACGTGGCGGCGCCTTGCAGCAGGGGAATCAGCAACTCGTCGTCGGTGAGGGCGCCGTGTTGCCCGGGGAGGGCGGACAGCCTCGACTCCGCCTTGCGCCGGACCACCGCGACGCCGCCCTGGGCGATGGCGACGACGTCGCCGATGCGGCCCTGGACTTCGGATCGCACGGCCGGCCCGAACAGTCCCGCGGTGACGGCCTCGTCTCGTGTGCCGATCCACATGCGGTGTCCCAGTTCGTTCCGCCACCGGGCGGCGACGTCGTGCCCGGCTCCGGCTCGGGTGTGGACGTGCCTGCACCGGGGTTCGCCGGCGAGCGCCACCACGTCGTCCGACAGGGCGGGAGTGGCATCGAAGTCGATTTTGTCGGCGTCGTCGACGGTGACCATGCCGTGGTCGGCGGTGACGTACAGAGTGGTGTCGGGTTGTGCCGCCGCGAGTCCCGCGGCGAGCTTCTCGACGAGCCGGTCGACGAGGGCGACCTGGTGCAGCCAGGATTCGGATCCCGGTCCGTAAATGTGCCCGAGCGTGTCGATTTCGCTGAGGTAGCAGTAGGTGAGGGTCCGTTCGCCTCCCCGGGCGGCGGTGACGACGTGCGCGATCAGGTCACCGTACGCGTGTATTCCTGTGAACGTGCCGCCGCGGAGGACGGCGCGGGTGAGCCCGGACCCGTCGAACTTCGCGGGAACTACGGTCGTGCACGTGATGCCGGCTGCCGCGGCGCGTTCGAACACGGTCGGTGCGGGCTGGACGACCTCGGGCACCAGGCGGGTGAGTTCATCGCCCTTGTGGCCCGCGCGCCACGACAGCCAGTTGAGCGTGCCGCGGACCTCACGAACGTATGACTGGTAGCCGGTGATGCCGTGACCGCCGGACGGCAACCCCGTGCCGAACGACGCGATGCTGGTGGCGGTCGTGGTGGGGAAGCCCGCCCGGAGCGGCCGTCCGGTCAGGCTGTCGAGGTACGGGGCGTGGTCGCGGTGGCGACGCAGCAATGTCCAGCCGAGGCCGTCGATCAAGAACACCACGGTGTGCCTGCTGTCCGGCAGGTGCAGCCGGTTGGGTTCGCCGGCAACGCCGAGTGCGGCGAGGACGGACGGCATCAGGGCAGATAGTGTCGGCTGCGAATAGACGTCGAGCGGGGGCGCCGTAACGGTCATGACTTCCACTATGGTGGATCGGCTCAGGCTGCACTTGGGATATCGGCTCAGCCTGCAATACGGAGAGTCGGCTCAGCCGACGCGGTGGTACAGGTCCACGGGCTGGCCGTCGGAGGGAAACGGCAGCGAGGTGTAGTTGAGCGGGGCGACGTAGCCGGGGCTCACCTGCCAGTCGAATCGCCGCAGCAGGTGATGCATGACCGTCTTGATTTCGGCTCCCGCGAAGTGCATCCCCAGGCATTTGTGCACGCCGCCGCCGAACGGCTCCCACGCGAACCGGTGAACCTTGTCCTCGCGGCGTTCGGGTGCGAACCGTTCGGGGTCGAACCTCTCCGGATCGGGCCAGTACTCGGGCATGTGATGGGTGAAGTGCACGACCACCGACATGTACGTGCCCCGGGGGATGTAGTGGCCGAGCACCTCGGTGTCCGCGACCGCGCGACGGGCGACCACCGGGACCGGCGGAACGAGGCGCAGGCATTCCTTCATGACGAGGTCGAGGTCGGTCAGTTCGTCGAGTTGACCGTAGGTCGGGGTGGACGTGCCCAGTGCCGCCGACTGCCGCCTGCACCGCTCCTGCCAGTCGGGGTGCTGACCGAGGTACTGCATCATCGTCGACAGCGTGATGGTGGATGTGTCGTGCGCCGCCATCAGCAGGAAGATCATGTGGTTGACGACGTCGTCGTCGCTGAACCGTTGCCCGTCTTCGGATTCGATGTGGCACAGCGCGGAGAACAGGTCGTCGCCGGCACCCGCTCGCCGCGCGGGCAGGTAGCGGCGGAAGAACTCCTCGAGTCGTGCGCGCCCGTCGATGCCGCGCTTCCACCGCGTTCCGGGCAGGGGATACCGCACCACCGACGTGGCGGCCTGCACGCTGTCGATGAACGCCTTGTTGATCTCGGCCATCTCCCGGGGCGTCGACCCCTCGGCGCCACCCATGAAGATGCTCGTGGCGAGATCGAGTGTCAGCTCCTTGAGCGCGGGGTACGCGGCGAAGCCCGGGGTGGGCTGCCAGCCGTCGAGCCCCTCCTCGACGGCCGGATGGAGTGCCTCGGTATAGCGCGACAGCCGGTCCCGGGTGAAGGCCTGCTGCATGATTCGCCGGTGGGCGAGGTGTTCGTCGCCGTCGAGGAGCATCAGCCCGCGGTGGAAGAACGGCCCGATCAGCACGCTCCACCCGTCGCTGTTGACGAAGGCTCGGTCCTTGTTCTGCAGCACCGTCTGGCAGCCGTCCGGTCCGAGCACGGTGACCCACCGCTTGCCGGCCATGCTCAGCCACGACACGGGGCCGTAGCGATCCCAGCGACTCTGCAGCAGTCCCATCGGGTCGCGGAAATAGTCCAGCGAGTGTCCGATGACGGGGAATCCGGCATTGCCCGAGATGGGTTGCAAGGTGCTTTGCGGTGGGGGAGCAGCGAGAACTTTGGGCATCGGCCCTCCTCGTGGCGTATGTGACAGAACCCTCTGTCAGATGTGTGTAGTGTGCGTCACACCTGCGGGTCTGTCAACATCGAGTCATGAGTCAGCCGGCGCGCCAGTACCGCGGTCGAAGTTCGGAGGAACGCGCCGCGGACCGTCGCGCGCGACTGCTAGAGGCGGGACTGCAGGTGTTCGGCACCGTCGGCGGCGAGAAGGCGACCATGACCGCGATCTGCGCCGAGGCGAAACTGACGGAACGCTATTTCTACGAGAGCTTCCACGGCCGGGACGACCTGCTGGTGCAGGTGATCGAGGGCATTGCCGCGGAGATCGCGGAGGCGACGCGGGTCACCCTCCAGACCGTGACCGGCGACCCCGAGGTGCGGGCGCGGGCCGCGATCTCGACGTTCGTCGAGATCCTGACGGCGGACCCGCGGAAAGGGCGGGTGTCGATCATCGAATCGGCGGGCGCCGAACCGCTGCGGACGCGTCGGCGTGAATTGTTGCGGGCGTTCGCCCTGCTGGTCGCGGAGGAATCGAAGGAACTCTACGGCGACCGGGCGTGGTCGTCGCCGCAGGACGAGATCACCGCGCTGCTGTTCGTGGGTGGGCTCGCGGAGCTCATGACGGCGTGGCTGAACGGCGAGATCGAGGTGTCTCCCGAGGAGATCGTCGATGCCGCGACCTACCAGTTCACATCCACCGCACACCGCTGAGCGGGTCCCGGGCGGAAACGTGACGGGTGTCACGTGCGAAGCTGTGGGCATGGTGGATATCGCACGCCCGCAGTTGGAGGGCACGGTCGCGGTAGGCGAGGGGCGTCGGCTCGGCTTCGCGGAGTTCGGTTCGGCACAGGGCAGGGCGGTGTTCTGGCTGCACGGCACGCCCGGAGCGCGGCGGCAGGTGCCGATGGAAGCGCGCGCGTTCGCCGAACGCGAGCACGTCCGGCTGATCGGAATCGACCGGCCGGGGGTCGGGTCGTCGACGCCGCACCGGTACGGCGCCGTGATCGACTTCGCCGAAGACCTGCGCACGGTCGCCGACACGCTGGGCATCGATCAGATGGCCGTGGTCGGCCTGTCCGGAGGCGGCCCCTACACGCTGGCCGCGGCGTACGCGATGCCCGACCGCGTGGTCGCGACCGGCATCCTCGGGGGTGTCGCGCCGACGAAGGGTCCCGACGCGATCCGCAGCGGGCTGATGGATCTCGCCGTCCTGGCGGCTCCCGTGCTCTCGGCGGGCGGTGTCCCCGTCGGGTTGGCGGCGAGTTCCGTGATCAGGCTGGCGAGGCCGTTCGCGTCGCCGATCATCGACCTGTACGGGCGGCTGTCGCCGGAGGGCGACCGTCGTCTGCTCGCGCGGCCGGAGTTCAAGGCGATGTTCCTCGACGATCTGCTCAACGGCGGCCGTAAGCAGCTCAGTGCACCGTTCGCCGACCTCGTCCTGTTCGCGCGGGACTGGGGATTCCGGGTGAACGCGGTGAAGACCCCGGTGCGGTGGTGGCACGGAGACTGCGACCACATCATTCCGCTCCGGCACGGGCAGCACATGGTGTCGCTTCTTCCCGACGCCGAGTTCCACACGATGCACGGGGAAAGCCATCTCGGGGGCCTGGGCATGTCCGAGGAGATTCTCCGCTCGCTCCTCGACATCTGGGACGCCAAGGAGGCACAGGCGCCGTTCGGCCCGGTGTGACGGTGGCGCGGTCTGCACGCCACCGTCTCCGGGTCAGGACTGTAGGGTCGTGATCTGGAACGTGGCGCCGAGGGGGTCGGCGACGGACGCGAGCCGCCCGAACGGTGTGTCCTCCGGTTCGCGCCGGACGCTGCCGCCCAGTTCGGTCACCTTCGCGACCGCCGCGTCCGTGTCGTCGACGCCGATGTAGAACTGCCAGAACGAGGGGACGCCTTCGGGCAGGAACGAGTCGGCGTCCATGACTCCGGCCACCGTGCGGTCGCCGAGGTCGGCCTGCGAGTACCGGAATTCGTCCGTGTCGCCGAGAGCTCGATAGGTCCAGCCGAAGACGTCCGCGTAGAAGGAGAGCGCCGCCGCGTAGTTCCGCGACAGCGTTTCGTGCCAGACGGGCGCGCCGGGTTCGTCCACGAGACCGAAGCCGCCGTGTCGATCGGCCTGCCACACGCCGATGACGGCGCCGGCGGGATCGCCGAGGATGGCCATCGTGCCCTGGTCGCCCACGGTCATCGCGGGCATCATCACCTGCCCGCCCACCTCGGCCGCCTTCGCGGCGGTCGCCTCCGCGTCCTCGGACGCGATGTAGGTGGTCCACACGTTGCCGTACGGGTTGCCCTGTTGTTGCGGACCAAGGCCCGCAATGGGTTTGCCGTTCTTGCTGAAGATGGAGTACCCGCCGTACTGCGGATCCTCGTTGGTGTCGGACCTCCACCCGAACAGCCCGGTGTAGAACGGAATGACCTGTTGGGGGTCGGAACTGGTGAGATCGATCCAGCAGGGAGCGCCGGTGAGGGACGGGCGGTCGGGCATCGCGGTCTCCTAGGGCATGGTCGGGGCACCGCGAGGTATGGTGCCGGTCACAAACCTACGCGTCCCCACGACCTGCCTCGGTTCGCGACGCGCTGTGGAAGACTCGGCGCATGTCTGCGAGCGAGAACCAGGACAGCCCGGGCCGGGCCCGCCAGAATCTGATCTACCGCGACGGCGTCCTCGGCCGCACACCCTCCGTTCCCACCGATTTCGACACTCTGGAGCGACGCGCGCGGAGGAAGATGAGCGCGAAGGGGTGGGCGTACGTCCACGGCGGCGCGGGGCTGGGTCGCACGATGCAGGCCAACCGCGACGCGTTCGACAAGTGGCAGATCGTTCCCCGGGTGCTGCGCGACGTCTCGAAGCGCGACATCGGCGTCGAGTTGTTCGGGCGCAGGATTCCGGCCCCGGTCCTGCTCGCCCCGGTGGGGGCCGCCGAACTGGCCAGCCCCGAGGCGGATGTGGCGATCGCCGCTGCTGCCGCCGAACTGGGTGTGCCGTACATCTTCTCCAACCAGGGCTGCGCACCGATGGAGGAGAGCGCCGCGGCGATGGGCGACGCGCCCCGGTGGTTCCAGTTGTACTGGAGCACCGACGACGATCTCGTCGACAGCCTGCTCCAGCGCGCCGAGAACATTCGTGCGGACGCCGTCGTCGTCACCCTCGACACGACCATGCTCGGCTGGCGCCCGGAAGACCTCAACCTCGGCTCGCTGCCCTTCGCGCAGGGCCAGGGGATCGCGCAGTACACGTCCGATCCGGTGTTCCGCCGGATCGTGCACGAGCGGATCAAGGCTGCCGCCGGCAAGGCGGACGTCGAGGTGACGCTCGGCGCGATCCGGTCACTGGTGTCGATGACTCGGCGCTTCCCGGGCCGCTTCCTCGACAACCTGCGGTCGCCGGAACCGCGGGCCGCCGTGGAGACGTTTCTCGACATCTACTCCCGGCCGTCGTTGAGCTGGGCCGATATCGAGACCCTCCGGAGCAGGACGTCGCTGCCGGTCCTCCTCAAGGGCGTACTGCACCCGGACGACGCCAGGCGCGCGCTCGATGCCGGGGTCGACGGCATCGTCGTGTCGAATCACGGTGGGCGGCAGGTGGACGGCAGCGTGTCGTCGCTGGACGCGCTCGTGGACATCGCGCCCGTCGTGGACGGCAGGCTGACGCTGCTCCTCGACAGCGGAATCCGCACGGGAGCCGATGTCTTCAAGGCCCTCGCGCTGGGTGCGGACGCGGTGACGCTCGGTCGGCCCCACCTGTACGGCCTGGCCCTCGCAGGTCAGGCCGGTGCGCGGGACGCCACGGCCAACGTGATCGCCGAGTTCGACCTCACGATGGGGCTCAGTGGCCTGACGTCGGTGACCGAGATCGACCGGGACGCCCTGCGCAGGGCGTAGGCAGTCAGAGTTCGGCGATCGTGATGATCCCGTCCTGAAGGGCCCGCACCAGCAGCGCCGTCTTGGTGGACGCGTCACGTCCGACCAGCGCGTACTTCTCGCGGATGCGGGTCAGGTGCGTGTTGACCGTTCCGAGCGCGATGTGGAGGTCGGCGGCGACGGCGAGCTTGGAGTCGCCGCGCAACCAGTGGCGGAGAACCTCGATTTCGCGCGCCGACAACGCCGGCTTCGGATACGTGCGGGCGACTGCCGGTTCGTCCGTATGTGGGGGGTGCCCGAGTGCGTCGGGTGCAGTGGTCATGCCGATCTCATCTTTCTGACATGTACGAAAGCGCTACAGGTACCCGACGTCCCTGCAGGCAATTCAGGTTAACTGGTGACGGCGGCGTGTGTCGCGCCAGGCCCGGATCAGCTCTCACAGCCGACGCCGTCGCCGTCGCGATCGAGGTGGGTGCCGTAGCCCGGCTCGCCCAGGTGGACCGGCGCGGCACCGGCCGCCTTGGCGGCCGAACAGTTCTTGTAGTAGACGTCGCTCGGCGGTGCCGTGTCGACGAACGGGACGGGTGCGGGCGCGGGTGCTGGTGCTGGGACCGCTTCCGGGGCCGTGACGGTGCTCGGAGCGGGCGCGACGGCAGGCGTCGCGGCCCCGCAGTCCTGGAGAACCCGGGCGATCGCATCGTGCTCGGCCTGGGTCACCCACAGCCCGTACGCGGCCTTCACCTCCACCTGATCGGCCACGTAGGTGCACCGGTAGCCCTTGTTCGGGGGCAGCCAGGTTGCGGCATCGCCATCCGATTTCTGCTGGTTGGTGGGGCCGTCGACAGCTTTCAGGTTCCGCGGATCGTTGGCGAAGTTCACGCGGGTCACGGTGTCGAGCTGCTGCGCCCCCTTCTGCCAGGCGTCGGACAGCGCGACGACGTGATCGATCTGTACGGCATTCGACGTGCCCTCACCGCGGACGAAGGCGATGGTATTGCCCGTGTACGGGTCGCGCAGCGTTCCGGTCTGTACCGCGCAGTCGCGGGTGCCCGGCTTGAACACGATCTGTTCGAGGTCGCGCCCGAGGATGTCGTTCCGCGTGTCGCACCCGTTGTGGCCGCCCTCGACCGTGACGTCGTCGGTCCACGCCTGGCCGAAGAGATCCCGGTCGTAGCCGGTCTTCGGTGCGCGCCCCTTGATCTCGAGTTCGGCGAGTTGCTGCAGCGCGGCGGTCGCGTCGGCACCGCCGTGTGTGGCGGGTGCGACCGGCGAGAGGGCGAGCGCAGACGAAACCGGCACCGGTGTCGACGAACTCGACGCGGCACGCGGGGTCGTCGAATCGGCGACCGTGGGCGTCACGGACGCGGATACCGCTGTGGCCTGGGCCGATTGGTCGTCCTGTCCGGGGCTGAGGAACGAGACCGCGGCCACGACTACGACGATCCCGCCGGTGATCCAGGGCCACTTCTTGGGAGTGGCAGGTGATGAGGGCGGGGGAAGCGTCATGCCGGTCCTTCAATGAACGTGGGGGGGTCGGATGTTCATCGCGCGGAAGGGCTCTTCCGTTACTCGGCATCGCGGGAACTGTTAGCATGCCCGGGACCGGAATTCGTGCGGGTGGAGGGCGGTAGTCGGTCGTGACACGACAGATCGTTCGGGGGAAATTGCGAACAGCGGCCGTGACGGCCGTGACCGTGGTCTCTCTCTGCCTCGGTGGCACCGGTGCGGCGGCCGCCGATCCGATCGGCGACACCGGTCAGGCGCTCGGTTCCGCGGTGGCGCCGAACGGGTCGACGCTCGATCACGTCACCGTGATCGATCCGAGACACCTGACGTTGCACGTCTTCTCGGCGTCGATGCAGCGGGTCGTTCCGGTGTACGTGCAGCGCCCCGCCGACACGAGCGTGCCGAGGCCGACGCTGTACTTCCTCGACGGTCAGGTCCGTCGGGAGAAGACCGACGTCGAAGAGTTCCTGGCCGACCAGAACGTGAACGTCGTCAGCCCTTCCGGCGGCGAGAACGCGTATTGGACGGACTGGAAGAGCCCCGACCCGGTGATGGGGGTGAACAAGTGGAAGACCTTTATGACTCAGGAACTTCCGCCGGTCGTCGATGCGGCCCTCGGCACCAACGGAGTCAACGCGCTCGCCGGCATGTCACGGGTGGGTACTGCCGCTCTGCAGTTGGCGATCGCCGCCCCCGGCTTGTTCCGTGGCGTGGCCGCCTACAGCGGTTGCGCTCTGACCAGTGATCCGCTCGGTCAGCTCTTCATCAAGATCACCATGGACAACTACGGCTACGGCAACCCGGCCAACATGTACGGCGAGGCGGACGATCCGGCGTGGGCGGCGAACGATCCCTACGTCCACGCCGCCGAACTGCGCGGAACGGAACTGTTCCTCTCCAACGGCAACGGTCTGCCGGGGCGCCACGAGACCCTGGACGGCCCCGGGATCGACGGGAACGTCGCTACGCTCGCGCGTCAGATCTACGCGGGCGGTCCCATCGAAGCGGTGACCAACTACTGCACCCATCGGTTCACGGATCGCCTGGGGGAACTGGGAATACCTGCAACCGCGAGTTTCCGTAACTCGGGTACACACTCGTGGGGGTACTGGCAGGACGACCTGCACGATTCCTGGTCGGTGCTGGCCCGGGCGCTGGGAGTGTGAGCGACGTTCCTCCGGTGTTTCCCGGTGGCGAGGTCACCGACGACCTCGAGATCACGCGGTCGCTCGTCGTTCCGGCCGCCGAGTTGCAGTGGCGGTTCTCCCGCGCCGGCGGTCCCGGCGGTCAGGGAGTCAACACCACGGACTCGCGGGTGGAGTTGCGGGTGAACCTGTGGACGTTGTCGACGCTGTCGCCGTCCCAGCTCGAACGCATGCAGGTTGCTCTGGGGCACAGGCTCATTGACGGGGTGGTCACCGTGACGGCGTCCGAAACCCGTTCGCAGCTGCGCAATCGGCGCGCGGCGCGGGCCCGGATGGCAGCGTTGTTGCGCGCGGCGGTCCTCGCCGAAACCCGCACCCGGCGTCCGACCAAGGCGACCAAGGGTTCGCACCGACGAAGACTCGACGCCAAGAAGCAACGCGGCCAGACCAAGAACCTGCGGAGGAAGCCGGACATGTAGGTGGTTTCACGCACCGGGAAATGGGGAATCTCCCGGATGTGTTGACCCCTGGTGTGCCGGAAGATGAGTACGGAAGCGCCGTGACGGATGACCGGAGGCGGCGAGGTCGGGGGATCGAGGGCAACATGAGTGTGCTTGACGAGGAATTACATTCGGCAGCGACGGCCGCCGCGGCGGGGGATCGCGAGGCGGTCGAGCGAGTGATGACGACGCTGTGGCCGCAGGTAGTGCGCTATTGCCGTACCCGCGTGGGGAATTCCACGCAGATCACGCGGCCGGCGGACGAGGTAGCGCACGAAGCGCTGCTCGCGGTCGCGCGCGGACTTCCGGCTCTCGCTCGCAGTGACCATCCTGTCCGCGAGGTGTATCGCGTCGTGAGCCGGACCGTTTCGGAGGTGCACGGCGGCCCGGCCGGAAGTCCCGACGTTCCGGCGGAAGTGGCCGGACTGCTGCACCATCTCGACGCCACGGCCCGGGAGATTGTTCTGCTGCGGGTCATCGACGGGCTGTCCGTGCACGACACCGCGGGCCTCCTCGGCCTCCCGGTGGGCCGGGTCCTCGTCGTGCAGCACGAGGCGCTGCGGACCCTGCGGGCGAAGGTGGCCTGACCGGTGTCAGCGCCGGCCGGACAGGACGCAGAACTCGTTGTCCTCGGGATCGGCAAGCACCACCCAACTCTGCTCGCCCTGACCGACATCCGCGTGCCGGGCGCCGAGCCCGAGAAGCCGCGCGACCTCGGCCTGTTGATCGTCGGGCCGGAAGTCGAGATGCAGCCGATTCGGAATTCGCTTCCGATCCGGAACGGTCACGAACAGGATTTCCGGGTGGCTGTCGGCCCGGGGCCGGATGTGGACGTCGCCGTCGGAGTCGGTCACGGCGCCCCAGCCCAGGGCCTCGGCCCACCAGCGTCCCAGGGCTGTCGGATCGAGAGCGTTGACCACCACGGCTTCCCATTGCAGTCCCATGCGTCAACGGTACGGCGAGCGGTCGGCGCGCGTCACGGATTCACTGCAGCGTCGGATCGACCGGTTCGACGCCGAGGCGTTCGGAGTACTGCTCGTTGAGTTCGCGCCAGCCGTAGTTCATCGCCTCGGCACCGACGATCGGTCCGATCGGATTGCCGTCGAGCAGGGCGTCGGCGACGTCGAGGCACATGTGCCACCCGGCGGCCGTCATCGCCGCGGTGTGCTGGTCGTCGACCGTGTGGCGCAGGATCAGTCGCGTGCCGGCGTCGGTTTCGTCGATCGTCCAGAGCAGGACGTCGTCGCCCCAGGCGTGTTCGAGGACGTGAGGTGAGTCGGCCCGGGTGACGGTGCCGTCGAGTTCGGTGCGATTCTGCCCGTCGACCATGATCAGGGTCGCGGGACCGACAGTTCCGAGGTTCCGGTCCGCGGTGTACGGCGCCCACAGCGGAAGTTCGCCGGGGTCGGTGAGCGCGGTCCACAGCGCCGACGGCGAGTGGGTGAACTCGCGAACGAAGGTGAGGGCCCATCGGGTGCCGTCGGGTCGTGCTTCGACGTGCCGCAGTGGGCCGGGGCGGTAGTCGCGTCGTGCGTCTGACTCGGTCATGACGGGGTCTCCTTCGAATCGAGGTGCCGCTCCAGGGCATCGAGGTGATGCGTCCACAGCCGGCGGTAGGGCTGCAGCCACGCGTCGAACTCGTCGAACGGTTCGCGGTGCAGGCTGTAGATGCGTTGCTGGGCCGCGGTGCGGCAGGTGACGAATCCGGCCTGTCGCAGCACCCGCAGGTGTTTGGACACGGTCGGCTGGGGCAGTGCGAGCTGGTCGACGAGTTCGCCGACACTGGCGTGACCGGCCCGTAGCTGTTCGAGGATCCTGCGCCTCTGCGGTTCGGCGACCACGGTGAACACGTCCGGTGCCATGGTCCGAGTATGCTCCTACGCGTATATACGCGTCAAGGAATATGAACGTCCGGTTGTGGTATGAACGCGATCGACAGCAGGGATCGGACGAACTCGCGCAGAGCCCGCTCGTCGGACGTGTCCATGATCCCCTCCGTGATGATGAGCGAACCGATGATGCGGAACGCCCACTCGGAGATGGCGATGGGGCTCACGCCCGACAGTTGGTCGGGAGAGAACAGGCGCTCGAAATGGGGGGTCAGCAGTTGCGCCCCGAGTTCGATCATCGGCTTCGCTTTGACCGTGAACCAGGGAAGTACCACCTCGGGGTCGTCGCGCAAGCCCTTCTGCAGCAACTGGTGTTCGCGGGCGTACTGGACGGCGAACACGACGGCGTCGACGAATCGCACCTGGAGGCGGCTCTGCCGTCCTCGCAGCACCGGGTCGAGCACGACGAAGAATCGCGAGATCTCCCGCTGGAAGAGGGCGTCGAGGATGGCGGACTGATCGCCGACGTATTTGTAGAGCGTGGGCCGGGACAGTCCTGCCCGCTCGGCGATGACCGCGTGAAGCCGGGTGCTGTAGCCGAGTTCGATCAGGCATTCCTCGGCCGCATCGAGGATCCGTTCCCGGAGTTCGCCGGGGGTCGGTGTCGTCGGCTGCGTCCTCACGGCCCTGATTGTGCTGTTCGGGTGGGGTGGGTGCAAACAGAAGCCGCAAATGTGAACTCGAGTCACAGATAACCATTGACCTACGTCACACCCGGGTTTACGTTTTACCTATAAACGGCAACGAGATGGAATCGCGCTCGATGAAGGGAACAGCGATGTCTCAGCGTTCACACACGATCGCCCGGGAAGAAGTCGCCGGCCGGCTCCTCGCGGGCTCCGTCAAGCGTTCGTACGCTCCCGTCGTCGACATCGACTGGGACGCGCCCCTCGACGACGGCAAGTACTTCCTGCCGCCGCAGGTCCTGTCCCTGTGGGGAACCGAGATGTGGGACCGGATGAGCGAGGCGCAGCGCATCGAGCTGTCCCGGCAGGAATCGGCGAACATCCTCAGCGTCGGAATCTGGTTCGAGAACATTCTCAACCAGGCGCTCCTGCGCGCGCTGCTGCACAACGACCCGAGCTCGCTGCACACCCGGTACATGCTCACCGAGATGGGCGACGAGTGCAGGCACATGACGATGTTCGGGCGTGCCATCGAGCAGATGGGCGCCAAGCCCTTCCAGCTCCGGTGGCATCAGGCAGTCGTGGTCAACGTGCTGCCCAAGACGTTTCGCGGGACCATGCTGTGGGTGGCCGCGCTGATCGGTGAGGAGATCTTCGACGCCACGCAGCGGCGAGTCCTCGAGGACCCGCAATTGCAGCCGATGATTTCGCGGCTGATGCGGATCCACGTCACCGAGGAGTCCCGGCACATCCGACTCGCGCGCGAGGGGGTGCGTCGCCGCGTCGCAGAAGGCCACCGGATCGACCGGCTGTGGGTCGGAACGCTGCAGGGGATCGGCGGCCCGCTGTTCCAGCGGCTGTTCACCAACCCGGCCATGTACGAGCGGGCCGGACTGGATCCGAAGGAGGCGCGTCGACAGGCGCTGGCAAATCCGAACTTTCGCGAGAATCAACGTCGCGGGTTCGAGTCGCTGGCCGCGTTCCTCGAGGAGAACGGCCTCATGCGAGCGACGTCCCGCGCGCTGTGGCGGCGCGGAGGATTCCTGTGACACCCGGGGTCGCCGAGCCGGACGTCCTCGTCGTCGGCACCGGATTTGCCGGATTGTGTATGGCGATCAAGCTGAAGGAGGCGGGGGAGGAGAACTTCGTCGTCCTCGAGAAAGCCGATCGGGTGGGCGGGACGTGGCGGGAGAACACGTATCCCGGGTGCGGTTGCGACGTGATGTCGCTGATGTACTCGTTCTCCTTCGCGCCCAACCGGAAATGGACGCGAATGTACGCGCGGCAACCCGAGATTCTCGACTACATCGAACGGGTGGTCCGCGACCACGATCTGGCACCGCACATCCGGTTCGGCTCCGAAGTGATCTCCTACGAGTTCGACGAGAGAACGGACCGGTGGCGGGTGGAGACCCGGTCAGGTTCCGTCTACCGGCCGCGGATCGTCGTCGCCGGTCCGGGACCGCTGCACAAACCCAGCGTCCCGGACATTCCCGGGCGGAAGTCGTTCTCGGGTGCGGCATTCCATTCCGCCGAGTGGGATCATTCGGTCGACCTGACCGGTAAGCGGGTGGCGGTCGTCGGCACCGGAGCCAGTGCCGTGCAGTTCGTTCCCGAGGTCGCGAAGACGGCTGCGCACATCGACGTCTTCCAGCGGACTCCGCACTGGATCCTGCCGAAGTTGGACCGCCCGATCACGGCCGGGGAGAAGGCGGTGTTCAATGCCGTTCCCGGAGTCCAGAAGGCCTACCGCGGTGCGATCTACTGGAGTCACGAATCGCTGATCGCCGGGTTCCTGCACCCGCGGCTGATGACGGTGCTGGAGTCGGCAGCCCGGGGTCTGCTGCGCAGGCAGGTGCGTGATCCCGAACTGCGCGCCACCCTGACCCCCGACTACACCATCGGCTGCAAGCGGATTCTGGTGTCCAGCAATTTCTACCCGGCCCTGCAACGCGGGAACGTCGATCTGGTCACCTCGGGCATCTCGGAGGTCACCGAGCGCGGGATCCGCACCGAGGACGGAACGATGCACGAGGCGGACGTCATCGTCTACGGCACCGGTTTCGCCGTCGGCGACCGGTTCGAGAACGAGCGCATCGTGGGCCGGCGCGGGCTGACGATCCAGCGAGCGTGGCGCGACGGCATGGAGGCGTACCTCGGTGTCGCGGTCGCGGGGTTCCCGAATTTCTTCCTCATGATGGGGCCGAACTCCGGTGGCGGCAATCAGTCGATCGTCTTCGTCATCGAGGCCCAGGCGCACTACGTCACCCGGTGCCTGGCGCTGATGAAGAGGCGCGACGCGACGCGGATCGAGGTGCGTGCGGGCGCGCAGCGCGAATTCAACCGGGTGGTCCACCGCAAACTCGCGCGCTCGGTGTGGAATTCGGGTGGTTGCGACAGCTGGTACCTCGATTCCACCGGCCACAATCGGGCGGCGTGGCCCGGGTCGAGCGCATCCTACTGGCGGCGCATGCGCAACCCCGACGATCGGCACTTCGAGCTGAGTTCGCTCGCCGAGCGCGAGGACGACACCGAGTACCGCGGGCCGGGCGTGCTCACGTCCGGCGACCTGAGGGTGGCCGTCGAGGTCTTCCTGAGCGGTCACATCGAACCGCTGGACGGCCTCTACCACTGGTACGGCCGCGTCGTCGGCGACGGCGTCGACGCGGCGAAACGGCGCAACCGCGCCCCGTTGTTCCTCACGATCGGGGACGGTCCGGAAGTGCCCGCGGCGCTCGCCGAGCGCGACCCGTGGGGCCACTACCGGATCTCCGGGGTGGGGACGCCACCGTTCCCGCTGACGCCGGTCGAAGTCGAGGTTCCCGTCTCCCGGGCCAAACTCGCCTCGGCGGAATAGGCTTGTAGCTGAGCGTGTATCACACGTCGGACTCGAGCGGGAAGGGTGCTGATGCGCGACGTGCTGGCGGACCTGATGGCGGTGTGGACCGCGGGTGGGACGGCGGGTGTCGGGACGGTGGTCCGCACGTTCCGCTCCGCGCCGCGACCGCCGGGGGCGTCGATGGTCGTGGCACCCGACGGCAGCGCGTCCGGTTCGGTGTCCGGCGGGTGCGTCGAGGGAGCGGTTTACGAACTCGCGTCCGAGGTCACGGTGTCCGGCACGCCGGTGCTGCAGCGGTACGGGATCAGCGACGAGAACGCGTTCGAGGTGGGTCTCACCTGCGGTGGAATCATCGACATCTTCGTCGAGCCCGTGTCGCGGGACAATTTTCCGGAGCTCGGTGAGATCGCCCGGGACATCGAGAACCATCTGCCGGTCGCGGTGGCCACCGTCGTGGCGCACCCCGATGCGGCTCGGGTGGGGTGCCGGCTGGTCGTCCGGCCCGAGCACGTGAGCGGTTCGCTCGGCTCGGACCGGGCCGATTCCGCGGTCACCGACGACGCCCGGGGCCTCCTGGCGGCGGGCGGCAGCACGGTCCTGACGTACGGAACCGACGGTCAGCGTCGCGGCGAGGGCATGGAGGTGTTCGTCGCCAGTTACGCGCCGAGGGCGCGCATGCTCGTGTTCGGGGCCATTGACTTCGCTGCCGCGGTGGCCCGGCAGGGCGCCTTCATGGGATACCGGGTGACGGTCTGCGACGCCCGTCCGGTGTTTGCGACGCACGCGCGGTTCCCGACGGCCGACGAGGTGGTGGTGGATTGGCCGCACCGGTATCTCGCTGCCCAGGCCGAGGCCCAGGCGATCGACGGCCGGACCGTGATCTGTGTGCTCACCCACGACCCCAAGTTCGACGTCCCCCTTCTCGAGACGGCGCTGCGCCTCCCGGACGTCGCCTACATCGGTGCCATGGGATCACGCAGAACGGACCTGGACCGGCGCGAACGCCTGCGCGAGGCCGGTCTGACCGACACCGAGCTCGACCGGCTGTCGAGCCCCATCGGCCTGGACATCGGCGCCCGGACACCCGAGGAGACGGCCGTGTCCATCGCCGCCGAGATCATCGCCCGCCGGTGGGGTGGCACGGGGCGCCCGCTGGCGGAGTCGAGCGGTCGGATCCACCACGAGGAACCCGTCGATTTCTGCGTCGACTAGGGCGGTTCACCCGGGGTTGACGGACCGTCGGTTCTTGCGGAGGCTGAGAGCATCCACGTTTGTGAGGTAGGTCACAATGCAAGTACCAGGATCCTTCGAATACGAGCGTGCCACGGGCGTCGAGGACGCCATCGCCCTGCTCGACCGGCTGGGCGACGAAGCCCGCCTCGTCGCAGGCGGCCACAGCCTGCTCCCCATGATGAAACTTCGCCTCGCCAATCCCGAGTACCTCATCGACATCAACGACCTCGAGGGCGAACTCGGCTACATCACGACCGAGCGGTCGAGGCTGCGGATCGGTGCGATGACGCGGCACCGCCGGCTGCTCGAATCGGACGAGCTCGCGGCGGCGTTCCCACTCTTCCGTGACGCGGAGAAGGTGATCGCCGACCCGGTGGTCCGCAACCGCGGGACCATCGGCGGATCTCTGTGCCAGGCGGATCCGGCCGAGGATCTCACGACTGTCTGCTCTGTTCTCGATGCCACCTGCGTGGTGCGCGGGCCCGGTGGGCGCCGCGAGATCCCGATGTCCGAGTTCCTCGTCGGACCGTACGAGACGGCGCTCGCACACAACGAGATGCTCATCGAGATCGTGATACCGGTCCACGGTCACAGCTCCAGTGCGTACGCCAAGGTCGAACGGCGGACCGGAGATTGGGCGGTCACCGCGGCCGGAGCGGCCGTCACGGTGGAGGGCGGCGAGATCGCCCGGGCCGCTGTCGGCCTGACCGCGGTCAACCCGGATCCGTCCGGACTCTCGGATGTCGCCGACTACCTGACCGGACGTCCCCCGTCCGAGGAGGCGTTCGCCCAGGCCGGGCGGATGGCCGCGCAGGCCTGCGAGCCCGTCGCGGACGCACGCGGCACCGTCGACTACAAACGCCATCTCGCATCCGAACTCACGATCCGCACACTCCGTACAGCGGTCGACCGGGTGCTCCGCAGCGACGTGGAGCACGAGCCGACCGGAGAAGAGGCATAGCCATGCAGGTGAACATGACCGTCAACGGCGAGGCAGTGAGCGCCGAGGTGGAACCGCGCATGCTGCTGGTCCATTTTCTCCGCGACCAGCTGGGCCTGACCGGGACCCATTGGGGCTGCGACACCAGCAACTGCGGCACGTGCGTCGTCACCGTGGACGGCGATCCGGTCAAGTCGTGCACGATGCTCGCCGCGATGGCGAGCGGGCACGACGTCCGCACGGTCGAGGGCCTCGAACACGACGGCGAACTCGATCCCGTCCAGCAGGGCTTCATGCAGTGCCACGGACTGCAGTGCGGTTTCTGCACCCCCGGCATGATGATGACGGCGCGGGCACTGCTCGACCGGGAGGAGAGCCCGGACGAGGCCACGATCCGGGAAGCGATCTCCGGGCAGATCTGCCGCTGCACCGGGTACACCACGATCGTGCGCTCGATCCAGTGGGCGGCGGACCATCGGGCGGGCGAGGCCGCCGAGCCGGAACCCGCCGGCGACTTCGACGCGGAGGTCCAGGAGGACAAGACACGGGGCGCCGAGGGCGCACCGATGACAGTCGAGGAACACGCACCCACCGGAAGTGCATCATGACCACCGTCGAATCCCGTCCGCCGTCGGGCGGCGCCGACATCGTCGACAACGACAAGAAGCCCTGCGGCCACGGTCGCATGTTGCGCAAGGAGGACCCCCGCTTCATCCGGGGGCTCGGAAATTACGTCGACGACATCACCCTCCCCGGCATGCTGCACCTGGCGATCCTGCGGTCGCCGGTCGCGCACGCGCGGATCGTGAGCATCGATACCACTGCGGCGCAGGAACACCCGAAGGTGACGGCAGTGGTGACGGGCGCCGACCTCGCCGCGAAGAACCTCGCCTGGATGCCGACGTTGTCCAACGACGTGCAGGCCGTGCTGGCCACCGACAAGGTGCGTTTCCAGGGCCAGGAGGTGGCGTTCGTCATCGCCGAGGACCGCTATTCGGCCCGGGACGCGCTGGAACTGATCGACGTCGAATACGACATGCTCGATCCCGTCGTCGACGCGCGCGCCGCGCTCTCGCCCGATGCGCCGGTGATCCGCGACGACCTCGAAGGCAAGACGGACAATCACTGCTTCGACTGGGAGACAGGCGATGCCGCCGCGACCGAGGCCGTGTTCGCGAGGGCGGACGTGGTGGTGAAGCAGGAGATCGTCTACCCCAGGGTGCATCCGGCGCCGATGGAGACGTGCGGTGCGATCGCAGACGTCGACCGGGTGTCCGGCAAGCTCACCCTGTACACCACGTCGCAGGCCCCGCACGCGCACCGGACGATCTACGCCTTGGTCTCCGGGATCCCGGAGCACAAGATTCGGGTGGTGTCTCCGGACATCGGCGGCGGATTCGGTAACAAGGTCCCGATCTACCCGGGATACGTGTGTGCGATCGTGGCGTCGCTCGTGACGGGCAAACCGGTGAAGTGGATGGAGGATCGCAGCGAGAACCTGATGAGCACGGGCTTCGCACGCGACTACATCATGGTCGGCGAGATCGCGGCGACCAGCGAGGGCAAGATCCTCGCGATCCGCACGAAGGTATTGGCGGATCACGGTGCGTTCAACGGCACGGCGGCCCCGGTGAAGTATCCGGCCGGTTTCTTCGGCGTCTTCACCGGTAGCTACGACATCGAGGCCGCGCACTGCGCGATGACGGCGGTTTACACGAACAAGGCGCCCGGCGGGGTGGCGTACGCCTGCTCGTTCCGCATCACGGAGGCCGTGTATCTGGTCGAGCGGCTCGTCGACTGCCTGGCGTTCGATCTGAAGATGGATCCGGCGGAACTGCGGCTGAAGAATCTGCTGAGGCCGGAACAGTTCCCGTACACCAGCAAGACCGGGTGGGTGTACGACTCTGGCGACTACGAGACCACCATGCGCAAGGCCATGGACATGATCGGCTACCAGCAGTTGCGCGAGGAGCAGAAGGAACGCCGCGAACGCGGCGAGCTGATGGGAATCGGCATCTCGTTCTTCACCGAAGCCGTCGGTGCCGGACCCCGGAAGGACATGGACATCCTGGGCCTGGGCATGGCCGACGGCTGCGAACTGCGCGTCCACCCGACGGGCAAGGCCGTCGTGCGGTTGTCGGTGCAGACCCAGGGGCAGGGTCACGAGACGACGTTCGCGCAGATCGTGGCGGAGGAACTGGGGATCCCACCGGACGACATCGACGTCGTGCACGGCGACACCGACAACACGCCGTTCGGGCTCGGCACGTACGGCAGCCGGTCGACACCGGTGTCGGGGGCGGCCGCGGCGCTGGTGGCCCGCAAGGTGCGGGACAAGGCGAAGATCATCGCCTCGGGCATGCTCGAGGCCTCGGTCGCGGATCTGGAATGGGAGAAGGGCGAATTCCATGTGAAGGGCGATCCCTCGGCCAAGGTGACCATCCAGGACATCGCGATGCGGGCACACGGCGCCGGCGACCTGCCGGAGGGCATCGAAGGCGGACTCGACGCGCAGATCTGTTACAACCCCGAGAATCTGACGTACCCCTACGGCGCGTACTTCTGCGTCGTCGACATCGATCCCGGCACCGCCGTGGTGAAGGTGCGGCGGTTCCTCGCCGTCGACGACTGCGGCACCCGCATCAACCCGATGATCATCGAGGGGCAGGTCCACGGCGGCATCGTCGACGGCATCGGTATGGCGCTCATGGAGATCATCGAGTTCGACGAGGACGGCAACTGCCTCGGCGGATCATTGATGGATTACCTGATCCCCACCGCGCTCGAGGTTCCGAAGCTCGAGACCGGTTTCACCGTGACCCCGTCGCCGCATCACCCGATCGGCGCGAAGGGCATCGGCGAGTCCGCGACGGTCGGATCGCCCGCGGCCGTGGTGAACGCGGTCGTGGATGCGCTCGCCCCGTTCGGTGTCCGGCACGCCGACATGCCGCTCACCCCGTCCCGGGTGTGGGAGGCCATGCAGGGCCGCGCGACACCCCCGATCTGATTGTCGCCCGTCGGCTGCGAGGAGGCCCGATGGATCTGAAAGAGCGTGCGGCGCAACTGGCGCGCGACCGCAGGCCGTTCGTCCATGCGACCGTGGTGCGGGTGCAGCCGCCCACGTCCAGTCATTCCGGCGATGAGGCGATCCTCCTGCAGGACGGCACGATCGAGGGTTTCGTCGGCGGTCAGTGCGCGCAGAATTCGGTGCGCACGGCCGCCCTGGGGGCGCTGGCGACCAACGAGAGCGTGCTGTTGCGGGTCCTTCCCGACGGGGCCGTGCAATTCCCGGAGACTCCGGGCGCGTCCGTCGTGGTGAATCCGTGCCTGTCCGGCGGTGCCATGGAGATCTTCCTGGAGCCGCAACTGCCACCCCCGTTGGTTAGGATCTTCGGCACCACGCCGATCGCGCAGGCGTTGGGGGGCATATCGGAACTGCTGGGATTCACCGTCGAGCACGACGACGCCGGTTTCGAGCAGTTCTCCGGCACCACGGCGGTGGTGCTCGCCGGTCACGGCGGACCCGAAGGGGAGGTCATCCGTGCGGCGCTCGACGCCGGGATCGGGTATGTCGGGCTCGTCGCCAGCCGAACACGCGGTGGGGCCATCCTCGACACCTTGGGTCTCACCGAGTCCGAACGGTTGCGGGTACACACCCCCGTCGGTCTCGACATCGGGGCGCGGACGTCGGCGGAGATCGCGGTGTCGATCGCGGCCGAGTTGGTGCAGGAACTGCGGACCGCGGGACTTCGCGCGCCCGAGGGCGATTTGCCTCCGCGGGCGACGGTGACCGAGGCGGTCGATCCGGTGTGCGGGATGCGAGTCGTGGTGGGGCCGGATACCGCCCACGTGCGGCGGGACGGTGCCGACTTCTGGTTCTGCGGCCCGGGTTGCCGGACCTCGTTCGCGCGGGAGACGGGAGCGGTATGACGGAGGCGTTCGAGGACGTGGGGGACGTGGTCCGGCGCTTCGATGCCGAGGACTACCTTCTGGACTTCGGAACCGCGTCGGCCCTGTATCTCGCGGCAGCCCTGCGCCGCCCGCTCCTGCTCGAAGGCGAACCCGGAGTCGGCAAGACCACCGCGGCGAAGGCTCTCGCGACCGTCCTCGGCGCCCCGCTGATCCGGTTGCAGTGCTACGAGGGCCTCACCGCGAACGAGGCCCTCTACGACTGGAACTATCAGCGACAGTTGCTCACCATCAGGCTGGCCGAATCGCGGGGCGACGGCCTGACCGAGGACGACCTGTTCACCGAGGAATTCCTGCTGGAACGTCCCATCCTCCACTGTGTGCGATATCGGGGACCGACCCCGCCCGTACTTCTGATCGACGAAATAGACCGAGCCGACGACGAGTTCGAGGCACTCCTCCTCGAATTCCTGGGGGAGGCATCGGTCACCGTTCCCGAACTGGGAACGTTCACGGCCGAACATCACCCCGTCGTCGTGCTGACGTCCAACCGGAGCCGCGACCTCCACGACGCGCTGCGCCGACGATGCCTCTACCACTGGATCGACTATCCGGAGCCGGTGCGGGCCGCCGCCATCGTGCGCCGCACGGTGCCCGCGGCGGCGGCGCCCCTCATCGAGCACGCCACCCGCTTCGTCGGCCGGGCCCGCGAACTCGATCTCGACAAGCCGCCCGGAATCGCCGAGACGATCGACTGGGTGTCCGCCCTCGCGGCGCTGGGGGTGGCCGATCTGGTTCGCGACGACGCGATCCAGAGCCTGAGTGCCCTCGCGAAGACCCCGGACGACCGCACAATAGTTCAGGACGCATTCGCCGACTACGCGCACGGCCTGGCCACCGGATGAGAGGCAACTGCCATGAAGATCGCCAACGAGTTCACCGTCAGCGCCCCGATCGAGCAGGCGTGGGAGGTGCTCAGCGACCTCGAGGAGGTTGCCCCCCTGCTACCGGGAGCTCAGATGACCGGGCGGGAGGGTGACGATTACCTGGGGAAAGTGAAGGTCAAGGTCGGCCCGGTGACCAGTGAGTTCAAAGGCAAGGCCGCGTTCGTCGTGCGCGATCCGAAGGAGCACCGCGCCGTGATCGACGCCCGCGGGAGGGACTCGCGCGGTTCCGGCAACGCGTCCGCGACGATCATCGCCCAGTTGCACGAGGTGGGCGACCGCACCCGCGTCACCGTGGACACCGACATGAAGATCGTCGGCAAACTCGCGCAGTTCGGCAGCGGAATGATCCAGCAGGTGTCGGAGAAACTCATGGGGCAGTTCGCGGAGTCGCTGGAAGCGAAGCTCGCCGGGGGACCGGCCGACGAGGCCACGGCCGAGTCCGAGGCGGCCGGCACCACGAACCTTTCCGTGGCCCCGCCTGCCGCCGAACCGGCGCCGCTGGATCTTCTGGCGCTGTCCGGCGCGGGTGCGTGGAAACGGTACGCCCCCATTCTCGCTGCCATCCTCGCGGGAATCGTGGTCGTCCTCGTGGTGGGCCGCCGCAGGCGATGAGCACGTCGGGCGTCCTGCGGGGCGTCGATCTCGCGGCGTTCGCGGTGGCACTCGTCGCCCGGTTGCGCTCCCGTGGTGTCGTCGTGTCGGCAAGTGGCCCCGCGGTGTTCGTGCAGGCGCTTCATCTGTCACCGCCGGGTTCGCGGTCGCGGCTGTACTGGTCGGCGCGTCTGACCCTGGTCAACCGCGTCGACGACCTCGCGTCGTTCGACGCGGTGTTCTCCGCGGTCTTCGATGACGCCGTGCTGTCCGTGGATCCGCACGCGCGACGCGCCGCTGCGGGACGAGAGAAGGCCCTCGCAGGTGTCCGCGACGGTCGCGACCGGCCCGGTGAGGCGCAGGACGTCGAGGGCGTGCCGTGGATGACACGACCGATGATGACCGGTGGCGACGACAGCGGCGAGGACGACCTTCACGACGCGCTCACCGCCGTGCCGGACACCCTGCCCAGCAGGCTCGTGGCCCGCGCCGACGAACCCTTCGCCCGATTCGACGCCGGCGACCTCCGGCTCCTCGGATCCTGGCTGGAACAGGCCACCGCCGCGTGGCCGTCCCGCCGCACCCGGCGTCGCGAAGTGCATCGCCGCGGCCGGCGTATCGACCTGCGCGCCACCATGAACCGGTCGAGGGCCACGGGCTGGGAACCGGTGGTTCTCGCGCGGAGCCGTCCCCGGAACCGCCCGCGTCGCATCGTGATGCTGTGCGACGTGAGCCGGTCGATGCAGCCGTATGCCGCGATCTATCTCCATCTGATGCGGGCGGCGGTACAACGCCAGACCGCGGGCAGGCCGGAGGTGTTCGCGTTCTCCACGTCGCTGACGAGGCTCACGCCCGTGCTCGCCCACCGCAGCGCCGAGACCGCGGTCCGTAAGGCGAATGACAAGGTGGTCGACAGATTCGGTGGCACTCACATCGCGGGCAGCGTGAGCGAACTACTGGCGTCCCCGCACGGCAACGCGCTGCGCGGGGCAGTCGTGGTCATCGCGTCCGACGGCTGGGACAGCGACGACCCGAAGCGCCTGGCGCATGCCCTCACCAGGGTCCGTCGCCGCGCCCACCGACTGGTGTGGCTCAACCCCCGCGCCGGTGACCCCGACTTCCGGCCGCTCGCCGGATCGATGGCGGCTGCGCTGCCGTTCTGCGATGCCTTCCTCCCCGCGCACTCCGTGTCCGCGCTCCGCGACGTGCTGGACGTGATCGGCGGGATGGCATAGCGGGTGGCGCGATACCACCCCGAGGGTGCCTGGTCGCCGGCCCGTCCTTCGCCGAAGCTCTATGGACGGTGCACACCGCCCTTCAGCTCACAGGAGGAACCCACAATGTCGACTACCAGAACTTCCGCCAGAATCGTGGCCGCCATCGGGGCGATCCTCGCGGCTCTCTCGATTTCACTGGTGGGAACGGCCGAATTCGCCGGCGCCAGACCATGTCAGAACGATTGTCATGCGCCGGTTCCCAAACCGCCGGTCGACGGCTGCCAACTCTGCAATCCCAACCCACCGCCTCCGCCGCCACCGCCCCCGCCGCCACGGTAGGGAAGAGTTCGGCATGCCAGACACGCGCCTCGGCCGCACGGTCGGGGCGCGTGTCGCGTTGTGGGCAAACCGCGCCGGCAGCGCTGGCCGAGTGCCCCGACTAATCCTCCGCGCCGCCGGGATCCGGCTCGCCTTCGGCCTCGTCCCGGTCGGCCCACTCCAGCAGCGGTCCGAGCGAGAACACGGCGTCGTCGATTCCCGCATGCAGGTCACCGAGTTTCGCGAAGCGGTCGGGGACGGTGGCGATGGTGAACTCGTGCGGGTCCACGTCGTCGATCTCGTCCCACGTCACCGGTGTGGACACGGTCGCGTCGGGCACACCCCGCACCGAGTACGCGCTGGCGATGGTGTGATCGCGGGCGTTCTGGTTGTAGTCGACGAACAGTTTGCGCGGATCCCGGTCCTTCCGCCACCAGGTGGTGGTGACGTCCTGCGGGGCCCGGCGCTCCACTTCGCGGGCGAAGGCCAGCGCGGCCCGCCGGACGTCGCCGAAACCCCAGTCGGGCCGGATCCGGACGTAGACGTGCATGCCGCTTCCGCCCGACGTCTTCGGCCAGCCCGTCGCGCCCACTTCGTCGAGCACCTCGTGCACCACCCCGGCCACGCGCTGCACCGTGTCGAACCCGCACTCGGGCATCGGATCGAGATCGATCCGCCACTCGTCGGGACGTTCGACGTCAGCGCGGCGCGAGTTCCACGGATGGAACTCGACCGTGGACATCTGCACCGCCCAGATCACATCCGCCGGGTGCGTCACGCACAGTTCGTCGGCGTGACGGTTGTACCGCGGAAACGTCACCCGCACCGTCTGGACCCAGTCCGGCGCACCGTGCGGCAACCGCTTCTGGTGGACCTTCTCGCCGCTCAGGCCGTCCGGAAAGCGGTGCATCATGCAGGGGCGTTCGCGCAGGGCACGCACGATCCCGTCGCCGACGCTCAGGTAGTAGTTCGCGAGGTCGAGCTTCGTGGCACCGGTCGCGGGGAAGTAGACGCGCTCCGGGTGCGAGATCCGCACGGTCCGGTCGCCGACCTCCAGTTCGACAGCGGGAGCCTTGCTCTTGCCGGTCGCCATTCAGTCAACTTAACCCGCGTTCGAGCCCTTCCGCGCTGTTTGCAGACGGTTTCGCTGGATTCACAGGCGAATAGCGCGTGAATCCGGCCAATGTCCGTGCGTCTGTGGGGCGGGGGGTCAGAAGCCGGGCGCCCGGCCACCGTTCCACAGTTGTTCGGTGACGTCGTGGAAGCAGACGAGGGTCACCGGATCGTCCTCCCGACGGAGAATGGGCCGGCTGACGAGTGCACGGACTCGGGACCCGTCCTGATGTGTCAGGTCGACGGGTGAGGTGGCGGACTCGCGGAGGTGCTCGACCGCGTCGGCACCTGTCGGTGCGTCGTCCAGGGCGAGGAGTTCGGACACCGGGTGTCCGCGCAGTGAAGCGACGGGATAACCCAGCATCTCCTCGAAAGCACTGTTCGCGTGGACGACGGTGCCGTCGCTCTCGACCGCCAGGACGGGAACCGGAAGGCGTTCGAGCAGGACGAGGGCGGGTAGCTGCTCGAGGTAGCCCAAGGGAGTTTCCGGGGTCGGGCGACGTCTCTCCTCATGCTCTGCCTGTGCGCTCACAGACCTATACTCTCACCGATTCCGACCGCTCGTCCCGTTGTCGCCGCAGACGGCGATTCAGCGGTGCGCGGACTCGACCATCGGTTCGGTCGCGAGGATCCGTCCGTCGCCAGTGACGATGGTCAGGGCGGACGGGGTCAGCCGGTACTGAGTGCCGCCGTCGCCGGTGGCCACGAAGCCGGTACCGCTCGAGATCGGATCGTCGACGGAGATGGCGGCGCCGTCGCTGATGCGCACGCCCTGGTAGTAGTAGCGGCCCACTCCCGTCTCGCAGACCACGACGAGAGACTTCGTGGTGCGACCGATGAACACCGCCGGGTTGGTGTAGTTGCAGCGCGCGTCGGACGGGGCCAGGAAACCTTGCCGATCGGCGCCCGACACCTCGCCGACGATCGGTGGCGGGGGAGTCGTCGTCGTACGCGGCGTCGTCACGGCAGGCGGGACCGTCGCCGGCGCCGCGGACGCGACGGGTACGTCCGCCGTGGCCGGAATGCGAACCTGACTGCTGGTGGCCGCGGCGACGGTGGATGCGTCCGGTGTGTTCCGCGCCATGTACGCGTAGGAACCGACGGCACTGCCGAGCGTGGTCAGGCGGAGGTCGGAACTCGAGTGCGCGATACCGAAGTCGACGAGGTACGCGAACTCACCGGCGGTGACGAGGATGTTCTCCGGCTTGACGTCGCGGTGGATGAGACCGTCGGTGTGCGCGGCGTCGAGCGCCGCCGCGATCTGGTCGACGATCGCGACCGCGTATGCGGGACCCATCGGGCCCCGTGTGCGGAGCAGTGAACGCAGATCCTGTCCCACGACCAGGCGCATGTCGATGGACAACACACCGTCGATTTCGCCCCAGTCGTGAATCGGAATGACGTGCGGCTCCTGCAACCTGGCCGCGGCATGCGATTCGCGTCGGAACCGCTGCTGAAAGGTGGGGTCCTTCGCGAGGTCGACGTCGAGGATCTCGAGGGCGACGGTGCGATCCTTGGTGGTGTCGTACGCCTCGTACACCTCACCCATTCCACCTCGGCCGAGCAGAGCCCTGAGATGGTATTGCCCGAACTGCGAGCCGACCCGTGTACCTGCCACCATTGCCACCCCCTCGAAGCCGGAAACAGCACGATACACGCAGATGTCGCGCTGTCCTGGGACGCTCGCGACACCCGCCGCACCCGCCACCCGGCCAGAGATCGTTCGGAAAATCCGTTGCTCGACCTCACCGCTGTCCGTAGTGTCACGTGGCTTTGTCAACCCGTTCACAGAAGGAGTTCACCTCGACATGGAACCCGTCACCGAACGCGACATCAGGTCGTCGTTCATCAACTGCTCCAAAGGCGACGCCAAGCGTCTGCCCGTCCCTCGGGATCTGGACGATCGGCCCTGGGACGACCTCGACTTCCTCGGCTGGAGTGACCCGTCGTTTCCCGGCCGCTGCTATGTCGTCGTGCCGCGAGACGGTGGTCTGGTCGGCGTCGCGCTGCGCTACGAAACGGGCGGTTATCGCCGCGCACAGATGTGCACCGTCTGCATGACCACGCACGCCAACGGCGGCGTCTCGCTGATGACCGCCCGCAAGTCGGGTGAATCCGGACGCCGCGGCAACTCGATCGGCACCTACATGTGCGCCGATCTCGCCTGCTCGCTCTACGCGCGCCGGAAGAAGTCGCCCGCGATGGGCAGGCAGTACCGCGAGGATCTCGAGCCCGAGGAACGGATCGCGCGGGTCCGCGACAACCTCGATGCCTTCATCGCGAGGGTTTACGGCTGACCGACCCGACACCCACTCACCGTGCAGCTCGGTAGCTGCTGACAAGAATCGGAGGTAGATGCCATGCGCCGACATTCGAGGAACCCACATCCCGGTGGACCCCGAGTTCCGAGACACTGCAACGAGACTCGGGGTGTTCGGGACTCCTCTCCGGTCGAGACGGCCCGGACGCAAGCCGGACCGTCCTGTCCGGAGAGGATTCCCGGACTACGCTCGTCGACGCCGAGAACTGAAGTGGGCAAACACCTTCGCCATGATCGGGGTGGTGACGAGCATGATGACCAGGCGCAACACCTGAGCGGCCGCGACGAACGTGACGTTGGAGGCGGTGGATGCCGAGACGGCCAGCACCGCCGCCAGGCCACCGGGCGTGGTGGCGAGATAGGCCTCGAGCAGGCTCGCGCCGGTGAGGTGGGAGAGTAGGACGCCCAGCCCGGCGCAGGCCGCCCCGACCAGCAAGGTGAGCAGCGCCGCGTACGGCAGGATTCGTCCGATCGCCCGCAGGCTCGCCCGGTCGAACGCGAGCCCGGCCTGCCAGCCGATGAGGATCAGCGCGGCGGTCATCAGCATCGGCGGGACCGCGACCGCGTCGCTCCAGCCGCCGAGTTCGAACCCGGCACTCACGGCCAGCGGACCCAATGTCGCGGGCGCGGGAAGTCGCACGAGTGACGCCACAGCGGTGCCGCCCACGACGAACAGTGCCAGGAATGGCAGGGTCACATACCATTCGGACCCGCCGCCCTCGGTGACTGTCACGGTGTCTGCACCGGTATCCGCGCGGAAGCCGAACGTGACGATCATCGGCATCGACACGACGACGAGCGCCACCCTCAGGTACTGCACCACTGCGACGACCCGGTCGTCGCCGCCGAGTTCGCGGGCCATCGCGACGAGTCCGGTGGCGCCGCCCGCAGTCATGGAGAGGGATCCGGTCACCGCGTCCACGTCGCGGTGCAGCGCGAGGAGGGCGCCGGCCACCACGCTGAGCGCGAGAGTCGCGGCCGCGATCGAGACCACCGGCACCCACATCGAGCCCAGGGCGGCGATCGTGTCCCGGTGCACCATCAATCCGACGGCGCTCGCCAGCACTCCCTGGGCAAGCTTCCCCAGCGGGCGGGGCACGCGGGACGGGCCCCAGCCGGTGACGGCCAGGGTCGCCGCGACGATCAGAGCCGAGAAGAGACCGGCCGCTGTCAGTCCGACGCTCTCGCCGAGCGCCCAGCCGCCGATCGAGAGTGCGATCAGTGCGGCCCACCGGAGTCCGTGACGGCGCAGTTCGGACGCGCGCGTCGGCACGGATCGTTCGGTGGATTGCACGCCGTTCACGTGTGGACGCCTACTTCGGGATGCTGTTCCTGTTCTATGGTGCGCATTAGCGTATACCTTAGCTCATACAGTGGTGAACGTTAGGATGTATGCATGGCGCGCGAAAGCAAGAGCGAACAGGTATACGTGCAGCTCAAACAGGACATTCTGAACGGGACCCTGTCTCCGGGGCAGTCGCTGAGTGCCATCGACGTGGGCACGCGGTTCTCGGCGTCTCGCACCCCGGTGCGTCAGGCCTTCCTTCGGCTCGAAGCAGATGGGCTGGTCTCGCTCACCGACCGGCAGGGGGCACGGGTCGCTCCCATCTCCATCAAGAGTGTTCGGGACCTGTTCGAGCTACGCATCCTGCTCGAGGCGGCCGCGGCGCGCATGGTCGCCGAGGCCGTCGGCCGGGACACCGCGGCCCGGCAGCAATTCGAAAAGGTAGCGGACGCACTCGGGGCGATCTCGGAGGAGGACCCGTCCGAGTCCCGGCGGGATCGTTTCTACGAACTCACCGAAACGTACGACCAAGCGGTGATCGCGCACACCCGGAACTCGCAACTGGCCCGATCGATTGCCGAACTCCGGCCGCACACGGAGAGACTGCGCAACATCGCCCACTCCCACCCGGACCGTCTGGACGTCTCGCTGGCGGAGCACCGGGCGATGTGCCGGGCGATCCTCGCCGGCGACGGACCGGCGGCTGCCGCGGCCTGCACCGAGCACCTGACCCAGACGCAGAAGACCATCCTCGACGCGGTCGTCGATCCGCAGGGATCGGCCGTCGCCATCGACCTGGTCACCGCGTAGTCGGCACGGTCAGAGCGCGAGGATGGCGGGGACGCTGAGGACTGCCACGTAGTACCCCATGAACAGGACGCCTGCGTGGATCGCGAACGCCCGCGACAGCAGACCTCCGACGAGTCCGACGGTGAGGGTGACGGCGAGTCCGAGTGCCGCCCTCCGACACGCTGATGACGACGACCGCCGCTTCGTGCAGGGAGCGGTCGTGCTCGCCAGCGCCCAGAACATCGAACGTCGCGCGTTCTCCCGCCGGATAGCTGCGTTCGGGTAAGTAGCCCGGTCTAGTACTTCGGTCTATGTCGGATACTCTGGGTGTGCCTCGTGCTCGACGAGCGAAAGGGTCTGCACATGCGAAGCGACGACGACGCCCGGAGTGGCGGCTCCGTTCCGATGCCCCGGCAGGCCGTCACCATGCAGGACATCGCCGACCGGGTGGGCGTGTCGAAGGCATTGGTCTCCATGGTGTTTCGGCGTGTTCCCGGGCCTAGTGCGGAGACGCGGAAGCGGGTCCTCGACGTCGCGGACGAGCTCGGGTACCGACCGAACCGTACGGCCGCACTGATGTCGCTCCGGCGAACCCACCTCGTGGGTGTGATGGCGGATATTCGCAACAGCTTCCACGCCGAGATGGTCGAGTACATCGTCGCCGCCGCCGACGAGCACGGGTACGAGGTGGTGCTCGGCGCCCTGACTCCCACGCACGCCGAACCGAAAGTCGTCGAAACGCTGCTCGATTTCCGCTGCGAAGCCTTGATCCTGCTCGGCACCGAACTCGGCACCGACGTGCTCGACACGCTCGGGGAGCGGGTACCGGTGGTCGTGGTCGGTCGCCGCGTCGGTGACGGCGCCGTCGACGTCGTGCGGACGGCGGACGGCAAGGGGATCGGCACGGTCGTCGACCATCTCGTGGAGCTGGGACACCGCCGGATCACGCACCTCAGCGGTGGTACGGGCACGATTGCAGCCGACCGGAGGTCGGGATACACCCGTGCCATGCGTCGTCACGGACTCGATATCGACGTCGTCGAGGGCGATTTCACCGACAGCGCCGGAACGGTCGCCGCGGGCACTCTGCTCGGGCGGTCGCAACTTCCCACCGCGGTGATCGCGGCCAACGACCGCAGTGCCATCGGGCTGATCGGCGAACTGCGCAGCCGGGGCGTGCGGATCCCCGAAGACGTCTCGGTCTCCGGATACGACGACAGCGTGCTCGCCCACCTCGCGCACATCGATCTGACGTCGGTCAATCAGCAACCGCGGGAGCAGGCCGCCACCGCGGTCGAGGCGGTCATCCAACGGCTGGACCGGGGGAGGACCGAATCGGTCGCGACCGTCCTCCGGCCGCGGCTCGTCGCGCGCCGTACCACCGGGCCCGCGCCCGAGTCGATGGAAGGATCCCGGTCGGGCGTGTCCTGACCCTGCGGCGGCCGTCAGTGTTCGGCGGAGCCGGTCGTATTCGGCGAGACCTCCTCCGGTCGAGTCGGTCTCGGCGAGTGCCCGGGCCAGGACGCGGCGTCTTCGATGGCCATGGAGGCGCCCTGCCCCGCCCCGCCCGAGCAACCAGTCGTCGCCGACACCGGCCAGGTCCGGTGGCCTGGGATCGGCAACCTGCGCGGACCACCACACGGTTCCGTCCGGAGCCGGGATGTGGAGAAAGGCGCCGCAGCGCGCGAAGACCATGTTGAACGTGCCGGTTTCGGCCGGGATGCCGCCGGCGATGCCCGAGACGCTGTATAGGCCTCCGTGGGTGGGTCGGGGCGCGCCGGGATCGAGGACCGACCGGGTAGCCGACCAGAGACCATGTACTGTGCAGCGGATCCCCCGACAGCCGTCCGCGCGGAACTTCCGCCAGCAGCCTCCCGGTGCCGGACCACATCCGCTGAGTGGTCACCGCGAAACCGGCCTGCCGGACCTGGTCCAGGCAACCGAGCGCCTTCAGCCCCCGCAGTCCGTTGGATGCCAGACTCAGAAAATGAGCCCACTTGTCCTGCCGGGTCGGGGTGTGTTTCGTACGGGGTGACGTCGGAACCGGTGCGGCGCAATGCGATTGCAGTCGCGGTCCCGGACACACCTCCGCCTCCGACGATGACTTCCGTACGCCCTCCCGACCTTGCATTCGCTGAAGAGATATTCAGTGAACATAAATTCGGTATTTGCACGCCAAGGGTGTTCGTCAAGGGGTGTGGCCCGCTGGCCGGACCGCCGAGTCGGGGCTTGACAGGGTGTCGTGATTCAGCTCATAGTAGTCGTACTAGACCGGTTAAATAGACCGTACTAGCCGGAGGCGTCTTCACTCATACGTGCGGGTGTCTGCGGGTAGCCGACCTGCACTCCCGCCGGGTCACCATCACACCGAAAGGCTTCCACTCATGACTTCCCACTCGATCGGTATCGCCGTCATCGGCGGCGGCATGGCCGGACGAGCACACGCCGCCGGATATCGCATGGCGTCGACGCTCTTCGGAACCGACCGCCCCGACGTGCGTCTGGTTGCGATCGCCGACACCAACCAGGCCGTCGCCGACGACACCGCGAAGCGGTACGGGTACAAGCGGGCCGAGTACAGCTGGCAGGCCATCGCCGAATCGCCGGACATCGACGCCGTGAGCGTCGTCGTCGCCAACCAGTTGCACCGGGAGATCGTCGAAGGGCTCCTCGCCGCGGGGAAGCACGTGCTGTGCGAGAAGCCCCTGGCCGGGTCCATCACAGACGCCGAGGCTATGGTCGCGGCCGCTGCGGATGCCGACACGATCGCGACGGTCGGGTACACCTACCGCCGGTCGCCGGCCATTCAGGCGATCCGCGACGAACTCGCGACGGGCCGCCTCGGCGACATCATCCACTTCAACGGGCATTACTGGTGCGACTACGGCCTCGACCCCGCCTCGCCGATCACCTGGCGGTACCGCGGCGGTCCCGGAACGGGCGCGCTCGCGGACGTCGGCAGCCACCTGCTCGACATGGCCGAATTCGTGTGCGGTCCGATCGTCGAGATCAGCGGCGCGACCTTCGCCACGGTGATCACGGAGCGTCCCGTGCCTGCCGGAGTCACCTACGGCCACACCAAGGCCGAGACCACCGGTGAGATGGCACCCGTCGAGAACGAGGACCTCGCGACGTTCACGGCGCGCTTCCAGAACGGCGCGGTCGGCACGTTCTCCGCTTCCCGTGTCGCGCATCAGCTTCCGGACGGACTCGGCTTCGAGTTGTTCGGGACGTCCGGCTCCGCGGCGTTCGACCTGGCTCGCGCCGCGGAATTCTCGGTGTCCAGCGAGGGCCTCGACCGCACCGTGAACGGTCAGCGGCGGGTGATCATCGGTCCGCAGCACCCGTACATCCAGGGTGGCCTGCCGATGGACGCCGGCGGCGTCGGCCACGGCAAGGCGGAGTTCTTCGCCTACCAGGCCCGGGCGTTCCTCGACCAGATCGCCGGCATCGACATCCTCGGCCCGCTGCCGTCCTTCGCCCACGCGCTGCGCGGCATGCAGATCGTCACCGCCGTCGCGGAGTCCGCCCGCGCCGACGGAGCAGCCGTCAAGATCGGCTGAACCCCAAACCCCGTAACCGCAAACCCCCTGAACCGCGACTTCTTCCCACCACGCAAGGAACCCTCATGAAACTCGGTGTGTACACCGCCGTCCTGCACGACCGCAGCCTGCGCGAGGCGCTGGAGACCATCGCGTCCCTCGGGCTCGAGGGCGCGGAGATCAACGCGGGCGGATTTCTGCCCACCCCGCACCTGCCCGTCAAGGAACTCCTCTCCGGTGAGGTGTCACCGCAGGAGTACCTGAAAGTCTTCGACGAGACCGGCGTCTCCATCGCAGGCCTGAACTGCAACGGCAACCCGCTGCACGCGGATCCCGAGGTGGGCCCCGAGGACGCCGAGGACCTGCGCAACGCGATCAAGGTCGCCGGCCTGCTCGGTGTGGACCGGGTGGTCACGATGTCCGGGCTGCCGGCCGCGCACGCCGGCGGCCAGTGGCCGGCCTGGCACGTGAACACGTGGGACAGCGGCTATCTCGACTCCCTCGACTACCAGTGGGATCAGGTCGCGGTGCCGTTCTGGAAGGAGATCGACGCGCTCGCCCGTGAGAACGGCGTCAAGGTTGCGATCGAGATGCACCCGCAGAACCTGGTGTTCAACCCGCCGACCCTCGAGCGTCTGGTGGAGAAGACCGGTGCCACGAACGTCGGCGCGGAGATGGACCCGTCACACCTGTTCTGGCAGGGCATCGATCCGGTCGCCGCGGTCGACTGGCTCGGCGACCTCGTGTTCCACGCCGCGGCGAAGGACACCCGGATCAACGAGAACTGCAAGATCTACGGCGTCCTCGACGACCGATTCACCCGGATCCCGGCCGACCAGAACCCCACCGGGCTCGGCGGCAAGCACGTGGTCAACAAATGGCCCGAGGACTCGGCGTGGGACTTCGTCGCCGTCGGTCGCGGACACGACGTCGATTTCTGGTCCCGTTTCCTCGCCGCCCTGCAGCGGGTCGACCCGGACATGGCGGTCAACATCGAACACGAGGACGTCGAACTGGGACAGCTCGAGGGACTGCAGGTCGCCGCCCGCACCCTGAAGGACGCGGCTTCCGCGGTGGCCTCCCGCTAGAAACCGGTGACGGCGGCCAGGCGGTCGAGGACCAGGCGCAGCGGCGGCCAGGTCGACCTCCCGCGGCGGGTCACGGCGTAGGCCGTCAGCACGACCTTCGGGTTGGTGAGCGGGCGGACCGTGACTTCCTTGCGCGTGGGACGGTCGGCGGGCAGTAGGCCGACCCCGTAGCCGGCGGCGATGAGGTCCTCGACGAGGTCGAGGCTGTCGATCTGATGGGCGATGTGCGGTGTGAAACCCGCGAGCGAGGCCAGGGTGCGGACGGCGTCCTCGTCGGCGGTGTTTCGGGAGTTCACGATCCAGGGCGAACCGGCATAGGCGGCGACGTCGGCGGGTCCGTTCCCGGCGGGCATGGGGACGCCGAGTCCCCAGGGCGTCGACCACAGCGGGACGGCCTCGAGCGCGGTGCCCGGGGATGCCGGTGCCAGGTTGTAGTCGTAGGTCAGGGCGAGATCGAGTTCGTCGTCGGCGAGCAACGCGAACGCCTCGACCGGCTCGTATTCGCTGATCACCACGTCCACCTGCGAGTGGGTGCGTGCCAGTTCGGCGACGACCGGGAGCAGCGACACCCGGATGCCCGTCGCGAAACCCCCGACGCGCAGGGTCCCGACCGGCTCGGCGTGGGGGTCGAGGTCGAGCCGGGCGGCGTCGACGGCCGCCAGGATGGTGACGGCGTGGTCGGCCAGCCGGCGACCGGCCGGAGTGAGCCGCACCCGGCGGCCGGTCGGTTCGACGAGCTGCGCACCCGTCTCCTTCGCGAGTGCGGCGATCTGCTGGGAGACGGTCGAGGTGGTCAGCCGGTGTGTTTCGGCGACCTCACGCATGGAGCCGAGACGGGAGAGCTCGAGCAGGAGATGCAGGCGTCGGGTATCCACCCGACTATTGTTCGCGATATCCGAACGGTTTGTCCATGAAAGTCACGTGGACGTGAACGGTCGAGGTGCCCTTCAATGCAGACATGACCAGGAACTCGACCCACGTCGGCGCGACGATGGCGCTGACCTCGATGCTGTGCGTGCAGAGCGGACTCGCGATCTCCGTCGGCGTGTCCGAACGCGTCGGCGCCGAGGGCGCCGCCTGGTTGCGCCTGGCATGGGCTGGGGTGTTGCTGGCCGTGATCGTGCGGCCTCGTCCGAAGGCGTTCACGCGTTCGTCCCTCGGCGCGTGTGTCCTGCTCGGAGTGGTCACGGCGGCGGTCACCTTGCTGTTCATGGCCGCGGTGGACCGGATCCCGCTGGGAACCGCCAGCGCGCTCGAGTTCCTCGGGCCCCTCGGCGTCGCTGTCCTGCACGGGCGCGGTCGCCTGAAGTGGCCGGCGCTGGCGGCCGTCGGGGTGCTGCTGCTGACGCAACCCTGGGCCGGCGGCGTCGACCCGGTCGGAATCCTGTTCGCACTGGGCGCGGCCGCGTGCTGGGCCCTCTACATCGTGCTCACCCAGCGTGTGGGCGACGAGGTGGCCGGTCTCAACGGGCTCGCGGTGTCCATGCCGGTCGCCGGGCTGGTCGCGACTGCGGTGGGTGGACCGTCGATGCTCGGAAAGATGACGCCGGACCTGTTGATCATCGGGCTGGGTTTGGCGATACTGCTGCCGGTCGTGCCGTTCACGCTGGAGATGCTCGCCCTGCGCCGGCTGAACACCGCGGCGTTCGGGACCCTGATGAGCCTGGAACCGGCGTTCGCGTTGATCATCGGGCTCGTCGTGTTGCATCAGGTACCGGACCACGCGGCCGTGGCCGGGATCTGTTTCGTCGTCGCGGCGGGGATCGGAGCAGCGCGGGCCGGGGCGCGCACGACGCCCGACGAGGGCGACGTCGCGGAGTCTGCCGCACCGTTGTCCGCGCCGACCTGATACCTTGAACGTCGTTCAAGTTTGAAGCAAGAGGGAGTCGTCATGGCAGGTGTCGAGAGTGCTCGGGTGTCGAGGCTCGGTATTTCAGCGCGGGACATGGCGCAGATCGCGGTCTTCGCCGCGCTGATCGCGGCGCTGGGTCTGCCCGGCGCCATCACGGTCGGCTTCAGTGGAGTGCCGATCACGCTGCAGACGCTCGGCGTCATCCTCGCCGGCGCGGTGCTCGGCGCTCGCAAGGGCACAGCCGCCGTCGCGGTCTTCATCGCACTGACCCTGATCGGCCTGCCCCTGCTGTCCGGTGGCCGCACCGGACTGACCGCGCTCGCAGGGCCCAGCGCCGGGTACCTCATCGGCTGGATTCCCGCGACGCTGATCATCGGCCTCCTCACCGCTCGGATCCTGCCGAAGTACCCGATCGCGCTCGGTCTGCTGATCAACGCCCTCGGCGGGATCGTCGTCATCTACGTCTTCGGCACCGTCGGACTCCTGCTCCGCACCGATCTGGGTGTCGGCGCCGCCATCACCACCAACTTCGCCTTCATCCCCGGCGACCTGCTCAAGGTTGTCGTCGCGACCGTGGTCGCCAAGAGCGTGCATCGCGCGTACCCCGGCCTGATCCGTACGTGAGTTCCGAACTCGGCGGCTCCGGCGATCAGCCTGCTCTCGACTTCGAAGACCGCACCTACACCTACGCCGAACTCGACCGTGCCATCGACCGATGGATCCTCGACCACGGCCAGGGTGCGCCTGCCTACGACGCGTCGACGCTGCCGGTCCCGGATGCCCTGATCTGCGTGTGCGCGGCGGCGCGGCAGGGGACGGTGGTGATCGTCGAGAACCCCGACGCGCGCCCGGACCGCGCGGTGATTCCACCGGCCGCGTTTCTGCTGGTCGCGACGTCCGGCTCCACCGGCAGGCCGCGTCCGCTCGCGCGCACCGCGGCCTCCTGGTTCGACAGCTTCCCCGCTTTCACCGCGATCACCGGCATCGACGCGACCGACCACGTGCTGATCACCGGCCCGTTGCACGCCACGATGCATCTGTTCGGCGCAGTGCACGCACTCTGGCGAGGTGCGTGCGTCACCGACGACCCGTCCCGGGCGACGGTGGTGCACGCCGTTCCCGCCGTCCTCCGTGAGGTCGTGGGGAAGGCCCCGAAGCTGCGCACGGCGATCGTCGCCGGCACCGCCCTGGACGACGGCGCCCGCGCGGTGGCGGACGGCATCGAGATCGTCGAGTACTACGGCGCCGCGGAACTCTCCCTCGTCGCGGCGCGCCGGGTGCCCGAACCGCTCCGGCTGCTGGACGGCGTCGACGCCGACATCCGCGACGGTCTGCTGTACGTCCGGTCGCCGTACAGCGTGATCGGAGTCCCGGAGTGGTTCGGTGTCGGTGACCTGGCCGAACTCGGTGACGACGGCGAGCTGACGGTGCGCGGCCGGGGAGAATCCGCGATCAATGTCGGCGGCACCACGGTGATTGCCGAGGACGTCGAGCGCATCCTCGAGACGCTCGACGGTGTCGCCGCGGCCGCCGTCGTCGGATCGCCGCATTCGGTGCTCGGGGAGACCGTCACCGCCGTGGTGGAGCTCGACGGCACCGCGGAGATCGGTGAGGTCCGTTCCCGAGCACGCCGGACGCTGACGAAGGAAGCCCTGCCCCGCCGCTGGGTGCCGATCGAGTCGATGCCGCGGACCGCCAGTGGCAAGGTCGCCCGAGGCCGAGTGAGAGACTGGCTGGCATGAGCTCTGTCCCTGTCCTGGTAGCGCCGCGCCGCACGCCGATCGGCAATGCCGGGCACGGGTTCGCCGATCTGGCCACCACCGACCTGGCCGCCCCCGTGCTGCGCGAGGTTCTGACGTCGCTGCGGGGGGCGGGCATCGATGCCGAGGTCGACGACGTCGTCCTCGGCAACTGCCTCGGGCCGGGCGGTAATCCGGCGCGGGTCGCGGCCCTGCAGGCGGGGATGGGTGTGGAGGTTCCCGGTGTCACTGTCGACCGGCAGTGCGGTTCCGGACTCGACGCGGTGATGCAGGCCGCGCTCCGTGTGCGCAGCGGCGCCGACGAGCTGATTCTGGCGGGGGGTGTCGAGTCGGCGAGTACGGCGCCGTGGCGGTTCTGGCCGCCGGCGGGGGGCGCCGATCCGGTGCGCTACACCCGCGCTCCCTTTGCGCCGCAGGGCTTCCCCGACCCCGACATGGGAGCGGCCGCGGACGATCTCGCGCGGGTGCGCGGCATCAGCCGTGAGCGGCAGGATGCGTACGCGGCGCGGTCGCACACGCTCGCCGCAGCCGCCGACTTCTCGTCGGAAATCGTGCCGATCGGTGACATCGAGCGGGACCAGCGCATTCGCGCAGGCATGACCGAGGCCAGGCTCGCGCGGCTACGCCCCAGTTTCGGAGCCGGCGGAACGGCCACTGCGGGGAACTCCTGCGGCATCTCGGACGGTGCCGCCGTGCTGGCGGTGACGACCGAGTCGCTGGCCGCCGGACTGCCTGCGTTACGAATTCTCGGCTCGGCCGTCGCGGGATCGGACCCGGCGCTGCCCGGACTCGGACCTGTTCCCGCGATCCGCACACTCCTGAAGCGGACCGGATGCGACGTGGCGGATCTGGGCGTCGTCGAGATCACCGAGGCCTTCGCGTCGGTGGTGCTGGCGGTGTCGGACGAACTCGGCCTGGACGAATCTGTGATCTGCCCGCAGGGCGGCGCCATCGCCATGGGGCACCCGTGGGGCGCGTCGGGGGCGATCTTGTTGGTGCGCTTGGCAAGTCAGATGTTGCGCGAGGACGGACCCACGCTCGGGCTCGCGGCCTGCGCCATCGGCGGCGGGCAGGGCATCGCGATGCTCGTGGAGCGTGTGTCGTGAGTGAGATCGTCTTCGATTCGGTGACGCACGCCTTCGGGGACCGCCCGGTGCTGCGCGGCGTCGACCTGCGTTTCTCCGAACGCCGCGTCGGCATCATCGGTTCCAACGGTTCCGGCAAGTCGACCCTGGCGCGCATGATCAACGGGTTGCTGAAGCCCACCTCCGGCACCGTCACGGTCGACGGTGTCGACGCCGCCAGGAAGGGCGCGCAGGTGCGCCGCAAGGTCGGGTTCGTGTTCACCGACCCCGACACCCAGATCGTCATGCCCACGGTGTCCGAGGACCTGGCGTTCTCGCTGCGCCGGTCCGGTCTGAGCAAACAGGAGATCGCCGGCCGCGTCGAGGAGATCCTGGTGCGGTTCCGGCTCGACCAGCACGCCGACCACCCCGCGCACCTGCTGTCCGGGGGCCAGAAGCAGCTGCTCGCCATCGGCGCCGTCCTCATCCGCAGGCCCGAGGTGATCATCGCCGACGAGCCGACGACGCTGCTGGATCTGCGGAACGCGCGCGTCGTCTCCGAAGCACTCGATTCGATGGACCAGCAGGTGATCGTCGTGACCCACCAACTGGCGCTGCTGGAGAGTTTCGAACGGGTCATCGTCATCGACGACGGTCTCGTCGCGTTCGACGGCAGCCCGGACGACGCCGTCCCCGCGTACCGGCAGTTGGTCGAATGATCGGCCTGTACCGCCCGGGCGACTCGCTCCTGCACAGGATGCCCGCCGGGCTGAAACTGCTGCTGTTGATCGCGTCGATCGTCACGGCCACGGTGTTCGTGCGCACCCCGCTCGAGGTCGGTGTCGTCGTCCTGGCGGTGGGCCTGCTGTTCGCGGTGGCCTCCATTCCGTGGCGGGTCGCCGTGGCGCAGTTGCGCCCGGTGGTGTGGATGTTGTTGATCATCGCCGTGTTCCAGGTGCTGATCACGTCGCCCGCGCGGGCGGTCGTCGTGTGCGGGGTGCTGCTGATCTCGGTGGCGCTCGCCGCGTTGGTCACGCTCACCACCCGGGTCACCGACATGCTCGACACGGTGTCGCGCGCACTCGGGCCCCTGCGGAGGTTCGGGGTCGACCCGGACCGGATCGGGCTCCTGCTCGCGTTGGCGATCCGGTGTATCCCGCTGCTGACCGGGATCGTGCAGGAGGTGGCGCAGGCACGAAAGGCGCGCGGGTTGCAATGGTCGATGACGGCGCTGGCCACCCCGGTTCTGGTGCGTGCACTCCGGACCGCGGATGCGATGGGCGACGCCCTCGTCGCACGGGGAGTGGACGATGACTGAACTGCTCGCCGAGCGCGTCGCTCGACGGGCCGCCGAGAACCCGGAGACGACAGCGGTCGTGTCCGCGCGCGAGACCGTCGACTACGGCCGGTTCTGGTCGCGGGTCACGCGCACCGCCGCCGGGCTCGACGGCATGAACCGGGTGGCCGTGCTGCCGACGTCGGATGTCGGGTCGCTGGTCGCGGTGACGGCGGCGATGCACGCGGGAGTCAGCGTCGTGCTGCTGCATCGGCATCTCCTGCCCGCGCAGCTGACGCGGGTGCTCGAACTCGCGAAACCCGGCGCCGTGGTGGCCGCGTCGCACCAGCACGCCAGGTTGCGGAGACTGGGATTCGACGGGACCGTCGAGACGGCGGAGAGCCTCGGATCCGACGGCGCCGCGGACCGGGCGCGTCCCGACACCGAACTGCTGGTCGGCATCACGTCCGGCACCACCGGTGAGCCGAAGCTGTTCGTGCGCAACCAGCGATCGTGGGCCACGACCCTCGACCGCTCGGACGCGGCGTTCGACATCGGCAGCGGGGATCGCGTGGCGGTGCCCGGCGTGCTCGACCACACGCATTTCCTGTACGGCGCGCTGCACGGCCTCACTCGCGGGGCGACGGTGGATCTGCGCCCGGTCACGCACTCGCTGCGCGACGCGGCGACACATCTGTACTCGGTACCCACCATCGCGTGGGATGTGGTGCGGTCGGGGATCGGTCCGGTCGGTAGCGTCCGCGAGGTGCTGTCGTCGGCGGCCCGGTGGCCGCGGACGGGACGTCAGGCGTTGCAGGAGGTGTTGCCGAATGCGTCGCTCGTGCACTTCTACGGCGCATCCGAACTGAGCTTCGTGTCGTTCGACCGGGGTCTCGGCGCCGCCGACGAGCATGCGGCGGGCGAACTGTTCGACGGCGTCGACGCAGAGATCCGCGAGGGCCTCGTCCACGTGCGCAGCGACATGCTGTTCGACGGCTACCTCACCGAGGACGGCGTGGTGAACGGCCCCGCCGACGGGTGGATGACGGTGGGGGACCGCGGCCGGGTGGCGGGCAACAGCCTGCAGTTGTTCGGCCGGGACAGCGACACGGTGATCCGGGCGGGACTCAATGTGGAACCCGCCGCCATCGAGGCGGCGTTGACCGCGCTTCCCGGGATCTCGGAGGCTGCGTGTATCGGAGTACCGGACAGCCGGATGGGCGAGGCGCCGGCCGCCGCGATCGTGGTGGACGGCGACGGGCCGAGTTCCACCGAGATCTGGCGGCACCTGCGCGCCACGTTACCCAGCCCGAGTATGCCGGTTCAGGTTCTCGCGGTCGACGGCTTGCCGCGCACACCGCGCGGCAAGCTCGATCGTCAGGCACTCGCCACCACCCTCGCAGCCTCTCGGAACCGGAATCCCGCGTAGCCCGTCAGATTTCGAGGCTCAGCAGGTGGTAGCCCAGCGTCTTGCCGTGGCCGTCGAGTGCGGGTGAGCCCGTCACGCCGCCGCCGAGGACGCCGGGCAACTCGAACACCATCGCCATCAGGTTCGGCTGACAGGTGCGCCGGGCCGGTCCGGTGATCAGCTCACCGTAGTGGGCGGCGACGACGTTCTCGGTCAGTCTCTCCGTGAGATGCCGGTAGGCGGCGCTGTCCCGGGCCAGCACAGCGAGGATGAGGGTGTCCCCCTTGTCGCCGGCGCGGACGTCGGCAAGGGTGTCGATCTTCTGAACAGTTGCGGGCGTGGTCATGTCGAAACCTCCGTCAGATGCACTCGGGTGGACACGAGATCGCGGGGGAGGGTGCACGAGCGGATCGCGAGCACCTCGGTCGACGACCGCCGGGCGCCGCCGCCACCGGCCGGTCCGTTGGTGTACAGGCTTTCCACCTCCCAGCCGACGAGGTCGGCTTCCTCGCGGGTGCGTGCGCGGGCGGCGACCCGCACGCGCACCTCGTGGGCAGCGGTGTCCGTGTCGAGTCCGCGGAAAGCGGCACCGGCTCCGATGTATTCGACGGAGACGGCGCCCTCGGCGAAGCCGTGCACGTCGACGAGACGTTCGGTGACGATGTCCGCGGCGAGCTGGGCACGAGGATAGGCGCGCGGTCCCGCGTAACTGATCTGCCCCTCACCGAGCCAGCCGCCGCGGAACCCGAGGGTGACCTTCAGTTGCTGTGGTCGGGGGCGCCCCGTCGCACCCGCGATGGCGACCCGGTCGGGTCCGACGCTGGTGAACGACACGTTGCCGAAGTCCGCGGTGACGTCCGGGGTCAGGTACGACGTGGGATCTCCCACCTCGTACAGGAGTTGCTCGGCGCAGGTTCGTTCGGTGAGTATCCCGCCGGATCCGTCGAGTTTGCCGAAGGTCGCCGATCCGTCGGCGAGGACGTCGGCGAACGGGAAACCGAGATCGGCCATACCCTTCACCGGTTTGGTGACGGGATCCGCGTAGTACCCGCCCGTGAGTTGTCCGGCGCATTCGAGCAGGTGCCCGATCGCGGTTGCGGCGCCGATGGTTTCGTGGTCGGCCAGGTCCCATCCGAAGTGGTGGGCGAGTGGGGCGACGTAGAGGGAGGGGTCGGCCAGACGCCCGGTGACCACGACGTCGGCGTCCAGTTCGAGTGCGGGGATCACGGCCTCCGCGCCGATGTACGCGTTCGCCGAGACGAGTTCCTCGTCGTGCTCCGACAGGCGTTTCCCGGTCTCCCACACGACGGGGTCGTGGCGCAGCACCTGCTCGAGCACCGCGTCGCCCGTGACGGCAGCGACGCGCACCTGCCGGTCGGCGGACCGGGACGCGATGCCGGAGACCAATTCGGCAGCGGCGAGAGGGTTCGCGGCACCGGCATTGGTGATCACCGTGGTCCCGGACGCGAGCGTGTGCGGGAGAACCGCGCGCATGCGTGCGCCGAGGAGCGGATCGTATCCTTCGTCCGGGTTCTCGAGTCGGCGAGAGTTTCCGGCGGCAACGGTGCGTTCGCCGAGGCATTCGAAGATCAGGTAGTCGAGGTCGGCGTGCCGGGCGAGTTTCTCGGCGGGGTCGATGCGATCCCCGGAGAACCCGGATCCGGCGCCGAGTCGCACGCTCCGCGAAGCGCTGCCGCGGGTGCTCGATGGTGTCACGGGCTCGAGGTCCTTTGCTTGTTCGACATGTGGTGGGTGGGCCGGCCTGGGGTGGTGTCGCGGACGATTACAGCGAGATGGCACCGGTGAGCAGCGCCATGACGGTCATCACGATCGTGGTTCCGAAGGCCCAGCCGAAGATGAATCGCTGGTGCTTGCCGAGGTCCACCTTGCTCAGTCCGATCAGGATGAACGTCGCGGCGGTCAGCGGGCTGAGCGGGAATCCGGTGGTCATCTGGCCGAGGATGGCGGCGCGGCCGATCTTCGCGGGGTCGCCTCCGAACGATGCGGTGGTTTCCGCGAGCACCGGTACGACGCCGAAGTAGTAGGCGTCCGGGGTGAAGACCAAGCTGAGCGGCATCGACGTGACGGCGGTGATGACGGGGATCAGGGAGCCGGCGGACTGCGGAATCCAGGAGACGAAGGTCTGCGCCATCGCGGTGATCATCCCGGTGCCGTTGAGGATTCCGGTGAGCACGCCTGCCGCGAGGATCATCGCCACCACCATGGTGACGTTGCCGCCGTGCTTCGCGAACAGGGCCTGCTGGTCGTCCCACTTCGGGCGGTTGACGGCGAGCGCGAGTGCGAATGCGATGGCGAATGCCACCTCCAGCGGCACGAGCTGGAACAGCAGGATCACGATCAGAACGAGGGTGAGCACGGTATTGAACGCCATCACCGCCCGTTGGCGACCGGTGCGCACCGGCGCGTCGGACACATGCGGCGTGCCGGGACCACCGCCGCCGGGAGAGGCCAGTTCGGTGACGCCGAGCCGTTTACGTTCCACGCGGCCGATCATGTAGGCGGCGAACAGGACCCACAGGACCCCGGCCCCCATCGCGGGCAGGACCGGCGTGAAGATGTCGGCGCTGGTCAGGTCGAGCGCGGCCATGGCGCGGACGGTCGGGCCGCCCCAGGGGATCATGTTCATCAGTCCCGCGGCCAGGCAGACGATGCCGGTCAGGACGACCGGGCGCATCCCGAGCTTCTGGTAGATGGGCAGCAACGCCGAGATGGTGATCAGAAAGGTCGAGGTTCCGTCGCCGTCGAGCGCGACGAGCAGGGTCAGCACCGCGGTTCCGACGGCGATCTTGGTGGGATTTCCCCCTGCCCACCGGACGATCCGGCGGATCGCCGGGTCGAACAGTCCCACGTCGACCATCAGACTGAAATACAGGACAGCGAAGGCGATCATGATGGCGACGGGCGCGACCTTCAGCAGACCGTCGCCCACCATCTCCCCGAGGTCGGGTGCCCATCCGCCCACGATCGCGAACGCGACGGGAACGAGGATCAGTGCGATCAGCACCGAGACCCGACGGCTGAACGCCAGCGCCAGGAAACAAGCGATCGTGGCGAACCCGAGCGCGGCAACCATGTGACCTCCTTCGAAATGGAGTCTCAGTGTCGCGCGCCTCACAATTGCGCGTCAAATATCAATGGATGATCGATTCATGAGTTGAACTCATGAATACCCAGCGCATGAATACCGGCCATACTGATGCGCATGAGCATCAATCTCGGGATTTCTCACCTGAGGAGCATTGTCGCCATCGCCGACTACGCGAGCTTCACCTCGGCGGCCCACGCACTCGACGTATCTCAGTCCTCGCTGAGCCGCTCGGTCGCCGAGGCCGAGCGCCGACTCGACGTCACGCTGTTCGAACGCACCACGCGCCGTGTCGAACTGACCACGCACGGGCACGAGATCATCGAGCACGCCCGGCGGATGCTCCACGACTTCGACGACGGGCTCACACAGATCGAACGATTCGTCACCGGTGACCGCGGAATCGTGACGGTGGCATGCCTGCCCTCGCTCGCGGCCACGTTCCTTCCCCCGTACGTGGTGAGCTTCCGCGAGCAGCACCCCGACGTGCGCCTCCAGATACGGGACGGACTGCGTCAGGAGGTTCTCGACGCCGTGTACTCGGGCACGGTCGACCTCGCCCTGGTCACCACCTCGGGGATTCTGCCCGGCCTGCAACAGGACGTTCTGACGAGCGACTCCTTCTATTGCGCCGTCGCGCCGACACATCCGTTCGCCGATCGGCCGGTACTCCGGTGGTCGGATCTCGCGGGACAGCCGTTCATCGCGTTCGGACCCGAGAGCAGCATCGCGGCGCCCGTCCGCCGGGCCGTCGAGGACGCACGCATCGAACTCGGACCCGTCATGCAGGCGCAGAACATCGGCGCGGTAGCGGGATTGGCGGCGGCCGGGCTCGGTGTCACCGCGGTGCCCGAACTCGTGCTTCCCATGATCTCGTTCGCCGGTCTCGTCCACATACCGCTGCGGCCGACGGTCGAACGCACCATTTCACTCGTCCAGGTCGCCGGCCGACCCCAGACGGCGAGCACCCGCGGTTTCGTGAACATGCTTCTCGCCGACCGAACTCCTGATCGAGGAGCCGATTCCGGCTAGAGTTCCGGCATGTCACCTTCTGGCGCAGATCATCATCGACTGAACTACGTGGAGTTGTCGGTCACGGACCTCGCGGACGCGGAAGCGTTCTACCGCTCGGCATTCGGCTGGGGGTTCAACTCCTACGGCCCGCAGTACGCGGGCATCGTCGGTGCGGACGGTGAGGAGGTCGGCGGCCTGCTGCAGGTGCCGGAACGGAAGCAGGCGGGCGGGCCGCTGGTGCTGCTGTACTCGGTGGATCTCGACGCGTCGGTGGATGCGGTGCGGGCGGCCGGCGGCACCGTCGTCAACGGCCCGTACGACTTTCCCGGCGGGCGCCGCTTCCACTTCACCGATCCGAGTGGCAACGAACTCGGTGTCTGGTCGTCGGCCTAGTATCCGGCAGATCTCTGTCGTGTCTCGAAGTCGGATTCCCTACCGCATGGCCGACGGCCGTGCCGAGAGCAGGTGTCGCTGATGGCATGTCGTATCAGTGAGCTCGTGCTCGGCTGCCGCGACCCTGAGGCGTTGGCGCGGTTCTGGTGCGAGGTCCTCGACTTCGTCGTGCTCGATCGCGAGGACGACGGCTCGCTGGAGATCGGACCGCGCGAAGGGTTCGGCGGTCCGCAGCCGACGATCATCCTCAGCCGCAGGGATGAGCCGGAGAAGGGGAAATCCCGGCTGCACATCGACGTCAACGCCACCGACCGCGATCAGGACGCCGAGCTCGACCGCCTTCTGAAGCTCGGTGCGCGCCCGGCCGACATCGGCCAGACGGGGCAGGAGCAGTGGCATGTCCTGGCCGACCCCGAAGGCAATGAGTTCTGCCTGCTCAGGGCCCGCTTGGGCCCACTCTGATGCTCATCGGTCGCAATCTCGACATCATTTACCCCAAATTCACCGATCGACTGATGTGCCGGTGCTGAGTTTCGTTGTGCGGTAGCGAGTAGGTTACGGGCGTGGGTGATCGTCCGACCTGTGGGTCGGGTTGTTCCACTGGGTCTTTCGCGTCGAGGCTGGGCAGGTGGGGTGGCTGTTAGGCGATGATCGGCTGCGTGCGACCGAAGGTGTTGTCGAACAGAGTTATCCATGCTGTTTCCCAGGGCCAGTGGGTTGGTAGGTGCAGCGTCAGGCGTCGGGCGGAGGAGGCGATGCGTGCGGGGACCGAGACGAGGGTGCGCCGGATGGTGCCGGTGGTCGCCTTCGTCAGCTTGGGATCGCCGGTGAGGGTGGCGGCGGCGCGGGTGAGGTTGAAGGCCATCACCGCGGCGACGAGCCAGGCGGCGTTCGCCTGAAACGAGTTCGACGGGAGATGCGCGAGGGCGGAGTTCTTCAGGTCCGCGTGGACCTGCTCGATGACGGCATGCCCGCGGTGGGTTTTGTCGGCGGCTACGGTGTCGAGGTCGGTGGGGTCGGTTGTGGTGAAGAAGGCGTGGAACCGCCAGATGTCGAACAACGTGCCCTGGCCCTGGTCCTTGGGTGGTCGCAGGTCGGGGATGCGGCGTACGACCAGCCGCCCGGGGATCTGGTGGGCCTTCTTTGGGAGGCGAACGCGGTGAACGGTACCTCGGCGACCTCCGCCCGCGAGATCCAGGTATCGGTGTCCTCGTCGTAGACGGCGTCGGTGTACTCGATCGGCGTCCACGCGGACTCGTCCACGTCGATGGAGGCGATCGCCCGTTTGATGGTGGAGGTCAGGCGCACCGTGACCGAGACGTCCGCGCCCGCGCGGATCGCGGCACCGACGGTGGGATGGCCGTAGAACGCCGAATCGCACCGCATCAGGACTTTCGGCGCCCCATCTCCACCCGCCCCGCCGGCCTGGGAACGCAGCCGGTCGACGGTGGTCAGGGCGTCGGCGACCATGCGGGCCGCGCCACGTGCGGAGCCGCAGGCTCCTCGGCGTAGGCGTTGGGTGAGGATCACCGGCGCAGCGGTCTGCGTGGTGACAGTGGCGAGCAGTGCGTTCAGCCCGCGCACCCCGGAGTAGCCGTACCCGGACCCTTGCTTGCCGTGGCCGTGGACCTCGATGATCGTGTCGTCGATATCGACCAGCACTCGCCCGGCGTCGATCCCGGCCACCACCGGTGTCCGGTCGGCAAGGCCGATCAGCACGCGGGATGCCACGGCATCGAGCTGGCGGACGTGCCCGAACGTGAACTCCCTCAGAAACGAGCCCAACGTCGACGGGGCATAGGGGCGGTCGAAGACGGTCCCCATCGCCCCGTGCCGCAGGATGCCCAGGTCGGCGATGCTGTCGGCGCCCGCGACCATCCCGCCGACCAGGGACCCGATCTTGCGGCCGGCGTTGGCGCCTTTGTCGGTCGGCACGCTCAGGTGCTCGTCGGCGAGGGTGAGCAGGCCGCTGGCCTGCGCCAACGCAATCACCGGGACCAGCCCCGCGGTCGCCACGAGATTGGGGTCGTCGAACCTGGCCGCAGCGACGGGTCGGGTGTGAGATAATTCCATCTACGAGATGCCCTTCGGTGTGGCTGAATCTGACCCTAGAGAAGTCTTATTCTTCCACTACGACAGGGTATTTCGACGTTATGACACTCTCAGGCGCTCATTCGAATCGGTGCATCGAGGTTTACGCAGGCTCCTGACCTCAGTCGTGATGTGCGACAGGGCCGGTGGTCGCGCGGCGAACGAGGTGCGGCGCGAGCACGAGGTCGATCGCCTTGCCGCCGGCGATCTGAGCCAGCGCTCCGTCGACGGCGGCTTCGGCCATGTGTGTGGCATCCTGCGAGATCGTCGTCATCTGCACGTGCGGAATCCGCGCCAGGCGGGAGTCGTCGTAGCCCACGACGGAGATGTCGGCGGGCACGTCCCGGCCGCGGCGGACCAGTAGGTCGAGCACGCCGGTGGCGCATCGGTCGTTGAAGGCGACGACGGCGGTCGGGGGAGTGGGCAGTTCCAGAAGTTTGTGCATGCCTTCTGCGCCTTCGGTTTCCGTCGTGCCGCCCGCCACGACCGTTGCCGAAGCCGACAGTCCGTGCCGGTGCATCGCGGCCAGGAAACCGGCCCGCCGGTCGGCGCCGCCGGGCGCGTCGGCGCCGTCGATGTGGGCGATGTTCCGGTGCCCGAGTTCGGTGAGGTGGTCGACGGCCAGGGTGATTCCGGCGACGTCGTCTCCCCGCACGGCACCGACTCCGGGCAGACCGCTTGCGCGCGCCACGACGAGGGTGGGCACGCGATCGGCCAGGGCGCCGAGCGCATCGGTGTCGAACCGGGTGCCGAGGAGGATCGCGGCCTCGCAGCGCTCCCGCATGAGCGCCTGGACGGCGACCTTCTCGGCACGGCTCGGGGCGACCGCGCTGAGCATCACGTCGTATCCCCGGCGGGTGGCCGCGGCGTAGATCTGTTCGACGAGGTCGCCGTGGAACGGCTGCTGCAGTTCGAAGACGACTCCGAGCAGCCGGGAACTGGCCTGCCGTAATTTCTGCGCGCGCCGATCCGGCACGTAACCCATCTCGTCGGCGATGTCGAGCACCCGCCTGCGAGTGGCCTCGCTGGCGCCGGGAACCCCGCGCATCACGATCGAGACGAGCGCTGTGGAGACTCCTGCTGCGCGCGCGACGTCGCCCATTGTCGGACGAGCGCCACCGGTCGATCCCGCCACCGGTTCGACCACGTGCACGGCTCCTGTCTTCCGGGCCCCGTGCCGTTTCGCTCGAAGCTGCTCTTGACCAATGATCGCACGAGTTCTACGGTCTAGAACTAGAACGTACTAGTTCGCTTCGAACTCCCCTTCCACTGCACTGGAGCGCACCCATGTCACTCACCGAAGCCGCAACCGTCCACTCGACGGCGCCCGCTTCCCACCCGGTACGCATCGCGTTGATCGGTGCCGGGCGCATCGGCTCGAATCACGCGGAGATCGTGGCCCGTCTGGTTCCCGGGGCGTCGCTCGTCGCGGTCAGCGACCCGGTCGGCGAGTCCGCGCAGCGTCTCGCCACCGCGTTGGGGGCGCCGCTCGCCACCACGACCGTCGACGACATCCTCACCAGCGACGAGGTCGATGCGGTGCTGATCACCGCCCCCGCGCGGAGTCATACGGACCTGGTCGTCGCGGCCGCGGCCGCCGGCAAGCACGTGTTCGTCGAGAAGCCGATGGCAGTGACCCTCGCCGACGCCGACCGCGCCATCGCGGCGGCCGCCGACGCCGGCATCGTCCTGCAGGTCGGGTTCAATCGCCGATTCGCTCCCGGATTCGCCGCCGCGCGCGCCGCGATCGACGCGCAGAAGGTCGGAACCCCGCAGTTGCTACGTTCGCTGACCCGCGATCCCGGGCCGTACACCGCTGATCCGGCACGCGTTCCGCAGTGGACGATCTTCCTCGAAACGCTCATTCACGACTTCGACACGCTCTGCTTCCTCAACCCCGGCGCCCGCCCGGTGCGGGTGCACGCGGTCGCCGACGCCCTGGTGCGACCGGAGGCCAAGAGCGCGGGCCACCTCGACACCGCAGTGGTGACCGTCCAATTCGGCAACGGTGCCATCGCCACGGCGGAGGCGAGCTTCAGCGCGCTGTACGGATACGACGTGCGCGGCGAGGTATTCGGCTCCGGCGGCATGGTCACCGCTGGCAGCGGGCTCAGCACCGACATGACCTATTACGGCCCCGACGGGCTGCACGCCGACACCGCGCGCCGCGACACCGACCTCCTACACTCCGCGTACGTGGGGGAACTGACCGCCTTCGTCGACGCGATCCGCACCCACACACCGGCCGTCGTCACAGGCCGGGACGCCCGCACCGCGCTGTCGATCGCACTCGCCGCCATCCGCAGCGTCGAGACCGGCTCCGCCGTCGACCTGGACGGATGACACCGATGGCCACGTACACGCTCGCCGCCAGCGCCGAAATGCTCTACCTCGACCTGCCGTTCCTGGACCGCGTGCACCGCATCGCCGAACGCGGACTCCAGGTCGAGATCTGGGACTGGTCCACCAAGGACATCGAAGCTCTCGCCGCCGTCGGCGCCGAATTCTCCTCGATGACGGGCTATCTGGAGGGCAACCTCACCGAATCCGACGGCATCGAGGCCCTGCTCACCACGGCGCAGCAGTCCCTAGACGTCGCGAAACGGCTCGACTGCCCGCGGTTGAACCTGCACGGAACCGGACTCGACAACCGGGGCCTGCCCCTCCGGCCGGTCGAAACGGTCACGCCCGCAATGTGGCTCACCGCCGCCGACACTCTGCGGAAGGTTGCCGAACTCGGTGGACAGGCGGGGCGGGTGTTCACGCTCGAGAACCTCAACCTCGCCGTCGATCATCCCGGTACCCCGTTCGCGACCGCGGCCGACACTCTCGCTCTCGTCCAGGCGGTCGACAGCCCACACCTACGCATGAATCTCGATCTCTATCACGCCCAGATCGGCGAGGGGAACCTCATCGAACTCGTCCGAAAGGCGCTGCCCTACATAGGGGAGATCCAGGTCGCCGACGTCCCCGGACGCTGTGAACCCGGAACCGGCGAAATCCACTACCCGGCTGTCGCCGCCGCCCTCCGCGACATCGGCTACACCGGCGTCGTGGGACTCGAAGGGTGGGCGAAGAACGATCCGGACGACGCGCTCGACGCGTTCGAGGCGGCCTTCGCGCACCCTTAGCGAAATCCCGAGGCCGGCTACCCGTCTGTCACGCGGGGTCGTCGTCGGCGTTCGCGCGCCGATCGGTCGCTGCTCGATCCCGTGGCCGGACAGGCGTCCGGTGTGGTGGGCCTCGATCATCCGCTGCTCCGCGCGCTGAGACCCGCGCAACGGCAGGGAGGACGCGGCCGCGGTGTCGAGGAGCGCGCGCAACGCCGGTTGCTCGGCGGCCAGCGCTTTCCACGTCGAATTCACAGGAGTGCCGTCCTCGACCGCCTGGTCGAGGCGGGCCGCGAGGTGATTGCTCCACCGGTGCTGAAGTGAGAGCAGGATGTTGTCGGCCGAGCCGAAAAGCTCGATCGCGCCGGGCACTTCGTCGAACCGCAACGCCAATGCCGGGTCGGCGTGCGCGCGCCAGTATCTCTTCCAGTACCGCCCGGCGTGCACGGAAATCGTTCCACGACATCTCGGCCACCTCCGTAGTTCCGTTGATGACGGCAACGCTACGGATTCGCGGCAGCGGTTTCGCCGTGCCACGGTCGCGTTCTCGTCTCCTACCGTGGGCGGAGGGTGTCTCCGCTCCGGAGAGGACGCGCTGCGGGTGGGGGTCTTCGCCTGCGCTGGTCGTGTGCAGGTGACGGCATTTTTTCGTCGACGCGTGGCGGAGAGTGAGTACGACTACCCGCTCGCTGTGCCGGTGTTCGCGCACATCGCCGTCGTTGCCATCGCCGGTGCGGCTGTCGCGCAACGCGACGGCTTCGTGCCGCCGGGGTGGGTCCTGCTGTGTGGCCTGGTCGCCGCGGTGACCCCCGGTGCGGGAGACATGATCAGACCGGGGGTGGTGCTTCCACGTCCGTTCCTGGCCGTCGTCGTCATCGCCGGGGAGCGGTAGCCGGTGGTGACGCGTGGCTCGTTCCGGGATCGACGGGGTACGTCCGGGTCGGCGAGAACGGGCACGGCGGCGGGTCGACCGCGAGCGGGATGGTGTCGCCCGGCGGCGATGCGGGAGCGCCGGGAGGCGGTGCGCGCGGCGGGGCGACACCGTCGGGCTACGGCTCGTTCGCGGAGGGCGGCGGACAGGGCGTGTTCGGATCCGACGGGTCGAGCCCGGCGGGGCTTGCCGGTGGTCCCGGATACGGCGGCAGCGCAGGAAGTTCCGGGGCGACGCTCCCGGCGGCCGTCGGTGACGGGATCGGGGCCGGGGGCGGAGGTGGGGTCGGCTGGTACGGCGGTGGTGGGGGCGCCGCCGGGGGGCGGATCGGTGGCACCGGCGAGGCGGACGAGCCGCCGGGCGGCGGCGGGGGCGGACTCTCCCTCGTGCCGTCGGGCGGCACGATCGGACTGTCGTCGCCGGATTCGGTGCCCACGGTCGTCGACACCTTCGAGCTTCCCTGAAGGGTTTGCCGGAGCAGCGGTCGGCCACCGGGCCATATATGCGTGATTCGAAGTCACGGCAAAATGTTTCCGCAAAGTCTTGGCTGAGTCCAGAAAAGTGAGTCATAGTGGGTGGGTGCCGTCGATGCCGGATTACGCAGCGCTGCTGCGCGGGGCTGAGCTTCGCGTGACCCGCCCGCGGGTCGCGGTGTTGGAGGCCGTGCACGCGCGTCCACATGCCGATACGGAGACGATTTTCGGAGCGGTGCGCACCGTTCTGGAAGGGGTGTCCCGGCAGGCCGTGTACGACGTGCTGCACGCAGTGACCGCTGTGGGATTGGTGCGGCGGATTCAGCCGCCCGGCTCCGTTGCTCGGTACGAGTCGCGGGTCGGAGACAATCACCACCACGTCATCTGCCGGTCGTGTGGGGTCATTGCGGACGTCGACTGTGCCGTCGGCGAGGCGCCCTGCCTGACTGCGTCCGACGACAACGGTTTCCTCGTCGAGGAGGCCGAGGTCATCTACTGGGGTCTGTGCCCCGACTGCTCGACATCACAGACTTCTCGATCGAACCCATGACCACAGCCCAGTTTGGTCTCTCCCGGAAGGAATGTTGTGTCCGATAGCTGCCCGGTCGCTCATGAGGGAAACACTCAGAGCACCAGTGAAAGTGAAAACCCCGTAATCCCGTCTCCCACTCCGGCGGCGAACCGCCCGAGGACGAACCGCGACTGGTGGCCGAACCAGCCGGAGCTGTCGGTGCTGCACGCCCACACGTCGAAGTCGAACCCGATGGGCGAGGACTTCGACTACGCCGAGGAGTTCGCCAAGCTCGACGTCGAGGCGCTCAAGCGCGACGTCATCGATCTCATGACGACCTCGCAGGACTGGTGGCCCGCCGACTACGGTCACTACGGCGGCCTCTTCATCCGGATGAGCTGGCACGCCGCCGGCACCTACCGCATCGCGGACGGTCGCGGCGGTGGCGGTCAGGGCGCCCAGCGTTTCGCCCCCCTCAACAGCTGGCCCGACAACGCGAACCTCGACAAGGCCCGCCGGCTGCTCTGGCCGGTGAAGCAGAAATACGGCAAGCAGATCTCGTGGGCGGACCTTCTCGTCTTCGCCGGCAACTGCGCCCTGGAGTCGATGGGGTTCAAGACCTTCGGGTTCGGATTCGGCCGCGAGGACATCTGGGAGCCCGAGGAGATGTACTGGGGTCCCGAGGACACCTGGCTGGGCGACGAGCGCTACAGCGGCGATCGCGAACTCTCGGGTCCGCTCGGGGCCGTGCAGATGGGTCTCATCTACGTGAACCCGGAGGGACCCAATGGCCAGCCGGATCCACTGGCGGCCGCCCGCGACATCCGGGAGACGTTCGGCCGCATGGCGATGAACGACGTGGAGACCGCCGCGCTGATCGCAGGCGGCCACACCTTCGGCAAGACCCACGGCGCAGGCGACGCCGACCTGGTCGGTCCGGAACCGGAAGGCGCCCCGATCGAGCAGCAGGGCCTGGGCTGGAAGAGTGCTTACGGCACCGGCGTGGGCAAGGACGCGATCACCAGTGGTCTCGAGGTCGTGTGGACCCCCACACCGACGAAGTGGGACAACAGCTTCCTCGAAGTCCTGTACGGCTACGAGTGGGAGCTGACCAAGAGTCCCGCGGGTGCCTGGCAGTGGACCGCCAAGGACGGCGCAGGCGCGGGCACGATCCCCGACCCGTTCGATTCGTCGGCGGGGCGTGCCCCCACGATGCTGACCACGGACCTCTCCCTGCGCGTCGACCCGGCCTACGAGAAGATCACCCGGCGTTGGCTCGATCACCCGGAGGAGTTCGCCGAGGAGTTCGCCAAGGCGTGGTACAAGCTGCTGCACCGCGACATGGGGCCCGTCACGCGCTACCTCGGCCCGTGGGTTCCGGAGGCGCAGCTGTGGCAGGACCCGGTCCCCGCAGTCGATCACCAGCTGATCGGTGACAGCGAGATCGCCGCGCTCAAGGGCAAGATCCTCGACTCGGGTCTGTCCATCTCCCAGCTCGTGTCGACCGCCTGGGCGTCGGCAGCCACCCACCGCAGCACCGACATGCGCGGCGGCGCCAACGGGGCGCGAATCCGGCTTGCGCCGCAGAAGGATTGGGAGATCAACAACCCCACCGAGCTGGCCACGGTCCTGCAGACCCTCGAACAGATCCAGCAGGACTTCAACTCGTCGCAGTCCGGCGGGGTGAAGGTCTCGCTCGCGGATCTGATCGTGCTGGCCGGCGCCGCGGCGGTCGAGAAGGCGGCGAAGAACGCCGGCCACGACATCACGGTCCCGTTCACGCCGGGTCGTACCGACGCCACACAGGAGCAGACCGATGTGGAGTCGTTCGCCGTACTCGAGCCGAGGGCCGACGGGTTCCGCAACTACCTCCGAGAGGGGGAGAAGTTGCCTGCCGAGGCACTTCTGGTCGACCGGGCCTACATGTTGAACCTGACCGCTCCGGAAATGACGGTTCTCGTCGGTGGCCTGCGTGCACTGAACGCCAACTTCGGTCAAACGAAGCACGGCGTCTTCACCGACCGGCCCGAAGCGTTGACGAACGACTTCTTCGTCAACCTCCTCGACATGGGTACGCAGTGGAAGGGTTCGGCCTCGGCGGAGAACGTCTACGAAGGCACCGACCGTGTCGCGGGTGACGCCAAGTGGACCGCCACCGCCGTCGATCTCGTCTTCGGTTCGAACTCGCAACTGCGCGCTCTCGCCGAGGTGTATGCCACCGACGATGCGCAGCAGAAGTTCGTGCAGGACTTCGTATCTGCCTGGAACAAGGTGATGAACCTCGACCGGTTCGACCGAGACTGATCATGGTTGATCGGCCTCGGCCGATCAACCGTCATCTGGCCCGGCACCCGCGAGTTGATCCTCGCCGGGTGTCGGGCCAGATTTGCGGCGTATGTCAGAGGTGTGGGAGCGCCGCGGTGAGAAAGACTGTGCCGGCGGCGATTCCGAAAGCGCCGGTGAGAATGCCCAGCAGTGCTTCCAGAGACTTGGGCTCGCTTCCTTCGACGGCAGGGTGTCGGTTGGCGGCGATGCCGGCAGCGATGGCGCAGACGCCGAGAACGATGCCGAATCCGAACATCCAGAACATCACTATCGACAGTGCTCCCAGCATGACCGAGATGTCGCTCCAGTGTTCGCCCTGCAGGTGATGTGGTCTGGCGAGCCGGGGGAGTCGTGCCGGGGAGCTGTCGGGATTGCGTCGCGACGATCCGTTGTGGACTTCCAGCAAAGATCGGGTCATCGGCCGAGCCTCGGCGAGTCGATCGGAACGCAGCACAGCAACACACCTCCCGTGATCGTCAAAATGGCCCGCCACCTCGGCGAGCGCATCCACCACTGTGCAGCAGAAATTTAGCACTCGGCGGTCATGAGTGCCAGTTTCGATGCTGCTCGCCGAAACCTGGACGGTCGCTATCAAACGGTTACTGCGTCGGAAAGCTGGTCGTTCGGACGCGGCGGTGCTAAATTCCGGATTGCACAGTGGGCCGCGCCCGTGACGGGCGCGCAGGAATTCGGGAGGTGCAGTGCTGTGCATCGAGAAGAAGGCGGATCATCGAATCAGAGTGCGCAACATCGCGTTACGGAACTGCGCGAGGACGAGCCCATCCGGTGGCCGGATCCCAGTCCGCTCAGCAGTTGGTGGGATCGGGTTGTCTGGGGTGCGCGGGGGTCGACGACATGACGAGCCAGTCGTCCGACGCAGGGTTCAGGTGGTCGACAGCCTCTCGGCGTTTCGCACTGCGGTCTCGAGGTGCCTGTCCGCAGTGCTCAGGTCGAGCCGGGCATCGCTGAGGCTGTCGATCACCTGTTCCTTCGAAGCGCCGTCGGTGGTGCGGTCGAGTGTGTCGAACGCGTCGGTCAACTCCTTGATGCGGTTTTCGAGTGCTTGCAGATCGAACCGCAACCGAGCGGTGCGCTCCACCAGGTCGTCGACGTCCACGGCTGCCCCTTTCATCCCCGGACGAGCTGTCGCATCACCCTACGTCCGTCTACCCGCGAATTCGGGCGTGAAACCCCGCTGCGAGTGGTGGCCTATCGGTACACCAGGCCGCCGTCGATCAGTCCCGCCTGCCCGGTCATGTAGTCGGAATCCGGCCCGGCAAGATACGAGACGTACGCGGCGACGTCCTCGGGTGTCTGCGCGCGTCCGAGGGCGATGCCGCCGACGAACTTCTCGAACGTGGCCCCCTTCGGTGCGCCGGTGAGGGCCGAGAACCGCTCGTCGATGGTGACCCACATGTCGGTGCCGACGACGCCGGGGCAGTAAGCGTTGACGGTGATGCCGTCGGACGCGTACTCCTTCGCCGCAGCCTGGGTGAGTCCGCGGACCGCGAACTTGGTCGCCGAATACACGCCGAGCATCGCGAATCCCTCGTGGCCGGCGATCGACGACGCGTTGATGATCTTTCCACCATGCCCCCGTGTTCGAAACTTGGCTGCCCCGACTTGGATTCCCCACAGCACGCCTTCGACGTTCACGGCGAGGATGCGCGAGACCTCCTCCGGTGTGACGTCGGCGATCGGGTTGACCTGGGCGATTCCCGCGTTGTTGACGATGATGTCGAATCCGCCCAGTTCGCGCTCGGTCCGGTCGACGGCGGACTGCACCTGATCGCGGTCCGTCACGTCGGCGACCAGTGGGATCGCCTTCGCGCCCGCGGCCCGGACCTCGTCGGCCACCGCATCGACCCGGTCGCCGTTGACGTCGACGAGCGAGATGTCGGCGCCGTCCGACGCCAATCGCAACGCGATCGCGCGTCCGATGCCCTGGCCTGCGCCGGTGATCAACGCGACTTTGCCCTTGATGCTCATCCCTAGCTCCTGTCCATTGTGACGGTCCTCACAGGAGAGCCAAGCATCACGAGGGCGGGTATTGAAGGGTTGCACTCGGTTGCACTGTGGTCCCGACCGCCGTCGATTGCGTTCGCCCCCAATCGAAATGGTCGGAGCCCGGCTCTGGTCGAGCACCCACATCCCCGGTAGGCTCGGCCGGGTGAGTGCTACCGGTTCGGTTCGGCACCGCCTTCCCGCCGTCGGCTCGGGCGTCGATCTGCCTCGGCACGCGAGGTTGTTGAGTCAAGTGCACGATGCCGTGCTGTCGGGACGGCAACCGCCCGCGCAGCCGCGCGACGTGGTCGGCCGATCGTGGTCGCGGCTACAAGCGGACGGGGTCAGCCCCGACCGGTGCGAGGACGTGGTGCTCGCCGACTATGCCGAGGTCGAGGCCCGGCGGACGCGAACTGCCCTGCAATCGGTCCTTCCCGAGCTTCGCGACACGTTGACCCAGGTGGCGGAAGACGCGAACTTCATCGTGGTGATCGCGGACGCCGACGGGGTGGTGCTGTGGCGCGAAGGGTCACCTTTTCCCGATGTCGAAGCGTCAGAACTTCTATCCCGGACCGCGTGCAGAGCGTTACCACAATGACCTGCATTTCTCGACGGCCACCCGCGTCGGTGACCTGATCTGGGTGTCCGGTCAGGTCGGGATCGACCCGGCCACCTCGGCGCCCGCCGACGGCATCGAGGCCAGGCACGGTTCGCGTTCGACGGCGTCAAGCAGGCCCTCGAAGCGGCCGGGTCCTCGATGGACAACATTCTCGAACTGCTCACCTATCACACCGATATGGCCCGTGACGGTGAAATTTTCGGCCGGGTCAAGGACGAATACATCAAGGAACCGTATCCCTGCTGGACCGGCATCGGAGTCACACACCTCGCCCGCCCGGAGCTGCTGTGTGAAGTCCGCGTCGTCGCCTACGCCAACGACTGAGGAGCGGTAATGAATTCGACGCAGTCACGCCGGGTCGGACTCTACGGAACCGGACGCGCCGCCGCCCAGCTCGTCGGCGCCATCGAGGCGAGCCCGCACACGCTGACCACCGCCATGGTCTTCTTCGATGAGCAGGCCGGCCAGGACATCGGCACACTCACCGGGGGGCGAGCCACCGGTATCACGGCGACCACCGACCTCGTGGGCGCGATCCGCTCCGGCGACTTCGACGTCCTGGCCTACGCCGGCCTGAAAGGCGAAGTCCTGCATCGGGCGATGGAACTGTGCGCCGATGCCGGTGTCGACCTCGTACACGCCTGCTTCGTCCATCCCCGGGTCAAGCTCGATCCCGAGATGTACTCGCGGTTGCAGACGCGCGCCGAGGGAACCGGTGCGCGCATCGTCGGCACCGGCATGCTGCCTGCACTGCTGAGCAGCGCGCTGCCCGCGCCGGTCTCGATCATCGGCGAATCCTGCTCCGACATCACCGCGTGGGGCCGAGGCGTCCTTGCCGACGAGATGGGCCTCGGCACACTCGCAGACGGTCAACCCGGTCCTGTGGGCGGGGTGCTGCACGAATCCGCGGAGATGATCGCCGATGTCCTCGGCCTCACCGGGTACGAGTCGAAGGTGTACGGCGGATACGTCACGGCCGACGCCGCCACCGAGGTGGCGGGCATCCAGATCAGCCCGGGCGACAGGGTGGGTTTCGACGAGGCCGCGATGGTGGTCCACGACGGTCGCGAACGCGTCCGCATCGCATGGAAGGGACTGCCCAAGGGGTCTTTCGAGGGCTACGAGCGCTCGTTGACGGTCACCGCGATCGGTGGCGACGGCTCCGAGTGCACCCTGAGCATCACCCCGGCACTCGATCCCTATCCGGGTACCGCCGCACGCATCGTGCACGCCGTCGGCGCGCTCGGGGCGCTGCCGGGCGGCCAGCACACCCCCATGCAACTCGGTATCTGAACCAACAAGGTATGGCGTGGGCGCTGTGCGCCGCGCGAACTACGACGACCACGAAGCCTTCGAAAGACCGCCCGCGCCTTCATCGACGCCGAGGTTGTGCCGGTCTTCGGCGAGTGGCTCGTCGCAGGCAACGTGCCGAGGGACTTCTATCGCAGAGTGGCCAAGGAGATGGCCAGGGCCGGAGTCACGTTCGGTGGATCGCCAGTGCACATCTGTGCCTGCCGTACATCACCGAACACGCTCGGCCGACGGCACACACTACGATTGCCCGCTCTACGCCGACAGCCGCGGCGGCACCAGCGAAGTCATGCGCTCGATCATCGCCAAAGGCATGGGTCTCTAGGTTCCATCCGAAACACAAGGAGTGCATCATGAACGGGAGTTCGCTACCGGCCGAAGACGCCGACACCAGATACACCACTTTCACCGGCTGGGTCGACCGGCCCACCGACCTCACCGCACCACTGGACGCCACGATCAGCTGTGACGTCACCGTAGTCGGCGGCGGTCTCGGCGGCATGGCGACCGCGCTGCGACTGGCCGAGCGCGGCGTCGATGTCGTCCTGCTCGAATCGGATTCTTGCGGCTATGGGGCGAGTTCGCGCAATGCCGGACAGATCTCGGCCAAACCGACCGGTGAGCCCCAGATCCTGGCGAAGGTAAACCCGCAGCTGCTGCGTGACCTGGTCCGATTCGCCGGGTCGTCGGTGCAGTTCGCGGAGGACCTGATCAAACAGCTCGGTATCGAGTGCGACTACGAAGCGGTCGGCAATGTCGGGGCGGCAGTCACCAAGGGGCAGATGCGCAAGGCGCTACGCGACGCGCAAGCGCTGTCCGACGCCGGTGCGACACTGCAATTTGGGGACCAGCACGAACTCGGCCTGCCCGACACCTTCCTCGGCGGCCTGCTGACCCCCGCCGGCGGCACGATGAACCCGGTCTCCGGGCGGCCCTGCTGGAATCGGGGGTGCGGGTATTCGAGCAATCGCCCGCACAGTCGGTGGACGACATCGGTTCCGGCGCAACGGTGACTACCCCGCTCGGCCGGGTGCGCGCGAAGAAGGTGGTGCTGGCCAACAATGCGTGGGCGCCCGAACTCGCGATCACGCCGCAGCGGCTGTCGCGGCCGGTGTGGGTCAACATGATCGAGACCGCACCGGTCGAGCGCGAGCGTATCGAGGCGACCGGCTGGACGAGCCGTTCGGGCTTGGCGACCAAGCACAACGTAATGGAGAGCTATCACGTCACCCCGACCAACACGATCGCCGTCGGGGTGCGTCGGCTGCAGATCGGGAAGAACCCGATTTCCGACCGCATCTCCGATCCCGTAGTGGTGGCCGACCTCACCGATGCCTTCCGTGCGCGGTTCCCGTCGCTGCGTGATGTGCCCGTGACCAAGACCTGGGGTGGCTGGATCGCCATGACGCCCTCGCGGGGCCCGTGGCCGGTAAGGCGTCGAAGAACGTCTACTACGCGATCGGTTGCAACGGTCATGGGCTCGGCCAGGCACCCTACCTCGGTAGCCTCCTCGCCGATCGCCTCACCACCGACGAAATCCACCCGGACATAATGCCGTGGTGGCAGTCGGAGAACCACTTCCCCCGTTCGCTGTACCTGCACAACCCGGTGCTGCGGGCGGCGTGGCTGGCGGACCGGATCGGCGACCGCCGCGCGGGCCGTTAGTGGATGGTCGTCGCGGGGCGGGCCCCCGAGCTCGCGACAAACCGAACCGGCTGGTCCAGAGGTCGCGACTGGGTCCATGCGTGGTGTTCGGCGCGCTGCGAGACTTGAATATCAGCCGTCGGCGGCGCTTGGCGTGTGCCGCTGGCTGTCGGTCGGGTGACCGCGGCCCAGTCGTCGACGACTAACCCCCGTCTCGGACCTCGCGCAGGTGCAGGCACACCTCGTCGATCGCTTGCTTGGCCTGAGCGAATGCGCCGATCTCGGTGACAAAGCCGTGGAAGACGCCGGCATACCTGGTCAGCGAGACGGGTACGCCGTCGCGCCCCAACTGTGCCGCGTAGGCCTCGGCGTCGTCCCTGATCGGGTCGACCTCCGCGGTCAGGATCAGGGCAGGCGGCAGACCGCGCAGCGACTCGGCGCGCATCGGTGCGGCGAGATGGTCGCCGCCCGAGTGGTGCTCGCCGACGTATTGCTCCCAGAACCAACGGGCGTCCGCGGCGCTCAGCATCGGTGCGTCGGCGAATTCCGACCACGACGACGCGGTGAATGTCTCGTCGACGGCGGGGTAGGCGAGTACTTGCGTCACAGGGAGGGTGCTGTGCTCGTCGCGTCGGTACAGGCACAGGGCGGCTGCGAGATTGCCGCCCGCGGAGTCGCCCCCGACGGCGATGTAGCCCGGATCGATACCGAACTCCGATGCTGTCCGGCTCAGCCACGCGTACGCGTCGAGGCAGTCTTCCAGCGCTGCGGGATAGGGGTTTTCGGGAGCCAGCCGGTAGTCCAGGGACACGACCACCCATCCGGATCCGGCGGCGATCGCACGGCACAGCTCGTCGGCCCCGTCCAGAGTTCCCAGAACGAAACCGCCGCCGTGCAGATAGACGAGAGCAGGCTTGTCGCCGTCCAGGGCGACACCGTCCGGGCGATATAGACGAGCCCGGATCGAACCCGCACGGGTCGGCACGGTCAGTTGTTCGACATGGTCCAGCGGCGTGATCGGCTCGGCGGGTGGTGCCGTGTTCACGAGCGCTCGAGCCTGCTCCGGTCCCAGCTCCCGAATGGGCTTCTGCAGCACGCGGGTGATCATCTGGGCCACGGCCTGAGCCTGGTCGTCGAGCAGATTCCACCAGGTGGGAGCGTCCTCATTCATCTCGGAACCTCGCTAGTCATTGACAAGAAGTGATCTGTGCCTCACGATCATAGTCGAATGACTCAGACGTATGACGATGAAGTCACGTTTCATGGGGATCCGCTGCTGACGGTGTACCGCGCACGCGATCTCGTCGAAATCGAAAGGACAGAAGGATGACCGAAACGACGATCGGCTCCGCGACGCGCGGGGACGACGCGGTCGACGGGGTCGACATTCGGATCGAGGACGATGCGAGTCCGATCGTCCGGTTGATCGGCCGGACCATCGCCGACTCCGTCCGCGCGAACGGTGTGGACTCCGTGGTGGCGGTAAACGGCATTGTCGCCGTCCGCTCCCACGACACCCCGCAGGCTGCGACGATCAGCATCTACGACGGTGTCGTCGCGGTATCGAGCGGTGTGTTCGTCGAGCCCGACCTCACGCTGACCGTCGACCTGAACGCGCGGCTCGCGCTGGTCGGCGAGCCTGTTGCCGCAGGCGACGACGATCTCGCTGCCGCGACGCTGACACTGCTGTCGCCGCCGCTGCCGGACTGGAAGGCCGCCGCGGATTCGTTCTGGGCCGCGGCCCGGTCGGTGCCGGGGATCCCCGACATGCTCGTCGCGATCACGGAGGGCCTCGAGGGGCTGGATCAGCACGTCGTCGGCGAGGGCGAGACCCACTATGTCATCGCCGGCCCGCCGGAACTGCTGGCCGGCATCTTCTCGGGCGCCGACGACCTGATCGCCGCCCTGTCCACAGGTCTGATCGGCGTGCGCGGCACGTTCTCTCAGCTGTCGGTGCTGGTCGCCGCATCCTGGAAGGTTCGTTACGATGTCTGAAAACACCTACACCGCAACAGATCTCAAGACGCCGGTGCACACGGTCCGGCTCGAGTCCACCAACCACGACGGCAGCTTCCTCGGCAAGAACCTGGCACCCAAGAAGTTCACCGCGAGCGCGGGCTCGGGCTTCGCGATGGCCGATCTCCTGTTCGGCCTCGACCTGGGCAACGCCCCGACCTTCGGCTTCGCCTTCCCTGAGTGGCGTGGGCACGTGTCCGACGTGCAGTTCCGGCCTGACATGTCGACGCTGGTGCAGTGGGAGCCGGGTCTGCAGTCCGTGATCGGTGACTACTGGCAGGCCGACGGCAGCCCCATCGGGACCTGTCCGCGCAACCTCGCCCGAAAGCTGGTCGACCGACTCGCCACGCACGGCTTCACCGCGACCGTCGCGGTCGAGATCGAGGCCACCCTGTTCGAGGAGTCCATCCACGAGGCCCGGGCCAAGGGATACCGCGACCTGACCCCACTCGGCGGGTCAGCCGGAACCGCGTACCACCTCGCGAAGTCGAAGGACTGGATCGACTACATGTCGGCGGTCGCCCGTCGCCTCGACGAGATCGGCATCGAGTGGGAAGCGTGGAGCGACGAGGACGCTGCAGGTCAGGTCGAACTCAACCTGGTTCCCGGCGACCCGATCTCGGTCTGCGACAACTGGGCTCGCGCCCGGCAAGTGATGCGCGAGGTGGCCTTCGAGCGCGATCACACCGTCACCTTCATGGCCAAGCCGACCGCGGGCTACGGCCAGGCCTCCCACGTCAACCTCTCTCTGCAGCGCGACGGGGTCAACGCGTTCTACGCCGAGGACGGGCCGTCGCCCACGATGCGGCACGCGGTCGGCGGACTGCTCGCGACCATGTGCGGGGCGGCATCGGTCATGCTCCCGCAGATCACCTCGTACCGCCGCCTGGTCGACTTGAGCGGCCCGCCGACGACGATTACCTGGGGCATCGCCAACAAGAGCACCGCGGTGCGCGCAGTGTGCGGTCACCCGGCGTACTCCCGCCTCGAATACCGCGTTCCCGGCGCCGACGCGAACCTGTACCTCGCGGTCGCGGCCATTCTCGCCGGTGTGATCGCCGGCCTCGACGGCGAGATCGAGCCACCCGAGCCGGTCAGCGACTTGGCGTGGTGTGTGCCCGACCTCGAGCGGCTGCCGAACACCATCACCAAGGCGGCCGCCGCGCTGGAGACCGACCTGATCCTGCGCGAGCAGCTCGGCGACGAGTTCGTCGACTACTGGGTCGGTACCCGGCGCTGGGAGTGGATGCAGTTCCACACTGCAGGCGGTGATCCGTTCGCCGAGCTTTCCGAATGGGAGTCGGCGCGATACTTCGAGTTCCCGTGAGCGGGGGGAACGCGACGCCGGGCACGATCCGGCCGATGATCGGCATCACCGGTCGACGGGTCCGGCTGGGGCTGGTCGACGGGCTGGACAAGCGCTACGGTCACCTGCTCACTGACACCTTCATGTCCGACTTCTCGGACCGGATCGCCAGGGCCGGAGGGATTCCGGTGAACCTGCCCTACGATGCCGAGCCGGAGGCACTCTGCCACTGGCTGGCGGGCGTGGTCATCACCGGAGGTCAGGATGTTCATCCCGCGTACTGGGGCGGCGATCTGTCGGTGGTCCGTGACGTGGATCCACGGGATAATCCGATGGTCCACGACCCCGAGCGGGACGAGTACGAGATCGCGCTCGTGCGTGCCGCACTCGCCAGACATATCCCGGTGCTCGGGGTGTGCCGGGGCCTGCAGGTCCTGAACGTCGCTCTGGGCGGCACGTTGATCGCGGACCTGCCGCCCGGCTCCGTCGGGCATCTGTCGAGTTCACCCCCGCTCACCGACGGTGCCGACGACCACAAGGTGACGTTCGAGCCCGGCTCGATCGCGGAAAGTCTGTTCGGTGCCGGCGCGGTGACCAATTCGTGGCACCACCAGGCGGTCGACCGCTGCGGGACCGGCCTGGTGGTCACGGGGCGTGCGGCCGACGGCGTCGTCGAGGCGGTCGAGCTGCCGGGGGCCGCGGTGCTCGGTGTCCAATGGCATCCCGAGTGGATGGAACGTGACGATCCGGCGCTGAGCTGGATCGTCGCCGAGGGCAACCGGCGGATCTGACTCAGGGAAGACTGTCGGCCGCCACCGAAGGGTGGCGGCCGACAATTACTTTCGGGTCAGCGCACGATCACTCCACGCTGACCCAGGACACGAGCGAGCGCATGGCTTCCTCGGGCGAGGCCGGCTTCGGGGCCGGGGGCGCGGGGGCATCGCCGAGGTGGGCGGCCATCCAGGCGTCGAGCACGCCGAGGATGAGCTCGATCTGCGGCTCCGCCGCTGTGGGGTCGGTGAAGACCAGCCAGTTGAGCGCGAATCCGTCGGACAATGTGGACACGATGTAGGTCAGTGCGTCGATGGTGTCCGGGTCGACCGGCTGGCCTGCAGCGGTCGCGGCGGCCTCGAGGATCGCTCGCAGGGTCGCGGATGCCTCGTTGTACACCATCTCGGCCTGCTGGCCTTCCTGACGCTGGCCCCAGCTGATCAGCTCGACGATCGCCGCGCCGAAGTCCGGGTTCGCCAGGTACCACTCGATCACGCCGCGTAACAGGGCGCGCGCGGTGGTCGCTACGTCGCCATGGACATCGTTGCGCGTCAGCACTTCTCGATACTGCCCGGCGACGTGCTCGAAGACCGCCGCGAACAGCACCTCCTTCGCGGCGAAGCAGTAGTGCAGGGTGGCCAGCGGAGCGTTCGCCTCCTGCGCGATACGGCGTGTGGTGGCGCCGTCGACCCCTTCGGCAGCGATCACGCGCACGGCCGCCGCCACCAGTTCGGCGCGACGTTCGGCGGCGGGAATGCGACCCATGCCCTCTCCTGTCAATAGATGTGAACGGATGATCAAGTCGGTTCCAACACTACCAGTCGGAACGGGTGGGCGGGGTGCCGTATTTCCCCGAAGAACCGTCGTGAGGTGCGTGCAACAACCAAACAATAGTCATATGCCTTGATCGGATGACTCACTTGGCTTAGGGTATGAGCCGGATCACATAGGCGGGTCGGCGCACTCCGATGCGACCAACGCCGGTTTCGAAGGAACAGACCCGTCATGACCGACGAACTCACGTGTCTCACTCCCGACGCCACCACAGAAGCCATGGTCGACGTGATCATGCGAGACGGCGGCGTGATCATCGAAGGAAGCAATTCATGACAGAGATCCACCAGCAAGCCGGACTCGGCCGCGCGGGGACTGCTCGCCCCGCGCCGAACAAGGCAGTGCTCATCGGTGTCGGCACGCTGCTGATCGTCCTGACCAACGCGGTCATCTTCATCCTGCCGCCGCTGTTGCCGATCATCCAGGCGCAGTACGGCCTCGCCACAGTAGCCGAGACGACGTGGCTCTACACGGCGCTGACCCTCGGCGGGGGAGCGGGCTTCATCTTGCTGCCGCGCCTCGCCGATCTGTACGGCGACCGTAACGCCGCGGTGGCGGCGTCCGCATTCCTTACGGTGGGCGCGCTCGTTCCGGCTGCCGGCGACTCGTACTCGACCCTTCTGGTCGGCTGTATTCTCATGGGATTCGGGGGCGCGGCGCAGCTGCTTCCACTCGGTTTCCTGCGCCGCAATCTCGGCGAGGACGGTATCACGGTGGGTGTCGCGGTTCTGGTCATCGCCACCGGTGTCGGCATCGTCGTGGGCATGATCGGCGGTGGCTTCATCGTCGAGAGTCTCTCGCTGCGAGGCTTTTTCATCATCCTCACCATAGTGTGCGCAGTGACGGCCATTGCGTGTTATGCCGTGATCCCACACACCCCGCCTGCTGAGCGTTCCGGCCGCATCGCGGTACTCGGCACGGTGTGGATGATCGCTTGGGTCGCGGCGATCCTGCTGACTCTGACGCAAGGCCTCGTGTGGGGCATCGCGGCACTCATTCCGTTGTTGGCCGGCATCGTCGGGGGCATCGCCTGGGTGCGCGTCGAGCGCCGCTCGACCTCGGCGGTGTTCGACGTCGCACTGATGAAGGCGCCGTTGGTCACCGCGTCGTGCTTGTGTATCGCATTGTTCGCCGCGGTGAACTCGGCCTTTCTGCTGCTGCTCAGCACGTACGCCCAGATCACTCCCGAAAATCTTCGTCCCGCGGACGCCTACGGACTCGGGCTCAGCGCGCTGCAGACCGGCTGGCTCATGGCACCTTTCGCGGCGGCGTTCCTGATCCGCGGAAGCGTACTCGACCGCGCCTTGTTCAACGGCCGTGGTGTGACCGTCTTCGTCATCGGAGCGCTCATCAGTGCATCGGGGCTGGCCTGGCTCGCCGTCGCGCACGACCAGCAGTGGCACTACCTCGTGGGTGCTGCCGTCATGGGTCTCGGGATCAGAATCGGCTACGCAGCGGGGTTCACCATGGTGCAGATGGCAGTGCCCGAGGAGAAAGCCGGGATGGCGGCCGGTATCGCCGGCACGTCCATGGCCGTGGGGTTCGCCTTCGGCACGGCGCTGGTCAGCGCCGACCTCAGCGCCTCGCTGGTTCCGGTGGTCGGAACCGGTCTCGAGGTCGCTGCCAAGGGCCTCTACGGCATCGGCTACTGGTTATCGGGACTCCTCGCCCTGCTCGTCGTGGTGAGCGTGCTGGTCTCACGCGCCCGGTCCGGTCGGCGCGTCGGCGCTGCCGCGTCCTGAAAGTGGCTGGGTCGTTGCCGCCCCAGACCTGGCGCGATGATTCGTGCGGGCGGCCGCTGCCGTGGCGCTCATCATCACTCCACGCTCATTCAGGACACGAGCTTGGCGGGGGAGGCCTGCGAGGGACTGGCCGCCGGGGCGGAGGTGTTGCCGAGGTGGGCGGCCATCCAGGCGTCGAGCACGCCGAGGGTGAGGTCGATCTGTCGTTCCGCTGCTGTGGGGTCGGTGAAGACCAGCCAGTTGAGCGCGAATCCGTCGGACAATGTGGACACGATGTAGGTCAGTGCGTCGATGGTGTCCGGGTCGACCGGCTGGCCTGCAGCGGTCGCGGCGGCCTCGAGGATCGCTCGCAGGGTCGCGGATGCCTCGTTGTACACCATCTCGGCCTGCTGGCCTTCCTGACGCTGGCCCCAGCTGATCAGCTCGACGATCGCCGCGCCGAAGTCCGGGTTCGCCAGGTACCACTCGATCACGCCGCGTAACAGGGCGCGCGCGGTGGTCGCTACGTCGCCATGGACATCGTTGCGCGTCAGCACTTCTCGATACTGCCCGGCGACGTGCTCGAAGACCGCCGCGAACAGCACCTCCTTCGCGGCGAAGCAGTAGTGCAGGGTGGCCAGCGGAGCGTTCGCCTCCTGCGCGATACGGCGTGTGGTGGCGCCGTCGACCCCCTCGGCAGCGATCACGCGCACGGCCGCCGCCACCAGTTCGGCGCGACGTTCGGCGGCGGGAATGCGACCCATGCCCTCTCCTGTCAACAGATCTGAACGGATGATCGGGTCAGCTTCCGGCTACCTAGTCGGAATGGACAATCAGGCCGCCATATCGGCGAGATGATCACCTTTTGGTGAGTGATCCTACTTGCTCATGTTCATAGGTCTTGATCATTTGACCGTGTTCTTCTAGGCTATGACCGAGACCACAGTCCGGCGCCATCGGTGATCGGAAGGTCACGGGCCTCGAGCTCACCGCGGATGCGCCGTCACGACGAGAGATCGCGAGCGGCATCCGCATCGCACCCGACAAGCGTGAAGAGGATGACCATGACCGGAGTCGAATCAGTTCCCCGGGAACGCGCGATCGCACTCGATCGCATGGCTGTGGACCCGCCGATCGACACCGTCGTCGACCTGCTGGCGATCCAGGCCGCCCGCTGTCCCGACCGCGAGTTTCTTCGGTTCGCGGAAGGATCCTGGACCTTCGGCGAGATCGACGACTGGACCTCGCGCCTGGCGCAGCGTCTGGTCTCCGAGGACGGGGTCCGCGCCGGCGACCGGGTCGCAATCATGCTGCCCAACGTGGTTCAGTGGCCGATCGCCTGGCTCGCGATCCTCAAGGCCGGCGGCGTCGCGGTGCCGGTGAACTCGTCGTACCAGCGTGCAGACCTCGAATTCGTCCTCCGCGACTCCGGCGCCCGGGTGATGTTCACCGACACCGGCCACAGCCCGCTCGTCGACGAGGTGCGCGCCGCGAACGGCGATCTGGCCGATGTCCGTATCGTCGACGCCGCGCCGCGCGGCGAGCTCGCGCAGTACCCGGCGGACAGGCCCGATGTCGCGATCACCCCGGACACGCTGGCCAACCTCCAGTACACCTCGGGGACCACCGGATTCCCGAAGGCGTGCATGTTGACCCACGACTATTGGGTCCGGCTGGGGTGGATCTGTGCGGGCGCGGCGGGCCTCGGGTCCGGCGACGTGGTTCTCACCTCGCAGCCGTTCTCGTACATGGACCCGCAGTGGAACACCTCTCTGTGCCTTACGATCGGCGCGCCGCTGGTGGTGCTACCCCGGTTCTCCGCCTCGGGTTTCATGGCGGACGTCCGTCGACACCGGGCCACGTTCTGCTACGTGCTCGGCTCGATGCCCACGCTTCTGTTCAAGCAGCCGCCGAGCCCGGAGGACCGGGACAACGACCTGCGCCTCGTGCTGTGCTCGGCCATCCCCGTCGCGCTGCACGCGCAGCTCGAACAACGTTGGGGCGCGCCGTGGCGGGAGATCTTCGGGATGACCGAAAGCGGGGCCGACCTGGTCAGCCTCCCCGAGAGCACCGGCGACGTCGGCAGCGGACGACTGGGGCAGCCGGTTCCCACGAAGCAGGTCCGGGTGGTCGATCCGGAGGGTCGGGAAGTTGCCGCCGGAGAATCCGGCGAGCTGATCACGTCGGGCAGACCGATGATGCTCGGCTATTGGAACCGACCCGAAGACACCGCGGAGGTCCTCCGCGACGGCTGGCTGCACACCGGCGATGTCGCGGTCCGCGAGCCGGACGGCTACCGCCTGGTGGGCCGGATCAAGGACATGGTCCGCCGCGGCGGGGAGAACATCGCGAGCGCCGAGGTCGAACGCGTCCTCGAGCGCGACGACACCGTCGTCGCGACAGCGGTGGTCGGCGTCCCGGACGAGCTGTTCGGCGAGGAGGTCAAGGCCTTCGTGCAGCTGGCCCCCGGCGTCGAGGAGAGCCGCGCGACCGCAGAGCAAATCGTCGACGACGCACGAACTCAGCTGGCGCGCTTCAAGATTCCTCGATACATCGAGTTCGTCGCCGATTTCCCGCGCACCCCGTCCGAGCGCGTGTCGAAGCCGGCCCTGCAGGCGCGCTCCGCCGAACATCCCGGCATCACCTACGACCTGCAGCCGCCGCGCACCGCCGGCAACGGCAACTGAGGAGCCGGACATGACCGACAATTATCTGGACGTGCACATCGACGACGACGTCGCGGTGCTCACGCTGAACCGCCCCGCGAAGCTGAACGTGATGGACGTGGCAACGAGGGTGCGGCTCGCGCAGACCATCCGCCGGTTCGGAACGGGTGATCTCGTCCGCGGGATCGTGCTCACAGGCACCGGGCGGGCGTTCTCCGCCGGTGAGGACCTGCAGGCGGTGCCGACCACCTACGATGAGATCCGCGAGGCCTTCGCGACTTTCCACGACATCACCCGCGCGATTCTCGAGACGAAGGTCCCTGTGATCGCGGCCGTCAACGGGATCGCGGTCGGCGGCGCCTCGGAGATCACGTTGTGCTGCGACTGCCGGATCGGCACTCCCGCCGCCGAGTACTACCAGCCGGAGAACCACCGCGGAATCATCATCTCGAACGCCTCGAGCTTCCTCATGGGCCGCCTGGTACGCAACCATGCGATGCGAATAATTCTGGGCTCCAACCGGATAGACGCAGGAGAGGCCCTGCGGATCGGGCTGCTCGACGAGATCGTGGCCCCGGAGGCACTGGTGCACCGCGCGGCCCAGGTGATCAGGCAATGGAACTCCGATCCCCGGACCACCGCGCTGCACCTGGGTCTGCTGCGGCCGCCCCCCGAAGACATCGAGGCCGCGTTCACCCGCGAAGACGACGCCGCCCGCCAGTCGTGGGAGTCCGGCGCCTTTACCGAAGGCATCGAGGGCTTCTGGGCATCGAAGAACGCGGCGCCGACGGCGCCCGCGCAGAGCAATTGAGATCGGAGACGATGATGATCACCACCGAGGCAGCGCTTCTCACCGCGCTGAACGAACCGCTCGAATTCACCGAGATCCAGGTCGACGACCCGGAGCCGAACGAGGTCCGCGTCGCAGTCTCGAACGTGGGCCTGTGCCACAGCGACCTGCATTACATGACCGGCACCGTGGGCGCCGACCTACCCGTGGTTGTCGGGCACGAGGTGGCGGGCATCATCGAGTCCGTCGGCTCCGCGGTGACCTCGTTGCGCCCGGGCGACCGCGTCGTCGGCGCCCTCACACCCTCGTGCGGGTTGTGCCGCAACTGCCAGGTCGGGCACTCGACGCAATGCCAGCGTGTCTCGCAGATCCGACAGCGCCCCCGCCCCGCTTTCCAGCTGCCGGGAGGCCACGTCGTCGAACGGCTCGGCGACATCGGCGCGTTCTCCCGCCACACCGTGATGCGGGAGAACTCGCTGGTCAAGGTTCCCGACGAGGTGGGACTGCACGTCGGGTGCCTGCTGTCGTGCTGCATCGTCACCGGCGTCGGCGCCGTGTTCCGCGGCGCGCAGGTACGCCCCGGCGCCACCGTGGCCGTGATCGGCTGCGGCGGTGTCGGATCGGCCATCATCCAGGGCGCGCGGCTCGCCGGCGCCTCGGCGATCGTCGCCGTGGATCTCGACGATGCCCGGCTCGCGGCGGCGCGGAGCTACGGTGCCACGCACGTCGTGAACGGTGCAGCCGATGTCCCCGCCGAGATCCGGAAGGTGCTCGGCGACGGCGTGGATTACTCGTTCGAGGCCGTCGGTTCCGCCCGGACCGCGGCTACCGCGCTGGCGGTCCTCCGCGGCACGGGCACGGCATGCCTGGTGGGTATCGCGCCCGACGGCACCGACCTCACTGTTCCGGCGTCGGATTTCTTCTTCGGCGAGAAGCGCCTCATCGGTTCCTACATGGGGTCGGGCCAAGCGCACGAGGACATCACCCAGTTCGCGCGTCTCTACCTGCAGGGCCACCTGTTGCTCGACGAGATGGTCAGCGACGTGATCCCGTTCCACGAGATCAACAAGGGCTTCGAGGCGATGAAGTCGGGCGAGGTGACCCGCATCGTCGCCGACCTCACCGCGTGATCACCCCGACCCTATCCACAATTGCGCACAGAAGGAGGCCGCAGATGTCGAATACGCAACTGCCTCAGCCGATCAACTACATCGCGGACGGGTGGTCCGAGTGCCGGGCACTTCCGGACGCGTGGAATCTCGACCCCAACACGGGGCAACCCATCCACCGCGCCGTCACCACCGGACCGGACGACGTGGAGCGCGCGCTGCGCCATGCCGAGCGGTCCTACGGCTTCGAACGCTGGGATGACGCGGCGAGCGAGGAACGCGCCGCGGTCATCGAGCGTGCAGCCGACATCGTCGAGACCCGGATCGAGGACATCGCCCGGACCGACGCCCTCACCAGCGGCGTCCCGATCGCGAAGGCCCGGCTGGTCGCGCAGTTCCTCCCGCACCGGATCCGCTCGTCGGCTGCGGATCTGCGGGCCACCCCGCGGCGCACCGCGCTGGCGGCCGGCGGCCGCGACGTGCGGCTGTACAAGGTCCCGTGGGGCCCCGCAGCGATCCTCACCCCGTGGAACGGCCCCAGTTTCATTCCCGCCGCGAAGATGGTGAGCGCCCTCGCCGCCGGCTGCCCCGTCATCCTCAAACCGTCGGAGCACGCGCCGAGCAGCGCTCAGGTCATCGTCGAGTGCTTCGTCAAGGCCGGGCTGCCCGACGGTGCGCTGCAGCTTGTCCACGGCGGGGGAGACGTGGGCGCGGCGATCACCGGCGACCCCCGCGTGAAGATCGTCTCGTTCACCGGCGGCCCGAACGCGGGTCGTGCGATCGCCCGTGCCGCCGCGGAGGACTTCAAGGTGCTCCAGCTCGAGCTCGGCGGCAACAATCCGGCCCTCGTGCTGGACGACGCCGACATCGACGTGGCCGCCGACGGGATCCTGGACGGGATGACCAAGCTCAACGGTCAGTGGTGTGAGGGACCGGGAAAGGTGTTGGCGCACAAGAGTCTCGTCGAGCCGCTCCTGGCCGCGCTGCTCGATCGCATCTCCCGCATCGAGATCGGGCACTCGCTCGACGAGAACTCCCAGCTCGGCCCGATCTCGAACGCCCCGCATTTCGCCACCCTGCAGAGCCGCATCGACGGGCTGCGGGCCCACGGCGCGACGATCCATCAACCTGCGCAGCTGCCCGCGTTCGACGGGTTCTTCCTGTCGCCCACCGTCGCGTCGGGAGTCGACGCGTCGGTGGCGACGGCCGAGCTGTTCGGACCGCTCGTCAGTCTGCATGCCGTGGAGTCCGACGAGGACGCGCTGCGCGTTGCCAACGCCAACCCGTCGGGTCTGGACGCCTACGTGTTCGGCGGCGACCTGGATCGCGCCGTCGGGGTCGGATCCCGTGTGCTGTCCGGCGAGGTGCGCGTGAACGGTGCCAAGGTCGCCGATCTCGCAGACGGTTCGGCACAGAGCTTTTGGGGCACTGCCGGAATCGGCGGTCACGCCCCCGGCGAGTCCGTCCGGGTGTTCTGCGGCGACCGCGTGGTCGGCGTCGATTCACCCGACCTCCCGCTGTAGCGATCGGCACTACTTTCGCGTCACCCCTTGACTGTGACCGGGACCACTGGTCTACTGAACTAAGTCGATTGATCCAGTCAAATGACCAATTTAACGAAAGCGGCAAATTCCATGAACTTCCCCTCCACCTCGGATACCGGGATCGTCGATGTCATCGGCGTCGGCGCCGGCTTCTCTGGCCTCTACCTCTCGCACCGGCTCACCACCGCCGGGTGGACCTTCGCGGGCTTCGAGGCCGGACCCAGCGTCGGCGGCACCTGGTTCTGGAACACCTATCCGGGCGCGCGCTGCGACGTCGAGAGCATCTACTACTCGTATTCGTTCGACGAGGCGCTCCAGCAGGAGTGGACGTGGAGTCAGCGATTCGCGCCGCAGGCCGAGATCCTCAGCTACATCAACCACGTCGCCGACCGCTTCGACCTGCGCAAGTACTTCACGTTCGATACCCGAGTGGTCGGCGCGACGTGGAACGCGGCCGACCGGCTGTGGGAGGTGCAGCTGGACAACGGCGAGACGCGCCGCGGCCGCTACCTGATCTCGGGCGCCGGCGGTCTGTCCACCCCCAAGGACTTCGACGTGCCGGGCCTCGAGAACTTCACCGGACTCCAGGTGTCCACCAGCCGCTGGAACATCGCGCTCGACGACCTGGCGGGCAAGCGTGTCGCTGTGATCGGCACCGGATCGTCAGGCGTGCAAGCCATCCCGCTGATCGCGGAAGTCGCCGAGCACGTCACGGTGTTCCAGCGCACCCCGAACTATGTGATGCCCGCGCGCAACGCCGAAGTCCCCCCGGAGCAGGTCGCCGCCGTCAAGGACGGCTACCCGGCGATCCGTGAGGAATGCCGGCACTCACCCGGCGGCATCCCCGACCGACCCGTCACCGACAACGCCTTCGACGTCTCGGACGAGGAGCGTCAGCGGCGCTACGAGGCGGCATACGAGCGCAGCGGCTTCCAGGGCGTCGGCGCCGAGTTCGCCGACCTCCTCACCGACGCCGAGGCGAACCGGACCGCATCGGAATTCATCCACGACAAGATCCGTGAGATCGTCGAGGATCCGGCCACCGCCGAGCTACTGGTGCCCAGGTATCACCCTCTCGGCGCCAAGCGCAGCGTCTTCGGTACGGACTACTACGAGACCTACAACCGGCCGAACGTGTCGTTGGTGTCGCTGCGTGACGAGCCGATCGAGACCATGACCGCGAACGCGATCGTCACATCGAAGGGCACCTACGAGGTGGATGCGGTGGTGCTCGCCATCGGGTTCGACGCCTTCACCGGCCCGCTGTACGGGCTGGGTCTCACCGGCGCGTCCGGCAAAACGCTGCAGGAGACCTGGCACGACGGCATCCGCACCTACCTCGGATTCATGACCACGGACTTCCCCAACTTCTTCATGGTGGCCGGCCCCCTGAGCCCCGCGTTGGCGAGCAACGTGGTGGTGACCATCGAGCAGGCCGTCGACTGGATCGCCGATCTCATCGAGCACGCCCGCGACTCCGGCGCCACGCTGATCGAGGCCACCCCCGAGGCCCAGAACGACTGGGTGGACATCACCGAGGGGACCGTCGCCCAGACGCTGTACGCCACCACCGACTCCTGGTACCGCGGCTCCAACATCGAGGGCAAACCCAACACCTTCATGGGCTATGTGGGCGGTGTGGGCAAGTACCGCCGGATGTGCACCGAGATCGCCAAGCGCGGTTACCCCGGCGTCGAGATCGACGGGGAGGCACAGTCCCGCAACCTCGGCCCGATCCATCAGGAGATCTCATGAGCAGGACGGTCCACCGGCGCTATGTCGCCTTCTCCGACGCGCACTACGCCGGGAACCTGGTCGACGGTGCGTTCGCCCTGAAGTTGTTCGGCGACGCCGGTACGAACCTGTCGATCGAGATCGACGGCCACGAGGGGCTGTTCGCCGGCTACTCGTCGGTCGAGTTCCTCGCCCCGGTCCGCGGCGGTGACGTCGTCGAGGCCGAAGCGCGGCTGGTGAAAAAGGGCAACCGCAGCCGCACGGTCGACTTCGAGCTCCGAGTGATCTGCCGCGGCTCCGACGACACCGGCCGCGCACACGTCCTCGAATCGCCACTGGTCGCGGTGCGCGCTCGCGGCACCGCGGTCATCCCTGCAAACGAGACGGAGAAGTAGCCATGGAGCTGATTCACGACACCGGTTGGGCCGCACCGCCCGCCACCGTCGAAGAACTCCTGACCGGTGACATCGACTGCGATGTCGTCGTGATCGGCGGCGGCGGGGGCGGCATGTCGGCCGCCATCCGCCTCGCCGAGAAGGGCGTCGACGTGGTGCTCCTCGAGGCGCAGACCCTCGGCTGGGGCGCCAGCTCCCGCAACGCCGGATACATCACGAACTCGGTCGCCGCCGATCCGGAGCTGTTGGGTTTTCTGCTGAAGCGCGAGCGGCTGCGCGACCTCTACCGATACGCCGAGAACGCGGTGCACTTCGCCGAGGACGCCATCACCCACTACGGGATCGACTGCGGCTACCAGCAGGAGGGCATCGTGATGGCCGCCGTGTCCAAGGGCCAGCTGCGGCACGCGCGCCGCAACGCGAAGGTCATGGCCGAGGCCGGATCGGCGGCCGAATTCGTCGAGGGCCGCGCAGCAGGCCTTCCGGACGGCTTCCTCGGCGGAGTGCGCGAGGGGGTCGGTGGCACGCTCAACCCCGGTGAGTTCGTCCTCGGTCTGCGGGCCGCGACGATCGCATCCGGCGTGCGTGTCTACGAGCGCACCCCCGCCCGCGACGTCACGGACACCGGCGACGGTGTCACCGTCGACACACCGGACGGAAGGGTTCGGGCTCGCAAGGCGCTGCTGACCACCAACGCCAACAGCAACGGCTTGTCCATCGCGCCGAAGAATCTCGCCAGCCCGGTGTGGACGTCCCTGGTCGAGACCGAACCCGTCGCACCCGAGCGACTCGACGCCATCGGGTGGACCAGCCGCGCCCCGATGGTCACGCTGCACATGATCATCGAGAGCTACCGCGTGACCCCGCGGGGCACCATCGTATTCGGCACCCGCCGTGTACAGACCGGGCGGAACCCACTGCCGAACCGCACCCCCGCACGGAACGTCACCGACGACCTCGTCCGCGGATTCCACGACCGCTTCCCGGGCCTGCGCGACGTCAAGCTGCAACAGGCATGGGGCGGCTGGATCGGGATGAGTTCCACGTGGCTCCCCATCGCCGGCGAGGCCTCCGACAACGTGCTCTACTCGCTCGCCTGCAACGGCCACGGGTTCGCCCAGGCACAGTACGTGGGCCATCTCCTCGCGGACCGGGTCGGCGGCGCGCCGCTGCACGACGACCTGGCGGCGATCTGGCACGGCCGCAAGCGTTTCTGGCCCAGCTTCGTCAGCGGACCCGCGCTGCACGCGGCCTGGCTCGCCGACCGCGCCTCCGACCGCCTGGCAGCCCTCACGAACTAACCATCGGCGCAAGCCACCCTCCAAGGAGAAATCATGTCCATCAGAGAACTGCTCTTCGCGGTCGCGGACATCTGGATGATTTCCGTCGGATTCACCTACGGCATCAAGTTCATCCGGAACTACAAGAACTACCTTCTCGGCATCGAGTGGATGATCGTCGCGACATCGGGTTCGAACTTCCTGATCTACGGCCTCGTCAAGGCTGGTCACGACAGCCCGATGTACGCCTTCGCCTACTTCCTGGACGCCTTCTCCCGGTCCGTCGGCATCACGCTGGTCCTGGTCATGGGGCTGATGAAGGTCACTCACCGGTACAAGCCGTCCGCGGCGGTGGACATCGGCGCGTTCGCCCTCGCGGGCGTGGTGGGCTTCCTCCTCAGCCAATTCGCCGTGGAGATCGGCACGCCGGGCAAGATCTTCTACATCGTGGTCAACGTGCTCACCACGATCTTCCTGATCTACTTCGTCAAGCGCCTCTGGGGCATCGGCGAGCGCGGGCACGCCATCTCGGCCGCCGTCGCCACCGCCTGCGGCTTCGTCATCGCCGCGACCTACGACTTCGTCCACATCCCGGGCGACGACGCGGAGCACACGATCTTCTACATCTTCGCGCTGTCCACGTGGGGCCTGCAGATGTTCACGTACTACCGCGCCTACCGAGCGTTCGACGCATACAACAAGCGCGTCGATGCGCAGGCGGTCAGCGGCAGCACTCCCGCTACGGCCTGAGCGGCCGAGCCTTCCGTGTGATCGATCGAGAGTCAGGAACCTGAAATGACAACGCACGACGTGCATGAAGAGACCACCGAGGTAGTCGTTGTCGGCGCCGGAATGTCAGGGCTGATGGCGGCCACCACGTTGGCGCCGGAGACCGACGTGGTGGTGCTCGAATCCACCGATCGCACGGGCGGACGAGTCGAGACCGTCCGTCGGGGCGACTACTGGATCAACGTCGGCACCCAGTTCACCGAGGGCACCGGCACGCTGATCGATGCCCTCGAACGGCACGGCATCGAGATGGGCTCGCTCGCAGGCAAGAGCGTCGCGCTGTACTTGAACGGCGAGGTGGTCGACACCTCGAACCCCGTCGCGCTCATGTTCCGCACGCGGATGACCATGATGGACCGTATCGGCATGGCCATCGTCGGTGCACGCATCCTCTCGGTCATGTCGTTCCTGGAGTCGCAGAGCCGTATCGCGCAACGGGTTCGCGCGAAGCTCGACACCAAGCTGGCGTCATACCTGCTGAAGGGTGTCCGGTCGGAGTTGGCCGCCGCCGTCGTGCGGTCGTGGTCGGCGCAGTGGATGGGATGCGAGGTGGAGGAGACGGCCGCCACCCAGTTCGTCACGTCGGTGGGCCTCGCGCTGGCCGACCCGGAGAAGATCCCGAACTTCTCGCTGCCGGTGGGTGGCAATCAGACGTTGACCGACGTGCTGACGGAAGATCTCGGTGGCCGGATCCGGCTGAACTCGGTGGTGCGCTCGGTGCGGCAGGACGGTGACGGCGTGGTCGTCGACTATCACGATGGTGACCGACCGGTGCGGCTGCGGGCAAAGCGCGCGATCGTGACCGCACCCGCCGATGTCGCCGAGCGAATCATCCCGGACCTCCCGCAACAGCACCGGAATGCTTTCAACGACATCACCTACGGCCGGTACGTGATCGTCGGATTCTTCACCGACGAGGTCGGGCCGCAGCGCTGGGACGACTACTTCGCTGTCTCGACGCCGCAACAGTCGTTCCAGGCGATGTTCAACCACGCCGCGGCGATGCGGAACGGCGACGACCGTAAGCCGGGTGGAGCGCTGGCCTGTTTCGCCGGCGGCGCTCACGCCGACGCGTTGTTCGACCTCCCCGACGAGGAGATCGTGTCGCGATACCAGCAGGACCTGCTCGCAGTGTTCCCCGAGCTGGAAGGGAAGCTGGGCGAGGGCATCGTGCGACGGCATCGTCGGGTCGTGCCCTTCTGGGCGCCCGGGCGGAGGAACTCGCTTCCGACGTTGCGTGATCCGCTCGGCACCACCTACCTCGCCGGCGACTACCAGCTCGATCTGCCGTCGCTCGCCGACGCAGCGACGTCGGGCGAGCGAGCGGCGAAGGCCGTACTGGCGAGCCTGAGCCAGGCCGCGAGAGAGAAGGACTCGGCAATCAGAGTTTGAGCAGTCGCTTCGCCAGCTTGCCGGAGGCGCGGGGTAGTTGCCGCGTAGTCCGGGCACGCCCTCAGCCGAACAACTCGGGGTCGACGCGATCGGCATCGACGGCTTCGAGTGCGCCGGAAACCCCGGCGAGGACGACGTCCCGGGCTCGTGCTGATCCCCGCCGCGGCCCGGGCGCAGTCCGTCCCGATCATCGCGCGAGCGGCGGACTCGCCACCGGCGCCCGGCCACCGGGCTACGAGACCAATTCGCCACTGCTGCAACACTTCGAGGGAGAGGCCCCAGTGAGCTTCAAGAGCCCGTTTCCGGACGTCGAGATTCCGAACTTCAGTGTCTACGATTTCCTTTTCGGTCAGGTCGACCCGGCCGATGGGGACCGGCCCGCGCTGATCGACGGTGCCTCCGGCGCGGTCACCACCTACCAGTCGCTCATCGCCCAGATCAACGGGGTCGCGGGGGCGTTGGCCGCGCGAGGTCTCGCCGTCGGCGAGGTGGTGGGTCTGCATTCGCCGAACGTGCCGGTGTTCGCGTCGGTGTTCCACGGGATCCTGCGGGCCGGGGGTGTCGCGACCACCATCAACGCCCTGTACACCGCGGAGGATATCGCCAAGCAGCTCACCGACTCGAAGGCGAAGTTCCTGTTCACCGTCTCCCCACTGCTGCCGCAGGCCAAGGATGCCGCGGCCCGCGTCGGGATCCCGGTGGAGAACGTGATCGTCCTCGACGGCGCCGACGGGCACCCGTCGCTGAAAGATCTGCTGGCCGAGGGCGCCCCCGCCCCGGAGGTGTCGTTCGATCCGGCGACCCAGCTGGCGGTGCTGCCGTACTCGTCCGGGACCACCGGCCGGCCCAAGGGGGTGATGCTCACGCACCGCAACCTGGTGGCGAATGTGTGTCAGATCAACCCGAGGATGGGCATCGGCGCCGACGACAAACTGCTCGCGGTGCTGCCGTTCTTCCACATCTACGGCATGACGGTGCTGCTGAACGCGGCCCTGTTCAACCGGGCGAGCTTGGTGACGATGCCGAAGTTCGACCTGGTCGAATTCCTGAAGATCGTGTCCGGGCAGAGGTGCACGTATGTGTTCATCGCCCCGCCGGTCGCGGTGGCGTTGGCCAAGCATCCGCTGGTCGACGATTACGACCTGTCGAGTGTGCATTCGATCTTCTCCGGTGCCGCCCCGCTGGATCAGGAGCTGGGCAAGGCCGTCGCGAACCGGCTCGGGTGCCGGGTGCGGCAGGGCTACGGGATGTCGGAGATGAGCCCGGTCTCGCACGCGATCCCGTTCGACCGTGACGACATCGCCCTGGACTCGGTGGGTCCGTCGATCGCGAACATGGAGTGCAAGCTGGTCGACCCGGGCACCGGGGAGGAGGTCGCCTACCCGGCGGAGGGTGTCAGTGAGCCGGGTGAGTTGTGGTGCAAGGGCCCGAACATCATGGCCGGGTACCTGGGCAACGACGAGGCGACCGCGGAGACCCTGGATGCGGACGGGTACCTGCACACCGGGGACATCGCGACCGTCGACTCCGAGGGGGTGGTGACGATCGTGGATCGGATGAAGGAGCTCATCAAGTACAAGGGTTACCAGGTGCCGCCCGCCGAGTTGGAGGCGTTGCTGTTGACGCACCCGCAGATCGCCGACGCCGCCGTCATCGGGGTTCTCGACGACGAGGGTGAGGAGGTGCCGAAGGCGTTCGTCGTCCGCCAGCAGGGCGCCGACCTGGACGAGGCTGCGGTCATCGCGTTCGTTGCCGAGCGGGTGTCGCCGCACAAGAAGGTCCGCAAGGTCGAGTTCATCGACCTGGTGCCGAAGTCCGCCGCGGGCAAGATCCTCCGCAAAGACCTACGCGCCGCCGAAACTGCCGGGAGGTAGGCCCTCCGACAAGGCACACACCGAACCGACCACTACCGCCACACTCATCGACGGTGTCCTGCAGCTGCCCATCTCCACGCCGGCCGCAGGCACGTCGATGGATTTCACCCAGATCGACGAGGCCACCGAGGCCGGGCACGATTACGGCGCGGAGATCTGCGACGACGAGGCCGTGCGCCTCGGCTTGCTCGGCCAAATTGTCGCCGACGACGAGATCCAAACCGAAGCGCTCCGTGTCCCGCAGTTTCGTTGAAAGACCCCGCGATACACGACGATACGACAACTTCTGGCCTGCTCAATCGCCCGAAACAACGCTGCAACAACACTCGACGCCGAACGGGACGGCAACGCCGCAAACAGCACGACGGACAGCGGGCGTCGACGCCTTCGTGGCCAAGCCGAAACACAACTTCGCCGAGTCCCCGATCAGCCGGTAACAACACCCGCCGTACCGGGCTCTAATTCCTCAGGCGGTTGATGCTTCTTGTTAGCAACTAAGCTATCGGTTTCTAGGTTTCGGTAACCATCCCATCGCGTAGGTACTCGGAGGTTTCCCTCCCGAGCCTGAACGAGGGCACCGCACACGACGTCGGCGACCCAGAGGGCCACGCTCGACGCGGTCGATGGCACAGGGGAGCCGCCGCCAGCGTGAACGCAACATCTGCGGCGCCAATCTGCGCTGCCACACGTCTTCGTGCAGCATCGAGCCGGTAGGTGCTGTGACGGGGTTCGAGGCTACCGTAGCCCACACCGTTCACGCTACGGTCAGCGATATCCTGGAAACACGTCATCGGGAGGCTGATCGTGCGGATTGCATCGAACATATCGCGGACCGGATGAATCGATTGGGATGATGTCCGATATCGATCCGTTCGAGACTCATCGCGATGTGACCCCGTCGGTCGCGTCGGAACTGGCGGCCGACGGATTCGACGACGCCCGGGAGATCGGGCGTGGAGGCTTCGGTGTCGTGTACCGGTGCACGCAACCTGCTCTCGACCGGACCGTCGCCGTGAAGGTGCTCATCAACGATCTCGCAGAGGAAAACCGGGAGCGCTTCTTTCGCGAACAGCGGGCGATGGGCCGCCTGACCGGCCACCCCAACATCGTCAATGTCCTCCAGGTCGGGGTCACCGACAGCGGACAACCATTCATCGTGATGCCGTACCACCCGCAGGGCTCCTTGGACGAACGTATCCGGCGGCACGGTCCGTTAGGTGTGGACGACGTGCTGCAGTTGGGGGTGAAACTGGCAGGCGCGTTGGAGGCCGCCCACGGCGAGGGCATCGTCCACCGGGACGTCAAGCCGGCGAATATTCTCCTCACCGACTATGGCGAGCCGGCGCTCACAGACTTCGGGATCGCGCATGTTTCCGGCGGGTTCGAGACCGCTACCGGCATCGTCACCGGTTCACCCGCGTTCACTGCGCCTGAGGTCCTCGGCGGCGCCGCCCCGAGCCCCGCCTCGGACATCTACGGGCTCGGAGCCACCCTGTTCTGTGCAGTCACCGGCCACGCCGCATTCGAGCGCCGCAGCGGCGAACAGTTGGTCGCCCAATTCATCCGCATCACAAAGGAACCGGCACCGAACCTTCGGGATCACGGCATTGCCGACGATGTCGCTACCGTGATCGAGCAGGCGATGTCCGGCCGCCCCGAGGACCGGCAACCCTCTGCAGCTGTTTTGGGTGAGCGCCTACGCGAAATTCAACGGAGTCGCGGACTGCCTGCAGGCGACGTGGCTCTCCATGCGCGAGCCACGGTGGAACCAGACCTGTCATCACAGGGGCAGGCTCCAACACACCCTTCCAGCCGTGAGCGCGGGAACCTCCCCCTGGAATTGTCCAGCTTCGTCGGTCGCAGGCACGAGATCACCGAAGCGAAGAATCTACTGGCATCGTCACGATTGCTGACGTTGGTCGGAATCGGCGGAGTCGGAAAAACACGCCTCGCACTTCGGCTTGCAACTACTATCCGCCGCGAGTTCGCCGACGGAGCATGGCTCGTCGAGCTCGACGAGGTCCGCACTGAATCTCGACTGATCGACGTGGTGGCCTCCACACTCGGTTTGCGGGATCAAACTGACCGGTCGCTACGCGAGATCGTCCTTGACTTCCTGTCGTCGCGAGAACTGTTGCTGGTTTTGGACAATTGCGAGCAGGTGGTCGACGCCGTCGCCGACCTCGCCGCAGCTTTGCTGCAATGCAACCCGAACTTGCGCATCCTCGCGACAAGCCGCGAACCCCTCGCGATACCCGGGGAGGCGACGCTGCGCGTTCCCCCACTCACCGTCCCCGACCCCGACCGCGAACCGTCACTGCGGGGTCTGCCCCGCTACGACGCCGTTTCGCTGTTCACCGAACGCGCCACCACCGCGGTATCGACATTCACGTTGACAGATGCCAACAAGTCCGCGGTCACCCGGATCTGTCACCGGTTGGACGGGTTGCCGCTGCCCATCGAATTGGCGGCCGCGCGGTTGCGAGCGATGTCGCCCGAACAAATCCTGCAGAGACTTTCCGACCGGTACGCACTGTTGACCCGCGGGAGCCGAGGCGCGCCTTCGCGCCAGCAGACGCTCCGATTGTGCATCGACTGGAGTTACGACCTCTGCACCCCGCTCGAGCAACTGGCGTGGGCACGACTGTCGGTGTTCCCAAGCAGCTTCGATCTCGATGCCGCAGAACACGTGTGTGGGGAAAGCATTCCGCCGGAGGCGTTGCTGGACTCACTGGCATCCCTGGTCGACAAGTCGATCCTGATCCGCGAAGAACACGGCACCGCAGTCCGTTTCAGACTGCTCGAGACCCTTCGTGCTTACGGCCGGGAGAAGGCCGAGGAATCCGGCGAGTACCTCGATCTGCGCCGACGGCACCGGGATTGGTATCGCCAGCTCGCTCTCACCGCCGAGGACGGGTTCATCGGTCCCAGACAGCTCGAGTGGATGGAGCGACTGAGCAACGAGCAGCCCAATCTGCGGGACGCGATGGATTTCTGTCTCGCCGAAAGCGATGCCGACACCGGTTTACAGATTGCCACACCTTTGTTGCAGCTCTGGGGGTCGCGAGGCCAGCTCAGCGAGGCGAGGCGCTGGCTCGACCAATTCCTGTCACTCCGGAGAGAACACCCGACTATCACGTACATCCGGGCGCTGTACGCCGACTGCCTCATGGCCGAACAGCAGCAGGACCACCAGCGAGGTGCTGCCCTTGTCGAGCAGGCGCGGATCCTCGCCGACCAGATCACCGACCCCGTAGCACACGCGATAGTCGACCACGCGGACGGCATCGTAGGGTTGTTCACCGGCGATCTCATGCGCGCGGCGTCACGTCTGGAGCGGGCACAGCCGGTGTTGCGACAAGCCGAGAACGAACTCGCACTGCGAATCGAGTCTCTGACACTCCTGGGATTGGTGTATCAACTGCACGACACCGAACCCCACCGGGCGATCGAATGCTACGAAGAAGTTCTCGCGATCACGGAAGCTCACGGTGAATCCGTCTATCGGTCCTACGCACTGTGGGCCATGGCCGTCGCACAATGGCGTCTGGGTGATCAGCGTCGCGCAACCGACCTACTCGAAGAAGGAGTGCGGCTCGCTCGACTTGTCGACGACCCGGTCAGCTGCGCGAACTGCGTCGAAGTACTCGCCTGGATCGCCGGAACCAGTGACCCTGAACGCGCCAGCACACTGATGGGTGCCGCGGAAGCGCGCGGCCGCGCGGCCGGGAGTCCGTCCGTGTTCGTTCCCGACCTGTTCGTCCATCACGAAGAATGCGAGCGGTCCGCCCGCCGGATGCTCACCGAACGCGCCTTCGAGCAAACCTGGCAACACGGCAGAGCAATGGATCTCACGTCCGCTGTCTCCTACGCACTCCGCGAGCAGACCCCGAAAACGAGCCCGCCAGGTTTCACCACCCTGACGAAACGCGAAAAACAGGTCGCCGAACTGATCGCCGAGGGTCTGACCAACAAGGCGATCGCCGCCCGACTCGTCATCTCGCAGCGCACCGCGCAAGGACATGTCGAACACATCCTCACCAAACTCGGATTTACCTCACGAGCACAGGTCGCAGCCTGGGTTGTCGAAGAAAGACAATCGTCCTAATTTTCGCTCAGCGTGAAGGGGAGGCACGGGTCGGCCCGACATCGAGACCCGCCTCCATTGAGCTATGGAAGGTTTCGTGGATACCTTTGCTGGCCGTGAAGTCCACTCCTGCATCGCCATCGCCCAGAAAGTAGGGTCCGAATCCGATCCCGGGTCTAATAGGTGAACCCAACACGGCCTATTGGGTGAACACCCTATGGATGGGTGGAGCCGATGACGGGAATCGAACCCGCGTATTCAGCTTGGGAAGCTGATGTTCTGCCATTGAACTACATCGGCGCGCACGATATTGGGCGCCCGTAGGCAGGCCCAACACCCTGCGGCGGAAACATTATCAGATGGTGATCCGGACTACCCGGGCGCACACGCGGTGTGTCATACGAGGGGCTTGCCGGCCTTCATTCGGCGTCGCAGATCGAACATGAGCAGGTTGTAGGGGAACTCCCGGATTCGGACGGGGATGCGCCTGCTGACGGCGCCGATGGTGCGCAGGGTCCGGTCGAAGCGCTTCTGATCCTTGTCGGTCCATGTCAGGTGCATTTCGTCGCGGAACTGCTGGGGCAGGAAGCCGTTGGTGAAGAACATGTTGAGCCGGCCGAACAGGCGGGAGACGATGGCGGGCAGGAATTCGAGGCGTGCGATGGAGAGGACGTGTTCGCGGATGGTGTCGTCGATCGACACCTTGTCGAGGGCTTGGTTCCAGTACTCGTCGAACGCGATGCGGTCTTCGGGCCACATCTCCGGGGGTACCTGGAGCGTGGTGCCGAACGTGGCGCCTTCCTTGTAGAAGAACTCGGCGGCCGCGGGGGAGAGGTCGCCGTGCAGGGCGCGGTTGACGTCTTCGAAGCCCCGGTAGATGCAGGCGGCCACCCACAGCTGCAGTTCGGGATCGAATGCGTTGTACTGCACGGGGCTGTCGGGGGTGGAGCGCACCTTGGCGTGGGCGCGGTTGACGCCCTTGCGGAAGGCCGCCTTTTCCTCGTCGGTGCCGCGGGCTGCCACCACGAGGTAGGTCAGCGTGGTGCGGGTCCGCTTGATCGGATGTCTGAACAGCTGGCCGGTCTCGACCTTGCTCTCGTATACGCCGTACCCGACCCCGGGATGGGCGAGCTGCATGATGATGTTCGCGGCGCCTGCCAGTAGTCCGGCGCCGTCCATGACCTGATCGAGACGGTCTGGTACTTCGAGTGACGTCGACATTCTTGTTCCCTCTCCCCACCACTGATTCGCTATCTGAACACGACCGTACTCACATATATGTTCGCCGTCCAGAGTCCAGTGGAAAGATGGTGCGCATGGCTACCGCACCGGTGAACGCGAAGGTCGGACACTCGACGGGCGACGGCGGACGCGTCTATGGCGGCCAGGAGCGCGACCAGCGCACATCGGAACGGCGTGGCCAGCTCATCGAGGCCGGACTCGACCTGCTGGGCAGCGCGGAGGGCGACCACGCCCTGACCGTGCGCGGAGTCTGCAAGCAGGCCGGACTCGCCACCCGCTACTTCTACGAGAGCTTCGCCGACCGCGACGCGCTCACCGTCGCCGTCTACGACCACGTCGTGGATCGGATCGCCACCAGCACCCTGGATGCCGTGTCGAACGCCGGGCCCGGTGAACGCGACATCGTGCGCGCCGGCGTCCGCAACATCGTGCGGGAGGTCGCCGAGGATCCGCGTCAGGGCCGTCTGATGTTCTCGGTGGCGCAGTCGAGCGCGGTGTTGGCGCAGCGCCGCCTCGACAGTTCGCGGCTGTTCGCGGGCCTGGTCACGAAGCAGACGGTCGGGTACTACGAGGTGGCCGAGAGCCCGCGCCTCGACCTGGCCGCGCACTTCATGGTCGGTGGCCTGGCGCAGACCCTGACGGCGTGGTTGAACGGCACGGTGACCCTCCCCGAGGAGGAGCTCGTGGACACCTGCACCGAACTGCTGCTCTCGATGGCCATCCACACCCGTTAACCTCTACCTGTGCTCCTCTCCGATCGCGATCTCCGTGCCGAAATTTCCGCTGGACGTCTGGGCATCGACCCGTTCGACGATTCGATGGTCCAGCCCTCGAGCGTGGATGTGCGCCTCGACAGCCTGTTCCGGGTGTTCAACAACACCCGCTACACGCACATCGACCCAGCTCAGCGGCAGGACGAGCTGACGACGCTGGTCGAGCCGGCGGAGGGGGAGCCGTTCGTTCTGCACCCCGGTGAGTTCGTTCTCGGCTCCACGCTGGAGGTGTGTTCGCTGCCCGACGACCTGGCGGGACGCCTCGAGGGCAAGTCCTCGCTCGGCCGCCTCGGGCTGTTGACGCACTCCACGGCCGGGTTCATCGACCCCGGCTTCAACGGGCACATCACGCTGGAGCTCTCCAACGTCGCGAACCTGCCCATCACCCTGTGGCCCGGGATGAAGATCGGCCAGCTGTGCCTGCTGCGGCTGTCGAGCGCAGCGGAACACCCCTACGGCAGCTCCGCCGTCGGCTCCAAGTACCAGGGCCAGCGCGGCCCGACGCCGTCGAAGGCCTACCTCAACTTCGCGCAGAGCTGACCCCCGCGGCCCGACGAAAATAGTGCAAACCGAGTGGTCCGCTACTCGTGTGTATTGCGGCGGGTGAGAGAAGACTGGGATTCGAAGCCGCCCTCTCCTGGGCGTTCGATCCCGGAGGCCGCCATGAAAGACGTAGTCGTGTTGTTGCCCGGCATCGGCGGGTCGGTCCTCGCCCGTGACGGCAAGGACGTATGGGCACCCACACCGGGCGTCGCGCTGGCGGGCGTGCTGTCGCTGGGCGGGAACATCAAACGCCTGAAGCTCGACGGCGACGACCCGGACGTCGACGACCTCGGCGACGGAGTCGTGGCCACCCGCCTGGTCCCGGACTTCCACTTCGTTCCCGGCCTGGACTGGAAGATCGACGGGTACACGAAATTCCGCGACGACGTCGTCCGCCGATTCGGGGTGGTTCCCGGCGACAACTATTTCGAGTTCCCGTACGACTGGCGGCGCGACAACCGGGTGGCGGCCCGCGCCCTGGCCCGACGGACACACGAGTGGCTGACGCGGTGGCGCGAGAAGTCGGGGAACGCGGACGCGAAGCTCGTGCTGGTGTGTCACTCCATGGGCGGAATCGTCGCTCGGCTGTTCCTCGAATTTCTGGACGGGTGGCGTGACACCCGCACCCTCGTCACGTTCGGGACCCCGTACTCGGGCTCGGTCAATGCGCTCGACTTCCTCGTCAACGGTTTCCGCAAGGGCTGGGGCCCGTTCACCGTCGACCTCAGTGCGCTGATCCGGTCGTTCACGTCCGCCTACCAGTTGCTGCCGTCGTATCGGTGCATGGCGGGCGACGACGGGTCGTGGCTCGCGCTCGACGACGAGAAGCTCGACTGGTCGGGGACGGGTCTCGACGTCGGCCGGATGGCTGCGGCGGTGCGCCTGCACCGAGCCCTGCGCGACGCCGTCGACGCACGGCTGGATTCGGGACACGAGGGCTACGACATCCGGCCGGTGATCGGCGACTTCCAGCCCACCAAGTGGGCCGCCCGGCTCGCCGGAACGAAGGTCGAGACGATGACCGTCCGCGGACCCGACGAGAGCGGCGGCGACGGCACCGTGCCGAAATTGTCGTCCACCCCGCACGAACTCATGACGGGATGGAAGAACGCAGCCTTCTTCAGCCAGCGGCACGGCTCCCTCCAGAACGACGACCCGGTGCTCGACCATGTGGGCGGAATCCTGAACACCGCAGCACTCGCGCCCCCGAACGTGTTTCCGGCGGTGAACGAATCGGTCGCACTGGAAGTCGACGACGTCACGACCGCCGAGCCGCTGGTGATCCGGGCACGCACCGGAGCCAGGGGCGCTCGGCTTCTCGCGACGGTCGAGCCCATGGCAGGCGGTTCGAGTCGGGAACACCCGTTGGCGTCGACCGTCGACGGCTGGCAGCAGACCAGCCTCGATGGGCTGGCCGCCCAGGACTACCGGATCACCGTCCGCGCACCCGGGGTGCACCCGGTCACCGACGTCGCGAGTGTGGTCGACCTCGACGAGATCGCCCGGTCCGTGGACGTCTAGGAGCGCGGACGCATGGGACCGACACCCGGTTTCGAGGCACTGGAGATCAGCGTTCTCCGGGCCGGCGACCACGTCTGGCTCTCGGCGCAGTCGCGGATGGGTTCGGTGTTCGCGGTGCGGCGACCGGTCCCGGAATGGAAGCTGCCGAACGACGTCACCGGGAAGACGATCGACACACCGTCCGACTGGTTGACCGACACCGTCCGGCACGCGCGCACCGACGCCGCAACCCATGCGCTCGACGTCGGGAAGGTGTTGACGGATCTGGTGTTCGGGGTCCCGGACATCGTCACGCTGCTGCAGCAGAGCCGGGGGTTGGCCCGGACCACGGGAACCCAGCTTCTCGTGCGCGTCCTCGCCGCGCCGCAGGAAGTGTGCGCCTGGCCGTGGGAGTTGCTGCTGGATCCGCAACGACCCGGCCAGTTCCTCGCCATGGCGCGCGACGTCCACGTGGTGCGGTCGGGACGGTCGCGCACCTACCCGTTGCGGCAGACGCCGATCGAGCCGCCGCTCAACCTCCTGCTGGTGATGTCGAGCCCCTTGCGGTCGGGTCCCGAGGATTCCGAGGCCCCGTTCGACCTGTATGCCGAGAAACGCAGCCTGCTATCGGAATTGCGGCCACTGGTCGACCGGGGTCTGCTCCGCGTGGTGGTCGAGGACCGCCCGTCCGTCGAACGGCTCCGCAGTCGAATGGGCATGCAGAGACGCGGGTTTCACCTCTTTCACTACCTCGGGCACGCCAATCCCGACGGACTGAAGGTGGAGCAGGGCAACGGTCGCGGCATGCTCCTGCCGAGCCAAGAGTTCGCGTTGCTGCTACAGCAGCTGCCGGACCTCCGGCTGGCCGTGTTCGCGGGCTGCGAGACGGCCCGGGCGCCGGACGGTGCCACCGACGACGACCCGTGGCCCGGGCCGTTGTCGTCCGCCGACATCTGCGTGCGTGATGCGTGCCCGATGGTGATCGGGATGCAGGCGGTGCTGCCCTTCCGGACGGAGCGACAACTGACGCGCTTCTTCTACCAGGCACTGACCGCCGGACAGCCCGTCGCCGAGGCGTTGCGGCTGGCGCGGCTCGCGATCAACGGCGACGAGAACAGCGGTGACCCCCTACTCGACTGGGCGGTGCCGTGTCTGTTCGTCGGTGGTAGCGAGCCCGGCGCGATCATCGACCCGGAGGCGAAAGCGCGGCCCGAGCCCTCGCCGCGGCGGATCGCGCGGCGAATCGGAATCCGTCAGGGCGAACTCCGCTTCATCTCCCGCCTGGCGGAGCTGCGCGAGGGGGTGGACGTGTTGTCCGGGCAGACGACCGCTCGATTGCTGCACGTCGTCGGCATGCCCTCCACGGGAAAGACCGCTCTTCTGGACCGGGTGCTCGAGGAGCTCGACCCGAAGATCGCCCATCTGTTCGTCAGCACGAAACGCCTGCTCGCGAAACCCGACCCGCTCCACGAACTGTGCCGGCTCGTCGCCGATCTGTTGCGGGACGCCGGGGCGCGCACCGTGCGGCCGGGCAGTCTCGGTGCCGGCGAGTGGTGGGAGCGACTGCTCGACGACCTCACCGAAGTCCCCATTGCGATCGTGATCGACGACGGTGACCTGCTGCTCGGCGACGAACCCGGTGCCTCGGACCTTCTCGCCGCGCTCGTCCTGCTGACCCAGCGGCGCGTGGACGCGCGGCTCGGCGTGGCGGCCACCGGGGAACTCGTCGGCCTGACGGAGTCGCTCCGCGCCTCGGAAGTGCGCACGATCCGTCTCGACGCCCTGTCGTGGCCCGAAGTGTGGCAATGGATCCGGCGGAATCTGCCGACCCTGACCCGCTATCCGGAGGAGGACCTCTCCCGGCTCTACACCGACGTGCGGCACCTGGAACTGTGGGAGCAGTTGGCCGATCTCGCCGCGCGGAACGGGACCTTCGAGCCGCAGGACCTGCCGATCCTGGTCCGACAGCTCGGCGTCGGCGCCGTCAAGCCGGCGGCCCAGATGTCGAACGGGTCCGACTTCTTCGGCGCGGAATCCCGTGTACCCGAGGTCGACGCGACGGCCGCGGCACCGGTGCGTCGTGCGTTGCGGTTGGCGGTGGCGGGCCCGTTCACCGCCGGCCGTCGTGAGGACATCGCCGTCGCAGTCACTCAGTGCGCCATCCGGCACGGGGTTCCGGGGCGAGTGGTGGCCGGTGAGACGGGGCAGGGCGAATCGGCGCTGGCCGAACTCCTTCCTCAGGAGCTGGCGTTCGCGCACGGTGTCCCGTCCGAGCGCGACGTCTGCCGGTGGATGGAGGACGCAACCCTGGCCGATGCGGACATCCTGGTATTCGACTACGGCAACGCCGTGCCGACGGATGCGCAGAATGCGGTGATTGCGCGCCTGGTGAGCGAGGGAAGGCTCGTGATCGCCTCGGGCGACCACGCGGACGAGCCGGCGTATCCCGCGTGGAGTGCGGATGCGTTCGCCGTCGGAGCCGTCGAGGACGACGGCACACTCACTCACGAAACCCCGTACTTCCCCGACGCGGGAAAACCTGACATCTATGCGCCGCGGACGATCACCGGAACGGCGTGCGAGCGGCTCGTCGACAGACCGGAGATGGACGGCACGACGTTCGCCGCGCTGTACGTGGCCGTCGCGGCGATGCTGGTCTGGGCGACCGACCGCGATCTGACGGCGCAGGACGTCCGAGCACTGCTGGTCGAGACGGCGACACCGATACCGGCGGCGCGGGGCGACACCGCGAAGCAACTCGACGTGGACGCGGCACTGGACTGCGCGCGGCGGAAGGTCATCGTCGGCGCGCTCGGGTCGGACGCACTCGAACTCGGGCAACTCCTCGCGGAAACCCCCATCCGGCCGGAACTGGTGGTTCCGCTGCTCGACGACCTCGTTGCCGACGGCGACCGCATCCGACGGGTCGTCCGGAACGGCGTCGAACAGTACGAACGCGCCGACACCGTGGTCGGACCGAGAATCGAGTAGCCCACTACGCATGACCGACCTGCCCGCGACGAGCAGGCTCGCAATCACAGGACGAGCCGCCCGACCTACGTGAGGACCGAGTCATGACCATCGTCGACAACATCGGAGACGGACAGTCGCAGCGCACGATGCCTGGGGGAAGGTTCGAGGCGGAACGGCAGCGACAACGCGATGCGGCGGAACTGCGTGCCCGCGAACGGGCCCCGCAGCGGGGCGAGCACGTGGACGCACTCAACGGCCCCGGAGGCCTCGCCGCCGCGGATACTCCCGAACGGATCGCGAAGCGCGTGGACCGGCTCGGTCGCTACTACGCGGCAGGGGATCGGGAGTCGGATACCCTCCCGGATCAGTTACTCGAGAAAATAATCAACACAGCCGATTTCGTCGGCGTCCGATACCTCGATGCCGGTGCCGCCGCCGCCCGGTCGATCGGACGCGTCAACATCCGGGACGCGCGGGGAACCCTGCAGGGCTACGGCACGGGCTTCCTCGTCTCACCCACGCTGCTGCTGACCAACCATCACGTGCTGCCGACTGCGGACACGGCCCGCAGCAGCGTGATCGAGTTCGACTACCAGGACGGCATCGACGGGAAACCGCGCCCCGTGCAGATGTTCCCGCTGGACCCGGGTCGGTTCTACCTCGCCGACCGGGAACGCGACTTCGCGCTCGTCGCGGTCGGAGCCGAACCCGGAACGCTCGCCCAGTTCGGTTTCAACCCGCTGATCCAGGCGGAGGGCAAGGCCGTCATCGGCGAATTCGTGACCATCGTGCAGCACCCTCGCGGCGAGAAGAAGCAGATCGCCCTGCGGGAGAACCGTATCGTCGACATTCCCGAGCGGTTTCTGCACTACTCGGCCGACACGGAACCCGGATCCTCGGGTTCGCCGGTCTTTAACGATCAGTGGGAGGTGGTCGCGTTGCATCACGCGAGTGTGCGGGCGCCGCAGCACACCGAGTTCGGTGGTGTCCTCAACGAGGGCGTGCGCATCAGCCGCATCCTCGAGTTCGTGCGCGCGCAGAACCTCACCCGGCAGTCGCGTGACCTCGTCGACGACATCGTCCGCGCGGAGCGGACGGCCCCGACGGAATCCCCGGTTGAACACGAACGGGAAGTGACCGTCCGGGTTCCCCTCGAGATCACGGTGCGTCTCGGCTCCGCCGACTCACCGGCCGCCGCCCGGCGACCCGCCGAGCCCGAGGCGATCTCGATCGACCCGGACTACAGCACGCGCGGGGGGTACGACGTGAACTTCCTGCGTATGCCGCTACCCCTTCCGCGGCCCGGGACACCGTCGGTCGCGTCACAGGAGTTGAAGTACCACCACTTCAGCGTCGTGATGCACCGCGAGCGGGCGCTGGCGCTGTTCACCGCCGTGAACATCGACGGAACGCAGTCGCAGAGCCCGCGGCGCGACAGCGACAGATGGATTTTCGACCCGCGACTTCCGGCCGATCAGCAGACGGGGGAGGACGTGTATCGCGACAATCCGCTCGACCGCGGACACCTCGTGCGCCGACTCGACCCGGCGTGGGGACCGCTCGCCAAGGCGGCGAACGACGACACGTTCCACTTCACGAATTGCACTCCGCAGCATCACGGTTTCAACGCCGGGCAGACGCTGTGGCTGGGCCTCGAGGACTACGTCCTGAAGAACGCGGACAACGCCGATCTCGCCGTCAGCGTCGTCACCGGACCCGTTCTCTCGCCCGACGACCCCGAGTATCGCGGGGTGGCGCTGCCGCGTCAGTTCTGGAAGACGGTGGCCATGGTGAAGCAGGACGGTGGTCTCTCGGTCACCGGATACCTGCTCAGCCAGGCCGCCCTGCTGGACGAGTTCGCCGAGGGGGAGGAGGCGTTCTCCTACGGCGCGTACCGCACGTTCCAGGTGCCCGTGCGCCGGATCGCCCAGTTGACCGGTCTGGTTCTCGATCCCTACTTCGCGGCCGATCCGCTCGAGCGCATCGAGGCGAGCGCCCTGCCCCGCGAACTGATCCGACCCCAGGACCTGATTCTCTGAAACCGAAAGCGAGCCCGACGCCATGAGCACCAACGAATCAGAGGTCGTTCTGCCCACGCAGCGCACCTGCGGGGCGATGGACGTGCACCGCCGGCTGTTGACCGAGTCGGAGTCGTATCGCATCGCCCGATCGGAGATCGAGAACCAGACCATCGACCTGGAATCGCTGCAGTCGATCGCCGCCCGCGGCGTCGCACGAATTCCGGTCGTCGTCCATGTCGTGTGGAAGACTGCGGCGCAGAACATTTCCGACGGGCAGATCGAAAGCCAGATCGCGGTGCTCAACAAGGACTTCCGGGCCACCAACGACGACGTGGACACCGTCCCGTCAGTGTTCGAGGATCTGGTCGGCGACGCGGGAATCGAATTCTACCTTGCCGACGCGGATCCGAACGGGCGGGTGACGAACGGAATCACCCGAACTGCAACCGAAGTCGATGCGTTCGATCAGAACGACGGCATCAAGTCCGCGGAGACCGGCGGTGCCGATCCGTGGCCGACACAGCGATACCTGAACATCTGGGTCTGCGCGCTCGGTGGTGGTCTGCTCGGCTACGCGCAGTTCCCCGGCGGTCCGGTCGCCACAGACGGCGTCGTGATCACGTACACCGCGTTCGGGACGACGGGCACCGCACGTGCCCCGTTCAACCTCGGGCGCACCGCGACCCACGAGATCGGGCACTACTTCAACCTCTACCACATCTGGGGTGACGACGGCACCGGGTGCCGGGGCTCCGACGAGGTCGGCGACACTCCCGATCAGGGCGGGCAGAACGTCGGGATGCCGCGTTTCCCGCACATCAGTTGCGGGAACGGCCCCCACGGCGACCTGTTCATGGATTACATGGACTACACGGACGACGCCGGGATGGTGATGTTCACCAAGGGGCAGGGCGCACGGATGGGGGCGTGCCTCGACGGCGTCCGGAAGCAGTTGTGGACGGGGCGGCCTGGAGGAACGGAGTCCGCCGCGTCCGCGCTGGTCGCCCGAAGTGCCGCGGGGCGCTGGCGGCATTCCTTCGAGGAGGACCACGACGGCGTCCGCGTGTACCGGCCCGCCGAATTCGATTTCCCGCGCGCGAGGGGGCGTGGCGGTATCGAATTCCGGCCGGACGGCTCGTTCGTCGACTGGGCGATCGGCAGGGGAGACGCCAACGAGGCACGAGAGGGGACGTGGGTGCCCGCCGACGACGGGCGGCTCGAGGTGACCACGGCGGCGGGCGACTCACGCACCGTCCGGGTGGTCCGGCTCGAGGACGACCGACTCGAATTGGACCTCGGCGACGCCTTCGGATAACCCCGCCCAGACCTGCTCAGGTGGTCACGGGGTTCGGCGGCACTACGGTGTGACGATCGCGAAGTCCGGGTCGGGGGCGTCGAGGTAGCCGATCAACTCCGTCAGCGCGGCGGAATTTCCGTCCACTTCGACGCTGCCGCCCGAGACCATCTCGCCCAGGTCCTTGCCCCCGAGTAATGCGGCGAGTAGGTCTTGCCGGGTCAGGGTGAATGCCGCATCGGGTGCGGGCATCTCCCCGTCGACGTCGAAGTGCACCAGCACCCCGTTGTGCAGCTGAGCTCGGTGCACGACGCCCTCGTCCTTGACGTTCCAGTCGATGGTGAGGTCTGCCGACCAGGCGCGGGGCCCGTCGACCCGCAGCGCGATCGCGTCGAAAGCCTGCTCCACCGTCAGTGCCGCCGAAATATCCGGGGAGGCAGTGACGATCGGCGTCCCGACCGACCCGTTGCGGAGTTCGTAGGCGCCCATGAGGAAGAAGTTCCGCCAGGTGCCGTTCTCGGATCCATACCCGAGCTGCTCGAGGGTGTCGGCCTGCAACGCCTTCGACTCGGCGTTGTCGGGCTCGACGAAGATCACGTAGTTCAGCACCTGTGCGACCCAGCGGAAGTCGCCCGCCGCATAGGATTCGCGGGCCTTGCGGATCGTCTCGTCCACCCCGCCCATGAATTCGACGTGCCGCTTGGCGGATTCGACGGGCGGGTGGTCCCACAGCTTCGCGGGGTTGCCGTCGAACCAGCCCATATAGCGCTGGTAGATCGCCTTGACGTTGTGACTGACCGAACCGTAGTAGCCGTGTGTGTGCCACGCCTGTGCCACCGCCGGCGGCAGCTCGATCGACTCGGCGATCTCGATTCCGGTGGCGCCCTTGTTGAGCGCCCTCAGGGTCTGATCGTGGAGGTACCCGTACAGGTCGCGCTGGACGGACAGGAATTCGGTGAGCCGCTCGGTTCCCCACGTCGGCCAGTGATGGGACGCGAACAGCACGTCGGTGCGGGCGGCGTACCGGTTGATCGACTCGGTCAAGTATTTCGCCCAGACATTGGGGATCACGAACCAGCGCGCCCCGCAAGGTCAGCAGGTTGTGCAGCGTATGAGTGGCGTTCTCGGCCATGCAGAGCGCTCGCCGGTCGGGGAAGTAGAAGTTCATCTCCGACGGCGCCTCGGTGCCCGGGGTGAGTTGCAACTCGATCCGAACCCCGTCGACGGTCTCGGTCTGGCCGGTGTGATCGATATCGACGGTGGGCGTGATGAGGGTGGGGGTTCCCGTCGAGGTGGTGGGGCCGAGCCCGGCGCCCACGGCGCCTTGCGGCCCACGAGGCAGCGCAGCCCCGTACATGTACGCGGACCGTCGTGCCATCGCGGCGCCGGCATACACGTTCTCCGCGACGGAGTGCTCGACGAAACCCGCCGGTGCCAGAATCGGACAACGCCCTGCCGCGACGTCGTCTTCGGTGGTGACCCCCTTGACGCCACCGAAGTGATCGATGTGCGAATGCGAGAAGATCACCCCGGTCACCGGACGATCACCGCGCTGAGCGCGATACAGCGACAGCCCCGCGGTCGCGGTCTCCGCGGAGATCAGCGGATCGATGACGATGACGCCGGTGTCGCCCTCGACCAGGGTCATGTTCGACAGATCGAGGCCACGGATCTGGTAGATACCGTCGGTGACCTCGAACAGGCCTTGCCGCGCACACAGCCGCGACTGCCGCCACAGACTCGGATGCACCGTGGGCGGGCAATCCTGCTCGAGGAACGCGAACGCGTCGCTGTCCCACACCACCTTTCCGTCGGTCCCTGTCACAACACCGGGCTCGAGGGCTGCGACGAAGCCCCGCTCGACATCGGCGAGATCCTGCTCGTCTCCGAACGGGAGTTGCTGCAACGCTTCCTCGTTCGCGGCCTTCACGTTCGCCGTGGCATCTGTCTGACTGGACATGGAACCCCTTCCCACATGCCACGCCGGACTCCGCCGGCCACAACTGTCCGCGGGCGTCGACCTCGTGGTCATTTCACATGGCGCGCGGCCGGCGACCTTCCGGCGCGGCGCCCGGACTCACGTTGCAGAGTGGCACCACCGGTGACGGGGTGGCCTCACCCGAGAGGGGTGAACCACGTCAACTGCCCGTTCCTTTCACCCGCGGAGGATGACAACCCGAGAATCCGAACGGCCTACCGTGTCTGGAAACCCTCTCCGCCCGACATTCGGAAGGAGCCTTCGATGAACCAGATCCGGCCCGGTAGACCGGCCGCCCCCACCGTCGACGCGAAACGGCTGTGGGCCGGAGGTGCCGCCACTGCGCTCCTGCACGTGCTCATGGTCTCGACGCCACGCGCAGCGACCTTCTTCGGCTGGATCTGCATACTCGCGACCCTCGTCGCAGCGCTCTCCGGCGTCGCGGGATCGGCGCAGACCTCGCGGCCGGAAACGTGGTGACCAGTCGCCTGGGGATCATTCCCGACAGGCACCGTCGCACGCTGACCGAACTCGGCGAACGCCTCGATCTCTCGGTCGGCGACCGGGACGCCAAACGTTCCGCGTTCTGGGTGATGTTGACGCTGTCGGCCGTGATCGCGGTGGCGGGTGTCGTGGGTGATTCCACCGCCACCGTGATCGGTGCGATGATCGTCGCACCGCTGTCGACGCCCATTCTCGGGGTGGGGTTGGGCATCACCACCGGCAACGGCCGCCTGATCGGGCACAGCCTGTTCTACGTCCTCGCCGGCATTGCCCTCGTCGTCCTGTTGGGCATGGCATTCGCGCAGGTATTACCGAATCCGTTAAGTGTGCTGACCAATTCGCAAGTAACCGGCCGTACGTCACCGACCCTGATGGACCTGGCCGCCGCGCTGGCCACCGGCCTGGTCGGTGCCGTCGCCGTCGCGAGGAAAGACGTCGGTGACGTCCTCCCCGGCGTCGCCATCGCCATCTCCCTGGTCCCTCCCCTCGCGGTGGTGGGGGTGTGCCTGGGGTCGGGGGCTCCCTCCCTGGCTGTGGGAGCGTTCGTGCTGTTCGCGTCCAATGTCGTGGCGATGGTCATCACCGCGACGGCCGTGCTCGTCGCTGCGGGATACGCCCGGGAAGTCGGGAGTGCCACCGGCGCGCACCGGCGGCGGGCGTATACCGTCCTGGCGCTGGTCCTGGTCGCGGTCACGATCCCGATGGTGGTCAACTCGCTGTCCTCGCTGTGGGCGCGTCAGATCTCCACCGCAGCGGAGAACTGGCTCGCCGGCACTCCGGGCGCCGAGGTCACCGATGTCACCTGGCAGGGCGGCACTGCCACGGTCGCGGTGCTCGGTCCCGAGACGCTTCCGCCGCTCGACGAGCTCGAGAAATCTGTTGATGCGCTGGTCCCGTGGAACCCGGACGTGCAGGTGGTGCACACCGTCGGGGCTCGACTCGTGGCGGAGTGACCGGTTGTCCGCCGACCTCGCCTGCGTCGAACCGGCACGAGTCGACGTCGGTATTTCTTGGCAGCAGCATGTTTCGTTGCTCCCCACTGCCGTGCGCTACACGACGGCATTCGGCCCACGAGTGGGTCGTTCACCCTAGCGGTGGGACCTACCTGCGGAGATATAATTCACTGACCTGGTATTCACACTCAGTGACGCGGTTCCGCCGTACTCGGGGAGACGGATTGGCGCGCCCCGAAAGGAATTCCGATGTCTACTCGACAAGTGGTGGGCCGGCTGGGAGCAGTGATCGCCGCCGCCGGCGCACTGTCGTTCGCAGTGCCCGCGGCCGCCTCGGCGGCGCCCTTCGTTCCCGGCTCGATGTCGACGTGCGCCCCCGGCGCGTGGCTGACGTTCAACGCGGAGCGGGTCGCGCCCGACCGGATCCGGTACACCACCGCCGCGCCGCTCGCACAGTGGAACGGTGCCGTGGTGCAGTTCACCAACCTCACCACAGGATTCCGGGGCGTCGCGTTCGTCAACGACCCGGTACCCGCAGCCGTGGGATTCGGCCCCGTGCTGAGCGAGATCGCCGGACTGCTGCCGTGCTTCGTCAGCGCGGGCGTCACCATGTCCTGACCCCTCAGCTGGGGTCGGAGCCGCGGACGGCCGCCAACCACACCGCGACAGCCGCAGCCACACAGGTCGCGCCCGCGTACGCCGGAAGCCCACCGCCCGCGACGTACACCCACAGTGCCCCGACGAACGGTGCCGCCACCGCGAACTGGGCGTCGAGGACGATCCGGCGGGCCGGTCGGGTGGCCGCCCGGGCGCGCACCGGGCCGTCCGGATCCGGGCGCGACGGGTTGTCGATCAACCGTCCGGCCGGCTCCGAACGACGAGCTCGCCCGGACGGGCGGAGTCGACGGCCTTCCCAGACCACGACACGGCGACGCCCCGCGTCGTGCACCGTCGCCGCGGTCGGGGACGGCATCGTGATCAGCGCGGGATCGAAGAACACCGGAATCCACACTGAATCCGGTTCCTCACGAACCTCGATCCAGGACCTGCTGGTCAGCCGATGCTGCTGGCGTACCCGGTGCACCGTGGCGGGCCGACCCGGCTCCGACCCCGAACGGGTGGCAGCGAACCACGTGTAGCCGGTGACACCGAGCACCGTCGCTTCCACCATGACCAGTGCGCTGAGCTGATCGGCGTCGGCGACCACGGCGAACGCGCCGCACACCACCAGCGCCCACGCGCTGACGGCAACGGGGTAGCGGACGGCCGCGAACCCGCTAATTCAGGAAGCCGATCGTGGTGTAGTCGTAGGACGCGAGGCCGGCGGCGCCGAAGTTCGCCAGGTTGTCGCGCACCGCGACGTTGCCCGGCGCCTGCACCAGCGGCAGCGAGAATCCCTCTTCGAACACCGCGGTGTCCACTTCGTTGGCCAGTTCGATCGCCTTCTGGGGGTGGAGTTCCGAGATCGTCCGCTCGATCAGCGCGTTCAGTTCGGGCGAACCGATCCGGCCGTAATTTCCCTGCAGGTCGTCGGGGTTGTACGCGTAGATCTGCGGCAGGCCGCTGAGTGGGAACGGATCACCCACCCAGGAGAATTGGGCGATGTCGAAGTCGCCGGGCTGGATGACATCGGTGAAGAACCCGGTGCCGCCACGGGTGTCGATGTTCAGCTTGACTCCGATCTGCGCGAGGTTCTGCTGAAGGATCTGCGCGATCTGAACCCAGGTGGTCGACTGGTACATCACGTCGCGAATCTCGAGCCTGCGCCCGTCCTTCTCCCGGAACTCGCCGTTGAGTGTCCAGCCGAGTTCGTCGAGCCGCCTCGCGGCCTCCTCGGGGTCGTAGGAGACGGCTGCGCTGTTGTCCTGGTAGCCCTCCTGGCCGTTGAGGTAGACGTGGTTGTTCAGCGGCTGGGGATCGTCGACCAGACCGTTCTGGATCGCGGTCGCGATGCCTTGCCGGTCGATGCCCTTGGACAGCGCCACCCGCAATTCCGGATCGGCGAGGATCGATCCCTCCGCGCCGTTGAACGTGATGTGCGAGAACTGGTTTCCCGGTGCCCGGCGGATCGCGATGCCTGCCGAACCCTGCGCGGTCTTCACCTCGTCGATGGTGCCCAGTCCGGACGCGTCGATCTCGTTGTTCTGCAGAGCGGGAATCCGCGCCGAGTCGTCGAGCACGCTGTAGGTGATGGTGTCGAGTTTCGGAGTGTTGCCCCACCACGCGGGGTTGCGGCCCAGCGTGATTCGGTTCTGCGCCCTGTCGATCGACGCGATCCGGAACGGTCCCGACGTCAGTGTGACCCCGTCGCGCAGACTCTCGTTGAACGTCTCGGGGGTCGCGGTGACCGACTTCGGGTACAGCATCGAATTGCCCGCGAACTGGCCCTTCCATTCGGCGTACGGCTCGGCGAATGTGATCACCGCCTGACGGTCGTCGACGCCGCGCTCGACCCTGTCCACCCGCTCGAACCCGGACGTGTTCGCGATCAGGAATTCCTTGTTCTTCCCGCTGAGCGCTGCGGCCTGAGACTGGATGTCCGCCCACGTGATCGGGGTGCCGTCCGACCACACGGCCTTCGGGTCGATCGTGTACGTGACCTGCTGGGGGTCGGTGCCGGTGAGCGCGACGTCGGTGAAGTAGTCGTGGTTCACCGACAGCGCTCCCGAGGCGTCGGTGCTGAAGGCGCGGGGCATCATCGGCTTCAGCATGGCGCCGATCTCGGTGTCGTTGCCGTCGTTGGACAGGGTGTTGAAATTCGGGGGGAAACCCGACAACGCCAACCGCAGGTTTCCGCCGTCGCGGAGCTCGCTGGGGTCGTGCGGATTGATGTCGTTGGTGGTGCCGATCGACCCGGACCCGGCCTCGACGCCGCCGGTGTCCGAACCCCCGCAGCCACCGAGAATCAGGCCGATGGCCAGGACCGATACCGCGAGGCGGGTGCGCGCCGAACGAATCCTCATGGATGTGCCCTTCCTCGAAGTTCGCTGAGCTTTAGTGTGCCAAATACGTCGGATCCGGAACGGGAATTGCCTCGAGGAGTGCCCGGGTGTACTCGTGCTGCGGATCCTCGAAAATCGTCTGCGCTGTCCCCGACTCGACGATCCTGCCCCGGTACATCACCGCGACGTCGTGCGCGATGTTGCGGACCACCGACAGGTCGTGGGAGACGAACAGGTACGACATGCCTCGCTGCTCCTGAAGATCGCGCAGGAGGTTGAGCACCCCGGCCTGGATCGAGACGTCGAGCGACGACACCGGCTCGTCCAGGATCAGCAGTTCCGGATCGAGGGCGAGCGCCCGGGCGATGCTGATCCGCTGCTTCTGGCCGCCCGAGAAATCCGCCGGATAGCGATCGGCGTGCTCGCGGCGCAACCCGACGAGGTCGAGCAACTCCGGTACCCGGCGGCCGACCTCCTCGCGCTTCCGGCCGTCCAGCCGGAGCGGCTCGGCGAGAACGTCGAACACCGGCAGCCGGGGATCCAGGGACGCCGTCGGATCCTGGAAGACGACCGCCATCTTGCGCCGGATCGCGCGCTTCTCGTGTGGGCTCAACGCCGCGACGTCGGCGCCCAGCACCGCGATCGAACCGGATTCCGGTGCGGCCAGGTCGAGAATCTGCGTCAACGTGGTCGATTTGCCCGAGCCGGATTCACCCACCAGCGCCAGCGTGCGGCCGGCGCGGATGTCGAAGCTGATGCCGTCGACCGCCCGGATCTCGCCCCGCTTGCGGCGGAACACCAGACCGCTGGTGATCGGATACGTCTTCACGAGATCGGCCACCTGCAGCACCACGCGCTGCTCGGTTGCCGTCTCCGCGGTGGCGGCGGGTGCCGGCTGGTCCCGCCGATACGCCGTGAACAGGTCGCGGGTGCGCGTCTCGTCGACGCGGATGCACGCCGCCCGATGACCGCGTCCGGTTGAGACGAGTTCCGGCTCGGCCAGTAGGCAGTCGTCCACGGCGAGCGGGCAGCGCGGCGCGAACGTGCAGCCGGGTGGCAGCGAATGCAGCGCGGGCGGGGCACCGGCGATCGAGACCAGGCGGCTCCGGATCGGAGCGTCCATTCGCGGCACGGACACGAGTAGGCCTGCGGTGTAGGGCATCCGGGGTTCGGCGAACAGTTCGCGCACCGACGCCGACTCCACCACCCGGCCCGCATACATCACCACCACGCGGTCGGCCAGCGTCGCGGCGATGCCCATGTCGTGGGTGATCATCACGACGCCGGCGCCGGTGAGGTCGCGGGCCTTGCGCAGCAGGTTCAGGATCTGCGCCTGCACGGTCACGTCGAGGGCGGTGGTCGGCTCGTCGCAGATGATCAGCGCGGGGTCGTTGGCGATGGCGATGGCGATCACGACGCGCTGGCGCATGCCGCCGGAGAACTCGTGGGGAAAGGCCTTGGCGCGCACCGCCGGATCGGGTATCCCGACCAGGTCGAGCAGGTCGACAGCGCGCTGCGCGGCATCCTTCTTGCTGCTCGCCCGGCCGTGGACGAGCAGCGCCTCGGCGATCTGGTCACCGACCCGGTACACCGGTGTCAACGCGGACAGCGGGTCCTGGAACACCATGCTGACCGTCTTCCCGCGCAGCGCCGACAGCTCCTTGTCACCCATGCCCAGCAACTCGCGGCCCTGCAACCGGATGGAGCCGGTGACTCGCGCGTGCTCGGGTAGCAGACCCATCACGGCGAGGGACGCCACCGACTTACCCGAACCCGACTCACCCACGATGGCCAGCACCTCGCCGTCGGAGGCGCCGTAGCTGACACCACGCACCGCCTCGATCCGGCCCTCCTCGCTGGGGAAGCTGACCCGCAGGTCCTCGATCTCGAGCAGCGGTTGCCCGGTCACCGCTTCGCCTTCGTCTTCCTCTTGCGGGACCGGGCGCGCGTCGAGCTGGGGTCGACCGCGTCGCGCAGACCGTCGCCCACCAGGTTCGCCGACAGCACGGTGATCACCAGCAGTCCGCCGGCGAACAGGAACAGCCACGGGTAGGTAAGGGCGGATTCGGTGCCGTCGGCAATCAGCGACCCGAGGGAGATGTCCGGCTTCTGGACGCCGAACCCGAGGAAACTGAGCCCGGTCTCGGCGAGGATCGCGGCACCGACGTTCAGGGTCGCGTCGATGATCAGAATCGACGCGATGTTCGGAACGATGTGGCTGGTGATGATCTTGTGGGTGGGGGCGCCCATGTACCGGGCCGCCTGGACGAATTCCCGCTCGCGCAGGCTGAGCGTCATTCCCCGGACCATCCGGGCGGTGATCATCCAGCCGAACACCGCCAGCAGCAGGATCAGCAGGGCGATCGAGCTCGAGGACTTCAGCCGCGGAGTGAACACGGCGATGATGATGAAGCTGGGAACGACGAGCAGCAGATCGACCAGCCACATGATCACCCGATCCGGCCAGCCGCCGACATACCCTGCCAACGCACCGACGAGCGCCGCGATGGCGGTGGAGAAGATCGCGACGCAGATCCCGATGATCAACGACTTCTGCAGCCCGCGCAACGTCTGGGCGAGAACGTCCTGGCCGATCTGGTTGGTGCCGAACGGATGTTCGGCGCTGGGCGGCTGTAGCAGCGCGGTGTAGTCGAGTTGCTGATAGTCGTAGGGGAGCAGGTGCGGTCCGACGAAACTGCCCACGAACAGCAGCACCAGGACGCACACCCCGGCGATGGCGGGCTTGTTCCGGAGAAACCGCCGCCACAGCAGGGTCCGGCGACCGACGGCCGACACCGCCGCATCGGTGGACGCGATCTGGATCTCGGTCACCCGACACGCACCCTCGGGTCGAGCGCCGCGTACACCACGTCCGAGAGCAGTCCCGACAACAGCACGATCAGCCCGGTGAACGATGTGATCGCCACGACGATGTTGGTGTCCTGATTGTCGATGCCGATCACGATCCACTCGCCGATACCGTGCCAGCCGAAGATCGTCTCGGTGAAAGTGGCGCCGACGACCAGCGCCCCGAATCCGTAGGCGAACAGCGTCGCCATCGGGATCAGCGCCGTCCGGAGACCGTGCTTGAGCAGTGCCGCCCGCCGGGTCAGTCCCTTCGCCCGCGCGGTCCGGATGAAGTCGCTGCCCAGAACGTCGAGCATCGCATTGCGCTGGTACCGGCTGTAGCCTGCGATGCTGCCCAACGCCAGCGCGATGGTCGGCAGCACCAGATGCTGCACCCGGTCGACGAACTGCGGCCAGAACCCGGTGATCGTGCTGGCCGAGGATTCGCCGGTGTACAGGAAGATCTGGCTTCCGGTGGCCGAGTTGATCTGGAGAGCACCGTATTTCAGCAGCGTCGCGACGAGGAACACGGGCGCACTGAGAATCAGCAGCGACAGGACGGTGGTGAAATAGTCGCTGAACTTGTACTGCCGGATCGCACCCGCGGCGCCGATCAGCACACCCAGCACCGCTCCGATGACGGAACCGAGGATCAGCAATCGCATGCTCACCAGGATCCGGCGACCCAACTCGTCCGAGACCGGCTGACCCGTGATGGTGGTGCCGAAGTCGCCGTGGACCACGCCGCCCAGCCAGTTCGCGTACCGCACCGGAATCGGGTCGTCCAGATGCAGTTCGGCAGCCTTCGCGTCGATCACCGATTGGGGTGGCCGGGGGTTGCGCTGCTCCAGGCTGTCGAGCGGACGGAACGTGAGCGAGGCGAGACTGAACGTCAGGAACGACGCCAGCAGCAACAGCACCACGTAGTTGAGCGCTCGTCGTAGCAGGAAGCCGGCCATCCGTCCCCCTCGCAACTAGGGCTCAGGCTTGAAATTATAGGAGCGTGGCGTCGGACGTCAGCTCGTCTCGGCGAAACCGGCGCCGGGTCGGAGATCGCCGCCCGGCACGTCGCGTCCCCGCTTGTTAGCGTGGCGGGGTGATACTTCGTGCCGGGTCCGCCGAACCGCTGGCGCGGCGCACGGCACATGGCACGGCGTTCGACGAGCACGCGGTGACGGTCCCGCGTTCCGGCGATCGTGCGCTGGTCGCGGTGCCGCGCTGGGTGACGCCGTCCGCGGTCGCGTACTACCTGCACGGGCGGACGGGGGACGAGAGGTCGATCGACGACCGCGCCGGCTTGCGGGACGGCCTGCTGGACGCCGGTTACCTGGTCGCCAGCCCGTACCTGCACGGCGACCAGTGGGGAAACCGGCTGGCGCAGGACGCGGTGGTCGCACTGGACGAGTGGGTGTCCCGCCGGTGGCCGGTGACAGTTCGGTTCCTCATCGGCGAATCGATGGGCGCCAACGCCGCCGCCAACGCCGTGCGCCTACGCGAGGTCGCGTGGGACGGCGCGGTGTTCATCGCTCCGTCCCTGTCGCTGCGCGCGGTGTGGGACCGGGGCGAACACGGACGCGACACCGTGCGGGACGCCTTCCGCGTGTCCGCGGACGGGCGCGACCTCGCATCGAAGACCGAGCGCTGGGACGCCGTCCGGCACGAGCCGGGAGACTATGTCGGAGTGCCGATTCGGGTGTACGCGTCGCGGGAGGACGAGGTGGCGAACATTGCCGGCGTCACGGGACCGTGGGTCGAGATGCTCCGCCGCGGCGGAGGTGCCGTCGAGTTCGTCGAGGTGAGCGGACCGCACGTCTCGGAGGATCACTTCCGCACCGCGGAGGTCGTGGAGTTTTTCGCGACGATCCGGTGAACACGGGGAGGCCTTCTCGGCGAGGACCTCCCCACGTGTTCAGGCCTCGGTGCGGTGCGTGGTGTCCAGGCGGAAGATGTTGGTGAAGAAGTCCTTGACGGCCTGGATCTTCTCGTTGGTCAGCTCGATGGCGTGGCGACGCGATTCTTCGAGCGCGGTGGACATGGCGGCTTCCTTTCGTCGAGGTGGCACAGCATGGCGATCGACAGTCTGCCTCAGGATGCTGACGTCCGCATGACGAACAGGTGTCCTCCGCGCAACTCGAACAGCAAGCGGGGGAGCACCTTCGGTTAACCTGGCACGATGACGACGAGCAGCGCAGACGGCCGGGTCGCGATCACCTACTGCACCCAGTGCCAGTGGCTGTTGCGTGCGGCGTGGATGGCGCAGGAATTACTCGGCACGTTCGGGCAGGACCTCGGCGAGGTCGCGCTCGTCCCCGGCACCGGCGGGATCTTCCGCATCACCGTCGACGACGAACTGATCTGGGACCGCACGGAACAGGGCGGCTTCCCCGACATCACCGTGCTCAAGCAATTGGTCCGGGACCGGGTGGCGCCCGACCGCCACCTCGGGCACAGCGACCGTAAGAGTCCCTAGGATCAGATTCCGACCGCGCGCTCGAGGGCGCGCAGTTCGTGCCCCAGCCGGGCGGGGATCGACTTCAGGTCGGGCACCGCGCTGCGGCAGCCGGTGACCCCGAACGAGATGATGTCGTCGTTGCTGGTGCAGGTGATGTTCAGGCCCTGGCCGTCGACGGGCACCGACAGTGGGTAGATCGCGTCGAGCCGCGCCCCGTTCCAGTACAGGGGCGAGCTGGGGCCCGGAACGTTGGAGATGATGAGGTTGAACGGCGGGCGCACCCGCGAGTTGTGGCCGAACAGCATGCTCGCGCCGATCGGTGCCGCGCCGAGAGCGCTCATCGCGAGGATCTGCGTCGCACTCATCGACTTGTACGCCTCCTTGCCCTCGCGCATCGACGTCCGGATGGTGTCGAGGCGATCCGCCGGGTTGGGGAGGTGGGTGCCGAGGTTGCACATGAGCACCCCGATGTTGTTGCCGTTCGACGCCTCGCGCTGACTCTTCAGCGACACCGGCACCATCGCGATCAGCGGCTCGGCGGGCAGGGCGTTCTGATCCTCGAGGTAGCTGCGGAGCGCCCCGGAGGACATCGCGAGCACGACGTCGTTGATGGTGGTGTCGGACAGCTTGGCGACGAGCCGGAGACGTTCGAGCGGCCACGACTGCGCCGCGAACTGGCGGGCACCGGTGATCGGCACGTTGAACGGGGTCTTCGGTGCGGACAGGGCGAGTGGGCCGCCCTGGTCGCGGAAGGCGCGGGACACGGTGCCGGCGAGCGCGGGCATGAGCCCGGCGACCTCACCGACGGTGTCGCGGGCGGTGCGGAACGTGGAACCGGCCAGACCCGACAGGCTGAAGCCCTTCGACGGCGTCCGCTGCGGCCGCGGGCCCCGCGGCTGCCAGGGAGCCGGCACGTCCCGATCTTCCGAGTTCTCGCTGAGCGCGTTGCGCAGCATCTTCATCGCGGTGACGCCGTCGGCGACCGCGTGGTGGATCTTGGTGTAGACCGCGAACCGTCCGTCGCTCAGACCCTCGATCAGGTGCATCTCCCACAGCGGGCGGCTGCGGTCGAGCAGCGATCCGTGCAGCCGCGAGCAGAGTGCCATCAGCTCGGCCTCGCCCCCGGGGGCGGGCAGCGCGTCGTGCCGGATGTGGTGACCGAGGTCGATGTCGTCGACGGTCTCCCAGCTCCACTGACCGAGCGTCGAGAAGGACCGGTGGGCTCGCTTGGCGAGCCGGGGGGTGACGATTCCGTCGCCGTCGGCGAGCGCGCGGTCGAGCATCGCGCGCATGTCGTACGTGTCGGCGCCTTCCGGGAGCTGGAAGATCTCTACGCCGCCGACATGCATCGGGTGCTCACGGGACTCGCCGAGAAGGAACATCGAGTCGAGAGGGGACATGGGGAGCGGCATCTAGGGCCCTTTCCATCCCGTAGACGACTTCCCGGATCGCGGGAGGGCTCGTCTGTGGTCTGAGGTAACGGGAGATGGTGACGTTCCGTTTGTCAGGGACCACCACCGGATAACTAATTGATATGGGACGGGTCACGAAAGCGTGACGTCGTATTTCTACAGGTTTCGCGTGAGCCATGCCACTAGACAAGCGTCCAGTTTCGGTGGTGTCATTCGGGTGGAGTACACCGAACGTGAACTCCGTGTGAACATCCGAATTTTGTGCACTCAGTGCGGAATTCGCGAATCCGGGCCTGCATAGGGTCGAAAGTCCCTACTCGGTAAGAATTGTGGCATGAACAAGCCATGGGCGGTTGTAAAGCACGTGCCGTTCGAGGGACCGGCGCTCGTCGGTACTTTGCTGGCGGAGCGGGGAATTCGGTACGCCGAGTACCCCATGTACCGGGCGTCGGAACTCCCGGCCGTTCACGACATCGGCGGCCTCGTGGTGATGGGCGGTCCGATGGGCGCACTCGATGACGTTACCCACCCGCAACTTCCACGAGAGCGAAACTTCATCAAAGCAATTGTGGACGCCGGACTTCCGATGCTGGGAATCTGCCTCGGCGCGCAGCTTCTCGCCGCCTCGTTCGGCAGCGCGATCCGCCGGGGGTCGACCCCGGAGAACGGCGCCGGGACGGTCACCGTGTCCGTGGACGGGTCGCGCGATCCCGTCTTCGGTTCGGCCGGCGCCGAGGTGCCCGTCGTCCACTGGCACGGCGACACGTTCGACCTCCCCGACGGCGCGATCGGGCTGGCGAGCAGTCACCTCTACGAGAATCAGGCGTTCGCGATCGGCCGCCGGGCGTACGGGTTGCAGTTCCACGTCGAACTGACGCGCGCGCAGCTGCCGGTGATGCAGGCCCACATGCCGCCGGACACCACGCCGTCGAGGCAGCACATGGCTGACGTGGAAGCGGCCGGGCGGATCATCATCGGCTCGTTCCTCGACCTCGCCGAGAGCTGAGGGGATCGGGCGCGCGGTCGCCGATGAGTTTTGCGCACCGCTGCGGTCTGTATCGATGACCTTCCGCAGTGGGCGGAACCCGAGAAGGAGAATCACATGTCCCGGATGCTCTTCGTGAACCTGCCGATCAAGAACCTCGACGCGACCAAGACGTTCTTCGCCGGACTCGGCTTCGAGTTCAACACTACGTTCAGCGACGACTCCTGCACCGCCATGGTGATCAACGAGTACACGTCCGTGATGCTCCTCGTCGAGTCCCGGTTCAAGGACTTCATCGAGGGCGGCATCTGCGACACCTCGAAGTCCGTCGAGGCCCTCCTGTGTATCTCGGCCGACAGTCGCGAGGAGGTCGACAGCCTCGTCGACAAGGCCCTCGCCTCCGGCGGGACGTCGTGGGGCAAGCTCCAGGACGAAGGCTTCATGTACGGACGCGCGTTCCGCGACCTGGACGGTCACGTCTGGGAGGTCATGTGGATGGATCCGGCCGCAGTGCCGGCGTAGGGGTCAGGCGGGCGGGGTCTCCGGTAGTCCGAACTTCTCGAACAGATCGACGTCGAAGAAGCAGACGACATGGGAGACCCCGTCAGCCGTGACGTCCAGGACGTGGAGCTGGAACGGACGGTGGACGCCGTCCTCCCCGCGCATGTACAGGCCGAGCGCCGGTTGTCGGTTGGCCGCCGTGGGCACCAGACGCATGTCGCCCGCAGCCTTGGCTGGACAGTTTCCGCTGATCAGGGTGCCGATCGAGGCGCCCCCGCGATACCAGCCGTCGAACGGTGGCATCTCCCAGACGGCGTCCTTGGTGAACAGTTCGACGATCGCGTCGATGTCGTAGTTCTCGAACGCGGCGACGTAGCGGTCGAGGAGGTCGCGCTCCTCGGGTGATTCCGGTTCCATGAGAGTGTCGGCCGTCGGCATGGCCAGTTCGAGTTGCGCACGTGCACGCTGCAGCAGGCTGTTGACCGCCGTCGTGGTGGTACCGACAGCCGCCGCGACCTCTGACGCCTTCCACTGCAACACGTCGCGGAGGACGAGAACCGCACGCTGACGTGCAGGAAGATGCTGAAGGGCGGCGATGAACGCCAGCCGCACCGACTCGCGCGACGTCACGACGGTGGCGGGGTCGTTCGCATCGTCGTCGATGAGGCGGTCGGGGAGCGGTCCGAGCCACGGCACCTCGTGTCGTTCGACGAGGTCGGCGGTCGGGTCGGAGTCGGGAGCGCCCAGCCCACTCGGCAGCGGACGCTTGGATTTGCTCTGCAGGGCCGTCAGGCACGTGTTGGTGGCGATCTTGTACAGCCACGTCCGCAGCGACGCCTGCTGCTGGTAGCCGTCGTACCCCCGCCAGGCCCGGATGAAGGTCTCCTGCATCTGGTCTTCGGCGTCGTGAAGTGAGCCCATCATGCGATAACAATGGGCGAGCAACTCGCGCCGGTAAGGGTCGGCGAGTGCGAGGAAATCCCCGTCGAGCGACTGCGCAGCCGTCATGGTTGGAGCTTACTGCGGCCGTCCGACAGATGTCGGGACCTCGCGCCCGCCGACCCGCGGGTCAGCCCCAGTTCACCATCGGCTGCCTCGTCTCGAGCAGGGTCTTCATTCCGCTCAGCACCTCGTTCCAACCGCCGCCCGCACCCTCGGACTCGCGCCTGCCCGCAACCACCTCGGCCAGGCCCGGTGCGTTGGTGAGGTCGTGTGTGACAGTCAGTTTCGCGACACCGGGGCGGCTCGACTGCACGATCTCGTAGGTCAGGGTGGTGAAACCCTCCACGTTGTCGGCGTCCATCAGCATCCGCCACGTCTGCACCAGCTTCTTCGGCGGATCGGACTCGATCACCTCGCCGTCGACGATCACGTCGGGCACGCCCGGGTATTCCTTCATCGCGTCGTCCGCGCGCGATCGGAACGCGCCGCCCGCGCGGAGCTCGTAGTCGACCAGACCGCCGTAACCGTACTGCTGCGACCACTCGGGTTTGGTGATGGCGTCCCAGATGGCCTCCGGCGTCGCCTTGATGTAAACCGCGTAGATCTGGAATGCGTCGGCGGTAGTCATTTCTCTTCCTCCAGTTCGGCTTTCAGCTGAGCGAGCGCACTCGTGTGACGCTCGGTGTATTTGTCGATCCACCGGTTGTGGATCAGCTGTATCGGCACAGGATTGAGGTAGTGAAGTTTTTCCCGGCCGGAGCGGCGCGTGACGACGAGCCCCGCGTCTTCGAGCACACGCAGATGCTTCATGACCCCGAATCGCGTCATCTCGACCTGCGACTCGAGTTCGGTGAGCGTCTGACCATCCTGGGCGAACAATCGGTCGAGTATCAGGCGGCGGGTGGAATCGGCCAGCGCCTTGAAGACGTGATCGTCGTCCATGAATCGACAATAGGTGACCATTTGGTCACATGTCAACGCCCGTGAGTATTTATTAACCGCCGGCGGTTAATAAATACTCACGGGGGAAATTCGCCCCCGGTTCATAAGCCCGCCACGGTGTGTCCACGAAGCAAGGCAGTCCGGTACCTACCGTCCGGAGGTCCCGGTTCGTCACCATGGAGGTTTCAGACAGTGTCCACTGCATCACTCAACCGCCGCGGATTCCTCGGTCGCACCGCGCTCACCGGACTCGGTGTGGCCCTCGCCGGAAGCGTCGACGCCCTCGTCCGGCCGGCGTTCGCGTCTGCGGCGCCGGGACAGGCGATCGGCTACGGACCGCTCGTACCCGACCCGAACCGCATTCTGTCGCTCCCGGTGGGCTTTTCGTACACCGTCGTCGCCCGGTCGGGCGAGACGCAGTTGGACGGTGGCGTACCGGTGCCGAGCGATCCCGACGCCATCGGGGTGTTCGGGCGACCCGGCGGTTCCACACTCGTCACCAATCACGAGATCGGCAGCGACGAACCGTTCGGCGTGCCCGCTCTCGACGGATTGACGTACGACACGGGCGCGCGCGGCGGTACAACCACCACCGCGGTCGGCATCGACGGCGCACGGCAGGGCCAGTACGTCAACGTCGCGGGCACCGTGAACAACTGCGCGGGCGGCATCACCCCGTGGGGAACGTGGTTGACCTGCGAGGAGACGGAGGCGCGGGCGGGGGAGGACGGGTTCCTGCTCGACCACGGTTACGTCTTCGAGGTGGACCCGGCGAGTCAGGACGCGAACAGGGGAAAAAGTCCTGTGCCGCTGAAGTTCCTGGGTCGGTACGCGCACGAGGCCGTGGCGGTGGATCCGGCGTCGAGCACCATCTACCTCACCGAGGACGCGTCCGGGCCGAACGGCCTGTACTACCGGTGGACGCCGCCGCAGGGTTTCCGGGGCGGGCCGAACGCGCTGCGCGAACTCGCGCAGTCTCCGGGCGGCGACACCGCGGGCGCCCTCCAGGCGATGGCGTGCTTCCAGGGCGGAACGCACGTCCCCGACCTGTCGCAGGCCGCCGAGCCGGGAACCGTGTACGCCGTGCAGTGGGTAGGTGTGCCGGACCGCGACGCGACGAGCACGTCGGTGCGCGAGCAGTTCGGGAACGACGTCGTGACCCGGAGCCGCAAGCTGGAGGGACAGTGGTGGGGCGACGGCGGCGCCTACTTCGTCGCGAGCTACGCGCGGACCAGCGACGGCAGCGTCGCCGAGCACGACGGCCAGGTGTGGTTCTACGACCCGGCGAAGCAGACCGTCACGCTGAAGACCCTGTTCGGTGTCAATCCCGATCCCTCTGTCGACACCGGAAACTACGACGGGCCCGACAACATCACCGTCTCGCCGTACGGCGGCGTGATCCTCGCCGAGGACGGCGAAGGAATCAGCCACCTCGTGGGCGTCACGGCGCAGGGTGAGCCGTTCGCGATGGCTCGGAACGAGTTGAACGACAGCGAGTTCTGCGGTCCGGCATTCAGTGCGGACGGGAAGATCCTGTTCGTGAACATCCAGTCGCCGGGGTTGACGCTGGCCATCACGGGTCCGTGGCACCGTCCCCTGTGAGTACTTATTAACCGCCCGCGGTTAATAAGTACTCACAGGCCGGAGGCATAGACCCACCCGCGGAGCGCGAGGAACCGCAGGCCGCCGACGACGGCGCTGACGGCGATGACGAGCGCGACTTGCACCGGGCCGTCGGCGCCGGGGAAGAGCATGTGCAGCAGGGCGAGCGCGAGTGAGCTGACGGCCAGACCGATCAGCGCGAGGGTCCCGCCTTCCCATTGCGCGACGAACCAGCGGACGCGGTCCACGGCGCGGAAGGTGAGCCGCCGGTGGAGTTCGTTGGCCAACATCGAACTGGTCACCACGCCGACCAGGTTGGCGACGAACGACCCGTACATGTCGAGGGTGAAGAACGCGAGAGCGTAGAGCACATTGCTCGACGTGCCCACCAGCGTGAACCGGGTCAATTGAGCGAACACGCCGCCGGCCCGCCCACGTAGAGGGGGATACGTGGGCGGGCCGACGGCGTCGTGGAACTGAACGATCATCTCATTCAGCGGATGAGGGCACCGTTGCCGGTGTCCGTCACGTGGCCGCCGCCGAGGACGCCGGCCACTTGCTCTTCGCTCAGTCCCAGTTCGCGCAGGCGATCCCAGACCGCGTCGAATTCGACGAGCTTGGCGTTGAGATCGGTACGCAGGCGGTTGACCTCGTCGCGGATCTTCTCCGCTTCGTCGATCGCTTCCAGCGTCCGCTCCGGCTGGGGCAGCAGCATGGACAGGAGACGGTCCCGGGCGTCGGCGCTCAACCCCGCGAAGGGCTGCCGCTGATCGGCGGGGGCCTCGTGCCTGCCGCCGCGGACGTCGGACGACTGGATCGGTGCCGTGTCGGGCTCGAGTGCGTACTCCGGAACGGAGGCGTACTCGGGTTCCTGGACGGGCTCCTGCTCGCTCGACAGGTCGATGGTGCGACGCAGCGGGCGGTTGGGCAGCAGGATGACGGCGATCAGGGTGATGACGGCGACGGCGGCGGCGATGAGGAAGATCCGGCCGGTCGCGTCTCCGTATGCGGCGCGGATGACACCCTGCACGGGAGCGGGCATGGACGTCAGGTCCAGGCTTCCGCCGCCGCTGCCTCCGGTCTTGATGCCGATCTTGGCGAAGCCTTCGGCCGACAGGTCGGCGACGCGGGTGGCCAGCACCGAACCGAGAACCGAGACGCCGATCGCGCCACCGAAGGTCCGGAAGAAGGCGACCGAGCTGGATGCCGCACCGATGTTCTGGACGCTGACGGTGTTCTGCACCGCGAGGACCAGGTTCTGCATCAGCATGCCCATGCCGAGACCGATGATCGCGATGTACGCGCCGACGAGGGTCAGGCTGGTCTCGTGATCGATGGTGCCGAGCAATCCGAAGCCGACGATCATCAGGACGGCGCCGCCGACGACGAACGGCTTCCACTTACCGAAGCGAGTGATGAGCTGTCCGGATCCGACCGTGCCGAGGAGCATGCCGGCGACCATCGGGATGGTGAGCACTCCGGCCATGGTCGGGGTGTAGCCACGCGAGGTCTGGAAGTACTGGCCGAGGAACGTGGTGGAACCGAACATTCCGACACCGACGGCGACGGACGCGATGATGGCGAGTCCGGTGGTCTTCTCCGTGACGATCTTGAGCGGGATGATCGGTGACTTGGCCTTGGCTTCGACGAGGATCGTCGCGGCCAGCAGGAGTACACCGGATCCGACGTACATGACCGTCTCACGGGAGAACCACTCGTAGTAGCCCGCCTTGCCGGCGAACGAGACCCAGATCAGCAGGATGGACACACCGGCGGTCAGCAGCAGGGCGCCGAGCCAGTCGATGGAGACGTCGTCCTTCTTCTCGGTCGCGAGGTGCAGCGTGCGCTGCAGCAGGAACAGTGCGATGACGGCGAGCGGCACGCACACGAAGAAGCACCAGCGCCAGCCGAGGGGGCTGTCGACGATGACGCCGCCGAGGATCGGGCCACCCGACATCGACACGGCCATGACGGCACCCATGTAACCGGAGTAGCGGCCGCGCTCACGGGGAGCGACGATGGTGCCGATGATGGCGACGACGAGGGCCGTCAGGCCACCCATGCCGATGCCCTGGATGACGCGCGCGGCCAGCAGGATCGGCACGTTGTGCGCGAAGCCCGCGATCACCGAACCGATGACGAAGATGACGATCGCGCTCTGGACGAGGACCTTCTTGTTGAACAGGTCGGCGAGCTTGCCCCAGATGGGTGTCGAGGCGGCATTGGCGAGCAATGCGCTGGTGATGACCCAGGCGTAGGCGGTCTGGGTGCCCTTCAGGTCACCGATGATCGTCGGGAGGGCGGTGGCGACGATCGTGCTGCTCAGCAGCGCGGTGAACAGTGCCGCGAGCAGGCCCGTGAGGGCTTCGAGGATTTGGCGGTGCGTCATGGCCGTCGTTTCTTCAACCGGCGGCCGAGTCTGTGTTTCGGTCATACGCTTTGTGTTCCAATCGGGTTCGAGCTCGTGACGATCCGGTGTTCTGGATCGAAGAGTGTTTCCTTCAGGTGCCGGATGGACTCGAGGGCAATCGCTGCCTCGGTCTCGTTCCATCCGGTCATCAACTTCTGCATTCGTGCGGCTCGCTGTGTTCTCACGTGCTTGACGTACGCCATTCCCTCCGGCGACACGCGTATTCGGAATGCGCGTCCGTCGGCGGGATCCGAGTGCCGGGTGACGTAGCCGACGTCCACCAGATCGGTGATCTGGCGACTGAGTGAGGACTGGCTGACACACAGCTCGGCGGCGAGTTCGTTCTGCCGGCATTCCCCCCGAGCCGCGAGAACGAGGAGGACCCCCGTCAACGCGCGCGGGATGTGACCGTCGCCTTCCGACACCAGGGCGTCGCGAAGCACGCGGCCGAAGAGGAAGACCTCGTCGATGAGCGCTTCGGTGGTGCCGAGAGATACGGACGACACGGTAGGCACTGACGAGACGGACATGGCAACCCCTGAAGGACGACTTACTTGATGCAAGCAACTATATACATCGTTAGCGCAAGCAAGTAAGTCGATTCGGTGTCTGATGCATCACAAAACGAAGTGAACTATTATCTGCGTATGAATGCAGATATGCGCTCTTGCCGGCGTCGGCTCGACGAAGACCAGGTCGGGCTGGTGGTCGAGGTCTTCCGCATGCTCGCCGACGCGACCCGGGTGCAGGTGCTCTGGCAACTCGTGGGAGGCGAGCTGTCGGTGAACGAGCTGGCCGAACGGGTGGGGAAGCCGGCACCCTCCGTCTCGCAACATCTCGCGAAGCTCCGGATGGCGCGGCTGGTGCGCACGCGGAGGGAGGGAACGTCCATCTACTACAGCGTCGCCAACGAGCACGTGCAGCAGTTGGTCACCGACGCCGTGTTCAATGCCGAGCACGCGGGCCCCGGTATCCCGGGACATCACCGTGCCACCGGCGACCTGCAGGTCATCCACGAGGACGCGGACCTCGCTGCGGAGGGAGGCGGGTGGTGAACGGCCACGGACATTCCCACGGCCACGGCCACGGACATTCGGGTGGCGTCCGCGGGGTGATCCGCGAGATCTTCGCCCCGCACAGCCACGACTCCGCGGACAGCGTCGACGACGCACTCGAGGCGAGCGAGATCGGGATCCGGGCGGTGAAGATCAGCCTGGTGGTGCTGGGCGTCACCGCCCTGGCTCAGGTGATCGTGGTCGCGTTGTCCGGTTCCGTCGCGCTCGCCGCCGACACGATCCACAACTTCTCGGACGCGCTGACAGCGATTCCGCTGTGGATCGCGTTCGCCCTCGGACGGCGGGCGGCCACCCGGCGATTCACGTACGGATACGGCCGGGCCGAAGACCTCGCCGGGTTGTTCGTCGTGGTGATGATCGCGTTGTCCGCGGTCGTCGCGGGTGTCGATGCGACCCGCCGCCTCCTCGATCCCGTGCCGATCCACCACCTCGGGTGGGTGGCCCTCGCTGGTGTCATCGGTTTCGCCGGCAACGAGTGGGTGGCGTTGTACCGCATCCGGATCGGTCGGCGGATCGGCTCCGCCGCGCTCGTCGCCGACGGGCTGCACGCACGGACCGACGGATTCACCTCCCTCGCCGTGGTGCTGGGCGCCGGTGGTGTCGCGGTCGGGATTCCGCTCGCCGACCCGGTGGTGGGCCTGGTCATCACGGCTGCGATCCTGCTCGTGTTACGGACCGCGGCACGCGACGTGTTCCGGCGGTTGATGGACGGCGTCGACCCGGAACTCGTCGACGCCGCCGAACGGGCCCTCGCCGCCGAACCGGGGGTGGTCGGGGTGCGGAGCGTGAAGATGCGGTGGATCGGGCACCACCTGCATGCCGACGCCGAACTCGACGTCGACCCTTCGACCAGCCTGCGCGACGCGCACCGCGTGGCGCACACCGCCGAACACACACTCAGGTACGCCGTTCCGAAGCTGAGTACCGCCCTCATCCATGCCTATCCGGCGCACGACGTGGAGACGGCCGGTCAGACGGCGTGACTCGCCGTCACCGCGGGTCGGGGCCGGTGGCCGCCGGGCGTGCGGGATCCGACGACCACTGCGACCAGGACCCCGGGTACAGGGCGGCGTCGATGCCGGCCAGCGCGAGTGCCGCAACCTGGTGGGCCGCCGTCACGCCCGATCCGCAGTAGACGCCGACCGGACGTCCGGGGTCGGCGCCGACCGCGGCGAACCGTTCGCGCAGCGCCTCGGCAGGCGCGAACCGCCCGTCGGGCCCGAGATTCTCGGACGTCGGGGCGCTGCGGGCACCGGGAATGTGCCCTGTGCGGGGATCGACGGGTTCGGTCTCGCCCGAGTACCGCTCGGCGGCACGGGCATCGAGAAGGCGACCATGGGCGGCGAGTTCGGCGGCCTCGTCCGCGGTCAGCGTCGGCAGGTGGCCAGCGGTGAGCACGACGTCACCGGGGACGCGCGCCTGCTCGTCGCCGGATCGGACGGGGTGGCCCGCCGACGTCCACGCGCCGAAACCACCGTCGAGCATCGTCACCTCGGCAACTCCCGCCCAGCGCAGCAGCCACCACGCCCGCGCGGCGGCGAGGTTCCCGGTGGCGTCGTAGACCACGACGGGACTGCCCGCCCGGACACCCCACCGGCGTGCGGCGTCCTGGAGATCCGGCACCGCCGGTAACGGATGCCTCCCGAGTTCCGGGGTTCCCGGGGCGGCGAGTTCGGTGTCGAGGTCGACGAACACGGCCCCGGGGATGTGCGCGTCGAGATAGTGCTGCCTGCCCTCGGTGTCGCCGAGCGCCCACCGCACGTCGAGAAGGACCGGCGGAGCGTCGCTGCTCAGCGATTCCGCCAACTCGTCGATCGTCACCACAGGGCTCATCGCACCACTGTCGCACAACGAAGGTTCGGTGTGCCGCGCTGCTGCTCGCGGCCGCGGTGTTCGGGCTGGCCGACCCCGTCGAGTCCAGAGTTGCGGCGCGTCGGTCAAGTTCTCGAATGGGTACAAATGGGACGGTTGTGCCTGACATGACATGGGAGCGCGGCCGCACGTGTGGCGAACAGAAATTGGCCAACGGTGACGAAATTCGCGTGGGGAAGTGGATTGGTACGCAGCTATATTGCGCGACGACAGTACCGAAATGAATCGAAAACTGGATGTGGAACTGGTTTCTCGTGGATGTTCGGAGCGCGAAGTCGGCTCATTCGCTGATTCACCGTGAGGTTGCTGGTGGATCAGAAGTTGTTGCTACTCGCGGGTATTCACGCGGATGTGGTGAAGATCGCCACAGAGTGAGCATGAGACTGGCCGGTCTGCAATCATCATCACGGCAACAACACCACATGAACACCACATGCAAGTTCCGAATCCCGAGAGCTTGATCCGGAGGCGAAGCAATGATGGCGTCCAGTTCGACCGTTCGTAGCGCGGTGGACGCACATGCCTCGAACCCGGGTCCCCACGTGGTCGGAGACGCACACGGCGTCGTTCGCCGTCGCTGGCAGACCGCCTATATCCGGCGCCTTGCGGTCACCGACGCGCTGGTCGTGACGGCCGCGGTCGCCACGGCACAGTGGTGGAGATTCGGGGGCTCCGATGCCCAGGTGCACTCGCAGTCCCTCGACAACGTCAGCTACACACTCATTTCCATAGCCCTGATCGCCATGTGGCTGGGAATGCTCACCGTGTTTCATTCCCGCTCACCACGGGTCATCGGCAGCGGACCGGAGGAGTACCGGCGGATCGCGACAGCGACGATGCGCCTGTTCGGGATCATTGCCATCGCAGCGCTACTCGCTCGTCTCGATCTCGCCCGCCTCTACCTCGCGATCGCTCTTCCCGCAGGGTTGGTCGGACTGCTGGTCAGCCGGTGGATGTGGCGTCGGGTGGTGTCGTACAAGAGGGCGCACGGACACTTCCGGACGTCCGTTCTCGCTGTCGGTGCCCACCATTCGGTGCGCAGCCTCGCCGAGTCCTTCGATCGCGGAACGGCGGACGGCTTTCTGGTGGTGGGAGCATGTATTCCGGGTCATCCCCGTCGATTCGACGAGCACATCACGGTGAGCGGTCGTGCCATCCCGGTGCTGGGTAGTGAAAACGATGTGGTGGAAGCGTTGCGTGAATCCGGCGCAGACACCGTGGCGGTCACGGCCACCGAGCATCTGGGACATCACGGGTTGCGGCAGATGGTGTGGGATCTCGAGAACCACGAGGTCGATCTCGTCGTCGCGCCGGGAATGATGGATGTCTCGGGGCCACGCCTGGAAATTCGGCCGGTGGCCGGTCTGCCGCTGATCCACGTCGAGAAGCCGAGCTACCACGGCGCGAGCAAGTTCGGGAAGACGTCGTTCGACATCGCTTTCGCTTTGTTCGCGCTCGTCCTGGTCACTCCTGTGATGCTCGCTGCAGCGGTGGCGGTCAAGCTGACCAGCAGGGGCCCGGTGTTCTACCGGTCCGAACGGATGGGGCTCGATGGGAAGCCGTTCCAGATGTTGAAGTTTCGCTCGATGGTGCAGAACGCCGACACACAGGTGGCGTCGCTCATGGACCGCAACGAGGGTGCCGGGGTGCTGTTCAAACTGCGTGAGGATCCCCGTGTGACACCGGTCGGACGAGTACTCCGCCGGTTCAGCATCGATGAACTGCCGCAGTTCATCAACGTGCTGCGACGTGAGATGAGTATCGTCGGTCCGCGTCCCCCGCTGCACCGGGAAGTGGAGGCGTACGACGGCGACGTTCACCGCCGGCTTCTGGTCAAACCGGGTGTCACCGGCTTGTGGCAGGTGAGTGGCCGTTCGGACCTGTCATGGGAGGAATCGGTGCGGCTCGACTTGTCGTACGTGGAGAATTGGTCGATGGTAAGCGACATGCTGATCATTGCGAAGACCCTGAGGGCTGTGGTGGCGAGTGACGGCGCGTACTGACATGCGGGTGTTGCTCGACGGGTACTGGTGGGTCGACGGACCGCCCTCCGGCCGACTTGTTCTGCGGGAGGCCATCGGTCAGTGGGCGCAGTCCTATCCGGGAGACGAGCTGTTTCTCGCCGTCCCCGCCGGCCGGGTCGACTCGGCGAGAGCGACTGTCCCGGACGGAGTCCGCGTCGTGCCCACTCGCTCGCGAGTGCATCCCCTGATCAACAGCGTGGAACTGCCGTTCGTCGCGCGCAAGATCGGCAACATCGATGCGGTGCTGGCGCAGAACTTCTCCCCGGTGGGCTCGCCGTCCGTCGTGTACGTCCACGACGTGTTGTTCCAGTCCAACCCGGAATGGTTCACGCGAGTCGAACGCGCATACCTTTCCCTCATTCCGAGGCTCGCGCGCCGCGCGGGTTCGGTCGTCACGTCCTCCGGGGCGGAACGGGTGCGGATCCGTTCCCACAACCCGGAAATCGGGCGGGTCGCGACCTCCGGACTCGGCGTGGCACGGGGACTGCTCTCCGCCGAGCCGGTGCCACCACCCGTTGTCTCGGCCGTCGCCGAATTCGTTCTCACGGTTGGACGACTCAATGTGCGCAAGAACGTCCAGCGCATCATCGACGCGGGCGTGGGCTCGGGGCTGATCACCCCGGAGTACCCCTTGGTCGTGGTCGGTGAAGCCTCCGGAAAGAACGCGCCGATTCCACCGTCCACTCGCGCCGCCGTCGAGGACGGCAGCGTGATATTCACCGGGCGCCTGTCCGACGGCGAACTACGGTGGCTCTACGAGAATTGCGACTACTTCTGCTGCCTGTCGCTGGGCGAAGGGTTCGGGCTCCCGCCCGTGGAGGCGCGTGCCTTCGGTGCCCGTGTGCTCGTCAGCGACCTGGACGTGTTCCGCGAAACACTCGGAGCACACGCCGCTTACGTCGACCCACTCGACGTCGAGCGAATCGCGGCCGCCATGGCGGCGCTCGCGAAGGCCGGACCGGAGCATCCGCGACCGAGGGGTCCCCGGGAATCGGCAGACAACGACTGGCCGGAAGTGATTCGAGTGCTGCGTGAAGAACTGCGTCATGTCTCCCACTCGATCGAGGGTGCGACACGGTGACGGTGAACCTGCTCGGCAACGCGTACCTGCACCTGCGCGGCCGGGAACTTCCGGCGGACGTACCCGCGACGGTCGTGGCGGGATTCGCGCTGCGCAAGGGAATCGAGGCGGCACGCGGTCTGGTGCTGGGCGCACGTTATGCGGGTGCGTCCACCCTGCACTTCCGTGGACGGCGCGTGACGGTGACGGGTGCAGCGTTCCTGCGGGTAGGCAAAGGCGTCTGCCTCGGTGACGACGTCCGGGTCGAGGCATTCTCACGGAACGGAATCGAACTCGGCGACAACGTCACCGTGGGCCGAGGCGCGACCATCGCGGCATCAGGGGTGATCGCGAATCCCGGGATCGGGGTCGTGATCGGCGACCGGACCGCTGTGGGCATGTACAACACCGTCTGGGGTCAGGGTGGCGTCGTGATCGGACGCGACTGCCTCCTCGGGCCCAACGTGGTGATCGTCAGCGAGAACCACGTGTATTCCGACGAAGACACGCCCATCCGGTTTCAAGGCGAACAGAGACTGCCCGTGACCGTCGGCGACGACTGCTGGCTCGGAGCCGGCGTGGTCGTCGTCGCCGGGGTCACCATCGGCGACGGTTCGGTTGTCGGCGCGGGGTCCGTGGTGACCGGCGACCTCCCGCCGGGAAGTGTGGCCGTCGGGTCCCCTGCCCGGATAGTCGGGAGCAGGCGTGAAAAGGGCGGTAAGACGGCATGAGTGAGGAACGCAGAATTCGCGTCTCGGTGCTGGTGGTCACGTACAACAGTGCTGCCGTGATCGGCCGGTGCCTCCAACCGCTGGCCGACGAACCCGACATCGAGATCGTCGTCCTCGACAACGATTCACACGACGCCACCCTCGACACGGTGAACCGCATCGCGCCCCGTGCGCGGGTTATCCGGAGTTCCGAAAATCTGGGGTTCGCGCGCGGGGTGAACGCAGCCGCGGCGCAGGCGTGCGGTGAGCATCTACTGCTGCTCAATCCCGATGCCCGCATCGACGCCGCCGACGTGCGCGCGCTCGGCCGGGTCCTCGACGAGGGAGCAGGCATCGCCGCCCCCGTCCTGGAGAAGCCGGGCGATCGTCTCACCATCCGGGAAGGGGGCCGCCGTCCGGACCTGTGGCGCGTCTTCTGTCACTACTACGGCTTGTCGCGACTGTCCTCGACGTCGGGGGCCGTCGAGGGTCTCTACCTTCTGAAGCGGAATTCGTTCGTCAGCAGGGACGTCGACTGGGTTTCCGGAGCCTGTCTGATGACACACGCCGAACTGTGGCGCGAACTGGGCGGGCTGACCACTCGCTGGTTCATGTATGCGGAAGATCTCGAATACTGCCTCCGTGTCCAGGATGCGGGCCACCGGATCGTCATGTCCGCCGAGGCGTCGGGTGTGCACACGATCGGCGAGAGCTCGGCGCCGTCGGGGGACCGCAGGCCGAACTCGGCGTGGGTGGTCAATCTGTACGACCTGTACAAGTGGAGGATCTCTCGTTCACGCATCCAGAATCTGTCGTGGAAGTTCGCGGTGAGTGGGGGATTGCTCGCTCGGTCGGCTGCGTATCGCATACGCGCCGTGCAGGACCGGCCCCGGCGGCGGTCCTGGCTGGAGGAGTCCCGAAAGTTCTCCTCGTATGCGCGGGACCTCCTGCGGGTGCCGTCCGGCCTGCCGAAGGACGCCGAGCCCGGGGAGGTGATCGATCGTGAGCACGCCCGTACGTGACGCGGTGAACCGATTGTCGCCGTCCACCTGCCTCATCCCCGGTGTTCTCGTCCTCGCGGTGCTCCTCCCGTCCCTGGTGGGGGTTACCGTCACGCTCGCGGTGCTCGCCGGCATCGCGGTCTCGGTTCTGTGCAGCCGTCATCCGCGGATCGCGCTGACGCTGTGGCTCCTTGTCGTGTGCTTCGTCCCGTTCTGGTTCGGCGCCACCGACCCCTTCTACCTGTCGCCGACCGCTCTGATGTCGCTGCTGGTCCTCGGCGCGATGCTGCTCTTCAACCGGTGGGAGCCCAACAAGATCGACGTGTGCATCCTCGTCTTCTTCGCGTGCTGTGCGATTCTCGTCGTCGTCGGCTGGGCTCGTCCCGGCGACGTGACGAGCGCGTTGTCGCAGTGGTTGCTGTCGTTCCTGGTGGGGCGGCTGCTGGTTCAGCGTGTGGGCACCGAGTTCACGTATCGTGTCGTCGCGGTTCTCTTCACCGTCGTCGCGGTCTGTGCGGTGGCCGAATTCGTTCTGCGCTGGAACCCGTACTACGACCTGACGAATGCGACTGTGCAGTACCGGCTGTGGGGCCATTCCCAGCTGCGCGGAGGAATTATTCGCTCGGAGTGGGCTTTCGGGCATTCCATCGCACTCGCCAATTCGGTCGCACTCGTGATCCCGATCGTGTTCGCCACGAGCTTCCGGACGCGCGTCAAGGTCGTGTGTATCGCGCTGATGCTGGCGGCAGCGGTGGTGTCGTTCAGTCGTTCGGGCATGATCAGCGCCGCTTTCGCCGTGTTCCTGACGCTGTTCTTCATGAAGGGCAGAAGCGATTCGCGGAGCGGGATGCTCGTGCTCGCGGGCGGTGTCGTCGGTGCGGCGCTGGCGAGTCCCTGGATTGTCGGCATCTTCGAACAGGCGGGTTCGGAGGCGGAGGACAGCGCCCAGTACCGCTCGAAACTGAACGGCCTGATCCCGACGATGAATCCGATGGGAATCGCGACCGGATACGTCGAATCGGACGGAGTTCCCTACTTCAGTGGGTTCAAATCGATCGACAGCACGTTCGTGCTGCTGGGTCTGAGCTTCGGTCTCTTCGTCGCAGCGGCGGCGATTCTCGGAACGGTGTGGCTCGCGGTCCGTGTGATCAGCCGGACCGCCACGCCGCCGATGATCGGCGTGGCAGCCGTCGTGCCTGCCCTCTTCACAGTCGCACTGATCACCCAGTTCGGTGCGCTCCTGTGGTTCTTCATCGGGATGGTCTCTCTCACCGGTGCGAGACGGCCGGAATCGGAACTGCGCCGCATCCGCCACGATCGACAATCGCAACTGACAGGGGCGGCCGCATGACGAAGGTACTCGTTTTGTGGGCCGACACCAGATCGGCCAATTTCGGTGTGCAGGTGCTGGCTCGGGGCCTCGCCGAACTCGCGACCCGGGCGTGGGGCCCGGACACCGTCGTCGAGTTCCAGAACTACATGCCGGGCGACTCTCCCGTCTCGTTCACCACCCGATCGATCGCGCGCGATTTCGGCAGGCGAAACGGTCCGATCAAGGCGAAACTCCGCGAATACGACGTCATCCTCGATTCGGGTGCGGGAGACAGCTTCACCGACATCTACGGCCTGAAGCGGCACGCGTTCATGGTGTATGCCAGCAGGTCGGCCGCGAAACTGGGGATTCCCCTGGCGATGGGGCCGCAGACGATAGGCCCGTTCACCACGGCAGCAGGACGACGCGGCGGGAAATACTGCCTCGACAGAGCTTCGGTCGTGCAATCCCGCGACGACGTCAGTGCCGAGTACTCGGCGACGCTAGGTCGGCCCGTCGATGCGCGCGCGACGGACGTCGTGTTCGCACTGCCGCGCGCCGAGGTCCCGAAGTCGCGGGACGTGGTGGTCAATGTGTCGGGTCTGCTGTGGTTCTCGGATCGGCACGGCGACTCCGCCGGCTACCGCACCTCCGTCCGCTCCCTGCTCGACGAGTTGCGCTCGGCGGGAAGGCAGGTCAGCCTGCTCGCACACGTCGTGGACGCGGTCAGCATCGACGACGACGTGGCGGCGGTCCGGGAACTCGGCGCCCAATTCCGTTCCGCGTTGGAGGTCGTCGTTCCGCGCACGCTCGACGAAGTCAGGAGCACGGTGGGTTCGGCGGAGTGGGTCGTCGGCGCGCGGATGCACGCGTGCCTGAACGCGCTGTCGATGGGCACACCGGCCATTCCGTGGGCGTATTCGCGCAAGTTCGCACCCCTGATGTCCGACCTCGGCTGGGATCTGAGTGTCGACCTCGCGCACGAGCAGAACCCGGGCGAGGTGACGGCCCAGGTCATCACGACGCGGAAGGGTTCCGACGTCGGCGACCAGTTGAAGGGGGTCCACGACCTCGCCGAGGAACGCCTGGAGGCCGCGGTCGCATCTCTGCAGTCAGTGGGGGCGCCGTGACCCGCACCCTCGAAGACGCCGTCCGACGCGTGGTCGTCAACGGAAACTGCACCGGCTGCGGTGGATGCACACTCGTGTCCGCCCGCATCGAAATGCATCTGGACACGGAGGGGTACATGCGCCCGTCCTTCACCACGGCCGAGGGCGAAGCCGACTCCGATCGCGAAGAACGCGCACTGTTCGAGGCCACCTGTCCCGGCAGGCGGGTTCGCGCACCCGAACTGTCCGGCGCCACCGCACATGCCGTCTTCGGCAGCTACGTCTCGGTGTGGAAGTCGTGGGCCATCGACGACGATGTCCGTGAATCAGGTAGCAGCGGAGGAGTTCTCACAGCCCTCGCTGCGTGGCTGGTGGAGACGGGACGGACGCGGTCGGTCATCGGCAGCAGCCCCGGGGCGAGTCCGACTCGCAGTGTGCCGATCCAGATCGTCTCCAAGGATCAGGCGCTGCGGGCGGCGGGGTCCCGCTACGCACCGGTCAGCAACCTCCCGCTCCTGGCATCCGCGGCAGCCGACAACGCACTCATCGGCAAACCCTGCGAGGCGACAGCCGCGCGACAGTACTTCGACGCGATCGGCTCGCCGCAGGCGGACCACCCGATCCTGCTGTCGTTCTTCTGCGCCGGTACCCCCAGCCAGCAGGCGACCGACACCCTGGTCGAGGAACTGGGATTCACCACAGACGGGGTCACCGCGCTGCGTTACCGGGGCAACGGCTGGCCGGGAACGTTCGCAGTCCGCTCGGAATCGGATGTACGGGAACTGTCGTACGACGAGTCGTGGGGGCAGCATCTGGGACGCCGGCTCCAATGGCGGTGCAAGCTCTGTGTCGACGGAACCGGGGGGCACGCCGACATCGCCGTCGGCGACTACTGGCGGTGCGACGAGCGCGGCTATCCGGTCTTCGACGACGCGGACGGTGTGTCGGTCGCGATTGCCCGAACCCAGCGCGGTCACGAGTTGCTGCTCGAAGCCGAGCGCTGCGGGATACTTCACCTCGAGGAGATCGACATCGACAGTGTCCTGCCGGTGCAACCACTACAGGTCGGACGCAAACAGACCTTGGCGGGCAGGTTGCTCGGCCGGATGGCGGGTGGAAGGCGAGTTCCCCGGTACGCGGGATACGGTCTGCTCGTACTCGCGGCCCGTACCCCGGTCGCGGCGCTGCGCTCGGCGGCCGGCACGTTCGTCCGCACCATTTCGAGTTGAGCGGGACGGGGTTCGAGTAGATGGGTGGATCGACGGTGCCGACGGAGATGCAGCAGAGTTGGTGTGGCCGGCTCGTGGCCCGACACTTCGCGACGCTGCCACTGAAGCGACGGTTTCTCGTGTTTGTCGCGCGAAGTGAAGGCGGACAGTTTACTTCACTCTCCCTCCGCACAATCCTCGACCGGCATTACGGCGTGCGCGTGGGAAACTATTCCTACGGGGCGCTGCTCGAACCCGGAATGGCAGACCGAGACACCGTCATCGGGTCGTATGTGTCCATCGGCCCCAACGTGCGCAGGCTCGGCGCCGCGCATCCCGTCGGCTCCCTGAGCATGCACCCGTTCTGGTACAACCCCGCACTCGGACTGGTGCCACCCGAGGCCGACGTGGAGCGGACCGGGTGCGAGATCGGCCACGAATCGTGGATCGGCGCCAACGTGACGATTCTGCCGGGATGCCGGCGAATCGGGATCGGAGCCGTGGTCGGTGCGGGTGCCGTGGTCACCAGGGATGTGCCCGACTTCGCCGTCGTGGTGGGAACTCCCGCGCGGCAGATCGCCGAGCGGCTGACGGACGACCAGCGTCGGAGACTGCTCGATTCCCGTCCCTGGGAACTCGGTCCGGTGGAGTGCCGCGCTGCCCTGGATCGCCTCGGGGGCGGTGTCCGATGACGGCGTCCGCCCGGATCCGCACCCTCGTGGTCGCGGATTCCCCGGCGCAACTGGTGGTCGGGAACCTCGGGGCAGCCGCGCTCTCACTCCTCAGCGCACCGATCGTCGCGCGTGCGATCGGGCCGGACGGCAGAGGTGAGACGGCGGCGGCGATCGCCCTCTTCTTCATCGTGCCCATCGTCCTTGCCTTCGGAATGCCACTCGAGGTGCGGAGAGTGGCGTCGACGACGGACGGCAGGGCGGCACTCCGCAGCGCCCGAGTCTTCTGCGCTCTCAGCGTGTTCCTGTCGGTGCCCGTCGCGATCGTCGCCTGGCTGACCCTGTTCGCCGATTTCGAGGACTCGGCGCGGATCGTGGCCGCAGTGGGCCTGGCCCTCAGCCCCCTGGCCATGAGCTGGATGTGCGACAGCAGCGTCCTGATCGCGCACCTTCGCTACCGGGCTGTCCTCGTCGTGAGAATTGCCTACCCGGCAATCTACGTCTCGCTCGTGCTGGTGTGGTGGATCCTCGGACTCGCCACAACGGCGACCGTTCTGGCAGCGAACATCGCGGGAACGGCCGGGACCTTCGTCGTGGCCCTGGTGCTGACGAGGACTTCTGTCCGGGGTGCGTATCACCCGCTGGGTTCACTGAGCAGAGGGGCTGTGCGATACGCGGGCAGCGCCGTCGCCGAATCCGCGTCGAGCCGGCTCGACCAGGTGCTCGTTCTGCCGCTGCTCGGCGCCGCGCAGGCCGGCATGTATTCCGTCGCGGTGACCGTGGCGGCCGTCCCGCTCGCCCTCGGACAGGCGCTGGGGGCGTCGTTCTTTCCGCTCGTCGCCCGCACCGGGGGAGCGGAGCGTGCGAAGCTGAAGGCGGAGGCCGCGAGGGTCGGTGTCGCGCTTGCCTTACTGAGCACCCCCGTTCTCGCGGCCGCGTCCTACGTCGGGATCCCGATCGTGTTCGGCGAGGCCTTCGAGCCGGCGGTTCGAGTGGCCGTGGTGAGCGTGATCGGTGGCGGTGCCATGCTGGCTGCCTACGTGTGCTCGATGGCCCTCGCCGCCGAAGGAAGAGGCGTGCGCATGACGATCGCGCAGATCATGGCTCTGGTCGCGGGCATCGGACTTCTGTACCTGCTGGGGCCGCCGTTCGGCGCGGTGGGCGCCGCGGCGGCATCGTCGGTGTCCTATCTGCTCCTGCTCGCATTCCTTCTGGTGTCGCTGAACGTGCCGCTCGGGGATCTGAGGGTGCGGACTTCGGATTTCACGGAGTCGGTGGCGCGCCTGCTGCGCCGAGCCTGACCGACTCGCCCCCTCACCGTGCGATGTCGAGCAAAGCTTCGTGATATGCCGAGCACACCCCTACCCAGGTGTAGTCGGTGGCCTGTCGCGCGAGCGTTCCGGAGCTCAGCGTGTTCTGCAGTTCACGATCCGAGAGCACTTCCGCCATCCCCCGGGCGATGGAGTCGCTGTCCGGCTCGACGAATCGCGCGGCGGTGCCGAGCACTTCGCGGTTGAAGACCGTGTCGCGGGCCACCGTGGGGGTCCCGCAGGCCATTGCCTGGACCAGCGCGGGATTGGTACCGCCCACACTGTGGCCGTGGAAGTAGGCGCCCGCGTGCTGCCACAGGGCGAACAATTTGTCGTCGTCACTCACGTGGCCCAGCCAGTGAATGCGTTCGGACTCCGCGGCGAGTTGTGCTGCCCTGGCATCGAACTCACCTCCGTATCCCGACGATCCGACGATGACGACGTCCCATTCGTCGCTCAAACGCTCGGCGGCGGAGAAGAACTCCCCGACCGTGTTCTCCGGAACGAAGCGAGCGACCATCAGCGCGTACGACCGGGAGCCGAAACCCTCGACCGGATCGAGTTCCGGCGGAACCGTGCCGCCGTAGGGGATGAACAACCCGTCGCGCCGGAACTCCTCGGACCACCGGCGTTCGAGTTCCTTCGAGTCGTAGACGAGCCTGTCACCCAGCCTGGCGGTGAGATGGGCGCCGCCCTTGAACACCGACTTCGCCAGCCCGCCCCACTTGGCGCGTTCCCATTCGATGCCGTCCACGTTGATCAGGGTGGGAATCCCCCGCGCCTTCAGGAGTGGGAGCCAGTACCCGTTGGCCACGTTCATGATCAATGCGACGTCGGGTCGGCGCCGCGACGCGTGCGCCGCCGCGGTGAGGCCGTAGGAGAGCGTACTGAGTGACTTCGACTCGACGCCGCGTGTGACCACGGTGCCGATCCGCGGATCGGCACCGGGGTCGTCCGTGCGGGTGGAGTCCGCTCTGCCGTAGACGGTCACGGACCACCCGTGCTCGGCGAGATACGGCGCCAACTGGCGGACGAGTGTCTCGAAACCGCCGTAGTAGCTGGGGTAACCGCGGGTTCCGAGAATGGCAACCGACTTCTTCATGAATCCTCTTCGACAGGTGGAGGTTGGGACGGCAGTACGACGATCAGTCGCCACAGGCAGGGACGTTCACGGTGACTTTCGGATCGTCCACGAGCGGTTGGACGGGTACCCGCGCCGCACCGGGCACGGCAGGCTCAGTCAAGGCGTAACGCAGTTCCACGGTCTCGCCCCGGGGCACGGTGGTGGGAATGCTGAACACGGGGTGCCCCAGTTCGTTGCCGTTGACGGTGAATGCGGGCCTGCCGTTGACGGTGGCCTTGTCCAGTTTCGCTCCGCGTGTGGCGAGCAGGGAGATCATCGCGACGTTGGTACCGGGCGGGACCTGACGATTGTTGTAGGTGCCCGCGACGTATCGCGGGTAGTCGCCTGCCGGGAGATTGTTGGTGAGGCGCACCGTCACTTCGGAGGTCCGGGTGTCGCCGATGCAGGTCTCCGCCGTGTAGTCGATTTCCCGGGTCAGGTAGTAATCGAGTTTGTTGCCGGCGTTGTTGTTGACGACGACGCTCGCGTACGGTGCATCGTCCTCGGGCACCGTGTGCCCCAATGGGGTGCCGGCCAGGACGGCCTGTTCCTCGGGGTGGGCACTCCACACCGCGATCCTGCGCTCGCTCACCGCTTTGCCGATGGCATCGAGAAGTAGTTGTGGCGACGCGATGTTGCCGGTCATCTTCTCGACCACCTTCGCGGCGATCGTCTGGAGGTACGTCTTGCGGGCGACGTTGTTGGCGACGATCTCGGTGTCGCTGACACCCGCGTATCGGATGTATGCGGTGGACTCGGTGAGTTCAACGACGTTCCCGGCGTCGACCACTTCACCGTCCGGCATGGTGACAGGCCCCACAGCGCCGAGCACGTAACTCAGTGCCACCGGATCTGTCGCTATCGCACCGTCGACCTGTTCCCCGGATTCCTGCGCCCACAGTGATTGCCAAATCTGTCCGGCGTAAGGAAAGTGGGTACTGAGATTGCTGTTTCGGATGTCGGTTGACGGGTTGTAGCTCCCGTAAAGTCCGTTGAAATCAGACCCTAGGTCCAGTGGTTGGTGCTCATAGGAAACCTCGGTGTTTTTTCCGAGTGTATCAACCTGCGCCTCACCATCGTTCGCCCGAATGATGCCGTATCCACCGACAAGACCGCCGGTTCCACGCGCCTCGGCGTTGGTTTGGAACGCCATAAAGTAGTTCCGCGGTCCGTCCGCGCCCATCATTGCAGGGAGAATGTCGGCCCCGATTGCCGTGTTCTCCAACAGTTTCGCCACATCGTCGGTCTGATTCTGCAGCTCCGAACGCACGTCGTCGATGGGCCCGAGATAGCCCGCACCCGGCACCTGGTGGGCCTGATCGGCGAGAGCGCGTGCGGCGAGGGACGTCTGTTTCAGAGCCGGAGCGGCCTCTCGAAGTGGTTGCAGTTTCACCTTCCCACCGTCCGAGATCAGATCTCCCGGAGACAGGGCGGTTCCGGTCTCCACCGCCGGAGCGAGGACGTCCCGGGTGAGTCCGACGACGACGTCCGACATCCTCTGGATCGACTCGAAAGGTGCGCCGGCCCCAGGTATTCCCGCGAGCTGTCGCCACGGCGCAGAATGTAGGCTGACCTGCGCATTCTCGGCCTGAATCACGGCTTCGGCGGCCGCGTTCCGGGCGCCTTCGGTGTCGCCCCCCAGTAGCGAATTCTTGGCGAGTTGGGCGTTGTCCCTGGCCCCGGTGAGGTCGTGCTGAACGTCCCAGGCCGAGTAGCCGAACCAGCCGATGACGGCCAGTGCGAGGACGCCTGTACCCGCGAGTACGTATCGCCGACGGCGTCGCGCGGGCCCGGGAACGGTATCACCGGACGGTGAATCTTCCACGTGCGAAACGCTCTTGTCGTTCGTGCCCATGCAGTGCGACTCCTATTCTGTCTGTGCGAAAGGATATCTGTGACATAGGTCGCGGCGCGCACCGAACGAATTGAACGAGGGCGGTATCCGAGTATGGTCTCCGATACGGACTCTTCGACACCCATAGGTGTAGTGCCGCTCGGATCGGGTATTTCAAAACTGTGGCTGGGGGGGAATGTAGTGCGCATGCGTGACGATGCCGGTGAGCGCGACGCGCGAGCCTTCCCGCTCTCCCATGCGCAGAAGGGGCTGTGGTTCGCGCAGCAACTCGACCCGACGGTGCCGATCCTGGTTGCCCAATACGTCGAACTACGGGGTCACGTCGACGTCGGCGCACTCAAGTGGGCGTCCGAGCAGGGATCGTTCGATATCGAGTCGCCCGGAATCCGCCTCGTCGAATACGCGGGCGAGCCATTTCAGTTGGCGGACGAGACGATCGAGGACGAACTGGGGTATGTCGATCTACGACTGCACCAGGATCCGGTCGCGGAGGCCCATCGGAGGATGGACGAACGACGGCGCAGGCCTCTGGACGTCTACCGTGACAGGTTGATCTCGGCGGAACTTCTGCACGTAGGCCACGACCACTATTTCCTGACGACGTTCGCGCATCATCTGATTCTCGACGGCTACGGCGCGATGGTTTTGATGAACCGTGTCGCAGAGCTGTACACGCACGCCGTCCAACACACCGAAGCGCCACCGTCGAAGGCGCTTCACCTGCGTCAACTCTACGAAGCGGAGGACGAGTACCCCGCCACCCACAGATTCCAGCTCGACCGCGAGTACTGGGCCGAACGGACCGCTGGTCTCCCCGAACCGGCCCGGCTGACCGACCGGAAGGCCTATCCCGCGGCAGTGTCACTCCTCGAGAGCGGGGTGATGAAAACTGAACTGGCCGACAGTATCGGCGCACTCGCCAGGCGCTGGCATTCGTCGGAGGTGCCGGTCGTGGTGGCGGCCTTCGCCGCATATCTCGCGCGAATGACGGGAAGTGCCGACATCGTCCTGAGTCTGCCGGTCTCGGCGCGGACGACGGCGTCGGCGCGACGGTCGGGCGGCAGCGTGGCGAACGTGGTGCCGCTTCGGATCCGTATCGATCCGCACAGCAGCATCGAGGACGTCGTCCGCCGCGTCCAGCTGGAACTGACCGGGGCCCTCCGGCATCAGCGATACCGCTACGAGGACATCCTTCACGACATGCGGGTGAACTCGGACGGTCGCAGCAGTTTCGGTCCGATGGTGAACATCATGATGTTTCACCAGGAGACCTGGTGGGGTGATGTTCTCGGTGAGTTCACCGTCCTCACTGCAGGACCCGTGGACGACCTCACTCTCGCGATCTACCCGGCGGTAACCGGGCACAGCATTCGTGTCGACTTCGAGGCCAATCCGGCTCTGTACGAGCAGGCCGACCTCGCGCGTCATCACGCGCGTTTCATGTCGTTCCTGACCGAGTTCGTCGGCGCAGCGCCCGCGGGCGAGGTCGGCGACGCGGCAGTGCTGACCAGTGGTGAACACGACTCGCTCGTCCCCGCGAGTGGACCTGCGCCGGCCGCCGCGGTGACTCTGCCGGAGTTGCTCGACGTGACCGGCGACTCGAGCGGCGTGGCCGTTCGCGCCGCAGGAGTCGACACGAGTTACCCCGAACTACACGATCGGTCCAACAGGCTCGCCCGCCGACTGATCGAGCGTGGGATCGGCCCGGAAGACGCCGTCGCGGTCATCGTGCCCGCCTCGCTGGAACAGGTGGTCGCCGTGTGGGCCGTGGCGCGATGCGGGGCCGCCGCCGTTCCGCTGGACCCTCACGTCGACGGGGAACGGATCGAAGATCTGCTCACGGATTCCGGTGCCGTGGCCGTGCTCGCCGTGGACGAGTCCGTCGTGCCTGCCGGCATCGACTGGATCGACGTGGCGGATCTGCCGGGCGATTCGACACCGATCACCGAATCCGACCTCGTTCGACCGCTGTCGCTCGATCACACGGCCTGCGTGGTGCATGGCTCCGCGGACAGAGCCCGTGGGGTGACGATCAGCCACCGGGCTCTGGCCGCGCGCGCCGCCGCGCTCGTTCGCGTCTATCGTGCGGACGACAACTCCCGCATCCTGATGGCAGGGCATCGGTCGTGCGGGCAGTCCCTGCACGCACTCGTCGCCGCGGTGTGCGGCGGGACACTGGTGATCGCACCCTGCGAACTCCGCGGCGGAGAAGAGCTGTCCCGCTTCCTGCGCCGCGAACGTGTGACGCACTGGGCCTCGGGGCCCGCGGCTCCGGCCGCAACCAACCCGACCGGCCTCGAGAGACTCCAGGTGCTCGCTCTCACGGGTCGCGGATACCCGGCCGAACTGGTGTCGCGCTGGGGTTCGGGCCGGACCGTGCTCAATCTGTACGGGCCGGGAGACTCGGGGGTGTGGGCCGCAGCCACGGATGAACGAACGCCCGCGTCGCCCGAGACTCTCGGACGACCGATCGCGGGAGTGTCGGCGGTGGTACTGGACCGGGCTCTGAAGCCGGTGCCGGTCGGCGTCGTCGGCGACCTGTACCTGTCCGGGGCCGGCCTCGGGCGCGGCTACGCGAGCCGACCGGCAGACACGGCAGCCCGATTCGTGGCCAACCCGTTCGATCCCGAATGCGCCTGTATGTATCGGACGGGTGATCTTGCCAGGTGGACGGACGACCACTTGCTCGAATACGTCGAGCCGGCCGAGGACTCGGCGCTGCACGACGGTATCGCGTGGTGGGCGGAGGCGTTGCGCGGTGTGGGTTCCGCAGCGCCCCTGCAGACCGACCTCGCCGGACGCGACAACGGCAACTCGACCGTGCACGAATTCTCGGTCCCGGCCGAGACCTGGAACGGCTGCGTCGAGTTGGCCCGGCACCGCGGGACTTCGCTGTTCGAAGTTCTCCACGGGGCACTGGCGGTGCTGCTCGGGTCCTTCGGCGGCCACAGCGACATCGTCGTCGGTGGGCGGGTGAACCAGGTCGGGTACGGGCACGTCCTTCCCCTGCGCACGACCGTCGACCGGGACCTGTCCTTCGCGACGCTGCTCGAACAGGTTCACGAGTTCGACTCCGCAGCGTTCGAGTACGCCGACGTGCCGTTCGACCCCGACGACGAACTCTTCGGCGGTCGCAGGCCGCAGGTGATCCTGTCCCTTCGCTGCGGTGACGACACAGTCGACCGGGCAATTCCGTCCGACCTCGAGTTCGCATTCGTCGCTGCCGGGGGACGCGGCGCACCGGCAACGCTGGGTGCGACGGTCACATACTCGCAGTCTCTCTTCGACGCCGGGACGGTACGGTCGCTCGCCGAAGCGTTCGTCCCGTTGCTGGTGGCCGTCGTCAGTGACCCGGACGCCGTGATCGGTGAGATCCCACTGCCGGCAGCTGCCGCCATCGAAGGTGAAAGGGCGGCGAAGGCAGGGACTCTCGCCGGCATCCTGACCGCCACCGCGGACGCACATCCCGATGCGCCTGCCCTGACGGACGGCGTCGTGACACTCTCGTACCGAGAGCTCGCGCAGAGGTCCGATGCCCTTGCACACGAACTGGCCGTGCGCGGCGCGAGGCCCGGAACCGTTGTCGCGCTGGCACTACCACGGTCCGTCGACTTCGTGATCGCGCTGTGGGCGGTCGCGAAGACGGGTGCTGCCTTCCTCCCGGTCGATCCGACGCACCCCGCGGAGCGACTCTCGACGGTCCTGGGCGAGGCTGCCGTGCAGGTGGGAATCGGCAGGGATACCGTCGAATCCGAATCGGTCGCGCCGGCCATCTCGTGGCTGACCGTCGCCGACGCAGTGCTCTCCTCGCCCCGCCAGGTGGCGGTACCGGTGCGCCCGGACGACCTGGCGTACGTCATCTATACGTCCGGTTCGACCGGCGCCCCGAAGGGTGTGATGGTGACGCACCGCGGATTGTCCTCGCTGGTCGACGAGGCGGTGCGCAGGTATGACGTAAGCGCGGATTCCCGTGTCCTGCAGGGGTACAACCCCACGTTCGATGCGGCGATGCTGGAGATCCTCTTGGCGTTCGGCTCGGGGGCCTGTCTGGTAGTGGCTCCGGCCGACGTATACGCCGGACCCGACCTGCAGCACGTCCTGACCGATCTCCGCGTCACGCACTACCTGTCGACGCCGGCCGTGCTCGGGTCGCTGGAGTCCTCGAAACTCGACGCTCTCCGGGTCGTCGCAGTCGGAGGCGAGGCGCTGACGGCCGAACTCGCCGCCGAGTGGAGTCGCGGACGGCGGATGCTCAACGCGTACGGGCCGACCGAGTCCACAGTGGTCGCAACCCTCGCCGAGGTCGACGAGCAGGTGACCATCGGTGCCCCCGTTCCCGGCACCATCGCTGTCGTCCTCGACGCACGTCTGCGGCCGGTCCCGGTAGGTGGCGTCGGAGAGTTGTATCTGCGCGGCGCGGGTCTTGCGCGGGGATACGTGGGGGCGTCGCAGCGTACTGCGTCCCGGTTCGTGGCTTCCGGCAACGGTTCTCGCATGTACAGGACGGGGGACCTGGTGCATCGGCGCGCCGACGGGCGACTGTCCTTCGTCGCGCGCGTCGACAGGCAGGTCAAGATTCGCGGGGTCCGGATAGAGCCGAGTGAGATCGACGTCGCGATCGCTCGCGTCGCGGACGTCGAGAGCGCCGTGACGGTGTCACGTCCCAATGCGATCGGCGTCGACGCCCTCGTCTCGTACGTGGTGCCGCGCGGTTCCCTCGACGTCGAGGAGGTCCGTGAATCACTCGCACAGGTCCTGCCGTCCTACCTGGTTCCCACCACGATTGTGGTTCTCGACGCGTTCCCCCTCACCGCTTCGGGGAAGACCGATCTGGATGCGCTCCCGGTGCCGGTGCTGGAATCCCACGAGTTCCGGGCACCGAACTCGGTGGTGGAACAGGTGGTGGCCGGAGTCTTCGCGGAGGTGCTCGGCCTCGAGTCCGTGGGTCTGGGCGACGACTTCTTCGCGCTCGGCGGCAATTCGCTGATCGCAGCGCAAGTGGCGGCCAGGCTGGGTGCGGCCGTCGACGCGCACATTCCGGTGCGGATGCTGTTCGAGTCACCGCGGGTGGAGGCCTTGGCGACGAGAGTCGAAGCCGAGGCCGGAACCGGCCACAGGGTTCCCCTCGTCGCACGGGACCGGCCGGACCGGATTCCGTTGTCACCAGCGCAACAGAGACTGTGGTTCCTCAATCGGGTGGATCCGGAGTCGCCCGTCTACAACCTCCCGCTTGCAGTGCGATTGACCGGCGGACTGGACGTCGACGCGCTCCGGCACGCGGCGCGTGACCTGCTCGGCCGCCACGAATCGCTGCGCACCGTCTTCCCCGCCATCGACGGGGTCCCCGCTCAGGTGGTCCTGCCCGTCGACGAGGTGCATCTCGATCTCACGCCCGTGGAGGTCTCGCAGCGTTCCGTCGACGGAGAGGTGCTTTCGTTCCTGTCGGCAGGCTTCGATGTGACCGTCGACGCTCCGGTCCGTGGACGGCTCCTGAAGGTGGGCGAGCACGAACACGTTCTCGTGATGGCGGTTCATCACATCAGCGCCGACGGCTTCTCTCTCGCGCCCTTGGCGCGTGATGTCGCCACAGCCTACGACGCGCGCGCTCGTGGAGCCGCACCGACGTGGACCGCGCTCCCCGTCCAGTACGCGGATTTCGCTCTGTGGCAGCGTGAGACACTCGGTTCCGGCGACGATCCCCATTCCCGGGCGGCATGGCAGCTGGACTATTGGACGCGTACCCTCGCCGGGGTTCCGGACGTGATCGACCTGCCCACCGACCGGCCCCGCCCGCCCGTGGCCTCGTTCCGGGGTGCGACTGTGCGCCTGAACGTCAGCGCAAGGACCCATCGAAGACTCACTCTGGTTGCGCAGCAGCACAATGCGACGCTCTTCATGGTCGTCCATTCCGCTCTGGCGGTTCTGCTGGCCCGTCTGACGGGGTCCTCGGATGTCGCGCTGGGCACGGCGGTCGCCGGTCGAGGTGAGCGGGAACTCGACGAACTCGTCGGGATGTTCGTCAACACTCTCGTTCTGCGCACCGGGATCGATCTCGACGAGACACTGTCCGACGTGCTCGAACGCGTCCGGGAGACGGACCTCGCTGCACTGGCACATTCCGAGGTGCCGTTCGAGCAACTCGTCGAACGGATGAACCCCCCTCGTTCACAATCCTTTTCGCCGCTGTTTCAAGTAATGCTCGCATTTCAGAACCAGGTGGAGGCCACCTGGCAGTTGCCCGGACTGACGCTGTCTCCGATGGACTTCGACGCAGCCGTCACCAAGTTCGATCTCGACTTCTCCCTGTCCGATCGATACGACGGCGAGGGGAGGGGCGCCGGATTGTCCGGTCGGCTCACCTACGCCACGGATCTGTTCGACGCGACGACAGCCGAGCGAGTGGCTCGGCTGTTCGAGCACTTCCTCGACGTCTTCGCTGCCGACCCCACAAGCAGTGTGGGTGATATCCGCCTCCTCACGGAAACGGAAACGTCCGACATCCTCGTGAAGCCGAACTGCACGGCGGTGGAGATCCGGCCCGAGACGGTGGTCGACCTGTTCGACGTCCAGGTTCGGCGCGCACCCGACGCGATCGCTGTGGTCTTCGAGGGCCAGGTCATGACGTACGCCGAGCTGGACGAGCGCGCGAATCGGTTTGCCCGACTTCTCATCGGCCACGGAATACAGCCCGACACGTTGGCGGCGTTGGCCGTCGAGCGTTCCCTCGAACTGGTCGTGGCGACACTCGCGATTCTGAAGGCCGGTGCCGGATTCGTACCGGTGGACCCGGAGCATCCCGCCGAACGCATCGCCGCCGTGATCGAGGCGTCGGCGCCGATGTTGATGGTGACCACGTCGACAGTCGGGTTGCCGTCGATGCCCGGTGTTCCCCACGTCGAGATCGACACTGCGTACCTGTCTGGATACAGCCCGAACCGGATCTCCGACGCGGACCGGTTGGCGCCACTGCACCCGGACAACGTCGCGTACACGATGTTCACGTCCGGCTCGACGGGCACACCCAAGGGTGTGACGGTGAGTCACCGCGCCATCGTGAACCAGCTGCACTGGCTCCGGAACGAGTATCACGTCACCGCTGACGATCGAGGCATTCTGCGGGCACCGTCCACATTCGACGTGTCCGTCTGGGAGTGCCTGCTACCGCTGTGCGTGGGTGCACAGCTCGTGGTGACGCGTCCCGGGGGGCACCGCGACGTCGACTATCTCGCCTCGGTGATCCGGAATCGTCGAATCACCATGGTGCACTTCGTTCCCTCGGTCCTGGCGGCCTTCCTCGCGGATGGACACGGTGACTGCCTCACGTCCGTGCGCCACGTCTTCGCCGGTGGCGAGGAACTGTCTCCGGCGCTCGCAGCGAATGTCCTGGCGTTCGCGCCCGGTGCGTTCCACAACACGTACGGTCCCACCGAGGCTGCTGTGACGACCACGGCATGTGAGATCGTCGGCAGGCCGGAAGCTCAGGTGCCGATCGGGGGCCCGGTCTGGAACACACAGGTCTTCGTTCTCGACACGCGTCTTCGGCCCGTCCCGGCAGGTGTTGCGGGCGAGCTGTTCCTCGCGGGCGCCCAGCTCGCCCGAGGCTACGTCGGCCGAAGCGACCTCACGGCGGGCCGGTTCGTCGCCAATCCCTTCGGGCCCGACGGAAGCAGGATGTACCGCACTGGCGACCTCGTGAAGTGGGACGGGTCCGGACGACTGGTGCACGTGGGACGCACGGACTTCCAGGTGAAGCTGCGAGGCCTGAGGATCGAGCTCGGTGAGATCGAGACGGTGCTGGAACGCGGGGAAGGGGTGTCCCGAGCAGCGGTAGCCCTCGTCGACGATGCGCGCGCGGGGGAGTACCTCGTCGGTTACGTGCGGGCCGACGGGGAACGAGTGCTGGATCCCGAGCTGATCAAGGCGACGGCGAGGCGCACCCTGCCGTCATACATGGTGCCTACTCGAATCGTCGTGCTCGAGGAGTTTCCACTGGGCCCCAATGGAAAGCTCGACCGCAGGGCGTTGCCGTCGCCGCAGTTCGAGGCCCGTAAGTACCGAGCCCCGGAGACCGCCTCCGAGGTCGCCGTTGCGACGGCGTTCGGCGACGCGCTCGGTATCGACAGGGTCGGTGCCGACGACAACTTCTTCGAGCTGGGTGGCAACTCGCTCCTCGCAGTGAGGGTGCTGAACCGGCTGGGATCCGAGACCGGGGTGGAGGTTCCGCTGCGCACGCTGATGTCGGATCCGACGCCACATTCGATCGCACAGCGCATGGACTCGGGCGAACCCGACGTGGACGAGGCACTCGGCGTCATCCTCCCGATTCGTACGGTCGGCACGCGCCCACCCCTGTTCTGCGTCCATCCCATCATGGGCTTGTCCTGGTGCTATTCGGGTCTGGCCTCGCATCTGCATCCGGAGCACCCGATCTACGGGATTCAGTCGCCCGCCGTCACTGCTTCCGGACCGCCGCCCTCGTCACTCGACGAACTCGCGGCCGGGTATGTCGAGGAGATCCGCCGCATTCAGGCGGAGGGGCCGTATCACCTGCTGGGCTGGTCCCTCGGCGGAGTGCTGGCGCATGCGATGGCCGTCCAACTCCAATCGGTCGGTGAAGAAGTCGCGACTCTGGTCATGCTTGACAGCCGGACGGAGCACCCCGCGTCCGAAGCTCTCCCGGTCGGTGCCGAGGACTTGCTCGCCGGACTGGGTTTCGAGGACTCCCTACCATTCCCCGTCGCGGATCTCACGACCGAAGCCGCGGTGAACCTCCTGGGCAGGCTGGGTGGGCCGCTGTCGGCGATCACCCCGGCCCATCTCCACAGAATGATCGGCGGAGCCGGACGACACCACGAGTTGACGAGGAGTCACGTACCCCGCGTCTTCCACGGCGACGTCCTGTTCTTCGCGGCGGGGCAGGAAGTTTCGGGCCCTACTCGCGCGGTGACGGGCTGGGAGCCCTACGTTGTAGGGAGCATCAGTGAGCACGTCGTCGACAGCGGGCACTGGCACATGACGTCCCAGGCGGCGTTGAAAGTGGTCGGAGCGGTACTACGTGAACGTGAAGTGAAACGGAAAGAGAGGGTGTAAGTGGACATCCAGGACTATGTGCGCATCGTCAAGGAGCGCTGGAAGATCGTTGCGGTCACCGCGGTGGTGGTGACGCTGGGCGCGTTCATTCCGACGCTGTTCACGAAGCCTGTGTATCAGACCTCGACGCTGCTGTACGTCTCGTCCACCCAGCCCCGCCTCGCCACGTACGCCGAGTTGCTGACCGGGAAGAAGCTGGCGCAACGGACGATTGACGAACTCGATCTCGACATGACGCCTGCCCAACTCGTCGCGAACGTGAAAGCGACGCCGGTGCCCGAACTGCTGCTGCACGTGAAGGTTCAGGACACCTCGCCGGAACGGGCACGCGACATCGCCGACACGCTGTCGGAGCAGTTCGTGTCGATGATGGACGAACTGGCGACGACCGACATCGAGGCCGCGGCCGCCAACAAGGAGGCCCAGCCGCCGCAGGTCCTGGCTAGCCCCGATACCGCGGAGTCTGGTTACTCGATCACCATGGAGGATCCCGACCCGAAGCCGGCGCGGGTGTCCATCGAGCAGAACGCGACGGTGCCCACCGAGGCGCTGCCCACGTCGGAGAACCGGAATGTGGTGCTCGGCCTCGCCGTCGGCCTCCTGCTCGGCATCGCGCTCGCGGTGATCCGCGACTGGCTCGACGCGACGGTGAAGGACCGGCGAGCGGTCGAGGGGCAGATCGGTGCTCCGCTGAGCGGAACCATTCCGGACGGTGCAGGATCGTCCGGTCGCGTCGTGGATCTGTCGGATGCGACGTCTCCGGTGGGAGCGGCTCACCGGCAGCTGCGCACCAATCTGCAGTTCGCCGATGCGGCGAACCCTCCGCACGTCATCGTCGTTGCCAGTCCGTCACCGGGCGAGGACTCGGACGTGACTGCGCTCAATCTCGGTGTCGCCCTGGCGGCAGCGGGTCAGAGCGTGTGCATTGTGGAGGCGGACCTCCGGAAACCACTGGTAGCGTCGACGCTGGGAATCCACGGTGCATCCGGTGCAGGACTGAGTTCGGTGCTGCGCGGCGAAGCCGACCTGACGGAGGCAATTCGTACCACGACATACGAGCATCTGTCCCTGCTTCCGTCGGGGCCGCTGCCGGCCAATCCCAGCGAGCTTCTCGGCTCCGCTGCTGCGAGATCCGTCGTGGCTACCCTGCGAGACCGGTTCGACTACGTGGTGTTCGCGGGCGCCCCGCTGCTCCCGGTCACCGATTCCGCGGCCCTGTCCGCGATCTCGGACGGTGCGCTGATCGTGGCCCGATACGGCAAGACGAAGCGTCAGCACCTTGCCGAGGCCGCCGACAACCTGCGCGGCGTCGGCGCGACAATTCTCGGTGGAGTGCTGGTGGGTGCGCGTGAGGTAACCCGCGGTCACGACGCCTACCGCGACTACCTGGAACCGCACCAGGCCGCGACGGCGTAGTCGAGTTCAGGCTCAGCCGCCACGACGCGCGGGTGTCCGGCCGTACGGTTGCCGTACGGCCGGGGTGCTCGGCAGTTCGGGGATCGGCCGCGTCACCGGGAAGGAGTCGAGTGTGAACGGGCTGCCGTGGTGGGCGAGCTGAACCGGTTCGCCGGACAGCAGGCGGTAGGTTGCGGTCTTGGCGCGGATGTCCACGTGGATCTGGCTGCCCCGCACCGTCATCCGGAACGACAGATTGACCAGTTGGGGTGGTATCCGCGGTGCGAAGGAGATGTTGCCGCCGTGATCGCGCATTCCACCGAATCCCGCGACACACGCCATCCATGTTCCGGCGAGTGAGGCGATGTGCAATCCGTTCTCCACGTTGGCGTGGAGGTCGTGGAGATCGGTCAGAGCGGCTTCGGCGAGGTAGTCGTAGGCGAGTTGAAGTTGCCCGACCTCGGCGGCCATCACGGACTGCACGCACGCCGACAGGGAGGAGTCCCGAACCGTCAGTGCCTCGTAATAGGCGAAATTGGCGATCTTCTGTTCGTGGGTGAAGGCGTCGCCCCGAAGGTACATCGCCAGCACGAGGTCGGCCTGCTTCACCACCTGCTTGCGGTAGAGATCGAAGTACGGGTAGTGCAGCAGCAGCGGATAGTGCTCGGGTGGTGTGCCTTCGAAGTCCCACTCGGCGTGGTGCGTGAAGGCGTCGGATTGCTGGTGGACGCCGAGAGCGTCATCGAACGGGATGCGCATGTGCTCGGCGGCATCTCGCCAGAGTGCTGCTTCCTCGTCGTCCACACCGAGCTCGCGCGCCAGGCCGGGGCGTCTCTCGCAGGCGGCCGCCGCGTCGTGCAGATTCTTCTGCGCCATGAGATTGGTGAACACGTTGTTGTCGGCGACGGCGGTGTATTCGTCCGGCCCGGTGACACCGTCGATTCGGAACTCGCCCTGCGCATTGTGATGGCCGAGCGACGTCCATAGCCGGGCGGTCTCCACGAGCAGTTCGACGCCGCATTCGGCTTCGAACTCCTCGTCCCCGGTCGCGGCCAGGTACCGGGATGTTGCCGCGGCGACATCGGCACCCACGTGGAAGGCCGCGGTTCCCGCGGGCCAATAGCCCGAGCATTCTTCGCCGTCGATCGAGCGCCACGGGAACACGGCGCCTGCCTGCCCCAGCTGTACGGCGCGGTTCTTCGCCTTGTCGAGCGTGGAGTGTCGCCAGCGCAGCGCGTCGCGGGCCGAGTCCGGCACCGTGTACGTGAGCAGCGGCAGGACGAAGGTCTCGGTATCCCAGAACGCATGCCCGTCGTATCCGGGCCCGGTCAGACCCTTCGCGGGGATCGCGCGTGACTCACCGCGAGCACCCGCCTGCAGCACGTGGAACAGTGCAAACCGCACCGCCTGCTGAAGTTCCGCGTCGCCGTCGATCTCGACGTCCGCCGTCTCCCAGAACGCGTCGAGGTACTCGCGCTGCCTCTTCAGCAGGGTTTCCCAGCCGGTTTCGAGTGCTCCGGCGAGCGCCCCCTCCACCTGGCCGCGCAGGGCCGGAGTCGACCGCCGCGCGGACCACCCGTACGCCAGGTATTTCGTCACCTTCAGGCGTTCACCCTGGGGGATGTCGACTGCCACGGTGAGGCGGGCCAGATCCTCTTCGGTCTCGATGCTGCACCGCCCGTTGGACGGGTACTCGACCTCGTGGTCCATACCCGCGGCCATCCGTAGTCCCGACGCCCTCGTGTGATGGGCGAGCACAGCCTTGAAGTCGTGGGCGGCAGCGAAATCGGAGACGAGCGGACTGTCCAGGGCGGCAGCTACTCTGGGGTCGTCCGTGCGGGCCGGGATGTGTTCGTTGGCGAGCAGATCCGATTGCAGGACGAGTTCGATGTCGCCGTCGAGTGGCTCGACCTCGTAGTGGATGGCGGCGACCGCGCGGGAGGTGAACGACACGAGCCGTTCCGAATGGATGCGGACCCGGCGTCCGGTCGGTGACGTCCACTCGGTGGTGCGGCGCAGGGTGCCCGAGCGGAAGTCCAGCACCCGCTCGTGCGCGGGTGCGCTGCCGTACCGCATGTCCATGGGCTCGTCTTCCACGAGCAGGCGGATGATGCTGCCGTCGGTCACGTTGACGACCGTCTGTCCGTCCTCGGGGTAGCCGTAGCCCGCCTCCGCATACGGCAGGGGGCGTTGCTCGTAGAACCCGTTGAGGTAGGTGCCGGGGAGGCCGCGTGGTTCACCCTCCTCGAACGTGCCACGAATTCCGATGTGTCCGTTGGACAGTGCGAAGGTGGATTCGGTGGCGTGCAGTGCCTCCAGATCCAGTCCGCGCCAGCGCAGCTGCCACGGCGAGATCTCGTAGCCCTTGTCGTCCATGCTCACCTTTCCAGGAGTTCGGCCAGGTCGTTCACCACCACGTCGGCGCCGTGCTCCCGTAACGCCTCGGCCTGATCGTTCCGATTCACCCCGACGACGTAACCGAATTCGCCTGCCCGCCCTGATTCCACTCCGGAGAGGGCGTCCTCGAACACGGCCGCCTGATCGGGATGCACGTTGAGGGCGCGGGCGGCCGCGAGGAACGAATCCGGCGCGGGTTTACCGCGGAGACCCTGCTCGCTGATCACCACCCCGTCGATGCGGACGTGGACGTAGCGGCTGAGATCGGCCGCGTCGAGGACGGCCTTGCCGTTCGCGGACGACGTGACCACGGCGATCTTCAGGCCGGCGTCGTACGCCGCGCTGATGTAGCGGACCGAACCGGGGTAGGGGCTGACGCCTTCCTCTTCGATGACTTTCAGCAGCAGCCGGTTCTTGCTGTTCCCGACACCGTTCACGGTCTCCGCGCCGGGCGGATCGTCCGGCGACCCCTCCGGCAACGTGATGCTGCGGGACGTGAGAAAGGTCCGGACCCCGTCGGCGCGGGGGCGTCCGTCGACGTAGTCGTAGTAGTCCTGGTCGGTGAACGGCCGGAAGTTCGCGCCCTCGCGATGCTTCAGGAACTCGTCGAACGTGCGTTTCCACGCCTTCCGGTGCAGCACCGCCGTTCCCGTGAGCACACCGTCGAGATCGAACAAGCAGGCCGAGATCGCATCAGGCAGTCCCATCACCTCCCCGACGGTACCGCCGTCGACGGCGGTTTCGCTGAGGCGCGCGCAAATCCCGCACCCGATCGGACCGGAATCAGGTCGTTGACTTCCAGCCGGCGGCGGTCGAATACTGAGAGTTCCCATTGACTGTTGCGGAGTGCACCGTGAGCATCGAGGAACCGGTCCCGTCGGAGCACGTGAAATCCCTCGCCGTTCGCGCGATGGAGATCGTGGCGAACGGAAGCCGCGCTGATTTCGATTCCGTCGTCCACTCGGGCGCAGTCAACCGGGAGAGCGCGACGGAACCCCCGCGGACGCGAGGGCGCGGGCCCGACGCGTTCTACGCTTCCGCCGTGTGGCTGCGTTCCGCCTTCACCGAGCTGCGGTTCGACGTCGAGCATGTCGTGGTCGAGGGCGACCTCGCTGTCGTCCACACGATCATGAAGGGCAGGCACGTCGGACCCTTCGTTGTCTACGACGAGCAGGGATCGATCGACCAGGTGTTCGCGCCCACGGGGCGATCGTTCGCGGTCGAGCAGTCGCACTGGTTGCGCGTCGAAGACGGCCGCGTCATCGAGCATTGGGCCACCCGGGACGACCTCGGTCAGGCGGTCCAGCTGGGCTGGGTGCCGCCGACGCCGCTGTCGATGGTCCGCAATGCCTGGGCCAAGCGTGCGGCGCGCAGGAACGCGCAGAGCTGATTCGCCGTTCGTGTCGGAAGGGTGACGATTCCACGCAAAGACGCCAAAACGTACCAAACGGACCGTATGTTCCGTTCGATCGATAGATACTCGAACGAAGGAGACGGTCTTGAAACGCTCGGTGGTTATCGCGGCAAGTTGTGCGCTCCTGACGCTGTCGGCCTGCGGGTCCGACAGCGAACCGACGCCGACATCCGAAACGGCTGGCTCGACCACAAAGGCGACACCCGCCGCAGCCACGACCACTCCGCCGACATCGGAGCTCGCACCGCCGCCTGTCGAACCCGAGTCGAACGGAGGCGGCGGCGGTTCGTCGGAGACCGGGCAGGGCGGTTCCGGCGGGGGTGGGCAGGCTCCGGTCGCAAGTCAGCAACAGGTGCCGGTGGTACCGCCGCCTGCAGTGGTTCCGCCGCCGGTCGAGCAGCCCGCCGCATCCGAGCCGCCACCTGTTGTCGAAGAGGAACCGCCGGTGGCCGAGGAGGAGCCTCCCGTCGAGGAGACCGAGCCGCCGGTCGAGGGAGAAGATCCCGAGGCCGAGGGCGAGGATCCGCCGGGAAACGAGGAACAGATACCCGAGAATCCCTGATGCACTCCGCCTGTGCGGGCACAGTCACTCGGTCAGTTCGTTGACGCGATCCGCGAGCAGCGCGCAGTAGGTCCGGTCGGTGCCCGGGGCGAGCCGCACCCGGTAACTGGTGTGGTCGCCACGGAACAGGTAACCGTTCACGTCGTCGATGGCCTCGGAGTACTGCTGCCACACTGTCCAGGGTCGCCACCAGTTCAGGATCACCGCCTGCCACCGGCGGGTGCGGAGCCGATCGACGAGGTCCGACACCCACGCCCTCGGGTCGGCGAGTGAGAAGGCCGCCGACTGGTCCACGAACGTGCGCAGAGGCGAGTTGCCCGGGCAGCAGCAGATGGCGTCCAGCGGGTCCGCGATCTGCCACACGGGCATCCCCGTGATCGGGCGTTGTCCCGCGATTCCCCAGCCCGGCAGGTCCGGAGACGCCGGCCGCAGCGGATCGGCGATCAGACCGGCCCCGCGAACGTCCAGGGCGGGGTGCAGGCCCCGCCCCACCTCGGCTGCCACGTTGCCGGCGAGTGCAGAACCTCCCGAGTAGCCGAGCAGAACAACGGGATTCGGGTCCTCCGCGATCATCCGCAACAAGAGCGTGCGTCCTTCGGACAGCGCCCTGTCGAACGCTGAACCACCCGGATCGGGCACCGGTCCGTAACTTGCCTCCCACGGAACCTGCTTGACGACGAACCGTGCGGGATCCAGCAGTTGCGTGGTGTTGGTGAGCATGTTGACGCCCCGATCCTCACCGATGCCGCGGCAGCACAGAACGGTGATCATGCAACCTCCCACGTGAGTGCCGATGTGTGCCCGAGCACACTTTCCCACTCACGTGCGGGGGCGTCCCCTGATCGGGGGAGTCGAGATTCATCCGATGCACGGCCTGATCGGCGGACAGACGTGGGCGCCGGGGCGGGAGAGAGTTGTCTCGTACAGGGATCAGCCGTTCACGTGGACAGGAACCTTTGTCATGTCACCCATCTCCAGCATCGAGGTTGCCCGAGCCCGTCGGTCTCGCCGTGTGTTGTTCGTCGGCAATCCCACCCGCTACAACGATGTGTCGCAGTGGGCGATGGTCCGGCAATGGGTGGCGCTCCACGGGCTGGAACCGATCCGTGAACTCGAGGGAGACGTGCTCTGCGTCATCGTCACCGAGGACATTCTGGACGGGCGTTGTTCGCCGAAGGAATCGGCCGCCGTTCAGCACGCCCGTGCGCTCGGCGTGCCGTGCATCAGCGTCCACGACACAACTTTGATCTGGCAGGTCACCGCTCGCGTGCGGTCACGGATACGCGAGTCGGCGGTCGTACCTGCGGGAGTGCATCGCGACGGCGCGTGAGCCGAGAGCAGCGTAGTCGCGGGTGAAGTGGTGGTTCAGAGCCGCTTGTGGAGGAGGCGTCGAGGGCGCTTCGGCCTCGGGTCCCACGATCCAGCTTGGCGGAACCCCCAGATCGCGATTCCGAGTGCGACCGCCGACAGCAGGTCGGACACGGTCAAACCGTGTGAAGAGTTGAGTGCCCACAGGACGTCGCCCTCGAGCGGTCCGTTGCCGAACAGCCATAGAGCCGCGGCCGCGACGGTGGCTGCGGCGGACGCGCGGGAGGGGCGTGCAAGGCACAGTGTGGTCGCCGCAAACAACAGGTTCATGAACACGAGTGGATAGAAGGGCAGCGCCATCCCGTCATTCTTCCAAGCTGCAGCGGGAACGCACCCGGTGGGGCGCGGTCATGCGACCGTTCGGTCGGGCGGGTCGTTCTTTCTTGTCGCGTCTTCCCTGGCGGGCAGTTCGCGCAGGTCTTTCTGCCGTATCGCTCTCCCGATGAGGATCGCGAGCGGCACCGACAGTGCCACCCACACCAGCGCGACCCAGGCTATCCACCACACACATCGAGTATGCCCGCCCCTGGACGCTTGCCCAAGGGCGCCGCGGTCCGAGGGGACTGGTCGGTAGCACAAACTCGCAAAAATTACCTGGTTATCGCTGGTTTGCCCTGCCAAGTTCGGGGCACCCCCTTCGGTAGGGATTGGTTCTCTTTTCAAGGAGGTGGGTGATGACGACACCAGGTATGTCGATCGAGAGACACCCTGATATCGCCGAGTTGCGGGCTCGCTACGACCGAGTCTCGGAACAGCCGATGACGCAGGTCACCGAGGGCCTGATGTTCATGGCGGGCCTCTACATGGCGGCGTCACCGTGGATTGTCGGGTTCGCGAGCCAGTCGGGCCTGGCGATGTGCAACCTGTTGTCGGGTGTTGCGGTGGCACTGCTTGCCGTCGGCTTCACGTCGGCCTACTCACGCACGCACGGCATGGCGTTCGTCGCGCCGCTGCTGGGTCTGTGGATGATCGTCAGCCCGTGGCTGGTCGTCGGAGTAACCACCACGGCGGGAATGATCTGGTCGAACGTGATCTGCGGCATCGTCGTCTGTCTGCTGGGTCTCGGTATCACCGCCATGGGCATGGCGGACGGCGGAATGCGGATGAGGAGGAGGTAGTCGCGGCGCGTGCCTTCATGGGGATGGGGCACGAGTCACAGGAGCGCCCGCCGATTCGGTGGGCGCTTCGTTGTTTGCCTAATTCTGTTTGAGAAACGCGTCGTGCTCCTGGTGGGCGCGCTTGATGAGGTCCATGAGTGCGGTTTCTTCGCGGACCATCTTCTTGAACTTCGGGTCGAGCTTCTTGAGCTGTTCCTCCTCGCCCCGCAATTTGTCGTACATGCGTTCGCGCTCGGCCAGGTCGGCGGTGTAGTCGAGGTCGAGGTAGTTGATCGCGTGCCGCCGGGCACCGGCGATGGCGGATTGTGCCCTGCCCTTCTTGCTGGTGAGCGACGCGATCACGGTGATGACGAGGATGCCGATGATGACGGCCAGCGACGCGAACGTGCTGATCTCGATGACGTTCACCGGTTCGCCGTCGTTGACGAACGGCAGGTTGTTCTCGTGCAGCGCGTGCAGGATCAGCTTGACCCCGATGAACGCGAGGATCGCGGACAGTCCGTACGACAGGTAGATGAGGCGGTCGAGGAGACCGTCGAGCAGGAAGTACAGCTGCCGCAGACCCATCAGCGAGAACACGGTGGCCGTGAAGACGACGAAGACGTTCTGGGTGAGACCGAAGATCGCGGGAATGGAGTCGAGCGCGAACAGGATGTCGGTGCCGCCGATCGCAACCATCACCAGCAGCATCGGCGTCATCGCCCGCTTGCCGTTCTCGATGGTGAAGAGTTTGTCGCCGTCGTAGTGCTCGGTGGTGTGCATGAACTTCTTCGCGATCCGGATGATGAAGTTGTCGGCCGAGTGCGAATCCTCGGTCTCTGGTCGCAGCATGTTGCCGGCGGTGATCAGCAGGATCAGGCCGAAGAAGTAGAACACCCACGCGAACGAGTTGATCAGCGCGGCACCGAGGAAGATGAACGCGGTCCGGGCGAAGATCGAGAACACGATGCCGAACAGCAGGACCTTCTGCTGGTCTTCGCGCGGGACCCGGAAGCTGGACATGATGATGAGGAAGACGAAGAGGTTGTCGACGGACAGCGCCTTCTCCGTGACGTAGCCGGCGAAGTACTCCGAGCCCATGTCGACGCCGCCGAAGATCAGGACCGCGACTCCGAAGAGCAACGCGAGTCCGACGTAGATCGACGACCAGATCGCCGCTTCCCTCAGCGTCGGGATGTGCGCGTGGCGGACGTGGAAGAAGTAGTCGAACGCGAGCAGCGCGACGATCACGATGATCGTCACAATCCAGGCGAACGGAGTCACATGCATCGTCTCTGCCTTTCAGCCGAAGCGAACGCGCCTGTTCGTCAGCGTAGTCGCGCACAGGGCGGGACTCGGCAGAACCGCCGCGGTCGCCGGGACGGCACACGCGCTGCCGTCCCGGCGACCGGGCTCATCCTCGGTCGCCGAACACCGTCCGGTGCCAGTCCTTCCTGGCGGTTCCGGTGATGTCGGACATGACGTGCTTGACGTTGGTGTATTCGTCGAGCGAGTACGTCGACATGTCCTTGCCGTAACCGGACGCCTTGTACCCGCCGTGGGGCATCTCGCTGATGATCGGGATGTGGTCGTTGATCCAGACACAGCCCGCGGCGATGTCGCGGGAGGCGGTTTGAGCCCGGTACAGGTCCCGTGTCCACGCGGACGCCGCCAGCCCGAAGTCGGTGTCGTTGGCGAGCGCGATTCCGTCCGTATCGTTTTCGAACGGCAGGACGACGAGAACCGGGCCGAAGATCTCCCGCTGCACGATCTCACTCGACTGGTCGGCACCCACGACGAGCGTCGGCTCGTAGTAGAAGCCGGATGCGAGGTCGCCCCCGGGGACGGATCCGCCGCGGACGATCTTCGCCCCGGTGCCGCGGGCACGATCGATGAATCCGGCGACGTGCTGCTGCTGTCGCCGCGACACCAACGGCCCCATGTCGGTACCGGGATCGGACGGGTCGCCCAGGCGGACGGTATCCATGAGCGAGGCCACCCCGGCGACGAAGTCGTCGTACAGCGGACGCTGCACGTAGGCGCGGGTGGCCGCGGTGCAGTCCTGGCCCGAGTTGATGAGGGCACCGGCGACGGCTCCGTTGATCGCCGCCTCGAGATCGGCGTCGTCGAACACCACGAACGGTGCCTTTCCGCCCAGTTCCAGGTGAAGTCGCTTGCCTGCCGCGGCGGCCGCGATCTGCCGTCCCACGGGCGTCGATCCGGTGAAACTCACCATGCTCACGTCCCGATGCGACACCAGCGACGACCCGGTCGTCACGCCGCGGCCGGTGATCACGTTGACGACGCCGTCCGGCATGCCGGCACGGGACGCGGCCTCCGCGAACAGCAGCGACGTCAGGGGAGTGATCTCCGCCGGTTTGAGCACGATCGTGTTGCCGGCGGCGACCGCGGGCAGGATCTTCCACGCCGCCATCTGCAGCGGATAGTTCCACGGCGCGATCGAGCCGATCACCCCGACCGGTTCACGGCGGATGGTGGACGTGTGGTCGGGGGAATACTCGCCCGACGCCTTGCCCTCCAGGTTGCGGGCCGCGCCGGCGAAGAACGACACGTTGTCGATCGACCCGGGAACGTCGAACTCGGTCGACAGCTTGATGGGCTTGCCCGTCTGCCGGGTTTCGGTGCGCGCGATGTCGTCGGACATCTCCGTGAGCTCGGCAGCCCATCGAGTGAGGACCGCGGAACGCTCGCCCGGGCTCGTTGTCGACCATTCCGCGTAGGCGGTCTTCGCGGTGGCGACCGCGTCGTCGACGTCGTCCACCGACGCCTCGGTGCGGGAGGAGATCACCTCGCCTGTAACCGGATCGAGCACCTCGTACCGCTCGGCTGCCCGGCCGTCCCGGTAGCGGCCGCCGACGTACAGCCCCGGAAGGTCCTGGTGGTTCACAGCAGGGTCCAGGCTTCGGTGAGGACGCTGCGCAGGATGCGTTCGATCTCGTCGAATTCGGCCTGCCCGCAGGTCAGCGGCGGGGCGAGCTGGATGACCGGGTCGCCGCGGTCGTCGGCCCGGCAGTACAGGCCTGCGTCGAACAGGGCGGTGGAGAGGAACCCGTGCAGGATCCGTTCGGCTTCGTCGTCGGTGAACGACTCCTTCGTGGTCTTGTCCTTGACCAGCTCGATGCCGTAGAAGAAGCCCTCTCCGCGCACGTCCCCGACCATCGGCAGGTCGGTGAGCTTGTCGAGAGTGGCCCGGAAAGCCGGCGCCTGCTCGGCGACGTGGGCGTTGAGGCCCTCGCGTTCGAAGATGTCCAGGTTCGCCAACGCCACCGCCGCCGAGACGGGGTGCCCGCCGAAGGTGTAGCCGTGCGCGAACATCGACGTCCCGTCGGCGAACGGTTCGAACAACCGGTCCGAGGCGATCATCGCCCCGATCGGGGAGTACCCGGAGGTCATCCCCTTGGCGCAGGTGATGATGTCGGGCACGTACCCGAAGTCGTCGCACGCGAACATCGACCCGATCCGGCCGAACGCGCAGATCACCTCGTCCGAGACCAGCAGCACGTCGTACTCGTCGCAGATCTGCCGGACCCGCTCGAAGTAGCCGGGCGGGGGCGGGAAGCAGCCGCCGGCGTTCTGCACCGGTTCGAGGAAGACGGCGGCGACGGTGTCGGGGCCCTCGAATTCGATGGCCTCGGCGATCCGGTCGGCGGCCCAGATCCCGAAGGCCTTCGGGTCGGAGCCGAGGGGGTCGGGGGCCCGGTAGATGTTGGTGTTGGGGACCCGGAACGCGCCGGGGGTGAGCGGTTCGAACGGGGCCTTCAGCGCGGGGATGCCGGTGATGGCGAGGGCCCCCTGCGGGGTGCCGTGGTAGGCGATGGAGCGGGAGATGACCTTGTGTTTGCCGGGTTTGCCGACCTTCTTAAAGTATTGCTTGGCCAGTTTCCAGGCGCTTTCGACGGCCTCGCCGCCGCCGGTGGTGAAGAAGACCCGGTTCAATTCGCCGGGGGCGTAGCCGGCGAGGCGTTCGGCGAGTTCGATCGCCGGTGGGGTGGCGTAGGACCACAGCGGGAAGAACGCGAGTTGTTCGGCCTGTTTGGCGGCGGCCTCGGCGAGCTCGATCCGGCCGTGACCGGCCTGGACGACGAACAACCCGGACAGCCCGTCGAGGTAGCTCTTGCCGGCCGCGTCCCAGATCCGGGCGCCCTCACCGCGGGTGATGATCGGCGGGGTGATGTTCTGCCCGTGCCGGGAGAAATGCCCCCACAGGTGGCGGCGGGCGGCAGCTTCGAGTTGCGGCGTGGTAGGCGAAGTGTTGGTAACCGTGGTCATCGGGTTCCCCAATCATATTGCTGTTTGACAAGTTTCAGGTACACCATCGTCTCGGTGCCGAGCACACCGGGAATAGTGCGAATTTCTTTGTTGAGCACGGTCAGGAGGTGGTCGTCGTTCTCGCACACGATCTCGGCCAGAATGTCGTAGGCGCCTGCCGTCAACACGACGTAGTCGATGGCGTCGACGTCGGCGAGCCGGGCGGCGATGTCGGTGACATCCCCGGAGCAGCGGATTCCGACCATGGCCTGACGTGAGAATCCCACTTGAACGGGGTCGGTGACCGCGACGATCTGCGTGACGCCGGTGTCGATCAGTTTCTGCACGCGTTGGCGTACAGCTGCTTCCGACAATCCGACGACCTTGCCGATGGCCGAGTACGACCGTCGTCCATCCTCCTGAAGTTGCTCGATGATCTGCTTGGACACGGGATCGAGAGAGGCAGGCTGCTCAGACATGGTCGAATCCTCCCTTGGTCGTCGTGTCGAAGACAATCGGCTCGGACATTTCGGAACTATCGCCTCTTCCTTGTGACGTGGGTACTCACGATTCGGGCACCTTCACTTCGGTGTCGGCGGTGAGGGTGCGTCCGCGGAAGAAGTTCCGGGAGCCGGTCGCGAAACACAGCAGCATCAGGGGGATTCCGACGACCAGCATTCCGACGCCGAGAACGAACACGCCCCCGAACGGGCCGAACGCGGTGAATCCGTAGTCGGGACGCAGCATGTCGACGGCGCTCTGCACGAAGGCCCACGTCATGCAGAGGGCACCGAGCAGCGGAAAGATGCCGCGCATGAACAGGTTACGTGCCGAGTCGAGGAGGGTGCGACGGAAGTACCAGACGCACGCGTAGGCGGTGATGCCGTAGTAGAAGGCGACCGCGAGTCCGAGCGACGCCACCGAATCCTGCAGGGCGTTGGCGCTGGCGAACGACAGGACCAGGTAGAACAGGAGCGCCGACGCTCCCATGACCAGGGTCCCGAAACCGGGGGTCATGTACCGGGGGTGCACGGTGGAGAATTTTCGCGGCAGTGCCTCGTAGACCGCCATCGACAATGTTCCGCGGGCCGTCGGCAGGATGGTGGTCTGGGTCGAGGAGAGCGCGGAGATCGAGACGGTCAGCAGCAGCAGCGAGGCGGCGACCGGCCCGGCGACCGGCCCGCCCAGCGTGGTCAGCACGTCGTCGACGTTCTCGGGGTTGTTCAGTCCGATCCCGGTGTCCCCGAACCCGGCGAACGACTGGACCGCGTATCCGACGAGGACGTACGTGGCGACGAGAATGACCGTGGTCAAGACCGCGGCACGGCCGGGCGTCCGCTCCGAATCCTTCGTTTCCTCACCGACTGCCAGGCAGGCATCCCACCCCCAGTAGATGAAGATGCACAGGATGATGGCCTGTGCGGCACTGGACATCGAGACGCCGGTGGGAATGATCCAGTCGAGTTTCGGCGTGATCGCCTGTGGGCCGGCGGTGCCGCCGAACACCTTAGACAGTGCGATGACGCTGACCCCGATGAGGACGGTGAACTGGACGGCGATCAGGATATTCTGCAGCCGTTCGCTGATGAGGATGCCGCGAAAGCTGACGTAGGTCATGGCGGCGATGAAGAAACACCCCAGCAGAACCTTCGCGGCGAGCGACTCGGCTGCCGCGTGTAACCCGAGAACCTCGAACAGGTAGATCGCCGCAATCTCCGCGGTGTTGGCGAGGACGATGATTGCGGACACGGCGAGTCCCCACCCCGCCATCCACCCGATCCACGGACCGAACGCCTTGGTACCCCAGGTGAACGAGGTCCCGCAGTCCGGGGTGTCCCGATTGAGCTCGCGGTAGGCGAACGCCGTGAGCAACATCGGGATGAACGCGACGAGGAACATCGACGGTGCCTTGTCGCCGACGGCCAGAACGACGTATCCCAGCGTCGCGGCGAGGCTGTAGGCGGGTGCGACCGACGACAGCCCGATCACCGTGTTGCCGATCAATCCCAGTGCGCCGCTGTTGAGGCCCTTCGCGGTGCCGAGCGGGTTCTGGGTCTTCGAGGGCTGGGTCTTCAAGGGTGGAGGTTCGGCAATGCTCATCAAGTCTCCCTCGAGGTGTGCGGGTGCGGGCAGACGTGCCCGTGCAGGTGTAGTACAGGGGTGCAGTGGTTTTCGCGGCTATGTTGCCGGTGCGGCGATGAAGATTTTCCGCAGCGTGTCGCGCACGATCCAGCGGGTCTTCTGGCCGGACCGCACGTGGACGACGCTCCCGGGACCGAGCTCGAGATCGGGGGTGCCGTCGTCGAACTGCACTGTCGCGTCGCCGCTGAGCACGACGAACACCTCGTCGATCTCGACGTCGCACGAGATGCTGGGCTCGATTTCCCAGATGCCGACGGTGGCGCCGGCGAAGTCGCCGAGCACCCGTTCGCCGACCATCGGGGCCGGTCCGCGGACCACCTGATCGTCGGGCAGGCGGTGATAGGTGAGGTCAGAGGTTTGAGCCTCGGTGTGCGGTCCGGATTGCCAGGCGACGACCCCGGTCACGAGTCGAAGCCCAATCCGACGGCGTCGAGAGCCTTGAGGAAGACGTTCCGTCGGCCGTCCCTGTGGTCGGCGCGGTCGAGCGACCACCGGGTGGCGTTGATGCCGGCCGCCGCCAACGGTTCGGGCGGGAAGGGGAGGGGCATGTCCTGCACCATCTTCAGTTCCGTCAGCGCCGTCGTCTCGCCGGACACCTTGTCGAGCATGACGTTCGCCGCGAAGCGGGATGCGCCGACACCGAGACCGGTGAAACCGGCCGCGTATGCGATCCGCCCCTTCGCCGCGGAACCGAAGAACGAGCAGAAGCGGGTCGACGTGTCGATGACGCCGCCCCACCGGTGGGTGAATTCGAGGCCCTCGAGCTGGGGGAACGTCGTGAAGAAGTGGTTCGCGAGCCGGGTGTGGGATTCGGGACGGTTCTCGAGGTCGTGCCGCATGCCGCGACCGAAGTGGTAGATCGCGTCGTATCCGCCCCACAGGATTCTGTTGTCCCGGGTGAGCCGGTAGTAGTGGAACTGGTTCGACATGTCGGCGATGCCCTGTCGCGCGGACCATCCGACCTCCGCGAGCTGTGCGTCGGAGAGCGGTTCGGTCATGAGCACGTAGTCGTACACCGGAACCGTGTGCAGCCGGTACCGCTTCAGCAGGGACGGAAAGGCATTGGTTGCCAGGATCACTCGTCCGGCAGACAGGGTCGCGGACGCCGTCCGCACGCCGACGCGGGCCGACGACCGGGAGCGGTCGAGGCCGAGCGCCTTCGTGTGCTCGAAGATGTCGACGCCGTGCTCCGCGCAGGCCCGGCCGAGTTCGGCGGCGAGCTTGGCCGGATGCACCAGCGCGGTGGACTGCTTGTCCCACACGCCGGCCAGATACGTGGGCGAGTTCACCTGCGCCCGCATCGCGGGGCCGTCGAGCACCGTGGTGGTAGCGCTCGGCGGCGTGTCGAACACGTCCTTCGCCTGGTAATCGGCGATCGCGACCGAGATCGCGCCGTTTCGTTCGAAATCGCAGTCCAACCCCAGAGTGTGAACGGTCTTCTCGATGGCGTCGAGGTTCTCGAGCCCGAGCGCCTCGAGGGCGTCGATCTCCCCCGGCCAGCGTCGTCGTCCGTTCTCGCTGCCGTGGGTCAGGCTGGCTTCGACGAACCCGCCGTTGCGACCGGATGCGGCCCATCCGATGGTCTCGCCCTCCACGAGCGCGACGGACATGTCGGGGTGGCGCTGTTTCGCGAGGAGCGCACTCCAGAGTCCGGTGTATCCGCCGCCGACGACCACCAGGTCGTACGCGGCGTCGGCCGAGGCGGCCGGGTAGGTGGGTGTGTCGGCGACGTCCTCGATCCAGAACGGTGCCAACCGGGTGCGCCGGAGCGCATGGTCGACGACCTTCGCGTTCGGTTGATTCTTCTCGAACACTGTCTGCAGCATGGAGCACCTTTGTTGGTGGAATGACCGAAAGGTGACGTGTGAGGCGCGTCACTGTGGCACCCATCCTGACCTACGCCCGCCACTATTTCAATAGCAATAGGCGAGAATCATTGCGGAATCAGTTGTCGAGGTAAGAATTGGAAACCGAATCGGTTGCCCCTTGCTGGCCTGCCTTGTCAGCGCGCGACCGTTCCGAGGTGCAGTGACACCGAGCGGACCGGGCTGATCCTGGCCTCGTCACCGGACTTGACGGCGTGAACGGTGCCGAACTCGACGGTCTCGTCGGGGAAGGTGCCCGCGAAGGCGTAGGCGTAGTAAGTCCCCGCGACCGCATCTCCCGGCACCGTGTAGGCGATGGCCTCCTCGAGGACCTCGCCGGGTTGCAGGTCGACGTCGATCGGCCCGAAGAAGGGGTCGCTTGTCCGGCCGTCCGGGGAGACTGCGCTGACCCACACCTGCCCCGCGTAGGGACGATCGTCGGGTGCCTCGACGAGCATGGTGGTGTCGACGGTGCCGCCGCCCGCAGGCAGCGTGGTGTCGGAATCGGCACGCAGCGTGACCCGCACCGGCAGATCCGTGTCGGGGTTGGCGGGTCCGGTCGACGCGGGCGAACCGTCGCCGACCTCGGGCCACCCGTTGGCCCACACGATCCGGTCGATCATTCCCTCGCGTCGCCGAGCGCCGCTCGGCAGATCCCGGTTGTCGCGTGGAATGGCGTGGTACACGATCCAATCCGCGCCCGCGTCGTCGGACACCACCGTGTTGTGGCCCGGGCCCGCCCACGGTTCGCTGCCCGCGAGGATGAGGGCGCCGCCGCCGTCGTTCAGGTCCTGACCCTTGCGGTCGAGGTATGGCCCGGTCAGCGATTCCGACCGGCCGACGAGGACGCGGTAGGCGGTGTCGGCGCCGTTGCAGCAGTTGCCGGCGGAGAGGAACAGGTAGTAGTAGCCGTCGTGGAATTCGACGTAGGGGCCCTCGAAGCGTTCGTCCGCGACCCGTACGGGTTCGCCGGCCGCCGCGGTCCCGTCCGCGCTGAGCGGGATGGCGTGGACGCCCTGGAAGTTGCCGACGAACATCGTCTTCGTCGTGCCGTCGTCCCATACGAACGGGTCGATGGTGCCGCCGACGCCGACGTCGTGGGCGCAGAACACCGGGCGGCCCAGATCGGTCCACGGTCCGGTGGGCCGGTCGGCGGTGGCGAGACCGATGCACGGGTTCGACTCGTCGTAGAGCGAGTAGTACAGGCTGTACTGGCCATCGGATTCGAGCACGTTCGGTGCCCACGCAAGCTTGCCGTCCGGGTGCCACGCGGGCCGGTCGGGGAAGACGTCGCCGAGGTACATCCAGTCCATGAGGTCGGCGGACTTGAAGATCGACATGTTGTGCATGCCCTGGCCGTCGCCCCAGTCGTCGGCGGTCGTGTACATGTAGAACATGCCGTCGGAAGCGCGGACGACGCTCGGGTCCGCGGCCACCGGTTGCACGATCGCGTCGGCCGTCGCCGACGGGGCAGGCGCGACCATCAGGACGAGAAGCGTCAGCGTCGTCACGATCCACCCGCGCCGCGGACGGTGTCGGGTGCCGGACTTGCGCAGCGCAGCATCGTCAGTGTCCACGTCACTCCCAACCTCGCCCGCCCGGAATCCGCAAATCTATAAGGGTGAGGTCGAGGTTAAGGGTGGAACCGGCTCACAGCGCCGGACTGCAACCGAACCGTGTTCTGCCGGCGGTGACCGTTGTCAGGTCGTGGGGTCGAGCAGGACGAGAGGGATCTCGCGGTCCGTTTTCTTCTGATAGCCGGCGTATCCCTTGTAGGCGGCCGTCACTTGCGGCCACAGCCGGGCCCGCTCCTCGGGGGTGGCCGTGTGGGCGCGCATCGACCGCGCGGGCCCGCCCTGCAGCGAGAGTATGACCACCGGGTTGGCCTGCAGGTTGAGGTACCACGCGGGGTGGCGGTCGTCGCCACCCCGCGAGGCCACCACCACGAGGGTGTCGCCTTCGCGCACCGGCACGGTCAGCATCACGCGGTGCACCTGCCCGGTCTTGCGGCCGACGGTCGTCAACTCCACCGCCGGCATCTTGCCGAAGCTCTTCCCGACCCGCCCACCCGTAATGCGCAGTACGGCACGGTGCAGGGCATTCATGAACTTGAGTGACCGGTCCGAAGGCATGGTGTCAGCGTAACGAGGTCGGCGTCCGCACGAGCAGGCTAACGCGATGGCCGCGGTCAAGTTCGGGCTGGACTCCGGATACCAGCCGCCCCGACTCGGCGAGCACATCCCGGCAGGTCCCACGTCGGGCTTTGACGGATGCTTAGGGGCTCTAATCATGAATGACAGCGACGCCGAGGGGGAGGAGGATCGAGTCGAGACCGATCAGTCTCATTGTCACGTACTGGTGATTCTGCTTCGGAGTTTCCCAGGAAAGAGATTTGCCATGTTCGTTAAACCCTCTGCCTACGCCGGCGTCATATGGGCGTCGGTTGGCTGTGCGCCGTCGGCCCCGCGGCAGCTGAGACAATCCCACAGCCGAGTCCAGTCATTCTCAGTTTCGTCGAGTTCAACTGCCCTGGTCCTGGTGGAGCGTTCAGTGGCGTCGAATATGTCCAGGACCCTAACGACTCCAACGCCTTCTACGTGTGCAGCGGCGGGCTGCCGCAACAACATCTGAGATGCCCAGACGACACGGTGTTGAACATGAGCACGACCCCGCCGACATGTGATCAGTGGCGGGCGCCCTACGGGAACTAGCTGATGGCTGATGCGCAGGGTCGGCACGCATTAGCTGAGCGGCCGATGTTGATGGCCGAACGGTTGGTGGGAAATCATCCGGTCGAACCAGCGCGGTAGGCTCAGGCCGCGAAAGGATTGTTGTCGGCGAACACGACATGTCAGCCTTTATCGATGCCGTCGACGTCGTGCTCAACCGGGGTGTACTCCACCATCGAGGCGGCGTTGCCAGTATTGCTGGAGCACGGTGACGGCGGTGCCATCGTAATCACGAGCTCGACAGTCGGGCTCAACGCGCTGTGTCCGACCTTAAGTCTCTGAAGCCATGGAATTGCCGGCTATCACGCCGCGAAGCACGGAATCGTTGGTTTGATGCGGTATTACGCGACCTCCTGACCACCCCCGGATCATTCGTCAGACAGGAGCGAGAAGTCATACCGAACATGGTGACCGTGGTTCCGCTGAACGCGACCACGAAGACGGTAACGGGCCTACAAGGAGTCCGCGGTGCGGGGCCGGGGGACGAGTTCGAACCAGGCGCTGAACCCGCCCTGTAGGTGCGGATCCGGATAACTGAGGGCGAGGCCCTGCTGGTCGAAGGTGTCGAACCATTCCGTCCAGGCGATGTGTTCGAGACTCGAGTCAACTCCGTGCAAGTCTATGCGGAGCACGTCGCAGGCAGTGGTGTGAGGGACCCGGGCGGGGGTGCCGTGATGGGTTCGGATCCACTGACGGATTTCCTCGTGGTCGGTGGTGAGATGCGTGTGTGTGGTCATGAGATCGATCCTGCTGTGTCGCTACGTGGGTTCATTGCTGCTCGATCGCACAGCGTGTGTTCGTCGGGACGATCGACACCACTGCGGCCGGGTTCAACCACGGCCCGCCGCGATCCCCGACGTCGTCGCAGTCCCGCTGCCGTGGCGGTTCCGGTTTCATGCCGGTGGCGGCCGGCACCGTCGGCGGCGTTCGCCCCGCCGCGGCGTTTCCCGGGTCCCAGGGGTGGGTGGTCCGGATGTAGGCATTGAAGTCCTCGATCCGACGTCGCAGGTTCAGCTCGGTGTGGCCGATGGCTTGGGCGGCGAAGGGTTCGAGGAGACGGCCGAGGGTTCTTCCGGTCAGTCCGCTCGGGGGTTGGTAGCTGAAGTCCACGGTTAGTCGGGTCTCGCAGATGCCGGTGGCGGTGAAGCGCCAGATCGAGGTGTTCCTGAAGCCGTCGATCGAGTCGAGGGCGATCAGGCGGTTTCCTTCCCAGGCGGTGACCGTGAGGATCGAGTGAATGGTTTTGAAGCCGACCTGCATGGCGGCGTCGAAGGTGGCGCCGAGGCCGTGGTCGAGGGTGCCCGTGGGATCGAATCGCGAGATGCCGAACGCCCAGCTGGGGACGTTGCGGTAGTTGCCGATGAAGTCGAATGCGACGTCGATCGGCACAGTGGCGACCGCGCTGTGGTGAGTGTGCATCATCTGTCTGCCTTTCGGTGTGGTTGCACCGAAAGGCGGGGCTCGCGACACGACGCGCGGATCGATTGTTCGATCATTCGGTCGTCTGCTGAAACGCCTCGTCCGGGCCCAGCACCATGGGGAGTGTGGTCTGCCGGATCGGCACATCCAAAATCAGCGACCAGTTCGCCACTTGGCGTGGGACCGTCTGAAGCGGGCGAACTTGCCACCACTAAACATACTCAAGGTATGATATAAGGGCAATAAAATACTCGTGGGTTTTCTCCCTAGCGGGGACAGGCGCCAGTCGCGAAAGGAGTGTTCCCGTCGAGTTGATCACAGTGACAGGAACGGGATGATGTCGACGATTTCGAGCACCGGGTTGGTGGAGTCGGCGTCCGAGTGGTGCACCGAGGCGGAGATTCAGGTGCAGGCGCCGGTCGTGGCGAGCGGGCGAAACCTGACGCGGAGCGTCTTGTTCATCGGTAACCCGTCCACCGTCACCGAGGTGACGCACTGGGCCGCGGTGCGGCATTGGACGGTGGAGCAGGGGCTGAAACCGGTCCGCGACTTCTCCGGCGACGTGCTGTGCGCGATCGTCACCGAGGCCGTTGCCCACGGGACGTGTTCCGGTTCGGACGCGGCGGTCGTGCAGCGGGTGCATGCCCGCGGTGTGGATTGTATTCAGGTCTGCGACATCGAGCCGTGGGGGACTGCTTGGTCGTCCGGGGTGCTTGCGCCTACGTCGGCTCCGTGACCACTCGCTGGGCGGCGGGCCAGAATTCGAGTCCGTCGGTCAATTCGACACGGTCCCATGGGTCCGCTGCCGGAGTCGTGTGAGCCACCCTCGTGGATGGTTACCTGAAGGAGGGGGATGGCCACTGCGGAGGTAGCCATTGTGAGTGCAGACCGAGCGAACCGGCCCGCGCGCCCGGCCGACGGCTTCGTCGACGCGCATTGCGAGGTGCGGTCGAGCACCGCGGACCGGGCGGCGGAGGTGGACCGGTGGTGCGGCGTTCACGAACTCGTGTGACCGGTCCGAAGGCATGGTTTCAGCGCGACGACGTCGGCGCCCGCACGAGGCTCGGTGCGGGCGCCTGTGCCGAATTACGGCCGGTCGTGGACGAGTTCGCTCGGGCCGATTCCCGCCTCGCCGGCGATTCCGGCGAGTTCCGCGCCCACCGATTCCCGTGGTTCGTCTGCCGTGGCCTTCTTCTGCGGTCCGGTGAGCAGTGAGGCGATGCCGCCGATCACGCACGCGGTGATGGCGAAGGCGAATGCCATGGCCAGACCGTCGGCGAACGGTCCCGAGATCAGTTGCGGGAAGAAGTCGAGGCCGGTGAGGTGCGCCTGTTGCTGCTCGGTGAGCGAGGTCAGTTGCGGTCCGAGCAGTTCCTGAATCGGGTTGGCACCGAGGAACGCCGCGAACAACACGGCGACGGTGGGCAGGTTCGCGATCTGGGTGGCCTGCGCCGCGGAAACCCCGTTTGCCATCAGTCCGTCGCTCATCGCCGACGGCAGGTGGGTGCTGAGGCCTGCGATCATCAGGCTGAAGAAGAAACCGATCGACAGCACCATTGCCGCGTTCTGGAACGTCGTCATCATGCCCGCGCCGACGCCGCGCGCGTTGGCGGGCAGGCTGTTCATCACCTCGGCGCGGTTCGGGGCGGAGAACATGCCCATGCCGATGCCGTTGATCAACAGCGTCACGGCGAATGCCCAGTAGTGGAAGTTCACTGGCAGCGCGATCAGCATTCCGAACGTGGCCGCGGTGATGAACATGCCGGTGCTGGTGAACCACTTGGTGCCGAATCTGTCGGAGATCACCCCGGCCACCGGTGCCGACAGCAGGAATCCGACGGTCATCGGCAGCATGTAGATGCCGGCCCACAGCGGGGTGCGGCTGTAGCCGAAGCCGTGCTGCGGCAGCCAGATGCCCTGGAGCCAGATGATCAGGATGAACTGCAGACCGCCGCGGCCCAGCGACGCCACCAGGTTGGCGATGTTGCCCCACGTGAACGACTTGATCTGGAACAGATGCAGGTTGAACAGGGGATTCGCGACCCTCGTCTCGATGACGCAGAACGCTGCGAGGACGGCGAGGCCGCCGACGAGGCACCAGAGCACCAGCGGGCTGCCCCAGCCCATCGACGAGGAGCCGTACGGCTGGATGCCGTAGGTGATGCCGACCAGCACGGCGATCAGTCCGACGGCGAAGGTGATGTTGCCCCACCAGTCGATGTCGGCGTGCTGGCGGACGCCGGTGTCGCGGAGTTTCAGGTAGGCCCAGATCGTGCCGACCACGCCGAACGGCACCGACACGAGGAAGATCAGATTCCAGTGGATCGACGCGAGGATGCCACCGATGAGCAGGCCGAGGAACGACCCGGCGATTGCGGCGACACCGTTGATGCCGAGCGCGAGGCCGCGCTGATCGGCGGGGAAGGCGTCGGTGAGGATCGCCGACGAGTTCGCCATCAGGAACGCCCCGCCGACGCCCTGCACGACCCGCCACCCGATGAGCCACAGTGCCGCCTCGGAGCCGTCGAACCACGTCACGGCCAGGAAGATCGAGGCGATCGTGAACACGGCGAAGCCCATGTTGTACATCCGGGCTCGCCCGTACATGTCGCCGAGGCGTCCGAAGCTCACCACCAGGACTGCGGTGACCACGAGGAACCCCATCATCATCCACAGCAGGTAGCTGGTGTTGCCGGGTTCGAGTGGGTTGAGGTGGATGCCTTTGAAGATGTCGGGGAGCGCGATCAGCACGATCGACGAGTTGATCGTCGCCACCAACATGCCGAGGGTGGTGTTCGACAACGCAATCCACTTGTAGTGGGGGCCGAGTTCGTCGAGTGTCCGGTTGTCGTCACCGATCGGGACGGAAGGTTCCTTCGTGTGGGAGACCACGGGATTTCACCTCTCGATTTTCATAGTTTTCAAAAGTAAGTAATCGAAAGCAAAGTGTTCTGTTGTCGCGTGTTCTGTGTGGTGGGGCGTTCCGCCGACCGTGGCATCCCTCGATCGGATATGTCCGGTATGTCGCTGTCGCTCAATCGGTTCCGTCGAGACGGTCGATCAGGGTTGTGATGATACGACGTCTCGATCCACCCCGCACCCCAGGCGCTGTGGCCCGATCAGGGGACAGCCGAATCATCCCATTCCAGGCCCGATCGGGGGACAGTCCGGGCGCCCGATACGCGACAGGATGACTCTCATGCGAGTCGGACGCAGGAACAGGACGAGGTAGATGTCGACGATAGCGAGCACCACGTTGGCCGAGGTGGCGTCCGAGTGGTGCACCGAGGCAGAGATTCAGGTGCAGCCGTCGGCTGTCGCGGGCGGGCGGAATGTCACGCGCAGCGTGCTGTTCATCGGTAACCCGTCCACTGTCACCGAGGTGACGCACTGGGCCGCCGTGCGGCACTGGACGGTGGAACAGGGACTGAAACCCGTACGCGAACTCCAGGCTGATGTGCTGTACGCGATTGTCACCGAGGCCGTTGCCGACGGCACCTGCGCGTCGGCGGACGCGGCGGTCGTGCAGCGTGTGCGCGCCCGTGGCCTGGACTGCATCCCCGTCTACGACATCGAGCCGTGGGGGACGGCCCGGCTATCCGGTGCGCTGCCCCCTACGTCGGCTCCGTGAGCGCGCGTTGGGCCGCGGGCCAGAATTCGAAACCTGCGGTCATCAGTCCGCCGAGCCCGATGATGATCACCGCGGCGTCGACGCTGGTCCGCCCCTCCTTCGCCCAGTAGACGTCTTCCAGATCCAGCAGCAACGCCAACTCGTCGACGATGAGCGCGGTGCCGACGCCGTACGAGATGGGCACCGTCGGATGGCGGCGCTGCTTCTCGGAGCCTCGAACCGCCACGGTTCCGACCCCGGCCAGCGCCGCGATGCCGAGGTTGTAATGGTGGAAATGACGGCCGTGCAGACTCAACCCGCCCCCGGCCGGCCCGTGCCCACGCCTGATCCAGTGCGTCAACGCCCGCACTCCCGCGAACGTCAGCGTGAACGCGGCCCACGACACCACCGCCGACTGCTCACTCGGGTCGAGCTTCCTCCGCCACGCAGCACGCAGACGGCGCAAGCGACTGCGGTGGGGCTCGGTCGCCGTGTCCTGGGTCGTCACGCCGTCAAGCGTGCCACTCGTTCGCGTACTTCGTATGTCGTTCCGAGACTTCTTCGGTGGGGTTACCCGAAGGTCGCGGCTGCCACGAAATCATTGACTCGAACAAACGTTCGAAGTAAGATTCGAACATGGGACTCGGGGGAGATATCCAGGGGGTGTTGTCGGACGAGATTCTGGCGACCGCGGTCGGCGATGCGTGGCGTCTGGCCGAGGCGGAGTTGCTCGAATCGGTCGTTCGTATCTCGGAGGAGATTCAGCGACTCGAAGCCTTGCGTGTCAAGCTCGTCGGGGCCGTCGACCACCGCTGCAAGGTCGACGTGCTGGGGTTTCCGAACGCCAAGATGTGGCTGGCTTCCAAGACGTTGCTCGAGGTGGGCGCGGCGGGGCGAATCGTGCTGTTGGGCCGAGGTTTGCGTCTCCAGCCGGAGATCGCGGACGAGTATTTCGGCACAAATATTTCGGCGGAGCACGCAGCGCTGATCATGAAGTTCTGCGAGAGGCCACCCAAGGGCATGCCACTCGAAGCGATGGATGAGTGCCGAAACGCGTTGCTGTTCGCCGCAACCGGTCCCACCGCGAACACGGACGCGGTGCGCGCCGTGATCGCCAGGTTGGAACGCGCCTTCGAGTCCGACGATCCGCCGCCCAGTGAAGACACCGACCTCAACGAGTTCCACGCATCCAAGACACTCAACGGCCGTGTCGCCGTCAAGGGCGACCTGGATGCCGTGACCGGTGAGATGCTGCTCTCGGCGCTCTCCGGACTGTCCAAGCCGCGGCCCGCGCAGGACGGAACCAAGGACCCCCGCACTCCCGGGCAGCGGCGGGCCGATGGGTTCACCGAACTCCTGCGCCGCTATCTCGACTCCGGGGTCGCCGGCGAAGAAGGCGGCGAACGACCGCACGTCTCCGTCCACGTGAACGTCAAGGATCTCGCCGACCACACCGACTGCAGTGCACGAGCACAGCAGGATGCCGCCGCCTCGCCGGACGACTCGCTCTTCGCCGTCGAGGGGGTGGCGTGGACCGAGTGGATGGGGCCACTGAGTCTCAGGGCAGCCCGGCTCCTCAGCTGCGATTCGATCTACACGCCGATCGTGCTCGACGACAACGGGGCGCCACTCGACCTCGGCCTCTCCACCCGGACAGTCACGAAGAGGCAGCGAAAAGCGTTGGTGGCGAGGGATCGAGGATGCGCATTCCCCGGGTGTGGTGCGCCGCCGTCCTGGTGCGAAGGTCACCACATCGTTCACTGGTCCGCAGGCGGGCCGTCCGACATGGGTAACCTGGTGCTGCTCTGCGGCTTCCACCACCGGCTGCTGCACCGCAGCGACTGGGAGATAGAGATGGGAGCCGACCGGCACCCCACGTTCATCCCACCGGGGCAGGTCGACTGGGAGCGAAAGCCGCTACCGGCGCACAACCAGGCCCGGCCCCGAGCCTCCTGACCCGGGGCACCATGCCGACTCGGCAACAGGATGATTCCTGTTGCCGAGTCGGCATGTCGTGGTGCCAGGAGTCCGGTCGGTGTCACCGAACCGTCGTGCCCATCGCCTGCGCAAGACCGTTGCGATCGGCGACGTCGAGCTTTATGCACGCACGGTAGATATGCCCCTCGACCGTCCGCACCGAGACGAACAACCGATCGGCGATCTGGCGGTTCGACAATCCGGCCGCAACCATCGACCCCACTTCCCGTTCACGACTCGTGAGGGGGAGCGGATGGGCCGCCTCCACCAGCGCGGGGGACGACATGTGGTCGCATCGGGCCGACAGGGCTTCGGCCGCTGCAGCGCACTCGATCGAACGCCGCTTGTCTCCGGCATGCGTAAACGCGATCGCCGCTCGAGCGTAGGCATCGGCGGCATCCGGCAAGGCGCCGATTCTCTCGAACTCGGCTGCCGCCGAGGCCGCACCGCATCCGTTTCCTGCCGCGACTGCCGCCGCATGCCGGGCAACGATGTCGACGAGTTGGCCGTCGCAGATCTCGGCCAACTCGGCGAGACGCGTGGCGGTAGTCGTGTCGCCGAACCGGGTGGCAAGGTGAAGCGCGACCGCCTCGATGCCGAATTGTCCTGACTGACAAGCGCACTCTGCTGCCGACCGCGACAGGTCGACGGCCCGCGAGGTTTCACCTCGTGCTGCGGCGAGCCACGCCTGCGACATCATGAGTTGGGGCCCGAACACGGCCACGTGCCGGCCGTTCCGGGCCTGTGCTGCGGTGATGATGCCGACCGCCTCGTGAATGCGGCCGAGTTCCGCATACGCCTGACCGAGCGCGATGTAGGCGGGAAAACTCCATGATATGGCGTCGGCCGTATCGCCGACGTTGAGGGCGGCGATCGCCTGCTCGAGGCGACCCGCGGCGTCGGTGAACCGGCCGCGGACAAGTTCCACCGTCCCGACCAGGATGTTCGCAAGCCCCCACGCAACGTATCGGCCGCTGGACGCCAACGAGAGGTATTCCTCGGCTCGGTGTTGCGCCGCGGCGAACTGTCCGGTGAGGGTCAACGCCAGGATCTCGCCGTGTGCGGCGGGGAACCGCAGCAACCCGTCGATCTGATCGGCCACCGCCGCGCTGCGTGCCGCCAGTTCCGGCACTTGGCCGCCGCGTCCCATGAGTGCCAGGGACAACCCGCCACCGAAGTACGCCCACTCGATCGCCCATGGCAGCACTCGGTCGGCGGCCAGAATCGCCTTCGCCGCCGCTGCTGCTTCCTCGGGCCGATTCTCGAACACCGCGCACACCGAGCCGATGCCCTCGATGATCGGCACGAGACTGGGATGCGTGACCTTCTCCCGGAGAACCGCGAGCACTTCGTCGGCCTTCTCCGACTCGCCGCTCGCCCAGAACAGGTTGGCGATCCGCGACGTACCCCAGCGCACCAGCTGCACCTGGTCCAGGCTGTCGGGCGAAAAGGACAGCAGCAACGATTCCGCCTCGGTGGCGTGCCCCTGCCACAACAGCGCTCGTGCCAGGAGGTCGGCTGCCTCGAAGCCGCCGGTCTGGTCGAGTGCCGCGCGCGCAAGCCTTTCCCCCAGTGGCACATTCGCCAGACCGATTGCGTCCTCGGCAGCGTTGATTAGCAGTTCGGGTTCGACGGACCGGTCGCTGTCGAGGGCCAGCTCGGCCAGGCGAATCCGGTTCGAGGATCCGACCACGGCGCGGCTGCTCAGGGCCTCCACGAGCTGTCCGCGGAGCCTCCGGCCTGCCGCGCGCCCCACCCGTCGTCGGATCACCTCGCCGAACAGTGGATGCGTGTAGCGGACGTCGAGCCGGTGTCCGTCCTCGACGATTCTGACGAGGCCGCGTCGCTCGGCCTCCTCCACCGCATCCTCACCTGCCAGCTGACCGAGGATGTCGAGATCGAGCGGTTCGCAGAACGTGAGGAGCTGCAGCGCCTGCAGCACGTCGTGGGGAATCTGATCGATCCGGTGCTCCAGCAGGGACGCGAGTTCGGACGTGATGGCGGCACGGCCCCGCAACTGCCAGACACCACCCGAGCGTCGCAGCGTCCCCGCTTCGAGGGCACCCTCGACCAGATGCCGGACGAACAACGCGTTCCCGCCGGACGCCTCCCAGATCGTGTCCGCGCTCAGCCCCTCGAGGGGGCCGTCCAGCACGGACTCGATCAACTCGATGCTCTGGTCCCGGCTGAACGGCGACAGTTCGAGCCGCAAGAGGTGCCCGTCCTTCCACAACGACGTGATCGCGTCGGGCACGGTCTCGCCGTTGCGAACGGTGGCGACGATGTGCACCGCCCTGTCGAGGGCAAGCTGATGAAGGAACGTCGCCGACAGCTGATCGAGGAGGTGCGCGTCGTCCACTCCGATCACCACGTCGCGACTGTGGCCGTCGTCGAGGAGCGCCTGCCGTGCCGCAGACAGGAAGGCAACCGGATCTCGGGAGGTGGACGCACCGACCAGATGGGCGAACACGCCCAGCGGGATGCTCCGCGCCGATTCGGTGCCCGCCACCCACTTCACCTCACGCGGCAACGACTCGGTGGCGAACCGCGCGAGGGTGGTTTTGCCGACGCCAGGATCGCCCGTGAGGACCACACCGCATCCCCCGGACCGAGCCGTGAGCGACGCGGTGATCGCGTCGAACTCGACTTGCCGCTGAATCAGAGGCCACGTCGGACCCATACCGATGAGTCTAGTTTTCTTGCGGCACAGGTGACAGCACTGCGGCGGGTATCGGGCGAGAGTTGTCCAGCGCACCAGTGCAATACAGCCTCGAAGTTGCTTTACGCCACAAAACTCCGGAGCCGTCTATGGATTGAGTAGCGCGACACGGGCACGAGTTCGGTTTCGCGATCGACCGAAGGTGCGTCTCGCGCGATCGGGTAGGACGCTACTCGCGAGATTAGCCGACATCCCGGCCACGCTGAATGGGTATCGCGGAAAGTTATTGCGTCGAACTACAGGAGAATGTCATGACCGCGCGGCCGGAGCCCTTCTTCAGTTGGACGGCGCGACGGATCGAACTCGATCGGCTCCGCGAATCCGAGTCCTCCGATCTGGTGTTGGACGAACTCGTGTCGCTCGGAACCGGCACGGCGCGACTGATCGCCACCCGCGACGACGCCGATGTCGACTACCTCGCTCTGATCGTCGGCGACGTCGCAGACGGACATAACATCGCGGTCCGCGGCGTCGACGAGGAGGCGCTACTCATCGAGGGCAGCCGAACAGAGTCCTCTCCGGAGATCCTGATCGGGTTGCGGGCCGCACAGAGCATCTGCGGTTGCTCCGATGCTCGGCACGTCGACAGCCAGCTGTGCCTGGACGGTCCGATCCGGACGATGATCGCATCGATCGGCGTGAGGTCCGTCGTCGTCGACTGGTACCACGTGATCTCTGCGGTCGCGTGAACCGAGCTACTCACCCCGACAGCTCGGCCCGCCACAAATTCGGGTAGCGCGCCACTCGCGGAATTCGGGAGCCGACGCCGGAGAGTGGAGGGAGTCCCATGAGCGCCACCGGCGATCGAAAACTAAAGGTAAGTAGACACATTGACGCGACGACGAGCGCGCCGCGATCCAGAGCAAAAGGACGAAACAGTGATGTTTCCACAAGATTCCGACCGTGACGGCGACGGGGCCGATGCCGATTCGCGGGCCGAGACGACGGGCCGTCAGGTCGTGGTGTTCACGGACGACGGGAGGCGAGCGGGTCCCACAGCACTCCTACGGTCCCTCACCGGCGTCTCGACCGTAACAAGAAGTAGCGAGTTTGATTCTTCGGCAATGGATCTCGAACTGGCGGAAGTGTCCGACGCAGTTCTGTTCGACGAACTCGGAATTGCCGTAGTGACCGCGGACCCCGACCAGTTGGTCGCACTCCGCACCGCAGTCGCCTCGCCCGACGTCGCGGTCCTCTCGGTCGAACCCGAGTTGTTCCACCATGCGCTGGACAGTGAAGACACCGTCGTAGAGATCGCACGGCCTGAGAACGGCGCAGCCGCGCCAGTAGACCTCGACCACTTCCTGGATACGCCGGAGTTCACCTGGGGACTGCAAGCGACGCGCACCACGACGTCGGAATGCAGTGGGCGCGGTGTCAGGATCGCCGTCCTCGACACCGGATTCGACCTCACCCACCCGGATTTCCAGGGTCGCACCATCACGGCCCAGTCGTTCGTTCCGGGTGCAGCACCCCAGGACGGGCACGGACACGGCACGCATTGCATCGGAACGGCCTGCGGTCCGGCGGCAGCGACCGGCACCCGTCGATACGGAGTGGCTCACGAGGCCGACATCTTCGTCGGGAAGGTTCTGTCGGATCAGGGGCGTGGCGTGGACGGTGGGATCCTCGCAGGAATCGAGTGGGCCATCGCCAATGGTTGTCACATCGTCTCGATGTCGCTCGGTGCCGACGTCGCGTCGGTGTCCGTCGCCTACGAGACGGTGGGGCAGCGAGCGCTGGCGGCCGGAGTGCTGATCGTGGCCGCGGCCGGCAACAACGCGAACAGAGCCGCCGGACGCCCGGGACTGGTCGGCGTACCCGCCAACAGTCCGTCGATCATGGCCGTCGCTGCAGTCGACCCCGATCTCGGGCTGGCCAATTTCTCTGCTGCGAGTAACCCCGTCGCCGGTGGTCAGATCGACGTGGCAGGACCTGGCGTGCGGGTGTTCTCGTCGGTGCCGATGCCTGCGCGCTACGGCTCCAAGAATGGAACGAGTATGGCCACTCCGCACGTCGCGGGCATCGCTGCCCTGTGGTGCGAGAAGACCGGGCGCACCGGCCGCGATCTGTGGTCACTGCTCACCCAGCATTCCCGGCGGCTCGGGTTGCCGTCACTCGATGTGGGTGCCGGGCTGATCCAGGCATCCAGGCATCCAGGCATCCAGGCATCCAGGTAGAAGTGCCCGACGTATCGTGCCCGGCATGGTCGGGATCAGTGTCACGGTGGACGCCGACCACGTCGAGGACATCGACGTGGTCGGCGTCGCGCTGGCCGAGGAGGGCATGCGGATCGACGCGATGCACCGCACGATCGGAATCATCTCCGGTTCCGTCCCCGCGGGCCGACTCGCAGCCCTCGAGGCAGTTCCGGGCGTCCTGGCCATCGAACTGGAGCAGCACGTCGACATCCGCCGTAGCGGCCCTGAACCGTGGTAGGCGACGTCAGACGCGGATGCTCCGCGCGATCACACCCAGCAGTTCTGCGATCTCCGACCCGACATTCAGGAATGTCTCCTCGTCCTTGCCGACCGGATCGGAAATGTCCTCCGGCGTCCCGTCCGACTTGTGCTGAGGACGGGCCGATGCCAGGTCGGCGACAGTCTTGGCGTCCGACGCCTCGGCTAGCCGGGCAGCCTCCTTCAGCGTGAACGTCTTCTTCAGCTGCTCCGGGGCCAGCGCCAGCACCTTCTCGCGCTGACGCTCGGTCATCGTCAACACCAGATCGGCATCCGCCGCCAGATCGGCGGTGAGCATCCGCGCGGTGAAATCGCTCGGATCACCGCCGAGCCCTTCGAGGACTTGCGCGGCCGTCGGTTCCATCGGGCGTCCGACCGCGGCGCGGGTACCTGCACTTTCGGCAGTCAGATCGGTGATCCCGAGCTCCTCGGCGTATGCCACTGCGAGGCGCTCAGCCGTTGGGGAGCGACAGACGTTTCCGGTGCAGACGAAGAGAACATGCATGGGCGAAGCATAGGGTCTCGCCCCGCACCGTTCGTACACGCACTGTTGGCTTCGAGCATCAGTCGGGTAAATATCGCGCTCACCTGCACTGGTTATCAAGGGTGCATGCGCTGCACCGTGTTTGGAACCGGATACCTGGGAGCCACCCACGCCGCCTGTATGGCGGAACTGGGCCACGACGTCCTGGGCGTCGACATCGATCCCGGAAAAGTGGCGAAGCTCTCCTCCGGGGAGGTCCCGTTCTACGAGCCCGGGCTGGGGGAGGTTCTGCGCCGGAACATCGACGCCGGCCGACTGCACTTCACCACGTCGTACAGCGAGGCCGCCGAGTTCGCCGACCTCCACTTTCTCGGTGTCGGCACCCCGCAGAAGAAGGGCGAGTACGCCGCGGACCTGCGGCACGTGCATTCGGTGATCGACACACTCGCGCCGCTGCTCGATCGCCCTGCCGTCATCGTCGGCAAGTCGACCGTTCCCGTCGGGACGGCGGCGGAGCTGGGTGCGCGGGCCCGGGCGCTTGCACCGGCGGGTGACGCCGTGGAAGTGGCGTGGAATCCGGAGTTCCTGCGGGAGGGCTTCGCCGTCGAGGACACCCTGCACCCCGACCGGATGGTGCTGGGAGTGGACCGCCAGCGCCCCGGACGCGCCGAGACCGAGTTGCGCGAACTGTATGCCCGCCTGCTCGGCGAGGACATTCCGTTCCTGGTCACCGACCTCGCCACCGCGGAACTGGTGAAGGTCTCGGCCAATGCGTTCCTCGCCACCAAGATCTCCTTCATCAACGCCATCTCCGAGGTCTGCGAGGCAACCGGCGCCGACGTCACCCAACTTGCCGACGCCCTCGGGTATGACGCGCGGATCGGCCGGCGCTTCCTCAACGCCGGGCTGGGCTTCGGCGGCGGCTGCCTGCCCAAGGACATCCGCGCATTCATGGCGCGGGCGGGTGAGCTGGGCGCGAACCAGGCACTGCACTTCCTCCGGGAGGTCGACAGCATCAACATGCGGCGTCGCACCCGGATGGTGGAGTTGGCGGCGCAGGTGTGCGGAGGTTCGCTGCTCGGCGCCAATGTCGCCGTGCTCGGCGCGGCATTCAAGCCCGAATCCGACGACGTCCGTGATTCGCCGGCACTGAACGTCGCGGGAATGATGCAGTTGCACGGGGCAGTGGTCAGCGTCTACGACCCGAAAGCCCTGGACAACTCACGCAGACTGTTCCCGACGCTGAACTACGCGACATCGGCGGTCGAGGCGTGCGACAACGCCGACGCCGTGCTTCTGCTCACCGAGTGGGCGGAGTTCGCGGCCCTGAAACCCGAGGATCTGAACGACGTGGTCCGGGCCCGGGTGATGGTCGACGGCCGCAACTGTCTCGACGCCGCGGACTGGCGCACCGCAGGGTGGGTCTATCGAGGTCTCGGGAGGGGATAGCGCGCGCAGATAACGGTTTGTGACCTCGCGGTTCCCCGCGATAACGGGTTGACGATCTCCGCTCCCGCGGCATCGGCGGGCGGTAGCGTCAGCCTCAATCGCAACGGAGGGCTGGCGATGTCGAAGGCACGTCACGGATCCCCACTCGCACTCCTGGCTGCCGTTGCCTGTATCTGTGCGCTCGGTGTCGCCCCCGCTCGGGCGGCGGAAGTCCCGACCCTGCCGGGGCCGGCGCAATCCGACGCCGGCGCGGCCATCTCGTACGCGAAGCAGCATCCGCATTCGGCGCCCCCCGGGGCCAACGATTTCTCGTGCCGCCCCGGTCCGGCGCACCCCCACCCCGTGATCCTCGTACACGGGAGCGACGGCAGTGCCTATTCGAACTGGGCCGGGTTGAGTCCGAAATTGAAGGACGCCGGCTACTGCGTGTTCGCCCTGAACTACGGACGGAAACCGGGCACCGAACACTTCGGGATGCAGACGATGACCGAGGGAGCGGCCGAACTCGAGGTGTTCGTCGACGATGTCCTGGCCGTAACCGGTGCGGACGAGGTCGACCTGATCGGTCACTCGCAGGGCGCGACGGTAGCCCGGTACTACATCAACAGGCTCGGCGGAGCCTCGAAGGTGAACCGCTGGATCGGTCTCGCGTCCCCGTCCTACGGTGGAACGTTCTTCGGGATCGCCACGGCTCTGCAGACGCTGCCCGGCGGCAACGAGTTGATAGTGGGGATCGGTTCGGAGGCCCTCGCCGAGCAGGTGCAGGGATCGCCGTTCCTCACCGCCCTCAACGCCGGCGGTGACACCGTTCCCGGCGTCGAATACACCACGATCGGGACGCGATACGACGAGGTGATCCAGCCGTACACCAACGTCGCGCTACACGACCCCGGTGCCACCAACATCCTCGTCCAGGACCTGTGCCCGCTGGATCAGACCGGCCATTTCAACCTGCCCTACGACCCGTTCTCCCAGCAACTGGTACTCAACACGCTCGATCCTGAACACACGGTCGTGCCGCCCTGCACGTTCGTACCGCTGGGCACGGGCATCGCGGGAGTGATCATCGCGAGCAACTTCTGAGTTGCCTCTCGCCGAACGGTTGCTCGGTTGCCCCGTCGGACCGCTTCGCTAGACTGCGGGCCATGGAGTGGGGGGATTCCGGATCGAACCCGTGCACAGTCGAGTTAGGCGGCCCATGAGTTCGGTTCTAGGAGTGTCGGTCGGTGCGAGCGCGGTGCGCTTGGCACGACCCGACTCCGTGAACCGTGACGACGCCGGGAACCGGCTCGTCCCCGATTTCCGGGCCCAGGTCGTCGCCGCGGGGCGGGACCTACCGGAGGAACTCGCCGCCGAAACGATCGGCGTCGTCCTCGCCGGGGCACCCGACGCCGGGCAGGTCCGAGCCACCGGGGTCGCCTACCGCGACGAAGCCCAGGCAGGCGCCGTCCAGGCGGCGATGGCCCGGCAGCAACTCGCCAACTACCAGCTCGTCACCGAAGCCTCGGCGGCGCTGAAGTTCCTCGACGCCTCGGGCGCACTCGACGACCATGCGACGCTCCTCTTCTACGACCTGGGCAGCTCCGGGCTCACCGTGAGCGTCGTCGACCGGGCGACGGGGGAGGTGGTGGAAACGGTCCGCACCGACACGGTGAGCGGAGACGTCTTCGACCGGCTGATCCGCGACAACCAGTTGGAGAACAAGCGGATCGAGGAGCCCGGCGACGCGCCCGCCGGCCTCGCGCTCGACCTCCGCTGTCGTGAGGCGAAAGAGCGGCTCTCCACCGGCGGCGCCGTCGCGGTGCCCGGCGACGGCGGGCTGCTGTTGCTGTCCCGCGACGTCTTCGACGCACTGATCGTTGTTACCGTCGAATCTTCGGCGCGCCTCGCCCGCGACGTGATCACGAAGTCGGGACGAACCCCCGATGCCGTGGTGTTCATCGGCGGCGGTGCACGCATCCCTCTGGTGCGGTCGGTGCTGCAGTCGTGGCTCGGGTTGCCGGTCGTCGTTCCCGATCACCCCGAACTCGTTGCGGCACAGGGTGCCGCGCTACTTGCCCAGCAGGTGGTGCCGCCACCCGCCGAGGTCGCCAGGGTCCTTCCGCCGCCATACACGCCGCAGTCCGCACCGGACGCAGTCGTATCCACCTACCAGGCTCCGAGCGCGACCGTCGCACGCACCGGTGCGCCGTCGAGTACTCCGTCCTGGCTGAGCGCCGCGGCGCCGCCGCCGAGTCAGCAGGTGGCCAAGCCCCAGATCCGGGGGGCCGCGCTGGCGGGCAGCGCGCTCGCCGTGGTGGCGGTGATCGGTCTCGGACTCGGGTACGGCAAGAACCTGCTGGCACGCACCGAGGGCTCGTCTCAGCCGGTGACCACACAACTCACCACCGCATCGCCGGTCATGACCGAGGTGGCCACGCCGTCGCCGACGACGCTCCCGCCGCCTCCGACGTCCGAGGCCGTCGAAGAGCCGATCCAAACGGCGTCGCAGATCCGGATTCCGGAGCCGGAGCCCGTGCCGCCGCCCCCACCACCCGTTCCGGTGTTCCCCGGTCTGCCGCAGATCCCACTGCCGCCGTTCCCACTGCCCGAACTTCCCAGGTTCCCCGGAACGTAGTCGCCGCCGTTCTCCAGGCCTACGATGGGAATGGTTCCGGCGTAGAGAGGATGTGTGCAGTGACTGCAAATCCAGCGGAGTTCCACAGCACTCCCAACGTTCCCAGGCCTTCGGCGGCCGCGCCGGCAGACACGCGCCGGCTCGTCGCATATTCCAAGCCGATCCTGAAGATGTTCCCGCCCACCAGCGAGCATGCGGCCAAAGTGACGATGCTGACCGTCTACGCGCTGATGGTCATCGCCATCATCTTCATCGTCCTGCGGGAGTTCGGCGTCTTCAGCTAGCGGTCGCCGCGCTACTTGGAATGGCGGCCACCCCGTGACGGCTTGACCGCGGGAGCGCTGCCGGAAGGACCCGCGCCGATCGGCCGCGCCAGCATCACCGCGATCGCGGTGGTCAGCGGAACCGACAGTGCCAGGGCGATGCCACCGACCGCCGAACGCACGATCTCGATGGCCACGGCATCGCTGAGCAGCACGTCCTGGATCGATCGCCCCGCCACACTGAACAGCAACAGCAGCGGCAACGCCCCGCCGGCATACGCGAGGACGAGGGTGTAGACGGTGCTGGCGATGTGATCGCGACCGACGCGCATCGCCGAACCGAATATCTGACGCCGGGAGGCGTCGGGGTCCAGCGACGCCAGTTCGAACGCGGACGCCGCCTGCGTGATGGTGACGTCGTTGAGCACACCCAGTGAGCCGATGATGAAGCCGGCGAGCAGGAGTCCGGTGATGCTGACGTGCTGTATGTACGTCTGGACGTTGGTGTTCTGTTCCTCGGAAAGCCCAGTGAGACGAGTCATCTCGATGGTGGCGTAGGAGAGGATCGCCGCCACCAGCATCGACGCGAGAGTGCCCAGCAACGCAGAACTCGTTCGCAGGGAGACACCGTGCGCGAGATACAGCACGGCATACAGGATCACGGCGCCGGAGACGAGGGCCACCGGGATCGCGGGTTGTCCGTCCAGCAGGGCCGGGAGCGTGAACAGGACGAGCACGCCGAACGAGACGACGATGCCGACGAGTGCCCGGAATCCGCGCCACCGCGCGACCGCGATCACGACGACGGCGAACGCGAGGGCAATGAGGGTGACGGGCAGGCCGCGCGCATAGTCCTCGAACGAGTACTCCGTGGTGCCGTTCACGTCCGTCTGACGGGACAGCCGGATCTTCTCGCCCACCCGGAGGTCGGGCTGCCCGGGGCCGGGAATGATTTCGAGCAGCGTCTGGGTACCGGTGTTGGGACCGGACTCGATGTCGACGATGCTGCGCTGGCACTCGTACGCGCCGGCCGGCGGCGGCAACGGGGTGCCGGTGAAGACGCGCCCGGCCGACGGGCTTCCGCAGTCGCCGATGTTCTGCATCGTGACCGTGCCCGACTCCGTGACGACTGCACCGCCCTGGGCGCTCTGGAAGGGCTGTTCGACGTCGACGCTCGGCTTGCCGGGCCACAACGCGATGGCGCCGATGAGCACCGCGACGCCGATGGCGACGAGGAGTCCGACGACCACCTTGGCGGCCACAGGTCCCATCGGGGCCGGTCCGTCGCTGTGGCCGTGGCCGTGGCCGTGTCCGTGTCCGTGTCCGTGGAATTCGCTCATCGGCCGCGTCGCGTCGGCTGCTGGGGGGATTGTCTCGGCACGCACGACAGGGTAGTCGGACGGGGACCGGCGACGCTGGGACGGAAGTGGCGTGAGGTGCCAGTGTTGCCACGCTGTCAGGCTCGTATTGCTCTCGTGTCGCTTATATGTCGCCGGTGTGATTAGATATCGAAGCATGGCCCGCAGCAGCTAATCTGCAGCGAACGCCGAACTCCACGCAGGGGTGGTCCGGAACTCCGAACGAGGGGTGTGTTCCGCGGACGCAGAGCCGCTGCGTGGAGAGATTTGCCGAGCTGGGTGGCGGGGTACAGGGGGGGTTGACCCCGCCACCAACCTGGCGCCCACAGGGGGGGAGGGGCGACAGGTGCTCGAGGCACTCGAGGTGCCGGTTGCCAATCTACCGACACGGTAGGGGTATTCGTCAACCGGGTAGGTGAAATCGCCCACATGTCGTGACCTCGTACCCCGACGGCCTAGGATTATGGCCGTTCGGAGGTGTTCCAGTGCGAATCTCGCGGCAGTCGCGATCCAGCAACCATCTTCGCCGGATCGTGGCGGAGATGGCTATTCCCGTGCCCTGGAACAGGGATCAGCTCGTCGCCGGCGTCGCAGCTCGTCGTGGCCGTCCGATTCACCTGGTCCCGGTCTCGCACGCCCTCGTCCAGGGCGGTCATTCCGGTCTCTGGCTCGCACGGGCCGACGACGACGTGATCCTGTACGCAGCAGGGACGTCGGACGTGCACGCCACCCACATCATCTGCCACGAACTGGCACACATGGAGCTCGGCCACGACCGCGACACGATCGGGGACACCACCGTCGATTCGACGGCCTTGTCGGTCGCCGCGCCAACGGTCGACACGGCGCGCGTGGTCAAAATGCTCGGCCGGTCCAACTACTCGAACGACCAGGAATACGAGGCGGAACTTCTCGCCACCCTGATCATGGCGGGTCGTCGAGCGGGCACGAGCGGCGACACCGTCGGTGACGCACGGGTGTCGCGGATGCTCGGAACGTTCTGACGCCGTGTACGAACCGCCCACCTATGTGAGCTGGCCGCTCCTCGCCGTCGTCTGGGGAACGACCCTCCTGCGCCTGGCTCTCGTCCGGTCGACTGTCGCCGAACGCCGGATGAACGCCGCCCTCGTCTTCGCGTCCCTCTCCCTGGTCCTCCAGCGGTCACTGGCACAGATCTGGCTCGACCGGTGGTTCGGGTACGGGTTCGCGAACACCCTCAGTAACGTCTGCATCATCTTGACCGCGGCGTCGCTGATCAGTCTCTTCTCCGCGTGGGCGCTCGGCCCGGCGCGCCTTCCCCGGATCCACGTCGTCTCGCTGTCGATGTGTGCCGTCGCGGGGGCAATCCTGATCGGCCTGAGCACGCCGGCGCGATCGCGGGGCGTCGCCATAGCCGACGAGGGCGGCTGGCCCTTCGCGACGTACTGCATCACGTACGCGGTTCCGATCCTGTCCGTCGCCCTGCTCAACCTGTGGATCTCGCTGAAGGCCGTGCGCAGCGCGACACCGGGACGCGAGCGCCGGGTGTTTCTCGCGGTCATCGCCCTGTCGTTGTTCGAGGTGTTCGACATGGGAGTCGTCGTGACGACCGGCGTGGTCAACGCGGTCAGCGAAGACAACGCCCTGACCGAATCGCACAGCGACTCGGGGGCGTTCATCCGCCTGCTCGTCGTGTCGGCGGGCGCGCTCATCTCGGTCGGACCGGTGGTACGGGCGCTCGGTCACCGGTGGCGGTCGCGGCAAGTCACCCGGCGTCTGCAACCGATGTGGCGGACCCTGACCGGTGCGGTGCCCGAAGTGGTCCTGGAACTGCGACCGGCGGATCGCCGGGCACTGTCGGCCCGGAGCCGCCTCGACCGCATGAGCGTCGAGATCCGCGACGCGATCATGATCCTCGACCGGCACGTGGTGTTCGAACTCGGCGGGCATTCCGGCACCGCACCGCCCGTGGTCACGGCGACGCGGCTGCACCTCGCGTGCCTGGCCCGCCGGGCCGGTCACCGGGCGCACGGCAGGGGCGGGACGGCGCACCTGTTCACGACCGACGTCGGCGGCGAACCGTGGGAGCTGGCCCGGCTGGCCGATCACTGGCGGGACGCCGAGCATCTGGCGGCCGAACTGTGGGCGCGTCGCCTCCCGCAGTTCGGCGGCCCCGCGGACCCGTCGGCGCGCGTCCCCGCTCAGGTCTGACGAGGATCCGGCGCCGGACCGTGACTCCGCCGCAGATTCTCCAGAAGGGGAATCAGCGATTCCATCTCCGCGGTGCTCGGTTCCGCGGATGCGTCGAGCGATCGCATCGACAAGTGCCGGACACCGGCCTCGCGAACCGCGATCTTGAAGCGGACCAGCGTGTCGTAGTCGTGGTAGCCGTCGGCGGCGAGGTACTGCTCGGGGGCGTGGAAGTGCTGCGCGACCGCCCGCAGGACGTCGGGCTCGGGCGCGTGGTGATCGTTCCTGCGCAGGGACTCGATCTCGGACGGCTCGACGGCACGGCCGAGTATCCGCGACACACCCGCGGCGACGGTGTCTTCGCCCGGTTCGGGACCGTCGAGGTCGTGGGCCAGCGAGAAGAGGCGGTTGACCCGCACCGACAGCGGCACGCCGTTCATGCGTTCACCCCCGCATCTCCGCTGCGTTCGGGATCCTCGGTGGCCACGAGTTTCACCGCGTCCTCCCATCGACGCCAGAAGCGCTCCCGGGTGGCCGCGTCGAGGCCGTCTCCCCGGCCGTAGAGGAAACGGCGATACCGTGCTTCCTCCAGTTCACGTGGGTCGGTGACCGTGGACGGTTCCTCCAGCAGGTGGCCGAACGCGAATTCGACCAGCGGCTGGCGCGGCCCGGCCGGGCCTCCGTTGACTTCCAGCAACCGCGTCACGTACGCGCCGGTGATCTTCGAGACCACCCGGCTCAGTTCGCCCGCCGCCTCGGCCAGCCCCGGAACCTCGGGGTGCGCCGCGCTCAGCTTGGTGATCTGGGTGTGCGGCCCCAGGATCTCGATGATCGTGTCCAGATCCAGCGGAATCTCCGACGGCCCGAGTGTCAGCGGGCGCGAGGTCGGTGACCGGTCCTCCCCGTCGAGCGCCTCGAGCGGAGTCGGATGACCACCGTCGAGAGTGCGAGCCGCGCTGCCCGGAGCCCAGCGGAGCGCGACGTCCAGTTTGCGGAGGGTCTCGATGCTCGGATCCGGGCCGGTCCCGTTCTCGGCGCGCGTCTGAGCTGCGTCGGACGGGCCACCCGCGGCCGTGACCTCGTCCTGTGTGAGGTTCAGCAAACGCCGTCGTCGATGGACGAATTGTCCGAAACGCGCGCGGGTGCTGGTGACCATTCGTTTCCCCCAGGAGACACGCAAGCGACGCGCGTGTCGCTTGCTGTGCGTCGATCCTACTGCTTGTAGCTGGTGAGGAAATTTCCGAACCGCTCGATGGCGACAGCGAGATCACGCGCCCACGGCAACGTCACGATGCGGAGGTGGTCGTGGTCCGGCCAGTTGAATCCGGTGCCCTGCACCATCAGGATCTTCTCCTGCAGCAGAAGGTCCTGGACCAGCTTCTCGTCGTCGTAGATCTCGTACACGTTCGGGTCGAGGCGGGGGAATGCGTACAACGCGCCCTTCGGCTTCACGCACGAGACACCGGGAATCATGTTGAGGCGTTCCCAGGCCACGTCACGCTGTTCGAGCAGTCGACCACCCGGCAGGATCAGATCCTCGATGCTCTGGTGCCCACCGAGCGCCACCTGGATGGCGTGCTGCCCGGGCACGTTCGGGCACAGACGCGTCGACGCGAGCAGGTCGAGTCCCTCGAGGAAACCCGCGGCGTGCTCCTTCGGGCCCGTGATGGCCACCCACCCGGACCGGTAGCCGGCGACGCGGTACGCCTTCGACAGGCCGTTGAACGTCAGGCACAGCAGGTCCGGGGCCAGCGTCGCCAGCGAGATGTGCTTGGCGTCGTCGTAGAGGATCTTGTCGTAGATCTCGTCCGCGAGAAGCAGCAACTGATGCTTGCGCGCCAGGTCGACGAGCTGCTGCAGCACCTCCATCGAGTACACCGCACCCGTGGGATTGTTCGGGTTGATGACCAGCAGCGCCTTGGTCTTGTCGGTGATCTTCGACTCGATGTCCGCGATGTCGGGGTTCCAGTCGTTGCCCTCGTCGCACAGGTAGTGCACCGGGGTGCCGCCGGCGAGGCTCGTCATCGCCGTCCACAGCGGGTAGTCCGGTGCCGGGATCAGCACCTCGTCGCCGTTGTCGAGGAGCGCCTGCATCGTCATCGTGATGAGCTCGGACACACCATTGCCCAGATAGATGTCGTCGACGTCGAGTTCGGGGAACCCGGCGACCAGCTCGTAGCGGGTGACGATCGCGCGCCGCGCCGACAGGATGCCCTTGGACTCGGAGTACCCCTGCGCGTACGGGAGCGCGGCGATCATGTCGCGCATGATCACGTCGGGCGCGTCGAAACCGAACGGTGCGGGGTTGCCGATGTTGAGCTTGAGGATCCGGTGGCCTTCCGCCTCCAGCCGGGCGGCGTGGGCATGTACCGGTCCACGAATCTCGTAGAGCACGTTCTGAAGCTTGGTGGACTGCTCCAGCTTGCGGTGCGGCATGCGGTGATGGCCGTGGTCTGGGTTGCTCACGAGCGTCATTCTCCCACTCCCGGGCAACCCGATTTCTACTGGTGGGTATCAGACCGCCGTCGCGTCGTCGAAACACCCCGCCCGCGCAGGTGCCCGTCGTACCCTCGAGAGGGGGTCGGATCCGTCTCGCATTCACCGCGCCCGGAGGGAATGACGCACATGTCAGCACCGGTATCCCGTCGCCCCGGACCCGTCGACATCGCGCACCACAGCCATCTCGTCGGGGTGTTCGCGCCGCAACGGGAGGAGGTGGACGTCCGGGATCTCGAGGTGATCGGCGAACTACCCGCCGATCTTCACGGCGCCTATCTGCGCAACGGGCCCAACCCCCGGTTCGATCCGATCGGGACGTACGTCTATCCGCTCGACGGCGACGGCATGGTCCACCGAATCGAAATCGCCGACGGTGCGGCCCGGTACACCAACCGCTTCGTCCGAACCCCGATGGTGCAGGCGGAGGAGAAGGCCGGGCACGTCATCTGGCCCGGCGTCACCGATCTCTACACGCCGACGGAGGACGAAGTGGCGCCCGACCTCGCGGGCACGTCGCGCGAGCTGCCCGACATCAACATCGTCCGGCACGGCGGACGGCTGCTCGCGATGGCCGAGACCACGCTGCCGTTCCGCCTCGACCCCGCCGACCTGAGCACGCTCGGGCGCGAGAACTGCGACGGCGCCATGGGTGTGGGGAGCACCGCGCACCCCAAGCTCGACCCGGTCACCGGGGAGATGGTGCTGTTCAATTACATGCTCGAGGCCCCGTACCTGACGTGGTCGGTGGTGAACCCCGACGGTTCGGTGGCACGGCCACCGACGCCGGTCGCGGGTGCGGACACGCCGCTGATGATTCACGACATGGCGCTCACCGAGCGCTACATCGTTCTGATGCTGTGCCCGCTGGTCTTCGACATCGCCGCCGTGCTGACCGGTGGGTCCGTGCTCGACTGGCGCCCCGAGGACGGCACGCGGATCGCGCTGGTGCCCCGCGACGGCGGGCCGGTCCGGTGGACGACGCACGACGCCTACTGGGTGTGGCATTTCGCGAACGCCTTCGATCTGCCGGACGGGAGGGTGAGCGTCGACTACGTGGAGTGGACCTACCCCGGTGGGTTCGCGAAGGCCCCGTCACCGTCGCTCGGCTCGTTGGTTCGCGCCGTCGTCGACCCCGGCAGCGGACGGGTGACGCGAGAGGTGGTGTGCGACCGCGACGTCGAGTTCCCGCGAGTCGACGACCGTGAGCTGACCCGAGGGCACCGCACGGTGGGGACCGTCGGCAAACTCGACCGCAGCCTGGGACGGCAGGATTCGCTGTGGTTCTTCGACACTGCCCGCGGCACCGAGGCGCACTGGGATCCGGGGAGCGTGTCGGTGGGTGAACCGATCTTCATGCCCGGCGCCGAGCACGAGTACTGGGGAATGATCGGCACAGACCGGGCCGACATGTCGTCCTGGTTCTTCGTGCTGCCCGCCGAGGTCCCCGGGTCGGGGCCGATCGGTAAGGTGCGGCTGCCGATCCGGGTTCCGGCGGGCCTTCACGGCGCGTGGCTGCCTGCGGAGTAGCGGACGGCGGAATATCCTCTGCGGATGACCTCTGCGCCTTACGGTTCCTGGCCCTCTCCGATCGCGGCGGCGGATCTCGCCTCCAGCGGCCACCCCGTCGAGGGCGGCCGGTACGTGGGCGACGACGTGTGGTGGTCGGAACTGCGACCCAGCGAAGGCGGGCGGGTCGCGGTGCGGCGCCTCGGTCTGGACGACGAACCGGAAGACGTCCTGCCCGCGCCGTGGAACGCCCGCACCCGCGTTCACGAGTACGGCGGCGGCGCCTGGACCGTCACCGACGCCGGCCGCCTGGTGTTCGCCGAGTTCAGCGATCAGCGCCTGTACCTGCTCGAAGGCGGGACGCCGGTGCCGCTGACGCCGGAGCCGCCGCAGCCCTGCTCGCTGCGGTACGGCGACCTGTCGGTGATCGACGGCGAGGTGTGGGCCGTGCGCGAGATGCACGACACGGACGGTGGCGTCTCCCGCGACATTTGTGTGATTCCGCTGGACGGGTCGGCGGCGAACGACCCGCACCGGGTGCGGTCCGTCGTCGCCGGCTCCGACTTCCTGGCCAATCCGCGGCTGTCCCCGGATCGAAGGCACCTCGCCTGGATCGCGTGGGACCACCCGCAGATGCCATGGGACGGCACCGAGCTCAGGGTCGTGGCGGTCGAAGGCGGCCGCGTGACAGGGAAGGTGCGGACACTTCTCGGCGGTCCCGAGGAATCGGTGCTGCAACCGGAATGGGACGGTCCCGCCGACCTGTACACGATCAGCGACCGCAGCGGCTGGTGGAATCTCTACCGCGTCGGCATCGACGATCCCGACCCGGTCGCGTTGTGCCCGATGGACGCCGACTTCGGCGGCGCGCTGTGGATGCTCGGCGGCCGGTGGCACACCCGCCGCGACGACGGCACACTCCTGACCGTGCGGACGTTCGGAACCGACACCCTCGCCGTCCTCGATCCCGCGACCGGTTCGCTCGTGGACATCCCGCTGGACGGGCTCACCAGCGTCGGCCTCGGGGACCGCAACGGCAACCGGATCCTGCTGCTCACCGGCGGCGCCCAGACCCCGTCGGGCCTGCGCGAACTCGACCTCGACACCGGTGCGCTCCGCACGGTCCGGCTGTCGGTCACCGAACTTCCCGAGGCGGCATATCTCCCCGAGGCCCGGCAGCTGACGTTCCAGGGCGCCGAACGTGAAGTCCACGTGATCGCCTACCCGCCGCGTCACCCGCGGTACCGGGGCGAGGACGGGGAGTTGCCGCCGTATGTGGCGTTCGTGCACGGCGGACCGACGTCGCGGGTCGCGCCTTCGCTGAATCCCGTGTTCGCGTTCTTCACCAGCCGCGGAATCGGCGTCGTCGACGTGAACTACGGCGGGTCCACGGGATACGGTCGCGAGTATCGCAACCGGCTGCGGGGACAGTGGGGGGTCGTCGACGTCGAGGACGTGGTGACGGCGGTGACCGGCCTCGCCGAGGCCGGCATGGCGGACCCCGGCCGGCTGGCGATCGAGGGCGGATCCGCCGGCGGGTGGACCGTGCTCGCGGCGCTGACCACGTCGGACGTGTTCGCGTGCGGTGCGTCCTACTTCGGGGTGGCCGAACTCGACGGGTTCGTGAAGGAGACGCACGACTTCGAGTCCCGGTACATCGACGGCCTGATCGGTCCGCTGCCCGAGGCGGCCGACCTCTACGCCGAACGTGCACCGCTGAACAACGTTGGCGGACTGAACTGCCCGGTCCTGCTCCTGCAGGGTCTCGACGATCCGATCGTGCCGCCGTCGCAGGCGGAACGGTTCCGGGATGCGCTCGTGGAGAAGGGCATCCCGCACGGTTACCTCGAGTACGAGGGGGAGTCGCACGGATTCCGGAAGCTGGCCACCCTGATCAGCTCGCGTAACGCCGAACTGTCCTTCTACGGCCAGGTATTGGGATTCGAGCCACCGGACATTCCGCGACTCGAACTCTGGCGACCCGAGGGATAGCGGCGGCCACTCCCCGGTGAACGCCGCACCTCGTCATCCCGCGAGCCGAGCCTCGCAGGAACGCGCCGCGCACGCGCACGCCTGAACCGTTGCGGGGTCGATGGCCGGGCGTCCCGCCTGGGACCGCCAAGAAGGTGGTGGGCAGTCCGACAACACCCGCAGTTCCCGGAACACGTGGGTGTCCGCGAGCAGCCGATCGGCCGCCCTGTTCAGGCTGCGGCTCGCCGACGACAGTGTCCGCGTCAGCACGGCCTGCAGCGAGCTGAGCGCCGAGTGCGCTTTCAATTCGGTGCTGCGCTGACCGAGCTGCAGATGCGGTGTGCGGCGAAGGTCCTCGAGGCCACTGTGCGCCGTCAGCTCGCGGGCCAGTGCCGGCGCGTCGGTCGCGCCCGCGCGAATCAACCTGACCGCGAACCGGATACCGAAGAGGCCGAGGTCAGGCCTCGGTGAGAGCGCCAGCCGACAGTGAGGCGTAGATGAGCATGAACACGAACAACATCCAGCCCGCACCCTGCCAGATCTGCCACCGGCCACCGGCCCGCCACACCCGGTAGGTCTGCACGAAAGCTCCGATCCCGCCCAGGAGCAGCAACGCGGGTGGGCCGAAAACAAGGACGTACTTTTCTCCGCCGGCACACTCCATCATCGACTCGGCGCGGTCACCGGACCCGATCGACATCCACGCGACCGAGAGGAGCGCAACGACCACTGCACCGCCCATGACCGCCACCGTGTACGTGGCGGCGCGGCGAAAAGTGAGATCGGCGCCCGAAGTCATCATGTCGGAGGTTACGCCGTGCGCAACGCGGGCCGTCACGGAAAACAGCAGCGCCCCCACCGTGATCGGTGGGGGCGCTGCTGTTCACTGCAGTCGGCTAGCTCTTCCGGCCCGGTGCCTTCGCGCCTGCCTTGAAACCGAGTCCGCCAGGCTTGGCCGGCGGCGGAGCCTTCACCGTTTCCGGTGCCTTGCCGTTGGATCCGTCGCCGTTCGACTCCTCGACCTTCGGAGCCGCGGTCTCGGTTGCCTCGGCCTTCGGTGCTTCAGCTGCGGGAGCCTCGGCCGCGGGTGCTTCGGCCTTCGGAGCTGCGGCCTTGGGGGCCGCGGCCTTGCGAGCTCCGGGAGCCTTGGCGCCGCTCTTGAAACCGAGCCCACCGGCCTTCGCCACCGGGGGAGCCTTCGGCGCCTCGGCAGCGGGGGCCTCCGAAGCGGAGGACGTGTCGGCGACCTGCGGTTCGGAAGCCTGGGGCTCGGCACCCTGGGGTTCGGCGATTGCCGGCTCGGCGGGAGCGTCCGCGGGAGCGGCCTTCGCGCCGGGAGCCTTCGCCTTGCCCTTCATCTGCAGACCTTTGCCCGGTGCCTTGGCGCTGGACGCGAGTCCGAGTCCCTTCGGCTTCGCCGCGGGGGCGTCCTGAGCAGGGGTTTCCGCTGCGGGAGCCTCTGTCGCCGGTGCTTCGGCAGCCGGAGCGGCGGCCTTCGCGCCGGGAGCCTTGGCGGCACCCTTCATCTGCAGACCCTTGCCGCCCGGTGCCTTCGCGCCGCCGGCGAGTCCGAGGCCCTTGGGCTTGGGTGCCTCCGCTGCGGGCGCCTCCGTACCGGCAGCCTCGGCCGTAGCAGGAGCAGCCTTCTTGGCGCCGGGTGCCTTCGCCCCGCCTGCCATGCCGAGCCCCTTGCCGGGTGCCTTGGCGCCGGGAGCCTTCGCCCCGGGTGCCTCGGCCAGGCCCTTCATCGCCAGGCCCTTGCCCGCGGGAGCTTCCGTGGCGGCCGGCGTTGCAGCGGCCTCCTCGACCTCCTCGACGCGCTCCTTCTCCACCACCTCGGCCGTGGCCTCGGCTGCTGCCGGCGATCCTGCCGGCTCGGCCGGCTTCTCGCGGGGGATGACCGTGATGTTCTCGCTCAGCTTCTCGGGCGCGAGACGCGTGATGGACGAGAGCATCAGCTGGGCGACGTCGACGACCTCGACGCCCTCGCCCTGGCCGGACTCCTGGCGAGCGGTGACGCCGTCGGTGAGCATGACGCGGCAGAACGGGCAGCCGGTCGCGATCTTCTTCGGATCCGTGCTGAGCGCCTCGTCGACCCGGTCGATGTTGATGCGCTTGCCGATGTTCTCTTCCATCCACATGCGGGCACCACCGGCACCACAGCACATGGACCGTTCGCCGTGACGGGGCATTTCCTTCAGCTTGACGCCGGAGGCTTCCATCAGCTCGCGGGGTGCGTCGTAGACCTTGTTGTGGCGACCGAGGAAGCAGGGGTCGTGGTAGGTGACGTCCTCACCGACGGACGCGACCGGAATCAGCTTCTTCTGGCGGACCAGGCGGTTGAGCAGCTGAGTGTGGTGAACCACCTCGTACTCGCCGCCGACCTCCGGGTACTCGTTGCCGAGCGCGTTGAAGCAGTGGGCGCAGGTGACGACGATCTTGCGCTTGCGCTGCTCGACGCCGTCGAAGACCGAGTTCAGCAACTCGATGTTCTGCATGGCGAGCTGCTGGAACAGGAATTCGTTACCTGCGCGGCGAGCGGAGTCACCGGTGCACGTCTCGTCGGCGCCGAGCACCATGAACTTCACGCCGGCGGTGGCGAGCAGCTCGGCGACGGCCTTGGTGGTCTTCTTGGCGCGGTCCTCGTAGGCGCCGGCGCAGCCGACCCAGAAGAGGTACTCGTAGTCCTCGAAGCTGTCTGCATCCTGGCCGAACACCGGGATCTCGAAGTCCATCTCCTTGATCCAGTTGAGACGGTCCTTGGAGTTCTGACCCCAGGGGTTGCCCTTGTTCTCGAGGTTCTTGAACAGGCCGGCCAGCTCGGACGGGAACTCCGACTCGATCAGCACCTGGTAGCGGCGCATGTCGATGATGTGGTCGACGTGCTCGATGTCGACGGGGCACTGCTCGACACACGCGCCACAGTTGGTGCAGCTCCACAGCGTCTCGGCGTCGATGACCGGAGCCAGCTCGCCTTCGACGGTTTCGCCGACCAGCTTGCGCTCGGCCTCCTGGCGTGCAGCCTCGGGGATCGCGGCCAGCTTGGCCTCGTCCACGGCGCCGTCGCCGTCCACCAGGCCGATCTCGTCGCCGCCCATGTCCTTGCGGCCACCGGCCAGCAGGTACGGGGCCTTCGCGTAACCGTGGTCGCGGAGCGACGTGATGAGCAGCTTCGGCGACAGCGGCTTGCCGGTGTTCCAGGCGGGGCACTGCGACTGGCAGCGCCCGCACTCGGTGCAGGTGGTGAAGTCCAGCCAGCCCTTCCAGGAGAAGTCCTCGATGTTGCCGGCGCCGAACGTGTCGGTATCCGGATCGGCGTCCTCCATGTTGATGGGCTTGCCACCCGACATCATGGGTTTGGCCGCACCGAGGGCGACGTCGCCGTCGTCCTCACGCTTGAAGTAGATGTTCGCGAACGCCGCGAAGCGGTGCCAGGCGACACCCCAGGTGATGTTGCGGCCGACGACGTAGAGCCAGATCATGCCCGACATCAGCTTGACGAAGGCGAAGAACGCGACCATGTTCGGGCTCGCGGGCAGCAGCTTCGCGAGGTTCATCGTGAAGAAGTCGGTCCACGGGTTGGCGTGGCCGTAGGTGGCGATCTTGCCGGCCTTCACGAAGATCATGCCCAGGCCCTCGATGAGGACGACGGCCTCGACGAAGTACGCGGCCTTGAAGTCGGAACCACTGAACCGGGACAGCCGGGCGGGCACGCGGGGGTGGTTGAGCTGGCGGATCACGATCAGCGTGGTGATACCGATGACCGTGCCGAGGCCGAGGATCTCGTCGATGAAGTGGTAGACGGCGGTGTTGCCGACCAGCGGCCAGTGGAACGCCGGGTCGAACGTCTGCCCGTACGCCTCGAACCACACGATGGCTCCGAGCATGAACCCGACCATGACCAGCCAGTGAGCCCAGCCGACGGTGCGGAACTTGCTCATACGGGTGTGCGCGATGAACTCCACACACATCTGCTTGAAGCGCGGGAAGAAGGGGCGCCATCGGTCCGGGGCCGACTGGCCGATCCGGACGACGTTGACCATCTTCAATGCGCCAGTGATGAAGGAGAACCAACATACGAGGCTCAGCAGCACGCCGATGGTGCCCAACGTGATCGTCAGGGCATTCATGTCGCGGCCTTTCGTTTCAGGGCGGCAGGGCGGCCACCTCGGGACTGCTCGTGATCCTAACGCTTGCTAAGTTACCCGCTAGTAACTTATTTAGTCTACCTGCGGGTAACTTACCGGTGTTCGGCGGGATCTCTGCAGCTCGGGCGCCGATGAGGCATGTGGTGCATGCCACAATCGGACTTTCTGTTCGTCACGTTAAAGGGTCGAAATTGCGGCGCTCACCCAAGGTCGCCCTAACTCCGGCCGGCAGCCGCCGGAGGCCGTCCGAGCGGCTTCGTGAGAGGGCTTCAGAGGTCGTTTTCGTCACGAATTCGACGCGGTTGCATTGCGTTCGGATAACGATGGGCAAATATTCCGCGTACGCACGTTCCGTCCTCTCGATAACAGGCCGAGTGACGTAATTCATCTCGTGTAATTCGCGCGAATTACACCCGATTGATTTGCTACCGATCGGTAACTTGCGGGCGCGACGAATTTTTCGTCAATGAACATTTCGGCCGTGATTCCGCTGTTACTCTGAGCGTGTTTTCCGGCCCTGGCCAGCGGTCGCACGGGGGGCCGTGCAGTGCACTTCGATCACACCAGTACTTCGTCGGGACGCTCCTGAAATGAGGCATCAATGATCGTGAGAAAAGCTGCAGTCACGGCAGGGATGGCGGTCGCCGCCATGGGGCTCGCTGCCGGGGTTTCTCATGCAGGGCCGGTGGCGGCACCCGCTCCAGCGGCGCCTGTTCCGGCAACGGCGGCGCCCGCGGTTCCTTCGCTGCCGTTCCACGACGTCGCATCCCGCGAGGAGAACGACAGGGCGTTCGCCCAGTTCGGTGCGCAGGTCGGCATCGCCGTCACGGTCGGCAGCCTGGTCGGAACCATGGCCGGTGCCGGAATCGGCTGTATCGCAACACTTCCTGCGTGCCTTCCCGGTCTGGTTACCGGAGCCGGTATCGGCGGGGTCGTCGGAACGATCGTCGCCGGGGGTCCCACTCTCGGTGTCAGTGCATACCAGTTGTGGGAGACGTACAACGCCGCTCCGGGGACGTCGATCTACGCGGACCGGGACGAGTAGAGCCCTCGTATCAGCGCCCGGCCCCGTCGTGCCTCACACGGCGGGGTCGAGTCGTGAGTGGAGGCGACCGCGAATAAACCGACCGGTTCCCCGCTTTGTGTGAGAATAACTGCATCCCCGACTGGTGGAACTCTTGAAATTCGATCCCGATGCCGTTCTGGGCGCAATTTTTCATAACCCTGAGCAGACTATTTCGTGAGCGCCTTTTCTCGAGGCGAGACTCAATTGGGATCTGTCACAGCTGCAAGTTACTGTTTAGCAACGGATGGGGTTGAAACCTTAAGGGGATGGAATGAAGTTGCGTCGTATCGTTACGACTTCGGCACTTTTGGTGGGTGTGCTCGCGACCGGGTCCGGGGTGGCGGACGCGGAACCCGTCGCCGAGCCGGGCACCGAGATCGGATACGAATCCCACATCGAGGACCGCACGGTCGTGACCACGCTCGACGCCGGCGCCTTCGCGCTTGCATCGGACGGGAAGTCCGTTGCGATCAAGGATGCGGGTGGGGCAACTGTCGTTTCCCTCCCGCTCGCGTACCGGTTCGACGGATTGCAGTTCCCGTTCGAGGAAGAGATCACCGAAGACGGAAAGACCCTGCGCCTGACGCCGAGCGTCGACAAGGCCGAGGCGACGCCGATCTCGCCCGAGGATCGGATCACGCCCATCGCGCTGCACGACGTGGCGTCGATCGACGAGAACACCCGGGCCCAGTCGGCGTTCCAGCAGCAGCTCGGCATCGCGATGACGGTCGGCAGTCTCGGCGGCACCATCGTGGGTGGAATCCTGGGATTCGCCGTCGGCTGCGTGGTCGGGACGCCGGTCGCGGTCTTCGGATGCCTGCCGTTCGGCGTGACGGGCGCGGGAATCGGTGCCCTTCTCGGCACGATCGTGGTGGGCGGCCCCACGCTGGCCATCGCCGGTATCGACCTGATCAACACGCTGAACGCACCGCCCGGCACCACGAAGTGGGTGAAGTAGCCGCACCCCGCAGTACCTCAGACGCCGCCCGCCTCCCTTCGGAGGCGGGCGGTTCGTCGTTGCGCGGCCTCGCGACCGTGAACCTCGTCACACCCGCAGAGCTGATCTGCCTGACCGGCCCATGCTTAGGCTAACCTTCGTCCGTCACAGCGCTGCTCTCGAAACGGATCTCGATGAACCTCCGACGGTTTACTGCCACCTCCATGCTCGTCGTCGCGGCGATGGGCGTCGGAGCGGCCACGTCATACGCCGATCCGGCCGCCGCACCCCAGCCGGGTGCGGAACAGGGCATCCCGAACATCAACTACCAGACCGCTCGCGACGGTGACGCCGCTGTGGCCACCCTCGACGCCGGCGCCTTCTCGATCAACGACGCGAACGACACCGTCGACGTGGTCGACGACGGCGGCCGCGTCGTCGCCTCCATTCCCACCTTCTTCCGGGTCGACGACCTGCAGCATCCCTTCGCCGTGGCGGTCGACGAGTCCGCTCGCGTCCTGCGACTCGTCCCGAACATGGATCCGTCGGCAGCGACCCCCGTACCCGTGTCGGAACGCCTCACCCTCGACGACGTCGCCGCGCCGCAGGACAAACAGGAACGCGACGATCGCGCACTCGACGACTTCCAGCAGCAACTCGGCATCACGAGCGCGATCACCGCGATCGTCGCCGCCATCATCGGTGGGGCGATCGGATGCGCGATCGGCGTCATCCCCGGCACGGCTGCGCTGGTGATTCCGTTCCTGGGCCTCGCGGGGCCGGTGGCCGGGTGCATCGGGGGTGCGCTGATCGTCGCGCCCGTCGTCGCGCTCGCCGGCACCATCGTCGTCGGCGGTGGCGCCCTGGTGGTTCTGGGCATTCAGTATTTCAACACCATCAACAGCCCGTTCGTCGCACCGGAACCCACGGCATGAGCGGCCGGTTCGCACGGAACCTGCGGGCCGTCACCGGAGCAGCGTTCCTCGTCGTCGCGGCCCTCGGGATCTCCGCCGGGACCGCACACACAGCTCCACTGGCGCAGCAGGATTCGTCCGACATCGGCTACGAGGCACACACCGAGGGGGAGTCCGTCGTCACGTCGATCGACGCGGGCGCCTTCCGGATCACCGGCACCCGGGAAGCGATCGAGGTGGTGGACGACAGCGGCAAGCTGGTGGCTGTACTGCCGCTCACGATTCGGGTCGGCGACGCCGTCTATCCGATCGACGCCGACGTCGACGGGCGGAAGGTGACGCTTACCCCGCAGGTTCCCGCCGACGTCGCGTCGTCCGTGAAATCGGTTGCGCAGGAAGGATTCGACACTCAGGAAGAGCGTGACGACTCGGCGCTCGCCGACTTCAACAGTTACCTCGGTTACGCGACGCTGATCGGCGGCCTGATCTTCGGTGTGATCTTCGGCGCCGTGGGTCTTGCGGTCGGGTGCGGCCTGTTCGCCGTGACCGTGATCGGCACGCCGGTCGGGTGCCTCGGCGGGCTGCTGGCGGGATTCGCCGCCGGCGGGCTGGCCGGCACCATCTTCGTGGGCGGCGCCGCACTGGTGATACTCGGAATCCAGTACCTCGTCACCATCAACACGCCGTTCGTTCCGCCCGCGCCCGAGCCCACCGCCTGATCAGTTCCCGCGCGCTCGGCAGCCGGTTGCCGTGATCGTCGGCAGCACCAGAGAGGGCAGATTCGCAGCCACCGTCGCCGACTGGTTCGTTCGCGCCGCTCTCGACGTCATTGACCTCGCGGACGTCCCACTGCCCGTGGTGGTCCCGGCTTTCGGCACCGACGCAGAGCCTGCGGTGGCCGCAGTGGGGGCGCGGCTCGCGGCCGCGGACGCCTTCGTCGTGGTGACGCCCGAGTACCACCACAGCTTTCCCGCGGTCCTGAAGAACGCCATCGACCTGTTCCGCGACGAGTGGCGGGCCAAGCCCGTCGGCTTCGTGTCGTACGGCGGGATGGGCGGGGGACTCCGCGCGGTGGAACAGCTGCGGTTGGTGTTCGCGGAACTTCACGCGGTCACGGTCCGCGACAGTGTCGGCTTTCACGGTGCGGGGGCGGTGTTCGACGAGCACGGGGAGCCGCTCGACCCGGCAGTCAGCTCGAGTGCGGTCAAGAACATGCTCGACCAGATCGAATGGTGGGGCACCACCCTGCGGGATGCCCGGGCGGTCCGGCCCAACGCGGCCTGAGTGCGCGAACGACGACAGCGGCCCACCTCCCGAGAGGGAAGCGGGCCGCTGTCGCAGGCGGAGTGCGTTACGAGGTGCGCACGCGCAGACCCGGGTTCTCGGCCAGCACCTCGTTGATCGGGGTGGCGAACAACTCGGGGCTCTCGCCGAGAACGAACGTGACGACGTCCGCGACCTGGCAGATCGGGTACTGCCCGACATTGGAGGCGCTCGAAATTCCGAGTGCCAGCGTGCCGGTCACGATCGTGCCGCCGCTGTCGCCCTGCAGGGCGCACATGCTCGTCGAGAAGCTGTCGGCCAGCGTGCGTTCACCGACCGAGACGGTCTGCGCGACGGACGTGACGACACCGCACGTGAAACCGGTGGTCAGACCCGACTTGCACACCGGGGCGCCGACAATCGGATCGGCGGTTCCGGTGATGGCGACCGGCGCTGCGCCGGGAACCCGGACGCCGTTGTTCTCGAACCGGTGTGCGGCGTTGTCGTCGGCCCGGATGATCGAGTAGTCGTGGATGTCCAGGCTGGTCTTGGCGAAGGTGCCGATCCGCGGACCGGTGCCACCCGGGACCAGAGAGAACGCCTCCGACGCCTCCGAGGTGCCGGCAGCGTCCCGGTTGGGGTCGCAGTGTCCGGCCGTGATGTTCACCGGGCCGCCCGAGCTGTCGGTGCCGTTGAAACCGAGCGAGCACCGCAGCCCCACTCCGCCGCCGAGCGAGCCGTACGCGTCGCCGCCTAGCAGGGCGTCGGCGGGGAGCGGTTCGGCGATGGGGGTGAGGTCGGTGGACGGCAGCGGAGCGGCCGTGGCAGGCGACTGCACGACGCGTGCGCCCTTCAGGAAGTCTGGAAGCTGCAACCCGCCCACGTTGTCGGCGCGGAGCACGAGATCGTTGTTCACGATGTCGATGGCCACACCGCGAACGAGGTCCGCGACGGCGGGCGGCTGGGTGTCCAGCCAACCGTCGAGCGACTTCACCTGAGCCTGCAGGCTGCTCTCGCTCTGTGCCACATCCTTCACCTGGAAGCCGGCCTTCTCGGCCGCGGCGACGGCGGCGTCCTTGTCCGCACCGTCGGCGAGCCCGACGATGGGGGTGCCGGCATTGTCGAGCCACGTTCCGGCGAACGCATCCGGGAACTGGATGCGGGCGATCTTCGCGAACTCGGCCAGCTTCTGGCCCAGCTCGGAGTGCTCCAGGTACTGGTCCGGGCTCAGCGACAGATCACGCTGGATAGCGTCGATCAGTTCCGCGGGAAGCTTGGCGGCCTGGCCGGACACTCCGGGCTCGACCGGATCGGCCTGAGCGGAGGCGGCGACCGGACCGAGGAGCAGCAGCGCGGCGGAGCCGAACACGGCGGCACGACGTGCGATGGAGCTTCGCATGGGGGCCTTTCTGATGTTTGTTTGTTCGCAGTTGCCTCGCGGGCGCATACGAATACGACCCCCCGACAGGTAAGGCCGTACACAGTCGGAGTCGACTATATGGGTTCGCCCCGTCTATTCCCACCTGTAACACTCTCGGTGGACGGCGCAGCAGGACAAAGCGGACACCACCCCTGAATGCACCTGTGCCCGGTGTCCGAGAGCAACGGACACCGGGCACCGGGTGGAGCGGTGGAGAACTAGTCGGAGATGGTGCGCACGCGCATCCCGGATCCGATCGTGTCCACGATGTCCGCGACAGGGATGCCCAGGCTGGCGGTGCCACCCTCCGGTGCCAGCACCAGGTTCGCCTCCGTGCAGTTGGGGGCGCCACTGGCGTTGGAACCACTGGTGATACCCAGCGCGAGGGTTCCGGTGACGATGGCGCCGCCGCTGTCACCCGCGAGGGTGCAGGCCGTGCCGGCGAAACCGTTGACCACGCGGCTCGAACCGTCGGCGACGAACAGCTGCGTCTCGACGTGATCGGCCGCCACCACGCCACACGTGAACGACGACGTCTGACCCGACTTGCAGATCGGGGCGCCGACGACGGGCCGGGCGGTGCCGGTGATCTCCAGCGTGGTGCCGTTCGCGCCGCGAACCGCGGGACGGTCCAGACCGGCCTTGACGCCTGCCTCGTTGAGCTTGATCACCGAGTAGTCCAGCTTGTCGGCCGGGTTGCCCACCGACGACTTCGAGAACGCGCCGATCTGCTGGCTGTCGTCGACGTTCTGGTGGTTGGGGAGGAACACCGGCGACGGCTGACCCTCGGCGGGGTTGCAGTGTCCGGCGCTGATGTTCACGGCCTGGCCGCTGTCGTCCACGGCGTTGAAGCCCAGCGAGCAGACGGAGATCTCCGAGATCGGCGTCTTCGGCAGCTCACCCGCGGTGGTGATGTAGGTGTCACCGGCGAGGGGGCCCCGCTCCACCGGACCGCCGCCGCCGGGGCTCAGCATGACCTTGACGTTGGCGAGCAGCGTCGGCAGGTTCAGCGCCTGGCCGATGGGGCTGTTGACGACGTCGATGACGACGCGGTTCTCGAGGACGTCGATCGACGCGGAGTTGACCTGGGACGCCACGTCCTTCGGCAGTCCCGCGATCCAGCCGTTCACGTCGGAGAGGGTCTTCTCCAGGCCGTTCGCGGACACGGGCGCAATGCGGGTGTCGTACCCGGCCTTGGCTGCGGCGTCGGCGGCCTCGTCCGTGGTGACCGCGACGACGGGCTGACCGTCGAGGCCGATCCAGGCCCCGGCGAAGTCGTCGGGATGCTGTTCCCGGAAGTCCTCGGCGTAACTGCCCAGCTCCTGTGCCTTCGCGGCGCGGTCGAGGTACTCCTGCGGGCTGATCTTCAGGTCGCGGGTGATGGCCTCGACGAGTTCGGCCGGCAACTTGTCGGCGCTCAGCTGAGTGGTGTCGGGCTGCGTAACAGGGTCGGCCTGGGCGGCGGTGGAAAACGGAAAGAGAAGAAGCATTGCCGAGGCGCCTACAACAGCGGCGCGGTGCGCCAGCACGTTACGCATGAAATCCCTTCTGCACGGAATCCGTTCACTGAGGATTCCTTCTGGGGTGGGTATCAGCGCCCCACCTTAAGCTACGGACGGGTCGGCCCGTCGGGGAGGTGTGACCGAAGCCTCACTGACCTGGACTTTTCGCAGCGGGCTTCGCGGGCGTGGTCGTGGTGGTGATCGCGGCCGCGGGTTCCTTCATCGTCGTCGTCGTCGTGGTTGTTGTCGTTGTTGTTGTGGTGGTGGTCGTCTCCGGCGGCGTCGTCGTGGTCGTAGTGGTCTGCGGGACCGTGGTGATCGAGGGGAGGGTGATGACCGGCGTCGTCGAGGGCGGAGGCGGCGGCACGAACACGGGTGTCGTCTCCACCGGTGCAGGCGGGGGAGCGACCGGGACCGGGGCTTCAACCTCCGTCGTCACGGCCACCTCCTGCGTGCTCGCCGTCGGGAAGACCGCGGGTGGAGCCTGCGTGGGTCGTGCGCTGGACGTCGTCACCGACGCGGTCTGGGCGTCCCGGATCGTCGGGACAGCGGTGCTGCCGTTGCCGGTGAGCGCGAACGCGAGCGCCCCACCGGCCACCACCAGTGCGGCCGCGGCGACACCGGCGATGATCAGCGGCCGACGGTTCGTGCGCTTGGCGGGTGGCGTCGGTGTACTCGCGGGAGCGGACGCCTCGGTCTCGGCGGGCGGATACGCGTCGGCGGCAGCGGCCGCGGCTGCGGGCACCGCCGTCACGGCGGAGTACGCGGTGTGCATCGGGGCCTCGACGACCGGAATCGACTCGGTGTCGGCGCTCGTGTCCTCGTCGGTCAGTGCCAGCCCGGCCGCCAGCAGTGCCGCGCCGTGGGCCGGGGATTCCGGTGAAGCGGCGAGCGCCACCGACTCCGGGATGAGAGTCGCCTCGCCCAGACCCATGTAGTCGAGGGATTCGCGCAGCTTCGTGACGATCTCCGGTGCCCAGTCCGACGGATGGGTCGCGGTGACCTTCACCGTCCCCGACAGTCCGTCTGCGGCCTCCCGGAACAGGCAGAACATCGCCGTCGCGACGAGGTCCTCGGCGCGGGTCAGCGAACCCGCGTACTCGATTCCCGCGGGCTCACCGACGCGGGCGAGGAAGTCGCGGACGGCGCCGGTCGATTCCGTGCCGGGGTCGCCGAGCTGAACCGTGCCGTCCGGGGCCGTGAACAGGACGGACGGGTGTTCGATCGTCCTCACATCGGTTCCGGAAGCGGTCACCACCGCTGTGGAAACCGAATCGCCGACGGTGAGTCCGACTCCGGTGGTCATGAAAGATCCTTACTGGCACGGTTCGAGGGAGTGCGTCATCGCACCATGCACAGTGTGTCGCCTGTCGCAGTCGAATGGTTACACGGGGCGCTGCTGCGCCTTCGGCGCCCGTGAGTACTTATCAACCACCCGCGGTTAATAAGTACTCACGGGTCAGGAGTCTGCGGAATACCCGTGGCCCATCGCACGCAGCATCGACAGCAGCTCCGACCGCGACCCGGCGCCCAGCCGTCGCCGGATCCGGGCCACATGGTGCTCGATCGTCTTGGCGGAGATGTAGAGGCGTGACCCGATCTCCCGGTACGTCAGCCCCTGGACGAGCAATTCGGCCACCTCGGCCTCACGGTCGGTGAGCGATCCCGGCGTGCTCGGACTCGACACGACCGCGGAGTCGGTGCCGTTGCCCGCGGACGTCGGCTGTCGCAGGGCCCTCGCGACCTGCAGGAGCGTGGTCGCGACCCGCGTGTCGGACGCGCGCAGCGCGGCTTCACCCGCGAGGCGCGCACCGTCCCACGGCAGGCCGATCCGGTCGAGGGTGCGGGCCGCGTCCTCGACGGATGCGGCGTCGATGTCGCCCTGCAGCACACGCAGCCAGGCGCGACCGGCGGTGGCGAGCCCGGACGCGTACGTGCTGACCTGGGCGGCCTCGCCGAGTGCGCGGGCGTGGGGCATCAGGTCTGTGGGGCATTCGGCGAGGATCGAGGCCTGCACGCCGTACCAGTGCAGCGCCGATCCCCACATCGCCGGCTCGCCGAGCGTCCGCAGCAACGACTGCGCGTCCTCGACGAGGTGGGTGATCCGGGCGGGTTCGCCGACCCGGATCGACGTCAGCCACAGTTCGCCGAGCGGCAGCAGACTCAGCAGGTCCACCGAGTACTCGGCGAGCACGCCCTGCGCGCCCGCCCAGGCCTGGAGCAGTGCCGCGTTGTCGCCGGTGCGCCGGGCCAGCCCGACCCGCAGACCGTGGACGAACAGCAGGTCGCGCTGCCGCATCGACGCGGCGTCGAGACCGTCGAGCCGGGACTGCGCGGCGGTCAGATCGCCGCGGACCATGGACGTCCAGGCGGTAAGCAGCTGATGCCGGTTCGCGGTGACACTGCCGGGCTGTTCGGCTTCCCGTGCCCGGGCGAGGACGGCGTCCGCGTGGGCGAGTTCGCCGCAGTGGAGCGCGGCGAGGGCGGTGATCGCGGCGGGCGAGTCGGGCAGCACCCGTGGCCGGGACGCGCGACCGGGCAGCGACAGCGCACGCGTCAGTGAGTTCAGTGCCGCGTTGGCGGACGCGGTCACCGACTGGACGAGTCCGGTCGCGACGAGTGCGGCGCCGGCGGTGGCGGCGGTGGGGGGTGCGCCCGCGCTCGTCGCGAGGACGGCTTCGGCGTCGTCGAGTCGCCCCGCGACCACCAGGACGGAGGCGGCGAGGGAGGCGTCGGCGCCGGCCCGGTCCGCGCCGAGCCAGGCGTACAATTCGGCGCTGCGATCGATCATGCCGCAGAACGCGGCGCCGGCGGCCGAAATCCTGACCGCCGCAGCGAGTTCCGCATCGTCGACGGTGCCGGACCGTTCGAGGACCGAGTCGGCCAGCCCGACCGCGGTGTCGAGGTCGCCGTTCAGGGCGCAGGCCTCGGCGTATGCGACGACGGCGGTGTCGCCGAGCCTGCCGGCCCGGCCGGCTTCGGCATACAGTGCGACGGCGGTGGCCGGCTCGGCGAGTTCGGCCTGGGCGCAGAGGAATCGGCTCAGTTCGTCGCTCGATGTGCCGGTCGCGGCGACCGCGCGGGCGACGGGCAGCGTGAGCGTTCCGCCGTCGACGTGATGGGTGAGCAGGCGGCGAGCGAGCGTGGTCAGCCGGTTCTCGCCGAGCGTCGTTGTGAGATGCGTGCGGTCCGCGTGAACCAGCGTGTCCCGTTCGTCGACCCAGCCGTCCGCGCGGAGCGCGTCCACGGCGGCACGGGCACTATCGGGTTCGACGTCGAGTACTCGGGCGACCACGGTCTCGTCGAGGTCGCTGCCGAGCAGAACCAGTGCGAGAGCGGACAGTTGGGGGCCGTCGAGCTCCGCGAGTTCCGTGGGAGGAAGCGGTGAGGGCAGCGTGGACACCGGCGCCCTATCCGCCGTTACCGAGGACGCCGGGCACCAGGCCGGTGACTCCGCCGACGACGCCACCGACCGTGTCGCCCACTCCGTTGACGGTGTCACCCACCGCGCCGGCTCCGCCGACGATGGTGTTGGCGATCGCGGCGCCGCCGTCGGTCTGGGGAACGCTCGGGGCCGGAGCGGGGGCCGGGGCGGGTGCGGGAGCAGGGGCCGGTGCGGGTGCGGGTGCTTCGGCCGCGGGAGCCGGTGCGGTACCGGGAGCTGCGGCAACCGGTGCGGCGACGGCCGGTCCCACGGTGCCGGGTGGGACGGTGCCGGGGGCGGCGACCGGGGTGGCGACGCCGGCGGCGGTGCCGGGGACACCGGTCGCGGCGGCGATGCCCGCCGCCTCGGTGCCGGGAGTGGTGGCGCCCGTCGCGGCGGCCTCGGCAGGAACACCGGACGTGGACGCCGCGCCCGCCGACGTGCTCGACGACTGCGAGGTGGTGGAACCCGAGCCGGACGACGGTGCGATGTCGAGGGCGGTGCCGAGCGACAGCCCACCCGCGGCGAGCAGGGCGATGGCCGCGGCGGAGGCGGTGATGATCCCGGCCTTCTTCTTCCGCGACATGCCGGTGGCGGCGGGCTCGGCGAGGGTCGGTGCGGGGGTGCGGGCGGCGAGGACGACGGTCTCGGCGTCCGGCTCGACGGTCTCGGCGGCGGCGGGCGCTGCCGTCACCGGTGCCACGGTGGGCGCGACGACCGGCATCCGCGCGACGGTCGGGGCGGCGGCGCGTCCCGCATCGTCGTCGGCGGCGAGCAGGGCGGCGCCCAGGGCCGCGGTATGGCCCGGACGTTCGGCCGCGACGACGGGTACCCGCAGTTCCGCCGACAGCAGTTCGGCGACCAGCGGGATCGCGGCGCTGCCGCCGGTGAGCACCACCTGGGTGACATCGCTGGATTCGAGGCCGGCGGCGTGGATGCTCTCGCGCACCAGCGTCACCGATTCCTGCAGGGACTCGCGGATGAGATCTTCGAGTTCCGAGCGGACGAGTCGCACGTCGGTGGAGATGCCGGGCAGCTCGATGCCGATCGTGGCCTCGGTGTCGGACGACAGGGCCTCCTTCGCCGCGGTGCAGCGGGTCCGCAGCCGGGTCAGGGCGGCGACCGTGTCGGGGGCGAACGGGTCGACGTCGCCGAACTCCTCGGCGACGTTGCCGAGGACGTACTGCATGGTGGCGTGGTCGAAGTGGGCGCCACCGAAGTCCTCGGACCGCACCGGCTTGCCGAGGACGCCGGTCTCCGTGCCGTGTGCGTCCGAACGGAAGAGGGTGATGTCGAGCGAGGTGCCGCCGAGGTCGTAGATGACGGTCAACGCGTCGCCGAGGGCGCCGCGGGTCCGTTCGAGCCACGTCATCACCGCCTGCGCCTCCGACACCAGGGTGGCGTCCGCGACGCCGGCCTGTTCGAGCGCGTCGGCGAGGACACCGACGGTGTACGGCGGCCAGACGGTCGGGTGGGCGACGACGGTGGTCGGGAGGCCGTGCCGACCCGACGCGGCCTGGTGCACGATGCAGCTCACGGCGGTAGCCACCAGGTCTTCGCCGGAGTAGGTCGAACCGTCGTCGGTGAGGATCCCGACCGGGTCGCCCACCCGGTTCGCGAAGTCGGACACCGTAACCGCGTCCGGTTCGCTCGTGTCGTCGCCGAGGACGGGTGCGCGGTCGGGGGAGAGGTGGAGAACACTTGCGCGGGACAGGACGGTGAGGTCGGCGGCATCCGTCATGCTCGCCCCGTCCGGGTCGATGGCGGCCACTGTATTGACCGATCCGACACCGATGCCGAGCGCTGCAGCCATGTTCCACTCCTGTGGTCCGGGCGGGCGTCACGCCGCCTGCGTCAGGCGGACGGTGCCGCCGTCGTATGTAACGGCCGATGCCGTCGTGGTCACTCGAATTGTCGCGGGTGGCGGCCGTTTCGTTACGCGACGCCGCTGGTCGACGGCAGTTACGGGGCCGATCCCCTAATGGCCCCCTATCCCCTAACGGGGAGGACCCGGCCCCCGATGGGAGATCCCCGATACCGGGGTCCCCGAGTAGGGGGCGCCGCCCCGTTGGGAAGGGGCCCGCCGATCCATAACGTGTATTTCACTCGCCGTCACAGCAGTTGTGGTGGCCAACCGAACTCCCCGAACCTCGACTACAGGAGAGCTGCCATGGCTACCAACGCCGTCCTCGACTTCATCCTCGGCCTTCTTCGCGACGAGCAGGCTGCGGCTGCCTACTGCGCCAACCCGACCGAGGCGCTGTGCGCCGCCGGCCTGCAGGGTGTGAGCCACGCGGACATCGTGTCCGTCGCTCCGCTGGTCGCGGAGTCGGGACTGTTCGCAGGCGGCGGGGCCGACCTGGCCGCGATCGTCAACGCCGGTGCCGACGTCGCCGGTGACGTCGCGGGCGGTATCGGCGCAGGTGTCGGTGGCGGCCTGGGCGGCGGCCTCGGTCTCGGCGGCGGACTCGGCGGTGCGGTCGGTCTCGGTGCCGGCGCAGGCCTCGGTCTCGGTGCCGGCCTGGGCGGCGATTTCGACTTCGCCGCGGAACTGGCCGCCGGCCTGAGCGCAGCACTCGGTGCGGCCCTGGAGATCGGCGGCGAGATCGGTGCGCAGCTCGGCGCCGCGCTGGGTGCAGCCCTCGACGCAGCACTCTCCCTCACCGGTGGTCTCGACCTCGGTAGCGCCCTCGACATCGGCGCCGCGATCAGCGGAGCCCTCGGAGGTGCCCTCGGACTGGGCGCCGACCTGACCGCACAGCTCGCCACCACCCTCACCGCGGCGATCACGGCCCTGCCGGTGGTCGACGTGGCCGGTGGCCTCACCGGGATCCTCGCCCCCGCACTGTCGATCGGCGGCGACCTGGGCGCCGAGCTGGGTGCGGCACTCGGTGCCGCCCTCGGAAGCGTCGTCGACCTCGGTGGCAGCCTGGACGGTGACATCCTCGCCGGACTCGGTGGCGGCCTCGACCTCGGTGGCGTGCTCGGTACGACCCTCGGCGGCGTGCTCGGTGTCGACGCCGGTCTCGGCGGTGCGCTGGGCGGTGCCCTCGACGCGGCGATCGGCGCCGGTGGCGGACTGGGCGCCACCCTCGAAGGCTTGCTCGGCGGTGAACTGCTCAGTGACGTCGCCGGCTCGCTCGGCGGAGTCCTCGGCACCGACCTCGGTGGAATCCTCGGTGGCGCTCTCGGTGGCGTCCTCGGTGCGGGCGGCGACCTCAGCGCAGACCTCGGTGGCGCACTCGGCGCGACCCTCGGTTCGATCGCGGACCTGGGCGGCGGACTGGACCTCGACGCGATCCTCGGTGCGGGCGGCAGCCTCGGCGGTGCGCTGAGCGGACTGCTCGGCGGTGAACTCGGAGTCGGCGGCGACCTCACCGCCGGTCTGGGCACCGCGCTGGACGCCGTTCTCGGTGCCGGTGGCGGCCTCGACCTCGGCGCCGTTCTCGGTGCCGACGGCGACCTCGGTGGCGCGCTGAGCGGCATCCTCGGCGGCGTCCTCGGCGCGGGCGGTGACGTCAGCGGCGATCTCGGTGGAGCCCTGGGCGGACTGCTCGGCGGCGCCCTCGATCTGGACGGTGGCCTCGGCGGCGCCCTGTCCGGCGCACTCGACAGCGGACTGGGACTGGACGCCGCACTCGGCACGGTCCTCGGCGGAGCCCTCGGCCTGGACGGCGGCCTGGCCGCGGAATTGGGCAGCACCCTCGACGCCGTGCTCGGCGCGGGCGGCGTGACGGACATCGACCTGGGCGGTCTGCTGGACGGTGGACTGGACCTCGGGCTGGGCGCCGACCTCGGTCTCGGCGGAGAACTGACGTCGGAGCTGACGACGGCGCTGAGCGGAGCCCTCGGGCTGGGCGGCGAGGCAGGCGCGAATCTGGGCACGGTCCTGGGCGGCGCCCTGGAGAGCGGCCTCGGGCTGGGCGGTGTCCTCGACACCGGCGCCGACCTGGGCACCACCATCAGCGGCGCGCTCGGCGGGGTGCTCGGAGTCGACGGTGACGCCACCGCCGGTCTGGGTGCGGCGCTGGATGCGGTGCTCGGCGCGGACGGCGGAGTCGACCTCGGCGGCGTGACCGACCTGGGCGGCCTGCTCGGCGGTGCGTTCGGCGTCGGTGGCGGTGCGGGCGCAGACCTCGGCGCGGCCCTGGGCGGAGTGCTCGGTGGTGCGCTGGAGACCGGCGGCGCCCTCGACCTCGACAGCGTTCTCGGCGCGGAGGGAAGCATCGGCAGCACGCTGGGCACCGCTCTCGGCGGCGTCCTCGGAGCCGACGGTGACCTCAGCGCGACCCTCGGTTCCGCACTGGAGACGGCGCTGGAGGCCGGTGGCGGACTCGATCTCGACTCCGCTCTGGACGCCGACCTCGGACTCGGCGCCGCAGCCGGCGTGGGCGGCGCCCTGGACGGTGCGCTCGACGCGGGCACCGATCTCGCGGGTGGCCTGGCGGGCGGCATCGACGGCGCACTCGGCGGACTGCTCGACGTGGGCAGTGACGTCACGGGCAACGTGGGCGGCGCGGTCGGTGGCGGCGTCGCGGGCGGCGCGGACGCCGCAGCCGGCATCGGTGCCGGTGTCGCGGCGGGTGTCGGTGCGGTTGCCGACGCCGGAGCGGACCTGGGCGGCAGCCTCGGAACCAACCTGGTCGGCGGACTGGACACGGCGGGTGGCCTGGGCGCCGGTCTGACCAGCGGCCTCACCGGTGGTCTGGGTGGAATCTTCGAAACCGGTGCGGGCCTCGGCTCGGCACTGACCGGCAGCGTCGGCGGTGCCGTCGACGCGGTGGGTGAGGCCGGCGCCTCGGTCGGCGCGGTCGCCGACGCCGGTGCGAACGTGGACGCGAATCTCGGTGGCGTCCTGGACACGGCTGCCAACCTGGGCGGCACCGTCGGTGGCGCTCTGGACACGGCTGCGAATGTCGGCGGAAGTCTCGGCGGCACCGTGGATGCCGCGGCCGGAATCGGCGGCGACGTGGCCGGTGGAGTCGAAGGCGGCCTGGACAGCGCGGTCGACGCCACTGCCGGTCTGACCGGTGGCCTGGACGCCACCACCGACGCGGTCGCCGGTCTCGGCGCCGGATTGTCCGGTGGCGTCGGTGGCCTCGGATCCCTCGGCACCTCGGTCGGAGGCGCACTCGACGGTGCGGTCGGCGGAGCGGTCGACGGTGGAGCCGCAGTGGGCGGAGCGGTCGACGGCGGAGCGTCCGCCGGCGGTTCGGTCGAGGGTGGAGCGTCGGCAGGCGGTTCCGCCGACGCGGACGCGACCACGGACGGTTCGGCCGACCTCGGTGCGGTCGGCGGGGTCGTGGCCGACACCACCGGTTCGATCGCAGGCGACCTCGGATCCACCCTGGGCGGTGCCGTCGACACCGGAGCCGACACCTGGTCGTCGATCGACGCGGACAACGCGTTCGGCGCCGACTCGGGCCTGCACGCGGACACCGATGGCTCGCTGTTCGGCGACACCGACTCCTCGGTGGCCACGACGCACGACGTCACGGACGTGGTCGATCACCTCGAGCCGTGATGAGACGGCGGTTCCGGCATCCCCCAGACGGGGCGGCCGGAACCGCCGTACGATGTAACGAAATCAGCCCCGGACGCGTTATGCGTGCGGGGCTGTTTCACACACAGTCGGGTGTCGGCGCACCGAACAGGTGTCCGCGCAGAGGTCGGAAGAATTGCGGGTCAACGAAGCTCATGGACAGTGCAGCCGCCGAGAAGAGTCCAGCCGGGTCCCAGTCGATGACGGCGTTGCTCGAGCAGGCCCTGGACGTGGCGAAGAGGTTCGGTCGCGGCGATCTGGCGCAGCGCCTGGACTCGGCCCGGACCCGGGTGCAGGACCCGCGGATGCGGATCGTGGTGGTCGGACCGCTCAAGCAGGGCAAGAGCCAGTTCGTGAACTCCCTTCTCAACCTCACCGTGTGCTCGGTGGGTGACGACGAGACCACCGCGATCCCGACCGTCGTCCAGAACGCCGAGACGGCGTCGGCGGAACTGCTCCTCGCCGATCCGGGCGCCGACCCGATCCGGGTTCCTCTTCCGCTCGACGAGCTGAACGGCATCACGCCGGCCTCGCCCCGCGCCGAGGGCCGGGAGGTGCTGCGGGTCGAGGTCAACGTCCCGAGCCCGCTGCTCGCGGACGGTCTGGTCCTGGTCGACACGCCCGGCGTGGGCGGCGCCGGCAACCCGCACGCCGCGAGCACACTCGGGCTGATTCCGGCGTCGGACGCCGTGTTCGTTCTGTCCGACGCCAGCCAGGAATTCACCGAACCGGAGCTCGGCTTCATCCGTCAGGTCACCAGCCTGTGCCCGTCGGTGGCGTGCCTGATCAGCAAGACGGACCTGTACCCGCACTGGCGCGAGATCGTCGAGGCCGACCGCGGGCACCTCGCGCGCGCCGGTCTCGACGTTCCCCTGATCCCGATCTCCTCGGTGCTGCGGTCGCACGCGCTGCGACTGCAGGACGAGGAACTCAACACCGAATCCGGTTTCGTCGACCTGTACGCGTTCCTGCGCGAACGGGTGGTGGCGCGGGCGGAGGCGAACACACGGCGGGCCGTGTCGCTGGACGTGTCCTCCGCGGCCGAGCATCTCACCCTGGGGATCGGCAGTGAGCTTGCCGCCCTGCGTGATCCGGCGAAGGGCGTCGCAGCGGTCGCCGAACTGCAGAAGGCGAAGGCCGCCGCCGAGGAGCTGCACAAGAAGACGTCGCTGTGGCAGCAGACGCTCGGCGACGGCATCGCCGACCTGGCCGCAGACATCGACCACGACCTCCGGGACCGGTTGCGCCGCGTCACCCGTGAGGCGGAGGAGACCGTAGACGAGGGCGACCCCGGCAAGGACTGGGACGCGCTGGGCCAGTGGCTCGAGCAGGAATTCGCCACCGCGATCGGCGACAACTTCGTCTGGGCCCACGACCGCGCGCTGTGGCTGGCCGAGGTGGTGGCGCAGCACTTCGCCGAGACGGGTGCCGTCGAACTGCCGCACCTGGACGTCGCGAACGTCGACGGTGTTCTCGAACCGGTGGCCTCGCTCGCGGACCTCGAGGCCGGACGCATCGGCATCACGCAGAAGGTTCTCGTCGGAATGCGCGGATCGTACGGCGGCGTCCTCATGTTCGGTCTGATCACCACGATGATGGGGATGGCCCTGGTCAATCCGATCTCGATCGGCGCCGGAGTCCTCCTCGGCACCAAGGCGTACCGGGAAGACAAGGAGAGCCGGATCCTGAAGCGGCGTGCCGAGGCGAAGGCCGCGATCCGCCGGTTCGCCGACGACGCCAGCTTCCAGGTGGGCAAGGAGTCGAAGGATCGGCTCCGGTCGATCCAGCGCTTGCTGCGCGATCATTTCAGCGCGATCGCCGAGCAGGCGCTGCGGTCGATCAACGACTCGCTGCGCGGCGCGCAGGAGGCGGCGAACCTCGAGTCCACCGAACGGACCCGTCGGATCGCGCAGCTCGAAAAGGATCTCCACGTCGCATCCGAACTGAAACAGCAAGCCGCGCAACTCGTCGCAGGCGACGCGGGAGCGGTCACGGCATGACGGCCGCTCCACTTCACGAAGCCCGGGCACTCATCGCGTCCGCCCGGCAGCTGTACGCGGGCAGACCCGAGATTCGGGATCAGCTGACCGAATGTGCCCGGCGACTGGAACAACCGCTGCGCGTGGCCCTGGCCGGTTCGCTGAAGGCCGGCAAGTCCACTCTGCTCAATTCCCTGGTGGGGCAGGATATCGCGCCCACCGACGCGACCGAGTGCACCCGCGTCGTCACCTGGTATCGGAGCGGGTCGACGCCCACCGTGACGGCCTGGTATCAGCCGGACAACGGCAGCGGCGCTCAGCGTTCCGCCAACGTCCCGGTGCTGCGCCGGGACGGACATCTCACGTTCGACCTCGGCCACCTCACCGCTGACCGGGTGGACCGCCTCGACGTGGAGTGGCCGTCGTCCGCCCTGGCGCACACGACGATCATCGACACCCCGGGCACGTCCTCGCTGTCGCGGGACGTCTCGGCCCGCACCCTCGAGATGCTCACACCCGACAACGAGGCGTCCGGCGCCGACGCCGTCGTCTACCTGCTGCGCACGCTCAACGCGACCGACGTCCAGTTCCTCGGTCAGATCGGCGACCACGTGGGCGACGAATCGGGACCGCTCGGGGTGGTCGGTGTCGTGTCGCGGGCCGACGAGGTGGGGGCGGGACGCCTGGACGCCATGATGTCCGCGAAGGAGGTGGCGTCCCGGTTCGCGGGCGAGCTCGAGCGCACCGGGCTGTGTCAGGCCGTCGTCCCCGTCGCGGGTCTGCTGGCGCTCGGCGCGCGCACGATGCGTCAGGCGGAGTTCACCGCGTTCCAGCATCTGGCCGAGGTCCCGGTGGACGATCTGAACCTGGCGATGCTCTCGGCCGACCGGTTCGCGCGTGAGGACAGTCCGCTTCCCGTGGACGCCCGGATGCGGGCTCAGCTGGCAGACCGCTTCGGGCTCTTCGGGATCCGGATGGCGGTGACCCTGATCCGGTTGGGCACCAAGGACTCGCCGACGCTGGCGGCGGAACTGGTGGAACGCAGCGGCCTCGACGAATTGCGTCAGGTGATCGACATCCAGTTCGGGCAGCGGGCCGACCAGTTGAAGACTCATTCGGCCCTCGTGGCACTCAAGCGGGTACTCACGGCACATCCCGTGCCGGGCGCGAGCGAGATCCTGCTGTCGGCCGAACGACTGCTCTCCGACGTGCACGGTTTCCAGGAACTGCGGCTGCTCGGGCGGCTGCGGTCCACCGAGGTGGGACTGCCCGCCGACGACGTGGCCGAGTTGCAGCGCCTGATCGGCGGCTTCGGGATCCAGATCTGCGAACGACTCGGCACCGACGGCGACGACTCCGTCGAGTTGCAGCGGATGCGGGCACTCGCCGCGGTCCGGAAGTGGCGCGAACGGGCCCGGCATCCGCTGCTCGACCAGTTCACGGCGCGGGCCTGCACCGTGGCGGCCCGCAGCGCGGAGGGTGTGCTCGAGGAGCTGAACACGGTTCGCCTGTAAGACCGTCCGTGTCAGGTCGCGGACACGCCGGTGATCTCACCCTCCCGGAACGCGTTCACGAACAGCTGGTGATCCCTGCGGCTCACCTCGGCATATTTGATGCCGAATTCGACGATCTCGTCGACGAATTCGTCCAGCCTGCCGTCGAGGACACTGCGGACGGCGTCCTCGGTCTGAAACGTGACCAGCGTCTGGTTACTGTCCTCGTCGGAGACGCAGTGCACCTTCGCGGTCGCCCGGCCGAGATCCTCGAGCACCGGCGTGATGTCCTCCGGCTCGGTGAGATCGGACCAGTCCAGGTCCAGTTCGTACGGGGAGAGTTCGGCGACCACGAAACCGGTGCCGTCGATCTCCGTGTAGCCGAGCAGCGGATCCGTGTGAACCTGCAGGGCCCGCTGACTCACCGCGGTGCGATGACCTTCGTGCTCGAAGTAGCCGCGGACGGCGGGTTCGTCGACGATGCGGCTCGGTGCGGCGACGTTGCCCTGTTTGAGGGAGAGCACGATGTCGTTCTCGAGGGCCTGGGTCGCTCCTTCGATGAGTACGTTGTACGCCGGGAGGCCGGCGCTGCCGATTCCGAAACCCTTCCGCCCGACCACGTCCTTGATCCGGTAGAACACCGGTCGCGCGGATCGCTTGCTGCGGGGCACTCTCTCGATGTACTTGTCCAGCGCCTCGCACACGATCGTGCGTTCCTTCTCGTCGAGTTCGCGGACACCGCGGCCCCGCCGGAAACGCCGGTCGTAGTCCTCGATCACCGTGGCGGACTCGAGCAGGTCCACCCGGGTGGCGAGGCGCGCGCTCAGCAGGAGATCGTGAATGGCACCGCGCGAATTGTCCAGGCGCAACGCATACGCCTCGTCCGCCTCTTCCCGCGCATACTGCAGGACCTGCTCGACGTAACTGCGCAGATACGTCTCGGCCAGCGCCCGGACGTCCTTGTCGGGGAGGGCCTTCTGCCAGCCCATCAGGGCCAGACTCGCGACGAAGCGACGAAGATCCCAGCTGAAGTGCCCCACGTACGCCTCGTCGAAATCGTTGACGTCGAAGACGAGGGTGCCTTCCGAGTTCATGTACGTGCCGAAATTCTCCAGGTGAAGATCGCCGTGAATCCACACCCGGCCGGTGCGCTCGTCCGCCCACGGATCGTCGAAGTTTCGCAGATCGTCGTAGAACAGGCAGGCGCTGCCGCGGTAGAAGGCGAACGGATCGGCGGCCATCTTCCGGAATTTCGTGCGAAACGCGCTCGGGTCCGCCTCCATCAGGTCGGCGAAGGTCTCGACGAGGACCTCCACGATCCGCCTCTGCCGCGCAGCATCGGTGTCGTCCACACCCGCCTCCTTACCGCGGCAGACCCGCCGCCGCACGCCTCGTCAGGACCACACCGAATCACGGTAGCGCTGTCGCCCGCCCAGTGACTGCTGATACGCCCAGGCGGCGGCGACGGTCTCGTCGAGATCGGTGTGCCGCGGGTGCCAGCCCAGCTCGGCCTGGACCCGTGCACCCGACGCGACGAGGACCGCCGGATCGCCGGCGCGGCGCGGGGCGTCCCGGGTGGTGATGGTCCGGCCCGTCACGCGTTCGCAGGACGCGATCACTTCCCGCACGCTGAACCCGGTGCCGGTGCCGAGGTTGTAGATGCGATGGGTGCCCGGCCGGGCCGACTCGAGCGCCAGGACGTGCGCCTCGGCCAGGTCGCGGATGTCGATGTAGTCGCGGACGGCGGTGCCGTCCGGGGTGGGCCAGTCGGCGCCGAACACCGAGATCTCGTCCCGTTGCCCGGCAGCGACCTGCAGCACCAGCGGGATCAGGTGCGTTTCCACCAGGCGATTCTCGCCGAGCCCGGCGTACGCGCCCGCCACGTTGAAATAGCGCAGGCTGCACGCCGCCAGACCGTGCGCCGCCGCGTACGACGTGATCGCGTGGTCGACCGCCAGTTTGGTGGCGCCGTACGGGTTGGTCGGCCGGGTCGGAGCGTCCTCGGTGATCGGCACGGACTCGGGAGAACCGTACGTCGCTGCGGTGGAGGAGAACACCAGCCGGCCGGTACCGGACGAGCGCATCGCCTCCAGAAGGGCGAGGGTCTTGACGACGTTGGCGTTCCAGTACGCCTCCGGCCTGTCCACCGATTCGCCGACGAGGGAGCGGGCGGCGAAATGCAGCACGCCGTCGAACTCCGCGCCGCCGAGAACCCGTTCGGCCGCGCTCGCGACGTCGTCTTCGACGAATACCGCTCCCGCAGGCACCGCGTCGGCGTTGCCGGTCGACAGGTCGTCGACGATCACGACCGTGTGGCCGCACTCGAGCAGCCGCCGGGCGCAGACGCTGCCCACGTAACCGGCGCCGCCGGTGACGAGAAGTTTCACTTGTTACTCCTTCGGAGGGTGTTCAGTCGCCCAGCCGCAGTCCGGTGGTCGGGGAGAAGTAGTGCAGGCGGGCGGGGTCCGGTGCCAGCCGGATGACGTCGCCCTTGGCCGGGGACGGGGTGTCGCTGACGCGCGCGACGATGTCGTGGCCGCCGAGTTCACCGTCGCGGACGATGCGCCCGTAGATGTAGGCGTCCGCGCCGAGTTCCTCCACCACGTCCACTTTCACTGTGGTGCCCTGGTCGGACACGGTCCAGGCCTCGGGGCGGATTCCGACGACCACCTGGGCGGTGTCGACGGCGTTCAGTGCCGACCGCTCGATCGGCGCCGACAGCGAACCGATCCGGGCGGCGCCGTTCACCACGTCGACCTCGAAGAGGTTCATGGCCGGTGATCCGATGAACCCGGCGACGAAACTGTTGACCGGTTTCTCGTACAGCGTCTTCGGGCTCGCGCACTGCTGCAGGATGCCCGCCTTCATGACGGCCACGCGGTCACCCATGGTCATGGCCTCGACCTGGTCGTGGGTGACGTACACGGTGGTGGTGGCCAGCCGGCGCTGCAACAGGGAGATCTGGGTGCGGGTCTGCACCCGGAGTTTCGCGTCGAGGTTGCTCAGCGGTTCGTCCATGAGGAACACCTGCGGGTTGCGGACGATGGCCCGGCCCATCGCGACACGCTGGCGCTGCCCGCCGGACAGTGCCTTCGGCTTGCGGTTCAGGTAGTCGCCGAGGTCGAGAATCTTCGCGGCCTCCTCGACGCGGCGGCCGATCTCGCTCTTGTCCATGCCGGCGATCTCGAGGGCGAAGCCCATGTTCTTCGCGACCGTCATGTGCGGGTACAGGGCGTAGTTCTGGAACACCATCGCGATGTCGCGCTCTTTCGGCGCGAGGGCGGTGACGTCCTTCTCGCCGATGCGGATGGCGCCGTAATCGACGTCCTCGAGACCGGCCAGCATCCGCAGGGACGTCGACTTGCCGCACCCGGACGGGCCGACGAGGACGAGGAATTCGCCGTCCTCGATGTCGAGGTTCAGTGAATCGACGGCCGGCACATCGGAACCGGGGTACATCTTGGTGGCTGCGTCGTACGTGACTCGTGCCATGGTGTTCTCCTGGTCGTGGAAGGGGATCTCAGAGTCGGTGCGCCGAGCCCGACGGCTCGGCGGACAGGAACTGCGGCGTGGGCAGGGCGGCGGATTCGGCTCGGCGGACGACGTTCTCGGCGACGGCGTCGATCCGGTCGGCCGGAACGAGGGCGATCGCGGAGCCGCCGAAGCCGCCCCCGGTCATCCGCGCACCCCAGGCGCCGGCCGCCAGCGCCGCGTCGACGGCGGAATCGAGTTCGACGGAACTGACCTCGTAGTCGTCGCGCAACGAGGCGTGCGAGCGGTTCAGGGCGTCGCCGATGTCGGTGATCCGGCCGCGGTCGAGCAGGTCGGCGACCTCCCGGACGCGACGGATCTCGCCGAGCACGTGCCGGACCCGCTGCGCTGCCGGGGAACTCAGCGCCGCGACGGCCGCGTCGACGTCGGCGACGTCACGCAGTGTGGCGACGCCGAGGTCGGCGCAGGCCTTCTCGACGGTGGCGCGCCGGTTGCCGTACTGGCCGTCGACCAGCCGGTGCGGCGCGTTGGTGTCGATGACGACCAGTCGGGCGCCTGCGGCGTCGAAGTCGAGCGGAACGTGCCGGGTCGCGCCGCCGCGGCAGTCGAGGAGCAGGACGTGACCGGGGCGGGCGAGCATCGCAACCGACTGGTCCATGCCGCCGGTGGACGCGCCGGCGATCTCGTTCTCCGCACGGATGGACGCGGTGATCAGCGGCCGGCGGCCGGCGCCGTCCGTGGGCAGTCCGGCGAGGTCGGCGACGGCGAGCGCGAAGGCGCACTCGAGTGCGGCCGAACTCGACAGCCCGGAGCCGACGGGGACCGTCGAATGCACCGCGACGTCGAAACCGGTTCCCGCCGTGAGATGCCCGGACCGGCGTAGCGCCCACACCACTCCGGCGACGTACGCGGCCCAGCCGGCCGGGTGGCCCGGGGCGACGTCGTCGAGCGGACCGTGCCAGGACTCGCCGGTGTGCGTGGACACGGCGTGCAGGATCCCGTCGTCGCGTACTCGGACGGCGACGACGGTCACGTAGGGGAGGGCGAACGGCAGTACCAGTCCGCCGGCGTAGTCGACGTGCTCACCGATGAGGTTGACCCGGCCTGGTGCAGTCCAGACGCCGTCCGCGGCGCCGCCGAACGTGCTGCGGAACAACGCCTCGGCGGTACCTGCGACCGCGTCGGGGTCGACGGGGGTGACCCACTGCGGCGCACTCACGACGCCACCTCCCGCAGCCGGTCGGCGATGCGCTCGGGGGTGGTGTCGTTGACCCACGCCCCCATCCCGGACTCGGATCCCGCCAGGTACTTCATCCGGCCGGGGGAACGCATCATCGAGAACAGTTGCAGGTGCAGGCGTCCGAGCGGACGGTCCTCTCCGACGGGCGCCTGGTGCCACGCGGCGATGTACGGCACGGCGTCGACGCCGTCGAAGAACCGGTCGACCCGGCGCAGCAGTTCGAGATAGACGTGGGCGAGTTCGTCGCGCTCGTCGTCGGACAGTTCGGTGAGGTCACGGACGTCGCGGTGCGGTGCGAGATGCACCTCCAGCGGCCAGCGCGAGGCGGCGGGAACGTACGCGGTCCAGTGCTCGGCGGCCAGGACCACGCGCCTGCCGGATCGTGTTTCGGCGTCGAGGACATCGGCGAGCAGTAGTCGCCCGGTGCTCTCGAAGTGCTCGCGGGAGCGCCGGATCAGCGCGTCCGTGCGGGGCGGCAGGTACGGGTAGGCGTAGATCTGCCCGTGCGGATGGGTCAGGGTGACGCCGATTTCCTTGCCCCGGTTCTCGAAGCAGAACACCTGCCGGACCCCCGGCAGCGCCGACAGGTCGGCGGTGCGGTCGGCCCAGACGTCGACGACGGTGCGGACCCGGTCGACGCTCAGGGTGGAGAACGCGGCATCCGGGTTGCTGGTGAAGCACACGACCTCGCACCTGCCCGCCCCCGGTGCCAACGGCCACAACGCTTCTCCGTCGACGCGGTCCGGAAGGTCCTGCTCGGCGGCGCCCGTCGCCAGCGACGGGAAGCGGTTCTCGAACACCACCACGTCGTAGTCGTCGGCCGGAATCTCCGTGGGCGCCTTGCCCGGCATGCTCGGGGCGAGCGGCGACGCGTCCGGCGGCGGCAGGAACGTGCGGTCCATCCGCTGGGCGGCGATGACCACCCACTCCCCGGTGAGCACGTCGAAGCGCATCTGCGACTGCGACACCGCCGGCGGCAGCGGCCGTGAATCCACCAGTTCGCGGGTGGCGCCGCCCGACACATACGGCTCGGAGTCGTCGAAGTAGATCAGTTCGCGGCCGTCCGCGAGGGTCGTCCGGGTCTTGCGCATCCGGAGCCGTGTGCCGGTCTCCCGCGCCTCCTGTTCGTCACGCACGGTCATCGGTGGGTCCTTCCCGGTTCTCCCGTGTCACCACGAGATCGCCGACGTGGTCGGCAAGAGCTTCCTGGGCGGCGCGCTCGAGCCCGGCGTCGGTGATGAGGATGTCGACGTCGGACAGCGGGATCGTGTTCGCCAACGCGGTCACACCCCACTTCGTGTGGTCGGCGAGCACCACGACCCGCCGCGACGACGCGACGAGCGCCTGATTGGTCTGTGCTTCCATCAAATTGGGGCAGGTGAGTCCCGAGTCGATCCCCATCCCGTGCGTCCCCAGGAACAGCATGTCCACGTGGATGCCGCGCAGCGCGGCGACCGTGAGCGGCCCGACCAGAGCGAACGACGGGGTGCGCTGACCACCGGTCAGGAGGATGGTCTGGTCGTCGCGGCCACCCTCGTGGAACGTGTCGGCGACGGGCAGCGAATTGGTGACGACGGTGATGTCGGGGACGTCGAGGAGTTCGCGGGCGAGGGCGTGCGTGGTGGTGCCGCCGGAGATGCCCACCGACGTGCCCGGGCGCACCAGCCGGGCGGCGGCGCGGGCGATGGCCTGCTTGGCCTCGCGGTCGAGTTCGGACTTCGCCGAGAACCCCGGTTCGTGCACACTCGCCGACCGCGGCAGGGTGACCCCGCCGTGCACCCGCTCGACGAGACCCTGCTCGACGAGTTCGTTGATGTCGCGCCGGATGGTCATGTCGGAGACCCCGAGTGTCGCGCCGAGGTCGACGACCTTTACCGCACCGTGCGCGGTGACCTCGTCGAGGATCACCTGCTGGCGCTGACGAGCGAGCATCATGCGTCCGCCTTTCGGGTCCGGGCGCCGGTGTCGGCGCTGTCTTCGCGAATCACAGCACAGCTGCCGGGTTCCAGCGTGAGCGGTCCGTCGACCACCCGTTCGGTGACGAGGTCGGTGCCGGACACCTCGACGGTCACCTTCTCGGTCGTGTGGTTGAGGACGAACAGCCACGACCCGTTCTCGCCCCGCCTGCGCACGATCTCCACGTCGGCGTGCTGCCCAGCGTGGAGGTCGAGACCGGCTGCGGCGCAGATCGATTCGGCGATCCTCGTCCAGCCCTGCGTGTCGGGGACGGTGGCGAGATACCAGGCGGCGCCGTCGCCGACCGGACGCCGGGTGAGGGCGGGCACACCCTGGAGGTGCCCCTCGGTGTGGCGGGCGAGAACCTCCACGTCCTCGGACACCGTCAGATACTCGGTCCAGATGCGGGCCGCAGTGCCGTCGTCGAGGGCGACGGTCTCGTCCGCGCCGAGCGGGAAGAACTCCTCGGTGCGGACACCCAGCAGGTCGCGGAACGCCCCGGGGTAGCCGCCGAGCCGGACGTGATCGTCGCGGTCCGCGATCCCGGAGAATGCGGTGACCAGCACCTGGGCGCCGGCGCGGGCCGCGGCCTCGATGCGCGCGGCGTCCTCGTCGCTGCACAGGTACACGGCCGGAACGACCACCACGGCGTACCGGCTCAGGTCGGCGTCCGCGGGGATCACGTCACACGTGACGCCGGAGAAGGCGTGGTGGGCGCGTTCGGCGATCGCCATGGGCTGCATCAACCGGGACGGGTGCCCGTCCTGCTCGCACGCCCACTGCGACTCCCAGTCGAACAACACACCCACCGGGGCCTCGACGCGGCTGCCGGCCACCGGTTCGAGGCGGCGCAGCACGGCGCCGAGCTGGACGACTTCCCGCCATCGCGCGGAGTCGGTGCCCGCGTGCGGAACCAGAGCGGAATGGAACTTCTCCGCACCCGCGTCGGATGCGCGGAACTGGAAGAAGGCGATGCCGTCCGCTCCGCGGGCGACGTGGGCGAGAGAGTTGCGCAGCATCTCCCCGCGTGCCTTCGCCCGGTTGACCGGCTGCCAGTTGACGGCGCTCGTCGAATGTTCCATCAGCAGCCACGGCCGTGAGCCGGCGATACCGCGCGTCAGGTCGGCCGAGAACGACAGCCGGTGGTGGGCGGCGCCGTCGCCCGTCGCGGGCCCCACCAGGTAGTGGTCGGTGGACACCAGGTCCTGTTCGGGTGCCCACTGCGCGTAGTTCATGTCGCCGGCGAGCGACTGCGGTGAGCCCATGCCCACCATGAAGTTGGTGGTGACCGGGACGTCGGGCGTGATGCGCCGCAGTATCTCCCGCTCGGCGAGGTACTGGTCGAGGAGGGCGTCCGAGCAGAACCGGCGCCAGTCCAGCAGATGCGTGGGATTGCCGAACGTCGTGCTCGCGGCGGGCGGCACCACTTCGTTCCAGTCGCTGTAGTGCTGGCTCCAGAACGTCGTGCCCCACGCCCGGTTGAGTTCGGTGAGGTCGCCGTAGCGACGCTGCAGCCACCGCCGGAACGCCCGCGCGCTGTCGGGGGAGTAGCAGCGTGAGTTGTGGCAGCCGAGTTCGTTCGACACGTGCCAGAGCGCGAGTGCGGGGTGGCCGCCGTATCGGGTGGCCATCTTCTCGACGAGGACGAGGGAGTGGTCGCGGTAGATCGGGGAACTCGGGCTCCACGTCTGCCTGCTGCCGATCTCGTACCGGTAGCCACGCTCGTCCACGGGCCGGACCTCGGGATGCGCGGTCGTGAGCCACGGCGGTGGGGACGCGGTCGCGGTGGCCAGGTCGACGCGGACGCCGCCGTCGTGCAGGAGGTCGAGGACGCGGTCGAGCCAGCCGAAATCCCACGTGTCCGGAGTGGGCTGGAGCCGGGCCCAGGAGAAGACGCCGACGGTGGCGAAGTCGACACAAGCCTCGCGCATGAGTTCGACGTCGCGTTGCCAGACCTCTTCCGGCCACTGCTCGGGGTTGTAGTCACCGCCGAAGGAAATACCCCGGGTCGGCCACCGCAGGTGCCGCCCGCCGGAATCGCTCGCTGTGTGCATGCTCACAATCTGTCCGATCGCTGTTCAAAAGTCAACACGAATGAACATTTCTGCACTTACGCAGGTAAAAGCGCTAACAACTGGTTGACAATGCGCGGTGCGGCGTGATTTTGTAACCTGAATCACGTAAGTGCGTGAGGCGACAGCACCGAAATGTGATCGAAGTTGTTCGATTTCGATCAGGTGGTGAGCGACTCCGACCACCCCGGTACTCAATCGAAAAGGGCACCATGAACCGAAACGAGCTGCCGCACCCGTGGCAACCCTCCCGGCGCACCTTTCTCAAGGCCGCGCTCGGCGCCGCGGGCGCCCTGTCGACGGCGGGCCTGCTGTCCGGGTGCACGAGCGGTGTCGACCCCCACGTGATCACCCTCGGATCGCGGCTGTCGGACAAGAACGCCAAACTCGGCGTCCAGGACGTCGTCGAGATGTTCCAGCAGCAGACCGGCGGCGCCGTGCGGATCAACTCCGTCGACTCCACCTCGTTCCAGGAGAACGTCAACAACTACCTGCAGGGCACCCCGGACGACGTCTTCACCTGGATGTCGGGGTACCGCATGAAGTACTTCGCCGACAAGGGCCTCGTCGACGACGTCAGCTCGGTGTGGCAAGCGCACGGCAGCGGCTTCAGCGACAGTTTCCGCGAGGCGTCCACCGGAACCGACGGCCGGCAGTACCTGATCCCGTTCTTCTACTACCCCTGGGCCGTGTTCTACCGTCCCAGCCTCTGGCAGCAGCGCGGCTACGCGCCGCCGAAGACGTTCGACGACTGGGTGACCCTGTCCAAGCGCATGCAGGCCGACGGACTCACCCCGATCGGATTCGGCGTCCGCGACGGCTGGCCGCCGTTCGGCACGTTCGACTACCTCGACCTGCGCCTCAACGGTGTCGACTTCCACCGCTCCCTCCTCGCGGGCGACGTGAGCTGGACCGACAACCGCGTCCGGTCGGTGTTCGACACCTGGCGCGAGATCCTCCCGTTCCACCAGCCGCAACCGCTGGGCCGCAAGATGTCCGAGGCGCAGCAGGCACTCCTCAACAAGGAGGTCGGCATGCTGGTGGCCGGCATGTTCGTCGCACAGAGCTTCCCGGCGGGGCCCGACCGCGAGGATCTGGACTTCTTCGCGTTCCCCGAACTCGACTCCGCCGTCGGCACTTCGGCGGTGGAGGCGCCCATGGACGGATTCATGATGCGCAAGGACCCGCGCAACCTCGGCGGGGCGCAGCAGTTCCTCTCCTTCCTCACGAGCGCCGACGCCGCAGTGGCGTACGCGAAGCAGGACCCCCAGGCGATACCCGCGCACCGTGATGCCGATCTGTCGAGTTTCCCTCCGCTCGTGCAGAAGTCGGCCGCCCTCGTCCAGGGTGCGGGGTCCATCACCCAGTTCCTCGACCGGGACACCCGCCCCGACTTCGCGTCCGTCGTGATGATTCCGGCGATGCAGCAGTTCCTGGGCAACCCGAACGACGTCGACGGCCTGGTCCGCAGCATCGAGCGTCAGAAGGCGGCGGTGTTCGGGCAATGAGAGCACACGAGAAGACAACGACCACCATCACGGTCCCGACAGGTCAGGTGAATTCATGACCAGCACAGTTCCTCCCCAGACCGGAACCGAACCCAGGATCCCGGCGCCGAAGGTCCGGCGCAGCCGGGGTGACCGGTGGACCATCGCCGTCATGCTCGGGCTGCCCGCCGCGATCGTGATCGGGCTGGTGTGGATTCCCACCGTGCTCACGGTGATCCTGTCGTTCGCACGCTGGGACGGCATCGGCGGCACGTCCACCATCGAGTGGATCGGCCCGCAGAACTACGTCGACGCCGTCCAGGCGTACCCACCGTTCCAGCAGGCCCTCCACAACAACGTCCTCTGGCTGGCGTTCCTGTTCGTCTTCCCGACGATCCTCGGCATCTTCCTCGCCGTCCTGCTCGACCGGGGCCTGAAGGGCAGCCGGCTGTATCAGAGCATCTTCTACATCCCCGTGGTGTTGTCGATGGCACTGGTCGGATTCGTGTGGCAGCTGATCTACGCCACCGACGGCGGCGTGCTGAACACCATCCTGGGTACGGACGTCGACTGGCTCGGCAACCCCGACGTCAACATCTGGGCCGTCATGGTCGCCGCGAGCTGGCGGCACACCGGCTACATCATGTTGCTGTACTTGGCCGGTCTCAAAGCCATCGACCCGTCGGTGCGCGAAGCGGCCCTCATGGACGGCGCCGGCCCGATCCGCACGTTCTTCCGGATCGTGTTCCCCTTGATGAAGCCGACCAACCTGCTGATCATCGTCATCACCGTCATCGAGGCCCTGCGCGCCTTCGACCTCGTGTGGGTGATCAACAAGGGCCGCAACGGACTCGAACTCATCTCCGCCCTCGTCACCGCCAACGTCGTGGGCGAAGCGGGCCGGGTCGGATTCGGTTCGGCCCTGGCGACGATCATGCTCGTGATCTCGCTGGTGTTCATTGCCCTCTATCTCTGGATCGTGATGCGGAGCGACGACTGATGACCATGACGACACCCCTCGCCGACCACAGTGCGCCCGTCGACCGGCCCGGGCCCCGCAACACGGCCGCGGTGGCCAACCGGCGCCGGCTGAGTACCGCGCACGCGGCGATATACCTCCTTCTCACGGCGCTGGCGTTGCTGTGGATCTTCCCGCTGCTGTGGGCGCTCTACAACTCGTTCCGCGACTACGACTACGTCCTCACCCACGGCTACCTGTCGGTCGGCGGTTTCACGCTCAGTAATTACACCGAGTCGTGGGAGATCGGCGGAATCCCGCACTACTTCTTCAACTCGATGCTCATCACGATCCCGGCGGTGCTGCTGATCCTGTTCATCGGGTCGATGGCGGCGTTCGTGCTCGCCCGGTTCCCGTGGAAGTTCAACGTGATCATGCTGGCGGTGTTCATCGCGGGCAATCTGCTGCCGCAGCAGACGCTGCTGACCCCGTTGTTCCGGCTGTACAACGCGATTCCGTTGCCGTACTGGATGAGTTCGTCGGGCTCGCTCTACGACAGCTACTGGGGACTGATCCTGGTGCACGTCGCGTTCCAGACCGGGTTCTGCGTGTTCGTGTTGAGCAACTACATGAAGACGGTCCCGCCGGAACTGCTCGAGGCGGCGACGGTGGACGGCGCCGGGCTGTTCCGCCAGTACTGGCAGGTGGTGCTCCCGCTGTGCCGTCCTGCTCTGGCCGCGCTCGCGACGCTCATGATCACTTGGATCTACAACGATTTCTTCTGGGCACTGGCGCTGATGGTCAGCGGCGACAAGCTGCCGGTCACCACCGCGCTGCAGAATCTGCAGGGCAGCTTCTTCACCGACACCAACCTGCTCGCCGCCGGATCGGTGCTCGTCGCATTGCCGACGGTGCTCGTATTCGTCGCGCTGCAGCGGCATTTCGTTTCCGGGCTGACGATGGGAGCCAACAAGTGAGTGCGACTCCACCGCACGCGTACGTCCACCTCGCCGCAGGCGGCGTGTCCGCCGTGCTCGACCTCACCGGGGGACGGTTGCCGGCGATCGTGCACTGGGGTGCGGCGCTCGGCGACCTCACCCTCGCCGACGTCGAAGCCCTGGCGCAGGCGAACATCGAGCCCCCGGCGGGCAACGTGGTCGATCTCCCGGTGCGGCTGTCGATACTCCCCGAACACCACACCGGGTGGGTGGGGAAGCCCGGGATCGCCGGGCATCGGGACGGCGCCGACTGGTCGCCGCTGTTCACGACCACCACGCTCACGGTCGGCGGAGTCGAGCACCGGTCGGGACTCGTCGCGGTCGGTGCCGGCGCGGTCCGGGTCGCCGCGCAGGACACGGTGGCCGATCTGGGTCTGGTCCTCGACATCGAACTGCTGCCGAGCGGTCTCCTGAGGGCGCGCGCCGAGGTCACGAACGAGGGCGACTCCTTCTACGTTCTCGACGACCTCCAGCTCGCGTTCCCGGTCCCGCCGCAGGCCCGCGAGATCCTCGACTTCGCGGGCCGGTGGGGGAAGGAACGGATCCCGCAGCGCCGTGAACTGACCGTCGGCATCCACGAACGCGAAGGACGGAAGGGACGCACCGGCCCGGACGCCGCGACGGTGCTCTCCGTCGGCGTGCCCGGATTCGGGTTCGGTCGCGGGGAGGTGTGGGGCACCCACGTCGCGTTCAGCGGCAACCACCGGCACTACGCCGAACGTCTCTTCACCGGTTTCCAGGTGGTCGGCGGCGGGGAACTGCTCCTGCCGGGCGAGGTACGGCTCGCGGACGGCGAGAGCTACGAAACGCCCTGGGTCTACGGCGCCTACGGAGACGGCCTCGACGCCCAGGCGCATCGCTTCCACGACTATCTCCGGTCGCGGCCCACGCACCCGCGGCGCGTGCGCCCGGTCACGATCAACGTGTGGGAGGCGGTCTACTTCGACCACGACCTGGCCCGGTTGACGGACCTGGCGGATCGCGCGGCGAAGCTCGGCGTCGAGCGCTATGTGCTCGACGACGGCTGGTTCAGGTACCGGCGCAACGATCTGGCGGGCCTGGGGGACTGGCACGTCGACGAGACGGTGTGGCCGAACGGTCTGCATCCGCTCGTCGATCACGTGCGTTCCCTCGGCATGGAATTCGGCCTGTGGTTCGAACCGGAGATGATCAACCTCGATTCCGACCTTGCGCGGGCGCATCCGGAGTGGGTCATGGCGACCGGCGGTCGCACGCCCGTGCCGTCCCGGAACCAGCAGGTGCTCAATCTGGGGATCCCCGAGGCGTACGACCACATCCTCGAGCGCATGTCCGCGATCCTCGGCGAGTACGACATCGCCTACATCAAGTGGGACCACAACCGCGACCTGATCGACGCCGGCACCGCACCGCACGGCCGCGCCGCCGTCCACGACCAGACCCTCGCGACGTACCGGCTGATGGACGAACTGAAGCGCCGCTTCCCCGGACTGGAGATCGAATCCTGCTCGTCGGGCGGAGCGCGGGTGGACCTCGGCATCCTCGAGCGCACCGACCGCGTCTGGGTCTCGGACTGCATCGATCCGCTCGAGCGTCAGCAGATGAACCGGTGGACGATGCAGCTGCTTCCCCCCGAACTGCTGGGCTCGCACATCGCGTCCGGAATCTCCCATACGACGGGCCGGTACCACCGCCTGTCGTTCCGGGCGGGGACGGCGCTGTACGGGCACCTCGGGATCGAGTGGGATCTCGCGACCGCCACCGACGACGAGAACGCACAGCTCGCGGTGTGGATCGACCTGTACAAGCGGCACCGGGAACTCCTGCACACCGGAACGATGGTGCGGGCCGACGAGATCGACCCGACCCTGCTCGTCTACGGTGCGGTCGCGGCGGACCGGGCGGAGGCGCTGTTCTTCCTCGCGTACGTGGGGCGCTCCGAGGTGTCACCGCGGGGCAGGTTCACGCTGCCCGGGCTCGACCCCGACCGGCGCTATCGGGTGCGTCCCGTCTTCGCCGGGGCACCGGACGAGGGCCTGAAACCGCCCGCGTGGTTCGACGTACAGCCACCGGGCGGACGAGCCGACGGACTGTCCGCGGGGAGCGAGGTACCCGGCGTCTCGATGACGGGCCGGGCCCTTGCGGTGGTGGGTCTGCAGACACCCGCGTCCTTCCCCGACGACGTGGTCGTGCTCTCGGTCACCGCGGAGGCGTAGCCGCAGCACCAGGTGGGCAGGATTCACCCTGGGGTAGGTAGCCGGTGTTCCGGCAGCGGGGCACCATGGTTTTCACCAGTCGGCGAAAAGTTTGAACCGCAGGAGGTAAGTCAACACTCGAAAACGCCACACGAAGAGAACACCTCACCGGAACCCGAACCCGGTGAGGTGTTTTCGTCTGTTCTGCCGGGCGGGTCAGAACTCCATGCCCGCGTCGGCGCCCATCTGCATGGTGGTGTTTCCGCCGTCGAGGGATTCCCGGATGATGTCGGCGTGACCGGAATGGTGGCCGGTCTCCCGGATGATGTGGAGCAGGGTGCGGCGGATCGTCCACCACTGCCGCTCGGGTGCCCAGGGTGCGGTGGGCAGTGGGACGAGCACGTCCAGGTCGTCGAGGCCGGCCACGGCGGCCTCCGTCGCGCGGGCCACCTCGGCGTACTCGGCGAGCAGTCCCTCGAGGGTCTCGTCGTCGCGCATGTAGTACTTCTCCATGGCCCACTCCATGTCGAACTCCGCGTTCTCGTCGGGTTCGAGAATGGTTTCGACCCAGTGCTTTTCCGTGTGGGACACGTGCTTGATCAGTCCGCCGAGCGTCAGGTCGCTGACGGTCGAGCGCTGCCGTGCCTGTTCGTCGTCGATGCCGCGGACCGTGATCAACAGGGTGGCTCGCTGCTCCTGCAGGATCTGGAGGAGGTCGGCGCGCTCACCGGTGGCGGGGGACTTCTGCGAAGTGGTCATGAGAAGAAGAGTAGAAGCGATTGAGGTCAGAAACGGTCCTCATTAGGAAGGCCTTCTCAGGGTTTTTCTCGGGGTCCAAGTTGGGTGCCTTCCTGGATGCGTGGAAAGCGCGCGCCGCGAAGGATTCTCGGTATGAACTTCGACTCTCCGGGACCGGCACCCCGGCCCTCCCGCCGACGCGTGTGGCTTCGCGTTCTCGGGGGCATGGTGTCGCCCGTCCTCGTCGCCGTCACCGTGGGAGTCGGCACGTTCGCGTACGCCTCGACCGCCGCCGAGAGCGACACCGGCGGGCAGATGGAATTCCGGCGAGCCCTGACGATTCCGCCGCTCGCGCCGGGTGTCGCGCGCCCCGATGTGGGTACCCCCACGGTGACGCGTCACGCCGATGTCGCCGGGTGAGCCGGATCGGCGCGGGCGAACCCGCGATGCCCCACCAGCCCGCACACGGGTGACCCCGCTCGGTTCTCTCTTCTGGGTCCGCCCAGCCCACCGATGATCAGCCCACCGATGAAAGGAATCATCATGATCCGCACGACGATGACCGCACTGGCAGCCGTGGCTCTCGTGTTCGGCGCCGCGTCCGTGACCCAGACCGCTGCCGCCCACCCGGCCTGCAACTCCTCCTACGAGGGCACGACCAACGACGAGTACGACCCGGACCCCGACTTCACGGGGACGACCAACGACGAGTACGACCCCGATCCCGAGTATTCGGGCACGTCCAACCGCGAATACGACCCCGACCCGGAGTTCCACGGCAGCACCGATCCGTGCCAGGTGTGAGTCCGGTCAGCGGTTCCGGCGCAGCCACGGAGACACACCGGGAGCGAACAGGGCGAGCACTCCCACCGCGACGAGGGCGCTGTAGGCGAGCGGCGCCCACTGCAGCACACCCGCGGTCGCGTCACCGGCGTCCGACAGCAGGGTCCACAGGCCCACCCCGCCGGCGGCGCTGAGGACGCCGACGACGGCGAGGGTGATCTGGCCCGCCGGTTTCCGGGCACGCAGGAGTTGTATCCCCAGCAGTCCGAGGAGGATCAGGACGACGGCGATGGCGCCGCTGCCGATCAGCGTCAGGTTCACCGTGTCGGTGATGTCCGTCGCGGAGTCCCCGGGATTGTCCGCGGCGACCGAGGCCTCGAGGGCGTCGCGGACCGCGCCGAGGTCGAGCGCGATGGCCCCGGCGATTCCGGCGAGAACGACGAACGATCCCACCCAGGCGGACAGCGACACCGCGACCGCCTTCGGGGTGGCATCGGTGGGGGTGGCGCGCAGCGGGGTGACCGCGAACTCCGGACGCGGCGGTACGGGTCGCGGCGGTTCCGGCCGGCGTGGCGGCTGCTCGGGTGTCGTCACGCTGCGATCCTATCGACCTGCCGTACCGTGGCGGGCCGACGCGCGGGTCCGTGTCGGCGGCCCCGAAACGCGGCGCCGAAACACGGCGCCCGAACAAAATGTGGGCATCCGGGAACAAATCTCCGCACCCCTCCGTTGAGCCTTACGACAACATGAGCGTGCAAGACTCAAGTTCGAATTGACTCCCGACGGTGTCGGAGTGCAAACTTGAGCGGAGGGCGCTCACTAAGCGCCAACATCGCAGTTCAGTAATGAAAAACCTGCACACAGGACTGCAAAACGAAAGTGAGGAACACTATGGCTCGTGCCGTCGGTATCGACCTCGGTACAACGAACTCGGTCGTGTCTGTGCTGGAAGGCGGCGAGCCCGTAGTGGTCGCCAACGCCGAAGGTTCACGCACCACCCCGTCGATCGTCGCCTTCGCCAAGAACGGTGAGGTGCTGGTCGGCCAGCCCGCGAAGAACCAGGCCGTCACCAACGTCGACCGCACCATCCGCTCCGTCAAGCGCCACATCGGCACCGACTGGAACGTGGAGATCGACGGCAAGAAGTACACGCCCCAGGAGATCAGCGCGCGCACGCTCATGAAGCTGAAGCGCGACGCCGAGGCGTACCTGGGTGAGGACATCACCGACGCGGTGATCACCGTCCCCGCGTACTTCGAGGACGCCCAGCGTCAGGCCACGAAGGAAGCCGGCCAGATCGCCGGTCTCAACGTCCTGCGCATCGTCAACGAGCCCACCGCGGCCGCCCTGGCCTACGGCCTCGACAAGGGCGACAAGGAACAGACCATCCTGGTCTTCGACCTCGGTGGCGGCACCTTCGACGTCTCGCTGCTCGAAATCGGCGACGGCGTCGTCGAGGTTCGCGCCACCTCCGGTGACAACCACCTCGGTGGTGACGACTGGGACGAGCGCATCGTCACGTGGCTCGTCGACAAGTTCAAGGCTCAGAACGGCATCGATCTGACCAAGGACAAGATGGCCCTGCAGCGTCTCCGTGAGGCCGCCGAGAAGGCCAAGATCGAACTGAGCTCCTCGCAGAGCACGTCGATCAACCTGCCCTACATCACCGTCGACGCGGACAAGAACCCGCTGTTCCTCGACGAGCAGTTGTCCCGCAGCGAGTTCCAGAAGATCACGTCCGATCTCCTCGACCGCACCCGCGCGCCGTTCCAGGCCGTGATCAAGGACAGCGGCATCGCCGTCAAGGACATCGACCATGTCGTGCTCGTCGGTGGTTCCACCCGTATGCCCGCCGTCTCCGATCTGGTGCGCGAGCTGACCGGTGGCCGCGAGCCCAACAAGGGCGTCAACCCGGACGAGGTCGTCGCCGTCGGCGCCGCCCTGCAGGCCGGTGTCCTCAAGGGCGAGGTCAAGGACGTGCTGCTCCTCGACGTCACCCCGCTGTCCCTCGGCATCGAGACCAAGGGTGGCGTGATGACCAAGCTCATCGAGCGCAACACCACCATCCCGACCAAGCGTTCCGAGACCTTCACCACCGCTGACGACAACCAGCCTTCGGTGCAGATCCAGGTGTTCCAGGGTGAGCGTGAAATCGCCTCGCACAACAAGCTGCTCGGCTCGTTCGAGCTGGCCGACCTGCCGCCCGCCCCGCGTGGCGTGCCGCAGATCGAGGTCACCTTCGACATCGACGCCAACGGCATCGTGCACGTGACCGCCAAGGACAAGGGCACGGGCAAGGAGAACACGATCAAGATCCAGGACGGCTCCGGTCTGTCCAAGGAAGAGATCGAGCGGATGGTCAAGGACGCCGAGGCTCACGCCGAGGAAGACAAGGCCCGCCGCGAGGAGGCCGAGGTGCGCAACCAGGCCGAGTCGCTCGTGCACCAGACCGAGAAGTTCATCAAGGACAACGAGGACAAGGTGCCCGCCGACGTCAAGGAGAAGGTCGAGGCTGCCATCAAGGAAGCCAACGACGCTCTCGCAGGCACCGACATCGCGGCCGTCAAGGCCGCGGTCGAGAAGCTGGCCACCGAGTCGCAGGCCCTCGGCCAGGCGATCTACGAGGCCAGTGCCGCCGAGGAAGCCGCCAACACCGACGGTTCCGGCGCGAGTGGTGCCGACGACGTCGTCGACGCCGAGGTCGTGGACGAGCCGTCCGAGTCGGAGAAGAAGTGACGTCCGACAACACCGAGCAGGAACCGGTCACTTTCGTGGACAAGCGGAAGATCGACCCCGAGACCGGTCGGACACGGGACGCGGAGCCGGTAGTGGAGCCCCTCGCGGGCACCGCTGCCGCCCCGCAGCCCGGCTCGGTGGACGAAGGGGACCTGCCGGACACGGCAGCTCCGGAGACGGACGAGTTGGCGGAGCGCACCGCTGACCTGCAGCGACTGCAGGCGGAGTACGCCAATTACCGCCGCCGCGTCCAGCGCGACAAGCAGGCCGACATCGCGAACGCCAAGGCGTCCGTCGTCGGTGAACTCATCGCGGTGCTGGACGACCTCGACCGTGCACGCAGCCACGGCGACCTCGACTCGGGGCCGCTGAAGGGTGTGGCAGACAAGCTCACCGGCACCCTCACCTCGCTCGGCCTGAGCGAGTTCGGTGCCGAGGGCGACGCATTCGATCCGGCGCTGCACGAGGCAGTGCAGCACGAGGGCGAGGGTCACGACCCCGTTCTCGGCACGGTGATGCGAAAGGGCTACAAATTCGGTGATCGTGTCCTGCGGCATGCGATGGTAGCTGTGATCGATCGCGCCGGCGGTGCCGGCGCGAACACCTCCGACGAGGCGGCGAAGCCCGCCGAGTCGGAACAAGAGTAAGAGCGAGAGGAGGAGACGCCCAGTGAGCCAACGGGAGTGGATCGAAAAGGACTTCTACAAGGAGCTGGGCGTCTCGTCCCACGCATCCGCGGACGAGATCAAGAAGGCGTACCGCAAACTCGCCCGCGACCTTCATCCCGACGCGAACCCCGGCGACACGAAGGCCGAGGAGCGTTTCAAGTCCGTCAGCGAAGCACACGCCGTGCTCTCGGACCCTGCCAAGCGCAAGGAATACGACGAGGCCCGGCGACTGTTCGCGAGCGGCGGTTTCGGTCAGGGCGGCGGCGGATTCAACCCCGGAGCCGGCGGTTTCGGCCAGGGCGGATTCGACATCAACGACCTGTTCGGTGGCGGCGGCGCGGCGGCCGGTGACGGCGGCCTCGGCGACATCTTCGGTGGCCTGTTCAATCGCGGCGCCGGTGGTGGCGGCGCGACCCGCACGACCAACCGTCCCCGTCGTGGCAGCGACGTCGAGACGGAGACGACCCTCGAATTCCGTGAAGCCACGCTGGGCGTCACGGTTCCGCTGCGTCTGACCAGCCCGTCGCCGTGCACCACCTGCCATGGCAGCGGTGCCAAGCCGGGAACCAGCCCGCGAGTCTGCCCGCGCTGCAACGGGACCGGAATCGTCAGCCGAAACCAGGGCGCGTTCGGGTTCAGTGAGCCGTGCGACGACTGCCGCGGTACCGGCTCGATCATCGACTCGCCGTGCGAGGTGTGCCACGGCAACGGCGTCACCAACCGGACCCGCACCATCACCGTCCGCGTTCCCGCGGGTGTCAGCGACGGACAGAAGATCCGGCTGGCAGGCCAGGGGGAGGCGGGCCTGCGCGGCGCGCCGTCCGGCGACCTGTTCGTCACGGTCCGGGTGCGTCCCGACAAGGTGTTCGGCCGCAACGGCGACGACCTCACCCTCGTCGTCCCCGTCAGCTACGGTGAGCTCGTGCTCGGAACCACGGTCTCCGTCCCCACGCTGGAGGGGCGCGTCGGTGTGAAGATTCCGGCGGGCACAGCCGACGGCCGGGTTCTGCGGGTACGCGGCCGAGGCGTTCCCAAGCGTGCGGGTGGCGCCGGTGACCTGCTGGTCACGGTCAAGGTCGCCGTTCCGCAGAAGCTCGACGACCCCGCCACCGAAGCACTGAAGACCTATCTGGAAGCAGAGAAGGCCAGCGGATTCGATCCCAGGGCCGGGTGGGCAGGTGCCTGATGAGCGATACGACCCAGGATCCACGCGAGACCGCCGTTGATCCGGACGCCCAGATCTTCGTGATCTCGGTGGCCGCGGAACTCGCCGGCATGCATGCCCAGACGTTGCGCAACTACGACCGGCTCGGTCTCGTCACCCCGCACCGCACGTCCGGTGGCGGGCGACGGTACTCGCCGCGGGATGTGGCGCTGCTCCGTGAGGTGCAGCGCCTCTCGCAGGACGAGGGTGTCAACCTCGCCGGGATCAAGCGGATCATCGAACTCACCAACCAGGTGGAGGCTCTACAGCACCGGGTTCGCGAGCTGGCCGAGGAGATCGCCAAGATTCACGCCGGCTACCGGCGCGATCTGGTGCCGATCCCGCGGAGCAATGCGCTCGTCGTGTGGAAGCCGCGACACCAGCGCTGACCCGGCGATCTCTCGGGTGAATCGAACCGATGTCGCACTGGTCCTGTCGGAGTGAACCAGTGCGACATCGGGCCCCAACCCCCGGCTCATCGGTCGCGGTTGCCCCAGCGGGGCCCGCGGCGGGTGCGTGATCGCGGAATGTTCATCTCCTCGAGACGTGCCTTGATCTCCTCGGTGGTCCACATCGTGCGGGAGACGGTGGGGGTGGGGGTCTCGGTGACGTGCATGATCATGTTCTCCGGCTTTCTACGAGTGTTCGGTGGATGGTCGGGATCGTCTGTCAGGGGTGTCCGTACAGGTGGTAGCCGGCGTTCATGTTCGGGTAGCCCGAGTCGATCCAGCTGCTGATGCCGTAGGCGTGGCCATAGTCGGCGTCGACGCGGGTGCCGTCCACGTCGGTGGTGTTGCTGTAGTTGTCGGCGCGGAACACGGCTTGGGCACCACCGGGGAGCGAGTAGGTGGCGTCCACCTCGACGCCGTTCGGATCGGTGGAGAATGCCTTCACGATCTGGCTGCTGTGCGGGGCGAGGTAGTCCGACGGCGCCTGAATCCACTGCCCGTAGGGGTTCGACGAGCCCGCGAGGACCATCGGCAGGTCGGTGTCGTTGCTGATCGTCATCGCGATCGTGGGTCCCGATGTCGGCATCGTGCCCGCGGTGGCAACACCCGCTGCGGCGATGGCGAATCCGGTGACGGCCACTGCGGTGGCAGGCAGTGCGATGTAGAGTGCGACGCGGCGGCGGGCGGTGGTGCGCATGATGGCTTCTCCTGAGTTGTGACACTTCGGGGGGGAACGTCTGGGGCCGTGGGGGTTTCGGTTTCCGATCTCCCCGTTTTCCGGTGTGCACCAACTATGTCGCGAATATGCGCCGTCGTCTGTCCACCGACAGGACCGAGCGCGGGATGAATCCGGTGTCCACCGATCGGGGGACACCGGCGCCGCGAAGTGCTCCGCGCGGGCCTGCTCTCGTGAGAAAGTGAGCAATGGACTTCGCCGGAGTCGCTTCGCATCGGGCCGCGCCGTGAGCGCCGTGCGGGTCGTGGTGGGCGACGACCACCCGATCTTTCGGGACGGTGTCGTCCGTGCGCTCCTGGCGAGCGGCGACATCGAGGTGGTCGGCGAGGCGGACGACGGTGCGGCGGCGCTCGCCCTGATCCGCGAACTCGCCCCCGACGTCGCACTGCTCGACTATCGGATGCCGGAGCTGGACGGTTCCCAGGTGGCGGCGGCCGTCCGGCGAGCCGAACTGGCCACGCGGGTGCTGCTGCTGTCGGCGCACGACGAGTCCGCGATCGTCTACCACGCGCTGCAGGAGGGGGCGGCGGGGTTCCTGCCCAAGGAGTCGACTCGGGCGGAGATCGTGAAAGCCGTCCTGGACTGCGCTCAGGGCCGCGACGTCCTCCCCGCCTCCCTCGCCGTCGGACTGGCGGGTGAGGTGCGTCGTCGCAGTGAACCGGTCGGGCCGGCGCTGAGCGGCCGGGAGAAGGAAGTGCTGGCGCTCATTGCGCGCGGCCAGAGCATTCCCACGATCGCCGGTGAGCTGTATCTGGCGCCGTCGACGGTCAAGACTCATGTCCAGCGCCTGTACGAGAAGCTCGGGGTGAGCGACCGCGCGGCCGCGGTGGCCGAGGCGATGCGACGCGGCTTGCTGGAGTGACGTGCCGCTTCCGTCCCAGAGTCGCGTAGTCCGTCGCTACAGCACCGAGGCCGTCCGGGTGACCGCCATTCTCCGGTTACCGCTGATCGGGCTGATGGCGCTGCTCGGGCCGGTGATCCGCGTGGTGCACTGGAAACCCGACGTCTTCGCCGGGCTGCTGATCGGGTATGCGGCTCTGGCGCTCGGCTGGCTGATCTTCGTCCTGGTGCGGGACGTCGGACCGTGGGCGGGCTGGGTGTCCACCGCGGCGGACGTCACCGCGGTGGTGGCGTTGTGTATCGCCTCCGGCGGCGCGACGTCGGTGCTGCTGCCGGTGTTCTTCCTGCTGCCGATCTCGGTGGCGTTCCAGTACCGGCCGCGTCTGACGGCGATCGTCGGGGTTTGCACCGCCGTCGGGTACCAGGTGGTGTGGATCGTCTACTCCAAGCGCGACGACGCAGTCGGCTTCCCCGACGAGGTGTACCTCTACTTCGGGTTCCTGTTGTGGCTCGCGGCCGCGACGACGGCGTTGTCGTACGTGCTGGTCCGGCGCTCTGCGACGGTGATCTCGCTGATGGATGTGCGCAGGCAGCTGATCGCCGAATCGATGGGCGCCGAGGAACGCGAGCGACGGCAACTGGCCGAAGACCTTCACGACGGGCCCCTGCAGAATGTCCTGGCCGCCCGGCTGGACGTGGAGGAGGCCCTGGAGCGAAACCCGGACGACATGCTGGTCGCCGCCGAGTCCGCCCTCCGCGAGACCGCGGCGCAACTTCGGTCCACGGTCACCACACTGCATCCGCAGGTCCTCGCGCAGCTGGGCCTCACCGCGGCGCTGCGCGAGCTCACCGATCTCTACGCGCGGCGGGGGTTCGAGATGTCGGTGAGCCTCGACGACGTCGGTCACCCCGACTGCCAGGAGCTGCTCTACCGGGTGGCGCGGGAACTGCTCACCAACGTGACCAGACATGCCCAGGCGACGACGATCGAATTCGCACTCACCCGTGCCGACGGGCGGACCACGCTGACGGTCGCCGACGACGGCGCCGGTTTCGATCCGGCCGTCGTCCCGGAACGGGTGGCGCAGGGGCACATCGGGCTGGCGTCGCACATCGTGCGGGTCGAAAGCCTCGGCGGCACCTTCGACGTCACGTCCTCACCCGGATCGGGCACCCGCGTGGTGGTGACGGTGCCGGACTCGCGCTGACCGCGCTGGGCGGTTGACGTGTTCGCTGACGGGTAATCGGGGACCAGTCGATCGCGAAGGAAGGGCAGAGCAATGGGTACGCGCGAGTCATCCCGGACGAAGTCGCCGGTTCAGATCGCCGCGCTCGTCGTGGGTGTGGTATTCCTCCTGGTCGGGATCCTGGGCTTCGTTCCCGGCATCACGACCGACTACGACCTGCTCGGCGGCGCCGGGCACCATTCGGGCGCGAAACTGCTGGGAATATTCCAGGTTTCGGTGCTGCACAATCTCGTTCACCTGATTTTCGGCGTCGCCGGCATCGCATTCGCCAGGACCGTACAGACTGCGCGCCTGTACCTGGTCGTCGGCGGTGTGGTCTATCTCGTTCTGTGGATCTACGGACTGGTGATCGACCAGGCCAGTGCGGCGAACTTCGTGCCGGTCAACACTGCCGACAATTGGCTGCACTTCGCACTCGGCGCCGGAATGGTCGCGCTCGGATTCTTCACGGCGCGGGTCGGGTCGTCGCCCGCAACGGACCCGACCCGACCGCACTCGCCGATGGACTAGTCACTGCGGGTGACGGCCCTCGGCGAATTCCTCGACGATCTTCGCGCAGAACGCGGGCAGGTCGTCGGGGTTGCGGCTCGACACCAATCCGTTGTCGACCACCACTTCCTCGTCGACCACGGTTCCGCCGGCGTTGCGGATGTCGGTGCGCACGCTCGGATACGACGTGAGAGTGCGGCCGCGGACGACGTCGGCCTCGACCAACGTCCACGGTCCGTGGCAGATCACGCCCACCGGTTTGCCCGAAGCGACGAAGTCGCGGACGAAGGCGACGGCCGACTCGTCCATCCGAAGGTGGTCGGGGTTCGTGGTGCCGCCGGGCAGGATCAGTGCGTCGAAGTCGGCGACCGACACGTCGCCGACCACGGCGTCGACGGCGTAGGTGCCTGCCGCGTTCACGTCCGAGTTCATGGCCTGGATCTTGCCGGGGGACAACGCGATCAGCCGAACCTCCGCGCCGGCGTCCTCCACGGCCTTTCGTGGCTCGACGAGTTCGACTTCCTCGACCCCGTCGGTGGCCAGGATCGCGACCTTCCGGCCGCGCAGTGTGTCTGCCGATGTCATGGGCACTTCCTTCCTCTGGTGAACACAAGCGACGGGTACCCGCTCGGCCCGAAGCCAATCGGGTGGGAATCAGAGTCGTCGGAGATCGGTGGTTGCGGGGCCTTCGAGAAGTGTTCCGCCGGAAGTGAATCGGGACCCGTGCAGCGGGCAGTCCCACGAAGCCTCCGCATCGTTCCAGCGGAGCACACCACCGAGGTGCGGGCAGACGGCGCAGACACGCTCGGTGTGACCGTCCGAGGTGTATTCGCCGACGGGCAGCAGTCCCTCTCGCACGATGCGTGCCCGGCCCTGCCCGCGTTGCCGCCCCACGAGCGCGTCGCCCCAGCCCGCGACCATCTCCACCGCCACCTCACCGTTCGCCTTCACCGCCGCGGGAAGGTCGAAAAGCTGCGTCGGCGAATAGCTCTGAAATGCCTCGCCCCAGCGCATGTGGCCACCCAGAATGCGTCCGGCGAGCACGAGACCGGCGGCGACGCCGTTCGAGAGACCCCACTTGCCGTAGCCCGTGGCGACGAGAATGCCGTCACCGCCGGGAACCAGTGGGCCGACGTAGGGGAGCGCGTTCAGCGAGGAGTAGTCCTGCGCCGACCAGCGGTGGGTCGGCGTCGCCCCGGGAAAGTGACGGCCGGTCCAGGCCAGTAGATCGTCGACCGCGGCCTGCGGCGACGTGCTTCGCCCGACGTCGTGACCGTTGCCGCCGACGACCAGAACACGACCGGCCTCGGCTGGGCGCAGCGACCGGGTGGGCTGATCGGCGGTCAGGTACATGCCCCCGGGGGCACCGCCCGGCACCCGGAACGCCGCCGCATACGATCGTTCCGCCTTCAGCCGGGCGAAGAATCCTCCGCGATCGAGGATCGGAGTTCCCGTCGCGAGAACCACGCGGCGGGCTTCGATGTCGCCGTCCGGCGTCGACAGGACGTGGAATCGCACCAGCGTCCGGACCGACGTCACGCGACGGTGCTCGAACACGTCGCCGCCGTGCGTGATCAGGTCGCGGGCCACCGCATGGAGAACGGGCATCGGGTCCAGGAACGCCTGGTCGTCGATTGTGACGGCGTCGACGTGGGGCACCGGGATCTCGAGTTCGGGCACGAGTCGCACGGGCAGGCCCGCCGATCGCGCGGCCGTGTACTGGGCGCGCACCGCGTCGACGCCGGACTCGGTCTGCGCGAACGTGAAATCCGGTGCCGTGCCGACGGGAATCTCGCGGTCGTGGCAGTACCGGAGCAGCCACTGCTGGCCTTCCAGGTTTCCCTCGACATACGAGCGCAGGATGTGCGACGCGTGGCGTCGGCCGATCTCGGCGAGCCGGGTACCTTGCAGCACACTGACCTTGCCCGTGGTGTTCCCTGTCGTGACGGCCCCGATGGTTCGCGCTTCGACGACGGCGACGTGCTGTCCCGCACGGGCGAGCAGTAGCCCGGTGATCAGCCCGGTCACCCCCGCGCCCACCACCACGGTGTCGTACCGTCCGCGTTCGTCCCACGATCGCCCCGTTACCGCGCCGCGGTGACCGGCGACGTGATCGAGCCAGAGGGAAGGCATTACGGCTTCAGGAGAATCTTCACAGCGCCGTCTTCCTTCTTCTGGAAGATCTCGTACGCGTGCGGCGCGTGGTCCAGTGGCAGTTCGTGAGTGGCGAACGTGTCGACACCCAGGGGGTCGGCGTCGGTGAGCAACGGCAGGATGTCCGGCACCCACCGCTTCACGTTGGCCTGCCCCATCCGCAGCTGAATCTGCTTGTCGAACAGGGTGAGCATCGGTATCGGGTCCGCCATTCCTCCGTACACCCCGATGAGCGAGAGGGTGCCGCCGCGCCGCACGATGTCGATGGCCGAGTACAGCGCGTGCAGCCGGTCGATTCCCGCCGTCGACATCAACGGGGCCGCGATGGCATCGGGCAGGTACGACGTGACCTGCTGCAGGAGTTTCGCGCCGGGGGAGCCGTGCGCTTCCATGCCGACGGCGTCGATGACGGAATCGGGTCCGCGGCCGTCGGTCATCTCCCGGATCACGTCGCCGAGTTCGCCCTCGGCGTCGTTCAGGTCGACCGTCTCGATCTGCCGCGCCCGCGCTCGGGCGAGCCGCTCGGGTACGAGATCGACGCCGATGACCCGAAAACCCTTGTGCGTGGCGATGCGTGCCGCCATGTCGCCGATCGGTCCGAGCCCGAGAACGACGACGGAACCGCCGTCGGGTATCTCCGCGTACTCGACGGCCTGCCATGCCGTCGGCAGCACGTCGGACAGGTACACGAAGCGCGAATCCGGTGGACCCTCCGGAACCGTGATGTGGGTGTTCTTCACGTGCGGCACCCGAAGATACTCGGCCTGGCCGCCGGGAACGCTCCCGTACAGTTTCGAATAGCCGAACAGCGCCGCGCCCATGCCCTCGTCCCGGATCTGGGTGATCTCGCACTGGGTGAACAGCTTCCGATCGCACATGGGGCAGCTGCCGCAGGATATCTGGAACGGGATGACCACCCGGTCGCCGACCTTCACGTCGGTCACCTCGGACCCCACTTCGCGGACGATGCCCATCGGTTCGTGGCCGAGGATGTCGCCCTCGTTCATGAACGCACCGAGCAGTTCGTACAGGTGCAGGTCGGAGCCGCAGATGTTGGTGGTGGTGATCTCGACGACAGCGTCGGTGTTCTGTTCGATCACCGGGTCGGGGACGGTGTCGACGCTGACCTCCCGTTTGCCCTGCCACGTCACGGCTCTCATCGGGCTCTCCGGTTCGCCTTCTCGATCGCGTCGACGAGTTCGTCCTTGGTCATGGTGGACCGGCCGTGTATGGCGAGTCGCTGCGCGATGTGCATGAGGTGGTCCTTGCTCGCGTTGGCGTCGACGCCCTCTGCCGTCGCACCGGACGCGTTCGGGCCGCCGCTCTTCGCGCGCTCGTCCGACGGGCCCTTCTCGTCCTTGGCCTCCCAGTGGTCCCCGACCTTCTCATAGCTGTGTTCGAGGGCGTCGTACGCGACGCGATGCGCCCGTTCCTCGTCCCCGTACTGGTCCATTGCGGAGTCGTACACCTTGGCGAACGTGCGCTGCGCCTTCTCGGACGACTTCTTCAACGTCCCGGGGAGCTCGCGCTTCTTCGGCTTGCCGCTGTCGGTGGTCTTCGGCACGGAAATCCTCCTCGGGTGTAGAGGTGCCCGCACGGACGATTACCCGACTCTCGGAGATCTATGCGAGCGGGGGAGGAACTCGACCGGGCGCGGAGGTCAGCGCCTGCTCGAGCAGTTCCAGGGCACGGTCGGTCGTTGCGGTCACGACGTCCTGCGGTTCACCGTCGAATCGGTGCATCTCGGTGTCGATGCGGCCGTGGGTGAAGAGTCCGAACCAGACGGTCCCCGGCGGTTGCCCGTCCTGGGGGTCGGGGCCGCCCGCACCGGTCACTGCGACGGCGATGTCGGCTCCGAGCAGTTCCGCGACCGCACTTGCCATCGCGCGGGCACTGGCCTCACTGACGACGGGACCGTCCGGCACCTTCAGCACCCGGTGTTTCACGTCGCTGGAATACGCGACCACGCTGCCCCGGTACCAGTCGGAGGACGCGGGCGCGGCGCCGAGAATGCATGAGATCTGCCCGCCGGTGAGGGATTCCGCCGTGGCGAGGAAGACGTGCGCGCTCTGCGCCGCGGTCGAGATCCGTTCTGCGATTCGGTCCTGCGGACTCATGGACCTCACGATATCGGACGTGTTCCGGCGCGGAGTTGCCGTCGCCACCCGGGAGCCAGGTGGAACAGGTTTCAGTTTTTCCGGTTTCCGGTTAGGGTGTCGGTGACCCAGGACACAGGAAATCCAGGCCGCCGGACCAATGCGCCTCGGCGTCGCGGGAGTAGAAGGATTACAGATGACCGACGAGTTCGCAGATCTGCATCGACCCGCCTTCGCTGCAGACCTCCTCATCACTGCACTGGAACGCAACTCCGACAAGCCGGCGCTCTACCTCGGCGACGTCGTCCTCACCGGCGGTGAGATGCGCGATCAGATCAGTTGCTTTGCGCAGGCACTGGCGTCACTCGGAATCGGTAAAGGCACGAGCACCGCCATGCTGTCCAAGAACAGGCCCGAAGTGCTCATCAGCATGGGCGCCACCATGATCTCCGGATGCCGCGCCAGCGCGCTGAACCCGATGGGCTCGCTCGACGACCATCTGTACATCGTCGGCGACGCCGAGATTCAGACGTTGATCTTCGATCCCACCGCCTTCGAGGAGCGCGCCGCCGAACTGGTAGCGCAGTCGCCGTCGATCGAGAACGTGTTGTCGTTGGGGCCGTCCGAAGTGGGTACCGACATTCTCGCCCTCGCCGAGAACTTCACCCCGCAACGCCTGCGGGCGGCGGACGTGGCCGCCGACGACAACAGCAGCATGGTCTACACCGGCGGAACGACCGGCAAGCCGAAGGGCGTCGTCGGCTCCTACCAGTCCGGCGCGACGCTCAACCAGATTCAGATGGCCGAGTGGCAGTGGCCCGACGAACCGCGTTTCCTCATCTGCACGCCGCTGTCGCACGCCGGCGCCGCCTTCTTCATCCCGACCCTGCTGCGTGGCGGCGCGCTGATCGTGTTGCCCGCGTTCGAGCCCGGTGCCGTCCTCGAGGCGATCGAGAAGCACAAGATCTCGGCCACGATGCTCGTCCCCACCATGATCTACCTGCTGATGGATCACCCCGACCTGCCGAAGCGGGACGTGTCCAGCCTGCAGACCCTCTTCTACGGCGCCTCGGCGATGTCGCCGGCCCGGTTGAAGGAGGGCATCGAGAAGTTCGGCCAGATCTTCTTCCAGTTCTACGGCCAGACCGAATGCGGAATGACCATCGCGGTGCTGCGGAAGGAAGAGCACCTGGCGGACGATCCCAGCCGGCTCGCGACGTGCGGGCGTCCCGTGCCCTGGCTGAACGTCGCCCTGCTCGACGACGACCTGAACGAGGTCCCCCAGGGTGAGCTAGGTGAGATCTGCGTTCGTGGCCCGCTGGTCATGAAGGGGTACTGGAAGAAGCCCGCCGAGACCGCCGAGGCCTTCCGCGGGGGATGGCTGCACACAGGCGACGTCGCACGCAAGGACAAAGACGGATTCATGACGATCGTCGACCGGAAAAAGGACATGATCGTCACCGGCGGATTCAACGTGTTCCCCCGGGAGATCGAGGACGTCATCTCGGCGCATCCGGCCGTCGGCTCGGTCGCGGTGGTCGGCGTTCCGGACGAGAAGTGGGGCGAGGCCGTGAAGGCGTGCGTGGTGTTGCGGGCCGGGCAGACGGTCGACGCCGCCGAACTCGTCGAACGGGTGCGGGCCGCGAAGGGATCGGTGCACGCCCCCAAATCGATCGACTTCGTCGACACGCTGCCGCTCACCCCGCTCGGCAAACTGGACAAGAAGGCGCTGCGCTCCCGGTACTGGGAAAGTGCAGACCGAGCGGTCGGATAGCACGACCAGGGCGGAAAAAAAGGGACCTGGTCTGCGGCGTGGCGCCCGCGCCTATAGTCTGCCCAAGTACTTCGCGGCGAGGCCGCGTTCAGTCGGTGACGAGGATGCGCGGTGGATTCACAGGCAATATCGCTGGTCCGGTCGAGTTTCAAGGCTATCGCGGCGGTGCCGGACGGGCCCCAGACTCTGTCGCGGTCCTTTTATGCCCTGCTGTTCGCGCGGTATCCCGACGCCCGGGACTTCTTCCCCGCGGCCATGGACGAGCAACGCGACCGGTTGATCTCCGCCGTCCAGTACGTGATCGAACGGCTCGAGGAGGAATCCGGGCAGATCCTCGCCTACCTCGCCCAGCTCGGCCGCGACCACCGTAAGTACGGAATCGAGGACGCGCACTACGTCGCCGTCGGCAACTCCCTGATCGCCGCGGTGGAGCAGTTCCCCTCGACCGAGCCGTGGACCGACGAACTCGAGCAGGCGTGGCGCGACGTCCTCTCGGTCGTCGCCGCCACCATGATGGATGCGGCCAACGCCGAAAGCGGCCCGGCGGCGTGGGGCGCGACCGTGATCGAGCACCTCCAGGTCCGCAAGGACGTGTCGATCGTCCGCCTGCAACTCGACGAGCCGATGACCTACACCGCCGGTCAGTACGTGAGCGTGCAGGTGCCGTCGCGTCCCCGGATGTGGCGGTACCTGTCGCCGGCGAACCCCGCCAACGACCAGGGCATCATCGAGTTCCATGTCCGACGGGTGTCGGGCGGCTGGGTCAGCCCCGCCATCGTCAGCCAGACACTCGCGGGCGAGCGGTGGGTGATCGGGTCCCCGCTCGGCGACCTGGGAGTCCGCTACGACAACGGTCGCGACATCCTCATGATCGGATCGGGGACGGGAATCGCGCCGCTCCGCGCGCAAATCCTGCAGATGTCGCAGCGCGGCCAGGACCGCCGCGTCCACGTCTTCTTCGCCGGGCGGTACCCCTGCGACCTCTACGACCTGGGCACCCTGTGGGCACTCGCGGAGCAGAATCCGTGGCTGACCGTCGTCCCGGTCACCGAGGAGGACGAGGACCCGTGGTGGTACACCGGCCCGAGCAGCGCCGCGTTGCCCGGCATGCACCGCCGGTTGACCGGCAAGGTCGGGCAGGTCGTCGCCGACTTCGGGACGTGGGCCGAGCGCGACATCCAGCTCGTCGGCTCCGAGGCGATGATCAACACCACCAAGTTCCGGCTGCACGCGGCGGGCACTCCGCCGGAGAACATCCGGCACGACCCGTCCTACTGATCCGAACGGCTCAGTACGGGTCGAACTGAATGTTCTCCGCGGGGGTCCCGGTGTCCCGGAGACGGTCGAGGGTGGCGCGGACCATCGCCGCCGAACCGCACACCAGCACCTGGTGCTCGGTGAACGCGCCGTAGGACGTCACGACGTCGGGTAGCGAGCCCTCGATGAGGTCGTCCTCGGTGAACCCCACGTCCACTCTGGTGCGCTCGTACCATTCGTCGGTCCAGTCCGGATTCACGACGTTCTCCACCACCGGAATGACGGTGAGCCACGGCAGATCCTGCAGCAGCAGGTAGAGCATGTCGGACGCATACAGATCGCGCGGAGTCCGATCGCCCGTGAACAGGAACACCCGCGGCGGATTCGGCTTGCGCGACAGGTCCAGCAGGATCGATCGGAACGGTGCCAGGCCGGTGCCGCCGGCGACCATGATGACATCCGGCCCGTCCTCGTCGACGGACATCGTGCCGCGCGGTTCGAGAATCTGCCACTGGTCGCCGGTCGAGGTCCCCGTGACGATGTCACCGCTGACCCAGCCACCGGGCACTGTCCGGACGTGGAATTCAAGCTTGCCGTCCAGTGACGGCGGCAGGGCGGGGGAGAGTCTGCGCAGCAGCCGCGGGTTCTGGGGCACGCTCACGTCCACGTATTGCCCCGGCGCGAACGGGACGTAGTCACCGACGAGGCGGACCACGGCGAGGTCGTGCCGCAGGCGGTGATGTTCGACGACAGTGCTGGTCCAGGTGGTCTGCGTGGCTTGCATGGCGTGATGCTCTCCCGACGGTCGAACCGGATAGCGGATGGGCAGGGACGGGCTGCGCGACTAGATCAGGGGGTCGTGCCGGATCAGTTCGGGCGGTGTACCGCCGCGCTGCAACGCGTACACGGTGGTCTTGATCATCGCCGGAGAACCGGAGATCTGGATCTGCCGGTCCGCCCACGACCCGAACCGGGCGACGACGCGGCCGAGCTGCCCCTGGAGTCGTTGATGCAATCCCGGCGGCACCTCCGGGGCGGGAATCGTGTGCCACCACGGGTCCTCGTCCTCCTCGGACACGGGAACCACGGTCAGCCACGGATTGCTCAGCGACAGGTGCCACAGGGTCTCGATGTCGTACAGATCGCACGGATACTTGCCGCCCACGAACATGTGGACCCGCGGATTGTTCGACCGCATCGCCATTTCCATCACCTGGGCGCGCAGCGGCGCGATGCCGGTCCCCGAACCGATCATCAGGACGTCCTGCCCGCTGTCGCGGTCGACCTCGAGACCGCCCAGCGGGGAGCTGAGCAGCCAGCGGTCGCCCACTTGCGTCTCGTTCACGATGGCGGGGCTCACCCACCCACCCGACACGCGGCGGACGTGGAACTCGAGCTGGCCGTACGGGTTGGCGGGGATGGCAGCCGACAGGTACCGCCACATCCGGGGTCGCTGCGGGATCTGGACGCTGAGGTACTGGCCCGCACCGTAGGGGATGGGGGAGTCGGTCTCGAGACGGACGATCGCGAGGTCGTCGAGGCGGCGTTCGTGATCGACCACGGTGGCGCCCCACGCGGCGGGCAGGTCGTCGGTGTCCGCGGCGTCGGCCATCGTGTGGAGGAGGAGGTCGAGCAGTTCTGTCCAGGCCGCGGTCAGCGAGGGCGTCCAGATGGCCTGGGTGAAGGAACTCTGCACGGCGACCAGCAGCGCATTGCCCGACGCGAAGTAGTGCCTGCCCTCGACGCCGTACTTGCGGTGGTCACGGCCGAGCTGGCTGAGGAAACCGAGGACCCGGCCCTCGTCGTCGAGGTTGTCGATGACGAACTGCAGTGCCTGGAACAGGCGGTGACCCTGCTGATCCAGCGCAGGCGGGAAGAGCGCGCGGAATTCGGGGTGTTCGGCGAACAGGGTGGCGTAGAACGTGGTGGTGAGCCGGTTGCGTCCGTGTTCGGTGGACACGATCGACGAAAAGCTGGCGCGCAGACGCGAAATCACGAGCGGATCGAGGCAATCTCGTGTCAAGCCGTCCCCTGCCTCCGTGCCTGCTGATTCGAACACCCGCATTCTAGCCGTCCCGCGGGCGGACCCCGGGTTACGGCAACGGCCGGTTCGGCGTGTGCCCCCGGTATTTCGGTGGGTCGCTATTGAGCTGTGACCACCGGCAAGGCACGATGCATCCAGTTGACAGGCAGTGTTACCGAGGGGGGCCCATGAGAGTTGGCGGTGCGCGGGATCGGGGTCGGTTTTGTCCGGGGATGCCCAGTTCGGCCCGGGTTCGCCGAGCCGCCGCTGTCGTGGCGGCCGTGACGCTGACGGCGATCGGCGGCGGAGGCGTCGTCTCCGCCGAACCCCGGACGACGATCGAGTCGATCTCGGCCGACGAGGCGCCCGACGGTTCGCGGTTGGTCGGGGTCACCACGGTGGGCGAATCGCAGATGAACTTCACCGTCCACTCGACCGCCATGGACAAGGACATCACCGTCCGGGTCATCCGGGCCGCGTCGGAGAAGCGTCCCACCGTCTACATGCTCGGCGGCGTCGAGGGGAACTCCGAGCAGTTCGGCTGGGAGCAGAAGGCGGACGTCGAGAAGTTCTTCTCCGACAAGGACGTCAACGTGGTCATCCCGTTCGGTGGCCAGTCCAGTTACTACGCGGACTGGAAGCAGGACGACCCCGAGCTCGGGCGGAACAAGTGGCAGACGTTCCTGACGAAGGAACTGTCACCCATCGTCGATTCCGCGCTCGAGACGACCGGGAAGAACGCCATCGCCGGGCTGTCCATGTCGGCCACCAGCGTCCTCAACCTCGCGATCTCCAAGCCGGGGCTGTATCAGAGCGTCGGGGCGTACAGCGGGTGCGCGATGACGAGCGACCCGGTGGCGCGGCGGTTCGTCGAGATCACGGTGTCGGACTTCGGCGGGAACCCCGAGAACATGTGGGGTGCGGCCAACGATCCGCTGTGGGCCGCGAACGATCCGTACGTCAACGCGGAGAAGCTCCGGGGGACCACCCTCTACATCTCCAATGGCAGCGGGCTGCCGGGACCGTACGACACCCTCGACGCCCGGACCGTCGGCGGCGACCGTCGCAACCTCGCGACGCAGGTCGTGGTGGGTGGTGTCATCGAGGCCGTCACCAACGACTGCACGATACGGCTGGCGGAGAAACTCCGCGCCCTGGACATTCCGGCCACGGTCGATCTCCGGCCGGTCGGCACACACTCGTGGGGGTACTGGCGCGACGACCTGTCCGCATCCTGGCCGACGATGGCGGCCGCGATCGGGGCCTGACATCTCGCCCCGCGAACCGTCGCGGGGCGAGAGAATTGGTGTAGCGGAAAATTTCCAAAGTTGAGCGGAACAGACTCAACCCTTCGCGCGTTAAGAAGATGACAGCGTCGCCACGTGCCACTCGGCCCCGGGCGGCGGACCGTTCTACAACGCCAGAAGAGGTGAACAGTGGACTCGTTCAATCCGACCACCAAGACCCAGGCCGCGATGACCGCTGCGCTCCAGTCGGCGTCGTCGGCCGGTAATCCCGACATCAGGCCCGCGCATCTGCTCGTGGCCCTGCTCGACCAGACCGACGGCATCGCCGCCCCGCTGCTCAAGGCGGTCGGCGTCGATCCCACCGTGGTCCATCGTGAAGCGCAGGATCTCGTCGACCGGCTCCCCAAGACGACGGGCGCCACGACCACACCGCAGCTCGGCCGCGAGGCCCTCGCCGCACTCACCGCAGCACAGCACCTCGCCACCGAACTCGACGACGAGTACGTGTCGACGGAACACCTGATGGTCGGACTCGCCTCGGGTGAGTCGGACGTGACCGGACTGCTGAAGCGGCACGGCGCCACCCCCGAGGCGCTGCGTGACGCGTTCACCTCCGTCCGCGGCAGTGCGCGCGTCACCAGCCCGGACCCGGAAGGGACGTACCAGGCGCTCGAGAAGTACTCCACCGATCTCACCGCGGCGGCCCGCAACGGCAAGCTCGACCCGGTGATCGGCCGCGACAACGAGATCCGCCGCGTCGTGCAGGTACTCAGCCGCCGGACCAAGAACAACCCGGTGCTGATCGGTGAGCCCGGCGTCGGCAAGACCGCCATCGTCGAGGGGCTCGCTCAGCGCATCGTCGCAGGCGACGTTCCCGAATCGCTGCGCGGCAAGTCGGTGATCTCCCTCGACCTCGGATCGATGGTCGCGGGCGCCAAGTACCGCGGCGAGTTCGAGGAGCGACTCAAGGCCGTCCTCGACGACATCAAGAACTCGGCCGGTCAGGTCATCACGTTCATCGACGAGCTCCACACCATCGTCGGTGCGGGTGCCACCGGTGAGTCCGCGATGGACGCGGGCAACATGATCAAGCCGATGCTCGCCCGCGGCGAGCTGCGGCTCGTCGGCGCGACCACGCTCGACGAGTACCGCAAGTACATCGAGAAGGACGCGGCCCTCGAACGCCGCTTCCAGCAGGTGCTGGTGGGGGAACCCTCCGTCGAGGACACCGTCGGCATCCTGCGCGGGCTCAAGGAGCGGTACGAGGTGCACCACGGCGTGCGCATCACCGACTCCGCGCTCGTCGCCGCCGCCACGCTCAGCGACCGGTACATCACGTCCCGGTTCCTCCCGGACAAGGCGATCGACCTCGTGGACGAGGCCGCGTCCCGGCTGCGGATGGAGATCGACTCGCGACCCGAGGAGATCGACTCCGTCGAACGCATCGTCCGCCGCCTCGAGATCGAGGAGATGGCGCTGCAGAAGGAATCCGACGCGGCGTCGAAGGACCGGCTCGAGAAGCTGCGTCAGGAACTGGCGGACGAACGGGAGAAGCTCAATCAGCTGACCACCCGCTGGCAGAACGAGAAGCAGGCCATCGACTCCGTGCGCGGGGTCAAGGAACAGCTCGAGACGCTGCGCGGCGAGGAGGAACGCGCCGAACGCGACGGCGACCTCGGCCGGGCCGCGGAGCTGCGGTACGGCCGCATCCCGCAGCTCGAGAAGGAACTCGAGCAGGCGGCCCGCGAGTCCGGTGCCGCCGCCGACGGCGACGTCATGCTGAAGGAGGAAGTGGGTCCCGACGACGTTGCAGACGTGGTCGCGGCATGGACCGGCATCCCCGCCGGCCGCATGATGGAGGGCGAGACCGCCAAGCTGCTGCGGATGGAGTCCGAACTCGGCAAGCGGGTCGTCGGCCAGGAAGCGGCCGTCGTCGCCGTCTCGGATGCGGTTCGCCGCGCCCGCGCCGGAGTCGCCGACCCCAACCGGCCCACCGGGTCGTTCCTGTTCCTCGGACCGACCGGCGTCGGTAAGACGGAGCTCGCGAAGTCCCTCGCGGACTTCCTGTTCGACGACGAGCGCGCCATGGTCCGCATCGACATGTCCGAGTACAGCGAGAAGCATTCGGTGGCCCGGCTCGTCGGCGCCCCGCCCGGATACGTCGGGTACGAGGCGGGCGGCCAGCTCACCGAGGCCGTGCGGCGGCGTCCGTACACGGTCGTGCTGTTCGACGAGGTGGAGAAGGCGCACCCCGACGTGTTCGACATCCTGCTCGCCGTCCTCGACGAAGGTCGGTTGACGGACGGTCAGGGACGCACGGTCGACTTCCGCAACACCATCCTGATCCTCACGTCCAATCTCGGTGCGGGTGGATCACGGGAGCAAGTGATGGACGCGGTCCGGCACGCGTTCAAGCCGGAGTTCATCAACCGGCTCGACGACGTCGTGGTCTTCGAGTCGCTCACGGAAGAGCAGCTCGAGTCCATCGTCGACATCCAGCTCGCCCAGCTGTCCCGCCGGCTCGCGGCGCGGCGACTGACGCTGGACGTGTCCGAGTCGGCCCGCTTCTGGCTGGCCGTCCGCGGCTACGACCCCATGTACGGGGCCAGGCCGCTGCGCCGGCTGATCCAGCAGGCCATCGGCGACCAGCTCGCGAAGCTGCTCCTCGCCGGTGACGTCAAGGACGGTGACACCGTCCCCGTGAAGGTGTCCGAGACCGGGGACGCGCTCGTCCTCGGCTGACCCCCAGGTGAGTGGCACGGTGTGCTCCCGCACGCCGTGCCACTCACCTGTGTTTTCACAGCGACGTCTTAAGTTTCGTCGTTACCCTGGACCGTCCGTAGCCGCAGGACACCGGCCGGACGAACCCGAGGGAGGGGCCGATCATGACGAACCCCGACGACCCGCGCACCCCGCAGGAACGCGCGTACGACGGAACGGAGTCGTGGACCACCGACGATTCCGCGTCGAGGGCTGGTGACGAGGACCCCACCCAGGCGTGGTCGCGGCGGGACCAGCCGACCGAGCATCTCGGATCGCCCGAGCAGCGCACCGAGCACATGGGCCCCGCAGGCACACCGACCGAGCAGTTCTACACGTCCGATCCGACCGCGGCGTACGGGCGGAACCAGCCCAATCCGACGCAGGCCTACCCGACCTACGATCCGCGGTACGACCCGCAGGCTCCACCGCCGAACGCCACACAGGCGTATCCGACGTACGACGCCCAGCAGTACCAGGGCGGGTATCCGACGGGGCAGTACCCGAACGCCCAGTACCCGAACGCCCAGTACCCGCCGGGTCAGTACCCGGGCTCGCAGTACCAGGCGCCGGTCGCCGAGAGCCCCGAGGAGAAGAAACCCCGCCGGATCGGCACGTGGATCGCCGCGACCGCGGCCGCGCTGCTGTTGATCGCCGTCATCGGCTTCGGAGTCGCCCTCTTCACATCCGCGCCGAACAATTCCTCGAGCACCACGGCGGCGGGCCCCACCACGTCCCGTCCGCCCGCCACCGCGCCGCCGAAGACGACGACCCCGCCGCCGTCCACCACGTCGGAGTCGCCGCTCGATCAACTCCCCGGCGGAATCGGCGAGGCCATCGGCGCTGCCGGCGCCGCGTTCGGAACGATCAGCGCCAACGACGGCTCCACGCTGACCCTCGACGCCCTCGGCGGTTCCCAGTTGACGGTCCAGACCAACGCGCAGACCAATGTGATCGCACTCGACGGCACCACGGTCGCCGATCTGAAGCCCGGGTTCACCGTGATGGTGCAGGGAACGAAGGTCGAGAACGGCACGATGACGGCCGAGACGATCATCAGCACCGAGCTGCCGAAGCTCGGCGGTAACTGAGACGATGGGTCCGGGCAAAACCGACACGGGGTGTCCGGGTACCGCTTCGCCTCGTAACGGCGTCGACTCGCTAGGCTGATCACCGATGACGGGAATGTGGTTCGTACTGGCGTTGATCGCACTCGCAGGCGCGTGCGCGCTGCTCTATTTCGATCGCTCGCGTCGTGACCAGACGGGTCGTGTGCGGCAGATCTGGGCCAAGGCCCAGGGCTACACATACGACAACGTCGAAGAGAAGCTGCCCGGCCAGTTCCATCGGGCCGCGCTGGCCAAGCAGGAGTACCTCAGCGCCATCGATGTGGTGAAGGGCGAACGCCGGGGCGAGTCGTTCATTCTGTTCGACCTCGAGGAGACCGCAACCATCGTCGCCGTGCGCCGACGGGTGGGCTCGGACGTCGACATCGACCTGCGCCTCAAGTCGACCCCGCCGCCCAAGGATTCGGATCTCGAACTCCTCGGTGCCATCGGACCGCGAGTCGTGTTCGCCACCGACCTCGAAATCGCCCGCAGGGTCTGCGATCAACGCATGGTGGCGTTCACCGAGTCGGTGCCGCCGCACGTGAACATGCTGTGGAGCGAAGGCGAGTGGACCCTCGGTTCGCTGCCCATCGGCAGCAGCGGCCGTGAATGGGATTCGGCCATCGAGGCCGTCGCCCGGCTGTCCGGCATCCTGCACGTCCTGCCCCCGGTCACCGAACCGCGCGGACTCGACCGCGGCCACCACGACCCGAGCCGCCCGCGACTACGCGAAGGCGCTCCCGCCGAGGCGCGTCCCGAGCGTCCGACGTCTCCCCGACCGCCGGCCCCCGGCGCTCCCCGGCAGCAGACCTCCGGCGCTCCGCGCCCGCCGGCCCCCGGCGCTCCCCGGCAGCAGACCTCCGGCGCTCCGCGCCCGCCGGCCCCCGGCGCTCCGCGCCCGCCGGCCCCCGGCGCTCCGCGCCCGTGAGTGCGTGACGAGTCCTGGGACTCGCTAACCGCGCACAGGCGCGCAGCGCCTTGCTACCGTCACCGGTATGTCGACGCCCTCCAGTTCCGCCCGACCCGTTGCTCTCGTCACCGGCCCGACGTCGGGGCTCGGTGCCGGTTTCGCGAGGAAATTCGCGTCTCTCGGTTACGACCTCGTGCTCGTCGCGCGTGACGAAACCCGCTTGCAGGCCCTCGCCGACGAGATGAAGGCGTTGTTCGACACCGAGTCCGAGATCCTGCAGGCCGATCTGGCCACGGCTTCCGGGCGCGAGGAAGTGGCGCAGCGCCTCGGGAAGGGTGTCGAGGTGCTGGTCAACAACGCCGGATTCGGCACTTCGGGCGAATTCTGGACGGCGACGCCGGAGCTGTTGCAGTCCCAGCTGGACGTGAACGTCACCGCCGTCATGCAGCTGACCCGCGCGGCGTTGCCCACCATGATCGCGTCGGCGAACGGCACCGTCATCAACGTGGCGAGCGTCGCCGGCCTGCTGTCCGGGCGCGGATCGACCTATTCGGCGAGCAAGGCGTATGTCATCTCGTTCTCCGAGGGACTGGCGAACGGGCTGGGCGGCACGGGTGTGCGGATCCAGGCGCTGTGCCCGGGCTTCATCCGCACCGAGTTCCACGAGCGCGCGGGCATCGAGATGAGTTCGATTCCGAAGCCGATGTGGTTGAGCGTCGACCAGGTGGTCGCGGCGTCGCTGTCCGATCTCGAGGACGGCAAGGTGGTGAGTATTCCCGGACTTCAGTACAAGGTGCTGACCACGGCCGGTCGCCTCGTCCCGAAGAGTCTGGTCCGGCGGCTGACCAACGTGTTCGGCCGGGGGCGTGCCCGCACGTAGAGGTGGGTAGGGTTTCGGGCATGAGCGATCGCGAGGATCTGGCCGCGTTGGTGCGTGAGCTGGCAGTTGTGCACGGCAAGGTGACGTTGTCTTCGGGCAAGGAAGCCGACTACTACGTGGACCTTCGCCGCGCCACGCTGCATCACGAGGCGGGCCCGCTGATCGGGAAGTTGCTGCGTGAGCTGGTGGCGGACTGGGATTTCGACGCCGTCGGCGGACTGACGATGGGCGCCGACCCGGTGGCGATGGCCGTGATGCACGCCCCGGGCAGGCCGATCGATTCGTTCGTGGTGCGCAAGGCCGCGAAGGCGCACGGCATGCAGCGGCAGATCGAGGGACCGGACGTCGTCGGCAAGCGTGTCCTCGTCGTCGAGGACACCACCACCACGGGCAACTCTCCGCTCACCGCGGTGAAGGCGTTGCGCGACGTCGGGGCGATCGTCGTCGGTGTCGCGACCGTCGTCGACCGCGCGACCGGTGCCGACGAGGTGATCGCGGCCGAAGGTCTCGAGTACCGTTCGCTCCTCGGTCTCCCCGACCTGAACCTCTGACCGCACATGTGAGTGGCGAAGTGTGCGGAGGCACACTTCGCCACTCACATGGGGGTGGTCAGTCGGCGTCGGCGGCCGTGACGGCCAATGCCTCCGCGACGCTGTGCGGTTCGGGATCGTGCTCGTCGACGTGAGCGAGGACCTTCCGTCCGGTCGCGAGCACGATGATCGCGGCGGCGGTGCACACGGCGCCGACCCAGAACGGCATGTGGATGTTGCTCTCACCGAGCTTGCCCGCGACCCACGGTGCGGCGGCGCCGCCGACGAAGCGGACGAAGCTGTACGCCGCGGACGCCGTCGACCGCTCGACGGGCGCGGAGATCATCACGGTCTCGGTGATGAGCGTGTTGTTGACACCGAGGAAGAGTCCGGCGAGCACGACACCGACGACGAGCACGGTCTTGTTGTCGGTGAACGCGGCCATCATGGCGAGGTCGAGGGCGAACAGCGCGAGGGCCACCATCATCATCGGCAGCGTGCCGAAGCGCCGCTGCAGCCGCGGGGCGAGGAACACCGACGCGACGGCCAGCGCGAGGCCCCATCCGAAGAAGATGAATCCGATCGAGTACGTGCCCATGTCGAGCGGGAACGGCGTGTACGCGAGCAGGGTGAAGAAACCGTAGTTGTAGAGCAGCGCGGTGATCGCGACGGTGAGCAGACCGCGGTGGCGCAGCGCGAGGAACGGCGCGGCGATCGATGTGCGGTGCTCCGGCTTGGGTGCGGCCGGCAGCATCACGACGATCAGGATGAACGCGACGGCCATCAGGGCTGCGACGCCGAAGAACGGTGCGCGCCAGCTGATGTTGCCGAGGACGCCACCGACCAGCGGGCCGACGGCGATGCCGATGCCCAGCGCGGCCTCGTAGAGGATGATGGCCCGCGCGACGCCGCCGCTGGCAGCGCCGACGATGGCGGCGAGCGCGGTGGCGATGAACAGGGCGTTGCCCAGTCCCCAGCCGGCACGGAAGCCGACGATCTGGCCGATGGTGCCGGAGCTGCCTGCCAGCGCCGCGAACACGACGATGACGGCGAGGCCGGTGAGGAGGGTCTTCTTGGCGCCGATCCGGCTCGACACCACGCCGGTGATGAGCATCGCGACACCGGTGACCAGCATGTAGCTGGTGAACAGCAGCGACACCTGGGACGGCGTCGCGTCCAGTTGTTCGCCGATCGGCTTGAGGATGGGGTCGACGAGCCCGATGCCCATGAACGCGATGACGCTGGCGAAGGCGACGGCCCACACCGATTTCGGCTGGTGGAGGAGGCTCGGTGGCGCCTCGCTGGATGTGCTGTTCGTGACGGTTGCGGTCGTGGTGCTCACGGCCACCTCCTTCGATGTACGTCGGGGTATGGATGGGTTGTCAGGAAGAGCGGGCCGACGACTTGACGATCGAACGCAGTTCCGACAGGCCCTGCGCCAGTCGTTCGAGTTGCTCGGGCTCGAGGTCCGCGAAGTGCGGGGCGAGTGCACACGCGATCTCGTTGCGGGACACGGTCAGCCATTCGCGGCCCAGGTCCGTGATGGACACCCGGACGGCCCGGGCGTCTTCCGGATCGGGTCGGCGGGCAACGTATCCGCGATCGGCCAGCTTCTGGAGCAGGGCGGTCGCGGACGGTTGGGAGCAGCGGTCGATGCGGGCGAACTCGCTGATGCGTAGCTCGCCGTGGTCGTCGAGCAGGGCGAGGGCACGTGTCCACGGCCGGGGGTGGTCCTCGGATCCGAAGGAGCTCGCGAGCCTGGTGAATCGGTGAGAATTCGTGACCAAGTCGACGAGCAGGCTCTGCAGCCGCGTGTCGTCGTCCATGCCAAACATATTACATAGGCTAACTAACTATGTAAACCCGACGAAGTGCTTCACGGCCCGCATCCGCCCCGGCGGGCGCGGGCCGCGAAGATCAGGACGAGTGCTTCGCGCTCTGCTCGACCTGGCGGCGCAGGGTGGCGTCGGTGTGGCGGATCGCCTGCGCGACGAACGGCTCGATGAGCTTGCCGAGCGCCTTACCTGCGAGGCCGCCGGGCAGGTCGTAGCGGAAGTCGACCGTCATGCGGGTCTCGGTTTCGCCGACCGCCTCGAACTGCCACCGCGAATGGGTGTACAGGCCGTCGATCGATTCCAGCTCGATCACCGAATTGCGTTCCCACCCGGTGACCTTCACCACGGAGTCGAGGGTCTTGGGGCCGACCTTCATCGCGGCGTCGTAGACCGCGCCGAGGCCCTGGTCGTGGTCGCCGATCGGATCGAACTTCGTGATCCCGAACATCCAGGACGGGACGTGGCGGTAGTCGTCCACGTAGTCGAACGCGGCCGCGACCGGTGCGCAGGCGAGGGCAGTGTGATGGATCTCGATCATCGTGACTTTCCTGAGGGGTGGAGGGCGGGGGGCTGCGCTGTCCGGTACGGGCGGATGGCGTAGTTCTCGAGGTCGAACCGGGCGAGGCGACGGCGCAGGGAACCGGTGGACCAGGGACACGCGGCGAAGTTCCTGCCGTCGGCGTCGAGGTAGTAGCTACTGCATCCGCCGTTGTTGAAGACGGTCGGCTCCAGGCCCTTCTGTACCGCGTCGTTGAACCGGCGGAACGGCTTATCGCGTACCTCGAGTACTTCGATGCCCTGCCGCTCCGCCTTGGTGAGTCCGTCGATCACGTAGTCGAGCTGGGTCTCGGCCAGTCCGAGAAACGAGTTGTACACCAGAATGTTCGGTCCGAGCATGATGTACGCGTTCGGTGCGCCGGGCGTCGTGGTGGCCAGGTAGGCCTCGGGGCTCTTCGACCACTTCTCCGACAGCAGTGTTCCGTCGCGTCCGCGGATCCGGTTCGCGATCGGTGGATGACTCACGTCGAAGCCGGTTCCGAAGATGATGACGTCGACCTCGCGGCGGGTGCCGTCGGCTCCGACGACCACGCGTCCGTCGACCTCGGCGAGGGCGTGCGGAATCAACTCGACGTTGCTCTTCGTCAGCGCCGGGAGATACGTGTTGGACAGCAGGAGGCGTTTGCATCCCAGCGTGAAGTTCGGTGTCAGGGCCGCGCGAAGTGCCGCGTCCGGTACCTGCCTGGCCAGCCAACGGGTGCCGATGGGGTTGAGGAGCCGGGCGGTCCGTTCGCGGCGCATCACCGAAGTGAGCGTCCGCAGGATGACGTCGAGGAGCCGCCGGAACGCGCGCTGCACCGCGGGCACCCGCGCGAACACCCACTGGGCGATGCGGGGGAACGGAAAGTCCAGGCGCGGCACCACCCAGGCCGGGGTGCGCTGGAAGACGTACAACTCCTCGACGTCCGGCTGGATCTCGGGGATGAACTGCACCGCGGACGCGCCGGTGCCCACGACGGCGACCCTCTTCCCGGTGAGGTCGACGTCGTGATTCCAGCGGGCCGAGTGGAAGACGTCGCCGTCGAAGCCGTCGATTCCGGGTACAGCAGGAGTGCTCGGTTCGGTGATGGGGCCCGCCGCGAAGATCACGTGCTGGGCGACGATCGTGCCGCGGCTGGTATCGAGGATCCAGCGTCGGCGCTCGTCGGACCAGGCGGCTTCGCGGAGTTCGGTCTGCATCGAGATCCTGGACTGCAGACCGAACGTGTCGACGGTGTCCTCGATGTAGGACAGCAGTTCCGGTTGCAGGGCGAAGTTGCTGCGCCACCGCGGATTGGGGTGGAAGGAAAACGAGTACACGGGGGCGGGGATGTCGACACCGCACCCGGGGTACGTGTTCTCGCGCCACACGCCCCCCACACGATCGGACTTCTCCAGCACGACGAAGTCCGTGATGCCCGCGCGTTCGAGCTTGACCGCGGCGGCGATCCCGGACAGTCCGGCGCCGACCACGACGACGCGCAGGTGCCGCTCGTCTCCGCTGCCGTCGGGTGCGGCGGCCTGCTGAGTGGTTGTCGCTGTCATGGCTTCTTCCCTGCGCGGATGGGGAACCGTCGTCGTCGGTCCAGTTAACTGAGACGCAGTGTCACAGTAAAACGAAGTATGCGCATTGGCAAGCGAAGGCGAGGCCGGTGTCGGCTGGGAACTCGGGGTCATGGGGCTGTACCTGCACGCAAGCAACGCGTTCGGGACGCCGGAGCGTGCCGCGACCGCGGCCGGCGTTCGCACGACCGCGTTCTACACGGGAGCCGACACCGGGGCGGGCTGAACCGGGTCCTGGAAGAATGGCGTCCGTGACCGAGCGCAAACCTCCCGGGGTGAGCTTCGAGAGCTGGATCGACAAGCAGATCCGGCTGGCTCAGGAGCGCGGCGACTTCGACGATCTCCCCGGCTCGGGTAAACCGATTCCGGCGGGCGATGTCGACGACGAACTGTGGTGGGTGAAGAACTATCTCCGGCGTGAGAATCTGCCCACCGATTCGCTGCTCCCGACGCCGCTGCAGCTGCGGAAGGAGATCGAGCGGTTGCCCGACACGATCCGTGGGCTGCCGTCGGAGCAGTCGGTGCGGGACGTGGTGGCCCAGCTCAACCTGCAGATCGTCGCCTGGTTGCGGGCACCCTCCGGCCCACGGATCCCGGTCAGCCCGATCGACGCGAACGAGGTCGTCGCGACCTGGCGGCAGCAGAACCGGCCGGCGCGGAAGCCGCCGGTGACCGCGACCCCGGAACCCGACGATCCGCCCCCGGCCGGCAGGCGATGGTGGCGACGGAAACGGTGACGGATCATCCCTTCCGGAAATCACCCGATTCCATCACCCGGGACACGAGCAGTCCGGCGATCAGCCCCCAGAACGCAGCCCCGACGTTGAGGAACTGCACGTTCGACACGGTCACGAGGAAGGTCACGAGCGCGCCGAGCGTGTGCCGGGAGCTGAACGCGGCGACGAACGAACCCTGCAGTGCCCGGAGCATCGCGAGTCCGCCGAGCGTGGCGACGAACGCGACCGGGGTGGCCAGCATCAGCTGAACGAACAGCGGTGCGAACAGGCCGACAACCATGGCGAGCAGCCCGCAGGCGACGGCCGCCGTGTACTGCCTGGTGCGCTGCCCCGATGCCACCAGCAGGGCGTTGGTGGGCCCCGTCAGGCACGTCGAGACGGCTCCGACCGCGGAGGTGGCGAGGGACCAGACCCCGCACAGGACGGTGCCGACGTTCATCGGCGGCTTGTGGCCGGCGGACGTCAGCACGGCCGCGCCCTGACCGTTCTGCACGACGATGACCGTGATTGCGAGCGGCACTACCAGTTCGGCGATCGCCTGCCAGGTGAACTGCGGCGCCTGGAACATCGGTGCCGCGATCCACGATGTACTCGAACCGGTCGGGTGGAAGCGGCCGGTGACCGCGACCGCCGCCGCCCCGACGAGCAGTGCGCCGAGGATCGGTGGCATCCACCGGCCGAACGCGGCTCGGGACGCAAGGACGACGAAGACTACGACCATCGGAACGGCCACGGCCGCATCGGTTCCCACGGCGTGGACGAGGTCGGTGCCGAACTTCAGGAAGACGCCGGCCACCATGGCCATGACGATCGGCATCGGGAGCATCGCCATGACCTGATGTACCCGCCCGGTCAGGCCGAGGGCGAGGATCAGGAGCCCGGTCACCAGAAACGCGCCGAGCACTTCCGGCCACGACAGGTGGGTGAGCGAGCCGCCGACGATGATCGTGCCGGGGATGGTCCAGAAGAACGCGAGCGGCTGGCGGTACAGCCAGCTGGCGAGGGCGGTCAGGATTCCGTTGAGGAAGAAGACACCGAAGATCCACGACGCCATCTGCTGGGGCGACAGTCCGCCCGCGGAGCCGGCGGCCAGGATCACGGCGACGGGACCCGTCGCGGAGAAGATCAGCCCGATCAGACCGTTGGCGGCGTAGGTCCCGGCGAGGCCGCCGATCAGGCGGCGCGGGCCCACGGGCGGCCACGGTGGTCTCTCGAAGCGAGGGGGGCGGGTCTGCACGTCTTCGCTGCGGGTCGGTTCCTCGGTGGTCGTCATGAGGCCTTCCTGCTCGGGCGGGAGTCATAATGTACGCAAAGCGGACATAGCTCCCGCAATGCGTACATGCTTAGTGTGGTCTGGATGATAACCACTCGCGTCCCGGGGCTGCACGGCGGGCCGTCGAACCCTGGGTGGGGTGCTTTCCACCCCTGGGGTGAACGACACTCGGGCGCCGTCGCGACAGACTCGAAGGCGTCGACCCGACACCACCCCCGCACCGACGAACCATGCGAAGAAGGGCCACATGGCTGAACTCACCCGAATTCCCCGAGAGCGAGGCACCGTGTACGCGCGGCGCCCCACGGTGGCAGCGGAACGCGAACCGCGATCCGCCGTCGAACGGACGTCGACGTTCCTGGCCTACGGTCTGCTCGCGTTGTTCGGCGGGCTCGGCATCTTCGGAACGATCTGCTCGGTCGATGCCATCCCGGACGGCGCGCGGATCGCCGTCGTCCAGACGGTGCCGACGCAGTCGCAGCCGCTCGATCTGCCGCATCCGGCGCCGGACACTCCCGAGCCCACTCCCGGCGGCGTCTGATTCGTCAGGATGCGACGTCGTCGCGCAGTGCCGCGAGTTCGAGTAGCCGGGGCAACATGTCCGGCGACGCGATCGAGGGCAGGAGCAACGCCCACATGTCGGCCAGACGCTCGTACAGGTCGGAACGTCCGGTCAACGCCTCGGACACCAACTGCATGCCGGTGAACGAACTGACCAGGAACCGGGCGAGTGCCGCGGGGTCGACGGTCGCGCGCAGTTCTCCCGCCTCCCGCGCCTTGCCCGCGAGTGCGACGAGGGTGTCGGTCCAGTCGATGTAGGGGTCGGTGGCCGGGCCGCGGGACGTACCGAGTTCCAGGGTGAGTCGCACACCCGCTCGCACGATGGGCTCGGTCAGCAACTGGCGCGCCATCTCCTTGGCGCACAACAGGATCGCTTCCATCGGTGACTGCGCCGTCGCGAGCACTCGCTGCGCCGCCAGCATCGCCATGGCGTGCTGTTCCTTGATCACCGCCCAGGCGAGCGCTTCCTTGGACTCGAAATGAAAGTACAAGGCGCCCTTGGTCACATCGGCATAGGAGAGGATTCCGCTCAGGCTCGCGCCGCCGTACCCGAGCTTCTCGAAGCTCAGTGCCGCACCCTCCAGTACCTGATGGCGGGTGGCTGCCGCGCGCGCCTGTTTTGCCATCACCTGTGCCTCACAATCGCGGATTATCCGTCGCGTCCACTCTCGAGTCAACCACTTTTCGGGCCGGTAACCTCGGCACGTCCGCAAGTGTGGGAGGAAGACGTGAAGTCGAAGAACAACTGGGGTGTCGAGCATGTGGTGTTCGCCGGTGCGACGCTGGCCACCGTCGTCGGGGCCGTCACCGGGCGTGAACGGTTGCAGCAGGCCGCGAAACCACTGATCGCACCCGCGCTCGCCGCCCGTGTCCTGCGGCGGCGTGCAGACACGGACCCGGCCGACATCGCACTCCTCCTCGCTGGTCTCGCGGCCGCGACCGTGGGTGACGTCTTCATGATCGATCCCGACGACGACGCCCGTCTCGTGCGCGGCGCGTCCTCGTTCGCCGTCATGCAAGTGGGCTATTCCGCGCTGTTGCTGCGCCGGGGCGCCCGGCCCACCGTGCCCGCATTGCTTCCCCGGCTCGCCGGTTGGGCAGGCGCGGCGGCACTGCTGCGCGGACGGGCGAAGGAGGTCGCCGCGCCGTTGACCGCGTACGGGTCGTTGCTCGGCACCACGTCGACCCTGTCCTCCGATCCGTCCCTCGCGCCCGGCGCGGACGTCGTCGCGAATGTGGCCGTGCCGGGAACCGACCGTCGCAGCTGGCTCGGCGCGGGCGGGATGCTGTTCACCGCCTCCGACGGTCTGATCGTGTTGCGGCGCTTGTTCATCCGAGGCGAGCGGGGAAGGGCTGTGGCGGAAGGCGTGATCCTCGCCAGCTACGCGGCGGCCCAGTTGCTGCTCGTCGAGGGGATGCTCGCACTCGGTCGTCGCCGGATCACGGGCAGAGCATGATGTGGTCCCGGTCCTTCGGGTCCACGAGGATGGTGATCGTCTCACCGGGCAGGAAACGTGTCGCGTTCTCCCGCCGCACCTCGTAGACGACACGTCCGGCGTAGCTCTCCGATCCGGGCACGGTCAGCCGGAGGTCCAGTTCGGTGAGCTCCCCGTTGTCGAGAGTGCGGCGCAGCGGAGTGACGTGCTCGATGCGGGCCCAGCCTTCGAGTCCGTGCCGTTCGAGTTGGCGGTCGGCGCGGCTGGGCCGTTCGGCCGCCATCATCCCGAATCCCAGCGCCGAGCCGAAGGCGGCGACCAATCCCATGATCTGGTACGGGATGGTCGCCGGCGGGGTGTGCTCGATCAACCATCCCAGCCAGACGGCGAGGACGATGACGTAGCCGACCGTGACGAAGCAGACCGTCCGCACGATGCGCTGATGATTCATCGATTGCCTCCACCTCCAGATTAGCCCGTCCCGGCCTCGCCGAAGCGACCCCGCCGCCGCACTGCCGTTAGAGTGCAGTGTCGGCAGCAGGAAAGCATGTGTGGAGGTGGCCGTATGGCGTGGCGTCGGGTGTCGTTGGTGTGTCTGAGCATTGGCTCGGCCATGATGCTCGCAGGGTGTGGTGGGTCCTCGGACGCGGTGGCTCCGCCGACGTCCACGACGACTGTCGCGGCTCCTGTGACCACCACCACGACCACGGTTCCGCCGACGACCACCACCACGACGATTGCGCCGCCGCCCACGACGACGGAAGCGCCGACCACGACGCTCGTCGACGTCCCCTACGAGCACAACGAGTCGTACTTCTTCACGTCCCCGGACGGCGGGTTCCAATGCGGCATCATCAAGCTGCCGAACCGCACCGAGGCCGGATGCCAAGGGTCGACCAGCCCGGTGCCGCCGCGGCCGGCCGACTGCATGGTCGACTGGGGACACGGCATTCGCGTCGAGAACGACGGCGAGGCGTCGTTCATGTGCGCCGGGGGCCTCGTCTACACGTCGGGCGGCGACGAACCGGACGCGGCCCTGCCCGCCGGGGCGAAGCTGTCCAAGCTCGGTTACACGTGCAGCACCACGGCCACGGCCGTCACGTGCACCAACGACGAGACGTCGCACGGCTTCACCGTCGCTCCCGATTCGAACAAGACGTTCTGACATCGTGAGCGGAGTCGAGACCGGCCAGGTCGAAGTCGCCGAGGCGGGTCCCACCGAATGGGGGGACAACCCGAACGGCGTCGGTCCGTGGACCGAGGAACACGACACCCCGGTCCCTGCCGACCCGCGGTACGACCCCGAACTGCTGGCCGGCGGCGATCGCCGCAACGTGGTCGACGCCTACCGGTACTGGACGCGGGAAGCGATCGTCGCGGACATCGACAGCCGTCGCCACCCGCTGCACGTGGCCATCGAGAACTTCGGGCACGACGCCAACATCGGGACGGTGGTGCGCACCGCCAACGCGTTCGCCGCCGCCGCGGTCCACATCGTGGGACGTCGACGCTGGAACCGCCGCGGGGCCATGGTCACCGATCGGTACCAGCACGTCCTGCACCATTCGGACGTCGACGGCCTCGTCGAGTTCGCACGTGAGCGGGGTCTCACCATCGTGGCCGTCGACAACACGCCCGGATCCGTCCCGCTCGAGACGGCGAGTCTGCCCCGCGACTGCGTGCTCCTGTTCGGCCAGGAGGGGCCGGGAGTCACGGACCAGGCGAAAGAGGTTGCGGCGATGACGGTGTCGATCGCCCAGTTCGGTTCCACCCGCAGCATCAACGCGGGCGTCGCCGCGGGAATCGCCATGCACGCGTGGGTGCGTCAGCACGCCGACCTCGACCGCGCCTGGTAGCGGAACCCCCGGCGAATAGGCAAGATCAACTCTTATGCAGGACTCGTGGTCGGCGCGCGCGGACGCCGCTGAAGAAGCGGTGGTGAGCAGGCACCTTCGCCGGCTGTGGGCGCTACCGGGCACCGCCCTGGGCGTCGTCGCCTGGCCGCCGGTCCGGCGCGAGCGACTGTTCCTCAGCTGGCACTACTGGTGGCAGGCACACCTGCTCGACTGCGCCGTGGACGCGCTCGAACGCGACCCCACGCCGCGCCGTCGCCGTCGCATCGTGAAACTGGCGCGCAGCCACCGTCTGCGGAACCTGTCGGGCTGGACCAACAACTATTACGACGACATGGCCTGGCTGGGGATCGCCCTCGAGCGCGCCCAGCGAATGCACTTCATAGACAACAGAAGTGCGGTGCAGGCGCTCGAATCCCAGTTGTTCGACGCCTGGGCGCCCGAAGCCGGAGGCGGCATCCCCTGGCGGAAGGGCTCGAACTTCTACAACGCGCCCGCCAACGGACCCGCCGGGATCATGCTGGCCCGCACCGGAAAGCTGTGGCGCGCCCAGGCCACGGCCGACTGGATCGACGACACGCTGCGGGACGTGCACACCAACCTGATCGTCGACGGCATCCACCCGGGCGGTGAAATCGAAAGGAACGTCTACTCGTACTGTCAGGGCGTCGTGCTCGGCCTCGAAACCGAACTCGCCGTGCGCCTCGGTTCGCCGCGGCACCGCAACCGGACCCATCGGCTGGTCGACGCCATCGACGAGCATCTCGCACCCCACGGCGTCATCGACGGCGGCGGTGGGGGAGACGGCGGGCTGTTCAACGGGATCCTCGCGCGGTATCTGGCGTTGACCGCGGTGATGCTGCCCTGGGAGTCGCCCGCCGACATCCGGGCCCGGGAGATCGCCGCCCAGCTCGTGCTGACCTCCGCGGAATCGGCCTGGGAGCACCGCCTGCAGATCGAGGGGCAGCCGCTGTTCGGCCACGACTGGACCAAGCAGGCGCAGCTGCCGGGGATGGGCGGGGGAATCGCCACGTTCACCGGGGGCACCGTGCGGTCGTCCGGGATCCCGGAACGCGACATGTCCGTCCAACTCGGCGGCTGGATGCTGATGGAGGCCGCGCACATGGTCTCCGCGGCGGGGTATCCGCGGCGATAGGGTACGGTTCGAATCACGCGAAACTTAACCGTATCGCCCTCGATTCGGCGCTGTTAGACAGTTCGTTATGTCAGATCAACAGCGGCAGCTGAGTCTCAACGCGTTCATCTACCCGGCCGGGCACCACGAGTCGGCGTGGCGCCACCCGCTCACGACGCCAGAGCGGCTGTACGACGTCTCCTACTTCCAGGACATCGCGCGCACCGCAGAGGCGGCGAAGCTGGACGCGATCTTCTTCGCCGACGGTCCGGCCCTGCGCAGCGACGTCGAGCACGGCGCCGCCGGAGCACTCGAACCCATCACGCTGCTGACCGCCATCGCGACCGCCACCGAACGGATCGGCCTGATCGCGACCGCGTCCACGACGTACTTCGAGCCCTACAATCTGGCGCGGCTGTTCGCGTCCCTCGACCACATCTCCCGTGGCCGGGCCGGCTGGAACATCGTGACCACCGGAACCGACCTGGCGGCCGCCAACTTCGGGCTGGCCGGCCACCCCGATCACGCCGACCGCTACGCGCGGGCGCGGGAGTTCGTCGACGCGACCGTCAAGCTGTGGGACAGCTGGGAAGACGACGCCATCCTGATCGACAAGACCGCAGGCATCTACGCGGACCCGTCGAAGATCCACGAGATCAACTACGTGGGGCGCCACCTCCGGGTGCGGGGACCGTTCAACGCGCCACGCTCCCCGCAGGGACACCCGGTGCTGGTGCAGGCGGGTGCGTCCAACGAGGGTCGCGCGTTCGCGGGCCAGTACGCCGAGGCCATCTTCACCGCGCACCAGCGGCTGTCCGACGGGCAGGCGTTCTACGCGGACGTCAAGCAGCGCGCGACGCAGTACGGTCGCAACCCCGATCACGTCAAGATCCTGCCCGGCATCAGCCCGTTCCTCGGCGACACCGAGGCCGAGGCCTGCGACCTGGAGCGGGAGTTCAACGAACTCACGTCGCCCGAGTACGGGCTCGCCCAGCTCGAGAGCCTCACCGGTTCGAGCGTGCGCCACCTCGATCTCGACGCCCCCGTGCCTGCCGGACTGTTCGGGGACGCCGGCGACGTCACGGACAACCAGCAGAGTCGCCTGCAGGTGATCGCCGGGATCGTCGAGCGGGAGAACCCGACCCTGCGCGGATTGCTGCACCGTCTCGCCGGTGCGCGCGGGCACCGGGTCGTCGTCGGGACGCCGGTGCAGGTGGCCGACACCATCGAGGAATGGTTCACGCAGGGCGCGGCGGACGGTTTCAACGTCATGCCGCCGTACTACCCGGGCGGTCTCGAGGTGTTCGCGGAGAAGGTGGTCCCGATCCTGCAGGAGCGCGGGCTGTTCCGCACCGAGTACTCGGGCGCCACACTGCGCGACCACTTCGGTCTGCCCCGCCCCGAGAGCCAATACGCGGACGTGTCCGGCGCCGTCGCGCTGTAGGCGCGGCCGCCGGCGTCCGCTCGCGCCCGATGTCGCATCCGTTCCGTTCGAGTGGACGGATGTGACATCGGGAGCCCGCGACAATCGACCTTACTGAAAACAGTTATCATTTCGGGATGACTGTCACCCGGCCGCTCCCCGTCACCGTCCTGTCCGGCTTCCTCGGCGCGGGCAAGACCACCCTGCTCAACCACCTCCTCGCGAACCGGGACGGCAGGCGCGTCGCCGTCATCGTCAACGACATGAGCGATGTGAATATTGACGCAGCCCTCGTCGCCGGGCAGGGGCACCTGGACCGGACGCAGGAGAAACTCGTCGAGCTCACCAACGGCTGCATCTGCTGCACCCTGCGGGAAGACCTCGTCGAGGCCGTCGCGCGGCTGGCGCAGGAGGGCCGGTTCGACCACCTCGTCATCGAATCCACCGGCATCTCCGAGCCGATGCCCGTCGCCGCCACGTTCGACTGGGAGTTCGAGGACGGGTTCAGTCTCGGTTCGGTGGCCGCCCTCGACACGATGGTGACGGTCGTGGATGCATCGACGTTCCTCGGTGAGCTGGCCAAGGGCGAGCGGCTCGACGACCGGAACCTCGAAGCCGGGGAGGGCGACGAGCGCAGCATCTCCGACCTGCTCGTCGACCAGGTGGAGTTCGCCGACGTCATCCTGCTGAACAAGACGGATCTGGTGAGCGAGGGCGCCGCCGGTGCCGTCGAAGCCACCGTGCGCAGGCTCAACCCCACCGCGACACTGCTGCGCACCACGCGCGGCGTCGTGGATCCCGGCGAGGTTCTCGGGACCGGCCTGTACAACCCGGAAGTCGCGGCCGAGCTGCCCGGCTGGGCCGAGGAACTGGCCGGGGGCCACACCCCGGAGACCGAGGAATTCGGTATCCGCAGCGTCACCTACCGGGCGTCGCGGCCGTTCCACCCGGCCCGGCTCGAGCAGGCGCTGGGACGGTTCACCGGCCTGCTCCGGAGCAAGGGCTTCTGCTGGATCGCGAGCCGCCCCGACCTCGCCGCCGTCTGGTCGCAGGCCGGTCCGAACCTGGTGATCGAGCCGGCCCAGCTGTGGGCGTCCGCGGACGAGACACCGGGGCAGGAGATCGTGTTCATCGGTGTCCGCCTCGACCCCGACGGTCCGCGGCGCATCCTGGATCCGGCGCTTCTCACCGACGACGAGCTGGCGTCAGGGCCGGCGGCCTGGGTTCAGTTCGACGACCCGCTGCCCGCGTGGGACGCGGTGCATCGGTACTAGTCCAGAACTTCTTCGACGGCCACTTCTTCGGGCGGCCGCGCCATCTCCTGCCGGTAGTGCCACACCCCGAGCACGGTGCCGATCACCAGCAGCGCGACCATCCCGGCGAGCACGGCCGGCATCAGCCACGACACCCGGTCCAGGAACGAGCCGAAGTAGAAGCCGATGAGCAGCAGGACGGGTGCCCAGAAAATGGCGCCGATGGTGCTGGCGATCGTGTACTTGGTGTGGTTCATCTTGGCCGCACCGGCGACCAGCGGGCACAGGGTGCGGACCCACGGAATCCAGCGGGCGATGAGGACCGCCCAGAAGCCGTGCTTCTCCAGCAGGACGTTGACCTTGTGCAGGTTGGTGTAGTTGAGATACTTCCCGCCCTTGCGGGCGAGGATGCGGTTGCCGGTGCGGTGACCGATGACGTAGCCCACCTGGTTTCCGCAGATGGCGGCGATCATCGCGCCGACCGACAACGCCCACACGTGGCCGGCGCCCGACGCATGGTTGGCCAGCACGATTCCGGCGGTGATCAGCATCGAGTCGCCGGGCAGGAACAGGCCCAGGATCACCGCGCACTCGATGAACACGAACGCGAGGACGACGATCCAGACCAGCGCTGGGCCGGCCGAGACGAGAGGCCCGAAGGTGCCTGCTGCCGTGGTGACCATCGTCAGTGCGCTACTCGATCGGCTTCAGGAGGTCGGATCGGTGGGTGTGGTGACCGGCTGCGCGTCCTCGGTCGTGGCGCCCGCGCTCTGCCGCGACCTCACGACGCGCTTGCCCACCTCGAGGACGATCGGAAGGACGGACACGAAGACGATCAGCAGGAAGATGATGTCGACGTTGTCGCGGATGAACTCGATCTGACCGAGCAGGTAGCCGAGCAGCGTGACGCCGGCACCCCACAGGATGCCGCCCACGATGTTGTACGTCAGGAACAGCGAGTATTTCATCCGTGACGCACCCGCGACGACCGGCGCGAACGTGCGCACGATCGGAACGAAGCGGGCCAGGATGATGGTGATCGGGCCGTGCTTCTCGAAGAAGGCGTGCGACTCGTCGATGTACTTCTTCTTGAAGAACCGCGCGTCGTCGTGCTTGAACAGGGCGGTACCGCCCTTGCTGCCGATGAAGAAGCCCACCTGGTCGCCGAGGATCGCGGCGATGGGGATCAGAACCAGTAGCGCCCAGATGGGGGCGAACGGTTCGATCTCCGTCGACTTCGACGCCGCGATGAGTCCCGCGGTGAAGAGAAGCGAGTCGCCGGGGAGCAGGGGGAACAGCAATCCCGACTCGATGAAGACGACCAGGAGAAGTCCGACGAGCACCCACGTGCCGAAGGAGTTGAGGAGGTTCACCGGGTCGAGGAATCCCGGCAACAACGCGAGGTTGGTCACGGAATCCGATGCTGCCTGCACAATCACGGCCCTCAGCGTACCGGCGTATTCCCCGACTGACGGAATACTGCAGGTCATGGAGTTTCGGCCGGGTCGTGGGCCTGCCAAACTCCGGTGCCGCGACAGCCACCGGGAGACGTACGCTACCGGTATTGCCATACTGCTAGGACCACATCGCGCGCTGCGCTGATCGCGCGCGCCGAAATCGACTCTTAATGGAGGACTGCCGCCGTGCCAATCGCGACTCCCGAGGTCTACGCCGAGATGCTTGGTCGAGCCAAGGAGCACTCCTTTGCCTTCCCCGCCATCAACTGCACTTCTTCCGAAACCATCAACGCCGCCATCAAGGGCTTCGCGGACGCCGGCAGTGACGGCATCATCCAGTTCTCGACCGGTGGCGCCGAGTTCGGTTCGGGCCTGGGCGTCAAGGACATGGTGACCGGCGCGGTCGCGCTCGCCGAGTTCGCGCACGTGATCGCTGCCAAGTACGACGTCACGATCGCCCTGCACACCGACCACTGCCCCAAGGACAAGCTCGACACGTTCGTCCGCCCGCTGCTGGAGATCTCGCGGCAGCGCGTCGAGGCCGGCCGCAACCCGCTGTTCCAGTCCCACATGTGGGACGGTTCGGCTGTCCCGATCGACGAGAACCTGGAGATCGCCAAGGAACTCCTCGCGAAGGCGAAGGCCGCCAACATCATCCTCGAGGTCGAGATCGGCGTCGTCGGTGGCGAAGAGGACGGCGTGGAAGCCGAGATCAACGACAAGCTGTACACCTCGCCCGAGGACTTCGAGAAGACCGTCGACGCGCTCGGCACCGGCGAGAACGGCAAGTACCTGCTGGCCGCGACGTTCGGCAACGTGCACGGCGTCTACAAGCCGGGCAACGTCAAGCTGCGTCCCGAGGTGCTCGAGACCGGCCAGAAGGTCGCCGCCGCCAAGCTGGGGCTGTCCGAGAGCGCGCAGCCGTTCGACTTCGTCTTCCACGGTGGATCGGGCTCGCTGAAGTCGGAGATCGAGGCTGCGCTGAACTACGGCGTCGTCAAGATGAACGTCGACACCGACACCCAGTACGCGTTCACCCGTCCGATCGTGGGCCACATGTTCAGCAACTACGACGGCGTGCTGAAGGTCGACGGCGAGGTCGGCAACAAGAAGGTCTACGACCCGCGCAGCTACCTGAAGAAGGCCGAGGCCGGCATGGCGGCCCGTGTCGTCGAGGCCTGCAACGACCTCAAGTCCGCGGGACGTTCCGTCTCGGGATAGGCGCTTCGCGCTCGTGCGCCTTTCCGGTAGCCACCGCTACCGGATAGGCGCACAGTCGTTTATCGGGGGTCGCAGATCTTCCAGGTGCCGTCGACCTTCTCGAGGTTGAACGTGCGCCACGACTGCTCGCTGGGATTGGCGGCCGTGTGGGCCTTCACCTGGGCGATGGCGGTGTCGCCGGTGATCTGCACGGCGTCGACGCCGCCGACCACGGGAATGTTCTGCTGCGTGACGGCGACCTGGTGGACCTCGGCGAAATCTTGATCCGAGAGGCCCTGGTAGTACTCCGCGAGGCTGCCGCAGGTGCTGGTGCGCAGCGTCGCCAGGTCGCCCTGGGTGAGTGCCGCGACGAACGTGTCGATCGTTCCCTGCACCTGGGCCTCGGGTGAGTTCTCGGCCTGGTTGTTGTTGTAGACGATCACACCGGCGACCGCGATGGCGGCGACGACGATGACGCCGGCGGCGATCGCGGCGAACAGCCACGCCTTGCCGTGCTTCTTCGTGGGCTGCTGCGCCGCGGGGACGCGCTGCGGCGCGCTCTGCTGGGGCGGCAGCACCCGCTGCGGTGCGGCCTTCGGCGGGGCGGGCGCCGGCCTCGAGGGAGCGGGCGGCGGGGGCACGGGCCGCGCGTTCTGAGGCTGGGCGGCGGCAGGTCGGGGTGGCGGCGGCGTCGCCGGGACTGCGGGTTTCGTCACGGGGATCGCGACCGTCTCGTCGTCCGACGGCGGTGTCGTCTGCCCCTGCACCGTCGGGGTCTGCGTGTTCGGTGCGCGGTGCATCTTCACGGTCGCGGCGTCGCCCGATGCCGGCACGCTCTTCTGCGTCGGGATCGCGGTGGTGGCCGCCTCGGATGCCTTGTCCGCGGGTTTCGCGGCAGAGTCCGGGCCGGCCTGAGGTGTCTCGGCTCGTGGGCGGCGCGGTGCCGGAGGCTTGGGCAGTTCGGGCTGCGGCTCGTCGGCCTTCTTCTCTGCCGCCTTCTCGGGGGCCTTCTTCTGCGGGGGCTTCGGCTCGGGTGACTTCGGTGCGGCGGGCTCTGCGTCCGCCGCGGGCTGCGCGGTCTTCGCAGGCTTCGCGGTCGCGTCGGCGCCGGCGGTGCCCTTGCCGGCGGTGGTGCCTGCCGCTGCCGGTCCGGACGGTGTGTCCGCGGCCGGCTTCTGAGTCGATTCGTCTTTCTTCGGGTCCTGCACGCGCTGCCCCTCGGTCTGCAGAGAAATGAACGTTGGGGGCAGCCTAACGACATCGTGCGTCATCGGAGACCACGACAGGGCGCGTCGTGGACGCGGGCCGACGCAGTGACGGCACTGCGGCGGGGGCACAATAGGCGCATGACGTCTTTCGGTGACCTTCTCGGACCACAGCCCACGCTGCTCCCCGGGGACGACGAGGCCGAATCGGCCCTGTTGAACCACGAGGATCCGGCTTCCGTTGCAGCCGCCCATCCCACCGCCTCAATCGCATGGGCCTACCTGGCCGAGGCGGCCCTCCAGGCCGACGAGACCATCGCGGCGTACGCCTACGCGCGCACCGGGTACCACCGTGGACTGGACCAGTTGCGTCGCAACGGCTGGAAGGGATTCGGCCCGGTTCCCTACAGCCACGAACCCAACCGCGGCTTCCTCCGGTGCGTCGCCGTGCTGGCGAAGGCGGCGAAGGCGATCGGCGAAACGGACGAGTACGCGCGGTGCCTCGATCTGCTCGAGGACTGCGATCCCCGAGCTGCCGAAGCGCTTGGCGTCGGTTAACGCCCTCAGCTCGGCGAAAGTCCGTGGCCGGGACGGGCTGAGGACTTCGGCCCAGCGACTGCGGGTGTCGGCACTGCCCATCCTGCAGTGCGCGATCGCTGCCGGCGCTGCCTGGTGGGTGGCGACGGTGGTGATCGGTCACCCGACGCCGTTCTTCGCACCGATCGCCGCGGTGGTATCGCTGGGGCTGTCTCTCGGCGCCCGCCTGCGCCGTTCCGTCGAGTTGGTGGCCGGTGTCACGATCGGGATCGGGGTCGGCGACCTCATCGTCTCCGTGATCGGGAGCGGTACCTGGCAGATCACCCTTGTCGTGATTCTGGCGATGTCCGCGGCCGTATTGCTGAACAGCGGACCGATCTTCTCGATGCAGGCGGGTAACTCCGCGGTGCTCGTGGCGACGTTGCTGCCACCCGGCGGCACCGCAGGTATCGACCGCATGGTCGACGCTCTGACCGGTGGCCTGGTGGGGATCGCCGTCGTCGCGCTGATTCCCACGCATCCCGTGGGGCGGGCGCGGAAGTACGCCGCGAACGTTCTCGGGACGGCGTCCGAAGTGATGCAGCTGGTGGCCGACGGTCTGGTGGCCAACGACGACAAGCCCATCGAGAAGGCCCTCCAAAAGGCGCGGGCAACGCAGGCGTCCATCGACACGCTGCGAACCCACCTTGCGGGCGGCCGCGAGATCAGCCGCATCTCGCCGCTGTACTGGAACACCCGCGGCCGGCTCGAACGACTCACCGCGGCCGCGGACCCACTCGACAATGCCTTGCGCAACATCCGGGTGCTCGCGCGGCGTTCGCTCACGCTGGTGCGTGACGACGAGATTCTCAACCCACGGCTCGTCGACCAGGTGGAGAAACTCGCCCACGCCTTGGAAACCCTCCGGCAGATGGCGCTCGCGGACCCCGGTCAGCAACCCGATCAGGCCGAGGCGGCGCGGGTGCTCCGTTCGGTGGCGTCGGGATTGAAACCGGAACTGGTGGAGAACGCTGGCCTGTCGGCCACGGTCGTCTTCGCGCAGATCCGGTCACTGACCGTCGACCTTCTGCAGGTCGCAGGGCTGAAGCGCATTTCGGCCATCGCCACCCTGCCGCCGACCGTGGAGAAGCCGGCCTATCGTCCCGAGCTCTGACCGCCCGAGCTCGCTGTTGAACATATGCGCATGTACGCATATGATCGGCACAACTCGGGAGGAGGCTCACCCATGGGAGTCGGTCACGGCCATTCGCACGGCAACACACAAGGCGGCGGTGAGGTAGGCCCGTCCCGGGGGCGGATCCGCCGCATGGTGATCGCTCTCGTCATCCTCCTCGCGTTCCTCGTTCTCGAGGTCGTCGTCGGTCTGACCGTCAACTCGCTGTCGCTGCTCGCCGACGCCGGGCACATGCTGACCGACGTCGTCGGAATGTCGATGGGTCTCGTCGCACTGCTCCTGGCACGCAAAGGCAGTGCCACCGCGGCCCGGACCTTCGGCTGGCACCGCGCCGAAGTGCTCACGGCCATGGCCAATGCCGCGATGCTGCTCGCCGTCGCGGTCTGGGTGTTCTACGAGGCGATCTCCCGCATCGGCGACGCCCCCGACCTTCCGGGCATGGCGCTGATCCTCACCGCATCCGTCGGACTCGCCGCGAACCTCGTGGTAATGCTGATGCTGCGCGCCGATTCCAAGGACAGCCTGGCAGTCCGCGGCGCCTACCTCGAAGTGCTCGCGGACGCCGTCGGCAGCGTCGGCGTCCTCATCGCCGGCGGCGTCGTGCTGGCGTTCGACTGGACCTACGCCGACATCATCGTCGGTGTCCTCATCTCGCTGTGGGTGGTGCCGCGGGCGATGAAACTGGCCGCCGCGTCGCTGCGCATCCTCACGCAGGCGTCCCCCGAGGACGTCGACGTCGAATCGGTGCAGGCCGACCTCGAAGCGCTGCCCGGGGTCACCGGTGTCCACGACCTCCACGTGTGGACGCTCACGACGGGAATGGACGTGGCCACCGTCCACCTGACCACGGACGCCGACTCGTCCGCCGTCCTCGAATCGGCGCGGACCGTCCTCGAGAGCCACCTGCTCTCCCACGCCACGGTGCAGGTGGAATCCACCGCCAACGGACGCCACTGCGCCGAGAACGTCACCTGGTAGGGGCCCTGTCTGTTTCGTCCGGTTACGCGGCGGGAAAACCGTTGTGGGACGACTCACGGAAGGGAACACCATGTCGACTCTCGCAGCGTTCGCACGACCCGTCGCCGTTGCCGCACTCGGTGCAGCCGCCCTCTTCGCAGCACCGGCCGCCGCCTCCGCCGCGCCGTTCATGCCCGATCCGCTGGCGAACTGTAAGCCCGCCGCGACGCTCGGAGTCGAGAAGGAAGAGGGCGACCTGGTCGAGTGGGATTTCGACGCTCCCGAGGGTGCTACGACCGACGCCCAGGTGACCTATCTCAACATCGGTCAGGCGCCAACAATCGGCACGTCAGGGCCTCTCGTGAACGAGACAGGCGACGCCGAAGGGCCCGAGAAGGTTCTGCCCGGCTTCACCGCCCATTTGATCCCCGGCGGAACCTACGATCCGGACGGTCCAGCCAAGAATGGCGTTGCAACCTGCCCCCTCGGCTTCGGATTCGCCGTCACGCAGTGAACGTCACTTGGTGAACCGGGTGACACCCGCACCCGGCCGCCACAGATCGACATACAGGTGCTCGCCGTCGACGGTGGTGAGCACCACCTCGTTGAGGCCGAGTTCGAAGACGTCCGCCTCGGGGATTTCGTCGGGATAGTGCTCGAGGATCTGCTGTTTCCGCTCTCCGAGGATCTCGTCTGCGCGGCCGCTGATCTTGGCGTCGCCGCCGTCCATCGTGTGGTGACCGGGGTTGCTGTGGAGAGAGAATCGCGGATCGCGTTGCAGGTCCTGCACTTTGCGGGCACCGACCATCGAGCCGAGCAGTAACGCGCCCTCGTAGAACTCGACCTCGGTGCCGCTCACTCTCGGGGAACCGTCCTTGCGGAGGGTCGCCAGCACGTGGTGCTTGTGCGCCTCGAAGCGCGCGGCGACAGCCTTGGCGAGGTCGGGTGCTTCGGTCTCGAACTGCGTCCAGTTGGTCATGCCGACCAGTGTGCTCTCCTATCCCTGACATCTATTGTCAGGGATTTTCACTAGAATCGGAGCATGCGTTCGAGTCGGCTCGTCGAGGTGATGCTCCGTCTGGAGGGCAGTCGCGGGGCCACCGCGCAGCAACTCGCGGACGAACTCGGGGTCTCGGTGCGCACCGTGTATCGCGACGTCACGGCGTTGTCGGCGGCCGGTGTGCCGTTGTGGACGGAGAGTGGACCCGGTGGCGGAATCCGGTTGCTCGACGGCTGGCAGTCGAAACTCGGCGGGATGACGGGCGAGGAGACGTCCGCGTTGATGTTGCTCGGTGTCCCCTCGATCGCCGACGATCTCGGTCTTCGCGACGTCACCGCTGCCGCGCAGTCGAAGCTGTTGGGGGCGTTGCCTGTCCCGCTGCGCGCCGGGGCTCAGCTGTGGCGGGATCGGCTCTACGTCGACGCCCCCGGCTGGTTCGACGGGCCACGCGACAACGGCGATCTCCCGGTGGTGGCGTCCGCGGTGCTCGAGGGTCGGCGTCTCGGTATCCGCTACCGGAAGGGGAGCCGTTCCGCGGCAAGAACTCTCGATCCCCTGGGTCTGGTGGCGAAGGCCGGTGTCTGGTATCTCGTTGCGCAGCATCGCAGACGGACGCTGTCGTACCGGGTGTCGCGCATCAGTGACGCGACCGCGCTGAATCAACCGGCGGTACGTCCCGAGAATTTCGATCTGGGTGCGTGGTGGACGGCGTCGGTGGGCGAATTCGATCGTGCCCTTCTGCGATTCCGGTGCCGCGTGCGGCTCTCGCCCGCCTCGTGGCGACGGCTGCCGCGGGTGGTGGGTGTGGAAGCCGCACGCGTCGAACCCGGCCCGCCGGATGACGCCGGCTGGGTGACCGTCGACCTGTCGCTCGAGGCCGAAGACGTGGCACTCGACCAGTTGACCGTTCTCGGCGGGGGAGTCGAAGTGCTCCAGCCGCCTTCGCTACGCGAATCGCTGCGTGCGGTAGGAGACGCGATCGCCCGTCGGAACGGCTGAGATGGACTACCTCCGCGTCACCCGAGTCGTTCGAGCACCGTGGCGTTGGCGAGTCCGCCCGCCTCGCACATGGTCTGCAGGCCGAACCGGGCCCCGCGCTGGTCCATCGCGTTCACCAGCGTGGTCATGAGCCGGGCGCCGCTGGCCCCCAGCGGATGTCCGAGCGCGATCGCGCCGCCGTGCACGTTGACGCGGTCCAGGTCGGCTCCGGTGTCCGCGGCCCAGGCCAGGACCACCGGCGCGAAGGCCTCGTTGACTTCGAACAGGTCGATGGCGGAGATGTCGAGGCCGCTGCGCTGCAGCACCTTGCGTGTCGCGGGGATGACCGCGGTGAGCATCATCAGCGGATCGTCTCCGACGACGGAGAAACTGTGGAGCCGGGCCAGCGGCCGCAGTCCCAGGCGTCCCGCGATCTCACTCGTGGTGATCATGAGCGCCGCACTTCCGTCCGACAGGGGACTGCTGTTGCCCGCGGTGATCGACCAGTCGATCTGCGGGAACCTCTCCTCGTAGAAGTCACTGCGGAAGGCCGGTCGCAGGCCGGTGAGAGCGTCCAGCGTCGTGTCCGGCCGGATAGCCTCGTCGACGCTCAACTCCGGCAGGACGGCGAGTTCCTTCGCGAAGTTCCCGGCACTCGTTGCCGCCGCGGCCTTCTGATGGCTGCGCAGGGCGAACTCGTCCAGCTGGGTGCGCGAGAGTCCCCACCGGGCGGCGATGAGTTCGGCGCTGATGCCCTGCGGGACGAGGCCGTCGGGGTAGCGGCGCTCGAAGCCGACACCCATCGATTCGCGTCCGATGGTGCTGGACCCCATGGGAACGCGGCCCATCGATTCGACTCCGGCGGCGACGACGATGTCGTAGGCGCCCGACATCACGCCCTGCGCGGCGAAGTGGACGGCCTGCTGGCTGCTGCCGCACTGCCGGTCGACGGTCGTGCCGGGCACGGATTCGGGGAATCCGGCCGCGAGCAGCGCACTGCGGGTGATGTTCTGGCTCTGGTCACCGACCTGGGTGACGGTGCCGCCGATGACGTCGTCGATCAGTGCGGGATCGATTCCCGTGCGCTCGACGAGGGTCGACAGGCTGTGGGCGAGAAGGTCGACGGGGTGCACTCCGTGCAGGGCGCCGGAGGGCTTGCCCTTCCCGATCGGCGTGCGGACGGCCTCGACGATGACGGCGTCTCTCATGATCGTTCCTTTCGGTGCTGTGAGTACTTGTCAACCGCGGGCGGTTGACAAGTACTCACGGGGTGGATTCATCCGTGTAGCGGTGAGTGCGGCGACGGCGGCGACCGCGGCCACCGCCGACCAGGCGAGTTGGAACGCGGAGTGGGTGTCTTCGTCACCGGCGGTCGTACCGAGGAGGGCGACGAGCATGCTCACGCCCAGCACCGTTCCGACCTGACGGCTCATGGTGACGACGGCACTACCGGTGGCCGAGCGCGACTGCGATAGTCCGGCGGTGGCGGACGACAGGATCGTCGGCAACGCCAGGCCGACCCCGACACCGGCGATCATCCAGCCGGGCAGCAGTTCCGACGCGTACTGCGGTTCCATCCCGACGGACGAGAGCACGAGCACGGCGCCGGCGGCCCACAGGGCGCTGCCCGCCGCGGTGAGCGCTCCGGCCGAGAATCTACGGGACAGGAACTGGCCGACCACCGCGAACACCGGCACCATCAACGGGCCCGGCGCGATCGCGAGACCCGTCAACAGTGCGGAGAACCCCCACACCTGCTGCAGCCACAGAATGTTCGCGAGCAGACCGGCCGCGAAGGCGGCACTGAACGCGAGCGCCGTCACGTTCGACCAGGCGAACGTCCGCACCTTCAGCATGGCGGGTTCGATGAGCGGCTCGCGCTGCCTGCTGTTTCTCCACCAGAACAGTGCGACGGACGCGGCAGCGACGGTGAACGCGAGCGCGATTCGGGGGTCGCCCCAACCCCAGTCGGGTCCCTGGACCAGCCCGAGTGCGAGGGCGCCGATGCCGACGGTCGACAGGGCGGCTCCGAGCAGATCGAGGTTGGTGTCGCGGGCGGTCGGGCGGAAGTCGGGGACCCACCGGACGGTGGCGATCAGGAAGGCGATACCGATGGGGACGTTGATCAGGAAGGCCCAGCGCCACGACGCCTCGACGAGCAGCCCACCCACCACGGGTCCGAAGGCCGCGGCCGCGGCGCCCGACGCGGCCCAGATCCGGACCGCGCCCGCACGTGTGGCTTCGGGGACCGTGCTGATCAGCAGTCCCAGGCTGGCGGGGGTCAGGGCGGCAGCACCGACGGCCTGGAGCAGTCGGAAGGCCACGAGCAGCCACAGCGAGGGGCTCAGCGCGCATGCCGCGCTCGCCGCGGTGAACAGCGCCAGCCCGAGAAGGAATCCGCGCCGGCGGCCGACGCGGTCGGCCCAGCGTCCGAGCGGAACCAGGAGTGCGGCGAACACGATCGCATAGCCGCCCAGCACCCAGCTGAGGTCGCCGAGGCTGTAGCCGGGGTAGCTCGCGGCGATGTCGCCGAACGCGACGTTGACGACGAACAGATCGAGGCTGGCGACGAACGACGCGCCGGAGAGGACGGTGAGGAGTGGGCCGAGCCGCACTTTCTCCCGCACCTGACTATTGAGGGCCATAGTCAGCAATGTACACCTGACTATGGCTATGGCAAGTCAGGTGTGACGGACGCCTCGGATCGAGGGTTTGCGCTGCAGAGATCCCGTGGCGGTCCTAACGTGAGGCATGGCTGTTCTCACCCCCGGCTTCCACGGCAGACCTCGCAGCGAGCACTCTCTTCCGCCCGGGCAGTACGAGGTCGGGGATTTCCCGGTCCTCTCGGCGGGACCGACGCCCCGCGTCCCGACCGACACGTGGACGCTGACCGTGACCGACGAGACCGGCCGGCGCCACGAGTGGTCGTGGGCCGAATTCACGAAGCTCCCGCAGGAGCGGCCGACGGTCGACCTCCACTGCGTCACACGTTGGTCGAAGTTCGGAACGTCGTGGAAGGGTGTCTCGCTCGACACCCTGTTCGCGGACGTCGAGACGTCGGCGGGATTCGTCCTCGTCGGATGCGACGGCGGTTACACCACGAACCTCCCCGTCGCCGACATCCTCGGTGGCAAGGCATGGATCGTGCACACGTACGAGGGCGCGCCCCTTGCGGCGGTGCACGGGGGACCGGCCCGTCTGCTCGTGCCACATCTCTACCTGTGGAAGTCCGCGAAGTGGGTTCGGTCGATTCAGCTCGTCACCCAGGACGTCCCGGGCTTCTGGGAGCAACTCGGCTACCACGATCGCGGCGACCCGTGGCGGGAGCAGAGGTACCAGGGTGACCAGTGAGCTGTTGGGCCGTGCCGTGCTCAGCTGGCGAGTGGCGGAACTCGTCGAGTCGTGGCCCGAGACGGCGAGTGCGCGGGCACTGGTCCTCGAGGTCCCGGACTGGCCGGGGCATCGTGCCGGGCAGCACGTCGATCTCCGCCTGACCGGTCCCGACGGATACACCACCGAACGGAGCTACTCGCTGGCGTCGCCGGCCGAGCGTTCACCGGGCGGGTGGCGATTGGTGTTGGTCGTCCAGCGGGTGGCGGACGGCGAGGTGTCTCCCTACCTGACCGAGGTGTTCGCCGCGGGCAATCTGATCGAGGTGCGCGGACCGATCGGTGGCTGGTTCGTGTGGTCGCCGCGCGAGGGTGGTGGCGCGCCGGTGCTTCTCGTCGCGGGTGGGTCGGGCATCGTGCCGCTGATGTCGATGATTCGCGAGCGCCGGTTCCGGCACGACCGCACGCCGTTCCGGCTCGTGTACTCCCTCCGGACGCAGGCCGACGAATTGTTCGCGGACGAACTGAACAGGCCCGGGACCGGCGACGGGGGAGTCGAGACGTTCGTTCTCTGCACCCGTGAGGACTCGCCGCGGCGTCCGGCGGGGCGGATCACTGCCGCCGATCTCGCGGCGTGGGGGTGGCCGGCGGACTTCGCGCCGCGCTGCTTCGTGTGCGGGCCCACCGGATTCGTCGAGGAGGCGGCTCGCCTGCTGCTCTCGCTCGGGCACTCGCCGGACGACATCAAGACCGAAAGGTTCGGTCCTTCGGGGCCGTGACCGGAGGAAGGAATTGTCGATGAGTACGTTGCAGGGCAACGACTTCGAGGACGGGAACGTTCTCGGCGGGCCGTTCGCGGAGATCTTCGTTCACGACCTCACCGCGGCGACCGGACAGTGCCGGTTCTGCGGTCTCGACGGACCGATGGCGGCGGTGCACGTCTATACGCGTGCGCCCGGTGTCGTCGTGCGGTGCCCGGGATGTCAGGAGGTGCTGCTGCGGCTGGTGGCGACTCCGCGCGGGCTCGAACTCGACGCCAGCGGGCTGTCGCACCTGTCCTGGACACTGTGAGCGCTGACTATGTAATCTGCAAGTCAGCTATGCTGAGATGCATGGACGCGGCACGGTTGGACGGCTTTCTCGCAGATCGCGACACCTGGCGGGCGACGCACTGCTCCATCGGCAAGGCGATGGACGTGATCGGCACGCGTTCGGCCGTCCTGATCCTGCGCGAGGCTTACTACGGCACCACGCGATTCGACGACTTCGCGAAACGGGTCGGCATCACCGAGGCCGTGGCGGCGTCCCGGCTGCGTGAACTGACGGCCGAGGGCCTGTTCGAGCGGCAACCCTACAAGGAGCCCGGGCAGCGCACCCGCTACGAATACGTGCTCACCGAGAAGGGGCGCGACCTCCTGCCCGCCGTGCTCGCGCTGATGCAGTGGGGCGACAAGTACCTCCAGGGCAAGCACGGTGCGCCCATCGGGATGCGGGACGACGCGACCGGCGAACCCGTGCGCGTCGAGGTCCGCAGCCCCGACCGCGAGGTGCCGTTGGCGGAACTGCGGCTGACCCCCAACTTCACCGAAGAGGATGCGTCCCGCCCGTGAGTACTTGTCAACCGCGGGCGGTTGACAAGTACTCACGGGTCAGAGCCAGAAGCGCATCAGGTAGTTGCCGTACTGCGCGTAGATCTCCGGAACCCCGGACAATTCGAACAGCCGGTAGATGACGTCGAAGAACACCACGTTGATCGACGGCACGAACAGCAGCGCCACGAGGATCAGCAGTCCGTACGGCTTGAACTGGTCGACGGACCTGCGGGTGCGGGGCGGCAGGAACGGCTCGAGCGCGGCGTACCCGTCGAGTCCGGGTACCGGCAGGAGATTGAGCACGGTGGCCATCACCTGCAGGAACGCGAGGAAACTCAGTCCCGTCCAGAATACCTGGTGGTCGCCGCCCAGCCCGAACCAGCGGATCACCGCGAGGAGGACGATCGCGGACACCAGATTCACGGCGGGTCCGGCGAGCGACACCCGCGCCTGCACCTTCGGCGAGAAAAGTCCGGTGCGCAGGTACACGGCGCCGCCGGGCAACCCGATCCCGCCGAGTGCGATGAACAGCACCGGCAGACCGATCGACAGCAGCGGGTGGCTGTACTTCACCGGGTTGAGCGTGAGATAGCCGCGCACCTCGACGTCGGTGTCGCCGTGCCGCCACGCCGTGTACGCGTGCGCGAACTCGTGCAGGCAGAGCGTCACCACCCATCCCGCGACCACGAGCAGGAACACCCCGACGTGGCCGAGGATGGACTCCAGTTCGGCGCGCCACGCGAGAACACCGCCGGCGACCGCCACGGCGACGACCAGAAGGAACACCGGACTGGGGCGTACCGCGGTGGTCCGCGCCCGGGGCAGGCTCATCGGACCAGCAACCACTCTTGGTCGTGACGGTAGAACGTCGAACGCTTGACTTCGCGCGGGTTCGGCACGCCGTCGCGGGTCAGCGCCGCGGCGGGCGACCCGAGCTGCACGGCGCGGCCCTCCACCCAGCGGCGGGGCAGCCAGCGCCTGCGAGGTTCGACCGACGCCCGCAGACCGGGCATCCGTGGGGTCGGGGTGACGTTCATGCTCGTCGTCGTCCCCGAGAACAACCGGGTGTCGTCGACGTAGGCCTCGCCGACGAGCGGCCCCCCGTCCGGACCCGTGATGGTGGCGCACCCGACGAGCGCGATGCCCGCGTCGTCGCGGATGAGGGGGACCGGCTTGGCCGTCCCCTTCAGCGCGGTGCGGGCGCCGCGGGCGCCGGAGGACAGGTGGTAGGCGTCCGTCGCCTCCGAACGATGCTCCGCGACGTACGCGAGTTCGATGTGCAGGCGTTCGGTGCGCATCAACCGGGTCAGGGTGGCCGCGAAGGCGGCGTCGCTGCCCACCACGATCAGTCGCGGATCTACGACGACCTGAAGTTTGGAGAAGACCTCGTCGAAGTCGTCCTTGTCCGGGACGGCAGGTGCGCTCGAGGTCGAAATGGAGCCCAGAGGTAGGGGAAGCGGCACGTCGCCGCAAATGAGCACTACGGGGGTCAACGCCACTCCTCGCCCGGATGTCCCGCCGCGATTTCCGCAGCTTCCCTTTCGGATCATCCTAGTGGCACGCCCGAGATGGCCTCCCCAGCCGTACTGTGGGGTCTGTTCTCCGTGCCCTCGGCTAGACTGTTCCCCCGGCCACTGCCTACGAACGGCAGGACCACGCAGTCGGATACGACTGTACGTCGACCGTAGGAGACAACGTCATGCCGGCAATCGTCCTGATCGGCGCCCAGTGGGGCGACGAGGGCAAGGGCAAAGCTACCGATCTACTGGGCGGACGCCTGCAGTGGGTGGTGCGCTACCAGGGCGGTAACAACGCCGGACACACTGTGGTTCTTCCGAACGGCGACAAGTTCGCGCTGCATCTGATCCCGTCCGGAATCCTCACTCCGGGCGTCACGAACGTCATCGGCAACGGTGTCGTGGTGGACCCGGGAGTGTTGCTCACCGAACTCGCCGGACTCGACGAGCGGGGTGTGGACACCAGCCGCCTGCTGCTCTCGGCCGATGCGCACCTGATCATGCCGTACCACGTTGCCATCGACAAGGTCACCGAACGCTTCCTCGGGGCCAAGAAGATCGGCACCACCGGCCGCGGCATCGGGCCCTGCTACCAGGACAAACTCGCGCGTGTCGGCGTCCGCGTGCAGGATGTGCTGGACGAGAAGATCCTCACCCAGAAGGTCGAGGCGGCACTCGAGTTCAAGAACCAGGTGCTCGTCAAGATCTACAACCGCAAGGCCCTGGACCCGCAGCAGGTCGTCGACGAGGTGCTCAAGCAGGCCGACGGGTTCAAGCACCGGATCGCGGACACGCGCCTGCAGCTCAACGAGGCACTCGAGCGCGGCGAGACGGTGCTGTTGGAGGGTTCGCAGGGCACGCTCCTCGACGTCGACCACGGCACCTATCCCTACGTGACGTCGTCCAACCCGACGTCCGGTGGCGCAGCGGTCGGTTCGGGCATCGGACCCACCAAGATCACCACGGTGCTGGGCATCCTCAAGGCGTACACCACCCGCGTCGGCTCGGGCCCGTTCCCGACCGAACTCTTCGACCAGAACGGCGAATATCTCGCCAAGACCGGCGGCGAGGTGGGTGTCACCACCGGCCGCGCTCGTCGCACCGGATGGTTCGACGCCGTGATCGCCCGCTACGCAACGCGTGTCAACGGCATCACCGACTACTTCCTCACCAAGCTCGACGTGCTCAGCAGCCTCGACACCATCCCGATCTGCGTCGGCTACGACGTCGACGGCGTGCGGTACGACGAGATGCCCATGTCGCAGACCGACGTTCATCACGCGAAGCCGATCTACGAGGAAATGCCCGGTTGGTGGGAAGACATCTCCCATGCCCGGACGTTCGAGGAGCTCCCCAAGAACGCGCAGAACTATGTCCTGCGCCTCGAGGAGCTGTCGGGTGCGTACATCTCCTGCATCGGTGTCGGCCCCGGCCGCGACGAGACCATCGTCCGTCGCGACGTGGTGCGGTAGTCCGCGCGCCTGTCGCCGAATGTGACATCGGTTCAGTTGAATTGAACCGATGCGACATTCGGCGATCCGCGATACATTCGAGCCGATGATCAGGACTGTCGAAGCGAGTACCCGGACGCCGGCCGGCCGGTGGTGCGACAGCTTCCACGCAGCGGCCGCCGTCCTGGAGGCATTCGGGCACGACACGTCGGACGCCGGCAGGTGCGTGGCGGTGGTGTCGACGGATCTGGGCGTCTGGGTGTTCGAGGGCGACCCGAGGTCGACGGTGGACGCGTTCGTCCACGCGGTGGAGCGGGCGATACTCGCCGGCGGGCAGGCGTTCGTGCTGGGATGCGCCAGGGTGACCGGTGCGGATCAGCGGGTCGTCCGGACCCTCCGGGTTCCGGACGGCGACAGGATGGCGGCGGCCGCGGAGTTGGCGCGCGAACTCGTCGGCGACCCGCAGGCGCTGATCAGAACAGCACCGGGTCGTCGAACCCCGGAGTGTGCTCGAGGGCCAGGAGTTCGCGCTTGGTGAGGGTGCCGCCGCCGGCGGAGAAGCCGCCCACCTGCCCGCCGGCGGCGAGGACGCGATGGCACGGGATCACGATCGGCAGCGGGTTACGGCCGAGGGCCTGACCGACGGCCTGCGCGGCACCCGGCTTGCCGAGTTCCGCCGCGATGTCGCCGTAGGTGAGCGTGGTGCCCGGGTCGATTGCGCGAGTGAGGTCGTATACGGTGCAGTCGAATTCGGGGACTCCCTCGAAGTCGAGGTCGATCCACCGCAGATCGTCGAGTGCGCCGCCCAGATGTTCGCGAATTCCGTCGATGGCCCGCTGGACCGGTGCCGGCGGCTGGTGCTCCACCGCATCCGGGAAGCAGTGTTCGAGACGCTGCCGGGTGGATTCGGGTGAACCTTCGGGCAATTGCACACCCACGATTCCGGCGGCCCGCCACGCGATGGCGCAAGTGCCGAGGGCCGTGTCGAACAGGGCGATTCCTGTGGTCACCAATCCAGTATGCCTCCCACATCTGACGTTCACCTTCCGTTGACCGCGGTTGGACATCCTCGAAGCTCGCCGACCGAGGAGATGTTTCCGTGTACCTGTCCCGCCGTGCCCTGCTCCGCTCCACCGCACTCGGGTTGCTGGCCGTGCCCGCCGCCGCGTGCTCCGATTCCGGTAGTGCGGGTCCGGCGCTGGTCCGTGAACGACCCACCCTGACGCACGGTGTCGCGGCGGGGGACGTGCGAGCCGACGGTGCGCTCGTCTGGGCGAGGTCCGACCGTCCCGCCACGATGATCGTGGAGACCTCGGCCACCGAGTCCTTCACCGACCCGATGCGGTTCGAGGGTGGACTGCTCACTCCGGACACGGACGGCACCGGACGGCTGCGGCTGACCGGACTACCCGCAGGGCAGCAGGTGCACTACCGGGTGACTCTCGAAGGCGACGACGGCGCCACCTCGGAGGCGGTGACGGGTGTCTTCCGCACCGCTCCGGGCGCCGCAGGGGACATCCGGTTGCAGTGGTCCGGGGACACGGCGGGTCAGGGGTACGGAATCAATCCGGACATCGGCGGAATGCGAATCTTCGACAGGATGGCCGCGCGCGACCCGCACCTGTTCCTGCACTCGGGCGACGTCGTGTACGCCGACGGTCCGCTGAAGGAGTCCGTCACGCTGCCGGACGGACGCGTGTGGCGGAACACGGTCAGTGAGGCGAAGAGCGCGGTCGCGCAGACGCTGGACCAGTACCGCGGCCAGTACGCGTACAACCTCACCGACGACAACTACCGTAGGTTCAATTCCTCTGTGGCGCAGATCGTTCAATGGGACGATCACGAGACCGTCAACAACTGGTACCCCGGTGAGGTCCTCGATCTCGACGCGTACACGGAGAAGAACGTGGACGTGCTGGCGCAGAGGGCATTCCAGGCGTACCACGAGTGGCTGCCGGTGGAGCCGGCCGACGCGGTCGACGGTCGCGTGTACCGCAAGATCGGGTACGGGCCACTGCTCGACGTGTTCGTCCTCGACATGCGCACCTACAAGGACGCGAACGGGGTCAACACCGGTGCGGCCGGGCAGATTCTCGGTGCGGCCCAGAAGGACTGGCTGATCCGGGAACTCGGTGCGTCCACGGCGACGTGGAAGATCATCGCCAACGACCTCCCGCTCGGGATGGTGGTCCCGGACGGCGACACCGCGTTCGAGGGCGTCGCGAACGGGGAGCCCGGTCAGCCGTCGGGCCGGGAATCCGAGATCGCCCAGGTGCTGTCGGCGATCAAGGCGGGGCGGATCACCGGGACGGTATGGCTCACTGCGGACGTGCACTACACCGCCGCGCACCGGTACTCGCCCGACCGCGCCGCGTACAAGGATTTCGACGAGTTCTGGGAGTTCGTCTCCGGTCCACTCAACTCGGGCGGCTTCGGTCCGAACGACCTCGACGCCACGTTCGGCCCCGAGGCCGTGTTCGTGCACGCGCCGCCCGCACCCAACTCGTCGCCGCTCGACGGATACCAGCACTTCGGTGAGGTGTTCATCGACGGGCAGACGTCGGAGTTGCGGGTGGACCTCCTCGACGCGGCCGGGACGGTGCTGTTCACTCAGGTCCTGCCGCCGCCGCGCTGACCCCGACGTGAGTGCTGCGGCGTCCCCGGGCACACTTTCGCACTCACGTGTGGGAGGTCCAGTCCGCAGAATCTGGACTGCTCGGCTCGTCGGGGAAGATTCCACCGAGAGGGGCGCCGACCCGGAACTGCTCCAGGCGAAATATCCCCTTACCTCCCTCTTTGGGGCCGTAATGCGCCACGGCCGCGGCCAGGAGGACCATGCACGCGAGGGTGATCACTGTCGTCATGGATCCGAGCTTCGCCGCAACTGGCTTGGAGATGAATAGCCAAGAGGTTGATACTGGACTGCATGATGACTCGCGTACTCGGCGCACGCTCCCTGGCCAGGGACCTCGGCAACTGGCAGGACGACAGCAGCCGGCGGTCGGCCGCGCGGCCCGCCTACCGGGCGCTGGCCGACGGGATCCGCCTGCTCGTGCACGACGGCCGCATCCCGTTGGGGGTCGCGTTGCCGAGTGAGCGCGAACTGGCGTCGATGCTGGAGTTGAGCCGGACCACGATCACGTCATCGTATTCGGTGCTCCGGGACGAGGGGTATCTCATCAGCCGTCAGGGGTCGCGCAGCACTGTCGCGCTGCCGCTCGGGGCACGGCAGAACGGGCTGATGTTCCGGGCGCACCAGCCCGGTTCCGACAGTTCGGTGGTCGATCTCAGCTATGCGGCGATGGCCGCGCCCGCGGAGGCGGTCGAGCAGGCCTACGCCTATGCGTTGCAATCGCTTCCGCAGTTCCTGCCGACTCATGGAATGGAGCCGGTGGGGATCGGCGCGTTGCGGGACGTGATCGCCGCCCGCTACCGGGCACGAGGGCTGGAGACCTCGCCTGAGCAGATCATGGTCACCTCCGGTGCCCAGCACGCGCTGCGGCTGCTCCTCAACGTGCTCACGGCGCCGGGGGAGCGGGTGCTGGTCGATCACCCCACGTACCCCAACGCGCTGGAGGCGATCCGCAGGGTGGGTGCGCGTCCGGTCCCGGTCCCGGTCCGTCCGGAGGGCGGGGCGTCCGGGGCGTGGGATCTCGACGGAATCCGCAGCGCCGCCCGGCAGACCGCGGCCCGGATGGCGTACCTGATCCCGGACTTCCACAACCCCACCGGGTTGTGTCTCGACGCGTCCGGGCGGGCCGAATTGGCGCGGATCGCGCGTGACACCCGCATGACCCTGGTGGTGGACGAGACGATGGTCGACCTGTGGCTGGACGAGCCGTCACCGGGGCCGGTGGCGGCGCACGGCAGGGGAGCCGCGAAGTCGGAGGTCGTGACGATTGGGTCGGCGGCGAAGTCGTTCTGGGGCGGGCTGCGCGTCGGCTGGATTCGCGCCGATCCGGCCCTGATCACCCGGCTCGCCGGGGCGCGGGCCGCGGTCGATCTGGGCACGCCGGTGATGGACCAGCTCGCGGCCGCGCATCTGCTCTCCGACGACGAACTCGTCCTCGCACGACGCCGGGCGGAACTGCGGGAACAGCGGAGCGCAATGCTCGACGCTCTCGCCGACCGCTTGCCGGACTGGGTCCCGACCATCGGTTCGGGAGGGATGTCGCTGTGGCTGCGCATGCCCGCGCCGGTGTCGACGGCGCTGGCCGCGACGGCCCCCAACTTCGGGGTGCTGCTGGCGGCGGGGCCGCGGTTCGGTGTGGAGGGCGCATTCGAGCGGTTCGTCCGGCTCCCCTACGCGCGGACGTCCGACGAGCTGCGCCGCGGCGTCGACTGCATCGCGGCAGCGTACGAGACGCTGGCCGTCGACCGTGAGCTCGCGGAACCGTCCCTCGTCGTCTGAGCACGTGAGTGGCGAAGCGTGCCGGAACACGCGTCGCCACTCACGTGGGGATCAGGTCCAGACGGTGTCGATGTCGACGCCTTCGCGGGCGGGCGGGGTGGGTGCGCCCGCAGGGGTGCGGGAGAACCGCGGCGCCGGGGCGTGCTGGGTGACGCCGTCGAGGTCGATCAACGACCCGCGGGCGGCGATGTGCTCGTTGGACGGCGCCTCCGCGAACGTCAGCACGGGAGACACGCAGGCGTCGGTGCCGAGGAAGATGGCCGCCCATTCGTCGCGGGTCTTCGACAGGAACTTCTCGGCGAAGACCTTCTTCATCTGCGGCCACGCCGAGACGTCCATCTGCTGCGGCAGTTCGGCGGGGTCGAGTTCGAGGCCCTGCAACAGCAGGGCGTAGAACTGCGGCTCGATCGAGCCGACGGCCATGTACTTGCCGTCGGACGTCTCGTAGGTGTCGTAGAACGGCGCGCCGGTGTCGAGCAGGTTGACGCCGCGCTCGTCGGACCAGACGCCGCGACCGCGGAACGCCCACATCATGTGCGACAGGGCGAGTGCGCCGTCGACCATCGCCGCATCCACGACCTGGCCCTTGCCGGACGACTGGCGTTCGACCAGCGCCGACAGGATCCCGAAGATCAGGAACATCGAACCGCCGCCGAAGTCGCCGACCATGTTCAGCGGCGGCACGGGACGTTCACCCTTGCGGCCGATGGCGTGCAGGACACCGGTCAGCGAAATGTAGTTGATGTCGTGCCCGGCGGCGCTGGCCAGCGGACCCTCCTGGCCCCAGCCCGTCATCCGTCCGTACACGAGCCGCTCGTTGCGCCCGAGGCAGACGTCGGGGCCCAGGCCCATGCGCTCGGTGACCCCGGGGCGGAAGCCCTCGATCACGACGTCCGCGCGCTCGATCAGGCCGAGGACCTTCTCGACCTGCTCAGGGTCCTTCAGGTTGGCCTCGACGACGCGACGACCACGCTGGATCTGGTCGTACGGGCCGTCCGGCGGAATCACTCCGGGACGCTGGACGCACACCACGTCGGCGCCGAGATCGGCCAGGAGGGCGGCGGCGTGCGGGCCCGGTCCGAGGCCTGCGAATTCGACGACGCGAATGCCCGCGAGGGGGCCCTTCTTCTCTGTAACTGGAGCAGACACGCGAGTTCCTCATTCCGGTGCGAGACAACCTGTCGAATCGACGTTAACTTGCGGGTGCCCGGCCGTGTGCCCCGGGTCACCGGAGCCGCCCCGGGTGACCCCGCGCTCTTGCCTGCCTGCGGGTCCGCGGGGCACAGTTGATTCATGAGTCTTCAGGGTGAGCTCGTGAGTTTCGTGGCCAGCACCGATCTGGACGTCTCGGAGATGTTCTACGTGGAGACCCTGGGGCTGACTCTCGTCACACGGGACGAGTTCGCGTTGGCCCTCGATTGCAACGGCTCCCTGCTCCGGGTCACGCTGGTGCAGGCGAAGGCCGACACCGGGTACACCGTGCTGGGGTGGAAGGTCGCCGACCTGAACAAGGTCGTCGAATCACTGCGCAGCAAGGGCATCGAGTTCACCGAGTACCCGGGGATGGATCAGGACGAGCATGCGGCCTGGCGTGCCCCGGACGGCATCCGCGTGGCGTGGTTCCGGGATCCGCACGACAACGTGCTGTCGCTCTTCGAGGATCCGAACTGACCGGCGTCAGGGGCGGGCCGCACCGCGGCCGGCGAGTAGTGCCTCGGTAGCGTCCCACAAGCGCGCGGCGAGTTCGGCGTCACGTGCGTCCTTGCTCGGGTGAACAACCTTGCAACCCTTGACGTATTCGCCGGTGAACTTGCCGCTCTCCGTCGCGGTGGCGGTCCAGACCACGCTTTCCGCAGCCTTCGCGACGTCGGCCGTGAACGGGGACAGGAGCGTCCCCACCACCTGGTGGCCGAACAGCAGACCCCGCCCGAGGGAGGTGCCGCGGACGAAGCCGGGGTCGGCGCAATTGACGACCAGCCTCGCGGGATCGGACCGGCGCGCCAACTCCCGCGTGAACAGGGTCAGGGCGAGTGTGGAGTTGTTGTACGCACGCTGGCCGTGGAACGTGTCCTTCGTGCCGTCGAGGTCGTCGAAGTCGACGTGCCCGCCCCGATGTGCCGACGAGCTGACGTCCACGATGCGTGCCGGATGCCGGTACCCGGCGGCGTCGGCGGTCGACGCCGCAGCCATCGCCGGAGCCAGCGACGTCGCCAGCACGAACGGCGCGAGGTAGTTCACGGCGAACATCTCTTCGATGCCGTCGACCGTCAGCTGACGATGCCCCACGTCGATGCCTGCGTTGTTCACCAGCACGTCGATCCGCGGGAACCGGTGCAGCAGTTCCTCGGACAGCTTGCGGGCCCGATCGAGCGAGGACAGGTCGGCGAGCGCCGAATTCAGCCGGTCGCGATAGGCGCTCTCGGACAGTTCGGCGATCACGGCGTCGATCCTGTCCTGGTCCCGGTCGACCAGGACGACGGTGGCCCCGCGGCGTGCGAGTTGGCGGCAGGTCTCCAGGCCGAGCCTCGAGGTGGCACCGGTGACCACCATGGTGCGGCCTGCGAGATCGTTCGACTCGGTCATTCTCGCCTCCCGAATGCAGGTCTCTACGAGAGTAGGGCAACCGGGAGGGACGCACCGTGGAACGAACCGACGGCGCGGCCACGGGTGAGGCCGTTACGTATGCGGCTCGCCGCGGGTTCGGCCTAGCGTCGGTGTTCGTACCCCAGCCAGGCGCGTCGACGCTCGCCGAGCGGATCGTTCTCCACCCGGCTCGTGTCGTCGATGATGAGCGTCTCCCGGCGCTCCGGCGAGTACCGGGGCCATCCGGGTGCCGGGGTCCCGTGCCGGGCGAAGTGCAGCCAGTGCGACTGGACGGTGTCGGTGACGGCCCGAAGCCCGCGGCGCCCCCCGAGCGCGGTGAGCAGCCGCGCCCACGGCCCGGTCAATCCGAACACCGCGTACATCTCCGTGGCGTGGGTGGCGCCCAGCCCGAGGACACGGAGTAGCCGGGGTGCGAAGTCGTACCGGTAGCTGTAGGTCGGTGCGATGGTCGTGTGGCCCTGTGCGCACAGGACGGACGGTTCCCAGAACGTCACGTCGCCGCCGAGGTCCGCTGCCGCACGCCGACCGGGATAGCCGGGGTAGGCGGCGATGGCCCGTTCCTTCACCGACGCGTCCACGTGCGAGAACATCTTGTCGATCCGGGTGGGATCGGTGGGCAGGATGTTCAGGAACCGGGGAAATACCCTGCCCTCGTGGCGGTTCGTGCCGATGATCAGCGGCACCGGGTGCCCGGAACCGGAAGCGAAACAGTCGAGCGGATGCGTGGGAAGGAAGAAGCCGTCGACGACGGGCGCGAACGCGCGAGTTCCCGGTTCCTCGTCGGCGCCCCGGTGCGCCAGTGTCGTCCCCGCCTCGACGAAGTCGGCCGGGTCGGCGGTCTCGAGCCACGTCGCGGCGTCGGCGAGCGGGACCCCGGCGATCTCGAGGAATTCGCGCGACCACCGCGCGGCCCGCTCGGGGTGATAGGCCGATGCGACCGGCGGGCTTTCCGCGATGGCCCGTGCGAAAAGGCCTTTCGCGGCGGGTGTGGTCATCAGTGTGGTGACGGCGTTGGCGCCCGCGGATTCGCCGAAGACGGTCACGTTGTCGGGGTCGCCGCCGAACTCGGCGATGTTGCGTTGCACCCATTCGAGTGCGGCCACCTGGTCGCGGAGTCCGAGGTTGGAGTCGAAAGGCCGTTCGGGGGTGGAGAATTGGGTGAAGTCGAGGTATCCGAGCGAGCCGAGGCGGTAGTTGATCGACACGTACACGATGTCGCCGCGGCGGACCAGCGACTCACCGCTGTAGAGCGACGAGGACGAGGACCCGCCGGAGTAGGCGCCGCCGTGGATGAAGACCATCACGGGTCGCGGCGATCCGGATGCGGACCCGGGTGCGAGCACGTTCAGGGTGAGACAGTCCTCGTCGGTCCCACCACCCTGCGGTGCCGGGGACCCGAAGTGGAAGGCCCGCCGGACCCCCGACCACGGCTCGACCGGTTGCGGGGCCCGTAACCGCAGAGGCCCGACCGGGGGAGCGGCGTAGGGGATACCCCGCCAGGCAGTCAGGTGGTCGTCGATCCGGCGCCCTCCGACGGCGCCGGCATCGGTGTGGACCTCGAGAGCGTTCACAGGCCCTGCCCGTAGTAGCCCCGGTACCCCTCCCAGGCCAGCCTGCGCTCCCGGCGCGGATCGTCCTGGACGGTGGTGACGGTGTCGAACACGAGTGTTGCCCTCCTGTCGGTGTCGTACTTCGGCCATGACGCCAATGGTGTTCCCTGCGAGGCGAAGTGCAGCCAGTGCCGCTGCACGGTGTCCGTCACGTCCTTCAGTCCGCGACGACCGCCCGGTAGGGTGAGGCCGCGGCCGATCAGGGTGTCGGCGATGTCGAACACCGCGAACAGCTCGAATCCGTGTGTGGCGTCCAGTCCGAGCCATTTCATGGCGCGCGGAGCGAAGTCGAAACGGTAGCTGAAGGTGGGGGCGAACGCGGAGTGGGCCTCGGCCAGTTCGATCGACGGCCTCCAGAACGTCAGATCGCCGCCCAGGTCGACGGCCGCGTCCGGCGCCGGGTAGCCGGGATACGCGGCGGTGACGCGGGCCTCGGCGCCCGGGTCGGTGAGGGCGAACATCCGCCCGATCCGGTCGGGGTCGGTCGGCAGCGCGTCAAGGAGTTTCGGGAACAGGGTGCCCTCACGGGCGTTGGTGCCGATGATCAGCGGAACCCGGTGCGCCGAGCCGTCGGCGAACGCGTCGAGCGGCGGCTTCGGCAGGAAGTCGCCGTCGATCACGGGGCCGAACGGGTGCAGTCCCGGCGTCTCCGACAGCACCTTCGCGCCGAGACGATTTCCGGCCCGGCCCAGTGCGCCGACCGGTGACGAGGTGAGCGCCTCCGCGGCGGTGTCGGGTTCGGCCCCGAGCAGCGTCACGTAGTCGGATGCCCACCGGGCGGCGCGGTCGGCGGTGGTGACGAGGCCGGGGGCGGAACTCTCCGAGATCGCCCGTGCGAAAAGGCCTTTCGCGGCGGGTGTGGTCATCAGTGTGGTGACGGCATTGGCGCCCGCGGATTCGCCGAAGACGGTGACATTGTCGGGGTCGCCGCCGAATTCGGCGATGTTGCGTTGCACCCATTCGAGTGCGGCCACCTGGTCGCGGAGTCCGAGGTTGGAGTCGAAAGGTCTTTCTGGGGTGGAGAATTGGGTGAAGTCGAGGTAACCGAGCGAGCCGAGGCGGTAGTTGATCGACACGTACACGATGTCGCCGCGGCGGACCAGCGACTGGCCGCCGTAGAGCGCGGTGGCCGACATGCCCAGCGTGTACGCGCCGCCGTGGATGAACACCATCACCGGACGCGTCCCGGACGTGCCGGGCGTGGCCAGCACGTTGAGTGTCAGGCAGTTCTCGCTACTCGGCTGATACTTGCCCGGCCGGAGTGCGGTGAATTTCTTGTGCTGCACGGCGGCGTCGCCGAATTCGGTGGCGTCGAGTTCACCGGACCACGGCGTGACGGGCTGGGGTGCGCGCAACCGCAGCGGCCCGACCGGGGGAGCCGCGTAGGGAATTCCCCGCCACGCGACCAGGTCGCCGACACGCCGGCCGCGGACCGCCCCGTCGGCCGTCCTCACCAGTGTGTCGGTCGTGAGAGTGTCAGACGCCATGTCGGCGACTATACGGAGACCGGACGAGCGGTCGCCCCTTCCGCCCGGTCAGCGCCTCGCCTCGAGCAGCCGCAGCCACACCTCGCTCACGGTCGGGTACGACGGGACCGCATGCCACAGCGTGTCGAGCGGCACCTTCCCGACCAGCGCGATGGTGGCGGCATGGATGAGTTCGCCGACATCCGTGCCCGCGAACGTCGCTCCGACCAGGGTGTCGGTAGCCCGGTCGACCACGAGCTTGGCGTGACCGCTGAAATCGTCGCGGGCCAGTGACGAGCCGGCGACGGCGATGTCGACCTCGACGGTCTCGACGTCCACCCCGGCGTCACGCGCCTGCTGCTCGGTGATCCCGACGGCCGAGACCTCGGGATCGGCGAACACCACCTGGGGAACCTGGCCGTGGTCGGCGGTCGCCCGGAATCGGGCCCCCTCCAGAGCCCTGCCCTCGGCGCGGGCGGCGATCACGTCGCCACAGACACGGCCCTGGTACTTGCCCATGTGGGTGAGCAACGCGCGGCCGTTGGCGTCGCCGACGGCGTACAACCATTCGTCCGCCGTCGTCAGATGGTCGTCGGTGGTGAGGTATCCGTGCGAGTTCAGCAGTCGCGTGTCGAGGCCGAGCGCCGACGTCGCCGGAGTGCGCCCGGTCGCGACGACAACCTCGTCGACGACGAGCGGATCCTGTCCCGCCACGTCCAGAGTCACCGGACCGCCGTGGATGCGGCCGATCCCCGTGTCCCGGGCGTCGGGCCGCTCGACGCCGCGAAGGTCCGCGCCGAACAGGATCCGCGCACCCTTCTTCTCCAGCGAGCGGGCCACCCGCTCACCGGCGAACGGCTCGTTCTTCGGGAGCAGTGCCCGGCCGCGCACCACCATCGTCAGTTCCTCGACACCGAGGTCCAGCAGCCACGTCGCGCTCTCACATGCCACGACGCCGCCGCCGATCACGGCGACCCGGCGCGGAACTTCTCTCAGGTTGGTGGCGTCCCGCGAGATCCACGGCAACGCTGCCCGAAGGCCGGGGGTGTCGGGGACCGCGGCGGTTGTCCCGGTGGCGACCACGACGGCGTGCCGGGCGCGCAGCTCGCGGGAATCGCCGACCGTCACCGTGCGGTCCCCGGTGATGCGTGCCGATCCGCGGATGACGTCGATCCCCTGCGAGTCGGCCCACATCACCTGCGACGAGTCGTCGTGGTTGCTGGTGAACGAGTCGCGTCGCGCCAGCACGGCGTCCACGTCGAGCGGACCGGCCGACACCCCGGGCATGTTGTGCGCGGCCCCGAGGACGTCACCCGGACGCAGCAACGCCTTGCTGGGCATGCACGCCCAGTAGGAGCATTCCCCGCCGACGAGTTCGTGTTCGATCAGCGCCGCGGTGCGGTCGCTGCCCGCGATGGCGTAACTCGCCGCGTTCTCACCCGCGGGACCGCCTCCGATCACGATGACATCGAACTCTTCCGCGCCGCTCCCAGAGTCAGTCATACCTGTAACGGTAAGCCGGTCGGTGCTGGATGTCAGAGGTTCCGGCGGGCCTCTCGCGTTGTTACCCGCGGGTAGATAGTGTGGCGGAATGAGACGGCAGAAGATTCTGATCACCGGGGCCAGCTCGGGACTCGGCGAGGAGATGGCTCGTCGGTTCGCCGCCCAGGGACGAGACCTCGCGCTGTGCGCACGACGCGTCGACCGGCTCGAATCCGTGCGCGACGAGTTGCAGGCGGCGCATCCCGGGATCACCGTCGCCGTCCGGGAACTCGACGTCACCGACCACGACGCGGTGGTCCGGGTCTTCGGCGAACTGCGCGACGAGCTGGGCGGACTCGACCGCGTCGTCGTCAACGCGGGACTCGGCAAAGGGGCCCGGATCGGAACCGGCCGGGCCGACGCCAATCTCGCCACCGCCCGCACCAACTTCGTCGGCGCCCTGTCTCAGTGCGAGGCGGCGCTCGGGATCTTCCGCGAACAGAACTCCGGACACCTGGTGCTCGTGTCCTCGATCAGTGCCGATCGGGGTCTTCCCGGCCCGAAGGCGGCGTACTCGGCGAGCAAGGCGGGAGTGTCGGCCCTCGGCGAGGCGCTGACCGCGGAACTGGCGAAGAGTCCGATCGTGGTGACCACGCTGCTCCCCGGGTACATCGCCACCGACATGTCGGGCAGGGCCGGGGACAGTGCCAAGATGACGGCCAGCCTCGACGACGGCGTCGATGCGATGGTCGCGGCCATCGAGAAGGAGACGAACCGCGCTGCGCTGCCGGGAATCAAATGGCGAGGAATCGACCTCGCGTTGAGGTTCCTTCCTCATGCGTGGACATCCCGGTTCGTGTAGGACTGACCTATGACGACCGCCCAGGAATCTTCGTCCCTCGGCCTGCAGCGTTCGAGGCCTCGTGTCGTCATCGTCGGGGGAGGGTTCGGCGGGATCCACGCCGCCCGGCGGCTCCGCGACGTCGACGTGGATGTCACCCTGCTGGACCGGGGAACCAGCCACCTCTTCCAGCCGCTGCTCTACCAATGCGCGACGGGGTTGCTCTCCGAAGGGGAGATCAGCAGCCCGCTGCGGCACCTGCTGCGCGGCAACCGCAACGTGCACGTCGCCCTCGGGGAGGCGCACGCCGTCGATGCCGTCAGCAGGGTCCTGACCGCCAGTCGCTTCGACGGATCCACGTTCGACCTTCCCTACGACTACCTGATCGTCGCGGCGGGAATGCGTCAGGCGTACCACGGGCACGACGAGTACATCCAGTGGGCGCCGGGGATGAAGACCCTCGACGACGCGCTCGCCATTCGCCGAAAGCTGATCTCCGCCTTCGAGATGGCCGAATCGCTGCCCACCGCGGAGGAGCGCAGGCCGTGGCTGACCTTCGCCGTCGCAGGCGGCGGACCCACCGGAGTCGAACTGGCGGGCCAGATCCGGGAACTCGCCGTGCACGCCCTCGCCCACGAGTTCCAGTCCATCGACCCCTGCGAGGCCCGGGTGCTGCTCTTCCACGGCGGCGACCGTGTTCTGCAGTCGTTCAACCGGAAACTGTCCGCGGCGGCGCAGCGGACCCTCGACAAGGTCGGTGTCGAAACGCATCTCGGTGTCCACGTCACCGACGTCTGCGAGACCAGCATCGAGACGACGGCCAAGAACGCGGCCCGCACCAAGAAGCGGTACGGGGCTCGCACGATCCTCTGGACCGCGGGCGTCGAAGCCGTGCCGTTCGCGGGAGCTCTCGCGAATGCGCTGGGCGTGAAGCAGATTCAGGGCGGACGCATCGCCGTCGAACCCGATCTCACCGTGCCCGGACACCCGAACGTCTGGGTGATCGGCGACCTGATGTCGCTGAACGAGCTTCCCGGTGTCGCCGAGGTCGCGATGCAGGGTGGCAGGCACGCCGCGGGGTGCATCGCCCGCACCGTCACCGGTGGGGTGCCCGACCGCAAACCCTTCAAATACCGCGACCTGGGGAGCGCGGCCTACATCGCCCGCAGGCACGCGCTGCTCCAGGCCGGCCCGATCCGGATGTCCGGGTTCATGGGCTGGGTGTCGTGGGGTGTCATCCACATCGCGTTCCTCGCCGGGTACCGGAACCGGTTCGGCACCCTGCTCAACTGGGGCGTCACGCTGGCGTCGCGGACGCGCCGGGAGCGGGCGATCACCTACGGCGATCCGCAGTCGGCGCGTCAGCCCTACGCCGAACCCGCGTCCGAGTCCTGACGTCACCAGCTCCGTGCGTCGAGACCGTGGCGGGCGAGGACGTTCGCCGCTCGCTGCCGGAGCGCGGCGTGGTCCGGACTGTCCAGCGACTCGAGCGCGAGCGTGTAGCTGCCGCCGAATCGGCTGAGATAGGCGGAGAGCCGGGTGCGGCTGGTCACGACACCCGGATGCACGGCTCGGGTGGCAATGCCGGTGGCGCGGTGACCGCCGATCGAGACGAGCGTCTCGGGTAGCGGTCCGATGTTGGAACACAGCACGTCCCGTTCGCCGGGGTTGCCCGTGAGGGCATGCGCCACCCGGTCGGGGACCAGTTGCAGCATCTCCTCCGGGAACCCGGCCGGACTCGTCATCGCGGGCGCGGAGAACGCCGCGCGGCTCGCAGCCCGCACGTCCGCGACGGTGTCCTGCGGGCCGACGTCCACCTCGACCATGGCGACGGAGTTCGCGGTGCCCGAGGAGGTGGCCGCGTCCCGCAGGTCCATCGGCACACTGATCGTGAGCGGCCGGGATTCGCCGTCCCGCCGCGCCAACTCGGCCACCACGGCCAGGAACAGGCTGTTCGGGGTTCCGCCTGCCCGCTCCGCGGCGGCATCCCACCGTTCGGCGCCCACGTCCAGCACCGCCGACACAGGTGAGTGGCAATGCGTGCCGGGAGACGCATTCCCACTCACGTGCAGGAAGCGGCGCAGTTCCGCGCGCCGGGTCCCGTTCACCACGAGGCCGGCGACCGCACGTGCGGTTCCCTCCGTCACGCGGCGGGCGAGCCGGGTGGCGTCCCACATGTCGGCGACAGCGCCGTCCGCACCGCCCGGAGTCGACGGGGGCAGGCCCTGCAGCGCCGCGGCGATGGCTGCCGCCAGTCCGCGCGCATCCGCGAGCACGTGCGAACACACCAGCGACAGCACCGTGCCGCCGTCAGCGGGTCGTGCGCACGCCAGACGCCAGCCGGGACCCCGCTCGGGGTCGACCGACAACGAGCCCTGCTCGTCCGCCCACGCAAGGACCGTCCCGGCCTCGATCTCCGCGTATTCGACGGGGAAGGCGCCGGTACTCGGCTCGAACCGGGGCCGCGCGCCGGGAATTCGCGGACGCACCACGCGCCGGCCGAGCGGTCCGCGGGCGAAGTCTGCGCTCAGGGAATCGAGGGTCGAGGCATTCACGTGCCCGTCGGTACGCCACAGTCCCTGCATCACGATCGGCGTTCCGAACCCCCGGTGGGTGCGCAGGAACATCTCGTCGACGACGCTCAATCGGGCGCTCACCAGCGAAGTGTACGACCGGGCGGGACCCTCGCGGCACGCCGGCCTCTGGACAACCAGCGCATACTGGAACTGCAGCGCTGTTCGGACCGCACACGGAGAACACCATGGTTAGCGTCGAGAAATGGAAGGTGTGGGGTTCCGTCGTGGAGGTCGACGTCACCGAGGGCGCCGCCCTTCCGGAGGCCGCGGCGTTGATCGCGGCCGTCATCGACGAGGCCGAATCGGTCTGCGACATCCACCGCGGCGACGCCGAGATCCACGCGGTCAACCTTTCGCAGGGCGCCCCGGTGAAGGTCAGCAGGCGAATGTCGGCACTGCTGCGTTCGGCACTGTGGGCTGCGCGGATGACAGACGGAGTGGTGAATCCGCTCGCCGTCGAATCCGCCGACGAGGACTTGATCCCCACGGTGCATCCGGCGCCCAGCTTCCTCGACGTCCAGATCGACGACGACGTCGTGTTCGCGCCGTGGGGTGCGTCGTTCGACATCACCGACACCGCCAAGGCCGACACGGTGGACCGGGCGGCGGAACTGGTCGCCCGCCAACTCGAGTGCGGGGCCGCCGTGCGTATCGGCGACGTCATCGCGACGGCCGGGCACTGTCCCGCCGGCGGCTGGCAGATTCCGGTGCCCGGCGACGGCGAGGTCGAACTGGTGAACGGGACTGCGATGGCGACGGCGTTCGCGCCCCCGGCTGCCGAACCGCCCACCGCCACCGAGTGGGAGACGGTGACGGTGATCGCCGACGACGCACTCTGGGCGTACGCGGCCAGCATCGCCGCCCTCGCCCGCGGTATCGGTGCGATCCGCTGGATCGAACAGCACGAGCTGCGGGCCCGGCTGGTGGACCGGTCGGGCCGGGTCTACACCACGGAGAGCTGGTGAATCACGCCCGTCCGCGCTGACGGCGGTACCAGCGCACAAGGCTGTCCGTCGACGAATCGCTTTGCGCGGCCGGTTCATCCGCGGCGGTGAGCACCGGCTGCAGCTCCACAGCCTGCGTCTTGCCGAGCTCGACACCCCACTGGTCGAACGAGTCGATTCCCCACACGACGCCCTCGACGAACACCTGGTGCTCGTACAGTGCGATCAGCTGCCCGATCACCGACGGGGTGAGCTTGGGCGCGAGAATCGTGGTGGACGGCCGGTTGCCGGGCATGACCTTGTGCGGCACCAGATTCTCCGGCGTCCCCTCGGCCGCGATCTCCTCGGCCGTCTTGCCGAACGCCAGGACCTTCGTCTGGGCGAAGAAGTTGCTCATCAGCAGGTCGTGCATGCTGCCGGTGCCGTCCGCGGTGGGCAGGTCGTCCGTCGGTTCGCCGAAACCGATGAAATCGGAGGGGACGAGCCGGGTGCCCTGGTGCAGGAGCTGGTAGAAGGCGTGCTGCCCGTTGGTGCCGGGTTCGCCCCAGAAGATCTCGCCGGTGGACGTGGGGACGGGGGAGCCGTCGGCGCGCACCGACTTGCCGTTCGATTCCATCGTCAACTGCTGAAGATAGGCCGGGAACCGCACGAGGTCGTTGGAATACGGCAGCACGGCACGGGATTCGGCGCCGAAGAAGTTCGAGTACCAGAGTCCGATCAGGCCGAGCAGGACCGGCGCGTTCTCCTCGAGCGGCGCCGTGCGGAAGTGTTCGTCCACGGCGTGGAAGCCGGCGAGGAACTCCGCGAACCGTTCCTTGCCGATCGCCGCCATCACCGACAGCCCGATGGCGGAATCGACCGAGTACCGGCCACCCACCCAATCCCAGAATCCGAACATGTTGGCCGTGTCGATACCGAACTCCGCCACCCGATCCGCGTGCGTCGAGACGGCGACGAAATGCTTTGCGACCGCTTCGTTTCCGAGGCCGAGACCGCCGAGCAGCCAGCGTCGCGCGGCGGTGGCGTTAGTGAGCGTCTCGAGCGTCGAGAACGTCTTGGACGCCACGATGAACAGCGTGGTGGCCGGGTCGAGGCCCTGCAGGCTGCGCACCAGGTCGGCGGGGTCGACGTTGGAGATGAACCGGACGCTGATGCCGGCGTCGGCGTAGTGCCGCAGCGCGCGGTACACCATCACCGGACCCAGATCCGATCCGCCGATGCCGATGTTGACGACGGTCTTGATTCGCTCGCCCGTCGCGCCGCGCCATTCACCGGAGCGCACACGATCCGTGAAGTCGCCCATGCGGTCGAGGACGTCGTGGACGTCGGCCACGACGTCCTGCCCGTCGACGACGAGAGACGCGTCGGCGGGCAGCCTCAGCGCGGTGTGGAGGACGGCGCGGTCCTCGGAAGTGTTGATGTGCTCGCCCGCGAACATCGCGTCCCGGCGTGCCTCCAGGTCGGCGCTGCGTGCCAGTTCGAGGAGCAACCCGATGGTGTCGCGGTCGATGCGGTGCTTGCTGTAGTCGATGTACAGGTCGCCCGCCGAGACGGTGAGTTCCTGCCCGCGTGCCGGGTCCTTCTCGAAGAGTTCTCGAAGATGGACGGACTGAATTTGAGCGTGATGATCACGCAATTTCTGCCAGGCAGCGGTTCCGGTGATGTCTGAGCTCACGAGATTTGAGCTTAATGCCCGCGCGTCGAAACTTCCGTGCGAACTTCGGTGCGGCGCATGATGGACGTCATGGATGCTGTCGAACTCATGCGAACCGTTCCCACAACCCTCTTCCTCGGCGGCGAGAAGCGTGACGCCGAGAACGGTGCCACGTTCACCGTTTTCGACCCGGCCACCGGTGACGCCCTGACCGAGGTGGCGGACGCCAGCCCTGCCGACGCGATGAAAGCGCTCGACGCCGCGGTGGCGGTGCAGCGGGAGTGGGCGGCGACCCCGGCACGTGAGCGGGGGGAACTGCTCCGCGCGGTGTTCGAGAAGATCACGGCCCGGGCCGACGACTTCGCGCTCTTGATGACGCTGGAGATGGGCAAGGCGCTGCCGGAGAGCGCGGCGGAGGTCAAGTACGGCGCCGAGTTCTTCCGGTGGTTCAGCGAGGAGGCCGTGCGTATCGCCGGCCGCTACACACCGGCGCCCGCGGGGAACGGACGCATCCTGGTGACCAAGCAGCCCGTCGGACCGTGTCTGGCGATCACACCGTGGAACTTCCCGCTCGCGATGGGCACCCGCAAGATCGGACCCGCACTGGCCGCCGGCTGCACGATGATCGTCAAACCCGCCTCCGAGACGCCGTTGACGATGCTCCTGCTCGCCGAGGTGATGGCCGACGCGGGGCTCCCGAAGGGCGTGCTGTCCGTGCTGCCGACGTCGAAGTCGGGGGAGGTGACCGGTCCGCTGCTCGACGACCCCCGGCTGCGGAAGCTCACGTTCACCGGCTCGACCGGGGTGGGGCGGATGCTCGTCGAGAAGTCGGCGAAGGGACTGCTGCGCACGTCCATGGAACTCGGCGGGAACGCGCCCTTCGTGGTCTTCGACGACGCCGACGTGGACAAGGCGGTGGCCGGCGCCGTCCTCGCCAAGATGCGCAACGGCGGCGAGGCCTGCACCGCGGCCAATCGCTTCCACGTCGCGAACAGTGTGCGGGAGGAGTTCACCGCGAAGCTCGTCGACAAGCTGTCCTCGTACACACTCGGACCCGGCACGGATCCCGACACGACGCTCGGCCCGCTGATCAACGCGGACCAACTCGAGAAGGTCGGGGAACTGGTGCAGGACGCCGTCGGTGCCGGCGCCCGGGTGCGGCTCGGCGGGGTCGCCCCGGAGGGTCCCGGTTACTACTACCCGGCGACCGTGCTGGACGAGATCCCCGCGCAGGCGCGGATCCTGAAGGAAGAGGTGTTCGGACCGGTGGTCGCGATCGCCGGGTTCGACACTGAGGAGGAGGGGATCGCCGCGGCCAACGACACGGAATTCGGCCTGGCGTCGTACATCTTCACCCGCGATCTCGACCGTGCACTCCGGGTGGCCGACGCCCTCGAATCGGGCATGGTCGGCATCAATCGCGGGGTCATCTCGGACACCGCTGCCCCCTTCGGCGGCGTCAAAGCGTCAGGCTTCGGGCGCGAAGGGGGCAGTGAAGGCATCGAGGAGTACCTGGAGACCAAGTACGTGGCGCTCGAGCCGTAACGACCGCCGTCGGGGGACGGGCAGGCCGCTTCGGGAAATCAGTGACCGAGGCGGCCGCGCCCGAGGCGCAGCAGCAGCATGGCGAGTGTGTGGCCTTCCTGGCCGAGCTCGTTGAACCGCTCGAGCACCTTCATCTCACGGCTGTGGACGAGGCGGGGACCGCCGGACGCCATCCGCGTGCGCCCGATGAGCTGCGAGACCTCTGCACGGCGCTTGATAGCGGCGAGAATCTCGGCGTCGAGCTTGTCGATCTCCTGGCGGAGAACCTCGATCTCGGCCTCGCTGGTGGGCACAGCGGTTTCCTTGGCGGCTGATGCGACGGTCTGAGTGCTCATTGGTTCGTCTCCCTCTTGTCAGAACTTGGATCGTTGTTTTGGCTCGAGTCGTTACCGATCCAGGCTCGTTTGACGAAAAAAGCCCCGGATCCGGTGCGGACCTCGGGGCTCGTGAGCTGTTCAGTTCACGGGCACCGGAGGCCGGTACCCGTAAAAAAATCGCCACAGGGGGCGCGACGGCGGACTGAACATGTGTACCAGTTTGCCATGGCGGTACCGCGCAGGCCAAGCGGCTGTGACGCTGTCGGTACACGCCGGTAAGTTTGATAGTTGATGAACACTATCTCCGGCACCGCTTCTCCCCTGAGCACCACGTCGCCTTCACACGCCGCCGCACCGGCGCGCGCAGGATCCGACGTGCTCCTCCAGGGCCTCAACCCACCGCAACGGGAAGCGGTCGTGCACGCCGGGTCCCCGCTGTTGATCGTCGCGGGTGCGGGCTCGGGCAAAACGGCTGTGCTCACCCGCCGTATCGCATATCTGCTGGCCGAGCGGGGGGTGATGCCCGGTCAGATCCTGGCCATCACGTTCACCAACAAGGCTGCCGCGGAGATGCGGGAACGCGTCGCCCACCTCGTCGGCCCCAGGGCCAACAGCATGTGGGTGTCCACGTTCCACTCCAGCTGCGTGCGGATCCTGCGAGCCCAGGCGTCGCTGCTCCCCGGCCTCAACTCGAACTTCTCCATCTACGACGCGGACGATTCGCGGCGTCTCCTGACGATGATCGCCAAGGATCTGAACATCGACACCAAGCGCTATTCGGCGCGGCTGCTCGCCACCCACATCTCGAATCTCAAGAACGAGCTCATCGACCCGGAGCAGGCGAGCGCCGACGCCGACAAGGATCCGGCGGAACTGCCGCGGCTGATCGCCAAGGTGTACGGGCACTACCAGCAGCGGTTGCGGTCGGCGAACGCGCTGGACTTCGACGACCTGATCGGCGAGACGGTCGCGATGCTGCAGGCGTTTCCCCAGGTGGCCGAATACTACCGGCGGCGGTTCCGCCACGTGCTGGTCGACGAGTACCAGGACACGAACCACGCCCAGTACATGCTGGTGCGTGAACTGGTCGGCGGAACCGCCGACGGCGAGGACGCGGACCACCGGGTCGCCCCGGCCGAGCTGTGCGTGGTGGGCGACGCGGATCAGTCGATCTACGCGTTCCGCGGCGCCACGATCCGCAACATCGAGGAGTTCGAGCGCGACTACCCGGACGCCCGCACCATCCTGCTGGAGCAGAACTACCGGTCCACCCAGAACATTCTGTCGGCGGCCAACTCGGTGATCTCGAAGAACACCGGCCGGCGTGAGAAGCGGCTGTGGACCGATTCGGGCGAGGGTGAGCTCATCACCGGCTACGTCGCGGACAACGAGCACGACGAGGCGTCGTTCGTGGCGTCCGAGATCGACAAGCTCGTCGATTCCGGCGACGCCAAGTTCGGTGACGTCGCCGTGTTCTACCGCACCAACAACTCGTCGCGTGCCCTCGAAGAGATCTTCATCCGGCTCGGCGTTCCGTACAAGGTCGTCGGCGGAGTGCGGTTCTACGAGCGCAAGGAGGTGCGCGACATCGTCGCGTATCTCCGTGTCCTCGCGAACGAGGACGACACCGTAAGCCTGCGCCGGATCCTCAACACGCCCCGCCGCGGCATCGGCGACCGCGCCGAGGCCTGTGTGGCCGTCCACTCCGAGCAACGGGGCATCAGCTTCGCGGAGGCGCTGCGGGACGGCGGTGAGGGGCGCGTACCGCTGCTGAACACCCGTTCCCAGAAGGCCATCGCGTCGTTCCTCGAGCTCATGGACGGACTGCGGGTGATGCTCCCGCCGGAGACCACTGTGGATGACGTCGTCCCCGACCAGCTCGGCGACATCGGCGACGTCGTCGAGGCGGTCCTGGAGCGGACGGGCTACCGCGCCGAGCTCGCGGCGAGCAATGACCCTCAGGACGGGGCGCGTCTCGACAACCTCAACGAACTCGTGAGCGTGGCGCGTGAGTTCAGCTCCGACGCGCGGAACGCGGCGGGCCTCGTGGAACCGCCGGAGGACGGCGACGTCGACGCCCGGGACGGTGAACCCGATCCCGGATCCCTCGCCGCGTTCCTCGAACGGGTGTCCCTGGTCGCGGACTCCGATCAGTTGCCCGACAACGACGAGGGCGTCGTCACACTGATGACCCTGCACACCGCGAAGGGGCTCGAGTTCCCCGTCGTCTTCGTCACCGGGTGGGAAGACGGTCAGTTCCCGCACATGCGGGCGCTCGGCGACCCCACGGAACTGTCGGAGGAGCGCCGGCTCGCGTACGTCGGCATCACCCGTGCCCGGCAGCGGCTGTATCTGACACGGGCCGTCATGCGGTCGGCGTGGGGCCAGCCCATCCAGAACCCGGAGTCGCGATTCCTGCAGGAGATCCCGTCGGATCTCGTGCACTGGCGCCGTGAGGACCCGGGCACCGGTATCGGTTCCGGTGGTGCGATCGGCGGTGGCCGTGCGCGTGGATCGGGATACGGCGGTGGTGGCTTCGGCGGCGGTTCCGGTTACGGCGGCGGGTCGGCAGGCACGCCGAGCTTCGGCGCCGCCCGTTCCCGCAACAACAACCTGGTGCTCACGGTCGGCGACCGTGTCAGTCACGACAAGTACGGCCTCGGCACGGTCCTCGAGACCAAGGGTGCCGGCCCGACCGCGACGGTCACCATCGATTTCGGCAGCGCGGGCAAGGTCCGGCTGATGCTGATCGGTGGCGTCCCGATGGTCAAGCTGTAGCGACGGCGAAACGACTGCGGCGCATGCAATGCATGCGCCGCAGTCGTGTGTTCGGGTGGAGCCGAAGGGTTTCGGTCAGTCCATCTCGGGGCCGAGGCTGATGCCGCGGGAGGCCAGCCAGGGGAGGGGATCGATCTTGTTCTCGCCGGCGAGGTGGACCTCGAAGTGCAGGTGCGGGCCGGTGGAGAAGCCGCGGTTGCCGACGGTCGCGATCTGGTCGCCCGCCATGACCTTCTGGCCGACGGTGACGGTGGAGGTGTTGATGTGCCCGTAGACGGTGATGGTGCCGTCGGCGTGCTTGAGGCGGACCCACATGCCGAACCCGGAAGCCGGACCCGAGTCGATGACCTCGCCGTCGGCGACGGCCACGATGGGGGTGCCGATGGGGGCGGCGATGTCGACGCCCGCGTGCAGGGTGCCCCAGCGGCTTCCGAAGTTGGAGGTGAAGGTTCCCACGGCGGGGAGGACGAACAGGGGGCGGCGGGCAGCGGCTTCGCGGGCGGCGCGCTCTTCGCTGAAACGCTGTCCCTTGGCGAGCAGGTTGCTGAACTGCGACAGGTCGGTCGGGTTCGCGATGTTGAGGACCTGCGGGGCGTTCGACTCGGACGCGGCCGTGTCGGCGACCGTGGAGAACTGCGCGGCCTGCGGCTCGGCGGTGGTTCCGATGGTGCTCGACTCGTCACTGGCGAGGGCGACCTCGGAGTGGTCGGAGGAGCTGGACGATCCGCTGGTGACGGCGGCCTGGCCTGCGGCGACTACGGCGCCCGCTGCGACAGCGAGGACTGCGGCGCGGCCTTTGAGAGCTGAGGGGGGAGTCGGAATGCGGTGGGCTCCGCGGCGGGAGTGGGAGGGTGCGCCCTCGAAGGACTCGGAACCGCTGCGGGGAGTGAAGCCGGGAATCTCGGACTCGGTGTCGACGGTCTCGAAGCCGTTGCCGGCGCCGACGCTGTCGGGGGTGGAGCTTGTGGACTGCGAATTGCGGAAGAGCATGCGTGAAATCTCAGAACTATCGGTCTCGGGATAACGCTCGACCGACCTCGAGGGGTACGTGGGCGCGACTTCGTCGTTGTGACCCCGCAACTCGTCATCGTGGTGACTCACAAAACGGCTGGCCGTGAACTGGCTGCGATGGTGCATACGCCCGTCCGTCCTCCTGCTCGTGACCTGCCTGTGACTTGGACCCTGGCGACGGTAACGAAACGGTTGCGATGCGCGCAACCTGTAACGCGGAGGAACGGCTACATGTGACGGGCATCACAAACTGAGCTGGGAAAACGTCGAACCCACTTTTCGTCTCGGTTCAATCTCGTCCCTGAATGCGCGTGTCACAACGCGGGGGAGGCAGTGGGTTAGCGCTAGCGTCGGCCTGTGGCGTCATCAACTCGATCTCCGGACGGGCGTAGGGCCGAGCCCGAACGTATTCCCTCGTCCGGCGGCACCGGGCTGACGGCCGTCGAGGAGCCCGATCCCGCCCGTGCGCGCCGGGGGTGCGTGCTCGCTGTTGTCCTGGGTCTCGTCGGGGGTGTGGGAGTGGCCTCGGCGCCCGTGCTGCACGCCGTCCGTTCGGCCGACGGGGTGGCCGCGCCGTCGGCGATCGGCGCAGCCGCGCTGTGGGCTGCGGTCTTCGCCGTCGCGGCACCCGTTCTCGCCGTCCCCGCGGTTCTCGCCCGGCGCACTGCGGTGGCGGGTGCGCTGCTGGCCGGTGCCGGTGCGGTGTCCCTCGGCGCTGCCGTGCTCGACACACAGCTGTGGACGGACGCGATCGACGCCAATCGACTCGAACTGTTCCGGCCCGAGACGGCGGCCGAGCTCGCCGCCGGGTCCGGCGCGTACGCCGCCCTCGCCGGACACCTGCTGATCGCCTTCGCCGGCCTCCTCGGCATGGTCGCGGTCCACCGGGAATCGCTGATGGACGGTTACGGCGACGCCCGCAGCTCCGAACAGGTCGGACGGGCGACGGGCGCCCGTGTCGGATTCCTGCCGTCCGCGGTCGCGGTGGTCGCCGCCGTCGTGCTCGTCGGCGCGCTGTTCGCGCCCGCCTTCGTATCCGAGGATCCGGTCATCCTCGTCCCGACGGTCGTCGAGTCGGATCTGGCTGCGTCCGCGGGCGCCGGGGTCCTGGCGGCGGCCGTTCTGATCGTGGTCGCCTCCGCACTGGCGTCCATCTCGCCGCCCGTGGCGTCCGGTGCGCTCGTCGGGGCAGGTCTGGCCGCGCTCGGCGTGGTCGGGACGCGCCTGGTGGCCGGACTCGCCGCGGGCGAACGGATCCAGCCCGGGCCCGGCGCGGTGTGGGGGACCGTCGGCGCCGGTGTCCTCGTACTCGTCGGTGTCTGCATCCCGATGGTCGACCGGGCTCGCGACACCAGGATCCTGAAGACGCTCGCCACCCCCTCGTCGTCCGCGCCTGCTCAGGGCGGCCAGGCGAAGAAGGGGGCCGTCACCCCGTCCGCGAAGGGCGTCGCCAAGGCGGCGCTGCGAGCCGAGGCCGCCGCTGCCCGCGCTCGGATCGCCCGCTGGCACGTCGCCGCCGGGACCACCGGAATCGTCACCGCCGTGCTGGCCGCCGCCGGTGCCCTGCTCCCCGTCCTCGACATTCCGGCCGACGCCGTGCGCCCCGACATCTACGCCACCCGGGTCGTGCTCGTCGCCGCCCTCGTGCTCGTCGTCGGCTGCGTCTGGCTGCTGCTGTCGGAGTTCGCCTCCACCGTCCGGCCCGCGGTCGGAGTGCTGTGGGTGACGATCCCGTTCTCCGTCGCCTCGGTGTCGCAGTCCGTCGTGCTCGCCGCCGACGTCCCCGGAATCGGCGCCGGAATCGGTGCCGCGCTGCTGTGGTGTGCGGCCGTCACCGCCGGCGTCACCGGCGTGCTGACGTGGTTCGCCGGTTCGGCGGAACGCGAGGAGATCGACACGTCCGAGGAACCGTCCACCTCGATCGCGGTCCTCGCGGTCGGGGGTCTCGGGGCGGTCGCCGCGTTCGTCGGACTGGGACTGCCGCTCTTCCACGGGACCGATGCACGCGGCGACGACTACGCGCCCGCGTCGTTCGCGGAGTTCCCGTGGAACCTCGACGTGTGGGGGCGCGTCCTACTGGGCGTCGCGGTGGTCCTCGCAGTGATCGTCGCCTCACGTGCCCGCCCGGCCCGGGCGGTGGCACTCCTGCTCGGTTCGGCCGTTGTGGTGGGGGTATACCTCCTGTCGTGGCCGCTCACCGCGGCCCGGGTGACCGATCCCTCAATGGGGGCCGGTGTCGTCCCGACAACCGTGGGCATAGTGTTGATTGCGGCTGCCGCGGCCCTCACGACACGCAGCAGAAATCGGTGAGGTCCGCCCCGTCGACCGCGGTGAGGCTCGCCTCAGTACTTCTGGTGAGGCTCGCCTCAATGCGTGTTATCGCGTGATGTGGACCACATAGCAGACACGCGGCCGCAGACCGGGCCCGGCAACTGGTTAAAGTCCAAAACAGACCCGCTCCTACCCCTCGAGCGGGTGTCAACGCAGACGAGACGGTGAGCAGATGGATCTCTTCGAATACCAGGCGAAGGAACTCTTCGCCAAGCACGAGGTGCCGACTTCGGCTGGGCGTGTTACCGACACGGTCGCCGGCGCACGCGAGATTGCCGAAGAAATCGGCAAGCCCGTGATGGTCAAGGCGCAGGTCAAGGTCGGAGGCCGCGGCAAGGCCGGTGGCGTCAAGTACTCCGCCGACGCCGATGCCGCCCAGGCCAACGCCGAGGCGATCCTGGGCCTCGACATCAAGGGTCATGTCGTCAAGAAGCTGCTGGTCGCAGAGGCGAGTGACATCGCCGAGGAGTACTACATCTCATTCCTGCTCGACCGCACAAACCGCACCTACCTGGCCATGTGCTCGGTCGAGGGTGGCGTCGAGATCGAGGTCACCGCCGAGGAGAACCCCGACGCTCTCGCGAAGATCCCCGTGGACGCCGTCAAGGGTGTCGACCTCGCGTTCGCGCGCAGCATCGCCGAGGCAGGAAAGCTGCCCGCCGAGGTGCTCGACGCAGCGGCCGTGACGATCCAGAAGCTGTGGGAGGTCTTCATCAACGAAGACGCTCTCCTCGTCGAGGTGAACCCGCTCGTCCGCACGCCGGACGACCAGATCCTCGCACTCGACGGCAAGGTCACGCTCGACGAGAACGCTGCGTTCCGTCAGCCCGGCCACGAGGCGTTCGAGGACAAGGACGCCACGGACCCGCTCGAGCTCAAGGCCAAGGAAAACGACCTCAACTACGTCAAGCTCGACGGTGAGGTCGGCATCATCGGTAACGGCGCCGGCCTGGTCATGTCGACCCTGGACGTCGTCGCCTACGCCGGTGAGAAGCACGGTGGCGTGAAGCCGGCCAACTTCCTCGACATCGGTGGCGGCGCCTCCGCAGAGGTCATGGCGAACGGCCTGGACGTCATCCTGAACGACGCGCAGGTCAAGAGCGTGTTCGTGAACGTTTTCGGTGGCATCACCGCGTGTGACGCGGTCGCCAACGGCATCGTCGGCGCCCTGAAGACGCTCGGTGACGAGGCCAACAAGCCGCTGGTCGTCCGCCTGGACGGCAACAACGTCGAAGAGGGTCGTCGTATCCTCGCCGAGGCCGCCCACCCGCTGGTCACGGTCGTCGGAACCATGGACGAGGCCGCCGACAAGGCTGCCGAGCTGGCCTTCGCCGCAAAGTAAAGGGACTCAAAAAACATGGCTATCTTCCTGACCAAGGACTCCAAGGTCATCGTCCAGGGCATCACCGGCGGTGAGGGCACGAAGCACACCGCGCTGATGCTCAAGGCCGGCACCCAGGTCGTCGGCGGTGTCAACGCCCGTAAGGCCGGCACCACCGTCACCCACGACGGCGGCGTCGAGCTGCCCGTCTTCGGCACCGTCGCCGAGGCCATCGAGAAGACCGGCGCGGACGTCTCCATCGCGTTCGTTCCCCCGGCCTTCGCCAAGGACGCCATCGTCGAGGCCATCGACGCGGAGATCCCGCTGCTCGTGGTCATCACCGAGGGCATCCCGGTGCAGGACTCGGCGTACGCCTGGGCGTACAACGTCTCCAAGGGCAACAAGACCCGCATCATCGGACCCAACTGCCCCGGCATCATCACCCCCGGCGAGTCGCTGGTCGGCATCACCCCGGCCAACATCGCGGGCACCGGCCCGATCGGTCTCGTGTCCAAGTCCGGCACGCTGACCTACCAGATGATGTTCGAGCTGCGTGACTTCGGCTTCTCCACCGCCATCGGCATCGGCGGCGACCCGGTCATCGGCACCACCCACATCGACGCCATCGAGGCGTTCGAGAAGGACCCCGAGACCAAGGTCATCGTGATGATCGGTGAGATCGGTGGCGACGCCGAGGAGCGTGCCGCCGACTACATCAAGGCGAACGTCACGAAGCCGGTCGTCGGCTACGTCGCGGGCTTCACCGCCCCCGAGGGCAAGACCATGGGCCACGCAGGCGCCATCGTCTCCGGTTCCTCGGGCACCGCGCAGGCCAAGAAGGACGCCCTCGAGGCAGCCGGGGTGAAGGTCGGCAAGACGCCGTCCGAGACCGCTGCGCTCGCTCGCGAGATCCTGCAGAGCCTGACCGTCCAGGCCTAGGCGCTCCGCGCTCGTGCGCCTTTTTGGTAGCTCCCGCTACCGGAAAGGCGCACGGGCCGTTCAGGCATCGACCCACATCTCCCCGGCCGGATCGAGTGTCCCCGTCCCCGACGTGACGGCAGCGACCAGATCGGCCAACTCCGCCGAGTCCCGCGCCGCGAGGGTGAGGACCGCGGATTCCCCGTATGTCGTGTCCACCACGACGACGCCCCGCCCACGCAACTCCGACTCGACGCGTCCCGCCTCGGCGTGGCCGACGGCGAGGGTGTGCAGGTGGCGAAGTTCCCTCCGCACGAGGGGTGCGGCCTCGACCGCTGTGGCCACCGCGCCGGAGTAGGCGCGCACCAATCCGCCCGCGCCCAGCTTGATTCCCCCGAAGTACCGTGTCACGACCACCGTGACGTCGACGAGATCACGGGCCTTGAGTACCTGCAGCATCGGAATGCCCGCGGTGCCACCGGGTTCGCCGTCGTCGCTCGCACGCTCGACCCGGTCGCTGGGGCCGTTTCCGATGATGTACGCCGAACAGTGGTGTCGCGCATCGGGATACGCCCGCCGCCGATCCTGGACGAAGGCCTGCGCCGCCTCGGCGTCCTCGACGCGCCGCAGTGCGGCGATGAAACGTGAGTGCTTCACCTCCGTCTCCAGGGTGAGATCGGCGGTGTGGGGAGCGAGGGTGTACGGCACCGAACCATTGTCTCCTGCGCTGTTCCCGGCGCCGCGGGCCGCGAGTGACGGCAGTGACCGACGGGTATACGTAGGCTAGCGTCGGAAGAGCGCACGCAGACGACCACTTGTCGACTAGGAGAAGTCATGACGTTCACGCCCGGAGGACCGAGTTACGGTCCGCCCGCGCAACCGACTGCAGGGGGAGAACCGAAAGGCCTGGGCTTCTTCCTTCTGATCGGTGTCGCAGTTCTCGGTGTCCTCAACCTACTGCTCGGGTTCGCCCCGTACGCCACGTTGGCGCGAGAGTCCGTGAACTCGTTCGAAGCCAACACGGACGGGCTCGGCCTCCTGTTCCTCGGTGGTCTCCTCGCGGCAGTCTCGCTCCTTCCGAAGCAGTCCTACGCGGGCGCGGCAGCGGCGGCGTCCGTCGCGGGCTGGGTTGTCGCGTTGTTCGTTTTCCTCAACGTCGACGCGGATTCGGGTTGGGGCGCAATCCTGATCCTCGTTCTCGGATTCATCCAGTCGGCCGTGGCCGTCGCGGCCACGCTGTTCGACATCGGACTCCTGAAGCAGCCGGCGCCCAAGCCGGCCGCAGCCGCGGGCTTCGGTCAGCCCGGTCAGCCCGGTCAGGCGCCGCAGGGTTACGGCCAGGGCGCCCCGCAGGGCTACGGGCAGGGCCCGCAGCAGTCGTACGGACAGCCGCCCCAGGGCTACGGTCAGAGCGCCCCGCAGGGCTACGGGCAGAGTCAGTCGCAGCCCGGCTACGGCCAGCAGAACCAGCCCGGCTACGGCCAGCAGGGTTACGGCCAGCAGGGTCAGCCCTCGCAGAGCCAGACCGGCTACGGTCAGGGCTACGGGCAGCCCCAGCAGCCGGGTTACGGAGCCGCGGCGGGTGCCGGGTCCGCGTCGTACGACGCCCCGACCACCGCCTACCAGCAGCCGCAGTACCAGGGGTACTCGCAGCCGTCGAGCCCGTCGCAGTCCACCGGAACGCCCAGCTCGCAGTACCCGGCCGGCACCAGTTACGGTTCCGCGCAGCACGCGGCGCCCGCGTACGGCTCGCAGTCCGAGTCGTCCCCGGTGGAGCGCACGCTCGAGTACGGCGAGCAGCCTTCCACCGAGGCGAAGTCGGCAGACTCGGCCGAGAAGTCCGAATCGGAGGGCTACAGCGCGCCGACCCAGGCGTTCGACACGCGCGCCGACAGGGATGACAAGTAGCGGCCCAACCAGCAGGTGGCCTCTGACCCAACGTGGTCGGAGGCCACTTCTGTGCGGCGCGCCTGACCGCCGCCGCGGAGTCGGAGTGCCACTCTCGAGGGGATGAGTTCTTTGGTTGATCGTGCGCAGCGCGTCGCACAGGGAGCACGACGGCGAGCCGTCGGTGATGACGAGCGGCAAGTCCCGCGACAGCGACCCGTGCCCGACGCCGACGAGATGCGGGCGCTGCTCGCGGTCGCGTTCCGGCCCGCGGGCGTCACCGTCGTCCTGTTGTCCGCACTCATCGTCGTCACGCTGGTGGCGGCGAACAGCGACCTCACCGGAACGTTCGGTGCCATCGCGGCGTCGTGGCTGGCGATTCACCAGGTGCCGTTGACGATCGACGGCACGTCACTCGGTGTCCTCCCGCTGATCCCGACAGCCGGGATGATGTGGGTCGTCGCCCGCGGATGCGCCGCCGTGGTGCACCCGGCGTCCTCGCGGCGGCACGCTCTGCAGGTGATCGGCGCTGCGGTGGCCGGACCGCTGGTCGTGACGGCCATCAGCCTCGCCGTCATCGCGGACGCGTCGGCGGTCATCCCGTTGTCCTCCCCGAACGCGCTCGCCGCGTTCGGGTGGGTGCTGTTCGTGCACCTGCTTGCATCGGCGATCGGTGTGACGGTCGCGATGTGGCCGACGCTCGGTGCGCAGGTTCCGTCGTGGGTCCGGGACGCGGTGCGGCCGGGACTGCGCGCGTTGACGGCGATTCTCGGTGCCGGCGCGGTCATGGTCACGATCTCGCTGCTGATGGAGTGGTCGACGGTCGGCTCGCTGCTCGAACGCGGCGACGGCGTCGTCGGAATGCTCGGACTGACGATCCTGTCGGTGCTGTACCTGCCGAACGTCGTGGTGGGTGCCGCGGCCGCGGTCATCGGAGGGACCGCGCAGATCGGGGACGTCTCGGTCAGCGTGTTCGGGAACGTCGGTGGTTCGCTGCCGCCGTTGCCGCTGCTCGGCGCCGTTCCCGACGGGGTGTCGGGTGGTGCCTGGCCCGCGCTGCTGGTGATTCCGTTGCTGATCGGTGTGATGCTCGGATGCGACTGCGGGCGTCGCGTCGCCGGGCAGGAAGCGCTGTTCACCGTGCTGACCGCCGCCGCGGGGGTGGGCGTGGTGACGGCGGTGCTCGGCCTCGTGTCCGGCGGCAGGCTCGGCGCATTCGGAACGGTCGAGCTGCACTGGTGGGCGTTCGGACTGCTCACGTTCGCGTGGCTCGGACTCGCGGGCGCGGTGACAGCGGTGGTCGTGGCCTGGCATCGGAGCCGGGGCGCCGTGGACGAGGACGACGCCGACACCGAGGACGAGGAGCCGCATCTTCCCGGCGCGGAGGAGGTTCCGGCGATCGCCGCCCCGATCACCGAGGAACCGGCGGTCGCCGAACAGGTCGCGCCGAGTCGGGTGATCGAAGCCGAACTCGTCGACGAGACCGAAGCGCCGGCAGCGCCGGTTGCACCGCAGGACACCGGCGCCGAGGCCGAGGTCGTGGTGGACGCAGAGGTCGAGGAAGACACGCCGACGGACGAACCCGAGGGGTCCGCAGACGCCGCCGAGAGCCCGGAACCCGACCTGCCCCGAGGGCCCGCAACCCCCAGCGACTAGGCTCTTGGTCGGTCGACGATGCGACCGCCCCCATTTTTTGCCCGTCTTTCGATTCACCAGGCCTTTCGATTGTTCAGGAGTAGTGCGCTGACTTCCTCGCGTGACCACCTGAGGCCCACGACCGGTTCGCCGGCGCGGATCGTCGTACTCGCCTCCGGTGCGGGAACCCTCCTGAGGTCGCTGATCGAAGCAACACACACGGACGGGTATCCCGCTGAGATCGTCGCCGTCGGCGTCGACCGCGACTGTGATGCGACCTCCCACGCGAACGTGGCGGACATTCCCCACTTCCGGGTGAGCCTGCGCGACCACGCCGACCGTGCCGCCTGGGACGTCGCGCTGACCGAGGCCGTCGCGTCCCACCAGCCGTCGCTCGTCGTGTCGTCGGGTTTCATGAAGATCCTCGGTCCCGCCTTCCTGGAGCGCTTCGGCGGTCGCATCATCAACACGCATCCCGCGTTGCTGCCCGCATTCCCCGGCGCGCACGCGGTCCCGGATGCCCTGGCCTACGGCGTGAAGGTGTCGGGATCGACCGTCCACCTCGTGGACGCCGGTGTCGACACCGGCCCGATCCTGGCGCAGGAACCCGTGCCTGTGCTCGACGGCGACGACGAGTCGACCCTGCACGAGCGCATCAAGACTGTGGAGCGACGGTTGTTGGCGGACGTCATCGCCGCTGTCGCCACCCGTGGAGTTGTTTCCGATGGACGAAAGGCCGTGATCCCCAGTGAGTGAACGCAAGGCAGTACGCCGAGCGCTCGTCAGCGTCTACGACAAGACCGGTCTGGTCGAACTGGCTACGGGCCTGCACAAGGCAGGCGTCGAGCTGGTGTCGACAGGGTCGACTGCAGCGAAGATCGCCGACGCCGGCATCCCGGTCACCCCCGTCGAGGCGCTGACGGGCTTCCCCGAATGCCTCGAGGGCCGGGTCAAGACGCTGCACCCGCGGGTGCACGCCGGCGTCCTCGCCGACACCCGGAAGCCGGAGCACCTCGCGCAGCTCGAGGAACTCGGCATCGAGGCGTTCCAGCTGGTGGTCGTGAACCTGTACCCGTTCACGCAGACCGTCGCATCGGGTGCGACCCCCGACGAGTGCGTCGAGCAGATCGACATCGGCGGACCGTCCATGGTGCGTGCCGCCGCGAAGAACCACCCGTCGGTCGCGGTCGTGGTGGATCCCGCCCGCTACGACGACGTGCTCACCGCGGTCGCCGACGGCGGTTTCACGCTGCCCGAGCGCACCGCCCTCGCTGCGCAGGCGTTCCAGCACACCGCGTCGTACGACGTCGCGGTCGCCAGCTGGATGACGTCCACGCTGGTCGAACCGGGTGACTCCCAGTTCCCCGAGTGGGCAGGCGCCACCTGGGACCGCTCGGCTGTCCTGCGGTACGGCGAGAACCCCCACCAGGCCGCGGCCCTCTACGTGAACCCCGCCGCCCCGGCCGGTCTGGCTCAGGCGGAACAGTTGCACGGCAAGGAAATGTCGTACAACAACTACACCGACGGCGACGCCGCCTGGCGTGCGGCGTTCGACTTCAGCGAGCCGGCCGTCGCGATCATCAAGCACGCGAACCCGTGTGGCATCGCGGTCGGAGCCGACATCGCCGAGGCACACCGCAAGGCGCACGCCTGCGACCCGGTCAGCGCATACGGCGGAGTCATCGCCGCGAACCGCGAGATCACCGTCGAGATGGCCGAGCAGGTCGCCGAGATCTTCACCGAGGTGATCATCGCCCCGTCCTACGCGGACGGTGCGCTCGGAGTGCTGCAACGCAAGAAGAACATCCGCGTCCTCCTCGCCGAGGCACCGACCGCGACGGGAATCGAACTGCGTCCCGTGTCCGGTGGAGCGCTCCTGCAGGAGCGCGACGTGCTCGACGCCGAGGGCGACGACCCGGCCAACTGGACGCTGGCCGTCGGCGACGCCGCCGACGAACAGACCTTGAAGGATCTCGAGTTCGCGTGGCGCGCGTGCCGATCGGTGAAGTCCAACGCCATCCTGCTCGCTTCCGACGGTGCGTCGGTCGGCGTCGGCATGGGCCAGGTCAACCGCGTCGACTCCGCGCACCTCGCGGTGCAGCGGGCCGGTGACCGGGTGGTCGGGTCGGTGGGCGCGTCGGACGCGTTCTTCCCGTTCCCCGACGGACTGCAGGTGCTCGCGAACGCCGGCGTCAAGGCAGTCGTGCAGCCGGGTGGTTCCGTCCGCGACAACGAGGTGATCGATGCGGCCAAGGAAGCCGGCGTCACCATGTACCTGACGGGCGCGCGGCACTTCGCGCACTAGCGTTCGACGACTCTCGAACGGGCCTTGGCATCATGCCGGGGCCCGTTCTGCTTCGTCAGGCGGCTGCGGCCCCGTGTGCTCGGGCCGTGCCCTGGAGTTCGCGCGGCGAACCGGTGATGACCACGCGGGCGGCGCCGCGGCTGCGGACCTCGCTGATCAGCTCACCCAGGCCGGCCTCGTGGGCGGCATCGCAGTGCGACAGGTCGAGGGTGACGGCGTACCCGGTGAGATCGTCCGGCAGGTCGAGATACGGGGGAGAGGTGGACAGCTGGTTGATGCGAAGTTTCATGGGGTGCTCCTGAAAGTGAAAGGTAAAAGAAAAGGCACCCGAGGGGTTTGCCCTGGGTGCCCGAGAATGACGTGGTGTGAGTCTCAACATTCTCGGGGTGCGCCGAACTTGGTGATGTGCTTGTCGGCGGAGCAGCGACGCCATGCGGGTACGGATGCGAAGAGCGCGTGAAGCTGCATCATGTCCGTACCTTTCTGCGTGTCGTTGCTGGTTGGTAGATGACCGTACAGCACCGGTTGAGGGTTTGCACTTCCATTATCCGGCCACGGCGCCGAAATGCAGGGTTGAGCAGCGGCTCTTGGCCCAGAGTTGCCGTCCCGTTCACCTCCGCGCACGGATTCGTCAGATGCACCGGCGATTGCGTCGGCGTGTGGCTGATCGGTGCGCATCTGTCGAATCCCACACTTTGGTCACAGGTTGCTTTCGATCCGGCCTCGAGCTGCCCGCACGCACGGTGCAGCTGATTCACTCGGGGCTGATGTGACTCGAGTGGCACCTGTGGAAGGAGAGTGGCGCCCGGACTGCGACGGTGCGCCCATTCCCGTTATGAACCGATTTGCGATCAAGGCCGGCCTCGGCGCCTGCGTCCTGGGTGCGTCCGTGCTCATCCCTGCTCAGGCTTCGGCGGAACCCGCGGCGACGGCGACCGGCACCGAACTGTCCGGGATGACGGTGTTCCTCGACCCCGGACATCAGGGTTCGAGCGAGGGCCACGACCTCGCGCAGCAGGTGAACGACGGCCGGGGCAACACGAAGGACTGCCAGACCAGTGGCATGACGTCGCTGGGCGGGGTGCCCGAGCACACGATCAACTGGAACGTCTCCCAGCTGGTGAAGAGCAGCCTCGAGAGTCTCGGCGCGAAGGTCGTCCTGAGCCGCCAGGACGACACCGGCTGGGGCGGATGCGTCGACGAAAGAGCGCGTGCGGCAAGCGAATCGAATGCCGACCTCGCGGTGAGCATTCACGCGGACTCGACGGCGCAGGGCGAGGACGCGAGCAAGCACGGGTTCCACATGATCATCCCGTCGCTGCCCATTCCCGACGAGAAGGCGGACGCGGCGCAGTCCGGTGGCGGCCTCGAGGCGTCGAAGATGATGCGCGACGCCTACAAGTCGGACGGATTCGTTCCCGCCAACTACGCCGGCGTGAACGACGGCCTCCAGACCCGCGCCGATGTAGCCGGGCCCGCGCTGACTCAGGTGCCGCTGGTGTTCGTCGAGATGGGCAACGGTTCCAACAAGGAAGACTCCGCCCAGCTGGAGAGCACCGACGGCCAGTTGAAGCACGCGATCACCATCACGACGGGCATCGTCACCTACCTGCTGACGGGGTCCCAGTCGGCGCCGGCCGAGGAACTCGCGGCAGCACCGGCGGCCACCACGACGACGCCCGAGGCGAGCGAGGACAGCGCGTCGTCGACCACCACCACCACGACGCCGAAGGCGACCACCCCGAAGGCCACCCCGCAGTCGACGGCCCCGGAGTCGGCGGAGTTCTCCGAGTTGATGGAGATGCTCGCGCCGCTGCTCGAGGTCGAGGGCCTCGACGGGCTCGAGGATCTCGTCAACGACAAGAACCTGGGGCTCGTGTCCGAACTGGCGAGCACACTGATGGCCGTGATCACCGGAGCCGGCGGGAACTGATCACAGAGCGGCGATCCACCTGCTGAACGGTTCGGTGAACTCCGCCGAGTAGGGGAGCGGTTCCACGTAATCCGGTCCGGTGGACGGACGGTCGCCGACGTCCTTGAGGACGTGATTGGCGTTCGTCATCCGCACCGGCGTCAGCGCGGTGTGCGCGAGGGCGTCGTTCAGGCCGTCGACGTCCGCGAGCTGTACCTGGATGTCCTTGGCGGAGCAGCTGGTGAGGACGGGGAACCCGGCGGGCAGCCGGCCGGCCAGTGCGCGCGGGTCGAGAGCGTCCTCCTCTGCGAGGGCCTTCGCGTTGGCATGGACCAGCCCGGCGTTCTGCAACGGTTCCGGAAGGTCGTCGGGGATCGTGCCCGACGTGCGGAGCGATTCGACGGTGTCCGCGAGCGCGAGCCGGAGTTCGTCGGCCAGTTCCACCGGCAGCTGGCCGGTGCCGACGACGGCGTCGAGCTGACCGTGGATCTGTGTGGTGAGCAGGTCGAGGAGCCGGACACTCAGCGGTTCGAGCAGTCCGACGGCGCGCACCCGCGACTCGTCTTCCGCGGTGGCGAGCGCGAGGGCGACGAGTCCGCCGTCGCTGTGACCGATGACGATCAGCTTCGACGGGTCGACCCCGGGTTGGGCGGCCAGGAAGTCGAGGCCCGCGGACGCGGCGTCGACGAAGGTGGTGAATCCGAGACCCCCGACTTCTTCCACCTCGTAGGGGCCGAGGGCGGTCTCGCCGCTGCCGATCTTGTCGTAGCGCAGGCTGGAGATGCCGTGCTGTTCGAGCACGTCGGCGAGATGGCGGAGCGTTCCGATGTCACCGGGGAGCAGGGCGCTGTCGCCGTTGCGGTCGGTGGGACCACTGCCGGCGAGCAGCAGCGCGGCGGGCGCCGACCCGTTCGCGTGGTCGGGGGTGCGCAGGCTGCCGTAGTACGTGACGGCACCGCTGTCGAACGTGATCTCGGTGTCAGGCATGGGGACTGTCTACCAGTTCACGTCGCGCGCAGTCGCCGCACCCGTTGCACCCCTCGCCACGCGAACCACAGCAGGAATGCGAGTAGCGGAATGACGAGCAGCGGAATCAGCAGGGCGATCAGGGATGTGACGAACGAGACCACGTCTTCGATCACCGACACCACGGGATTGGCCAGTCCGCCGGTGGAGGCGGTGCTCACCGCCCGGGTCCCGGTCTGCGCGGTGCTGAACGCCAGAGCGGTGGGCGCGCCGATGACGATTCCGGCGATCGCGGCGGTCGACGGGTCCACGTCCGCGAAGGCCGCCCAGGTCGCGATGACACCCGCCACGGGACCGGTGACGTTGCCGATCACGGACAGCGCGTTGTCGACGAACGGGATGAGATCGGCGGTCAGTTCCACCACTGTCGCGATCGACAGCGCGACCAGCGCCCCGGTCGAACCGAGCCACCGCATCGACTCGTTCAGGGTGATCCCGAGCACCTCGAAGTGCAACGCGGCGCTGAGCATCAGCAACGGCAGGAACGTGCGCAGTCCCGAAGCGGCGGCGAGGCCGAGGCCGAGCAGTCCGGGCAGAACCCACGTCTCCATGCACGGAGTGTAGAAGCTCGGCTATCACGGTAGGCGGGCATCGCGGCCGAGATCTCAGAGAAGCACCACAGAACTCACACAATCGACGATTAGCGTCTGCATCACCAGTTGTTCCAACGGATTACGTCCGAGAACAGCCCCCGACTCCAGGAAGGTGCCGCACCATGAACGTCGTACAGCTGACCACCGGTGATGTTGTCGCCGCCATGTTCTCCCTCGACTTCGTCGACGGCGGATTCCGCCGGGAGGCCGTCGAGCGGATTCACCGGGGAGCGATCGACGAGTGGGTGTCTGCGCTCACCGGGTCGGGTCTGTTCTCGAACCGCGCGGTCGCGGACGTGGTCCGGGCATGGCGCGATGATCCGCGAGTCCTGCTCGATTCCCTTCTGGCGGAGGCCGATCCGGTGACACTCGAGCGCTACCGCTCCGCGTGGTACGAGTTGGACGCCCTGGTCTCGTATGGTGTCGCCGCGTAGGCGCACTCTCAGGGAATGCTGAAGACGTCGGCGAACGTGGCGAGCAGCGCCGGATCGCCGGTGACGGACACGCTGCCGACGGCGATGGCGTCCTCCGGGGTGATCTCGCGTGCCATCAGTGCCTTCACCGCCGGCCCGGTCTCGATCACGAGGTCGGGCCGGTCGGCTGCGCCCTCCACGACCTCGAGTGCGCCGCGGTCGATGCGGGCGGACAGCACGATCGGCCCGAGCCGCAGTTCGTAGGTGAGGGTGACGTCCCGTGCGGCGTCGGGGTGGAACGTCGATCGCAGCGCCATCACCATCGAGTCGACGGTCACGGCATCGTCCGGGTCGGGTTCGCCGAGGGTGCGGGCGCCCCACCGGCCCAGCGACTTCACGGCGTCCTCCAGGGCGTTGCCGTAGTCGGTCAGTTCGTAGACCACCGCGTTCGACGGCCGGGGCAGCGCGCGGCGCGCGATCACGTCGGCGTCCTCGAGTTCCTTCAGGCGCGCCGACAGGATGTTGGACGGGATGCCTGGCAAACCCTGCTTGAGATCCGTATAACGCCGCGGTCCGACCAGCAGATCTCGGACGATGAGCAGTGCCCAGCGTTGTCCCACGATATCCAGGGCGTGCGCGAGTCCGCAGTACTGCCCGTAAGCATGCCGTGCCATGGTTTCAACTATAGACCGAAGTTGTCTATTGACACCAAAAGGTTTCTTTTTGCAACATTGGTACGTGATCTGCTCCACAAGGTCGCACGGCTCGTCACCCGAAAACACTCGGCTCCACCGACGGTAAGAGAATTCGATGTCGACCATGATCTTCGTGAACCACCCGTGAAGAACCTCGGCAAGTCGACGGCCTTCTACGAGGCGCTCGGCTACCGGAAGAACCCGCAGTTCTCGGACGAGAACGCGTCGTCGATCGTCGTCAGCGAGCAGATCCACGTCATGCTCCTGACGGAGAAGTTCTTCTCCACCTTCACCAAGAAGGCCGTCGCGGACGCCACCACGACCACCGAATCCATCATCTGCATCTCCGCGGACAGCCGGGAGGCCGTCGACGCGCTGGCCGACAAGGCGCTCGCGTCGGGCGGATCCTTCTCCAACGATCCGATGGACGAGGGATTCATGTACGGCCGCAGCTTCCAGGACCCGGACGGTCACCTCCGGGAGGTCATGTGGATGGATGTCGATGCAGCGCAGGGGCAGGAGTCGTGAGCACCGCGACCACACCCGTGATGGCGGAGTCGGGAACCGCACGCACGGTGGGCTGGGTTCTCAGCGGACTCGTCGGCGCCTTCCTCCTCTTCGACGCGGTCGGCAAGCTCCTGAAGATCGGACGGGTGGAGGACTCGGCCGCCGAACTGGGACTGCGGATGCACATCATCGTGCGGATCGGAGTGGTGCTGCTCCTCTGCACAGTGCTCTACCTGGTGCCGCGAACGGCCCCGCTGGGGGCGGTGCTGCTGACCGGCTACCTCGGTGGGGCGGTACTCACCAACTGGCGCGTCGAGAAGCCGTTGTTCAGCACGGTTCTGTTCGCGGTGTACGTCGGAATCGCAGTCTGGGCGGGGCTGTACCTGCGCGACCGCAAGGTCCGCGAACTGCTCCCGCTGCGCCGCGAGGACTGACCCGGGCGGGTCGGCGCGCGTTAACCGCGTGCCGATTCGCTCGAACCCTCGTAGCGTGGAGTGGTGACGTCATCGGAACACAGACCTTCCACCGTCGGCGAGCTCCGCGAGTCGGGCCACATTCAACGCACCGTCAAGGAAGAGATCCGCGAGAATCTGCTCGCGGCCCTACGCGACGGCCGTGATCCGTGGCCCGGCATCGTCGGTTTCGAGGAGACGGTGGAACCACAGCTCGAACGGGCTCTCATCGCCGGTCACGACGTGGTGTTGCTCGGCGAACGTGGTCAAGGCAAGACCCGCCTCCTCCGCACCCTCAATCTGCTCCTCGACGAATGGACCCCGGTGATCGCCGGTTCCGAACTCGGGGAGCATCCCTATGAGCCCATCACCCCGGCGTCCATCCGCCGGGCACAGGAACTGGGCGACAGCCTCCCCGTCGCATGGCGGCACCGCAGCGAGCGGTATTCCGAGAAACTCGCGACCCCCGACACGTCGGTGGCGGACCTCGTCGGCGACGTGGATCCGGTCAAGGTCGCGGAGGGCCGGAGTCTCGGCGACCCGGAAACCATTCACTTCGGGCTCGTTCCCCGTGCGCACCGGGGCATCGTCGCCATCAACGAACTGCCCGACCTCGCCGAGCGAATCCAGGTGTCGCTGCTCAATGTCATGGAGGAACGCGACATCCAGGTCCGCGGGTACACGCTCCGGCTCCCGCTGGACGTCCTGATGGTGGCCAGCGCGAACCCGGAGGACTACACGAACCGCGGTCGCATCATCACCCCGCTGAAGGACCGGTTCGGCGCCGAGATCCGGACGCATTACCCGACCCGGCTCGACGACGAAGTCGCGGTCATCCTCCAGGAAGCGCATCTCACCGCGGAGGTGCCCGAGTACCTCCTCGAGATCCTGGCCCGGTTCACCCGTCTGCTCCGCGAGTCGACGTCGGTCGATCAGCGGTCGGGTGTGTCCGCCCGCTTCGCGGTGGCAGGCGCCGAAACCGTCAGTGCCGCTGCGGTGCATCGCGGCGCTGTGCTCGGTGAAGCCGATCCGGTCGCGCGGCCGGTCGACCTGGAGACCGTCGTCGACGTCCTGCGGGGCAAGGTGGAATTCGAATCCGGTGAGGAAGGGCGCGAGATCGAGGTCCTCGAGCACCTGCTCCGGCGCGCGACGGCCGACACCGTCCGCACCCGGCTCGGCGGCATCGACCTGGCGGAACTCGTGGACGCGGTCGAACAGGGCGACCCGGTGGTGACCGGTGAACGGATCACGGCGAAGGCACTGCTGAACGAGCTGCCCGAACTCGAGGTCCTCGACGAGCTGGCCGAGCGTCTGGGCGCGGAGTCCGACGGCGAGCGGGCCGCGGCCGCGGAGTTCGCCCTCGAAGGGCTGTACCTGGCGCGGCGCATCTCGAAGAACCCGGACATCAACGGGCAGACGGTGTATTCGTAATGTCCCGCAAGGCGGAGCGCGGACCGCACAACGCGCGGTACGGGCCGTACGAGGGCGGTGATCCGCTGGCGCCGCCGGTGGACCTGCGTGAAGCCCTGGCCGCGATCGGCGACGACGTGTTCGCCGGCACGTCGCCGCGGCAGGCGCTGCGCGAGATGCTCCGGCGCGGCAACCGGGACATGCGCGGCCTGGACGAACTTGCGGCCGAGGCCAATCGGCGTCGCCGTGAACTGCTGAAGCGGAACAACCTGAACGGCACACTCGAAGAGGTCCGGGAACTCCTCGACCGCGCGGTTCTCGAGGAACGCAAGGCACTGGCCCGCGCCCTCGACGACGACGCCCGCTTCTCGGAGATGCGCCTCGAGGAACTGTCGTCGTCCACCGCGCAGGCCGTGCAGGAACTCGCCGACTACGACTGGCGCAGTTCGGAAGCCCGCGAGGACTACGAGAAGATCCGGGACCTCCTCGGCCGCGAAATGCTGGACCAGCGGTTCGCCGGCATGAAACAGGCCCTCGAGGGTGCCACCAAAGAAGACCGCGAACGCATCCGCGAGATGCTCGCCGACCTCAACGACCTGCTCGACAAGCATTCGCGCGGCGAGGACACGCAGGAACAGTTCGACGAGTTCATGGACAAGCACGGGGAGTACTTCCCCGAGAACCCGCAGAACGTCGAGGAACTGCTCGATTCGCTGGCGCAGCGGGCGGCGGCGGCGCAGCGCCTGCGGAACTCGCTGTCGCAGGAGCAGCGCGACGAACTGGATGCGCTGGCGCAGCAGGCGTTCGGCGATCCGTCGCTGATCGGACAGCTGGACCGCCTCGACCAGCATCTACAGGCCGCGCGCCCGGGCGAGGACTGGCAGGGCGCGCAGCGGTTCCGCGGCGACGACGGCATGGGCCTGGGCGAGGGCACCGGGGCGTTGCAGGACATCGCGGAACTCGAGTCGCTTGCCGAGCAGCTGTCGCAGCAGTACGCGGGCGCACAACTCGACGACATCGACGCGGAGACTCTGGCCCGGCAACTGGGCGACGAGGCGGCAGCCGATGCGCAGACCCTCGCCGAACTGGAGAAGGCACTGCGCGATCAGGGCTTCTTCGACCGCGGGGCGGACGGCCAGTGGCGCCTGTCGCCCAAGGCGATGCGCCAACTCGGTCAGACGGCTCTGCGGGACGTGGCGCAGCAGCTGTCGTCGCGTGGCGGGCAACGGGAGACGCGCCGCGCCGGGTCGATGGGGGAGCCGACGGGCGCGTCCCGCGAGTGGGCGTTCGGCGACACCGAGCCGTGGGACGTCACACGCACGATCACCAACGCCGTGCTGCGGGCGGCATCCGATCCGGTCGAGCGCGGTCGCGTCCCGGTCCGATTGTCGGTGGCGGACGTGGAGGTGATGGAGACCGAGCAGCGGTCGCAGGCGGCGGTCGCGTTGCTGGTCGACACGTCGTTCTCGATGGTGATGGAGGGCCGGTGGGTGCCGATGAAGCGCACCGCCCTCGCCCTGAACCACTTGGTGAGCACCCGGTTCCGCAGCGACGAACTGCAGCTCATCTCGTTCGGCAGGCACGCGCAGGTGCTGACGCCGGCGGAGCTGGCCGGCCTGGACGGCGCGTGGGACCAGGGCACCAATCTGCACCACGCGCTGCTGCTGGCGGCCCGGCATCTGCGCCGGCACCCCAACGCCCAGCCGGTGGTCCTGATCGTCACCGACGGTGAGCCGACGGCCCACCTCGAGCCGGACGGCTTCGCGTACTTCGACTACCCGCCGAGCGCCCGGACCCTCGGTCTGACGGTCCGGGAACTCGACACCCTTGCCCGCCTCGGCGCTCACGTCACGTTCTTCCGGCTCGGTGAGGATCCCGGTCTCGCGCGGGTGGTGGACCGGATGGCCGAGCGGGTCGGCGGACGCGTCGTGGCGCCCGGTCTGGACGGTCTCGGCGCCGCCGTCGTCAGCGACTACATGCGTCGCCGCCGCTAGATGCGGCTCCGCCACCCGTGAGTACTTCTTAACCGCCCGCGGTTGAGAAGTACTCACGGGCGCGTCAGCGCACGGCGGGCTGGTGCTGGGTGATGCAGTGAATTCCGCCGCCGCGCGCGAAGAGCGGTCGGGCGTCGACCGACACGACCGTGCGGCCGGGGTAGGCGGCCGACAGGATCGCGACCGCTTCCTCGTCCGCGGGATCGTCGAAGCTGCACGCGATGACGCCGCCGTTGACGACGAAATGGTTGATGTAGCTGTAGTCGACGAAGCCTTCCTCGTCGCGCAGGACCGTCGGCGCGGGGACGGTGATGATCTCCCACGACTCACCGCGGGCGTCCGTGGTCTGCTTCAGCACGTCGATGACGGCCTTGCTGACCTCGAAGTCGGGGTGTTCGGGGTTGCGCTGATCGTGTACCAGGACGACGCCCGGTGACGGGATGGCGGCGACGATGTCGACGTGCCCGCGCGTGCCGTACGTGTCCTGGTCCCGGGTCAATCCGCGCGGCAGCCAGATGACCTTCGTGGCACCGATCGTCCGGGCGAGTTCGGCCTCGATGTCGGCTTTCGACAGTTCCGGGTTACGGCCGGGGTCGAGTTGCACGGTCTCGGTCACCAGCACGGTGCCGAGGCCGTCGACCTGGATGCCGCCGCCCTCGTTGACGATCGGCGAGTCGACGAGTTCGGCCCCCGACCGCTCGACCACCAGTGCGCCGATCTTCTCGTCCTTGTCCCACTGGGCCCAGTCCTGGCCACCCCAGCCGTTGAAGATCCAGTCGACGCCGCCGAGACGTCCGTCCTCGGACAGCACGAACGTGGGTCCGATGTCGCGCATCCAGGCGTCGTTCAGCGGCGCCGCGACGATGTCGATGTCCGCGGAGAGGTACTCCTCGGCCGCCGACACCTGTCCGGGATCGACGACGACGGTGACGGGTTCGAACCGGGCCACGGCGTGCGCCACCTCGGCCCACGTGGTGCGGGCCTCGTGATGCTCCTCGGGGGTGTCGCCCAGAGAGTAGCCCTCACTGGGGTAGGCCATCCAGGTGCGTTCGTGCAGTTCGCCTTCCGCGGGCATGCGCCAGGTCATCAGGCCCTCCCGAACGGGGAGGCGTGATCGACCGGCTCGGTGAGGACGCCGTACGTGTCGGGGCGGCGGGTGGCCAGGAACGGGAACAGGGCCAGCCAGTCCTCGCGCTGCTGGAGGTCGAGGTCGGCGACCAGGACCGCGGATTCGTCGCGCGGGGCCTGTGCGAGGATCCGGCCGTAGGGGTCGGAGATGAACGACGAGCCGTAGAACGTGATGAGGCCTTCGCTGCCGTGACGGTTGGGCACCACCATGAACGTGCCGTTCGCGATGCCGTTGCCGACGATCACCTGCTGCCACAGCGGCTGGGTGTCGAACTGCGGGTGGTCGGGCTCCGAGCCGATCGCGGTGGGGTACACCAGGATCTCGGCGCCGCCGAGCGAGTACGCGCGGGCGACCTCGGGGAACCACTCGTCCCAGCACGTCGGCAGTCCGAGCTTCGCCCCGCCGAGCGCCTCGGCGGTGTGGACGGGGTACGGATCGGTTGCGGGACCGCCGCGGAAGTAGGTGTCCTCGTAGTAGCCGGCGGTGACGGGGATGTGCAGCTTGCGGGTGCGGGCGAGCAGTTCACCGGAGGGGGCGACGAGGATGGCTGTGTTGAAACCGAGCCCGTCCTCGTACTGCACGCCGTCCTCGGAGTCGTTCCGCTCGTACAGCGACGCGTGGACGAGGACGCCGTGTTCGGCGGCGGCCTTGGCGGCGAACGTGAACGTGGGGCCGGTGAGGAGGTCCTCGGCGGTCCGTCCCGGGTTGTCGCCACCCGGAGTCGACGCGGGGTAGCGGCTCAGTGTGAGCTCGGGGAGGAACACCACGCGCGCCCCGAGTTTCGCTGCCGCGGCGATGCCCTCGTCGAGTTCGGCCCGCAGATCCTGATCGTTCTCGTGCCAGCGGTGCTGGACGAGGCCGACACGGAGCGGGGTGCGTCCCGTCTCGCGCGTCCTCGACAGGGACTCGGGAGAGGTGAGGGCGGTAATCGTCAACATTGTGTTTCCTCGGATGTTCGGTTCGGCGAGCGCCTAAAACGAATTGGATTCGTTAAGTATGGTGGGTGAATGCTCGGCGATCAAGGGGTGGGGCGTGACTAATTCGATTCCTTCGGTATCCGCCCTGGTCGCCGGTGACACACACCGACCAGGAGGGCACCCATGCCACGGCCATCACAGCGACTGCTGTCGCCGGAGATCATCACCGAAGCTGCCATGCGCATGGTGGACCTCACCGGTGATTTCACGATGCCGGGTCTCGCCGAACGGCTGAAGGTGCGGCCCTCCTCGCTGTACAACCACGTGTCCGGGAGGGCGGAGATCATCGAACTGATGCGTGCCAGGATGATGGCGGGCATCGTGGTGGCGGACCCCGACGGCAAGTGGAGCGAGACGGTGGCCGGCCTGGCGCGCGAGTATCGGCGCAACTACGCCGAGCATCCTCGGCTGATTCCTCTGTTCACCGCGCACACAGTGCAGTCCGGTGTGGCGTTCGGGCTGTACAACGCGCTGGCGCAGGCATTCTCGGACGGCGGCTTCACGCCCGAGGAGATTTTGCACGCCATCACGACGGTCGACAGCTTCGTGCTGGGGTCGGCGCTGGACCTCGCCGCACCCGAAGTGGTCTGGGCGACCGCCCCGGAGGCGAACGAGGCCATGCTCGCCGCCCTCGCCACGTCCGGGCCGAACCCCGGACGGGCGGATGCAGCATTCGAGTTCGGGCTGCGGACGCTTATCGCGGGCTTGGTGGCGCAGGCTCCGATCGAGCCGTGAGATCGCCCTCGTCCCGCAACGCGGACGTGTCACGGTTGAGGGTCTCGCCACGGAAGAAGGCGGGATTGCGGAAGCGCATGACCATCATCAGCACGGCGCCGAGCAGGAGGATGCCGAAGCCGAGGAAGAAGACGAGGCCGATTCCGCCGATGGACGCACCGCTCGCGTTCTCCGGGTCCATGCTCTCGTCGATCGAGATGATGAACACGGCGAACAGCATCAGCCCGCCGAGCAGCGGGAACGCGAACCGGAAGACGGCGTTGCGCACGCTCGTGAACAACCGGCCCCGGAAATACCAGACGCAGGCGAACGCGGTGATGCCGTAGTACCAGCAGATCATGATGCCCAGCGCGGCGATCGTGTCGAGCAGTGTGCGCTCCGACAGGAACGTGACGACGGTGTAGAAGACCGCGGTCACGACACCGGCGACGACGGTCGCGTAGGACGGCACCAGGAATCGCGGCGACACCTCGGCGAGCTTCTTCGGGAACGCGCCGTAGGCGCCCATGGCCAGCATCGTGCGCGCGGCGGGCAGGAACGTGGTCTGCAGGCTCGCGACCGAAGAGACGAACACGGCGAGGAACAGCAGCATGCCGCCCCAGTTGCCGAGAACCGGATCGGCGAGGGCGCCGAAGACGTTCTCGGAGTTGTCCGGGTTGCCGAGGCCGAGACCGTCCTCGCCGACGCCGGCGTACATCATCGCCGCGACGGACACGAGCAGGTAGGTCAGCAGAATCGTCGCGACGCACAGCAGTCCGGCGCGACCGGGGGTCTTCTTCGGGTTCTTCGACTCCTCGCCCAGTGTCAGGCAGGTGTCCCAGCCCCAGAACGCGAAGATCGAACCCGTCAGGCCGATCACGAACGCACCGAGGGCCAGTCCCGTGAACGGGTTGAACCAGCTCAGGTCGAACGAGAGCCCGGCGGGGGCGGATCCGTTGCCGACGTGAACCAGTGCCACCACCGCGAAGGCGATGAGCAGGACCATCTGGAAGCCGACCAGCGCGAACTGCAGCTTCTCACTGGTGGTGATGCCGCGACTGGCGATCCACGTGGCGAGCGCGATGAAGAGCAGTGTGGTGCCCACATTCACGAATTTGTTGCCCGGCAGATCCGCGATGCTCGGGGCGTCGAAGAGTTTCGCGATGAACAGATAGAAGAACTGCACGGCGATCGCCGCGAGGTTCGAGAGCACGATGATCGTGGCGATCACCATGCCCCAGCCACACATCCACCCGACGTACGGTCCGAACGCCTTCGTCGACCAGGTGAACGACGCACCGCAGTCTGGGGATTCGGAGTTGAGTTCGCGGTAGGCGTACGCCGTGAGGAACATGGGAATGAAGCCGGCGATGAAGATGGCGGGCATCTTCAACCCGACGGCCGCGACGATCAGTCCGATGCTGGCCGTCAGCGTGTAACCCGGTGCTACGGAGGAGATTCCGAGGATCGCCCCGGAGAAGGTCCCGACCGCACCGGTGGCCAGCCCCTTGGCGCTCACGGCGCCGTCGGCCGACGGCGGTGCGCCTTCGCTGTTCGTCATGTCTGAACCTCCGGTCGGGAACGAGCGTGGATCCGGGGCGGGTGTCGCGGACGGTTTACTCACTGTTTTCGAACTCCTGCTTGGGGACGACCACCATGGGCACCGGCAGGACGCGGAGCATCTTGGCCGCGGTGGATCCCAGGAACAGTCGATGTGGTTGGGCGAGCCGGCTGGAGCCGACCATCACGAGGTCGCCGTCCTGCCAGTCGAGTGTGCGGACCGCCGATTCCACGGAGGATCCGTCGGCGATCGTGACGGACACGGGAAAGTCTTCGGGAAGAGCGGATTTCGCTGCTTCGAGGGTGCTCTGCGCGTGGGCGACGGCCCGGTCGCGGATGTCGTCGGGGGTGTCCCGGTGATCGCGGAGGTCGTTCTGCGGGTCGAGTGCGACGAGGGAGACGAGGCGGAGCGGGGTCTGCATCCGCTCGCACGTCCGCACCGCCGTCCGCAGCAGCACATCCGCCCCGGTCCGGGTCCCGAGCGCGCAGGTGACCTCGCGGATTTTCTTCGCGGAGGAATGCCGATAGCCGCGGGGCGCGAGGGCCAGCGGAACGTGCGCCGAGTGCAGCAGTTCCGTCGACACGGAGCCGACGGAGTGCCGCCCCAGCAGGCCGTCCCCGGCGGCGCCGACGACGATTGCCTGCGCCCCCAGCCGGGACACCTCGTCGATGAGACCCTGGGCGAACGAATCGTGGAAGCTCAGGTGGACGTCCACGTCGATGTCGCTCGGCACCGACGACTTCGCCTCGTCCAGCCAGCGCTGGGCACGGGAGGCGAGGATGTCGTCGTAGCCGGTCTCTGCCGGAACTCTCGCCGGGACCGTCCGGTCCGGCGGGAGCACCATGCAGATGTCGAGCTGTGCGCCGAGACTGCGGGCGAGCTGCGCCCCGAGGGCAAGACCGTCCTCCCCGCTGGGGGTGGCGAGATATCCAACGACCAAACGCATGGTGACGGTTCCGATCTGTCTCGGGGCGGGTGGTTTACGCGAAGCCGACGTACTTGGTCTCGAGGTACTCCTCGATGCCTTCGGTGCCGCCTTCGCTGCCGAGGCCGGACTGCTTGACTCCACCGAACGGCGCGGCGACGTCGGAGATGACGCCGCGGTTGACGCCGACCATGCCGCTCTCGAGTTTGTCGGCGACGCGGAACGCACGGTCGACGTTCTGTGTGTAGATGTACGCGGCGAGGCCGTATTCGGTGTCGTTGGCGGCGGCGACGCCCTCGGCCTCGGTGTCGAAACCGGTGATCGCGGCGACGGGTCCGAAGATCTCCTCGCGGACGATGCGCGCGTTGGCGGGCACCTCGTCGAGGACGGTGGGCTGGAAGAAGTAGCCGGGACCGTCGACGGACTTGCCGCCGGTGCGGACCCGGGCGCCCGCGGCGACGGCGTCGTCGACGAGGGACGCCACGTTGCGGCGCTGCTTCTCGTTGACGAGGGGGCCGACGTTGGTGCCGTCTTCGCTGCCCGGTCCGACGGTGAGTGCGGCGATCCGGTCGGTGAGCTTGGTGGTGAATTCCTCGCGCACCGAGTTGGCGACGATCAGGCGGTTGGCGGCGGTGCAGGCCTCGCCGCCGTTGCGCATCTTCGCGGCCATCGCGCCCTCGACCGCGGCGTCGATGTCGGCGTCGTCGAACACCACGAACGGGGCGTTGCCGCCGAGTTCCATCGAGGTGCGCAGCACCTGCTGGGCGGACTGCTCGATGAGGATCTTGCCGACCCGGGTGGATCCGGTGAACGTCACCTTCCGCAGCCGCGGATCCGCGAGCAGCGGTTCGGTGACGGCGGCGGCGTTCGACGCGGGCAGCACCGACAGCACACCGGCGGGCAGGCCTGCCTCGGCGAAGATCTCGGCGAGCAGCAGCATGGTGAGCGGGGTGTCCTCGGCGGGCTTGACGATGATCGTGCAGCCGGCGGCGAGCGCGGGGCCGATCTTGCGGGTGCCCATCGCGAGCGGGAAGTTCCACGGTGTGACGGCCAGGGTGGGTCCGACCGGAACCTTGGTGACCATGATCCGTCCGTTGCCGGACGGTGACGTGGTGTAGCGGCCCTGGATGCGGACGGCTTCCTCGCTGAACCAGCGCAGGAACTCGGCGCCGTAGTTCACCTCGCCGCGGCTTTCCGGCAGGGCCTTGCCCATCTCCATCGTCATCAGCAGCGCGAGGTCGTCGGTGCGCTCGATGACCTTCTCCCACGCCGAGCGCAGGATGATCGACCGCTGCCGCGGCGCGGTCGCCGCCCATTCCTCCTGGACCGCCGCGGCGGAGTCCAGTGCGCGCATCGCGTCCTTGCCGCCGGCATCGGCGACGTCGGCGATGAGGGTTCCGGTGGCCGGGTCGTAGACCGGGAACGTGCCGCCGTCGATCGGGTCGGTCTGGGCGCCGTCGATCCACAGACCGGTGGGCAGGGTGGCGCGGAGCCGTTCGAAATCAGTCATCGGAGTCCTCGTGGTGGGAAGGGTGGTGATCGCACGCCTCCGGGGTGGGGGCGACGTCGAGGGCGGGGTTGCGGTCGAAGAATCCGACCGGCTTCAGCCAGAAGGACACGGTGTCCGCAGGCATGATCGGCCAGTCCTCCGGCCGGGGAATGTGGTGGATACCGAACGTGTACCAGAGCACCACGTCGGTGTTCTCGATCGGGCGGTCGGCCGCGGTCCAGGCGGGAAGTCCGTGATCGATCTTGCTCTGGTTCACGAATTCCCCGGCGGGCCAGCGCTCGTCGGGTGAGTTGGGCGTCACCCAGACGGTGTGGCCGATCGCACCGGTGCGCTGGAATATCGGCGACGCCGGGTCGAACATCGACGGGATCGCGCCGCCGGGAACGAGCTTGTAGGCGGGGGCGGTGCCGAGCCCGGTGGTCGCGTTGTCGTTGACCACCTTCCACGCCCGCTGGCTCTGCCAGTCGAAGTCCTGTCGGCCCTCGAGTTCGGTGCGCAGCGGGGTGTTCTTCTGGCGCAGCGCGAGACCCAGAGGGTTGTCCGGGCCCATCGGCACCACTTCGGTCTCGGTGGCGTACACCGTGTTCTCGGTGCCGTCCACGTCGAGATCGAGGCGGGCGACCAGGAAGTGCTGGTGGAACGGCGCGTACGTGCGGTTGTCGACGAGCGTCCCGCTGGGGTGCTCCCCGCCTTCCGGGAAGTGGCTGACCACCATGATCCCGGTGGCGCGGACCTCGCATTCGATGTTGCCGTCCTGGTAGAACCGCCAGTAGACGAGATATTCGTAGTTCGCGACCGTCACGTGTGTCGACACCGTCAGCCGCCGCATGCGGCGCACCTCGGCGCCCGCATCGTGGTCGACGTGCTTCCAGAGGACGGCGTTGTCCTCCTCGTGGATACAGATCGCGTTCTCGATGGTGAACGGCACACCGTGGCTGTCGTGGAGTACGGCGTCGAGATACCGGATCTCGCCCAGGCAGTCGCAGCCCAGGGTGAGTGACGTGGTCATGAACCCGATGCCCCACTCGCCGATGTCGAAGGCGGTGCGGCGGTAATGATCGGTGCTGGTGTCGCGATACGGCACCGCCATTTCCGCGAACGACATCCGGTTCGCGATCGAGCGCACCCGGCCGTTGTCGTTGTAGGTCACCGCGTGCAGGGTCATGCCCTCGCGGTAGTTGAACCCCACCCGCAGCGACCAGTTCTGCCACTCGAGCTTGTTGCCCTCGAGCGTGAACGACGGTCCCTCCGGCTGGACGATGTCCAACGGCTTCAGCGGCGGCCGCGTGCTCGCGTCGCGGATCCGTTCCGGGATGTGCCGGGGCACGTACTCGCCCATGATCTCGGGACGTTCGACGCTGAACGTGTCCTCGATCTCGAGCAGTTCCATCTTGTTGACGTCGATCACGCAGTGGAAACCGTTGACGGGGCCCGCGTACGGGTTGGCGCCCTCGGCCGCCCGGACCCAGGTGTCCGACCAGCCGAGCCGGCGTCCCTTGTACTTCTCCGGGGTCACCGCGTCGCCGTACGTCCACACGTCCATGAACACCAGGCTCATGTCCGTGATCCCGCGCTTCGCGAGCGCCGCGATCACGTCCGGGTGCCCGCGGAGGAAGGCGTCCGCCTCTTCCCATTCGTCCACCGTGAAATTCGCCTGGACGTCGGGGATGTGCTCCCAGGAGACCACGTTGTCTCCCGCGAGCGAGACGAGCGCCTTGTAGGTGTCTCCGCTGTTGCGGTCGAAGCACACGACGACGGCCCGGCGGTCCGGGACGGTGCCCGACGCGTCGAACTCCGACACCTCGGCCTTGCCGGGCTCGGCCAGTTCGATCGACGCGTACCGCCAGCCGTCCCCGACCCCGTGTTCCCGGGCGAGGACGGCCGCGGCCTTCGCGAATTCGTCCGCCCCCAACGGGTCCAGAGGATGGAACGTGCCGGTGGTCGTCCGGGTCATGGTGTCTCCTCTGGTCGTGGGGTGGCAGTTCGTGCTCGTGCGCCTTTTCGGTTGCGGTGACTACCGAAAAGGCGCACGGGTCAGACGAGCGAGCGCACGATCTGCTCTATGACGGTCAGGGCGTCGTCGAGCAGATCGTCGCTGATCACCAGCGGCGGAAGCAGTCGGATGACGTTTCCGTAGGTACCGCACGTCAGCAGAATGACACCTTGTTCGAGCGCATGTGCGGCAATCGCCTTCGTCAGTTCGGCGTCCGGCTCGTCGGTGCCGGGCTTGACGAACTCCATCGCGAGCATCGCGCCGCGTCCGCGCACGTCACCGATGACGCCGATGTCGGCGGCCAGTGCCTTCAGCCGCGGCAGGGCCAGGTCGCCGATGTGCTGTGCGCGAGCGGGCAGGTCGAACTTCCGCATGCTGTCGATCGCGGCGAGCGCGGCGGCACACGCGACGGGGTTGCCGCCGTACGTGCCACCCAGACCGCCGGGGTGCACCTTGTCGAGGAGTTCGGCGCGGCCCGTGATCGCGGACAGCGGCATGCCGCCCGCCATGCCCTTGGCCATCGTGATGATGTCCGGGACGATCTCCTCGTGCTCGCACGCGAACCAGGCGCCGGTGCGGGAGAACCCGGTCTGGACCTCGTCGGCGATGAACACGACGCCGTTGGCGCGGGCCCAGTTCACCAGGGTGGGGAGGAATCCCTCGGCGGGAACGATGAATCCGCCCTCGCCCTGGATCGGCTCGATGATGATCGCCGCGAGTGAATCGGCGCCGATCTGCTTCTCCATCTGGCTGATGGCGCGCTGGGCGGCCTGCTCACCGGTCAGTCCGTCCTGGTCCCGGTAGGGGTAGGACATGGGGAGCCGGTACACCTCGGGCGCGAACGGACCGAAGTGGGCCTTGTAGGGCATCGACTTGGCGGTGAGGGCCATCGTCAGGTTCGTACGACCGTGGTAGGCGTGGTCGAACGCGACGACGGCGTCGCGGCCGGTGGCGAGGCGAGCAACCTTGATCGCGTTCTCCACGGCCTCCGCGCCCGAGTTGAACAGGACGGTGCGCTTCTCGTGGTCGCCGGGGGTGAGGGCGGCGAGCTCCTCCGCCACGCGGACGTAGCCCTCGTACGGGGTGACCATGAAACAGGTGTGGGTGAAGTGCCCGACCTGCTCCCGAACCGCCTCGGCGACGGCCGGATCGGACGCGCCCACGCTGGTGACCGCGATGCCCGAGCCGAGGTCGATCAGGGAGTTGCCGTCGACGTCGACGACCACACCACCGTCGGCATCCGCCGCGTACACGGGGACGCTGGAGCCGACGCCCGCGGCCACGGTGGCCCGGCGACGTGCGGTGAGGGCCGCCGACTTCGGGCCGGGGAGCTCGGTGACCAGGGCGCGCTTCTGCGGCAGCCGGTACTGGATGTCGTTCATGTTGGTGCAGTCCTCGGGGTCGTGACGTGGATGGGTATGGGGTGGGCGACGTCAGTCGTGGGAACTCATGACGTGCTTGATGCGGGTGTAGTCCTCGACGCCGTAGCCGGAGAGGTCCTTGCCGTAGCCGGAGTACTTGAATCCGCCGTGCGGCATCTCGGCGACGAGCGGGATGTGGCAGTTGATCCACACGGCGCCGAAATCGAGTGCGGCCGAGAGGCGTTGCGTGACGCCGTGATCGTTGGTCCACACACTCGACGCCAGACCGTACCGGACATCGTTGGCGAGGGTGACGGCCTCCTTCTCGTCGGAGAAGCTCTGCACGGTGAGGATGGGGCCGAACGTCTCCTCCTGCACGATGTCGTCGCGCTGGTCGACGCCGGTGATCACGGTGGGTTCGAAGAAGAATCCTTGCTCTCCCGAACGCTTTCCGCCGGTGACGATCTTGGCCGAGGTGGGGAGCGAGGCGATCTTGGAACTGACCGCGTTGAAGTGGTTGATGTTGTTGAGCGGGCCGTAGAACGTGTCCGGGTCGTCCGGCAGACCGGGCACGAGTGTCTCGGCCTTGCGGACGAGGGCGTCGACGAGCTGGTCGTGGATGGACTCGTGGACGAGGACGCGGGTGGCGGCGGTGCAGTCCTGGCCACCGTTGAAGAAGGCTGCCTCGGCGATGCCGCTCGCGGTCTTCTCGATGTCGACGTCACCGAAGACGATGGCGGGGGCCTTGCCGCCCAATTCGAGGTGCGCGCGCTTGAGCTGGCGTGCGGCGGAGACGGCGACGGCGATACCGGCGCGCACGGATCCGGTGATCGACACCAGTCCGAGGGCCGGGTTCTCGACGAGGGTCGCGCCGGTCTCGCCGTTGCCGAGGACGACGTTGAAGACGCCGTCCGGCAGGATCCCCTTGGTCAGCCGGGCCAGGACGAGCGTGCTGTTCGGGGTGGTGTCGCTCGGCTTGAGCACGATCGTGTTGCCTGCCGCGAGCGCGGGGCCGATCTTCCACAGCGCCATCATGAACGGGTAGTTCCACGGGGTGACCTGACCGACGACACCGATCGGCTCGCGGCGCACGTAGGACGTGAAGCCGTCCATGTACTCGCCGGCGGCCTTGCCTTCGAGCATCCGGGCCGCGCCCGCGAAGAAGCGGAGCTGGTCGGCGCCCACCTTGATCTCTTCGTCGGCGATGACCTGCTTGGGCTGCCCGGTGTTGCGGCATTCCGCCTCGACGAGTTCGTCGCTGTGCGCCTCGATCGCGTCGGCGAGCTTCAGCAACGCGGTCTGCCGCACGCTCGGGGTGGTCTTGCCCCACGAGACGAAGGCCCGCTCGGCTGCCTCGACGGCGGCGTCCACGTCGGCCTTGGTGGAGACGGGCGCACGCCCGACGACGCTCTCGTCCACGGGGTTGATCAAGTCCAGCGTCTCCGTCGCGGATGAGGCGACGAACTCACCGTTGATGTAGTTCTCGAGTACGTCGATCGACATTCGTACCGGTTCCTCTCGTGGGGTCGAAACTCGTGTGTCGGAACGGACCGTCGGTCGATCAGTCCGACCGGAGTCCGGAGTTGCAGAGCATCTGAAAACAAGTGTGCGCTGCCTCACAAGCCAGGGGCAGCTGACAAAATGGTGAAAGACGCGCCCCCCGCCGCGCCGAGTTGTCCAATCCGGAGTCACCCGTGCGAGCAGGTGTGGCCGGCCGCGCCGGAGCCGGCGAACGGTACGTCCGCAACGGCGCTCGCCGAGGCGGCGTCGTGCACGATCGCGCCGCCGACGAGGGTGAGGTCGGCCCGCTGGTCCAGCAGTTGTCCGGGCTCGAGCGTGTAGAGGTCCTCCGACCAGACGACCAGGTCGGCGCGGGCGCCCGGACGGATCACTCCGAGCTCGTCCTCGGCGTGCCACGCCCACGCGCCGCCGCGGGTGTACGCCCGCAGCGCCGAATCCAGGTCCATCCGTTCGCGCGGAGTCCAGTCGGTGCGGCCGTCCAGACCCGAGCGGGTGAGGGCGGAGTACAGGCCGACGAGCGGATCCATCTCCCCGACCTGCCAGTCGCTCGAGAACGCCAGCGCCGCCCCCGACTCGGCGAGCGAACGGAATCGCCACGCCCGGTCCCACCGGTCCTCGCCGACGTTCTCCATCCACGTTCCCGCGACGAGGTCGGGAGAGCAGTGCCGCGGCTGCATCGCCGCGACCACGCCGAGCTCCCGGAACCGGGGAAGGTCCTCGGGATGGAGGCATTCGACGTGGACGATGCCATGCCGTCGGTCGACCGTCCCGTTCGCGCGGCCGGCGTGCTCGATCGAGTCGAGCGCCAGCCGGATTCCCCAGTCGCCGGTGGCGTGGGTGTGCGTCTGGAAGCCGAGGCGGTCGAGTTCGGTGAGCATCGCGGTGAACTCCTGCGGCGGCAGGCTGGGCGCGCCGCGATGCCCCGGCCGGTTCGCGTAGTCGGACAGCATGGCCGCGGTGTGCGGTTCGATCACGTCGTCGGCGTACAGCTTGACCGGCCCGAGCCGGAGCATGTCGTCGACGGGTGCGCTGTCCACGGCCTCCCGCAGGTCCCGGCGGAACGCGGCGTCGGCGCCAACCGGGTGGAACAGGGCGGTGATCACCCGCGAGTGCATCCGCCCCTCGGCGCGCGCCCGGTACATCAGATCGAGTTCGGCCAGCGGGACCTGCGGTTCGACGACGGTGGTGATACCGCTCGCGGTCGCCATCTCCAGGCTGGACGTGATGCGCCGATAGCGGCGGTCGGGGGAGTACATCGGGATGTCGCGTTGCAGACCGGCCAGACCGGCCCGTGTCATCGCGCTGGTGTAGAAGTCCGTGACCCAGCCGGTGGGGACGCCGTCGTCGTCGAATTCCGGTCTTCCCCAGGGGATCTGGGTGCCGCGGTCGATTCCGAGCACACGCAGTGCGGCGTCGTTCAGCCACACCGAGTGCTGGTCGTAGGTCGTGATGAAGACCGGGCGGTCGGTGAGGCCGCGAAGGTCGGCGGCGTTCGGGCGGCGCCCGGTCACCACGGAGTAGACGGCGTTCTCGGCGCAGATCCAGTCGAGGTCGGGGCGGGTGGCCGCGTGCGCGCCGATCCGTCGCCGGACCTCGGTGAGGTCGGGTGCGCCTTCGAGGCTCACGGCGTCGGGATCGAATCCGAGGAGAAGGTGGTTGTGGCTGTCGATGATCCCGGGGGTGAGCAGTCGCCCTCGCAGGTCGATGGTGCGCCGGGCGGCGGGGGCGTCCTCGGTGGTCCCGACGTACCGGATGTGGCCGTCCGCGATGCCGACGGCCTGGGCCCGGCCGGTGGTGTCGAACGTCCGCACGACGCCGTTGGTCAGAAGCAGGTCGAGCATCAGCAGTTCTCCTCAGGGGCGGCGTTCAGCAACAGCAGGTGGGTGTTCTTGCGCGGTCGCAGGTACAGGGCGAAGTAGACGAAGCCGGCGGTGACGAGTCCGAGGGAGATGCCGAGGCTGAGCCACTGCTCCGGGTCGAGCAGCGTGACGACGAAGACGAGGCCGAGCGCGGCGATGCAGATTCCCGGGGCCAGCGGCCACAACGGCATGCGGTAGCCGGTTCGGGTGGTGCCGCCGCGACGGTGGTTGATCGCGGCCAGCGCGATGAACAGGTACGTGAACGTCAGGGTCGACCCGGTGGCGGTGAGCAGGACGTCCAGCGGGACGAAGCACGCGGCGAACGCGATGGCGCCCATCACGACGGTGGCGAGGACGGGGACGCGGCCCTTGGTGCTGACGGTCTGCAGCGGCGCGGCGACGGTCTCGGGGAGGGCGCGATCGCGTGCGGCGGCGTAGAGAAGCCGGCCCGCCTGCAGCGTGATCGCGATGATCGCGTTGATCACGGCGAGGGCGATCGAGAGCAGGACCACCATGGCGACGGCGTGACCGGCGCGTTCGGTGAGGAATGCCTCGACGGGAAGGCTGGAACCGAAGAGTTCGGTCTGCGAGCGGGCGCCCACCAGGATCGCGATGAGCGGGACGAGTTCGGTGGCGACGGTGATGACGGCGCTCCAGATCACTGCCTTCGCGATCGAGCGGGCGGCGTTCTTGGTCTCCTCGGCGAAGTACACGGCGCCGCCGTAGCCGTTGTACGCGAAGATTCCCTGGGTGACGGCCAGCATCAGTCCGGAGATCGCCAGTGGTGCGAGGTTGCCGGTGCTCGGATCGAGAACCTCCGGGCTGAGGAGGCTGGTCAGTGGCCGTTCCATGTGGACGAAACCGAGGACGGTGAGCAGAGCCAGCGCCGCCATCTCGACGCCCAGGAAGACCCCGGTGAGCCATGCGTTGGTGCGGATGTCGAAACATGCGGTCACGGTGGTGATCACGACCACGACGAGCGCGGTCTGCTGCGGCGACAGGCCGTGGATCGCGACGCCCAGGTAGTCGGCCACTCCGAGGGCGAAGACAGCGATGATCAGCGGCAGGGAGATGAGGCTGATGAAGAACGTGGCGACGCCGAAGGCCGGTCCGAGTGCCCGCGACACGAGTGAGTAGTCGCCGCCGGCAACGGGATACGCGGACGCGAGTTCGGCGTAGCAGAAGGCGATGAGGATGCTCACGATGCCGGCGACGAGGAACGCCCAGAACACGCCGATGCCGAACAGGGCGAGCGCCGAACCGCCGAGGATGAAGACGCTCGACGCCGGCGAGATCGACGACAGGGTGATCAGGATGTTTCCGCCGACGCCGATGCTCCGGGAGAGCGAGGCCTCGTAGGTGCCGGGTGCGGCGGGGGGAGTGGCGGTGGGTGGCCGGGCGGTCTGGTCCATGAGCTGTCCGTTCGGGGAGGGGGAGGGGGGAAATAGTTTTTTGACAGGTCTGTCAAACAACTGGGCCGAGTGTCACAGATCACGTCGGCTAGTGTCAACGGCATGGCGCGACCGAACACTCAGAAGCAGCGGCGTTCCGAGCTCATCGAGGCGACACTCCAGGCGGGATCCGCGCAAGGGCTCAGGTCGCTGTCCCTGACCGATGTCGCGAAGCGCGCGGGCCTGACGCGCGGCGCGCTGCTCTACTACTTCGACGATCTGGATTCGCTTCTCGTCGAGGCCCACCGGGCGGGCACCGAGCGCTATTGCGACCTGCGCGACGAGGCGGTGGCCGCGCAGTCGTCGTACGCCGCCAAACTGCGGACGGCCATCGACGCCGGGCTGCCGAGCGGTCCCGACGACACCCTGATGCGGCTGTTGTACGAATTCGACTTCATGACAGGCACTTCGGCGCTGCATGACGAACTTGTCCAGAAGATGTATCTGCGTCAGCTCGCGACGTACCGCGCCATCCTCGGCGACGGGCACGCGGCGGGGGAGTTCACCGTGCGCGGCGACATCGACCAGGCGGCAATGAATCTGGTGGCCCTCGAGGACGCCTACGGGCTGCACATCGTCGGGGGAAACAGTCTCATCACCGTCGATGCCGCGCGCAGGGCGATGCTGGGGTTCTGTGAGCAGATCGGCTGCGGCGTCACGGAAGACGCCGCAGCCGAACGGGACTGACCGGGCCGGCTGCGTCGGCTACGCCGGGTGGCTGCCTGTCATCTCCGCTTCGTGGCGCACCGAGCCGGCCACCACGGTCAGCTGCACCCGCGCGGTGAGGAGGGAATCGGCGCCGGCGGTGAACGGATCACCGTCGAGGACCACGAAGTCGGCGGCCTTGCCCGTGACGAGTTGACCGGTGAGGTCGTCCCAGCGGCACGAGTAGGCGGCGTCGCGGGTGGCGTGCGCGAGCGCGTCGGCCATCGGCAGTGCGTACTCGGGCAGGTTGGGTGCGAGCGCCGGATCGATCGCGGACTTGCGCGTCGTCGCGATGTACATGTTGGGCAGCGGGGGATGCGGCGCCGTGGGGGCGTCGGACCCCAGCGCGAGGACGGCGCCCGCGGCGGTCATCTCGGGCCACGGGAACGCCCGCTCGACCCGATGGTCGCCCAGCATCGCCCGCCAGTTGTCCTGGATCGCCGGATCGGCATGGACCGGCTGCATCGACGCGACGACGCCGAGGCGCGCAAGCCGCTGCACGTTGTCCTTCGTGATCGTCTCCAGGTGCTCCATCCGGTGCCGACGCGGTCGAATCCCGTTGGCGGCGATCGCCTGTTCGAGCGCGGCGAGCGCGATCTCCGACGCCTCGTCGCCGATCGCGTGCAGCGCCACCTGCAGGCCGGCGGCATCCGCTGCGACGACCACCGGTGCCAGCGAGGCGCGATCCCAGATCGGTTCGGCGTTCGTGCCGTCCGAGTACGGCTCCTTCATCGCCGCGGTGCAGCTGTCGATGACGCCGTCGATGATGATCTTGATCCCGGCCATCCGCAGCCACGGACCCTGCAGTCGCAGGTGGTGCTCCACCGCCTCGTGCACCTGGCGGACGTTCTCCTCGTCCGAATCGGTTCGTTCGATCAGCCAGTGCCCGGCCACCCGGAGCGGCAGCGTGTCCCCGCCGGCGGCCAGTGCGCGTTCGAGCGCCTCGAGTTCGTCCGCGCCGAGCGCCATGTCGACCGCCCCGGTGACGCCGTCCGCGAGATACTGCTCGAACGCCGCCGCGAGGGCGACATCCCGCTCGGTGTCGCTGACCAGCTTCGCGAGGGCGGGCCACACGATCTGGGTCACCGCCGTCTCGTAGAGCATGCCGGTGGCCTCGCCGGTGACGGGGTCGCGCTCGATCCGGCCGCCGATCGGGTCGGGAGTGTCCGCGTCGATGCCGAGTTCGCGGAGCGCGGCCGTGTTCACCCACGCCGAGTGCACATCGTTGGAATCGAGGTACACGGGACGGTCGGCCTCGGCCGCGTCGATCATCTGCCGGGTCGGCGGGTGCCCGTCGAGTGCCGAAAACAGCCAGCTGCGTCCCAGGAGCCGGGGTGCGTCCGGGTTCTCGGCGGCGAATCGGCGGATGCGGTCCTGGATGTCGTTCAGATCGTCGGCGCTCTGCAGGTCCACCTTCTGGAGGGCCTGGCCCATCATCAGCAGGTGGGTGTGGGCGTCGATGAAGCCGGGCAGGACGAGGGCCCCGCCGAGTTCGACGACGCGGGCGTCGCCGGACAGCGTGTCGGCGGTCGCGGTGTCGCCGACGTACGTGAGGCGATCGCCCTCGACGATCATCGACTCGGCCCAGGCGGGTTCGGCGGCGGTGAAGATCCGGCCGCCGCGGTAGAGGGTCGTCGTGTCGGTGTTCATTGGAGTTCTCTCTTTCCGTCAGACGACGACCGAAGTGGTGTACCGGGCAGTCGGAGCCTGTCCGGGTGACGCGGAGGCCCGCTCGGTGCGCGTCGACAGGCGGGCGATCGACACGATCGGGACGAGCAGGACGAGGCTGATGCCCGCCAGGACGAAGCCGAACGCGACGTAGCCGACTGCGCCGGTCACGAGGGTGCCGAAGAGCGGGGCGAAGGCGGACCCCACCAGATACGTCCCGAGGAGCGGGGCGGACCAGCGGCCGGATGGGTCCAGCGCGGCCGCGATGGCCACCACGTAGATGAAGGCCGCGGCGTAGACCGTGTTCCAGGCGATGATGAGCACCAGATACGTCGTCGAATCGGTGGCCTGGCACGAGCCCAGTTTGAGGGCGGCGCCGAGCACGAGGAGGACGGCGGTGGGGACGGTGCGTCCGAGGCGTGACCCGAGCGCGGTCAGGACGAGAGCGGCGCCGATGCCGCCCGCGGTGGAGAGGCTGAGGGCCAGACCCATCTGCTGTTCCGTCAGGGCGGCGTGTTCGGCGCCCATGATGCCGGACACCGCCCACAGCGAGTCCTCGCCGATCGCCCAGATCGCGAAGAGCACGAGCAGGGTGAAGCCGGCAACGGCCAGTTTCTTCTCGGTGACGCCCTCGGGCAACGGGGTTGGTGTGTCCGCGGTGCTCGCCGAGTCGTCCTCGACGGCCGGGGCGGACGGCAACCAGCTGATCGTGAAGACCGTCGCCAGCGCCAGTACCGCGACGATCCCGAAGGCATTGGTCATGTGCAGGCCGAGGATCGGGATCAGTGCCAGTATTCCGGTGACCGCGGTGCGGTTGACGAGCCCGTTGATCCCGGACACCCGGTTCGGATTGTTCAGCGCGGCCAGAGCTGCCCCGCCGACCGCGACCGCGCCACCGGCACCGATCCCGCCGACGATGATCGCGACGCACGCGATCGGGGCCGAGTGGACGGTGGCGGCGACGGCGAATCCCGCGGCCATCACGACGAGGCTGACGCGGCCGAGCAGGTGGCGCGAGCGCCCCGCCGCCCACCGGGTGGTCGCGAGGCAGACGAGTGCGGTGGCCAGCAGGGAGCCGGTGAGGACGGCGCCGGCGACGGTCTGGGTGATGCCGAGATCGTCCACCATCGCGATGATCATGAGCGGGATCAGGTTGGCCGTGATGTAGCCGACGACGAAGACGCTGAACGTGGCGATACCTCGGCCGAGTGTCAGTGGGACGCGGACTGCGGCGGTCACGTGGGATTCCTGGGGTGGGTCAACGACAACTCCGTGTCTCGGGTGGCGCCCGCGTGAGACGTGGGTCACTTAGCGAATGGGATTCGTTAAGTATGAGGAGGGCGCGTCCCGTATGCAAGGGGTCAAACGAACTCAATTCGTTAATGTTGGGTCTCGGCGTTGCCCGAGGGTCGACGTCTGACACAATGGAGTAGTCGTCCGTGCTCCGCTGGCCAATTTGTCCAGCGCTATCCCGATCCCGACCGGTCAGGGTGGCACGGACCCGACCGCAATGCGCAGGAGCCGACATGACCGTTCCCGTTCGCTGGATGTTGTCCCAGCCGGACCTGGCTCTCGAGCTGAAGGGTGGCGCCGCCGGTCTCGGCAACGAGATCACATTCGCCCACACCACCGAACTGCAGGACCCCTTCCGGTGGCTCTCCGGCGGAGAATTGCTCCTCACCACCGGCATCCGGCTCCCGCTGACCGCCGCCGACCGGGCCCGATACCTGCGCGGCCTCGGTGAAGCCGGGGTGGCGGCGGTCGGGTTCGGCACCGGTCTCTCGCATCCGGAGGTTCCCGAGGACCTGGTGGCCGTCGCCGACGAGATCGGGCTGCCGCTGCTCGAGGTGCCGTTGCCGACACCGTTCGCGGCCGTGGTCAAGCGGGTCATGAACCGACTCGCGGAGCAGGAGTACGAGGCGGTGCTGCGCGCGTCCCGGGCCCAACCGCGGATGACCCGCGCCGTCATCCAGGGCGGCACCGGCGCCACCGTGCGTGAGCTGGCCGTCGCCACGTCGGCCACCGTCCTGCTCCTCGACCTGTCCGGCCGGGTGCTGGAGTCCCATCCGGCGCGGCCGGCGGAGGATGTGATCGGGGAACTGCGGGAAGTGCTGGAGGCGGGCACCGGCGGGGCGTCGAGCAGCGTGTCGCTGGCACGGTCGGGTGCGTCGATCACCGTGCAGCAGATCAGCGTCGGCAGCACACCACACGGGCACCTCGCCGTGATCAGCCCCACCGCGCTCAGCCACGTCGACCAGATCCTGCTCGGTCACGCGAACTCGTTGCTCGCGCTGGACTTCGAGAAGCCGGTGCGGCTCCGGACCGCACAGAACCGGCTCAACTCGCACGCCCTCGGCCTGCTGCTCACCGAGGACCGCGACCTCGCGCCCGCCTGGTCGCAGATCCGGCACGCCGCAGACGCGGACGGGATGGTCCGTGGACTCACGGTCGTGGCCGAGACACCGGCACTCGCGGAACGGGTGGAGTCGGCGGTCGCGGTCGCCATGAACAAGGCCGGGCGGCAACTCTTCTCGCGCCGCCACGACACGCGGGTCACCGTTCTGCTGCGGGGTACCGACGACGTGGACTTCGCGCGGGCGATGCTACGCGGACTGTCCGGGCCGGCGCGGAAGGCGATCCGTGCGGGGCTGAGCGGGAAGCGGGAGGTCGCCGGTCTGGTGGCGGCCATCGAACAGTCCCAGCTCGCCGCGTCGGCCGCCGAGGCCGGGGCCGAGCCGTTGGAGTTCGCGGCGCTGACCGGTAGCGCGCTGCTCGCCTTCAGCTCGACGCGGGAGGTGCTGAACTCCCTGGCGGACACGATGATCGCGCCGATCGACGACTACGACCGCACCAACGGCACGGAACTGCTGGGATCGCTGCGGGCGTTCCTCGAGGCGAACGGCCACTGGGAGTCGGCGGCCGCGGCGATGGGCGTGCACCGGCACACCCTGCGCAGTCGCATGGCGCGGATCGAGTCGTTGATCGACTGCAGGCTGGACGTGGCGCGGGTGCGCGCCGAACTGCTGCTCGCGATCATCGCCCGGCAGTCGTGACCTGCCGGGCGATGATCGGACGGGATTACTTCCCGAGGCGGGCGACGATGTCCGCGGCGGTGCGCTGACCCATCCGCACGGCGCCGTCCACGTGCTGGTAGCCCTCGGCGGCGATGTCCGAGCAGGAGAAGTGGAACGGTCCGACCGGCGTCCGCGTGTCCTTGCCGTACCGGTGCAGGCCGCCGAGGTCGAAGCTCGCGGCGTACGCGCCCCGGGTCCATTCCTCGGAGCCCCAGTCGGACTCGTAGTAGACGACCGGCTCGGCGGCCTTCGGTCCGAGGTAGCGGGCGAGCGAACCGAGGATGGTGGCCCGACGCTCCTCTTCACTCAGTTCGAACATGGCGTCGGCCTTCTCGTCCGACACGAACGCGACGAGGGTTCCCCGGCTGTCCTCGTAGTTGGTGTTGTCGTACACCTCCTGGACGACCTCGGACGCGCCGAATCCGGTGCCGGCGAGACCGTCTTCACGCCAGAACGGGGTCTCGTACACGGCGTGCACCTTGATGACGAGTCCCAGCGACTGGTGCTGGTGCATCTGGTGCTGGCGGCGCGGCAGCGGCGGGTCGTAGGAGATGCGGGAGTACAGGTTCGGCGGGACGGCGAGCACGACGCGGGACGCCTCCACGCGAATGTCCCCGTCCGCCAGCACGACTGCACCGTCCTCGCTCCACTGGACGGTGCGCACCGGCGCGTTCAGGAAGACGTCGTCGCCGAGGGCGGCCGCCATCCGGATCGACACCTGCTGCATGCCGCCGATGACGCGCTTGTCGAGGATGAAGTCCTCGTCCACCAGGTGCGAGAACGATCCGGCGGACGCGGCCATGAGCACGGCCTGCAGCGCGGAGAACGAGTGTGCGGGCTTGGTCAGCATGCCGCCTGCGATGAACAGGCCGATGTTGTCGCGGGCCTCGGCGTCGTCGGACTGCTCGATCAGCCAGTGCTTGAACGAGATCGTGTCCAGTTCGCGGGCCAGGGGGTGCGCCCAGGGCTCCTCGGCGCCGACCTGCGCGGCGAGGTCGTCGAGGATCTGGATCAGCCGGTCCATCTCCTTACGGGTCGTCTCGTCGACCGGGAAGGACTCGCCGGTGTAGCGGGTGCGTTCGCCGGCGGCGGAGATGTAGACGGACTCACCCTCGCGGTACCGGTCGAACGTCTCGAGTCCGAGTTCGTCGAGCAGGGAGATGAGCGTCGTCTGGTCGGGGGAGACCCACTGGCCGCCGATCTCCAGCATCGCGCCGTCGATGGTGTCGGTCCAGGTCCGGCCACCCACGCGGTCGCGCGCCTCCAGGACCGCGACGGACAGCCCCGCCTTGCGCAGCGCGGTGGCTGCGGCCAGGCCGGACGGGCCGGCGCCGACGACGGCGACATCACGTTGGAGAGTAGGCACTTTCGAGCTCCTTTGGTTGAAGTGCTGAAGGGTTCGTGAAATGTGGTTCGGTTAGCAGCGGGTGAGCGCGAGCGACAGTTCGGCGTCGATGACGCAGATGCTCGAGTTGTCCACACGGTCGTGGCTCCGCAGCTCGCCGAGCATCTGTGCCAGGCGGTCCGCGGCGGTGGTGTGTTCGGTCAGCCAGTCGGCGACGGCGTCGGCGGCGGACGTCGCGGGCGAGGCGTCGCGCAACACCAGTCCGATCAGGCCGTGCCAGTGCTCCTGCAGGTTGTCGACGAGGACGGCTCCCGCCATCGCCTCCCAGTAGGCGGTCCCGGTCTCGCCGACGGAGAACCGTTCCGACAGCCAGTCGAGGCCCACCACCCGGCCGAATTCGCGGTACGTCTCGGCGACCTGGGTGATCGGCAGGTCGAGCGACTGCGCGGTGGTCTCCAGCGCGAAGCCCTGCGCCAGGATCCGCAGCGTGCCCAGGTCCTGGGCGGGCGCACCGGTGAGGCGAGGCAGTGCCGCGGCGAGTTCCTGGACCGGCTTCGCGAAGCGCTCGATCAGCTGCTGCGCATCCGTGCCGGCGCTGCGATGCCGCAGGAGCCACGACGTGGTGCGCTCGATCAGGTCCTGGATACCGAAGTGCAGGTTCAGCCGGGTTCGGTGGGATGCGCCGGGCAGGGTGAGGACCTCGTTCCACAGGTGGTCGATGTCGAACACCTGCCGCACCACCGCGTACGCGACGGTGATCTCGGGGGTGCCGACGCCGAGCCGCTCCTCGAGGCGGTGGATCAGGCCGGGTCCGACACGGTCGATCATGTCGCCGGCCACGATCACGGCCACGATCTCCCGGGCCAGCCGGTGACCGCTGATCTGCTGGGGGACGCGTTCGCGGATGGACGCCGGGAAGTAGTCGGCGAGAACACCGTCGAACACGGCGTCGTCGAGCACGGGGGAGGCGAGCAGTTCGGTGACGACGAGGTTCTTCGACTGTGCGAGCAGAACCGCGATCTCCGGCCGGACCAGTCCCTGGCCCGCGCGGTGCCGCGCCGACAGTTCCGCCGCCGACGGCAGGACTTCCGCGGCCCGGCTGATCCCGGCGTCCCGCTCGAGGTTCTCGATCAGCCGCTCGTGGCGTCCGAGCAGGAACGGTGCGTGGACCTCGGCGAGGCTGATGGCGAGGGTCTGGGAGGCGGCGTCGGCGAGCACCGATTCGCCGATCTCGTCCTGGACGCGGGCGAGCAGCGTGTTCCGTTCCTCGGCGGGGAGTTCGCCGGCCGCCACGGCCGCGTCCAGCGCGACCTTCAGGTTCACTTCCCGATCCGACGTGGCGACCCCGGTGGCGTTGTCGATGAAGTCGGCATTGATCCGGCCGCCGTTCAGCGCGTACTCGATGCGGGCGCGCTGCGTGAGGCCGAGGTTGCCGCCCTCACCGATCACCGCGGCGCGCACATCGCTCGCCTCCACCCGGACGGCGTCGTTGGCCGGGTCGGCGGCGTCGGCGTGCCCCTCGGCGGAAGCCTTGACGTACGTTCCGATTCCGCCGTTCCACAGCAGATCCACATCCGCGGTCAGCAGCGCCTTCACCACCTCGTGCGGCGGGAGTTCGGTGGCGGTGACGCCGAGGCGTTCACGCACCTGCGGCGACAGCGGGATCTTCTTCGCCGTCCGCGGCCACACGCCGCCGCCCGCCGACACGAGGCTCCGGTCGTAGTCGTCCCAGCTGCTGCCGGGCACGGACGCGAGGCGCTCGCGCTCCCGGTAGGACGCCTCGGAATCCGGTTCGGGATCGAGGAAGATGTGCCGGTGGTCGAACGCGCCGACCAACCGGATGGCGCGGCTGAGCAGCATCCCGTTGCCGAACACGTCGCCGGACATGTCGCCGATGCCGACCACCGTGAACGCGTCGGTGTCGACGTTCTTGCCCATCTCGGCGAAATGCCTGCGGACGGAGACCCATCCGCCGCGCGCCGTGATGCCCATCGCCTTGTGGTCGTAGCCGGCGGAGCCACCGGACGCGAACGCGTCGCCGAGCCAGAAGCCGCGACGCGTCGCGATGCTGTTGGCCAGGTCGGAGAATCGGGCCGTGCCCTTGTCGGCGGCCACCACCAGATAGGGGTCGGCGTCGTCGTAGATCACCGTGTCGCGGGGGTGGACCACCTCGCCGTCGACGATGTCGTCGGTGACGTCGAGCAGTCCGTCGATGAAACTCGTGTATGCCGCGCGGACCGCGTCGGGCGTCGTCTCGGTGCGCACCACGAACGCGCCCTTCGCGCCCATCGGAACGATCAGCGAGTTCTTCACGTGCTGTGTCTTCATCAGACCCAGGACCTCGGTGCGGAAATCGTCCTTGCGGTCCGACCACCGCAGCCCGCCGCGCGAGACCGGACCGCTGCGGACGTGGCTGCCCTCGACGATCGGCGAGTGCACGAATATCTCGCGGTACGGGGTCACGGCCGCGGACAGCGACAGCAGCGACGGGTCGATCTTGAACGCGGCGGGGGCGGCGCTGATCGTGCGGTCGTGCTGGAACCAGTTGGTGCGCAGCACCGCCGACGTGAACGACAGCAGGCCGCGGAGCAGACGGTCCTCGTCCAGCGTCGCGGTGCGGTCGATCGCGTCGAGCAGCACGCGCTCCGCGTCCGCGACGGCGCTGTCCCGGTCGGGGCCGGTGGCGGCGGGATCGAAACGGGCGATGAACAGGTCGCGGAATCCGCGCACGAAATCACTGTGCCGCAACAGGATCGCGACAATGTTGGGTTCCGACAGTCCCAGCCCCACCTGACGGAGGTAGCGGCACGCCGCCCGGACCAGGACGGCGTCCGTCCACGTCAGGTTCGCCGCGGCGACGAGGCGGGTGAATCCGTCGACCTCCAGATGTCCGGCGGCCGCAGCCTCGAACGCGTCGGACAGCAGACCCGGAGTTTCGGCGTCCCAGGCGAAGTCGCCGGTGCTGAAGTCGAACCGGTGGACCAGCGGGCTGCCGGGCTCGCCCGCGGGCAGCTGTTCGTGGGACGCGACCCGCAACCCGAGGTCCGCGAACAGTGCGACCAGCTCGGCGAGCAACGGGGTCCCCTGCGGCCAGACCATGACGGCGGCCGGCTCGGGCAGTGCATCCGCGGTGTCGACGAATCGCAGCCGCGGAGTGGTCCCTCCGGACGCCAGGACCGCGCTCGACACGGCGGCCTCGTCCTGGCGTGGACGGGGTGTGTCGGTCGTGCTCGGAATGACACCGGTATAGCTCATCGTGTGGCTCCTGACCCCTGATCTGGCAAACGCGTGACTTGGGAACCAGTGTGTCGAGAAGAGACGCACGCCACATCCGACGAAGTGGAGCGTCGTGCGGCGACGGACGCGACGTTTCGGAGCCGTGAGTACTTGTTAACCGCGGGCGGTTAACAAGTACTCACGGCCAGACGAGAACGCGGACAGCGTGACAGACGGCCCGGAGGAGAGCAGTGGCAACGCAGACGTTGAGGAACCAGTGCTTCACCAGGTCATCCGTTGATCACCCGGCGATCGCCGAGCGGTGCCTGCAACGGGACTTCGAGGGTGCCGAACACGGCGACGAGAATGCACATCTTGTCGGCGGCCTCCGGGAGGGTGCCGGTGCGCAGCGAGATCGTGACGGTGGTGTCGGTCTCGGTGGCGGTCGCGGCGGCGCCGTAGCACTCCGGGGTTCCGGTGACGAAGTGGATCGCCACCTTGTTGCCGTCCGCGCGGGACCACGACTCGAACGGGGTCGGATTCGCCCGGACGATGTCAGGGCGCGACTCGAAGACGGTGCCGAACTCGTCGCCGGGCACCTCGGAGGGAATCGGCATCCCCGACGACGGATTGGTCGGGCTGGGATCCACTGCGGACGCGATCTCCGGGGGAATCGTCGGTTCGTCGGTGCTCGAACCGGACCCGCATCCGGCGAGGGCGAGGCAGGCCAGCACTGCGAGGGCGATTACGCGCATATGCCACGGTAACCTCATCCCGCGAGCAGGCCGGAGACCAGCGCAATCCCCGGAATCGCAGCCAACGTGGTGACGAAAGCCGTGTCTCGCGCCAGCACCGTTCCCACCCCGTACCGGCTGGCGTAGACGAAGACGTTCTGGGCCGTGGGCAGCGTCGCCACCACCACGATGGCGAACAGTTCGTGGCCGTCGAGCCCGAGCAGATAGCGCGCCATCAGGTAGGCCAGCACCGGTTGCACCACGATCTTGAGCACCGACGCCAGCGCGACGTCGCGTCGCGGGCTCGTCCCCTTCTCGAGCACCCGCACCCCGTACAGCGAGATGCCGAACGCGAGCAGCGCACCCGGCACCGACGCGCCACCCATGAGCCGGAACGGCTGCATCAGAGCTTCCGGGGGTGTCCAGCCGAGGAGTGCGACCAGCAGTCCCGCGGCACCCGCCACGACGATCGGGTTCTTGAACGGCGCGGTGATCGTGTCGAGCCGCGACGCGCCGCGCCGGAGCGTGGTGACGTCCAGGATGGTGAGGGCGATGGGGGAGTACGCGATGATCTGGAACAGCAGCAGCGGCGCCACGAACGACGCGTCCCCCAGCACGAACACCGCGATGGGAATGCCGAGATTCGCGGAGTTCACGTACGACGCCGACAGAGCGCCGATCGTCAGTTCCGGAAGGGACCTGCGTAGCCACACTCTCGCAATGACCATGTACAGTGCGCCGACCGTCAATGCCGTGACAGCCGCGACGGCGAGTGTGGGCGAGAAGATCACCGAGAGGTCGGACGATGCGAGCGAATCGAACAGCAGCGCCGGTGTGGCGACGAAGAACACCAGCCTGCCCAGGACGGTTTCGCCCTCCGCGCCCAGCGTCCCGCGACGGCCGAGCAAGTAGCCGATCGCGATGATGACGAATATGACGGTGAATCCCGCAACCACTCCCGACACGCTGCGGGGCACCTCCTCGACAGGTAAGCCTCCTGTCGGCAAACCTTCCGAAGTCTAGTGCTCGGCGTTCGGGTGGGTGACAATAGCGTCCGGTCGGGGAGATCGTCTGTGCGCGCGTTCCGTCGCGCGCGAGGAGCCGCAATGCTGCGTCGAACGACCGTCCTCTATGCGCTGTTCTGCGCGTGGACCCTCGCGTGGGGCGCCGCCCCCGTGGCGTCGGCGCTGGCCCCGCCGTCGAGCGGCGATCCGCAACTGATCGCGCTCACCGGGCAGGTCCTCGGGCGCAGCTACCGCGAGAACGCGAGCGTCGCGTACATCGACGCGTCCGGTACCCGGTTCGCGAATTTCGGGGCCACCGAGGGTACCGACTTCGAGATCGGTTCCGTCACCAAGACGTTCACCGCGGAACTGTTTGTCGACGCCGTCGCCCGGGGTGAGGTGCGCGAGGACACGAGGGTCGGAGATGTGCTGCCGTTGCAGGGCGCACCGGTCGGCGACGTGACGCTACTCGAGCTGGCGTCCCACACGTCCGGGCTGGCGCAGTTCCCGATGAGCACCGACACCGTGGTGGCCGTCGGGCACTGGGTGGTCGCGTCCAACCCGTTCACGTACGACCGGGACACCCTGCTGCAGCAACTGCAGTCGGCGCCCCTCACGACCCGCGGCACGTACTCGTACTCGACCGTCGGCTTCGCGCTGCTCGGCCAGGCGCTGGCCGCGGCAGCGCACACGGACTACCCGTCGCTGCTCCGCGAGCGCATGCTCGTCCCCCTCGGACTGTCGCAGTCATGGATGCCGCTCACCGCCGCCGACCTGCCGCGGAACGTCACCCGCGGATTCGACGTCCTGCACCGGTCGCAGGACCCGTGGCCGCTGGACGCCTACGCCCCGGCCGGCGGGTTGCGGTCCACCGCGAACGACATGTCGACGTACGTCCGGGCGCTCCTCGACGGGACGGTCCCCGGCGCCGCGGCCATGGACCCGCGGTGGATCGGCAACAATTACCGCGCGCTGACGTGGTCGATCGTCCCGTTCGAAGGTCGCGACTACACGCTGCACGGCGGCGCGACCGGTGGTTTCCAGTGCACGGTCGTGCTCGACCGGGAGAACGACCGCGGACTCGTCATCCTCACCGACACCATCGGCGGACTCGAGCAGCAGGGTCTGGAGATCCTCGCCCACACCCCCATGTGAGTGTTTTCGCGTCCCGGGGCACACATTGTCACTCACGTGCCTGGGTACCCCCGTTGGGTATGTCCGGTTACAGTGGTCATGTGGAGACGGCAACCGGGCGGAGGCGCACAGTCGTGGCGCGTGCTGCGCTGCTGATCGCCGTCGCCGCCGGGGTGCTCCTCATGCACAGCCTGATCGCGCCGACCGCGATCGCCGCGGCACACGAGCAGCACTCGGTCACCGCGTCCCACTCCGAAGACCCCCACGGTTGCGGCGGGGACGGCTGCGAGCAACCCCATGTCACCGGACATCAGTGTGCCGGCGTGATCGTGGTGATCGCCGCGCTGACGTCGGTGATGTTGCTGTGGTGGCATTCCGTGGATCCCGCCGCGCGACGGTCGCGGGTGAGCGCCGACCGTGTGCGGTCGGGGCGCGGACCACCACCGTGGACGGTGCTGTCGTTGGCGGAACTCTCGATTCTGCGGGTGTGACAGGGAGCCCGGGGCGTGTGCCCCGGCGGATCCGACTGTCATTTCCCGAATCGATCTCGAGGAGTTCCTCATGCGTACCACCATCACTGCCCTGATCGCCGCCGCGGCAGGCGCGGCTCTCGTCCTGACCGGCTGCGGCACCGACTCGGCAGGCACCTCGTCGACGTCCGGCGCCGCGACGTCCGCGGTCGAATCGCAGGCGCAGTTCAACGACGCCGATGTCGCGTTCCTGGAAGGGATGTACCCGCATCACGCGCAGGCGGTGCAGATGGCCGACATGGTCGCCGGCCACACCGACAACGCCGACGTGGTCGCTCTCGCCGCCGCGATCAAGGCGGCGCAGCAACCCGAGATGGACCGGATGACCACCTGGCTCCAGCAGTGGGGACAACCGGTTCCGACGCCCGACATGTCCGGCATGCACGGCATGAACCATGGTGCCGGCATGATGTCGGCCGATCAGATGGACGCCCTGACGGCACTGTCGGGCACGGAGTTCGACCGGCAATGGCTGACCATGATGATCGAGCACCACGAGGGCGCGATCGACATGGCGAACACCGAACTGGCCGACGGTGAGAGCCCGGAGGCCAGGCAGATGGCCGCCGACATCGTGACCGCCCAGCAGAAGGAGATCGCCGACATGCAGGCCGCGCTCGGCTGACCGGAATGACGAAAAGGCCGCGTAATCCGAGGATTACGCGGCCTTTTCGGTGCCTACGTGAGTTACCGGCTCGTGAAGGGCAGCAGAGCCATCTCGCGAGCGTTCTTGACGGCGACGGCAACCTGACGCTGCTGCTGCGGGGTCAGGCCCGTGACGCGGCGGCTACGGATCTTGCCGCGGTCCGAGATGAACGTGCGGAGGAGGTTGATGTCCTTGTAATCGACGTACTCGATCTTGGCCGCGAACAACGGGTTCTTCTTGGGCTTGCGGCCCTCGACGGGACGCGGCTTCTTCGACGGTGCTCTCTTGACTGCCATCTGCTTCCTTTACCAGCTCGACTTGTGGACGCCTGGCAGCTCCCCGCGGTGCGCCATCTCGCGAACACGCACGCGAGAGAGCCCGAACTTCCTCAGGTGGCCGCGCGGACGTCCATCCGCAGCGTCTCGATTGCGCAATCGTACCGGACTCGCGTCGCGGGGTAGACGCTGCAGTGCCGCCCGGGCCTCCGCGCGCTCGTCTTCGCTGCTCGACGGACGGCGGATGGTCTCCTTCAGCTCCGCGCGGCGCTCCGCCCAGCGTGCCACGACGATCTTGCGCTGCTCGTTCTTCGCGATCTTCGACTTCTTGGCCATGTGCGTGTCTTCTACTTCTCTTCTCGGAAATCGACGTGCTTCCGCACGACCGGGTCGTACTTCTTCATCACCAGACGATCGGGGTCGTTGCGGCGGTTCTTGCGTGTCACGTACGTGTATCCGGTACCTGCCGTCGACTTCAGCTTCACGATCGGGCGGATCTCGTTGCGGGCGGCCATCAGATCTTCTCTCCACGGGCGCGGATCCGGGCGACGACGGCCTCGATACCGTCGCGGTCGATGGTCTTGATGCCCTTGGTGGAGAGCGTGAGGGTCACCCGCCTGCCCTCACTGGGCAGGAGATACGTCTTCTTCTGGATGTTCGGATCCCAGCGCCGGTTGGTGCGCTTGTGGGAGTGCGACACGGACTTGCCGAATCCTGGCTGGCGTCCGGTCACCTGGCAGTGGGCCGACATGGGCGTTCCTCCCTGTACCTCGCAAGAGGTTATGACAATCATTTTCGACAATGGCGAGATTCCAATGTAGCGTTCTGTCCAGTTAATGACAATCGTTATCGAAAGGGTGCTCGTGAGTGAGATACTCGACGGCCGGACGCCGCTGATCCTGGTTTCCGGCAGGAACGGCCCCACCGAGGACGCGGCGCGGTCGCTGCTCCGCGACGGCACCGTCGTCGTGCATCACGACCTCGACCTCGTGCACGAAGGCGTCGTGCGCCGCACCGTCACCACGCTGGAGTCGGGGGCGCCGCGCGAGCGCCTCGGCATCCTCGAACTGGCGCACGGCTGCATCTCCTGCACGCTGCGCGAGGACCTTCTCCCGCTGCTCCGCCGCCTGCACACCCGCAGTTCGGTGCAGCGCATCGTGCTGCACCTCGACCGCCGGCTCGAACCCGAGGCGGTGTGCTGGGCGGTCGAGCACGTGGCGGTATCCGGTGTGGTGGGCCAGATCGACGGCCCGGCATCGCGGGACGTGCGCGTCGACGGCGTCGTCACCTGCGTCGACGCGGGATCGTGGCTGGCCGACGCCACCGGAGACGAAGCACTGGACGACGACCGCACCGTCGCGCAGGTAGCGGTCGGGCAGGTGGACTTCGCCGACGCCTTGGTGGTGTCGGGCAGTGCCGGCGACGGCTGGCAGCAGGCCCGGCTCCACGCTGTCCTGGCCCGGCTGGCACCCGGCGCGCCGATCCTCTGGGACGGGGACGCGCCCGACGTCGAACGCCTGCTCCGCGACATCCCGGCCGGCGCCCGGCGCGGTGAGCCGTCCCACGCCCACTCACCGCTGCTGCGCGGGCAGCCGCCGCTGTCCCACGACTGCGGCGTCATGCTCGTCGAGTTCACCGCCACCCGGCCGTTCCATCCGGAACGACTGCACGAGGCCGTCGACGTGCTCCTCGACGGGGTCGTCACGTCTCGCGGCCGCATCTGGGTTGCGACGCAGCCGGACGAGGCACTGTGGCTCGAGTCGGCCGGTGGGGGACTGCGGGTGGCCAGTGCCGACCGCTGGCTGGCCGCGATGACCCCGGAGGAACAGGAGGAGGTCGGGGTCGCGCGCCGCGCGATGGCCGCGCTGTGCTGGGACGAGCGCTTCGGCGACCGGCACACGTCGATGGTGGTGCTGGTGCATGCGGCCGACCCCACCGAGATCGACCGCACTCTGCGGTGGGCGCTCGTCACCGACGACGAACTCGCGGACGAAGGCGCCTGGCAGTCGTGGCCCGACCCGTTCGGGCAGTTCCACGAGGACCCCTGCGAGAGCAGCGAATCACCCTACGCAGAACCCGAATCGAGAGAGGGACACGAATGAAGGCGAACATCCACCCCGACTACCACCCCGTGGTGTTCCAGGACGCGAGCACCGGAACCACGTTTCTCACGCGGTCGACGCTGACCAGCGATCGCACTGCGGTGTGGGAGGACGGCAACACCTATCCGCTGGTGGTCGTGGACGTGACCAGCGAGTCGCACCCGTTCTGGACCGGTGCGCAGCGCGTGATGGACACCGCGGGCCGCGTCGAGAAGTTCGAACGCCGGTACGGCGTGCGCAAGCGCCCGTGAGTACTTGTCAACCGCGGGCGGTTAGTAAGTACTCACGGGCCGACGAAGGAGGCAGAGAATGGCAGTACCGAAACGCAGAATGTCGCGGTCCAATACGCGCAGCCGCAGATCGCAGTGGAAGGCCCAGGCACCCGACCTCGTCGAGGTGACGGTGGGCGGCGCGACGCATCGCGTGCCGCGCCGGCTGGTGAAGGCCGTGAAGCTGGGATTGGTGGACCCGGCCGGGAAGTGACGCTCCCCGTGCGAACCTTGGCGGGTGCTGCTGTACATCCTGGAACTGGTGGGCATCGCGGTGTTCGCGGCGTCGGGCGCCCTGGTGGGGGTGACGAAGCGCCTCGACATCTTCGGTGTGTGCGTGGTCGGTGTCTTCACCGCTCTCGGTGGCGGCATCGTCCGCGACGTCCTGCTGGGCATCCAACCGCCGACGTCGCTGGGTAGCTGGCCGAACCTCGGCACGTCGTTCGGCATGTCGTTGCTGGTGTTCTTCCTGCACTCGACTGTCGGGCGACTCCGCCGGGAGATCCTGGTGCTCGACGCTCTGGGCATGGGCCTGTTCGCGAGCACGGGCGCCGTGATCGCGCTCGACCACGGGGCGAGTCCACTCGCGTCGTGTCTGATCGGCGGGACGGCGGCGATCGGCGGCGGGATCCTGCGCGACGTGCTGGTGAACGAGGTCCCGTTGCTGCTGCAGCGGGACTTCTACGCGGTTCCGGCGCTACTCGGTTCGGCGCTGGTGGTCGTGGTGAGCGAGTGGGGTTTGGGCACCGACGTGGCGCTGGTGGTGGGAACCGTGTTCGCGTCGGCGCTCCGGGTGCTGGCGCTGTGGCGGAACTGGGGTCTGCCGGGCCCGCGGGTCCTCGAGTGACCGCCGCCAGGGCATGTCGATGATCCCTTCTCAGACATATCTCAGTTGATCGGGCCAAACTGTCGGGTATGCGCATTTTGGTGGTCGACGACGATCGCGCCGTGAGGGAGTCCTTACGGCGGTCCCTCAGCTTCAACGGGTACTCGGTGGAACTGGCCGTCGACGGTATCGATGCTCTCGAGAAGGTGGCGAACGCGCGCCCCGACGCGCTAGTGCTCGATGTGATGATGCCGCGCCTGGACGGTCTCGAGGTGTGCCGACGGCTGCGGAGTACCGGCGACGACCTGCCGATTCTCGTCCTCACGGCGCGCGACTCCGTGTCGGAGCGGGTGTCGGGACTGGACGCCGGAGCCGACGACTACCTGCCGAAACCCTTCGCCCTGGAGGAGTTGCTGGCCCGGCTGCGCGCACTGCTGCGCCGCGCTGCGCCGGAGCCGGGCATCGACTCGGAGAAGATGACGTTCGAAGACCTCACGCTCGACCCGGTCACCCGCGAGGTGACGCGTGGCGAGCGGTCCATCAGCCTCACCCGCACCGAGTTCTCGCTCCTCGAGATGCTGATGGCCAACCCGCGCCGGGTGCTGACCCGCGGCCGCATCCTCGAGGAGGTGTGGGGTTACGACTTCCCGACGTCCGGCAACGCGCTGGAGGTCTACGTCGGGTATCTGCGCCGCAAGACGGAGGCGGACGGCGAGACCCGCCTGCTGCACACCGTCCGCGGAGTCGGCTACGTGCTGCGGGAGACTCCTCCGTGATGGCAGTTCCGTTCCACAAGACCGCCGACAAGTCGGGGTCGGCGAAGCGCAACTCGCACCACGTTTCCCGGCACCCCACTGGCCCGATCCCGTTACCGCCCGAGATGCGACCTCCGATGCCGTTGACGCGGTCGGTGTCGTTGCGGTGGCGGGTGACGTTGCTCGCCGCGTCCGTGGTGGCCATCGCGGTGGCAGTCATGGCGATCGCGGCGTACGCCGTGGTGTCGCGGGCTCTGTACGCGGATGTCGACAACCAGTTGCGCACCCGCGCGTCGGCGCTCATCGACAGCAATCTCGTGACGTTCGATCCGCGCTACATCGCGGGCGCGACGCTGTACACGACGGACATCAGTGTGGCGCTGATCTTCCCGGACCTCGACACGTACACTCCGCCGGGGTCGAGTGTCCCCATTGGTGAACCCGAACTGTCCGTGGCCCGCGGCGAGCGCGACACGTCGTTGCGTACGGCGGACAATCAGCGGGTGCTGGCCGAGCGCACCCAGGACGGCAGCACCCTGGTGATCGCGCAGCGCCTGGCGCCGACGGGCGCCGTGCTCGACCGGCTCGCCTGGGTGCTGTTCATCGTCGGCGGGTGCGGAGTGGTCCTCGCGGCCGCCGCCGGAACGACGGTGGGGCGCACCGGTCTGCGTCCGATCGCCCGGCTCACCGCCGCCACGGAACGGGTGGCCCGGACCGACGATCTGACGCCCATGCCGGTGACGGGCAACGACGAACTCGCCCGGCTCACCGAGAGTTTCAACACGATGCTGAGGGCACTCGCGGAATCGCGGGAGCGGCAGAGCCGGCTCGTCGCCGACGCCGGACACGAACTGCGGACGCCGCTCACGTCGTTGCGCACCAACATGGAGTTGCTGATCGCGTCGAGTCGTCCTGGCGCACCGCACATTCCGGACGAGGACATGGCCGAACTGCGCACCGACGTGGTGGCGCAGATCGAGGAACTCTCGCAGCTGGTGGGCGACCTCGTCGATCTCGCCCGCGAGGACGCACCGGAGACCGTTTTCGAGAGAGTCGATCTCAGCGAAGTGGTGGATCGCAGTCTCGAGCGGGCACGCCGCCGGCGCAACGAGATCGACTTCACCGCCGTCACCGTTCCCTGGTTCGTCTACGGCGACCACGCGGGACTGTCGCGGGCGGTGCTCAACGTGCTCGACAACGCGGCCAAGTGGAGTCCCACCGGTGAGCAGGTGCGTGTGGCGATGAAGCCGGCAGGCGACGGACTTCTCGAGCTGACGGTCGACGACGCGGGCCCGGGCATTCCGGAGGAGGATCGGGAGCTGGTGTTCGACCGCTTCTACCGGTCGACGGCGTCGCGCTCGATGCCCGGCTCCGGGCTGGGTCTGGCGATCGTGAGGCAGGTGGTGGTCAAGCACGGCGGCACGATCGCCGTCGACGTCTCCGAACGGGGCGGTGCGCTCATCCGGATCGTCCTTCCGGGTGAACCCGGAGCGGAATAGTCTCAGGGTCTCGGCTTACTCAAAGGCCGGTCTCAGGACCTTCTCAGTCCCACCGGGCACTCTCGTAGACAGAGACGGTGCGACTGCCCCTGCGGGCGGTCGCGGGAGATGGAAGTGATGCGATGACCGAAGATCGAAACAGTCACGACGGCAACAGCCGCGACAATGCGGGTGGTGACCAGGGCGCGCGCCCCGATCAGCCTGCCCACCCGCAGCCGGCGCCGGGTCACCACCCGACCGAGCAGTTTCCGGCCGCACCGCAGCACCCCACGGGCGGTCCGATGGGTCAGCAGGCCTACGGCGCCGGGTACCCCCAGGGCAATCCGTACGGTGTGCCGCACCAGCCCACACAGCAGTTCGGGCAGCCTCAGCACGGCGCTCCCGGACACCCGGGTGCCCAGCACGCTGCCGGGCAGCACGGGGCGCCTCAGGGCCCGTTCCCCGGCCTTCAGGGCCCCGGACAGGCCGGGGAGGGATCGACGGCGACCGCGACCAAGCGTCCCGCCCGCACCGCCATCGTGGTGGGCGCTGTGGCGCTCGCTCTCGTGAGCGGCGGTATCGGTGGCGTCGTGGGCTCCCTGGCAACCGAACGGAACGGCAGCGGCGCCGCGGTGACCAACTCCCTCGACGCCCCCAAGAACAACACCGCGACCCCGGCCGCGAACGCGCCGGCAGGTTCGGTGCAGGCGGTCGCGAACAAGGTGGTCCCGAGCGTCGTCCAGATCGAGGTGGCGACGGCAGGCGGTTCCGGTGGAGAAGGATCCGGCATCGTCATCTCGTCCGACGGCATGATCCTCACCAACAATCACGTGGCAGGCGCGGCCGCGAAGGGCGGCAAGCTGACCGTCGCCTTCTCGGACGGCAGCACGGCGGACGCCAAGCTGGTCGGCGCCGACCCGGTGTCCGATCTCGCGGTCATCAAGGTGGACGGCAAGACCGATCTCACTCCGATCGAGCTGGGAACCTCCGGCAACGTCCAGGTCGGGCAGCAGGTCGTCGCGATCGGGTCGCCCCTCGGCCTGGCCGGGACCGTCACCGAGGGCATCATCTCGGCGCTCGATCGCCCGGTGTCCACCAGTGGTGAGTCCGGCAACCAGAACACCGTCATCGACGCCCTCCAGACGGACGCGGCGATCAACCCGGGCAACTCGGGCGGCGCCCTCGTCAACATGGACGGCCAGCTGATCGGCATCAACACCGCCATCGCGAGTATCGGCGGTTCGGGTGCGGGCGAGCAGAGCGGATCCATCGGACTCGGCTTCGCGATCCCAGTCGACCAGGCCCGGCGCATCGCGGACGAGCTGGTCAAGACCGGCAAGGCCACCCAGGCCGTCATCGGGATCCAGGTCCCGTCGCAGGACGCCGCCAACGGTGCCACCGTCGTCGAGGTCACGTCGGGCAGCCCGGCGGAGAAGGCGGGAATTCCGAAGGGGTCGGTGATCACCAAGGTCGACGACCGCGTCATCACCAGTGGCGACGCGCTCATCGCCGCCATCCGCTCACACGCACCGGGAGACAATGTGTCCATCACCTACACCGACGGGAACGGATCCAATTCCAAGACCGTCGACGTTACGCTCGGAACCGCCGAACAGGGTGGCCGCTGATGAACGCGGGGATTCTCGGGCAGGTCGAGTCCGTTCTGAACGGGGCCACTACGGTGGGGACCATGGACATCGAAGCCTCGCTGGCCGGCCGCGCGCTGGTGGTAATCGTCGACGACCGCACCGCTCACGGTGACGGCAAGGACTCCATCGGGCCCCTGGTGACAGAACTGCTGAACGAGGCCGGCTTCATCGTCGACGCCATCGTGGCGGTGGCGGCCGACGAGGTGGAGATCCGCAACGCGCTCAACACCGCCGTCATCGGCGGCGTCGACCTCGTCGTCTCGGTCGGCGGCACCGGCGTGTCGCCCCGCGACGTCGCCCCCGACGTCACGGCCGAGGTCCTCGACCGCGAGATTCCGGGAATCTCGGAGGCCCTCCGGTCTTCGGGTCTCGCCGCCGGTTCGCTGGATGCGGGCCTCTCCCGCGGGCTCGCCGGAGTGTCCGGCAGCACACTCGTGGTAAACCTCGCTTCCTCCCGCGCCGCGGTCCGGGACGGCATGGCCACCCTGACGCCGCTCGCGGCGCACGTGATTTCCGAATTGTCCGGTCTGGAAGGCTGAGACGATTTCTCGTTCCGACGAGCCGGACTCGCCAAGCGAGACCGACGAGCAGGCAGTTCCGAGCCGGGCCCCGATCGACAGGGCCCGGCTCGAACGCATCTTCGGGGACGTCTTTCCCGACACCACCGCGGACGAACGCGAACCCGGGGAAGGGCCCGCCGCCGCTGCCGGCGACGAATGGCTGCGCCGTCAGCGCCCCCCACATCACGGGTAGTTACCTTCGAAAGCCTCACCTTAAGCGAATCGTGATCTGCGGTCCCGCTCTGCGATCAGCGTGAGTATTTGTGCTTCCGCCCGGGCGGAATTTCCCCGGCACGGGGCCGCCTTCCGCGTACTTTCAGGCATCACATTTCGGTCAGAACAGACATACTTCGAGCTTGTGAACCGAATGTAAACGTTACCGAACTTAACGTGAACAGCCAGTGAAGCTGCTGGTCAGGAGGGTGGCGAGTGGTCGGAATTCTCGCGCAAATCCCACACATTGGACACGTTTTCGGGTGTGGCATACATCACGATTCTGTTTCCGATGGAATTAATTGCTTAGGCAACCACCTGCCGGTTACTGTCCTCGGCGAGTCAGTACTGGAGATGGAGGGCAGGGTCGATGTGCCGTTGCCCAGTCGGAACTCTGACGCTTCGTCAGTGATTTCGTCTTCAGCGCGGTTATCGAGCTGTGATCATCCGTAGTTCACTCTGCGGACATCACAGCTCTGGATACTGCGCTGGGCCCGACATGGACCACTCCTCAGTCTCGAAGGTCGTGACTGGGAACCAGCAGAATCCTGATGAGGGGAACGAATGAGCGAGAACCGAAAGACCGGCCTGCGCCGTGGAGCCCGCATTGCCGGCCTTGGTGCCGCTGCGGCTGTAGTCCTCGGCCTGATGTCCACGGGTGCGGCCAACGCCGACACCTTCGTGCCGCTGCCGGGTGGCGAAAAGGTCGTCAACGCGGGAAGCGTCACGGCCAAGATCGCCCGCAACGCGGAGAGCGCTCTGGTTTCGCCGTCGCTGGCCGCCAATGGTGCGGGCCGCGTCGCGTGGGTGTCGGGTGATGTGTTCGCCGAGCTCGGTGGCGAGGTGCCGGAGGAAGGCGCGACGCTGACCACCGGTTACATCGTGGGTTGCCAGCTCGACATCACCGGTCTCGAGGCGGGCGTCAGCGGAAGCCTGTCGCTGTCCGGCCCGAGTGCCAGTGGTTCGCTGAGCCTTCCGGTCGCACCGGGTGAGGTCAAGTTCGCGAAGATCCGGACCAAGGAAGACCTGAAGCCGGGTGTCTCTGCGATTCAGTACCGCGATCAGCAGATCGAGGTTCAGGGTTGCGGCGGGTACGCGCAGGCGCGCGCATACACCGTGGTCGAGGTGCCGGGGAACCACTACGTCAAGACCACCCTCTACGGGCAGCCGTTCAGCATCGGCTGATTGCTCGTAAGCAGATCCCACTTCACGCCTTCTCGCGTCAGCGACATTCACCCTAGAGGGGAACAATGAACAGCAAGACCCTGCGCCACGGCGCCAAGGCTGCCGGCGTGGTCGCCGCGGCCACCGTCGCGATCGGCCTCTTCTCCACCGGTGCGGCCAACGCCGACACCTTCGTTCCGTTGCAGGACGGAACCATCACCCAGACGCTGCTCGACGGCACCGTGGTGACGGTCAAGCAGACCGGTAACTCCGCCAACATCAGCCCGTCGATGGGTTCGACCCCGCTGCACCGCAACGTGTGGGCGTCGGGCACCATCGATGTCGCCATCGACGGCGGCACGGCCAAGGGCGGCACCATCGACGCCGGTTACATCGTTGCCTGCCAGCTCGACTTCGGCGGCGAGGCCGGCGGCGAGGTTGCCAGCGACGACAAAACGAATACCTGGGACTACCTGGCTAACGGCGGAACTCCTGTCGTCGACGAGGGTGGAACGAATGTCGGAGGGGGTCTCTCGATCGCTCCCGGCGAGGCGAAGAACGTGCCGATCCTCGACGTCGAGTACACCGACGACTACGGCGCCGAGGCTCACAAGAGCAGCTTCAAGTTCACCGGTAAGAGCGGCGGCTTCACGTACTCGGACGAGACATTCGGTGTCTCCGGTTGCGCCGGCTACGCGCAGGCCCGCTCCTACGCCAAGGTCACCGTCTCGACCGAGTCGGTCGACGGCACCGTCACCCTGTGGGGACAGCCCTTCAGCCTCGGCTGACGCGTGACGCCGAAAAAAAATTGAACAATGTAATACCTCGGGGTTGGGGGCGTACGGCACTTCAGTACGCCCCCAACCTCGCTTTATGCGCTGTTGTGCATGTCACAGTTAGGACACGGAGGCTGGGGCGGAGGCAAATTCGGACACGTAGCTATAACATTTGGACGTTGTTTCAGCTAACTTTATCCCGTCAAGAGGTAAAGACTGCCTAACCGAACGCCGGGTAGGTGGTACCTGATGAGGGGAAAGAATGAGCGAGATCCGTAAGTCAGGCCTGCGCCAGTCAGGCCTGCGCCGTGGGGCCCGCGTTGCCGGCCTCAGTGCCGCCGCGGCCGTTGCACTCGGCCTGATGTCCACCGGTGCGGCGAATGCCGACACCTTCGTGCCGCTGCCGGGTGGCGAAAAGGTCGTCAACGCGGGAAGCGTCACGGCCAAGATCGCCCGCAACGCGGAGAGCGCTCTGGTTTCGCCGTCGCTGGCCGCCAATGGCGCCGGCCGCGTCGCGTGGGTGTCGGGCGATGCCTTCGCCGAGCTCGGTGGCGAGATCCCGGAGGAAGGCGCGACGCTGACCACCGGTTACATCGTGGGTTGCCAGCTCGACATCACCGGTCTCGAGGCGGGCATCAGCGGAAGCCTGTCGCTGTCCGGCCCGAGTGCCAGTGGTTCGCTGAGCCTTCCGGTCGCACCGGGTGAGGTCAAGTTCGCCAAGATCAAGTCGAAGACGGACCTGAAGCCGGGCGTGTCTGCGATTCAGTACCGCGACCAGCAGATCGAGGTTCAGGGTTGCGGCGGGTACGCGCAGGCTCGCGCGTACACGGTCCTCGAAATTCCGGGGAACCACTACGTCAAGTCGACCCTCTACGGGCAGCCGTTCAGCATCGGCTGATCACCACGCTGCCGAACTACCAACTTTTTCGAGCCTTGTGGGCGGCCACTGTGTGCCCACTGTAAGAACCCTAGAGGGGAACAATGAACAGCAAGACCCTGCGCCACGGCGCCAAGGCTGCCGGCGTGGTCGCCGCGGCCACCGTCGCGATCGGCCTTCTCTCCACCGGTGCGGCCAACGCCGACACCTTCGTTCCGTTGCAGGACGGGACCATCACCCAGACGCTACTCGACGGCACCGTGGTGACGGTCAAGCAGACCGGTAACTCCGCGAACATCAGCCCGTCGATGGGTTCGACCCCGCTGCACCGCAACGTGTGGGCGTCGGGCACCATCGATGTCTCCATCGACGGCGGTACGGCCAAGGGCGGCACCATCGACGCCGGTTACGTCGTGGCCTGCCAGCTCGACTTCGGTGGGAAGGTCTCGGGCGGTGCTGCTTCGAATGACCAGATCAATACCTGGGAGTACGTCCAGGAAAATGGCCTCGCCGTGAGTGAGTCCGGTACCAAGGTCGGAAGTGGCCTGTCCATCGCTCCCGGCGAAGCGAAGAACGTGCCGATCCTCGACATCGAGTACACCGACGACTACGGCGCCGAGGCTCACAAGAGCAGCTTCAAGTTCAAGGGCAACAGCGGCGGCATCACGTACTCGGACGAGACGTTCGGTGTCTCCGGTTGCGCCGGCTACGCGCAGGCCCGCTCCTACGCCAAGGTCACCGTCTCGACCGAGTCGGTCGACGGCACCGTCACCCTGTGGGGACAGCCCTTCAGTCTCGGCTGATAATTCGTTCCACCCATGACTCCGGGCCCGTGCATGCAGCTGCTGCACGGGCCCGGAGTCGTCGGAAGCTATTCGCGGGTCTGCTCGAGGTTCGCGGCCTTGTCCGCGGTCATCGCGTGCGCTCCGTCGGGACTCGCTGTCGCGCCGTTGGTTTCGAGGCTCGATTCGAGGATGTCGCGGATCTGGATCAGCAGGTCGGCCTCACTGGCCTTCTTGTCTGCGGGCTCGGTGATGAACCGCTTCTTCGCGGCATTGGCCGGGACGATGAGAATGAAGTACACGACTGCGGCGATGATCACGAAGTTGATCACGGCCGTGATGACGGCGCCGATGTTGATGAAGGTGGCCGGGTTGTCGGCGAGAATCTGATAACCCCAGCCCAGATCGTTGGCGCCACCCGCAACGGCGATCAACGGATTGATCACGTTGTTGGTGAACGATGTGACGATGGCGGTGAACGCGGCTCCGACTACGACCGCGACGGCGAGGTCGAGGACGTTCCCCCGGAGCAGGAAGTCCTTGAATCCCTTGAGCATGTCGACGTCTCCTCGAGTGGGTGGCAAGTCATCCAGCACTGTTCGCAGAAAAGCCTAGATCAGCGCGGCTCCGCGCGACGGGTCACTGGAAGGTCACGGTGATCGCGCTCGTGAGTGACGCCGCGGCCACCGTCACGGCCTCGGATGCCGGAAGAGCCAGCATCACCACGCGTTCGCGCTGGTCGCGCCCGTTCTCGGACGGTGTCACCAACACCACGACCGCGCGGGACGCCAGCACGGTGGCGCCGGACCGCCGGTCCGGATTCGCTGGTGTGCCGGGATCGACCGTGAGTACATCGACGCGATCGCCCTCACGTAGAAGTTCCGTGACAGCGGGGTCGGCGAGCCGGACGGGGACGATCCGGGCGTCGTCCATGCCCGCTGCGGCCGCGGCCAGACGGGGTCCCAGTACCCGGACGTCGGTGAGGGCTTCTCCGGCGCGGGTCGGTCCGGCGAGGGTGCGCCCGGCAACGTCCGCCAATGCGGTGACGGCCCCGTCAGGGAGGGTCCCGGCCTCGAGTTCCACCAGTTCCACGTCGGCGTCCGTGAGAACGACGCCCGGTTGCAGATCCCGGGCGGCCACCACGACTGCGGAGCGGGCAGAGTCAGGGTCTCCGCGGGCGAGGAGCGCCAGTGCGAGGCAGACCAGCGCGGCGGCCAGGACGCGTCTGGCGACGAGGGTGCGGGCCCATCCGGGATGGGCGAGATCCGACAGCCGGTCGGCCCACGACGGGCTCAGGCTTCGGTGTGCTCGGTTCGACCGGCGGCGACCGGTCTGGACAGGATCGAACGACATGGTTCGACGCTAAGAGACCGGCGGACCCGTGGGTACGCCGAAAGGGCCCGCCTGTGGATGGACGAGAAGTTGTGGATAACTCGCGGAGACGCGAGAACTAGCTGGCAGCAGCCTTGGCCGGTGCGGCGGTCGCGGTGCTCGACGAGCTGGACGAGGCCGTCGACGAACTTTCCGACTTCGCGGCGGGAGCAGAATCGGTCTTGGCCGGCTCGCTTGCTGCGCCGGACGTGCCGCGGCTGTCGGTGCGGTAGAAACCACTGCCCTTGAAGACGATGCCGACGGAGTTGAACAGTTTGCGAAGCTTGCCCGAGCACGCGGGGCAGACGGTCAGGGAGTCATCACTGAACGACTGGACGATGTCGAAACGGTTGTCGCATGCCGTGCACGCATATGAATAAGTGGGCACCGGGGTTCCTCCGCACTGTGTAGTCAAACCGCAGGTGTTAGCACTCTACAGTCGACAGTGCCAACAACGCTAATCAGAGAACTATTCCGGGCGGGAAACGTCCTCAGCGGTCGCCGAGCGGGACGAGGCCCGAGCCCGGGGTGAGCGCCCATCCCATACGTACGTCATGGGGATCCTCGGGCAGCTCGGACACTAGTTCCTCGTCGCGGACCACCGTGATCAGCCGCGCGTCGGAGGCGGCGAGGCCGAGAGTCCGGTCGTAGAAGCCCGCGCCGCGGCCGAGTCGCACCCCCCGCCGGTCGACGGCCAGGGCGGGAACGAAAATGGTCCCGGCCGAACGGATCTCGTCGGGTTCCCACACCGGCCCGGTCGGCTCGCGGAGGCCGTAACTCGCGTCGGCGAGACCATCCGCGCCCGTGAACTCGGACCAGTGGAGCGGACCCGGATCGCGGGTGACGGGCACGAGGACGCGTCCGGCGACCCGTCGGAGGGCGTCGAGAAAGTCCAGCGACCCGGGCTCGAGCGCAGTGGGAACGTAGGCACAGACGGTTGATCCACCGGCGATTCCCTGTGTGGCGAGCGCGACAAGCGCCCGGTCCTCGGCGGTGCGGAGTTCGGGGGTCAGCGCGCGCCGCCCGGAGAGCACCAGTTGCCGCCACTCGTCCTTCGTTCGTGCGTGCATGCCCCAACCTTAGAGCCGGCCGGTGAGCGTCCCCGACGGGTTCCGGGAGGTTACCGACAGGAACTTGGTGATTGTCGAGTAGGTCCGCACAGTTATGGTGTGGTCATGACAGACGCCGCACCGCACACCGCCAGCGCCTTTCGCACGGCTGTAGTGCCCGCAGCGGGAATGGGTACGCGATTCCTCCCCGCGACCAAGACCGTGCCGAAAGAGCTGCTCCCGGTCGTGGATACCCCGGGTATCGAACTGGTGGCCGGAGAGGCCGCGGATTCGGGCGCCGGCCGGCTCGTGATCGTGACATCGCCGGGTAAGGACGGAGTGGTCGCCCACTTCGTCGAGGATCTCGTGCTCGAGAGCAAGCTCGAGGCCAGCGGCAAGTATCACCTGCTCGAGAAGGTGCGCAAGGCTCCCGGCCTGCTCGAGGTGGAATCCGTAGTCCAGGACGAGCCTCTCGGCCTGGGCCACGCGGTCGGCTGCGCGGAATCGGTCCTCGACGACGACGAGGACGCTATCGCCGTGCTCCTCCCGGACGACCTGGTGATGCCGCGCGGAGTGCTCGAGACGATGTCGCGGGTCCGCCGCAAGCGTGGTGGCACCGTCCTCTGCGCCATCGACGTACCCAAGGACCAGGTGAGCGCGTACGGCGTCTTCGAGGTCGAGACGGTTCCCGACGCCACCAACCCGGACGTCCTCAAGGTCATCGGCATGGTCGAGAAACCGGCCATCGAGGATGCGCCGTCCACGTTCGCCGCCGCAGGTCGCTACCTCCTCGACCGGGCGATCTTCGATGCGCTGCGGCGAATCGAACCCGGCGCCGGCGGCGAGCTCCAGCTCACCGACGCCATCGCCCTCCTCATCAAGGAAGGCCATCCCGTTCACGTCGTCGTGCACCGAGGCACGAGACACGATCTCGGAAATCCCGGCGGCTACCTCCGTGCTGCGGTTGACTTTGCGTTGGACATGGAGGAGTACGGCCCATCGTTGCGCGAATGGCTGATCGACCGATTGAAGCGGACGGATTCCTAGAGAAGCTCGGGAGGCAAGAACTTGCGGTCGGTCGAGGAGCAACAGACGATCGTGACCGCGGCCGCGGTGGCGCCGCGGCCGGTCCGTGTGGCGATCTCCGAAGCCCAGGGGCTGCTGTGTGCCGAAGAGGTGGTCACCGAGCGTCCGCTTCCCGGTTTCGACCAGGCCGCGATCGACGGCTACGCCGTCCGTAGCGTCGACGTCCAGGCCGCCGGAACCGACATCCGGGACGACGACGGTGCGCCCGTCGAACTGTCGCTCCCCGTGGTCGGTGAGGTCACGGCAGGTTCGAGGCAGCCGATCCGGCTGCAACCGCGTCAGGCAGTCAAGGTCGACACGGGCGCTCCGCTCCCGACGCTCGCCGACGCCGTCCTTCCGCTCGACCGCACGGATGGCGGCCGGGCCCGCGTCAAGATCTACAAACCCGTCCGCTCCGGCGACTACGTGCGCCGGGCCGGCGACGACGTGCAGCCCGGAGACGTCGCGGTCCGGGCAGGCACCATCATCGGGGCCGCGCAGGTCGGGTTGCTGGCGGCGGTGGGCCGAGACAAGGTGCTCGTGCATCCCCGGCCCCGGCTGTCCGTCATCTCGGTCGGTGGCGAACTCGTCGACGTCGACCGGACCCCCGGTCCCGGCCAGGTCTACGACGTCAACTCCTACGCGCTGGCCGCCGCCGCCCGCGACGCCGGCGCCGACGTCAACCGGGTCGGTATCGCGAACGCCGATGCCCGTCGGCTGCGCGAGGTGGTGGAAGGTCAGCTGATCCGGTCCGAGATCGTCGTCATCGCGGGTGCGGTCGGCGGCGGCGCCTCCGAGGACGTGCGGGACGCACTCGCCGATCTCGGCAACCTCGAGGTCGACCGCGTCGCAATGCATCCGGGATCGGTCCAGGGTTTCGGCCAGCTGGGCCGGGACGAGGTGCCGACGTTCCTGCTCCCGTCCAATCCGGTGAGCGCCCTCGTGGTGTTCGAGGTGATGGTGCGCCCGCTGATCCGCATCGCGCTGGGGCGCAGGCAGCCGATGCGACGCGTCGTCACCGCCCGCACCGTCGCACCCATCACGTCCATCGAGCACCGCAAGGGTTTTCTCCGAGGTCAGCTCATGCGCGACGAGGCCACGGGGGAGTACCTCGTCCAAGCTCTCGGCGGGGCGCCGGGCGCGTCCTCACACCTGCTCGCCACGCTGGCCGAGGCCAACTGCCTCGTCCTCATCGACCCCGAGATCACCGAGGTCCGGACCGGGGATCAGGTGGACGTGGCTTTTCTGGCGCAGCGGGGCTGATGACACCGCGACAGTGTGAGACGGGATGACACAGCATCCGGGTTGGCCGCCGCATCTCGGGCCCTTGCGGGTGAAGGGTGGCGTCGTCACCGTGCGCGCCATCAGGTTGCGTGACGCGTCGGCGTGGAGCCGTCTGCGCACCCGCGACCGCGCGCACCTCGAACCGTGGGAACCGACCGGGGAGGCGCCCTGGGAAGCGCGCCACCATATTTCGGGATGGCCCGGACTGTGCAGCAGTTTGCGTTCGGAGGCCCGGAAGGGCCGCATGCTGCCGATGGCCATCGAACTCGACGGCAATTTCTGCGGCCAGATCACGATCGGCAACGTGGTGCGGGGTGCACTGCGCTCCGCCTGGATCGGTTACTGGGTGGCCAGCGACGTCAACGGGCTCGGGGTGGCCACGGGCGCACTCGCGCTGGGGCTCGATCATGCCTTCGGGCCCGTGGGGTTGCATCGCGTGGAGGCCACCGTGCGTCCGGAGAACCTGGCGAGCCAGGCGGTGCTCCGCAACGTCGGCTTCCGCGAGGAGGGTCTCCTCAAGCGCTACCTGGACGTCGACGGGCAGTGGCGCGACCACATTCTGGTCGGCATGACCGTCGAGGACGTGCCCGGCACGGTGGCGGATTCGCTCGTGCGGAGTGGCAAAGCCACCTGGGCGTGACCGCCGTAGCGGATATGGACAAGCGTCCAGCTACGCGGCAGTTATCTCACGGTATCAAAGCTTCCTGACCGGGACTCCGCTTTCGGCGAGTCTTTGCCGGATCGTTCCCTCTGCCGTCTCGGGGCATGTCGAGCACCACATTTTCGCGTTACGCATGTGACACCTGAGTATGGTGAGATCGGCGCGTCTGCGAAGATGTGCGTGTTCATGCGGTTAGCCTGGGTGGGTCAACAGCGGTATCCATGCTGGTAGACGATTGGGAGGAGGTCGCCGTATGCCGAACTCGTTTCTCTGGATCGGGCTCGTCGTCGTGTGGCTCTTCGTCCTGGTTCCGATGCTGGTGAACAACCGCCCCCGGATTCGGCAAACCAGTGACGCAGCACTCGCGACGCGTGTGCTGCACCGCGGTGACGAACGTCCCGTGCAGCGTGGACCCGCGGCTGGACACCGCAGCGACCCGTACTGGCAACCGGAACCGGACCACTACGGCTACGACGCGGAGGACCTTGTGGACACTCACGCAGAGGAAGACGAGTTCGACGGCGAGCGGGCACCGGTGGGTGAGTACGTACCGGCGCGCCGGGGGCGTGGCGGCTTCGATCCCGAGGCCGACGCGATCGCGCGCGAGGCCCGGTACACGTTCCGGCAGCGGTCGGTTCTCGGGCTGGCGTTCGCGACAATCATGTCGGCGGCGCTCGGGCTGATCATCTCGCCGCTGATGTGGTGGGCGTTCGCGGCCGGTGTGGTCGGTCTTCTCGGCTACTTGGCGTATCTGCGCCGGCAGGTTCAGATCGAGCAGGAGATCCGTCGTCGGCGGACCGCGCGTCTCAACCGTTCGCGGTTGGGTGTCGAGTCCCGCAGCGACGAGGAGCTCCGTCTCATCCCGGCCCGGTTGCGGCGTCCGGGCGCCGTCGTCCTCGAAGTGGACGACGAGGACCCCGAATTCGATCATCTCGAACACTTCGACGACGCCCCGATGCAGCAGGCCACGATGCGCCGAGCTGCCGGTGAGTAGCCGGGCGAATCGGGCCGAAAGCCACGTCGGTGTAGGCGATTCGCTCCCGCCGCGGGTGGCCTGCTAGAGTTTGCCGAGCGGATCGCAGGATCCGCGCGGGGCTGTGGCGCAGTTGGTAGCGCGCTTCGTTCGCATCGAAGAGGTCAGGGGTTCGATTCCCCTCAGCTCCACCACGGAAAAGGCACTCACTCCACCCGGAGGGAGTGCCTTTTCTGCATTCCGGCGCATTTTCTGTCTTCCGGCCCAGGCGAGCGCCATCGTCGGGGTGTGTCGAGCGAGGCCGCTGTGCGAATGCCCGACTCTCCAATTTGCCAAAAGGTAACTGGATGCTGTGTACTGTCCGTAGGTCATCAAGGGGTCGATCGCACGGGGCGGAAATACATGCAGGCAATGGGCAAGATCTCGAAGTTCTTGGAGCCGGCGACGGTGGTCGCGACCATCACCGCGACGATGTTGCTGGTGAACGTCCTGTGAACTCCGGCCGACCACTCGAAATCGCGAGGGCCGCGTCGGAGACGCCGACCTTCCGCTGACCGATCAGCACCTCCAGGCGATACCGCCGAACCCGCAGGGGTTCTCGGAAGCTGCTCGAGTCCCACCTGGCTCGGGCACCGCTGGTGGTGCCGGTTCCCCGACACCGGCACCACCAGCACCTCCGCTCGGTTCGCTCGATACCATGACAGCGGCGACGTCGCCGTAGACGTGGTGTCGTGAATACGAGGGGGGTGCACAGTGAGCGCGCGTCGTGTTGTTCGAAGGCTGACCATGGTCGGACTGGCGCTGGCCTTCTTGTCCGGGCTCGGCTGGGTCACCGTCTCGGTGTTCCCGTCCGACGCCTCCGCCGACCCCCAGTACCATGACTGCGCCAACAGTCGATGCGACGACGGTTCCTCGGAGTCGTCCGGCGGCGGCAAGCCCCGGCATCCTCATCCGCCGTGCGAGAGTCGCCGCGGCTGCGGTGGCGGAGAGCCCAGCGAGACACGGGAACCCAGCGAGACACGGGAGCCCAGCGAGACCGCGAACCCAAGTGATACGGCCGAGCCCAGCGAGACGGCCGAGCCGTCCGAGACCACGGAACCGTCCGCCACCGCCGAACCCACGGAGACGTCGACTCCTTCGACGTCACGGGTCGTGGTCGTTCCGCCCCGTCCGATCAAGTTGCCGCCCGTGGCCGAACCGGATATCGGGCGCCCGGACACGTCCGGGGACGACGGTTCGGGAAACGACGCGGGTCCCGATGCTGCCGACCCGGGATCCGAGGGTCCTGCCGCACCTCCGGCGTCCGGGGGAGCGCGGGCCGCAGGTTCCGGGTCCGGTTCCGGAGCCGCCGCGGCAGCCCCGGGTGCGGGTGGTCCCGCGGATTCCGCACCCCAGGATCGCCCTGCCGGCGAGACCCCGAGCAGCGACGGAGGGTCGCCCGCTGCGGGGGCACCGGCCCCGGACGATCCGGCCGCCGCGCCGCCGGGAATGGTTCCGGTGGTCCACAGTGAGCCGTTGCCTGCGATCACCGTTCTCGGTGGGGTCGGCGTGCTGTTGTGCTGCGCCGGCGGGGCGGGTGCGCTGACCTTCAAGGGTGCTCGCGCACAGCAGGCGCGCATCGCGGCCGCGCGGGCGGAATTCTTCCCGTCCGCTTCGAGTGGAGGGATGTAGTCGTGGGGGCGAACAGATCTCATCGTCGGGTCGCGGCGGCCGTGGACGCGGTGTGTGACGCGGCGGCCCGGGCTGAAGCGGTGTCACTCCGGCACGTGGTGGACGCGGTGGTCCGCGAACGGCAGCGTCCCATCGAACTCGATTTCACGAAGCCGATGGCGCCCGGTGTGTGCGGCCAGAGGCGCGCATACCCGGACCGGGACGTGATCGTGCTGGCGCCGGGCCTGCCGGACCTCGACCGCACGCTTGCGCATGAGCTGGGTCACATCGTGTTTCGGCACGAAGGAGCCGAGATCGTTGCCGCGACGCTCGAAGCCGGGGACGATCTGATCGCCTACATGCTCAGCCAGCGGTCGCGACGGCGGAGAGACGAGCAGCCGTCCGACGAGGTGGCCGAGTGGGAGGCCGAGACGTTCGCGTCGATGCTGCTCATCCGGTTGAACACGATGCAGGGGCGCGGAACTCCCGTGTCCGTGCTCCGCTACGACGAGGCGATCGGCTGATGGGCTGGCTGGTTGCGCTCGTCGTCTGGACGGCCGCGGGTGCCCGGATCGGCCGGGTCGCCGCGCGTCAGCCGACGCCGCTGCGCGTGGCGATGGTGGTGGCGGTGTCCAGCGCGGCCCTCGCGTCCACGTTGGCCGTTCCGGACGTCGCCGGGCGCCTCGACACCGTGGCCCCGGATGTCGGGCTGTCGGAGATCATCCTCGAACTGGCGTGGACGTTGGTCGCCGCCGCGAGCGCGGTCGGCGCGATCTCCGTGTGGCCGATACTCCCGCGTCCTGCGCTGCGTGCCGTCGCCGTTATCGTCTACACCGTGGCCATCGTGCTCGGAATCGGGCTTGCCGGTGGATATCCCGTTCCTGCGCTGGTGTTCATCGTGATCGCGCTGACCGCGGTGGTCGTGACCGGAGCCCGGCACGTCGCGTGGACACCGCTCGGCCGCGGAATCTCCCTGATCGTGGTCGGATCGGCGATCGTCCTGGCTGCGGCGGTCGTCGGACTGGTGCGTGAGGTGTCGGGCGAGACGTGGGCCGTCGGCTCCTCGCCGGCGTACACCGTCGCGGCCGTGATCGTCTCGGTCGGCACCGTCTGGGTGCTCGTCGAAACCTGGTTCCGCGCACGACAGGACCTGCGCCGCATGAACACACTACATTCGGTGCTCGTTTCACGGTTCCCCGAAGTGGTCGAGGGCGACGGCAAGGGGAGCACGACCGTCCTCCGCGCCTCCGACGCTGTCGCACACATCATGGATGCGCTGTACTTGCAGGCGGGCGCGGGCATGCTCGACACGGACGAACAGGACCTGCCGGAATCGACCGCCGAACGCGCCCGGATTCTCGCCCGCTGGATCGACGACCCGGTCGCCTCCGACGTCCTCGACACCGAGTGGATCGCGCCGCCCCAGGGCATGTCCCCGCGCCGATGGGTGCTCGATCTCGCGGACGCGTACGCCGACTTCCGGAAGTCGGCGCCGGTTCCCGTGAAGGCGGACACCGTCGAATCGTCTGCGGAATAGCCTTCAGCCGCCGGTCAGTCCGGTGAACCGGTGACGAGCCACCCGCAGGGCGAGGCGAGATCATCGGCCTCCGGCGGTCCCATGGATCCCGCGGGGTACGGCTTGGCCGGGGGAGGGTCACGCAGCAGCGCGTCGGCGACGGTCCAGACGTGCGCCAAGCCGTCGGGGCGGGTGAACAGTGACCGGTCGCCGTGCAGAACGTCGAGGATGAGCCGCGAATACGGTGCGAGGGCGTGGGCGAGCGGTACCGTGTCGAGCGGCAGGCCCAGGTGGCCCACCGACAGTGTGTCGTCGGGTCCGGGTTCCTTGACGACCATGGAGATGTCGATCTCGCCGTCCCCGGACAGATCGAACGTCAGGACGGCGCCGTCCGGCGGAATGTCCGAGAGCGGTCCTCGAGGACTGCGGAAGACGAGGCTGACCCGTTGTCGGCTGACGCCCAGCATCTTTCCGGTCCGGAGGAGGAACGGCACCCCACGCCAGCGGTCCGTGTCGACCCACAACCGTGCGGCGACGAACGTCTCCGTCGTCGAATCGTCTGCGACACCGTAAACGTCGCGGTACCCCTCGTACTGGCCGAGCACCACGTCGGCCGTGTCGAGCGGACGGAACGCCCCGATCACGGTTTCCCGGGCGGATTGGAGATCGTCGGCGCCCAACGTCTCCGGCGGCTCCATCGCGATCTCGGCGGCGACCTGGAACAGGTGCGTCACCAGCATGTCCAGGACGGCACCGGTGGCGTCGTAGAACCGGGCGCGGTCGTCGATGTCGAGTGTCTCGGGCACGTCGATCTGTACCTGCTCGACGTGTTCCCGGTTCCAGACGCCTTCGATCAGCCCGTTCGCGAAGCGCAGGATGTGCAGATTCTGGGTGCTCTCCTTGCCGAGGAAATGATCGATTCGATAGATCTGCTTCTCGTCGAGGACGTGGTGCACGGCTTCGTCGAGCTCGGTGAACGCCTGGTGCGACGTCCCGAACGGTTTCTCGTACACGACGCGTGCGCCACGGGCCAGGTCGTGAGCGCCGAGCGCGCGGGTGGTCTCGGCGAACGTGCTGGGTGGCAGGGCCAGGTAGTGAACCAACTGCGCGTCTGCCGCGTCGATGTCGTCCCGCGCCTGCCGAACGGCTGCGGGGAGCGTTCCCGGGTTGTCCGGGGTGAAACCGCCGCCCGCGAATCTCAGCCGCCGGGCGAACGTCTCCCAGTCTGTGTCGTCGTGCGGCACTCCGAACTGGTTTACGACGTCGCGCACGTGGTCGCGGAACTGATCGTCGGAGACGTTGCCCCGGCCGGTGCCGATCAGCATCCACTCGGAGTTCAGGAGCCCTGACCGAGCGAGCTGGAAGAACGCGGGGAGGACCATGCGTTTGGACAGGTCCCCGGTGGCACCGAAGAGCACGAAGATCGTGGGACCGAGCTGCGGTCTGTCAACCATTGTCCCATCATGCGCCACGTGGGCGCACCGGGCAGGGCATTCCGGCGGTGTCGTCGGGTGCGTTAGGTGACTTCTACCCGGACGTCGGGAGCGACCTGCGGCGAACTCGTTGCTGCCCAACGACTCCGGTGATCAGCGGGACGCGTCCGGTGGGACCTCCGGCAACCCCTCGCTGGCGCGGAGTTTCTCGGCCATCGTGGTGAGCAGGTTCTGCGACTCTTCGGAGAGGTCGAACGCGCGGCTGGAGAGCTTGCGAAGTCCGTATCCCTGGAGTTGAGAGAGAAGCTCGAGATCGTGATCGATCTTCGCGGCGTAGATGTCGTTGAAGAAGTAGTCGGGCTTCACCTTGAAGAAGCGGGCGAACGCCGCGACCGTCTCGTCGGAGGGGTTGGTGCGTTGTCCCGACCGGAGCTGGGAGATGTAGGGCTTCGAGATCTGGTGTCCGTCTGCGATGAGTGCCGCCGCGACCTCGGCGTTGGTATGCGGTTTACGTCCCGGAGGGTGGACCGTGTCGAAGAGCTTGTTCAACCGCGCAGCAAAATCTGCCATTGTGAGCCGCCGGGTCCTCTCTCGTGCGGGCGTCAGTCGTGTGAACGACACCGTACCACGATGATAACCGATTGATAACTCACGGACATAGAGGCAAAACGTCGTCCGCCGCCTCCGTGCTTATCTCATATATGTTTCAACGATCGCCTGTTCGTCGCTCGCGGATCGCCGACATTTCGGGAGCCCTCTGTGCTCGTCACGCATGCACTACCGTTTGAAAGTTCAAGAGAGGCGCGGAGGTGGGGTGACTGGAGCCCGCCGGGCCGGTTGTGGTTGCCGGGCCGATTGTGTGGTTGCTCTTTCAATCACTGAGAGTTAGCTGGCAACGTCGCAGGGGTGTGCGCCGTCAGGCTGCCCGGTTAATATCCCCAGTTCAGGGCCACTGTGTTGCGTTGCGCATCGCAACGTGGAGAGGTCGCTCGCGGCCCGCGGGGCCTCGTGAACACTACTGTGAAGTTGTGGCATCCGCGCGGGCGCCAGGCCGCGCGCCCCCGATTAGCGTCGCGGCCGCCGCGTGCACTTCGCGGGTTCGCGCCGCCTGGTTGGACGAGTGTCCAGCTCAGTCGGGGTTGTGCCGCTCCGGTGCACCCCACGAGTCTGGCCAAATCTGAAGCCGTCGGGGATGATTGTGATATGGAACACAGAATGAGTGACGCCGAGCTTCGGAAGGCGATTCGAGTTCTGCGCGAGCGCGCCGACGACGCCCGGCACCGAGGAAACGACGACGACGCCAACGGAATCGAGAGGACGATTCGTACCTATCAGGAAGAAATGACCCAGCGGTTGTGAACCGTCACGAACCGGCCCGGAGAGGGCCGGTTCGCGTTTTCCTCGGGAAAGGCACCGCTGCGGTTGCGTGCGCGCAATCAGATTGCGTGCGTAGACTTCCAGCCGACACGGATCGGTGACGACGGGGGCGCGCACGGCTATGGCGATCAAGACGCTGGACGGCAAGAAGTGCCTGATCACGGGTGCAGGTAGCGGGATCGGACAGGCGACCGCCCTGGCGGCCGCGGCGGAGGGCGCCGAACTCTTCCTCACCGACATCAACGAGGTCGGCCTGGCGCAGACGGTCGAACAAGTCGGCAGCCGCGGGGGCACCGTCAGTTTCTCACGTGCCCTCGACGTGTCCGACTACGACGCCGTCGCCGCATTCGCCGCCGATGTCCACGATCAGTTCGGCAGCCTCGACGTCGTCATGAACGTCGCCGGTATCTCCGCGTGGGGGACCGTCGAGAATCTCGAACACCGCCACTGGAAGTCCATGGTGGACGTCAACCTGATGGGTCCGATCCACATCATCGAGAGCTTCCTGCCCCCGATGGTGCGGGCGGGACGCGGCGGTCACCTGGTCAACGTCTCTTCTGCCGCCGGCTTGCTGGCGCTGCCGTGGCATGCCGCCTACAGCGCAAGCAAATTCGGGCTCCGCGGAGTGTCCGAGGTTCTGCGGTTCGATCTCAAACGGCACGGCATCGGTGTGAGCCTCGTTGTTCCCGGCGCGGTCAAGACACCGCTGGTGGGCACGGTCGAGATCGCCGGGGTCGATCGCGACGACCCGCGCATCCAGAAGGCGATCCATCGCTTCGAGAAGCGGGCCGTCACGCCCGAGAAGGTCGCGTCCTGCATCATCGCCGGCATCAAGAAGGACCGGTACCTGGTGTACACGTCGCCGGACATCCGGTTCGGCTACTGGTGGGCGCGCAAGTTCTCGCCGCCGTACGACTTCGTGATGCAGCGGGCGAACGACCAGTTCAGCAAGTTCCTGTAGGAGCTAGAACTCTCCGCCTGGGACCGGGGCGCTCGGGGCCAGTACCGTCCCGTCGGTGAATCGGACGCCGTCGGTGCACCGGCACTCGACCTGTCCGCCACCGAACTGCTCGGCGTGCAGTCGCGCGTACAACCCTTGTCGTGCAAGGAGTTCGGTGTGCGTGCCGCGCTCGATGAGCGTTCCCTCGTCGATCACGAAGATCACGTCGGCGTGCTGAATGGTCGACAGCCGGTGGGCGATCGCAAGGGTGGTGCGTCCGCGCATCACCTCACCGAGAGCGCGCTGGACGAGTCGCTCGGAGACCGTGTCGAGCGCGGACGTCGCCTCGTCGAGGATCAGTACGCGGGGGTTCTTCAGCAGCACCCGCGCGATGGCCAATCGCTGCTTCTCGCCACCGGACAGGCGAAATCCTCTTTCGCCCACCAGGGTGTCGTATCCGTCGTCGAATCCGAGGATGCGGTCGTGAATGTTGGCGGCCGCGGCGGCGGCCTGCAGTTCGGCATCGGTCGCGTCCGGTTTGGCATATCGAAGGTTGTCCGCGATCGAGGCGTGGAACAGATACGGGTCCTGGGTGACCATTCCGACCGCCTCGGAGAGCGAGCTCATGGTCAGGTCGCGCACGTCGTAGCCGTCGACCCGGACGGCGTCACTGTCGACCTCGTACAGGCGCGGCACGAGGTAGCAGAGCGTGGTCTTGCCCGCGCCGGACGGACCGACGAAGGCGGCGAGCTGACCCGGCTCGATCTCCAGGGACGTGCCCGCGACCGCCCAGCGCCGGCTGCGACGTTCCGCCGGTTCGGTTTCGGGCGCCGCGGCCGGGAACCGCGGCGCGACGGTCGCGACGCCGCGCATGCCGCCCCCGCCGCCGCGACCCAGACTGCGCAGCGCCACCGGGTCGGGATCTGCGGTGGCCAGCCGGACGGGCGCGGGATACGCGAAGTACACGTCGTCCAACTCCACCCGGCCGGGGGAGTCCGCAGGCAACTCGACGGCCTCCGGGCGGTTCACGATCGCGGGCTGCAGGTCGAGGTACTCGAAGATGCGGCGGAACAACGCCATCGACGTCTGGACGTCGAGGGTCACCCGCATCAGCGAGACCAACGGTTGCAGCAACCTGGCCTGCAGGGTCGAGAACGCGACGAGTGTGCCTGCCGAGAGAGCCGCGGAACCGCCGCTGACGAGATACCCCGCCAGCAGGTAGACGAGAGCGGGCGTGATCGCCATGAACGAGCTGACGACGGCGAAGAAGCCCTGACCCGTCATGGCCTGCCGCACCTGAAGCTCGGTCTGCCGCGCGTTCTCGGTCCGATATCGGTCGAGTTCGGTGTCGGCCTGGTTGAACACCTTCGTCAGCAGCACACCCGAGACGCTCAGCGCTTCCTCGGTAATGGCGGTCATGTCCGACAACGACTCCTGCGTCTTGCGCGCCAGAACGCGTCGCCGGGCGCCGACCCGCCGCTGCAGGTAGACGAAGCCGGGAAGCAGTGCGACGGCGAGAAGCGTCAGCTGCCACGACAGCAGCAGCATCGCGATGAGGGACGCCGTGACGGTGACGACGTTCGACAGGATACTCGACGCCGTGGACGTGAGAACCGACCGCACCCCACCGACGTCGTTGGCCAGCCGCGATTGGATCGAGCCGGTTTTGGTGGAGGTGAAGAACGCCAGTTCCATCGTCTCGAGGTGGGCGAACAGACGCTTCCGGAGATCCGCCATCGACAGGTTGCCGACCTTGGTGGTGAGGTAACTCTGGCCGACGCCGATCAACGAACCCGCGAGCGTCACCGCGATCATGGTCACGACCAGCCACAGCAGCAGTGTCAGCTGGACACCGCTGCCGTCGGTGGGGAACAGTGCGCGGTCGAACACCGCCTTCGTGAGGAAGGGATTCACGATGCCGAGCAGTGATGAGACGACGATGGCGGCCGCGACGAGCACCAGCCACCCGCGGTACGGACGCAGGAGCGCCCAGATGCGGGGGAGCAGCGAAGGCTCGGCGGGTGCCTCCGAAGCCTGCTGTGTGGATGTGGGACCGGTCGCGGGCATCTCCCCATCGTGCCCATCCCCCGCAGTCCTGGCGAGCCGATTCGACGCGGCCCGTCCTGATGCTCCGGTCCGGTGGTTACGGTAGGTCCCCCTGCTCGGGGATGCCGAGTTCGTCTCGCACCGCGGAGAGGAAGTCGTCCTGGGCGCTCATCCCGGCCTGGAAGTGGTCGGCGAACTGTTGTTGGCGGGTGGACAGGGTGTCCGCCGACACGACGTCATCCGTCGCGAAGTCGGTGCTCAGCCAGCCGATGGTCTCGGATCCAGCCAGATACTCGACCACCATTCGCCGTGCCGATTCCACGACCGGTTCGGATCCGATCAACTCCACCGCCGTGAACTTCGAGACGAGGACGATGTTCTGTTGCGGTAGCGGACGGAGGACATCGGCGATCATGGTCAGGAGATCGGTTCCGTCGAAATGGTCGAAGGCCACCGAGACGGAACCCGAGGTGATACGCACCTCGTTGGCGGCGGTCAGGAGTTCCGAGTAGATCTGCTGCCGCTGCGTTCGCAGGAACTCGTTCGACGATTGGTTCACCGTCGCCTCCACCTGATTCGACGTGTTCAGCAAGGTGAACACGCCTCCGCACACGGAACCGATCAGGGTGCCGACGACGGCCATCGAGGCCACGAGCATGCTGAGCCGAAACTCGTTGCGCCGCCCGTCCATTCGATCGACGGGCTTCACACCCTCACGCTCGTTCATCGTCCTGCTCCTTCGGCCCACCACCGGTTTCCCCGACTTTCCCGTACGGCCGGCGTCTCGTCGCGCGTAGTCGACTACTCGGGTTGTGGCACCCTGTCGAGGAGCAGGGTGTCGTCGCTGTCGGGCACGTCCGTCGACGGCGGTTCCTGCCGGGCAGCCACCTCTTTCCGCCTGCGGCGGGCGATCTCACCGCGGATCTGATCGGTTATCCTGCGAGTGGCGGTCTGGATCAGCCGGCCCCGCGGATTGTCCGGCAACCCCTCCCGCGGCCAGTGCCGGGCCGCCGCGAGCAGCGCTTCCCGCACCGCGTCCTCGGATCCCTCGAAATCACCAGACCTACGCACGAGCGCACCGAGGAGCTGCGGCGCGAGTTCGCACGGCAGGCCCTCGATTTCGGCGTCGGTTCTCACAGATCGGTGTCGGGTGCGCCCATCACCTGACGCACCTCGATCGGATGCTGGATCGGTACCCCGTCCGGACCCGGTGCCGCCGACGTCTGCACGGCGATCTCCAGCGCCCGCTCCTCCGATTCGACGTCGACCATGCGGTACCCGGCGAGCAGTTCCTTCGATTCGGGGAACGGTCCGTCGGTCACAACCGGAGCGCCCTTGCCGTCGAATGTGACACGTTTCGCGAGGTCCGGTCCGGCGAGCCCCTGAGCGTCGACGAGTTCATTCCTGGCGACGAGCTCCGCGTTGAGATCCTGCTGGAACCGGATGTGCGCCCGCACGTCCTCCGGCTTCCGCTCGGTCATCGGCACATCGCACCCCGCGCCGCCCTCGTAGTGCTGCAGCAACATGAACTTCGGCATCTCTGTCTCCTCACCCGGTGTGGCGCCCATTCTGGCGCTTTCGGGAACAGGACGAAGCACATCCGAGGTTCTCGACATCCTTCGGGAACCTTTCGAGGAAATCTCTCTCAGCGGTGCCCGGCGTGCAGGCAGTCCTCGAACAGGGTGCGCACCTCGTCGACGTGCCGGTCGAGATCCGCCAGGTCCCAGCCGACGGTCGGCACGGGTGCGAGGACGTCGACGTCGACCGTGCCGGGGTGCGCGACCAGCGAGTTCCGCCACATCCGTTCGCCCGCGTTGTGGATGACGATCGGCACGATCGGCACGCCCGCCTGCATCGCCAGGTGGAATCCGCCCTTCTTGAACCTGCCGAGGCGCGGAGTCGGCGAGCGGGTGCCCTCGGGGGCGATCGCGATGGAGATGCCGGACTGCAGTTTCTCCACGGCCGGGCGGAGGGCCGCCCTCGCCTTCGTGCTGTCCGCCCTGTCGATGTACGCGACGTCGAGCAGAGCCCCCACGGGAATGAACCGGGGATCCCGCGCGGCCTCCTTCTTCGCGACGCCGGTGACATCGCGCCGGATGACGCTGCCGATCACGAGCATGTCGAGCGAACTCTGGTGATTGAACATGAAGACCGCGGGCCTGGCCGACCACGCGTTCTCCTTGCCCTTGATGCGCACGTTGATCCCACAGATAGCGAGCGCGAGATCCGGGCCGAAGCTGCCGACCAAGTTGGCGCCCGTCTGCCGGTTCTGGGTGAGCAGGCCGGCGGAGACACCGAACGCGGCCGCCCCCATCAGAGCGCCGATCGCGGTGGTGGTGCGGGCGATGGACATCGGGTCGGCGCCGCTCTCCGGAGGTCGCAGATTCACCGACGGCCACCCGTTCTGCCGCGCGGTCGCCGCCAGCTTGCGGTCGGGATTCAGTGCCACGGGATGTCCCACCGACTTCAGCATCGGAACATCTTCTGCGCCGTTGGAGTACGCGAAGCTGTCACCCAGATCCGCTCCGTGCTGGTCGGCGTACTCGCGCAGTGCCTCGGCCTTGGCGGGACCCCACAGCGGCGGCGATTCGAGCTTCCCGGTGAGCATTCCGTCCAGAACCGCGGGCCGGGTACACAGCACGTCCTCGGCGTCGATGTCGAGGTCCGCGGCCACCGACAGTGCCTGATAGGGGGTGGCGGAGGTGGCCATCACCACCCGGTGACCGGCGTGCCGGTGCGCGGCGAGCAGTCCACGGACCTCCGAGAAGATCATCCTCGCGATCTCCTGGCGGAACAGCCGCTGCCCCCACTCCTGCATCTCGTCCTCCATGCGCCCGGCCAGGCTCTGCACACCGATGCGCATCAGGTTGCCGACATCGGCACCCCGGAAGCGGGTCTCCACCGCGGCGCCCGTGGTGCGCAGAAGCTCGGCCACGCTGATGTCGAAGCGACGCAGGCGATCCCGATAGACGACGCTCGCGGAGTACCCGCTGATCAAGGTGCCGTCCAGATCGAACGCGGCGAGGGTGCCCGGGCCGGGAACGGCGGCCGCGATGTCGTCGTGGAGACTGCGGAGATCGCTCATCTACTCACCTACCACCCATCTGGTCGAGATTCTCGTGCGCGATGGCCCGGATGCGCAGCACCCGATCGATCAGGGTCTGGAGTTCGGCCTCGAACTCGACCCGCCGGGCCGCCATGTTCTCGGCATTCGGTTCGACCAGGCCCCGGTTTCGTGCCAGCTTGAGCGCGGTCGTGAAGAGCTCGGCCGAAATCGACTCGCTGCTCCCGATCTGCTGCCGGAGACGGCGCTGCTCCGCGAGCGCGAGGCACGACGTCATGAAGGCCTTCTCGTCGAACTTCCGATCCACCGGAGTCCGGAGCAACTGGCCCGCGACCACGGCGTACGCCTCCAGGAACGGCTGCAGAACCCGATGTGCCAGATGAATCCGCATCCCGGACAACAGGTTCGCCCCATGCTGCGGGTCACCCAGATTCGACTCCCACGCCGGGTCGATGAGATCCAGTTCGGTCCGGAGTTCCTTCCGGAAGCTGTCCTTCTCGCTGAAGAAGAATTCGAACTTGAGGAGATCGCGAATGCGCAGTGCCGCATCCCATCCGTCGTTCAGCGGATCGGTGAACTGCTGATCGGCGGCCGCTCGCAGCACCATCTCCGCGATCGCCCGCATCACCAGGAAGTGAATCGTGTTGTTACGGTAGAACGCTGCCACGAGATGCTGATCCCGGCCGAGGTAGAACACCCGCTCGCTGCCCTGATCGAAACTCCGCAGCACCCCGGAATCGAGGTGGGTCCGCACCGCCTTGCGGATCACCTGCGGATCGGTCAGGTCCACATCGCCCGCGGTCGGCAACGAGCGCGCGGTGATGTAGTCGACGAGCGGCCCGAGGATCCCGCCGACCTCGGCGACGGTGAGCGCGCGGTCCTCGATGCCGAGAAACGCGAGCATCACGAGCGACGACGCGGTGACGGGTGTGACCTCGTTGATGCGGTGACACACCTCGAACGCCGTCTTCTGCACCGCCAGCCGCAGGTCGTCCTCCTGGCCGAGGTAGTCCGCCAGCGACATCGGCCTGCCGACGTTGACGTGCGCGACACCGTGCCGTTGACCCTGCGCCCGAACGTATCCGAAGAGCCAGCGCAGACTCTCCTTGCTCTTCGCCTGGCCGTGCGCCTCCGCCGCCATCGCTCCGACCTCGTACAGCTGGTCGTAGGTCAGCGACACCGGGACGAGGTACACGTCCGACATCCCGCTGTCCTGGAAGGCCTTCGCGAGGTAGTTGAGCAGACCGAACCGCGGCGGCCGCAACTTCCCGGTGCGGCTGCGCCCGCCCTCGATGTACCACTCGAGGTTGAACCGCTTGGTGAGCAGGTAACGCATGTACTCACGCAGCGTCCACTTGTAGATCTCGTCGCCGTCGAACTTGCGGCGAATGAACACGGTGCCGCTGCGCTTGCCGATCGGTCCGATCGGCCAGAAATTGATGTTCAGACCACCCATCACATGGTTGAGCGGAAGGTCGTTCGCGAGCAGCGCCGGGCGCAACACCAACGGGTCGAGGTACGAGCGGTGGCTGGGCAGGAACACCAGGGAATGTTCCTTGTTCAGCTCCCGCAGCTCGTCGAGCCGGGTGGTATCGACGTCGAGCCGGTAGGCGCGGGAGAAGTACCGGCCCAACTGGTCCCACAGCGCGATGGCCCGCCTGCTCTGCGCGGCGACCATCTCGTCCAGTGCCCCACGGGCTCGGCGGTCCACCTCGGCTACGGGGAGGTTCAACTTCGCGGACAGCTCTCGGGTGCCGACGTGGTACCGGCTGGCGTCGGTGATCTCGTCCACGACGAACCTCGACACCTTGTACTGCGTACCCAGCAGGGTGCGCTCGGCCCGCTCGAGGGTCAGCGCGGCCTGGCGGCGGATGAAATCCGGAAGCGACCCGCCGCCGTTCTCCGCGAGCCGCCGTTCGAGGTCGCTGAGCGGAGCCGGATCGCCTTCCAGAACCTGGCACCGGGCCGGGTCGTCGCGCATCACCCGGCGCTGCATGTTCTGGCCGGGGTGCAGCGGATCACGCAGCGACAACGTCTCCCGGAATCGTTGCGCGCCGTCCGGATGGGTCTCCTTCGGCAGCCACACCACCCGCAGCGGGGTGAGCAGCGGATCATCCTTCCGGCGCACGAGATCGGCGAGGGCCTGGTCGGTGACGCGGACCGTCGGAGGCGGCTGACCGGAGTCGTTCGCCTGTCGCTCCAGCCACGTGCGGAGAACGTCGTCCTCCATGTCGCTCATCGTCTCGATGAGGTAGACCCGCGGCCGTGTCCTCTGCTCGTCCATCACGCCAGCCTTTCCTTTCACCCGCGGCCCAGTTCGACGATCTCGTCGAGACTCTCCTGCAGGCACGACATGAACCGCGCCGGCTCGGTGACGGCGGCGGTGTCGAGATTGACGCCGATGCAACACGTGCCGACGTGGGAGACGAGGGTGGCCATGACCGCGCAGCCGGGGGCCGGGCCGAACGGGAACATCCGCTCGATCCGGGCACCCGCGAGGTACACGGGCACGGGGACACCGGCGACGTTGCTGGCCTGTAGATCGAGTCCCGTCGACTGCGAGAGGTACCAGTTCGCCAGCACCACCGTCGGAAGCCGGACCAGGAGCGGGGCGGCCGAATCCAGCAGTCCGAGTGCGGGTTCCTGGCGCAGCCCCAGGATGATCGCGCGCACCTTCTCGATCCGCGCGACGGGGTCGCGCTCACCGACCGGTCCGGCGAATCGGGCCGCGGCGAACCGGTTGCCGCCCGTGGGATCCGACGCCGAACGCATGCTCACCGGCATGCCCACCGGAATCGTCTCGAGGTCGTGGCCGAACGATTCGTGGTAGCGGCGGAACCCGCCCAACAGGGCCGCCACGTACGCGTCGTTCAACGACCCGCCGGCGACGTGAGCGGCGGAACGCAGTTCGTCGACACTCACCTCGAGCACCCCGAACCAGCGTCCCAGTCCGCGGTCGCGGAGCAGGTCCGAACCCGTGGTCGGGGGAGGGGTCACCACCCTGCGGATGGAGTTCGCGTAACCGGCAACCTCCGTGACACTGCCCACCGGATCACCGACGACGGTCATCGCCGTCCGCACCGCGCCCCGGATCAGGCCGCCGAGACGACCGGGAGCGCTGCGCACGTTGTCGAGTGCCTGCTCGAACAGGGCGCCGCCGCCCGACATCTGCTCCGGTAACGGCGCAGGGCGATCCGGTTTGTCCGGCGACGGTTCGGGGCGCCTGCTGTGCAGCAGCGTCATCAACTGGATGCCGCCGAGACCGTCCGTGATGCTGTGGTGCGTCTTCACCACGTAGACGGCGCGGCCGTCGTCGAGTCCCTCGATGAGCATCGCGCTCCACGGCGGCCGGGCGCGGTCGAACGGCTCGGTCGCCATGTGCCTGCACATCCGCAGCGCGTGGTCGAACGTCGCCGGCTCCGGCAGGCGCACCCGCGACAGGTGATAGTCGAGATCGAACTCGGGGTCGACCGACCACATCGGGTTGCCCAGCCGCAACGTCGGCTCCACCACCCGCATCCGGATGCGCGGCACCATGTGCGACGCCCATTCGTGGGCGCGCACCAGCCGGTCCCAGTCCGGCGGCTTGTCGAGCACGTCGACCGCGACGATCGGTGAGCGCAGCTTCGGCTGCACCTCCTCCATCCGCCACATCCCGGTCTCGAAGTCGGACATCGTGCGGTCCGCTCCCCAGGCGACGTCGGAGAAATCCACGTCGACGGCACTCGGCGGTATCAGAGGTTCGCCGTCGGCCATGCCCACCCTCATTCGGTTGCTCGAGTTGCCCTCAGCTGCTGCTTTTCCAGTGTGGACCCGCCCCGCAGATCGCGTCCCTGGTTCCGGCGGATTACGCACCGGACTTTCTGTCCAAGGTGAGGACGTGCCGACTCTCCACCACGCGACGCTCGACAGGATCGACCCGGCCACGCTCTACCGGATCATGGTGCTGCGGACCGACGTGTTCGTCTTCGAACAGGGCATCGTGTCGGAACCCGAACTCGACGGACGCGACCTCGAACCGACCACCGCCCAGTTCTGGGCGGAGGAGGACGGCGAGGTTCTCGCGACACTGCGGGTGCTGGCCGACGAACCGACACTGCATCTCGGACGGGTCGCCACCGCCGCCCCCGCCCGGGGGCGGGGACTCGTGGGACAACTGCTCGAAGCCGTGTTCGAGGCGTTCCCGGCACCCATCGAGATCTCCGCCCAGGCCTACCTCGAAAACTGGTACGGCCGTTACGGTTTTCGCAGAACCGGTGAGAACTACCTCGAGGCGGGCATCGACCACATTCCGATGAGGCGCTCCGCGCCCGTGCGTGGTTGACGAGTCTCCGGACTCCTTCATCACTCACGGAGTTGTCGTAGGCTGCCGACATGGCGAAAAGCTTCGAATACTCCGAACAGATCGCGTACCCCCTCGACCGGGTGCACGCGACGGTGACGGATCGGGCGTTCTGGCAGCATCGGTTCGAAGAGGCGCCGGAGAAACTCACTCTCGACGACAGCCGCGGCCCCGGCACCCTGACGGCGACGATGCGCGACACCATCGGCGCGTCGTCCCTCCCCGGGCTCGTCCGCAAAGTCGTCTCGGGTGAACTGAAGGTCGAGCGTGCCGACGAATGGGGTGCACTCGACGGTGACCGCGCCGACGGCCGGATCAGTGGCAGCTCCACCGGGATCCCGGTGAAGATCGAGTGCACGTCGGTGCTCCGCGCGTCGGTCGACGTCACCGTCCTGGATGTAGCCGGATCGGTGCAGGTCAAGATTCCGCTCGTCGGCGGACAGATCGAGTCCCTCGTCAGGAAGCTGGTCGGCGACATGGTCGGGCAGGACCGTGACGCGATCGAGAAGTGGCTCGGCGACAGCTGACGCTCACACCCCGGACGCCGGGCCGTCGAGTTCGACGTCCAGCGTGCGGGCACCCGGTCCCGCCGTGCCCAGCCGGTCGTGGGTGTTGACGATCGCGCAACTCCCGAGCGACAGGCACCCGCAGCCGATGCAGCCGGTCAGGTTGTCGCGGAGCCGGATCAACTGCTCGATCCGCTGATCCAGATCCGCGTGCCACCGCGTCGAGAGCTTCTCCCAGTCCTTCCGGTTCGGCGTGCGGCCCTCGGGAAGGGTCCCGAGGGCGTCCCGGATCTCGGCCAGCGGAATCCCGACCCGCTGGGCGATGCGGATGAACGCGACCCGCCGCAGCGTGTCCCTGCGATAGCGACGCTGATTGCCGGACGTCCGCCTGCTGGTGATCAGCCCCTCGCGCTCGTAGAAGTGCAACGCCGACACCGCCACGCCACTGCGCTCCGACAGCTGTCCCGGCGTCAGTTCCTTGGCTCTCCACTCGGGCATCTCCACGACAGGCAACCTTTCACCGGTTACCTGAACAATACTCGAGGTCAGTCGCGGCGGAGATGTCCGTGCAGGTGGTGCGTGAGCGGAGTCAGGTCGTGCGCCATCCACAGGTCGTACGTGAGGTCGCCGCCGCGCACCGACAACTGTCGCCGGATGCTGTGCACCGGTTTCGCGTCCGGCGACGCGCTCAGCGCCACCATCGACAACTCGATGGTCCCCTCCCGGATCTGACCACGGTGGATCTCGGTGAATCCGGTCGGCTGGGCCACGAGCAGTTCCGCCTCGTCCTCGGCGACGAGCCGCAGGAACCCGGACTCCGAGTGCAACGGCCGCCCGCTGCCCGCCTCCCGTGTCCGAGACCGGTACGCCAGGAACGGTTTACCGGTGGGGGCGAATTCGATCTCCTCGGTGTACGCGAAGTTGTCGATCGTCGGGTACGCGCCCTCGCCCTCGCCGCGCCACAGACCGGCGAACGGTGCCAGGGCGGAGGGAACGGACGGAAGTGGGGGCGTGTTCGCAGACGAACTCGCCGCCGCATCCGAGTGCGCCGGCGAGAGAGTCGAGTTCTCGTCCATGAGATACCTCCGCCGTTTCACGGTACTCGCCTGCGGCGCCGAGGGACACGGTCGGCCGCGAAGTGTTTGAGCGTGCCTGCCGGGCCCGCCGGCATTACCGTCTAGACATGAATGCGTCCGGTTCTGCACCGCTGGGGGCCAACTCCGAAGTCGGGCAGCTGCGTGCCGTCCTCCTGCACCGGCCCGGGGACGAACTGAAGCGGCTCACGCCCCGCAACAACGACCAACTGCTCTTCGACGGACTGCCCTGGGTGGACCGCGCGCAGGAAGAGCACGACGCGTTCGCGGACCTCCTGCGCTGCCGCGGCGTCGAGGTCCTGCTGCTGTCCGACCTGCTCACCGAGACGCTCGGCGCCAGCGGCGCCGCCCGCATACAGGGCATCGGCGCAGCCGTCGACCCGCGCAAACTCGGGCACACCCTGGCGCAGGAACTGGCCGCGCACCTCCGCGGTGTCGCGGCCCCCGAACTCTCCACCATCCTCACCGCGGGGATGACCTTCGACGAACTTCCCGTCGCGGCCAACACGGCGTCGCTGGTCCGGCGCATGCACCACGGCGGCGACTTCGTCATCGACCCGCTGCCCAACCTGCTGTTCACCCGGGACTCGTCGTTCTGGATCGGACCCCGCGTCGCGATCACGTCCCTCGCCCTGCCCGCCCGCGTCCGCGAGACGTCCCTCACCGACATCATCTACGCCCATCACCCGCGCTTCCGTGGCGCCCGGCGCGCCTACGAATCCCACACGGCTCCCGTCGAAGGCGGCGACGTCCTGCTCCTCGCACCGGGAGTCGTCGCCGTCGGAGTGGGGGAGCGCACCACGCCGGCAGGCGCCGAGGCGTTGGCGCGCAGCGTCTTCGAGGACGAACTGGCACACACCGTGCTGGTGGTGCCCATCGCGCAGGCCAGGGCGTCGATGCACCTCGACACCGTCTGCACGATGGTCGACCACGACGCCGTCGTGATGTACCCGATCATTCAGGACACTCTGTCGGCGTTCACCATTCACCGCGAGGACAAGGGCGTGTCGATCCGAGGAGCGGACCCGTTCCTGACCGCCGCCGCCGCGGCCATGGGCATCGGCAAACTGCGCGTCATCGACACCGGACTCGATAACGTCACCGCCGAACGCGAGCAATGGGACGACGGAAACAACACGCTCGCACTCGCACCCGGCGTCGTCGTCGCGTACGAACGGAACGTCGAGACCAACGCCCGGCTCGAGGCGTCGGGAATCGAGGTACTGCGGATCGCCGGTTCCGAACTCGGGTCGGGCCGCGGCGGACCCCGCTGCATGTCCTGTCCGGTGGCCCGCGACCCGCTGTAGGCGGCTCCGCCGCCCGTGCGCCTTTCTGGTAGTCGGAGCAACCAGAAAGGCGCACGGGCGCGCAGCGCCTAGAGGACCTCGCGGACCTTCTCGGCCGGGCGGGCGAGGACGGTGCCCTTGTCCGTCACGACGATCGGTCGCTCGATGAGGATGGGGTTGTCCACCATCGCCTCCAGCAGTTCGTCCTCGGACGCCTCGGCGAGCCCGAGCTCCTTGAAGACGGCCTCCTTCTTACGGATCGCCTCGCTCGGCTTCAGCCCGGCGTCGTCGAGAAGTTTGCGCAGCCCGTCCCGCGAGGGCGGGGTCTCGAGGTACTTCACGACGGTCGGCTCGATGCCCGCGTCCCGGATCAGTCCGAGGACGGTGCGGGACGTGTTGCATCGCTGGTTGTGGTAGATGGTCGCGGTGTTCGCCATACCCGACATTCTGCACCGGGGAACAAACGCGCCCGCAGGAAGCGCTGAACCTGAGGTAGCAACTCGTGAATAGTCGACGAAAGAGGGAGATCGATCATGGCCGAGCACAGGGATGCGACTCCGCGGCGCATCGTCATTGCGGGTGGACACGGGAAAATCGCCCGTCACCTCATCAAGATTCTCACCGCGCGCGGTGACCGAGCGGTCGCGCTGATCCGCAACCCCGATCACGAGCACGAGGTGGCGGTGCTCGGCGCCGAACCGGTGGTGATCGATCTGGAGACGGCGAGCGCGGACGACGTGGCGAAGACGCTCGTCGGTGCGGACGCCGCGGTCTTCGCCGCAGGCGCAGGCCCGGGCAGCGGTATCGCCCGCAAGGACACCGTCGATCGCGGGGCCGCGGTTCTCCTCGCGGACGCCGCCGAGAAGGCGGGAACGCGGCGATTCGTCCAGATCAGCTCGTTCGGGGCGGGGGAGCCGATCCCCGAGGGCACCGACGAGGTGTTCGCGGCCTACCTCGTCGCGAAGACGGCCGCCGAGGAAGACCTGCGCGCCCGGACCCACCTCGATTGGACGATTCTCCGCCCGGGCGGTCTGCTCGACGACGACCCGACGGGTCACGTCACGCTCACTGCGCCGCCGCTCGAGCGCGGCACCGTCCCGCGCGCCGACGTCGCCGCAGTGATCGCGGCGCTTCTGGATCACCCGGAGACTGCGAAGAAGACGCTCATGCTGACGTCCGGTCCGACGCCGATCGAGGAGGCCGTCGCCGCGGTGTGAGCATTGCGGCGCCGCAACTGCGCAACTACGGTCTGATACAACGTGTGGAACAACGGAGGTGGCGCCGGCCGTGGACATCGACATCGATCCGGATTCGTCGACCGCCCCGTTCGACCAGTTGCGATTGCAGATCATCGAGCAGGTGCGCAGTGGGCAGCTGATCGCGGGAACGAAGATCCCCACAGTCCGCGCGCTCGCTGTCGAGGTGGGTCTCGCACCGAACACGGTCGCCAAGGCATACCGGGAACTCGGCGAGCAGGGTGTCATCGAAACCCGGGGCAAGCAGGGCACGTTCATCGCGAGCGGCGGTGACCCCATTCGTGCCGGGGCCGAGAAGGCCGCAACAGGGTATGTGCAGGAACTGCGGAAGCTGGGGGTGTCCGACGAGGAGATCCTCGGCTTCGTGCAGTCCGCTCTCCGCGGCGCCGAATGAGGTCGGCGCCGTATCCAGAAGGTGTGACCCCAGAAAGGTAGACGCTCGGTATGGCTTCCGCACTCTTCCGCGACCTCGCACTACTGATTGCCCGGATCGGACTCGGCGTCGTCTTCGTCGCGCACGGCTGGCAGAAGTTTTTCGACTACGGAGTGAAGGCCACACAGGCGTCGTTCGCGGACATGGGCATCCCACTGCCCGACATTTCGGCTGTTGCGGCCGCCACTATCGAACTCGCGGGTGGATTTGCTCTCATCGTGGGAGTGGCCACACCGATCGCCGGAATCCTGCTGTTCCTCGACATGCTCGGAGCGCTGATTCTGGTGCACGCGGACAAGGGCGTCTTCGTCGTGAACGGAGGGTACGAACTCGTCGTCGCACTCGGCGTCGGGTCGCTACTTCTCGCCGTGATCGGTGCCGGACGCCTCAGCATCGACGGGCTTCTCGGAAGAGGCTCGGGATGGGGAAAAACCGCAGCGTAACGATACTGCCCGCTGGATCTCGATTCGGTGTGAAGCGGTGGGCTAGCTTGCTTTTACCATCGAAAATGACCAACGTAGTTGTTCATGGCAATGAATACTGATCTGCCTGATCAAGGTTCCGAGACCGCTGGCACGAGCGCCGGCGGAGGGCTCACACGGGTCGGTGTTCGCACCGACCACGTCGTGTTCTCCGCCGCTGCCGCCGCGGTCTCGGCAATCGTCGTCTGGGGGCTCGTGGCCCCCGACAATCTCGACTCCACGACAGGTAAGGCACTCGACTGGCTGGTCACCGACATGGGCTGGTTGTTCGTCCTGTCGGCGAGCGGGTTCGTCCTCTTCTCACTGTGGCTCGCGTTCAGCAAGTTCGGTCAGATTCCGCTCGGCAAGGACGGCGAGCAGCCCGAGTTCCGAACGGTCAGCTGGATCGCGATGATGTTCAGCGCCGGCATGGGCATCGGATTGATGTTCTTCGGTGTCGCCGAGCCGCTCGCGCACTACGTGACACCACCGCCAGGGTCTAGCGGTGGCATCGGAACTGCGATGGCCACCACCATGTTCCACTGGAGCCTGCACCCCTGGGCGATGTACGCGGTTGTCGGACTGTCGATCGCGTACGGCTCGTACCGCAAGGGTCGCAAGCAGCTGTTCAGCTCCGCATTCATCCCACTGCTCGGCCGCCGTGCGGAGGGGCCGATCGGGAAGTTCATCGACGTCCTCGCAATCTTCGCGACGCTGTTCGGCACCGCCGCTTCGCTAGGCCTCGGCGCACTGCAGATCGGTTCCGGCTTCCAGGTCGTCGGGTGGATGTCGCAGGTCAGCACGTTCCTGCTGGTCGCCATCGTCGCCCTGCTGACCCTCGCGTTCGTGGCGTCCGCCGTGTCGGGTGTCGCCAAGGGAATCCAGTGGCTCTCCAATACCAACATGGTGCTCGCCGTCATCCTGGCCCTGTTCGTGTTCGTCGTGGGGCCGACGGTCCTGATCCTCAACCTGCTGCCCACGACGATCGGCGCCTACGCCGCGCAGCTCGCGCAGATGTCGGCCCGTACCGGAGCGTCGTCCGATCCGGCGACCGGCGAATGGTTGTCCTCGTGGACCATCTTCTACTGGGCGTGGTGGATCTCCTGGACCCCGTTCGTCGGCATGTTCCTGGCGCGCATCAGCCGCGGCCGCACCATCCGCCAGTTCGTGGTCGGTGTGATCGTGGTGCCGAGCGCCGTGAGCCTCGTGTGGTTCGCGATCTTCGGTGGTGCCGGAATCAGTGAGCAGCGTGACGGAATCGACCTCGCCGGGCAGGACACCCAGGAGGGGCAGCTGTTCGGCATGCTCAATCACCTGCCGCTCACCGGCATCACGACCGTCCTGGTGATGGTCCTCGTCGGGATCTTCTTCGTCTCCGGCGCCGACGCCGCATCGATGGTGATGGGCACCCTGTCGCAGCGCGGTTCGCTGGAACCGCAACGCTGGGTGGTCGTGTTCTGGGGTGTGCTCACCGGAGGCGTGGCCGCGCTCATCCTGTGGACCGGCGGCGACACCGCGCTCGACGGACTGCAGACGATGACGATCATCGCCGCGGCGCCGTTCGTCATCGTGATGATCGGGTTGTGCTTCTCGCTCTACAAGGATCTGTCCCGCGACCAGATGATCGTCGACGGCCGGGAGATGCGGAGAGAGATGCGGAGGGTGGCGGCGAAACGTCGTCGCGACCGGATCTCGTCCCGCTAGAGCACTAGAGAAACAGTCTGCGAGCCGCTCGGTGTCCCACGGGACCCGGGCGGCTCGACTCATTCCGGGGTCAGCGCCAGCTGGGATAATTCCGGGGTCAGCGCCAGCTGGGATAATTCCGGGGTCAGCGCCAGCTGGGAAGCCACAGTTGGTGCTGCCACGCGTCCGGGGTGATCGGGACGGCCGTGAGGATCGGCCACAACCAGATGAAGTTGGCGACCACGAGCCCCACATAGAGGCAGACGGCGAGCAGGCCGGTGGTCCGGCGTTCGAACGACGCCTTCGCGCTTCCCAGGATGTCGCCCAGGACAAGCGCGAGACCCATCACCATGAATGGCGCCAGCGCCACCGCATAGAAGTAGTACATCTGGCGGTCCAGGGTGGTCAGCCACGGCAGGAACGCGGCGCCGTAGGCGGTGAGGACGGTGGCGTACCGCCAGTCCTTCCGCACCACGGTCTGCCACAGTGCCCACGCGAGCATCGGCAGTGCCAGCCACCACATGGCGGGTGTCCCGATGAGCATGACGGCCTTGACGCAACTCGACGCTCCGCAGCCGGTGACGTGATCGCCCTCGGCGAAGTAGTACAGCATCGGGCGCAGACCCATCGGCCACGTCCACGGCTTCGACTCCCACGGGTGATGATTGCCCGCCGAATTGGTGAGGCCTTCGTGGAACTCGAGGACGTTGCCGCTGTAGTACCACAGCGAGCGGAGCGCGCCCGGCACGAACGACCAGGGGCCGCCCGTCCCGATCTCGTTGCCCACGGCATGCCGGTCCACGCCGGTCTCGCTGGCGAACCACGCCCAGTAGCTGGCGAGATACACGAACAGCGGCACGACGACGAGCGCGTACAGCGCCGGGCCCACGTCGCGGACGCCGGCACCGAACCACGGGCGTCGCACCCCGTAGGCGCGCCGGGCCGACACGTCGAATGCGACGCTGAGCAGCCCGAAGAACACGATGAAGTAGACGCCCGACCATTTGGTGCCGCACGCCAGACCCAGCATGATCCCGGCGCCGAACCGCCACCAGCGCACTCCGAGGCGTGGGCCCCAGTCGCTGTCGCCGATCCGGCCCTCGTCGTATACGCGGGCCATCCGCTCGCGGACCTGGTCGCGGTCCACGATCAGGCAGCCCAGAGCGGCGACGGCGAACAGTGCCAGGAAGATGTCGAGCATGCCGAGCCGGGAGGACACGAACGTGACGCCGTCCGCGACCAGCAGGATCCCGGCGAGGCCGCCGATCAGAGTGGATCGGGTGAGCCGGCGGACGATGCGGATCACCAGGAGGACCATGATCGTGCCCGCCACCGCGGAGGCGAAACGCCAGCCCCAGCCGTTGTAGCCGAAGATCGCCTCGCCCATCGCGATCAGCTGTTTGCCGATCGGCGGATGCACCACCAGCCCGTAACCGGGATTGTCCTCGAGCCAGCCGCCGGTGAGCACCTGCCAGCCCTGCGGCGCGTAGTGCTTCTCGTCGAACACGGGAGTGCCCGCGTCCGTCGGGTAACCGAGCATCGTGAACCGGGTGATCGCCGCGATCACCGTGACGAACAGGGTGACCACCCAGCCGCGGGCACGGTCGACGGGACCGAAGTCGGGGGGCGGCACGAGCGGCGCCGGTCCGACCATGGACGGCTGTCGTGCGGAGGGCGTCGGTCGCTCGTCCGTCAGCATCGTCACGCCGCAATCGTAGGCTGTGGGTCATGACTGGTCGCCTAGTGCTCGCCGCAACACCGATGGGGGACGTGGGTGACGCCTCGCCGAGGCTGCGTACGGCGCTGGAGACGGCAGACGTCGTCGCCGCCGAGGACACCCGCCGCACCAAAGCCCTCGCCTCCGCTCTCGACGTGACGATCACCGGCAAGGTCGTCAGCTTCTACGACCAGGTCGAGACGGCCCGGCTGCCCGCGCTCGTCGCCGAAGTCGCGTCCGGCAAGACCGTTCTCCTCGTCACCGACGCCGGCATGCCCTCGGTCAGCGACCCCGGGTACCGGCTGGTGTCGGCGTGCGTGGCCGAGGATCTGGCGGTGACGTGCCTGCCCGGACCGTCGGCCGTGACGACGGCGCTCGCGCTGTCCGGGCTGCCCGTCGAACGGTTCTGCTTCGACGGCTTCCCACCCCGGAAGCAGGGCCAGCGCAAGACGTGGTTGCAGGCACTGGTCGCCGAGCAACGCGCCTGCGTGTTCTTCGAGGCGCCGCACCGGCTCGCCGACTGCCTGGCCGACGCGGTCGAGGTGCTCGGTGGAACCCGCCGCGCCGCCGTCTGCCGGGAACTGACCAAGACGTACGAGGAGGTCCGCCGCGGCACCCTCGCCGAGCTCGCCGAGTGGGCCGCCGAAGGTGTCCGCGGCGAGATCACGGTGGTGGTGGAGGGTGCCACGCTCGTCGCGTCCGACCCCGCCGACCTCGTCGACGAGGTGGAGCGACTCGTCGCGGACGGCACCCGGCTCAAGGACGCGTGCGCGCTCGTCGCCACCACCGGTGTGTCGAAGCGGGAACTCTACGAAACGGTGCTGGCCTCCCGGAAGGACTAGGCGGCCTGCGAGCGTTACCGCCGGAGGGCACGCTCCCCGGGAGCCAGCGAGGCGTCGTCGGCGGCCGCCTGCCCGGCGTACCAGCCGGTGGCGTCGACGGCCCTGCCGCGCGCCTTCTTGGTACGCGGAAACAGACGGTCGAACTCGGCGTCGACGGCCTCGGACTTGGTGGCCAGAATCGGGAGCAGATCGTCGACGGGAATCGACGCCTCGTCGGCGGCTTCGGCCGTGGCCCGGCTGTCGGCGTCGCGCAACCGCTGCCCGATGCGACTGGCGAAGCCCGCGAGGAAACCCTTGCGGAACGACGTGGTGCGGGAACCACTGCGACTGTCGGCGTCCGCGAATTGCATTGCGCGAGTCGCCTGCACGAGCAGCGACGTGAACAGCATGTCGACCTGCTGGAGGTCGAGGGGGGTTCCGACCACGGTCGCGATGGCGAGGGAACTGAACCACACGGTGCGCACCCGGTTGGAGTCGCCGATCTCGGTGAGAAGGTGCACCTTCTCCTTGACGTACGGATTCTCCAGGTGGATGCGGCGACTGTGCACCGCCGTGTTGCCCACCCCGTTCTGGGTGTGGAGGAGAGCGGCGTTGATTGCGTAGCGCGTCATCAATTCCTGCGCCTTCGCGGTGAAGATCTCCGCCTCCTCCGCGAAATCGGTGGCCTCGGCCTTCGCGAGCAAACCGCGGATCCTGTTGAGCACCTTCGCGTCGGCCTCGGTCTCGCCCGGCACCGCCGCGGCCGTGTCGGCGACCCGCACGACCGGCCACGTCGACGGCGGGGGAGCGAGCACCGTCCAGCCGGGCAGATTCGTCCACGTCAGCGACAGGTCGGTGAGCTGGTAGACGGAGTGGTACGGGTCTTCGAACAACAGTCCGGCCGCGAGCGCTCGAACGTCGGGACCGTCGACCGGAACCCGCCCCGCCAGGTGCGACGCGCCTGGATACTGCTCGCCGATGGTGCGGAGTTGCTCCACCCAGTCCCGCGGCGCCCGGTGCACGGCGCGCGTGCGCTCCGCCTCGTGCAGCACCAGGGCCGCCGCCAGCGCCGCCTCGGACGGCTCCTTCGATCTCCGCGCCAGATGCACGACGTCGGCGGGCTGCCACCCACGCTCGTACGCGGCCGACAACTCACCCATCAGGGTGTGGACCGCCGCTGCGGCCTGAGGGCTCACTTCGTCGTCGAACACGCGCGCTCCGTTCCCGAATCCACCGTGAGGAGATCGAATGTATGTTCTATTCGGCGTCATGGGGGAGAGTGTGCATGCGGGGTCCGACACGAACGGACCCCGCGTGGATCAGTCCTCCACGTAACGCGGGAACACACCCGACGGCGCGGGCAACGCGGTGCCCGCCACGATGCGCGTCGGAAGGTCGCTGAACTGCCGCGCATCGGCCTTCTGGCCGAGCAGGTCGAGGATCTTCTCCGCGGCGTCCGGCATCACCGGCTGCACGAGAATGCCGACGATCCGCACCACCTCGAGCGTCACGTACAGCACCGTCGCCATCCGCTCCGGATCCGTCTTCCGCAGAACCCAGGGCTCCTGCTTGGAGAAGTACCGGTTGGTCTCGCCCAGAACCGACCAGATCGCCTCCAGCGCCAGATGCAGTGCCTGCACGTCGTATTCGGCGCGAACCCGATCGAGCAGCGCATCCGCCTGCGCGAGCATCGCCGTATCGTCCTCGGTCAGCTCGCCGGCGGCCGGGACCTGGGCGTCGCAGTTCTTCGCGACCATCGACAGCGACCGCTGCGCGAGGTTGCCGAGCTCGTTCGCCAGGTCGGCGTTGATCCGGGTGACGATGGCCTCGTGGCTGTAGCTGCCGTCCTGGCCGTAGGAGATCTCACGGAGCAGGAAGAAGCGCACGGCGTCGAGGCCGTACTGCTCCACCATGGCGACGGGGTCGACGACGTTGCCGACCGATTTCGACATCTTCTCGCCCTTGTTGTAGAGGAATCCGTGCACGAAGACGCGCTTGGGCAACTCGATTCCCGCCGACATCAGGAAGGCCGGCCAGTACACCGTGTGAAACCGGGTGATGTCCTTGCCGATGATGTGCAGGTTCGCCGGCCAGAACTTGCCGAACTGCTCGGAGTCGGTGTCCGGGTAACCCGCGCCGGTCAGGTAGTTGGTGAGCGCGTCCACCCACACGTACATGACGTGCTCGGGATGGTCGGGGACCGGAACGCCCCAGTCGAACGTCGTGCGAGAGATCGACAGGTCCTTCAGCCCGCCCTTGACGAAGCTGACGATCTCGTTGCGCCGCGTCGCAGGTGCGATGAAGTCGGGGTTCTCCTCGTACAGCCGGAGCAGCTTGTCCTGATACTCGGACAGCTTGAAGAAGTACGTGGACTCCTCCGTCCACTCGACCGGGGTGCCCGTCTCGGTGGACAGGCGTGAACCGTCGTCCTGCAGCGTGGTCTCGGCCTCGGTGTAGAACGCCTCGTCGCGGACCGAGTACCAGCCCGAGTACGTGTCGAGGTAGATGTCGCCGTTCGCGAGCATCTTCTGCCAGATCGCTTTGCTGGCTTCTTCGTGATCGACGTCCGTGGTGCGGATGAACCGGTCGAAGGAGATGTTCAGCGTCTTGTCCATGGCCTCGAACACGTCCGAGTTCCGTGCGGCGAGCTCACGGACGTCGATGCCTTCCTTGGCCGCCGTCTGCTGCATCTTCAGGCCGTGCTCGTCGGTTCCCGTCATGAAGTAGACGTCGAACCCGTCCAGGCGCTTGAAGCGTGCGAGGGCGTCGGAGGAGATGTACTCGTAGGCGTGGCCGATGTGCGGGACGCCGTTGGGGTACGCGATCGCCGTCGTCAGATAGAAAGGTGGCCGCGAGGCGGTGGAATCAGCAGCATTCATGGTGCGACCACTCTATCTGCGCGCTGCCGTTTCGTGACGCGCAGATTCGGGTTCTAGGCCGGTCCGGTGTCGTCCTCGTCGGTGACGGCGCGTGACTCGTACGCCGCGCGGGCCGACTTGTTCGTGGACCTGACCTGGTCTGGAACCATCCGGCGGATCGCGAAGTCGCGGGCGAACTGCGGAAAGACGGTGACCAGCCGGGCCAGCGGACCGACGTACCGGGGGATGGTGACCTCGAACCGGGGCCGGTGGATCACCGCGACGACCGTCTTCGCGACGTCGGCCGGCGTGAGCAGTCTTGCCGCGCCCGTCGCGGTGCCGGCCGCGAGTTCGGTGTCGACGACACCGGGCATGACCACCGAGATCCGCACACCAGACCCGCGCAGCTCCTCGCGCACACCGGTCAGGTAGCCGAGCACGCCGTGTTTCGTCGCGGCGTACGTCGACTCGCCGGGTGGTGCGACCTTCGACGCCAGCGACGCCACCGTGACGATCTGGCCGCGGCCGCGCTCACGCATCGCCGGCGCCGCCAGTCTCACCCCGCGAATCACACCGTGCAGGTTGACGGCGAGCTGCCGATCCGTCGCGGAGTCGGGTTCCTCGTCGAACCTCCCGACCCACATCACGCCCGCGTTGTTGACGAGCACGTCGATCGGGCCCCAGTGATCCTCGACGGCTGTGAGGAATGCCGTGAACGACGCGGTGTCGGTGACGTCCAGTTCGAGACCCTCCACCGTCCCGCCCGTCCGGCCGAGTTCGTCCGCCGTCCTGCGGGCGGCGGCGCCGTCGACGTCGCCGATCGCGACCCGGGCGCCGGCCAGCGCCAGCTGTCGGGCGATCTCCCGCCCGATTCCTCTGGCACCGCCGGTCACGGCGATCACGCGGCCGTTCATCGAGCTCGAAGTCATGGACACGGCTCCCTCCCCGTCCGGGAGAAAGTACCGCATGTGACACGTGCGGCGGCGGCGTCGACAATGTCCGCATGAGCAAAGACCGTCCCGCCCTGGAAGCCCCTGCGCCGCTGTTCCCGCTCGTCGATTCGCACACCCACCTCGATGCGTGTGGTGCCTCGGACGCCGCGAGCGTCACGGCGATCGTCGACCGGGCCGCCGCGGTCGGGGTGGAGCGGGTGGTCACGGTGGCCGACGACCTGGCGGCCGCGCAGTTCGCTGTCGACGCGGCGCACTGGGATCCCCGCGTCTACGCGGCCGTGGCCATCCACCCGACGAGGGCGAACGTGCTCGACGACGCGACGAGGGCGGAGATCGAGCGACTCGCCGGCGATCCCCGGGTGGTCGCGGTGGGGGAGACGGGACTCGACTTCTACTGGCCCGGGAAACTCGACGGCTGCGCCACGGTCCCCGAGCAGACCGAGGGCTTCCGTTGGCACATCGACCTCGCGAAGCGGCTCGGCAAGACGCTGATGATCCACAATCGGGAGGCCGACCGGGCGCTGCTGCAGGTGCTGCGCGAGGAGGGTGCGCCGGAGACGGTGATCTTCCACTGCTTCTCCTCGGACGCCGAGATGGCGCGCGAGTGCGTCGACGCCGGTTACGTCCTCAGCTTCTCCGGCACGGTCAGCTTCAAGAACGCGAAGGCCTTGCGGGAAGCGGCCCCGCTGGTGCCGTCGGATCAGTTGATCGTCGAGACGGATGCGCCGTTCCTCACCCCGCACCCGTTCCGGGGCGCCCCGAACGAGCCGTACTGCCTGCCGTACACGGTCCGGGCGCTCGCCGAGATCCGCGGCGAGGATCCGGACGACCTGGCGAAGGCGTCCACCGCGACCGCCGAGCGCGTGTACGGCCTCCGGCCCGTGAGTGGTTAGCGAGTCCCTGGACTCGTCGAGCACGCACAGGGCCGAGGGCCTATGTTGAAGTTTCAAGTTAGAGAACCTAGGATCGTTGCCTGTTCAACTAACGGTCGTCCCGGTCGCGCGGGGACACCACGATGAAAGGCACATCCATGAACAACCCCGCAGTCCGAAGCCTGGGAATCCTCGTCGCCCGCGTGGGCATCGGCATCATCTTCCTCGCCCACGGCTGGCAGAAGGCCTTCACCAACGGACTCGACGCCACGACCGCCGGCTTCGAGGCCATGGGCGTTCCGGTTCCCGGCATCTCGGCATTCCTCGCGACGTGGATCGAGCTGATCGGCGGAATCGCACTCATCATCGGAGCGGCCGTCCCGATCTTCGGCATCCTGCTCTTCCTCGACATGGTCGGCGCCTTCTTCCTCGTGCACGCCGACAAGGGAATCTTCGCGAGCGAGGGCGGCTACGAGCTGGTGCTGGCGCTGGGCGTCGGCGCACTGCTGCTCGCCGTCGTCGGATCGGGCCGATTCGGTGTCGACGGACTGCTCGGCGACAAGGTGCCGTGGGCGGCGAAGGAACGCGCCACCGTCTGACCCCCCATGTGAGTGGCGAAGCGTCCCCCGGCACGCTTCGCCACTCACGTGTCAGAGGACCTTGTTCAGGAAGTCCTGGGTGCGGGACTGCTGCGGGTCGCCGAAGATCTGCTCCGGGGTTCCCTCCTCCACCACGTAGCCGTCGGCCATGAAGATCACCCGGTCGGACACCTCGCGGGCGAAGCCCATCTCGTGCGTGACCACGACCATCGTCATGCCGCCCTTCGCGAGATCGCGCAGAACCTGCAGCACCTCGCCCACCATCTCGGGGTCCAGCGCGCTGGTGGCCTCGTCGAACAGCATGATGTCCGGGTTCATCGCCAGGGCCCGCGCGATCGCGACGCGCTGTTTCTGCCCACCGGACAGGTTCGCCGGCTTCGAGTCCGCCTTCTCCGCCAACCCGACCTGCTCGAGCAGCCGAACCGCCGTCGCCCGCGCCTCGTCCTTGGAGGCGCGCTTGGTCTGCACGGGCGCGAGCATCACGTTCTCGATCGCCGTCATGTGCGGGAACAGGTTGAAGTGCTGGAAGACCATGCCGATGTGCTGACGCACCCGGTCGATGTCGATCTTCTTGTCGCTCACGTCGAACCCGTCGACCACGACCTTGCCGTCCGTGATGTCCTCGAGCCGGTTGAGGCAGCGCAGGAACGTGCTCTTGCCGGAGCCCGAGGGGCCGATCACGCAGACCACTTCACCGCTCGCGATGTCGACGTCGATGCCCTTGAGGACCTCGTTGTCGCCGAACGACTTCTTCAGGCCCTTCACCCGAATCTTCGGGTCGGCGGTCTCGGCCTTGTTCTCTGTCACCGGTGTCTCGGTCACTTGTTGATCCTCTTCTCGAGCCGGTTCGACAGCTTGGTCAACGCCATGATGATGATGAAATACATCACACCGATGATCAGCCACATGTTGAAGGACTGGAAGTTGCGGGCGATGATGATCCGCCCGGTCTGAGTGAGCTCGGCGAGCCCGATCACGGACAGGATCGACGTGTCCTTCAGCGTGATCACGAACTGGTTGATGTACGACGGGATCATCGTCCGCACGGCCTGCGGCATCACGACCTTCTGCATCGACTTCAGGTAGCTGATGCCGAGGCTCCGCGACGCTTCCATCTGGCCCTTGTCGACGGACAGGATGCCGCCGCGCACGATCTCGGCCATGTACGCGCCTGCGTTGAGGCTCAGCGTGATGATGCCCGCCGTGAACGCCGACATCTGGAAGTCCAGCGCCGCCGGGATACCGAAGTAGATGAAGAACGCCTGCACCAGCAGCGGCGTGCCGCGGAACACGTCGACGTAGGTGGTGCCGATGCCGCGCAGGACGATGTTGGTCGACACCCGGAACAGGCCGAAGATCGCGCCGAGGACGAGCGCGATGGCGATCGAGACCACGGTCAGGACGATCGTGAGCCACAGGCCCTCGAGTAGCAGCGGGTAGGTGCTCTTGATCAGGCCCAGGATCGAGTTGTCGTCGTCGGATGCGTCGGAGTTGAGGTAGGTGTCGAGGATCTCGTCGTACTGGCCGCTGGCCTTCAGGTTGGCGAGCCCGGTGTTGAACTCTTGCAGGAGCTGCGCGTTCTGGCCCTTCGCGACGGCGAACCCGTAGCTGGCGCCGGGGACCTTGTCGGTGACCGTCTTGAAGCCGTTGCCCTGCTTGATGCCGTAGGCGAGGACGGGGTAGTCCTCGAACACGGCCGCCGAGTTACCTGTGCGGACCTCGTCGAACATGCTCGACGAGTCGGCGAAGTACTTGGTGGTGAAGCCGTACTGGTCCTTGATGGACTCCGCGTACGTGGCGCCCTCGGTGCCGTTCTTGACCGCGACGGACTTGCCGCGCAGGTCCTCGTACGAGGTGATCGAGTCGTTGCTCTCGAGCACGCCCATCTGCACGCCCGACTCGAAGTACGGATCGGAGAAGTCGAACGTCGCCTTGCGGGCGTCGGTGATCGACATGCCGGCGATCATGCCGTTGGCCTGACCGCCGGTGACCGCCTGGAGTGCGGCGTCGAATCCGACGGGGTTGACCTGGTAGGTGAACCCCTGGTCCTCGGCGATGGCGGCGAGGAGGTCCATGTCGATTCCGACGAGCTTGCCGCTCTCGTCCTGGAACTCGAACGGGGCGAACGTGATGTCGGTTGCGATCGTGTAGTTGTTGCCCGGAGCGGGCTCTTGTGCGCCGGCGAGGCCGGGCGCGACGAGTGTGACGAGCAGCGTCAGCGCGGCGATCACCGCGGGCACTCTCGGACGTCTGACGAGCCTCAGAAGTCGATCGGATCTGCTGCGCACGGAACCCCAGCTTTCTCAGTCAGTAGTGCCCGGTCGCTTCCGGGCTTCTTGGTGCATGTCGCAAGATACTGCGTTTCGCACGTGGTCCGGACCAGAAGCGTTCCATCGCGGTGAAGTGAAAACTGTCCCCGATCTCAACCTTTTCGTGATCTCGCGCGCAGGTCGTAGCGGCAAAGTTGCCAGACCATCGCCGATTCGTTACCGTACCGTGATCAAACCTTCGCCAGCCTTGGGATTTCATGTGTCGCCGTTAGCCAGAATCAACAACGCCAAATCGCCCCTTCTCTACGTAGTCGTCGCGGCACTGCTCGCGACGCTCGTCGTGGGCGGTGCGCTGGCAGTGGCGCGGCACAAGACCGTCACGCTCGACGTCGACGGCGAGACCATCTCGCTCGGCACGATGGCCTCCGACGTCGGCGGCGCGCTCGACGACGCCGGATACACCGTCAGCGAGCGTGACGCGGTCGCCCCCGCCGCCGACGCGTCGCTCTCCGACGGCGACACCGTGGTGCTGCGGCGTGCCCGCGAGATCGACCTCACGGTCGACGGGCAGCCGAAGACCGTGTGGACCACCGCCCTCACCGTCGACGACGCGCTGAAGCAGTTCGAACTCGCCGACGACGTCCACGTCTCGGCGTCCCGCTCCGAGCGCCTGCCGCTGGAGGGCACCGCGCTCGAGGTCGTCAACGCCAAGCTCGTCAAGGTCGCCGACGGCGGCGCACCGCTCACGGACGTCCGACTGGCAGCCCCCACCGTCGGTGCGCTCCTCGCGGCCAACGGCGCGCCGCTCGAGCAGGCCGACACGGTCGTTCCACCCGCCGACGCCCCCGTCGTCGAAGGCGCCGAGATCCACGTGACCCGCGACCGCACCGAGACGCGCACCGAGACGCTGCCCATCGCGCCGCCCGAGAACCGCGTCGAGGATCCCGCGCTCGACAAGGGCAAGACCGTCGTCGAGAACCCCGGAGTCCCGGGCGAGCGCACCGTCACCGCGTCCGTGAAGACGGTCAACGGTGTCGAGGCCGGACGTCAGGAACTCAGCTCGCAGGTGCTCCGCGAGCCCGCGCCGGCACTGGTCAAGGTCGGCGTGAAGGAACTCGCCATCTCCAACGCCTCCACCTGGGATTCGATCGCGCACTGCGAGGCCACCGGCAACTGGGCCATCAACACCGGCAACGGGTTCTTCGGCGGACTGCAGTTCACCCAGAGCACCTGGGAGGCGTTCGGCGGAAGCCAGTACGCCGCCCGCGCCGACCTCGCATCCCGCGAACAGCAGATCTCCGTCGCCGAGAAGGTCCAGGCGGCGCAGGGCTGGGGCGCATGGCCCGCCTGCACCAGCAAGCTCGGACTCCGCTGACGGTCTGAAGTAAAGGAACACGATGTCGCCCTTCGCGAAGATCAACTCGGCTCGCTCGCCGCTGCTCTACGCCGTGGTGGCCCTGCTTCTCGCCACACTGATCGCAGGCGCAGTGATGGCCGTGGTCCGGCACAAGAACGTCACACTCGACGTGGACGGCGAGAAGATCTCGCTGAGCACCATGACCACGAGCGTCGACGCCGCACTGTCCGACGCCGGGTACTCGATCAGCGACCGCGACGTCGTGGCGCCGGAGCGTGACGCGACCCTGTCCGACGGGGACACCGTGGTGCTGCGCCGCGCGCGTGAGGTGTCGCTGACGGTGGACGGTCAGCCCAAGACGGTGTGGACCACCGCGCTCACCGTCGAGGACGCACTGAAGCAGTTCGAACTCGGCGAGGACGTGCACGTGTCCGCGTCCCGTTCGCAGCGACTTCCGCTCGACGGTGCGGCCCTCGACGTGCTCAATCCGCTCGTCGTCAAGCTCGCCGACGGCGCGCTGCCGGTCACCGAGGTGCGCATGGCCGCGCCGACGGTCGGGGACTTCCTCGCCGCGCACGGCGCGCCGCTGGAGCAGGCCGACACCGTCGTCCCGGCCGCGGACACGCCGCTGACCGACGGCATGGACGTGACCGTCACGCGCGACCGCACCGAGACGAAGGTCGAGACGTTGCCGCTGGCTCCGGAGGAGCAGCGCATCGAGGACCCGACGATGAACAAGAGCCGCACCGTGGTCGAGAATCCGGGACTGCCCGGCGTCCAGGATGTCACGTTCGCGGTCAACACCGTCAACGGCAAGGAAGTCGGACGCAACCAGGTGTCCGCGACGGTCACGACGCCGGCACAGCCGAAGGTGATCCGTGTCGGCGCGAAGCCGGGCACCGAGGTGCCGCCCGTCGAGAACGGTTCGGTGTGGGATGCGCTCGCGCAGTGCGAGGCCACCGGCAACTGGGCCATCAACACCGGCAACGGATTCTTCGGCGGCGTCCAGTTCGACCAGAACACGTGGGAGCGTCAGGGCGGACTCAAGTACGCGCCGCGCGCCGACCTCGCCACCCGTGAGGAGCAGATCGCCGTCGCGTCGAAGACGCAGAAGACGCAGGGCTGGGGAGCGTGGCCGTCGTGCTCGGGCAGGCTCGGCGTGCGTTAAAGTTCGCCTGGTGTCCGAAGCCGAAGTACCCCCCGTCGCTCGCGGTCAGGCCGCACTCCTCGGCCCCGCCGAGGTGCGCGCGTTAGCCGAGGAGTTCGGCGTGCGCCCCACCAAGCAGCTGGGGCAGAACTTCGTGCACGACGCCAACACGGTGCGCCGCATCGTCGCGACCGCGGGCGTGGGACGCGAGGACACGGTGCTCGAGGTCGGTCCCGGGCTCGGTTCGCTGACGTTGGCGCTGCTCGATGTCGTCGACAAGGTGATCGCCGTCGAGATCGACCCCAACCTCGCGGCACGGCTGCCGGTCACGGTCGCCGACCGTGCACCGGAACTCGCGGACCGGCTGACCGTGGTCGGCGCGGACGCGATGCGGGTCAAGCCGTCCGAGATCCCCGGTGAGCCCACGGCTCTCGTTGCGAACCTGCCGTACAACGTGGCGGTGCCCGTGCTGCTGCATCTGTTCTCCGAACTTCCCAGTCTCCGAACCGCTCTGGTGATGGTGCAGGCCGAGGTCGCCGACCGGCTGGCGGCGTCCCCGGGCAGCAAGATCTACGGTGTGCCGAGCGTGAAGGCCAATTTCTTCGGCGCCGTGCGACGCGCGGGCGCCGTCGGGCGCGCGGTGTTCTGGCCCGTCCCGAAGGTCGAGTCGGGTCTGGTGCGCATCGACCGGTACGCCGAACCGCCGTGGCCCGTCGACGACGAACACCGCCGCCGCGTGTTCGCCGTCATCGATGCGGCTTTCGCTCAGCGCCGCAAGACTTTACGAGCCGCGCTCGGTGGTTGGGCGGGTTCGCCCGCGGAGGCGGAGCGGCGACTGCTCGAGGCCGGCATCGCACCGTCCACCCGCGGCGAGACCCTCGACGCCGCGGCCTTCGTGCGTCTCGCCGCCACCCAGCCGTGAGTACTTGTTAACCGCGGGACGTTGATAAGTACTCACAGGGGGGTACCCTCCGGGCCGCACCCCACGGTCATCGGAATTCCGTCGTTCTCGACGGTGCAGGGTCAGGCGTGGCCGGTTCCGGGACGACCGGGGTCGGCGCTCGTCCGTATGAATACCGGGGCCCCGGGTTCGTACCGGGTGAGCAAGGACTTTCCGCAGTTCGCCGGCTTCTACAACGAGCGCGTCGTGCCCACCGGCAGCGGGACCGTCGTGGTGTCGGTGACGGGGAGCGTAACCGTCCTCCCCGGTCAGGGTGCGCCGTGGGCGCCGGACGGGATCGTGGCGCCCGCCGCTCCCGGTGTGTACGCCAATTTCATCCCCTGACCTGCGCAAGGTCAGCCCGGGGGAGACAACCGACCGGATGTGTGGTTCACTATTGGAGGTCGTAAGTTTTGTGTTTGTGTTTCCCACGCTCGCAAATCGATGGTTGCGAGCGTTTGGACGTCCTCCACAGGAATTGTCATAGACGGTCGTGTTCAATGACCCAGGTAACCGAGCCGGTTGCTTGAAGAAGTTACTGTGTTAGAGGAGATTTACATGGCAGAGGGCATCGTGAAGTGGTTCAACTCCGAGAAGGGGTTCGGCTTCATCGCCCCCGAGGATGGCAGCGCTGACGTGTTCGTCCATTACTCGGAGATCCAGAGCGGCGGCTTCCGCACGCTCGAGGAGAATCAGCGCGTTTCGTTCGAGATCGGCCAGGGCAACAAGGGCCCGCAGGCCACCGGCGTCACCCTGATCTGAGAACGGCCATGACTTCCCGGTTCGCCGGGACATGACGTTCGAGCAAGGCCCCACTCGTCAGAGTGGGGCCTTGACTCGTTTCCGACCGACTACGCCGACCGCAGGTGAGCGGCCTGATACCCGAGATTCATGGCGCAGACGAGCCAGAGTTGCAGCGCGGAATTCTCCGACGGACCGAACAGCCCGATCCCCGCAGCGGCTCCGAGTGCAGCGGCGACGAAGAACGTGGCCGTCCCGAGCGCCCGCCGAGGCCTCGACGAGAAGATCACCACACCCGTGACGAAGAGCGCCCACAGAGTGGTGGCGAGGATGGTCGTGGCGACGAACCAGGCCGTCGAATACCTGCTCGGCCACGTCCACGGCTGGGTTCCGTTGTCGAGGGTGCACACGAACGCCAACGAGAACGCCATGATCACCACCGTTGCGCCCCCGAGCGCCAGATGGCCCCCGACGAGCACCTTCCCGACTGCTCCCGCCCCCGCAGGCGCCCGCGCGCGCCCTTCCGCGACAATCGTGTGCTGCATCCCCGACTACCCCGACCTTTCCTTGTCGTCACCTGGTTGGACGCCGCGCAAGACCGTTCGGTTCCCACGGATTTTCGGTCCGCGGTGACGGCTGAACGGCGTCTCGGTCAGGCGTTACCGTAGCGGTCGGCGAAGAGGCGGTGACGCTCACCCACCCGTCGGCACTCTTCGCGCAGCTCAGGAGGGTCGAGGACGGTGAAGTCGACGCCGAATGCGCTGAGCCAGTTGGCTATCGACGGCACGGAGTCGCCGCCGAGCGCCACCGCGCATCGTCCGTCGGGCATTTCTTCGAGAGTTCCCCAGTCTTCGTGGACCAGGGTCGCCATCTCGTCGATCGACGCGTGCAGCAGCACCCGTGCGCGGATCCGGGTGACGGCCCGGTTGATTCCGTGTGCGACGAATTCGGCAGCGCCGCCGGGCGGCAGTTCACGGGGTACGAACCTCGGTCCCGTCGGGATCTTCGGTGTCAGGCGGTCCACCCGGAACGACCGCCAGTCCGCGCGGGTGAGGTCCCAGGCGACGAGGTACCAGCGCAGCCCTGACCGGACGAGCCGGTACGGCTCCACTTCACGCCGGCTCTCGGTGCCGTCGTGGGTGCTGTAGTCGAATCGGAGTCGTTCGTGGTTGTGGCACACCGAGCCGACGGCCGACAGGACCTGCGCGTCGACGGCGCTCTTCGCGGGCTCGCGGTGGACCACGTCGACCTGCAGCGCCTCGAGGCGGTGTCGCAGCCGGGACGGCATCACCTGCCGGAGTTTGGTGAGCGCCCGCATCGACGCCTCCCCGATGCCGACCACGGAGCCGGTCGCGCCGGACTGCAGGCCGAGTGCGACGGCCAGGACTTCCTCGTCGTCGAGCAGCAGGGGCGGCATCTCCGCGCCCGCGCCGAGCTGGTAGCCACCACCCACCCCGACCGTCGCGTCGACGGGGTACCCGAGGTCGCGGAGTTTCTCCACGTCTCGCCGGACCGTGCGTGGGGTGATGCCGAGCCGGTCGGCGAGTTCTGCCCCGGACCAGTCTTTTCGGGTCTGGAGCAGGGACAGCAGCCGGAGGAGTCGTGCCGAAGTTTCCCGCATGCACCTCAGGATGCCATCAATAGAGGACATCTTCTGTCCTCTATTGATGGCGGGTAACGGTAAGTAACGATTTTCCCACCAGCCCCACGAGTGTCACTACACTGGCGCCGACGCTCCACGGACCATCGCATGTGTACTTCGTGAAAATCCGACGGAAAGGTCTCAGCGTGACGCAGTTTCGTGTTCGGCCCATTTCTTCAGCAGTCAGGGCGCTGCTCGCCACCGTCATGACCGCCGCCTTCTGCCTGGCGCTGGCGGTCTCCACCACCGCGACGGCGTCCGCCTCGGCCGCCGACCTCTTCAACAGCGCGCAGGGCAGATTCGCCGCAGGTGACACCCGTGGCGCCCTCGCGGACATCGGTGGCGCCGTCGCCGGAGAACCCGGCGACACCAATGCGCTGGCGTTGCAGGCCATCTACGCCGACGCCGCGGGCGACCTGATCACCCGGGAGACGGCGCTCGCCCGGCTCGGCGCGATGGACGGTGGGATGCGCGCCGGCGTCGACGGGATGCTGAACGCGATCAGAATTGCGTCGTTCACGCCCCCGAACCCACTTCCGGCCATCCAGGGTCCGTCCACCGCGATCATCGTCCTCGGCTTCGGACTGCTCCCCGACGGTGCGATGCGACCGGAATTGATCAACCGTCTGCAGGCCGGGCTCGTCCAGTCGTGGGCCTCGCCGATGTCGCCGATCATCGTCACCGGCGGCAACCCGCAGAACGGCATCACCGAGGCGGCCGCGATGCAGGGGTGGTTGCAGTCGCACGGTGTCCCGGCGCAACGCATCCACCCCGAGCATCGTGCCGGCTCGACGGTGGGCAACGCGCTCAACTCGGTTCCGCTGGCCCGCTCGCTCGGTGCGGGCGGCGCGATCATCGTGACGTCGGCCAACCACATCCGCAGGGCAACGGTCGATTTCAACGTCGCCGGACTGCCGGTGGTCGGGGCGATGAGCGCGATCACCAGCGCCGGTCAGCTGATCGCCGAAGTCATGCCCCTGACCAAGGATCAGCAACTCGGCATGTACCGCGACGCGATCAGGGTGTTCGGCATCCCGGCCGGCTACTGACGCGACTCGTACTCGGCCACGACCGGCGGCTGCTCGACGGGATCCGCGCCGCCGGGGCCGAGCTTTCCGTGGATGGCGTCCTGCATCTTCTGCTTGTCCAGCTGGCCTTCCCAGTTCGAGACGACGAACGTGGCGACACAGTTGCCGAGGAGGTTCACGAACACACGCATCGAGTCCATGATCCGGTCGGCGCCGAGCAGCACCGCGACCGCCGCGACGGGGAAGATTCCGAGCGCGGTCGCGGTCGCCGACAGCGCGAGGAACGACGACCCGGGTACGCCCGCCATGCCTTTCGACGTGAGGAGCAGGATGAACAGCGCGCCGAGCTGGTCGGCGACGGACAGGTCGTGGCCGGTGGCCTGGGCGAGGAACAGGGTCGAGATGGACAGATAGATCGCGGCGCCGTCGAGGTTGAACGAGTATCCGGTCGGCACCACGAGCCCGGTCGCGGCCTGCGAGTTCCCGGCGCCGACGAGCTTGGTCATGATGCGGGGAAGCACTGCCTCGGACGAGGCGGTTCCCAGCGCGAGACCGAACTCCTCCTTGGTGTAGCGGATGAACGTGAAGATGTTCAGTCCCACGGCGAACTTCGCAATGAGTGCGAGGACGAGGACGAACAGGGCTCCGGCGAGGTAGCAGCACGCGATGAGCGCGGCGAAGCTCCCGAGGGTGGAGATTCCGTACTGGCCGATGATGAACGCCATCGCGCCGAATGCGCCGATCGGGGCGAGCCGCATGACCCAGCCGATGATCATGAAGATGATGCGGCTGAGGTGGTCGACGAATTCGAGGACCAGCGGGGGACCGTGCTCGCCGTACTTGGCCAGCGCGATACCGAAGAGCACCGCGAAGAAGAGGACCTGCAGCAACATGTTGTCGGCGAATGCGCCCACCACGCTGGTCGGGACGACGTCCATGAGGAACTCGACGGCGCCGGGGAGTTCACCGCCGCCGGTTTTCTCCGCGATCTGCTCGGTGCCGTCGGCGAGGGTGGCCGGGTCGATGTCGAATCCGGCGCCGGGCTCGACGATGTTGCCCATCACCAGCCCGAACAGCAGCGCGAACCCGGTGACGGCGGTGAAGTAGATCAGTGCCTTCACGCCGATCCGTCCGACGGCCTTGACGTCGCCGACCTTGGCGATTCCTGTCACGACCACCGTGAAGATCAACGGCGCGATGAGCATCTTGATGAGCTTGACGAACGTGTCGCCGATCGGTTTGAGCTCCGACCCCACCGTCGGCCACAGCCAGCCGAGGGTGATGCCGCCGACGATTCCGACGAGGAGCTGGACGAACAGGTTGGTGTACCAGGGCGATCGCGTCCGGGTCGTCGACGCGTCGCCGGCGGGTGGGGGATGGGCGGCAGTGGAGATGGCCATGGGGGAACGCTAGGAAGGCGCTGTGACGGGTTCGTGTCACGAATGTTTCCGCGGTGAGAACGGCGGCCGTTCCGGGCGTGGGCGGTGCCACACTGCAGTTCGTGGCAGTATTGCGACGCACCGACCGCAGGAGGACACATGCGCTTGTCGCCCCACGAGCAGGAGCGTCTGCTCCTGAGCTACGCCGCGGAACTCGCGCGCAGGCGCCGGCAACGCGGCCTCGTGTTGAACCACCCGGAGGCGGTGGCCCTCATCACGGATCACATCCTCGAGGGGGCCCGCGACGGCCGGTCGGTGGCCGAGCTGATGGTGTCCGGTCGTGAGGTGCTCACCCGGTCCGACGTGATGGAAGGCGTCCCGGAGATGCTGCACGACGTGCAGGTGGAGGCCACGTTCCCGGACGGCACCAAGCTCGTCACCGTCCACGATCCGATTGCGTAGGGGTGACCGTGATTCCAGGTGAAGTCGTGTGCGCCGAAGGCGTGATCGAGCTCAACGAGGGTTCTCCCCGCACCGAACTCGCGGTGGTCAACACCGGGGACCGTCCGGTCCAGGTCGGGAGCCACGTTCATTTTCCGCAGGCCAACCACGCACTGCAGTTCGACCGTTCCGCCGCCCACGGGCTGCGGCTGGACATCCCCGCGGGCACCGCGGTGCGCTTCGAACCGGGTATCGCGCAGACGATTTCACTCGTACCCCTGCGCGGGACCCGTGAAGTGCACGGACTGAGCCTCACTCCTCCCGGAAAGCTGGACGCGTCATGACCGAACTCAGCCGCGCACGCTACGCCGAGTTGTTCGGTCCCACGACCGGCGACCGCATCCGGCTCGCCGACACCGACCTTCTGATCGAGATCACCGAGGACCGCAGCGGCGGGCCGGGACTGGCCGGCGACGAAGCGGTGTTCGGTGGCGGAAAAGTGTTGCGCGAGTCCATGGGCCAGGGTCGCGCGACCCGCGCCGAGGGCGCGCCCGACACGGTGATCACCGGCGTGGTGGTCGTCGACCACTGGGGAATCATCAAGGCGGACGTCGGTATTCGCGACGGTCGTATCGTCGCGCTCGGCAAGGCGGGCAATCCCGACACGATGTCGGGGGTCCACCCCGATCTGGTGGTGGGTCCGTCCACCGAGATCATCGCCGGGAACGGCAAGATCCTCACGGCCGGCGGTATCGACTGTCACGTGCACTTCATCTGCCCGCAGATCATGGACGAGGCGCTGGGCGGCGGCATCACGACGATGATCGGCGGCGGCACGGGCCCCGCCGAGGGCAGCAAGGCCACCACCGTCACCCCCGGTTCGTGGCACACCGCCCGGATGCTGGAGGCACTCGACGGCTGGCCGATGAACATCGCGCTGCTCGGCAAGGGCAACACGGTCAGCTCCGAGTCGATGTGGGAGCAGTTGCGCGGCGGCGTCTCCGGGTTCAAGCTGCACGAGGACTGGGGTTCGACTCCGGCGGCCATCGATGCCTGCCTCACCGTCGCGGACGCTGCGGGAGTGCAGGTGGCCCTCCACTCGGACACGTTGAACGAGGCCGGTTTCGTCGAGGACACTCTCGCGGCCATCGCCGGACGCGCGATCCACGCCTATCACACGGAGGGGGCGGGCGGCGGCCACGCGCCGGACATCATCACGGTGGCCGCGCACGGGAACGTCCTGCCGAGTTCGACCAACCCGACCCGGCCGCACACGGTCAACACCCTCGACGAGCATCTCGACATGCTCATGGTGTGTCACCACCTGAGCCCGAAGATCCCGGAGGACCTGGCGTTCGCGGAGAGCCGTATCCGGCCGTCCACCATCGCGGCGGAGGATCTGCTGCACGACCTCGGCGCCATCTCCATGATCGGCAGTGACTCGCAGGCGATGGGACGCATCGGCGAGGTCGTGTTGCGCACGTGGCAGACGGCGCACGTGATGAAACGGCGGCGGGGTTTCCTGTCCGGCGACAACGGCGCCGACAACCAGCGCGTCCAGCGGTACGTGGCGAAATACACGATCTGCCCCGCCGTCGCGCACGGGTTGGAGGCCGAGATCGGATCGGTCGAGGTCGGCAAGCTCGCCGACCTGGTGCTCTGGGACCCGGCGTTCTTCGGTGTCCGGCCACACGCGGTGATCAAGGGCGGGATGATCGCGTGGGCCGCGATGGGAGATGCCAACGCGTCCATACCGACTCCGCAACCGGTGCTCCCGCGTCCGATGTTCGGGGCGGCGCCCAAGGCTGCGGCCGCCACGTCCGTGCACTTCGTCGCTCCGCACGCCCTCGAGGACGGTCTGGCGGATCGACTCGACCTGAGCCGTCGACTCGTCCCGGTCGCGAACGTGCGGTCGCGGGGCAAGGCCGACATGCCCCGCAACGACGCGCAGCCGCGGATCGAGGTGGACCCGGACACGTTCACGGTCCGCATCGACGGCGACGTGTGGGAAGAGCAGCCGGCGGCGGAACTGCCGATGGCCCAGCGATACTTCCTGTTCTGATGCGCCTCGCTCACCTGATGTCCCTCGCCGATTCGAGGCTGCCCACGGGCGGTCACGTGCATTCGGGCGGCATCGAGGAGGCCGTCGCGAGCGGTGTCGTCCGCGACGTCGGCACGATGGAGGCGTTCCTGCGGCGACGGGTTCGGACCGCCGGGCTCGTCGGGGGATCGATCACTGCGGCGGTGTGCGCGGGGCGGCTCACCGCCGAACACGCCGACGCCGAGATGGATGCGCGAACCCCGTCCCCCGCGGCGCGGTCGTCGTCGCGGGCGCAGGGGAGAGGTCTGCTGCGGCTGGCCCGCACCACGTGGCCCGAGCACGACTGGTCGCCGCTGGGCACACGTCCGCACCTGCCCGTGGTCTCGGGGGTGGTCGGATCCGTCACCGCCGTCGAACCGCGGGAGGCGGCACTCGTCGTCGTCTACACCACCATGACCGGGTCCGCGATCGCCGCGCAGCGTCTGCTCGCTCTCGACCCCGCGCAGGTCGCCGCGTGCACGTTCGCGCTGTCCGACCTGTGCGACGACATCGCCGGCCAGTGCGTGACCGGACTGTCCAGCGTGTCCGACCCCTTCATGGATGTCGTCGCCGAGCGGCACGTTCTGCGGGACCGCCCCCTGTTCGTGTCGTGACACTCAGCTGTACCCCAGTAAGGAGAGATCAACCATGCCACCGCATTTCATCGATGGTGAACCCCACGACCATCAGCACGACCGTCCCCGGCGGGTCCGGGTGGCGGGCGAGCCGGTCCGGATCGGGATCGGTGGGCCCGTCGGATCGGGCAAGACGGCGCTCGTCGCCGCGCTGTGCAGGCAACTGCGCGAGGAGTTGTCGCTGGCCGTGCTCACCAACGACATCTACACCACCGAGGACGCGGACTTCCTGCGCCGCCACGCCGTGTTGCCGGACGAGCGCATCGCCGCCGTGCAGACCGGTGGCTGCCCCCACACGGCCATCCGCGACGACATCACCGCCAACCTCGACGCCATCGACGACCTGATCGCGGCCAACCCGCCGCTCGATCTGATCCTGGTGGAGTCGGGCGGCGACAACCTCACCGCGACGTTCTCCTCGGGCCTGATCGACGTGCAGATCTTCGTCGTCGACGTCGCGGGCGGTGACAAGGTTCCCCGCAAGGGTGGTCCCGGCGTGACGTTCTCGGATCTCCTCGTGATCAACAAGACGGACCTCGCCCCCATGGTCGGAGCCGATCTCGGGGTGATGCGCCGCGACGCCGAGAAGGTCCGCGAGGGCAGGCCGACGGTGCTGATCTCGTTGACGGAGGATCCGTCGTCCGGACCGGCTCTGGAGTGGGTGCGCGAGCAGGTGCGCACCCTCGCCGACGTGCACTAGTAGTGCGCACCGAACTGACGATCGTCGCGTCCCCCGAGCGCAGTCCGCGGATCTCCGCGGTGGGGGGACTGGCGGCGCGAATCACCGGCCGCGACACGGTCCACGTGATCGGCACCGCCGCGACCCCGCTCGGCGGCGACCACTGGGACGTCACTGTCCGGGTGCTGTCGGGTGCCCGGCTGACGCTGCGCAGCGTCGCGGCGTCCCTTGCCCTGCCCGGCCGGGGTCGTGTGCTGTCCACGGCGCAGTGGTCGGTGGAGGTCGAGGACGACGCCGAACTCGACTGCGCGCTCGAACCCACGGTGATCGCGGGCGGCGCGGAGCATCGCGTCGAGACGACGGTGTCCCTCGCCGAGTCGTCCACGTTGCTGCTGCGTGAGCGGGTGCAGATCGGCCGGGCGGGAGAAACGACGGGACGCTGGGTCGGGGTCACCAACGCCGATCTCGGCGCCGTGCCGCTGCTCCGGCACCAGCTGGAACTCGGCGTCGGCACCGTCTCACACGACGTCCTGGACGGCCCGGCGGCCGTCACGAGTGAGCTGCGGTACCCGGACGACCGGCCCGCGGACGTCACCGGCGACATCCGGTCGGCGCGGACCCGTCTGCCCCTCGCCCGGGGCGGCAGCCTCACCACCCGGCTCGGGCCGCACCTGTGACGCGGTGAGTGGCAAAGTGCGTGATGGTGCGCATTTCCGCACCCGTACCGGGAGCGCCTAAGCTCTACCCTTGTGCTTTCCGTCGTTCCTCGCCCCGTCGTAGTCAGGGCCCCGTCCAAGGTCAATCTGCATCTGGCCGTCGGGGACCTGCGCGACGACGGCTATCACGAGCTGAACACGGTGTTCCAGGCGCTCTCACTCAGCGACACGGTGTCGGTGGTCCCCGCGGAGACGCTGTCGGTGACGGTCCGCGGCGAGGACGCCCGTGTCGTGCCCACCGACAGCAGCAACCTCGTGTGGCAGGCCGCCGAGATGCTCGCGGCCGAGTCGGGGCGGCGCCCGGACGTCGAGATCGCCATCGACAAGGGCATCCCGGTGGCCGGGGGCATGGCCGGCGGCAGCGCGGACGCCGCGGCGGCGCTGGTCGGGCTGAACGCGCTGTGGCAACTCGACCTGTCGCGGGAGGAACTCGACGGGTTCGCCGCGAAGCTCGGCAGCGACGTTCCGTTCTCCCTCCACGGTGGCACCGCGGTCGGGACGGGACGCGGCGAGCGACTTCTGCCGGTGCTCTCCCGCAGCACGTTCCACTGGGTGCTCGCGCTCGCGAAGGGCGGCTTGAGCACACCGACCGTGTTCCGGGAGCTGGACCGGCTGCGTGCCGACGGGAATCCACCGCGACTCGGCGGATCCGAGGACCTGATGCACGCGCTCACCACGGGCGACTCCGCGACACTGGCCCCGTTGCTGGGCAACGACCTGCAGTCGGCCGCGCTGTCGCTGAATCCGGGCCTGCGGCGGACGCTGCGTGCCGGGGTCGCGGCGGGCGCACTGGCCGGCATCGTCTCCGGGTCGGGCCCGACCTGTGCCTTTCTATGTGCTGAAGCGGACGCCGCGGTCCGGGTCAGCGCAGAACTCGCAGGTGCGGGGGTGTGTCGCACGGTGCGGGTCGCCAGCGGTCCCGTACCGGGCGCCCGAATAATCAACGACGCGGCGGAGGGATCGCACTGATGGCGAATCTGATCAATCTCGAGCAGGTATCGAAGTCCTTCGGCATCAAGCCGCTGCTCGATTCGGTATCCCTCGGAGTGCAGGAAGGCGAACGCATCGGCGTCGTCGGCCTCAACGGCGGTGGCAAGACCACCATGCTCGAGGTGCTCGCCGGAGTGGAGGCGCCCGATTCCGGACGTGTCAGCCGGGTCGGCGGCCTGCGCATGGCGGTCGTGACCCAGCGGGGCGTCCTGCCACCCGGCTCCAGCGTCGGCGACGTGGTGCTCGGGCCGCTCGGGGTCGCCGACCACGAGTGGGCGGGCGACGCCCGCATCCGGTCGATCCTGGCCGGCATCGGCATCGACAACCTGGGGCTCGAGGTGTCGGTCGACGGGCTGTCCGGTGGTGAGCGGCGACGCGTCGCACTGGCCGCCGCGCTCGTCCAGGACCTCGACCTGCTGGTGCTCGACGAGCCGACCAACCACCTCGACGTCGAGGGTGTGCAGTGGCTGGCGGAACACCTCGTCAGCCGTCGCAGCGCGCTGGTGGTCGTGACCCACGACCGGTGGTTCCTCGACACCGTGGCCAACCGCACGTGGGAAGTGGTGGGCGGCAAGGTCGAAAGCTACGAGGGCGGTTACAACGACTGGGTCTTCGCCCGGGCGGAGCGCTCCCGGCAGGCCGACGCGTCCGAGGAACGTCGCCGCAACCTCGCCCGCAAGGAATTGGCCTGGCTGCGGCGCGGTGCACCTGCCCGCACGTCCAAGCCCAAGTACCGGATCGAGGCCGCCGAGGCGTTGATCGCGGACGTCCCACCGCCCCGCGACAACGTGGCGCTGGCGTCGTTCGCGCAGCGCCGGCTCGGCAAGGTCGTCATCGAACTCGAGGATGCGCGCCTGGAGACGCCGGACGGCCGGGTGCTCGTCGACGACCTCACGTGGCGGTTGGCGCCGGGGGAGCGTGTCGGCCTGGTGGGTGTGAACGGCTCCGGCAAGACGACGCTCCTGCGCACGCTCGCCGGCGAGATCTCGCCGGCGTCGGGCAAGCGCATCCAGGGGCAGACGGTGCACATCGGCTGGCTCCGTCAGGAACTCGACGATCTGCCGACGAACATGCGGGTGCTCGAGGCCGTCAAGGACGTCGCCGAGCGGATCACGTTGGGCGACAAGGAGGTATCGGCCGGGCAGCTCGCCGAGCGGCTGGGCTTCACTCCGGCCCGGCAGCGGACACCGGTCGGTGACCTGTCCGGTGGCGAGCGTCGCCGGCTGCAGCTGACCCGTGTGCTGATGTCGGAGCCGAACGTACTGTTGCTCGACGAACCGACCAACGACCTCGACATCGACACGCTGCAGCAACTCGAGGACATTCTCGACGGCTGGGCGGGCACGATGGTCGTCATCAGCCACGACCGGTACCTGATCGAACGCATCTGTGACTCCACGTGGGCGTTGTTCGGTGACGGCAAGCTGACCAACCTGCCCGGGGGGATCGAGGACTACCTGCGTCGCCGGGCGAAGATGGTCGACACCGGCGCACCGTCGGTGGCGTCGACGGCAACCGGTGCGTCGGCCCCCAAGCAGGTGCGGGACGGGGCAGCCGAACGCGCCGCGCGCAAGGAACTGTCGCGTCTCGAGCGGGCTGTGGCGAAGCTGGACGACCGGGAACGGAAGCTGCACGAGAAGCTGGCGGAGGCGGCCACCGATCCGGACAAGCTGCAGAAGCTCGACTCCGAGCTCAAGCAGGTCGTCGCGGAGAAGGAAGCCACCGAGGAACAGTGGATGGAGCTGGCCGCCGAGCTGGATTAGCCGGGACCTGCGCTGCGGCCCGTCAGAACCGCAGCGACAGGATGCCGTCACGGTCCGTGACGTGAACAGTCCGCCCGATCACCGACCGTGCCGGGGTCTCGGTGAACGCGGACAGCGCGACCGCCTCCGCGGGGCCGGTACGTCCGGCCAGACGCCGGCCGTCGGGGGTGTGCGCGACGACGAAGCCGGTCGCCGGGGCGCCGTCCCGCCCGTACTCCACCGTGGACGTGACGAGGTCGGCTCGTCCTTCGTAGCCGGTGACGAGTTCCGGCGCCTCCGACGCGAGTTGCGCCGGTTCCGGATCGCCGACGTACCCGTCCGGGTGCGGGGCGCCCGCCAGCATCACGACGTGCTGGTACGTCAGGTAGCCGCCGTTGCCGTGGACCAGGGCCGGTCCCGCGCCTTCCCGCAATCGGCGGGTGACCTCGGCAATCGAGTGCAGCGTGTAACTGTTGAGGGGCCCGCCGAAGAAGGAGTGGCCGCCCGTCACGCTCGGCACGGTGCTTGCGGGCAGGCCGAGCGTGCGGGTCAGTAGCTTCGGCACCACCGGGAAGCAGCTGTACGCGTCGACGATGTCGAGTGCGGAGGCGTCGATCGAGGCCCGCGACAGCGCCCGGTGCACCGCGTCCGTCATTGCCGTGGACGTGCCGAAACCGTTGCGGCTCAGTACGTCCACGGGATCGGCGGCTCCCGCGCCGCCCCACAGGTACACCGTGCGGTCCTCCGGAACGCCGTGTTCGCGCGCGACGGCCAGGGAGCACACCAGCACCGCAGCGGCCTGATCGACGAACGGCATGGCGTTGAGCATCAACGGGTACGGCTCGCACACCATCCGGTTGCCCGGACCCACCGTGGCGATCTCCTCGGCGGAATACACCTCGCACGTCCACGATGCCGGGTTCTTCGCCGCCAGTTCGGAGAATGCGGAATACATCCGGGCCGACTCCGCCAGCGACTGGTCGGGTCCGACACCCGACTCGTGCGCCACGCGGTTCTCGAACAACGGGTACACCCGGGTCGGAACGATCAGGTCGGCGCGCTGCATCGCGGGACTCCCGAGATCCGCCGGGTCGAACGCGGGAGGACCGCCCGGTTCCGACGCCCAGCCCAGCGTCGTGGGATCGGTGCCCGACTTGCGCAGCGCCGTCATGGTCGCCTGCGACTCACCGCCGACAAGGAGCGCTGCCGACGACCGGCCCGAGGCGATGTCGTCGCCGATGCGGTCGAGGAGCGTCGCGGGCCAGTGGCCACCGATCGGGGACGTGCTCGACCGTGGTGACGGCAGATTCAACCGGACGGCCAGCAGTCCGGGGAGATCGTCGTACGACCAGCTGACGGTCTTCACCGCATGGATTGCGTCGATCCGGGAGCCGAGGGTCGCGGAGCCGCTGTCGGCGAGGGCGGCACGTGCGGCGTCGGTGATCAGGTCGAGCGGTTCACGCGGGGCTGCCGGATCGCCTGCACGGCCGGAGCGGATGTCGTCGACTCCGACGATCACCGGTATGCGGGCCGGATCCATGGATTCCCCTCTCGCGTGACCACGTCAGCGTCACGATAGCGTCGGGCGGGTTACCTGTGGATTCGGGGTCACAGCAATCCCGTCCGGCGTCCGGCATCATTGGACCCTTCGGATCGAAGGGTGCTCGGATAGATGCCTAAAAGTGCTGTGCAGCAGATAGATTCGAACGCCGATGGACTGAGGTGCGGGACCCTCGGGCCGGTGGGAGCCTGCGGGCTCCGGGCCCTCGTCGGGTGAGGGTAGCCTAAGGTAGTGTGAACAGCGTGCTGTTGCGCAGGCCATGCAGTCATTTCGTAACCTTTTCGTGTCCCGGATCGCGGCCTGAATATGCATGATCTGGGCAAAACGGGGGAAACCAAGGCGAACCTGCAGATTATCCGACTAATCTGCAGTCCAGGGCTTGCATGTTCGCTGCACAGGAGGCGGGGGTCATGGATCTCGAAGCAATAAAACAGATCGAGCAGCTCAAGCACCGTTATTCACGTGCTCTCGACACGAAGTCGTGGGTGGAGTTCGCCGAGACGATGGTCCCGGACGTCACGGCGACGTACAGCGAATACCTCACGTTCGATTCCCGTGACTCATTCGTGTCCTTCCTCGAGAACACTCTCGGGACCCACGTCATCACCGAGCATCAGTGCGGCCAGCCCGAGATCACCGTCACCGGTGACACCGCGGTAGGGGTGTGGTTTCTCGCGGACACCACGCTGATTCCCGAGGACGGCATGCTGCTGCGCGGGTCTGCCTACTATCACGATCGTTATCTTCGGTGCCCCGACGGAAACTGGCGGATCACGCACACCGGATACGAACGCACCTGGGAATCGGTTGCGGCGCTCTCCGATTTCCCGAGCTTCCGGCTCACGTCCAACAAGTGGGCGATGTTGCAACCTCCGGCGTCTGCCTGAGGGAGCACACTGGGACTCGACGCACCGCGGACACTGGGAGGTGACGATGGCTCCGGAAGTCCCCGTTCCCGGCGCGCTGCCGTATCTGACGGTGCGGCGCGGTGTCGAGGCCATCGAGTGGTATTCCAAGGTGTTCGGCGCCGAGGTGGTGGGTGAGCCGATCGTCATGGAGGACGGCCGGGTCGGTCATGCGGAACTGCGGTTACCGAGCGGCATGATCTACCTCGCTGAGGAGTTCCCCGAGATGGGTCTGACGGCGCCGGAATCGGGTTCGACGTCGGTGAGCCTGATGTTGTCCGTCGACGATCCAAATGCCGTCCTGGCGGGTGCCCGCGACGCCGGCGGCAAGGTGGAACGGTGGATCTCGGAGGGCCACGGACACCGCAACGCGACACTCATCGATCCGTTCGGTCACCGCTGGATGCTGGTGGGGCCGACGGATCCGGCCGCGTCGGCCTGAAGCCCGGGCCGCGGCTACTGTCGGCACATGCCGACCACACCCGACCGTTCGTCGTTTCCGGACACCCGCGCGTGGATTCGCGCCCTGCCTGCTCTCGGCGGCGAGACACCTCCGCCCGTCGACGCGCTTCCGGAGTCGCCGACAACACTGTTTCTCGACTGGATTACGCAGGCCGCGGTGGCCGGTGTTCCGGAACCGCACGCCGCCGCGCTGTCGACCGTCGATTCCGACGGCAACCCGGACGCGCGTTTCCTGCTCCTCAAGGACGTCACGGAGCAGGGCTTCTGGTTCTCGGGTGACACACGCTCGCCGAAGGGGCGTGAACTGGCCACCAATGCCGTTGCGGCACTGTCGTTCTACTGGCGAGAACAGGGCCGGCAGGTGCGGGTGCGCGGTTCCGTCGTCGAGGGCGATCCGGCGCTCTCCGCCCGCGACTTCCGCGAACGGTCGGTCACCGCGCGGGCCGTGGCCGCCGCCAGTCGTCAGAGCGAGGTCCTCAACGATCCCGCCGAATACGAACGCGCCGTCGCGGCGGCGGTGGCCCGCATCGAGGCCGACCCCGACTTCGTGTCGGGAACCTGGCGGGCATGGTGCATCGTCCCCGACAGTGTCGAGTTCTGGCAGGCGGACGCCGGGCGCAGGCACGTGCGCCAGCTCTACCGCCGCGAGTCCGGCCGGTGGATCTGCGAGGTGCTGTGGCCCTGACGACGCCCGGGAGCGGGGGTCAGCGTGCGGTCGCGGACGGCGAGCGCAGGTCGACGACGATCGACTGGCCGTTCAGCTTCGCGTGGATCTCGGGGCGCTCGAACCCGGCTGCGACGAGGTATTCGCCGAGCAGCGCCAGCAGTTCGTCAGCGTCCACGGTGGGATCGGCGGAGTGACTGCTCGCCGAGGCGAGGTGCTCCTCGAGCAGTTCGGTGTGTGCAAGACGGCCCGCGACTCGCACGGCTGCCACTCCCATCGCGTTGCGTCGCATGACGGTGCGCCCACGAGATTCGAGCGACGCCGTCGTGTCGGAGACCTCGCCCGGCTCCTCGGTGCTGTGCGAACCCGAGCTGCGCGTCGGCAGCGGGAAGGTGAACGTCTCGGCGGAGCTGGTCGTGGACTTGCCGTTGCCGTTACCGTTGCTGCCGGTCAGCCCGCCCGTGCTCGGTTCAGCGAAAGGGGACTCCGATGCCGAGTTCGTGCCGGCGGAGCCGTTACTGCCCGATCCGTTGGTGGAAATGCCGTTCTCCATCGTGTCGCTTCCTGCTCGTGGCCAAACGGGTACCGCGCAAAGCCCGTCAGTGTGCTCGATTCGACCTGAAAGCTACCAGGAGGGTCCGGCGGGCCGCACGCCTCGACGGCGCACGGCGCGGCCCCGGTCGGTCTCGGGTCCGCGGCGCCGTCACGTCATCGAACTCCCTCGGCCCTCAATTCCCGGGCCCGGGCGGACGCGTGCTTCGTGACCACGCCGGCGATCCGCTCCAGCTCACCCGGGTACGACGCGACCTCGGCGGGCACGGACACGCTGAGGGCGTCGGTGGCGGGGATCCGGTAGGGCCCGACGGTCGCGATACATACCACGCCGACCGTCCCCTGTTCTCGTTCCAGGGCCCATCCGCGGTTGCGGACCTCGCCCAGTTCGGTGACGAGATCGTCGACGTCGGGGGATCGCCCCGGTGATGTGGTGCGCCGGGTCCGCCAGTGCCGCGCTTGCGGGCTCGAATAGCAATGGGAGTGACTGGACCGGATGCGCCTCGACGCGGAGAAGGTCCAGAGCGCGGTGGTGTGGCCGATCCGGCGAGACAGACTTCCCCGTTCGCCTGTAGCGTTTGTCGGGCGGTACCTGAGTTCCTAGCGGAGGTCAGCCACCTGGCGGCTCGTAGGCTTGGTTTTGGCGGGCTGGCCTGTTGGAGCGCATCGCGACCCCTGGGACTCCTCGCCCGCCGCCTGCTTGCGGCGCTCACGCATCCGCTTGTATCGGACGTTCTCGCGCCGCCGCGGGTCGATCTTGTAGCGCGCCTTGATGATCGCCGGCCCTCGGCCTCGGTGATCGGCGTGTCGTCGACGTCCCGCAAGGCGTACGGTTGGCCGGTACGCATGCAGGCGGCGATCCGGGTGACCAGACGGGTGACCAGATGACAGATCGCAGACTCGTGGTGCCCGTCGCCGATCCGTCCAGCGATGACGGCGCTGATCACCGCCCCCACGCCGGGAGCAGAGGCAACGATGCCGGCCGGGTCGGCGTCGGCGTAGAGGTTCGCGACTCGCTCGTCGATCTGCTTGATCTGACGGGCCAGGAACAGTGCCTGTTCGGCTTCGTGGGCGATGTCCTCAGCGAGCTCGACGAAGTCCATCCCGTCAGACCCGTCGCTGGTGCCCACAGGGCGAGGGTCTCTCGGGCCGCGGTGATGAGCCCGGCGGCGTGATCGTCGCGCCACGCACCGCGGGACCGGGCGAACAGGAACCTGGTCAGTCGCGCCTGGCCTAACCGGATCACGAGACACCGAGCCCGCAGACGACCAGTTCTCGGTGACCACCCCCGCCCATGTGGCGGTCGACGCCGCGACCGGTGAGCCGATCGGACTCGACGACGTCGATGCCCGGGTGGGGTGGCTGCTGGACCTGGCCACCGCGGCCGGCGGCGATTTGGTGTCACGGCTGTGGAATCCGGCGACGTTCGATGTGCTCGCCGCCGGTCGTGACCGGCAGCTCGAGGCGAAGATCGCCGTCCTCGACGAGCACCGCACCGCGGTGGGTGTCAAGAGGGGGAAGATCAACCGGGAACTGGCCTTCCACTTCGCCCGCCAGGTCACCGACTACGCCGCCGCAGCGGGCGCGGAGATGATCGCGCTGGAGGATCTCACCACCCTCGAGATCCGCGGACACGGACGGGTCAACAACAACCGGGCCGCGCAGTCCGCCCGCCGCCACGCTGTCACTGCCCTCGCGCACACCGCCGCCGGTGTCGGCGTCACGGTGGTCTCGGTGCCCGCCCGGGGATCCTCCGCACAGTGTCCGGGCTGCGACAAACCACTTGCATGCCCCGGCGGCTACCACACCACGTGGTGTGCCCGCTGCCAGGTCGGCGGCAACCGCGACCACGTCGCCGGGGTGAACCTGGCCAAACGCGCGCTGCTCGGCAGAAACAATGTCACCGTCGGCGTGGGCAGGTGCCCGCGGTCCGGGTCGCCGAGCATGCGCCGGTGCGCAAGTGCCGGGACAAGAACAGTCCCACCCCGGGCAGGCCGCGGCACCGCCGCAGCCTGCCCACCGTGACACCGCGGATGGAGGTGACTCCGAAACAGCATGTTCCTGCACCACAAGCGTCGGTGTGGGACACGGTCAAACCCGCACCACCGCACGGTGATACAGGTAGCCGTGACACACATCCATCTCAACTATCCGTTGCGCCAGTGGCGGAGAGTATGAGATCTATGCAGACGCTGTAGTAGAAGACGCTAGTCGGCGGCGGCCACGAGCGGCTCGAGCGTGAGGTCGGGCAGCTCCTTCTGGATGTACTGCAGCCGCCACTTGTCGCTGACCAGAGCCAGCATCACACCGTCCGAGCGGGTGAACACCTCGACGCCGCGCTGACGGTTCAGCTCGTCGGCCGACTCGGCGTCGGTGCGCCGCGCCAACGCGTAGCCCAGGGGTTCCATCCGGGCCTCGACGTTGAACTCGGCCTTCATCCGCGCCGCGACCACCTCGAACTGCATCGGGCCGACGGCCGCCATGACCGGCGAGGCGTCGCCACGGAGGTCGTTGCGGAGGATCTGCACGACACCCTCGGAATCGAGCTGATCCACAGCCCGCCGGAACTGCTTGTACTTGCCCGCGCTCTCGGCCCGCAGGATGGAGAAGTGCTCCGGCGCGAACGACGGGATCGGCGGGAACTCCACCTTCTTCTCGAAGAACAGGGTGTGGCCGGGGGCGAGTGCGGTGGCGTTGACGAGTCCCACCACGTCGCCGGGGTACGCCGATTCCACGGTCGAACGCTCGCGACCGAACACGGTCTGCGCGTACTTCGTCGTGAACGGCTTGCCGGTCTGAGCGTGGGTGACCACCATGCCGCGCTCGAACACGCCCGACACGATGCGCATGAACGCCAGCCGGTCGCGGTGCGCGGTGTCCATGCCGGCCTGGACCTTGAAGACGACCGCACTGAACGGGTCGGTGACCTCGCGAGGGGCGCCGCCGACGTCCTCGCGGGCGCGCGGCGGCGGCGCCAGCTCGACGAGCGTGTCGAGGATCTGGCGGACACCGAAGTTGAGCATCGCCGACGCGAAGATCACCGGCGACGTCTGGCCACCGAGGAACAGCTCCTGGTCATGGTCCTGACCGGTGGCCGACAGCAGCTCGCTCTCCTCCGTGGCGGTCTCCCATTCGGAGCCCTCCTTCGCGAGGGCGGCGTCGGCATCCATGATCTCTTCGGGGGCGATCTTCGCGCCACCCGCGGTCCGCGTGAACCGGATGTACTCCCGCGGGGCACCGTCCTCGCCGCGCCGCAGCAGGCCCCGGAAGTCGCCGGCGATCCCGACGGGCCAGTACAGGGGAGTCGGGGTGAGACCGATGCGTTCCTGGATCTCGTCGAGAAGCTCCAGCGGCGTCTGGCCCGGCCGGTCCCACTTGTTGATGACCGTGATCACCGGGATTCCGCGGTGACGGCACACCTGGAACAGCTTCAGCGTCTGCGGTTCGAGACCCTTCGCGGCGTCGATCAGCATGACGGCGGCGTCGACCGCCGTCAGGACGCGGTACGTGTCCTCCGAGAAGTCGGAGTGGCCGGGAGTGTCCACCAGGTTGATCACGTTGTCGACCGGCTCGTCCACCGACGTCTCGGTGGAGCGGTAGTTGAACTGCAGGGCAGTGGAGCTGACCGAGATGCCGCGGGCCTTCTCCATCTCCATCCAGTCCGACACCGTCGACTTGCGGCCCGCCTTGCCGTGGACCGCGCCCGCTTCGGAGATGACCTTCGCGTGGAGCGCGAGAGCCTCCGTCAGCGTCGACTTACCGGCGTCGGGATGCGAGATGACGGCGAACGTGCGGCGGCGCGACGCCTCCGCACGGACACCCTTCTCGGATTTCCCCTCCGGTGAGCCGGATGTGGCGACAGGCGCCGCCTCGGCTGGAATGGTGTCGGCCGAGTCGGACGGGGTAGTCAACGAAGAACCTCTCGGGGGACGGGATGCGTGCAGGAAGGCCGTGTGGCCGCATACCAGGTTACTCGGGTGCCGAACACGAACTCGCAGCACAGTCGCATCCAGGGAGGAGTAACGATCGGAGGCCGGTGGGGGATTTATATGGGTGAGTCGTCGGGGCGCTCCGGAGTTCACCGTTTCTGCGTTCGGACACCCGTATGTGCAGGAGGAAGACTGTGAGCAAGTTCACCGACGAGATGTACGCGACCGCGGCGAGTAGCACCCGTGGTCTCAACACGGGTGAGCCCGACGCGCCGCTGCGGCAGCCGTGGGGCGAGATCCACAAGGCCGCGCGCCGCATGGCGGGCGCACTCGCCGAGGCGGGTATCGGACACGGCGACGCCATCGGCATCCTCGCCGGTCAGCCCGTCGACATCGCACCCTCCTGCCAGGGCACCTGGATGCGGGGCGCGTCCGTCACCATGTTGCATCAGCCGACGCCGCGCACCGACCTGGCCGTGTGGGCCAAGGACACCGAGACCGTCATCAACATGATTCAGGCGAAGGCCGTCATCCTCGGTGCGCCGTTCGACGCCGCCAAACCGCTGCTGGAAGAGCGCGGCATCACCGTGGTGACGGTGGCCGAGCTGAACGAGGGCACGGCTATCGACCCAGTCGAGGCGTTCGAGAGCGACATCGCGCTGCAGCAGCTCACGTCTGGTTCCACCGGTTCCCCCAAGGCCGTGCAGATCACGCACGAGAACTTCTACACCAACGCATACGCCATGATCGACCGCATCAAGTTCTCCATCGAGGACGATGTGATGATCAGCTGGCTGCCCCTGTTCCACGACATGGGGATGGTCGGGTTCCTGAGCGTGCCGATGCAGGTCGGCGCGGAGGTTGTGAGCATCACCCCGATGGACTTCCTCCGCACGCCGCTGCTGTGGGCGGAACTGATGGGGAAGTACAAGGGCACCGTCACAGCCGCCCCCAACTTCGCCTACTCGCTGCTCGCCCGCCGCCTCAAGCAGGCGGAGGACGGCGCCGTCGACCTGAGCACCGTCCGGTACATGTGGAACGGCGCCGAGCCCGTCGACCCCGAGACGATGACCAAGCTCGCCGAGGCGGGCGCCCGCTTCGGCCTGAACCCGTCCGCACTCGCCCCCGTCTACGGCATGGCCGAGACCACCCTCGCCGTCTCCATCCCGGATCCGGATCAGGGCCAGGTCCTCGACCTCGTCGACCCGGATCTCCTCGAGGCGATGCAGCGCGCCGTCCCGTCGAGCAAGCCGAACGCGCGTGCCCTCGCCACCCTCGGAAAGATGGTGCCGAACCTGGAGGGACGCGTCGTCGACAGCGAGGGTGAGCTGCTCCCGACCCGCGGTGTCGGCATCATCGAGGTCCGCGGCAAGGCGGTCACCCCCGGATACATCACGGTCGACGGACACAAGCCCGCGCAGGACTCGGACGGCTGGCTGAACACCGGCGACGTCGGCTACTTCACCGAAGAAGGCCTCGTCGTCGTGTGCGGCCGCGTCAAGGACGTCATCATCATGGGTGGCCGCAACATCTACCCGACGGACATCGAGCGGGCCGCCGGCACCGTCGCCGGAGTACGTCCCGGCAACGCGGTGGCCGTCCGCCTCGACGCGGGGCAGAAGCGGGAAAGTTTCGCCGTCGCGGTGGAGACCAACGACTATCAGGACCCCGAAGTGGTCAAGCGCATCGAGCACGAGGTCGTGCACGCCGTGTTCTCCGAGGTCGGCGTGCGACCGCGCACGGTCGCCGTCCTCGGGCCCGGCAGCATTCCCAAGACGTCGTCGGGCAAACTCCGCCGCGCCACGTCGGCGAATCTGGTCCACTAATGCAGGCGGTTCTGCGCAGCCTCGAGCCCGACGCGCAGGACCAGCTCGACGGCGTCCGCGGATTCTTCGCAGACGAGGTCGAGTTCCTTGCGTTCCGCCGAGGAGAACGGCTTCAGCACGTACGACGCCGGATCCATCCGTCCGGGGGGACGACCGATCCCGACACGGGTGCGCAGGTACTCCTTGGTGCCGAGCGCGCTCGAGATGGACCGCAGGCCGTTGTGCCCGCCCTCGCCGCCGCCCTGCTTGAGTCGAATGGTCCCGAAGTCGAGGTCGAGTTCGTCGTGGATGACCACGATGTTGCCCGGATCGACGGAGAAGAACCGGGCCAGCCCGGCGACGGCGGAACCGGACAGGTTCATGAACGACCGCGGTTTGGCGAGGATCGTCGGACGTCCCTCGAGTCGCCCCTGAACGATCTCGGCGCCGCTCTTCTTGTGCGCGCTGAACTTGCCACCCATGCGAGCGGACAGCACGCCGGCCACCATGAAGCCGACGTTGTGCCGCGTCTTCTCGTATTGCGGTCCGGGGTTGCCCAGGCCCACCACCAGGGCGGTGTCTTCACTCACCGACAGGGTCCTTCCATGCGTGAGGGGGTCGTGTCAGACGACAGCGGCGCGTCACCCCGGACAATCCGGGACGACGCGCCGCCGACATCAGTGCGGTTGCGAGAGGATCAGCTCTCGGCGCCCTCTTCGGCCGGAGCCTCGGCGGGCTCGGCCGCGGCTTCGCCGGTCTCCTCTTCGAGGTCGGCAGCGGTCGGGGCTGCGACGACGTTGACGATGAGCAGTTCCTCGTCGGCCTGCAGGGTGGAACCCTTGGGCAGCTCGAGCTGGTTGGCCAGGATCTGGGTGCCGACCTCGAGGCCCTCGACCGAGATCTCGATCTGCTCGGGGATGTGCAGTGCGTCCGCTTCGAGGGAGATGGTGGCGGCGTCCTGCGCGACCAGGGTGCCGGCAGCGGCCTCACCGGTGACGACGACGGGAACGTCGACGGTGACCTTCTCGCCCTTCTTGATGACGAGGAGGTCGGCGTGCTCGATGTAGTTGCGGATCGGGTGAACCACGACCGACTTGGTGAGCGCGACCTGCTCCTTGCCCTCGATGTCGAGGGTCAGGATGGCGTTGGTGCCGTGCGCGCGCAGGATGGCGGCGAAGTCGCGGGACGGGACGTTCAGGTGGCGGGGGTCCTCACCGTGGCCGTACAGGACTGCGGGGACCTGGCCGTCGCGGCGCGCGCGGCGGGCGGCACCCTTGCCGAACTCGGTGCGCACGGCGGCTACGAGGCGATTTTCGTCAGACATGGTGAAACGGCTCCTACAACTCACGGTGGTAACTGGCGGGCGGTTCGAGTCGACGAGGGACGAACACGCGACGGCCAGGAGCGAAACGCTCGAGCAGAGCCGTCGCCGCGTCGATCACGGTGAGCCAGTCAATGGGAACTTCTGGTTCACCCTCGCCGAGACAACTTATGGAACTCTACCGGATGGCCTGTTGACCTGCTAATCGGGTGTCCTCGGGAGGCTGCGCGGCGCCGAGGTGGGGACGGTGCAATCCGATGCAACGCTACCGCCCCGTCCTTGTGACCCGTATCACAGAGGTATCGAACTTCTCGATTCCGACGACGGAGGACATCATGACCGCCACACTCGACGCACCCGTCGACACCGCCATCCCGCAGCCGGGTGACATCGCCCGGCGCTGGCTGGCCGGATTCGGTGCCGCCCTCGAACGAAGCGACGTGCGCGGGGCCGCCCAGCACTTCCTGGTCGACGGTTGGTGGCGCGACCTGCTGTCGTTCACCTGGGATCTGCACACCACGCACGGTCGCGCGGACATCGAGTCGCGCCTCGCGGATTCGGTTCCGGTGCACGAGCCGCGCCACCTCGTCCTGTCACCCGCGCACCCCGCCGAGGCGGTGGCCGATCCCGAGGGTGACTGGATACAGGCCTTCTTCACGTTCGAGACGACCCTGGCCCGCAGCCGCGGTTTCGTTCGGCTGAGGCGCGACGACGACGGCGAGTGGCGTGCCTGGACGTTGATCAGCGCGATGGAGGAGCTCAAGGGTCACGAGGAGAAGAAGGGGCATCGGCGGGTTCAGGGCACGAATCACGGCGCCCACCGCGGCAAGATCAACTGGCTCGACCGGCGAACCGTCAAGGGTGAGTTCGAGACCGAGCAGCCGGCCGTCGTGATCGTCGGCGCCGGCCAGGGTGGTCTCGCCCTCGCGGCCCGTCTGGGACAGCTCGGAGTCGACACCCTGCTGGTGGAGCGAAACGACCGGATCGGTGACAGCTGGCGCAAGCGCTACCACTCGCTGGTCCTGCACGACCCGGTCTGGTACGACCACCTGCCGTACTTGAACTTCCCCGACCACTGGCCGGTGTTCACGCCCAAGGACAAGCTCGCGAACTGGTTCGAGTTCTACGCCGACGCAATGGAACTCAACGTGTGGACGGGAACCGAGTTCACCGGCGGCAGTTATGACGACGCCACCGGCGAATGGACCGTGACCGTCGCCCGCGACGACGGCTCCACCCGCACGCTGCACCCCCGGCACGTCGTCCTCGCCACGGGAATGAGTGGGGTGCCGAACATTCCGCGGATCGCTGGTGCCGACACGTTCGAGGGAACCATCGAGCATTCGAGTTGGTTCGTCGGCGGCCGGGAGATGCAGGGCAAGAAGGCCCTCGTCGTCGGTTGCTGCAACTCGGGCCACGACATCGCCCAGGAACTCAACGAGCAGGGTGCGGACGTGACCATCCTGCAGCGCTCGTCCACGTATGTGATGAGCAGCAAGCACGGCATCCCCGGACTGTTCGGCGGCGTGTACGAGGAGGGCGGGCCCGCGGTGCAGGACGCCGACCTGATCTTCGCGTCGCTGCCGTACCCGTTGCTCGCGGGAATTCACGCCGGGGCGACGGAGGCCATTGCAGAGAAGGACGCGGAGATGCTCGACGGTCTGCGGAAGGCCGGCTTCAAGGTCGATTTCGGCGAGGACGGCAGCGGCCTGTTCATGAAGTACCTGCGACGCGGCGGCGGCTACTACATCGACGTCGGCGCATCCGAGCTGATCGCGAGCGGCGAGGTGACGGTGAAGCAGGGAACCGAGATCGATCACTTCACCCCGGACGGGGTTGTGTTCGCCGACGGCACCGAGATGCCGGTGGACGTGGTGGTTCTCGCGACCGGATACAAGAACATGCGTGAGAGCGCCCGCAAGTTCCTCGGCGACGCGGTCGCGGACCGCTGCCAGGACGTGTGGGGCCTCGACGACGAGGGCGAGCTGCGCACGGTGTGGCGCCGGTCCGGTCATCCGGGTTTCTGGTTCATGGCCGGCAACCTGCATCAGTCCCGGCACTACTCGAAGTATCTGGCCTTCCAGATCAAGGCCCAGGAGGAAGGGTTGCAGCCGATCCGATGACGGACAGTGGTGTGGCTCACAACGCCGGGGGTAGCCTCGGCGTTGTGAGCGCTGAACGTCCGACCGCCGACCGGCTGACCGCAGTGGCAAGCGGTGTGGATCTGCCGCGACATGCCCGGCTGCTCAGCCGGGTGCACGACGCCGTGCTGTCCGGGGAGCAGCCGCCCGCGCTGCCCCGGGACGTGGTGGCGCGGTCGTGGTCCAGACTGCAGGCGGGCGGTGTGAGCCCGGACCACTGCGCGGACGTGGAGCCCGCCGACTTCTCCGAGATCGAGGCGCGGCGTACCCGGACGGCGCTGCGCACGGTGCTCCCGGAACTGCGCAGCACGCTGACGCAGGTCGCGGACGATGCGAACTTCATCGTGGTCATCGCCGACGCCGACGGTGTCCTGTTGTGGCGGGAAGGATCCCGCGGGGTTCGGAAGGCGGCCGACGCCCTGGGGTTCACGGAGGGTGCTCGCTGGGCGGAGCAGGCGGTCGGGACCAACGCGATCGGCACGGCGCTGATCGAAGATGCTGCGGTGCAACTGTTCTCGGCCGAGCACTATGCGCCCTCGCATCACGGCTGGTCGTGCACAGGGTCGCCGGTGCACGATCCGCGCACCGGTGAGATCCTCGGCGTCGTCGACATCAGTGGGTCGGCGATGTCGATTCACCCGACCACGGTCGCACTCGTCCGCACCGCCGTGCGTCTGGCCGAGGCGACACTGTGGCGCGAGCACACGGCGCAACTGGACAAGTTGCGCGGCCGGGCGGCACCGCTGCTCGCGTCGGCGGGCGGTCCGGCGCTGGTCGTCGACAAGCACGGGTGGGTCGCGGAGGCGAGTGGCATCGCGGCGCCGGAGCGGGTCGCGCCGCCGAGCCTGGACCGGCCACTGCTCGTCCCGGGGCTCGGGCTGTGCGTGCCCGAACCGCTCGGCGACGGCTGGCTGGTGCGCAGGCGCGTCGACGGGGCAGCCATCGAACTGGAACTCGACCTCGGGGACGCGCCGCACGTGACGGTCCGGGGCGACGTCAACTGGACGCGGGCGCTCTCGCCCCGGCACGCCCAGATCCTGCGGGTGCTGTCGGTCGCGGGACCGGCGGGCGTCGACGCGGCCTCGCTCAGCGAATCGTTGTTCGGCGACCGCGACCACGTGGTGGCGGTCCGCGCCGAGGTCTCGCGTCTGCGCAAGAGTCTCGGCGCGGTCCTGAGCACCCAGCCCTACCGGTTCGCGGCCGGCGTGACGGTCCGGCTCGTCGGGTAGTCCGGTCAGGCGCGCGTCGCCGCACTGATCCCGGCGCGGCGGCCGTAGAAGCTGCCGTCGCCGAGGGAGGTGCCGCTGGCGTAGCCGCCGGCGCACACACCGGACGTGCACCGTCCCGCCGCGAAGAGGCCGGGAATCGGTTCGCCGGAGACGTGCAGTACCTCGGAGTTCACGGTCGTCCGCAGGCCGCCGAGCGTGAAGCCGAGGGTGAACCCGCGCAGGTCGAGTGCCGCGACGGGGGTGCCGATCGGCTTCACCCACTCGGACTTCTTGTGCAGCAGCGGGTCCGATCCTTCGGCGGCGTGCGTGTTGTAGACCTCGACGGTCGACTGCAGTGCGCCGGCGGGCAGGCCCATGTCCGATTCGAGTTCCTCGACGGTCTCCGCCGCCCACTTCGGTTGGACGCGCAGGAACGGCGTGGCCGTGGTGGCGGCCGCGCCCTCCTCGTAGGACGCCTCGTCGATGATGAGGAACGCCTGGTTGTCCTGGTGGAACAGGGTCATCTGGCCGATCCGCCCGGAGTACGTGTCCTCCGGCACGTAGCGCTGCCCCCGGCCGTTGACCAGGATGCCGCGGACGATCAACTGGGGGTCGCAGACGAACGCGACCTCAGTGGCGTCCATGTGGGCGAGATCGGCGCCGAGGGCCTGCGCCATGAGGATCGACCGTCCGTCGTGCTCCTCGATGGCGGCGCCGGGGCGGCCGATGAGCCGCGGCGCGTGGGCTTCGATCATCTTGTCGTTGTAGGCGAAGCTGCCGGTGGCGAGGACGACGCCGCGGCGCGCCCGCACGGCCACCTCCTTGCCGTACTGCTTGGCGACGATCCCGACGACGCGACCGGTGTCGTCCGTGACGAGCGTCTGGACGCGCATGTCGTATTCGGCTCGGACCCCGAGCTTTTCGGCGGTCTCGACGAGCGGCTTCATCAGCATGTAGCCACCGCCCTTCTCGCCGGTCCGCTTGCCGTCCATCTGCGGAACGTGGCCGCGCGGTGCGGGAGTCGCGATCTCGTTGAAGGGTGCCGCGTTCTCGCCGCCGGAGTACATGAGTCCGTCGTCGAACGGGGGCTCCCAGCCGGGTTCGCCCCAGAAGCTCTCCTTGAACGGGACACCACAGTTGACGAGCCAGTTGTAGTGTTCGACGCTGCCCTCGCAGTAGTCGGTGATCTTCTCCTCGTCGGCACCCGGGCCGAGGGCCGCCATCATGAACGTCTTCATGTTCTCGGGCGAGTCGTCGAACCCGCACGCCTTCTGCAACGGCGTGCCTCCGCCGAGGTAGATGAAGCCGCCCGCGAGAGCGGCGGCACCGCCCCAGCCGCTGGTGCGTTCGAGGACCAGGACGTCGGCGCCGGCGCGCGCCGCCTCGATGGAGGCGGACACACCGGCGATGCCGTAACCCGCGACCACGACATCGGCCTCGTAGTCCCACTCGGCGACCGTTGCTGCGGACCGGGGGCGGATCGGTGTGGCGTCGACCATGGGTGGAAGTCCTCTCGGGTGGTCACAGGCGAAGTGTGACGTGGGTTACCCTCAAACTGTAACCTGTTCCAAAACCCGATTCGGTGGATCTCCCGGCCAGTGGGACGCCGCGCTCGGAGGTCGGCGAGCGCCTGGCTATCCGGGCAGGTCCGTCACGCCGGACAGCTCGTAGTGCAGCGTCGACGTGCGTGCCAGCCGGTGCGCGAGATGCACCCCGATCCGCTGCACCACGGGATACTTCTCGTCGATCAGGGCGCCCGCGGCCCGCGCCTCCTCACCGGACAGCAGTCGCGCCGTGGCTTGCGCCGGCGGACCCGTCGGCTTGCCGGACCACGTGCACGGGCGGATCCGGACGTCGGGAAAATTGCGTAGCCGCTTGTTCTTGGACGCCCGTCCCGGGGTCCGGAAGTATGCCCGATCGCCCTGCACGGCGAAGTTGACCGGAGTGTCCACCCACGAGCCGTCGCGTCTGCGCGTCTGCAACTGCACGACCTTCTCCGCGGCGAAGCGCGGCAGCGCCGGTGATCCCTGGTCCGTCATCGCGAAGTCCTGATACTCGGGTGAGTTCCAGCGTACTGCCCTAGTTCGCGAGTGTCCGCACCTCCGCGAGGAACCGGTCGAGGTCGTCGGTGGAGCAGAAGTAGTGCGGCGACGCCCGCACCACGGCGTCCAGTCCGCGGGCGCTCATGTCCAGCAGCGTCGATCCACGCAGGCTGGCCGTGACCGTGACGTTGCGGGCGGCCAGCTGTTTCCGGACGTCGCCGGGATCGAACCCGTCGACGGTGAACGAGACGATTCCGCAGCGGCGGGCGCCGAGGTCGCGCACGGTGACACCGGGGATCGCCGCGAGCCCCGACCGGAGGTGCTCCGCCCCGGCAGCAACGGCCACCTCGACCTCGTCCACCCCGAGGTCGAGGAGATAGTCGGCCGCCACTCCGAGTCCGAGGCGCGCGGCGACGTCGCATTCCCAGAATTCGAACCGGCTGGCGTCGGTGGCGAGCCGGTACGCATCGGCTGCGGTCCACTCCGCGCTGTGCAGGTCGAGGGCGGCCGGCTCGAGCGTCGCGGCCAGTTCCGGCCGGACGTACAGGAAGCCGGTGCCCCGCGGTGCACGAAGCCATTTGCGGCCCGTGGCGGAGAGCGCGTCGACGCCCAGTTCGCCCACGTCGAGCGCGATCTGACCGACCGACTGGCACGCGTCGAGCAGCACGAGCGCGCCGTGCGAGTGTGCCAGCTCCGTCACCTCGCGGACGGGGTTGACCAGACCGCCGTTTGTGGGCACGTGCACGAGGGACACGAGACGGACCCGGTCGTCGAGAAGCGTCTCGAGGGCGGCCACGTCGATCTGGCCCGCCGGGTCGCTGGGGATCACGTCGACCGTCGCGCCCACGGACCGGGACCGTTGCAGGGCGGCGATGGCGTTGCTGGCGTACTCGACCTCCGAGATCAGCACTCGGTCACCGGCCCGGAGCGGGACGGCATGGAAGAAGTCGTTCCAGGCGGTGGTGGCACTGTCCACCAGGGCGATGCCGTCGGCGCTCGCCCCGATCAGCCGGCCCAGGGACGACTTGACGGCGGCGAGATCGTCGGCCCGTTCGGCGGCCGCGACGTAGCCGCCCACGTCGGCTTCCCGGCGCAGGTGCGCGAACACGGCGTCCAGGACCGGGGTCGGCGGAAGCGAGGAGCCCGCGCTGTCGAGGAACACCTTGTCGAGGCAGCCCGGGGTGTCCCGTCGCGCCTGCTCGAGGTCGAGCATGTCCGATACCTCCCTTTTCGCGGTGAATGGACTCGAACGTACCTGTGCAGGTTCCTCGAAAAGTATGCCGTTGGGGCGTGCATCGACGGCCGAGGCGCTCTAATGTCGATAACGACGTTCAGGCGGCGCCCGAAGGGGAGGGTCGAATGGCTACTGCAGTTCAGTCCGTCGAGGCAACGTGTTTCACGTCGCGGCCGGCGGCGGAGGCGTACCTGGGTGGTGTGTGCTTCAAACTTGGGCCGCCGCAGCTGATCGGCGCGGAATTGGAGTGGCTGACCGCGCAACTGCCGGAAAACGTGCGCCCCGACCTCGCCGCTCTCGCTGAAGCTCTCGGGCCGCACACTCCTAGAACCATCGATCCCTCTTCTCCTGCTCAGCCCCTTCCCGGTGGCAGCGTCGTCACGGTCGAACCCGGCGGACAGATCGAACTGTCCAGCGCCCCCTATTACTCCGCACGCGAATTGTGCGACTATCTCGCCGCCGATCAGGCGGTTCTCGCGGACCTGTTGTCGTCCCAATCGATCCTCATGTCGTCCGAGGCCGCAGACACCCGCCGGCCCGCGCAGCGTCTCCTCCAATCGCCGCGGTACTGCGCGATGGAATCCCACTTCACCGGCATCGGGCCATTCGGGAAACTGATGATGTGCAACACCGCCGCAACGCAGATCAGCGTGGACGCCGGGGCCGATCCGGTTGCGGTGGAGAAGCGGTGGCACCTGCTCCATGCCATCGGTCCCGCATTGATCGCGGCCTTCGCGTGTTCGCCGCGGCTCTACGGGGTACCCGACGGGCAATGGGCATCGCAGCGGATGCGAACGTGGCTCGAACTCGATTCGCCGCGCACCACCGGAACCCCGCACATCGCGGACTATGCGGGGTGGGTACTGGACGTGCCGCTGCTGTGCATCCGCAACGACGGAACGGACTGGACTGCGCCCGACGGTGCAACTTTCGCCGACTGGGTCGAGGGCGCGCTGGACGACGTGATCGGGCGCCCGATGCCCGCCGACCTCGACTACCATCTCACCACCCTGTTTCCGCCCGTTCGTGCGGCCGGTCATCTCGAGGTGCGCTACCTCGACGCGCAACCGGGTGACCAGTGGCGGGTTCCCATCGCGGCGATCGACGCGCTGCTGTCGGGTCCGGGCGCCATGACCGAGGCGATCGACGCGGCGCTGCCCACCGCCGAACGCTGGCGGGACGCGGCCGAGTTCGGTCTGGCCGACCTCGAACTGCGCGCTGCGGCAACATCTCTGCTGTCGCTGGCGGCGGCGTACTCGCCCGACCCCGAATTCGTCAGACTGCTCGATGCCGCCGCCGAGCGATGTTGCCGGGGCCAGGCACCGAGCGGGGAACGCTGATGGGTACCCGCGAGAAGATCGAGACGGTGTTGACACGGGCGCGGGAGCGCACCGCCGGGTTGACGGACTGTGTGGACGGGAAAGACCTCGTCGCGCAGCATTCCCCGTTGATGAGCCCGCTCGTCTGGGATCTCGCGCACATCGGCAATCAGGAAGAGTTGTGGCTCGTGCGGGATGTCGGGGGCCGGGAACCGATCCGCCGCGATATCGACGAATTATACGACGCATTCAAACATTCGAGGAACTCCCGGCCGTCCCTCCCGCTGCTGAACCCGGACGAGGCGAGGGAATACATACGAACTGTTCGAGACAAGGCGTGGGACGTGCTCGACCGCAGCACGTTCCGGGGCCGGCCGCTCGAGGAGAACGGATTCGCGTTCGGCATGATCGCGCAGCACGAGCAGCAGCACGCCGAAACGATGCTCGCCACCCATCAACTGCGCACCGGTGCAGCAGTACTGGCCGCGGAGAGCGCGCCGCGTGTCGGCGGGGCGATGGACGAGGACGAAGTGGTCATTCCCTCCGGCGAATTCACGATGGGGACGTCGGACGATCCGTGGGCACTCGACAACGAGAGGTCCGCGCACCCCGTGCACGTCCCGGCGTTCGTGATCGACGCCGTCCCCGTCACCAACGGCCGCTACCTCGAGTTCATGGACGACGGTGGTTACGCACGTCCCGAATTGTGGAGCGAGCGGGGATGGGCGCACCGCCTCGAAGCGGGGCTGGACGCTCCCCAGTTCTGGGAGAACGACGGCTGCGGAACGTGGTGGCGACGGCGGTTCGGGGTGACCGAGCCGATCCATCTCCAGGAACCGGTCGTGCACGTCTGCTTCTTCGAGGCCGAGGCGTTCGCGCGCTGGGACGGCAAGAGGCTTCCGACCGAAGCCGAATGGGAGAAGGCCGCGCGATGGGACCCGTTCACCGGCCGGTCGCGCCGATTCCCCTGGGGTGACGACGAGCCCGACGCCTCGCTGGCCAACCTCGGGCAGCACCACCTCGGACCCGCGGTGGTCGGGGCGTACCCGTCGGGGGCGTCCCCGCTCGGCGTCCATCAACTGATCGGCGACGTGTGGGAGTGGACGTCGTCGCCCTTCGAGCCCTATCCCGGCTTCTCGGCGTTCCCCTACCGCGAGTACTCGGAGGTGTTCTACGGCGGCGACTACCGCGTGCTGCGCGGCGGTTCGTTCGGCACCGATCCGGTGGCATGCCGTGGGACGTTCCGCAACTGGGACCACCCGATCCGCAGGCAGATCTTCTCCGGATTCCGCTGTGCCCGGGACCTTCCGGGAGACGACCGCTGAGATGTGCCGACACCTGGGCTATCTGGGACCGGAACAGTCGGTGGGCGACCTCCTGAGTCGCGGCGAGAACTCGCTACTGCGCCAGTCCTACGCGCCACACGACATGAGGGGTGGCGGAACCATCAACGCCGACGGATTCGGTGTGGGGTGGTGGGGAACGGACGGCTTCTCCCGCTACCGCAGTGCTCAGCCGCTGTGGTCCGACCCCGTCGTGCGAGAGACGTTGCCGAACATCCGCTCCCACGCCGTGGTCGCCGCCGCCCGGTCGGCGACGGTCGGTATGCCCGTGCAGCACACGGCCTGCGCACCGTTCTCCGACGACACCTGGGCGTTCAGCCACAACGGGGTGGTGCGCGGGTGGCCCGAGTCGATCGCCGGGCTCGCCGCGGAACTCCCCGTGAGCGACCTGCTGCACCTCGAGGCGCCGACCGATTCGGCCGCGCTGTGGCTGCTCCTGCGCCGGGCGCTCGGCGAGCAGGACCCCGAGAAGGCGATGAGTTCGCTGGTCCAGTCCGTCGTCGCTGCCGCCCCGAACTCGCGACTGAATCTGCTGCTGGGCAACGGCACGGAACTGTGGGCCACCACCTGGCATCATTCGCTGTCGGCGCTCGTCGACGACGAGCGGGCCATCCTGATGTCCGAACCCTACGACGACAACCCCGCATGGCAATCGATTCCGGACCGGCACTTCGTCAGCGCACGCCCCGGACACCTGATCGTCACCCCGCTCGAGATGGGAGCACGATGACCACCACACCGACACTCGAGGTGTACCTGCAGCCCGAGCAGCTGAAGGCCGCTCTGCGCAAGGACGCCACCGTCGGGCTCACGTCGAACCCGAAATGGCTGCCTCCCAAGTACTTCTACGACGCCCGAGGGAGCGAGCTGTTCGAGCAGATCACCGCGTTACCCGAATACTTCCCGACGCGTACCGAACGGGAACTGCTCAGGCGGTATTCGGGGGAGATCGCCGAGGTCGCGGCGCCGGAGATTCTCGTCGAACTCGGATCCGGGTCGTCGGAGAAGACACGGCTGCTGCTGGGCGCCGGCACGCGGCACGGAAGCCTCCATACGTACGTACCGCAGGACGTGTCGGTGTCCGCGCTCGAGGGTGCGGCGGAGCAGATCGGTGTGGAGTTCCCGAATCTGACCGTGCGCGGCGTCGTCAGCGACTTCACCGAGTCGCTGCACCACCTCCCGCGCGGTGGCCGCCGCACGATCGCGTTCCTCGGTGGCACCCTCGGAAACATGGTGCCCGCCGAGCGGGCGGAGTTCCTCTCCGGGATCGCCGACGTCCTCGAGCCGGGGGAGCACCTGCTCCTCGGGGTCGGACTGGTCACCGATCCCGCCGTCCTCGTCCCCGCCTACGACGACGCGGCCGGGGTGACCGCCGAGTTCAACCGTAACGTGCTGCGGGTCCTCAACACACAGCTCGACGCCGATTTCCCGGTGGACGAGTTCCGGCACGTCGCGCTGTGGGACGCCGACAACGAGTGGATCGAGATGCGGCTCGAGGCCGAGCGTGCCATGTCGGTCCGCGTGGGCGAGCTGGATCTGGACGTGGAATTCACCGAGGGTGAGCAGCTGCGGACGGAAATCTCCGCCAAATTCACACTCGACGGCATCCGACGGGAGTTGGCGGAGGCGGGATTCGACGTCGACCGCACCTGGACCGATCCCGACGACCGCTTCGCGCTGGTGTGCGCCGCGCGGAGGTGACCGACAAGATCAACTTCGGGCGTCGGCGCGCTTATAGTTGCCGCGTAGCGCGTCAACGACCCGAGGAGAACTTGTGCGTCAACCGAAGCTCGCTGTCCTCGCTCTCGCCACCACGGCCGTGATCGGCCTCGCCGCCACACAGGCATCCGCTCAGCCGCTGCCCTTCCCGTTCGACACGGGAAGCCTCGGCTCCGGCAGCGACGGCCCGGGAGTGCCCACGGAGGACACGCTTCCGGCTCTGACAGTCACGCCGGTCCTCGACGGGCTCGACCATCCGTGGGATGCGGTGCAGGCTCCGGACGGTGCGGTTCTCACCGGGCAGCGGTCGGGCGGGTTCTTCGTCCGGCGTGCCGACGGAAGCACCGGACCCGTCACCGCCGATCTCTCCGACCTCTACGCGCAGTCCGAGACCGGGCTGATGGGTATCGCACTCGCGAGCAACTTCGCGCAGTCCCGCACCCTGTACACGTGCCAGGGATTTCAAGGCGGCGGTGTCACCGACATTCGAATCCAGTCGTGGACCGTCGATGCCGGCTGGACAGCGCTGACCCGCGGTGACCCGATCCTGACCGGAATCCCCGTCAACGAGGGGCGCCACGGCGGTTGCCGGATCCTGGTGGCCGCCGACGGCACCCTGTTCGTCGGCACCGGCGACACAGCGCAGCCGACCGTGTCGCAGGACCCGAACTCGCTGGGCGGCAAAACCCTCCACATCAATGCCGACGGCACCCCCGCCGCCGGAAACCCGAACCCGGCGAGCCCCGTCTACACGCTGGGCCACCGTAACGCGCAGGGTCTCGCCCAACAGCCGGGAACGGGCCGCATCTACGCCGTCGATCAGGGAACGTCACGGGACGACGAGGTGAACCTCCTGGTCGCCGGCGGCAACTACGGATACAAGCCCGACCGCATCCCCGGCATCTACGACGAAACCGTGCCGATGACGGACCCGGTGCGCGTGCCCGGAGCCGTTGCCGCGGCATGGAGTTCGGGCAGCAGCACCCTGGCGACCGGAAGCGCCGCGTTCGTGACCGGCTCCGGATGGGGACCGTGGGACGGCGCCCTCGTCATGGGCGGACTCAAGTCGCAGCAACTGATCTTCCTGCGCCTGTCCGCGGACGGGCAGACGGTGACGGCGCAGACCTTCGGCCTGCAGAATCAGTACGGCCGCCTGCGGTCCGTCACCCCGACCGCCGACGGCTCGCTGCTCGTCACCACGGACAACGGTTCCACCGACCAGGTACTGCGGGTCACGCCCCAGGGCTGACCCCCCCACGTGAGTGGCATGGAGTGCCGCCGCACGCTTTGCCGCTCACCTGCCCCCGACGAACGGGACGCTCGTTGCGTCAGATCGAACGAGCGTCCCGTTCGTCCGGATGGTGTGAGGTGAGTGCGGGGGCGACGAACTGCGCGAGCATCGTGCGTTCGTCGGTGTCGTCGACGCCCGGAACGGTGAGCAGGGAAACGATGATCCGGACGAGCCACCGTGCCTTCCGGGACGTCTCCTCGCCGGAGAACCCCGCCTGCCCCAGGAACGCGGTGCCCAGCGACTCGATGACATCCGACGAGTGTGCGATCTGCGCGGCCAGGCCCGAGTCACCGAGCTGGAACCACGCGGCAAGGGCCGGGTCGGCGCGCACCAGCCGGATCGCTGCCAGCATCGCCTCCACGATCACGTCCTTCGGATCGCCGGTCGCGGACACCTCCTCTGCGACCAGCGCGCCGATGCGCCGGGCCTCGCGATGGACGAACGCCAGCTGCAACGCCTGCCTGCTGTCGAAATAGCGGTACAGCGTGGCGCGGGAACATCCGGCCGCCCGGGCGACCTCGGCCATACCGACGGCGGCGATGCCGTTCTCGACGTACAGCTGGGCCGCGACGTCGAGGATTCGCTCGGCGGCGAGGCGGGGGCGTTCGTCCCGCATCCAGTCGGCGGTCATGCTTCACGCACCCGGAACGGGACGCTAGTCGGACGGCGCACGTAGTTGCCGTCCGCGTAGACGACGGCGTCGATGTCGACGGTGAAGTCGGGGCAGCGGGCCAGCAGTTCCTCGAGCGCGATCCGCGCCTGCATCCGTGCCGCGGCCGCACCCAGGCAGTGGTGGGCCCCGTGGCTGAACGTGAGGATCTGCTTCGGACTGCGACGCACGTCCAGGACCTCGGAATCCGGTCCGAACCGGCGCGGATCGCGGTTCGCGGAGCCGTACAGCAGAAGCACCTTCCGTCCCTCGGGAACGACGGTGCCGTCGATCTCGACGTCGCGGGTCACCGTGCGGGCGAGGCCCTGGACGGGGGCCGTGAGCCGCAGCAATTCCTCGACGGCGTCGCCGATGAGCTCCGGATGTTCGATCAGATCGCGGCGCTGATCCCGGTGCTCGGTGAGCAACTGGACTGCGCCGCCGAGCATCCCGGTGGTGGTGTCGTTGCCGCCGGTGACCATCGTGAACGCGAAACCGAGGATGGAGAGCAGCCCGGTGACGTCGCCGTCGGCTCCCATTCCGCCCGAGACGAGGTGTGAGATCGTGTCGTCTCCGGGGGCGGTGCGCCGCCGCTCGATCAGTCCGGCGAAGTAGCCCATCAGATCGGTGACCGCACCCGTCGCCTGCAGCGTGTCGCCCTGCGCATTCGCCGCGACGATGGCCTCGGTCCAGCCGTCGAACTGCGCTCGGTCTTCTTCGGGGACACCGAGGTAGTGGGCGACGACCATGCTCGGCAACGGCTTGAACAGTTCCTTCACCACATCGCCCTCACCTGTCTCCCGCAGTCGTTCGATGCGCTCCACCACGAACGCCCGGACGTCCGGCTCGACGGCGGTGACCTGCCGTGGGGTGAATCCCTTCGACACGAGGCGGCGGAACGCGGTGTGGTCGGGCGGGTCGAGCATCACCAGTGGCGGATTGTCCTGCAGGCCGATCTTCTCCAGCTCGCCGTATGTCGTGGTGAGGCCGGCTGCGGAGGAGAACGTCTCGGCGTCCCGGGCAGCCGCGTAGACGTCGGCGTGCCGGGACAGCACGCAGTAGTCGTTCCCGGGTGCGTCCTCGGGGACGACGTGATGGACGGGGTCGTGGTCGCGCAGGTCTGCGTACATCTGCCACGGGGCCCGCCACGATTGCCCGGACCTCGGCACGAACGAGACGCTCGACACATGTGCGATCATGTACCGATAGTGAGACACATTCCACAATGTGTCAATGGTGCGGCTGCGACTTCCCTAGCCGAACAGGGCGAACGCCACGACTGCGAGGATCAGGACGAGTACCGGTGTGAGGATGAGCAGCAACCCGAGCAGTCCAGGATTCTTCACCGGCCGATGGCCGATGGCGCCCTTGCTGAAACTGCTGAACGGCGATGCGTAATACACCGCGGGAGCCGGGTGGTACCGGTTGTCGACGGTGATCTGCGCCCTGCCCTGCTCCCAGATCCACGGGACCGAGATCTGGATGTGGTGCACGCCCGGCGGTGCCGGAATTTCGTTGTGTCCCCACCGGAGCGGCACGGGATACCCGTTGATGCGCGCATTGGGGGTCACCAGCATCGGGCCCATCGGCGGTTTCTTCGCGTCGATGACGAGCGCGGTGGGTGAGGAGGCGGGCTGCACGAAGGGCGACAGTATCACCCTGCGGTAGCCCGAAACGGGTGGCCTACTGGCCGGCCGCGATCCGGGCCTTCTCCAGCGCTGCGAGGGTGCGGAGCACGGTGGCGCGCTGCTTCTCGAGGTCGCTGATCCGGGCACGCGCGGCCAGTCCGGCGGGCTCACCGATCAGGTTCATCTGGGCATCGATGGCCGAGAGTTGATCGAGCAGTCCCGTGACGCGGGATTCGAGTGCGGCGACGTCGACGGCGTCGGTGCGCACCGGTGCCACCGGCGGCGTGGCGGACGTGCGGGACGTGCTCGGGCGGGTCGACGCGGTGGTCGACGACGTTCCGGAATGGGAGGTGCTGCGCGGCTCCGACACCACACTGGCCGCCCGGGGACGAAGGGCCTTGCGCACGGCGGCCGGGTCCGGGAGTTCCGAGAGCTTCATCTCGTTGAGTTCGCGACGCGCATCGCGGGCGTTGACCCGGTGCTCACGCTCTTCGTCGTCGTCCGACTGCAACGTGCCGCCGAGCGGACGCAGACCGTACATACCCAGGAAGCGGCGGGCCTCGTCGATGACCGATTCCTTCTCGCGGCAAATGCCACAGCGAGGTTCGTTACGGAACATTTCGACTGCGTTGTCGTCTCCGCACCACACGCACGCCCCCGGCGACCAACGCCGGACGTTTCGAATTGCAGCGATATCGATAGGGCCGGAGAGAGTCTGCGCGTCGATCACGACGAGCCACAGTAGGGGAAATCGAGCGTGCGAGTCACATCGCCGTAAGTACGACCTGCGGTTCTGCGGCCAAGCGTGACGAAGATCATGCCGATGCTCGCAAACTGCTCCGCAAACGCTGTGTGCCACACGTGTTTTCCCGACCGGTAAGTTTCATTCTCCGGCACCGATGACGGTGGTCAGCCAGTCGACGAGCGGCCGCATCGAACGCCAGGCGGTGCGCACTTCGTCAGCGGCGCGGGGAGTTTCGATCCAGTCGGGGGAGAGGTAGCTCCGGCTGGCGGTGAGCGACTTGTGACGCATCAGGTCGAGTCGCGGATGGTCCTCGGCGACGCCGCGGGGACGGGTCTTGAGTGTGTCGCCGCCGATCTCGAATCCCGACGACCGGACCTTCTTCACGAGCCGGACGAGTTCGCGGCCCTTGCGGTCGTCGTCGACGGCGTCACGGAAACGCCCGACCTGGACCGGGGTATGCGAATAGAAGCCGCCCGCGACGAACAGTCCGGCGGCGTCGATCTGCACGTAGTAGCCCACGCCGGGGCGGGTTTCGACGAATCCGCCCTGATGGGTCTTGTAGGGCGTCTTGTCCTTCGAGAACCGGACGTCGCGGTAGGGGCGAAACACCTTGCCTGCGCCGAACTCCGATTCGAGTTCCGCGAGCAGGGCGGTCATGGGTGCGCGCACGGAGTCGTCGTAGACGGATTTGTGCGCGGTCCAGAAGCTCTTGCTGTTGTCGGCCTCGAGGTCCTCGTAGAAGTCGAGAGCAGCGGTGGGGATCCCGGTGAACACAGGGAAAGGCTACGCCTGTGAGTGGTTGACGAGTGTCTGGACTCGTCAACCACTCACGGGTGCGAAGCGCTCAGGCGTTGCCGTTGAACAGCGACGTGACCGAGCCGTTCTCGAAAACTTCCTTGATGGTGCGAGCCAGCAGCGGGGCGATGGACAGCACCGTCAGGGTCGGGAATTTCTTCGACTCGTCGATCGGGAGCGTGTTGGTGACGATGACTTCCTTGGCACCACACGCGGCGAGGCGCTCGGCCGCCGGATCGGACAGGACACCGTGGGTGGCGGCGATGATCACGTCGCCCGCGCCGGCCTCCTTGAGGATCTTCACGGCGCCGGCGATGGTTCCACCGGTGTCGATCATGTCGTCGATCAGGATGCAGGTGTGGCCTTCGACGTCACCGACGACGCGGTTGGACTTCACCTGGTTGGGCACCAGCGGGTCGCGCGTCTTGTGGATGAACGCCAGCGGCGCGCCGCCGAGGGTGTCGGCCCACTTCTCGGCGACCCGGACGCGACCGGAGTCAGGGGAGACGACGGCGATGTTCTCGGTGCCGTAATTGCCGCGGATGTACTCGGCGAGCTGCCCCTGGGCGTGCATGTGGTCGACGGGGCCGTCGAAGAAGCCCTGGATCTGGTCGGTGTGGAGGTCGACCGTGATGATGCGGTCGGCGCCGGCCGTCTTGAGGAGGTCGGCGATCAGGCGAGCCGAGATGGGCTCACGGCCGCGGTGCTTCTTGTCCTGGCGTGCGTAGGGGTAGAACGGCAGGATCGCGGTGATGCGCTTGGCCGATCCACGCTTGAGCGCGTCGATCATGATCAGCTGTTCCATCACCCACGTGTTCAGCGGGGCCGGGTGGCTCTGCAGCACGAAGGCGTCGGAGCCGCGGACCGACTCCTCGAAACGGACGAAGATCTCGCCGTTCGCGAAGTCACGGGCAGTCTGCGGGGTGACCCGCACGTCGAGTTCCTTCGCTACCTGTTCGGCCAGCTCCGGATGCGCGCGACCAGAAAAAAGCATGAGGTTCTTCTGGTTGTCGATCCAATTCGCGGTCACTGCTCTATGCCATCCTTTAAATCTTGCTTCTCGGTTTCGTGCAGATCTGAACTGTGGTGCGGTCCCGCGGCGGCTGCCGCCTCGGCGGCGGCGGTACCGGGCCGATTTCGTTGCACCCAGCCGTCAATATTGCGCTGCTTCCCGCCGGAGACCGCGAGTGCCCCCGGTGGTACGTCGAAACGCAGCACCGTGCCGGCGCCGGTGTAAGCACCGTCACCGACCTGTACCGGAGCGACGAACATGGTGTCCGATCCGGTCCGGACGTGTGATCCCACCACCGTACGGCTCTTGGTGACGCCGTCGTAATTGACGAACACGCTCGACGCACCGATGTTGCTGTACTCGCCGATCGTGGCGTCGCCCACGTAGGTCAGGTGAGGAACTTTGGAGTGCGCTCCGATGTCGGCGTTCTTCGTCTCGACGAATGCGCCGAGCTTGCCGGACGCACCGAGGACGGTGCCGGGACGCAGGTAGGAGAACGGGCCGACGGTGGCGCCTTCGCCGATCGTCGATTCCGAGCCGTGGGTGCGCACCACGCTGGCGCCTTCGCCGACCGTCACGTCGGTGAGTGTGGTGTCGGGACCGATCACGGCGTCCTCGCCGACGGCGGTGGTGCCGAGCAGCTGCACTCCCGGATGAATGGTGACGTCGCGAGCGAGCGTGACGCCGACGTCGATCCACGTGGTCGTCGGATCGACGACGGTGACGCCGGCCCGCATCCAGTTCTCGACGGTGCGGCGGTTGAGTTCGGCGGCCAGCCTCGACAGCTGGACGCGATCGTTGGCGCCCGCGACCTTCGCGGAGTCGGACAGGTGGGCGGCGAAGACGGGTGCACCGGCCTCGCGGGCGATCTTGACGACGTCGGTCAGGTACAGCTCACCCTGCGCGTTGTTCGCGTTGAGCTGCCCGAGCGCGGAGCGGAGGAACTCGGCGTCGAACGCGTACACACCCGCATTGACCTCGGTGATGGCCGACTGCTCTTCTGTGGCGTCGGCCTCTTCCACGATCTCGGCGATCTCACCGTCGTGGGGCAGTCTGACGATCCGCCCGTAGCCGGTGGGCTCCGGGGCGGTGAACGTCAGTACCGTGACCGCCGCGGGCGTGGGTTCGCTGCGGTGCTCGTCGACGAGAGCGTGCAGGGTGCGGCCGTCGAGCAGCGGGACGTCCGCGGCGGTGACCAGCACGGTCCCGCGGAAATCGGCGGGCAGAGCGGACAGGCCGCATTCGACGGCGTGCCCGGTGCCGTTCTGCTCTTCCTGGACGGCGATTGCGATCGGACGGCCCAGTTCGGCCTCGAGGGCAGTGACGGCGGCTCCGACGCGTTCCTTGTCGTGCCCGACGACGGTGACGAGGTGTGCCGGATCGACCTCCGCGGCGGCGTGGAGGGAATGCGCGAGCATCGTGCGTCCGCCCAGGGTGTGCAACACCTTGGGGGTCTTCGACCGCATCCGAGTTCCCGCGCCGGCGGCGAGGACGACCACGGCGGTCTGCACTGGCATGAAGCTCCCTCTGGATCGTTCCGCTCTTGCTGTTCTCGACAGCTCCGCCTGCAGGAATCAGCTCCGCAGGCTCCGCTCCGCCGCCAGGACTCGAACCTGAACTATCTGAACCAAAATCAGAGGTGCTGCCATTACACTACGGCGGATTGCCACACACACGGGGTGTCACGCCCGTTTGCGCGAGAGAATCCTCGCATGCCGACCCGCCGCCCGTCGAACCGCTGCGGAAATTTGTCTCGAACGTCCCGATAGAGTGGGTGCTACCTGCAGTGTTTCGACGCTGCCCGCGGCACTTCGTCGTCGCGAGTGTCAGGAAAGGATGGTGCCTCGGTGCCCCGACCCACGGACGTGGACGCGACCCCCGAGAGGGCGGTCCGCACCCGGATGACCGGTACGCAACGCCGGGAGCAGTTGATCGAGATCGGCCGCGCCCTGTTCGCCGAGCGAGGCTATGAGGCGACGTCGATCGAGGAGATCGCACAGCGGGCGCACGTCTCCAAGCCTGTCGTCTACGAACACTTCGGCGGCAAGGAGGGCCTCTATGCCGTGGTCGTGGATCGGGAGATGTCGCGGCTGCTGGAGATGGTGACGTCCTCGCTGAAGCAGAACCGCTCCCGGGTCCGGGTCGAGCGGGTGGCGCTGGCGCTGCTGACCTATGTGGAGGAGCACACCGACGGATTCCGCATCCTCGTCCGCGACTCTCCGGTGGCGGCACCGGACGGCACGTACTCGAGCCTGCTCAACGAGGCCATCGGTCAGGTCGGGCACATCCTCGCCGGCGATTTTTCGCGGCGTGGCTTCAATCCGGATCTTGCCCTGCTGTACGCGCAGGCACTGGTCGGAATGGTGTCCACCACCGCGACGTGGTGGCTGGACGAGCGGACACCGCCGAAGGAAGTCGTCGCCGCGCATCTGGTCAACCTGTGCTGGAACGGGTTGACCAATCTCGAGGCGGATCCGCAGCTGGGCACGGATCGGCCCCGCACGACACCTCAGTGAACGTGTTCTCGTTTTCCGACTCGCGGTTCAACTTCACCAGGGCTGCGCCTGTCAAGTGCTAGGGTTCGCTGGAGTTTGCGCGCCCCGTCGGGGGGGTTGTTCGGGAGGCAGTCGATGGCGAGACAGGTTCGAGCAGAGGTAACTCGGGCGTCGGTCCTGATGGCGGCGGCCGACGTATTCTTACGCCTCGGGTACGCCAACGCGGGTCTCAACGAGATCATCGAGCAGTCCGGTGTGACCAAAGGTGCGTTGTACTTCCACTTCAGTTCCAAGGAAGACCTGGCCCGCGGTGTCATCGACGAGGGGCAGATCCGGCTCACAGCCGGAATGACGTCCGTCAGTGACGGGCCGACGCCGGCACTCGAAGCGCTCGTCGCCCTGTCCTATGTGGCGATCGAGGCAGCGAGTTCCGATTCGATCGTCGCGGCGATGTTGCGACTGCAGCACGAGATCGGTGACTACCAGGGGACGCACGGCAACGTGGTGGCCTCGTGGCAGCAGGGTTTCGAACGACTTGTCGCACGCGCGGTCGAGGAGGGCGACATTCTCGCGGAAGACGACGTCTCCACGGGAACACTGTCCACGTTCCTGCTCGGGTCGCTGCTGGGGGCCCACGTGGTCGCGACCGCGACAGGAGCCTTCGACGATCTTCCGCGTCGGATGGAACGGGTCTGGTACTTCATTCTTCCCGGGCTTGTCGAGCCGTCGAAGCTCGTGTACTTCCGGCAGTTCGCCTCGCGCCGCCTGCTGCGCTGAGCGATCCTTGCGGCTGCACGATCAGTCCGATGTATCGATCCGGCGGGGTGCCGCATAACGGCGCAGGGCAGGGGCGACAGGGCGGCCGCGGAGGAATCCTGCCACGCCGCCGGATTCGATTGCCCTACTGTAGATTTCGAGAGCGCGATGGACCACTTCCAGAGTGAGATCGACGTCGGCCGTGCGGTGCGCCGCAGACGTGACAAACGATTGGCACAGAACGCCACCTGACAAGAGTTCTTGCAGGAAGAGCGTCCGGAATTCCTGTGATGGCTGACGGTTCAGGTCACGCGTGACGAAAATCAGGCATGAAGGCCGACCGATCACCTGGACGTAGTCCGCAATCCCCATATCTGCAGCGGCTGCGCCGACTCCCTCAGCGATCCGCCTGCCGGACTGCTCCATGCGCGAAATCGGATCCTCGGTAGCGTAGGCGTGTACGACTGCGCGGAAAGCCGCGAGCGCTCCGCATTCGGGTCCATGGGTGGTGGACAGCAGAAAGACCCGGTCGTGGTCCGTGTTCAGGCCGCCGAACTCCATGTACTCGCGCTTACCCGCGAGGGCTGAAATCGGGAATCCGTTACCCATCGCTTTACCCCAGCACGACAAGTCGGGTGTGACCGCGTACTCCGTTTGTGCGCCGCCCGGCGACCATCGGAATCCTGTGATCATCTCATCGAAGATGAGAAGGGCTCCGCGCTCGTCGCAGAGTGACCGAACGGCATCGAGGTATCCGGGTGTCGGCTCAGCTGTAGCGGTGGCTGCCTCCATGACGACACAGGCCACCCGGTGTGGATTCTCGTCGAACACCGAGACAAGTGAGTTGAGGTCATTGAATCGGAATCCGCGTGTCTTGGCAGCAACATCGGAGGGCACGCCGCTGTTCATTGCGGTTGTGCCGATGAACCAGTCGTCCACGGAGAAGAACGGTTGATCGCAGACCGCAACCAGCTCGCGTCCCGTCACAGCCCGCGCGAGGCGGACCGCCGCCGTGGTGGCGTCGGACCCGTTCTTGGCAAACTTCACCATGTCTGCGCCTGAAACGAGTTGGAGAAAGTCCTCGGCCGCGTGCAATTCGAGTTCAGTCGGACGGCTGAAGTTCGTACCGTGGGCGATTGCCTCACACACGGCGTCGACAACGGGGGGGTATCCGTGTCCCAGTGTCACGGACCGGAGACCCATGCCGTATTCGACGAAGCTGTTCCCATCCACATCCCACACGCGGGCGCCCTTCCCGCGGACAAGTACGGGCGCCATGAAGTCCGGGTATTGGTCGGGGCCGCGCGCATAGGTGTGCGCACCGCCCGGCACAAGTTTGTTCAGCCGTGCCTGCAGCTCATTCGAGCGAGAAAAGGAGCGACTGACGGCGTCGTCTGTGAGGGGCATGGCGACCTCCATGGCTCGGAGATGCATCGCGACGTAATTGTGCCACCCAGTAGGTCGATTGTCGTGCTGAACGGGAGAAACGGCCCACCACGTGCTGGACGTGGATCTCGAAGTAGCGGGCGCGGACCGTGGTGTTGAGGAAAGGGTTGCGGTATCGTCGAATCGACCTCTACCTGCCGCTTCGGTCAGGGCTCACATGGTGCCACATGGCTCGGGGGTCGGTGACCTCCTCGCGCGAATGAGTGTCCGAAGGGCCGATATGGAGAATCGCGAATCCCGCGCGACGCCGGTCGGCGGATCCAACATCCGTGTCCTCGTGGAAAACGGCGAATACTGGCTGAACAACAAAGGTGACCTGGGGATTCTCAACGTCACGGTGCGCAGGATTGCCGAGAGATGGCCCGACGCCGCAATCGGTGTCCTCACCGACAGATCGTCACTGTTGAAGGCCTATGAGCCGAACGCGGAGCCGATTCGGTATCAGCGAGGCGGCGATTGGCCGAGAAGGCGTGGTTGGGGTGGATTGGCCGGCCGTTTCGGCCCCGAGGTGGCGGGGCCGTTGCTCAGGGGATGGGAAGCCGCGGCGGCCGCACCCGCGTCTGTCGTGCGGCGGGCACGTCGCGTCGTCCTCCGCGGGGGCGAGGGCGATGGTACGAACGGTGAGTCCGACGCGAGGACAACGAATTCGGAACGGTTGCTGCTGAGTCGTGACGGTGGACGGCTGCCTAATGCCATCGACGGCGCATCTTTGGTGCTCGCGATCGGCGGTGGGTACCTTACCGATATCGATCGGTTCCAGACAGAGCGCACACTCGATTTGCTCGAGTACGCAACGAATCATCGAATTCCTACCGCGATGGTGGGGCAGGGGATTGGCCCGATTCACGACCCCGGGGTGCTGGAACACGCCGCCCGCGTGCTTCCCCGGGTCGATTTCATCGCGCTGCGCGAAGGACTACGGGGCCCAGAACTCTTGCACTCCCTCGGTGTTCCGCCGGAACGCGTCGTGGTTACCGGGGACGACGCGGTGGAACTCGGCTATTCGACTCGGCGCAGGGACTTCGGCACGGACATCGGCGTCTGTCTCAGAGTCGCGGAATACTCTCCGGTCGGAGACGAGATGCAGAAGGTGCTGGGTCGCGTCATTCGGGGCGTGGCCGCCGAATCCGGTGCCGGACTGGTTCCGCTGATCGTATCCGAGCATGATTCCGAAGACCGTCGCTCGACGATGCCACTCCTCGCCGGGTTCCCCGACGTGGTTCCGCCACTAGGTCGTTTTGCGAGTGCGCGATCACTCTCGCGCCGGATCGGGCGATGCCGGATCATCGTCACGGGGGCTTACCACGTCGCAGTCTTCGCACTGTCGCAAGGAATTCCTGTTGTCGGGCTGTCGACCTCACGGTACTACGACGACAAGTTCGAGGGCCTGGCCGCGATGTTCGACGCCGGACTCGAGTTGGTAAGGCTGGACGGGGAAGACTTCGACGACCGGCTTCGCGGTGCGATGCGCAGCACATGGTTGCGCGCGCCGGAACTGAGGGCTGGATTGCTCGGTCGGGCGGTGAACCAGATCGAAGCGAGCAGAGCTGCGTTCGACCGTGCCGCGCAGCTTGTCAAGGGTGACATCACGACGCGGTCGAATTCGAATCCCGGGCCGACTTGGCCGCCCACATCGTCGACGTGATTGCCCACAGGTCGTGATCTTTGCGTCGACCGCCGACGTCGAGGTAACTGGCCATCGTGCCCTCTCGCTGCATCCCGGCCTGTTTGACGAGCCGGGTGGCCTGTCGGTTGTCGACGCAGACGGGAGCGGTGACCCGGCGCAATCCGAGTATGTCGAATACGTACTCTGCGAGGAGGTTCGCAGCTGTCAGCGCGATTCCCTGTCCAGTGAGCGAAGAATCGATCCACACGCCGACTTCTGCGCTCTGTGCTCCCCAGTCGATGTGCTCCATGTTGAACTGACCGGCGAATCGGCCTTCGACCTCGATTACCAGCGGCAGTGCCCGGCCTGCGCGGGCCTCCTTACGCATGTGTAGAAATTCGTCTACCCAGGCCCCCTCGGTGTGGCGCCGAGACCAGGATTTCGGGGACGACACCCAGAACGGTTCGATCAAGTGTTGATCCCGTAGCCGTAGGGTTTGCCACGCCGAGGCATCCGAAAGCCTGGGCGAGCGAAGAGCAACGCGATGCTCGGCCGACATCACAGGGCCCAACCGGATTCCAGCGCTGGGCACACGGTGGGATCCGATCCGATGCCGGAAGGGCCTCGAATAGAGCTTGCCAGCCGCGACGAGAACCACCAATGATCGTGGAGGCTTCATGCTTTCACCTCTGGCCAGCAAGCCTGACTGAAGCAGTCGATCTGCCACGCCAGACGACGACGGTGGAGAGCTTGGAGTAAGCCTACCCGAACCGAGGTCCCGAAAACATGGGGGAAGGCAGATCGTGCGAACCTGGATAAAGGTACCGCTACCTGCATGAATGCAATTCTTCGCTGAAATCGGGCTGGTATTGTCGGCGGTGTTGGTCGACGGGTCGCCGGCGCAGATCGGAAAGAAGGTGTGTAGCGTGATTTCCTCCGCCGCAAGCATCGTCCAACGGGATGCTCGATGACCACTCCCCGCGTCGCGCTCGTTCACGAGCGATTCACGGAAGTCGCCGGTTCGGAGCACGTTGTCGAACAGTTGTCGGCACAATGGCCTGATGCGCGCGTACTTGTTCCGATCGCGCGTCCGCAAGGGATTCCGTCGGGACTGCGCACGGCGCCGGAGACCACTTGGCTCAATCAGTTGTACCGACTCGGTGGCGAACGCTCCTATGCGCCGTTGCTGCCGTTGATGCCGAATGCCTTCCGGCGAATGGATATCGGAGATGCCGCCGCAGTGATCATCAGTCATCACGCATTTGCGACCCAGGCCGTGTTCTCGACATCCGCCGCCACAATCGCGTATGTGCACAGCCCGGCGCGCTGGGCGTGGGACGCATCGCTCCGTGAGGGTGAAGCAGGGGGGAGAGCCGGCGCCGCCGCATTGAGGATGCTCGCGTCGACAGCTCGACGTGCCGAGCTCGCTGCAGCTCCGCTGTTGACTGAACTAGTCGCGAATTCGACTACTGTCGCACAGCGGATAAGGCAGTGGTGGGGCCGCGATGCGGTCGTGGTTCATCCGCCTGTCGACACCGATGCATTCACGCCGGACCCCGGTACCCGCAGGGAGGACTTCTTCCTGGTCGCAGGGCGTCTTGTGCCTTACAAGAGGCCCGATTTGGCAATTCTCGCCGCGAACGCCGCCGGGGTGCCCCTCGTGGTTACGGGGGACGGCCGCAGCCTCGACTATTGCCGCAGCATAGCGGGGCCCACAGTTGTCTTCCTCGGGCACGTATCGCATGCGCAACTGTTGAATCTGCTGCGCCGGACTCGTGCGCTGCTCATGCCCGGTGTAGAGGATTTCGGAATAGTCCCGGTGGAAGCCATGGCCTGCGGAACGCCGGTGATTGCGCTCGGCAGAGGTGGTGCACTCGACAGCGTGGTGCCGCATGTGACGGGACAATTCGTCTCCGGCGTTCTCGACGAAGAGATAGTGGCTGGTTTCGTGAACTCGATACGCGCGTTCGACGGCTCGATCTATGACGCGGCTGCAATCCGTCGACACGCCGAGCTGTTTTCTCGTAGCATCTTTCGGCGCAGAATGCAGGCAGTTGTCGATGGCGTGCTGGCGTCGTGACCGAGTTACCCGGTGATGGGTATTTCAACACCCTCGATCGGTGAAGGCATTGAGGTACCCGGCGGATTGGCGGATGTACATTCCTGCCCAGAAGAGCAGCCCGGACGGGCTCGGGCTTGCGACCATGGTCAGCTCGCCGTCGAAGCACTTTTCGACGATGTACCTCGCGCGCGAGATATGGGGCGTGAAGGTCACGACGATGATGTGATGCCACCCTTGCTGGGTGGCGCGGCGCCCTATCTCCTGGGCTTCTCCCTTTGTGGTCCACGGATCGGGCTCGAAGCAACTCACCGCGAAGTCGAAGTGGCCATGGCAGTACTTGTCCATCGTCCTGTCGCCACTCCCGACGGAGTTCGAGATGACGAGTTGTGGTGCGTATCCGCGCTCTGCCAATTCGACGCCGATGTCGAAACGCTCGTATGGAGTTCCACCGAGAACCACAATGGCGTCCGCTGTTCTCAATGGGTCGATCTGCGGACGTACGTAGACGGGCCAGCCTGCCGCAGCAATTGCGGCGAGAGCAGAGAAGAGGACGACGAGCGTCCACAGTGCACGCTTGAACCGGGCCGGTGCCTTGGGGGAATGCGCACATTCAGGTTGTCGGCCCGAGCGTGGTTCGGGGTCGCGAGGCGAGCGGCGCATACCTAGCCAGTCGGTCGGCGCCTACCGAGCGGTGAGGTCTTCACACTGCCATCGGTCGAGACCGTGAGTCTCCAGTAGTTGTCGCCCGAATCCTTCAGCACGACTCCGCTGTCGGCTCGATCGACGATCCACTCTCCGGTCGACAGTACCGCGGAAAGTACTGCACCATTGGGGGATTGCGCCTGCAGGAGGTCGGCACTGCCAATGCCCGCGCGAGTAATCACGGTTCCTACGAAGGTAACTCCACTTACTTGCCCGCGACCAGTCACACTCCACCCTTCAGGAAACGATTTCGGGTCGATGTCGGACGCTGTGCTGGAGAGCAGATTGACAGCGGTGCCGTCCGGACACCCCTCGGAATCGACGCGGACTTCGATTGCCGGCCGCTGGGTATCCGAATCGAACTGGACGTTGGCGAGGTAGGGCTGTCGGCAATACACCAGGTCCATGCACACCGAGCGTGCTGCGACCTTGCAGTTGACCAGGCCGAATTGCGCGGGCCCCCCACGATCGCGATTCCCGATCGACAGGGCGATGTCGGCGCCCTCGAACCAGACATTTGTCAACCACCAATCGTTTGCCGCTCCGTCGATCAACACGTGCTTGTCCGTAGTGTTCGGATCGGTGTCGGATACGAACTCGACGTTGACCATTGACAGCCCGGCACTGTGATCATTTCCCGTCCCCAGTACTCCGACGTAATTGCTCGTGAACTTCGAGGAGGTGACGTAGTTCTGAATGCATCTGGTTGTGAGCCCGATTCCGAAGTTGTTGACATCGCAATTGATGAACGCAGTGCCACCCGTGTTCTGGTCGAGTATGACCCCTCGCTGCTGTGTGAACTCGGGATAGTTGGTACTGACGTGTCCACCGCGGAGTACGACGGAATCGAACGAGCATCTGAAGCACTCGGACAGGGCCACCGCCGCGCCGGTTGCGCCGGTCACGTAGATCCCCAGGCGCTTGAAACTCACCCGATGCTTTCCGCGAAGTGCGATCAGTGGTCCGTCTCCGGCGTAACCGATGGTTGTGACGTCGCTGCCGTCCCCGATGACAGCGGCGTAGTCGGGCAGGTCGGGCCATGCGGTGACGCGGTAGGCACCGGCGGGCAGGTAGAGAACCAAGGGCCCGTTGCCGACCGCACAAGCGTTGGCGATCGCCGTCGTGTCGTCGGCCTTGCCATCGCCGACAGCCCCGAAATCCCGGACGTTGCGCGCGGAGGGGACATCGGAGACATGTGGCGAGGTGAACTCGACAGTCGGTTCCTCGGCCGATGACGAACACGCTGCAGCCGCCAGCGGTAGTGCTGCAGCGACACCCAGTGAACGAGCCAGTAACCGCCGCCGATTCAGGACATTGTCGGTCACCGGTCCGCCTCGAGTGTGTCTGCCGTTGCATCGAGGACGATCGCGGGTTCCTCCTTCTGCGGTTCCGTGTCGGTACTCCGCGTTCGGAGTGGTCCGCTGTTCGGCCGGCGAATGATCTTGCGAAGCCAGTTGACATGCTTCTTCGATATTGCTACGGCTCCGACCATCCGGGAGCCACCTTGATCGAACGTCGCCAGTGCGCCGAGTACCTGCGGTGACGTGGACCTCCCCATTTCGACGACAGCGACTGTGCCGTCGCAATGCCCGGAGAGCGTTAGTGCGTCGGCGGCAGATCCGACCGGGGCGGCGTCGATGACGACGTAGTCGAAGTCGCTACGGAGTGCGGATACGATCTGCGTGAGGCGCTCGGATGCGAGCAGATCACTTGTTTGATCGTCGACAGAACCGAGGGCCAGCACGCTGATCCCGGTGTCAGCGCATGTCGACAACTCGTCGATGGGGGACGACGTCGTGCGCAGGAGGTCTGCGAGGCCCGAGTCGGACACGGGAAGATCGTTGGAGATCCCACTTCCCGTGGTATCCGCATCGATCAACACGACCCGCCGACCGCTGTCGGCGAATGCCTTCGCGAGTATGACCGAGACATCCGGTTGTGAACGTGCCGACAGACTTGTGAGCATCACTGTCATCCCATTGTCGCCACCTCCCGCCTGGATCAATCGAGTGCGCAGTCGGCGAGCCTCCCCGATAGCACCGGGTTCCCCGATATCGAGAATGGCGAGAACGGGGACCGGCAGAATTTCACCGAGTTCATGCGATGTCCGGATCGTGCGGTCCATGCGGTCTTTCACGAGTGCCGCCAAACAGCCGAGCACCAATCCGGCGAGAAGGCCGATACCGAGCAGCCGCCGCGAGTTGGGTCCATTGATCGCGGTGGGATCTGTGGCCGGATCGACGATCGAAACCCTCGCAGCAGGAGCCGCGTCGGTCTGGATGGTCTCCAATTCGTCTATCAGCCTTCGGAACTGAGAGACCACGGCGTCGGTCAACATGACGGCACCCTCGGCTGTCGAATCGGTGACCGTGACGTCCAGCAGCGCGGTGGCCGGGGGGAATGAGGCGGTGATCCTGCCCTGCAGCTCGCCGGCAGACATCGGCAAACCGAGTTGGTCGACGACACGTTGAGCGACGTTGGAACTCGCGGCGAGGTTTACATATGACGTCACTCGCTGCTGGGCGGCAAGACCACCCTGGTATACGTCGTTCACCGACGTTCCGGTTGCCATCGTCACGTACAGTCGGCTGGTCGACTGATATGTGGTCGGTTGCATGGAGCTGTAGCCGGCGGCGCCCGCCACACAGAGAAGCGTGATCGCCGAGATGAGAATCCAGCGGCGGCGAGCAATGTGCCAATAGTCGATCAATCGCATGTCCTTCAACCTTTCGACAGCGCCGCGCCGACGAGTACAATTTCCCCTTGCGGCGGTTCCTGCGGTTTCTGTTTCGAAGACCATTCAGTGCGTCTTCGGTGTTTTCCGACGAGCAGGTAGACAATCCAGACCAGAATGGCCACCTGAAGTGACTTTCCGAGGAGTTCCATGCTGCCCAGAATTCCCCGCTCGAAGAAGGCTGGAGCTGCACGCGTTCTCCGTGGCCCGACCGTGAACGGCGGGGTGATCGCCGACTGCGCGGGCATGCCGATCGGCGAGAGGGACGTACCGCTCCAATTTTTCGACCGCGCCGCGCCGACGAGTGTGTGTGGCGGTTCCTGCGGTTTCTGTTTCGAAGACCCTTCACTTCGTCTTCGGTATTCTCCGACGAGCAGGTAGACAATCCAGACCAGAATGGCCACCTGAAGTGACTTTCCGAGGAGTTCCATGCTGCCCAGAATTCCCCGCTCGAAGAAGACGGGAACCTCGATCAGCATGAGACCCATAGAGATCGGGATGATGTGCCGTGAATGCAACGCACGCACTCCCGCCAACACCAACGCGAAGGTGAAGACGACGCCGACGGCGACCCCGGGATACCCGCCGAGTACGAAACCCTCGTTGATGTTTCCCTCGGCCAGTGAGACGGACACTCTCGTCATGTCGACAGACGACCCGCGGACTTCGATTGCCCACGCGGTCCCGGACTGGAACTTCGAGGTCCCGAGAAGCTGTTCCGGCACCATGCTGATGAGCGCATGGTGTGTGACGTCCGACAGGCTGAGCCAAGGCCGTCCGCCCAGGTAGTAGCTGTCCGTCGCGGCCTCGAGCAGATCGAATCTGCGCAGGATGCTGAGGAAAGGCTGCATGGCTGCCGGATAGCTCGCATCAAGAATCTCGGACTGTGCTTTCGCGAGAGCGGATGCCTTGATGGCCTGCAGCCAGCCGAACGCGGCTATTCCCAGAACCGAGATCACCGCGATCGCGGCGACCTTGATCCTGGACCATCCGGTGAGTGCGAAGCGGACTGCAATCGCCAGCGCGGCGCCCATGATCGGTGTCTTCGATTCGATTGCGACAGTCCACATCAACTCCATGACAGTCAGCGCACCGATAACCGCAATGGTGGCCCTGCGATTGACCGGTCGGTAGAAGACGATCAGCCCGAGGGCGCCGATAACCGCCATCAGCGTCACGAAGCTGAGTATCGGGTTCGGGCTCTGTGTTTGTCCGGCGGAGGCGGTGGAACCTGTTGCGTACGATACAATTCGCCCGAGTACGCCGATCGCATAGATGGTCCAGAGTGTAGGAATCAGATTCGCGTCAACAGCGGAACGGACTGGAACGCAGGCGTCACGGTCCCGCGCTGGGCGATGCCGGATCCAGACCGCATACGCCACAACGATGATCGCGTACACCCACAGCCCGAACACCACGGGTCGCAAGACCATCGCGATCCCATAGTCGTATCCAATCGTGGCCAGTCGCGGATCGGCGATGCTGTCGCCGAACCGTGGTTGCGGCCGCACCAGGAGAAGGACGATCGGACGCGCGACGTAGGACAGGCTCCAGTAGGCCGCCTGCGCGATGAGGAAGACACGTGCGATTCCGTGAACGTATGCAGCGGCGATAACGATTGTCGCCAGTGCTCCTATGACGAGCGATATCTGGAGTTCGGGATTATTCATATATCGCGTTCCGATTCTCGATTGTCAGCCGATTTCATCGACGATCTCTCGGGCACGATCCACATATCTGTGTCTACCCTCCACGATCCGCCGGAAACCCGACTCGGCAACCTTCTCCGCCTGGCCGGGACTCTTCACGCACCATTCCACGATCTCGTTCAACTCGTTCTCGTTCGAAAACAAGAGGCATTCCGCGCCCTCCTCCAGAAGTTCCGCATGTTCGCTTGTCCTTTCACCCACGAAGAGTCCGCCGGAGGCGGGCACTTCGAAACTTCTGCAGGTGTGTGTGTCCCGGTTGTCGGAGTTGAGCAGAACGAGGTTCGCCGTCACGGATGCGACTTCAGAGGCGAAATGTTCTCCGTAGACCGGACCCGCGACGTGGGCGTGGGTGACCTGCAACTCGGGTACCCGGCGCCAGCCAGGCCCTCGGACGAGCATCTTCCCGCCGTACTTTCGTGCCAACGAGATCAAGCGATCGCGGCGGTCGGGACGGCAGGCTCCGATGAACCCGACGACGTATTGCCTGGAGTCGCGTCGCGCCGAAAGGTGGTGCCACGCGGGGTCGTACGCGCTGAGAACGAACTTGACGGCGCGCGCACCACGGTCGAGCAACTCCGGAATGTTGTGACGCTTGGTGGTGACGACGAGGTCCCATTCGTTCTCGAGTTCCAGGTAGGCGGGTGACGTGTTGTAAGGGTTCGACGTGTCGTCGGGGCTGTAGTGAACATGGAATTGCGCCGGGACGCCGAGGAGGCGTCGCTGGTCGAGGAAGACTGCTTTGAATCCGAACACCATGTCGGGCCGGAATTCGGCAGCGATCGCATCGATGCGCGAATGAACAGCTTCGACGCGCCAGGGAGCACGCCGGTGAGTAGCCTTCGCATAGATCCACGGAGGTGACAGCCGCGTCGGAAGTGACACTGACGTCGAGTCGACAACGACGACGTCGTGTCCTGCCTGCCGGAAGCCATTGGCGAGCGATCGAGCGTTGCTTCCGACCCAGTCGTCGCCGACATAAAGGATCTTCATAGTCGATTCTCCTTGCGCACCAGCGCGACCTCTGTGACGGTGCCGCCGGCATTGCGCTCGTTCCGTTCGCGACCGGCGAGTTGCCGCATACGGACGATGTACCACAGCGCCACGGAAAACTCGCAGCACAATGTGCCGTAGACGAGGGCCCACACCGATTGGGTCAGTGCAGCGACGAACAATGACGCGGCTGCGACGCACGTTCCGACGGTTGCACCGATCAAGACGCCGCTCGTGTCCTGCTTGACGGGTAAGACCGCGGTGGTGACAAATGACGTCAAGGCGGTCGCGGGGAGTATGAGTACCTCGACCCGCAGGAGCGGAATCGCCTCGGAAAACTCGCTTCCGAAGATGAGGTTGATCAAGGTCGGGGCTGCAATCCACACCGCGACAGTCGCAACTCCGGCCGCGCAGAGACATACGACCAGTGCTTGGGTTGCGCGTCGCCAGAACCGATCGTCGTCACTGTGGCGGGCCATGCGTGGCAGCAGAGCGAAGCCAATGGGGTCGAGCAAGGACTGTATGGCTCGCACGAGTCGGTCTCCGGCAGAATACAGGCCGATGGACACCGCATCGAGCACCGAGGAGTACACCGCTGCGGCGCCCTGGCCGTAACTTGCCACGAGCAAACGTGAGGTGAGGACGGGTGCTCCCATTCGGAGAATGGATATCACCTTGTACGGACGACAAGGGCGGCCGAATTTCTTGAGAGAGTCCCGCCAGGTCAGCACGACAGTCAGAGTGGACGACACGAGTAAACAGAGGAGTGCGACGGACGGATGGGGTAGGCGTGGGAGTAATGACATCAGGAGCACGAGATATGCGATTCGGCCGATGCCCTGATACGCCATCGAGGCTCCGAATCGACCTTGCCCGATGAGAACCCAGTCTTCCGAAAGGGACCAGAACCCACCGGCGAACAACCCGAGCAAGATCATGTGCAGGTGGATATCGACGCCGACGACCAGGCTGGAGATCAGTGCGGCACCGATGGTCCCGAGGATGGCCGCTCGGATCACCAGGTAGTTTCCGCGGAGCTGATTGATATCTGCGCTGTGGACCATCGCGGCGAGAAACTGGGTGATACCGAGATCGACGAGCAGAGATCCGATGAAGTAGGAAGACATTCCGATCGCGAGTAGCCCGAGTCCTTCAGTTCCGAGAACTCGCGCTATCAACGGAAGTGTCACTACCGTGATGACATACTGGCCGTACTTCCCGAAGCTTACGAATGCGATGTCACGTACGACAGTGATGATGTGGATTTCTCTGCGATCGTCAGGCATGTGCTGTTCGCTTACGTTTCGGCGTAGCAGTCACGGTGTCGAGAAACGATGCTATGTCGCGAGCGGAAGCGGCTATGCCGAAGTGAGCTGCGCGCCGTCGGCCCGCTGCCGACAGACGTCGACGGAGCTCACGGTCTCCGATCAATGTATTCAGCGCCGTGGTCAGTTGCTTCTGATCACCGCCGTCGACGAGTAGCCCGTTGATCCCTGACTCGACGATCTCGGTTGGGCCACCGGGGCCCGAGGCGATTACCGCGCAGCCCGCGTTCATCCCCTCCACCACGACCTGACCGAATGGTTCCGCGATGACGGAGCAGTGCACCAATATGTCGGCACGCCGCATGTAGGCGTCGGGGTTGTCGACGTGTCCCGTGAAGATGACTGGAAGTTCGAGTTCGTGCGCGAGGCGCTCCAGACGTACCCGAAATGCTTCCTCGTCGAAGAGTGTCCCTCCGACGAGATAGACGCGCTCAGGTCGGACAGTCGTCTCGGCCAGCGCGCGCAGTAACACGTCCTGACCTTTCCAGGGCGTCAAGCGTCCGACGGCGACGACAACAGTCTCGGAGGGGCGACGTTGCCTTACGTGATCGTCGCGACTGCTCGGTTCGACGCCGGGGTAGGCGACGAGCGCTGCCCTGTGCCAGGCGAACAGCGTACTCATCGTGGATCTACTGTTGGCGATGTACCCTCGGCTGACCACCCAGCCGAGCCCGCGAATGAGGCTCGAGAGGAGACCTCCGAAGTACTCGGCGGATACGCGGTCGTGCACCTGCCAGACGAGTGGGATCCTTGCGCGTCTCGCAGCGACGGCGCCGATGATCAGAGCCTTGGTACTCTCTGCGACAAGAACTGTCGCCCTTGTCGCCCTCGCGGTCGCACCGGCCGACCACCCGATCTTGACGAGTCCGAAGAATCCCACGATGAGTCGGCGCAAGCTCCTGCTGTGGACAGTCATGGCGCGACTGTCGAAAGTGTTTCGAAGGACGATGGTTTCCACACCTGCTTCGCGCATGCGATCGACAATCGGACCGTCCTGCGCACACACCACCGCGACAACGATTCCCCGACGCCTGGAGTCATCTGCCCCAGTGTCGCGCAGAGCGACTGCCAATCGGAGTGTGGCCAACTCTGCTCCGGAGGGAGCGGCTGTGTGCGTGATGAACAGGGCCTTCGTCATGAGACCAGTTCCTCGTACAACGAGATGTGCTGCTGCGAGGCGGCGTCCCAGGAGAACGTTTCGGCGTGAGCACGGCACTGTCCGGGCCCGGGAACGTTTCCGTCCAGAGCGCGGACGATCCGGTCTCCGAGCGCATCGGCGTCGCCGGCAGGAACGATCAAGGAAGTGTCGAGTTCCTGTACAGCGTCTGGCAATCCGCCGCACTCGGTCACGATCGGGGCGCGCCCGGAGGCCAGGGATTCGAGCGCGATGAGTCCGAACCCTTCGAGGGCGACGGATGGGACGATGGTTACCGCTGCCTGTCCGTACAACTGAGCCAGTCGTCCGTCAGTGGCGGTGCCCTCGAATGTGATGGCGTCGCCGTAGCCGGACTCGGCAGCTTGAACCCGGAGCGCCGATTCTTCGGTGCCCGTACCGACTATCACGAGTCGGGCGTCGGGATGAGCAGCGATGACTGCTTGCCATGACCGGAGCAGAACATGTATACCCATCCTCCTCTCGAGGCGTCGCACGCAGAGGATCGTGCATGACGCCGAGGGATGTTCCGATGGGCGAAATCGGTTGAGATCGACACCAGGAGGAATAACCCTGATACTGTCTTCTGGCACCTGGTAGTTCGCGACGAGCAGATTGCGGAAGTGCTTGGACAGCACGACGAAGCGATCTGCGCCGGCGTAGCGGAGCCGCTCGATCCAGTACTTCGACCGCGCAACTGTCTCACTGGCCCCGACCATGCGACTTTCGGCCGCCCAAGGCCCGTGAAAGTGAACAACCAGGGGGTGTTTGCCATGCGCGTCGATCGCCGAGCGCCCATAGAGGCAGAAATGTCGGTCGATGACCGCGTCCGGCGGTAGAGCGCTGGCGTCGCGGAAAGCGGTGTACGCGCGGCGCAGCGTCGATGCACCGACCGGGCCCCACGAATGCCCACCCTGCTCGGGCCTACCGAACGCCGCAGCGGAAACGTCGACGCCCGGTCGCTGATTCAGTGTGGAATACAGGTCGGTGAAATATCGGTTCAGTCCACCAGGCCCCGACGTGAACCACTCCGATCCCGTCATGTGGAGTCGCAGAGACCGAGAGTTGTCGAGTTGTGGGCTACCCACCGTAAAGTTCATTTCGCGCCGGCTGTCGTTGCTATTGCGCTGTCACGCCGGTCCATTCGGTACCGGACAATTAAACTCTACAGTGCTGCGCACGGCCGCGCGATGTCCTTGCGGGACTTTCGCGATGCTCGTCCCGGCCGAGGTCTCGAGCCGCTCGGCGTGATAGAATTTGAACCAGTCCTGTCCGCCAGGAAATATTGGTGCACAACGAGGATCATGATTGTCGCTCGCGTCAAAAGTTCGGTGGGAGAATAGCGATGGCTGCTGCCACGGTTTCCGTCTGCGTTCCCGCATATAACGCCGCCTGTACTCTCGAAGAGACGTTGCGATCGATCCTCGACCAGGACGTCGCAGTTGATCTGGTCGTACTCGACAATGCGAGCAAGGACGCCACTCAATCGATTGCGCAGTCGTTCAGTGACTCACGAGTGCGAGTCTTTCGCAACGACGTCGTTCTGCCGATCGGCGCCAATTGGAACAAGGCAGTCGAATTCTCGAACGGACGATTGGTGAAAGTCGTCTGTGCAGATGACGTCCTGATGCCGGGATCGCTCGAAACTCAGTTGCGTGTAATGGCTGATCCGGCAATAGCTCTCAGTGCCGCCAAGTTCGACGTGATCGACGAGAACGGAGCGTTGCGGGAGTCACGACTGGGGATTCCCGGCTTGGAGGGGCTTCATACTCCGCGCACACTGATGAGGACAATTGTCCGACGAGGGCCGGCCGACTTCGGGCCGACAGCTGCCGCGATGTTCCGACGAGAGCATTTCGATCGTGTGGGCGGATTCCGTGGTGATCTCGTATTCCCCATGGACGTGGATCTTTTTGCGCGGGTGACAGCTTTCGGGATGTTCTTCGGGATGCCCGAGCTCGTGGCTGCGTGGCGCGACTCCACCTTCAACATGTGCAGTCGAACATCGACAGTCAGCAAGCTGTCGGACATGCTTCGCTTCCATCACCGAATTGCCCGTGATTATCCCGAGTTCCTTTGTCGTGCAGATGTTCTAGCCGGAGATATGCGCCTGATGAGGGCGGCCTTTCAGCGACTCGCCGTGCGCTCCCGCACCGTTGTGTCGCGGGGGAACCGGCTGCACGTCGACTGCTGAGTCGGCCGGGGGTGCCGACCGGTGGGCCCTGCGCCACTTCTGCTACTTGCCTCCGAGCCTCACTACCGCCACTACGGTCATGAGTAGTACCTTGACGTCGAACCACATGCTCCAATTCTCGATGTAGTAGTTGTCGAACCGCGTGCGGTCCCCGATCGACGTGTCGCCGCGCAGACCGTTGACGGCGGCCCATCCCGTTATTCCCGTCGGCACGCGATGGCGCGCTTCATAGTTGGGAACCGTGGCGTGGAACTTGTCGACGAAGTGGGGACGTTCCGGCCTCGGGCCGACGAGTGTCATGTCTCCCCGGATGACATTCCACAGTTGAGGCAACTCGTCGAGCGAAGTCGCCCGCAGGATCCGACCGAGACGCCCGATCCTGGCGTCGTGTGCAATGCACCAGTGGGTGGCGGATTCGTGGTCGCTTTCCGGGCTCATTGTTCGGAACTTGAGAAGTTCGAACACCCGGTCGTCCAAACCGACTCGCTTCTGTCTGAACAAAACCGGTGCCGATCGGTCCGAGAGATACACTGCGAGAGCGATCGCGAGGAATGTCGGGGCCAACGCCACAAGCATTGCCGCGCTGAGGACTCGGCCCATCCATAACTTCACCCGCCACAGGAACGATCGGTGTGCCGCTCGGCGAAACTTCTTCAATGGGACGGTGCCGATGTGTTCCATGTCGCCGGTGACCGCAGTCATCTCCCACAGTCGAGGAACAACGAAGATCTCGCAGTCGATGCGGTCGCACTCACGCAACGCGTGGATGACCGCGCCGTCGACGGCGTGGGTAAAGGCGAGTACTGCCGTGTCGACGTAGTGGGTCGTGAGGTACTCACGCAGGTTTCCCCGCAGCGGGGTGATCGGTACGTTCCCATTGCGCGCGGTCTCCGCTTGTGGGGAGTCGTCGAGAAGTCCGATCAACTGCAGTCCAGACGAGGGCTCCGTGACGATGCTGTCCGCCAGTATCTTCGCGACAGGACCTCCGCCGATGATCACCGTTCGACGACCGCCGCGGAGTTTCCGTCTGAGGAGACGTTCGACCGGATAGGTGGCGTTGCGGGACAGTACGACCGCCAAGAGGGTCACTGCAGCCAGCTTCGCCGCCCCTACCAATGTTCCGTTCGGGGTCAGCACCAGCGCGGTGGCCAATGCCGCCAGCGTGCTTGCTAATGCGAGCCGGGGCAGGGTGTCGAGTAGTGAGAGCGTCAGGTGGGGTCGGTACGCGCCCGTGAAGGCCAGGACCGCGACGATTATCGCTGCGGACTGTGCGGGACGATCGATCCGTGTCAGTGAACACACGACGGACAGCACGATGAAGTCTGTAGCGAGCGGGAGCAGATAGGCCTGTGCTCGCCTTCTCGCCAGAAGTCGGGTGGGAGCCTGCAGCGAATCCGGAACGATGTCTGCGGAGTGGCGGACCGTGCGTGTCGTTGGAGGTCGTGGATACGAGGGGCCGATTCGCAATATTCGACGGGTGCTGGTGGTCATGGCTGTACTTCATCTCGGTTGCTGGCGGCTGAACGCGAATCGAGCCGGCCGCCTCGGGTCGTCGGTGTGTCCGCGCATGTCTCACGGTGTCTCGGCGCCAGATGCTCTCGATTCCGAGCGCGGATGAGCGGAGGAGCAGGAACGCGTGGTGTTTCGGATGGAAGGACCCACCGCCCGGACAGTTCCGGATAACGCTGCGACACTTCGGGTAGCAGATCCGGCAGCGTGAGCACGACCTTGTCCGGATGAGCGCGAAGCAATTGCTCAGGCGAGATGATCGGCACATCGGTGCCGGGCATTCGCCGCCCTTGTTTGGCGGTGGATGCGTCGGCGACTGCCGCCACAAGGCCTCGATCGACGCCCGCGTGGGCGAACAGTGGTACTGCCCGAGATGCGGCGCCGTAGGCGAACACTCGACAGTGCCGCTGCGCCATCGCTGTCAGCCAGTCGCGAAAGGCTGCCGCATTCGTGTCCGCGGCGAGTTGCAAGGATTGGACCGTGACAGGGTTCGTAACACCGGCCATGTGTTCATCGACCAGTATGCGATGAACGCGAGGTGTCGGCGGTGCGCACGGCGAACGGCGCGCGGCCGCCAAGACCGTGCCGCCGTAAAGATCGAATAGCCAGGCGTGTGTGAGGTGTAGTCCTGCGTCGGCCAGCAACCGTCGGAGTGACGTCAAGGAATAGTATGCGAAGTGACCGTGCCGGAGTGCCGTCCACTGCTGGTGCTTCACAATCGCAGTAAGGGAATGAAATTGAATGAGCAGGACGCCGTCGGCGTCGAGTGCCGCTGCCCGCCCCGAGAAGGCGGCCCGCTGGTCAGGTTCGTGCATGATCCCGAAACAATCGATGACCACCGAGGCTGTGCGCCGGTCCGTCGCGACACGGAACCCCCGCGCGGTGAGCAGTGGTAACCATGTTCCGCCGTGTGGACTGCCGAACTCGGTAACCGTGTCGCCCGTGAGATACCCGGCATCGGCGACGGCTCGAACAGCTGTGCATGCTTGTGTTCTCAAAGCCTCCGGTTCGACGCCACGTGGTTCCTCCGGCGCCGTGTCGTCGTCGACGAGCTGGGCAAGACCGCACTCGCGACACAACGCCATTGTCAGGCGGTGCGCCGATTCGGCTGGCGTGACCGGACTACCAACTGGAGGGAAGAAGTCGGCCGCGGGCATCGAACCGAGGTCGAGTACTCGATCGAACACTGCGACGCCACAGCCTCGACAGGCCATCATGTCGGAACCTCGGTGCGATGGAATCGGTGACCGACCCGGCCCTTGTGCGCAAGAATTGCAGCGTGCACGTTGAAACCACCGAATTGACGGACGTCCGGGTGTTCCGGCCGGTGCCCCATCGTGACGACAGAGGCCTCTTCACTCGCACGTTCGAAGCCGGCCAGTTCGATGAACATGTGGGAGCGACTGGAATCCTGGCCGCAGACTTCCTGCAGGATTCGCAGTCCCGGTCGCGGCGTGGCGTGGTTCGCGGCATGCACGGACGGGCGAGTCCAGGTGAGGCGAAGCTGGTCCGGTGCGCCCATGGTGCGATCTACGATGTCCTGGTCGATATTCGCAGGGAGTCGCCGACGTTCGGTAGGAAGCAGGCATTCCGGCTCGACGATGTGGACTTCGCGCATCTCTACGTTCCGCCCGGCTTCCTGCACGGATTCCAGGCACTCACCGAGAGCGCGGATGTGTGTTATCGCATCGATCGTGAGCACGATCCGACGGCAGACATCGCAGTGGCCCACGACGACCCCCGCCTCGCGATATCGTGGCCGCTTCCGGTATCGCTGATCAGCGAACGAGACGCCACCGCAGGGAGTTGGACGGCGTTGCTCGAACGGCTGTGACCGTTCCTGGCAGTGTCCGTCATTCATGGCCGGCTCCAACTCGCTGGAAACGCAGGGACTCGTCGAGTACACCGGTGCGCTCGAGTTGCTGAAGATGGGCGAGTCGGGTGAAACGCTGCGTGAAGAGCACGTCCGAGAGGCCCCAGCGGGTGTACCGGTCGTACAACTCGGCCGCTCCGTCGACGATGCTCCATCGCGGCACGAAGTCCTCGAATGCCGTGCGGATGGCAGAGAAGTCGACACGGTAGGACCGCGGGTCCGAGCCCGTCTCTCCCGTAATGAGCACTTGTGAGTCGGGAACCGCGGCGGCGGCGGCCTCGGCGATCTGTGCCACCGTCACATTGTTGGCCTCGGTACCGACGTTATAGGCGACGCAGTGGATCCGGTCGACCGGCGCGGTGAGTGCACACGCGAACGCGCTGGCGATGTCTTGCGTATGTACCAGCGGGCGCCACGGCGTGCCGTCCGACAAGACTCGCACCGTGCCCGTCAGCATCGCGGTGCCGACCAGGTTGTTGAGGACGATGTCGGCGCGCAGCCGTGGGGAGAATCCGAAGGCGGTCGCGTTGCGCAGGAAAACCGGAGAGAACCCGGAGTCGGCGAGTGCGGCTACGTCTTCCTCGACACGCACCTTGCTCTCGGCGTATGGCGTGAGCGGACGCAGTGGTGCGGACTCCGTAACCAACTCGATACCGGCCGAACCGTATACGGAGCAGGTCGAGGCATACAGAAATCGCCGCACACCGGCTTCCTTCGCCAGGCGAGCCAGCCGGACGGACGCTCGATGATTGATCTCGTAGGTGATGTCCGGTGCGAGAGACCCCAGCGGGTCGTTCGAGAGCGCAGCAAGGTGAATCACGGCATCGAAGCCGCCCAGATGCTGCTCTGTCACGTCCCGCAGGTCTACATCGAAAGAGGGAGGGTCGGCGGGTGCAGGACCGAGTACGCACCCGGCGAAGAGCCCGGAATCGAGACCCACGACGTCGTGCCCGCGCGTGTGCAATATCGGAACCATGACCGAACCGAGGTATCCCTGGTGGCCGGTAAGGAGCACTCGCATGTCAGGTCCTTCCGAATCGGATGGTTGCCTTTTCGAGGACGAACGCCTCCGCGTGCGGTTGTCTGCTCTGCACACCCCTCAGCCGCGACAGCCCGAGGAAGGAGTCTTCGTCGAACCAGTCGTGGGTGGTTTGGGACGGGTAATGCTTCAGCAGTATCCGCGCCTTTTCCGTCGCCACAGCGCGGGTGAGCGGGTGGTAGATCGACGTCCGAGGTGTGTCGTTCTCCCACTTGAGGATCTCGTACCCCAGGATCAGATGGTCACGGAACACCGTCGGAACCAGCTCCGCCAGCATTCGGTGGTCCTGGTGTGCGTCGGCTCGGTGCGGAGCGAACACCACGTCGGGATGGCAATCGCGCCCGAAGGCCTCGACTGCCTTCTTGATCGGCTCCCAATATGCCGGTGCGTATCCGTCCGGAACGTCGAGAACCGTGAGCTCGAGGTCGGCGTCGGGACACAATGCCGCCAACGCATGACGCTCCTCTATCTCGCGGCGGGCGTCGGCTCCTGCCAGGACGAGCGCCCGGACGCGAAGGCCGGGAGTGCTGGAAGCAAGTGTGAGGAGGGTGCCTCCGAGCCCGATCGCAACGTCGTCACAGTGTGCACCGAGCACAGCCACTTCGTGGAGCCCTAATGTGTCGAGGCTGATCATCATGCGCTGTGTGCGGGCTGCGACGGCTCCCACACCATCCACGGATGGATGCCTTGCGAGTAGTTCGAATCGAGTTCGGCGCGCTCCTTGAAAGTGTCCGCCGGCTTCCAGAACCCCTCATGGCGGTACCCGAACAAACGGCCTTCACCGGCAAGACGTTCACACACATCGGCCACGAGATCGCCGCCAGGGGGAAGGAGATCGAAGATCTCCCGACTGAGGACGAAATATCCGCCGTTCTCCCAGATGGGCAGCCGGCTGACCGGGATGATCTCCTTGACCTCGCCGTTCTCGGCTACGTTGACGCAGTGGAACGAGGACTGGGGCGTGACGACGAGCATGGATGCGGCCGCGCCCGACTCGTGGAACTTGGTGATGACGTCGTCGAGGGGGGCGTCGGTGAGCACGTCTGCATAGTTCGCGAGAAAGTACTCGTCTTCGCCGAGGTGCTGTCGAACGCGTCGGAGACGCTCGCCGATCGCAGACTCCAGACCGGTATCGACGAATGTGATCGACCAGTCGCTGATGTCGGAATTCAGCAGCTCGATCTTGCTCGCACGCAAAACGAAGTCGTTGGATTCCGCCTCGCGGTAGTCGAGGAAATAGTCTTTGATGGCCTCCGCCCCGTACCCGAGGCAGAGAATGAACTCCGTATGGCCGAAATGAGCGTAGTAGTGCATCACATGCCATAGCAGCGGACGTGGCCCGACCATCTGCATGGGTTTGGGGATCACGTCATTGTGGTCGTTGCGCATGCGTAGGCCGTATCCGCCGCAGAACAGGACAACTTTCATGTCGTGAGCCTCCTTGCCACGCTGTCGGGTTGGAATGTCGCTCTGTGCAGGGAGGGGAGCGGATACACGAGCTCTCCGCCCCACTCACTGATGTAGCGCAGTTGTTCGGTCAGCTCTCCCTCGAGGTTCCACGGCAGGGCGAGAACGACATCCGGCCGATCTTTCTCGATCTGTCGGGGATCGAGAATCGGGATCCTGGTGCCCGGCGTGTACCGGCCGTGCTTGTACGGATTGCGGTCGACCGTGTATTCGAGTAGGTCGGGGCGAATTCCGCAGTAGTTCAATAGGGTGTTTCCCTTGCCGGGAGCGCCGTAGCCGACGACGGTCCTGTTCTGGGCCCGGCAGTCGAGAAGGAACCCGAGCAATTCTTGTCGAGCGGCTCTCGCCTGAATTTCGAGCCGGCTGTATCCGTCGACGTTGTGCAGTCCGGCGTCTTCCTCCGCCTTCAATACGTCGGTGACGCTCGGGGTGGGCACTGCGCCGGCAGTGTCGGGACGTGCCCAGATCCGGATCGAGCCGCCGTGTGTCTCCAGAAGTTCCACATCGACGACCGAGAGGCCGGCCGTGGCAAGCGCACGCATGGCGGAGAGGAGTGTGTAGTACTGAAAGTGCTCGTGATAGACCGTGTCGAACTGCGCGAGGACGATCAGATTCAGTGCGTGGTGCACCTCGATACTCAGCTGGCCGTCGTCGGCGACGAGGGTACGCAGTGCCCGAGTGAACCCGCGGAGGTCGGGGATGTGCGCATACACGTTGTTCGCAACCACGAGGTCTGCCGGACCGTGCTCGGCGCGGACGTCGGCGGCGAGTTCCTCGTCGAGAAATGCCGTGAGAGTGGGAACACCTCGTTCACGTGCGGCCGCGCCGACGTTGTGCGACGGTTCGATTCCGACGCAGCGGATCCCGGCGTCGACCGCGTGCTGCAGCAGGTAACCGTCATTGCTCGCGACTTCGACGATCAGCGATTTCGCGTCGAGGCCGAGCCGCGACACCGAGGACCGGACGAACTGCCGTGCGTGCTCCACCCATGAATCCGAGTAGGAAGAGTAGTAGGCATAGTCGGTGAAGGTGTCCTCCGGAGAAATCAGGGCCGGAACCTGAAGCAGGAGGCATTCCTCGCAGATGCGCAGGTGCAGCGGATAGTTCGTCTCGGGGGCGTCCAGGCCTTGCTCGGTCAAGAAGAGCTCGCACGGCGGCGTCGCCCCCAGATCCAGGACGCTTCGCAAGCGATCGGAGTCGCACAGTCGGCAGCGCACGGGCAGTCTCCCCTCGTCACCAAGATCTGGAGGTCGCTCTGTGTTAGTTGCGTCACACCCAGGGTCTCGATCCGTCCAATAAACCACACTCTAGGTCGTCTTGCAAGGCCTAAAACCAACTTTGAGTATGTTAAGCACTGAAATACGCGATAGAGTCCCTTTTTGTTTGACAGCTCGTGGGGACTTGATCAATTGAGTGTTTCCGTGGTCGTGGAGGTTTTCGCGGCTAAGTCCGCAGACCGCGGATACTGGACGAGGTATGGTGATATCTCGTCCTCCGAATTTAAGGCGGGCGAGCAATAATTGTCATTGAAAACCCAATGTGCCGATGACATCGGAGGGTGCCCGATGCCGTTCGTCATAGTCGAACGCGAAGAGACACTGGTCGCCGGACTGGCCGTCCGCAGTCCGAAGAGGGCGCTGGGAAAAGCGCGCGACAAGGATCTTGAAAAGACGTGGTCGACCCTTCTCGCGCAGAACGTGGACAAGCCATTGGCGTCTGCCTACGTCGACCACGCTCCCGAGATCAATTCGTACTACACGCAAATCGTGGGCTACGAGTGCACTTCGATCGATCAGGTCGGACGAGGGCACCTGGTGTCGCGGATTCCTGCGGGAACCTATGCGAAGTTCTCCTCGGTCGGAACTTTTCCCGACCTCTTCGACGCGCTCTGGGGGCAGATTCGTGATGCGGAGGAATCGCAGCAGATTCAACGGTCCTACACCGGCGACTTCGAGTTCTACCCGCACGCCTTCGGAATCGATTTGTACGTGGCGATAGTGTCATCCGCCACGATGCAGGGGCCGCAATGAGTTTCGAGATCGTCAAGCGTGAGTCCGCCGACTTCGGTGGGCTTGTTCTGCCACGCACGGAGCTCAGTTCGTCAGCGCACTCGACCGACCTGATGAAGTTCACCCGCGAGCGAATCCAGCAACGCGGCACCGCGGAGTTGACCACCGTATATATTGCGGTCCCAGATCTGGGGTGGACCGCCGTGATCGGATATCGGTGTATCGACCTCGGCCATCTCGAGATCGGTGACGTGCTGGTGCGAGTCCCGGCCGGCTATTTCGCCAAGTTCACGCCTGACGGGCGGTCGTCAGACCCGATCGAGGATGTATGGATTCAGGCGGAGCTGGCCGAGAAGGAAGGGCGCATCGAGCGCGCCTATGCGGAGGAGATCGAGGTCTTCCACGCCCCGAGCCACGTCGAGCTGTTCATTTCCCTGACTTAAATGCCTGGTTGGCAATTACCAACCTGAAGTTTGTTTTTGAGCTCATTTGTGGCATCACAGGTGACAAATCCGGTGTAAACGCGGAAAATAGGTAGCCGCGGGGCTGTGACCGGGTTCGTGTGTCCAGTTCTTGGGGTCTTTACGTAACCCGTGAGTCCCCGGAATTGCCGCACCAACTCCGATGGGAAAGCCAATGCCTGTTGAACAGCTGACGCGTCCGCAGACCGACGCACGGTCGACCGAGACCATACTCGACCGAACTCTAAGTGTCTGGGATCCCCGGTCGGAGTGTCGCTTCGTCGTGGCCCGGCCCTCCGACGAGCCGGCGCTGTGGGAAGCATATCTCGAGGGCGCCGTGACCGGCTATCGCAAGTACGGCGCCGAGAAGGCCCTCGAATACCGCCGGATACAGGACGGCGACACCACTGCAATGTTCGTTGTCGCGATCGAGCCGCAGGGCTCCGTCGCGGCGGGCGTCCGAATCCAGGGACCCTATCTTTCCGCAGATCAGGCGCATGCGATCACGGAATGGGGCACCCATCCCGGAGCTCCCGCCGTCCGCCGGATGATCGAGGACCGGTTGCCGTTCGGCGTGTTGGAGGCGAAGGGTGCGTGGGTGTCGGACACCGCCGCCAGGCGGGGTGAACTCGTCGGCGCACTGGGCCGCATCGCCACCTTCTCGATGGATCTGCTCGACGTCCAGTTCATGCTCGCGACGGCCGCATCCCACGTCCTGGACACGTGGCGAACCACCGGTGGGGTGGTGGCCGACCATATTGCTCCCGTGCCCTATCCGGATGACCGTTACGAGACGCGGCTCATGTGGTGGGATCGGAGTAGGCGCAGGGGCCGCGCCGAAGCAATGCAGTTGGCCCAACTGTTACTCACGACGTCCCGACCGACGCCGTCGGCAGCCATCGCGACGGGGGCGGGAGGGGGCGTCGTTCGGCCGATGCGGAGCGTCTCGTGAACGAAACCCACGGTGAGTACACCGCCCTGTTGCTCGACGAGGGCCACTCCGGGGACGCGGCGGTACTCGACCGCCTCCGCCGCGACCCCGCGGTGGCCTTCGTCGATCGGCTCGACCACCAGAGGGACGCTCTGCGTTCCCTCGTTCCCATGCCGGCGGCCGGCGTGCTGGACGAGTCTCCGGTGTGGGCGTACTACTCGTGGCGACGGACCGTGGTGCGTCTGCTCGGGCGCACGTCGTTTCGGCGGCTGCGGCTGGACCGGAATCGGAACAAGATCACCGCGCACGAGCAGGAACGTCTCGAGGATGTGACCGTCGGGATCGTCGGTCTGAGCGTCGGTCACGCGGTCGCGTTGGCGCTCACGCTGGAAGGAGCGTGCGGCGGCCTGCGGCTTGCGGACTTCGACACCCTCGAACTGTCCAACCTGAACCGGGTTCCCGGCACCGTTCTGGACCTCGGCGTGAACAAGGCCGTCGTCGCCGCCCGCCGTATCGCGGAGATCGACCCCTATGTCACTGTGACGTTATGGGAGGACGGTCTCGACGTCGAGTCGGTGGCCGAGTTTCTGGACGGCACGGACGTGGTGATCGACGAATGCGACTCTCTCGACGTGAAGGTGTCCCTACGGCGGGAGGCCAGGCGCAGGGGATTGCCGGTGCTGATGGCGACCAGTGACAGGGGTCTGCTGGACGTCGAGCGATTCGACCTCGAACCCGATCGGCCCGTCTTCCACGGAGTGATCGGTGACGTCGACGTGGAGTCGCTGGCGGGGCTCGGCTCACGGGACAAGATTCCGCTCGTACTTCGGATTCTCGACGCCGGACAGCTGTCGGCGACGATGGCCGCGTCGTTGGTGGAGGTGGACGAAACCATCTCCACGTGGCCTCAGCTCGGGGGTGAGGTGCTGCTCGGCGGGGCGGAGGTTGCGGCGGCGGTGCGGCGCATCGGGCTCGGACAACCGCTCGCGTCGGGTCGGTGCCGCATGGATCTGGACCAGCATCTCGATGCCCTCGCCGATCCGCCGAGACCGCACGACCTGCCGAAGGAGCCCGCGGATCGCGAGGCGGCTGCCGCGGTCTCGCGCGACGCCGTCGACGCCGTCGTGTATGCAGCGGCCCGCGCGCCGTCCGGCGGCAACGTCCAGCCGTGGACGATCGCGGCGGACGACGACGGGCTGACCATCTCCCTGGCCCCGGAGCACTCGACGGCCATGGACGTCGGGTACCGGGGCAGTTATGTCGCGGTCGGGGCCGCCCTGCACAACGCCCGGATCGCCGCGTCGGCCGCCGGACTGCTCGGCACCGTGACGATCCACGACGGGGACCCGAGACTTCCCGTTGCCACCATGACGTTCGGCAGCGGAAACGACCGGGAACTCACCGACCGCTACGAGCACATGCTCGACCGGACCACCAACCGCAGGCCAGGCGTGCCCCGGCCGTTGGACGACACGCAGGCATGGCTTCTGTCGGAGGCGGCATCTCGGGAGGGTGCACGTCTCTGTCTGGTGACCGACCGGGACGACATCGCGACGATCGGCGCCATTCTGGCGGAGTCGGACCGCATCCGGTTCCTCACACCGACCCTGCACCGCGAAATGATCGGCGAGTTGCGGTGGCCGCCCCTGGATTCGGTCGAGACCGGCATCGACGTTCGCGCACTGGAACTCGACTCGGCGGAACTGTCGACCCTGGCGCTGCTGCGGAGACCCGACGTCATGGAACGGTTGGGCGCACAGGACGGGGGACAGGCGCTGGGTAAGTCGACTGCGGACCGCGTCTCGTCGAGCTCGGCTGTCGCGGTTGTTGCGATACCGGGCAGCACCCCTCGGGACTACGTGCGCGGCGGTGAGGCGACCGAAAGTGTGTGGATACACGCCCAGACGCTCGGGCTCGCCGTCCAGCCGATTTCACCGGTATTTCTCTACGGTGTGGAAAGCGCGGAACTCGAACAACTCTCACCACGGTATGCGGCACCATTGGAGAGGCTGCGGGAGGAACTGTTCGATGTCGTCGGAGCGAAGGGAGGTGAAGCGCTCGCCATGGTGTTACGGCTCAGCCATGCGCCGGGCCCGTCGGTTCGGAGCGAGCGCCTCGCCGATCGGGTTCGCAGGCGGATATCGTAAGGACAGGAGGGCCCGTGAACACCGAGAAGCAAACCGAAAAGCTCGAGACCCTGGTGACAACCGTGGCGTCCCGGCTCACGCCTGTCGATGCGGTCTCGTTCAAGCCCGTGGCCACCCGCGTGTTGCAGGATCTCGTCGAGCACTTCGAGGTCGACACCAGCTTCCTCCGGTTCACCGACCACGAGATCGCGGCGACGGTCCTGGTCGCGGAATACCCGCTCCGGCCCTTCATCCCCGACCCCGACCCGCTCGGCGTCGTCTATTTCAAGGACGCCGACTCGACGTTCGCCCAGATCGAGCACCAGAAGGAAGTGGCCATCTTCCGGCCGGAGGTGTCCGGTCCGGATTACAACGAGCGGGTCCGCGAGGCGTCCGGAGTGCCGCAGGTGTCGCTCGCGGCCGTTCCGCTGCTGTCCGGTGAGACGACGACGGGCACGCTCGGATTCATCAAGTTCGGCGACCGCGACTGGACGCCGCCGGAGCTCGACGTCCTCAAGGCTATCGCCGCGCTGCTCGCCCAGGTCCAGGCGCGCATCGTCGTCGAAGAGCAGTTGCGCTACTCGGCCGACCACGATTCCCTTACCGGGCTCAGTAACCGGCGCGCGCTCTACCACCACCTGGACACGCGCCTCGCCGAGTCCGAACCGGGGCCGGTCGCCATCCTGTTCCTCGACCTGGACCGGCTGAAGCCTCTCAACGACTTCTTCGGTCACGGAGCCGGTGACGGGTTCATCTCCACGATCGCGGACCGGCTCAGATCGACCAGCGAGGCCGACGACCTCGTCTCCCGGCTGGGCGGCGACGAATTCGTGCTCGTGCTCGGCGGATCGGTCGGTTTGCCGGAGGCGGAGGCGCGGGCGCAGCACATCCGCGACGTCGTGACCGAGCGGGTGCGTCTCGGCCGCGAGGTCGTCAGTCGCAGTGTCAGCATCGGCGTCGCGGCGGGATATCCGGGTAAGGCCACCACAAGTTCACTTCTCAGCCAGGCCGACCAGGCCGTCATGGTCGCGAAGACCAAGGGCGGTAACGCGATCAGCGTCTTCACGGACGAGATGCAGGAGGAGAGCGAGAAACGCAACATGATCGAGCTCAGTCTGCGTGCGGCCATCGCGGACGAGTCGCTGTTCCTCGAGTACCAGCCCGAGGTCGACCTGCGGACCGGCCGCATCATCGGGGTGGAGGCCCTGGTGCGGTGGAATCACCCGCTGCTCGGGTTGCTGCAGCCGGCGTCGTTCATCGACGTCGCCGAGGCGACGAATGTGGCGGGGGAGCTCGGGCGCTGGGTGATCCGGAAGGCCTGCCGGCAGTGGGCCGACTGGCGGTCGCAGGTTCCCGAATTGGATCTGGATCTCAGCGTCAACGTCTCGCCGGGGCAGTTGGCCGGTCTGGATTTTCTCGACGTCGTTGCCAGTGCGTTGACGGAATTCGACCTTCGGAAGGGCGCGCTGTGCCTGGAGATCACCGAGAACGCTGTGCTCAGTGACCTGACCTGGACGCGTGAAGCGCTCGAAGGGCTGCACGCGATGGATGTCGAGGTCGCGATCGACGACTTCGGCACCGGGTACAGCTCCCTCAGCCACCTCAAGGCGCTGCCGGTCGGGACGCTGAAGATCGACAAGGGCTTCGTGATGAACCTCGACAGCAATGCGGGGGACCGGGCGATCGTGAAGTCCATCATCGGCCTTGCCGAATCGTTCGGCCTGGAGCTGGTCGCGGAGGGCGTCGAGAACGTCGAGTCGGCCCGGCAACTTCTCGACATGGGTTGCCATCGGGCCCAGGGCTTCCTGTTCAGCCGCCCGGTCTCGGCGGAGAAGATCGGCAAGTTGCTGGTCGCGGGAGCGATCGAGGTCGGGCTGTAGCTCGCCCTACCTGCCCGGCGCCGGAGACTTTCCGGAGGATCGCTCACACCGGATGTGCTGATTCATCGCGTCACAAAGACAGGGTTACAGACTCGGGGTATGTTTATGCCCACACTGGAGTACCTCTTGTCTTGAATTGCAAGTGTGCGGTAACTTCTCGAATGGTTTGCTGGATAGTCGCTGAGCGCGGCTTCCGGCGCAGAACGTGGGACTGTCGAAGACTGGAGCAGGGGGATCGATGTCTGGTGGTTCTGTCTTGTCGATCCCCGAGTCCCGTATCGGGTGCGACGTGATTGCGGTCGGGCATGTGAGAAGCAGCGTCGAGCGGTTCGGTGACCGCTATCTGAGGAGGATCTTCACGCCCCACGAATTGGAAATTTGCGAAGGACCTGCGCGGGCCCAACGGCTGGCCGCCCGGTTCGCGGCCAAGGAGGCCGTGGTCAAGGTGTTGCGACCCGGGGACGTCGCCTTGCCGTGGCAGTCCATCGAGATCCGGCGCGAGAGCTGGGGCGGATGCGGAGTGCGCTTGTCCGGCAACGCGTCGGCCCTCGCCGAGCGGCAGGGGCTCGGCGGATTCGACGTCTCGATCTCGCACGAGGTCGATGTCGCGATCGCGATGGTCACCGCTTCCCGGCTCGGCACCCCATCCCGTCACCAAGGAGAACGTCACCTATGAGCGAGCAGACCATCCGCAAGGTTCTCGGCGACCACGCCCGGTTGTCCGTCGATGCCGCGAGCATCGCCGTCGGCGCCGATCTCTACGAACTGGGTTTGACGTCGCACGCGAGCGTCAACGTCATGCTGGCGCTGGAGGATTCGTTCGACATCGAGTTTCCCGACGAGCTGCTGCGCAAGAGCACGTTCGCGAGTGTGGATTCTATCCGGGGCGCACTCGTCGAACTCGGAGTGGCATGAGTATCGCCCTCGCGAGCGGCACCGGGATCGAGTCCGCGCAGTCGTGGGGACCGGCGGCGCGAGCCGAGAGGGTCGTGGCCGAGGTGGCCGCGCGCTGGGCCGTCGACGTCGATCGGGACGCGCGTTTTCCGCAGGAAGCGATCGACGCGCTCCGGGACCAGCGGTTGCTCTCGTGTGCCGTTCCCGCGGAACTGGGTGGCGAAGGCGCGTCGCTGCGGGAACTGTGCACGATCGCCCGGACCCTCGGGCGTCACTGCGCCGCGACGGCGATGGTGTTCGCGATGCACCAGACCCAGATCCTCTCGCTCGTACGGCATCCGGGTGGCGACGGCGTCTCCGCCTTCCTGCGTGACGCGGTCGCCGGTGGGTACCTGCTGGCATCGGCGACGACGGAACTGGGCATCGGGGGCGATGTACGGCGCAGCACGTGCGCGGTGGAGCACTCCGGCGGGGTGGTGTCGCTGGTCAAGAATGCCCCCGTGATCTCCTACGGCGAGTACGCCGACGCGATCCTCGCGACCGCGCGGCGCACCCCCGACAGCCCGCCGAGCGACCAGGTGCTCGTCATCTGCCGGCGTGCCGACGTGACGCTCGAGCGCACCGGTGACTGGAACACGCTGGGACTGCGCGGAACCTGCAGCCCCGGTTTCGTGCTGCGTGCCACCACCAGCCCTGACCTCGTCGTCGCCGATCCCTACGCGGAGATCTCGGCGGCGACGATGCTCCCGGTGTCGCATTCGGTGTGGTCGGCCGTGTGGCTCGGCATCGCCGACGCCGCGGTGGAGAAGGCGCGCCGGTACGTGCGAGCGGCAGCGCGTAAGCAGCCGGGCGTGGCCTCGCCCGCGGCGTCGCGTCTCGCCGAGGCGGCCGCTGTGCACCAGCAGTTCTCGGACATCGTGTTCGCGGCGGCCCGCCGGTTCGACGACGCCGATGCGGCACCCGCCGGTTCACCGGAGGCCGAAGTCGCAGGCGGCGTGGGCTATTCGCTGGCGATGAACAACTTGAAGGTGACGGCGTCGACCCTGGTTGTCGACCTCGTCGGCAGGGCCCTGCTGATCTGCGGGATCGCCGGCTACCGGGAAGACACGGAGTACTCGCTCGGCCGGCACCTGCGCGATGCGCACGGGGCGGCCGTCATGGTCAACAACGATCGAATCATGGCCAACTCGGCGCAGATGGCCACGGCATACCGGGGGACGATATGAGCACGGATACAGCAGTGGAGCGGGAAGAGACGAGCGAACTCGAGCGGGCCCGGCGTGCGTTCCGGGCGGAACTGCTGGACGCCGGACTCCTGGTGGACACGTCCGTCGCCGGCCTCTACGGACGGTCGGGATTGTTCGAGGACATCGTCGACGGCATCGACGCGGTCGTACGGGCAGCAGGGCCGGGCGCGTCCGCGGCCCGATTCCGGTTTCCTCCGGTGTTCCCGCGCACCAGTTTCGAGCGCACCGACTACATCGCGTCGTTCCCCAATCTGACCGGGGCGATCAACACGTTCACCGGCACCAACGCCGAGCACGCCCAACTGCTGGCGGCGCGAGCCGACGGCGAGAGCTGGGACAAGTGGCTCGAACCGGCCGACACCATGCTGGTGTCGGCGGCGTGCCACCCCGCGTACCCGATGTTCACGGGTGTGTTGCCGGACGGCGGTGCGCTGCTCGACGTGTACGGCTACTGCTTCCGGCACGAGCCTGCGTTCGATCCCGCCCGCATGCAGGCGTTCCGGATGCACGAGTTTGTGCGGATCGGCACGGCGGACCAGGCCGCGACGCACCGTGATTCGTGGATCGAGCGCGGGCTCGAGGTGCTGTCCGACCTGTGGCTGGACGCCACGCCGGTGGTCGCCAACGACCCGTTCTTCGGCAGGGTCGGACGCATGCTGGCCGCCAACCAGCGCGAGGAGAACCTCAAGACCGAGCTCACGGTGCGCCTGTACGCGGATCTCGACGAGGGCACCGCCGTTGTCTCGTGCAACTGCCATCAGGACCACTTCGGTGTCACGTTCGACATCGCCACCGCAGACGGCGGCGTCGCCCACAGTGCGTGCGTGGGATTCGGGATGGAACGCATCGCGCTCGCGATGCTGCGGACCCACGGCATCGACCCGTCACGCTGGCCGAGTGCGGTGAAATCCCGGATGTCGCTGTGACGTCCCGGTTGATCGACATCTCGCCGGACGGATACGAACCGCACACCATCCACTCCGACGAGCGGACGTGGACCGAGACCAACTGCTACCTCGACCTGTGGGTGGAGGTACTCCACTCGCTCGGGCTCGATCCGGTGCCCGCCGCCGCGTGCGCGTTCGGGGCCCGGTTCGACGGATCGCAGTGGACATTCCTGAAGTTCAAGCCGGAGGATCTGTTCGCGCTGTACGGGATCGACGTGGGGGAGATGAACGTCTGGCGCCGGGTCCTCGACCACGTCGAGGACAATCTCGCGGCGGGAATGCTGTCGACCGTCGAGGTGGATGCGCACTGGCTCCCGGACACGGTGGGCACCGGTTACCGCGAGAGTCACACCAAGACGACGATCGTCGCGAACTACATCGACCGGGAGGCCGGTGTGCTCGAGTATTTCCACAACAGCGGGTATCACCGGCTGGCCGGTGACGACTTTCGCGGGTTGTTCGGGCTCGACGTCGCCGGATCGGCGACCTTCACCCCCTACGTGGAGCAGGTCCGGTTCGACGGGGACCCGGGGTACCGGCCGGCGCGTTTCGAGGCGGTACTGCGCCATCATCTCGCCACCCGACCGGACGGGAATCCGGTGCGCGATCTCGGTGAGCGGGTGGTCGCCGACGTGCCCTGGATCCGCGACGCGGGCATCGACACCTTTCACCTGTGGACGTTCGGGGTGTTGCGGCAGTGCGGTGCCACCGCGGAATTGGCCGCCGACGTCTGCGAGTACCTCGAGCGCAACGGGTTCGCGGGGGCGGCGGCGTTCGCGCCGGGCTTCCGGGCGGTGGCGCAGGGCGCGAAGAGCGTGCAGTTCCAGATGGCTCGGGCCGCTCGCGGACGCAGTGTCGACCCGTCGGCGCAACTCGACGGCATGGCCGAGGCGTGGGAACGGTCGGTGGGCGGCGTGGCGCGAGTGGTCGGACGCGAGTAGTGGATCTTCTCACCGGTGCTCGGTGGCGTTGTGTGGCAACGGAACCGGATTCGGTCACCGATCCCTCGGGCCTGGCTTGTGTGCCGGGTCGGTGGTATTCCGCGCAGGTGCCGGGCACCGCGGCAGGCGCGATCCGGGCGATCGACGGCGCTGCGGCGGCGCGCGCGGCGAAGACCGATGCGGTGGACTGGTGGTTCGTCACCGACGTGTCCGGCGACGGCCCGGGTCCGTGGCGTCTCGAGTTCGACGGCCTCGCCTCGCACGCGGAGGTGTGGGCCGGTGACGACCTCGTCCTGTCGTCGGAGTCGATGTTCCTGCCGGCCTCGGTCGAACTCGCTTCCCGCCCCGGCACGGTCACGCTGGCGATCCGTTTTCCGTCGCTCGATGCCGCGCTGCGCCGCCGACGGCCACGGGGACGCTGGCGGTCGGCGCTGGTGAGCGCGCAGGGACTGCGCTGGATTCGCACGAGTCTGCTCGGTCGTGCCCCGGTCTTCGGGGGTGTGCCTGCCCCGGTGGGTCCGTGGCGTGCGGCACGTCTACACGACGGCGCTGCCCCAGTCCTGTCGGACCGTCACGTGGTCACCACCGTGGAGGACGGCGCGGGCGTACTGGACCTCGCCGTGCGCGTGCACCGCTCGGCCGGGCCGGCGCCTGTCGTGCGGCTCGGCGACCTCACCGTGGACGCGACAATCGTGGACTCCGGGTCCGGCGCGCAGGAGGTCCGCGCTCACCTCCGCGTCCCCGACGTCCGGTTGTGGTGGCCGCACACCCACGGCATCCCCGCGACGTATCCGCTGAGCGTCGTCCTGGGGGAGCACGTCGTCGACCTCGGTGCGGTCGGATTCCGCACCGTGTGCGCGGCGCGCGGTGACGGCGGATTCCGGCTGTCGGTCAACGGCGTCGACGTGTACTGCCGCGGCGCCGTCTGGACGCCGGTGGATCCGGTCGGGCTGGGCGGCCGGGATCAGACGCGGGCCACTCTCGAGAGGGTGGTCGAGGCCGGCCTGAACATGGTCCGCGTGCCGGGCACGGCGGTGTACGAGGACGCCGCATTCTGGGACGACTGTGCCGAACTCGGTGTCATGGTGTGGCAGGACGCCATGCTGTCGACGTTCGACCCGCCCGACGACCAGCCGTTCCTGGACCTGCTGACCGCGGAGGTCGAGGCGGTGCTGCGGCCGCTGTCCGGTAACCCCGCGCTCACCGTGTTCAGCGGAGGCAGCGAGACCGAACAGCAACCGGCAATGCTCGGACTCGCGGCGCCGCACATGACGGCGGTGCACGACGTGATCCCGGCGGTGGTCGGTACGACGGCACCGGGGGTGGTGCCGGTGTCGTCGTCACCGACCTCGCCCCCGGGCGGCGATGCGCTCGCGACCCACGTGGGGACGGGTATCGCGCACTACTTCGGTGTCGGGGGCTACCGGCTTCCGCCGTCCGACGTCCGCCAGGCCCGGGTGCGGTTCGCCGCCGAATGCCTCGCATTCTCGATCCCCCCGGCGGACGCGACGATCGAGGCCGAGTTCGGCAGCCTCGCGGCGGCCGGCCACCATCCCCGGTGGAAGGCGGCCGTGCCGCGGGACAACGGGGCGTCCTGGGACTTCGAGGACGTCCGCGATCACTACGTGCGGACGCTGTTCGGCGAGGAACCGTCGACGGTCCGCTGGAGCGACCCCGAGCGGTACCTCGCCCTCGGTCGGGCCGCCGTCTGCGAGGTGTTCGCGGCGACTCTCGCTTACTGGCGTCGGCCCGATTCGGGATGCGACGGCGTCCTGGTGCTCGCGCTCCGCGACCTCGAACCCGGCGCCGGGTGGGGGCTGCTCGACTCCGACGGCAGGCCGAAGGCGCCGTGGTTCGTGATGCGGCGGATGTCGCTGCCGGTCGCCGTCCTCCTCGCCGAGGACGGACTGGACGGACTGCGGATCGACGCGGTCAACGACTCCGCCCACACGGTCGTGGGGGAGTTGCGGGTGCAAGTGCACACCCGCACGGGTGCCCGGGCGTTCGACGTCACCGAACCGGTGACCCTCGCCGAGCACGCGGCCCGCCGGTGGTCGCTCGACACGGTGCTCGGGCGTTTCACCGACGCGACACACGTCCACCGCTTCGGCCCCCGCGGGTACGAGAGCGTGACCGTCACCCTGTCGAGCGAGGACGGTGTCGTCGCCGAGGCCGTGCACCTCGTCGGCGGACCTGCACGGGCCCTCGAACGCACCGTCGGCCTGACGGCGGTGGCGCGGCAGGCGGCGCCCGGGGACTGGGTCGTCGACGTCGGAACCGACGGCGCCGCCCAGTACGTCCACCTCGAACTCCGCGGCTTCGAACCGGTGGACTCCTGGTTCCACCTGCCGCCCGGCGGAGCGCGAATCGTGCCGGTGCGCAGGACCGGGACAGCGGACGCGGTGACCGGGCACGTGCGGGCGCTGAACTCGGTGGCCGTTACACCGGTCGTGCAGGTCTGCACCTGATACGGACCCCGGTCCGTCCGTGTGCGATATCGACTAGGCTGGCTCAGTCCGCAACTGGCCGCTCGTCCCGGCCCGAGCTGTTCGCCGGCAGTTCGTCATCACTGCTCAGGAGTGCGTCGTTGTCTTCCCCGCTCATCGCTGCCGAGCCCTCGTCCGACACCCCGCTCGCCGGTCTGGCGAAGATTGCGCTGGGCGACGCAGTCATCGCACAGGTGACCGAGGCGCTCGGGCGGCATCACCTCGACATCGTCGCGCCCGCACCCGCCCGGCCGTTCGTGGCCGCGGCTCTCGCCGAGCGCACCCATCTGCTGCTGGTCACCGCGACCGGTCGCGAGGCCGACGACCTCACCGCCGAACTGCAGGAGATGATCGGCGACGCCGTGGCGCAGTTCCCGTCGTGGGAGACGCTGCCGCACGAACGGCTGTCGCCGAGCGCCGACACGGTCGGTCGCCGCGTGGAGGTGCTCCGCAGACTCGCGCGCCCGGACGACCGCTCGTACGGGGCCCCGCTCCAGGTCATCGTCACCACCGTCCGTTCGCTGGTGCAACCCATGGCCCCCGGTCTCGGTGAGATCGAACCCGTCACGCTGCGCGTGGGTGTCGAGCACGACTTCGACGGGCTGATCCAGCGGCTCGTCGAAATGGCGTACACGCGCGTCGACATGGTGGGAAAGCGCGGTGAGTTCGCCGTCCGCGGCGGCATCCTGGACCTGTTCTCACCCACCGCGGATCATCCCGTGCGCGTCGAATTCTGGGGCGACGAGGTCACCGAGTTGCGCGCGTTCTCCGTCGCGGATCAGAGGTCGCTGCCCGAACTCGACATCGACGCCGTGATCGCTCCGCCGTGCCGCGAACTGCTCCTCACCGAGGACGTCCGCGACCGCGCCGCGCAGCTCGCGGTCGACAACCAGGCCGACGCCGCGCTCGTCGAGATGCTCGACAAGATGTCGGCGGGCATCCCGGTGGAAGGCATGGAGGCACTGCTGCCCGTGCTGCGGCCGGGGCAACTGCAGTTGCTCACCGACGTGCTGCCCGAGAGCGCACACGTGCTGCTGTGCGATCCGGAGAAGATCCGGACGCGCGCCACCGACCTGGTGCGCACCGGTCAGGAGTTCCTCGAGGCGTCGTGGACGGCGGCCTCGATCGGCGGCGCCGCCCCGCTCGACACCTCGGTGCTGAAGGGTGACGGCATCGATCTCGGAGCCTCCGCCTACCGCTCGCTCAGCCAGGTCCGTGAATCCGCGGAGGCCACGGGCCTGCCGTGGTGGACGCTGAGCCCGCTCGCGTCGGGCAACGGCGAGGAACTGGAGCTGGCGGTCACGCCGGCACCGCAGGTCCGTGGGTCCGACGACCTGCTGTCGGAACTGTTCGTGAGCCTGCGCGCCCACGTCACCACCGGCGGGCGCGCCGTCATCGTGGTCGCGGGCGCCGGCACCGCGCATCGCGTGCTCGAGCGTCTGCGCGAGGCCGAGGTGCCCGCGGCGGAACTCGCGCCCGGCACCGAGCCCCCGCGGGGCCAGGTCGGGGTGCTGCGCGGTTCGCTCCACGACGGCCTGGTCTTCCCCGGCGACGACTCCACCGCCGGACTCGTCATCGTCACGGAGGCCGATCTCACCGGCAACCGGGTGGCCGCGGTCGGCGACGGCAAGAGGCTGCCGGCGAAGCGCCGCAACCAGGTGGACCCGCTGGCCTTGACCGCCGGGGACATGGTGGTGCACGACCAGCACGGCATCGGACGATTCGTCGAGATGGTCGAACGCACCATCGGCGGCGCCCGCCGCGAGTACCTGGTGATCGAGTACGCCGCCAGCAAGCGCGGACACCCGGGCGACCGTCTGTTCGTTCCGATGGAGTCGCTCGACCAGCTGTCGCGGTACGTCGGCGGCGAGCTGCCCGCGCTGAGCAAGCTCGGCGGATCCGACTGGGCCAACACCAAACGCAAGGCGCGCAAGGCGGTTCGTGAGATCGCCGGTGAGCTCGTCCAGCTGTACGCGGCGCGGCAGGCCGCACCCGGACATGCGTTCGGCCCCGACACCCCGTGGCAGAAGGAGATGGAGGACGCCTTCGCGTTCACCGAGACCCACGACCAGCTGACGGTCATAAGCGAGGTCAAGGCCGACATGGAGAAGGCGGTCCCGATGGACCGCGTCGTCATCGGCGACGTCGGCTACGGCAAGACCGAGATCGCGGTGCGGGCGGCGTTCAAGGCCGTGCAGGACGGCAAGCAGGTGGCCGTCCTGGTGCCGACGACGCTGCTCGCTCAGCAGCACCTGCAGACGTTCACCGAGCGCATGGCCGCGTTCCCGGTGACGGTGCGCGGGCTCTCCCGCTTCACGGATGCGGGAGACTCCAAGGAGACCATCGCCGGCATGGCCGACGGCGAGATCGACGTCGTGGTCGGCACGCACCGGCTGCTGCAGACCGGGATCCGGTGGAAGGACCTGGGCCTCGTCATCGTCGACGAGGAACAGCGCTTCGGTGTGGAACACAAGGAGCACATCAAGGCCCTGCGCACCCACGTGGACGTTCTCACGATGTCGGCCACGCCGATCCCGCGAACACTGGAGATGAGCATGGCGGGCATCCGCGAGATGTCCACGATCCTCACGCCGCCGGAGGAACGGCACCCCATCCTCACCTACGTCGGCGCGTACGCCGACAAGCAGGTGGCGGCGGCCATCCGACGGGAACTGCTCCGCGACGGGCAGGTGTTCTACGTCCACAACCGGGTCAGCTCGATCGACAAGTCGGCCCAGCGGATCCGCGAACTCGTCCCCGAGGCGCGGGTCGTGGTGGCACACGGGCAGATGAACGAGGACACCCTGGAACGGACCGTGCAGGGCTTCTGGGAACGCGACTACGACGTGCTGGTGTGCACCACCATCATCGAGACGGGTCTCGACATCTCCAACGCCAACACGCTCATCGTCGAACGCGCCGATTCCCTCGGCCTGTCGCAGCTGCACCAGTTGCGCGGCCGCGTCGGGCGGAGCCGGGAACGCGGCTACGCGTACTTCCTGTACCCGCCGGAGAAGCCGCTCACCGAGACGGCCTACGACCGCCTCGCGACCATCTCACAGAACTCCGACCTCGGTGCCGGCATGGCGGTCGCGATGAAGGACCTCGAGATCCGCGGCGCCGGAAACGTGCTGGGTGCCGAGCAGTCCGGTCACGTCGCGGGTGTCGGGTTCGACCTGTACGTGCGGCTGGTGGGGGAAGCGGTCGAGGCGTTCCGGGCGGCCGCAGACGGCAAGCCGATCACGACGGAGGACGCTCCGAAGGAGGTCCGTATCGACCTGCCCGTCGACGCGCACATCCCTCCCGATTACGTCACCAGCGACCGTCTCCGGCTCGAGGGGTACCGCAAGCTCGCGGCGGCCACCGAACTCGACGGCATCACGGCCGTGGTCGACGAACTCGTCGACCGGTACGGACCGCTGCCCGAGGAGGTCCGCCGACTGGTTTCGGTGGCCAAGCTGCGCCTGCTGGCCCGCGAGTACGGACTCGAGGAGATCGCCGTGGTCGGGACGCAGCTGAAGATCGCGCCGATGGCCCTGCCCGACTCGAAGCAGTTGCGTCTCAAGCGGATCTACCCGAGCGCCCAGTACCGTGCCACCACCGGAATGGTGCAGCTGCCGCTGCCCCGGGCGGGGTCGGGCGGAATCGGCGCGGAGCGGGTGCGTGACGTGGAGTTGCTGCAGTACATCGCCGACTTCGTGGTCGCGCTGGACGGCAAGGCTGCCGGGTCCGTGGTGATGGAGGCCTGACCCGATGACGGTGGTCCTGCTCGACCCGTTGCGGCCCACGACGATCCCGATGCAGGCCGTCGGGGTGGTCGGTGACGCAGTGGAGTTCACCGATGAGGTACCCGAAGCCGTGCGGACGTTGCTGACCGAAGCACCCGGGGCCGCCGTCCTGGTCAGTACCGATCCCGACCATCCGACCGTGCGCGAGTGGGTCGCGTCGGGGTCCCGGGTCATCGCGGCACCGAAGGTCCCGGGCGACAACCTCGTCGAGGCAGCCGAGGTGATGGACCGATTGTGGAGTTACGGCGGCTGGGAAGTGACGCAGACGCACCGCACCCTGTCGCACTACCTCGTCGAGGAGACGTACGAGGTGCTCGACGCGATCGAGTCGTCCGAACCCGGCGATCTCCGGGAAGAACTCGGAGACCTGCTGCTGCAGGTCCTGTTCCATTCGCGCATCGCGTCGGCGTCGGGCAATTTCGACGTGGACGACGTGGCCGCGACCCTGGTGGCCAAGCTCGTGCACCGCAGCCCCCACCTCGGGGAAGACGTCGTCGGGCCGATCGACATCGCGGAGCAGGAACGGGCATGGGAGATCCGGAAGGCGGCGGAGAAGGCGCGGAGTTCCTGCCTCGACGGCGTCGCGATGAGCCAGCCCGCGGCGTCCCTCGCGGCGAAGGTGATCGCCCGCGCGCGCAAGGCCGGCCTGCCGCCCGAACTCGTGCCCGACGAGCTCGAGTCCGGTCTGGTAGCTGAGGCAGAGGCCGAGACGAGACTCCGGGCGGCGACGCACGCGTTCATCACCCGGATCCGGGTAGCCGAGAATGTGGCGCGTGCACAGGGGAAGTCCTTGCTCGGAGCAGCGGACTGGACGGGTCACTGGCCGTCGTGAGGGCGGCCGTTCCACGCGATCGTTTCGGTTTGCCGAAATATAACTGAGTTTTAAATCACTTCGCGTTAACGGGTGCGCACGAAACAAACTTGAGATAGGTTTACCCCTGCAAAGAAGACCGATGGTCGAAAAAATTGAAGTTTTCTGAACTGCGGGGGTTCGAACGGTCTCTGCTTCCTTTGCACGCTGCACGTGGTGAGGACATCACTCCAGACACGGGGTGGTCAGTGCTCGCATGGGACGACTGTGATGCTGCCGGGCCATTCGCCCGACGAGGAAAGACGGACAAATGAGCCTCTACACGCCTGATCGCCTGGAACCCTCCGACGGTACCGACGTCGTGGGCGTCGACCAACGCGAAGGCGAAGACAACGGTCGCAACGACGGGGACGGGTCACAGCGGCCGACGGTCACGGTCGTCGTGCCTGCCATGAACGAAGCCAAGAATCTCCCGCACGTTGCCGCGCGGATGCCGGCCGACATCGACGAGATCGTCTTCGTCGACGGACATTCCGTCGACGACACGGTCGAGGTGGCCAAGAGCCTGTGGCCTGACGCCACGGTCGTGACGCAGAGCCGAAAGGGCAAGGGCAATGCCTTGGCCTGCGGTTTCCTCGCCTCCACATCGGACATCATCGTGATGATCGACGCCGACGGATCCACCGACCCGGCCGAGATCCCGCTGTTCGTCGAGGCTCTCGTGGCAGGCGCGGACTTCGCGAAGGGAACCCGCTTCGCCGCCGGCGGCGGAAGCTCCGACATCACGTTCAGCAGAAAGCTCGGCAACAAGGCGTTGAACGCCATCGTCAACCTCAAGTTCGGGGCCTCGTTCAGCGATTTGTGCTACGGCTACAACGCATTCTGGCGCCACCACGTCCCGGTGATGGCATTGCCGTCCGTCGATGCGACCGAGGCGCAGTGGGGCGACGGCTTCGAGATCGAGACACTCATCAACGTGCGGGTCGCCAACGCGGGCCTGAAAATCACCGAGGTGCCGAGTTTCGAACAGGACCGCATCCACGGCGAGAGCAATCTCAACGCGGTACGTGACGGGCTCCGGGTGCTGCGCACCATCAGGAGCGAACAACGCACCTCCGCGCCTGACGTGTTCCCGGCCCCCGTCTCGCGAGGCTGAGCAACCATGACGGTGTCCACACTCGTGTCCTGCTCCGTCGTGATCTGCGCCTACACCACCGAACGGTGGACCGACCTGTGTGCCGCAGTCGACTCGGTGCTCACGCAGAATGTGCCCGTGCTCGAGGTCCTGGTGGTGATCGACCACTCCGAGGAACTGTTCTCGCGTGCCGAATGGCACTTCGCCGGGCAGACCCGGGTGACCGTGCTGCGTAACTCCGGGTCGAAGGGGCTCTCCGGAGCCCGCAACACGGGCGTGCGCGCGGCGCGCGGCGACATGATCGCGTTCCTCGACGACGATGCGCGCGCCGAACCCGACTGGTACCGGGTGTCCGCCGCCCACTACTCCGACCCCGACGTGCTCGGTGTGGGGGGATTCGCGAGTCCCGTCTGGCCCGCGGACCGCCCCGTGTGGATGCCCGCCGAGTTCGACTGGGTGGTCGGCTGCAGCTACGTCGGCCAGCCGACACGTATCGAGCCGGTGCGGAACTTCATCGGCTGCAACATGTCTCTGCGGCGCACGGTGTTCGACGCCGTCGACGGGTTCAGCGACGGGATCGGCCGGGTCGGGACGACGCCGGTCGGGTGCGAGGAGACCGAACTCTGCATCCGGATCCGCGCCCACCAGCCCACTGCGCAGCTGCTGTTCGACCCCGCGATGAAGGTGGCGCACCGCGTCAGCGACGACCGCACAACGTTCCGCTACTTCCTCTCGCGCTGCTTCCACGAGGGCATGTCGAAAGCGCTGGTCTCCGATCTCGTCGGGGCCGGCGACGCGCTCAGCAGCGAACGGGCGTACACCGCACGCGTTCTCCCGCGAGCTGTCGTCACGGGGATCGCATCCCCGCGGCACGGCGGGCTGGCCCGGGCCGGTGCCGTGATCGCGGGGCTCACGGCGACCACGGCCGGCTACGTCCGCGGTCTCGTCGGTCTGCGATCGAAGCGGGTGACGGCATGACCGGAACACTCGATCGCCGGATCGACCTGGTGCCTGCTCTCGTGAGCGATCACGCGCCGACGTGGGACGGGGCCGTCTGGGTCGGCGAACTACGCGGTCCCGTGCGAGACGACACCGAATACCGGCTGGAGCGTGCCGAGGGGTATCAGCGTGCCCGGCTGCTCGTGCGGGAAGACCGCACCCTGCTGGGATTCGTCGAAGTGGACATCGAGGACGGCCGACTCGCGGCCGGCGCACTGCGGCGCGCACTGGACGGGCTCCTGCCGGGAGCGGTGGCCGAAAGCGCCGCCGCCACCGCCGCATCCGGCCCGTCCGTCACCGTGGTGGTGTGTACCCGGGACCGGGTAGACAGCCTCAAGGTCGCCCTGGAATCGATCCTGTCGCTCGACCATCCCGACTACGACGTGATCGTGGTCGACAACGCATCCCGCACGGATGCCACGCAGCGGTACGTCACAGAACTCGGCGACCCCCGTGTGCGCGTCGTGACCGAGCCCCGCCCGGGCCTGTCCCGGGCGCGCAATGCGGGCGTCCGCGCGGCGAACACGGAGATCGTCGCCTTCACCGACGACGACGTCGTCGTCGACCCGCACTGGCTCACCGAACTCGTCGCCGGATTCGGCGCCGGTAGTGCGGTGGCGTGCGTGTGCGGGATCGTCCCGAGCGGGGAGATCCGCACACCCGCGCAGGCGTACTTCGATCAGCGGGTGGGGTGGGCGAGTTCCTGCGTCCCACGGTTGTTCGACCTCGCGCACCCGCCCGCCGACGTGCCGCTCTTCCCATTCCAGGTCGGCGTCTACGGCACCGGTGCGAATTTCGCGGTCGATCGGCAGGCCGTGTTCGCGCTGGGTGGTTTCGACGAAGCGCTCGGGGCGGGAGCCCCCACCGACGGTGGCGAAGACCTCGACATGTTCTTCCGCGTACTGCACGCCGGGCGGCAGCTGGCGTACCGGCCCGGGGCTGTCGTGTGGCATCGGCACCGGGCGGACAACGAGGCGCTCGCCGTCCAGGCGCGCGGCTACGGACTCGGACTCGGTGCCTGGCTTGCCAAGATCGCCGTCGACCCCCGCACCGCCTGGCTCGCAGCGCGCATCGCGGTGCGGCAGGCGCCGACGTTTCTTCATCTGTCGCGGAAGATGTCCCGTGTCGCCACCCCTCCGGACGGTCTCGCCGACGACCTTCCCGTGGGGATCGGAGCCACCGAGCTGCGGTCCATCGCGCGTGGTCCGTTCGCCTATCTGAGGGCCCGAGTGGAGGGCCGGGATCCGGCACCGCTCAGGGGGATGACCGATGACGGCCCATCCTGATCTCGCCGGCCGCACCGACGGCACCCGGTTCGCCACCTGGTTCGGACCGGAGGACGCGCCGCTGTTCGGCGTCGTCGACCTTCCCGCGGACGGCCGCTGCCGCGGTGCCGTCGTCCTCTGCCCGCCGATCGGCAAGGAACAGGTCGACGCATATCGCGGAATGGTGTATCTCGCCCAGCAATTGCGGGCTCGCGGTCTACTGGTGTTGCGGTTCGACTACCGCGGCACCGGTGACTCGCCGGGCGCCCAGGACGATTCCGACGCGGTCACCGGATGGCTCGACAGCATCCGGAGGGCCGTCGATTTCGTGCGCAGCTGCGGCATCACGGACGTCGGGCTGGTCGGCCTCCGGGTCGGCGCCCTGCTCGCCGCACAGGTCGCCGCGACGTGCGGTCCGGTGCGGGCCGTGACCTTGTGGGACCCGGTGGTGCGCGGCCGCGCCTACCTGCGCAAGCAGACCGCGCTCCACCGGATGGTGGTCGGTCCCGAGGACGCGGACGATCCGCGGATCACCCTCATCGGTGCGGTGCTCGCACCGGCCGCGGCTACAGCACTGTCGGCGATGAGTGTGCGAGCGGCCACCCCGCCGCAGGGCGCGAAGGTCCTGATGGCGTTGCGGGAGAGCGAGGTCGATTCCGTCGGGATGCGTGAGTCCGTCGCGGCCTGGAACGCCGAGAACTTCTCAGTTCACGACTACGAATCGTTTCTCGAGCCGCCGGACTTCGTGGTCCGGATTCCGTTCGGCGACATCGACCGGATCGCCGACTGGATGTCCGCGTCCTTCGGCGACCAGCACACCGGTGCGGCACTCGATCTCCGCACCACCGCCGTCGTGGATCGGACCGTCGACGGCAGACACGTCGTCGAGACTCTGGGCTTCGCGGGAGCATCCGAACTCTTCACGATCCGAACGTCCATCGCGGCGGGGCGGGATGCGGCGCACAACCCTGCGGCACCGACCGTGATCTTCCACGGCACCGCCGGCGAGCACCGCGTCGGACCGGTCCGGCTGTGGGCCGAGACGGCGCGCGAACTCGCCGCCCACGGGATCGTCAGCGTCCGCTTCGATCGTCGCGGCACCGGCGACACCGGCACGGTGCAGCACGGCGAATGCACCACCGTCTACACGGACGAATCCCGGGACGACGCCGTCGACATCATCTCCGTCAGCGGTGCGCAGCCCGAATCGGCTGTGCTCGTGGGCATGTGTTCGGGGGCGTGGAACTCGAGCTACGCCGCCCTCCGGCGTCCCGTCCGGGCGGTGGTCCTGGTCAACATGGCGGACTGGACCATCACCCGTCAGGCGTTCGTGAAGCAGTCGACGATGGGCGCCGACCGGAAATCTCTGAAGGGTGCAGCGCTCGCGCTGCTCCACCGGCACGCGGCGACAGCGAAAAAGTACCTGCGGGTGTGGATGCCGTACCGCGGCTGGTTGTGGCTGGGCCGGGCCGGGTTGCTGCAGGTGCCGGAGGTCATGCTCGCTCCGCTGAACGAGCGTGGCGTGCACACCACCGTTCTGCTTTCACCGATCGACTACGCCGCGTTCGTCGAGAACCAGGGCGAGCGCAGCCTTCGCCGGCTCCGGCGCGCCGGCTGGAACGGCCGCCTGGTGACGTACCCGTCCGGCGATCACTCGCTGTACAGCACCGCCCTGCGGGACAGGGTCCTGCGGGACGTCCTCGCCACCGCGCTCGGTGAACTGACCGTGGGTCCTGTCGACGACGCCCGTGACGATTCCCGGCCGGAGTTGGTCGGGTAGCCATGGGATCCCCGACAGCGACGCAGTCGCAACTACGCGCGAAGCACCGTGCCGAGCAGCCACCGCGCTCCGCGGGGCGGAATCTGCAGCTCAACTCGATGGCCCTGATGCTGTCGAGTGTCGTCACCGGTGTACTGGGCCTCGCCTTCTGGGGCGCGGCCGCGCGCTTGTTCCCCGCCGATCAGGTGGGCGTGGCGTCCGCTCTCATCTCGACGGCGATCATGCTGTCGACGCTGTCGAATCTCAGCCTCGGCTCGATGTTCGAGCGCTTCCTGCCCGTGGCGGGACACCGCGCGGGACCGTTGCTGGTCAAGGGTTTCGCTGCCGTGGCCACGCTGGCCTTCGTGTCGGCCGTCGGGCTCATCGTCCTCGGTCCGCGGGACACGCTGTTCGAGAACAACCTGGAAATCGCGATCTATCCGGTGTTCGTCGTCGTCCTCGCGCTCTTCGCTCTTCAGGACCAGACCGTCTCCGGGCTGGGCGTGGCCCGCTGGGCGGCGTCGAAGAACGTCTTCCACGCACTGGCCAAACTGCTCGCGGTCGTGGTGCTCGCGGCGTCGGGGTCGGCGCTCGCCATCGTCGCCTCCTGGGGGGTCACCGCGGCGCTCGCCGTGGTGGTCGTGTTGACGTCGATGGGCCTGCGCATCCGGTCCGACCCGCGATACCGGCAGGTACCCGCGCTGCCCTCCAACAAGGAACTCGGAGTGTACTTCGGTTCCTCGTACGGCATTTCGGCGCTGGGGGCCATCGCCCCGCTCGTCGTCCCGCTGATCGTCGTCACCCGGGTCGGCACCGCGGCGAACGCGTACTTCGCGGTGACCTGGTCGATCGTCAGCGCCCTCTACATCATGGTGAACCTCATGGTGGGCCCGTTCGTCGCCGAGGCCGCCGCGCATCCGGACAAGATCGTCAGCCTGTCGCGCCGGTTCGTCCGCACCATTGCCGTGGTCGCGGTGGTGGGCGGATTCGGGCTGGCCTTCGTCGCGCCGCCCGCACTCGGATTCATCGGTGACGAATACCGTGCGGAAGGAACGCCTCTGCTCCATCTCGCCGCGGTGTTCGTGCCTCTCACCGTCATCGGCGCCGTCTACGACGGTCTCGCGCGGGTGTACCGCCGGCTGACCCTCGCCGTCGTCACCCAGTGCCTGGCCACGGTGGTCATCATCGTCGGCAGCCTGGTCTTCAGCGCGTCGATCGGGGTCGCGGGTGTGGGCTGGGCGTATCTCGCGGCCGAGACGCTCACCGCCGTGATCCTCGCAGGACCGCTCATCTCGTGGCTCCGCCGACTCCAGAACCGCGCCAAGTGGGAGCGGTGGCTGGCCAAGAAGAGTATGAACCCGAAACCGATGTGGCAGGTGTCCGATGTCGACACATAGAGCGAGTACCCGCGACCTGATGCGCAGCGGGAGCCGGATGATCACCGCGATCGGTCCCGTCCGACTGCCGAGCATCGGCGAGATCCGGGACACGCTGACCCTGCTCGCGCACGCGGGTGGGCGGCACACCCCGATCGGTCTCGTCCCGGCCCCCGGGTCACGCCGGTGGGAGCACCGACCGCAGGACTTTCTCGGGCGGGTACGGGAACTCGAACCCTGTACCAGGGAGGAGGTGCCGCAGTTGCTGACCCGGCTGGCACGGTCGGGTGCGTCCGCGCACGCGCTGAACGTCGCGGTCGCGGGTGATTTCCTCCTGCTCGACATCTCGCACGGACTCGGCGACGGCAGGCTCGCGCTGTCTCTCGTCCATGCCGTCGCCGGCGGCCGCACCGGGACGCCGGTTCCGGAATGGGCGCGGACCCGGGACAGCGCACTGCCGCTCGCACGCGCCCTGACCCGGACCTTCGCGTCGACCCCCACACGTGTCGCGTCGCTTCTCGAGTCCCGGCCCGCTGCCACACATGGTTCCGGATCGGCCGGGGTCGTGGTGCCGTGGCACCGCGCGCCCACCGCGGTCATCGCGTCCACAGCGTCCGGGACCACCGCAGAACTGCGTCGCTGGCGGGACCGGGAAATGCCCAGGGCGTCGGTGTCGTCGTTGCTGTTCGCGGCCGTCGCGCGGGCAATGCGGAGTCATGGACTGGCTGTCGACGACACGGTCGACGTCCTCTTCGACTGCCGCCGGTACCTTCCAGAGGCTTCGACGGTGAACGGTAACTTCGCTGCTCTGGTGCGCTTCTCACTGTCGGACCCGGGTGATCCCGCCGAGATGAGTGCGGCGATCACGCAGGCCACGGCGTCTGGCCGACCGCTCGCCTCGCTCGCACTCAGCACCGCCACGTTCCGCAGGCGGGTGCGTGCCGGCCGTGCGCACGCGCAGGCCACCCACGTTCCTGCGGACCCCCGGACGCGGCTCGTGTACTCCGACATGGGAGAGGCCGCACTGCTGGCCGATCTCGACTGGACCGACGAGCCCGGCCGGCGTCTCGTCACCGCACTGAGCGAACCGGCCGACCCTGCATCGATCGTCTTCAACTCGGTGCGCCACGGTTCCGAACTGGACGTGTCGGCGTCGCTGCACGACAACGTCTTCGACCCCGAACTCGTCCGCACCGCACTCGCGGACGCATTGTGCGACCCACTGTCTCTACTGTCTCGAAGGATGTTCTGACCATGCCCTCACACGTCCTCGAGACATCGAAGCGGACTCCGCTGTACCTCACCGTTGCCGTCCTGCAGTTGTTCGTCGTCGAATTCCTCGTCGCCGGCACGTGGCGCGGTCACTACAGCTACTCCGCCAACTTCATCAGTGACCTCGGCGTCCCGTTCTGTGGCACGGACGGAAACGCGCCGTGCAGCAAGACATCACTGCTGATGGACGCGTCGTTCGTGGTGACCGGACTCGCCTACATGGTTGCCGCCGTCCTCTGGCACCGCATCGAACGGGTGCTGCCGCCGGCCCCTGTCGTCTTCCTGGTGGTGGCCGGGATCGGCGGAGTAGTGGTCGGTCTCGCGCCGTCGAACACGCACTGGGAACTGCATTCACTCGGCGCCACGCTGTTCCTCATCTTCGGCAGTCTCTTCACACTGACGACGGCACTCACCGTCTGGCCTCGGATATCCGGGCCGGCAACGTACCTCGCCTTCGCGCTGGGGGTCCTCGGACTGGTGGGGTACTTCTGCTTCACCTACTCCTGGGACCTCGGTCTCGGCGTGGGTGGTATCGAACGGGTCGCGGCCTACTCGGCGATCCTGGGGTTCGTCGTGTGCGTCCACCTCGTGACGCAACTGCAGTCGGTTCGACATTCGGCCGTCGTCCGGGTCGGAGACAGTGCCGGTGCATAGGCAGCTGAACCGTCCACGCAGAACCCGCGCCGTGTCTGCGGCGACGGTGTTCCTCGCGCTCGTCTGCATCGGCGTCACCGGGTGGTACGCGTCGAGCGATGTCGCGCAGGCGTCGAGGAAGGCCGAGTCTGTGCTCATGTTCGACGATTTCGTCGGGCCCGCCGGAACCGCGCCCGACCCCCGCTACTGGGGACACGCAGTCGGGGGAGGAGGCTGGGGAAACGACGAGGCGCAGGTCTATACGGACGATCCCGTCAATTCCCGGCTCGACGGCGAGGGCAACCTCGTGATCGAAGCACGTCCCGACGGGTCGGGTTACACGTCCGCCCGGCTTGTCACCCTCGACCGCTTCGCATTCCAGTACGGACGGGCCGAGGCCCGCATCAAGCTGCCGAGCGGACAGGGCCTGCACCCGGCGTTCTGGTTGATGGGCACGGACGTCAACCGTGTGGGCTGGCCGCAGTCGGGGGAGATCGACGTGATCGAGACGATCAACGACGCGTCGTTCTACCACAGTGCGCTGCACGGCCCCTCCGCGGACGGCACGCCCTGGGAAGTGAAAGCCGAAGGCAGCGAGAACATGTCGGAAGATTTTCACGACTACTGGGTGAAGCGGTCGCCGGACCGGGTCACGTTCGGCATCGACGACGCGGTGACGGGCGAGTTCTCGCGTGCCGACCTGGCCCCGGGGCAGGAGTGGGTGTTCGACAAACCGTTCTCCCTGTTGCTGAACGTCGCCGTCGGGGGACGGTGGCCAGGCGACGTCGGAGCCGACACGACGTTTCCCGCCACGATGCTCGTCGACTGGGTGAGGGTCACCGATGAGTGATCTCCTCACCGCGGAGCGCCTCGACACCAGGGCTCCGGAGCTGACCCGGTACTACGACGTCGCCGCGCTGGCCTCGGCGGTCGCGGGACTGACGTCCCTGGCACCGCTTCCGTCGTCGGTGAGTTCGGTGCTACTGACGGTGTTCGTGTTGCTCGGACCGGGTCTCGCGATCGTGACGTGGATGCGGATACCGGTCGCCGCAGCCGTCGCGGCCGTCCCCGTTCTCGGACTGGCCGTGGCGACTGCGGCCACCACCGTCCTGGCCTGGTTCTACCGATGGCCCGCGACGGGTCTGCTGCTGGTGATGGTCCTTGCCGTCGTGGCGTCCGCGCTGCGGCATCGGTGGCACGACACCGGCGCCGAGCCGGTTCGCGCGGTGACCGTGCAGCAGGTGTCGCTGCGTCTGTCGCAACGGTGGCACGCTGCCCGCCGCAACCGGCCCCTGATCCTCGTTGCCGTGGCGCTCGCCCTGTGGGTGGTGGTTCTCTTCTGGCTCGGCTCCACTGCGTACTCACAGTTCGGTCTGCTGTTCGTCGGCAGCGGGCCCGGCCTGGTGGTGTGCGCGCTGATGATGCTCGGTGCATTCGTCTGGGCTCTTCGCAAGAGGGCTGTCGGGACCGCCGCCGCGGCCGTGCTCGGCGTGATCGCGGTGGAACGGCTCACCCCGACCCTCATCACCGACGTGCCCATCTACGGGTGGACGTACAAGCACCTCGGCGTGGTCGACTACATCCAGCAGTTCCAGACACTGCCGCCCAAGGGCGTCGACATCTACGGCGAGTGGCCGGGCTTCTTCACCGCTTTCGCGTGGTTCGGCGACATCACATCCGCGGACATGATGTCGATCGCCCACTGGTTCGCGCCGGTGATCCACGTGCTGCTGGCGGTCGTGATCGCCGCGATCGCCCGGCTCCTCGGGTTCGGCATGCGGGTGGCACTGACGGCTGCGATGGTGGCGGAACTCGCCAACTGGGTGGGGCAGGACTACTTCTCGCCGCAGGCCATCGCCCTCGTCATGGCGCTGGGTGTGGTAGCACTGCTCGTGGTGTCGACGGAGCACCGCTCTGCGGCGTACCTGTCGATCCTCGTCTTCGCCGCTCTGGTGCCCACCCACCAGCTGACCCCGTACTGGCTGTTCGGCGTGACAGTCGCCCTGGCGGTGACGCGGAAGATCCGTCCGTGGTGGATCCCCGTTCCCTACTTCGCGATCCTCGTCGCCTATCTCGTTCCCCGGCTGGACATCGTCGCACCGTACGGGCTGCTGTCCGGCTTCAACCCGGTCGACAACGCCGCCAGCAACGTGACCGCCGTCGGCACGTTCGGGAAGATCTTCACCTCCGCCGTGTGCCGTTCCCTGTCAGCGGGCATCATCCTGCTCGCCGTGGTCTGTGCGATCGTCCTCTGGCGTCGCAAGCGTCCCGCCTGGGTCGCGACCGTCATGGCGTTCAGCTCGTTCGCGCTGCTGGCCGGTCAGAGCTACGGCGGTGAGGCGATCTTCCGGGTCTATCTCTACGCCGTGCCCGGGTGCGCGATCCTCATCGCGCCGATCCTCGTGGACGCTCTCACGACCAGGTTCCGGTCCGGATTGCTCCGTCGAGTCGTCCCGGTCGGACTCGCGAGCGGAGTGGCGTACGTGACGTTCGCGGGCCTGCAAGGCTATTTCGGGCTGTGGTCGCTGGTCATCGGGTATCAGTCCCAGGTGACGTTCGCAGAGGACATCCTCGCGAACGAGAAGCCGCCGGCGACGATCATGTCGCTCTATCCCGCCGGCCTTCCCACTCGGGTCAGCGCCGACTACATCACGTTCGCCGTCATCGACAAGGATTTCGATCAACCTCTGCTGGCCTTGCCCCCGGCCGTGCTGGAGGGCTTCCCGCACGGCGGCCAGATCGAGATGCTCACCGCGGATGCGGCGGAACGCGACGGCGACACGTATCTCGTGTTCAACACCCAGGGCACTGCCGCCATCCGCTACTACGGCTATCTTCCGGACGGATCCGTCGAGAACTTCGAGGACCAGATGCGGTCCAGCCCCGACTGGTCCGTGTACGCGCAGGACGACAACAGCACGATCTTCCGTTACACGGGGCCGCGCCGGTAACGACCACGTCGCGTATTCGGTCACGACCGGTCACGGCGGCGCCTAGCATCGGCACATGCGGCGGATGCGCTCGGCCCTGTTCGAGATTGCGTTGACGTGCTCGGTGGCGCTGTGCGCGCTGTCCCTCACCCCGGCTGTTGCCGCCGCAGTGCCCGGCGGTGGAGCCGTCCGGACCGCCTACCCCGGATACACCGTGATCGGCAGCGACGAATTCGACGGACCCGCAAACGCGGCACCCAATCCACTGTTCTGGGGCTACGACCTCGGCGGCGGTGGGTGGGGCAACAACGAGAAGCAGGTGTACACCGACTCCCGGCAGAATTCGCGGCTCGACGGCAACGGTCGGCTCGTCGTCGAGGCCCGCAGAAACGGTGGCGGATTCACGTCGGCTCGACTCGTGACCCGTGGAAAGTTCGAATTCACGTACGGGGTGATCGAGGCACGGATTCAGGTACCGTCCGGTCCGGGAATCCATCCGGCGTTCTGGACGCTCGGAAGCAACATCACCAGCGTCGGGTGGCCTGCCTGCGGCGAGATCGACATCCTCGAGGTGATCGGGGACGGTTCGCGATACCACGCGGGAGTGCACGGCCCGACCGTCGGCGGCGGGCACTGGGAACGCTCGACGGATGGCTCGATCGGTGCGAACCTCAGCGCAGGTTTCCACGATTACGCCCTGATCAAAGCGCCCGGCCGCATCTCGGTGGGCATCGACGGGAACATCGTCGGCACGGTCACCACGGCGGACCTGCGACCCGAGGAGCGCTGGGTGTTCGACGCCCCGGCGTACCTGCTGCTCGATGTGGCCGTCGGCGGGAACTGGCCCGGCCCGGTCACGTCGTCGACACGCTTTCCCGCCACCATGCTGGTGGACTGGGTGAGGTTCTCCCAGTGACGTCCGGGACGCGCGAGTTTCGGGTGTGAATAGAATCAAGTTCATGGCCGTGTCGAACTCAGAGTGCCGCTGCGGCCACCCATTCGCCGCTCACGAGCACCACCGCAAGGGCACGTCCTGTGCACTGTGCGACTGTCCGCGGTTTCGGCGGCCGCTTCCCCGGTTGATCCGGAAGCTCGTCGGCCGCTGACCGCGATCCGCGCACGGTAGTGGTGCGGATAGGGCAGCGATGTCGAACGCTCGTGCTCGCCCATCTCCTTAGCCTATCGAGGGAAACATACCACAGGTATCTTTATGGACTATATTTCAATACGCACGTCGTGCAAAGATGAATGTCTGGATACTTCGAATCCAATAATTCACTGACGGCAGGCGGCAGCTCGGGTGGTGACGATGGGACATCGTACAGCCGAGCGGGTGGGGACCTCGTCGAGTGCCGAGGCCGTGTGGAGAGGCGGTCTGTGGGCGATCGCGGTCGCATTCATCGTCCCATCGCTGTTGTTCGCGGTGGGTTGGTGGTCGGGATGGGATGGAGCGTTCACGACGATCGTGATTGCCGACGTGAGTTTGCTGGTGTTCGCCGTGCTCGCCACCGCGTGTGCCGCCTGGGCTGCCTGGGTAGGGCGGGGCATGGTGCGCCACAGCTGGTCGGCGTTGGCAGGTGGGCTGGCGGCATGGTCGGTCGGTCAAGTCATCTGGTGCTACTACGTGGTGAAGGAGGGAAGTGATCAGATACCGTTCCCCTCCGCGGCGGCTGCGGCGTATCTGTTGTTTCCGGTCGGCGCATGCGCGGCCTTGCTGCTGTTCCCGGCCGGTGACAGCGGACAGTCCCGTACCCGGCTGATTCTGGACGGAATCATCGTGGCCGGTTCACTGTTCGTGGTGTCGTGGGTGAGCGTGCTCGGCAGCGTGTACCACGCGGGGAGCGACACACCGGCCAGCCTCGTGTGGTCCCTCGCCTATCCTGTCGCGGACCTGGCGATTGCGACGATGGCGATTGTGGTGCTGACCCGAGCGCGGGCCGGGCAACGCCTGACCCTGGGATTGCTGTGCATCGGGATCATCCTGATGGCACTGTCTGCCAGCGCAGTCTCCTACCTGACCGCGCTGGGCACCTATCGCAACGGCGGTGTGACCGACCTGGGCTGGGTGGCCGCCTTCGTCGCGATCGGGCTGGCGGCGCTGTCGAGCACCCGCACACCGTCACCCGAACCGGTCCCCGCGCAGATTCCGTCCCGGGCACGGTTGTGGTTGCCGTACGTTCCGTTGTTGCTGGCCGTTGCCGTCGGCCTGCAGCGGGAGTTGCCCGGACTGGGCTCCGGCCCGATTCCCGCTGCGATCATGGTCCTGGTGTTCGCCTTGCTGGCACGGCAGTTCATCGTGTTGGCCGAGAACCGGCGGTTGTTGCTCACCGTGGCCCGACAGGCCTTTCGCGACCGACTGACCGGACTGGCGAACCGTGCGTTGTTTCTCGACCGTCTCGACCAGGCAGTGCAGCGCCAACGGCGGGAACTGACACCGATCGTGGTGTTGTGTGTGGACCTCGACGATTTCAAAACAGTCAACGACAGCCTCGGCCATCCCGCAGGGGACGAGCTGCTGATCCGCGTTGCCGAACGGCTCACCGGGTGCGTGCGGAGCACCGACACCGTAGCGCGGCTCGGAGGTGACGAGTTCGCGGCCCTGGTCGAAGGGAGCGTCGAGGATGCCCTGTCGGCCGCAGACCGGGTGCTGGAGGCATTCATCCCGCCGTTCGTCATCGACGGTGTCGCGCTCTCCATCCGTCCCAGCATCGGGCTGACCATTGCCACCTCCGAGGTCCCCGACGCGACCACCGAGAGCCTGCTCAAACAGGCAGATTTGGCAATGTACGCGGCCAAACGCTGCGGCGGTGGCTGCCTTCGCAGTTTCATGCCGAATCCGGCCGGCTTCGAGGAGTTCGACGGGCGGCCCTGTGTCGACCATCCCACCTCCCGCACCGTCGACACCGGGCCGGGGGAGATCGAGAACCTGCCTCGAGCCGTGGAACCCGTAACAGAGCAGCCTCTCTCGGGCCGGGGTGCCGCAACTGGAATGACGTCGGCACACAGCCGAACACGGCCGTTTCGGACGGGCTGGGTGTCGCCACCAGGTCGGTCACGGCGCGGTGTGATGGCGGTGCTCGGGATTCTGCTGATCGGTGCGATCTCGTACGGGATCTCGATCGCGGTGGGTGATCGGGCCGGCTGGATCGTGCTGCGCGAGGCGCTCTACGACGGATTGACGCTCTCGGTCGCCTTCGTGGTCGCCGCTCGCGCGTGGTGGGTGCCGGCCGAGCGCCAGGCGTGGTGGCTGATCGCGCTGGGGCTGACGAGCTGGTGCGTGGGCGATGTCGCGGCGATGTCGTGGGTGCCCGAGGGCCAGTCCCCATCCGTGGCCGATCCGCTGAAGTTGGCGTTCTACCCACTCGTCTATACCGGGCTGGTGTTGCTCCTCCGTGCGCGAGCGCGGCGACTACCGGCGGAGATCTGGTTGGATGCCGTCACCGCCGGGTTGACGCTCGCGGCTCTGGCAGCGGCCCTCGCATTCGGTCCGATCGAGTCGGTGGCGAGCGGGTCACCCGCAGCGGTGATCGTCGGGCTGGCGTACCCGGTGGGAGACGTGCTGCTCCTCGCGCTTGCGGTCGGAGCGCTCGCGGTGCTGGGTTGGCGTGCCGAGCAGCGGTGGGTGCTGCTGGTTGCGGGGTTCATGCTGTTTGCGGTGGCCGACACCTTTTACCTGTTCCGCAGTGCTGACGGCTACGTCGAGGGCACGTGGATCGATGCGCTCCCGCACGTCGCGGTGCTGCTGGTGGCCTTGGCCAGTTGGCGGGCCCCCGGCCGGCGGCGATCCAATCAGCTTCCCGGACTGGCTATCTGGGTCCCCCCACTGGTGTGCACCGCTGCGTCGGTGGGCCTGCTGGTGCTCGACCACGATGCGCGGCTGTCGCGGCTCGCGGTGGTTCTCGCCGCGCTCACCCTAGTCGCGGTCGCGGCCCGATTCGCGGTGACGTTCCGTGAAGTGGTCGTCCTGGCCGACAGCCACCGCGAGGCGAGGACCGACGACCTCACGAACCTGGCAAACCGGCGGGCGATCACGGCCGCGTTGACGGCCGAATACTTCGACCATGTGGCGCAGCCGGCCGGGCGACCCCACCGCCCGGGTCCGGGCTTGCTGCTGATGGATCTGGACCGGTTCAAGGAAATCAATGATTCTTTCGGACGGTACGTGGGCGATCAATTGCTGCGCCAGGTCGCGGGCCGGCTGGCGCGGTCGGTGCGACCGGGTGATCTGCCGGCCCGGATCGGCGGAGACGCGTTCGCGGTCCTACTCCCGTCCGGGATCGACCTTACGGAAGCCCGTGCGCTGGCTGGTCGTCTCCTCGAAGCGTTGCGCGAGCCGTTCCACCTCGATGAGATCACCGTTCACGTCGAGGCGAGCATCGGAATCGCCCTCTGCCCGCAACATTGCGCCAACCCCCAGGACTTGCTTCAGCGCGCCGGAGTGGCGATGTATCGGGCCAAGTGCGGCCGTCGCGCGCTCGAGGTGTACGACGCTGCCGAGTACCAACGCAGCATCGAGGAGAAGCAGTCCATCGAGGAGTTGCGCACAGCGATCGCCGGCGACGAGCTCACGTGCTATTACCAACCGAAGGTCAGCGCGTGCGACGGGCAGGTGCACAGCGTCGAGGCTCTCGTTCGATGGGAACACCCTCGCCACGGCCTACTCCTGCCCGATCAATTCCTTCCTCATGCCGAACAGTCGGGCCTGATGCGGCCACTGACAACGAGAGTCCTGGAGCTTGCTCTGGGTCAAGCGCGCACCTGGCTCGATCGCGGGGTATCGCTGACCGTCGCGGTGAACCTTTCGGTCACGAATCTGCTCGACGCAGACCTGGTTGCCGAAATCGACCGGCTCTTGAAGGACTTTCGACTACCCGCCGACGCACTCATTCTCGAGATCACCGAAAGTGTCCTGATGACCGACTACATGCGCGCCAGAAGGGTGGTCGAGGCGCTGCAGGGTCTCGGAATCGGATTGTCGATCGACGACTACGGCACCGGGTGGTCCTCCCTTGCCTATCTGCAGGACCTTGCCGTCGATGAGCTGAAACTCGACCGGGTCTTCGTCGCCCGCCTCGCCAGCGACCCTCGATCCGTCGCGATTGTGCGATCGACCGTGGAGCTCGCACACAGCCTGGGCGCGTCTCTGGTCGCCGAAGGTGTCGAAGACGAGGAAACCCTGAGGGCCCTGCGTCGATACGGCTGCGACGTCACCCAGGGGCATTACCACGGCCGCCCGCTGCCTCCCGACCAGCTCGACCTTCGATCGCTCGGCCGGCACCGTTGATGCGATACGACTGTCCGGTGCGGTGATCGGGAGGCTCTACGTGAACAGGCCCTGACCCCAGTACTGCCCCTCGGCGAGGCCGGGCGGGCAGGCGAAGAGGGCGGAACCGACGTGCTGGATGTACTCGTTCATCGCGTCGTTCCTGGACAGGTTGAGCTGCATCGGCACGAACTGTTCCTGCGGGTTGCGGCAGTAGGCGATGAAGAAGAGTCCGGCGTCGAGGTGACCGAAACCGTCGGAGCCGTCGGTGAAGTTGTATCCACGACGCAGGATCTGGATGCCGCCGAGTTCCTGAGCGGATGCCAGTCGCACGTGCGCGTCGACGTCGATGACGGGGTCGTGACCCTTCTTGGAATCGAAGTCGAGTTCGTCGAATTCCGCCTTGCCGCTCAGCGGGGCGCCGGTGCCCTTGGACCGTCCGATCACGCGTTCCTGCTCGCCGAGCACGGTGCGATCCCACTGCTCGATGAGCATGCGGATCCGCCGCGCCACGAGGTACGCGCCGCCGCCCATCCACGCCTGGTCGTCGTCGGACGCCACCCACACGTGCTGGTCGAGGACGCCGGGTTCCTCGGCCTTGATGTTGTTCGTTCCGTCCTTAAACCCGAACAGGTTTCGCGGCGTGTCCTGGGTGGTCGACGTCGACGAGGTGCGGCCGAACCCCAGCTGCGACCACCGGACGGAGGCCGTCCCGAACGCGACGCGCGCCAGATTGCGGATGGCGTGCACGGCCACCTGCGGGTCGTTGGCACACGCCTGGATCGCGATGTCGCCGCCGCTGCGCGCCGGATCCAGGTTGTCCGCCCGGAAGTGCGGAAGGTCGACGAGCGCGGCAGGCTTCTTGGACGCGAAGCCGAACCGGTCGTCGAACAGTGAGGGTCCGAACCCGATGGTGAGCGTCAGCTGGGACGCCGGCAGGCCGAGCGCCTCCCCGGTGTCGCTGGGCGGAACGTAGGCTCCGTCGCCGATGGCACCGTCCGGGGTGGCCTCCTCGCCCGCGGTCATCCGCTCGGCCATCACGGTCCACTTCTTCAGCAGTGCTTCGAGTTCCTCACGGGACTTCGTGGTGACGTCGAACGCCACGAAGTGCATCCGGTCCTGCGCGGGCGTCACGATGCCCGCCTGGTGTTCACCCCGGAAGGCGACGACGTCGCCGTGCGAGAACGGCGGTTCGGCGGCGGTGGCGCGCCCGACCAGTGCACCGGCGCCGGCGAGGGCGGCTCCCGCCCCGACGGCGCCGAACAGACGTCGTCGGGACACTCCCTTGCGCTCGTCCACCGAGGTGGTCGTGTCGGTCGTACCGGTCGGATCAGTCATGATTATGCGCCTGCTACCACGCCTTGAACCTGGCTGACCTCGGCCGAGAGGGCGTCGATCTTGCGCGACAGTTCCTGGCGCTGTTGTTCGTCGACAGTGTCGTAGAAGACGAACCCGTCACCCTGGCGGTATTGAGCGAGTTCGGCATCGAGGTCCGCGAAACGCTGGGTGATGTTCGCGGCCAGTTCGGGATTGCGTTCGTCGATGATCGGCTGCAGTGCGGCGACCGCGGCCTGCGAGCCGTCGACGTTGGCCTGGAAGTCCCACAGGTCGGTGTGCGAGAAGATGTCTTCCTCACCGGTGATCTTCGACGTCGAGATCTCGTCGAGCAGTCCCTGCGCGTCGCCGGCGATCTTGGTGGGATCGATCGTGTAGTCCTCGGCGTTCACCTGGTCGGCGAGGTACTGGACGTCGACGACGAGTTGGTCGGCGATCGCATTGGTGTCGGGCTGGGGACCGGTGACCCACAGATCCTTCTCGAGCCGGTGGAAGCCCGTCCATTCCTGCCCGGGTTCGAGGTCGGCCTCCCGCAGGTCGAGCTTGGGGTCGAGCTCGCCGAAGCTCTCCGCCTCGGGCTCGATGCGCTCGTAGTAGGTGCGGGAGACGGGGAAGAGTGACTTGGCCTGATCGATGTTGCCGGCCTTGACCGCGTCGACGAACTGCTGCGTGGTGTCCTGCAGGGCTACGACCTGACTGCGGATGTAGCGGCGGTAGCCGTCGGCGGCCTCGGCGAGCTGTCCGCTCTCGTCGGAGGCGCTCATCGAGTCTCCGGTGACGGTGAACTCCTGGCGGATACCGTCGCCGACCATGCCGGGCTTGCATGCGAGCTGGTAGGTGCCGGCGTCGGGCAGCGACACGATGAGCTGGCGGGTGAGGCCGGGACCGATGTTCTCGACCTCGCCCATCGCCCGGTCGCCCTCGGCGAATACGTAGAACTCGGTGACCTTGGTGCCATTGTTCGTGACCTGGAACGTGCTGTTCCCGGTGGTCCCGGAGTCGGCGCTGACGTCACACGTGTCGTCGCTTGCGGTAACGGTGATGTCGTCGGTGCTTGCGGTCGACTTCTCCGTGCAGCCGGCGAGCGCCAGCGGCAGTACGGCGACCGAGGCGAGGGCGAAGGTGGTTCGGCGCTTGGTCTTCATGGGCGGAAGGTGCCTTTCATGAAACGGTCTCGTCGGGGGTGGGGGAAGCGGTGCGCTCGGGTGCCGCGGGGGCCGGTGTGGGTGCGGAGACGGGCCGGAGGAACAGGAACAGGACCACGACGACGTACACGACCCAGGCGACGGCCTGCAGGACCGTCGGGTCGGGCCGGAAGTTGAAGATGCCTGCCAGGACGGTGCCGTACCAGCTGGACGCGTCGTAGCCGTCCGAGATGTCGAAGGCGAGTGCCGAGCCGCCGGGCAGGACTCCGCCGATCTGCAGGGCATGAATGCCGTACCCGAGGATTCCGGCGGCGACGATGATCAGGAAGATGCCGGTGTATTTGAAGAATTTCGCGAAGTCGAGCCGGACGGCGCCGAAGTACAGCAGGACCGTGAGGGCCGCGGCGGCGACGATACCGAGCAGGAGGCCGACCAGGGGCCAGGCGCTACCCGCTGTGTTCTCGGCGTACCCGACCATCAGGAGCGCCGTCTCGACGCCTTCCCGGCCGACGGCGAAGAACGCGAGGGTGAGCACCGCGATGGGCCCCGCGACCAATGCTTTCTCCATGCCCGCCTTGAGGTCGTGGGAGATGGTCCGCGCGGCCGTGCGCATCCACAGCACCATGACGGTGACGATCGCGACCGCGACGAGCGACGCGACGCCGGCGATGACCTCCGCGGTGAGTCCGGTGACAGTGGACGTTCCGTAGTGGATGACGAGAAAGATCGCGGCCACCATCGCGACGGCGATGCCGACGCCGAGCCAGACCCACTTGAGTGCGTCCTTGCGCTCCGCTTTCACGAGGAACGCGGCAAGGATCATGACGACGATGCCTGCCTCGAGGCCCTCGCGCAGACCGATCAAACCACTGCCGAACAGCTGTGTGGCGATCGACGGCGCGGTCCCTGCGGCGAGGACTGACATGCACACTCCTGGGCGAGACGGGTCGAGTCGAGTGGTCCGCAAGGTTGGGTAGGCAAACTTGCGGTAGGCAAGGCGAACCTTAGCCCTGAAGAAAAACATACACCGCGCCTACTTATCCGAAGAAGCCCTCACCAGCACTTTTACAACCCTTTACCTTTGGTGTGTTGCCTCGTCGCGGCCCGGCGCCGTGCGGGGGCCGTCCCGCGTGGCTGGGATCGACGAGTTTCGTGTGGATGATGGAGACGTGAACCGATATCCCGCGCGGCCGAAACGTCGTTCCCGATGGCCCGGACCGCTGTTCGCTCTTCTCGCGGCGACGGTGGTCGTGGTTCTCGCCTACGGCGCGTGCTCGCGGGAGCAGCAACCGAGGATCGCGATTCCGGAAGGCATCCCACCCGGGCCCGGCGCGGCGACCCCGCCGATCGACATCAACGCACCCGGGCGTTCGGCGGATCAGCTGCACGGATGGTCTGCCGGGCTGGCCGACTCGATCGGCGTCGGGAGTACCGCGCTCGAGGCGTACGGCTACGCGGCGACGGTGATGGCCGAGACGAAGCCGGAATGCGGAATCGGGTGGACCACCCTCGCCGGAATCGCGAGTGTGGAGAGCCGGCACGGCACCCATGCCGGTTCGGCGGTCGGGCCCACCGGTCAGGTGACGCCCGAGATCCGGGGTATCCCCCTCGACGGTGGACCTGGTGTCGCCGAAATCCCCGACACCGACGGCGGGGCGATGGACGGTGACCCCGTGCACGACCGCGCGATGGGTCCCCTGCAGTTCATTCCCGAGACGTGGAAGCGGTGGGGGGTCGACGCGAACGGTGACGGCGTGGCCGACGCCGACAACATCGACGACGCGGCGCTGACCGCCGCCCGCTACCTGTGCGAGCGTGGCGGCGACCTCACCGCGGCGGAGGGCTGGCAGTCGGCGCTGATGGCCTACAACCTGTCGGGGGAGTACCTCACGCTGGTGCGCGACCGGGCGTCCGCCTACTCGGTCGGGGTTCGCCCGTAATCCTTCCCTTTGTGACGTGATCGGCGCCACATCGATGGATGTCGTGCGGGCGGCTCGCCGTCCGCGGGGCGCGCCATCCCGCGCCGGTTTCGGTGTGCCGTTACGCTGTGTGCTGGCACGATCTGGTGTCCCTGGCACGATCGGACCGGTCGATGCACAGTGCGAAGCCCATATAAGGAGAATCAGCAAGTGTCCATCATTGAGCAGGTCGGAGCCCGTGAGATCCTCGATTCCCGTGGTAACCCCACGGTGGAGGTCGAGGTGCTGCTCGACGACGGAAGTTTCGCTCGCGCCGCGGTCCCGTCGGGTGCATCGACCGGTGAGCACGAGGCCGTCGAATTGCGTGACGGCGGCGACCGGTATGGCGGCAAGGGTGTCGAGAAGGCCGTCGAGGCCGTCCTGAGCGAGATCGCTCCGGCCATCATCGGGATCGATGCCACCGAGCAGCGGACCGTCGACCAGGCCCTGCTGGACGCCGACGGCACCCCGGACAAGTCGCGTCTGGGCGCCAACGCGCTCCTGGGTGCGTCGCTGGCGGTGGCCCGCGCGGCCGCCGAGTCGTCGGGTCTGGATCTCTTCCGTTACGTCGGTGGCCCCAACGCCCACGTCCTTCCCGTTCCGATGATGAACATCCTCAACGGTGGTGCGCACGCCGACACCGGTGTCGACGTCCAGGAGTTCATGGTCGCCCCGATCGGTGCCGCCACGTTCAAGGAGTCGCTGCGCTGGGGCGCCGAGGTGTACCACGCCCTCAAGTCGGTGCTCAAGGAGAAGGGCCTGGCCACCGGTCTCGGTGACGAGGGCGGCTTCGCCCCCGACGTCGCGGGCACCAAGGAAGCACTGGACCTGATCAGCGTCGCCATCGGCAAGACGGGCCTGGTCCTGGGCACCGACGTGGCGCTGGCACTCGACGTCGCCGCCACCGAGTTCTACACCGACGGCACCGGCTACAAGTTCGAGGGCAGCAACCGGACCGCGGCCGAGATGTCGGCGTTCTACGCCGAGCTGGTCGATGCCTACCCGATCGTGTCCATCGAGGACCCGCTGGACGAGGACGACTGGGACGGCTGGGTCGCCCTGACCGATCAGATCGGCAACAAGGTGCAGCTCGTCGGTGACGACCTGTTCGTCACCAACCCGGAGCGTCTGGAAGAGGGCATCGTCAAGGGTGCCGCGAACGCTTTGCTGGTGAAGGTCAACCAGATCGGCACGCTGACCGAGACCCTCGACGCCGTCGACCTCGCGCACCGCAACGGCTACAAGACGATGATGAGCCACCGGTCCGGTGAGACCGAAGACACCACCATCGCCGACCTCGCGGTCGCCGTGGGCAGTGGTCAGATCAAGACCGGTGCCCCCGCACGCAGTGAGCGCGTCGCCAAGTACAACCAGCTGCTGCGCATCGAGGAGAACCTGGGCGACGCCGCCCGCTACGCCGGCGAGGTCGCGTTCCCGCGGTTCGCGTTCGAAGGCTGACGTTCGACAGTCGAGTAAGGGGTGTTGGGGTAGGTGGCACAGCGCGGCAGGCCGCGGTCGTCCGGAGCAAGTCCGGGCGGCCGGGGCTCCGGGCGGGGTGAGCGGGTCCGCGGAAACCGGGCGGACGGCGCTCCGGGCGGAGCGCGGCGTCCCCGTACCACCAAGTCGACGACGCCGGGGCAGGCCGACGGCAAGCCGGACGCCGTCGACGGCGCCGACACCGGCAAGGTGCTCCCCGGTCGCGCCCGCCCGAGACGGGTGGGCGCGACCGGGGCCGCCCGCGCAATGCGCTCCGAGCACACGATCCTCGGACTGTCGACGGGCCGGGCGCTCGTCCTCGTCATGGTCGTGCTGCTTCTCGCGCTCACCCTCGCGGTTCCGCTGCGCAACTACCTCACCCAGCGTGGGGAAGCGGACCGTGTTGCGGCGGAACAGGTTCAGCTCGAGAAGGATCTGCAGGAACTGCGGATACTCGAGGAGCGCTACTCCGACCCCGCCTACATCGAGGCGCAGGCACGCGGCCGGCTCCGGTGGGTGAAGCCCGGCGACACCCCGTTCCAGGTGCAGCTGCCCGGCGACTACAAGGAACCGGAGAAGCCGGAGGAGAAGGACGCCGAGATGGCGGGCCCCTGGTACTCCGACCTGTGGAAGACCATTTCAGAACCGCCGGCCGCGCCCGAGGTGCAGCCGGCACCGGCTCCGGCGCCCCCCGTGGTGCCGCCGCTCGTACCGCCAGAACCAGGAGAACCCACCGGGTGACCACTTCGTCCGACCCGTCCAACCCCGTGCCGCAGGAAGACCTCGACGCCGTCGCCGCCCAGCTGGGCCGCGAACCGCGTGGAGTGCTCGAGATCGCGTACCGCAGTCCCGACGGCACGCCCGGCGTCGTGAAGACCGCGCCCACACTTCCTGACGGAACACCGTTCCCGACGCTGTACTACCTGACCGATCCGCGACTGACCGCGGAGGCCAGCCGGCAGGAGTCCGCGGGGGTGATGCGTGAGATGACCGAGCGTCTCGGGCAGGACCCGGAACTCGCGGCCGCGTACCTGCGCGCCCACCAGTCGTATCTTGCCGAACGTGACGCCATCGAGCCCCTCGGAACGGACTTCACCGGCGGCGGAATGCCCGAGCGCGTCAAATGCCTGCACGTGCTGATGGCCCACTCGCTGGCGAAGGGGCCGGGCGTCAACCCGCTGGGCGACGAATCGGTGGCCCTCGCCGCGTCCGCGGCAGGCGGAAAGCTGAGGGGCACCGCGATCCCCGCGGACTGGCCCGGCATCGACGACGTCGAAAGTCCCGAGCAGTGACCCGCGTCGCCGCCGTCGACTGCGGCACGAACTCCATCCGCCTGCTCGTCGCCGACGTCGACGAGCAGGGCGCACTGCACGACGTATGTCGCGAGATGCGCGTCGTCCGGCTGGGACAGGGCGTGGACGCCACCGGGCGCCTGGCGCCCGAGGCCATCGAACGCACCCGGGTCGCGTTGAGCGAGTACGCCGGCATGATCGCCGACGCCGGGGCCACCGCGGTCCGCATGGTCGCCACGTCCGCCACCCGCGACGCGTCCAATCGGGAGGACTTCTTCTCGATGACCCGCGAGGTGCTGGGCGCCGTCATCCCCGGCTCCGGGGCCGAGGTCATCACCGGCGACGAGGAAGCACGGCTGTCGTTCAACGGAGCGGTCGGGGAACTCGATCCGTCGCAGGGACCGTTCGTGGTCGTCGACCTCGGCGGCGGTTCCACCGAAGTGGTCCTGGGCGACGAATCCGGCGTCCACGCCGCCTTCTCCACCGACATCGGATGCGTGCGCATCACGGAGCGCTGCCTCCACGACGATCCGCCGACACCCGCACAGGTCGAGGAGGCCCGCGCGTTCGCGCAGGAACGCCTGGACGAGGCGTTCGCGCATGTCCCCGTCGAACAGGCCCACACCTGGGTGGGCGTCGCCGGAACGATGACCACAATCGCCGCGCTCGCCGAAGAACTGCCCGAGTACGACGCCGAGCGGGTGCACCTGTCCCGCATCCCGATGCCCCGGCTGCGCGAGGTCTGCAACTCGCTGATCGCCATGACCCACACCGAGCGGGCCGCCCTCGGCCCGATGCACCCGGGGCGGGTCGACGTCATCGGCGGCGGCGCGATCGTGACCCTGACACTGGCCGATGCATTCGAGAAGAAGGCCGGCATCGACCAACTCGTCGTCAGCGAACACGACATCCTCGACGGAATCGCATTGTCGATCGCCTGAGCTAGGGTGATCTGCGCACGGTCGCCGAGCGACACCCTCGGCGACCGGTAGCCCCTATAGCCCAATTGGCAGAGGCAGCGGACTTAAAATCCGCCCAGTGTCGGTTCGAGTCCGACTGGGGGCACCACTACACCGGCGTGCTCCAGCTGCGGTCAGGACGTTCGGACGAGTTCCGCCCGCATCTGGGTGAACAGGAACAGCCCTGGACGTCCCGAGATCTGCTCGTACGCGCGCACGACGTCGTCCATGAACTCCGGCACGGCTGCGTCGGCGAGGTGCGTGGTCCAGTCGGTGGATCCGACGGTGCACCACCGCGCGAATTCCTCCCGGGAACCGAAATCCCATTCGACGTCGCGCACGACGAGGTCGGTGGTGTCGAGTCCTGCCGCCTTCGCGACGTCGCGGAATCTCTCCGGTTCGACGTGGATGAACGGCGCCGTGAAGTCGGTGAAGTACTCCGCCCATCGCGGGCTCGTCGCCACGGCCATCAAGACGTCTTCGACACTGGTCCGCGGGCCGGCGCACACCATCTGGATGATCACACGCCCGCCGTCCACGACGCTGCGGGCGATTCCAGCCAGTGCCACCTGCAGGTCGGGGACCCAATGCAGGGCGTTGAACGACACCGCGACGTCGAAGTCGCCGTCGAACGGGAGGGCGCGTGCATCGGCGATACGGAACTCAGCGCGGGTGCCGTCCGGCAATGCTCTGGATTGGGCCTTCGCGATCATCCGCGGCGATGCGTCCACTCCGACTACCGAGCCGCCGGGAAGCCGTTCGGCGATGCGGAGCGTGACGAATCCGTCGCCGCATCCGACGTCGAGCAACCGTTCACGGCCGGCGAGGGCGAGTTCCGCGATCGATGTCTCCGCGACAGCGCGCTGGAGGGCACCGACATCGGCGTAGCCTTCGCCGTCCCAGTCGACCATGACGGCGGCGGCCCGGCTTCCTCAGGCTCCCTGGTGGTGCGGGCTCGAGTGTGCGCCGTCGCCGGATCGTGCGATGGACGCGCGGACGCGGGCCGTGGCCTGCCAGATCTGGGTGCTGTCGTGGACGCTGATCACCGGTATGCCCTGTTCACGAGCATTCTGAACGGTCAGCGCGTCCTGGGGTGAGCCGACCCCGTCGAGGACGTCCTCGGTGACGATCGCGCAGAGCGCGGGGCCGTCCATCTTCCGGACGGGCTCGAGTCCGTGGACCACCATCCACTGCTTGACCATCGCCCAGTGCGACACCTCTTTGTAGCGCGTGGGGTTGCCGATGAAGAGAACCCGACGGGAGCGGCGGGCGCGAGCGATATCGATGTGCGTGACGGTAGCCATGGCGGAGGGTTCCTGTCCGTTGCGGGATTCCGTACTGTCAATCCCCGCTCGCAGCGGTTTCGTTACGCACCCGCCCCGGATAGGTCCGTCAGCTGCCGAACGGGCTACCGGACGAGCCGCCGCCGCCCGGCCCGGACGTCTCGGTGACGGTGACGATGGTGGGTTCGACGGTGCCGTTGTTCAGCGGCGGAATGCTTCCCCACTGCTCGAACGACGGCACGCTCGAGCAGGACCATTGCACCGCGTACTCGCCGGGGTCGACGGTGGCCCGCAGCTCGCCGTCGTCTCCGCCCATCACGACGGTCGGGCCCACGGTGGCGGCCGGCAGGGTTCCGTCGACGGGGACGATGTTCATCACGCACACCACTGCCCCGGACACGTCGTACCGGACGTCCATCACCACGGCATTCCCGTCGACGCCGATATCGACCGTGACGTCTTCGGGTGCCGCGGACGCGGTGGGGGCGGCGAGGAGACCCGCGCCGGCGATAGCGGCGGCGATACCTACGGTTCGTGCAATCGTGACCTTCATCGGTGCGTCCTTCCGGACTTCTTTGTTGCCGGTTGATACGAGGCAAGAGCCACCCGGGAGTATCGCACCTCCAACCCTCATCTGCTGGGATGTGGAAGGTGGAACACTGCTGGTCTGGGAGTTCAGCGTGTCGATCCGACACCCGGTGCATCGAAGGAGACGGCGAAGTGCTCGGACGGAAGAACTACACGAAGGACGAAATCGAGCACGCCGAGGCGTCCGTCGCGGAGCAGGTCGCCGCGTACACGTCGCTGACGGGGGCGATTGCGGGCGAGGTCACGGGCAAGAAGGTTTTCGCCGCACTCGAGGACTTCGAGCCACTGTTCTTCGGCAACATGGTCCTGGTGCTGGACCGCTACTTCGTCCACCGGATCCGGGCGGTCACGGGCAAGGACGGGAACCCGCTCAACGAAGTCGAGATCATCGCCGACTCGTTGATGAACAACGACGGCATCCTGCGCGGCATCAGCGTCCTGAAGTATTTCTCCGGCCAGTCCGTGCTGAAGTTGGAGATCGGCGACCGGATCCGCGTGAGCGCCGACGACTTCGAGCGGCTGTCGGCGGCGTTCTTCGCGGAACTGCGCTCACGGTTCCTGGAATGAGCGTGTGGTTCACGTCCGATCTGCACCTTCGTCACGCACGGCTGGTGGAGATCCGGGGCTTCGAAACGGAGATCGACGCGCACGACCAATCCATCCTCGACGCGCTGGCCGCCGCCGTCGGGAGCGGCGATCAACTCTGGATACTCGGCGACATCACCGTCGGAGGTAAGGCCGCCGAGGATTGGGCGCTGCGCGCACTCGACGAGTTCGCGCGGAAGCGGAACGTCGAACTGCATCTGATCCCCGGCAATCACGACTCGTGTCACCCGATGGCGAACCGCAACAGCCACATCCGGCAACGGGTGTTCCTGGAGACGTTCGCGTCGGTGCAGTTGTTCGCGCGGCGCAAGATCGCGGGCCAGACCGTGCTGCTCTCCCATTTCCCGTACGTCGGCGACCACACCGCGGAGGACCGGGGCGTGAAGTACCGGCTGCAGGACGAGGGGGACTGGTTGCTGCACGGGCACACTCACCAGGACGGCGTGCTCGACCCGTCCGTGCACCCGCGGCAGATCCACGTGGGCTGGGACAGTTGGCGCAGGCCCGTGCACGTCGACGAGATCGCGGAGATCATCGGGCCGGACGCGTCGACCCGGTGACCGGTGTGGCGTCGGCGCGGTATCTGCCGGGCGTCGATCCGTGCGTGTTCTTGAACAGCCGGGAGAAGTGGGCGGCGTCGGTGAAACCCCAGCGGGCACCGATGGCCGAGACGGGCAGATCGCGGTAACGGGGGTCGGCGAGATCGCGTCGGCACTGCTCGAGGCGGCGGCGTCGGATCCATCCGCTCACCGTGTCGCCGTCGGCCTCGAACAGCTTCTGCAGGTGCCGCACCGAGATGTGATGCGCGGTGGCGATCGAGTGCAGATCCAGCTCCCGGTCGGCGAGCCGCTCGTCGATGAAGGCAGTGACCCGGACTCGCAGTGCGTCCCCGCGCGACTGCGGGATCAGTCCGTCGGCGAGGTGGAGTTGCTCCGCGAATGCGGCCGCGACCAGATCGAGGACGGCGTCGCCGAGGTGGACCGCGACGGTGGGGGAGGCGTCGGCGATCTGCTCGCCGAGCCCGCGCAACAGCGGGGTGACGACGGCACCGAGCCCCTGGCTGCCCGGCACGCGGCGCGCGGTGAGCTGGGCGATGCCGTCGGGCGGAACGCGGAGCAGGTGCCGGGGGAACATCACGACGAGCATCCGGAACCGGTCGTCGAACGACAGCTGATACGGCCGGGTCGTGTCGTAGATCGCGAAGTCGCCGGGGGTGAGCGCGGCTTCGCGGCCGTCCTGGCTCAGGACGCACGACCCGCGCACCTGCAGTCCGAGTTTGAAGTAGTCGGGGTTGGCGGCGCGGATGGTCCGGGGTGTTCGGCGAATGACGTGCGGGGCGGCCGTGACCTCGCTGATCCGGATCGCACCGACCGTCGCGCCGCGCACGACGCCACGGAAGTCGTCGTGGTCGGCCGACGTCATTTCGAGGGGGACGAACGCGTCGCTCACCGACTCGCGGAACTCGTCGAACGAGACGAGGCGCTGATCGCCCGGACGGATGAGACTTCTCACGACCATCGTCTACCTCAACTGCGTTTGACGGCTTCGCGTGCGGCGGTGCCCGACGCCAGCTTCTCCAGCAGGCGGATCAGGTCGAGCCGTTCCGACGCTGTCAGCGCGTCGGTCCACGTCTGCTCACGTTTGTTGTGCGCCGAGTACGTGCTGACGATGGCGTCGTGCCCGGCGTCGGTGAGTTCGAGGTCGACCGCCCGGCGGTCGCCTGCGTTCGGTCGCCGCGTCACGAGACCGTCGCGCTCGAGCGTATTCACCAGCGCCGATACAGCAGACCTGCTCATCCCGGACAGTGAGGCCACCCGCTTGGCTTCGCACGGTCCGGCGAGCCACAACACGAACAGCACCCGGAATCCGGGCCAGCTCCACCCGCTGGGCCGGTGGACCGTCGACTCCAGGTCGTAGACGAGGGCACTGGTCACGCGGTGCAGCGCGAGAACCAGGCGCATGGACACCGGATCGGCCTCGGGCAGTTCGTCGACGGTCTTGCCCACCGCGAAGTCCACGAAGGACAGGAAGTCCAGGTTGCTCTGGTCGGTCGTCTCCTCGGGCATGAGCACAGGTTAGCGGCCGAATCGGTGTAATCAAAGCCTTGACCAATGGCGCCCGTGAGTACTTGTTAACCGCCCGACGTTAATAAGTACTCACGGGGCGTCAGCCAGTAACCCTCGCGGCACTGCCCGCGTCGACGGGCAGGACGATGCCGCTGATGTGTGCGCTGCCCTCGGCGGCGAGGAACAGCACGACCCGGGTGACCTCGGCGGCATCCAGCCACGCCACGGGCTGGGCGTGCAGGCTGCGGAACACCGGTGCCACGTCCTGTGCTCCGGGCATCTCCAGGTCCGGCCGCATCATCCGGTAGAGGGCGTCGTTGTGAATCATCGGTGTCGAGATATTGCCCGGTGCAATCGCATTCACCGTGATGCCGTGCGGGGCGAGGTCGAGCGCCGCGCTCTTGGTGAGCCCGATGACACCCCACTTCGACGCCGCGTACGCGGCCATGTTGGTGCTGCCGGCCCGGCCGAGCATCGACGAGAGGGTGAGGATCCGGCCGTATCCCCGCCGGATCATGCCGGGCGCCACCGCTCCCACTGTGTTGAAGACGCCGGTGAGGTTGGAACCGATCGCCTCCGACCACTGTTCCTGCGTGAGCGACTGCACCGGGGCGGCCACCGAGACGCCGGCATTCGCGACCGCGACGTCGATCCGCCCGAACTCGGACTCCGCCTCCGCAACCAGTGCGTCCATCGCGGCCCGATCGGCGGTGTCCACCTTGGCGGTGATGCACCGGCGGCCGGTGGCGCGCACCAGCTCCGCGGTCTCGTCGAGATCGGCGGCAGTGGCCAGGGGATAGTTCACGGCCGGGCTGTCCTCACAGCGGTCGCACAGAACTATGTCTGCTCCACGTTCGGCCAGTGCGACCGCGTGGCTGCGGCCCTGGCCGCGGGCGCCGCCGGTGATCAGGGCGACCCGGCCTTCGAAGTCTTCCATCGTCGTTCTCCTGTCCGGGCGGATCAGCGCAGCTTGATGCTGCCGCCGTCCGCCATCAGTGTCTGTCCGGTCATGTACCGCGAATCTTCGGAGGCGAGGAACACCGCGACGGGCGCGATGTCGGTCTCGGGATCGCCGATCCGCTGCATCGGAACCTTCGCCACGGATGCGGCGGCGCGGTCGGGAAATTGTTCCTGCCAGACGAGGACGCCCTCGGTCGCGGCGAACGGGCAGATCACGTTGACCCGGATCTGGTCGGCCGCCCACTCGTTGGCGGCCACCCGGCTGACGCCGCGAATCGCTTCCTTGGCCGCGGCGTACGACGTCTGGGTGGGCATGCCGTCGAGCCCGGACCCGGACGCGAAGTTGATCACCGACCCCGTCGCCGCCTTCAACTGCTCGTAGCACGCCTGCATGAGGTGAACGACCGGATAGAACCCGGTCCGGAACGAGAGGTCGAACATCTCCTGGGTGTGGTCGATCAGTAGTGCCTGCCGCGAGGCGTGAGCGTTGTTGACCAGCACGTCCACGGATCCGAACGCTGCGACGGCGGCGTCCCGGATCTGCTCGGCGGATTCGCGCCGGGAGATGTCGGTGTTCAGGAAGCGAGCGGACGATCCCAATTCCTGCTCGAGATCTTTGCCGCGTTCGTCGTTGATGTCGACGAACAGGACGTTGGCGCCCTCGCGGACGAACACCGTCGTCACGGCCCGGCCGATGCCTCCGGCGCCGCCCGTCACGATCGCCGTCTTTCCGTGCAGCCTCATCGTGCGCTCCCTCTGCGGTTGTGGCTCAGACATCGGCGGTGTCGCCGGTCGCCAGCGCGACCTTCTCCAGTTCGGCGACGCTGAACGCGGCATAATTCTCGTACGGTCCGCGGCCGGCGAAGTAGGGTGTGAGAAGCTCCTCCAACTCCTCGGGCGAGAACGCGGAATCCGCTGCGTCGAAACGGTTCTCGACCTGCGGTGCCGCCATCAGCGCGACCATCTTGCCGTACACGACGAACACCTGTCCGTTGATCTCGTCGGCGGCGGGGGAGGACAGGTAGTGGACGAGGGTGGCGACCCGTTCGGGTGACAGAGGGTCGAGTCCCGCGTCGGCCGTGTTCTCGCCGAACGCGTCGGCGGTCATGGCCGTCCTGGCGCGCGGGCAGATCGCGTTGGCGCGCACCCCGTAGCGGGACAGGCCCTGTGCCGTCGAGAGTGTGAGTGCGGTGATCCCGGCCTTCGCGGCCGAGTAGTTGGGCTGGCCCGCCGATCCGAAGAGGAACGCCTCGGACGACGTGTTGACGACCCGCCCGTATACCGGGCCTCCGGCGGCCTTGCTCGCCTCGCGCCAGTGCACGGCGGCGGCCCGCGACGTGGCGGCGTGCCCCTTGAGGTGGACGCGGATGACGTCGTCCCAGTCGGATTCGGTGAGGTTGAAAATCATCTTGTCGCGCAGGATTCCGGCGTTGTTGACGAGGATGTCCATCGATCCGAACGTGCTGACGGCCTCGTGCACGAGGTGTTCGCCCAGCGACCAGTCGGAGACGTCACCGGTCACGGCGGTGGCGCGGCCGCCGGCCGCCGCGATCTCCGCGGTCACTGCGTGTGCGCCGTCGCCCATGTCGTTGACGACGACTGCCGCGCCGGCGGCGGCGAGTGCGAGGGCTTCGGCCCGGCCGAGGCCTGCGCCCGCGCCGGTGACGACGGCAGTGCGTCCGGCGAGGCTGAGTGATTCCGTCATGGGAACTCCTGAGTGAGAGATGAGTTATATTTCATTCTAGTTGTATCGCACGAACTACTGATCAGCCATGAGAGAAGCGCAATCTGATAGAGGAATGTTTTCTACTTTCTCTGCCGATTCGGCAGCGACGGCACCGGCTGCGGACAGGTCTCGGTGAGTGGGAACTGTGGTCGACGTCACTGAACGGCATGCCAGGTTGGGCGTGCTGATCCTCTCGAATCCCCGGAGCCACATATGCATAACATGCCCCTGTCCCCAGGTGAGGCGGAGCGCGCACCGCTCTCACGCGGGAAGTCGTTCGCCCTCCTCGCCCTGATCATCCTTCTCGTCGAAGTCATCCCGCTCGCCTACAACTTCGTCACCCCGGCGCTGCCGGAGATCGCGAAACACTTCGGCACCGCGAACGTCGGTTGGGTGATCACGATCGTCACCCTGATGCTTGCCGCCTCGACTCCGCTCGTCGGCAAACTCGGCGACATCTACGGCAAGAAGCGGATGATGCTCGTGTCCGCCGCGGTGTTCGGCGCCGGTTCACTACTCGGCGCCCTGGCCCCCAACTTCGAACTCTTCCTCGTGGGCCGCGGACTCCAGGGTGCGGGCATGGCGATACTCGTACTCGCCTACGGGTTGATCCGAGACATCCTGCCCCCGTCGATCATTCCCGTGGCCGTCGGATTCGTCGCCACCGGAATGGGCGCCAGCACCATCCTCGGCCCGATCATCGGCGGCTACCTCATCGACCACTTCGGCTACACCGGCGTGTTCTGGGCGCAACTCCTCCACGTGGCGGTCGTCGGAATCGCGGTCGCGATCTTCGTTCCCGAGACCACGCTGCGGACGCGATCGAAGCTCGACGTGCTCGGCGCGGCCATCCTCGGACTCGGCGCATTCGTGCTGCTGTTCGGTATCGGTAAGGCCACCGCGTGGGGTTACACGGCCCCGCAGACGCTTCTGTGTGTGGGCGGCGGGCTCGCCATCCTCGCCGGCTGGCTACTCTACGAACGCACGCCGAAGGAACCGCTCATCGACCTGCAGATGCTGAAGCACGGACCCGTCGCGAAGACATTGGCCGCCAGCGGTTTCGTCCAGTTCGTCCTGGTCAGCCATTCGATGCTCATCCCGATGTTCGTCATGACCGATCCCGACCTCGGTCTCGGTTACGGATTCGGAGTCACCGCCCTCGCCGTCGCCATCTACACCGTCCCCACGGGCGTCGTGTCGATGATCGCGGGCCCGGTCGGCGGATACTTCACCCGTCGGATCGGCCCGGCGCCGGTTCTGGTGTTCGGCGGCGCATCCCTCGCGCTCGGATCGTTCCTGCTCGCCACCCTGCACGATTCGACGGTCCAGATGATGTTCGGGCAGTTGGTGATCGGCCTCGGGCTCGGTTCCGCGTCGGCGACGCTGCCGAACCTCATCATGCGCACCGTGCCCGCGCAGACGCAGGGGATTGCCGGCGGGATGCTGAACCTGTCCGGCTCGCTGGGCAGTGCGATCGGCAGTCAGGTGATGATCGCCATCGTCGCGATCCCCGGTGTCGTGCTGGTGGGCCGTGCAGCGCAGTACTCGGAGAAGGGCTTCGTGTACGCCTTCTTCACACTCGCCGTCGCCGGACTGCTCGCCGCGGTGATGGGGCTTCTCCTCACCCGCAACAAGATCGAGCGTCCGGTCGACGCGACGGTGCCCAAGTCGGAGATGGTCGCCTGACCTTCCGTCCGCGCACACCGACACGAGGCCCGCAGCACCTGCGGGCCTCGTGTCGGTGCGGCAGAGCCAGTGCTCAGGCCCGCACACCAGCCGCCAGCAGGGTGCGCGCCTCCTCCCGGCCGTCGAGCAACCGATTGACGCGCCGGGTCACCTTCCACGCGCCGTCGATCTTGGCGAGCTCCCACCGGTTGGCAGTGATCCGGTGGACGCGGAATCCCTCGTCGTCGTGAATGATCAACTGCGACTTGCACGTGGCCACCGCGGTGTCGCCGTCGACGCGCACGTGCCCGGGCTCGAGCATGTGCGCGCAGCCACCACCGATCCAGCCTTGATGCGCCTGCGACTGCACCATCGCCGTGATGGCCGCATGCCCGCGCATCACCCCGGTGTCGACGTCGTACACGCCGTCCTCGGTCCACAGCCGCGCGACCGCGTCGGCCGAACCGCTGTCGATGGCGGGACCGTAGGCGGTCATCAATTCGAGGATGGCGAGCTTGTCTTCGAGTGCGGTGACGCGTTCGGCGAGTGCGCGGACGAGTTCGTCGGTGCCGGTCATGGACGGATCCTGTCTTCGGTTGCGGTGCGGAAGGACACGCCGAGTTCGTCGCCCAACTGTCGGAGGGCCTCCAGTTGCTCGCAGTAGTGGGCTGCGCTCGTGGAGGCGAGGGTGGCGCTGACGACGGTGGTGCCTGCGTCGCGTCGTCGTTCGAGGGCGCGGGTCACGATGTCGCGGGAGCCGATCGGGTCGAGGGGCGCGCCGGCGCTGAGGACCACCTCGAAACCGTCGGGGAGGTCGACCCTGGCGAGCAGCGTGCACAACTCGTCGAGCGACAGGCCGAACGGCACCCACCCGTCGCCGAGCGTCGCGGCGCGGCGCAGGGATCGCAGAGTCCGTCCCCCGATCCACAGCGGGACCCGCGGCTGGACGGCGTGCGGTTCGACGACGACGCCGCCGAAGTCGTAGAACGTGCCGTGGTACTCGGGACGGGGTTGCGACAGCGACGCACGGAGCGCCGCGAGGGCGTCGTCGGCGCGGGCGCCCCGGTCGTCGAAGTGGGCGCCGAGCAGGTCGAATTCCTCGCGCAGGCTGCCCACGCCGAGACCCAGGACGAGCCGGCCGCCGCTGACGACGTCGAGCGTGCCGTAGCGCTTGGCGATCTCCAGTGGGTGGTGATAGCCGAGTACCAGAACCTGGGTGGCCAGGCGGATGCCGGTGGTCTGGGCGGCGAGGAACCCGAGGGTCGCGAGCGGGTCCCAGTAGGTGCCGCCGCGCTCGACCGCGACGTCGGTGGGTACGGCGACGTGCTCGCTGCAGGTGAGGTGGTGGTAGCCGAGGCGGTCGGCTGTGCGGGCGATCGCGGTCAACTCCGCGATGCCGGCGCCGAGTTCCCAGTCCGCGCGGACGGCGGGGTGCGCGATGACGATGGGCGGCGCGATTCCTATGTGCATCAGTTCGTTACTCCGCTGTCGGGTGTCGGTCTGTCGTCACCGTTGTAGTGGAGGTGCCCGGGTGCCGCGCGGGCATTCCCGGTGACCGGACGCGGCGGTTGTCCGATTTCTTCCCCGCGGCGGTCACGACTGGTACATTTTAAGAATTCATTTCAATTTTTGTCGGGCGTATGCGTGTGACCAGGATATTTGGAGGCGTCGATGACTGTCGTCGATTCGGATGATGCACTGTCGGTACCCGCTGCGAAGAAGGATCTGCCACCGTCGATGGTCGAGCGGATGACGCTGATCCTCGACGCGTTCGACGGCCGCACGTCGCGCCTGACCCTCGAGGAGGTCGCGTGCCGCACCCGGCTGCCGCGGTCCACGGTGCACCGCATCCTCGACCAGCTGGTCCGCCTCGACTGGGTCGACCACGCGAGCTTCGGCTACTGCCTCGGACGGCGCGCGATGGGGCTCGGCGGCGGCGACAACGGGCACAGCCAGGTTCGGGCCGCGGCGGCCCCGCTGCTGCACGAACTGCACATGCAGACCGGAATGGTGGTGCACCTGGCCGTGCTGGACGGCGCGGAGAGCGTGTACCTGGACAAGGTGGGCGGACGGATGGCCGCGAGCCTGCCGTCGCGGGTGGGTGGGCGCGTTCCCGCCTACACGACCGCGGGCGGCAAGGCGATGCTGGCGTGGGTGGACCCCGAGGAGGTCGACGGCATGTACGGGCCGCGGCTCAACCGGAGCACGGACCGCACGATCACCGAACGGTCCACACTGCACCAGGAGCTCAACCGGATCCGGCAGCGCCGCGGTCTCGCGTTCGAGCGGGGGGAGGCGGTGCGCGGAATCGGCTGCGTCGGTGTCGCGGTCCGCAGCGCCGACGGGCCGGTGGCCGGCATCTCGCTGTGCGGCGACGCGCGCACCGTCCAACTCGAACGCGTCGCCACGCTCGTCGTCGACGCCGCCCGGGAAGTCACCCGGACGCTCCACCCCGATTTGGGAACACCCCGTCGATGCCGCCGGACCCCGGAGATCCCGGACAGCTCCTGGTCGACCGAGACCCTGGACCAGCTCCTCGCGGTGCAGTCCGGGCAATGGCTGTAGCGCCCGTGCGCGCGTGAGGAGTCGCTGGACTCGTTACGCGCGCACGGGTCGCGGAGCGGCGTCGAGGCCGAAACCGCCCCGGAAGAACACCATCGGACGCTCCTCGCACACCGATTCGAGTTCCAGGACGCGTCCGATCACCACGTCGTGGTCGCCGGCGGTGTGCACCGACTGCACGTCCGCGTGCACGCGCACGAGAACCCCCGGCAGCGACGGCGTCGACCACCGCGACGGCTCCCAGGACAGCCCGTCGAACTTGGTGCCCCGGCTCGAGCCGAACCGGAAACAGAGGTCCGTCTGGTCCTCGCGCAGTACGTTGATCGTGAAGCGCCCCGACCGCCGGATGCGCGGCCATGCCCGCCCGCGGCGATCGGCGCAGAACAGGATCAGCGGCGGCTCCAGTGACACCGACGCGAACGACTGACACGTGAATCCCACCGGGCCCTCCGTGTCGAGCCCGGTTACCACTGTCACTCCGCTGGCGAATTGGCTTAGGGCGCGGCGCATCTCGTCCGGTGACGGTGCGTCCGAGCGTGTACCGGGCTGGGTGCCGGCCGGTTCGGTTGCCATCAGACCGCCTCCGATTGCTCTTCCGTCGCCGACCCGTTCGACGATCGTCCCCGAGGCTAGGGACGGCCCAGAACCGTCACGAGATGCCGTCTCGGTCAGTGGAAATCCTCGGCCGATGCCTGCGCGAGCAGGGCGATGTCTCGCTGACCGGGATCGCTTCTGTCCGAGCCGGGAGCGCGCTGGCAACGTGACCGACCATGACGACTGACTCGAGTTACGAGGGCACCCTGAAGGAGCTCAAGACCGACCTCGGCGTGCTTCGCTACCACGAGGCCGGCGACGGCCCGCCTCTTCTGCTGCTGCACGGCTCCGGCCCCGGCGTGACGGGGTGGCGCAACTTCCGCGGCAACCTCGGCGTCTTCGCCGAGCACTTCCGCACCTTCGTCCTGGAGTTCCCGGGATTCGGGGTCAGCGACGACTTCGGCGGTCATCCGATGCTCACCGCAGGCGACGCGGTACTCCGCTTCCTCGACGGGCTCGGACTCGACGAGGTGGCGATGCTCGGAAACTCGATGGGCGGCATCGTCGCCACCCAGTTCGCCATCGCCCACCCCGACCGGGTCGGGAAGCTGATCACCATCGGCGGCATCGGCAGGAACCTGTTCAGCCCCGGCCCCGGTGAGGGCATCAACCTCCTGATGGAGTTCACGGACGACCCCACCCGGGAACGACTGGTCGCGTGGCTGCACTCGATGGTGTTCGACCCCGCGATGGTCACCGAGGAACTGATCGAGGAACGTTGGACGCAGGCAACCGACCCGGAGACCCTCGCCAGCGCCCGCAAGATGTACAGCAAGGCGGCGTTCGAAGCCGGCGCCAAGGCGGCGCTCGAGTCGGATGCGACGCCGTACTGGGCGCAGCTGCACAAGGTGAAGGCGCCGACACTGCTCACGTGGGGTCGCGACGACCGGGTCAGCCCGCTGGACATGGCGATCATCCCGATGCGGTCGATTCCGCGGGCGGAACTGCACGTGTTCCCGAACTGCGGGCACTGGGCGATGATCGAGCAGAAGACGGCGTTCGAGAGTGCCGTCCTCGCCTTCCTGCTCCGCAAGGACGGCAGCGGACGATGAGCGGCACCGAAGAAAACTTCGACACCACAGTCGATTTCCTCGTCGTCGGCAGCGGTGGCGGTGGCATGGCCGCGGCGATCACCGCGGCCGACCGGGGAATCGACACTCTCGTCATCGACAAGGGCGCCACGTTCGGCGGATCCACCGCCATCTCCGGGGGCGGCATCTGGATTCCCAACGCCCCGACGCTGCGGGAGAAGGGTGTGATCGACTCGCGGGAATCGATCCGCCGCTACCTGGACATCATCACCGAGGGCACGGTTCCCGCCGACCGTCTCGACGCGTTCGTCGACAAGGGCCCGGAGCTGATGGAACTGCTCGACCGCAGCCCGCACATGAAGCTCTACTGGGTGAAGGGTTACTCCGACTACCACCCGGAGTACGACGGCGGCCGTCCGCTCGGACGCACCATCGAATGCACACCGTTCGACACCCGGGCGCTGAAGGAGGATGAGCAGTACCAGCGGCCGAACAGCATGAAGGGCCCGCTGGGACTGTGGGTCACGTCCAAGGACTACCACGACCTCGCCATGGTCAAGCGCACCTGGAAGGGCCGCAAGGCATCACTGGTCGCGGCGTGGCGGGTGGCGTCCAACGTGATCCGCCGACGCCACATGGCCACCGGCGGCCGCGCACTCGTGGCGCGGATGCGGATGGTCCTCAAGGACGCCGGGGTGCCGCTGTGGCTGAAGACGTCGATGACGGAACTGATCGTCGACGGCACCGGAGCCGTCGTGGGTGTTCTCGCCGAACGCGACGGACGAACGGTCCGGATCGGCGCGCGTCGCGGCGTGCTGCTCGCGACCGGCGGGTTCGACCACAACCAGGACATGCGCGCGAAGTACCTGCCCAAGCACGGCGTCCCGGACGTCAGCGCCGGTGCCCGGGAGAACACCGGCGACGGCATCGTCGCCGGCCAGAAGCTCGGCGCGGCAGTCGACCTCATGGACGACGCCTGGTGGATGCCGTCGGTGTTCCACCCGATGGGCGCCGTGATCCCGCTCGTGTCGGAGCGGTGCATTCCGCCGTCGGTGATCGTCAACGGCCGCGGCGAACGCTTCACCAACGAGTCGTCGCCGTACGTGAACTTCGTCCACGACCAGCTCGACGGCGGTCACGTCCCGGCGTGGTTCGTGATGGACGGCAAGGCGAAGTCGCGGTACCCGTTCGCGCAGGTGCTGCCGGGTGTGCCGTTCCCGCAGGGGTTCTACGACTCCGGGGTCGTGCGCAAGGCGGACACGCTGCGTGACCTCGCCGACGCGATCGGCGTCAAGGCCGACACCCTGGTTGCGACCATCGACCGGTTCAACGGCTTCGCCCGCACCGGCAAGGACGAGGACTTCGGCCGCGGCGACAGCGCATACGACCGGTACTACGGCGACCCGACGATGAAGAACCCGTGCCTCGACGAGATCGTCGAGGGACCGTTCTACGCGATCCGGTGCGAGGCCGGCGACCTGGGCACCAAGGGCGGACTCGTCACCGACGCCGACGCGCGGGTGCTCCGCGAGGACGGTTCCGTCATCGACGGCCTGTACGCCACCGGCAACACGTCGGCGTCGGTGATGGGCAACGAATACGCCGGTGCGGGCGCGACCATCGGTCCCGCCATGGTGTTCGGCTACATCGCCGCGCTGCACGTCGCCGACGTGAGTGGCAAGACGTCCCGGGACGCGCGACAGCACTCACGTGCGGGAGAGGTGGCGTGATGCTGAGCGATGCACAGCGACTGTCCGCCGCCCACCTCCTGCGGAACGCCGAACAGAGCCGCGCGCCGATCGATCCGTTGACCACCGTGTTCCCGGACATCGACGTCGTCGACGCGTACGAGATCGCGCTGCTCAACATCCGGGCGCGGCTGGCGGCGGGGGAAACGGTATACGGCCACAAGGTCGGACTGTCCTCCGAGGTCATGCAGAAGATGATGGGTGTCGACGAGCCCGACTACGGACATCTGCTGTCGAGCATGGTGCACGCCGAGGGGACGCCGATCGACACCGCCCGATTCTGCTACCCGCGCATCGAGGTGGAGATCGGATACGTCCTCGGCGAGACCCTGCCGGGGGAGGGGTGCACCGAGGCGGACGTGCTGGCGGCCACCGAATACATCGTTCCCAGCATCGAACTGATCGACTCCCGCATCACCGACTGGAAGATCGGGCTCGCCGACACGATCGCCGACAACGCGTCCTCGGCCGGGGTGATCCTCGGCGCCGGACGGGTCGAGCCGGCGAACGTCGACATCGGCGGGATCTCCGCCGTGCTGTTCCAGGGCGAGGAGGAGATCGCGCGGGGCGAGGCGTCGGCGGTGCTCGGCAATCCCACGAAGGCCGTGGCCTGGCTGGCCCGGAAGGTCGCGAGCTTCGGAGTGCGACTCGAGGCCGGGCACGTGATCCTGCCCGGCTCGTGCACCCGCGCGATCGACGCCCGGCCCGGCGACGTGTTCCGCGCTGATTTCAGTGACATCGGTTCCGTATCAGTAGAATTCAAGTAAAGGCGACAACTGTGACCAAGGCTCTCGCCGCGATCGTCGGATCCGGCAACATCGGCACCGACCTCCTGTACAAGCTCCTCCGCTCGGAGATCATCGAGCCCCGCTGGATGATCGGCGTCGACCCGGACAGCGAGGGACTGAAGCGCGCCGCGGACCGGGGTGTGATCGCCAGCGCCGAGGGCGTCGACTGGCTGCTCGCCCAGGACGAGCGTCCCGACATCGTCTTCGAGGCCACGTCCGCCTACGTGCACCGGGTGAACGCACCCCGTTACCGGGAACTCGGCATCCAGGCCGTCGACCTCACCCCCGCCGCGCTCGGACCCGCCGTCGTGCCCGCCGTGAACATGGGCGAGCACCGGACCGCGCCGAACGTCAACCTCATCACGTGCGGCGGCCAGGCGACCATCCCGATGGTCCACGCAGTCTCCCGGATCACCGAGGTGGCGTACGCCGAGATCGTCGCCAGCGTGGCGTCGCCGTCCGCAGGCCCGGGCACCCGCGCGAACATCGACGAGTTCACGATCACCACGAGCCGGGGCATCGAGACGATCGGCGGGGCGAAGAAGGGCAAGGCCATCATCATCCTGAACCCCGCCGAACCGCCGATGTTCATGAAGGACACCGTGTTCTGCTCCATTCCCGCCGACGCAGACCGGGCCGTGATCACCGCGTCCATCCACGACGTCGCGGCGTCCGTGCAGGCCTACGTCCCCGGCTACCGTCTGCGCGCCGAACCGCAGTTCGACGACCCGACGCCGATCAGCGGTGGCCTCGCCCGGGTCGGCATCTTCCTCGAGGTCGAGGGAGCGGGCGACTTCCTGCCGCCCTATTCCGGCAACCTCGACATCATGACCGCCGCCGCCACCAAGGTCGGCGAGAGCTTCGCGACGCAGATCCTCGGCGCGAGCGTCTGAGCGCGTCCGCCCCATTCACTCTTCGAAGGAATACCGATGCCTTACAGTGCTGATCTCGACATCCGGGTGACGGACTCGTCGCTGCGCGACGGCTCCCACGCCAAGCGACACCAGTTCACCGTCGAACACGTCCGCTCGATCGTCGGGGCGCTCGACGCCGCCGGGGTTCCGGTCATCGAGGTCACCCACGGCGACGGACTCGGCGGTTCCTCGTTCAACTACGGCTTCAGCCACACCCCGGAGCAGGAGCTGATCAAGGCCGCGGTGGAGACGGCGGAGCGGGCCAGGATCGCGTTCCTCATGCTCCCCGGACTGGGTGTCCAGTCGGACATCCGGGAGGCCGCGGACAACGGCGCGAGCATCTGCCGCATCGCCACGCACTGCACCGAAGCCGACATCTCCGTGCAGCATTTCGGTCTCGCCCGCGAACTCGGGCTGGAGACGGTCGGCTTCCTGATGATGTCGCACAGCCAGCCGCCGGAGGTTCTCGCGAAGCAGGCCCGGATCATGGCCGACGCCGGCTGCCAGTGCGTGTACGTGGTGGACTCGGCCGGGGCGCTGATCCTGAACGCCGTCAGCGACCGCGTGTCCGCCCTGGTGGCCGAACTCGGCGACGACGCGCAGGTCGGCTTCCACGGGCACGAGAACCTCGGGCTCGGTGTCGCCAACTCGGTGCTCGCCGTCGAGGCCGGCGCCCTGCAGATCGACGGCTCCACCCGGCGTTTCGGTGCGGGTGCGGGCAACACCCCGGTCGAGGCGTTCGCCGCCGTCACCGAGAAGCTCGGAATCCGCACCGGCATCGACACCCTGAAGATCATCGACGCCGCCGAGGACGTCGTCCGGCCGATCATGGACGGCGACTGCCTGCTCGACCGGCTGTCGCTGACCATGGGCTACGCGGGTGTCTACTCCAGCTTCCTCAAGCACGCCGATTCCCACGCCCGCCGGTACGGGGTGTCCGGTGCGGAGATCCTCATCGAGGCCGGCCGACGCAAGCTGGTCGGCGGTCAGGAGGACCAGCTGATCGAGATCGCCCTCGGTCTCGCAGACCGGCAGTCCGCGAGTTCCGCAGTCGCCGAGAAGAAGTCCGCCTAGGCGTTTCGCCGGGTACCGACACCAGAAAGCCGAGATCATCATGGGCCAGGTTCTTGACAGGATCGAACAGTACGCGGACGAGATCCGCGCGGAAGGCGCCGAGGGCGACAAGCTGATGCGCCTGTCCGACACCTCCGCGAAACGGTTGCGCGACTCCGGCGTGATGCGGATGCTGCAGCCCAAGGAGTACGGCGGCTACGAATCGCATCCGCGCGAGTTCGCGGAGACCGCGATGGGCATCGGCGCCATCGACGGGGCCGCGGGCTGGGTGAGCGGCATCGTCGGCGTCCACCCGTGGGAACTGGCGTTCTTCGACCGCACGGCCCAGGACGAGGTGTGGGGCGAGGACTCCGACATGTGGATGGCCTCGCCGTACGCGCCGATGGGTGTGGCCGTGCCCACCGACGGCGGCTACGTCCTCAACGGGCGGTGGTCGTTCTCCTCGGGCACCGACCACTGCGGGTGGATCATGATCGGCGCCGCGGTCGGTGACCGGGACGGCAACCGGGTGATGCCCCCGAAAATCCTGCACGTGCTGCTCCCACGCTCGGACTACGACATCGACCAGGGCAGCTGGAACGTCGTCGGACTGCGCGGCACCGGGTCCAAGGACCTGATCGTCAAGGACGCGTTCATCCCGCAGCACCGGACCCTGCAGGCCGACAAGGTGTTCGACGGGTCTGCGCCGAAGGAGTTCGGCCGCACCCAGACGCTCTACAACTTCCCGTTCTCGTGCATCTTCCCGCTCGGCATCACGTCGTCGCTGATCGGGATCGCCGAGGGCGCGCTGGCCTGCCACCTGAATGCGCAGCGTGAACGTGTCACCGTGTCGGGTACCGCGATCAAGGACGACCCGTACGTGCTGTTCGCGATCGGCGAGGCAGCGGCGGAGATCGCGGCGTCGCGCGCGGCGATCCTCGAGACGGTCGACCGGTTCTGGGACATGACCGAGAAGGGGCAGGACGTCTCGTTCGAACTCCGCTCCATCGGCCGGCGCACGCAGACGGCCGCCGCGTGGCGGGCGGTGCGCGCCGTGGACGAGATCTTCGCACGTTCCGGTGGCGGTGCGCTCCAACTGAAGACACCCCTGCAGCGCTTCTGGCGCGACGCCCACGCCGGCCTCTCCCACGCCATCCACGTGCCGGGGTCGATCTTCCACTCCTCGGCGCTGACCCAGCTCGGCGGGGAACCTCAGGGCATCCACCGCTCGATGATCTAGGCGCTCCGCGCCCGTGCGCCTTTCTGGTAGTTCCAGCTACCAGAAAGGCGCACGGGCGGCGGAGCCGCCTCCAGGAAAGGACTTTCACATGACCGACATTCGAGGACTCGGCTACCTCAGGATCCAGACGAAGGACGTGCCACGCTGGCGTGAGCTGGTGGTGGACGGGCTGGGCATGGCCGAGGGTGCCGGCCCCGAGCCCGACGGCCTGTACTTGCGCGTCGACGAGCGGCGGTCGCGGCTGATCGTCCTCCCCGGCGACACGGACACGGCACTCGCGGTGGGGTGGGAGGTGCGCGACCAGTTCGCTCTCCAGCGGGTGCGTGAGCAGGTGGAGAAGTCGGGTGTCACGGTCGACGTCCTGTCCGAGGAGGAGTCGCGCCACCGCGACGCAGAGCAGGTGATCGCGTTCGACGATCCGTCCGGCACACGGGTGGAGGTGTTCTTCGGGCCCGTGCTCGACCACAGTCCGGTCGTCACTCCGCACGGCGGCCGGTTCGTCACCGGCGCACAGGGTCTGGGGCACGTGGTCCTCCCGACGCCGGCGTTCGAGGAGGCCTACACGTTCTACACCGAGGTGCTGGGCTTCCTGCCGCGCGGCGCGATCCGGCTCGGACCGGCCGACGCCCCGGGACCGGCCCGCCGGGTGCGGTTCATGGGCGTCAATCAGCGCCATCACAGCCTCGCGTTGTGCCCTGCACCGCGCAGCGGCGAACCCGGGATGGTGCATCTGATGACGGAGGTCGACACCCTCGACGCCGTCGGCCAGGCGCTCGACCGGCTCGGCAAGCTCGGCTTCTCCATCTCGTCGACCCTCGGCCGGCACACCAACGACCGCATGGTGTCGTTCTACGTGCGTGCCCCCGGCGGCTGGGACCTCGAGTTCGGCACGGAGGGCATGCTCGTCGACGAGGCGCACTACACCGCGGAGGAGATCACGGCGGACAGCTACTGGGGTCACGACTGGTCGGGTTCCGAGCCGCTGGCGGCGTTCTCATGACGTTGTCGCGCGCCCGGATCGGAGCGGTGGCCGTACTCGTCCTCCTCGTCGGTGGAACCGCCTGTTCCACTGCGACATCCGAGACGGCGACCGACCCGGGCGCACTGCGGCCGGGCCAGCTTCTGTCGTCCCGCGCCGTCGCAGACGGTCCCGCACTGCCGAGTGCCGCGCGAAACGACGTGATCACCTACGTGTCGCAGGACGGCAACGGCGACCCCGTCGTGGTGTCGGGCACCGTGTCGATCCCCCGCACGCCGGCACCCGAGGACGGGTATCCGGTGATCAGCTGGGCGCACGGCACGACCGGCGTCGCGGACGCCTGCGCCCCGTCCGCGGATTTCGCCGGCGGCCCCGCCCACGGCTATCTCTCCGGGGTGGACGCGTCCCTCGACGACTGGGTCGCCAAGGGATATGCGGTGGTGAGCACGGACTACCTGGGTCTGGGCACGCCGGGGATCCACCCGTACATCAACGGTGACACGGAGACGAACGCCGTCGTGGACATCGTGCGCGCCGCCCGGGCGATGGATCCGGCGGTCGGCTCGACGTGGTTCGTGATCGGTCACAGCCAGGGTGGGCAGGCGGCGTTGTTCACCGCCGCGCAGGGCGGGGAGCGCGCCCCGGAACTGCGCCTCGGTGGTGCGGTGGCGATCGCGCCGGGCAACGGGCTCGACCAGACGCCGCAGTACTTCCGCTCGGGTGTTCCGGGTATCGAGGCGGCCGAGGCGTTCCTCCCGCTGATCCTCCTCGGAGCCCAGGCCGCAGATCCAGCCATCGACCCGTCGGCGTTGCTGACGGAGCAGGCGCAACCGCTGCTGACGGTGGCGCGGACCGGCTGCATCGACGACATCCGGAAGGTGCCGCCCGTGCCCGCCGGTCAGGTCTTCCGTCCCGACGCCGACCTGGGACCGCTCACCGAGTACCTGGCCCGTCAGGAGCCGTCGCGGGTCCACGTGCAGGTCCCGACGCTGGTCGCGCAGAGTCCGGGCGACCTGGTGGTGAGCAAGCCGTCGACGGATCTGATGGTGAAGACGTTGCAGGACAACGGGAACGAACTGACGTATCGGACGTACGAGGGTGCGGACCATCGCGGAACGATCGGTGCGTCGCAGAAGGACGCGCAGGATTTCGTCGCCGGGATCCTCGCCGGCTGAGGATGCCGGGACCTCGTCCGACGGATGCCGGGACCTCGTCCGACGGATGCCGGGACCTCGTCCGACGCGCCCATCAACAGAATGTTGACAACAGACTGTTGATGGCGTGTGGTGGTCGGGTGACCACCGACGACCAGACCCACGCGGCCGAACTCGATCAGGCACGCACGACGCTGAACCAGGCCGGCGCCGCCCGGCTCGAGCGGCGTCCCTGGGAGCATTCCGGGCAGCCACGTTCGGACACCGACCTCGTCAGGTTCGCGGCGTGGGCCGGCCGGGACGCACAGGGCACGGACCCGGCGGTGCTCGCGGCCGGGCTGCGGCTGCTGTCGTCAGCTCGGGTCGAGCTCGATCAGATCGAGTCCGGCCTGCTGTTCGCTGCCCGTGCCAGTGGGATGACCTGGCCGCAGGTCGCGGAGGCGCTCGGTCTGGGTTCGGCGCAGGCAGCCCAGCAGCGCCTGAACCGGGTCCTTGCCAGGGCCGGCGACCGCGACGCGGAGGCCTGAGCAGTGCCGATGCTCCCCCTGCCGGACGCGTCGGATCGTTGCGGTGCCAAGGCTCGCAACCTCGGCTGGTTGCTGCGTGCCGGATACCGGGTACCCGACGGATTCGTGATACCCGACCCGCTCGGCGATCCCGGTTGGGAGCGGGAGATCGAGGCCGGACTGCACCGTCTCGGTCCCGGTCCGTTCGCGGTGCGCTCGTCCGCCCTCGCGGAGGACGGCGTCGAGTCTTCGTTCGCCGGACAGCTGACCACGACGCTCGGGGTCACCACCAGCGCCGAGGTGATCGAGGCGGTGCGTCGCAGCGCCGCGTCGGGCTCCTCGCCCGAAGCCGTCGCGTACGCGGCTCGCACCGATCGGGAAGCCCCCGCGTCGGTCGGGGTGATCGTGCAGGTGATGGTGCAACCCGAGACGGCCGGAGTCATGTTCACCCGGCACCCGGTCAGCGGGGCCGAGCAGGTGGTGATCGAGGCTACGAGAGGCCTGGGCGACAGTGTCGTGGCCGGGACCGTCACTCCGGAGGCGTACCTGGTCGACGGTGCCCACGTGCAGGTCGCGCGGCACCGGGGCGGGCAACTGCTGACCACTGCCCAGGCCCTCGCCCTCGCGGCGCTGGGACGCGATATCGAGAGCCTGTTCGGCCGCCCGCAGGACATCGAGTGGGCGATCGCCGGCGACGACATCCGGGTCCTGCAGGCCCGCCCGATCACGACCGCTCCCTCCACCGCGCGGCCAGTGCGAGCCACGTCGGGCGACATTCTGCTGACAGGCATCGCAGCCGGCCCGGGCACCGCCGTCGGGCCTGCGCGGATCATCGGCAGCCTGGACGACTTCGCCCGCTTTCGTCCGGACGACGTGCTGGTCTGCCGTACGACCTCGCCGGCGTGGACCCCGCTGCTGGCCCGCGCGTGCGCGGTGGTCACCGAGACGGGCGGGATGCTCGCGCATGCCGCGATCGTGGCCCGCGAATTCGGCATCCCGGCAGTCCTGGCGGCGCCGGGGGCCATGACCATCCTGACCGAGGGCCGGCTGGTCCGCGTCGACGGCACCCACGGGCACGTCGGCACCGCGGGGAGGATTTGATGTCGCACCGCACACCGACGGACATCCTGGTGCTGCACGCCGTGCGGATCCTGGGCTACGCGGAGACCGCGCGCATCGCCGCCCGGTTCGCGCTGCCTGCAGGACTGGCCGCCGAGCACCTGCTCGATGCCGAGGCCCGTGGGTGGATCACCCACACCGATTTTGCCGGGGACAGCGGCTGGTCCCTGACCGAAACCGGGAAGGCCCACGGCGAGCGACTGCTCGCCGCCGAGCTCGACCGGTGCGGCACCCGCGCCGTGGTGGTGCAGGTGCACCGGGACTTCCTGCCGCACAACGTCGCCGTGGCGGACGCGTGCACCGCCTGGCAGCTGGCCGAGATGGGCCTCGGCGAGGCGACCGTGACCATCGACGCGACGATCACCCGCCTGGCGACCGCGGCGCACGCCCTGGGCGAACTCGAGGCGCGCCTGGTCGCGGGCATGGACCGGTTCGCCGGCTATCACCAGCGGTTCGCCGGCGCCGTCGAGCGAGCGGGCACCGATCCGGGCTGGATCACGGCAAACGACCGCGACTCCTGCCACCGCGTCTGGTTCGAGTTCCACGAGGACCTCGTCGCTTCCCTCGGCCTGGCCCGATGACAGGCCTAGTCTCGACTCATGGGCCTGCGACTGCGCGACAGCATCGGACGTCAGCTACGCGAGCTTCGCTACGAGCCGTCGGCGAAGCGGATCCGTGCCGTGCTGAACGGGACCACGGTGGTCGACAGTGACCGTGCGGTCCTGGTCGGGGAACCGCGGCGCGTCGTTCCCACGTACGCGGTGCCGGCGGAGGACATCGACGCGGAGTTGTCGCCGGAGCCAACGCGTTCGGTGGCCGCGGAGGTGACCGGCGACGTCGGTTTCGCCCTGCCGGACGTGACGACGATGCCGGTACTCGATCCGCGGGTGCCGTTCTCGGTGCACAGCACGGAGGGCGAACCCGTCGCGCTCCGTACCGCCGGCGCAGGGTACGCCCTGGGGTTCCGGCCCGGAGACGAGGACCTGACCGGGTACGTGGTTCTCGATTTCGACGGCTTCGACCGCTGGCTGGAGGAGGACGACGAGATCGTCGGTCATCCGCACGACCCGTTCCAGCGCATCGACGTTCGCCGCACGTCCCGCCACATCCGGGTGATGCTGGGCGACACGCTCCTCGCCGAAACTCGGCGGGCGAAAATGCTGTTCGAAACACTGCTGCCGGTCCGCTACTACCTGCCGCCCGACGACGTCGTCGCGGAACTGCAGCCGAGTGCGACGACGTCGTACTGCGCCTACAAGGGCGAGGCCGCCTACCGGTCCGCGGTCACCGCCGGCGGAGTGCTTCACGACATCGCGTGGCGATACGACGAGCCCCTCGTCGACGCGTCGGAAGTTCGGGGGTTCGTGGCCTTTTTCGACGAGCGGCTCGATCTGGTCGTCGACGGTGTGGCCCGGCCTCGGCCGGTGACTCCCTGGTCCTAGTACTCCTCGCCGGCACCGGTGTCGGCGCGCCCGAGGACGATCTCGAGCGCCCGGGCCTCGTGCGCATGTCCGAGCAATTCGTATCCGACGACCGTGACGACCGGCGCCAGCATCACCACGATCAGACACCATGCCATCGACACACCCTGCGCCGCCAGCACCAGCGCGAGCGCGATCGTGGCCGCGGTCAGGACGAGGAGCAGGACATGGAACGGGTCGGGCTCCCGCAGCAGGTATGTGTACAGCGCGTAGACGCCGGTGAGGAAGATCGCGACGGGTGCGGCGACGGAGAGCACCGTTGCCGTCGCGCCGATGTGGGAGGCGTGTTCGATGTAGTACGCCGCCACGTGTAGTCCGGCTCCCACCGCGGCCAGCGACGCGAAGAGCGCGATGTGGCTGTAACCCCAGACGAACGACCGGTTGCGGTACACCGCGAGCACCTCGGCCGACGGCAGGATGTAGTACACCCACCACAGTCCGAACGTGAGTCCGATGCCTGCGACCGTGACGAGTATCGCGTCGAGTGTCCAGCCCTGGTGTTCGACCACGGCGGACAGGGACGCCACGGTGCCGATCACACCCTCGCCGAGGGTGATGATGACGAGCAGGCCGTGACGCTCGACGATGTGGTGTGCGTGCCAGGGTGTTCCGCCCCGGTACCGTTCGGCGATGACGGGGCTGGTCAGCTCGACGAGGATGAGGATCGCGCCGAAGCCGAACGCGTACTCGACGGTGAGGGGAGCGATCACCAAGGCGACCCAGCCGATCTGCGCGATGACGAGCGTCGTGGCGTACGTCAGTGACGCGGGACGGTGCTCGGGGTCGTGTTTGGCGGCGCGCAGCCATTGGAACACCATGGCGACACGCATGACGATGTACCCGGACACCATCACGGAATTGTCGAGCTCGACGCCGCGGTCGATGGACGCGAACATCGGCGGCATGCCCAGCGCCAGGATGACGACGCCGATCATCTGGACCATGGTGGTGACCCGGTAGATCCAGTCGTCGGTGTCGTAGGCCGACGCGAACCAGGAGAAGTTGATCCACGCCCAGATGATCGAGAACATCGCGAACGCGAATCCCGCCAGCCCGGCGCCGACGTGCCCTTCGGCGACGAGGTGCGCGAACTGCTCGCCCGCGACGCCGAACGCGACGACGAACGTCAGGTCGAACAGCAACTCCAACGGCGTTGCCGCACGGTGTTCCTCGTGCGGATCACGCCCGACCATCTTCTGGACCCGATGGGCGAGGCTCCTGCTGTTCGGTGCCGGTGTTCCGGGCGCGTTCACGGCGGTCCGCTACGGAGTTCCCTGGTCTGCCTGCACCACGAGGTCCGCGACCGCGCCGGGCTGGGACACCAGGACGGCGTGCGACGCGGAAACTTCCGTGATCCGGGCTCCCGCGCGTGTGGCCATGAACCGCTCCGCGGCCGCCGGAATCACGCGATCGTTCTGAGCGACCATGGCCCAGCTGGGTGTCGACGCCCACGACGGATCGGCGGTCGGCTCGAGGTTCGCGACGAGCGCGGCCGACTTCTGGTGTGCGATCATGTCGGCCACCGTGGCGTCCGGGACGTCTTGGGCGAACACCTCGTGGAATCGGCCGGGGTCGATGTAACCGTCGAGATTTCTCCCGGCGATTCCGGTGGGATCGTTCTCGACGACCTTCACCTGAAGCACCGGCGGGAGCAGTTGGCTGCCGGGGAACCGGATCGGATCGAGGTTCAGCATGACCGGCTCGCCTTGCGCCGGGGCGAAGGCCGCCACGTAGACGAGGGCCTCGACGTTCGGCGAATGCACATTGGTGATGACCGCGCCGCCGTACGAGTGACCGACGAGCACCACCGGCCCCGGGATGTCCGCGAGCACCTTCTCGATGGCGGCGGAGTCGTATGCCGGTCCGCGCAACGGGTTGTCGGGGACCACGACTTCGTATCCTCGGCCGCGCAGTTCCGCGGCCACCGCATCCCAGCTGGTCGTGTCGGCGAACGCGCCGTGGACCAGCACCACCGTCGGCAGATCCTGGGCGAGGGCCGGTCCGGCCCCCACGGTCAGCGTGCCGGCAGCCGCGATCGCGCACGCGGCAACGGCGGTTCGAAGTCGAAGAAGTCGCATCACTCGTCTCCCGAGTCAGGAAAGAACACAGTGCTTAGGGGTGAAGGGGCCTGCGCGCCAGGTGTAGTCGTGCGACGACAGGCATCGCCGTACGAGAGCAACGCCGTGGCCTGGCCCTTCGTCGCTGAGATTACTCGCCTGCAGCGCGGTCGGCATCATTTCGGCTAGCGTGATCGGAGGGGGATGTTCCGCTCGTCCGTGCACGCTCCGCCGTCGTCAGGAGGAACCCCGTGGATCTCGCCTTACGTGGCACCGTCGCCGTGGTCACCGGAGCCAGCAAGGGCATCGGGCTCGCTATCACCCGGGCGCTCGCCGCGGAAGGTGCGTTCGTGGTGGCGGGGGCCCGTTCGCCCAGCCCCGAACTGGAAGAACTCGTCCGCAGCGGAACGGTGGAGGCGGTGAGCGTCGACTTGTCGACCCCCACCGGTCCGGGCGAACTCGTCGCCGCCGCCACTGCTCGGGGCAGTCTCGGCATCGTCGTCAACAACGTCGGCGCCGCCCACCCGAGACTGACCGGGTTCCTCGACGTGACCGACGAAGACTGGATCACGACGATGAATCTCAACCTGATGTCGGCGGTGCGGACGATCCGCGCCGCCCTGCCCACGATGATCGCGGCGGGCCGGGGAAGCATCGTGACCACGAGTTCGGTCAACAGTTTCCTGCCCGACCCCACCGTCATCGACTACTGCGCGTCCAAGGCCGCGCTCACCAACTTCTCGAAGGCCCTGTCGAAAGAGGTGGGACCCTTGGGTATTCGGGTGAACACCGTCAGCCCCGGTCCGGTGTCGACCGCCCTGTGGCTCGGCGACGACGGGGTCGCCGCCACGGTGGCGCGCGCCGCAGGCGGTGACCCGGAGGCAGTGGCGGAGCGTGTCGCGGAGCAGGCGGTCACGGGCCGGTTCACCCGCCCGGACGAGGTGGCGGATCTCGCCGTGTTCCTCGCGAGCGACCGGGCGGGCAATGTGACGGGCTCCGATTTCGTGATCGACGGCGGACTCGTCACCACCCTCTGATGTCCGCGGCTACCGGCGGCCCAGAAGTTTCCGCATACCCTCGGCTGCCCCGCGCACGAGTGCGTCGCGGGGGAAACCGCTGCGCTTGCGCGCCGCGTCGTAGTTGCCGCCCGCCACCCAGACCGGGCCGTCGGCGATGTGCGCGATCCCCTCCCGGGCAACGTCTTCGGGTTCGGCGACCTTCATCCCGGGAAGATCGAAGTTCAGGCCCGCCCGGACCATCGCCGGCGTGCGGGTGACGCCGAGGACCAGTTCGACCACGTGGACGCCGAACGGCGCGAGCTCGAGCCAGAGGCTTTCGGCGAAGATCCGGCCGAACGCCTTGGATGCGGCGTAGATGCTCTGGTCTTCCGAACCCAGGTACCCGGCCAGCGAACCGACCAGCACGATGCCGCCCCGGCCGCGGTCCTTCATCCTCGCGCCGAAATGCTGCGAAAGGTGCAGCTGCGAGGTGATGTTCAGGTCGATGACGCGCTGGAAGCCGGTGAGGTCGCCGCTGACGAACTCGTGTCCGTAACTGTTGGCCCCGGCGTTGAAGATCAGCAACCCGACCTCGACGTCGTCGGTGGCCGTGCGGATCCGGTCGAGGGCGTCCGGATCGAGGAGATCGAGCGCGAGTGTGCGCACCAGGACGCCGTGGGCGCGGACCGTGGCCGCGGTCTCCTCGAGCGGCCCGGGCTTACGAGCGATCAGCACGAGGTTGATCCCCGCGCGGCCCAGTGCCTCGGCGAAACTCGCGCCCACACCCTCGGAGCCGCCTGCGATGACGGCCCACGGACCGTAGTGCTCGGTGTCGATCATGTTGTGTCCTTCCGGAAAACGTTCAGTGGGCGACGACGGGGGTCGGGACGGGGGCGGGATCGCGTACCGGGACGGCACCTGCTTCCGCGGCTCGGGTGATCGTCGCGGTCAGCGCCGCGCACCCCGTGCGGGGAGCGCCGGGGCGCCCCGGCCCGGCGCTGTCGATCTCGCGGCACCGGGCGCGGGCGGCGTCGTCCCACTGAATGGAAGTGTGTTCCCAGCTGTTCTTCTGGACCAGGACCCGCGCGCCGCACTCAGTGCACTGCAGTGGCTGCATCGGCTTCGCGCACCTTTCGCGCGAGATTCTCGTCGACTTCGCGCTTCCACGACTCCACGGGGCGGGTGGTGTCGAGTTCGAACTCGAACCGTTCGGTCATCTGCGGGGTCACCGCGGCGGCGTCGACGTAGAACTGGTCGTACCAGCGTCGCAGCTGGTAGACCGGGCCGTCTTCCTCGCACAGCAGCGGGTTCTCGATGCGGGTCTTGTTCTTCCAGATCTCGATGTCCTGTTCGAAGCCCTTCGCGATGAACGTGCCGAAGTTCTTCGCCATCTCGGCCGCCGCGTCGCCACCCAGTTCCGTCGATTTCTTGACGATGATGCCGTACTGCAGCACGAACTTGTCGGCGCTGACGGGGTAGTGGCAGTTGATCAGCACGGAGTCGACGTCGTGGGTCTCGTACTGGTACGTCAGGTCGTCGACCATGAACGACGGGCCGAAATAGGTGGCATCCGAGCGGCTCCCGAGCATCTTGGGTTGGCCCGACGCGTGCGGGCGCATGTCGGCGCGGGCCTGCCCGCGCATGAACTGGCTGGCGACGTGGCCCTCGAAGACGTTCTTGAAGTACGTGGGGAACGAGTAGTGCACGTAGAAGAAGTGCGCCATGTCGACGATGTTGTCGACCACCTCGCGGCAGTTGGTGTCGACCGTGGTCCGGTACCAGACCCAGTCCGTCCATTCGTCGTCGAGCGCGCCGTCGATGCGGGGAATCGTGACGTCCGCGGGCGGCGGGTTGCCCTCCGGGTCGTTCCACACGAACAGCATCCCGTCCTGGTCGAGCGCGTGCCACGACCGGGTCCGGGCGAGCGGTGGCACCCGGCGCGCGTACGGAATCTTCTTGCAGCGGCCGTTGCTTCCCCACCTCCAGTCGTGGAACGGGCACGCCACCTCGTCGCCCTTGATCGTGCCCTGGCTGAGGTCGCCGCCCATGTGTCGGCAGTACCCGTCGAGGACGGCGAGATCGCCGGCGCTGTCGGCGAAGACGACGAGCTTGGTGCCGAACGCTTCGACGGAGTGGGGCTTGCCGTCCTTGAAAGCCTCGGACAATCCGATGCAGTGCCATCCACGGGCGAATCGGGTGGGCGCTGCGCCGGTGTCGATTTCGCGTACCTCGACTGTGTCGGACTGTTGGGTGGTCACGATGCGTCCCGTCCTCTCCTGGGCTTGTGCGGTGCCCTGCACGCTAAGTGAGCGTGGACGGCCCGCATGACGTGGTCCCACTGGACGGGACCGGGCGGTGGGGCGGCGTTTCCCGTTGAGCGAGATGCCTGTCCACGCGCGGGGGTGATCGCCCTACCCTCCGACAGATGACGAACGAGGTCCTGAGATCGATCCGCGGCCTGCTGCCGATGATCGCGGAATGCGCGGACAAGGTCGACGAGTCGCGGCGGGTGTCCGAACAGGTGATCCGTGAGCTCGGCGACGCCGGATTGTTCAAGATGCTGCAGCCCAGGCGGTACGGCGGCACGGAAAGCAACCCGGTGCACTTCTACGAGGTGGTGCGCGCCGTGTCCGGTGTGTGCGGCTCGACGGGCTGGCTGGCGTCCGTGCTCGGGGTGCACCCGTGGCACCTGGCCCTGTTCGACGACCGCGCGCAAAATGACGTGTGGGGCCACGACGATTCGGTGCTCGTGTCGTCCGCCTACGCACCCGTCGGGCGGCTCGTCCCCGTCGAGGGCGGCTACCGGCTGACGGGGGACTGGCATTTCTCCTCGGGCTGCGAGCACGCGTCGTGGGCGCTGCTCGGCGCGATGGTGGTCGGGACCGAGGGCCGCCCGGTCGATTTCATGACCGCGCTGGTGCCGCGGTCGGACTACCGCATCCACGACGTGTGGGACGTGGTGGGGATGCGCGGCACGGCCAGCAACGAGATCAGTGCCGAGGACGTGTTCGTTCCCGACTACCGGATCAAGAGGAATTACGAGACGGCGCAACTGCGCGGACCCGGACAGAAGGTGAACCGGGGACCGCTGTACCGGCTGCCGTTCGCCACACTCTTCACGACCGCCGTCGCGGCGCCCGGGGTCGGAGTCGTCGCGGGATGCTACGAACGCTATCTGACGTTCATGCGGGAACGAGTGCGGCTCAGCCTCGGTGGCGGAAGATTCGTCGACGACCAGTTCGCCCAGGTCGCGGTGGCCCGGGCGTCGTCCGAGATCGACGCCGCGATACTGCAGATGGATCGCAACGTGCGTGAACTGTGGGAACTGGCGGAGGCCGGTGAGGAACTCCCCATGGGACTGCGCCTGCGGGTGCGCCGCGATCAGGTTCGCGCGACCGAGCGAGCCCTCGCCGCGATCGACCTGCTGTTCAAGACCGCCGGCGGAAGTTCGCTGTCGCGCGGCAACGCGATCGAACGGTCGTGGCGCGACGCCCACGCGGGCAGCGTGCACGTGGCCAACGAGCCCGAACGCGCCCTCGCCCTGTTCGGCAGGGGCGCGTTCGGACTCCCGGTGGAGGACAACCTCGTGTAGTCAGCTCCGCATGTGCTGAACTGCCCGGTAGGAGAAGACCATCGCGGTGCCGAGCGGCACTCCGGGACCGGGATAGAACCGGCCGCTGAGCGATGCGCTGGTGTTGCCCGCCGCATACAGTCCGTCGATGGGCGTGCCGTCGGCGCGCAGGACCCGGGCGTCGGCGTCGGTCCGGACCCCGCCCTTGGTGCCGAGATCGCTGAGCACGATGCGGGCCGCGTGGAACGGGCCCTGCGACACCGGGCTCAGTGCCGGGTTCGGTGGCGCGTCCGCACCCGTGCCCGGAGGGCAGAAGAAGTTGTCGTACGGGTCCTCTCCCCGATGGAAGGCCTCGTCGACGCCGTGTTTGGCGAAGTCGTTGAACTGTTCGACGGTGCGGCGCAGTGCGTCTGCGGGGACGCCGATCTTCTCCGCGAGTTCCTCGATCGTGTCGGCCGAGACCCAGGTGCCCGCCGCGTGATGCTTCTCGGCGGAGATGTTCGGAATGGAGATGGCAGGCAACACGGGCCCGCCCTCCTTCGAGTCGAACACGAGATACGAACTGCTGCTGCCGTGCTCGATCATCGCTCGGCCGAACTGGTCGTACGGCAGCGATTCGTTGAGGTACCGCTCTCCGGACGTGTCGACGAGAATGCCGCCGCGCACGCCCACCATGAAAGCGCCGGAGCCGTCCGGAAGTTCGACCCCGGGGCACCACCACGCCTCGTCGAGGAGCGCGGTGTCCGCGCCGATCTCCACCGCCGCCCGCAGGAGGTCGCCGGTGTTCGCGCCGCGCGGGCCCATGCTCCAGGCCGCCCGGCCCGGTGTTCCGTTGTCGGTGCGCAGGGCCGCGTTGCCCTCGATTCCGCCTGCCGCGAGCAGCACGCCGCGCGTCGCCCGGATCCGGACGGTCTCACCGGCGGCGTTCGTCGCCTCGACGCCGACGACCCGGCCGTCCTCGACGATCAGCGAGCGCGCGGCGGTCTCGGTGCGCAGTTCCGCGTGCCCGGTGCCGTGCAGAGCCATGAGAAGGCGGCCGATCAGGGCGCGGCCACCGTTCAGTGTGCCCTCCGGATGCGGTTCCCCGGCCCGGTCGACGTCGGCCTCGGGCCGGATGACCTCGCGCAGGTCCCCGATCTCGTCGCTCGGCAGGTCGAGGGGGTTGATCGCGCGACCGTAGTCCATCCGGCCGGGTGCCCTGTAGTAGTCGGGGAACGCGCGCCACTCGAACTCGATGTGGGGATCGCGTTCGAGAAGGTCGACGACGTCGGGCGCGGTGGCGACGTACGCCTCCTGACGGTCGATCTCCTCGTCGCCCACCACTGCGCGCAGATACGTGCGCGCCTTGTCCGTGGAGTCGCCGATGCCGGCGCGCTCCTGCACGGCGGTGCCCGGCAGCCACACCGCGGCGCCGGAGTACGCGGACGTGCCGCCGAACAGTGGGGTCTTCTCGAGGACGAGGGTGCGCAATCCCTGCGAAGCGGCCGTGTATGCGCCGGTCAGCGCGCCGCCCCCCGAACCGACCACCAGCACGTCGCACTCGGTTGTCCAGTCCTGCATCGTCGTTTCCTCCGTTGATGGTCTGTGGAGACTGGCGGTCCAGTCGTGGGGTTCACGCAATCGCATCCGGGCGACCTGCGGCACGCGCGGTCCCACTCACCGGACGAAATTCGATGGTTTCCCGATCCGATGCGAGAATCGACACCGGATCCGGGGCTGTGCGGAGTGAAGGGGGATCGAGGGTGCCGAGAATCGCCGAAGTGCGGGATGCTGCCGAACCGAGTTCGGAGGAACAGCGGGCCCGCCACGTCCGCATGCTCGAGGCCGCCATCGAACTGGCCACCGAGAAGGAACTCGCCCGGGTCCAGATGCACGAGGTGGCCAAACGTGCCGGCGTCGCGATCGGGACGCTGTACCGGTACTTTCCGTCGAAGACGCATCTGTTCGTCGCGGTGATGGTCGATCAGATCGACCGGATGGGTGCCGGGTTCAAGAAGAGTGCGCCCCCTGGCGAATCGCCGCAGGATGCGGTGTACAACGTGCTGGTCCGCGCCACCCGCGGGCTGTTGCGCCGGCCCGCATTGTCCACCGCGATGATCCAGTCCACGAGCACCGCCAACGTCGCGTCCGTGCCGGACGCGGGGAAGGTCGACCGGGCATTCCGGCAGATCATGCTGGACGCCGCCGGGATCGAACATCCGACGGAGGAAGACCTCACGGCGCTGCGCCTGCTGGTGCAGCTGTGGTTCGGCGTCATCCAGTCCTGCCTCAACGGCCGAGTCTCGATTCCCGATGCCGAGTCCGACATCCGTAGGGCGTGTGACCTGCTGCTGGTCAACCTGTCGCATCGCTGACAGATCGCCGGCGTCGGGCCGCCTCCCCGCCGACCTCGAAGTGAAATTCATTCCCGACTCCTAAGCTGTGCGGAGAACTATTTCGCATGGCGAAGGGCATTGATGTCTCCTCAAGAATAGAATACATTTCAAAAATGAGCCGCGGACGCGTCCGCGTGCCGGAAGAACTCAAGGAGCGGAACATGGGCAATGCCGTCATCGTCGACGCGGCACGGACACCGATCGGGCGCCGGCGCGGGGCACTGTCCGGACTGCACCCGACCGAACTACTCGGCGCCGCACAGCGGGGTGTCCTCGAACGGGCCGGTGTCGCCCCGGCGGACATCGGGCAGATCGTCGGCGGATGCGTCACCCAGGCCGGTGAGCAGTCCAACAACGTGACCCGGCAGGCCTGGCTGCACACGGGACTGCCGTACGCGACGGCGGCCACGTCGCTCGACTGCGCCTGCGGATCTTCCCAGCAGGCCGTACACGTCGTGGCGGGTCTCATCGCGTCCGGCCAGATCTCCGCCGGAATCGGGTGCGGTGTCGAGGCGATGAGCCGGGTGTTCCTCGGCCAGGCCGTCACGCCGGAGACCGGCAACCCCTACCCCGACGACTGGGCGATCGATATGGGCGACCAGTTCACGTCCGCCCAGCGGATCGCCGACCTCCGCGGGCTCGGGCGCGGCGACGTCGACGCGTTCGGGCTCGAGTCGCAGCGACGCGCCGCCCAGGCCTGGGCGAACGGACGGTTCGACCGCGAGATCGTTCCCGTCACCGCTCCCGTTGTGGACAAGTCCGGCGCACCCACCGGTGAACTTGCGGTGGTCACCCGGGACGGGGGACTGCGCGAGACGACCGCGGAGGCCCTGTCGGCTCTGAAGCCCGTGATCGACGGCCACATCCACACCGCGGGCAACTCGTCCCAGATCAGCGACGGCGCCGCCGCCGTCCTGCTCATGGACGGCGACCGTGCCCGCGAACTCGGATTGCGGCCGCGCGCGAGGATTCTCGCGTCCGGCATGGTCGGCTCCGACCCGTACTACCACCTCGACGGGCCGGTCGAGTCGACGCGGATGGTCCTCGAGCGCGCCGGAATGTCTTTGGGCGACATCGATCTCGTCGAGATCAACGAGGCGTTCGCGTCCGTCGTGCTGTCGTGGGCGCAGGTGCACGGAGCCGACATGTCGAAGGTGAACGTCAACGGCGGGGCCATCGCACTCGGCCATCCGGTGGGCTCCACCGGGGCCCGGCTGATCACGACCGCCCTGCACGAACTGGAGCGATCCGACACCTCCACCGCGCTGGTCACGATGTGCGCCGGTGGCGCGCTGTCCACCGCAACCATCATCGAACGCATCTGACCCCGAACGATCGACGAGGCCGACATGACAATGGGATTGACCGAAGAAGAGCGCGACCTGCGCGACTCGGTGCGGGGCTGGGCCACACGGACCGTGACCCCGGCCGTGCTCCGGGAGGCCGTCGAGGCCAAGACCGAGCAACGACCGCTGTTCTGGAAGTCGTTGGCGGAACTGGGCGTACTGGGACTCCACCTGCCCGAGGATGTGGGCGGGGCGGGGTGTGGGTTGGTGGAACTGGCAGTGGTCGCCGAGGAACTGGGCCGGGTCCTGCTGCCCGGTCCCTTCCTCCCGACCGTGCTGCTCGGCGCCGTCCTGCACGAGTCCGGGCGCACGGGTGAGCTCCCCGGGCTGGCCGACGGTTCGGCCCTCGGCGCGGTGGCCCTGCAGCCGGGTTCGCTGCGTCTCGTCCGGGACGGCGGAGTGGTGACGCTGGACGGCGAGTCCGGGTACGTCCTCGGCGGGCAGGTGGGCGACCTGTTCCTGCTCGCGGCGAGAGACGGCGACGAGACCGTGTTCGTGGCGCTCACCCGCGACCGGCTCGACGTGACCGACCTGCCCAGCCACGACGTGGTGCGCCGCAACGCGACCGCTTCGGTGAACGCCCTCGAGATCGCCGAAGCCGATGTCCTGCAGATCGATTCGCAGCGCGTTCTCGATCTGGCGGCCACCTTGTTCGCCGCCGAGGCCTCGGGTGTCGCCGACTGGGCGGTCACCACCGCCGCCGACTACGCCAAGGTGCGCCACCAGTTCGGCCGCCCCATCGGCCAGTTCCAGGGTGTGAAACACCGGGTGGCCCGCATGCTCTGCCTCGCCGAACAGGCCCGCGTCTGTGCGTGGGACGCGGCCCGTGCGATGAATCCCGGCAGCAGTGCCAGGGCCGCGACGGCTGCGCCGCGCTGCAGTGCGGCGGAGGCGTCACTCGCGGCCGCGGTCGCCGGAGCCACCGCACCCGACGCGGCGTTCGCCGTCACCAAGGACTGCATCCAGGTGCTCGGGGGAATCGGCTACACCTGGGAACACGACGCCCACCTGTACCTTCGCCGGGCGCAGTCGCTGCGGATCCTGCTCGGGTCCACGGCATCGTGGCGGCGGCGCGTGGCCCGCGCGACCCTGGGCGGGGCCCGCCGGGTGCTCGGCATCGACCTGCCTCCGGACGCCGAGGGCATCCGCGCCGACGTGCTCGCGGAACTCACGGACGCGGCCGCATTGGACGAGCCGGAGCGCAGGACGTACCTGGCCGAGAAGGGCTACACGGCACCGCACCTCCCCGCGCCGTGGGGCAGGGGAGCGGGCGCCGTGGAACAACTGGTGATCGCGGAGGAACTGCGCGCGGCCGCGCTGAAACCCCACGACATGATCATCGGCAACTGGGTGGTGCCCACGCTCATCGCGCACGGCAGCGACGAACAGTTGCGGCGCTTCGTGCCCCCGTCGCTGCGCGGCGACCTGGTCTGGTGCCAGCTGTTCTCCGAACCCGGCGCCGGATCGGACCTCGCCGGCCTGACCACCCGGGCCACCAAGGTGGACGGCGGCTGGGTGCTGCGGGGGCAGAAGGTGTGGACGTCGATGGCCCGGGACGCGGATTGGGGTATCTGCCTCGCCCGCACAGATGCCTCGGCGCCCAAACACAAGGGGGTGTCGTACTTCCTGATCGACATGAGGGGCAGCGACGGCCTCGACATCCGGCCGCTGCGCGAGATCACCGGCGAGGCACTGTTCAACGAGGTGTTCCTCGACGACGTGTTCGTCCCGGACGAACTCCTCGTGGGCGAACCGGGCGACGGCTGGAAGCTCGCCCGCACGACCCTCGCCAACGAACGGGTATCGCTGTCGCACGACTCCTCGCTGGGCTCCGGCGGCGAGGCTCTGCTGACCCTGGCCGGCGAACTGCCCGTCGGCATCGACGACGAGCAGCTGACCGTGCTCGGCAAGGTCCTCTGCGACGCACAGTCCGGCGGCCTGATGGGGCTGCGCACCACCCTGCGCTCGATCGCGGGCGGGCAACCGGGCGCCGAGTCGTCGGTCGCGAAACTGCTCGGCGTCGAACACATCCAGCAGGTGTGGGAGGTGGCGATGGACTGGGCCGGACCGCGCGCCCTGCTCGGCGACCGGCCCCGCACCTCCGCTACGCAGATGTTCCTGAACTCGCAGTGCATGTCGATCGCGGGCGGCACCACCAACGTCCAGCTCAACATCATCGGCGAACGACTGCTGGGTCTGCCGCGTGATCCCGCGCCCCGGAAAGGGAGCGTGACCTGACGTGGCGATCGACGTGAAGGCCGCGCTGACCGCGGAACCGGCCGTGCGTGACGTGGCGTGGACAGAGCGTGACGTGATGCTCTACCACCTCGGACTCGGCGCCGGCGGGAACGCCCAGGACCCCGCGGAACTGCGCTGGGTGTACGAGAAGGACTTGCTGGTGCTGCCGACGTTCGCGCTCGTCGCGGGGCAGGGAATCTCGGCCGGCGACGCACCGGTGGCCGGGCTGAGCCTGCCCGGTATCGACATCGACCTCCGCAAGATCCTGCACGGCGGACAGTCGCTCACCGTGCACGCGCCCATTCCTCCGTCAGGTGGGGCCCGGGTGTCCTCGCGGGTGGCGGACGTGTGGGACAAGGGCAAGGCCGCCGTCATCGTGCTCGAACAGACGGCCACCGACTCGGGCGGGAACCCGTTGTGGACCACGGGGATGCAGATCTGGGCCCGCGATGAGGGCGGGTTCGGCGGCTCCCCGGGGCCCGAGTCGGTGGCCACGGTGCCGGCCCGCGAACCCGACAAGGTGCTGGTGTCGCGCACCGGGACGGCGCAGGCCCTGCTCTACCGGCTCAGCGGCGACCTCAACCCGCTGCACGCGGACCCCGAATTCGCGGCCGCGGCCGGGTTCGAAAGGCCGATCCTGCACGGGCTCGCGTCGTACGGTGTGGTGTGCAAGGCCGTCGTCGACGGGATGCTGGACGGCGATCCCACGCGACTGCGCCACTACGCAGTGCGGTTCGCGGGCTCGCTGTACCCGGGCGAGACCGTCGAGACCGCGGTCTGGCACGACGGCGACCGGCTGACCCTGCGCGCGACGTGCCCCGACCGTGAGGGGCAACCGGTCCTGACCCAGGCGACGATGGAGGTGAGCGGATGAGCGTCGGTACGCACCCCACGTTCGAGAACAGCCGGTCGGGAACGGTGCTGACGTCACCGCCCGACGGTTCCGCCGTCGACCGGGCGACCGAGGCCGCCCGGCGCGTGGTCGACGCGCTGCTGCGGACCGATCGCGGCAACGCCAACCTCGACCGCGTCGCGGAAGAGTTGAACAGCATCGCCGGGCACCTCGAGGAACACGCGCCCGCCGTCGCCGAGCGGCTGATCGACATGTGGAACGGGGAGGGCGTCACCCGGCACGATCCCGTCACCGGTCCCGAGAACGCGCTCGCACCGCCTGTGGTCCTCGAGGGGCTGTCCGACGGATCGGTCCGGGGCACCGTCACGCTGACCATCCCGTACCAGGGGCCGCCCGGGCACGTCCACGGCGGCGTGTCCGCGCTCCTGCTCGACCACGTCCTCGGCGTCGCCAACGCCTGGGGTGGAAAAGCCGGCATGACAGCGCAGTTGAGCACCCGCTACCACCGCCCGACGCCACTGTTCGAACCACTCACCCTGACCGGGAAGCTGATGTCGGTCGACGGCCGCAAGATCACCACCGTCGGCGACATCCGGACCGCGGACGGCGAGGTGTGCGTCTCGGTCGAGGGACTGTTCGTCGACAAGACCGTGCCCCGCCCACGATGACCCCGATCAGGAGCAGACAATGATCAGGAACAGACAATGACCTCACCCGACCGTTTCGAGAACAAGGTCGTCTTCGTCACCGGCGCGGCACGCGGGCAGGGCCGCGCCGAGGCCGTCCGGTTCGCGTCCGAGGGCGCCGACGTCATCGCGATCGACGCCTGCACCGAATTCGCGTCCACCGCCTATCCCGGCGCCACCCGGGACGACCTGGCCGAGACGGTCCGGCTCGTCGAATCCACCGGCCGGCGGATCGTCGCCTCCACCGCGGACGTGCGCGATTTCGACGGACTCTCGCGCGCCCTCGCCGACGGCATCGAGCAGTTGGGCCGCCTCGACGTCGTGATCGCGAACGCGGGCATCTGCTCGGGGGCGTTGTCGTGGGAGATCACCGCCGAGCAGTGGCAGGAGACGGTCGACGTCAACCTCACGGGAACGTTCCACACCGCGAAGGCGGCGGTTCCGTATCTGATCGAACAGGGGGAGGGCGGCGCCGTCGTCTTCACGAGTTCGGTGTCCGGGCTGAAGGGCACCCCGTTCACCGGGCACTACGTCGCCACCAAGCACGGCATCACCGGGCTCGCCAAGACGATGGCGAACGAACTCGGTGAGCACCGCATCCGTGTCAACACAGTGCACCCGGCGGGCGTGGACACCGGCATGAAGGTGCGCGACCTGCACCCGCTCATCGCCCGGTACGCGTCGACGCTCGGCTCCATCTACCAGAACTCACTGCCCTACCGCATCACCCAGCCGGAGGACGTCGCCGCCGTCGTCGCCTGGGTGTGTTCCGACGAGGCGAAATACATCACCGGGGCGCAGATTCCCGTCGACCTCGGCAACCTCATTCGCTGAGGTTCGCCGTCTGTGTTCGCCGAATGTCACAGTGGTGCAGTTCGCCTGCACCACTGTGACATTCGGAGCTCAGCTGCCGGTGTCAGACGGTGATGTCCCGGCGGACCATCTTGCCGGTCGCATTGCGGGGCAACAGGTCCGTGGTGATCCGCCAGCGGGTCGGGACCTTGAAATACGACAGGCGATCCGCGGCGTACTCGCGCAGTTCCGCCTCGGTGGTCACGGCACCCGGTCGCAACACCACGACAGCCGCCACCTCCTGACCCAGATCCTCGTGGGGCGTCCCGATCACCGCGCACTCGAGCACGTCGGGGTGTTCGTCGAGGCACTGCTCGATCTCGGTGGGGTACACGTTCTCCCCGCCGCGCAGAATAAGATCCGAGCGACGTCCGGTCAGCCGCAGGCGACCGTTCTCGACGAGTCCGTAGTCGCCGGTCCGGAGCCACCGGCCCGGGGCGATCGCCGCAGCGGTGGCGGCCTCGTCCTCCCAGTAGCCGAGCATCACGAACGGGCTGCGCACGCACACCTCGCCCTCGACGCCGTCGGGCAGCCACTCCCCGTACGGATCGCGGATCTCCATGCTCACCGTGATGATCGGACGTCCCAGAGTCCCCGGGAACTGCTCGAGTTCGGGGGCGGTGGCGACGGCGATCGCGGTACTGCACTCGGTGAGTCCGTAGCTGTCCACGAGGGCGTTCCGCGCGAACGGCACCTTCTCGCGCAGCCGTTCCTTGAACGCCACCGACGACGGTGCGGACGCCAGCGAGAACGACGTGAGCGACGACAGGTCGTACTTGTCGAGGTCGTCGTGCTCGACCAGACGGGACGCCATCGTGGGCACCGCTCCCCAGTTGGTGACCCGTTCCCGCTCGACGAGGCGGAGCACGGCGTCCACGTCGAATCCGCCCTGGTGCATGACGACCGCGCCGCCCGTCGCCAGCCGCGGAATCACAAGATTGTGCAGGCTCGCGATGTGGAACAGGGGAGAGGTCAGGAGGTAGCGAAGCGGACTCGGCATCGCAGGGTCGACGGGTCGTCCACTGAATTCGCCGACCACGGCGTCGCTGAACCGGTGGTAGTCGACGACGGCCAGAATGTTGCGCTGCGAGTGCAGCGCTCCCTTGGGTCTGCCGCTCGTGCCGCTGGTGTAGAGGATGGCGGCGGGATCGTCCTCGTCGACGTCGGTGTGCGGCATCGGGGACCCTGCGTACTTCGCGAAGATCGCGGGCAGATCCGCCTCCATTGTGAGGACCGGAAGGTCGGTGCCGACCGCGGCGAGCGTCTCGGCGCGCTTCGCGTCGGCGATCACCACAGTGGGGCGACTGTGCGTCAGCCCGTACTCGACCTCCCGCGGAACCCACCAGCCGTTCAGTCCGACGCTGATGGCGCCGAGCACCTGCGTGGCCCAGAACGCGACCACCCACTCGGGGGTGTTCGCGGCCAGGATCGCCACCCGGTCACCCTTCCGGACGCCGTGGTCCTCGCGCAGCGCCGTCGCCAGGGCCGCGACCGCGGCGGCGTGCTCCGTGTAGGACATCCGGCGGTCGGCGGTCACGAGGTAGTCGCGGTCGCCCCACCGGAGCGACGTGGTGAGGAGTTCGCCCACCGAGCGCCCGCGGTTCTTCATCACCGGCATCCGGGTGCCGAGTACCGGCTCCTCGACGAGTTCGAACCAGCCACCGGGTCCGGTGAGACGGGACATCACCTGATCCAGGTGCAACTGTGGATCTGTAGGGGCAGTCATCGGGGCGACCTTTCGTCCTCGGGCACTCGTACCGACACAAGATGGCACGCCGTGACGGGCGCCCGGACGTGGTTACCACTCAGCGAGACTGCCGCGATCCGCGACATCCCGGCGCCGTTACGTTCGACAGCGAATCGCAGCTGGAGGAACTCATATGACGATAGATCTCGACCCGCCCACAGTGAAGGTCGACCCGCTCGCCCCGGCCACACTCGGGCCGATCACCCTGCGCAATCGCGTGATCAAGGCAGCGACGTACGAGGGCCTGACCCCGAAGGGGATGGTCACCGACGAGCTCATCGAATTCCATCGGCAACCCGCCGCAGGGGGCGTCGGTATGACGACGGTCGCGTACTGCGCCGTCGCCCCCGACGGCCGGACGTCGCCGGGCCAGATCCAATGGACCGACGAGACGATGCCGGGCCTGCGGAAGCTGACCGACGCCATCCACGCCGAGGGTGCGGCAGTGTCTGCGCAGATCGGCCACGCGGGACCGGTCGCGGCTGCGAAGTACATCGGATCTCCGGCCTTGGGCCCGTCCCGTGCGTTCCGGATGACCACCCAGAACTTCTCCAAGCCGGCGTCTGCGGCAGATATCGCCCGGATCGTCGAGGCACACGCCGACGCGGCTCGCCGCGCGGTGGAGTCGGGGTTCGACGCCGTGGAGATCCATTTCGGCCACAACTATCTGATCAGCTCCTTTCTCAGCCCGAAGGTCAACAAGCGCACGGACGAGTACGGCGGATCCCTGGCGAACCGCGCCCGGTTCGCGCTCGAGACCGCACGCGCCGTACGCGACGCGGTGGGGGACAGGATCGCGATCCTCGCCAAACTGAACATGGACGACGGTGTGCCCGGGGGCTTCTGGGTGGACGAGGCCATCCAGGTGGCGCAATGGCTCGAACAGGACGGTTCGCTGGACGCGCTCGAGCTCACCGCGGGCAGTTCCCTGCTGAACCCGATGTACCTGTTCAAGGGCGACGCGCCGCTCCGTGAGTTCGCCGCCGTCATGCCGCAGCCGACGAAACTGGGAATCCGGTTGGTCGGCAAGCACTTCCTGAAGGAATACCCCTACCGCGACGCCTACCTCCTCGAGGACGCCCGCCAGATCAGAGCCGCCGTGACGATGCCGCTCGTCCTACTCGGTGGCATCACCGGCAAGGCGACCATGGACCTGGCGATGGCGGAAGGATTCCAGTTCGTGGCCGTCGCACGGGCACTCCTGCGGGAACCCGACCTCGTCAACCGGATCACGGAGGAGACCCACAACCCCGGTCTGTGCATTCACTGCAACAAGTGCATGACGGCCATCTACGGTGGCACCCACTGCGTGCTCCGCGTGCCGTGAGCGTGCATACCGTGTCGACAGGAGAGATGGAGTTGGAACGCACCACGATCGCCGAGATGCTGCTGGACCGGCTGGGTGACGACAGACTGGGAGTCCGTACCCGGGAACAGGATTGGACCTGGGACGAGGTGGTACGCGAGGGTGCGGCCCGCGGGGCCGTCGCGTCCTCGCTGCGGCGCGACCGACCGTTCCACGTCGGAGTCCTGCTCGAGAACACCCCCGAGTTCCTGTTCTGGCTGGGCGGCGCCGCGCTCGCCGGCGCCACCGTGGTCGGCATCAATCCGACCCGTCGCGGGGCGGAACTCGAGGCCGAGATCCGGTACGTCGACTGCCAGCTGATCGTCACGGACACCGCAGGGAAGGCGCAGCTCGCCGGTCTCGACCTCGGGCTGTCCGACGACCGGTTTCTGCTGGTCGACGATCCGGCCTACACCGAACTCGTCGCGTCCCATGCCGTCGAGAGTCCGGCCTGGGAGCCCGGGATCGACGCGTCGACGCTGTTCCTTCTGCTGTTCACGTCCGGCACCACCGGCACGTCGAAAGCGGTGCGGTGCAGTCAGGGCCGGCTCGCCCGGCTGGCGTACGCGAACACCGTCAAGTACGGGCACGTGCGCGAGGACGTCGACTACTGCTGCATGCCGCTGTTCCACGGCAACGCGCTGATGGCGCTGTGGGCGCCCGCACTCGCGAACGGCGCCACCGTCTGCCTGCCGCGCAAGTTCTCCGCGTCCGGATTCCTGCCCGACGTCCGGTTCTTCGGCGCCACATTCTTCACCTACGTCGGCAAGGCGCTGGCGTACCTGATGGCCACACCGGAGCAACCCGACGACCGTGACAACACTCTCGTCCGCGGTTTCGGGACCGAGGCGTCCCCGGAGGACAAGACCGAATTCGTCCGCCGGTTCGGCGCCGAACTGTACGAAGGGTACGGCTCGAGCGAAGGCGCCGGTTCGGTGACGCTCGACCCCGACGCCCCCGAGGGTGCGCTCGGCAGACCCGCGAACGAGAACATCGTCATCGTCGACCCCGACACCCGCGCGGAGAAGGCCCGGGCGCGGCTCGACGGGCACGGTCGCGTGCTCAACCCGGACGAGGCGATCGGCGAAATGGTCGACAAGGCCGGCGCGGCGCGATTCGAGGGCTACTACAAGAACGAGGACGCGATCGCGGACCGCATCCGGCACGGCTGGTACTGGACGGGCGACCTCGGGTACGTCGACGAGGCCGGCTTCATCTACTTCGCCGGCCGGAAGGGCGACTGGATCCGCGTGGACGGGGAGAACAGCTCGGCGTTGATGGTGGAGCGCATTCTGCGCCGCCACCCGAAAGTGGTCGCCACCGGCGTGTACGCCGTCCCCGACCCGCGGTCGGGCGATCAGGTGATGGCGGCCGTCGAGGTGTCGGACCGCACCGATTTCGATCCGGCGGAGTTCGCCGCCTTCCTCGGCAGACAGGACGACCTCGGCACGAAGGCGGCACCCCGCTTCGTCCGGGTGTCGACGAACCTGCCGGTGACGGGATCGAACAAGGTGCTCAAACGAATGCTGCAGGAACAGCGCTGGCGTTGCGACGATCCGGTCTTCCGGTGGGTGGGACGCGGTGTTCCCGAATACCACCAGATGACCGACAGTGAGAAGGCCGCGCTGGAGCAGGAGTTCCACACGCACGGCCGGCAACGATTCCTGCACGTGTGACGGTGAGGGTGACATGAAACTGGGTGTGGTGGTTCCCGTCGAGCTGGGACGGGCGGGCGAGCCCGACTGGATACTCGAATTCGCGAGGGCTGCGGAATCACTCGGATTCGACGAGATCTCCGCCGTCGAGCACTCGGTCGTCATCGCGGACACGGCGAGTGCCTATCCGTACTCGCCCACCGGCAAGTCGCACCTACCGGACGACTGCAGCCTGCCGGACCCGCTGGAACTGCTGTCGTTCGTCGCCGGCGCCACGACGACCCTCGGACTCGCGACGGGCGTGCTGGTCCTGCCCAACCACCATCCGGTGGTGCTGGCGAAGCGTCTCGCCACTCTGGACCGGCTGTCCGCGGGACGCCTCCGTGTCTGCCTCGGTCTCGGCTGGATGCGTGAGGAGATCGAGGCCTGCGGAGGTGATTTCGACCGGCGCGGCGCGGTCGCCGACGAGGCGATCGCGGTGATGCGGGCGCTGTGGTCGGGTACCGGCGCCGTCGACTTCGCGGGTGAACACTTCTCCTTCCGCGGCGCCCAGAGCTGGCCCAAACCCCACCGGAATTCGGGAGTGCCGCTCTACATCGGCGGTCACAGCCCAGCGGCCGCACGGCGGGCAGGGCGGCTGGGCAACGGATTCCAGCCGCTCGGCCTGGCCGGCGACGACCTGGACCGGGCGATCGCCCGGATGCGGGCTGCGGCAGCGGACGCCGGCCGCGATCCCGCCGACGTCGACCTCGTGCTGGGGGCGACGCTGCCGCGGCTGGACGAGGCCAAGCTCGACCGGTCCCGGGACCTGGGTGCGAGTCGGCTCGTGCTGTCGGCGTCCCGATACGCGCAGTCCCTCGGCCAGGTCATCGACGAGATGGCCGCCTGCTCGGCGCGGTTGGGCCTCAGTCCGGCACGGTGACCGGCACGTCCTCGCTGAAGTCGACGATCAGTTCGCGCCGGGAGAACTGCCAGCCGGTGTCGCCGAGCACGTACCGGTCGTGGTAGCGCAACGCGATCCGGTTGTCGCGGAAGCCGTTTCGGCCGGCGTAGACATGGTGCGCCGTGCAGTACGTCTCGCCCGACGCCGTCGACCCGTCCACGTCGATCACCTGCTGGTGAACGACGTGACGGGTGGATTGCAGATGCGAGACCGCGTCCACGACGGCGCCCGCGAGCACCGCGTTGCCGCGGAGTTCGCTCGCCGCACCGGTGCCCGTCAGCGCCGGGGGAAGGACGAACGTCGCGTCGGTGTCGAACAGCGCCGCGAGCGTTGCCGCCTCGCGCCGGTCGACGGCCCGCGCGTAGCGGGCGGTGAGTTCGGTGACAGCGAATCCGGTGGCCATCCGACCATTCCAGCGGACATGCGGCACCGGCGACAACCACCTCCCGCTCACCGAGACATCGGCACCGAGGCGTGGGAGTGCTGGTTAGCGTCCAGAACACCCGTGGCGACAGCCACGCACAGGCTCGAGGAGGACGCCGATGAATCTGAGGGAATCGCCCGCGCAGCGGGAACTCCGGCGGGAGTTGCGCGCCTACTTCGCGGCGCTGCTGCCGGAGGAGACGCGGCGGATCGCGGGTGAGGAAGGTGTGGGCGGAGAACACTTCCGCGATATCGTGCGGCTGCTGGGCAAGGACGGCTGGCTGGGTGTCGGCTGGCCGGTAGAGTACGGCGGGCAGGGACGGTCGATCGAAGACCAGTTCGTGTTCTTCGACGAGGTGCAACGGGCCGGGTTGCCGTTCCCGTTCGTCACCGTCAACACGGTCGGCCCCACCTTGATGAAGTACGGCACCGAGGAGCAGAAGGCGCGGTTCCTTCCGGGCATCCTGGCCGGCGACATCGTCTTCGCCATCGGGTACACCGAACCGGAAGCCGGTACCGACCTCGCGTCGCTGCAGACCCGGGCCGTGCGCGACGGGGACACCTGGGTTGTCGACGGCAACAAGATCTTCACCAGTGGCGCCAACACGGCCGACTATGTGTGGCTGGCGTGCCGCACCGATGCGGACGCACCCAAGCACAAGGGCATCTCGATCCTCATCGTCCCCACCGACGATCCCGGCTTCGGCTGGTCGCCGATCCACACCGTGGGCGGGCTGACGGTCACGTCGACCTACTACACCGGGATCCGGGTCGGCGATCAGGACGTCGTGGGTGACGTCGACGGTGGCTGGCAGCTGATCACCGCTCAGCTCAATCACGAACGCATCGGGCTCGCCGCGCTCGGCGGACGCACGCTCGGCCTGTGGCAACAGGTCCTCGACTGGGCCGGACGGAACGGTGCACTCGACATCCCGTGGGTGCAGATGGACTTCGCGCGCACTCACGCGAAGCTCGAGGCGATGCGACTGCTGAACTGGAAGATGACCGCCGCGGTCGCGCGGGATGCGTTGTCGGGTGCCGACGCCGGTGCCACCAAGACGTACGGCACCGAAACCCACGTCGACGTCTATCGCACGCTGCTCGGGATCCTCGGTGCCGCCGGACGGCTGCGTCCGGGCTCGCCGGGCGCGATTCTCGCCGGCCAGATCGAACAGATCTCCCGGCAGAGCGTGGTGAACACGTTCGGCGGCGGCGTCAACGAGGTGCTCCGCGACATGGTCGGCACCCTCGGCCTCGGACTCGCCCGCGAGAAGAGGGTGAAATGAGCGAACTCCTCACCCGGCTGCGCGCCTTCGAGGGACGGACGATCGTCCCGGCCATCTGGGGTCCCGACCCGGTGAACACTCCCATGATCCGGCACTGGGCCGAGGCGATGGGTGACACGAGCCCGGTCTACCTCGACGACGACGCCGCACGCGCCACCGGCCGCGGCGGCGCCGTCGCGCCTGCGCAGATGCTGCAGGTGTGGACGATGCGCACATTCGCCGACAAGATGTCCGGCGCCGACCCGTCACCCGTCTGGACGGAACTGATCGCCACACTCGACGAGGCGGGATTCACGTCCGTCGTCGCCACCGATTCCGACCAGGAATTCTTCGCAGAACTGCGTCCCGGCGACCGGGTGAGCACGACCGAGGTCGTCGAGTCCGTCTCCGCGGAGAAACGGACAGGTCTCGGCGCAGGACATTTCGTCACCACCCTCAAGACGTACCGCAACGGTGACGGCGAGATCGTCGGCACCCAGCGGTGGCGGACACTCCGATTCCGGCCCGCCGAACGCCCGGCCACGCGCGCGCTGCGCCCGCGGCCCGCCCTCGACGACGACAACGCGTTCTGGTTCGCGGCCGCCCGCGAGCACCGCCTCGTCATCCAGCGGTGCACGAACTGCGGTGTGCTGAGGCACCCGACCGGACCGATGTGCGGAGAGTGCCGCTCCACCGAATGGGACACCGTCGACGCGTCGGGGCGGGGCACCGTCTACACGTTCGTCGTCAACCACCACCCGAAGATCGACGCCTTCGACTACCCACTGATCGTCGCGGTGATCGAACTCGCGGAGGGCACCCGCCTGATCGCCAACATGACGGGTGTCGAACCCGAACACGTGCACATCGGAATGCCCGTGGAACTGGACTGGATCGACGCAGACCCGCAACTCACACTTCCCGCATTCCGGCCCGCAGTATCGGAGGAACACTGATGGACTTCACATTCGGCGAGGAGCAGGAAGCGGTCCGCGGACTGGCCGCGGACGTGTTCGCCGCCAGGTCGCGACCCGAGCGGATCACGGACGTCGAGTCGGGCGCCGACCGGATCGACCGGGAACTGTGGCGCGAACTGGCCACCACCGGGCTGCTGGGCATCGCCCTGCCCGAGAACCTCGGCGGCGGCGGCATGGGACTCGCCGAACTGTACGTCCTGCTCGAGGAGCAGGGCCGGACCGTGGCGCCGGTTCCGTTGTGGCCGCACGTGCTCGGCGCGCTCGCGATCGCCGAGTTCGGGACGCCGGACCAACGTGACGCGCTGATCCCCGCGGCGGCAGACGGCAGCCTGATCCTCACGGTCGGACTGGAGGAGTTCGGACCGTACGTCGCGGGCGAACCGGCGACGACGGCACGCGAGGTGGACGGCCGGTGGCAGGTCCACGGTGCCAAGGCCGCGGTCCCCGTGGCGCACCTCGCCGAACACCTCCTCGTCTCCGCGACCACACACAGCGGTCCGGCGCTGTTCCTGGTGCACCCGGAGGCCGCGGGCGTGACTGCGCAGCAGGCGGAGTCGACCACCCACGAGATCTGCGCGAACGTCGCGTTCGACGCGGCCCCCGCGGAACCGGTCGGCCCGGCGGACGGTACCGCGGTGCGGTGGCTGCTCGAACGAGCGGAACTGGCGGTCGCCGCCCTGCAACTGGGCGTGGGGGAGGGCGCGGTGCGTCAGGCCGTCACGTACCTCAACGGACGCACCCAGTTCGGCCGCCCGCTCGCGACGTTCCAGGCCGTCACCCATCAGCTCGCGGACTGCTACATCGACCTCGAGGCCATGCGGGTGACACTGTGGCAGGCCGTCTGGCTCCTCGCGAGCGGGGAAGATCCGGGAACCGCTGTGCTGGTCGCGAAATGGTGGGCGACCGACGGCGGACAGCGGGTCGTCCACCGCACCCAGCACGTGCACGGCGGAATCGGCGTCGACACCGACTACCCGGTGCACCGGCACCTGCTGTGGGGCAAGCAGCTCGCCGCCACCCTCGGCGGAGCCGGCTCCGACCTGGCACGTCTGGGCGCGCAGCTGGCGGCCGGGGTCGAGGTGGTCGCATGACCGCCACCGTCGGCACCACGACCTACGACGCCGTCACGGTCGGCGATCGGCTGCCGGAGTTGGTGATACCGCTGACCCGCACCCTGATCGTCGCCACCGCCCTCGCCACCCGCGACTTCCAGGACGTCCACCACGATCCGGCGCTCGCGGTGGAGCGGGGGTCGAAGGACGTGTTCATGAACATCCTCACCACCAACGGGCTGGTGGGACGGTTCGTCACCGACTGGGCGGGGCCGCACGCGTCGCTGCGCCGGATCGCGGTGCGGCTCGGTGCCCCCAACTACCCCGGCGACGAGATGACCCTGACCGGTGAGGTGGTCGCGAAGGACGACGGCCTCGTCACCGTGAATATCCGCGGCGCGAACAGCCTCGGTGATCACGCCACCGGCACCGTCGTCGTCGCGTGGACCGCGGGAGGGAACCGATGACCAGCCCCCTGTCGGGCGCCGCCGCCATCGTCGGCATCGGCGCCACCGAATTCTCCAAGCACTCGGGACGAAGCGAACTGCAACTGGCGTGCGAGGCGATCGTCGCCGCACTCGCCGACGCGGGCATCGACCCGTCCGAGGTCGACGGACTGTCCACGTACACCGCCGAGACGAACGGTGAGGTCCTCGTCGCCCGCAATACGGGCATCGGCGAGCTGAAGTTCTTCTCCCGCATCGGGTACGGCGGCGGCGCCGCGTGCGCCACTGTCCAGCAGGCGGCGATGGCCGTGGCGACGGGCATCGCCGACGTCGTCGTCTGCTACCGCGCCTTCAACGAACGGTCCGGTGTGCGCTACGGACTCGGGCAGCACGACCGACCGATGGACAGCACCGCGGACCGGGCGGCGTACGCCTGGCTGACCCCGCAGGGATTGTCGACGCCCGCCCAGTGGGTGGCGATGTTCGCCCGCCGGTACATGCATCGGTACGGCGCCACGAGTGAGGACTTCGGCCGGATCGCGGTCGTCGCACGCAAGCACGCCGCCGGCAACCCGGCCGCCTGGTTCCACGGGCGGCCCATCACCCTCGACGACCACCAGAAGTCGCGGTGGATCGCCGAACCGCTGCACCTGCTGGACTGCTGCCAGGAAACCGACGGCGGCCAGGCCCTCGTCGTCGTCTCCGCCGAACGCGCCAAGGACCTCCGCACCACCCCGGCGATCGTCAAGGCCGCCGCGCAGGGCTCCGGCAAGGACCAGCACATGATGGCCAGCTACTACCGGCCCGACATCACCGGAATACCCGAAATGGGCCTCGTGGGCAGGCAACTCTACCGGCAGAGCGGTCTCGCGCCCGACGACATCTCGGCGGCGATCCTCTACGACCACTTCACCCCGCTCGTCCTCCCGCAACTCGAGGAACTGGGTTTCTGCGATCCCGGCGAGGCGAAGGACTTCATCCGGGACGGCAACCTCGAGGTCGGCGGCCGACTCCCGGCGAACACCCACGGCGGCCAGATCGGTGAGGCCTATCTGCACGGCGTCAACGGCATCGCCGAGGCAGTTCGCCTGATCCGCGGAACGTCGACGACACAACCGGACGGCATCGGCAACGTGCTGGTGACCGCGGGCACCGCCGTGCCCACCAGCGGCCTGATCCTGGGCAGAGAGGACTGATCATGACGACAACCGAACGCACGACAGCAGGAGCGTGGCGAGGCGAGGACCTCGGCACCCGCACCGTGAGTTACGACGAGCGCGACGCCATCCTGTATGCACTGTCGGTGGGTGCGCGGGCCACCGAATTGGACCTCGTCTTCGAGGAGCGTCTGCGGGTGCTGCCCACGTTCGCTCTCACCCTCGCCCAGTGGGCGCCGGACGAACTGGGGTCGCGGGGCGCTTTCGACACGAAGACGGCGCTGCACGGATCGCAGGAACTGACGGTGCTCGCGCCGCTTCCCCGTCGCGGCGAGATCGCGTTGTCGGCGTCGGTCGGCGAGGTGTGGGACAAGGGCTCGGCCGCCGTGTTCGAGGTGCGCGTCGAGTCCGAGTTCTTCATCGCCACCTGGTCGCTGTTCGCGCCCGGCGCCGGTGGTTTCGGCGGCGATCGAGGCCCCGCGAAACCGTCTCGGCCCGAGGGTGAACCGGCCGTGGACGCTGTTCTGCGAACCGCGGAGAACCAGGCGGCGCTGTACCGGCTGACCGGCGACCGGCACCACATCCACATCGACCCGACGGCGGCCGAGCGGATCGGACAGCCCCGGCCGATCATGCACGGCCTGTGCACGCTCGCCGCGAGCACGCTGGAACTCGCCCGAGCGCTGGACGTCCACCCGGCCGACCTCGTCCGGCTGGAGGGACGGTTCGCCGCACCGGTCTACCCGGGCGACGCGCCGTCGTTGCGGGCCTGGGGTGATGCGGGTGATGCGTCGTTCGAACTCGTCCAGGACGACCGGCCGGTGATCGTCGGCGCCCGCGCCGCGTTCGGCTGACCGCACGGTCTATTCGTTGCCGAATATCACACCGGTGCAGTTCAACTGAACCGATGTGACATTCGGCGAGGAGGTCAGGAGTGGGTGGCGAGATACCGCGCGGGATACTCGCCGCCGCCGTGAACGGCGAGATCGGCGCCGTTCACATACGACGCCTGCGCGCTCGCCAGGTACAGGCAGGCGTCCGCGATGTCCGACGGCACCGCCATCCGCCCCATCGGCAGGGTCCGGGTGACGGCGGCGCCGCCGTCGTCACCGTAGACGGACGCCGCGCTCTCGGTGCGGATGAGACCCGTGGTGATGTGGTTGATCCGGACCTTCGGAGCCCACTCGAGCGCAAGCGCTTTCGTCAGAACCAGCAACCCTGCCTTCGCGGCGCTGTACGCGGCGGTGCCGGGCTGCGGGTCGTGAGCGGAGACGCTGCCGATGTTGACGATGGCACCGCCGCCGGACTGCTGCTGCATCACCGCGTTGGCGGCCTGGGCGACGGTGAAGGGCGCGAGCAGATTCAGCGCGACGATCTTCTCGACGAAACGCGGCGAGACGGTGGCGGCGTCGGCGTCGGGCGACCCACCCGCGTTGTTGACGAGGACGTCGAGGCGGCCGTAGCGGGCGACGGCCTCGTCGATCAGTGCGGCGGCGTCGGCGTGGTCGCGGACGTCGGTCGCGCGGAACGCGGCGGTGCGATCACCGTGCGCGGGCGGGTTGTCCGGTGCGCTCCGGCCGCACACGAGCACGTTCGCACCCGCGGCGAGAAACGATTCGGCGACTACGAAACCGATGCCCTTGGTTCCGCCGGTCACGACGACGGTGCGGCCACTGAAATCGAGAGGATGGGGGATTGTCACGGGAGACCTTCGGAGTGAGGGAGCGCGGGATTGCCGGCGCTCGAATGGGATCGGGTGAATCGGCACGAAGACCGAAAACAAGCAAATGCTTGGTTCGATAGTAGGGGAACGGGAGTGGACATGGGCAAACTCGACGGCAAGGTCGCGCTGATCACCGGTGCGGGGCAGGGGATCGGGCAGGGAATCGCCCTGGCCCTCGCCAGGGAGGGCGCGGCAATCGCCGTCGCCGGCCGGACCGAATCGAAACTGCACGGCACGTGCGAGCGGCTCACCGAACTCGGCGCACGCAGCGAACCAGTGGTGTGCGACGTCAGCAGGCGGGCGGACATCGCGTCCGCCGTCGAGCGGACCGTGGACGTGTTCGGCGGCGTCGACATCCTGGTCAACAACGCCAACGACTGCACGCCGGGACCGATCCTGTCGGTGATCGACGAGGAGTACGAGCGGTCGTTCGCAACGGGACCGCTCGCGACGCTGCGCATGATGCAGTCGTGCCACCCGCACATGAGGGCGCGCGGCGGCGGCGTGATCGTCAACCTCGTCACGTCGGCGGCCGTGCGGTGGGACGCGAGCAACTACGGCGCCTACGGTTCGATCAAGGAGGGGATGCGTTCGCTGACCAGGTCGGCGGCGTGTGAGTGGGGCCGGGACGGCATCCGGGTGCTGTCCGTGGCCCCGCACGCCAAGAGTCCGGCGCTCGAGCGATGGATGGGCAGGAACCCGGACGAGGCGGCGGAGTTCGTGGCGGGCATCCCGCTCGGACGGGTCGGCGACGCCGAAACCGACATCGGACGTGCCGTCGTGTTCCTCGTGAGCGAGGACGCCGGCTACCTCACCGGGGCCACCATCCCCCTGGACGGCGGGCAGTCCCGTTGGGGCTGACGGCGGGCAGTCCCGTTGGGGCTGACGGCGGGCAGTCCCGTTGGGGCTGACGGCGGGCATCCGGGTCCCGCACAGCGGGAAGGCCGGGGGCCGGCGCGCTCGATCTGCACTAGTTTCGGCAGGATCGAATTACCGTAGCGAGAGGGCACCGTCGCGATGACGACCGTTGAAACACCACGCAGTTCGCGATCAGTAGTGGTCACCGTGGCCGCTGTCGTGGAGGAGACGTCCGACGCCCGGTCGCTGGTGTTCGACGTCCCCGACGAGCGTCGGCACGAATTCGCCTACAAGCCCGGACAGTTCCTGACGCTGCGCATCCCGAGCGATCGGACGGGTTCCGTCGCGCGGTGTTACTCGCTGGCCAGTTCGCCGTTCACCGACGACCTGCCGAAGGTGACGATCAAACGCACCGCAGGCGGGTACGGTTCGCACTGGTTGTGCAACAACGTCGGTGTCGGCGACCGCATCGAGGTCCTGCCTCCCGCGGGCGTGTTCACTCCGGCCAGCCTGGACGAAGACCTGATCCTGTTCGCCGCGGGCAGTGGAATCACTCCGGTGATGTCGATCCTCAAGTCGGCGCTCAGCGAGGGCAACGGGAAAGTCGTTCTCGTGTACGCGAACCGGGACGAGAAGTCGGTCATCTTCGCCGAGGAGTTGCGGGAACTCGCGGCCCGCCACGAACACCGGCTGACCGTCGTGCACTGGCTCGAGAGCGTGCAGGGCCTGCCGACACCGCGGCAGCTGGCGAATCTGTCGGACCGGTTCCGGGACCACCGCGCCTACCTCTGCGGGCCGCGCCCCTTCATGGACACGATCCACGAGTCGCTCGCACTCGCCGGCGTCCCGCGCGACCGTGTGCACGCCGAGGTGTTCACCTCACTGTCCGGGGATCCGTTCGCGGACGCCGTGGTCGAGGAACTGCCGGACACGGAGGCGGGAACGGCATCGACGGTCGAGGTGCAACTCGACGGCGAAGCGCACAACCTGCGCTGGCCCCGCGAGGCGACACTGGTCGACGTCATGCTCTCCAAGGGGCTCGACGTCCCCTACTCGTGCCGCGAGGGCGAATGCGGTTCCTGCGCATGCACGGTGGTCCAGGGAGAAGTGGACATGGACAACGCGTCGATCCTCGATCCCGAGGACATCGCGAGCGGCTACATCCTCGCGTGCCAGGCCCGCCCCGTCAGCGAGCACGTGCGGATCGAGTTCTGACCGACGCCGGTACTACTTCTCCGTCTGCGCCGCCGCGGCGTGGGCGCCCAGGTCGGCGAGGCGGATCGGGTAGCGCGGTGGGCGATCGACGATGACCTCCCGGGTGACGGCGAGGTCGCGGTCGACGTGGAGCAGTTCGCCCGGCTGCAGTGGCATCCAGCCGGGGTCCTCGTCCATCTGTTCGCTGGCGACGACCACCGCCGGATACTCGGCGAGATGCTCGGACCTGGCACGGATCCGGCCGGGAGTGCTCGCGTGCTGGAGGTGACGACCACCACTCGGACCGCCTGCGCGCCGCTCGAGGAACAGCAGGTCGTGGGTGTCCGGGTACCGTAGCGCCCACAATTCGCCGGGCGTGGTCAGCAGGATGTTGAGCGCGTAGATCGGCACGTTGTCGGCCAGCCATCGGGCGGCCGAGGTGATGCCGGCCGTGACGTCGCCGCCGTTCCTGCCGATGTGACTGGTCACGAGGGCGAAGACGCGTTCCGAGTCGGTGTCGCCGTGAACGAGCGCGAGATCGGAGCCCAGTTCCGCCTCGAGCTTCGGCAGGTCTTCGACCACGCCGTTGTGAGCGAACACGCGACCGCCCTGGGCGAACGGGTGGGTGTTCTGCGGAAGCAGTTCACCCGTGGTCGCGAAACGGATGTGCGCGACGAACGTGACCGAAGAGCGATGCTTCGCCTCTTGCGCGAACTCCCTGTCCTCGTATGCGGCGAGCGGTTGCTTCTCCACCACCGGAGTTCCGTCCTCCGCGAACGTGCCGAGTCCGGTGCCGTCCGGCTCGCGGTGACTCTGCTGTGCGAGGCTGTCCGGGGCGTCCAGCAGCCAGAACGACGCGCGGACGCGATGAGGGGCGGCGGACAACCCGAACAATCGGCACATGACTTCCCTCTCGGATGGGCGAATCAGCGGTAGTCCGGGTTGGCGAAGTCGGGGCGGCAACCCGCATCCCACTCCGAACGTCGATTTCCGTACGCCGGGAACCCGCCGGCCTTCTTCAACATCGCGGCGACGTGCATCAGGTTGTACGTCATGAACGTGGTGTTGCGGTTGGTGAAATCGTTCTCCGGACCGCCCGACCCTTCGTCGAGATACGACGGGCCCGGGCCGGCCTCACCGATCCATCCGGCGTCGGCCTGCGGCGGGATCACGTATCCGAGATGCTGGAGGCTGTAGAGGATGTTCATCGCACAATGCTTGACCCCGTCCTCGTTGCCGGTGATCAGACAACCCCCGGCCCGCCCGTAGTAGGCGTACTGGCCGTGGTCGTTGAGAATCGACGAGCAACCGTAGAGCCGCTCGATCACCTGTTTCGTGACGGAACCGTTGTCGCCGAGCCAGATCGGACCGGCCAGGACCAGGATGTCGGCGTCCAGCACTCGCTGAAACAGCTGGGGCCATTCGTCGCTCGGCCACCCGTGCTCGGTCATGTCCGGATACACGCCGGTCGCGATGTCGTGGTCCACCGCCCGGATCTGGTCGACCGAGACGCCTTCCTGCTCCATCAGGCCGACACTGCGGTCGATCAGCCCCTGGGTGTTGCTCACGTCGGGGGACCGCTTCAGGGTGCAGTTGACGAACAGGGCACGCAGGCCGCTGAAACGGGGGGTCCCGTCCCGCGGCGACGGATCGGCCATCAGTCCTCCCACGAAAGAGTCCGGAAGTCCACGATATGCCGCGGCGGTCCCTGTTCGTGGCAGAAGTGTCCGCCCGGTCCGGGACGATCCCGGACCGGGCGGACCCGGGTGTTCTGTCAGCCCAGCGCGGAGATCGCCTTCGCGACGCCCTCGCCGTAGGCGGGATCGCACTGCGTGCAGTTGTCGATGTGCCGCTGCACGACCTGCTGCGACGCGCCGTTGATGGCCCGCGCGGTGTTCTCGAACAGCACCTGCTTCTGCTCGTCGCTCATGTTGTTGAACAGCACGCGCGGCTGCGAGAAGTAATCGTCGTCGTCCTCCCGGAAGTTGAACCGGTCGGCGAACGCACCCACGCCCTGCGCGGGATCGCGGTACCGGCTCTGCTCCTGCCACTTGCCGTAGCTGTTCGGCTCGTAGTGCAGGGTGCCACCGTTGTTGCCGTCGACCCGCATGGCACCGTCGCGGTGGAAGTTGCTCACCGGGCAACGGGCCGCGTTGACCGGGATCTGGTAGTTGTTCACGCCGAGGCGGTAGCGCTGCGCGTCACCGTAGGAGAACAACCGGCCCTGGAGCATCTTGTCCGGGGAGAAGCTGATGCCGGGCACGACGTGTGCCGGGTTGAACGCCGCCTGCTCGACCTCGGCGAAGTAGTTGTCGGGGTTGCGGTTGAGTTCCCATTCGCCGACCTCGATGAGCGGGTAGTCGGCCTTCGGCCACACTTTCGTCAGGTCGAACGGGTGGTAGGGGACCGTGTCGGCGTCGGCCTCGGGCATGATCTGCACGCACAGCTTCCACTTCGGGAAATTGCCGGCCTCGATGGCGTCGAAGAGATCCCGCTGATGGCTCTCGCGGTCGGCGCCGACCAGGGCCTCGGCCTCGGCGTCGGTGAGGTTCTCGACTCCCTGCTGCACGCGGTGGTGGAACTTCACCCAGAAGCGTTCGCCCTCGGCGTTGATGAAACTGAACGTGTGCGAACCGAATCCGTGCATGTGCCGGTACGACGAGGGGATACCGCGGTCGCTCATCACGATGGTGACCTGGTGCAGCGACTCGGGCAGCGACGTCCAGAAGTCCCAATTGTTGTCGGGGCTGCGCAGATTCGTGCGGGGGTCACGCTTGACGGCGTGGTTGAGATCGGGGAACTTCAGCGGGTCGCGGAAGAAGAAGACCGGGGTGTTGTTGCCGACGAGGTCCCAGTTGCCTTCCTCGGTATAGAACTTGACCGCGAAGCCGCGGATGTCGCGCTCGGCGTCGGCGGCGCCGCGCTCACCGGCGACGGTGGAGAAGCGGGCGAACAGGTCGGTCTTCTTGCCGACCTCGGAGAAGATCTTCGCGCTGGTGTACCGGGTGATGTCGTTCGTGACCGTGAACGTTCCGTACGCACCGGAACCCTTGGCGTGCATGCGGCGTTCCGGAATGACCTCGCGGTCGAAATGTGCGAGCTTCTCGAGGAACCAGACGTCCTGCAGCAACTGCGGCCCGCGGGGCCCGGCAGTGACGACGTTCTGGTTGTCGGGGACGGGTGCGCCTACGGCCGTGGTGAGCTTGTCGCCCGTGTTCGCAGTGGTCTCTCGGCTCACAGTGGATCCCTTCGTTGCTGACTCTCGCGGTGGGTTTTCTGGAACTGGCTGTCGGGCAAGAGGCTTCGCCGATGGACGGTCGACGTCGCGGATTGAACCACCCTCACGGGATGCGACGTGGTGGTGGCCGTCTCCCGCCCTCGTGTGTGTCCACGGTCACACTGCACCATCGTTTCTTGAATTAGTCAAGAAAGCGCACGCTAACTCTCGACCGGTGTCCGCGTCTCCAGCGCCGCAACCAGGAACTCTTCCGGAACATCCGGCCAGTCGGACTGCCAGCGGCCGGCTCGCCTGTCCTCGAGGAGTGCCGTCAGCGCGGGCACCATGCGCGGTCCGCCGTCGATCAGATAGCGCACGAAGCCGATTCGTGCACACGTTGCGGCGACGGACGCCAGCAGCGGCTTCGCTTCGTCGACCCGGCCCGCCGCGACCAGGCATGCGATGAGCAGGCGACTGGCCTGCATGGCGGCCCTCGGCCGGCTCTCCCGTTCGACCCTGCGTACCCACTCCTCCGCGCGGCGGCACGCGACGTCGGGCTCGTCGGCCGACTGCTTCCGGATCTCGGTGGCGTCGTCGAGCTGCGCGACGATCTCGGCGAAACCGAAATCGGGTTCCCGGTTGGCCTTCCCGGCAGTGGCCGGGGGCTGGGGCGAGGCCGGCAGACCGAGCCGGACCCGCTCGTTCTCGACCCGGGCCCGCAGCCGGGGGAGTCCCAGCGACGCCGCCGCGGACGCGCCCTCGTCGAGGTGGCGGGCGGCGGACACGACGTCGCCGCGCGCCGCCTTCAGCCGGGCGCCGGTGACGAAGCGGGCGATCATGAAATCGACTATGCCGCCCTCGGGCCCGAGCTCGTAGCTCTCGTCGAGGAGTCGTTCGGCCTCGTCGAGATGGCCCAGTTCGTACATCAGCTCGCCGAGGAGTGCGCCTGCAAGTCGTGCGGCATGTGAGTGGGTGCCTGCCGACTTCGTCGCGGTCTGCACGGCCAGCCGGAAGTTGTCCTCGGCCGCGGCGATGTCGAGTTGTTCCATCGCGGCGATGCCGGCGAAGCAGTACCCGTACATCGTACTGAACGGTCCGACGGTCCGCTGGTGGTACCCGGTGGCCCACTCCTGCAGGCGGCGAGCCTCCACGAAATCGAACTGGGCGATCGCGACGGCGGATGCGAGATTCGACCCCGCCGAAACCACCCACGCGCGTAGGGTTTCCGGGCGGGCCAGGCATTCCGCGATGAGGTCGGGAACTCCCGCGATGCGATCGGACGACACCGCGATCACGGCGCGGACGATGTCGGCCTCCACGCGGATGTCCGCCTGCTCGGTCTCGCTCAGCTTCGAGGACTCGAGGGTCGACGCGACCAGCGAGAGCGACCGCAGCGTCGGCGCCACCCGCTGCAGCAGGATGTTCGCCCACGCGACCGCGATCTGAATGCGGGGACTGGACTCGACCAGCGGCCGCGGCAACTTGTCGACGAGGCCGAGCAGCGCGACCATCCGCGAGTGCTCCACCAGGTACATGCCCTGCTCCTCGACCACCGCGACAGCCACGTCGCGGTCGCCCGCCGCCAACGCGTGATCCACTGCGTCGCTGACGTAGTGGTGGTCGGCGAACCAGTGCGCGGCCGCGCGGTGCAGGTCCGCCACGCGCGACGGATGATCGCGCTCGAGGCGCCGGCGGAGATACTCGGCGAACAGGTGGTGGTACTCGAACCACTCCCGGTCCTCGTCGAGGCTGCGCAGGAACAGATCGCGCGATTCGACCTGTTCGAGCAGGGCCTGACCGCGGGTCACGTTCGCGAGCACGCAGGCGAGGTCGCCGCACACCCGCTCGGTGACGGACGTGGCGAGCATGAAGTCGAGAAGCGCAGGCTCGAGTGTGCTGAGCACGTTCTCCGCCAGGTACTCACCGATCGCATGATGGCGGCCCGACATGTGCCGGATGAGATCGCCGGGATCGGCGCGATCACGCAGCGACAGCGATGCCAGTTGCAGCGCCGCCACCCACCCGTCCGTGGTCTCCTCCAGAGCCTCCACGTCGGAATCCTCCAGGTGCAGTCCACCGAGGTCGACCAGGAACCGCTGCGACTCGTTGAGGTCGAAGCGCAAAGCCACGGAATCGATTTCGACGAGTTCGTCGCGCACCCGCATCTTGGCCAGCGGAAGCCCTGCCTGGCTTCGGCTGCTCACCACCATCTGCAGGTGGTGGCAGCCGTTCTCGAGGATGAAGTCCATCGCGGCGATCGTGTCCGGCGACGTCACGCGATGCCAGTCGTCGATCATCACCACCACATGGCGCTTGCTGTCGTGGACCTGATTCACCAGCGAGGTCAGCACATACCGTTCCGCTTCGGCACCGTTCTCGTCGAGCGCCTGCCCCAGTTCGTCCGCCAGGGTCGGCTCGGCCCGGCGGATCGCCTCGACGAGGTGGGACAGGAACCACACGACATTGTTGTCGTCGTTGTCGACCGTCAGCCAGGCGACGGCGGAGCCGTCTTCGATGAGCACGTCGCGCCACTGCGCGGCCACCGTGCTCTTCCCGAAGCCGGCGGGTGCGTGGATGAGCGTCAACCGCCTCCGCTGACCCAGCCGGAGCAGATCCAGGAGACGGGTGCGTTCCACCAGGGACCGCATCGGGGTCGGCGGGCGGAAGCGGGCCGCGGCGCTCGGCGGAGTGGCACCCGACCGCCGGCGGTAGCTGCGACTGCCCCCGGACGCCGAGGACTGCGTGGTCGGCGCCGCCGGGTGCTCGGTGCGCGGGAATTCGTCGGCCGCGGCGGGGAGCGCCATCTCGTCGACATCGAGCCCGTGCCTGCGCTCGATGTCGCGGAGTTCCTGGCCGAACTCCGCGGCCGAAGCCGGGCGGTCGGTCGGTTCCTCGGCCATGGCGCGCTCGATGGCCGCGCACACGTCGTCGGGAATGTCCTCGCCCCGCAGGTCCGGAACGGGTTGCGTCGCGATGCGGAGGAACTGCGCGACGAGCCGCTCCCCGCTCCGCCGCTCGAACGCGGCATGACCGGTGAGCAGGCAGAACAGGGCGGCACCCAGGCTGTACACGTCGGAAGCCGCGGACGGTGCGTCACCGCGGAGGACCTCCGGCGCCGTGAACGCGGGTGAACCGGTGATCATGCTCGACGTGGTCTCGAATCCGCCCGTGACCCGCGCGATGCCGAAGTCCGTGAGCTGCGGTTCGCCGTATCCGGTGAGCAGGATGTTGGCGGGTTTCACGTCGCGGTGCAGGGTGCCGAGCCGGTGCGCCGTCTCCAGAGCGCCCGCCAGCTTCACGCCGACGCGCAGCGTTTCACTCCACGGCAGCGGCCCTTCACGGCGAATCCAGGCGTCGAGCGAATTGCGCGAGTGGTACGGCATCACGATGTACGGCCTGCCGCTGCGTGTCACCCCGGACTGCAAGATGTCGACCACGTGGGGATGCCCCGACAATTTCCCCATCGCACGCTGTTCCCGCAGGAAACGTTCGCGGTCCTCACCGTCCAGATCGGAGGACAGCACCTTGATCGCGACCGTGCGGTCGAGCGCTGTCTGAAGGCAGCGGTAGACGACCCCGAACCCTCCCCGGCCGATCTCGCGGGCGTCGTCGAATCCCTCCGACGACAGCTCCGCGACGATGTCGGTCACGACGATCCGCTTGGTAGCCTGCGGATCCGAGTCGGTCGGCCCGGAACTGCTTTCCGGGTGTCGTGGCACACTCAATGAAATCACCTTCTCGGTGCACTGACGCCAGCATATCGCGGTCGCCCGACACAGAGAGCGGTGTTCGAGAACGAGTAGACCCGAGGAGAATTCGACGGTGACGGATACCGGCATTGCGGCAACGGACACGAGCCTGGCCGAGCGGACCCTGGCCCAGCTCCTCGACGCGCGGATCAGTTGCAGGGCTTACCTACCGACGCACGTGCCGCGCGAGGTGATCGAGAGGATCCTCGAGCTCGCGCAGCAGACGCCGTCGTGGTGCAACACCCAGCCGTGGCAGGTCGCGATCACCGAGGGGGAGGGGACCGATCGGTTCCGATCCGGGCTGGCGGAGTACGTCCGCACCCACCCGCAGGAGTCCGACTTCGAGTGGCCCCGCGAATACGTCGGCGAGCACAAGCAACGCCGCCGGGAGTGCGCCATGCAGCTGTACTCCAGCGTCGGCATCGCGCCCGGCGACCGGGCCGCGTCGGCGGAGCAGACGATGAAGAACTTCGACCTGTTCGGCGCGCCGCACGTCGCGATCGTCACCACCCACGAAGCGCTCGGCACATACGGCGCCGTGGACTGCGGCCTGTACGTCGAGACATTCCTCCTCGCCGCGCAGAGCCTCGGGGTCGCGACCATTCCGCAGGCCGCCGTCGCGGGAAGTTCGCGGTTCATCCACGACTTCTTCTCGCTCGACGAGGACCGCAGGGTCGTCTGCGCGATCTCGTTCGGCTACCCCGACACGGAGAACCCCGTCAACGGATTCCGCACCCACCGGGAACCCGTCGCCAACGTCGCGCAGTGGGTGTCGCAGTAACGTGCTCGACTCCGAAGTGTTCGACCGGGACGCCCTGTTCGCCCGCCTCCGCCGCCGTCCCGACGTCGAGGCCCCCAACCTGACGGCCGTCGACGCCGCCGACCGGCTGATCCTCGACGAGGCCGCGGCGGCCCTGTCGGCGGCGTGTCCCGGGACGCTCGCCGTGATCGGCGACCACTACGGTGCGCTCACCCTCGGCGCCGCGGCGACGCACGGCTCCACCGGGATCCGCGTGCACCAGGACCCGCTGACCGGGGAACTGGCGCTCGCCGCCAACGCCGCGACGGTCGCGCTCGCGAACCGCTACCGGTCGTGCGCGCTCGGTGAGGAGCTGCTCGCGGGCGCAACCGTCGTGCTGATGCAGCTGCCGCGGAGCCTCGGCGAACTGACCGAGGTCGCCGAGGCGATCGCCCGCCACGCCGACCCGTCCGTCGTCGTCTACGCAGGTGGGCGCAACAAGCACATCTCCACCGCCATGAACGACGTGCTCGGGCGTTCGTTCTCCGACGTCCGCGCGACCCTCGGCAGGCAGAAGTCGCGGGTGCTGATCGCGAGCGGTCCGGTGGAGGGGGCGCAGCAGACGTACCCCGTCACCGATCATCTCGCCGAGATCGGGCTGGACGTCGTCTCGTACGGGGCCGCGTTCGCCGGCCCCAAGCTGGACATCGGGACCCGGTATCTCCTCGACTTCCTACCCCGCGTGAATCCCGGTGCACGGGCCGCGGTCGACCTCGGCTGCGGAACGGGCATTCTCGCCGTCAGCCTGGCCCGGCTCCTCCCGGAGGTCTCGGTGATCGCCACAGACCAGTCCGCCGCCGCGGTGGCATCGGCCGCCGCCACCGCCCGCGCCAACGGTCTCGACGGACGGGTCAGGACGCTGCGCGACGACGCCATGTCCACGCTCGCCACCGACAGCCAGGACGTCGTCCTGTGCAACCCGCCGTTCCACGTGGGCGCGGCCGTCCACACCGGGGGCGCGTCGAAGATGTTCACCGAAGCCGGGCGCGTGCTCCGGCCCGGCGGCGAGTTGTGGACCGTGTACAACTCGCACCTCGGGTACCGGGGCCGGTTGCAGCGGCTCGTCGGTCCGACCGACGTGGTCGGCCGGAATCCCAAATTCACGGTCACCCGGTCGGTGGCCTGACCGCCACGCCGACCGGCCTCGTCTGGCGGGTGTCCCCGCGGCACCGGTAGAGTCCGAATTGTCCGACCCGAAAGCGACGAACGGGAACTTGCGGTGGGTGCGGGACGTTCAACGTACAAGAAACCGGATCCACCCGGCGAGCCACGAGAAGGGATGTGCACGGTGCGCACCACCAGTAACCCGGTGTTCCGCAACCTGCCCAAACAAGAGGGCAGCGGCGGATACGCCTCGTTCGGATCTACGACGGCCGGCGCAGCGCAGGTCACGCAGCAGTTCGGTCAGCCGCAGTACACGCAGGCCGAGCCCTACCGGACGGGCCCCGACTACCGTTCGATGACCATCGACGACGTCGTCACCAAGACGGGTGTCACGCTCGGCGTGCTCACGGTGTCGGCGATCATCTCCTACTTCCTGGTGAGCAACGACGCGAACCTCGCGACCCCACTGGTCATCGGTGGTGGCCTCGTCGGTCTCGTGCTGGTCCTCGTGGCCACGTTCGGCCGCAAGATGGACAACCCGGGCATCGTCCTCGCCTACGCGGTGGCAGAGGGCCTGTTCCTCGGCGCCCTGTCGTTCATGTTCACCGACGTCACGTTCGGCGGAGTCGGGGGAGCGGCGCTCATCGCCCAGGCCGTACTCGGCACGTTCGGCGTGTTCTTCGGCATGCTCGTCGTCTACAAGACGGGCGCGATCCGAGTCACGCCCCGCCTGACACGGATGATCATCGGCGCCCTCATCGGTGTCGTCGTCCTCGCCCTCGGCAACGTGATCGCCAGCTTCTTCACCGAAGGCGGCCTCGGTCTCCGCGACGGCGGTCCCCTGGCGATCATCTTCAGCCTCGTCTGCATCGGCATCGCCGCGTTCAGCTTCCTGCTGGACTTCGACGCCGCCGACCAGCTGATCCGGGCACAGGCGCCGGAGAAGGCAGCGTGGGGCGTCGCATTCGGACTCACCGTCACCCTCGTGTGGCTGTACGTCGAGATCCTGCGACTCCTGAGCTACTTCAACAGCGACTAGTAGTTCCACGAGACGGCCCCCGAGAGCATGCTCTCGGGGGCCTTCTCTGTTGTGCGGGCTCGGTTCGATTACCTCGGAGGTAATCGACGCGCGTATCCCGACGGAGGAATGTCGTGTGCAGCAACCAGCCCCACCCGAAGGAGCACGACATGAGCGCGTACGGAATGGCCCACCTCGAGAACGTCGACATGGGTCCGCAGATCGTCGAATACCTCGAACGCATCGACGGCACCCTCCGCCCGTTCTCCGGCAAGTTCATCGTCCACGGCGGACGCCAGGACGTGGTCGAGGGAACGTCCAACGGCGCGTTCATCGTCATCGAGTTCCCCGACCGCGAGCACCTCGAAGGCTGGTACGCGTCCGACGCGTACCGGGAGATCCTCCCGCTCCGCGCCGAGCATTCCGACGGACTGGTGATAATGGCCGACGGAGTCGACGCCGACCACAAGGCCACCGACATCCTCGGGTAGGCGCTTCGCGCCCGTGCGCCTTTCTGGCCGCTACCGCTACCAAAAAGGCGCACGGGCCGGAGGCCTAGCTCAGGCGCTCCAGGACCATGGCCATGCCCTGCCCGCCGCCGACGCACATCGTCTCGACGCCGAACGTCTTGTCCTGCTCGCGGAGGTTGTTGAGCAGGGTGTTGGTGATGCGGGCACCGGTCATGCCGAACGGGTGACCGAGGGCGATGGCGCCGCCGGAGATGTTCAGCTTGTCCTCGTCGATCTTCAGCTCGCGAGCCGATCCGAGGACCTGGACCGCGAAGGCCTCGTTGATCTCGAACAGATCGATGTCGGAGATGGACTTGCCCGCGATGGCGAGGGCCTTCTTGACGGCCTCGATCGGGCCCAGGCCCATGATCTCGGGGGACAGTCCGGACACCCCGGTGGACACGATGCGGGCCAACGGGGTCAGGCCGAGCGCCTTGGCCTTGGTGTCGGACATGATGACGAGCGCGGCGGCGCCGTCGTTGAGGGGGCACGCGTTGCCGGCGGTGACGGTGCCGTCCGGGCGGAACACCGGCTTGAGCTGGCTGATGCCCTCGTAGGTGGTGCCGGCGCGCGGGCCGTCGTCGGTGCTGACGACGGTGCCGTCGGGGAGGGTGACCGGGGTGATCTCCCGCTCGAAGAAGCCGTTCTTGATCGCTTCCTCCGCGCGGTTCTGGGAGCGGACGCCCCAGCGGTCCTGCTCCTCACGGGTGATGCCGGTGGCCGATGCGACGTTCTCGGCCGTCTGGCCCATCGCGACGTAGACGTCGGGAATCTGCTCGTCCGCGCGCGGGTCGGTCCACGCGACGCCGCCCTCGGCGAGCTTCGCGGTACGCGCCTCGGCGTCGGCGAACTTCGGGTTCTTGGTGTTCGGCAGGCCGTCGGCGTTGCCGGTGACGAAGCTGGACACCGACTCGACGCCGGCGGAGACGAACACGTCGCCCTCGCCGGCCTTGATCGCGTGCAGTGCCATGCGGGTGGTCTGCAGCGAGGAGGAACAGTAGCGGTTGACGGTGACACCGGGCAGGAAGTCGTAGCCCAGTTCCACTGCGACGACGCGGGCGATGTTGAAACCCGACTGGCCTGCGGGTTGGCCGCAGCCGAGGAGCAGGTCGTCGATCTCGGTGGGATCGAGTTCGGGGACCTTCGCCAGAGCCGCGGCCACCATTTGCGTCGTCAGATCATCCGGGCGGATGGTCTTGAGCGAGCCCTTCATGGCTCGGCCGATCGGTGAGCGTACTGCGGAGACGATGACTGCCTCGGGCATGAAAACTCCTTTGTCAACTGCGGGGGTCTGCACTGTGTTGCAGACCACCCGTTCTGTAGCCTTCCCGACAACTTACGTTGCCGGGCGGCACCGGGGACATCGCCATCTCACTCAGCGACCCGGCGCGTCCTGGACGCGGACGCCTCCTCGATCGCGAGGAGCTCGTCGAGGTGGGCAGGTGAGCGTCGCCGGGCACTGAGTCGCCACAGGAAACGGTTGAGCGAGGCGGTCATTCGGGTCGACAGCTTGCGTGATTCCGCGGCCTCCGACACCTCGGGCAGGTCGGGCAGCGGTCCGCCGTGCCACATGCCCAGAGCGGTCGCGAGAACGGGCACGATCTGCATCGCCGCCAATTCGTACCCCGCCGCGGACGGGTGGAAGTGGTCGGAGGAGAACATCCGGTCGGGGGCCGCCAGGAACTCCGGCGCCAGCAGGTCGGCCAACGCCACCGGGTGGCCACCCGCCGCGCTGGTCGCCGCCGCCTGTGCCCGGGCCAGGCGCAACCCCCACATTCGGACGACGGTCCGCAGGGGCTGCGGAATCGCGGTGACCACCCCGAGGTCGGGGCACGTTCCGACCACGACCGCGCAGTCGTGGGCGCGGAGCCGTTCGACCGCCTCCCCGAGCCTGCGCGCCGACGCCCGGATCGAGTTCTTGGACGTCACGTCGTTGGCGCCGACCAGGATCACCGCGGCGTCCGGCGGCGGTCCGGCCACGAACATCGCGTCCACCTGCCCGCTGAGCCCGCGGGACGTGGCGCCGCCGATGGCCTTGGTGCTCAGCCTGATCCGCTTGCCGGTCTCGTCGGCGAGGCGCCTCGCGATCTGCACACCGGGCACTTCGTCCGCCGACAGGCATCCCACCCCGGCGGCCGTGGAGTCGCCGAAAATCATCAGATGGACGTCGTACGAGACGGTCCGTAGCCAGCGTTCGGGGACCGCGGCGCCGGGGGAGTAGACGCCGTCGGCCTCCGGCGGCTTGGCGACGTTGCGCCCGATCACACCGCGGGCCGCCGTCGCCTGCGACATCAGATAGGAGTACGCCGCCCACGACAGCGTGCCTGCGCTCGAACCTGCCACGACAGCCGCGGCGCCGGCTTTCACTCCGGTCTGCCAGGTCCTCTTGGGCACTGGTCTCACCTTTCCGCTACCTGGTGCTCATCTCACGGGTTCCAGCGGACTGCGTCCGCACCAATCTAGTCGGATCAGGGCCCCCGTGCCGGACGTCTGTGAGCATCGGATCAGGGCATCTGGGAGCATGGAGGCATGCGCATCGCGGAACACGTCGTCGACCTGATCGGCAACACCCCTCTCGTCAAGCTCTCTTCTGTCATCGGGGAGAACCACGGGACCGTTGCAGCCAAGATCGAATACCTCAACCCGGGCGGAAGCTCGAAGGACCGCATCGCGGTCAAGATGATCGACGCCGCGGAGGCGTCCGGTGAGCTGAAGCCGGGTGGGACCATCGTGGAGCCCACCTCCGGCAACACCGGCATCGGCCTCGCCCTGGTGGCCCAGAAGCGCGGATACAAGTGCGTGTTCGTCTGCCCCGACAAGGTCAGCGAAGACAAGCGGAACGTCCTCAAGGCCTACGGCGCCGAGGTCGTGGTGTGCCCCACCGCGGTCGCGCCCGAGCACCCGGACAGCTACTACAGCGTCTCCGACCGGCTCGCACGCGAACTCCCCGGCGGCTGGAAGCCCAACCAGTACTCCAACCCGGGCGGCCCGCAGAGCCACTACGAGACCACCGGCCCCGAGATTTGGGCCGACACCGACGGCAAGATCACCCACTTCGTCGCAGGCGTCGGCACCGGCGGCACCATCACCGGCACCGGCCGCTACCTCAAGGAGGTGTCCGGCGGCAAGGTCAAGGTCATCGGCGCCGACCCCGAGGGTTCCGTGTACTCGGGTGGCACTGGCCGTCCGTACCTGGTCGAGGGCGTGGGCGAGGACTTCTGGCCGAGCGCCTACGACCCGTCCATCCCCGACGAGATCATCGCCGTGTCCGATGCCGACTCCTTCGAGATGACCCGTCGCCTCGCGCGCGAAGAGGGCCTGCTGGTCGGCGGCTCCTGCGGCATGGCTGTCGTCGCTGCACTCGAGGTCGCCAAGCGCGAGGGCCCCGACGCCGTCATCGTCGTCCTGCTGCCCGACGGTGGTCGCGGATACCTCTCGAAGATCTTCAACGACAAGTGGATGGCGTCCTACGGCTTCCTCCGCACCCCGCTCGACGGCAAGCCCGACGAGAAGACCGTGGGCGACGTGCTGCGCGGCAAGTCCGGCGAACTCCCGGACCTCGTCCACACCCACCCATCCGAGACGCTGCGCGACGCCATCGAGATCCTCCGCGAGTACGGGGTGTCCCAGATGCCGGTCGTCGGCGCGGAGCCGCCCGTCATGGCCGGTGAAGTGGCGGGCAGCGTCACCGAGCGTGACCTGCTCAGTGCCGTGTTCGAGGGACGCGCGCACCTGGCCGACCCGGTGGAGAAGCACATGAGCAAGCCGTTCCCACTCATCGGTTCGGGTGAGCCCGTGTCGGCCGCCACCAAGGCGCTCGGCGACACCGACGCGCTGATGGTCGTCGACGACGGCAAGCCCGCCGGGGTCATCACCCGCCACGACCTTCTCGGGTTCCTCAGCGCCGGCTCCTAGACGATACGTCGGACCCGGGCACGACAACACTGGTCCCCGCTGCGCACGGAACGTACGGTGCACAGCGGGGGACCGGTCCGGTGTCCGTGAGGGGGGATCTCAGTGAGTGCTCGTCTACGTCGTCGTGTTCTTGTGGGCTCGGTTGTCCTGCTCGGGTTCGCCGCCGCCGGATGCGGGAACAGCATCGAGGGTGCCGCCGTCGCACAGCCAGGATCGTCGGACGTCGACTCGGCGTCTGCGGGCACGTCGTCTTCGGCGGCGTCCGCCGACTGCGCCGCGCTGACGAAGGCACTCGGCCGGCTGGTGTCGGACCGGCCGCATCTCACCGAGGCCGTCCTGCCCGGCTCGACCGATCCGACGTGCTCGTGGTCCAAGGGACCGACGAACGTGATGAGCACCATCACCGCGTCGGTCAAGCCGCAGGTGACGGATCCCGCCGTCCTCGTCGAGATGCGGAACGGGACGAACGTCGTCCCCGACCCCCGTTCCGCAGAGTTCGGCGGGGTGGTCCTCGACGTCGTGGCCATGGCGCTGCTCACCCCGGAACACAGCATCATCGTCAACGCGCTCGACCCCTCCGTCAGCGACGCGACCAAGCTCGACGTCGCGTTCGCGATCGCGGAGTATCTGGAGAAGTAGGTCCCCACTAGGCTGGGGGCCATGAGTGAGCAGCGCAGCAAAGCGGACAACATCAGCTGGCAAGGGTTCTCCACCAAGGCCGTGCACGCAGGATTCGACCCGGACCCGCAAACGGGCGCCGTCAACGTTCCGATCTACGCCAGTTCGACGTTCGCGCAGGACGGCGTCGGCGGCATGCGTAACGGATTCGAATACGCCCGCACCGGCAACCCCACCCGACGACCGCTCGAGGCCAACCTCGCCGCCCTCGAGTCGGGCACGTACGGTCGCGCGTTCGGCTCGGGCATGGCCGCCACCGACTGCCTGCTCCGTGCCGCGCTGCGCCCCGGCGACCACCTGGTCATCCCGAACGACGCCTACGGCGGAACGTTCCGCCTGATCGACAAGGTCTTCACCCAGTGGGGCATCGAGTACACGCCCGCCGCGGTCTCCGACGTGGACGCGGTCCGGGCAGCCATCCGACCCAACACCAAGCTCGTGTGGGTCGAGACGCCCACGAACCCGCTCCTCAACATCGGTGACATCGAGGCACTGTCCGACATCGCGCACGAGGCCGGCGCGAAGATCGTCGTCGACAACACGTTCGCCTCGCCGTACCTGCAGCAGCCGCTGCAGCTCGGCGCCGACGTCGCGCTGCACTCGACCACCAAGTACATCGGCGGACACTCCGACGTCGTCGGCGGCGCACTCGTCACCAACGACGAGGAGCTCGACACGGCGTTCGCGTTCCTGCAGAACGGTGCCGGCGCGGTCCCCGGACCCTTCGACGCGTTCCTCACGCTCCGCGGCATCAAGACCCTCTCCCTGCGCATGGAGCGGCACAGCGACAACGCCGAGAAGGTCGTCGAACTGCTCACCGGGCACTCCGCGGTGTCGCAGGTCATCTACCCCGGACTCGACTCGCACCCCGGCCACAAGGTCGCGGAGAAGCAGATGCGCCGCTTCGGCGGCATGATCTCGGTCCGCCTCGCCGGCGGCAAGCAGGCCGCACTGGACTTCTGCTCGCGCACCGAGATCTTCACGCTGGCCGAGTCGCTCGGCGGCGTCGAGTCGCTGATCGAGCACCCGGGTGCCATGACCCACGCCTCCACCGCCGGTTCGCTGCTCGAGGTTCCGGACGACCTGGTGCGCCTGTCCGTCGGCATCGAGGACGCCGCCGACCTCGTGGGCGACATCGAGCAGGCGCTGAAGTAGGCGGCTTCGCCGCCCGTGCGCCTTTTTGGTTGCCGCCGCTACCAAAAAGGCGCACGGGCCGAAGGCCTTATGCTGGCCCGCGTGGAGCCTGTCACGCTGGATCAGATCAGAGCAGCTCGTAAGCTGCTGGACCCCGTCATGCGCCGGACGCCGGTGATCGCGTCCCGGGCGTTATCGGAACGATGCGGGCACGTCGTGTCGCTGAAGTGCGAAAACTTGCAGCGCACTGGATCTTTCAAACCGCGGGGTGCGTACAACCGGATCGCGAATCTGTCGGTCGCGGAACGGGCCTGCGGGGTCGTGGCGGCCAGCGCGGGCAATCACGCGCAGGGCGTGGCCTGGGCGGCCACGGAACTGGGCATCCCGTCCACCGTGTTCATGCCCACCGGCGCACCACTTCCGAAACTCGTCGCCACCAAGGCGTACGGCGCCACCGTCCACTTGACCGGCGACACCGTGGACGACGCGCTCGTCGCCGCGAAGGAGTTCGCGGACGAGACCGGCGCCGTCCTCATCCATCCCTTCGATCACGTCGACATCGTCGCCGGGCAGGGGACCGTCGGCCTCGAGATCCTCGAGCAGGAACCCGACGTCGGCACGCTTGTCGTCCCGACCGGCGGCGGTGGGCTGATCGCGGGCATCGCCGCGGCGGTCAAGGCCACCCGGCCGGACGTGCGGATCGTCGGCGTCCAGGCCGAGCAGGCGGCCGCGTGGCCGCGTTCGCTGGCGGAGGGACGTCCGATTCCGCTGGAGACCATGTCGACGATGGCCGACGGCATCGCGGTCGGCCGGCCCGGCGACGTGCCGTTCGCCCACGTCGGCTCGCAGGTCGACGCCATCGTGACGGTCAGCGAGGACGCCCTGTCCCGGGCGCTGCTCCTGTGCCTCGAACGCGCAAAGCTCATCGTGGAGCCTGCGGGCGCGGCGGCGGTGGCCGCGTTGATCAGCTGCTCGACGGAAGAGCTGGGACTCACCGGGAAGGTGTGCGCGGTGCTGTCCGGCGGCAACATCGACCCGTTGCTGCTCACCCACGTCGTCAATCACGGCCTTCGGGCCGCCGGCCGGTATCTCGGTGTGCACGTGACCATTCCGGACCGACCGGGTGGTCTGGTCAGCCTCCTGGGCGTGATCAGCGGCAACGGCGCCAGCGTGGTGGACGTCGTCCACTCCCGCACCGGCGGCGCGCTCGCGCTCGACGAGGTGGAGGTGTTCCTCACCGTCGAGACCCGTGGCCCCGGCCACCGGCAGGATCTCCTCGACGCACTGCGCGACGCCCAGTACGCGGTTCGCCTCCAGGAATAGCCGGACCTAGCTGGGCCACCCACCCAGGGTGATCACCCGGAACTCCTGATCCACCAGCCGGGCAGGCAGCTCGAGGTTGGTGAGCCAATCGATCGCACCGCCGCCCATCCCCACCGCGGCCGTGCTCGACGCGTGCGCCGTGGTGCACGACTCGGCCACCACGGACACGGTCCGCCACAACGAGATCGAGTCGGGATGCAACGGCTTGACGGTGCTGGCGGTCGCGACGGCCGCACCCGACGGGATCGACACCTGACAGGTGGGGTCGCCCGGCAGGTCCTGGACCTGGACCTGCCAGCCGCCCGGTGGCGTGGTCCCGGCGGTGGCGATGTCTCCGCCGAGCGCCACCAGGACGCCACACCCGAGCAGCTCCGCCGTCGTCGACGCACAGTGGTCGGCGGAACTCGCCCGCGCGGTCGCCGTCAGGTCGAGTTCCACGCCGGCGGGCAGCGTGACCTCGGTACCGTCGACGGTGATCGACCGCCACGACTGAGGTGCGGGGGCCGACGCAGTGGGGTCGAGTGCCCCCTCCGTGGTGCGCGCTGCGGCGAGGGCGTCGCTCAGGAACCGCGCGAACATCGGGGTGACCGTGTTCGGGCCCTCGTCGAGGGAGCGGATCTCGGCGTCCGCGCGGTCCCGGTTGACGGCGGCATCGGCCGCCGCGAGGTAACCGCGGATCAGGTTCGACGCCGAACTCAGGGCGTCGGGGTCGGTGACGACGATACGTGCGTGCACACCCCAGGTGGACCATTCGGTTGCGCTGCGTGCGCTGGTCATGTGGTGGTTCTCCGGTCGCGCGATCTCAGGAACCGCTGGACACGGCGTCCGGTGCGCCGAATCCTGCCGAGACGAGGGGTGCTGCCACCGCCGAATCGGGGGTCGCGGGGTCCGCTGCCGCCGCCATACCGCCACCGGCGACCAGTCCGGCGATTCCGGCTGCCGCGAGGACGCGGCGAACGGGAAGCAGGCGGGAAATCCGTCGGTCTTCACTCATGCCGACCAGCTTCCCCGACGAACCTTAGAACAACCTGGGAAGAATCTGTCTCTCCTCGTCGAGTGCGCGGTGGGTGCAGTGCACGCCCCTGGCGCGTCGCATGCAGTCGTGCCCGACAGCCGTGATTCGCCAGGTGCCGCTCTCCCGCAGGTCACGGTAGGAAACGGATCAATCCCGCAGAATCGCCTCGCATCTGCTGTGCCCCGTCGTAACGTGAACTCACTCGGTTAGGTGCACCGAGGAGGAGGAGCGCACGTATGTCAGTTGATGCAGCGGCGATCATCGTGGCGATCACCACCGCAGCGGGGGCCATCGTTCAGGGAGCGGACATACCGCAGCCGGTGAAAGATCAAGCAGCAGAAGCAATTCAGGTGGTCGAGCAGGCCTCACCCGACGTTCAGAAACAAGTTGACGACGCAATATCGACCCTCCCCGAACCGGCCCGCGTGCAGGCCGAGCAGATGGTGGCCCAGGCCTCGGATGCGGTGAAGCAGGCGACCGACCCCTACATTCCGCCGCCACCCGCCGTCGAGGCGGCTCCGCCGCCTGCTCCGGTTCCCCCACTGGCGCTGCCGGACACGCCACTCGACCAGCCCCCAGCGATGAGCGCCCCCGACGTCGGAAATGCGATCGGGGGCCTCGCCGCTCTGCCGGGGGTCCCCGCCCTGATCAGCGGACTCGGGTCGCTGATCCCGTCCGTCCCCGCCGGCTTCCCCGGTGTCTCGCTCGCGCCGGTCGGCGCCATCGCCGTCTTCGCGCCGTGGATCCGCAAGGCCGGATCGCTGTGCGAGGGCATCAAGCCGCCGACGCTGGCGGCCCTGTATTCCGTCGAGAACGGCTTCCGCTACGGCGCGACCTCACCGGTGTCCCGGGCGGGCGCTCGGGGTCCCGGCCAGTTCATGCCCCCCGCGTGGGCCAAGTACGGCAAGGACGCGGACGGCGACGGCAAAGTCGACATCAACGGCGTCGCCGACCCGATGATGGCGTCCGGTCAGATGCTGTGCGACCTGTTCGGGCAGATCGAGGGCTGGAAGAAGGAGGGTGTGGTCAAGGGCGACACCCTCGACCTCACGATCGCCGCGTACAACGCCGGTGCGGGTGCGGTCCGGACCGCGGGTGGCATGCCCGCCGGCAAGTTCGACTACGAGCACGAAACGCAGCCGTACGTCGCGCGGATCCGATCGCTGGAGGAGTCGTTCGCGCGGATGCTGTCGCCGTTCTTCTACGGTGCGGCCGCCGGTGACACGAGCCGCGTCGTCGAGGCGGCCATGCGGTTCATCGGTCTGCCGTACGTGTGGGGCGGCGGCAACATCAACGGACCGTCCGGCGGCGGTTTCGACTGCTCGGGGCTGACGTCGTTCGCCGTGTACGCCGCAACCGGCGTCAAACTGCCCCGGACGTCGGAAACGCAGTGGAATGTCGGTGTGGAGGTGCCGCTGTCGCAGGCCAGGCCCGGAGACCTGCTGTTCGGCAACTGGCAGTCGGGTGGGCCGGGACACGTGGCGATCTACGTCGGCAACGGCCAGATGCTGCACGCCCCGACGACGGGCGATGTGGTGCGGATCGGTCCCGTGTTCGCCGACATGAAGGCCCGCAGGGTCTTCTGATCTCGCTCACCGGCGTCAACGCAGAAAACTCCGGCCCGGGTGCGTGGCCCGGACCGGAGTTTTCGGCGGTGGATCCGCGATCAGCTGTGGTACGGCTCCGCGCTGACGAGCGTCACCTTCATGCTGCTGCCGTTGGGCAGCGTGTATTCGCGGGTTTCGCCGACCTTCGCCTCGAGCAGTGCGCCACCCAGCGGGGAGTTGGGGGAGTAGACCTCGAGCTTGTTGTCGCGTGCACCCTCTTCGCGGGTGGCGATCAGGAACGTCTCCGTGTCCTTCTCGTCGCCGTCGTAGTACACCTTCACCACGGAACCGGGCAGTGCGACACCGGACTGGGTGGGCGCTTCGCCGACCTTCGCGCTGTTCAGGAGTTCCTGAAGCTGGCGGATGCGTGCCTCCTGCTGACCCTGCTCTTCGCGGGCCGCGTGGTAGCCACCGTTCTCCTTCAGATCGCCCTCTTCGCGACGCTCGTTGATCTCGGCGGCGATGACCGGACGATTGGCAATGAGCTGGTCGAGTTCGCTCTTGAGCCTGTCATGTGACTCCTGGGTCAGCCAGGTCACCTGGGTCTCGGTCATCTCGATCACTCCCTCGTAGTTGGAGCCGCCGGGCTCCCTCGACAGACCACTGCAACAGCAGTGATCAACGGCTCGGCAAAATTCGACGGCCGGGGCCGTTCGATTTCCGCCTTGCCGCCAATGCAGCAATACACGGTTCCAAACCGGAACCGTGTACCAGGCGATTCTAGCACGATCGGGGAGCGCAAACCCCGAATAACCCGAACGGTCGCTCGGGTGCGCCGGTGTCAGCCGCCGGTCAGATAGGCGGGAACGTCCAGGCTGCAGCCGTAGATGTCGCCCATCGCGGGCGGGCGCGACGTGTAGACGGGGGCGGTGACTTTCACCGTCTGGTCTTCGCCGCCGGCGATGTAGACCTCGCGACGGCCGGTCTCGGAACCGTCCTTGGAGCGGGAGCGGACGATGCAGACCGCCGCCTGGGACGGGTCCTCGCGGGTGACGGTGAACGTGATGTCCAGCTGCGATTCACTCACCAGATCGAACGACGTGGCCTCGCTGTCGATCTCGGAGACGGCGAACTTGTCGTAGGCGACGAACGCCACGATCACACCGACGACCAGGACCGCCGCGGACAGCGCCCACACGAGCCAGCGCTTCGGGCGCGCAGGCTTTGCCGCGGCTGTGTATCGGCCCGGGGGAAGCGTTCTCGTCATCTCTCAACTCTCGTACCGCTCCGGTTCCACGTAACTCGCAGCACTCGAGCGGGGGCACGGCTGCGAGCGGAACTCTCGGGTGGAACTATAGAGGACGTGCGTCAGTGCGCCGTCAGCGATGGCGGAGGGCGAGAGCGCGCGACACGGACAAGCCGGCAACGGCTACTGGCGAAGTTGAGGTGAACGAATACGTGAGCGGATTCCGGCTCATGGCCGTCCATGCCCATCCCGACGACGAGTCGAGCAAGGGTGCCGCGACAACGGCCCGTTACGCCGCAGAGGGCAACGAAGTGAAGGTCGTGACGTTGACCGGTGGTGAACGTGGCGACATCCTCAACCCCGCGATGGACGTGCCCGGGGTGCGGGACCGCATCCACGAGGTACGCATCGAGGAGATGGCCGAGGCGGCGCGCATCCTCGGAGTCCAGCACCAGTGGCTGGGATTCGTCGACTCGGGTCTGCCCGAGGGTGACCCGAAGCCGCCGCTGCCGGAGGGCTGCTTCGCGCTCGTTCCGCTCGAGGAGTCGACCGAGGCGCTGGTGCGCGTGATCCGTGAGTTCCGTCCGCACGTCATGACCACGTACGACGAGAACGGCGGCTACCCGCACCCCGATCACATCCGGTGCCACGAGGTGTCGATGGCCGCGTACGAGGCCGCTGCCGATCCGGAGCGGTTCCCCGACGCCGGGGAACCGTGGAAGGTGCAGAAGGTCTACTACTCGCACGGCTTCATCCGGAAGCGTCTCCTGCAGTTCCAGGAGGAGTACGACCGCCGCGGCGAAGAGTTCCCGATGGCCGAGTGGCTCAAGAAGTGGAAGACCGAGCAGGGCGACCTGATGGCACGCGTCACCACCCAGATCACGTGCGGCGACTATTTCCCGCAGCGTGACGACGCGTTGCGGGCCCACGCGACCCAGATCGACCCGAACGGCTCGTTCTTCGCGGTGCCGCTCGAGATCCAGCAGAAGATCTGGCCGACCGAGGAATTCGAGCTCGCCAAGACCCGCGTCACCACCTCCATCCCGGAGAACGACCTGTTCGCGGGCATCAACGAGGACGGACAGCAGTGAATGCGTTGACGGTGAGCATCGTGGCCGGCGCGGCGGACGTCCTGGCGCAGACGCCGAGCACCCCGTCCGGTCCCGAGTTCGGCAAGGCGTCGCCCATCGGTCTCGTCGTCATCCTCGCGCTGCTCGCGGGTGTGGTGCTGCTGGTGCGGTCGATGAACAAGAAGCTCAAGAACCTGCCCGAGACGTTCGAGCCGGAGCACCCCGAACCGGACCAGGAAGCGGACGAGGGCACCGACCGCGGCGCGATCCACGGTGGCGGGCCGAGCAGCACCGAACCGCCGAAGCCGACGGACACTCCGCCGAACCTGCAGAAGTAGTCGAACAGGAGCCGGACATGGACCCACGCGCACAGAACACACTCGGTGGGTCCACCAGCCCCTATCTGCGACAGCACGCCGACAACCCCGTGCACTGGCAGCAGTGGGGTCCGGAGGCGACCGAGTGGGCGCGCGAGCGGGACGTCCCGATCCTGTTGTCGATCGGATACTCGGCGTGCCACTGGTGCCACGTGATGGCCCACGAGTCCTTCGAGGACGAGGCGGTGGCGTCGCTGATGAACGAACACTTCGTGTGCGTCAAGGTCGACCGCGAGGAGCGTCCGGACCTCGATGCCGTGTACATGAACGCCACGGTCGCGATGACCGGCCAGGGTGGCTGGCCGATGACGTGCTTCCTCACTCCCGACGGCGCCCCGTTCTACTGCGGCACCTACTACCCGGCCGAGCCGCGCGGCGGGATGCCGTCGTTCACGCAACTGCTGAGCGCCATCGCCGACACGTGGCGGGACCGCCGCGGTGACGTCGACGACGCGGCCGCCTCGGTGGTCGCCGAGTTGCGGCGGGGAGCCGGCGGCATTCCCGAGGGCGAGGTCCGGGTGGACGCGGCCCTGCTGGACGCGGCTGCCGCAGCCGTGCTGCGGGACGAGGACGCCGACCGCGGTGGGTTCGGAGGAGCCCCCAAGTTCCCGCCGTCCGCGCTGATGGAAGGCCTGCTGCGCACGTACGAGCGGTCCGGTGACGACGACGTGCTCGGTGTTGTGGGGCGGACGGCGTCGGCGATGGCGCGCGGCGGCATCTACGACCAGCTCGGCGGCGGTTTCGCCCGGTATTCGGTCGACGCCGCGTGGGTGGTGCCGCACTTCGAGAAGATGCTCTACGACAACGCCCAGCTGCTGCGCGTGTACGCGCACCTGGGCCGGCGCACGGGCTCGGACCTGGCCGTCCGGGTCACCGAGGAGACGGTCGAGTTCCTGCTGTGCGATCTGCGCACCGACAACGGGTCGTTCGCGTCCGCCCTCGACGCCGACACCGAGGGCGTCGAGGGACTCACGTACGTGTGGACCCCCGGGCAGCTCGTCGAGGTTCTCGGCCCCGAGGACGGGGAGTGGGCGGCCCGGGTGTTCGCGGTGACCGCGGACGGGACGTTCGAGGCCGGCACGTCCGTCCTGCAGCTTCCGCGCGATCCGGACGACTGGGACCGCTGGCGCCGGATCCGGGGCACGCTGCTCGCCCAGCGTGCGACGCGGCCGCAGCCGGGACGCGACGACAAGGTGGTCACCGCCTGGAACGGTCTCACGATCACCGCGCTCGCCGAGGCCGGTGCCGGACTCGGCAGGCCGGAGTGGGTGGCCGCGGCCGCCGAGTGCGCGCGTGCGGTGCTGGGCTTGCACGTCGTCGACGGGCGTCTGCGGAGGGCGTCGCTGGGAACGTCCGTGGGCGAATCGGCCGGGGTGCTCGAGGACTATGCCTGCCTGGCGACGGGCCTTCTCGCGTTGTATCAGGCGACCGGCGACACCGCATGGCTGACGCACGCGCAGGCGCTGCTGGACCGCGCCCTGATCCATTTCGCCGACGACGAGCGGCCGGGCAGCTGGTTCGACACCGCCGACGACGCCGAGACACTGGTGACACGCCCCCGCGACCCGGTCGACGGTGCGACGCCGTCCGGAGCGTCGTGCCTGGTCGAGGCACTGCTCACCGCGGCCGCAGTGGCCGCCGCGGACGCGTCGGGACGGTACGCGAGCGCGGCCGCCGAATCGCTCGACCGGGTGGCACTGCTTCTGGAGCGCGCGCCGCGATCGGCCGGGCACTGGCTTGCGGTGGCCGAGGCGTCGGTGCGCGGCCCGATCCAGGTGGCCGTGGCGACCGACGGGGATCCCGTCCTGCTTCGAGAGGCGCGCAGACTCGCTCCCGGCGGCGCCGTCGTGGTCGGCGGCGCACCGGACTCGTCACCGCTGCTCGCCGACCGGCCGCTGGTCGGCGGCGCGTCCGCGGCGTACGTGTGCCGCGGGTTCGTGTGCGACCGCCCGGTGTCGACGATCGAGGACCTGGGTGCCGCGTTGAGCAGGTAGTCCGGCCTACCGGAACACCACCAGCCACACGGCGATGTAGTGGCACAGGGCCGCGATGACGGTAGCGGCGTGGAAGAACTCGTGATGCCCGAACGTGGTCGGCCACGGGTTGGGCCACTTGGTGGCGTAGAGGATCGCGCCGACCGAGTAGAGGATGCCGCCGATCAGCAGCAGCACCATCGGTAGGACGCCGACCTCGTGTGTCAGTTCGGGTGCGACGGGAACGATGGCCCAGCCGAGCAGCAGGTAGAGCGGCACCCCGACCCAGCGCGGTGCTGTCGGCCACAGCATTTTCAGTGCGACCCCGGCGAGCGCCCCCGCCCACACGACGATCAGCAGGGTCCGGCCCGTGTCGGGCGGAAGCCCCAGCACCGCGAACGGGGTGTAGCTGCCGGCGATGAACAGGAAGATCATCGAATGGTCCGCGCGCTTCATCCACGTGCGGGCCTTGACGGTGTTCCAGTGGATCCGGTGGTAGGTGGCGCTGACCCCGAACACACCGCACACCGTGAGGCTGTAGACGGCGGTGGCGAGCGCCGCTTCCCCGGACACCTGGGTGCCCGACAGTGTGACGAGGACGATGCCGGCGATCACGGAGACGCCGAACGCCCACAGGTGGATCCACCCTCGCAGTCGGGGCTTGACGGGCAGTTCGTCGAGGCCGAAAGCGGTCACTGAACACCTCTTCTCGCTGTGAGTGGCGCTAACCTACGCAACCGTAGGTTAGCTCGTGGTGCGAGCGTACCCGTCGGTAGCGGCAAGTCGTGCGCTGTGTGACGGCCGTCGCGGATCACCTTCGGATGCGGCGTACTCTTGCGTGTCATGGTGATCTCCAGGTGAGTGCGCGAGGACTGCTGTACAGCATCTACGAGCGTCGTCTACTGAAGCGGCTCGACGGTCTACAGCACCCTCGGCACATTGCCGTGATGTGCGACGGCAACCGGCGGTGGGCCCGGGAGAACGGCTTCGAGGACGTCAGTCACGGCCACCGCATGGGCGCCCTGAAGATCTCCGAGCTGCTCGGCTGGTGTGACGCCGCGGGCATCGAGATGGCGACCATCTACCTGCTGTCCACCGAGAACCTGCGCCGCGACCCCGGGGAACTCGACACCCTGCTCGAGATCATCACGGACGTCGTCGAGGAGATCTCCGGCCCCGACAAGAACTGGAGCGTCAAGATCGTCGGCGCCCTCGACCTCCTGCCCTCCGAACAGTCCCGCCGTCTGCGTGACGCGGCTGCCGGGACCGAGGGGCGCACCGGCACCCACGTCAACGTCGCGATCGGCTACGGCGGTCGCCAGGAGATCGCCGACGCCGTGCAGTCGCTGCTGAGCGAGAAACTCCTCGCGGGACTGTCGGGCGACGAACTGGTGAAATCGATCACAGTCGACGGCATCGACGGTCACCTCTACACGTCCGGCCAGCCCGACCCCGACCTCGTGATCCGCACGTCGGGGGAGCAGCGGCTGTCGGGGTTCCTGCTGTGGCAGAGCGCCTACTCCGAGATCTGGTTCACCGAGGCGTACTGGCCCGAGTTCCGCCGGGTCGACTTCCTCCGCGCGCTCCGCGACTACGCCGCCCGGCACCGCCGCTTCGGCGTCTGACGCGAGTAGCGAAGCGTGCCGGAACACACTTCGCCACTCACCTACAGCTTCCGCAGCCGCAGCCGGTTGATCGAATGATTGGCGTCCTTGCGCAGCACGAGCGTGGCACGCGGACGCGTCGGCAGGATGTTCTCGACGAGGTTGGGCCGGTTGATGTTGTGCCAGATCTCCTGGGCGGCAGCCGTCGCGTCCCGGTCGGACAGTCCGGCGTAGTGGTGGAAGTGTGCGTCGGGGTCGGAGAACGACGTCTTCCGCAGCGCGAGAAAACGCTGGATGTACCAGTTCTCGATGTCCTCGATGCGGGCGTCGACGTAGATCGAGAAGTCGAACAGGTCCGACACCATCAGCCGGGGACCGGTCTGCAGCACGTTGAGACCCTCGATGATGAGGATGTCCGGCTGCCGGATCAGGTGGTACTGGCCCGGGATGATGTCGTACGAGATGTGTGAATACACCGGCGCGGCCACTTCTTCGGCCCCCGACTTCACCTCGGTGACGAACCGCAGCAGCTTGCGGCGGTCGTAACTTTCGGGAAAGCCCTTGCGGTGCATGATCCCGCGGCGGTTCAGCTCGGCCGTCTCATACAGGAAGCCGTCCGTCGTCACCAGGTCGACGCGCGGGTGGTGCTCCCACCGCGCGAGGAGGGCCTGGAGGACACGGGCGGTGGTGGACTTGCCGACCGCCACGCTGCCGGCGACGCCGATCACGAACGGCACCTGCTGGTCGGGGTGCTTCTCGCCGAGGAACGTCGCGGTCGCGGCGAACAGTCGCTGACGTGCCGCGACCTGCAGGTGGATGAGACGCGACAGCGGCAGGTACACCTCCGCGACCTCTTCGAGGTCGATCTGCTCGCCGAGGCCCCGCAGTCCGTACAGCTCTTCCTCGGTCAGGACGAGTGGCGTCGACTTACGCAGTGTGCGCCACTGCTTCCGGTCGAATTCGACGTACGGACTGGACTCGCTCGTCCGCGCCATCAGTTCCGCTCACACTCGGGTACACGGGGGAGTGAGCGGTCCATGCCCAGAATCTCTGCCGTCGTCGTTGCGCTGGCGAGTAGCGGTTGCATAGTCGGATTGTGCTTGGTGCCACAGGCTGCGCTGTCGGCGGGTCGGGCAGACGCGTGTGCGACTAAGGTCGGACGGCATGGAATCCGTTTCGTACGTACGCGAATACTTGCTGCTCGGGCTGGGTTTCGACCGGCTGGAGGAAGGATTCGTCGACGCGTATACCGGCGATCCCGCGCTGCGCAGGCAGGTGGAGAACGCGCCGAAGCCCGATCCGCGCGTTCTCGCGCGCACGGCGGCGAACCTCCGCGCGGAATTGCCGTCGGCGGGACTGTCCGAGGAGCGGACCCGGTTCCTCGACGTCCACCTCCGCGCCCTCGAATGCTCGGGGCGCAAGTTCGCGGGCGACGACGTCGGCTTCGTCGACGAGGTCGAGGCGTACTTCGACGTCCGGATCGAACGCGGCGACGAGGAGCAGTACCGGGAGGCGCACCGGAGGATGGACGCCGTGCTGCCCGGAACGGGGCCGCTCGCCGAACGCATCCAGGCCCACCGCGCGAAGGACGAGATCCCCGCGGACCGGTTGCAGGAATGCGTCGACGCCTTCTCGAGCGCTCTGCGCGATCTCGTGCGCGGGCATTACGCACTGCCCGACTCGGAGGTCGTCGAGTACGAGGTGGTGGGCGACAAGCCGTGGTCGGGGTTCAACTACTACCTCGGCGACTACCGTTCCCGGGTCGCGATCAACTCCGACCTCAAGCAGCACATGTCGAACCTGCCGCGGCTGATCGCGCACGAGTCGTACCCCGGCCACCACACCGAGCACTGCCGCAAGGAAGCCGGACTGGTCGGCGCTGGACAGCTCGAGCAGACGTTGTTCGTCGTCAACACCCCGCAGTGCCTGATGGCCGAGGGGCTCGCGGACCTCGCGCTCGAATCGATCGTCGGGTCGGACTGGGGGCTGTGGGCGCAGGAAATCTACGCCGACCTGGGCCTGCGATTCGACGGTGAGCAGGCGCAACGTCTGTCCGGGGCGTCCGGGCAGCTGCTCGGTGTGCGGCAGGATGCGGCGATGATGCTGCACGACGAGGGCCGCAGCCACGACGACGTCGCGGCGTTCCTGCAGCGGTGGAGCCTGTCGACTCCCGAGCGGGCCCGGCAGTCGCTGCGGTTCCTGTCGTCGCCGTTGTGGCGGGCGTACACCAGCACCTACGTGGAGGGGTACCGACTGCTCGGTGGCTGGCTGGGCGAGGTGCCGGTCGGCGCGGAGCGGTCGGAGCGGTTCCGCCGGCTGCTCGACGAGCCGCTCGTGCCCAGCGTCCTGCGCGCCGGTGAGGGGTACCTCACCGCGGGCGGTTAGGAAGTCCTCACGAGTACTTCGTAGACTGGGAGCATTCGTTTCCGCATCCAGCTTGGAGATCCCTCGATGACCGCTGTGCCCGGTACCGACGTCAACACGGCCCCCCTCGCCGAACTCGACCCCGAAGTCGCCCAGGCCATGGCAGGTGAGCTGGCCCGTCAGCGCGACACGCTGGAGATGATCGCCTCGGAGAACTTCGTTCCGCGCGCGGTCCTCCAGGCTCAGGGCAGCGTCCTCACCAACAAGTACGCCGAGGGATACCCGGGACGCCGCTACTACGGCGGCTGCGAGCACGTCGACGTCATCGAGGATCTCGCCCGCACCCGCGCCAAGGAACTGTTCGGCGCCGACTTCGCGAACGTTCAGCCGCACTCCGGCGCACAGGCCAACGCGGCGGTCCTGATGGCCCTGATGAACCCGGGTGAGAAGCTCCTCGGCCTCGACCTGGCGCACGGCGGCCACCTCACGCACGGCATGAAGCTGAACTTCTCCGGCAAGCTGTACGACGTCGAGTCGTACGGGGTCAGCAAGGAGGACCACCGCATCGACATGGACGAGGTCCGCAAGATCGCGGTCGCCGCGCAGCCGAAGGTCATCGTCGCCGGTTGGTCCGCGTACCCGCGCCACGAGGACTTCGCCGCGTTCCGGTCGATCGCCGACGAGGTCGGCGCGTACCTGTGGGTCGACATGGCGCACTTCGCGGGCCTGGTCGCTGCCGGGCTGCACCCGTCGCCCGTGCCGTACGCCGACGTCGTGTCCAGCACGGTCCACAAGACGCTCGGCGGGCCGCGCTCCGGCCTGATCCTCGCCAAGCAGGAGTGGGCGAAGAAGCTCAACTCCGCCGTCTTCCCCGGCCAGCAGGGCGGGCCGCTGATGCACGCCATCGCCGCCAAGGCCGTCTCCCTGAAGATCGCGGGCACCGAGGAGTTCAAGGACCGTCAGCAGCGCACCCTGACCGGTGCGAAGATCCTCGCCGAGCGTCTGACCGGCGCCGATGTCGTCGACAAGGGGGTCAGCGTCCTCACCGGCGGCACCGACGTGCACCTCGTGCTCGTCGACCTGCGCAACTCGCAGCTCGACGGCCAGCAGGGTGAGGACCTTCTCCACGAGGTCGGCATCACCGTCAACCGCAACGCGGTGCCGTTCGACCCGCGCCCGCCGATGGTCACGTCCGGCCTCCGGATCGGCACGGCGGCGCTCGCGTCGCGTGGATTCGGGGACGAGCAGTTCACCGAGGTCGCCGACATCATCGGCACCGCACTCGCCGGATCGTCCGACGTCGAGACGCTGAAGTCCCGCGTGTCGAAGCTCGCCGCCGACTTCCCGCTGTACGAGGGTCTCGAGGACTGGCGCCTGATCTAGGCGGCTCCGCCGCCCGTGCGTGGCCTGCGAGTGCAGGGACTTGTTAACCACGCACGGGCGCCGCGGGCGCCTCCACGTAACGCGATGTTCACCGACACGCCCGCCGCTCGCACGGCCGTCCGGCGTGTTTGGCAGTACCGTCGGGGGTAACAGGCAGCGGGGAAGTTGCTTGTACGGGAGGTCCTGATCGTGGCTGACACACTCAGTGCGAGGGGGCCGGCGCCCGGCCCTCGTGTGGTGACACACCAGGGACGGACCGGTCCAGCGAACCGAGTTTGCGTGGGTGCCACGCAGACCTAGGAGCCAACGTGACTGCTTCACGCTCCGTCTCAGCCCGCGTCGGACGTTCGTCCGCCGCCCCCAGGAAATCGTCGGATTCTGCAGTTCGTACGTTCGTACTCGATACCTCCGTACTGCTGTCCGACCCCTGGGCCGTCACCAGGTTCGCCGAGCACCGTGTGGTGCTTCCCCTCGTCGTGATCAGCGAGCTCGAAGGGAAGCGGCACCACCACGAGTTGGGATGGTTCGCAAGAGAATCGCTGCGCATGCTCGACGACCTCCGTCTGGAATACGGTCGTCTCGACCAGCCGGTGCCGATCGGCACCGAGGGTGGCACCTTGCAGGTCGAGCTGAACCACACCGACCCGTCGGTTCTTCCGGTCGGATTCCGCACGGACAGCAACGATTCGAGGATCCTGGCCTGCGCACTGAACCTCGAGGCCGAGGGCGGTGACGTCGTCCTGGTCAGCAAGGACATCCCGCTGCGAGTGAAGGCCGGTGCGGTGGGTCTTCCCGCCGACGAGTACCACGCCCACGACGTCGTCCCGTCTGGTTGGACGGGTATGACCGAACTGGACGTGGCGTCCTCGTCGATCGACGAACTGTTCTCCGAGGGTGTCGTCGATCTGGAGGAGGCCCGGGAGCTTCCGTGCCACACGGGTATTCGGCTGCTGGGCGGTTCGTCGAGCGCACTGGGCCGTGTGAACGCCGACAAGCAGGTGCAGCTGGTGCGGGGGGAGCGTGAGGCATTCGGTCTGCACGGACGTTCGGCCGAGCAGCGGATCGCCCTGGACATCCTGCTGGACGACAGTGTGGGCATCGTGTCGCTGGGCGGCAAGGCGGGCACCGGCAAGTCGGCGCTTGCGTTGACGGCGGGGCTGGAGGCGGTGCTCGAGCGCCGCACCCAGCGGAAAGTCGTTGTCTTCCGGCCGCTCTACGCGGTGGGCGGGCAGGAGCTCGGCTACCTGCCGGGTAGTGAGAGCGAGAAGATGGGCCCGTGGGCCCAGGCGGTCTTCGACACACTCGACGGCCTCGCCAGCACCGAGGTGATGGACGAGGTGATCAGCCGCGGCATGCTGGAAGTGTTGCCACTCACGCATATTCGCGGACGGTCACTGCACGATTCGTTCGTGATCGTGGACGAGGCGCAGTCGCTGGAACGCAATGTGCTGCTCACGGTGCTTTCCCGGCTCGGCACCGGCTCCCGGGTGATCCTGACTCACGACGTCGCTCAGCGCGACAACCTGAGGGTCGGACGTCACGACGGGGTGGCCGCGGTGATCGAGAAGCTCAAGGGGCATCCGCTGTTCGCGCACATCACGTTGACGCGCAGTGAGCGTTCGCCGATCGCGGCGCTCGTGACGGAGATGCTGGAGGAGTTCGGGCCGACGCCGTAGGCGCCTGCCGCGCAGCGTGATCCGCCCGATGGCACCACGGTCCGACCGGACCGAGGTGGCATCGGGCGGAAATGTCAGAAGGCGCGCAAAATACCTTTGAGCGTGCCCCACAGAAAGTCCCGGCTGCTGAAGTAGTCGCGCCAGACGGCGATCTTGCCGTCCTTCATCTCGAACGTGCCGCACACCCAGAACTCGCTGCGCAGCCGCTTGTAGATCAGGACGTCGGTGCGTTCGGTCAGCACGGCCGTCCCGTCGCCGGCGATGTGGTGCAGGCGTACATCGAATCCGACACCGGGGCGGCTCATTCCGCGCAGTATCCGCATGACGGAGCCGAGGCCGCGGATCTTGGGCAGGGACACGTTGTGCCACACGATGTCCTGGTGCAGATACTGTTGCGCGGCGTCCGGGTCGCCGGCGACGAGCGCGTTCAGGAAGGCCCGGACCACCTGGACGTCTGCCGTGTCCGTTCGAGTGGTTCCCGTCGGTTCGTGCGAGTTCGTGCTCATGGTCTTCTTCCCGTCGAAGTGTCGGCTCAGCGGACGAATGTCCCCCGGCCTTCCGTGTCGTAGTACTCGAGTGTGACGTTGTTGCCGGCGAACGTGGCCTTCGAGATGGTTCCGGGTGGGGCGTTCTCACCGCTGGGTATGAAGGTGAAGGTCTCGCCGTCCCAGTGGGTGAGTGGGAAGGTCTGCCCGGCGGGCCCGAGTTGGAGCGACAACGCGCCGTTGCTCTCCGTGACGACGGCGGGACCCCAATACGGGTTGCCGTAGGTGCCCGCGTAGGTGGGGAGCGGCTGCGGTGGTGCCGGGTTCGCGGGGGCCGTCTGGCCGACGAGACTGCCCTCGGGCTCGTCCATCGGCGCGATGGCCTGCCGGTACAACGACCTCCAGTCCTCGCGGATCTCCCCGAACTGGACGAGGTCGGCGAACTCGGCGGTGAGGGACTCGGGAATGCCGATGGGCGACCCGTTGGTCAGCGCGACGATGGCGACGTCGGCGGATGGTATCGCGACGAAGTTCGTCGCCACCCCGAGCTGGAATCCACCGGAGTGGCTGAGGGAGACCCGCCCTGCCGGGGTGGTCGAGACGTTGAACCCATAACCGTAGGACCCCGGACGGCTGTCCATCGACCGTGGTGGGCTGGACACCATCTGAGGACTGACCGCGGGGAGCAGTGATTCGGGGGACACGATCTCCTTGCCCTCGAACGTGCCGTCGGCCAACAGCATCGCCAGCCATTTGCCCATGTCGTTGACGGACGAGCTCACCCCGCCCGCGGGGGACTGGGCGTCGGGATTGCGTACCGCATCGGCGACGTACTTGCCGTCGACGAGTTGGTGCGCGACGGCGCGGTCGTCGCGGGCCTGATAGTCAGCGAATCGCGAACTCGTGGAGGACATTCCCAGCGGCTGGTAGATCGTCTGCTCGGAGAGCGTCGCCCAATCCGTCCCGGACGCCGCCGCGACGGCCTCCGCCGCCGCGGTGAGGCCGAAGTTGGTGTACTCGTAGGTGATCCGGAACGGGTTCAACGGCTCGAGCCGGAGTTTGTCGAGCACCTGCTGCTGGTTGAAACCCAGGTCCTCGAGCAGATCGCCGGCGTGATCGGGCAACCCCGACCGGTGCGAGTACAGATCGCCCACCGTGACGTGCTCGGTGACCCACGGGTCGGCGAGGGCGAAACCGGGTGACTTGGACACCACGGGAGTGTCCCAGCCGATGACGCCGGCATCGACCTGATGGGCAACCACCGTGGACCCCACCGGTTTCGACATCGACGCCAGCTGGAACACGGTGTCGGCGTCCACCTTCTGATCGGTGCCCGCCTCGCGCACCCCGAATCCCTTCGCGTAGACGGTCTGCCCACCGTGGACGACGGCGACCGCCATACCCGGAAGACCGGAACTGTCCATCAACTCGTTCGCCAGTTCGTCGAGACGGCCCACGGCGTCGTCGATCTGACCGTCCGGGATGTCGACACCCGCGACCGTCCCCGGGTTCGGCGGCCGGGAGGACTCCGAGGTGGGGTTCGCGCCGGACGTGGCGGCGGACCCGGAGTCGTCCGGGTCGGAGCCGCAACCCGTCACGAGTGACCCGCCGAGTGCGAGAGCTGACAGAAGTATCGTCAGGTTCCGATGTCTGCGCATGGGTGATCCTCTGTTCGGTGCAGGGGCACTCGTAAACTGCCAGCCTAACGACCGCAAGCCGATGACCAGGCTGTTTTCGCCACAACGCCGGCGTTGTTCCCGTCGAATTCACCGGTGGTCGACCCGGCGCCCGGACGCGGACGCTACGGTGTGCGGATGCCGATTGAAAAGAATGACTCGCAGCTGCTCAGTGAGCTGGCCCCGGTGGTGGACGAAAACCTCACACGTCACATCGCCGAGGCGGACGGCTGGCAGCCGCACGATCTGGTCCCGTGGGACCAGGGCAAGAACTTCGCGTTCATGGGTGGGACGGATTGGTCGGCAGATCAGTCGACGCTGAGCGACGTCGAGGCGCTCGCACTGACCGTGGGTGTGCTGGTGGCGGACAATGTGCCCGCGTACCACCGGGAGATCGCCAAGCACCTCGCCCAGGTGGGCCCGTGGTGGCGCTGGGTGGGCCGCTGGACAGCGGAGGAGAACCGGCACTCCATCGTCCTTCGGAACTACCTGATGGTGACGCGCGCCGTCGACCCCGTCGCCCTCGAGCGCGCCCGGATGGACGAGATGGTCCGCGGCTACGCGATGCCGCCGATGCATCTGCTCGAGATGCTCGCCAACTCCGCGTTCGAGGAGAAGGCCGCGGCGGTGCGTCATCACAACACGGCGGCACTCGGCGAGGACCCGCTGGTGGCCGTGATCGCCGAGCGGCTGGCCGCGGACGACGAACTGCAGTCGCTGTTCTACCGAAACATCGTCGAGGCCGCGTTCGAGCTGGTACCCGATCAGACGATGCGCGCGATCGCGTCGCGGATCGCCGCATTCGACGTGCCGAGCGTGGCACTGCCCGGTGGAACCGACAGCACCGCCGTGCTCGCCGAGGCCGGTATCTACGACCCCGCACAGCAGGGGGAGAAGGTGTTCGCTCCGCTGCTCCGCTCGTGGCACATCGCCGACCGCACCGATCTCGGCTCGGAGGGCGAGAAGGCCCGCGACGAGCTGTCCGCGCTGCTGTAGGACTTCTGCGCGAGAGGGCCCGCACTCGATCGAGTGCGGGCCCCTCTCCGTCGGAAGGGTCAGTCCTTCACCTTCGCCATCGCCAGCACGTCGAGACGCTTGTCGAGTTCTTCCTCGCTCAGCTTGTCGCCGATCAGACCACGGTCGACGACGGTCTCGCGGATGGTCTTCTTCTCCTTCAGCGCCTGCTTGGCGACAGCCGCGGCCTCCTCGTACCCGATCGCGGAATTCAGTGGCGTCACGATGGACGGCGACGACTCCGCGAGGGTCTTGAGGTGTTCGGTGTTCGCGACGAGCCCCACGACACACCGGTCGGCGAACAGTCGCGTGACGTTGGCCAGCAACGTCAACGACTCGAGCAGGTTCCGCGCCATCATCGGGATGTAGACGTTGAGCTCGAACGCGCCGGCGGCACCGCCCCAGGCGACCGCGGCATCGTTGCCGACCACCTGGGCAGCGACCTGGGTGGCAGCCTCCGGGAGCACCGGATTGACCTTGCCGGGCATGATCGAACTGCCGGGCTGCAGGTCGGGGAGACGGATCTCGCCGAGACCGGTGAGCGGTCCCGATCCCATCCAGCGGATGTCGTTGGCGATCTTGGTCAGGGACACCGCGATGGTGCGCAGCGCGCCGGACGCCTCCACCAGGCCGTCACGCGCCGCCTGCGCCTCGAAACTGTTCTTCGCCGGTGTGAGGGCGTCGACGCCCGTCGCCTTCACCAGTTCGGCGACGACCTTCGGGCCGAATCCGTCGGGGGCATTGAGTCCCGTTCCGACCGCGGTGCCGCCGATGGGCAGCTCACCGAGCCGGGGAAGGCAGGCCACGACCCGCTCCATCCCCGCCTCCATCTGGCGGGCGTAACCGCCGAACTCCTGGCCGAGGGTCACCGGGACGGCGTCCATGAGGTGGGTGCGGCCCGACTTCACGACGTGCTTCCACTCGGTGGACTTGTCGAGCAGGGCCAGGCGCAGGTGGTCGAGGGCGGGGAGGAGGTCCTTCACCGCGGACTCGGTGGCCGCGACATGCGTCGCGGTGGGAAACGTGTCGTTGGACGACTGCGACATGTTGACATCGTCGTTGGGGTGGACGACCACACCGTTCGCCGCGGCGATCGACGCGATCACCTCGTTGGCGTTCATGTTGGAACTGGTGCCCGAGCCCGTCTGGAAGACGTCGATGGGGAACTGATCGTCGTGCTTGCCCTCGGCGATCTCGCCCGCCGCGGCGATAATGGCGTCCGCCTTCTCGGCGTCGAGGAGGCCGAGGTCCTTGTTGACCTGCGCGCAGGCTGCTTTCAGCAGACCCATTGCACGTATCTGGGTGCGCTCGAGACCTCGACCGCTGATCGGGAAGTTCTCGACGGCGCGCTGAGTTTGCGCGCGCCACAGGGCATCCACAGGCACCCGCACCTCGCCCATGGTGTCGTGTTCGATCCGGTACTGCTGCTCGTTGCTCTCGGTCATGCGTCAAACATGCCACTTCTGAGCGCGTCGTGGGGGCGCTCCCCGTGCGCCTTTCCGGTAGCTCTGGCTACCGGAAAGGCGCACGGGCAGCGGAGCTGCCTAGAACGTCGGCGGAATGGCGCCGTCCTCGCCCGTGAAGTCCACGGACGAGTACTCGCGCAGCTTCTCGAGACGGTGGTACGCATCGATCATGCGGACGGTCCCCGACTTCGACCGCATCACGATCGACTGGGTCGAGGCGCCGCCGCCGTAGTAGCGGACACCGCGGAGCAGGTCGCCGTCCGTGACACCGGTGGCGCAGAAGAAGACGTTCTCACCGGACACGAGATCTTCGGTGGTGAGCACACGGTCCAGGTCGTGGCCTGCGTCGATGGCCTTCTGGCGCTCGGCGTCGTCGGTCGGGGCCAGCCGGCCCTGCAGCGAACCACCCATACAGCGCATGGCGGCGGCGGCGATGATGCCCTCGGGCGTTCCACCGGTGCCGATCAGGATATCGGTGCCCGACTCCGGACGCGCGGCGGCGATCGCACCCGCGACGTCGCCGTCGGAGATGAGACGGATCCGGGCGCCGGTGTCCCGGACCTCCTGGATCAGCCTGGCGTGCCGCGGACGGTCGAGGATGCAGACCGTCACGTCGGAGGGGGACGCCTTGCGGACCTTCGCGACGCGCTTGATGTTCTCGGCGACGGGCGCTGTGATGTCGATGACATCGGCGGCGTCGGGGCCGACGGCGATCTTCTCCATGTAGAACACGGCAGACGGGTCGAACATCGCGCCGCGCTCGGCGACCGCGAGCACGGCGATCGCGTTGGGCATGCCCTTCGCCATCAGGGTGGTTCCGTCGACCGGGTCGACGGCGAAGTCGCAGTCGGGTCCGTCGCCGTTGCCGACCTCTTCACCGTTGAACAGCATCGGGGCTTCGTCCTTCTCGCCCTCGCCGATGACGACGACGCCGCGCATCGAGACCGAGCTCACGAGCTGGCGCATGGCGTCGACGGCGGCTCCGTCGCCGCCCTCCTTGTCGCCACGGCCGACCCAGCGACCGGCAGCCATCGCACCAGCCTCGGTGACTCGGACCAATTCCAGAGCAAGATTTCGGTCCGGGGCCTCGCGGCGACTCGAAGTGGTGCTAGCCGTCATGGGCAGTGCCTCCTGGTGCAGTCACGGTCGACGTTGTACGTCGACGCTGTGTCGGTGGCCGTCGGCCGCCGAGTGTCGAGTGGATCTCGCTGCTGATTCTCCCAGAAAGAAGTGTGACGTGCGCTGCTGGGGCGCGAATCGGGGGACCGAGAATCGTTGTTCCGGGACCGACCCTGGATACTGGTGGGCGTGGCATCTGATAAACCCCGCATCCTGCACAACAACCGCGACATGGTGTGGTCGCTCGTACCCCTTGTCCTGTTCTGCGTACTGATCGCGGGTATCGCCAGCCAGTGCACGTTCAGCCCGGGCGGGCCCACCAGTGGTCCGATTCCCAGCTTCGACGTCGATGCGGCGCTGAAGTACGACGCGCAGGACCTTCCGTTCCCGGTGCGTAAGCCGGAGACACCGGAGGGCTGGACGCCCAACTCGGGCAGCCGCAGCATCGTCAGCGGCGACGGCGGCGGCGATTCGAGCACCGTCGGCTTCATCACCGAGGCAGGCCGCTACATCCAGCTGACGCAGAGCAATGCCGTCGAGACGGTGCTCGTGCCGTTCGTCGCGGGTGGTCCGCGTACGGCGACGGGAACCGAGGACGTCGCAGGTCACAGCTGGATCGTGTACGGCGGGGAGGGCGTCGAGCCGATCTGGGTCTCCGACTTCGGCGACGTCCGGCTCCTCGTGACGGGCAGTGCGTCACCCGAGGCGTTCGAGCAACTCACCACCGCCGCGGCCGACGCCCCGGTCCTCGCCGCCTGACGACCGGGGGCGTGTCAGCCCTCGTCGTCGGCGTGGGCGAGCGCCGTCTCGACGCGCTTGCGGGCCCCGGCGAGGTGCTCCTCGCAGCGTTTGGCCAGGGCCTCGCCCCGCTCCCACAGCGCGAGTGACGCGTCGAGGTCGAGGCCGCCCTGTTCGAGCACCTTGACCACGTCGACGAGTTCGTCGCGCGCCGCCTCGTAGCCGAGCTCCGCGATGTCGGTGTCGGTGTCGTTTCCGGTGGGCTTGCTCATGTCCTACTTGTCCTTTCCCATCACCGCGGCACGGACTGCGCCGTCGGCGACTCGAACGCGAATCTGGGTGCCCGGCGGGGCGTCGTCGACCGAACGCAGGACCTCGGGATCGCCGTCGGGCACAATCCGCTGGACCACGGAGTAGCCGCGGGCAAGGGTCGCAGCGGGGCCGAGGGTCGTCAGCCGTGCCCGCAGGTGCTCGATCGTGGTGCTCTCCGCGGCGATCGCCCGGCTGATGTCGCGTCGCCCGGCCTCCCGCAGTCGCTCGACCTCGTCCGACCGGTGGTCGAGTGCGCGCAGCGGATCGGCGAGCACCGGCCGGCTCCGCAGCTGGGAGATCAGGTGGGACTCGCGCTGCACCCAGTTGCGGAGAGCAGCCGCGCTCCGCGACCGCAGTTCGCCGACCAGCGCCTGCTCGGCTACGGCATCCGGTACGACCCGCTTGGCAGCGTCCGTCGGTGTCGCGGCCCGCAGGTCGGCGACGTGATCGCTGAGCGGACTGTCCGGCTCGTGGCCGATGGCGCTGACCACCGGAGTTCGGCAGGCGACGATCGCACGGCACAGCGTCTCGTCGGAGAACGGCAGCAGATCCTCCACGCTGCCGCCGCCGCGCGCGAGGATGATGACGTCGACGTGCGGGTCGGCGTCCAGTTCCTTCAACGCGTCGAGGATCTGCGGAACGGCGGTCGGGCCCTGCACCGGGGTGTTGCGCACCTCGAAGCGCACGGCGGGCCAGCGGCGCTGCGCCACGCTGAGGACGTCGTGCTCGGCGGCGCTGGCGCGGCCGGTGATCAGCCCGATGGTGCCCGGCAGGAACGGCAGCGGACGCTTCAGTCGAGGGTCGAACAGACCCTCCGCTGCCAGCAGCGCGCGCAGCCGCTCGATCCGGGCGAGGAGTTCACCGATCCCGATCGCGCGGATCTCCGTCACCCGCAGCGAGACCGACCCGCGGCCGGTGTAGAACGACAACTTGCCGAACATCACCACCCGGCTGCCCTCGGTGAGCGGGACAGGGGAGTTCTGCAACAGCTGCGGGGAGCAGGTCACCGACAACGACATGTCGACGGACGGATCCCGCAGCACCAGAAACGCGGTCCGGGTTCCCGGACGCGCGTTGATCTGGGTGATCTGTCCCTCGACCCAGACACTCCCGAGCCGGTCGATCCACTGTGCGACCTTGGCCGACACGGTGCGGACCGGCCACGGCTGCTCGGCGGTACTCGGTCCGGTACTGGCTGCGCGGGGCTGTGCGGAGGTCACTTGGCCTTGGCGGAGGTGATGCGGTTGGTCAGCATGGTCTGGAACGGTGCGCGTGCCAGGGTCGCGTTCTCGTAGTCCAGCAGCGTCGTGAGGTCCTCGACGGACAGGCTGCGCAGGCGCGCCCGCAGCTGGGCGAGCGTCAGCGTGCCGTAGTCGAGTACGACGGCGATCTCGGGTTCGGCCACCGTCGGGGCGGAGGTCGCGGCCTTCTTGCTCACCGGCTTCACGGAGGCGGCGCCGTTGGTGGCGGCGGGAGCAGCCTTCGGGGTCGAGACCTTCTCGGGGGTGCTCTCGTCTTGCGGACTCAGCGAGTACAGGGCGAACCGGCCCGGTCCGGCCGACCGCTCGTCGCTCGCGCCGTCGACGGCGGGATCCGGATCGGTGTCCTCGTCGAAGACGGCCCAGGCCGGCTGCTCGTCGTCGTGGGTCCAGTTGATCAGTGCGAAAGCCTGGTCGCCCTTGATGGCCAGCGCCGTCATGGACTGCTGAACACGCATCGTGGTCTGCAGCACCTGACTGACCGCGGTCATGGGCAGGGTCGCCGCGGTGGTCGGCAGTTTCCTGGCCTCTTCGACGGCCGTCACGGCGATTCCAGCGGCGACACGCGCCACGAACGGGGGACGAATCATTCCCACAGCCTGCCTGACAACGGCACGTTTGGGTAGCCGACGTGCCCACAGCGTCGACGACTTCGGTGCGACGATGCGCACACTACCCCGCCGAGGCCCCGCGAAAGTGTCGTCCGTACGGGGCGACCCGTAGTCTGGAGCCATGTCTTCGGCTGTTCCACTCAATGTGGGTATCACACGTTCTGCAGATTCGGGAGCGTCGCGCGCCGACGGCGAGAAGCGCGTACTGCTCGCGGAACCCCGCGGCTATTGCGCCGGCGTGGACCGCGCCGTCGAGACGGTGGAGAAGGCGCTCGAGAAGCACGGCGCCCCGATCTACGTGCGCAAGGAGATCGTCCACAACCGGCACGTCGTCGAGACGCTCACCGATCAGGGTGTCGTCTTCGTCGACGAGACCGACGAGGTTCCGGAGGGTGCGCTGCTGGTGTTCTCCGCCCACGGCGTGTCTCCCGCGGTCCACGAATCGGCCGCGGCGCGCAACCTGCGCACCATCGACGCCACCTGCCCGCTGGTCACGAAGGTCCACCAGGAAGCCAAGCGCTTCGCCCGGGACGACTTCGACATCCTCCTGATCGGCCACGAGGGCCACGAGGAAGTGGAGGGCACCGCCGGCGAGGCACCCGATCACGTGCAGTTGGTCGACGGACCCGACTCCGTCGACGCCGTGACGGTCCGCGACGAATCGAAGGTCATATGGTTGTCGCAGACCACGTTGAGCGTCGACGAGACGATGCAGACGGTCGCCCGGCTGCGGGAGCGTTTCCCGAATCTGCAGGACCCGCCGAGCGACGACATCTGCTACGCCACCCAGAACCGTCAGGTCGCCGTCAAGGCGATGGCACCCGAATGCGACCTCGTCATCGTCGTCGGTTCCCGCAACTCCTCGAACTCGGTTCGTCTCGTCGAGGTGGCACTGGGTGCGGGCGCGAAGGCGTCGTACCTGGTGGACTACGCACGCGAAGTGGATCCGGCCTGGCTCGACGGTGTCCGGACGGTCGGGGTCACCTCGGGTGCGTCCGTGCCGGAGATCCTGGTGCGCGGTGTGATCGATCTGCTCGACGAGCACGGATTCCACGACGTCCAGCCGGTCACGACGGCCAACGAGACGCTGGTCTTCGCACTGCCGCGCGAGCTGCGGGCCGCGCGGACCTGATCGGTTCGCTACGCGCCCCGTCCCTGCTCTAGCGGGGCTGCTCCGTCTCGAACGGCGGCTCGTACCGGTCGCGGTAGCGCACCTGGGGAATGGGGTGGGCCGGCACGTCGGAGTTGGGCCGGGGTCGCGGCGTCGTCCGCTGCGGGACCGAACGCGGCGCCTGAGTGGTGCGCGGAGGCGCCGACCGGGGTGCCTGCGCTGCCCGGTCGACCATCGGCGGTGGGGGCGCGGTGCGTCCGGCTGACGAGGACGAGCGGCGAGGCGGTGGGGTGGCCGCCCGTCGCGCCGATCGGGGGTGCTCCCGTGCCGCGTCCTTGGCACGCGCCCGACGCGGCGGCGGAGACTGTTCCGACTCCTCGGCGGCGCGCCGAGGGCGGGCGGCGCGTGGCGCCCGCTGCGCGCGTCGCCGCTCGGACGTGCGAGCGGGACCGGTCTTGCGTTGCTGCAGCAGGAAGAGGCGGAGTCCACCGATCAGCAGGGTCACCACCGTGGCCGCGAGCATCACCGGAAAGCGGTTGACCAGCGGATACGCGACGTTGATCGCCAGGTCTTTCAGTGCGGTGCTGTTCTCGTCCGCGATGAGACTCTGCCCGAGTGGCACCGCGACGAACAGGATCAGCGGCGGCTGGACGATCGCGGTGAACAGCGCTCGGTTGCCGGCAGCCGCCACGGCGAGGACACAGCCGAGGAAATAGAACGTGGAGAACGCAGCCGTGAGTTCGGTTCCGCGAGCCGCATCGACAGCGAATCCGACAAAGGTGACTCCGACGGCCAGGAGAATGACACCCCACCAGGGGAGACCGGGGACCGTAGGGACAATCGACCGCCTGTCGAGCGGCACCCCAGAGCGAGCACGTTGGGTTGCAGACACACAACGACAGTAGCGGCAACTTGTTAACTAGCCTCGTTGGCGTGACCGGTAGAGCCTGAGAGATCGTCGAGATTTGTGCGTCGCGGCCACGAATCGACGGCGCTGACCTCGGTGACGTCGCCGTCGAACACGTCGAGGTCGTGAAGCTTGCGGGCGGTGACTGTGACCCGGGACTCCATCGACGCGACGGTGAGATTGAACGAGTCGACGGCCTTGCCGAGTTGGGAGCCGAGACGGTCGAGGTGCGCGCCGACCGTCCCCAGCCGCGAATACAGCTCCCGGCCGAGCTGGCGGATCTTCGCGGCGTCCTGAGACAGCGCCTCCTGGCGCCAGGTGTGCGCGATGGTCCGCAGCAATGCGATGAGGGTGGTGGGGGTGGCGAGGATCACGTTCCGTGAGAACGCGTGCTCGAGCAGCCCGGAGTCGGCGGTCAGCGCCGCGTCCAGGAAGGGATCACCGGGCACGAACAGCACCACGAACTCCGGCGTCGGGTCGAACGACTCCCAGTACGTCTTATCGGCCAACTGATCGACGTGCGTGCGCAGCTGCCGGGCGTGCCGGGTGAGGTGCTGTTCGCGGGCGGCCGGGTCTTCCGTCTGCGCGGCGTCCAGGTACGCCGCGAACGGGACCTTCGAGTCGACCACGATCTGCTTGCCGCCCGCGAGGTACACCAGCAGGTCGGGACGGACACCGTCCTTCGACACCTGGGTGTCGAAGTCGCAGTGCCGGACCATCCCGGCCAGTTCGACCACCCCGCTCGAGCTGGATTTCGCCGTTCACGCTGAGTGTTGTTTAGTGCACTCGGCATCAGTGTCCGGGTTACCCCGGTCACGTTCACCACCAGGTGGTGTTCCCGCAGCGATACCGTCAGCCCGCCGAGCGGCGGGTCTTATGGTTGGTTTCTGTCGGGCGTCTTTTACGTCTCGTCCGCAACTCGCCGAAGACGCACCACCGTCAACAATTGCTGCGAGGGCAGCGAGGTTGAGGGCGGCGTTGTGATCACGATCAGCGCGGAATCCGCACGCATCGCAGGTGAACACCCGAACCTTCAGGGGCAGTTTGGCTTTCACTACCTGACAGTTCTAGCAGGTCTTACTCGACGGATACCAACGATCCGCCACGTGCAGTCCGGTGCCGGTCCGCTCGGTCTTGTACATTAGTTGTCGCCGGATCTCGGCGAGCCCCGCATCCTGCAGAGCCCGATTCAGCCCGCGTTTGTAGACGCCACCGGAGCGGGTCATGCCCGCGACATTGAGGTCTTCGACGACGACGGTGTCGAAGTCCCGCACCAACCGGGTGGTGAGTTTGTGCAGGTGATCGCGGCGTGCGGCGGCGATGCGGGTGTGCAGCGCCCGGATCTGTTCCTGTGTGCGCCGCCAACGCCGGGACGGTTGTTGACCGGTGCGGCGATCCGGGCCGACCCGCCGCGATGCGCGGCGGCCCAGACGACGAAGTTGTTTTGCCTGCTTACCTGCGTGCTTCGGGTTCTCGATCATCTCCCCGGTCGAGAGGACCGCGAGGTGCTTCACCCCGACATCGATTCCAACCACCGAACGGCCCACACCGCCATCGCCGACCGTGGCGGCACCGGTGGGTGGGAGTGCCCTGGCGGGGAGCGTGGCCTCGACGGAGAACGACACCTGCCACCGGCCCCGACGAAACGAGAGGGTCGCCGACCGAATCCGAGCCGACCCGGCGATCGTCTTGCGGGCCAGTTTGCGGGTGGATTCACACGTCCGGATCGCCCCGATCCGAGGCAACTGCACATGACGGCGGTCGCCGCCGTCGGTGACCAACCCGAAACTGCCGGTGGTGAATCGGCAGGAGGGCACCGCTCGTTTGCTTTTGAAGCGGGGGAACCCCATCGAGCCTTTCCGTTTCCCGGACCGGGCATCGGACCAGTTCGATAGGGCTACAGCGCAGTTCGCGATTCCGGAACTGTACGCCTCTTTCGAGTTTTCCGGCCACCACGGCTGCCCGGTCTCAGCGTTGACGGCGATGGCGTTTTTGACGGTGTTCCAGTCTTTGCGCAGGCTGTACGCGGACCACGACACCAGCGGCGTCAACTCCGAGTCCGGGATCTCATACGACCGCTCCGCAGCGCGTTGGTCGAGGTTCGCTTTCACCCGCGACAGTGCCCAGTTGTAGGCGAAACGCTGCGCCCCGCAATGCGACCACAACGCCTCGACCTGCCCCGGGGTGGGATCGAGAACATACACGAACGCCCGGATCACCAACCGAGACGGATCCGGTGCATCGACGTCAGCAGTCAGATCAGCAACTACAGCAGCGGCCGTCATGGGCGTTCCGCCGCGGCGGACACAGCAGCGGCGGCACGGCGACGGGCACTGCGCTGCCCGTACAGGCGGGTACACCGCGACGCCATGACCACCTCGTCGTTGTTCAACGCCTGTTCCGCCAGGGCGCCGACGGCCTCACGCAGCGGCCCGACCAGTCGCGAGATCTGCTCGCCGATCGCACCCGAGTGGCGGCGGGCGGAATCCTCGCTGACCGCGCCGAGCGACTGCCGCAGCAGGGCCTCGTTCTCGCGCAGCGCGGCGAGCTGTGCCCCCGCTCGCGCCGCCCGATCACCGCTCCGCGCCGCGTGCAGCAGCCACCCGAGGGCGGTGCCCGCGGCCAGCGCCAGGAGCATTCCGAGTGCAGCGAGTGCATTCATGTGGCTCATGGTGCACCGGCCCACCGACATGTGGGGCACCGACCCAGCGACATGTGGGGCACCGCCCCCCGCGACATGTGGGCCCCGCCCCAGCGACACGTCGAATCGCTCGGACGCCACGCGGCCGAGGTGTTCGAGGTTGTCGGCACGGTGCTCTACGGTCTCGGGACATGAGGATCCTGCACACTTCGGACTGGCACATCGGACGCACGTTCCACGGGGTGGACCTGCTCACCGACCAGACCCGTGTGCTCGACGCGATCGCCGCCCTCGTCGCCGAGCACGGCGTGGACGTCGTCGTCGTTCCCGGAGACGTGTACGACCGGTCGATCCCCAGCGCGGACGCCGTCACCGTGTGCAACCGCGGCTTCGAAGCGATCCGGGACGCCGGCGCGGTCATCGTCGCCACGTCCGGCAACCACGACTCCGCGGCGCGGCTCGGGGCGGGTGCCGCGTTCTCCCGCGCGGGCGGGCTGCACCTCATGACGACGGTCGCCGGGATCGGCTCGCCCGTCGTGCTCGAGGACGCGCACGGTCCCGTCGCGTTCTACGGCATTCCCTATCTCGAGCCCGAGATCACCCGCGCGCAACTGGACGTGCCGACCGCGCGGTCGCACGCCGAGATCCTCGACGCCGCGATGGACCGTGTCCGCATCGACCTCGACAGGCGGAACGACACCACACCGCTCACCAGGTCGGTGGTGCTGGCCCACGCGTTCGTCGTGGGAGCGGAGGCCACCGGGTCGGAGAGGTCCATCTCCGTCGGCGGCGTCGAGACGGTGTCGGCTTCGGCCTTCGGCGGGGTCGACTACGTCGCGCTCGGTCACCTCCACTCGCCGCAGACCCTCGCGGAGAACATCCGGTACTCGGGTTCGCCGCTGCCGTACTCCTTCGGCGAGCGCACCCACAGCAAGGCGGTCTACCTCGTGGATCTCGACGCCGACGGGCTGCGGAACGTCGAGCGGGTCGACCTGCCGGTGGTCCGCGGTCTCCGGCAACTGACCGGGACGGTGCAGGAGTTGCTCGAGGACGACACGTACCGCGACGCCGAGGACTGCTACGTGTCGGCGGTGCTCACCGACCCGGAACGCCCGGTCGACGCCATGCGCTCGCTCCAGGCCCGATTCCCGTTCGCCGTTCACCTCGAGTGGCAACGTCCCGAGGGTGGCGACGATCTGCGCTACCGCGACAAGGTGCACGGGCGCAGCGATCTGCAGATCACGCGCAGCTTCCTCACCGACGTGCGAAGCGAACCGTCGACCGGCGAGATCCGGCTGGTGGAAGCCGCACTCGGCTTCGCCGACCGGGCCGGCGAAGACACCGCCGAGGTCGTCGCGCTGGAACAGACGGCATGAGGCTGCATCGACTCGAGGTCGAAGCCTTCGGGCCGTTCGCAGGATTCGTGGAAGTCGACTTCGATCGGCTCGGCGCGGACGGGCTCTTCCTGCTGCACGGTCATACCGGCGCCGGTAAGACGACAGTCCTCGACGCGGTGGCGTTCGCGCTGTACGGCACGGTGCCCGGGGCGCGGAAGGACGGCAAGCGCCTCCTGTCCGACCACGCGCCCGCCGGTTCCGTTCCCACGGTGACGCTCGAGGCGACGATCGCGGGCCGGCATCTGCGTCTCGTCCGCAGCCCCGAGTTCGAGCGTCCCAAGCGCCGTGGGTCGGGGACCATCAAGGAGAACGCGAAGGCAACGCTCACCTGGCTCGACGGCCGCGGGGAGAACCTGTCACGAATCCCCGACATCGCCGACGAGGTCGGTCGGCTGATGGGTATGAGCGCCGACCAGTTCTTCCAGGTGGTCCTCCTGCCGCAGGGGGAGTTCGCGAAGTTCCTGCGCGCCGACAACGAGGAACGCGGTCAGCTCCTGGAGAGGCTGTTCGACACCACCCGATTCGGGACGGTGGAGGAGTGGTTCCTCGACCGCAGGCGCACCAGCGCCCACGACCTGGACGAGCATCAACGGGCCATCGACGTGCTGCTGGCACGGGTCGCGACGGCCGCGGGCATCGAGGGAGGCGCAGATGCCGATCCGGTGACCTGGGCCCACAAGCTCGAGGACGAGGCCCGCGAGACCCGGGACCTGGCTGCGGACGACCTGCAGAACGCCAAGAGCCGGGCGAAGAGGGCCCGCGACGCGCTCACGGAGGCGCGCCGCGTCCTCGAACTCCAGAACCGCAGGCGGCGAGCCGAGGCGGAACTCGAGGCTCACGCAGCGGGGGCGGCCCGGCGGGCGGTCCTGGTCGCCGAATTGGCGGATGCGCGCCGGGCCGAACCGGTCGCGACCGTCGCGCGCGAGGCCGACGCCGCCCGGGCCAAGGCTGCGGCTGCCGCGCGGAACGTCGAGGCGATCACGGACGGATTGCGCTCGACGGCGGGCGGCGCCGATCTCGTGGCGGAGTTGTCCTGGCCTCCGACCGCTGACGAACGGGAGCACATCCGGTCGAGTATCCGGGCCTGGCGTGACGAGATCGTGCGCCTCGACGGGGCACTCGCCGAATCCGTCGCCGCCGACCGGCTCGCTGGCGAAGTGGAGCGACTGCACGCCCGGCAGGTCGAACTCGCCGAGGCCGGTGACGCGCTGACCCGGGAGCGGGAACAATTGCCGCTCGCTCTGCGGGAAGCGGAGAAGGCGCTCGACTCGGCGCAGAAGGCCCGCGCCGCACTGCCGGCCCTCGTCGATGCCCGGGACCGGGCAGCAGACGCTGCCTCGGCGGCAGCGGATCTCCGTACCCGCCGCACCGAGCGCGATCGGCTCGAGCGCGGCGTGCTCGATGCCCGACGGAAGCATCAGGACGCGCGGGAACACTGGCTCGACCTGCTGCAACGTCGGATCGCGGGCATGGCAGCCGAACTGGCGGGCACGCTCGAAGACGGTGTCCCGTGCCAGGTGTGCGGTTCACCCGAGCACCCGCAGCCTGCCGAACCGTCCGAGCTGTCGGTCACGAAGGCCGACGAGGACAAGGCCCTCGCCGCGGAGCAGAAAGCCGCGGCGGCGCTGACGACCGCGACCGAGAAATTGGGCGCGGTGGAGCGCGCGATCGACGTGCTCGTTCAGCGCGGCGGCGACGGTGACGCGGACGAACTCGCGCAGGCACTCACGGTCGCGGACACGGCGGTGGGGGAGGCCTTCGCGCTCGGCGACGAGGTCGAGCGCCGGTCCGCATCGCTCACCGAACTGCGGGACCACGAGAGTCACCTGCAGGAACGGTCACGGGACGTGGGCGTCGACGCCGCCACCGTGGCCGAGAGGATCACTGCGAGTACGACGCAGCTCGGGGAGATCCGGGCCCGGGTGAGCGAGGCGGCAGGTGACGACCCGAGCGTGGCGGCTCGTCGAGCACGACTCGACGCCCTCGCCGAGTCCGCATCCGAGCTGCTCGACGCGCGGGACGCCGGTGCCGGAGCCGAGTCGGCGGCCCGTGAACTCGCGGCGAAGGCCGAAACACTCGCCGGGGACGCCGGTTTCGACGGCACTGCCGACGCCCTGGCCGCGGTCCGGACGCCCGCCCGCCAGAGTGAGATCGAGGCCGTGCTCACGGCGGCGCGGGACGCCGAGGTCGGGGCGCGCAGCGTGCTCGACGACCCGGAGGTCGTTGCCGTCGCCGAGGCGGAGCCCGTGGAATTGGCGTCCGTCCAGCACGCGCACGACGCGGCCGCGGAGGTCGTGAACGTCGCCGTCGCGGCGGCGTCCGACGCCGAGCGTCGACTGCTCGATCTGGAACGGTTCGTCGGTCAGCTCGACAAGGCCGCCGAGGCGATCGCGCCGATGCAGGCCGCGCACGAGGAGCTGGCCGCGCTCGCCGAGGTGATCGCGGGCCGTGGCCAGAACGCCAGGAAGATGTCGCTGCGGTCGTACGTGCTGGCGGCCCGGCTGGAAGAGGTGGCGGTCTCGGCGTCCGCGCGGCTCGGCCGGATGTCGGCGGGACGTTACGAGTTCGTCCACAGCGACGAGGCCGGTCCGCGAGGCCGCCGCGGTGGTCTGGGTCTGGACATCCGCGACGACTACACCGGGGTGGTGCGGTCGGCCAAGACCCTGTCCGGCGGTGAGTCGTTCCTGGCGTCGCTGTCGCTGGCGCTCGGTCTCGCCGATGTGGTCGCCGCGGAGTCGGGAGGCGTCGTCCTCGACACGATGTTCATCGACGAGGGATTCGGCACCCTCGACGCGGACACCCTCGACTCGGTGATGGGCGTGCTCGACGAGCTTCGTGACGGCGGCCGGGTGGTCGGGATCGTCAGTCACGTCGACGAGATGCGTCAGCGAATCCCGAGCCGGCTGCACGTGATTCGCGGACGCACCGGCTCCACCGTGGAGGTGGTCGCCGGCTGACCGCCGGTCAGTCCGCCTTCGGCGCGACGGCGGCCTGATCGACGGTGACGCCCTCCCGTTCGGCGTCGTCGAGGTCTTCGTCCACGGCGACGGCGTCGGCGATGTTGCTCTCGGCGCTGTGCTCGTCGATCTGCTCACCGATGTAGCGCACCACCACGGCGGCGACAGCGGCAGCGGGCACCGCGAGGAAGGCGCCGACGATCCCGAACACGGAGCCACCTGCGGTGACGGCGAGCAGAACCACCACGGCGTGCAGTTTCATGCTCTTGCTCTGGAGAACCGGCTGCAGCACGTTGCCCTCGATCTGCTGCACCACGATGATGATGATCAGCACGATCACCGCGGTGGTGAGACCGTTGGCTACCAACGCGACGAGCACGGCGAGAGCGCCGGCGACGAATGCACCGACGATCGGGATGAAGCCACCGATGAACGTCAGGATCGCGAGGACCGGTGCGAGTGGCACACCGAGAATCAGCAGTCCGGCGCCGATGAAGACGGCGTCGATGAGGCTGACCAAGGCCTGCGTGCGGATGAACCCGCCGAGCGTGTCCCACATGCGGCCCAGCACCACTTCGAGGTGACGGCCCGCGCGGCCGCCGCCGACGGAGTGCAGCCACGGGATGAACCGGGGACCGTCCTTGATGAAGAAGAACGACAGCACCAGCACGAGGCCCAGTGTGAGCAGCAGGGAGCTGGCGGTGCTGACGCCGGTGAACACGCCGGACGCGATGACCGTCCCACTTTCCTGCACCTTCACGATGATGGTGTGGATGCCCTGGTCGATCTGATCGTCCTGGAGGTTGATCGGCGGACCCTTCAACCAGTCCTGCACCTGGTTGATGCCCTGGGTGGCCTTGTTGGCCAGCTCGGGTGCCTGGTTGACGACGGACGGCACGATGCCCGCGATGATTCCGGCCACGACGGCGATGAACACGATGAGAGATGTCGCGGCGGCCGCCGCAGGGGGGATACGTCGTCGCGTCATCGCCCGGGTCGGCGGCCACAACACCGTGCACACCACGACGGCCAGGAGCACGGGGAGGACGATCACCCACAGCTTTTCGATGATCCACCCGAACAACAACGCACCCAGCGAGATGGCCACGAGGACCAGTGACCACTTGGCCAGCCACATCGCACCCACCCCGATGAGATGCCCGCGGTCCGGTTTCGTGACCGTGCTCCCGGACGGTGCCGGGGCTTCCTTCTCCGTCACAGATGGTCCTCCCTGCCGTGTCTGCTCAGTTGATCAGTACTGACAGTACTGGGGGACGCCGGGACGGCCCGGTGTGGTCAGCAGCAGCGGGCACCCGGGTTCGCGTCGGCGTCCGCATAGCGCGCCTTCCAGTACTCGCGCTCGGTCGGCACCTCGGCGTCCGGATGGTTCCGGCGGAGGTGTTCGACGTACCTGCTGTAGTCGTGGTCGCCCATCAGTGACCCCGTCCACCACCAGGCGGTCCGGACGGCCCGCACGACCCTATTCATCATGGTGATGTGCCCTGTCCGTGTGGGTGTGCGCAGCACCGGGTGCGCGCACCGCTCCCGACGCGATGAGTTCGTTCCATTCCTTGTCGAGTTCCTTCTCGGCGGCTGTGGGGACGAACCCGGCAGGCGCGAAGATCTTCGACGGCTGCTCGGGTGACTCGGTGGTCGGCAGTCCACCCGCCCGGAACGCCTTGATGCACACGAGCACTCCGGCCACCACGACGACGAGGACGAGGCCGGCGAACACGATCGACAGGGTCCCCTGGATGAACGTGTTGCGGATGACGGCGTCGATGGCCTCGGGGGTCTTGGCGGAACCGAAGCTGGTCTTGCCGGCTTCCTTCGCTTCCTTGAACGCGGCGTGCTGGGACCAGTAGCCGACGGCGGTGTTGCCGGAGAAGATCTTCTGCCAGGACGCCGTCATGGTCACGATCAGGTCCCAGACGAGGGGAACGCCGGGAATCCATGCCCACTTGAACAGGCCCCTCTTCATGACGATGGCGAGGACCACGGTCAGCGCGATCGCAGCGAGCAACTGGTTCGCGATGCCGAAGAGCGGGAACAGGGTGTTGATTCCGCCGAGCGGGTCGGTGACGCCCATCAGCAGGATTGCGCCCCACAGGCCGACGACGGCCAGCGAGCACACCCAGGCTCCGACGCGCCACGACGGATCCTTGAACTTGCGGGCGGGTCCGCCGAAGTTGCCGAGCGAGTCGGACAGCATGAACCGGGCGACACGGGTGCCTGCGTCGACGGTGGTGAGGATGAACAACGCCTCGAACATGATCGCGAAGTGATACCAGAACGACTTGAGGGCGGCGCCGCCGAGGAACTGGCTGAGCACTTCCGACATGCCGAACGCGAGCGTCGGGGCACCGCCGGTGCGCGAGATGATCGACTCCTCGCCCACGTTCTCCGCGGCCTGCGCGAGCGTGTCGGGGCTGATGTTCGGGCTGGACAGTCCGAGGCCGTTCACATACGCGGCGGCCGTCTCGGGGGTCCCGCCGGTGAGGGTGGCCGGCGCGTTGAGCGCGAAGTACAGGTGCTGGTCGATGATGCACGCGGTGACGAGCGCCATGATCGCGACGAACGACTCGGTGAGCATGCCCCCGTATCCGATCAGCCGCATCTGCTTTTCCTTCGCCAGCAGCTTGGGTGTGGTGCCGGAGGAGATGAGGGCGTGGAAGCCGGACAGCGCGCCGCACGCGATCGTGATGAACAGGAACGGGAACAGCGAGCCCGCGAACGCGGGGCCGTTGCCCTGGATGGCGAACGTCGTGACGTCGGGCATCTTGATGGTGGGCTGCGCGACCAGGATGCCGATGGCCAGCAGGATGATCGTGCCGATCTTCATGAACGTCGACAGGTAGTCGCGCGGGGCCAGCAGCAGCCAGACGGGCAGGACGGATGCGGCGAAACCGTAGGCGATCATCAGCCAGGCGATGGTCACCTTGGAAAGCGTGAACCAGTCGGCGCCCCAGCCGGTGTCGGCGACCCAGCCGCCGGACACGATGGCGAGGAGCAACAGCACGACGCCGATCAGCGACACCTCCGCGACCTTGCCCGGGCGCAGGTACCGCAGGTAGACGCCCATGAACAGGGCGATCGGGATGGTCATGGCAATGGAGAAGACGCCCCACGGGCTTTCCGCGAGCGCGTTGACGACGACGAGGGCGAGCACCGCGATGAGGATGATCATGATGACGAAGACGCCGATCATGGCGGCGACACCGCCGACGAGGCCGAGTTCGTCGCGGGCCATCTGACCGAGGCTGCGTCCGCGGCGTTTCGTCGAGATCCACAGGACGAGGAAGTCCTGGACGGCCCCGGCGAAGACGACGCCGATGATGATCCACAGCGTGCCGGGCAGGTAGCCCATCTGCGCGGCGAGGACGGGACCGACGAGGGGGCCTGCGCCGGCGATAGCGGCGAAGTGGTGCCCGAACAGCACCCGCCGGTCCGTCGGCATGTAGTCCTTGCCGTTCTCCAGGATCTCGGCGGGCGTGGCCCGGTCGTCACGGGGTTGGACGAGTTTGCGCTCGATCAGCCGCGCGTAGAAGCGGTAAGCGATGAGATAGGTGCAGACGGCGGCCACCACGAACCAGACGGCGTTGATGTTCTCGCCGCGGATGAACGCGATCATCACCCAGGCGATGCCGCCGAGAAGGCCGAGGACGGCGAACGTGATCCGCGCCGCCGGTGAGATGGGGGTGCGGTCCACGACGCCGACCGCTGGTAGATCCGGATCCGTATTCAGGTACTCGATCTCGGATTCGGGTGCGGCTCTCAGGGCCATCGCGAACTCCTTCCCAGCGCCCCCGTCGTCATTGTGTGCCAGGGGTGACGCCGTCGACAGATGCCACATCTCTTGTGGCCCCCGTCACCCTATTGCGCCGACGTTCGGTTCGACGAAAAAACGACGTCAGAAGCGAGACGAATCGGCGTCGATCCAGTCGGTGAGCCAATCCGGCGGCGGATCCTCGAGCAGTTCGCCGGGCATCAGCCATTCGTACAGTTCCGCGTAGGTGCGGGTGGTGACTCCGTCGATCCGCCGGTTGAGGATCGCCGGTGTCAGTTGGTCGAAGCTGTCGAGACCCATCGATGCCACCATCTGCTGGGCGCCCGCCACCGTCGACTTCTGGAACCGGAACACCCTGGCCGCCTTGTCGGGGACGTCGAGTGCGCGGCTCCGCGCCGGGTCCTGGGTCGTCACCCCGACGGGGCAGCGGTTGGTGTGGCACATCTGCGCCTGGATGCACCCGACGGCGAACATCATCGCGCGGGCGGCCAGGGTGAAGTCGGCGCCCTGGATGATCCGTTTGACGATGTCGGATGCGCTGGCGACCTTCCCGGATGCGCCGATCTTGATGCGGTTCCGCAGTCCGGCGCCGGTGAGCGCGTTGTGCACGAGCATCAGCCCCTCGGTGAGGGGCATGCCCATGTTGTCCTCGAATTCCACCGGACCCGCACCGGTTCCGCCCTCGGAACCGTCGACGACGACGAAGTCCGGGGTGACGTCCCGTTCGAGCATCGCCTTGCAGATGCCGAGGAACTCGGTGCGCGATCCGACGCACAATTTGAACCCGACGGGTTTGCCGCCGGACAGCCTGCGCAGGGTGACGATGAAATCGATCAGCTCGTTCGGGGTGGAGAACGCGGTGTGCGCGGGCGGGGAGATCACCGTCTGTCCGACCGGCACCCTGCGCGTCTCGGCGATCTCCCGCGACACCTTCGCCCCGGGCAGCACACCGCCGAGCCCGGGTTTCGCGCCCTGCGACAGCTTGATCGAAATCGCTTTCACCTGCTCGAGTGCCGCGTGTTCGGCGAACTTGCCGGGGTCGAAGTGGCCGTCGTCCGTCCGGCAGCCGAAGTAACCGGACGCGATCTCCCAGATCAGATCGCCGCCGTGCTTGCGGTGGTACGGGCTGATCGCGCCCTCTCCGGTGTCGTGCGCGAACCCGCCGCGCGCGGCCCCGGCGTTGAGGGCTTCGATGGCGTTCGCGGAGAGCGAGCCGAAGCTCATCGCCGACACGTTGAGAAGCGCGATGTCGTAGGGCCGTTCGCAGTGGGGGCCGCCGATGCGCACGGTCGGCGGCTCGGGTGGCGCCATCCGGGCGCGCAGCGAATGGGCCATGAACTCGTAGCCGACGGCGTGCACGTCCCGCTCGGTGCCGAACGGCTCCTCGGCGAGGGTCCCCTTGGCCCGCTCGTAGACGAGGTCGCGGGTCTCGCGGTCGAAGGGCGTTCCATCCGTGGACGATTCGACGAAGTACTGCTGGATCTCGGGGCGGATCTTCTCGAGCAGGAACCGTACGTGCCCGAGCACCGGGTAGTTCCGCAGAATGCTGTGCCGCCGTTGCAGCAGATCCCATGTCCCGACGGCTGCGAGCGCGAGAAGGACGACCGCGGCGAACCACCACCCGGTGGCAACGCCGAGGGCCAGGGCGAGAGCACCCAGTCCGAGGATCCATAACGCGAGGACGATCAACCAGCGGGCCACTCGCTGAGACTAGAACCTCACGTGAGTGCCGACGCGTACTCCGGCGCACTTTCCCACTCACGGGGGAGACAGGTGGGATAGTGGACGCACGAGGTCAGCTGCCACGACAGGGGGATGTCATGACGGAGTCATCGAGCAATCCGGAGGTGTCGAGCAATCCGGTGCCGCCGAAGCCCGGCGACACGGGTGCGTACGGCTACCAGTACCCGACGCAACAGCAGCCGCCGCAGTCGCAGCCGTACCCGGGCCAGTACGGCCCGCCGCCGCTGCCGCCCTCGAACGCCGGCTGGGCGGTGGCCGCCGTCCTCTTCTTCTGGCCGCTCGCGTTCGCCGCGTTCAACCACGTCCACGACGTGTACCCGAAGTGGGCGATGGGCGACTACCAGGGCGCCCAGTACGCGTCCGACCGCGCCAAGGCACTCGGCAAGATCGCCCTGTGGATCTGGGTGGCGCTGATCGTCGTCTTCGTCATCGGGTACGCCATCCTGATCATCGCCCTCGTCGCGAACAGCAATACTTCGAGCTGGTGAGGCCGATGGTCGTTGATACGGCCCCGACGCCGTAGAATCCAACGACCGTGAGCCTTACCCTCGGAATCGTCGGACTGCCCAACGTCGGCAAGTCCACCTTGTTCAACGCGCTGACCAACAACGACGTGCTGGCCGCGAACTACCCGTTCGCGACCATCGAACCCAACGTCGGCCTGGTCGAACTGCCCGATCCACGGCTGTCCGAGCTCGCCCGGATCTTCGGTTCCGAGCGCATCCTGCCCGCCACGGTGTCGTTCGTCGACATCGCCGGCATCGTCAAGGGCGCCTCCGAGGGCGCCGGCCTCGGCAACAAGTTCCTCGCCAACATCCGCGAGGCCGACGCGATCTGCCAGGTGGTTCGCGTCTTCAACGACGATGACGTCGTGCACGTCGACGGCCGCGTCGACCCCGCGTCCGACATCGAGGTGATCGAGACCGAGCTCGTCATCGCCGACATGCAGACGCTGGAGAAGGCCCTGCCGCGCCTGGAGAAGGAAGCGAAGAAGAACAAGGAACTCAAGCCCATCCACGAGGAGGCGCTGAAGGCGCAGGAAGTCCTCGACGAGGGCAAGACCCTGTTCAGCGCGAAGGACAAGCTGGAATTCTCGCTGCTGCGCGAGCTGAGCCTGCTCACCACCAAGCCGTTCCTGTACGTGTTCAACGCCGACGAGGCCGTGCTCACCGACGAAGCGAAGGTCGCCGAACTGCGCGCCTCCGTCGCCCCCGCGGACTCCGTGTTCCTCGACGCCAAGGTCGAGCAGGAGCTGCTCGAGCTGGACGAAGAGGACCGGCAGGAGATGCTCGACTCCATCGGACAGTCCGAGCCCGGCCTGCACGCACTCGCCCGCACCGGCTTCCACACCCTCGGCCTGCAGACCTACCTCACCGCAGGTCCCAAGGAATCCCGCGCCTGGACCATCCACAAGGGCGACACCGCCCCGCAGGCCGCCGGCGTCATCCACACCGACTTCGAGCGCGGCTTCATCAAGGCCGAGATCGTCTCCTTCGACGACCTCGTCGCCGCCGGATCCATGGCCGCCGCCAAGGCCGCAGGCAAGGTCCGCATGGAGGGCAAGGACTACATCATGGCCGACGGCGACGTGGTGGAATTCCGCTTCAACGTCTGACGGCGGTTCCCCGCACGAGCACGCCGATGACTCCTGCGCCGACGAGTGAGATCAGCCCCGTGGTGACGGCGGCGTAGTTCCAGCCCGACACCATGCCGTCGACGGTGCCTGCCGGGTCGAGGGCGATGATGCTGACGATGGTGACGCCGATGGAGGAGCCGAGGTAGCGGGCGGTGTTGTTGGCGCCGCTGCCGAGTCCGCCCTGGTCGGCGGGCACGCTGGCGACGGCTTGGCGGCCGAGGCCGGCGTTGAGGAGCCCGCTGGCGACGCCGGCGAGCAGCAGGCCCGGGACGAGGCGTAGCAGGGACGAGTCGGGGGAGAGGCCCGTCATCGTGAGCATGGCGAGGCCGACGCCGGCGAGTCCGATGACGAGTTGCGGCGACCCGGCGAGTCGAGCCGGGAGTGTGCGGGCGAGCAGTGACGCCACGACGCTCGTGCCCGACCACAGGGCGATCACCCCGGCTGCGGCCAGCGTGCTGACGTGCATCGTCTTGACCAGGAACGTGCACGCGAACGACATCAGGCCGATGATGCCCGCCCCGGTCGCGACGGCCGCGAGGGTGGCAGCGAGGAAGTCGCGTCGACGGAACAACGCGAGGTCGAGCATCGGGAACGGTCGCCGCCGCTCGACCGCGACGAAGGCGAGGGTGAACACGGCCGCGCCGGCGCCGCAGAGCACGGTGGCGGCGATGTTGCCCTGTCTGCCTTCGACGAGTGCGACGAGCACCAGGACCATCGCGGCGCACAGCGTGACCGCGCCCGGGACGTCGATCCGCTTCGGGACGGCGGAGCGTGATTCTGCGAGCGCGCGTGTCGCGACCTGTCCGATCACGAGTGACGCGGCGGCGAGTGCCCAGTACAGGCCACGCCACCACCCGGCGAGGTCGAGGAGGCCCGCGAGGACGGGACCGACGGCGATGCCTGCGCCGACGCTCGCGCCCCAGATTCCGCTCGCGGTTGCCCGCGCCGCCGGCGTGGTGAAGGCGTGTGCGACGGCGCCGAGGCTGGCCGCGATCAGTGCCGCGCCCGCCACTCCCTGGATCAGTCGTCCGACGATGAACAGCACGGGTTCCTGACTGACCGCGCCGACCACGGCGCCCAGCGCGAGAAGCCAGGCACCCCAGTGGAACACCCGGCGCCGGCCGTAGTCGTCGGCAAGTGCGCCCGCTGTGAGCAGGACCGCAGCGAGGCCGACGCTCATCGAACTGAGAATCCATGTCTGCTCTGCGGCGCCCGCCGACAGCGCCGCGGCAACGGTGGGCATGTTGCCCAGCGGTGCGCAGAACGCGACCAGGGCGACGAACGTCCCGAGCGACGCGACGGACAGCGTGGTCGCCGGCCGGGGTGAGCGTGCGCGGATCGATGGGGCAACCGCTGGGGGTCTGTTCACAAGACTGAACATAGAACCAATTTGGTCTGGTGACAAGACTGAGTTGCGATAGCATGTGGGAGTGGCACTGGGAACCGGGTACTCGCAGCAGAACTGCAACCTCGCTCGCGCCCTCGAAGTGGTGGGTGAGCGGTGGACGATGCTCGTGCTGCGCGACTGTTTCTACGGCGTCCGCCGCTTCAGTGACCTGCTCGCCCACCTCGACATCTCGCGCGCCGTCCTGACGGATCGGCTGACCGCTCTCGTCGAGGCCGGAGTGCTCGAACGGGTCGCCGACGGCGGTCATCCCGAGTACGAACTCACCGAGGCCGGAAAAGCTCTGTGGCCGAGCATCTATGCGCTCTCGCAATGGGGTGAGCAGTACGTGTCGCCCGGCAGCTACCCGGGCCGCGTGTTCTCGCACGCGGAGTGCGGAACGCAACTCGATCGTTTCGGGCGGTGCCCCGACTGCGGCACGATCCCGGGACCCGAGGACCTGGTGGTCGCGCCCGGACCGGGGGAGGCCGTCCGTCCCCGCAGCGACGCCGTCGCCGTGGCCCTGCGTGCACCCCGCCGGATGCTCACTCCGCTGCGTCCGCGCAGCGACGCCTGATCGGCGCGACCCTTACGCCGCGATGCGCAGGGGCGGTTCGAACGTCGCCCGCACCTGCAGCCACTGGGCGAGGATCTGGCATCCGGTGAGCCCGCTCGCATCGAGTGGTTCGCTGGCGTACGCGACGTGCCGCCCGCCCCGTGCGTTGACGACGCGCACACCGCGCCAGGCGAGGCGCGGAGGAAGGTAGCCGAGCACCTCGATCGTCGCGGTCCGCAGGCGGCGCAGGTCGGTGCGCCACTGCCGAGGGCTGACACGTGTCTTGGCCGCATTCTGGAAGCTGTTGTGGCGGATCAGTTCCCACGTCTGCGCAAGCCAAGTCCGCATCGCGCGAAACGACATCCACCGGGTGAGGTCCGCGATGTCGCGCACATAGCTGTCTTCGCTGGCATTGCAGATCATGTCGTCCGGGTGAGCGATCCACTGGACCGGTACGGAGTCGGGGATCGGGGCGCCGTCGCCCGCGACACCGCGCCCGCGGCAGCCCGGTACCACCCCCGCGGGTTGCTCGGGGTCGGAGACGAGACCCACCGCGGAGAGGTTGTCGGCGCGCAGGGCGCCGGAGGCTATCTGCCCGAGCACCTCGCGGATCACGGTGCATCCCTGCGAGTACCCGATCATCATGACCGGTCCGGGAGCGTCCTCCATGGCGTCGATCAAGCGGCGGACTCCGACCTCGGTGCTCTGCCGGTAACTCAGTCCGCCCGCGGCGACCGGCCCGTACGACGCCGGATAGCCGACCCACCGCGACGCGAATCGGTCGTCGAGGGCGTCGGTGACGTCACGCAACAGTCCGGTGACGTGGCGTCGGTGGTCATCGGGGTGGGACTCTCCGGTGCCACCGACAGCGAGAACGGTCACCTGGGACATGCCTCCCATCATGCCGACCGCGGGTAAGGATCCGTTCGGTCGACCCTGAGAAGTTCCTGGCAATCGGACGCCGTGGGTTGTCACCCGATCGCCAGCGCGATCAGGGCCACCAGTGGGGGCACGCTCTGCGACAGTGCGCCGGCGACGCCGTCGCCGCGTTGTCGGCTGAGCGCCATGCGGTCCGAGACGGCCAGGGCGAAGCCCGCCAGGAACATGAAGAGGCAGGTATAGACGACGAGCGTGCGTCCCGGAGTGTCGTGACCCGCCCACCACAGGATGACGCCGGCGATGGCGCCGGAACCGAGGAACAGGTTGTAGAAACCGACGTTGAACGCCCACAGATGGGCGGCGGGCACGTCGCCGCTCGGGATGCGGAAGATGCCCTCGTGCACCGACGGCCTGCGGAACAGGAACGATTCCCACACGAACGCCAGCAGGTGGACGCCTGCGGCGAACAGTGTGGCGATCTGCGCGACGATGATCACGGCGCACCCGCCCCGGTCGCGAGTTCGACGCCGTACCGATCGGTGACCTCGTGCAGCAGCCGGTCCATTTCCTCCGGCGAGTGCCCGCCGCGGCCGACCGCGTCGAGATCACCGAAGAAGCCGCTGTTGGATGCCCCGGCGGAGACGAGGAGGAAGTCGGCGGACTCGGAGACGACCGTGAACGTATTCATCGTTCCCGCCTCGACGGCGATGGTTTCCCCCGCCGCGAGCTCGTACCCGGTGTCTCCGGCCTGGACGAGAATCCGGCCGCGCAGCACGTGGTAGGACTTCGGCCACGGTTCGGCGTGCAGTGGGCCGTCCGGCGCATTCCGGGTCGCTTCGACGAGGAAGACTTCGTACGCCCCGCCGGCGTGATCGCCGCCGACCAGGACCGTGATGTCGGCGTCCGGTGCGGTGAGGTGCCTGCCGTCGCCTGCTCTGATTACGTGAACGTGGGTGGACATACTGCGACGGTAGGACCGGCGTACCCCGCTGCCCATCCCAGGAATCTGGGATGGTGGTGTGCCTGTGACCAGCGCATACTGTGTTCATGCTGGAGGTCCGGGCGGAAAAGCTGCGCCGCGAGGTGCTCGCGGTCGCGGGATCGGGCGCCGGAGTCACACAGCTGCACGAGCGCGCCCTGGAACTGGTCGGTGAGACGGTGCGCAGCGACCTGACGTGCTGGGCGATGCTCGACCCGGAGACGCTCGCGATCAGTTCGATGACCAGCGGGCGTAGCCGGATCCCGCAGCAGTACGAGCCGCTGCTCGCCGAATCGGAGTACAACGGCGACGATCCGGGCACGTTCGCCGAACTCGCCCGCAGTGGTCGAACCGTCGCGCGGGCCTCGGACCTCCCCGCGGACGAGGTCGCGCACAGCCTCCGTCACGGCGCGGTGTGGGCGCCGCTGGGGCTCGGCAGCGAGGTCCGCCTCGTGTTCCGCGTCGACGGCATGTGCTGGGGCGCAGCCGGATTCGTGCGGTCCGGACCGGATTTCACCGACCGTGAGCTCGAGTTCCTCACACTCGTCGCCCCCGGCCTGGCGGTCGCGACACGGTCCGCGTCCGTGCACGCCCCGGCGATCTCCGGTGGCGGCGACCAGGGGCCGGCGGTGGTGCTGACCGATGCCGCCGGTGAACCGGTCGCGCTCACGGCCGCTGCCCGCGGTTGGCGGGATCGCTTCGACGAGGTGGCCCCCGGCAGGCTGACCGTGGTGTTGCGGGCGGCGACGTTCGGGGCGCGGTCCAGCGGTTCGGGGATCTTCAAGGCGCGTGTCCGCGATGCGGAGGGTGGCTGGATTCTGGTGCGCGCCACGGCCTTGATCGGCGGCGACGAACCGCAGACGGTGGTCACCCTCGAACCCGCGGTCGGCGGCGAGCTCACGGGACTGCTGCTCGCGGCCTATGCGGTGACCGCACGCGAACGTGATGTGTGCGCCGACGTGATCGCCGGCTATGCGACGTCCGAGATCGCCGACCGCCGCGGCATCACGGTGAACACCGTCCAGGACCACCTGAAATCGGTGTACACGAAGGCCGGGGTCCGCAGCCGCGCGGAACTCGCCGCGCGGCTGCGGACCGGTCGCGAGCACTAGCTGCGGCTCACGAACCCGCCCCGCCGGAACACGTCTCCTGCGCGGCCGCCCACGTCGAACTGTCCACCCCGGGAGGAGCGCTCGACGCGTCCGGAGTTCCGCCCTCAGGCGGGGTCGAACCGTCGCCGCCCTCCGGCGGTGTCATCTCGCCGCTGGGCGGCGCCATTCCGCCCGGTGCGCTGCCGCCGGCCTGGTCGGGCGGTGCGGGTACGCCGTTCTCCTCGAGGCAGGCCTGCAGTTCGTCGCTCATCGCCGCGGGCGGGGCGCCGCCCTCCACGGCGGCGCTGCTGGTGCCGGTCGACGAAGTGCCGGACGACGACTCGCCCGAACTACACGCGACGACGGAACATGCGAGACCGACAGCCATCGCCGCTCCACCGATGCCGCGAACCAATTGTGAACGCATGATCGATGCCGTTCCCTTCTGTGTGAGTGAGACACCACTACACCGCGGGAGGCTGGGAGAACGCTGCGTGCACGCTGGAAGGGCACTGTCAGCGCGGTTCGGGCCGCTCCTGGTAGCACTTGAAACTCAGTGCGAGACGGCCACGTCCGTGTGTCATCGAGCGCAGGGCGACCGGATAGTCGGTGACCTCGCTCGTCGGCACCGACGCGATCACGGTGATCTCGCCGTCCCCTGCCGGTTCGGTGCCCTCGATCTGGCCGCGACGCCGTCCGAGATCCGCCATCACGTCACCCTGAAGCGCCGACGGCACCGTGACCTCGACGTGGTCGACGGGTTCGAGGACGAGGGTGCCCACCTTGTCGATGGCCGCCCGAAGGGCGAGTGCCCCCGCCATCCGGAAGCTGAAGTCGTCGGAGTCGACCGAGTGATGCTTGCCGTCGAGAACGGTGGCTCGCAGGTCGACGAGCGGAAACCCGTGCCGGCCTCCGCGGCCCATCGATTCGGCGATCCCCTTGCCGACCGCGGGAATGAGGGACTTGGGTATCACTCCACCGCGGGTCTCGTCGACGAACTCGTAGCCCTCGTCGCGGGGGAGCGGCTCGAAGCGGACCGTCGCCACCCCGAACTGGCCGTGGCCGCCGCTCTGCTTCTTGTGGCGGCCCTCCGTCTCCACGGTGCCGAGCAGCGTCTCGCGGTAGGCGATCTTGACCGGTTCGGTCTGGAGGGTGACGCCGTACCGCCGCTTCAACCGGGTCAGCGCCACCTGCACGTGAACGTCGCCCGCACCCCGGACCACCGTCTGGTGGGTTTCGCTGTCGCGGGTCACCTCCAGCGTCGGGTCGTCGCTGACGAGCTCCGCCAGGGCGGTCGCCAGTTTGTCCTCGTCGCCCGCGCTCTCGGCAGCCACGGCGATCCCGTAGACGGGACGCCGGTGCACGATCGGAGGCACGGTGAGGGAGGAGCCGATCGGCGCGAGGGTGTCGCCCGTCGACACGTCCGTGAGCTTGATGGCGCCGACGATGTCGCCCGCCTCCGCGGTGTCGATCGCGGTGTGTTTACTGCCGAGGACGCGAAGGAGGTTGTGCAGGCGTTCCTTCGCGCCGGTGCGCTGATTGACGAGGACGTCATCGGCGTGCACGGTGCCGGACAGGATCTTCACCAACGCCACCTGCCCGACGTATTCGTCGGTCTGCGTCTTGAAGACGTACGCGAGCGGGTCCCCCGACGGATCGCACCGCACCTCGGCGACCCCGTCACCGTGCACCTCGATGCCCGGGACCTCCGACGGTGCGGGCGCGATTCGGCACACGAAGTCGAGCAACCGGTCGACGGCGATCGCGTCGACGGCCGACCCGCACAGCACCGGCCACAGCGAGCCCGCCGCGAAACCCGCGCGGAGCGCGTGCTCGAGTTCGGCCACGGAGATGTCCTCCCCGTCGAGATACTTCGACAGCAGGTCGTCCTCGATCTCGACCACGTCCTCCACGAGGTGTTCGTGCTGTTCGTGCTCGCGGTCGGCGATGTCGGCGGGCAGTTCGTCGCTCGTGTTCGCGGACCCGCTGTCGTAGAGGATGACGTGCTCGGTGAGGAGATCGGCGACCCCGGTGAACGCCGACGCTTCGCCGACGGGCAGGTCGACCGGCTCGACTCCCCACCCGAAATGGTCGCGGATCCCGGCCAGGACGACATCGAACGACGCTCGCTCCTTGTCCATCTTGTTCACGAACAGGATGCGCGGGATGGATCGCTCGCCGGCGACCTGCCACAGCAACTCGTCGTTCACCTGCAGACCGCTGACTCCGTCGATCACGAACACGGCGACGTCCGCGACCCGGAGCGCGGTCGTCGCGTCGCCGACGAAATCGGCGTAGCCCGGCGGGTCGAGGAGGTTGATCCGGTAGTCGCCCCACGAGAAGGAGGCCAGGCCGAGCGTCAGCGACTGCGTGCGGTCGTGCTCCTCCGGCTGGGTGTCGAGCACGGTGTTACCGCTCTCGACGCGTCCGGGCCGGGTGACGACACCGGCGCGGAAGAGCATCGCCTCCGCGAGCGTCGTCTTCCCATTACCCTGATGTCCCACCAGAGCGATATTGCGGATCAGATCCGTCTCGGTCGTCACTGCTACCCCCACCACAGCACTGTCGTTGGGTCGCTCCCGACGATACCGCGCGCGCGACCGCCGGTGAGGCGTTATCTTCCACCTGGACAGGTGGGCGCGACGTCGGTCCATCACACCCGACACCGAATGGAGATCGGCATGGCTTCGGACGAGTTCCTCGTCGAACGTTCCACCGTCATCGATGCGAGCCCCGACGTCGTTCAGCCGCTTCTCGACAACTTCCGGCAGTGGCAGTCGTGGTCGCCGTGGGAGAACGTCGATCCCGACCTGAAGCGCACGTACTCCGGCCCGGAGTCGGGCGTCGGCGCCGCCTACGCCTGGGAGGGCAATCGCAAGGCGGGTGCGGGGTCGATGGTGATCACCGAGTCGGTGCCCGGCTCGAAGGTCGTGCTCGACCTGAAGTTCCTCAAACCGTTCAAGGCCGGCAATGTCACGACGTTCCTCCTCGAGCCGAACAGCGCCGGGACCACCGTCCGCTGGCAGATGACCGGCAAGACCAACCGCTTCTTCAAGATCGTGGGGGTCCTCTTCCCGATGGACAAGATGGTGGGCAAGGACTTCGAGAAGGGGCTCGCACAGCTGAAGGCGACGGCCGAGCAGCGTTAGGCGTCGCTTTCGGTCGTCAACTCGAGGTCGGTCATGGTCTTGAATCGGGGCGTGCCGTCGCTGCCGTTGCGTGCCTGTTCCATCACGAGGCGGGCGGCCCGTCCGTTCAGGTGGAGCGTCGCGACCTGATCGCCGAAGAACGGTCCGGCGACCTTCGACCAGTCGATGGGGACGGGTGGCACCCGCGACACCCGGCCGAGGATGAAACGCACGGTCCGCTCGGTGGTGCGCCGCCATGAGATCCGGAATGCCACTTTCATGGCGGCCGGAACGTAGTTGTGCAGGGGAGAGCACGTCAGCTGATACACCAGGGACTGCAGCTTCTCGGCGTAGTGCGCCTGCGCGACGTAGGCGTGGTGGACGTCCCCGGACAGCACCGAAATGGTGGACGGCGCCCGGCCGGCCGGGCCGGCCTTGCGTCCTGCGCCGACCTCGGCGAAGAGGCGGGCCAACCGGTCGAACGAGTCGCGGAACGCCGCCCAATGCTCGAGGTCCGCCCCCCGCCGGATCTTCTCCGCCACGGCCGCCACCCGCGGGCCGCGGGATCCGGCGGCGAGCCGTTCGTCCCAGGACTCCAGGTCGTGAAGGGCGCGGGGCAGCAACCACGGCAGAGACGTCCCGACGAGCAGGTGGTCGTAGTCGCCCTCGGTCTGACGTTCGATCCAGGAGAATTCGGGGTCGGACACCATCTCGCGGCGACCGCCGGCGAGGACACGCCCGCACCGCGAGTCGATGACGAGCAGCCGCGCGACCCCGAGGTCCCGGCGATACGACCATTGCATGCCTTTGGCCCCGTCCGCTTCCTCGTCGGCGGCAGACGCGAATTCGCGGAGCATCGGCTCGACGTCGCCGCCGTGCTTCCGAACGCGTTGGTACAGTTCGTTTTCGGCTAGGTGGCTCGGCGCCAGGTTCCCGAGGTGCTGATACACCCAGTACGACGACAACGCGCCGACGATGCGCTCCTCCCACCACGACGTGGCCTCGAGTTCGTCGCGCCAGGATTCCGAGGTGTTCCAGTCGTCCCGGACGTCGTGATCGTCGAAGATCATCGATGTCGGCACGGTGGACATCAGCCAGCGCACCTGAGGGTCCGTCCACGACTCGGCGTAGAGCCAGGTGTACTCCTCGAAATTGCGCACCTGCGGCCCCGGTGGCTCGTTCACGTCGTGGATCTCGGCGACCCGGGCCTCGGTCTCGGGGGAGAGTTCGTCGGCGTACACCTGATCCCCGAGCAGCAGCAGGGCGTCGGGCCACTGGTCCGGCGACTGTTCGGCCATCCGCACCGCATACGCGTCCAGGGCGTCGGCGCCGAGGTGCCGGTTGCCCTCTGTCGTGGACATCGTGGCGAACCGGCACGACCCGAACGTGAGGACGAGCGTGTCGTCGTCCTCCCGGAGCGTCCGGATCATCGACGGGACGGCACTCGGCAACGGCCACACCGGGCGGCCGTCGAGGGTCACCTCGTACGGGGTGGTCGACCCGGGCTCCAGACCCTCCACGACGACGAGCGCATAGTGGTGACCCGACACGTTCCATGTGCGTTCCTCGTGGCCGAGGACTCGGACGGTGCACGCCTCCGACGTCTCGACCCACACCGTCGCATCGCACGTGCCGACATGTCTCAGCAGTGGTCCCAGAATCAGCTCCGCCACGACGTCACCTTGCCGATGTTCGTTCCATGCAGTCAGCTTACGGACGTCGGCGTCGGCGAGGGCGCTACATCCGAAGATGCCTGTCGGACAGTATGTGTCGGCGGGTGCCGGTAGCCTGTCGCGCATGGCTGAACCAGTGAAGGGGCCCGCGTCCTATTTCCCGTCGATCGAGGAGAAGTACGGTCGGCCGATCAGTGAATGGCAGACGCTCATCCGGTCGTCCGAGCTGACCAAGCACATGGAGTTGGTGAGCTGGCTGAAGTCCGAGCACGGCCTCGGTCACGGCCACGCCAACGCGCTGGTCGCGTACACCCTGAAGGAGGCCGCCGCCGACTGAGGGACCCGGGCAGATCGGCGCCGGAGGTCCTCGCCTCCCTGGCGCGGCCGGATCCGGACCTCTCGCCACGATGAATCCGGTATTCGGCCGCGGGATATCATTCCGACGACGAATCTGGTGTCGAGGGTTCTGCTGTCGAAGGGAATCGAAGTGAGCACGAAAATCGAACAACTGGAGTTCCAGGCGGAGACCCGCCAGCTCCTGGACCTCATGATCCACTCGGTGTACTCCAACAAGGACTCGTTCCTGCGGGAGCTCATCTCCAACGCGTCGGATGCGCTGGACAAGTTGCGGCTCGAAGCCTTCCGCAACAAGGAGCTCCACGTCGACACGTCGGATCTGCACATCGAGATCGAGGTGGACGCGGAGCAGCGCACGCTCACCGTCCGCGACAACGGCATCGGCATGTCCCACGAGGAGGTCGTCGACCTCATCGGCACGCTGGCCAAGTCCGGCACCGCAGACCTGCGCCGCAAGTTGAAGGAAGCGAAGGACGCCGCCGCCTCCGAGGAACTGATCGGGCAGTTCGGCATCGGCTTCTACTCGACGTTCATGGTCGCCGACAAGGTCACCCTGCTGACGCGGAAGGCAGGCGAGAGCGAGGCCACGCGCTGGGAGTCGAGCGGCGAGGCCACGTACACGATCGAAGCGGTCGACGACGCCCCGCAAGGCAGCTCCGTCACCCTGCACCTCAAGCCCGAGGACGCCGAGGATCACCTGCACGACTACACGTCGGAACGGAAGATCAGGGAGCTCGTCAAGCGCTACTCCGACTTCATCGCGTGGCCGATCCGGATGAACGTGGAGCGCACGGTCCCCGCGGAGGGCGACGGCGAGGACGAGGTCACCACGACGTCCGAGACGATCAACTCGATGAAGGCGCTGTGGGCGCGCTCGAAGGACGACGTCTCCGAGGACGAGTACAAGGAGTTCTACAAGCACATCGCCCACGCCTGGGACGATCCGCTCGAGGTCATCCCGATGAAGGCGGAGGGCACGTTCGAGTTCCAGGCTCTGCTGTTCATCCCGTCCCACGCGCCGTTCGACCTGTTCATGCGGGACGGGAAGACGGGTGTGCAGCTGTACGTCAAGCGCGTCTTCATCATGGACGACTGCGACCAGCTGATGCCGGAGTACCTCCGCTTCGTCAAGGGTGTGGTCGACGCTCAGGACCTGTCCCTCAACGTGTCACGTGAGATTCTTCAGCAGGACCGGCAGATTCGTGCCATCCGGCGCAGGCTCACCAAGAAGGTCCTCACCACGATCAAGGACCTGAAGGCCGAGCGGCCCGACGACTACCGCACGTTCTGGGCGGAGTTCGGCCGCGCGGTCAAGGAAGGCCTGATGTCGGACACCGACAATCGGGATGTGCTGCTGGGTATCTCGTCGTTCGCGTCCACCCACAGCGAGGAGGAGCTGACCTCGCTCGAAGGCTACGTGGCGCGGATGAAGGACGGTCAGGAGCAGATCTTCTACGCAACCGGCGAATCCCGGCAGCTGCTCGAGAGCTCACCGCACATGGAGGCCTTCCGCGCGAAGGGCTTCGAGGTGCTGCTGCTCACCGATCCGGTGGACGAGATGTGGGTCGGTGCCGTGCCGGAATTCGACGGCAAGTCGTTCCAATCGATCGCCAAGGGCGAGGTCGATCTCGACACCGAGGAAGACAAGAAGGCGCACGAATCGGAGCGGGAGGAGCAGGAGAAGGACTTCGCCGGCCTGCTCTCCTGGATGGCCGACGCGCTGAGCGAGCAGGTCAAGGAGGTGCGGCTGTCGACGCGGCTGACCACGTCGCCGGCCTGCATCGTCGGCGACGCGTTCAGCATGTCGCCGGCACTCGAGCGGATGTACCGGGCGTCCGGACAGCCCGTCCCCACCACGAAGCGCATCCTCGAGCTGAACCCGACTCACCCGCTCGTCACCGGGCTGCGGGAGGCGCACGGCGAACGCAACGAGGATCCGGCGCTGGGGGAGACCGCGGAGCTGCTCTACGGGATGGCGTTGCTGGCCGAGGGCGGCGAGCTGGAGGATCCCGCCCGGTTCACCACCATGCTCGCCAACCGTCTCGCCAGGACGGTGTAGTTCACCTTGCTCGTATTGGTCACGGGGGGAACAGGTTTCGTCGGTGCGTGGAGTGCGAAGGCTGCGGTGGACGCCGGTCACCGGGTGCGCCTCCTCGTGCGGGATCCTGCTCGCCTCGTGACCAGTGCCGCGGCACTCGGACTGGACACGTCCGATCACGTGGTCGGTGACATCACGGACGCCGAGTCCGTGCGCCGCGCTCTGGACGGCTGCGACGCCGTCATCCACGCCGCGGCCGTGGTCGCGGTCGACCCGCGGCGCGCGGAGGAGATGTTGCAGACCAACCTGGCCGGCGCGCAGAACGTGCTGGGAACCGCAGTCGAGCTGGGCCTCGACCCGATCGTCTACGTCTCGAGTATCGCCGCGCTGTTCCAGCCGGGGGCCCGGCTGCTCACTCCCGAACTGCCGGTGTGCGGGCCTCCCGACGCCTACGGCCGGAGCAAGGCACGTGTGGAGCAGTACGCTCGCGACCTTCAGACCGACGGCGCACCGATCGCGATCACCTATCCGGGCATGATCATCGGCCCGCCCGCGGGGAACCAGTTCGGCGAGGCGGCTCAGGCAGTCGAGGCCGCCGTTCACCTGCGGGGTCTGCCCGGGCGGAGCGCGGCGTGGACGATGGTCGACGTCCGGGAGGTGGCGAGCGCGCACGCCGCGCTCCTCGAGTCGGGACGCGGCGCCCGCCGGTACATGCTCGGTGGTCCCCGGATTCCGATCGCGGGGATCGCGGAGATGCTGGGCGTGATCACCGGCAAGTGGATGGGGGTGTTCCCGGTTCCGGACGCCGCGTTGCGCCTGGTGGGCAGACTGGTCGACGCCGTCGACCGGTTCGTGCCCATCGACACCCCGATTTCGGAGGCGGCGATGGAGTACTACACGCGGATGCCGGACACGGACGACCGCCCGAGCGAGAGCGAACTGGGTGTGAAGTACCGGGATTCGGCGGAGACCCTGGCCGACACCGTTGCGGGGCTGACGGAGGCGGGCCGACTGTGAGTGCGCAGGCGGGCAGGCTGTGAGCTTCACTCGTGCGGAGTTGGAGTCGTTCCGGGACGCCGAGGTTGCGGACCTCATCGGCCCGGGCTGCCGACTGCTGTTCGTCGGTATCAACCCGGGTCTGTGGACGGCCGCGACCGGGGCGCATTTCGCGCGCCCGGGCAACCGTTTCTATCCGGCCCTGCTGGCCGCGGGGATCATCGAGCGTCCGATCGATCCGACGGCAGGGATGTCGGACGCGGATCGCGATCACCTGATCGAGCGGGGTGTCGGCATCACCAACCTTGCCCCGCGTGCCACGGCGAAGGCGGACGAGTTGACCGGTGAGGAACTGGCCGTCGGCGCCGAGCGCTTGCGCAGCGTTGTCCGCGACACTGCTCCCCGGGTGGTCGCCGTCGCCGGAATCACCGCCTACCGCACGGCTTTCGGGGAGCGTGCCGCGAAGAAGGGCAAGCAGCCGCGCGACCTCGAGGGTGCGGAGTTGTGGCTGGTCCCGAACCCCAGCGGGCTCAACGCCCACGAAACCGTCGCCACGCTGGCCGCGTCGTACCGGGAGGCGGCGATCGAGGCGGGAATCGTATCCGGCTGACCGGGCAGGTCGCTAGGCTGCGGAGATGACCGTCGTCTACAACCTCTTCTTCGTCTGCCACCTGCTCGGCATGGCCGCCCTCGTCGGCGGCTATTTCGCGGTGCTCGGGGCGCCGCGGATCTCCGAGGTCATGGTGTGGGGTGCGCGGCTCCAGTTCGTGACAGGACTGATCCTGGTCGGGCTCGGCGAGGCCGCACTGGACAAGGATTACAACCACGTCAAGATCGGCGTGAAGCTTCTGCTCTCATTGGTGGTGGTCGCGCTCGCCGAGATCGTCCGGGGCAAGCAGAAGAAGGGGCACGATAACCCGAACCTGGTCCACGTGACCGGTGGGCTCGGCATCGTCACCGTGCTCGTGGCCGCCCTCTGGACCTGATCTCCAGCCCGTTTCACTTCTTCGGTGGGGCAAGGATTTTCATCGCCAGTCGCTGCGCGGACTCGGGCATCCGGTCCTTCATCGACATCGCGAACTCGCCTGCCTTCGTGCGCACGGACGTGCCCCTGCCGAACCGCCGGTTGAAGGCGGATCCCTCGGTCGGCTGATCGAAGTGGAGGGGCGGGGCGCCGTCCGCGGCGCCGAGAGCGCGCCCGATCACCATCCGCTGAATCTCACTGGTTCCCTCGAAGATGGTGTACAGCTTGGCGTCCCGGTACCACTTCTCGACGGGGTGGTCGCTGATGTACCCCCACCCGCCCATCGTCTGCAGTGCGCGTTCGGTGGTCTTCACCGCGGCCTCCGACGCCGCGAGTTTCGCCATCGAGCCCTCGCCGTGGCGGAACTCCACTCCCGCCGCCGCCATCCACGACGCCCGCCAGGTGAGCAGCCGCGCGGCGTCGATCTGGGTCGCGAGGTCGGCCAGCGGAAATGCGATGCCCTGGTTGTCGATGATCGGGCCGCCGAATGCCTCGCGGCGGTTCGCGTACTCGGTGGCGTATTCGAGCGCGGCGCGGGCGATGCCCAATGCCTGAGCGGCGACCATGGGGCGTGTCTGCTCGAACGTGCCGAGGGTGGCCGATTTGCGCCGGGGCGCGCCGGTGGCCACCTCTTCCTGCACCTCACGGGCCTTCCGCATGCGGTTCTGCAACTTGTCGTCGCCGCCGAGCAGATGATCGGCGGGAACCCGCACCTGATGGAACTTCAGCTCCGCCGTGTGCGACGCGCGGCAGCCCAGCTTGTCGAGCTTGCGGACGAGTTCGATACCCGGACTTCCGCCGGGCACCACGAAGAGCGCCTGACCGCGATGGCCCAGGTCCGGGTCGACGGTCGCGTTCACGACGTGCACGTCGGCGATACCGCCGTTGCCGATCCACATCTTGTGCCCCTCGATCACCCACTCGTCGCCGTCGCGCGTCGCGGTGGTCCGCAGATTGCGGACGTCGCTGCCGCCCTCGGGTTCGGAGATGCACAGTGCGGCGAGTTTCACGTTGCCGGGCTCGCCGAAGCACTCGGGCGCCCAGCGCAGCATCTGCTCCGGCGTCGCGGCCTGCCCGATCGACGACAGCGCCAGCGCGGGCATCACGACGGCCAGCCCGATTCCGGCGCAACCCCAGAACAACTCCTCCATGAAAAGGGGGAGGGACAGGCCGGTCGGGTCGCCGATGAGGTCGCGGTAGAACAGCGGACTGTAGAAGCCCTCCTGCGCGGCCTTCTCGAGAACGTCCCAGGGGAACTCCTGCGCGCGGTCGTGCTCGGCCGCCACCGGCCGGATCACGTTCTCCGCGAAGGCGTGCGTCCGCTCGACGAGGTCTTTCTGCGCCGGAGTGAGAGCGAGGCTGAAAGTCATGGCAGTCCCTCGGTTGCCGCGTTGGTGTGCAACAACGTAACACTCACGGCCTGTCGCGGGCGAGGTTCGCGTGATCCTGGATGGTGAGAAGGTGATCCCATTATCTGGTCGGAGTTGCTAGCGTCGGAGACATGAACGGCGACGAGACGGTCTACACCCACGGTCACGACGAATCGGTGCTGCGAAACCACCGATGGCGCACCGCCGAGAACTCCGCCGGTTATCTGCTCCCGCACCTGCGCGCAGGCATGGCGTTGCTCGACGTCGGGTGCGGGCCGGGCACGATCACCGCCGACCTCGCGGGACTCGTCACACCCGGAGTCGTCACCGCCGTCGAGATGAACGACGAGGCGCTCTCTCTCGCCCGGAACGAGTTCGCGAAGCGGGGAGTCCCGAACGTCCTGACCGTGCTGTCGGACGTCCACGCCCTCGACTTTCCCGACGACAGCTTCGACGTCGTGCACGCGCATCAGGTATTGCAACACGTCGGAGATCCGGTGCAGGCGCTGCGCGAGATGAAGCGGGTGTGCAGGCCCGGCGGAATCGTCGCCGCCCGCGACGCCGACTACGGCACCTTCACATGGTTCCCGCCGACACCGGAACTCGACGAATGGCTGACGCTGTACAACTCCATCGCGCGGGCGAACGGTGGTGAACCGGACGCCGGCCGTCGCCTGCGGGCGTGGGCGCACGAGGCGGGTCTCGCCGACGTAGTGAACACCGCGAGCACGTGGTGCTTCTCCTCCGACGAGGATCGCGAGTGGTGGGGAGGGTCCTGGGCCGATCGCTCGGTGCAGTCGAACTACGCGGACCGGGCGCTCGAGCTGGGGCTCGCCACCGAGGCGGACCTGGAACGCATCGCTGCGGGCTGGCGTTCGTGGGTGCGGGAGGACGACGGCTGGTTCGCGCTGCTGCACAGCGAGATCCTCTGCCGGGTGTAGCAGCGCGGAGGGAAATCTCGCAACGAGTGCCCGAGGATGGAACACTCGCCCCATGACGACGTTACGGGTGGGTCGACTGTGGTTGGCGGGACTGATGGTGGCTCTGATCGGGCTGGTGCTCGCACCCGGCGCCTCCGCGGCCCCGGGCAGAGCAGTCTTCTCCGGCGACTCGGACCAGGTGATCACCGTCTACGCCCCGTCCGCGGGGGCAGTGGTCGCCGAACTGACCGCCTGGGAACGGACTGCGGACGGCACGTGGCAGGTGTTCGCGGGCCCCGTCCCCGCCGACGTCGGCGCGGAGGGAATCGGCGCGGCGAACGAATTCTCCACCCGCACGCCGGCCGGTGTCTTTCCGCTGTCGCAGGCGTTCGGCCGGCAGCCCCCACCGGAGACGGCGATGCCGTATTTCCAGTCCGATCGACGGGACTGGTGGGATGCGAATCCGCTCTCGCCCACGTACAACACGCACGTCCGGCAGGACGAGAGCCCCGGTGGTAACAGCGAGAACCTCTACGCGGCTGGACCGCTGTACGACTACGCGGTCGCGATCGGCTACAACGCCGCCCGCATTCCCGGCCTCGGTTCGGCGATGTTCCTGCACGTCACGGACGGCACCACCACCGAAGGGTGCGTCGCCATCGACCGCGACACGCTGACCTCACTCCTCGGCCGGCTCGACCCGGCGAAGAACCCCGTCATCGAGATCGCCGTAGGCGCGTAGCGCCCGTGCGCCTTTCTGGTTGCTCCAGCTACCAAAAAGGCGCACGGGCGGCGGAGCCGCCTACAGGCCGGGGCGCTTGCCGATGGTGAGGGTGGGGGTGGAGACACCGGCGAAGAAGTCCTCGCCCTTGTCGTCGACCACGATGAACGCGGGGAAGTCCTCGACCTCGATCTTCCAGACCGCTTCCATGCCGAGCTCTTCGTACTCGACGATCTCGACCTTCTTGATGCAGTCGAGGGCGAGACGCGCCGCGGGACCGCCGATGGACCCGAGATAGAAGCCGCCGTACGACTTGCATGCGTCGGTGACCTGCTTGGAGCGGTTGCCCTTCGCGAGCATCACCATCGAACCGCCCGCGGCCTGGAACTGCTCCACGTAGGAGTCCATGCGACCGGCGGTGGTGGGGCCGAAGGAACCGGACGCCATGCCGTCGGGGGTCTTGGCCGGGCCGGCGTAGTACACCGGGTGGTCCTTGAGGTACTGCGGCATGTCCTCGCCGGCGTCGAGCCGTTCCTTGATCTTGGCGTGGGCGATGTCGCGTGCGACGACGAGCGGGCCGGTGAGCGACAGCCGCGTCTTCACCGGGTGCTTGGACAGCTCGGCGAGGATTTCGGGCATCGGCTTGGTGAGGTCGATCTTCACGGCGGCGCCCTTGCCGGTGCCGGAGACGCCGTCGGTCTCGGCGTCGAGCTGGGCGTCGGTGACCTCGGGGAGGAACTTCCCCGGGTTGAATTCGAGCTGCTCGAGGAAGACGCCCTCGGGGGTGATCTTCGCCTTGGCCTGGCGGTCCGCCGAGCAGGACACGGCGAGAGCGACGGGCAGCGACGCGCCGTGACGGGGGAGGCGGATGACGCGGACGTCGTGGCAGAAGTACTTGCCGCCGAACTGTGCGCCGATGCCGATCTGACGGGTCAGCTCGAGCACCTTCTCCTCGAGTTCCAGGTCGCGGAATCCGCGGCCGGTGATCGCACCCTCGTTGGGGAGTTCGTCCAGGTAGTGCGCCGACGCGTACTTGGCCGTCTTGAGCGCGAACTCCGCGGACGTGCCGCCGACGACGATCGCGAGGTGGTACGGCGGGCAGGCTGCGGTGCCGAGGGCGCGGATCTTCTCCTCGAGGAACCGCATCATGCCGTCCGGGTTCAGGATCGCCTTGGTCTCCTGGAACAGGTAGGACTTGTTGGCGCTGCCGCCGCCCTTGGCCATGTACAGGAACTTGTAGGCGTTCTCGTGGCCGGTCGCCGTGTCGGCGTAGAGCTCGATCTGGGCGGGGAGGTTGCTCCCGGTGTTCTTCTCGTCCCACATGGTGATCGGCGCGTTCTGCGAGTACCGCAGGTTGAGCCGGGTGTAGGCGTCGTAGACGCCCCGGGCGATGGCCTTCTCGTCGTCGCCGGGGGTGAGGACGTGCTGGCCGCGCTTGCCCATGACGATCGCGGTGCCGGTGTCCTGACACATCGGCAGCACGCCGGCGGCGGAGATGTTGGCGTTCTTGAGCAGATCGAGTGCCACGAACTTGTCGTTGCCCGACGCCTCGGGATCGTCGAGGATGCTCGCGAGCTGCGTCAGATGGTCGCTGCGCAGGTAGTGCGAGATGTCGTGGAGCGCGGTCTCGGTGAGCAGGCGCAGCGCCTCGGGCTCGACGGACAGGAAGGTGCGGCCGTCGGGTCCTTCGACAGTCGACACCCCCTCGGTGGTCAGCAGCCGATACTCGGTGGGGTCCTCACCGATCGGCAGCAAGTCCTCGTAGAGGAAGTCGGCCATTCTATCTCCTGGACAGCGGGTTGTGTGAAGTTCGTATCCAGGCTAGACGCGGGCTCCGGCAGCCCTGTGACGCGGGGGCATGCTTCGACCTGCGCAGTGGCGTGGCTCACAGAGGTTTCACAGACGAATCCGTACACTTGACTTGATGCGTGTACACGAAGCAGATCGGCCGGCCGAATGACTCTTGAAGTCCAGTGCGCCGGAGCTGTCGACGGCGAGAAGTCCGGTGCACGCGCCAAGCGGCCCGTGCTGCACGCCTACCTCGACATCGCGATTGTGGTGGTCGTCCTCGCGGCCACGAATCTGATCGCGCACTTCACCACCGCGTGGGCGAGCATCGCCACCGTTCCCATCGCCGCTGTCGTGCTGCTCGTGCTCATCCGCCGCCGCGGGCTCGGCTGGGCAGAACTGGGGCTCTCGCCCCGGCACTGGCGAAAAGGTTCGTTGTACGCGCTGGCGGCGATGGGACTCGTGATCGGCGTCGTGGCGATCGGCGCAGCCCTGCCGATCACCCGCCCCTTCTTCATGGCCGACCGGTACGCCACCCTGTCCGGTGCGCTCATCGCGTCGATGATCGTCATCCCGTTGCAGACCGTCATCCCCGAGGAGCTCGCGTTCCGCGGCGTGCTGCACGGCACCCTCGACCGGGTGTACGGCGCACGTGGTGTCTTCGCGGCGGGATCGCTGATGTTCGGTCTCTGGCACATCGCGTCTTCGCTGGGGCTGACGTCGGGCAACAAGGGACTGTCCAGCTTCCTCGGTGGCGGCGTCCTCGGTCAGGTGCTCGGCATCCTCGCGGCGGTGGTCGCGACGGCGGCCGCGGGCGTCGTGTTCACGTGGCTCCGTCGTCGCAGCGGCAGTCTGATCGCGCCCATCGCGCTGCACTGGTCGCTGAACGGCGCGGGTGCGCTCGCCGCCGCCATCGTGTGGCACACGACCATGGCCTGAGTCCGCAAAGTCAGTCGGCTTCCGGCGTTCCGAGCCATTCGAGCAGCTTCTCGTACACCGACTCATGGTTGAGCATCGTGAAATGGTTCGCGGGCGCGAGGTGCATGCCGTCCTCTTCGCGGAAGCCGATCATCCGCGTCCGGTTCCGGCCGGACGCACTCGGCACGAGCACCATGCCGTCGCCGAGCAGGCGTCCCATCGGGTGTCTCGGGCTGCGCGTGATGGTCGCGGAGACGAAGCAGTACGTCACGCCGTCGAGGAGCGGGACCTCACTGCACGCCGCGGCGCGGAGCGCGTCGGGATCGCGATCGCGCCAGTCCTCGTCAACGAGCGAACCCTGGTTCAGATCGCGGATGCCGGCGCTCCTTCTGCGCAGGAGCCCGGAGATCGCCCGCGTCTCGGGCAGTGCGGCCAGGCCGGCGCTCGCGTAGTGGACGGCCTGCTCCAACGGTGCTCCGAGGTGGGGTGAGCCGAGACTCACGACATGGTGAACCTGCCTCACCCACGGGCGGTCGTCGAGGAAGGCGATCCGGCAGGCGCTGCGGGCGACGAGGCCACCCATGGAATGCCCGACGAGGGCGATCGACTCGACCTGGACCGGCCAGTGCTCGGTGACCGCGTCCAGAAGTTCGGACAGGCTCCTGCCGTTGTCCGAGATGTGCCTGCCGGAGTTGTACCGGATCTGCAACGCCGTGTACCCCAGGTCCGTCCCGAGCCGTTCACCGTAGGTGGGACGGCGACCCAGTGCCCACGCGTCCTCGGTCTCGACGAGTCCGTGCAGGAAGACGACGATGCGGCCACCGGCGCGCGGGAAGGCGTCGGCGAGCGTGCCCGCGTCCGGTGCGAGCGCGACACCGTTCACCCGTATCGACAGGGGTTCGGCGAGCGGCGACCCCTCCGACTCCAGTATGTCGCCGATCAGACCCTGGATCGCGGCGATGGCCTGGGCTCCGCGGCGTGTCTGGGACGGGGCGACGTTCTCCGACGACGGGAGATCGAGGAACCGTCCTGCGAGGGAACCACCGAGACGTGCGGCGTCGGCGACGAGTGTGTACGCGGCGCCCGAGATCTCGTCGTGGAGCAGTTTGGCGGGGACGGCGTGGGAGCCGACACCGAGCCGGATCCCGGCGAAGACACGATCCGAGATGGCGCGGTGGATGCTGCCGATGCCGGTGGCGGCGGCCCCGATTTCCTCGAGGGCCAGCCGGGCGAGGGCCCGCACCTCGGAGCGGCGTCTGATCTGCGGGTCGGTCACGAGATTTGAGTGTACGCATGTGCACTGAGATGCGCGCGTGTTACGGAAGTACCGAACATGTGCGCCGTAGTCGATTATTTCGAGAATAAATCAACGGTGAAGCGGAAATGTTGATCTTCGGAAGGTCGACTCAATTGGTCGATCGACCAATTCCGGGAAACTCGCTGGTGACGTGGATAATGAACATGTTCACGTCACGCATTAATCGCCGTGATAGGTACGTGATTGAGCCGAACGAAGTGTGCCGACAACGCCGTGACGGGGCTCGCGCGCCTGAGCGTGCGAACCCCGTCGCGGGTGTTCAAGTCTTGTGCCAGCGGAAATGCTAGCCAATCGTGGCCGCGGCCGCGGTTGCGGCGTCTGCGCCACCGCCCAATGCGTCGGCGGAACCCGAGAAGAAGTCCAGGGCACCGGCGAGGTCGGAGAAGGCGGAGAAGAATTCGGACAGGAAGGCGAGATCCATGCTTTTAACTCCTTGCTCGGTTGTGGGCATTTATGTCGGCGCTGTGCGGGCGCCGGATTCATTCCTACCGTTATTGAAATGAGATCGCAATCCGAAGGTTTAACCGAAATGAAACGCGGGACGAATTACCGGGTTCCGACCAGGTGAGAAGCCCGTGTCCGGATTCACATCCGTCGGGCCTGATCCCACGATGTGGGAGCCGCGGCGCTGCCTGAATACCGCCGTCGCCGGGCGTCGGCGGGGCTATCCTCGTCCCACGACGTGTAGCGCCTTCCGGACATACCGACGTATAGGGGAATCCATCATGCGCAAGACCATCGTCACCGGTATCGCGGTCGCGGCCATCGCTCTGCTCGGCGCGGCCGGCTGTTCCGACGACAGTTCGAACGAGGCTCCGATCGCGACCACGACGACCTCCTCGGCGTCCGACCGGGTGGAAGGCGCGATCAGCAGTGTCCAAGCCACGGCGTCGTCCGCTGTGAACACCGCGCGCGAGGCCACGCAGAACGCGATCAACTCGGCCATCTCGGCGGTCCCGATCGGATTCGAGTCGGGAACCGCCGAGCTCAACGCGATCTCCGACGTCACCGTCAGCGCAGTGGCCGCAGCGCTGAACGCCAGCGACAACAACATCCGGATCGAGGCGTACGCCACCAACTCGGACGAGTCCGCCGCCGAACTGCTGGCCGATCAGCGCGCCCAGGCCGTCGCAAACGCACTCGAGGCCAAGGGCGTCGACAAGAGCCGTATTTCCGTCGAAGGAACGGCGAACCCGCCCGAAGGCGTGAACGCCGATCAGGTGGAGATCACCGTCGAGGACAGCTGACCGGCACGGTCAGTGCAGGACCGCCCGGTGCTCGTTCGTGAACGGGACGTGCTCGGCGGTTCTGCCGTCGCGGAGTTTGAGCACCCACTCGGGATCGGACAGCAGCGCGCGACCCACCGCGACGAGATCGAATTCGCCGTTCTCGTACTGTCGGAGCAGGCGGTCGATACCGGCGGTGTTCGACGCGCCGTCCGAGGTGAAGGCCGTCGTGAACACGTCGTCGAGGCCCACCGAACCGACCGTGATGGTGGGTAGTCCGGTCAGCCGTTTGGTCCAGCCGGCCAGGCCCAGTTCCCCGTCCTCACCGGGCAGCTCGGCGAACGCCGGTTCCCAGTGCCTGCGGGTGGAGGGGTGCAGCACGTCGACACCGGCGGCGACGAGGGGTGCGAGCACGGCCGCGAGTTCGTCGGGGGATTGTGCTATCCGGGAGTCGTAGTGGTTCGACTTCCACTGGCTGAAGCGGTAGACGATCGCGAAGTCCTCGCCGACGGCCTCGCGGATCGCTGCGACCACCTCGGCGGGGAACCGGGTGCGGTCCTCGAGGGATCCGCCGTAGCCGTCGGACCGGACATTCGTGCGGTCCCACAGGAACTGGTCGAGCAGATAGCCGTGGGCACCGTGGAGTTCGATGCCGTCGAAGCCCACGTCGCGTGCGTTGACGGCGGCCGCCACCCACGACTCGCGCAGCGCGTCGAGATCGGATTCGGTGAATTCGCGTCCCAGGCGGGTCCCGCCCAGAGCGATTCCGGACGGGCTGGCGGTGGTCACGTCGGGATTCAGGCGGGGCTGCGGGCCGCGTTCGACACCCAGGTGCCAGAGCTGCGGGATGATCTGCCCGCCCTCGTCGTGGACCGCGTCCACCACCGATTTCCAGCCCGCGAGGCTGTCCGGTCCGTAGAGCCGCGGCACCCGGGTGTGAGATCCGGCCGCCGGGTCGGGAATGTACGTCCCCTCGGTGATGACGAGTCCGACGCCGCCGGCCGCACGCCGCCGGTAGTAGGCCGCGACATCGTCCCCGGGAATACCGCCGGGGGAGAAAGCCCTGGTCATGGGCGCCATCGCGAAGCGGTTCCGTAGCTGGAGAGATTTGACGGCGAACGACTCGAAGAGGCCGTCAACGGGCAGCGGTGTTTCGGTCATGCCTGTCTGCAACTGATCTTGGTTACGCACTATTCCTGCATATGGCCTGCTGTGTAGTTGTAATCTGAAGTCACAGTCGACACTCGCTGCCGGCGCGCGGGCCCTCGCCCGCGCCCGGTCTGACGGGAGGGTGCACTGATGGGCACGAACGACGCACAAGCTGCCGATCTGGTGCTTTTCGGTGACGTGGTCACCATGAACGACGCCGCGCCACGCGCTCGGGCGGTGGCGGTGCGAGACGGGCGGATCGCCGCTGTCGGCAGCGACGCCGCGGTGTTTCCGCTGATCGGACCGGCAACGATCACGGTCGACGTGCACCGCGCATGCATACTCCCGGGATTCATCGAGGCGCACGGCCACCCGCTGAACTCCGCGGTGTTGCTCGGTGAACCGGTCGTGGACATCAGGCCGGTGACCATCGCCGACGCGGGGGAGGTGGTCGACGCCGTCCGTCGCGCCGTCGACGAACACCCCGACGGCGCCGTGCTCAACGGCTGGGACCCACTGCTGCAGAAAGGGCTGCCCGAGCCGACCCGTGACTGGCTCAATTCCGTCGCTCCCGATACGTCCCTGGTGATCCTGCACAACACCGGCCACGTGGCCTACTTCAACGACGTCGCCGCGCGGGAATCCGGGTTGACCAAGGACACACCGGACCCGGAGGGCGGCAGTTTCGGTCGTGACAAGTCGGGTGAACTGGACGGTTCGGCGTTCGAGGCGCCCGCGGTGATGGCGGTGGCAGCCTCGATCCTCGCGGGCGCGACCACCCGGCTCCCGGAGCTCCTCGCTGCGGAATGCGCGCGGATGAACGCGGCGGGCATCACCACCGCCAGTGAGATGGCATTCGACCCACGGTTCCGGAGCGCCCTGACGGCGTTCGCCCGGTCCGGCGCTCTCACCACCCGACTGCGGTTGTACGAGATGTCCAACCCGGAGCGCACCTCCGAAGTCTCACCCGGAGTCGGCAACGACCTGCTGCGCCAGGTGGGCATCAAGATCTGGTCGGACGGGTCGCCCTGGGTGGGCAATGCGGCCACCAGCTTTCCGTACCTCGACACCGACGTCACCCGGTCGCTCGGCCTCGCCGGAACGCGTGGCGAGGCCAATTACACCGAGGACGAGATTCTCGAGATCAGCAAGCCGTATTTCGAGAACGGCTGGCAGATCTCCTGCCATGCCAACGGTGACGCCGCGGTCGCCCTGGTCCTCGACGCGTGGGAGCGGATGCTCGCCGACTCGCCACGCGAAGACCACCGACTCCGGCTCGAGCACGTCGGGGCGATGACCCCGGACCAGTTCCGCCGAGCGACCGAACTCGGCGTCACGTGCAGCCTTTTCGTCGACCACCTCTACTACTGGGGCGACGTGCTCGTCGACGACCTGTTCGGTCCCGAGCGCGGAGCACGCTGGGCGGCTGCCGGTTCCGCGATCAAAGCGGGCCAGCGGATCTCGTTCCACAACGACGGCCCGGTAACCCCGACCAACCCGCTGCGCAACATCGCCGACGCCGTCACCCGCCGCACCCGATCGGGACGTGTGCTCGCTCCCGAGGAACGTATCTCCGTCCCGGATGCTCTGCGGGCGGAGACGATCAACTCGGCGTGGCACCTGCGGAGCGAGGACGCCATCGGGGCGATCGTCCCCGGTATGCACGCCGATCTCGTCGTGTTGTCGGCCAACCCGCTTCTGGTGGATCCCGACGACATCGCAGGTCTCGAGGTGCTCGCCACGATCCTGGAGGGTCGGACGGTCTTCGGAAAGCTGGAGTGATCCGGGTGGCGCCCGGGTCGAGGGCTCTGCGGTCGATCGGGACGTCAGCCGGAAACTGGATCCGGACTTCGGGTTACACCCGCAAATGGCTGGTTCTCGGCGTCGTGATCGGGATCGTCGCCGGGCTCGGAGCGGTCGTGTTCTACGTCGCGCTGTCGGAGGCGACGCAACTGCTGATCGTCGGCATCGGGGGTTACCACCCGCCGACCGCGGCGGGTGACGGTGGGGCGGTCGGCAGCCGGGAGTTCACGAGACCATGGGCAATCCCGCTCGTGGTGTGCCTGGGTGGTCTGGTGTCGGGCATCATCGTGTTCACGCTGGCACCGGAGGCCGAGGGGCACGGCACCGACGCGGCGATCGACGCCGTTCACCGGGACCCCCGCATGATCCGCGTCCGCGTCGTCCTCGTGAAGCTGGTCGCGTCCGCCATCACGATCGGGTCCGGCGGATCCGGCGGTCGCGAGGGACCCACCGCGCAGATCTCGGCGGGTTTCGGATCGCTGCTCGCCCGCAGGCTGGACCTGTCCCCGCGGGACGGCCGAATCGCGGTGGCGATCGGGATCGGCTCCGGTATCGGCGCGATCTTCGGCGCCCCGCTCGGCGGCGCGGTGTTGTGCTGCACGATTCCCTACAAGGAAGACTTCGATTTCGAGGTGCTCGTGCCGGCGCTGGTCACGTCGATCGTCAGCTACACGGTGTTCGGCAGCTTCCTCGGATTCGGGCCGCTGTTCGGGTACGCCGCTCAGGACTACGTCTTCGACACCCCGGTCCAGCTGGTGTGGTTCGCGCTCATCGGTGTGCTTGGCGGCCTGATCGGATTGCTGTACAGCGGGACGTTCTACACGGCCGTCGATCTCACCCACCGTCTGCCCGGCAGCCGGATCGTCAAACCGGCGGTCGGCGGGCTGCTCGTCGGACTGATGGCGCTCGTGTTGCCGGAGGTGCTGGGCAGCGGTTACGGCTGGATCCAGCAGTCGATGGCCCGCGCCGACCTCACGGCGATCCCGCTGTGGGTGGTGCTGCTGTTGCCGTTCGCGAAGATCCTCGCGACGTCGCTGTCCATCGGCTCGGGGGGATCCGGCGGCATCTTCGGCCCGGGAATGGTGATCGGGGCGTTCACCGGCGCAGCGGTGTGGCGACTGCTGGAACCGTTTGCCCCGGGCGTCCCCGACAATCCGGCGCCCTTCGTCATCGTCGGCATGATGGCCTGCTTCGGGAGCATCGCCCGCGCTCCTCTCGCGGTCATGCTGATGGTCGCGGAGATGACGGGCAGCGTCGGTGTGCTGGTGCCGGGAATGATCGCCGTCGGGCTCGCCTATCTCCTCGTGCGCCGATCGGGGAAGACGATCTACCGGGCGCAGCTCGAGAACCGTGCGGAAGCTCGGCTCGCCCCGGGATGATCGGATCGGGGTCCGTGTGCGGAGTGCCGGGTGGATTCCGGCATGCTTGTGGCCATGACTGTTCACGTTCCTCAGTACGTCGACCTCCTCTGGCCAGCGCTTCAGGCTGCCATTGCTCTCGGTGGGTCGGCGTCCAACGAGGAGCTCGACAGTGCAGTCGTTGAGCGAGAAGGGCTTTCGTCCGACGTGCAGGGTGTGCTGCACGGTGACGGTCCCAGCACCGAGATCGAGTACCGGTTGGCGTGGGCCCGCACCTACCTCAAGGGGATGGGTCTGCTCACGAACAGCCGGCGCGGGGTGTGGAGTGTGACGGAGAAGGGCCGCGAGGTCGCCGAGAGCGAGATCCGCCCCCTGCACGCCGAGTTCTCCGCCGAGAACCGCAAGAAGAATGCCGCCCGCAAATCGGCGAAGGCCGCGTCCCGCCGCAACGACGAACCGGATGCCAACATTGCCGAGGCCGAGAACGACGCGGACTGGAAGGACCTCCTGCTCGACACGGTCCTGAAGATGTCGCCGCCCGCGTTCGAGCGGCTGACCCAGCGGTTGCTGCGGGAGGCCGGATTCTCGAGCGCGTCCGTCACCGGTCGCGGCGGTGACGGGGACATCGAGGGGCTCGGGGTGTATCAGTTGTCGTTGCTCAGTTTCCCCGTGTTCTTCCAGTGCAAGCGCTACAGCGGCAGCGTCGGGGCCGGCGCGGTGCGTGATTTCCGCGGCGCGATGGCGGGCCGCGGCGAGAAGGGCCTGCTCATCACCACCGGAACGTTCACCGGTGACGCCCGCACGGAGTCCAAGAGGGACGGGGCGCCGCCGATCGACCTGATCGACGGCGACCGGCTGTGCGACCTGTTGAAGGAGCATTCGCTGGGTGTCCAGACCACCACGCGTCTCGTCGAGGACGTCGAGGTCAGGTCGGATTACTTCCACTCGCTGGAGCCGAAATGATCAGCGCCGGGTCACCTGCCCGGCGCCCGGACACTCTTTCCCGTTGCGGTATGGCCACGAAGCGATCACGCAGGCCCTGAAGCGGTGCCGACAGTGTCCTTCCGTGTGTAAAGAGGAAGTTAAATACACATGTCGATGACGTGAAGACGATCGAGGGAAGTCGTTATGACGACCACGACGCCGTGGCCGTTGACGGGCCACAGGGCACGGCCGCCCGCCGGAATGCTCGCGGACCGTCGCTTCGGGATGCTCGTCGACCAGTTCTTCCGACTCTTCCACGACAGCAGCCAGGGCGGCGGCGCGCTGGCCGTCTATCTCCACGGTGAACCGGTCGTCGACGTGTGGGCGGGATGGGCCAGCCGCGACACGTTCTGGCAGGACGACACCGTCACCCTCACGTTTTCCACGGGCAAGGGCGTCGCGTCCACCGTGCTGCACCGGCTCGCGGGACGCGGGATCATCGACTACGACACGCCGGTGGCGCAGTACTGGCCCGAGTTCGCCGCCGAGGGCAAGGACGAGATCACGGTGCGCGAACTGCTGTCGCACCGCGCCGGACTGCACCGGGTTCGTGGGCTCGTGCCCGGACCGCTGAGTCTGATGGACCATTCGCTGGTCAGTGCCGCACTGGCGGCGGCGACCCCGGATCAGCGGCGGCTGAAGGTCCCCGGATATCACGCGGTGACGTTCGGTTCGCTCGTCGCCGAACTTACGTCCCGCGCGGCCGGGAAACCCTTCACCGAGCTGGTGCGCACCGAGGTCGCCGAACCGCTCGGGGTGAAGGAGTTCTGGTACGAGGTGCCGCCGGCCGAGCGTGCCCGGATCGCGAGGACCTTCCCGCACATCAACCCGTTCGGCGTTCCGTGGGGAGCCACGTCGTTCGCGATGTCGCGGCTGCCCGGTCTGCGCAACGTCGCCGACGCGGGCATGCCCGCGGGTTTCGATGCCCTCGTCCGCAACCCCGCGATCCACGACAGCGTGATGCCGGGATGGAACGGCGTGTTCAGTGCCCGCGCGCTGGCGCGGATGTATGGGGCGCTGGCGAACGGCGGAACCGTCGGCGGCGTGGAGTTCCTCCCGCCGGACGTCGTGGCGCAACTGAGCCAGGTGCAGACGACGGCCCGCGACTACGTCCTGGGCATACCGATGAACTGGCGGCTCGGCTACCACGCGGGAATGGTGGCACGCCGCAGGCAGCCGTCGAATACCTTCGGGCACTACGGCTTGGGTGGGTCGGGCGCGTTCGCCGACGCCGACAGCGGGCTGTCGATCGCCTTCGTCACCAACCGGCTCGGCAACATGCTGACCCCCATCGCCGACCTCCGCCTGCCGAAGCTCGGCTCGACGGCGCTCGCCATCGCCGAGCGGCTGTAGCCGAGCAGTTCCGGCCGCCGGCGAACCAATTCGATTTCGACGCGCCGTTTTTCGATCGTCGCGAGCCGCAGGTCTGGAGAGCGGGGGACCGGTAGCATCGTGTCCGTGACCGACGCGACCGCCCACACCAGCCGTCCTGATCGGTTGCGTGTCCTCGTCTACAGCGACGATGCGAACACCCGCCAGAAGGTTGTGCTGGCGCTGGGGACGCGTCCGCACCCCGACCTTCCGGAGTTGGAGTACGTCGAGGTGGCGACCGCGCCCGTGGTGATCCGGCAGATGGATGCCGGCGGTGTCGACCTGGCCGTTCTGGACGGGGAGGCGGTGCCCGCGGGCGGGATGGGGATCGCGAAGCAGTTGAAGGACGAGATCGACGACTGCCCCCCGATCCTGGTTCTGACCGGGCGCCCCGACGACGCCTGGCTGGCCACCTGGTCGCGGGCCGAGGCCGCGGTGCCGCATCCGCTCGACCCGATCCGGTTGTCCGAAGCGGTCATAGCGCTGCTGCGCACCCGCCGCTCAGCTTAGGCTCTCCTGACTCCGATTTCCGCCGCGTGAAGGTGCATCGAGCGCCTGTGCCGCAGGGTTTTCCGTACTTCGAGATCGCCTGGAACTCGCACGGTCAAATCGACCGGGCTCGACGACTTCCCTTGTACGCTGTGGCATAACTCACAAGAGCGTAGCTTCGGAAACGACCGTCCGGGAATCGGGCGGACAGGCTCGGGAAGAGGGGAGCTGAGACGGATTGAATGTCTACGTGCCGATCCTCGTGCTCGGGGCGATTGCGGTCGCGTTCGCGGTCTTCTCCGTGATCGTGGCGAGGATCGTCGGTCCGAGGCGCTACAACCGTGCCAAGCTCGACGCCTACGAGTGCGGCATCGAGCCGACACTCTCGCCTCTGGGTGCGGGCCGCATCCCGGTGAAGTACTACCTGACGGCCATGCTCTTCATCATCTTCGACATCGAGATCGTCTTCCTCTATCCGTGGGCTGTTCATTTCGATGCTCTCGGTTTCTTCGGTCTCGGGGCCATGGCCCTGTTCATCTTCAACGTCTCCGTCGCCTACGCGTACGAGTGGCGGCGTGGCGGTCTCAGTTGGGACTGATCGGTCCCGCCAGCGATCCAAAAGCTAAGTCGGAAGAGAAGAGTCGGATATGGGCATCGAGGAGAAGCTGCCGAGCGGCTTCCTGCTGACCACGGTCGAAGGGCTCGCGGGTTACGTCCGCAAGGGCTCGCTGTGGCCGGCGAGTTTCGGGCTCGCCTGTTGCGCGATCGAGATGATGGCGACCGCAGGGGGACGCTTCGACATCGCCCGTTTCGGCATGGAGGCGTTCCGGGCGTCGCCGCGGCAGGCGGACCTGATGATCGTGGCCGGCCGGGTGAGCCAGAAGATGGCGCCGGTGCTGCGGCAGATCTACGACCAGATGGTCGAGCCGAAGTGGGTGCTGGCGATGGGCGTCTGCGCGTCGTCGGGCGGCATGTTCAACAACTACGCGATCGTGCAGGGCGTCGACCACATCGTGCCGGTGGACATCTATCTGCCGGGGTGCCCGCCGAGGCCCGAGATGCTGCTGAACGCGATCCTCACCCTGCACGAGAAGATCCAGCAGATGCCGCTCGGCGTTCATCGCGAGGAGGTGGCGCGGGCGGCGGAGCAGGCGGCGCTGGCCGCCACCCCCACCATCCAGATGAAGGGCCTTCTGAGATGAGTGGCGTGGATCGGTGGGCTGAGCCAGGTCGAGGAACCGAGATCCGGCGTCTGGGCCGTGCGGTCTGGACTGAGGAGCGAGGGAGCGTAGCGAGTGAGTGACGAGGGAAGGCCGGGCGTAAAGCCCAGACGCCCGCGAGCGAAGCGAACCGAGCGGTGGTGCCGGGGCCGTGCGGTCTGGACTGAGGAGCGAGGGAGCGTAGCGAGTGAGTGACGAGGGAAGGCCGGACGTAGAAGCCCAGACGCCCGCGAGCGAAGCGAGCCATGTCCCCGCGAGCCATGTCCCAGAACAGATCGGTGTGCGCAAGGGGCTGTTCGGGGTGCGGGGTAGTGGGGATACGTCGGGGTATGGGCGGTTGGTGCGTCCGGTGTTGTTGCCGGGGAGTACGCCGCGGCCGTATGGCGGGTATTTCGACGAGGTCGCGGATGGGCTGGGGGCGGCGTTGGCGGACTCGGGTGTGGGTTTCGAGGTGGCGATCGAGTCGGTTGTGGTGTTTCGGGGTGAGGTGACGTTCGGTGTGCGGCGCGAGTTTTTGCCGTTGGTGGCGCGGGCGTTGCGTGATGAGCCGGATCTGCGGTTCGAGATGTGTCTGGGTGTGAATGGTGTGCATTTCCCGCAGGATGCGGGCCGGGAGTTGCATGCGGTGTATCCGTTGTTGTCGATCACGCACAATCGTCGGATTCGTCTGGAGGTTGCGGCACCGGATGCGGATCCGCACATCCCGTCGTTGTACGAGGTGTATCCGACGAACGATTGGCACGAGCGGGAGACGTACGACTTCTTCGGGATCGTGTTCGATGGCCATCCGTCGTTGACCCGGATCGAGATGCCGGATGACTGGCCGGGTCATCCGCAGCGGAAGGACTATCCGCTCGGCGGCATTCCCGTCGAGTACAAGGGCGCGGAGATCGCGCCGCCCGACGAGCGGCGGGGGTACAACTGATGAGCGAGGACACGGTTTTCACCGTCGCCGGTCAGGACTGGGACGAGGTCGTCGATGCGGTGAAGGCGTCGTCTGGTGATGCGGGTTCGGAGGGCGCCGAAGAGCGGATCGTCGTCAATATGGGTCCGCAGCATCCGTCGACGCACGGGGTGTTGCGGCTCATCTTGGAGATCGAGGGTGAGACGGTCACGGAGGCCCGGTGCGGTATCGGTTATCTGCATACGGGGATCGAGAAGAACCTCGAGTACCGGACGTGGACGCAGGGCGTGACGTTCGTGACGCGGATGGATTACCTGTCGCCATTCTTCAACGAGACGGCGTATTGCCTCGGAGTGGAGAAGTTGCTCGACATCACGGATCAGGTGCCGGAGCGGGCGAGCGTCATCCGGGTCATGTTGATGGAGCTCAACCGCATCTCCTCGCATCTGGTGGCGTTGGCCACGGGTGGTATGGAGCTGGGGGCGGTCACGGCGATGCTGTTCGGTTTCCGGGAACGCGAGCTGGTTCTGGACGTGTTCGAGATGATCACGGGACTGCGCATGAATCACGCGTACATCCGGCCGGGCGGTTTGTCGCAGGACCTGCCGGAGGGTGCCGTGGAGAAGGTGCGCGAGTTGCTCACGTTGATGCCGGAACGGCTGCGGGACATGGAGAATCTTCTCAACGACAACCGCATCTGGAAGGGGCGTACGCAGGGCATCGGGTATCTCGACCTCACGGGGTGCATGGCGCTCGGCATCACCGGTCCGATGCTGCGTGCGACGGGTCTGCCGCACGATCTGCGCAAGTCGCAGCCGTATTGCGGTTACGAGAATTACGAGTTCGACGTCAGCACCGACACGGGGTGTGACGCGTATGGCCGCTACCTGATCCGGGTCGACGAGATGAAGGAGTCGCTGAAGATCGTCGAGCAGTGCCTCGACAAGTTGCGGCCGGGCCCGATCATGGCGGAGGACAAGAAGATCGCGTGGCCGGCGGATCTGACATTGGGCCCCGACGGTCTGGGCAATTCGCCCGGGCACGTCCGCGAGATCATGGATTCGTCGATGGAGTCGCTGATCCATCACTTCAAGTTGGTGACGGAGGGTTTCCGGGTGCCGCCGGGTCAGGTGTATGTGGCGGTGGAGTCGCCGCGGGGTGAGCTCGGTGTGCACATGGTGAGCGACGGCGGCACCCGCCCGTACCGGGTGCATTTCCGGGATCCGTCGTTCACGAACCTGCAGTCGGTGGCGGCCACGTGTGAGGGCGGCATGGTTGCGGATGTCATTGCGGCGGTCGCGAGCATCGATCCGGTGATGGGGGGCGTGGACCGATGAGGCCCCTGCCAAGGAGCTCGGTGTCTGGGCCGTGTGGTCTGGACCGAGGAGCGAGGGAGCGCAGCGAGTGAGTATCGAGGGAAGAGCGCACGACCAAGCCCAGGCACCCGCGAGCGCAGCGAGCCAAAGCGCGCAAGTCTTCATCGAGTTCGGGCCCCGGCCGGAGGAGCACGGGCTGCTGGTGCGGCCGGGTGCGCGTGAGGAGTATCCGCCGGAGGTCCGTGCGCGGCTGGACGCCGATGCCGACGTCGTCGTCGCGCGGTACCCGAATTCGCGTTCCGCGCTGCTACCGCTGCTGCATCTGGTGCAGGCGGAGGACGGGTGCATCACGCCGGCGGGGATCGAGTTCTGTGCCGGCCGACTCGGATTGACCGGCGCAGAGGTGGCCGCGGTGGCCACCTTCTACTCGATGTACCGGCGCGACCCGACGGGCGACTACTACGTCGGAGTGTGCACCAACACGTTGTGCGCGATCATGGGCGGCGACGCGATCCTCGCCGCCCTGGAGGAGCACCTCGACCTGCCGCACGGGGGCACGTCCGCGGACGGCAAGGTCACGCTGGAGCACATCGAATGCAATGCGGCGTGCGATTACGCCCCGGTGATGATGGTCAACTGGGAGTTCTTCGACAACCAGACCCCGGAGTCGGCTCGCTCACTCGTCGATTCCCTGCGTTCTGGTGAGCGGGTGTCGCCGAGTCGCGGCGCGACGCTGTGCACGTTCCGGGAGACCGCCCGCATTCTCGCCGGGTTCCCCGACGAGCGTCCCGGTGCGCTGGCGGAATGCGGTACCGCGGGTGACGCCACACTGGCCGGCCTGCGCGTGGCGCACGAACGGGGCATGGCGGCGCCGGATCCCGCGGAGACGTCGCTGATCCCGGAGCCGCCGTCGCGAGACACCGAGCCGGTCGCGGAGGAATCGGTGAAGGACCAGCCGTCACCTGCCCCGTCCGCGACGGTCCCTCCGGATCGGTCCACCTCAGAGACGGATCCGGCGGCCACCGACCCGGGTCGAAAGGGAGACTGACATGCCGCTGACCCCTGTCCTCAGCCGCTACTGGGACGAGCCCGAGTCCTGGACCCTCGACACGTACCGTCGCCACGACGGGTACGAGGGCCTGCAGAAGGCGCTGCGCATGGAGCCGGACGAGGTCATTTCGACGGTCAAGGAGGCCGGACTGCGCGGTCGCGGTGGTGCCGGGTTCCCGACCGGGATGAAGTGGTCGTTCATCCCGCAGGGCGACGACAAGCCGCACTACCTCGTGGTCAACGCGGACGAGTCCGAACCGGGCACGTGCAAGGACATGCCGCTCCTGCTGGCCACGCCGCACGCGCTGGTCGAGGGCGTCATCATCGCGGCGTACGCGATCCGCGCCGGGCACGCCTTCATCTATGTGCGCGGCGAGGTGGTGCCGGTGCTGCGCCGGCTGCACGCCGCGGTCGCGGAGGCGTATGCGGCGGGTTACCTCGGCAAGAACATCCTGGGCACCGGTTTCGACCTCGAACTAGTCGTGCATGCGGGTGCAGGGGCGTACATCTGCGGCGAGGAGACGGCGCTGCTCGATTCGCTGGAGGGTCGCCGCGGTCAGCCTCGGTTGCGTCCGCCGTTCCCCGCGGTGGCCGGTCTCTACGCGTCACCGACTGTCGTCAACAACGTCGAGTCGATTGCGAGCGTCCCGCCGATCATCGTGAACGGCATCGAGTGGTTCCGGTCGATGGGCAGCGAGAAGTCGCCCGGCTTCACCCTGTACTCCCTGTCCGGGCACGTGACGAAGCCCGGACAGTACGAGGCCCCGCTCGGAATCTCCCTGCGCGAGTTGCTCGAGTACGCGGGTGGAGTCCGCGCAGGGCACCGATTGAAGTTCTGGACCCCGGGCGGTTCCTCGACACCGATCTTCACCGACGAGCATCTCGACGTCGCCCTCGACTACGAGGGTGTCGGCGCCGCCGGATCGATGCTGGGCACCAAGGCCTTGCAGATCTTCGACGAGACCACGTGCGTGGTGCGTGCCGTGCTCCGCTGGACCGAGTTCTATGCGCACGAGTCGTGCGGCAAGTGCACGCCCTGCCGGGAAGGCACCTATTGGCTGGTGCAGATCCTGGAGCGGCTCGAGCGAGGGGAGGGGACCGACGCCGATCTGGAGAAGCTGCTCGACATCGCCGACAACATCCTCGGCAAGTCGTTCTGCGCTCTCGGTGACGGTGCGGCCAGTCCGATCATGTCCTCCATCAAGTACTTCCGCGACGAATACCTCGCACACTTCGAGCAGGGTGGCTGTCCGTTCGACCCGCATCAGTCGACGCTCATGGCGGGAGTGCATGCATGAAGCCTGCGAGTGTAGCGAGCGATGTTTCGGCGCGGAGGCCGCGCGTTCTGGACCGAGGAGCGAGGGAGCGCAGCGAGTGAGCGATGAGGGAAGGGCGCGCGTGAAGGGCTCCGCGCCTGCGAGTGTAGCGAGCCATGATACGAGCCCTGACGCAGTGAGCGTCGTCATCGACGGTGTCGGGGTCAGTGTCCCCAAGGGCACGTTGGTGATTCGTGCCGCGGAGATGATCGGCATCCAGATCCCGCGGTTCTGCGATCACCCGCTGCTCGATCCGGTCGGTGCCTGCCGCCAGTGCCTCGTCGACGTGGAGGGGCAGCGCAAGCCGCTCGCCTCCTGCACCACGACTGTCACCGACGGCATGGTCGTCCACACCCAGCTCACGTCGCCCGTCGCCGACAAGGCGCAGAAGGGTGTTATGGAGTTGCTGCTGATCAACCATCCCCTGGACTGCCCGGTGTGCGACAAGGGCGGCGAGTGCCCCCTGCAGAACCAGGCGATGTCGAACGGGCGCGCGGAGTCGCGTTTCGGTGAGGTCAAGCGCACGTTCCCCAAACCGATTCCGCTGTCCACGGAGGTCCTGCTGGACCGTGAGCGGTGCGTGTTGTGCGCGCGGTGTACCCGGTTCTCCCAGCAGGTCGCCGGCGACCCGTTCATCGAACTCATGGAACGCGGCGCGCTGCAGCAGGTCGGGATCTACGCGAAGGAACCGTTCGAGTCGTACTTCTCCGGCAACACCGTCCAGATCTGCCCGGTGGGTGCGCTGACGGGTTCCGCGTACCGTTTCCGGGCCCGCCCGTTCGACCTGGTTTCCAGCCCCAGTGTGTGCGAGCACTGTGCGAGCGGGTGCGCCCAGCGCACCGACCACCGGCGGGGCAAAGTGCTGCGCCGGCTGGCGGGCGACGATCCGGAGGTCAACGAGGAGTGGAATTGCGACAAGGGGCGGTGGGCGTTCGCCTACGCCACCGAGCGTGACCGGATCACCGCCCCGTTGGTCCGCGGCGACGACGGAATTCTGGCGCCCGCGTCCTGGTCCGAGGCCCTGGCCGTCGCGGCGCGGGGATTGGCCGCCGCGCGGGGGAACGCGGGTGTTCTCGTCGGGGGCCGGTCCACGTGGGAGGACGCCTACGCCTACGCAAAGTTCGCGCGAACAGCGCTCGGCACCAACGACATCGACTTCCGCAGTCGCACGCACTCCGGCGAGGAGGCCGAGTTCCTGGCCGCCCGGGTGGCGGGGCAGCGACTCGCGGTCACGTACGAGGACCTCGACGCCGCGCCGGTCGTCCTTCTCGCCGCGTTCGAGCCGGAGGAGGAATCGCCGATCGTCTTCCTCCGGCTGCGCAAGGCCGCGCGCGCGAAGGCCGTTCCGGTCTACTCGATCGCCCCGTACGCGTCCCGTGGCCTGGAGAAGATGTCCGGCCGGTTGCTGCGGTCCGCGCCGAATGCGGAGGCGGAGGTCCTCGACGGACTCCGCACGGGTGATCTGGACCCAGGCGTCACCGAACTGCTGCGCCGGCCGGGTGCGGTCATCGTGGTCGGGGAGAGACTCGCCGGGGTGCCGGGGGCGTTGTCCGCGGCGGTCCGGCTGGCCGACGAGACGGGGGCCCGGCTGGCCTGGGTGCCGCGACGGGCCGGCGAACGTGGCGCACTCGAGGCGGGCGCGCTGCCCGGACTGCTCCCGGGTGGCAGACCGGTGGACGATCCGGAGGCGCGGCGGCAGGTCGCGTCGGTGTGGAACGCCGCGGATCTGCCGGACACCGCAGGCCGGGACACCGCGGGCATCCTCGCCGCAGCCGAGGCGAAGACGCTCGGGGCGCTGGTGATCGGCGGTGTCGAGGCCGACGACCTCCCCGACCCGCAGGCCGCGCTGGCCGCGGTCGAGGCGGCAGGGTTCGTCGTGAGTCTGGAACTGCGCCACAGTGCGATCAGCGAGCGCGCGGACGTGGTGTTCCCCGTCGCACCGGTCATGGAGAAGCCGGGCACCTTCCTCGACTGGGAAGGGCGCACACGCGATTTCGACGCCGCCCTCCGCGCCACCGGGTCGATGCCCGATCAGCGGGTACTCCACGCGATCGCCGGCGAAATGGGGGTCCCGCTGGGTCTTCCGGACGCCGCCACCGCACGGCGCGAACTCGAGAGGCTCGGCGCCTGGGACGGTGACTTCCCGGATCCGCCCGACCATCCGCAACCGCCACGGCGGGAACCCGGGCCGGGGGAGGCGGTGCTCGCCACCTGGCGGATGCTGCTCGACTCGGGACGGCTGCAGGACGGGGAGCCGCACCTGGCAGGCACTGCCCGCACTCCGGTCGTGCGGATGTCCGCGGCCTCGGCTGCAGAGTCGGGTGCCGGTGACGGAGATCCGGTCACCGTGACGACGGAACGGGGCGCGGTCACCCTGCCGTTGGTGATCACCGACATGCCGGATCGAGTGGTGTGGCTGCCCCTCAACTCGCCCGGATCCGCCGTCTACCAGCAACTGGCCGCCCGGGCGGGGAGCGTCGTGAACGTCCGCCGCGCGGCCGGCACCAACGGGATGGTCGCGGGAGGTGCGCTGTGACGATCGAGGCCGTCTACCCCGACCCGGCGCTGTTCGGCCACGACCCGTGGTGGCTGGTGCTCGGCAAGGCCCTGGCCATCTTCGTGTTCCTCGTCCTCACCCCGCTTCTGACGATCCTGGCCGAACGCAAGGTCATGGCCTGGATGCAGATGCGCGTCGGCCCGAACCGGGTGGGCCCGCGGGGCATGCTGCAGAGCCTCGCCGACGGCATCAAGCTCGCACTGAAGGAGGGGATCGTCCCGAAGGGTGTGGACAAGCCGATCTACATCCTGGCGCCGATCATCGCCGCGGTACCTGCGTTCATGGCGTTCGCCGTGATCCCGTTCGGCCCGGCGGTGTCGATCTTCGGGCACTACACGCCATTGCAGCTGACGGACCTGCCGGTGGCAGTCCTCTACGTCCTCGCGGCCACGTCGATCGGCGTCTACGGCATCGTGCTCGCCGGCTGGGCGTCCGGCTCCACGTACCCGTTGCTGGGCGGGCTGCGCTCGACTGCGCAGGTGATCTCGTACGAGATCGCGATGGCGTTGTCGTTCGCGGCCGTCTTCCTGGACGCCGGAACGATGTCCACGTCGGGCATCGTCGCCGCCCAAGAACACACCTGGTACGTCTTCCTGCTGCTGCCGTCGTTCCTCATCTACGTCACGTCGATGGTCGGCGAGACCAACCGGGCGCCCTTCGACCTGCCCGAGGCCGAAGGCGAACTGGTCGGCGGATTCCACACCGAGTACTCCTCGCTGAGCTTCGCGATGTTCATGCTCGCCGAGTACGTGAACATGGTGACGGTCTCGGCGCTCGCCACCACACTGTTCCTCGGCGGCTGGCACGCCCCGTTCCCGCTCAGCCTGTGGGACGGCGCGAATTCCGGCTGGTGGCCGGTGCTGTGGTTCACGCTGAAGGTCTGGGGCTTCCTGTTCGTGTTCGTCTGGCTGCGCGCCACGCTGCCCCGGCTGCGGTACGACCAGTTCATGGGTCTCGGCTGGAAGATCCTGATCCCGATCTCGCTGGTGTGGGTCATGATCGTCGCCACCGTCCGGGCCTTCCGCAACGAGGGCTACGACGCCCGGACGATCGCGCTCGTCGTCGCGGGCCTCGTCGTCGCCCTCGTCGTGGTGGTGCTCCTGTGGAAGCGCCTGCGCCCGGGCGGCGTTCGCGCACCCGAGAAGCCGGTCGAGCCGCGGGGACGTGCCGAACCGGCCCCCGAGACACTCGAACCGTTCGACCCCATGGCCGGTGGATACCCGGTTCCGCCGATGCCGGGTCAGACGCTGCCTGCGTTCCGGCGTACGCCCGTCTCCGTCACCGGCGCACACTCCACCGGTCCCACCCAGGAGGACAGCGATGACTAAATTCCTCGGCCCCATAGCGGGTTTCGGCGTGACCTTCTCGACGATGTTCAAGAAATCGAACACCGAGTTCTACCCCGAGGAGAAGGTGCCGACGGCGGCCCGCTACCACGGCAGGCACCAGCTCAACCGTTACGCGGACGGGTTGGAGAAGTGCATCGGGTGCGAACTGTGTGCCTGGGCGTGCCCCGCCGACGCCATCTACGTGGAGGGCGCCGACAACACCGACGAGGAACGCTTCTCGCCCGGCGAGCGGTACGGCCAGGTGTATCAGATCAACTACCTGCGCTGCATCGGGTGCGGGCTGTGTATCGAGGCGTGCCCGACGCGGGCGCTGACCATGACCAACGAGTACGAGATGGCCGACGACAACCGGGCCGGTCTGATCTACGAGAAGGACCGGCTGCTGGCCCCGCTCGAGTCCGGCATGGTCGCGTCGCCGCACCCGATGGCCCCGGGCACCACCGCTGAGGACTACTACCGCGGCACAGTGACCGGGGGAGCGGCGGCCGCGGCGCAGGACGAGTCCGAGGTCGAGGACACGGCGGGGGACAGGCCGTGATCGAGGGAGGAGAGCCGACGTGGTGAACACGATGCCGTCCGCGGTCCAGCTGGTCGCGGAACCCTTCACCCAGACCTCGACGGGCGAGGGTGTGCAGTTCTGGGTCCTCGCGACCGTGGCCGTGATCGGCGCGCTCGGAGTGGTCAGCGCAACCAAGGCCGTGTACTCGGCGATCTTCCTCGCGACGACCATGATCATCCTGGCCGTCTTCTACATCGCCCAGGGCGCACTCTTCCTCGGCGTCGTGCAGATCGTGGTGTACACCGGCGCGGTCATGATGCTGTTCCTGTTCGTGCTCATGCTCATCGGCGTCGACTCCTCCGAATCCCTCGTCGAGAACCTCCGCGGTCAGCGGGTGGCCGCGATCGCGGCGGGACTGGGATTCGGCCTCCTGCTGATCGGCGGCATCGGGAGTGCGTCCGTCTCCGCGTTCACCGGTCTCGACCAGGCCAACGCGGGCGGCAACGTCGAGGGACTGGCCGAACTCGTGTTCCTCCGGTACGTGTGGGCTTTCGAACTGACCGGTGCGTTGCTGATCACCGCAACCATCGGTGCGATGGTGCTCGCCCACCGGGAGCGTTTCGAGCGGCGGAAGGACCAGCGCGAGCTGTCCCAGGACCGCGTCCGCGAGGGTGCCCGTGTCACACCGCTGCCCAGTCCGGGTGTCTACGCGCGACACAACGCCGTCGACATACCGGCGTTGCTGCCCGACGGCACGTTCTCCGAGCTGTCCGTCAGCCGGTCGCTCGAACGGCGGCCGAGCCTGCCCGCCCGGGCGCTGGGCACCGCGGACGTCGCGACCCCCGAACCTGGTGCCACCGACGAGGGGAGTCGGCGATGAACCCCGAGAATTACCTCTACCTGTCGGCGCTGCTGTTCACGATCGGCGCGGCCGGCGTGCTGATCCGCCGCAACGCGATTATCGTGTTCATGTGCATCGAACTGATGCTCAACGCCTCGAATCTGGCGTTCGTGACGTTCGCCCGAATGCATGGCAACCTCGACGGCCAGGTCTTCGCGTTCTTCACCATGGTCGTCGCGGCCGCCGAGGTCGTTGTCGGTCTGGCGATCATCATGACCATCTTCCGTTCCCGCCGTTCGGCTTCCGTCGACGACGCCAACCTCCTCAAGAACTGACGGGTCCCCGATGACGCACATCCTCGAGAAGGTGACTTTGCCCGACGACGACTCCCCGATCGGCGGTGCGGCATGAGCGGAACGCTCTCGTCGACCGTGTGGCTGCTGCCGGTTCTGCCGCTCCTCGGAGCCGCCGTGCTCCTGCTGGCGGGCCGGCGCAGCGATGCGTGGGGCCACCTCCTCGGCTGCGCGACGGCACTGGTCTCCTTCGCGCTCGGCGTCGTCTTCTTCGTCGACATGCTGGGCCGGGACGCCGCCGAGCGGGTCGTGCACCAGACCCTGTTCAGCTGGGTGCCCGTCGGCGAACTCCAGGTGGATTTCGGTCTCCAACTCGACCAGCTGTCCGTGTGCTTCGTGCTGCTGATCACCGGGGTGGGTTCGCTGATCCACATCTATTCGGTCGGCTACATGGCGCACGACCCGGAGCGCAGGCGTTTCTTCGCCTACCTCAATCTGTTCCTCGCGGCGATGCTGCTGCTGGTGCTGGCCGACAACTTCCTCGGCCTGTACGTCGGCTGGGAGGGTGTCGGTCTCGCCTCGTACCTGCTCATCGGGTTCTGGCAGTACAAGCCGTCCGCGGCGGCGGCCGCGAAGAAGGCGTTCGTGGTCAACCGCGTCGGTGACATGGGTCTGATTCTCGCGATCATGATCATGTTCTCGACTTTCGGCTCGATCGAGTTCGCCGACGTGTTCACTCGTGCCGACGCCGCCAGCGAGGGGGTGCTGACCGCGATCGGGCTCGCGCTGCTGCTCGCCGCGTGCGGCAAATCGGCGCAGGTCCCGTTGCAGTCCTGGCTCGGTGACGCCATGGAAGGCCCGACACCGGTGTCGGCGCTCATCCACGCCGCGACCATGGTCACGGCGGGTGTGTATCTGATCGTCCGGTCCAACGCGATCTTCGACCTGGCCCCGAATGCCCAGCTCGCCGTCGTGATCGTCGGCGCGGTGACCCTGCTGTTCGGCGCGATCATCGGCTGCGCGAAGGACGACATCAAGAAGGCGCTGGCGGCATCCACGATGAGCCAGATCGGGTACATGGTGCTGGCCGCCGGTCTGGGACCGGCCGGGTACGCGTTCGCCATCATGCTGCTGCTCACGCACGGCTTCTTCAAGGCCGGCCTGTTCCTCGGCGCAGGCTCGGTGATGCACGGCATGAACGACGAGGTGAACATGCGCCGCTACGGCGGTCTGCGCACCGTCATGCCGATCACGTTCGTCACGTTCGGGCTGGGATACCTGGCCATCATCGGGATTCCGCCGTTCTCCGGCTTCTTCTCCAAGGACAAGATCATCGAAGCGGCGTTCGCCGCCGAGGGCGTCCAGGGCGTCGTCCTCGGAACGGTCACGCTGCTCGGTGCGGGACTCACCGCCTTCTACATGACCAGGGTGATGCTGATGACCTTCTTCGGACAACCACGCTGGGCTTCCGGGGCGAGCGACGCGAGGGGGGATGTTCCCGTCGCCGACCCACACGAATCGCCAGGGGTGATGACGGTGCCGATGATTCTGCTCGCGGTCGGTTCGGTCGCTGCCGGCGCCCTACTCGCGGTCGGCTCCTCCCTGCAGCACTGGCTGGAACCGGTCGTCGGCGCCCACCACGGCGAGCCCGCCCTGCCCGTGTGGGCGATCACCGCACTCACACTGGTGGTGGTGCTGGCAGGAGTCGCGGTGGCCTACCGGCAGTACGCCCGGCAGCCGATCCCCGAGGTCGCGCCGGCGAAGGTCACCGCATTCACCGCCGCGGCCAGGAAGGACCTGTACGGCGACGCGTTCAACGAGGCCGCACTGATGCGTCCCGGGCAGGAACTGACGCGAACACTCGTGACCGTCGACGGCAGGGGAGTCGACGGTGCCGTCAATGGGTTCGCCGCGCTCGTCGGCGGAACGTCGATGCGGGTGCGGCGTCTGCAGACGGGGTTCGTCCGGTCGTACGCGCTGTTCATGTTCGCCGGTGCGGCACTTCTGGTCGCCACGATGCTGGTGAGGCTGTGGTGAGCGGCTTCCCGTGGCTGACCGCCCTCTGGGTGCTGCCACTCGTCGGTGCCGGGGTGGTCCTGGCTCTGCCCGTCCACAAGCGCGCGCTCGCGAAATCCGTTGCCGTGGGCGTGTCCGTGGTGGTGCTGTGCCTGGCGGTCGTGCTGGCGATCCGCTTCGATCCGACCGGCGAGCAGTACCAGTTCGTGGAATCGCACGCCTGGATCCCGGCCTTCGGCACCCGGTACATCCTCGGCCTCGACGGCATCGCGCTCGTCCTGGTGCTCCTCACCGCCGTTCTGGTGCCGCTGCTGTTGCTGGCGGGGTGGAACGACGGTGACACCGCGCCCGACTACGGGCACCGGCGAATGGCCCACACGTACGTGGCGCTGACGTTGATGGTCGAGGCGATGGTGATCGTGTCGTTCACCGCCCTCGACGTCCTGCTCTTCTACATCTTCTTCGAGGCCATGCTCATCCCGATGTACTTCCTGATCGGAGGATTCGGCGGGGTGGGGAGAACGTACGCCGCGGTGAAGTTCCTGCTCTACAACCTGTTCGGCGGCCTGATCATGCTGGCCGCGGTCATCGGGGTATACGTGGTGACGGCGCGTCAGGACGTCTTCGGCGGCGGCACTTTCGACTTCCGGGTGATCGTCGCCGAAGGGCTGGACGCCGACCCCGGCGTGCTGAAGGCGCTGTTCCTCGGTTTCATGTTCGCGTTCGCGGTCAAGGCGCCGTTGTGGCCGTTCCACACGTGGCTGCCGGGCGCCGCGGTGGAAGCCACCCCGGCCAGCGCGGTGCTCATGATGGCCGTCGTCGACAAAGTCGGGACGTTCGGCATGCTGCGCTACTGCCTGCAGATGTTCCCCGAGGCGTCCGCGTACTTCGCACCGTTCGTCACGGTGCTGGCGGTGATCGGCATCATCTACGGCGCGGTGCTGGCCATCGGCCAGACCGACGTGATGCGCTTGATCGCCTACACGTCGATCTCGCACTTCGGGTTCATCATTCTCGGCATCTTCGCCATGACGAGCCAGGGACAGGCCGGATCGACGCTGTACATGGTCAACCACGGCATCTCGACCGCGGCGCTGTTCCTGATCGCGGGGTTCCTGGTGTCCCGGCGCGGCACCCGCCTCATCGCCGACTACGGCGGCGTGCAGAAGGTCGCGCCGGTGATGGCAGGGACGTTCCTCGTGGCGGGGCTGGCCACGCTGTCGCTGCCCGGCCTGGCGCCGTTCATCAGCGAGTTCCTCGTCCTGGTCGGCACGTTCTCGCGCTACCAGATCGCAGCCGTGGTGGCGACTTTCGCGCTCGTCCTCGCCGCGATCTACGTGCTGTGGCTCTACCAGCGGATGATGACCGGGCCGCTGAAGGAGGGCAACGAGACCGTCCGCGATCTCGTGCGCCGTGAGATCGCGGTCGTGGCGCCGCTGATCGCCCTGCTGCTCGTCCTCGGCGTCTACCCCAAGCCCGTGCTGGACGTCATCACCCCCGCGGTGAGCCACGTCCTCGTCACCGTCGGTCAGCACGATCCAGCACCCACCGTCGCCGGACCGGACCCAGAGGGAGGCACACACCGATGAGTACCTCCGAACTCGTACTCGCCCAGTCCTCGACGTTGCGCGCGCCGGACATCGAATACGGTCAGCTGGCACCCATGTTGATCGTGTTCGGTGTGGCTGTCGCCGGTGTGCTCGTCGAGGCGTTCCTGCCCCGGCGCGGCCGCTACTCGAGCCATCTCGTCCTCGCGCTCGGCGGACTCACCGCCGCGTTCGTGGCCGTCGTCATGCTCGCCGGAACCCGTGACTCCGCCGTCGGGGGCGCGGTCGCCGTCGACGGTCCGACGCTGTTCCTCCAGGGAACGATCCTGCTGATCTCGATCCCCGCGATCCTGCTCATCGCCGAGCGGAGCGTCGACAGCGGGGTCGCCGCCGCGACCGCGGAGGTCACGGCCGCGAGTGCAGCCGAGCCGGAAGGCGGAACCGATGCCTTCACCCCGCAGGCATTCGCCGTCCCCGGCAGCGTCGCCGAACGGGAGGCCACCACGAACGCCCCGGGGCACACCGAGGTCTTTCCCCTCACCCTGTTCGCGGTCGGCGGGATGCTCCTGTTCCCGGCGTCCAACGACCTCCTCACCATGTTCGTGGCGCTCGAGGTCCTCTCGCTGCCCCTGTACCTGTTGTGCGGGCTGGCGCGCCGTCGCCGTCTCCTGTCGCAGGAGGCGGCCCTCAAATACTTTCTGCTGGGGGCGTTCTCGTCGGCGTTCTTCCTGTTCGGGGTGGCCTTGCTGTACGGCTACGCCGGCACCGTCGAGTTGCCGAGGATCGCCGACGCGCTCGCCCGGGGCACCGACGACAAGACGCTGGCGCTGATCGGTATCGCGCTGCTGTCGGTGGGCCTGTTGTTCAAGATCGGTGCCGTCCCGTTCCACTCCTGGATCCCCGACGTCTATCAGGGTGCACCGACCCCGATCACCGCCTTCATGGCGGCGGCCACCAAGGTCGCGGCCGTCGGCGCGATGCTGCGCATCTTCTACGTGGCACTGCCCGACCTGCGGTCGGACTGGCGGCCCGTGATGTGGGGCGTCGCCATCCTCACCATGGTGGTCGGTGCGGTCATGGCGGTCACGCAGAACGATGTCAAGCGGATGCTCGCGTATTCGTCGGTCGCGCACGCCGGATTCATCCTCACCGGTCTGGTCGCGGCAAACCGGGCCGGTCTGTCGTCCACGATGTTCTATCTCCTGGCCTACGGATTCAGCACGCTCGGCGCGTTCGCCGTCGTCACCCTGGTGCGGGACAGTCGGGGCGAGGCGACGGACCTGTCCCGCTGGGCGGGGCTGGGCCGGCGCTCGCCCCTGGTCGGCGGGGTCTTCGCGCTGTTCCTGCTGGCGTTCGCCGGAATTCCCTTGACGAGTGGGTTCGTCAGCAAGTTCGCGGTCTTCCAGGCCGCCATCGAGGGCGGCGCCGTTCCGCTCGTTCTCGTCGGTGTCGTCAGCAGCGCGATCGCGGCGTTCTTCTACGTCCGGGTCATCGTCCTGATGTTCTTCTCGGAGCCGCAGAGCGACGCCCCGACGATCGTGGTGCCCAGCATGTTCACCGCCGCGGCCATCGCGGTCGGAGTGGTGGTGACGGTCGTGCTCGGAATCCTGCCGCAGGGGGCACTCGATCTGGCCGACCAGGCTGCGGTGTTCTTCCGCTGACTCGGGGCGCTGCCGGTTCGGCGCGGGTCGCGAGTGTCCGATGTGACGGATGTAGTCCAAGTGGCTGGCGGGACCCGTGTGAGTGTGGTGGAATGCAAACCGGACAAGATACCGACTGAGCGAGAGTGAATGTCGGAGACACGCCGGAGCGCGACCGATCGGATATGGGGGCCACAGTGCAGATTTCTCGGAGAGACCTGTTCCGGTACGCGGCAGCGGGATCCGCCGTGGCCGGGATCGCGGCGCTCACGTCCGCCACGTCCTCGGTCGCCGTCGCGAAGGCGGACAGTCTCGGCATCCTGATCGACTACGCGGGTGGCGTGCCGTCGGCGGACGCCATCCTCGAGGCAGGCTATGCCGGCGCCATCCGCTACGTGTCCGACCGCCGTCCCGGCGCCGAATGGATGGAAGGCAAGCCGATGCTCGCCGACGAGGCGCAGGCGTTGCTCGACGCCGGATTGTCGGTCGTCTCGTGCTACCAGTTCGGCAAGGGGCCGACGGCCGATTGGCGCGGCGGTCTCGAGGCGGGCAAGCGGCACGCGGAGCGCGGACTCGAATTGCATCTCGCAGCAGGCGGTTCCGAGGACCGGCCCATCTACGCGTCCATCGACGACAATCCCACGCCCGCCGATTTCCTCACCATGATCGCCCCGTATCTCGCCGGGTGGGAGTCGGTGGTCGGCAAGGCCAACACCGGCATCTACGCCAACTCCACGACGCTGGATCTGGCGGTCCTTGCCGGACTCGGATCGTGGTACTGGCAGCACGACTGGGGCACACCCGAGGGGTACGTCCACCCGTCGGCGCACCTGCACCAGTACGAGATCGACGCGAGCAACGTGGACGGGGTCGGCATCGACCTCAATGACATTCTCAAGCCCGACTACGGGCAGTGGTGACCGGGCTAGGCCGCCGGTTGCCCGCCCATCCGGGCAAGCCACTCCCGGGCGTCGTCGGGTAGCTTGCCTGCGGCTTCCGCTGCGCGGCACCACTTCTTGGCCGTGGCGAGAAAATTCATCGGGTTGTACGCGTCTTCCTCGCGTGACCACAGGTTGTCGCCGGCGTAGTGCAGGATCGTGATGTTCGCGGCGGCGTGCTCCGAGCCGTCGCCGGGATCCTCCATCGGGTTGTCGATCTCGCAGATGACCCATCCGCGGTCTTCGTCGATCACGTACCAGTTTGCCGGGAACGCGGTCATCCGGCTTCCGGGGAAGGCCGACATGGTGCGCGTGACCCATTGCCGAATGGGCTCGCGTCCATCGAAGTGTCCGAAGGCGTGCTCGACGTACGTGGCGTCCTCCGTGAAGAGGTCGGCGAAGCCGTTCCAGTCTCCGAGTTCGACGCAGCGGCTGACGGTTCGCTGGTAGTGCGCGAAGGCCTCTTCCAGCTCGGCACGACTCCACGGCATGTGTGCATCCCCTTCTCGTTCGGCACCCGAATGTGAGCGCCCCCGGAAGATGAGAACACGTTTCAGTTCTCGTGTGGGGTGTTTTCCGGTGGATGGGAGGGCATGAAACGCTCCTCGGGGGAACTCCGATTACCTGGTGTCACTCTTTTCACTCTGGAACCCGGAGGTTCTCCATGGAGCTGCTTCTCAATTTCGTATACACCGTCGCCTCGGTTCTCTACACCGCGCTGTTCGTCAACGGATCCTGATGAAGCTGTGCACACTACACACAGTGTGTAGGGTGCACAATAATGCCTCGGGCAGAATGACGGTAACTACTGGAGGTGTCGGTGTCCGATCGTGACGAGGTGGCGGCAGATGTCGAGAACGAATTGACATTGCTGTCGCGCTATCACGCGCATGCACAACGGGCGGGATTCCAACTCGACCGCTCCGCCTACCTGCTCCTCGGACGCCTGGAACTGGAACATCCGCTAAGCCTGAAACAGCTCGCCGAGGCATTCCGGCTCGACATCTCGACGATCAACCGGCAGATCGGCGCGTTGCTGAGGCGCGGCCTCGTCGAACGCGTTCCCGACCCGGACGGCGGAATGGCCCGCAAGGTCGAGGCCACCGCGCTGGGGCTCGAACAACTTCACGCCGACCGCGCGCTGGGCCGAAATGGTGTCGAGCGCATCATCGCCGAGTGGAGCGACCACGACCGGGGCGAGCTGCGCCGGCTGCTGACGAAGTTCAACGGCGAGATCGAGAAGTACGACGGCAACTCCTGGCCGCGCGCCGGACGGACGCCCTGACCGGACCGCGTCAGGACTGGACGTGCGCGGTCGCGTCCCGGGCGAGGTCCGGTTCCTCCGCGATGACCGTGAGGTGGGGGTGTTCCGGCGGGGAGGCGTGCCACCCCTTCCACGACATCAGAGACCACCGCGAGAGCCCCGACAGCGCAGACCCGAGGCTGGCGAACGAGGCGGTGCTCAGTGCCGAGCCGGCCGACCCGACCGACCCGATGGAGAGCACCGAGCCGACACTCCCGATGGACAGGATGGAGTAGGCGGAACCGATCGAGAGGATCGACCCCTCCGAACGGATCGACAGTATGGACCGCCGGGCGTGTCGCGATCGCAGTGAGTGGTGTGGGGTGTGATGCGTCGAGGGCATTCCTCGGTCTACCACGGTGGTGACGTCGGCAACAGTGAAGCGGTGCAGACATGAGCGAAGGGCCCTCCGGAAGATCCGGAGGGCCCTTCGCTCGTCAGCTGTGAAGAGTTACGCGACCTGGAACATGCCGACGGTCGGGAGGAAGCTGCACGTGATCGGCGCGGCGCCCTCTTTCTGCGTGGTCAGTCCGCCCGACACGACCGCGAGGACGCGGCCCGGGCCGGTGTCCGCGATCGCCGACAGGGTTGCCGGTCCATCGGGGTTGATCTTGGCCTCGTCGGTGAGGTTCTGGGTGGCGCGCCGCTGGTTGTCCAGGTTGATCCACGTCACGGTCAGCGGATTGGGCTGTTCGGCGGCAACGGAACTGGTTCCGAGGGCGGTGAACACGAAACCGGCCTGACCTGCCTTGGGTCCGGGCGGGGGCAGCTGGGCCGGACCGGGAACCGCGAGTGCGGTGCCCACGGAGTCGGCGCCCTCTCCGATGCAGCCCTTGCCGATGGTCGGGTAGAGGAACTGCGCGATGACCGGTGCGTTCTCCTGCGGGATCTCGGGACCGCCGCCGCCGCTGCCGTCGAGGAACGTGATGACGCGCTCGAGGGTGGACTTGAGTTCCGGCGGGATGCCGGGGGACTCGAGAAGGATGCGGGCCTGGTCCAGGATCGCGTCCTGAGGTCCTGCGGCGACGTCTTCGGTACCAGCTGCTGCGCCGATGATCGCGGGTGCGAACGAGGCGAGCATCTCCACGGGGATGCCTTCGGGCACGGGCGGCGGCGTCGGCTGCGCATTCGCCTGGGCCGGCACTGCCATAGCGGCTGCTGCGGCAACAGCGAGAGCAGTCACTGCTCTGCGCATACCTCGGGTTCGAAGCACAGTCTCCCCATCCTTAGTCATAACAGCGTGGACGACAACTCAATCCACGTCTGACGGCTCGGGGGGTCACTCTATGTACAGCGCCCCCGGGTTGTACAGCTCACGAGTTCGTTCACCGATAGCTGTGGCATCCCGGTGGGAGTGTATGGCATACAGACCCCGACGGTGATCTTCCGGTGACCATAGCTTGTGGCACGTGTGGTTCGTGTGATTGGTGATGCAACTGTTACGCGCGGCTACGGACACCTCGGGGCCCGCGGAGGCCGCCGTCTACGCTGTGCGGGACCGTTTCGGGATCGGCTGAGACATCTACACACCTCACGGGGAGAGCACCACACTGTGTCCGACCATGCAGCGTCCGACGACGGAGCAGCCTCCGACGACCCGTCATCCGAGCGTTCTCCCACGTCGTCCCCGGGAGCGTCCGCCCTGCACGGCCTGTTGCGGTGCGCGCCCGTGCTTCTCGTGCTGTCGGTGCTCGGGCGCATGGCGTGGACGCTGTTGAGTCCCAACGGGATGAACCTCGTCGACCTGCACGTTTACGTCGACGGTTCCGAGGCCCTCCGCGGTGGCAGTCTCTACGACTTCACCTATTCGGAAGTGACACCGGACTTTCCGCTGCCGTTCACCTACCCGCCGTTCGCCGCGCTGGTCTTCTTTCCCCTGCATTTCCTGCCGTTCCCCCTGGTCGGGGTCGGCTGGCAACTGCTCACCATCCTCGCCCTGTACGCGCTGGCGCGAATGAGCCTCGGGCTCGTGCTCGGTGAGGCCGCGCGCAGCACGCACTGGCGGGCGGTCGCGGTGCTCTGGACCACCGTGGGGGTGTGGGTGGAACCGGTGCGCACCACGCTGGACTACGGCCAGATCAACGTCTTCCTCGCGCTGCTCGTGATGACCGCGGTCCGCAGCTCCCGGTGGTGGCTGTCCGGCGCGCTCGTCGGTTTCGCCGCCGGAATCAAACTGACCCCGGCGATCACCGGCCTCTACTTCCTGATGCAGCGCCGGTGGAAGGCCGCGGTCTTCTCGGGCGTCGCGTTCGCCGCGACCGTCGGAGTCAGCTATCTCCTGATCGGCTCGGAGGCTCGGGAGTACTTCACCCACCTGCTCGGTGACGCCGATCGCATCGGCCCGGTCGGCTCGGTGTGGAATCAGTCCCTGCGCGGCGCGTTGTCGCGGCTGCTCGGGTACGACGTCGGGACGGGCGCCCTCTGGTTGCTGGCCGTGGCGGTCACGGCGGTCCTCGCCGTCCTGGCCTGGCGGGCGATCGCCCGGGACGATCGGCTCGGCACCCTCGTCATCGTCGAGTTGCTGGGGCTGCTCGTCTCACCGATCTCGTGGTCACACCACTGGGTGTGGGTCATCCCGATGCTGATCTGGCTGCTGCACGGCCCCTACGGATCGATGCTGGGCACCCGGATCCTCGCCGGGTACTGGCTCGTCACCACCCTCATCGGCGTGCCGTGGGTGCTCAGCTTCTTCCAGGACTCGATCTGGCTGATCTCCCGGCCCGCGGTGCTCGCGTGGCTGGGCACGGTCGACGTCGTCGGCGCCTTCGGTGTCTACGCCTGGGTCGCCTACGCCGGCCGCCGCACGAAGCGCGCCGCGGCCGCCGCCACGGTCAGCCCGCCAGTGAGTCGATCTGCGCAGCAAGATCCAGATCCAGCTGCGTGAGCCCGCCGGCGGAATGCGTCGACAGTGTGTACGTGACCTTGCGCCACCTGATGTCGATGTCCGGATGGTGGTTCGCCGCCTCCGCCGCCTCCGCGACCTTCCGGACCAGCTCCACGGCTTCGGGGAAACTCGGCGACTCGACGGTGCGGACGAGGGAATCACCGGCCCGCCGCCACCCGGGCAGTTCTGCGAGCGCGGTGTCGATCTCTCCGTCTGACAGCAACTCGGCCATACCCCATGATGGTGCGGTGCCAGTGGAACGTGCAAGGCCTGTCGACCACGCCGGAGAGGTGGTGGCGGCCGCGATCATCGTCGACGGCCGGCTGTTGCTCGCCCAGCGGACCCGGCCTCCGGAACTCGCGGGACTGTGGGAGCTGCCCGGCGGCAAGGCGGAGGCCGGGGAGACCGCCGAGGACGCGCTGCGCCGCGAACTGCGGGAAGAACTCGGGGTCGAGGTGTCGGGCGGCGACCGGATCGGTGACGACGTGCCGCTGCCCGACGGCCGGGTGCTCCGCGCGTACCGGGTCGAACTGGTGTCGGGAACACCCGTCGCGCTCGACCACGCGGAACTGAGGTGGGTGGACGGACGGGAACTGGGGGACATCGACCTCGTCGGCAACGACCGCGGGTGGGTGCCGGACCTGCGAGTGCACCTGAACGGGTGGGGTTGACCTCAGGCCGCGCGGGCCTTCTTGAGACCCTTCTTCAGTTCCTTCTTGGAAGCGCCCTCGTTCTCGAGCTTCTTCATGCGCATGATGACCACCGGGCACTTGATGCAGCGCGTCTTGCTGCGGCAGCACTTCTTCTTCGGTTTGAGACCCGAGACCTTGCTGGCCTTCACCTTGCCCATACTCGGCTCGGCCTTCCTACTTCGGTGAACACCGGTATCCGCCGGCTACACCCAGGTTAGCGTCCCCTCAGCTTTCGGCCCCGATCCACACCCGAGACAGGCCGAATTCGACGTGGCGCAGATCACTTTACGCTGGTCGGGCAGGCCCCGGGCAGTCGGCGATGCGCGAAGTAGCCGCTCGGGCGGGTAGTATTCACGTGGCCGCGATGCCTGCACTGGGCGATTTACCATCGCCTCGACGAGGATTCTGAATCGAGATGACAAGGCGGCCGCCAGAAAGCCGTGCGAGGGAACTTTCGCGTGGCCGAATCAACTCAGCCAGGAGAGCCACCGCGTGACCATCACCAGCTTCCGTAACGTTGCCATCGTCGCACACGTCGACCACGGCAAGACCACTCTCGTCGACGCCATGTTGCGCCAGTCGGGGGCATTCGAGGAGCGCGCCGAACTGGTCGATCGCGTCATGGACTCCGGCGACCTCGAACGCGAGAAGGGCATCACCATCCTCGCGAAGAACACCGCCGTCCACAAGCATCACGGCGACGGCAGTGTCACGGTCATCAACGTCATCGACACCCCCGGTCACGCCGACTTCGGTGGCGAGGTCGAGCGCGGCCTGTCCATGGTCGACGGTGTCGTCCTGCTCGTCGACGCGTCCGAGGGCCCGCTGCCGCAGACCCGCTTCGTGCTGCGCAAGGCGCTCGCCGCGTCGCTGCCCGTCATCCTCGTGGTCAACAAGACCGACCGTCCCGACGCCCGCATCGAAGAGGTCGTCTCCGAGAGCCACGACCTGCTGCTCGACCTGGCCTCCGACCTCGACGACGAGGCCGCCGAAGCCGCCGAGCTCGCCCTCGACCTCCCCGTTCTGTACGCCTCCGGCCGCGAGGGCAAGGCGTCCAAGGTTCAGCCCGAGAACGGTCACGCACCGGACGCCGAGAACCTCGACGCCCTGTTCGAGGTGCTCCTCAACTACGTGCCCGCGCCCAAGGGCAACGTCGACGCACCGCTGCAGGCTCACGTCACCAACCTCGACGCGTCCGCGTTCCTCGGCCGCCTCGCGCTGGTCCGTATCCACAACGGCGAGCTGACCAAGGGGCAGACCGTCTCCTGGTGCCGCGAGGTGGACGGCGAGCCCGTCGTCACCAAGGCCAAGATCACCGAATTGCTCGCCACCAAGGGTGTCGAGCGTCAGCCCGCCGAGAAGGCCGTCGCCGGTGACATCGTCGCCGTCGCCGGTTTCCCCGACATCATGATCGGCGACACCCTCGCCGACCTGGAGAACCCGGTCCCGCTGCCGCGGATCACCGTCGACCAGCCGGCCATCTCGGTGACCATCGGCACCAACACCTCGCCGCTCGTCGGCCGGGTCAGCGGACACAAGCTGACCGCCCGCATGGTGAAGTCGCGCCTGGACCAGGAACTCGTCGGCAACGTCTCGCTCAAGGTCCTCGACATCGGTCGCCCCGACGCCTGGGAGGTCCAGGGCCGTGGTGAGCTCGCGCTCGCCATCCTGGTCGAGCAGATGCGCCGCGAGGGCTTCGAGCTGACCGTCGGCAAGCCGCAGGTGGTCACCCGTCAGGTCGACGGCAAGGTGCACGAGCCGTTCGAGGAGCTCACCATCGACAGCCCCGAGGAGTACCTCGGCGCGATCACCCAGCTCCTCGCCAACCGCAAGGGCAAGATGGTGCAGATGGCCAACCACGGCGCGGGCTGGGTCCGGATGGAGTTCATCGTTCCCTCGCGCGGCCTGATCGGCTTCCGCACCGACTTCCTCACCGAGACCCGCGGCACCGGCATCGCGAACGCCGTGTTCCACGGCTACGCGCCGTGGGCCGGCGAGATCCGCGCCCGCCACACCGGTTCGCTCGTCTCGGACCGCACCGGTTCGGTCACCCCGTTCGCGATGATCCAGCTCGCCGATCGCGGAACGTTCTTCGTCGAGCCCGGCGCCGACACCTACGAGGGCATGGTCGTGGGCATCAACCCGCGCCAGGAGGACCTCGACATCAACGTCACCCGCGAGAAGAAGCTGACCAACATGCGTCAGTCCTCCGCCGACGTGATGGAGACCCTCGCCAAGCCCATCAAGCTCGAGCTCGAAGGCGCGATGGAGTTCTGCGCCGGCGACGAGTGCGTCGAGGTCACCCCGGAGGTCGTGCGCGTGCGCAAGGTGCACCTGTCGGCCACCGACCGTGCCCGTGAGCGTTCGCGTTCCAAGGCCCGCGACAAGGCGGCCCTGTAGTCGGCACGTCCGACCACATCAGACACAACCGGGCGGATGTACCTTCGGTCGATCGGCGACCGAAGGTACATTCGCTCGAGGGTTTCCGGAGCCTTCCGGTATCTCTGAGGAAAGGCGGCGCGGTGGTTGCTGGGGGTCGACTCGAAAGAGTTCGAGGAGTGCGGGGCCGAAGGCGTGGGAACGGTGTGGCAGTGACCGCGCTCCTGCTGGCAGTGTCGACGGCGATACTCACGTCGTGCACCGCGAATCCGCCCCCGCCGGTCGAGAGCACCGACAGCCCCAAGCCGACGGCGTCGCCGACCGAGAAGCAGCCCGTCGTCGTGGCCATCGACGACGTGGGCAGCGGGTTCAACCCGCACCTCCTGTCGGACCAGTCGCCGGCGAATTCCGCGGTCAGCGCCCTCGTGCTGCCGAGCCCGTTCCGGCCGGTGCCCGATCCCGCCCACCCGGGCGGCAGCAACTGGATTCCCGACTCCTCGCTCGTGATCTCCGCGGACGTCACGTCGCAGGAACCGTTCACCGTCACCTACCAGCTGCGGAACGAGGCGCAGTGGTCCGACGGTGCGCCCATCGCCGCCGAGGACTTCCGCTACCTGTGGCAGCAGATGATCAGTGCCCCCGGCGTGGTCGACCCCGCCGGCTACGAACTGATCGAGGACGTCAGGTCGTCCGGTGGCGGCAAGACGGTCAGCGTCGTCATGAAGGCCGCCTACCCGGCGTGGCGTGAACTCTTCACCGACCTGCTGCCGTCGCATCTCATCAAGGATTCCCCCGGTGGCTTCGCGACCGGACTGTCCGAGAACATCCCGGTGTCGGGCGGGCACTTCCACATCAAGTCGATCGACCGCGGACGTGACGAGATCCTGCTCGAACGCAACGACCGGTTCTGGGACAAGCCGGCGACGCCCGACCAGATCCTGATGCGCCGCGACGGCACCCCGTCGCAGCTCGCCGACTCGATGCGCAACAACGACACGCAGGTCGTCCAGATTCACGGGGGCACAGCCACTTCCGCTCAGCTCGCGGCGATCCCCACGGTGCGGACGGGTTCGTCGTTCCAGCCGCGCGGACTCGACCTCACGCTGAACGGCCGGGTTCCCGAACTCGTGGACGTCCGGGTGCGGAAGAGCCTTCTGGAGTTGCTGGACACCGAACTGCTCGCCGTCGTCGGCGCCGGCAGCGAGGCGTCGGCGGTCCCGGCGCGCTCGCAGGTCTACGCCCCCTCCGATCCCGGTTACACCGCGACCGCACCCGCGCGGCCGAGCCGCGAACAGGTGCTGGCGAAGCTGGCGGAGTACGGATATGTCGCCGAAACACCGACGGACACCGTCGTTCCCGCAGGGGCGGCGCCGTCGACCCAGCTCGTCCGCGACGGCGTCCCGCTGACGCTCGTCATCGGGACACCCGAGGGTGACGACACCGCGAGCGCGGTCGCCAACACGGCCGCCGACCAGTTGCGCGGCGCCGGCGTCGACGCCACCGTGACGTCCCTGCCTGCCGAGGAGTTGTACGGGGAGTCGCTCGGCAAGGGCGACATCGGAGCGGTCGTCGGATGGTCGCGCGCCGGGTCCGACCCGGCAACGGCCCTGGCCTCCCGTCACAGCTGCCCGCCCGCGGTGGTCGCGGCGACCCAGCCGAACACCGAAACCACCGGCCCCGAACGTGATTCGGTCGCGGAGGCCGAGGCCCCGTCGAACCTGTCGGGAGTCTGCGACCCCACCCTGCAGCCGTCCATCGACGCCGCGCTGCGGGGGGTCGGTGATGTGCCGCAGGCTCTCGCCGACGCCGACCGCGCACTCTGGGATCTGGCTGCGGTGCTGCCGATCATGCAGGACCGCACACTGGTCGCGGCGGGCCCCGGCGTCGACGGGGTGTCGCTGTCGGGCGCCGTGCCGGTCGGAATATTCAGCGACGCAGCGGACTGGAGCAGGATCAAGGAATGAGTGAGCGGCGGCTTCTACTGGTCCACGCCCATCCCGACGACGAGACCCTCACCACCGGCGGCACCATCGCGCGCTACGCCGCCGAGGGTGCCGACGTTCACGTCCTGACGTGCACGCTCGGCGAGGAAGGCGAGGTCATCGGCGAGGAGTGGGCGCAGCTGATCGCCGACGCCGCCGATCAGCTCGGTGGGTTCCGGATCGGCGAACTGACGTCCGCGCTGTCGTGTCTCGGTGCGGGAAGGCCGCGGTTCCTCCTGGGGGCGGGGCATTTCCGTGATTCCGGCATGGCGGGCACGGCGTCGGCGGCCGATCCCCGCGCCTTCGTCAACGCCGACCGCGACTCCGTGACCGCCGCGATGGTGGCGGTCATCCGGGAGCTGCGGCCGCACGTCGTGGTCACCTACGACCCGGACGGCGGGTACGGGCACCCCGACCACATCCAGGTGCACACGATCACCACCGCGGCCGTCGAGGCGGCGGGTTCGGCGAAGTACCCGGACTGCGGCGAACCGTGGGAGGTCGCGAAGCTGTACTGGACGGTGACCGAGGCGAGCGCGCTCGAGTCGGGAATCTGCCGTATCGGCGACATCCCCGACGGCTGGCGGCTGCCGGAGCCCGGCGAATTGCCGAGTGTCCCGGACGCCGACGTGACGACGGTGATCGACGTGCGGAGCGTGCTCGCCGCGAAGGGGGAAGCGCTGTCGGCGCACGCCACCCAGGTGACGGTGGCGCCGAGCGGGACCGAGTACGCGCTCTCCAACGACATCGCGCAGCCGATTCTGGCGGAGGAACATTTCGTGCTGGTCCGCGGCGCCGTCGGGGATCGGGACGCCGACGGCAGGGAACGGGACCTCTTCGGTGGTGTGGGTCACTGACCCCCGGTATCTGTGACGAGGGTTACGTATTACACTGTGGCCCAGGTCACGCAGCGGCCTGTGTCGAGTCCGCGTGACCCCCGTCAGGAGAGGCGATAGATGTACAACTGGGATGTTCAGAACGCCATCGTCGCGTTCGTCGATACGCTTCGGCCTTCGTGGCCGGCCCAGCACGACCTGTACTACAGCGTGCTGTACGGATTCGCCGACATGCAGAGTCATTTGCTGACCCTGCTGGGCTACCCGCCCGTCGCCTGATCCACTATTGACCCATGACCGTCGGCACCGCAGCGAAACCCGGACACCTCGATGTTCTGGGGAGGGTCACCCTCGCGCTGCTGGTGTTCGATGGTTTTCTGTGCGCCGTCCTCTCGGTGCTCTTCCTGCCCACCTACCTCGGGGCCACACCGTTCCCGATCAGCATCCTCGCCGCCGCGGTCGCCAACCTGGCGCTGGTGATCGCAGCGCGGTCCACGACCGGCCGGGTGGGGACGGGAATGCTGCCGCTCGCGGGATGGGGATTCGGATTCCTGCTCTGCATGTTCGGCGGTCCGGGCGGCGACGTGCTCATGCTCGCGTCGGTCTGGACGCTCCTGCTCCTGATCGGTTCACTGGTTCCCGCGGCGGTCTACCTGTGGAAAGTGAGCGCGAAGGCGGCGTTCGGATCTGTTTCACCGACAGTGGGCGAGGGTACGCGGTAGCGACCAGCAGTCTGCTGAAGGAGCACCGCGATGACAGATCAGAACTTCACGACCGACGACGCCGGCATCCCGGTGTCGAGTGACGAGCACTCGCTCACGATCGGGACGGACGGGCCGATCCTGCTCCAGGATCACTATCTGATCGAGAAGATGGCCCAGTTCAACCGCGAACGCGTTGCGGAGCGCCAACCGCACGCCAAGGGGGGCGGGGCGTTCGGACGGTTCGAAGTTACCGAAGACGTCTCCGCCTACACGAAAGCCGATCTATTCCAACCCGGCAAGAAGACGGACCTGCTGATCAGGTTCTCGTCCGTGGCCGGAGAGCGCGGCAGCCCGGACACGTGGCGCGACCCACGCGGATTCGCCGTCAAGTTCTACACCGACCAGGGCAACTACGACATGGTCGGGAACAACACACCCGTCTTCTTCATGCGCGACCCGATGAAGTTCCAGGACTTCATCCGCTCGCAGAAGCGACGTGCCGACAACAACCTCCGCGACCACGACATGCAGTGGGACTTCTGGACGTTGTCTCCGGAGTCGGCGCACCAGGTCACGTGGCTCATGGGCGACCGCGGCATCCCGCGCACCTGGCGGCACATGAACGGGTACTCCAGCCACACGTACATGTGGGTGAACGCCGCCGGCGACAAGTTCTGGGTGAAGTACCACTTCAAGACCGACCAGGGCATCGAGTTCTTCACACAGCACGAGGGCGACCAGATGGCGTCCATGGACACCGATTACCACACGCGAGACCTGTGGGAGCACATCGAAGGCGGCGAGTACCCGAGCTGGACCTTGAACATGCAGATCATGCCGTTCGAGGATGCCGACGACTACCGGTTCAACCCGTTCGACCTCACCAAGGTGTGGCCGCACAGCGACTACCCGCTGATCCCCGTCGGCAGGATGACGCTCGACCGCAACCCCACGGACTACCACTGCGAGATCGAACAGGCCGCGTTCGAGCCCAGCAACCTGGTCCCCGGCATCGGCCCGAGCCCGGACAAGATGCTGATCGGCCGGCTGTTCTCCTACCCGGACGCCCACCGCTACCGGATCGGCGCCAACTACAAGGAGTTGCCCGTCAACAGGCCGCACGTGCCCGTCCGCTCGTACTCGAAGGACGGCAACATGCGCCACCACAACCCCGGGGATCCGGTCTACGTGCCGAATTCCAAGGGCGGCCCGCACGCCGACCCGTCGCAGGTGGGGGCGACCGCCACCTGGTACAGCGCCGGCGACATGGTCCGCTCGCCGTACGCGCTGCACAGTGACGACGACGACTGGGGTCAGGCCGGGACGATGGTCCGTGAAGTGCTCGACGACGCCGCCCGGGACCGCCTGGTGGACAACATCGTCGGCCATCTGCTGAACGGTGTCAGCGAACCGGTTCTGGCGAAGGCGTTCGAATACTGGCGCAACGTCGACAAGACCCTCGGCGATCGGATCGCCGACGGTGTCGGGAAGAAACAGTCGGAGACCGACCCGAAGGCGGGCGAACAGGCCAATGCGGCGCGGAGCAGCGCGCAGGCGAAGGCCTAACGCTCGAACGCCACCGGGTGCCGAGGCTGGTACAGCATCATCTCGCCCGCACCGGGAATCTTCAGGGACGTGGTGAGACCGTACCCGTCGTCGCGGATTCCGCGGGTGAACTCGGCGCCCTTGGCCTCGAGTTCCGCGACGGTCGACTCGATGTCGTCGCACATCAGGGAGATCTCGTGATGCGGCCGAGTCGACCACGGCTCACCGCCCCGATCGTCCGAGGTGGGGTGCACACCCATCTCGGACGGTCCGGTGCGGAAAATCAGCCACCCGCCGCCCGCGTCGACGTGTGACCAGCCGAGCACGTCCCGGAAGAAGTCGCGGGCCGCCTCGGCGTCGTCGGCGTAGACCAGTGTGTGCACGGCAGTGATCATGTGGGCAGCTTAGTGCGGTTCGTCCGTCACACTGGGAGAATGTCGAACGACGAACTTTCCGGACTGACCATCGCCGTCACCGCCGAACGCCGGGCCGCCGAGTTCATCACGCTCCTCGAACGGCACGGGGCCGCCATCGTGCACACACCGGCCATCCACGTGCTGCCGCTCGTCGACGACTCCGATCTGCGGTCCCGCACGGCCGACATCATCGCGTCGCCGCCGGACCTCCTCGTCGTCAGCACCGCCGTCGGCTTCCGGGGATGGCTGGATGCGGCCCGGGCCTGGGACGAGGAAGACGCACTGCTCGCCGCCCTGCAATCGGCGCGGATCATCACCCGCGGTCCCAAGGCGAAGGGCGCCGTCCGCGGCGCCGGCCTGCGCGAGGAGTGGTCGCCGGAGACGGAATCGTCCGAGGAGGTGCACGAACACCTCGTCGCCGAGGGTGTGCGCGGTCTGCGCGTCGCGGTCCAGTTGCACGGCACCATCACCGAATGGGAGCCGATGACCGACCTGAGCGTCTCCCTCGCCGGCGCCGGGGCCGAGACGACGGCCGTGTCGGTCTACCGGTGGATCAGACCCGAGAACCAGCAGCCGCTGCTGACACTGCTCGACCAGATCATCCGAGCCGAGGTCGACGCCGTGACCTTCACCAGCGCACCCGCCGTCTCGTCCCTCCTCAGCACCGCGAAGGACACCGACCGTGTCGAGGCCCTCCTGCACGCGTTCCACGGTCCGGTCGCACCCGTCTGCGTGGGATCGGTGACGGCCTCACCCCTCACCGCCCTCGGCGTCGACACCATGCAACCAGCCCGTCCCCGGCTCGGCAGCATGGCCAAATACATCATCGAGGAACTCCCGAACCGGCGGCATGTGGGGTGAACGGCACTGTCGGCGCTTCTGACAGGTCGGATGTACCGTTCGCCCCGCGAGGGTGGTCACCCGATCAAGCCGGCCACGTGGGCGGCGTCGGACAGCACCGACTCGAGCATGGCGGGGGTGAGCCGGCCGGTGAAGGTGTTCTGCTGGCTGACGTGGTAGCAGCCGAACAGGTGCAGGGGACGTTCGGCGCCGGGGAGTTCGACGTGCGCGCCGTGCCCGAACTTGGGTCGCGGCCGGGGGACGGCCCACCCGGCGTCGTCGAGGACGGGAAGCAGCGACTGCCAGCCGAATCCGCCGAGCACGATCACCGACCGCAGGTGGGGTTGCAGGATGCGCAGTTCGGCGTCGAGCCAGTGGCGGCAGTTGTCGCGTTCGTCCGGGGTGGGCTTGTTCGCGGGCGGCGCGCAGTGCACCGGGGACGTGATGCGGACGCCGAACAGTTCGAGGCCGTCGCCGATGTGGGTGGCGGTGGGCTGGCTCGCGAGTCCCACAGCGTGGAGTGCGGCGTAGAGGAAGTCGCCGCTGCGGTCGCCGGTGAACATACGCCCGGTCCGGTTCGCGCCGTGGGCGGCGGGGGCGAGACCGACGATCAGCAGGGACGCATCGGGCGGACCGAATCCGGGGACCGGGCGACCCCAATAGGTTTCGTCACGGAACGACGCGCGCTTCTCGCGTGCGACCTTCTCCCGCCACTCGACGAGGCGGGGGCAGGCTCGGCATTCGATCAGCTGGGCGTCGAGACCGGCGATGTCGGTCAGCGCCGCGCCCACACGTCACCTCCGCCGGGTGTCACCGACTCGACGAGCGACCACGCCTGATCGGCAGGCAGATCGATCACCAGGTACTTCCCGGTGCCTGCGGGTGTGGCGGCGATGACGGTCGCCACACCCGCCCGCCGTTGGAAGAACGTTTGACGGACGGTCCACCCGATGATCCCGTCGGCCTCGAGGCTGTCCCGGGCGCGGTCGAGGGAGCCGCTGCGGGTGATCAGCCACCCGGGGAGCACCGCATGGCCGAGGCCGCGGTACCGATCCCACGCCAGGACCACGCCGCCGACGGCGAGCGCGACGATGGCGGCCCACGCTGCCCAGAACACCGGCCGGTCGAGGATCACGAAGACCAGGGCGACCGCGAGCGCGATCTCGGCGGGGATCAGGGCCCGCGTGTAGCGCCGCCGCTGGGCGACCGGGCCGTGCGGGGTGAGCGGGACCGCGGCCTGACGGTGGTCGCTGATGACGGTGGCCATCACCCGCTCCGCTTCCGCACGCGGCGCCTGGGGGAGCAGGAGCGAGGACTCCCGCCTCTCGGCGCTGACGCCGGTCATGACGGCATCCAGTCGGGCACCGCCGGCGAGACGGAGGAGGAGCGGTTCCTTGAGGGTCGTCCCGCGGAGGCGGGCGCGATCAAGGGTGGTCTGGCGGGTCTTCAGCAGCCCGTGGCTGACGTGCAGGGTGCGGCCGTTGTCCGTCAGCGTCATGTTGCCGTACGTGAGGAGGTACCGGATGCAGGCCAGGGCGCTGGCGGCGATCAGGAGGATGAGGATCCCGACGACGACGGCGATGGCGATCCCGACGCGCTCGGCGGATTCGATGCCCTCGGCCACCGTCGACGAGCGGGCGATCTTCGCGCCGATTCCGTACTGGAACGCGAGACCGACGATCGCCGCGATGGTCACCACGCCGGTCACCGAGAACGGGGCGTAGCGGACCCAGGCCGGTGTCCAGTGGCCGATCTCGGTCACTGCGGGCTCCTGTGTGACCGCGGTCTTTTCGACGTCGGGCAAGGGCTGCCGGGCGAGCAGTGCGGTCCGCAGGCCGGGAACCAGCCCGGTGGAGAGGGCGTTGAGTTCGAACTTCGCCGCGTCGGGTTTGGAACCGACCTGCTGGCCGGTGCCGATGCGCACGATCGACAGCCCGAGCAGGCGATGCAGGACCCCCGCCTCGACGTCGACGGATCGGATGCGGTTGCGTGGTACCGACAGCAGGCGTTTGCGGAACAGGCCCTGCCGCAGTTGCACGTGGACCGGACCGATGCGGTAGCTCGTCGTGAACCAGCGCGAGACGCCGAACACCACGAACACGACGATGGCGACGAGACTCCACACGTGGTTGCCGCTCTGGGTGCCGATCACCAGCGAAATCAGCAACACGGGCAGAAGTTTGACGATCTCGTCGACCGGGTGGACGAGCAGCATCCGGCGGTCCAGGCGCAACCAGGGCTGTTCCTCCTCGGCGGCGGCCGCGGCCTCGCCGTGCGCGATGGGGGGAGCGATTCCCGGTTCCGGTGCCGCACTCATGTGGCGTCACCGACATTGGTGCCCGCGATCTCGGTGAGCCGGGCGACGGTGCGATCGGCGGTGTCCTGATCGAGGGCGGAGATCTTGACGGCACCGGCGGACGACGCCGTCGTGACGGTGACGGTCGCCAGCCCCAGCATGCGGTCGATGGGTCCGCGTTCAGTGTCGACGGTCTGGATACGGGAGATGGGCGCGATGCGTCGTTCCTGAGTGAACCAGCCGCTGCGGGTGTAGACCGCGGTGTCGCTGATCTCCCAGCGGTGCACCCGGTACCGCCAGAGCGGTACGACGGCGACGTGGAGGATCGCGAGCACGACGGTGATCGCGAGGACCGTGACGTGCACCCACACGGGCCACCAGTGGAAGACGAGAGCGACCGCTTGCGCGACGAAGAGCGGAAGCCAGAGAAGGGCGGCGTTGATCGCCCACAGTTGCTTGGCCCTGGGGCTGGGCCGCCACAGCGGGTCCGCCATCGTGACGGTGGTGGGCACACTCATGCCCCTACTTTGGCCGTGCCCCGGCATTCTGTCGAGAACCGACCTATCGTAAGAGAACCCCCCCGAAGTGAAAGGAGCGCAGACATGACGTCATTCGATGCGGCCGATTCTCCGGAGGTTCCCGAGGCAGACCGGCTCGAGCAGGAACTCGCCGTGGACGACGACAGTTCCGACGAGGTCGAAGAAGTGTCGTCACTGGAGGTGAACGAGGCGGACGTGGCCGAGCAGAGCCGGGCGGTTCCGGTCGACGAGGACTACCCCCGCGAATAGCGATTCGCGCGTTCGCGGGAGTCTGGGTGGCAGTGGTCGTCGTCGATGGCGCATGATCGCTGGGTGACCCATTCAGGTGAAGAATCCGGCCGGCCCACGATGCTTCCCATGCCCGGTGTTCCGGCACCGGCTCCGTCCGGCGCATCCGCGCAGGAAGTGGCCCCCACCGCCTCCGCCATGCGGCGGGTGCTGCGACGTGCCCGCGACGGCGCCACTCTGAACGTGGACGAGGCGACGACCCTGCTGCAGGCCCGCGGCGACGACCTGACCGACCTGTGTTCGTCGGCGGCGAAGGTCCGGGACGCCGGGTTGCTGGCGGCGGGCAGACCCAAGGCTGTCACGTATTCGCGTAAGGTGTTCATTCCCCTGACGCGGTTGTGCCGGGACAAGTGCCACTACTGCACGTTCGTCACCGTGCCCGGCAAGCTGCGGGCCGAGGGGCGCGGCGCGTATCTGGAACCGGACGAGGTGCTGGAGATCGCCCGGCAGGGCGCCGAATTGGGCTGCAAGGAAGCCCTCTTCACCCTGGGCGACCGTCCCGAGGATCGGTGGCCGGAGGCCAAGCAGTGGTTGGACGAGCGCGGCTACGATTCGACACTCGACTACCTGCGTGCGATGTCGATCCGGGTCCTCGAGGAGACCGGGCTGCTGCCGCACCTGAACCCGGGTGTGATGAGCTGGGAGGAGATCTCCCGCCTCAAGCCGGTGGCTCCCTCGATGGGCATGATGCTCGAGACGACGTCCACCCGGTTGTTCACCGACAAGGGCGAGTGCCACTACGGCAGCCCCGACAAGGATCCGGCGGTGCGGTTGCGCACACTCACCGACGCCGGCAGGTTGAGTGTGCCGTTCACGACGGGCATTCTGGTGGGCATCGGCGAGACCGTCCGGGAACGGGCGGAATCGATCATGGCGATCCGTAAGTCGCACAAGGCGTTCGGGCACGTTCAGGAAGTGATCGTCCAGAACTTCCTCGCCAAGCCCGACACCGCGATGCGCGACACCCCGGACGCGGGCCTCGAGGAATTCCTGGCGACGATCGCGGTGTCCCGGTTGCTGCTCGGTCCGGGGATGCGCATCCAGTCGCCGCCCAACCTGGTGTCGAACACCGAGTGCCTGGCGCTGCTGGGTGCGGGTGTCGACGACTGGGGCGGCGTGTCGCCGCTGACCCCGGACCATGTGAACCCGGAGCGGCCGTGGCCGAACCTGGACACCCTGGCCGCGATCACCGCCGAGGCCGGGTTCGAGCTCACCGAGCGCACGGCGGCGCAGCCGCAGTTCGTGCTGGCCGGTTCGCCCTGGATCGATCCGCGGATCACCGGGCACGTGCAGGCCCTCGCGGACCCGCACACCGGGCTGGCGAAGCGCGACACCGCGCCGGTCGGGTTGCCGTGGCAGGAGCCGGACGAGTCCTGGGAGTCGGCGGGCCGGGTGGATCTGAATACCGAGATCGACACCGAGGGCCGCAACACCGAGACACGCAGCGACCTCGGCAGCGCGTTCGGGGACTGGGAGACCGTCCGCGAGCAGGTGCTGGAGTTGAGTGGCCCGGTGCGGGTGGACACGGACGTTCTCGCGGCGCTGCGCAGCGCCGAGCGTGATCCGGCGGGCTGCACCGACGACGAATACCTGGCGTTGGCGACGGCCGAGGGGTCGGGGCTCGAGGCGATGGTGGCGCTGGCGGATGCGCTCCGCAAGGACGCCGTCGGCGACGAGGTGACGTATGTGGTGAACCGGAACATCAACTTCACCAACATCTGCTACACCGGGTGCCGGTTCTGCGCGTTCGCGCAGCGCAAGGGTGATGCGGATGCGTTCACGCTGTCCACCGGCGAGGTCGCGGACCGGGCCTGGGAGGCGCACGTCGCGGGCGCGACCGAGGTCTGCATGCAGGGCGGCATCGACCCGGAGCTCCCGGTCACCGGGTACGCCGATCTGGTGCGTGCGGTGAAGGCGCGGGTGCCGTCGATGCACGTGCACGCGTTCAGCCCGATGGAGATCGTCAACGGCGCCTCCCGCGGCGGGCAGAGCATCCGGGACTGGTTGACGGAACTGCGCGAGGCCGGCCTCGACACCATTCCCGGCACGGCCGCGGAAATTCTCGACGACGAGGTGCGCTGGGTGCTCACCAAGGGCAAGCTGCCCACCGCCACCTGGATCGAGGTGGTGACCACCGCACACGAGCTGGGTCTGCGGTCGAGTTCGACGATGATGTACGGCCACGTCGACAACCCGAAGCACTGGGTCGGGCATCTGCGGGTGTTGCGCGGAATCCAGGACCGGACAGGCGGATTCACCGAATTCGTCCCCCTGCCCTTCGTGCATCAGAGTGCGCCGCTGTATCTGGCGGGCGCGTCGCGTCCCGGCCCGACCAACCGTGACAACCGGGCCGTCCACGCCCTGGCCCGGATCATGCTGCACGGGCGGATCCCGAACATTCAGACCAGCTGGGTCAAGCTGGGTGTCACCGGTACCCAGGTGATGTTGCAGGGCGGCGCCAACGACCTCGGCGGCACCTTGATGGAGGAGACCATCTCCCGGATGGCGGGTTCGGAGCACGGATCCGAGAAGACCGTCGAGGAACTGCGGGCCATCGCCGAGGGAATCGGCCGCCCGGCCCGCGAACGCACCACGACACACGCCCGGCGCGAGGGAAGGACACCGGCCGCATGAGCGAGACGGACCGGCTGGGCGACGACCAGGTCGTCACCATCCTGGATCGTGCCGCACGGGGTATCAACCCCGTGCTCGATCTGGCTCTCACGGATCCGTTCGGCATCAAGAGCCGGACGTTCACCCCGACAGCGGAGGACCGGAGCGCCGCGGAGGCGCTGCTCGACGGCATCGCCCGGGTTCTCGACACCGTCCAGTTCCCGGGGACGGTGTCGTGGGAGAAGGCGAGCGACGACGAGCGGGCCCAGTGGTGGGTGACGCGGATCGGTGCGCTGAACACGATCGCGGTCGCGTTCCCGGGCATCTTCGGTGTGCTGCTCAATCGGCTCCCGATCCAGGACGTGCTCGGGTTCGCGAATCAGGCCGTCGTTCTCGTCGCCGTCGCCCGGGAACACGGCGTGACGAACCGGTTCGACCAGGTGGACCTGCTGGCGTCCGTACTCTGCCGGCGTGAGACGGATGCGCCGGCGGTGCTCGCCGGCACGGCGCGATCCGATTCCGCGGACGGCGAGTCGGTGTGGCTCCCGTTCGCGCTGATCGGCGCGCTGTGGCGCACCGCCCGCACCGTGCGCGCGCTCAGCGACGAACTCGACAAGCGTCCTGGGCCGGGCTCGACCTACTCGTTGCTGGGGAACATCCCGGTGGTCGGTGTGGTGGCCGGGTACCTCGGAGAACGGGGCGCGCTGGTGAGAGCTGCGAAAGCGGGCGAGCAGTGGATCGCGTCCCGGGCACGGCTGACCGCGGCGGTGCGCCGGGTCAGGTAACCCTCACCGCAGAGAGGCCCGCCGGGCAGGCGATAATAGTTTCTTCCGCGGGGTACAAGCGGCCCGTACCTCGTGCTTACTCGTGTCAGAAAGGCAGGGAGAGCGGCAGTGCCCTACACGATTGCTGAACCGTGCGTGGATGTGTTGGACAAGGCGTGTATCGAGGAATGCCCTGTCGACTGCATCTACGAGGGCGGACGGATGCTCTACATCCATCCGGACGAATGCGTGGACTGCGGCGCCTGTGAACCCGTCTGCCCCGTCGAGGCCATCTTCTACGAAGACGACGTCCCGGACCAGTGGAACGGCTACATCGCCGCGAACGTCGACTTCTTCGACGACCTCGGTTCCCCCGGTGGCGCGGCGAAGCTGGGCAAGGTCGACTACGACCCGCCGTTCGTCAAGGCTCTGCCCCCCATGGGCGAGGACTAGATGTGCCTCGAATCCCGGTAGCACAAGCACTTCCCGACTTTCCGTGGGACTCGCTCGAGTCGGCGAAGGCGAAAGCCTTCGCCCACCCGGGTGGCATCGTCAACCTCTCGGTGGGGACCCCGGTCGATCCGGTCGCCCCGATCATCCAGGACGCGCTGACCGCGGTCGCCGCGGTTCCGGGATATCCGACGACGCACGGCACCGAAGAGCTGCGGAGCGCCGCGGTGGAGGCGCTGCGTCGCCGCTACGGAATCACCGGCATCGATCCGGCTGCGGTGCTGCCCGCGATCGGCACGAAGGAGCTCATCGCCTGGCTGCCACGCCTTCTCGGGCTCGGCGCCGACGACCTCGTCGTCATTCCGGAGCTGGCGTACCCGACCTACGAGGTCGGTGCGCTCCTCGCCGGTGCGCGGGTGATCCGGGCCGATGGTCTCAACCGGCTCGGCCCGGAGGGCGCGTCGCTGATCTTCGTGAACTCGCCGTCCAACCCCACCGGCAAGGTGCTCGGTCTCGAGCATCTGCGCAAGGTGGTCGACTGGGCGCGTCGCCGCGGCGCGATCGTGGCGTCCGACGAGTGCTACCTGGGATTGAGCTGGGAGGGCGAAGCCCTCTCGATCCTCGATGAGCGGGTGAACGACGGCGATCTCACCGGGCTCCTCGCGGTGCACTCTCTGTCGAAGACGTCCAACCTCGCGAGTTACCGCGCGGGGTTCGTCACCGGTGACCCGGCGTTGGTGGCCGAACTTCTCGAGGTCCGCAAGCACGCTGGCATGATGGTGCCGTTGCCGATCCAGTCGGCGATGACCGCTGCACTCAGCGACGACGACCACGAGAACGAGCAGCGTGAGCGGTACCGCCGTCGCCGCGAGATCCTTCTCGCAGCGGTGCGCGGCGCCGGATTCACCGTCGACAACTCCGAAGCCGGGCTGTACCTGTGGGCGACCCGCGGCGAAGCCTGCCGGGACACCGTCGAGTGGTTCGCCGAGCGGGGCATTCTCGTGGCACCGGGCGAGTTCTACGGTCCCGGCGGCGGCACCCACGTGCGCATCGCCCTCACGGCCAGCGATGAACGAATCGCGGCCGCGGCCGAACGACTGGTCTGACCCGAGTCGGCCCGAGCGGCGCGGTCACGGTGAAAGTATTGGGCCGTGACCCTCGACGACGTCGCCGACGAACTGTACGGCCTGGACCCCGGTGAGTTCGTCGAGGCGCGCACCGCGCAGGTGACCGCGGCGCGGCAGAACAAGGACCGCGCATTGGCAGCCGAGATCGGGAAGCTGCGGAAGCCGACGGTCGTCGGCTGGCTCGTCAACCTGCTCGCCCGCGAGCTGCCCGACGAGGTCGACGCGCTCCTCACCCTCGGTGACGCTCTCCGCGACGCGCAGCGACACCTGTCCGGCTCGGACCTTCGGCGACTGAACACGCAACGGCAGCAAGTAGTGCGCGCGTTGGCGCGCAAGGCCGGTGAACTCGCTGCCGAGCGGGGCCGGACAGTCGGGGAGGACGCGCTGCGGGATGTCGGTCAGACGCTGCACGCCGCTCTCGCCGACGCCGAGACCGCCGAACAGGTGCGGCGCGGCCGGGTGGTGACGGCGGCGAGCTACAGCGGTTTCGGTCCGGCCGGACTCACCGTCGTCCAGGGAAAGACCGCGAAGAAAGGCGGGAAGCCCGAACCCACCCCCACGCCTCCGGCCGAGAAGTCGGGGAAGACGTCGAAGAAGAAGTTGCCGGAGCGCGACCGCGCCGCCGAACGGGCGGCGGCCGGGGCCGAACTGGCGGACGCCACGTCCCGGGCCGACGAGGTCCGCGGCGAACTGAACGACGCGAGAACGGAACTGGAGAAGGCGCGGTCGACGCTGACGGAGATCGACCACCGGATCGAGGAACTGCGCGCCGAACTCGAACACGCCGAGCAGGAGCGGCAGTTCACGCGGAACGCGGAGAAGGCTTCGGCGGAGGCGGTGCACCGGGGGGAACGAGACCTCGACGCGGCGGAGCGGCGCGTCGAGGAAGCCCGGCGCGCGGTCGACTATCTCGGCTGAGGACGTCCCGGATCCTTGACCTGCAGCTCACTCGAGGTCTACAACGTCGCCGCCGGTGCCCCGATCACCCACGCCGTGCTCGACCACCACGGCACCGACATCCCGGTCGAGCATCTGCGCAGCATCCTCCTCCACACCGGTGCCCTCCAACCTCGGGGCAACGCCGTCGATTCGGTTGCGCCCTGGCTCGACACCCTTGTCGCCGACCTGCCCACCGATCTCGCGGCCACGGTGCGCGCGTACGCGTCCTGGTCGGTGCTGCGCCGGGCGCGCGGGTGCGCCGCACGCGGGCACCTCAGCGTCAGCGCATCCAAGTACACGCGTGTCCGCCCTCAGGTCGCCGTTCAGTTCCTGACGTGGCTCACCGACAACCACCACGCACTGGCCGAGGCGACCCAGGCCGACGTCGACCGCTGGCTGGGGGAGGGGGCCAGCACCCGCCACCGACTGCGGGATTTTCTGCGCTGGGCGCACCAACACGATCGTGCCGCCGACCTGCACGTGTCCGGGCTCGGCCGCGACGGTCTTCCCTCCCAGCTTCTCGCCGACGACGAACGCTGGTCCGCGCTACGCCGGTGCCTGACCGACGACGGCTTCGATCTGCGGGTGCGGGTAGCCGGTGTCCTAGTCCTGCTCTACGGTCAGATCCCCACCCGCATCGTCAAACTCACCGCCAGCGATCTCGGCATCGACAGCCGAGGTGACAGCACCCTACGGTTGCGCGATCGTCCCGTCCTGCTGCCGCCGGCACTCGCCGCGCTGACCACCGAACTCGCCAGCAGACCGGATCGCCGCCGTCGCGGGGCGCCTTCGTCAACGACACCGGATTGGTTGTTCCCGGCCGCCGCCCCGGCGCACACCTCGATTCCGGTCGGCTCGCCCTCCTTCTGCGCAACGCCGGGATTCCGGTACGGCCGGCCCGCGGGGCAGCGCTGGTGGCACTCGCCGCCGATCTGCCCGCACCCGTACTCGCCGACCTTCTCGGCATCTCCGTCGGCGCCGCGACCCGGTAGAGTGCACTCGCCGCCCGCGACCACGCCGTCTACCTCGCCGCACGCACCGCACAGCCGCCCCGGTGACACCACCGCGGCTCAGGGTCTTCACCAAAGTTGGTGTCGGGACCGCCCATTAGCCTCACCGGGTAACAGCACTAGGGAGCGGAGGGAAACCATGGTCACCGCCGCCGCCAGCGCACCGATGCTGCCGGGGATGCCCGCCTCCCCGGCGGTCTCTGAGATCGAGCAACTCGCCCTGATCGGCCAGCAGCAACCGATCCGGGTCCCCGCACGGCTGTGGCGGTCCTGGCTAACCGATCCCACCGTCGTGGCGCGATTCGAGGCGAAGACCTACCGACGCCCGGGTGGCCGGTGCACGGTGTGGTTCGGCAGTGTCTCGTCCACCGGGCACGGATCCTTCCGGGCGAGCCTGCCCGGCCCCTCTCGTCGTGGCACGGTTCCCGCGCATCTGTTCGCCTATCAGCTCGAATACGGCGTCATTCCGCGGCTGGGGTGGTCCGGCGCCGACGACGCGGTGCTGTGTCACCAATGCGACTCCGCCGGCTGCGTCAACCCCGCGCACATGCGGTTGGGGACCAACGCCGTCAACCGCACCGAGTACCACCTGCGGCGGCGCAACCTCGCCAGCCCGCTTTCCGACGTCCGCGGTCCTGCCGGGCGTACCCGTGCCATCGCCGCCGCAATCCGAACCGGCCTTACCTCCGGCGAGGATCCGAACAGCATCGAACAGCGGATCAGATGCGCCGAAGCGGCCGGGTTACCCCTCACCCTCTGGTAGCTCGTCGTCGGCACAGCGAATCTCTGTGCCTGACTGGCAGAGCCGGAACTGACCCTGCCGTATGGCCTGCAGAGGTTGCCCGAGCTGGTGAGAGACTGCTCCGCGTGCATGCGTTCATCGACGAATCCAAACGGGGCGAGTACGCCCTGTGTGTGGTGACCGTGGCGACCGGCGATCTGACGGCCCTGCGGAAGCAGACGAACGCGCTCCGATCGCCCGGGCACACCCGCATCCATATGACCGGTGTGGGGAAGAAGCTGGCACCGAAGATCGTCGCCGAGGTCGCCCGGCTGGAGGCAAACAGCCGGATCTATGTGATGAGCTCACGAAAGGTCAACGAACGCCAGGCCCGCGACGCCACCCTGGCCGCCGCGGTGCGGGACCTGGCGCAGATGTCAGTGACGAACCTGGTCATCGAGTCATGCGATCAGGACCACGAGGACAACCGCATCATCCGGGACGAACTCGGCGCCGCCACCCCGTTCCGGTACACCCACGACCGACCCTCGAACTCCCTCTTGTGGATCCCCGACGTCCATGCCTGGGCCTGAGGCCGCGGCGGCAGCATGCGCGCGAAGATCTCCCACCGCATCACCGTCGTCAGGGTCTGAAACACGAGAACGCCCCTCATCACTGAGGGGCGTTCATCGTATGTGGGTGGGCGCGCAAGGCTGGAAACCGCTAGGTGGGGCTGCCTACAGGGGTACTTACGCCCCGGAGACCTCCTACACGAACCACTTCCCTCGGCTACTGCCTCGGGCACTCACGTTATGTGGGTGCGGTTGCGTCGACGCAACCGCGAAGCCCATGGCCTGCACACAAGCGCAACCCCGGTGCCCGCCGGAGAGTGTTTGTTTGCTGCACCTACGCCACCGAGATCGGCCGACTACCCGGCTTGTCGAGCCGAGGACGTGTTTCGCCGCCGGCTGTCAGCATGAGCAGCAATTCTATCCAGTGGGCGCGACACCCATTCGCAGGCACGGACAGCAACATCCGCGCGGCAGATACAGTTCCCTGTGGGTTGCGAGTCGGACCATGCGACATCGGCCGCGATCTCGGGTAGAGCAAGTGACTCTTAATCACTGGGTTCGCGGAGTTCTGCCGCCCTGTCCGTCGCATCAGCGTCTTGTCCGACAGCGACGCTGGAGTGCTGAGACTGCTACCGCAAGTCTGCCCGGTCAGCGGTGCTCGGCAGCGTCCTCGACTGCAATCAGAGCCGACCATCGCATGACCGCGTACGAGTGCGCGAGCGCGGCCACGGGCCTCTTCAGCGGTGCCGAAAGCCACCCGCTGACGACGCTGAATCCGGCGATCACGGCGTGGAGGAGGAGGATCGGCATGGGTATTCTCCCTTTTCATCCGGGGATCGGCCTGTCCTCACGCGCTGCGCTCGGTGGTGTCTTCGGCACGGCCTCGGCCTCGGCCGAGGCCGAGGATGCGGTCGCGGTCCTCTTCGGACATCCCGCCCCAAATCCCGAAGGGTTCTCGCACGGCGAGTGCGTAGTCCCGGCATGGCCTTTGGACGGGGCACTGGGAGCAGATCTTTTTGGCCTCGTGGATGCGCTTCTGCCTCTTGGGTCCGCGTTCGTTGGTGGGGTGGAAGAACAGGGCAGGACTGACCAGTCGGCACATCGCGGCGAGTCGCCAGTTCAGTTCCTCGGGCTCGGGTAGGTCGCTTTGTCTCACGGTTCGAAAGGCCCGCACAACGATGCTCCCTTCTTGCCGGAGGGCGGTCGAGCGCCCCGCACCGGTGGGTGATGCGGGGCGCAGGCGGATCAGGGGACGCTGATGAAGTTGGTGAAGCCGCCGTGCCGGGCCGGGAGGTCGGCGAGAGCTTCGTTGATCTTCTCGAGCGGGAAGCTGTGATGCTCGAAGACCGACAGGTCGAGGACCCCGGCACCCGCGAGGTCCGCCATGTCCTGGGCCTCGGCGGTGGAGAACCACAGGCTCCCGAGGACACTGATCTGGCTGCACATCAGCGAGAACATGTCCAGCGGTGGGCGTTCCATCATGCCGCCGATGTCGACGGCCACACCGCCGCGACGCAGCGCCGTGACGGCGTCGAGGAACGATTCTGCCGGTGCGCCGGGGCCGAGTGAGTCGATGACGATGTCGACGCCCTCCCCGTTGTTGTGCTCGCGCACCCAGCTGCGCAGGTCGCCCTCGCCGGCAGGCAGAACGTGGATGCGATCGGGGGCGATGGATCGGACATCCTCGAGGAGATCGGCGTTACGGCCGGTGCCGAAGATGCGGCTCGCACCGAGCGCGAGGGCGCTCAGGCAGGTGCCCAGACCCAGGGTTCCGGAGATGCCATCGATCAGGACGGTGGAGCCGGGGCCGGCGCCGGCTTTGCGCAGTGCCGAGTATCCGGTGCCGAGGTATCCGAATCGGGCGCCTTCCTCGAAACTGACGGAGTCGGGCAGCTTCACCAGGTTGCGCTGCGGCGCAGTCAGACACTCACCGAGCCCGCCGTAGGGGTAGGCGTCGAAGATCTCCTGGCCGTCTGCGCCGAAGGAGAAGTAGCCCATGAAGGTGTACTTGTCGCAGTTCTGATCGTGCCCCTGCCGGCAGGCGCGGCAGCCGCCGCAGGAGATTCCGGGGTTGACGTAGACGCGGTCGCCGACGGCGACGTCGGTGACGTGGCTGCCGACGGCGGCGACGACGCCGGCGGAGTCGAGGCCGAAGATGGCGGGGAGCTTCGGAAGCGGCAGGTAGGGGAACCATTCGCTGTAGGTGGCGAGCACGTTGGACAGGTCGGTACGACGTTGCAGGCCTTGACCTGCACCAGCACGTCGGTCGCCCGCGGTTCGGGGATCGGGAGTTCCTCGATCTGCATCGGCTGGTTGATCTCGTGGAGGCGGGCAACGCGCATGGTCGACTTCATGAAAGGAAACTCCTGAGTGGTGTGTTCTTCGGACTGGGAATGGGGTTGGCAGGCGCACAGAGTGCTGGTGTGGGCGCCGCGGGGCGCCCACACCAGTGCAACCGGGGTTTCGAGTGGTGGTGTGCTCAGGCGGTGGTGCCGGTGACCGATGCGGTCAGGGCGGTCCGGATGTCGTCGACGGTGGCGATCTCGGCGAGCAGTCCGAGCGAGTTGATGCTCGCCTCGTGCGCTTCGGGGTTGGCCGCCGAGCACGCGTCCTCAACGATCACGACGTGGTAGCCGAGATCGCTTGCAACGCGGGCTGTTCCCTCGACAGAGGCGTTGGTGGCCACACCGGCGAACAGCAGTGTGGTGATGCCCTTGCCCCGAAGGATGGTGTCGAGGTCGGTCCCGGCGAAGGCGCCGATCCGCTGGTGCGTGAGCACGATGTCGTCGCCGTGCGGCTTCAGCGGTTCGACGATCCCGGCGAGTTCGCTGCCCTCTTTGAGGCAGCCGGACTGGGCGACGATGCCCAGCAGCGGTGAATTGACCTCGAGGTCGGAGAAGTCGGGTTTCCAGGCGACCCGGGTGTAGACCACGGGGGCGCCGGCTTCGCGGGCCGCGGCGATGAGCGCGGCGATCTGGTCGATGACGCGGCGTTCGCTCACCTGCTGGTGGAAGAAGTCGGCGAAAGCGCCGGTGGGGCCGACGACGTCGCCCTGGCAGTGAACGGCCACGACGGCGGTGGTGCGGGGGTCGAGTTCCATCAATAGCTCCTGGTTCGGGGGGTGCGGGTTTACGCGTGAGCGAGGATCGAGTGCCCGATGTTGTCGATGTCACGGGCCGCGGTGAAGGGGTTGGACAGAAAGACCTGGAGGATGTCGACACCGGCCTCGCGCATCAGGGCGGCCTTGTCCCGCAGCTCGGCGGGTGATCCGTAGAGGCACCAGTAGTCGACGAGATCCTTGGTGATGATCGGCCGGTGTGCAGGATCGAGTCCGCGCAGGTACTTCGCCCAGACGTCGAGGTAGTGCGGCTGGTCCGGGGCCTTCGGGTCGCCCAAATACTGCTGCGCGGCGGTGATGGAGGCATCGACGATGGAATCGCCCAGCTGGTCGCGGTGCTGGTCCATCAGGCCGGCGTTGGTGATGCACGAGCTGATCGGTCCGGAACCGAAACCGTTGGTGACACCGTCTTCCCAGGTCTCACCGCTGCCGAGTTGGTAGAACCAGGACAGGGAGACGAGTTTGACCGAGCCCGGCGCCCGGCCGGCGTCGGCGACCGCCTTGTCGAGGCGACTGCGGATCAGCTTGATCATCTCGACGTTCGGTCCGAGGCAGTAGACGACGGCGTCGGCGTACTTGGCTGCTTCGGCGAGCCCGCGCGGTCCGCCGGCGGCCACCCAGATCGGGATGTGGTCGGTGACGTTGTAGAAACCGCTGTCCTTGTCGAGGAACTCCACCTCCCGGGACTGTCCGAGCCAGTTGTGGGTGACGCGGCGTCCGGCCATCAGCTCCCTCGAGACTTCGATGGCGTGCGAGAGTTCGGAGATCTTCGCGGTGCGATTACCCATTGAGCGCAGCGCGTTGTTGGCGGTCCCGATACCGAGGAAGGTACGCCCCGGTGCCAGGGCGTTGAGGGTGGCCATGGAGTTCGCGGTGACCGGGGCGATCCGGGTCAGCGGATTGGTGACCATGGTGCCCAGATTGATCGAGCTGGTCTGCGTCGCTGCGAGCGCCAGGTACTGGTACGGGTCGGAAAACAGCAAGGGTCCTTCGCCGACACCGAAGTGCGAGAACCCGAGGTCTTCGGCCTGCTTCACCATCGCGACCTGGTCGATCTTCGCGCAGGTGCCGATACAGAATTCCATCTTCTTCTCCTTGCATTGACCCGCTGGTGTGGTTCGACTCCATGAACGAGGGCGACTGGCTCGCGGGATGGGCGATCCGGGACTGTGTGTTCGGTCCCGGGCCGGGGCGCGCAAGCGCCGGAACGGTGAGCAATTCCGTTGAAAGGGAACGGCATTGAGCGGAGCAATCCCGTTCTGGAAGAGTTGCCGCCGACCCGTTGCGCTGGCAAAACAAGCCGTGCACCTCAAAACTGGAATTCTAGCGTTCCAGATGACCGTAGCTGACAGTGACGCGGACCACAAGTACTAGAATGCAAGTTACTGTGGTGAGCGCCGCAGACGAGGGGGACACCATGATCAGCGCGCCCGACGAAAGCGTGTACGTATGAGCACCACCAGCACCGATCCGGAGGCTGCCGCCCTTCTCGCGAATGTCCGGACCTCGGGCGCGCGGCTCTCCGCCGCCATGTACGACATCCTCAAGACCAGACTGCTCGAGGGACGCTACGCGGCCGGGGAGAAGATCGTCGTCGAGTCCATCCGCCAGGAGTTCGGGGTCAGCAAGCAGCCCGTCATGGACGCCCTGCGCCGACTCTCCAGCGACAAGCTCGTCTACATCTTCCCGCAGAGCGGGTGCGAGGTCGTCTCCTACACCCAGCGTGAGGTCGAGGACTTCTTCACTCTGTTCGGTGGCTTCGAGGGCACGATCGCGGCGGTCGCCGCCGCCCGCCGGACTGACGCCCAGCTCATCGAGCTGGGCCTGATCTCGTCGCGGATCGATGCGCTGCTCACCTCCGACGACCCCGAGGTGCGCGCGCACGGATACCGCATCCACAATCGCGAATTCCACGCCGCCATCCACACAATGGCGCATTCGCGGATCATGGCCGAGACCAGCCAGCGGATGTGGGACATGTCCGACTTCCTGATCAACACCACCGGGATCACCAACCCGCTGTCGAGCGCCCTCCCCGAACGCCAGGATGATCACCACGCGATCATCGAGGCGATTCGGCAACAGGACGAGGCGGGAGCCCGCGAGGCCATGGAACGGCACATCGTGGGAACCATTTCGGTCATCCGCGACGAAGCCGACGACTTGGCCGGCTGAGACGCCCCACCGGCGGCCCGCCCCCGTAACCACACGTTGCACGGGGCGGGCCTTTTCTATGCCCACTGCCGGGCGAAACACCCTTTGACGATGACTGGCGTCCCGTGCCGGTGAGTACTGCGGGTCGCATCTCGCACACCGGAGAGACTTGCGTCACCTTCCACGGCGACGTAGCTTCACTTCTAGACGTCTAGCATTCCAGTTGCGAATGTTTCTCTCACATCCCTCAGAGGGTGATTGAGAACTCGACGAGGTGCGTCTGCTGTGGTCAGTGCATGGAAGTGGGCTCCTGGTTGGGTTGGTGAGGTCGATGTCACAGCCGAACCGAGGAGCCCACCCATGCCATCATTGTCCATCTCACCGTGCCCGTCCTGTCCGCCCGACGCGATCGGCGGGCACCGTTGCGCGGTGTACCCGTCGTCGGTCACCGACGCCCAGTGGGAGATCCTGCAACCGCTGCTGCCGCCGCCGGGCAACACGACAGGTCGCGGCGGCAGACCCGAGAAGCATTGCCGCCGGATCGTATTGGACGCGATCCTGTACCTGGTTCGGGGTGGCATCGCGTGGCGGCAGCTGCCGGCGGAGTTTCCGCCGGTCGGCACGGTGTACGCGATCTTCGTGCGCTGGACCCGTGGCGGGGTCTGGCAGCGCATCCTCGACACGCTGCGCGACCGGCTGCGGGTGCGGGCCGGAAGGGATCGCTGTCCGACCGCGGCGATCATCGATTCACAGACTGTCCCGGTCGCCGATACGGTGCCCCGATCCCGTACCGGATGGGACGGCGGCAAACGAACGAACGGCGTGAAACGCCACATCGCGGTGGACGTGACCGGGCTGTTGTTGGCAGTCGTGGTGACCGCCGCTTCAATTCAGGACCGCGACGCCGCGCACCGGCTGCTCGCCATGCTACGCGGCGCGTTTTCAACGATCCGGCTGGTGTGGGCCGACGGCGGCTACCCCGGACGCCTGCTCGGCTGGGCGAAAGGTGTTCTGGCCCTGCGGGTCGACATCATCAAACGCAAGCCTGGTAGTAGCGGATTTCATGTCCGGCCCCGGGTTTGGGTGGTAGAACGGACCTTCGCTTGGCTCAACAAGTATCGCCGCTGCGTCCGCGACTACGAGGCCAAGCCCGAACACCACGAAGCGATGGTTCTCATCGCCGCCATCGCGACCATGACCAGGCGACTCGCCCGAACCTGACTGTTCTCAATCACGCTCTCAGAGAAAGGAGCGGCCATGACGACCGCTTCGCGCAGGTTGGTCCACGCGGCGCCGGCATGTTTCGGCCCGCGGATCGGAGAAGCCCGACCGTGAGCAACACCTCCGCTTCCTCGACGAAGCCCGCAGCCACCACACCACTACGGGTGGCGATGGCCAGCTTCATCGGTACCACGGTCGAGTACTACGACTTCTTCATCTACGGCACCGCCGCCGCCCTGGTGTTCCCCACGCTGTTCTTCCCCGATGTGTCCCCGGCAATCGGAATCCTGCTGTCCTTCGCGACGTTCGGGGTCGGCTTCCTCGCCCGCCCGCTCGGCGGCATCGTCTTCGGTCACTTCGGTGACCGGGTCGGTCGCAAGCAGATGCTGGTGATCTCGCTGGTCGGAATGGGCTCGGCCACCGTCCTGATGGGACTGTTGCCCGGTTACGCCCAGATCGGGATCGCCGCCCCGATCCTGCTGACCCTGCTGCGCCTGGTGCAGGGCTTCGCGGTCGGCGGCGAGTGGGGTGGGGCCACACTGATGGCCGTCGAGCACGCTCCGACCGCGAAGAAGGGCTTCTTCGGATCCTTCTCCCAGATGGGCGCCCCGGCCGGGACCAGCGTCGCGACCCTGGCATTCTTCGCGGTCTCCCAATTGCCCGACGAGCAGTTCCTCAGCTGGGGCTGGCGACTGCCGTTCCTGTTCAGTGCGGTACTGATCGTGATCGGGCTGTTCATCCGCCTGTCTTTGACCGAGAGCCCCGACTTCGCCGAGGTGAAGGCGCAGAGCGCGGTGGTGCGGATGCCGATCGCCGAAGCATTCCGCAAACACTGGAAGGAAATCCTGCTCATCGCGGGGACCTACCTGTCCCAGGGCGTGTTCGCCTACATCTGCATGGCCTACCTCGTCTCCTACGGCACCACCGTCGCGGGGATCAGCCGCACCTTCGCCCTCGCCGGGGTGTTCGTCGCCGGCATCGTCGCCGTCATCCTCTACCCGGTCTTCGGGGCCCTCTCCGACACCTTCGGCCGCAAGACGATGTATCTGCTCGGGGCCGTGGCCATGGGGGTGGTGATCGCCCCGGCGTTCGCGCTGATCAACACCGGCAACCCCTGGCTGTTCATGGCCGCACAGGTGCTGGTCTTCGGGATCGCGATGGCACCCGCCGCCGGAGTCACCGGATCCCTGTTCACCATGGTGTTCGACGCGGACGTGCGCTACAGCGGCGTCTCGATCGGCTACACCCTTTCCCAGGTCGTGGGCTCGGCGTTCGCGCCGACGATCGCCACCGCCCTGTATGCCTCCACCGAGTCCAGCACCTCGATCGTCGCCTACCTGCTGGTGGTCTCGGCGATCTCGGTGGTCTCGGTGATCCTGCTGCCCGGCGGCTGGGGCCGCAAAGGCGCAGCGAGCCAACTCGTTCGAGACGAAGCCGGCTCCGCCCAGCCCACCCCCGCGGTGACCACATTCTCAACCCAGGACACGGCCACGGACCTGCGTGTCCTCGACAAGTGAAGTGATGACAGACATGAGTGACCACGACCGAACCTCCTACGACACCGACGTCGTGATCGTCGGACTCGGGCCCGCCGGTGGCACGGCGGCGCTCGCCCTGGCAACCTACGGCCTGCGCGTCCACGCCCTCTCGATGTTCCCCTGGGTGGCGAACTCGCCGCGCGCGCACATCACCAACCAGCGCGCCGTCGAGGTGCTCCGCGACCTGGGCGTCGAAGACGAGGCACGCAAATACGCGACACCGTGGGACCAGATGGGTGACACGTTGTTCACCACGAGCCTGGCCGGCGAAGAAATCGTCCGGATGCAGACCTGGGGAACGGGCGATACCCGCTACGGGGACTACCTGTCCGGCAGCCCGTGCACGATGCTCGACATCCCCCAACCGCTGATGGAGCCGGTGCTGATCAAGAACGCCGCCGAACGCGGCGCGATCATCAGCTTCCACACCGAATACCTCGACCACACCCAGGACGCGGACGGGGTGACCGTCCGGTTCCGCGACGTCCGCTCGGGCACCGAATTCACCCAGCGAGCCCGCTTCCTGCTCGGTTTCGACGGCGCTCGCTCGAAGATCGCCGAGAAGATCGACCTTCCCTTCCAAGGCGAACTGGCCCGTGCCGGCACCGCCTACGTGCTCTTCAACGCGGACCTGAGCAAGTACGTCGCTCACCGGCCGTCCATCCTGCACTGGATCGTCAACTCGAAGGCCGGGTTCGGTGAGATCGGCATGGGCCTGCTGCGGGCGATCAAGCCGTGGAACCAGTGGATCGCCGGCTGGGGATTCGACATGGCCAAGGGCCAGCCCGACGTCTCCGACGACGTTGTCCTCGAACAGATCCGGACCCTCGTCGGCGACCCGCACCTGGACGTCGAGATCGTGTCGCGGTCCTTCTGGTACGTCAACCAGCAGTACGCCGAGCATTACCAGTCCGGGCGGGTGCTGTGCGGCGGTGACGCCGTGCACCGGCACCCACCGAGCAGCGGGCTGGGATCGAATACCTCCATCCAGGACGCGTTCAACCTGGCGTGGAAGGTCGCGTTCGTCGTCAAGGGCTACGCCGGGCAGGGCCTGCTCGAGTCCTATTCGCCCGAGCGGGTCCCGGTCGGCAAGCAGATCGTCGCTCGCGCCAACCAGTCCCGCAAGGACTACGCCGGGCTGCGCGAGTGGTTCGACCCCGGCAGCGACGATCCGGTCGCCGCCGGTCTGGCGAAGCTGAAGGAACCCACGCCCGAGGGGGTCGCGCTGCGCGAGCAGCTGTACGAGGCGCTGGAGGTGAAGAACACCGAATTCAACGCCCACGGAGTCGAACTCAACCAGCGCTACGCCTCCTCCGCGGTCGTCCCCGAGCCCGATGCGGGCGACGAGGTGTGGGCACGAGACCGGCAGTTGTACCTGCAGGCCACCACCCGGCCCGGCGCGAAGCTGCCGCACGCGTGGCTGGTCGGCGAGGGCGGCACCCGCATCTCCACTCTCGATGTCACCGGGAAGGGAATGATGACCCTGCTCACCGGAATCGGCGGCCAGGCGTGGAAGCGTGCCGCCGCCAAACTCGACGTGCCGTTCCTGCGGACCGTGGTCGTCGGTGAACCCGGCACCATCGACCCCTACGGCTACTGGCGGCAGGTCCGCGACATCGACGAGGCCGGTGCCCTCCTCGTCCGACCCGACGGGTACATCGCGTGGCGGCACAGCGCCCCGGTCTGGGACGACAGCGAAGCATTGACCAGCCTCGAGGACGCGCTCACCGCAGTCCTCGACCGCCCGTCGGGCAGCAGCGAACCGGCCCCGGGCGCCACGCACGAGCCGCAGTACAACACCCGGGCCGTGCCGATCACCGTCCCGCACACCACCCCCGCGGACGCAGCACCCGCCTCCGCCACCAGCACCACAACCGAGGGAGTAAACCGATGACCCGCCCGTACACCAGCGTCTGGAACGATCTGAACCAGGTCGAATTCAGCCAGGGCTTCATCCAAGCGGGCCCCTACCGGACCCGGTACCTGCACGCCGGCGCCACCTCCAAGCCGGCACTGATCCTGCTGCACGGCATCACCGGCCACGCCGAAGCATACGTCCGCAACCTGGCCGCACACGCCGAGCACTTCAACGTGTGGGCGATCGACTTCATCGGCCACGGCTACAGCAGCAAGCCCGATCACCCGCTCGAGATCAAGCACTACATCGACCACGTCCTGCAGTTCATGGACGCGATCGGCGTGGAGAAGGCCTCGTTCTCCGGCGAATCGCTCGGCGGCTGGGTCACCGCCCAGTTCGCGCACGATCACCCGGAGAAGGTCGAGCGGATCGTGCTCAACACCATGGGCGGCACCATGGCCAACCCGAAGGTGATGGAACGTCTCTACACCCTGTCCATGGAGGCGGCGAAGGACCCGAGCTGGGAACGCGTCCAGGCCCGGCTCGAGTGGCTGATGGCCAGCCCGGCGATGGTCACCGACGACCTGATCCGCACCCGGCAGGCGATCTTCCAACAGCCGGACTGGCTCAAGGCCTGCGAGGCGAACATGGCCCTGCAGGACCCGGAAACCCGCAAACGCAACATGATCACCGACGCCACCCTCGAGGGCATCACCGCGCCCGCGCTGGTGCTGTGGACCACCAAAGACCCTTCCGGTCCCGTCGACGAAGCCAAGCGGATCGCCTCCCACATTCCCGGCGCAAAGCTCGCGATCATGGAGAACTGCGGGCACTGGCCGCAGTACGAGGACGCGGACACGTTCAACCAGCTGCACCTGGATTTCCTGCTCGACCGCGACTGATCGCCCGTGGGTGTCTGCCACCGCGAGCAGGCACCCGCGATCGGCGCCCCTTACACAGCCACCCCGACCCCTCGCACTCCCGGTCGACGAACCGCGCGAGAACCAGAAGGAAACAGACGATGCCCGTAGCGCTGTGCACGATGTCGCATTCCCCCCTCATGGGACGAAACGACCCGGCCCAAACCGTGATCGACGACGTCGACGCCGCGTTCGAGAATGCGCGCACGTTCATCGCCGACTTCTCCCCCGACCTGATCGTGATCTTCGCCCCGGATCACTACAACGGGGTCTACTACGATCTGATGCCCCCGTTCTGCATCGGTGCCGCGGCCCAGTCGGTCGGCGATTACGGCACCGAATCCGGACCGCTGAGCGTCGACCGCGACGCCGCCTACGCCCTCGCCCGGGAAGTCCTCGCCAGCGGCGTCGACGTCGCGTTCTCCGAACGCATGCACGTCGACCACGGCTTCGCGCAGGCCCTGCAGCTGCTGGTCGGCTCGATCACCGCGGTCCCGACCGTCCCGATCTTCATCAACTCCGTCGCCGAACCGCTCGGCCCGGTCAGCCGGGTCCGGCTACTCGGCGAGTCAGTCGGGCGGGCCGCGGCGAACCTGGACAAGCGGGTGTTGTTCGTCGGATCCGGTGGGCTGTCCCACGATCCGCCGGTACCGCAGTTCGCCACCGCCCCGTGGAGGTGAAGGAGAAGCTCATCGACGGGCGGAACCCCACCGAGGACGAGCGCAACGCCCGCGAACAGCGGGTCATCGACGCCGGTCGCGACTTCGCTGCCGGGGTGGCCACCATTGCGCCGCTCAACCCGCAATGGGATCGCCACCTGCTCGACGTTCTCGCCTCCGGCGAGATCGAGCAGATCGACTCCTGGACCAATGAATGGTTCGTCGAAGCAGGCCGGGCACTCCTCCCACGAAGTGCGCACCTGGATCGCCGCGTACGCGGCGATGAGCGCCGCCGGAAAGTACCGAGTCACCTCGACCTTCTACCGCGAAATCCCGGAGTGGATCGCCGGATTCGGCATCAACACCGCCGTCGCCGTCGACGAATAGACCCCGCCGCTCCCATCACGCCGACCAACGAAAGGGACCCCGGATGACCTCCGTCCGCCCAGTAGACAATCACCTGATCGAGGACGCCGCCGCACGGCTGGCCGACGCCGAACGTGCCGGTGCCCCATGCACCCCGGTACGGGATCTGATCGGGCGGACCGACATCGACACCGCCTACCGCGTACAAACCCGCAACGTCGATGCGGCGGTAGCCGCCGGTCTGATCGGCGGATTCGGCACGTCGGAGGCGTCGAAAACCTGTGTCGAGAACCTATGTCGAAAACCCTAGTCCACTGCACTTTTCGACAAGCTGATGGCTGTGACTCACGGCGATATGTGGCATTGATTTCGCAGCTTTATATGGCGTTGCCTGCCGGACTCGGGGAGCCGCCGTGGGTCGTGTGAATTGGGATTGGGCTTGCAGGACGAACGGAGGGAATCGGGGCCACCTCCGTTCGCTGCGGCGGCGACAGAATGTGCGAGGGGCATCTTCCTGGTCGACGGCAATCTGTCGGTGAGCGCCGGCGTCGTGGAAGGAGAGATGGTTCGGGCGGTGAACCTTCTTGGTTGGCGCGCCATTGGCCGTGAAGCAGATACGGACAGCTGAGAGTTCGGCGAATTCAGTTGATGCCCTTCGCCCACCATCCGGATGGCGGGGAGGAGGCAAGCTCCCAGCGTGGCGCGTAGTGCTCGAGGAATATCTGCCCCACCAGTTCCCCGCGGCTGCGCACCCCGGTCTTGTCGAAGATCGACTTCATGTGGTCTTGAATTGTGTAGACGGATAACGACATTGCGTGCGCCATCTCCTTGGTCGATCGCCCTTGGATGCACAGCGCAGTGAGATGGCATTCGCGTTGGGACAGTCCGTAGGCCATGGCAATGACGGGCGCGATCTCATGCGGCGTCGCGGGTTGGATGATGACGGCGGTGCGTCCGTCTTCGACGCCGGAAAGCCTGGTCCCGTACAGCAACAGCCAGGCGCCGGATCGCGTGCGTACCCGCGAGCGCGCGGCAAGTTCCAGCGGATCGGTGCCCGGTTCGATCGCCCGCGCCCGGGCCGCGATGGCCTGCACGACCTTCGATTCGAACGGCGTCGACGGCGCCGGGACCTCGACAATTTCGTCGATCCAGCGTTCCGCGGCGGGTGAGACCGATTCCGGGTTGCCCGCGGCGTCGAAGACCACCACGCCGGGGCCGTAGTCCACGGTCGTCACGGCGGCCTCGACCTCGTGGAGCATTGAACGTCGCAGACCGGTCGCGAGCGCGGGCGCCAGCGCGGCGATTGCGCGGACGTGCTCGGCGGTGTACCACGGCGCGCCCGCATCGCGCAGGAATGCCGCTGCACCCCAATAGACCCCGTCCGACACCAGGGAGACCCGCAGCTCGTCGCCGATTCCGTACGCCTCGTGCGAACGGTGCCGTGCACTGCGGGACAAATCTCCGTGGGTATCCAGACTAAGTGCACCCGCCAGGCGGCCACTGTGCGCAAGAAACGCCCACTTGTCGACGTCCTCGACCTCGTATTCGTAGTGCGCCAACCAGGATCCGGAACACCCAACCTTCCGGTTGACGCTGCCGGTGAACAGGATGGTGCCCGGGTCGACGGTGTGCCAGCAGCAGCGGTCATGTGGGATCACCGTGCGCAGGGCCTCGCTCATTCGCGCGCTGTACCCCACCCAGTCGAGCTGGTCGGCGACGGCACGCGAGATTTGATCGCGGACGCGTGGCAGCAAGCTCTGCGCCATGTCCGAAGTGTATCGCAGCAGGTTAGGGCTGCCCACCCCAGAAATCTGGGTGAATTCCCCAGGAATCAGGGATATGACGCAGAACCGACAACGACGACGCTGGTTTCATGACGATGACAGCCCATACCTCCGCCGAAACCGACCACGACCTGCCTAACCCGGAGCCGATCATGCAGCTGGCGTCCGGGTTCATGGCCGCGAAACACCTCTTCGCCGCCAGCGAACTCGGTTTGTTCGAGGCGTTGGGCGAGGGCCCCACCGACCTGCATGGCCTGGCCGCCCGCACCGGGCTTACTGCCCGAGCCACCCGGATCAGCGCCGACGCCATGGTCGCGCTGGGTATGCTCGAACGCCGAGGCGAACAGTATGGTAATACCGAGACGGCGGCCGCGTTCCTCGCCGGCGGATCGCCCGCCGACCTGCGTCCACTGCTGCGGTTCTGGGACAAGATCAGCTTCCCGGCGTGGGAAGATCTGGCCGGCGCACTCGCCCGCGGGCCGAAACGCCAGATCTTCGACCTCGACGCCGCCCTGCAACCCATCGCCTCGATCGGTATCGAGGCGTTTTCGGCCGGCCCCTCGCTCGCCCTGCCGGACACGGTCGATCTGTCCGGCAGTCATCGACTCCTCGACATCGGCGGCGGCACCGGCTCCTGGTCCATCGCGGTGGCGCGCCACTGCCCGCAACTGAGCGCGACCGTGTTCGAGCTGCCGGCGGTTGCCCAGACCGCGCAGGACCGCATCGCGTCGGTCGGGCTGGAGGGACGAATCGACGTATGCGCCGGCGACGCGATGGCCGACCCGCTGCCCGCAGGATACGACGCCTTCCTGGTCGCGAACCTGGTGCATTACTGGTCGCCGGAGCAGAATCGTGCGCTGCTACAACGCATTCGCGACGTCGCCGCACCCGGCGCCACGCTGCTGATTGCCGACTTCTGGACCGACCCCACCCACACCCAGCCGGTCGCGGCTGCCCTGATGGCGGGCGAATTCGCGGTCCACCTCGAACACGGCGACGTCTACAGCGTCGGAGAAGGCATCGCCTGGCTGCAGGACACTGGCTGGCGCTACCGCGACCATCGCTCGCTCACCGGCCCCATGAGCGTCATTGCCGCCGAAACCGCATGAAACAAGACAACACCCAAGGAGCACACGATGAGCGAGCATCAAGTCGCAATCGTCGGTGCCGGCACCTCCGGGGTCGCGGCGGCGGTGGCCCTCGCCGACCGTGGCATCAACCCGTTGCTGATCGACCGAGCCGACCACGTCGGTTCGTCGTGGCACTCTCGTTATGACCGGCTGCGACTGAACACCGGCAGGCAGTTCTCCCACCTGCCGAATCGCCCCTACCCCAAGGGCACACCGACCTTTCCCACGCGGGAACAGGTGATCGAGCATCTCGAGCGGCACGCACGTGCGGACGGGATCGAGCTGCGCCTGGGCTGCCCGGTGGAACGGCTCGACCTAACGGACGGGCACTGGCGGTTGACCACCGCTGCCGGTTCGGTCGACGCTGCCGAGGTGGTGGTCGCGACCGGCTTCGATCATGAGCCCTTCGTCCCGGACTGGCCCGGACGCGGGGACTGGCGGGGTGCACTGGTTCATTCCTCGCAGTACCGGAATCCCTCGCAGTACAACGGGAAACGGGTCCTCGTGGTGGGAGCGGGCTGCTCGGGCATGGAAATTGCCTACGACCTCGCCACCGGAGGCGCGGCAAAGGTCTGGCTTTCGGCTCGCACGCCACCGAACATCATGCTCCGCCAGGGACCTGGTGGCATGCCGGGAGACTTCATCGCGACGCCGCTATACCATGCCCCGGTCCCTATCGCGGACGCAATCGCTCGGTTCGGCCGGGAGAGGAGCATCGGCGACCTGCGCGAGTTCGGATTACCGATCCCCGACGAGGGGATCTTCGCCCGCAGCGCCCGCCTCGGCGTGGCACCGGCGATCGTCGACAAGGAGCTCATCGCCGCGATCCGAGACAGGTCCATCGAGGTCGTTCGCGGAGTCGAGTCACTCGACGCGGACAGCGTGTGGCTGGTGGACGGTGTGCGAATCGACCCGGAGGCGATGGTCTGCGCGACGGGGTTCCGCCAGGAACTCGAAAAGCTGGTCGGGCACCTCGGCGTACTGGACGAGCGAGGTTGGCCGCACGCCACCGGTGAAAAGCCGGCCGCCGCGAGGTTGCGTTTCATCGGGTTCGTGCCCAGGCCGTCGCAGATCGGGTTCGCGGCGAAGCAGGCTCGCCGCGCGGCCCGAGCGATCGCGCGGGAACTGCGGTGAGCGTCGGCGGTAGGATTCTCCCGCCCTGCCCCGGCGCTGGCTACGCACGGGTCTCCAGCGCAGACCAGAACCCTGACCACCGCACCGAGTACCACCCGCGGCGGAAAAACCTCGCCAGCCTCCCCGTGCTGTGTGACGTGCGCAGCCGTGTGGCGCTGGGGGGAACCGCGCAATCCTGAACGGCACCCTGGCCGCACTCGACCGGGGGTGCGGGAACTGGCTGGGCGAGCGGCGCGGGTGCCGTCCCGTCATGGCCCGGTTCGGTGGCCGAGGGCACTGGGACGGGTGCTATCACCGGGGCCGGTATGGGCACCGGGGCCGGTATGGGCACCGGAGGAGCCGCCGCCGCGGGATCCGCCGGAGGATCGGGGATCTCCGCAGGTAGATCACCGGGTGCAGAATTTGCGGGGCCGGGGGCAGGGGCCTGAGCGGCGTTCTTAGCGTCTACAGTCCTACGCGACGTCCGGTCGGTAGCCGGCTGCGAGGGCGGCGACGGTGGACGGCGGTGTCAGGACGGTGGCGGTGCCGGTCGGCCGATTCGCCGGAGTCCCGTATCCCTCGGCCGACCAGGGGACGACCGTGTCACCCAGCACGACCGCGGGTCCGCCGTCGAGCAGCGCGAAGGCCCCGTCGGGCAACGACGACCACGGGGCCTCGTGCGTGCGCTGGTGGGAACCGACCAGCCGTTCCGCGTGCAACCGGGCGTCCATCTCGTCCGCGCCGGGCTGCCCGCCCCCGTGTGCCGACTGCCAGGCGGCGCGAAAGTCGTTGTACCGCTCGCGTCGGCAGAGGGCGCACGGCCGGTGCCCGGCCGCGAGGGCCACCGCCTCGTCGTGGAAGAACAGGACCGTGTAATGGCCCTCGCTCCACTGGGCGACGGTGCGGGCCGGGTAGTCGGTGACGCAGATGATCCACCGCTTGCCGGAATGGTTGCGCACGACGGTGTGCGCGCGGTGCAGGCAGCCCCGGTTCCCCATGAACCGGCCACGGAGTGGAATGGCGACGATCTCGGATCGGGGTGACACGCGATTCCGTTCGGCCATGTGCCGATGGTAGCCAGCCGACCCGCGCGTCAAAACCGGATGAGTACCCCCATCCGGCGCTAACCTGGGCTCAAGGGTTCCGCTCGGACGGGTGTCCCCGTCCGCCCGCGGTCCCGGTCACAGTTCCTCACGATCTGAGGGCAGGAGGCAGGCAGCATGGACGCCATCACCCAGGTTCCGGTGCCCACCAACGAGCCGGTCCACACGTACGCGCCGGGCAGTCCCGAACGTTCCCGAGTGCAATCGGCACTCACCGACATCGCCACCAATCCCGTCGACATCCCGCACGTGATCGGCGGGAAACACCGGCACGGCAACGGCGAGCGCGTCGACGTCGTGCAACCCCACCGGCACGCCGCCGTGCTCGGCACACTGCGCAGCGCCACCCACGACGACGCGTCGGCGGCGGTCGAGGCGGCCACGGCCGCGGCACCGCACTGGCGAGCCCTCCCGTTCGACGACCGGGCCGCGGTCATCCTGCGCGCCGCCGACCTGCTGTCCGGGCCGTGGCGCGAGACGCTCGCCGCGGCGACGATGCTCGGCCAGTCGAAGTCGGTTCAGCAGGCGGAGATCGACGCGCCGTGCGAGCTGATCGACTTCTGGCGCTTCAACGTTCACTTCGCCCGCCAAATCCTCGCCGATCAGCCGATCTCCTCACCGGGTGTGTGGAACCGGCTCGAATACCGTCCGCTCGAGGGCTTCGTCTACGCCATCACGCCGTTCAACTTCAGCGCGATCGCGGGCAACCTGCCGACCGCGCCCGCGTTGATGGGCAACACGGTGATCTGGAAGCCGTCGTCGACGCAGACCGTCGCCGCGTACTGGACCATCAAGCTGCTCGAGGCTGCGGGAATGCCTCCGGGTGTGATCAATCTGCTCACCGGCAGCGGGCAGGCGGTCTCGGAGGTGCTGCTGAGCGATCCTCGCCTCGCGGGTATCCACTTCACCGGGTCGACCCGGACGTTCCAGCATCTGTGGAGCGAGGTGGGCGCGAACATCGGGAAGTACGCCGGCTACCCCCGGCTGGTGGGGGAGACCGGCGGGAAGGACTTCGTGGTCGCGCACGCGTCGGCCGACGAGGACGTGTTGCGGACGGCGCTGATCCGCGGTGCGTTCGAATACCAGGGCCAGAAGTGTTCGGCCGCTTCCCGTGCGTACGTCCCGAAGTCGCTGTGGCGGCGGATGCGGGACACGTTCACCGCGGAAGTCGACGCCCTCACCTACGGTGACGTGACGGATCTGGAGAATTTCGGCGGTGCCCTCATCGACCGGCGTGCGTACGACAAGAACGTCGCGGCCATCGAACGCGCCCGCAGCGCTACCGGTCTCGAGATCGCCGTCGGCGGCAAGTACGACGACAGCGTCGGCTACTTCGTCCGCCCCACCGTGCTCCTCGCCGACGACCCGGCCGACGAGGCGATGACCACCGAGTACTTCGGTCCGATCCTGACGGTGCACGTGTACGACGACTCGGCGCCGAACGCGTTCGCCGACGTGCTCGCCACGGTCGACTCGGCGGCCCCGTACGCGCTGACCGGTGCGGTGATCGCCGACGACCGCCAGGCCGTCGAGCAGGCAACGTCTGCTCTCCGGTTCACCGCCGGAAACTTCTACGTCAACGACAAGCCGACCGGTGCCGTCGTCGGGCAACAGCCGTTCGGTGGGGCCCGCGCCTCGGGCACGAACGACAAGGCCGGGTCCAAGCTCAACCTGCTGCGGTGGGTGTCGGCCCGCACCATCAAGGAGACGTTCGTCCCCGCCACCGATTACCGATATCCGCACATGGGGTCGGAATGAAAGCGCCCACGGTTCTGGCGAATCCGCTGCGCCCGGCGATCCTCGCGGCCGCCCGGTCGTCCCGCGTCAAACGGGCGGTCACCGGCGCCCCCGTCACACGGAAACTCGTCGACCGCTTCGTCGCCGGGGAGAACCGGGAGTCGGCGCTCGCAACCGTCCGGGAGATCCTCGATTCGGGCCGGTCGGTGTCGATCGACTTCCTCGGTGAGGACACGCGTGACGCGGCCGGAGCCCAGGCGACGGTCGACGAATATCTGGCGCTCGTAGCCGATCTCGGAGCGCTATCGGAAGCCGCGGAAGGGACTTCGGGTGTTCGCCGCCTCGAGGTGTCGATGAAACTGTCGGCGCTCGGGCTGGCACTCGCCGGCGACGGTCGCAGGATCGCCACCGACAACGCCCGCACGATCTGCGCCGCCGCGGAGGCGGCCGGGGTGTGGGTGACCGTGGACGCCGAAGACCACACGACCACCGATTCGACGCTGGCGATCGTGCGTGAACTCCGCAGCGACCACCCCTGGCTCGGTGCGGTGGTGCAGTCGTACCTGCGACGCACCGAGGACGACTGCCGTGCCCTCGCCGGCCCCGGTTCGAGAGTCCGGCTCTGCAAGGGGGCGTACCGGGAACCCGAGTCCGTGGCTTTCCAGGACCGCGCCGCCGTGGACGCGTCGTATCTGCGCTGCCTCGGGATCCTCATGGACGGATCCGGGTACCCGATGGTGGCCTCGCACGATCCGGCCGTCATCGACGCGGTCGCCCCGCTGGTCGGGCGCACCGGCCGCGCCGCGGATGCCTACGAGCACCAGATGCTGTTCGGGATCCGGGACGTCGAGCAGCGTCGGCTCGCGAACGAGGACAAGCAGGTTCGGGTGTACGTGCCGTACGGAAGTCAGTGGTACGCGTACTTCATGCGGCGGCTGGCCGAGCGTCCCTCGAACCTGCGGTTCTTCCTGCGCTCGGTGGTCACCCGGGACTGACCGGTGCAGTCGCGGTTCGGTTCCCGCGAGGGCGCGCCGTTGTAGAGTTTCGCGGTGACGACTTCTGGCGCGGGATGGACCAGCGCGGTCCTCTTCGCGGTCGTTCTCGTACTCGCGACGCTGCTCGGTTCGACGCGCATCGGCGAGGTCCGGTTCACCCGTCCGCCGCGCACCGCGGTGGTGTTGTGGTTGCTGATCGCCGTGCCGTCGCTGCTGCAGTTCGTCGCCCCCGCAGTCCTCGACGCCCTCGAGCGTGACCCCACCCAGATCCGGGACCACCAGTGGTGGCGGATCGTCACCTCGGTTGCGGTGCAGGACGGGGGACTGGCCGGAACCGTGGTGAATCTGCTCGTTCTCGCCTGGGTGGCCCCGCTCGCGGTCCGGGTCTGGGGTGGAGCGCGGGCCGTACTGCTGTTCGTGGCGAGCCAGATCATCTTCGGCCTGTTCACCGCGTTCCTGTTCCCGTCGCCCGGCGCGGGCAACTCGGGTGCCACGCTCGCGCTGGCCGCGTCCCTCGCCGGTCTGGTGGTGATGCAGTCCAAGGAGCGGCGAGCACTCGCCGCGAGCGGCGGCATCGTCGTCGCCGGTGTCCTGCTGGTGGTCGTCGACGACGCCCACGGACTGGCTGTTCTGACCGGGGCGCTGCTGGGCGCGGCGCTGGCCACCGTCAGTCCGCCACCGGGAGACCCACCGGACCGCGTCCGGGCCCTGTGAGAAGCTGACCGTGTGCTGCTGCGATCTCTGAATCCTCTGGCCGTCGCCCAGGGCGACGACATTCCCGACGCCATCCGGATCGGCGACACCACCCTGTCGCGCGGCGACGTGCTCGGTGCGGCGACGTCCGTGGCCGAACGTGTGGCACGCGCGGATCGGGTCGCGATCCTCGCCACCCCCACCGTCACCACCGTCCTCGCCGTCGTGGGCTGCCTCATCGCCGGGGTGACCGCGGTGCCGGTGCCGCCCGATTCCGGCCCCGCCGAACTCGAGCACATCCTGCGCGATTCCGCCGCGCAGGCGTGGCTGGGCGAGGCGCCCGCGGACGCGGCGGGCCTGCCCGTCGTTCCGGTCCGCGTCCACGCCCGGTCGTGGCACAGCTACCCGGAGCCGCCCGAGTCGGACATCGCGTTCGTGCTCTACACCTCCGGCACCACGGGGCCGCCCAAGGGGGTCCTGATCAGCAGGAAGGCCATCGCCGCCGGCCTCGATGCCCTCGCGGACGCCTGGCAGTGGACCGGCAACGACACACTGGTGCAGGGACTTCCGCTGTTCCACGTCCACGGTCTCATCCTCGGTGTGCTGGGACCGTTGCGTATCGGCAGCCGTCTCGTCCACACGGTCAAGCCCACCCCGGCGGCCTACGCCGCGGCACGGGGAACGATGTACTTCGGTGTTCCCACGGTGTGGAGTCGCATCGCCGACGACCCCGAGTCGGCGCGCGCGTTGTCGGGTGCGCGACTGCTGGTGTCGGGCAGTGCCCCGTTGCCCGTGCCGGTGTTCGAGAAGCTGCACGAGCTGACCGGGCTCGCACCGATCGAGCGGTACGGCATGAGCGAGACGATGCTCACGCTCAGCACCCGGGCCGACGGCGAGCGTCGCCCGGGGTGGGTCGGTGTGCCGGTCCGCGGCGTCGAGACCCGGCTGCGCGACGAGCGCGGCGGCGACGTCCCCCACGACGGCGAATCCATCGGCGGTCTGCAGGTGCGGGGCCCGATGCTCTTCGACGGCTACCTGGGCCGGCCCGACGCGACGGCCGAATCCTTCACCGACGACGGCTTCTTCAAGACCGGCGACGTCGCCGTCATCGACCCGGACGGGTTCCACCGCATCGTCGGCCGCGAATCCACGGACCTCATCAAGTCGGGCGGATTCCGGGTCGGGGCGGGGGAGGTGGAGACCTCTCTTCTCGGCCACCCGAGTGTGCGGGAAGCCGCGGTGGTCGGCGTTCCCGACCCGGACCTCGGGCAGCGGCTCGTGGCGTTCGTGGTGGGGGACGATGTGTCGGAATCCGAGCTGATCGAGCATGTGGCCACCGAACTGTCGGTGCACAAGCGGCCCCGCGAGATCCGGGTGGTCGAGTCGCTTCCGCGCAATGCGATGGGCAAGGTGCAGAAGAAGCAACTGTTCTGAAATCGGTAGGCTGGCGAACGATACCGGCCCGACACGGATTGGCAGGCGCACAGTGAGTGTGGAGAGCATCGTTCAGAGCACCCGAATCGTCCTCGCGTCACGGCCGGACGGTGCGCCGACCGCCGACAACTTCCGGCTCGAGGCGGTGAACCTGCCCGAACCCGCCGACGGTCAGGTGCTGGTCCGCGTCATCTACCTGTCCCTCGACCCGTACATGCGCGGCCGGATGAGTGCGGCGGAGTCCTACGCCGACCCGGTCGAGATCGACGAGGTCATGGTCGGTGGCACCGTCGGGCAGGTGGTCGATTCCCGGCACCCGGATTTCGCAACCGGTGACTACGTTCTCGGGTATGCGGGCTGGCAGTCGCACGCCGTGGTCGACGGCAACCAACTCCGCACGCTCGACCGCGACGCCGCGCCGCCGTCGACCGCCGTCGGAGTTCTCGGCATGCCGGGCTTCACCGCGTACTCCGGCCTGTTGAAGATCGGGCAACCGAAGGCGGGTGAGACGGTGGTCGTCGCGGCGGCCAGTGGTCCGGTCGGCTCGGCGGTGGGGCAGATCGCGAAACTGAAGGGCGCCCGGGCCGTCGGGATCGCGGGCGGACCGGAGAAGTGTGCCTACCTGCTGGACGAACTCGGATTCGACGCCGCTGTCGACCACCGGTCCCCGAACTTCGCCGAGGAACTGCGCGCCGCGTGTCCCGACGGCATCGACGTGTACTTCGAGAACGTCGGCGGTGCGGTGGCCGCGGCAGTGCTGCCGCTGCTCAACCTGTATGCGCGAGTTCCCGTGTGCGGCTTGATCGCGCAGTACAACGACACGGAGGCCCCAGAGGGGCCGGACCGGCTGCCGGGATTCTTCACCCGGGTGCTGGTCAAGAGCCTCACGATCCGCGGATTCATCCAGCGCGAGTTCGTCTCCGAGATGTACGCGGACTTCCAGCGTGATGTGTCCGGGTGGATCCGAGAGGGCCGATTCGCCTACCGCGAGGACATCGTCGACGGGCTCGAGAATGCGCCTGCGGCGTTCATCGGCCTCCTCCGGGGCAGCAACTTCGGCAAGCTGGTGGTCCGGGTCGCCGAGGAGAACTGACACACCCGGTCTGTGGCACCTCACACCCGCGGGGATGCCGGGAGGGCCCCGCTCGGCCCGGAGCCGAGACTCGACCGGCGGTCGATTCGCCGCCGGACACGGGACCGGACGACGGCCGTACACGTCGGATCACCCGTATTCGCCCTGGACAGGGCTCTGTCGTGATACAACGGTGACAGAAGCGAACCCTCGTTATGTTTTCGTGATGTCGATGGTGCGGGAGTTCGGTGTCATCCACATATGGGAGTGATCAGATCTATGACGAATCATAGTTCGGGGCCGGGTTCGCAGATCCTCGTCGACGGCAGGCCCGCCTCCGCCCCGCTGCGCGACACACTGACGGTCGCACAGAAACTGGTCCGGCATTTCGCCGACAACGTGACCCCGTGCGGTTCGCTTCCCGGCGAACAGCTGCAGAGCGACGTCATGGATTTCACGATCGTCTGCCTCGGCCTCGGTATCCAGATGCTCGACGAGGGCATCAGCCCGACGGACGAGGACCTCGCAGAGGTGCGCAACAGTTCCGCGCGCTGGGCCCGCGAGGGATTCCCGTTGAAGCTCGTACTCCGCATCCTGCACGAAGGTATCCAGGAGGCCGGCGACCTCGTCGCCTCGAACGCCCGCGAGGAAGACCTGCCCGAACTCCTGGTCATCCAGAAGGTGATGTTCAGCCTGCTCGAATGCGTGACCGTCGCCGCCACGACCAGCTACGTGGAGGAACTCGAAGCCGTCAACAGCGAACGTGACGGTGCCGCGGTCAATCTCGTCACGGCGCTGCTCAGCGGCAGAAAGGCGGCGACCGCCGCGCGGCACGCGGGCGTGGAGCTGGCCGACGAGTACGTGGTGCTGGGACTGTCGATTCCGTCGCATCCCACGGAGGCCGTGACCCACCGGCGCAAAACCGTCGTCGCCCGGCAGAAGCTCCGCCGGTTGCAGATCGAGCTCGCGGACGCCGCCGGTGGTGCCGCCCTCTGTTCGCTGAGCCCGGACGGTGGAACGCTGTTGCTGCCCGGGTCACCCGAGCGGGCCTGGATGGTGTCCCTGCTCGACCGCATCGGAGCGGCCGCCGGAGTTCCGCTCACTGCCACGGCAACCCGGGTTCGCACCGCCGGTATCCCCGCGGCTGCCGACCAGGTCCACGAACTCCTCGACCTCGCCCATCAGCTGGCGCTGGAACCGGGTCTCTACGAGATGGACGATTTGGCGCTCGAATACCAGCTCACCCGGCCCGGACCGGGCAGAAGCCACCTGGCGCGGCTCCTCGAGCCGTTGCAGGGCTCACCCGAACTGATCGAAACGCTCGAGGTGCACATCGGTCACGATCTCAATCGGCAGCGCACCGCGAAGCAGATGCACCTTCACACCAATACGGTGGACTACCGGCTCAAGCGGGTGGCGCAGCTGACGGGCTGCGATCCGACCCGCCCGTCCGGGCTGCGGCAGATCCAGGCCGCGCTCGTCGCCCGCCGGCTCGAGGTCGCACAACCCGAGCGCTGACTCGCTGGTCGCCCCCGAGGCGGAAGAGGGCACCGCCCCGTCACTAGCGCAGCATCGTACGCTGCACCGTTCGCTACGATGTGGGGCGGATCATATTCGGTCCGGGTGTGTCGGTGGTCGTCTCGTGACCGAAATGTTAGGGAGGCAGACGATGGCCGGAGGGCGTCATTCGAGCGCGGGGCAGGAGCGCGGTGGTCGCTCGCCCGGGTTCTACGCGGTGTGCGCCGCTGTCGTGATCGGTCTCGTGGCCTCCGTGGTCGTCGTCGTTCAGGCGGTGCGCTCCTGGGCCGACGACTGCGATCAGGTCACCGACTACACGCTCGCCGCCGACCCGAGCATCGTGCCCGCTCTGAGCCGCATTCTCGGCGAGGCGAAGGACACCGACCTGGGCTGCGCGAACGTCGCCGTCAGCGGCGCGACGTCCGGCGACATCGCGGGACGGCTCGGCAAAGGAACCGACGCCCCGGATCTCTGGATCCCCGACACCGGCGCCTGGGTGGGCAAGGCTGCACTCACCGCAGCCGGTCCGGTCGAGGTGATGTCGGGTTCGATCGCATCGTCGCCCGTGGTCCTGGCGTCCCGCGAGGCGGACGCACCCACGGCGCCGACGTGGCTCGCGGCCCTCCAGATCAAGGACATCCAGCTGGGCAACCCCCTCGTGACCGGGGCGGCGCAGGCTCCGATCAACGCGGCACTCGCCGAGGGCCAGGCCGATCCCGTGTCCGCGGGGACGGTGCGGGCGGCGCTGGTCCCGCTCGCGCAGGAGGAGAGTGCACGCACCGCGGACGAGCCCGTCGGCGAGGAGATGCTGCAGGGCGTCGTCGACAACGGCGGAGTTGCCGTGGCCACCGAACAGTCCGTGCTCGACTTTTCCGACGGTGACGGCGCGCGCACGCTCACCGCGACGGTGCCCCCGACGGGCAGCAACTTCATGAACTTCCCGCTCGTCGTCACGTCGCCGGCCCCCGACCGGCACTACAAGGCCACCCAGGTGGCACGTGCCGTCGCCGCGGTTCTCGGTGGCGAGGAGGCCCGCGCGGTACTCGCGGAGCACGGATTCCGCGGACCCGACGGGAGTCCACTGGCCGACGGCCGCGGTGTCGGCAGGGTCACCAAGCTCGCGCTCGAGGACGAGTCGGCACTACAGGACGCCCTCGGCGGGTGGGCGTTGATGGCATTACCCATTCGCACGCTCGTCGCGATCGACGTGTCGGGGTCGATGGAGACCCCCGCAGGCAGCCGGTCGCGCATGGATCTCACGGTCGATGCCGCACTCGCCGGCAATGCGATGTTCCCGGACAGCGTGTCGGCGGGGTTGTGGGCGTTCTCGCAGGGCCTCGGTGGGGGACCGCAGGACTACAAGGAGATGGTCCCGATCCGCCGCTACGACACGGTGGTCGACGGTCTCACGCAGCGCCAGCTGATGGCGCAGCAGGCGGGGAAGGTCGACGCGCTGATCGGCGGCGGCACCGGTCTGTACGACACGACGCTCGCCGCGTTCCGGACGGTGCAGGAGACGTACGATCCGCGCGCCGTGAACAGTGTGATCATCCTGACCGACGGCGCCAACGAGGATCCGGACTCCATCACGAAGGAACAGCTCCTGAGCATCCTGCAGCGTGAGACGGATCCGGCCCGGCCCGTCATCATCGTGACGATCGGCATCACCGACGACGCGGACGCGGCCACGCTCGCCGAGATCTCGCGGGTGACCGGAGGATCGAGCTACGTCGCGAAGGACCCCGCCGACATCGCCAACGTGTTCGTCAACGCGTTGGCCGCCCGCGGGCGGAGCTAGCGGAATACCGTTCCGGCACAGTCGGACTTTTCGAGCGCACCCCTAGCCATTCGCCTGCCGGTCGTGCTTTGGTGGAAAGCGGGGGTGGACCCATTCGAGGAGCTCGTCATGGCCAAGCCGTTCAGAGGTGTCGTCAATCTGGATATTCGTGACTCGATCCCGGACTGGGGTCCGTACGAACAACCGAAGGCGACGCCCGGTTCGCCGAACGTCCTGTACATCGTGCTCGACGACGTGGGGTTCGGTGCCCTGGGCTGCTACGGCGGGCCGATCGACACCCCGAACATCGACCGGATCGCCGCCAACGGGCTGCGCTACGGGCAGTGGCACACCACCGCCCTGTGCTCCCCGACGCGATCCTGCCTGCTGACGGGACGTAACCACACCACCAACGGGATGGCGTGCATCAGTGAGGCGGCGGTCGGGTTCCCGGGCGCGAACGGGCACATTCCCCCGGAGTGCGCGACCCTCGCAGAGGTCCTGGTCGAGCAGGGGTTCAGCACGGCGATGGTCGGCAAGTGGCACCTGTGTGCCGAGGACGAGATGAACCTGGCCTCCACCAAGCGCAATTGGCCCGTCGGCCGCGGTTTCGAACGCTTCTACGGCTTCCTCGGGGCAGAAACCAACCAGTGGTATCCCGATCTCGTCCACGACAACCACCCCGTGCCGCAACCGGCCACGCCGGAGGAGGGCTACCACTTCAGCGTCGACATCACCGACAAGGCCATCCAGTACCTCGACGACGTCAAGGCGATCGCCCCGGACCGGCCGGTGTTCCTGTACTACGCACCCGGCTGCGCGCACGCACCGCACCAGGTGCCCCGGGAGTGGGCCGACCGTTACCGGGGCCGGTTCGACGACGGCTACGAGGCCCTGCGCGAGCAGACCCTGGCCCGGCAGAAGGAACTGGGCCTGGTCCCGCAGGACACCGAACTGCCCCCGCTGAACCCGATCGGGACCCCCGACACGCGCAACGGACCCGACGGGCAACCGTTCCCGCCGCTCGACTTCACCCGCCCCTGGAACACCCTGTCCGCCGACGAGAAGCGGCTCTTCGCCCGGATGGCCGAGGTGTACGCGGGGTTCCTGTCGCACTGCGACGACCAGATCGGGCGCCTGATGGCCTACCTCGAGGAGACCGAACAGCTCGAGAACACCATTGTCATGCTGGTCTCCGACAACGGCGCCAGCGGTGAGGGCGGACCCAACGGTTCGGTCAACGAGAACAAGGTCGCCAACAGCGTGCCGGACGATCTGGCCGAGAACCTGAAGATGCTCGACGAGCTCGGCAGCACCAGAACCTACAACCACTACCCGAATGGGTGGGCGATGGGCTTCAACGCCCCGTTCAAGATGTGGAAGAGGTATTCGTTCAACGGCGGCACCTGCGACCCGTGCATCATCTCGTGGCCTGCCGGGATCGCCGCCCGCGGCGAGACCCGCGACCAATACCACCACGCCATCGATCTCGTCCCGACCGTTCTGGACTGCCTGGGGATCGAACTGCCCGACACCGTGAAGGGGTACACCCAGCACCCACTGCAGGGCGTGAGCATGCGCTACAGCTTCGACGCGGCCACCATTCCGACGGCGAAGCACACCCAGTTCTACTCGATGCTCGGCACCCGGGGTATCTGGCACGACGGTTGGAAGGCCGTGACAACCCATCCGGCGATCAGTGGCTGGGGCCGGTTCCCCGAGGACTCGTGGGAGCTGTACCACACCCAGGTGGACCGCGCCGAGCTCCACGATCTCGCCGCCGAGGAGCCCGGGAGGCTCGCCGAGCTGATCGGCCTGTGGTTCCACGAGGCCGGCGCCAACCAGGCGCTGCCCCTCGACGACCGCTCGGCGGTCGAGATCTTCACCACCCCCCGCCCACAGCTCGCCACGCCGCGCAACCGCTACGTCTACCGCGCAGGTGGCGCCGAGGTCCCCGAGTCGGTCGCGGTCAACATCCGCAACCGCTCCTACTCGATCGGTGCACTGGTCGATCTCCCCGAACCCGGGGCATCCGGTGTGCTGTTCGCGCACGGCAGCCGCTTCGGTGGGCACGCCCTGTACGTCAAGGACAACCGCCTGCACTATGTCTACAACTTCCTCGGCAGCGAAGAACAGCGGATCAGCGCCACCGAGGACTTGCCGACCGGCGAGAACCTGCTCCTGGCCGCCTCGTTCGACAAGGACGGTGAGGATCCGCCCGGAACCGCCCACGGGATGCTGACCCTGTACTACAGAGACCGGAAGGTCGGCGAGGGCCGGATCCGAACTCAGCCCGGCAAGTTCAGCATCGCAGGGGAGGGTCTCACCGCCGGCCGCGACACCGGGGAACCCGTCACCGACGACTACCCCGGCACCGCGCCCTGGGCGTTCACCGGCGGCACCCTGAACCGGGTAGCCGTCGACGTCAGCGGCGAACCCTACGTCGATCTCGAACGCGAGGCCGCCGCCATGCTCTCGCGCGAGTGAGAGCGGAAACGCCATGACGGAGCCCCTTCCGAGCTGGCGTGAGGGCGCCGGCAAAGAGGCCGTCCTGGGATTCGTCGGGCGGGTGACGGAGGAGGACGTCCCCGTGGAGGATCGGATCGCGGTCTTCGACAACGACGGCACCCTGTGGTGTGAGAAGCCGATGCCCATCCAACTCGACTTCATCCTTCGCCGTCTCGTCGTCATGGCCGAGCACGATCAGGAACTTCGCACCCGTCAGCCCTGGCAGGCCGCCTACACGCGGGACTACGACTGGTTGAACGACGTCGTCACGCGGCACTACCACGGCGACGACAGCGGGGTGACGGTGCTCGCCGTCGGTGTGCTGGCCGCGTTCGCCGACGTGACGGTCGAGGAGTTCGAGGCCGGGGCAGACCAGTTCCTGCGCACCGCCCGGCATCCCACCCTCGACCGGGACTACCTGGCGTGCAGCTATGCACCGATGGTGGAGTTGCTCGCGTACCTGGCCGTCAACGGATTCCGCAACTACATCGTCTCCGGCGGCGGCCGCGATTTCATGCGGCCGATCAGTCACGACGTGTACGGCATTCCGCGGCAGAGGGTCATCGGTAGCGGGGTGTCCCTGATCTGGAAGCACGACGGCATCAGGGGCGCGATCGTCCGCAGAGCCGAGGCCGACGTCCTCGACGACGGACCCGAGAAGCCGGTGCAGATTTGGAACCGGGTCGGCAGACGGCCCCTGCTGGCGGCGGGAAACAGCAACGGGGACATCCCGATGCTGCAATTCGCGGAGCAACCGGACCGGCCGTCGTTGCGGCTGCTGCTGCGCCACGACGACGCCGCCCGCGAGTTCGACTACGTCGCGGGCGCCGAGCACGCACTCGAACTGGCCGGCGCCAACCGCTGGACCGTGGTGAGTATCGAAAAAGACTGGGCTACGGTGTTCCCATCGCTTCCTGACCAGGTCGGATGATTCCTGTCACGGCCATGGGATCTGCCTACGCGCGGTTGTTGCGGCGGTGGGGAATCGACAGTTCAGGACACAGCGGCGGCGTAAACTTGTCGGGACAGATCGCTGTCGCCACCTGGCGAAATCCCTACCGCGGTTCGGGAGGGCACACATGGTCGCGATGGACTCGTTCCGGGTTTCGTCCGCCCAGGAGGCGCTCTGGCTGGCGCAGAAGTTGGCGCCCGGACTGTCGAACAATATTTCAGCCTATCTCGACATTTCGGGCGACATCGACCCTTCGGTCATGGAAGCCGCGCTGCGGCGAGTGGCGGACGAGGCTCGCTCGGTACTGGTGAATTTCGTCGAGGACGAGAATGGCCCCCGCCAGGTCGTGCGCGACGCGAACTCGTGGAAGCCGTTCTTCATCGATGTCAGTGCTGAGGAAGACCCCGAATCAGCGGCGACAGCGTCGATGGCAGAGGTCGGCGCCGTGCCCTTCGATCTGGAACGGGATGCGCTGTATCGAGCAGGCTTGATCAAGGTGCACAGCGCGCGATTCTTCCTGTGCGCCGTGTGCCACCACATCGTGATGGACGGGTTCGGCGTCGCGATTCTTGCGCTTCGAATCGGTGAAATCTACACAGCGCTGAAGACCGGAAGACCGATTCCTGAATCCGGATTCGGTGGACCGGAGTTGATCGTCGACGAAGATGCCCGCTACCGGCGGTCCGACCGATTCACCCGCGACAAGGAGTTCTGGCGGAACTACACCGCTGCCTTGCCTGAACCACTTCGCCTGCCGCGGCATCCGAGTTCGCCGGTTCCCGTGACTTTACATCACAGCCTGACGGTGTCGGACGACGAGACCGCGCAATTGCTGACGGCGGCAGAGTCGATCGGGATACCGATGCCGGGCTTCCTGGCGGCAGCGGTAGCCGGACTCTTCCATCGCCTCTCGGGGATGTCGGAGTTCATGATGCGATTGGCCGTCGCCAATCGGGTCGGGGCCGCACGACGCACACCGGGGTTGGTGTCGAATGCGGTGCCCTTCCGGGTGGAGATCCCACCGCGGGCGCTTTTCGCCGCCGTCGCACACGACGTGGGTACCGAGATTCGTGCCATCTTGCGTCATTCCCGTTATCAGGGCTCCGATGTCAGGAGAGACAGAGGACTGTCCGGATCCGTGGAGAATCGTTTCGGTCCGATTCTGAATATCATTCCGTTCTTCGATTCGATCGATTTTGCAGGCAATCCGGCATCCATGCGCGGCGTGTCGTTCGGCCCCGTGGACGACCTCTCGATTTCGATCTACTACGGCGGTCGGGGCAGTGCCGGAATGAACGTCGAGATCGACGCGAACGGCGCGCTGTACAGCGGTGAAGATGTGCGGCTGTATGCAGATCTGCTGATGGCGTTCGTCCGTGCGGTGGTCGCCGACCCGGAAGGCCGGATAGAGGAACATGACTTCCTCCGACCCGCCGAACGCGAACTGGTTCTGCGTACCTGGAACGACACGACGGTACCGGTACCCCGCGCCACGATTCCCGACCTCGTCGAACAGCGGGCCGCCGCGACACCCGACGCGGTGGCACTCACATTCGGCGATCGGCACTGGACATATCGAGACGTCAATGGTCGAGCGAATCGGTTGGCGCGGTACCTCATCGCTCGCGGTGTGGGCCCGGAATCCCTCGTGGCAGTCGCGATGCAACGGTCCTCCGAGTTGATCGTCGCGCTACTCGCGACTCTCAAGGCCGGCGGCGGGTATCTCCCGATCGATCCGAACTATCCTAGCGCGCGAACCGCTTTCATTCTCACCGATGCCGCACCACTCCTGCTTTTGACCGATACCGCGACCGCGGAATCGTTGCCGGACAACGATATTCCCTGTCTCGTGTTGGACCTGGACGACACCGACACCGACGGCATGTCAGCGGTGATCAACCCCGCCGACGATGACCGGATCGCCCCGCTGAGACCGGGCAATACCGCGTACGTCATGTATACGTCCGGTTCGACCGGCACCCCGAAAGGGGTCGTCATCAGCCACCGCAACGTGGTGTCGTTGTTCGCCGGAACCGATCGGTGGTGCGGTTTCGGAGGCGGGGACGTGTGGGCGTGGTGTCATTCGCAGGCCTTCGACTTCTCGGTGTGGGAGTTATGGGGGGCATTGATGCACGGCGGGCGGGCCGTGATCGTGCCCTGGGAAGTGGTGCGCTCGCCCGCCGAGTTGTGGAATCTGGTGCGGCGGGAGCAGGTGACGATCCTCAATCAGACCCCCTCCGCGTTCTACGAGTTCGCAGATGCCGAACGCGAGGACCATTCCCCGGGGCCTGATTCGGTACTGCGAATGGTGGTGTTCGGCGGAGAGGCATTGGACCCGGGCCGGCTACGCGGCTGGTTCCCGGGCGAACGTCCGAACAGTCCGATTCTGGTGAACATGTATGGCATCACCGAAACCACGGTGCACGTGAGCTACCTGGAGTTGACCGCACGCGCCGGGCACGGGGGTCGAAGTCCGATCGGGATTCCTATCGGTAACACGCGGGTCTTCGTGTTGGGGTCGGCATTGGTGCCGGTGCCGATCGGTGCTGCGGGAGAGTTGTATGTCGCCGGGTTCGGGGTGGGCCGAGGATATGTGAGTAGGGCCGGGTTGACGGCGGAACGGTTCGTAGCGTGCCCGTTCGGAGAACCCGGTTCGCGAATGTATCGCTCCGGCGACGTGGTGCGGTGGACGTCCGACGGCATGCTCGATTTCGTCGGACGCGTGGACGAGCAGGTGAAGGTTCGGGGATTCCGGGTCGAGCCGGGGGAGGTCGAGACGGCACTGATGTCACATCCTGCGGTGACGCAGGCGGCGGTGATCGCCCGCGAACCCCCTTCCGGCGCCGATCGTGCGGACGGGGACATCGGAACCGACACGCAGCTGGTGGGGTATGTGGTGCTCGACAGGGGCGTCTCGCTCGTCCGTGACAGAGCACGGGAGGCCGAGCTGGTGTCGCAGTGGCGGCGGGTATACGACGACCTGTATGCCGGGGACGCGTCCCATGCCGGTGAGCAGCTGGACTCGACCGCGTTCGGAGAGGATTTCGGGGGGTGGAACAGTAGCTATACCGGGAAGCCCATCGCCCTCGAGCACATGCGGGAATGGCGCGCGGCGACCGTGGCTCGGATTCGCGAGCTCGGGCCGGCTCGGGTGCTGGAGATCGGGGTCGGAACAGGACTGTTGCTCTCACAGTTGGCGCCGCACTGCGAAGAGTATTGGGGCACGGACTTTTCCGCTCCCACGATCGACGCCTTGCGATCGCGGTTGGCGGAGCGGCAGGACCCATGGGTCGAGCGCGTGCACCTGCGGGTCCAGGCCGCCGACGACCTCGGGGGTGTGCCGCACGGTGTTTTCGACACCGTGGTGTTGAACTCGGTCGTGCAGTACTTCCCGAACGCGGGGTACCTGATCGACGTGATCGGCACGGCACTGCGATTGCTGCACCCCGGGGGCGCGCTGTTCCTCGGCGACGTGCGAAATCTCGCGTTGCTCCGGGAATTCGCGACAGGCGTGCAGATCGCCCACGCGGATGCCGACACGACTGCCGTGGTGATTCGCGATCGGGTGCGCCGGGGCATTGCCGCCGAGCAGGAGTTGCTGCTCGCGCCCGAGTTCTTCACAGCATTGCCGACGCTGATCCCCGACATCGGCGGAGTCGACATTCAACTCGAGCGCCTCCGCGCGGTCAACGAATTAAGTTGTTACAGATACGAAGTCGTTCTACGCAAGAAGCCCGCGAAGACCCGGTCGTTGGCTGATGTGCCGTCGACGTCGTGGCAACGATTCGGCGATCCCACCGCGCTGCGGCAGTTCCTGACGGGCCGGCGTCCGGACCGTGTGCGGGTGATCGGTGTGCCGCACGCGGGGTTGGCGCCCGATGTCGATGCCACACACGTGCTCGACGACGCCGCTGACCGCGATCACGTCCCCTCCCGGCGTGACGCGGACAGTCGAACGGACGCGATGTTGCCGCAGGACTGTCACGACATCGGTGAGGAGCTGGGGTTCGCGGTGTCGGTGACCTGGTCACCGACACCGGGCCTGATGGACGTGATCTTCACCCACATCACCCCCCGGCCGCACGAGAATACGCAGGCATCGGTCGCGGTATCCGATGTCTACCTGCCCGACGGTCCACTCGGCGACATGACCGAGTACGTCAACGACCCCGGTGCAAGCAGGCTGTCGTCCGAGGTTCGACGCTTCGTGGCCGGACGACTGCCGGAGTTCATGGTGCCCGCGGCGGTGGTGGTGCTGGATCGGTTGCCGTTGACCGTGAACGGCAAGCTCGATCGGAAAGCGTTGCCGGCACCGGAATTCATCGGTGGCGTGTTTCGGGCCCCGCGGTCACCGGTGGAGGAGACTCTCGCGTCGCTCTACGGTGACGTGCTCGGTCTTCCGCGGGTGGGGATCGACGACAGTTTCTTCGACCTGGGCGGGCATTCTCTGGCCGCGACGCGGTTGGTGGGGTTGATCCGCAACGCGCTTGGGGTGGAGGTGCCGATCCGGGTGGTGTTCGAATCCCCGTCGGTGGCGGAGTTGGCGCCCCGGCTGGGCGAGGCCGCGGTGGCGCGGGTGCCGTTGCTCCCGCGGGTGCGGCCCCATCGGGTGCCGTTGTCGTTCGCGCAGGCCCGGTTGTGGTTCCTGTATCGGTTCGAGGGACCGTCGGCGACGTACAACATTCCGGTGGCAGTGCGGTTGACCGGCGCCCTCGACATCGAGGCGGTGGTCGCGGCGGTCGGGGATGTGGTGGCTCGGCACGAGAGCCTGCGGACCGTGTTCGGGGAGGACGAAGGGGTGCCGTTCCAGCGGATCCTGCCCGCGGAGGAAGTTCCGATTCCGGTGCACGCGGAGAGGATCGATCAGGCGCGGTCGAGGCAGGCCGTTGCGGAGGCGGCGGGATATCGGTTCGATCTGTCCGGCGAGATTCCCATCCGAGCATCACTGTTGGAATGCGGTTCCCGAGAGCACATCCTGGTATTGGTGCTGCACCATATCGCGGGGGACGGGGGTTCGTTGGCGCCGTTGGCCCGCGACATCGCGGTCGCATATGCGGCGCGGACCGACGGCGAGATGCCGGGGTGGGCGGCGTTGCCGGTGCAGTACGCCGATTACACCTTGTGGCAGCGGGAGCTTCTGGGCAGTGCGGATGATCCGGGGAGTGTGCTTGCCGCACAGGTGGAGTATTGGCGGGCCGAGTTGGCGGGGTTGCCGGAGTGCATCGAGTTGCCGACTGATCGTCGACGTCCGGCCGAACCGAGTTACCGGGGCGGCACGGTGGAGTTCGTGATCGCACCGGAACGTGCTTCGGCAGTCACGGAACTTGCCCGCAGATGTGGGGCGACACCCTCGATGGTGCTGCAATCCGTGCTCGCGGTGCTGCTCCACCGGCTTGGCGCGGGGGAGGACGTTGCGATCGGCGGACCGATCGCCGGCCGTACCGACGAAGCCCTGACCGAGTTGGTGGGGTTCTTCGTCAATACCTGGGTGCTGCGGGTGGATCTGTCGGGGAACCCGCGGTTCGATCAGGTGCTCGACCGGGTGCGGGTTAAGGCGTTGGCGGCGTACGAGAATCAGGATGCGCCGTTCGAGCGGTTGGTGGAGTTGCTGAATCCGGTCCGGTCGGCGGCGTATCATCCGTTGTTTCAGGTGTCGTTCGCCATGCAGAACAACGCTTTTCCCGAGGTCGAGTTCCCCGGATTGGAATGGACCACACTTCCGGCGCCGACCGGGACGTCGCGTTTCGACCTGTCCTTCACTCTCACTCCCGATGGTCAGCAGGGTCTGGCCGGGGTCGTCGAGTACGCGAGTGATCTGTTCGACCGGGGGACGGTGGAGGGTATCGCGGCCCGGTTCGTGCGGTTGTCGGAGTTGATCGTGGCGGATCCGCGCGGGCGGATCGAGGGGTACGAGATCCTCGAGCCCGACGAGCGTGAGCTGGTACTGCGGACCTGGAACGACACGCGCACGCCGGTACCGGACTCGACGATTCCCGGCTTGTTCGAGGCTCAGGTCGCCGCGACTCCGAATGCGGTGGCGGTCACGTTCGGTGACGAGAACTGGACCTACCGGGAGCTGAGCAGTCGAGCGAATCGGCTGGCACACCGCCTGATCGGTGCGGGTGTCGGCCCGGAGGTGCTGGTGGCGGTCGCATTGGAGCGGTCACCCGAGTTGGTCGTCGCGTTGTTGGCCGTCCTCGAGGCCGGGGGCGGGTATCTGCCGATCGACCCCCGCTACCCGAGTGCGCGGACCGGGTTCATTCTCACCGACGCCGCTCCGATCCTGATCCTGACCGACACCACCACTTCGAGCATGCTGCCCGACAACGGTATCCCCACTCTCCTGCTCGACGCGTACTCGGACGAGGTCGCGCAACGGGAGGACATCCCCGGCGACAACGACCGCGCCACACCACTACGACCGGACAACACCGCGTACGTGATGTACACCTCCGGATCGACCGGCGTCCCGAAAGGGGTCACGGTCGACCACCACAACGTCGTCAACTGCATGGTGCAGGTGGCCTCGAGTCTCGGTGCGCCAGGGCTGGCGCGGGTGCTGGCAAGTACGTCGGTGAGTTTCGACGTGTCGGTGTTGGAGATTTTCGCTGCGTTGTGCGCCGGCGGGAGTATCGACATTGTGCGTGACGTTCTCGTGCTCGGCGAACAGCGCGGCTGGACCGGGGGTGTGATCAGCACTGTCCCGTCGGCGTTCGGGGAGGTACTCGATCACATCGAGGGCACGGTGAGTGCCGAGACGGTGGTGTTCATCGGCGAGCAGTTGTCAGGGCGATTGCTCAGTGCAGTCGGTGCCGCGGTTCCCGGTGTCCGGGTTGTCAACGGGTACGGTCCGACGGAGACCACCGTCTACGTGACGAGCCAGGTCGTGGAGTCGTCGGACAACCCTGTCGGTGGGTCGGTGCCGATCGGTGTGCCGGTACGGAATTCGCAGGTATTCGTGTTGGGTGCCGGGCTTCGGCCGGTTCCGGTGGGTGTGGTGGGGGAGTTGTATATCGCCGGGGTTCAGTTGGCGCGCGGCTATCTGGGCCGGCCGGGGTTGACGGCGGAGCGGTTTGTCGCGTGTCCGTTCGGGGCGGTGGGTGCGCGAATGTATCGATCGGGGGATCTGGCGCGGTGGACTGCTGATGGTGTGCTCGAGTTCGTGGGACGTGCTGACGAGCAGGTGAAGGTGCGGGGGTTCCGGGTGGAGCCGGGGGAGATCGAAGCGGTACTCCTGAAGCATCCGGCGGTGGCGCAGGCAGTGGTCATTGCCCGGGACACCCCGGCGACGGGCGGGGTGGGGCGGCAGTTGGTGGGGTACGTCGTCCTCGAGCCCACCGACACCGTCACGGGTGTGGGGGTGCGAGAGTTCGTGACGGGGCGGCTCCCGGAGTACATGGTGCCGGCGGTGATCATGCTGGTGGATCGGTTGCCGTTGACGGCGAACGGGAAGCTGGATCGGAAAGCGCTACCGGCACCGGAGTTCACCGGTGGGGTGTTCCGCGCGCCGCGGTCATCGATCGAGGAGACGCTGGTCTCGCTATTCGCAGACGTGCTGGACGTTCCGCGGGTGGGGATCGACGACAGCTTCTTCGATCTCGGTGGGCATTCGCTGTCCGCGACACGGTTGGTCGGGCGGATCCGCACGGTGCTGGGGAAGGAGGTCCCGATCCGGGTGGTGTTCGAATCTCCCACGGTCGCCGCACTGGCGCCGCGACTCGGCTCCGGAGCGGTCCGGCCGCCCCTGATCCCACGCACGCGGCCTGAGCGGGTGCCGTTGTCGTTCGCGCAGGCCCGGCTGTGGTTCCTACACCGCTTCGAGGGCCCGTCTGCCATCTACAACATCCCGGTGGCGGTGCGACTCACCGGCGACCTCGACACCGAGGCCCTGGTGGCAGCGATCGAGGACGTGATCGCCCGGCACGAGAGCCTGCGAACGATCTTCGTTGAAGCCGAGGGGATTCCGTTCCAGGAAATCCTTTCCACCGACGAGGTCCCTTCGCCAGTGCAGATAATCGACGTCGAGGCCGACGAAATACCCGCGGCAGTGACCACGGCTGCAGGGTATCGGTTCGACGTCGAACACGAAATTCCGATCCGGGCAACGTTGGTGGCGTCCGGATCCCACGAGCACATCCTGGTCTTGGTGCTCCACCACATTGCGGGGGACGGGGCGTCGTTGACACCGCTCGCACGTGACATCGCCGTCGCGTATGAGGCCCGTTCGGAGGGCAGGGTTCCGGGGTGGGCACCGCTGCCGGTGCAGTACGCCGATTACACCCTGTGGCAGCGAGAAGAACTGGGCAGTGAGCACGATCGGGGCAGCGTGTTCTCCACCCAGCTCGACTACTGGAAAACCGAGCTGGCGGGGTTACCCGACTGCATCGAGCTACCTGCCGACAGGCGACGACCGGCTGCACCGAGTTACGGCGGCGGCGTGGTCGAGTTCTCGATCGGACCCGAACGTGCGACGACGATAACCGAATTGGCTCACCACAGTGGGGCAACACCATCGATGGTATTGCAATCAATGCTGGCGGTAGTACTCCGCAGACTCGGTGCCGGGGGCGATGTTGCGATCGGCGGGCCGATCGCGGGTCGCACCGACGACGCTCTGACCGAGTTGGTGGGGTTCTTCGTCAACACCTGGGTGCTACGCGTCGATCTGTCGGGGAATCCGCGGTTCGACCAGGTGCTCGATCAGGTCCGCGGGAAGGCGTTGGCGGCGTACGAGAATCAGGATGCGCCGTTCGAGCGGTTGGTGGAGTTGCTGAATCCGGTCCGGTCGGCGGCTTATCATCCGTTGTTTCAGGTGTCGTTCGCCATGCAGAACAACGCTTTTCCCGAGGTCGAGTTCCCCGGGTTGGAATGGACCACACTTCCAGCGCCGACCGGAACGTCCCGTTTCGACCTGTCTTTCACCCTCACCCCCGACGGTCACCAGGGTCTGGCCGGGGTCGTCGAGTACGCGAGTGACCTGTTCGACCGCGGGACGGTCGAGGGTATCGCGGCCCGGTTCGTGCGGTTGTCGGAGTTGATCGTCGCGGATCCCCACGGGCGAATCGAGGGGTACGAGATCCTCGAGCCTGACGAGCGTGAGGTGTTACTCCGGACCTGGAACGACACCGCAGCTCCCTTCTCGGAGGCCACCGTCGTGGAACTGTTCGAGCGACAAGTGGCGGCGACACCCGACGCCGCGGCGGTGACCTTCGCCGGCCGGAGCTGGACTTACCGAGGAATCAACACACAGGCGAACCGGCTGGCGCACTATCTGATCGGCGCCGGGGTCGGCCCGGAAACCGTGGTGGCCGTCGCACTGGAGCGCTCGGAAGAGTTGGTCGTCGCCTTGTTGGCGGTGCTCAAGGCCGGCGGCAGCTACCTTCCCATGGACCCGAACTATCCCAGTGCTCGCGCCGGGACAATTCTCGCCGACGCGGCACCGCGGCTGATCCTGTCCGACACTGTCACCGTGGCCACGCTGCCCGACCACGATATCGACCGGGTACTGCTCGATGCAGACCTGGACCTCGACGCGACTGCAGCCGCCGTGAGGGGCCGGGCCGATCACGATCCCGTCGACCGCGATCGGATCACCCCGTTGAGGCCCGATCATGCGGCATATGTGATGTACACCTCGGGGTCGACAGGTTTTCCGAAGGGTGTCACCGTGAGTCACCGGAGTGTGGTGTCGTTGTGCGCCGGCACTGCCGACCGGGTGGGTGCGGACGCTGCGGATGTGTTTGTGTGGTGCCACTCGGTGGCGTTCGATTTCTCGGTGTGGGAGTTGTGGGGCGCGTTGGTACACGGTGGCCGCGTGGTAGTGGCGCCGTGGGACGTGGTGCGCTCACCGATCGAGTTGTGGAAGTTGGTGGTTCGCGAACACGTCACGGTTCTCGGTCAGACGCCGTCGGCGTTCTACGGGTTCGGGGAGATCGAGCACGACGACCCCGTGGTGGGGGCCGGTTCGGTGTTGCGGACGGTGGTGCTCGGCGGAGAGGTGCTGGATCCCGCCAGGCTGCGGTGCTGGTATCCGGGCGAGGATTCCCGCCATCCACAGGTGAGGATCGTCAACGGTTACGGACCGACGGAGACGACGGTCTTCGCGGCGATGTACTCGCTACCCGAATCTCGGAGTGGGCGTGATCGGATGAGTGTCCCCATCGGCGTTCCAGTGGTCGGTGTGCGGGTGTTCGTGTCGGGTGCTGGGTTGATGCCGGTCCCGGTGGGTGTGGTGGGTGAGCTGTATATCGCCGGGGTGCAGTTGGCCCGCGGTTATCTGGGTCGGCCGGGGCTGACGGCGGATCGGTTCGTGGCGTGCCCGTTCGGGGATCCGGGATCGCGGATGTATCGATCCGGGGACCTGGTGCGGTGGACCGCTGACGGTGTACTCGAGTACGTGGGGCGCGCGGATGAGCAGGTGAAGGTGCGGGGGTTCCGGGTGGAACCGGGGGAGATCGAAGCGGTGCTGCTGTCGCACTCTGCCGTTTCACAGGCAGTGGTGATCGCCCGGGAAACCCTCGTCGGCACCGAGTTGGTGGGGTACGTCGTTCTCGATTCCCGGACCGGTGCCGACTCCCTGGGGTTGCGGGAGTTCGTGGCCGGGTTGTTGCCGGAGTTCATGGTGCCGGCGGCGGTCGTGGTGGTGGACGGGTTGCCGTTGACGGTGAACGGAAAGTTGGATCGGAGGGCGTTGCCGGCACCGGACTTCACCGGTGGGGCGTACCGGGCGCCGCGGTCGCCGGTGGAGGAGACGCTGGTCTCGTTGTTCGCTGACGTGCTCGACGTCCCGCGGGTGGGGGTCGACGACAGCTTCTTCGATCTCGGTGGCCATTCGTTGTCGGCGACGCAGTTGGTGAGCCGTATTCGGTCGGTGCTGGGAGTGGAGGTCCCGATTCGGATGATCTTCGAATCCCCTGCGGTCGCCGAACTCGCACCCCGGCTGAGGGACGGCCCGGCACGGGTGCCGTTGACTCCGCGGGTGCGGCCCGAGCGGGTGCCGCTGTCGTTCGCGCAGGCCCGGTTGTGGTTCCTGCACCGGTTCGAGGGCCCGTCGGCGACGTACAACATTCCCGTGGCGGTGCGACTCACCGGCGACCTCGACCCCGGGGCGGTGGCAGCCGCTGTTGCGGACGTCGTCGCCCGGCACGAGAGTCTGCGTACAGTATTCGACGACCTGGACGGTGCACCGGTTCAGCGAGTCCTCCCCGTGGCGGAAGTACCAACTCCGGTGCACGTGGAGAAGGTCGACCCGGCCGGCGTGATGGCTGCGGTGACAGCGGCGTCGGGGTACCGGTTCGACATTGAACACGAAATTCCCCTCCGGGCAACATTGTTGGAGGCCGGACCCCAGGAACACGTCCTGGTGATGGTCCTGCACCACATTGCCGGGGACGGGGGGTCGTTGGCGCCGCTGGCTCGGGATGTGGCGGCCGCGTATGCGGCCCGCGCCGACGGACACGCTCCGGGGTGGGCACCCTTGCCGGTGCAGTACGCCGATTACACCCTGTGGCAGCGGGAAATTCTGGGGAGGGAGGACGATCCGGGCAGTCTGCTGACCGCCCAGCTCGACTATTGGACAACCGAACTGACCGGGCTGCCGGAGTGCATCGAGCTACCCGGCGATCGTCGCCGACCGGCTGCACCGAGTTACCGTGGCGGCACCGTGGAGTTCGTGATCGATCCCGGATTGGTTTCGGGGGTGGATGAATTGGCCCGCGGTCGTGGCGCGACACCGTCGATGGTGTTGCAATCGGTGTTGGCGGTGCTGCTCCGCAGGCTCGGTGCCGGGGTGGATATCGCGGTCGGGTCGCCGATCGCGGGCCGCACCGACGACGCGTTGACCGAGTTGGTGGGGTTCTTCGTCAACACCTGGGTGCTGCGCGTCGACGTGTCCGGGAATCCGCGATTCGACGAGGTCCTCGACCGGGTGCGGGTGAAAGCCCTGGGTGCGTATGAGAATCAGGATGCGCCGTTCGAACGGTTGGTGGAGTTGCTGAACCCGACCCGATCGACGGCCTATCATCCGTTGTTCCAGGTATCGTTCGCAATGCAGAACAACGCTTTTCCCGACGTCGGGTTTCGTGGACTGCACTGGACCACACTGCCGGCGTCGACCGCGACTTCTCGTTTCGACCTGTCTTTCACCGTCGCCCCCGCCGAGCAGCAGGGTCTGGCCGGGGTCGTCGAGTACGCGAGCGATCTGTTCGACCGGGGCACGGTGGAGACCATCGCGGCCCGGTATGTGCGGCTGCTCAGGTGCATCATCGAAGATCCGCAGGGTCGGATCGAAGGCTACGAAATCCTGGAACCGACCGAACGTGAGCGGGTACTGCGGACCTGGAACGACACGAGCTCACCGATACCGGATACGACGATCCCGGGCCTGTTCGGGCAGGAGGTCGCTGCAACTCCCGATGCCGCGGCCGTGACGTTCGGTGAGGAGAACTGGACCTACCGGGAGCTGAGCAGTCGAGCGAATCGGCTGGCACGCCATCTGATCGGTGCGGGTGTGGGGCCGGAAGTACTGGTGGCGGTTGCACTGGAGCGGTCACCCCAATTGGTTGTCGCGTTACTCGCAGTCCTCGAGGCCGGGGGCGCGTATCTGCCGATAGACCCCCGCTACCCGAGTGCGCGGACCGAGTTCATCCTCGCCGACGCCGCGCCGCTGCTCATCCTCACGGACACCGCAACCGCACGCACACTGCCGGACAGTGACATACCCCGGATACTTCTCGACGGCATCTCGGACGAGGACGGGCAAGCGGAGGGCCTCAACCCCGACGACAGCGATCGCACCACGTCACTGCGGCCGGGCAACACCGCGTACGTGATGTACACCTCCGGATCGACGGGGACCCCGAAAGGGGTCACCATCGACCACTCCAACGTGGTCAACCTGGCGTTGCACGGATGGCCGGACGGACCCGGTGAGCGCGTGTTGCTGCATTCGTCGATGGCGTTCGATGCCTCGGCGTACGAGTTGTGGCCGACACTGCTCAGCGGAGGCCGGTTGGTTGTCGCCCCGCCCGGGTCACTGGACATCGAGGTGCTCGAGCGGGTCGTCGACGCGGTTGGTGTGACGTCGATGTTCTTGACGACCACGCTGTTTCACCTGTTGAGCGATTCGCCGGAACATGAGAGGGGGGCGCTCGACCAGCCACGTCAGTTGGTCACCGCGGGCGATGTGTTGTCGCCGCGCGCTGTACGACGCGTCCTCGCTCGCCACCCGCGCATCACCGTGGTGAACGCGTACGGGCCGACGGAAACCACCGTGTGTGCCACCGCGTACTCGGTATCCGGTTCGACGGGCTTCGACGACCAGGTCAGCGTGCCGATCGGGGTGCCGATCGGTAATGCCCGCGCACTCGTCCTGGGAACAGGGATGGTGCCCGTCCCGGTGGGTGTGGTCGGGGAGTTGTATATCGCCGGATCAGGTGTGGGCCGCGGGTACATCGGCCGGCCGGGGTTGACGGCGGAACGGTTCGTCGCGTGTCCGTTCGGCGAACCGGGCTCACGGATGTACCGCTCGGGTGATCTGGTGCGGTGGACGACCGACGGTGTGCTGGACTTCGTCGGCCGCGCAGACGAGCAGGTGAAGATCCGCGGAATCCGAATCGAACCCGGCGAGATCGAAACGGTGTTGGTCTCGCACCCCGCGGTGGGATCGGTCGTGACGGTGGACCGGGTAGGTCCGTCGGGGCAGAAGGTGCTGGTGTCGTATGTGGTCGCGGCGCCCGGGGCCGAGGTGGACGTCGAGGCGTTGCGACTGCTCGCGGCGGGCCGTCTACCGGACTACATGGTGCCGTCGGCGATCATCGTCGTCGACCGGATACCTCTCACACCGGCCGGCAAACTCGACCGCAAAGCACTTCCCGAGCCTGATCTCGCATCCGACACCCCGTACCGGGCTCCACGATCCATTGCCGAGCAGACATTGGCGGCGGTGCTGGCCGACGTCCTGGGCGTCGATCGGGTGGGTGTCGACGACGACTTCTTCCGGCTCGGCGGGGACAGCATCATGTCGACCCAGGTGGTGTCGCGGGCGCGGGCTCGCGGCGTGCTGGTGTCGGCGCGAGAGGTGTTCGAGCGACGGACCGTCGCCGGGCTGGCCTCCGTCGCGCATCCGGTGAGGGATGACGACTCCGTCATTTTCGAGGACGTGCCGTTGCCGCGTCCGGCTCCGCGACAGCTGTCGGGCATCGAGGCACGGTATCCCGAGGCCGTGGATGTGTGGCCGCTGGCACCGCTGCAAACAGGTTTGGTCTTTCACGCGATGCTGGCGTCGGAATCGGCCGATGTGTATGCGGTGCAGACGGTACTGGGTCTGTCCGGACAGGTGCATGCGGACCGTGTGAAGGCCGCGGCACAGGCGATACTCGATCGCCACGCGAATCTGCGGGTCGCGTTCCTCACCGAGGGGGTGGCGGAGCCGGTCCAGGTGGTGCTCGAGGGCCTCGTGGTGCCCTGGTGGGAAGCCGACGTCAGTGGTGTCGATGCCGGGGAGCGAGACGACGAGCTGGCACGGCTGCTGTCGGACGATGCGGCTGCCGGCTTCGACCTGTCGGAGCCACCGCTCCTGCGTTTCGGTTTGGTCGCGATGGGCGACGGAGACTTCCGGCTGGTGGTCTCATATCACCACGTACTGCTCGACGGATGGTCGATGCCGTTGCTGATGCGGGAAATGCTGACCGTCTACGGTGCCGGCGGGGACGGAGCCGTACTGGAACCCGTGGTCTCGTATCGCCGGTATCTCGGGTGGCTCGCGACTCAGGATCGGCAACGGTCGCTGCAGATGTGGAAGGAAGCGCTCGACGGTGCGGAGCCCGCGCTGATCGCGACTGGGCGCCCGGAATCGGCGCGGGGATCATCAGTGCTCCGGCGTGAGCTCGACAAGGGTCTGTCGTCGGAGATACCGGAGCTGGCGTCTCGGTGGTCGGTGACGGTGAATACCCTGGTGCAGGTCGCGTGGGCGATCGTGCTGGGCATGCATACCGGCCGCCGTGATGTGGTGTTCGGCGCGACGGTCTCGGGTCGGTCCGGACAGATTCCCGCCATCGAGTCGATGGTGGGGCTGTTCATCAACACGGTCCCGGTGCGGGTCCGGCTTCATCCCGAGGAATCCATCGCCCGGTTGATCGCTCGGGTTCAGGCGGAGCAGGCGGAGTTGATCGAGCATCATCATGTTCCGCTGCCGGAGATCCAGCGGGTCGCCGGCGTGGGGGCACTGTTCGACACCTTGACGGTGTTCGAGTCGTACCCGAACGATCTGCGGAGCCTCGCCTCCTTGCTCGAGTCGATCGTCTCCCTCGCGATCACGTCCCTGGATTCGTTTGGGGGAACCAACTATTCGTTGACGCTGGCGGTGGAAGCCGGTGAGCGGACGTCCGTATCGCTGTGGTACGACCCAGCCTTGTTCGATGACGACGAGGTGGGGCGGATCGCGGACAGATTCCACCGGGTGCTGGAATCACTGGTGGCTGCGCCGGAGGCCGCGACGGGAGACGTCGACCTCCTCGCGCCGGAGGAACGGAACCTGCTGGTTCCCGTGCGCGGCGCGGCCGCGGAGACGGTGCGCACCCTGCCGGAGATCCTCTCTGCGGCAGTCGTACACGATCCGAGTGCGGTGGCGGTCGTGTGCGGAGAGCGCTCGCTCACATACCGGGAGTTGGACGACGAGTCGAGTCGTATCGCACGGGTGTTGATCTCACGCGGCGTCGGGCCGGAATCCACGGTGGCCGTGGCGGTGCCGCGGTCGGTGGAGTCGGTGCTGGCGGTATGGGCGGTGGCGAAGGCAGGTGGTGCGTTCGTTCCGGTGGATCCGTCGTATCCGGCGAGTCGGCTCGAGTACCTGATCGCCGATTCCGTCGCGCGGTGCGGAATCACGGTCGCCGCGTGCGTCGGTACCCTGCCGAAAACCCTCGACTGGTGGGTGCTCGACGATCCGGAGGCGCGAGCCGAGTGTTCCCGTCAGTCCACCGAATCGGTGACCGATTCGGGCCGGATCGCTCCGTTACGGGCCGATCATCCCGCGTACATGATCTACACGTCGGGGACGACGGGTGAGCCCAAGGGCGTCGTCGTACCGCATCGGGGACTGGGTAGTCTCGCGGCGGAGATGGCGGAGAGGTTCGCCGTCACGGCGGATGCACGCGTGCTGCACGTGGCGTCGCCGAGTTTCGATGCGTCGGTGCTGGAGTACCTGCTGGCGACGGGTTCGGCAGCGTCGATGGTTGTGGTTCCGGCGGGTGTGGTCGGTGGCGAGGAACTGGGCCGGATACTCGAGAGTGCGTCGGTGACGCACGCGTTCCTCACCCCCACGATGCTGGCGACGGTACCGGTCGAGCGGATGTCGTCGGTGCGATGCCTGCTCACAGGCGCGGAAGCGGTTCCGGTATCGGTGGTGGAGTCGTTCGCTGAGGGACGGCGGATGCACGACCTCTACGGGCCGACCGAGGCGACCGTGGTGGTGGCGACCTCGCCGCCGTTACCACCGCACGGTCCGGTGACTCTGGGCGGTCCGGTCCGAGGTGCGTCCCTGGTGGTGCTGGACACGTGGCTGCGTCCGGTGCCGGCGGGAGTGGCGGGGGAGTTGTATGTCGCCGGGACTCCGCTGGCTCGCGGGTATCACGATCGGACGGGACTGACAGCGGAGCGATTCGTGGCGAACCCTTTCGGCTCGCCGGGCCAGCGGATGTACCGCACGGGCGACGTCGTGCGGTGGATCGAGCGGGAAACCGGGTTGGGGCTGGAGTTTTTGGGGCGCCGCGATTTCCAGGTATCGGTGCGGGGCCGTCGGATCGAGTTGGGCGAGATCGACGCTGCACTCACCGAGCAGCCCGGAATCGGCTCCGTGGTGACGGTCGATCGGAAGGGCCCGTCCGGGCAGACGGTGCTGGTCTCCTACGTGGTCCCCGCAGCCGGGAGCGCGGTGGACGCCGAGAGCGTGCGGACGGTGGCGGTGGGCCGCCTGCCGGAGTACCTGGTGCCCTCGGCGATCGTGGTGCTCGAGAAGTTTCCGCTCACACCGGCCGGCAAGCTCGACCGCAGTGCGTTGCCGGAGCCGGCGTTCTCGTCGAGCAAGGCGTTCCGGTCTCCGCAGACCGAGACCGAGGAAATCCTCGCCCGCGTGTTCGCCGAGGTACTCGGCGTCGAGCAGGTGGGGATCGATGACGGATTCTTCGATCTGGGTGGCGACAGCATCCGGTCGATCCAGTTGGTATCGCGCGCGAAAGCACGGGGTGTGCTACTCACGGCGCGGGATGTGTTCGAGCACAGGACTGTTGCGGGGCTGTCCGAGGTTGCAGTCCTGAACCACGATTCGGATCGGGTCGTGCTCGAGGAGTTGTCCGGTGGCGGAGTGGGGACGATGCCGTTGACGCCGATCGGGCGGTTCCTCCTCGCGCGGGGTGGTGGGTACCGCCGATTCGCGCAGACGATGGTGTTGGAGTTGCCCGACGGTATCGATCGGGCCGGGTTGGCCGCCACCATCGGCGCCGTCGTGGTCCGTCATGACATGTTGCGATCGCGTGTGGTGACCGATGACGCTGGGGAGCAGAAACTTCGGGTCGATCCGCCGGATACGGTCGACGTGAACCGCCTGATTCGACAGGTCCACTGTGATAACGCACCGGGCGATCCGGCGTGGCTGCGGCTGGCGTCGGCCGAGTTGGATGCGGCCCTGGGGCGTGTGGATCCGGCGGCGGGCGTAATGGTGCAGTTCGTGTGGCTGGACCGCGTCCCCCGTGACGGCGACCTATCGGCGGGTTCGGGTCGGCTGCTGGTCGTGGCCCACCACCTGGTCATCGACGGCGTGTCGTGGCGGATCATCATCCCGGACCTGGCGGCGGCCTGGGCGCGGGTGCGTACCGGCGAACGCCCGGAACTGCCCGCGGCCGGGACGTCGATGCGGCGGTGGGCACACGGGCTGGTGGACGAGGCATCGCGGCCAGGGCGAGTGGCCGAGTTACCGTTGTGGCAATCGATTCTGGAGGGCCCCGACCCGACGTTGGGTTCGCGCAGATGCGACCCGATCCTCGATGTTCTGTCCACAGTGCGGCACGTGCGGATCCAGGTGCCGGCGCACGCGACAGCGTCGCTGCTCACCAGGGTCCCCAAGGTCTTCCGCGCCGGGGTCGACGATGGTCTGCTGGCGGGGTTGGCGATGGCGTTGACCCGCTGGCGCCGCCGTCGCGGGGTTGTCGAGCCGTCGTCGTTGATATCCCTGGAGAATCATGGTCGCGAGCAGCACGTCATACCCGGTGCGGATCTATCCCGCACGGTCGGCTGGTTCACGACAGCTTTCCCGATTCGCCTCGATATCGCGGGCGCCGATCTCGACGACGCATTCGCCGGCGGGCCCGCTGCCGGAATCGTGATCAAAGCGGTCAAGGAACAGGTGCTGGCGCTGCCCGACCGTGGCATCGGTTTCGGGCTGCTTCGGTATCTGAACGCGGACACCGCACCGCAACTCGGGAAGTATCCGGGCGGACAGATCAGTTTCAATTATCTGGGGCGCGTCTCGGCCGCCGATGTTCCCGAGGAATTCCGTGACCTCGGCTGGATGCCCGCGAGCGAGGGAACGGCACTCTCCGCGACAATGGATCCGGACATGCCGGCGATGGCCGAAGTGGACATCAATGCGATGGTGACCGACGGTCCGGACGGTCCCCGACTCGGTGCCGTGTTCGGATTCCCCGCCGGGGTGCTCTCCCGTGACGATGTTCAGGAACTTGCCGACCTGTGGTGCGACGCAGTCTCGGCACTGGCTCGGCACGCGCAGGGGCCCGGGGCCGGCGGGCTGACACCGTCCGACGTGCCGCTGGTGTCGGTGTCGCAACACGATATCGAGTCGTGGGAGGACCGGTACCCGGGCGTGGTGGATGTGTGGCCGTTGACCGCGATGCAGTCCGGCCTGTTGTTCCACTCGATGCTGGCCGGTTCGTCGTTCGACGCGTACACCACCCAGCTGGTTCTGCACCTCGGCGGACGGGTCGATCCAGAGAGAATTGTCGCTGCGGGACAGGCATTGCTGGATCGCCATGCGAACCTGCGGACCGCGTTCGTCGACGATTCCGAATCCGGGCCGGTACAGGTCGTCCTCGGCGCAGTCGCGTTGCCATGGCGCGAGGTCGACCTGCGGAACCTTCCCGAGGGCACTCGAGACGGCGAGTTCCAACGTCTTCTCGTCGAGGATCACGCCACACATTTCGACCCGGCGACGGCGCCGCTGATCCGATTCACGTTCGTGACGATGGGACAGGATCGATTCGAGCTGGTGATCACCAATCATCACGTACTGCTCGACGGATGGTCGATGCCACTGCTCGCCGAGGAACTACTCGCGCTGTACGTCTCGGGAGGCGACGCCGCCGCGTTACCGAGAGCTACCGGATACCGGAATTTCCTGGTCTGGCTGGCCGCGCGCGACCGAGCCGAATCTTGTCGAATCTGGGCGCAGGTCCTCGACGGGATCGAAGAGCCGACCCTGCTGGCGCCCACGCACCCGGAGCGGGAAACCACCTCGGGGGAAGAGCAGGTGACGGTCGAACTACCCCCGGAGACGGCCACGAGCTTGTCGGTGCGGGCCGCCGAACTGGGTGTCACGCTGAACACCGTCGTTCAGGGAGCGTGGGGGATTCTGCTCGGACAGTTGTCCGCCCGGCGGGATGTGGTGTTCGGCGCGACGGTCTCCGGCCGGCCGGCCGGACTGCCCGGTATCGAGTCCATGGTGGGCCTGTTCATCAACACCGTGCCGGTGCGGGTTCAGTCCACACCGGGCGACACTGCTGCGGAGTTGTTGACCCGGTTGCAGAAGCAGCAGACGGGCTTGTTCGATCACCACTACCTCGGGTTGACGGAGATCAACAAGGCCGCCGGGGTGCGCGACCTGTTCGACACCCTCGTCGTGTTCGAGTCGTACCCGATCGATCGCGCCGCGTTGGCAGCCGCAAACCCCATCGACGGAATGGTCGTCACCGGAGTTCATACGATCGACGCGTCGCACTACCCCATGACCCTGATCGCGAGAGTCGACTCCCAACTTCGGTTGACCGTGGCGTATCTGCCGAACCTGTTCGGCGCCGCAGCCGTCGAAACGATCGCCCGGCGGCTCACCCGTATCTTGCAGACAGTCGTGGACGACCCTCACGTCGCCGTGGACCGCATCGACCTCGTCGAACCAGGCGAGCGTCGGCTGGTGGTGGGCACGTGGAATGACACTGCGGTCCTCGTGCCGGAGGTGACACTTCCCGACCTTTTCGAACGCCAGGCGGCTGTCACGCCGGAGGCGGTGGCCCTGACGTCCGACGACGAGCAGTTGACGTATCGAGAGGTCGGCGAGCGAGCGAACCGGTTGGCTCGGAGACTGATCGCGCACGGTGTCGGTCCGGAGTCTCTGGTCGGTGTCGCCGTGCGACGTTCGATCGATCTCGTGGTGGGAATCTATGCCGTCGTGACGGCGGGTGGAGCATATGTGCCGATCGACCCCGACTACCCCAGCGAACATATCCGGCACATGATGGAGTCCGCGGCACCGGTCTGTGTGTTGACGCAATCGACCGACCGCGTACAGATCCCGGGCGGCGTCCCCGTGCTGGAGATCGATGGCGCGCACGGACCTGATGTCGACTCCTCACCCATCCGCAACGAGGATCGAATCACCCCGTTGAGGCCGGGTAACACGGCGTACGTGATCTTCACGTCCGGCTCGACGGGCCGGCCGAAGGGGGTCGCTGTCAGCCATTCGGCGATCGTGAATCAGTTGCTGTGGATGCGGGACCATTTCGGCTTCGACCACGACGACGTGGTGCTGCAGAAGACCCCCGCGACATTCGATGTGTCGGTGTGGGAGATGTTCCTGCCACTGGAGGTCGGGGCGCGGCTGGTGATCGCCAAGGCCGAGGGACACCGCGATGCGGCCTATCTCGCCGAGATGATCAGATCGGAGAAGATCACCACCGGCGACTTTTCGCCGTCGATGCTGGCCATGGTCGACGAGAGACTCGAGCCGGCTGATTGCGACTCGCTTCGACGAGTCTTCTGCGGCGGCGAAAACCTGTTGTCCTCGACGGCAAACCACTTCATGGAGCGCAGTGGCACTGCGGTACACAACGTGTACGGGCCGACCGAAACGGCCCTTCAGGTCACCCATCATCGATGCGGCCCGTCGAAAGACACGAGCGCGCCGATCGGCGCGCCGGTGTGGAACTCCCAGGTCTTCGTGCTGGGTGCGGGGTTGGTGCCGGTTCCGGTGGGTGTGGTGGGCGAGTTGTACATCGCCGGGGTGCAGCTGGCACGCGGTTATCTCGGCCGGTCGGGGTTGACGGCGGAGCGGTTCGTGGCGTGTCCGTTCGGGGCGGTGGGTGCGCGGATGTATCGGTCGGGGGATGTGGTGCGGTGGACCGCCGAGGGTGAGCTCGAGTTCGTGGGGCGCGCGGACGAGCAGGTGAAGGTGCGGGGGTTCCGAGTCGAACCCGCCGAGGTCGAGGCGGTGCTGCTGAAGCATCCTGCGGTGGCGCAGGCGGTAGTGGTGGCCCGCGCCACCGGCAGTGGCACCGAGGTGATCGGATATGTAGTTCTCGATATCGACGGGGTCGACGGGCCGAGTGATTCGGCGACCGGGGTTCGTCGTTTCGTGGCAGGGTTGTTGCCGGACTTCATGGTTCCGGCGGTGATCATGGTGGTGGATCAGCTGCCGTTGACGGCCCACGGGAAACTGGACCGGAAAGCGTTGCCGGAACCGGAGTTCACCGGCGGCATACTTCGGGATCCGCGGTCGCCGGTCGAGGAAACTCTGGTGTCGTTGTTCGCGGACGTACTCGACGTGCCGAGGGTGGGAATCGACGACAGTTTCTTCGACCTGGGTGGGCATTCGTTGTCGGCGACGCGCTTGGTGAGCCGGATTCGGTCGGTGTTGGGTGTGGAGGTTCCGATCCGGGTGGTGTTCGAGTCCTCGACGGTGGCGGAGTTGGCACCCCGACTCAGGGAGGGCCCGGTCCGGGTGCCACTGACCGCGAGGGTGCGGCCCGAGCGGGTGCCGCTGTCGTTCGCGCAGGCCCGGTTGTGGTTCCTGTATCGGTTCGAGGGACCGTCGGCGACGTACAACATTCCGGTCGCGGTGCGACTCACCGGCGCCCTCGACACCGGGGCGGTGACAGCCGCTGTTGCGGACGTCGTCGCCCGGCACGAGAGCCTGCGGACCGTGTTCGGGGAGGACGAAGGGGTGCCGTTCCAGCAGATCCTGCCGGCTGAGCAGGTCGTCGCGGAACTGCCGGTTCAGATCGTCGACGTGCGGGACAGCACTCTGATGGATGCAGTCGCGGAGGCGGCGGGCTGTCGATTCGACCTGTCGGTAGAGATACCCCTGCGGGCCCGCGTTTTCCGGGTTTCCGAATCAGAGCACGTGCTGGTACTGGTGCTGCACCATATCGCGGGGGACGGGGGTTCGTTGGCGCCGTTGGCCCGCGACATCGCGGTCGCATATGCGGCGCGGACCGACGGCGAGATGCCGGGGTGGGCGGCGTTGCCGGTGCAGTACGCCGATTACACCTTGTGGCAGCGGGAGCTTCTGGGCAGTGCGGATGATCCGGGGAGTGTGCTTGCCGCACAGGTGGAGTATTGGCGGGCCGAGTTGGCGGGGTTGCCGGAGTGCATCGAGTTGCCGACTGATCGTCGACGTCCGGCCGAACCGAGTTACCGGGGCGGCACGGTGGAGTTCGTGATCGCACCGGAACGTGCTTCGGCAGTCACGGAACTTGCCCGCAGATGTGGGGCGACACCCTCGATGGTGCTGCAATCCGTGCTCGCGGTGCTGCTCCACCGGCTTGGCGCGGGGGAGGACGTTGCGATCGGCGGACCGATCGCCGGCCGTACCGACGAAGCCCTGACCGAGTTGGTGGGGTTCTTCGTCAATACCTGGGTGCTGCGGGTGGATCTGTCGGGGAACCCGCGGTTCGATCAGGTGCTCGACCGGGTGCGGGTTAAGGCGTTGGCGGCGTATGAGAATCAGGATGCGCCGTTCGAGCGGTTGGTGGAGTTGCTGAATCCGGTCCGGTCGGCGGCGTATCATCCGTTGTTTCAGGTGTCGTTCGCCATGCAGAACAACGCTTTTCCCGAGGTCGAGTTCCCCGGATTGGAATGGACCACACTTCCGGCGCCGACCGGGACGTCGCGTTTCGACCTGTCCTTCACTCTCACTCCCGATGGTCAGCAGGGTCTGGCCGGGGTCGTCGAGTACGCGAGTGATCTGTTCGACCGGGGGACGGTGGAGGGTATCGCGGCCCGGTTCGTGCGGTTGTCGGAGTTGATCGTGGCGGATCCGCGCGGGCGGATCGAGGGGTACGAGATCCTCGAGCCCGACGAGCGTGAGCTGGTACTGCGGACCTGGAACGACACGAGCGTACCGGTACCGGACTCGACGATTCCCGGCTTGTTCGAGGCTCAGGTCGCCGCGACTCCGAATGCGGTGGCGGTCACGTTCGGTGATGAGAACTGGACCTACCGGGAGTTGAGCAGTCGAGCGAATCGGCTGGCACACCGCCTGATCGGTGCGGGTGTCGGCCCGGAGGTGCTGGTGGCGGTCGCATTGGAGCGGTCACCCGAGTTGGTCGTCGCGTTGTTGGCCGTTCTCGAGGCCGGGGGTGCATACCTCCCCATCGACCTGCAGTACCCCGGTGCACGAACCGGGACCATCTTCACCGACGCCGCTCCGCTGTTGATCCTCAGCCACACCATGACCGAAAACTTGTTGCCCGACAACGACATCCCCAGGATACTTCTCGACACCCGCACCGACGAGGGCGGACAATGGGAGGCGCGAAACCCCGACGACAACGACCGCACCACACCACTACGACCGGACAACACCGCGTACGTGATGTACACCTCCGGGTCGACGGGTGTTCCGAAGGGCGTCGCCGTGAGCCACCGGAGTGTGGTGTCGCTGTTCGCCGGTACCGCAGGGTGGGCCGGCTTCGATGCCGGGGACGTGTGGGGGTGGTGTCATTCGGTGGCGTTCGATTTTTCGGTGTGGGAGTTGTGGGGGGCGTTGGTGCACGGGGCCCGGGTTGTGGTGGTGCCGTGGGAGGTGATGCGTTCGCCGGTCGGATTGTGGGAGGTGGTGGTTCGGGAGCGGATGACGGTTCTCGGTCAGACGCCGTCGGCGTTCTACGAGTTCGCCGAGGTCGAGCGTGAGGATCCCGCTGTGGGGGCGGATTCGGTGCTGCGGATGGTGGTGTTCGGCGGTGAGGTGTTGGATCCGGCCGGGTTGCAGGGCTGGTCCCGGGGCGAGCACGTGAATCCTCTGATTCTGGTCAACGGGTACGGGCCGACCGAGACGACAGTCTTCGCGGCAACCTTCGTGCTACCCGAGTCGGGCGAACGCGCCGACCGGGCGAGTGTGCCGATCGGGGCGCCGGTGGGCAACACGCAGGTGTTCGTGCTGGGTGCGGGGTTGGTGCCGGTTCCGGTGGGGGCGGTGGGGGAGCTGTACATCGCCGGGGCGCAGTTGGCTCAGCGGTATGTCGGCCGGCCGGGGTTGACGGCGGAGCGGTTCGTGGCGTGTCCCTTCGGGGAGCCGGGTGCGCGGATGTATCGATCCGGGGATCTGGTGCGCTGGACCTCCGGCGGGGTGCTCGAGTTCTACGGAAGAGCGGACGAGCAGGTCAAGATTCGCGGATTCCGGGTCGAACCCGCGGAGATCGAGGCGGGTCTCCTGAAACATCCGGCCGTGACCCAGGCGGTGGTGGTGGCCCGGGACACCGCCACCGGCACCGGATTGGTCGGTTACGTGGTCTCCGATGCCGCCGACACCGGCACAGGTGTCGAGGTCCGCCGGTTCGTGGCCGGGATGCTGCCGGAATACATGGTTCCAGCGGCGGTGGTGGTGCTGGACCGGTTGCCGCTGACGGTGAACGGGAAACTGGATCGGAGAGCATTGCCGGCACCGGAGTTCACCGGCGGGGTGTTCCGGGCGCCGCGGTCACCGGTGGAGGACACGCTGGCTTCGCTCTACGCCGAGGTTCTCGGTGTTCCCCGCGTGGGGATCGATGACAGTTTCTTCGACCTGGGTGGGCATTCGCTGTCCGCGACGCAATTGGTGAGCCGGATTCGGTCGGTGTCGGGGGTGGAGGTCCCGATCCGGGTGATCTTCGAGTCTCCGACGGTCGCCGAACTCGCACCCCGCCTGGGTGAGGAGGCCGAACCCGACTCGCTCGATCCGTTCGCGGCCATCTTGCCGATCCGAAGCGAAGGATTCGGACCGCCGCTGTGGTGTGTCCACCCGGGCGGCGGACTGAGCTGGTGCTACATGGGCCTTCGCGCCCACCTCCCCGGCCGGCCCATATATGGTCTGCAAGCACGGGGCTTCGATGGAGAGACGCCGCTACCGACGTCGATCGAGACGATGGCCGCCGACTATCTCGAGCAGATCCTCAACGTTCAGGACGACGGCCCGTTTCTTCTGCTCGGATGGTCGTTCGGTGGCCTTGTCGCCCAGGCGATCGCCACCGCGCTGGAACGCCGGGGGCTCGAGGTTGCATTCCTCGCGATGATGGACAGCGTCCCCGGTGCCGGGGATCTCCTCATCGGCCGGGCGCCACCTTCGGATGACGACATTCGACAGTCGATCCGGGCATGGGCGCAGAGCCGCTACGGCGAGATCGTCGATTCGCCCGACTATGCGCCCGTCTGGGATGCCGCTCGTGCAATCTATCGGAATGACTTACGCCTGGCCGTCGACCACGTACCGCAGATCTATCACGGTGACGTGGTGTTCCTCCGTCCGACATTGACGGATGACGGATCGATGTCGAGCGAGTCTTCGGCCGAGACATGGCACGCATACGTCACCGGCGACATCGTGACTCACGACGTTCACAGCACGCATGCCGATATGGATCAGCCTCGTCCCCTCGCCGAGATCGCACGGATCATCGACCACGCACTGGCCGAACCGGGTCGGCGCACACGACAACCGGAAGGCTGATGACGGGCGGGCGGCCCACCACGCGTCGATCGGACGGGAATCCACTGCGAACACCCTCCCGACCAGGAACACTCACACCATGGACACTGTCAGGTTCTTCGAACTCGCAACCGAAGTGTTCGAAGTGCTCGGTGTCCTCGCGATGGTTGTCGGGTTCCTCTTCGCCTTCTTCCTCGCGGTGCGCGCGTGGAAGCGGACCGGAGACGGCACTCAGGCGTTCAAGACCCTGCGGGAGTCGCTCGGGGGCGCGATCCTGCTCGGCCTGGAATTGCTCGTCGCGGCAGACATCGTCAAGACGGTCACCTCGACGCCGTCGCTGACCGATGCCGCCGTCCTGGGAGTGATCGTGCTGATCCGCACCGTGCTGAGCCTGTCCATCGAGATCGAAATCGACGGTGTCGCACCGTGGCGGAAGGCGTTCGTGACCGGACCGCAGGTGCTCGCCCATGCGGCGCGCTCGTCCGCGGGGCAGGAGTCGAGTTCGGGCCGGTGAGTCGCCGGCCCGAACCCTCACACCGTCTGCGACCGCTTGCGCAGCCGGGTGTTGAGCACACCGAGCGCCGCGATGACGAGGAACAAGACGCACGTCGAGATCAGCTGGGTCCGGGCGTCGGTGTCGAAGAGCATGAGGACGACGAAACCGGCGAGCATTGCGAGCGTGACGTAGCTGAGCCACGGGAACAGCCACATCCGCACGGTCAGCTTGCCTTCGCGTTCGAGCCGCGGGCGCAGTCTCAGATGCGAGACGACGATGAAGATCCAGATGACCAGGAGCGCCGAACCGACGGCGTTCAGGAGAAGTCCCAGCAGGTCGTCCGGCAGCCACCAGTTGAGGAGGACGCTGACGAAACCGAAGAACACCGACAGCAGCACCGCATTGAGGGGCACCCCGGAATTCGAGATCCGGGCCATGAACGCGGGACCGTCGCCGCGCCGGGACAGCGAGTACGCCATCCGCGACGTGCCGTAGATGTTGGCGTTGAACGCCGACAACAACGCGACCACGACCACCAGTTCCATGAACCCGGCCACGTACGGGATGTGCGCCTGGTTGAGGACGGCCACGAACGGTCCGCTCTTCAGGTCCGAGGAATCCCAGGGAAGGACGAGGACCATGATCGAGATCGAACCGAGGTAGAAGACGCTGATACGCCAGACGACGCTGCGCACCGCCACGGCGATCGACCGCTCGGGGTCCTCGGATTCAGCGGCGGCGATGGTCACGATCTCGATGCCGCCGAAGGCGAACGCCACCACCAGCAGTCCCGCGGCGACACCGGCGAAGCCTTCGGGCATGAAACCGCCGTGGCCGAAGAGGTTGGTGGTGCCCACCGGTTCGGTGTCCGGCAGCAGGCCGAACACCAGCAGCACGCCGATCACCAGGAACGCGATGATGACGGTGACCTTGATGGCGGCGAACCAGAACTCGAACTCGCCGAAGTTGCTGACCTTCGCGAGGTTGACGGCCGCGAAGAAGATCACGAACACGAGGGCGACGACCCACTGCGGCACGCCGGGCAACCAGCCGCTCACGATGCCGGAGGCGCCGGTGATCTCGGCGCCGAGCACCATGATCAGCATGAACCAGTAGAGCCAGCCCATCACGAATCCGGCCCACTCGCCGATGCCGATCCGCGCGTAGTGCGAGAAGGATCCGCTGGCGGGGATCGCCGCTCCCATCTCGCCGAGCATCCGCATCACGAAGACGACGATGATGCCGGCGAGAAGGTAGGAGACGAGGACGGCGGGTCCGGCGGTCGCGATGCCGACACCGGTGCCGAGGAACAGTCCGGCACCGATCGCGGAACCGAGGCCCATCATCGTGAGGTGACGGACCTTCAGGCCCCGGCCCAGGGTGCTGGTCGAATCGGTCATCGTGCCGGGTGTTCGCGTACCGCTCACCGGGTCAGTCGTTTGCGTGCAGAGCGGCGTTCAATTCCACGCCGGTGCCCTTCCACGGCACGACCTCGACGGCTCCCGACACGGAGTTGCGACGGAACAGCAGGTTGGACTGGCCGTTGAGTTCCTTGGCCTTCACGACGGTGCCGTCCGGCCCGGTGACCTTGGTGCCCGCGGTCACGTACAGGCCGGCTTCGAGGACGCAGTCGTCGCCGAGGGAGATGCCGAGACCGGCGTTGGCGCCGAGCAGGCAGCGCTTGCCGACGGAGATGGTCTCCTTGCCGCCACCGGACAGGGTGCCCATGATCGACGCGCCGCCGCCCACGTCGGATCCGTCGTCGACGACGACGCCGGCGGAGATACGGCCTTCGACCATGGAGTTGCCGAGCGTGCCGGCGTTGAAGTTGACGAAGCCCTCGTGCATCACGGTGGTGCCGCTTGCCAGGTGGGCGCCGAGGCGGACGCGGTCGGCGTCGGCGATGCGGACGCCGGACGGCACGACGTAGTCGACCATGCGCGGGAACTTGTCGACACCGAACACGGTGACCACGCCGCGGATGCGCAGACGCGACCGCACCTTCTCGAAGCCCTCGACCGCACAGGGACCGAAGTTGGTCCACACCACGTTGGACAGCAATCCGAACAGACCGTCGAGGTTGACGCCGTGCGGGGTCACGAGGCGATGCGAGAGGAGGTGAAGGCGCAGGTAGGCGTCGTGGGCGTCGACCGGCGGCGCCGACAGGTCGGCGATGGTGGTGCGCACCACGACCTGGTCGACCTCACGCGCCTCGTCGGGTCCGGCGAGAAGTGCCAGATCGGAGGGGATGTCGCCACCCTCGATCCGCACGGTGCCCGCGTCGTCGAAGTTTCCCAGCTCGGGCGCCGGGAACCAGGTGTCGAGGACCGTGCCGCCGACGGTCACGTTGGCGATGCCTACTGCTGATGCTCCCTGTGTGCTCACGGCAGTAAAGGTTACTGCCTCATTACTCGGGCATTCCCAGCGGTAGTTACCGGGCGTGATCGAATCGAAACCGAGCGGGTTCCGGCGATGTGGGGGACCATGCACGGGGCACGTAGGGCACACCGGGAAGGGTCGTGGGAATGCGCATGTCGCACTGGGGTCGATTCATCGGAGGAGGCGTCCGGGCCGTGGCCGCGGGTGCGCTGCTCGCCGGGGCCGTGTCGGTGGTGGCGCCGCAGACCGCGTCCGCCGCTCCGGCGTGCCCGGGCGCCGGCCAGGCACCGGTCCTCGTCGGGCGGGTGCCGGGAGCGGCGCTCGAGGGAGTCGCCGTGGACGGCGGCGGCCGCCTTTACACGACGGACCTACTGAGCGGGCGGGTGTTCCGCCTCGACGCCCCGGGAGCCCCCGCGGTCCCGGTCGCGACGGTGCCGGACGGCGGGGCCGGGGCGCTGGCCTGGGCGTCGGACGGTTCACTGCTGGTGGGGTACGGCGCGGACGCCCGCGTGTTCCTCGGCGACATCCTGCGTCCGGGTGCGATCGCGAAGCTGAACACCGCGAGCAACGTGCTCACCCCGTTCGTATCGGGCCTGAGCGCGGCGAACGGACTCGATGTCGCCGCCGACGGAACCGCATACGCCACCAACGACTTCGGAACCCAGATCGGACGGGTGTTCCCCGACGGGCGGGTGGAGCCCCACTGGGCGACGCTGCCCAGCGCCAACGGCGCGGTGCTCGGCGCGGACGATCGTTACCTCTACGTGTCGCGGACGTTCGTGAATCCGGGCGTGAGTCGGATCCCGCTCTCGAACCCCGGAGCGCCCGAGAGCATCCTCGACCTGTCCGGTCTCGACACGTTCGCCGCACCCGACGGTCTGGCCCTGGACTCGAGAGGCCGTCCGGTGGTCCCGGCCAACGTGCGCGGCGAGATCTGGCGCCTCGACGCGCCGGGGCGGTACTGCGTGCTGGCGTCCGGTCTGCCGACGTCGAGCATGGTCGTCTACGGGCAGGGGTCCGGCGGCTTCTCGGCGGGACGGCTGTTCCGCATCGGTTTCGACGGTGCGATCTACGAGGTCCCGGGCGGCTTCGACGGGTAGCAACGCCCGAGCGGGCGGACGGGTCGGCTTAGGGTGGACAGGTGAGCCCACTCGACCTCCACGCCGATCCCATCGACCTCACCGCCGCCCTGGTGGACATCCCGAGCGTCTCGCACGACGAGTCGGCGATCGCCGCCGCCGTCGAGTCGGCGCTGCGGGAACAGACCACCGGTTTCGAGATCATCCGCAACGGCAACGCCGTACTCGCCCGGACCGATCGGGGACTGCCGAGCCGGGTGATGCTCGCCGGTCACCTCGACACGGTGCCGATCGCCGACAACGTGCCCTCGCGGCGTGAGGGCGATCTGCTGCACGGATGCGGAACGGTCGACATGAAGTCGGGTGACGCGGTGTTCCTGCACCTCGCCGCAACCATCGAGAACCTCGCGCACGATCTGACCCTGGTGTTCTACGACTGCGAGGAAATCGCGGCCGTCCACAACGGGCTCGGACGGATCGAACGCGAGATCCCCGAGTGGCTGCGCGCGGACGTCGCGATTCTCGGCGAGCCGACGGGAGGCCTCATCGAGGCGGGATGTCAGGGCACGTTGCGGGTGACGCTGACCACCCGCGGCACCCGCGCGCACTCCGCGAGATCGTGGCTGGGCGACAACGCGATCCACCGCTTCGCCCCGGTTCTGCAGCGGCTGTCGGACTACACCGCGCGGTCGGTGGACATCGACGGCTGCGTGTACCGGGAGGGGTTGTCCGCCGTGCGGATCGCCGGTGGGGTCGCAGGCAACGTGGTTCCCGACGCGGCGGAGATGGACGTGAACTTCCGCTTCGCCCCCGACCGCAGCGCCGAGCAGGCGATCGACCACGTGCGGGAGGTCTTCGACGGGATCGAGCTGGGTTTCGAGGTCACCGATCTGTCGCCGGGAGCCCTGCCCGGGCTGAGCGACCCGGCGGCCGCGGCCCTGATCGAGGCGGCGGGTGGCGAGTTCCGCGCCAAGTACGGGTGGACCGACGTCTCACGGTTCTCCGCCCTCGGCATCCCGGCCGTCAACTATGGTCCCGGTGACCCGAACTTCGCCCACAAGCGGGACGAGCACGTGCCCGTCCAGCAGATCACCGACGTGACGACCGTGCTGCGCGCCTACCTGAGCGCCCCGTGACTGCCCGGTGCCCCGAACGGGCCACCCGCTAGCCTGGGGCGCATGGCACCCGAGAAGAACACTCACGGCCGGAAGTCCTCGTCCGTGAAGCACCGGGGTCCGGTGCAGTTGAGGCGCGCCCGCAAGGACGACACCACCACCGACGAGCGGTTGCTCGACGAGCGGGGCTCGACCGACTGGGTGCACACCGACCCCTGGCGGGTACTGCGGATCCAGAGCGAGTTCGTCGAGGGGTTCGGTGCCCTGGCCGAGGCGCCGCGCGCGGTCACCGTCTTCGGTTCCGCTCGCACACCGGACGGCCACCCCGAATACGAGGCGGGACGGGCGCTGGGTGCCCGCCTGGCCGAGGCCGGCTACGCCGTCATGACCGGCGGCGGCCCCGGCGTCATGGAGGCGGCCAACCGCGGCGCCAGCGAATCGGGTGGTTACTCCATCGGCCTCGGCATCGAGCTGCCGTTCGAGGAGGGCCTCAACGAGTGGGTCGACCTCGGCATCAACTTCCGCTATTTCTTCGCGCGCAAGACGATGTTCGTGAAGTACTCGCAGGCGTTCATCTGCCTGCCCGGCGGGTTCGGGACGCTCGACGAACTGTTCGAGGCGCTGACTCTGGTGCAGACGCGCAAGGTCACGAGATTCCCGATCGTCCTGTTCGGCACCGAGTACTGGTCCGGTCTGGTGGACTGGTTGCGGGGAACTCTCCAACGCAGCGGCAAGATCTCGGAAGGTGACGTCAATCTCTTGCACGTCACGGACGACGTGGAGGAAGCAGTGCAGATCGTCATACGGTCGCAGCAGGGTGTCGACGAAGCTGCCCTGCTCGGGACGGAGGACCAGTGGTGATGCCGGAAACTGTTCCACCGCAGCCGTTCTCGGTGTGCGTCTACTGTGCGTCCGGCCCCGTGGACGACCACTTCCTGGAGCTCGCGTCCCGGGTGGGTGCCGAAATCGGAAAGCGCGGTTGGCAACTCGTGTCCGGAGGTGGCAACGTCTCGATGATGGGCGCGGTGGCCGAGGCCGCCCGCGCGGCAGGGGCGACAACCGTCGGTGTCATCCCGAAAGCTCTGGTGCACAGGGAAGTCGCCGACGTGGACGCCGACGAGCTGGTGGTCACCGACACCATGCGTCAGCGCAAGCAGATCATGGAGGACCGGGCCGACGCGTTCGTGACGCTGCCCGGCGGTATCGGCACGCTCGAGGAGCTGTTCGAAACGTGGACCGCGGGCTACCTCGGCATGCACGAGAAGCCGGTGGTCCTGCTGGATCCGCACGGTCACTACACCGGGTTGCTCGACTGGCTGGACGGGCTGCGGGGCGGCGGTTTCGTGGCGCAGCGCGCCCTCGACAGGCTGCTCGTCCGGGCCGATGTCGGGGAGGCGCTGGACGCCTGCGTCTCCTGAGGCGCCGCCCGGTCCGCGTCGTGGCGCACGTTGTTACCGTGCAGTAAGGTGACCTGACTCATACTGCAGGCCTGAGGGGATGTCATGCGTTCTGAAGCTCGTTCGACAGCTCGTTCGACGATCGGGGTGGTCGACCTCGCGAGGCGGCTGCCGGCCATGGTTCCGGAGCTGCCGATCATGGCGAGAGGGGTCCTCGGCCTGATCCGGACCCCCGACGCGAGGGAATCGATCGGCCTCGTCTTCCAGCGCGCCGCCGCGGCGCACCCGCGCCGCACGTTCCTGCGGTTCGAGGGCGAATCGCTGAGCTACCGGAACGCCAACATCCGCGTGAACCGCTACGCCCACGTGCTCGCCGACCTCGGCGTGGCACGCGGGGACGTCGTCGGGATCCTCGGTAAGAACTCACCCGAGACGCTGCTCATCGCACTCGCCGCGGTCAAGCTCGGCGCCGCCGCCGGGATGCTGAATCACAACCAGCGCGGAGACGTACTCGCCCACAGCATTTCGCTGCTCGACAGCCGGGTCCTGGTGGTGTCCGAGGCGTCGAGCGAGGCCATGGACTCGCTCGACGAACCACCCGCCGTGCCCTCGGTGCTGTACTTCGACGACCTCGACCGTCTCGCCGAGAAGGCCGGGGACGACAACCCTGAGGTGTGCGAGCAGATCCAGGCCCGGGAGAAGGCCTTCTACATCTTCACCTCCGGCACCACGGGACTGCCGAAGGCCAGCCTGATGAGCCACTTCCGCTGGCTCAAGAGCATGTCCGGACTCGGCAACATGGGCGTCCGGCTGCGCGGAAGCGACGTCCTGTACTGCTGCCTGCCGCTCTATCACAACAACGCGCTGACGGTGTCACTGTCCTCGGTGCTCGGGTCGGGTGCGACGCTCGCACTGGGCAAGCAGTTCTCGGCGTCCAAGTTCTGGGCCGACGTCGAACTGAACCGGGCCACCGGGTTCACCTACATCGGCGAGCTGTGCCGGTACCTGCTGAACCAGCCCGAGAAGCCCGGCGACCGCGACAACTCCATCCGGCTGATGGTCGGGAACGGTCTCCGTCCGGAGATCTGGTCCGAGTTCACGACCCGGTTCGGGATCTCCCGGGTCGCCGAGTTCTACGGCGCCAGCGAGTGCAACATCGCGTTCGTCAACGCCCTCAACGTCGACCGGACGGCAGGCATCTGCCCCCTGCCGCACGCGGTGGTCGAGTACGACGAGGACAGCGGATCGCCCCGGCGGCACTCCGACGGCAAGCTGCGGAAGGTACGCACCGGCGACGTCGGACTGCTGCTGTCGAAGGTGACGGACCGTGCGCCGTTCGACGGATACACCGACGAGGAGGCCACCGACAAGAAACTCGTCCGCGACGGCTTCGACGACGGCGACTGCTGGTTCGACACCGGCGACCTGGTGCGCCGCCAGGGCTGGTCGCACGTGGCGTTCGTCGACCGGCTCGGCGACACGTTCCGCTGGAAGGGGGAGAACGTCGCGACCACCGAGGTCGAGGGCGCACTCCTCGCGCATCCGGCGGTCGAGCACGCCGTCGTCTACGGCGTCGAGATCCCCGGGACCGACGGTCGCGCAGGGATGGCCGCGGTGACGTTGCACGAGAACGAGAAGTTCGACGGCGCCGACGTCGCGGAGTTGCTGTTCCAGCGGCTGCCGTCGTACGCGGTGCCGCTGTTCGTCCGCGTCGTCGATTCCCTCGAGCAGACGTCGACGTTCAAGAGCCGCAAGGTGGAACTCCGCAAGGAGGGTTACGACGTCGAGGACACCGACACGTTGCACGTGCTGTCCGGGCGCAGCGACGGCTACAAGCCCTCGTACGACGGGTACGTCGACGAAGTGGCGAAGGGTTCGCTGCCCAAGGGGTGATGCGGGTACGCCGCCCGTGAGTACTTGTTAACCGCCCGCCGTTAACAAGTACTCACGGGTGGTTTCGATTTCGCTGCGTGCCAATATTGGTGACATGGCCGAGACCGACGTACCGCCCGCGCCCGACCACCCGTCGCCCACGCTGTGCGGGCGCCCCGTGGCGGTCGATCGTGCGCTGGTGATGGCCATCGTGAACCGGACACCCGATTCGTTCTACGACCGCGGTGCCACATTCACCGATTCCGCTGCCATGTCGGCGGTCGAACGGGCTGTGGACGAGGGTGCCGACCTCGTCGACATCGGGGGTGTGAAGGCCGGACCGGGTGACGTCGTCGACTCCGCAGAGGAGACCCGGCGGGTGGTGCCGTTCGTGGCCGCGATCCGCGAGCGATACCCGGAATTGCTCATCAGCGTCGACACCTGGCGCAGCGACGTGGCCCGGCTCGCCGTCGCCGAGGGCGCCGATCTCATCAACGACACCTGGGCCGGCGCCGACCCTGCGCTCGTCGAGGTCGCCGCGGAGACGGGCGCCGGCATCGTCTGCTCACACACTGGGGGAGCGGTTCCGCGGACCCGGCCGTTCCGTGTCCGCTACACCGACGTCGTCGCGGACGTCCTCCGGGAAGTGGTGTCGGCCGCCGAGAACGCGGCCCGGCTGGGTGTGCCCGCCGATTCAATCCTCATCGATCCGACCCACGATTTCGGGAAAAACACCTATCACGGGCTCGAGTTGTTGCGGCGAATGGAAGATCTTGTAAATACCGGATGGCCAGTGCTCATGGCGCTGAGCAACAAGGACTTCGTCGGGGAGACTCTAGGGGTAGATCTCGTCGAGCGGTTGGAGGGAACATTGGCAGCGACAGCGATGGCCGCCGCAGGAGGCGCCCGTGTCTTCCGTGTCCACGAAGTTGCCCCCACGCGTCGAGTGGTGGACATGGTGGCCGCGATTCAAGGCCGGCGCGCACCGTCCCGCACCGTGCGGGGGCTGGCATGAGTGCCGTGGGGGCCCGGGCGGCCCGCACGATGGTGGCGGAGGAGCGAACCCCTCGCAGCTGGGCCGAGGCGAACAGCTGGGACCAGCCGTCGTGGAGCATCGCCGAACTCGAACGGGCCAAGGCCGGGCGCACCGTGTCGGTGGTCTTGCCGGCGCTCAACGAGGAGGAGACCGTCGCCGCGGTGGTGGACACGATCCACCCGTTGCTCGGTGGTCTGGTGGACGAGTTGATCGTGCTCGATTCCGGATCGACGGACCTGACGGCGGAACGCGCACGCGCGGCGGGCGCCACCGTCATCAGCCGGGAGGAGGCGGTGCCGGCGTTCCCGCCGGTGGCGGGCAAGGGTGAGGTGCTGTGGCGTTCCGTCGCCGCGAGCACCGGTGACCTCATCGCCTTCGTCGACTCGGATCTCATCAACCCGGATCCGGCCTTCGTCCCGAAGCTGCTGGGACCGCTGCTGACGGCCGACGGCATCCATCTCGTGAAGGGCTACTACCGCCGTCCGCTCCGCCTCAGCGGCACGGAGGACGCCAACGGAGGTGGCCGGGTCACGGAGCTCGTGGCGCGTCCCATGCTGGCCTCGCTCCGGCCGGAGCTGACGTGCGTGCTGCAGCCGCTGGGCGGCGAGTATGCGGGCACCCGGGAGTTGCTGTCGGCGGTTCCGTTCGCCCCCGGCTATGGGGTCGAGATCGGCCTGCTGCTCGACACGTACGACCGTCTCGGGCTCGGAGCGATCGGCCAGGTCAATCTGGGGGTGCGCAAGCACCGCAACCGCCCGCTGTCCGAACTCGGGGTGATGAGCAGGCAGATCATCGGCACGATGATGCGGCGCTGCGGGGTGCCCGACTCCGGTGCGGGTCTGACCCAGTTCCTGGTGGACGGCGACTCCTTCGTTCCGACGACGACGGACGTCGCGCTGGCCGATCGCCCACCGATGAACACGGTGTGCCCCTGACCGCGCGCACCTGAGGGAGGTTGCTGTCGGACGTCCGTGACAGGATCGGGGCATGGTGACAGCCCTGCTCTATCTGCTCGTCATGGCGTTCGTCGGCGCGATGCTGTTCCTCGCCGCCAGCGCGGTGTTCGGCCGTTCCGAGGAACTCGCGCCCCTGCCGCCCGGCACCACACTCACGGCCCTGCCTGCCGAGGGCGTGACGGGCGCCGACGTGGAGGCGTTGCGATTCCAGCAGACGCTGCGGGGGTACAAGGCCAGCGAGGTCGACTGGGCGCTGTCCCGGCTGGGCCGTGAAATCGATTCGCTGCGCGAGCAGTTGGCGGCGGTCGAAGCCGCGTCCGAACGGCCGGGGGATGCCTCGTGACAGCCCCCGACGACCGGGTGCGCTGCACGTGGGCGGTCGACACGGACGGGTCCCGGCTGTACCGGGACTACCACGACCTCGAGTGGGGTCGTCCGCTGCACGGCCGCGACGAGTTGTACGAAAGGCTGTGCCTCGAAGCGTTCCAGTCGGGACTGTCGTGGATCACGATTCTCCGCAAGCGCGAGGCCTTCCGGGCCGCGTTCGCCGGGTTCGATCCGGAGGCGGTGGCCCGGTACACGGAACGGGACGTGGCGCGCCTGCTCGCGGACGCGTCGATCGTGCGGAACCGGGCCAAGATCGAGGCGTCGGTGAGCAATGCGCGGGCCCTCCTGGAGTTGTCGGACACCGACCTCGACACCCTGCTGTGGTCGTTCGCCCCGCCGCCGCGCCCGAGCCGCCTCGCCACGGTGAACGACGTCCCGGCCGTCACACCGGAGTCCACCGCGATGGCGAAGGAATTGAAGCGCCGAGGGTTCAAATTTGTGGGCCCTACCACGGCTTATGCACTCATGCAGGCCACCGGGATGGTGGACGACCACGTGGCCGCCTGCTGGGTCCCGATCACTGCCTGAAGTGCCGGTGGACCTGCCTATTCGTGACTCAGGTTCCCGGTACTCGTGTCCATAGGGAAGAATGGATGTCACAAGCCTCGCCGAGTGTTGGCGGGGTGCCAAAATTTGTCGAGGCGCAAGCAGGCAGCGCAGATCTGGAGGGAGCAGAGGATGGCGGCCATGAAGCCCCGGACCGGGGACGGTCCCCTCGAAGCAACCAAAGAGGGACGAGGAATCGTCATGCGGGTTCCGCTCGAGGGTGGTGGACGTCTGGTTGTCGAGCTCACCCCGGAGGAAGCTGCCGCACTCGGTGAAGAGCTCAAGGGCGTCACCAGTTAGTCGAGTGCGGAGAGAACCTCACAGGGCAGGCCCCGTCGCCGTTCTCGGTGCGGGGCCTGTTCCGTGTCCGGAACCGGAAGGCGAACGTTCGTGCTGGCCGATGTGACCGACCTGCTGGCGTGCCCGCAGTGCCGGTCCCGCGTGGAACTCGACGACGGCGCGATCCTGTGCGACCAGGGGCATGCCTTCGATGTGGCGCGTCAGGGATACGTGAGTCTGATGACCGGGGCCGGTGGCAAGTTCGACGGCGACAGCCCCGAAATGATCGCCGCACGTGCGGACTTCCTCGGCGGCGGCAGCTTCGATCCGCTGATGGACGCCGTCGCCGACGCGGTGGTGGCGGGCACCGGGCCCGTCGACGATCCCCGGATCCTCGAGATCGGCGCGGGCACAGGCCACTACCTGGCGCACGTCCTCGACGCCGTCCCGACCGGCCGGGGAATCGGACTCGACGTGTCCAAGTACGCGGCGCGGCGCATCGCCAAGGCCCACCCACGCGCCGGCGCAGTGGTTGCCGACGTGTGGCAACACCTTCCGGTGCGGGACCACGTGCTCAGCCACGTCCTGTGCGTGTTCGCGCCGCGCAACGCCGACGAAGCACACCGGGTGCTCGGCGAGCGCGGCTCCCTGGTGGTCCTCACCCCCACCGAGCGGCACCTGGGGGAGCTCGTGGACCTACTCGGCATGGTCCGGGTGGACAACCGGAAGGTCGAGCGGCTCGGGGCCGCGATGTCCGGGCGGTTCGAGCGCACCGACCACGCGGCCGTGGAGTACCCGATGTCGTTGTCGCACCTCGACGTGGCCCGGCTCGTCGGGATGGGGCCGTCGGCGCGGCACCTCACCCCCGACCGGCTCGCATCCTCGATCGCCGCGCTGCCGCAGGTCTATCCGGTGACTGCGTCGGTGACGGTGTCCACCTACGCCCGGCTCTGAACTCCTCGGTCAGCGCCTCGACAGCGCGTCCTGGTAGACGTCGAGGGTCTGCTGTGCGATGGCCGCCCAGGAGAACTCGGCGATCGCCCGCGCCCGCCCGGCCTTGCCCATCGCCTGGGCGGTGCCGACGTCGGCGGCGATTGCGTTGACCGACTCGGCCAGCGCCTGTTCGAACGCCTCGGGCTCGTACGAGTTGTAGTGCACCAGACGGCCGGTGACCCCGTCCTCCACCACCTCGGGGATACCGCCGACGTCGGAGGCGACGACCGCGGTCTCGCAGGCCATGGCCTCGAGGTTCACGATCCCCAGCGGCTCGTACACGGACGGGCACACGAAGACGGTTGCGGCCGACAGGATCTCCCGCACCTGGTCGGTGGGCAGCATTTCCCGCACCCAGAACACGTTGCCCCGGTGCGCCGCGAGCGCGGCCACGGCCTGCTCGGTCTCGGCGGCGATCTCCGGGGTGTCGGGTGCGCCCGCGCACAGCACCAACTGGATCTCGGGCGCGAAGTGGTGGGCTGCGGCGATCAGATGACCGACACCCTTCTGCCGGGTGATGCGGCCGACGAACGCCACCATCGGCTGGTCCGGGTCGACGCCGATCTTCGCGAGGGCGGAGTCTCTCGGACCTGCGGGCCCCGCATGCCAGACCGACGTGTCGATCCCGTTGCGCACCACGTGGACCCGGTGCGGGTCGACGAACGGGTACGCGTCGAGGACGTCGAGTCGCATCCCGGCGCTCACGGCGATCACCGCGTCGGCGTGCTCGACGGCGTTGCGCTCCGACCACGAGGAGATGCGGTAGCCGCCGCCCAGCTGCTCCGCCTTCCACGGCCTCCGTGGCTCGAGGGAGTGGGCGGTGAGGATGTGGGGGACGTCGTACAACGCGGACGCCAGATGGCCCGCCAGGCCGGTGTACCAGGTGTGGGAGTGCACGACGTCGGCACCGGTCGCGGCGTCGGCCATGCGCAATTCGGCGGACAGCGTCGCGAGTGCTGGATTGGCCCCGGCCAACGCGGGATCGGGGGTGTGCACGACCGCCCCGACGCGCGGAGCGCCCATACAGTGCACGTCCACCTCACACAGCTGCTTCAACTGAGCAACCAGTTCGGTGACGTGTACACCCGCACCGCCATAGATCTCCGGTGGGTATTCCTTGGTCATCATCGCCACCCGCACCGGCCTAACGTAACCGCCCGGGACGCTTCGGGCCACCGCTCTCGGACACATTCAGGTATCGGAGAAACGGTGACTCGGCGCTTCGCTGGCGGGGGGAGTGGCCGCCCGATAGGTTGACAGGGTGAGGAGCCAGCCACATGTGCTTGGAATCGTGCTCGCCGGCGGCGAGGGCAAACGTCTCTATCCGCTCACCGCGGATCGGGCGAAGCCCGCTGTGCCTTTCGGAGGCGCCTACCGGTTGATCGATTTCGTGCTCAGCAATTTGGTCAATGCGGGATACCTCCGCCTGTGTGTTCTGACGCAGTACAAGTCGCACTCGTTGGACCGCCACATCTCTCAGACGTGGCGACTGTCCGGGTTCGCGGGTGAATACATCACTCCCGTTCCCGCGCAGCAACGTCTGGGCCCGCGCTGGTACACCGGTAGTGCGGACGCGATCCTGCAGTCGCTGAACCTCGTCTACGACGAGGATCCCGAGTACATCGTCGTGTTCGGTGCCGACCACGTGTACCGGATGGATCCGGAGCAGATGGTGCAGCACCACATCGAGTCGGGTGCCGGCGTGACGGTGGCCGGGATCCGGGTGCCGCGCAGCGAGGCGTTCGCGTTCGGTTGTATCGACAGCGACGAGTCGGGCCGCATCGTCCAGTTCCTCGAGAAGCCGGCGCATCCGCCGGGAACCCCGGACGACCCCAACATGACGTTCGCGTCGATGGGCAACTACGTGTTCACCACCAAGGTGCTGGTCGACGCGATCCGGGCCGACTCCGAGAACTCCGACTCCGACCACGACATGGGCGGCGACATCATCCCCGCGCTCGTCGAGGCGGGCGAGGCGTCCGTGTACGACTTCAAGGACAACATCGTTCCCGGCGCCACCGACCGCGACCGGGGCTACTGGCGCGACGTGGGAACGCTCGACGCGTTCTACGACGCCCACATGGATCTCGTGTCGGTCCACCCGATCTTCAACCTCTACAACCGCCGGTGGCCGATCCGCGGTGAGACGGAGAACCTGGCGCCCGCCAAGTTCGTGCAGGGTGGCCTCGCGCAGGAGTCCGTGGTCGGGGCCGGGTGCATCCTGTCGGCGGCCACGGTGCGCAACTCCGTGCTCAGCTCCAACGTGATGGTCGACAGCGGCGCGACGGTCGAGGGCAGCGTCCTCATGCCCGGTGTGCGCATCGGCAAGGGCGCCGTGGTGCGCCGCGCCATCCTCGACAAGAACGTGGTCGTCGGCGACGGCGAAATCATCGGCGTCGACCTCGAGCGCGACAAGCAACGCTTCGCCGTCAGCAACGGCGGCGTCGTCGCCATCGGCAAGGGCGTCTGGATCTAGCGGGAGGGCCCCGGAACGGGGGCTCTCAGAGCTTGGACGCGCAGAGCAGTCCGTCGCCGATCGGCAGGAACACGCGGATCAGCCGGTCGTCCTCGGCGAGCGCCTTCGCGGCCTCGCGGACGGCGACGGTCGCCGCGTCACGCTGGCTCGGGTCGACGACCCGCCCCCCGTGCAGGGCGTTGTGCAGCACGATGGCGCCGCCCGGACGCAGCAGGCGAACCCCTTCGCGGACGTAGTGCGGGTGATCGACCGGTGCGCTGTCGACGAACACCAGGTCGTACGCCCCGTCGGCGAGCCGCGGCAGGACGTCGAGTGCCCGGCCGTTGATCAGCCGTGTCCGGGCCGGTGCGATGTCGTTGGTCCGGAACGACAGCTTGGCGGCCCGCTGGTGCTCGGGTTCACTGTCGATGGTGGTGAGGACGCCGTCCTCGCGCATGCCCCGGAGCAGCCACAAACTGCTCACACCCGCGCCGGTTCCGACCTCGACGACCGTCTTGGCGTCCAGCATGCGGGCAAACAGGGCTAGAGCAGCACCGACCGCGGGAGGAACCGGTCCGGCACCGAGGTCGTCCGCCCGCTCCCTGGCCGCACCGAGGGCCTCGTCTTCACGGACAGCCCCTTCTGCGTGGGTGAGTATCCGTTCGGCGTTTGTCTGCACGCACATGAGGCTATCGGGGTCTCGTCATCGCCGCCGCGAGGCGCGCTCGACAACGATGCCGCGACCTGCCCGGCTGCGATTCTCAGGAATACCTCAGCTTGCTCACACCGCGCACATATCGCGGTGGGAAAGAGTATGTCCAACGCCAGATCCGAAGACCGCCCGGCGGGGAGATCACGACGACGGAGGAAAGTCCGAGAATCCGGGAACAAATCCCGGCCCTCGGGAGTTGACGCCTATACCACGTTCAGTGATCTGCGGTCCTGAGTAGGAGGATCCACTTAACTCGATGAGCAACCACACGATGGCTCCAGACGAGAGAAACACCGACGAGCAGCTGTCGGACGCCGAGCTGACGGGCACGGCTGTGTTCGATGCCACAGGCGAGAAGTCCGCCATGCCGTCCTGGGACGAACTCGTCCGCGAGCACGGCGACCGAGTCTACCGACTGGCCTACCGGCTGTCGGGCGACGCGCAGGACGCCGAGGACCTCACTCAGGACACGTTCATCCGCGTGTTCCGGTCCCTGTCCGACTACCAGCCCGGCACGTTCGAGGGCTGGCTGCACCGCATCACCACCAACCTCTTCCTCGACATGGTCCGCCGTCGTAACCGCATCCGCATGGAAGCGCTCCCGGAGGACTACGATCGTGTCCCGGCCGACGGGCCGAACCCCGAGGAGATCTACCACGACGCCCGCCTGGACGCGGATCTGCAGGCAGCGCTCGATTCGTTGGCCCCAGAGTTTCGCGCCGCGGTCGTGCTGTGTGACATCGAAGGACTGTCCTACGAGGAGATCGGTGCCACACTGGGTGTCAAGCTCGGAACCGTGCGTAGCCGCATCCACCGCGGCAGGCAGGCTCTGCGTGAGCATCTGGCTGTGAACGGAAAGGTTGACTCCGATCAGATCGGCGTCGGGTAGTTACCAGGAGGGACGAATGACGCAGGGGCGTGTACCTCGCCAGTTTGGCTCCACCGAACACCTGGCGAGTGAGGCGATCGCCGCCTACGTCGACGGTGAACTCCGCATGTCCGCTTATCTGCGCGCCGCCCACCACCTGTCGATCTGCCCCGAGTGCGCGTTCGAGGTGGACTCCCAGCAGCAGGCACGGCGTGCCCTGCGCCGCAGCGGCGACGTCGCCATGCCCTCCGGTCTCCTGGGTCTGCTGAGCCAGATCCCCAGTTGCAACCAGGGCGATCCCGCCGACAAGTCCCCGTTCGACTCCCACTCCCCGGATTCGCCGGTCACGAGCGCGTACTCGATCACGAGCCGGATCTGGTCCCGGCGCCGGCGCCGTTGAGCGCATCCGGACCGACGACGGCGGTGTCCGCGCTCAGCGAGGCATCGGTGATACTGGGGCGCGTGACTGACGCACACGAGGGGGACACGACAGCGTGACGGCGGATTACAAGACTCCGGGTTCCGATACGACGGCACCCGACGGTCCCGTGGCGGACGAGGCGGGCACGCTCCGCCCGGCGGACGCCCCACGTCTCGATCCGAGGCCCGTCTACCGCCCGCAGATCGACGCAGCGTCCAGCCGCGCGTTCGGCCGACCGGGTGGCGTCACCGGTTCCTTCGCCCCGTCGGATGCCCGGCGTGAGAGCGAACCCTCGGTGAAGGTCGGTGCCCCCGACCCCGTGCTGGCGGAGGCGTTCGGCCGGCCGGACGGCGAGGTCGACACCATTCAGCGTGATCCCCACCGGAAGCCCGCGACCCCGGCGGGCGAGGCACCGCCCGCCGACCCCTGGCGAGATCCCGATGCGGGCGTCGAGCTCGGCTCCCCGGCGCTGCACGCCGAAGAACATTCGCGCCCGCCCGCTCCCGCGCTCAGCGCCCGCGAGGTCCTGTTCGGCGGCAAGGTGGCGCCGAAGGCCCTCGTCGCGCTCGGCGGAATCGCGCTCGCGATCGGTCTGGTCGGTGGCCTCCTCGCCGCCGTGATCACCGCCGATCGCAGCTCGCTCACCAGCCAGAGCGTCACCCTCGTCCAGGGTGGCGGCGAGGAAGACCTCGGCCAGTCGCCCGTCGCGCAAGTCGCGGACGCCGTGCTGCCTGCCGTCGTCTCCATCCAGGTGGCGGTCGGCGACCAGGGCAGCACCGGTTCCGGCGTCGTCATCGACGGCGCCGGCTACATCGTCACCAACAATCACGTCATCTCCGCCGCGGCCACCGCCCCCGACGGCGGCAAGATCCAGGTGATCTTCTCGGACGGGACCAAGGCCGAGGCCCAGATCGTCGGTCGCGACATCAAGACCGACCTGGCCGTACTCAAGGTTTCCGCCGACAATCTGACGGTCGCGGAACTCGGCAAGTCCGGCGACGTGCAGGTCGGTGAGGACGTCGTCGCCGTCGGATCGCCCCTCGGGCTCAGCAAGACCGTCACCCGCGGAATCGTCAGCGCCCTGCACCGTCCGATGCGACTGTCCGGCGAGGGCTCCGACACGAACGCCGTCATCGACGCCGTCCAGACCGACGCCGCCATCAACCACGGCAACTCGGGCGGCGCGCTCGTCGACGACACCGGCCGGGTGATCGGCATCAACACCGCCATGCTCAGTGAGTCCGGCGGCTCGGTGGGTCTCGGTTTCGCGATTCCCATCGACGACGTCACGACGGTCGCTCAGACCCTCATCCGGGACGGTCGGATGCACCACCCGGACATCGGCGTCAACGCCCGCACCGTCGTCAACGACAACACCAGCGGCGCCCAGGTGGCCAATGTCCGCTCGGACAGCCCGGCCGCGCGGGCCGGGATCGTCGAGAACGATGTGATCGTCAAGGTCGGCGACCGCACGGTCACGAGCGCCGACGAACTGGTCGTCGCCGTCAACCTGCAGAAGATCGGCGAACCGGTCCGGGTTCAGCTGATCCGCGAGGGCCGACTCGTCGATGTCGACGTGACCCCGGCCTCCGACTGACTCGAGAGGTTGCTGTGAGATCGCTCCGTCACCTGGGCACACACCCTCACCGCACAGTAGGCTGACCACGTGTTCGGCAACATTGGTTGGGGCGAGTTCATGGTCCTCCTCGTCGCGGCTCTGGTCATCTTGGGACCCGAGCGGCTTCCGGGTGCGGTCAGCTGGGTAACGAAATCACTGAGGCAGGTCCGTGAGTATGCGAGCGGCGCCAGCCAGCAGCTCAAGGACGAGCTCGGTCCGGAGTTCGAGGATCTGCGCAAGCCGCTGTCGGACCTCAATCAGCTGCGCGGCATGACACCGCGCGCGGTCATCACCAAACACCTGCTCGACGGTGACGATTCGATTCTCACCGGCAACTTCGACAAGCCGAGTTCGGTGTCGTTCGACAAGCCGGGAACGAAGGCTGTCAGCGCCGATCCGTCGGCGCCCACTCCACCGCAGAGCAAGCCGCTCGCGGCAGGCGAGCGCCCCCCGATCGACCTCGACGCAACATAGGCCCTCCGGGCTCGTGCGCCTTTCCGGTTGTTCCAGCAACCAGAACGGCGCACGGGCGCGCAGCGCCTAGAGGTGGCGGGTGGTGTCGATCCCCAGCGACATTCCGGCGAGTCCACGCTTGCGGACGGCCAGCTTGTCGGCGATGTCGCGGAGTGCCGTCGCGGCCGGCGAATCCGGGTGGCCGAGGACGATGGGAACACCGCCGTCGCCGCCTTCACGGACCGCCTGCTCGAGCGGGATCTGCCCCAGCAGCGGCACCTTCGCGCCCACGGCCTTCGTCAGTCGGTCGGCGACGGCCTGCCCGCCGCCGGACCCGAAGATGTCCATCCGGCTGCCGTCGGGCATGTCCATCCAGGACATGTTCTCGACGACTCCGACGATCCGCTGACGGGTCTGCAGTGCGATGGCGCCAGCGCGCTCGGCCACCTCGGCGGCGGCCTGCTGCGGGGTCGTGACGACGAGGATTTCCGCACCGGGGATCAGCTGTGCGACGGAGATGGCGACGTCGCCGGTGCCGGGCGGCAGATCGAGCAGCAGAACGTCCAGGTCGCCCCAGAAGACGTCGGCGAGGAACTGCTGCAGCGCGCGGTGCAGCATCGGCCCACGCCACACGACCGGGGTGTTGCCCTGGGTGAACTGGGCGATCGAGATCATCTTCACGTCGTGCGCGACGGGCGGCATGATCATGCGTTCCACCTGCGTGGGCTTGGCGTCGGTGCCGAGCATGCGGGGAACGGAGTGTCCGTAGATGTCGGCGTCGAGCACGCCCACCGACAGTCCGCGGGCCGCGAGTGCGGCGGCCAGGTTGACGGTGACGCTGGACTTGCCGACACCGCCCTTGCCGGACGCGACCGCGTAGACGCGGGTCAGCGAGCCGGGCTGGGCGAACGGGATGACGGGCTCGGCGGAGTCTCCGCGCAGCGACTTGCGGAGTTCGGTGCGCTGCTCGTCGCTCATCACGTCGAGTTCGACGCGGATCGCACCGACACCGGGGACGTCCGCCACGGCCTTGGTGACCCGGTCGCTGATCTCGGTCCGCATCGGACAGCCCGCGGTGGTCAGGTAGATCGCGATGTCGACGCTGTCGTCGGCCGCGATGTCGACGCTCTTGACCATCCCGAGTTCGGTGATCGGTTTCCGGATCTCGGGATCCTGGACGCGCGCCAGGGCGCTACGTACAGCGGACTCGCTCAGGACTGGCATGACTCAATGGTAAGGATGTGCGCTCAGTGGATGCGCGGCAGGTCCGCGGCCGCCGGGATGATTCCGCTGGAGTAGCCGGCGGACCATGCGAGCACGTTGGCCACATAGGCGGCGGAGTTGTTGTATCGGTGCACGGCCTTGGCGGCCTGAATCGGATCCTTGACGTTCAATCCGCCGTCGCACAGGTACTTTCCGGTGGTCAGCGCGGAGTCGAAGAGGTTCTGCGGATCGGCGACGCCGTCGCCGTTGCCGTCGCCCGCATAACGATTCCACGTCTCGGGGAGGAACTGGGTGGGTCCGACGGCGCGGTCGTAGTTGGCGTCGCCGTCCAACTTGCCCCCGTCGGTGTCGCGGATCACGGCGTTGCCGCCGAGGGTGCCGTCGAGGACGGGGCCGAGGACGGGCTTGAGCATGTTGCCCTTGTCGTCCGCCTTGCCGTCGTAGGCGTGGGTGGACTCGACGCGGCCGATTCCGGCGATGAGCGTCCAGTACATGCCGCAACCCGGCTGTTCGACCGCGAGGATGCGTTCGGCGTTCTGGTACGCCGAGACGCTGATGGCCGGGATGCCGAGCGCGCCCTGGGCGATGCTCGCCGGAAGGGGAGGGGTGGCCTGGACGGGTGCGAGCGCCGGCGCAGCGGGCTCTGCTTCGGCTGCCGGTGCGGCCTCGGTGGCCGTCTCGGCCACGGGGGTGACGGCTTCCGCGGCCTCGGGTGCGGTGTCGGTCGCCTCCTGGGCGACGTCGGCGACCTCCGACGAGGAGCTCGTGGAAAGGAAAGGGACCTTGGGTGCGGCGCCGGCCGTGTTGGCTGCGGTGATCAGTCCGATGGGGACGAGTCCGGTAAGCGCGATGACCGAATTGCGGCGGATATGGGAGTCCGTCTTCTTGTTGTGCCGACCCACTCGATTGCCTCCTGCAACCCCCGTCTCGGGGTGTTCCGTTCAACTGACCGGATCGAGGCTACCTGATTCGATACGCTTCCGTTATCCAACCGTGATCAAACGGGCTTGTATCGCACGGTTCCGGTACTCCGAATGCACGTGAGCAAGCGTAACGAACACGGCAAGGTCACGCCAGGACGTCGAGGGGCCTCAAATGTTGTCGGACGGAGCGGGCGGTCGTGCCGTCAGGAACCCGGACACCCGAACACTCCGCCGCGCGCCCTGCAAGCAGAGCGCGCGGCGGAGGCGGGGGTGACTATCGGGGAACGGCGTCGGCCGGAGGGGCGCCCGGGGCGGGCTCGACCGGGCCGGGCGTGACGGATGCCGGGGCGCCGGGGTCGGCGGGCGGGCAGAAGATCAGGCAGGGCAGTTGCGGCAGCGGCGGGAGTCCAGGAATCGGCGGGGCCGGAGCGGGCGCCGCGGGAGTGGCCGCGCCGTCCGTGGACGGCTGCGGGGTGGTCGCGAGATCGCGTGGAAGGTCCGATTCGGCCGCGGCGGCGTCGGCGAGACGCCCGGGCGACGGCGAGGCCGATTCCGACAGCTGGCTCGGCGTCGGAGTTCCACCGTTCCTGTAGGCGTTCGACCAGGTGATGACGTTGGCGGCGTACGCGGCAGAGTTGTTGTACCGCAGGACCGCGCGAGTTTCCTGGAGCGGATCGCGGAGGTCGAGACCACCCGAGCAGAGGTAGCGGGCGGCCGCCAGTGTCGCGTCGAACACGTTGTTGGGATCGGCCACACCGTCCGCGTTGCCGTCGGACGCGTACTTGGCCCACGTGGACGGAATGAACTGCATCGGTCCGACGGCGCGATCGTGCCCGGGGTCGCCGTCCGTGGCGCCGCGGTCGGTGTCTCGGATGACCTCGTTGCCGGCCAGTCGGCCGTCGAGAACGGGGCCCAGGATCGGGGTGAGCGTGGTGCCGACCGAGTCGGTCCGGCCGCCGCCGGCATGCCCTGATTCGATGCGGCCGATACCGGCCAGCAGATGCCACGGCAGACCGCACTTCGGGGCCTCCGCCATCATCTCGAGTTCCGCGGACCGGTACGCGTTGAGCACGATCTCCGGGATGCCCAGTGCGCTCAGGATCACCGGTGCGGCGATGAGCCCGGTGCCGGACGGCGACGTCGGAGATGTGGGATTTGTCACCGCGGGCAGCGGCGCGGGCGCGGGCGGCGGGGGAGCTGCCCTCTGGGACCGCGCGATCCGGGGTGTCGGCGCCACGATTCCCGACGGCGGGAAGTACGCGGCCTGGGGCGTGGTTCCCGCCGTGACCGAAGCTGCTCCGAGCGTCGTCACCCCGCCAGTGGAAGAGACGGCACTGGTGCCGACGGATGCGCCGCTGACAGCAGAACCGCCGGTCGAGGACCCGAGGGTGGCAACTGCGCCCACTGTCAGGGCAGTCACCGTCAGCAGTCCACGTATCCGCACTCGATCACCCCCTGCGGTGCTCTTCCTTTTCGCACACCGCATACATCCGAGAAGATGTGACCGACGTTACATATACGTGACCGACCCTGCCGGAGTTTGCGGGGATTCGCCGAGCCTCATTTGCGCCGGGTACGCGTGTCTTCCTCGTCGCCCAGCAGCGACTTGATCTCGTCGAGTTCGCGCCGCAGGTAGTCGCGGGTGGCGACCTCACCGATCGCGATGCGCAGAGCCGCCAGTTCCCGTGCGAGGAACTCGGTGTCCGCCTTCGTCTGCTCGGCGCGCGAGCGGTCCTCCTCGAGGGAGACGCGGTCGCGGTTCTCCTGGCGGTTCTGCGCCAAGAGGATCAGCGGCGCCGCGTAGGCGGCCTGAGTGGAGAACGCCAGATTGAGCAGGATGAACGGGTACGGGTCCCACTGCAATCGGACGGCGAAGACGTTGATGATGATCCAGACGATCACGACCACCGTCTGAATCATCAGGTAGCGGCCCGTGCCGAGGAACCGGGCGAAGTTCTCGCTGGCCCGGCCGACGGCCTCCACGTCGTACGTGACCCGGAAGCGGCGGGTACCCCGCGGGGTGTCGAGGCGCTGTCGGTCGGACAGGCTCCGGGCGGCTGCGCTGGCTGATTTCTCGCTCATCCGTCGATCTCCTCTTCGCGCCAGTCCTCGGGGAGGAGGTGGTCCAGGACATCGTCGACGGTGACCGCACCGATCAGGTGGTCCTCGTCGTCGACCACCGGCCCGCACACCAGGTTGTAGGTGGCGAAGTAGCGGGTCACCGACGTCAGGGAATCCTCGGGTGCCAGCCGTGGCATATCGGTGTCGAGCAGTCCGCCGACCAGGCTCGCGGGCGGCTCGCGCAGCAGTTTCTGCAGGTGCACGCAGCCGAGGTAGCGGCCGGTCGGGGTCGCGGTCGGTGGGCGGACGACGAACACCATGCTCGCGAGGGCGGGGGTGACGTCCGAGATCCGGGCGCGGGCCAGGGCCTCGGCGACCGTCGTCGACGCGGTGAGGACCACCGGCTCCGGAGTCATCAGACCACCCGCGGTGTCGGGGGAGTGCTCGAGCAGCCGGCGGACCGGCTCGGAGTCCTGCGGGTCCATCAGCTGCAGCAGCGATTCGGCCTCGGTCTCGGGAAGCTCACCGAGGAGGTCGGCGGCGTCATCGGGGTCCATGGCCTCGAGGACATCCGCGGCGCGCTCGACCTCGAGGTGCATGAGCAGGTCCGTCTGGTCGTCGGAGGGCAGTTCCTGGACGACGTCGGCGAGGCGTTCGTCGTCGAGTGCGAGAGCGAGTTCGTGGCGGCGTTTCTCCGGGAGGAGCCGCATCGCGTTCGCGACGTCGGCCGCGCGCATGCCCTCGAACTGCGTGAGCAGCGCCGAGACGCCCTGGCCGGGCATCGCCAGGTCGGTCTGCGTGAGGCCCTGGACGTGCTGCCATTCGACGACGTGCATGGCGGCGCGGCGACCGAGTCGGCCACGGTGCCCGCGCACCGCGACCTTCGACACCACCCAGTCCCGGGTGCGGGTCTGCTCGATGCCCAGATCGACGACGATGATGTCGGCGTCCCGCAGCTCCTCGAGTTCCGGGTCGTCCACGCGCACGTGGGAATCCGCCACCTGGGCGAGGGCGAGCACCTCGCCGGGCCGCTGCTGGAATCGGCGAAGACTGACGTTGCCGGTGGTGAGTGTCACCGAGCTCGGTTCGATGGCGGTGACGCGGAGCATCGGGACGAAGATGCGTTTGCGCGTGAACAATTCGATGACCAGTCCGAGGACGCGCGGCTGCTGCCGGCCGACGCGCGCGGTGATCACCACGTCCCGGACGCGGCCGATCGACTCCCCATCGGGGCCGAGCACCACCAGGCCGGCCAGCCTGGCTGCAAAAACCTTGTTCGCAGCTGCCATGATTGCCAGGCTAGATCCTTGTACAGAAATACAGGGAATCGAACACCTGCGAAAGTGGAGGATCGTCCGTCATGAGTTCCGTCTACAGGCCACGGCGATCGGTGCTCGCCGTTCCGGGCAGCAGCCGCAAGATGATCGACAAGGCGAAGGGGCTGCCCGCGGACGAGATCTTCCTCGACCTCGAGGACGCGGTGGCACCGCTCGCCAAGCAGGAAGCACGCGGCACCATCGCCGAGGCGCTCGCCGAGGACGGGTGGGGCAACCAGATCAAGGTGGTGCGGGTCAACGACTGGACCACCGAGTGGACGTACGCCGACGTCGTCGAGGTCGTGGGACGCGCAGGCGCCCACCTCGACGCGATCCTGCTGCCGAAAGTGCCGGACGCCAGCCATGTTCAGGCCCTCGACCTGCTGCTGACCCAGATAGAGAAGGCCAACGGGCTCGAGGTCGGCCGGATCGGAATCGAGCCGCAGATCGAGAATGCGATCGGGCTCACCAACATCGACGCCATCGCGACGGCCAGCCCCCGCGTGCAGACCCTGGTGTTCGGTCCCGCCGACTTCATGGCGAGCATCAACATGCGCACGCTGGTCGTCGGGGAGCAGCCGGACGGCTACGACCGCGGCGACGCCTACCACCACATCCTGATGACCATCCTGATGGCCGCCCGCGCGCACGGGGTGCAGGCCATCGACGGTCCCTACCTGCAGATCCGCGACGTGGAGGCGTTCCGTCGGTCGGCGCAGCGCACGGCCGCGCTCGGCTTCGACGGCAAGTGGGTGCTGCATCCCACCCAGATCGAGGCAGCGAACGACGTGTTCAGCCCCCGTCAGGACGATTACGACCGGGCCGAACTGATCCTGGACGCCTACGAGTTCCACACCTCCGCGGCCGGCGGCGGTCGCGGTGCCGTGATGCTCGGCGACGAAATGATCGACGAGGCGAGTCGCAAGATGGCGCTCGTGATCTCGGCCAAGGGGCGCGCCGCGGGTATGAAACGGACCACCGAGTTCGTGCGACCCGACGAGAAATAGCCTCAGCAGGCAGAATGGTTGTCACAGGACCGATCCTGAGAGAACCACACGAGGAGACCAGCTGACGATGACGAATCCACTCGGACAGTCCAATGGGGCGCGGCGTGGGGCTCTGCCGGAACCCCCCACGGGCTGGCCCATCGGTTCGTATCCCACCTACGCCGAGGCGCAGCGCGCCGTCGACTACCTCTCCGATCAGGAATTCTCGGTGGAGGACGTCACCATCGTGGGTGTCAACCTCATGCAGGTCGAGCGGGTGCTGGGCCGCCTCACCTGGGCGAAAGTGATTGGCGGGGGCATCGTTTCGGGCGCCTGGCTCGGCGTGTTCTTCGGTTTGCTGCTGGGCATCGTCACGGGCGGTTTCCTGGCGCCGCTCGTCGTCGGCATCGTCGGCGGGATCATCTTCGGGCTGATCTCCACGACGATCCCGTATGCGGCGACGCGGGGAACCCGGGACTTCGCGTCGACGATGCAACTGGTCGCCGGCCGGTACGACGTGCTGTGCGAGCCGAAGTCGGCGGAGAAGGCCAGGGACATGCTGGCCAAGCTGGCGCTCTGATCGGCGCTCTCGCCTCGACCTGCGGGTTGCGGCCGGGTCACGGATTACCTCCTATTCGCGACGTTCGCGGCGATTTCACCCAGTTCGCCGACGATGTCGGATAGGTTTACGGCGCAATGCGTGGGCCCAGGCCCGCGCCGAAACCGTGACCTGCCGGTGGAGTGCGCGTTCCGGCAGGAACAAATGTGCGGGCCCGCGTGCCCAGCCGTACCGCGACTGGATCCGTGAGGGGCCGCTCGAGGAGGCGGCTGTGCTACATCGCACCAAGCCCGGACGCTCGCTGAAGTGGGGACTGATCGGTGCGGCCGCCGTCCTCACCGTTCCCCTGCTGGCTGCGTGCGGGTCGTCCGAAGAGGGCATCGTCCTCAGCTTCTACACGGCTGCCGACGGCGCCGAACAATATGCGGAGGCCGCGGCCAACTGCACGGCCGCGGCCGGCGGCCGGTACACCGTGGAGCAACGCACGCTGCCGAAGGGTGCGGACGATCAGCGGCTCCAGCTGGCTCGCCGGCTCACCGGAAACGACACGTCGCTCGACATCATGACGCTCGACGTGGTGTGGACCGCCGAGTTCGCCGAGGCCGGCTGGGCGGTGCCGCTCCCACCCGGCATCGCGGCGGAGGTCAGCGAGGGCACGCTCGAAGGCCCCCTCGAATCCGCGAAGTGGCAGGACCAGCTGTACGCCGCGCCGCTGAACACCAACACCCAGTTGCTCTGGTACCGCAAGGACCTCATGCCGGACGGGCAGCCGCCGCAGACGTGGGATCAGATGATCGACATCGCGGAGGGCCTCGCGGCGGAGGGCCGGCCCAGTTGGATCGGGGTGCAGGGCAAGCAGTACGAGGGTCTGATGGTGTGGTTCAACACCCTGCTCGCGAGCGCGGGCGGGTCCGTCGTCGCCGAGGACGGGACCACCGTGACGGTTGCCGACGGCGACGCCGCGCTGAAGGCGCTCGAGGTCATGAAGCGGGTGGCCACCGCGGAGGGTGCCGACCCGTCGGTTTCCCAGGGCGACGAGGCGTCGTCCCGGCTGGGGATGGAGAGCGGAAAGGCTGCGTTCGAGGTCAATTGGCCGTTCGTGCTGCCGGGCATGATCGAGAACGCCGAGAAGGGGGACCTGCCGTTCATCGACGAGAAGGGCAACCCGACGTCCGTGGACACGGGCAACACGGTGCTCACCGTCGACGGTCAGCAGAACTTCCTCCCGGCGCCGTACCCGTCGGTGATCCCCGGGCGACCGGCCGAGGTGACGATCGGCGGGTTCAACATCGCGGTCGCGAAGACGAGCCAGCATCCGGACCTGGCGTTCGAGGCGGTGTCGTGCCTGCGGAACGAGGAGAACCAGCGCAACAACGCCGTCAACGGTGGTGTGCCGCCGACGTTGGCGAGCCTGTACGACGACCCGGCGTTCCAGGAGGCGTACCCCGCGTGGCGTGAGGTGCGGGAGAGCCTCGAGACGGCATCCGTCCGCCCGGTGTCACCGGCGTACCAGAGCATTTCGACCCTGATCACCGACACGCTGAATCCGGTCGGTGACATCGACCCGCCGCGCACCGTCGACGAACTCGCCGAACAGGTACGCAAGGCTGTCAACTCGGAAGGGCTGATCCCGTGACGACCGAAACCGTGCAGGCGGACCGGGCCGAAGAGCCGAAAGTCGCGTCGAAGAAGCAGATCTCGGAAGGGAAGAAGGCCGAACGCCGACTGGGTTTGTGGTTGGTGGCTCCCGCCGCGATCCTCATGATCGCGGTCACGGCCTACCCCGTCGTCTACGCGGTGTGGCTGAGCCTGCAGCGTTACGACCTCCGCTTCCCCGACGACCGCAAATTCGTGGGCCTCGCGAACTACGTGTCGGTGCTGTCGGACGCGTACTGGTGGCAGGCCTTCGCGGTGACGGTGGGCATCACGGTCGTGTCGGTGGTCATCGAGTTCGTCCTGGGCCTCGTCCTGGCGCTCGTGATGCATCGGACGCTGGTCGGGAAGGGCATCGTGCGGACGGTGGTGCTGATCCCGTACGGCATCGTCACCGTCGCCGCCGCGTACAGCTGGTACTACGCGTGGACCCCGGGCACCGGGTATCTCGCCAACCTGCTGCCCGACGGTAGCGCCCCGCTGACGCAGCAGATTCCGTCGCTGGCGATCATCGTGCTCGCCGAGGTGTGGAAGACGACGCCGTTCATGGCTCTGCTGCTGCTCGCCGGACTGGCCCTCGTACCCGATGACCTCCTCAAGGCCGCGCAGGTCGACGGCGCCGGGGCGTGGACGCGGCTGGTGCGGATCATCCTGCCGTTGATGAAACCCGCGATCCTCGTGGCGCTGTTATTCCGCACCCTCGACGCGTTCCGGATCTTCGACAACATCTACGTCCTCACCAAGGGCGCCAACGACACCGGATCGTTGTCGATCCTCGGCTACGACAACCTGTTCAAGGCGTTCAACCTCGGTATCGGCTCGGCGATCAGCGTCCTCATCTTCCTCTGCGTCGCACTGCTCGCGTTCGTGTTCATCAAGCTGTTCGGCGCCTCGGCTCCCGGGTCCGACACGGAAGGAAACCGATAGCCATGGCCGTCGTCGACACACCTCGCCGCAAGATCAGCTGGTCCGTGGTCAACCTGCTCGTCCTGCTCTACGCACTGGTCCCGGTGCTGTGGATCGCCAGCCTGTCGTTCAAACCCGCGGGAACGATCAAGGACGGTAAGTTCATTCCGCAGAAGTGGACACTCGACAATTACCGCGGGATCTTCCAGACCAACGCGTTCACCAGTGCGCTGATCAACTCCATCGGCATCGGCCTCATCTCCACCGTGATCGCCGTCGTCATCGGCACCATGGCCGCCTACGCCATTGCCCGGTTGGACTTCCCGGGCAAGAAGCTGCTGGTCGGTGTGGCCCTGCTGATCGCGATGTTCCCCCAGATCTCCCTCGTGAGCCCGCTGTTCGACATCGAGCGCAGACTGGGGCTGTTCGACACCTGGGCGGGTCTGATCCTCCCGTACATCACGTTCGCGCTCCCGCTGGCCATCTACACGTTGTCGGCCTTCTTCAAGGAGATTCCCTGGGAGCTCGAGAAGGCGGCCAAGATGGACGGCGCCACTCCGGCGCAGGCGTTCCGGAAGGTCGTGGCACCGCTGGCGGCACCGGGCATCGTCACCGCCGCGATCCTGGTCTTCATCTTCTGCTGGAACGACCTGCTGTTCGCGATCTCGCTGACCTCGACGGAACGGTCCATCACCGCGCCGGCCGCGATCGCGAACTTCACCGGCGCCTCCCAGTTCGAGGAGCCGACGGGCTCGATCGCCGCGGCCGCCATGGTCATCACGATCCCGATCATCATCTTCGTGCTGTTCTTCCAACGACGCATCGTGGCCGGTCTGACCTCCGGCGCAGTGAAGGGCTGAGACCTGCTTGCAGGGTCGAAACTATGAAGGAGTTTCTGTGGCCGAAATCGTGCTCGACAAGGTGACGAAGCTGTACCCGGACGGCGCCAAGGCGGTGAGCGACGTCGACATCACGATCGCCGACGGCGAATTCATCATTCTGGTCGGACCGTCCGGTTGCGGAAAGTCGACCACTCTCAACATGATCGCCGGGCTGGAGGACATCTCGTCGGGTGAACTGCGGATCGCGGGGGAGCGGGTCAACGAGAAGGCGCCGAAGGACCGCGACATCGCGATGGTGTTCCAGTCGTACGCGCTGTACCCGCACATGACGGTGCGGCAGAACATCGCGTTCCCGCTCACCCTGGCGAAGATGTCGAAGTCGGACATCGCGGCGAAGGTGGACGACGCCGCCAAGATCCTCGACCTCACCCAGCACCTCGATCGCAAACCGGCCAATCTGTCGGGCGGACAGCGGCAGCGGGTCGCGATGGGCCGGGCGATCGTCCGCAGCCCCAAGGCGTTCCTGATGGACGAGCCGCTGTCGAACCTCGACGCCAAACTCCGCGTCCAGATGCGCACCGAGATCGCCCGGCTGCAACAGCGACTCGGCACCACCACGGTGTACGTCACGCACGACCAGACCGAGGCGATGACCCTCGGCGATCGGGTGGTGGTGCTGCGGGGCGGCGTGGTCCAGCAGATCGGGGCGCCGCAGGATCTGTACGACCACCCGAACAACCTGTTCGTCGCCGGGTTCATCGGCTCGCCGTCGATGAACTTCTTCCCGGGGCAGCTCACCGCCGACGGGGTGTCGACGCCGCTCGGCGAGTTCACACTGCCTCCGGAGACACGCGACACGATCGGGTCGTCGAACACGGCGAAGGACGTCGTCGTCGGGATCCGGCCCGAGCACTTCGAGGACGTGGGGCTCGTGGACGAGGGGCAGAGGGCTGCCGGTGCCACGTTCACGGCCAACGTCGAGGTGCTCGAGTCGATGGGTTCGGACAAGTACGCCTATTTCACGGCCGAGGGACCGCAGGTGACCTCCCGGGAACTCGAGGAGCTCGCCGCCGACTCGGGGACCGCGGTCGCAGGCGGCGGGCAGCTGGTCGCCCGGTTGTCGACCGAATCGTCCGCGGCACACGGCAGGCCGGTGGAACTGTGGTTCGACCGGGCGAAGATCGCCCTGTTCGATCAGGACTCGGGAGCCAACCTCACGCTCTGACCGGAGCGCTTACCCGAACCTCTGGTGTTCGCTCCGCCGAGGCCACCGACCGTGCCCCACTCGGCCGCGAGGGCGGTCGCGTGGACCTCGTCCTCCTCCTCGTCGGACGGGGTGCGGGTGGTGCGCGTGATCCCGAAGAACGGCAGCAGCCCGGCGAGGGCGGCCGCGGTCGCGCCGACGACGAACGCGATCACGTACGCCGATTCGGTCGGGACGTCCGTTCCGTCGATGGTGATGCCGGCGAGCAGGGTCGCGAGCAGCGCACTGGCGAATGAACTGCCCACGGACCGGGCGATGGAGTTGATGCTGTTCGCGACGCCGGTCTCGTCCTGCCGGACCTCGGCCACGAGCAGCGACGGCAGCGACGCGTAGGCGAGGCTGATGTACGTGTTGACCAGCAGGATGGCCGCGATGACTTCCCACGTGCGGTCGTGGGCGAAGACGAACACGACGAAACCGCTGACGCCGACGACGCTCGCGGCGATGAGGACGGCACGGGAACCGAAGCGGTGGATCAGTTTCCCGCTGAGGATCGAGGCGAGGACGCCGCTGATCGCGCCCGGCAGCAGGTACACGGTGCTGGCCTCGAGGACGGTGGCCCCGAAGCCGTATCCGGCCACCGCGCGCGGGGTCTGGACGAAGTACGAGCTGCCCAGGAACATCACGAACATCGACATGCCGACCACGAGCGCGGACAGGTGGGTGACGAGGACGGGTGGGTTGGTCAGCAGCCGGGGCGCGACGAGTGGGTCGGTGATCCTGCGTTCGTAGAGGAACCAGCCGATCAGGACCAGGATTCCGGCGATTCCGCTGACGATGGTGACGGGCGACGTCCAGCCCCAGGTTCCGCCCTCGGCGAGCGGCAGCAGGACGAGGACCAGGCCGGCGGCGAGACCGGCCGCGCCGATCCAGTCGATGGAACCCGTGCCGACGCGCGGGCGGCGGGGGATGGCGATCCAGGCGAGGACGAGTCCGGCGGCGGTGATGGCCGACGACAGCCAGAAGATGCGGTGGAAGTCGGCGCCGTCGGAGACCAGCACACCGGTGAGGACGATGCCGAAGCATCCGCCGAATCCGAGGGTGCCGGAGAAGATCCCCATCGCCCCGGTCAGCTTCTCGGCGGGAAGTTCGTCACGCAGGACCGCGATGCCGATGGGAAACAGCGCGAACGACACGCCCTGGAGCACGCGGGCGAAGATCAGCACTCCCACGGACGTCGACAGCGCACCGATCAGGGAGCCGAGCAGGACGACCACGAGCACACCGAGCAGGACGGGTCGTTTGCCGCGAAGATCGGCGAGGCGGCCGAGGACGGGTGTCGCGGTGGCGGCCGCGAGGAGGTTCGCGGTGAGGAGCCAGCCGACGGCGGTGGGGCCGACGTCGAGTTGCGCACCGATGGTCCCGACGATCGGCACCACCAACGTCTGCAGAACGGCGACAATCATCACGACGAAGCACATGACGGGCAGGAGAGCCCTGGCTGCGGTGGTCGATCCGGCGGCCATGGGGTCCTCCTGTAGGGGTCGGTGAACGGGCGTAATCAAATACGGTACTGGGGCTAACTAACGAGGGGGTTCACGGTGGGGTCCGACCGCATGTCGAATCGAGCGCTGGGCCGGGCGACACTGGCCCGGCAATCGCTGCTGAGCCGGTCGGACGCGTCCGCCCTCGACATGATCGAGCACCTGTGCGGACTGCAGGCCCAGGCACCGGCCCCGCCGTACTTCGCACTGTGGGCGCGGTTGACACGATTCCGCGCCGAGTCGCTGTCGGACCTCATCGACAATCGCGCGGTGGTGCGGATGGTCGCGATGCGCGGGACGGTGTTCGCCCTGTCGGCCTCGGACGCGCTCTCGTTCCGTCCGCTCACGCAACCGCTGCTCGACCGCGACCTCCACACCAACACGCAGTACCGGTCGAGTCTCGACGGGATCGACCTCGGCGCCCTCGCCGCCGCGGGACGCGAACTGGTGCGCGACGAACCCCGCACGCAATCGCAGATGCGGCCCCTGCTCGAGGAACGGTTCCCCGGCCGCGACGGCGCCGCGCTCGCCCACGGCGTGCGGGGACTGGTCCCGATGGTCCAGGTTCCGCCGCGCGGGCTCTGGGGCAGGTCGGGGCAACCGGCGCTGTCGACACTGGAGTCGTGGGTGGGTCGTCCAGTGTCCGCCGCGCCGTCCATCGACACGATGCTGTTGCGCTACCTCGCCGCGTTCGGCCCCGCGAGCGCGCGGGACGCCCAGGCCTGGTCGGGACTGACCCGGCTCGGTGAGGTCCTGGACCGGCTGCGGCCGGAACTCCGGGTGTTCGCGGGGGAATCGGGACCGGAACTCTTCGACCTTCCCGACGCGCCCCGGCCGGACCCGGGCACCCCCGCCCCCGTCCGCATCCTCGCACCGTTCGACAACGTGCTGCTCTCGCACGCGGACCGCGGACGCCTCCTCGACGACGACGTGCGGAAGAAGGTCTTCACCCAGAACGGCATCGTCAAACCTGCCGTCCTGGTGAACGGCAGGGTCGCGGCGTTCACCACGACGGTGGTCGAGAAGTCCCGGGCGGTACTCGACGTGGAGCCGTTGGCGAAGATCGCGAAGACGCACCGCACCGCGATCGAGGCGGAGGGCAGGCGACTGTTGAAGTTCGCGCACCCCGACGCGCCCGAGCGCGTCGTGCGGTTCACGGGCTAGCCGGTTTGTGCCTGCGCGGTGCGAGGTGACTGAGCTCGGCGATGATCTCGTCGTTCCAGACATGCTGGCGCACAAGGCGGTACCGCTCGCGCGCCACCCACAGGTAGGCCTCGGCGTCGGTGTGGTCGGGCAGCATCTCGGCGGCCCGCAGCATCCGGACCACCGGCAGGAACTCCTCACCGAACCAGCGCCGGGCCACGGTCTCACGGCTGAGGAATTCGCCCACCTCCTGCATGAGCCGGAAGCCCCACGCCTCGACGCTCTGGCTGATCTCGGCGTACTCCCAGGGATCGGTGACGACCACGGCCGCCCGCTGTGGCCCGCTCAACGGCACCCGCGTGAGGAACAAGCGGCGGTGATCCTTGATGACCAGGTCGCCGCGCTGCGCGATCCCGTCGGGGGAGATCTTGGTCTGGATCTCGGTGACGTAGGCGTCGATCGTGCTCCAGTGCATCGCGTACGCGATGGAGACGCGGTGGTGGCCGTCGCTGACGAAGTGCATGGACCCGATCCGATACACCTGGATCGGCGGCACCGACTCGCCCCGGCGCTGCGCGGCCGCCAGCCGTTGCCAGCGCTCGCGCACGCGGGTGGACGTGGGCCGGAAGAACCGGTCGAAGTCGCGGGTCCGGTCGACGCTCCCGACGATGGAGTTGACCGGGATCACCTGCAGTCCGAGCGATCGTTCCCCGACCCGTCCGACTGCCGCGACCACCTCGTCGAACGGCAGGATCTCGTTGACGTCGTCCGGTTCGCGGCGAAGCCAGCTGACCAGCCGCGACAACTCGGCGCGACGACGCTGGCGGGTGAAATCGTTCTCCGCGTCGGCGGCGGGGAACCCGGTGTCACGTGCCATGCCTGCGCCTGACGATGGTGGGGTCGGCACCCGGGGCCAACTCCATCAGGGTGAATCCCACGGTGTTGATCACCGTCGTCGCGCCGAGCGTGCGGTCCTCGGCCGCCCGGCCGTACGGGTGGACGTGCCCGTGAATCATGACGCGGGCCTGCAACCTGCCCGCCAGGGTCTCGAAGCATTCGAAACCCCGGTGCGGTGGATCCTCCTGGTCGCCCACTCCGCGGGGTGGGCTGTGCGTGAGCAGCACGTCGACGCCGGACACACCCGAGCGGCGTGCGTGCCACGCACTCGTCAGCGCCAGGCTGCGCGCCCGCCGCCGCTGCTGCCGCTCGGTCCACTGATTGGGGCCGTCGTTGTAGCGGATCGACCCACCCAGGCCCGCGATGCGCAGGCCCGCGATCCGCACGATCCGGCCGTCCGCGTTGACCGCGCCGCAGGGCCCCGGCCACGCCGAGGGCAGACCCGCCCGCATCCATCCGACACGTCCCGCGGAGTAGCCGGACAGATCGGCGTCGTGGTTGCCCGGCACGAAGACGCACGGCGCGTCGAGCGCGTCGATCAGGTACTCCAGGTAGTCGAACGGGAGATCGCCCGCACCGAGGATCAAGTCGACGTCCATGGCACGCACCTGCGAACTCCACAGCGACTCGATCGTCTCGTCGGACACTGCGAGTACCGAGACCATGCTCCGACGCTACCGGCTCGCGAGGCCGGAGGACGGGTGAGCGGCTTCGGTGGTTTGATTGCGGGGTGACTGACAGCGTTGTGGCCTCTGTTCGCGCGCACCTGCTGAGGCAGATCGGGGGACCGGAGCCGACTGCGGCATCGGTGACGTTCCTGGGCGTCGAGCCGCTGGACGTGCTGCGGTTCGCACCCGACGACGAGGATCTGGTTCGCTACGTGACCCTGGGGTGCTCCCGGCACCCGATGGGCGACCCCGGTGAGCTGGTCGCCGACCCTCTCCGGGGCCCCCGCGCCGAACTGATCCTCACCCTGCGCGGCGGGGCCGGGGTGGCGTCGGGAGTTGCGCGCACACTCGCGGTCCTGGCGGCGGCGCCGTCGGTGGAAGGCGTGGTTCTCGTCGAGGACGCATTGCTCGACGTGGGGGAGCCGCTGTGGAAGGACACACCGTTCACAGCCGTGCTGCTCGGTGAGTCGTCCGTTCCCGACCTCCCGCTGCCCGAACCCGCGGAGGCCGTGCGGTTCCTCGCGGTCGTGCCGATCACCGGCACCGAGGCGGCGTGGGTCCGACTGCGCGGCGCCGGCGCACTGCGCGACGCCTGGGCGGAGGCGGGCATCGACGTCCGCGATCCGCACCGCGGTGCCGCGTCCCTCTAGAGCCAGTGGTTCCGGCGGAACGTGACGAACAGGCCCACCGTCACCGACGCGATCATGAACACCACGCCGTGATAGCCGTACTGCCAATGTAGTTCGGGCATGTTGTCGAAGTTCATGCCGTAGATGCCCGCGATCATCGTCGGCACTGCCGCGATGGCCACCCACGCCGATATCTTGCGCATGTCGGTGTTCTGCTGCACGGCGATCTTGGCGAGGGCGGCATCGACGAGTGAGCTGAGAACCTCGTCGTATTCGGCGATCCGCTCGGCGACGGTGGTGTGGTGGTCGAGGACGTCACGGAAGTAGCGGCGGATCTCCTTCGGCACCGGATTGCCCGGGGATCGCGTCAGCCGGAGCAGCGGATTGGACAGCGGGTTCACCGACTTGCGGAGTTCGACGATCTCGCGCTTGAGAAGGTAGATGTGTTCGACCGCGACGCTGCTGCGCGGACTGAACACCGCCTCCTCCATGCCGTCGACGTCCTCCTCGATGGCCTGGGTGACCTCGAGGTACGTGTCCACCACGTGGTCCGCGACGGCGTGCAGCACCGCGTACGGGCCCAGTGCGAGCCGCTCCTGGTTCGCCTCCAGCGCGTGGCGGACGTTCGCGAGCGGGGAGTGGTCACCGTGCCGCACGGTGATGACGAAGTCGGCGCCCACGAACACCATGATCTCGCCGGTCTCGACGATCTCGCTGGCGGTGGCCACCGACTCGTGCGGCACGTAGTTGACGGTCCGCAGCACCAGGAACAGCACGTCGTCGTAGCGTTCCAGCTTCGGCCGCTGGTGGGCGTGGACGGCGTCCTCGACCATCAATTCGTGCAGCCCGAACGTCTCGGCCACGCTCTCCATCTGCCCCTCGTCGGGGGCGAGCAGCCCGACCCACACGAATCCTTCCCCCCGCGTGCGGACCTCGGCCATCGCGGCCTGGTGCGTGTACTTGCCGGGAAGCCTCGTGCCGTCGACGTACACACCACAGTCGACGATGGCGCGCGCGGTCGGGATGCGGATCCTGGGGCCCGGGTCCTTGTCACCGCTGCGCTGATCCTTGTCGCTGCCGCGCTTGGGGAGCGAGGGCACAGACGGCACGGGCCCCTCCCTTCACCGTCGAGTCGGAAACGCTGCTGGTGAATCGTACGTCAGCACCCGCTCCGGGCCGGCGGCGTCGCACGACACGCCAGGCCTCCGGGCCGCACGCTCGGACCCCGCGCCGCGGCACCTGACAGACTGGTCTGGTGCTCATCGATCTCCACACTCATTCGACGGCCTCCGACGGAACCGACAGCCCTGCCGACCTGGTGCGCGCCGCGGGGGCGGCGGGACTCGACATCGTGGCGATCACCGATCACGACACGACCGCGGGGTGGGCCGAAGCGGTCGCGGCGTTGCCTGCGGGGCTCGCGCTGGTGCGCGGCATGGAGATGTCCTGCGAGGGGCGCGGTGAGGACGGACGCCCGGTCGCGGTGCATCTCCTCGCCTACCTGTTCGATCCCGCGCACGCGGCGTTCGCACGCGAGCGGGAACGGTTGCGGAACGAGCGGATCGTGCGAATCCGCGCGATGGCCGAGTTGATGATGGAGGACGGTCTTCCCATCGACGCCGACGAGGTGCTCGCGGAGGCGGGACCCGCAGCGGGGCGCCCGCACCTGGCCAGGGCTCTGATGCGCGCCGGTGTGGTGGGCAGCGTCGGTGAGGCGTTCGTGGATCTGCTGGCCCCACGCGGCAGGTACTTCGTCGACAAGTCGGACACCCCACTCGACGACGCCGTGCAACTGGTGGCGGAGGCCGGGGGCGTGAGCGTCCTCGCCCACGGACGGGCCCGCACGAGGGGACGACTACTGTCACTCGATCACGTCCGTGACCTGGCGGAAGCCGGTCTCCACGGGCTAGAGGCACATCACCCCGACCACTCGTCGGACGACGCGCGGGTACTGCAGGAACTGGCCGACGAGTGCGGTCTGGTCGTTACCGGCTCCTCCGACTACCACGGCACGAACAAGGCCATCCGGCTCGGCGAGTTCTCGACGGACACCGACGAATTCGACACCCTCGTATCGAAAGCATCCGGGGTGCAGGTGGTCTCGGCATGAACACGCACGAGTCCGAGCGGTACGACCCTTATGCTCCCATCCTCCCACGGACGGTGACGGCCACCGGACCGCGACGCAGCCCTCTCGTGGTCCGCGCACTGCGCGCCCTCAGCGGGGCCGTCGCCGCCGGCGTGGTGATCCTTTGCCTCGTCGTGATCGGCTCCGCCTACGTGGGCGGCGGCCGGGGCTTCCCCGGCCCGGGGACGATCTCCATCACCGCACACCTGGTCGCGTCCGTGTTCGTGATCGTGGCGCAAAGGTGTGCGGACCGCCGCGACGGTCTCGTCGCCGTGGTCGCATCCGTCGCCGTCCTCGCGGCGGCGGCGCTTCTGCTGGCTACCCAGTGGTGGGGTTGACGGACGCCCGGCGCGTTATGTGAAACCGGCTCTCACAGTGACCCACGGGTAACTTGTTCTCACAGGTAGAGGCCAGAAAACGTGAGACATCTGACTCTCGTGGCAATTTGATTGTGCATCGATATTCGTGCCAGACTTAGCACCACTCCGACGTCGGCGCCACCGCCCTTCGGCGGGGGTTTATGGCAGTGTTGCCAGGGCTCACCCGCCCGTGCCATGACGCTTCGGAAGTTCTGCGGCCATCGTGATCGCGCACCCCGGAAGCTTCACCCTCAGTTGTCGTTCGTGGAGTAACTGTGAAGATCAGCGCCGATCCTCACGGTTACTTCTCAGTAACCCGGCCCCGAGTGAGCCTGGACTTAGCAGGAGTGTCATCGTGTCCATCGTGTCCGAACCCACCACACCGCAGAAGGTCGAGCTGACCGACGAGGAGATCTTCGCCGGCCACATCGGGGGGAAGCTCTCGGTTGAGACCACGACCGCCCTCGATACGCAGCGCGCCCTGTCCATCGCCTACACGCCCGGTGTCGCGCAGGTCTCCCGCGCCATCGCCGCCGACGAAACCCTCGCCGACCGGTACACCTGGACCAGCCGCCTGGTGGTCGTCGTCTCCGACGGCTCCGCGGTCCTCGGCCTCGGCGACATCGGCCCCCGCGCCTCCCTGCCCGTGATGGAGGGCAAGTCCGCCCTGTTCAAGAACTTCGCGGGCCTGAACTCGATCCCGCTGGTCCTGGACACCAAGGACCCCGACGAGATCGTCGAGACCCTGATCCGGCTGCGCCCGAGCTTCGGTGCGGTCAATTTGGAGGACATCTCCGCACCGCGCTGCTTCGAGATCGAAAAGCGCGTCATCGAGGCCCTGGACTGCCCGGTCATGCACGACGACCAGCACGGCACCGCCATCGTCGTCCTGGCCGCCCTCAAGGGTGCGGTCAAGGTCCAGGACCGCGACCTCCACCAGTTGCGGGTGGTCATCTCCGGTGCCGGCGCCGCCGGTGTCGCCTGCGCGAACATCCTGCTCGCCGCCGGGATCGCCGACGTGACGGTCCTCGACTCGAAGGGCATCGTCTCCGCCGACCGCAAGGACCTGAACGAGGTCAAGGTCGACCTGGCCGCGCGCACCAACCCGGCCGGCCGCCGCGGCGGCACCGCCGAAGCCCTCAACGGAGCGGACGTGTTCCTCGGGGTGTCCGCGGGCACCGTGCCGGAGGAACTGATCGCGACGATGGCCAAGGATTCCATCGTGTTCGCGTTGTCGAACCCGGACCCGGAGATCCACCCCGACATCGCCCGCAAGCATGCGGCGATCGTGGCCACCGGACGCTCGGATTTCCCGAACCAGATCAACAATGTGCTTGCCTTCCCCGGGGTGTTCCGTGGTGCGCTCGATGCCGGTGCCCGCCGGATCACCGAAGGTATGAAGCTCGCCGCCGCCGAGGCAATCCTCTCGGTCGTCGGTGACGAGCTGGCTGTAGACAAGATCGTTCCCAGCCCGCTCGATCCTCGCGTCGCCCCCGCTGTCGCGGAGGCAGTCGCCGCCGCTGCCCGTGCAGAAGGCGTCACCGACTAGCGAGAATCCGTCGAGCACCCCGATCCGGAACCCGCACCCACGGTTCCGGTGTCGGGGTGTTTGCCGTTGGGCGACTTCTTCGCTACGACGCGCGCTCGGCGATCTGCTCGGCGCTCGGGTTGCGGCGCAGGCGGCCGGTCCCCGGAACGGACGCCCACACCGCCAGGGCGAGCAGGCCGTCCACGACGAGGGCGAGGATCGTCACGAGCAGTGCACCGACGAGCACCCGGTCGTACTGGCGCAGCGCCAGTCCGTCGAAGATGTAGCGTCCCAGGCCGCCGAGGTTGACGTACGCGGCGACCGTTGCGGTCGCGATGATCTGCAGGGTGGCGTTGCGTAGCCCGCCGAGCATGAGCGGCAGCGCATTCGGGGCCTCGACACGTGTGAGGACCTGCCACTCGGTCATTCCCATCGCGCGGGCGGCGTCCACCACCGTCCGGTCGACGTTCGCGACACCCGCGTACGTGCCCGCGAGCACCGGCGGGATTCCGAGGATCACCAGGGCCAGGATCGGCGGGATCAGACCCAGCCCGAGCAGCAGCACCAGGAACGTCAGCAGACCCAGCGTCGGCAGCGAGCGGAGCGCGTTGACGAGGCCGACCACAACCACGTCGCCCCTGCGCAGATGTCCGATGATCAGACCGATCGGCACCGCGACCACCGCGGACAGGGTGACCGCCAGGAAGCTGTACCAGAGATGTTCGAGGATGCGGGCCCCGATTCCGGTGCTTCCCGACCAGTTACCCGGATCGACGATGTACTCCCATGCGCCACCGAAGATGTTCACGAAGCCTCCCCTGCGGCCGGGGCCGCCGACTGTCCCGCGACCAGCGGCGTGCGCCGGACCCTCTGCTGCCGGGTCCACGGTGTCAGTGCCCGGCCGACCAGGAACAGCAGCAGGTCGAACGCGAGGGCCAGAACGACGATCGCGATGATCCCGGCGAGGATCTGGTCCGGGTAGTCACGCTGGTAGCCCTGGGTGAACAGGGTGCCGAGACCGCCGATCCCGATCAGCGAACCCACCGACACCAGCGAAATGTTGGTCACGGCCACCACTCGCACATTCGCGACGAGAACGGGTAGCGCGAGGGGCAATTCGACGGTCAGGGCCCGGCGGAGCCGGGTGAAGCCCATCGCGGTGGCCGAGTCGACGACGTCGGCGGGAACGGAGTCGAGGGCCTCGGGCACGGCGCGGATGAGCAGGGCGGTGGAGTAGATCGTCAGCGCGATCACCACATTGAGCGGATCCAGGATCTGCAGTCCGACGACGGAGGGGATTGTCACGAACAATGCCAGCGACGGAATTGTGAACGCGATGCCCGCGACGATCAGCGTGATCTTCCGCAGCCAGGACGCACCCCGGATCGCGGTCCCGACCGGGACCGCGATGAGCAACCCGATCAGGAGCGGAACCAGCGCGAGGTAGAGATGGGTCTTCGTCAGGTCGACGACGACCGAGAAGTTGTCGATGAGCCACCGCATCAGATCACGGCCCGTCCGGGGTCGCCGGTTGGGCAGTGAAGAAGTGCTCACCCCTCGCGCGATCCTCGGCCGCCCGCTGCTCGGCCAGCTTCGCGATCACCTCGGAGCCGAGGATGCCGCCGGTGACCGCGCCGTCCGCGTCGACGGCCACTCCGATGCCCGACGGAGACGAGATGGCCGCGTCCAAGGCCTGCCGCAGGTCGGAGCCGGGGGAGAAGAGGGATCCGCCCGCCGCAGTACATTCGGAGACTGGCCGTCCGGCCCGCGCCCCCTCGACGCCGGTGACGTCGATCCACCCCCGCGGTACGCCCGCGTCCGTGACGACCAGGACCCATTCACCCCGCTCGAGCCGGAGCGCCGGCAACTCCTTCTCGGTCGCCGTCCGGATGGTGTGCAGCGGAACCTGATCTGCCGTCCGGAACGACAGTCCGCGGTACCCGCGGTCGCGTCCCACGAACGAGGCGACGAAATCGGTGGCCGGCGCGGACAGCACCGTGTCGGGCGCGTCGTACTGCTGCAACCGGCCACCCGGCCCGAAGACCGCCACCCGGTCGCCGAGTTTGACGGCCTCGTCGATGTCGTGGGTGACAAACACGATCGTCTTGCGCATCTCGGCCTGCAGGCGCTGCATCTCGGCCTGCAGATCTTCGCGGACAACGGGATCGACGGCGCTGAACGGCTCGTCCATCAGCAGGATCGGCGGGTCGGCGGCCAGCGCCCGCGCGACCCCGACACGTTGTTGCTGCCCGCCGGACAGCTGCCCGGGATAGCGGGACGCCAGCGCCGGGTCGAGTCCGACCCGTTCGAGCACCGCCAACGCGGCCTTGCGGGCGTTGCGTCGTGAGTCGCCGCGCAGCACCGGCACGGTCGCGACGTTGTCGACCACCGTGCGGTGCGGCAGCAGTCCGGCGCTCTGGATGACGTAGCCGATGCCGAGCCGAAGCTTCACCGCGTCGGTTTGGGCGATGTCGCGGCCGTCGACCGTGATCGTTCCCGCGGTCGGGGTGATCATCCGGTTGATCATCCGCATCGACGTGGTCTTGCCGCACCCGGACGGCCCGACGAAGACCGTGAACGATTCGGCGTCGATCTCCAGGTCGAGGTTGTCGACCGCCGTCGTGCCGTCCGGGTACTGCTTCGTGACTCCCGAGAATGTGATCACGGCAGGCTCCTCACGAGACCGGCTTGTCGAGCCCCTGGTCCGTCACCCACTGCTTCGCAGCCGCCGCCGGCTCGGTTTTCGCGTCACCCGACACGGAATCGTTAAGCGCGACAAGCTCTTCGGTGGTCAGCTTCGCCGATAGCGCGTCGAGCGCCCGGGTCAGCTTGTCGGAGGACTTGGTGGCGCGCACCACCGGCACGACGTTCTGCGCCGCGAAGTTGTTCTGCGGATCCGCGAGCACCACGAAACCGTTCTGCGCGATCGCCGGGGACGTCGTGAAGATGTCGGCGGCCGTGATCTGTCCCGACGCGAGGGCGTCCACCGTGGCCGGACCGCCGCCGTCGGCGATCGGGACGAAGTTGTCGGCCGTGATGTCCAGGCCGTACTTGGCCTTCAGGCCGGGCAGGCCACCGGGACGTTCCTGGAATTCGGCGGGTGCACCGAACTTGACCTCGTTCGAGTGCGCCGCGAGATCCGCGATGGAGGTGAGGTTCCAGCGCTGCGCCGTCTCCTTCGTGACGACGACGGCGTCCTTGTCCTCGGCCGGGGCCGGCGTGGTGATCGTCAGTTCCGAACCCAGTGCGGCCGGCAGCGCGGCGTCCACGTCGGCGGCGCTCGTGGCCGTCGAATCCGGGTCGAGATACTGCAGCAGGTTGCCCGTGTAGTCGGGGATGACGTCGATCGACCCGTCCTTCAGCGCAGGAATGTAGGCCTCACGGCTGCCGATGTTGAACTTCGTCGTCACGTCGAACCCGTTGGCGCGGAGGACCTCGGTGTAGATGTTGGCGACCGTCTCCGATTCGGGGAAGTTCGCGGATCCCACGATGATCGTGTTCGGGTCGTCACCCGATCCCTCGCCGCCGGCGGACAGGGGGTCGGATCCGCCACCGCACGCTGCGAGCGATACGACGGCCACCGTCGCGAGAGCGATAGTGCCAACGGAGCGGCGGGTGAAGCCCGACAGAATTCGTGAGGTGCGCATGAGCGTCCTTCCCGTTGTCACCGGCGCCGGACCTGCCGACGGAAACCGGTGGACGCGTGTCCGCGCCATCGGTTGGCCAGTGTAACGATAGGGGCGGACAGAGCACGGTTTTCGACCAGCTCGAGGTAAACGAAAGGCGCGACGTGGCACACACACGGACAGACGGATCGGCCGAGCGCCCGGCGGCATGGTCCCGGGCCCTGATCGCCGGGTCCGCGCTGCTACTGGTCGCGGGGGTGGCGTCGGGATGCGCCGGTGGTGACACGACCCTCGACGGTTCCGCGGGGCAGGGGCAGGGCGAGATCGTGGTGGGTGCGGGTGACGGCGCGGAGAGCCGGATCCTGGCCGAAATCTATGCCGGTGCCCTGCGTTCGACCGGGGCGCCGGTCGTCACCGACGGGGGACTCGGCGACCGGACCGCGTACCTCGGGCAGCTCGATGCCGGAAACGTCACGCTGGTGCCGGAGTTCACGGGCGGGTTGCTGCGCTACTACGACCCCGAATCGGCGGCGACGGAACAGGACGATGTGTTCGAGGCGTTGAGCAAGGCTCTGCCGCAGGGGCTTTCGATCTCCGACTTCGCGGCCGCCGAGGACAGGTCGGCGCTGGCCGTGACCTCGCAGACGTCCGGTCAGCTGGATCTCACCACCCTGGACGAACTCGTTCCCTCGTGCAGCAGGAGCACTGCCGTGCTCGCCCCGGCGTTCGAGGCCGACGCGCTTCCCGACCTCACCGGCTGCACGTTCGCGCAGACCCGGACAGTGGCCGACGACGCCGCGGCCGTCGGCGAACTCGCCGCCCCGGTATCGGCGGACGGAGCCGTGCGGGTGGCCGGGGTGACCACCGCGTCACCGGACGTCTCGGACGCCGATCTGGTGCTACTGGCGGACGACGATCACGTGTTCACCGCACAGAACGTGGTGCCGCTGTTCCGGATCGGAACTCTCACCGAAGCCCAGCTGAAGGCGTTGAACGTCGTTGCGGGTGAGCTGACCACCGCGGACCTGGCCGACATGATCGGCCAGGTCCGCGGTGGTGCAGATTCAGCCGACGTGGCGCGGGTGTGGCTCGACGCTCATCTGTGAACCCAGGAACGCCCCGAGTTCCGCGACCGCATCCGCGGCCTCGCGGACCAGGGACGCCTGCAGGTGGGCGACGTGCCACAGCCGGGCGTACTCGGTGAGCGTGACGTCCACGTCCGACTCGTTCAGTTTGTCGACGAATTCCATGATCTGCGGGTAGAGCACCTCGTCGACCCCGACGTGGATCAGCGTCGGCGGTAGTCCCGCCAGATTTCCGTGCAGCGGTGCGTAACCCGGATCGTGTGCGTCCCCGTTGCCCAGGTACTTCTCGGCGGCGTCGAACGACCACTCCGTGTTGACCACGAGATCCCGGTCCCGGGACGTGTCCTGCCTGCCGGGATCGACCCACGGGGCGATCAGCGCCAACGCGGCCGGAGCGACACCGTGCCGGTCGATCAGGCGGCGCGCGGTGGCGACCGTCAGGCCACCGCCCGCCGAATCACCCGCGATCGCGAGTTGCTCTGTCTCGTAACCGTGTTCGGTGTTCAGTTCCAGGTACGCCGCGACCGCGTCCTCGAGCCCCGCCGGGAACGGATGCTCCGGGGCCAGCCGGTAGTCGAGGGTGTAGACGACACTGCCGGATTCCCTGGCGATGTGAGCGGCCAGCGAACGGTGCGTGGCGAGCGAACCGATGGTGTACGCCCCACCGTGCAGGTAGAGCACGGCGGTCCGGCGTTCGGTGGCTCCCACCGTGATTCGCTCCGCCGGTCGCCCGGCCAGCGAGGTCGGGCGGACGACGGCACCTGCAGGGACCTGCTGCAGCGGGGCGCCGAGGTCGAGGATCGCCCTCTGGACGGTGTGCGGAAGCCGGGCGTTGAGGCTGAGGCGGTAGAACGGCCGGAGTGCCGTCGCGACGACCGGCAGCGGCAGGTGGAAGCTCATCGGTACCTCAGTTCGACTTGGGGAGGACTCGTCCGGCGACGAGGGCAACCACACGCTGGTAGCTCGGTCCGACGAGCCGCACCCAGGCGTCGAGGAACTTGGCGTCGGCGCCGATCAGGACGCGCGGCTTGCCCTTGCGGACACCGTTCACGATGGTCGCCGCCGCCGCTTCCGGAGTGGTGCGTGCGAGTTTCTGGTCGAAGAACTTCGCGAACGTGTCGAGGTCCTCGCCCGGTCCCGCGGTGGCGTTGCGGGCGATGGCCGTCTTGATGCCACCGGGGTGCACACACGTCACCTTGACGGGGTGTTTGGCGATCAGCATCTCCTGGCGCAGCGACTCGGTGAAACCGCGCACCGCGAACTTCGCCGAGTTGTACGCGCTCTGACCCGGCATGGACAGCAGCCCGAAGAGGCTCGAGACGTTCACGACGTGGCCGTCGCCCGACGCGATGAGATGCGGCAGGAAAGCCTTGGTGCCGTTGACGACTCCCCAGAAATCCACGTCCATGATCTTCTCGATGTCCTTGAACTCGGACTTCTCGAACTCGCCGTGGTAGGCGATGCCGGCGTTGTTGTACACCTGGTTGATCTTGCCGAAGTGCGCCCGTACCTCGTCGGCGTACGCGAGCACGGCCTCGCGCTGGGTGACGTCCAGGTGATCGGCCTTCACCTCGGCGCCCAACGCCTCGGCCTGGCGTGCCGTCTCGGCGAGCCCGACCGTGTCCATGTCCGAGATCGCCAACCTGGCACCCCGGCCCGCCAGGTTGAGGGCGAGCGCCCTGCCGATACCGGAACCGGCTCCGGTGATCACGACTACCTTGCCTGCGAACTCGCTCACTGTGCTGTCACCTTGTCGTCGTCGAGGTCGATTTGTGCCGGGATGGCGGCGGGGCCGGGGGTCTTGCCGTTCACGTGCACGGGTGCTGGCAGATCGGCGGTGGCCACGCTGTCGTATGCGGTGAGGTCGAAGCGCTTCGTCTCGTTCCGGAACTGGAACGTGAAGCCCGGCCACAGCGTGGTGTTGTTGCCGTGCTTGTCGAGGTACCAGCTCGCGCACCCACCGTTGTTCCAGACGCTGTGCGACAGCTTCTCCTGGAGTTCGGCGTTGTACCGGTCCTGGGCGTCCTGACGGACCTCGATCTTGCCGATGCCGTACTTGTCGAGCGTTCGAAGGGCGTCGACGAGGTAATTGAGCTGCGACTCGATCATGTAGACCATCGAGGTGTGGCCCAGGCCCGTGTTCGGGCCCACCAGGAAGAACATGTTGGGGAAGTTCGCGATCGCCGCGCCCTTGTAGCCCTGCTGGCCGCCCTCGTCGAAGACGTCGGCGAGCGAGCGCCCGTCCTTGCCGAAGATGCCCTCGAACGTGGGGGAGTCGGTGACGTGGAAGCCGGTGGCGACGACGATGGCATCGACTTCGCGGACGGTGCCGTCCTTCGAGATCACCGAGTTGGCCGTGACCTCGGCGATGCCGTCGGTCACCAGGTCGACGTTGTCCTGCGCGAGGGTGGGGTAGTAGTTGTTCGAGATCAGCATGCGCTTGCAGCCGATCTGGAAGTTCGGCGTGACTTTCTTGCGCAGATCCCTGTCCTTGATCTGGCGGCGCAGGTGGCGCTCGGCCGCGAGCTGCAGCGGCTTCATGAAGACCGGGGCCTTCGCGAGTCCGACGACCTGGCTCTCGCGCATCCAGTAGATGCCGGTGCGGCACAGCTTCTGGAAGCCGGGGAGGTATTTGAACGCGGCGTGCTCGAGCTTCGTGTACTCGCGGTCCGCACGGGGCAGGATCCACGGCGCCGTGCGCTGGTACACGTCGAGGTGCGACACCTTCTTGCCGATGGCGGGCACGATCTGGATGGCCGAGGCGCCGGTGCCGATGACGGCGACGCGCTTCCCCGTCAGGTCGGCGTCGTGGTTCCAGCGGGCGGAGTGGAAGATCTCGCCCTGGAAGCCTTCGATGCCTTTGATGTCCGGGAGGGACGGCTCGCACAGCGCGCCGACCGCGGAGACGAGGACCTTCGCGACGAAGTTCCCCTTCGTGGTGGTGACCTCCCAGCGGGTGGTCGAATCGTTCCAGTGGGCGGACTGCACGTCACAGCCGAACAGGTGCTTGTCGCGCACCTTGTACTTGTCGGCCACCGACTGGATGTACTTCTGGATCTCCGGCTGCGTCGAGAACGACCGGGTCCACTCCGGGTTCAGTGCGAACGAGTAGGAGTACAGATGTGAGGGAACATCGCACGCCGCGCCCGGGTACGTGTTGTCTCGCCAGGTACCACCGACGTCGGTGCCGCGTTCGAGCACGAGGAAGTCGGTCTTGCCTGCCTGGGTCAGCTTGATCGCCGCGCCGAGGCCGGCGAACCCGCTGCCGATGATCAGCGTGTCGATGTGCCGGACACCTGCGGTGGTGGCGGAAGTATCTGTGACGGGGAGACTCATGTAAGAAACAATAGGGCGCTATTGAGGGGCAGTCAATAGCCTATTGACCTTCATTCAGTAGTCTTGTCTCATGGACGTCGTGAAGCGGACCCGTCTCAGCCCCGAACAACGGCGCGCGCAACTGATCGATCTCGGTGCCAAGATGCTGGCGCAGCGCCCGTTGGAGCAGATTTCCGTCGAGGACATTGCCGATCAGGCGGGTGTCTCCCGCGGCCTCCTGTTCCACTACTTCGCGTCCAAGCACGACTTCCACCTCGAGATCGTCCGGCACACCAGCAGCGAGATGCTCGCCCGCACCGCCCCCGACCCGTACGTCGGGGAAGCGCGGGATCCGATGCAGATCCTGCGCTCGGTGCTCGCGTCGTACGTCGACTACGTCAGCGAGAACCGGGGCACGTACGTGTCGCTCCTGCGGGGAACGGCGAGTGGCGACCCGGATATGCGCGCCGTCTTCGAGGAGACCCGAGCCGTGATGTCCGAACGGACCCTCGAGCAACTGCCTGCGATCGGCATCGAGCCCACCCGGGCGGTCGAACTCGCGGTCCGGGGCTGGATCGCCTATGTCGAGGAAGTCACGATCACCTGGCTGCGCGACCCGCACCTGACCCGCGACGAACTAATCGAACTCAACGTTCAGGCCCTTCCCGCGCTCGCCGTCGCCGCCGCACCCGAGATCGCCGCCGCGCTGGTGTCGGCCACCGCGACCCGACACCCCTAGTACTCGGGGCACGCCCGTAGTACCCGCGGGTGACACCGGTTCGTTCCCCGGCGTGACGTGGTGACGCATGCGACGTTTCTAGCGTTCTCGTCATGACCACCCTCGATCTCCGCTCCCGCGTCGTCGCGTCGCGCCAGGTGCTGGCGGTGATGGTCGCCGCGATGTCCGCCCTCGCGCTTCGGCCAGTCCATGTTCATGACCGGTGTCCCCGGACTGTTCGTCGCGAACCTCGTGATCGCCCTGATTCTGCTCTTCCAGCGCGTGGGGGATCGTCCCCTCACCCGAGCCATCCATGCAGGCCTGTTCCTGGCGGTGGCCGGGATGGCACTCGGCTACCTCATGGGCTTCCAGGGTCGCCAGACGACTACCGACGCGAACGGCCGCGTCGCCGAACTCGCCGCGCGGCACAGCGTCGGCGTCACCGACGATAATCCGGGACTGCCGGTCACCACTGGAGCACGTCCGGCGGCGATCTCCGCATCCCGCACTTCGTCGGACTGCACGGCCTGCAGGTGATGCTGATCGGCGCACTCGTGCTGAGCGTCCTCGCGTCGCGGATTCCGTGGCTCCGCAGCGAGGGAACCCGAGCCTCCCTGATGGCCGTGCTGGCGCTCGCCTACGCCGGGCTGCTCGCCGTGCTCACGTGGCAGGCGTTCCGCGGCCAGCCGCTGATCCACCCCGACGCGCTCACCCTCGCCGCCCTCGGCGGACTCCTCGCCGCCACCGCCCTCGCCGTCCGGGCCGTGAGGTCGCGGGCGGAGGCTGGGCAGCAGGCGGGGCCGCCCTAGAGATGCCGCAGGAAGCGGTCGGGTCCGTCGAGGAACGACCGCCAGTTGCGGACGAGGTCGAGCTGATTCCACTCGGGGTAGTCGATGCCCTCGTCGGTGAGTTCCCAGATCGCGGCGCCGGGCGCGGCAGCGAGGAGGGGAGAATGCGTCGCCATGATCACCTGCGAGCCCTCCTCGGCGAGATCCGCGATCACGCCGAGCAGCGCCAGGCAGGACTGGAACGACAGCGCGGCCTCCGGTTCGTCCAGAATCCACAGGCCCACGCCGATAGGACGGTCGGCGACGTACCGCAGGAACGACTGACCGTGCGAGAGCTGGTTGAACGACGGATCGTCCGCGCGGGGACGTGACTCGTCGGCCGCACCGAACAGCGAATGCATCGACTCGGCACGCAGGAAACACCCGCCGTACGGCTGCGGTCGGGCGCCGACACACGTGAGGTGAGTGCCGAGGTCCGCGTCCTCGGGGCTGGATCCCGCCGACCACAACCGGTCCTGCGCCCCGCGGAACCCGCCCTGCCAGGCCGCGGCGATCGACTCGACCAGCGTCGACTTCCCGACACCGTTCTCACCCACGATCACCGTGAGCGGCCGCTCGAATGCCAGCCCGTTGTCGCACAGTTCCGCCACCGAGGGCAGGTCCAGATACCACGAAGCCGGGTCGAATCCGCTCCGTGGAGTGAACTCGACCCGGCTCAATGGCAGATCAGTCAATCAAACGCTCAGCTGAACGCTTCGTCGATGATCTCCTGCTGTTCCACAGCGTGCACCTTGCTCGAACCCGAGGACGGTGCCGACATCGAACGACGCGAGATGCGCTTGATTCCGGACAGCTTGTCGGGCAGCAACTCGGGCAGAGCGAGACCGAAGAACGGCCACGCACCCTGGTTCGCCGGCTCCTCCTGAACCCACCGGAACTCGGTGGCGTTCGGGTAGCGGTCCAGCGTCTCGCGGAGACGACGGCTCGGAACCGGGTACAGCTGCTCGATACGGACGATCGCGATGTCCTCGCGGTTGTCCTTCTGCTTCTTCGCCAGCAGCTCCCAGTACAGCTTGCCGCTGACGAGGAGGACACGACGAACCTTGTCGCGTTCGGCGTCGCCCGTCTCGTACGTGGGCTCCTCGAACACCGAGCGGAACTTGCCGGTGGTGAAGTCCTCGACGTCGGAGACCGCGGCCTTGTTCCGCAGCATCGACTTCGGTGTGAAGACGACCAGCGGGCGGCGGATTCCGTCGAGCGAGTGACGACGCAGCAGGTGGAAGTAGCTGGCCGGGGTGGACGGCACGGCCACGGTCATCGAACCCTCGGCGCACAACTGCAGGAAGCGCTCGATCCGACCGGACGTGTGGTCGGGACCCTGACCCTCGTGGCCGTGCGGCAGCAGCAGCACGACGTCGGACAGCTGGCCCCACTTGGCCTCACCGGACGAGATGAACTCGTCGATGATCGACTGCGCGCCGTTGACGAAGTCACCGAACTGCGCCTCCCACAGCACGAGCGCGTCCGGGTTGCCCACGGAGTAGCCGTACTCGAAGCCGACGGCGGCGAACTCGCTGAGTGCGGAGTCGTAGACCAGGAACTTTCCGGGGTTCTCGCTGCCCAGGTTCTGCAGCGGGGTGTACTCGGCGCCCGTCTTGCGGTCGATGAGGACCGAGTGACGCTGCGTGAACGTGCCGCGCTTGGAATCCTGGCCGGACAGGCGAACCATCTTGCCCTGGTCGACCAGCGAACCGAATGCGAGCAGCTCGGCGAACGCCCAGTCGATCTTGCCCTCGCGGGACATTTCGCGGCGCTTCTCGATGACCGGCTTGACGCGCGGGTGCACGGTGAAGCCCTCGGGCACGTTGACGAACGCGTCGCCGATCCGCTCGAGCACCGACTCGTCGACGGACGTCTTCAACTTCGTGGGCAGCACCTGGTCGAGCTCGACCGACTCACTGGGCTCCGGCGTGTACTTCTCGAGTTCGCGAACCTCGTTGAACACCCGTTCCAGCTGGCCCTGGTAGTCGCGGAGTGCGTCTTCGGCTTCCTTCAGCGAGATGTCGCCGCGGCCGATCAGGGATTCGGTGTAGCTCTTACGCACGCTGCGCTTGGTGTCGATCACGTCGTACATCGCCGGCTGCGTCATCGACGGGTCGTCGCCCTCGTTGTGACCGCGACGGCGGTAGCAGATCATGTCGATGACGACGTCCTTCTGGAACTTCTCCCGGAAGTCGACGGCGAGCTGGGCGACCCAGACGCAGGCCTCGGGGTCGTCGCCGTTCACGTGGAAGATCGGCGCGCCGATCATCTTCGCGACATCGGTGCAGTACTCGGACGAACGCGAGTACTCCGGGGCGGTGGTGAAACCGACCTGGTTGTTGACCACGATGTGCACGGTGCCGCCGGTGCGGTACCCGCGCAGCAGTGCCAGGTTCAACGTCTCGGCCACGACACCCTGACCGGCGAACGCGGCATCGCCGTGCAGCATGAGTGGCAGGACGGTGAAGCCGTCCTCACCCTTGTCGAGGATGTCCTGCTTCGCGCGGACCAGGCCCTCGAGGACCGGGTCGACCGCCTCGAGGTGCGACGGGTTGGCCGTCAGCGACACGGTGATGTCGTTGTCGCCGAACATCTGGATGTACGTGCCCTCGGCGCCGAGGTGGTACTTCACGTCGCCGGAGCCGTGCGCGGCCGCCGGGTTCATGTTGCCCTCGAACTCGGTGAAGATCTTCGAGTACGGCTTGCCGACGATGTTCGCGAGAACGTTGAGGCGACCGCGGTGCGGCATGCCGATGACGACCTCGTCGAGCTGGTGCTCGGCGGCCTGATCGATGACGGCGTCCATCATCGGGATGACGGACTCGGCGCCCTCCAGGGAGAACCGCTTCTGGCCGACGTACTTGGTCTGCAGGAACGTCTCGAACGCCTCGGCGGCGTTGAGCTTGCTCAGGATGTACTTCTGCTGAGCGACCGTGGGCTTGACGTGGTGCGCCTCGACCCGGTCCTGCAGCCACTGCTGCTGCTCCGGCTCCAGGATGTGCGTGTACTCCACACCGACGTGGCGGCAGTACGCGTCGCGCAGCACGCTGAGCACGTCGCGCAGCTTCATCTTCTCCTGGCCGTGGAAGCCGCCGACCTTGAACTCGCGGTCGAGGTCCCACAGGGTCAGATCGTGCGTGCGGACGTCCAGGTCCGGGTGGCTGCGGAACTTGTCCTTGACGAACTGCAGCGGATCCGTGTCGGCCATCAGGTGACCGCGGTTGCGGTACGCGGCGATCAGTTCGAGAACACGGGTGTTCTTGTCGACGGCGCCTTCGGGCACGTCCTTGCGCCAGCGGACCGGCTCGTACGGGATGTGCAGCGCGTGGAAGATCTCGTCGTAGAACTCGTCGCTGATCAGCAGGTTGTGGATGGTCCGGAGGAAGTCGCCGGACTCGGCACCCTGGATGATGCGGTGGTCGTACGTCGAGGTGAGCGTCATGAGCTTGCCGACGCCGATCTCGGCGAGGCGCTCGTCGCTCGCGCCCTGGAACTCGGCGGGGTACTCCATCGCGCCGGCGCCGATGATGGCGCCCTGGCCGTTCATCAGTCGCGGCACGGAGTGCACGGTGCCGATGCCGCCGGGGTTGGTGAGCGAGATCGTGACACCCGAGAAGTCCTCGGCGGTGAGCTTGCCGTCACGCGCGCGCCGGACGATGTCCTCGTAGGCGCTGTAGAACTGCGTGAAGTTGTGGGTGTCGGTGTTCTTGATCGCGGCGACGACGAGGGACCGACTGCCGTCCTTGCCCGGCAGGTCGATGGCCAGACCGAGGTTGGTGTGTGCGGGGGTGACCGCGTTGGGCTTGCCGTCGATCTCGGCGAAGTGCCGGTTCATGTTCGGGAACGCCTTGACCGCCTGCACGATCGCGTAACCCAGCAGGTGCGTGAACGAGATCTTGCCGCCGCGGGTACGGGCGAGGTGGTTGTTGATGACGATCCGGTTGTCGAACATCAGCTTCGCAGGGATGGCGCGAACGCTGGTGGCGGTCGGAATGGCCAGCGAGGCCGACATGTTCTTGGCGACGGCAGCAGCTGCGCCGCGGAGAACCTTCGACTCGTCTACGGCAGGAGCGGGAGCGGACGCCTTCGCGTCCTTCGCCGCGGTCTCCTTCGCGGGTGCGGCTTTCGTGGAGGCCTCGGTCTTCGGGGCAGCAGCCTTCGGAGCTGCACCGTTGGGTGCAGTCTTCGGCGCGGCACCGTTGGCCGTCTTGGTCTGAGGCTTGGGTGCGGTCTCGGACTCGGGAACCGGGGGAGTCGACGCCTTGGCGGAGGGAGCGGCAGCAGGTGCGGCGGTGGTGGTGCCGTTCGTGCCGTGTCCGTTGGCTGCGCCTGCCTTGGCGGCGGCGTCGGGAGAGTAATCCGTCAGGAATTCGTGCCAACTCGCGTCCACGGACGACGGATCGTCCTGGAAACGCTGGTACATTTCGTCAACCAGCCACTGGTTCTGTCCGAACTGGGATGTAGAGCTGCTGCTCACGGCAGGTGTTCGCCTCGTTTCTATTTCGGTACCCGATCAGAGCGCCTATATACATGAGACTAGCCCTCGCGTGTGACGTGTAGATCGCCAGGCCTGCACGTGTGAGCTGTCTCACGGCCAACCGATGGGGTCACCATCGATGACGGTTCTCGCCCCGCGATTATTCCCCGCCCCGGTCTCCGCCGCATCCCACAGTCCCGAATAGTGGCCACCGGCATAGCGCAGGGTGGCGTGCGATCCGGTTTCGACCACCCGCCCCTCGTCGATGACGAGGATCACATCTGCCCGGGCCGCGGTGGCCAGTCGGTGCGCCACCACCACCGACGTCCGGGTGCGGGTCACCCGGCTGCTCGCCTCGAGAACTACCTGCTCGGTGGCCGGATCGAGCGTCGCGGTCGCTTCGTCGAGCAGCAGCAGGTCGGGGTCGACCAGCTCGGCCCGGGCGAGCGCGATCAGCTGGCGTTGGCCGGCCGACAGGCCCTGCCCGCGCTCGCCGATGGGGTGACGCATCCCACCCCGCAATCCGGCGATCGTGCCCAGTGCGCCGACCGCGCGTGCAGCGTCCTCGATCTCTTCGCGGCTCGCATCCGGGCGGCCGTACGCGATGTTGGTGGCGACGGTCCCGGTGAACAGGTGGGCTTCCTGGGGGACGACGCCGAGGCGTCCGCGGTACGCGCCGAGCGGGTACCGGCGGAGGTCCACGTCGTCGACGAGCACCGCGCCGGACGTCGGGTCGTAGAAGCGGGCGAGCAGTTTCACGATGGTCGACTTGCCCGCGCCGGTCCGGCCGACCAAGGCGACGGTGGTGCCGGCGGGGATGTGCAGGTCGATGTGGGTCAGGGCGTCGCTGTCCGCCCCCTGATAGCGGAACCCGACGTCGCGCAGGCACAGCTCGCCGCGCAGGTGCCCGTCGATCGGCTGGAGGTCCTCGCCCGAGGTCGCCCGCTCGATGGAACTGGGTGTGCGGAGCAGGTCCCCGATCCGGAGCAGGCCGACACTGGCCTGCTGGTATCCGTCGAACACCTGCGACAGTTGCTGAATGGGGCCGAACAGGAGCCCGAGGTACAGCACGAAGGCGACGAGCGTCCCGGTCGTCGTGTCGCCGCCCGCGACCTGGCGCGCACCGACGAACACCACGGCGGCCAGGGCGAGGTCCGAGAGGAACGCGATGAACGGGAAGTACAGCGAGATCGCCCGCTGCGACCGCATCCGGCTGCGCCGGTAACTGTCGGCCCGCTCGGCGAACCGGCGGGCGGCGAACCCTTCGCGGCGGTATGCCTGGGCCGCACGGAGCCCGGCGATGTTCTCCTGGAAGTCGGCGTTGACGAGTGAGATCCGCTCACGCGAGACCGTGTACGCCACCGAGGAGATCCGGCGGAAGATCAGCGTCGCGACGACGAGCGGCGGGATGACGGCAAGCGCCACCAGCGCGAGCGTGACGTCGGTGGCGACGAGCGCGACGGTGATACCGAGGACGGTCAGGACGCTCACCACGGCGGTGGACATTCCTGTCTGGATGAACGATGACAACGCGTCGACGTCGGTGGTCATCCGGGTCATGATGCGACCGGACAGCTCGCGCTCGTAGTAGTCGAGTCCGAGCCGCTGCAGGTGGGCGTAGCTGCGCACCCGCAACCCGAACAGCACACGTTCCCCCGCTCGGGCGGTGAGGACCGTCATCAGCGCGACGACGAGCCAGCCGGCGAACACGAGAGCGACGCCCACCCCTGTCGCGGTCCACAGCGTCGTGGTGTCCTGCGGGACGACACCGCGGTCGATCGCGAACCGGACGATCGACGGGAACGCGATCCCCGCGAGCGAGTCGAGCGCGAGGCAGACGGCGACGGCGACGAGGAGGGCACGGACCGGCCGCAGGATCCGCGACAGCCGGAAGTCGGGCTCGGGCAGGCGCAGGTTCCGGGTGTCGATTCCCGGGCTCTCGACGGCGGGCGGAAGCGCCTCCACGGCCTGCCGAAGTTCCGGGGTCGCGGCTACGTTGCCCAGCGCTCCCGCCATCGGTCCGCCGGCGGCGCGGCCGCCGCCGGGTCCCGCGCCGGGAGCCGGGGTGCGGCCGGACGCGGCAGGCACGTCCCACTCCTCGGCGTCCTCCGGCCACAATTCGGACTCGGACGGCATGCGCTGATACGGCATCGGCTCGCTCGGTGCGGGAACGCTGACGTCGATGGGGCCCGCGTTGTCGGGGGAGGCGAACAGTGCGCGGAAGAGCGGGCACCGTTCGTCGAGTTCGGCCACCGTGCCGGAATCGATGATCCGTCCGCGGTCGAGCACGGCGACTCGGTCGGCGAGCGACAGGGTCGAGCGGCGATGCGCCAAGATCAGAGCAGTTCGGCCACGATTCGCGCGCAGCGCCGCGAAGATCGACGCCTCGGTGGTGGCGTCGACGGCGGAGGTCGCGTCGTCGAGGATCAGCACTCTCGGGTCGGTGAGGAGTGCGCGTGCCAGCGCGATCCGCTGCCGCTGCCCGCCGGAGAGGGTGAGACCGCGTTCGCCGACCACGGTGTCGTAGCCGTCCGGCAATGCAGAGACGAACTCGTCGGCGGCCGCCATGTCGGCGGCGGCGCGGATCTCCTCGGCGCTGGCGTCGGGCCTGCCGAGGGCGATGTTGGCCGCGATGGTGTCGGAGAAGAGGAACGGCTCGTCGAACACGAGGCCGACGGCTTCGCGCAACTGCTCGGCGCTCAGCTGCGCGACATCGAACGACTCGCCCGCCGACGTGAGGGACACGCAGCCCGAGGACGGGGCGTAGAAGCGGGGGAGCAGCAGCGACAGGGCGGTCTTGCCGGAACCGGCCATCCCCACCACCGCGACCGTCTCGCCGGGTGCGATAAGCAGGTCGAGTCCACGGAGGATGTGCCGGTCCGATTCGAAGCCGAACGTGACCGCGCGCAGGTCCACACCCAGCGGTCCGCCGGGCAGGGCGGTGGGGTGCGGCGGGTCCGCGACCTCCGGTTCGGCGTCGATCACCTCGTACACACGCTCGACGGCGGCCCGGGACAGCTGGGCCATGATCACGACCGACGACAGCGTGCGGGTGACGCCGGTCATCGTGGCGACGTACGTCGCGAAGGCGAGGAACGTGCCGATCGTGATGGAGCCGTGCAGGGCGAGGTAGCCGCCGACCGCGATGACCCCGACGAGACCCAGTTGGGGCAGTGCCGCCATGGTCGGCGCGAAGCGCGCATTGATCCGGGCGGCTCGCAGGCGTTCCGCGTACAGCATCCGGCTGTGGTCCTCGAGCTGGTCGACGGCCCGGCGTTCCTGGCCGAAGCCCTTGACCACGCGGACGCCGGTGACGGTCTCCTCGACGTGCTGGGCGAGGTCGGCCGCGCGTTGCTGCGCCGACCAGGTGGCCGCGAACAGTTTCGGTCGCATCGCGTAGACGACGAGGCACACGGCGGGGACGATCACCAGCGCGACCACGGTCAGCAGCGGCGACAGCCAGGCCATGATGGCGAGCGCGAGGACGAATTGGAGCAACGCGCCCGCCGACAACGGGACCATCGCGAGCAGGCCCTGCACCAGCTGGAGGTCGGTGATGGACCGGGAGACCACCTGACCGGTGCGGATCTGATCCTGCCCCCGCCCGTCGAGCCGTTGCAGCGCACCCAGCAGTCCCAGCCGCAGATCGTGCTGGACGTCGAGCGACAGCTTCCCGGCGAGCATCCGGCGGCCGTACTGACAGCCGAAGCGGACGCACGCGAGCAATGCGATGAGCAGCGCGGCGATGCCGATCACCTGGGTGTCGTGACCCGAGCCGGCGGCGTCGACCGCGTACTTGGTGAGGAGGGGGAACGAGATGTCGATACCCGCGGCGACGATTGTCACGGACAGGGCACCGAGTGCGACGCGGCGGTGCGCCCAGCACTCACCGCTCAGCCGTCGAATCCAGCCCGGCCGTGCCTGATCCTGCTCCAGCGTCTGCTCCCGTTCGATCACCGAACCGGATGCACTCTCACCTGCCACTGGATCCACGTTAGCGCCGGGTACCGACAGGGACGGCACCCGGCGCCGTGTCAGGTGATGTCGCGCTGCCGGGTGAGCGCCCAGCCGCCGCCGACGACGACCGCGGTCCACACGAGCAGGGCGAGGGGTGCCGTGGGCCAGAACGTCAGCCAGTCGATCTCGTTGCCGGCGGCCGCGTTCGCGACCGTCCCGAGGGTGGCCGACACGGGGAGGACACTGCCGACGGCGCCGATGCCGATCCCGCTGAGGATCGAGCGGAGGATCATCTCGCCGAGGGTGTACCAGACCACCAGGGCGATGCAGCTTCCGACGGACGAGCCGGTGAGCATCGACACCCCGCCGCCGATGAGCGCCCACAGCGCCCCGCAGATCAGGGCAGCCCCGAGCATGGCGAACAGGGATCCGCGCAGTTCGAAGGTGTCACCGCCGAACGTCAGCAGCAGGGCGACGCTGACCACCTCCACCACGAGGCAGTAGAAGAAGCCGAAGGCCGCGGTGACGGCGAGCTTGGTGCCGATCACCCCGTCCCGGCCGCGAGCGGTGAGGAACGTGGTGGTGAGCGTCTTGTACCGGAATTCGGTGCCCACGTTCACCGCCCCGAAGAGCGCGGCGAACAGGACGACGAGGGCGACCGCGACCGCCAGCCCGAACAAGGTGGCGGCGAGGTTGGCCTCGCTCGGATCGGCCTCGAAAGCGTCGGTGAACGCACGCATCACCGGCAGGGTGATCGCGCTCGAGAACATCCCGACGATCAGCGGTGCGAGACCGAGCATCCACCAGAACCGCAGGGTGGTGACCTTGCGGAATTCTGCGGTGAGCAGCGCTGTCATCGCGGACCTCCGGAGATCGGACCGTGCTGAGGGTGTGCGGGTGGTGGACCGTAGCCCGGTGGTGGGGCGTACCCGGGAGGCGGACCGTAACCCGGCTGTGGGGCGTACCCGGGAGGTTCGTACCCGGGCTGGGGTGAGTACGTCGGCGGTGGGCCGTACCCCGAGGGCGCCGCGGCGCTCGCTCCGGCCACGTACTGGCCCGCGGTCATCGACAGGAAGAGTTGCTCGAGGTCGATGTGATCGCCGACGGCGCCGAAGATCGTGACCCCTGCTTCGGCGGCGACGGACTCGACGAGTTCGAGGGACGCGCCGACGACGGCGAGGCGTCCGTCCGCGAGCGACCGGGCATCGACGATGCCCTTGGCGGCCAGGGCGGTCGCCAGCGCGGGCGGGCTCGAGGACGCGACGAGCAACCGGCTCTGCTGCGACTTGCGCAGTTCCTCCATCCGTCCCTGATAGACGAGGGAGCCGCGGCTGACGATCACGAGATTGTCGACGGTCTGCTCCACTTCGCGGAGGATGTGACTCGAGATCAGCACGGTCCGGCCGGATGCGGCGAAGCCCTTCAAGAACTCACGCAGCCAGGCGATGCCCTCGGGGTCGAGTCCGTTGGCCGGTTCGTCGAGGATCAGGATGCGCGGATCACCCAGCAGCGCCGTCGCCAGCGACAGCCGCTGACGCATGCCGAGGGAGAAGCCGCCCGCCTTGCGCCCGGCGACGTCCTCGAGCCCGACGAGCGCGAGCACCTGCAGGGCGCGGGCGTCCGGTACCCCGATCGCGGACGCGTACACCTTCAGGTGGTCGAGTGCCGTCCGGTTGGGGTGCAGGCTCTGCGAATCCAGGACGGCGCCGACTGTGCGCGCGGGGTCGACAAGGAGGCGAATCGGAACACCGGCGACCGTGGAGGCGCCCGACGTCGGCTTCACGAGACCGAGGATCATCCGCAGGGTCGTGGTCTTGCCCGACCCGTTGGGCCCGAGGAATCCGGTGATCGATCCCTGCGGCACGGTGAAGCTGAGGTCCGTGACCGCGTCGACGTTCTTGAAGCGTTTCGACAGCCCCCGCACCTCGATCGGTGCTGTGAAACTTCCCGGGATTGCTGTGGTCAACCCGTCCTCCCCTGCCACAATCGAATGGAACTGTTTCGACCCTACTGGGCTGCCGTGCCGAGATTCACCAACTGACGTACAGGGCGTCTGCGACGGCGCATGCTGAAACCAATCGATTGGGGACGCACATGAGCAAGCACCACCACCACCATCGCGACGTCATTTCTCCCGCCTACACGGGGCGCCTCTCGATCGATCCGTTTCCGGCGCTGCGGCTGCCGGACGAGGAAACCGATCCCGAGGCCGCGTACCGGTTCATCCACGACGAGTTGATGCTCGACGGCAGTTCGCGCCTGAACCTGGCCACGTTCGTCACCACGTGGATGGATCCCGAGGCCGACAAATTGATGGCCGAGACGTTCGACAAGAACATGATCGACAAGGACGAGTATCCCGCGACCGCGGCGATCGAGTCCCGGTGCGTGTCGATGGTGGCCGATCTGTTCCACGCTCCCGACCTGTCGACCACCGACCCGGCCAGCGCCACCGGCGTCTCGACGATCGGCTCGAGCGAGGCGGTCATGCTCGGTGGTCTCGCGCTCAAGTGGCTGTGGCGGGCGAAGCAGGAGGCGGCCGGGAAGGACACTGCGCGACCGAATCTGGTGCTCGGCAGCAACGTCCAGGTGGTGTGGGAGAAGTTCTGCCGGTACTTCGACGTCGAGCCGAAGTACCTGCCGATGGAGAAGGGCCGCTACGTCATCACGCCGGAGCAGGTTCGGGACGCGGTCGACGAGAACACGATCGGAGCGGTCGTGATCGTGGGCACCACCTATACGGGGGAGCTCGAGCCGGTGGCCGCGATCGCAGACGCTCTCGACGAACTTGCCGCGTCCGGCGGCCCGGACGTGCCGATCCACGTGGACGCGGCGAGCGGTGGCTTCGTCGTCCCCTTCCTGCAACCGGAGTTGCTGTGGGACTTCCGGGTTCCGCGCGTGGCCTCGATCAACGTGAGTGGTCACAAGTACGGATTGACGTATCCGGGGATCGGGTTCGTGGTGTGGCGCGACAAGGAACACCTTCCCGAGGGGCTGGTGTTCCGGGTCAACTACCTGGGCGGCGACATGCCGACGTTCACCCTGAACTTCTCGCGGCCCGGCAATCAGGTGGTGGGGCAGTACTACAACTTCCTGCGACTGGGCCGGGCCGGCTACCGGTCGATCATGCAGACGTTGCGCGACACCGCAGTTCGCGTGGGCAAACGCATCGCCGAGATCGACGGCTTCGCCCTGATCACGGACGGCACCGACATTCCGGTCGTGGCGTTCGAACTCGTCGGTGACCCCGGGTTCACGGTCTTCGACGTGTCACACGAGCTGCGGGCGCGGGGGTGGCAGGTGCCCGCCTACACGATGCCCGCCGACGCGGAGGACGTGGCGGTCCTGCGCATCGTCGTGCGCGAGGGCTTCAGCGCCGATCTCGGATCCCTCGTCGCCGAGGCGATCGAGGAAGTGTGCGCCGAACTCCGTGAGAAGGGCGGCGGGCGTTCGACGGAACAGCACTTCGCCCACTAGGTCAGGCCTCGATCGCGCGGAGTTCGTCCGGCCAGCGGGCCGGGGCGGGCCCGAACGCTTCGCGCGCGTTTTTGACGACACCCTTGCCGATGGTTCGGTTGCCTGCGCCGCCGATGGCCGCGCCGATGCCGGCGGGCACGAGTTTGCCGAGGACCAGCGCGCTGCGGCGGGCGGCATACTTGGTGATGAACTTGCGCACCAGGGTGTTGTTCATGCCCTTCATCGTGGGGCCGGGTATGCGGCTGGTGATGGCGCTGGCCCAGTTCTTCGCGGTCACGCCCGTCGCCTTCTGGACAATTTCCATGCCCGATTCACCGAGCGCCACAGACAGGACGAGTGCGCGCCGCTGCTGGTGGTCGACGGCGGAGACGCCGTGCACCGATGCGGCAGCGAGAGTGAGCAGCGCCGCCGCTTCCAGGAAGAACGCCGATTCGGCGCCCACCGCCGCGATGGACGCGATGGTGCCGACCCCGGGAACGGCGGCGGTGGCCCCGACCGCGCTGCCGCTGCCCGTCACGGCCAGCAGGAACATCTTCTCCATGCGCTCGATGATCTGCGCGGGCGACTCACCGGGGTGCGAGCGCCGGACCCATTCGACGTACCTGGCCACCGCGGGCGCCTGGAGACGGCTTCCGTTGTCGAGGACCGAGACCAGTACCTTCTCCACCGGTCCACCATTGCCAGCCATCGGGACTCCCGTCTCGCCGTGTGCTTCGAGTGTGCTGGCACCGACTGTAGGTGAGTGAACGGTGTGGCCGGTGTCTGCACCGTTGCCTAGGCTGGTTTCGTGAGCGTCGCCGACAGCGATACCGCGGTGTCGTCCGGGGCCTTCCGGCGCCCGGCGGCACCGTTACGCGCGCTGGTCACGGGATACGACGGCTATCGGCTGGCCGGATTCGAGCCCGGCATCCACCTCGGTCTGCCGTCGCCCTCCCTCACGGTGGTCGTGACGATCGACGAGCCGCTCGACATCGCCGCCCAGGCGACGCCCGAGCAGGCGCCCGGTCGTTTCGCCACTCTGGCCAGCGGCATCGCCACGGCACCGGTGACGATCCGGCACGACGGCAACCAGCACGGCGTCCAACTGGCGCTCAGCCCTCTCGGCGCCCGAGCGCTACTGGGGGTGCCCACCGCCGCCCTCGGCTCCTGGGTCGTCGGGCTCGAGGAACTGCTCGGTCCCGACGCGCGGGAACTGACCGAACGGCTGTCCCTCGAACCGGGCTGGGACGAGCGGTTCGCGATCCTCGACGACGTCCTGACTCGCCGCGCGGCGCCGGCCGAGATCGACCCGCACCTCACCCGCGCCTGGCATCTGCTCGTCGCCGGTGAGGGCACCCGGGTCGGTGACGTCGCGCACGAGGTCGGCTGGAGCCGAAGGCATCTGGTGAACAAATTCGTCGCAGAATATGGCGTGACGCCCAAGGACGTGGTGCGGTTGTCGCGTTTCCACCGTTCGCACCGGATGCTCGAGAGTGCTGCCGGGGTGACGCTCGCCGACGTGTCCGCGGTGTGCGGCTACTACGACCAGGCCCACATGGCGCGGGACTGGCGCGACCTCGCGGGCGTCGCACCGTCGCGGTGGCGCGAGATCGACCCGTTCTCATTCGTCCAAGACCCCTACCACGACGACGGCGCAGAGTGATGGCATGACTACTTCGACGCACACCACATGTGTGTGGCCCACCTTCGTCTACCGCGATGCGCGGGCCGCGATCCGCTTCCTCGTCGACGCCTTCGGATTCGCCGAGAACGCGGTGTACGGCGAGGGCGACCGGGTCGATCACGCCGAACTCGGCTGGCCGAAGGGCGGCGGGATCATGCTCGGCTCGCCCAGGGAGGACTCGGTCATCAGCGACCTGCCGCCGGGGACCGGCTCGGTGTACCTCGTGGTCGACGACCCCGACGCCCTCCACGAGCGCGCGGTGGCCGCCGGTGCCACGATCGTCCGCGGACTCCGGGACGAGGACTACGGATCGCGCGGATTCACCTGCCGCGACCCCGAGGGCGTGTTCTGGAGTTTCGGCACCTACACCGGCTCGTAGACCGGCCCCATCACGCCCCGTGCCCGGCCGGGACGTCCTCGCCGGGCTTCGGCGGAGGTGGCGGTGCGCCGTCCCCGAACGGCCTGCCGCCCAGCTGTTCACGCCCGTGTGGTTCGAGCCAGCCGGACAGGTCGGGACCCTTCGGCACGATCCCGGTGGGATTGATATCGGTGTGCACGATGTAGTAGTGCTGCTTGATCTGGGTGAAGTCGATGGTGTCGCCGAACCCGGGTGTCTGGAAGAGGTCACGGGCATACCCCCACAGCGCGGGCATCTCGTCGAGTTTGTTCCGATTGCACTTGAAATGTCCGTGGTATACCGCGTCGAACCGGGCCAGGGTGGTGAACAGGCGCACGTCCGCCTCGGTGATCGTGTCCCCGACGAGGAACCTGCGGTCGGTCAGTCGGTCCTCGAGCCAGTCGAGACGGGCGAACAGGCGGTCGTACGCGGAGTCGTACGCCTCCTGCGATCCGGCGAAACCACACCGGTACACCCCGTTGTTGACGTCGCGGAACACGAGATCGGCGACCTCGTCGATCTCGTCGCGCAGCGGCTCGGGGTAGAGGTCGGGCGCGCCCTCACGCTGGTACCGCGTCCATTCCGAGGACAGATCCAGGGTGATTTGGGGGTAGTCGTTGGTGACCACCTGCCCGGTGGGGACGTCGGCGATCGCGGGCACGGTGATGCCCCGCGAGTAGTCGGGGAAACGCGCGAAGTACGCGTCCTGCAGGCGCGGGATCTTCAGCACGGGGTCGAGCCCGCCCGGATCGAGATCGAAAGTCCAGCTGCGCTTGTCGTGGGTGGGGCCGCACAGTCCCATCGACAACACGTCCTCGAGTCCGAGCAGTCGCCGCACGATGATCGCGCGGTTGGCCCACGGGCACGCCCGGGCGGCGACGAGACGGTAGCGGCCGGGTTCGACGGGATAGCCGTCGCGGCCGTCGGCCGTGATGCGGGTGGGGATGTAGTGGGTGTCGCGCGTGAACTCGGCGCCGGATTCGACGTAGGCGCCTTCCGTGCTGTGCGGTTCTGCCGTTCGGTCTGTCATGGTCGACTCGTCCCCGTCTTTCGGTGTGTCTCAGAGCGTACTTCGGGAGATCGTGACCGCGGCGTACGTTCCCAGTTCCCGGTACCCGGCGCGAGCGGCGAGCGCGCGCGAGGCCAGATTGTCGCGGGGTGAACGGCATTGGGCGATCAGGCCGCTGTCGAGCGCGTCGTCGGTGGCGATCCCGGCGACCGTGGCGCCCAGTCCCCGGCGCCGGAACTCCGGCGCCGTCAGCACGCCGACATCGGCGAGGAAGCCCTGGAACTCGGCGTACCCGGCGGAACTGACCGGTTGCTGCGCGTCGTCGAGAATCGTGAACCATCGGTCGCGGTCACCCAGATGGGCCTCGGTCACGTCGTCCGGGGGACACGCCTCCTCGACCTGCCGGACGTGGTCGTGTTCGTGGGAGACGAGCGGTGGCTGCCCGGTCGCGGGATCCTGGTAGTCGGTGCCGAACGCGAGCACCAGGGGACCGGCGCACCGTCCGGACCGATCCTGGGTGAGGGCGAGCAGGGTTGCGGATTCGGTCAGTTCCGCCGACGTGTGCCCGTCTGCACGCTCGATCGCCCACCGCGGTCCGACGAGCGCGGACGTCTCGCCCAGGCGCAGGAATCGGATCGTGTCCGTGTCGTCGTCCACCCGGACGGCGCGGTCGTCGGCGCCCGGCCGGGTGGACAGTGCGTCGTCGGGCAATCCCAGTTCGCGTGACCAGGCGAGTCGAATGATGTCGAGGTGATGGGAGTCCACGAGACCCACGGTAACCGCTTGTTCCGCATCGGCCCGGACGGTATATTCCACGTGGAGTATTCGACTTGGAGGAGTGGAAGGTGGTGACCGTGGCACTCACCCCGCTCGGTGTCACCATCCTCGGTCTGCTGTGTGAGCGCACGATGCATCCGTACGAGATGTACCAACTCGCCGCCGCCCGGCGTGGGCGCGTCGTGAAGATCCGGCCGGGGTCGCTGTATCACACCGTGAGCAGGCTCGAAGGTGAAGGGCTGGTGCGCACCACCGGTACCGACCGGGCGGGAAACCGGCCCGAACGCACCATGTACGAGGTCACGGAGGCGGGCCGGGAGGCCCTCGTCCAACGGGTGAGCGACATGCTCGCCACCCCGGTGCACGAGTACCCGCAGTTTCCCCTCGCCCTGGCGGAGGCGCACAACGTCGACGCCCCCGCCGTGGTGGAACTGCTCCGGGAACGGCTCGATCACCTCACCCGCGAGATCGACGAGCTCGAGACCGCCGCCGCTCTCGCCTGTTCCACCGAGACTCCCAGAATCTTCCTCCTCGGCAACGAATTTCTCGTCACCGTCGCCCGCGCGGAGCACGAATGGCTCAGCGCCCTGGTGGCCGACATCGACTCCGGAGCCCTCCCCTGGCTTTCGCCGGAACTTCTCGAACGACTGACACACTCACGCCGGATCCCATCCGGTTCAGCAAAGGATTGACGATGGACACCGAGCGCACCGCACCACCCACGTCGCCACCCGAGCATCGAAATCCGTGGCCGGCCCTGTGGGCCCTCGTCATCGGCTTCTTCATGATCCTCGTCGACAGCACCATCGTCGCGGTGGCCAACCCGGCGATCATGAACGACCTGCACACCGACATCAACAAGGTCGTCTGGGTCACCAGCGCGTACCTGCTGGCCTATGCGGTGCCGCTGCTGGTCACCGGTCGACTCGGTGATCGGTTCGGTCCCAAGAACATCTACCTGATCGGGCTCGTCCTGTTCACCGGGGCGTCGCTGTGGTGCGGCCTGTCCGGCACCATCACCATGCTCATCGTCGCCCGGGTCTTCCAGGGACTTGGCGCCGCACTGATGACGCCGCAGACGATGGCCGTCATCACCCGCACGTTCCCGCCGGACCGCCGCGGCACCGCGATGGGTCTGTGGGGCGCCGTCGCCGGTGTCGCCACCCTGGTGGGACCGCTCGCGGGTGGCGTGCTCGTGGACAATCTCGGCTGGGAGTGGATCTTCATCGTCAACGTGCCGGTCGGCGTGATCGCGTTCGTGCTGGCCTGGCGGCTGGTGCCCGCGCTCGAGACCCACGAGCACAAGTTCGACATCCCCGGTGTCGTACTCAGTGCGCTCGGCATGTTCTTCCTCGTGTTCGGAATCCAGGAAGGCAGCTCCTACGACTGGTCGGCGACCGTGCTGGCGTCGATCGGCGCCGGCCTCGTCCTACTCGGCATCTTCGTCTGGTACCAGTCCTGGAACAAGAACGAGCCGCTCCTGCCGCTGGGCCTGTTCACGGACCGCAACTTCTCGCTCGCCAACGTGGCGATCACCGCGATGGGGTTCGCGATCACCGCGATGGTCCTGCCGCTGATGTTCTACACGCAGGCGGTGCGGGGTCTGTCGCCGACGAAATCGGCCCTGCTCCTCGTGCCCATGGCCGTTCTCACCGGTGTGTTCGCCCCGTTCATCGGCAAGCTCGTCGACCGCACCCACCCGCGGTACATCGCGGGCGCCGGATTCCTGCTGTTCTCGATCGCACTCGGCTGGCTGGCCATGGTCATGTCGCCCGACGTGGCGATCTGGGAACTGCTGCTGCCGATCGGTCTGATCGGTCTCGCCAACGCGTGTATCTGGTCGCCGCTCGCGGCCACCGCCACGCACAACCTTCCGCCCCATCAGGCGGGCGCCGGAGCCGGCGTCTACAACACGACCCGCCAGGTCGGCGCCGTCCTCGGCAGCGCCGCGATCGGCGCGCTCATCACGGCCCGCCTGTCCGCGCAGGGGCTGAACAGCGACAGCCAGGAGGCCGGCGTCGGCGAGATGCCCGAATTCGTGAAGGAGCCGTTCGCGACGGCGATGTCGCAGTCGATCTGGCTGCCCGCCGCCGTCCTGCTGATCGGGTTCATCGCCTCGGTGTGTTTCGCGCGACCGTTGCGCGAGAAGAGGCCTGGAGTCAGTGCGGGCGACGCAGCCAGTCGGGAAACATCACTGCAGGGTTGAGGTAGTCGGCGGGATCGAACGCCCGCTTGATCGTCCACATCGCGGTGATGTCCTCGCGGCTGAGGGCGAGGTCGAGGTAGTTGCGCTTGTGTGCGCCGACACCGTGTTCGGAGGCGATGTTGCCGCCGTGATCGCGGATCAGTTCCGTGACCGTCCGGTACAGCACGGACTCGTCGGGGCAGCGCAGCACGTTGAGGTGGACGTTGCCGTCGGCGACGTGCCCGAACAGCACCGGGATCGCGTCGGGGGCCCGGCTCGTCACCAGCGCGACCGCGTCGGCGACGAACGCGGCCAGGGTGTCCAGCGGGAGGGCGGCGTCGAACTTCAGCGGGGGCCCGAACAATCCGACCACCTCCGCGAACGCATCCCGCGCCGCCCAAACCCGGGCGCGGCCTGCGGGATCGATCCCGACGGCGGGTTCCTCGTCGGGAGCGCACTGCGCCAGGGCCTCGGCCAGTTCGGCGGTGAGATCGCGATGGCCGGCCAGTTCCACGAGGAGGTACCACGGCAGACCCGTGGGGACCGCGAAACTCAGCCGCGAGGAGGCCAATTCGAGCCCGCGGCCGTCGAGCATCTCCACGGCGTCGACCCCCTCGAGCCGCCGGACGACGCGAGCGGCGTCGATCAATCCGGGCAGTTGCGCGAAGCCGGCGAGGGCGGTCACTCGGAACTCGGGCACGGGGCGGAGCGTGAGGTCGACAGTGGTGACCACACCGAGAGTCCCCTCGCTGCCGACCCACAGCGCGGGCAGGTCGTATCCGCAGTTCTCGGCGCCCACCCGCATGCTGCGCCGCACGATCGCCCCGTCGGGGAGCACGACCTCCAGGCCCAGCACCTGCGCCGACATGTGTCCGTACCGCACGGTGTGCAGCCCACCGGCATTGGTCGACACCATGCCGCCGATCGTCGCGGAATCGCGGGACGCGATGTCGACGCCGAACAGCAGTCCGGCGTCGGCGGCGGCGTTCCGGAGCGTCGAGAGGGTGACCCCGGCGCCGACGGTGACGCGCAGGTTCTCGCGGTCGACGGCGCCGACCGCGGTCAGTCGTTCCGTCGACAGCAACACGTCGTCGTGCTCGGGCACCGTCCCTGCTTCGAGTCCGGTGCGGCCGCCCTGCACAGTGACCTTCACCCCGGCTCGGCGGCAGATGCCCAGCACGGCCGAGACTTCCGCGGCATCCGCGGGCCGGACGAGTGCACTCGCCCGCCCGCTGTAGCGCCCCGTGTGGTCGATGGCCCGGGCGGCGAGCACGTCCGCGTCCACGGTCACGAACCGTTCTCCGACGACGTCGGCCAGCGCCGCGCGCAGCGAGTCCACACCCCGATCGTAGGCGGAACACGTGTGGCAGTCTGGCGGCATGACTGAGCCTGCAGCCGCGCATCCCACCCGACTCGAGCGTGTCCGTACGGACGCCGGCGCCGAGATCGCGATCCTGACGTTCGCCCACGGCGCACTGAACCTCTTCGATCAGGCGATGTTCGACGCCGTGCAGGCCGACGTCGCGGCGCTCGCCGAGGATCCGCCGCGCGCGGTGCTGCTGCGCGCAGAGGGCAAGGTGGTCTCCGCAGGAGTGGACGTCCACGTGTTCGACGGGCTCACGGCGGAACAGGGCGCGGACCTGTGGCAGGAGTTGTTCGCCGAGATCTGCCATCCGCTCGAGGCGCTGCCGTGCCCCGTCGTGTACTCGGCGCACGGACTGACGCTGACCGCGGCCTTCGAGATCGCGCTCGCCTGCGACATCATCCTCGCCGCACCGAAGGCGAAGTTCGGACTGGTCGAGACGGTGGTGGGGCTGACCCCGTCGATGGGCGGACCGCAGCGGCTGGCCGAGCGGGCGGGGTCGGGCCGCGCCCGGGAACTGGTGATGACCGGCGACCTGTACGACGCCGCGACGCTGCGCGACTGGGGCGTGGTCAACGCCGTCCACGAGGACGTCGACGCGGAGGCCCGCGCCCTCGTCGCACGCCTGGCGGACGGGCCGACGCGCGCACACGACGCCACGAAGCAGATCATCTCCGCGTGGCGGTCGGGTGGGGTCGCGCACGCCGACTCGATCACGCCCGACGTGTCGGGTGCGCTGTTCGAGACCGACGACCTCCGGGGTGCGGTACGCAGCTTCCTCGACGTCGGACCGGGCAAGGCGACGTACCGCGGGCGGTAGGCGTCGGCGAACTGCTCCCCGTAACTGTGACGGGCGTCATATAGTCGTGGCAACGTCCCGGTCGCGCAGCAGTGTCGTCAGCGGAGGTGCAGATGCCGTCGTCCCTCGTCGAGTACCCGAGTAGTGGTCCCTTCTTCCACGACGACCGGGTGGTCCGTGGTCGCGACGGCCTGCTCCGGTACGGCGGGCTCAACCCGTCGCTCACCGAGCTGCTCGACATCTCCGTGCACCGCTACGCGGGCCGGGTCGCCGTCGAGGAGGACGGTGGCCGGTCGCTCACGTTCTCGCAACTGTGGACGTCCGCGGCGCGGGTGGCCGGCGGGCTGAAGTCGAAGGGCGTCGAGATCGGCGACCGCGTCGCCGTCCGGCAGCCCATGGGGATTCGTTGGGTCGAGGCCTTCCTCGGGGTGTTGCTGGCCGGCGGCGTGCCGGTCGGGGTGAGCCCGGCGCTCGACGACGCGCGGACCGGTGAGGTGCTCGCCGACAGCGAATCGGTACTGATCCTCGACGGCGAACTGCCGGAGGGGATCTCGTTCATCGACGACGGCGCGAGCCCCGACGAGCTGGTGCTGCTGTCGTACACGCCCGGGCCGTCGGAGTCCCCGAAGGGGGTGGAGCTGAGTAACGAGAACGTCCTCTCGACCATCGAATCCGTGCTCCATGTGCGCGGGTTCAGCTCCGAGGGACTGCGGAATCTTCTCGTCGAACCCGAACTGCACACCGTCGGATCCCTCGTCGAACTGCTCTCGACGCTGGTGGTGGGCGGAACGGTCCTGCTGACCGGGAGCACCGACGCGGCGTCGTGGCGCGGCACCGGTGCCGACGTGCTCACCGCGGCACCCGCCGTCCTCCTGCGGGCCGTGGAGAACTCGCGGGTGACGAGTTTCGGCCGGCGCGCGGTGCGCTGGATCGACTACAGCGGCTCCGGGCTGTCCCTGGAGCAGTCGCAACTGCTCCGGCGGACGTTCCCTGCGGCCAGGCACTTCCTCGGGTGGGGAATGACCGAAACGTGCGGGGCGGGCCTGGCGCTGCCCGACGAGTGCGCTCTGACACACGCGGGCAGCGTGGGCGTCGCGTTCGGCGGGATGGAGGTGGCCCTCCTCGGTCCCGACGCCGGCCGCGGTATCGGCGAATTGCTGTGCCGCGGTCCGGGAGTCAGCCGCGGCTACTGGAACCGTCCCGAGGTCACCGCGAAGACCTTCACGGGTGGCTGGTTTCACACCGGCGACACCGCGAATATCGACGGCGACGGCTTCGTCCGTATCGTCGACCGCGACACCGCTGCTTAGGTGGTGCGAAAGGCAGGTATCCACCCGTGAGCTCTCCCGTCGCCGAGCTGCACATGCACATCGAGGGTTCCCTCGAACCCGAGCTGATCTTCGCGCTGGCCGAACGGAATTCCGTGCAGCTGCCGTACACCGACCTCGACGATCTCCGCTCGCGGTACGAGTTCACCGATCTGCAGTCGTTCCTCGACCTGTACTTCGCCAACATGCAGGTGCTGCGGACGGCGCAGGACTTCGCGGACCTCACTCGCGCCTATTTCGCCCGGGCGTCGGCGGGCGGCGTCGCGCACGTGGAGTTCTTCTTCAACCCGCAGGCTCACGTCAATCGTGGTGTGCCGCTGCACGAGGTGCTCGACGGGATCATGGACGCGGTGGGAACAAGCGAGCGGGAGTTCGGCCTCAGCAGCGCCGCGATCGCCGCGATCCTGCGGGACCGTCCCGTGCACGAGGCGGAGGAAGTGTTCTCGGAGATCATCCGGCTGCAGACGCCGATCGTCGGGCTCGGCCTGGACTCGGCCGAGGTGGGCAACCCGCCGTCGCTGTTCGAGGACGTGTTCGCACGCGCCCGGTCGGAGGGGCTGCACGTGGTCGCCCATGCAGGCGAGGAAGGCCCGCCGGAGTACATATGGCAGGCGCTCGATCTCCTCGGCGCCGAGCGCATCGACCACGGGGTGCGGGCGCTCGAGGACCCGGCGCTCGTGGCGCGTCTGGTGGACGAGGAAGTGCCGTTGACCGTGTGCCCACTGTCGAACGTGCGACTGTGTGTCGTCGATTCGCTGTCCGAGCATCCGCTGCGGACCATGCTGGAGGCGGGTCTGCTCGTCACCGTGAACTCCGACGACCCCGCGTACTTCGGCGGGTACGTCGACGACAACTTCGCCCAGTTGCGGGATCAGCTCGGCCTCACGGATGCCGAGCGGGAAACCCTCGCGCGCAACTCGATCACGGCGTCGTTCGCGAGCGACGCGCGCAAGGCGCAACTGCTCCGCGGCTGACGGTTCCGGCCGTCAGTCGATCAGCCCCGTGTCGCCGAGACTCGCGACGACCGCCAGGACGTCGCGGTCACGGCCGTGTGGGCCGACCAGGCAGAGACCGACGGGAACTCCGTCGTCGGTGCGCAACGGCACGGTCGCGTTGGGCAGTCCGGAGATGCTCGCGAGGCAGGTCAGCATGCCGGTGGCGCGCATCGTGTTCCGGAACCGGTCACCGCTGGGGTAGCTCGTCCGCTCGGGGGCCGTGGAGGAGGTCGCGGGCAGCAGGAGCAGCCTGTCGCCCACGTACGCGGTGATCGTCTGCGACGCCTCGGCGAGCTTGATCAGTTTCCGGCCGTACGTGGATTCCCAGATGCGGCTCGCGGCGGCGAAATTGCGGCCGGGTTCGTCGCCGAGCGACGTCATCGCCCCGCTCACCCAGTCGCCGTGCAGCCGCCACGCCTCGTAGCCCTGCACGGCGACGAGGGCGTCGTACCAGTCGGGAAGCCGGCCGATGTCCGTGTCGGTCCACGTCAGCCGGGGGAGGGAACTCTTCTCCCACGCGGTGAGGGCGCGCCGCACCGCGCCGAGCGCCCCCGCCTCGGCGACGGCGTTGATGCCGTCGGAGGTGAGCGCGCTGCGGAACGGGGTCTCCGCCGTGAGCGGGAGAAGCGCGCCGGAGACCGCGACGAGGGTGTCGAGGTCGCCGCAGACCCATGCGGGGGTGTCGAACGTGGGGGACAGCGGAAACAGCCCGTCGGTGGAGACGGCGCCCCGGGACGGCGCGAAGCCGTACAGGCCCTGATACGAGGCGGGGATGCGGACGGAACCGGTGGTGTCGACACCCAATCCGATGTCGGCGGCACCCTGCGCGACTGCACTCGCGGCACCCGAGGTCGCACCGCCGGGCAGGCAGTCCTCGGCGCGGGGGTTGGGCGGCGTACCGAACTGCTGGTTGATGCCGGAATGCCCGTAACCGAGGTCGTCGGTCTGCGCCAGGCCGACGACCCGGGCGCCCTGACCGAGGAGGCGCGCCACCACTGCGGCGGTACCGGTTTCGACGGGTGCCTCGGCGAGCCGCCGTCCGCTGCCCGCACCGATCTGCTGTCCCGCAACGGCGTACAGGTCGGTGACGGCGAGTCGCTTGCCGGCGAGGGGCCCGTCACCGGTCGGCGCGACCAGCGGATCGCCCTGTATGCGCCACGTCGCCTTGTCGACGGGCGCGAACTCGGACACCGCTCCGCCGCCCGGAACGGACAGGCCGTCGGGAAGCGGCGGAACCTCCGGGTCGTGCAGGCGTTCCCCGCACGCGCCGAGCATCACGGCACCGAGCGCCGCCGCCCCGGAGGCACCCGCGACGCGAAGGAAGTCGCGACGGTCGAAAGATCGACTGGGGGCCACCTAGCTCACGTTAGCGACCGAGGACCTGCTGGAGGTACGCGTTGCCGAACATTCGCTCGGGGTCGTACTTGTCGCGCACGGCGACGAACTCGTCGAAGTTCGGATAGGCGGGCCGCAAGTCCTCGGCGGTGCGGCTGTGCATCTTGCCCCAGTGCGGTCGCCCGTCCACTTCCCGGGCGATGGCCTCGACCGCGGAGAAGTACGGCTCGTGATCGCGGCGATGGTACTGGTGCACCGCGATGTACGCCGTGTCCCGACCGTTCGCCGTCGACAGCCACACGTCGTCGCCCGCGGCGAACCGGACCTCGACGGGGAACGCGACCGTGAAACCGGACTTCTCCACCCACGAGTCGATCGCCGCGAGAGTGTCGGGAAGCGCCTCGGTGGGAACCGCGTATTCCATCTCCCGGAACTTGACCCGGCGCTCCGACGCGAAGACGCGGTAGCTGCGATCGGTGAATTCGCGCGCGCTGAGCATGCGCGACGACAGCCGATTGATCTTCGGGATCGCAGCCGGCGCATGGCCGGCGACCCTGTTGATGCCCTCGAACAGGACGTTGGCGAGCAGTTCGTCGTCGACGTAGGCGCGGACCGGGTGGAGGGGAGAGACCGGGGTGTCACCGGGTAGCCGGGTGTTGCGTTTCGTCAGCACGCGGCGGGTGTGCGGAAACCAGTAGAACTCGAAGTGGTCGATCGTGGTGCGGTCGTGGTCGAGCCGGTCGAGGGTGGCGTCCAGTGACTCGGGCTTCTCGACGGCGTGCATCACGTAGTGCGGCACGCACTGGATCGTGACCTTCGAGATGATGCCCGCGGCGCCGAGACCCAGCCGTGCCGCCTCGAACAGTTCGGGGTTCTCGGTGGGGGAGCAGTCGGCCACCGAGCCGTCCGCCAGCACCACCTGCAGGGCGCGGACCTGAGTGGCGAGGCCTCCGAAACGCGCTCCGGTGCCGTGGGTTCCGGTGGACAGCGCACCCGCGATGGACTGCACGTCGATGTCGCCCAGGTTGATCATCGCCAGGCCACGGTGCCACAGTTGCTCGGTCAGGTCGTGCAGCCGCGTGCCGGCGAGGACGGTGACGAGGGCGCCCGCCGGTTCGTCGAGGGTGACGGATTCGATTCCGGTGAGGGCGTCGAGGCTGACGAGGATCCCGTCGGTGACGGCGACCCCGGTGAAGGAGTGCCCCGACCCCACGGCCTTGACCCGCTGTCCGTGCTCCGCGGCACCGCAGACGAGCGCGCTGAGTTCCTCCACCGAGCGCGGTGTCGCGAAGCGCAGCGGGTTCGCCGTCTCGGTGCCCGCCCAGTTGCGCCATGTGTCCTGTGCCATTCGCCCATCATGAACCTGGACGCTCGTCCAGGCAAATGGCGGGTTGGTCGGGCGTCCGTGTTGGTCACGGGCGCGGCCCCCGCAGGTTCTACGATCAGAGGATGCTGAACAGGCTTCCTGCGGATGAACGTCGTGCCCAACTCGTCGAGTCGGCGCTCGCCATCGCGGAGCAGCGCGGCGTCGCGTCGGTCACGGTGCGTGCCGTGGCGGAGGAGGCGGGCGTCTCGCTCGGGGTGGTGCACTACTGCTTCGAGAGCAAGGAGGAGCTCCTCGCGGCGATGGGCGAGAGCCTGGTTCTACAGCTCAGCGCGTCGATGCGACTGGCGTTCGGTCAGGTGCGGCACGCGCCGGACCTGCGCGGGATCGACGGTCTGCGCGAACTCCTCCACATCGGGATCAGCGGAATGTGGCCGATCATCGAGGCCACCCCGGACCGCCAGTTGCTGACGTACGAGATCACCGCGCAGGCGTTGCGGCACCGGGCGTCCGGGAGCGAGCGGGCCGGCGACATCGCCGGTCAGCAGTATCGGACCATGGACGAGGAGGCGATCGAGTTCCTCGCCGAGTGTGCCCGCATCGCCGAAGTCGGCTGGGCCACCCCGGTCGAGGCGATCGCGCGGTTCGGGCTGGCCATCCTGGACGGGCTCGTGCTGCGGTGGCTGGTCGACCGCGACAGTGAGGCGATGATCGCGGCGCTGGACGACATGGTGCACGTGATCGCGTCGAAGGCGGTCGAGCAGGCCTGAGCGGGCCCGTTTGATCTGGACAATCGTCCAACTCGATGGTTGACTGGCGTCGCAGACCGATGGAAAAGATTGGACGAACTGTGACGCCCACGCTCGACCGTCTCATCGCCTCGACGACCGAGGTCGACCCGCCGTTGGCCGCACTCGACCTGACCACGCTGCGCGCCAACGCCGCCGACCTGGTGCTGCGTGCGGGCGGCACCCCCGTCCGCGTCGCCAGCAAATCCGTCCGCTGCCGCGCGGTACTCCAGGTCGCCCTGGGGGAGAATCTCACCGGGGCCGGCGGGTTCCGCGGGATCATGGCGTATTCGCTGCGCGAGGCGATCTGGCTCGCCCGGCACGGCGCGGACGACATCCTGATGGGCTACCCGACGGCCGACCGCGGGGCACTCGCAGAACTCGCGGCCGATCCCGAACTGCTGAACAGGATCACGTTGATGGTCGACAGCGACGACCACCTCGACTTCGTTCTCGCCGCGGCAGGCACCACGTCCCTCCCGGCCCGGCTGTGCATCGACGTGGACGCCTCGTTGCGGTTCGGGCCGGTCCACATCGGGGTGCGCCGTTCCCCGCTCCGCGAACCGTCCGCCGTCGCCGCGTCCGCGAAGCGCGCCGCGGGGCGGGGATTCGCCGTCGTCGGTGTCATGTTCTACGAAGCGCAGATCGCGGGTCTGCCCGACTCCAGTCCGCCGATCGGTTGGATGAAGCGGGCGTCCGCGAAAGAACTCGCGACCCGTCGCGCTGCCGTGGTGAACGCCGTGCAGTCGGAGGTCGGGGTGCTCGAGATCGTCAACAGCGGGGGCACCGGCTCGCTGGAGGTGAGCTCCGCGGACCCGGTCGTGACGGAGGTGACAGCCGGCTCCGGTCTGTACGTCCCGACGCTCTTCGACAAGTACCGCGCGTTCCGTCCGCACCCGTCGCTGTACTTCGCCCTGTCGACGGTCCGGCGGCCGGCACCCGGCATCGCGACGCTGTTCGGCGGCGGCTACATCGCCTCCGGTCCCGCCGGGGGCAGTCGCGTGCCCACGCCGGTGTGGCCGCCGCGGCTGAAGCTACTGCGCAACGAGGGCGCCGGTGAGGTCCAGACCCCGGTGACCGGAAAGGCGGCAGCGGATCTCGGCATCGGCGACCGGGTGTGGTTCCGGCACGCGAAGGCCGGCGAGCTGTGCGAGCGGTTCACCGAGGTGCACCTCGTCGAGTCGGACGGCTCCCGCACCGTGGTGCCCACCTACCGCGGCGAAGGTCAGTGCTTCGGCTGACCGGTGAGCCGCATGAAGGCACCCAGCTCGGTCAGACCTTCCGGGGTGCTCGGCATGTACTGCGTCAGCGATTCCGACCGGATGATGATCGCAGCCCACTTGCCGCGGGACACCGCCACGTTCATCCGGTTCCGCGACAGCAGGAACGACATGCCGCGCGGCACGTCCTCGATCGCCGACGCGGTCATCGACACGATGGCGACGGCCGCCTCCCGCCCCTGGAACTTGTCGACCGTACCCACCTCGACCTTGTCGAGGCCGACCGCGGCCAGATCACGTTCGATCAACCCGACCTGCGCGTTGTACGGCGCCACGACCAGGATGTCGGACTCGCCGAGTGGGCGGGTGCCCTCGAACTCGCTGGGGTCGGTCCAGCCGGAACCGAGCAGCTTCGTGATCCGGTTGACCACCTCCCGCGACTCCTCGGGGGATTGGGTGGCGTTGCCCTGGTGGTCGACGAAGACGGTGTGCACACCCGGTTCCATGCCGTCGAGTCGTCGTGCGGCACTGGCCGATTCCTGTGAACGCAGCTTGCCGTCGTAAGACAGTGTCGACACGGGCGCGCACAGTTCCGGGTGCATCCGCCACGTGCGTTCGAGAAAATATCCCCGGCTCGCGGGCAGCGCCCCGTGCCCCTCGGCGAGCCACCCGAGGGCCGATGCGTCCACCGGTTCCGGGTGGGTGCCCTGGCTGACCTGCGGAAGTTGCTGAGGATCGCCGAGAAGCAGGAGATTGCGGGCCGCGCCGCCCACCGCGATGGTATTGGCGAGAGCGAACTGCCCGGCCTCGTCGATGACCAGCAGATCGAGGCTGCCCGGCGGAACCCGGTCGGTGTTCGCGAAGTCCCATGCGGTCCCGCCGATCACGCAGCCCGTTCCCTCGGCCTGGTCGATGAAGCCGGGGTAGTCGTTGGAGCTGATGTCGGTCCACGTCGCGGCGCGATGCCGCCCGTCCTTCTTCGCGACGAGTTCGGCGGGGAGCCCGGCCTTCACGACGCCGCCGAGCATGTTCTCGATCACCGAATGCGACTGTGCGACCACGCCGATCCGCCAGTGGTGCCGCTCGACGAGCGCCTTGATCACCCGGGCCCCGGTGTACGTCTTGCCGGTGCCGGGAGGCCCCTGCACCGCGACGTACGAGTCGTCGAGGTCGAGTAGTGCCGCGGTGATCGCGCCCGCGTAATCCGTGCCGTCGACGGGTGGGAGCGGATTCCCGCTCCGGGTGCGCGGGTCGGACCGCCGCAGAATGTCCACCGACGCGCACAGCGGGAGCTTCGGCAGCGGCGAGCACATGCCGTCCGCGGCCACCGCGATGGACGATTCGATCCGGTCGGTCGTGATCGGGGGCCCGGGGGTGATCGCCGTCGGAAGTTGCACGTACTCCTCGCCGTTCAGGAGTTCCTCGACGATCACCACGTCGCGGCGCCGGCCGTCCTTCCCGACGTCGAGCACATTGACCGTGCACGTTCCCCGTTGCTGCGGATTGTCGCCCGCGACCGCCTCGGGTGCAGGGGTGTCGTACAGCGCGTACATCGTGGTCCTGGGCCCCACCGTGCTCCCGGTCCCGAAACGGCCGGTGAGCTGAAGTCGCCGGCGCAGCTTGCGCTGCCGCGGGCTGCTCTTGTGCCAGTTCTCCTCGACGACCGCGGACGACACCACCAGAACGTCCCGGATGTCCGACAGTTCGTCGTGCGGCACGACCAGCCGGTCGAAGTGCGCCCACCAGAACGGTTTCCGCTCACGGCGGTGATAGCCGACCGCCGCCGCCATGAGCGCCGCCGCCTGCTGGTCGTGACCCCGGTGCTCGCTCGGTCCGTGCCCGGCGAACTCGCGTAACGCCGCCTCCGCGGGGGTGCATTCCTCGGTCACCGGGGTGGGCCCGTCGCCGGGCGGCCGGAGGGCGACGCCGTGCGTCTTCGCCTGCCCGATCAGCCAGTCGCGCAGCCGCAGCGTGGAATCGCAGTCGTACTCGTTGTAGTCGGCGATGCCCTGCAGCAGCGCGCGTGCCTCGTCCTCCCGGCCGTTGTCGCGGTGATCGCAGTAGTCGGCGTACGCGACCACCGATGCGGCGGCGTTGGTGACGTCGCCGTCGCGCGGCTGCTCCGGCATGTACAGCGGTTCGAGCTTCTTGATGCTGTAGGACCGTTCGCCGATGCGCAGGCACCCGCGCACCACCGGATACAGATCGACGAGGACGTTGTCGCGCAGCAGGGTGTCGACGGTCTCCTCGCCGACGCCGTGCCGTCCCGTCAGCCGCAGCAGCGCCGACTTCTCGTACGCGGCGTAGTGGTAGATGTGCATGTTCGGGTACTGCTGACGACGCGCGGTCACGTAGTCGAGGAAGTCGACGAGTGCCTGCCGCTCCTCGGCGCGGTCGTGTGCCCAGAACGGCCGGAACACGGCGGCGTCGGCGGGACCCTCGACCACGCCGAAGAGGTATTCGAGACCCCAGTCCGTGGATCCGTTCTCGGCCCAGAGCGGGTCGCCCTCGAAGTCGAAGAAGATGTCGCCGACGTCCGGTTCGGGCAGTCCGCCGAGCGCCTGCGGGGCGTACACCTGGAACTCGGGGGTCCCCGAGGACTCCTGGCGCAACTGCAGGGCGGCCTGCGCGCGCAGCGATTCCAGGGTGCGCTCGGGCAGGCCCTCGACGCTGCCCGCGTGCGCGGCGAGGGCGTCGAGAGTGCTGATCCCGGCCGCGATCAGCCGGCTCCGCTGCGTCGTGCGCATTCCGGCCACCAGCAGGAGGTCGCGGTGCCGCTCCACCTCCGGGGTGCACGTGTCGCACCGGCCGCACGCCGTGTACCGGGGGTCGCCCCACTCCGCGAGGGACTGCTCGTCGCGGTGCTCGTCGAGAATTCGCTCGAGCGAGGAGCGTCGCGCGGAGTACACGGGAACGATGTCGCCGAGCGAGTGCGCCGAGTCGCTGTCGTCGCCGAGCAGCAGGTGGACGTCCGGTGAGGTCGGGATTCCGTTGTCGGCCAGTGCTTCCGCGTACGCGGCGAGCTGGAGCAGGGCCGACACCTTCGCGTGCCGGGACAGTTTGGTGTCGTAGACGGCATACGTGTCGCCGTCGCGGACGAGGAAATCGCAGAAACCCAGGAAGCGGCCGTCGAAGAACGTCCCCTGGTACACGACGTCGGCACCGCCGCGGATCGCCTCCACGGTGGCCAGGTTCGCCTCGGACAGTCCCACCGCGGTGTACTCGGGACGGTCCATCGTGACCACCCCGTCGCCGTACTCGGCGCGGAACTGCTCGAGCCGGCGATGTTCGTGAGCATCGCCCAGGCTCGACGTCCGTTTCAGCATGGGGTCGTCGTCGACGGACATGGTGGCGGAACCGGCCCCGGCGAGCCCGAGCGTGGCGTCCAACCGGCGCAGCAACGCGAACTCGCAGGTGGCGGCCGCGGAGAGGTCGCTGGCGCTGTAGACGATGGTGTCGTCGAGGAGGAACACAGCTACGTCCCCAGTTCTGCCGGTGAGTTCACCCGGCAGATTGTGCCATCGGGGTGCGACAGAGCCAGAATGGCAGCCATGCCCTTCTTCGACGGCCACTCCGGACGAGTCCACTACCGGCACTGGAGCGCGGTGGGAGGACCCGCCGCGCAGCTGGTGTTTCTCCACGGCATGGGGCAGCACACGGGTCATTACCACCGGTTCGCGCGCGGACTCACGCCCGCCGGAATCGGGGTGTGGGGAATCGACCAGGCCGGTCACGGACTGTCCGAAGGCGACCATCCGGGATCCGTGGCGGACCTGGCGGAGGACGCCGCGCTTCTCACCGGCCTCGCCGGCAGGCACGCACCGGATGTTCCGCTCGTGCTCATGGGGCATTCGCTCGGCGCCGCGGTCTCGATGGAACTTCTCGCGTCCGGTGACGCCGGTTTCCGGTGCGCGATTCTGTGCGGGACACCGAAGACCGCAGCCGTGCAGCAGACGGCGGATGCGCTCGAATCACTCGGGATACCGCTGCTCGTGGTCCACGGCGTGGACGACCGCATCGCACCGATCGACCCTGTCCGGGACTGGGCGGCGGGGATCGGAGGCCTCGAATTCCGGGAGTTCGACGACGCCGGACACGACCTGCTCCACGAGAAGGTCCACGCGACCGTGACCGCGGTGGTCCGCGACTTCATCCTCGGCGCTGCGCGCCCGTGAGTGGTCGAGGAGTCTCTGGACTCCTCGACCACTCACGGGCGGCGGAGCCGCTTACGCGTAGATGGCCTCGATGGCCGCGCCGTGCTCCTTGTGGATGACGTTCCGCTTGAGCTTCAGGGTGGGCGTGAGCTCACCGGTCTCCTGGGTGAAGTCGACCTCGAGGATGCGGTACTTCTTGATCCGCTCCGGGTTGGACACCTTCGTGTTGCCCTCGGCCACGGCCTCGTCGATCTCGGCGACCAGGTCGGGGTTCTTCACCAGTTCGGACACCGGGGTGTCGGCTGCCAGTCCGTGGCGTTCCTTCCAGCCCGGGAGGGTTTCGGAGTCGAGGGTGATGAGCGCGCCGATGAACGGCTTGCCGTCACCGACGACGAGGCACTGGCTGATCAGCGGGTGCGCGCGGAGTGCGTCCTCGAGGACCGCGGGCGCGACGTTCTTGCCGCCCGCGGTGACGATGATTTCCTTCTTGCGGCCCGTGATCGAGATGTAGCCCTCTTCGTCGATCGAGCCGAGATCGCCCGTGTGGAACCAGCCGTCCCGGATCGAATCCGCGGTGGCCTGCTCGTTGTGCCAGTAACCGCCGAACACCACGGGACCCGTCAGGAGCAGTTCGCCGTCCTCGCCGATCTTCGCGGCGTGGCCGTCGATCGGCTTGCCGACGGTGCCGACCTTCTGTGCGCGGGTGGTGTTCACGGAGATGGCCGCGCTCGTCTCCGTCAGGCCGTAGCCCTCGTACACCGGGACGCCGATGCCGCGGAAGAAGTGACCGAGGCGTGCACCGAGTGCGGCGCCCCCGGAGACGGCGCGGTCGCACTCGCCGCCGAGGGCGGTGCGCAGCTTCGAGTAGACGAGCTTGTCGAACAGGGCGTGCTTGAGCTTGAGGCCCAGCCCGGCGCCGCCGTTGTCCTGCGCCTCGCTGTACGCGATGGCCGTGGCGGACGCCTTCTCGAAGATGCTGCCCTTGCCGCCGTCGTATGCCTTCTGCTTGGCGGAGTTGTAGACCTTCTCGAACACCCGCGGCACCGACAGGATGAAGTGCGGCTTGAACGCGGCGAACTGGTCGAGCAGCGTGGTGAGGTCGGCGGTGTGCGCGACCGTGACCTTGGCGTCGAACGCACCGAAGGAGATGGCGCGGGCGAAGACGTGCGCGAGGGGCAGGAACATCAGGGTGCGCCTGCCTGCGTACATCGCGTCGCTGAGCGCCAGCTTCACGGCCGCGGACTCCGCGTAGAAGTTGGAGTGCGTCAACTGCACGCCCTTGGGGCGGCCCGTGGTGCCCGACGTGTAGATGAGAGTCGCGGGGGAGGACGCGCGCACCTGGTGACGACGCTCGTGCAACTGCTCGTCGGTGACGCCTTCGCCGCGCTTCGACAGTTCGTCGATCGCGCCGCCCTCGATCTGCAGAACCTCACGCAGGTCCGGCGCGGCGTCGGTGACGACCTTCAGCGCGTCGGCCTGCTTGGCGTTCTCGACGACCAGCAGCGACGTGCCGGAGTCTTCGAGGATCCACTTCGCCTGATCGGGTGCGGACGTTTCGTAGATGGCGACGGTGCACCCGCCTGCCGTCCAGATCGCGTAATCGATGACGACCCACTCGTACCGGGTCGCCGACAGGATCGCGACGCGGTCACCGAGCTCGACGCCGGAAGCGATGAGGCCCTTCGCGACGGCGGAGACCTGCTCCGCGAACTCCGCGGCGGTGACGTCTACCCAACCCCCGTTGCCGGGGCGCTTGAACGGAACGAACTTCGGGTCTTCCTCGGCATGACGGAAGACCGTGTCCGCCATGGAGGCGTCCTCCGGAATTGAGAACGACTGCGGTACCGAGAATTCACGCACTATGACCCCTCCACTGAAACGACATGACGGATGTGCATTTGATCACATTTGTCCCAGTTTCGCACCAGGGTCGATGTCCGTTATGTGTATTTCTTGTCTGATCAGCGGAGATAAGTGTAACTCGGCGTAAACTGATAACTCAGGCGGCCTCTTCCAGACGGCGCGAGTTGGCCGACAGCCAGCGCCGGATCGCGTAGTTCAACTGGTCCGGATCGACACCGAGTTCGGTGGCGGTCGCCTCGAGGATCTCCTCGGCGAGGCCGTCGTCGGTGGCTTCCGAAATGCCGAGCGCGCCGCTGATGAACACGTCCGCCACCCGATTCGGCCGGACCCCGGGGATCCCGGCGAGCATCAGGAAATGCGCCCACGTGACGTCGCTGCTCTCCCCGCACACCTCGATCCACGCGTCGTGGATCTGCTCCAGGGCGGCTTCGTCCCGGGCGGCCTCGAGAAGGTCGTCGATGCTGTTGATCCGGAGCTGGTGTAGTCGCTCCGCCGCCAGCTGGATGTGGCGCGCTTCGATCGGCACACCGGTCGCGGAGTACCGCCTCTTGTACGAACCGACCTTGCCCGCCCACTGATCCGAGCTGCCCGCCTCCTCGAATGTGCGGAGAAGGTCGCGCGCGCCGTCGGTGAGGGGCTGATCGGGGTGCGCCCGCCGGTATGCCAGATAGCGGTCGACGACGGCGACCTCGCTGTGCCCGGCGCTCGACTGCACCGATTCGATGATGCAGAGGGCGAGGCTGTGCCGGTAGGCATCGGAGGTGACCCAGCCGGACGGGTCTCCCAATCGGTCGCGGCACGCGGTGACGACGGTTTCGACGGTATCGGCAGAGACGGTCACGAGATCCTCCAAAGGCAGTCTGTTCTGTGCTCTGTCCGGTGTATCGACAGGGCCTCCGGGAACGTTGCACTGGAGCTGAAGATTCCTCGAGAACCACCGTCAGTGGTGGGCCAAAAGGTCTGTGACCTCGCTGTCCGAGAGTTGATGGAAATCGTCGTACGCGTTGCCGACTCCGCCGAGATCGGCCGGGATGTACGGGCAGACCACCTCGTCGGCGGTCACGCGCAGACGTCCGACGGCCTCCGGGGCCGCCACGGGGACCGCGACGATCACGCGTGCCGCGCCCAGCTTCTTCACCGATTGGCAGGCCACCGCCGCGGTCGCGCCCGTGGCCATGCCGTCGTCGACGAGGACGGCCGTGCGGCCCTTGAGCGACACGCGCGGTTTCCCGCCGCGCAGCACCCGCGCCCGCCGTTCGAGTTCGCGGCGCTCCTTCGCCTCGACCATGGCGAGTGCGGTCTTGCTGATCCGGGCGATGCGGATGACGTCGTCGTTGATCACCCGGGATTCACCCTCACCGATGGCGCCCATGGCGAGTTCCGGCTGCCACGGGACACCCAGTTTGCGGACGAGGACCACGTCGAGGGGCGCAGACAGGGCGGCAGCGATCTCGAACGCGACGGGGACGCCGCCCCGCGGCAGACCGAGCACCACCAGATCGGTGCCGCGCAGGTGCTCCAATGCGGCGGCCAGTCTGCGGCCGGCGTCGGCGCGACTGGTGTACAACATCGACGCTCCGTGATCGGGGAGAACGGTTCGTCTCCGACGCTACTCCCGATCGGGCCGTTCAGATCTCGCTGACGGTGAATCGGCGCAGGGCGAGGGCGGGGTTCTTCTCCCGCACCTCGGTGATCCGCTCCGCGCTGACCGCCGCGACCGCTGTACCCACCCGCTCACCGAGGGAGGCGAGGGTCACGCCCATCGGATCGACGATCATGCTGTTGCCGGCCCCGGTGCGCGCGCTCTGGTCGGCGGCGGCCACGTACACGGTGTTTTCGATGGCGCGTGCCCGCACGAGAGTGGACCAGTGGTCCTCCTTCAACGGTCCGGGCACCCACTGTGCGGGCAGCAGCAGCACGTCGGCGCCCGCGTCGACGATGCGGCGGGTGACCTCGGGGAACCGGAGGTCGTAGCAGGTCTGCATGCCGAACGTGAGGCCGTCGACGGCGAAGGTCTCCGGGGCGCCGATCTCCCCGGCGCGGATGACGTCGGATTCCTTGTAGCCGAACGCGTCGTACAGGTGGAGTTTGCGGTAGGTGGCGACGATGTCGCCGCCCGGTCCGAGCGCGACGAGGGTGTTGGAGATGTGATCGTCCCCGAGCAACTGCTCGTTGACCCCGGCAATCAGGTGGACCTCGAGTTCCTTCGCGGTCGCGGCCAGCCCGCTGACGAACTCGCCGTCCAGGCCCTCGGCCGACTCGACGATCCGCTCGTCCGTTCTCGGCGCCGTGAACATCGCGTACTCCGGCGCCACCACCACCTTCGCGCCGCGGCCCGCGGCCTCGGCGGCGAGCGTGCGGAGGGTGCGCAGGTTCTCCTGCTTGTCCTGACCGGGAGCGAACTGAATGACAGCGACATCGACCATGCCGTCCACGCTAGGCGACGCGGTGCGGCAGGTGTCTCCCGTCCCGGTCGCCGCGTATTTCCGCGGCGTGGCAATGCACTGTGGACTCGTGCACTAAACTGCTGGTCAGCGGAGTATTCGCCTACGTAGTCGCTACGTCAGACCGTTTGCGCAGGCAGAGTGAAGTATTTACTGGCTACGTAGTCCGAGGGTAGGCGCCAACACAGGGTGCCATGACAGCGCCATATCGAGGAAACCTGCGCACAATCGCACTCATGTTCGGTGTGGGGCAGTCTCACGTCCGCTGACGCGCCGCGCATACGATTCCCGGTGCGACATGCGTTCAAGGCGTTAGCAGGGCTCTCAGGGCGTGCTACGGGTAGCTCTACGCGGGATGAATGCGACGACGTTATCGGCTGAGGTCTGAGCGACCTCGTCGAGCATGCTGAGATACCGCGACGTGATCTTGATGGATGAATGACCGAGTTGGTCGCGTGCAGTCGCGAGGTCCGTTCCTGATGCGAGTGCAAGGGTGGCTGCTGTATGGCGCGTGTCGTGAAGTCGAATGGGTGGCAGGTCAGCCCCACGAGTCAATCGCTTGAAGTCGCGGGCGACAATCCTGGGGTTGAGAGGTCGGCCATGATCGTCTGTGAAGAGCCAAGGGCCGATGACGTCTCGATGTGCTTTCCGGTGCGCATTCAATACCTCAAGGCCTTCTTTGCCCAAGGCAATGGTTCGACGGCCGGATTCTGATTTGGGCGTCTCGATGCGCACCACACCATGGTCCTCAGCGATGCGTTGCCGGGCGATAGTCAAGGTGCCGTATTCCTCGTCAATGTCCTGATGCTGAAGCCCCGTCGCCTCACCGCGCCTGAGTCCGCGCGTGAGCAGAATCCACCAGAGGGCGTAGTTCCGGTCATCCTCGACGTGGTCCAGAAATGCGCCTACGTGACGAGGCGACCAGCACATCACCACCGAGGGCTTGGGGACGAGGGCGCGCGATTCAATCAGGGTGTGGCCAGCATCACGAAACTCTTGTACCCCTGCTCGCCATCGCGCCTCGTGCGCCTTGGTCCATACCTGTGCCTTGGACGACGGGGCAGACGGCAGCTTGACGAGGCGGGCGAAATTTTTATCGACCAACGATTCCCTTTCTGCATCGGCGAGGGCTGATGACAGGACGGCCTTGGTGCGTTGAATCGTCGTGATTCCCCCGGCGCGCGTCTTGGCTCTCGTGGGGTCGGCAAGGTATGAGTCGAACGCGGCCCTGATGTGATGCGCACGCAACTCGTCCAGCTTGATGTGCCCGAGGTGGGGCACGATGATTCTCGCGATTAGGCCCTCGTACTGAGTGACGGACCCCTTTTTCAGATGGGCTCGCTTGTGTTTCATCCAACCCGCCATGTACGACTCGACAGTGGGCCGATCGACCACACGAATGCCTTTGGCATGCTTAGCGCGAACGCCGTCGATCCAGGCCTGTGCATCGGCGCTTGTCGTGAAGCCACCCTTGGACACATGGCGACGCTGGCCGTCCACCGTTACGCCGACGCTGGCGAAGAACGTGCCATGCGTCGCTGACCACGCACCAGACGCCCGACGCAGTTTGGGGCATCGAGAACCCAGCTGTCGTCCCTCGGCATCGGCGCACCCGCACCGTTTCCTGATACTTCCGCGAGCAGCCATTGTTACTTCCTCTCTATACGCGAAATGCCCCCGCGTGAACGGAGGCAATCGCAAGGGTGATTGGCGTCAGTAGGATTCCGGGCACAGTTTTACGAGCGAGAGTTCCCGTTCCTTCCAGAGCCAGTCCTCGAAGTAGCTCCATTGCACGTCGGCATCCGGGAATGAGTGATAGTCCCCCACGTCGTCGGTGACGACTGTGAACGCATAACGGCTGAGATTGGGTGTCTCAAGTTCAAGTTCGTAGTTGGGGCCCTCCACAATCGAGCACGTCCACGAGGCAGTCCCGTGATCCTCCTTCCATACGATGCGCTTTCCACCCGCAGTGCTGAGCCATTCGAGCACCAGGTTCCCGATATCTTCTGCGGAGTCGACGATCTCCGGCTCCTGATTTGCGCAGGCTTTGCATCGAGAGCTGACGGTTATCACGTTGCCCGATATGCGTTCTGGCTGAATCTCGTCACTAGGGAACTCGCCTTGGCATCCGTGGCATTCCCACACGCTAATCGGGCTGATGTCAAGGAAGTGGTCATCGCCGGATCCATCGCGGTAGGCCTTCATCGTCGTCTGCTCAGTCGTTGTCATCGTGTGTGCTCCTTGTTTGAGTAAAAGGGTTGGGAGGTTTAGGCCGTGCCGGGAACTGGCGAGGCAAGCGGGTTCCCAGGGGTGCAGAGGAGAATGTCGTACTCAGCCAGCAGCCAGTCGCTGAATCTCTGCGGGTCGCGCGAGGCGATCCACTCGAAGATGCACTCGTCCAGGCCAATATCCGTCCGGCCTCTCGAAAGGGCTGCATTCGAAGGGCGGAGGGCCCTCATCAATGCGGTGTCCGGTCGCATGGTGCGAGGCTCGTCGTTTTCGGGTGCTGAGAGGTCCGCAGGCGTCCGATTGGGATCGAGTGCGTGCGTCGTGTCGTTGTGCATGAGTCGGGGCCCTTAGTGTCTCGTTCGTGTCGATCGGGGGTTGGGACAGTAACAGCAATTGTTAGATGTGCGTAGTCCGCGGGCAAAGCGAATATCACACTGGCACACAGCTTGACGGGCTGTCCCTTTGCCTGTAGCGCGCCGGGGACTTAGAACCGACTCCGACAGTGACGGGGCACGTATTGACACCTCACGCGTTCATCTGTAGCGCGGCGAGGACTTAGAACCGACCCTAAGTTGACGCTTCAACCTCAGGACACGCCGGTACGAATGACGGCGCGCCGTGACGTGGGATTGACGGGCTCTCACCGTTTGCCAACGTCGTTTCGGGGTGTGTTTACATATGCACCCCAACCGGACGTCATCGTGTGACGTCATGACGAAAGGCATTGACTATGTGCGAGATTCCGAAGACCGTTCCCCTGATGATCGGCGCGTGGGGAATTGCTCGTGTCGAGGGCGTCACTGTGAACGCCATCCGTGTCCGGTTCAAGAAAGGGCACCTCCCCGCTGTCGAGGTAGCCCCTCGAGACCGCCACGGCGAACGACGCCTACGCGTGCCTGGTGTGGTGATGCTCGAGCGCTGGGGTGGGGACGTGGAGGCGCACGTTGAACGACTGCTTCAACTGGCGCGCACCGAGGAGGTCACGCCCGATGTGGCAGCTATCGAGCTGTCCATGAAGATTTGGGACCTGGAGTCTCACACCGACCTGGTGAACGCGGACGGCACGGTCGATACGGAGGACCTGTTCGCCCTCGCCGGGATCGACCGGGAGGCGTTTCTCCACGCACAATCCTTGACATCCGCGTGAATGTCGCACGAAGCCAACCCTTTTCCAGATGATTGATAGGAAGATAAAGTGACATCCGCTACCACGACACGACGCAGAATTAGCACAGCAATCGTGACGCCGCTCGACCACCTGCGCATGTTGCACGGTGAACCGCTCGACGGATTCCTCGCGATCTGCACGAAACACCGTGCCGCAGAATCGAAGCTAATTAAGTCGGGTGTAGACCCCGATGAGGCATCGCGCCGCAGTTGGCAGGAGGAATGGTTCCACGCCACCGAAATCGAGTTCGCCGCTGCGTACGCATCGAAGTGGTCACGTAAGGGTCGGGACGTCTACACGCCGCAGACGCTATTCAAGTCAGAGTCCCGCGCCAAGGGTAACGCGCTTCCCTCGCTGTGCCTTTCGCACGAACTGGACAAGATCCACAACGACGAGAACGCGCAGCTCGACCTGGGTCCGCTCGTCATCGCATCCGGGACCGAGGGGCACACCCACCCGACCTACCGCCTGCAGGATCACGTGGACGAAGACGCAGCCGACGCGCTGTCTTACACGCTGGCAGTGTTCGGAGGGATGAACGAGGACGGGGCGAAGGACGGAGGCAAATCGGAATCCAACGGGCTGACGCGCCTCGCCGGGACGTACAACTACAAGACCGGTAAGGCCGTCAAGGTCACTGTCATTCACCAGCCGTCGAAGGTGTGGGCATACGACGATCTGGTCGAGGCGGTAGGCGGCCTTGTAACGCGCCCTGAACGTGCGATGAGGGATTACGCGCGGCACGACGATTTGGTCGCTGAGCGTGTCGCTGAGCGCCGGATAAGCGATGCTGCAAAGGGCATGCTCGCGAACGACGCTGACACGAAGGGGTCCGGGAGGTGGGGGAGGATCAATGCGGTCATTCGTCAGTTCATGGAGGACGGCTTGTCGCCGGGGCAGATGCTGCGCGTGCTCGAGGGCCACACGAACGCGATTCTGGATGACGATTGGAAGCCGATTCGTTGGGAGCCCATCTACGCGAAGTGCGCGGAACAGAACACGACCGTTGGCTCGCGAATTCTCGAGGCGGTCGCGTACTGGGAGAAGCAGGGCGTCGAATCCCGTAAGCAGCGGGTGACGTCGCCGGGAAAAGGCGAGGGCCGACACGACACGGGAAGCGCGGTCGAGGAAGTCGACGATGATGGGCCTGCTGGGGCGACGTGGGAGCCGGTCAACTTCGATGACGTGCTGGACGGCACCTTCAAACGCGAGAAGGCCGTCATCGGTGAGCGAGACGACGCGGCTGGCATGTTCTACCCGGGGAAGGTCAACAGCCTCAAGGGTGAAACCGAATCCGCGAAGACATGGCTTGCGCTGATGGTCGTCGTGCAGTTGGCTCGCGCAGGTAAAACGTCCATGTTCATCGACTTCGAGGACGACAAGGGCGGCGTTGTGGGGCGCCTATTGCACATGGGCCTCGAGAAAGAGTTGATCCGCAAGCATTTCCTCTACGTTCGCCCAGACGAGAAGTATGGCCCAGAGGCTCGTCGCGTCATCGAAGCTCACATCCGCAAGCGAAACGTCTGCTACGTGCCCATTGACGGCGTGACCGAGATTCTCGGAATGCACGGACTCAGCGCAAACGAGGGAACGGATATCGCCACGTTCATCCGCCTCTTGCCGCGTGCAATTGCCAACCTTGGGCCCGCTGTTGTGTTGCTCGACCACGTCGTCAAGAACGGCGAAGAAATGGACCGCTATGACATCGGGTCGGGGCACAAGATGGCGGCGATCAACGGCGTCAGCTACAAGGTGGTGAACACCGCGGCCGGCGGCGAGGGTGAGACCACACGCTCGAACGTTTGGGTGGCGAAGGACCGTCCCGGATCGGTGCGCAAGAACGCGACCGTCAGGCAGGGAAAGACGCTGAAGTTCTTCGGGGAGCTCGTCGTCAACTCGGAATCAGGCACGGCGCTCGTGTCGGTCAACGTGGATACGGGGACGGATGCTGATACGGAACCGGCTGACGAGGACGACGTGCACAAGATTCGGAAGAACATCACCCGGACGCTGGGAATGATGAACTCGGGGGGTGTGGTCCCATCGCAGACGCGCCTTTTGCACCCGATCAAGGGGCATCGTCCGCACATCTTGAAAGAACTGAAATGGCTGATCGACAACGACTACATCAGCATCGAGCCGGGGGCTAGAAAGTCGCAGAATCACACGCTCGAAAAGCCCTACGTAGGCGTGACCGATACCACCGATAGCAACCGATACCAAAGCGCGTTGGGACCGGTGTGAAATGACCGATACCAAACGACCACACTATGTGTGTGTAGTCGTTGGTACTCGGTCACGGTTGTGGTGAGTGAGTGAAACCGGTCGAGTTGGTATTGGTCGTGGTGCCAATCAAACAAGCCCGGAACACCTCGAACGACGACGGGCTGTGTGTGGGGCATCAACCGCGAACCTGCACACGGCTCGTCTCACCCAGGGACGAGGCCTCTGAGGCGTTGCCCACTACGTGGGGCCATCATCCGAAACCACTGATACTGACCACCGAGGACGAGGCACCGAGCCTCCCGCGTACGCGACACGGAACCGCTGTGTGTGGGAAACGTCTGTACTCGATTCTCACGCCTTGAACGACTCGCTATGAATGATTCCCAGTGATCGACCGTTTCAGGCGCTCAGCGTGTCTGCTGGATGCCCGTACCGATGCCCTGATTGCGAACGATCACACGACGATGCACGAACGAACGTCTGGCCGCCTTACGTCGACGGTCTGACGAATAACATTGCTGCACTACATAACCGACAGAACTAGGAGCGAAAGACTGTGTCAGAGAACAAGTCTGAAAAGAACTTCGAGGCCGACGCGATGGACTACGCTAACAAGGTGGCAGTAAAACGCCACGGGCGCTTCCTCGACCGCCAGAACTATGTCGACTACCTCGAGGAGGACGGGTACGCCTTCCACAAGCAAACCTGGTCGCCTGTGTCTGCCCTCCCTGCGCAACCGGGCCAGGAGAATTGGTTCAAGCAATTTGACGGGTCTATCCGCAAGGAGCCGGTCCTGGTGTGGTTGGTCGTCGAGAACCGTCATGATTACTACGAAAAGGGGAACAACTTACGTCGGGTTGTCGCGGCGGACGAGATTCCGGAGCGCTCGGTCGTTGCGGGCACCCTGAATGACTCGTTGGGAGAGTTCGGCCCAGCGCACGATATCAAGAACTATGTTGGCACCTTCCCGGCTGGATACGTGAAGCCGACAGATCCGGACGATGATGACATCTACGGCCGCGAATGGTGATAGCCGCCTAGATAGTGACGCAAGGCATTTCGTCTGATGGTGTCTACCGTCGCGCTCGCACACAACCAGGACTCCGGAATCATTCGGGGAGGTAGAGAACGGTGTGAAACGATCAATTGCATGGCACCGCGACGACCGCCCTTCAGAACTCGGGTGTCAGCCACGGGAATTTCAACAGGAGGAGAACATCATGAAGCTCATCCGAAAGGCTGAGACCGACAACGACAACCCGGTATCGCTTACTGTGGCGTACCTCGATCCAGAGTCGGGCAAGCGCTACCTTGCCATCTCGGGCGATGCCTGCCCCGATTGCACGATGCCCGAAGTCGAGGTCGAGATTGACGAAGACGACGGCACTCCGATGGTGACGCATGTCTATCACGATGACCCGTGCGCGTTCCGTGTTCGTCCTCGTGTGCTTCCAGTGAAGCGCTCGCCTGCTGAGATGCGCAAGGATTACGCAACGGCCTGAACGTCTTTCGAAAGGCCCGTACTCATTCCGTGGGTGCGGGCCTTTCCTGTACTTGATTCCTGATGAACTGAACATCTGCACGAAGGCATAGCGAAAGACGCGCTGTGTCAAGAATTATGACAAGGCGGACGCCCTGACTGGTGCTGTGCGCGTCCGTGATGCGCTCGCACGACGAACGACACGGCGTACACGTGACAGGCGCTGAGGATCGCTCTCGGGACCCAACAACGACGACCGCGAGGACAACGACGATGGCACGACGCGATATTGAGCTGCATAACGCTCACGTTCGGTACGACGCGCGGAAGGCACGGGCACGACAGGCTCGACACACGGTACTCCCACCGCTGCGTGTGGTGACGCGCTGCCGATGCCCGAAGACGATTCCTGATAGGGGGATCCATATTGACGGGCGATCGGCTGCACTTTGCGTCCTTGACGGATGGGATTTATCGCCCACACGGTTGAGTGCCTTCATCGAGGGGAATGGGCGGTACGCCTTCGCTACTGACGCGCCGGGGCATTGGGCCGTCTCGATGTACTTCGACCTCGACGAGGCACAGGCGCATCAGGTCCGATTCATGACGAGCGGGCACGCGGGGAATGCGAGGCATCACGTTCTCGACCTACGCGCGGTTGTGTGGGATGAGGCAAGCGACATGTCCGACGAGGAGCGCGCGATGATGCTGGGTGCGGACGATGATTCGCCCATCATGTGAGTCCTGAAGTGTGAAAGATGTTCGTACGCAATATCTCCGAAGTCATGGCCATTCGGGAAAATTGTTGGTGACGTGCAACGATTGTCACGTGTTCACGAACGAAGTTCGTGGGTGTCAGGGAGGCGACACCAACACATCGACCAAGGAGTAGAGAATGACCGACGTAAAGGATATCGCCACGGAGGCGATGAGCGGGAAGGCTGACTTGAACGTCGCCGACTTGCGCGAACGACTGGCCGCACGGCTTCAGGCTGACCAGGACGCAGTAGATGCCGCCCGGGCAGCAATCACTCAGGGCCCCAGTGACGCGCAGTCTAAGGCGTTGGCCGAAACGATGTTCGCCCGCATCTGGCCCGGACTCAAGGAGCAGATCGCATCCGCCGACGATCTCGGGTTGGGTGTGGCAACAGACGCCATGCGCAACGCCGATCCCATTGTGCGCCCGCTCCTTACGTCGAGTGTCATAGAGGCCCTCACGGATCGGGGGCTGCGGGATGAGTCGATCGACAAGTTCTTCCTGGTCCCCACCTCGCCTGCACTTCAAGCAGCGCTCGACGAGCAACACAAGAACAAGATCCACGTTGTCTACGCACAGCACAACCTCGACCACTACGAGGCCGGAACCAACGGCTTCGTCGCACCCCAGGGAGAATGACCATGGCTACCGATACTCGAACCGTCGAAGAGCTGAAGGCTGCTGTCATCGCGGGCGATACGACCATCACCGCGTCGCAGATCGAAAAGGCAAGGCAGGCTGAAGAGTTCGCTGAGCTTCAGGCACAGGCTGAACGTGCGAAGGCGCAGCGTGATCGTGTCGCTGAGTTGGACGCGGACGTTGCGACGTTCAAGGCTGACTACGCCGAGTTCGCCGGGGCAGACCTGTCCGAACTGCGTGGGCTCTACGACGAGGCGGTCGTGATCGTCGCCGAGCTTCACGACAAGGTCAAGGCACGTGTCGCTGAGCAGCGTGAGATGGAAGAGCGCGAACGCACGCTCGAACGCCGCGCGAAGGAGCTGCGCGAACTGGGCCTCGACGCATCGACGGGACGCGGACGGCTCATCGACAACAGTCAGGGCGAGTGGACCCGTATCGCAGTCCGGCCCGAGGACGTGGATGGCATCGCTCACGAGGCGAAGTTCGGCTTCGTTCCCGGCGGAGGCGGTCTGCCCACCGTGCACGCGCTGCACTCCGACGAACGCCGCGACGACATGCTGGCGATCCGCGCATCGGGCTACGTGCAGGGCACCGGGCGCGAACTGCTCGAGGCCTTCATCGCACGGCACAACGCGGAACCGGCTGTCGAGGCCGACGCGTAACGCACGCAACGAGATTGTGGCGGGTGTGGGAAGTAGGAGGACCCCATGCCCGCCCCTCTCCACACACGATAGGAGGTGACACGACATGGCTAACACCGCGAAGAACACCAGCGTTGCGATACGGCAGAAGATGGCTGTCGAGATGCGGGCAAAGGGAATGTCCCTCGACGCCATTGCCGTCGCGCTCACAAAGAAGACCGGGCAGCAGGTCTCATCCAAGCGTGTCGGCGAGGATATTCGTCGGTGGCTGAGGGCTGTGCCGAAGGAAGATGTCGACACCGTCCGTAACCTCGAACTGCACCGCCTCGATACCGCGATCACCTTGGCCATGCGCGCAATCGCTGCGGGTGACCTCAAGGGCATTGACGGCTTAATCAAGCTGCAGGAACGTCGATCCAAGTACCTGGGTCTTGATCAGGCGAGCGGCTCGAACGACACATACTCTGAAGTTGATCAATGGCTGGCAGGTGTGGGTGACGTGGACTTCGAGTTCGACCCGTCCGTTATCGGCCTTGACGATGACGACAACGAGATAGACGATCTGCCGGACGACGAGGAGAACGGCGAACTGGATTAGACCCGGCGCGGCGTTGTCGCATCATCGGGTCCATTCCTTGCCCGATTGATCCGCAAGACTCACGCGCTGCCATCAGCCCCGATGTTGCCTTCCCATGCCATCGGGGCTGTTCGGTAGCCGGACCAGGTGCGATTGACGACGTGTCAACGACAGCGACGAACGACAGGCGCGATTGCAGGCCCTGAGCGCGTCCGTAAGCGCCTGAACGTGCATCGCTCGAGTGATCGTGTTAGCGCGCATCACAGGTATGCGCAGGCTCGTGACAAGACGAGCGCGTTTCTGTCGGTAGCCACAGGTATGCTGGTCAGTCGGTCGGGTGTGGGGCAAACGAGGAGGACGATCTTGGTGGGTAATGCGGTTTCAGTAAATCCGGCGCTCGCGCTGCATACGTTCATTGATCGGGTGATGAAGTCTGAGACGCCACACGTTCACGAGGCATTTGTGAACGTCCTCAACTGCAACCTCGGCACGGTCGAGTACGTCCAGCGCCACTCGGAAATTGTCGCGTTGGTGGCCGCAGTAACCGAACGCTTGCACGCCTTGCCTCAGGATGCGAGAGCACGGAATCGTTACCTCGCGTATGTTCCGTCTTGGTACGACGCCGTGGTGCCGAGAAACGCCTGGAACCAGACCAACCCGGGACCTTCCGCAATCATCAGCGCCGACTCTCTTCATCTCCTCGATTCCCTGGTTGACTACTTCGACTTCACCTTCGCGGATTCTCGGTCCGTCATGAGTGCGGAAGCGGTTGAGCATCTGCGCGAGGGTCTGCAGGAATGGCGCGAGCTACTCGAGGACGCAGACCTGCCCGACTCGTTGGTGTTGCAGATTCGCGGACAGGTGGACCACATCGAGTGGCTTCTCGCGAACGTGGAACTTGTCGGCAATCAGGCGGTTGAACGACGGGCACGTGAACTCGTCGGCTCGGGTGTGGACGTTATGGCCGCACGTCCCCGTACCGCTAAGCGCGTCGGGGCTGCACTAGCGGGTGTCGTGCGATTCCTGACGCTGATCCATACCGGGGTTGACGAGGCAAATGGAATTCTCGAAGGCGTCCAGCAGATGACGGCCACCGTGCAGGAGATCGCAGGCGGCGAGGTTCCCGCGCTCGAACTGCCCGCTGCGCCGGGTCCTACTGACGTGCCTCGCATCCCGCGGTTGGATGACCCGAACATCATCGACGCTGACGTAGAGGACGACGAGGCTGCCGGTTAGGGGCGTCTCAGTTCGGTGCTGAGCGAGTAGCAGGCGCTCGCCGGAGGATTCATACACACGCGACGTTCGAGCGCATCAGGCTCGCTGCTACCAATCTGCCCCACACGAGGTGATCGTGCAGGGCAGTTGGGTGCGCGGGGATTAGCGACGTGACGGGTCGATGAATCCCTGGGGCACGCAATACGAGATGCGCATTTTTCGATAGCGGGCGAGGTCCTCGTCGTTCGTGATCGTAGGCGCATTCCTGAGGGCCTGATTGACAGCCTCGACGCCCAGCTCGAGCGTTGCGTAGTGATACGTGGGCAAGACGACGTGCACGCCTGACGGGAACTGAGGCGGGGTTACGTGCCAGCTGCGTCCCTCACGATGCGCCTGCCGGCAATTGACGTTAGGCCCCTTGCATTCCCACGCGTTGATGCCCGAATAGAACAATCCGTCGGGTCCCTGAATCGTGGGCGTGACCTGAATGACGTTGCTCATGACGTGCTCCTTTCGTTTGGGTGTGGGATTACGCAGCGACGGCGAGGGCCTTCGCACGTTCGCGCCTGCAACGGGCACGAGCGGCCTTCGTGACCTCATGCGTGCAATCGGCATGGGCACCCTTGCGCGATTCCGTGGGCGCATCGTCCTTGTTCGCCTTGCGTGCCTTCGTCGCCTTGGCCGGGGCGGGTTCATCAGCGGGTGTCAGGTCCTGCGCCTTGAGGGCGGCAACGTTCGAGTCGTCCTCGGCGGCCATTCCCTCGCGGATGGATTCGAGGTGCTCGGCATTGATTTCGTCCGTCATCGTGCCCTCGTCCTCGTCGGGCATGAATTCCGTCAAGGTGTCCTCGATGACCTGGGCGCTCAGCTTGGCGGCCGACATCTTCTTGTTGCGGGCAATTGTTGCCAGCTCCTCGGCTGCGGCGTCACGCACCTCAGCGGGCACGTCGAAGGTGGCGTCGATACGGGCGGCAATGCGGGTGATCAGGTTCGCGCTCATGGTGGGCTCCTTCGTCGGGCGGTACTGCGTCGTTGTCGATGGCTACGCTAAGACACGAACCGCGCGGGTCCATAAGTCGAGTTCGACAGTCCCACACCGCTATCCGTCGTGACCTCGAGCGATGCCCTCACGATGCGCGCGTGTGCGATGACATGCGACGACGTGCGTTCGGGCGTTACGGACGAACTGAAGACGAGCGAGGGTAGGCGAATCGACGCGATGACGTGCGAATGTGCGATGACGGTCCTGTACTCTCGAAAAAGCCCGAATGAGGTGCGGTCCAGGCATCCCATTCGGGCTTCGTCGTTATGCGGGTGCGGTTATAGCGTGAGGGCCAGAATCACGAAGGCGAGCAAGACCCACGTCGAGATCGGCACTGCGAATCGTTCACGTTGGGTGTGGGCGTCGTACAGATTGACGGGTGCTGTCGTCGGCGGCCCGTATCGAGCATTGAATGCCACGCTGTCGAATGCGAGGGCCGTCTCGATTGGGTCGGGCCTACGTCGTTTACCAGCTGGATGGCGGGCGATTGACGCGTCGAGCGATTGGGCGGTCATGGTTTCTCCTGTAGTTGATCATCAGTGAAGTGAGCGCAGGGCTTCGAGCGAGTCGAGAATGTCGTTCTCACGTCGAGTTACGCGGGCAAGCTCCCGGTGTGCCTCAGCGATCTGACGACGCAATGACACAGCTTGTGCGTGGACTTTCGGTAGGGACGTACGCAACTCGTACCCGATGGCCTCCCGTTGAGCGCGTGTGAGGTCACCGATACGAGATGCATTGCCAGGCAACGCGGGCCGTGTCACTCGTCGCCACCCATCACCATCTCGGCCATCTTGCGTAGGAGCTTGGTGTGGTCGTCCGTCAGGGATACGTTGCCGCCCCGGCCATCTGCGCCCAGGAAGACGACATTGCCCGCGATGGGCGAGTCGTAGTCGAACGCGCGAACGATCACGGTGGCCGTGTGATTGAACTGGGGACGGTCGATCACCCACCCATTGTCATCGGCCATCATGTCGAAGCCGGGCAACCCAACTCGAGTGAAGCAGGAGCACCCGATCAAGCTATTCAGGTCCCCGTATGTCCTCGTCGATAGCCACCTCGGATACCACACCCAACGTGTCAATTCTCAAGCCCGTGATCGTCATTCGCCCTGCTCCTCATCCTTGATGGGGTCTTCGTCCTCGCCCAATTCTTCGAGCTCCTCAAGCTCTTCGTCGTCTGCCTCATCGTCCTCCGGTTCGATATCGGGTTCTGCGGCCGCCTTCGCAGCTGCTGCCTTCTTCTCTTCGGCTCGCTTGGCATGCGCGGCTAGCCCTTTGGCGATCTTGGGGATTGCGGATGCCGGGATCACATAGCGCGAACCGTCTCGATCTACGAGGGCGGCACCTTCGGCGGTACGCAGAAAAACCCGGAGTGATTTCGAGTCCACACCGAGCTGTGCCGCTGTTTCGGCTGTCGTGAATGTCTTTGCCTTGGTGACCATCACACGTTCCCTTCGTCGTTTGTCGTGCTCGAACGACAGGACGCTATGAGACACAGGAGATGCCAGTCAACGCCATCACGGGCGCCGTATGTGCGAACGATGACGACACGAGCGCAATGCGACGTCTTCAGGGCGACGCTGAGGGACTTTCACGTGCATACGCGTGTGATTGATCGTGTGACGTATTCAGGTGCGTGAGAAGCGCATTGGCCGTGATGCCAGAATGGGCGCCCCTCCGAGTCGAAGTGAAAGGACGCCCATGGCGTTCGATACCGGCGACCCCGATAGGCACCGGGCAACGAACGGCACGACGTTACACGACGGCCCGAATCTCTGAGGCGACGGTGAAAGGGGTAGGGGTGCCCGGCGATGACACCAGAAAGCCCCTCCCGGGACAAGGCGACCGAATGAACAACAACGACGGAACCCAAACGACGTGCCTTGGGAGAACCCCGGGAGGGGCCGTACACCACGTCACCCGCGGCGTCAATTTGCAGGTGACGACACGAACGTACACGCGTCGAATTGCCATCAGGAAAGTCGACGAGTCCCCAATGATCATTTCGTCCGAGGCGAGGTGTGGGATAGCACGCGGGAAACACGAAGCGAACGCACCTCGCCATATGACTTGTCATGAGGTATTCTTCCCGGTTCTGCAGATGCCTGCATATCGCCTGAAGTGCACTGATACACTCTTCGCGTATCCAACCGAAGGAACCTGCTGGTCAATGAGTGATATCGAGCGTGACCCCGAACCCCCCACTTTTGCCGACCTCGACATCGATGATCGGGTCTTGAAGGCACTGTCCGATGTGGGCTACGAGTCGCCCTCGCCGATCCAGGCAGCCACCATTCCGCCCCTTCTCGCCGGCAACGATGTCGTCGGCCTGGCGCAGACGGGCACCGGCAAGACCGCTGCGTTCGCGGTACCGATCCTCTCGAAGATCGACCTGACGCAGAAGTCGCCGCAGGCGTTGGTTCTCGCGCCGACGAGGGAACTGGCGCTGCAGGTCGCGGAGGCGTTCGGCAAGTACTCCGCCCATATTCCCGGCCTGCACGTCCTGCCCATCTACGGCGGTCAGAGCTATGGCGTCCAGTTGTCGGGGCTGCGGCGCGGCGCTCACGTCGTGGTGGGCACGCCCGGTCGGGTGATCGACCACCTGGAGAAGGGCACGCTCGACCTGTCCAAGCTCTCGTACCTCGTCCTGGACGAGGCCGACGAGATGTTGAAGATGGGTTTCCAGGAGGACGTCGAGCGCATCCTCGCCGACACTCCGGAGTACAAGCAGGTGGCGCTGTTCTCGGCGACGATGCCGGGGGCCATCCGCAAGATCTCGAAGCAGTACATGCACGACCCCGTCGAGATCACGATGAAGTCGAAGACGTCGACGGCCTCCAACATCTCGCAGCGGTACGTCCAGGTGGCGCACCAGCGCAAGCTCGACGCCTTGACGCGTGTCCTCGAGGTCGAGGACTTCGAGGCGATGATCATCTTCGTGCGCACCAAGCAGGCCACCGAAGACCTCGCGGAACGACTGCGCTCGCGCGGATTCTCCGCGTCGGCGATCAACGGCGACATCGTGCAGGCGCAGCGTGAACGGACCATCGGCCAGCTCAAGAGCGGCGCCCTCGACATCCTCGTGGCCACCGATGTGGCCGCGCGTGGTCTGGACGTCGACCGCATCTCCCACGTCGTCAACTACGACATCCCGCACGACACGGAGTCGTACGTCCACCGGATCGGCCGCACCGGTCGCGCCGGGCGCGCCGGCGAGGCGCTGCTGTTCGTGGCGCCGCGCGAGCGTCACCTGCTCAAGGCCATCGAGAAGGCGACCCGTCAGCCGCTGGCCGAGATGCAGCTGCCCAGCGTCGACGACGTCAACGCGCAGCGTGTGGCCAAGTTCGGCGACTCGATCACCGAGAGCCTCACGTCCGACAACCTGGCGTTGTTCCGCAAGATGATCGAGGACTACGAGCAGGAGCACGACGTCCCGCTCGCCGACATCGCCGCCGCGCTCGCGGTGCAGTCGCGCGACGGTGAGGCGTTCCTCATGGCGCCCGAACCGCCGCCCGCGCCCCGCCGTGAGCGTGAGCCCCGCGAACGCCCGGCGCGCCGTTTCGACGACGGCCCCCCGACGCGGTCGCGTGGACCGGAGGGCCAGGAGCTCGCGACGTACCGCATCGCGGTCGGCAAGCGGCACCGTGTGGTGCCGGGTGCGATCGTCGGTGCCATCGCGAACGAGGGTGGGCTGCGGCGCAGCGACTTCGGGCACATCAGCATCCGCCCGGATCACAGCCTGGTGGAGTTGCCCGCCGACCTGTCCAGCGAGACCCTCGAAGCCCTGCGCCGTACCCGGATCTCCGGTGTGCTGATTCAGCTGCAGCCCGATTCGGGTCCGCCGTCGGGTCGGCCGCGCGGTGGCCGCGACGATCGCGCAGGCGGAAAGTTCCAGCGCGACCGGGACAGCCGGAAAAGGCCGCGCGAGTAGTTCTCGCGCGGCCGTCCCGAACGGGACCCCCGGCGATTACGCCGGGGGAGCGGGAGCCGGGGCGGGCTGTGCCGCCTCGGCGGGCAGCGGCCCCTCCTCGGGAACGAAGAACGAACCGACGGTCGGCAGCACGTAGCACGTCGCGTTGGTGTAACCGACGGTGCCGAAGATCGATGCCACGACGGTGCCCGGCCCCGTCGTCACGACCTTGTTCAGCGCCGGGTAGCCGCCGTCGGTGACGCCGTCGAGGGGCAGGATTCCGCTGGCGCCGGTGTTGGTGTTGATCCACGCGACGTTGAGTCCCGACGACTTCACGACACCGGGGTACGCGGAGAGGGCCTGGAAGCTGATCTCGTTGGCCTTCACCTCGGCGGTGGGCCCGGTGGTGCCCGACGCCAGCGTCAGCGTGACCGGTGCGACGGTGCCGCAACCCACGGTCGGTGCGGTGTAGAGGAACGGAGTGTACGCGCCCGCGACATCATGCAGCACGGTCGACGTGGCCAGCGCCTCGACCGCGGCCTTCTCCTCGGGCTTGTCGGCCTGGGTGCGCAGTTCGGCGAGTCCGGGGACGTCCGGGGTGGCCGGTTCCGCCGCTGCCGTGCCCGAGAGGCCGAAAGTCGCCGCGATACCGACCGTTGCCGCCGCGATCGTGCGTCGCATCACGCTCATACCGTCCACCTGAACTCCTCGTTGTCTCGTCCGGGCAGCTCTGCAGCGCCGCCCGAGCGGAGAATTTACCCGAGAGAGTGGAAACAGTCAGGACCAGCTGCCGCCGCCGGCCAGCGTATCGGCGCGTGCACCGTCGAGGGATTGCCGGATGATGTCGGCGTGACCGGCGTGCCGGGCGAGTTCCTCGATCTGGTGCAGCAGCATGTAGCGGACGGTGAAGGTGACTCCCGACGCCATCCACTGCGCCACGTCGGCGGGCAGGTCGACGTCGCGATCCAGATCGGTTTCGGCTGCGACCGCGGCCTCGGTGGCGCGCTGTGCGTCGTCCAAGCGGGCGAGGAGAACGTCGACGGTCTCGTCCTCGGCGACGTTCCATGCGGCCATCCACGCTGCCACCGGATCGTCGCCGACATCGCGCGGGGCCCCGGTGATGCGGGAGGTCATCGCCTCCTCGCCGTCGATCACGTGCTTGAGGAGTGACGCCAGGCTCAACTCGCTGGCGCTGGGCACACTGCGGGCCTGCTCCTCGGTCAGCCCGGACAGTGCGTTGCGGAAGGCGGTGCGCTGGTTGTCCAGCATGAGGAGAAGGAGTCCGCGCTCGTCGGAGATGGGGTTCTGGGTGCTGGGTGATTCGGTCATGCACCCAGTGTGGCGGCAATAGCGGACACCTACTGTCCTCGATCGACACGCTGCGCGCGTCCCCAGCGGTTCGGGCAGGACCGACCTACGATCGAGGCACGTGTCCGGGGAACGCCCCTGTTCCTGTGATCGAGTCGCGAACCGAGGTGCTTATGCCCCTGGAAGATTCGTCGTCGGCCTTCGCCGACCCGTCCCGGGAGGGCGCGGCCCCGCCGGAGCACGACCTGGAAGGCCACATCATCGAGGCCCGGTCCGAGGACTTCTTCCACGCCAGAGAACTGCAGGTGGACAGCGAGTGGTTCAAGACCGCGGTGTTCTACGAGGTTCTGGTCCGCGCGTTCTTCGATTCCTCCGGCGACGGAACGGGCGATCTCCGGGGGCTGACGTCCAAACTCGACTACCTGTCCTGGCTCGGCGTCGACTGCCTGTGGCTGCCACCGTTCTACGATTCGCCGTTGCGCGACGGCGGATACGACATCCGCGACTTCCGCGCCGTGCTCCCCGAGTTCGGGACGGTCGACGACTTCGTCCAGCTCTTCGATCAGGCGCACCGTCGCGGGATCAGAGTCATCACGGACCTGGTCATGAACCACACGTCCGACACGCACGCATGGTTCCAGGAGTCGCGCGCCGACCCCGACGGCCCGTACGGCGACTTCTACGTGTGGTCGGACCGTGACGAAGGGTATCCGGAGGCGCGCATCATCTTCGTCGACACGGAGACGTCCAACTGGACGTGGGATCCGGTGCGCAAGCAGTACTACTGGCATCGCTTCTTCTCCCATCAGCCGGACCTGAACTACGACAATCCCGACGTCCAGGACGCGATGTTTGACGTGTTGCGGTTCTGGTTGGACCTCGGAATCGACGGCTTCCGGTTGGACGCCGTGCCCTATCTGTTCGAGCGGGAGGGCACCAACTGCGAGAACCTGCCCGAGACCCATGCGTTTCTCAAGAAGTGCAGGGCAGTCATCGACGCCGAGTACCCGGGACGGGCACTGCTCGCCGAAGCCAACCAGTGGCCGTCGGACGTCGTGGAGTACTTCGGGGAACCGGACGTGGGCGACGAGTGCCACATGGCGTTCCACTTCCCGCTGATGCCACGCATCTTCATGGCCGTGCGGCGGCAGAACCGGTTCCCGATCTCCGAGATCCTCGCGCAGACCCCACCGATTCCGAGCTCGTGCCAATGGGGAATCTTTCTCCGGAACCACGACGAGCTGACGCTCGAAATGGTGTCGGACGAGGAGCGCGACTACATGTATTCCGAGTACGCGCAGGATCCGCGGATGAAGGCGAACATCGGCATCCGCCGACGTCTCGCTCCGTTGCTCGAGAACGACCGCAACCAGCTCGAGCTGTTCACCGCGCTGCTGCTGAGCCTGCCGGGTTCGCCCGTCCTCTACTACGGGGACGAGATCGGCATGGGCGACAACATCTGGCTCGGCGATCGGGACTCGGTGCGCACGCCGATGCAGTGGACTCCCGACCGCAACGCCGGATTCTCCCGCGCCGACCCGGCGCGAGTGTACTTGCCGGTCATCATGGATCCCACGTACGGCTACCAGTCGGTGAACGTCGAGGCGCAGATGAACTCGACCAACTCGTTGCTGCACTGGACCCGGCGCCTGATCCAGGTCCGCAAACAGCATCCGGCGTTCGGAACGGCGTCGTTCACCGAACTCGGCAGCGCGAACCCGGCCGTCCTGTCGTATGTTCGGGAGACGCCGCCGAGCCAGGACCGGCCGTACAGTGACGTCATTCTGTGCGTCAACAACCTGTCCAGGTTCCCGCAGGCGGTGATCCTGGACCTCACCCAGTTCGCCGGCCGAATTCCCGTGGAGCTCACCGGTTCCGTTCCCTTCCCCTCCATCGGGGAGGACGGGTACATGATCACACTCCCCGGTCACGGATTCTTCTGGTTTGCGCTGGAACCGGATCCGAAGTCCGACGGCGCGGTGAGCGGCCACCCGGTCAGCAGCGAAGCGGAACAGGCGGTGCAGCAGTGAACGAACCCAGCAGTGAACGCATTCCCGACGAGACCCTCGAGCGGCAACTCGTCCGTTGGTTGCCGGACCGGCGGTGGTTCGCCGCCAAGGGCACCACCATTTCGGCGGTGCGGATCCTGCTGCGCCACGAGCTGATGGCGGTCGTCGGCTTCTCCGCCGAGCATCTCCTGGTGTCGGTGGAGTTCGAGGCGGGGCCGCCGCAGGTGTACCAGATACCGCTGGGGTTCCGCAGTCATCTACCCGAGGACCTCGAGCCGTGGGCGCTGCCGGACGGCGACGGAAACATCATGATCGCGTACGACGGCCTGCACGATGCCGAGATCATCACCCTGTATGCCGACTTGCTGTCGGAGGCCGAGGGTTCCGGGCCGGTGCAGTTGAAGACCGTGCCGGGCACGGTGATCGAAGCGGGGCTCCGCGGGCGGACGCTCGGCGCTGAGCAGTCGAACACGTCGGTGGTGCTGGGGGAGAAGCTTCTGATGAAGATCTTCCGTCTGGTCACGCCGGGGGTGAACCCGGACGTCGAACTCCACCTCGCGCTCGCCGAGGCGGGCAGCGAGTACGTGGCGACGCTGCGGGCGTGGATGGAGACGGACGTGGCCGGGATTCTGACCACCCTTGCGATGGTGCAGGATTTCGAGGCCAACTCGGCGGACGGGTGGAGTATGGCGCTAGGCAGCGTCCGCGACCTCCTGATCGAAGCGGATCTCCACGCCGCGGAGTTGGGGACGGACTTCGCCGGTGAGTCCTACCGGATGGGCGCAGCGGTCGCCGAGGTGCACGCGACCCTGGCGCGTGCGCTCGGGGCGGAGGAACGAGAGGTGGCGTCGACGGCCGTGGAGGCGATGACGCGCAGGCTGGACGCCGCCACCTCGATCGTTCCCGAACTGGGAGAGGTGGCCTCGGCGGTGCGGGGCAAGTTCGCCGAGGCGGAAGCTCTGGGCGCCACCACCGTCCAGCGGATTCACGGCGACCTCCACCTCGGCCAGGTGCTGCGGACGCCGGAGCGGTGGCTGCTCATCGACTTCGAGGGGGAGCCCGCCAAGACGCTCGACGAGCGCCGGGAACGGGACAGTCCGTTGCGGGACGTCGCGGGAATGCTGCGGTCGTTCGACTACGCCGCTCACCACCTGCTGGCCGATTCGGTGCCGATGGGAGCGATGGGGGCGGCGTCGCAGCGGGACTTCCGCGCGAGGGAGTGGGCGCAGCGCAACGCCGACGCCTTCTGCGAGGGCTATGCCTCCGTGTCGGGCACCGACCCGCGTGAGGCGGCGGCGTTGCTGCGGGCTTACGAACTCGACAAGGCGGTGTACGAGACCGTGTACGAGGCGCGGAACCGCCCGAATTGGATCGGCCTGCCCCTCTCGGCCATTCGCAGACTCACCGGAGTACCTCGGTGAGGGTGGGGGACGACACCGTGCCCGTGTCGAACTGAGTGCGATACAGCTCCTCGTACCGGCCGCCCGCGGCGAGCAGTTCGGAGTGGGTGCCGCGTTCGACGATGCGCCCGGCCTCGACCACGAGGATCAGATCGGCGGCGCGGACGGTTGACAGCCGGTGCGCGATCACCACCGCGGTCCGTCCGGCGAGGGCTTCGCCCAGCGCCTCCTGGACGGCGGCCTCGGACGTGGAGTCGAGGTGCGCCGTTGCCTCGTCGAGGATGACCACCCGCGGATGCGCGAGCAGCAGGCGCGCGATGGTCAGCCGCTGGCGTTCGCCTCCCGACAGCCGGTAGCCGCGTTCGCCGACCACTGTGTCGAGGCCGTCGGGCAGGGCGGCGACGAGGTCGGTGAGCCGCGCCCGTTCCAGCACCTCCGCGAGTTCGGCCGGCGTGGCGCCCGGGCGGGCGAGCAGGAGGTTGGCCCGCACGGTGTCGTGGAAGAGGTGCCCGTCCTGAGTCACCATGCCGACGGTGGCCCGCACGGAGTCGGCGGTCAGGTCGCGCACGTCCACCCCGCCGAGTTTCACCGAGCCGGCGTCTGCGTCGTAGAGCCGGGGAACCAGTTGGGCGATGGTGGACTTGCCTGCTCCGGACGATCCCACCAGCGCGACCATCTGCCCGGGTTCGGCGCGGAACGACAGCTGGTGCAGCACGTCGACGCCGCCGCGGGTGTCGAGGGTCGCGACCTCTTCGAGCGACGCCAGCGACACCTTGTCGGCCGAGGGGTATGCGAACTCGACGGAGTCGAACTCCACCGACACGGGGCCCTCGGGCACCGCGACCGCGTCGGGCTTCTCCGCGATCAGCGGCTTCAGGTCGAGGACCTCGAAGACGCGCTCGAAGCTCACCAGCGCGCTCATCACGTCCATGCGTGCGCTGGCCAGTGCGGTGAGGGGCGAGTACAGCCGGGTCAGCAACATCGCCATCGCGACGACGGCACCCGCGTCGAGTTGTCCGCGCAGTGCGTAGAAACCGCCCAGCCCGTAGACGAGCGCCAGCGCGAGAGCGGACACGAGAGTGAGCGCGGTGACGAACACCGACTGCAGCATCGCCGTGCGGACGCCGATGTTCCGTACCCGCCGGGCACGGACCGCGAACTCGGCGGACTCCTCGGACGGACGGCCGAACAGCTTCACGAGTGTGGCACCCGGCGCCGAGAACCGCTCCGTCATCTGAGTGCTCATCACCGAATTGTGGTTGGCTGCCTCACGATTGAGTTGCGCCAGCCGCGCTCCCATCTTGCGGGCGGGCAGGACGAAGATCGGCAACAGCAGCAGCGCGCACAGCGTGATCTGCCAGGAGATCCCGATCATCACGATGAGCGTGATGCCGAGCGTGACGAGGTTCGACACCACGCCCGACAGCGTGTCGCTGAACGCGCGCTGCGCACCGATCACGTCGTTGTTGAGGCGGCTGACCAGCGCGCCGGTGCGAGTGCGGGTGAAGAACGCGATCGGCATCCGCTGCACGTGGTCGAACACGGCGGTCCGCAGGTCGAGGATCAGGTTCTCCCCGATGCTCGCGGACAGCCACCGCGTCCACAGGGCGAGTGCGGATTCGAGTACGGCGATGACCGCGATGAGTGCCGCGAGGCGCACGACGACGGACACCGCGTCGCCCCCGACGATGGCGTTGACGACACGGCCCGCGAGCACCGGGGTGGCCACCGCCAGCGCGGCCGTGACGACGCTGAGCAGCAGATACCACCCGAGGCTGCGCCGATGCGGCAGGGCGAATCGGGCTACCCGCCGCAACGTCGTGCGGGAGAAGGGTCGACGATCCTCTTGGGCGTGCATCGCGTTGTACATCGCGTTCCACGCCGTGACTTCCATGCTCATGCCAGCGGCCTCCTGTCGCTATCCCCCCACGGTAGAGCCGGGGTATGACACGACGGTAGAACCTCAACGTTACTCGAGGTCAAACTGCGGGCGGGAAGCGCTACTTCGCGACGTCCACGACCACCCGCGTCGGATCGGACAGGGCCGACACCGTGAAGGGACGGTCCGGTCGGGTCACGCCGATGAACGACTGCGTGACACCTTCGAACACGAGCGCGCCGTTCACCTCGGTCACCGTGCCGCCGGGAACACCGGGCACCGGGTTGGGGCCCGAGTACCCCTCCACATCGCTGTCGAACGGGTACGCCGAGCCGTCGATCTGCACCTGCAGGATGCCGTTGCCCGACACCGGGATGGTCTTGCCGCTGCCGTCCTGCACCGCCTCGTCCACGTACGCGACCCGCCAGCCCGGCGTGCCCTTGCCGCCGAGTTCGTACACCACGCGGTCGAATCCCTCGTGCTCGCCGACGCGGACGTCGGTGACCGTGAGCTTCGCGGACTCGGACGCCGCGGACGATTTCGGCGACGCGTCCGTCGGGATCGGCGCCGACTCGGATTCGAGGGCGCTGCTGGTGGTGGCGGCCGCGGCCGGTGACGTCGCCGCCACACTGCTGGCGGAGTTCGACTCCGAGCATCCGGTGAGCGTCAGGGTCAGGGCGCAGGCGGCGAACGCGGCGAAAGGACCGATCCGGTGGTTGATCATGATCCGATCGTAAGCCGGGGCCGATCAGACACGAGGGAGCGTCTACGTAAATCTCATACTATCTGCCACTGATGTGGCGGGCGTCAGAGATAGACGTGTGTCACGGCTACCCGCATCACCTTGCGGTGGGGTGGATTTGACCGTGTCCCACACCGACGCTCGAGGTGCAGGAAGTTGCTGTTTCGGATTCACCCCCATCCGCGGTGTCACGGTGGGCAGGCGGTGGCGGACCCGGCGGTGCCGTGGTCTGCTCGGGGTGGGACCCTGTTTGTCGCGCGATGGCCGTACCGGCGCATGCTCGGCCACCGGACCGCGGGTGACTGCCCACGCCGACGAGTGGCCTTGCCTCGACCCAGCAAGGCGCGTTTGGCCAGGTTCACCCCGGCGACGTGGTCGCGGTTGCCGCCGACCTGGCAGGCGGGGCACCAGGCGGTGTGGTAGCCGCCGGGACGGGCAAGTGGTTCGTCGCAGCCCGGACATTGTGCGGAGGATCCTCGGGCGGGCACCGTGACCACCGCGATGCCGACACCCGCCGCGGTGTGCGTGAGGGCGGCGGTCGCTTGGCGGCGGGCGGACTGCGCGGCCCGGTTGTTGTTGACTCGTCCGTGTCCGCGGGTCTCGAGGGTGGTGAGATCTTCCACCGCGATCACCTGCGCGCCCGCCCCGGCGGCATAGCCGGTGACCTGGCGGGCGAAGTGGAAGGCGAGTTCCCGGTTGATCTTCCCCCGCTTGGCACCCACCGCGGTGCGGTGGGCGTCGAGGACAGCGATCTTCGCCTCCAGCTGGGCGCGGACCTCCGGTGGGGCGGTGGCGGCCAGCCGCGTCAGCCGGGCGGCCTTGCGGTGCAGCAGCTGCCCCTCGGCCTGCAGGCGCGCCAGTTTGATCCCGAGGCCGCGGTCGTCGTAGGTCCAGCCCCGGTAATCCGAGGACAGCCCTTCCGAGTTCTCGGAGGTGATGGCGGCGGCACCGAGCGTGGACGGGGACCAGTCGACCCCCACCGCCACGGCGGCCGAGTCCAGGTCGCCTGCCGGGACGAGTTCGGTCGCGGCGCACCTCCACAACAGACCCCGGCGGTCGAGGACCAGGGTCGGCAGATGCCAATCGGTGATCGCCCGGCGGTGCAGGTGCGTGGGGATGGCGGCGGTCAGCCGCACCCGCCGCCATTGCGCCCGCCCCGCCGGGGCGGGACAGGTCGGCAGCTTCACCGTCAACACCAGCTCGTCACCGGTCACGGCAAGCTGCGCGAGCTGCCGATCGGTGGCCGACAGTCGGGCCATTGACGCGATCTGCGGTGGTCCCTGCAGGTCGGTGATCCGCATCCGGCTGGCCGGTGCCCCGCCACTGGAGCGGGCGCGTGCGATCAGCTGGCGCCGCACGCCCCGAGCGAAACCCGCAGACACGTGATCGCCCGACCCGATCGGCGGCGCGACAACCCCGGTGTCCGGATCGAATCGGGTCGACAGCGCCGCGATCGCTGTGTCACGGTAGGCCAGGATCCGCAGGGTCCGCAGGGTCGCCATCACCTGCGCCGTCACCACCCGGCTCACCCGCGACGGCACATAGACCCCCTCCGGATAGGTCGGAGTCCAGCCGAGCCGGGCCGCGGCGACATGCCCCTGCGCGGGCAGCCTCCGGTCCTGGTGGTCACGCCCGGCGGCGAGTACATCGAACGTCGCCGGCCGCCACAGTCGCGACACCAACTCGGCACCGGCCGTTGTGATCAGGTCCAGCAGCCACCCCACCCGGATATCGACATCGTCGAGGCCGATCGACTCCCCGGTCTCGTCATCGAGCGCCGCAGGGGCGCGGGTGGTCACCGAAAACTGCCGCGCAGCAACCGCAGTCCGACGATCTCCGGTGGTACTCATCGGTTACCCCTACCCCAACCGGTCTGCGGCATTCGCCCCGGCGCCTGCGCTGATTCCGCTTCGACCGCAGCCGGCAGCACCGGCCGGGAATCGACCCACCAACCCCCGTGAAGTAATCCACCAGATCCTCTACCAGCAACTCATCGTTCCGGTCGAGCCCAACTCGGACACTAACCCCCCTCTGACAAATAGCGCCCGATCCACGCCACCGACGAACGCGGCCAACCGGTCTCGCCACCGCACCCGCACCACCGTGCCTCGGCCCTCGGCTGCGCTATCGAGCATCCGGCCGCGCCCCGCCCGCTGCCCGAGCCCACAAGCCGCGGTCCCTCGGAGACCGGGTGCACCACACCACCGGCACTCTCCCGCAACACATTCCCCCGGTCTTCCAGCGATGCCACTTGCCTGGAGCCCGGCACCCGGTAACACAGCGCCTCCGCCCATTCCGGCGCCACCGCCACCAAACCGACGCGGGCCTGCCCAGGTAGACGTCCAGATCCGCGCGATCAGAGATCCGGTGTCCCGCACCGGTACGCCGAGACCGCAACCGACCCTCCGACGCCACCTAACGCAACCCGCGACCAACATGCCCAGCAACTCCGCAGCCTCACCAATCCGCCTGCCGCAGAGAGTAGTAGATACTATGAAGTAGTAAAGGATTATCGATCAACAGCGGGAAGCCCCTGGCGTGGCGTCGCGATCGCGTCCAGGTACAGCCAATTGCCGTCCTCCCGGACGAATCGGCTGTTCTCGTGCAGCGATTCGCGGTGGCCGTCCAGTACGTAGTGCGCGCGGAACTCGACGGTGCCGGTGGTGTCGAGCAGTCCGCCGCCGCTCGTTCCCAGGATGTCGAGGCGGGTCCAGCGCTGCTCCGGATCGAGGTCGAGAGTCCTGGGCCGCGTGCTCGGATGCCACGTCGCGAGCAGGTAGCCGGCATCCAGCACGGCGAACGCGCTGAACCGTGATCGCATGAGGCGTTCGGCCGTGGGCGCCGTCGTCTCGCCGCGGTGATACCTCCCGCAGCACTCGTCGTACGGTTCACCGAGCAGGCAGGGGCATCGAGCGGTCACGGTACCAGTATGGACGGCGGTCACACGAGTTTGTGGGCGCGGTCCTTCCAGTACGGCGCGCGGAGTTCCCGCTTGAGGATCTTGCCGGTGGGGTTGCGGGGCAGCAGATCGACGATGTCGACCGTCGTCGGGCACTTGAACTTCGCCAGCCGCTGGCGGGTGTAGTGGATCAGCTCGTCCGGTTCGATTCTCGTCCCGGTCACCGGCACCACGACAGCCTTGACCGTCTCACCCCAGTGGTCGTCGGGCACGCCGATCACCGCCACCTCCGCCACCGCCGGATGCTCGACGAGCACCCGTTCGATCTCGGGGGAGTACACGTTCTCACCGCCGGTGATGATCATGTCCTTCAGCCGGTCCTCGATGAACACGAAACCGTCGGCGTCCGCGCGTCCCATGTCGCCGCTGCGCAACCATCCGTCGGCGGTGACGGCCTCCGCCGTCGCCTCGGGTTTGCCGAGATACCCGGGCGTGCGTTGTTCCGAACGCCACCACAATTCCCCCGTCTCGCCGGGGGCGACGTCCTCGGCGGTGGCCGGGTCCACGATGCGCATCTCCACACCGGGAATGGGTTGTCCCGCCGACGCCATCCTCTCCTCCTGCGCCGGGTCGCGATGCACCTCGGGCAGCAGAGCGGTGACGACACCCGCGCACTCGGTCATTCCGTAGACCTGGACGAACTCCGCCTCCGGCCAGGCCGCGAGCGCGCTGCGCAGCAACGGCAGCGGCATCGGCGCCGCTCCGTACGTGATGCGATGCAGCGCGCTGAACGCGGCCACGGCCTGCTCGCCCGCGGCCAGCACTCCGGCGATCACCGGCGGCACCAGGAACGCGATGTTCGCACCCGCCGCGAGCGCGCCGAACAGGGACGGGGCGTCGGCCTCCCTGGTGAAGTGGCATCGGGCGCCGGCGTGCACGCCCATGATCGCGTAGCAACTGCCGCCGACGTGGAACAGCGGCATGGCGACGAGCAGGCAGTCGTCGTGCCGCGCGGGCAGGATCTCGAGCACGGCGGCGCTGTGGGCGATCAGGTTGCGATGGGTCAGCTGAACCCCCTTCGGCCTGCCGGTGGTTCCCGAGCTGTACAGGATCAGGGCGGTCGCATCCGCTCCCACCTCCGGTGGCGACGACAGCACGGACGCCTCGGCGAGCCACGGCTCGAACTCGTCGTGCTCTCCGCCGACGGTGATGATCTGCTCGATGCCGGTCAGCCGGTCGCGCAGTGCCATGACCTGTTGGAGGAACTCGTTGCCCACGAACAGGATCCGCGCCCCGGAATCGTTGATCACGTAGTCGAGTTCCTCACCGGCCAATCGCCAGTTGGGGACTGCGGCGGCCGCGCCGAGAAGCGAGGCGGCGTAGGTGACCTCGAGGCAGGACAGATGGTTCTTGTCGACGAACGCGACCGTGTCGCCCGCCCCGATTCCGCCCTCCGCCAAGGCTCCCGCGATGTGCAGGATCCGGTCGTGCCATCCGGACCACGTGTATTCGGTGCCCTGGAACTGCACGGCGACGTCATCCGGTCGGACCTGCGCCCAGTGCGCGAGTCGGTCGAAGATGATCTCGTTGTCGGCGTCCGACATGCGCCCACCTCTCGTCTGTGACGTCAGTCACATCAGGCTAGTAGTCGGTGATCCGATCAGTGACGTTTTGCCTCACGCGGCCGAACTGCTTCGGCTCTGTGTGTCCGCGCGTCGCAGCGCGGCGGTGCCGACGGCGCCGACCACGATCAGAGTGATGCCCAGCCAGTCGGGGTCGTTGTCGGTGACGAGCATCGCGATCCCCACGCCGACCACGAACGGCGGCAGGAAGTCGAACAGTTTGACGAGGGGCGGTGCCACCTCTTGCGGTTCTCCGGGCTCCCGCGGCGCCTGCGCGCTCGCCACGTCCGGATACCACTCGGTGAAGGACAGCGCGAACAGCAGCGCTCCGATCGGGATGATCCAGCCCGTCCAGAAATTGTCCGGCTGGTCGAGGACCAGGTCGCCGTACAGTCCGGCCGCCGCCGATGCCGTGAAGGACAGCGCCCACACCAGCGTGATGAGCTGGTTGACCTTGAGGAACAGCGGCGAGGTCCAATATTCCTCGGGCGTGGTCTCTTTCGCGTACGGCAGGGTGAACGGACTGCGTAGCAGCAGCGAGCCGAACGCGAACGCGACCAGCGCCAGGCTCGACATCTCGCCCGACCACTTCTCCAGCCACGTGATCAGGTCGTCGGACGCGAACAGTCCGATGGCGGCGAGGCAGCCGAAATAGAGGATGTCGAACACTTCGAGGGGTTTGAGGGTTCCGCCGCGGCGGTGGCTGAGGAACAGGAACAGAATCGACAACCCGAGAGCGGTGGCGACCGATTCCTCGAACCGCCCGGGACCGGACAGCAGCGACATCACGATCCACGGCGCCAGGCCGGCGAAGGGTGATTGCAGGAACGCGTCGAGAAACCGCGATCCCGCCCGGGGTTGGGGGGATTCGTTGGCCATGAGGCTCTCCTTCGCACCGGCGATACCGGAATTCTCCCAGGTCGGTACTTCCGTCGTGGGAGTTTCCGCGCGGGTCTCCGTGTCCGAGATCACGGCCGCGGGGACCCAAGATCAGGGTGGTCCCTGATGGCGGGCCGCCGCGGGTGTCGACAAGATGGAGGAGTGCGCCGCGCGTGCACCGTCCCGGCCCGTCACCACGGGGCCGGACCGCCACAAGAGGAATGACGAAAGGCGATCATGAGCACGCATGCCCCCGCTGTCGCTGCCCGTGCTGTCGAGCTGTCCAAGACGTACGGCACCGGCGACACCCAGGTTCACGCGCTCAGCGCGGTATCCGCCGAGTTCGCCCGTGGTGAGTTCACCGCGATCATGGGACCGTCCGGCTCCGGTAAGTCGACGCTGATGCACTGCCTGGCAGGTCTCGACGCGGCCAGTTCGGGTTCCGTCCTGATCGGCGACACCGAGTTGACGACGCTGACGGACAAACAGATGACGCAGCTGCGACGCGACCGCATCGGTTTCGTGTTCCAGGCGTTCAACCTGGTGCCGACTCTGACGGCACTGGAGAACATCACCCTTCCGCTGGACATCGCGGGCCGCAAGCCGGACGCCGCGTGGCTCGAGAACGTGCTCACCAAGCTCGGACTGCAGGACCGTCTCGAGCATCGCCCCGGCGAGTTGTCCGGCGGTCAGCAGCAGCGGGTCGCGTGCGCCCGCGCCCTGGCCGGGCAGCCGGAGATCATCTTCGGCGACGAGCCCACCGGCAACCTCGACTCGAAGTCGTCGGGTGAGGTGCTGGCGATCCTGCGGGCGGCGGTGGACGAGTTCCACCAGACCGTCGTCATCGTCACGCACGATCCCCGCGCGGCGGCCTACGCCGACCGGGTGGTCTTCCTCGCCGACGGCAAGATCGTCGACGAACTGCGGGACCCGACGGCCGATTCGGTCCTCGATACGATGAAGCGACTCGACGAGCCCGCCCACGCCCTTACGTCCGACGCGGCGGTCTGACCGCATGGCGTCCACATCCAGCGCTCCGATGCGCAAGGTGTCGCTGCGCAACCTGGCGGCACACAAGGTTCGGCTGGCACTGACGGTGCTGTCCGTGGTGCTCGGCACCGCGTTCGTCGCAGGCTCCTTCGTCTTCACCGACACACTCCAGAAGACGTTCGACTCGATCTTCGAGAACACCGCGCAAGGGGTCGACGTCCGCGTGTCGAGCGAGGAGCGCAACTCCAGCGGAGTGCCCCTCGCCGACCTCGACACCATCACCGCGCTCGACGGAGTGCGCGCGGTGGCACCAGCTGTCAGCGGGCAGATCGTCCTCATCGACTCCGACGGCGCCGCCGTCCAGACGGGTGGTGCGCCGAGCATCGGCGAGTCGTACCTCCCGCCGGGTCAGGCGCTCGGTGAACCCGACGAATACGTTCAGGGCGGCCCGCCGGCCCAGGTCGGTCAGATGGCCGTCAACGCCAGTGCCGCCGAACGCGCGCAACTGGCGGTCGGCGACACCACCAAGGTTCTCGTGCCCGCTCGCGGCATGGTCGACGTCACCGTCTCCGGCATCTACGACACCGGCAACGAGACCGGCGGATTCATCGGCGCGACGTTCGTCGACTCGCAGGCCCGCGAACTGTTCACCGACGGCAAGCACGTCGAGTACATCGACGTCGCCGGAACGGGTCCGTCCCAGTCCGCCTTGCGCGACGAGATCGCCGCGGCCATTCCCGATGCGAAGGTCCAGACCGGCGACGAGGTGCGCGAGGAGACCAAGGCGCAGGTGACGGAGGCGCTGAGCTTCATCAACTACTTCCTCCTCGCATTCGGTGCGATCGCCCTGCTCGTCGGCACGTTCATCATCTACAACACGTTCTCGATGATCGTGGCCCAGCGCCTGCGCGAACTGGCGCTGCTCCGCGCGATCGGTGCCAGCCGCAAGCAGGTGGGCCGTTCCGTGGTCTTCGAGGCCCTCGTGGTCGGCGTGATCGGCAGCGCGATCGGGATCGCCGCCGGCGTCGGCCTGGCCTACGGTCTGCGCGGACTGCTGAACGCGTTCGACGTCGGTCTGCCCGAGGGTCCCCTGCAGGTGGGGCCGCGCACGATTCTCATCGCCCTCGTGGTCGGGGTGCTGGTGACGACGATCAGCGCGTACGCGCCCGCCCGGCGCGCGTCCAAGGTGCCGCCGGTCGCGGCGATGCGGGAGGAATTCGCGTCCACCGGTGACTCACTGCACGTGCGGACCATCGCCGGTGCCGTCCTCGGTGTCCTCGGCGTCGTGGGACTCGTGATCGGTTCGCGCGGCACGGGTGGGGGCGCGGCCGCGGTCGTCGGTGCCGGCGCGCTCGGTCTGATCCTGGCCGTGCTGTTCGCCGCCCCGGCGTTGTCCCGGCCGATCGTCGGGGCCCTCGGAGCGGTATTGGCCAAGCCGTTCGGCCCGGTCGGGCGCCTGGCCCGCACCAATGCCGTGCGGAATCCGCGTCGCACCGCCGCCACCGCGTTCGCGCTGACGCTCGGTCTGATGCTCGTGTCCGTGATCGGCGTGTTCGGCGCGTCTGCGAAGGCCAGCGTCAATCAGCTCGTCGACTCGGGGGTGTCCGCCGACTACGTGCTCACCGGCCCCAACCAGATCGGTGTGCCCAGCGGCGCGGCGAGGGCCGTACGGAACCTCGACGACGTCCAGAGCGCCGCCGCCCTGCATCCGGTGTCCGTGAAGGTCGACGACGAGCAGCAGCAGGGCGCGTCGCTGGACGGCCCGCTCGAGGGCGTCCTCGACTACAAGCTCGTCGCGGGCGGCGCCGATCTGACGGGTAACCACCTCATCGTGTCCCAGACGACGGCCGCGCAGAAGGGCTGGACACTGGGGACGACCGTCCCGATGACGAGCGCGGACGGCAAAGTCGTCGATGCCGAGGTGACAGGTGTCTTCGAGGACAACCAGCTGGTCGGCGACTGGCTCGTCTCGGACGACGTGTACCGCCAGGTGATGCCCGCCGCGACCATTCCCGATCTGGCTGTCCTCGTCGATGCGAAGCCGGGTGCGGATCTGACGCAGCTGCGCGCCGACCTCGAATCCGCGACCAAGCAGTTCGTCGTGGTTCAGGTGCAGGACCGCGAACAGTTCAAGGGAACACAGGGGCAACAGATCGACACACTCCTCGCCATCCTCTACGGATTGCTCGCACTGGCCGTCGTGATCGCGATTCTCGGCATCATCAACACGCTCGCGCTGTCGGTGGTCGAGCGTCGGCGGGAGATCGGCATGCTCCGCGCGGTCGGAATGCAGCGGTCCCAGATGCGTCGCACGATCTACCTGGAGTCGATGCTGATCGCGGTGTTCGGTGCGGCCGTCGGCGTGCTGCTCGGCATCGCATTCGGCTGGGGTTTCGTGAGCACCCTGAAGGACCAGGGGCTCGACCAGGTGACGGTGCCGTGGGGGCAGGTGATAGCGATGCTCCTCGGATCCGGCGTGGTCGGCGTCCTCGCCGCGCTGTGGCCGGCGAGCCGGGCCGCCCGCACCCGGCCGCTGGAGGCCATCGCCGATCTCTGACCCGTGAGTACTTGTCAACCGCGGGCGGTTGACAAGTACTCACGGGTGCGGAGCGCGTTTGATATGACTTGTGCCAGAGATGTGATGGCGGTCATGTTCGTCGCAGGGGCAGATTGGGCGGGTACGGGGACAGTGCAGAGAATTGTGATCGTCGGAGCGGGCCTGGCAGGTCTGCGCACAGCCGAGGAACTCCGGCGGGCCGGATACGAGGGTGACCTGGTGCTTCTCGGCGGTGAACCGCACCTTCCGTATGACCGCCCGCCGCTGTCGAAGGAAGTGATGCGCGGGGAGAAGAGCGACACCACGCTCAAGCCGCGCGAGTTCTTCGACGAGAAGAACATCCAGTTGCGTCTGGGGGTCGAGGCGGCCTCGGTGGACACCGGTTCCCGCATCCTGAGACTCGCGGACGGCACCGAACTCGGCTACGACGAACTGGTGATCGCCACCGGCCTCGTGCCGCGGCGGATACCGGGTCTGCCCGACCTCGCGGGCGTCCACGTTCTCCGGTCCATCGACGAGAGCCTGGCGTTGCGCGCGGACCTCGCCGAGGGCAAGCGGGCACTGATCGTCGGGGCGGGCTTCATCGGCTGCGAGCTGGCGGCGAGCATGCGGGCCGGTGGTCTCGACGTGGTGGTGGTGGAGCCGCAGCCGACACCGCTGGCGTCCGTGCTCGGCGAGAAGGTCGGCGGTCTCGTCGCCCGGCTGCACACGGACGAGGGAGTCGACCTGCGTGCCGGTGTCGGGCTCACCTCGCTGGTGGGCACGGACCGCGTCACCGGAGCCGTCCTCGGCGACGGATGCGAGGTGGACGTCGACGTGGTGGCGATCGGTGTCGGCTCGGTGCCGGTCACCGCGTGGCTCGACGGCTCGGGTGTCGAACTGGACAACGGGGTGGTGTGCGACGGCGTGGGACGCACGGCGGTCCCGCACGTGTGGGCGGTCGGCGACGTGGCGGCATGGCAGTTGCAGGTGGGCGGTCGCAAACGCGTCGAGCACTGGAGCAATGCCGGCGAGCAGGCCAAGATCCTCGCCGGGGCGTTGACCGGGACCGGCGACGAGAACGCCGCAGCGCAGGTGCCGTACTTCTGGAGCGATCAGTACGACATCAAGATCCAGGCCCTGGGCACGGTGTCGGCCACCGACGAGGTGCACGTGATCAAGGACGACGGCCGCAAGTTCCTCGCCTACTACGAGCGGGACGGCATCCTGGCCGGTGTCGTCGGCGGTGGGATGGCGGGCGGTGTCATGAAGATGCGGGCCAAGATCGCGGCGGGAACTCCGATCGGTGAGGTCCTCGAGGCCGCGTCGGCGTAGGGCCCGGGGCGGGGGCGCGATAGATTCTCCGGGTGATTGTTGCGCTCATCGACTCGGGTCTCGGCATGCTGCCGACGGCGGCGTGGCTGCGCAAGTTGCGACCCGAACTGAATCTGATCCTCGCGCTGGATCCGGAGGGGGCCCCGTGGGGTCCCAAGCCGGAGCAGTGGGTGATCGACCGTGTTCTCGCGACCGCGCAGCGCAGCGTCGACCGCGGCGCCGAGGTGATCGTGCTGCCGTGCAACACGGCGAGCGTCACCGCGCTCGACCACGTCCGGGAGTTCGTCGGACCGCAGATTCCGGTCGTGGGGACGGTGCCGGCGATCAAGCCGGCCGCCGCGGCGTTCGAGTCCGTCGCCGTCTGGGCGACCGCGGCGACGACGGCGAGCCGCTACCAGGCCGATCTGATCGAGAAGTTCGGGAACGGCAGTGCGGTGGTGGGGGTCGCGTGTCACGGGCTCGCGGAGGCCATCGACCGGGGTGAGCGGGAGGCCGCGATCGCTGCCATCGCTTCCGCCGTGGAGCGGACGCCCGGCGATGTCGGCGGGGTGGTGCTGGGCTGCACCCACTATCCGTTGATGGCCGACGAGATCGCGGCGCAGCTTCCCGCCGGGGTGCGGTTGTTCGACAGCGCGGAGGCGGTGGCGGCGCAGACCCTCCGCCGTATCGATGCGTTGAACCGTCCGAGCGCGGGGGAGGGCACCGTCGAGGTCTTCCTCAGCGGCAGGCCCGGGCGGCTGCCCGCGAGCGCGGAGGCGTTCCCCGCCGGTCAGCTGTTGTCGGCGGGGCGTTCTCAGCCGAGCTGAACCATCCCGGCCGCCACGACGCGTGCGACGTTGCCGAGTTCCTCGCCGTGTCGTCGTGGCAGGTCGTCGAGGTCGTGCAGACGGTCGTTGCCTGCGACGGAGAACATCGCGGCCACCCACGCCGTCGCGCAGGCCCGGAGCGTCCCGGGTTGCACGGGGTACGGCGAACTGGCCTGCAGTAGTCGTTCGGTGATGTCGCTGAGGTAGTCGCGGAACCGCCTCAGGTGGGCGCGGACGTCCGGGTGGGTCTCGGCCTCGCGCCAGATGATCACCCGCATCACCGACGAGTGGTGATCGCGCAGGTTCAGTGCGGCGTCGAGGTTGACGAGGCTGGCGGCGGGGTCGCCCGGCGTCACCAAAGGTCCCACGTCGCCGAAGGGTTCGGTCGGGAGCCGCTCGGACAGCAGTGCCAGGAGGATGTCGGTCTTGGAGGGGAAGTAGTAGAACACCAGTCCTTTCGGGACGTGTGCGGCAGAGGCGATCGATGCGGTGGACGTGGCATCGAATCCGTGTATGGCGATGAGGGATTCGGCGGAATCGAGAATCAGTTCCCGGGCGTCGCCGTCGATCTTCGCGCTGCGCCGCCGCCGGCCTTTCCGCGGTTGGGGGCCACCGGGCTTTCCGAGATGGGGTGCTGGCATGGGCCTTTCCCGACGTGAACGGCGGGGCGCAGGCCGTAAGCCTGCGCCCCGCCCGAATCGATGTTCTCGGTGCTGTGGTTCACAGATCAGTGATGTGTCGCCAGCCCTCCGTGTCCGTGCATCCGGGAACTCATCATCGGCAACCCCGTGACAGCCACGACGACTGCCAGCACACCGACGACCCATGCGGTCCACGACGCGCCCGTGAATGCGTCGAAGTTCATCACCCACGGGGAGAGGAACAACAGCACTCCGAAGACGGCCATCGCGTACTCGGCCACGGTCATCTCCGGGCGGCTCATATGAACGAGACCGGAGAGGGCCACGAGTACACCGAGGACGATGAGTGACCACATCGCGGCGTTGTTGGTGTCGAGCCACAACGGCGAGAGCGCCGCGAAGGCTCCGATCACGATCGCCACCACATCTTGCATACGACTCCACGATCTCATGTCCGGCCTCCTCGAAATGGATTGTGTCCACCTCGAGTACACGCCTGATTGACCGCCCGATCAATACTTGACCTGTTGCAGTCGGATAACGGTAACCGCAGGTCGGAGCATGTTTCGTGATCTTCGCTCGCGCTGTCGGTGAGGTGTGGGAGAGTGCCTTCGTGACTTCGACCGCGGACGACGTGAAGCGCGCTCTCGACGAGGTGTCGGACGAGACCGACGCCGTTGCTCTGGCTCGGTTCTTCAAGACGGGTCCGGGGGAGTACGGGGAGGGCGACGTCTTCATCGGCGTGCGGGTTCCCCGCACGCGCGGCGTGGTGCGGGCGCACGCCGACCTGGACCTGCCGGAGGTGGCGGTACTGCTCGACAGCCCGGTGCACGAGCATCGACTGGCGGGGCTGCTGGTGCTCGTCACGCAGTTCGACAGGTCGGCGAAGGCGGGCGACGACGCACTGGGCGAGAAGATCGCGTCCTTTTACCTCGACCTGGTGATGCGGGGCCGGGTGAACAACTGGGATCTGGTGGACGCGTCCGCCGAGCGGATCCTCGGCGGGTGGCTGTTCGACCGGCCGCGAGACCCGGTGTACGAGTTGGCCGCGGACGACGACCTGTGGCGGCGCCGCGTCGCGCTGCTCACCACGTTCGGCTTCATCCGGCGGGGTGATGCGTCCACGACGCTCGAGGTCGCGGAGTCCGTCCTCGGGGATCGTCGCGACCTCACCCAGAAGGCAACGGGCTGGATGCTGCGTGAGGTCGGCAAGCGGGTCGACCGTGCCCTGCTGACCGGTTTCCTCGACCGGCACGCCGCGGCGATGGGCCGCACCGCCCTGTCGTATGCGTGCGAGCATCTGACCGCAGAGGAGCGTGCGGGCTACCGCGCGATGCGGTGACTGGATACCCGCTACATTCGGTGGCATGACTGCTCCCGCGCCCACGCGCCGCCGCCGACGTGCCGGGGTGATCCTCGGCGCCGTCGTCGCTGTGATGGTCGTCGTGGCGGGAGGGGTGTTGTGGCTGGCGCCGGACCGCTATCTACCGTGGGACACCGCAGAATTCCCGGCCGTCGACACATCCGCGTTGTCGCCGCAGCAGGCACGGATCGTCGGGCTGCTCGAGGCTGAACACGACAGGCAGCGGCCGGGCACGTTCTACTCCGAAGGGGTCGAGGAGCCCTGGTGCGCGGACTTCGTCAGCTGGATCATGCGGGAAGCCGGCCTGCCGCTGGCGAATCCGAATTCCGGGCACTGGCGGATTCCCGGGGTCTACACGTTGCAGGAGTACTACGAGTCGCAGTCGCGGTTCGAGGAGGTCGGGGGCGGCTACCGCCCGAGCGTCGGGGACGTGGTGCTCTACGACAACAGTAGCTGGGTCGGCCAGCACACCAACGTCGTCGTCGCGGTGGACGGGGACACCGCTACGACGGTCGGCGGCAACGAGTTCGGCCGTATCCGCGTCCACACCGTGGACTGGACGAGCGACTCCGCCGTCGTCGGCTTCGGCCGGCTCGGGTGAGCGGAGTCAGAATTCGATCTTGAGGTGGTCTGTGACCGGCCGGGCCTGGCAGCCCAGGATGTAGCCGCTCTCGATGTCCTCGGGGTCGAGGATTTCGCTGTTCTCCATCTCGACCTTGCCCTCGAGTACGGTGCACGCGCAGGACCCGCATTCGCCCTCCTGGCAGGAGTAGGGCACGTCGATTCCCTTGGCCAGCATGATGTCGACGAGGGTCTGCTTGCGGGGCCAGCTCAGGTTGTGGATCTCGCCGTCGAGTTCCACCTCCACGGTGGCGGCGTCGGCGGCCTCGTCGTCGGTGACCTCCACGACGTCGGCGTCACGGAACGGGTCGCCGGCCAGCGAGTTGAACACTTCGGCGTGCACCTGGCTGCGGGGCATCCCGGCGTCGGCGAGGGCCTTGTGGATGGTGTCCATGAACGGCACCGGTCCGCACATGAATGCTTCGTGCCCAAGGTAGGGCGCGACGGCGGAGGCGAGTTGATCGACGCTCGGCAGTCCCTGGACCGTCTCGAGCCAGTGGATGGACACGAGCCGTGACGGGTACCGGCTCGCGAGCGTGCGGAGTTCCTCCGCGAAGATGACCGACTTCTCGTCGCGGTTGGCGTAGAAGAGCACGACCTTGCCGGACCCCTCGGTGAGGGCGGACTTGAGGATCGAGATCACCGGCGTGACGCCACTACCTGCCGCGAACAGCAGGAAGTCGTGGTCCAGTGACTTGGGGGTGAACACTCCCGACGGGGGGAGGACCTCGAGGGTGTCGCCGACGGCGATGTTGTCGCAGAGCCAGTTGGACCCGTAGCCCTCGGCCGTCCGCTTGACGGTCACCTTGGGGGCGTCGTCGGTGAACGGTGAGCTGGCCAGCGAGTAGCACCGGGCGACCGAGCCCGTGCGGTCGCTGGGGATGCGCAGGGTGAGGAACTGGCCCGGCTTGTAGGCGAACTTGTCGGCGAGGTCTGCCGGGACGTCGAAGACCAGTGACCGGGAGTCGGGGGTTTCCTCGACCACGCCCGACACGGTGAGCACCACCGATCGTGAGCTGTGCGGCACCTCGACAGTCGTCATCGTGTGTGCAGTCCTTCCGTACTTCGCAGCGCCGGAACGCTCGCTTGCCTGCTCCAAATATAGAACAGGTTCTAGTTTTTGCCTAGCGGGTGGACTCCGCGTGAAGTGGACATCCTATCGAGTGCCGCCCCCTCCGGCTCGGCCCGGCCGCACCTGCCCGTTCGGGCAGTTTGTGCACCGCGGTCGGACGGTTCGGCCCCGCAGGCCTGTAACCGGGGCCCGAACTAGGTCACAGTGGATTCCAGGTGAGACGCCGATCACATCGAGTGCGTCCCCTTCCGCAACGCTTCAGATCCGACATCGACTAATCGAGGAGACGGCCATGGCCATCGAGCTCAACCAGATCTGGGACTTCCCCATCAAGGAATTCCACCCGTTCCCGCGGGCACTGATGGGGGTCGGCGCCCACGACATCATCGGCGTCGAGGCGAAGAACCTCGGATTCAAGAGGACCCTGCTCATGACCACCGGCCTGCGCGGCTCGGGCATCATCGAGGAACTGGTCGGCAAGATCGAGTACCAGGGCGTCGAGGTCGTGCTCTACGACAAGGTCGAGTCCAATCCCAAGGACTACAACGTCATGGAGGCGGCCGCGCTCTACCAGAAGGAGAAGTGCGATTCGATCATCTCCGTCGGCGGCGGCTCGAGTCACGACGCCGCCAAGGGCGCCCGGGTGGTGGTCGCGCACGACGGCCGCAACATCAACGAGTTCGAGGGATTCGCGAAGTCCACCAACAAGGAGAACCCACCCCACATCGCCGTATCCACCACGGCCGGTACGGGTTCGGAGACATCGTGGGCGTACGTCATCACCGACACGTCGGACATGAACAACCCGCACAAGTGGGTGGGATTCGACGAGGCGACCATCGTGACCCTCGCGATCGACGACCCGCTGCTGTACTACACCTGCCCCCAGCACTTCACGGCGTACTGCGGATTCGACGTCCTCGCGCACGGCAGTGAGCCGTACGTGTCGCGTCTCGACTTCGCGCCGTCGCTCGGCAACGCGCTGTACTCGGTGGAACTGGTCGCGAAGAACCTGCGGGAGGCCGTGTTCGAGCCGCGCAACCTGAAGGCCCGCGAGGGAATGATGAACGCGCAGTACATCGCCGGCCAGGCATTCAACTCCGGCGGCCTCGGCATCGTGCACTCCATCTCGCACGCGGTCAGCGCGTTCTTCGACAGCCACCACGGACTGAACAACGCCATCGCCCTGCCCCGCGTCTGGGAGTACAACCTGCCGTCGCGGTACGAGCGCTACGCCCAGCTTGCCGGCGCGCTGGGGGTCGACACCCGCAACCTCACCACGGTGCAGGCCGCGGACGCGGCGGTCGAGGCCGCCATCCGACTGGCGAAGGACGTCGGCATTCCCGACAACTTCGGTCAGGTGCGCACCGACTCGTACGAGAAGAACCAGATGAACACGAAGAAGTACGAGGGTCGCGGCGACACCATCCGCGGCGACGAGAAGACCGTGCGGGCCATCTCCGAGCACATCCAGGGCGACTGGTGCACACCGGGCAACCCGCGCGAGGTGACGGTCGAGTCGATGCTCCCCGTGGTCGATCACGCGATCAACAGCGCGTACTGACCGACCGCAGAAGACTCGCGTCCGGGGCGGGCGCCTCACCCCAGCCCGGCCCCGCCCCGGATGCGTTCCCACCACCACACCGCTGACGAAGGACGGACGCCCCGATCATGACTGCACCGCACACAGCCCCGGAACCGGAGGACATCCGCTTCGCCGACGGCGCGGAACTGAAGGAGGCGTTGCGCGAGGTCGACTACATCGCCGACGACGAGTTCGCGGTGGTCGTCCACCTGGCGACCGCGCTCGAGCGCCCGCTGCTGCTGGAGGGGCCTGCCGGCGTCGGCAAGACGGAGCTGGCGAAGTCGCTGGCCGAGGCGTCGGGGCGGAAGCTCGTTCGGCTGCAGTGCTACGAAGGTCTCGACGACAACCGGGCCCTGTACGAGTGGGACTACGCGAAACAGCTTCTGCACGTGCAGATGTTGCGCGACCGCATCGGTGAGAAGATGGCCGCGTTCGACGACGTCGCCGAGGCGTCGCAGTTCCTGGCCGCGCAGGATTTCGGATTGTATTCGGAGAAGTTCCTGTCGGTCCGCCCGCTGCTCGAGGCGATCCTGTCGCCGGAACCGGTGGTCCTGCTCGTCGACGAGGTGGACCGCACCGAGGAGTCGATGGAGGCGCTGCTCCTCGAAGTTCTCGCGGAGGGACAGGTCACCATCCCCGAAGTGGGGACGTTCACCGCGCGGTCGGCGCCGTGGGTGATCCTGACGTCCAACGACACTCGCGAACTGTCGCCCGCACTCAAGCGTCGTTGCCTGCACTACCACCTCGGCTACCCGACACCACAGCGCGAGCGGGACATCGTGACGGCCAAGGCCCCCGAGGTCGAGGAGGCCGTCGCGGCGGATGTGGTGGATCTGGCTCGCACGCTGCGGCAGTTGCCGCTCCGCAAGAGTCCGTCCATCGCGGAGGTCATCGACGCGGCCCGGGCGGCGGTGGTCCTGAAGTCGACGGGAGTGGCGGTGAGTTCGCAGGCCGAGGTCCGCGACATCCTTCTCACCGCCCTGCTGAAATACACCAGCGACGTCGAACTGGTCCGCAACCGGCTCTCCGGCGAACAGCCTGTCCCGGCGGACGTCGAGGAAACCGCTCCGGCCGGGCCGGTGGAGCGGGTGACGGTCGCATCGCGGCCGGCCAACACCACCACGGCCGTCTTCCGCGGGCACGGCGGCCGCGACCGGGGCGGCCTCGGCGCGGGTCGGCAGGGCAGGCGCTGACGATGCTCCGCCCGCAGCCCGACCCCTCCCCGTCCCTGCCCGCGCAACTCCTCGACGTGCTCGCGGCGTCCTTCGGAAAGGTGTTGCGCCGCTACGGTGTCGCCGCGTCCCCGGCCGAGGTCATCGAGGTTCGCCGGGTGTTCGGCCTGATCGGCGGCCGGGACCTGCCCACGCTGAGGGCGTCGCTGCGTGCGGTGTGCGCGAAGTACACGTACGAGCAGGCGGGTTTCGACCGCGCCTTCGACGTGTTCTTCGCATCGGTCGCCGACGCGGCACCCGACGACGTGCGTGCACCGTCCCGGACCGAGTTCGCGGAGGGCCTGCCCTCCGCGCTGGAGGTGGCGGACAACGCGGAGACCGCCCGGTACGCGGAGTACAACGAGCGCGCCGCCGAGGTGGGCGACCACTTCGACACCCCCGAAGCGCAGAAGGGTTTCAACCCCCACAAGGACGACGACGACGTCAGCATGACGTCGAGCGACGCGGATCTGTCCGTCGATTCGGAAGCCGAGTCCGGACGACGCGGTGTCACGTACACGGTGGAGGTCGAGCGGGCGGCGAGCACCGCCGTCGGTGACCTGGCGTCGTCGACGAGCGGTGCCGTCGTCGGATCGTTGTCCTGGGACGATCCGGAGTCGATTCTCGCGTGGCTCGACGCCTACGACCCGAGCACGGTCTACACCGATTCCGATGGGGCCGAACCACTCACCGCGGCCCAGCTGAACCGGCTGGCGGAGGCGGTGGAGGCATTCGTCGGCGCGCTGGCGGACGCCCGCGACCTGACCGCCGGACCCGCAGAAGCACCGGGGACCACGAGCGGATCGGTGTCGGCCACGTCCCGTGCCGAAGTGAATCAGGCGTGCTACGAGGTGCTTCGGCGGATGCGCGGACCGTCGCGTCCCCGCCCGCGCGAACTGGCGCGGGGCCGGCTCGACATGCGCCGGACCGTGCGCGCGAGCCTGCGGACCGAGGGCATACCCTTCCACCTCATGGTGAAGGCGCCCCGCCCGGACCGGGTGCGGGTGCTGATCCTCGCGGACGTGTCGCTGTCGGTGCGGCCCGTCACCGCCTTCACCCTCCGGCTGGCACAGGCCATGCATCGCCGGGCGAGCCGCTGCCAGGTGCTGGCGTTCGTGGACCGGCCCGTCGACGTCACGGACACTCTCCTCGCCGGGGCCGACGACGACGCGCTCGCGTCGGTGCTCGCCGACCCGCGCATCGATCTGGAGGCGAGCAGCGACTACGGCCGGGTGTTCTCCGACGTGCTGACCGAGTTCGGCACCGACGTGAACTCCCGCACCTCGGTGGTCGTCGTCGGCGACGGGCGGTGCAACGGCCTCCCACCGGGTGTCGACGAATTCGCCGAACTGCGTCGCAAAGTGCACCGGCTGGCCTGGATCACCCCGGAACCCGAGCGGTACTGGAACCAGGCGTCGTGCGCGATGCCGGAGTACGCCGAGATCTGCGACCGTGTCGTCGTCGCGCGGGATGCCGCCCAGCTGATGTCCCGCGCCGCCGAGCTGGGGCACGCGTTGCGGTGAAGATCCCGTCTACCTACCCGATCGGGTAGGTACGTACCTGTCCTTCGGTGGGTGTGGGAGCTCGTCCCGGACCGTAGGGTCTAGGTCAGAGTCTTGTAATCTGGATCACATGCACGCAGGTGTCGGGAGGAGTGTCGACTTGTCCGTGTCCTATCCGTCCACCCGCACCACCGCCCCGGGCAGGCTGGTCAAATTCCATGCGCCCGAGATCGTGTTCGGTATCGGATCAATGGTCGAGGCCGCGCACGCGGTACTCCGCCTCGGCGGATCGAGGCCGATGCTCGTCACCGATCCGGGTCTGATCGACGCCGGCTGGGCGACCGAGCTTCAGGATCAGCTGCGCGAGCAGGGCCTCACCCCGGTCGTGTGGAGCGCGTTGACTCCCAACCCCAAGGACCACGAGATCGCGGCCGGGCACGACGCGTATCGCGAGGGTGAATGCGACGTCCTCGTCGCCCTGGGCGGCGGCTCCGTCATCGACGCGACGAAGGGCATCGCGGTACTCGCCGCGAACGGGGGCAACATCCTCGACTACGAGGGAGTCGACCAGGCCACCAGTCCGATCCCGCCGCTGGTGATGGTGCCGTCCACGTCGGGCACAGGCGCCGACGTGTCGCAGTTCTGCATCGTCACGGACACGAAGCGGGGCACCAAGATCACCATCATCGGCCGCGCGCTCGTACCGGACGTGACCGTGATCGACCCCCGGCTGCTGACCACCATGCCGGAATGGCTCAATGCGGCGACCGGCCTGGACGCCCTCACTCACGGCATCGAGGCGTTCGTGTCGCTGGCCCACAACCCGCTCACCGACCACCATGCGCTCCGCGCGGTGGGGCTGGTCACCGACACCCTCGTCCGCACCATCGAGGAGCCGATGGAGATGGAGTCGCGCGCCGTCATGGCGCAGGCGAGTCTCGAAGCCGGCCTCGCGTTCACCAATGCGATCCTCGGTGCCGCCCACGCGATGAGCCATCAGGTCGGGGGACTGCTCGACCTGCCGCACGGAGTCATCAACGGCATCCTTCTCCCGCACGTGATCCGTTTCAACGCCACCGACGACGCCACCCCGTTCGTCGCCATCGCCGCTGCTCTCGGTCTCGAGGAGCGTCGCGGAACACCCGAGGAGGCTGCGCTGGCGGTCGCCGACCGGGTGGAACGCCTCGCCCGCGAGGTCGGAGTTCCGAAAGGTCTGGGCCAGTTGGGGGTTCGCGAAGCCGACCTGTCACGCCTGGCCGAGTTCGCGCTCCGCGACGCCTGCATGTCCACCAACCCGCGCACGGCCACCCAGGAGCAGATGGTGGCGCTGTTCCGGACTGCGCTGTGAGCACATGAACGCCCCGGACCTGTCGACGCTCACCGGACTGCGGTCCGGCAAGCCGACGTTCTACCCCCAATATCGTGGCGCCGCAGAACGTCTCGAACGTGTGGTCCACGCGCTGGAACTCATCTCGCGGGCCCTCGTCCGCACGGTGGAAGGCCCCGAGACCCTCATCTGCGCGGTCGCCGAGGCGGCCCGGGCGCACCTGGACGCGCGATGGGTCGCGTTCGCCCTCGCCGACGGCATGCTGCCCGACGCCGGCCCGCGCCGGCTCGTCCTGGGGCCGGACGCGACGCCGTTCCTCGTCGACAACGTCGAGGGCCCCCCGCTGCCGGACGAGGTCGTGACGTGCCTGGCCGACATCCGGTCCGCGCGCACCGGGGGCGCTCCCGTCATCGACGCGCACCATGCCTTCGTGCCGATCGTCCTCGAGGGTGGCGTCGTGGGAGCCTTCGCGGCCTGGACGGCCGAGCACCGCACGCTCGACACGACCGACGGCGCGGTCCTCAGCATCCTCGCGAGCCAGACCGCCGTGGCTCTGCAGAATTCGGCCTTGTACCAGCGGGGCCAGCTGCTGCTCGGGCGGGCCGAGCACGCGTACTCGGAGGCGCGGCGTACCGCCTCCGATCTCGCGGTGCGCAACGTCGAACTCGAATCCACCCAGCGTCAACTCGGAGCGGCGCACCGGCACCAGGTCCTCGACGAGGAACGACACCGGATCGCGCGCGAACTCCACGACAGCGTCACGCAGGCGGTGCTGTCGGCGGGGATGCAGATCGAGGTGTGCCGGAGCGGTGTCCCGGACGACGAACGCAGCGAGAGGCTCGATCTTGCAAAGGAATTGACGCGCCGCGCCGTGGAGCAGTTGCGCTCGGCCATCTACGCGCTCAATCACTCCGGCGGCTCCGACCGGACGTCCCTGCCCGAGATGCTCGAGCAACTCGGGGTGGTGCACATGCCCGACGAACTCGCGGTCACCGTCCGCGTCGGCGGCACCCCCGCCGAGCTGTCCAGCGACCGGGAACACGCGCTGCTGAGGATCGCCGGCGAGGCGCTGTTCAACGCGGCGGTCCACGCCAACGCGACGCGCGCCGTCCTGCGGCTCACGTATTCGGCAGATTCGGTGCTGCTCTCCGTCGCCGACGACGGAGACGGAGACCCCAAGCGGATGCGCCTGATGCTGCGGATGGCGGCGAACAACGACCTCGACGGCCACCACCGCGGGTTGGCGAACATGCAGGCCCGGGCAGCCGAATTGGGCGGCACTCTCGAAGTGGCGCGGGCCAGGATCGGCGGAGTCCGGGTGGCTGCCCGGATCCCGTTACATTCCGACAGTGAGGTGGACCGATGACCATACGAACCTCGGTGCGTGACCAGGCCGGGTCCGCCCGCCCCACCTCGGTCGTGAAGCTCGTGCTCGTCGACGACCACGCGATTCTCCGCCAGGGACTGCGATCGGTCCTCGAGCGGGAGCCGGATCTCGAGGTGGTCGGGGAGGCGTCGTCCATGCAGGAGGCGCTGGCCGTCGTCGGTGACGTCGCGCCCGATGTCGTGCTGATGGACTTGAAACTGTCGGCGGCCTCCGATTACGAGGGGCTGGCACTGTGCGCGCAGCTGTCCGCCGCGGACGGCAAGATGGGTCTGCTCGTGCTCACGACGTTTCTCGACGAGCAACTCGTCGTGCGCGCCATCCACGCCGGCGCCCGCGGATACGTGGTCAAGGACGTCGACACCACCGAACTGGTGCGCGCCATCCGCGCCGTGTCCCGCGGCGAGAGCGCGTTCGATTCACGCAGCGCGTCGGCCGTGATCCGCTCGCTCAACGGGCAGACGACGCCGCGGGACGGGCTCACCGAGCGTGAACTCGAGGTCTTGCAACTCCTGGCCAAGGGTCTGTCGAACGCGAAAATCGGTGAGCGGCTGTTCATTTCGGCTACGACGGTGAAATTTCACGTCAGCAACATCATGCGCAAACTCGACGTCGGCCGCCGCGCGGAGGCCGTGTACGAGGCGGGCAAACTCGGTCTGATCTGATCCGGCCCCGTCGCGGCCGGGGCCGCGGAACCCGTCGTGGCCACCCGCGAACCAGCGTAGCGTCCCCATCATGGCTGCGATCTCGGTGGAGAATCTCGTCAAGACGTTCGGGCCGACCCGCGCACTCGACGGCCTCGACCTCGAGGTGGGGACGGGGGAGGTGCACGGATTCCTCGGCCCCAACGGGTCCGGCAAGTCGACAACCATCAGGGTACTGCTCGGCCTGCTGCGCGCGGATTCGGGTAAAGCCCGCCTCCTGGGTGGTGACCCGTGGCGCGACTCGGTGTCGCTGCACCGGCGGCTCGCCTACGTTCCCGGTGAGGTGAACCTGTGGCCCAATCTCACCGGCGGTGAGGCGATCGACCTCCTCGCGGGGTTGCGCGGCGGGCTGGACGAGCCGCGGCGCGCGGAACTCCTCGAGCGGTTCGAACTCGATCCGACGAAGAAGGCGCGCACGTACTCGAAGGGCAACCGGCAGAAGGTCGCACTGGTTGCCGCGTTCGCGTCGGACGTCGAACTGTACGTGCTCGACGAACCCACATCCGGGCTGGATCCGTTGATGGAGTCGGTGTTCCAGGACTGCGTCGAGGAGATGTCCGACGCGGGGAAGACGGTCCTGCTGTCGAGTCACATCCTCGCGGAGGTCGAGGCGCTGTGCGATCGGGTGAGCATCATTCGTGAGGGCCGGACGGTGGAGACTGGCACCCTCGCGGAACTGCGTCACCTCACGCGCACGTCGATCACCGCCGACACACAGCGGCCGGTGACCGGACTCGACGCCGTCGAGGGGGTCTACGACGTGCGAGTCGACGGCCTGCACACCCGGTGCGAGGTGGACACCAGCGCGATCGACGGGGTGCTGCGCCATCTGCTGACGTTCGGGATCACGTCGTTGACGTCGACGCCCCCGACACTGGAAGAGCTGTTCCTCCGGCACTACGGGGACGAACTGGCCCGGGAGGGCGAGAACCACCGGCGGGCCGAGTCCGGGACGCGGACGCCATGAGCACGGTGACGGCGCCGGCGACGGCGGGCCGCGGCCAGTATGCGGGGACCGCCCGGCTCGTGCGGCTCGCCCTGCGCCGCGACCGAATCCAATTGCCGGTGTGGCTGCTCGCTCTCGCCGCGCTGCAGGCATTCTCGGCGTCGAGCGTGCTCGGCCTGTATCCCACGGAGCCCGACCTGCGCAGTTTCGCGATGGCCACCGCGGCGTCGCCGGTCGCGCTGGCCACCAACGGTCTCGTGTCGGGGTACAGCGCCGGCGCCGTGCTCGCCTGTCAGATCGTCATGCCCCTGTCGCTGGCCGCCGGCCTGATGACCACCTTGCTGGTCGTGCGGCACACCCGCCAGAACGAGGAGACCGGCCGCGCCGAACTCGTCGAGGCCGCCGTGGTGGGCAGGAAGGCACTGCTCACCGCGGCCCTGGTGGTCGCGGTCGGAGCGAACCTCGCTCTCGGACTGCTCAACGTCGTGGTGCTGGTGGCGGCGGGTCTGCCACTGGATGGGTCGGTGGCGCTCGGCGCGGCCGTCGCCGGTGCCGGTATCGCGTTCGCGGCGATCGCCGCGGTGACTGCGCAGGTGACGGACAGTGCCCGCACCGCGAACGGACTCGCCGGGGCCGCCCTGGGCGTGGCATTCCTGTTGCGTGCGGTGGGGGACATGACGGGGACCGTGACGGACAACGGCACGCGGGTGGTGAGTGGCTGGCCGACGTGGGTGTCGCCGATCGGCTGGGCCGAGCAGGTCCGTCCGTACGACGACAACGCCTGGTGGGTGCTGGCGTTGCCCGCCGTGTTCGCACTCGCGGTCGGCTCGGTCGGCTTCGCCCTCACGGAGCACCGGGACATCGGCTCCGGGCTCGTGCCGACCCGCCCGGGCCCCGCCCGCGCATCCCGTTCGCTGCCGACGGCGGTCGGATCGGCGTGGCGGATGCAACGGACGATCCTGTTCTGGTGGGCATTCGGAATCGTCGTCCTCGCCGTGGTGTACGGCGCGATCGCAGACCAGATCGACGACTTCCTCGGCGAGGGCGAGCAGGTGGCCGACATGATGGAACAGCTCGGTGGCGGCACGACGAACATGGTCGACGCCTACTTCGCCGCCATCTTCGGCATGATGGCGATCGCGGTTGCGGGCTACGCCGTACAGGCTTTACTGCGGATGCGCGGTGAGGAATCGGCGGGGCGACTCGAACCCGTTCTCGCGACAGCGGTCTCGCGTCCTCGGTGGATGCTGGCGCACATCGGCCTGGTCACCGCCGGCATCGTCGTCCTGCAGGCGCTGACCGGGGCGGCGACCGGTCTCGCGTACGGTCTGGTGACCGACGGCGTGCCGGGAAAGGTCGTGAACCTCACGGGGGCCGCCCTCGTCTTCGTACCGGCGATCGGGGTGGTCGCGGCATTGGCGGTGTTGGCGTTCGGCGGCGTTCCCGCCTGGGCGGCCGGGCTCTCCTGGGGTGCGCTCGCGGGTTGCCTGATCTTCGGATTCCTCGGATCACTGCTCGGGCTGCCTCGCGCGGTCCGCGATCTGTCGCCGTTCACACACGTCCCTCCTGTTCCCGCCACGGAGGTGACGGCCACTCCGCTGGTCTGGCTGGCGGTGATCGCCGTCGTCGTGGGTGCGCTCGGAGTCGTGCTGTTCCGTCGGCGCGACCTCACGAATTCGTAGCGGCACAGGGAGGCTGGGTCGACGGTCGGCGCCGCAGGTCGGTGTCCAGCATGCGGATCAACTCGCCGACCCGTCCACCGCCACCCGGTGCCGCCGGAAAGCGTTCGAGCACGTCGACAACGACCGGTGTCGCACGATGCACAGCTTGTTCGACGTGTCCGGCACCGACGGTCCGGTCGTCACCGGCGACGAGCTCGGCCGCTCTGGCCGCGTGAGCGCCCGCCCCGAGAATGTGTTTGACCTGGGTGGACTTGGGCAACGGATGCAAATAGGCGGCGCCTGCCGCAGACATCGCAGCCCACGCTGCGTCGCGCGCAGCCGCAGTGTCCGTGCCCTTGGCTGCCTCGAGCGCCGCCCACGCTGTGTCGCGCAGAGATTTCCCACGCTCACCACCCCGCGCGAACTCCCACGCAGCAGTGATCGCGGCGCGGGGCCGCGAGTCGTGCGGCTGATCGGCCTCGAATACCGCGAGCACCACCTCCGCACATGCCGCGGCGAACGCGACGACCTCACGAAGTTCATGCTTGCTCAGAACGATCTCGCTTGCTTCCCCTGCCATGGTTCCATTTTCGACCAACGGGGTAATATTTCCGCGCCTTGCTCGTCGCTCGGGCCGCTGCCGCGGAAGGTTTCAGCAGATCCGACACGCCGGCCGCTCGGAGGTGATTATCATGCCCAGCATGGGGTGGACTGTCGATCTCCGCGGCCGGTTGGACGAATTACTCGACGGTTACCGGGCCGCTCTGCGCGGCAGTCTGGACGACCTGGACGACGAGCAGGCGCGTCGGCGTCTGGTGCGTTCGAAGACGACGCTGCTCGGATTGGTCAAACACGTCACCTACGTCGAGGGCGTGTGGTTCGACCAGGCTGTGACCGGTCGCTCGTACCGGGAGATCGGCATCGTGAGCACCCCGGACCAGTCGTTCACCCTCGCCCGGGCCGACACCATCGCATCCGTGCTCGACGCCCACGCCGAACGCTGTGACGCCTCCCGGCGGACCATGGCCGCCCTGGCGCTCGACGACACAGTCGACGGCCGGGGCGAGCGCACCGTGTGGGCGCTGTACCTGCAGGTCCTGCGTGAACTCGCCCAGCACGCCGGTCACGCCGACATCCTGCGCGAGCAGATCCTCGCCGGCCACACTCCTTGATCGCTGATGGTCGTGCGCCCTACTGGGGGCGGATCGGAGTGCAGGCGACACTGACGTAGGTGACGATCCCCTCCTGCAGCCCGCAGGTAGTGAAGGCGCCCGTCGAGACGCCGACCTCCCACCACGGGGCACCGATCCCCCCGACACACGATCCGGTCGACGGTGTCCCGGTCGGTACCCACAGGCCATCGCGGCGATAGCCCTGAATCCACGGAATGTGCGTGACCCCGCCGGGTCCGGGTATCGCCCGTGGCGGCAGGCCGAAGCACTCGACGGTCCCGATGTGGACTGCGGTCCTGCCGGCGGGCACGTCGTACGCCGTGCAGTGCGAGGTGCCCGATGTGGGTGTGGTGCCGGTGTGACAGTCGGCCGAGGGTTCGGCCTGGGCGGGTACGGCGGCCAAGGCGACGACCGCGGCGGCAAGGGCGGACGATGCGGCCGCTCCGGCGAGGAACCTGCGGATCCTGTGGGTCATCGGATACTCCTTCGGGTCCGGCGGCCCCGCCTGACGATCGGGTCCGTATGTTGCTTCTGTCGCTGCGGCATCGGTTTTCGTTAGCTGAACCTTCGTGGTGCCGACTGTGAGCGCCGACCGAGGCGAAGGGATCGAGGTTGTGGCGGACCCACCGGAGGAGGCGTCGGGGGATTGTCGAACGCGCCTGTGCGGCGGACCTGTGGGAGCCGTCCGTCTATTGCTCGGGTCGGGTTCCGTTGCTAGAATCGAACAAAGTTTCGAACGACCTTGGGGGAGGTTGGTCGTGGGGGCTCTGGTTGCAGCGGATGTGGACGAGTTGCGGGCGTTCACGGCGCGGCTGCGGGTGGTTTCCGCGGGTGGGGACGCGGGGTTGGGGATCGAGTGGCTCGATGCGATCGAGGCGTTGAAGTCGGTCGGGTGTGCGGTGCAGGCGGTGATCGCCGACGGCGTCGCGACGAGTGTCCGTGTGGACCGCAGGGCTCGGGGTTGCCGCGGGCGGAGTGGGACCGGGGTATCGCGTCGCAGATTGCGTTGGCGCGCCGGGAGTCTCCGAACCGTGGCGGTCGGCATCTGGGTTTCGCGCGGGCTCTGGTGCACGAGATGCCGCACACCCTGGCCCTGCTGCGGACCGGGCGGTTGAACGAATGGCGGGCGACGTTGTTGGTGCGGGAAACGGCGTGCCTGTCGGCGGCCGATCGGGGAATCGTGGACCGCCGGTTGTGCTCGGATCCGGCCATTCTCGACGGGGTCGGCGATCGTGGTCTGATCGCGCGGGCGAAGGCGTTGGCGGTGGAACTCGACGCCGCAGCGGTCGTGGCCCGGCACCGCAAGGCTGTGTCCGAGCGTCGGGTCACGACACGCCCCGCGCCGGATTCGATGGCGTATCTGAGTGTGTTGAGGCCGGTGGAGCAGGCGGTGTGTTTGCAGGCCACGCTGGGTCGGGATGCGGATAGTCTGATCGCCACCGGCGACAGTGGTGGCCGGACTCGCAATCAGCTGATGGCGGATCTGTTGTTCGACCGCGGCACCGGGCAGACCGCTGCTGGTGGTGTTCCGGCGGCGGTGAATCTGGTGCTCTCGGACGAGACGTTGCTGGCCGGCGGGCACGGGGCCGCGCGGTTCCACGGGTTCGGGCCGGTGCCGGCCGGAATCGCCCGGCTGCTGGTGGCCGACGCCGTCGATCGTGACACCGAGACATCGCTACAGCGGGTGTATTCGTGCCCGCAGTCGGGGGCGTTGACGGCGATGGAATCACAGTCCCGCACGTTCCCGAAAAGCCTGCGAAAGCTGATCGACCTGCGGGATCGCACATGTCGTACGCCGTGGTGTGATGCACCGATCCGGCATCACGACCACATCCGCTCCCGCCGACAGCACGGGGCGACCAGCGTGCACAACGGGTCCGGACTGTGCGAGGCCTGCAATTACGCGAAGGAAGCAGCAGGGTGGACGGCCCGACCGGTGCACAACCCCGGCCGGACCCACCTCATCGACCTCGGCACCCCGACCGGGCACCACTACCGATCAACCGCGCCGCCGCTCCCGACCTCGGCGCATCTGTGGGCGTCGTGAGGTGGTCAGCAGTCGATGACGAGCCATCCGCCGTGGTGTTCGAACACCTCGAAGGGGCGTCCCGTCGATTCGCCGAGCTTCGTGAGCGACGGGGTGTCGAAGGTGCGGATGTGTCCGTGGCAGGCCGTTGCCTCGTCCTCGTAGGGGACGGCGACGACAACTCGGTCGCGGGCAACGCGGAGGGCCTCGGATATCACTGCGGCCCCGATGTTTTCGTCGACATGTTCGAGGAGGTGGATTGCGGTGACGGTGTCGGCGCTGTCGTCGGGAACCGGCACGCGCGCGGCGTCGCACACGAGGGTGCGCAGATCGAGGCCGAGTTCCGGTGCCACGGCGTCGAGGAGGGTCATGGTGCCGGGCAGGATGTCGGTCGCCGTGACGGACCGGCCGGCGCGGGCGAGTCGGAGGGGAAGGAATCCGAAGCACGACCCGAGGTCGAGGACGGAGCCATGGACCAGTTGTTCTGCCTTCTCGTGGATCGGTGCGAAGTCGGCGGTGCCGTCGAGCAGTTCGTTCAGGGAGTTGCGGTAGTAGACGGTCCACGCTTCGATCGCGCCGTCGACGGTGGAGCGGACCAGTCCGACCATGGTCGATTCGAATTCGTCCTGACCGAAGTCGGCGTCCTTGATGGACGTGGTAACCGAGGCGACGAGTCGTTCGCTCAGATCTTCGGGTGTCAGGGCGTGCGTCACCCGCAGCTGCTCGCCGTCACGGGTGAGTGTGATCTGCCCGGCTGCGACCCGCTCCACCGTGACGTGACCATGTGACCACAGTCCGGATTCGCACGGTGCGAGAGAGTCGAACGCGGGTGTGTCGAGAGTGGAAGTCATTCGAGGCAACCTTGCCGAGAGGTGATGGCGGGAGTGGGTCAGGTTCGGGAGTCGGGCTCGCCGAGGGAACTCAGCCCATCGTAGAGCGATTGCATTCCGCTGGCGAGTAGTTCGTTCAGTTCGAGCGAATCGTCGTCGAGCCACTGCTCGTACGCCGACATCGCAACGCCGAGTAGAAGATAACCGACTGTCCGCGGAACATGGTCGGTAGGTGAGGTTCCGAGCCGGCTCGCGACGTACTCGGCGATGACGTTGCGCCACCCTTCGTACATGACCACCGAATACGCCTGCAGGGCCGGGACTCGCAGGATCAGCCCCATGCGCTTGCGGTGGTTGATTTCCTCGCTCGCGGGGAACGCGTTGAACTGCAGGAGTGCTGCGGTGAGTCCGTCGACGATAGGAATGTCGTCGGGTTGCGCTGCGAGTTGGGCGCGCATTTCGGCGAGGTGAGCGTCGAAGTCACCCCACGGGATCGCGTTCTTGGACGGGAAGTAGCGGAAGAGGGTGCGCCGGGCGATGCCGGACGCTTCGGCGACTTCGTCGACGCTGGTGGCGTCGAACCCCTGTTCCGTGAACAGTTCGATCCCGACGGTACTGATCCGATCCTGCGTCGTGGACGGGCGTCGCCCTATCCGACTGGATGGTTTTCGACGACTTCTCAATTTTTCGTCCCCTCCCGATCTGTCATTCTGCACTCGATGCCATTACAGTGGTGAGGCGAGTCACAGGGACGGTCTCCTATGACGGGGAACATCCCTCCGGCTCGCGCCGTATCACCGAACAGTAGGAGGAAATCATGTCTGATCGCGACAACAACGTGCTGGAAAACGACTTGGTCGAGGAATCCCTGGTGGAAGAGGTCTCGATCGACGGCATGTGCGGCGTGTACTGATCATGTCCGCTCCAGCTTCTGCTTCAGTGGCCGGCAACGCCGGTATCGATCTCGATGTGGGCTGGAAGCTTCATCCGCAGGTGGCGCTGCGTCCCGAACCTTTCGGGGCGCTGCTCTACCACTTCGGGACGCGCAAGTTGTCGTTCCTGAAGAACCGCACGATCGTCGCGGTGGTCGAAGCGCTTCCCTCACACGCCGACGCCCGGTCCGCACTGCGGGCGCAGGGTATCGGGGACGACACTGCCGCGCAGTATGCGCGCGCGCTCGGCACGTTGGCCGAGTCGCACATGATCGTCCCCGCCTGACCAGCTCTTTCCACCCGTACCAGAGGACACAGCCCATGACCTCCATGCTCGAAAGGCCTTCCGCCCCGGTCGGCCGCCTCGTCGACCAGTTCGAACTCGGTCTCGACGCCCCGATCTGCCTCACCTGGGAGTTGACCTACGCGTGCAACCTGTCGTGTGTGCACTGTCTGTCCTCCTCCGGCCGGCGTGACCCGCGGGAGTTGAGCACCGAGCAGTGCAAGTCGATCATCGACGAACTGCAGCGTATGCAGGTCTTCTACGTGAACATCGGCGGCGGTGAGCCGACGGTTCGCTCGGACTTCTGGGAGCTGGTTGATTACGCGACCGCCCACCAGGTGGGGGTGAAGTTCTCCACGAACGGGGTGAAGATCGACAAGAAGGTCGCCGCCCGGCTCGCGGCCAGCGACTACGTCGACGTGCAGATCTCCCTCGACGGTGCGACGGCCGAGGTCAACGACGCCGTCCGTGGTCCGGGTTCGTTCGCGATGGCGGTGCGGGCACTCGAGAATCTGTCCGAGGCTGGTTTCAAGGACGCCAAGATCTCCGTGGTGGTCACCCGGCACAACGTGTCCCAGCTCGACGACTTCAAGGCCCTGGCCGACAAGTACGGCGCCACCCTGCGTATCACCCGGCTGCGACCGTCGGGGCGTGGCGCGGACGTGTGGGACGAACTGCATCCCACGCAGGCACAGCAGCGTGAGCTGTACAACTGGCTGGTCGCCAACGGCGAGGGCGTGCTCACCGGAGACTCCTTCTTCCATCTGTCCGCCTACGGCGATGCGTTGCCCGGTCTGAACCTGTGCGGCGCCGGACGGGTGGTGTGCCTGATCGACCCGATCGGCGACGTCTACGCCTGCCCGTTCGCGATCCACGAGCAGTTCCTCGCCGGAAACATCGTGGCGGACGGCGGTTTCCAGCAGGTGTGGCAGACGTCGGAGCTGTTCCAGGAGCTGCGGTCCCCGCAGACCGGCGGCGCGTGCAGCAAGTGCAACCACTACGACTCCTGCCGCGGCGGATGCATGGCCGCGAAGTTCTTTACCGGGCTGCCGATGGACGGCCCGGACCCCGAATGTGTGATCGGCAACGGCGAACTGGCGTTGGCTGCCGCGGGGGAGATCCCGAAATCCAGTGTCGATCACTCCCGCACCGGCCAGCGCCGGACTCCGCGGGCGCCGGTTCCGCTGACGCTGATGGTGCGTCCGCCGGCCAAGATTTGTGACGAGAACCCGCTTGCGGGCATGGACCAGACGTAAGTCGTCTGCCAGGTACGAGAGGTATTGCCATGGGTAAGAATCCGTTCTTCGAGACGGTGGCGGAGGCTCAGCGTCGCGCGAAGAAGCGCCTGCCGAAGTCGGTGTATGCGGCGCTGATCGCCGGTTCCGAGCGGGGCGTGACGGTCGACGACAACATCGCGGCGTTCGCCGAGCTGGGGTTCGCCCCCCACGTGATCGGTCTGTCCGACAAGCGTGAGCTGTCCACGACCGTGATGGGACAGCCGATTTCGCTGCCCGTCGTGATCTCCCCGACCGGTGTGCAGGCGGTGCATCCCGACGGTGAGGTCGCGGTCGCCCGCGCGGCGGCGGCACGCGGAACGGCGATCGGTCTGAGTTCGTTCGCGAGCAAGTCGATCGAGGAGGTCACGGCGGCCAATCCTCAGACGTTCTTCCAGATGTACTGGGTCGGTACCCGGGACGTGTTGATCCAGCGGATGGAACGCGCCCGTGCCGCCGGGGCGACCGGACTGATCATCACCACCGACTGGTCGTTCTCGTACGGACGCGACTGGGGCAGCCCGGCCATCCCCGAGAAGATGGACCTCAAGGCGATGCTCCAGTTCGCCCCCGAGGGCATCAGTCGTCCGAAGTGGTTGTACGAGTTCGCGAAGACCCGCAAGATCCCGGATCTGACCACCCCGAACCTGGCGCAGCCCGGTCAGGAACCGCCCACGTTCTTCGGTGCCTACGGCGAGTGGATGCAGACGCCGTTGCCGACGTGGGACGACATCGCGTGGCTGCGCGAGCAGTGGGGCGGGCCGTTCATGCTCAAGGGTGTCATGCGGGTCGACGACGCGAAGCGCGCCGTCGACGCCGGGGTCACCGCCATCTCCGTGTCGAATCACGGCGGCAACAACCTCGACGGCACTCCGGCGCCGATTCGAGCGCTGCCCGCCATCGCAGAGGCCGTCGGCGACCAGGTCGAGGTGCTTCTCGACGGTGGTATCCGCCGTGGCAGCGACGTCGTGAAGGCCGTCGCGCTCGGTGCGCGGGCGGTGATGATCGGCCGCGCGTACCTGTGGGGCCTCTCGGCGAACGGTCAGGCCGGCGTCGAGAACGTCCTCGACGTCCTCCGTGGAGGTATCGACTCGGCACTGCTCGGGCTGGGTCACTCGAACATTCACGACCTCACGCCGTCCGACGTCGTGATCCCGCCCGGATTTGCCCGTGTGCTCGGCGCCGAATCCTGACCGACGAACGGCGTAGATGTCTGCGCAACTGACAGACCCGATCACCCTGGCCGGACGCCACGCCCGGTCCAGGGTGCTTCTGGGTCCGCACACCACCAATCTCGGTGCGGGAAGAACGCTTTCACCGCGGCACGTCGCGTACTACGAACGTCGGGCGCGTGGTGGCGCGGGGATCGTCGTCACCGAGGTGGCGTCGGTTCATGCCTCCGACTGGCCGTACGAGCGCGCGCCGCTGGCGTCCGACTGCGTCGGCGGCTGGCGGGAGGTCGTCGCGGCGTGCCGTCCGCACGGCACGCTGGTGCTGGCCGGGTTGGGTCACACCGGACTTCAGGGGTCGAGTGCGTATTCGCAGGCGGTGCTGTGGGGACCGTCGGGGATTGCCGACGTGATCTCCCGTGAGATGCCGATGGAGATGGGGCAGGCGGAGATCGACGGGCTCGTCGAGGGCTTCCGTGCCGCGGCATCCGCGGCCGTGTCCGCGGACGTGGACGGTGTCGAGCTCGACGCCGGACCGAGAGGGCTGCTGCGACAGTTTCATTCGAACCTCACCAACATGCGCGAAGACGGATACGGCGCCGACCCGCTGCGCCTCACCCGCGAGGTCCTCGCAGCCGTCCGCGACGAGTTGGGTCCCGGCCGGGTCCTGTCCCTGCGCCTGAGCTGCGACGAGGCGACGTCCTGGGCGGGGATCACGCCGTCGATCGCCGTCGGGCACGCACGGGAACTCGCCGGGGCTCTCGACCTGCTCGTGGTGGTCCGGGGCGGGCCGATGACGCCGAACGCCTACCGCCCCGACTTCCATCGGCAACCCGCGTTCAACACCGAACTCTGCCGGGACATCCGCGTTGCGGTCGCAGGCATGGTCCCGGTCGTTCTGCAGGGCAGCGTCGTCGATCCGGCCGATGCCCGGCGGGCGCTCGACGAGGGTGTCGCCGACGTCGTCGAGATGACGCGCGCCCAGATCGCCGACCCCGACCTCGTCGTCAAGATCCGTCGCGGTGCGGTGCCGCGGCCGTGCGTCCTGTGCAATCAGACGTGCCAGGTGCTCGACCCCCGCAATCCGGTCGTCACCTGTGTCGGTAATCCGACGGCCGGACACGAGACCGTCGATCCTGCCGAGGACAGCACTGGTGGGGCCACGGGCGCGGTGCTGGTGGTCGGCGGCGGTCCGGCCGGTCTCGAAGCGGCGCGAGTGCTGGCCCTCAACGGTCACAGCGTGACCGTGGCGGACGCGTCGGCCCGGCTCGGCGGGATGGTGCGGGCCGCCGCGGGTGCGCCGCACCTCACGGCGTTGGTCGACTGGCTCGAGGGCGAATGCCGGAGGCTCGGAGTCGAATTCCGTCTCGGTACCGCTGTCTCGGACGCCGAACTCGACGCCGCGGAAGGTGAGGGCACGAGGGTGATCCTCGCGACCGGCAGCAGGCCTCGCCCGTTGCCGTTCCCGGTCGAGGGGAGCGTCCGGTGTATCGGTGCCGCGGGCCTGCTGGATGCCGACGCGTCGACGGAAGGGCCGCACGTCGTCTTCGACCCGGTCGGCGGACCGGTCGGCGTGGCAGTCGCCGAATGGCTCGCGGCGCGGGGCCGGGACGTGAGCATCGTGACCCAGGATTCCGTTGCCGGTTCGCGACTCGGCATGACCGGGGACCTGGCCGACGCCAACACCCGTCTGCAACGAGCCGGGGTGACGCGCCACCTCGACAGCCGCATCGCGTCGATCGGCGACGAAGGTGTGCGCCTACGAAACCGGTACACCGCCGAAGAGTCGGTGGTGCCGTGCGCCGTGCTCATCGACTGCTCGCATCGCCTTCCCGAGGACACACTCGGCTCGTCGCGTCCGGATGCGGTGCGGGGCGGCGACTGCGTGGCACCCCGCACACTGCTCGAGGCGGTCCGTGAGGGTCGCGCCGAGGCGCTGACCTGGACCACACACGGACAGAACGAGTTCGACCACCATCCGTTCACCCTCGTCAACGAGAGATAGGACATTTCATGGGACAGTTCGACGACAAGATCGCGTTCATCACCGGGGCTGCCCGTGGGCAGGGGCGGACGCACGCGGTGCGGTTGGCGCGGGAAGGTGCGGCGATCATCGCCGTGGACATCTGCGGGCCGGTGTCGGAGTACAACAGCTACGAGCCTGCGACGCCGGACGACCTGGCCGAGACGGTGCGGCTCGTGGAATCCGAGGGCGGCAAGATTCTCGCCGAGCAGGCGGACGTGCGGGACAGTGCGCAACTGAAGGCTGTCGTCGACCGGGGAGTCGAACAGTTCGGCCGGCTGGACATCGTGATCGCGAACGCCGGGATCTGCAATTGGAGCCGCTTCTGGGAGATGCCCGACGAGCAGTGGGAGACGCTGATCGACGTGAACCTCACCGGCGCGTGGAAGACGCTGAAGGCTGCGGTCCCGGCGCTGATCGAGGGAGGTCGCGGGGGTTCGATCATCGTGATCAGCTCCGTCGCGGGTATCAAGCCGCTTCCGGGGCAGGCGAATTACGCCGCCTCCAAGTTCGGGCTCGTCGGACTCACCCAGACCGCGGCGAAGGAACTGGGCGAATACGGCATCCGGGTCAACTCCATTCATCCGTACGGGGTGAAGACTCCGATGGGCACCGATCCGGGCAGCCTCGTGATACTCGAGAAGCACCCGCACTATCTGTCGAGCTTCGGCACCATCCTCACCGACCACCCGCTGGCCGACACCGACGACATCACCGACGCGGTGCTGTGGCTTGCCGGCGACGGTTCGCGGAGGGTCACGGGCAGTCAGGTCGCCGTCGACATGGGCAACACCAAGGTGTGAGCACCTCCGCGTACCGCCACCTGTTCACCCGATTGCGCCTGGGGCCGCTGACCCTGCGCAATCGGGTGGTCTTCTCCGCGCACCTCACGGGGTACGCCGTCGACGGCCTGCCCACCGCGCAGCACGCCGCCTACTATGCGGCGCGCGCGAAGGGCGGTGCGGGCCTGATCATCTCCGAGGAGCACGCCACCCATCCGGGGGACTGGCCGTACGAGAAGGTGATCGCCGGCTACCGGCCGGAGGTCGTCCCGGGGTACCGGCGGATCACCGACGCGGTCCACGAGCACGGTGTCCCGATCCTGGCTCAGGTCAACCACAACGGCGGCCAGGGATCGAGTATGTACTCGCGGCGGCCGCTGTGGGCGCCGAGCGCCGTCCCCGACCCACTGTTCCGTGAAGTTCCCAAGGCGGTCGATCGGCGGGAGATCCGGACCCTCGTCGACGGGTACGCGCGCGTGGCCGAGCACTGTCTCCGAGGCGGATTCGACGGGATCGAACTGCAGTGCTCCCACTCGTCGCTGGTGCGCAGTTTCCTGGCCCCCGCCACGAACCAGCGCACGGACCGGTACGGAGGGTCGCTGGAGAACCGTGCCCGGTTCCTCCTCGAGGTCGTCGAGGCCGTGCGTGCCGCGATCGGTCCGGACCGCGCACTCGGGGTGAGGCTCGCGGGGGAGGATCTGTTCGACGGTGGAGTCCGCCTCGACGAGGCGGTGGAGGTGGCCGCTCTGGTGGAGGCGGACGGCCGGGTCGACTACATCAACACGTCCATCGGCATGGCCACCGAGACGCTCCACATGATCGAGGCGTCCATGGCGGTCCCTCGCGGGTACGCGCTGTTCGTCCCGAACGCCATCCGGCGACGGGTCGGTCTTCCCGTGGTCGGTGTCGGCCGGTTCTCGGATCCGCACCAGGCCGACCAGGCTCTGCACGAGGGACACTGCGACCTGATCGGGGTGGTGCGCGGCCAGATCGCGGACCCGGACTTCGCGGTGAAGGCCCTGGCCGGCGAAGAGGGAAACATCCGAACGTGCCTGGCGTGCAATCAGGAATGCATCGGACGCATGGGGCTGGGCCGGTGGCTCGGATGCGTTGTCAACCCGCGCGCGGGCAGGGAAGCGGTCCCGCTGCCCGAACCTACCGTTCGCGGCAGGCGGGTCTTCGTGGTCGGCGGTGGACCGGCCGGGTTGAGGGCCGCGGCGACCGCGGCGCAGCGGGGTCACGACGTGACGCTGTTCGAACGCGCGACTGTTCTCGGCGGCCAGGTCCGGACGGCCGCCGTCGTCCCGGGTCGCCGCGAGTTCCTCGACCTCGTCGTCGATCTGGAATCGGAATGCGTTCGGCGCGGTGTGGACGTGCGGACCGGCACCGACGCGACCGCCGAGACCCTGGTGCGGGGACGTCCCGACGTGGTGGTGCTCGCGACCGGGGCACGTCCGCGCCGTCCGCACTGGGCGGGTGCGTCGGGGCGGGTGGTGGACGTGCGGGACGTGCTGGAGGGTCGCGCGTGTCCGTCCGGGACGGTGCTGGTGGTCGACGAACTGGGATTTCATCAGGGCACGTCCGTCGCGGAGTTCGTCGCCGACGACGGGTGTGCCGTCACGATCTGCACTCCGGGGATGATCGTCGGCCAGGACCTGGGCATCACGCTGGACCTCGAGGGATGGAACCGGCGGGCGCACGGCAAGAGCATCACGCAGGTGACGGACGTGGTGCCGACCGGGTGCGACGTCGTCGACGGCGGGCGGCTCGAGGTCACGCTCCTGCACCACCCGACCGGTGAGCCGCGGCAACTCACCGTCGACTGGGTGGTCTCCTCGGCGCATCAGCAGCCGGAGGACGGGCTCTGGAAAGAGCTGGCCGACAGCGGTATCGAGGTTCATCGCATCGGCGACGCCCTGGCTCCGCGCCGCGCGCATTCCGCCGTCATCGAGGGGGAGCGGGTGGCGCTCGCGCTCTAGTGCGAGCAGCAGCCGGTTCCGCGTCGCCTAGCATCGGGGGATGCCCCATTCCGGACACCTCGACGACGCGGTGTGGCCCGAACTCGCATCCCGTGTGTCGACGGTCGTCGTCCCGGTCGGCTCGCTCGAGCAGCACGGACCGCATCTGCCGCTCGACACCGACACCGCCATCGCCGACGCCGTGTCCCGCGCGCTGCCGCACGTGCTGGTGGCACCCCCGATCGCCTACGGCGCCAGTGGCGAGCACGAGGGATTTCCCGGGACCGTGTCGCTCGGGGCCGAGGCGCTGGAGGCCGTGTTGGTCGAGTACGGCAGGTCCGCGTGCCGGTGGGCCGACCGTGTGCTGTTCGTCAACGGGCACGGCGGAAACGGGCCCGCATTGGTCAAGGCTGTCGCCTTGCTTCGGTACGAGGCTCGCGATGTGGCCTGGGTGCCGTGTGCGGTTCCCGGGGCGGACGCCCATGCCGGGCGTACGGAAACGTCCTTGTTGCTACACCTTTCACCTGGTCGGGTGAGGTTGTCCAGGGCTGAAGTCGGTAATACGGAACCTGTTGCGAGGTTGATGCCAAGACTGCGCGAAGGCGGTATGGTCGCCGTGTCGGCCAACGGCGTGCTCGGTGACCCGACGGGCGCAACGGCCGCGGAGGGGGCGCAGATCTTCGGCGTACTCGTCCACACAGTCACCAAGGCACTGGCCCGGTGGGAACCGGGCCCCGATGGAAGGCTCCGGTGGGAACCGGGCGCCGATGGGAGGCTCCGATGACCCGCACGGGCGTCCTCGAGTTGCCGAGGGCGGATTTCCGGCATGCCTACGCGACTAATTTCCGGCATGCCCTGCCAGCGCTCTCCGATCCGCATACGATCGACTGATGCGCCAAGCTCGACTTCCCGATGGATTCGGGATCCGAATCGACCCCAAGGTACGCGCATATTCCGGAGGTCGAGTGTTGATCGGTGGTTCGCCGACTCGGATGCTGAAACTGGCGCCCACCGCGGCGGCCATGATCGGAGACGGCTACCTCGAGGTCGTCGATCCGCAGTCCGCGGTCGTCGCACGCCGCCTCCTCGATTCGGGGGTCGCCAACCCGCGCCCCATGAGTACTCCGTCCCCCCGGGATGTCACCGTTGTCATTCCGGTGAAGAACAACGCGTCCGGGCTGCATCGGGTGCTGGCCTCGCTCCGCGGACTCGAGGTTGTCGTCGTCGACGACGGCTCCGACGTCCCGATCGTCGTCCCCGCGCTGCAGAACGGGTGCGGTGGCCACGTCACCGTCCTGCGCCATGAGACGGCCAAGGGGCCGGCCGCGGCCCGGAACACCGGTCTGCGTTACGCCGCAACTCCGTTCGTGGCGTTCCTCGACTCCGACGTCCTGCCGCGCACCGGCTGGATCGAGGTCATGCTCGGCCACTTCAGCGATCCCGCCGTCGCACTCGTCGCCCCGAGGATCGTGGCGCTCGAACCCGAGGCGAGCACACTCGCGCGGTACGAGCACGCCCGCTCCTCCCTCGACCTCGGACGCAAGGAGTCCGCGGTCCAGTCCGGCGGCCCGGTGTCATACGTCCCGAGCGCTGCGATGATCGCCCGTCGCGAGGTGCTCGACGAGTTCGGCGGATTCGACGAGTCCATGCACGTGGCGGAGGATGTCGACCTGTGCTGGCGACTCCAGGAGTCCGGCTGGCGACTGCGATACGAGCCCGTGGCCCACGTTGCGCACGATCACCGTGTGACGTTCGGAAAGTGGTTCGACCGCAAGCTGTTCTACGGCACCGGTGCGGCGCCGCTGGCGGCGAGGCACTCGGGCATGGTTCCCCCGCTGTCGATGTCGCCGTGGACGTTCTTCGCGTGCCTCGCCGCCGCCACGTGCACCCGGCTGGGCCTGCTCGGCGCCGTCGCCACACTCGCGATGATGGTGCTGCGGCTGCGCCGTATGTTCACGGGCCTCGACCAGCCGACCCGCATCGCCGCGATCCTCGCGGCGCAGGGCTTCGCCGGCGGTGCCTGGCAGCTGGCGTCCGCAATGTGTCGTCACTACTGGCCCATCACCCTGCTGGCGGTGCTGCTCTCGAAACGGATTCGCCGCATCGCGCTCGCGATCGCCGTCGCCGAGGGCGTCGCCGACTGGGTGACTCACCGGGAGCCCGGAGGGCTGGGACCCGTGCGGCACACGGTGTTCAAGCGGATCGACGACGTCGCGTACGGCGCCGGGCTCTGGAAGGGCGCCATCACCGCCCGCGACCTCGACGCGTTGAAGCCCCGGTTGAAGTCGTAGTGGCCGATCCGATTCGCGCCGCCGACGTCGTGGTCGTCGGCGGCGGTTCGAGCGGATGCGTGGTGGCCGCTCGGCTCAGCGAGCATCCCGGACGATCGGTCCTGCTCCTCGAGTCCGGACCCGGCTACCGGTCGGTGGCCGACTGTGCCGTGCTCGACTACCGGACACTGCCGGTCGGTCCGGGCAGCGCGTTCGCGGAGACGTACGGCGTGGAGTTGGCACCGAGCGTTCCCTCGTCCATGGTGCGTGGGCACGTCCTCGGCGGTTCGGGCGCCGTCAACGGCGCCTACTTCGTCCGTGGGACGGAAGCGGATTTCCGGCACTGGCCCGCGTCGTGGTCGTACGAGAACGTGCTGCCCGTCTTCCGGGGGCTCGAGCGTGACGCCGACTTCGACGACACTCGGCACGGCACGACCGGGCCGATGCCCGTTCGCAGGCAGCCCGCCGAACGGCTGAGCGAGATCAGCTCGGCATTCCGCGCCGCGGCGCTCGGCGCAGGACATCCCGAGGAACCGGACAAGAACGGTGCAGGCGTCGGCGGGATCGGTCCGGTGCCCCTGAATGTCGACGGCGGCCGCCGTGTCAGCACGGCGGTGGCGTACCTGCTGCCGGCGTGGGAGCGGCCCAATGTGACGGTCGAATCGAATTCCGACGTCGTCCGAATCCTGTTCTCCGGTAACGAGACCGTCGGAGTGGAGGTGGAGTCGGACGGCGTGCGTCGCACGGTCCGCACTGGTCGGGTCGTGCTGGCGGCAGGTCCCGTCGAAACCCCGGTGCTGCTGATGCTTTCGGGAATTGGTCCGGCAGAACATTTGAAAGACAACGACATTCCTGTCATACTCGACGCGCCCGGGGTCGGCAGCGACTTCAGCGACCACCCCGAAGTGGCTCTGCCGTACCGCATTCGGGACACGCTCCGTCGCAGCGACACCAGTCCGGTCGTCGAAACGGTGCTGAATGTCGGCGACCTCGAGATCCGTCCGTACACGGCGCCGTTCGACGTGCTCGTCCCCGGATCCGGGCAGTCCGACCCGGTCCTCGGGATCGGGCTCATGGTGACGGACAGCCGGGGCGACATCCGGCTCACGTCGCGGCACCGCCGGGACCGTCCCCGAATCGAATACCGCTACGCACAATCGGCCGCCGACCGCCGGGCGCTGCGCGACGGGCAGGCCATCGCACTGGAACTGCTGCGTTCGCCGGAGCTCGGTCCGTTGGTCGTGCCGCTGTCGGAGGAGGTGTCCGACCGCTCGGTGCTCGCCCACCTGGGGACGTCGCTGCACCTGTGCGGCAGTTGCCGGATGGGCGGACGCGACGACGCGCGCGCGGTGGTGGACGAGTGGTGCAACGTCCGTGGAATGGAAGGGCTGACCATCGCCGACACCTCGGTGTTTCCGGTGGTCCCGAGCCGTGGGCCGCACGCCACGGCGGTCATGGTCGCCGAGCGCGTCAGTACCTTCCTGGGGGAGTGAGCGAGGGGGCGACACAGGCCCGTGTGATGCGGGTTACAGTAGGCAGAGACGCCGTGGAGGAGTTCGATGCAAAGTCAACCGCCCACAGGGGGCAATCCGTGGGTCGCCGTGCGCCCGGGAGACGACGTCGCGATGCTGGCACGCAGGGTGTCGTCGGCGCATCAGTTGTTCGTCGAGCGTCACGCACCCTCCGGTCGTGCCCCGGACGGTGAGGGAAATTCCGTCCGTTCCGTCATCCTCGACTCGTGGATGCGCAGCACCAGCAAGGGAGTGAACCCGGACGGGTCGGCCCGCGCGGTCGATCTGGCGGCCGCGGATCTCGCCACGTACCGGGCGTCGCACCCGATGTCGATCATCCGCCCGGTGGTCCGCAAGCTTCTCGTCGAGGACGCCGCCGACACCGGACTGCTCGTAGCCATCACGGACGAGAAGGGTCAGCTGCTGTGGGTCGAGGGCGATTCGTCCGCCAAGGACCGCGCACTGGAGATGAACTTCGTCGAGGGCGCCGACTGGAGTGAGGACACCGTCGGCACCAACGCCCCGGGTACCGCGCTGGCGCTCGACCATTGTGTGCAGATCTTCGGTGCCGAGCATTTCAGCCGCTCGGTGCACGACTGGAGTTGTTCGGCGGCGCCCGTCCACGACCCCGCGACCGGGCTGATCGTCGGGGCGATCGACATCACCGGTGGTCCGCGGGTGGCAGTGCCCGAGGTGCTCTCGCTGATCAGGGCGACCGTCGCGGCCGCCGAGGCGGAGTTGCGACTGCACCAGCTGCGTTCACCCCATCCGCTCGTCGAGACGGTACTGCGGTTGGAGGTCCTGGGATCGGGACGGCCGACTCTGGTTCGTGGACCCGAACGCATCCCGCTGTCGCAGCGGCACGCGGAGATTCTCCTGCTCCTGGCGGAGCACCCCGAAGGCCTGAGTTCCGACCGCCTCGCGGTGCTGCTCGACGAGAACGAACTCGACGCCGTCACGATTCGTGCCGAGATGTCGCGCCTGCGTAAGGTTTTCGGTCCCGCAAACCTCGGTTCGCGGCCCTATCGGCTGCTCGCCGAATTGACGTCGGACGTCCGGCAGGTCCGCGGAGCCCTGGATCGCGGCGAGCTCGCCGCCGCCCTCGACGTCTACTCGGGCCCGGTCCTTCCCGGATCGGAGGCGCCCGGGGTCGAGGATCTTCGCGACGAGTTACGGGCACGCGTCCAGGCGGCGTTGCTGCGCGAGGGTGATCAACGGTTGCTCGCCAAATGGACCACGTCCGTCCACGGCCGCGAGGACGTCGCCGCATGGGAGGCGTATCTGGCAGGCCTCGACCCGCGTTCGCCCCTGTATTCCCAGGTCAAGTCCAGGATCGATCTGTTCGATCAGCAGTACGCAACGTAGTTGCAACGGTACGGTCCCTAGTGTTGTGAGTCACACCCAGTTCCACCCGAGTTTCACGACACCAGGGAGTTATCGATGACCGTGTATGCCCGCCCGGGTTCGCCGGACGCCGTCATGTCTTTCCAATCGCGTTACGACAACTGGATCGGCGGCCAGTGGGTTGCGCCCGTCAAGGGCCAGTACTTCGAGAATCCGACACCCGTCACCGGGCAGCCGTTCTGTGAGGTCGCGCGTTCGACGTCCGAGGACATCGAACTTGCGCTCGACGCCGCACACGCTGCGGCTCCGGCCTGGGGTAAGACGTCGGTGGCCGAGCGCGCCATCATCCTGAACAAGATCGCGGACCGCATCGAGGAGAACCTCGAGTCCATCGCGCTCGCCGAGTCCTGGGACAACGGCAAGCCGATCCGCGAGACCCTGAACGCCGACATTCCGTTGGCCATCGACCACTTCCGCTACTTCGCCGGCGCGATCCGGGCGCAGGAAGGCGCACTGTCGGAGATCGACTCCGACACCGTCGCCTACCACTTCCACGAGCCGCTCGGCGTCGTCGGCCAGATCATCCCCTGGAACTTCCCGATCCTCATGGCCGTGTGGAAGCTCGCTCCCGCACTCGCCGCGGGCAACGCGGTCGTTCTCAAGCCGGCCGAGCAGACCCCGGCGTCGATCCTGCACCTGATCTCCGTCATCGGCGACCTGCTGCCCGCCGGTGTGGTGAACATCGTCAACGGCTTCGGTGTGGAGGCGGGCAAGCCGCTCGCCTCGAGCCCGCGGATCCGGAAGATCGCGTTCACCGGTGAGACCACCACGGGTCGGCTCATCATGCAGTACGCGTCACAGAACCTGATCCCGGTCACCCTCGAACTCGGTGGCAAGAGCCCCAACATCTTCTTCTCCGACGTTCTGTCCTCCAACGACGACTACCAGGACAAGGCGCTCGAGGGCTTCACGATGTTCGCCCTCAACCAGGGCGAGGTGTGCACCTGCCCGTCGCGTTCGCTGATCCAGGAGGACATCTTCGACGAGTTCCTCGCGATGGCGGCCATCCGCACCAAGGCCGTCCGCCAGGGCGACCCGCTCGACACCGACACGATGATCGGCGCGCAGGCCTCGAACGATCAGCTCGAGAAGATCCTGTCGTACATCGAGATCGGCAAGGGCGAAGGCGCCAAGGTCGTCACCGGCGGTGAGCGTGCCGAACTCGGCGGCGATCTGTCCGGCGGCTACTACGTGCAGCCGACGATCTTCACCGGTCAGAACAAGATGCGGATCTTCCAGGAGGAGATCTTCGGTCCCGTCGTCTCCGTCACGTCGTTCAAGGACTACGACCAGGCGATCGAGATCGCCAACGACACGCTGTACGGCCTCGGTGCCGGCGTGTGGTCGCGGGACGGTGGCGTCGCCTACCGGGCCGGACGTGACATCCAGGCCGGCCGCGTGTGGACCAACACGTACCACCAGTACCCCGCGCACGCCGCGTTCGGTGGCTACAAGCAGTCCGGCATCGGCCGCGAGAACCACCTGATGATGCTCGAGCACTACCAGCAGACGAAGAACCTGCTGGTCAGCTACGCCCAGAAGGCTCAGGGCTTCTTCTGATGGACGCAGCCCGGGCGCCTCAGCGCCTGAAGGCAACCGCCGGGGCGGTGGAGCTTCTCCGCCGCCTCGGCGGTACCCACGGGGCGCTGATGATGCATCAGTCCGGCGGGTGCTGCGACGGCTCCGCGCCGATGTGTTACCCCGACGGTGAATTCATCGTCGGCGACCGCGACGTGTTGCTCGGCGTCCTCGACCTGCGTCTCGGTGTCGGGGAAACCCCGTCCACCCGGGCCGAGGGTGCCGATGCCGTGCCCGTGTGGATTTCCGGTTCGCAGTTCGAGGCATGGAAGCACACTCAGCTGGTGCTCGACGTGGTGCCCGGTCGCGGATCGGGATTCAGCCTGGAAAGTCCCGAAGGCATGCGCTTTCTCAGTCGTGCACGTGCCTTCACCCCGGAGGAGAACGCCAGCCTCGCCGCGGAGGAGGTCATCGTGGGCCAGCAGTGGGAGCAGGGCTGGAGGCCCGCGCCGTCCCCCGAACCGCAAGTGGTCGCCGAAGCCGTCGACGCATGTCCCGTGCCCGCCCGCCGCCCGGTCCCATAGCACCCGAAGCGCGCTACGACCCAGGTTTTTACGTCGCGGTCACGTTCTGCTGACACGACGTGTACACAACTCGTTCACCATTGGCCTCGGCCGTTCGATTCCGCTCCCCGAGCGGTGCGGGCGAGGCACCATTCGGATCGACGTAGGGGACGGAATGTCACTCGTAGAACCATCCAAGAATTCCGGAACCGGTCAACATCACGATGCTGCCGATTTCCACTCGGAAGATAGCAGCTATCTGGAAAAACGCACGCTCCGTAAGGGTTCGGCGGGCTGGGTGCTGCTCGCCGGCCTCGGCGTCAGCTACGTGATCTCCGGCGACTACGCCGGTTGGAACAACGGACTGGCCGAGGGCGGATTCGGCGGCCTGCTGATCGCCGGTGTCGTCATCGCGGGCATGTACCTGGCCATGGTGCTGGGCATGGCCGAGATGTCGTCCGCACTACCCGCCGCAGGCGGTGGTTACACGTTCGCGCGGCGCGCACTCGGGCCGTGGGGCGGATTCGCCACCGGCACGGCCATTCTCATCGAATACGCGATCGCTCCCGCCGCCATCGCGACCTTCATCGGCAGCTACGTCGAGTCACTGAATCTGTTCGGTATCACCGACGGGTGGTGGGTGTACCTGGCGGTCTACGCCATCTTCATCGGAATCCATCTGACCGGCGCCGGCGAGGCACTCAAGGCCATGTTCGTCATCACGGCGATCGCACTGGTCGGTCTCGTGATCTTCGCGGTCTCCGCGATCGGTCTGTTCGACGCGGGCAACCTCACCGACATCGCCACGACCGACGCGGTGGGCGCATCGAGTTTCCTGCCCTTCGGCGCATTCGGAATCTGGGCCGCCGTCCCGTTCGCCATCTGGTTCTTCCTCGCCGTCGAAGGCGTGCCGCTGGCCGCGGAGGAAGCCCGCGAGCCGGAGAAGAACGTGCCGCGCGGAATCATCATCAGCATGCTCATCCTCATTGTCACGGGGGCGAGTGTCCTGTTCCTCGCCACCGGAGCGCTGGGTGCCGAGAGCCTGTCGACGTCCGGCAATCCGCTGGTCGAGGCGCTCGGTGACGGAACCGGGGCGAAGGTCGTCAACTACATCGGACTGGCCGGCCTCGTCGCCAGTTTCTTCTCGATCATGTACGCCTACTCGCGGCAGACGTTCGCGCTGTCCCGCGCCGGCTACCTCCCGACGAGTCTGTCGATCACCAATTCGCGGAAGGCGCCCACGCTCGCTCTCATCGTGCCGGGTGTCATCGGGTTCGTGCTGTCGCTCACCGGTGAAGGCGCAATGCTGCTGAACATGGCGGTGTTCGGCGCGGCCGTCAGCTACGTGCTGATGATGGTCAGCCACATCGTCCTCCGCAGGCGTGAGCCGGAGATGAAGCGGCCGTACCGCACCCCGGGCGGCATCGTCACCACATCCTTCGCGCTCGTCATTGCGGCCGCCGCGGTGATCGCCACCTTCCTCGTCGATCCGGTCGCCGCACTCTGGACGCTGATCGCGTTCGCGGCCTTCATGGCGTACTTCGGCCTGTACAGCCGCCATCACCTCGTTGCCAATTCGCCTGACGAGGAGTTTGCTGTTCTTGCGAAGGCAGAGGAAGAATTGGAATGACCACCTACAGTCACGGAGTCGCGGGAACCGGGTACACGTTCGACGGTCTCGTCGACCTCATGGCCAAGGCGACACCGCTGCGCAGCGGCGACGAACTGGCCGGGTGCGCGGCGTCCTCCGACGCCGAACGCGCCGCCGCGCAGTGGGCGCTGGCCGACGTCCCGCTCGGCACGTTTCTGAACGAACTCGTCGTTCCCTACGAGGACGACGAGGTCACGAGGCTCATCATCGATTCGCACGACCGGGTCGCGTTCGGCGAGATCTCCCATCTCACCGTCGGCGGCCTGCGCGACTGGCTGCTGGACGTCGCGGCGCGGGACGGCGCGGCCGAGACGTTCCGCCGCGTCGCCCCGGGGCTCACCCCGGAGATGGTCGCGGCCGTCAGCAAGATCATGCGCAACCAGGACCTCATCGCGGTCGCGCGGGCCGTCACCGTCACCGCGGGGTTCCGGACGACGCTCGGCGTACCGGGACACCTGGGAACCCGGCTGCAGCCCAACCATCCCACCGACGACCCGCGCGGAATCGCGGCCGCCACGCTCGACGGCCTGCTGCTCGGCTGCGGTGACGCCGTCATCGGAATCAACCCGGCCACCGATTCTCCGCACGCCACCTCGGAACTGCTCCACCTGCTCGACGACATCCGTCAGCGCTTCGACATTCCGGCGCAGTCGTGCGTGCTGTCGCACGTGACCACCACGATGGGCCTGATCGAGGAAGGCGTCCCCGTCGACCTCGTGTTCCAGTCCATCGCTGGAACTCAGGGCGCCAATTCCAGTTTCGGCGTGAACATCTCGCTGCTCCGTGAGGCCAACGCGGCCGGCCGGTCCCTGAAACGCGGCACCGTCGGCGACAACGTCATGTATCTCGAAACGGGTCAGGGGTCGGCGCTCAGCGCGGGCGCCCACCTCGGAACGGGTGGCAGGCCCGTCGACCAGCAGACCCTCGAGACCAGGGCGTACGCGGTGGCCCGTGATCTCGAACCGCTGCTGATCAACACGGTGGTCGGGTTCATCGGTCCGGAGTACCTGTACGACGGCAAGCAGATAATCCGGGCCGGGCTCGAGGATCACTTCTGCGGAAAGCTCCTGGGCCTGCCGATGGGTGTCGACGTCTGCTACACCAATCACGCCGAGGCCGACCAGGACGACATGGACACGCTGCTCACCCTGCTCGGGGTGGCAGGCGCGGCCTTCGTCATCGCGGTACCCGGCGCGGACGACGTCATGCTCGGGTACCAGAGTCTGTCGTTCCACGACGCGTTGTACGCACGTCAGGTGCTCGGACTCAGACCGGCACCGGAATTCGAGGATTGGATGCGCCGTCTCGGCATGGTGGACGACGCGGGACGGGTCCTGCCGGTCGACGCCGCGGCGTCGCCGCTGCGGGCGTTGACGGTGGCACGATGAGCGATCCTGTGGTGCACGACTTCTGGGCGGAACTGCGGGCCACGACGCAGGCGCGTATCGGACTCGGCCGCACCGGTGACGCCCTGCCCACGCAGCGCGTCCTCGAGTTCCGGTCGGCGCACGCCGCCGCACGGGACGCCGTCCACCAGCCGCTCGACGCGGAGGCGCTGGCCGAACAGGTCGAGGCCGTGGGCCTGGGCAGGCCCGTGGTCGTCACGAGTCAGGCGTCGGACCGCAGCGAGTACCTGCGGCGGCCCGACCTGGGCCGCACACCGGCAGACCTGTCCGCGGTACCCGCGGGAACGGCCGAGGTCGGATTCGTCCTCGCCGACGGGTTGTCGCCCCGGGCGCTCACCGATCACGGGGTGTCCCTGCTGTCCGCACTGGTCGACGAGTTCGGCGGGACGTACTCGCTGGCGCCGCCGGTGATCGCGACTCAGGCCCGGGTGGCGCTCGGAGACCACATCGCGCAGGCACTAGGCGTGCAGACCCTCGTCCTGCTGATCGGGGAGCGGCCCGGACTGTCGGTGGCCGACAGTGTCGGCGTCTACCTCACGCACCTCCCACGTCCCGGACGCACCGATGCGGACCGGAACTGCGTGTCCAACATCCACCCACCCGAGGGGCTCGGCTACGAACTCGCGGCCCGCGTCGTGGCGGGTCTCGTGTCCGGCGCCAGGAAACTGGGCCGGTCCGGAGTGGAGTTGAAGGACACCTCCCGCGCGGATGCGCTCGCAGCCCCCTCGGAGATCCTCGAACTGTAGTCGTGGTATCTAAAGGGCGGCAGGTCCGACCGGGCCTGCGGAGAACCGCCCTGGACGGGGTGTGACGAGGAGAGATCTATGGCCTTCGCTGGCAATGTGGACGAGTTGGCCCTGCTGCAGGCGGTCCGGTTGAAAGAGCAGGTCAGCGCGGCCGTTCTGGCCGAGCATCTCGGTGTGAGCGCCGCGTCCGCGCAGGCCGCCTACGACGCGCTGCTGACCCAGGGCAAGGCGCAGGAAGTGTCGGACGGCCGGATCGTGCTCACCGAGGCCGGACACTCGGAGCTCGAGGATCAGCTCGACGCCGAGCGGGTGTCCATCGACGAGGACTCCATCGCGGAGGTGTACGAGAGCTTCGTGCCGTTCCACGAGGAGTTCGTCGGACTGATCGATTCGGCCGACGCCGATCAGCTGGCCGACCTGGACCGCCGGGCGTCGGTCGTGTTCGACGACCTGTCGGCGTTCGTACCCCGGTTGTCCCGCTACCAGGACCTGTTCGCCGACGCTCTCGCGAAAGTCGCGGCGGGGGAGTCGAAGTGGATCTCGGAACCCGTGATCGACTCGTACGCCACCGTGTGGACCGAACTCCGCAAGGAGCTGCTCGGCGCGTCCGGCACCGCCGAGTGACGTGACACGCGTCACCACCCCCCCTATTCGGGGGTGGTGACACAGTGAGCCGGATCACTACTTTTCCTCTCATCCGGGATACGCCCACCAGGGTGTTCCCCACGGACCACGGAGGAATCGAGTGACCACAGTCTCCAACTCGGGTGCGGGCGCCCCCCACGCCCCCACACCGGTGCGCCAGGGCGGTACCAGCGTCCGCAAGGTGGCCATCGCCAGCGGCATCGGCACGACCATCGAGTTCTACGACTTCTTCATCTACGGCACCGCCGCAGCCCTGGTGTTCCCCACGGTGTTCTTTCCCGCGCTCGGCTCCACCGCCGGCACCGTCGCCTCCTTCGCGACCTTCGCCGTCGCGTTCGTCGCCAGGCCCGTGGGTGCCATGCTGTTCGGCCACTACGGTGACCGGATCGGACGCAAGAAGACTCTGATCTCCACGCTCATCCTGATGGGGGTCTCGACGTTCCTCATCGGCCTGCTGCCCGGCGCCGAGACGATCGGGGTCGCGGCCCCGATCCTGCTGGTGCTGCTGCGTTTCGGTCAGGGATTCGCGGTCGGCGGCGAGTGGGCGGGCGCCACGCTGCTGACGGCGGAATACGCACCCCCGGGCAAGCGCGGCCTCTACGCGATGTTCCCGCAACTCGGCCCCGCGGTGGCCTTCATCCTCTCCAGCGCCACGTTCCTCGTCACCGGCACCCTGCTCGGCGACACCAACGAGGTCTTCCTCGACTACGGGTGGCGGATTCCCTTCCTGTTCAGTGCCGTCCTGGTCGGCATCGGCCTCTACATGCGGCTGGCGATCGAGGAGACACCGGTGTTCCGCGCGGCCCAGCAGGCCGACCGTGCCGACGCGACCCCGCGGACCCTCCCGCTGATGGACGCCTGGCGGTACCAGACCAAGGAGATCCTCCTCTCGGCCGGCGCTCTCGCCACACTGTTCGCGTTCTTCTACATGGGGACAGCGTTTCTCACCAGCTACGGCACCAAGACCCTCGGGTTCGGCCGCCCGTTCGTGCTGACGGTCGGGATCGCCTCGGCCGTGGTCTTCGGACTCACCATCGTCGTCTCCGCTCTGTACTCGGACCGGATCGGGCGTCGGCGGGTCATCATGATCTCCTGCGGACTGGCCGTCGTGTGGGCGCTCGCGCTGTTCCCGCTGCTCGACACCGGTTCACCTGTGGCGTTCACGATCGGCGTGATGGTCACGCTCGCCATCTTCGGAATCGCCTACGGCCCCTGCGGGGCTCTGCTTCCGGAAATGTTCCAGACGCGCTACCGCTACACCGGCGCCGGCCTCGGCTACAACCTCGCCGGCGTGCTCGGCGGCGCCGTGCCGCCGCTGATCGCCGCACCCCTGGCGTCCGCGTACGGCAGCGCCGCGATCGGCGTCATGCTCGCCGTCCTCGGCGTGGTCAGCCTGCTGTGCACGAAGGCCCTGGTGGAAACGAAAGACGACGCGCTCTGACAGAGCCGGCGAGGGGTGTCCGGACTTCGCACAGATACCGGCGCCCCTCGCCGTGCAGTATGCCCTTGATCACATCAACCAAGAGTAAGTTCGACCGCGGAAGGGCCTTCGGGTCCGCCCGTCCCGTAGGTGCCCGAACGGGCTCCTGGAGAGGAAGAGTGATGACAACCCCGCTTCCCAGCTACACCAACGGCGTGTGGGACGCCCCGATGCTCGGTGACACCATCGGAGACAACTTCGACCGGACCGTGGCTGCCCACGCCGATCGTGACGCCCTGGTCGACCGGCCCTCGGGGCGGCGGTGGACGTATGCCGAGCTGAGGCGGGACGTCGACGCCGTGGCGGCGGGGTTGCTGAAGCGGGGTATCGGGAAGGGCGACCGGGTGGGGATCTGGGCGCCGAACTGCCCGGAGTGGACGCTGATCCAGTTCGCGACGGCCAAGATCGGCGCCGTGCTCGTCAACATCAACCCCGCCTATCGGGCGCACGAGTTGAAGTACGTGCTCGATCAGGCCGGTATCCGTCTGCTGGTGTCGGCGCCCGAGTTCAAGTCGTCCGACTATGCGGCCATGATCGAGGAGGTCCGGCCGCAGTGCCCGACCTCGAGATGGTGGTGCTCCTCGGCAGTGCCGAGTGGAGTCGGCTGGCGTCGGACGGCATGGCCGCGCACGCCGCCGACCCGTCCCTGCTGCCCGCCGCGCAGGCGGCCCTGTCCTCGGACGACCCGATCAATATCCAATACACTTCGGGGACAACCGGATTCCCCAAGGGTGCGACGCTCAGCCACCACAACATCCTGAACAACGGGTACTTCGTCGGCGAGTTGTGCCACTACACGGAGAACGACCGCGTCTGCATCCCGGTGCCGTTCTACCACTGCTTCGGGATGGTGATGGGCAACCTGGCGTGCACGAGTCACGGCGCGACGATGGTCATTCCGGGGCCGTCCTTCGATCCGAAAGCGACGCTGCAGGCCGTCGAGGCGGAGAAGTGCACGTCGCTGTACGGGGTGCCGACGATGTTCATCGCCGAACTCGCCGAACCGGACTTCGCCTCGTTCGACCTGTCGAGCCTGCGGACCGGGATCATGGCCGGATCACCCTGCCCGGTGGAGGTGATGAAGCAGGTCATCGAACAGATGGGGATGGCCGAGGTCTCCATCTGTTACGGCATGACCGAGACGTCGCCGGTGTCGTTGCAGACCCGGTCGGACGACACGATCGATCAGCGCGTGTCGACGGTCGGCCGCGTCGGTCCGCATCTCGAGGTCAAGATCGTCGATCCGGCAACGGGATTGACCGTTCCGCGGGGCACACCGGGTGAACTCTGTACCCGGGGCTACTCGGTGATGCTCGGGTACTGGAACAACCCGGAGAAGACCGCGGAATCGATCGATGCCGGCCGGTGGATGCACACCGGCGATATCGGGGTGATGGATTCCGACGGCTACGTCGCGATCACCGGTCGGATCAAGGACATGGTCATCCGCGGGGGCGAGAACGTCTATCCCCGCGAGATCGAGGAGTTCCTGTACACGCATCCGGACATCCTCGACGCCCAGGTCATCGGGGTGCCGGACGCGAAGTACGGGGAGGAACTGATGGTGTGGGTGCGGATGAAGGACGGTGCCGAACCCCTGGACGCGGCGAAGGTGCGCGAATTCTGCACCGGCAAGCTCGCCCATTACAAGATCCCGAAGTACGTGCACGTCGTCGACGAGTTCCCGATGACCGTGACGGGCAAGGTGCGCAAGATCGAGATGCGCGAGCAGTCCCTCGACCTGATCGGGCGCACCTGACCCGCCTCGTCACCCCAGCGCCCCGGCGATCGCGTCGAGCCCGGCGGCCGCGCACGCCTGATCCCGCATTCCGTCGGGAGCGCCGCCGACGCCGATACCCGCGATCGACCCGCCGGCCGACTTCACGCTCACCCCGCCGGCGAGGAACAACGTGCCGGGAAGGTCGGCGACCGTCGCGCCGTCGCCTTTGGCCCGTTCGCTCAGATCACTGGTGTTCGCGCCGAACGCGGCAGCGGTGTACGCCTTCTGGCGGGCCGCCTCCACGGTGTGCTGGGCCGCGTTGTCCCCGCGCAACATGGTCTGCACGTTGCCGGCGCGATCGACCACCGACACGGTGACGAAGCCGAGCCCGTCGGCCTGGCACTTCGCGAGCGCCGCCTGCGCGGCGGCCTGCGCAGTGCCGATACCGAGACGGTTCTGGCTCACCACGCCGTCCGCACCGTCGATCGGGGCCGGCGCAGCGGCGGTCGCGACCGGAGTGGACGCCGGACTCGCCTCGTCGGATGCGGACGTGCCGCACGCCGAGGTGGCGACGATCGCGGCGAGCGGGACGGTGATCGCCAGAATGCGGGGCAGGCGGTGGAAGGTGCGCATCGGAAGGCCTTTCGGGAAGTGACGAGCTGACCTGACCAGCCTGGCCCAACGGTGCCGGGGACCGCATCGGACCGACGGCGCTCCCGAACTCATCCGTCCGGCCCCGGCAGATCATCCGAACGGTTGATCCGCGACCCACGGCAGATCCGTAGGATCAATCGACGTGACAACACCCGTGGACGGAGTGGACAGGGCGGACGGCGCGGGTCTGCGCGGCCCGCTCGCTACCGCCATCCATGTGTCGTTCTACGTCCTCCTCGCGACGTCGACGGCGCGGTATCTGACCTACCACGGAGTGAGCGAGCAGTTCGTCGTGGTGGTCGCGTTGATTGCCGCGCTCGCCGCGTTGTACACGGTCACCGCGGTGGTCGCACGGCGGGAAGGCGTATGGGAACCGTGGGTGTGGCCGGTCCTGACGACGTGGGCGGTGCTCGTCTGGCTCGCGCCGAGTTTCGCCTGGTGTGCGTTTCCCATGTTCTTCCTGTGCACGAGGGCCTACCCGAGCCGGATCGCGTACCCGGTCGTCGGGGTTCTCGCCGTGCTCACGTCGCTGGCGTTCTTCACCTTCTCCGGCCGCAGCGAGTGGGCGGTGCTGGTCGGACCGCTGTGTACCGGAGCGCTGATCGTCGTGGCGTACAGCCAGATCGAGCGGGACGGCCGGGAACGGGTGCGACTGCTCCGCCAGGTGGCGGAGACCCGGTCCCGGCTCGCGGAGACCGAGCGGGAGGCAGGAATGCTCGCCGAACGCGAACGACTGGCCCGCGAGATCCACGACACCGTGACACAGGGACTGACCAGCAGCCTGCTGCGGCTCGAGGCGGCCGAGCAGATCTGGGCGCAGGCAGATCCGCGGACGGAGGCTCGGGCACGTGAGGACGTCCGCGTGGCGACCGGAACATTGCGCGAGAACCTGGCGGAAACACGCAGTCTCGTGCACCATCTCGCGGCGCCCAACCTGGAATCCCAGCCGCTCGACGCGGCACTGCTCGCTGCCGCGCGTACCCACCATCCGCGGGCGGAGCTCCGGGTCGTGGGTACTCCGATCGCGATTCCGGCGGAGGTGACGCACGCGCTGCTGCGGATCACCCAGAGCGCCGTGTCCAACATTGCCCGGCACGCGCACGCCGAGACCGTGGGTGTCACGTTGACGTATCTTCCGGACGCCGTCGCGCTCGACATCTTCGACGACGGCGCCGGTTTCGAACCCGCGCCCGCCGGAACTCCTTCGGCGCGCGGCGGATACGGCCTGCGCGCGATGCGCGGTCGCGTCGAGCAACTGGGCGGCACGTTCACCGTCGAGAGCGCACCGGGCGAGGGCACCGTGGTGGCCGCTCAGATACCGTGCGCGCGAGGAACCGCGGCATGACGACCGTGACCGTGCTGTTGGTCGACGACCACGTGGTCGTGCGCGCCGGGCTGCGAGCGCTACTCGACTCGCAGCCGGACATCGAGGTGATCGCCGAGGCGGGCACGGGGGAGGAGGCGGTCGACGCCGTGAGCACATTCCGGCCGCAGCTCGTGACGATGGATCTCGCCCTCGGCACCGGTATCGACGGGGTGGAGGCCATTCGCCGCATCCGGCAGGTCGATCGGAACCTGCCGGTGCTGGTGTTCACGACGTACGACACGGATGCCGACGTGGTGCGCGCCATCGATGCCGGTGCCATCGGATACCTCCTGAAGGATTCGACGCCCCAGGAGATCTTCGCGGCCGTGCGCGGCGCGGCCGCCGGCCAGAGTGTGCTGTCGCCGCCCGTCGCGTCGCGACTACTGCAGCAGATGCAGCGCCCCGAGGCGGCTCTCACGCCGCGGGAGGCCGAACTGCTGACTCTGCTGGCCAAGGGCATGACCAACAAGGAGCTCGGCAAAGCCCTCTTCATCAGCGAGGCGACGGTCAAGACCCATCTCGCCCACATCTACGCGAAGCTCGGTGTCGACACCCGGGCCGCAGCGGTGTCCGTAGCCCTGCGACGGCAGGGCATTCGCTGAACCGGCGGGGTTCACAGCAGTACGCCGCATGAACCTTTTGGCAACGATTTGCCGAAGCCCTGTCGAACGGGTGTCCAGGTGGTTATGTTCGAAATGAGCGGTGACCTTCCGCTCGCACCATGAATTGCGTGTTGAGAGGACAAGGGCCATGGTCGGCAACATCATCGGCACCATCATCTTCGGTGCGGTCATCGGCGTTCTGGCGCGTCTCGTGATTCCGGGAAAGCAGGCGATGGGGTGGGTCATCACCGTCGTGCTCGGCATCATCGGCGCGCTGATCGGGTACTGGGTGTGGGAGGGGCTCCTCGACAAGGGGGACACCGGCGGCATCGACTGGATCCGGTGGATCATCAGCATCGCCGTGGCGGCCGTGCTGACCCTCGGATACACCTCGATGACGAGCAAGAACAGGGTGTAGACGCCACATAGCACCGTCACGAGAAGGGCCCCGTCCGGTCAGGGCGGGGCCCTTCTGCGGCTTCGCCGCCCGTGAGTACTTGTTAACCGCCCGCGGTTAACAAGTACTCACGGGCGCAGGCAGAGAAGCGTCATGTCGCGCAGCACTTTCCGGGTGCGCGAGGGGGTGGTGGGATCGGCGCTGTGCGGGGTCGAGTTGATGAGCCCGAACGTGGCGTGCGCCTTGGTGCGGGCGTCCGTCTCGTCCAGTGACGTGTCCACTTGCAGAAGCACCTTCACCCAGATCTCCACGTAGCGCCGCTGCGTCTGCCGGACCTCCCGGCGGGCCTCGGCGGGCAGGCTCTCCAGGTCTCGGTCCTGGATGCGAATGAGGTCGGGTTCCCCGAGCGCGAAGTCCAGGTGGAAGTCGATCAGACCCACCAGGGCCGCTTCCGGGGAGGCGGCCTCCGCGACGACGAGCGACCCGCCCTCGAGCAGTCGCGTGCTGATCCCGACGAGCAGTTCGACGAGCACGGCGTCCTTGTTGGGGAAGTGCCGGTACACGGCGGGGCCGCTGATTCCCGCTGCGGAACCGAGGTCCTCGAGGCGGACGCCGAGGAAGCCCCGTTCGGCGATGAGGCGGGCGGCGGCCTCGAGCAGTTGGCGGCGACGATCCGCCTTCATCTGCTCCCGGCGCGTGATCGGCGCTTCGGCGCCGTCGACGTCTGTGGTCATCGCCTTGCTCTTTCTCGGATGTGGTCTGGACAACTCAGTTAATCACAGTTATCTTAGATTCAGTTATCGAGTATTAACTCACTCGGCACGCGCGTCAAGACGAGAAGGCGGCAGGATGGCACTGAGCGGAACCACTGCACGGGAGGGCTACCGGGCAGAGCACACGAAATTGGTGGACGAGCTGAAGTCGAGGCTGGCCGTGGCCGCGCTCGGCGGCAGCGAGAAGTCGCGCGAGCGGCACGTCAGCCGAGGCAAGCTCCTGCCCCGCGACCGGGTCGACACACTGCTCGATCCCGGCAGCCCGTTCCTCGAGATCTCGCCGCTCGCGGCGAACGGCCTCTACGACGACGAATGCCCCGGAGCGGGCGTCATCGCCGGCATCGGCCGGGTGTCCGGGCGCGAATGCGTGATCGTCGCGAACGACGCGACCGTCAAGGGCGGCACCTACTATCCGATGACGGTGAAGAAGCACCTGCGGGCGCAGGAGATCGCGCTGCAGAATCAGTTGCCGTGCATCTACCTCGTCGACTCCGGCGGCGCGTTCCTGCCGCGGCAGGACGAGGTGTTCCCCGACCGCGAGCACTTCGGGCGCATCTTCTACAACCAGGCCACGATGAGCGCGCAGGGCATCCCGCAGATCGCGGCGGTGCTCGGCTCCTGCACCGCGGGCGGCGCGTACGTGCCCGCCATGAGCGACGAGGCCGTCATCGTCCGCAACCAGGGCACCATCTTCCTGGGCGGTCCGCCGCTGGTGAAGGCCGCCACCGGTGAGGTCGTGACCGCGGAGGAACTCGGCGGCGGCGACCTGCACTCCAAGGTCTCCGGCGTCACCGATCACCTCGCGGAGGACGACCAGGACGCGCTGCGGATCGTGCGGAACATCGTCGCGACCCTCGGCCCGCGCGCCGAGCGTCCGTGGGACGTGATCTCCACCGTCCCCGCGACGGCGCAGCAGACCGACCTGTACGACGTGGTCCCCACCGACCCGCGCACCCCCTACGACGTCCACGAGGTCATCGACCGCATCGTGGACGGCAGTGAATTCCAGGAGTTCAAGGCGGAGTACGGCAAGACCCTGGTCACCGGTTTCGCGCACATCGAGGGCCACCCGGTCGGCATCGTCGCCAACAACGGCGTGCTGTTCGCCGAGTCCGCGATGAAGGGTGCGCATTTCATCGAACTGTGCGACAAGCGCAAGATTCCGCTTCTGTTCCTGCAGAACATCGCCGGTTTCATGGTCGGTCGCGACTACGAGGCGGGCGGCATCGCCAAGCACGGCGCCAAGATGGTGACCGCGGTGGCGTGCGCCCGGGTTCCCAAGCTGACCGTCGTGATCGGCGGCTCCTACGGGGCGGGCAACTACTCGATGTGCGGGCGGGCCTACTCGCCACGGTTCCTGTGGATGTGGCCGAACGCCCGGATCTCCGTGATGGGCGGAGAGCAGGCGGCGTCGGTGCTGTCGACGGTGCGCAGCGAGCAACTCGACAGTGCGGGCAACCCGTGGTCGGCCGAGGACGAAGAGGCGTTCAAGGCGCCGATCCGCGAGCAGTACGAGGCGCAGGGCAATCCGTACTACTCGACGGCCAGGCTGTGGGACGACGGCATCATCGACCCCGCCGATACCAGAACTGTTCTCGGACTGGCGCTCTCGGTGTGTGCGAACGCACCGGTCGAGCCGGTCTCCTACGGCGTTTTCCGGATGTGAGTGGAATGACTGAAATGACTCGGATCGATACCGTCCTGGTAGCCAACCGCGGCGAGATCGCGGTGCGCGTGATCCGCACACTGCGGGCCATGGGAATCCGCTCCGTCGCCGTGTTCAGCGAGGCGGACCGCGACGCGCGGCACGTTCGCGAAGCCGACACCGCGGTGCTGCTCGGTCCCGCCGCGGCGCGGGAGAGTTACCTCGTCATCGAGAAAGTGATCGCGGCTGCGCAGGCCACCGGCGCGCAGGCGATCCATCCCGGTTACGGGTTCCTCTCGGAGAACTCCAAGTTCGCCGGGGCCTGCGCGGACGCGGGGATCGCGTTCCTCGGTCCGTCCGCTCACGCCATCGAGGTGATGGGCGACAAGATCACCGCCAAGAACGCGGTGGCGAAGTTCGACGTGCCCGTCGTCCCCGGCATCGCCCGCCCCGGCCTGTCCGACGACGAACTGATCGCGGCCGCCGAGGACATCGGATACCCCGTCCTCGTCAAGCCGTCGGCAGGCGGCGGCGGCAAGGGCATGCGGCTGGTGGAGGAGCCGGGCGCACTCGCCGAGGCACTGCGCAGCGCGCGGCGTGAAGCGGCGTCGGCGTTCGGCGACGACACACTCTTCCTCGAGCGATTCGTGCTGCGGCCCCGGCACATCGAGGTGCAGATCCTCGCGGACGGACACGGGAACGTCGTCCACCTCGGCGAGCGCGAATGCAGCCTGCAGCGTCGCCACCAGAAGGTCATCGAGGAAGCGCCGTCGCCGCTGCTGGACGAGGCGACACGCGCCCGGATCGGCGAGGCCGCCTGCAACACGGCGCGCAGCGTCGACTACTCCGGAGCGGGAACAGTCGAGTTCATCGTCTCCGCCGACAAGCCCGACGAGTTCTTCTTCATGGAGATGAACACCCGGCTGCAGGTCGAGCACCCGGTCACCGAACTCGTGACGGGCCTGGACCTCGTCGAGTGGCAGGTGCGAGTGGCCGCCGGTGAGCCGCTCGGCTTCACCCAGGACGACATCACCCTCACCGGTCACGCCATCGAAGCCCGCGTCTACGCGGAGGACCCGAGTCGCGGATTCCTCCCCACCGGTGGACTCGTGGCCGACGTCGTCGAACCCGCCGGTCCCGGTGTCCGCGTCGACTCCGGACTGCAGCCCGGCACGGTGGTCGGCAGCGATTACGACCCGATGCTGGCGAAGGTCATCGCCCACGCCGACGACCGCGCCGGCGCGCTGCGGAAGCTGGACCGGGCGCTGGCCGGCACCGGTGTGCTGGGAGTGGTCACCAACATCGAGTTCGCGCGCTTCCTGCTCGCCGATCCCGACGTGGTGGCCGGCGACCTCGACACCGGTCTGCTCGACCGACGGCTCGAGGACTTCGCCGCGGCGGAGGCCACCGATGCCGCCCTGATCGCCGCTGCTGCTTTCCGCTGGTTGCAGCGCTGGCCCGAGCGGGCACAGGCCGATCCGTGGGACGTTCCCAGCGGCTGGCGGGTCGGGGTTCCCGCACCCACCAGCATCCGGTTGTCCTCTGCCACCCGCACCGACCACGTGCGGATCACCGGCAATCCGGTCGAGGCCACCGCGCAGGTCGAGGACGGCGACACCCTGTCCCTGACGGCGGCGCTCGACGGAACCACCCTCTCCGTGGTGATCGACGGCAGACGCGAAACCTACCGGATCGCCCAGACCGACGGGCACATCTGGCTCGCCGGTTCCGACGGCACGACGATGCTGCGTGAGGTCCGTGAACTCAGTGTCCGCACCGGCGACGTCCATGCCGGCGAGGCCGAGATCACCAGCCCCATGCCCGGATCCGTCATCGCCGTCGGCGCCGAGGCGGGCGCCCACGTCACCGCTGGCCAGACGCTCGTCGTGGTCGAGGCGATGAAGATGGAGCACTCGCTCACCGCCCCCGTCGACGGCATCGTCGACATCCTCGTCGTACCCGGTGACCAGGTGATGGTCGACCAGCTGCTCGCACGAGTCACCCCGCACACCGACACCACCGACACGAAAGAAGATGCGTCATGACCGAATTCCTTGCCACCGGCCAGCTTCCCGACGAGTACCAGCAGTTGGCGAAGACCGTCGCCGATTTCGCCAAGAACGTGGTGGCACCGGTCGCGGCGGAACACGACGCCAACCACACGTTCCCGTACGAGGTGGTGTCGGGGATGGCCGACATGGGGCTGTTCGGCCTGCCGTTCCCCGAGGAGTACGGCGGGATGGGCGGCGACTACTTCGCCCTCTGCCTGGCACTCGAAGAACTGGGCAAGGTCGACCAGAGTGTCGCGATCACCCTGGAAGCCGGTGTGTCGCTGGGTGCGATGCCGATCTACCGGTTCGGCAACGAGGAGCAGAAGCAGGAGTGGCTGCCGCAGCTGACGAGCGGCAGGAGCCTGGCCGCGTTCGGGCTCACCGAGCCGGGCGCCGGAAGCGATGCCGGCGGGACGAAGACCACCGCGAAGTTCGACAGCGGTGAATGGATCATCAACGGCAACAAGCAGTTCATCACCAACTCCGGCACCGACATCACCAAGCTCGTCACCGTCACCGCGGTGACCGGTACGAAGGACGGCAAGAAGGAGATCTCCACCATCCTCGTGCCGACGTCGACGCCGGGCTTCACTGCCGAGCCGGCGTACAACAAGGTCGGCTGGAACGCCTCCGACACCCACCCGCTCACGTTCTCGGACGTGCGCGTTCCCGAGGAGAATTTGCTCGGCGAGCGTGGTCGCGGGTACGCGAACTTCCTGCGGATCCTCGACGAGGGCCGCATCGCCATCGCCGCGCTGAGCGTCGGCGCCGCCCAGGGATGCGTCGACGAGTCGGTCAAGTACGCCAAGGAACGGGAGGCGTTCGGACGGCCGATCGGCCACAACCAGGCCATCGCCTTCAAGATCGCCCGCATGGAGGCGCGCGCCCACACCGCGCGCACGGCGTACTACGACGCCGCTGCCCGGATGTTGTCCGGCAAGCCGTTCAAGAAGCAGGCCGCCATCGCCAAGCTCGTCGCCTCCGAGGCCGCGATGGACAACGCCCGGGACGCCACCCAGATCCACGGCGGCTACGGATTCATGAACGAGTACACGGTGGCCCGGCACTACCGTGACAGCAAGATCCTCGAGATCGGCGAGGGCACCACCGAGGTGCAGCTGATGCTGATCGCGCGGGAGGCAGGCCTGTGACCGCCACGACCGAGCCGAAGCGAATCGTTCAGCGGGGCCTGTGGTTCGAGGAGTTCGAGCTGGGAGCGGTGTACGAGCACCGGCCCGGCCGGACCGTCACCGAGGCCGACAACGTCCTCTTCACGACGCAGACGATGAACACCCAGGCACTGCACCTGGACGCCGCGTACAGCGAGAACACCCAATTCGGTGAGCGCCTCGTCAACTCGATGTTCACCCTCTCGACGCTGGTCGGGTTGTCGGTGGCGCAACTGACGCAGGGGACCATCGTCGCGAACCTGGGGTTCTCGGAGATCAGTTTCCCGAAGCCGCTGTTCCACGGCGACACGCTGTACGCGGAGACGAAGATCGCGGACAAGCGCGAGTCGAAGAGCAGGCCCGGCGAGGGCATCGTCACCCTCGAGCACACCGGCCGCAACCAGAACGGCGACGTGGTGGCGATCGCGGTCCGCAAGACCCTCGTCCAGAAGAAGCCGTCGTGAGCTGGGAACTGCCCGGGCCCGCCTGGCTGTTCTGCCCGGCCGACCGGCCCGAACGGTATGCGAAGGCGGCTGCGGCAGCCGACGTCGTGATCCTCGACCTCGAGGACGGGGTGGCGCCCGCGGACAAGGAAGCGGCGCGGGTCGCCCTGATCGACACCCCGCTGGATCCGGATCGCACGGTGGTGCGGGTCAATCCGGTTGGAACCGAGGATCACGAGCGCGACCTTTTGGCACTCGACGGCACCCGCTACACGAGGCTGATGCTGGCCAAGTGCGAGTCCGCCGACCAGGTGCTGTCGCTGGCGCCGCGTGAGGTGATCGCCCTCGTCGAGTCGCCGCTCGGTGCGCTCGCGGTGAGCGAGATCGCGCTGGCGGCGAGCACGATCGGCGTGATGTGGGGCGCCGAGGATCTCGTGGCGGCGATGGGCGGCAACTCCAGTCGCCGCGAGGACGGCAGCTACCGTGACGTCGCCACCCACGTGCGGTCGTCGACACTGCTGGCCGCCAAGGCGTATCACCGGCTCGCCCTGGATTCCGTCTATCTCGACATCAAGGACCTCGACGGGTTGCGCACCGAAGCAGTCGACGCCGTCGCCGTCGGATTCGACATCAAGGTGGGCATCCACCCCAGCCAGGTCGCGGTGATCCGGGAGGCGTACGCGCCGTCCGACGAGGACGTCGACTGGGCGACGCGGGTTCTCGCCGCCGTCGCCGACGAGCGGGGAGTCTTCGCGTTCGAGGGAAAGATGGTGGACGCACCGGTCCTGCGTCATGCCGAGGCGATCCTGCGCCGCTCCCAGGTCGAGTCGAAGGGGAACAGCACGTCCGAGTCCTCTCGGTAGGCGGCGAAAGAGCGCGGAACGGCCGCGCTCTCGGGGAAGATGGTGCCCATGACTGCCGATCCGCAATGGGTGCCCACCGAGTCCGACGTGCGCGACGCGGTCGTCACCGACTTCGCCCGGTTCGTCGCCCGGCGTCACGGCGCCCGGGTCGACGACTACCGGGCGTTGTGGCGCTGGTCGGTCGCCGATCCGGCGGCGTTCTGGCAGGACGTGTGGGACTACTTCGACATCCGGTCCGCCACCGACCCCGGACCGGCCCTCGTGGACGGTGCGATGCCGGGCGCCGTCTGGTTCCCCGGGGCGACGCTCAACTACGTCGACCACGTCTTCCGGAACGCCCGCCCCGGAATACCGGCGATCCTGTACGCGGGTGAGGGCGCCACCGACATCTCCGTCGGCTGGGACGAGTTGCGGTCCGCGGTGGCGGGCCTTGCCGCGACTCTCCGCGAGCACGGAGTCGGGGTCGGTGACCGGGTGGTCGGCTATCTCCCCAACATTCCCGAGGCCGTCGTCGCGTTCCTCGCGACGGCGTCGCTCGGTGCCGTGTGGGCCGCGTGCGGACAGGACTACTCTGCGCCGGCCGCGCTCGATCGACTGGGTCAACTGGAACCGAAAGCGCTGATCACCGCGGACGGCTACCGGTTCGGGGGCAAGGAACACGATCGACTCGCCGCGTCGGCCGACCTGCGCGGTGGATTGCCGTCGTCGGCCCTCACAGTGGTCGTGCCGCATCTCGATCCGGACGCCGCCGTCGACGGCACCCTCACCTGGGCGGAGGCCACCGGCCGGGACGCCGCACTCGAGTCCGTCGCCGTCCCGTTCGACCACCCGTTGTGGGTGGTGTTCTCCTCGGGAACCACGGGCCTGCCGAAGGGCATCGTGCACGGTCACGGCGGCGTTCTCCTCGAACACGTGAAGTCGCTTGCGCTCCAACTCGACATCGGCCGCGACGACACCCTGTTCTGGTACACCAGTCCCAGTTGGATGATGTGGAACTTCCAGACGGCGGGCCTGCTGGTGGGGGCCACCATCGTCTGTTACGACGGGAGTCCGTCCTATCCGACGCCGGATGCGTTGTGGGCCTTGGCGTCACGTCTGGGTGTGACCGTGGTCGGCACCAGTCCCGGCTATGTTCTCGCGTGCGACAAGGCGGGGGTGGTCCCTGTACGCGAGCACGACCTGAGCATGCTCCGCGCGGTGGGGGTGACCGGGTCCACGCTGCCGGCGGCGTCGTCACTGTGGTTGTCCGAGAACGTCGGTCGCCGCGTTCCTGTTATGTCGATCACCGGTGGGACCGACGTGGTGTCGGCGTTCGTCGGGGGAGCGCGGAGTGTGCCGGTTTGGCCGGGGGAGCTGTCCGCCCCGTGTCTGGGCGTCGCCGTCGACGCGTTCGACGAGTCGGGGCAGCCGGTGCGAGGCGAGGTGGGTGAACTGGTCGTGACGGCGCCGATGCCGTCCATGCCGGTGTCGTTCTGGAACGATCCGGACGGAAAGCGTTACCGTGAAGCATATTTCGATGTGTTTCCCGGAGTGTGGCGGCACGGCGACTGGATCACGATCACCGATCGCGGGACCGTCCTGATGCATGGAAGGTCCGATTCCACATTGAACCGCAATGGAATTCGGATGGGTAGCGCCGACATCTACCAGGTGGTGGAAAAGCTCCCGGAGGTCGCGGAGGCGCTTGTCGTCGGTGTGGATCTGGCGGACGGGGGATACTGGATGCCACTGTTCGTGGTCCTGTCGGAGGGGGCGGAACTCGACGACGGGCTGAAGCAGCGTATCCGCGGAGCGATTCGTGAGCAGGCCTCTCCCCGCCACGTGCCCGACGACATCATCGAGGCCCCCGGCATCCCGCACACCCGGACCGGCAAGAAACTCGAGGTGCCTCTCAAACGCATATTCCAGGGTGCGGACGCGGACCGCACGGTGGACCGCAGCGCCGTGGACGACCCCGACCTGCTCGACTGGTTCGCGCGGCACGGACGCTGAGCGGCGAGTCCGTCGATGTCAGTGTCGTTGAGCGCCAACGGTTAGGTTAGTCTTACTTTGGTTACTGGTTGGTAGAGGTCTGCGGTCCGACGTCCGCGCAATCGGCGAATGTGAGAAATCTCCCGTCTGCCTGCGGCCGGTCGCGCCGCGGCGATCGCGACTAATCGGACATCGGCAGTGTCGCGCAGCGGGAGGACGTTCCAGATGCTGGGATGTCGCCGTGTCGCCGTCGATGTGCATCTCTTCGGCGGAGACGCCTTCGTTGTCCTCGTGGCAGGTCAGCGGGCGATCTGACGGCGCCTGGGTGCTCATCTGAACGTCCAAGTTTTCGTTCGATGCGGCTCGGCGACGGACCTGGTCGATTATTCCCTGTGCGCAACTCCGGGTGTTCTTCGTTTTGAGACCTGCGCGGGGCTTTGGTAGACACGGTGGTTGGCAAAAACTGCGGTCACGGGGGGCAGTAAGTGTTCAACGCCGCGGTCGGTCACCAGATCGATTGCACCGTGCACGGATAACAGTCGGGAGGCGGAACATGAAACTGGATACGACAGTTGTACACCTAGTGAAATTCCGACTCTCGGTACGGTATCCACGTTCTGGTTGTACACAGCGTCTGGAATGTGGTTCGGCCTGTTGAATATGTGCGCGTCGAAGATCGAATTCAGGCCTGATTCTGGAAGTATCGAGGGTTGGGTACGTCACACCGGCGCCGGTAACGGCAGTGGATCCGACACCGATGTAATTCCCGGCGCAACCGCAGAACCGTACGAACCGAAATCGTCACCACCGAGGGAGAGGAGGCCGAAGCGATGAGCGCGACGAAGTTTCGCTGCTCCACCAGCACCGTAGACTCGGCTCTCGACTCGGAGGATGACGAGCACCGATTGGGTGGCCGCTTGTTGGATCGATGAGAGAACGGAGCCACGTATGAACCCGCTCACCGTAAGTAGTTCGGGATGTAAGGGCCTTGGAGTGTTCAGCGTCGCAGGCAATCGGGTTTCGGACGATCGTCTGACATCGACTCCGAGTGTGGTGGAACTCTTCGATCAGCGCAGGGCGTCCCATGCCCGGCACGTCCCCGCTACGCGAGATGCTTCGAACCGGCAAGGCCTGTTCATGTGATGGCGTTCATCGGAGAACCGGCCCACGGCGAAGTCCGTGGGACCGAGAGCTACGAATCACCAAAGACACAGGCGGCAGTCGCCACGCGTTCGAGAACGGAGTAACCCTTGGGGTCGGGACAAGCAGCGGGTAGTAGCGGTGCTCCGGAAGGGGCGTTTCCGCTGTCAGCTGCGCAGCGAGGCATCTGGTTCGCGCAACACGCGATGGGCGACGTTCCTCTCACCATCGCCCAGTACATCGAGCTTCGCGGTGACATCGACCTCGATCTGCTGACCGAGGCCACGGTCCGTACCGGCCGGGAGTTCGGTTCCGGCTTCCTCCGCCTCGTCGAGATCGAGGGGATGCCCTACCAGTACGTCGACAAGTCCCTCGACGACGCCATCACCTATGTCGACCTCCGCGCCGAGAACGATTCCGTCGACGCCGCCGAGAAGTGGATGCGGGCCAACTACAGCGCCCCCGTCGACCTCCTCGAGGACCGCCTCGTCGTGGTCTACCTGCTCCACGTCGGGGAGAATCACTACTTCTGGTTCTGCCGCATCCACCACATCGCGCTCGACGGCTTCGGCGCGATGGCGCTGATCGCACGCATCGCCGAGATCTACACCGCCCTGGTCGAGGGCACCGAGCCGCCGGCCTGCCGCGCGGAGGACCTGGTCCGGATCGTCGAGGACGAGCAGCGGTACCGCAACTCCGAGCGGTTCGCGAAGGATCGCGAATACTGGGCCGAACGCACCGCGCACCTGCCCGAGGCCCCGAGCCTCGCCGGTCGTGCGGCCATGGTGGGCAAGTTCGCGCGGCTCTCCTCCGAGGCACTGCCCGAGTCCACCGCCACCCTTCTCGACGAGGCTCTCGGCGGCAGCAACGCCAGCTCCGCGCCCATCGTGGTGGCCGCATTCGCCGCGTACCTGGCCCACATGACCGACCGCACGGACGTCGTCCTCAGCCTCCCGGTCTCGGCGCGCACCACCGCCACGTTGCGCCGCTCCGGCGGAATGGTGTCGAACATCGTTCCGCTCCGACTCCAGATCACCCCGGAGATGACCGTCCCCGAGCTGGTCAAGAGCGTCCAGATCGAGCTCACCGGCGCCCTGCGCCGCCAGCGGTACCGGCACGAGGACATCCGCCGGGACGCCGGAGCGCCCCAGGGGCAGCGTGGCTTCTTCGGTCCCTCGATCAACATCATGATGTTCCACAGCGAGATCAAGCTGGGGACGGTCACCGGACACCAGAACGTCCTCACCACCGGGCCGGTCGAAGATCTCTCGCTGAACATCTACCAGGGTGTGGCGGGCAGCAAGATCCACATCGACTTCGAGGCCAACCCCAACCTGTACTCGGCGGACGAGCTGGACCGTCACCACAGCCGCTTCTTCGACTTCTTCGAGCGCTTCCTCGGCGCCGGTGACGATGCTCCGGTGTCGGACCTGGCCGCGATGAGCGACGAGGAACGCGGACAGGTCGTGACCGGGTGGAACGGCGATGTCGTGTCGCCGCCGGCGGGGACCGTCGTCGACCTGTTCGACGCCCAGGTCGCGCGCACGCCCGACGCGACGGCACTCGTCTTCGACGGCGAGGAACTCACGTACGCCGAGTTCGACGCGCGGGTGAACCGTCTCGCCCGGACGCTGATCGGCAGGGGAGTGGGTCCGGAGACGAAGGTCGCGCTCGCGATCCGCCGCTCGCTCGACTCCATGGTCGCGATGTACGCCGTCGTCACGGCGGGCGGCGCGTACGTGCCCCTCGACCCCGACCACCCCGCCGAGCGCACGGCGTATGTGCTCGAGAGCGCCCGCCCGCTGTGCATCCTCACGGTCACGCGGGACCACCTCGCCTTCCCTGCCGATCAGGACGTCGTGGAGATCGACGCCCTGGATCTGCGCGGCGTCCCGGCGGGCCCGATCCGCGACGACGAACGGCTCGCCGACCTGCGTCCGGCCAACCCGGCCTACGTCATCTACACGTCCGGGTCCACCGGACGTCCGAAGGGTGTGGCGGTGAGCCACGCTTCGGTTCTGAACCAGGTCACGTGGATCGCGTCGCGCTACGCGCTCGATGCGGACGATGTCGTGCTGCAGAAGACCCCGACGACGTTCGACGTGTCGGTGTGGGAACTGTTCGCCGCACTCGCTTCCGGGTCGCGCCTGGTGATCGCCGCGCCCGAGGGGCATCGCGATCCCGCCTATCTCGCCGACGTGATCGCGCGCGAGAAGGTCACCGCGACGTCGTTCGTCCCGTCGATGCTGTCGGTGTTCGTCGCCGAGGCCGACCGCGAACAACTCGTCAGCCTGCGTGTCGTTCTCGTTGCGGGAGAGGCGTTTCCGCCCGCCGTCGCCACAGCGTTCCGCGCGAAGTCCGACGCCGGGTTGCACAATCTCTACGGCCCCACCGAGTTCACCGTGCACGCCACCGCGGGAGAGGTGGAGCGGGAGACCCTCCACACGATTCCGATCGGCACCCCGGTGTGGAACACCGAGGCGTACGTGCTCGACGGCCACCTCCGGCCCGCTCCCATCGGATCCGCGGGAGAGCTCTATCTCGCGGGAGCCCAGGTTGCGCGCGGTTATGAGGGCCGGCCGGAGCTCACGGCAGAACGCTTCGTGGCCAATCCCTTCGGCGCCGCGGGAACCCGTCTGTACCGAACCGGCGACCTCGTCAAGTGGCGCGTCGACGGCAGCATCGAGTACCTCGGTCGCACCGACTTCCAGGTGAAGGTGCGCGGCCTGCGCATCGAACTGGGCGAGATCGAGGCCGCGATGTCCTCGTATCCCCATGTGGCGCAGTCGGTCGCGGTGGTCCACGACAGCTCCCTGGGGCAGCGGCTCGTCGGTTACGTCGTCCCCGAACCCGATTCGGCGCTGGACGTCGAGGATCTGACGGTCCACGTCGGCCGTGCGGTGCCCTCGTACATGGTTCCCGACGCCGTCGTGGTGATCGCCGAGATGCCGGTCGGCGCGAGCGGCAAGCTCGACCGGAAGGCCCTGCCCGAACCCACGTTCGCGGCGGAGTCCAGTGAGTACGTGGCCCCTCGCAGCACCATGGAGGAGTCGATCGCGGGACTGTTCGCCGAGGTTCTCGGTCTGCCACGGGTCAGTGTCGGCGACTCGTTCTTCGCGCTCGGCGGCGACAGCATCGTCTCGATCCAGCTGGTGTCCCGCGCGAAGGAAGCCGGTGTCCTGTTCACGGCCCGCGACGTCTTCGAGCGCAAGACCGTGGCCTCGCTCGCCGAGGTCGCGAAGTCGGCATCCGAATCGGCGACGGTGCACGTCCTCGAGGAACTGCCGGGCGCCGGTATCGGCACGATGCCGCTGACACCGGTCGTACACTGGATGACAGAGCTGGGCGGCGACTTCCACCGCTTCTCGCAGTCCATCCTCCTGGCCCTGCCGCCGAAGGTGGACCGCGACCGCCTGGTGCGCACGCTGGCGGCCGTCGTCGATCGCCACGACGCTCTGCGTTCGTCGCTTCGCCGCACCGACTCTCCCGCCGGATGGTCGCTGGAGGTCGCGCCGATCGGCTCCGTCGACGTCGACCGGCTCGTCGATCGCGTCGAGTTCAGCGAGGGACCCGGCACCGACTCGTTCGAGGCGCTTGCCGCCCACGCCCTCGAGCGCACGGTGGACACGTTGGACCCGGCGACCGGCAGCGTGGTGCGTTTCGTCTGGTTCGCGCCCGCCGAGGACTCCGGAGATCTCGCACCGCGGGACGGCGAGGACGGCGACAGCGGGGAGGGCGAGAGCACCCCGCAGTCGGGACGACTGCTCGTCGTGACCCACCATCTCGCCGTGGACGGGGTGTCCTGGCGAGTGCTGGTGCCCGACTTCGCATCCGCGTGGGCGCAGATCGCAGCCGGGGCCGACCCGCTGCTCCCGGCGGTCGGCACCTCGGTCCGCCGCTGGGCGCACGGCCTCGCCGACAACGCCCGGAGCGCCCGCCGCGTGGCCGAACTCGACTACTGGCGCACCACCCTCGACGGTGCGGACCCGCTGATCGGTTCGCGGGCCCTCGACGGCCGCGACACGGTCTCGACCACCGGCCGGGTCCGCCTCGAGGTCCCGGCCGACGTCACCGACGGTCTGCTGACCGACGTGCCGCGCGCGTTCCACGGCGGTGTCAACGACGGTCTCCTCACCGCCCTCGCCCTGGCCGTCGCGGCATGGCGCGCGGAACGCGGCGTGACCGAGACCTCGACCCTCGTGCACCTCGAAGGTCACGGCCGCGAGGAGACGGTGCTGCCCGGCGCCGATCTTTCCCGCACGGTCGGCTGGTTCACCAGCATGTTCCCGGTCCGCTTGTCGGCACCCGGTGTCGACGTGCGCGACGCCCTCGCCGGCGGTGCGGCCGCAGGTCAGGCCGTCAAATCGGTGAAGGAACAACTCGCACGGGTACCCGAGCACGGCATCGGCTACGGAATGCTGCGATTCCTCAACGCCGAGACCAGCGCGGTTCTCGCGGCGTTGCCGAGCCCGCAGATCAGTTTCAACTACCTCGGTCGGGTGTCGGTGGGCGAGATCCCCGACGCGTTCCGGGCGGCGGGCTGGGTGCCCGACACCGACACGATGGAGCTGACCGGTACCCGCAACAGCGAGATGCCGGTGCACTTCGCCCTCGACATCAACGCGATGATCGTGGATGTCGAAGGAGAACAGCGACTTTCGGCCACCGTCGACTTCCCCCAGGGTGTTCTCACCGACTCCGAGGTCGGCGAGCTCACGGGTCTGTGGACCCGCGCGCTCGAAGGCCTCGTCGAGCACACGAGGCGGCCCGGAGCCGGTGGCCGGACGCCGTCGGACCTCGACCTCGTTTCCCTGAGTCAGAGCCGGATCGACACCCTCGAGAGTGACTACCCCGCGCTCGCCGACGTCTGGTCGCTGGCCCCGCTGCAGGTGGGCTTGCTGTTCCACGCGTCGCTGGCCGGTACCGCCACCGACGTGTACACCACCCAGCTCGTCATGGACCTGGGCGGATCCGTCGACACCGACCGTCTCCGCCGCGCCGCGGAGTCGCTCGTCGCAAGGCACCCCAACCTGCGCACCGCGTTCGTGACGGGCGACGACGGCACCGGCATGCAGGTGGTCGTCGACCGGGTGGACGTGCCGTGGACCCACGTCGACCTTTCGGCCGCGTCCGAGTCCGAGCGGGCAGCGGAACTCGATGCGCTGATGCTCGCGAACCGGACCGACCGGTTCGACATGACCGCACCGCCTCTGGTGCGTTTCCTGCTGGTCGAGACGGGCGAGGACCGCTACCGGTTCGCGGTCACCAACCACCACATCCTCCTCGACGGCTGGTCGCTGCCGATCCTCATCCAGGATCTGCTGACCCTGTACGCGGTGGACGGCGACGCGCTGGCGCTGCCGCAGCCGCGTCCGTACCGCAGCTACCTGGAGTGGCTGTCCGCGCAGAACCCGCAGGTGCCCGTGGCCGCATGGGCGAAGGCCCTGGACGGTATCGAGGAGCCCACCCTCCTCGCACCCGCGCACGCGGAGACCGCCCCGACGCTCACCCCCGGTGAGCTCGTCATCGATCTGCCGGACGAACTGCTCGCCGACATGACCGCACGCTCGCGCGAACTCGGCGTCACCATGAACACTCTCGTGCAGGCCGCGTGGGGAATCGTGCTGGGCAGGCTGACCGGGCGGGACGACGTGGTGTTCGGCACCACCGTCTCTGGACGTCCGCCGCAGGTGCCCGGCATCGAGTCCATGCTCGGGCTCTTCATCAACACCCTGCCGGTGCGGGTCCGCGTCCGGGCCGGCGACGCCGTCCGCACCCTGCTCGACCGTATCCAGCACGAGCAGACCGAGTTGCTCGATCACCACCACGTCGGGCTCACCGACATCCAGCAGGGACTCGGCCTCGGCGCGCTGTTCGACACGCTGATGGTCTACGAGTCCTACCCGCTCGACCGTGAGGCGCTCACGAAGAGCAGTGACATCGAGGGTCTCCGCGTTCTCGATGTGACGTCCAACGACGCCACGCACTACCCGCTGGCGATCGTCGCGATGACCGACCCGCGGCTGCACCTGACCGCCAAGTTCCTTCCCGAGATCTTCGAGGCCGCCGAGGTCGAGGAGATCATGGCGCGCGTCGTCCGGGTGCTCGGTGCGCTGTCCGGGGACGTCGACGCGCTCGTCGCGGACATCGACATCCTCGCTCCCGGCGAGCGTGCGTCCCTGCTGGCGGCGCACGGCACCGATGCCGTCGCACCGCTGTCGCTGCCGGAGATCCTCGCGGCGACCGCGGCGGAGAACGGTGAGCGCACCGCTCTCGTCGCGGACGGCGAATCGCTCACCTACGCGGAACTCGACGCACGCTCGAACCGGCTCGCCCGGGTTCTCGTCGATCGTGGTGTGGGACCGGAAACATCTGTGGCGCTCGGGATGACGCGCTCGCTGCACTCGGTGATCGGAATGTGGGCAGTGGCCAAGGCCGGCGGCGCCTTCGTGCCCGTCGACCCCCGCTACCCGTCCGAGCGCATCGCACACATGGTCGCCGACTCCGGCGCGATCCTCGGCCTGACCGTGACCGCTCAGCGGGACACCCTTCCCTCGGGCGTCGAATGGCTCGCCCTGGACTCGTCCGAGTGCGACGCGCTGTGCGCACCGAAGTCGGCGGAGCCGCTGACGGATTCCGAGCGGACCGCTTCGGTGCAGCACGACCACCCGGCGTACATCATCTACACGTCCGGTACCACCGGTCTGCCCAAGGGCGTCGTCGTCACCCACACCGGTCTGGCCAACTTCTCCGCCGAGCAGCGCACCCACTACGGGGTGAGCCCGTCGGCGCGGACCCTGCACTTCGCGTCCCCCAGCTTCGACGCGTCCGTCCTCGAACTGCTGCTCGCCTTCGGCTGCGGTGCCACGATGATCGTTGCTCCCGCCGATCTGTACGGCGGTGAGGAACTGCGAAAATTCCTCGCGGACAACGAAATCACCCACGCCTTCGTCACGCCGGCCGCGCTCGCGTCGGTGGAGCCGGCCGGACTCGACCGGCTCGAGGTCGTCGTGGTCGGCGGCGAGGCGTGCCCGCCGGAACTGGTGGAACGCTGGGCGACGGGTCGTCGGATGTACAACGGCTACGGGCCCACCGAGGCCACCGTCATGAGCAACGTCAGCAACCTGCTGGTGCCCGGGAGCCGGATCGAGATCGGCGGTCCCGTCTGCGGTGTCACCGTCTACGTTCTCGACCAACTGCTGCGCCCGGTACCCGTCGGCGTGGCAGGGGAGCTGTACATTGCGGGCCCCGGTCTCGCTCGCGGTTACCACGACCGACTCGGCCTCACTGCCGAACGATTCGTCGCGAACCCGTTCGGCGACAACGGCAGCCGGATGTACCGCACGGGCGACATCGTCCGGTTCGTCGTCGACCACGGGCACCGCGCCGGTTACGGCGTGGAGTACGTGGGCCGCAGCGACTTCCAGGTGAAGGTCCGTGGTTTCCGGATCGAACTCGGCGAGATCGACGCGGCGCTGGTCAAGCACCCGGACCTCGAGTTCGCGGCCACCCTCGGCACATCGATGCCGTCGGGTTCGACCGCCCTCGTGTCGTATGTGCTGCCGACCGCGGGCGCCGCGGTGGACGTGGCCGAGGTGACGCATTTCGTCGGCGACACACTTCCGGCGCACATGGTGCCGAGCGCGGTCGTCGTCCTCGACGAGATCCCGCTCACCACCGCAGGCAAACTCGACCGGAGGGCTCTGCCCGAGCCCGACTTCGACGCCCTGCAGGGCGAGATGATCGAGCCGCGCACGCCCACCGAGGAACTGGTCGCCGGTGTGCTGGCCGACGTGCTCGGGCTCGCGAAGATCAGTGTCGCCGAGTCGTTCTTCGACCTCGGCGGCAACTCGCTCGTGGCGACGAAGGCGGTCGCCCGGCTCAACGCTGCCGCGGGCACCCGTCTGGGTGTGCGCGAGCTGTTCGAGGCGCCGACCGTGGAACGGCTCGCGGTCAAGGTGGCCGAGCAGGCCGGAACGGGCTCCGACCGGCCGGTCCTCGTCGCGCGGCCGCGCCCCGAGCGGGTTCCGCTGTCGATGGCTCAGCAGAGCATGTGGCTGATGAACCGGTTCGACACGGCGTCCTCGGCGTACAACATCCCGCTCGCCGTGCGTCTGTCCGGTTCGCTCGACATCGACGCGATGTCGGCGGCCGTGTCGGATGTGCTCGCGCGGCACGAGTCTCTGCGGACCGTGTTCCCCGACTCCGGCGACGGCCCGTACCAGCAGGTCGTCGACACCGAGCAGGTTCCCTTCGACCTGACGCCCGTCCCGGTGAGCGAGGCCGAACTCCACACGGCCCTCACCGAATTCGCCACCGAGGGATTCGACGTCACGGTCGCGCCCCCACTGCGTATCCGGTTGTTCGCCACGAGCGAGAGCGAGTTCCTGCTCGTCCTCGTCGTGCACCACATCTGCGCCGACGGGGCATCGATGTCGCCGCTCGCGCGCGACGTCATGGTCGCGTACAGCGCGCGCACCGCCGGTGCCGCTCCGCTGTGGCAGCCGCTGCCGGTGCAGTATCCCGACTTCGCGCTGTGGCAGCGCGAGGTCCTCGGCGACCCCGCCGACACCCAGTCGCTCGCGGGCAAGCAGATCGCGCACTGGGCCGACACCCTCGCCGGGGCACCCGAGCTGATCGATCTTCCGCTGGACCACGCACGCCCGGCCAGGCAGTCGATGCGGGGCGATTCGATCGACTTCGCGATCACCCCCGAGTTGCGGCGCGGCCTCGAGGCGGTCGGCAAGGAACGCGGTGCCTCGCTCTTCATGGTGACGCACGCGGCGTTGACGACGCTGCTGTCGCGGCTGAGCAACAGCGACGACATCACCGTCGGCACCCCGCTCGCCGCACGCAGCGATCAGGCGCTCGACGACCTGGTGGGCATGTTCGTCAACACCCTGGTCCTGCGCACCCATGTGCGGCCGGGGGATTCGTTCGCCGATCTCGTCGAACGGGTCCGCGAAGGCGACCTGGCCGCGTTCGGCAATTCCGACGTGCCGTTCGAGAAGATCGTGGAGGCACTGCGGATCCGGCGCTCGGCGGCGTACTCGCCGCTGTTCCAGGTGATGCTGTCGTTCCAGAACAATCGGATGGATGCGCTCGAACTGCCCGGGCTGACCGTGCGCGTGATCGAGGACATGGCGCAGGGCGCCAAGTACGACCTCACGTTGACGATCACCGAGAAGGCCGACGAGTCGGGTGAACCGGCGGGCCTCGGCGCCCGGTTCACGTTCGCCACCGACCTGTTCGAGCGCAGCACCGCGGAACGGATCTCCGAACGGTTCGTGCGGATCCTCGAAGCCGTCGTCACCGATCCCGATGTCGCTGTGGGCGACATCGACATACTCACCGAACACGAGAGAGCAAAGTTGAGCCAAGCGCGACCTGCCCGCACGATGACAGTTCGCGAGCTGCCGCAGCTTCTGGCCGCTGCGGTCGAGGTCGCCCCCGACGCCGTCGCGGTCGCCCACGACGGTATGCAGGTGACGTACCGCGAGTTCGACGAGCGGCTCCGCTTGATGTCCGCGCCGCTGTCGGAGCGGGGGATGGGTCCGGACGCGATCGTCTCCGTGGTGCTGTCCGGTCTGGTTCCCACGATCATGATGGCCCCGCCGTCCGAGGACGGGAAGGACGGCTTCGGCACCATTCTCGACCAGGTCATCGCGGACGCGCACGCCCTGGTCGGCGACATCGAGATCGCCGCGCCTGCACCGGAAATCGTTGCGACACCGGAGGCGGAGGTCGCCGAAACGTCGGGATGGCCGCTCGAACTCTTCGTCACGCGCTGGCAGGAGTGGGTCGAGCGCGACCCGCAGGCCCGCGCCGTCGTAGCGGGCGGCGTCGAGACCACCCGCGGCGAATTGAACCGCCGGGCCAACCAGCTCGCACGCGAACTGCTGTCCCGTGGTGTCCGCCCCGACGACGTCGTCGCACTGCTCACCCCCCGTTCGGTCGAATGGGTGATCGGGATGCTCGCCACCTGGAAGGTCGGCGCGGCGTACTCCCCGTTCGACCAGAAGTGGGGAATGGAGCGGATCACCGGCCTCGTCGAGGACAGCGGCACGCGGACCGTGGTGGCCACCCGGTCCTGGAGCGGGCTCACCGATGCACCCACCGGGAACTCGGCGCTCGACGACCCGATCGTGCTCGACGACCCCGAGACGGTGCGCCACCTCGAAACGCTGGACGGCACCGACTTCCCGCACGACCCGTGGTCGGACGACCATGCCGGCCAGCGCCTCGGACACGTCATCTCGACGTCGGGGTCGACCGGACGGCCCAAGCCCACGATGGTGCCGATGCTGGGCCTGTCCAACAACTATCAGTCGTACCAGTGCGACCTCCGGGTGAAGGACGGCACCGGACTACTGATTGCGAATTCCCCGCTGTTCGACCAGACCCAGAAGAACATCTGGGTGGGTCTCGCGTACGGCGGTGTGCTCCACCTCGCCGACGACGGCTTCGATCCGGGACCGATTCTCCGCATGATCGGCACGGGCGAGGTCCAGATCACGAACCTGGCACCCAGTGCGTTCGAGGTTCTGACGGAACTGGATACCGACGGTGTCCTGCCCAATCTGAAGGTCGTCCTCCTCGGCGGTGAGATGCTGCGGCCGGCAGCCTGCACGGCGCTGATCGGCACGGACTCGCGGCTCCTCAACAACTACGGTCCGACCGAGGCATCGGTCACCTGTTCCTCGTACGAACTGGACCTCTCCACCGAAGACGCCGAGTCGTGGCCCGTTCCGTTCGGCGCCGCGTTCCGCGGTGTCCGGTACCACGTGCTCGACGGCCGGATGCGCCCCGTGCCGCCGGGAGTGACCGGTGACCTCTACATCGGCGGCCAGGTCCTGGCCCGCGGGTACGGCAACATGTTCGGCACCACCGCGTCACGATTCGTGGCGAACCCGTTCGAGGGGCCCGGTGCCCGCATGTACCGGACCGGTGACCTCGTCCGCGAGCGTGCCGACGGCGGGCTCGTGTTCGTGGGACGCAGCGACTTCCAGGTGAAGATTCGCGGTCTCCGGATCGAACTCGGCGAGATCGAATCCGCACTCAACGCGACCGACGTGGTGCAGAAGTCGGTGGTGGTCGTCCACGACAGCCAGCAGGGTCCCAGGCTCGTCGCATACGTCACCGCGACCGCAGGCGCCGAACTCGACGTCGATGCGACGCTCGACGGATTGCGGCACGTCCTGCCGTCGCACATGATCCCGGACACGGTGATGGTGCTCGACGAGATGCCGCTCAACGCGAATCTCAAAGTCGACCGCAAGGCCCTCCCGGAGCCGGTTTTCGCCACGAGCACGGTTGAATTCGTCGCACCGCGCACCCCGCTCGAAGAGGTCGTCGCCGGCATCTTCGGTGACGTGATCTCCGCGACGCGGGTGAGTGTCGACGAGTCGTTCTTCGATCTGGGCGGCAACTCACTCAGCGCCACCCGTGTCGCTGCCCGTGTCACGTCCGCGACCGGCACCGAGGTCGGGATCCGTGATCTGTTCGACGCTCCGACCGTTGCCACCCTCGCGAAGCTCGTCGAGGACCGGGCCCACCACGGTTCCACCCGGCCTGCACTGGTCGCGGGCGAGCGCCCGCGGGAGTTGCCGCTTTCGCTCGCGCAGCAGCGGATGTGGTTCCTCAACCGTTTCGATCCGTCGTCGCCGGCGTACAACGTTCCGCTCACCGTGCGACTGCGCGGCGAATTGGACGTCGCCGCGCTGGCTGCGGCGCTCTCCGACGTCGTCGCGCGGCACGAGGTGCTGCGGACCGTGTTCCCGGACTCCGATTCCGGTGCGCACCAGGTGATCCTGCCCGTCGCCGGCATCGACCTCGCTCTCGATCCGGTCGACGTCCGCGAGGACGACCTGCGGGACCGGATGTTCGAATTCGGTTCCACCGGCTTCGACGTCACCGACACGATCCCGGTCCGGGCCCGCCTGTTCCGGCTCGGCGCGACCGACCACGTGCTGGTGCTGGTCATGCACCACATCGCGTCCGACGGCGCGTCCACGCTGCCGCTCGCCCGCGACGTCATGACGGCCTACGCGGCCCATCTGGAGGGGACACAGCCTGCGTGGCCGGCGCTGCCGGTTCAGTACGCGGACTACGCGCTGTGGCAGCGGGACGTTCTCGGTTCCGAGGACGACCCCAATTCTTTGGCCGCGGCGCAGATCGACTTCTGGTCGAAGACCCTCGCGGGTGTGCCCGACGTCCTGGCCCTCCCCACCGACCGGCCCCGCCCGACGGTGCGGTCGATGGCAGGCGCCTCCGTCGGCTTCTCCGTCGACGAGGACACCCACCGTCGTCTCGGTGAGGTCGCGCGCGCACACAACGTGTCGCTGTTCATGGTGCTGCACGCGTCGCTGTCCGTGCTGCTGGCACGGCTCAGTTCGAGTACCGATATCGCCATCGGCACCGCTGTGGCCGGCCGCGGTGACCAGGCGCTCGAAAACCTCGTCGGCATGTTCGTCAACACACTGGTGCTGCGGACCGAGGTCGAGCCCGGAACGTCCTTCGCCGAACTGCTCGAGCAGGTCCGCACCCAGGACCTCGCCGCGTTCAGCCATCAGGACGTCCCGTTCGAGCAGTTGGTGGACGCCCTGAAGCCGACCCGGTCGACGGCGTACTCGCCGCTGTTCCAGGTCGTGCTGACCCATCAGGTCAACGGCATCCCGTCCCTCGAGTTCGCCGGACTCGAGGCGACACCCGGTGCCGTGGACGTCGAGTTCAGCAAGTTCGACCTCACCGTCGACCTGCGCGAACTGTGGTCGGACGAGGGCGCGCCCACCGGGATCACCGGTGTCCTCGGGTTCGCCACCGAGATCTTCGACGCGGAGACCGTGCAGGGCTTCGCGGACCGTTTCGTGCGGATCCTCGCCGCCGTCGCAGGCGGCGGAACCGACGTCGCAGTAGGGGACATCCCCATCCTCGACGCCGAGGAGACCCAGGAACTGACACCGGTCCGCGGTATCGATGGCACCCCGCCCACGACTCTCGTCGAACTGCTGTCCGCGGCCGTCGCCGCGAATCCCGACGGTGACGCGGTCGTCTCGGGCGGCGAGAGCATCACCTACCGCGAGCTGGACGAGCGCTCGAACCGTCTGGCGCGCATCCTGATCGAGCGCGGAGTCGGCGCGGAGACGTTCGTCGGGCTCGGCATCACCCGCTCGATCGCGTCGATCGTCGGCATCTGGGCCGTCGCCAAGAGCGGCGGCGCCTATGTGCCGATCGACCCCCGGTACCCGGACGAGCGCATCGCTCACATGGTCACCGATTCGGGTGTGTCGCTCGGGCTTTCCGTGAGCTCCGAGGTCGGCCGGCTTCCGGCGGACGTCGACTGGCTGGTCCTCGACAGCGAAGACTTCGAGAACGCCGCCGAGCGGTACTCCACGGCCCCCGTCGCGGAGGCGGAGCGTCGCACGGCGGTGACACCGGCCAACAGCGCCTACGTGATCTACACGTCCGGCACCACCGGGCAGCCCAAGGGTGTCGTCGTGACGCACCGGGGTCTTGCCAACTTCGCGGCCGAACAGCGTGAGCGTTACCAGGTGACGACGGACTCGCGGACGCTGCACTTCGCGTCGCCGAGCTTCGACGCGTCCGTGCTCGAACTGCTGCTCGCGGTCGGTGCCGGTGCCACGATGGTGATCGCTCCCACCGACGTGTATGGCGGACCCGAGTTCGCGAAGTTCCTGCGCGAGCAACGCGTCACGCACGGCTTCGTCACGCCTTCGGCGCTGGCGTCCGTGGATCCGTCCGGGCTCGACGACTTCCAGTTCGTCGTCGCCGGCGGCGAGGCCGTCCCGGCGGAACTCGCGGCCCGCTGGGCACCCGGACGCTCGCTGTTCAACGGATACGGTCCCACCGAGACCACGATCATGACCAACATCAGCGACCCGATGGCCGCCGACGGCCCGGTCACGATCGGTGGTCCGATCCGCGGCACCAGCGCACTGGTCCTCGACGACCGGCTCCGCCCCGTTCCGGTCGGTATCGCAGGTGACCTCTATCTGTCCGGTCTCGGACTCGCCCGTGGCTACCACCGGCGCACGCCACTGACCGCGGGACGCTTCGTCGCGAACCCGTACGGTGAGCCGGGCGACCGGATGTACCGCACCGGCGACGTCGTGCGCTGGACGAAGGACGCGGACGGCGCGCTGACCGTCGACTACGTCGGCCGCTCGGACCAGCAGGTGAAGGTCCGCGGATTCCGCATCGAACTCGGCGAGATCGACGCGGTGCTCGCCAAGCACCCCGCCGTCGACTTCGCCACGACGTCTGTCCTGCCCGGACCGTCCGGGGATTCGGTCCTCGTGTCGTACGTGCTCCCGGTGCCGGGCGCCGAGGTGGACGTCACCCGGATGCTGGACTTCGTGGGCGAGTTCGTGCCCACGTACATGGTGCCGTCGACGATCGTGACCCTCGACGCCATCCCGCTCACCCCGGTGGGCAAACTCGACCGCCGCGCCCTGCCCGAGCCCGAGTTCCTGGCGGAGGACCGTGAGTTCCGTGCCGCGAGAACCGCTCTCGAGCAGCGGGTCGCCGCGGTGTTCGCGGAGGTGCTCGGTGTCGACGTGGTCGGTGCCGACGACTCCTTCTTCACGCTCGGCGGAAACTCGCTCGCTGCCACCCGCGTGATGGCGCATATCAACGAGGCCGTCGGCATCGACGCTCCGGTGCGCGAGATCTTCGAGGCTCCCACGGTGGCGCAGCTGGCGCGCAGGCTGGAAGAGCTCGGTGTGGACGGCGGCGCGCGTCCGCCCCTCACCGCCGGACCGCGTCCGGACCGGCTGCCGCTGTCTCTGGCACAACAGCGGATGTGGTACGCCAACCGGTTCGATCCCGAATCGGCCGAGTACAACATCCCGTTGGCGCTGCGGCTCACCGGCGCACTGGACGTCGACGCGCTGCGGTCGGCGATCGCGGATGTCGTTGCCCGGCACGAATCGCTGCGCACGGTGTACCCGGATTCGGTCGACGGCCCCTACCAGGTCGTCCGGTCCGCATCCGACACGAAGTCCGGGCTCGACGTCGTCCGCGTGGCCGACGAGCAGGAACTGCGGGAGCGGGTCGTCGCGCTGGCATCGGCCGGCTTCGACGTCACCGCCGACGTGCCGGTGCGCGCCGCCCTGTTCGAACTCGGGGAACGCGACCACGTCCTCGTGGTCGTGGTCCACCACATCTCGGCGGACGGTTCGTCGATGGCCCCGCTCGCACGGGACTTGTTCGGCGCCTACGGCGCTCGCGTGCAGGGGGAGGAGCCCAGCCTCTCACCGCTGCCCGTGCAGTACCCGGACTTCGCCCTGTGGCAGCGGAATCTCCTCGGCTCCGAGGACGACCCGGAGTCGCTCGCGGGCAAGCAGATCGCGTACTGGACGCACGCGCTCGGCGATGCACCGGAGGTCCTCGACCTCCCCGCCGACCGGCCGCGCCCGGCCGTCCGCAACCCGCAGGGTGGCCTGATCGAGTTCGAGATCGGGCAGGACGTGCACCGGTCGCTGAACGAACTCGCGCAGATCCATCAGGCGTCGCTGTTCATGGTGGTGCACACCGCACTCGCCGTGCTCCTGGGACGTCTGAGCAACACCAGCGACATCTCCGTCAGCACCCCCGTCGCGGGCCGCGGTGACCGCGCGCTCGACGACCTCGTCGGGATGTTCGTCAACACGCTCGTGCTGCGCACCGATGTCGACCCGAACGCCCGCTTCAGCACGCTGCTCACGCAGGCACGCGAGGTCGATCTGAATGCATTCGGCAACGCCGACGTGCCGTTCGAGCAGATCGTCGAGGTGCTCCGTCCGTCGCGCACCGCCGCGTACGCGCCGCTCGCGCAGGTGATGCTGAGCTTCCAGAACCTCGAACGCCCGAAGCTCGAGCTCGCCGGGCTGACCGTCGAGGTCCTCGAGAGCGGACTCACCACGAGCAAGACCGATCTCGGTGTCGCCGTCGAGGAACGGTTCGACGAGGGCTCCGTCGCGACCGGTATGCGGGGCTGGTTCTCCTACGCCACCGATCTCTTCGACGAGTCGACGGTCCGCGGTTTCGCCGATCGCTTCGTTCGCGTGCTCGAGGCCGTCACGGCCGACGCGGATGCTGTCGTCGGTGACATCGACATCCTGACCGAGGACGAGAAGGCCGGTCTGGCCGTGCCGGATGAGGGGGCGCAGTCCCTGATGTCGCACTCGATCTCGCAGGAGCTGGCGGCCACCAAGTCGCTGCCCGAACTCCTCGACGGTGCGGCGACGATCAACCCGGACGGAATCGCGCTGTCGCACAACGGCACCGATGTCACGTATGCGCAGTTGCGGGACAAGTCCGCGGAACTCGCGCGCACGCTCGCCGGTGTGGGTGTGGGCCCGGAGGCCGCGGTCACGGTGGCCCTGTCCACTCTGCTGCCCGGACTGCTCGACGGGTCGTCGGGTGAAGGCTTCGCCGACACGTTCGCCGGTGTCCTCGCCGGCGTGATCGCCGACGCGACGTCGGCGACCTCCGCGACCGCGGCGGAGGAGCGCACGCTCGTCGACCTGTTCGACGAGCAGGTGGCGCGGACGCCGGACGCGGTTGCCCTGGTGTTCGGCGACGACGCGCTGACGTATGCCGAGTTCGACGCCAGGACCAACCGACTGGCACGGGAACTGCTCGCACGGGGTGTCGGCCCGGAGTCCCGGGTCGCGGTCGCGCTGCGCCGCTCCCTCGAGATGATGATCGCGATCTACGCGATCGAGAAGACGGGCGCCGCCTACGTGCCGCTCGACCCGGATCATCCGGCGGCGCGCACCGCGTACGTGATCGACAGCGCCTCCCCGGTCTGCGTGCTGACCTCGTCGGCCGATCGGGATGCAGAGACGGCTGCGCCGCGGATCGAGGTGGACACCGTCGACCTCTCCGGTCACCCCGACGGTCCGATCACCGATGACGAGCGCGGGGCACCGGTCCGTCCGGATTCGACCGCCTACGTGATCTACACGTCCGGATCGACCGGTAAGCCGAAGGGCGTCGCCGTCAGTCACCGGGCGATCGTCAACCGGTTGCTGTGGATGCAGGACACCTACCCGATGGATTCCACGGACGTCGTCCTGCAAAAGACCCCCGTCACGTTCGACGTGTCCGTGTGGGAACTGTTCTGGCCGCTCGAGGTCGGAGCCAAGCTCGTTCTCGCGATCCCGGACGGGCACCGCGACCCGGTGTACCTCTCCGAGGTCATCGCCGGGCACAGCGTGACCACGATGCACTTCGTGCCGTCCATGCTGGCGGTGTTCACCGCAGGTGCGGACGCCGCGCTGTGCGGTTCGCTGCGTCAGGTGTTCTGCAGCGGTGAAGCCCTTCCGCCTGCCTCCGCGGCCGCGTTCCGGGACTTCTCCTCCGCAGCGCTGCACAACCTGTACGGCCCGACGGAGGCCGCGGTCGACGTCACCTACTGGGAGTGCACCGAAGCGGACCGCACGACGGTGCCGATCGGCGCGCCCGTGTGGAACACGCAGCTGTACGTGCTCGACTCCCGGCTGCGTCCCGTCCCCGCGGGCGTGCACGGCGAGCTGTACCTCGCCGGCATCCAGCTGGCCCGCGGCTACGTCGGCCGCAGCGACCTGACGTCGGACCGGTTCGTCGCGAACCCGTTCGGCACGGCCGGGCAGCGGATGTACCGCACCGGCGATATCGTCCGCAAGCGCGCCGACGGCATCGTCGAGTACATCGGGCGCCGCGACTTCCAGGTCAAGCTCCGCGGACAGCGGCTCGAGCTCGGCGAGGTCGAGTCCGCGCTTCTGGCGCACCCGTCGGTGGCGCAGGCCGTGGTCGTCGTGCACCGCAGCGAGACCACCGGCGAGAACCTGGTGGGCTACGTGATCCCGGTGGCCGATGTGGCGATCGATACCGCGTCGGTTCTGGACGCGGCAGCGGAGACGCTGCCCGCGTACATGGTGCCCGCCCGGATCCTCGTCCTGGACAGCTTCCCGCTCGGCGCCACCGGCAAGCTGGACCGGGGTGCACTTCCCGAACCGGACTTCGTCACGTCCGAGGCCGAATACGTCGCACCCCGTACCCCGATCGAGGAGATCGTCGCCGGGGTGTTCGGCGAGGTGCTCGGCGTCGAACGCGTCGGTGCCGCCGACTCGTTCTTCGACCTCGGCGGAAACTCGATCAGCGCAACGAGGCTCACCGCCAGGCTGACCGCCGCGCTCGGCGCGCACCTTTCGGTCCGGGAATGCTTCGAGCATCCGACCGTCGCAGAACTCGCTGCGCTGCTCGAAGCGAGCGCGGGAACCGCCGAACACCGTCCCGCACTCGTCGCACGTCCCCGCCCCGACCGTATCCCGCTGTCGCTGGCGCAGCAGCGGATGTGGTTCGTCAACCAGTTCGATCCGTCCTCCCCGGCGTACAACCTGCCGCTGGCGGTGCGGTTGACCGGCTCGATCGATACGGCGGCGCTGAATGCGGCGTGGGCGGACGTGGTCGAGCGGCACGAGTCGCTGCGGACGGTCTTCCCGGTCGGCGACGAGGACGCGCACCAGGTCGTGCTGCCCGCAGCCGACGTGGTGTCCGACCTGACCCCGACCCCGGTCGCCGACGAGCAGGACCTGTACGCGCGGTTGCGTGAACTCGGCGCCACCGGATTCGACGTCACCGAGACGGTGCCGGTGCGGGTCGCCTGCTTCGAGGTGAACCCCACCGACCACATCCTGATGATGGTCGTGCACCACATCTCGGCCGACGGTGCGTCGCTGGCGCCCCTGTTCACCGACATCATGACCGCCTACGCGGCGCGTGCGACCGGCACTGCTCCCGGGTGGGAACCGCTGCCCGTCCAGTACGCCGACTACGCGTTGTGGCAGCGTGAGTCGCTCGGCGACGAGTCCGACCCCGAATCGCTGGTCGCCCGCCAGCTCGGCTACTGGCAGCAGGCGCTCGGCGGGCTCCCCGAGGTGCTCGAGTTGCCGACCGACCGGCCCCGGCCGCCCGTGCAGTCGCTGCGCGGTGCGTCGGCACGGTTCACGATCGACGCGCAGACCCACAGCGGGCTGCTCGCGATCGCCCGGGAAACGAACTCGACCCTGTTCATGGTCGTGCACGCCGCGCTCGCTGTCCTGCTCGAGCGGCTGTCTTCGCAGACGGACGTCGCGATCGGCACGCCGGTCGCCGGCCGCGGCGAGCAGGAACTGGACAGGCTCGTCGGCATGTTCGTCAACACCCTCGTGCTCCGCGCGTCGGTGCGTCCCGACGACACCTTCGCCGACCTGCTGGCGCAGGTGCGCACCACCGATCTGAATGCGTTCAGCCACAGCGACGTTCCGTTCGAGCGTCTCGTCGAGGTACTCGACGTCCCGCGGTCGACGGCGCACCAGCCGCTGTTCCAGGTGGCGTTGTCGTTCGACAACAACGAATCGGTCCGGATGGAGTTCCCGGGTCTCGAGATCTCCGCGCTCGACGCCCCGCTCGAGGTCGCCAAATTCGACCTCCAGCTCAGCGTCGGCGAGCGCTACGTCGACGGGGCCGCCGCGGGTATCGCCGCGACGTTCAACTACTCGACCGACATCTTCGACGAGCAGACCATAGTGAGCTTCGCGGACCGGTTCGGCCGGATCCTCGATGCCGTGTCGGCCGACCGCGACGTGGTCCTCGGCGACATCGAGATCCTCGACGCCGTGGAGAAGGCCGCGATCGCCCCGGTCCGCGGACCGCAGTCGATCGAGCCGCGCACACTGCCCGAACTGCTGCGTTCGGGTGTCGAGATCTCCCCGGAGTCGGTCGCGGTGACCTTCGAAGGACGTGAGGTCACGTACCGGGAACTCGACGAGCGGTCGAATCAGCTCGCGCGCGTCCTGATCGATCGGGGCGTGGGGCCGGAGACCTATGTCGCACTGGCGATCACGCGTTCCGTCGAATCCATCCTCGGGATCTGGTCGATCGCCAAGGCCGGCGGCGCCTACCTGCCCGTCGACCCGAAGCTGCCGTTCGAGCGGATCGCCGAGATGCTGTCCGATTCGGCGGCGGTCCTCGGACTGACGGTCGCCCGCCATCACGACGACCTTCCCGGCACGGTGCCGTGGATCGTCCTCGACGAGACGGCGGCGGCCGAGGAGATCGGAGCCCGCAGTGCGGGCGCGGTGGAGGACGCGGATCTGCGCCGCGCGCTGACGGTCGACCACCCGGCGTATCTCATCTACACCTCGGGTTCGACGGGTAAGCCGAAGGGCGTGGTGGTCACCCACCGCGGTCTGGCGAACCTCACCCGCGAGGTGCGCGAGCACTACGTCGTGTCGCCGAACTCCCGATTCCTGCACGTGGCGTCGCCGAGCTTCGACACGTCGGTCGGGGAGATGCTCGCCGCGTTCAGCGCGGGCGCCACCCTGGTGATCTCGCCCGCGGACGTCTACGGCGGCGACGAACTCGCCGACCTGATCCGCCGCGAACGGGTCAACAACGTGGTCATGACACCGACGGCGCTGATGACCGTCGACCCCGACGGCCTCGACTCCGTCACGTCCGTCGTGGTCGGCGGCGACACCTGCACACCGGAACTCGTGGCACGGTGGGCTCCCGGCCGCGAGATGCGCAACGCCTACGGTCCCACCGAGACCACGGTCATCGTCACCATCACCGAACCGATGGTGGCGGGTGAGCGCGTGACGATCGGTTCGCCGCTGCGTGGCGTCGAATCCCTCATCCTCGATTCACGGTTGCGTCCGGTGCCGGAGGGAGTGCCCGGCGAGCTCTACATCTGCGGCCCGTCGGTGACCCGCGGCTACCACAACCGTCCGTCGGTCACGGCGGAGCGGTTCGTGGCCAACCCGTTCGGCGAACCCGGCGCGCGCATGTACCGCACCGGCGACGTCGTGCGCTGGGCGGACGGACATCGAGTGGAGTACGTCGGCCGGTCCGACTTCCAGGTGAAGGTCCGCGGGTTCCGCGTCGAACTCGGTGAGATCGACGCCGCCCTGGCCGCACAGTCGGATATCGAGTTCGCCGTGACCGTGGGTCGCGAGAACCCGGCCGGGCTGACGACCCTCGTGTCGTACGTCCTGCCCGCCGACGGTGCAACGGTCGATCCGGAATCGCTGAAGTCGGTTGTCGGCGAGACGCTTCCGCCGTACATGGTGCCGTCCGTCGTGATCCTCCTCGACGAGATCCCGCTGACGGGCATCGGCAAGCTGGATCGCGCGCGGCTGCCCGAACCCGAGTTCGTCACCGCGGGCGCGGAGTTCCGTGCCCCGACGACGCTCGCGGAAGAGACGATCGCAGACATCTTCGCCGACGTGCTCGGACTCGAGCAGGTCAGCGTCGACGACAGCTTCTTCGACCTCGGCGGGAACTCGCTGAGCGCCACCCGTGTCGTGTCGCGGGCCGGACAGGTCTTCGGTCGCCGCATCGGCGTCCGGGAACTGTTCGAGGCGCCGACGGTCGCTGGTCTGGCCGCCCGCATCGGCACCCCCGACGAGAACATCCGACAGCGACCCGTCCTCGCGCCGCGGGAGAGGTCTGCCTTCGTCCCGTTGTCGCTGGCGCAGTCCCGGATGTGGTTCATCAACCGCTTCGACCCGGACTCGCCCGCCTACAACATTCCGCTCGCGGTCCGATTGACCGGTGCGCTGGACGTGGACGCCCTGCAGTCCGCCGTGCTCGACGTGCTCGACCGCCACGAGTCGCTGCGCACGATCTATCCGGACTCGCCGGAGGGCCCGCACCAGGTGATCCTCCCCGCCGACCAGGTCCGGTTGGACCTGACGCCCGCCGCGGTGTCGGACGACGAACTGCGCGAGCAGTTGGTGGAGATGGTCACCGCCGGATTCGACGTCACCGCCGACGCCCCGCCGATCCGGACGCGACTGTTCGAGGTCGGCCCGCAGGACTACGTGCTGGCACTCGTCGTGCACCACGTGTCCACCGACGGCGAATCCACTGCGCCGTTCGTGCGCGACGTCATGGTGGCGTACGCGTCGCGGGCGGCAGGCCGGGAACCCGGCTACGCGCCGCTCCCGGTGCAGTACGCGGATTACGCGATCTGGCAGCGTGAACTCCTCGGCAGCGAGGACGACCCCGACAGCCTGATCGCCGCCCAGCTGGCCTTCTGGAAGAAGACGCTGGCCGGCGTGCCCGACCTCCTCGAGCTGCCGGTGGACCGGCCGCGACCGCCCGTACAGTCCCTGCGCGGGTCGCGGATCGACTTCACCATCGACGCCGAGGTGCACCGCGGTCTGGCCGCACTGGCCCGGAGGCACAATGCCAGCGTGTTCATGGCCGTGCACGCCGCATTCGCGGTGCTGCTCAGCCGTCTGTCCGGCACCGAGGACATCTCGGTGGGCACCCCGATCGCAGGCCGCGGCGAGCGCGAACTCGACGACGTCGTCGGCATGTTCGTCAACACCCTCGCACTGCGGGTACAGGTCGACGGGCAGCAGACGTTCGACGAGATCCTCGACCGTGCCCGAGAGGCCGACCTCGAGGCGTTCTCGCACGCCGACGTCCCGTTCGAGCGCCTGGTCGAGGTCCTGAACCCGGCACGCTCGATGGCCCACCACCCGATCTTCCAGGTGGGCTACTCGTTCCAGAACACGACGAAGGCCGAGCTGGAACTGCCCGACCTCACCGTCACACCGCTCGAGGTCGAGGGCGACACCGCGCAGTTCGACCTGCATCTGATCCTGGGGGACAGCCCCGAGGGGGAGCAGATGTCGGGCGTGTTCACGTTCGCCACCGACCTGTTCGACGCCGCCACCGTCAAGCGTTTCGCGGCCATGTTCCGCCGCGTCCTCGCCGCCGCGGTGGATTCGCCGCGGACCGCGGTCGGCGACCTGCCCCTCGCAGGCAGCGACGAGCGTGCGCTCGTGGTGTCCGGATGGAACGACACCGAGCGGGCGCTGCCGGAGACGACGCTCGCGGACATGTTCGCGTCCGCCGCCGCGGAGAACCCGGACGTCACCGCTCTCGTGTTCGAGGGCGAGTCGCTGACGTACGCCGACTTCTCGACGAGGGTCAACCGGTTGGCCCGGCACCTCGTCGGCCGCGGGGTCGGCCCGGAAACCGTGGTCGGCCTGGCGATTCCGCGTTCGGTGGAACTGCTGGTCGGCATGTACGCGATCGCCGCGGCCGGCGGCGCTTACCTGCCGATCGACCCGGACCATCCGGCCGAGCGCACCGCGTACGTGCTGGAGAGCGCGCAACCCGTCTGCGTCCTGGCGAGCCGCGCCGTCGTCGGGGGACTGCCGGGCGGGGTCGACTACCTCCTCCTCGACGAACTGGATCTGGGTGGAATCAACGCGGCTCCGCTGACCGATTCGGAGCGGATCGCACCGCTGCGGCCGGAGAACGCCGCGTACGTGATCTACACGTCCGGCTCGACCGGTCGCCCGAAGGGTGTGGCGATCGCGCACCGTGCGATCGCGAACCAGTTGCGGTGGAAGCAGTCGGAATACCCGCTCACCGCGGAGGATTCGGTGCTGCTCAAGACGGCGGCGACATTCGACCTGTCGGTGTGGGAGTTCTGGTGGGCGCTGACCGCGGGTGCACGTCTGGTCGTCGCCACACCGGACGGCCACCGCGACCCGTCGTACCTGGCCGCACTCGTTGCGGAGCAGCAGGTCTCGACCGTGCACTTCGTGCCTTCGCTGCTGTCGGCGTTCGTCGCGGTGGCGGAGCCTGCCCAGCTGGTGTCGTTGACACGGGTGCTCTGCATCGGTGAGGCACTGCCCGCCGACACGATGCTCCGTTTCCGCGACGTCTCGAACGCGGAGATCTTCAACCTGTACGGCCCCACCGAGGCCGCCGTCAGCGTCACCCACTACCGGTGCGGCGACGAGCGCGACGGTTCGGTCCCGATCGGCAGACCCGAATGGAACACGCAGACCTACGTTCTCGATTCGCGTCTGCACCCCGTTCCCGCCGGAGTCACAGGTGAGCTCTATCTCGCGGGCGAGCAGTTGGCGCGCGGCTACTTCGGCCGCCACGACCTCACCGCGGAACGGTTCGTCGCCAACCCGTTCGGCGACGCCGGACACCGGATGTACCGCACCGGTGACCTGGTGCGATGGAACCGCGACGGCAACCTCGACTACGTCGGCCGGAGCGACTTCCAGGTCAAGGTCCGCGGTTTCCGGATCGAACTCGGCGAGATCGAGCGGGCGCTCGTGGCGCATCCGTCGGTGGCGCAGGCCGTCGTCGTGGTCCACCACGACCGTCATACCGGGGACCGGCTCGTCGGTTACGTGGTGCCGGAGCAAGGCAACTCCGTCGACGACACCGACGTTCTCACGTTCGCCGGCCGGTCGGTGCCGGGGTACATGGTGCCGTCCGCGCTGATCGCCCTCGATGCGCTGCCGCTGAACATCAACGGCAAGCTCGATCGCAAGGCGCTCCCCGAACCCGAGTTCGGTGGCGCCGCGGACCATTACAAGGGCCCGCGCACCCCCGTCGAGGAGATCGTCGCCGGAGTCTTCGCGGACGTGCTCGGTCACGAGCGGGTCAGCGTGGACACGAGCTTCTTCGACCTCGGCGGCAACTCGCTGGTCGCGACGCGCGTGGTCGCCCGCGTCAATGCCGCGCTCGACACGTCGATCGGTGTGCGCGAACTGTTCGAGGCTCCGACGGTGATCGCGCTGTCGGCACGCGCCGAGCAGTCCGATTCGGCGGGCGCGACCCGCCCGGCGCTGGTGCCCCAGCCACGTCCGGCCCGGATTCCGCTGTCCCCGGCGCAGTCCCGCATGTGGTTCATCAACCAGTTCGACACGGCGTCGGCGGCGTACAACATTCCGCTGGCGATCAAGCTGACGGGCCACCTCGACGTCGCGGCGCTCGAACAGGCACTCGGCGACGTCGTCGAACGGCACGAGACGCTGCGCACGACGTACCCCGACACCGGCGACGGCCCGGGCCAGGTCGTGTTGTCGCGGGCCCGGAGTTTCACCTCACTGGACGTGGAGAACGTCGCCGACGAGAACACCCTGCGTGAGCGCGTGATCTCCCTCGTCACCGCCGGTTTCGACGTCGCGAAGGCCGTCCCGGTCCGCGCGCGTCTCCTGCGGATCGACGCCGAGCAGCACGTGCTGGTCATCGTCGTCCACCACATCTCGTCCGACGGCGCCTCGACGGCACCGCTGGCACGGGACGTGGTGATCGCCTACAGCGCCCGCGCCGCCGGTTCCGAACCCGCCTGGGCTCCGCTCGACGTCCAGTACGCGGACTTCTCGCTCTGGCAGCACGAGTTGCTGGGCGACGAGAACGCGTCGGATTCGCTGGCCACCCAGCAGATCGACTACTGGCGGACCACGCTCAGCGGTCTGCCGGACGTGCTGCCGTTGCCGACGGACCGGCCGCGGCCGCCCGCGCAGTCGATGCGCGGCGCGAACTTCGACTTCGAGATCGACGCGGAACTGCGCGATCGGCTCGGGGCGCTGGCGCGTGAGCACAACGCGTCGCTGTTCATGGTCGCGCACGCGGCACTGTCGGTGCTGCTCGCTCGGCTGAGCGCCACGGACGACATCGCGGTGGGTACTGCCATCGAGGGCCGCGGCGAGGCCGCGCTCGACGATCTGGTCGGCATGTTCGTCAACACGCTCGTGTTGCGCGCGCAGGTCGACGTCGACGCGACGTTCTCCGACCTCCTCGCGCAGGTGCGTCAGCACGACCTCGGTGCGTTCACGCACACCGACGTGCCGTTCGAGCGGCTGGTCGAGATCCTCCAGCCGGAACGTTCGACGGCGTTCTCGCCGCTCTTCCAGGTGGCTCTGGCGTTCCAGAACATCGAGCAGGCGCACCTGGAGCTGCCCGGCCTGACGGTCGAGGGACTCGACGGTGGCATCAGCGCCGCGAAGTTCGATCTGCAGCTCACGCTCGCGGACGCAGCCGACGCGGACGGGGACGCGCCGATGCGGGGCGTCTTCACCTACGCGACGGATCTGTTCGACGAACGCACCATCGCGTCGTTCGCGTTCCGTTTCCAGCGCATCCTCGAGGCGATCACCGCCGACGCGTCCGTGCTGATCGGGGACATCGACGTCCTGAGCGAGAACGAGCACGAGGTGCTGGCACCCGTCCGCGGCGCCGACAGCGCCGCACCCGAGCTCCTGTCGAGCATCCTGGCCACCGCCGCGGCGGTCGACCCCGACGCCGTCGCCGTCGTGTGCGGCGACGAGCAGGTCACCTACCGTGAGCTCGACGAGCGCTCGAACCGTCTCGCCCGCGTCCTGATCGGCAGGGGCATCGGAGCCGACGACTTCGTCGCGCTGGCACTGACGCGTTCCGTCGAATCCATCCTCTCCATCTGGGCGGTCGCGAAGACCGGCGCGGCATTCGTGCCCGTCGATCCGAGCTACCCGTTCGACCGGATCCTGCACATGGTCACGGACTCTCGCGTGGAGGTCGGTCTCACCACCGGCGCCCACGTCGGCGAGCTGCCCGACACCGTGCGGTGGCTGGTGCTCGGTGAGGACGAGATGGACGGCGACTGCGCGTCCGTGTCCTCCGAGGCCGTCACCGACGCCGACCGCATCCGTCCGACACGGGTCGACGACGCGGCGTACGTCATCTACACGTCCGGGTCGACGGGTCTGCCCAAGGGCGTCGTCGTCACCCACACCGGGTTGGCGAACGTCACGACCGAACAGGTCGAGCGGCTCCGGCTCACCCCGCAGTCGCGGGTGCTGCACTTCGCCTCGCCGAGCTTCGACGCGTCCGTGTTCGAGTTGCTGCACGCCGTCGCCGCCGCGTCGACGATGGTCATCGCGTCCGGCGTCGTCTACGGTGGCGACGAACTCGCCCGGTTGCTGAAGAAGCAGAAGGTCACGCACGCGTTCATCACACCCGCGGCCCTCACCACGGTCGACCCGGCAGGGCTCGAACGCATCGAGGTGCTGTCGGTGGCCGGCGAGGCCTGCCCGCCGGAACTCATGCAGAAGTGGGCACCCGGCCGGCGCATGTTCAACCTGTACGGCCCGTCCGAGGCGACGATCTGGAGCACGTCGAGCAACCCGATGAAGGCGGATCGGCCCGTCACCATCGGCGGTCCCACCCGGGGTGTCGACGTGGTCGTGCTCGACTCCCGTCTCACGCCGGTCCCGGTAGGGGTCGCGGGTGAGCTGTACGTGGCGGGTCCGAGCGTGGCGCGCGGCTATCACAACCGGTTCGCCCTGACGGCGGAGCGTTTCGTCGCCAACCCGTTCGGCGGTCCCGGTGAGCGGCTCTACCGCACCGGCGACGTCGTCCGCTGGGTGCACGACGCGGAGACCGGCGACCTCGTCCTTGACTACGTCGGCCGGTCCGACTTCCAGGTGAAGGTCCGTGGGTTCCGCATCGAACTCGGCGAGATCGACGCCGAACTCGGCAGCCACCCGAGCGTGGACTTCGCGGTCACGCTGGGCCACCACCGCGAGCAGACCGGTCAGACCGTCCTGGTGTCGTACGTGATGCCCGCTCAGGGCGCGTCGATCGACGTCGCGGAACTGTCGGCGTTCGTGTCCGAGACCCTGCCCGGGTACATGGTGCCGTCGTCGATCATGGCGATCGATTCGGTGCCGCTGACGCCCGCCGGAAAGCTCGACCGCAAGGCGCTTCCCGAGCCGCAGTTCGTGTCGGCCGCCAGTGAGTACTGCGCGCCGTCGACGCCGATGGAGAAGGCCATCGCCGACGTCTTCGCGCAGGTGCTCGGCGTGGACCGCGTCAGCGTCGACGACTCGTTCTTCGCCCTCGGCGGTGACAGCATCGTGTCCATCCAGCTCACGACCCGCGCGAAGAACGCCGGTGTGCTGTTCACGGCGCGGGACGTCTTCGAGCGCAAGACCGTCTCGGCGCTGGCCGACGTGGCCGACTGGGCCACCGACGTCGAGTCGGTGAAGCTCGAGGAGCTGCCGGGCGGCGGCGTCGGTTCGATTCCGCTCACGCCTATCGCGCACTGGCTGGTGGAGACGGCAGGGACCTTCGAGAAGTTCTCGCAGGCGGTTCTGCTGACCACCCCGCCCGCGGTCACGCGGGATCAGCTGGTGGCCACGGTGGATGCTGTTGTGGAACGCCACGACATCCTCCGATCCCGGCTCACCCGGACCGGGGACGACTGGGCGTTCGAGGCTCTCCCGACCGAAGCCGCATTCGGTGCGGACGGCCTGATCGAGCAGATCGAGTTCACCGACAAACCGGGAACGGACGGATTCGAGAGGCTGGCACGCACGGCTCTCGACCGTGCGGCGGAACGGCTGGATCCGGCGTCGGGCCGGATGACGCAGTTCGTGTGGTTCGCTCCCGCGGCGTCGTTGCCGGGGCAGAGCGGCCGCCTGCTGGTGCTCGCGCATCACCTCGTCGTCGACGGTGTGTCCTGGCGAGTGCTGTTGCCGGACTTCGCGACCGCGGGTTCGCAGATCACTGCGGGACAGCCGGCGCAGCTCGAACCGGTCGGCTCCTCGGTCCGAGCGTGGGCGCACGGTCTGGTCGAGGAGGCGAAGTCGCCGCACCGTGTGGCGGAACTCGACTTCTGGCGCGGAATGCTCGCAGGCACGGATCCGCTGATCGGAAAGCGTGCGTTCGATCCCGCACGCGACGTGATCGCCCGGACCGACCGCCTGAGCATGACGTTCTCGACGCAGGTGACGCAGGCGTTGCTCACCACGATCCCGCAGTCCGTGAACGGCGGTGTCAACGACGGCCTGCTCGCGGCTCTCGCTCTCGCGGTCGCGCGCTGGCGTGGACTCCGCAACGGGACCGAGGATCGCTCGGTGCTGATCAACCTCGAGGGACACGGCAGGGAAGAGGCGACCGTGCCCGGTGCCGACCTCTCCCGCACAGTGGGCTGGTTCACGAGCCTGTACCCGGTGCGGCTGGACGTCTCCCGGGCCGATCTCGACGACGCGTTCGACGGCGGGACGTCGACAGGCGCGGCGCTGAAGGCGGTCAAGGAACAGCTGCTTGCCGTGCCCGACAAGGGCATCGGCTACGGGCTGCTTCGCTACCTGAACGAGGAGACCGCTCCGGCCCTGGCATCGTTGCCGACTCCGCAGATCGGGTTCAACTACCTCGGTCGCGCGGGCTCGGTGGATCTGCCCGCCGAGATCCGGGATCTCGGCTGGATTCCCGACAGCGATTCGGGTGAGTTCGGCGGTGCCATGGACGACGACATGGTGGCACCGGCGGTGCTCAGCATCAACGCGGTGACGTCGGAGACGGCGTCCGGTCCCGAGATCGAGGCCAAGATCGCGTTCGCCACCGAGATTCTCGACGAGGCGGACGTGTGGGAGCTCGCCGAACTGTGGCACGCCGCGGCGACCGCACTGGCCGAGCACGCCTCCGGGCCGAACGGCGGCGGTCTCACACCGTCCGACGTTCCGCTGGTGTCCGTGACGCAGGACGACCTCGAGGCGCTCGAGCGGCGCTACCCCGACGCCACCGACGTGTGGCCGCTCGCCCCGCTGCAGTCGGGAATGTTCTTCCATTCCGTTCTCGCCGAGGACGCGGTGGACGTCTACACCGCTCAGGTGGTGCTGGACTTCCAGGGCATCGTCGACACCGGCCGGCTCCGCGGCGCGGCGGAGGCGTTGATCGCACGTCACGCGAACCTGCGCACGGCGTTCGTCCCCGACGATTCGGGGACCGCGGTCCAGGTAGTCGTCGACCGTGTCGCACTGCCGTGGGAAGAGCTCGACCTCTCCGGTCTGTCCGAGGCCGAACGCGCGGAGCGGATGAGTTCCGTTCTGAGCGAACATCGTTCGGCGCGGTTCGACATGAGTCGTCCGCCCCTGATGCGGTTCCTGCTGATCCGCACGGGTGAGAACAGCTACCGGTTCTCCATCAGCAACCACCACATCCTGCTCGACGGATGGTCGATGCCGTTGCTGATGAAGGACCTGCTGGTGCTGTACGCCACCCGCGGAGACGGTTCGGTGCTGCCGCGCGTGCGTGGCTACCGCGACTTCCTCGGCTGGCTGTCCGAACGCGACACCGACGCATCGCGCAGCGCGTGGGCGCACGCACTGGCGGGACTGGACGGTCCGACCGTGCTGGCCCCGGCGCCGAGCAGCGAGGACCGTCCCGAACCGGCCGAGTTCGCGCTGCACCTCGGCGAGGTGGTGAGCGAGAACCTGGCGCGCATCGCCCGGGACCGTGGCCTGACGATGAACACGATCGTCCAGGCGGCGTGGGGTCTGCTGCTGGCCCGCATGACGGCCTCGGACGACGTCGTCTTCGGCGCCACCGTGTCGGGTCGTCCCCCGGAGGTCGCAGGCATCGAGTCGATGGTGGGCTTGTTCATCAACACCATCCCGATTCGCGTGCGTATCGACCCCCGTGAGTCGCTCCTCGGACTGCTCGAGCGGCTGCAGGCGGAACAGTCGACGTTGTTCGACCACCATCACATCGGTCTTCCGGAGATCCAGCAGATCGCCGGAATCGGTGGGCTGTTCGACACGTTGACGGTGTTCGAGTCGTACCCGGTGGACCGCGCAGGTCTCACCGAGGACAGCGACATCGACGGGCTCCGGGTCGCCGGGGTGCAGATCAGCGACGCCTCGCACTACCCGCTGAGCCTGCTGGCCCAGTCGGACAGCGAGCTACAGCTGGTCCTGAAATACCTCCCGGACGTATTGGGCGCCGACACCGTCGAGCGGCTCGGCTCCCGGCTGAACCGGATCCTGCAGACCATCGCGGCCGGCAGGTCCACGCTGGTGGGCGATCTCGATCTGCTGACCGGCGACGAACGCGAACTCGTCCTGTCCGGGTGGAACGACTCGGGGCACGACGTCACCGACGAATCCGTGGTGTCGATGTTCGGCGCCCAGGTCGCTCGCACGCCGGATCGAACGGCCGTGGTGGCGGACCACGTACGCCTCACCTACGCCGAGTTCGACGCGCGGGTGAATCGTCTGGCGCGGCACCTGATGTCGATGGGTGTGGGGCCGGACTCGGTGGTGGGCATCGCGATGCGACGCTCGCTCGACATGGTGATCAGCCTCTACGCTGTCCACGCGGCGGGCGGCGCGTACGTGCCGATCGACCCGGAGCACCCGGCGGACCGCACCTCGTACGTCGTGGACAGTGCCGTGCCGACCTGTGTGCTGAGCCAGGCCGACGACATCGCGAATCTCGACGTGGACGTGCCGGTGTACCTGGTCGAGGACTTCGACCTGTCCGAGTACGCGGATGGCCCGGTCGAGGATTCCGAGCGGCTCGCCGAGTTGCGCCCGGACAACCTGGCCTACGCGCTGTACACGTCGGGTTCGACGGGACGTCCGAAGGGCGTGGCGATTCCGCACTCGGCGCTGGCCAACCAGCTGGCGTGGATGCGGGACGTCTACGGCATCGGCGCGCAGGACGTGGTGCTGCAGAAGACACCGTTCACGTTCGACGCCTCGGTGTGGGAGCTGTTCCTGCCGTTGGTGGTCGGTGGCACTCTCGTGATCGCCTCGCCGGACGGTCACCGCGACCCCGACTACATGGCAGCGACCGTGGGCACGGAAGCGGTGACGGTGATCCAGTTCGTCCCGTCCGTGCTGACCATGTTCCTCGACGCTGCCACGGCCGACCGGTGCGGTTCGCTGCGCCTGGTCTTCGCGGGCGGTGAGCCGCTGCCGCAGTCGGCGGCCGACCGGGTTTCCGGTCTCGGTTCCGCGGAATTGGTGAACCTGTACGGCCCGACCGAGGTGACCATCAACTCGACGGCCCACGTGGTGGAGCCGTCGGGCACGGCGACGATCGCGCCGATCGGTTCGCCGGCCTGGAACACCCGCGCGTACGTGCTCGACGCTCATCTGAACCCGGCGCCGATCGGTGTTCCCGGTGAGCTGTACCTCGACGGCGCGCAACTCGCCCGCGGATACGTCAACAGTTCCGCACTGAGTGCGGAACGGTTCGTCGCGAACCCGTTCGGCGATTCGGGTGCGCGGATGTACCGCACCGGCGACCTCGTCCGGTGGAACGAGAACGGCGTCCTCGAGTTCGTGGGCCGCACCGACTTCCAGGTGAAGGTGCGCGGACTGCGTATCGAACTCGGCGAGGTCGAGGAGGCGTTCGTCCGGTACCGCGACGTGGCGCAGGCCGCCGTGATCGTCCACAACAGCGAGGTGGGTGCGCGGCTCGTCGCCTACGTCGTGCCGAAGCCGGACGCGGTTCTCGACCCGGCAGCGCTGAATGGGTTCGTCGCGGAATCGTTGCCCGAGTACATGATTCCGGATTCTGTGATGGTTCTCGCCGAACTTCCGCTGGGCACCAGCGGCAAGCTCGACCGGCGCGCGCTGCCGGTGCCGGACTTCGCGTCGGCGGCCGACTTCCGGGCGCCGCGCACCGACACCGAGCGTGCACTCGCGACCGTGTTCGGTGAACTGCTCGGCCGGGAGAGCGTCGGAATCGACGACTCGTTCTTCGAGCTCGGCGGCGACAGCATCGTGTCCATCCAGCTGGTGGCGCGGGCACGTTCGGCCCGTATCCACTTCACCGCGCGAGATGTGTTCGAGCGGCGCACGGTTGCCGAGCTGGCCGCGGTGGCCGATTCGGGCGAGTCCGCGGCGGCCGCACTGCAGGAGTACGAGGGTGGTGGCGTCGGAACGGTGCCGCTCACCCCGGTCGCCCGCAAGATGGTCGAGCGCGGCGGCGACTTCGACCGGTTCGTCATGCCGTTGATGCTGACGTTGCCCGCCGGGATCGAACGCGAGCAGGTGACCGCGACGATCGCCGCCGTGGTCGACAAGCATGACGTGCTGCGGTCGACCCTGGTCACGTCCGGTGTAGAGGACGCGCTCGAGATCGCACCCGCGGGTAGCGTCGACATCGACGCCACCGTGCATCGGGTGGAGATCGCGGCCGGCGACGAGCCCGGTTCGCCGGAGTTCGACGCGGTGGCGAGTGCGGCCTTCGACGCGGCGCTGAATCGCCTGGATCCGCGCACCGGGTCGATGCTCCAGTTCGTCTGGTTCGACCCCGCCGAGTCGGATCGGCGCGGACGGCTCCTCGTGGTGCCGCACCACCTCGTCATCGACTCCGTGTCGTGGCGGATCCTGGTGCCGGACTTCGCGACCGCGGGCGCGCAGATCGCTGCCGGCACGTCGCCGTCACTCGAGCCGGTCGGAACGTCGCTGCGGCGCTGGACCGACGGTCTGCTCGAGGCGGCGGTCGAGCCGGAGCGGGTGGCCGAACTCGAGGTGTGGGAACACATGCTGACCGGCCCGGATCCGCTGCTCGGATCGCGTGAGCTGGACCTGGAAACCGACCTGGTCAGCACGCTGGAGCGGACCCGGGTGGATGTTCCCGCACCGGTCACCGAGGCATTGCTGGGTGGCACGCCGGGTGCGCTCGACGGTGAGATCGGCGACGTTCTCGCGGCAGCCGTCGCGTTGGCGGTGGCCGCGTGGCGACGCGACCGCGGAGTCGAGGCTTCGTCGACGGTCGTCACCCTCGAGGGTCACGGACGTGAAGAGTCCACGGTGCCGGGTGCTGATCTGTCGCGGACGGTCGGCTGGTTCACCACGATGTACCCGGCACGTCTCGACCTCGCCGGGGTCGACATCGCCGATGCACTGCGGGGTGGCGCGGGCGCGGCGGACGCCGTACACGCGGTCCGGGATCAGCTGAGCGCGATCCCGGACCGGGGAATCGGATACGGGCTGCTCCGGTATCTGAACCCCGACACCTCGGCGGTGATGAGGAACTGGCCGGAACCGCAGATCGTGTTCAACTACATCGGACGCGTGAGCGCGGCCGAGGTTCCCGAGGCGGTACGTGGACTCGACTGGCTGCCCGATTTCGAATCGCCCGTCACGGGTGGATTCGAGAAGAGCGCGATGCCCGCCCAGGCTGTTCTCGACATCCAGTCGGTGATCTCGGAAACCGCGGAGGGCCTGCAGTTGTCGGCGTTCATGTCCTTCCCGCCCGGCATCCTCTCGGCACCGGAAGTGGACCGGTTCGGAGAGTTCTGGGTTGCCGCGCTCACCGCGCTCGTGGCTCAGGCCGAGGAGCGATCCGGGCGCTGATCTCCGCGGCCCGTGGTGGGAAGGCTCCGCGCGTTCCCACCACGTGGCCCCGTCTGTCCCGTCGCCGCGGAGTCAGGCCCACTCGAAGGACATCTCGCCGGCGACGCCGAGGTGCTTGCACAGCTTGTGGATGCCACCGAAATCCTGGACCAGTGCGGATCGGCGGGTGTCGTGTTCGGCGTCGTCGATCATCGCCTGACCGCCGCCCAGGTCCATGAGTCCGACGATGGTGTGCCACGTCGAGTAGTCGTTGCTGCTGAAAGCCGTCATCGCGTCGACCAGCCCGTCCAGGAAGTGGCGGCGGTCGTCGGGGCTCAGCGTGTCGTAGACGACGCCGGCGATGTCGTCGGCGATCGAGGCGTGGCAGTACTCGTCGCGATTGTGCAGCCTCACCGTCGCCCGGTTGACCGGCTGGATGACGTCGTTCTCGGAGATCAGGTCGAGGTAGGAGCTGATCGAGATCTCCGCCACCGTCATGAAGGCGAACGTCGTGATCGCCCGCTTCCTCGGGTCGGCGGCCTCGGCCGTCGCCGCGCGTTGTCGGCGCAACGTCAGGACGTCGGGAAGGGCGTTGTTCGGCATCGCCCAACCGCGTTGCCTGCGCGTGACCGCGCTCGCGTTCAGGTGCATGAGGGTGTGGTACTGCTCGTCGACCATCGCCTGGTGGACGGCCACGGCGAACGTGTCTCCGAGCCCGGTGTCCAGGGCGTCGTGCGCGACGAGGTCGAACCCGGGATTGACCACGTACTGCTCGATGTCCATGACGTTCTTGTTGAATGCGATCCAGGCCCACGCCCGGAGCTGGTTCCGTTGCTCCTCGCTCATGCCGAGGAACCGATCGTGATCGGCGAAGGGCAGCAACTCGTTCGGGTAGTCCTGCTTGTCGAGGTCGAACAGCGCGTCGAGGTCCGGTTCCGGCTTCTTCACGGTCGCCCGCTGACCCCAGTTCCGGGCGAGCCGGGACACGACTGCGCTCTCCACCGGATCCGCCGGGTCGTACTCCGGGAGCGAGGGCGTCTTCTGGGGCGTCATGACGAATCTCCGTTCCTGTCCCACGACTGCGGCTGTATGTGAACGAGATCGGTGAAGAGATCGGCGCACACCCGGGCGAGGGGTTCGCTCCGGTCGCCGAGCGCCGATGTCGAGCGGGACATGAGCGAAGCGAAATCGTCCTCCGAGCCCCGCTCGACGGTTTCGGTGAGAGTGGTCAGCGCCGCGGCGAGCGCGCGGCGGGCCTCGCCCGCGAAGGGATTGCCCGCCTGGATGTCCCGGTAGACCTCCGGGACGCCTCCGCCGACCCGCGCGAGGAGCGCGAGCGACACGAGATGGGGAGGGGTCGCCACCGCGGTGAGTTCGGCGCCGTCGACACCGAGGTCCGCCAGCGCGAGGCCGAACGCGAGGACGCCGGCGTGTGTCAGCGCCTGGGTCGCTGCGGTGAGCCGGTCGTGGTGTTCGGCGTCCAGACGGACCACCGACGACCCCCAGCCGGACAGCACCGACAGGAACCACTCGACCTCACCACTGTCCCGGTAGGTCACCGCCGCGACGGGGCGGCCCTCCGGTCCGAGGGAAGGCGCGAACATCGGGTTGATGCCCACCGCACCGGTGCGCAGCGCACTGTCGCGCAGGGCGGCGTCGAATCGGGACTTCACCGACAGCGTGTCGACCAGCAGGGCGTGTTCGGCCAACTCCGCGACGACGAACGGAATCGCCTCCAGCGCGATGCTTTCGGGGATCGCCAGGATCACCGCATCGGCAGCGTTCACCACCGCCCGCAGCTCGGGCGACGGGTCGGTGACGTCGCCCTTCACCTGATCCGGGTCGGATCGGTCGGAGAATCGGATGTCGATGGTGCGCACCGTGTTTCCGTCGGCACGCAGCCGAGCCGCCAGCATCCGGCCGACATCGCCGGAACCGCCGATCAGCGCGACGGTCCGGGCGGATGCGGCCGGGACGTTCACGGCCCGATCTCGTTCGGCCGGTCTGCCGTCACGGTCAGTGCCCGCAACATGGTGGCGGCCTTGACCATAGCCTCGTCGAACTCCTCCTCCGGGTCGGAGAGGGCGGTGATCGCCCCACCGATACCGAACGTCACCTCGGTGTTTGTGGCGACGATCGTGCGGATGACGATCGACAGGTCGGCCGTCCCCGTCAGTGAGAAGTAGCCGATCGACCCGGAATACACACCGCGCGGCCCGGACTCGAGCCGGTCGATGATCTCCATGGTCCGGATCTTCGGGGCGCCCGTCATCGATCCGCCCGGGAAGGCGGCGCGAACACACTCGACGACGGAGGCATCCGCGCTGAGGGTCCCGCGCACGGTCGACACGAGTTGATGCACGGCCGCGTACGTCTCGACGTCGAAGAGTTTGGGAACGTGCACCGATCCGGGAACGCACACCCGGGCCAGATCGTTGCGCGTCAGATCGACGATCATCAGGTTCTCGGCGCGGTCCTTCTCGCTGTCGAGCAGGTCCTGCCGCAGCGCCGCATCCTTGGCGGGGGTCGCGCCGCGCGGGCGCGTCCCCTTGATGGGCTTGGACTCCACCACCCGGTCCGCGCCGATCCTGAGAAACCGTTCGGGGGAGGCGCTGAGTACCGACAGTCCGGCGAACTGGAGGTACGCGCTGTACGGGGTGGGGCTGATGGAGCGCAGCAACTCGAACGTGTGCAGGGGATCGATCGACTGGTCCACCGTCGCCATGTTGGTCAGGCACACCTCGTAGGACTCACCGGTCCGGATCTCACCGAGCGAGGTCGCGATGTGTTCGAGATACTTGTCGTGTTCGTGGCGCAGGGCGAGTTCGGCGGACTCCGGCTTCCGGATCGGCGACACCGCGGTCGGCGGGTTGTCCGGCTCGGCCAGCCGATGCAGCGCCACCTCCATCTCGTCGAGCCAGCGGCGCAACTCCGGATCGTCCTGATGGTCACTCAGGCACAGCGCGTAGGTGCGCTCGCCCGAATGGTCGATGACGACGGCGCGGTCGGCGAACACCAGCGCGGCATCGGGGGTGGGCGACTTGTGGGCCGCCGTGCCGCCGGTCTCGGCCTTCAGTTCGTAGCCGAGGTACCCCACGTAGCCGAGGCCGAACGGCACACCCGGGAGACCGGGCACCGACCGGGCCTGCAGTTGCCGCTCGAGGTAGTCGAAGAACGGTGCGTGCACCTGTTCGACCGGCAACCCCTCCCGGGTGATCCGGACGATCGATTCGCTGACGTCGTACGTGATGTACTCGGCGCGCGGGCCGGAACAATTGCCCATGATGGTGAATCGCGACGTCGGTTCCGAGGCCGACGTCCCGTCCAGCCAGAACGCGTTGGGTCCGGACGCGAAGAGATCCTCGAACGTGGTGCGGGGATCGACTTCGTGATCGACGCGCACCTGCTGGACCACGTACGGCGCGTGGGGAATCGGGATTCTCAGCATGGACCCGTGCGTGGGTGTCCCGGAATGCGTCTGCGTGAGATCGCGGAAGTTCGCGAGCAGTTCGTGACCGAACGCGGTGCTGATCGATTCGGGGTGGAACTGGACGCCCCACAGCGGACGAGTCCGGTGGCGGACACCCATCAGCAGGCCGTCGGCGGTCCAGGCGGTGGCCTCGAGGTCGTCGGGGAGATCCTCGACGATCAGCGAGTGGTAGCGGACGGTCGGGAACGGTGACGGAATGCCGGCGAAGAGTTCGGAACCGTCGTGTTCGACGAGGGACACGCGGCCGTGCATCGGTTCGGGTGCGAGAACCACGCTGCCCCCGAACAGCTGGCACAGTCCCTGATGGCCGAGGCACACGCCGAGGACGGGGAGTTCGGTCTCCGTGATGACGCGCGCACTGATGCCGAAGTCTCGTTGCCGCTCCGGGCGTCCGGGGCCGGGGGAGATGACGATGTTGTCGAAGTCGGACCAGGGGATCGAATCCCACTCCACGTCGTTGTGCACGACCGTCGGGGGCTCACCGTTCACCTCGGCCAGCAGGGTGAACAGGTTGTAGGTGAACGAATCGTAGTTGTCGACCAAGAGCGTCCGGGTACTCATCACGACTCGACATTCGCAGATGCCGCGGAACTGCGACGAACGTGATGGTTGTCACGGTGGTTGTGGTGTCCGTTGTGGTGGGGGCCCTCGTCGGCGGGCTCCCTGTTGATCACGAGGTCCTCGAGCCGGCACGTCTCGGCGATGAGAAGGTCGTACAGCGAGTCGAAGAACTCCGGGGAGAGTGAGTGGCTGTCCGCGTACTGCCGCGCCCGTTCGTGGACGATGTGGATCCGGCCTGGCTGCATCATGGCGATGTGTTCGCGGCGCTTCAATTCGCCGATGCGCAGGCACACCTCCAAGCGATGCCGCACCGCTTCGAGCAGGGTTGCGTCGACGGCGTCGAGTTCCGCGCGCAGACCCTCGAGTGCCTGCTGCGCCGAGGCGTCAGAATGCTCTCCGGAATCGTCGCCGTCCCGCTGTTCTACGGAGAAATACATAATCGCCCCACTCACTCGATTGGCAGTAGCTTTCTCATCCCGACTATCGTGTGTCGTTAGTGGTTCGTTTCGGTGAGCCTTCCGGATGGCCGGGGGGCTGTCCGTGATCAGTCGAAGACGAACCGTGTGGGTTATCACCCCCCCCAGAGTCTCGATCTCAGGTTGAGACTTTGATGGACAGTTGGGTAACGTAACCTGAAGTCTATTTCCGTCAACTCAGGATACGAGGAATATGCGCAGATCGTCGGCCGGTAGGGCCCTGTTGTTCGCGCTGGCAGGCATCGTGATGCTCTGCGGCGTGGCACCAGCGGCAGCGGATCCCGTGGAAGCGGAACCCGCACCCGCGGCCGACCTGTCGGTGCTGCCGGGGGCGAATGACTGGAGTTGTAAGCCGTCCGCGGCGCATCCGCGTCCCGTCGTGCTGGTGCACGGCACCTGGACCGGCATGGTGGGAACATGGAAGGACCTCGCGCCGGCGCTCACGGCGGAGGGATACTGCGTGTTCGCCCTCAACTACGGACAGGCCGCCGGTCTGACCGAGGGCAACCTGATGCGGATGTTCGGCGGCGCCGACATCGCGGAGTCCGCGCAGCAGCTCGCCGGATTCGTCGACCAGGTCCGCACCATCACCGGCGCTTCGCAGGTCGACATGATCGGGCATTCGCTCGGTGGGACGGTGTCCCGCCAGTACCTGCGGTTCGTCGGCGGCGCCGACCGCACGAACCCCGCGCTGAACAAGGTGCACTCGCTCGTCACACTCGGTGCCACCAACCACGGCACCAGCTTCGGGGACGTCCAGTCGCTCGGTGCGATCGCGCAGGCACTGGGTGTGCCGGTCACGACTCTCGCCGGTGTCGCGGTCGGACCGTCCTACATCCAGCAGATGGTGGGCTCGCCCTTCCTCCAGCTCCTCAACGCGGGCGGCGACACCGACCCGGGCATCGAGTACACGGTGGTCGCCAGCCGCAGCGACACCGTGTCGACCCCGCCGGAGAACACGTTCCTGACGGCCGGTCCGGGTGCCGTCGTGCACAACATCTGGCTCCAGGACGGCTGCGAGACGAACACGGCCGAACACATCCAGCTGACCACCGATGCGCGGGCCGTGTACATCATCCAGCGGGCGCTGGACCCGACCTATGGAGAGCGCAACCTCGCACCGTGCTGACCCCGGCGCCGGGCACCGGTGGTGCCGGTCAGTCCCAGATGCCGACCTCGTCGAGATGTGCGACCAGTCGCTGGGCGCCGTCGATGAAGTGGGCCTTGTTCTCCGCACCCACCACGTCGGCCTTCCCGTCGGCGAGCGCGGCGATGAGACGGCGATGGCTCTCGACCGCCGACTCACCCCAGGCCGGATCGGACGAATAGAACTGCACCGGGGTGTACCGGGTGGCGCTGAGCAGGAACCACGACAGCTTGCTCGCGTCGGCGAGACGGTTGATGACCCGGTGGAACGAGAACTCGAGATCCTCGATGCGGTCGGCGTCGCCGTCCTGGACGGCGCGTCGCAGCTTCTCGTTGATCGCGGTCAGCTCCTCGACGGCCTCCGGGGTGGCCGACCGACTTGCGCGGACCGCGAGTTCCTCGGCGATCTGCCCCTGCAGCCAGAAGAGGTCGTGGATGTCGTCCCGGCTGAGCGGTGCGACCACGTACCCGCGGTGGGGGACCAGTTCGACGAGTCCCTCCCCTCGCAGGGTCAGGAGCGCCTCACGGACGGGTGTGACGCTGACCCCCAGGTCCGCCGCGGTCTCGTCGAGGCGGATGAAGTCACCCGGGCGAACGCCCCCGGACATGATCAGGTTGCGGACGTGCACGGCGACGTCGTCCGACAGCTGGGGTCGGCGGCGCAGGGTGCGGCCCGCTGGGGATCGTGACACGGAGGGCGATGCCATGGAGAACTCCTTCGATGCGGCAAACCAGCATAAACCGCGGGTGGTGATTACAAGCCGTAGGTCTTGCCGATGATGTCGCGCTGAATCTCGTTGGTACCGCCGTAGATGCTCGACACGATGGTGGAGCGGACGTGCTTCTCCATGTCGAACTCGGTGGCGTAGCCGTACCCTCCCATCATCTGCATGCCCTCGAGCGCGACCTTCTTCGCCGTCTCCGTGACCTTCAGTTTGGCCATCGACGCCTCGCGGGCCAGCATCTTGTCCGGGTTCGCGTCGACGTCGTTGGCGACGCTGTAGACGAGCAGTTTGCAGCACTCGATCTCCGTCGCGAGATCGGCGATGCGGTGGCGCAACGCCTGGAACGATCCGACCGGCCGCCCGAACTGCTTGCGCTGGGTGACGAAGTCGAGGGTGTCGGCGAACGCGCGCTGCGCGGTGCCGAGCATCATGGCGGCGAGGATCAGGCGTTCGAAGTTCAGGCCGGTCATCAGCTGGCGCCAGCCGTTGCCGACCTCGCCCACCACCGCGTCCTCGGGTAGGACGCAATCGGTGAAGTAGAGATCGTTGACCTCCTTGCCGCCCATCGTGTCGATGCCGCTGATCTTCAGCCCGGCGGTATCGGCGGGGACGTGGAACATCGTGAGGCCTTCGTGCTTGCCGTCGCCGCGCCCGGTGCGGGCCACGAGCAGGATGTTGTCGGCGAAGTGCGCGTTGGAGCACCACGTCTTCTGACCGTTGATCACCCAGCCGTCGGCGGTCTTCTCCGCGCGGGTGCTGAGGTTGCCGACGTCGGAACCGGCTTCCGGCTCGGACATCGAGATGGACTGTGATCGGCCGGCCACGATGCCGCGCAACACGATGTCCTTCTGTGCGTCGGTTCCGAACTTGGTGTAGGCACCGCCCGTGATCAGGGTGGGACCGATGCCGCCGATGGGTGCCATCCCCTTGGCGGCCTCCTCGAGGAGGATGCACATGTCGACGTGGCTGGCGGCCGAGCCCTCGTACTCCTCGGGAATGGTGATGCCCAGCCAGCCCAGCTTGGCCATCTTCTCGTAGACGTCCTGATTGTGGTTGTGCTCGCCGTGATTCGTCAGCCTGTCGCGCTGCTCGCGGGTGCCGCTCTCGCGCTTGCAGAAATCGGCGATCGCCGCCGCGAAGTCCTTCTGTTCACTGGTGAATTCGACGCTCATGTCCGGGGGACTCCTCATGGTTGATTCGGCCGGCGAATCGGTCGGCCGGAGGTGAGTGTGTGGGGCTTGCCGCGATGGGGTCTGCCGCATACTGTGATGTCCACTACATTACATCACATCAAATATATTTGATGTGATCTCGAGGGAGGACAGACCATGCCACAGCAGGCGGAGACAGCCGAGACGACGGCCGGCGAGCAGCCCGCAGCCCGGACGGAGCCGGCGCCGAAGACGTTCGCGTCCCTGGACCCGCGCGACGGCAACGTCCTGGCCGAATACCCGATCCAAGGGGAGCGGGAGGTGCGCGACGCCGTCGACGCGGCCCGCGCCGCCGCGCAGTGGTGGAACGCCCTCGGGTTCGACGGCCGCAAACAATGGCTCCTCGACTGGAAGAAGTCGATGGCCCGGGACGGCGAGCAGCTGGCCGCGCTCGTCGCCGCGGAAACCGGCAAGCCGTACGACGACGCGCTCCTCGAAGTGATGCTCGCCATCGAACACCTCGATTGGGCCGCGAAGAACGCGGGCAAGGTTCTGAAGCGGCGGAAGGTGCCGTCGGGCCTGGTCAGCGCGAACCAGGCCAGTAGCGTCGGATACGAGCCGATGGGTGTGGTCGGTGTCATCGGGCCGTGGAACTACCCCGTGTACACGCCGATGGGGTCGATCTCCTATGCGCTGGCGGCGGGCAACACCGTCGTCTTCAAGCCCAGTGAGCTGACCCCCGGGGTCGCGGTGTGGCTCGCCGACAAGTGGAAGGCGCTCGTCCCCAACCAACCCGTACTGCAGGTGGTCACCGGAGACGGCTCGACCGGCGCTGCTCTCGTCTCGGCCGGGGTCGACAAGATTGCCTTCACCGGATCTGCCGCCACCGGCAAGCGCGTCATGGCCGCGTGTGCCGAAACGCTGACCCCCCTCGTCGTCGAGGCGGGCGGCAAGGACGCCATGCTCGTCGACGCCGACGCGAACCTGGACGAGGCCGCCGGCTTCGCGGTGTTCGGGGCGATGGGCAACGCTGGACAGACGTGCGCCGGCGTCGAGCGCATCTACGTCGTCGACTCGGTCTACGACGAGTTCGTCCGGCTGGTCGCCGAGAAGTCGAAGGTCCTGCGCCCCGGCCCCCGGGACGCCGCATACGGTCCGATGACGATGACCAGCCAGTCCGACGTCGTCCGCGGCCACGTCCAGGATGCACTCGACAAGGGCGGATCCGCTGTGGTCGGCGGACTGGAATCCATCAAGGACGGCTACGTCGGACCGATCGTGCTGACCGGCGTTCCCGAGGACAGCACCGCGATCCGCGAGGAGACGTTCGGCCCCACGGTCGTCATCAACAGGGTCGCCAGCCTCGACGAGGCGGTCACGAAGGCCAACGGCACCACGTTCGGGCTCGGTGCGTCCATCTTCACCAGGGATGCGACGAAGGCGATGCAGGCTGCCGAAAAACTCAGGGTCGGAGTGGTGACGATCGGTTCGGTGCTCGGGTTCGCCGGCGTGGCGGCGCTGCCGTTCGGCGGTGTCGGAGACTCGGGCTTCGGCCGGATCCACGGAGCGGACGGTCTGCGTGAATTCAGCCGGGTCAAGTCCATCGCCCGGCAGAGATTCGCGGCTCCGCTGAACCTGCTCACCATGCAGCGCAAGTCGCGGGACATGAAGATCTCGGCCTGGATGTTGAAGAACCGGCACGGACGCTGATCACGCGGCGGGAGGGTATCCACATGCTGATGAAGACCAAGCGCGCCGACTCCGGCGCGCCGGGCGGGGTTCCGCGGGGCAGGCACGGCTGGCAGCGGCGGATCGAGGAACTCGACCCGGTCCGGGATCACCAGGAGATCCATCGCATCACGGCCGGCTACGAGTTTCCGTGGGACTATCAGCGGTCGCTCGAGTTCGCGCTGTTCCGGACATACTGCGTCCCCACCATTTCGGAACTGCTGCAGCGCACCGGTGAGTTCGAGAAACGGCCGCAGAAGAGGTACGACGACACCGCACTGCTGGTGGCCGAACTCGTCGAACACGGCTACGACTCCGAGCGCGGCATCGAATCACTGCGCGTCGTGAACCGAATGCACGGCAAGTACGACATTGACAACGACGACATGCTGTACGTGCTGACCACCTTCATCTACGAGCCGATCGACTGGATCGACCGCTTCGGATGGCGGCGGCTGACTCCGAACGAGCGTCTCGCGTGTTTCCACTTCTACCGTCAGGTGGGAATCCGAATGGGAATCAAGAACATTCCCGAAAGTTTCGAGGACTTCTACCGGTTCAAAGTCGACTACGAGCGGAAGCATTTCCGGTACACCGACGACAACCATCGCGTCGGCACATACACGCTGAAGCTGTTCTGTTCCTGGTTTCCGGCGCCACTCCGGCCGCTCGTCGCGCAGGGGGTCTACGCGCTCCTCGACCCGATGATGCTGGCAGCGTTCGGGTTTCCTGCCGCCCCGATCTGGCTGCAGAACGCGTCCGACCGTGCGCTGCGGGTCCGTGCAAGGTTCGTGCGCTTCCTACCGCCACGCCGGGAGTCCAAGGCCGCACGGGATCGGCACAACCGGAGCTACCCCGGATACCCGGTGGGCTACCGTCCCCGTGATCTGGGCGCGGACAGCGACAATCACCGCGGACCCCGGCGACGGGCCGCGTGACGGCTGTGTCCCTGGGCGACTCGTCCAGGGACACAGCCTCAGTGGCCCAGTAGGACCGCCGTCATCAGGGTGTGGAGACGCGCACGCGACTCCTCGCGGGTGTCGAAGTGGACCAGTCGGCCGATGTCGAGCACCAGTCCCAGCGCTGCGTGTACCAGGAACCGTGCCTCCGGAGCCGAGAGTTCGGTGCGCACGGTGGTCACCAGGTGGACCCACTCTTCGACGTGCAGGCGCTGCACGTTGCGGAGATTGGTCCGCTCGTTCTTCGGGAGGTTCCCGATTTCCGCGAAGTACACCGACAGCACTTCCGGGTTCCTGAACGAGAGTTCCAGGTAGGACTCGGCGAGTGTGCGGAGCGCATCCTCGGGGCCGGTGGCGGTGGACAGCGCCGCCGAGGTGGCCACGGCCAGCCGGTCGGACGCGCGGTAGAACACCGCTGCGAGAAGGTCGGCCTTACTGGGGAAGTGGCGGTACACGCTCGACGCGTTGATGCCGGCCGCGGCGCCGATTTCTTCGATGCTCGAGTCGTGGTAGCCGTGTCGGTCGAAGATCTTCACGGCCTCGTTGATCAGCAACTCACGCTTGGACGTCACCGCCAGGCCGCGTACCGCACCTGTGCCCGTGTTCCTTCCTTCGGTCGGGACTGCGGGAGGCAGTGTCGCGCGCAGGATCGATTCGCACGCCGACTTCAGAAGCGCGTCGAGCCGGCGCGTCGCGAGAGTGGTGCGGTGAGCGCTGATGCTCCCCATCACGCTCAGCGTCGACGCCCCCAGCGTCGTGGCGTCGACGGACGTGAGTTCGGGTCGCAGTTCCCGCAGCGGGTCTGCCACGCATCGGGTGACGTGAACGAAGACGTCGCGGATGCGCGTGCGATCCTCGGCCTCGAGGTACCGGCCCTCCCAACGGTAGAGTCCGGCGACCTTGCGGTTCTCGATGGTGTTCGCGACGAGCGCGGAGATCAGATGGTCGAGTCGGTCGCCGGGCTCGCGCTCGGCCATGCCGTCGAGGGCGCCGTCCGCTGCCGCCTGCAGTGCGTCGGCTGTCGTGGTGGCGGCGTGTACGAGCAGGGCGTACTTGTTGGGGTAGTGCCGGTAGAGGGCGGGGCCGGAGATCCCGATGGTGGCCGCGATCTCGTCGACGCCGACCGCGTGGTAGCCGCGCTCGCTGAAGGCCTCGGCAGCGACGTTCGCGATCTGGGCCTTGCGGTTCTTCGGGCGACGGCGGATCGGCCGTTCGGTGGCGGCACCGGCCGTCGTGCTGGTCCGAGCCACGGTCACCTCCAGTAATCGGCAGTCATCTGCCAGTTTAACTGTCGATCATCTTAACCGAGACTTTCGCATCGTCTGTTCGGCTGAGGGTTGCGTTCGGAGAAATCGTCACGCCGCATTCTCGGAAAATGCCGGTGAATCCGGCCGCCAAGGTGTCGTGGGGGTATTGACACGTGAGGAACAGGCGGAATAAGTTAACCGAAATTCGCATGTGTCCGCGGTCTCCCGACGGTCGTGCGCTCCTGGATGTCACATTTCGAACTATCGGAGGTAGCTGGATCATGAGTGCAACCCGGCAGAGCGGGCAGGAATTGATCTTCGACGCGATCGGAACCCCTCGTGGACGGGGCAAGAGCAACGGTGCCCTCCACGGCACCAAGCCCATCGACCTGGCGGTCGGGTTGATCGAGGAGATCCAGGTCCGGAATCCGAATCTGGACCCGGCACTGATCGACGAATTCGGCCGCAAGGGCCGCTCCACGGGCGCCGGCTTCTACGAGTACGCGGACGGTAAGCGCGTCGGATTGTGGTCCGGGCTCGAGACGTTCCGGCGCGACGGTGCGCGCACCGAGATTCCGTTCGAGGACATCAAGGAGCGGATGCTCTTCATCGAAGCCGTCGAGACGGTCCGCTGCTTGGAAGAGGGGGTGCTCGAATCGACCACCGACGCCAACGTCGGTTCCATTCTGGGCATCGGCTACCCCGGCTGGACGGGCGGCGTGGCCCGCTACATCGACCAGTACCCGGGCGGGATCCAGGGATTCGTCTCCCGGGCGCAGCTTCTCGCCGCGCGGTACGGGGACCGATTCCTCCCACCCCAACTACTGCTGGACAAGGCCGCCACCGGCGGTACGTTCGAAGAGGTGAACTGAATGAGGACGAAATTCACCGAGGCCTTCGGTGTCGAGCACCCGATCGTCCAGGGTGGCATGATGTGGGTCGGCCGTGCCGAACTCGTAGCGGCCGTGGCCGATTCGGGAGCGCTCGGATTTCTCACCGCGCTCACCCAGCCGACCCCCGAAGATCTCGTCGCGGAGATCGCCCGCACACGGGAGCTCACCGACAAACCGTTCGGCGTGAATCTCACCATCCTCCCGTCGATCAACCCGCCGCCGTACGCCGAGTACCGCCAGGCGATCATCGATTCCGGAATCGGCATCGTCGAGACCGCCGGCTCCAATCCCGTGGACCACCTCCCGCACCTCAAGGACGCGGGGATCAAGGTGATCCACAAGTGCACGAGCGTGCGGCACGCGGTGAAGGCGGAACAGGTCGGTGTCGACGCGGTCAGCATCGACGGCTTCGAATGCGCAGGCCACCCCGGTGAGGACGACGTCGCGGGCCTGATCTTGATCCCGGCCGCCACCCGAAAGCTCACGATCCCCGTGATCGCGTCCGGCGGTATCGCGGACGCGCGCGGTCTCGTCGCCGCGCTCGCACTCGGCGCCGACGGCGTGAACATGGGCACCCGATTCATGTGCACGGTCGAATCCCCGGTGGCACACGCCGTCAAGGAACAGATCGTCGCCAACACCGAACGCGACACCGAACTCATCTTCCGATCGCTTCGCAACACCGCCCGCGTCGCGAGCAACGCGGTCAGCGCCGAGGTGGTCGACATCGAGTCCCGTGGCTGCGAATTCGCCGACATCCAGCATCTCGTCGCCGGAGCCCGGGGACGCACGGTGTTCGAAATGGGCGATCTCGACGCCGGAATCTGGACCGCGGGACAGAGTCAGGGCCTGATCGACGACATCCCGACCGTGCGCGAACTCGTGACCCGGATGGTCGCGGAGGCGGAATCGATCATCACCGGGCGGCTCGCGCGCACGGTCGACTCGCGCATCGGAGCGGTGTCGTGACCGCGCCGGCGGTCGACGGGCTGCGCGTCGTCAACGAGGCCGGGGTCCTCCGGATCACGATCGACCGCCCCGACCGGATGAATGCCCTCGACCTGGCACACATGACGGCGCTGGGCGACGTGCTCACCGCAGCCGCCATGGACTCCTCGGTTCGCGTCGTGATCATCGCGGGGGCGGGCAAGGCGTTCAGCACGGGCGCGGACCTCGCGGCGGCCGCCGCGGCCGGAGGCCGGGAAGCGCCCGCGGAGGTGGTGATGGACTCCGCCAACAGGGTGGTTCGTGCCATCGTCGAGTTGCCGGTCCCGGTCATCGCGCAGGTGAACGGGGCGGCCGCGGGAGTCGGGGCGTCCATCGCTCTGACGGCCGACCTGACATATGCCTCCGAGAATGCCTATCTACTCCTCGCGTTCGTCAACATCGGGTTGATGCCCGACGGCGGTTCCAGCGCGCTGATCGCGGCGTCCATCGGCCGGGCACGGGCTACCCGGATGGCTCTCCTCGGAGAGCGCTTACCCGCCGCACAGGCGGAGCGGGACGGACTGATCGCCGGCGTCCTCCCTCCGGACGAACTCGCCGCGCACGTCGATGCCGTGGCGGCCCGGCTCGCTCGTGGTCCGAGGCGGGCCATCGAACTCACCAAGCGGGCACTCACCGCAGCGACGCTCACAGCTCTGGACGCATCACTCGACCGCGAGAAGGCGGGCCAGGCGGAACTGCTGCAGGCCCCCGACTTCGTCGAAGGCGTCACCGCGATGCTCGCGAAACGCGCTCCGAACTTCCGGAGCTGATGCGAATTGCGGTTAACAAAACTGTTCCGGTAGACGTCGAGATCTGTAATACTCGTCACAGCTCGGTGCAGGTCCGAACGGACGGACGGGCGCCGGGCACGAGTACAGCGAAGGGACCACCACCACATGTCGTCACGTAGCGAGCTGCTGGAGCAGCCACTGCAATCCCGCCGCAACCACTGGAACAACTGGGTTGCGTCGCACGCGGAGATGAAGCCCGATCAGGCCGCGTTCCGCTTTCTCGGCCAGAGTACGACCTGGCGCGAATTGCACGACCGGTCGGAGGCGCTCGCCGGCGCGCTGTCCCGCCGAGGTGTGAACTTCGGCGACCGTGTTCTGCTGCTCACCCTCAACCGCACCGAATTCTTCGAAGCGGTTCTCGCGATCAATGCCCTCGGTGCCATCGCGGTCCCCGTCAACTTCCGGCTGACCACGCCCGAGGTCGCGTTCATCGCCCGTGACTGCGGGGCTCGTGCGGTGTTCACCGAGCCCGCGCTCGCACCGCTGGTCGCGGCGGTGCGTCAGGACGTTCCCGAACTGAGCCTGGTTGTGAACATCGGCGCCGACTCGGAAGCCGACGTGCTCGGTTACGAAGAACTCGTGTCGGAGGCCGGCCCGGCGTATGCACCCGTCGATCTGCCCGAGGACACACCGTCCCTGATTCTCTACACGTCCGGAACGACGGGTACACCCAAGGGTGCGGTGCTGTCGCACTCGAACATGGTCGGACAATCCATCACCTGTATCCGCGCGATGCGCTACGACCGCGGCGACGACATCGGGTTCCTCGCGTCCCCCGTCTTCCACGTGGCCGCGCTCGGTTCCGTCGCCCCGATGCTGATGCTGGGCGGTACCACGGTGATTCACCCGCTCAAGGCGTTCAACCCCACCGAGATGCTCGACGTGTGGGAGCAGGAGCGGATCACGACGGTGTTCCTCGTGCCGGTGCAGTGGCAGGCCGTCTGCGCCGACCCGACCGTCCGGGGTCGCGATCTCGCCCTTCGTGTCATCAGCTGGGGTGCGGCGCCCGCATCGGATACGGTGCTGCGCGCCATGGCGGACACGTTCCCGCGGGCGCTCATCGTCGCCGTGTTCGGGCAGACCGAGATGTCGCCCATCACCTGCGTCCTCGACGGGGACGACGCGATCCGCAAGCTGGGCTCGGTGGGCAAACCGATCCCGACGATCCAGACGCGCGTCGTGGACGACGACATGAACGTCGTCGCACCCGGGACCGTCGGCGAAATCGTCTACCGCGGACCGACGATGATGCTCGAGTACTGGCAGAACCCGACCGCCACGGCGGATGCGTTCGCCGGTGGGTGGTTCCACTCCGGAGATCTGGTGCGGCAGGACGACGAAGGATTCGTCTACGTCGTCGACAGAAAGAAGGACATGATCATCTCCGGCGGCGAGAACATCTACTGCGCCGAGGTGGAGAACGTCCTGTTCGGACACCCGCGGATCCGGGAGGCCGCCGTCGTGGGCAGGCCCGATCCCAAGTGGACCGAGGTGCCCGTCGCCGTCGTCGCACTCGACGACGAGGGATCCGACCTGACCGTGGAAGAACTCGCGGCGTGGCTCGACGACAAGCTTGCCCGGTACAAGCACCCGAAAGACGTCGTGATCGTCGACGCACTGCCCCGCAACGCCAGCGGCAAGGTCGTCAAAGGCGAGCTCCGAAAGGCCCACGGCGCAACCGGCGTCGCGGTCGTCTGACCCCGTATCGAACATCTCGAGCCGGTCGCCGCTCTGCGGTGACCGGCAACGGGGGAGGACCGCGTGACATTCGAGTTGCCACCCGCCAAAGGGCCCGTGAGTCATTTCGCCAACGAAGTCGGCGCACTCATCGGATTCTCGATCGCGACTACGGTGGCCGCGCTGCGAGTTCTGGTGCGGCGCAAGCTGGCCTGGCGGGAACTGCTGGACCAGGCCTGGCGGATCGCGTCGGTCACGTCGGCGCCCGCCCTGCTGTTGATGATCCCCATCGGAGTCCTCATCGCGGTCACGATCGGTAGCCTCGCCGGTCAGCTCGGCGCTGAGGGGTACACCGGGGCGGTCGTGGGGTTCGTGATCGTCGGGCAGGCGTCCGCCCTGGTCTGCGCGCTGATGCTGGCCGGGGTCGGAGGGTCCGCGATCTGCGCCGACCTCGGCTCGCGGACGATCCGCGAAGAGGTCGAGGCCATGGAGGTCCTCGGGCTCAACGTGATCGAGCGGCTCGTCGTCCCGCGAGTGCTCGCGGCGGTGATCGTCGGCGTCGCACTGTGCGCGATGGTCACCGCCGTCGGAGTGTCGGCCTGCTTCCTCTTCCAGGTGGTCGTCCAGAACAGTTCGGCGGGAAGCTTTCTCACCGCACTGTCCCAGTACACGCGGTTGTCGGATTTTGTGGTCGCCCTCGTCAAATCGATGGCGTTCGCGGTGACATCGGCGCTCGTCGCCAGTTTCAAGGGGCTGCACGCCAAGGGCGGACCCAGCGGTGTCGCCGACGCCGTCAACGAGGCCGTCGTCCTGGCCTTCATCCTGGTCTTCATCGTCAACACGGTGCTCAGTCAGCTCTATTCCGTTCTCGTCGTCCCGGTAGGTGGTTACTGATGGTCGTGAGTGCCAGATGGCCCGCCGGGCACTGGGTGCGGACCCGGGCCCGCCAGCCCCTCGACCTGATGACGGGGCTGGGCCGGGAATTCACGTTCTACGGCAGTGTGATCGCCGGAGTTCCCCTCGCGATCGTCAAGTACTGGCGGCACATCATGCGTCAGATCGGCGACATCAGTTTCGGCGGCGCCACGCTGCTCGCCGGCGGCGGCGCGATCGGCGTCGTCTTCGCGATGTCCGCCGTCGCCGCGACGCAGGTGGGCATCGAGGGGCTGCGCGGACTGGACCTGCTCGGTATGGGATCGCTGTCCGGACTCCTGTCGGCGATCCTCAACACCCGCGAACTGGCGCCCGTGATCGCCAGCATCGCGCTCGCGGCGAAGGTCGGAACCGGGTTCACCGCCCAGCTCGGCGCCATGCGAATCTCGGAGGAGATCAGTGCGCTGGATGCGATGGCGATCCGGTCGCTGCCGTTCCTCGCGAGCACACGACTCGTCTCGTGCCTGATCTGTGTGATCCCGTTGTACATCGTCGGCCTGCTGTCGTCGTACCTGGCTTCGCGGCTGGTGATCGTCACATTCGGCGGGCAGTCGGCCGGAACCTACGACTACTACTTCCATCTCATGCTCACCCCCACCGACGTCGTGTACTCCTTCGTCAAGGCTGTCGTGTTCGCGACGATCATCGCGCTCGTCCATTGCTCGTACGGGTACCACGCGTACGGCGGCCCCGAGGGCGTCGGCCGTGCGGCCGGACGCGCCTTGCGTACCAGCATCCTCGCCATCGGCATCGTCGACCTGCTCCTGACGCTCTCGCTGTGGGGCCTCGTCCCGTCCGCCCCCGCACTGGGGTTGCCGTGATGCGCGGCCGTCCGGGGGGACCGGGCACCGGCGCACTCGCCGTGCGGGGGGTGATCGGAGTGGCCGTCCTGATCCTGGGATCGGCATTGCTGGTCGGTTTCGGCACCGGTGCGATCGTCACCGATCCGGTGGTGACAGCGACGCTTCCGGCCGACGCCGGTGCCGTGAAGTCGCACACCACGGTGTCCTACAAGGGGGCGACCGTGGGGACCGTGTCGAGTGTCGACCCCGGAATGAACGAGACCGGCATGGACATCAGTCTCCGCCCGGAACAGATGCGTCACATCCCGGCGTCCGTGCAGGTGCGGGTCGTGCCCCGCACGCTGTTCGGTGACCAGACCGTAGAGCTGGTGTCGACCGCCGGAACCGGCGGCGCCCGACTCGAGGCCGGCGCGCGGCTGCAACCCGACACCTCGGCCGATACCGTCCAGATGTACGACCTGTATTCGAAGGTCTACGACATGCTGTCGCGGGTGAAGCCGGAGCAGATGCAGGCCGCACTCAGCGCCGTCGCGGACGCGTTGCGTGGCCGCGGCGAGCAGCTGGGGCACACCATCGACAGCCTCCACACGGTGGCGACGTCGACCGCGCCTCTCGTCGAGTCGGTCGCGGAGCGGACGCCACAGATCGCCCGGATCAGTGAGCAGCTGGCCGCGGCCGCACCGGACGTCCTCGCCACCATGGACGCCGCGGTGTCCCTGTCGAGCACTCTCGTCGAGAACACCGACAGCTTCACCGGTTTCCTCGCCGCCTCACTCGTCGTCTCGAGGAACTCCGGCGACGTCCTGGAACAGAACGCGGACAACATGATCGCGGTGGCCCTGAACGTCTCGCCGACCCTGGGCACCATGGCCAGCAAGTCCGATCTGCTGCGGGCCACCCTCGACGAGGCAGGCCCGTTCGGCGAGTCCGGCGCCGCCGTCTTCTCCACCGGCAAGTTCGCGGTCCGCGTTGCCGCGGACCTGTCCAACCCGCGGCCCTACACGTCGGCCGACTGCCCGCAGTATCCCGGCATGAACGGACCGAACTGCGGGGGAGGTGGCGGAGGATGAGCGTCCGGAACTCGGCAATCAAACTGGCGATCTTCGCCGTCCTCGGCATCCTCTCGGCAGTGCTCGTCGTGAACACGCTGCGGGTCCCGGTCGAGGGGCAGACCGTCACGTACACCGCGTTGTTCACCGACGCCCAGGGGGTCACTCCCGGCAGCGACGTCACCATCGCCGGTGTGCGGGTGGGACGCGTCGATTCGATCGACATCGTCGACGGCACCGCCGGAAGTGCCACCGCCCTGGTGGACTTCGAGGTGCAGCGCGATCAGAAACTTCCCGCCGACACCAGCGTCGCCATCCGATACGGCGACCTGCTGGGGGTCCGGTATCTCGATCTCGCGGCCGGGCCGTCGGGCCAGGGCACGCTCGAGGAGGGCGACACGATCCCGCTCGACCGAACGTCGCCCGCACTCGATCTCACCAGTCTCTTCAACGGATTCAAGCCACTGTTCGACGCCATCGACCCGAAACAGGTCAACGCACTCGCCACCGAAGTCGTCGCCGTGTTCGACGGCAGGAAGACGAGCATGGAAACTCTGCTGCGCCGGGTGGCGGACGTCACCGGCAACCTGGCGAACCACGATCAGCTGATCGGTGATCTCATCCGAAACCTCGAGGTGGTGGTGGGCACGGCGGCGGCGCGGGGTCCCGAGCTGTCCCACCTCGTCGACAGCCTCACCCAGTTCACCGGAATGCTCGCCGAGAACAACGAGGTGCTCTTGGACACCCTCGATCAGAGTGCGGCGGTGAGTCGCTCGGCGCTGCAGATCGTGGACGGGCGCGTCCCGGAGCTCGGCCGCACCGTGAAACAACTTCACTCGCTGACGGGGGCGATGCTGGGCGCCAACCCGGAATTCGATCACCTGATGGTGGCCATGCCGGAGTTCTTCTCGTCCGTCGACCGCTCGGGCTCGTACGGCTCGTGGCTCAACATCTACCTGTGCACCTTCATCGTCAACGTCGACGGTCGCGAAGGTGTCCTCGGTCCCGATCTGCATTCGAGGTACTGCCAATGAGTGTCACCGAGAAGGTGCGCGACGTCTGGGACTCGCTGGCCGGAAATCAGCGACTGCGGCCCGTCAACCCGCTGATCGTCGGGATCGCCGGAATCCTCGCGGCAACTCTGGTGCTGGCGCTGGTTCTGGTGATCCCGCGGGTGAGCTTCGCCGTGCGGACCGACGGTTACACGGCCGAACTCGCGAACGCTGCGGGCCTGACCGATTCGGACTACGTGAACGTGGCGGGGGTCCCCGCCGGCCGGGTGACCGCAGTGGACTTGGCGGGCGATCACGTGGTCGTGCACTTCCGGCTCGACGGCGAGCGTCACCTCGGATCGACGACGTCCGCGGGAGTGAAGCTGTCGACCATCCTCGGCAAGCGCTATCTGGACGTCGCGCCGTCGGGGCCGGGAGACCTGGGGGACGACGGGGTGATTCCACTCCGCCGCACCAGCGTCCCGTACTCGCTCGACGACATCGGGTCGTCCGCGATCGAGACGGCGGACGAACTCGACCTCGGGGGACTGCAGAAGATGCTCGCTGTCGTGACGGAGACGTTGCCGCAGGAAGCGAACCTGAACCGGGAGGCACTGGCGGGGGTGAGTGCGGCGTCCGCGATCCTGGCGAAGAACGCCGACCAGGTCACGCAACTGCTCGACAGCTCGCGGACCCTCACGGACGTGCTGGTCGGTCAGCAGGATCAGCTCACCACCCTGCTCGGTAACGCGGACATCGTGATGAACACGCTCGCCACCCGGCGTGCGGCCATCCGCCAGATGGTCGACGATCTCCAGGCGCTCGTCGCACAGGCATCCCAGTTCCTGGGTGAGAACACCGCCGAGCTGGATTCACTGCTCGCGAACGCGAGGCAGGTGACGGACCGGTTGCAGGCGAACCTCGCGAACCTCGACGCGCTCCTGACCACGGGTGCACCGGCCGCGAGGGCACTCGTGAACGCGACCGGAACCGGTGACTGGGCCGACGTCTCGGCGCCGTCGGCCGTGATCGCCGACAATCTGCTCTGCGTCGTCGGGCTGATCACGGGGTGCTCGTGAACGCGGGCATCACGCGCCGGGCCGCCGGGATCGGCGGCGTGCTGGCCCTCGTGGTGGCGGTCGTCGTGGCCGGCTGGCTGCTGATCTTCCGCACGTCGTCCACTGTCGTGCATTCCAAATTCGGCTACGTCAACGGCGTGTTCCCCGGCACCACGGTCTCGGTACTCGGGGTTCCGGTCGGCACCGTCGAGGCGGTCGAGCCGAGAGGCGCGACCGTGATGGTCACGATGTCCGTCGCGTCGGACGTCGTGCTCCCCGCGGACGCGAACGCGTACGTGCTGGTGACGTCCGCGATCGGTGAGCGCTTCGTCGAACTCGGTCCCGCGTACACCGGCGGCCCGGTGTTCGAGAGTGGGCAGACCATTCCACCCGAACGCAGTCATTCGCCCATCACCTGGGACCAGCTGATGGACAGCGTCGACACCGTCGTCAAGGCGCTCGGCCCGGACGGAGGCGACGCCGGCGCCGCGATCTCCGCTGCCGCCGCGTCGACGGACGGCCTCGGTCCCGCGATGAACGACGCCATCCGCACACTGTCGCAAGCGAGTTCGGTGGTCGCGGGCAACAGTGCGGATGTCGGAGCGCTCGTCGACAACCTCGAGGTACTCGTGAACACGATCTCTTCGCGTCAGGCGCAGGTCGATTCACTGGCCGGTTCGCTCACCGCGATCGGGGACGAGTTCGCCGGCCAGAAGTTCGCGATCGGCGACACGGTGAACCAGTTGTCCGCGCTCCTGAACCAGATCGACCAACTCGTGTCCGCCAGGGGCGGCGACGTCGCCGCCGGCATCGACAACCTCGCGGGCGTGAGCGAGGTGCTGCAGAGGCACGACACCGACCTCGCCGAGATCATGGACCTGGTGCCCTTGCTGATCGACAACATCCAGCGTGCGGTCACTCCGGACCAGCGTGCCCGCATCAGACTGAACATCTCCACGAACCTGGCGCAAGCCGAGCCGACGTCCCCGCTCTGCGCGGTGGTCGATCCGATCCTCTGCCGAGGAGCGGGAATCACCAACCCGATTCAGTTTCCGCCCAGCATGTCCGACCCGTTCGGGCTGCGCGAACTCATGGTCGGAGGACGATGACGATCCGGACGAGAACGAAGTCGCTGACGGCGGCACTGATCGTCGGTGTGACCCTGCCCGCCGCAGGGTGTTCGCTGAGCCTGCAGGATCTGTCGGTGGGCCGTTCGCCGGAAGGTCCGTCGTATCAGATCTCCGCCCAGTTCGACGGAGTCGATCGCGTCGTCCCGGGCGCCGAGGTCCGGGTGGGCCAGGAAGTCGTGGGCCGCGTCTCGGACGTGTCGACCCGGGACTTCACCGCAAACATCGAGATGCGGATCCGCGACGACGTCCCGATACCGCAGGATGCGACGGCCCGGATCGAATTGCCCACGGCCCTCGGCAATCCCTTCGTCCGGCTCGACGTCGGGGACGCGGCGGGCGCGCCGATGAGCGAGGGCGACACCATCCCACTGGATCGGACGTCGCGCGGTCCCGACATCGAGAGCGGCCTGGCCGCGCTGGCCACCGTGCTGAACGGCAGCGGCATCGACCAGATGCACGCCATCATGAACGAATTGACCGTCGCCTTCACGGGCCGCTCGGACAAGGTCCGGGAACTGGTGGACATGCTGAACGACACGCTGGGGGTCGTCGACGACCACCGGGACGAACTCGACCGGGCGATGGTGGCGTCCAATGCCTTCGCAGCGGAACTCGCTGCCGGGCAACCGATCCTCGACCGGGCGATGACCGGTCTGGCGCCGGCGGTGGATCTCCTGGTGTCGCAACGAGATCAGATCGTCGCGCTGATGGGGGAGGCGTCCCGTCTCAGCCGCGAGGCGCAGCACGTCCTCGGCAGCGCCGGATCCGAATTGTCGGCCGAGATCAGCGACGCGGGGGCCGTACTCACGGCGCTCGACGGGTTCGAGTCGCAACTCGCGCCGACACTGAATTCGGTGGCGACGTTCCTGGGTGGATTCGCCGCGGCCACACCCGGCGATTACACGACGTTCGACGGAACGTTCGACGTCACCGCCGTCATCGCCAAGCTGCTCACCGGATCGGCTCCGCTCGAGGTGCCGGAAGCCCGCACGCTGCCCGAGGTACTCGGCGGAGGCGTCCGATGATGACACGTCACGTGGTGGCGCAGCTGGTCCTGTTCCTCGTGATCTCGATCGCCGCGATTCTGTTCGGGCTGCGGTATGTCGCCGGCCCGGACACGTTCGGAACTCCCATTCACCTGAGTGCCCGGCTCGACCACGCCGCAGGCCTCGCCCAGGGAGCGTCCGTCAACTATCGCGGCGTCGGAGTGGGCACGATCAGCTCCGTCGATGTGAACCCCGAAGGGACGGGCGTCGTCCTCGGCATCGAACTGCATCCCGGTACGCAGGTGCCGGCCGGTTCGACCGCGAAGATCACCACCGAGAACGCGATCGGCATCCAGGCGCTCGACATCATGCCCGACGGCGCGGACCCGCCGTACCTCGCGGACGGAGACGTCGTCGAGGTTCCGGAGGAGGGAATCCCGCGCTCGCTCGACGCGACCCTCGTCGAGACCACGGACCTCGTGAACTCGATGGACGTCACCGCTCTGTCCTCCCTGGCCGATACGTTCGGCACCGCCTTCGGGGGCACGGGACCGGACCTGCAGAACCTGCTCGACAGTTCCGCCGACATCGCACGGACACTCGAAACCCGCACCGACGCACTGTCGACCATCGTGAACAAGGGCATGCCGCTCCTCGACACGGCGGACGGTCTCACCGCGGCTCTGCCGGAATCGGCGAGTACGGCGCGGAGCGTCCTCGAGCAATTGCGGGCCCACGATTCCGCCCTCGTCGACCTGCTCGGACGCTCGCCGCAGACGATGGCGAGCCTGGACGCGTTGCTGTCCGGAAATCGGGACTCACTGGGTGCGCTGATGGCGAATCTGGTTCTCCCCACCCAGATCGTCGGTGACCGCACACCCTCCCTCGACTACGGCCTGACGATCATGCCCGGCGCGCTGCCGAAGATCGCGTCGATCGAGAAGGGCGGACTCGCCGACCTACTCCTGGTCGGAACGCAGGGACCGATGTGCGTCTACGACGCCCCGCGCCGTCTGGTGACCGACGCGGAACCGAGTCAGCCCGCACTGGACTGGACGTGCCAGTCGCAGCAGTACCTGGAGCAGCGGGGTGCCGTGAACGTGCCACGACCGGACAACCTGGGTCAGGCGAACGCGACGAGGAACGGCGGCGTCTACGGACCACCGGCTGCGGACGATCCGCTGGTGATCGAGCCGCCACTCACCGGGCACACCCCGCGCTAGGTCCGTGCACGAGCCGAGGAGAGACCATCGATGAGTAAACCGACGGGTGAGGCGGCGGGCGGCGTCGACACGGCCGGCCGTATCAGGAGGCTCACTCAGGCCGCACTCAATGCCGACGTCACGATCGGCCGCGTCGACGGCGTGGCACACGAGATCGGGACGTCCCTCGACGAATTCACCCGTGTGCTGGGCAGGTTCGACGCGTTGCTGGACAAGTTCGCCGACGGGCTCGACACCTTCGCCGGCACGGTCCGGTCGGTGGACGGCGTCGTCGGGTCGCTGGCGGCCACCGAACAGGACCTCGACGAGCTACTGCTGCGCGTCGGCCGGATCGTCGAGACGGTCGACTGGCTGCTGACCCCCGCGACCGCGGCGCGTCGCCGTTTGGCCGGCATCAGATTCTTCTGACGTCCGGGAATACGAGTGGCTACGCCGGGTTGCCCGCGGCCCGGCGATAGCCGCGCACCGCGGGGTAGGTGAAGATCAGCAGCCCGGCGAGCGACCACGCGATGGTCTTGATCAGTGGTTCCGCGACGGGTCCGCCCATCGACAGTCCCTTCATCGCGTCGATCGCGCACGACATCGGCTGGTTCTCCACGAACGGCTGAAGCCACGTGGGGTAGGCGCCTGTGGGTACGAATCCCGAGTTGAAGAACAGCAGGAGGGTGCACAGCAGGGAGAGGATTTCGACGAGCGGCGCCTTCGCCGCGTTGACGGCGAGAGCGGTCACCATCGTCGCGAAACTCACCCCGAACAGCAGCGGCAGGAGCATCAATGCGATACCGGCGAGAATGCCCTGATCGAACCGGAACCCGATAGCGAAACCGACGGCGATGATCAGCACCGTGGTGAGCATGATCCGCACGGATTCGGCCATGAGTCGGCTGAGCAGGCCCGACGCGCGGTGCACGGGCAGCACCCAGAACCGGCTCAGGAGCCCGTCCGCCCATTCCTTCTTCAGCGACAGACCGCCCGCGATGGACCCGAACATCGCGCCGACGAGCGTGATCATCGGAACGGTCCCGAAGACGCTGTTGACCCCGGTGGCCTTGGTGATCGAGATCCCGAGGACCGCCCAGAACATCAGCAACATCAACGACGGGTACACGATCGCCTGAAGCATGGTGTACGGGTCGCGCGCCCAGCGGAGCAGAAGTCGTCTGGTCTGCAGCAGGCTGTGCGAGAACAGCGCGGCGAGGGAATTCTCCGGGTGGGGTTCGAGCACCTCGGGGAAGGTCACCGTCGCCGGTGTGTCGGATCGGTACTCGGTGGTCATCCGCGCCTCACATTCGACCAGATCGACAACGGAATGAAGACCAGCGCCAGCCCTCCGCACCACAACAGGGTGGGGGTCAGCTGGTGGAACGTGATCGTGCCTTCCGTCATGGCACGCATGGACGAGGAGAACTGCGAGATGGGCTGATTTCGCACGAAGCCCTGCGCCCACTCCGGGAACTGCGACACCGGAACGAAACCGGACGAGAACATGCCGAGGATCAGCTGGGGGAGCGTCAGCGCCTGACTGGTGACCTCGGGGCTCCGGGTCAGGGTGCCGAGCGCATCGGCACCCGTCGTGAGCGTGAACCCGATCAGCATCGCCAGCCCGCAGAACGCCGCGGTCAGCCCGAAGCCGCCGTCGAACCGGAAGCCGATCGCGTATCCGTAGCCGATCGCGGCGACGAGCGAGATCGTCGAGTGCACGAGGGAGGCGGTCATGCGCGCGACCAGCGGGACCGCCGCCCCGACCGGCATCGTCTGGAAGCGGGAATTCATGCCGTTCGACGCCTCGGTGGCCGCGCGGTGCGCCGCCGAGATCGCGGTGAACGCCATGGCCTGCAGGACGATGATCGGCATGACGAACTGCGCGTAGTCGATGCCCTGAAACTTCATCACCAGACGCAGTGGCAGATAGAAACCGACGGTGAAGATCAGCGGGGCGAACACCGCGATGAAGAACTGACCGAACACCCACATCGTGTGCAGATTCCGCTGGGACATCGCAATCCACTGCTGGACGATCGACGGTTGCGGCCGCCGGTGCCTGCCTTCGAGGGCACTCTCGAATCCGAGCTGGGCGGGCGCCGTCACGACGGCAGGCTCTCGTCGACGCGGACGTGACCGGTGAGGGAGAGGAAGACGTCGTCGAGGGACGGGCGCCGCAGGGCGATGTCGGCGAGCGTGACCCCGGCGAGGTCGAGTCGGCGCAGAACCTCGGCGAGGGTCTGGGCGCCGTGTTCGGCGGGAATCGACAACCGGTCGGTGCCTTCTTCGATGACCCGGCCGGGTGGGCACAGGCTCGAGAGGATCTCCCGGACGCGCGGCAGGTCGTCGAGACTCACCGGGACGACCTCGCAGTAGCTTCCGCCGGTCCGGGCCTTCAATTCGTCGGCCGTGCCTTCGGCGATCACGGTGCCCTTGTCGATGACGACGATGTTGTCGCTCAGCAGGTCGGCCTCTTCGAGGTACTGCGTGGTCAGCAGGATCGTGATGCCCTGCTCCTTCAGCGCGGACACGAGGGACCACACGCCCTGGCGGCTGCGGGGGTCGAGACCGGTGGTGGGCTCGTCGAGGAACACCACCTCGGGGCGGATCACCAGGCCACAGGCGATGTCGACGCGCCGGCGCATGCCGCCGGAGTACCCGGACACCTTCCGGTCGCCCGCTTCGAGCAGATCGAACTGGGTCAGTAGGTCCTGCGCGCGCGATTTGGCGGACGCCTTCGGCAGGCCCATCAGGCGGCCGAAGAGCACCAGATTCTCGCGACCGGTCAGCGACTCGTCGAGGGCGGCGTACTGGCCCGTCATCATGATGCTGCGACGGACGTTCGCCGACTCCTCGACGACGTCGTGTCCGGCGACGAATGCGCGGCCCGCATCGGGTCGCAGCAGAGTGGACAGCACGTTGACGGTGGTGGTCTTCCCTGCGCCGTTGGGGCCCAGGATGCCCAGGACCGTGCCGCGGGGCACCTCGAAGCTCACACCCCGCAGCGCTGCTACGTCACCGAAGGATTTCTCGATTCCCTCGACAAGAACGGCGGTGTCAGCTGCTGGCATGTCCCGAGTATGTCACGCGAAGAGGGTGATCAAGGCAGACCGGGGAACACCTTCGCGCCCGAGGAACGGGAGGGGAAATCTTCTGTAACGCGGAAAGACAGGTACGCGATAAATGCCGGACGTCTGTACCACTTCGGCCCCGGCGACCGCGGCGGAAACCGGTCCCGTCCGGCCGGAAGGTGGTGCTGTGCCGCGACGTCCCGGCTCCGGGGAAGTGCCACACGGCAATTCGGGTCACCCCCGATGACGCCGCAACGAATGTGAGCTTCGACATGCGCCTTTCGCGTTCTACCGCGACGTGACCCACGTCGTGATGTCGGCGTGAACCACCTCTACCCCCTGCCCGTCGAAGATGCGTACCGGCACGACGACGTCGGTGCCCGCAGTGATCGCGGTGAAGTCCGGCAGCTCCGGCAGTTCCGCGACGGCGCGCAGCTTTCCGTTCGCCTTGGCGAGGTAGTGGACCGTCATCGACTTCGGGATCCACCGGTGGGTCGAGGGCACGGTCGCCTCGGACAGCATGCCCATGGCGGCCTCGGCGAGGTTGCACGCCGCGATCGCGTGGAACGTGCCCAGGTGGTTGCGGACGCCCCACCATTTCGGGGCGCGGACCTCGCAGCGGCCGGGCCGCATCTCGACGACGCGGGGGAGGACCGAGCCGAAGTAGGGGACGCGGAGACACATGCCGACGGAGAAGAGGGCGTGTCCGAGCGCGTTGTCGGGGAGTTTCTGCCACGCGGCGTACGTGGGACTCGAGATCGTCATCCACGCATCTTACTTCAGAGTAAGTTCGGGCGATGGCGGGAGGGATCGAGCCCGGTTTGAAGTCTCCCGCCCGGTACGGCATACTGGTCGGGTTGCCTTGTCTGGGACGCGATCGTTTGCGGCCCGAAACAGGTGGGGTGAAACGTCGCGGTGTAGATCACATGACCTGCTCGCGGCCACATGCAAGACGGAAGCAGTACCTACTGGCACTCGAATTCGAGTGCATCCGGTGCGCGTTCCCGGCCCGAAAAGCTGAAAAGTTCCGGGTCGGAGAATGAGTGGGTGGGCGACACGCCCGACCGCGTGTACCGGAGAACCATGACAGATGAACAGCGGCAGCGGATCGGGTGTGTCCCGGTCGCCTAGCGTTCGGACAGTTGCGGCCCAGGTAAGGGACTGTGCAGACGAGGTAGTTCGGCCCGACTCGGGTGGGACTACGAAACGCGGCAAGAAAAGGACACTAAGCGTGGCGGGACAGAAGATCCGCATCAGGCTCAAGGCCTACGACCATGAGGCGATCGACGCGTCAGCGCGCAAGATCGTCGAGACGGTGACCCGTACCGGGGCCCGCGTCGTTGGACCCGTGCCGTTGCCGACCGAAAAGAACGTGTACTGCGTCATCCGCTCGCCGCACAAGTACAAGGACTCGCGCGAGCACTTCGAGATGCGTACTCACAAGCGGCTTATCGACATCCTCGACCCGACGCCCAAGACGGTTGACGCGCTCATGCGCATCGACCTTCCGGCCAGCGTCGACGTCAACATTCAGTGAGCGCGGCGGAGACAAAAACAATGACTGATACCAAGATCAAGGGAATCCTGGGCACCAAGCTCGGCATGACCCAGGTCTTCGACGAGAACAACCGGGTCGTTCCGGTCACCGTCGTGAAGGCCGGACCGAACGTCGTGACCCAGATTCGTACCGAAGAGCGTGACGGCTACAGCGCCGTGCAGCTCGCGTTCGGCGCCATCGACCCGCGCAAGGTGAACAAGCCGACTTCCGGCCAGTTCACCAAGGCCGGCGTCACCCCGCGCCGCCACGTTGTGGAGCTCCGCGTTGCCGACACCTCGGAGTACGAGGTCGGCCAGGAACTTACCGCCGAGGTCTTCGAGGACGGCGCCTACGTCGACGTCACCGGAACCAGCAAGGGTAAGGGCTTCGCCGGAACCATGAAGCGCCACGGCTTCGCCGGTCAGGGTGCATCGCACGGTGCGCAGGCCGTTCACCGTCGCCCCGGTTCCATCGGTGGTTGCGCCACTCCGGGCCGCGTGTTCAAGGGCATGCGCATGTCCGGCCGCATGGGTAGCGACCGCATCACGACGCAGAACCTCTCCGTTCACAAGGTGGACGCCGAGAACGGCCTGCTGCTGATCAAGGGTGCGATCCCCGGCCGCAAGGGCGGCCTCGTGATCGTCAAGAGTGCAGTGAAGGGTGGTGCACGAGCATGACCAGCACCGAGACATCGACGACCAAGCTGACGCTGGACGTCAAGGTCGCCGGCGGCAAGACCAACGGCACCGTCGACCTCCCCGCGGAGATCTTCGACGCGCCTGCCAACATCGCGCTTCTCCACCAGGTTGTCGTCGCGCAGCTCGCTGCTGCACGTCAGGGCACCCACGCCACCAAGACCCGCGGCGAGGTTCGCGGTGGTGGCAAGAAGCCATACCGCCAGAAGGGCACCGGCCGCGCTCGTCAGGGCTCGACCCGTGCACCGCAGTTCGCCGGTGGTGGCACCGTCCACGGCCCGCAGCCGCGCGACTACAGCCAGCGGACCCCCAAGAAGATGAAGGCCGCCGCCCTGCGCGGAGCCCTCTCCGACCGGGCCCGCAACGAGCGCATCCACGTGATCACCGAACTGGTTGCCGGTCAGACTCCGTCCACGAAGTCCGCCCGCACCTTCCTCGGCGAGATCTCGGACCGCAAGAAGGTCCTGCTCGTCGTCGGACGCGAGGACATCGCGGCCTGGAAGAGCGTGCAGAACCTGGACGGCGTGCACCCCATTGCACCCGACCAGCTCAACACCTACGACGTGCTCAACAGCGATGACGTCGTGTTCAGCGTCGAGGCGCTCAACGCGTTCATCCACGGGCCCGCCGAGACCGCCCAGGAAGAGAACAAGGAGGAGGGCAAGTGAGCACCATCGCCGATCCCCGCGACATCCTGCTCGCCCCGGTCATCTCCGAGAAGTCCTACGGACTGATCGAGGAAGGCACCTACACCTTCCTGGTGCACCCGGACTCGAACAAGACGCAGATCAAGATTGCCGTCGAGAAGATCTTCGGCGTCACCGTGACCAGCGTCAACACCGCCAACCGTCAGGGCAAGCGCAAGCGGACCCGGTTCGGTTACGGCAAGCGCAAGGACACCAAGCGCGCGCTCGTGACCCTCTCGGCCGACAGCAAGCCCATCGAGATCTTCGGAGGACCGGTCGCGTAAGCGCCCGGGACTTGACGAGACATAGAGGACGAGAAGACTCATGGCAATCCGTAAGTACAAGCCGACTACCCCGGGCCGTCGTGGCTCGAGCGTCTCGGACTTCGCCGAGATCACTCGGTCGACCCCCGAGAAGTCGCTGGTTCGCCCGCTCCACGGACGCGGTGGACGTAACGCACACGGTCGTATCACCACCCGGCACAAGGGTGGCGGACACAAGCGCGCCTACCGGCTGATCGATTTCCGTCGCAACGACAAGGACGGCGTGCCGGCCAAGGTCGCTCACATCGAGTACGACCCCAACCGCACCGCGCGTATCGCCCTGCTGCACTACGCGGACGGCGAGAAGCGCTACATCATCGCCCCCAAGGGCCTGGTCCAGGGTGCTCCGGTCGAATCCGGCGCAGGCGCCGACATCAAGCCCGGCAACAACCTGCCCCTTCGCAACATCCCGACGGGTACCACCATCCACGCGGTGGAACTCCGCCCGGGTGGCGGCGCCAAGATGGCCCGCTCGGCCGGATCCAGCATCCAGCTGCTCGGTAAGGAAGGCACCTACGCCACGCTGCGTATGCCGTCCGGCGAAATCCGTCGTGTCGACGTTCGCTGCCGCGCCTCGATCGGTGAGGTCGGCAACGCCGAACAGTCGAACATCAACTGGGGCAAGGCCGGCCGTATGCGCTGGAAGGGCAAGCGCCCGACCGTCCGTGGTGTCGTGATGAACCCGGTCGACCACCCGCACGGTGGTGGTGAGGGTAAGACCTCCGGTGGTCGCCACCCGGTCAGCCCGTGGGGCAAGCCCGAGGGCCGCACCCGCAAGAACAAGGCGAGCGACAAGCTCATTGTCCGTCGTCGCCGTACCGGCAAGAACAAGCGCTAGGAGGGAGTGAAGGATGCCACGCAGCCTCAAGAAGGGCCCGTTCGTCGATGACCACCTCCTCGCGAAGGTGGACGTGCAGAACGAAAAGGGAACCAAGCAGGTCATCAAGACCTGGTCCCGTCGTTCCACGATCATCCCGGACTTCATCGGCCACACGTTTGCGGTTCACGACGGCCGCAAGCACGTCCCCGTGTTCGTTTCCGACTCGATGGTCGGACACAAGCTCGGAGAGTTTGCACCGACCCGCACGTTCAAGGGTCACATCAAGGATGATCGGAAGGCGAAGAGGCGATGAGCAACACCGAAACCGCCAACCCGACCGCCAAGGCTGTAGCGCGCCACGTGCGCGTCACGCCGATGAAGGCGCGTCGTGTTGTGGACCTGGTCCGCGGGCGTTCGGTTGAAGACGCCCTGAACATCCTGAAGTTCGCGCCGCAGGCCGCGAGCGAGCCGGTCGCCAAGGTGATCGCCTCCGCAGCAGCCAACGCCGAGAACAACCTCGACCTCGACCCGAGCACGCTTGTCGTCGCCACGGCGTTCGTGGACGAGGGCGCGACCCTCAAGCGGTTCCAGCCGCGTGCACAGGGACGTGCGTTCCGTATCCGCAAGCGCACCAGTCACATCACCGTGATCGTGGAGAGCCTGCCGAAGACCGGAACATCGACCCGTAATCGCCGGAAGGGAAGTGCTCAGTAGTGGGCCAGAAAATCAACCCGCACGGCTTCCGCCTCGGCATCACCACCGACTGGAAGTCTCGCTGGTACGCAGACAAGCAGTACGCGGAGTACGTCAAGGAAGACGTCGCGATCCGTAAGCTCCTCGCCACCGGCATGGAGCGCGCGGGCATCGCGAAGGTCGAGATCGAGCGCACCCGTGACCGTGTGCGTGTGGACATCCACACCGCTCGCCCGGGCATCGTCATCGGCCGCCGCGGCGCCGAAGCCGATCGCATCCGTTCCGAGCTCGAGAAGCTGACCGGCAAGCAGGTCCAGCTGAACATCCTCGAGGTCAAGAACGCCGAGGCCGAGGCTCAGCTCGTCGCACAGGGTGTGGCCGAGCAGCTCTCGAACCGTGTCGCCTTCCGTCGCGCCATGCGCAAGGCCATCCAGTCGGCCATGCGTCAGCCCAACGTCAAGGGAATCCGCGTTCAGTGCTCCGGTCGTCTCGGCGGCGCCGAGATGTCCCGGTCGGAGTTCTACCGCGAAGGCCGTGTGCCGCTGCACACGCTTCGTGCGGACATCGACTACGGCCTCTACGAGGCCAAGACCACCTTCGGCCGCATCGGCGTGAAGGTCTGGATCTACAAGGGCGACATCGTGGGTGGCAAGCGTGAGCTCGCCGCCAACGTGGCAGCTCCCGCAGGCGACCGCCCGCGCCGTGAGCGTCCGAGCCGTCCCCGTCGTTCCGGTGCCACCGGCACCACCGCGACCAGCACCGAGGCCGGCCGCGCAGCGACCGCCACTGCCGATGCACCCGCTACGACTGAACAGAAGGAGGGCTGACGCATGTTGATCCCACGGCGGGTCAAGCACCGCAAGCAGCACCATCCGAGCCGTTCGGGTGCCGCCAAGGGTGGAACCCAGGTGACCTTCGGTGACTACGGCATCCAGGCTCTCGAGCCGGCCTACATCACCAACCGGCAGATCGAGTCCGCTCGTATCGCCATGACCCGGCACATCAAGCGTGGCGGCAAGATCTGGATCAACATCTTCCCGGATCGCCCCCTCACCAAGAAGCCGGCCGAAACCCGCATGGGTTCCGGTAAGGGTTCGCCCGAGTGGTGGATCGCGAACGTCAAGCCCGGTCGCGTGATGTTCGAGATGAGCTACCCCAATGAGGAGATCGCTCGTGAGGCTCTGCGCCGCGCGATGCACAAGCTCCCGTGCAAGTGCCGGATCGTGACAAGGGAGGAGCAGTTCTGATGGCTACTGGAACCCCAGCCGCAGAGCTCCGCGAGCTCACCGAAGAAGAGCTGGTCACCCGGCTTCGTGAGTCGAAGGAAGAGCTGTTCAACCTTCGTTTCCAGATGGCCACGGGTCAGATGGACAACAACCGTCGACTTCGTACCGTTCGTCACGAGATCGCGCGTATCTACACCGTTCTGCGTGAGCGTGAGCTCGGGCTGGCCGTTGGTCCGGACGCAGGTGACGCGGCATGAGTGAGGAAAAAGCAGTGAGCACTGAAGAGCGCGGCAGCCGCAAGGTCCGCACCGGATACGTCGTCTCCGACAAGATGGAGAAGACGATCGTGGTCGAGCTCGAAGACCGGGTCAAGCACCCGCTCTACGGCAAGATCATCCGGCGCACCAGCAAGGTGAAGGCGCACGACGAGAACGGCGTCGCAGGCATCGGTGACCGCGTGCAGCTGATGGAGACCCGTCCGCTGTCCGCGACCAAGCACTGGCGTCTCGTCGAGGTCCTCGAGAAGGCCAAGTAAGAAACCGAATAATGTATCCAGTACGATGGTGGGGTTGCCTTGCGGCAGACGCACGGCAACCCCACCGTTGTGCCGCCCACCCGGGCGGCCCCTCTCGGAGGGCACGGGTACAGACCGCGCACGTCGGGTCGGAAATCTGCCGTGCAACAGTCCAGGTCAAGGAGAAGTAAGTGATTCAGCAGGAGTCGCGGCTGCGCGTCGCCGACAACACGGGTGCCAAGGAGATTCTCTGCATCCGCGTTCTCGGTGGTTCGTCTCGCCGCTACGCCGGGATCGGTGACATCATCGTCGCCACCGTCAAGGACGCCATCCCGGGTGGAAACATCAAGAAGGGCGAGGTCGTCAAGGCCGTCATCGTCCGCACCACCAAGGAACGTCGCCGTCCGGACGGGTCGTACATCAAGTTCGACGAGAACGCCGCCGTCCTCATCAAGCCGGACAACGATCCCCGTGGCACCCGCATCTTCGGCCCCGTCGGCCGCGAGCTGCGTGAGAAGAAGTTCATGAAGATCGTCTCGCTCGCCCCGGAGGTGCTGTGATGAAGGTGCACAAGGGTGACACCGTGCTGGTCATCGCCGGCAAGGACAAGGGCGCGAAGGGCAAGGTCATCCAGGCCTACCCCGCGACCAACAAGGTCCTCGTCGAAGGCGTGAACCGCATCAAGAAGCACACCGCGGTTTCCGCGAACGAGCGCGGAGCTTCCTCCGGCGGCATCGTCACGCAGGAAGCCCCGATCCACGTTTCCAACGTCGCGGTCGTCGACTCGGACGGCAACCCCACTCGCGTGGGCTACCGGACCGACGAAGAGTCCGGCAAGCGCGTTCGGATTTCCCGGAAGAACGGGAAGGACATCTGACATGACCTCCACTGAGAACAAGATCCAGCCGCGCCTGAAGACTCGCTACCGCGAGGAGATCAAGGCTGCGCTGAACACCGAGTTCGACTACGCCAACGTGATGCAGATCCCCGGCGTCGTCAAGGTCGTCGTCAACATGGGTGTCGGCGACGCCGCGCGCGACGCCAAGCTGATCAACGGTGCCGTCAACGATCTCGCTCTGATCACCGGTCAGAAGCCTGAGATCCGCAAGGCACGCAAGTCCATCGCGCAGTTCAAGCTTCGCGAGGGAATGCCGATCGGTGCCCGCGTCACGCTGCGTGGCGACCGCATGTGGGAGTTCCTGGACCGTCTCGTGTCCGTCGCGCTTCCCCGCATCAGGGACTTCCGCGGCCTGTCGGGCAACCAGTTCGACGGCAACGGCAACTACACGTTCGGCCTGAACGAGCAGTCGATGTTCCACGAGATCGACGTGGACAAGATCGACCGCCCGCGCGGCATGGACATCACCGTGGTGACCACCGCGACCAACAACGAAGAAGGCCGTGCCCTGCTGAAGCACCTCGGCTTCCCGTTCAAGGAGAACTGAGCTAATGGCTAAGAAGGCATTGGTCAACAAGGCCAACAAGAAGCCCAAGTTCGCGGTGCGCGCCTACACCCGCTGCCAGCGCTGCGGCCGTCCGCACTCGGTGTTCCGCAAGTTCGGCCTGTGCCGAATCTGCGTCCGTGAGATGGCGCACGCCGGCGAGCTGCCCGGCGTTCACAAGAGCTCCTGGTGAGCCGGTGACGCCGTCGCCCTCTCCGGCGGCGGCGTCACCCCCACAGACTTCCGGTTCGTAACCTCGGACCGGGAAACGTAAGACCTACTTCGCGATAGGCCTGCGCCGGAAACGGCAGAGGGAACCGTTGTGAGAAAGGTAGAGGTCAACCTCATGACCATGACCGACCCCATCGCAGACTTCTTGACGCGTCTGCGCAACGCCAACACGGCGTACCACGATGAGGTGAAGTTGCCCCACTCGAAGATCAAGGCGAACATCGCCGAGATCCTCAAGCGCGAGGGTTACATCGCCGACTACCGCACCGAAGACGCCGAGGTGGGCAAGACCCTCATCGTCGACCTGAAGTACGGCCCGAGTCGTGAGCGCAGCCTTGCCGGCGTGCGTCGCGTCTCCAAGCCCGGTCTGCGTGTGTACGCGAAGTCCACCAACCTGCCCAAGGTTCTGGGCGGCCTCGGCGTGGCGATCATTTCCACGTCCACCGGCCTGCTCACCGATCGCCAGGCGGCCAATCAAGGAGTGGGCGGGGAAGTCCTCGCCTACGTCTGGTAAGGGAGGCCACCACAATGTCGCGTATTGGAAAGATTCCCGTCACCGTCCCCGGCGGCGTCGACGTCTCGATCGACGGCCAGGACGTCACGGTCAAGGGTCCCAAGGGCACGCTGGCCCTGACGATCTCCGAGCCGATTGCCATTGCGAAGAACGACGACGGCACGCTCAGCGTGACGCGTCCGGACGACGAGCGTCGCAGCCGCGCGCTGCACGGTCTGTCTCGCACCCTGGTGCAGAACCTCATCACCGGTGTCACCGACGGTTACACCACCAAGATGGAGATTCACGGCGTCGGTTACCGCGTCGCTCTCAAGGGCAAGGACCTCGAGTTCGCACTCGGCTACAGCCACCCGGTCCCGATCGAGGCTCCGGAAGGCATCACCTTCGCGGTCGAGTCGCCCACCAAGTTCTCGGTGTCGGGCATCGACAAGCAGAAGGTCGGGCAGATCTCGGCCAACATCCGTCGTCTCCGTCGTCCGGACCCGTACAAGGGCAAGGGCGTGCGTTACGAGGGTGAGCAGATCCGCCGCAAGGTCGGAAAGACGGGTAAGTGATATGAGCCAGACTGCAAACCAGAAAGCCAAGCGGATTCCGCTCGGCAAGGATGCGTCCACGAAGCGTCGCCTGTCGAAGGTGCGTCGTCACTTCCGTCTCCGCAAGAAGGTCTCCGGCACGCCCGAGCGTCCCCGCCTGGTCGTCAACCGGTCCTCGCGCCACATCCACGTCCAGCTCGTGGACGACCTCGCAGGCCACACCCTGGCCGCTGCGTCGACCACCGAGGCCGACGTGCGTGCAGCGGACGGCGACAAGAAGGCCCTCAGTGCGAAGGTCGGTCAGCTGATCGCCGAGCGCGCGAAGGCAGCCGGTGTCGAGGCCGTCGTGTTCGACCACGGTGGACACGGCTACCACGGTCGCATCGCGGCCCTTGCGGACGCAGCTCGCGAAGGCGGGTTGAAGTTCTGATGACCAAGACCGAGTACATGAACGGAAGGACAGCCTGATGCCGGGACGTCAGAGGCGTGACGGCGGAAGCGGACCCGCCGGACAGAATGGCCCCAACACGGGGGACAACCGCGGCGGCGGCGACCGTCGTGGTGGCGGTCGCGACGATCGTCGCGGCGGACAGTCGGCCGAGAAGTCGAACCACATCGAGCGCGTCGTCACGATCAACCGCGTGTCGAAGGTCGTCAAGGGTGGTCGTCGCTTCAGCTTCACCGCTCTGGTGATCGTGGGCGACGGCAACGGACTGGTCGGCGTCGGCTACGGCAAGGCCAAGGAAGTTCCCGCGGCCATCCAGAAGGGCGTCGAGGAGGCTCGCAAGAGCTTCTTCCGTGTTCCGATGATCGGCAGCACCATCACGCACCCGGTTCAGGGTGAGGCCGCAGCGGGCGTCGTCATGCTGCGTCCGGCAAGCCCCGGTACCGGTGTCATCGCCGGTGGCGCGGTGCGTGCCGTGCTGGAATGCGCCGGCATCCACGACATTCTGTCGAAGTCGCTCGGTAGCGACAACGCCATCAATGTTGTGCATGCGACCGTTGCTGCGCTCAAGGGCCTGCAGCGCCCCGAGGAAGTTGCCGCTCGCCGCGGTCTCGCCCTCGAAGACGTTGCCCCCGCCGGCATGCTGCGTGCGCGCGCACAGGCTGGGAGCGTGAAGTAATGGCCGAACTCAAGGTCACTCAGATCAAGAGCACCATCGGTACCAAGCAGAACCAGCGGAACTCGCTGCGCACCCTCGGCTTGAAGGGCATCCGTCAGACGGTTGTCCGCGAGGACAATGCCCAGAACCGCGGTCTGATCAACGTGGTGCGCCACCTCGTCACAGTTGAGGAGGTCTAACCATGACCATCAAACTGCATCACCTGCGCCCCGCACCCGGAGCCAAGTCCGACAAGATTCGTGTCGGTCGCGGTGAAGGCGGCAAGCGCGGCAAGACCGCCGGTCGCGGCACGAAGGGCACCAAGGCCCGCAAGAACGTGCCCGCCGCCTTCGAGGGTGGACAGATGCCGCTGCACATGCGTCTGCCCAAGCTCAAGGGTTTCACCAACCCGTTCCGCACCGAGTACCAGGTCGTCAACGTCGGCGACATCGCCCGTCTGTTCCCCGAGGGTGGACAGGTCACGGTCGAGGACCTCGTTGCCAAGGGTGCCGTTCGCAAGAACCAGCTCGTCAAGGTTCTCGGCGACGGCGACCTGACTGTCGCCGTCCAGGTGACGGTCGACAAGTTCACCGGCTCCGCCAAGGAGAAGATCGCTGCTGCCGGTGGTACCGCCACCGAGCTGTGAGCTACCACCGCTAGCCAGTAGATGGCCGCAGTACAGCCTCGCGCTGTACTGCGGCCATTTGCGGCTGTACGGGCAGCACTGCCGCAGGTCTCCCAACTGCGCGTTCAGTTGCCACTGTTAGAGTTCTAGAGTTCATTCACGGACAAGTCTGCTTTCGACTCGTCTCCCCACCGTCGTGCCAGGAGGATCTTTGCTTTCCGCCTTCGTCTCGGCCCTCAGGACCCCGGACCTGAGGCGGAAGATCCTCATCGCGCTCGGTCTCGTTGCGCTCTATCGCATCGGTGCCGTGATTCCGTCGCCGGGCGTCGACTACGGGAACGTCCGAGCCTGTGTCGATCAGCTGTCGGGCGGTGACTCCGCGGGGATCTACTCGCTGATCAACCTGTTCTCCGGCGGCGCGCTACTCCAGCTGTCCATTTTCGCGATCGGCATCATGCCGTACATCACGGCCAGCATCATCGTCCAGCTGTTGACGGTCGTCATTCCGAAGTTCGAGGAACTCCGGAAGGAAGGCCAGTCCGGCCAGGCGAAGATGACGCAGTACACGCGTTATCTGTCGATCGCTCTGGCGATCCTGCAGGCCACCGGCATCGTGGCGCTCGCATCGCGAGGCCAGCTGCTGCAGGGATGCCAGGAAGAGATCATCGCCGACAAGAGCATCTTCGGCCTCGTGATCATCGTGCTGGTCATGACCGCGGGCGCAGCGCTCGTCATGTGGTTCGGTGAGGTCATCACCGAACGCGGTGTCGGTAACGGCATGTCCCTGCTGATCTTCTCGGGTATCGCGTCCCGCCTGCCGTCTGAGGGCAAGGCCATCCTGGACAGCCGCGGGGGACTGATCTTCGCGATCATCTGCGTCGCGGCCCTCGCCATCATCGCCGGCGTCGTGTTCGTCGAGCAGGGCCAGCGGCGGATCCCGGTCCAGTACGCCAAGCGCATGGTCGGCCGCAAGATGTACGGCGGCTCGTCGACGTATCTGCCGCTCAAGGTCAACCAGGCCGGCATCATCCCGGTCATCTTCGCGTCGTCGCTGCTGTACTTGCCGAACCTCATCGCGCAGCTCACCGGCGCCACGTCGTCCGCCGATCCCAGCTGGTGGCAGCGGATCATCAACGAGTATCTGGTGAATCCGAACAACCCGGTGTACATCGTCATCTACTTCGCGCTGATCGTGTTCTTCGTGTTCTTCTACGTCGCGATCACGTTCAATCCGGAAGAGCGCGCGGACGAGATGAAGAAGTTCGGCGGCTTCATTCCCGGTATCCGCCCGGGTCGCCCCACCGCGGACTACCTGAATTACGTGCTCAACCGCATCACCGTTCCCGGCTCGATCTACCTCGGCCTGATCGCGGTGCTGCCCCACTTCTTCCTGTCCGGAAGCCAGACCTCCAGCAGCATCTTCGGTGGTGCGGCCGTGCTGATCCTCGTCAGCGTCGCCCTGGACACGGTCAAGCAGATCGAAAGTCAATTGATGCAACGTAACTACGAAGGGTTCCTCAAGTGAGACTTGTCCTCCTTGGTCCTCCCGGTGCAGGCAAGGGCACCCAGGCCGCGATTCTGTCCGAGAAGCTCGGCGTCCCCCACATCTCCACGGGCGACCTGTTCCGCGCGAACATCGGCCAGGCCACGCCCCTCGGCCTCGAGGCGAAGAAGTACCTGGACGCCGGAGACCTGGTTCCCAGCGAGATCACCAACAACATGGTGAAGGCCCGCGTCGCCGAGCCGGACGCGGCCAACGGATTCCTCCTCGACGGCTTCCCCCGGACCGTCGACCAGGCTCAGGCGCTCGAGGCGATCCTCGCCGAGCTGAACACCAAGCTCGACGCAGTGCTGTCCTTCATCGTCGACGAGGACGTCGTGGTCGAGCGGATGCTGGCCCGTGGCCGCGCGGACGACAAGGAAGACGTCATCCGCAACCGGCTCCGGGTGTACCGCGAGGAGACCGCGCCGCTGCTGGACTACTACAAGGACCAGCTGGTGACCGTCGACGCCCTGGGCGAGGTCGACGAGGTCAACGCTCGCGCACTGGCAGCGTTGGGTAAGTAATGGGCTTCGGGCGTAAGCGCAAGGTCGTTCCGTTCCGGACCGCAGGCGAGCTCGACGCAATGGCGGCCGCCGGTGCCATCGTCGGCGCGGCTCTGGTGGCGGTCCGCGAAGCGGCGAAGCCGGGTGTGAGCACGCTCGAACTCGACGAGGTGGCCGAATCGGTCATCCGCGACGCCGGCGCCGTGCCGTCGTTCAAGGGCTACCACGGGTTCAGCGGATCGATCTGTTCGTCCGTGAACGATCGTGTGGTGCACGGGATTCCCTCGGCGGAAGACATTCTCGCCGAGGGAGACCTCGTCTCCATCGACTGCGGCGCCATTCTCGACGGCTGGCACGGCGACTCTGCGTGGACCTTCGGTGTCGGAGACATCATCGAAGCGGACCAGCAGCTCAGCGAGGCCACCCGGCTGTCCATGGAGGCGGGGATCGCGGCGATGCTGCCCGGCAACCGCCTCACCGACATTTCCCACGCCATCGAACTCGGCACCCGCGCCGCCGAGGTCGCGCACGACCGCAAGTACGGCATCGTCGACGGCTACGGCGGTCACGGCATCGGCCGGGAAATGCACATGGAGCCGTTCCTTGCCAATGAAGGAGCTCCGGGCAAGGGGCCGCAACTGGTGGTCGGTTCGGTTCTGGCGATCGAACCGATGCTGACCCTCGGCACCACCGATACCGTTGTCCTCGAGGATGATTGGACGGTTGTCACCTCCGACGGAACCCGTGCAGCGCACTGGGAGCACACGGTCGCCGTCACCGAGGACGGGCCGCGCATCCTGACCCTGCGTCCGGAGTAGCGGCCTCCTGCGGGTAAGGGCCTACACGTCGATCAGCAGAGTCACCGGGCCGTCGTTGACGAGGCTGATCTCCATGTGTTCGCCGAACACGCCGGTCTCGACGGTCGCTCCCAGCTCGCGCAGAGCGCCGGTGAACTCGTCCACCAGTGGTTCCGCCACCGGCCTCGGCGCCGCGGCGGACCAGGACGGGCGCCGGCCCCGGCGGGTGTCCGCCATGAGCGTGAACTGACTGGCGACGAGTACTGGGGCGTCGAGGTCGGACGCGGACTGTTCGTTCTCCAGGATGCGCATGGTCCACACCTTCTTCGCGAGCAGGGCCGCCTTCGCCTCGTCGTCCGTATGGGTGACGCCGACCAGGACGAGCAGCCCGTGGCCGCCGGCCGGGGGAGTGATCCGCCCGACATCGTCGCCGTCGACGCGGACCGACGCGGACGTCACTCGCTGTACCAGGGCGCGCACGCACACCATCCTTCGCATTGTTGCCGGTGGGTCTCGGAAGTCGAATTCTCGCCGGGCGGGCGGGTCCGTCAGGGACCGCATTTGGCCTGGTGAGCAATTTCCCGTAACATGGATCAACGGTGCGCTATGCGTGCCGGTTGTCTGCGTGCCCAGTGCCGGATTCGATCCGGATTGTTCATGTTTCGGCCGGTGAAGATCCCATTGGGCGCCACGGTAACGGAAACAGATGCAATAAGCACGCCAAACCACATGGATCGCGGAGGATATGGCTAAGAAAGACGGGGCCATCGAGGTCGAGGGACGAGTAGTCGAGCCGCTGCCCAATGCGATGTTCCGCATTGAGCTCGAGAACGGCCACAAGGTTCTCGCCCACATCAGCGGAAAGATGCGTCAGCACTACATTCGCATCCTCCCGGAAGATCGCGTCGTCGTAGAGCTCTCGCCCTACGACTTGTCGCGCGGACGCATCGTTTACCGGTACAAGTAAAAGCTTCCCCGCCGACCAGGTCGGGGAGAAGTACGTCCGCTGCGGATCTGCGTAGTGGGCTGCCACAAAACAGGAGATCAGAAGACGTGAAGGTTCAGCCGAGCGTCAAGAAGATCTGCGAAAAGTGCAAGGTGATCCGTCGTAACGGCCGGGTCATGGTGATCTGCGAGAACCTGCGCCACAAGCAGCGTCAGGGCTAGATCTCCGCTTTTCGAGGATCTGCTTGGCAACAAGCAAAGATGACCTCCCAGCACCAGCCAGTACTCACGGCTCTCGAGCAGGTACTGGTTCACCCCCGGCACGGAGGCCGGGGCCCCACTGAGTTAGTTGAAGCATTGTCGGTCGTGAGACCGCCGACGTTTGAAGAGGCACAGGGGATGGACTGGGAGCAGACCTCCGCACACCGATAGGAAATGCCGACATGGCACGTCTCGCAGGTGTCGATCTTCCCCGTGAAAAGCGGATGGAGATCGCACTTACTTACATCTACGGCATCGGCCGTACCCGCTCCAAGGAGATCCTGGACGCCACCGGCGTCAGCCCGGATCTGCGGAGCAAGGATCTCTCGGACGAGGATCTGGCCAAGCTCCGCGAGTACATCGAGGAGTCGCTGAAGGTCGAGGGTGACCTTCGCCGCGAGGTCCAGGCCGACATCCGACGCAAGATCGAGATCGGCTGCTACCAGGGCCTGCGCCACCGTCGTGGTCTGCCCGTGCGTGGTCAGCGCACCAAGACCAACGCCCGCACCCGTAAGGGTCCGAAGCGCACCATTGCAGGCAAGAAGAAGGCGAAGTAATGCCCCCCAAGTCACGTAGCACCGGTCCGAAGAAGACCCAGAAGGCGCGTCGCAGGGACAAGAAGAACGTCCCGCACGGCGCCGCTCACATCAAGAGCACGTTCAACAACACCATCGTGTCCATCTCGGACCCCGCCGGAAACGTGATTTCCTGGGCGTCCTCGGGACACGTCGGCTTCAAGGGTTCGCGTAAGTCGACCCCGTTCGCCGCTCAGCTGGCCGCCGAGAACGCAGCCCGCAAGGCGCAGGAGCACGGTGTCAAGAAGGTCGACGTCTTCGTCAAGGGCCCCGGCTCCGGCCGTGAGACCGCGATCCGCTCGCTTCAGGCCGCAGGCCTCGAGGTCGGCACCATCTCCGATGTCACCCCCCAGCCGCACAACGGCTGCCGTCCGCCCAAGCGGCGTCGGGTCTAGCGGGAAGGATAGGTAGAAGAAAATGGCACGTTATACCGGACCCATCACCCGCAAGTCGCGTCGTCTGCGCGTCGACCTCGTTGGAGGCGACCAGGCGTTCGAGCGTCGTCCCTACCCGCCGGGCCAGCACGGCCGCGCGCGGATCAAGGAGAGCGAGTACCTGCTCCAGCTGCAGGAGAAGCAGAAGGCTCGCTTCACCTACGGCGTCATGGAGAAGCAGTTCCGCCTGTACTACAAGGAGGCGAACAACCGCCCCGGTAAGACCGGTGAGAACCTGCTCCGCATCCTGGAGTCGCGTCTCGACAACGTCGTGTACCGCGCCGGCCTGGCTCGCACCCGCCGCCAGGCCCGTCAGCTGGTCACCCACGGCCACCTCCTTGTGAACAACAAGAAGGTCGACATCCCCAGCTACCGCGTCTCCCAGTACGACATCATCGATGTCAAGGAGAAGTCGCTGTCCACGCTTCCCTTCCAGGTTGCGCGCGAGACCCAGGGCGATCGCCCGATCCCGGGTTGGCTGCAGGTTGTCGGTGGACGTCTCCGGGTTCTGGTTCACCAGCTTCCCGAGCGTGCGCAGATCGACGTTCCTCTGCAGGAACAGCTCATCGTCGAGTACTACTCGAAGTAGGCCTGACGGCTCGTGCGCCTTTCCGGTAGTTCCGACTACCGGAAAGGCGCACGGGCACGAAGTGCCTTTCCCATCGTGGGCGTCAAATAGCGGACGCCCGTACAGGAGGAAATCCAATGCTCATTTCTCAGCGACCCACGCTGACCGAAGAGGTCATCGCTGACAACCGCTCGAAGTTCGTCATCGAGCCCCTCGAGCCAGGCTTCGGGTACACCCTCGGCAACTCGCTCCGCCGCACGCTGCTCTCGTCGATTCCCGGCGCTGCTGTCACCAGCATCCGCATCGACGGCGTTCTGCACGAGTTCACCACAGTTCCCGGTGTGAAGGAAGATGTCACCGACATCATCCTGAACCTCAAGGGCCTCGTCGTGAGCTCCGAAGAGGACGAGCCGGTCACCATGTACGTCCGCAAGCAGGGCCCCGGCGCCGTGACTGCAGGCGACATCGTGCCCCCGGCCGGCGTCACCGTGAACAACCCGGATCTGCACATCGCCACCCTGAACGACAAGGGAAAGCTGGAGATCGAGCTCGTCGTCGAGCGCGGTCGCGGCTACGTCCCCGCCGTCCAGAACAAGGCGTCCGGCGCCGAGATCGGCCGTATCCCGGTCGACTCGATCTACTCGCCGGTGCTCAAGGTCACCTACAAGGTGGAGGCCACCCGCGTCGAGCAGCGCACCGACTTCGATCGGCTCGTACTCGATGTGGAAACCAAGAACTCCATCACCGCTCGGGACGCGCTCGCTTCGGCGGGCAAGACCCTGGTTGAGCTCTTCGGCCTGGCCCGTGAGCTGAACGTCGAAGCAGAAGGCATCGAGATCGGACCCTCGCCCGCCGAGGCCGATCACATCGCTTCGTTCGGACTGCCCATCGAGGACCTGGACCTGACGGTCCGCTCCTACAACTGCCTCAAGCGCGAAGGTGTTCACACCGTCGGTGAGCTTGTCGGCCGTACCGAGTCCGATCTGCTCGACATCCGCAACTTCGGACAGAAGTCCATCGACGAGGTGAAGGTCAAGCTGCATTCGCTCGGCCTGGCCCTCAAGGACAGCCCCGCGTCCTTCGATCCCACCACCGTTGCCGGCTACGACGCCGCCACCGGAACGTGGAGCGACACGGACGCCGGTTCCTTCGGTGATGCCGAGGGCACCGAGGACTACGCCGAGACCGAACAGCTATAGCTCACGGTCCTTTACTAGGAGATCATCATGCCCAAGCCCAAGAAGGGTGCCCGCTTCGGCGGGTCGGCTTCGCACCAGAAGGCGATCTTCGCCAATCTGGCTACCGCGCTCTTCGAGCACGGCCGCATCACCACCACGGAGTCCAAGGCCAAGGCCCTGCGCCCGTACGCCGAGAAGCTCGTCACGCACGCCAAGGCCGGAACCCTGGCTCACCGTCGTGAGGTTCTGAAGGTCATCCGCAACAAGGATGTCGTGCACACCCTGTTCGCGGAGATCGGCCCGTTCTACGCCGATCGTGACGGCGGCTACACCCGCATCATCAAGACGGTCCCCCGCAAGGGCGACAACGCGCCGATGGCAATCATCGAGCTCGTCAAGGAGAAGACCGTCACCTCCGAGGCCGACCGCGCTCGTCGCGTGAAGGCATCGAAGGATGCGCCGGCTGCTGCTCCCGCCGAGGAGAACGTCGTCGAGGCCGTCGAGGCCGAGGCAACCGACGCCGAGGTCGAGAACGCTGACGACGTCGTCGAGGCCATCGAGGACGAGACCGCCACCGCGGCCGACGCCCCCGAGGCCGAAGAGGCCAAGAAGGACTAGTCCACTTGGTTTCGGCACACGCTGAATCGAACGAGCCCGTCGTCCCCCCGAGGGACGGCGGGCCCGTTTCGTATGGGACCCGTCGCTTGCGCCTGGACATCGCGTACGACGGAACGGATTTCTCTGGGTGGGCCCGCCAGAACGGGCTGCGCACGGTGTGCGGGGAGATCGAGGAGAAGCTCGGCGCCGTCCTGCGCACACCGTTGCAGCTCACGGTGGCGGGGCGCACCGACGCCGGGGTCCACGCCACCGGACAGGTGGCGCACGTCGACGTTCCGCTCGACACCGTGCCGGACGACCCGTCCCGGCTCGTCCGCCGGCTCGCGCGGTTCCTGCCGAAGGACGTGCGGATCAAACAGATCGCCTTCGCACCCGAACACTTCGATGCGCGGTTCTCCGCGATGCGCAGGCACTACGAGTACCGCCTGACGTCGGCAGCCTACGGCGCCGATCCGCTCCGAGCCCGGGACACCGTGTCGTATCCGAAGGTCCTGGATCTCGAACTCATGCGCGCGGCGTCCGCGACGCTGCTGGGGTTGCACGACTTCGCGGCGTTCTGCAAACGCCGGGAAGGCGCCACGACTGTCCGCGATCTCCAACGTTTCGACTGGGAGCGCGACGGCGACGTGTTCACGGCCTTCGTCAGCGCCGACGCCTTCTGCTGGTCGATGGTGCGCAGTCTCGTCGGTGCGGTTCTCGCAGTGGGGGAGGGACGTCGCGACCTCGACTGGATCGCAGGACTCCTCCGCGAGAAGTCGCGGTCGAGTTCGATCCTGGTGGCCCCGGCGCACGGACTGTCCCTGGTGCGCGTCGACTACCCGGACGACGCGGATCTGGCGGCACGCAACGAGATCACCCGGGACGTCAGGACCGTGCCGGGCGGCTGCTGCGGCGACTGACCCGAACCTGCGGCGATCATCGCCGCCGCGGTTGCGGCGGCGCCAGCACCTACGATGGCTCCGGAAGAGAAGGAGCCTGTTCATGACCGCAGTCGCACCCGTCCGGATCGAGATCATCATCGGATCCGTCAGAGTGGGTCGGATCGCTCCCGTCGTCGCCGGCTGGTTCGCCGAACGTGCACGCGCCTACCCAGGACTGGACGTGGGCATCATCGATCTCGCCGACACGCCGTTGCCGCAGGATCTCGGCGCATCCCCGGTGACGGACGAATTCCGGGAACGAGTGGGCAGAGCCGACGGGTTCGTGGCCGTCACCTCCGAGTACAACCACGGCTACCCTGCGGCGCTGAAGACCGCGTTCGACAGCGTCAAACACGAATGGCGCTCGAAGCCCATCGGTTTCGTGTCGTACGGCGGGTTGGCAGGCGGGCTCCGGGCAACCGAACAGCTGCGCCAGGTGGTGGCCGAATTGCACATGGTGTCGGTGCGGCAGAGCGTAAGTTTCCACCGGGTGCGCAAGCGATTCGACGACCAGGGGCAGACGACCGACGGCGCCGCCGTCGACTCGGCTGACCGCATGCTGGCGCAGCTCGTATGGTGGGCCGACGCGGTCCGTGTTCAGCGCGGGACCGCGCCGTACCCCGGCTAGAACTGGTGCACCGGCACGTACTCGTCCACCGCGCGAGGCCGACCGATGAACGCCGTCTCGGACGAGATCGTGACCAGCATCAGTTCGATGCTCGTCCCTCCGGTCGACAGAAGAATGCGGTCGCCCAGCGCATTCGGTTGGACGATCGACAGGTCCGGTTCGGCACCGGGCCACTGGCTCGGTTCGCCGTAGAGGTAGATCGCGGTGACCCCGGCGCGGGGCGGCAGCGCGTTGACGCCGTCGAACACGACGGTGTTGAACCTGTTGTCGGACTGCGGATTGTGGCCGGCGATGCGCAACCGGTCGGGCGTGGCGATGGAGTCGATCAATGACGACCACGCGTCCGGCCGATCGGTGTGAATGAGCACGCGGGCGCCGGTGGCGACGGCGCGGAACACCAGTTGCTGGGCGAGATACAGCTCGCCCGCCACGTAGACCATGCCGACGCCGGGACCTGCGATGCGAGCGGTGATTCCGTGACCGTAGTCGTCGGAGCCGATGAGCTGGCCGCACCCCGCCGGGGGTAACTGCAGCGCACGCAGGTCCTCGACGGACATGTCGGTCAACGGCATCACGTCGTCGAGGTCCGACACCGCGACGGGAAGATTGGACAGCAGCCCGTCCCGGTGCCTGCCCTGCATCGAGACGAGCCCGGGGATCGTGAGCGGTTCGGGCATCGTGCGGGTGGTTACCCGGCAGGCCGCACCGACCTTCACCTGCCCGTCGTGTCCGCTGGGGCGCAGCCGGATCGTCACGGTCGTGCCGAGGCTCGACGGAGTCCAGAGCTTCGCGAGCAGATCTCGCGTCAGGTAGCGCGGGTCGACGCCGTAGCCGGTGTTGCACACTCCGGGCAGAGGTGCATGCTTCCACGTCTCCGTGAAGGTCTTCGGATCGACGCCCCGACTGATCTGCAGCGCGGCGGATTCGATCTCCGGGGCCGTGAGAATGCGCGCGCGGCACCCTGAATCGGCCAGTGCACGCACGACGCGACTTGCCGCGATCGTGATCGCGCGCGACGCACCTTCCTCGCCGCCGCCACGCCGCGCCACGGCAGCGACGCTCTCCGTGGCGTCGAATCGCAGCGCGAGCCAGACCATCCGGGTCGCCGTCGCGGGCAGCGGGCCGACCAGCCTGTCGTACACCTCGGTTGCGGGGGAGCCGGCCGCGGCGCGATAACCGTGGCTGACGATGTCGATTCCGCTCAGCGAGATGTCGTGCTGGACGAGACACGCGGCGAGCGCGTCGGTCGGGAGTTCGTGCGTCGTCTGGAAGCCGTCTCGGGTGATCTGCGTGAGGCTCCCCGCGGGAGGAAGTACTTCGACGACGGCGACCACGCTGCCACCGTCCCACCGGATCCCGATGGACTGACCTGTCGGTGCCTGGAAGCTGACGGTGCGGGACTGCGTCCGAACGGGTTTGGTGCAATATCGCCAGCACGTCCGGGCCCAGTCCAGGCTCGACCAGCGGCCCACGCGGACGAGCGCGGCGAGAACGAGGACGAACGCGACGACGACGGCGCCCCACCACACCAACCCGCACAGCGAGGCCACGACGCCGCCGGTCACCCCCAGTAGTTGCGCAACGATCATCTCGGTCGCCGAAAACCTAAGAGACGACGGCCGACGGGTGACGCGCGAACGGTCCATGGTTCCTCCCCCGAATACCTGAACCCAGCAGACCCGTACCCGTCCGCCGTGAAGATTGTCGAGGGAACTGTACTGTGTCACCCCGAGCGCTGTGCAGCACGGGGGAGGAACAATGGCTGTAACACCCACCACCCGGTGGCAGGTCAACGGGTATCGATTTCTGGTCAGACGGATGGAGCACGCCCTGGTGCGTCGCGACGTCCGAATGTTGCACGACCCCATGCGGTCGCAGTCGCGCGCACTCGCGGTGGGGATCGTGATCGCGTCGCTCGGACTCGCCGGCTGCGCCGCGCTGGCGCTGTTCCGTCCGCAGGACAAGATCGGCGACGCGTCGATCGTCGTCGGCAAGGATTCGGGCGCGATGTTCGTGGTCATGGGCGACACACTTCGTCCCGTCCTGAATCTCGCGTCCGCGCGGCTCATAGTCGGAAAGTCCGAGAATCCGGTGATCGTCAAGGAATCCGAACTCGACACCCGACCCCGCGGTGCCCTCGTCGGGATCCCCGGCGCGCCGTCCGCGCTGCCGGCCGGGGACCCCTCGGCGAAGACACCGTGGACGGTGTGCGATTCGATCGCAGCCGACGGAAATCGCTCCGTCACAACATCGGTCATCGTCGGCGAGGCGGAGGACTCCGAGGGTGGCGGGACTCTTACGGGAGATCAGGCGTTGCTCGCGTCGACCCCCGACGCGTCGTACCTGATCTATGGCGGGAAGCGTGCCAAGATCGATCTGGACGATCCGGCGGTCACCCGCGCGCTGGACCTCGAAGGCGCTCGACCACGCCCGGTGAGCAAGGGTTTCGTCAACGCCATCCCCGAAGTACCGCCGCTCGCCGCGCCCGTCATCCCGGGGTCCGGGAGCAGCCCACGCTATCCGTTGCAGAACAAGGTCGTGGGATCGGTCTTTCAAGTACTGATCGGCTCCGAGACCACGCACTACGTGGTACTCCGCGACGGAATCCAGAAGATCAGCTCGGCCGTCGCGAACCTGATTTTCCTGTCGGACTCGCACGGCGACACCGAGATGTCGAGCATCATGCCCGACGCCACCAAGCGAATCCCTTCCGTGGAACAGATTGCGGTGAACAGCTTCCCGGAGTCGGCACCGAAAATCGTCGACGCCGCCGAAAGTCCCGTCAGCTGCCTGTCCTGGCAACCACTCCGTGCAGCGGACGACACGAGCGCGAGCGGTCCGGCGGCCGAGCTGTCCTTGGTAGCGGGTCGCACCCTTCCGATTCCCGGCGATGCTCGCGCGGTCGAGTTGGCCCAGGCGGACGACGCGGGCGACAACGCGGATTCGGTGTACGTGCAGCCGGGTACGAGCGGTTTCGTGCAGTCGACCGGAATCGAGCCTACGAGCACGCGACGCGACAGCATCTTCTTCGTCGCGGACACGGGAGTCCGGTTCGGTATCCCGGATGGCGACTCCGCCAAGGCGTTGGGACTGGAGGGCGCCCGTCGCCTTGCGCCCTGGCAAATTCTCGGCCTCCTGGCGCAGGGCCCGGCGCTCGGGAAGTCGTCGGCACTCGTCGCGCACGACGGGGTGGCACCGGACGCCGCCCCGGCCGCTGTCGCGGCAGGGTCCAACTGAGCGGGTTCGGTCAGCGCCGATCGGTCGCCGACTGGAACCGGCGGCGGAGTGGGAACGACGCCAGGACGCCGAGCACGAGCAGCGCGCCCAGCGTCGCTGTTGCCGCGACAGCGACGTTGCGCGGTCGATGATCCGGGGGAGCAGCGGCCGGGAGCGCCTCGACCGCGACGGAAGTCGACTGATCGACGGTCGCACCCTCGAGGGGAACGTCGGCGGTGACTGCGGCCAGCGGATCGATGATCCCGTGCCCGACAGACGTATTCCACCCCTCCGCCGGCGCATGCGCCGTGGCCTCGATCCGGGCCATGACCTGTTGTGCGGACAGTTGCGGGAACCGTGAGCGGACCAGCGCGACGGTCGCCGAGACGTACGGCGCGGCGAAACTCGTGCCCTTCACCGGTTCCGCGTTGCCTTGCACGCCGTACGTCGTATTCGTCAGGTCGCCCGTGCTCGGATGCAGTGATGTCAGACCGGATCCCGGAGCTGCCACGTCGACCCACGGGCCGGCCAGGCTGAACTCGCTCGGTGATCCGTTCGCCTCGACGGAGCCGACGGTCAGCACGTAGTCGTCGTACCAGGCGGGACTGGCGATGGTGCTGACGGAGTCCCACAGATCGGCGCCGGGACGGAGGGGATCGTGTGCCGGATTCTGAAGCTTGCATTCTCCGGAACCGAAGTTCCCTGCCGCCGCGACCACCACGGCGTTGTGCACCGTGACGGCGTATTTCACGGCCGACCCCAGGTACCGGTCGCCATCGCCGATTCCCTCGGCGGCGGTCTTGCACGCGACCTCGGAGATGTTGATGACCGTGGCGCCCGAGTCGGCTGCACGCCGGATCGCCGTCGCCATTGTCGCAACGTTCCCGTATCCGCCGACCGAGTTGCCCGCGTTGTCGACCTGATCGGCCTGGCCCGCGGCGTTGTACGCGCTACTCGTCTGCCGGATGGACAGGATCCGGGAATCCGGTGCACCACCGGAGAAGCCGGAACCGGGAACCTGAGCGGCGCCGATCAGCCCGGCGACGAGCGTGCCGTGCGCGTCGCAGTCGACCGTGCCGGTCTCCGTCCCCACGAGGTCGCCGCCGTCCATGAGGCCGCGAAGTCGCGGATGCGGGGAGACGCCGGTGTCGATCACCGCGACGATCTGACCGGCGCCCCGGGTGATCGGCCAGACCGATTGAAAGTCGAGATCGCGCTGGGCGACGGGGACGTCGGGACCGTCCGGCACGCGCACAGCGTCTTTGCACGGCTGGCGTTTCTCGACCTTCGTGCTGTCCTTCGGTGGAATGAGCCCGGCGTCCACGGGAGCGGGCACGACAGCGGAGGCGCCGCCCTGACCCACGGCGGCGGTGACTGCCACGACCGCGGTGGCGAGGACTACGCGGATGAGCCGGCGCCTCACAGTCCACGCATCAGCGAGTAGAGACCGGTCACCCAGCACACCAGCGGAACGATCGATGCGATCACCGCCAGATCGATGAGCTCGGCTACCCGTCGCATCACGGGTGAGAACGTCTGGCGGGGGGCGAGGATTCCCAGTACCAGCCCACCGACGGCGAACAGGATCGCGACGGCGAACGAGGCGATGGCGAAGTCGGGCACGGCAACGGCCGCGGTGGTGAGCAGCAGAACCAGTATCGTCACCCCGCCCGCGATAAGCGGTACCGCCTGCTCGGCGCTGCTGTACGTGCGTCCCCGGAACATCAGGACGGCGGCGGTGGCGACGGCGAGAGAGAGCCCGGGCCAGAAGATTCCGTCCGACACACCGGATTTAGCCGCGATGAGGGCGCCGGAAACGGCGAGTGCCGTCATCGCGCCGACCAGACCGGTGAGGTACCTGCGGGCGCGTGCCGCACGCTGTACCAGAGAGTCGAACGACGGCATCGTCACCTCGTCGTCCGGGTCGTCCTCGGACGGATCGACCGAGGTGCCCGGCGCCGGGACGGGAGGCAGTGGAAGCTTCGCCAGCAGGATCGATACCCGTGCCGAGAAGGCGAGTCCGATCAGCGCCGCCGCCACGACACCTGCGCCGACAGCGGAAACCGGATTGCCGAACAGGGTCGCCACGAGGGCGGCGAGCGAACCGAACAGGGACGTCACCGACAGGGCCGTGAACAATCGCAGTCCGACACCGCCCAGCCGCAGCGCAAGAACGGCGGTGGTTTCCGCCAGCACGAGTCCGAGGAGCAGGTGCGGAGCGCCGAGACCGCCGGGCACGAACAGCATCCCCGCGGCGAACGAGAGGGGAACGGCGCATCCGCTGAGGACGACGGAACTTGCCGCGTCGCCGTAGATTCGACCGGTGACCGCGCCGGCGATCAGGAACAGTAGGGCCGCCGCGAGTGCACACCCCGCCCCCAGGAATCCTTCGGTCCCCGCTCCGGACCACAGCAGCGCGAACGATCCGACGACGGTGCCGAGCACCGCGGCGACGGAACCCACGACCCGTGCGGAACCCCGGGTCCACTCACGGTCGCCCTCGGCGTCGGCGATCGCCACGTTGTACATGATGTCGTCGAACAGCGGCGGCGGCGCGCTGGCGTGCACGCTCTGCAGTACGAGGAGGTCACCGTCGCGGATTCCGTGTTCGTGCAACGTCAACGTGGTCGAGAGCGGCGAGTGCCCGATCTTCGCGAGAACCCACTCGCTGGGTTCGTACTGTTCGAGCGAGTCGTCGAAGTCGTTGGTACTGCGATGGGTGCGGATGGTGTCGACGATGCCCGGAACGAGGATGGCCAGCGGCACACCGAACGGCACGGCCATGTCGACCTGCGAATGCGTCGACAGGACGGTGATCCGGCAGAGATCTGCTGCGGCACCGGGACGGGTGGACGAGGCGGATCCCCGCGATTCGTCATGGGTGATGGACACTGCGATTTCCCCCAACTCTGCGACGCACAACCCCATCTGCGCCGTTACGACACCGATCGACGACCGGTCACAGATCGTCATCCGATTTGATCACCGGTGACCTTACGACACCGCGGGCGCCGCCTCCAGTGTCCGGCAGGGGCGCGGACCTTCTATATGCCCGATCGCCATTCATGGGTTAATGTCTGACTTCGCGGATCGAGCCCAGGGGGGCGACCCGGAGTTCCGGGATCGGATCGGCTGCACGGTTTTTTCGGGGCGGTTGTAGTCATGGGGGGCGAGTAGTGAGCACTATTCGGTTCGTGCGCAAGGCGCGACGGGAAGTACCTCGTATCCCGGGCGGCGAAGTGAGTCTGCAGGCTCCGCCCGAGATTCCACGCCTGGTACCGGGAAACCTTCTGACCAAGCTCCTTCCCGTGGTCATGGTCGTCGCCATGGTCGGGATGATGGCCCTGATGTTCTCGTCGGGCATGGCCCGCAATCCGATGTCGATGCTCTTTCCCGCCATGATGATGGTGTCGATGCTCGGCATGCTGGCCGGTGGCGGCCGCGGCGGCCCGAAAGCGGCGGAGGCCAACGAAGACCGCAAGGACTACCTGCGCTACCTCGATCAGTTGCGCCGCGACGTCGACGAGACCGCCGAGCAGCAGCGAAAGGCGCTCGACTGGAGCCACCCCGAGCCCGGCCTGCTGTGGACCATCGCAGGCACAGCGCGCATGTGGGAGCGCCGCATCACCGACCCCGACTACTGCCACGTGCGCGTCGGCCGTGGAAGCCAGCGCCTCGCAACCCGCCTGATCGCACCGGAGACCGGACCGGTGGAGGATCTGGAACCGGTTGCCGCGGTGTCGCTTCGTCGCTTCGTCCGCGCGCACTCCGTCGTTCAGGATCTGCCCACTGCAGTGTCGCTGCGCGGCTTCGCGGCCATCTCTGTGGATGGGGAACGCGGTACGGCACGGTCCCTGGTGCGGTCGATGCTCATGCAGTTGTGCGCATTCCACGGCCCGGACAACCTCCTCGTCGCCGTCGTGTGCGGCCCCGACACCGAGCACGAGTGGGACTGGGCCAAGTGGCTGCCGCACGCGCAGCATCCGGATTCGTCGGACGGTGTCGGTTCGTCCCGCATGATCTACGGGTCGATCCTCGAACTCGAATCTTCGCTCGGCCCCCAGCTGTCGATGCGAAACCGATTCTCGCGCAATGCTCCCGCCGCCCCCGGTGTCCCGCAGTTCGTCATCGTCGTCGACGGTGGGATTCTCGAGGGCGAATCGGGGATGATCACCGACGGCGGGGTCGACTCGGTCTCCGTTCTCGACATCAGTGGCTTCTGCCCGCGACTGACGGCCACACGAGGACTCCAGCTGGTGGCGCAGGACGGATCCCTCGGCGCCCGCAGCGGAGCCGGCGTGGAGATGTTCGCGACAGCAGACCTCGTCAGCGCTCATCAGGCCGAAACGCTGGCCCGGCGACTCGCGCCGTACCGGACGGCGTCGCAGACGGCAGTGGACGCGGGCGACGACGATCAGCCGGTGCAGACGTGGAGCCAGATGCTGGGGATCGGCGACGTCGGCCGTCTCAACCCGGATCACGCGTGGCTGCCCCGCCAGGGCCGCGACCGGCTGCGGGTCCCGATCGGTGTCGGAGTGGACGGCCACCCGGTCGAGATCGACCTCAAGGAGTCGGCCGAGAACGGCATGGGGCCACACGGTCTGTGCATCGGGGCGACCGGTTCGGGCAAGTCGGAGTTCCTGCGGACGTTGGTGCTCGGCCTGATCGCGACGCATTCGCCCGACGCGCTCAACCTCGTCCTCGTCGATTTCAAGGGCGGCGCCACGTTCCTCGGCCTCGAGGAGGCTCCGCACGTCGCCGCGGTGATCACCAACCTGGCCGAGGAACTCGCAATGGTCGACCGGATGCGGGACGCACTCGCCGGTGAGATGAACCGGCGTCAGGAACTCCTGCGCTCCTCCGGGAACTTCGCGAACGTCACCGAATACGAGAAGGCCCGCCAGGCGGGCGCCGACCTCGACCCGCTGCCCGCATTGTTCATCGTCGTCGACGAATTCTCCGAACTGCTCAGTCAGCAGCCCGAGTTCGCGGACCTCTTCGTCGCGATCGGCAGGCTCGGCCGGTCGCTGCACATCCACCTACTGTTGGCGAGTCAGAGGCTCGAGGAGGGCAAACTGCGGGGACTCGACAGCCACCTGTCGTACCGCATCGGTCTCAAGACCTTCTCGGCCAACGAATCGCGCACGGTGCTCGGCGTTCCGGATGCCTACCACCTGCCCGCGACCCCGGGTGCCGGATACCTCAAATGCGATTCGGCGGAGATCGTCCGCTTCCAGGCCTCGTACGTGTCCGGTACCTACGAGGGCAGGCGGGAAGACAGTGTCCGACGGCCGGGAGAGGCGGCTGTCGAGCTGCGGGCCAAGATCTTCACGGCTGCACCGGTCGCGCTCGACGTCGTCGAGATCCACGACGAACCACAGTCGCTCCACCTGGCCGAGGAGCCGACGGAGATCCGCACCACCATGGACGTCGTGGTCGAACGGATCACGGGTCGCGGGCCGCGAGCCCATGAGGTGTGGCTCCGGCCGCTCGACGCCGCGCCGAGCCTCGACCAGATGCTGCCGAGGTCGGTTCTCACCGAACCGGTTCCCGCGCTGAGCTCGCTGCGTACACCGATCGGGATCATCGACAGGCCGTACGACCAGAGGCGCGACGCCCTGGTCGTGGATCTGTCCGGGTCCACCGGCAACATGGCGGTGGTGGGCGGGCCGCAGTCGGGCAAGTCGACTGCGATCCGCACGCTCATCACGTCGTTGGCTGCCACCCATTCCGCGGAGCAGGTGCAGTTCTACTGCCTCGACTTCGGTGGTGGCACGCTCGCCGGACTGTCGGGACTGCCGCACGTCGGCTCGGTCGCCAACCGCCTCGACGTCGATCGGGTGCGTCGCACCATCGCGGAGATGAACACCATCGTGCGTCAGCGCGAGGAGCGTTTCCGCGAACTCGGGGTCGAGTCGATGGCCGAGTTCCGGCGACTGCGCGCCACCGATCCCGGCAGCGGCGGCGCGGCGGCCGGGGTCGCGCAGGATCCGTTCGGGGACGTCTTCCTGGTGATCGACGGTTTCGGCAGCGTTCGTCAGGACTTCGAGGCTCTCGAACAGCAAATCACCAACCTTGCGTCCCAGGGGTTGTCGTACGGTGTGCACGTCGTGCTCACCGCCTCACGGTGGGGCGAGGTCCGGCCGGCGCTCAAAGATCAGCTCGGCACTCGGATCGAGCTGCGCCTCGGTGATCCCTCGGATTCCGACCTCGGTCGGAAGACCGCGGCACTCGTTCCCGAAGGCCGACCCGGACGCGGCATGACCCGCGACAGCCTGCATCTGCTCGTCGGGTTGCCGAGGATCGACGGGAGCTCGGATCCGACCGACCTGGCATCCGGTGTGGCGCACGCGGTGTCGTCCATCGCCGCCGCGACACACGGCCGGCCCGCGCCGGCAGTGCGAATGCTGCCTGCACAGATCGCCCGCGACGACGTGCTCCATGCGGCCGGGGGGTGGCCGTCCTACCTCGACCCGGCGCAGGCCTGTCTGCAGATTCCGATCGGTCTCGACGAGGCGGAGTTGGCTCCGGCGTTCCTGAACTTCGCCGAGCAGCCCCACTTCCTGGTGTTCGGCGACACCGAATGCGGAAAGACGACCCTCCTGCGGAACATCTGCGAGGGCATCATGGCATCGAACACGAGCAAACAGGCGAAGATCATTCTCGGCGACTATCGGCGCACGATGCTCGGCGTCGTCGAGACGGAGCACCTGGCTTCGTACGCGCCGTCCGAGGACGTGTTGACGACGAACATGAGGGACCTCGCGATCCTGCTGAAGGGACGCATGCCAGGCCCCGGCTTCAATCGCCAGCAGCAGCGCGACCGGTCCTGGTGGTCGGGACCCGAGGTCTTCGTCGTCATCGACGACTACGACCTAGTCGTGACCTCGAGCGGCAACCCGGTCGCCGCGATCGTCGAATTCCTGCCGCACGCCCGCGACATCGGATTCCACCTGATCATCGCGCGCCGCTCCGGCGGTGCGGCACGGGCAATGTACGAACCGGTCATCGCACGCTTGCGCGATCTGCAGTCGACGGGCCTCGTGATGAGTGGCAACAGGGAGGAGGGCAATCTCATCGGCACCGTTCGTCCGAGTGCGATGCCTCCCGGGCGCGGAACGCTGGTCAACCGTGCAGGTGCCGGCCTGATCCAGCTCGCGTGGATGCCGCCGCTGTGATGTCGTCGGTCGCGATTCATCTCACTGAATCCGGCATGTGGTCCTGCGCTCAGGGCTTGACGACGGCAGCTCACGAGATGACGCCGCTGTGCTTCGTCGACGACGAGTACGTCGACGTCGATGGCGGAGTTCTCGCGGTGTCCGAAGCCCTGGCAACGATGTTCCGGTCTGTGATCGACGGTGCGGGGGAGGCGGCGCCGATCGCGACTGCAGTGATGTCACACCCGACGGAATGGGGTTCTGCGAGGCGGAACGCGCTGTCCGACGCGGGGTCGCGCGTTGCCGCCGACACGGTGCTGGTTCCCGTTGCCGTGGCGGCGGCCGAGGGTGCTGCGATGTCGGGTGGCCGATGGGTGGTGCTCGAAAGCCGGACCGTGGGTGCAACGGCCAGCTACGTGGTCGGCGAGGTCGGCGGATACCGGGTCGTCGAATGCGAGCACGATCCGTCGCTCTGCCCCGACGAGGGGATCGAGGAGTGGGCGACAGCGATAGTGGAACTCGGTGCGCGAGCCCGCGGTGATCGGCCGGTCGACGGAATACTCCTGACCGGCGGCGGAGAGTCGCAGGAGCGCACAACGATGCGTGACGCCGTGATCGCCCACGCGTCCCCGAACGCCGACGTCCGGATCGTCACCGGTGAAGAGATCGCGCGCGCACTCGCGTCCAGCCTGGTCGACTCTTCGGACGAGCTGACCACGATGGCTGTGCCGCAGGCGAACTGGCTCGAACCGGCGCTGCAGGGATCGGAGCGCGGTGGCCGACGGAGCACCCGCCCGACGTTCTTCGCCGTGGTCGCGGTGCTGGCTGTCGTCGTCGGAGCTGTTCTCGTGTTCACTCTTCGGGAGCCCGGTACCGGCACCGAATCCGTCCGTGCTCTGGACGCGAGTGCGGCACCGGCGGCTCCGGTCACGACGACCACCCGATCCGCGGTGCCGGCCACCACGACCGCCACCGCGGCGGCGGACCTCGAGGTGGGCGGAATTCGCGTGACACTGCCGAGTGGGTGGAAGGAGCGGGCGCCCGCCGCGTCGGCTTCTTCCGGATCGCGAGTGGAGTTGGTGCCTGCGGGTGGAGCCGACAGGCGAATCATCATCACGCAGAACGCGGTTCGAGAGGATTCCGGATACGACGAAGTGGCGGTGACGCTCACGGCGAAGATTGCGCAGCGCGGCCGTCCCGAGCTGTTCGGCGAACTGGAGCGCGATGTCGTCTTCGGAGGTCGACCCGGCATCGCGTACAGCGAGTTTCCCGACGCGAGCTCCGTGGTGCGGTGGCACGTACTCGTCGAGCGCGACCTCCAGGTGAGCGTCGGCTGTCAGTTCCTGGCGGAGGAGTGGGAGTCGATCGAGAGCGTGTGCGAAGAGGTCGTGCGGTCGCTGGTGATAGTTCGGTGACCCCTTTCTCGTCGCCGAAAAAACTTCCACCGTGGTGGAACCGATTGGGCGGTTGATGCGTCCAATCTTGTGTAGGGGTGAATGCGGGCAGTCCAGAGGGGGCCGCCGCACCGAGAACAGAAGGAGTCACAATGGCGGGAGTTGTTACCGATGTCGGCCAGATGGAGGTCGCGGCCAATCACGTGCAGACGGTGAACAGCCAGCTGCAGGGCACGATCAACAGCCTCAAGGGCCGTTGCGAGGAGTCGTCTTCGGCCTGGCAGGGTGGAGCCCAGGCGGCGTTCATGGAGCTGATGGCGCGGTACGGAGATGCAGCGCGCCGTATGCAGGACTCGCTGGACGAGATTGCGGTGAAGATCCGCGAGAACGGCAAAGGATACGACGCCGCCGAGCAGGCCAACCAGGACGCGATTCATGCGGCCGGAGCTTCGGGATCGCTCGACATCTGACGCCGGCGCCGACAACAATTACCACGCTCGAGGGGAGCACCGAATGTCTTCATTGAAGTACGGATTTGCCGAGTTGCAGGCGCTGGCGAGCGACATCAAGTCGAACGAGGCGAAGCTGCGCGAGACGCACGACGAGCTCCGGGGCTACGTCAACGGGCTCGTCGCGCAGTGGGAGAGCGGTGCGCGGGAGAACTACCAAGCTGTGCAGGCGAAGTGGGACAGCTCCCACGAGGATCTGCTCCAGGTTCTGCAGACGATCTCGAAGGTCGTCCAGGACGGCGCCGTCGACATGCAGACTGCGGAAGACCGGAACGCCACGGCGTGGCTCTGATCTTCGCGTGACACGTCGAGTGCCCCAGCAATCCACGGTTGCTGGGGCACTGTCTTCTCCGACGGTGGAGCGAGTGGATCAATCGGCGGGCGGTATCAGCCGGCTGAGGACGACGCTGCTCTTGGTCTGAAGGACGGCCGGCTCCGACCGCAGATTCTCCAGCGTGCGTTCGAGGTGTGCCGTGTCGGTGGTGCGGACGCGGAGGAGGGCGTTGGCATCGCCGGTGACGGTGTACGCCTCCTGAACCTCGGCGTGACGGGACACGATCCGTGCGATCTCGACGGCCGAGGTGCGACCGCTGCAGTACAACTCGACGAACACCTCGACGCCGTGGCCGAGAGCACGCGGATCGAGCGCCGCATGGAATCCGGTGATCACCCCGGACTCGACCAGTCGATCGACCCGACGCTTCACGGCGGGTGCGGACAGGCCGACCTCGGCGCCGATGGTGGCGAAGCTGGACCGTGCGTTGCGCTCCAGCCGCGCAACGATCCGCCGATCGAGCCCGTCCAGACGCAACGAATCATCCATGTGATGGAACGCTAGCGCATTGATCAGGCCTTTTGGTGGGTGGATACTGATTTCACCGACACCGATCGAGGGGGAGTGGAGATGGCGCCCACTGCTGGTATCGAGTCCGAGAACCCGTACGAGGAGACGACGGAGGTGCCGGGCGCCGCCGCCCGCGTTTCGCGGCAGGCTCACTCGCGGAGCTACCTGATGTGCCCGCCCACGTATTTCGACGTCGTCTATGCCATCAACGACTGGATGCGGCCCGAGGAGCCCGTGGACCGGGATCGTGCGATGTCGCAGTGGTCGGCGCTCGCAGACACGTACCGGCGACTCGGGCACGAGGTCCTCACGATCGACCCTGTCGAGGGGCTTCCGGACATGGTGTTCGTCACCGACAGCGGACTCGTCGTCGACGGGGTGGCGCTCGGCGCCCGCTACCGGTCCGCCGAGCGGCGGGCCGAGGCCGAACACGTGTTCCGGTGGTTCCGGGACAACAGGCTGATCAGACCCACCCTGCCGCGGTATGCCAACGAGGGGGAGGGCGACTTCCTCGTCGTCGGCGACGTGATCCTCGCCGGAACCGGATTTCGGTCCGACCCGCGGTCACACGCCGAGGCCTCGGCGCATCTCGGCCGCCCGGTGATCACGTTGAACCTGGTGAATCCCCGCTACTACCACCTCAACACCGCGTTGGGTGTGCTCGACGACTCGACCATCGCCTACCTGCCGGCGGCGTTCTCGCCGGACAGTCGCGCTCTGCTCGAGCAGATGTATCCCGACGCGGTGATCGCGGCCGAGACGGACACCGACTGGCTCGGACTGAACCTGGTCAGTGACGGTGCCAATGTGGTGCTACCCGTGCAGGCTTCGCACCTTGCCGACCAACTGTCCGCCCGCGGGTACGAGCCCGTGCCGGTCGACTATTCGGAGTTCCTCAAATCCGGTGGCGGAATCAAGTGCAGCACTTTGGAGCTCCGCGGATTCCGCGGATTCCGCGGGCTCCGGGTCGTGGAAGATCAGGGGTGACCAGCAATGTCGGACGGTGTCGTTTCCGTGTCGGATGCCACGCGTGAGCTGCTGAGCAGGGCCGACGAGCACAGCGCACACAACTACTCGCCGCTGCCGGTCGTGATCGAGACGGGCGCGGGCTCGTGGGTGAAGGGAATCGACGGCGTCGACTACCTGGACGTACTCGCCGGATACTCGGCTCTCAATTTCGGCCACGCCCACCCCACCCTCGTCCGGGTGGCACGCGAACAACTCGGCCGACTCACCCTGACCAGCCGCGCCTTCCAGCACGATCGGTTCGCGTCCTTCTGCGAGGACCTGAGCCGGCTGTGCCGGAAGGACGCCGTACTGCCGATGAACACGGGTGCCGAAGCCGTGGAGACCGCGCTGAAACTGGCCCGCAAATGGGGTTACGACGTCAAGGGGGTGCCACCGGGGCGTGCCGAGGTGATCACGTGCACCGGGAACTTCCACGGTCGCACCATCTCGATCGTCGGGTTCTCGTCCGATCCGGACGCGTACACCGGATTCGGTCCGTTCCCGCCGGGCTTCGCGTCCGTCGAATACGGGAACGCGGACGCGTTCGAGGCCGCGATCACCGAGAACACCGTGGCGGTGCTCCTCGAACCGATCCAGGGGGAGGCCGGAGTGCTGGTGCCACCGCCCGGTTACCTCACGGCGGTCCGGGACATCTGCACCCGTCGCGGGATCCTGATGATCGCCGACGAGATCCAGAGCGGGCTCGGGCGGACCGGCGACACGTTCGCGTGCGACCACGAGAACGTGACCCCCGACGTGTACGTCCTGGGCAAGGCGCTCGGGGGTGGCCTGATGCCGGTCTCCGCCGTCGTCGCCGACTGGCCGGTGATGGCGGTGATCGGCCCCGGGCAGCACGGGAGCACGTTCGGGGGCAACCCCCTCGCCTGCGCGGTCGGGAGCGCGGTCGTCGACCTGCTCGAGACCGGCGAATATCAGCAGCGAAGCCGTGAGCTGGGCGCCTACCTGCACAGCATGTTGTCGCAACTGCCCCCCGACCACGTGTCGGAGGTGCGTGGGCGCGGACTGTGGGCCGGTGTGCAGCTGGCCGACGGTATGCCGTCCGCCCGAACGATCTGTGAAAGACTCCTGGCGCGCAGGGTCCTCGCGAAGGACGCGCACGAAGGAACGATCCGCATCGCCCCGCCGCTGGTGATCGAACGGGACGAGCTGACGTGGGCGGTCGAACAGCTCGCCGATGCGCTCGCCGAGTGAGTTTTGACCCTGGGCCTCACCGACCGGTATTGTTCTCCGTTGGCGTGCCGTGCGCCGCTGCGTCCTCGTGTCGCAGTGGCTGGCGGTTCTCGGGTCTCAACTGGCCGCCGAGAATCGCTCGACGATACGCAATGGCCAGCAGCGGATTGAACAAGACGAGGAAGTTCTGTGTCTACGTACACCCCGAAGGCCGGAGATGTGACCCGCACGTGGCACGTCATCGACGCCACTGACGTGGTGCTCGGCCGCCTTGCCGTCCAGGCAGCCAACTTGCTGCGCGGCAAGCACAAGCCCACCTTTGCACCGCACGTTGACGGCGGCGACTTCGTCGTCATCATCAACGCCGAGAAGGTTGCCATCAGCGGCAACAAGCGTGAGGGCAAGTTCCTCTACCACCACTCCGGACACCCCGGTGGTCTGAAGTCCCGCTCCGTCGGTGAGGTTCTCGACAAGAACCCCGACCGCCTCGTGGAGAAGGCCATCGTCGGCATGCTCCCCAAGAACAAGCTGGGTCGCGCCATCAGCAGCAAGCTGAAGGTCTACGCGGGCCCGAACCACCCCCACGCCGCGCAGCAGCCGGTGCCATTCGAGATCAAGCAGGTGGCCCAGTGACGGCGCCGGAGGAGCAGAACGTGTCCAACCCCGAAGAGATCACCGAGGCTGTCGAGGTCGCGGCGGACGAGTACGTGTCCGTCGAGGAGCCCGAGGTCGCCGAAGACATCGAGGCCGCTGCTGCACCACAGGCCCCGATCGTGATCGATCGCCCCATCCAGACCGTCGGTCGTCGTAAGGAAGCGGTTGTCCGCGTCCGACTGACCCCCGGCTCGGGCGACTTCAAGCTCAACGGCCGCACCATCGAGGACTACTTCCCGAACAAGGTGCACCAGCAGCTGATCAAGGCTCCGCTGGTCACGGTCGAGCGTGCCGAGTCCTTCGACATCGTGGCACTGCTGCACGGTGGAGGACCGTCCGGACAGGCCGGCGCACTGCGTCTCGCCATCGCCCGCGCGCTCATCGAGGTCACCCCCGAGGACCGTCCGGCTCTCAAGAGCGCCGGCTTCCTCACGCGTGACGCCCGCGCCGTCGAGCGCAAGAAGTACGGCCTGAAGAAGGCCCGCAAGGCATCTCAGTACTCGAAGCGCTGATGTGTCGCCGAAGCCGCCCTCCGGGGTCGGCTTCGGCACCTGTTCTTCCCGAGAGCAGGCGTCCATCGTTACCGGACGCCTGCTCTCGTGCTTTATCCGAGATGTAGTGGGTTTCCTAGGTGCGAGGGGTCTGGTCTATGGGTCGATTGTTCGGGACGGATGGGGTTCGTGGTCTCGCGAATACCGAGCTGACCGCCGAGTTGGCGTTGCAGGTGGCCTCCGCCGCCGCGACGGTGCTGGCGTCGCCGGGTTCGGGTGGACGAAAGACGGCCGTAGTCGGCCGTGACCCGAGAGCCAGCGGTGAAATGCTCGAGGCGGCGGTCGTCGCAGGCCTGACGTCTGCCGGCGTCGACGTTCTGAACGTCGGGGTGCTGCCGACACCCGCGGTGGCCTACCTGACCGCGGAGCTGGACGCAGCTCTCGGTGTCATGATCTCCGCCTCGCACAATCCCATGCCCGACAACGGCATCAAGATCTTCGCGGCCGGCGGGCACAAACTCGACGACGAGGTGGAAGACCGCATCGAGGCCGTCGCCGCCGGAACAACGACACGGCGGGCGCCGACCGGCGCGGGGATCGGACGTGTTCGCACGGTGCCCGACGGCGCGGAACGGTATCTGCAGCACCTGGCCACCGCGCTCCCGAACAGCCTCGACGGGCTGACGGTGGTGGTGGACTGTGCGCACGGCGCGGCATCGGGCGTCGCTCCCGCCGCCTACCGGGCCGCCGGCGCCACCGTCGTCGCGATCAACGCCGAACCCGACGGACTCAACATCAACGAGAACTGCGGGTCGACGCACCTCGAGAGCCTGCAGAAGGCAGTCGTGCAGCACGGTGCCGATCTGGGGCTCGCGCACGACGGCGATGCGGATCGATGCCTCGCCGTCGACGCCGCCGGTTCCCTCATCGACGGTGACGCCATCATGACCGTCCTCGCTCTGGGCATGCGCGATGCCGGTGAACTGGTGGACAACACCCTCGTCGCGACAGTCATGAGCAATCTCGGTTTGCACATCGCGATGCGCGAGGCCGGGATCTCACTGGTCACCACTGCTGTCGGTGATCGCTACGTCCTCGAAGGGCTCCGGTCCGGCGGCTTCAGCCTGGGCGGCGAACAGTCCGGACACGTCGTGTTCCCCGCTTTCGGCACCACCGGCGACGGAGTGCTGACGGGACTGCGGCTGATGGGCCGGATGGCGGAGACCGGACAGCCGATCGCGGACCTGGCGGCGGCGATGACGACACTCCCGCAGGTTCTGGTCAACGTGAGGGTCGCCGACAAGCGCGCCGTCGCCGCGTCTCCGGTCGTGCTGGACGCGGTCCTGGCAGCCGAGCGCAGCCTGGGCGACAACGGCAGGGTACTGCTGCGACCGTCGGGCACCGAACAACTCGTACGCGTGATGGTCGAGGCTTCGGACATCGAAGTGGCCAGGAAGCTCGCCGACGAACTGGCGGGCACTGTCGCCTCCGTGTGAGCGGACACAGCGCACCGATCGGCCGGGGGAACCGATCGGTGCGCTGTCGCGTCTAATGCAGTAGGTCGCGAAGAGAGGGTGGGGCAATGAGCGATGGGCTCGAGGTGGACGTCGCGGTGGTGACGGACGCGGGCGCGGGACTGCTGCGGTCGGCGGAGGTCCTGAGACAGCAGGCCGCCGAGACCGCCCGGCTGGAATTCGGTGGGGCGCACGCGGGCCGCGACTACGCCGCGAAAGGTGACGCGGTGCATGACGCCCTCGGCATCGTCGGGGCCGCGCTCGGCCAGTGGGCCGCGGACGCGGAATCGTTCGGCCACGCGTTCCGGGCCGCTGCGGCGCGCTACTCGGGAACGGACGCGAACGTCACCGCCGACGTGAACGGGGTGCGGTGGTGACCACGGATCCGAGAACGCTGATCGACGACCCGAACCTGAGTCGCGAATACAAGGAGCAACTCCTCCAGGCCTGGGCCGCCTCCCGCGAGGAGGACGAGGCGTCGTGGCAGCCGTACTTCGACGAGTACGGGCTCGACAAGCGTGACCGGACTCCGTCCGCCGACCAGCGCTACGCCGCATTGTTGGAGCACGGCAGCGACGCCCAGACCGCGAACGCATCCCGGAACGCGCTGCGGGAGCACCTGGGCCCGAATGGTCTCAACGTTCCCGACGACATGCTCGATCTCGGCGCGCGGGGCCTCGAATTCTTCGAGTTGTTCCTCCCCGCGGCGAGAAAACTGGGATACGAGTCTCGCGAACTCACCGACTACTACGCGACGTTCGACGCCGAGCGGGGGATGCGATTGAACGTCCTCGCCCGCGACGTCGACACCCTCGGACGCAGTCTCGACACGGCCCGCACCGAACTCGACGAGAACGAGAGATGCGTCGCCGCAGTGCGAACCGGGTGGAGTGGAGTCGCCGCCGCGGCGGCGATCGACGCCGTCGACCGACAGAACATCCAGGCGGACGCCACCATTGGTCGGCTCCACGGACTCGCCGAAGTGCTGTTCGAGGCGAACCTCACGCTGAGCGCCGCGGTGACGAACAAGGCGTACAAGGTGGTGTCTCTGCACCAGCCGACGGTCGCGGGGTACAGCGCGGCCCAGATCGACGTTCTCGCCCAGATCTACGCCGACGGCAAGGACGGCGACAACTCCGCCGCGAAGGACTGCATGGAAGACGCGTCCTACTGGTTCCCCGGACTCGCCGACGACGACTACCGGCACGTCAACGGCCTGTACAAGGACGGGGGCGCTGGTGCGCTCCGCCGACTCGACCGTGACGACGTGGTGCGGCGGGCCGCCGGAATCGCCAAGGACTGGCTCGACGCGAACTTCCGCCACGTGTACGAGGAGAAGCAGCAGGAGTTCACCGCTGCGTGTGCGGACTGCGCCGAAGCGGTGCACGCCGCCTACGACGTCGTCATCGCCGAGGCGCGGTCGATCGAGGTGAAGCCCGGTTTTCGTCCCGAGGACACTCCCGATCCGGCACCCGCGCCGAGGGTGCCCGAGGTGCCACACGCCGACACCGTCCCCGCCGCTGCGCCGGCGCCGGCGCCGGCGCCCGCCCCGCACCTGCAGCGCCGACGGCGCCCGCCGCGGCCTGCAACGGGCGGACCGGCGTACGTCCCGCCTCGATCCGGTGGTGGGGACGCGGCCACCAGTCCGATGGCCGCGGCGCTACCGACAACTGCACCTCCGATGGCCGCGGCGCCGCCGACAACCGCACCGCCGGTGGTCGCCGTGCCTCCGACGACCGCACCGCCGGTGGTCGCCGTGCCTCCGACGACTACTGCCCCGGGCCTCGGGAGCATTCCCGGCCCGGGTGACCTGGTGCGTCCGGGTCTCGCAGGAGGTCTGGCGGATCTCGGTTCGATCCTTCGCCCGTTGATCGAGGACACCGTCTCGGCCCTCACCCACAGGGACGATGAGGAACAGAACACCGAGGACCTCGGCGACGAGCACGCCGATCCGCGGGAGGACGACGGTGAGTCGGCCGACGGCATCCCACACGACACGAGCCTCGAACTGAACCTCGACGGACAGTCGTGGACGCTCGCCGTCGATGCCGACGGTCAGGGGATTCATCTCGAGATGAGCGACGGACAGGGGGGGACGGCCAGGTTCGGAGTCGAGATCGGCCCGAACGGTCTGCCGCAGATCACAGCGGAAACCGCTGCCAGCGAAGGAGACGCCGGCTGCGCACCCGCCGCGCCGACCCCGGAATCGCAGGTCAGCGCTGGTGCCGAGGGCGCCCCGGACGCGGCAGCCGAGGAAGAGCCGACGCCCGGTGGGGCTGCCACGGACAACGTCCCGGCCCACGAGAACACACCTGCCCTTGCGCCGGCCGGAGACGCCGCAGCCGTCCCACAACCACAGGTGGTGCCAGTGCAGCAGGAGCCGGCTCCCGAGACACCCGTCGAGGTCCCGCCGCTACAGGAGCCGCGGTCCGCACCCGAACTGGCGACAGGTCCCGGGGCCGGATTCGACAGCGGCGCCGAGTTGGCCGAGGCCGGGCCGCTGTGAGCCACCGAGCCGCACAGTTGCGTGCACAACGGGCACAAATGCGAGCCGACCTGGAAATGTTCCGGGAGCGGATCGACGAGCGCAGAGCCAGAGACGAGGAAGCCGCGGCGAATCGGTCCGGCCGCGGCCGGACCGAGTCTGCAACGGCACCGCCTGCGGCTGCGCAACCGAGCACACTCGACGACGACGAGTTCTATCGGCCGCGCAGCTGGCTGGTGTGACCGGCGACGTCAGATGTGCGGGAGCACGCCCTCGAAGCCGGCGTCGGTGTGCTCCTCGTGCGGATCGACGAGCGTGGTGTGCGGAAGTTCGGCATCCGCCTTCGCGAACACCTCGTACTTCTTGTCCTCGGTGAGGTGATACAGCAGGAAGCCGGTGAGCAGCGCGCGCGTGATCTGCTGGGTCTTCCGCTCGGAACCGCCGATGCCGAGTGCGCCCAGGAGGCGGCGTCCTTCGGTGAGCCCCGACTCCTTCGCCCCGTTGACGGCGCGCAGGACGTGTTCCCCGCCCCATGCCTCGGCCAGCGCCTTGGCGTTGCTGTTCATGGTGTCGATGTCGGCACCGGCCACGATCAGACCCGGCGCTGTGATCTTGGACGCATACTTCTCGGCCTTCGGTGCGGTCGGCGCCGGGAACAGGGCGGCGACCGCCGACACGTCCCGCTGCGCGGCGGCGAGCACTGCCACACCCGCACCCATCCCGTGTCCTGCGAACGCGACGCGGTCGGGCTGCACGCTGATCTGGCCGGGACCGAGTCGCACGCCCACACAGATGTCGAGGGTGGCCCGGAGGTCGGTGGCGAGGCCCAGGTGAGAGGGCACGGGACCCCGCTCGCTGTTGGGGGCTGCCACGACGATTCCCCACGAAGCCAGATGCTCGAGCGTCTTCCGGTAGTGGTCGGCACCTGCCATCCAGCTGTGCGCGAACGCGACGGCGGGCAGGTTGAAGCCTGATTCGGGCGTGTATACGACGCCCGGCTGTCCGGCGAGTGCGAGGTCACCCCGCAGCACGCGGTGCGGTCCTCGCTTGGATAGTTCACGGGCCAGGGTCTTCGGTTTCGGCGCCACGGGGAGAACGTTATCCGATTCTCGGGCCGGCGAGAGAGCCGATGCGGCACACACTCCGACTTCGCCGCGTCGCCCGGTCCAAGTACCCTGATGAACCATGTGCGGAATCGTGGGATACGTCGGCCACCGGCAGGCTCTGACTGTTGTGGTGGAGGCCTTGCGGCGAATGGAATACCGCGGATACGACTCTGCCGGCATCGCCGTGCTCGACGGACACGGCGGCATGGCGGTCGAGCGGAAGGCGGGTCGTCTCGCGAATCTCGAGGCCGAACTCGACGAGGTCGGAGCCGAGCACTTCACCGGGAGCACCGGGATCGGTCACACACGGTGGGCCACGCACGGCAGGCCGACCGACCGCAACGCGCACCCGCATCGTGACACGGGCAACACGGTTGCCGTCGTGCACAACGGCATCATCGAGAACTTCGCCCCGCTGCGGGCCGAACTCGAGCACGACGGAGTCGACTTCACCAGCGACACCGACACCGAGGTCGCGGTGCACCTGGTCGCCCGCGCCTACGCCTCGGGCGAGACGGCCGGTGACTTCGTCGCGAGCGCGCTGAGCGTGCTGCGCAGGCTCGAGGGCGCGTTCACGCTCGTCTTCACGCACTCGGACCACCCGGACACCATCGTCGCGGCGCGCCGCTCGACGCCCCTCGTCATCGGTGTCGGCGAGGGAGAGACGTTCCTCGGGTCCGATGTCGCGGCGTTCATCGAGCACACCCGTGACGCGGTCGAGCTGGGGCAGGACCAGGTCGTGGTGATCACCGCGGACGGGTACTCGATTCTGAACTTCGACGGATCCGAGGCGCAGGGCCGCCCGTTCCGCATCGATTGGGATCTCGCCGCGGCCGAGAAGGGCGGCCACGACTACTTCATGCTCAAGGAGATCGAGGAGCAGCCGGCCGCCGTCGCGGACACCCTGCTCGGTCACTTCCAGGACGGGAAGATCGTTCTCGACGAGCAGCGACTGTCGGATCAGGAGCTGCGCGACGTCGACAAGGTCTTCGTCGTCGCCTGCGGCAGCGCCTACCACTCGGGGCTGCTCGCGAAATACGCCATCGAGCACTGGACCCGCCTGCCCGTGGAGGTCGAGCTCGCCAGCGAATTCCGCTACCGCGACCCGGTTCTCGACCGGTCGACGCTGGTCGTGGCCATCTCGCAGTCCGGTGAGACGGCCGACACCCTCGAGGCCGTGCGCCACGCCAAGGACCAGAAGGCGCGGGTGCTGGCGGTGTGTAACACGAACGGCGCCCAGATTCCGCGCGAGGCCGACGCCGTCCTCTACACCCGGGCAGGTCCGGAGATCGGTGTCGCGTCGACCAAGGCGTTCCTCGCGCAGGTCACGGCGAACTACCTGGTCGGCCTGGCCCTCGCCCAGGCCCGCGGCACCAAGTACCCGGACGAGGTCGCACGCGAGTACGCCGACCTCGAGGCGATGCCCAACCTGGTGAGCCGGGTGCTCGAGACGGTCGAGCCGGTGCGGGCGCTGGCGCGGGAGCTGGCGTCCTCGTCGACGGTGCTGTTCCTCGGCCGCCACGTGGGCTACCCCGTGGCGCTCGAGGGTGCGCTCAAGCTCAAGGAGCTGGCATACATGCACGCCGAGGGCTTCGCGGCCGGCGAGCTCAAGCACGGGCCGATCGCGCTGATCGAGGACGGGCTGCCGGTGATCATCGTCATGCCGTCCCCGAAGGGGCGCGCGGTGCTGCACTCGAAGCTGCTGAGCAACATCCGGGAGATCCAGGCCCGCGGGGCGCGGACCGTCGTGATCGCGGAGGAGGGCGACGAGGCCGTGCGCCCGTTCGCCGACCACCTGATCGAGATCCCGGCGGCACCGACGCTGCTGCAGCCGCTGCTGTCGACGGTGCCGTTGCAGGTGTTCGCGGCGGAGGTCGCGCAGACACGGGGTTACGACGTCGACAAGCCGCGTAACCTCGCCAAGTCCGTCACCGTCGAATAGCGGCGACCGTAGGGGCGTGGCAGGGCCGCGCCCCTACGGGGTGACCACGACGGTGCCCGTCATCTCGGGGTGCAGCGAACACGTGTATTCGTAGGTCCCCGGTTCGGTGAACGTGTACGTAAAGGTGCCGGTCTGCATCAACCGGCTTCGCAGCACACTCTTCGCGGCGCCGACACCCACCACGTCGTGGGTGACGCCCCGGTCGTCGAAGTTCCAGGTGACGGTGTCTCCGGCCGTGACGGTGAGCGTCGCCGGCGCATACGCCATGTTCGCGACCTGCACGACGGGTCCGGTCGGCGCCTCGGGCGCCGCGCTGTCCGGCGAACCACATCCGGCCACGACGCCCGCCATCGAAATGCTTGCGGCGAGAGCCACTCCGGCGATCCACGAGCTTCCACGTCCACGCATGACGTCGAGCGTAGTCTGACCCGGTACCGACCCTTCTCGACGAGGAGTTCCCATGCGGGGCTACTACACCGCTGACGAGGTTCGAGCCGCGGAGGCGCCGTTGCTGGCGTCTCTTCCCGACGGCGCGCTGATGCGACGCGCAGCGCATGGGCTCGCCACGGTGGTGGCGGCGGAGCTGCGGGCGCGGACCGGGGGCATCGCCGGTCGAACGATCACGGTGCTGGTGGGGTCCGGGGACAACGGCGGGGACGCGCTGTGGGCGGCGTCGATGCTGCGCAAGCGCGGTGCCGCGGCCACCGCGGTGCTGCTGAAACCGGAGAAGGCGCACGCGGCCGGGCTGGCGGCGTTCACCGCGGCCGGCGGCCGGGTGGCCGCCCCGTCGGACGAGCTGGGCCTGCCCGATCTGGTGATCGACGGAATCGTCGGAATCTCCGGCAGGGGGCCGCTGCGACCCGATGCTGCGGCGCTGGTCGACCGGATCGAGGCTGCTCCGATCGTGTCGGCGGACCTGCCGAGCGGTGTGGACCCGGACACGGGAGCGGTCGACGGCCCCGCCGTGAGCGCCGCCGTCACCGTCGCATTCGGCGCCCTCAAACCGGTCCACGCGCTCGGTGCAGCGCACTGCGGCCGGGTCGAGCTCGTGGGCATCGGACTGTCGCTCGCCGCTGCCGGGATCACTGCCCTCGACGCCGCCGACGTGGGTGCCGCGTGGCCGGTGCCGGGAGCCGGCGACGACAAGTACTCGCAGGGCGTGGTGGGGGTGGTCGCGGGCAGCGACGGCTACCCGGGCGCCGGTGTGCTGTGCACGGGCGCCGCGGTCACGGCCACGTCCGGGCTCGTCCGCTACGCCGGGCCGTGCACGAACGAAGTGCTCGCGCACTCGCCGGAGGTGATCGCGACCGCCGATCTCGCGAAGGCGGGACGCGTCCAGTCGTGGGTGGTCGGGCCGGGCATGGGAACCGACGACGCCGCCCGTCGCACGCTGCGGACGGTGCTCGGGTCCGATGTGCCCGTGCTCGTCGACGCGGACGGTCTGACCCTGCTCGCCGAGGATCCGGACCTGGTGCGTTCGCGGACCGCAGCGACACTGCTGACCCCGCACGCCGGGGAGTTCGCCCGGCTGACGGGGACGGATACGGGTCCGGACCGGGTGGCGTCGGCACGCGCTCTCGCGGCCGACTGGAATGTTCACCTGCTGCTCAAGGGGCGTGCCACCGTGATCGCGGAACCCGGGGGCCGCATCTTCGTCAACGAGGCGGGCGGATCGTGGTCCGCCACCGCGGGTGCGGGGGACGTGCTCGCCGGGATCATCGGCTCGCTCATGGCGGCGGGCATCACCCCGGCGCGGGCCGCCGCGGTGGGTGCGCGAGCTCACTCGCTGGCCGCGAACCTGGCTGCCCGTGGCGGTGGCGCGGACCTCTCCGCAGGGCGCGGAACAGCACCGATCTCCGCCGGGACGCTGCTCGCACACCTCAGGGAGTCGATCAGAGTCCTCCGTGCGGGGGTGTCACCCGGAGAAATGCCGGCCTCCTCGTGAATGGCAGGATCGAACATATGACGCTTGCTGAAGCAGTACCGGCCGACGACCACGGACACAGCGAACCCGCAGCGCCCGCGCAGGCCGCGCCGGCACCGCAGGCCGAGGCCGTGGTCGATCTGGACGCGATTGCCCACAACGTCCGCATCCTGCGCGACAGCGCCCGGGACGCGGCGATGATGGCCGTCGTGAAGGCGGACGGCTACAACCACGGCGCGGTGCCCGTGGCACGCGCAGCGCTGGCCGCCGGAGCGTCGGAACTGGGCGTGACGACGGTGGCGGAGGCGCTGACTCTGCGCCGCGCGGGCATCGACGCACCCGTCCTCGCGTGGCTGCACACCGTCGACGCCGATTTCGCCCCCGCGATCGCGGCCGGTGTCGAACTCGGCGTGTCCTCGCCCCGCCACCTCGCCGCGGTGGTCGCTGCCGCCCGGCGCGTCGGCACCCCGGCGATCGTCACGATCAAGGTCGACACCGGACTGAACCGCAACGGGGTGGCACCCGACGAGCTGGCGCAGGTCCTCGTCGATCTGGCGCGCGCACAGGCCGAGGGCTCGGTGCGGCTGCGCGGCATCTTCTCGCATCTCGCCCACGCCGACGAGCCGCACCACGCCTGGATCGATTCCCAGCGCGACCGACTGGTCAGCGCGATCGCGGATGCCAAGCGTCAGGGATTGGTCCCCGAAGTGGTGCACCTGTCCAATTCCGCGGCCACCCTGACCCGTCCCGACCTGCGGTTTGACATGGTTCGCCCGGGAATCGCGATATATGGGTTGTCGCCTGTACCCGAACTCGGTCAGTTCGGGTTGCGCCCGGCGATGACACTGCGATCGAGGGTGGCTCTGGTGAAGAAGGTGGCGGCAGGTGAAGGCGTGTCCTACGGGCACCAGTGGGTGGCCCCACGGGATACGACGGTGGCGCTGCTGCCGTTCGGGTACGCCGACGGGCTCCCGCGCTCGCTCAGTGGCCGTTTCGAGGTCCAGCTGGGCGCGGAACGACGGCCGGGGATCGGGCGGGTGTGCATGGACCAGGTGGTCGTGGATCTCGGGCCGGACGGCGGGGGAGTCCGGGAGGGGGACACCGCGGTGTTCTTCGGCAACGGAGACCTCGGCGAGCCCATCGCGCAGGCGTGGGCCGACGAACTCGACACCATCCACTACGAGGTGGTGACGGGGGTACGCGGACGCACGGTGCGCAGTTACGTCGGCGGAACGGGTACGTAGGACATGGGTGTGTCGAAGCGTCTGGGGCTCGTCGGCGGCGTGCTGAGCGCGCTGGCGCTCGGTTCGGTCGCCGGGGCCAACGCGCTGCGCAGCGCGACCCGGCCGGGCCGCGAGATCTATCGTGACGAGGACTTCACGCTGATGTCGCGGGACCGGCGCAGCGTCGTGGTCACCGAGGACGGCGTCGCGCTCGCGGTCCGCGAGGCCGGTCCCGAGGACGCGCCCGTGACGGCGGTGTTCGTGCACGGCTACTGCCTGGACATGACGTCGTGGCATTTCCAGCGCCGCCAGCTCGCCGAGCGGTGGGGCGACGACGTGCGGATGGTGTTCTACGACCAACGCGGGCACGGCGATTCGGGTGTGCCGTCCACGGCGAGCTGCACCATCGCTCAGCTGGGCGCCGATCTCGCGACCGTGATCGCAGCGAAGGCCCCCACCGGACCGGTTGTGCTCGTGGGGCATTCGATGGGCGGGATGACGGTGCTCGCCTTCGCCGGGCAGCGACCCGAACTGGTGGCGTCGCGGGTGGTCGGTGTGGGCCTGGTTGCCACGGCCGCTGCGGGTCTCAGCGAGACCGGATTGACGCGGAACCTGCAGAACCCGGTCATCGACGGCTTCCGGCTGGCCGTCCGGACGTCGCCCGAACTCGTCCAGCACGCGCGCGGCGCGGCTCGCGTGCTGATCACCCCGATCCTGCGGGCAGCGTCATACGGCACGGATGTGAGCCCGCGGCTGCACAGGTTCTCCGACTCCATGCTGGACCGGACGTCGGTGGTCACCGTCGTGAACTTTCTGCGCACACTCGAATTGCACGACGAGTCCGCCTCACTCGAGGCGATCGAGCACATCCCGTCCGTCGTGGTGTGCGGCGACAGCGACATGATCATCCCGTTCGGCAGTTCCCGGAAACTGGCGGCGGACCTATTGGAGTCCGAACTGGTGCGGGTGCGCGGTGCCGGCCATCTGGTGCAGCTCGAGTTCCCGTCCGTGGTATCGGACGCCGTCGACCGGGTGCTGCATCGTGGCCTGGCGACGTACGAATCGCGTGAGCAGTCCGATGTCGGCTGAAGAGGGAGTGTTGCCCGTGAGCGGGACCGTGGTGTTGCCGACGGCGGAGGACACCGAGCAGTTCGGGCGGGACCTCGCCCGGGGACTTGTCGCCGGTGATCTCGTGGTCCTCGACGGACCCCTCGGTGCGGGGAAGACCGCGCTGACGAAGGGAATCGGAGCGGGGCTCGGCGTGCAGGGGCGAGTGACTTCGCCCACATTCGTGATCGCGCGGGAGCACCGGGCGGGCACGCGACCCGACGGGGGCGCGCCGGTCGGAATGGTGCACGTGGACGCGTACCGACTGGGCGGAAGCGGCCCGCACGCGCTGGACGAACTCGACGCGCTCGACCTCGACACCGACCTGGCTGCAGCGGTTGTCGTCGTCGAATGGGGCGAGGGCATTGCCGAGCAGCTGGCCGATCGTCACCTGCGGGTACGCCTGCGCCGGGAACCGGAGACGGACGTCCGCACCGCCCACTGGGAGTGGATTTCCTGACGGGGTCGGGTGTCGGGAGCGGTTCTGACGTGCGAGTACCCTCAGTTACCGTGCTTGTTCTCGCCATCGACACGTCCACGCCTGCCGTGACCGCCGGAGTCGTCCGGGTTTCGGCCGATTCCGCATCGGTGGAGGCGGTGGACACCCTCGCGGTGCGCGTGACGGTCAACCCGCGCGCCCACGCGGAAGTGCTCACCCCGCACATCCTCGAGTGCCTCACCGAGTCGGGTCACGTCGCCGCGGACCTCGACGCGGTGGTGGTCGGCGCCGGACCGGGGCCGTTCACGGGACTGCGCGTGGGGATGGCCACCGCCGCCGCGTTCGCCGACGCCCTCGGTATTCCGGCCCACGGTGTGTGCAGCCTCGACGCCATCGCCGCACAGGTGGACGGTGACCGGAATCTGCTGGTCGTCACGGACGCACGCCGACGTGAGGTGTACTGGGCGCGCTACTCGGCAGGGGTGCGGGTGGAAGGCCCCGCCGTGGTGAAGCCGCGCGAGCTCGAGCCGATGCCGTCCGAGGTAGTGGCGGGATCGCCGTCACACGTCGACTTCTTCGATCTGCCGGTCGAACCCGTGGAAACACCGTCGCCCGCAGGGCTGGTCGCGGTGGCCGCGGATGCCCTGTTCAGCGGTGCGGCACCGGCGGCGCTCGTACCGCTCTACCTGCGGCGCCCGGACGCGGTCGAACTGGCGGACCGGAAGAAATGACATTCCGCATCGAACCGATGGCGGCCACGGATGCCGACCGGTGCGCGGAGCTCGAAACACTCCTCTTCACCGGTGACGGGCCCTGGAGCGCCGGCGCATTCAGGGCGGAACTCGCCGCACCGCACGTGCACTACACCGTGGCGCGGGACGACACCGGCCACGTCGTCGGGTACGCCGGAATCGCTCTGCTGGGCAACGGTTCGCATCCCGAATCCGAGATACACACCATCGGAACGGACCCGGCGTGTCAGCGCCGGGGGATCGGCGGGGCCCTCCTCGACGAACTCCTGCGCGTCGCGGACGCGCGGGGTGGCCCGGTGTTTCTCGAAGTGCGCACCGACAACGACGCGGCGATCGCCCTGTACAGACGTGAAGGATTCGAGATCGTGGGAACCCGTAAGAAGTACTACCAACCGAGCGGTGCGGACGCCTTCACGATGCGTCGCCCCGGATCGGGTGAGGAGCCGGTGCAATGATCGTCATGGGGATCGAAAGCTCTTGTGACGAGACCGGAGTCGGCATCGTCCGGTGGAACGGTGACGGAACGTGCGAACTCCTCGCGGACGAGGTCGCATCCAGCGTCGAAGAGCATGCCCGGTACGGCGGGGTGGTGCCGGAGGTCGCGTCCCGCGCGCACCTCGAGGCGATCGTCCCGACGATGCGGCGGGCCCTCGCCGCGGCCGGCATCGCCAAGCCGGACGCTCTCGCCGTCACCATCGGACCCGGTCTGGCCGGCGCCCTGCTCGTCGGTGTCGCGGCCGCGAAAGCCTATGCGGCGGCCTGGGACGTCCCGTTCTACGCGGTGAACCACCTCGGCGGCCACGTCTCGGTCGACACCCTCGAACACGGACCGATGCCACCGTGCGTGGCGCTGCTCGTGTCCGGTGGGCACACCCACCTCCTGCACGTCGAGGATCTCGCGAAGCCCATCGTCGAACTCGGCACCACCGTGGACGACGCGGCCGGCGAAGCCTTCGACAAGGTGGCCCGCCTCCTCGGCCTCGGATTCCCCGGTGGCCCGGCCCTCGACGCCGCGGCGCAGGTCGGCGACCGAGACGCCATTCCCTTCCCGCGCGGGATGACCGGGCCCCGGGACGCCCGGCACGACTTCTCGTTCTCCGGGCTGAAGACGGCTGTCGCACGGTACGTGGAGTCCAAGGAGCGGGCAGGGGAGGCGTGTTCGGTGCCGGATATCGCCGCGAGTTTCCAGGAAGCCGTGGCGGACGTGCTGACGATGAAAGCGGTGCGCGCGGCCCGCGACGTCGGCGTGGACACACTCGTTCTCGGGGGCGGCGCCACGGCCAACTCGCGCATCCGCGCACTCGCCGAGGAACGCTGCGCCGAAGCCGGACTTACCCTGCGGGTGCCGAAACCGCGCCTGTGCACCGACAACGGGGTGATGATCGCCTCGCTCGGCGCGCATCTGATCGCCGGCGGCGCCGCGCCGTCCCTGCTGACCGTGGCCAGCGACCCAGGACTGTCGGTGGCGACCAGTCAGGTGTTCAGCTGACCGGAATCGTGACGGTCTGCGTGGCCGGGGGAGTGAGCGTCTCGCCGCGCTGAGCACCACTCGGTTGCGCCGCATCGGGACTCGGAGCAACCGTGCCCGGGGCCGGGATCATCGGGAAGAGCCCTTCGGGCGCCGCGGGGGCAGTGGATTCCGCGGGCGCGGCGGGCGTCTCGGTGGGCGGCGGTGCTACTTCCGGTACGTCGGGTGCGGGCGTACCCGGGCGCGGTTCGTTCGGCGTGGATTCTCCCGGAACCTGCGGCCACAGCGGCGGAATCGCGGGCCATTCGATGTGCGGCCACGACGGCTGCGACGGGTTCGTTCCGGGCAGGGTCGGACGCGGGGGAGCCGTGGGTGTCGGCACCGGGGTGGTGGTGCGCGGTGTCGTGGTCTCGCTCGTCGAATCGGGCGTCTGCTCAGGGGACCGGTCCGTCTGCGGTTCGGAGGTGGGCGGGGCAACCTGATTCGGGTAGTACGCCGATGTCGGCGTCGGATCGTACGACGGAATCCGCGTCGCGGGCGGTTCGTCCGATGTCGTGGTCGTGACCTGCTCGGTGGTCTGGAACATGTCCGTCCCCGCGGGGGAGACGTTGGGGTCGGGTGCGGGTGCGAGTTCCTTCACGCCGTAGCCGAGAACGAGCCCTCCGACCACGAGGGCGCCGACGAGTGCCCCCGACACCTTGGCGGCCGAACCGGGACGGGTCGACTCGGTGGCCGGGTAGTCGCGGATGGCGGAGGAGACGGCGAGCAACGCCGCACCTTTCGCGGTCGCCGTGTCGGGTTCGGGCACAGCGATGACCCGTGCGGTGAACGCGTCGGCGACGGCGGCGGTGATCGCGGGTATGTTCGCGCCGCCACCGACCAGGGCCAGGGCGTCCGGTCGACGCGGGGCGTCGGCGACGGTGGCACGGATGAACTCCACCGCGACCCGGACGGTCGGTGCGGCGATCTCGTCGAACCTGGTGCGGCTGATCTCGACCGGGCGGATGCCGTGCAGGTCGATGTCGACGTGCGCATTCGGCTCCGAGGACAACTGCTCCTTGGCGACGCGGCACCGCGCCGAGAGCAGGTCGCGGTCCAGGTGCCGCAGGGGATGCGGGGTGGCGAGGCTGCCGACGACGTGGTGGAAGACGAGGTCGTCGATTCCGGTGCCGCTCACGCGGCTCGTGCGGTCGGCGTGCAGGACGGTGCCGTCGACCTGGTCGACGACGGCGACGGACAGTCCGGACTCGCCGAAGTCGACGATCGCGACCGTGGCATGCTGGGCGACCTCGCCGGTGTGCCGAAGATAGGTGAGGGTGGCGGCGGTCTCGGGCACGAGATGCACGCGGTGCCGCTGCCTGCTGACGGCGCTGCGGATCGAATGCGCCTGCTCCGCCGTCCGGTACGCGACAGCGAACGCGTCGGGTGTGGTGGGGTCGGCGGGAACCTGGGTGGTCATCAGCGAGATGGAGGAACGGACCAGGTCGCCGAGGTCGGTGTGCGCCTGATCGGCGGACAGGTAACGGAACTCGACGTTCTGTGTACCGTTGGAGGCGGTGGTGACGAGGGCGGACCCGACACCGGCCGCACCGGTCGACATCCCCAAGGACATACCCATCTCACACACCCCCTCACGTTTTCGACGCGTGACCTGCTGTCTCTGTCGGAACGCCCTGCTCAGCGGGGAATCCCTGCCCGTTGAATCGGCGACTGTTATCTGAACGTTACAGAAAACAAACGGATTTCGCTCCCGACTTTCGGCCGTGGAAGACGAGGATGGCGCTCGATATCCGGTCTCACCTGCACAGTTGTCCAAAGGAATCTGATGCGACGCGCCAGCAATTTTCGCAACCTCACGAGACGTGAGCGCCGACGGCTTTTGCTGCGTGCAGTTCTGCGCCCGCTGGTCACCGTCTTCCTGTGCACGGTGGTCTACTTCGCCCTGCCGTGGACGTCGCTCGGGGAAGTGTCCGCCCTGTTCTTCCTGGCGGGCGGCTTGCTCGTGGTCGCGCTCGTCGCGGGCTGGCAGATCTGGCGGATCGTCAGGTCCGACGTACCGGCGCTCCAGGCGATCGAGGCGCTGGCCCTGATCCTGCCGCTCTACCTGCTCGGGTTCTCGGCAGGATATTGCCTGATGTCCGAAAGTGATTCGGGTTACTTCACCGAGCCCCTCACGCGGATGGGTGCGTTGTACTTCTCGCTCACCGTCTTCTCGACCGTCGGGTTCGGCGACATCGCCGCGACGACCGATCCGTCGCGAGCCGTCGTGAGTGTGCAGATCATCGGAAATCTGATCCTTCTCGGCGTCGGCATCCGCGCGGTCGTCGCGGCCGTCGGCTGGGCCCGCAGGCGCCGGGTCTAGCGACCCGACCCCAGTACCAGTTCGACGTTCCGGTCGGGTGTCCCGCCGAGCAGGTCGGGGTCCGCGTGAATGTCGTTGAACGACAACTCCCGGTACAGCGACGCCAACCCGAGGGGTGAGAGATCGGTGTGGTCGATGGAGTAGGGGCTGTCGGCCTCGAACAGCGTCGTGAGCAGCGACACGGTTCCGTCGACGTTGTCGACCACCTCGATGATCCGTCCGTGCTGGGGGAAGTCGATGTGCGAGGCCGTGTTGATCTCCCAGAACGACTGCTCCGGAGTCGATCCGGGCCACGGTGTGATCCGGTTCTCGTGGGTGTGCCCGTTGACCCAGGCGAGGACGTTCGGGAATCGGTGCAGCAGATCCACCAGTCGCGAACCTCGGATCCGGGGTTCCGCCGGGGCGGAGGGGTCGGGGACGACGTTGTCCATGCTGCCGCTGGTGTGGTGACTGAACAGGACGAACCAGGTGTCGTTGCGTACCTGGGACACCGGGTTGCCCGCCGTGTCGAAGTACCGGCTGCTGCCCGCCACCAGGGTGTCCTCGATCCACCGGAACTGCGCAGCACCGAGCGAGCCGTCGACGAACCCCGCCCGGTTGGTGGAATCCATGCTGATGCCGACCACGCCGGGTGCGATCTCGAACGAGAAGTAGCCGATCCCGGTCTCGCCGGCATCCGGTGCGAAGCCGTGACCGACCGGTCCGGGGCCGGTGTTGGCCGGGTCCAGGTGTGCGGCGATGAACTGGCGGGGAGTGAACGGCGCGCGTGCGGGGTCGGGTGTGACGACCCGCGCGGGGGTCGTGATCGCGGACAGGGCGGCGGGAATGGCGCCGGGATCGAACCTGGTGGCGATGTCGACCGTCTTCGCCTCTTCCGGCGATCCCGGGACCTCGAACTTCAGCGAACCGGTGTACATGGCTTCGAGCGGTGGGATGCCGCTCGGGACGGTGCCCTGCACCGAGTTGTCGTGATTGCCGAAGACGCAATACCAGGGGGTGCGGAGGCCGGGGCTCGTGACGGGAGAGATCGCCGCGCCGAGCAGGCCGGGTATCTCGGGGAACCCGGCCTTCTTGTACATGTCCTGGATGGACGACTCCGGGTTCCAGTACAGATCGGCGCCCGAGTTCTGCACGCCTTCGTAGCGGTCGGGTGCGCCCGTGTTGGGGACGATGGTGCCGCCGTTGAGTGCGGTGAGGAACCAGCCGAGTTCGGCGAATTCGTTGTTGTCGGTGTTGTCGCCGGTGCTCACGACCGCGTCGAACGGGCGCTGGGTATGCGGGCCGGATGCGAGCGCGTTGACCCGTGCGACGAGGGCGACGAGACCCTGGGCGGTGAGTGTCTCGTGCGGGCGGAACGCGGACCCCGTGAAGGGGTGCACGTATTCGAAACGCATCGGGGACTGGGCGTCGACCAGGTGGACGTCCGTGAGCTGGACGAGGGAGGCGAGGGCGGTGCGCCGGTCCTCGCGCCCGCTGCGGGCCTCGGCGAGTTCCGTGCGAACGATGGTCGGCCACCCCGGTCCCGCGCCGAGCCTGCGGTATCCGGAGTCGCCGAGGGGGACGGCCACCGCTTCGAGGGTGGTGCCGGCCCCGGACGTGGGAAGCGGCGCCGCGCCCGCGTACTGCAACCCCCACGGGCGTGCTTCGAATCCCACTGCCCCGATCGCCCCGAGTCCGGCAAATGTCAGGAATTTACGCCGAGTGATGTCAGACACCAGAGGAACCTTAGGTGACGACCCGTGAGACAGGCCGATATTCGGCTCGGCGCGGTCTACCACCCCCTTCTCCTTGAGCGTTGGCACTCTCACGTATAGAGTGCCAAGTGGCGCCGATCGAGCTCCGGCACCCGCGACGACGGGGCTGTGTGAAGTGCCGTAAACGGAACACTCAAACAGGAGTCCGGAGAAGTCTCCGGATCCGCATACCCCAAAGTGGAGGGCTCATCGTGGCGAGCGTCAACATCAAGCCGCTCGAGGACAAGATCCTCGTCCAGGCCAACGAGGCTGAGACGACGACTGCCTCCGGCCTGGTCATTCCCGACACGGCCAAGGAGAAGCCCCAGGAGGGCACCGTCGTCGCAGTCGGCGAAGGCCGCGTCAACGAGCAGGGCAACCGCATCCCGGTCGACGTCAAGGAGGGTGACACGGTCATCTACTCCAAGTACGGCGGAACCGAGATCAAGTACGCCGGCCAGGAGTACCTGATCCTGTCGGCACGCGACGTGCTGGCTGTCGTCTCCAAGTAAGCCATACGTGATCCGCCCCGGAGTCCCCACAGGATCCCGGGGCGGAGTGCGTTCACGCGCGTAACCCTGAGATCCAGGAGAAGACAGAACACATGTCCAAGCAGATTGAGTTCAACGAGGTCGCACGCCGGTCTCTCGAGCGTGGAGTCGACAAGCTTGCCGACGCGGTCAAGGTGACCTTGGGTCCGCGTGGCCGCCACGTAGTGCTGGCGAAGGCCTTCGGCGGCCCGACCGTCACCAACGACGGTGTCAGCATCGCCCGGGAAATCGAGCTCGAGGACCCGTTCGAGAACCTTGGCGCGCAGCTCGTCAAGAGCGTCGCCACCAAGACCAACGACGTCGCCGGCGACGGCACCACCACCGCCACCGTGCTGGCTCAGGCCATCGTGCGGGGCGGTTTGAAGAACATCGCCGCGGGTGCGAACCCGATGGCACTCGGCATCGGCATCAACGCCGCGGCCGACAAGGTCGTCGAAGCACTGCTCGCCGCCGCGAAGCCGGTCGAGGGCAAGACGTCCATCGCCCAGGTCGCGACCGTGTCCTCGCGTGACGAGGAGATCGGCGAAATGGTCGGCGAGGCGCTCACCCGCGTCGGCACCGACGGCGTCGTGACGGTCGAGGAATCCTCGACCCTGGCGACCGAGCTCGTGATCACCGAGGGCGTCCAGTTCGACAAGGGCTACCTGTCGCCGTACTTCGTCACGGACCTCGATGCACAGAAGGCCGTGTACGAGGACGCGCTCGTGTTGCTGTACCGCGAGAAGATCACGTCCCTGCCCGACTTCCTGCCGCTGCTGGAGAAGGTTGCCGAGAGCGGCAAGCCCCTCCTCATCATCGCGGAGGACGTCGAGGGCGAGGTTCTCTCGACGCTCGTGGTCAACTCCATCCGGAAGACCATCAAGGCCGTCGCCGTCAAGGCGCCGTTCTTCGGTGACCGCCGGAAGGCGTTCCTCGACGACCTCGCCGTCGTCACCGGTGGCACGGTCATCAACTCCGACGTCGGCCTCACGCTGAAGGACGCCGGCCTGGACCTGCTCGGCAGCGCACGCCGCGTCGTGGTCAGCAAGGACGAGACCACGATCGTCGACGGCGCCGGAACCGACGACGACATCAAGGGTCGCGTCGCGCAGCTGCGCCGCGAAATCGAGAACACCGACTCCGACTGGGATCGCGAGAAGCTCGAAGAGCGTCTGGCGAAGCTGGCCGGTGGCGTCGCCGTCATCAAGGTCGGCGCGGCCACGGAGACGGACCTCAAGGAGCGCAAGTTCCGCGTCGAGGACGCCGTCAACGCCGCGAAGGCTGCTGTCGCCGAGGGCATCGTCCCCGGTGGCGGTTCCGCACTCGTCCAGGCGAGCACCGAGCTGGCCGATAACCTCGGTCTGACCGGTGACGAGGCCACGGGCGTCAAGGTCGTGCGCGAAGCACTGCAGGCGCCGCTGTTCTGGATCGCCAGCAATGCCGGTCTCGACGGTTCAGTCGTCACCAGCAAGGTTGCCGAGCAGCCCAAGGGCCACGGTTTCAACGCCGCGACCCTGACCTACGGCGACCTGCTCGCCGACGGTGTCGTCGACCCCGTGAAGGTCACCCGCTCCGCGGTCGTCAACGCGGCCTCGGTCGCGCGGATGATCCTCACCACGGAGAGCGCCGTGGTCGAGAAGCCTGCGGAAGAGGACGAGCAGCAGACCGGTCACGGGCACAGCCACTAGGCTCTGGCGTCGCGACCGATCGGGCTCCGATCGTTCGAGAGAAGACACCCCCGTGCGGATCACCGCGCGGGGGTTTCTTCTGCCTGCAGGCGCCGGATCAGCTCAGTTGCAGCACCGCGAACGGTTCCGACGTCGGCTGGGGAGATCCTCCGGGCGGTTCGACGGTGACGGCCAGCTTCGACATCGACCCCACGTCGTCGAGGACGACCGTCGTGGTCGGTTGCATCTCTCCGGGAGAGATGGTTCCCGCGGGCACGGGGGCGTCCCCGGATGCGGGCATCAACCACAGCTGGTACACGGTGTCGGCGCTGGGCGGGGCGACACCGTCCAGCACGAACACCACGGCGTCCTGTGACTTCGAGTAGTTGGCGGTCGCGGACCCGCCGGCGGCAATCGCGCTCGTCGACGAGTGCACGTCGGAGGCGTCGAGAACCTGCTCCGCCACAGTCGGCGACGGACCTTCCGTGAGCTGCCGGACGATCACCGTACCGCCGGCGAGCACCCCGACTGCCGCGGCAGCGGCGACGGCGATCTGCCAGCGACGCCGGCGGGAGCGGCGTTCGGTCAGCGACGTCGGCCCGGCGGCGGAGTGCCGGACTTCGTAGAGGACTCGAGTCCGCACCCGGGGCGGGGGTTCTACGGCTCCCACCGCGCTCACCACCGCGAAAGCTTCCCGGATCCGCCGGACCTCGTCGGTGAAGGTGGAGCGGGTGTCCTCGTCGGCGGTGGCGAGATCGGTGTCGAGTTCGCGGCGCTCCCTGTCGTCGAGCGCGTCGAGTGCGTACGGGTACGCCATGCCCACGAGTTCGTCGTTCATGTCACAGACCTCCCAGGCACCCGCGAAGACGCGTCAATCCGTCACGGATGCGCGTCTTCACCGTGGACAGGGCGACCCCCAGCTGGGAGGCGACCTCTCGGTAGGTGCGGCCGTCGTAGTACGCCATCGCGACGGACTCACGTTGGGTGTCCGTGAGCGAGTCGAGGCAGGCGAGCACCGATTGATGCTCGAGCCGGCGGGTCACCTCCTCGGTGACGTGGTCGAACGGCCCTGCGATGTTGGTGGTCTCGTAGAGCGCCTCGCGGTCGGTGCCGGCCTGCTCGGACCGCACGCGGTCGACCGCACGGCGGTGCGCGAGCGTCATCAGCCAGGACAGGACGGAACCTCGGGCCGGATCGAAGTTGGACGCGGTGCGCCACGCCTGGAGGAAGACTTCCTGCGTCGTCTCCTCCGCGTACCCGGGATCCCGCAGGACCCGCAGGACCATGCCGTGGACCCGGGCGCTCGTCCGGTCGTAGAGTTCGGCGAAAGCGTCGGCGTCCCCGTTCGCGACGCGGGCCATGGTCTCGTACAGTTCCGCGGATTCGGTGGTCCGGGCCCCGTGTGCCCCGGCTGCGTCCGCCGAACACACGTCTTCTGCTGGAGTGTTGCCCTCGGGGTTCGTCACCGGCACTCGTCTCGGTTCATCGAGAACCACGGTAGCGTGCACATCCACTCATCTCCTCCAGCCGGTAGGCATTCGGAGACCGCGTCGCGGTGGATGGGTGGGAGGGTGCCGATGTGACGAGACGAGAGGAACCCCCGTGCGGCGACGAGGGTTCCCCGGTGAGTGTGGTCGAGCGGTCAGACTGCTATCCGGCCGCGTCTGTGCCGGGCGTGCATCTCGCGTTCCGTCTCGGACATTCCGCCCCAGATCCCGTACGGTTCGGACACGCTCAGGGCGTGATTGCGGCACTGGGCGAGGACCGGGCAGCGTCTGCACATTTCCTTGGCCCGGGTCTCTCGCTGCGCACGAGCTCGGCCACGCTCTCCGTCGGGATGGAAGAACATCGAGGAGTCGACCCCGCGGCACAGTCCGTGCATCTGCCAATCCCAGATATCGGCGTTCGGGCCGGGCAGGTGGTTGGGTGCAGGCATGTGGACTCCTTAGCTGCAAGCTCGCCTCGGGCGACGAGCGGACCGTGGGCTCGTAGGTACGTTCAAGCCACTGAATCATTCACGTCGCTAACCGTAGAGTCGGTTGTGAAATCGCGTCAATAGTTGTTCACAGTGGCGATTTACATATCCCACGAACTGAAAGTTAACCTGGAAAATATTTACTTTCCCGCGGTTCCGTGATTCCGTTTCGGGTTGAAAGACCCCGGGGCGCGGGTAACGATGTCCGGGTGCCCCAGCCCGCGGAGCCAGAAACCCAGCCCTCTTCCGGATCCCCGGACGAGGGACCCACGATCTCGGTATCGGCCCTGGCCAGAAAGCTCGGGGTGGCTCCGTCGACGCTCCGCACCTGGGACCGCAGATACGGCATCGGGCCCTCCGTTCACGTGCAGGGAAGTCACCGGCGGTACACGCCGCGCGACGTCGCCCGGCTCGAATGCATGCAACATGCGCTGGACGGTGGTGCAAACTCCGCGGAGGCCGCGAGATATGCGATTAACGCAATGGCTACGTATTCGTCAGAAAGCGACCGCCGACCGGGTGTGAAAAATCTGGGTGACAACTCGGTGAACGGGATGAAAACATACCCGTCGAACCTTTTGTCACCTTTTTCCGGCCTCGGTGGCGCCGAGGCGTCCGTCCGGAATTTATCGGGTGCGCTGCTGGCGCGAGACGTCGTGACCATCCGGCGGATCATCGTGCGGGCCGTCGCGGAGCGGGGATTCGGCTCCATGTGGACGACCCTGGTCGTTCCGGTGCTCGAATGGGCAGACGAGGGCAGGAATTCGGACGCCGCCGCTGCGAGTGTCCGCGTCTTCGCCGAATGCGTCGCAGGGATTCTGTCCACGATGACGCTGGACGCGCCGATCGGTGGCGGTGGCCGTGTCCTGCTCGTGCACGTGCCTGCGGACTCGCAGGACACGGTTCCCGCCGATCCGTACGGCCTCGAATTCCGGGCACTGGGCGCCGCCCTGGCCACTGCCTCGGTGGACACGCGGATGGCGCTGCCACTGTGCCGGTCGGCGCTCCTCGCCTCCGTGACCAACGCCGAGCCGGACGTGATCGTCCTGTGGTTGCCCGCCGCCGGATGCGCCCTCCCGTCTCTCCTGCGGGCGATCCGCCGGCGGCGCACCGGGCTGACGATGCTCGCGGGCGGCCCCGGATGCGGGACGCAGTCACTTCCACGGTCGATAGCGGTGCTGGGCACGTTGGACGAGGCGGTGGACGCCGTCACCGCGGTCACCTGACGGCAGAGCGGCCGGACGATGCAATGATCTCGGCGTGCCCGACTCCACTCTCCGGTCCGACCCCACGAATTCGTTGATCCGCGCGGCTTTCGGCGCCGATCCGGGCGCGTGCCCGCTATCGGTGTCCGACGTTCCCGTCGAGCGCTGGATGCGAGCGGTGGCGTGGGGCGCCCGGGGGCACTACGCCCGATCCCGCGCAGAGCTGGACGCACTGACGCGCGGCGAGGTGGCCGAACCCGCGGTCGCCTCACTCGCCTGGAGCACGCAGGCGTCGTTGCTGAGGCAGCTCGGCTGGCACGGTGCGGCGTCCGGGTTCGACGGCCGGGCTCTCGCCGTCGTCGGGACGGGTCCCGGCGACGGCGACGACGTCCTCGTTCACGAAGCGCGGTGCGACGCGATGACGGGGCTGGCGGCCGACGCGTTGGGGTGCGGCCGGCTGGCACTGGGCCGGCGGCTGCTCGACAGGTGCTCCGAATACCTCGACGAGCGTGCTCCCGGCGAACTGTGGCGACAGCGCGTACGCAGGCACTGGGTGAGCGCCGAGTTGTTTCTCGCGGGCGGAGACTTCGCCTCGGCGCGCCGCCACGCCGAGACCGCAGCGGAAATTTCGGAGGCTGCCGGATCTGTGCGGCACCACGTCAAATCGGATCTGCTGCGGAGCGCGTCGATGACAGGGGAGCCCGATTCGGGTCCGGCGGCACGGCTTGCCGCGGATGTGCTCGACCGGTGCGATCGGCACGGCTTGATACCTCTGAAGTGGGCAGCTGCGATGTTGCTGAGTGGTGTGACATCCGACTCCCGTGCGGAGGCCGTGCGTGCGGAGTGCGAAGCCGTCATCAGGGCGCGAGGTGGGCGCTTCCGAATCTGACTCCGCTGGTCGGGCCCCGTACGGGCGGGTTGCGCGCGAATCGCTGCGAATCCGGGCGAATACCGTTCGGTCCGCACCGTTACTCTTGGAGTGTTCCGCTGAGAGCGGGAGCACACCCATCGGGGGAGGTGCCACTGTAACGCCAGGATATTCAGCAACGATGACTAATACGAGCGAGGAGTTGGACTCCGCCGTCGCCGCTGCAACGCAGGGTGACCGGGCCGCTTTAGCTCTGGTCCTGGAAAACATTCGGCCCTTGGTTGTGCGTTACTGCAGAGCCAGGGTCGGTGCTGCGGAGAGGGGACAACTCTCCGCGGACGACGTGGCACAGGAAGTGTGCCTCGCCGTGATGACGGCCTTACCTCGCTACGAGGATCAAGGCCGCCCGTTCATGGCATTCGTCTACGGGATCGCCGCGCACAAGGTTGCCGACGCGCATCGGAACTCCGCCCGTAACAAGTCGGAGCCCGTCGCCGAAGTACCGGATGTCGTAGCTAACGATGACGGACCCGAACAGAGGGCGCTGGACTCGGAAGCGAGCAGGCAGATGAACGAACTGCTGAGCACGCTGCCGGAAAAGCACCGGGAGATCTTGATCCTCCGCCTCGTGGTCGGTATGTCAGCCGAGGAGACGGCCGCGGCCGTGGGTAGTACTGCGGGAGCTGTCCGCGTGGCTCAACACCGAGCCATCGCGAAACTGAAAAAAGAAGTGACGAGGGCAGGTGAGAGGTTTGGCTAGGGGCATCAAGCGCAACGGCAATCCCGATGCCGATCTCCCAGGAGACGACGCACCGGTGGACGTCGCGGCAGTGCGCCGCGACGACGCTTTGATCGACGCGATCGCCGGTGGCGGTCCTGTCGCGACGGATTCGCCGGAACAGTACGAGCTCGCGCTTCTGCTGACCAATTGGCGCGCCGACATCGTGGCGACGCCGATGCCGACCGGGCCGCTGCTCGACGACGTGATCGCGGCGATCGACGCCTCGGACGCCCGTTCCGCACGCAGCGCTGCCCGCGGCAAGCTCCGCTTGTTGCGACCCATCGCCGGCGCTGCCGCCGCGATCGCGGTCGTCATGGGTGGCGCCACCATCTTCTCGTACAACGCCGCACCCGGCGATCCGCTGTGGAGCGTCAAGTCGGTCGTGTTCAGCCAGCAGGCCGATTCGACCGTCGCGCAGATCGACACCACGTCGCAGCTGCAGGAGGCCGAGCGGCTGATCGCCGCGGGCGACGCGGAGGCGGCGAAGAACCTGCTCGAGGGCGCCGCAGACCGTTCCGGCGGGGTGCTCGACGCCGACCTGCGCAACGAACTCGACGTGTGGCGTGCGAAGCTCGCCGCGGAGGTCGAGAAGATCGCTCCCACCACGCCGCCCGCGGCGACGACGCCGGGTACCACCACCACCGACGCGCCGACACAGACCACCGAGTTGCCGGCCACGGTGCCGGGGACACCCGGTTCCACGACCGCGCCGGGAGTCGAGCAGTTGCCGGGAACCCTGCCCACGGATCTGCAGATTCCGGGACTGCCGCCCATTCCGCTGCCGCAGCTGCCCACGCTGCCGCCTCCGCCCGAGACGTTGCCGTCCACGAGCCCGGATCCCACGATCATGTTGGTTCCGACGCTGCCCTCGGACATTCCGGCGACGGAGCCATCCACCCAGCAGCCGTCGCAGGAGCCTTCGACGGTGCCGCTACCCACCACCACGACCCCGGTCCCGGTGCTGCCGCCCACCAGCTAGCGGTTCGGCGGACCTTCCGCACAGACCACTGTGGCCCGACACTTCGCGTGTCGGGCCACAGTGGTCTGTATCGGGTTGTGCCGGATCAGGCGTCGAAACCGTCGCCGTGCAGAGCGTCGTTCATCGAGGCGTCCGCGTAGCCGCGGCAGTAATCCCAGGTGACGTATGCCTCGGGTGTCGGGTCGTAAGCGGGCTCGTGCGGGCGCACGGTGCCGTCGACCAGAAGCTGGAGGAGATTGGCACGGAGCATGTCCCAATCGTGGTAGTGATCTTGCTGGCAGTCTTCGCAGCAGACGACGAGACCGCGGATCCCGCGATGCGCCAGCAGCGCCTCGTACACGGCGAGGTCGGCCAGATCTTCCTCCACGGCGAGACGCTCGTGGGGGTCGAGTGGCTGGCCCGGTTCGATCGCATCGAGAGCTGCGGACGGGTCGGCGGGGTCGCCGGCGAAGGGGTCCGGGGGCAGACCTGGAGGCAGTTGATCGCGCACAGCACCACGGTACGCAGGTCAGCCCGGTCTGCGCCAGCCGTTCGGCGTACGCCCAGCGTGGGTGGGCTCCGTGGTGGTCGCGTCGAGCCGATATCATGGTTTGTGGAGCTGGGAATATCGATCGTCGCTCCGGCCTTTTTCTTGTATCCGTGTTCCCGAAAGTTTCCACCAGATCGAAGATCTGAATGTCCACAGACGGCGCCACCGGCGCCGCACCTATGTTCCATGGAGGGCCCGAACCGCATGACAAGTTCAGCAGGGCATGTACACACCGGCGGTGACGACCCGAACAAGGTCGCGATGCTGGGTCTCACGTACGACGACGTCCTGCTCTTGCCGGCGGCGTCGAATGTCATCCCCGGCCAGGTCGACACGTCCAGCCAGCTGACCAGGGATATCCGGCTGCGAGTGCCGCTCGTCAGCTCCGCGATGGACACCGTCACCGAGGCGCGAATGGCCATCGCCATGGCCCGCGCCGGTGGGATGGGCGTCCTGCATCGCAACCTGTCGGTCGAGGCGCAGGCCGGGCAGGTGGAGACGGTCAAGCGGTCCGAGGCGGGAATGGTCACCGACCCGGTCACCTGCAAGCCGTCGGACACCCTCGCCGAGGTCGACGCCAAGTGCGCCCGCTTCCGGATCTCCGGACTTCCGGTGACCGACGAGGCCGGGCAGCTCGTCGGCATCATCACCAACCGAGACATGCGCTTCGAGGTCGATCAGAACCGCGCCGTGTCCGAGGTCATGACGAAGGCCCCGCTGATCACCGCCCAGGAGGGTGTGACCGCGGAGGTGGCGCTGGGCCTGCTCCGCCGCCACAAGATCGAGAAGCTGCCGATCGTGGACGGTCAGGGCAAGCTCACGGGCCTCATCACGGTCAAGGACTTCGTGAAGACCGAGCAGCACCCGGACGCCACCAAGGACCGCGACGGCCGGCTCCTCGTCGGCGCCGCCGTGGGTGTGGGCGACGAGGCGTGGAGCCGCGCAATGGCCCTCACCGACGCCGGGGTGGACGTGCTCGTCGTCGACAGCGCCCACGGTCACTCGGCCGGCGTGCTGGACATGATCTCGAAGCTCAAGGCAGAGGTCGACGAGCGTGTGCAGATCATCGGCGGCAACGTCGCCACCCGCAGTGGTGCGGCCGCTCTCATCGAAGCCGGTGTGGACGCGGTGAAGGTCGGTGTGGGCCCCGGCTCCATCTGCACCACCCGTGTCATCGCCGGTGTCGGCGCCCCGCAGATCACGGCGATCCTCGAAGCGGTCGCCGCGGCCAAGCCGCACGGTGTGCCGGTGATCGCCGACGGTGGACTGCAGTTCTCCGGCGACATCGCGAAGGCCCTGGCGGCAGGCGCGTCGACGGCCATGCTCGGTTCGCTGCTCGCAGGCACCGCGGAGTCGCCGGGCGAGCTGATCCTGGTCAACGGCAAGCAGTTCAAGAGCTACCGCGGAATGGGTTCCCTCGGCGCGATGCAGAGCCGTGGCGCCGCGAAGTCGTATTCCAAGGACCGCTACTTCCAGGACGACGTGCTGTCCGAGGACAAGCTGGTTCCGGAGGGCATCGAGGGCCGGGTCGCGTTCCGCGGTCCGCTGTCCCAGGTCACCCATCAGCTCACGGGCGGTCTGCGGGCCGCCATGGGTTACACGGGAGCGTCGTCGATCGAGGAGCTGCAGAACGCGCAGTTCGTGCAGATCACGGCTGCGGGTCTGAAGGAGAGCCACCCGCACGACATCACGATGACGGTCGAAGCTCCCAACTACACCGCTCGCTAGCAACCAGTCACGATTCACGAGAAAGGGGCGCGCGTGCGCGACCTCGTTGAGATCGGCATGGGCCGAACAGCCCGACGAACCTATGAGCTGGACGACATCGACATCGTCCCCTCCCGCCGGACCCGCTCCTCCAAGGAAGTGTCGACGTCCTGGCAGCTCGACGCATACCGGTTCGACATTCCGGTGCTGGCGCATCCGACCGACGCGCTGGTCTCGCCGTCGTTCGCGATCGAACTCGGCAAGCGTGGTGGCCTCGGGGTCATCAACGGTGAGGGTCTGTGGGGCCGGCACGCGGACGTCGAGGCGAAGCTCGCCGAACTCGTCGCACTGGCCGAGTCGGACGTCGACGTCGAGGCGCCGATCAAGAAGCTGCAGGAACTGCACGCGGCGCCGTTGCAGCCGGGACTTCTGGCCGCTGCCGTGGCCCAGGTCCGCGATGCAGGTGTCACGACCGCGGTGCGGGTCAGCCCGCAGAACGCCCGGGCGCTGACCCCGCAGTTGCTCGAGGCGGGCATCGACCTGCTGGTCGTGCACGGCACGATCATCTCCGCCGAGCACGTCGCGCACGGCGACAGCGAGCCGCTGAACCTCAAGACGTTCATCTCCGAGCTCGACGTCCCCGTGGTGGCCGGTGGGGTGAGCGATCACCGCACCGCACTGCACCTGATGCGCACGGGCGCGGCCGGTGTGATCGTCGGATACGGCTCCACCGAGGGCGCCACGACCACCGGTGAGGTGCTGGGCATCGGTCTTCCGATGGCCACGGCCATCGCCGACGCCGCTGCTGCCCGCCGCGACTACCTCGACGAGACGGGTGGACGCTACGTCCACGTGATCGCGGACGGCGACATCACGTCCTCGGGCGACCTCGCCAAGGCGATTGCCTGTGGCGCGGACGCCGCAGTCCTGGGCGCACCGCTGGCCGTTGCCGCGGAAGCTCCCGGCGGCGGCTGGTACTGGCCGTCGGCCGCGGCGCACCCCTCGGTTCCGCGCGGCACGATGCTGCCGGTCTCGTTCGGTGACCGTCCGTCGCTCGACCGGGTCCTCACGGGTCCGTCCGATGACCCGTTCGGTTCGCTGAACTTCGTCGGCGGGCTGCGCCGCTCGATGGCGAAGTCGGGGTACTCGGATCTGAAGGAATTCCAGAAGGTGGGCCTGACGGTCCGCGCCTGAGGCGTCCGTCCGTCACTGCTTTCTCTCGTCGCCCGATGTCACATCGGTGCAGTTCAACTGCACTGGTGAGGCATCGGGCGACGTGCGTTTGCGGGTATCGCGACGATTCCTGATACCTCTCGTTACAGTTAGGTGACCCTTGTGGCAGCTGTCACAGCCGCGGGGTGCATACTGGCGAGTAATAACTCAGGTGTCGTTGGAGGTCGAGTGATGAGCAAGCAGCGCGCAACGGAGTACGACGTCCTCATCGTCGGTTCCGGATTCGGTGGCAGTGTCACCGCGCTCCGATTGGTCGAGAAGGGCTACAAGGTCGGCATCCTCGAGGCGGGCCGTCGCTACGCCGACGCGGACTTCGCGAAGACCAGCTGGGATCTCAAGAAGTTCCTGTGGGCGCCCGCTCTCGGTTTCTTCGGCATCCAGCGCGTCCACCTGCTGCGCGACTGCCTCATCCTCGCCGGCGCCGGCGTCGGTGGCGGTTCGCTCAACTACGCGAACACGCTCTACAAGCCGCCTGCCTCCTTCTTCCAGGACAAGCAGTGGTCGCACATCACCGACTGGCACGACGAGCTCACGCCGTACTACGAGCAGGCCCGCAAGATGCTGGGCGTGGTCCAGAACCCGCACATGACCCCCGCCGACGAGATCATCAAGTCGGTCGCGGAGGACATGGGCGTGGGCGACACGTTCATCCAGACCCCGGTCGGTGTCTTCTTCGGTGAAGCGGGCAAGACCGTGCCCGACCCGTACTTCGGCGGCGTCGGCCCCGACCGCACCGGGTGCATCGAATGTGGCGAATGCATGACCGGATGCCGGCACGGCGCCAAGAACACCCTGCTGAAGAACTACCTGGGCCTCGCAGAGAAGGCCGGTGCCGAGATCATCCCGATGACGACGGTCACCGGTCTGCGCGAGGCATCCGACGGCACCTGGGACGTCTTCACCCGGCGCAGCGGGCCGCGCAAGAACCGGAACCGCATGACGTACACGGCCGCGAACGTCGTCCTCGCCGCGGGCACGTGGGGCACTCAGCATCTGCTGTTCGACCAGAAGGAGACGGGCGCGCTGCCCAAGATCTCCGACCGCCTGGGGGTACTCACCCGCACCAATTCGGAGTCGATCCTCGGCGCCGCCAAGAACAAGGTGGACCCCGCGCTCGAGCTCACGAAGGGCGTCGCCATCACGTCGTCCTTCCACCCGACGTCCGACACCCACGTCGAGCCGGTGCGCTACGGCAAGGGGTCGAACTCGATGGCCCTGCTGCAGACGCTGCTGACCGACGGCGGCGGCAGGCGGTGGGTGACGTTCCTCAAGGAACTGGCGAAGGATCCGACGGCTCTGAAGGTCCTCACCCCGTACAAGTGGAGCGAGCGCACCATCATCGCCCTCGTGATGCAGAACCTCGACAACTCCATCACCACGTACACGAAGAAGGGTCTGTTCGGTCGGCGCAAGGTCACCAGCAAGCAGGGCCACGGCCAGCCGAACCCCAGCTGGATCCCGGCGGGCAACGAGGCGACCCGCCGGATCGCGGAGAAGATCGACGGCCGCGCGGGAGGCACCTGGGGAGACGTGTTCAACATCCCGCTCACCGCGCACTTCCTCGGCGGCTGCACGATCGCGTCGGAACCGTCGAAGGGCGTCATCGACCCCTACCACCGCGTGTGGGGTTACCCGACGCTGAGCGTGGTCGACGGTTCGGCCGTGTCCGCGAACCTGGGCGTCAACCCGTCGCTGACGATCTCGGCGCAGGCCGAGCGTGCGGCTTCGCTGTGGCCGAACAAGGGCGAGAAGGATCAGCGGCCGGCACAGGGCGAGGGATACCGGCGCCTGAACCCGGTCGCCCCGGTCGCCCCGGTCGTCCCGGAGGGGGCACCCGCCGCACTGGTGCTGCCGATCGTCGAGATCCGCAACAGCTCTGTGGTGCCCGACACGCAGAAGCACGGCGTTGCATAGGACCCGAGAGGGCCGGGTCATGGGGTCGCGCAGACCACAGAGCTGCGCCGATTAGACTGACCCGGTGGCAGATATCGAGCAACAGAGACCGGTCCTCGTCGTCGACTTCGGCGCGCAGTACGCGCAGCTGATCGCCCGGCGGGTGCGTGAGGCCAAGGTCTATTCCGAGGTGGTTCCGCACACCGCGACCGTCGAGGAGATCGCGGCCAAGAATCCCCTCGCCGTGGTGCTGTCGGGCGGGCCGTCGAGCGTCTACGCAGACGGGGCGCCCCAGCTCGATCCGGCACTGTTCGATCTGGACATTCCGGTGTTCGGCATCTGCTACGGATTCCAGGCCATGGCCGGCGCACTCGGCGGGACGGTGGCACACACCGGCACCCGGGAGTACGGGCGCACCGACCTGAAGGTGCAGGGCGGTCTGCTGCACGAGGGGCTTCCGTCCAGTCAGCCCGTGTGGATGAGTCACGGCGACGCGGTCACCGAGGCCCCGGCGGGCTTCGAGGTGACGGCCACGAGCGAGGGCGCACCCGTCGCCGCGTTCGAGGACCGGGCCCGCAAGCTCGCCGGTGTGCAGTACCACCCGGAGGTGCTGCACTCGCCGCACGGCCAGCAGGTGCTCAGCCGGTTCCTCCACGAGATCGCAGGCATTCCTCCCGCATGGACGGCCGCGAACATCGCCGACGCCCTCGTCGAGCAGGTCCGCGAGCAGGTCGGCGACGGCAAGGCGATCTGCGGACTTTCGGGCGGTGTCGACTCCGCTGTCGCGGCGGCGCTCGTGCAGCGCGCGATCGGCGACAACCTCACGTGTGTGTTCGTCGACCACGGTCTGATGCGTGCGGGGGAGCGTGCGCAGGTCGAACAGGATTTCGTTGCCGCCACGGGCGCCAAGCTGATCACGGTCGACGCCGCCGACACCTTCATCGGTGAGCTGGCCGGGGTGTCCGACCCGGAGACCAAGCGCAAGATCATCGGCCGCGAGTTCATCCGCAGCTTCGAGGGTGCGGTCAGTGACGTGCTGGGCGAGAACGCCGAGCACGGCGACACGGTCGAATTCCTCGTGCAGGGCACGCTGTACCCGGACGTCGTGGAATCCGGCGGCGGTACCGGCACGGCCAACATCAAGAGCCACCACAACGTCGGCGGACTGCCGGAAGACCTGCAGTTCACGCTCGTGGAACCACTCCGCCTGCTGTTCAAGGACGAGGTCCGGGCGGTGGGACGCGAGCTGGGTTTGCCCGAGGAAATCGTGGGACGCCAGCCGTTCCCCGGTCCCGGGCTCGGCATCCGCATCATCGGCGAGGTCACCCAGGAGCGGCTCGATATCCTGCGTCACGCGGATTCCATTGCGCGCGAAGAGCTGACGGCCGCCGGGCTCGACGGTCAGATCTGGCAGTGCCCGGTGGTGCTGCTCGCCGACGTCCGCAGCGTCGGCGTGCAGGGTGACGGACGCACCTACGGTCACCCGATCGTGCTCCGCCCGGTGTCCAGCGAGGACGCGATGACGGCGGACTGGACGCGACTGCCGTACGACGTTCTCGAGCGGATCTCCACCCGGATCACCAACGAGGTGCACGACGTCAACCGTGTCGTGCTGGACATCACGAGCAAGCCGCCGGGCACCATCGAGTGGGAGTGACGCACTGTGCGCGGTGGACGAGTCCGAGGACTCGCTCACCGCGCACATGCGCTCGAGCCCCTATCGCCGCCGGTTCGGGGCGAACACGAGCACCACGCCGACCAGCACCGCCACCACCACGAACAGCCAGCGGAACTCGACGTTCGCGAGCGGTTCCAGCGAGAACGGCCCCGCGAGCGCCCAGCCGCTCACCAGGAGTGCTGCCAATCCTGCGAGGAGCAGGAGCGGCGACGGGCGCTTCCGCGTCCCGGTCTGCTCGCTGTCCTGAGTGTCGTCGATGTCATCCACGGCGCACCTCCACACTTCCGAACTGGACATCTGCATTGAGGTTCAGGACGGGGCCGTCCATGCCGTCGACGCCACCGTCGAGACCGTCCGGGAGGCACTGCGCGTCGCCGAACTGGGCGGTGCAGTGGTTCTCGACGTTCATGCCGGGCGGCAGGAGCACCACGACCTCACCGAACTGCCCGCTGACGTCGACCGTCTTGTCCTCGGTCAGAGTGACGTTCCGGAGGTCGAGCGTGAAGCTGCCGAATCCACCGGAGTAGGCGGGCTCGATGGCGGCCGCTGTCGTCGGGTTCCAGGTCCGGTCGCCCATGTTCTCGCTGTTCAGGTCGAGGGCCCCGACGATCGAGGCGAGGATCACGAAACCGATCAGGGGACCTGCGACGACGAGAAGGCCGTAGCCCTTGCGCAGGAATCCGCCGATCAGCAGCCCCACTCCGATGACGGCCAGCGCGACGGCGCCGATGCGACCGGGGTTCAACCAGTCGGATCCGGTGGCGACCGACAATGCCGTCGCCGCCGCGGCCGCCAGGATGGCCAACCCGATCACCATGGTGGTCAGACGGGAGTGGGTGCGCTCCGGTTGGACTGCGGGAGTGGTGGTCCTGGCCGGCTCGGGCAGGTCCCACGCGAACGGGGCGACACCGAGCGGATCCCACGCCGGCGGTCGCGGTTCGAGCGGCGCGAACGGGGCCGAGGGTGCGTCGACCTGCGGACCGGGGGTCGGGGACTTCTCGAACGACACCGGATCGGATTGGGCGGCAGCGGTTTCGGGATTCAGTGCCTCGGTGGGCGCGTCGGCCGGCTTGTCGTCCGAGGTGGGAGGTGTGCTCGGCGTGTAGGAGTCGGGAAGCTTCGTGTACGGACCGTACGCACCCGGACCGTACGCACCCGGACCGTAGGCACTCGGACCGTACGTGCCCGGGCCGAACGGGTTGGCGCCGAACTGACCTGGCGAGAAACTCGTCCCGGGATAACCGGTTCCGACACCCGGGGCAACTGCTCCGGCGGGCAACGGCGGTGGTATCGGCTGCCGCTGGTACAGCAACCACAGGCCGCCGAGCATCAGCGCCATGCTGATCAGCCCGGAGCCGCCGAGGCCGACACCGAACGGGCCGACGGTGGTCAGTGCGATGGCCAGTGCGACGAGAAGGACGATGGTCTTGGTGCCCGAGTCGGAACTGTGACCGCGTCCCACCAGCGACTCCGCGGGTGAGGCCGGGTCGCCCGACTTCGTGAGGGCGAGCCAGCACGCCAGGTAGAGGAGCACACCGGCGCCACCGAAGATGGTGGACACGACGAAGGCGACTCGTATCAGTACGGGATCGACGCCGTAGCGGTAGCCGATTCCCGCACAGACACCGGCGACGTGACCACGGCCCGGCAACCGCACCGGTCGGGTCCGCCACAGATCCTGTATCTGCTCTTGGAAGCTCCCATTGCTCATATGACCATCGTTCCGGTCGGCGCGGCGGGCGTACATCGGGAACTACCCTGATCTTTCCGGTCGGGGTGGGCGGGAACGCGTGCCGAAGTCAGGGTTGGACCCTGATGCCGCGGCCCGGGGATCGTGCCAGTATCGAAGATGTGCACCCTGTGTCGAACACGTCCGCGGGCGGCGCCCAGTACGCGGGCGCCGTGACCGCGCCTGTCCCGCCCGGCGGCATCCCCATGCCGCGGCTCGAACGCCGGACCGGTGGTCGCATCGTCGGCGGCGTCGCGGGTGGTATCGCCGATCAGCTGGGTGTCGACGTGATGAAGGTGCGGGTGGCGTTCGCCTGTCTCGCCGCGCTCGCCGGTGCGGGCATCGTCGCCTACGGACTGTTGTGGATCTTCACGGCCGCAGGTTCCGACACCGAGAAGCCCAGTGCGTCCGAGCGACGGAGAGCGTACGGACTGATCGCGATCGGTCTGGCCGGTGCGTCCGCGCTGTCGTGGTTGTTCAGTGGCCGCGTCGGTTCGGTGATCGCGCCGATCATCGTGGTGGCGGTCGGCGCGGCCCTGGTGTGGCGCGAATTCGATTCGGAGGGCCCGCGCACCGTCATCGGGCTACCGCAGCGTCCCACCGTCCTCACCTGGGCGCGGGTCCTCGGCGGCGTGACGTTGATCGTATCGGGTCTCGGTGTGGTGATCCTCGCGCAGGTCGATCTCGCTGCGCTGCGTTCGTCGTTGCTGGCGGTGGTGGTCACCCTGGTCGGCGCGGGGTTGCTGACCGTGCCCCTGTGGTTGCGACTGTGGCGCGCGCTGGGCGCGGAGCGTGCCGCCAGGATCCGCAATGACGAGCGTGAGGAGATCGCGTCACACCTGCACGACTCCGTCCTGCAGACCCTGGCGTTGATCCAGAAGCAGGCCGACCATCCGCAGGAGGTCGCGCGGCTGGCCCGGGGGCAGGAACGGGAACTGCGGAAGTGGTTGTTCGGTGGGGGAGACGCCGACCATTCGAGTCTCGCGGAGGCGTTGCGCATCATCGCGGGCGAGGTGGAGGACCACCACGGCGTCACGGTGCGGCCGGTGACGGTCGGCGATGTGGCGCTCGACGTCGACGACACGGGCGAGGGTCTGTCGAAGGAGAGTTTCACGGCGGTGCTGGGTGCGACGCGGGAGGCTCTGGTCAACGCGGCCAAGCATTCCGGGGAGACGGACATCAACCTGTTCGCCGAAGCGGAGCGCGAACAGGTCAGCGTGTTCGTCCGGGACCGCGGCGTCGGATTCGACGTCGACGATGTGTTCCCGGACCGTCAGGGCCTCGCGAAGTCGATCCGTGGACGGATCGAGCGGCGAGGCGGGCACGTCGACGTGCGGTCCGCACCCGGCAAGGGCACCGAGGTGCGAATCCACATGCCGCGGAACGGCCGGACGTGGGCGGCAGCGGGCGCTTCCGAGGACTCGGATGCTGCCGGCGTCGAGGACGTGCCGTTCAGTCAGGGTGCGTGAGCACCACTTTCGCCGTGTCGGCGCACTGGTGCGCGGTGTCTGCTCGCATGCTGTCCCGGTGAGGGGGTAATGTTCGCCGGCGACACGACTGTGGGGGTCGTGTGGTCGCATCCTGCTGTGGCGGGGTGAGACGCGCGAGATGTCAAGGGGGGATTTCATGTTCGACCGTGAGGGTCTGCGCGTGCGCGAGCACGAGTTGCAGAATCAGATCGATTCGATGCTGGCCACGCTCGACCGGCAGACGCAGGATCTGCATGCCGCTCAGCAGCAGGTGGCGCAGCTGCGGGTGAGTGGGGCGTCGGCCGACGGACTGGTGCAGGTGGTGGTGAACTCGGTGGGCGGCGTAGTGGACGTGCACCTCGCCCCCGACGCGTTCCGGCGGTCGACTCCCGAGTCGCTGGGGCATGCGATGACCGAAGCCGCCCGGCGGGCGGGCGAGGCCGCGCACACCGAGTCGATGCGCATCATGGGATCCATCGTGTCCGCGACCGAGACCCTGCCGGATCTGCCGGACCTCGTTCCCGGTGCTCCGAGCCTGCGGGACTTCCTCCCGCGCCTCGAACCCGACGTCGGCGGCGTCCCGGCCGATCGGGAACCGGACCCGGATAATCCCGACGACCCGCGGTGGAATCGGCCGGTCCTGCGGGACGGATGGCAGTGAGCGCGCAACTGTGGGTGGACCCGGCGCATCTGCGCAGCGTCGCGCCCCGATTCGAGGCGCTCTCGCAGCGGATGGCAGAGGTCGCCGCCGCGCTGCATTCGACCCTCGAGGCCGAGGGGGAGTGCTGGGGCGGCGACGAGACCGGGACGACGTTCGCGAGCGGGTATCTGGCGTCGGCGGACGTGGCCGGGCGGTCGCTGGGGTTCGCGGCCGGGGCGCTCGCCGCGCTCGGATCCAGGCTCAGGAACACCGCCGACTCGTTCGACGACACCGACCGCGGCACCGCATCCAGCCTCGCCGGGCTGTTCTGATGGGCATCGAGGTTCCGGGCAGTGTCCGGTGGCTGGCGGAGAAGGTGATCGGGGCGGACTGGCCCGACGCGGACGAAACGGCGATGGAGCGGCTCGGGCAGGGGTGGAAGGACGCCGGAGCCTCGCTCGACGACATCATCGAGGAGGCCGACGCCGCCATGCGGTCGGCGATGTCCGGGGTCAGTGGTGACGTCGACACCGCGATGGCGCAGCAATGGGCGCGGATCGGTGCGGACGGGGCGCTACGCGAGTTGTCGGGGTTGCTCCACGAACTCGGCGACACCCTCGACTGGTCGGCCGACGACGTCCGGGTCGCGAAACTGTCGATCATCGCGGCCCTGGTGGCGCTCGCGGCCGAACTCGTCGCGGTAGCCGCGGCCAGCGCGATGACGTTCGGTGCGGCGAGCCCGGCCGCATTCGCGGCGGAAGCGGCCACACAGGTCACCGTCCGGATGATCATCCGGCAGCTGATCACCTCGATCCTCACCCGCGCCGCCGTGGGCGCTCTGAAGGGCGCGGCAGGGACGGCGGCCATGCAGGCGACGTTGGAAGCCGGCCTGCAGTGGTTCGAGAAGGAACACGGGCGGCGCGACAGCATGGACTGGGGCAACGTCGCCGAAGCGGGCGGCAAGGGAGCGGTTCAGGGAGGCGTGAAGGGGGCGGTCAACGGTGCGTTCGGGCTGAAGCTCACCGACCCTCGTTCTCAGTTCGGGGGCATGCTCGGCTCCTACGTGCAGGAGGAGACCGTCGGCACACCGAGATTCAGCGACGCCGTCGTCGACGAGATGCTGGACCGGACCGGACTCGATGACGACGTCCGGCGTGCCTACGACGAGATCGACGGGCGTCTGCCGTGAACGGGGACAGCCATAGCTTCTGCCGGGAGACCGTCATGACGGTGAGACCGACATGACGGTGGATTCACGCCGGGGCGTACCGAGCAGGCACGGCGTGCACGGTGACCCCCGCTACCCCTCGCCCCGCAGGCTGCGGCGGGCGACCGCCTTCGCGATCGACTGGCTCCTCCATATCGGCGTGGCGATCGGGGTGTCGGCGGTGTGCGAGGCATTTCCGGAACTCACGCCGTGGTCTTTCGCTGCGGCAGTGTCCTCCTGGATTGCAGTGTCGTTCGTGCACCGAACCGTTCTTCAATCGGTGTTCCATACAACGGCGGGGAAAGCACTGTGTGGACTGTGCATCCTGAAGTCCGACGGATCGTGGCCAAGGTTCGGCTTTCTCACGAAATGGTGGGTGATCGGGGCATTCGCGACCGTTCTCGTCGCCTTTTCCGGCGCGGGTGGCGACAGTGACGAGGAGGACGACTGGTTTCCTCCGGTCGTTCGGCTCCGAGACGTCCGGCGCCTGCACGTCACCTAGAGTGGGGTGACACTACCCGCCCACGCGAGGAACAGCCGCAGTGACTTTGCCTGAAACACCCCCGTACCGTGTCTTTCTCGTCGATGATCATGCCGTTTTCCGTTCCGGTGTCCGCGCCGAGCTCGGCCGGGAAGCGGACATGGAGGTGGTGGGCGAGGCGGGCGGTGTTGCGGAGGCGGTGTCCGGCATCAACGCCACGTCACCGCACGTCGTGCTGCTCGACGTCCATATGCCCGACGGCGGCGGTGTCGCGGTGCTGCGGGGCATCGAGTCGGGTCCGGTGTGCCTGGCGCTGAGCGTGTCCGACGCTGCCGAGGACGTGATCGCCGTGATCCGCGCGGGCGCCCGCGGGTACGTCACCAAGACGATCTCGGGCGCGGAACTGGCCGACGGCGTGCGCCGGGTCGCCGGCGGTGACGCCGTGTTCAGCCCGAGGCTCGCGGGATTCGTGCTGGACTCCTTCACCGGACGTTCCAATGCTCCTGAGCCGCAGCTGGATCCGGAGCTGGATTCGCTGACGCCGCGGGAGCTGGAAGTGCTGCGGTTGCTCGCACGCGGTTACACGTATCGGGAGATCGCCGAGGAACTGGTGATCTCGGTGAAGACGGTCGAAACGCACGCGTCGAACGTGCTGCGGAAGACACAGCAGTCCAACCGGAATGCGCTCACGAGGTGGGCGCATCGCCGGCGGATCGACTGACCTCCCGGGGTGTCAGGGCTGGGCGAGGAGGACGATCACGGCCACGAGCACGGCCAGGATCAGGATCGCGACCATGACACCCATGGCGATCGGCGCCCACGCCACCACCTGATCGCGGACAGTGGGGGCCGGCGAACCGGGAGCGGGTTTCGTCGGGCGCGGCGGCCACTGCAACCGGCCGAGCGGACGCGGCACGTTCTTGAGCGGTGTGCTCTGATGCACCGCGGGCAGACCGGCCTGGGTGGAACTCACCAGTTTGCTGCGCCGGCGTGAGTCGGGCAACGGCGTCGAGCGGTGTGCCCACGCTGGGATGGTGCCGTCTGCGGAATAGACGGGCGAGCCGACGAGGTGCGCGACGTTTCCGTCCCCGGCCATGGCCACCCGGGCCAGGGCGTCGCGGGCCTCGGCCATCGTCGGACGACGCGCCGGGTCGGGCTCGAGCAGGTGCAGCAGCGTGTCGGTGAGCGGCCCGGCCTTACTGGGACGGTAGATCTCGGCCTTCGCGACCCGGTGCAGGAGTGCGATGGAATCGGAGTCGATCCCGAACGGCGGCTGGCCCTCGACGACGGTGTACAGCGTGGAACCGAGCGAGAAGACGTCGCTCGCCTCGGTGGGGTCCTGACCGCGGGCGACCTCGGGGGAGAAGTACGCGGGTGTGCCGGTGATGACCCCGTTCGTGGTGTCGGCGGAGTCTCCCTTGGCGCGGGCGATGCCGAAGTCGCTGATCTTGACGGTGCCGAGTTCCCGGCCGCGGTCGGCGACGAGGATGTTGCCCGGCTTGATGTCCCGGTGCACGATCCCGGCGGCATGGGCGGCCGTGAGTGCGTCGGCCACCTGCGCGCCGATCTGGGCGACCTCGAGCGGGGGCAGTGTGTCGGCGATGTTCATCGCCTGGGCGAGGCTGCGGGACGGCAGGTACTCCATGACCAGCCAGGGCTCGCCTGCCTCGAGTGCGACGTCGTACATCGCGATGGAATGGCGGTGGGCGAGTTTGGCGGCGTTGCGACCTTCCCGCATGGTGCGTTCGCGGACACGGCGGGCCTCGTCGGGGTCGAGTCCGGCCGTCGTGGTGACCTGTTTGATGGCGACGTCGCGGTGCAGCAGGGTGTCCCGGGCGAGCCAGACCGCGCCCATTCCACCGCCGCCCAGTTTGGACCGCAGGCGGTATCTTCCGGCCACCAGGTATTCGGGTCCGATGCCCCTTTCGCTCTGCTCCTGCTCCATCACGCGTTCAGGTTAGAGGATTGTGCGGACACGAGATGTGCGACGGTCCTGACCTGGCCATTCGGGGTCCACTTGACGGGCCACCACCGACCGGCTTTACTTGAAATGAGTTCGAAAATACGTTCGAACAAAGCGTCTGTTCGAGCCGCGTCTTCCCCGTGGTTGCCGACCGCTGTTGGTGCCGAGTGTCAGGGGTGTCGAGTTGGCTGAAGTGGCCGGCGAGCCGGGGTTTCCGGTGCCGGGGTCTCCCGAGTTGTCCGGGCTGTCCCGGCAGGAGCGTCTGGACTACCTCCGACGACGGATGGCCGCTGTTCCCGCGCGCGGTGAATCGGTGGCGAGCCGCGCCCCGGTGGAGAGTACGTTCCCCACGACGGGTACTTCCGCAGCACCCGATTCCCATGCTGCCGGGGTACTCCCGGTTCCGGCTGCGCTGGCGGAACTCCTTCCCCGAGGCGGGCTGGTGCGCGGTTCGGTGGTGTCGGTATCGGGTGCCACGTCGCTGCTGCTGGGGTTGGTCGCGTCCGTGACCGCGGGCGGCGGACACGTCGCGGTGATCGGGCATCCCCGGCTCGGGGTGCTGGCAGCGGTCGAGATGGGGGCGCAGCTGGAACGGCTGGCCCTGATCCCCGACCCGGGCGCTGATCCGGTGGAGATCGCCGCGGTGCTGCTGGACGGAATGGATCTGGTGGTGCTCGGACTGGGAGGGGCGTCGGTGGCGCCGTCCCGGGCGCGTGCGGTGGTGGCCCGGGCCCGGAGCAAGGGGTCGACCCTGGTCGTCACGGACGGGCACTGGGACGGCGCGGAGATGCGGCTGGAAGCCCGGGTGCACGGTTACGCCGGACTGGGCAACGGATCTCAGGACCGGGGATGCGGGCGGTTGCGTTCTCTCAGCCTGGCGGTGTGCGCCCGGGGGCGGTCGTTCCAGCCGCGCACCACCCGGCTGGACGTGCGGTCGGCGCAGGGCCGGGTGGAATGGGTGAGCACTCCGGAACCGGTGGCATCCCTCGAGGCCGCCCCCTTCCCGGAGCCGGTGGAGGTGGTGGGTCTGTGAGCCGGGTGCTGGCGTTGTGGTGCCCCGACTGGCCCGCGGTCGCGGCGGCCGCCTCCGCGGACCTCCCGCCGACGCATCCGGTAGCGGTGACGTCGGGCAATCGGGTGATCGCCTGCTCGGCGCCGGCCCGCGCGGACGGGGTGCGCAGAGGGCTGCGCCGCCGCGAGTCCCAGGCCCGGTGCCCCCGGTTGCACGTGGTGGCAGCCGATCCCGACCGCGACGCGCGGCTGTTCGAGCCGGTCGCCTCGGCCGTCGACGCGGTGGCGCCCGGTGTCGAGGTGCTGCGACCCGGGCTCGTGGTGCTGTCCGCTCGGGGCGTCGCCCGGTATTTCGGTTCGGAGGAAGCCGCCGCGGAACGGTTGGTGGACCAGGTGTCGGCGGTGGGGGTGGAGTGCCAGGTCGGTATCGCCGATCAGCTGTCCACGGCCGTGATCGCCGCGCGCAGAGCAACTCTCGTGCCAGCGGGTGAGGGGGCCGCCTTCCTGGCGCCGCTCCCGATGCGGGAACTGGCCGCCGAGCCGAGCCTCGCGGCACCCCACCGCGGTGAGCTGGTCGATCTGCTGCACCGGCTCGGGTTGCGCACGATCGGTAGTTTCGCCGCGCTGTCGGCGGGCGATGTGGCTTCGCGGTTCGGAACCGATGCGGTGCTGGCGCATCGGGCCGCGCGGGGTGAGCCGGAGCGTCCCCCGTCGGGGCGGTCGCTGCCTCCCGACCTGGAGGTCGAGGAACGGTGCGATCCCGTCATCGAACGGGTCGACGCCGCCGCCTTCGCGGGGCGTGCGCTGGCGGAGAAGCTTCATCGCACACTGTCGGACGCCGCGGTGGCCTGCACCCGGCTGGCGATCTCGGCGAGCACCGGCAACGGTGAGCAACTGTCCCGGATCTGGAGATGTGCGGAACCGTTGACGCCGGAGGCGACGGCGGACCGGGTGCGGTGGCAGCTGGACGGGTGGCTGACCGGGCGCAGCGAGAAGCGGCCCACCGCCGGTATCGCCGTCCTGCGACTCGAACCGGTGGAAGTGGTGGCGGCCGGAGCCTTGCAGCTGGGTCTGTGGGGTGGGGTCGGCGACCAGGACGAGCGGGCCCGGCGGGCTCTGGTGCGGGTGCAGGGCCTGCTCGGTGGGGAAGCCGTGCAGGTGGGTGTCCTCAGCGGTGGGCGGGGCCCGGCGGAGCGCATCACGTTGCTGCCGTTGGGCGACGAGTTGATTCCTCGCAACGATCCGTCGGAGCCGTGGCCGGGCACGTTGCCGGAACCGGCGCCTGCCGCAGTGCTGACCGCGTATCCGGAGGTGTGGATGTCGGACGAGCGGGGTATGGCTGTGACGGTCACGGAACGGGGTGTGTTCAGCGCGCCTCCCGCGCGGTTGCGGTGGGGGAGCCGAGAGTGGGCGGTGTGCGGATGGGCCGGACCGTGGCCGGTGGACGAGCGGTGGTGGGACCCTCCGGCCGCCCGGACGGCGGCCCGGGCCCAGGTACTGCTGGAAGAGTCGCGGGCGCTGCTGGTGATCTGCACGGCAGGCCGTTGGTCGGTGGAGGGAATCTATGAGTGACACGGAGCGGGACACGCTGCACCGCAGGGTCGTCGTCCAGGAATTGACGAGCCTCGACGGGTTCGTCGCCGGGCGGTCCGGCGAGCTGGACTTCTTCGATGCGGTGCCGGATTACGGTGAGGTGGACCGGTACAACCTCCGTCTGCTCGCCGACACGGACCTCGCCCTGCTGGGGCGCAAGACGTATCAGATGTTCTCGGACTACTGGCCCACCGAACAGGCTCAGGGCGAGGTCGTGGCCGAGACCGTCAACGCGATCCCGAAACTCGTGTTCTCCTCGACGCTGGACAGTGCCCCGTGGGGGGATCGGGAGCCGGCGCAGCTGTGGTCGGGCGACGCCGTCGAGAGGGTGCAGCAACTCCGGCAGGAGCCGGGGGGCGACCTGATCTTGTGGGGAAGCATCACCCTCGCAAGATCGCTGCTCGCCGCCGAGCTGGTCGACGAAATCCAGTTGCACGTGGTGCCGATCCTGCTGGGACAGGGACGCAGGCTCCTCGACGAGGACACCGGGATGCATGCGCTGACGTTGCTGGAGTCGAAGGGTTACGACTCCGGGATCGTCACGTTGCGCTATCGGGTGGGGCGGGCGGCGTAACCCGCCCAGCCGATCTCCCTTGCGAACCGACCGTTCGAAATGCTTTGCTGTGCAGAGGGTCGCGTGCCGGTGGCGGACAGCGTCAGGCATGGAGGCCGGCCACGGCTGCATCGTCGGGCTCGTGGCATACCTCGAAAGGGTCGACTGTGCCCATTTCTTTCAACTGAGCTATCAGCGGGATCCTGGCCGTTCAGGGCACGGGAGGAAGCTGATCTGTGGTGCGGGGGTGTTTCGGGTGGATGTAGGTGTGGTTGGCGGGTCGGGTCGTTTCTGGTTGGTGATGTATTCGGCGATGAGCGACAGCGACGCTTCGCCTGCGGACGCAGGCGAAGTAGGAGCGACTAGAAGTGGTTGCCCTGCAAGTATTTGCGTATGTGTTCGGGGAATTCCTGCCGCAGGCGGCGGGCGAAGACGCCTTTGAGGCTGTTGACCTGGGTGGATCAGTAGGTGCGCTCGGTGTCGCCGTCGAATTCGGTGAGGTGAGTGTTGCCCCGAACTTGTCGTACCCCTCTGTCATGATCTGTTCACACATCGGGTCGGTGAAGGCTAGTCGACTAGGGGAGGCGGTGGGTGCGTGGTGAGAAGGGTTGTCGTGGTCAAGCTCGTACCCACTGCGGATCAGTTCGCGGCGCTGGAATCGACGTTGGTGTTGTGCAACGAGGTTGCCAACGAGGTGGCCGGGTTGGCGCAGTCGAGGGAACTGCGGTCGCGGCGGGCGTTGCAAGTCGCGCTGTATCCGATGGTGAAGGCACGGGGGCTCTCCGCACAGCCGACCTTGCATGTTCTGCGGAAAGTGGCCGACGCGTACACCACCCGGCAAGCGAACCTGGCCAACGGAAACTACGGTCGGCCGGGGTCGACACGGTATACGGCGGTGGCGGAGACCGCGGTCGCATTCCGGCCGCACGCCGCCCAACCGTTCGACGACAGATGCCTGTCGTGGCAAATGGATTCCTCGACCGTGTCGATCTGGACCACGGCGGGCCGGATGCGGGGTGTGCGGTTCGTGTGCGCGCCGTGGCAACACACACTCCTCGCGGACCGGAAGGGCGAAACCGACCTCGTGTACCGCGACGGGCTTTTCTACCTGCATGCCACCGTCGACGCACCCGCACCGGAACCGGCCCCGCCGCCGGATTCCGCCGAAGGCTGGTTGGGTGTGGATCTGGGGATCGTGAACCTCGCCGTCACCACCGACGACGATCCCGCAGCCCTCGACGTGCGGTGGTCCGCCGGGGCGGTGACGGCGCGCCGGAAGAAGAACGCCGCCCTGCGCGCGAGTGTGCAGCGAGTCGGCACGAAATCAGCGAAACGGAAATTGAAGGCACGGCGACGAAAGGAACAGCGGTTCGCCACCGACGTCAACCATCAACTGTCGAAGATTATTGTTGCCAAGGCACAACGCACCGGTCGTGGGATCGCGATGGAAGACCTGTCGGGTATCCGCGACCGGGTACGGCTAGCCCGACGGCAGCGGACCCAATTGCACTCCTGGGGATACGCTCAGCTACGAGCGCAGATCACCTACAAGGCCGAGATGGCTGGGGTGCCCGTCGCTGTCGTCGACCCCCGGAACACCTCGCGGACCTGCTCGCAATGCGGGTACTGCGACAAAGCGAACCGGGTCTCGCAAGCAACGTTCCGATGCCGACACTGCCAGTGGACCGGTCATGCCGACCACAACGCGGCCCGCAACATCGCTGCACTCGGACATCGCACGTACAGGGCCGCCCAATCAACCGCGCCCATAGCAGCCACCCCTCCCGCAGCCAGTGGGAACGTGAGCAGCAAACCCGGCCCTTCGGGGCCGAGTAGTTGATCCACACGATCGTCGCCGCCAAGAACAAGCAGGAGTCGGCGACATTCTTCACCACGTTGTTCGGACTGCCGGACGCCGTGCCTGCCGGCCATTTCCTGGCGGTCGCCCTCGACAACGGGGTGTCTCTCGACTTCGCGGAACCGCCGATCGAATTCCAGCCGCAGCACTATGCGTTCCTCGTGGGCGAGGACGACTTCGACCGGATCTACGGTCTGATCGTCGAGTGGGGTCTCGATCACTGGGCGGATCCGCGGCAGACGCTGCCGGGCACCATCAACACCAACGACGGCGGGCGAGGCGTCTACTTCCTCGACCCGTCCGGTCATTATCTGGAGATCATCACCCGCCCGTACGGGTCGGGTCGGTAGTTCGCGGCCGGGGTGTCCGTACTCGCTAGTCTGGATTCTCGTGGAGACGAGCAGGACTACCCCGACGCGCGCCGGTATCGAGATCGCCTACCGAGACAGTGGCGAGTCCTCGGTGCCGGGGTCGTCGGACGTCCATCCCGTGCCGGTGGTTCTGGTGCACGGGATGGGCGGTGACGGCGGTACCTGGGACCGATTCGCCCGCGCACTCGTCGCCCGCGGGCGACGCGTCCTCGTCCTGGATCTGCGGGGGCACGGTCGCAGTGCCCGCGCCGGGTCGTATCTGTTCGAGGAGTTCGGTGCCGACGTGGTGGAGGTGTGCGACAACCTCGGGCTGACGAGGGTGGATCTCATCGGGCATTCGCTCGGTGGTCATGCGGCGTCGCTCGCGGCTCAGGCCTCTCCCGGGCTGGTTCGCCGGCTGGTGATCGAGGAGGCGCCGCTCCCGTTGCGTCCCGGTGACCCGGAACAGGTCTTCGCGAATCGGCTGCCGTCGCTGTCGGAACTGTGGCACGCAACGACGAGCCTGATCCGGCATCCGCGGGCGGTGTTCGCCTTCGATCGGTCGATGACGGGTTCGGCGCTCGAGCAGTTCCGCCGCCCGGATCCGTTGTGGTGGGACAGATTGCCGGACATCGAGGCCGACACGCTGATTCTGCGGGGCGGTACGGGCGGAATGGTGGATCCGCGCAGACTCGAGTCCGCGGTGGCGGCGATACCGAATTGCCGGGTGGTGGTGTTCCGCAGCGGGCACAGCATTCATCGCGACCGCTACGACGACTTCGCGGCGGCGGTCCTGCCGTTCCTGATGAAGCCCGAGAAGAGCTGACAAAAAGTCCGAAAATGTAAACCGTGACGGCTTCGGCAGGACTAGCGTGGGAACCGAAGCGGGGGCTCGGAACGAGACGGTAGTCACGACGAGCGACCCGAAGCTGCGGGGCGTCCGACGACGTCTTCCGCACGTCCGGAAGAAGGCCAACGATGTCGACACTCACGCCCGGGCGCCCCTACGCGCCCGGCAGGCAAGGGTTCAGCTCGCTCCGCGCGGGGGGCCTCAACTGGGACGCGTTCCCGCTGCGGCTGTTCACGAAGGGCAACGCCAAGTTCTGGAACCCCACGGACCTCGACTTCGGCGGGGATGCGGAGGACTGGGAGGGGCTGAACTCGGAGCAGCAGCGCAACTCCACGTATCTGGTCGCACAGTTCATCGCCGGTGAGGAAGCGGTCACCGAGGACATCCAGCCGTTCATGAAGGCGATGGCCGCCGAGGGGCGCTTCGGGGACGAGATGTACCTGACGCAGTTCTGTTTCGAGGAGGCCAAGCACACCCAGGTGTTCCGGTTGTGGATGGACGCGGTGGGCCTGACACGCGACCTGCATCCCTTCGTCGCCGAGAATCCGTACTACCGGCAGTTGTTCTACGAGGAGCTGCCGGGATCACTGAAAGTGCTCGAGAGCGATCCCAGCCCGGCCAATCAGGTGCGGGCCAGCGTCACCTACAACCACGTCATCGAGGGCAGTCTCGCACTCACCGGGTACTACGCCTGGCAGAAGGTGTGCACGACGCGCGGGATCCTGCCGGGGATGCAGGAACTCGTCCGCAGGATCGGCGACGACGAACGACGCCACATGGCGTGGGGGACGTTCACCTGTCGCCGGCACGTCGCCGCCGACGACAGCAACTGGGACGTCGTCCAGGAGCGGATGGCGGAGCTGATGCCGTTGGCCCTGGGCATGATCGACTGGGTCAACAAGCAATTCGAGGTCCAGCCGTACGGGCTCGACGACCAGGAGTTCATCGCGTACGCCGCAGACCGGGCGCAGCGCCGGCTGGGGGCGATCGAGTCTGCGCGCGGACGCCCGGTCGAGGAGATCGATCTGGATTACTCACCCGAGGCCCTCGAGGAGAAGTTCGGCGAGGAGGATGCCAAGGCGATGTCCGAGGCCGCAGGCTGAGGCACGCGTCGCGGTGCGCGGGCTGAGGCACAGCGCGGTGGCAGATGGCAGGATCGGCTCATGGCGCTCTCCGCACTCGACCGCAGACTCATCGGCTGGTCTGCAGCATTCGTGATCTCGCAGGCAAACATCGTCCGGCTTCTCGGTCCGGTGGCACCCCGGCTCGCCGACATCCAGACGGCCCGGTCCGCCCGGTCCTACACGGCGATCCTCGACGGAATGACCGCCACCGACACGGCACGCTACCGCAGCCACTACTACCCGGACTTCGTCCATCCCGTGATCTACGCGGTCGCGTTGCGCACGGGCGCACGACGTCTGGCGGAGCTGACATCACTCTCGGCGAGAACGCAGAGGGTGCTGGCGGCGGCCCCGGTGATCTCCGCGGTGGGCGACTACGCCGAGAACGTCGTCGGGCTGTACCTGCTGTCTCATCGCGAGCACATCACCGATGCGACTGTGTGCACCACCAGTGCGGTCAGCGTCACCAAATGGGTGCTGGCGCTCGGGACGCTCGGATATCTCTCCCAGGGATTCGTCCGGGTCTGGGCGGGACAGCTGTTCTCCCGCTAGATTCGGGCACATGTGTGCCGCCGAGCTCAGTGTCGAGTACTTCTCCGGACAGGCCGAGTTCCGGGAATGGCTCGGCGCTCATCACGACTCCTCACCCGGCATCTGGCTGAAGATGGCCAAGAACGGGTCGGCGTATACGTCGATCAACTACGACCAGGCTCTCGAGGTCGCGCTGTGCTACGGCTGGATCGACAGCCAGGTCCGCCGCGTCGACGACGACTTCTTCGTGCAGCGGTTCACCCCGCGCTCGTCACGAAGTCCGTGGTCGAAGCGGAACCGGGAGTTCGCGGAGAAACTCGCCGAGGCCGGTCTCCTCGAGCCTGCGGGCGTGGCGGAGGTGGAGCGGGCCAGGGCCGACGGCCGCTGGGACCGCGCGTACGCGGGGCAGAAGGCGGCGGAGATACCGCGGGACTTCCTGGACGCCCTCGCGCAGAACCCCGAGGCCGAGGCCTTCTACGCGACGCTCGACAGCCGCAACCGGTACGCCGTCTACTACCGCTTGCAGGACGCCACCCGCCCGGAGACGCGTGCCCGCCGTATCGAGAAGTTCGTCCAGCAGTTGTCGGAGCGCCGGAAGTTCCATGACTGACGGATTTGTCGCGACTGACACAATGGCACCGTGCCTGACACGATCACCGCCACCTGCTCCGCCCTGTCCGCGACCGACGAACCCCTCGCAGGCACCGCTGCGCACGTCACGGGCTGGGTGTGCCTCGAGTTCCCCGGCGCGTGGGGGCGGGACGTGCTCGACGGCACCGCGCTCGGACCGGACCTGGCCCGTGAGCTGGACGCCCGCGCCGACGCCGCCGGGGTGCGGGTCATGTTCATCCGCCGGCCGGGCCGCAGCACCGCGGCCCCGGATCGGCGGACGGTGCTGCTGGCGCAGTCGCATCCCGCGCGGTCGTGGTGCGAGCGGCTCGAGATCGCCTTTCCGGAAGACCTGCTCGACCTGGACCTCGGGCTGATCGCGGGAAACGCACCCGGGCTGGGCACGCCGGTGACGGACCCGGTCGTGCTGGTGTGCGCGCACGGGAAGAGGGACCAGTGCTGCGCCGTCCTCGGACGGCCGGTCGCGGCGGGTCTGGCCGCGGAGTTCGGCGACGCGGTGTGGGAGTGCTCGCACACGGGTGGGCATCGGTTCGCGCCCTCGCTGATCCTGCTGCCGACGGGTTACACGTACGGCCGGCTGTCGACGCAGGGGAGTGTCGACGCGGTCCGCGCCGCCGCTCGGGGCGAGGTGTACCCGACCGGGCTGCGCGGCCGCAGTTGCTGGGACGCGCCGGGGCAGGTGGCGGAACTCGCCGTCCGCGATCTCGTGGACGCGGCCGCGGACGAGCTCACGGTGGACGCGAATTCGGTTGTCGCGCATCGTGACGGGCGCTGCTGGGTCGTCGACCTGGAGGAGCGGGAACTGCCGCCCCGGCCGGCGAGTTGCGGGGCGGCGCCGAAGCCGGTGCGACCCGTCGTCGCCACCGGAGTCCGCCCTTTCGCCCCCTGAGGCGGTCACCAGTGGGTGCCGGGCACCAGCCTTCCGACCTTCCGGGCGGCGCGGCCGAGCACCGACGACGTGTGGTGCCGGGGTTCCGGCGGGTGCTGGGGGGCCGGCGCCGCGTCGTCCGTGCTCTGTCCCTTCGCCGCCGGGGAATCGGGGAGCATGCGATACATCTGGTGCATCACGCGATCCTTGACGGCGGGTGCGAAGACGTGGCCGAGTTCCCCGAGCGTGCCGGTCGGGACGTCGATGCGCTTGGGGCGTTCGATCAGCGCCCGGACGACCATCGCGGCCGCCTTCTCCGGCGAGGTGATCGGTCCGACGTTGTACCGGCCGGTGGGCGCGATCATCGGCGTCTCGACCAGTGGCATGTGGATGGTGGTGAACGTGATTCCGTCCGAAAGGGTTTCGGACGCCGCGACGTCGGTGAACCCGTCGAGGGCCGATTTGCTGGCGACATAGGCGGCGAACCGAGGCGTCGCGCCCTGGACCCCGGCGCTGCTGATGTTGACGATGTGCCCGAACCGCCGCTCGCGCATCTGCGGGAGGAAGGCGAGGACGAGCCGGACCGCGCCGAAGTAGTTGACGGCCATGGTCCGCTCGAAATCGTGGAGCCGGTCCGTGGAGTGGTAGAGGCCCCGACGGATCGACCGGCCGGCGTTGTTGACGAGCATGTCGACGTGATCGTGCTCGGCGAGAACGGCTTTGACGGTGTGCTCGACCGACTCGTCGTCGGTGATGTCGCAGGGGTAGCCGTAGGCGTCGCCGCCCGTCGCGCGGATCTCGGCCACCACGGCGTCGAGTTCCTCGGTGCGCCGGGCGAGGAGAATGACCTTCGCGCCCTTGCGGGCCGTCGCGATCGCGGAACTCCGGCCGATCCCGGACGACGCCCCGGTGATCACCACGTGTCTGCCCACGAGCGGTCCGGCCGGATGGGGCCGGCGCGCCCGATCGGGATCGAGGTTCTCGCGCCAGTACGACCACAGCCGGTCGGCGTACGACGCGAACCGCGGGACGTCGATGCCTGTGCCGCGCAGCGCCTCCCGGGTGTCGTCGTTCACGAACACTGTGGGCAGCGTCATGTTCTCGACGAGTACCGGAGGGATGCCGAGCGCGCCGAGCACCGCCTTGCGGCCCGTGTCGAGGGCCGAGTCGGGGGTGGGATTGAGGAAGGGGCGGACGAGTCCGCCGGGCAGTCCGGTTGCGGGATGCGGCGCCCCGGCAGCCTTGGCGAGCGCTGCGTAGATCTCGCGGACCGGCTGCGGACGTGGATTGACGAGATGGAACGTCTGGCCGTCCCTTCCGGGTGCGGACATCAACTCCACGATGGCCGTGGCCACGTAGTCGACGGGTACGACGTTGGTCGATCCGATCCGGGGGACGGCCACGGGGATGGCCGCGGGGAGTTTTGCGAGCGCCGCGATGGCGGGGAAGAGATAGTACGGGCCGTCGATCTTGTCCATCTCGCCGGTGACCGAACTGCCGACCACCGCGGAGGGCCGGTAGATGCGCCATCGCAGGCCCTCGGCTTCCCGCACCAGCTTCTCCGCCTCGAACTTGGTGCGGTGATACGGGGTGGGGAATCCCTGCCCGAGATCGAAATCCGTTTCCCTGAACGGACCTTCGTGATCCCCCGCGACGGCGATGGACGAGACGTGATGCAGAGTCGCATCCAGTTCCCGGGCCAGCGCGATCACCGAGCGGGTGCCGTCGACGTTCGTGGTTGCCTGTTCGTCGCCCGCCGTGAGGTCGTAGATCGCGCCGAGGTGCAGGACGTGATCGGCTGCCGGCGCCGCGGTGAGTCCGAGGCCGGGCTCGGTCAGGTCGCCGATCAGCGGATGCACCCGTTCGCCGCCCGGCATGCCGTCGACGAGCGCCTTCCAGCGCGCGACGGACGCGCGCCGGACGAGGACGTGGATCTCGGCTGATGCATCGCGGTCGAGGATGAGTGGCAGCACGTGCCGACCCAAAAATCCGGTTCCGCCGGTGACGAGGTAGGTGGCCATGACCCGAACTTACTCCAAAGTAAGATAATGCACTAGTGGCCCAGACCCACCTTGGCGTGCACCTTCTTCATCCAGGCCGGGGCCCACCAGTTGGCCTCGCCCATCAGCTTCACGAGGGACGGAACGAGGAGCATGCGGACCACCGTCGCGTCGACGACGAGTGCGACGATCATGCCCACACCGAGGAACCGCATGATCGACAGACCGGAGATGGTGAACGCTCCGGTCACCACCACGAGCAGCAGCGCCGCGGCCGTCACGATGCGGCCCGTGCGCTCGGTGCCGAAGCGCACCGCCTCCTCCGTGGTCGCGCCGGCCTCGTGCGCCTCGACCATGCGTGACATCAGGAACACCTCGTAGTCGGTCGACAGGCCGAAGACCACGGCGAGGATGAGGACCACGAACGTCGCCTCGAGCGGTGCCGGACTGACCCCGAGCAGACTCGCGCCGTGGCCCAGCTCGAAGATCCAGGTGAGTACACCGAACGTGGCGGCGAGGCTCAGCCCCGCCATCGCGACCGCCTTGATCGGCAGCACCACCGAGCCGAACGCCAGGAACAACAGCACGAGCGTCGAACCCACCATGATCGCGATCATCACCGGCATCCAGTGCACGATCGCCGCGTTCCCGTCGTCGACGGTCGCCTGACCGCCGCCGACGAGGAGTTCGGTTCCCTCCGGCGGCGTGATGGCACGGAGTCCGTCCACTGCGGCGCTCTGGTCGTCGGTGGTGACGCCTTCGGAGTAGACGGCCTGGACCGCGACCAGCTCGTTGCCGGACGCGACGACGGTGGCCGCCCCGATGCCCTCCACCCGGCCGGCGGCCTGGGCGACCGCGGCGCCGTCGGCGGCGGTCGGGGCCGTGCCGTCGGTGCCCCGGAGGATGAGGGTGGCGCCGTTTCCGGTGGTGGGAAACTCGGTGGTGAGAGTGTCGGTGGCGATGCGGGCGGGGTCGTTCTCCGGCAGCGCCGTGTACGTGACCTCGCCGAGTGACGCGCTGAGCAGGGGCGAGGCGAGGACCATCAAGCCCGCGACGATGCCGACCGCGATGGCGACCGGCCGCCGCATCACCCACGTGACGACGGAGCCCCAGAACGTGCGGGCGCGAACCTCCCCACGCTGCGCCGCATCCTTGCGCCAGGTCAGTGCGTTGATGCGATGACCCAGGATCGCGAGCAGCGCCGGGACCGCGGTGAGTGACAGCAGCGCCGCGCTCGCGACCGCGGCCATCGCACCGAACCCGAGCGACTTGATCACGTCCTGCGGAAACACGAGCATGCCCGAGAACGCGCACACGAGAAGCAGACCGGAGAACAGCACGGTGCGGCCCGCGGTCAGGACGGTGCGCCGGGTCGCCTCCGCGACGTCGGCGCCGGACTCCAGTTCCTCGCGGAAACGTCCGACGATGAACAGGCCGTAGTCGATCGCGAGCCCCAGTCCGAGCAGGGACGCCACGTTGATCGCGAACGAACTGACGTCGGTGAACAGGGTCAGCAGGCGCAGGGTGGCCAGGGCGCTGAAGATCGAGAGCAACCCGACGAACACCGGAACGGCCGCGGCCACCAGTCCGCCGAAGATGAAGACCAGCAACACGAGAGTGATCGGGAGCGCGATCGCCTCGGCCAGCACCAGGTCCTGTTGCAGCCGGTTGTTGAACGCCACACCCACCACCGAATTTCCCGCGAACTCGGTGTCGATGCCCTCCACCTCGAGCTTCGGCAGCAGGTCGTCGAACGTGGCGGCGGTGATCCCGGCGTCGGGGTCGACGGTGATCGCGGCCGACGCTTTGGTGCCGTCCTCCGACACCATCAGCTGCTTCCTCGCCGCGTCCGCGGTCCAGTACGACGTCACCGAGTACGTGGGCACCTCGGCGGCGAACCGGTCGAGACTCGCGGTGACCTCGGGGCCGATGTCGTCCAGGGTCTTCCCGTCGGGTGCCGTGTAGATGGCGATGATGTCCGGCGTCTGTGGACCCAGGTTGTCCTGGACGATCCGGGCCACTTCGGCGGATTCGCTACCGGGATCGGTGAAGCCGCCCGAGCTGAGTTTCGCGAAGACACCGGTGCCCCACGCGCCGCTCACCAGAACGGCGACGACGGCGAGGCTCAGGACCCACCATTTGCGTGAAACAACGGTCGAGGCCCAACGTGTCATGCGTTATCTCCGGCTTGTCTGGGGCGGGCAGCTGCGACTGCCGACTGTAGTGCGGATCGGGGTGTCACCGACGGGGGTGTGATGCGGCTCCCGGCAAATCGTGCATACTCGGCATCGCACTTGCAGCCACACGCACGGGGGAAGCCGGTCCGAATCCGGCGCTGACCCGCAACGGTAGGCCACCAGATTATTTCGGTGGCGAGCCCGATTACCCGGCGTGGGGTGTGCGACATCCTTTTCGTCGTGGTCTACGAAGCGGAGTCCTGCAGGCGCCGCACAGGGCGTCTGCTGACTTCTCATTCGTGGCTCTGAGCCGCAATGAGGTTTACATGCACGGTCAGTTGTTCAGAAGTACCGGTCTGGTCACGCTCGCTGTGACCGCGCTGGTGGTCGCCGGGTGTTCGCGCGGGGAGTCCGTGGGGCAGACCGCTTCCGCCGAATCCTTCGCCGAGCCGGTGTCCGTCACGAACTGCGATCGAACGGAGACGTTCGACGGCCCGCCCCAGCGCATCGTCAGCATGAACGATCACGTCACCGAGGTGCTGATCGAGATGGGGGCCGGCGACCGCATCGTCGGCACGGGGTACGGCGACGCGACCCCGTTGCCGGAGTTCGCGGACGCCTTCGCGACGATCCCGAAACTCGCGAAGGAATACCCGGCCCGGGAGCAGATCCTCGACCTCGACCCCGACCTGGTGGTCGGTGGAATGCGGAGCGCGTTCGACGAGAAGGAGGGGCGGTCGCGCGAATCCCTCGGCGACCAGGGCATTCCCACCTTCCTGTTCTCCGAGTACTGCGGGCAGGGTTTCCCCGACATCGGTCTGCTGCGCAGCGACTACACGCAGCTCGGCGAGATCCTCGGAGTCCCGGACCAGGCGCGGGCGATCACCGACCGGGTGACGTCCGGATTGCAGGCAGTGCGTGACGAGATCGCAGGCACCGCACCGGTTCCGACGTTCTTCTACGATTCCGGCGAGGACGTCCCGCTGACGATCGGCGGTGTGGGAGTCGGCCAGCTCATCGCGGACCACGCGGGTGCGGCCAACCTCTTCGCCGAGGGGGAGAAGCCGTATTCGAAGTCCACCTGGGAGATCATCGGTGAACGCGCCCCGGAGGCGATCGTCGTCCTCGACTACGGTACGACGAGTGCGCAGGCGAAGATCGACTTCCTGAAATCGCACCCGATCATGTCGACGACACCCGCCGTGAAGGCCGGCCGGTTCGTCGTGGTGCCGCTCGACGACTTCTTCGAGAGCCCGCGCCTGGTGCGGTCGGTGGAGACGATCGCGCGGGCACTGCATCCGGACGCCGTCGGCGCGCGATGACCGTCACCGTCGAACGTGCGGCACCACCGGCGCAGGCGCCGCACCCGGCCCGCGCACGCCTCGGCTTCGTGGGCCTGATGGTGCTGCTCGCACTGACAACCCTGTTCGTCGTCGGCCTCGCGGTGTCGTTCGGTTCGGTGCGCATCCCGGTCGGCGACGTCTGGGCGATCGTCGCGCACCGGGTGGCCCCCGGCGCATTCGAGTCCTGGTGGTCGCAGGCGCGGGAGTCGATTGTCCTCGACTCCCGGCTGCCGCGGGCGCTGACCGCGGCGGCAGTCGGTGCGGCGCTGGCCCTGGCAGGCGCCGTGGCGCAGGCGGTGACCCGCAATCCATTGGCCGATCCCTATCTGCTCGGCGTGTCCTCGGGGGCGGGGTTCGGCGTGGTGGTGGTGACGGTGCTCGGGCTCGGGGTGGGAGCACTCGGCGCGTTCACCGTTCCCGTCGCGGCGTTCCTGGGCGCGATGGTGCCTCTGTTCCTGTCGCTGGCGATCGGCGGACGGTATCCGCAGCCGACGGCCGTCATCCTCGTGGGTGTCGCGTCGGCGCAGGTGTTCTCGGCGCTCATCACGTTCTCGATCCTGGTCGTCGCGGACGAGCATCAACTGAGTTCGGTGATGCACTGGCTGGCTGGCGGGTTCGGCGACTCCCGCTGGTCGACGGCGATCTTCCCGGCCGTGGCACTCGCGACGGTGGGGGCCGCGATGATGCTGAGCGCGAGCCGTATCGACCTGCTGCAGGCGGGAGACGACGGCGCCGCCGCCCTCGGCATGAACGTGCGGCGCTTCCGCGTGGTGCAGTTGCTCGGTGTGTCGATGCTGGCCGGGGCCGCCGTGTCCGTCGCGGGCGGCATCGGCTTCATCGGTCTGCTGGTGCCGCACCTGGCCGGGTACGTCGTCGGTGCGCGGGCGGTGAGGCTGCTGCCTGTCGCCGCATTCCTCGGCGCGATCGCGATGGTCGCTGCGGACACGGCCGCGCGGTCTGTCGCACGGAGCATCGAGATCCCGGTCGGCGTCGTCACCGCGTTGGTGGGAGCGCCGATCTTCATCTGGATGCTCTACCGGCAGTACCGGAGGGCCGAACAGTGACCGCGCTGAGTCTGCAACGGGTCCGCGCCGAACTCGGGTCGCGGGAAGTGCTGCACGGCGTCGACTTCTCCGTGCGTCCCGGTGAGGTGCTGGCGTTGGTCGGGCCGAACGGTTCCGGGAAGACCACCGCGCTGCGCTGCTGCTACCGCGCGCTCACCCCGACCGGGGGCGCCGTCGTCGTCGACGGAGCGGACACAGCCGATCTGGGCCGGCGGGCACTGGCCCGCACCATCGGCGCGAGCACCCAGGAACCGCGGGTGTCCGCGGGACTGACTGTGCGCGAATCCGTTTCGCTCGGACGCGTGCCGCACCGGGGCTGGTTCGAACGGGCGAACGGCGCCGACGGCGAGATCGTCGAGACGTGCGTCCGTCAGGTGGGGCTGGCCGAACTCGCCGGTCGCGACGTCCAGGCACTGTCGGGTGGGGAGCGTCAGCGGGTGTCGATCGCCCGGGCTCTCGCGCAGCAGCCGAGGGTGCTGCTGCTCGACGAACCCACCAACCACCTCGACCTGCGGCATCAGCTGACGGTGATGAACCTGCTGCGTGACCTCGCGTGCGACGGTCTGGCGATCGTCGTGACCATGCACGACCTCCGGCTGGCGGTCGAGTACTGCGACACGCTGGCCGTGATGCACGATGGACGGGTGATCAGCACCGGTCCGCCCGTCGACGTGCTGGACGACGCCGTGCTCGGCGGGGTGTTCGGCATCCGCGCGATCGTGCGGTCGACGCCGCGGTTGTCGATGGAGATCCTGGGGTTGGCCGATGGATGAGCAACTGCGGCGTGTGTACGAGCTGACCGCTTGCCGCGTCCCGATGATCGCCGACCAGATCGAGTACTCCGGCGCCTCCTCGTTCCCGGCCGTGCGCCTGACCGATCCGGGCTGGCTCGCGGACCGGGTCGCGGACACGGCGAGGCGGTGGGGCAGCGACGACCCCCGGGTCAACGGGACCCTGTGGTGGTATTCGGCCAGCTCGACACTGACCGGGATTCCGATCGCGACCGCGCTCGTCACGGGTCTCGCCGCGCGGCCGCGGCTAGGCGACGCCGTGGCATTCCTGCGGGACGACGGGTACCTCGGCGGCCTGACCGCGTCGTCGGCACTGCCGGTCACCGAGGGACTGTCCGAGCTGGCGTCCGAGATGGCCGCCGCGCTGACGCCGATCATCGACGCTCTCGCCGCGGCGTCCGGGGTGCGGCAGGCGGCGATGTGGGCGATCACGACGGATTCGATCGCCAACCGGGCACTCGACGCGGGAACGGCGTGCGGCGACCGCGCACGCGGCAGCATCTTCGCGCGGGGGCTGGTGGACGCACTCCGCCGCGTCGGTGTGGTGATGCCGGCCCCGCGGTTCGTCGACGTCCGGGCCGGGGCATCGTCGCGCCGGTTCACGCAGCGGGCGTCGTGCTGCCTGATCTACGAGACCCCCGGGTCGGGCAAGTGCGTGAGCTGCCCGAGGAGGCCGGTCGAGGACCGTCTGAGAGGCCTGACCGCGCTCGTGACGTGAATCCGGGTGGCCCGCGTTGACCGCTCCGCGCGTGTGATGGCACACTGAAGGAATTCGAACTCCCGTTCGAATGATGCGTCTTCCCCAGCGGCATCTTCCATGGTTTCGGCACGGCACGTGCGCGATATGAAGAGGTGTGCCCGATGGGTTGGGGAATGGTTTGGGGAAACGGTCCGCCGACGTGGTCCGAGATGGAGCGCGTCCTGTCGGGCAGGCCGGGGCGGGTCAGCCCGGAGTCGCTGTATCCGGGCGACGGCGGCGACAGCCCCGCGTGGTCCCGCAAGCGGGGGGAGTACCGGGCGGGCCGTCAGGAGCGCGCCGGCTCCACCGTTCCGTACGCCGAACTCCACGCGCATTCGGCGTTCAGTTTCCTCGACGGCGCCTCCCCGCCGGAAGAGTTGGTGGAGGAGGCCGTCCGGCTCGGTCTCGAGGCCATCGCACTCACCGACCACGACGGGTTCTACGGTGTGGTCCGGTTCGCGGAGGCGGCGAAGGAACTGAACATGCGCACCGTGTTCGGATCAGAACTGACATTGGACGGCGCCCATCTGCTGGTACTGGCGCGAGGTCAGGAGGGGTACCGGCGGCTCTCCCGGGAAATCGCGGCGGCGCATCTCGCGGGCGGGGAGAAGGGCAAGCTGCGCTACGACCTCGACCGTCTCACCGACGCGGCCGGGGGGCACTGGCAGATCCTGACCGGGTGCCGGAAGGGGCATGTGCGTCAGGCCCTGGCCGACGGTGGCCCGGACGCCGCGGCCGCCCGGCTGCGGGAGCTGATCGACCGGTTCGGGGCCGACCGGGTCACGGTGGAACTCACCCATCACGGCATCGCGGAGGATGGTGAGCGCAACGCCGACCTCGCCGAACTCGCACAGCAGCACGGACTTCGGGTGATCGCGTCCACGGCGGCGCACTTCGCGGGACCGCCGCGCCGGAGGCTGGCCATGGCGATGGCCGCCGTCCGGGCGCGGCAGAGCCTCGACGACGCGGCCGGGCACCTGGCGCCCGCCGGGGGAGCGCACCTGCGGTCCGGTGAGGAGATGGCGCACCTCTTCGCCGCGTACCCGGAAGCTGTGCGCGGTGCCGCGGACCTCGGGCTGGAGTGCGCGTTCGACCTGCGGCTCATCGCGCCGCAACTGCCACCGTTCGACGTGCCCGACGGGCACACCGAGGCGAGCTGGCTGCGGCAGCTCACGATGGACGGGGCGCGCCGCCGGTACGGTGCGCCGGTGGACCGGCCGGAGGCCTACCGGCAGATCGAGCACGAACTGGACATCATCACCGCGCTGAACTTCCCGGGCTACTTCCTGGTGGTCCACGACATCGTGTCGTTCTGCAAGAACAACGACATCCTCTGCCAGGGAAGGGGTTCGGCGGCCAACTCCGCCGTCTGCTACGCCATCGGCATCACCAACGTGGATCCCGTCCGCAACAAACTGCTGTTCGAACGGTTCCTCTCACCCGAACGCGACGGCCCCCCGGACATCGACGTCGACATCGAATCCGATCGGCGGGAGGAGGCCATCCAGCACGTCTACGCCAAGTACGGACGCCAGTACGCGGCGCAGGTGGCGAACGTCATCACGTACCGCGGAAAGTCCTCGGTGCGGGACATGGCCCGGGCACTGGGTTTCTCGCAGGGGCAGCAGGACGCGTGGAGCAAACAGGTCAGCCGCTGGGGCGGCATCGGGAAGGAGGTCGGCACCGACATTCCGCCCGCCGTCCTCGAACTGGCCGCTCAGATCGAGGGGTTTCCGCGGCACCTCGGCATCCACTCGGGCGGCATGGTGATCTGCGACCGGCCGATCGCCGACGTGTGCCCGGTGGAGTGGGCGCGCATGGAGAACCGCAGCGTTCTGCAGTGGGACAAGGACGATTGCGCGGCGGTGGGTCTGGTGAAGTTCGACATGCTGGGCCTCGGCATGCTGTCCGCGCTGCACTACATGATCGACCTCGTGGCCGAGCACAAGGGCATCGAGGTGGATCTGGCGCAGCTGGACCTCTCCGAGGAGGCCGTCTACGAGATGCTGCAGCGGGCGGACTCGGTGGGGGTGTTCCAGGTGGAGTCACGGGCCCAGATGGCCACCCTGCCGAGGCTGAAACCACGGAACTTCTACGACCTGGTGGTGGAGGTGGCGCTCATCCGCCCCGGTCCGATCCAGGGCGGATCGGTGCACCCGTACATCCGACGCCGCAACAAGCTCGAACCGGTGACCTACGACCACCCGTCCCTGGAGAAGGCGTTGAAGCGGACGCTGGGTGTGCCGCTGTTCCAGGAGCAGTTGATGCAGATGGCGGTCGACGTCGCGGGTTTCAGCCCGGCCGAGGCCGACCAGCTCCGACGGGCCATGGGTTCCAAACGGTCGCCCGAGAAGATGGAACGGCTGAGGGGGCGGCTCTACCAGGGCATGCGGGAGATGCACGGGATCGGCGACGATGTGGCCGACCGGATCTACGAGAAGCTGTACGCCTTCGCGAATTTCGGTTTCCCCGAAAGTCATTCGCAGAGTTTCGCCGCCCTGGTGTTCTATTCGTCGTGGTTCAAGTTGCATCACCCGGCGGCGTTCTGCGCCGGTCTGCTGCGGGCGCAGCCGATGGGGTTCTACTCGCCGCAGTCGCTGGTGGCCGACGCCCGCAGGCACGGGGTGCAGGTGCACGGCGCAGACATCAATGCGAGTCTCGCCCACGCCACCGTCGAGGCGGGCGGGACGGAGGTGCGTCTCGGGCTCGGGGAGGTGCGGCACATCGGGACCGCGCTGGCCGAGCGGATCGTCGAATCCCGCGGCGACGGAGGGCCGTACACGTCGTTCCTCGACCTCACCGGCCGGGTGGAACTGAGCACGGCGCAAGCCGAATCGCTGGCAACCGCAGGTGCTCTCGACAGTTTCGGGTTGTCCCGCCGGGAGGCGTTGTGGGCGGCGGGCGCCGCGGCGGGGGAGCGCCGCGACCGGCTGCCGGGGATCGGGGCGTCCACCCGCGCGCCGACCCTGCCGGGGATGAGCGATCTCGAACTGGCCGCGGCGGACGTATGGGCCACCGGGGTGTCCCCGGACACGTACCCCACCCAGTTCCTGCGCCCGCAACTCGACGCGCTCGGGGTGATCCCGGCGGCGCACCTGCTCGATGTCCCCGACGGCGACCGGGTTCTGGTGGGTGGGGCGGTGACCCACCGGCAGCGCCCGGCGACGGCCGCGGGGGTCACGTTCATCAACCTCGAGGACGAGACCGGGATGGTCAACGTGGTGTGTTCGGTGGGGTTGTGGGCGAAATACCGCAAGCTCGCCAACACGGCGCCCGCACTGCTGGTCCGCGGCAAGGTGCAGAACGCGGAGGGGGCGGTGACGGTGGTGGCGGATCGGCTGCAGCTGATGGATTTGCGGGTGTCCGCCAAATCCAGGGACTTCAGGTGAGCCGGCACCGCTAGCATTCGGACATGAGGAGATACGTCTTGTCGGCGATCGTCGTGGCTTCGCTGGCGCTTGCGGGGTGTGGTGGTCCCGGCAGTGACTCCTCCCAACCGTCGCCCGCCCCGACACCGGGGGACTCGAGCCAGATGGAAATCGGTGGCGCAGTACAGCAACCCGCGAAGGACCAGGCGCCCACCGACCGCCAGGAGATCATCACCGGTCAGGTCGCGCTCACGGCGGACGACCCGGTGGCCGTCGGCAGGCAGATCGTGGACAAGGTCGACGATCTGGGTGGACGCGTCGACCAGCTCACCGAACAGCCGGGCTCCGATGATCAGGACGCGAGCAGTTCCCTGACCATCCGGGTGCCCGCCGATTCGCTCACCCGGACGTTGGACGATCTGCGGGAACTGGGCACGGTCACCAGCGTCAGCGTCACGAAGAGCGACGTGACGATGCAGTCGCAGGATCTCGACGCCCGGATCGGCGCGTTGACGGCGTCCGTCACCCGGCTGCAGGGGCTCATCACGTCGGCGGCGAACACCGCGGATCTGATCGAAGCCGAGAGGGCGCTGTCGGAGCGTCAGGGCGAACTGGACAGCCTCACCGCCCAGAAGCGGTCGCTGAGCGACCAGGTGGCACTGGCCACGCTCATGATCGACGTCACCTCCACGGATGCCGAGCAGCCCAGTCCCGGTCCGGACAACTTCTGGGAAGGGCTCGTCGCGGGCTGGCACGCCCTGCTGTCGGCGATCAAGGGCGGCGCCGTGGTCGTGGGGGCGCTGATTCCCTGGTTCGGATTCGTGGCCGTCATCGCACTGGTCGTGTACGGCGCGTACCGTCTGCGCCGGATGTACAACAGGCCGCCCGGCCCACCGTCGGGCCCGGCGCCGGAACGAGAAGAGGCGAAGACGCAATGATCGAAGTCGACCTGAATGCCCTGGACGGCGCATTGGCGTCGGGTGCCCCCGTCATCGATGTGCGCGAGGCCGACGAGTACGCCCAGGCGCGGGTGCCGGGTGTGACGCTGATTCCGCTCAGTGAGTTCGTCGCGCGCGTGGACGAGATCCCGGAAGCCGAGGTCGTCTACGTGATCTGCGGGGTGGGCGGCCGGAGCCTGCAGGCGGCGGAGTACCTGAACGCACGGGGGATCAACGCCGTGTCGGTCGCGGGTGGCACGTCCGCGTGGATGCAGTCCGGACGTCCCGTCGACTCGGGCGCCTGACACCCGAATCACGGTTCGCGGTCAGCGGACCGCGCTGAGGGCGTGGGCCGCGGGGTCGTCGCGGACCACGCGCCCACCCCGTTGCCCGGCGGCGTGCCGCAGTGTGCGGACCGCGACGGTGCTCCAGATCAGCACGAGCGCGCACCACAGGGTCACGCCTGCGCCGACGACCACGACCGAGTCCAGCGCGACGCCCAGCGAGTTCGCGCCCAGCGCGCAGGTGCCGATGGGGAACGTGAAACTCCACCAGCTGGGCGTGAACGTCAACCCGCGGCGAAAGGCCCTGGCGGTCACCGTGACCAGGGTCACGAGGGCGAGGATGCCGAGTGCGCCGACCGTGGTCCCGTAGACCACGCCCACCGAGAGCAGCCAGGTGTGGCCGGATGCCCCGCCGAGCAGATTGATCGCCGCCACCGACTGTCCGATCACGCCGAGCGGAATCCAGAGCGTGGGCACGAGCGGTGTGTCGGGAAGCCCGTTGCTCAGCAGATGGCGTCCGACGACGACGGCGACGGTCAGCGCGGCGCCCAGCGCCAGCGCGAACAGGGTGTAGCAGACCGCCAGCATCGCGATCTGCGGCGCGCCGTCCGGGAGGTGCGTGACCAGTGCGGCACCGGTGGCGGCCGACACCATGGGCGGCACGACGGGCATGAGCCAGGACGGCACCGGGGTCACCTGGTGGGGCCGGGTCAGCCGGCGCGCCATCACGACGTAGGTGACGAGTCCGATGACGGTCCCGACCGTCCACAGGGCGGCCGACGCGGGGACGGCGACACCGCCGAGAAATTCGCGACCGGCGGATCCGGTGCCGGCGCCGACCGTCAGCACCGCCATCGACACGGCACCGTAGAACGGGAACATCGTGTGGCTGCGCGCGTCCGCGAGTGCGTCGTCGCGGCGACGGATCCAGTGCCGCACCAGGGCGGTCGTCAGCACGACGAGCAGCGTCACGGCGATCAGCCAGAAGATCTCGGCGGCCGTCCGGGCGACCGGAAGGCCGGCCGGAAATGCCGCGGCGACGACTGCGAGGATGCCGGTGCCCATCACTGCTGCGAACCAATTCGGGGTCATACCTAGAGCTTGCCGACGCATCGTCGTGGCCGGTAGAAGGCTTGTGGTTGAATACCCACAAATCGCGTTTGTGGGACTAGCCTAGGGTTGTGCCGCTGTCCCCCCGAGTACCCGAACTCAGTGCCCTCGACGTCCTGCTGTCCGTCGAGCGGCTCGGAAGCATGGGCGCGGCGGGGCGCGAACACGGGCTCAGTCAGCAGGCCGTCAGCGCCCGGGTGCGTTCGGCCGAGCGGCAGTTCGGTATCAAGGTGTTCAGCCGCGGCGCCAGCGGGGTACGCCCCACATCGGAGGGTGCGCTCATCCTCGAATGGGCGAGTCACATCCTCGCCACGGCCGAGGAACTGGCGTCGGGAGTCGCGGCGCTGCGCGGCGAGCGGCAGGCCGGGCTGACGGTGGCGGCCAGCATGACGATCGCCGAGTACCTGGTCCCCGGGTGGACCGTCGCGATGCGGCGCAAGTACCCGAACGTGGTCACCAACGTGCGGCTGCTCAACTCGTCCGAGGTCACCGCCCGGGTGCTGTCCGGTGAGGCGGATCTCGGGTTCGTCGAGGGCCCGGACATTCCGGCGGGACTGCAGGTGCGGGAGATCGGCCGCGACCATCTGGTGGTCGTGGTGCCGCCGGAGCACGAATGGGTCCGACGGTCGCCGATTCCCGTGTCGGAACTCGCCGCGACGCCGATGATCCAGCGGGAGTCCGGTTCCGGGACGCGCACCACTCTGGAGAACGCGGTGCCGCAGTGCGTCCCGCCGTTGCTCGAGTTGACGTCGTGCACGGCGGTGAAGGCGGCCGTCGTGGCGGGTAACGCTCCGGCAGTGCTGTCGTCGCTGGCGGTGGCCGCCGACCTGACGGACGGCCGCCTCGCCTCCGTTCAGGTGGAGGGGTTGACGCTTCCGCGGCGGCTCTCCGCCGTCTGGGACCCGGTGCGCGGCGTTCAGGGTGCGGCGCGCGATTTCCTCGACATCGCCCTCGGTGCCGGCGCGGCCGCGGGTATCGGGGCCGCAGCCGTCGGGGCTACAGCGCAGCCCCTTTGAATCCGTGCTGCCGCCACGCCTCGTACGTGACGAGGGCGGCGGCGTTCGACAGGTTCAGCGACCGCCGGCCGGGCAGCATGGGGATGCGGAGTCGCTCCGTCACGTGGGGATCCGCCAGCACTTCCTCCGCCAGTCCGGTGGGTTCGGGACCGAACAGCAGAACGTCGCCGGGCCGGTAGGCGATGTCGGCGTACGACACGGTGGCGTGCGCGGTGAAGGCGTACACCCGCGCAGGCTCCACCGCGGCCCAGGCCGCCTCCAGGTTCTCGTGCACGGTCACCGACGCCAGGTCGTGGTAGTCGAGCCCGGCGCGTTTGAGTTTCGGCTCGGACAGGTCGAATCCGAGTGGACCCACGAGGTGCAGTTCGCAGCCGGTGCCCGCCACCATGCGGATGGCGTTGCCGGTATTGGGTGGGATTCGGGGTTCGTGGAACATCACTCGGAACACCCGCACAGCTTAGGGGCACACCGCGAGGCGGCATGATGGACGCATGGATCCGGTAGAAGAGGTGGTGGGTGAGGACTACGGCGACGCACGACTCCCCGCGCAGAACTGGCAGCGGCGGCACTACACGAAATGCAACTTCCGCGACGCCGACCTGAGTGAACTCCGCACCGAGTCGGTGATCTTCACCGACTGCGATTTCACGGGCGCCGACCTCGCCGAGTCGCGTCATGTGGGGACGGCGTTCCGCTCGTGCTCGTTCACCAGAACGACGCTGTGGCACAGCGAGTTCCGCAACTGCAGCTTCCTCGGATCGGAATTCGACAACTGCCGACTGCGCCCGATGGTCTTCGACGAATGTGATTTCACGCTCGCGTCGCTGGGCGGCGCGGACCTGCGCGGACTCGATTTCACGGACTGCCGGTTCCAGGAGGCCAACCTCGTCCGCACGGACCTCCGCCGCGCCGTGCTCCGCTCGGCGGACCTGTTCGGCGCCCGCACCGGCGGTGCGAAATTCGACGGCGCGGACCTGCGCGGCGCCCACGTCGACGCGAACCTGTGGACGGCGGTCTCGCTGGACAAGGCGCAGATCGAACTCACCCAGGCCATCGCGTACGCGACGGCCAACGGGCTCGTGGTGGAACCGACCTGACGCGCGTGTGGCGAACCTGAGAGAATGGGGCACGTGACTGCAACGATCCTCGATGGCAAGGCGACCCGCGACGAGATTTTCGAAGACCTGAAGGTGCGGGTGAGCGCCCTGAAGGACAAGGGCATCACGCCCGGTCTCGGCACCGTTCTGGTGGGCGACGACCCGGGGTCGGCCGCCTACGTGCGCGGGAAGCACAACGACTGCGCGAAGGTCGGGATCACCTCGATCCGCCGCGACCTGCCCGGCGACATCACGCAGGAGAAGCTCGACGCCACCATCGACGAGCTCAACGCCAACCCGGACTGCACCGGCTACATCGTGCAGCTCCCGCTGCCGAAGCAGCTCGACGAGAACACCGCTCTCGAGCGCATCGACCCCGACAAGGACGCCGACGGCCTGCACCCGGTCAACCTGGGCCGGCTGGTGCTGGGCAAGGAAGCGCCGCTGCCGTGCACGCCGCGCGGAATCCTGCACCTGCTGCGCCGGTACGAGGTGCCGATCGAGGGTGCCCACGTCGTCGTCGTCGGTCGCGGTGTCACCGTGGGGCGCCCGATCGGTCTGCTGTTCACCCGGCGCAGCGAGAACGCCACCGTCACCCTCTGCCACACCCGTACGCGGGACCTCGGCGCCGAGGTCCGCCGCGCCGACATAGTCATCGCCGCGGCGGGTGTACCCGGGCTGGTCACGGCCGACATGGTCAAGCCCGGTGCCGCGGTGCTCGACGTGGGTGTGAGCCGCACCGAGGACGGACTGCGCGGCGACGTGGCGGCGGACGTTGCCGAGGTCGCCGGCTTCCTGTCCCCGAACCCCGGTGGCGTCGGGCCGCTCACCCGCGCCTTCCTGCTGACCAACGTCGTGGAGCGGGCCGAGCGTGTCGCAGCGTCTCTCGGCTGACATGGCCGACTGGGGGCAGTTCGCGAAGAAGAATCTGCCGATGCTCGCAGTCCTCGTCGTCATCGTCGTGGCCGTCGTGTTCGTGCTCGCGGATCGGTGGCGACGAGGCGCGTTCGTGTTCGGTGTCGCCACGCTGCTCGCGGCGGTTTTCCGGTTGATGATGCCGTCGGAGCGCGTCGGACTGCTCGCGGTGCGCAGCAAGCCTTTCGACGTGGGCGCGCTCGTGGCCGTCGGGGGCGCGATCGTGTGGCTGGCCGTGTCGATCGACCCGCTCGGAACCGACTAGCGGTCCGAGCGGGCGTCGTCCGGCGCCGGTGTCAGCGTCCGGCGCGTGCCAGTTGCATCGTCTCGGAGAGCAGTTTCGCGACGGCGGCGGCCTCGGTGAGGAACCCGTCGTGGCCGTCCCGCGAGTTGAGCACCCGCAGACCGTCGCAGGTGGGGATGTCGTTGGCCAGATCCTCCTGCAGGCGGATCGGGTACAGGCGGTCGGAGTCGACGCCGCCCACGATGACGGGGGCGGTGATCGTCCCCAGCGCCGCGGCGATGCCACCGCGACCGCGGCCCACGTCGTGCCGGTTCATGGCCTCGGACAGCAGCACATACGTGCTCGGGTCGAACCTGCCGACCAGCTTGTCGGCCTGGTGCTGGAGGTAGCTCTCGACGGAGTACCGTCCGCCGCGCCACGGGTCCTCGCCGTCCTGCGGCGAGTTCGCGAACCGGGAGTCGAGTTCGCTCTCGGTGCGGTACGTCAGGTGCGCGATCCGGCGGGCGATGCGCAGACCCGCCAGGGGGATCCGGCCGGTGCCGTGATAGTCGCCGCCCTGCCAGTCGGGGTCGCTGGTGATGGCCGCGATCTGGGTGGTCTGCGTGCCGATCTGGTCGGCGGTCGCGCGGGCGCCGACCGCGAGAACGAGCGCCGACGCCACCTGGTCCGGGTAGGTGACGGCCCACTCGAGCGCGCGCATCCCGCCCATCGAACCACCGACGACGGACGCCAGCTTGTCGATGCCCAGCAGGTCGGTGAACTTCTTTTCGGCCGCGATCTGGTCGCGGATGGAGATCTCCGGGAAGCGGCTGCCCCACGGGCGCCCGTCCTCGGCGATCGAACCGGGACCGGTGGTGCCGCGGCAGCCACCGAGGACGTTGGTCGCGACGACGCACCACTCGTCGGTGTCGATCGGCGCACCCGGACCGACCATTCCGGTCCACCATCCGGGGGAGGGGTGCTCGTCGGTGACGGGTCCGGTGACGTGGGAGTCACCGGTGAGGGCGTGCTCGACGAGCACGACGTTGTCCCGGTTGGGGGACAGCTCACCCCATCGCTGCACGGCAAGGGACACCGACGGGATCACTGTTCCGCTCTCGAGCTCGAGCGATCCGATGTCGATGGTGCCGAGTCGTCCGTCCGCCACGGGCAGGTTCTGTACAGCGCTCACGGTCAAGATGCCGCCGCCGTAAGTCCGGTCTCGATATCGGCGATGATGTCGTCGATCCCTTCGATGCCGACAGCCAGGCGGACCAGTCCGGGGGTGACGCCGCTGGCGGCCTGCTCCTCGGGGGTCAGCTGGGAGTGTGTGGTGGACGCCGGGTGGATCACCAGCGAGCGGACGTCGCCGATGTTCGCGACGTGGCTGTGCAGGGTGAGCGCGTTGACGAACTTCTTGCCCGCGTCGATGCCGCCGGCGAGTTCGAACGTCACGATGGCACCCGCACCCCTCGGCGCGATCTGTTTCGCCCGGTCGTGCCAGGGCGACGACGGGAGCCCGGCGTATCCGACGGACACGACCTCCGGGCGGGCCTCCAGGTACTGCGCGACGGCGGTCGCGTTGGACACGTGTCGTTCCATGCGAAGGCTCAGCGTCTCGAGGCCCTGCGCGATGAGGAATGCATTGAACGGGGAGATCGCCGAACCGAGGTCGCGAAGCAGCTGCACGCGAGCCTTGAGGGCGAACGCAGGCGGTCCGAGCTCGGAGTAGACGACGCCGTGGTAGCTCGGGTCCGGCGTGGTGAAGTTGCCGTGGCGGCCCTGGGTCCAGTCGAACGTGCCGCCGTCGACGATGACACCGGCGATCGCCGTGCCGTGACCGCCGAGGTACTTGGTGGCCGAGTGCACCACGATGTCCGCGCCGTGCTCGAGGGGGCGGATCAGGTAGGGAGTGGCCACCGTGTTGTCGACGATCAGGGGGAGTCCGTGCTGATGCGCGATCCCGGAGATGCCGGGCAAGTCGAGGACGTCGTTGCGGGGATTGGAGATGGTCTCGCCGTAGAACGCCTTCGTGTTGTCCCGGACCGCGTCCTTCCACTGCTCGAGGTCGTCGGGGTCCTCGACGAACGAGACTTCGATGCCGAGCTTGGGCAGCGTGTAGTGGAAGAGGTTGTACGTGCCCCCGTACAGCCGCGGGCTGGAGACGATGTGGTCGCCTGCCTCGGCGAGATTCAGGATCGCGATCGTCTCCGCGGCCTGTCCGGAGGACAGCAGCAGGGCGGCAACGCCGCCCTCGAGCGTGGCGATGCGCTGCTCGACCGCGTCCTGCGTGGGGTTCATGATGCGGGTGTAGATGTTGCCCGGCTCGGCCAGACCGAACAGCGCGGCAGCGTGATCGGTGCTGTCGAACGTGTACGAGGTGGTCTGGTAGATCGGCAGCGCCCGCGCCTTGGTGGTCGCGTCGGACGTCTGCCCGGCATGGATCTGCTTGGTCTCGAACGACCAGTTCTCGGTCATGTGCTGTCTACTCCAGTGGTCTGACGAGGCGCGGACGGAGTGCTGGTTCGTTCGCGCGCAGGGCTTGTCTGGGGTCTATCTACGACAACAACAACACATCATGAACCTCCGATGTCGGACCCGCGCTTGTCACCCGACTGTTGTATGAATCAGGGAACCAGGTCATCACCCGGGGCACCCCACCGCGGTGGAGGGTTGCCGGCCAGCTAGCCGGGGCTCGTTGCTGGCACTCATGACCTGGAGTGAATCTTAGCGGCTGAGGTGGAACGACCGGAAACGGCACCGATCAGGGCCGCTAGCAGGGAAAAGTTACCCGCGAGTAGGGGTGGGTTGCGCGCCCCACCTGTTGCGAGCCGCTCGCATAGCAGTACGCTTGTCTTGTTTAGGTGCGGTCTCCCCAGGGGCCGCCGTGACCGTCTACGTTTGATAAGCGAACCGTTCGCGGACCCACTCACAAAGTGCGCCCGCAACCGTGTAACCAGGGAAACTTCCTAGGAGGACGCGAAGCACCCATGTCCAAAATCAAGGTTGAGGGCACCGTCGTCGAACTCGACGGCGACGAGATGACACGCATTATCTGGCAGTTCATCAAAGACAAACTGATCCATCCTTACCTGGATGTGAACCTCGAGTACTACGACCTCGGCATCGAGTACCGGGACGAGACCGACGACCAGGTGACCGTCGACGCGGCCAACGCCATCAAGAAGCACGGCGTCGGCGTCAAGTGCGCGACCATCACCCCGGACGAGGCACGCGTCGAGGAGTTCGGTCTCAAGAAGATGTGGCGGTCGCCCAACGGCACCATCCGCAACATCCTCGGTGGGACGATCTTCCGCGCGCCGATCATCATCTCCAACGTTCCGCGACTGGTTCCGGGCTGGACCAAGCCGATCATCATCGGCCGTCACGCCTTCGGTGACCAGTACCGCGCCACCGACTTCAAGGTCCCCGGCCCCGGCAAGGTGATGATCACCTACACGCCCGAGGACGGCAGCGAGCCGATCGAGCACGAGCTGGTGAACTTCCCCGAGGGCGGCGGCGTCGTCCAGGGTCAGTACAACTTCACCAAGTCCATCGAGGACTTCGCGCGCGCCTCGCTCAACTACGGCCTGCAGCAGAACTACCCGGTGTACCTGTCGACCAAGAACACCATCCTCAAGGCGTACGACGGCGCATTCAAGGACATCTTCCAGCACGTCTACGAGACCGAGTTCAAGCCGGAGTTCGACGCGGCCGGACTCACCTACGAGCACCGTCTCATCGACGACATGGTCGCGTCGGCGCTCAAGTGGGAGGGTGGCTACGTCTGGGCCTGCAAGAACTACGACGGCGACGTCCAGTCCGACACCGTCGCGCAGGGCTTCGGATCGCTCGGCCTCATGACATCCGTGCTGCTGACCCCGGACGGAAAGACGTGTGAGGCCGAGGCCGCACACGGCACCGTGACGCGTCACTTCCGTCAGCACCAGCAGGGCAAGCCGACGTCCACCAACCCCATCGCGTCGATCTTCGCGTGGACCCGTGGACTCGAGCACCGCGGCAAGCTCGACAACACCCCCGACGTCATCGGCTTCGCCCAGAAGCTCGAAGACGTGGTCATCAAGACCGTCGAGGGTGGTCAGATGACGAAGGACCTCGCGATGCTGGTCGGCGGCGACCAGGGCTACCTGACCACCGAGGAGTTCCTCGGTGCGCTGGACATCAACCTCCAGAAGGCCATCGCCGAGCAGTAGGCACCGAGCCGCAGCGCTACGAACGGGACGTCCCTCACGGGGGCGTCCCGTTCGCCGTCTCCGGGTCCCGGGTGAGTCATCTCACGGTCGTTCGAGGCGCGAAAGGCGGAATCCGGGGAAGAGAATTTCGATGTGGGTCGTTGCGCAACGAGGCGCCGTGCGCCGCGTAGCCGTATCTCCGCCTAGTCGAAAGTTCTTCTGTGAGCACTTCCACCCCTGTCCGCCCCGAGCACCTCGGTGTCATCGCGCAACATCCGTCCGTCCGCAAGCTCGCCATGGTCGCGCTCGCGCTCGGTGGCTTCGGGATCGGGACCACCGAGTTCGTGGCGATGGGGCTGCTGCCCGAGATGGCGTCGAGTCTCGGGATCACCGAGCCGACGGCCGGGCACGTCATCTCGGCGTACGCGCTGGGTGTGGTCGTGGGCGCGCCTCTCATCGCGGCGCTGACCGCACGGGTGCCCCGGAAGACGCTGTTGATCGCGTTGATGGCGGCGTTCACGATCGGCAACGCCGCCACCGTGTTCGCGCCGAACTACGGCGTGCTGATGGCCGCGCGGTTCGTGGCAGGCCTCCCGCACGGCGCCTACTTCGGTGTGGCGGCCCTCGTGGCGGCGCACCTCGCGGACCGCGGCCAGCGGGCCAGGGCGGTCGCTCTCGTCATGATGGGGCTGTCGGTGGCCAACGTCGTCGGCGTTCCGGTCGCCTCGTGGCTGGGTCAGACGCTCGGCTGGCGCAGCGCCTTCGCGCTCGTGGCGGTGATCGGTGTGGTGACACTGGGCGCGATCTGGTCGTGGGTGCCCGCGCTCGCCGCAATGCGGATGTCGAATCCCCTCACCGAACTCGGTGCCCTGCGCCGCGCGCAGGTGTGGATGACGCTGATCATCGGCATGGTCGGATTCGGTGGCATGTTCGCCGTCTACACGTACATCAGCACGACGCTCACCGACGTCGCCGGGCTGTCGCGGTCGCTGGTGCCGCTGGCCCTGATGATCTACGGACTGGGCATGGTCGCGGGCAATCTGATCGGCGGCCGGCTCGCCGACCGGGCGCTGATTCCCGGCCTGTTCGTATCGATGACGGCACTCGGGGTGTTGCTCGGCATCTTCGTGATCGCCTCCCACAACCCGTACACGGCGCTGCTGCTGGTGTTCTTCGTCGGTGCGGCGGGTGCGTCGATGGTGCCCGGACTGCAGACCCGGCTGATGGACGTCGCCGCCGACGCCCAGACCCTCGCCGCCTCGCTCAACCACGCGGCACTCAACATCGCGAACGCGTTCGGGGCGTGGATCGGTGGTGTCGTCATCGCGGCCGGCTACGGCTACACGGCGCCCGCCGCGGTCGGTGCGCTGCTCGCCGTGGCGGGACTCGTGGTCCTCACCGTGGCGGTCGCGATGGAACGCCGCAGCGCCCGTTCGTCTCGGTAGCCCGCGGTGTCGTACGCGTCCGCTACGGTGCTTGCCGTGCCACACATCATCACCACCGTCAATGTCAACGGCGTGCGCGCCGCCGCCCGCAAGGGGCTCACCGAGTGGATCGAGCGCACGGAGGCCGACGTCGTCTGCCTGCAGGAGACGCGGGCGTCCGACGAGCAACTGGCCGAGACGCTCGCGCCCGCCCTGGAGGGCGGATGGAACCTGGTGTCCGCGGAGCCGTCGTCGAAGGGGCGCAACGGCGTCGCGATCCTGTCCCGGAAACCTGCCGACGCCTTCCGCATCGGCCACGGTGACGACGAGTTCGCGACCGCGGGCCGCTACCTCGAGGCCGACTTCGACGACCTGACCGTGGCGAGCCTGTACCTGCCCTCCGGGGAGGCCCAGACACCCCGGCAGGAGGAGAAGGAGCGGTTCATGGACTCCTTCGCCCGGTACCTCACCGACACCGCAGCGGCTGCCGTCGCGGCGGGCCGGCACGTCGTGGTCTGCGGCGACTGGAACATCGCCCACACCGAACTCGACCTGAAGAACTGGAAGACCAACAAGAAGAACTCCGGTTTTCTCCCGAACGAGCGGGAGTGGCTCGGGGCCCTGTTCGCCGAAGACGCGCACTGGGCCGACGTGGTCCGGCAGCTGAATCCCGACGTCGCCGGACCGTACTCGTGGTGGTCGTACCGCGGGAAGGCGTTCGACAACGACTCCGGCTGGCGCATCGACTACCAGATCGCCACCCGGGAACTGGCGGAGCGGGCCAAGCAGGCCGTCGTCGAGCGCGCCGAAACCTACGACCAGCGGTGGTCCGACCACGCGCCGGTCACCGTCCAGTACCGGTGACGGCCGGTATCTGATTCGTGTCGTCACGGCGCACGTGAAAAGATCAGTACTCATGTCGACCCCTGCAGCTCAGAAGCCCACCGTGAAACCGCGGGTGCTCTCCGGCATCCAGCCCACCGCCGACTCGTTCCACCTCGGCAACTTCCTGGGTGCCCTGCAACAGTGGGTGCCTCTGCAGGACGACTTCGACGCGTTCTACTTCATCCCGGACCTGCACGCGATCACGGTGGCGCAGGACCCGAAGGAACTGCGCCGTCGTACGAAGATCGCGGTGGCGCAGCTGCTGGCGCTCGGAATCGACCCCGACCGTGCCACGCTGTTCGTGCAGAGCCAGGTGCCCGAGCACGCGCAGCTGGCGTGGGTCCTCAACTGCATCACCGGTTTCGGTGAAGCGAGCCGGATGACGCAGTTCAAGGACAAGTCGGCAAAACAGGGCAGTGAGAACGCGAGCGTCGGCCTGTTCACGTATCCGGTGCTGATGGCTGCCGACATCCTGCTCTACCGCCCGCAGCGGGTCCCCGTCGGCGAGGACCAGCGTCAGCATCTCGAACTGGCCCGCGATCTCGCTCAGCGGTTCAACACCCGGTTCGGGAAGGCGTTCGTGATTCCCGAGGCCCAGATCATCAAGGGCACCGCCAAGATCTACGACCTGCAGGATCCGACGTCGAAGATGAGCAAGTCCGGTCCGAGCCCCGCCGGCCTGATCAACCTCCTCGACGACCCCAAGGTGTCGGCGAAGAAGATCAAGTCCGCGGTCACCGACAACGAGCGGGAGATCCGCTACGACCCGCAGGCCAAACCCGGTGTGAGCAATCTGCTCACCATCCAGTCCGCGCTGTCCGGGACTCCGGTCGAGACGTTGGTGGCCGGGTACGAGGGCAAGGGGTACGGCGACCTGAAAACCGATACGGCAGATGTCCTCGCCGAGTTCGTGACACCGTTGAAAGCGAAGGTGGAAGGGTATCTCTCGGACGAGGCAGAACTCGATCGGATCATCGCCGCCGGTGCTCACCGCGCCCGTGAGGTGTCGTCGCAGACTCTGGCGGCCGTGTACGAGAAGGTTGGGTTTCTGACACCGAAGGGATGAGCACTGTGGCTGACGAACCGAGTTTTCTCGACAGGCAGCGGGCAGCGCGCCCCTGGTTCGACCATCTGATGCGGGCCGGACAGCGGTATCAGCAGCAGAAGGGTGACTATTACGCGGCGGGGATCACGTATTTCAGTGTGCTCGCACTGATTCCGATCCTGATGGTCGCGTTCGCCATCGCGGGTTTCGTCCTCGCCGGGCAGCCGGAGTTGCTGCAGGAACTGCAGGACAGCATCACCAAGAACGTTCCCGGAAGTCTGGGTGACACGCTCAACACGGTCATCGATTCGGCGATCGCGTCCCGTGCCAGCGTGGGTGTTCTCGGTCTGCTCGGTGCCGCGTACGCGGGACTCGGGTGGATGGCGAACCTGCGCGACGCGCTGACGGCGATGTGGGAGAGCCAGCGCGAGTCGAAGGGATTCGTCCGGACCAAGCTGGGCGACGCGGCCGTGCTGCTCGGGCTGGGTCTGGCGATGGTGGTCTCTCTCGGATCCTCCGCGCTGAGTAGCGGTCCCGTGGCGCGCACCGTCGTCGAGGTGCTCAACCTCGAAGACGTGACCGGGATCGACGCCGGGTTACGCGCACTGTCGACGGTGGTATCGCTGGTCGCGACGTGGGCGGTGTTCGCCTGGGTGATCGCCCGACTGCCGCGAGAGCCCGTCACGTTCCGCAGTGCGCTCAAGGCGGCCCTGCTCGCGGCCGTGGTGTTCGAGATCTTCAAGCAGGTCGGTGCCATCTACCTGTCGGCGGTGACCGCGGGTCCCGCCGGTGTGGCGTTCGGCCCGATCATCGGTCTGCTCGTATTCATCTACCTGACGTGCCGGATGCTGCTCTTCTCGACGGCGTGGGCCGCGACCACCCGCGCCAGCCTCGCGCTCGCGTATGTGCCGCCGCCGGATCCGGCCGTCATCAACCCCCGGATCGAGGTGCACGAGGGGCCGGGCGTGCGTGGGGGACTCGCCCTGGTCGGTGTGGGCGCCGTCGCGGCGCTCGGGTTGTCCGGACTGTTCACCCGCAACAAGCGCTGAGGCGGGTGCCGCTGCCCGTCAGCGTCTGCGGGACAGCCGGCGTGCGCAGAGCACCAGCACCAGGACGACGGCCGCCCCGACGATCCCCACACCCGCCCGCAGGGCCAGCGTGTTGTCGGGGTGGTCGGAACCCGACGCGACGACGGAACTCGTCGCAGCGGCCGAATCCTGTTGCGGCGGTGCGGCAAGCACCGCCGCAGACCCTTCGTCGGCCGGATACAGGTCCTCGAGTGACCCCACCCGGGCGTCGCGGTCGAGGGCGAAACCGTAATCCAGCAGTCGTGCCGCCTGCTCCCACGGCCGGATCGGCTGGGCCTCGGCGCCCATCAACGTCACCATCAGGCGGCGACCGTCGTGATCGGCGCCGCCGACATAGGTGTGGCGGGCGTCGTCGGTGAATCCGGTCTTGCCGCCCAGTGCGCCGTCGTAGTTGTAGAGCAGCTGATTGTCGTTGGCCAGTGCGAACGGGGGCCGGTCCTGATCGTCCGGGATCGCCGGGTCCTTCGGGAAACCCGGGAACTGCACCGTCTCGGTGGAGATCAGCTCCGCGAACGTCGGGTTCTTCATCGCGGTGTGGAAGATGAGCGCGAGGTCGAATGGCGAGCTGCTCATGCCGGGGCCGTCGAGCCCCGACGGCGTCGCGGTCCGCGTGTCGTGCGCGCCGAGGGTGTCGGCGAGGTGGTTCATCTTGTCGACCGTGGCGGCGTCGCCGCCGAGTTGCCGGGCGAGGAGGTGGGCCGCGTCGTTCCCCGACGCCATCACCAGGCCCTGCATCAACTGCCGGTTCGTGTACTGACCGTTCTTACCGATCCCGACCGCGCTGCCCTCCGCCGCGGCGTCCTCGGCGGTGGCCGTCACGGTCTTGTCGAGATCCAGTTCGTCGAGCGCCACGAGAGCCAGCAGCATCTTGATGGTGCTCGCCGGCCGGTAGCGGCCGTGCGGGTCCTTCGCCGCGAGCACGTCGCCGGTGTCGATGTCCGCGACCACCCAGCCGGACGCCGCGATGTCGGCGGGCAGCGCGGGCGCGTCGTCGGGAAGGATCACCCCGCACCCGGCCAGCTTCGGTCCGCCCACCGGCTCGTCGGGCACCGACACGGCGCTCGGTGTCGGATCACCCGGCTGGGGTACCTCGGACAGGTCGATCGCAGGCGCGGGGGCCGACCGGTTGGGGCAGTTGTCGGTGTTCGGGGTGGTGAACGGTGCGGAGGTGGGGGAGGAGGGCACTGTGGGCGGAATCGCCCCGGCAGCACTCACCGAGAGTCCGGCCAGCAGGGTCCCGGACACGACCGCGGTACACACTCGACGCCACATCATCGAAGAGGCAGCGTATGCGACGACAGGTCGACTTCCGAAAACGGACGCGTGTCGACACGATTTCGTGACGTCGTCGCGACCGTTCCGGAAGACGGACGCCGGATCAGATGAAACCCATGCCCCGGACGGCGTCGCGTTCGGATTCGAGTTCCGCAACAGACGCGTCGATCCGCTTCCGCGAGAAGTCGTCGATCTCCAGCCCGTCCACGATCTGCCACGCCCCGCCGACCGAGCGAACCGGGAACGAGCTCACCAGACCCTCCGGCACGCCGTAGGCGCCGGGGGAGGGCAGCGCCACGGACGTCCAGTCGTCCTCGGGGGTGCCGAGCACCCAGTCGTGCACGTGGTCGATCGCGGCGTTTGCGGCGGAGGCCGCGGAGGATGCGCCGCGAGCCTCGATGATCGCGCTGCCACGGTTCGCGACCGTGGGAATGAAGTCGCCGGTGAGCCATTCGCGGTCGGCGGCGAACTCGGCACCGGACCGGTCACCGACCCTCGCATGGAAGATGTCGGGGTACTGGGTGCTCGAGTGGTTGCCCCAGATCGCGACGCGGCTGATGTCCTTCACCGCGGCCCCGGAGTGCCGTGCCAGCTGGGCGATCGCGCGGTTGTGGTCGAGCCGGGTCAGCGCCGTGAACCGGTCCGCAGGGACGTCCGGGGCGTTGTTCGCGGCGACCAGCGCGTTCGTGTTGGCGGGGTTGCCCACGACCAGCACCCGGACTCCGTCCGCGGCAACCTGGTTGATGGCCCGACCCTGCACGGTGAAGATCTGCCCGTTCGCGGCCAGGAGGTCGCCACGCTCCATACCCTTGGACCGAGGACGTGATCCGATGAGGAGAGCCACGTCGGTGCCGTCGAAGCCCCGCTTCGGGTCGTCGTGGACCTCGATGTCGCGGAGCAGGGGGAAGGCGCTGTCGTCGAGTTCCATCGCGGTACCTTCGGCAGCGGACACGGCGGACGGAATCTCCAAGAGCCGCAGCCGAATCGGGGTGTCGGGTCCGAGCATCTCGCCTGCGGCGATCCGGAACAGCGCCGCGTAGCCGATGCTGCCTGCCGCTCCGGTGACCGTGACCACTGCGGGACTGGGCGACTGCGCCATGGGTGAACCTCGCTGTCCGTCGGGAGCATCTGCTTTCGACACTAGCGCGGAGATTTCACCGTGGGACCGCGCGGGCAGTGAGGTTGGACACGACGCAGGGCGCCCCCGACCGGTGTGGTCGGGGGCGCCCGGGAACGTGCTCGGCAGACCTGGGGTCAGCGTGCGAAGAGCAGCGCGCGCTTGACTTCCTGGATCGCCTTCGTCACCTGGATGCCACGGGGGCACGCGTCGGTGCAGTTGAACGTGGTCCGGCAACGCCAGACACCGTCCTTGTCGTTGAGGATGTCGAGACGCTCCGACGCACCCTCGTCACGGCTGTCGAAGATGAAGCGGTGAGCGTTGACGATGGCGGCGGGACCGAAGTAGCTGCCGTCGCTCCAGTACACCGGGCACGATGTGGTGCAGCAGGCACACAGGATGCACTTGGTGGTGTCGTCGAAGCGTGCCCGGTCGTGCTGCGACTGGATGCGCTCACGGGTGGGCTCGTTGCCGGTGGTGATGAGGAACGGCTTCACGGCGCGGAACGCGTCGAAGAAGGGCTCCATGTCGACCACGAGGTCCTTCTCCACCGGCAGGCCCTTGATGGGCTCGACGGTGATCGTGACCGGCTTGCCGTCCTTGGGCAGCATGTCCTTCATGAGGAGCTTGCAGGCCAGGCGGTTGACGCCGTTGATCCGCATCGCGTCCGAACCGCACACGCCGTGGGCGCAGCTGCGGCGGAACGTCAGGGTGCCGTCGAGGTAGCCCTTCACGTACAGGAGCAGGTTCAGCATGCGGTCCGTCGGCAGAGCCGGAACCTGGAAGCTGTCCCAGTGCTGGCCCTCGCCGGACTCCGGGTTCATTCGCGCGATCTTGAGGGTGACCATGACGGCGCCCTCGGGCACGGGAGGGAGATCCGACTTGTTCTCGCTCTTGTCGACTGCAGGTGCGCTCATCAGTACTTCCGCTCCATCGGCTCGTAGCGGGTCTGGACTACCGGCTTGTAGTCGAGACGGATGTCGGAGAGCAGGCCGTCGCCCTCCTTGTATGCCATCGTGTGCTTCATGTACTCGGCGTCGTTGCGGTCCGGGTAGTCCTCGCGGGCGTGGCCGCCGCGCGATTCCTTGCGGTTCAGCGCGCCCACGACGGTGACCTCCGCCATTTCGAGGAGGAAACCGAGCTCGACGGCCTCGAGCAGGTCGCTGTTGTAGCGCTTGCCCTTGTCCTGCACCGTGATGTGGTTGTAGCGCTCCTTGAGGGCGCGCACGTCCTTGAGGGCCTGGGTGAGGCGCTCTTCGGTACGGAACACCGAGGCGTTGTTGTCCATGGACTGCTGCAGCTCGCTGCGGATGTCCGCGACACGCTCGTGACCGTGGTCCGACAGGATGGTGGCCATCCAGTCGTCGACCATCTTCTCGGGCGCCTCGGGCATGTCGACGAACTCGCTGTTGTTGGCGTGCTCGGCGGCGGCGATGCCGGCGCGTCGTCCGAAGACGTTGATGTCGAGCAACGAGTTGGTGCCGAGACGGTTCGCGCCGTGGACGGAGACGCAGGCGCACTCGCCGGCGGCGTACAGGCCCTGGACGATCTCGTCGTTGTTGCGCAGAACCTCACCGTTGATCCGGGTGGGGATGCCGCCCATGACGTAGTGGCAGGTGGGGTACACCGGCACCGGTTCCTTGACCGGGTCCACACCGAGGTAGGTGCGGGAGAACTCCATGATGTCGGGGAGCTTCTCGTCGAGAACTTCCTCGGGGATGTGGGTCACGTCGATGTAGACGTAATCCTTGTTCGGTCCCGCGCCGCGTCCCTCGAGGACCTCGAGAACCATCGACCGCGCGACGATGTCACGGGGGGCGAGGTCCTTGATGGTGGGGGCGTAGCGCTCCATGAACCGTTCGCCGTCGGCGTTGCGGAGGATGCCGCCCTCACCGCGCACGGCCTCGGAGATGAGGATGCCGAGCCCGGCCAGGCCTGTCGGATGGAACTGGTGGAATTCCATGTCCTCCAGCGGAAGGCCCTTGCGGAAGATGATGCCCATGCCGTCACCGGTGAGGGTGTGCGCATTGGACGTCGTCTTGTACATGCGTCCCGAGCCGCCGGTGGCGAACACGATGGACTTCGCGTGGAAGACGTGGATCTCGCCGGTTGCCAGCTCGTAGGCGATGACGCCGGTGGCGACCGGGCCGTTCTCCGTCTCGGTGATCGCGATGTCGAGGGCGTAGAACTCGTTGAAGAACTCGACGTCGTGCTTGACGCAGTTCTGGTAGAGCGTCTGCAGGATCATGTGACCGGTGCGGTCCGCGGCATAACATGCGCGGCGCACGGGGGCCTTACCGTGATCGCGGGTGTGACCACCGAAACGACGCTGGTCGATCTTGCCCTCGGGCGTGCGGTTGAACGGCAGACCCATCTTCTCGAGGTCGAGCACCGCGTCGATGGCCTCCTTGGCCATGATCTCGACGGCGTCCTGGTCGGCGAGGTAGTCGCCGCCCTTGACCGTGTCGAAGGTGTGCCACTCCCAGTTGTCTTCCTCCACATTCGCCAGCGCGGCGCACATGCCGCCCTGGGCCGCGCCGGTGTGGCTGCGGGTGGGGTAGAGCTTGGTCAGTACCGCGGTGCGGGCGCGGGGACCGGCCTCGATCGCTGCGCGCATGCCGGCGCCGCCGGCGCCGACGATGACCACGTCATAACGGTGTTCCTGCATGAAGTCTGTGCTCCCCTAGCTCGCCGAGATATTGGGGTCGAAGGTGAAGATGACGTACGTGCCGAGGCCCATGATCAGGATCATCGAGAGAACGAGGATCGTGGTCAGCCAGAAGCGCGTGGAGTCCTTGCGGGAGTAGTCCGCGATGACCGTGCGGAGTCCGTTTCCGCCGTGCAGCTGGGCAAGCCACAGCATGGTGAGGTCCCAGAACTGCCAGAACGGGCTGGACCAGCGGCCTGCGACGAACGCGAAGTTGATGCGGTGCACACCGTCGTCGAGCATCAGCATGATGAAGAGGTGGCCGAGCACGAGGAAGATCAGTGCGAGTCCGGAGAACCGCATGAACAGCCAGGCGTACAGCTCGAAGTTGTTCTTCGACGTCCGGCGTGGAGAGCGCGGGTTGTCCAGGCTGGCGGGACGGTCGTAGGTCTTGCCGAGACTCTTGGCTTCTGTCGTCATGTCAGTGCCCCGCAAACATGTTGTAGAAGATGCGGCCGGCGCCCGGGATCATCACCAGGAACCAGATCGCGAGGATTACCCAGAGCATCAGGCGCTGGTACTGCGGTCCCTTGGACCAGAAATCCACCAGCATCACCCGGACACCGTTCAGTGCGTGGTACAGCACCGCGGCGACGAGCGCGAGCTCCATGAGCCCGACGATCGGGTTCTTGTAGGTCTCGATGACACTGTCGTACGTGTCGGGATTCACGCGCACCAGCGCGGTATCCAGCACGTGCACGAATAGGAAGAAGAACGTCATTACGCCTGTGATCCGGTGCAAAACCCAGGACCACATTCCGGGGTCGCCCCGGTAAAGCGACCGTGTGCGCTCCTTGGCCGGAGCGGCTTCAGTCGTAGTACTCATCGAGTGCTGTGCCTCCAACGTCATTGGTGGACGTGTCGAGTCTGCGCAGCGTTGCGGATATACCACAACTAGGGACCCGACGTGATCCTGAACCGACTTCTCTGAACTCTAAACCCAACGGAAACGGGGGAACTAATTCGAGTCGGGGTTCGTACGCCCCCCGCAAATGAAGTTAGGTTTGCCTCTCCAATACAAATTGGGCCGTCCCGGGCGAATCTCTGCATCCATTCAGCCCACGTGATTGGATGGGAAACTATGGTCGAGATCGATTGGAAACTGTTGCGCGCCAACGCGCATGAGGTGATGGGCAGGGCCTACGCGCCCTACTCGGGCTTCGCGGTGGGAGCGGCGGCGCTGGTGGACGATGGGCGAATCGTCGTCGGATGCAATGTGGAAAATGTCTCATACGGGTTGGGGCTCTGCGCCGAGTGCGTACTGGTCGGTAACTTATTTGCCGGCGGTGGCGGGCGATTAATCGCCTTCACCTGCTGTGACGCGAGTGGCGACATACTCATGCCGTGCGGACGCTGCCGGCAGATTCTCTTCGAGCACGGCGGCCCCGCACTGCTCGTCGACCACCGGGCCGGCGTGCGCCCATTGGAACAGCTGCTGCCGGACGCTTTCGGTCCGGAGGAGAAGGGGAGAATCAGCCATGCATGACGCCTCGTCGATCATCGCCGCCAAGCGCGACGGCAGGGAACTGTCCGGTGCAGAGATCGACTGGGTGGTCGAGGCATTCACCCGGGGGGTCGTGGCCGACGAGCAGATGTCGGCGCTGGCCATGGCGATCTACTTCCGCGGGATGACGCGCGAGGAGGTGAGCCGCTGGACCACGGCGATGATCTCGTCCGGTCGCCGCCTCGACTTCACCCACCTCGGCCGCCCCACCGTGGACAAGCACTCGACGGGTGGTGTCGGCGACAAGATTACGCTTCCGCTCGCGCCGCTGGTCGCCGCGTGCGGCGCCGCGGTTCCGCAACTGTCGGGACGCGGGCTGGGTCACACCGGCGGAACCCTCGACAAGCTCGAGTCGATCCCCGGCTGGTGCGCCGACCTCGACACCTCCGAGATGGCCGAAATCCTGTCCGATCCCGCCGTCGGAGCCGTCGTGTGCGCCGCGGGCTCGGATCTGGCACCGGCGGACCGGCGGTTGTACGCGCTCCGCGACGTCACCGGGACGGTCGAGTCGATTCCCCTGATCGCCAGCTCGATCATGAGCAAGAAGATCGCCGAGGGCACCGGCGCGCTCGTGCTCGACGTCAAGGTCGGGTCGGGCGCGTTCATGAAGAAGCTCGACGACGCGCGCGAACTCGCCCAGACGATGGTCGACCTCGGAAACGACGCCGGAGTGCGGACGATGGCGTTGCTCACGGCGATGGACGCGCCACTCGGCCACACGGCGGGCAATGCGCTGGAGGTGCGGGAATCGCTGGAGGTGCTCGCCGGGGGCGGCCCGTCCGACGTCGTGGAACTCACTCTCGAGCTCGCGCGAGAAATGTTGAAGGCAGCCGGAATCGACGGTGTCGACCCGGCCGACAAACTGCGGGACGGGTCCGCCATGGACCGCTGGCGGAGGATGATCGCCGCCCAGGGCGGCGACCCCGACGCGCCGCTACCGACGGCCCGGCACACCGAGGTGCTGCTGTCCGAGTCGGACGGGGTGGTGTGCGATCTCGACGCCATGGCGGTCGGGCTCGCCGCATGGCGGCTCGGCGCGGGTCGGGCGCGACAGGGCGAGCCGGTGCAGGCCGGGGCGGGCGTAGAGTTGCACGCGAAGCCGGGGGAGACGGTGTCGGTGGGCACCCCGCTCGTCACGCTGCACACCGACACGCCCGAACGGTTCGCCGCGGCGAAAGCCGCACTTTCCGAAGCCTGGACCGTCGTGGCCGACGCGCCGTCGGTGGCCACGCCGCTCGTCATCGAGCGGATAGAGGATCCCTCACGCTAACGTCGACGCATGACCGCACTGGATCTGTCGGCCCTGCGCCGAGCGCCGAAGGTGTTGCTGCACGACCATCTCGACGGAGGTCTCCGGCCCGAGACGGTCCTCGAACTCGCCCGCGACTGCGGCTACGACGCGCTGCCCGCCGACACCGCGCCCGCGCTCGCCACGTGGTTCCGGGAGGCCGCCGACAGCGGTTCGCTCGAGAGATACCTCGAGACGTTCGCCCACACGGTCGCGGTCATGCAGACACCCGCCGGGCTCGAACGCGTCGCCCGCGAATGCGCCGAGGACCTCGCCGGCGACGGGGTGGTCTACGCCGAGGTCAGGTTCGCCCCGGAGCAGCACCTCGAGGACGGGTTGACCCTGGACGAGGTGGTGGAGCAGGTCCTGCTGGGATTCGAGGCCGGGGAGTCGGCGGCAGAGGTGCGCGGTCAGAACATCCGGATCGGCGTCCTGCTCACCGCGATGCGGCACGCAGCGCGGTCCCGGGAGATCGCGGAACTGGCGATCCGGTTCAGGGACCGCGGTGTCGTCGGTTTCGACATCGCCGGCGCCGAGGCCGGGAATCCGCCCAGCCGCCACCTCGACGCCTTCGAGTACATGCGGGGCAGCAATGCACACTTCACCATTCACGCGGGTGAGGCGTTCGGTCTGCCGTCCATTCACGAGGCCATCGCGTTCTGCGGGACGGACCGGCTCGGACACGGGGTCCGGATCACCGACGACATCACGATCGGCGACGACGGCGTCCCGGTGCTGGGAAGGCTCGCGAACTATGTGCGGGACAAAAGGATTCCCTTGGAACTGTGTCCCAGTTCCAACGTCCAGACCGGGGCCGTGGACGCACTCGAGAATCATCCGTTCGACCTGCTCGCCCGGCTGCGGTTCCGGGTGACCGTCAATACCGACAACCGGCTGATGAGCGATACCAGCATGAGTCAGGAGATGCTCCGCCTCGTCGAGACGTTCGGTTACGGCTGGACAGATCTCGAGCGCTACACCATCAACGCCATGAAATCGGCCTTCATCCCGTTCGATCAGCGGCTGCAGTTGATCGACGAGGTGATCAAGCCGGGATTCGCCGTGCTGGTGGGCTGAGCGCCCCGAGGGCGGACGCTCACACCGTCCGCAAGCGGGCCTCGAACTCCCGCTCGAGCGTCCGCCACGCCTCGGCCTCGGCGTCGAACGGTGCGCTGGGCGCCATCCGCGTCGGATCCGGGTTGAGGACGAACGAGACGTACCAGCCCAGCGGCTCGGACGTCGCGAGTGCGGTTTCCACCGAATCGTCGTCGGCGAAATCGGCTGCATCGGTGAACAATTCGACGGCGAGGTCGAGCTGATCGGCATCGACGGATTCCGGGCCCGCGGCCAGGTCGTCGGCGAGACCGGGCAGGACGTACACATTCTCGTCGGTGACCTCGACCTCGAGCGATCCGTCGACCGCCGCCACCTGGATCTCCTCGTACGTGCTCACCTGCGCGAGGGCGTGCTCGTGGTTGTCGGCGAGATACCGAGCCAGCGCGCGTTCGGACGTGAAGACGAAGATCGCGCCGTCACGCCCGAGGAAGATCGCGTCGTCGTCGAGGTAGCAGCGGAGCGTGAAGTAGGTCTCCCCGGACGTGATGATCTTGACGGGGTCGACACCCACCGCCCCCCAGAACGAATCGTCCTCCTCCTCGTCCTCGGTATCGAGGTCGAGCGCGACGAACTCTTCGTCTTCCTCCGCCTCTTCGGCCACGTCGTCCACGTCGACGGTGTTCTCGTCGGCGGCCACCAGTTCGGCCTCGGCGACGGCTACCGCCTCGGCGTCCACCTCGGGGGTGGCGACGATGTTGTCGACGGCGTCGAGGACGTCATCCCAGCCCTTCGCGATGGCGGTGCCGATCTGGGCCCACAGCTCCTCGCCCTCGCGGCCCTCGAATGCGCTGGCGCCTGCGGGCAGCGCGCCGAGGATGGGGTTCGCGTTGAAGAACTTGGTGACCGCGTCCAGCTCGCAGACCTCACCGATGTTGCGCACCATGTTGAGCGTGTCTTCGAGTTCGCTCACGACGAGGGCCTCGGGGTCGCTCGCCGCCAGCTCCGGAACACCGATCAGATCGAAGCAGAAGTTCTCGTCGGGCTCGAGTTCGGCGGCGGACAGTCCGGACACCACACTCCAGGCGGGGTGCTCGACGAGATCGTTGTCGGTGTTCGTGCGGATGAAGGCAGCGAGTTCTGCCACTGATTCGAACCCGTAGAGGTCTTCCTCGTGACCAAGGAATGCTTCCCACTCGTCGTCGCCCTCACGCCACCGTGGTGCCCACAGTGTCACGAGGTCGCCGTCGGTGAGACCGAGTTCGATCGGGACGATGTCTCCAGCCATGGCGCGAAGCCTATCGACCCCGCGGCCAAAGTTATACCCGGGCTGTGTGCGGACCGTTTCCGACGCCCGCCGCCGCCGTGTCGCAGCAGCCGCGACCGAGTCGGCCCAACGGGGCGAGCGGTGCGTATCGGAGCCCTACCATGACTTTCACAATGCGTCGAGTAGTTCGAGCAGGGAGCATGTTCCGGACCGGCGAGGTAACTCGACGACCCCGACGGCGACGGTCGTTCGTCTCCTCGATCGCAGTGCCGGGGATGTGCGCGGCGACCATCGCGTGCGGCACGTCGGAGGCCTCCGGGTCGGATTCGCCGGAGTGGGGGACCGAGTGGTCCAGCGCCGAACGGCCGTCGTCGACCGCTCAGCTCGACGGTCCCTCCCCGTCGCGCTGTCCATCCCGTGCGCCCGTCCCCCGTCGCTGCGACGGACGGTCGCCACCATCTGACGGCCGGGGTCCACGTGACGAACACCGCGGCCGATTCCCGGCCTCGCGGGCATGGTCGACGAATCCGGCGTTGGCCGAGAGCGTGCCGTTCGAGTTCGACGCGTTCGACCTGGCAGGGCACACGACGCTCGAGGACGTCACGTATCTGCCCACTCCGGAACCCCGTACCGACGAGATGCCGCTCAGCCAGACGGTCGTCGACTTCGCCGGGGAGTGACGGTCACACCTTTCCGAACCCGTCCTGCAGCGTCGTCATGACCCGGGCGCGCTGTTCGGTGGCGAGCCGAGCGGCCTCCTGGGTGGTGCTCGTGATCATCGTCGCGAGTGTGCGGGCGTCGAGCGTCGAGATGGAGTCGTCCATCCAGAGACCGGTCAGTGTGCCGTTCCCGTCGACCTCGGCCGTGACCTGATCGGACTCGCTCGACGCGCGCGCCTTGATCGCCTGAAGCCCGGCGAGGGCCTCCTCGAGCAGATTCACCTGTTCGGTGGCCCGCCCGACGATCGCATTCATGTCGTGTTCGCTCACAGTGGTCGCATCCAGCTCGTCGGGGTGGGTTCTTCCTCGTCCTCGATCGCCTGCGCGGCGGCGACGTCGGCGCGGGTGGGCAGACCGAGCTTGTCGAGGATCTCGGCGGGCATGCCGTCACGGGCGAGTTCGTCGCGTCGCCGCGCCCCGGCCTCCATGGCCGAGCGCCTGCAGAGCGTCAGGATCTCGTCCGCGAGCCGCTGACCGCCGTACCGGAGTTCGCGCGGATCGATGCGGAGTTCGAGCGGCAGGCCCTGCTCGGTGGCCCGGACCGAGACGGTGCCGGAGCGGTTGCTCACTGCGGCCGTGGTCCCGGCCGGGGGTGGGGTGGGGGGAAACATGATTCCTGTCATTCCGTGGGTCGGTAGAAGCCGTAGAAGCCCATGCCGCTGTTGCTGGTTCGAATCGGACCGACCTGCACGGGATCGCCGGCCTCGACGAGCTGGCCGTTGCCGATCACCATCGCCACGTGGCCGTCCCAGACGGCGAGGTCGCCGGGCATGAGGTCGCCCGGGTCGACCGCGGTGCCGACGTTCTGCTCCTGCGCCAGACGCGGAAGACCCACGCCCGCTTCGCCGTACGCCCACTGTGTCAGCCCGCTGCAGTCGAGGCCCTCGCCCGGCGACGTCCCGCCCCAGACATACGGGACACCCTGCTGCGACAGGGCGTTGCGGACGGCGTCCGCCGCCTCCTTGTTGGGGGCGACGGCGGTGCTGCCGTCGGGCAGGACCACCTCAACGCCCTCGCCGCCGTGTGCGGAGTCCGAGGTGGACGGCCCGTGGCCGGTATCTCCGGACCTGCCGGTGAGGGAATCCGCGCGGGATCCGCCCGAGCCGCGTCCGCCCGACGAGCGCGCGGCCGGGGCGGCGATGCTGGTCAGGCCCGACATCGGCGACGCGCCCGAGGAACTCGCGAACCCGGAGGCCGCGCGGCTGACCGCCTCGGAGCCCGCGGGTGCGACGGGGGCCGCGGACGCGGGGACCGTGCTCGCCGCGGACGTGCTCGCGGGGGCGGTGGCGGCGGGCGCGGCCGGGATGTCTTCGGCCGGTGTGAGGGCGACCATCCGGCCGGTCTGTTCGCCGAGTTCGGCCCGCACCTTCGCGACGACCGCGGTGGCCCTGCCGAGGTGGTCGAGTGCCGCCGCGATGATCATCGCCTGACCGGGCGGGGTCGCCAGGGCGGGTCCGGCCGCGACCGCGAGGGAGATGAACGACTGCAGGATCTCCTCCAGTTGGAGCATTCCGGCCCGGACGATCTCGGAGGCCTCGGCGACGACGGCAGCCATGTCGTTGCCGCGATCGGAGACCGCGACCGTCGCCCGCTGCGCCTCTTCGGTCTTCACGAGCGCACCCGTGCCACCCCTGCCCTGCCAGTCGCCGTAGACGGAGCTGATGCCGGTGCGTCCGGTGTCGTGGACGGCGTCGATGGCGACCGAGGACGCGCGCAGGGCGTCGGCCGGTCCGCCGGCGGGGAGGACGCCGCTGCCGAACGCCCCGAGCAGATCGATGATCGGGCGGGTGAGGAGATCGATGGGGATCACGGTCAGGCCTCCAGCCCGACCGCATCCGCGGCGAGAGCGGCCGTGGTGGCGGCCTCGGTGCCCTCGTAGGTGGCGGCGTTCGCGAGGGCGGTCGCGCTGATCCCGCCGAGCATGCCGGACAGTTTCTCGATGGAAGCCAGGTGCGCGGCGTGCGCCGTGGCGAACGCGGCGACGAAGTCTCCGCCGATCACCCCGAAGACCGGTCCGAGCAGGAGCGGCCCCGCGGCGGCTGCCCCGAGACCCGCGGCCTGCATCTCCGCTGACATGGTCGCGGCCGTGGCCGCGAACTCGGCGACACTCGCGGTATCCGCCCTCAAGTCGTTCATCGTCATCCCCCCAGTCGGATTTGATACCGGTCACCATATTGGACGCAGGTGAGACCGAATCGGTTCCACCCCCGATACGCCGAGAATCGCTCTCCTGCGAAATCTCGCCCCGCGCCCCCTTATTCTTCGAACATGAACACGCACGTCGTCGACCATCCGCTCGCAGCGGTCCTCCTGACAACGATGCGCGATGCGCGCAGCGACAATGCCACATTTCGCGCCGCCTTGCGAAGGCTGACACACATGTTGGTGTACGAGGCGATGCGCGAGGCTCCGGTCGAGACGTTCGACGTGGTCACGCCCATCGCCACGACCGATGGGGTGCGGCTCACCCATCCGCCGTTGCTCGTTCCCGTCTTGCGCGCCGGACTGGGCATGGTCGAGCAGGCCAGCAGCCTGATCCCGCAGGCCCGAGTCGGTTTCGTCGGCATGGCCCGGGACGAGGAGACGCATCTGCCGGTGCCGTACCTCGAGTCGCTCCCCGCGGACCTGTCCGGCATCCCGGTGTACGTTCTCGACCCGATGCTCGCGACCGGCGGTTCGATGGTGTACACGATCGAGTTGCTCGTCGCTCGCGGCGCCACGCACGTCACCGCCGTGTGTGTCGTCGCCGCGCCCGAAGGTGTTGCCGCCCTCTCGGCGTCGGGTCATCCCGTGCGACTCGTCACCGCCGCGGTCGACGAGGGGCTCAACGAGGACGCGTTCATCGTCCCCGGCCTCGGCGACGCCGGGGACCGTCAGTTCGGGCCGCGCTGACTCCTCGGCTACAGGGCTTCGGCGAACTCGCGCAACAGGTTCAACCGGGTCGCGGCCCTCTCGCGGGCTGCGGGTAGCGCCGATCGATCGGGCACCGGGACGACCGCCTCCAGGTAGCACTTGAGCTTGGGTTCGGTTCCCGAGGGCCGCACGACCATCCGGACGGTGGACCCCGCGAGAACGACCGCGTCGGTGCGGGACTGCCCCCGCAGTTCCGCCAGATCCGTGGCCTCGACGGGTTCGCCGGCCAGTTCGGCAGGCAGATCCGACCGCAGGCGTCGCATCATCGCGGTGATGTCCGCGAGGTCGGTGACACGTCGCGACACCTGGTCTCCGGCGTGCAACCCGAATTCGAGCGCGTAGTCGTCCAGCCTGTCGAGGAGTGTCGACCCCTCCGCCCGCAGCGTCGCGGCGAGGTCGGCGGCCACCACCGCGGCGGAGATACCGTCCTTGTCGCGCACCGACTCCGGGTCGACGCAGTGACCGATCGCTTCCTCGTACGCGTACACGAGACCCTCGCCGGCCCGCACGAGCCACTTGAAACCGGTGAGGGTGCGGGCGAAGCGGGCGCCGCGGGCCTCGGCGAGCTTTCCGAGGAGGGCGGACGAGACGATCGTCGTCGCGACGAGCGAATCGGCCGGGGCGGCCGCGAGGACGTGCTCGCCGAGCAGGACCCCCGTCTCGTCGCCGCGGAGCATCCGCCAGCCGTCCGGCCCGCGCACGCCGACCGCGCACCGGTCGGCGTCCGGGTCGAGGGCCAGCGCAATGTCGGCGCTGACCTCCGCGGCGAGAGCGAGGACGGCGTCCGCGGCCCCCGGCTCCTCGGGATTGGGGAACTGGACGGTCGGGAAGTCCGGGTCCGGGTCGAACTGTGCGGCGACGGTGTGGACGTCGGTGAATCCGGCGGATTTCAGTGCGGTGACCGCGGTCTCGCCGCCGACACCGTGCATGGCGGTGAGCGCGATGCGCAGTGTCCGCGACCGTCCCGTCGGCAGGGACGCGACCCGGTCGACGTAGTGGTCGAGGAGTTCCTCGGACGCTGGTGTCACCGGGGTGCGCGGCACGAGGTTCGCCGGCCCGACCCGGGTGATCGATGCTTCGATCTCCCGGTCGGACGGCGAGATCAACTGGGCGCCGCCGTCGAGGTAGACCTTGTACCCGTTGTCGGCGGCGGGGTTGTGGGAGGCGGTGATCTGCACGCCGGCCGCGGCGCGGAGGCGGCGGACCGCGAACGCGACGATCGGCGTGGGGAGCGGGCGGGGGAGGAGGACGACCGAGAAACCCGCGGCCGCCAGTACTTCCGCCGCGGCGACCGCGAACTTCTCGGATCCGTGCCGCGCGTCGCGCCCGACGACGACGGTGGAGCCGCCCAGACATCGGTCTTTCAGCCAGGCGCTCAGCCCGGCCGTCGTGCGGATCACCACGGCGAGGTTCATGCCGTTCGGCCCTGCCCGCACCGGCCCGCGCAGACCCGCGGTCCCGAAACTCAGCGGAGCGGCGAAACGGTCGGCGAGCTCGTCTGCGGAGAGATTCGCGAGTTCCGCCCGGGTTTCGGGGTCGGGATCGGCGTCGATCCAGTCCGCGATCGCATCGTTCACAAGCGTTCCACCAGTTCTCGCAGGAGACCGCCCATGCGGTCGGCGGACGCCCGGCCCGCGGCGAGGACCTCCTCGTGGTTCAGGTGCTCGCCGGTGATGCCGGCCGCGAGATTCGTCACCATCGAGATCCCGAGGACACGGGCGCCGAGCGCCCGCGCCGCGATCGTCTCGTGGACGGTGGACATGCCGACGAGGTCCGCGCCGATCGTCCGCAGCATGCGGATCTCGGCGGGGGTCTCGTAGTGCGGACCCGGCAGCCCGGCGTAGACGCCTTCGGTCAGCGACCCGTCGATGTCGCGGGCGAGGGCCCGCAGTTCGGGGTCGTACGCGTCGACGAGGTCCACGAACTCCGCGCCCACGAGAGGTGACCGGGCCGTGAGGTTGAGGTGATCGCTGATCAGCACGGGTTGTCCGACGGTGAAGTCCTCGCGGATTCCGCCGGCCGCGTTCGTCAGGATGACGGTCGTCGCTCCGGCGGCAATGGCCGTCCGCACCGGGTGGACGACGGACGACAGGGGATGGCCCTCGTAGGCGTGGGTGCGGCCGAGCAGGACGAGGATCCGCTTGCCGCCCACCTCGACGGAGCGGATCGTTCCGGCGTGCCCCGCGGCGGACGGCGGTGTGAACCCCGGTAGATCGGCCATCGGGACGGTGCAGAGTGATTCGCCGAACCGGTCGGCGGCGGCATTCCACCCCGATCCGAGGACGACGGCGATCGAGTGTTCGGCGCAGTTCGTGTGCGCGGCGAGCGCGGCGGCCGCGGCGTCTGGCGTTCCCATGAGGCGATAGTCTTCCACCCATGCCTTATCTCGATCGCGACGGCGACGTATTCATCCTGTACCTCGGCAACGAGGGCGAGACGGACGACGAGAACCGCTTCCATCCGGACTGGATCGACGCCACCCACGCCGCGCTGGACGAGGTGGAAGCCCACGAGGGTCCCGCCGCGCTGGTCACGACCGCGACGGGCAAGTTCTTCACGAACGGTCTGGACACCACGTGGATCTTCGCCAACACGGACAAGCTCCCGGAATACCTCGATCGTGTGCACACGATCTACAGCCGCCTCCTCGCGTTCCCGATGGCCACCGTCGCCGCCGTACAGGGGCACAGTTTCGGTGCCGGCGCGATGCTCGCCACGTCGCACGACTTCCGGGTCATGCGCGCCGACCGCGGGTTCTACTGCCTCCCCGAGGTGTCGCTGAACATGCCCTTCACCGTGGGGATGTCGGCGCTCCTGAACACCCGTCTGCCCAAGCAGACCGCGGTGGAGGCGATGACGACGGGCCGCCGCTACGGCGGTTCCGACGCGCTCGCCGCGGGCATCGTCGACGAGATCGCGGACGGGGACGGCGTCCTCGCGGCCGCCGTGTCACGGGCCGCCGCACTGACCGCCACCCGCGGCGCCAACCTCGCCGGGATCAAGCGCGGAATCCATCACGACGCCCTCGCCGCGCTCGCCACGGTGACGGACAAGAGCAACTTCAGCTTCGGGTGAGAGAATGAGCACGTGAATGCGGATGTCGAGGCGGCGGTCAGGTCAATCGAGACCGATCTGATCGCGCTGTCCCATTCGATCCACAGCGAACCCGAACTGGCGTTCGAGGAGTTCCGGAGCGTCGCGAAGATCACCGAACTGCTCAAACGCAGCGGGTTCGACGTGCAGTCGGGCATCGCGGACCTGCCCACGGCGTTCGACGCCACCTTCGGCAGCGGCGACCTCGTCATCGGAATCTGCGCCGAGTACGACGCGCTGCCGGAGATCGGTCACGCGTGCGGGCACAACATCATCGCGGCGTCCGCGGTCGGTGCCGGCGTCGCGCTCGCCACGGTCGCCGACCGGCTCGGGATCACGGTGCGGGTCATCGGGACGCCCGCCGAGGAGAGCGGCGGCGGAAAGATCGCCATGCTCGAGAAAGGCGTCTTCGACGATGTCGCGGCCGCCCTGATGGTGCATCCGGGTCCGATCGACATCACTGGAGCGACGTCCCTCGCGCTGGCCGACATCGCGGTCACGTTCACCGGCCGCGAAGCGCACGCGTCGGCCGCACCGGAGTTCGGGCGCAACGCCGCCGACGCCGCGACCGTCGCCCAGGTCGGGATCGGCCTGCTGCGCCAACACCTCTCGCCGGGGCAGCAGATCCACGGGATCGTCTCCGACGGCGGCACCGCGCCCAACATCGTTCCCGCACGCTCCGAAATGCTCTACTACCTGCGCGCCGAGACGGCGTGGGCGCTGTCCGAGCTGACGACACGCGCGGAGGCGTGTTTCGCGGCCGGCGCACTCGCCACCGGGTGCACGCACGAGATCCGGACGGTGTCGCCCACGTACACGGAACTGACGCCGGACCCGTGGCTGGTCGCGACGTACCGGGAGCAGATCATCGACATGGGACGGACACCGTTGCCGCTCGAGTGGGAGGGCGTCCGTCCGCTGGGCAGCACCGACATGGGCAACGTCACCAACGTCCTGCCCGGAATTCATCCCGTCATCGGCCTCGATTCGGGCGGCGCGGTGACGCATCAGCCTCGGTTCGCGGCGGCGTGCATCACCGAGTCCGCCGACCGCGCTGTGATCGACGGAGCGATTGCGCTGGCTCGCACGGCAGTTCGCGCGGCAACGGACGACACACAGCGGGTGCGGTTGTTGGAAGGAGTTGATCGCCGGTGAACGCGGCAGTCGACAAATGGATTCTCGCTCACACCGACGAACTCTCCCAGTGGCGTCGACACATCCACGCCAATCCCGAACTCGCGCGACACGAATACGCGACGACGGAATTCGCGGCGACCCGGCTGGCCGCGGCCGGTCTGTCGCCCGAACTGCTGCCCGGCGGGACGGGCCTCACGTGTGATTTCGGACCGTTGGACGGTCCCCGCATCGCGTTGCGCGCCGACATCGACGCCCTTCCGCTCCAGGAACTCACCGGCGCCACGTACTCGTCGACGGTGCCGGGCGTGTCGCACGCGTGCGGACACGACGCCCACACCACGATCCTGCTGGGAACGGGTCTGGCGCTCAGCGAGATCCCCGACCTCCCGGTGGGTGTCCGACTGATCTTCCAGCCCGCCGAGGAGGTCATGCCCGGCGGTGCGCTCGAGGTCGTCGCTGCCGGACGGCTCGAGGGGGTGTCGCGAATCTTCGCCCTCCACTGCGATCCGCGGCTCGCGGCCGGACGGGTCGGGGTGCGGCTCGGCGCGATCACGTCCGCGGCCGACACCATCGAGGTCGTGCTCGACTCACCGGGCGGCCACACCTCGCGTCCGCACCTGACCACCGACCTCGTGTTCGCGCTGGGCACCGTCGTGACCGGGTTGCCGGGCATGCTCAGCCGGCGGATCGACCCCCGCACCGGCACCGTGATGGTATGGGGTGCCGTGAGCGCCGGCCGGGCGCCCAACGCCATTCCGCAGACCGGCATGATGACCGGCACCGTGCGGACCGGCGATCACGAGACGTGGGAGATGCTCGAGCCGCTGGTCCGGGAGATCGTCCACGGTCTGCTCGCGCCCACCGGGGTGCGGTACCAGCTCAACTACCGCCGCGGCGTCCCGCCCGTCGTCAACGACGAGGTGTCGACGCGCATGTTCGAGGACGCCATCCGCACGGTCGGCCCGGACGCCCTCGCCGACACGCCGCAGTCCGGCGGCGGGGAGGACTTCTCCTGGTATCTCGAAGAGGTTCCCGGCGCGATGGCCCGACTCGGCGTCTGGTCGGGCGTCGGCGAGCAACTCGACATCCACCAGCCCACGTTCGATCTGGACGAGCGAGCGCTGGGCGTGGGGGTCCGGGTGCTGTCGAGCCTCGTGCTGGGCTGAGGCGCGGCGTCAGGCGGTTCTATTCGGTGCCCGGTCCGACGTTGCGGCTGTTGCGGGTGCGCAGGTCGCGCACATAGTCGGAGGGGGCCCCGGCGATCTCTGCGGCGTCGGCCATCACCCCGAGGTAGCGAGCGGACGGCAGGCCGCCCTCGTACGCGTCGAGCACGTACAACCAGGCGAGAACGGGTTCGCCATCGGTGTCCACGCGGACGCGGATCTTGCGGTGGATGCCGAGTTCGGAGCCCTCCCATCGGTCGAGGCTGACCTCGTCCTCCTCGGGGACGTCGTAGAGCACGACGAACACCTTGGAATCGGGGTCCTCGACCACGGTGGCGAGTGCGCCCTCCCAGCCGATGTCCCCGCCACTGAACGTCAGTCGCCAGCCGTGCAGCCAGCCCGTCCCAGCCATCGGCGAGTGTGGGCAGCGCTGCAACATCTGCTCGGGATGCATGTTGGACCCGTAGGCGGCATAGATCGACACGGCGGCAAGCCTAAACGGTGGCTAGTAATCTGTTGCATGCAGTGCACGACACGCCGCGCTGCGATCGCAGGAAGAGCCGGCCGGAGACCCCGGTCGACAGTTGAATTGGAGGACAGATGACCCGAATCGTGATCATTGGTGGCGGGCCTGCCGGATACGAGGCAGCGCTGGTGGCCGCACAGCACGGCGCCTCCGTCTCCTTGATCGATTCGGACGGGGTGGGCGGCGCCTGCGTTCTGTTCGACTGTGTGCCGTCGAAGACCTTCATCGCCTCCACCGGCGTGCGCACCGACATGCGGCGCGCCACCGACCTGGGCATTGCGCTCGATCCCGAGCAGGCCACGGTCGCGCTGCCGCAGATCCACGCCCGCGTGAAGAGCCTCGCGCAGGCGCAGTCCTCCGACATCCGCACCCGCCTCCAGACGGTGGGTGTCGAACTGCTGTCGGGCACCGCCGAGATCGCCGACCCGCGACTGGGCATGGCGTCCCACCAGGTGTGTGCCACCCTCGAGAACGGCGAGAAGAAGACACTCGACGCGGACGTCGTCCTGATCGCCACGGGCGCGAGCCCCCGGGTGATCCCCGGGGCGGAGCCGGACGGCGAGCGCATCCTGACGTGGCGCGACCTCTACGACCTCGAGGAGCTGCCCACGCACCTCGTCGTCGTCGGTTCCGGTGTGACCGGTGCCGAGTTCGTGTCCGCCTACACCGAGATGGGCGTCAAGGTCACGCTGGTGTCCAGCCGCGACCGCGTCCTGCCCGGTGAGGACGCCGACGCTGCCCTCGTGCTCGAGGACGTCCTCGCCGAGCGTGGCGTCACCCTGGTCAAGCACGCCAGGGCCGATGCCGTGAAGCGCACCGAGGACGGCATCGTCGTCGTGCTCGCCGACGGCCGGACGGTCGAGGGCAGCCACGCCCTGATGACCGTCGGTTCGGTTCCCAACACCCAGGGTCTCGGACTGGAGAAGGTCGGCATCGAGCTCGACAAGGGCGGATACCTGCGCGTGGACCGGGTGTCGCGGACGCCGGTGTCCGGGATCTACGCGGCGGGTGACTGCACCGGCCTGCTGCCGCTGGCGTCCGTCGCCGCCATGCAGGGCCGCATCGCGATGTACCACGCGCTCGGTGAGGGCGTGAGCCCCATCAAGCTGAAGACCGTGGCCTCGGCCGTGTTCACCCGCCCCGAGATCGCCACCGTGGGCGTCAGCCAGGCCGCGATCGACGACGGCGAGGTGCCGGCGCGCACCGTCATGCTCCCGCTCAACACCAACCCGCGCGCCAAGATGTCCGGACTGCGCCGGGGCTTCGTGAAGATCTTCTGCCGTCCGGCCACCGGTGTGGTCATCGGCGGCGTCGTGGTGGCCCCCAACGGCTCGGAACTGATCCTGCCGATCGCGATCGCCGTGCAGAACAACCTCACCGTCAACGATCTTGCCGCGACGTTCTCGGTGTACCCGTCGTTGACGGGTTCGATCACCGAGGCGGCACGCCAGCTGATGCGGCACGACGACCTGGACTGATCCCGAATTGTGGGATATGCATTTCACATAGTGGCTCCTCCGGTGAGATAGTCGGGGCACGGTTCGAAATCATCGACCCGTGCCTCGGCGCTCTCCCGCCCCGCAGACCCAGGACGGACAGGGTGTTCCTCACCTGACCCCTGCTTTGACGTGCCTCCTGGGAGTCGACATGCCGCAATCACTTGCCCGCCGCATGGATGGTTTGCACAGCTCCGCCATCCGTGATCTTCTCACCCTCGCCGCCCGGCCCGACGTGGTCAGCCTCGCAGGCGGGCTACCCGACCCCGAATTCATTCCGCGCGAACGGATCCGGAAGGAAGCCGAACTCGCGCTCGCGGACCCGGCCTCCGTCCAGTACGGCGAGACCACCGGGTTGCGCCGGCTCCGCGACGTGCTCGCCGCCCGGGAGGGCGCGAAGATCGGCCGGCCGCTCGGCGCCGCCGACGTCGTCGTCACCCACGGCTCGCAGCAGGCGCTGAGCCTTCTCGCGCAGGTGCTGCTCGATCCCGGCGACGTCGTGATCGTCGAGGAACCCGCCTACACCGGAGCGCTACAGGTGTTCCGGGCCGCGGAGGCCGACGTCCGGTCCGTCGCACTCGCCGCCGACGGGATGGACACCGCCGCCCTGCAGGGCATGCTCGAGGACGGACTGCGGCCCACCGTGGTCCACACGGTGAGCAACTTCCACAACCCTCGCGGCGTCGTCCTGGCGCCCGGCCGCCGGGAACACCTGGCCGCACTGGCGGACCGTTACGGCTTCTGGGTGATCGAGGACGACCCGTACGGTGAACTCTTCTTCGACGGGCCACCGCCCGCACCCGTCGCCGCGTTGTCGGACCGGGTGATCCGGCTGTCCAGTGCGTCGAAGATCCTGGCGCCTGCACTGCGGGTCGGGTGGCTGCACGGCGACCGGCGGGTGTGCGAGGCCGTCGAGCTGCTGAAGCAGGGCGCGGACCTCTGCGGTTCGTCGCTGACGCACCAGATCGCCGCCGGACTGCTGTCGGACGAGCCGTGGCTGGGCCTGCATCTGGAGATGCTGCGCGCCCGCTACGGGTCCCGGGCCCGGGCGCTCGCGGACGGCGTCACCTCGACGTTCGGCGACCGCGCCCGCGTGTCGTCGGCGGCGGGCGGGATGTTCTGCTGGACCGAGCTCACGGACGCGGACATCGACACGGCGGCACTGCTGCAGACCGCCGTGGACCACGGTGTCGCCTTCGTCCCCGGATCGGCTTTCGGCGTCGCCGCGGAGCACCGGAGCGCTCTGCGGCTGTGCTTCGCGACCTGTTCGGAGGACGTGCTGACGGGTGCTGCGGCGAGACTCGGCGACGCGTACGCCGATCACGCCCAGTCGTAGGTCCGTTCGACCGCCTTGTTCCACTCCGCGTAGAGCCGGGTGGACTCGGCCTCGTCCATCGCGGGTTCCCACGTCTTGTCGACGGCCCAGTTCGCGCGGATGTCGTCCTCACTCTCCCAGAAGCCGACGGCCAGCCCGGCGGCGTACGCGGCGCCCAGAGCCGTCGTCTCGTTGACGACGGGACGGATGACGGGCACGGCGAGAATGTCCGACTGGAACTGCATGAGGGTCTCGTTGACGACCATGCCGCCGTCCACCTTGAGGGAGGCGAGTTCGACGCCCGAATCGGCGCGCATCGCCTCGATCACCTCGCGGGTCTGATATGCGGTGGCCTCCAGGGCGGCCCTGGCGAGATGGCCCTTGTTCACGAACCGGGTGAGGCCGACGATGGCCCCGCGGGCGTCGGGCCGCCAGCGCGGTGCGAACAGTCCGGAGAACGCGGGCACGAAGTAGGCGCCGCCGTTGTCGTCGACCGACTTGGCCAGATCCTCGATGTCCTTGGCGGACTCGATGATTCCCAGATTGTCGCGCAGCCACTGCACCAGTGATCCGGTGACGGCCACCGACCCCTCGAGGGCGTAGACGGCCGGCGCGTCACCGATCTTGTAGCAGACAGTGGTGAGGAGTCCGTGCTTGCTGTGCACGGGTGTGGTCCCCGTGTTGAGCAGCAGGAAGTTCCCCGTTCCGTACGTGTTCTTCGCTTCGCCCTCCGACAGGCAGGCCTGCCCGAACGTGGCGGCCTGCTGGTCGCCGAGGATTCCGGCCACCGGCACGCCGGGCAGCGTCCCGTGCGGGCGTCCGACGCCGTAGACCTCCGACGAACTGCGGATCTCGGGCAGCATCGACATCGGGATGCCGAAATCGGCACATATCTCCGGATCCCAGTCGAGGGTCTCGAGATTCATCAACAAGGTGCGGGAGGCGTTGGTGACATCCGTCACGTGGGTGCCCTCGGTGATGTGCCACAGAATCCAGCTGTCGATGGTGCCGAAGCAGAGCTCGCCCGCGTCCGCCTTCTCCCGTGCGCCGTCGACGTTGTCGAGAATCCACCGGACCTTCGGCCCCGAGAAATACGTGGACAGCGGCAGGCCGGTGCGCTTCCGGTACCGGCCCGGGCCCTCGTCGCCGCCGAGTTGCGTGCACAGTTCGTCGGTGCGCGTGTCCTGCCAGACGATGGCGTTGTACACGGGTTCTCCGGTGTTCCGGTCCCACACGACCGTCGTCTCCCGCTGATTGGTGATGCCGATCGCGGCGATGTCGCGTTTGGTGAGATCGGCCTTCGCGAGCGCGGACGCCACCACTTCACGGGTGTTGATCCACAGCTGGGTCGGATCGTGCTCCACCCAGCCTGCGCGCGGAAAGAACTGCTCGTGTTCCTTCTGGGCGACGCTGACCACGGCGCCGTCGTGATCGAAGATCATGCAGCGGCTGGAGGTGGTGCCCTGGTCTATCGCGGCGATGTACTGAATCACACGCATGAAGCTACTAGCCTGGCAGAGAATCCGTCGTCATCTCACAGGAGCCCGAGTTGAGTAGTCAGCCAGGTGTGCAGTTCCTCGGTCCCCGGCAGCGTGATGCCGCATGGGACAAGCTGCAGACCGAACAGTTCGACGTCGTCGTGATCGGCGGTGGTGTGGTGGGAGCCGGTGCGGCCCTCGATGCGGCCACCCGCGGGCTGAAGGTGGCGCTGGTCGAGGCACGCGATTACGCGTCCGGGACGTCGAGTCGCTCGTCGAAGATGTTCCACGGCGGTCTGCGCTATCTCGAGCAACTCGAGTTCGGACTGGTCCGGGAGGCACTCCGGGAGCGTGAGCTGTCGCTGACCACCCTCGCGCCGCACCTGGTGAAGCCGCTCAAGTTCCTGTTCCCGATCACCCACCGCGTGTGGGAGCGGCCGTACATGGCGGCGGGCATCTTCCTCTACGACCGGATGGGCGGCGCCAAATCGGTTCCGGCGCAGAAACATCTGACGCGCGCGGGTGCGCTGCGGATGGCGCCGGGGCTCAAGCGGAACTCGCTGACCGGCGGCATCCAGTACTACGACACCGTCGTCGACGACGCCCGTCACACCATGACCGTCGCCCGCACCGCCGCTCACTACGGGGCGGTCGTGCGCACGTCCACGCAGGTGGTCGGATTCCTCCGGGAGGCGGACCGGGTCTCCGGAGTGCGCGTCCGGGACTGCGAGGACGGCCGCACCGCGGACGTGAAGGCGCACGTCGTCATCAACGCCACGGGGGTGTGGACCGACGAGATCCAGGCGCTGTCGCGGCAACGCGGCCGGTTCCGCGTCCGCGCGTCCAAGGGCGTCCACATCGTGGTGCCGCGCGATCGGATCGTCAGCGACGCCGCGATCATCCTCCGCACCGAGAAGTCGGTGCTGTTCGTGATCCCGTGGGGCAGCCACTGGATCATCGGCACCACCGACACGGACTGGAATCTCGACCTCGCACACCCGGCGGCCACCAAGGCCGACATCGACTACATCCTCGGTCACGTCAACAAGGTGCTGGTGACGTCGCTGACCCACGACGACATCGACGGCGTCTACGCGGGCCTGCGTCCGCTGCTCGCGGGAGAGAGCGACGAGACGTCGAAACTCTCGCGGGAACACGCCGTCGCGCGGGTGGCGCCGGGCCTGGTCGCCATCGCGGGCGGCAAGTACACCACCTACCGGGTGATGGCAGAGGACGCCGTGGATCTCGCCGCCGACGACATTCCCGCGCGGATGGCGCCGTCCATCACGGAGAAGGTGCCGCTCGTCGGCGCGGACGGTTATTTCGCGCTGGTCAATCAGACCGTTCACCTCGGCCAGATGTACGGCCTTCACCCGTACCGCGTGAAGCATCTGCTGGACCGGTACGGTTCGCTGATCGACGAGGTGCTCGATCAGGCGAGCGGGAAACCGGAACTACTCCAGCCGATCACGGACGCACCGGCCTACCTGCAGGTCGAGGTCGTGTATGCGGCGGCGGCCGAGGGCGCCCTCCATCTCGATGACATCCTCGCCCGGCGCACGCGCATCGCCATCGAGTACTCGCATCGGGGTGTGAACTGCGCCGAGCAGGTGGCGCAACTGGTGGCCCCCGTCCTCGGCTGGGACGCCGACGCCGTCGACCGTGAGGTGAAGACGTATCAGGCGCGGGTGGAGGCGGAGGTGCAGTCGCAGGCCCAGCCGGACGACCTGTCGGCCGACGCGTTGCGGGCGGCGGCGCCCGAGTCGCGGGTCGAACTGCTCGAACCACCGGTCAGTGTGTCAGAAATACCTTGATGACCACGATGATCGTCGCGATCACGGCGAGGCCGAACGCGGCGAGGTGCGTGCCGTTCGTGACCCTTTCGCGGCGGAGGCGGCTGATCACGTAACTGATCGACCCGATACGGGCGATCATCACGATCTCGGCGGTCAATTGCGCGGTTCGCGGTTCCAGCCAGCCCAGCAGGGCCGTGCCGAGGATCACGGCAGGCACCACCGCGGACGTCAGGACGGGGACACTGTCCCGTAGTTCCCGTAGGCGTTCGGTGCTGGACAGTGATCTGCCCAGCCGGAGCGTCTGGCCTACCGACTCGGCGAACACGTGGGCGAGAAACGTGGACAGCGCGGCACCGACGACGATGGCGATGCCCAGGGTCTCCTGGGATTTGGTGACCGGGATGAGCGCGGCGAGCACCAGGATGTTGCCGTAGATGTAGGCGCTGATGCGGCTCGCCGCATGGTCGGGCGACAGCGGCTCGTCGCTGATCAGCGGCGGGCGGTTCAAGAGCCTCGGAAGGTCCCAGTCCATCCTTCGAGCATTCCACGATCTCGTCGGTCAGCGGGTGTGGACGAGCGATTTCGGGGCGTGGGCGGTGACGATTCCCGACAGAGCCATGACGACGAGGGCTGCGACAGCGATGTATTGCATGTGACCGAGCATCGTCCCGGAACCCGTGAGCGGTGTGGGCGTTGTCTGTGAGCTCCCTGGGAACTCAAACCTTCGGGCTGTAGTGCTGGGGGTCGTCGCGCCGGCCGAGCGGTGGAAGATTGCGTCGGGGTGTGTGGACGAGCGGAGCGTGCGCGGGGGCGCGTCCGGTCTCGCGGTCCCAGCCTGCGCGGGCGCGCGGGTGGTAGCGGTAGCGCCAGGGCACGAGCCGGAAGACGGCGCCCACGGCGCGGCCGGCGAGGGTGTGCAGGCGCTCGTCGCGTGTGGTCCAGCGGTAGCCGAGGAGGTCGCGGACCGGTTGGTCGTACATGCCGACCGTCAGCCACACGAAGCCCTTCGTCACCGGGATACGGAGGATCGCCCAGATCGGGTCGGGTAGCCACGACAGGAACGGGGGAATGCCGAGACCGGACAGGTCGAGGACGTCGCGGGTGGCCTTGTTGTCCTCGAGGACGTTGCGGCACATGTGATCCCAGTACTCCTGGAACGCCTCCCAGGTTTCCGGGACGGGGCGCATGCTCATTCCATACAGGCGGTACCACTGGATGTGCTCGGTGAACAGCCGGCTCTTCTGGTCTTCGGTGAGGCCACCCATGAAGTGGTCGCCCGTGAGGATGGTGCCCATGAAGAACGTGGCGTGCGCCCAGTAGAACGTGTCGGGGTCGAGGGCGTGGTACCTGCGGCCGTGTTTGTCGATTCCCTTGATGTTGTCGTGATACCCCCGCACCTGCTCGGCGGTCTGCTGAGCACGGTCGCCGTCGAAGACGACGCCGCCGATCGGGTACAGCGACCGGTAGAGCCGCTCCCATCGCTCGTCGAAGAAGCGGGAATGTTCCTCGACGCCCGCGCCGAGTCCGGGATGCATGTTCTGCATCGACCCGGCCCAGACGCCCTGCAGCATTCCGCGCCAGTCGCCGAAATACTTCCAGGTCAACGAGTCGGGGCCGAGGGGGACGGGAGCGGAGGCCGGGACGGGCGTACCGTCCGGGTTCAAGTGACTACGCACGTTGTCAGACTAGGATCTGACAACACACGTAGTCAAGGATCGGAGCGAGAAAAGTGACGCTGGAGGACCGGCGGGAAGCACGGCGGAATTCGCTACTCCGCGCGGGCGTCGCGCTGCTCGGAGCCCCGGACGGGCCCGCGGTGAACGTGCGCGCGGTCTGCCGCGCCGCGTCGCTGACCGAACGGTACTTCTACGAGTCGTTCCAGGACCGGGACGAATTCGTGCGCTCGGTCTACACCGCAGTGGGTGACGAGGCGCAGGCCGCTCTCGCGGAGGCGGTCGCGTCCACCGAGACCGCGCGGGAGCGCGCCGAGGCAGCCGTGGACGCGTTCGTGAAACTCATGGTCGACGATCCCGCCATGGGCCGCGTGCTGCTGCTCGCACCGCTGTCGGAACCCGCGCTGAGCAGGCGGGGCATCGACCTGATGCCCGGCTTCGTCGCACTCGTGCACGACCAGCTGTCCGCCGTCGACGACGAGGTGGAGAAACAGCTCGTCGCGGTCGGTGTCGTGGGCGCGCTCACGACGCTGTTCATCGGATATCTCGACGGAACTGTTGCCGCGTCGCGCGAGCAATTCGTCGCTCATTGCGTCACTCTGGTGGTGGAGGCAAACAAGGCCGGCCACGAGTGAGGTGCGCATGCCGTTCCAGGTATCCGTGGACGATCCGACTCGCCCGCAACCCGAGCTTCGGGTACTCGATCGTAAGTTCTTCCAACTCGTCGGCGAGTTCGTCTACGTCCACGGCGACACGGTGGTGACGGTGCCCGGTTGCGCCCCGATGCCGTGCCTTCTCCGCACGGATCTGGCATCGATCCCCGCGCCGCTGCAAGGCCTGCTCACCCCGTACGGCCGGCAGCTGCTTCCGGCGATCATGCACGACGACCTCTGCAAACGTGCGAGCGCGCAGGGACCCGCGGGAAACACGCTGCGACGGCACGCGGACGAACTGTTCCGGCTCGCCCTGCTCGACGAGGGCGTCGGACCGTTCCGCAGCCGCATCTTCTGGGTCGGCGTCGAGGTCGGCCGGTTCTGGACGTTCACCGAAGTCGCCCGGTTCCTGCTCATCGCGCACCAGGTGCTCGGGATGCTGTGCTGGGTAGTGGGCGTGCCGGGGGCGTTGGCGACCGCGCACTTCGGCCTGGCCGCGCTCTTTCTCGTGCTTCCGGTCGTGCTGTCGCTGTTGTGGCGCAGAGACTTTCCCGTCGCCCTGCTCGGGTGCCTTCTCCTGCCCGTCATCGCGCCGACGTATTTGCTGACGATCGCCACGGCCGCGGTGCTGTGGGTGCCGGACGGTGCCGCGTGGTTGTTCGGCCGCAGACGGACTCGCAGACCGCCGCCGCTCGGACCGCCGACCACCGTCCTTCGCTAATCCACCATCGGCGGCTGACAGTACGTGCAGAAGAAGATCTGCTGCTGACCGAGGTCGTGGCCTTCGATCACCGTCCCGCAACGGCGGCAACGCTTTCCGGCACGCCCGTACACCCACGGCCGATGGCGGACGGAGTTGTTCTTGTCGATGTGAATCATGCGATGCGCGAGCGTGACCAGCGCGGGCAGGTCGGCCACGCCGCTCGACGGAGTGTAGGGATGGACGCCGCGGAGGAAGCAGACCTCGTTGCGGTACACGTTGCCGAGACCGGCCAGGTTGCGCTGGTCGACCAGGGCGAGACCGATGGGCTGGTCACCGGCCGCCCGCAGGTTGCGGATCGCCGTGTCGGCGTCCCAGTCCGGTCCCAGCAGATCCGGGCCGAGGTGGCCGACCGCGGACTCCTCGTCGTCACGCCCCAGGATCTCGGTGATGCCGAGCGAGAATCCGACCGCCACCCTGTCATCGGTGGCGAGCACGATCCGGGCCTGGTGCGTGGGACGGCGCCACTTCGTGTCGGGCGCGTAGACGTGCCACGCGCCTTCCATCTTCAGATGCGTGTGGATCGAGTAGTCGCCGACCCGGATGAGAAGGTGCTTCCCGCGGCTGACCACCTCGTCGACGAGCCGGCCGGACAGGTCGACGGTGGCGTACCGGGGGACCCGCACGTCGCATCGGGTCAGCACCTTGCCCGCGAGGGCGTCGCGAAGCGAGTTGGCGGTGCGCCAGACGGTGTCGCCTTCGGGCATCTCAGGCTCGCAACCGGAATCCGCGGGGGGTGGGCGAGAAACCGGCCTCGGTCAGGATCGGCGCGAAGTCGCTGCCGTGGATGGTGTCGCCGTCGACCTTCTCGACGACGATCTTGTCGATCCCGCCGCGCTTGACCACACCGGCGAGCGTGACCGCCGCGGTGCGGAGCACGCCGGGGTCGTCGGTGAAGGTGAGGATCGTGCGCCCGCCGCGTTCGACGAACAGGATCAGTTCACCCTCCACGAGCACCACCAGACCGCCGGCCTTGCGTCCCGGCCGGTGCGCGGGCGCGTCGTCGCCGCGCTTCGGCCAGGGGAGGGCCGCACCGTATGGGTTGGCGGGATCGCTGGCGGCGAGAGTCACAGCGGGCAGAGTGGTGTGCCTGCCCTCGAGCGAGTCGGCGTAGCTCCGGAGTCGGTCCACCACGGGCGGGGTGGAGAACTGTGCACCGCCGAGCGACTCGACGAAATGTCCTCGCCGGCAGCGGCCGTTGTCCTCGAACGTGCCCAGCACCTTGTACATCAGCGCGAATCCGCCGGGAACGTTCTCGGTCATCACGGACCCGCGCGTCACCACCCCGTACCGCTCCAGGAGCAGTTCGGCCGTGGCGCTGGCACGCAGCGTGGCATCGGATTCGGCGGCGGGGAGGATCGACCACCTTCCCCCGACCGTGGGCGGTGCGGTGCGCACCGGGACCGTCAGGCTGCGGTACGCGCGGGCGCGTGGGGGTCGTCGCGGCGACCGGTGGCTCGTGGTGGTCCTGGACGTGTCCGACAGCAGGGCACGCACCGGGGCGAGCGTGTCGTTGCCGATGTGGCCCAGCCACACCAGATCCCACAATGCGGTGGCCAGCGCGGTGTCGTCGGACATCTCGAGGGTGTCCGCGAGTTGCCGGAAGAAGTACGCGCCGCCGCCGGACAGCGTGTCGAGCACCCGGCGCTGGACATCGGACAGATCCGATTCCGCGGGTGTGGTCAGCGTGAGCGGTGCGGTGTCGGCGGGGTGGAGGCACACCCACCCGTCCTTGCCGGAGATGCTGCCCGCGCCCGACCACAGGACCTCGCCGGTGGAAGTGAGTTCGTCGAGCATGGCGGGGGAGTAGTCGGCCACCCGGGACGGCAGGATCAGTGACTCGAGTGCCGAGGCGGGCACCGGGACGCCGGCAAGCTGTTCCACCACGGTCGCGACGCCGTCGATGCCGCGCAGCGTGCCCCCCACGTGCTGCCAGCCCGGGAGGAAGCGGCCGAGCGTCGCGGTGCTGACCGGTTCCACCTCCTGCCGCGCCGCGGCCAGCGAGCGCCTGCGGAGTCGGCGGAGAACCTCGGCGTCGCACCATTCGCTTCCCGTCGCGCCGGGGCGGAACTCGCCCTCGACCACCCGCTTGCCCTGCGCGAGTCGCTGCAGCACGTCACGGGCCACCGCGGAACCGAGCCCGAAACGGGCGGCGGCGTCGGTGATCGTGAATGGACCGTGGGTGCGGGCGTACCGGCTGATCAGGTCGGCCAGCGGATCGTCGACGGGTTCGATGAACGCGGCGGGAACACCGATGGGTAGCGGCACCCCGAGCCCGTCGCGCAGGCGGGCAGCATCCTCGATGGCCGTCCACCATTCGTGACCGGCGAAGGAGACGGCGAGCGCCCGCTTCGCGCGGACGAGTTCGTCGAGCCAGGGGGTGGGATCGCTGGTCGACCGTGCGGCGACCTCGTCGGAGGTGAGCGGACCCAGGAGGCGCAGCAGGTCGGCGACGCCTTCGAGATCTTTCGCCTTGCGGTCGGGAAGCAGGCGCTGGAGTTCGAGTTCGGCGTGGGCGATGACGTCGGCGTCGAGCAGTTCGCGCAGTTCCACCCTGCCGAGCAGTTCCGCGAGCAGCGTCGAGTCCAGGGACAGCGCCGCCGCCCGGCGTTCGGCGAGCGGGCTGTCGCCCTCGTACATGAACTCGCCGACGTAGTTGAACAGCAGGGCGCCGGCGAACGGCGACGGCGACTGCGTCTCCACCTCGACGATGCGGATCTGGCGACGCGCGAGCCTGCGGAGCAGGTCCTTCAGCGCCGGTAGGTCGTACACGTCCTGCAGGCACTCGCGGACGGTCTCGAGCAGGATCGGGAACGTCGGATACCGGCGAGCCACGTCGAGCAGCTGGGCGGACCGCTGCCGCTGCTGCCAGAGCGGTGCGCGCTTTCCGGGGTTGCGGCGCGGCAGCAGCAGCGCCCGGGCCGCGCACTCACGGAACCGGGACGCGAACAGTGCCGAACCGCCGACCTGTTCGGTGACGATGTCCTCGATCTCGTCGGTGTCGAAGACGAACAGGTCGGCGCCGGGCGGGGTGTCCTCGGTGTCGGGAAGACGCACGATGATGCCGTCGTCGGAGGCCGCCGCGTTCGAGTCGAGGCCGTACCGCTCGCTCAGCCGCGCACTCACGGCCAGCGCCCACGGAGCGTGAACACGCTGGCCGTACGGCGAATGCAGGATCAGTCGCCAGTCGCCGAGCTCGTCACGGAATCGTTCGACCACCAGGGTGCGGTCGGTGGGGACCTGCCCGGTGGCGGTCTTCTGCTCGGCGACGAGCTGAACGAGATTGTTCGTGGCGTTCTCGTCGAGCCCGCCGGTGCGGCAGCGTTCCTGCACCTCGATCTCGTGCCCGAGAGAGATCTCCCGAAGGAACTGCCCCAGCGCCTCGCCCAGTTCCGCCGGCCGGCCCAGGCCGTCACCGTGCCAGAACGGCAGCCGCCCCGGCTGCCCGTAGGCGGGGCTGACCAGCACCCGGTCGAACGTGATCTCCTCGATCCGCCAGCTGGTGGCCCCGAGCGCGAAGACGTCGCCGACCCGCGATTCGTACACCATCTCCTCGTCGAGTTCGCCGACGCGGGACGCCTTCTCACCGACCATGTAGACCGTGAACAGACCGCGGTCGGGGATGGCGCCGCCCGAGGTGACCGCCAGCCGCTGCGCGCCGGGGCGTCCGGTGAGCGTATGGGCCTCGCGGTCCCAGACGAGGCGGGGCCTGAGCTCGGCGAACTCGTCGGACGGGTAGAGGCCGGCGAGAAGGTCGAGGGTGGACTCGTACGCCGAGCGGGGCAGCGTCGCGAAGGAACCGCTACGCCGGACCGTCTCGAACCAGTCGTCCACGTCGAGCGGCTCGAGCGCGGTGGCCGCCACCGTGTGCTGGGCGAGGATGTCGAGCGGGTTGGCGGGGACGGCGAGCGCCTCGATCTTCCCGGTGACCATGCGCTCGACGGTGACCGCGCAGTGCACGAGATCGGTGCGGTGCTTCGGGAACACGACACCCCGCGAGATCTCCCCGACCTGGTGTCCGGCGCGGCCGACTCGCTGCAGACCGTTCGCCACCGACGGTGGTGCCTCGACCTGGATCACCAGATCGACCGCGCCCATGTCGATTCCGAGTTCGAGGCTGCTCGTCGCGACCACGCACCGCAGCCGCCCCGACTTCAGATCGTCCTCGATCAGGGCCCGCTGGTCCTTGCTGACCGACCCGTGGTGGGCGCGGGCGAGGAGGGGGTCCGCGCCGAAATTGACCTCGGACGGCGTGCCGATCTGCGAGGCCGGTTTCGGGTTCTTGTCGACGGCGGTCCCGGCGCGTTCGGCGTAGATCTCGTTGAGCCGAGCCGTCAGGCGCTCGGCGAGGCGCCGCGAGTTGGCGAACACGATGGACGACCGGTGCGCCAGGACGAGGTCGACGATCTGTTCCTCGACGTGCGGCCAGATCGACCCCGCCTGCGGGGTCGCCGACGCCGAACCCTCGGCGGGTTCGGCGAGGCCGAGTTCGGTCATGTCCTCGACCGGCACCTGCACGGTGAGGTCGAACGTCTTCGGCGACGGCGGCGCGACGATCCGGATGGGCGCCGAACCGGACAGGAACCGGCCCACCTCCTCGTGCGGGCGCACCGTCGCCGACAGCCCGATGCGCTGCGCCGGGGTGGCGAGAAGCTGGTCGAGACGTTCGAGCGACAGGGCCAGGTGGGCGCCGCGCTTGGTGCCTGCCACTGCGTGCACCTCGTCGACGATGACGGTGTCGACCTGGGTCAGCGTCTCACGCGCGGCGGACGTGAGCATGAGGAACAGCGACTCGGGGGTGGTGATGAGGATGTCGGGCGGATTCTTGATCAGGGCGCGCCGGTCACCTGCCGGTGTGTCGCCGGAGCGGACCCCCACCGAGATCTCCGGCGGGGAGAGCCCGAGCCGCTTGGCTGTCTGCGTGATCCCGACGAGCGGGGCGCGCAGGTTGCGTTCGACGTCGACACCCAGGGCCTTGAGCGGGGAAATGTAGAGGACCCTGGTCTTGCGGTCCGTTCCGTCCGTGGCGGCGAGTTGGTCGAGGGACCACAGGAACGCGGACAGCGTCTTGCCCGAACCGGTCGGGGCCACGACGAGCGTGTGCGCGCGGCTGGCGATCGACTCCCACGCACCGAGCTGCGCGGCCGTCGGCGCCGGGAAGGCGCCGTCGAACCACTCGCGGGTGGCAGCGGAAAACCGGCCCAGGACGTCGCTCACCGTTCCATAGTGCACCGGGGGTGTGACAGGCAGCGGGAACATACCGTGCGGTCTCTGGAATCCAGTTCGGCGAACGTGTCGGTGGGGCGCAGTATTACTCGCACATGAGTTCGATCAGGGGTTGGCGGCAGATCAGGTGAGGGAACACCTGGTGCGTTGGACGATGCCGTATCAGACCTGCTCGACGCAGACCTCAGTGCTGTGTCGGATTCTGATGTGGTGCTGATCATGCAGCAGCTCGAGAAGTCCCTCCGCCGCGCCGGTGAAGTCTCGCTGCGGCTGATCGTCGAGAGTGTCGAACGCTCGTTACCCGCGGCGCTCGGTTGCAACTCGCCGAACAAGCTCCTGGTCGAGGTGCTGCGCGTGTCGGCAGCAGACGCGTCGGCACGGGTGGCGGCCGCCCGCGACCTCGGTCTGTTTCATACAGCTTCGGGCGAGCAGATGGAGGCAGCGCTGCCGGAAACCGCCTCCGCGCAACGGGATGGCGACATCGGTGCCGACCATGCACGCGTAATCCGGAAGATCATGCGAAAGATCCCGCATGCGGTCACCAACGCCGACGTCGCATTGGCGGAGTCGATTCTGGCGCAGTGTGCGAGAGAAGGTACACCCGAAGATGTCGAGAGTGCCGGCCACCGCCTCCTCGCTCATCTCGATCCCGACGGAAACCTGGGTGACGATCGTGATCGCTCCCGGCGGCGTGGTGTTTCGCTGGGCCGTCAAGATTCCGAACTGATGTCGAAGATCTGCGGTGAGCTCGACCCCACAGCGCGCGCTCTGCTCGACCCGATCCTCGCGAAATGGGCTCGCCTCGGCATGAACAACCCGGACGACCCGGAGTCACCGTCTGGCGACGCCGACAATCCGTCGATCGACCGTGAAGAAGTGGTGGCGGCGGCAGCGCGTGACACTCGCACTGCTGCGCAGAGAAACCACGACGCCCTCAGCGCGATATTCCGGGTCATGCTGGAATCCGGGATCCTTGGCCGGCATCGGGGTCTGCCCGTCACGGTGATCATCACCATGACCCTCGACCGACTCGAGAATGCGGCAGGCGGCGTGACCACCACGGCCACCGGCGGACTCCTTCCCCTCGGCGAAGCGCTGAAGCTCGCCGAACGCGCCCACCCGGTGCTCGTCGTGTTCGACCACGACGGCCGGCCCCTGCATCTGGGACGGCGCCGACGAGTGGCGAGCGCGGACCAACGCCTCGCACTCATCGCCGCCGAAGGCGGAGGCACACGACCTGGTTGCGCGGCCCCGGCCAGCATGTGCGCGGTGCACCCCCTGCAGGAGTGGGGCAACGGCGGATACACCGACAGCGCACCGAATGGATTCCACCACCGCACATCGACCCGGACAGAAACCCGCGAATCAATCACTGACATCACGCCGGTGAGCTGATCGCCCGCGCTCGCCGGAAAGCCCGCGACCGGGCATGTGCCGAGGACGGTGTGCCCTAGCTGTGCGCCGCCCCTCACACTGTCGTGAGTTTCGCCGTCGCCGGAGCGAACGACGGCGACGGCAACTCGACGGTTGCGGGCTCGTGCTCGGAGATCACCACGTAGGCGCCCACAGCGAGTAGCGCCAGAGCAACTGCGCGGATCAACTTGAACACGTTGTCTCGCTTCGGTCGAAGGGGCGGTGCGCCACGGGGGTAGCCGTCAGACAGTAGACGAGGGCACCGACAGCTACGGTGGAGTAATGACTGCTGCAGGGGACAGCCGCGAACTCGACCGACTCCGGGAGGCCGCACAAGCCCGCCTCGAGAAGGGGGTGGGGGACGGAAAGCTGACATTGGAGGAGTATTCGGAGCAAGCCGCGATCGTCTGGTCCCGCGACGTCGGCGTCGAAGGTCTTCGGCGGCTGGTCCCCGTCGAAGCTCCGGCGGCGCCGGTGTTGCGACCTCAGTCCACCATCGTCGGAATCTTCGGCGGCACCAAGCGTTCCGGCCGCTGGTCGCTCGCCGTCAAGACACTGGCCCTGCTCGTGTTCGGGGACGTGAAGCTCGACCTCCGGTCGGCCGTGATCGGCGCCCGCACGTCGACGATCACGCTCGTCACACTGTTCGGCGACAGCACGATCACCGTTCCGGAGGGCGTGCACGTCGAGGTGGGTGGTTTCGACCTCTTCGGCGACCGCGAACTCGAGGCCGGTGCACAGGATCCCGGGCCCGCAGCCCCGACGATCCGCATCGTGTCGTACTCGCTGTTCGGTGACCTGAGGGTCCGCACCCGCTAGTCGCGGCTGAGGCGCTCCAGCAACGCCGACTTGATCGCCGGACGTCCCGCTGCGACGAGCGTGAAGGTGGCTTCACGCATGAGGCGTTCGGCGGTGTTCCCGGCGAGCAGCGACGAGCTGCCCTTCGCCGTGACGAGGGCGGTGGCGGTGCGGATGGCGAGTTCCGAAGCGCGGGCCCGTGCTTCGGCGATCTCGGCGCGGCCTTCGAGCGCCGCGTTCAGGTCGAGTCGTGCGCGTGCGGCCTGCTCTTCGAACGGGTCCGCGTCGACGCCGAGAGCCTCCAGTTCGCTGATCGCCCGGCGGGTGATTCCCATCGCCATGCACCCGTTGATCCACGACCCGAACAGCTGGCTCTTCGCGAAGTCGTCGGGGGAGACGACGGCACTTACCAGATCGCGTGGCACGGCGAGCCCGTCGAATGTCAACCGGACCGTGTTGGACCCGCGGGCCGCGATCAGCGGGAGTTCCTCGGCGGTGAGTCCCCGAAGCGGTTGCGCGGGAATGATGACGTGCACGATGGAGTCGTCGAATTCGTCGCGCGCCGACACCTGGAGCAGATCGACGATGCCCCAGCCTGTGACGAACGGCGACACCCCGTCGAGCACGTAGCCGTCGTCGACGCTGCGTGCCCACAGGGTGGGCGGGACGGGAATCGCTCCGGCCAGGGCGACACCGGCCCGGACGGTGCCGTCGATGAGCCCGTCGAGGTAGCGACCCTGCAGGGACGTGTTCGGCGAATCGGCGAGACCGGCGACGACGCCGTGATGCTGCATCCACGTGAACGCCGTCGCGAGGCAGCCACCGCACAACGTCTCGATCACGTCGACCAGCACCGACGGCGTCACACCTTCTTCGCCCGGTGCCGCGAGTCCGTAGAAGCCGTCGGCGGCGAGAGTCTCGAAGTGACTGTCGGGAACCTCGCCGTCGGCATCGACGCTGTCGGCCACCGGGAACAACACGTTCTCGGCAATCTCACGCGCCATCTCGGTCCAGTTGCTCACGCCCCGAGAGTAGCCGGTCGACGCCGCCGATCAGGTGAACTCCACCCCCTGCGCGAGCGGGAGTCGATCGGAGTAGTTGACGGTGTTCGTCGCGCGGCGCATGTAGGCCTTCCATGCGTCGGATCCGGACTCGCGTCCGCCGCCCGTCTCTTTCTCGCCGCCGAACGCCCCGCCGATCTCCGCACCCGAGGTGCCGATGTTGACGTTCGCGATGCCGCAGTCGGAACCGTCTGCCGCGAGGAACCTCTCGGCCTCACGCTGATCGGTGGTGAAGATCGACGACGAAAGCCCTTGGGGCACTTCGTTGTGCAACGCGATCGCCTGGTCGAAGTCGTCGTAGGTGAGGACGTAGAGGATCGGTGCGAACGTCTCCTCCTGCACCACCGACGTCTGCGCGGGCATCCGGACGAGGGCGGGCGAGACGTAGTAGGCGGAGTCGCTGCCACCGCTGCGTTCGCCGCCGCAGACAACGGTCCCGCCGTCGGCGCGGGCCTTGTCCAACGCGGTCTGCATGGCCTCGAACGCGGAGCGGTTCACCAACGGACCGACGAGGACACCGTCGTCGAACGGGTTCCCGACCTTCAACTGGCCGTACGCCGAAGAGATGCGCTGCACCAGCTCGTCGGCGACGGAGGAGTGCACGATCAGCCGCCGCAGGGACGTGCAGCGCTGGCCCGCGGTGCCCGCGGCGGAGAAGACGATTCCCCGCACGGCCAGATCGAGATCGGCGGACGGGGCCACCACCGCTGCGTTGTTGCCGCCCAGCTCGAGTAGGCATTTGCCGAAGCGCGCGGCGACGCGCGGACCCACGGCGCGACCCATCCGCACCGACCCGGTGGCGCTGACCAGGGCCACGCGTGCGTCGTCGACGAGACGCTCGCCGACGTCCCCCGCGCCCTGGACCAGGGCGTGGATCCCGGCGGGTGCACCGACGTCGCGGGCAGCGCGCGCCAGCAGCGCATCACAGGCGATCGCGGTGAGCGGAGTCCGATCCGACGGCTTCCACACCACCGTGTCGCCGCAGACCAGCGCGACGGCGGTATTCCACGACCACACCGCCACGGGGAAATTGAACGCCGAGATCACCCCGACGACTCCCAGTGGGTGCCACGTCTCCATCAGCCGGTGTCCCGGACGTTCCGAGGCCATCGTCCTGCCGTACAACTGGCGTGACAGACCGACCGCGAATTCGCAGATGTCGATCATCTCTTGCACTTCGCCCTGCGCCTCGGACGGAATCTTGCCCGCCTCGAGGGTGACCAGTTCCGCCAGGTCCGTCTTGTGTTCCGTCAGAAGCTGACCCAGGCGGCGCACCACCGCGCCGCGTTGGGGGGCGGGAACGGTACGCCACTCGAGGAAGGCGTCGTGCGCTGAGGTGATCGCCCGGTCCACGTCTTCCGTGCTGCTCGCGGTCACCGTGCGCAGTTCGGTCCCGGTGATCGGGGTTCGCGCGACGAGCGGTCCACCGGCGTCGGTGATTTCGGCGCCGCACCGGATCAGTGCTTCCTCGGCGCGTCGGCACAACTCCTCGGGGGCGGGAAGGTTCACGATGCTGTCCTCTCTCGGGTTCGATCCTGCTGCTGTCGGTAGAGCGTGAACGGGTCGTGCACGGGCCGGCTGAGGGTCTCGGCGAGCCACGGTAGGTGGTCGGGGCCGGAGTCCACCGCCACCGGGAGGTAGTCCTCGTAGAGAATGGGCTCCGCGACGTCTTCCTCGCCGGAGAGTCGGTGGCTGAAGTACGCCAGCCCGCTCGCCTCGAATTCGGCTTCAGTCCGCGGAAACTCGCGTTCCCAGCGGGCGGAGTCGGCGTCCGCCAGACGGTCGCACAGTTCCCGTCCCTCGGGTGTCAGTGCGATGCCGCGCGACTCCGCAACGACGACTCCGCGTGGTTCGCCGGCGGCGCGGAACGACGCCTGCCGCTGAAGTACGTCCGGGCCGCCCCATGCGGGCGGTCCCTGGATGCGGCCGATCATCGTGAGGCCGCGGCGCGCCGCACGCAGGCACAGGTCGTCGAGGTCGAAGACCCGTGGCGCCAGATGGACGACGCGGACGCTCGTGCGCCCACCGATGTCGGCGGCGACGGGGGAGATACGTTCGAACTCGGCGTGCCAGGACCGGTCGGCCGCGGTGTCCGGCGATGCGAAGGCCGTGGCCGCCAGCGCGACGAACCGCTCCGCCGTCGGCGCCGTCAGCCCGCCTTCCTCGGTCGCGAGCGCGGCCAGGTGCAGCACCTCCGTGGGAAACACCGTGCGCGCGGCGAGAACGTTCTCGAGGCGGCGCTGCCGGTCGCAGTCGAAGAACCGGCGATCGGCGGTGGTGAGCATCGACGTGAACATCCCGAACGGGTTGCGGGCCAGTTCGATCGGATCGACGGGACGAAACGCCGTCGAGACGACGGGCGCGGGTGCGGGCGCGTCGCGCAGGTCGTAGCAGCCGACGGGGTGCATTCCGAAGCCCGCGAACAGGATGGCCGCCTGGCGCAGCTCCGTGGGTCCACCGAGCCTGATCGCGCCGCGGCGTTCGGATGTGATCCGGGCCAGGCCGCCACGGCGTTCGGCGTCGGCAGGGTGTCGCGCCGCGAAGTCCGCGTTGACCGCACCGGCCACCTCGGCCAGTGTGTCGTATGCGGGCACCTCCCGGCCGTACGTCGCGGCCAGTGCCCGGGCAAAGCGGGCGCGGAGCTCCCACGTTTCAACCATGATGCACCTCCGCTGGGCTAGCCTGCGCTGGTGGTGGAATCTTTTCGTAGCGACGCACCCCATACTCCTCTCGACGACATCGATCGGGTACTGATGCAGGAGTTGGTGGCCGACGGCCGGGCGACTCTGGCGACACTCGCCGAGAAGGCGGGGCTGTCGATCTCTGCCGTGCAGTCCAGGGTGCGCAGGCTCGAGGCCCGCAAAGTGATCCGCGGGTACACCGCGAAGATCGATCCGGATGCGCTCGGGCACGGTCTGTCCGCATTCGTCGCGATCACTCCTCTCGATCCGTCGCAGCCCGACGATGCACCCGCCCGGTTGCGGAACCTCCCCGCAATCGAAGCGTGCCACTCGGTCGCGGGGGAGGAGAGCTACGTGCTGCTGGTGCGCGTCGCTTCCCCACGGGAGCTGGAACACCTGCTGCAGGAGATCCGTGCCACCGCCAACGTACACACGCGCAGCACCATCATCTTGCAAACATTTTACGACAGATGAGCTCTGTTCCGTATATGTTGCCGAATCGTCGCCGGTTCACAGGAATTTTGACGTAATCTCTCGGTATGAGCACAGCGATTCGATTTACCGGAGATGGGGGCGAGCTGCCGGCGAGCCAGGTGCACGACGTGCTGCGCGAGCGCATTCTGGTCGACGGTTTCGACCTGGTGCTCGACCTGGAACGCTCACGCGGTACGCATCTCGTCGACCAGCGCGATGGCACCAGCTACCTGGACATGTTCGGATTCTTCGCCTCGTCCGCGCTGGGGATGAACCACCCGGAACTGGCGGACGACGACGCCTTTCGCCGGGAACTGGCGGCGGCGGCGATCAACAAGCCGAGCAATTCCGACATCTACACCGTCCCGATGGCACGGTTCGTCGAGACGTTCGCCCGGGTGCTGGGCGATCCCGCACTGCCGCATCTCTTCTTCATCGACGGGGGCGCACTCGCCGTCGAGAACGCTCTGAAGGTGGCGTTCGACTGGAAGAGCAGGCTCAACGAGAGCCGCGGCCTCGACCCGGCGCTCGGCACGAAGGTGCTCCATCTGACCGAGGCGTTCCACGGGCGCAGTGGATACACGATGTCGCTCACCAATACCGAGCCCGGCAAGGTGGCGAGGTACCCCAAGTTCGACTGGCCGCGCATCGACTCCCCGTACCTCGCGGACGGGCGGGACGTCGTCGAGGCCGAGCGTCACGCACTGGACCAGGCGCGGCGCGCGTTCGCCGAGAACCCCTCGGATGTGGCGTGTTTCATCGCCGAGCCGATCCAGGGAGAGGGGGGAGACCACCACTTCCGCCCGGAATTCTTCCGGGGGATGGAGGCGCTCTGCCGTGAGAACGACGCGCTCTTCATTCTCGACGAGGTGCAGACCGGGTGCGGTCTCACCGGCACTGCCTGGGCGTACCAGCAATTGGGAGTGCATCCGGACGTCGTCGCGTTCGGCAAGAAGACTCAGGTCTGCGGCATCATGGCCGGCGGCCGGGTGGACGACATCCCCGACAACGTGTTCGCCGTCAGCTCGCGGATCAACTCCACCTGGGGTGGCAACCTCACCGACATGGTGCGGTCCCGCCGGATCCTCGAGATCATCGAGGAGGACCGGCTCGTCGACCGGGCCCGGATGACCGGGGCGCATCTCCTCGAACGACTGCGGGAACTCGCACGCGCGAATCCCGACGTGACCGAGCCGCGGGGACGCGGCCTCATGTGCGCGATCACCCTCCCCACTCCGCAGCGGCGGGACCGCGTCGTCGCCGACCTCAGGGACCGGGAGCGGGTGCTGATCCTGCCGACCGGCAAGCGCGGGATCAGGTTCCGTCCACCCCTGACGGTGACGACCGCGGAACTCGACGCCGCCGTGGATGCACTGGCCCGAGTGCTGGGCGGTACCGTCGACGCATGACGCCGATACCGATCACGTCCGTGCCCAATCTGCGAGACGTCGGTGGCTACCGAACCCGGGACGGCGCGAAAGTGCGCACCGGCGTGTACTTCCGTTCGACCGATCTCAGCCGTATCGCGGACACGGACATGCCGCTGCTCGACGGCCTCGGGATCCGGACGGTGTACGACCTGCGCACGGCGGACGAGCGCGACGCGGCGCCCGACAAACTGCCGGACGGCGCTCGCGCGGTGGTGTTGGACGTGCTCGCCGACAAGGGGATCCGGTCTATCCCCGCGCAGATGCTCCAGGTGATCGCCGATCCGATGATCGCCGAACGGGAACTCGGCGGCGGACGCGCGATCGAGTACTTCGAGGGCAGCTACCGCGACTTCGTCGTGATGCCGAGCGCGGTGTCGTCCTACCGGGAGTTGTTCGGCGACCTGGCCTCGAACGGCAACACGCCTGTCCTCGTGCACTGCACCACCGGCAAGGACCGGACGGGATGGGCCACGGCCGCGCTGCTGCTTCTCCTCGGAGTCGGTGAGGACGACGTGTTCCACGACTACCTGCTGACCAACGAACTCCTGCTTCCGTCGTTCGCGGGCGTGTTCGAGAAGTTCGTCGACGCGGGTGGAGATCCGGCGCTGCTCGAGCCCGTGCTCGGAGTCCGTCAGCAGTACCTGGAGGTGTCCCTGGCCACCATGCGCGAGCAGTACGGGACCGTCGAACGGTACTTCTCCGACGGACTCGGCCTCGACGCCGGCGTTCAGACTCTGCTGCGGGAGCGCATGATCGCGGACTGAGCGGACAACCCGATCGCCACACCCACCATGTCGGCGCAGAGATCCCAGACCGATCCGTGCCGGCCGATCGGCAGCACGCCCTGCAGTATTTCGGTGATCACCGCGAACGCCGCGAGCCAGAGCACGGTGATCCGTGGTGTCAGGAGCGCGTACCGGGAGGCGGCGGCCAGCGCAGCGAACAGCAGTGCGTGCACCACCTTGTCGGCATGTTCGGGACCCGACGGCGTCGCGGACGCAGGGGACAGGAGCATGACCAGTGCCAGCACGGTGAGGGCCGCCACCGGAACGGATCGCATAGTCACCGCCGGACCGTGAACCCCAGTGCGCCCTCGGCAAACCGTTGCACCGCATCCGATCCGCTCGCCAGCGCGTCCTCGTGGCCGGTCCGCGCCCAGCCGGTGAGGGTCGCGGACTCCCCGGACGGGGTGAGGCCCACCTCGGCGAGCAGTTCGCCGGTGTTGGGCTGGCAGATCGCCCACGAATAGTGCTCGTCGCTCAGCCACTGCGCCGTACGGCGGGCGACGTACTCGGGTTCGGCGATTCCACCGTCCGCGAGCGCCGGGCGATCGTCGACCCGTTCGTCGGCGCGCAGCGCGCGCAGGTACCAGCCACCCGCATTGACCTCGACAGGTTCCATGTCAACGGTCCCGGTCGCGGCGGCGATCGCGACCGTGGCGGTCGTCGCGGGTGCCGAACAGGATGGCGCCGGCGGCAGGGATCATCAGGAAGAACAACCAGCTGTTGTCGACCGGGACGACGAAGAACAGCACGAGGGCGACGAGCGGGATCACCGACATCACGATGCGACGCCAGTTCTGGTCGTTGTCGGTGGCGGCCGATTCGGCCTTGGCGGGCGCGCCGACCGTGGTCGCGGGGAGGTCGGTGAACACTCGGTCGAGCTCGCCGCGAGTGGTGGCATTCGTGACCGCGAGACTGCGCTCGTCGAACTCGGGGACCGTCAAACGGCCCGCCGCGAAATGTTCGCTCAGCAAGTTCAGGGCCTGCTCACGTTCGGCAGTGCCGATACGGATCTCGGGAACGTCAGACATGCGTACAGACTACTGTGAGTCCTTCTCGACCCCGGGGGCCGAGAAGGACTCACGAGTGGGTGCAGGTGCCTATTTCAGTTCGGCGAGGACGGTGCCCTGGGTGATGGCGGCGCCGGGTTCGACGGCGAGGCCGGTGACGGTGCCGGCCTTGTGGGCGTTGACGGGGTTTTCCATCTTCATGGCCTCGAGGACGGCGATGAGGTCGCCCTCGGCGACTTGTTGGCCTTCTTCGACGGCGACCTTGACGACGGTGCCCTGCATGGGGGCGGTGACGGCGTCACCGGAGGCGGCGCCGCCGTGGGCGCCGCCGCGGGTGCGGGGCTTGGGCTTCTTGCGGACCGCCCCGGCCGGGGCACCGGCGCCGGTGCCGAGGGTGAACTGTCCGGGCAGGGACACCTCGACGCGGCGGCCGCCGACCTCGACGACGACGTTCTGCCGGGGCAGGTGCTCGTCCTCGTCGATCGGCGGGTTACCGGTGAACGGTTCGATCTGGTTGTCCCATTCGGTTTCGATCCACTTGGTGTAGACGTCGAAGGTGGTGCCGTCGCCGATGAAGGCGGGGTCGGAGACGATGGCCCGGTGGAACGGGATGACCGTGGCCAGTCCTTCGACCTGGAATTCGGCGAGGGCGCGGCGGGCGCGGGCCAGGGCCTCGTCGCGGGTGGCGCCGGTGACGATGAGCTTGGCGAGCATGGAGTCGAACTGGCCGCCGATCACGCTGCCGGTTTCGACGCCGGAGTCCATCCGCACGCCGGGGCCGGTGGGCGGGACGAACTTGGTGACCGGGCCGGGGGCGGGCAGGAAGCCGCGGCCGGCGTCCTCGCCGTTGATGCGGAATTCGAAGGAGTGCCCGCGGGGGGTGGGGTCCTCGGTGAGGTCGAGGTGTTCGCCGTTGGCGATCTTGAACTGTTGCAGGACCAGGTCGAGGCCGGCGGTTTCCTCGGTGACGGGGTGTTCGACCTGCAGGCGGGTGTTGACCTCGAGGAAGGAGACGGTGTCGCCCTGGACGAGGTATTCGACGGTGCCGGCGCCGTAGTAGCCGGCCTCTTTGCAGATGGCCTTGGCGGAGGTGTGGATGCGGTGGCGTTGGTCGTCGGTGAGGAACGGGGCGGGGGCCTCCTCGACGAGTTTCTGGAAGCGGCGTTGCAGGGAGCAGTCGCGGGTGCCGGCGACGATGACGTTGCCGTGCTGGTCGGCGATGACCTGGGCTTCGACGTGGCGGGCCTTGTCCAGATACTGTTCGACGAAGCATTCGCCGCGGCCGAACGCGGCGACGGCCTCGCGGGTGGCGGAGTCGAACAGTTCGGGGATTTCCTCGATGGTGTGGGCGACCTTCATGCCGCGGCCGCCGCCGCCGAACGCGGCCTTGATGGCGACGGGGACACCGTATTCCTTGGCGAAGGCGACGACCTCGTCGGCGTTTTTGACCGGGTCCTTGGTGCCGGCGGCCATCGGGGCCTTGGCTTTTTCGGCGATGTGGCGGGCGGTGACCTTGTCGCCGAGGTCGCGGATCGATTGCGGGGAGGGGCCGATCCAGATCAGGCCGGCGTCGATCACGGCCTGGGCGAAGTCGGCGTTTTCGGAGAGGAAGCCGTAGCCGGGGTGGATGGCGTCGGCGCCGGACTTTTTGGCGGCGTCGAGGATTTTGTCGAACACCAGGTAGGACTCGGCGGAGGTCTGCCCGCCGAGGGCGAATGCTTCGTCGGCCAGGCGCACGAACGGGGCGTCGGCGTCGGGTTCGGCGTAGACGGCGACGCTGGCCAGGCCGGCATCGGCTGCGGCCCGGATCACCCGCACTGCAATCTCACCGCGGTTCGCGACGAGCACCTTCGTGATGTGCGCGCTGGCATGACTGGGCACTGAGCCTCCTGTGGTTCGCATGGTCTGTCTCCGCGGTGGCTCCCGTGGGTGTCACCAGCGGTCGTTTACGGCATCACTTCGGAGTCTAAGCACCGAACCGATCCGTGTTGTCACCGGACCGAAATTTCCCGTCAGGGCTGTCCGACGCTCCGCAACCCTACCGAGGGGTAGCTGGTTGAAACCTGTTCCAGTTGCCGGCGGAGGCTCCCGACCCACGTGTGGACGCTCGCGGCAGCGATGTCGTTGCCCGGATAGCGGACCGCCAGATTGACACCTCGGGGGGTGCGATTGATCCAGGCGTACACGTCGTGGGTGTACTGCCGGCTCCTCAACGCCCGGGCGTTGCGCTCGTGCCAGCGGCCCGCATCGGGCACGAACCGGACGTCCATGTAGGAGACGACGAAGCGAGGCCGGATGGGGATGTCGAGTTCCTTCTCGATGCGGTCGAACGGGACCACCGAGAGCGGTTTCGTCCGGGCCACGCTCTCGGCGGCGTCGCGGGCGACGGCGGCGAACTCGTCCGACGTCACCTCGAAGTCGATCGGGCTGAGACCCACGAACCATCCGAGCGCGGACGCCCACTGCGGGGAGTGCCGGGTATGGACCGGAGTGACCGTCCGAAAGCGTTGATGCCCGGCCACTTCCGCCCCGGCCATACCCAGGCACGCGAGCAGGCCGGGGAAGAACCCCACATCCGCCTCGCGGCACACCGAGTTGAACGCCGCAGCCTGGTCGGCATCGAGAATCCAGGCAGACAGGTTCTGCTGGGCGTACGACGTGCGCGGACCGACCTCGAGCGGGAACTCGGGGAGTCCCGGTCCCTCGAGCGCCGAGCGCCACACGTCGAGCGCCTCACGTTTCACCTCGGCGGCGGTGGAGGTCTCACGCTCCTCACGGCCGAAGTCGATGTAGCTGCCGACGGGAAACAGGTTGGCCGTGCGTCCGGACAGTGCTTCCTCGTACAGGGCGGTCAACTCGTGGGCGACGAGCACGATGGAGAACCCGTCGATGATCGAGTGATCGGCCGCGAAGAACACCGTGAATCGGTCGCGTTGGACTGTTTCGAGCGTCGCGAAGACGTACGACGGCCAACTGTGCGGCGACGCGTACTCGTCGAACAGTTGCTGCAGGTGCGCGAAGTTGTCGCCGCCGGCGGCGTCGTACCCGTGGCTGACGACCCCCACGTGCAGCCCGCCCTGCGGCACGGTGCGCCGGTGCACGCGCTCGGTCTCCGCGTCGAACGTCGTGTGCGAGCGCAGCACCTCGTGACGATCGGTCCACTTCTCCAGTGCCGACCGGAAAGCGGTGACGTTCAGCGTGCCGTGGATCTCGAACGCGGTGCCCAGCCAGGATTCGCGACCACCGGAGTCGGAGCACCGGCGCAGGTGCGCCTCGTGGATGTACGAGGCGGGGCGGGGATCGTCCACCCATTCCGAGCGGGCGCACGGTAACCATTCGGTGAGCGCGCCCACCGGAACGGGATAGTCGGCAAGTTCGGTGAATTCCATCAGTAAGTGTTCAGACCCTGCCTAGCCGCGAAGATGCCGCTTGATTCGCGCGAGCATCGCGGACATGCCGCGCAGCCGCAGGGGACTGACGGCGTCGGCGAGCCCGAGCGCGGAATAGAAATCGTCCGGAATGCCGAGGATGGTGGCAGCACTGTGCCCGTCCAGGCCCTGGTGCAGGATCGACGCGAAACCCCGCGTCGTCGGCGCTTCCGCGGGCGCGCTGAAATGCAGCCGCACGTGGTCGGGATCGGAGTCGTCGACCGACAGGAACAACGGAGACTGGCACTCGGGCACCGGTTCCATGGCGTCCTGCTCGAGTTCGGCGGGCAGAGGCGCCAGTTCGCGGCTGAACTCCAGCAGCAACTGCAGCTTGTCCGAGCCGTCGACGGCAGCGAAGTCGTCGACGATCTCGGCAAGCGAATCGGGTAGTTCGGTCATGACGATGCGCCGGGAACGTCTCCCGGCTCTTCACCCCTGACGATCGGAACGCGAACCATGTTGCCCCACTCCGTCCACGAACCGTCGTAGTTGCGGACGGTGGGGTAACCGAGCAGGTGGGTGAGGACGAACCAGGTGTGGCTGGAACGCTCCCCGATGCGGCAGTACGCCACGATGTCGTCGTCGGCGGACACACCGCCGTAGATCTCGTTCAGTTCACCGCGTGAGCGGAACCGGCTGTCGGGGGCTGCGGCCTTGGCCCACGGAATGCTCAGCGCGCTCGGGATGTGGCCGCCGCGCAGCGCCCCCTCTTCGGGGTAGTCGGGCATGTGGGTGCGTTCGCCGGTGTACTCCTGGGGCGAACGCACGTCGATCAGCGGCCCCTTGCCGAGGTGATCGAGCACGTCGTCCTTGAACGCGCGGATCGGGGCGTCGTTGCGCTCGACCACCGGGTAGTCGGTGGGGGAGGTCTCGGGGACGTCGAACGCGGTGTCCCGGTTCTCGGCGATCCACGCGTCGCGGCCGCCGTCGAGGAGACGGACGTCCTCGTGTCCGAACAGCGTGAACACCCAGAGGGCGTACGCCGCCCACCAGTTGCTCTTGTCGCCGTAGATCACGACGGTGTCGTCGCGGCTGATGCCCTTGCGGCTCATCAGGTCGGCGAACTGCTCGCCGTTGATGTAGTCACGGGTCACCGGATCGTTGAGATCGAGGTGCCAGTCGACCTTGACGGCTCCGGGGATGTGGCCGACGTCGTAGAGGAGCACGTCCTCGTCCGACTCCACCACCTTGAGGCCGGGTGTGCCCAGATTCGCGGACAGCCACTCCGTCGACACGAGCCGACCGGGGTTGGCGTACTCGGCGAAGGACTGGGTGGGATCTGGCGCTACGGGCACGGGTGGGCTCCTGGGGCAGATGCGACGGGGACGGCGTCAATTCTAGGCGGACGCCGGAAGTTCTTCCGACCGGCGTTCACACTTACCGGCCGTGGATGCTGAGGGAGCCCGCCCAGGCGCGTAGATTCGCACCCGAACGGAGGCCTCATGCCCGACATCTCGACGCGCGCCGACCTGGAACTGCTGCTCCGGCACTTCTACGGCCGGGCATTCGCCGATCCGGTCCTCGAACCGGCCTTCGAGACGCTCGCGGTGATCGGCCTGGACGACCACCTGCCCGTCATGTGCGACTTCTGGGAGACGGTCCTGCTGCGCACAGGCGTCTACCGAGGCAGCGCGTTCGCCGTGCACCGGGCGCTGCACGGCCGGCACGGATTCACCGACCGGCACTTCGACCGCTGGGTCGAACTGTGGACGTCCAGCGTCGACGAGTTGTTCGCCGGCGACGTCGCGGGGCGGGCCAAGGTCGAGGCAGTCAAGTTCGCCGACGCTATACGGCGACGACTGTTCGAGCCCTCCGGCGGTCAGACGACCGGAGTGCCTTCCAGGTTCAGCTGACTGGTCAGCTCCGCGATGGGAGTGACGCCGTTCTCGCAGATGTCGTGCATGATTTCGCGCAGCCGCACCAGGAACTCGGTGACCGCGCGGCGTGCCGTCGGCGTCTCGGGGAACCGCGACCGCAGCGCGAGACCGCGCTGGGTGCGGGAGATCCAGAATTGCGCGTCGTCCGCGACCGTCACGTTGCTGATGTGGTGGGCGTTCAGCTCGTCGTGATCGTCGGTGCCGGGCAGTTTGCGGTAGTCGATGTACGAGACCATGAACACATCCGTGCGGGTGCGGCGGTATCCGTCACCGAGCGCGTCCCGCACCTGGGCCATCGTCACGCCCTTGAGCGTGAGAGCCGTGCGGAACGAGGCGTGGGTGTGCGCCAGGGAGGACTGGAAGTCGCAGTCGGGTGTCAGTTCGACCGTCAGCGGCGCACTCGTCGTGAGCCACCCGATCGCATTGGCCCACTGCGGGTCCTGGCGAATGTGCAGCGGAAACTGCAACGGCATCCGGGAAATGCCGTTGATCGAGTGCACTGCCATCCCCATCGCGGTGAGCGCCCCGGAGAACAGGCTTCCCCCCGAGTCCAGGCAGATTTCCTCGAACCGCTCGGTGTCGGCGGCGCCGAGAAGGGGGCGGACGTCCGCTCCCTGTGGTGCGGGCCTGCCCGCCTCGACACCCAGATCGAGCGGGAAACTGGGCGCGGTGCCGCCGCAGCGTTCGTAGAAGCGTGCCCATTCGCGCACCCGGGGGTCGCCGATCCCGGTGACGGGCGTCTCGGCCTCGAGTTCGCAGTACCGCAGGAAGCTCCCGGGATCGCCGAGTTCTTTCGTCAGGTCCGCTTCGGTGAGCGCGGCCGAGCCGCCGAGTCCGATGAGTCGCTGATAGATCTGCCGGAGTTCGCCCAACGCGATGACGAGCGAGTATCCGTCGACGAGAGTGTGATCGAACGCACTGACCACGGTGTAGTGCGAGTCGCGCTCGATGGTGGCGAACAGGTACGCGGGGAACGTCAGCGGGTCGCACGCCTCGGTGAACCGGTACCGCAGGTGGTCGCGGAGTTCGTGCGGTGACGTCGTCGCCGAGGACTCGGACGCGACGACGGTGATGTCTTCGGGGTCGAGATCCACGCGCGCCATCGCATCCGGGCTCACGTCGAAGCCGGTTTGCAGCGTGTCGTGACGCCGGATGAAGTGCACCAGCGCCTGCGTGAGAGCATCCCGGTCGAGTCGCCCGGGAAGGTCGAAAGCTGCTGCCATCCAGACGCTTCGGCCGACGCCGTGGGTGCGGGCGGTGTCGAGATGGAATTGCTGGTTGTACGAAGGCGGCACCGCGGACGGGGAGACCTTGCCCGGCGCGACGGACCATTCCGTCACCAGGCCGGGTTCGAGCATGTACCGGTCGATCGACGTGACGTGCACTACTCCACCCCTGCGGCAGTCGCGGAGTCCGCTGTCGGCGCGAACGATGTCAGCGTGTAATCGCCTTCGCGGGCAACGGTTTTCATGATGTTCGACAACCGTTCCGCATATGCGGTCACAGACCGGTGGGCCTCGTCGGTGTCGGGGTGCGAGACGGCCATCCACGTGCCCTCGAGCATGCGGTTGACCCAGATCGACGCGATCTGAGTGGCCTTGCCACCCACGATGCCGGTCGCCCGGGTCGACACGAAGCTCTCGGTCTGCGGCAACCGCCGGCCGTCGATGTACGACACGATCGGAGGCGGTGCGAGCGTGGTGGCGTGTTGCGACATCACCTCGGGGCCGGCCTGAGCGAGCACGGTGTCGATCACTTGCTGCACGGACACCTCGCCGAGCGCCTTGCCGGACCGGTAGGCGTCCTGCGCGCGCTGGGCCAGTCCCGTGAACGTCGTGGCGTCCTCGAGGGCGAACCCGACCGGAATGAGATTGATGAACCACCCTTGGGACCAGTAGAACTGCGGGTCGTTGCGGGTGGTGAGGGGGGACAGCGCCATGTAGCGGTCGCGCCCGACCAGTTCGTGTTCGGTGATCGCGAGAGCCGCGAACACGCCGCCGATGAAGTTGGAACCGTGGGCCTTGCACACGGCGCCGAACTGCTCGCACTCGTCGGCGTCGGCGAGGTCGAATCGGCTGCCGATGGCCGGCTTCGGTTCGTCGGACGCCCCGAGGTCGAGGGGGAAGCTCGGGAAGGTACCGCCGTTGCGGGTGAGGTGACCGATCCAGCCGTGCACCTCGGGTGAGGCGAGGGTCAGTGTCGCCGCTTTCTCCCGCTCCCGGCGGCTGTACTCCACGTAGCTCCCCGGATCGGGTAGTTCGGGCTCTACGCCGTCGAGTTCGGCCTGATAGATGATCCGCGTCTCGGCGAACGTGAGAATCATCGACTGCATGTCGGTGTGCGCGTGATCGACGGCGTGGAACAGGGTGAAGCTGTCCTCGGGCCCGGGAGCGCCGGCGTCGTGATGTTCCACGACGCCGAACACGAAAGCAGGCCAGGCCAGCGCGCTCGTGTCGTTCGCGAAGCGCGCGGCGACGTGGTCGCGGACCTGTTCAGGGGTGGTGAGGGTCTCGCCCTCGTGTGCGATCAGGGCGATGGAGTCGGCGGGCACGACGTGCCGCTGTACCGCGTTCGCGGTGTCCGTGGGGTCGGCATCCGCGTTCTCGAACGAGAACCAGCTGTGCAGGGTGTCATGCCGCAGGATGTAGCGCTCGAGAGTGCGGGTCATCGCGGCGCGGTCGAGCCTGCCCGGGAAGTCGAAGGCGATGCCGATCCAGGGGGACTGCGTCTCGCCGTTGTTCGCCGCCAGCCGGGCCCGCCGCAGGTGCCGCTCCTGCATGGTGGTCGGCAGTACCGGATCCACCGGCGCTTCGACAGCCGCACGTGCACTCGCGTCCGTGACTTTCCACTCGACGACCCGCCCAGGCTCTGGCTTCCAGTGGGTGATCAAGTTCAAGTCCATCGAGCGGCTCCTGGGGTGTCGAATCGGTTGCGAGTTCGGTCGGGTGTGGCACGGACTTCTCGCAACAGGATGCGGCACCGAGTGCCTTACCGCGAGAGGTAAAGAAGTATGAGACTGATTACAGGTCGGTCCCGGTCTAGTCAAGTGTCGGGCAAAAGGGTTCTACGCTGCAAGTTCCTCGCGTAGCATGCAGCAACCGCTGAACGACCTCACAGCGTTCTGTGAGCTTCGAGCCGCTAGCCTGTCCGGATGCCTGTGACGCAGCGTGACGCGCTCTATCGAGGCGAACTCGGTCGGTGGGTCCCGTGGCTGGGACTGGCCACCAGCCTCGCCGCCGTGTTCATGCAACTCCTGGACGCGACCATCGTCAACGTCGCGCTCCCGAGCATCGCGGTCGATCTGGGTGCTTCGGTGTCGGCGCAGCTGCTGATGGTGAGCGTCTACACGCTGTCCTTCGCATGTTCGCTGATCACAGCGGCACGACTGGGGGATCTCCTCGGCCGACGACGGGTCTTCCTCACCGCGTTGGCCGTCTTCATCGTTGCCTCACTGCTCTGCGGACTGGCCCAGTCGCCGACCGCTCTCGTGGTGTCGCGGGCGTTGCAGGGTCTCGCGGCGGGGTCGATGTCGGCTCAGACGTTCGCGATCATCTCGGGACTCTTTCCGAAACGCTCGCATCCGCGGGTGTTCGGCATCTACGGCGCGACCATCGGGCTCGCCACCATCTGCGGTCCGCTCGTCGGCGGACTTCTCATCCAGTGGGATCTCTTCGACTGGGGTTGGCGGCTGATCTTCTTCGTCAACCTCCCGATCGGGCTCGCGGCCCTGGTCCTCGGCTACTTCTATCTCGTCGACGCGAAGCCCGACGGCATCCGCCGACTCGACGTGGGCGGCGCTGTGCTGTCGGCGGCCGGGCTGTTCCTCCTGATCTTTCCGCTCGCGGAGGGCCGGGAACGCGGCTGGCCGACCTCGCTCGTGGTGATGCTGCTGTGTTCGGTGCCGGTCCTGATCGCGTTCGTCGTCTACGAGTGGCGGCTGGGGCGCCGCGGCGGCGACCCGGTGCTGCGCCTCGAGTTGTTCACCGACCGCGCGTTCTCGCTCGGCGCGGCCATCGCGTTCGTGTTCTTCGGGACGCTCACGTCGCTGATCTTCACCATCTCCCTTACCCTGCAGTTCGGGTTCGGGTTCTCCCCGCTCAGGGCCGGGGTGATGACGCTGCCGTGGGCATTGGGGACCGGTCTCGCCGCGCTGGCCTCCGCTGCCGTGTACCGGCGCATTGGCAACCTCGTCCTGCCTCTCGGGATGCTGCTCTTCGCCGGCTCCCTCGTCGTGCTGGCGGCGCAACTGCAGCACGAGGGCACCGATCCGCGGTGGTCGGCGCTGGCCGGGCCACTGTTCATCGGGGGAGCCGGACTCGGACTGTTCGTGGCGCCGCTCCAGACGGCGATCCTCGCGACCGTGCAACCGCAGAACGCGGGGTCGGTGTCGGGGCTGCTCCCGACCGTGCAGCAGGTGGGTAGTTCGATCGGGCTCGCGGTGATCGGTGTCGTGTTCTTCAACCTCGTCGCGACGCAATCGGCGGACGCGGTTCAGGCCGAGCGGCCTGCGCTGACCGCGCAGCTCGCCGAGGCCGGGGTGCCGTCGGCGCTGATCCCGCGTGCCGAGGAGACGTTCGTACGGTGCGCGACGGAGCAACTCGGGTCCACGTCCCCGATGAAGGTGCCCGACGAATGCCGTTCGCCGGCGTCCGGCGGTGCGGCGCTCGGCGCCGCTCAGCAGCAGATCGCCGACTCCGCGGTGGTGGCCGCACGGGAATCGACCCGTAATGCAGCGGGCGAGGCGTTTCTCCAGGCAGAACGCCGCATCCTCTGGATCATTGCGGCAGTGGCGGCGGCTATCGGTGTGGCGTCGCTGACGCTCCCGCGCCGGAACCAGCAGGTCGACGAACGGTCAGCCGACGCGGCCTGACGACGCCCACAACTCGGCGACGCCGACCCCGACCTCCGCGAGCAACCTCCGGACGAGCGGCAGGCCGATCCCGATCACGCTGGACGGATCGCCCTCGATGCGGTCCACGAACCAACCCCCGAGGCTGTCCAGGGTGAACGCGCCCGCGACCTGCAGTGGCTCCCCGGTCGCGAGGTAGGCCTCCAGATCGGCGTCCGGCGGGCTCCCGAAATGGACGACGGTGGCGCTGTGATCGTGTGCGTCACTCACCACCGCACCCTCCGCGATCCGCAGGACGCTGTGCCCGGTGAGCAGGGTCGCGCTACGGCCGGCCATCGCCGACCACCGCGCGCGGGCGACGTCGACGGTTCCGGGTTTGCCCTGCAGGGACCCGTCGATCAGCAGCATGGAGTCGCATCCGACGACGACGGCGTCCGAGATCCCGTCCCGTGCGAGAACGGGGAGGACGTCGTTGGCCTTGGCTCGGGCCAGTTCGGTGACGACGTGCTCGGGGGCGGCGTCGGCACCGAGTGCTGCGATGACGGCGTCCTCGTCGACTCCGGAGACTCGCACGACCGGCTCCACCCCGGCGCTGCGCAGGACAGCCAGCCGCGCCGGGGAAGCCGAGGCGAGAACGAAGGACGTCACCGGATCCTGATCAACGCCGGTACTCCGACACGTTCGGGAACGCGTACGGCGAGAACGGGGCGACGCTCCGGTGCATCCGCGTGGGCGCACCCCAGGACTCGGGTGGGAGGTGCGCATCCGGATCACCGCTGCCTGCGGCGGCGACCGCGGACAGCACCGCGACGAGCGCCGCGATCTCCTCGTCGGACGGTGATCCCTTGACCACCTTCAGGAAAGGCTCACGGGCCGCATCGGCGGCTGCGCCGTCCGTGTCACCCGGCAGGTCGGTGGCCGCACCCTCGGCGAGCGTGGTGTCCGCTGCGGAACCGTTGACTGACGACGTCGCGTCGGAACCGGTCTCGGTGCGCACGTCGTCCTCGGTGATAGCGGTCATAGGGGGATGTTCCCATGCTTCTTGGGCGGGAGGGTGACCATTTTGCGTTCGAGTAGGCGCAGGGCGGCCACGATCTGTCCGCGGGTGTGGGACGGGGGGATGACGGCGTCGACGTAGCCGCGTTCGGCGGCGACGTACGGGTTGACGAGGGTGTCCTCGTATTCCTGTTGCAGTTGCAGGCGCAGCGCGTCGACGTCGTCGCCGTTGCGGGCGGCCTCGAGGAGGCGTTTGCGGTAGACGAACCCGACGGCGCCGGAGGCGCCCATGACGGCGATCTGGGCGGTGGGCCAGGCGAGGTTGACGTCGGCGCCCATGTGCTTGGAGCCCATCACGTCGTAGGCGCCGCCGTAGGCCTTGCGGGTGATGACGGTGATCTTCCCGACGGTGGCCTCCCCGTAGGCGTACAGGAGTTTCGCGCCGCGGCGGATGATGCCGTTGTATTCCTGGTCGGTGCCGGGCAGGAAGCCCGGGACGTCGACGAGGGTGATGATGGGGACGTTGAACGCGTCGCAGGTGCGCACGAAGCGGGCGGCTTTTTCGGAGGCGTCGATGTCGAGGCACCCGGCGAACACGGTGGGCTGGTTCGCGACGATCCCGACGGAGCGGCCGTCGACGCGGCCGAAGCCGACGACGATGTTGCCGGCGCGTTCGGCCTGGACTTCGAGGAATTCGTCGTCGTCGAGGATGCGGCGGATGACCTCGTGCATGTCGTAGGGCTGGTTCGCCGAGTCCGGGATGAGGGTGTCGAGTTCGAGGTCCTCGGCGGTGAGGGAGTCGTCGATCGATCCGGTGATCGGGTCGGTGGGCAGCATCCGGGGGGCCGCGGCCTGATTGTTGCTGGGCAGGTAGGACAGCAGGTCCTTGACGTAGTCGAGGGCGTCTTGTTCGCCGGAGGCGACGTAGTGGGCGACGCCGGATTTGACCATGTGGGTGTGCGCGCCGCCCAAATCTTCCATGGTGACGTCTTCGCCGGTGACGGTTTTGATGACGTCGGGGCCGGTGACGAACATCTGGGAGGTCTGGTCGACCATGACGACGAAGTCGGTCAGGGCGGGGGAGTAGACGTGGCCGCCGGCGGCGGGGCCCATGATCAGGGAGATCTGCGGGATGACGCCGGAGGCCTGGACGTTGCGGTGGAAGATTTCGCCGTAGAGGCCGAGGGAGACGACGCCTTCCTGGATGCGGGCGCCGGCGCCTTCGTTGATGCCGATCAGGGGGCGCCCGGTTTTGAGGGCGAGGTCCATGACCTTGACGATTTTTTCGCCATAGATTTCGCCGAGGGAGCCGCCGAAGACGGTGGCGTCCTGGGAGAACACGCAGACGTCGCGGCCGTCGACGGTGCCGTAGCCGGTGACGACGCCGTCGCCGACGGGGCGGTTGTCGGCGAGGCCGAAGTTCACCGAGCGGTGCCGGGCGAGGGCGTCGAGTTCGACGAAGCTGCCGTCGTCGAGCAGGGCGGTGATGCGTTCGCGGGCGGTGAGCTTGCCCTTGGCGTGGACCTTCAGGGCCGCGGCTTCACCGCTCGGGTGCTGCGCCTCGGTCTGACGATTACGCAGGTCGGCGAGCTTTCCCGCCGTCGTGTGAATATCGGGCGTACTCGCCGACTCCGCCGCGCTCGGCTCCTGAACAGTGGTCATGACAGGTCAGCTTAACGAGAGCCGGCGAGCTTCTGCCAAGGGAGGTGGTCAGGCGGCGGGTTGCCCGGACCCGGCTACTGACCAGTACCTTTTCCTGCTCGTCCTAGGCTGTGGTGATGTGGACCGACCTGAACCGACCTCCTCTCAACGCCGACAATCTGCGGGCGGCGCTCGTCCGCGGTGACGACGACAGCGACACCCGCAGGTTCTGGGCGCGGCTCGACGTGGTGCAGGAGACCGGGTCCACCAACGCCGATCTTCTCGCGCGGGCCGCGGCGTCGACCTGCGACCGGCACGTGCTGCTCGCCGAATTCCAGGGCAGCGGCCGGGGCCGCCACTCCCGCGCCTGGGTGAGTCCGCCGCAGGCGCAGATCGCGGTCTCCGTGTTGCTGACGATGCCGGGGATGAGCGTCCAGGACATGGGGTGGCTGCCGCTGCTGACCGGTGTGGCCGTCGTCGACGCGCTCCGCGCCGCCGCCAAGGTTCCCGCGGAACTCAAGTGGCCCAACGATGTGCTCATCGACGGCCGCAAGGTCGCCGGCATCCTCGCCGAGGTGTCCACCACGGCACCGGATCCGGCGGTGGTCGTCGGGATCGGTCTCAACGTGAGCCTCACGAGAGACGAGCTGCCCGTCGAGCATGCGACGTCGCTCGTCCTCGAGGGCGCCGAGGTCAGCGACCGCGACACCCTGGTGCGGGCGGTGCTGCGCGCCATCGCCGATCGCTGGCAGCAATGGCACGACTCCGACTGGGACGTCACGGAACTCGCCGAGGCCTACCGTGCCCGCTGCGGCACGCTCGGCCAGCGAGTGCGCGCCGAACTACCCGGCGGGCGTGAACTGATCGGCATCGCGACAGACGTCGACGCGGAGGGCCGGGTCGTGATCGCCCCCGACGGCCAGCCCGGCACGATCGCCGTCGCCGCAGGTGACATCACACATTTACGCCCGGTGCGCACCGAGTAGTGCCACACTGTGGTACATGAGTACCTCGATTCCGGAGTCCTCCGTCACCGCAGCCCGGCGCACGTTGACCGGTCTCACGGTGGTGCTCGGTCTGCTCACGCTGGGTCTCGGCATCGCGGTGCTCGTCTGGCCGCACGTGACGCTCACGGTTCTGGCCGTCCTGATCGCCATCCAGTTCTTCGGCTTCGGGATCGTCCAGATCATCCGGGCGTTCGCCGACGTCGAGGCCGGGGGAGCCGCACGGACCCTCGTGGGCGTATCCGGCGCCCTGGCAATACTTCTGGCGTTCCTCGTGCTGAGGAGCCCCCTCCAGACCGTCGTGATCATCGCGCTGGTCGTCGGTGCGTGGTGGGTGTTCCGGGGTGTCCTCGAAATCGTGGAAGGCGCCTCGGGTTCGGTCGCGGATCGCGGGCTGACCATCGTGCTCGGCGTGATCAGCGTCGTCGCCGGGGGCTTCGTGCTCCTGCAGCCCGAACTGTCGCTCGAGGTGTTCGTGATCGTGGTCGGAGTGTGGATGGTGCTGTACGGCATCATCATCGTCATCACCCCGATAGTGCTCAGCCGCATGCGGTAGAGGCACACTCTTCGCATGGGATATCCGGAGGACGCCCTCGCCGAGGACGAGGAACTGCTGCTTCACCGTCATCCACACTGGAAGATGCTGCTGCTCCCCGCCGTCACCTTTCTGCTGGCAACGGCCGTGGCGGGTTTCGCGGCGGGTTTCGCCGAGAACAAACTGGACGGCTCCGCGCTGAACATCGTGCTCGTCGTCGTCCTCGCGGTGTGGCTGGGCCTCGTCGTATGGCGCTGTGTCGCGCCGTTTCTCAGCTGGAAGTTCACCCACTTCATCGTCACCGATCGTCGAGTCCTCATCCGCCAGGGTGTGATGACGCACACCGGGATCGACATTCCGATGGGGCGCATCAGCAACGTCCAGTTCCGGCACGGCCTCCTGGACCGGATGCTCCGCACCGGAACGCTGGTCATCGTGTCGTCCTCCGACGATCCACTGGAATTCGACGACATCCCCGACGTCCAGCGCGTCCACTCGCTGCTCTATCACCAGGTGTTCGACGCGATGGATCTCCACCGCGAACGGGAGCGAGACGACCCGCGCGGCGACGCCGACACCGGCAAAGGCTGGTAACCGGTCACAGCCGTCTGCGCACCTCCGTACGCTGTGGAGGTGACTGCTGTATTGCTTGCCGAAGATGACGAAGCCATCGCCGCCCCGCTGTCGCGGGCATTGGGCCGGGAGGGATACGACGTCACCATCGAGCAGACCGGCCCGGCAGCGCTGGAGCAGGCGCTCGACGGAGCGTACGACCTGTTGATCCTGGACCTCGGGCTCCCCGGGATGGACGGACTCGAGGTCTGCAGGCAAGTGCGCGCCCACAGTTCGGAACTGGCGGTGCTCATGCTCACCGCGCGCACCGACGAGGTCGACTTCGTCGTCGGGCTCGACGCGGGCGCCGACGACTACGTGGGCAAGCCGTTCCGGTTGGCGGAACTGATGGCGCGGGTGCGCGCCCTGCTGCGCCGTCGCGGCGGCGGCGAGGATTCCGTCGTCGAGGTCGGTGGCATCCGGCTCGAACCGGCGGCCCGGCGGGTGCTCGTGAACGGAACCGAGATCGCCCTCGCCAACAAGGAGTACGAGCTTCTCCGGGTGCTGCTCGAACACGCGGGGCAGGTGGTGTCCCGCGACACCATCCTCGCGGAGGTGTGGGGCGACGTGGAACTGCGCGGCTCGAAGACACTCGACATGCACATGTCGTGGCTTCGCCGGAAGATCGGTGACGAGGGCCCCGCCGCCGAGCGTCGCATCGCGACGGTTCGCGGCGTCGGTTTCCGCATCAACACCGACTAGGCGGGGTAGTGCGCCGCAGAATTCTCCAGTCGATCCTCGCAGTCGTGATCCTGACGGCGCTGCTGCTCGGTGTGCCGCTCATCTACACGGCGTGGTTGTGGGTCGAAGATTTCAATCGGAGTGATCTTCAGGTCCGGCTCGATCGGATGGCGACGGAGATCATTACCCAGGAGGGCATCAACGGCGTCGTCGAGGGCGATCTCGACACGAACTCGCTGCGTCTGCTGACGCCCGCCGGGGGCCGCCTGGTGGTGGTCTATCCGACCACCGACGACGGCGCCGCGCGGGTGGACATCGGCGAATCGTCCGTGCCGTCGCCTCTCGTGGAATCTCTCGCCATGGGCACGTCCGGTTCGCTCCGCCTCGAGGTGCCGTCCGACGAGATGCGCACCCAGCAACGACAGGCGGTCGGTGCCGTCGCACTGCTGGTGCTCGTGTCCATCGCCGCAGGCACCGTGGTCGCCTACGTCACGGCGAAGCGGCTCGCCGATCCGCTGCGGGACGTCGCCAACCGGGCGGCCCGGCTCGCGGAGGGTGACTTCCGGCCCGACGTGCGACGTCACGGCATCCCCGAACTCGACCGTGTCTCCGACGTCCTGGACTCCGCGACCGTCGAGATCGCGGGCCGGCTGCAGCGCGAACACGCGCTCGTCGCGGACGTCTCCCATCAGCTCCGCAGCCGCCTCACAGCTGTCCGTCTCCGGCTCGACGAGCTGTCCGTGCACTCGGATCCCGCGGTCGTGGTCGAGGCCGACGAGGCGATGGCGCAGGTGGACCGTCTGACCGTCGCGATCGACGAACTGGTCCGCTCGTCACGCAGCAACGGCACCGAGACCCACGTGTCGGTGATCCGGGAACTCAGCGTGGTCATCGCGGACTGGAAACGGCCGTTCGAAGACGCGGACCGCGAGCTGGTGCTGCGGGGAGACACGAACGTGATGGCGTCGACCACCGGTTCCCGGCTCCGCGAGGCCGTCGCGGTGCTCGTCGACAACGCGCTCATGCACGGGGCGGGGACGTGCACCGTCGCGGTGCGTCTGATCCAGGGTCAGAATCTCAGGACGCCCGGCGAGGAGACGTCGCCCCGCGAGACGATGGTGTGCGTCGAGGTGTCGGACGAGGGGGTCGGGGTCAGCAACGACCTCGCGCCACACATCTTCGACCGCGGGTTCTCGGGGGCCGGTTCGACCGGTGTGGGCCTGGCGCTGGCCCGTGCACTCATCGAGGCGGACGGCGGCCGGCTGGAACTGCAGCGTCGCCGCCCGGCCCTGTTCGCGATCTTCGTTCCCCTCGCGCGCGAACACGTGCCGACGCGGGTCACCGGGATCCGGGAACCGCGCTGACGATCAGGAGTGGCCGAACTCTTCCTCGACGGCCTCGTCGACGAGATCCGGATCGATGATGTGCACGTTCTCGTCGGGGAAGGCGAACCGGCGGAGTGCCCAGAAGCGGAACACCATCTGCAGCAGGTTTCCGATGATGTAGTTGAGCACGAAGTCGACGACCACCAGCGTGGTCAGGTTCTCCTGGTTGGCACGGATGTCGAACACATTGTTGGCGATCCAGAGGGGCGCGGCGGCGAGGAGCACGCCGATCCCGCTGATCGTGAAGAACAGCAGGGCCTCGTGGTGTCGTTCACGCCCACCACGGTTCTTGAACGACCATTCGCGGTTGAGAATGTAGCTCAGGACGGTCGCGAGAATTCCGGACAGAACTTTTGCGACTACGGGCTTCTCTTCGAGGATCGTCAGGCTCAGTGAATAGAAGATCGCGAGGTCGAAGATCATGGTGGTGCCGCCCACAATCGCGAACTTGATCAGTTCGTGATGCCGCAACGCGAGAGCCCGAAAAGGCTGGGGAACGCGTGCTAGGACGCCGTCGACAAATGACACAACGGATGAGTTTACGAAAGTCCGACCGAATACCACCAATTGGCGGCGAGATCATCAGGAGAATCACAGAAACTGCGGTCCGGCACCTCGGCGGCGGAACCTCGCGCCGGACGTGACAAACTAGTGACCCGTGACCGGCAACTCTGACTCCACACCGCGTCCCACGACACCCCGCGATCTGACCGCCGGGCAACCCGTCGTGACGATGATCGGTGGCGGCCAACTCGCGCGGATGACCCACCAGGCCGCGATTGCGCTCGGCCAGACCCTGCGGGTGCTCTCCGGCACCGCCGACGAACCCGCGGCGCAGGTGAGCCCCGATGTCGTCCTCGGCAGCCACACCGACCTCGACGCGCTCCGCAGGGCCGCGGTCGGGTCGCACGCGCTGACCTTCGACCACGAGCACGTGCCGACCGAGCATCTCGACATGCTGGTCGCCGAGGGTGTCAACGTGCAACCGCCGCCGACCGCGCTCATCTACGCGCAGGACAAGCTGGCGATGCGCCGCAAGCTCGCGGAACTCGGCGCACCCGTTCCGGCGTACGCCGAGGTGACCTGGGCCGAGGACGTCGTCAAGTTCGGCGCCGAACACGGATGGCCGGTCGTGATCAAGGCCGTCCGCGGCGGATACGACGGTCGCGGCGTGTGGATCACCGACGATTCCGACGAAGCCGAGCGCATCGTCACCCAGCAACTCGACAAGGGTGTCTCCCTCATCGTCGAGGAGAAGGTCGAGATGCGGCGTGAGCTGTCCGCGATGGTGGCGCGGTCGCCGTTCGGCCAGGGCGCCACGTGGCCCGTCGTGGAGACGGTGCAACGCCACGGGCAGTGCGCCGTCGTCCTCGCCCCCGCCCCCGCACTGCCCGACTCGGTCGCCGAGGCTGCCGAGGAACTGGCGCTCCGCATCGCTTCCGAACTCGGTGTGGTCGGCGCGATGGCCGTCGAACTGTTCGAAACCACCGACGGCGCGCTCGTCGTCAACGAACTCGCGATGCGCCCGCACAACTCCGGCCACTGGACCATGGACGGTGCCCGCACCTCCCAGTTCGAGCAGCACCTGCGCGCCGTCCTCGACTACCCGCTCGGCGACACCGCACCGCTCGCGCCGATCACGGTGATGGCGAACGTGCTCGGTGCGCCGACCGCCCCCGAGATGAGCATGGACGAACGCGTCCACCACCTCTTCGCCCGGATGCCCGACGCGAAGATTCACCTGTACGGCAAGGGTGAACGCGAGGACCGGAAGATCGGCCACGTGAACATCGTCGGCGGACCCGGCTCGATCGACGACCCCGAATACGTGGCGCGGGTGCGCGAGCGCGCCGAGCGCGCCGCGCACTGGCTCTCGCACGCTGAATGGACCGACGGATGGGATGTACACGGTGAGTGACACGGCAGCACGGCAGGGCGCACAGGTCGGGCTCATCATGGGCAGCGACTCCGACTGGCCCACCATGGAGGCCGCCGCGGAGGCGCTCGCCGAGTTCGGTGTGCGCTTCGAGGTCGGTGTCGTCTCCGCGCACCGCACACCGCAGCGCATGCTGGACTACGCGAAGGACGCGGCCGGCCGTGGCATCCAGGTGATCATCGCCGGCGCCGGGGGCGCCGCCCACCTGCCGGGCATGGTCGCGTCGGCCACCCCACTGCCCGTCATCGGTGTGCCCGTCCCGCTGAAATACCTCGACGGCATGGACTCGCTGCTCTCGATCGTGCAGATGCCCGCAGGCGTCCCCGTCGCGACCGTGTCCATCGGCGGCGCCCGCAACGCCGGTCTGCTCGCCGTCCGCATCCTCGGCGCCTCCGACCCCGCCCTGCAGCAGCAGATGGTCGCGTTCCAGGACGGGCTCGAGAGGATGGTCCTGGACAAGGACAAGGCACTGCGCGACAAGCTGCTGGGCTGAGTATCCTGCGCCCGTGAAACGCAGCCGCGGTGTGCCGATGATCCGCGCGTCGCGGGGGAACCCCCAGTCCGCGGCGATCACACGGCTCGCGTTGGCGTATGCCCGGCTGTGGGGCGCCCGCATCACGTTCGACGCCGAGTTCGGCATCTTCGTGTGCAGCCGGATGCGGGGTGGGTACGCGCGCAGCGGGACGACGATCGGCGGCGCATTTCTCACCGGCCGGGAGCCGGCGAGAGCGCTCGTGCGACACGAAGCGGTCCACGCCGACCAGTGGGCTGCGTACGGGTGGACCTTCGCGCTGCGGTACCTGTTCGAGGAGTTGCGGCACCGCGGTTCCCGGAACAGGTTCGAGATCGCCGCGGGCCTCGCGGACGGCGGCTACCGGGAGAGCTGACGGGTGATCTTCTCGGTGTCCCTGCGCCTCGACCGGGCTGCGTCGTCGGCGTTGGTGACCTGCACGAGTGACGCTCCGGCCGCGAAGACGGCCACCAGACCGTCGATCAGGGCGTCGGGGGAGTCCCACGCCTCTTCGGACAGCACCCGGTCGGTACCGGTGATCCCCTGCGATTCGGCGGAGGCGAGCGCTGCGGCGAGAACGTCGTCGACGCTCTTGCCCGCCAGTGCGGGTCCGGCGACCGTCGGCCGGAACTGGTCGCCGTGGACGCGCACGGACGTGGCGTAGTCGGTGATGCCGACGGGGAGGTCGGGGACGGGCCTGCCGAACGCGTCCAGCGACAGCGCCGCTACCTCGGGTACGTCCTCGACGTCGCCCAGGTGCTGGGCCGAGACGAGTGCGATTTCGGCGTCCGCATCGGCTTCGAGGACGACTTCGGCGCCTGCCCACCATGCGCCGAGCAGAACCGCGGCGGTCTGCCAGTGCGCGGGAAGGAGCACCGCGACGCGGGCGCCGGGCTCGACGCCGAATTCGTCACGCAGCAGGTTGGCGGTCTTGGCCGCCCAGTTGGCGAGCGTGAGGGCCGAGAGTTCGACCCGTTCGCCGGTGGCGTCGTCGTAGAACGTGACGCGGGGTCCGGCCGGGTCGTTCTTCAGGATGGGGTCGAGCAGGGCGTCGGTCAGCGTGGGGGACGCATGGTTCATGGACACGATCCGTCTCTCGTTTTCTAGTTCACACAACGCGGGCCCGACGAGCCGGCATCGATGGGCGGGCCGGGCGGTGCCGGGGTGGGGGTCGTTCCGGCCGTGGACGCGGGCTCGAGGCCTGTCTCCGACGACTCGGATGACGTGGTGGTGCTGGTTGTCTCGGCGGACGTCGGGCCCTGGTAGTCACTCGACAACACCACCCGCACCGAGCCTTCGGGCAGTGTCGCGTCGGTGTCGGTGGGGAGTCCGCCGAGTGCTGCGGCGACCGCCTTGGCGCTGTCGTCGTCCGCGGAGTGCGCGAAGACGGTGGTCTCGCTCACCGACGCGCCCGTGTAGTTGCCGACCTCACCCTGGCCGTAGCCGAGCGACGTCAGGGCGTCGGCGACGCCGTTCGCGAGGCCCCCGACGTCGCTGGCATTCGCGACGTCGACGGTGACGGTCGAGGCGTCGATCTTCGGGGTCTCGGACGTGGTGGTGTCTTCCGAGTCGGTGGGTTCCTCGCCGACGAGACCGGCCACGTACTTCTTCACGTCCTTCGGCTTGACCTCGACGATGGACTCGCCGTAGTCGGTCATGCCGTTGAGATCCGCGACCGGAATCGTCTCGAACTGCACCTTGCCGCCGGCGAGGTCCTGCAGTTGGGTGGCGAATTCGATGATGTCCCAGTCGTCGTCGAGCACGACCGAGCGTTGCACGGCGCCGCTGAGTTCGTTCAGTTTGCCCGGGTCGCTGAGAGTCTTCGCGGACAGCACCTTGCCGACGAGCGAGGCCATGAACACCTGCTGACGCACGATGCGGTCGAGGTCGCCGCGCGGGAGGTCGTGGCGCTGACGCACGAAGCTCAGTGCGTCCGCACCCTTCAACGTCTGCTCACCGGCGGGGAAGTGCGCGCCGGACATGTCCTCGTCCACCGGTTCGTTGAGGCAGACGTCGACGCCGCCGACGGCGTTGGTGAGGAGGACGAACCCGAGCAGCCCGACCTCGGCGTAGTGGTCGACGGTGATCCCGGTGAGATCGGCCACCGATTGGATGAGCGCCTCACGGCCGGCCTTCGTCGACTCCTCCTCGGCTTCCTCGTCGGTGGCTCCGTCCTCGACGAGTTGGAGCCGCTCGGTCTCCTTGGTGGCGCCGTACGCGGCGTTGATCTTCGACATGCCGATGCCCGGCACGTCGACGTAGGAGTCGCGGGGGATGGAGATGGCGGTGGCGGAGCTTCCGTCGTTGGGAACGCGGATGAGGACGATGGTGTCGGTGTTGGACGCCACTTCTTCGCCGGCCCGCAGCGAGTCGAGTTCGTCCTGGGACAGGGGGTTGCCGTGGGCGTCGGTGCGGCTGTCGGTTCCGACCATGAGGATGTCGACGGCGCCGTCGGCGCTTCCGCCGAGTCCTAGACCGCCCGCGGTTGCCAGATTGTTGCGCAGCGAGTCGATGCTCCGCCAGGCGAATCCCGTCACGACGAGGGCGAGCACCGACAGCACCGCCACAGCGATGTGAATCGGCCGCCGAGCCGTGCTCGGGGGTGCGTCTGGTGCGGGTTGCTCGTGTGACACGGAAACCAGGCTACTGGTCGACGCGCCGGGAGCAGGGAGGCGTCGATCGGCGTGCCAGACTGACCCCCGTGACGAACATCCTTGTGACCGGCGCCCGGGGACAGCTGGGCGGGCACCTTCTCCGGCGAGCCGAGGCGACCGGAATCCCGGCCCGGGGTGTGGGGTCGGACGAGCTCGACATCACCGACGCCGACGCGGTGAATGCGCAGGTCGAAGGTGGATCGGTGGTGATCAACTGTGCCGCGTACACGGCGGTCGACGCTGCGGAGTCGGATGAGGACACCGCCTTGGCGGTGAACGAGCTGGGGCCTGCCAACCTGGCGGCGGCGTGCGCCCGGGTGGGTGCCCGGCTGATCCACGTCTCCACCGACTACGTCTTTGCCGGGCAGGGGGACACGCCGTACGAGGTGGACGCCCCGACCGGTCCGGCGACTGCCTACGGACGCACCAAGCTCGCCGGCGAACGCGCCGTCCACGCAGCGCTTCCGTCCGCCCATGTCGTGCGCACCGCATGGGTCTACACCGGGGTCGGCTCCGACTTCGTCTCCACCATGCTCCGGCTCGAGCGCGAACGTGACACGGTCGACGTCGTGGACGATCAGGTGGGCTCGCCCACATTCGCCGGCGACCTGGCCGGCGCGCTGCTCGAACTCGCCGGTCGCAGCGACGTCGACGCGCCGGTGCTGCACGCCACCAATTCGGGCCGGGCGAGTTGGTTCCACCTCGCGCGCGCCGTGTTCGAGGAAGCAGGCGCGGACCCGCAGCGAGTGCGGCCGTGCACGAGTGCCCAGTTCGTGCGGCCCGCCCCTCGACCGGCGTTCTCGGTGCTGTCCGGTCGCGCCTGGGCCGACGCCGGGCTGACCCCGTTGCGGCCGTGGCGAGACGCGTTGCATGCCGCCCTGCATGCAGCGGTGTGAGGCGGACCCGCTCTAAACGGCTACGCTTGCCCGCGTGAGTTCGAAGCTGGCCGTGGTGACGGTGACCTTTTCGCCAGGTGAGCATCTGGAGCAATTCCTGGGCACTCTCGCCGAGGCGACGAAAGAAGATCCGCAGGTCGTGATGGCCGACAACGGATCGACGGACGGCGCCCCCGAGGCCGCGGACGCGGCGCACGACCACGTGCGCCTGCTGCGCACCGGCGGGAACATCGGCTACGGCGGTGCCATCAACAGGGCTGTGGCGGAGATCGACGACGAGATCGAATTCGTCGTCATCGCCAATCCGGATGTTCGCTGGGCGCCCGGATCGATCGACGTACTCCTCGCGGCCGCCGAGCGCTGGCCGCGAGCGGGGGCGCTCGGACCTCTCGTTCTGGAACCCGACGGGAGCATCTACCCGTCGGCGCGCCAGGTGCCCGACCTCGTGTCGGGGGCAGGGCACGCGATTCTGGGCACGGTGTGGCCGTCCAACCCGTGGACTGCCGGCTACCGCCAGGAGAACGAGACGGTCAGTGAGCGGTCGGTCGGCTGGTTGTCCGGTTCGTGCCTGCTGATGCGGCGGGCGGCCTTCGACTCGATCAACGGCTTCGATTCCCGCTACTTCATGTACATGGAGGACGTCGACCTCGGCGACCGTCTGGGCAAGGCCGGGTGGCTCAACGTGTACGTGCCCTCCGCCGAGGTCACCCACGCGAAGGGGCACGCCGCGGGCAAGCATCCGGAACTGATGCTGCCCGCTCACCACCAGAGCGCGTACCGGTTCCAGGCCGATCGTCATCCCCACTGGTGGCAGGCGCCGCTGCGGTGGGCACTTCGGGGAGGATTGGCAGTGCGGTCGAAGATCGCCGTGGCTGCCGCAGTCCGGGAACGACGCACGAACCAGAACGAGGGGGGAACGACTCATGGCAATTGAGAAGGCGACCGATGCAGTGGTGCTGGTCGGCGGTAAGGGAACGAGGCTTCGCCCGCTGACGTTGTCGGCGCCCAAGCCCATGCTGCCCACGGCGGGTCTGCCGTTCCTCCAGCATCTGCTCGCACGGATCGGCGCGGCCGGGATCAAGCACGTGGTCCTCGGCACATCCTTCAAGGCGGAGGTCTTCGAGGAGTACTTCGGCGACGGCTCGAAGCTGGGACTCGAGATCGACTACGTCACCGAGACCGAGCCGCTCGGTACCGGTGGCGGCATCCGCAACGTTCTGCCGAAGCTGCGTGGTGACCACGCCATGGTCTTCAACGGCGACGTCCTGGGCGGCACCGACCTGGGCGCGATCCTCGACACCCACCGGCACCGGGACGCCGACGTCACCCTGCACCTCGTGCGGGTGGGGGATCCGCGGGCGTTCGGCTGCGTGCCGACCGACGCGGACGGCCGGGTGACCGCGTTCCTCGAGAAGACGCAGGACCCGCCGACCGACCAGATCAACGCCGGCTGCTACGTCTTCAAGCGCGAGATCATCGAACGGATCCCCGAGGGACGCGCGGTGTCGGTGGAGCGCGAGGTGTTCCCGTCGCTGCTGGCCGAGGACGCCCGCGTCTACGGACACGTCGACTCCTCGTACTGGCGCGATATGGGCACCCCCGAGGACTTCGTGCGCGGTTCCGCGGACCTGGTGCGCGGCATCGCACCGTCACCTGCGCTCGACGGGCCCCGCGGCGAATCGCTCGTCCACCCGGGTGCGGGTGTCGCCCCGGGTGCGCTACTGATCGGCGGAACCGTCGTCGGTCGCGGCGCCGAGGTGGGTGCGGGCGCACGACTCGACGGCGCGGTGCTGTTCGACGGCGCCGTGGTCGAGGCGGGAGCGACCGTCGAACGGTCCATCATCGGTTTCGGCGCACGCATCGGGCCGCGGGCTCTGGTGCGTGACGCGGTGATCGGTGACGGGGCCGACATCGGCGCCCGATGCGAACTCCTGCGCGGCGCCCGGGTGTGGCCGGGAGTGACGTTGCCCGACGGCGGGGTCCGGTTCAGCACGGACGTGTGAGAGATCAACGTACCCCAGCCCTGAAGGGCCGGGTTTGCCAGTCGCGTCCCCGACTGGCTGTCAGGTGCGCGCCGACTGTAGGCCGGTTGATTAGGCGGCCCAATAGCCGTGCGTCGTGGTCATGTACGTCACGTACCCCAGGTAGGCAATGTTCAACGCGGCATTGTGATCTGCCTGACCGACATGTCCACACACCCGGCACACAAACCGATCCTGTGTGATCCGGTTCGCCTTGTCGACGTGCCCGCACGGGTAGCACGTCCGCGAGGTGTTCCGCGGGTTAATGACCTCCACAGGGACACCCACCGACGCGGCTTTGTAGGTGACGAAGTCCCGCAACTGTGCATACGCCCACGAGTGCAGTTGTTGCCGCTGTGCCTTGGCCAGCCGTACCCGCTCGCGGATCCCAGAAAGGTCTTCCAGGACGATTCCGCGACCGGTGCGTTGCGCCTGAGCAACAATGGTCTTCGAAATCTGATGGTTGATATCGGTGGCGTACCGATGCTCCTTCTCGCGACGCCGTCGCAGCTTCCGCTTCGCCGACTTCGACCCGACCTTCTGCAAGGTCCGCCGTGTCCGCGTGTACTTGCCGCGGCGTGCGGGTGACCGCCCCACCGGACCAGTCCGCCGACGCAGCGGTGTCATCGGAGGTGACCGCTCAGGTTCACGATCCCCAGGTCCACGCCGAGGAACTCCTCGACCACTACCGGTTCGGGTGCCGGGACGTCGACAGTCGCGTGGAGGAACCACATGTTGTCGCGGAACACGAGATCTGTCTCACCACAACGGTGTTCCAGGAGTGCACGCTGCCACGGCGCGCACACGTACCGCACCGCTTTGAGTCGGCCTTCGCTTGTCCAGATACTGATCGTCGAGCCCTGCTGTTGCCAGGACAGGCACCGATCGTCGAACGGTTGCGCCGCCAACGCCCGGAACCCGATTGCCGTGGCGGCGATATCCATGGCGCGTTTGCCGCCACGCGGGCCGTAATTACCGGCCTCGAGGTTCGCGCCCCGCGCCGCGTAGGCGTCCGCGACCTTCTTGATCGTGCGGACCGCCGGTTGCGCCGACAGCCCCAACGCCTTCAACTGGTGGTAGACGGCCTTCTGCAGGGCGAACGCGCGGCGATCCTCGCTCGCGTGCCCGACCTGTGACACCACGCCTGCGGCGGTGTTACACAGCATCAGTGTGTCGTGCAGCGCACGCGCCTGCGCGTCGGTGGGGGCAAGTTTGATCTTCACCACCCGTTTCACACCCTCACCACACTCCCGTGCGTCATCAAATATCGTCGAGGCGCTGACCGAGTTCAACGCGAAGCACGATCACGTGCATCTGCCGATTCACGACCCACGACCCACCGACAGTTCAACCGTCAATTCTGATCACCAGCCGCGAGGGTGTCTCGGCACGGCATCCGCGACAGCAATTCCCCGACCACACCCGGGCAAACCTCTGCAGTCACTCTTCGCCACCATCATATTTCGCTGCCTCCGCCGGAGAGACCCCGCTGTCAAACGTCGCCCCATACATCACCAACCAGAAACAGCCCTGATCCCGGGGGGAGTCGTGCAGTCCCGGCTCTACCACGCAACTCTGATCGGCACCTCCGGCCATGAAGAGCCCGGCTTCCGCCGAAGCGCTGGTGAAGTGACGCACGGTTTCACACGCTAAGTGGCGCTGGACGATTCGTATACGGAGGGATCGGCGATCCGGGCACGAGTCGTCCCAACGGATTACACGGATGATCGGATCGGGTTGCCGAGCAACTTGCGGCCCGTTCGGGGGATCTCGGCTACGCCGACCCGGCGATCTGGGGAACATCCTCCGGTGACCGTATCTCGGCGAAGCGCCCGACGCTGGAACCGCTCCGCTAGCGCAGTCCGGCCAGGTGCACGAGCTGGTCGATCGTGGACTTCTCCGCGTTCGGCGGCAGTGCGTCCACCGGCCACCAGCGGAGATCCGTGGATTCGGAGCTGCGCACGATGTGGGCGCCGGGACGCGCGCGGACGAGGAACCGGAGATCCAGGTGCCGGGTGGGTTGTCCGAGTGAGCACGTGATCGGGTGGGTGTGCGCCGAGAGCAGGTCGGGATCGATCCGGAGGTCGGGAATTCCCGATTCCTCGCACGCCTCCCGCAGCGCGGCGTCGACGACGGTCTCGTCGGAAGGCTCGCAGTGCCCGCCCAATTGGATCCACCGGCCGACCCGGGGATGCAGGGTCAGAAGCACGTGACATCCTCCCTCGTCCAGGACGAGGGACGACGCCGTGATGTGTCCGGGTGCGTGCTCCCGCAGGCACCCGAGCGGCGCCGACGCGAGGAACGCGAGCATGGTGTGGCGCAACGATTCGTCGTTCTCGTCGAGCGTTTTCCAGCCCTCGAGCGCGGCGGTCGCGGTGCGGTGTAGTGATTCGGCGCTCATTGCGCGTGGGTCATCTCTCGATCAGGGCGTCGCCGGGGTCGGCGGCGTGTCGGGGGGTAAGTGGTTCGAGGGGGTGGCCGACGGCGACCGCTCCGAGGGGTTGCCAGTCGGCGGGGAAGTCGAGGGTGCTGCGGACGATATCGGCGGCGAAGATCGTCGACCCGATCCAGCAGCTGCCGATTCCCTTGGTGGCCAACGACACCAGCAGCCCCTGCACCGCGGCGCCGACCGCGACGGTGAACATCGTCGACTCCGCCGCCTGCCGGCGCTTGTCGGGGTAGGTGTGGGCGCCGTCGGGGACGCAGAACGGGATGATCACCTCCGGTGCGTCGAACAAAATGTTGCCGCGGGCCACCCGCGCCGCCACCGCGTCCGCGCTCATCCCGTCGGCGGCCAGGTCGGTGCGCCACTGCTCCCGCATCCGGGTCAGCAGGGCGTCTCGGACGGTGCGGGTGCGGACCCACACGAACCGGACCGGTCGGGTGTGGTGCGGTGCGGGCGCGGTCAGGGCGTCCGCGATCGACGCCCGCACCGCATCCGGATCGACCGGGTCGGTCGAGAACTGGCGGACCGAGCGGCGCAGCAGCAACGCCTCCGCCCGGCCCAGCTCGACCGATTCGGCGGTGCCGAGCCAGAACAGGTCCTCGGCGCCACGCCGGATCAGATCCTGTGCCCGCGAACCGTCGTCGACCAGATCCAGACCACGCACGACCGCGACCGGTACCCCGCCGAGTTTGCCCTTCACCAGATCCCCCGCCGCGGCGATCTCGTCGGCGACCGCCACCTCCGTCACCACCAGTTCGTTGCCCTGACTGTCGCGGGACCCGGCGTACCCGTGCAACACCGGAAGCCCGACCGCGCCGATCGCGGCGTCGATCTGGCCGTTGCGCCACGCCCGGCCCATGGTGTCGGTGACCACCACCGCCACCCGCACCCCGAGCGCCACCTCGATCGCATCTCGCAGGGTGCGGGCGCTGGCATCGGGATCCTCCGGCAGCAACGCCAGTTCGGAGCCCGCCACGTTCGAGCCGTCGATGCCCGACGCGGCCTGCACGATCCCGAGCCGGTTCTCGGTGATCAGGGTCCGGCCCTTGCGGGCCACGATCCGGACCGCTTCCTGCTCGACCAGCCGCCGCCGGGCGGCATCGCGTTCCTCCGGGTCGGTCGGGGAGGACACGATCCGGCCCTCGACCTTCGAGAACACCTTGCTGGTGACCACCAGCACGTCCCCTTCGGCGAGCCACGGCGCGGCCGCAACGATCGCCGCCGCCAGGTCGTCGCCGGGCCGGAACTCGGGCAGACCGATCACCGGGCGGATCTCGAGCGCACCGCCCGGGGCGTGATCGAGCCGGGCGGAACCGGTGGCGTCGCTCACAGCGCCACCCCCGCCACGTCCAGCGCCGCCCGCACCATCGCGGCGGTGGCGTCGGGGTCGGACATGATCAGCGGCACCCGGGCCACCTCCACCCCGGGAACCTCGGCGGTGTCGGTGTCGTGGACAAGCCAGCCGTCGAGGATCCCGGTCCCGGACCGGGCCCCGTACCAGCGGCCGATCGCCTCCGCGGAGGTGTCGACGCCGATCACGTCGAGGCATTCGTCGGCCATGCCGCGCAACGGTTTTCCGCCGACGATCGGCGAGATCCCGACCACCTTCGCCGCGGTGGTGCGCAACGCACCGCGGATCCCCGGCACCGCCAGGATCGCCCCCACACTGACCACCGGATTCGACGGTGCCAGCAGCACGATGTCGGCCGTCTCGATCGCCTCGAGCACCCCCGGCGCCGGGGCGGCCTGCTCGGCGCCGATGTGCGCGAAGCTGTGCGTCGGGACCTGGGCGCGGTACCGCACCCACCACTCCTGGAAGTGGATCGCCCGCTGCTCCCCGTCCTCGGGATCGGTGATCACGACGTGAGTTTCACTACGATCATCGGTCACCGGCAGCAGCGTCACACCCGGCTGCCACCGGTTGCACAACGCCTCGGTCACCGCCGACAACGGATACCCCGTCCGCAGCATCTGCGTGCGGATCAGATGCGTGGCGATGTCCCGGTCACCGAGCCCGAACCAATCCGGTTTCGCACCGTAGGCGGCGAGTTCGGCCTTGGCGTTCCAGGTTTCACCGGCATGCCCCCACCCACGCTCGGTGTCGATGCCGTCGCCGAGGGTGTACATGCAGGTGTCCAGGTCCGGGCAGATCCGCAGTCCGTGCATCCACACGTCGTCGCCGACATTGACGACAGCGGTGATGGAATGGCCGGAATCGGCGCCCGCACGACCGGGCGCATCGGCCCCGAGCAACCTCCGCACACCTTGCAGGAACCGGGCCCCGCCCACCCCGCCAACCAATACAGTCACGTTCACGGTGCAAGCCTAGGCGGTGGCCGACCGCCTCCTGTGAGCTGCTTCCCCGAAGCGAATCGAGAGCGCGAAATAGTAATCGACTTTCGACGGTTAGCTTGACCGCGACACGCTGGGCGTGTCTAATCACAAATATGTCATTCCGACGTTGTGGGCGTGGAATCACTTGCAACGGGGATCAATTCGAACGGTTGTTCGAACGGGTGGCAGGGGTGTTCGGTTCGGGGTACATGATCGATCGAAATTTTCTGCGCTATCACAGGTGAGGAGGCGGAACGATGCCCAATGAGCAGATCGAGTCGGAGACTCGCTGGAGCACAGTAAGCGACGAACCGCAGACCAATTCCGAAGCAGGCGCAGCGGACGGCGTCTGTGTTCAAGAAGTCTGTGTGCAAGAAGGCAGTGTGAAAGAAATTCCTGTGCCGGAACTCGTCGCACAGGAAGTCGAGACGACGGGCCCCCGCCCGGCGTTGAGTCTGGTGACCGGTTTCGACGAACTGTTCGAGACCATCGAGGACCAGTGGCAGGAACGCGCGCTCTGTGCGCAGACCGACCCGGAGGCCTTTTTCCCTGAAAAGGGAGGCTCCACCAGGGAAGCGAAGCGCATCTGCCTGGGCTGCGAGGTGCGGGACGAGTGCCTCGACTACGCACTGGCCAATGACGAGCGGTTCGGTATCTGGGGTGGCCTGTCGGAGCGTGAGCGCCGGCGCCTGAAGCGGGGGATCGTCTAGTTCAGTCTTCGTCGCCCGGCAGATCCGGGTCGATGACCTCGGGTTCGACTCCGAGGTAAGTACTCACCTGCTGTACGAGCACGTCGTGCACCAGGTCGGTGAGGTCGTCCGGGTCCTTGGCGCGCTGTTCGAGCGGTCGTCGGAACAGCACGACTCGCGCCCGCGTCGTGGATCCGTGCCGGTCGATGCCAGCCGGGATCAATCGGGACAGTGGCACGGGCCCGTCCGCCACGACCTCGGCGGGCCAGTTGACCGAATCCGGGTCGAGCGCATGAATCTTCGGGACCTCGTCGACAGCGATGTCCAGCTTCGTCAGGCGTTCGCGCCAGCGCGCGTCGATCGGCGCGAATGCCTCGAGCACCACCAGATCGAACTTCTCTGCGCGGCTCCGTCGTGCCGGCGCGTCCGGAGGGAAGACGGACCCGCGGATTCCCCGGCCCCGTCGGTCGACGGATCGGGTGGTCACGGGACGCCTGCGTCGTGCTCTGGACATGGTGTGGACATTACGACAGCCGCACACTCTCGGTGTGTCCGAGTAGGTGTCGGGCCTTCGTGGGGCTAGGCTTCCTAGCTGTGAGATCTCTGCGTCGATGCTGCCGCCCCGGGTGCAAGAACCCCGCTGTCGCGACGCTCACGTACGTCTACTCCGACTCCACCGCCGTCGTCGGCCCGCTTGCGACGGTCGACGAGCCGCACTCGTGGGATCTGTGCGAAACGCACGCGTCGAGGATCACCGCACCCAAGGGCTGGGAACTGGTTCGGTACGAGGGTGGGTTCTCGTCGAGCACCCCGGACGAGGACGACCTGACCGCGCTGGCGGAGGCCGTGCGGGAGGCGGGCCTCGGCGATCGCGGGCGGTCCGAACGGGCCCTGTCCACCGAGGATCGCGCGGAGACCGGCACCCAGCCCAGCCCGGCGCGCACCGGGCGTCGCGGCCACCTGCGGGTACTTCCCGACCCTTCCAACTGACGTCCAGCCTGTTTCCGGGCCTGCGGTCCGCGGCGTGCCGTGCCCGCGACGGGCAGGCATTAGGCTTGCGCCAGCACTGGTGCTCGTAAAGGAGAAACAAGAAGTGGCGCGATCAGCCGAGTCCGTACATGCCGTGATCAAGGCTTACGACGTGCGGGGTGTCGTCGGTGAACACATCGACGCCGCGTTCGTGCAGGACGTGGGTGGCGCATTCGCACGACTCGTTCGCGAGGACAGCGCCACGAAGGTCGTGATCGGCTACGACATGCGCGCGTCTTCCCCCGATCTGGCCCGCGCGTTCGCCGATGGCGTCACCGCCCAGGGTCTGGACGTCGTCCTCATCGGACTCGCGTCCACCGATCAGCTGTATTTCGCTTCGGGGCTGTTCGACTGCCCGGGTGCGATGTTCACGGCGAGCCACAACCCGGCGAAGTACAACGGCATCAAGCTGTGCCGCGCAGGCGCGAAGCCGGTGGGGCAGGAGACGGGCCTCGCCACCATTGCAGCCGAGGTCGTCGACGGGGTTCCCGCGTTCGACGGTGCTCCCGGCACGGTGTCCGAGGAGGACGTGCTCGAGCAGTACGCGAGTTTCGTCCGCGGACTGGTGAACCTCTCCGACCTCCGCCCGCTGACGGTGGCCGTCGACGCGGGCAACGGCATGGGCGGGCACACCGTCCCCGCCGTGTTCGAGCCGATGCCGGTGAAGCTGGAACCGCTGTACTTCGAACTCGACGGCACGTTCCCGAACCACGAGGCGAACCCGCTCGACCCGGCGAACCTCGTGGACCTACAGCGGTACGTCCGTGAGACCGGGGCCGACATCGGTCTGGCCTTCGACGGCGACGCCGATCGCTGCTTCGTGGTCGACGAACTCGGCAACCCGGTGTCGCCGTCCGCCGTCACGGCCCTGGTCGCCGAGCGGGAGCTGGCCAAGGAGCCCGGCGCGACCGTCATCCACAACCTCATCACGTCCCGCGCGGTGCCGGAGCTGGTGACCGAGCTGGGCGGACACCCGGTCCGCACCCGGGTGGGGCATTCGTTCATCAAGCAGCAGATGGCCGAGACGGGCGCGATCTTCGGCGGTGAGCACTCCGCGCACTACTACTTCCGCGACTTCTGGGGCGCCGACTCCGGCATGCTCGCCGGACTGCACGTCCTCGCGGCACTGGGGGAGCAGGATCGTCCGCTGTCCGAGCTGATGGCGAAGTACGAGCGGTACGCGGCGTCGGGTGAGATCAACTCGACCGTCGCGGACGCCGCCGAACGGACCGCCGCGGTGCTGTCGGAGTTCGCCGAGCGCACCACGGACGTGGATCGGCTCGACGGTGTCACGGTCGCGCTGGCGGACGGCGCGTGGTTCAACTTGCGGGCCTCCAACACCGAACCGCTCCTGCGACTCAACGTGGAGGCGGCGACGGCGGCCGAGGTAGATGCACTCGTTACCGAGATACTGGGCATCGTCCGAGCCTGACTGCCATAGTTGGAAGTAAAGGTTCTGCTCGTGCTGCGAATGTGGCTTGCACCGATGAAGAAAGGGGGTGCGGTGTCATGACAGCGCCGACGCCCCTGGTCGATCTGGACGACGGGGACGCACTGGTTGCGGCGGACACCGAGGGTGTGTTGCGATCCGCCGCCATGGGGGGTGCCCAGATCCGGGCGACCGGGTCCGCGGTCGAGGAGGGGGCTCTCGAACGACTGCAGGGGCTGCGTCCGCGCAGCGTGGTGGTGGTGACCGGTGCGGGGCGTGCCAGCCGCGGGGCGGCGATCCTGACGGCGGTCCTCGCCGAACGGATCGGTTTCCCGCTGGTGCGCGCCACCCGGACCCCCGTGTGGGTGGGCCCGCTCGACGTGGTCGTGGTGGCCGGCGACGACGCAGGTGACCCACGGCTCGTGCAGGCCATCGATGCGGCGGTGCGCCGCGGCGCCGAAGTGGTGGTGGCGGCACCGGATGAGGGACCCTTGCAGGCCGCGGCGGCCGGACGCGTCGTCATGTTCGCGCCGCGGGTCCGGGCACTCACCCGGCACGGTCTGCTGCGGTACTTCGCCGTTCTGCTGGCCGTCCTCCGGGTGGTCGGTTCGGAACGCTGGGGTGACGAGGTTCCCGACCTCGAGCAGATCGCCGACGCCGTCGACGGTGAGGCGCTGCGCGACAGGCCGAACAGCGAGGTGTTCCACAATCCCGCGAAATCGTTGGCCTCCCGCATGCAGGGACGCCGAATCGTGCTCACGGGCGATACGGAGAGCACGGTGGAACTGGCCCGGCACGGCGCCGAGGTGCTGCTGCACGCGGGCCGGGTGGCGACCGCGTCGGAGCTTCCGGACGTTCTGAGCGCGGCGGGCACGTTCCGTGTCGACCAGGCGCTCTCCGCGCACGACTCGATATTCCACGATCCCGAGTTGGACGGTCCACCGTCGGCGAGCCCGGTGCGCACGTTCGTGCTGTCGGCAGACGCCGATCGGATGCTCGTCGAACGCAGGATCGCCGCCCTGGGCGACGTCGATCTCGTCGTCGCGTCCTCGGACGAGGGTCAGGTTCCGTCGCAGCGTCCCGAGCTGGAACAGGCGGCGGTTCTCGTCGGCAGGCTCGACATGACTGCCGCGTACCTCCAGTTGATCGGCGGCATCTAGTGCACCGACTCGAAGGTGCGCTCCGGTCCTACGCGTGGGGATCGCGCACAGCCATCGCACAGCTGCGTGGACTTCCGGTTCCCACGGCGCATCCGGAGGCGGAACTGTGGTTGGGCGCGCACCCGGGTGATCCCGCCCGCGTCCTCACCGAGGAGGGGCCCCGGTCCCTTCTGGACCTGGTGCACTCGGAACCCGAACGCCAGCTCGGCAAGCGGAGTGTGGAGACGTTCGGAGAACGTCTCCCGTTCCTGCTGAAGTTGCTCGCGTCGGAGGAACCACTGTCGTTGCAGGCCCATCCGAGCGCCGAGCAGGCGTGGGAGGGGTTCGCCCGGGAGAACGAGGCGGGAATACCCCTCGAATCCTCGGTGCGCAACTACAAGGACGCCAGCCACAAACCCGAACTCGTCGTGGCCCTCAGCCGGTTCCACGCGCTCGCCGGTTTCCGGGACCCTCAGCGGACGGTCAAACTGCTCGAGGCGATTGCGGTTCCGGAGCTGCAGCCCTACGCCGGCCTGATCGCCGGGCAACCCGACTCGGACGGTCTCCGCGCGTTGTTCACCACATGGATCACGTTGCCGCAGCCGGTGCTCGGCGCGCTGATGCCGAGAGTGCTCGACGGATGCGTCGCCTATCTGTCGAACACCAAGGACGGTGAGTTCGCGGCGGAGATCCGCACCGCCCTCGAATTGAGTGAGGTGTACCCGGGGGATGCGGGGGTGCTGGCCGCGCTCCTCCTGAACCGGGTCACCCTCGAACCAGGGCAGGGCCTGTACCTCGACGCGGGCAACCTCCACGCCTACCTGCACGGGATGGCCGTCGAGATCATGGCCAACTCCGACAACGTGCTGCGCGGGGGACTCACGCCCAAGCACGTGGACGTTCCGGAGTTGCTGCGCGTCCTCGACTTCGACACCGTCGACATTCCGATACTGGAAGCGGAAGAACGCCCGGGCCGTGGCGAATTCGTGTACTCCACACCGGCGCCGGAATTCGTCCTCGCGCGGATCGATCTGTCGCCGGACGGCCCCACGGAGCACCGGCTCGACTCGGAGGGGCCGTACATTCTGCTGTGCACCTCGGGTTCGGTGGAGTTGCGGTGCGGAACCGATGCCCTCGACCTGTCCCAGGGCAACGCCGTCTGGATCGCGGCCGAGGACCCCGAAGTCGTGGTGACCGCGGGCACCGAGTCTGCCCAGTTGTTCAGTGCGAGGGTCGGCCCGCCGATCGCGTAGCCTGTGACCCGCCCTGCGATCCGAGAAGGGCTCCGCGGCCCGTCGTGAGGGTCGTGTGCGACCGAGAGGAGAAGTCAGTTGTCGGTTCATGGGGGAAAGAAGGCGATTCTCGCCGCGCTCGGCGCCAATGCCGGTATCGCGGTAGCCAAGTTCGCCGGCTTCCTGATCACCGGCTCGTCGTCCATGCTGGCGGAATCCGTGCACTCGGTGGCCGACACCTCCAACCAGGGCCTGCTCCTGCTCGGCCAGAAGAAGGCCGAACGCGCCGCCGACGATCTGCACCAGTTCGGTTACGGGCGTAGCCGCTACTTCTACTCGTTCGTCGTCGCGCTCGTGTTGTTCAGCCTCGGTTCGCTGTTCGCGATCTACGAGGGCATCCACAAGATCCAGCACCCCGAGGAACTCACGTCGCCCCTCGTGGCGGTGGTCATCCTGGTGATCGCCATCGGGCTCGAGACGTTCAGCTTCCTCACCGCCGTGCGGGAGTCGCGTCCCCTCATGGGGAAGGCGAGCTGGTGGGGATTCATTCGCACGTCGCGCAGCCCGGAGCTTCCCGTCGTGCTGCTCGAGGACACCGGCGCACTGGTCGGTCTGGTCCTCGCTCTCGGTGGTGTCGGACTGACGATGCTCACCGGCGATCCGGTGTGGGACGGTGTCGGCACCCTCTGCATCGGCGCCCTGCTCGGAATCATCGCGATCATCCTCATAGTCGAGATGCAGAGCCTGCTGATCGGTGAGGGAGCCACCGCAGACGAGGAGGCGCGGATTCTCGCCGCCCTCGTCGACGGTGAGAAGATCGAGCGCGTCATCCACTGCAAGACGCAGTACCTCGGACCCGAGGAAATCCTCGTGGCCGCGAAAGTGGCCGTGGCCGCCGGATCGGACATCAGCGCCGTCGCCGAAGCCATCGACGAGGCCGAGGCGCGAGTGCGCGGCGCAGTCCCCGCGGCTCGCCGCATCTACATCGAACCCGATCTGTTCCGGGCAACCGAAGGCATAGGCTGAACGGCAACTTTCGATTGAGGAGGCTGATGTGGCCATCCAGGACAAAGGCAGCGGAGAACCGCACCTGAGCGGCAGGCCGACCGGATTGTTCCGCACCAAGTCGATCGAGCAGTCGATCCGAGACACGGACGAACCGGAAACCAAGCTCCGCAAGGATCTGACGGCGTGGGACCTGACCGTCTTCGGTGTCGCCGTCGTCATCGGCGCCGGCATCTTCACGCTCACCGCGCGCACCGCAGGCAACGTCGCCGGTCCGTCCGTGTCGGCGGCGTTCGTGATCGCCGCCATCGCGTGCGGGCTCGCCGCGCTCTGCTACGCCGAGTTCGCCTCGACCGTTCCGGTCGCGGGCAGCGCGTACACGTTCTCGTACGCGACGTTCGGTGAACTGATCGCGTGGATCATCGGCTGGGACCTCATCCTCGAATTCGCGCTCGCCGCGTCGGTCGTGGCGAAGGGCTGGTCGCTCTATCTCGGTGAGGTGATCGGCAACCACACACCGGTGGCGCAGCTCGGCTCGGTCACGTTCGACTGGGGTGCGGTACTCATCGTCGCGATCATCACCGTCGTGCTGGCGACGGGCACCAAGCTGTCGTCGCGGGTCTCACTCGTAATCACCTCGATCAAGGTGGCCGTGGTGCTCGTCGTGGTGGTGGTCGGCGCGTTCTACATCGACACCGACAACTACTCCCCGTACATTCCCCCGTCCGAGGCGGGCAGCACGGGCGAGGGCATCCACCAGTCCCTGTTCTCCTACGTCACGGGTGCCGGCGGCAGCACGTTCGGCTGGTACGGCCTGCTGGCGGCGGCGAGCCTGGTGTTCTTCGCGTTCATCGGTTTCGACATCGTCGCCACCACCGCCGAGGAGACGAAGGATCCGCAGAAGGCGTTGCCCCGCGGAATTCTGGGATCGCTGCTGATCGTGACGATCCTGTACGTGGCGGTGACGCTGGTGCTCACCGGCATGGTCGACTACCACGAATTGGCCGGGGACAGTTCCAATCTGGCCACGGCGTTCGGCATCCACGGGGTCACGTGGGCGAAGAACCTGATCTCGTTCGGTGCGCTCGCCGGTCTCACCACCGTGGTGATGGTGCTGATGCTCGGGCAGACCCGGGTTCTGTTCGCCATGTGCCGGGACGGACTGATGCCGAGGCGCCTGGCGCCGACCGGCAAGCACGGCACACCCGTTCGGATCACCGTGCTCGTCGGTGTCGTGGTGGCCGTGCTCGCGGGCATCTTCCCGATCGGCACCCTCGAGGAAATGGTCAACATCGGAACGCTGTTCGCGTTCGTCCTCGTGTCGGTCGGCGTGATCGTGCTGCGCCGGACGCGACCGGACCTGCCCCGCGGATTCCGTGTCCCACTGGTCCCGTGGGTGCCTGTCCTCGCCGTCCTCGCCTGCCTGTGGCTGATGGTGAATCTGTCGGTCGAGACGTGGATCCGGTTCATCGTGTGGATGGCGCTCGGGGTGATCATCTACTTCGCCTACAGCCGCCGCCATTCGATGATGGAGAGAAGAAGCCGCGGCGAGGTCTGACACGCAACGGGATTCGGCGTGCGGGGGTCGGAGCGGCAGTACCGGGCGAGTACCCCGGAGGTGGCGGGCACTAATGTCTTCGCCATGACTTCGTCGCGTGTCCGGGTGCCCTATCAGGAGGCTGCGCGGCTGCTGCTGCGTCAGTCGGTGCTCGATGCGATGCGGGATCTCCTGTTCGAGAAGGACTGGTCGGACATCACGATGTCGGATGTCGCGGCCGGCGCCGGGGTGAGCAGGCAGACGCTCTACAACGAGTTCAAGTCGCGGCAGGGGCTGGCGGAGGCGTACGCCCTCCGGTTGGCCGACGAACTGGTCGACGCGGTCGACGAGGCGCTGGCGGCGAACGTCGGGGAAGGCCGCGCCGCGCTGCTTTCCGGATTTACCGCGTTCTTCGCAGCCAGCCTGTCCGACCCGCTCGTGCAGTCACTTCTGCGTGGCGAGACCAAGCCCGATCTGCTGCGTCTGATCACGACCGAGAGCGCGCCGATCATCGAGCGGGCGTCGACGCGGCTCGCCGACGTCTTCCAGCGGGGCTGGGTGCGGGCGAACCCGTCGGACGCGGGGATTCTCAGCCGCGCCATCGTGCGCCTCGCTATGAGTTACATCTCGATGCCACCCGAATCCGAGGCCAACGTCGCTGAGGATCTGGGTGCTCTTCTGGGGCCTTTCGTGGACGAGGCGGTCGACGGGGCCGATCGGGAGTGACCGCCCCGCGGCGGAGCCTCACGTGAGTGTGACCCTCGGGCCGCAGTACCGATAGCCTTGACCGAAACAGCAGTCAACCAGGAGAGGCAGATGACGACCTCAGTTTCAACCACGCCCGTGGCCGAGAGCCGAAACGGGATCGATTTCAAGGTGGCGGACCTTTCGCTCGCCGAGTTCGGCCGCAAGGAGATCCGGCTCGCCGAGCACGAGATGCCGGGACTGATGGCGCTTCGCCGCGAGTACGCAGAGGTGCTGCCGCTCAAGGGTGCTCGCATTTCCGGTTCGCTGCACATGACCATCCAGACGGCCGTCCTCATCGAGACGCTCACCGCACTGGGCGCCGAGGTCCGCTGGGCCTCGTGCAACATCTTCTCGACGCAGGATCACGCCGCCGCCGCGATCGTCGTCGGCCCGCACGGCACGCCCGAGGAGCCGCAGGGCACCCCGGTCTTCGCGTGGAAGGGCGAGACGCTCGAGGAGTACTGGTGGGCCGCCGAGAAGATGCTCACCTGGCCGGACGCCGACAAGCCCGCGAACATGATCCTCGACGACGGCGGCGACGCCACGATGCTCGTCCTCAAGGGCGCGCAGTTCGAGAAGGCCGGCGTCGTGCCGCCCACCGACGACGAGCAGGATTCCGACGAGTACAAGGTGTTCCTAGCCCTGCTGCGTCAGTCCCTCGAAGCGGACAAGACCAAGTGGACCGCGGTTGCGGAGTCGGTCCAGGGCGTCACCGAGGAGACCACGACCGGTGTCCTGCGTCTCTACCAGGTCGCGGCCGCCGGTGAACTCACGTTCCCGGCCATCAACGTCAACGACTCGGTCACCAAGAGCAAGTTCGACAACAAGTACGGCACCCGGCACTCGCTGCTCGACGGCATCAACCGCGGCACCGACGTCCTGATCGGCGGCAAGGCCGCGCTCGTCTGCGGTTACGGCGACGTCGGCAAGGGTTGCGCGGAGGCTCTGCGCGGACAGGGTGCCCGCGTCGCGGTCACCGAGGTCGACCCCATCAACGCTCTCCAGGCGCTGATGGACGGCTTCGAGGTCAAGACGGTCGAGCAGGCCATCGGCTGGGCCGACATCGTCATCACGTCCACGGGCAACAAGGACATCATCACGTTCGAGCACATGAAGCAGATGAAGCACCAGGCCATCCTGGGCAACATCGGCCACTTCGACAACGAGATCGACATGGCCGGCCTCGAGCGGTCCGGCGACGTCACCCGCATCAACATCAAGCCGCAGGTTGACGAGTTCCGGTTCAACGACGGCCACTCGATCATCGTGCTGTCCGAGGGCCGCCTGCTGAACCTCGGCAACGCCACCGGCCACCCCTCGTTCGTGATGAGCAACAGCTTCTCCAACCAGGTGATCGCGCAGATCGAACTGTGGACGAAGCCGGAGGAGTACGACAACGAGGTGTACCGCCTCCCGAAGCACCTCGACGAGAAGGTCGCGAAGATCCACGTCGAAGCGCTCGGTGGCACGCTCACCAAGCTCACGAAGGAGCAGGCGGAGTACATCGGCGTCGACGTCGAGGGCCCGTTCAAGCCCGAGCACTACCGGTACTAGAGGCCGCGGCGTCCCCCGGTCCGTCGCGCACGGGCCGGGGGATAGCCTTCTTCCTCGTGGGAAAACTGATTGCGTTGGAAGGCTTGGACGGCGCGGGCAAGCGAACACTCGTCGGCGCAGTGGTGACACGCCTCACCGAGCAGGGCCTGACGGTCGGCACCCTCGACTTTCCGCGGTACGGCAGGTCCGTGCACGCCGATCTGGCGTCCGAGGCCCTCAAGGGCACGCACGGTGACCTCAGCGACTCCGTGCACGCGATGGCCGTGATGTTCGCGCTGGACCGGTCCGGTGCCGTCGGGGAGCTGTCGGCGCTGCTCGCCGAACACGACCTGGTGATTCTCGACCGCTACGTGGCGTCCAACGCCGCGTACGGTGCGGCCCGGTTGCATCAGGGGGCGGACGGGGAGTTCGTCGGCTGGGTGGGGAACCTCGAATTCGAGCGGCTGGGGCTGCCCCGGCCCGACCTGCAGCTGTATCTGGACGTTCCCGTGGCACTCGCCGAGCAACGCGCCCGCGGCCGTGAATCGGCGGATGCGAGCCGCTCGCTGGACGCCTACGAGCGCGACCGTGGACTGCAGGAACGCACCGGCGTGGTGTACCGGGAGCTGGCCGGGAAGGACTGGATTTCGCCGTGGTGGGTGCTCACCCCGGACACCGATCCGGTCACGCTCGCCGAAAACCTGGCACTCTTGAGTGACGACACGGCACGCCGTGACGAGAAAGAACACGGCACGCCGTAACGGCGAACGGGCTGTTACGGCCTCCGAAGATGCAACGATAGGGACATGAAGCCAAGGATTCTGGTTGTCGACGACGATACTGCGCTCGCGGAGATGCTCACGATCGTCCTCCGCGGCGAAGGATTCGATCCGTATGTGGTGGGGGACGGGACCCAGGCGCTCACCGCGGTCCGGGAGACACGCCCGGACTTGGTGCTGCTCGACCTGATGCTGCCCGGCATGAACGGCATCGACGTGTGCCGGGTCCTGCGCGCCGATTCCGGTGTCCCCATAGTGATGCTGACCGCGAAGACGGACACCGTCGACGTGGTCCTCGGATTGGAATCCGGCGCGGACGACTACATCATGAAGCCGTTCAAGCCGAAGGAGCTGGTGGCGCGGGTCCGGGCACGGCTTCGCCGGACCGAGGACGAGCCGGCCGAGCTGCTCAGCATCGCCGACATCGTCATCGACGTCCCCGCCCACAAGGTGAGCCGGGGCGAAGAACTGATCTCCCTCACCCCCCTCGAGTTCGACCTCCTGGTGGCTCTGGCGCGCAAACCGCGACAGGTGTTCACCCGTGAGGTCCTGCTCGAGCAGGTGTGGGGTTACCGACATGCAGCCGACACCCGACTGGTCAACGTGCACGTTCAGCGTCTGCGGGCCAAGGTCGAGACTGATCCCGAGAATCCCGAAGTGGTTTTGACGGTCAGGGGGGTCGGCTACAAGGCCGGACCGCCGTGACAGGTGTTTCCCGATGGCGGCGTCGTGTCAACCGACGCGTTTCGCCGATCCTTCGGTGGGGTCACTCACTGAGCAATACCCTCGCGCACACGTGGCGTCGTTCGCTGCAGCTGAGGGTCGTCGTCTCGACGTTGACGTTGTCGCTCATCGTCATCGTCGTGCTCGGCGTCGTGCTGACGAGCCAGATCACCGACCGTCTGCTCGAAACGAAGATCAACGCGGCGACCGAGGAGATGGACCGTGCCCGCAGCACGGTCGAGGGGCAGCTGGCGGGGGCGGACGACAGTAGTTCGCCCACCACCCAGCTCGACGGTGCCCGGGCTGCGCTGACGAACCGGGAGCCCGACGCCGGTCAGGCGTCGGGGTCGGCGGGAACGTTCGATCCTGTGCTGATCGTGCCCGGTGACGGCCCCCGCGCCCCGACGTCCAGCGGCCCGGCGGACCAGATTCCGGAATCACTGCGGGCGTTCGTCCAGGCCGGTCAGGTGGCCTACCAGTTCGCCACGGTCAACGATCCCGAAGGCTATTCGGGGCCGGCGCTGATCGTCGGGAGCCCGACCGCATCCGCGATCTCCACGCTCGAGTTGTACCTGGTGTTCCCGCTGGCCAGTGAGGACCGCAGTCTGTCGCTGGTCCGCGGCACGCTGCTGGTGGGTGGTGCGGTGCTGGCCGTGCTGCTCGCGGCCATCGCGCTCCTCGTCGCCCGGCAGGTGGTTCTGCCGATCCGGTCGGCGTCCCGGATCGCGGTGCGCTTCGCCGACGGCCGGCTGAAGGAACGCATGCCCGTGCGCGGCGAGGACGACATGGCCCGGCTGGCGATGTCGTTCAACGAGATGGCGGAGAGCCTGTCCAAACAGATCACCCAGCTCGAGGAGTTCGGAAATCTCCAGAAGAGATTCACCTCCGACGTGAGCCACGAGCTGCGGACACCGCTGACGACGGTGCGCATGGCGGCCGATCTCATCCACGACGGCAGCGACGATCTCGACCCGGTGCTCCGGCGGTCGTCGGAGTTGCTGGTCGCCGAACTCGACCGGTTCGAGGGGCTGCTGGCCGACCTCCTCGAGATCAGCAGGCACGACGCCGGTGTCGCGGAACTGGCCGCCGAGCAACTCGACGTCCGGATGTGTGCGCGTGCGGCGGTCTCGACGGTCCGTCATCTCGCGCGCGAGAGCGGGACCGAACTGATCGTGGACCTGCCCGATCAGGCAGTCATGGCCGAGGTGGACCCGCGTCGCGTGGAACGCATTCTGCGGAACCTCCTCGCGAACGCGATCGATCACGGAGAAGGCAAACCGGTGCTGCTGCGCCTGCGCGCCGACGACAGCGCTGCGGCGTTCATCGTGCGCGACCAGGGCGTGGGTCTGCGGCCGGGCGAGGAGAAGCTGGTGTTCAACAGGTTCTGGCGGTCCGACCCGTCGCGGGTGCGGCGGTCGGGCGGTACCGGCCTCGGACTCGCGATCAGTGTGGAGGACGCGAATCTCCACGACGGCAGGCTCGAGGCGTGGGGCGAACCCGGCCAAGGCGCCTGCTTCCGGTTGACGCTGCCGCGGGTGCGGGGCCGCAAGGTCGTGTCGAGCCCGCTGCCGCTGAAACCGGGAACCGCGAAATACGTTCAGGGTCAGCCTGTCCCGGGCGACACCACGTTGCCGGTGCGCAACGAGAGCCCGGAGACGGTGGCCGACGAATCCCGCACGGTTCCCCAGAAGCGCGAGCGCGCGCACGTCGGTGACCGAGACGGTTCGCACCTTCCGGAGCAGGACCTGTGACGCCCCGGCGGCGATCCGCCCTGCTGTCGCGGTCGGTATGCGGAGCGATCGTCCTTGCGGTGCTCGTGACGGTCAGCGGGTGCGCGAGCCTCCCGGATTCCTCCACACCGCAGGCGATCGGCACGATCAACCGTGACTCGCCCGGATCGAGCGTCGCGGCCCCCGCGCCGGGGCGTGAACCCGACCTGCTGCTCCGCGACTTCTTCAAGGCCAGTACCGATCCGTCCAACCGGCACCTCGCGGCCCGTCAGTTCCTCACCCCCGGTGTGACCGGTAGGTGGGACGACGCGGCCAGCGCGACCATCGTCGACAAGGTCGACGTCCTCCCGGAGACGCGGTCGGCCGACAAGGCGACGTACACGATCCGCGCCAACAAGGTGGGGCAGCTCGAGCCCGGCGGACTGTACGTGGCGGAGGAGGGCAGCTTCGAGACGAAGATCAGCCTCGAGCTACTCGACGGGGAGTGGCGGATCTCCGAGCTCCCCGCCGGCGTGATCCTGGACCGGGCACAGTTCCTGAACACCTATCAGCGCAAATCGCTGTACTTCCTCGATCCGGCCGGGACGACGGTCGTGCCGGATCCGCGCTGGGTGTCGGGCGCCCAGGACCAGATGGCGTCCCAGTTGATCGGCTTGCTGATCGACGGGCCGAAGGCCGCCCTGGCCCCGGCCGTGCGCAACGAGCTCGGCGACGGCGTGTCGGTGCGGGGCCCGATCACGAAGGCCGACGGCCGCACCGCGCAGGTGGGGGTGGGGCTCGGCGGCATCCGGATCGATTTCGCCGGCGTGCCGCCCATGGACGCGCAGGCGAAGCAGCTGTTCGCGGCGCAGGTGATCTGGACGCTGGCCAACGCGGAGATCTCGGGCCCCTATGTGCTGCTCGCCGACGGCGAGCCCTTCGACGAGCGGTTCCCGAACGGGTGGACCACCGCCGACGTCGCGTCGATGAATCCGTTCGCGACCTCGAGCGCCACCGTGGGGCTGCACGCGCTGCGCGAGGGGTCGATGGTGAGCGTCACCGAGACCGGCGTCACCCCGGTGCCCGGGTACTTCGGTTCGGCCCGCAACATGCGTTCGCTCGCGCTGTCGCAGGACGGAAAGCTGGTCGCGGCGGTCGCGGACACGGGGCGTCCCGCCCCGGAACCCGCGAGTTCGCTGATGGTCGGCGCGTACGAGGACGGTGCCGCGTCGGTGCTCGAAGGCGGCGCGATCACCCGCCCGACATGGGCACCCGACAATTCGGCGATCTGGGCAGCGGTCAACGGCAACACGGTGATTCGGGTGTTGCGCGAGCCCGGCACCGGCCGGACGTCGGTGGTCAACGTCGACGCCGGCGCCGTCACCGCGCTGGGTGCCACGATCACCGAGTTGCGGCTGTCCCGCGACGGGGTGCGCGCGGCACTGATCGTCGACGGCAAGGTCTACCTCGCGATCGTCACCCAGATGCCGGGTGGTGAGTACGCTTTGACGAATCCCCGTGCGGTCGCGATCGGTCTGGGCAGCCCGGCGCTGTCCCTGGACTGGAGCACGAGCGACACGATCGTCGTCGCGCGCGCGGCCTCGGACATCCCGGTGGTGCAGGTGGCCGTCGACGGATCACGGATGGACGCGCTGCCGAGCCGCAATCTGACCGCGCCGGTGGTGGCCGTGGACGCGTCGACGACCACGGAGTTCGTCGCCGACTCCCGGGCGGTGTTCCAGTTGAACAACAATGATCCGGCGGGCGACCGGTACTGGCGGGAGGTCCCCGGGTTGACGGGTGTGAAGGCGATCCCGGTCCTACCGGGCTGAGGCTGTCGGTGCGGTCGCCGATACTGCCCGCATGCGCGCCCTGCCCGGCCTCCGGAGCCTGCTCGACCTGATCCTGCCCGCCGAATGCGGCGGGTGCGGCGTGCCGGGCACGCAGTGGTGCGCCCGCTGCGCCACGGAGTTGGCCGACGATCCCGTGCTGCTCCGGCCCCGCGTGGATCCCGGGGTCGGGGTGTGGGCACTCGGACCGTACTCGGGTGCCCGCCGTCGGGCCGTGATCGCCGCGAAGGAACGCGGGCGGCGTGATCTCGCTGCGCCCCTCGGATCCGCCGTCGCCGGCGCCCTGGGCCGTCTGCAGCAGTGGGGTGAACTCGACCCGCCGGACGTGGCCCCGGTGGTTCTGGTGCCGGCTCCGACGCGTCCCCGGGCCGCCCGTGCACGCGGCGGCGACCCCGTCACCCGGATCGCCGTCGCCGCGGTGGGAGGCAGACGCGTGTGCCCCGCGCTCGTGATGCGACGCGCCGTGCGCGATTCGGTCGGACTGAGCGCAGATCAACGTCGAGTAAACCTCGAGGGTGGCGTCCGGTTGACGCGCAGCGGTCAAGTATTCGCGCGGCATCTCGCGTCGGAACCGGCTGCACTGCAACGCATCTCGGTGGTACTACTGGACGACGTGTCGACCACCGGGGCGACCGCCGCCGAGTCGGTCCGGGTGCTGTCGCGAGTGGGTATCCGAGTGAGTGCGGTGGTCGTCGTGGCGGGTGTCAGATGAAATTCTGCCGAACAGTGGCACTCGCGCGCGTTACGTACTAGCGTCGCGGACACACCCGAAAACACAGGTAGGAGGTGGAACTTCGAACCTGGTGCCGGGCGGACCCCCTTCCGGCATTGCTCAAACTCGCCGCCGCCCATCAAGGGGCGGGGCCGTAATCGGGAGGTACGAGTGACGACCCCTTCGCAAGCCTCGGTTTTCGTCGACGACCGCACAACGGATGCACAAGAGAAGACGGATACCCCCAACGCCGAGATCGTCGTCAAGGGACGCAACGTCGAGGTACCCGACCACTTCCGCGTGTACGTCTCCGAGAAGCTGTCGCGCCTCGAGCGCTTCGATCCCTCCATATTTCTGTTCGATGTCGAACTTCACCACGAACCCAATCGACGCCAGAGGAAAAACTGCCAGCGCGTCGAGATCACTGCCCGAGGCAAGGGGCCGGTAGCCCGAGCCGAGGCATGCGCCGACAGCTTCTATGCAGCATTCGAGTCGGTGACCGCCAAGCTCGAGAGCAGGCTCCGCCGCACCAAGGACCGCAAAAAGGTCCACTACGGGGAAAAGACCCCGGTGTCGGTGGCGGAAGCCACCGCCGCACTCGCCGAGGACGACAGTCTCGGCATCAGTCCCGACATCTCCCTGGACGGTCAGATGCCGGACGAGCACACACCGGGTCATGTCGTGCGTACCAAGGAACACAAGGCGACGCCGATGACCGTCGACGATGCTTTGTACGAGATGGAGTTGGTAGGACACGATTTCTTCCTGTTCCACGACAAGGAGTCGGACAAGGCGACCGTCGTCTACCGGCGGCACGCGTTCGACTACGGATTGATCCGTCTGGCGTGATGTACTCCCGTTCCGCCTGACGATCCGAGCGGTCGGTCTACTCGTCCGATCGCGGAAGCGCCTACCATGGAATCCGGCCGGGGTTCTCGGACCTCCGGCCGGATTTTGTGTGTCACCCATCCACTGCCGAAGATTGAGGACGAACAAGACTGTGCCGTCGCTGTCGCTATCGAAGCTGCTCCGTGTTGGTGAAGGTCGCATGGTCAAGCGGCTCAAGCACATCGCCGACCACGTTTCCTCGCTGTCGCCCGAGGTCGAAGACCTGACCGACGAGCAACTCCGCGCGAAGACCGAGGAGTTCCGCGCCCGCTACCGCGACGGCGAGACGCTCGACGAGCTGCTGCCCGAGGCGTTCGCGGTCGCCCGCGAGGCGTCCTGGCGCGTGATCGACCAGCGGCACTTCCACGTGCAGATCATGGGCGGTGCCGCCCTCCACTTCGGCAACATCGCCGAGATGAAGACGGGTGAGGGCAAGACCCTGACCTGCGTGTTGCCCGCATACCTCAATGCGATCGCCGGAGACGGCGTGCACGTCGTCACGGTCAACGACTACCTCGCCAAGCGCGACTCCGAGTGGATGGGCCGTGTCCACCGCTTCCTCGGACTCGACACCAGCGTGATCCTGTCCGGCATGTCGCCCGCCGAACGTCGCGCAGCCTATGCGGCCGACATCACATACGGCACCAACAACGAGTTCGGGTTCGACTACCTGCGCGACAACATGACGCACTCCCTGGACGATCTCGTCCAGCGCGGTCACAGCTTCGCCGTCGTCGACGAGGTCGACTCCATCCTCATCGACGAGGCCCGGACCCCCCTCATCATCTCCGGTCCCGCCGACGCCTCGAGCAAGTGGTACGCGGAATTCGCCCGCATCGCGCCGCTGCTCAAGCGGGACGTGCACTACGAGGTCGACATCCGCAAGCGCACCATCGGCGTCCACGAGGCCGGCGTCGAGCTCGTCGAGGACCAGCTCGGCATCGACAACCTGTACGAGGCCGCCAACTCGCCGCTCGTGAGCTACCTGAACAACGCCATCAAGGCCAAGGAGCTCTACACCAAGGACAAGGACTACATCGTCCGCGACGGCGAAGTGATCATCGTCGACGAGTTCACCGGCCGCGTCCTCGTCGGCCGCCGGTACAACGAGGGCATGCACCAGGCGATCGAGGCCAAGGAGAAGGTCGAGATCAAGGCCGAGAACCAGACCCTCGCCACGATCACGCTCCAGAACTACTTCCGTCTCTACGACAAGCTGTCGGGCATGACGGGTACCGCCGAGACCGAGGCCGCCGAGCTGCACCAGATCTACAACCTCGGCGTCATCCCGATCCCCACCAACCGGCCGATGGTCCGCGTCGACAACGGCGACCTGATCTACAAGACCGAGGAAGCCAAGTTCGACGCCGTCGTCGACGACGTGGTGGAGCGGCACGAGAAGGGCCAGCCGGTCCTGATCGGCACCACCAGCGTCGAGCGGTCCGAGTACCTGTCGAAGCAGTTCACCAAGCGCGGCGTGGCGCACAACGTGCTGAACGCGAAGTTCCACGAGCAGGAAGCCCAGATCATCGCCGAGGCCGGCAGGTCGGGCGCCGTCACCGTGGCGACCAACATGGCCGGTCGTGGTACCGACGTCGTGCTCGGCGGCAACCCCGACATCATCGCGGACATCGCGCTCCGCAAGCAGGGACTCGACCCCGTCCACACGCCCGACGACTACGAGGCGGCGTGGGACGACGTCCTCGACCAGGTCAAGGCCGAGGTGAAAGCCGACGCGGACAAGGTTCGGGAGGCGGGCGGACTGTACGTCCTCGGCACCGAGCGGCACGAGTCCCGGCGTATCGACAACCAGTTGCGCGGCCGCTCCGGCCGTCAGGGCGATCCGGGTGAGTCGCGGTTCTACCTGTCGCTCGGCGACGAGTTGATGCGACGGTTCAACGGCGCGGCCCTCGAGTCGATCATGACCCGGCTCAACCTGCCCGACGACGTTCCCATCGAGGCGAAGATGGTCTCGAAGGCCATCAAGAGCGCTCAGACGCAGGTCGAACAGCAGAACTTCGAGATCCGCAAGAACGTCCTCAAGTACGACGAGGTGATGAACCAGCAGCGCACGGTCATCTACAACGAGCGCCGCCAGATCCTCGAAGGCAAGGACATGGAGGGCCAGGTCGAGAAGATGATCACCGACGTGGTCACCGCCTACGTCGACGGTGCCACCGCCGAGGGATACATCGAGGACTGGGATCTCGAACAACTGTGGACGGCCCTCAAGACGCTGTACCCGGTCGGCCTCGACTACAAGGAACTGGTCGGCGACGGCGACGACGGTGAGACCAACGACATCACCGCCGACGAGCTGCGCGAGACCCTGCTGAAGGACGCACACGACGCCTACGCCCGGCGCGAGGCCGAGATCGACGGCGTCGCCGGCGAGGGATCGATGCGCGAACTGGAGCGTCGCGTCCTGCTGAGCGTGCTCGACCGCAAGTGGCGCGAACACCTCTACGAGATGGACTACCTCAAGGAGGGCATCGGCCTGCGGGCGATGGCCCAGCGTGATCCGCTCGTCGAGTACCAGCGCGAAGGTTTCGACATGTTCGGCGGCATGCTCGAGGGTCTGAAGGAGGAGTCGGTCGGATTCCTGTTCAACCTTCAGGTCGAGGCGGCCGCCCCGACGGCGGCACAGGCCCCGGGCGTGAGCGTCACCGCGGCGTCCGCAGCGGCGACGGCGTCGGCCTCGCCCGCTCCGGCACCGCCGCGGCCACTGCCCACCCAGGAGGCGGCGCAGCAGGCGCAGGGCACGGCGGCACCGTCCGCCCTCCGCGCGAAGGGCCTGGACGACGGCGAGCCCCGCGGGCTCACGTACTCCGGGCCTGCCGAGGACGGCAACGCCCAGCTCAGCCGCCGCGGAGCCGCCGAATCGGACGATGCCGCCGATGCCGGAACCCGTCGTCAGCGGCGTGAGGCCGCGCGGTCGCAGTCGAAGAGCAAGAAGGCCCCGCGGACCAAGCGCAAGCGCTGACCGCAGAAGAGGACGATCAGCCGATCACCAGCGAGGTGACGGTCCAGCCCGTGTCGGACTGCTGTTCGACACGGGCTGCGATCACGAAGATCCGCGGTCCCCGGCCGTAGGTGCCGAAGGCCTCGAACGCGCACGGCTCCACCGCGCGCAGGTGCACGCGGACGAGCGTCGCGACACCGAGTCGCCGGGCGGGCGACTCCGACAGCGCGAGCGTGCGCACGACGTCGACGAGCGACGGCGTCACCAGCGGCCGCAATTGCCGTACGTTGCGGCGCCGATCCAGCACTTCGAGGACGAGCCGGAACGCCTGCTCCGTGAACCGCTGGACGTCCGGCGAGGGAAGAGGCAGCGTTCCCGGCTGCGTCGCGGCGGTGCGTGGCGACGCCCCCGAGTGGGGCGACGAGCGGTGCCTGCCGCGCCCGGACGCGTGCCGCCCGCCCGACGGCGCCGCCGAACGCCCCGGCAGTGGCGGTGCGGGAACGTCACCGGCCGCCGGCTCGAAGCGCGGCACCCGTGACAGGAACGTGTAGGACTCACTCATTTCTTACCCCCCGGTTTCGGCATGAGACGGCCGTCGTAGCGGTCATACTCGCACGGATCCCGTCGTCGTGTCGCCGAACCGGGGAGCGGACCCTAGGGTGGGGACGTGCGGGGATTGATATTGGACTTCGGAGGAGTTCTCGCGGGTCCCGGTTCGGACATGGACGGCCTGTCGTCCGTCCTCGCCGGTGCCCGGACTCGTGGGGTGCGGACCGCGATCCTCAGCAACGATCCCGGTGGTCCCGGCGCGCAGTGGCTGCGGGAACTCGGTGACGGCCGGCTGGTCGATCAGGTCGTGCTGTCCGGGGATGTCGGTGTCGCCAAACCTGATCCGCGGATCTACCGGCTGACGGCCGACGCGCTCGGTCTGGCCCCGGGGGACTGTATCTTCGTCGACGACCTGTCGGTCAATGTCCGGGGTGCGGTGGCCGTCGGGATGGTGGGTATCCACCACGTCGACGGCGGCGCCACCGCGGACGAGATAGCGATACTTCTCGATGTCGATCGAGACGGGATGCAAGGGGGACAGGCGCCGACATGGTGACGAGACTGACTACGCAGGACGCGTCGTTCTATTTTCTCGAGGCGAGCAGTACGCCGATGCACGTGGGTTCGCTCGCGATCTTCCGCAAGCCGCGAAACGGGTTGTCCTACGAGGAATTACTGAGCCTCGTCGAGGAACGACTGAGTCTGGTCCCGCGCTACCGGCAGAAGGTGCGGGAGGTGGCGCTGGGACTGTCGCGGCCGGTCTGGGTGGACGACCAGGACTTCGACATCGAGTACCACGTCCGGCGGTCGGCGCTGCCGAAGCCCGGATCGGATGCCCAGTTGCACGATCTGGTCGCACGGCTCACGTCCCGGCCGCTCGACAACACGCGACCGCTGTGGGAGATGTACCTGGTGGAGGGGTTGTCGAACAATCGCTTCGCCATCTTCACGAAGTCCCATTCGTCGCTGGTCGACGGTGAGACGGCGCTCGAGATCGGTCAGGTGATCCTCGACCCGGCGAAGACCCGGCGTCCCATGGCCGAGGAGCTGTGGATGCCGAGCCCCGCCCCCAGTGAGTCCACACTGATCGCCGGGGCGCTGGCGGAGATGGTGGCGCGGCCGGGCGAAGGGCTGGCGGCGCTGCGGATGACGTTGGGTGACATGGCGTCCGCGCTCGGTGAGACCGTACGCGCCGTCGGCAAGGTCGCCGCCGTCGTGCGCACCGCCACGCAGGTGGCGCCGGCGAGTCCGCTGAACGCGACCATTTCACGCAATCGGCGCTTCGCGGTGGTCAAGACCGAGCTGGGTGACTACCGGAAGATCCGCGCGCAGTACGGGTGCGAGGTCAACGACGTCATCCTGGCCGTCGTGTCGGGTGCGATGCGGTACTGGCTGCTCTCCCGCGGCGAGCCGGTGGCCGAGTCGACCACGGTCCGGGCCATGGTCCCGATGTCCGTGTACGCGACGGACCCCGAGACCGACGACGAGGAGTCACGCCGCGGCGAATGGGCGGATCCGCGAAGCATGGTGTCGTCGTTCCTCATCGACCTGCCGGTCGGGGAACCGAATGCCGTGGTGCGGCTGTCGCACGTGGCGCACGCCATGGAGGCGCACGCCAAGCAGAGCCAGCGGGTCACCGCGGAGACCCTGGTGCGTTTGTCGGGATTCGCGCCCGCCACGCTGCACGCGATGAGTGCCCGCGTCGCGAGCAGCTTCTCGCAGCGGATGTTCAACCTGATGATCACCAACGCGCCGGGACCGCAGCTGCCGCTGTACGTCGGGGGAGCGCGGATGCTCGAGATGTATCCGGTGTCGCCGCTGCTGAAAAACCAGACTTTGAGCATCGGCCTGACGTCCTACGACGGCAACGTCTACTACGGTTTGAATGCAGACCGTGACGCCATGGCCGACGTGGACGTGGTGGCGGCGCTGCTGTACGAATCTCTCGAGGAGTTGTTGGATGCCAGCCGGTGAGAAGTCCGCGGTGCGAATGACGGGTGACGCATGACGAGGGTGTACGTTCCCGCGACGATCGAGATCCTCCAGCGGCTCGTCGCCGACCGGGAGTTCGATCCGATGAGCCGTACCGCCTTCGCCGTCACCCCCACGCTCCGCGAGGCGTACTCGTCGGGCGACGACGAGGAACTGGCCGAGGTCGCGATGGCCGAGGCCGCCCGGGCCTCGCTGCGACTGATCGCGGGCCGGGTGGGGGAGAGCGGAAGCGACGGGGTTCGCTTCCGTCGCGCCGTGGTCGCCGCGGACGTGGACGAGGTGACGCCGCGGCCGGATCTCGACGACGCCGTGGTCCGGTTGCCCGGTCCGGTGACGATCGGCACGGTCGCGTCGGTGCACGTGGATCTCGCGGAGGCGGAGCCGGACATCGAACGGGCCGTGTCGGCGATCGACGAGGCGGATCTCGGGGACCCCGACGCCGAGTTCGTTCTCGGTGACGCGGAGGATCATGTCCTGGCGTGGTACGCCACTCAGGAGCTTCCGTTCCTTCTCGAACTGCTCTGACCGGTACGTCCCCTTACCTTGGGGTAACCTACGGTACCGTAACTTGATAACCTACGGTAGCGTAGGTCATGACGGAAAAGGTGGAGGTCGGATGGGTCTGAAGGATTGGATCGAGGCGCCCGCAGCAGCGGTTGTGCCCGCCAAGCGGTCCAAGCTCAATTGGTTGCGAGGTGCGGCGGCACGGCTCACGACGCCGTTGCTGCCCGACGACTACCTGCATCTCGCCAACCCACTGTGGTCGGCTCGCGAACTGCGCGGACAGATCGTGGAGGTGCGCGCGGAGACGGCGGACTCGGCCACGATCGTCATCAAGCCGGGCTGGGGATTCGACTTCGACTACGAGCCCGGCCAGTACATCGGCATCGGTCTGCACATCGACGGACGCTGGCACTGGCGCTCGTACTCCCTCACCTCGCCGCCGAACTGGGACGACAAGCTCATCTCCATCGCCGTCAAGGCGATGCCCGAGGGGTTCCTGTCGAGTCACCTCGTCAACGGTGTGCCCTCGGGGACGATCGTGCGGCTCGCGACCCCCACGGGCAACTTCGCGCTGCCCGACCCGCCGCCGCAGCGGATCCTGTTCCTCACCGCGGGCAGCGGCATCACTCCCGTCATGGCGATGCTGCGCACGATGAACCGGCGCGGTCAGCTCCCCGACGTCTTCCACGTCCACTCGGCCCCCACCGACGCCGACGTGATGTTCGCCGACGAGCTCACCCGGCTTCACGAGGAGCACGACGACTTCCGGTGCAAGATCCAGCTCACCCGCAGCCAGGGCAAGTTCGCGCTGTCCTCGCTCGACGAGGTGTGTCCCGACTGGCGCGAACGGCAGACGTGGGCGTGCGGGCCGCTGCCGATGCTCGACGAGATCGAGACGCTGTGGCGTGACGAGGGCATCGAGGACAAGTTGCACCTCGAGCGGTTCGCCGTCTCCCGCGCGGACACGTCCGGCGAGGGCGGGACCGTCACGTTCGCCAAGGCCGACAAGACCGTGACGATCGACGGCGCCACCACTCTCCTCGAGGCGGGTGAGCAGGTCGGGGCACTGATGCCGTTCGGCTGCCGGATGGGTATCTGCCAGACGTGTGTCGTGCCGATCCTCGCCGGGCACGCCATCGACCTGAGGTCCGGCAAGCAGCACGCCGAAGGTGACCGAGTCCAGACTTGTATCTCCGCGGCGGCAGGGGACTGCACGCTCGACGCGTGAGCGTGGGCGTGTTGTTCACCTGACTCCGCTATTCTCGGACTCTCACCAGACGGAGGAGCACGGTGGCGATCACCGACATCAAAGAGTTCGCGCATCTGACCGAAGCGGACATCGAATCGCTCGGGCGTGAGTTGGATGCGATCCGGCTCGACGTGGAGGATTCGCGCGGCGTTCGCGACGCCCGCTACATCCGCCGGGCCATCAGGGCGCAACGGCTGCTGGAGCTCGGTGGCCGGGCTGCGTTGTTCGGAAGCCGCTACCGCCCGGCCTGGCTCGCGGGCACCGCGATGCTGTCCCTCTCGAAGATCATCGAGAACATGGAACTCGGCCACAATGTGATGCACGGCCAGTGGGACTGGATGAACGATCCGGAGATCCACTCCATGTCGTGGGAGTGGGATCAGACGGGCCCCTCGGAGCATTGGAAGCGGGCGCACAACTACTCCCACCACACGTTCACCAACATCGTGGGAATGGATTCCGATGTGGGGTTCGGCATCCTCCGGATGACCCGCGACGAGGAGTGGCGGCCGATCAATCTGCTGCAGCCGTTCGCCAACATCATCCTGGCCGCCACGTTCGAGTGGGGGATCGCGCTCCACGACCTCACCTTCGCGGCCGAGCTCGAGGGTGCGGAGAAGGGTCAGCTCAATTCCCAGGCCAACAAGGATTTCGGTCGCAAGATCTTCCGTCAGGTCGGCAAGGACTTCCTGCTGTTCCCGGTGCTCGCGGGGCCGGCGTGGAAGTCGACGCTGACGGCCAACGCCACCGCCAATCTCGTGCGGAATCTGTGGGCCTATGTGGTGATCTTCTGCGGGCACTTCCCGGACGGTGCCGAGAAGTTCACGGTGGACGAGTACGAGAACGAGACCCGGCACGAGTGGTATCTCCGGCAGATGCTCGGCAGTGCCAATTTCGATTCCGGCAAGGTCATGGGTTTCATGAGCGGCAATCTCAGCTACCAGATCGAGCATCACCTGTTCCCGGACCTGCCGAGCAACCGGTACCCGGAGATCGCCGTGAAGGTGCGGGCGCTGTGCGAGAAGTACGACCTGCCGTACACCACGGGTTCGCTCGCCAAGCAGTACCTGCTGGCTCTGCGCACGATCCACAAGCTCGCCCTGCCCGACCGGTTCCTGCGGGCGACGGCGGACGACGCCCCGGAGACGTCCTCGGAACGCAAGTTCCGCGACGCCCGTGATGCGGGTGCCGCCATGGTCGAGACGTTGCGCACGGATCCCGTCACGGGGCAGCGGCGGGGTCTGCTGTCGGCGTTGCGCGCCCGCGCGGAGGCCAAGATTCCTCGACGTCGACGGTGATTTCACTCACACCTACACTCAGGTAACCTACGGTGTCGTAACTTACGGTACGGTAGGTCGTGTCAGCGCCTTTCGGGTGTGAACTGTCGACCCAGCCAGGAGGAGGTCCCCCATGGCGATTGCAGACGTCAAGGAATACGCACATCTCACCGAAGCCGACATCGAGTCGCTCGGACGCGAGCTCGATGCGATCCGGCGCGATATCGAAGAGTCCCGCGGGGAGCGTGACGCGCGGTACGTGCGAAACACGATCAGACTGCAGCGTTCCCTCGAAATCGGTGGCCGAGCCGTCCTCTTCGCGAGCAAGCGGCGTCCCGCCTGGCTGGCGGGTACGGCCATGCTGTCTCTCTCGAAGATCATCGAGAACATGGAACTCGGCCACAACGTCATGCACGGCCAGTGGGACTGGATGAACGATCCCGAGATCCACTCCACCTCGTGGGAGTGGGACGTGACGGGACCGTCCGCTCACTGGAAGCAGACGCACAACTACATTCACCACAAATACACCAACGTCCTCGGCATGGACGACGACGTGGGATACGGACTGCTGCGCGTCACGCGTGACCAGCGGTGGAAGCCGTTCAACACCGGCAATCTCCTGTACAACACGCTGCTCGCGCTGTTCTTCGAGTACGGAATCGCGGCGCAGCATCTCGAACTCGGCAAGGTCGCCAAGGGGCGCGTGCCGAGCGAGGAGACCCAGCGCAAGCTCCGTGAGGTCGGCGAGAAGGTCGGCAAGCAGATCCTCAAGGACTATGTAGTGCACCCCGCGGTCACGGGTCCCGCGTGGAAGAGCACGCTCACCGCAAACATCGCCGCGAACATGATCCGCAACGTGTGGACCAACGCGATCATCTTCTGTGGACACTTCCCGGACGGCGCCGAGAAGTTCACCAAGGCGGACATCGACAAGGAAACGCCGGCCCAGTGGTACCTGCGCCAGATGCTCGGTAGCGCGAACATCGAGGGTGGCAAGCTGATGGACTTCATGTCCGGCAATCTCAGCTACCAGATCGAGCACCACCTGTTCCCCGACCTGCCCAGCAACCGCTACTCGGAGATTGCCGTGCGGGTGCGGGAACTGTGCGACAAGTACGACCTGCCGTACACGACCGGGCCCTTCCTCGTGCAGTACGCGAAGTCGTGGCGCACCATCGCCAAGCTGTCGTTGCCGAACAAGTACCTCAAGGCGACCGCGGACGACGCGCCGGAGACGGCGTCGGAGCGCAAGTTCGGTGGAAACACCACGGCGACAATCGATCCCGTAACCGGTCGCCGTCAGGGATTGAGTACCGCGATCAAGCGCACCCGCAAGCGCCGCGGTCTTCGCGCGCTGCTGTCCCGCTAGAAAGTACCGCTATCGACGCGGTTCGTCCCTCACCAGGCTTCGTTGGACGCGATGGCCGTGAGGAGGTGACGGACCGCGTCGACGCGTTTGGCGGCCTTGCCCTCCAGCCGGTCGAGCGCGCATTCTGGGTCTGCGGGCGGCCCGAGGTGGGTGCACCCCCTCGGGCAGTCCTCGATGGCTGCGGCCAGATCGGAGAACGCGGCCACCACGTTCTCCGGGGAAATGTGGGCCAGTCCGAACGACCGGATGCCGGGGGTGTCGATCGCCCAGCCGCCCGTCGGAAGCGGCAGCGCCACCGATTGCGTGGACGTATGCCTGCCCTTGCCGACGCCGGAGACCACGCCGACGGCCCGGTCGGCGTCGGGCACGAGGCGGTTGACGAGAGTCGACTTCCCGACCCCCGAGTGGCCGATCAGCGCGGTGAGCCGGCCCGACAGCATCGACAGGACCTCGTCGACCGGATCGTCGCGACCGGCCACGACGACGGGGACGTCGAGGTCGGCGAACGCGCTCGCGAACTCCTCGGGCGGCTCGAGATCGCTCTTCGTGAGGCACACGATGGGACTCAATCCGCCCGCGTACGCGGCGACGAGCGCACGTTCGACGAATCCCGTCCGGGGCGGCGGGTCGGCGAGCGCCACGACGATCAGCAGCTGCTGGGCGTTGGCCACGACGATCCGCTCGTACGGATCGGTGTCGTCGGCGGTGCGTCGCAGCACCGTGGAGCGTTCGGCGACCCGCACGATCCGCGCCAGGGTGTCGGGCTTGCCGGACAGATCACCGACGACACTCACCTCGTCGCCGACCACGATGGGGGTGCGGCCCAGTTCCCGGGCGCGCATGGTGACGAGGGGACGCTCGGGGTCGCCGCCCAGCACGCAACCCCACCGGCCGCGGTCGACCGAGACGACCATCGCCGACTCCGCGGCGAGGTGCTCCGGCCGGGTCTTCGTGCGCGGGCGCGTTCCTCGGCCCGGGCGTACCCGGACGTCGGACTCGTCGTACTGCCTGCGACTCAGAAGCTCGCCTTCCGTTCGGTGCCCGCGGCTGCGGACAGCATTGTGGCCCACAGGTTCTCGAAACCGGGCAGGGTCTTGGCCGTGGTACCGACGTCCTCGATCTCGATGCCGTCGACCCGCAGCCCGACGATGGCGCCAGCGGTCGCCATCCGGTGGTCGGCGTAGGAGTGCCACGTCCCACCGTGCAGGTCCGCCGGGACGATCGTGAGGCCGTCCTCGGTCTCGGTGACGTTCCCGCCCAGCGAGTTGATCTCGTGTGCGAGCGCGGCCAGCCGGTCGGTCTCGTGACCGCGCAGGTGCGCGATGCCCCGCAGGTGCGACGGGCCGTCCGCGAGTGTGGCGAGCGCCGCCACGGTCGGGGTGAGTTCGCCCACGTCGTGCAGGTCGATGTCGATGCCGGTCAGCTGCTGCGGACCACGGACGGTGAGGTTCGCGCCGTCCAGCCGGACGTCCGCGCCCATCGCCAGGAGGATTTCCCGGATCGCGTCGCCTGGTTGCGTCGTCCTGCTCGGCCACAGGGGAACGGTCACCTCACCGCCGGTGACGGCGGCGGCGGCCAGGAAGGCGGTGGCATTCGACAGATCGGGCTCGATCGCCCGGTCGACGGCCCGGACGACACCGGGGCTCACCCGCCACGTGTCGGCCTCCCCGCCCGTCGCCGGGGTCGTGACCTCGACACCCGACTCGCGCAGCATCTCGACCGTCATGTCGATGTGCGGCATGGACGGGACCGTCTTGCCGTCGTGATGGACCGTGACACCCTCGTCGAACGCGGCCGCCGACAGCAGCAGCCCGGAGACGAACTGTGACGAGCCGGACGCGTCGATGGTGACCCGTCCACCGCGCAGCGAGCCCGCACCGCGGACCGTGAACGGGAGGGAATCGCCGTCGATGTCCGCGCCGAGACCGCGCAGCGCATCCAGGATCGTGTCGAGGGGCCGGGTGCGCGCCTGCTCGTCCCCGTCGAAGTGAACCGTTCCGCTCGCGAGCGCCGCGACCGGCGGAAGGAACCGCATGACGGTGCCCGCCAGTCCGCAGTCGACGGCACCGCCCCGGAGTCGTCCGGGGGTGACCCGCAGCGTCGTGTCGGCGCCGACCGTCTCGATGCTGATGCCGAGCGTGCGGAGCGCGCCGATCATGAGGTCGGTGTCCCGGCTGCGCAGTGCCCCGGTGAGGGTGGACGGACCGTCCGCGAGTGCGGCGAGGATCAGCGCGCGATTGGTGATCGACTTCGATCCGGGGAGTGCGACCGTCGCGACGACGGGCGCTTCGGCACGGGGGGCGTTCCACAGGCTCAGGCTCACGGTCTCCATCTTCGCCTATCGGGCGGGTCGCCGGGCGGGGTGGGCGGCGTGTCGCGGGTGTCGGTGGTTCGTGCCACTCTGGTGGGCATGTGCGGCAGGTATGCGACCACTGCGAATCCGGCGACACTCGCGGCCGACCTCGATGCGATCAACGAGGCGGGCGAGGAGGAGAGTCCGCCCGACTACAACGTGGCGCCCACCACGCAGGTCCTGACGGTCGTCGACCGCCACGACGCCCGGCGGATCCGGCGGATGCGGTGGGGGCTCGTGCCGTCGTGGACGAAGGAGCTCGGCAAGGGGCCGGTGCTGTTCAACGCGCGAGCGGATTCGGTCGACAACAAACCGGCCTTCCGGAACGCGTTCAAGTACAAGCGCTGCCTCGTTCCGATGGACGGCTGGTACGAGTGGCAGACCGAGGTCGATGCGGCGGCCGCCGGGAAGAAGTCGGGCAAGGCGAAGAAGATCCCGTACTACATGTCGCCGGAGGACGGCTCGCGCCTGTACATGGCCGGGCTGTGGTCGGTCTGGCACGATCCCGCGGTCGCGGAGTCGCCCCCGGTCCTGAGCTGCAGCATCATCACGGTCGACTCCGCCGCCCAACTCGAGAACGTGCACGACCGGATGCCGCTCGTGATGCCCCGCGACCGCTGGACCGCATGGCTCGATCCCGAGCATCCCGCGTCGACGGATCTGCTCGAGGTGTCACCCGACGCCATCGCCGACATCACCGTCCGGCGAGTGTCCACGCTGGTGAACAGTGTGAAGAACAACGGACCGGAACTCCTCGACCCGGACGCGGCCGGTCGTGACGAGGCACAGGTGGGGGAGCAGATCAGCCTGCTGTGACCGCCGCGGTGACGGCGCCGCTGAGCCGCACCAGGTCGGCGGGCGCGAGTTCGATCTCGAGTCCGCGCCTGCCGGCGCTGCACAGCACCCGGTCCCAGTCGAGAGCCGACGCGTCGACGACCGTGGGGAGTGCCTTGCGCTGGCCGAGCGGTGAGATGCCGCCGAAGACGTACCCGGTGGAGCGCTCCGCCTCGGTGCGTTCCGCCATCACGGCCTTGCCCGCGCCCAGCGCCGCGGCCGCCGCCTTCAGCGACAGTTTCTCCGGCACCGGCACGACCGCCACCGCCAGCTTGCCGGTGTCGAGTTTGATCACGAGCGTCTTGAACACCTGGTGGGCGGTGACGCCGACCGTCTCGCCCAGGGCGTCGACGGCCTCCGAACCGTACGATTCCGCCCGCGCATCGTGCGCGTAGCTGTGCACGCTGTGATCGATGCGATGTTCGACGAGCAGCTTCGTCGCGGGAGTGGCAGTTCCGGCCATGGACAGACACTCTGCCACGCGGTCGGGAACACAGCGGACGGGAGGCGTGTTGGTACCTGCAGAAGAACAGTGCATCGAAGGGAGTGGTCCGTATCGTGATGTCCTCGGTGATGGAGCCCACGTCGCGTTTGCAGTTGGCGGTAACGTTGACGCCCACGGCGACCGAAGGGATCAGCGTGCAGGAACATGACCGTCCGACGGCAGACCAGGCCGAGCCACAGGACGAGTTGATCGCGCGTTTCGAAAGGGATGCGCTCCCACTTCTGGATCAGCTGTACGGCGCTGCTCTGAGGATGACCAGGAACCCGGCGGACGCCGAGGACCTCGTGCAGGAAACGTACGTGAAGGCCTACACGGCGTTCCGTTCGTTCCGCGAGGGCACCAACCTCAAGGCGTGGCTGTACCGGATCCTCACGAACACGTACATCAACTCGTACCGCAAGAAGCAGCGCCAGCCCGCGCAGTACCCCACCGACGAGATCACCGACTGGCAGCTGGCGGCGACGGCGGAACATTCGTCGACCGGTCTGCGGTCCGCCGAGGTCGAGGCCCTGGACGCGCTCCCCGACGACGACATCAAGGAAGCACTCCAGGCCCTGCCGGAGGAGTTCCGGATGGCCGTCTACTACGCCGACGTCGAGGGATTCCCCTACAAGGAGATCGCCGAGATCATGGGCACCCCGATCGGGACCGTGATGTCGCGATTGCACCGCGGGCGCAAGCAGCTCCGGGGTCTGCTCGCCGATGTCGCACGCGAACGTGGATTCAACCGTGGGGGCACCGACGAGGTGCCCGGCGACAGTGTAGTGAGCACGGAGCAGGAGGTTTCTCGGTGAGCGAGCAGGACGAATTCGAGCAGCTCGACTGCTCCGCCGTCATCGCGGACGTTTGGCTGATGCTGGACCGTGAATGCGACGAGGCGTCGAGGGCGCGGCTGCAGAGGCACCTCGACGAGTGCGGGTCGTGCCTCGAGGCGTACGGGATCGAGGAGAAGGTGAAGAGCCTCGTGAACCGCAAGTGCGGTGGGGAGCACGCGCCGGAAAGTCTGCGTCAGAGACTCTCCATCGAGTTGCGGCGGACAATCCTGATCACGAACACCGAACCAGACGCATAACTCGTCAGAACAGCAATCAGGGGCCGGAGAGCATCGCTGCTTTCCGGCCCCTGGTGCGTTCTACGGCGCGTCAGGCGTTGGGACGCTTGCCGTGGTTTGCGGCGTTGCCCTTGCGACTGCGCTTCTTACGACCACGCTTACCCATGAGTAGATCTCCCTTCTTTTCACCACAGTCTTCCACGTGTGGTTGGGTGTCCTTGCAACAGGGCTTTCTCGACACCCGGGAGTGAAGGATCACAATGGCAGAAGACGTGCGCGCCGAAATGGTTTCGACGGTGTATCAGGTTGTGGTGAGCGCGGGTGACGAGGTGAAGGAGGGTGACACCCTCGTCATCCTGGAGTCGATGAAGATGGAGATCCCCGTCATCGCCGAAGAGCCCGGCACGGTCACCTCCGTGGACGTCAAGGTCGGCGACGTGATCCAGCAGGGCGATCTGATCGCTGTCATCTCCTGAGCTGACACCCACCGACGATGTCCACACTGAGTGACCTGCTCGCCGAACACACCGACCTGCCCGGCGAGGCCGTCGATCATCTCCAGCGCGTCGTCGGTGAATGGCAGTTGCTCGCCGACCTCTCCTTCGCGGACGTTCTGCTCTGGGTCGGAACGGATTCCGCGGCCACCAACCCCACCGGCACCGTGATCTGCGTCGCGCACTGCAGACCCACCACCGCGTCGACCGCGTTCCCGGAGGACGTCGTCGGGACCGTCGTGTCGGAGTCGGAACACCCGCAGGTGCTGCAGGCGCTGCTCGAGGGCCGCGTCGTGCGCCCCGAGGACGGCGGCGGGCACGACGTTCTGCCGCCGCGCGGAGAGGCGGTCCCGGTGCGGTGGAACGGCGAGGTGATCGCGGTCCTGAGCCGGGACACCAACCTGTCGCACCAGCGGGCGCAGAGCCCGCTCGAGGTCGCGTATCTCGACTGCGCCGAGGATCTGTGCCAGATGATCAGCGACGGCACCTTCCCGATCCGGGAGGCCCGGTCGGACACCAACTCGAGTCCCCGTGCCGGCGACGGCTTCATCCGTCTCGACACCGACGGCAGCGTGGTCTACGCGAGTCCCAATGCGCTGTCGGCCTACCACCGGATGGGTCTGAGCTCGGACCTGATCGGTCAGAACCTCGCCGCCACCACGCGCTCGCTCGTGACGGACCCGTTCGAGTCGCAGGAGGTCGCCGGGTACATCCGCGACACCATCGCCGACAAGCCGGGTCGTCGCATGGAGATCGAAGCCAGGGGAGCGACCGTGCTGCTCCGGGCGCTGGTCCTCAAACCCGGCGGGAAGCGGGTGGGCGCCGCTGTCGTCGTGCGGGACGTCACCGAGGTGAAGAGGCGGGATCGCGCCCTGCTCAGCAAGGACGCGACGATCCGCGAGATCCATCACCGGGTGAAGAACAATCTGCAGACCGTGGCGGCGCTCCTGCGACTGCAGGCCCGGCGCACCAACAACGAGGAAGCCCGGCAGGCGCTGAGCGAATCGGTGCGCCGCGTCACCTCGATCGCCCTGGTGCACGACACACTGTCGATGTCGGTGGACGAGGAAGTGAACCTCGACGAGGTCGTCGACCGCCTCGTGCCGATCCTGTCGGACGTGGCGACGGTGAGCACGCCGATCAAGGTCCGCCGGGAGGGCAGCTTCGGGGTGTTCTCCGCGGAGCGGGCCACGCCACTGGTGATGGTGCTGACCGAACTCGTTCAGAACGCGATCGAGCACGCCTTCGAGCCCGGCGCGCCGGGGACGGTCACCATGAGGGCCGAACGCTCCGCGCGGTGGCTGGACGTCGTGATCCACGACGACGGCAGGGGATTACCACCCGGTTTCAGCCTCGAGCGGTCCGACCGTCTCGGTCTGCAGATCGTCCGGACCCTGGTGGCCGCCGAGCTGAACGGTTCCCTCGGGCTGCATCCCGGGGCGGACGGTGGCACGGATGCCGTGTTACGCGTACCGCTGGGCCGTCGTGGGCCCCGGTACTGACCGGCGGGCAAGCAAAAGGCCCGGCACCATGTGGTGCCGGGCCCGTCTCCTTCTGAAGTGTCAGACGGTGGTGCGGGCACGCGTCCGAGCGTTGCGGCGCTTGAGTGCGCGTCGCTCGTCTTCGCTCATGCCGCCCCACACACCGGCGTCCTGGCCCGACTCGAGTGCCCACGAGAGGCATTCGGCGGTCACCGGGCAGCGGTTGCAGACAACCTTGGCATCAGCAATCTGCGCGAGGGCCGGACCGCTGTTGCCCACAGGGAAGAACAACTCGGGGTCTTCGTCGCGACAGATTGCCTTGTGGCGCCAGTCCATCCTTCTGCTCCTTAACTGGGTGCGAAATGCACCGTTTCGTCTTCATGAGTTCATGTGTGCGTAGAGAATGTTTCCGCACTGTTGCTTGTGAATGCTTTCACGAACTGGCGGGATGTCAATAGAAAACCGCCGCACCGTGGGGGAGCTCACGTACTTAGGCTGCCCTTCGAGGCGCGCCGTCCTTTGTACCCCGTGCAGGCACTTCCCGCTAGGTGAAAACGGGGATTCTCGAGAATTGCTCAGGGTCGCGCCGGGGCGACCACATCCAGCGCCTCGGGCACCGACACGAACTCGACGACATTGCGCAGTCCGATGTAGTCGCCGTCCATCTGCAGTCCGATGGGCTCCGACGCGGAGATCCGCACGGACGGCACGTCGTCGACCCGGACCAGCTTCTTCGCCTTCGGACGGGTTCCGGGAGTCAGCAGCTGGCGGGCCACCCGCAGCGTGGTGAGGATCGCGGTGGACCGCATCGCGAAGACACCGAGGCCCGTGTCGTAGGTGGTGTCGGGATTCGTGTGCACTTCCCGCTTGTTCAGATACGTCCAGGGGCTCGCGTTCGACACGAATGCGTAGTGGACACCCTCGACCGGGTCGTGATCGGGAACCTCGACGGTGAGCGTCGGCTCCGCATATTTCGACCGGAAGAACACGCGCACCGCCGCGCGGACATATTGCGCCGGTGTGGCCGGGCGCCCGTTCTTGCGGTGCATGTCGACCGCCTCACACACCTGGGCGTCCCAGCCGAGACCCGCGTTGAACGTGAACCAGCGGTTGTCGCAGTGCGCGAGCCCGATCCTGCGGCGCTGCCTGCGGGCGAGCAGATCGATGAGCTGGTTGGTGGCGTCCACCGGGTCCGGCGCGATGCCGAGCGAGCGGGCGAACACGTTCGCCGACCCGCCGGGGACGACGGCGATCGGGGGAATCGGCCCCACCGTCACCGCGCTCATCGACTTCGGTACCGGGGTGCCGAGCAGTCCGTTGACCACCTCGTTCACGGTGCCGTCGCCGCCGTGGACGATGATCAGGCCCATCCCGTCCACGCAGGCCTGCTGCGCCAGTTCGGCGGCGTGGCCGCGGTGTGCCGTGTGCGCGACCGTCAACCGCACCCGGCTCGACAGTGCATGGGCGAGGAGATCACGCCCGGCCGGGGTCGTCGATGTGGCATTGGGGTTGACGATCAGCAGCGCGCGCACGGGGCCCAAGCCTAGCGGGGGCGGCACGTGTCACCGTCCGAGGCCGCCGGCGACGGGGTGTTCTAGGCTGGCCGACGTGCCGAAGCCGTCTCTCAGCAAGTCCACGCCCACCACGGTTCGCGCGGCGGGCGCCCTGGTGTCGCTCGAGGGCGCGGTGGCGGTCGGCGTCGCCGTGGTGCTGGTGATCCGGGGACTCCTCGGGCACGACCAGAGCGTCAGCAGTGGATACGGCACCGCGGCCTGGTTCGCGATTCTCGGCGGCGCGGTGTTCGCCGCCGGGCTCGCCCTGATCTTCGGCCGGCGCTGGGGGCGGGCGATCGCGATCGTCGCCCAACTCCTCCTGCTACCGGTGGCGTGGTCGCTGCTCACCGATTCGCATCAGCCGTTCTTCGGTGTGCTGCTCGGAGTCGTCGTCGTGGCGGCCCTCGGGTGCCTGTTCAGCAGTCCCACGTCGAAGTGGATGGCTGCCGAGTACGGCCAGGAGGCCGACGCCGACAACCCGTCGGACCGCTAGCTCACCTCGGACGCGAGGCGGCCGAGCGGATCCCCGGTGAGCCGATACGTGGTCCATTCGTCCTGCGGGTGCGCATCCAGCGACTCGTAGAACGCGATCGACGGCTTGTTCCAGTTGACCACCGACCACGACAGTCGCGTGTAGCCGTTGTCGACGCACTCCTTCGCGAGTGTGGCGAGCAGGGCCTTGCCGTGCCCGGAACCGCGCTCCGACGGGCTGACGAACAGGTCCTCGAGGTAGATGCCGTGCGTTCCGTCCCAGGTGGAGAAATTCCGGAACCACACCGCGATCCCGACGACCCGGTCGTCGTCGTTCGCCGCGACGTGGGCGAAGGTCGACGGCTGCGGACCGAACAGGGCGTCGTCGATCTGGTCGGCGGTGACGGTGCACTCGTCACGGGCCCGCTGGTGTTCGGCGAGTTCGTAGATCATCGCGGTGATCGCGGAGACGTCCTCGGGTACTGCGCGTCTGATCATCGGGCACCTTCCTCGCTCGTGACATTGTGGCTGACCACCTGTTGTGCCCCGTGCTCGAAGCCGAGGACGGAGTACGCACCCGGCGACATCGCGAACCGGCGTCCCTCGCTGATCGGAAGCTCCGCCCAGCGGGCGATGAGCGCGCGCGAGAAGTGTCCGTGCCCGACGAGGATCACGTCACGGTCCACGAGTTGCGAATGCGCGACGGACAGGACGAGGTCGCACCGGGTGTGCACCTGCTCGGCCTGCTCACCGCGAGGGCACGGGTGCGTCCACACGGTCCAGTCCGGCACCTGCTGCCTGATCTCGGGGGTCGTCATGCCCTCGTAGATCCCGTAATCCCATTCGGCGAGCGCGTCCCAGGTGCGCTGAATCTTCAATCCCGCCAGCTCCGCCGTCTCCCGCGCGCGTTGCCGCGGACTGACGATGACGAGGGGGTCGCGCAGTTCGAGGGCGTCCATCGCCGGACCTATCCGCCGCGCCTGGGCTTCACCCAGTTCGGTGAGGTGGACGTCGGTTCGACCGGTGTGTTTACCCCAACGGGCCCATTCCGTTTCGCCGTGTCGGAGGAGGACGATCCGACGGCCGCGCGGCGAATCACTGGGTGGCATCCATCCATCATGGCAGTCAATCTGCGTGTATGGCTCGCCTCCGGGGACGAAGTAGGTAAGGATCGAGCCGTGACAACGGTTCTTGCAGTGGCAAATCAGAAGGGTGGGGTCGCGAAGACCACCACGGTCGCTTCTCTCGGCGCAGCCCTCGTGGGGCTGGGCCAGAAGGTTCTGGTGGTGGATCTCGACCCGCAGGGATGCCTGACGTTCTCCCTCGGGCACAACCCGGACCGCGTGGACGCCTCCGTCCACGAGGTGCTGACAGGTGATCTGGCGGCGCAGGAGGCCGTGATCGACACCGAGGACGGTGTCGCCCTCCTGCCTGCGACGATCGACCTCGCGGGTGCGGAAGCGTTGCTGCTCATGCGTCCCGGTCGCGAGTTCGCCCTCAAGCGCGCTCTGGCGCCGCTGCTGGACGACTACGACACGATCATCATCGACTGCCCGCCGTCTCTCGGTGTGCTCACGCTCAACGGGCTCACGGCGGCGCAGTCGGTACTGGTGCCGCTGCAGTGTGAGACGCTCGCCCACCGCGGTGTGGGGCAATTGCTGCGGACGGTCACCGAGGTACAGCAGATCACCAACCCCGACCTGGTGCTGCTCGGAGCACTGCCGACGCTGTACGACGCACGCACGACGCACAGCCGGGACGTGCTCTCCGACGTGTCCGACCGCTACAACCTGCCGGTTCTCGCTCCGCCGATCCCGCGGACGGTGCGATTCGCGGAGGCCACGGCGTCGGGTGCCACCGTGCTGGCGGGGCGCAAGAACAAGGGTGCCCAGGCGTACCGGGACCTGGCCGAGAACCTCGCCAAGCACTGGGCGGGATCCGAGCTCGCTACGTTTTCGCCTGGAAGTGCCGAGTAAGTTCTTCCGGCGTCGGATTCCACGCGGCGGGCCAATCCTGTTGGCGTAACTGGGCGTCCGTGCCCCCGTCGGCGAAGACGACGCTGCCGCAGAACAGTGTCGAGCCCGGTCCGAGCAGGAACTCGACGAGCGCGGCGATCTCGTCCGGACGTCCGCGCCTGCCCAGCGGCACCGGATAGAAGTCCAGCGCCTTCGCCAGTTCGGGGTCGAGGTCGTCGCCGCTGGTCATCGGCGTGTCGATCATGCCCGGCGCGATCGCGTTGAGTCGTATGCCGTTGCCGATCCACTCCGGCCGTACCGCTTCACGCCGAATCCACCAGGCCAGCGCGAGCTTGGACGCCGGGTACGCCGGGATGGCGGTCACGTCATCGCCGATGCGCACCGCCTCCGCCTCGTCGCCGTCGAGGCACGCGGTCACCAGATTCTCGGGAATTCCCGGCTGCGTGGTGGTGCTGCTCGACGAGATCACCACCACCGAGGCTCCGCCCGCGCGCTCGAGGGCGGGCTTCAGCGCCGTCACGAGTTCCACGGCCCCGAAGTAGTTGACGGCGACGAGTTTGCCGCCCGGGACGTGCGACAGCGACCCGAGCCCGGCGCAGCAGACGAGACCGTCCACGACGCCTCCGCTCGCCTCGGACACGGCGTCGGCCGCCGCGGCCCGTCCGCCGGGGGTCGACAGGTCGGCGGTCACGTCGGTGTGCGCGAGGTCGACTCCGATGACGGTATGACCGGCGGATTCGAGTGTGCGGCGGCTCGCCGCCCCGATGCCCGAGGCGGCGCCGGTGATCACGTAGGTTGCCATGCCGTGAATTAGAACACGTTACAGATCGCTGTGGTGCGGACTTCGGCCTCCGATTCGGCGGTGCCGGAATCCGCGTCGGCATAGTGGGCGCGCAGGCCCGTGACGCCGGGCGCCCGGTCCTCGTGCAGCACGAACCGAGCGTCGTAGTCGCCGCCGTTCTGTGCGCGGAAAGGCAACGGCGCGTCGGTGAACAGGCCGGACAGGCGATCGATCAGCCGCGCCGCGACGCCGGGGTAGTGCTCGGCGGGCAACCGGTCCGCGCTGTCGATCAGAACCGGCGGCACCACCGACATCCCCGTGTACCAGAAGATTCCGTGGTGGACCGGGAACAGGAGTTCGTCCATCTGGCCGTTGATCCCGCGGGGGCCCGCACTGTCGGCGCTGCCGCCGAAGCTGACGACCGTCATCGCCCGCTTGCCGGCCAGGGTGCCGTCGCCGTACCGCCGGGTCGAGCCGTCCTCGCTGCGCAGTCCGTAGCCGTAACCCTCGACGAAGACGCGGTCGAACCAGCCCTTGAGGATCGCGGGCATGCCGTACCACCACAGCGGGAACTGCACGATCACCGCGTCGGCCCACGCGAGCTTGCGCTGCTCGGCGCGGATGTCGGGGGCCAGGGTGCCCTCGGTCAGGGCTCGGCCCGACCGCGCGCCGACGAGGAGGCGGTGGTGGGGGTCGTGTCCGAAATCGTCAGCCGTCACCACCGGGTTCCATCGCATCTCGTACAGGTCCGATGTCCGGATGTCGTGGCCGGCACCGCGCAGGGCCGCGAGGGCGTCGCCGCGGAGAGCCGCGTTCAGGGACTTCGGCTCGGGATGTGCCGATACCCACAGGATCTTCATGGTTCACCTTCCGCTCGGTCGTCCTGACCCCTCCGATCATGGACGCGGGGCTGCGGTCGCGACAGTGGCCGATGAGACGATATGTGAAATAATCGGGCCATGTCCGAATCGAGAGGCGGGCGGACCGGGCGCCGTCATCGCGTGGTCGTGTTCGTGCGCGACGGTCTGCTCCCGATCGAGTTCGGGATCGTCCACCGACTGTTCGGTGAGGCGCGGTCGCGGGACGGCGAGCCGCTGTACGAGGTCCTCACGTGCGCCCTCACCCCCGGGGAGGTCCGGACCGACACCGACGTGACGCTCTCGGTCGAGCACGGTCCGGCGCTGCTCGGCACGGCCGACACCGTCGTGATCCCGGCATCCGATCAGGACTACGACCCTCCGGAGGGCGGACGCCTGCCCCGTCGCCTCGCGGACGCCCTCGCGCACATTCGCCCGGACACGCGGGTGGCATCGATCTGCACGGGCTCGTTCGTCCTCGCGGCGGCCGGCCTGCTCGAGAAACGGCGTGCCACGACGCACTGGAAGTCGGCGGACGCGTTCCGGCGGCTGTACCCCGACGTGCACCTGGACCCCGGCGTGCTCTACACACACGACGGCAGCGTGCTCACCGCCGCCGGCGTCGCATCCGGAATCGATCTGTGCCTGTACATGATTCGTCTCGACCACGGTGCGTCGGTGGCCAACGAGGTGGCACGGGGAACGGTCGTGCCCCCTCATCGCAGCGGCGGTCAGGCGCAGTTCATCACCGAGCCCGTCCCGGAGGCCGACGGTGCGTCCACGGCGCGAGCGCGGGCCCGGGCGCTGTCGCATCTCGATCAACCGCTGTCGCTGCGGGAGCTGGCCGCGTGGGAGTCGATGAGCGTGCGCACGTTCACCCGGCGATTCCGGGCCGAGACCGGGATGTCGCCGACTCAGTGGATTCTCGAACAGCGGATCATCCGTGCCCGAGAACTGCTGGAGAACACCGACCTGCCGGTGGACGGCGTGGCCGCGGCTGCGGGATTCGGCACCGCGACGTCGCTGCGACAGCACCTCTCGCGCACGGTCGGCGTCTCGCCGTCCGCGTACCGCGCCACTTTCCGTTGACGGCATGCTCATTCGTCCAAGTGCGGGGGAGTGCACGGCGCTAACGTCGGGGCCATGACAGTCTCGGATACGCCTCGAAGCAACACCCTGACGATGCGGGCGCAGCCGCTCCTCGCCGTCGACGACGTCGAACGCGCAGGCGAGTGGTACCGGAAGGTCCTGGACGCGCGCAGCGGCCACGGCGGACGGGACTACGAGCAACTCCTCGTCGACGGGCACATGATCCTGCAACTGCACCGGCTCGACGAGGGCCACCACCACGGCACCCTCGGCGACCCTGCGCTCCCGCGGGGACACGGGGTGGCGATCTGGTTCGAGACGCCCGACTTCGACGGCACCGTCGCGCGGGTGCGGGAGGTAGGTGCCGATGTGGTCACGGACGTGCACGTCAATCCTAATGCGGGACATCGCGAGATCTGGATCCGCGACCTCGACGGCTATCTGGTGGTGTTCGCCGAACCCGCGTGAGGGGCGACCTCAGCGCAGCGCCACGACAACATCTCCGCGTTGCTCGAGCACGATGTCGCCGGCCACCGTCGTGATGATCGGCCCCGCCGCGGCGTCACGCGTCACCGGGATCGTGCGAAGCAACGCGCCGGTCGACAGGTCGAGCACGGCGATGCCGGATTCCACCGGGACCAGCAGGTTTCCGGCCATCACGGCTCCCGGGCCGAGAGCGCCGGGGAAGATCCAGCGCGGTGCGAGATCGGATGCGCCGAGCGACACCACGTCCGTACCGGTCCACCAGGTGACCACCGAACTGCTCGTCGACGTGACGGGATCCGGTCCGACTCGTTGGGAGAGCGCGTATTCGGACACGGCGTTGCCGGTGCCGTCGAACAGGCCGATCCGCGGTCCGTACGACGTGCCTGCGGGGAGGTAGACGGCCGTGGTCTCGCCCGACACCCCGAGGATGCGCGCACCCTCGACACCGGCATCCACCCCCGCCAGGACGCTCGACCCGTACTCCTCGGGCTCCTGATTGTCCTTCGGCGACGGGTTCATGACCGTCAGACGATCGGCCACCTCGCCGGGGCAGCGCTCGAGAACGGACAGCCTGCTGCTGCTCGAACCGACGTCGATCAGCGTGCATCCGGCGCGTGGCTGCTTCTTGGGATTCACGGGCGCGTCCACCCGTCCGTATTCGACGGTGCGGACGAGGTCGGAGCGCCACAATTCCAGCCTGCGGTCGCCGAGGGACGCCACATACGTTCCGTCGGCCTTCAGCGTCACCTCGGAATCGGCGTCGCTGCTCCGCTGCGCCAGGCGCTCGCCGGTACCCCCGTCGAGTTCGGTGACCTGGGAGCAACCGCGGTCGTCGCGGTAGACGGCCACGACCTTCTCCCACGACGCCGTCACACCGCACAGGTCGAGATCACGCTCGTACCGCCACAGCTCGGTACCCGACATCCGGTCCCGTCCCACGACGTCCCCGCCGTCCGCGGTGACGACCGCACCACCGACGGCGAGGGGTGCGGTGGTGGCGGAACTGGCGGAATCCCAGATCGGGTTCAGCGTCTCCGGAACCGTCAGGGCTGTGACGAGCGCAGGCGGCGGTTCGGCGGCGGTGACCGAGGTGGTGCCCCGGGCATCGCTGCGGAACCACACCACGGTGAGGGCGACCACGACCGCAACGGCGATTCCGGCAGCGACGACGAGATCGGCGCGCGAGCGCCGCTCAGGTGCCAGCACGGTGGCTGTTTACTCCGCGTTCGTCGCGGCGGCGCCGACCTTCGTGGTCCGGCGGCGACGACGCCGGCGGGGCTTGGAGGCACCCTCGCCGTCGGTGTCCCCGCTCGAAGCGGCGGATTCGGGTGCCGTCGGCTCCGGCGACACGGACTTGGGTCCCACGGAGTCCGCGGGGCGGCCACCACGGGTGCGGCGGCGGGTGCGGGTGCGGGCCGGACGCTCCGTGCGCTCGGCCTTCTCGCCCCGCTCGGAATCGGTGTTCTCGCTCTGCTCCGTGCCCGTCTTCTCGCTCGGCTCGGATGCGACCTTCTCCACCCGGGGGCGCTTGATCGTGCCGGTCGCGCCGGCCGGGATCGACAGCTCCTCGAACAGGTGCGGGGAGCTGGAGTACGTCTCCGCGGGATCGGGGATGCCGAGGCCGAGAGCCTTGTCGATGAGCTGCCAGCGGGGGATGTCGTCCCAGTCCACCAGCGTCACGGCGATGCCGGTGCGGCCCGCCCGGCCGGTGCGGCCGATCCGGTGGACGTACGTCTTCTCGTCCTCCGGGCACTGGTAGTTGATGACGTGGGTGACGTCGTCGATGTCGATACCGCGGGCCGCGACGTCCGTTGCGACCAGCACGTCGATCTTGCCCGTGCGGAACGCCTTCAGCGCCTTCTCGCGAGCAACCTGATTGAGGTCGCCGTGGACCGAGCCGACGGAGAAACCGCGCTCGGCGAGATCGTCGGCGACCTTCTGGGCGGTGCGCTTGGTGCGGGTGAAGATCATCGTCGCGCCGCGGCCGTCGGCCTGCAGCACGCGGGCCACCATCTCCGCCTTGTCGAGCGCGTGCGCCCGGTAGATGTGCTGGCTGGTCCGGTCGTGCACCGCCGAGTCGTCGGCCTGCTCGGCGCGGATGTGCGTCGGCTGGGTGAGGAACGTGCGGGCGAGCGTGATGATCGGACCCGGCATGGTCGCCGAGAACAGCATCGTCTGGCGCTTGTCCGGCACCATTCCGAGGATGCGCTCGATGTCGGGCAGGAAGCCCAGGTCGAGCATCTCGTCGGCCTCGTCGAGGACGAGGACCTCGACCTTGCCCAGGATCAGATGACCCTGGTTGGCGAGGTCGAGCAGACGGCCCGGGGTGCCCACGACGACGTCGGCGCCCTTCTGGAGCGTCGCGATCTGCGTCTCGTAGGGGCGGCCACCGTAGATGGCGAGGACCTCGAGCTTGTTCTTCTCGCCCTTCAGGTACTTCGCGGCGCCCTCGAGGTCCTTCGTGACCTGGATGCACAGCTCGCGGGTGGGGACGATGACCAGCGCGCGGGGAGTGCCGTCGAGTGCGGCCGTCCCGGTGGTGCCACTGGAGATGCGGTGGAGCAGCGGGACGCCGAAACCGAACGTCTTGCCCATGCCCGTGCGGGCCTGACCGATCAGGTCGTCGCCGGCGAGGGCGAGGGGGAGCGTCAGCTCCTGGATCGCGAACGTGCGCTCGATGCCGATCTCGTCGAGAGCGCGGACGATCTCGTCGCGAACTCCGAGCTCGGCGAAGGTCGGAGCGACGTGCGTGGAGTCGAGTTGCGCCGACAGCGTGGTCTCGGTTGCGTCGTCTTCATGGTCGACGGTGATCTTGCTCAGGGGACTGGCCTTCCTCGTAGCTGCACGCACGCACGAGGTAAGGGCCAGGCCGCTGGTCGGCCCGATTTCCCAGTCGACGCTCGTCGATGTCCTCTTCCGAGTCGATCCTGCCTCTGCCTCAGCGCAGAAATCGAAGATTTCGGCGAGGCGCGGCTGGGACCGTCGATCAGGTGCGCGCACATTATCGGTGGGAACCGCTGATCGGATCGTGATCGATCATCACTCAACCGCGTTCTCCGTGGAGGCGAACGTGGTGACGAGCGGTTGCCCATGATCATTGTAGCCGGAGAACGCCTCAAAACCGGTTACGCATGGCAAACATCACTGGCCGACACACTAGGCTGTGGCGCCATGGAGCCCAACACGCCTGCATCCTCCTCTTCCACCATTCCCGCTGATCACCCCGGCGTCAGTGAACTCTTCGCGGTCCTCGCGTACGGCGAGATCTCCGCGTTCTACCGGCTGTCCGAGGACGCGCAGATGGCGCGGACCCTGCAGGGCAAAGTGGCGCTCGCCAGCATGGCGGCCGCCGAGATGGGCCACTTCGAGATGCTCGAGAAGGCGCTGACCGCGCGTGGGTTCGACATCTTCGAGGCGATGGATCCGTTCGTCCGCGCCCTGGACAACTACCACGCGTCCACCACCCCGTCGACGTGGCTCGAGGCACTGGTGAAGGCGTACGTCGGTGACGGGATCGCCGCCGACTTCTACCGCGAGATCGGGCACTCGCTGCCCGCCGAGGTCTCGCGGACGGTCGAGGAGGTGCTCTCGCAGACCGGCCACTCGGAATTCGTCGTCCACGAGGTGCAGCAGGCGATCAAGGCCAGCAACCGCGACAAGGACCGCCTTATGCTGTGGGGCAGGCGACTGCTCGGCGAGGCCATCACCCAGGCACAGTTCGTCCTGGCGCAGCGGGAGGCGCTGACCGAACTCGTCATCTCCGCGTCCGGCGACCTCAACGGTGTCGTCGCGCTCTTCGATCGCATGCAGGAGATGCACGCCGAACGCATGGCCGTGCTCGGGCTCGTGTGAGGTGTGACGGCATGTTCGCTCAGGGCACAGCCCGCAGACGCGCACCGGCGGCGGCCGCTGCATTAGCCTTGCCAGGACAGCTGATGTTTCTCGGAGAGTTCGGAGGTTGACCGTGGAGGTCAAGATCGGTGTAATCGACAGCCCGCGTGAGCTCATCGTCAGCAGCGAGCAGACCCCGGACGAGGTCGAGACATTGGTCTCGGACGCCCTCACCGGTGGCGACGGGATCCTGTCTCTGCAGGACGACAAGGGACGCAAGTACCTCGTGCAGTCCAGCAAGATCGCCTACGTGGAGATCGGCCCGTCCGATATCCGCAAGGTCGGATTCGCGCCGACCAAGTGAACACACGAGAAAGGGCCCGCAGTCGACTCGACTGCGGGCCCTTTCTCGTGCACGGTGCTAGCGCTGTTCGGGATGCAGCGGCACGCGGGACAGACCGCCCCACGCGAGCGTGACCGTCGTGTCGACCGCTTCTTCCTTCGGGATCGGGCGCGCCGCCTCGAGCCAGTACCGCGCGGTGAACTGGCTGGCGCCGACCAGGCCGACAGCGAGGATGCGGGCGCGGTAGGGGTCGAGACCGGAGTCGTGGCTGACGAGGTCGAACACGGCGTCCACGCACGCCTCGGTGGCCTGCTCGACGCGGCTCTGCACCTGCGGTTCACCCATGAGGTCCGACTCGAACACGAGCCGGAATCCCTGCGAGTCGTTGTCGACGAAGTCGAAGAACGCCTGCACCGCGGCGCGGACACGCTGCTTGTTGTCCGTGGTCGAGCGCAGTGCCTGCCGGACGCCGGAGATCAGGCTGTCGACATAGCTCTGCAGCACCGCCACGTACAGCTCGAGCTTGCCGGGGAAGTGCTGGTAGAGGACGGGCTTGCTCACACCGGCGCACTCGGCGATCTCGTCCATACCGGCAGCGTGGTATCCGCGTGTGACGAAGACCTCGCTGGCTGCGGCGAGTAGCTGCAGTCGCCGGGCGTCGCGGGGGAGTCGCGTGCTGCGACGGGCCCCGGTGCCCTTTCCGGGGGTGGCATCGCGATCGGAGTTCGTCCGATCCGCGAGTTCAGTCATAGCGCTTCCAATCTGCACAAGTATTCCGCGTCACATTCTGTGTAACTGTGTGAACGATACCCGCGCGTAGTGAACCGTTCATGGTGGACTCGCTGGACTCGCCCGGTCAAGCATATTGCCTGACCGGTAACTGGGACCAGGTAGGGGGCGGGGGCGCCAGGTGATCCGGGTAGCCGCGACGTTGCGGATCGCATCCGCGTGACACGCCGAATGACCTGCGGACGGTGCGCTGGGACGAGGCGGTGCCGGACTGTGAGATTCTGGGCTGCGTGACTGACCGAGGAGGACCGCGTGTTCGCGGCCGGGCTCCCCAGAGCTCCGAGGACGGGGAGCGACGATCGCGCAGCATCGACCAGCGTGACGTCCGTCCCCGCGCTTCGCAGTCGGCACCGAAGGCGCAGTCGCATCAACCGCTCCGCGCGCAATGGGACCCGACCAGCCGCGACGTCGGCAGGCCCCGGAACCCGCGCCCCGAGCGGCAGGCGAGGAAGCAGAGTCGCATCGGCCGGTTCGTCTCCACCTACGGTTGGCGGGCCTACGCGATCCCGATCCTGCTGGTGGTCACCGTTCTCGTCGTGGTCGACGCGGTCCGGGACACCGGCGGTGGCAGCGAGACGACGGCCGAGACCGACACCCCCGGATTCGGCACCCTGTCCCGGGACACCGACGGTTCGAGCGTCATCGGGATCCCGCCGGAGGCCGACGGTAACTTCGCCGCCGAACTTCCCGCGGGCGCGCTGCCCGAGGGAGGTCCGTTCACGGCGGTCGGCGCTGGCACCTGGCACGTGGTTCCTGGAAGCGGGACCAAGGTCGGGCAGGGCACCGAACGCGAATTCACGTACAGCGTCGAGATCGAGGACGGGGTCGACACGTCCGGATTCGGCGGCGACGAGTCGTTCGGCCGGATGGTCGACCAGACGCTGTCGAATCCGAAGAGCTGGACGAAGGACCCGCGGTTCGCGTTCCGCCGCGTCGACCAGGGCGACCCCGACTTCCGGGTGTCGCTGACGTCGCAGATGACCATCCGCGAGGCGTGCGGCTACGACATCCAGCTGGAGGTGTCCTGCTACAACCCCGGAATCGATCGCGTCGTTCTCAACGAGCCGCGCTGGGTGCGCGGCGCCATCGCGTTCCAGGGCGACATCGGGTCGTACCGGCAGTACCAGATCAATCACGAGGTCGGGCACGCCATCGGCTACCAGGACCACCAGCCGTGCGAGACCGAAGGCGGCCTCGCGCCGGTGATGATGCAGCAGACGTTCGGGACGGCCAACAACGACATCGCGCAACTCGACCCCGAGGGAATCGTCCCGATGAACGGTCTGACCTGCCATTTCAATCCGTGGCCGTTCCCGAGGGCGTGAGCCGGGCCCGCCCCGCGCGACTGCCGGCGGGAGGGGAAGAATGGACCCCGTCGGAACGTTGAAGTCAATGCTGTCCGACACATCGGAAGCTGTCGCGCAATCGTCAGGAGTGGACCGTGTCGCTTGACCGTTCTGTGAAGACCACCGAGGCACTGCCGCCGCTGGTGGAACCGGACGCCGAACTTTCCCGCGACGAGGTGGCGCGGTACAGCAGGCACCTGATCATCCCGGACGTCGGCATGGCGGGGCAGAAGCGTTTGAAGAACTCGAAGGTCCTCGTCATCGGCGCGGGCGGCCTCGGCTCACCCGCTTTGCTCTATCTTGCGGCGGCCGGTGTCGGGACACTCGGCATCGTCGAGTTCGATGAGGTCGACATGTCGAATCTGCAGCGACAGGTGATCCATGGACGGTCCGACGTGGGCCGTCCCAAGGCAGAGAGTGCGCGCGACTCGATCCGTGAGATCAACGACAACGTCGACGTCCGGTTGCACGAGTTCCGGCTCGAGCCCGACAACGCCGTCGAATTGTTCGAGCAGTACGACCTGATCCTCGACGGCACCGACAACTTCGCCACCCGGTACCTCGTCAACGATGCCGCCGTCCTCGCGCACAAGCCGTACGTGTGGGGCTCGATCTACCGTTTCGAGGGCCAGGCGTCCGTGTTCTGGGAGGACGCGCCGAACGGTCGCGGCCTCAACTATCGGGACCTGTACCCGGAGGCGCCCCCGCCGGGCATGGTCCCGTCCTGCGCCGAGGGCGGGGTGCTGGGTGTGCTCTGCGCGTCGATCGGTTCGATCATGGCGACCGAGGCGGTCAAGTTGATCACCGGCATCGGGGAGTCGCTGCTCGGGCGACTGATGGTCTACGACGCACTCGACATGACCTACCGCACCATCACGCTGCGCCGGGATCCGGCGCGGACCCCCGTCACCGAACTGATCGACTACGACGCGTTCTGCGGCGTGGTGTCCGACGAGGGGCAGGCGGCGGCGGCCGGCTCGACCATCACGGCCACGGAGCTGCGCGATCTCCTCGACTCCGGCAAGGACATCGAACTGATCGACGTGCGCGAGCGGGTCGAGTGGGACATCGTGCACCTTCCCGGTGCGGTGCTGATCCCGAAGGACCGCATCCTGTCGGGCGAGGCGCTGTCGGAGCTTCCGCAGAACAAGCCGATCGTGCTGCACTGCAAGACCGGGGTCCGGTCGGCGGAGGCGTTGGCCGCGCTGAAGAAGGCCGGCTTCTCCGACGCCACGCATCTGCAGGGCGGCGTGATCGCGTGGGCGAAACAGGTCGACACCAGCCTGCCTGTCTACTGACCTTCGCCGTGGCGTGATTGCCCGTCCCCGGGCCAGCGCGCCTTGCGCTGTCCCCGGCCCACCCGGCGGTAGCGTTGAGTCCGTGAGCACCGGCCAACCCCCTCAACACGTGTGCTCCACGTTCGGCCTCCGGGAAGTCGAGCCCATCCCACTCGGTGCGGACTGGGACGGCGGGTGGCTCTGTGGAGACGTAGTCCTGTCAGCCGTCGCCGACCACGCGCGCGCCGCGTGGTCCGCCAAGGTCCGCGAGACGCTCGAGGTGGACGGGGTGCGGCTTGCGCGTCCCGTGCGGTCCACCGATGGCAGGTATGTGGTGTCCGGGTGGCGCGCCGACACGTTCATCGAGGGCACACCCGAGCCGCGTCACGACGAGGTCGTGTCGATGTCGGGTCGGCTCCACGCCGCGACCTCGCAGCTCGACCGTCCCCGGTTCCTCGTCCAACCCCCGGTCGCGCCGTGGGCGGAGGTCGACGTGTTCGTGGCGGCGGACCGGGCCGCCTGGGAGAAGATCCCGCTGCGCAGCGCGAAGGGTGCCGAACAGCTCGAGACGCCGTCCCCCGACGGTCGCAAGAGCCTGGAACTGATCACCGGGCTCGCGACGCTGCGCAAGCCCGTCACCAGCCCGGACCAGTTGGTGCACGGGGACCTGTTCGGTACCGTCCTGTTCGCCGGTGCCCTCGCGCCCGGGATCACCGACATCACCCCGTACTGGCGTCCCGCGTCGTGGGCGGCGGCGGTGGCCGTGGTGGATGCGATTTCCTGGGGTGGAGCCGACGAGGCCCTCATCGGCCGTTGGGAAGATCTGCCCGAATGGCCGCAGATGCTTCTGCGTGCGGTGCTGTTCAGGCTCGCCGTCCACGTGCTGCACCCCCGCTCGACCGCGGAGGCGTTTCCCGGACTCGCCCGCACGGCCGACGTGGTGCGCCTCCTCCTCTAGGTGAGCAGCTCCGCGAACAGATCGCGGGCGGCCGTGGTCGCGGCGGACTCGTCCCCGTCGACCACCGCCTGGATCAGACGCCCGTGCTCGTCGTGGAACCCCGCACCGGTCGCGTGCACGTGCCGGTCGACGGTCTGGGCGATCGAGGGCAGTAGCGAGTCGTAGAACTCCAGATACACGGCGTTGTGGCTCGCTTCGACGATCGCGCGGTGCAGGCTGATGTCCGCCGCGACGGCGGCCTCCGTGTCGGATTCGGCCCAGCACCGGGAGCGTTCGTCGAGGAGGTTCTGCAGGCGAGCGACGTCGTCCGGGGTGCGGCGCCGGGCGGCGAGGGCGGCGGCGGTGACGTCGAGCGCCTGCCGCAGTTCCGTGACGTCGCGCTCGTGCGCGCCGGCGAAGTACTTGCCGAGTGTGCCCCCGACATCGGAGGTGGCGACGACGTACGTGCCGGATCCCTGCCGCCGTTCGAGCAGCCCGGTGTGGACGAGCGCCTGCACTGCCTCGCGGACGGTGTTGCGTCCGGTTCCGGTGAGGTCGGACAGCGCGGTCTCGGTGGGGATCCTCTCGCCGACCGCCCACCGACCACTGCAGATCTCGTCGCGCAGCTGCTCGGTGACCTGTGAGATCAGACTCGAACGGCGCACGGGTTTTCCAAAGGTCATCCTGTCATCCTATGATTTATCTCGTGACTCTTCTACGCGGCCGCCTCCTCGTCTTCTGTGCGATCGCCATGTCTGCCCTCGTGCTGAGGCTGGCGGTCACCTCGTTCACCCCGCTGGCCTCGCAGATCCGGGAGGACATCGGGTTCTCACCGACCGTCGTCGGGGTGTTCGGGATGGTGCCGACGGCAATGTTCGCGCTGTTCGGACTGGGAACGCCGCTGATCGCCAAGCGGTGGGGCCTGGAACGGACCGCCCTCGTCGCGATGCTGATGGCCGCGGTCGGCATGCTCACGAGAGCCCTGATGAGCGACACCTGGTCGTTGCTGGCACTGTCGGCGCTCGCGCTGGCCGGCATGGGCATCGGCAACGTGGTGATTCCGCCGCTCGTCAAGCGTTACTTCTCCGACCGGCTGGCCGTGATGAGCTCGGTGTACATCGTCGGCGTGCAGATCGGCACCATCGCGCCCGCCTTCGTGGCCGTCCCGCTCGCCGAGGCCTTCGGCTGGCGGTTCTCGATCGGCGTCTGGGCGCTCCTCGGCTTCGCCGCGGCGGTCCCGTGGATTTTCCTTCTCACCCGCGAACGACGTCGCGCCGTGGTCGTGACCGCGCAACCGCCCGCGGACGTGCCGGCCGACCGTCCCCACGGGAAGGCCTGGCGATCGCCCGTCGGCTGGGGAATGGCCGGCATGTTCGGGATGACGTCGATGATCACGTACTCGATGTTCACCTGGATCCCCGACATCCTGTCCGACGCCGGCGCGAGCGAGGCGTTCGGGGGAGCCATGGTGGGTCTGTTCTCGTTCATGGGTCTCGTCGCGGCGTTCGGGGCCCCCACGCTGTGTGCCCGGATGCGCAACCCGTTTCCGATCGTGATCGGGTGTGCGGTCTGTTACCTCGTGGCCTTCAGTGGACTGCTGCTCGCCCCGATGAGCGCGCCCATCCTGTGGATCGTGCTGCTCGGACTCGGGCCCAGCACGTTCCCGATGTCGCTGACGCTGATCAATCTCCGCACGCGCAGCCACATCGGCTCGGCGACGCTGTCCGGTTTCACCCAGGGAGTGGGTTACGCCGTCGCGTGCCTCGGGCCGTTACTGTTCGGGGTGTTCCACGATGCCTCCGGCGGGTGGACCCTGTCGTTCGGATTCTTGACGTTCGGTGTGGTGATCCTCCTCATCGCAGCGTTCCAGGCGTGCAAGCCGCGCATGCTCGAGGACAGCTGGCACGTCGATTCCGAGCCTGAGGACGCTCTTCGACACGCCTAGGAAACATGCAGGAAACCTCACATCGGCCTGGCTGAAAAGTGAGGATCAGTTGACGTTGCGGTCACCGACCGCAGCACCGCCGCAACACCGGTTTTCTACCTTTGGGTCTCCCACACAACGAGGAGGCCCGGGTGAAGAAGCACTACATCGAGCACTGGGACGCGGAAGACGTCGACGCCTGGGAGGCGGGCGGCAAGGACATCGCCAAGCGGAACCTGATCTGGTCGGTGGTCGCTGAGCACGTCGGCTTCTCCGTCTGGTCGATCTGGTCCGTCATGGTGCTGTTCATGCCGACCGACATCTACGGGATCGACGCGGCGGGCAAGTTCTTCCTCGTCGCGGTCCCGACCCTCGTCGGCTCGATTCTGCGCATCCCGTACACGGTGGCGACGGCCCGTTTCGGCGGCCGCAACTGGACCGTCTTCAGTGCCCTCGTCCTGCTCGTGCCGACGCTGTTCACCCTGTACCTGATGATGAACCCCGGCGCGTCCTACACGACGTTCATCCTCGTGGCCGCACTCGCCGGCGTCGGCGGCGGCAACTTCGCCTCGTCGATGACCAACATCAACGCGTTCTACCCGCAGCGACTCAAGGGCTGGGCACTCGGCCTCAACGCCGGCGGCGGCAACATCGGCGTCCCGATGATCCAGGTGATCGGCCTGCTCGTGATCGCCACCGTGGGTAACACGGAGCCCTGGATCGTCTGCGCCGTCTACCTGGTCTTCATCGCCGTCGCCGCGGTCGGCGCCGCCCTGTTCATGGACAACCTCGGCAACCAGAAGTCCGATCTCCGGTCGATGGCCAAGGCGCTGAAGTTCTCCGACTCGTGGGTCATCAGCTTCCTCTACATCGGCACGTTCGGATCGTTCATCGGCTTCAGCTTCGCGTTCGGCCAGGTCCTGCAGATCAACTTCCTCGCCGGTGGCGCCACCCCCGCCGCGGCCGCGCTGCACGCCGCGCAGATCGCCTTCATCGGACCGCTGCTCGGCTCCATCGCGCGGCCGATGGGAGGCAAGCTCGCAGACCGCATCGGCGGCGGCAAGATCACGCTCTACACGTTCGTCGCGATGGCGCTCGCCGCCGCAGTGCTGGTCACCGCCGGCACCGTCGACGACGGCACGCCCGGCGCGGCCACGGCCGGAGTGCTGGCGGCGTTCGTGTTCGGCTTCATCACCCTCATCCTGCTGGCGGGCATCGGCAACGGCTCGGTCTACAAGATGATTCCGTCGATCTTCGAGGCCAAGGCGCAGGGACTCGAGGGACTGAGCCGGGACGCCAAGGCGGCGTGGTCGCGCGCGATGTCCGGCGCCCTCATCGGGTTCGCGGGCGCTATCGGCGGCCTCGGCGGTGTCGGCATCAACCTGGTGCTGCGCGCGTCCTACGGCGGCACCGCGAAGTCGGCGACCATGGCGTTCTGGGTGTTCCTCGCCTTCTACATCGCCTGCATCTTCGTCACCTGGTTCGTCTTCCTGCGCCGCCCGTCCGTCACTCGTGGGCTCACCGTCTCCGACGGCGACGACGAAAAGGTGTCGGTCTCGGCGTGACCTCACGCAGTACCGCATGAACTCGAGTAATTCAGCTAGAAGGAGCGACGGCATGAGCCGCAAGTCAGCAGTGGTCATCGGGCACGGAATGGTCGGACATCGATTCGTCGAGGCGTTGCGTGCGCGCGACGAGTCGGACGACTGGTCGGTGACGGTGCTCTGCGAGGAGCCCCTCCCCGCGTATGACCGGGTGGGACTGTCCTCCTATGTGGGGGCGTGGGACCCCAAGGAGCTTGCGCTCGCGGGTAACGACTACCCGGACGACGCCCTCGTCGATCTCCGGATCGGCCGCCGGGCCGCGACCATCGATCGGGAGTCCCGCAAGGTCACCACCGATTCGGGTGAGGTAGTCGCGTACGACGCTCTCGTGATGGCCACCGGTTCGTACCCGTTCGTGCCGCCGATCCCCGGGCACGACCGGCCGGAGTGCTTCGTGTACCGCACGCTCGACGACCTCGACGGCATCCGGAAGCGTGCCGACGCGGCCGGACCCGGCGCCGTCGGTGTCGTCGTCGGCGGTGGCCTGCTCGGACTCGAGGCCGCGAACGCCCTCAAGTTGATGGGCATGACACCGCACGTCGTCGAGTTCGCGCCCCGGCTGATGCCGCTGCAGGTGGACGAGGGCGGCGGAGCGCTGCTCGCCAACCTGGTCACCGACCTGGGTCTCACCGTCCACACGGGTGTCGGCACCGCGGGCATCACCGAGGGTCCGGACGGGATCAGCGTCGAACTGTCCGACGGTTCGGTGATCGAGGCCGCGCTGCTGGTGTTCTCCGCGGGTGTGCGGCCGCAGGACCAGCTGGCCCGCGACGCCGGACTCGAGGTCGGTGAGCGGGGCGGGATCATCACGGACCTCGGCTGCCGCACGTCGGACCAGAACATCTACGCGGTCGGCGAGTGCGCCGCGGTGGAGGGACGGTGCTACGGCCTCGTCGCTCCCGGTTACACCACCGCGGAGATCGTCGCGGACCGGTTGCTGGGCGGAGCGGCGGAGTTCCCGGGCGCGGACCTGTCCACCAAGCTCAAGCTGATGGGTGTGGACGTCGCCAGCTTCGGCGACGCGCACGCTCAGGCGCCCGGAGCCCTGGAGGTGGTCCTGAGCGACGCCGCCAAGGGCACCTACGCCAAGCTCGTCGTGTCCGACGACGCGAAGACGCTGCTCGGCGGCATCCTCGTCGGCGACGCCTCCGCGTATGCGTCGCTGCGCCCGCTCGTCGGACGTGAGCTGCCGGGCGATCCGGCCTCGCTGATCTCGCCGGCGGGGGAGAAGCCCGGCGCCGGGTCCCTGCCCGACGACGCCGAGGTGTGCTCCTGCAACGGCGTCACCAAGGGTTCGATCTGCGGTGCCATCGCCGACGGTGCCTGCGACATCGCGCAAGTCAAGAGCTGCACCAACGCGGGAACGACGTGCGGCGGCTGCCTGCCGACCATCAAGCAGCTCCTCGCGTCGTCCGGCGTGGTGATGTCCAAGGCGCTGTGCGAGCACTTCGAGCAGTCCCGCGCCGAGCTCTTCGAGATCGTGCAGGCGACCGACACGCGCACGTTCTCCGCGCTGATCTCGAAGTACGGGAAGGGTTCGGGCTGCGACATCTGCAAGCCCGTCGTCGCATCGATCCTCGCGTCCACCGACTCGGACCACATCCTGCACCGCAACCAGGCGGGTCTGCAGGACACGAACGACCACTTCCTGGCCAACATCCAGAAGAACGGCACCTACTCCGTGGTGCCGCGGATGCCCGGCGGCGAATGCACCCCCGAACAGCTCATCGTCATCGGCGAGGTGGCCCGCGACTTCGGCCTGTACACGAAGGTCACAGGCGGTCAGCGCATCGACCTGTTCGGCGCCCGCGTCGAGCAGCTGCCCGCGATCTGGAAGCGTCTCGTCGATGCGGGCATGGAGTCCGGTCAGGCCTACGGCAAGTCGCTGCGCACCGTGAAGAGCTGCGTCGGATCCACCTGGTGCCGATACGGCGTGCAGGACTCCGTCGGTATGGCGGTCGACCTCGAGAACCGGTACCGCGGCCTGCGGTCCCCGCACAAGATCAAGTTCGGCGTGTCGGGCTGCGCCCGCGAATGCGCCGAGGCCCGCGGCAAGGACGTCGGCGTCATCGCCACCGAAAACGGCTGGAACCTGTACGTCGGCGGCAACGGCGGCCAGTCTCCGAAGCACGCCCAGTTGCTCGCCGGTGGGCTCGACGACGAGACCCTGGTCCGCTACATCGACCGGTACCTCATGTTCTACATCCGCACCGCGGATCGTCTCCAGCGCACCGCGCCGTGGGTCGATTCCCTCGAAGGCGGGCTCGACCACCTCAAGGCCGTGGTGTGCGAGGACAGTCTGGGCATCGCCGCCGATCTCGAGGCGGCCATGGCCAAGCACGTTCTGGGATACAAGGACGAGTGGGCGGGCGTGCTCGAGGACCCGGAGAAGCTGTCGCGGTTCGTGTCGTTCGTCAACGCGCCCGAGGAGGCCGATCCGACCGTCTCGTTCGACGACACGGGCGTCCGGAAGGTCCCGGTGTTGATGGGAATGCCGAAATTCGCAGCTTCTACACCGGAGTAATCCCCGCTTAACGCTGCGGAAACACCGACCCCGAACGATGTATCCAAGCACGGATACACACCAGCCCGAAGGAGGACTGTGATGACCGTCGTCGACATGAACGTGCACAGTGCCAGTGGAACCAGGCGTGAAAGCGTCCAGTCAGGCCGTCTCGAATGGACGTCCGCGTGCCCGCTCAGCCAGCTGATTCCCGGTCTCGGGGTGGCGGTGCTGCTGCGGGGCGGGGAGCAGGTGGCACTGTTTCTCCTCGAGGACGGATCACTGCGCGCCGTGGGCAACATCGACCCGTTCGGGCGCGCGGCCGTGATGTCCCGCGGCCTCGTGGGTGACCGCGCCGGCGAGCCCACCGTGGCGTCGCCGCTGCTCAAGCAGGTGTTCTCGCTGGTCGACGGACGCTGCCTCGACGACGAGTCGGTGCGGCTGCCGGTGTACGACGTGCGGGTGTGGGCCGGCGTCGTCCAGGTTCACAGCACGAACGCGTGAACGACGACACGCCGCTGTGCGGGTTCACGATCGGAATCACGGCGTCCCGGCGTGCGGAAGAGTTCGCCACGCTGCTGACGCGGCGCGGTGCCACCGTGGTGCACGCCCCGGCCATCCGCATCATCCCGCTGGCCGACGACACAGAACTCGAGCGCGTCACGCGCCAGATCATCGACAACCCGCCGGAGATCGTCGTCGCGACGACGGGGATCGGCTTCCGCGGCTGGATGGAGGCCGCGGACGGCTGGGGCGAAGCGGAGGAGCTGGGCCGGGCACTGGCCTCGAGCCGCCTGCTGGCCCGCGGACCCAAGGCGAAGGGCGCGATCCGGGCCGCGGACCTGCGGGAAGAGTGGTCACCCGCCTCGGAGTCGTCGGCGGAGGTGCTCGATCACCTGCTCGGTGAGGGCGTCGAAGGCAAGCGCATCGCGGTCCAGTTGCACGGTGCCACCACGGAATGGGAGCCGGTCGCGGACTTCTGCGAGGTGCTCCGCTGTGCGGGCGCCGACGTGATCGCCGTCCCCGTCTACCGGTGGACGCCGCTCGAAGACCAGGCCCCGATGGACCGGATGATCGAACTGATCGCCTCCGGCGGGCTCGACGCGGTCAGCTTCACCAGCGCACCGGCGGTGGCCTCACTGCTGACCCGCGCCAAGGAGACCGGAATGATCGAGATGGTGCTGCACTCGTTCCGGCACCGAGTTCTCGCGGCCTGCGTGGGACCGGTGACCGCGGGACCGCTGCGCGAACTCGAGGTGCCGACGACGATGCCGGCGCGCTCGCGGCTGGGGGCACTCGCCCGGCACATCGCCGACGAGCTGCCGAGGCGGGCGAACAAGATCCAGACCGCCGGGCACGAATTGAGCATCCGGGGCGGCTGCGTGGTCGTCGACGGCGAGGTGCGGCAGCTGCCCCCCGCTGCGATGTCGCTGATGCGCACGCTCGGCGCCCGGCCCGGCCGGGTCGTTCCCCGCGACGAACTGCTGGCGGCACTGCCCGGTGGCGGCGGCGACACCCACGCCGTCGAGACGGCCGTGGCCAGGCTGCGGGCGTCCCTGGGTGCACCGAAAGCCGTCCAGACGGTGGTCAAGCGGGGATACCGCCTCGCTCTCGATCCCGTCGACTGCGTCGATTCACGTGAGGAGGGACAGCAATGAACGAGACAGCACTGGTACTGGTGGCACACGGCACGCGGAGTCCGCGGGGCGTGGAGATGATCGCCGCGCTCGCCGACGCCGTCGCCGAGCAGGTCGGACCCACCCGGGTCTCCTTCGTGGACGTTCTCGGGCCGTCGCCGGCCGAGGTACTCCGCGACATCACCGGGCCCGCCGTCGTGGTCCCGGCGTTCCTCGCGTCGGGCTACCACGTCCACACCGATGTTCCGCGGGAAGTCGCGGACAGCGGTCACCCCTCGGTGGCCGTGACCCGGGCGCTGGGACCGGACCCCGTTCTCGCCGAGGTCCTGCTGCGGCGCCTCGTCGACGCGGGCTGGCGGCCCGGCGACGCGGTCGTGCTCGCCGCGGCCGGCTCGTCCGACCCGCGGGCCCTGCGCGACGTCCGGCGCGCCGCGGCGCTGCTGTCGGAACTCATGGCGTCGCGGGTCCGGATCGGCTACGTGGCGACGGCGCGGCCGCGCGTCCCCGACGTGGTGGCCGGATTGCGCGCGGACGGCGAGAAGCGCGTGTTCGTCGCGTCGTATCTCCTGGCCCACGGACTGTTCCACGCGCGTCTCGCCGATGCCGGTGCGGACGGAGTGGCCGAGCCGCTCGGTGTCGATCCGGCCATCGTCGGCCTCGTGGCAGAGCGCTACCGCAGCGGAATTCCGGCCGCACAGCGCACCCTGTCGTTCCAGCGCTGACCCGTCAGCGCGGGAGCGGCACCAGCTCTGCCAGATCCCCGTCGGCCGCGCCCGCCGGGACCAGCGCCAGCGCTTCGCGGTCGATGAGGCCCGCGAGATGCGCGGTCCGGACTCCGGGGTCGACGCGCCACGTGCCGTCCGGTTGCGGGACGGCGGGCAGGATCCGGGTGGCGTCGCCACTGACCTCGGACGCATTCGCGATACGCGCCAGCTGACGCGGTGCCGGAGTGCGACCCGTGAGTGCGGCCGCGATGGACGGAACCGTGGTCAGGAGCGTCGCGACCGCGGCGTACGGGTTTCCGGGCAGCCCGAGCACCACGCGTCCGTCCGGCAAAAGGGCGGTCACCTGCGAACCGCCGGGGCGGCACCGCACCCTCCCCACCACGATCCGGGCCTCCGCCCGGTCGAGCGCCGCACGCAACTGGTCGGCCGCGCCGCCGCCGGTCGCCCCGACGATCACGATCAGGTCGGGCCGGCGGACTTCCCGGAACAGTTCGTCGAAGCTGTCGGACGTGTCCCGTAGGTGCGTGTCCGCGACCGTCCGGATGCCGCACCACAAGAGGAACTGGGGGAGAACGGGTCCCAGAGCGTCCCGCGTCTGCCCTCGTCGCAGCGGACCTTCCCGCCGGATCTCGTCTCCCGTCACCACCACGTGCGCGCGGACGGGGCCGCGGACCCCCGCGGTGGTCACCTCCGCGCTCGCGGCGGCGGAGACGAGTGCGGGCGTGACGGCCGTGCCCTCCACGGCGAGCCGGTACCCCTCGTGCCAGTCCTCGCCGCGCCGCCGCGCGTCGTCGCGCACGGGGGCGTCCTGGCTGCGAGACAGTCGCGGTCCCTCGGAAGTGTCTGTCGCCACGGCGAATTCGTCCCGCACGACGGCGGTGGCGCCGCTGGGGAGGTGCGCACCAGTTGCGATCCGGGCCGCCTCGCCCTCCGCCAGCTCGAGTTCCTCGGAGCTTCCCGCGTACCGGATGTCACCGCGCAGCAGCCACGGACCGTCGCCCGCGACGGCGTATCCGTCCATGGCGGAGACGGCGATGCGCGGCAGAGCCTCGGCGGCGAGCAGCGGCTCGGCGAGGGTGGCGCCGAGCGACGTGCCGAGCGCCGCGGACCGCGGTGGGAGCGGGGGGACCGCGGTCAGGATCGCGTCCCTGGCCTCGGCGATCGTGACCGGCGCCGCCGCGGCCCTGCTCCGGGCCCGCTCGACGTCCGCCGGTGTGTCGCAGTCGGTGACCCCGCGGAAGAGGACCGTGTCGAACGTGTCCGGAACGAGCGCCTTCATGGGCTGATTGACCGCCGACCCGAGCGAGCGCACGCGGTCGGTCAACGCGCCGACACGCCACGCGGACAACAGGAACTGCAGGCGGCCCGACTCGTCGACCGCGAACACGGTGTCGGCGTCCTGCACGGCGGCGGCGAGGGCCTCCACCATCGCGGGTTCCGCGAACGGCAGGTCCGACGCGAGCAGTATCACCCGGTCTCCCGGTTCGGCGTCGAGCACCGCCAGTCCGGCGGCCACCCCCGCGACCGGCCCGGCGCCCGGTGGCGTCTCCTGCGTCTGGAGCACCGTCGAATCGAGGTCGGCGCGCCGTGGTCCCACGACGACGATGCGTTCACAGTCGTCGACGGCGTCGAGCGCGGTGTCGAGCATCCGGCGTCCGCCGACCACCACGGCCGGCTTGTCGACGCCGCCCATCCGAGTGGCTCGTCCACCGGCGAGGACGATCGCGTGAACGGGTGCGGCAGAGTTCATTCCCTCATGCTGCCGCACATCCTCAGTCGCTGTGCAGGTGGCTGCGCGGGGGTCCGGCGAGGCCGGACCGTCCGCCGTGCGCCGTGCTGACACAGAGCCAGGCCACCGACGCCAGGCTGAGGGTCAAGAGGATTCCAATTATCAGCATGTATCGATTGTCGGTGCAAAGTGGACCGCGATTTCCAGTCCTCTGTGGGAAAGTGGCCTTTATGAGTGTGGAACCAGTCCGAACCGTCTCGGCAGCCGAGTTGGCGGTGCTGCTCGGTGCGGCGCCCACCGGCGGGCAACCGCTGTACCGCGGGCTCGCCGACGCCCTCCGCGAGAAGGTCGCCGACGGATCGATGGCCGTGGGAGTCCGGCTGCCCGCCGAACGGGCCCTTGCGGAGGAACTCCGGCTCAGCCGGGTGACCGTCAGTGCCGCGTATCGGGAACTGCGCGAGGCCGGTTGGGCGTCGGCGCGACACGGATCGGGCACATTCGTGGCGATGCCGTCGGGTCCGCCGGCGTGGGGGAGCATGGTGGGTGCGCCGGTGGACGGTGTCGTCGACCTCGTCAACGCCGCGCCGGCCGCCGCCCCCGAACTCAGGGAGGCCTATCTGGACGCCGTCGACGAGCTGCCCCATTTCATGCCCCAGCACGGATACCACCCCGGCGGGCTGGCGACGCTCCGCGCGGCGATAGCAGGCCATTACACGAGCCGGGGTCGCCCGACCACCGGGGACCAGATCCTCGTCACCGGCGGCGCGGGCGATGCCACCGAAGTGGTGTTCGAGGCTCTGGTCGAGGCGGGCGACCGGGTCCTGGTCGAACATCCGACCTATCCCGGCGCGGTCGAGTCCGTGCAGGCCGCCGGCGGCAGGCCTGTTCCGGTGCCGATCGATGCGACCGACCCGGACGCGTTCGTCGCCGAGGCGGACCGGGCTGCGCGCCAGAGCGCCCCGACGGTGGCGTACCTGATGCCGGACTTCTCCAATCCGTCGGGAGCCAGGGCGACTCCCGACGGCAGGCGGCGGCTGGCCGCGACCCTGGCCCGCCACGGCATGGTGACCGTCGTCGACGAGGTGGCGGCGGAACTCGTGCTGGACGGCTCGGACGACCTCGAGCCGTTCGGCGTCCCGGTCCCGGAATCGGCGACCGTGGCGATCGGCAGCCTCAGCAAGACCGTGTGGGGAGGTATCCGCGTCGGCTGGGTGCGCGCCGAGGCCGCCCGCACCGCGCAGATGGCCAAGATCATGGCGCGCAGGCAATTGTCGGTCTCGGTGCTGGATCAGCTTGCTGCCGTGCGCTTGTTCGCCTGGCACGACCGTCTGGTCGCGCAGCGCCGCGGCGACCTCCTGGTGCAGCGGGACGCGCTCGCGGCGGCCGTCGACGAGCAGTTGCCCGGGTGGGACTACGTGCTGCCCGCCGGGGGACTGTCCCTGTGGTGCACGCTCCCCGGCGGAACGAGTTCGACGGAACTCGGCGCTGCAGCACGGTCGAGGGGCTTGCTGCTGGCTCCCGGGCCCCGATTCGGCACCGGCCATCTTTTCGACGACCACCAGCGGTTACCCTTCACGCGGCCGGTGTCCGAGCTGACTGCGGCCGTGAATATCCTTGCCACCCTGGTCGTGTCCGGCGACGCCTCGATGTCCGCGACGCCGACGCTCGTCGTCTGACGTGCGGGTGTTCGACGGCGAAAGTACCTGTGAATCGAAGTATCGGTCAGAGACCACTTCGGTACCGGGAAAGCGGCTGATCTTTATCGACGCTCTGGCATAGTGATGCCGTCGACCCGCTCGCTGAATTGTGGGGTATGTCATGGGTTCGTTGTTCCGCAGCTCCTTCGGCACCGCTGTACTCGGCTCGGTCCTCGCGCTGACTGCCGCCCTCGTGGGCGCAGGTACCTCCGCGGCACAACCACCATTGCCGGTGCCCCCCTTGCTGTCCCCACCCGCCGCCGACGCCATCTTCCCCGTCGCCGACCCGGACCCCTTCTACATCCAGCCCGCGGACGTCGCCGACCATGCTCCGGGCGAAGTCCTGAAGATCCGCCAGCTGCCGCCGTCGTACTACTTCCCCGGTAGCGCGATGTGGGAGCTGCTGTTCCGGACCACCGACTCCGAGGGCAAGCCGATCGCGGCGAACACCACGTACGTGCTGCCCCCGAACCACGTCCCGGACGGCCCGCTGGTGTCGTACCAGCACATCATCAATTCGCTCGGCAACAAGTGCAAGATCGTCACCGAGCTCTACACCACCGACCCCCTGCACCAGATCCGCGAGGCCGCCGGACTCAACATCGCACTCGCGCGCGGGTGGGCAGTGGCGCTGCCCGACCATCTGGGACCGAGGATGGCGTACGGCGCGGCGAAGCTCGGTGGCCAGATCACCCTCGACGGCATCCGCGCCGTCCAGCGGGTCCCCGAACTGCAGGTGCAGAACAGCAAGGTCGGACTGGGCGGATATTCCGGGGGCGGCATGGCCACGGCCTGGGCGGCGGCGCTGGCACCGAGCTACGCCCCCGAACTGAACATCGTCGGCGCCGCCGAGGGCGGAACCCCGATGAACCTGGTGAAGATGGCGGAGGCCCTGGGCACCAACCCGCACCCCGCGTTCGGTCTCGCGATGGCCGCCGCGCTGGGGCTGGAGCGCGAATACCCGGACCGCATCGACGTCAGCGGCCAGCTCAACGATCAGGGCCGCTGGATGAAGCAGATGATCGGCAACGGATGCACCAACGAGATCATGCTGTTCGGAATCGGGCGCAGCGCATCACAGATGACCGACAACAAGAATTTCATGGACGATCCGGAAGCGTGGAAGGTGATGGAGGAGAACAGCCTGGAGCTGTATCCGGGCGTGCCCACCACGCCGATCTTCGAATGGCACAGCCCGACGGACGCACTGATCCCGGTCGATTCGATCGACACCACCCTGCGGCGGTACTGCGACGCGGGCACTCCGGTGCAGACGCTGCTCACTCCGACCCCCGACCACCTGTCGGCGGCGGCGCTGGGGCTGCCCCAGGGGCTGGACTGGATGGACGCGCGGTTCCGCGGTGATCCCGCGCCGAGCACGTGCTGAGGCGGGCGGGGCGTCAGCCGGACTGATCGAACCGGTGCCGGGCCGCCGCGAGATCCACGCGGCCGTCCCGGATGGGAACACCCTCGAGTTCGAGCTTCGCGATCTGCCGGTGCGCGAGATGCGGCGCCGGTCGTCCCGACGCGCCCAGCACCCGGTGCCAGGGCAGGTCGGCGGAGTCGGTGCGCATGATCCAGCCGACCGTCCGCGCACTGGACAGCCCTGCCGCCGAGGCGATGTCGCCGTACGTGGCCACCCGTCCGGGCGGAATCGACGCGACCAGTGCGCGGACCGCCTCGACCTGTTCCTCCGTCGTCGCGACCATCACGCGACCATCAGAGGAGCGTGCGGACGAGCGCGGCGACCTCGTCGGGCCGGGCCTGCGGCACCATGTGATCGCAGTCGAGGTCGACGGCGGTCAGGTTGTCGCCCAGATGGTCGGTGAGAGCCTTGCGGAATTCGGGTGTGACATACGGCGGCTGCACCTTCGACGCCTGCACGAGGACGGTCGGCAGGTGCGCGGGCGGCAGGACGGCCTCGCGTGCGAGTTCGCCCCACGCCGTGACGACGGCGGGGGTGGACAGCCGCCAGTTGACCCGGCCGTTCGCCAGCGGCACCAGGTGTTCGGCGATCTCGTTCTCGAGGACGTCGCGGGCCACTTCACCCCACGAGCCGTGCACTTTCTCGGATCGAGCCTCCGCGACGTCGGTGTAGTCGGGGGACGAGATGGTGAGATCCGCCACCGACTGCATCACCTCGGGATCGAGCCCGATCGCGGGATCGAGCAACACGAGTCCCCGGACGCGGTCGGGGACGGCGCGCGACAGGTGCAGTGCCAGGGCGCACCCGAACGAGTGGGCCACCACCAGGACGGGTCCCCGCGCATACGCGTCGAGTGTGTCGACGAGGCTCGCGACGTGGGATTCGAGGTTCCACGGCGGCGCCCACGTGGAACGGCCGTGCCCGAGCAGGTCCGGGGAGATCCAGCGGGCGTCCGGCAGCTGGTCGGTGGCCAGCGCCTCCCACCGTCTGCCGTGACCGGTGAGTCCGTGCAGGGCGAGGATCTCCGTGCCGTCCTCGGCGCCGAACAGGTACGTATTCAGTGCTGACACGTGACCCATGATGCCGGATCGGGTCGCCGCACGAGATGTCGGACCGTTCTGGTGGAATGCCACCCATGACGGAATCGGCGGTGCGCACCAGGACGTCGGTTCCCCGTGCCCGGCTCGTGCACCGTCAGAACCCGGTCCGCGAGGCCCGGGTGTGGGACGACGCCACGCAACGGGTCCTCACCGCGCCGCCCCTGGGAATGGGCTGGAATCCCTGGCAGGTGCTCGGCGGCCCGGGAACGGGCAAGACGTCGCTTCTCGTGGACGTCGCGGTCGACCGGATCGCCGGTGGCGAAGACCCGGAGTCGGTGCTGGTGCTGACGCAGTCGAAGCGAGCGGCCGGCCGGGTGCGCGAAGAGGTCACCGCCGCGCTCATCGGCCACGACGAACACCACGGCCCCCGTGCCACGCGCGAACCGCTCGTACGCACCGTCCACTCCTACGCCTTCGCGGTGCTGAGGCTGCAGGCCGCCGCCCACGGAAACCCGCCCCCGCGCCTCATCACCGGCGCCGAGCAGGACGCCGTGCTGCGCGAGATGCTGCACGGCGACATCGCGGACGGCGGCGAGATGTGGCCCGAACGTCTGCGTCCCGCACTGGCACTGGGCGGCTTCGCCGTCGAACTGCGCGACCTCATGCTGCGCTCGAGCGAGCGCGGCCTCGGCCCCGAAGACCTGATCAAACTGGGTCGGCGGCACACCCGTCCCGAGTGGGTGGCGGCGGGAATGTTCGCCGCCCGGTACGAGCACGGCATGCTGCTACGCGGAGCCGTCGGTGTCGAGGCCCCCGAGGCCACCGCGCCTGCGCTGGACGCCGCCGAACTGATCGGTGCGGCCCTCACCGCGTTCGCCACCGACCCGGACCTGCTGCGCACGGAGCGGGCCCGGGTGCGGCACCTGCTCGTCGACGACGCTCAGCACCTCGATCCGCAGGCCGCGGAACTCGTCCGGCTCGTCGGCACCGGTACCCGCACCACGGTCGTCGCCGGCGACCCGGACCAGTCGATCTACGGCTTCCGCGGGGCCGACCCGACGTTCCTCGCCGAACTGGCCGACAAGGGTGATGCCCGGCAGGTGTTGCTGCCGGTCAACTTTCGCAGTTCGGCGGAGGTCGCGACCGCGGCAGCCCGGATCACGTCCCGGCTGCCGGGGCATCTGCCGCATCGGATCTGGAGCCCGGCGCAGGACGGCGGCCGGACGTCGGTCCGGGTCCTGAGCACGGCGGCGAAAGAGGCTGCGCTCATCGCCGACACCCTGCGTCGCGCCCACCTCCTCGACGAGGTGCAGTGGTCGGAGATGGCGGTGATCGTGCGCTCGGTGCCGCGCGCCCTGGCGCCGCTGCGTCGTGCCCTGCTGGGTGCGGGTGTGCCCGTCACCACCGCGGCGTCCGAGTTGCCGCTGGCCCGTCAGCACGGGGTGTCGGGACTGATGCTGGTGCTGCGGGCACTGTCGGGGCAGGAATTCACGGGCGAGGACGCGCTCGCCCTGCTCGCCGGCCCCGTCGGCGGCGCGGAACCCGTGGCGCTTCGGCGTCTTCGCCGGGGACTGCGGCGCGCCGAGCTGGCGTCCGGCGGCGACCGCGACTCCGCCGAGCTCCTCCGTCTCGTGCTGGTGGGCGAGACCGACAGCACCCGCAGGGTCACGGCCAAGCTGACCGACGTCGAGGCAGCATCCCTGAACCGGGTGCTGTCCGTGCTGCGCAAGGCGAAGGTGCCCCTGGACCGTGGGCGCGGCATCGAGGACGTGCTGTGGGCGGCATGGCAGGCCACCGGACTCGAACGCCGCTGGTCGGCGGCTTCCGCCCGCGGAGGTCCGATCGGGGCACAGGCCGACCGCGACCTCGACGCCGTGGTCGCCCTGTTCGACGCCGCGGCGAGTTACGTCGACCGCCTCCCGCGTGCACAGCTCGCCGGGTTCGTCGACTACCTCACCGGGCAAGCCATTCCCACCACGCGGAACGTCTCCGCCGTCCCGGTCGACGCCGTCTCGGTGCTCAGCGCCCACTCGGCTGCCGGCCGCGAATGGGACGTCGTCGCGGTCGCCGGTGTGCAGGAAGGGCTGTGGCCGAGCCTGCGGGCCCGCGGCAGCCTGCTGGGCACCGAGGCGCTGATCGACCTGACCGCCGGAGTGTCCGACGGCAGCGAGACGGCCGCCGACCGGATGTCGCGCACCGCACCGCTCCTCGCCGAGGAACGCAGGCTGTTCCTGGTGGCGTGCAGCCGGGCGAGGCGGAGCCTGCTCGTCACCGCGGTCGACTCGGCCAGCGGCGACGCCGATCTCGTTCACTCCCGTTTCGTCGACGAGTTGCTCGCCGGAGACCAGGATTCGGACGTCGAGGAGGCGGTCGTGCAGGCGGAGGATCCGGCGACCCGGGTCCTGGCCCTGCCTGCCCTCGTCGCCGAATTGCGCAGCGTGGTCTGCGATCCGGACGTCGCGGAATCCGATCCCGCCCGGCAGGACCGCGCGGCGCGGCAACTCGCCCGGCTCGCCGACGCCGGAGTGCGCGGCGCACACCCGGACCAGTGGTACGGCACCGCCGAACCGAGCACCGGCGTGGCGTTGTGGAACGAGGAGGACGGACCGGTGTCGTTGTCGCCGTCCACCATCGACCTGCTCAACACGTGCCCGTTGCGGTGGCTGCTCGAACGCCACGGCGGGACGGACGGCGACAACACCCACGCCATCGCCGGAACGCTCGTGCACACGCTGGTGCAGGCGCTCGCCGGCCGCATCCCGCCCGATCAGGTGGAACGCGCACTCGAGAACGCCTGGGATTCGATCGATCTGGGATCTCAGTGGTACTCGCGGCGTGAACTCGACCGCACCCGGGACATGCTTGCCACGTTCACCGCCTGGCTCGGGAACACCCGATCCGAACTCACCGAGGTCGGTGTCGAGGTGGCGGTCGACGGTGTCCTGGAACCGCAGGAAGAGGGTTCCCCGACGATCCGGTTGCGGGGGCGGATCGACCGGCTCGAACGCGATGCCGAGGGCAGGCCCGTCATCGTCGACGTGAAGACCGCCCGCTCACCGGTCACCAAGGACGACGCCCAGCAGCACGCCCAGCTGGCGGCGTACCAGGTGGCGGCGGCGACCGGCGCGATCGACGGGGAGCCGGCGTCGAAACCCGGTGGGGCGCGGCTGGTCTTCGTCGCCAAACCGCACAAGAAGGAAGGCGCCACCCAGCGGGTGCAGGCACCGCTGTCGGACGAGGACCTCGAGACGTGGCTCGCGGTGATCCACGCGGCAGCGGCGGCCACAAAGGGACCGGAGTTCCTCGCCCGCGTCAACGACGGTTGCCGGCACTGCCCGGTGCGCACGAGTTGCCCCGCGCACGACGAGGGACGGCAGGTGACGTCGGAATGACCGTCCGTATCGACCCGGTGGAACTCGCCATCGGCCTGGGGCAGCATCCACCCACCCCGGAGCAGGCCGCCGTCATCGCGGCCCCCCTCGGCCCGACCCTCGTCGTCGCGGGGGCGGGCGCGGGCAAGACCGAGACGATGGCGGCCCGCGTCGTGTGGCTGGTGGCCAACGGTGTCGTCGACCCCGAGGCGGTGCTGGGGCTGACGTTCACCCGGAAGGCGGCGCAGCAGCTGACTGCCCGGATCAGGAAACGCCTTGCCCGGCTGGCGGGTTCGGACCTGCTCCGCAGGGTCGACCCGAACGGCGACCTGCGGTCGCGGATCCTCGCGGGCGAACCGGAAGTCAGCACCTACCACTCCTACGCCGGGCGACTGCTGTCCGAGCACGGGCTCCTGCTGCCCATCGAACCCTCGGCGACGCTCCTGTCGGAGACGGAACTGTGGCAGCTGGCGCACCGGGTGGTCAGCTCGTGGGACGGCGACCTCGACACCGACCGGAATCCGGCGTCGGTCACCGAAGCCGTACTCGCGTTGTCCGGGCAGCTGGCCGAGCACCTCGTCGAACCGGACGATCTGCGGGAGGCGCACACCGAGCTCGACAAGCTCGTCCACACCCTGCCCGCCGGACCGCGACAGCGTGGCGGCCCCGGCAAGGAACTGCTCGACATCCTCGACACCCAGCACCGGCGGGTGGATCTCCTTCCCCTGGTGCAGCGTCTCGCGGACACGCTGCGCCGCGAAGGTGCGCTCGACTTCGGCAGCCAGATGTCGCTCGCGGCACGCGTCGCCGCGGACCACCCCGAAGTCGGACTCGCCGAGCGCACCCGCTTCCGGGTGGTGCTGCTCGACGAGTACCAGGACACGGGACACTCGCAGCGGGTGCTGCTGTCGTCCCTGTTCGGCGGCGGTCTCGACGGTGACCTCGCGCTCACCGCGGTGGGCGACCCCATGCAGTCGATCTACGGGTGGCGGGGTGCCTCGGCGGCGAACCTGCCCCGCTTCGCAACGGACTTCCCGCTGACGAACGGAGATCCGGCGCCGACCCTGGAACTGCTCACGAGCTGGCGCAACCCGCCGGAGGCACTGGCGCTGGCCAACATGGCGTCGGCGTCCCTGCGTGAGCGGGGCGTGTCGGTCAGCACTCTGCGGGCGCGACCGCAGGCCGTCCCGGGTGATGTGCGGTTGGCCCTCACCGGTGACGTAGTGCAGGAACGCGAATGGGTGGCCGACCGCATCGCCGAACAGTACGCGGACGCCACGAGCCGGGGCGAGGACCCGCCGACCGCCGCGGTGCTGATCCGTCGCAACGCCGACGCCGCACCGATCGCGGAGGTGCTGCGGTCCCGGGGTCTGCCGGTCGAAGTGGTCGGTCTCGGTGGACTGCTCCACACCCCCGAGGTGGCCGACGTGATCGCGATGCTCCGGGTGGTCGCCGACCCGATGGCGGGCAGTGCCGCCGTGCGAATGCTGACCGGGGCGAGATGGCAGATCGGGGCCGCCGACCTGACGGCGCTGTCGCGGCGAGCCTCCGAACTGGCCATCGGAACCGGCTACGGCACCACCGGCGCCGTCACCGATTCGTCCGCCCTGGCCGACGCCGTCGGCGAGGCGCTGCCCGGTGAGCACGCGGAGCAGGCCGGGCTGGCGGATGCACTGGCGGATCCCGGTCCAGCCGAACGCTATTCGCAGGTCGGTTACGCACGGATCACCGCCGTCGCGGCGGAGTTGGCGTCTCTGCGTGAGCGGATCGGGCAGCCACTCACCGAGCTGGTGGCCGAGGTCGAACGGGTGTTGGGTATCGGCATCGAAGCACAGGCCCGGACGCGTCGGTCGGCGCGGGGGAGTGCGGGCCGCGAACATCTCGACGCCTTCGCCGACGTCGTCGCCGGGTACGCGAGCCGCACGTCGGCCACCGTCACCGGACTGCTCGCCTTTCTGTCGGCCGCGGAATCGGTCGAAAAGGGTTTGGCTCCGGGCGAAGTCGAGGTGGACCCGCACCGCGTCCAGGTGCTGACGGTGCACTCGGCCAAGGGGCTGGAGTGGGAAGTGGTGGCGGTACCGCACCTGACGGCCGGCGTCTTTCCCTCGCGGACGGCGTCCGGGTCCTGGCTCGGTGCCGTCGGTGAACTGCCGCCCTCGCTGCGCGGAGACCGTGCGCGGCCGGGGGAGTCGGCCGACGGCGTGCCCGTTCTCGAGCTCGAGAACCTGTACGACCGGAAAGACCTCGAGGAGGCCGTGAAGGCGCACAAGGCGGCGCTGGCGGCCCGCAAACTCGACGAGGACCGCCGGCTGTTCTACGTCGCACTCACCCGCACCGAACGGGTGCTGTTCGCGTCGGGTCACCACTGGGCAGAATCCGGAACGGAGCCCAAGGGTCCGTCGGAGTTCCTCACCGAACTGCGCGACACGGTGACCGACGAGGAGCACGAGGGAATCGGGATCGTCGACATCTGGGCGCCCGCACCCGAACCCGACGAGCAGAACCCGCTGACCAGTACCCCCAAGTCGGCTGCGTGGCCGCGGGATCCGCTCGGGCTCCGCCGGGAGTCGGTCGAGCGCGGCGCGGCGTTGGTCGTGGCGGCGCTCAAGAGTGCAGGCGAGACGGCACCGGCAGGCGGGGACGACGATCCCGAGAACTGGGCAGCCGACGTCGACGCCCTTCTCGCCGAGCGGGAGGCGCGGGCGAACGCCCGCACCGAGGTGGTGTTACCCGGTCAGTTGTCGGTGAGCCAGCTCGTCGAACTCGAAGCCGACCCGGACGCCCTGGCCGCCCGGCTGAGGCGTCCGCTGCCGTACCCGCCGAATCCGCTCGCGCGGCGCGGTACCGCGTTCCACGCCTGGGTGGAGCGCCGCTTCGGGGCCACCCGGCTGCTCGACCTCGACGAGCTGCCCGGTGCCGCCGACACCGGTGCGGGCCCCGACACCGACCTCGCGACCCTGCAGGACGCGTTCCTGCGCTCGCCCTGGGCCGACCGCAACCCGACCGAGGTCGAGGTGCCGTTCGAGACGTCGGTGGCGGGGACGGTGCTGCGCGGCCGGATCGACGCGGTGTTCACCGATCCCGACGGCGGGTGGACGGTGATCGACTGGAAGACCGGCGCCGAGCCGAGCGCGGCCAACGAGAAGGCCGTCGTGATGCAGCTGGCCGCGTACCGGCTGGCGTGGGCCGAACTGATGGACGTTCCGATCGAGCGGGTGCGCGCCGCCTTCCACTACGTGCGGACCGGGCGGACAATTGCGCCGGATCACCTGCCCGACGCCGACGCGCTCGCCCGTCTGCTCCGTTCCGCCGGTTCTCCCGACGAGGAGATCAGGCCCGACGCCGAGCCTTCAACGACTCGGTGACCAACGGGATCTGCAACGGAAGACGCAGCAGCACTCCGGCTTTCTGCACGTTCGTCGTCTTGGAGCTCTTCAGCCAGTCCACTGCCATGTTGACGTTGGCGGGGAAGACGGCGACGAACAGGAGAGCAGCGAGGCCGCCACCGAGCCGGCGGGTTCGCGGCACGGCGAGCGCCGTGCCGATGGCGAACTCGGCGATCCCCGACACGTACGTGTAGGTGCGGGCATCGCCCGGAAGCTGGGTGGGGACCGTGGAGTCGAAGAACTTGGGGGCGACGAAGTGCATCGTGCCCGCGCCGAGCAGAAGCGCGGCAAGGCGGAGTGCGGGCTTCTGGCTCGGTCGTGGTGTGTGGCTCTCTCGTTGCATGACGTCAGCTTGCCCGAACAACTCGGTTCGCGACAACGAGGCTCCGACGTGTCACCGACGGGGCAATCGGGGTTAGGCTGCCAGCCGATGTCGGAGTTCAGTGCAACGTGGAGACGAACATATGGCCGGTAGGCTGCGTGAGAGATTGAGCAGGTCGGACACCCTGACCGACCGGCCCGACTTCGCGTTGGTGGGTGTACTCCGGATTCCGGAGCTGCAGACCAGTCCGGCGCGGGCGATCTACCGTCGCGTGGGTATCGCCCTGGCGGCGTTGGCGTTGGCGGTTCTCATCGTGTACATCGACCGGGCGGGCTACCGCGACGCGCAGGACAACGAATTGTCGCTGCTCGACTGCATCTACTACGCGACGGTGTCGTTGTCGACGACGGGCTACGGCGACATCACGCCGTTCACACCGTCCGCGAGGCTCGTCAACGTTCTCCTGATCACGCCTCTTCGAATCTTCTTCCTCATCGTCCTGGTCGGTACGACTCTCTCCGCGCTCACGCAGAGCTCCCGGCAGGCGTTCAAAATTCAGCGTTGGAGGCAGCACGTGCGCAATCACACCGTGGTGATCGGCTACGGAACCAAGGGACGCACCGCGATCGACGCGATGCTCGGCGACGACGTTCCGCCGTCGGAGATCGTGGTGGTCGACACCGACCACGCGGTGCTCGACTCGGCGGCCAGCAAGGGCCTCGTCACGGTCCACGGGTCCGCCACCAAATCGGACGTGCTGCGGTTGGCGGGCGCGCAGAACGCGTCGGCGATCATCGTCGCGGCCAACCGTGACGACACCGCGGTGCTGGTGACGCTGACGGCCCGCGAGATCGCACCGAAGGCGAAGATCGTCGCGGCGATCCGCGAATCCGAGAACACGCACCTGCTCCGGCAGTCCGGCGCCGATTCGGTCGTCGTGTCCTCCGAGACCGCCGGCCGGCTCCTCGGCATCGCCACGAAGACGCCGAGCGTCGTCGAGATGATGGAGGACCTCCTGACTCCGGAGGCCGGTTTCGCGATCGCGGAACGCCCCGTGGAGCGGGACGAGATCGGCGGCTCCCCGCGTCACCTCGCGGACATCGTGCTCGGTGTGGTGCGGGAAGGGCGGTTGATCCGGGTCGGCTCGCCGGAGGTCGATTCGATCGAGGAGAACGACCGACTGCTGTACATCCGTCGGGTCGCCAACTGATCGGCAGTAGTGTCGACGGCGTGACTGCATTCCGGCTGAACGACACCCCGCTCCTGTCCCGCTCCGCCGTGGGGCGGGCCGAGGAATTGCGTTCGGACACGGACGCGCTGCGAGCGGGCTGGCGGGATGCGCTGCTACTGCGCGTCAATCACCGCGGACAGGTGCGGGTGGGCGACGACGGGCTGGTGTTCGCGGACGCCACCGAACTCGGCCCCGAACCGCAACGGGGCGCGATCTTCCTCGGCATCCGCAAGGATCGGCACGTGTGGGCGGTACGGGTGCAGGCGCTGACCGGCGAGCTGGCCGATCTCCGGATGCTGGGCGGGACGCTGGACGACGCGGACGCCGGGGTACTCACCGGGGCGCTCGCGATGCTCAACTGGCACGACAGCGCAGGCTTCAGTGCGCTCGACGGCGCGCCGTCGGAGCCGACGATGTCGGGATGGTCGCGGATCTCGACGAGCACCGGGCACGAGGAATTTCCCCGCACCGATCCGGCGGTCATCTGCCTCGTGCACGACGGCGGAGATCGCGTCCTGCTGGCCCGGCAGCCCACGTGGCCGGCGCGGCGGTTCTCGATCCTGGCCGGATTCGTCGAGGCCGGTGAATCGCTCGAAACGTGCGTCGTCCGGGAGATCAAGGAAGAAGTGGGTGTCGACGTCCGTGACGTGCGCTACCTCGGCAGCCAGCCGTGGCCGTTTCCCCGTTCGGTGATGATCGGGTTCGCGGCCGTCGGCGATCCCGACGCCCCGCTGACGTTCGCGGACGGCGAGATCGCCGAGGCCCGGTGGTTCACTCGGGACGAGGTGCGCACGGCACTCGAACTCGGCGACTGGGCGTCGGACACCGACGCCCCGCTGCTGCTCCCCGGCTCGATTTCCATCGCTCGCGGGATCATCGAGTCCTGGGCGGGAGCAGCGACGGAGTCCTAGACGCCGAGGAGTTTCTTGACCTGCGACAACGACGGGTTGGTCGCGGTGCTGCCGTCGGCGAACTTGACGGTGGGGACGACGTGGTTGCCGCCGTTGACGCTGCCGACGAACTCCGCCGATGCCGGATCGTCCTCGATGTCGATCTCCACGTAGCCGATGCCGGATTCGTCCAGCTGCGTCTTCAGGCGCCGGCAGTAGCCGCACCAGGTGGTGGAGTAGATGGTCAGGGCGGGGGTGTCGGTAGCAGTCACGGCGGATATAACACCACGACTCCGTCGTGTGTTCCCACTGCGGTGTTCGTCCGCTTCGCGCCGTGTCGGTCGCCCCTGTCATGATGGACGCCATGTCAGCAGCCGGCGCAGCAGAGGTGACGAGTACCGGTCTCGATCCCGAACAGTCCGCAGCGGTACTCGCTCCCCGGGGTCCGGTGTGTGTGCTGGCGGGGGCCGGAACAGGGAAGACCCGGACCATCACCCGGCGTATCGCGCACCTCGTGGCCAGTGGGCACGTCGCCGCGGGGCAGGTGCTGGCGGTGACGTTCACGGCTCGCGCGGCAGGCGAGATGCGCGGCCGGCTGCGCAGCCTGGGGATCGGCGACGGGGGAGCGCAGGTTCAGGCGCGCACGTTCCACGCCGCCGCGCTGCGGCAGCTGAGGTACTTCTGGCCGCAGGTGATCGGCGACACCGAGTGGCGGCTGCTGGACCGCAAGTTCGCGGTCGTGTCGTCCGCCGCCGGACGGGTCGGACTGTCCACCAGCACGGAGAGCGTCCGCGACCTGGCGAGCGAGATCGAATGGGCCAAGGCGTCGCTGATCGCGCCGGAGGACTACCCGCGCGCGGTGGCGAAGTTACGCCGGGAGGCGCCGGTCGACGCCGCGAAGGTCGCCGAGGTGTATCACGGCTACGAGCAGCTCAAGGCCCGCGGCCAGGACGGGATGCTCCTCGATTTCGACGATCTCCTGCTCCACACGGCGGCGGCACTCGAGGAGCATTCGGCTGTCGCCGAGGAGTTCCGCGACCGGTACCGGTGCTTCGTCGTGGACGAGTACCAGGACGTCACTCCGCTGCAGCAGCGGGTCCTCGACGCCTGGCTCGGGGAGCGGGACGATCTCACCGTCGTCGGTGACGCCAACCAGACCATCTACTCGTTCACCGGCGCCACACCCAACTACCTGCTCGACTTCTCGCGCCGGTTCCCGGAGGCCACCGTCGTCCGCCTCGAGCGCGACTACCGTTCCACTCCCGAGGTCGTGTCGATGGCGAACCGCGTGATCGGAGCGGCCCGCGGCAGGATCGCGGGCACCCGCCTGCAGCTGATCGGGCAACGCGACTCCGGGCCGGAGCCGAGTTTCGTCGAGTTCGACGACGAGCCGGCCGAGGCCGCCGGGGTGGCGCGCACGATCAAGCGGCTCATCGCGTCCGGCACTCCGGCCGCGGAGATCGCGGTCCTGTACCGGATCAACGCCCAGTCCGAGGTACATGAGCAGGCGCTGACGAAACTCGACATCCCGTATCAGGTCCGGGGCGGTGAGGGATTCTTCACGCGCACCGAGGTGCGCCAGGCCGTCGCGGCGCTGCGCCAGGCCGCAGGTCGCGACGACCTGCCGGATGCGGTCGGCGCCGACCTGGTCACGCTCGTCCGCGCCGTCCTCGCTCCGCTGGGGCTGACCGACGCGGAACCGGCGGGTGCGCAGGCTCGCGAACGGTGGTCGTCGCTGTCGGCGCTGGTCGCGCTCACCGAGGAACAGCTGACCCAGGATCCGGAGTTGACCCTCGACGCGCTGTTACGCGAACTGAGTCTGCGGGCCGAGGCGCGGCATCCACCCGTCGTGCAGGGTGTGACACTCGCGTCCCTGCACGCCGCCAAGGGGCTCGAGTGGGACGCCGTGTTCCTCGTCGGGCTCACCGACGGAACTCTGCCCATCCAGCACGTGCTCGGCGACTCCAACTCGGCACCGGACGAGGCGGCCGTCGAGGAGGAGCGCCGGTTGCTGTACGTCGGCGTGACCCGCGCCCGGGAGCACCTGCAGATGTCGTGGGCACTGTCCCGGAACGAGGGGGGCCGCAAGTCGCGGCGCCGTTCGCGGTTCCTGCACGGACTCATCCCTGAAGATTCACCTGCCTCGCGGATCGCGGCGCCCGTCAAGAGCAACAAGAAGCGTCCACGGTGCCGGCTGTGCGGAAAACAGCTGATCGGGACGACCGCGACCATGCTCGGTCGTTGCGAGGGCTGCCCGTCCAATGTCGACGTTGAGCTGCTCGAATCGCTGCGGTCGTGGCGGCTCGAGAAGTCGCGGGAGCTGAAGGTCCCGGCGTACGTGGTGTTCAGCGACAACACGTTGACGGCTCTCGCCGAGCAGCGGCCGCAGGACGATCGCGGGCTCGTCGCGATCCCCGGGATCGGTGCGAAGAAGCTCGAGCAGTTCGGCGAGGACGTCCTCGGTGTGATCAAGGGAAGCGGTAGTCCCTGAACGACTCTCACGCAGCAGGGGGTAGCGCGCATCACTGCAGGTCAAAAATAGGTTGTGCGGTTCTGGAGAATTGCCTACTGTGGTTTCAGTGCGCGGGGAGACCCGTGTGGTTCACATCGGATCGAGAAGAAATGGAGGTGGCAGTGAAATGACGAAGTTCCAAGCACATGAGACGGCAGTCGCTGCTGCCTCCGCGCTGTTCGGCATGAACGCGGCGGAAACGGCACCGGCGATTGTCTGGTCGGCAGCCCGTCGTCGTCCCGCAGCAGCAGTCGAGTCCGTGTATCGGAGTTGTCGAGGAATTCCTCGGTAGATCAACTCCCACCGTCTTTTCAAGGCCACGGACCCGCATCGCGGACCGTGGCCTTTGTAGTTCGAGCTCTTTTCCCGCTCGCAGCCTCGGCTCTGGTTCGCACCCACTTCATCGAACCGAAGAGATTGACCGTCGCAATGAGAGCAGAGGAGAAGGACGTGTCTACCGTGACATGCCGAGGGGTATCCGAAACCTCAACCGCCACAAGCGGATTTGTTCAGATAGTGTCCGCACGTGGTGACCTGCCCTGCCGGGTCGATGATCCCGACCTGTGGTTTGCGGACTCTCCCACCGAGCTGGAACAGGCGAAGGCGCTGTGCGCGTCCTGCCCGATCCGCTCCCGCTGCCTCGACGCGGCCCTCGATCGGGGTGAGCCGTGGGGCGTGTGGGGTGGGGAGATCTTCGACCAGGGCGTCGTGATCGCCCGCAAGCGTCCCCGGGGACGTCCGCGCAAGACGCAGACTCTGGTCTGTGCATAGAAACCGGTACGGGGCGGGAGAATTCGGGCGTTCGCCCGGCCACATGAGTGGGCCGGGCGAACGCCCGTTCTGTGTTTTCGGGCTCAGACGGTGTCTTCGTCCTCGGGGGCGGGGTCGGCGAACCCGGGGAGCCACCGCGTGAGGATCTCCATGTACGGCGCGTATGCGTCCAGCTGAGCGCAGATTCCCACCGAGCCGACGAGAACCCGGAAGATCATCAGATACTCCGCGGGCAGATTCAGTGCCCGGGCCGTCCGGAACTGCGCACTGTTGAAGTCGGTCGCGGAACCCGCGGCCTTCTGCAGCCAGGCGCGGGTGAAATGGAACGATTCGGTGCGGATCGGGTCGGTGACGGGACGCAGGTAGTCCGCGATCTCTTTGTCGGTGACCGTTCGGCCGGGCAGGACGAATCCGTTGGCGTGCAGCAACTCCGTCAGTTCGTCGAACTGCTCGTGGAGCGCCAGCCGGACCATGGACCCGAGCACCGGGGGGAGCCCGTGCGGAAACGGTGCGGCGGCACCGAAATCGATGACACCGAGGCGGCCGTCGCTGTGCAGCATGAAGTTACCCGGGTGCGGGTCGCAGTGAAGCAGGCCGACGCGGGTGGGGGAGGCGAAATGGAACTCCGCGAGCAGTGCACCCGCGGTGTTGCGTTCCTCGGGGGTGCCGTCGGCGATGATGGCCGACAGCGGCTTCGCCGACATCCATTCGGTGACCACGACCTTGGGGGCACTGGCGACCACGTGCGGAATCGCGAACTGCGGATCCCCGTCGTACACCTTGGCGAAGCGGCGCTGATTGTTCGCCTCGATCCGGTAGTCGAGTTCTTCCTCGGTGCGGGCCGTGAACTCGTCGATGACCGGGCGTACGTCGACGCCGGGCATGACCGAGGCGAACAGTCCCGCGAATCGGCCGAGCGTCTTCAGGTCGGCGCGCAGCGCTTCGTCGGCGCCGGGGTACTGAACCTTGACGGCCACGTCGCGACCGTCGGCCCAGACCGCGCGGTGTACCTGGCCGATGCTGGCCGATGCGGTCGGGGTGTCGTCGAACGACTGGAACCGGTCACGCCACTTGGTGCCCAGCTGCTGGTCGAGCATTCTGTGGACGGCCCGCGCGGGCAGGGGAGGTGCCTGCGCCTGCAGCTTGTTCAGCGATTCACGGTAGGGCTCCGCGAACTCCTCGGGGATCGCCGCCTCCATGACGCTGAGCGCCTGCCCGAGTTTCATGGCGCCGCCCTTGAGTTCGCCGAGGACCGCGAACAATTGCTCGGCTGCCTTGGCGCTCAGCTGGGCGTCGATCTCGTCCTTGTCGCCGCCGGTCAGCTTCCGGCCGAAGCCCATCGCAGCACGCCCCGCGATCCCCAACGGGATGCTCGCGAGTTTGGCGGTGCGGGCGGAACTCCTGCGGGGGATGTCGGACACCCCACCATCATGCATCATGACCGAAGGCGGTTCGATTCGCCCGCAGCGGGTGCCAGATACGTGCAGCTGCAGCTCGCCTGCCGCGGCCAGCGCCGGGTCACCAGCCGGTGCGCCCCGAGATCGATCTCGAGCGTCGCGTCGAGGCTGCTGGGCGGCGCGCCTCGCGGCGCGGCCAAGACGGCCTCGAGCTGGCCGAGGGCGACTGCCGCCGTGGCCATGATCACGGCGGGGCTCGCGTGCCCGACCGTCCCGAGGAGCTGAGCGGACAGGTGCGGCCAGTCCTCGTCGTACGCGGCGCGGAGGAGATCGGCGCACCGCAGGCAACTGGTGTTGCCCGGGAGCACGAGAGGGCCGACGACACCGCGGCCGTCACGCAGCCGGACCTGCAGGTGCGGTATCCCGTTCTGGACCAGATCCGCGACGAGCCGAGGTTCCGCCACCAGATCGTCCGCGAGCACGACGCACAGGGCGTTCCACCGCCGGACGTCGCTGTCGGCGGAATAGCGGAAGGAGCGGGCGACCCGGATGCCGCCGTCCGTGAGCCCGGCCGACACCGCATCCGACAGCGGGCCGCGCCCGTGCACGCGGATCGTGATCGTGTCCGCGACGGGGGATGTCCCGGCGACATCGATCAGACCTGCCCGGTCGAGGTCGCCGAGAAGCTTCGACACGTCCGTGGGCGCAATGCCGTACCCGACGGCAGTCCACAGGATGTGCGGCCGCGAGTTCTTGCCGTCGAGCAGTCGGACGACGGCGAGGAGTTGCTCGGTCCGGACCCCGGGAGGTGGGGCGAGTACGAGAGCGCGCTCGGGATCCCAGCCGAACTGCAGGCGCCCGTCGGGGCGGACGAGTACGGCGATCCTGGGATCGAGAGTGACACCGACGTGTCGCGTGGGCTGGATGGTCACACGCTGAGGATCGCAGGGCACGACCCGGCATCGGCGCCGAAAACGCGGGTTGTCCACAGGCCGAAACGTGCTTCGACCTGTGGATTTCCCGCTATCGAAAAGTTGGTGGGGTCAGAAGGTCAGGACTCGGGGTCGTCGTCCTTGCCGGACTTGCCGCGCTCGGCCTCCTCGGCCCGCTCGCGGGCCTCGGTTGCCTCCAGTTGTGCCATCGGATTATCGAAATCGCCGCCGTCGCCGCCTCCGAGCACACGTTCGACGAACGCATCCGGGCTGTCGAGATCGGACGAGTCGGGCAGCAGGTCGGGGTGGGCCCACACGCCGTCACGGGCGTCGATGGTCGACTCGGACGTGAGGCGAGTCCACAGCTGCGCGGCCTCCCGGACCTTGCGGGGACGCAGTTCGAGTCCGACGAGCGTCGCGAACGTCTGTTCGGCGGGTCCGCCGGTCGCACGCCTGCGGCGCAGCGTCTCGCTGAGGGCGGCGACGCCGGGGAGTCGGTCGTTCAGTGCCGACGCGACGACGACCTCGACCCAGCCCTCGATGAGGGCGAGCAGTGTCTCGAGTCGTTCGAGGGCCTGCTTCTGCTCGGGCGTGGTCTGGGGTTCGAATGCGCCCTGCTGCAGGATGTTCTCGAGCTGCGACGGATCGGTCAGCGCGGACGGGTCGAGTCCCTTCGCCATGTCCTCGATGGCCGAGAAATCCATCGTGATGCCGCGGGCGTATTCCTCGACGGTGGCGAGGAGACGCTGACGCAGCCACGGGACGTGGCTGTACAGGCGCTGGTAGGCGGCCTCCCGCGCGGCGAGGAACACGAGGATCTCGCGGTCGGGCTGTTCGAGCCCCTTGCTGAACCGCTCCACCGCGGCGGGAAGCAGTGCGCCTGTGCCTGCCGGACCGAGGGGGAGACCGATGTCGGTGGAGGTGAGCACCTCCTTCGACAACTGGCCCAGGGCCTGGCCGAGCTGGGAGCCGAACGCGAGGCCACCCATCTGGCTCATCATGCCGATCATCGGGCCGGCCATCTGCTGCGCTTCCTCGGGCAGCCCCTGCACCCACATGCCGGACACCTTCTCCGCGACCGGGTCGCACAGCCGTTTCCAGGTGTCGAGGGTGTTGTCGAGCCAGTCGTTGGGCGTCCACGCGACGGTCTTCGTCGCGCCCGCCGGCAGCGTCGTCGCGGCGTCGAGCCACAGTTCCGCGAGCCGTGAGGCATCGGCGATCGCCTCGGAGTTGCCCTGGGTGATGGGCGCGACCGACCCCATCTGCTGGCGCGCGAGTTTCTTCGCGATCTCGTAGTTGACCGGGCCGCTCTGCTCACCGGACCCCATCGACGTGCCCATCCCGCTCAGCATCTGGCCGAACTGGGTCAGCATCTGGCCGAGGGAGGCCGGGTCGAAGCCCCCGGCGGGGAAACCACCCGCCCCGAAACCGAAGTCGCCGGAACCGCCCGCGTTCTTGTCGCGGTCGGGCCCGTTCTGATCCCCCGTGTTCTTGTCACGATCGGGATCGTCGTCGGGTTTGGAGAAGCCGAAGGGCGGATTGCTCATGCCTCAACGGTACAAGGCGCATGGTTCGGTGGCTGTCCACCTCGTCACGCTGACGGCGAACACGCGGACGGCCGACAGTCGTGTCCGCGGGTTCGCGCTCTACGCTGGTCCAGGTGAATCGACGGATCGTGACGCTTCTGGCTGCGCTGGCCCCGATCGTGGTACTCGGAATTCTCGGCACGGTGATCACGGTGCCGTACGTGGCCCTCGGGCCGGGACCCACGTTCAACACACTCGGCGAAGTAGGTGGTGAGGAAGTCGTCGCCATCGAGGGAACGGAGGTCGACGACACCACCGGCCACCTCAACATGACGACGGTCGCGGTGCGCGACGACCTCAACGTGTTCGAAGCGTTCGGATTGTGGGCCAGTGGGCGCCAGGGCATCGTCCCCCGCGAGGAGGTCTACCCGCCGGATAAGTCGAAGGACGAGGTCAAGCAGGAGAACGACGCCGACTTCCAGCAGTCGGAGGACAGCGCGGAACTCGCGGCACTCCACTTCCTGGGCAAGCCTGTGGACCTGCGGATCGCCAAAGTCGGTGAGGACGGCCCCTCCCAGGGACTGCTGCGCGAGGGCGACGTGTTGGTGAGTGTCGACGGAAAGCCGGTGTCGACGGTCGGTGGCGTGCAGGCGGCCGTGGCCGATGTGCCCCCGAACACGGAGGTGCCGATCGTGATCCGCCGCGACGGCGCCGAAACGACGGTGCGGGTGGTGCTCGGCGCACGCCCGGACGACGAGTCCAAGGGCTACCTGGGGATCACTCCCGAGGAGATCCCGGACGTACCGTTCACGATCGACTTCAACCTCGCCGACGTGGGCGGCCCCTCGGCAGGGCTCATGTTCACCCTCGCCGTGATCGACAAACTCAGCCCGGGCGAACTCAACGGCGGCAAGTTCGTCGCCGGCACCGGCACGATCGACTCCGACGGCGACGTCGGGCCCATCGGCGGCATCAAGTACAAGTTGATCGCCGCGGAGGAGGCGGGCGCCGAGACGTTCCTCGTGCCGGCGAAGAACTGCGACGAGGCACGCCAGGGTGCGCCCGACGGGCTGCGGCTGGTGAAGGTCGAGAACCTCGACGGTGCCGTCGATGCGCTCGAGGCCATCGATACCGGAGCCGACGCGCCGCACTGCTGAGCGGTCAGTCCTCCTCGGTCGCGTCGAGGGTGGCGTACAACGCGCTGATGAGATTCGGTGCCAGGTCCTCGTAGGTGAGTAGTTCGATCCCGGCGTACGGGTCGGCGTCCTCGTCGGGGCGCAACTGCATCAGGCACAACGACGGTCCGTCTCGCAGCACGGCGGCGATCAACCGGGCGGACCGGCGGTCGGGATGCGACTCGGCCGCGGCCCGCGCGGCGTCGTCGGCGGCGTCGCGATCGGACAGCAGGGGGACGAGCGCGTCGTCGAGATCGGACTCCGCCTCGGGTGGCAGAACGACGATCTCCTGAACGAGTGCGCACCCCACCACGGACTCCGGCCAGCTGGTGGTGGCGAGGAACTCGTCGAGTGCGCGCGACCCGCCGTCGATGTCGTCGGGGAACGGATCCTGTTCCACCGGGGTCAATTCCGCGCCGTCGGCGAGTTGGTCGAGCAGGCTCGGCTCGGCGGCCGCGAGCAGTTCGGTCGGGACGAGTGCGAACATCTGGGGCGGCTGATCCCACCCTCCGGCATCGACGAATTCGACCACCTCGCGCACACAGCGGGCGAGGGCGTCCGTCTCTCGGTTCACATTCTCTTCACTCACGAGACCCATCTTCGCACCCCCGGAACAGGACCGACGGCCGCATCTCTCGGTTGTTACGTAGAGTGGGACGAAACGGTCACGCCCTTGCTGTTCGGGTGTGGACGAACGAACGGTGCAGTTGATCGCGGCGCGACAGCGTCGCCGAGTTCTTGGAGTGTGGCACGTGGGCATGCGGCCCCCCGCAGGTTTACCGTCGTTGTCCAAACGCAGCCGAGTGCTGCTGGTGCTGGCGCTTGTCGTCGCGGCCCTGTTGCTGGTGGGCCCTCGGCTGATCAGTACCTACACGGACTGGTTGTGGTTCGGTGAGGTCGGATTCCGTGGTGTGTTCACCACGGTCCTCGTCACGCGTCTGCTCCTCTTCCTCGTGGTCGGGGTCGTGGTCGGCGGAATCGTCTGGCTGGCACTGCTGCTCGCCTACCGTTCGCGGCCGGTGTTCGTCCCGGTGTCGGGTCCCAACGATCCGGTGGCGCGGTACCGCACCACGGTGATGACTCGGCTGCGACTGTTCGGCCTGGCCATTCCGATCGCGGTGGGACTGCTCGCCGGGCTGATCGCCCAGTCCAGCTGGGTGACGGTGCAGTTGTTCGTCAACGGCGGCGCGTTCGGCGTCGCCGATCCCGAATTCGGCCTCGACGTCGGCTTCTACACGTTCGATCTGCCGTTCTACCGTTTCGTCCTCAACTGGCTGTTCGTCGCGGTTCTGCTGGCGTTCTTCGCGAGCCTGGTGACGCACTACATCTTCGGCGGGCTGAAGCTGGCGGGCCGGGGCGGGGCACTGACCAATGCGGCGCGAGTCCAGTTGGCGGTGCTCGCGGGAACGTTCATTCTTCTCAAGGCCGTCGCGTACTGGTTCGACCGTTACTCGCTGCTGTCGAGCAGCCGCAAGGAACCCACGTTCACCGGTGGTAGCTACACCGACATGAATGCGGTGCTGCAGGCGAAGTTGATCCTGCTGGCCATCGCGGTCATCTGCGCGGGCGCGTTCTTCGCGGCGATCTTCCTCCGCGATCTGCGGATTCCCGCAATGGCGACAGCGCTTCTCGTGCTCTCCTCGATCCTGGTCGGCGCGGTGTGGCCGCTCGTGGTCGAGCAGTTCTCGGTGCGTCCCAACGCCGCCGACAAGGAGAGCGCGTACATCGAGCGGAACATCGCCGCCACGCGGCAGGCGTACGGCATCACCGACGACAAGGTCGAGTACCAGGACTATCAGGGGTACGGAACGAAGCCGCCGCGGGACGTGCCCGCCGACGTCACGACCATCGAGAACACGCGACTGCTCGATCCGAACATCCTGTCGCGGACGTTCACCCAGCAGCAGCAGTTGAAGAACTTCTACGGGTTCCCGCCGACGCTCGACATCGACCGGTACGACATCGACGGGCAGTTGCGTGACTACATCGTCGCGGCCCGCGAGTTGTCCTCCAAGAGCCTGACGGGTAACCAGACGGACTGGATCAACAAGCACACTGTCTACACGCACGGCAACGGACTGGTCGCGGCCCCCGCGAACCGGGTGAACGCCGCTGCCGGCGAGTCCGCCGAGGAAGCCGCGAACAGCAACAGCGGTTACCCCGTCTACATGGTCAGTGACATCGCCTCGCAGGAGGCGGGTAACCAGGTTATCCCGGTCGAGCAGCCGCGCATCTATTACGGCGAGGTCATCGCCGACACGGACGCCGATTACGCGATCGTCGGCGGATCCCAAGGTTCGGATCCGCGGGAGTACGACACTGACACCTCGCGCTACACGTACACCGGTTCGGGTGGTGTGCCGATCGGCAACTGGTTCAACCGGCTGGCGTTCGCGGCCAAGTACACCGAGCGCAACATTTTGTTCTCCGGTGCCATCGGTTCGGATTCCAAGATCATCTACAACCGGGACCCGCGGGACCGTGTCACGCACGTTGCCCCGTGGCTGACCGCGGACGGCGACTCGTACCCGGCCGTCGTCGACGGCAAGGTCGTGTGGATCGTGGACGCCTACACCACCCTGCAGGACTACCCGTACGCCCAGCGCAGTTCGCTCGACGGACTCGTCGAGGACAGCATCGACCAGAACACCGGCCGCCTGCTGCCCCGTAAGGAGGTGTCCTACATCCGCAACTCGGTGAAGGCCACCGTCGACGCGTACGACGGCACCGTGAAGCTCTATCAGGTGGACCAGAACGATCCGGTGCTCGATGCGTGGATGGGTGTCTTCCCGGGTGCGGTTCAGCCGGCGGATTCGATTCCCGAGGAACTGCGTGCGCACTTCCGCTATCCCGAGGACCTGTTCAAGGTGCAGCGCGAGATGCTCGCCAAGTACCACGTGGACGATCCGAAGGAATTCTTCACCAACAACGCGTTCTGGTCGGTGCCGAGCGATCCCACGATCGACACGAGCGCGAACCAGCCGCCGTACTACGTGCTGGTCGGTGATCCCGAGACCGGGAAACCGTCGTTCAATCTGACCAGTGCGATGGTGGGTTACAGTCGCGAGTTCCTGTCCGCGTATCTGTCGGTGAAGTCGGATCCGGAGAATTACGGCAAGTTCACGGTGCTCCAGTTGCCGACGGACACGCAGACCCAGGGCCCGCAGCAGACGCAGAACTCGATGATCTCGGATCCCCGGGTGGCGTCGGAGCGAACCCTGCTCGAGAGATCGAACAAGATTCAGTACGGCAACCTGCTGACCTTGCCGATCGCGGACGGCGGCATCCTCTATGTCGAACCGATGTATACGGAGCGAAGTTCGACGGGCCCGAACACGTCGACGTTCCCGCAGCTGTCCCGAGTGCTGGTGAGCTACCGCGAGCCACCGCCGAGTAACAGTGTGCGTGTCGGGTACGCCCCGACATTGGCGCAGGCGCTCGACCAGGTGTTCGGTGCCGGCACGGGCTCGGTGGCGACGGCACCCAGTGCGGAAGAAGGGACGCCCCCGGAGTCCGGCACCACGCCGCCGGTCGATCAGGGTGCGGCACCGGCGCCGACTGCCCCGGCGACACCGCCTCCCGGCACGGATGTCTCGGCGGCGGTGGCGGAGTTGGACGCGTCCCTCGACGCGTTGACGTCGGCGCAGCGCAGCGGTGACTTCGCGGCCTACGGCGCAGCGCTTGCTCGCGTCCAGAAGGCGGTCGCCGCCTACGAGGCGATCCCGAAGTAGAGGCGCTTCAGCCGCAGACAGAACGAGGCCCTGTCATCCGGAACCGGATGAGAGGGCCTCGTCGTACGAGCGGAAGGTCAGCGCAGTGCGTCGACCAACTGCGGGTTGGTGTCCACCAGCTGCTGGAACTGCTGTCCGTAGCCGTTCTGCTCGGCGACCTGACGCGCGGCGTCGAGCGCCTGCTGTGCGGCGGGCTGGACCGGGGCGGGTGCCTGAACCTGAGCCGGAGCGGCGGGGGCGGGGGCCGGGGTGGGCTCCGGGGCGGGGGCCGGAGCCTCGGCGACGTCGCCGCCACCGGTGGACAGGTACTGCCCGCACACCGGCCATGCACCCTGGCCCTGGGTCGCGAGAACATTCTCGGCGACGCGGACCTGCTCGGCCTTGCTGGCGTTCGATGCCGAGCCGGTTCCGCCGTTGGCCTCCCAGGTGCTCTGCGAGAACTGCAGGCCGCCGTAGTAGCCGTTTCCGGTGTTGATTCCCCAGTTGCCGCCGCTCTCGCACTGGGCGACGCCATCCCAGTTGTGGGAAGCGGCGGAGGCGGTGCCGGTGCTCAGTCCGAGCGGGACGGCGACTACGGCTCCGGTGACGGCGATCCAGCCGAGGGCACGCTTGCTGATGCTGTGATTGGTCATGCGGGGTCAATCCTCTCCGCGCTTGCTGGCGTGGCCGGCCTGCGGGCGACGACGTTCGCGTCGTCACGCCGGGCTGCGATTCTGTGCCGCGTCCCTGCCCCTCGAAGGTTTCGGGGATTCCGAACCCGCGGGGCAGAGCTAGCAGCGGCGGGCCGGCTTTCGCCCGGTTGTTTCGGGCCGAGAGCGACCGTACGGGAGCTTTGCCCGCAGTTCACCTGGCAAAATTGGTGGACAGCTGTCCGGCGGCGACGGCGTATTATCGCTGTCTTTGCAGGTCAGAGCGTCTCGATATCGTTTCGGCGTCGATTCGTTACCCCGCTGTTATGTGGTGGGGATCACCACGATTTTGTGCAGCGGCTCACGTCGAAATGGCAGGAAATCGGGTCCCGGTGGTGTAAGACGAGGACTCGCTATTCAGGAGTGCCCCGCGCGCAGTCGTGCTGCGCGCGGGGCACTTCGAGCAAGGTGCGGATCAGAGGTACTGTCCGCAGACCGGCCAGGCGCCGGGTCCCTGGGTTGCCAGGACGTTCTCGGCGACGCGGATCTGCTCCTCGCGCGATGCGTTGGCCGGCGAGCCGGAGCCGCCGTTCGCTGCCCAGGTGCTGTCGGTGAACTGCAGACCGCCCGAGAAGCCGTTTCCGGTGTCGGCGCCCCAGTTGCCGCTGCTCTCGCATGCTGCGACGGCGTCCCAGTCTCCGGAAGCGGCCGATGCGGTGCCGGTGCTCAGGCCGAGCGGCACTCCGATGACTGCTCCGGTGAGTGCGATTGCGCCCATGGTCCGCTTGACGATGCTGGAATTGGTCATGTGGTTGTTTCCTCTCCGCGCCTGCTGACGAGGTGGTGGTGCGGTAACGGCTGGTGTGCCGACCCGGTGGTCGATCTGTCCTCGTCCCTGCCCCTCGAGGTGTCGGGATTCCGAATCCCGCGGGGGCAGGTCGAGCTGCGGCGGGTCGGCGTTGCCCGGTAGTTTCGGGCTGGCAACGAACGTACGCGGTGATCACGGAATGGTCACGGGTCGATTTTCTGTGACGGGCGTCCAAATACTGGGACGAACGACCGCTGTTTTCCCAGGTCGTCCCCGAAGTTTCAGGTCTCGGCAGCGTTACAGATTTCGCCCGAAATGTGACGAGCGTCATAACATTCAGGTAACGGATGTGACTCGAGTGGTGCTGAAAGGTTGCTAATCGGATGCTTTCCGGGCGATTTGCAATCCGTTCGTTCGCTCGTGTAACTTCGTTCATGCAACGCGGGGTGGAGCAGCTCGGTAGCTCGCTGGGCTCATAACCCAGAGGTCGCAGGTTCAAATCCTGTCCCCGCTACCACTGAAGAACCGGCGTCCTGGAATCCAGGACGCCGGTTCTTTTTTGTCTGCTCGCCCCCGTCGAGGGCGGCTCTCACATCCGCGTCGTTCGTACCAGCAATCCCGCCACATGGGCGCATGCTGCAGCCCGCGCTCCGACCGCGTCACCGGACTCGATGGCGCCGACGATCCGCTCGTGCTCGGTGACGGCCAGCCTCCGATTCAGATCCGCACTCCACATGTCCGACCGGTACAGATGCGATTGCCCGTCCAACCGCAGGAGGGCTTCGCTCAGTGGCTTGTTGCGCGCGGTTTCCCGGATGAGGGTGTGGAATTCGAGGTCGAGCCGTGAATCGCGGCGCTGATCGGCGGGACCGTCCAGCAGCTCACGTTGGACCTGCACCATCTTCTTCAACTGCTGCACCGTCTCGTGGGTGGCGGCGGCAGTCGCATGAAATGCGGCCAGTCCGTCGAGCACCTCGCGGACCTCGAAGACGGCGCGGATCGAGTCCGCGTCGAGAGAATCGACCTTGGCGCCCGCATTGCGGGTGTAGACCGCGATGCCCTCGTAGATGAGTTGCTGCACGGCCTCCCGGACAGGGGTACGGCTGACGTTCAGTTTCGCGGCCAGCGACGGAACGCTGAGTGGCGTACCAGGAGGCAGTTCGCCGGAGAAGATCTGTTCACGAAGAGTGTCGTGAACGGATTCGGTGAGCAGGGCTCGTTCGGTGTGTGTCATCGATCCTTCCGAACCCTTTCCTCGAGGCGGGTCGTGCCCTCGCCGCCCGGCCCGGCTCCTGCGTCGACTCTATTCGATCGCCGGCGGGAGGGCGCCCCACCGACTGATGCTGCCAGCGGGTGGACAGGACCCGCGCGGCTTCGCGAAGTGCCGCAGTCGGTTTGACGCCCGCTTCAAGCCGGCGACCTTGGCGCGATGTTCTCCGCGACCGTGATCGGCGGATATCCCGGCGCCCCGTCGACGAGAGTCCCGGGAGCGGTTTCGATTCGAGACTCATGCTCAGGGACTCGGACGCGGGGTCGAGTGCACTGGCCAGCCGGTCGACCGTCGCTCCGGGAATCCGGTGACCGACGATCTGGACGAAACCGACCTCACGGCAGGCGGTGTCGAGTTCCGCCGCCACACGTGCGCATTCGGCACTGTTGTGGGCACGGGCTCCCTCGGCGAGATACGGCGTGATGTCGACGGTCGGGGCGGTGAACGGGGAAGTGGGCATGACGGCCTTTCGTGAAGGTGTGCTCAGGATTTGTGGCCGCACGAGTGCCAGCTGCCGACGAGCAGTCGGGACAGGATGCCGAACGCGGAGAACACGGCGACACCGGACGCGATCACGATCGCGGCGATGAGATCCTCGGATTGGAGCCGGCTGCGGAACACGTCGAGAAGCGTGCCGATGCCGGGCTCGCCCTTGGCGAAGAACAGGTCTCCGATGATCGTGCCGACCACGACGAGGCCGGACGCGGTGCGAATGCCGGCCGCGATCGCGGATTCGCTGACCGCGTAACAGATTTACACGAACCGGTTCACCGATCCCGCGATCGGGATCAGCTCTCCGTGACGTCCATCTCGATCAGGACGCGACGCAGCAACTTGCCCGTCGCGTTGCGGGGAAGTTCCTCGATGAAGATCACCTCGCGGGGCACCTTGTACCGCGCCAGGTTCGACTTGACGTGGGCCTTCAACTCGTCGGCGTCCTTTGCGGATCCCGGGCCGGGTACCACGAAAGCCCGGAGGCGATGGCCGAATTCGGAGTCCTCGACACCGATCACAGCGGCCTCGAGCACGTCCTCCCGGTCGGCGAGCAGGTTCTCGACCTCCAGGGGGTAGACGTTCTCGCCGCCGGACACGATCATGTCGTCGTCCCGGCCGTCCACGAAGAGGAGGCCGTTGCGGTCGAAGTGGCCGACGTCGCCGGTGGACAGCAGACCGTTGATGCGCTCCTTGTCGCGACCGTCGGTGTATCCGGAGAAGCTGAGACCGCTGGCGACGAAGATCCGTCCGACGGTCTCGGGTTCGGTAATCCGCTGACCCGACTCGTCATAGAGTTCCACGTGACAGGTGACGGGTGCCCGCCCCGCGGTGCCCGGCGCCAGCGCAAGGTCGGCCGGAGTCGCGACGGTGGCGACGGCGACCTCGGTGGAGCCGTACAGGTTGTGGAGCACGTCGCCGAAAGCGGCGGTGGTGCGTTTGCAGAGGTCGGGGGAGAGGGCGGACCCGGCCGCGAAGATGATCTTCAGGCTCGACGTGTCGTACTTGGCCAGGGTCTCCGGCCCGAGGTCGATGATGCGCTGCAGCATGGTGGGAACGACGACCAGTGTGTCGCAGCGGTGCTTCTCGACCAGGCGAATCGTGTTCTCCGGATCGAACTTGCGATGCATCACCACGGTCTGGCCCAGTGCCAGCGCGAGTGCGAACTGGGAGACTCCCGTTCCGTGGAACGCGGGGGCCGCCATCATCATCGTCTGCCCGCGTCGCAGCGGAACCCGGTCGAGGAACTGGGCCGACGCGAGCGGCGACGTGTGTCCGCGGGGAGCGCCCTTCGGTGTACCCGTGGTGCCGCTGGTGAGGAGGACGAAACCGCCCTGCGTGGACGGCGCGGGCAACGAACTGCGGTCTCTGCCCTCCATCACGTCGTCGAGCGTGCGGACCTGGGACGTCGAATCGTCCTCCGCCCAGGAGCGATAGGTGAGGACCTCGTCCGGGAGGGCATGGGCGACCGCGTGGAACTCGTCGTCGTACACGAACGCCTGAACCTGCTCGCGGGCGGCGACGTCGACGAGCTGGGGCCGGGCGAACCCGGTGTTCATCAGCACCAGCTTGGTGCCGTTCTTGGCGGCGGCGAGCATCGTCAAGACCAGGCCGCGATGATTGCGGCACATGCATCCCACGACGGAACCGGGAGTGATGCCATCGGCCTGCCACGCCCGCACCAGGGCGTTGGACTGCTCCTCGATGTCGGTGTAGGTGAGCGGGCCGCGCTCGTCGATCAGGGCCACCGCATCCAGTCCGGCCTCGGCATTGGCGTGGACGGGCCCGGCGAACGGACCGTACTTCCGCACGGCCAGGATCGATCGGACGCCCTGGTCGACGCGGGGAAAGGGAACGAGGCCTGCGCGGTTCATCACCCGCACAGCTCCCACGGTGTCCGTGATCTTGGTGAGGAAGTGCTGAGCTGGCATGGAGAACCCCTCCGGCTGCAGTGACGGATTTCCCGTCCAGCGTAGATGACGTGAGGGGTCCGGCAGCCCGGTCCGGTGAAGCCGGTCGCTCAGCACGAAGAAGCCCCCGCCGCAGGTGAGTGCGGCGGGGGCTGCACCCCTCGATGGAAGTCCCCTCGAACTGCTACTTCAGCTCAGCGGACGACTTTCCTAGCAGACGGCGAGCGACGATCAGCTGCTGGATCTGCTGCGTTCCCTCGAAGATGTCGAGGATCTTGGAATCGCGCGCCCACTTCTCGAGCAGCGGGCGCTCCGAGTAGCCCAAGGTGCCGGCGAGTTCGACGGCCTTGAGGGAGATGGCGGTTCCGGTGCGACCGGCCTTCGCTTTCGACATGGATGCTTCGAGAGAGTTCGGCTTCTTGTTGTCCGCCATCCACGTTGCGCGCAGCGCGAGCAGGTAGGCGGCTTCCCAGTCGGCCTCGAGCTGCAGGAACTCGGCGGCGGCCGCGTGCTGGTTGTACGCGGGAGTGTCGTAGGAGATCTCCACACCGGCGTCGGAGAGGATGCTGCGCAGTTCCTCGAGCGCGGCGCGGCCGAGGCCGACCGCCATGCCGGCGACGATCGGACGGGTGTTGTCGAACGTCTGCATGACGCCGGCGAAGCCCTTCTCGACGTTGACCTCCGGCGTGCCGAGCAGGTTGTCCTTGGGGATCCGGCAGTCCTGCAGCAGCAGGACCGCGGTGTCGGACGCCTTGATGCCCAGCTTGTGCTCGAGGCGGGCGACGCTCAGGCCCGGGGCGTCGCGCGGGACGACGAACGACTTGATCGCGGCGCGGCCCTTCGTCTTGTCGACGGTGGCCCACACGACGATGTGCGTGGAGCGCTCGCCGGCCGTGACGAAGATCTTCTCGCCGTTGAGCACGTACTCGTCGCCGTCGAGCACCGCGGTGGTGGTGACGGCGGCGGAGTCGGAACCGAAACCGGGTTCGGTTATGGCCATCGAGGCCCACACCTTGCCGAAACGCTCAAGCTGCTCGTCGGTGGCGACGGCGGCGATGGCCGAGTTGCCGAGGCCCTGGTACGGGATCGCCAGTGTGAGACCCACGTCGCCCCAGCAGGTTTCGATGACGTTCATCAGCGACGACATGTTGCCGCCGTTCACGTTCCCGATGACCTTCGGCTCGTCGCCCCGTCCGAGGGCGGCGCCCGCCGCGCCCTTACCGGAGTCGTTGAGTCCCTCCACCATGGCGGCCATGGTGTCGAGTTCCTTGGGGTAGGCGTGCTCGGCGAGATCGTACTTGCGGGAGATCGGCCGGAAGATTTCCGCGGCGACCTGGTGCGCCTGATTCGCGGAGGCTTTGAGCTTCTTGGGAAGTTCGAGGTTGATCATGACAGTTTCCTTAGTTCGAATCCGGCCGCTCAGATCAGGACGATGCCCTCGGCGACGCCGATGGCGCGCAGATCGCGGTACCAGCGCTCCACGGGATGTTCCTTGGTGTAGCCGTGGCCACCGAGCAGCTGAACGCCGTCGAGGCCGATCTGCATGCCCTTCTCGGACGCCAGCTTTCGGGCGAGGGCCGACTCGCGGGCGAAGGAGAGCCCCTGCTCGGCGCGCGAGGCGCCGCGCAACGTCACCAGACGCAGGCCGTCGAGCTCGATGCCGATGTTCGCGACCATGAACGCGACCGCCTGACGGTTGCTGATCGGTTCGCCGAACGCGACCCGCTCGTTGACGTACGGGATCACGTAGTCGAGGACGGCCTGTCCGGTTCCGACCGCGAGCGACGCCCAGCCCAGGCGGGCCAGCCGGATGGCGTCGGCGTATTCGGCCTTCCGCACGTCGGCGTCGGCGTCGCCGAGCAGCCCCGACTCGGGCACGGCGACGTCGGTGAGGTTGAGCCGGCCGAGGCCCGCGGCGCGCAGACCCATGCTCGGGTCCGCCTCGACGACGAGTCCCTTCGTGTCGGCCTCGACGATGAAGAAGGAGGGCTTGCCGTCGAGTTCGGCTGCCACGATGAACAGCTCCGACGAGGCGGCGGCGGGGACGAGGCTCTTGACGCCGCTGAGTTTGTAACCGCTGGGCGAGCGAACCGCCTTGGTCTGCAACGCGAACGGATCGAACAGTGCGCGGGGCTCGTTGACGACCACGGCGGCGTTCGGAACCTGCTCGCCCGTGAACGAGGGCAGGTAGGTCTTCTGCTGGGAGTCGGTGCCCCACTGGGTGAGGGCGACGGCGACGCCGCTCGGCGCGAGGATCGGCAGGGCGAGTCCCATGTCGCCGTGGGCGAGAGCCTCGGCGACGAGGGAGTTGGTGACGGCCCCGCGCTCACTGGCGGCCCCGTCGAGTTCCTCGGGAACATTGATCAGGGTGATGCCGAGTTCGGCGGCGCGCTTCACGAGATCCGCAGGGGCAGCGGCGGCAGCGTCGGCGTCGTGGCCCGCGGGTCGCAGGATCTCGGCCGCGAACTCGCGCACGGTCTCGACGATCATCTGCTGCTCGTCGCTCGGGGTGAGGTCGAAGTAGCCGGCCTTGGCGGTCGGGTTGTCGGGGAGGCGTTTCGGCGCACCGCCGCCGGACACCTTCTGGAACCCGCGGGTCGCGGCGCCGAGCGTCTTGAAGCCGGTCTTCGTGCCTTCGTAGGTCACCCGGTCGATCGTCTGGCGAAGGTTGTACTTCTCGGCCAGATCGGAACCGGTGATCTTGGTCAGCACGCGCATCGCGGCACCCATGGCGTCGCGCTTGACCGGATTCAGTCCGACGGCGGACGTGTCGCGGGGCTTCCGCTTCGCGCTGTCGTTGGGGGCAACAGTGTCTTGCTTGCTCATGATCACCAGCTGTTTCTCGGTGTTCGGGCGTGGACACGATCTATCTTACTCAGCAGTAAGGTGGGTGTCTACTGTTGAGTAAGTTCGAGTGCTCCTGTTCGGGGGGGAGGTGCGAGTCCGCTCCCCTAGGGCGACACGATGATCGATATCCCCGGATGCGTCGGCTCCGTCACCGCCGGGTCGAGTCGAGGGGCGGCGCGAGCGAGGGCGAAATCGGCTCGGACCGAGCAGCGGTTCGCCGTAACCCCAGGTGGGGTCCAGCGACCAGGCAGGATCCCGGACGTGCCCGCGCGTGCGGTGGGCGTGAAGTAGCGGCCCCGGAATCGTCGACGGTGGACGCGGCCGACCGCGGAATCGGGGAGTCTCGGGCCGAGGAGGGCGGAGGCGGACTCCTCTGCCGGAGTCCTGTCAGAACCCGCAGTCTGTATTGACTCCGACGTCAGTTCGAATTGACTCCGACGTCAGTTCGAGCGCAGACGGGACAGCGCCTCGTCGTGCAGCAGCGTGTTGGTGGCCAGTGCGCTGCCTCCGTGCGGGCCGTCGGCGCCGGCGAGGTTGGTGAAGCGGCCGCCGGCCTCGCGCACCAGGACGTCGAGGGGCGCGAGGTCCCACAGCGACACCTCGGGTTCGGCGGCGATGTCGACGGCGCCCTCGGCGAGCAGGCAGTAGGAGAAGAAGTCACCGAAACCGCGGACCCGCCACACGTCGTCGGTGAGGGAGAGGAACTGTTCGCGGATGCCCAGTTCCTTCCATCCCGACAGGCTCGAGAACGTGAGGCTGGCCGATCCGAGTCGGTCGACGGCGGAGACGGCGAGGCGAGTGGGCTCCGACCCGTCGAACGTCGACCAGGCGCCGGCGCCCGAAGCGGCCCACCAGCGGCGCGCGAGTGCCGGGGCGCTCACCACGCCGACGGTGGGAACGCCGTCCTCGAGCAACGCGATCAGGGTTGCCCAGATCGGGACGCCGCGGACGAAGTTCTTGGTTCCGTCGATCGGGTCGACCACCCACTGGCGTCCCGTGAACTGGGCGTCGCCGCCGAACTCCTCACCCAGGACGGCATCGGCGGGCCGCTCGGCTTCCAGCGTCGCGCGCACTGCCCGTTCCACGGCCAGGTCGGCGTCGGTGACCGGTGTGAGGTCGGGCTTGTCGTCGACCGACAGGTCGAGCGCCCCGAATCGCGCCCTGGTGATCGCGTCCGCTTCGTCGGCGATTCGGAGGGCGAGCTGCAGGTCGGCGTGGAGGTCGGTCACGGTCGCACAGATTACTCGTAGTGCTTGTTCGTACCGCGCCGGCGCGAGCTCAGTCGATCTTCACTTCGGCGAGCTTTCCCGTGGCGACGTCGAAGACGAACCCGCGAAGGGACGTGGTCGCCGTGATGAACGGGCTGGACCGGATGCGGCGCAGCGACTGCCGGACGTCCTCGTCGAGGTCGGAGAACGCCTCGGCCGACCAGGCCGGTTCGATACCGACCTCGTCCTGGATGGACTTCTCGAAGTCGTCGTCCGTGAACGTGAGCATCCCGCAGTCCGTGTGGTGGATGAGGATGATCTCGGTGGTGCCGAGCAGTCGCTGGCTGATCGCGAGCGACCGGATCTCGTCGTCCGTCACCACACCGCCGGCATTGCGGATGACGTGCGACTCACCCTCCTGGATGCCGAGGACCCGGTAGACGTCCAGACGCGCGTCCATGCAGGCGAGGACCGCGACGTGCCTGCTCGGGGGAAGGGGGAGCGGCCCGGTGAATCGGGCGGCGTACTCCTCGTTGTTCTTCAGGTACTGGTCGGTCACGGCACAAAAAAGTGCGTACTCGTGCATGCAACAAGGAGTACCCGGGGTGCGCAAGGGTTCGACTCGACGTGATCGGAAGGGGTGCCTTCGGCTGGGAAGCAGGGGTGAGAGGGTCCGCGCGCGCACCCGGTAACCTTGGGAACCGTGCATCCCGACGTATCCGCAGACCTCAGCGAGCTCGACACCACCCTCCGTACCGTCGAATCGGTGCTGGACGTGGAGGAGTTGCGCCGCCGCATCGACGAGCTCGAACACCAGGCCGCCGATCCGGAGCTGTGGAACGACCAGGAGCACGCCCAGCAGGTCACCAGCCAGCTCTCGCATTCGCAGGCCGAACTGCGCCGCGTCGAGGAACTGCGGTCGAGGCTCGACGACATGCCGGTGCTCTACGAACTCGCCGAGGACGAGGGCGCGGAGGCCATCGCGGACGTCGACGCCGAGCGGCACAGCCTGCGTGAAGACATCGCCGCGATGGAAGTAAAGACGATGCTCTCCGGCGAGTACGACGAGCGTGATGCGCTGGTCAACATCCGCTCCGGCGCCGGTGGCGTCGACGCCGCCGACTGGGCCGAGATGCTGATGCGCATGTACGTCCGGTGGGCGGAGAAGCACGGCTACGGCGTCGAGGTCTACGACACGTCCTACGCGGAAGAGGCCGGCATCAAGAGCGCGACGTTCGCGGTCAAGGCGCCGTACAGCTACGGAACCCTGTCCGTCGAGATGGGTACGCACCGGCTGGTCCGGATCAGCCCGTTCGACAACCAGGGTCGCCGCCAGACGTCGTTCGCCGAGGTCGAGGTCCTGCCCGTGGTCGAGACCACCGACCACATCGACGTCAACGAGAACGACGTCCGCGTCGACGTGTACCGCTCCTCGGGCCCCGGTGGGCAGTCCGTCAACACCACCGACTCCGCGGTCCGATTGACGCACATCCCGACCGGCATCGTCGTGACCTGTCAGAACGAGAAGTCGCAGCTACAGAACAAGGTGTCGGCGATGCGCGTTCTGCAGGCCAAGCTGCTCGAGGTCAAGCGCAAGGAGGAGCGTGCCGAGATGGACGCGCTCAAGGGCGACGGCGGCAGTTCCTGGGGCAACCAGATGCGGTCGTACGTGCTGCACCCGTACCAGATGGTCAAGGATCTGCGCACCGAGTACGAGGTCAACAACCCGTCGGCGGTGCTCGACGGTGACATCGACGGATTCCTCGAATCGGGCATCCGCTGGCGGATGCGCGAGAATCAGGCGTCCTGATACCTATGCAAGCGACGGCGGCGATGTTCGCTCCCACCCAGAACCTGCTCGACTGGCTCTCGTCGACGGGGCTTGCGGTGTCGCTCACCGTCCTCGGAGCGATCTTGATGGCGCGATTCGTCAATTGGGGCGGCAGCAAGGTCACCGACCGGATCGACAGCAACTACATGCAGGGCGACGCCCTCGTGCGGTCCGAGGCGACCAAGCACCGGCATTCGGTGGCGCAGGTGATCACCTGGGTGATCATCACCATCATCTACGTCATCGCAACGATGAAGGTGCTGGACCAGCTGAGTCTGCCGATCGGCAGCCTGGTGGCCCCGGCCACCGTGCTCGGTGCGGCGCTCGGTTTCGGCGCGCAGCGCGTGGTGCAGGACATCCTCGCCGGCTTCTTCATCATCACCGAACGGCAGTACGGGTTCGGCGACACGGTGCAGCTCGCGGTGACGGGGTCGTCGGAAGACGCCGAGGGTGTGATCGAGGACGTCACGCTCCGGGTCACCCGGATGCGGAACTCGGACGGTGAGGTCATCACCGTTCCCAACGGCCAGATCGTGAAGGCGATCAACCTGTCCAAGGATTGGGCGCGTGCCGTGATCGACGTTCCCGTCCCGGCGACGTCGGACATCAACCGGGTCAACGAGGTGCTGCACCAGGTCGGTGTCGAGGCCTTCGCGGATCGCGGACTGAAGAAACTACTGCTCGACGAACCGACGGTGATGGGAGTGGAGAGTCTGACGGTCGACGAGGTCAGCGTTCGCGTCGTGGCGCGAACCCTGCCGGGTAAGCAGTTCCAGGTGGGGCGCGCACTGCGCGTGCGGATCGCCACCGCGATGAGACGGCAGGGGATCACCGTCGAACCGGACCTTCAGACGGTCCGGGCAGCGGAGGGCGAGGGATGACCGACGAACCGCGGCGCGGACTGGACCGGATTCTGCACTCGTCGTTCCTTCCCGCGAAGATCTTCGGCGGACGGGTGCGGACGTCGACGCTGGTGCTGTGCATCCTCTGGGTGGTGCTGTACACGCTGTACACGTACCTGAACCCCGTCGAAGAAGTGGTCCAGGGACCCGTCGCGCCGGCTGTCGTGCCCACCCGGGAAGCGCCCCTTCAGGAGACGACGCTGCCGACATCGGAGATCGAGACGACGACCGAGTCGACGTCGGAGACTGTCACGACCACCGAGGCGACGCCCGAGCCGACCCCGCAGGAGACGGCGCCCACGGGGACCAGCCAGGTGACGTCGACCCCGACGTTGCCGTTCGGGATTCCCAACCCGTTTCCGCCTCCGCCCACGGGCACCCCGCCGACCACGTCTTCCGTCCCGACGACGTCGGCGACACCGCCGAGTGGGCGATGACGTCCGCACGTCGCTCCATTTGGTCACTGTTCGATAACGTCTAGACTGGCTCCTCGTGATCAGCGTCGAGAATGTGTCGAAGTCGTACAAGACCTCCACGAGGCCCGCCCTGGACAAGGTGAGCGTCGAGGTGGACAAGGGCGAGTTCGTCTTCCTCATCGGCCCGTCGGGCTCGGGAAAGTCGACCTTCATGCGCCTGCTCCTCAAGGAGGAGTCGCCGACGTCGGGTGACATTCACATCGCGGACTTCCACGTCAACAAGCTTTCCGCCCGGCGCGTGCCGAAGCTGCGGCAGAGCATGGGCGTCGTCTTCCAGGACTTCCGGCTCCTGCAGAAGAAGACCGTGTCCGAGAACGTCGCGTTCGCGCTCGAGGTGATCGGGAAGCCGCGCGCGATGATCTCCCGGACCGTGCCCGAGGTGCTCGAGATGGTCGGGTTGTCCGGGAAGGCGGATCGTCTCCCCACCGAACTGTCGGGCGGTGAGCAGCAGCGTGTCGCCATCGCGCGGGCGTTCGTGAACCGGCCGCTGGTGCTGCTGTGCGACGAGCCCACCGGAAACCTGGACCCGGAGACGAGCCAGGACATCATGCTGCTGCTCGAACGGATCAACCGCACCGGAACGACGGTGGTGATGGCCACTCACGACCACCACATCGTCGACTCGATGCGCCGTCGGGTGGTGGAGCTGGACCTCGGCAGAGTGGTGCGCGACGAGGCTCGGGGTGTGTACGGCGTGGGGCGTTAGCCGCCCTCCCTGCACTCCAGCTTCAGTACTGTCCCCAAGTCTCCTACGAAGGACTCTGATTCCCCGATGCGTGCCAGTTTCATTTTCAGTGAGGTCCTGACCGGACTCCGTCGCAACGTCACCATGACCATCGCGATGATCCTCACCACCGCGATCTCCCTCGGCCTGTTCGGCAGCGGGTTGCTGGTGGTGCAGATGGCCGGCAAAACCCAGCAGATCTTCCTGGACCGCGTCGAGGTGCAGATCTTCCTCACCGACGACATCTCCACGTCGGACCCGGGGTGTGAGGGGGAGATCTGCAAGACGCTGCGCACCGAGCTGGAGGAGACGCCGTCGGTGGTGTCGGTGGAGTATCTCAACCGGGACGACGCCGTGAAGGACGCGACGGAGCGGGTGTTCAAGGATCAACCCGAGCTCGCCGCACTCGTCAGCCCCGACAGCTTCCCGGCCTCGTTCAAGGTCAAGCTCAGCGACCCCGAGCGGTTCGGCGTGATCAACGAGAAGTTCGGCACCCGCCCGGGAGTCGAGAGCGTCCTCAACCAGCGCGAGCTGGTGGAGCGGCTCTTCAGCGTCCTCAACGGCGTGCGCAACGCCGCGTTCGCGATCGCGATCGTGCAGGCCGTCGCGGCAATCCTGCTGATCGCGAACATGGTTCAGATCGCGGCGTTCACCCGGCGCACCGAGGTCGGCATCATGAGGCTGGTCGGCGCCACCCGCTGGTACACACAGTTGCCGTTCCTGCTCGAGGCGGTGGTCGCCGCGCTGGTGGGTGCCGTTCTCGCCATCGTGGGCCTGTTCACCGCGAAGAACATGTTCATCGACGACGTGCTCGCGGACGTGTACGAGGCCAACATCGTGGCGCGGATCTCCAACAGTGACGTGCTGTTCGTCTCACCGGTGCTGATCCTCGTGGGCGTCGGAATGGCGGCGGTCACCGCGTACGTGACCCTGCGCTTGTACGTCCGCGAATAATTCGGTTTGCCTCCTCTCCTATGCTGGAGGGTACGAACTGTTCACCTCGGACATCGCGGACTGAAAGGCCCGGAACGTGAAGGAAAAGGGCCGCAAGGTCATTGCGACCAATCGCAAGGCGCGTCACAACTACACCATCCTCGACGTCTACGAGGCGGGGATCGCCCTCGTCGGTACCGAGGTGAAGAGTCTGCGCGAGGGCAAGGCGTCGCTGGTCGACGCGTTCGCCACCGTCGACGACGGTGAGGTCTGGTTGCGCTCACTGCACATTCCCGAATACACGCAGGGCACGTGGACCAACCACGCGCCGCGCCGTACCCGGAAGTTGCTGCTGCACAAGCGGGAGATCGAACACCTCGTCGGCAAGACGCGGGAGGGAAACCAGACTCTGGTTCCCCTGTCGATGTACTTCTCCGACGGCAAGGTCAAGGTGGAGCTCGCGCTCGCGAAGGGTAAGCAGGACTACGACAAGCGCCAGGATCTGGCCAGGCGGACCGCCGAGCGTGAGGTGACCCGCGAACTCGGCCGCCGAGTCAAGGGCATGCGCTGACGTCCGTCCTGCTCGCGCTCGTGGCCGCGATCGGTTACGGCGTGAGCGATTTCATCGGGGGAGTCGCGTCCCGCAGGGTCGCGGCGCTACGCGTCGTCATCGTGTCGTACCCGCTGTCGCTGCTGATCGTGCTCGTGATCGCCCCGTTCGCCGGGGGCACACTCACCTCGTCGTCCCTCGTCTGGGGCGCCGTGGCGGGAGTGGCCGGTGGCGTAGCGGTCTGGTGGTTCTACCTCGCGCTGGCCTCGGGACCGATGTCGGTGGTGTCGCCGCTGACGGCCGTGCTGGTCGCGGGCATTCCGGTACTGATCGGGCTCGCGTTCGGTGAGCGACCCGGGCCCATCGCGTACATCGGGATCGCCGTGGCCCTCGTCGCCGTCGTCCTCGTCAGCAGGGAATCTCCCGACGAGACCGCGGGAGAGGTCGCCGGGGGCAGGGTGCTGCGCTTCACCCGCACCGTGGCGCTGCTCACCGTCGGATCCGGCGTCGCGTTCGCGCTCTCCTTCGTCTCGCTGCATCAGATCGGTGACGACGGCGGGATGTGGGCGCTCGCCGTGTCCCGTGCCGCGGCGACCGCGGTGGTGTGGCTCGTCGCATTGTCCGCCGGCCACTTCGTGCTGCCGCACGGCGAACCCCTCAAGCTCGCCGTGTACGTGAGTTTCCTCGACGTCCTGGCCAATGCGGCCATGATGTACGCGTTCCAGGGCGGTCTGCTGTCGCTCGTCAGCGTGATCGGATCGCTGTACCCCGCCGCCACCGTTCTGCTGGCGATGGTGATGCTCGGTGAACGGGTGAGCAGAATGCAGCAAGCGGGGATGCTCCTCGCCCTCGCGGCCGTCGGAATGATCGCCGTGGCCAGCTGAAATACGGCCGCCGACACTCGGGAGGAAAACCGGGATGAATCCGGACCGGGTTCGCGTTACACTAGGTGGCCCCGCGAGACTCGTGGGGCACGTACGGGGCTGAACGGTTTCGACTGCGTACGTTGAGGTAGGGGAAGCGTGTCGGTGCAGGCAAGAGACCACCGTAAGCGTCGCTGCAAACATATAAGCGCCGATTCCAATCAGCGCGACTACGCACTCGCTGCCTAAGTAGCGACTGCGTGTCTGTCAGTCCGGGTTCGCCCTCGGCCCGGGTACTGGCATCAGCTAGAGGGCTTTACCGTTCGACTCGGTCGCGGAGTCGAATGGGACAACCAACAGCGACTGGGATCGTCATCCTGGCTTGTTTGCGAGACTGGGAGATCCAAGTAGAGACATAGCAAACTGCACACGGAGAAGCCCTAGCTTTGCTGCGGAGGACCCGGGTTCAATTCCCGGCAGCTCCACCGAGTCCGGGCCGGACACCACCAGGTGTCCGGCCCGGATTTTTTTGTGCCCTGCGAGTTCGAACGGCCCCGCCCCTCAGCCGTGACACGATGTGTGCCGTGTCCCTGACGAAACCGGTGGCCGTGGTCGCCCTGGGCGGTGCGCTCGGTGCGTCCGCGCGATTCCTGCTGGCCGCCCTGTGGCCCGGCATCTGGACCGTCCTTCTGATCAATGTGGTCGGGTCGCTCTTGCTCGGTTACCTCGCCGAGACGGTCGGGCCGGACCGGTTGTGGCGACTGTTCCTCGGAGTCGGCGTCCTCGGCGGCTTCACCACGTTCTCGACGTTCGCGGTCGACGCGGTGCGGGAGGACGCCGTCACCGCGACGCTCTACGTAGTGGCCACCCTGATACCGGCCCTGCTCGCGGCGCGGCTGGGGATGCTCGTCGGTCACCGGCACCGGCTGGCGCGACAGGCGGCGGCGTGACCGTCCTCCTCGTAGCCCTCGGCGGCGCGCTCGGTGCGACCACGCGGTACCTCACCGGCCGGTACGTCGACTCTTACCGCAGCTTTCCGGTGGCCACCTTCCTGGTGAACGTCGCCGGGTGCCTGATCCTCGGACTGCTGTCGGGGGCGTCGATGTCCGTGCAGACATTCGCCTTGCTGGGCACGGGTTTCTGCGGCGGACTGACCACGTACTCGACGTTCGCGGTGGAATCGGTGGGACTGCTGCGGATCCGGCGGGCGCTCACGTCCGTCGTCTACGTGGTCGCGAGTGTGGCGGCCGGACTGGCCGCCGCCTGGCTGGGATTCCGATTGACGTCTTGAGGGCAGACTCCGGTGCGAGGGTGCAGGATGGGTGGGTAGTCGAGTTCGATCCCGATGAGTTTCCAGGAGGTCTCGTGGCGCACGACAGAGCGGGTCAGGTGGCACTGCCGGAGGATCTGGTGGACATCGCGCACCTGGTTACCGCGTACTACAGCGGCGTGCCCGACCCCGAGAACCCCTTGCAGCAGGTGGTGTTCGGGACATCCGGGCACCGCGGCTCGAGCCTGGACAACGCATTCAACGAGGCACACATCCTGGCCACTACCCAGGCCATCGTCGAGTACCGGGCGTCCCAGGGCATCGACGGGCCGCTGTTCGTCGGGCGCGACACCCACGCCCTGTCGGAGCCGGCGTGGACGTCGGCTCTCGAAGTGCTGGCCGCGAACGACGTGACGGTGCTGATCGATTCGCGGAACCGGTACACCCCGACCCCCGCGGTCAGTCACGCGATTCTCCGCTACAACCGCAGCGGCCCGGAATCGCAGGCCGATGGCATCGTCGTGACGCCGTCCCACAACCCACCCCGCGACGGCGGCTTCAAGTACAACCCGCCGCACGGAGGCCCCGCCGGCTCGGAGGCGACGACGATCATCGCCGATCGTGCCAACGAGTTACTCCGCCGGGACCTCTCGGGGGTGCGGAGAACTTCCGCGGAGCGGGCGATCCAGCGGGCCGAGCGGTACGACTTCCTCCGCTTCTACATCGACGACCTGCCGAGCGTCCTCGATCTCGACGCCATCCGGACGGCCGGAGTGCGGATCGGCGCCGACCCGCTGGGCGGAGCGAGCGTCGACTACTGGGGTGCGATCGCCGACACCCATCGCCTCGATCTCGAGGTCGTCAACCCGCTCGTCGATGCCACGTGGCGGTTCATGACGCTCGACACCGACGGCAAGATCCGCATGGACTGCTCGTCGCCGGACGCCATGGCGTCGCTGATCGGAGCCCGGGACCGGTTCGACATCTCCACCGGAAACGACGCCGACGCGGACCGGCACGGGATCGTCACTCCCGATGGGGGACTGATGAATCCCAATCACTACCTCGCGGTTGCCATCGACTACCTGTTCTCGCACCGCAGGGGGTGGGGTTCGACGGTGAAGGTGGGCAAGACACTCGTCAGTTCGTCGATGATCGACCGGGTGGTCGGGAGCCTCGGCCGCGAACTGCTGGAGGTGCCGGTGGGTTTCAAGTGGTTCGTCCCCGGACTTCTCGAGGGCTCGCTCGGCTTCGGTGGCGAGGAGAGTGCGGGTGCGTCGTTCCTGCGCCACGACGGCGGGGTGTGGACCACCGACAAGGACGGGCTCATCCTGGCCCTGCTCGCCTCGGAGATGACGGCGGTGACCGGCAAGACACCGTCGGTCCGGTACGGGGAACTGGCAGAGCAGTTCGGCAGCCCCGCCTACGCGCGCATTGATGCCCCCGCCACCCGCGAGCAGAAGGCGGTACTGGCGAAGCTGTCGCCCGAGCAGGTGTCGGCCACCGAACTGGCGGGGGAGCCGATCACCGCGACACTGACGAGTGCCCCGGGTAACGGGGCGGCCCTCGGCGGGCTGAAGGTCACCACCGAGTCGGCGTGGTTCGCGGCGCGGCCGTCGGGCACCGAGGACGTCTACAAGATCTACGCCGAATCATTCAAGGGCCCGGACCATCTCGCGCAGGTGCAGGCGGCGGCCAAGGAACTGGTGGCCGACGTCCTGAAGTAGGTGTTCGGCCGGGGGTAGGTGCCGCCGCCGCTGCGGGGGCACCTACCATCGGATTCAACTATGAACACTCGCGCAGCCGGGCTGCCCGCCGGGCGCAGCCCGCGGCTCCCTTCGGAAATCTGGGTGCTGGTCTCGGCCAGCTTCGTCATCGCACTCGGATTCGGGATCGTCGCACCCGCCCTCCCACAGTTCGCCCGCAGTTTCGACGTGAGCGTGACGGCGGCGACGGTGGTGATCTCGTCGTTCGCGTTCATGCGCCTGGTCTTCGCCCCGGTCAGCGGCCGCCTCGTGCAGAAACTGGGGGAGCGGCCGGTCTACATCACCGGACTCCTGATCGTCGCCGCCTCGACCGCCGCCTGCGCGGTCGCGGGGGACTACTGCCAGTTGCTCGTCTTCCGTGCGCTCGGGGGCATCGGCTCGACGATGTTCACGGTGTCGGCGATGGGCCTGGTGATCCGCATCGCACCGGTGGACAGCCGCGGTCGAGTGTCCGGGCTCTACGCGACGAGCTTCTTGATGGGGTCGATCTCCGGACCCCTCGTCGGCGGGCTGCTCGTCGGATTCGGACTGCGGGTTCCGTTCGTCATCTACGCGATCGCCCTCGTCATCGCGGCCGCGGTCGTCTTCGTGAGTCTGCGCGGTTCGCACCTGACGGCGCCCGACGCCACCGCCGCCGGAGCCGCCATGACGCTCCGGGAGGCTCTCGGGCAGCCCGTCTACCGCGCTGCGCTCGGCTCCAATTTCGCGTTCGGCGGGGTGATCTTCGGCGTGCGGGTCGCGATGGTCCCGCTGTTCGTCGTCGAGGCGCTGCACCGCGACGCCGCCCTCGCCGGCATCGCCCTCACCGTCTTCGCCGTCGGCAATGCACTCGTCCTCATCGTGTCCGGGCGGTTGTCCGACGTCTACGGCCGGAAGCTGTTCGTCCTGCTCGGACTGCTGGTGTGTGGCGCCAGCACCGTCGGGATGGGACTCAGCGAGAACCTGCTGGTGTTCCTGGTGCTGTCCGGCATCGCGGGCATCGGATCCGGAGTGATGAGTCCCGCGCAGCAAGCCGCGGTCGCCGACGTCGTGGGCGCGAAGTCCCGGGGTGGTCCCGTGCTGGCGACCTTCCAGATGGTCGCCGACGTCGGCGGAGTCCTCGGCCCGGTCGGAGCGGGTCTGCTCGCCCAGCACCTGTCCTACGCGGTCGCATTCGGCGTCACCGGCGGGGTCATGCTTCTCGCCGCAGTGGGCTGGCTGCTCGTGCCGAACACGCCGGCGCCCAAGGTGTCGGTCGAGGCGGTCTGACCGACGCCTTCGGTACGCTCGTTCGAGTGTGGATCAAGGTTGTCTCCCTTCTCGCCCGGCTGTCTCTCGCCGTTGTCTGGCTGGTCTCCGGCGCACTCAAAGTCGCCGACCCCGCCCAGACGATCATCGCGGTGCGCGCCTACCAACTGCTTCCCGAGGACCTCGTCCGGCCCGTCGCCAACACGTTGCCGTTCCTCGAGATCGCGCTCGGGCTGCTCCTGCTGATCGGGCTCGCCGTCCGCGCCACGGCCGCGGTGTCCGCCGCGCTCCTGCTCGTGCTCATCGCCGTGATCGTCTCGGTGTGGGCCCGCGGGCTGTCCATCGACTGCGGATGCTTCGGTGGCGGTGGTGCGGCCGACGTGAACGGCTGGGACTACACCAAGGAGATCCTCCGGGATGTGGGCTTCCTCGCACTGGCCGTGTGGCTGATCGTGTTCCCCCGTTCCCTGTTCGCGCTGGGGCTCGGCTCCAGCGCCACATTCTCAGTGACCCCTCAGCAGGCGGTGGCAGAGTAAGCATTCGGTAAATCGATCCGACGTCGAAGGACTGCATCCACGTGAGCTCGAAGAACAAGTACAACCCGCAGCCGGAATCCAGCCGGTCCACCTACGTTCTCGGTGGGCTCGCGGTACTGGTCATCGCCGTACTGGTCATCGGTGGTGTGATCTGGCAGAGCAACCGCAGCAAGCCGCGCAACGACGGTTACGGCGGGGTCCAGAACTCCGAGGTCCAGGTGGCGCTGCAGGACGACGGTGTCGTACTTCTCGGCCGCCCCGACGCGGCCACCGCGGTCGACCTGTTCGAAGATCCCATGTGCCCGTACTGCGCCGAGCTCGAGAACAAGAACGGCCAGGAACTCGCGCAGGCCATCGACGACGGCAAGGTGGCCGTCCGGTATCACGTCCTGAACTTCCTCGACCAGCTCTCGGCCAGCGGTGACTACTCCACCCGCGCCGTCGCGGCATCCGAGTGCGTCGCAGAAACCGGTGACGCCGTGGCGTATTCGGCGTTCCACGCGGCGCTGTTCTCCCCGTCGAACCAGCCGAAGGAGAACGGCAGCTCCGATCACACCAACGAGGAGCTCGCGCAGATCGCCGGCGACGCCGGAGCGTCCGACGAGGCCGTCCAGTGCATCACCACCGGCGCGAAGGTCGAGCAGGCCCGTGCGCACGCCGAGGCGGGCCGTCAGGCCCTCGCCGCGAGCGGCGCTACCGGCACCCCTGCCGTGGTCGAGGACGGCACCGTGATCGATGCACTCTCCAACGAGAACTGGGTGTCGCAGCTGTAGGCTGCTCCGCCGCCCGTGCGCCTTTTTGGTAGCTGGAACAACCAGAAAGGCGCACGGGCGCGAAGCGCCCCTGACCAGGCGATTTGTTGGCCCGGTCGGCAATGGTGTAACTTTCTTCGAGCACGGAGGAAGTCATTCCGAGTGCGGAGAACAACCGAATACGGGGCTATGGCGCAGCTGGTAGCGCACCACACTGGCAGTGTGGGGGTCAGGGGTTCGAGTCCCCTTAGCTCCACTTTCGAGAGAAGCCTCTCATCCGCAGACAATGCGGGTGAGGGGCTTTCCTCATTCCTCCCCTTGTCCCGGTGGGACACTGGCGTCATGACATTCACTGTGACGCATCGATCATTCGACCAATTGGCGGAGTTCGCCGTCACCGACTTCGGCGACGACGACAGCTACAGCATCCACGAGTCCGGGGCGCTCGTCATCGTCCGTGCCGCCCGGGAGCTGATCTACGCCCCCGGGAGCTGGTTCCTGGTGGAGCGGGAGGACGGGCAGGAGGACGGTTCGCCCGGTAACTACATGTGACCGACCAGCCCGGCGACGGTGCTCGAGGTCGAATTCGTACATATGTTCGATAACCGGGTAGATTCGACGTGTGGCCGCCAGAACCGAAACCGCGCCGGGACGCTGTCCGAACGGGCACACGCTGGCCGCCAACACGTGCCTGGTGGGATGGGAGGTGTGTGGGTGCGCGACGTCGAACAACGGTGGGCACCGCACCCATTTCTGTCGGCGGTGCGGCGCGACCGTCCGGACTCCGCCGTGCAGTGGTGCGGCGTCCGGCGACGGTCGGTGAGCGCGCGGCTATCGGATCGGTTGCCTCGCGGCCGTGGGGTTGCCCCAGATCGTGTCGGATTCGTCCTGGAGCACGAGGGCGACCAACTTCTCGGTGCCTGCCGTGAACGTGGACGCCGCGACGCGCACCCAGATCCAGTGGCCTTCCCGGTGGCGGATTCGCGGATGTGCTGTCGCGCTGGTGTTTTCCGTGCCCAGGACCCGGGCGAGCATGGTTCCCCACAGTTCGGCGTCGTCGGGGTGGAACAGCTGCTCGTGCTCGAGGTCTGCGAATTCTTCGGTGTCGTAGCCGATCAGGGCCGCACAGGCGGGGTTGCTGAACACGAGGTTTCGTTCCCGGTCGTGAACGCTGATCGCGTGGGGGATGGACTCCATCAGTGCAGCGAATCCGTCGCTATCCAGTTGTCTCACTGTCCCCCCTCGGGCATCTTCGATGGCGCCCATATAGTACGCCGCGCCTCGGATCTCCGGGCGGTGTCGCAGTTAACGACGAGCAACGTCCGATAGTGGGCCTGATGCTTGGGGATAGGGTGACGGGATGCGGTTCGTCACCATCGTCCAGGCCTCCGCGTTCGTCCCCGTGTGGCTGCGGGTTCTCCTGCTGATGGCGGCAGGCGCGAAAGTGTGGGGGGCCGGCATCTGTTCCGGCTGCCACTTCGGCGGCAAGGACGTCACGATGGGGCTGGGGACGTTCGTCAACCGCGGAGTGCTGTTCGACGGCACCGCGCCCATCACGCTCGGCAGGCAGGTCGCTGTCGGGCACCGGGCCCAATTCATCACGAGCACTCACGAGATCGGTCCGAGCTCCGGCCGGGGCGGGCGGGTGGTCGACCGCCCGATCGTGGTCGGAGACGGATGCTGGATCGGCGCAGGCGCGATCATCCTCCCCGGAGTGACGGTGGGGGGCGGATGTGTCATCGGGGCGGGCACGGTGGTCACCCGCGACTGCGAGCCGAACGGGCTCTATGCGGGGTCGCCCGCGCGTCGTGTCCGCGACCTCGACCCGTCGCCGTCCGTCCGCTGAGCGCCGGCCCGGCGTTCGACGGCGACCGCTCGGTTCGCACCGTCGAGAAACCGTGAAATGGTGGCTCTTTCGGCAGCGTCGAAGTCGCGGAGGATGGAGGCCGTCCGGTCGATGAGCGGTCCGAAGAACGTCTGGCCGAGATCGACGGCGCGGGGTGTGACGGCGAGCAGCGACCTCCGACGGTCGTCGGCGTCCCGGTCGCGCCGGATCAGGCCGGATTTCTCCATGCGGTCGAGGAGGGCGGTGACCGAGGCGGAGTTGATGCCGAGCTGACCTCCGAGCCATCCGGGTGTGGCTGCGAGGCCCGCCCGGTCGGCGTCGAGGATGCAGATCAGTGCGCGCAGATCGGTGGTGTGCAGTCCGTGCAGTTGCGCGAATTCGGCACCGAGCAGGTTCAGCTCGACTGCGAGTGCACGCAGCCGGTGTACGGTCTGTGCGCCGTCGTCCGGGTTCACGCCCTGTAATCTACTGCGACTTTTCGTTCGATTGTCTAGTATCTCGATCATCGAGGTAATTCGAGGAGGGCTGATGTCGGCAGTCGACGACTTCCTTGCCGCCTACGACGCGCTGCTGGACGACTGGCCGGTGAACGTCACCCCCGTCGACGTCCCCACACCGTTCGGGTCCACCCGGGTCAACGTGTGCGGACCCGCGTCGGGGGCGCCGCTTCTCCTGCTTCCCGGAGGCGGGGCGACGTCGACCGTGTGGATCGCGAACGTCGCGGCGCTCGCCCGCAGTCACCGGGTGCTCGCGGTGGACGTCATGGGCGACGTGGGGCGCAGCGTGAACGACGGTGCACAACTGCGCACGGCCCTGAACCTGTTCGAGTGGCTGGACGCCGTGCTCGACCATCTCGAGGTGAACGCGTCCGCAGTGGTCGGCCATTCGTACGGCGCCATGATCGCCCTCGCCTACGCGCTGCACGGTTCCCGTCGCGTCGACAGCCTGGTGCTGCTCGACCCGACGTCCTGCTTTGCGGGCATGAGCCCGAGATACCTGCTCCGTGCGGTGCCGGTGCTGATCAGGCCGACGGAGAAGCGGCAGCGGAGCCTGATCGGCTGGGAGACCGCAGGCGCCGGAGTCGACCCCCGGTGGCTCGGCGTCACCGCGCTCGGGACGGCCGCCTTCGGCCGCACCACGCTCGTGGTGCCCCCACGCCCGAAGCGGGACGCGCTGGCGCGGCTGACCGCCCACACGTCGGTGGTGCTGGCCGGGGCGAGCCGGGCGCACGATCCGGGGAGGGTGGCGGCGAACGTTCGCCGGTTGCTCCGGTCAGCCACGGTCACGACGATTCCCGGAGCCACGCATCATGCGCTGCCGATGGCGCCCGCTGCCGTCGTCGACGCGGCGATCCTCTCCGCGGGGGTGGGGCGCTAGGATGGGCGCCCGGTAGATCGTCGAGGTCCCACGGAGGTCGCAGCGTTGGCGAAGAAGCGGATTCCCGTCGTCATCGTCGCCGGATTCCTCGGTTCGGGAAAGACCACCCTGCTCAACCACGTGCTGCGCAACAACCGCGGGGTCCGGGTCGGCGTCATCGTCAATGACTTCGGCGCCGTGAACATCGATTCGATGATGGTGGCCGGTCAGGTCGATTCCATGGTGTCGCTGAGCAACGGCTGCATGTGCTGCGCCGTGGACGTCAGCGACATGGACGAGATGCTGGACCGCCTGGCGCATCCCACGTCGCAGATCGACGTGATCATCGTCGAGGCGAGCGGACTTGCCGAGCCGCGCAACATGATTCGGCTCGTTCTCGGCAGCACCAACCCGCACGTCGTGTACGGCGGTCTGGTCGTGATGGTGGACGGTGAGCAGTTCGAGGACATGTCGGCACAGCACCCGGACCTCGGCAAGCACGTCACACTCGCCGACCTCGTGATCCTGAACAAGACGGACCGCATCGACGACGGCCGGCGCGCAGCCGTGCAGGCGATGGTCCGCGACTACAACGACCGCGCGCCCGTCCTGACCACCGACCACGGCCGGATCGAGCCCACCCTGTTGTTCGACCGGGAACCCGGGCGTGAACCGGCGGCGGGGGAGCAACTCACCCTCGACCAGCTCCTGCTGGACCAGCACGACCACTGCGAGGACCACGATCACCTCCACTCGTCCTACGAGGCACTCGATTTCGCCTCGGACGACCCGATCGATCCGCGGCGGCTCGTCGAGTTCCTCGAGAAGCGACCGGTCGGGATCTACCGGATCAAGGGATTCGTGCACTTTGCGGTGCCCGGGCAGTCGCGGAAGTTCGAGGTGCAGACGGTCGGTCCGCACATCAGATTCACGTCGACGCGCTGGGAATCCGGCGAGGAGCGGGCGACCCAGCTGGTGCTCATCGGCGCCGACATCGAGGCCGAGCAGGTGCGGACCCGGCTCGCGGACTGTGTCGTGGCGGAGGGAGAAGAGGCGGACCCCGGCGCGATGCTGGGCGTGCACCGCTATACCGTGACCGCGTGACCGAGTCTGTGTGTAGTCCTGAAACGAATCCCGAGCCCGCGCTGTCCGTGTACGACGCGATCCGTCGTCGCCGTGACGTGCGGGCCGAATTCACCGGGGAGCCGATCGCGGCCGACGTGCTCGACCGCATCCTGGGCGCGGCGCACTGCGCCCCCAGCGTCGGCAACACTCAGCCCTGGGATTTCGTCGTCGTGCGCGACACCGAGACGCTGACCACGTTCGCCGACCACGTGGCGGGCGCGCGGCGGCGTTTCGCGGACTCGCTGCCCGAAGACCGAAAGAAGACGTTCGATCCCATCAAGATCGAAGGGATCTGCGAGAGCGGTATGGGCATCGTCGTCACCTACGACCGGAGCCGCGGCGGCGAACACATCCTCGGCAGGCACACGGTCGACGACACCGGTCTGTTCTCCGCCGTGCTCGCGATCCAGAATCTGTGGCTCGCCGCGGCCGCCGAGAACGTCGGCGTCGGCTGGGTGTCGTTCTACGACGAGCCCTATCTCACCGAATTGCTGGGAATCCCCGACCCGGTGCGCCCCATCGCCTGGCTGTGCGTGGGGAAGGTTGCCGAGTTCCAGCAGGTGCCGGACCTCGAGCGCTTCGGGTGGCGGGGGCGCCGGCCACTGGCCGACGCCGTCCACCTCGAGAAGTTCTAGCCCTGACGGCGGCGTGAGCCACCGGCGGACGCCGTGCGGGTGCCGCCGCCCGTGGACGCAGCGGCGCGCGGGCGTCCGGCCGCACCCGAGCGGGAGCGACGTGCGCCGCCGCCCTGACCGTGTGCGCGACCGCCCTGGCCGCGTCCACCCTGGGCGCCGCCCGGTCGCTGATTGCGTCCGCCGCCGTTCGACACCGGTGCCGCCTTGGGGGCGGGAGCGACGTGCGGTGCGATGTCGCCGACCAGGTCGAGCACGTGTGCGGACTCCGCGGTGCTGCGGACGGGGGTCACCTTGATCGCGGCCTTGCGCATGAGCACGGCGAGGTCCTTCCGCTGCTCGGGCAGCACAACCGTCACGACGTCGCCGGCGCTGCCCGCGCGTGCGGTGCGACCGGAACGGTGCAGGTATGCCTTGTGCTCGGCGGGCGGATCGACGTGGACGACCAACTGCACGTCGTCGACGTGGACGCCGCGCGCGGCGACGTCGGTGGCCACCAGCACGCGTGCCTCACCGGCGGAGAACGACGCGAGGTTGCGGTCACGGGCCGCCTGCGACAGGTTGCCGTGCAGGTCGACCGAGGGGATTCCCGCCTCGGTGAGCTGACGGGCCAGCTTGCGGGCCTGGTGCTTGGTGCGCATGAACAGGATCCGGCGTCCGGTTCCGGACGCCAGCCGCTCGACCAGCTTGCGCTTGGCTTCGACGCCGTCGACGTCGAACACGTGGTGCGTCATGGCCGCGACAGGCGAGTTCGCCTCGTCGACCGAGTGCAGGACCTCGTTCTTCAGGAACCGCTTCACCAGCTTGTCGACGCCGTTGTCCAGGGTGGCGGAGAACAGCAGCCGCTGCCCCTGCTGGGGAGTCGCGGTGAGGATGCGGGTGACGACGGGCAGGAAGCCGAGGTCGGCCATGTGATCGGCCTCGTCGAGCACGGTGATCTCGACGGCGTCGAGGCTCACGAACTTCTGCTTCATCAGGTCTTCGAGCCGTCCGGGGCACGCGACGACGATGTCGACGCCGGCCTTGAGAGCGCTCACCTGACGGTTCTGGGAGACACCACCGAAGATCGTGGTGACCCGCAGGTCGTAGGCGGCTGCGAGGGGCTCGAGGGTTGCGGTGATCTGCGTGGCGAGCTCGCGGGTGGGGGCCAGGATCAGGCCCACCGGGCGGCCCGGGCGCCGCTTTCCGCCCGACAGTTCACCCGCGAGGCGGGACACCATCGGGATGGAGAAGGCCAGCGTCTTACCGCTGCCCGTCTTGCCCCGGCCGAGCACGTCGCGGCCCGACAGCGTGTCGGGGAGGGTGTCGACCTGGATGGGGAACGGGGAGGTGATCCCCTTGTCGGCGAGTGCTTTCACCAGTGGTTCACGGACACCGAGCGCGGCGAACGTCGTGTCGGGAGTATGTGTATCAGACAAGTGGTCAGGCCTTTCGGGCACAGGGTTGTGCCCGGAGGGCCGATACGGAAGGTCTCCGTCGGAGCTCGAGCACAGGTTGGCGGCGTTGCCGGTCGGCAAGCTTCTTCGCCGTAAGAAGAGCGGATGCGGTGGTGCACATCCAACAGGATTCGGGTGACCGAACTGAATGCGTTCTACGACGCTGGATGACCGTCGTGGTCACCTAGTGATCGCCACTCTACCCGGTGGCAGCCGAACGGTCCGACCGAGGAGTCACAAACCGACCCATTCCGAGGCCCCGTCGGCGAATTTCTGCCGCTTCCAGATGGGTACCTCGTGCTTGATGCGCTCCACCAGTTCGGCGCACGCGGCGAACGCCTCGGCGCGGTGGGGTGCGGCGACCGCGGCGACCACCGCGAGGTCGCCGACGGTGAGGGATCCGACCCGGTGGATGGCCGCCACGGGCAGTCCGGTGGACGCCGCGACCTCCTCACACACGGTGCGGAGGAAGCGTTCGGCGTCCGGGTGCGACTGGTATTCGAGGGCCGAAACGGATTGTCCGCCATCGTGATTGCGCACGACGCCGGTGAACACCACGACGGCGCCGTGCTCGGGCCCGGCCACGGCGGCGTCGACGACGGCGGGATCGAGGGGTTGGTCCGAGATCTGGGCGAGGATGTCAGGCATCGTGCGCACCTCCACCGGCGACCTGAGCGAGGAGATGGTCGACGATGGGGTCGAGGACGGACAATCCGTCCTTGACGCCGCCCGGCGAACCGGGCAGATTCACCACGACTGTGCCGTTCGCCACACCCGCGAGTCCGCGGCTCAGCGAGGCGTGCGGGGTGACCTCCGTCCCGCGATTCCGGATGGCGTCGGCCACACCGGGCAGTTCGCGGTCGAGCACCGCGCGGGTGGCCTCCGGGGTCGCATCCGTGGGGGAGACGCCGGTGCCGCCGGTGCTGATGATCAGCGCCGGATTGCCGGACAGTGCGTCGGCGAGGCCGGCCGCGATGTCGGCGTCCGCGTAGACGAGCGGACCCCGGGTGGTGAAGCCACGGTCCTCGAGCCACGCGGCGATGACCGGGCCGGTCGTGTCTTCCCGAGTGCCCTTCGCGCCGCCGGTCGAGGCGACGAGCACGGCCGCGGATCGCGATGTCACCGTGGGGATTCCGGTGCTCTGCTGCTCACGCGTCCAGTGTCCGCGTTTGCCGCCGTCCTTGGTGAGCAACCGGACACCGTCCAGTGTCGCGGCAGGGTCGACGGCTTTCACCATGTCGTGCAACGTCAATCCGGCCACCGCCACGGCGGTGAGGGCCTCCATCTCGACACCCGTCGGGCCCTTCGTCTTCGCGGTGGCCTCGATCGTGATGGCATGGTCGGTGAAACCGAACTCCAGCTTCACCGAGGACAGCGCGAGCTGATGGCACAACGGAATCAGCTCGGACGTCTTCTTCGCCCCCGAGATCCCGGCGATCCTGGCCGTCGCGAGTACGTCTGCCTTGGGTAGATCGTCGGCCCGGACCAGCTCGATCACCGCGGGTGTGGTGACCAATTGCCCCGCGGCCACCGCGATTCGGGTCGTGTCCGCTTTCGCGCTCACATCGACCATGCGGGCGCGGCCCTCACTGTCGAGGTGCGTCAGGTCGCTCATAGGGGTATCACCTTCACGAGTTGGCCGGCGTCGAGCGCGGTGACGTCGGCGGGAACGTCGACGAGGACGTCCGCCCATGCCATCGCGGCGACGAGATGGGAACCGGGGCCGGACACGAGTTCGACTCCGGCATCGGTGCGGCGTGCGCGGAGGAACTGCCGCTTGCCGGGAATGGAGGTGACGGCCGCGGCGAGCGGCAGCTCCTCGGGTTCCGTCGCGGGGAGCCCGGCCGCGCGCCGGATCTCGGGACGCGCGAACACCTCGAACGACACGAGGGTGCTCACGGGGTTGCCGGGGAAGTTGAGGACGGGTGTGCCGTCCACCACGGCGGTGCCCTGGGGGCCGCCCGGCTGCATCGCCACGTGACCGAAGTGTGCGCCGAGCGGTGTGAGGGTTTCCTTGACCACCTCGAAATCGCCCATCGACACCCCGCCGGACGTGAGCACGAGATCGGCGGTGGTGGTCGCCTCCGCGAGCAGGGTCCGGAACTCGGCAGGGTCGTCGCCACTGCGCGTGATCGAGACGACCTCGGCGCCGTTGGCCCTGGCGCTCGACGCGAGGGCGATTCCGTTCGAGTCGTAGATTTCTCCCGGATGCAGCACGGTGCCGGCGTCCACGAGTTCGGCGCCCGTGGTGATCACGGCGACCCGCGGGCGCGGTAGCACCGGGACGTGCTGCAGGCCGACGGCGGCGAGGACGGCGATATGCCGGGCGGCGAGCGCGCTGCCTGCGGGTAGAAGGAGCATGCCTTCGCGGACGTCGCTGCCGCGCTCGCGCACGAACTCGCCGGCGGTGCGGGAGCGTTCGATGCGGACCTGTCCGTCGGTGGCCTCGGTGTCCTCGACCGGGACGATCGCGTCGGCGCCGTCGGGGATCGGCGCACCGGTCATGATCCGGTATGCGGTCCCGGGAGTATGGGTGGTGGTGCCTGCCGGTCCCGCCGCGATCACGCCCCGCACCGGCAGTACCGCCGGGACCGAAGCCACGGATGCGGCGTCGACCGCGTACCCGTCCATCTGCGAATTTCGGAACAACGGCAGGTCGACGGGGGAGTGGACGTCGGCGGCGAGGACGCGCCCGAGTGACTCCCCGAGCGGAATCTCCTCCGCCGGCCGCTCGTGGAGGGTCGCGAGAAGTTCGGCGACGTGCTGGGCGTGCTGCTCCACAGAGCGTGCGGTCACGATATTCCTCCGGCCATGGTCACCAATCCTAGGCACGCCTGCAGAGACGCGACGAGAGTGCACCGCGTCACACAGTGATCACCCCCTAGCGGCATACTGGACAGATGCAGGGAAAGGCAATTCGATGACGACAGTGGAGATGGGTATCCCGTCCGTCCGGTCGTCGGTCTCGCTCGTCGGCAGACCGGACGTCGACCATCTGGTCGACCGGTTCGGCCGCGTCGCGCGGGACCTGCGGGTGTCCATCACCGAGAAGTGTTCGCTGCGCTGCACGTACTGCATGCCCGAGGAGGGCCTGCCCGCGATTCCGGCGCAGAACCTGCTCACCGCGAACGAGATCGTCCGGCTCGTCGACATCGCCGTCCACCGCCTCGGCGTGCGCGAGGTCCGGTTCACCGGGGGCGAACCGCTGATGCGGGTGGACCTCGAGCAGATGATCGCCGGATGCGCCGCGCGCGTGCCAGGTATCCCGCTGGCGATGACCACCAACGCGGTCGGACTCGAGCACCGCGCGGCCGGGCTCGCGCGTGCCGGTCTGACACGGGTCAATGTCTCCCTCGATTCGGTCGATCGCGAGCACTTCGCGCGGCTGACGAGGCGGGACCGACTGCCGTCGGTGATGGCCGGTATCCGAGCCGCCGCCAGAGCCGGACTGGCGCCGATGAAGATCAATGCGGTGCTGATGCCCGAAACGCTCAGCGGCGCGGCCGATCTCCTGGAATGGTGCCTGCGCGAGGGCGTCACGCTACGGTTCATCGAGGAGATGCCGCTCGACGCCGATCACGAGTGGGCACGCGAGAACATGGTCACCGCCGACCGGTTACTGGCCGTCCTCGGCGAGCGGTTCACGCTCACCGAACACGGCCGGGACGACCCGTCGGCACCGGCCGAGGAGTGGCTCGTCGACGGTGGTCCGGCCACGGTCGGGATCATTGCGTCCGTCACCCGGTCGTTCTGCGCCGACTGCGATCGCACCAGGCTCACGGCCGAGGGAACGGTACGGTCGTGCCTGTTCAGCGATCAGGAGATCGACCTGCGGGCGGCGCTGCGGTCGGGTGCGGACGACGAGGAGCTGGCGCAGTTGTGGCGCGGCGCGATGTGGAACAAGTGGGCAGGGCACGGAATCAACGCGGACGGTTTCGCTCCGCCGGAACGCAGTATGGGAGCAATCGGTGGTTGACGTGACGGGTATCTCGGTTCGGTATTTCGCCGCCGCCGCCGACGCCGCGGGGTGCACCAAGGAGACTCTCGATCTCCCCGCGAGCGCAGACCTCGCCCAGGTGAAAGAACTTCTCCTCGCCAAGTACGGTCCCGACATGCAGCAGGTGCTGTCGGTCTCGGCGTTTCTCGTCGATTCCGAACTGACGCGCGATCTCACCCGGACGGCAGGCGCCCAGGTGGATGTGCTGCCGCCGTTCGCCGGTGGCTAGGCCTGCGCGCGGGCGGCGTCGGACAGCCACCGGTCGAAGGTGATCGTTCCGAACCGATTGTCGGGCACCAGGTTCGACCCGTCCCGAAAGAACTGACCCATCGCGCCGGGAAGAGGCACGTTCACGACGAACCCGTGCGTCCCGGTGGCCTTCTTCCACGCCGCCGTCAGATCGCGGGCGGTGCGAACCTCCGGGCCACCGATCGTGATCGGCTCCTCCGGCGCCGGTTCGGCGGCCAGGGCGGCGTCGACCAGCGCGGTCGCGACGTCTCTGGTGTCGATGGTCTGGAAGCTCGTCTTGGAGAAGGCGGGGATCAACCCGGTCCGGCTCGCCGGCTTCGCGATCCTGGGAATGAAGTCGTGGAACTGGGTCGCCCGGACGATCGACGTCTCCATCGCGGCACTCTCGTAGACCCGTTCCTGCTTCCGCTTCGCCCGGTAGTAAGGGAATTCGCTTCGGTCGACGTTGACGATGGAGAGCAGGACGGCGCGTCCGACTCCCGCGCCGTCCGCGGTGGCGAGGAGGTTCTCGGCCCCCTTCTCGAGCACGGCCCGGGTTCCGCGGGTCTTGCCGTCGGTGGTGTCAACCACGACGTCGACACCGTCGAGGGCCTCCGCGAGGCCGTCACCGGTGACGAGATCACCGTGGAAATGGGCGATCTCGCTGCCCGGCGCGCCGCCGTGCCGGGTCAGGACCCGGACGGAGTGACCACGCGCGAGGAACTCCTTGACCACTTGCCGGCCTGCAGTGCCGGTACCGCCCGCGACCAGCGCCTGGACCATCGGGTCACCGCCACCACGTGTCGAGCGGGGTCACCGGGACCGTGCGCTTGTGGCGGGTATTCAGGAACATGGTCTCGAGCTTCTCGGCGACGGCGTCCGGCACGTCCTTGCCCTCGAGGTAGTCGTCGATCTGTGCGTACGTGACGCCGAGCGCTTCCTCGTCGGGGAGGGCGGGGCGATCGTCCTCGAGGTCGGCGGTGGGGACCTTCTTCCACGTGCTCTCCGGTGCGCCGAGTTCGCGCAGGAGTTCGGCGCCCTGACGCTTGGACAACCCGGTCAACGGGGTGACGTCCACGCCGCCGTCGCCGAACTTGGTGAAGAAGCCGGTGATCGCCTCGGCGGCATGGTCGGTGCCGACCACGAGGTATCCGAGCTGGCCGGCGATCGAGTACTGGATCACCATGCGTTCGCGGGCCTTGATGTTTCCGCGGACGAAGTCGCGGAGTTCGCCGCCGTCGCCGATGATGTCGCGCAGCGCCTCGGACGACTCCTTCGCGGTGGCGTCCGCGCCGGGCTTCACGTTGACGACCACCGACCGGTCGGGCTTGATGAAGTCGAGGGCGATCTGCGCGTCGGACTCGTCGGCCTGGGTGCCGTAGGGCAGCCGCACGGCGACGAACTCGGCGTCGTGGCCCTCGTCGCGCAATTCGCTCGCCGCGAGCTGGGCGAGGCGTCCGGTGAGGGTGCTGTCCTGACCGCCGCTGATGCCGAGGACGAATCCCCTGGCCGGGGTCGACAGCAGGTAGTCCTTCAGGAACTGAACACGTTTGCGGATCTCGTCAGCCGCATCGATGGTGGGCTGGGCACCGAGTTCCTCGAGGATCTGCGCACGTAGATTCGCCATGACAGAACTCTAGCGAGTGCCCCTGACGAGTGCAGGGTACGGTTCCGCGCATGAGGAGATCGGGCGTTCTGGTGGTCAGCGCGACCAAGGCGGAGGCGGTGCACGTCCCGTCCGAGTTCGAGGTCCTGATCACCGGGATCGGCAAGGTGAGCGCCGCCGTGGCCGTGGCGTCCGCACTCGCCGACTACCCGCGAACGGACAAACCGCTCGTCGTCAACATCGGCACCGCCGGTGCGTTGCACGAGCACCACAGCGGCCTGTTCACGCCGTCGACCGTGCTCAACCACGACATCAGTGGCGACGCCATCCGGGCGCTCGGGCACGAGGTGGCCGATCTCCTCGCCCTGCCGGACGGTGACGGCTCCGTGCTCGCGACCGGCGACCTGTTCGTGTCCGACGCCGGTGTGCGCGACGTGCTCGCCCGCCGAGCCGACCTCGTCGACATGGAGGGTTTCGCGGTCGCCTATGCCAGCGCTCGCGGCGGCGCCCGGTGCCGGCTGGTCAAGCACGTCAGCGACACGGCCGACGACTCGGCACTGGACTGGCCCGCCCGGATCGATGCGAGCGCCCGGGAACTCGGGCGCTGGCTCGCGGCTCTCTAGCTCGCCCGCAGTGTCAGCCCGATTCCGTCGCTGTTGACCAGCCGCAGCGAGTCCGAATGGACGCTGTAACCGGTATCCCCGGTCAACGCCGCGAGTACGGCACGCTCGACCTCCGAGACGTCCGGGGGGCACGCCATCCGGGTGGTGGCCCAGGGGCTGAACAAGATCGAACTCTGCTGCACGTCCGCGGTCCCGGTCATGCGGTTGCAGCCGGTGAAGCCGGACGCCGAACCGTCGCCGGCGATCAACAACTGGGGTGCCGTTCTCTCCAGTGCCGCCGTCGTCGTGACCGCGTCCGGGCTGATCAGCGCGGTGACCGTCCAGGTGGTCCCGACGACGGGCCGATCCGGCCGGACGACCTTCTCGTCCGTCAGCGTCACCGAACCGGTGGGCGTGGTGAGGGTCAGCGTGTCGCCGCCGAGGGTCCAGTTCGGCTGCGCGTCGAGCAGCGCCGCCACCCAGGCGTCCGCGCCGGCGGCCTCTCCCGGACACGCCATCAGCGTCATCGCGAGCGGACCTGCCACGACCTTCCCGCCGGACAGGTCGACGTCGGCGCTGCCCTGATTGCATCCGGCCTCGACGGAGAGGCGTCCGGGGTCGGTGAAGCCGAGCACGAGCGGCCCACCGCCGGGAATGGGATCGCCCTCGACGGAGGTGGAGATGTAGGTGCGGCCCGCGGGATCCGGCGGCGTGGTCTGCGCGTCCCCGTCGCAGGCGGTGAGCGAGGCGAACGTCAGGAGGCCGAGAACGGTGGCGGTGGTGCGCATTCCCCGAGGTTAGACAACTTGTCCGGATTCGGGATCAACATCGGGTGACGCGCCGGATCAGGTCCTCCCACGCGTCGCCGAGACGTTCCACGGACATCCCGAGGTCGCGCAGTTCGTGCAGTACCAGCGTGGCCTCGAGCGGTGCGAGCAGGGAACAGGCGAGCAGTTCGTGGTCGCCGTGCACCCCGGCCGCGCGGAGCAGGGACACGACGTGGCGCACGGACACCGCCCGGGCGGGTGCGGCGAAACGGAACTCGAGGGAATTCTCGGCCGCGCGCTGGACCTCACCCTGTACCTCGACGATCGCGATGCGGGCGTGCCCGAAGGCGATCAGCCGGTCGATCGGGTCGGCGCCCGGACCGAGCGGCGGTGGACCGAACATGAAGGACTGCTGGAGTTCCCGTTCGGTGTGGTCGAGGAGTGCGTGCATGAGGCCCGACCGGCTGCCGAACCGGCGGAACACTGTGCCCTTGCCCACACCGGCCTTGCAGGCGACCGCGTCCATCGTGACGGCGTCGACGCCGCGCTCCGCGACCAGCAGCGCGGCCGCGTCGAGCAGAAGACGCCGATTACGTGCGGCGTCTCCGCGTTCGGGGGGATCGACCCCGATCTGGGGCAGGAGGGGACTGGTCACGCCTCGCATCCTACCGTGACGGGAACATAAGTGGACCGCGGTCCGTTTAGTTGCTATACATGTTCACGAGTCGCCCTACGCACCATCGAAGGATTATTGACATGTCACAGACCAACGTTCTCGTTCTCGTCGGCAGCCTGCGCGCCGCCTCGGTCAACCGTCAGCTCGCCGAGACCGCGATCGCCGTGGCGCCCGAGGGTGCCGAGGTGACCGTGTTCGACGGCCTCGGAGACGTTCCCTTCTACAACGAGGACATCGACGTCGCCGGTTCCATCCCCGCCGTCGAGGCGCTGCGCGACGCCGCCGGCCGGGCCGACGCGCTCCTGCTCCTCACGCCCGAGTACAACGGCACCATCCCCGCCGTCCTCAAGAACGCCATCGACTGGATCTCCCGGCCGTACGGCACCGGTGCCGTGAAGGACAAGCCCGTCGCCGTCATCAGCGCCTCGCCCAGCGGCAACGGTGCCCAGTGGGCGCACGAGGACACCCGCAAGGCCGTCCGCATCGCAGGTGGCAAGGTCCTCGAGGACGTCACCCTCGCCATCGGCGGCACGATCGACAAGTTCGGCGACCGGCACCCGCGCGAGAACGCGGAGGTCGCGCAGCAGGTTGCCGACGTCGTCGCCAGCCTCGTCGACGCCACGAAGCAGCTCGTCGACGCCTGACGATTCCGCTCGCGCGCGGCGCCGCCGTCGCTACAGCCCGGTCCGATCCAGGGCTGCGTCGACGGCGTCGCGCACCGAGTCGAAGTCTTCACCGGCCGCCAGGGCAGAGTCCCTGGCGGCTTCTATCTGTTCGCGCACCGTCTCGTACCTCGCGACCCACTCCTCCTTGTTGTCGCGCCAGTAACCGATGACGTCGTAGCGGTCCGCATGCCAGCGCAGGTCGTGGCGCAACCAGCGTCGCACCGCCCGCGACACCCTTGCCTCGCCCGCGAACCACACGTATCCCGGTGCATCCGGTCGCGGCCAGTCGCGGGCCGCCTCGGCGAGCAGGCTGTCGCCGGCGCCGTTTCCGCTCCCGTCCAGCCACGTCACGGTCAGCGCGGCATCGGTGGCGAACTGCTGCCGGTCCTCGGGGGTGGTGACCTCCGCGATCACGTGTACCCGCGCCGAGCCGGGTAGCTCCTCGACGATCCGGCCCACCGCGGGCAGCGCCGTCATGTCGGCGACGAGGAGCTGCCACTCGGTGTCGGCGGGCGGCGCGTACCACCCCGATGCGGTCGAGAACCCGAGCGTCTCGCCCGGGCGCGCGCCCGCGGCCCAGTGTGCTGCGGTCCCGCCCGCATGGACGGCGAAATCGATGTCCATCTCCTGTGCGTCCGGGTCCCAGCGACGCACGGTGTAGCTGCGCTTCTCTTCGCCGTCGGGCGGGAAGGCGAGGAGCAGGCGCTCGTCCGGCCTTCCGCTGGACTCGAATCGACGGAGATCTCCGCCCGCGAGGGTGATCCTCTGCATGTTCGGCGTCACCCGCCGCGTGCGCGCCACGGGTGCCGACCAGTCGAGGTGGTCCAGGGAGTCGTCGGACATGCGCTCACGGTAGCGGGACGGCCCGGCAGTTACCGGTCGGCAAGCGTGGGGGCGCGTCGTACGCGACGCCCCGGTGTGCCCGGCCGCAGGCGGCCGGGAAGCGGCGCCTCCGGGGGTGACGAGTACGCCGCTCGGAGGGCGCCGCCGTGGTCCGGCGGAGTCCTCTTCGGCCGGTCCGGACGGTGCTCTCCCGGGGCCTGCGCCGCGGATGCGGGCGTGTCCTCGGAGGTGACGTAAGCTCCCGGAGCCTCCAGTGCACGAGCGCGATGCGAGGGGTGTTCCGCGTCACGCCGAAAATGTGATGTGTGACACGCCGGAGCGAGCACGAAATTTATGGTCCGCGGGATGACGACCTGGGAATTTCATCAATGTGACTCACAACATCTCGGGTTAAGTGTTTCTGTCGGCCACTAGGTGTAGTGTCTTGAGCACTGAGAGACCACAACGAGAACAGACTCGGTGAGCATCTCCATCGGGGGTCACCGCCATCTCGATCAGGGGAAGTCTCAGTGCGCTGAACACACACTTCGTCAGCTCCATTCGGCAGTGGAAAGAGGGACTTCATGAGCATCACCGTCTACACCAAGCCCGCTTGCGTTCAGTGCAATGCCACCTACCGGGCCCTCGACAAGGCGGGTATCGAGTACTCCGTCGTCGACATCACCGAAGACCCCGAGGCCCGGGACTACGTCATGGCACTGGGATACCTGCAGGCGCCCGTGATCGTGGCCGGTGACGAGCACTGGTCGGGCTTCCGCCCCGACCGCATCAAGACCCTCTCGGCAAACGCTGCTTGAAGCGAGGCGATCGCACCGCCCGAGGCGGAATTCGATCCGATTCCCGGGCGGCAGTAAACGGTAGTACTAGTCCGGATGGTGGAAACCGATGACATCGCTGGTGTACTTCTCCAGCGCCTCGGAGAACACGCACCGATTCGTCCAGCGGCTCGGGCTGCCTGCGACGCGCATACCCATTCACGACCGCGAGGGCACCTTCGAGGTTCGCGAACCCTACGTGCTGATCGTCCCCACGTACGGCGGGGGAACGACGGCCACGGGCCGCGACACCAGTTACGTCCCGAAGCCGGTCATCCGATTTCTCAACAACACACACAACAGGTCGCTGATCCGAGCAGTGATCGCGGCAGGAAACACCAATTTCGGTGAGTCCTATTGCTTTGCAGGAAACATCATTTCTCAGAAATGCCACGTTCCCTACCTCTACCGCTTCGAACTCATGGGCACAGCCGAGGACGTCGAGCGGGTCAGGGCCGGTCTGGGTGAATTCTGGGATCACTTAGACGACGAGGAGCACGAGAAGTGGCGCCGACCATCACAGACACCATCGACGCGGGGAGCGTAGAGCGCGACGCGCGCGGTGGAGACTCGACGAACGGTCTCGATTACCACGCACTCAACGCAATGCTCAACCTGTACGGCCCCAACGGCGAGATCCAGTTCGACAAGGACGTCGCCGCCGCCCGCCAGTACTTCCTGCAGCACGTCAACCAGAACACCGTCTTCTTCCACAACCTGGACGAGAAGCTCGACTACCTCGTGGAGGAGAACTACTACGAGCCCGAGGTCCTCGACCAGTACTCGCGCGCGTTCGTGAAGTCGCTGATCGAGCACGCCTACTCGAAGAAGTTCCGCTTCCCGACGTTCCTGGGCGCGTTCAAGTACTACACCTCGTACACGCTGAAGACGTTCGACGGCAAGCGTTACCTGGAGCGATTCGAGGACCGCGTCTGCATGGTCGCCCTCACGCTCGCCGCCGGCGACGAGGAACTGGCGACCAAGCTCGTCGACGAAATCATCGCCGGCCGGTTCCAGCCCGCCACCCCCACGTTCCTCAACTCCGGCAAGAAGCAGCGCGGCGAGCCCGTGTCCTGCTTCCTGCTGCGCATCGAGGACAACATGGAGTCCATCGGCCGCTCCATCAACTCGGCGCTGCAGCTGTCCAAGCGCGGCGGCGGAGTTGCGTTGCTGCTCAGCAATGTTCGCGAGCACGGTGCCCCGATCAAGAAGATCGAGAACCAGAGCTCCGGTGTCATCCCGATCATGAAGCTGCTCGAGGACTCCTTCTCGTACGCCAACCAGCTCGGCGCGCGTCAGGGCGCAGGCGCGGTGTACCTGCACGCGCACCACCCGGACATCTACCGCTTCCTCGACACCAAGCGGGAGAACGCCGACGAGAAGATCCGCATCAAGACGCTGTCGCTGGGTGTGGTCATCCCGGACATCACGTTCGAGCTGGCGAAGAAGAACGAGGACATGTACCTGTTCTCGCCGTACGACGTCGAGCGCATCTACGGTGTCCCGTTCGCGGACGTCAACGTCACCGAGAAGTACTACGAGATGGTCGACGACAAGCGGATCCGCAAGTCGAAGATCAAGGCGCGCGAGTTCTTCCAGACCATCGCCGAGCTGCAGTTCGAGTCGGGCTACCCGTACATCATGTTCGAGGACACGGTGAACCGGGCCAACCCCATCGAGGGCAAGATCACCCACTCCAACCTGTGCTCGGAGATCCTGCAGGTCTCGACGCCGTCACTGTTCAACGACGACCTCTCGTACAGCGAGGTCGGCAAGGACATCTCCTGCAACCTCGGCTCGCTGAACATCGCGAAGACCATGGACTCGCCCGACTTCGCACGCACCATCGAGGTGTCGATCCGCGCCCTCACCGCGGTGTCCGATCAGACGCACATCTACTCGGTGCCGTCGATCGAGCAGGGCAACAACGACTCCCACGCCATCGGCCTCGGCCAGATGAACCTGCACGGGTACCTGGCCCGTGAGCGGATCTTCTACGGCTCCGACGAGGGCATCGACTTCACGAACATCTACTTCTACACCGTCGTGTTCCACGCGGTGCGGGCGTCCAACCGGATCGCCATCGAGCGGGGCACCCACTTCAAGGGCTTCCCGCAGTCCAAGTACGCGTCCGGCGAGTACTTCGACAAGTACACCGATCAGGTGTGGGAGCCGACGACGGAGCGGGTGCGGCAGCTGTTCGCCGAGTCCGGTGTGCACATCCCGACGCAGGACGACTGGCGCGAGCTGAAGGCGTCCGTGCAGAAGTACGGCATCTACAACCAGAACCTGCAGGCCGTCCCGCCGACGGGGTCGATCTCGTACATCAACTACTCCACCAGCTCCATCCACCCGGTGGCGTCGAAGATCGAGATCCGCAAGGAAGGCAAGATCGGCCGCGTCTACTACCCGGCGCCCTACCTGACCAACGACAACCTGGAGTACTACCAGGATGCCTACGAGATCGGGTACGAGAAGATCGTCGACACCTATGCCGCGGCGACGCAGCACGTCGACCAGGGGCTGTCGCTGACGCTGTTCTTCAAGGACACCGCCACCACCCGCGACATCAACAAGGCGCAGATCTACGCGTGGCGCAAGGGCATCAAGACGCTGTATTACATCCGGCTGCGTCAGATGGCTCTGGAGGGTACCGAGGTCGAAGGTTGCGTTTCCTGCATGCTGTAGGCGGCTCCGCCGCCCGTGAGTACTTGTCAACCGCCGGCGGTTGACAAGTACTCACAGCCGAACGAAGTGAGGAATCAATGGTCAAGCTGGTGAGTCGCGTATCCGCGATCAACTGGAACCGCGTCCAGGACGAGAAGGACGCCGAGGTGTGGGACCGTCTCGTCGGCAACTTCTGGCTGCCCGAAAAGGTGCCGGTGTCCAACGACATCCCGTCGTGGGGGACGCTCACGCCGCAAGAGAAGCAGCTCACGATGCGGGTGTTCACGGGGCTGACGCTCCTCGACACCATTCAGGGCACCGTGGGCGCCGTCAGCCTCATCCCCGACGCCATCACCCCGCACGAAGAGGCGGTGTACACCAACATCGCGTTCATGGAGTCGGTGCACGCCAAGAGCTACAGCTCGATCTTCTCGACACTGTGCTCCACCCGCGACATCGACGACGCCTTCCGCTGGTCCGAGGAGAACCCGAACCTGCAGCGCAAGGCCGAGATCGTCATGGACTACTACCAGGGCGACGAGCCGCTCAAGCGCAAGGTGGCATCCACCCTGCTCGAGAGCTTCCTGTTCTACTCGGGCTTCTATCTGCCGATGTACTGGTCGTCGCGGGCGAAGCTCACCAACACCGCCGACCTCATCCGCCTCATCATCCGCGACGAGGCCGTGCACGGGTACTACATCGGCTACAAGTACCAGAAGGGGCTCGAGCAGCTCACCGAGGCCGAGCGCGACGACCTCAAGAACTACACGTTCGAGTTGCTCTTCGAGCTCTACGACAACGAGGTCGACTACACCCAGGACCTCTACGACGAGGTGGGCCTCACCGAGGACGTCAAGAAGTTCCTGCGGTACAACGCGAACAAGGCGCTGATGAATCTCGGCTACGAGGGTCTGTTCCCGAAGGACGAGACGGACGTCAACCCGGCGATCCTGTCGGCGCTCTCACCCAACGCGGACGAGAACCACGACTTCTTCTCCGGCTCGGGCAGCTCCTACGTCATCGGCAAGGCCGTCAACACAGAAGACGAGGACTGGGACTTCTAGGCCCGCTCGCGACTTCCAGAGCTGTCGCCCAATGTCACACCGGTTCAGTTCGACTGCACCGGTGTGGCATTGGGCGAACTGCGTTCAGCGGCGGAACCACGCCTCGGGCTCGTCCTGCAGCGCCTTGTCGAGCCGCAGCCGCGACGACGAGGTGAGGTCCGGCGGCAGCGCGTCGGGGGAGAACCAGGCGACGTCGTGGTTCTCGTCGTCCGACACGGCAGCGTCCCCGCTCAGGTACCGCGCGAGGAAGCACACGTCGAGATACTGCGCGACGTCGCCGTTCGGGTAGGTGATCGGGTCGGTGACGTCGACGCTCGTGATCCGGACCAGTTCCGCGTCGACGCCGGTTTCCTCGCGCACCTCACGCAGGGCGGCGGGTCCGGGTTCCTCCCCGGGTTCGAGGATGCCGGACACGACGGCCCATTTGCCGTTGTCGACGCGCCGGGTCAGCAGCACCCGGCGGTCGGCGTCACGCACGACGACACTCACCCCGGACAGCCACAGCGGCGCAGTGCCGACGTGGCCGCGCAGGGCGGTGACGAACTCGGGGACGGGCACCGGGCCTCCTAGCCGACGTAACCGTTCAGCGTGTTCCGCAGGTCGGTGAGCATCGCGCGCGCGGCGACGACACCGTTTCCGCCCCACACGTCACCCTCCACGGCGAAGACCCGCTTGTCGGAGGCCGCTTCGAGGTCTTCCCAGGCCTCACCGGACATGACGTCCTCCGCGTGCGCGGTGCCCTCCTCGCCGTCCAGGACGGCGTAGATGAGGTCGCCCTCGGCCTGATCGATGTCGGATTCGGAGATCGGTTCGGTGACTGCGCCGTCGAGGTTCTGATATGCGGGTCGCCGCACACCGGCGTCGGTGAGGACCTGGCCGGCGAACGTGGCCGGACCCTCGACCTCCATGCTGTCGGCGCCGAAGCGGACGACGGAGGCCTGCGTCTGCGCGGCATCGATGTCGACGCCGAGTTGCTTCGCGTCCTGCTGGTACAGCTCCAGTGCGGCCGTCGCCGCGTCGGCCCGGCCCAGGGCGTTGCCGGCGAGGAGGAACTGCGCCTTCCAGTACACGGGGTCGGAGCCGACGAACACGGTGGGCGCGATGGGGGAGAGCGCGCCGTACAGCTGGTCGGACGCCGGACTCGATCCGAGGATCAGGTCCGGGTCCGCCTGCGCGATCTTGTTCACGTCCGGGGCATCGACGGATCCGACGCTCGGGATCTCGGAGATGCCCGTGCCGAGGTATCCGGGTTGCGGCGAGTCCCCGTCGACGGTCGCCGCGCCGACCACGTTCTCCCACAAACCGAGTGCGCACACCGCGTCGAGCGCGGTGCTGTCGAGTACCACGATCCGCTGCGGATCGGACGGAACCTCGCTCTCGCCCTTCGTGTGGACCACCCGGTGCGTCGAGCCGGCCGCGAGTGCGGCGTCGACCGGGGCAGGCTCGGCGCAGGCGGTCGTGGTGTCCCTCTCGATGCCGACCACACCGGCTCCGGCGATTTGCGTGGTGGTCCGGACGATGGACGCCGCGGGATCGTCGTCGGACGGTTGAGAGCAGCCGGCGACTGCGAGCGCAGCGACGGCGGCGACGAGACCGGTGGACGCGCGGCGGGCGGAAAACCTACGAGGGGACAATTCGGCGACTTCCTGTGTGTGCGGGCGCGTTCAGGTTAGCCGCTGTGCTTGTCCACCCCGAACGTGTCCGACAGGTCGTCGAGGATGAGATGCGCGCCTTGGATGCTGACCGGCGACATCCAGCGGGCGTCGTCGACGTCGATCTTGCGTCCCTTCAGCGTCTGCCACAGCGGGCTCTCCAGGAATGGCTTGGCCGCTTCGGCGCTCTTGCCGGCCGGGTCCTGCCAGGTGCTGACGAAGATGGCGTCGCCCTCGGCCTCACTGATCAGCTCGGGGCTGATGGCTTGCATGATGTTGTCCGGATCGGCCGGATCGGGGCCCTGGCTCTGCGGACGGGCGAGCCCGGCGTCCGAGAGGACGATCCCGCTGAACGAGGTCGTGCGGTAGAGGCGCGCCGTCGGCTCGCCCGCGAACCGGACGACGGAGATCACCGGATTCGACGCCGTGTCGTTGATCTCCGCGCCGACGGCGGCGGCCCGCTCCTCGTAGGCGCCGATCTTCTGCTCCGCGAGTTCCTCCTTGCCCAGTGCCGTGCCGACGAGCCGGATGTTGTCCTTCCACGTGGGCCCGGTCGTCTCGGTGAAGATGGTCGGCGCGATCGCGGACAGTTGCTCGTAGTTCTTCGCGTCGCGCACTTCGGCGGAGATGATCAGGTCGGGTTGCAGCGCGGCGATCTGCTCGAGGCTCGCGTTGCCGACCTTGCCCACCGATTCGACTTCCGCCGCGAACTCGTCCCGCGAGGAGCCGAGGTAGTCGGGCAGGCCGGGTTCGCGGTAGTCGACGTATCCGACGAGCGGCGCCTCGAGGAGGAGGACGGCGTCGGTGAAGCTGTTGTCGAGTGCCACGATGCGCTGCGGCGCGGCCGGGATCTCGGTGCTGCCGCGGAAGTGGTCGACGGTGCGGGGGAAGTGCCCGGTCGACGAGGTGGTGCTGGACGCGGCGGCGGAGTCGTCGCTGCTGGAGCAGGACGTGATCGAGAAAGTGGCTGCAGCGGCCAGTGCGACCGCGCCGGCGACGACCCGGCGTAGGGAGAGAACGTTCACATGGAGCTCCTGGTTGAAGTTAGGTGAGCGAAACCTTAGCACCGGGGTTTCGGCGTGTCGGACCGTCCGGGGTCCGAGTCGACCGGTCGCGTGCGACACGCCGGACCGCGTGACAGTGAGCACTCCCCGGTGCGACAAACCGCAGGTCGCGTGCGCCACAATTTGCTCTGAGTCCGGGTAAGTACGACAGTGGGTAGGACCCAGTCGGAGGCCGCTCAGGGCACGGTCTACGATTCGATGAGCGCAAGCCAGAGACCGTTCGCCTCGCAGCCCGGGGACGGACGCGCATTCAGGAGGATCAGTGACTGCCGTAGCGCCCCAGCCAGTCCCCGCGATAGCTGCAGCCAGGCCTTACCCGCCGCGGCAGGGACCCAAGGGCTCGTTCATCTTCAAAATGATTACGACCACCGACCCCAAGGTGCTCGGAATCATGTACTTGACGACCTCGATCGCGTTCTTCCTCATCGGTGGTCTCATGGCCCTGATGATGCGCGCCGAGCTCGCTGTGCCCGGTATGCAGTTCTTGTCGAACGAACAGTTCAACCAGCTGTTCACGATGCACGGCACGATCATGCTGCTGCTGTACGCGACGCCGATCGTGTTCGGGTTCGCCAACTACATCCTGCCGCTGCAGATCGGCGCCCCCGACGTGGCGTTCCCGCGACTCAACGCGTTCAGCTACTGGCTGTACGTGTTCGGCGCGATCATCACGACCGCCGGCTTCATCACCCCCGGAGGTGCCGCGGACTTCGGCTGGACCGCCTACACGCCCCTGACGAGTGCGCTGCACTCCCCGGGCGTCGGCGCCGACCTCTGGGTCATGGGCCTCGCGGTCGCCGGCCTCGGCACCATCCTCGGTGGTGTCAACATGATCACCACCGTCATCTGCCTGCGTGCCCCCGGTATGACCATGTTCCGCATGCCGATCTTCACGTGGAACATCTTCATCACCAGCATCCTGATTCTGCTGGCGTTCCCGCTGCTGACCGCGGCGCTGCTCGCTCTGCTCGCCGACCGGCAACTCGGCGCACACATCTTCGACCCGGCCACCGGCGGTGTGATGTTGTGGCAGCACCTGTTCTGGTTCTTCGGCCACCCCGAGGTGTACATCATCGCGCTGCCGTTCTTCGGCATCGTCTCGGAGATCTTCCCGGTCTTCTCCCGCAAGCCGATCTTCGGGTACACCGGCCTGATCTACGCGACCCTGGCGATCGCCGCCCTCTCCATCGCGGTGTGGGCGCACCACATGTACGCCACCGGCGCCGTGCTGCTGCCGTACTTCTCGTTCATGACGTTCCTGATCGCCGTCCCGACGGGGGTGAAGATCTTCAACTGGATCGGCACCATGTGGAAGGGGCATCTGACCTTCGAATCGCCGATGCTGTTCTCCATCGGCTTCCTCGTCACGTTCCTTTTCGGTGGTCTGTCCGGTGTCATCCTCGCGAGCCCGCCGCTGGACTGGCAGGTCACCGATTCCTACTTCGTGGTCGCGCACTTCCACTACGTGGTCTTCGGCACCGTCGTGTTCGCCACCTACGCCGGCATCTACTTCTGGTTCCCGAAGATGACCGGCCGCATGATGGACGAGCGCCTGGGCAAGTGGCACTTCTGGACCACGTTCATCGGCTTCCACGGCACCTTCCTTGTCCAGCACTGGCTGGGTAACGAAGGTATGCCCCGCCGCTACGCCGACTACCTGCCCTCGGACGGCTTCACGTTCCTGAACTCGTTCTCCACGATCTTCGCGTTCGTCCTCGGTGCCTCGACGCTGCCGTTCATCTGGAACGTCTTCAAGAGCTACCGGTACGGCGAGGTCGTCACCGTCGACGACCCGTGGGGCTTCGGCAACTCGCTCGAGTGGGCCACCAGCTGCCCGCCGCCGCGGCACAACTTCACCGAGCTGCCGCGCATCCGCTCCGAGCGTCCCGCGTTCGAGCTGCACTACCCGCACATGGTCGAGCGGATGAAGGCAGAGGCGCACGTCGGACCGGGCCACGGCGGCAAGCACGCCAGCACCGTGCTCGAGAAGGAACGCCACGAACCGCTGACCGTCGGCGACGAAGGCGACCCCGGAACCGACACCGGCCGCTGACACATCAGTTTCGGAAAGGCCCCGCCCCCACACCGGGCGGGGCCTTTCAGTTGGCACAATGGGTGCCGGACAAGCCGCGCGAGCAACATGATCGGAGTACATCGGTGGGTGCAGCAGACACCACTGTCCTGGTGACCGTGACGGGCCCCGACCGACCCGGCGTCACCTCGGTGCTCTTCGGGTCGCTCTCCCGCCACGACGTGAGCCTTCTCGACGTGGAGCAGGTGGTGATTCGTGGGCGACTGACCCTCGGTGTCCTGGTGGCCTGCCCCGAGAACGGGGAAGCGCTGCAGGAGGAACTCGAAGAGGCAATGGCCACCGTCGGGATGTCGGTGGACGTCGAGATCGGTGCCGATCCCGGCAGGCAGTCGCTGTCCACCCACGCCGTGGTCGTCCTCGGTAGCCCGGTGTCCGCTCGCGCGCTGCGCTCGGTGGCCCGGGAGATGGCAACCCTCGGGGTCAACATCGACTCGATCCGCGGCGTCGCCGATTACCCGGTGACGGGCCTCGAACTCCTCGTGAGCGCTCCCGGCACGGCGGAGGCGGACAAGAGTCTGCGCACCGTACTGGCAGAAGTGGCCGTGCGCGAGAACGTCGACATCGCGGTCGAACGCGGGGGACTGGCCCGTCGGGCCAAACGACTCATCGTGTTCGACGTCGACTCCACCCTCGTCCAGGGCGAGGTCATCGAGATGCTCGCCGCGCGGGCGGGAGTCGAGGACGAGGTGCGCGCCGTCACCGAATCGGCGATGCGCGGCGAGATCGACTTCACCGAATCCCTGCACCAGCGGGTCGCAACCCTCGCCGGCCTCGACGCGTCCGTGATCGACGACGTCGCGGAAAACTTGGAACTGACACCGGGCGCCCGCACCACCATCCGGACGCTGCGCAGGCTCGGCTTCCACTGCGGTGTGGTCTCCGGCGGTTTCCGGCAGGTCATCGAGGGCCTGGCCCACGAACTGGAACTGGACTTCGTGCAGGCCAACACGCTCGAGATCGTGGACGGCAAGCTCACCGGCCGGGTGATCGGCGACATCGTCGACCGGGCCGCGAAGGCGACCGCACTGCGCAAGTTCGCCGCTCAGGTCGGCGTCCCGATGGAACAGACGGTGGCGGTCGGCGACGGCGCCAACGACATCGACATGCTCAACGCCGCCGGGCTGGGAATCGCGTTCAACGCCAAGCCCGCTCTGCGCGAGGTCGCGGACACCGCACTGTCGCACCCCTTCCTCGACGCCGTGCTGTTCATCCTCGGGGTCACCCGCGACGAGGTCGAGGCCGCCGACGCGGTGGACGGCGTGGTGCGACGAGTCCCGCTGTCGTGACGGAATCATGCCGCGGTGCGGTCACCGGGGAGACCGGTGACGACACCCTGTGGGCGGCGCGTCACGCCGTCCTCGCGGCCGGATACGGCGGCCGGCCGGATCCGGACGACCCGGCACAGGTCCTCGCCATGCCGATCGTGCTGCACATTCCGAAGGCCGACCCCCCGCCGCGTAGTGCTCTGCTCGAAGCTGCAGCCACCGCGGCCGTGGCGTTGTGCCTCGACCCCCGCGTCGGCCCCGACGAGACGGGCGCGCCCGGACCGTGGCAGGAGGATTACCTCGCCTGGATCGGGTCCCGGATCCGCAAGGTGACGCGGCGGGCACGGGGAGCCGGGTGGCGTGCGGCGCAGGAGGTCGACGGGATCACCGTCGACGTCGACGGTGCGCAGGCCCGCGCACTCGTGCCCGTCGCAGTCGGCGCGCTCGATCCCCGCATCCGGAAGTTGCAGATCGGCGGGACCGATCTCGACCACGACGACCCCGGAGAGATCCCGGACGGGGATCCGGTGCTGTGGATCAACTCCGCTCTGGACATGACGGTGGGGAAGGCCGCGGCCCAGGTGGGCCACGCGTCGATGCTGCTCGCCGGTGCGATGACCACCGAGCAGGCCCGCGCGTGGGCGGCCACCGGCTACCGCTGCACCGTGCGGGACGCCGACGTCGGACTGTGGGAAGAGCTGACCATCGAGGTGGTGCGGGGCCGGGCGATCGCAGTGCGCGACGCCGGCTTCACCGAAGTGGCTCCCGGATCGATGACCGTGATCGCCTGCCCCTGAGCCTGCTGGCCGACGCATCGACAGTCCAGTGCCTGCGTCGTGGCTATGGGGTGCGGCAGGATTTCCCGGAACACTGACGGGCATGCTCGCTCGACGCCTGATCGCTCTTTTCGCCGGACTGTGGCTGTACGGCTTCTCGATGGCCATGATGATCACCGCCGGCCTCGGTCTCGACCCCTGGGATGTGTTCCATCAGGGGGTCGCGGATCGCACGCCACTCAGTTTCGGTGTGGTGACCGCGCTGACCGGTGTCGTGGTGCTCGCGCTGTGGATCCCGATCCGCCAGAAACCGGGATTCGGGACGATCGCCAACGTCGTGGTCATTGCCGTCTCGGTGGACACCTCGCTCGCGTTCCTCGAACCCGCCGACTCCCTTCTCGTGCGCATCGTGGTGATGCTCGGTGGCGTGGTCCTCAACGCGCTCGCCACCGTGCTGTACATCGGTGCGGGGATGGGTCCCGGCCCGAGGGACGGTCTCATGACCGGTCTGGTCGCGCGCACCGGGCTGTCGGTGCGGGTGATCCGCACGTCGATCGAGGTGACGGTGCTGGCCACCGGCTGGTTGCTCGGCGGCACCGTGGGGGTGGGCACCGTCGTCTACGCGCTGGGCATCGGCCCGCTCATCCAGCTGATGATGCGTTTCGGTGGCATCTATCCGACCGCACGAAAGACGAGCAGCGTCGGACCGGACAGTGCGATCGTGGAGTCTCCGGAGATCGGGCCGCCCGGCGCGGGTGCGCCGTCGGGGGACGCCGAGTCGAATTCGGCGAGCACCGTGCCGTAGAACCATTCGGGACAGCCCAGGGTGATCACGGTGGGTCCGCCCGAGTGGAAGACGAGAAGCCAGCTGTCGTCGGTGAGTTGGTGCCCGTCTTCGGTGTGGGAGCGGATGTCGGAACCGTCGATCCACGCCTGGAGGGTGCGCCTGGAGTCGTCGTACCACGCGCGGTCGTCCATCTCTGCGCCGTCGGCGCCGAACCACACGAGGTCGGGATGGCCGGTGGGGGTGCGCCTGCCTTCGAAGAATTCCGGCTGGCGCAGCGCGGGGGAGGCGCGTCGGAGGTCGAGGGCCCGGGTGACGAATGCGGTGAGAGTCGTGTCCCCGGAACTCCAGTCGAGTGGCCAGGAGTCTTCACGCGGGGTGTCTTCGGGGACGCAGTACGCGTTGTTGTTGCCGCCGAGGGTGTGACCGAACTCGTCGCCTGCGGTGAACATCGGCGTGCCGGTCGACAGTGCGAGCGTGGCCAGGAGCGCGCGGACGTGCCGGGACCGCGCCTCGATGATCGACGGATCGTCGGTGAGGCCTTCGACACCGTGGTCGACGGAGTCGTTGTGATCGGCGCCGTCCCGGTTGTCCTCGCCGTTCGCCTCGTTGTGTTTGCGGCGGTACGACACGAGGTCCGCGGCGGTGAAACCGTCGTGCGCGGTCACGAAATTGACGGACGCCCACGGCCGCCGGTTTCCGAACACGTCCTCGGAACCCGCCACTCGGGAGGCGAGATCGCGCACCCCGGTGCCGCCGTTCCAGAACCGTCGAACGGTGTTGCGGTACTTGTCGTTCCATTCCGACCACTGAACGCCGAAGTGCCCGACCCGATATCCGTCCGACGTGGCGTCCCACGGTTCGGCGATCAGTTTGCACCGGGAGAGAACGGGATCCGCCGTGATCGCGGAGAAGATCGAAGCGCGGGAATCGAATCGGCCGCCACCGGGCCGGCCGAGAGCGGACGCGAGGTCGAACCGGAAGCCGTCGACCCCCATCTCGTGCGCCCAGTAGCGCAGGCTGTCGCCGATCATCCGGACGGCGACGGGCGACTGTGCATCGACGGTGTTCCCGCAGCCGGTGAGATCGATGTCGCGACCGTCGGAGTCGAGCAGGTAGTAGCCGGGGGCGTCGAGGCCGCGCCAGCTGAGGCTGATGCCGTCGACGCCCTGTTCGCAGGTGTGGTTGTACACCACGTCGAGGACGACCTCGATCCCCGCGGCGTGCAGCGCGTCGACCATCGTGTGGAATTCGGTGATCTCCTGACCGGGCACCACCGCATAACCCGGGTGAGGGGCGAAGAACGCCGCGGTGGCGTACCCCCAGTGGTTGCGCATGCCCCGCGAACGCACGGTGGCCTCGGAGACGTACGCCTGGACGGGAAGCAGTTCGACCGCGGTCACCCCGAGACGGACGAGATGACCGACGACGGCGGGTTCCGCGAGACCCAGATACGTTCCGCGGTACTGCGGCGGCACGTCGGGGTGCCGTGCGGTGAACGATCCCACGTGAAGTTCGTAGACAACGGTTTCCTCCCACGGCCTTTCGATCCGCGGTCCGCTCGTGCGGGCGTGGTCGGCCGTCACCACCGACAGCGGGGTGTGGCCCAGGCTGTCGACGCGGGACGGGCCGCCGAACGGGTCGCCGTCGTGGGAGACGAGTGCGTCGTGGTCGCCGAGTTCGCCTGTGATGCCGGTCGCCCACGGATCCAGAAGCAGCTTGGCGGGGTTGAGGCGCACGCCGCGTGCGGGGTCCCAGCGTCCGTGCGCGCGGTAGCCGTAGCGCTGTCCCGCACCGACCCCCTCGACGATGCCGTGCCAGATGCCGTACGTCCGTTGGACCAGGTCGATCCGGGTCTCGTCGCCGTCCGCGGAAATCAGGCACACCTGTACCAGTTCGGCGTCGGGAGCGTGGACCGCGAACTGCGTTCCGGTGCCACGCACATTCGCTCCCAGGGGAAACGGTGATCCGGGCAGCCGCAGACTCGGGGGGAGCGACGACATCTCGCCCGGGTGCGAATCGATGTGAGGCGACACGCAACTGATCCTGCCGTGAATGCTCGGAAGATGTGCGGGAAGATGGGTCCGTGCATGAACCTGATCCTGATCTCCTCATCGAATTCGACGACGTTCTCCTCCGCCGCGGGGGCAACACTCTGGTGGGCCCGGTCACCTGGAAGGTGGAACTCGACGAGCGGTGGGTCGTCCTCGGACCGAACGGGGCAGGGAAGACGTCGTTGCTCCGGATCGCGGCCGCCGAACTGCATCCCACGAGCGGAAGCGCCTACCTTCTCGGCGAGCGGCTCGGCCGCGTCGACATCAACGAACTGCGTCCGCGGATCGGACTGTCCTCCTCGGCGCTCGCCAACCGGGTGCCGTCCGAGGAGATCGTGACCGATCTCGTCGTCTCCGCCGGCTACGCGGTCCTCGGACGCTGGCGTGAGCGCTACGACGACATGGACACCGACCGTGCCATCGAGATGCTCGAGAGCCTCGGTGCCGAGCACCTCGCCAGACGCACGTACGGCACCCTGTCCGAGGGTGAGCGCAAGCGCGTCCTCATCGCCCGTGCGCTGATGACCGACCCGGAACTACTGCTGCTCGACGAGCCCGCCGCCGGTCTCGACCTCGGTGGGCGCGAGGAACTCGTCGCGCGCCTCACCGATCTCGCCGCCGACCCCGACGCCCCCGCGACGGTCCTCATCACCCACCACGTCGAGGAGATCCCGCCGGGCTTCACTCATGCACTGCTCCTCAAGGAGGGGGAGGTCGTCTCGCAGGGGCTCCTGGATCAGGTCATCACTGCCGAGAACCTCAGCGAGGCGTTCAGCCAGTCCATCAGCCTGGACAAGGTCGACGGCCGATTCTTCGCGCGGCGGACCCGCGTCCCCGGCGCGCACCGGCGAGGCTGAGGACCGGCGGTCACACCGGGGTACCGACTGCGACCCGCGTCACCCGGCGGCGTAGGTTCCGAGACATGGTCTCGAAGCAAGAGCAGGCGCCCCGCGACAGTACCGACGTGGCACCCAAGGACGCGTCCACGGTCATCCTCATCCGTGACGCCGCGGCAGATGTCGCGGCGTCCGGTATCGAGGTGTTCCTCCTCCGCCGGGTGAAGGGGATGGCGTTCGCCGGCGGCATGACCGTATTCCCCGGCGGCGGGGTCGACCCGTCCGACGCCGAAGCCGAGGTCGACTGGGCGGGACCGTCCGTCGACTGGTGGGCTGGGCGGTTCTCCACCGATGCGGCGCGCGCGAAGGCCCTCGTATGTGCGGCGGTGCGTGAGACGTTCGAGGAATGCGGCGTGCTCCTCGCGGGACCGAGCGCGGACACGATCGTGGCGGACACGTCCCGTTACGCGCAGTCCCGAACACAGCTCGAGAAGCGGGAACTGTCGTTCAGCGACTTCCTGAAGCGCGAGAACCTCGTCCTGCGGGCCGACCTGCTGCGGCCCTGGGCCAACTGGATCACCCCGGTCGGAGAGGGCCGCCGCTACGACACGCGTTTCTTCGTCGCCGCCGCACCGCACGGCCAGATCGCGGACGGCGCGACGTCCGAGGCCGAGGAGGTGCAGTGGCAGAGTCCCGCCGCGGCGCTCGCGCACTGGCAGGGCGGCGGAAGCATTCTGCTGCCGCCGACGTGGAGTCAGCTCACGGCGCTCAGCGCGTTCGGTTCGGTCGCGGAGGTGCTGGCCGCGGAGCCGGAGATCCCGGTGATCCTGCCGACTCTGATCACGGACGAGGAGCAGCTCCGCGTCGAGTTCCCGGGGCAGGACGGCTACTACGAAGCCGGTCCGCATCCGTGGGCGTCCCGCGACTGATCGCGATGCGGCGGGCCGCGAAACCGGGTCGGAGGCAGACAAGTAGCCTTTTGCCTCATGGCTGAGTTTGTCACTCTCGAGGTATCCGAAGGCATCGGCACGATCCGGCTCGCGCGCCCCCCGATGAACGCCCTGAACCGCCAGGTTCAGCAGGAGTTGCGGGCAGCGGCGCGGGAGGCGACCGTCAACGCCGACGTGAAGGCCGTCATCGTCTACGGCGGCGAGAAGGTCTTCGCCGCGGGCGCGGACGTGAAGGAAATGTCCGAGATGAACTTCGGTCAGATGTCCGACGTGATCGGCGACCTGCAGTCCGACCTCGCGGCGGTCTCCGAGATCCCGAAGCCCACCGTCGCCGCCATCACGGGGTACGCGCTCGGCGGCGGCCTGGAGGTCGCGCTGTCGGCGGACCGGCGCATCGCGGGCGACAACGCCAAGCTCGGCGTGCCGGAGATCCTGCTCGGCATCATCCCCGGCGGCGGCGGCACTCAGCGTCTCGCCCGGCTGATCGGACCGTCCAAGGCCAAGGATCTACTGTTCACCGGCCGATTCGTCGACGCCGAGGAGGCTCTCGCGATCGGTCTGGTCGACGAGGTCGTGGCGCCGGACGACGTGTACGAGGCGGCCCGCACGTGGGCGTCGCAGTTCACGAAGGGAGCGGGCCGCGCCCTGGCTGCGGCGAAGGCCGCCGTGGACCGTGGGTTGGACGTCGACCTGGGTACCGGGCTCGCGGTGGAGCGTCAGCTGTTCACCTCGTTGTTCGCCACCCAGGACCGCACGATCGGGATGGAATCGTTCATCGAGAACGGCCCAGGTAAGGCTCAGTTCACGGGCGAGTAGTCTGGAGCCCGAAACTAGAACCTGTTCACTCTTACCAGCGAGTAGGATTTGCCGCATGACTGCAAGCGCCCATGACGACCCAACTCCTCATCCGCACGCCACCGCCGAAGAGGTAGAGGCTGCGCTGAAGGACACCAAACTCGCCCAGGTGCTGTACCACGACTGGGAAGCCGAGACGTACGACGAGAAGTGGTCGATCTCGTACGACGAGCGGTGCATCGACTACGCGCGCGGACGTTTCGACGCCGTCGCGGGCGATCAGCCGCTGCCCTACGAGCGGGCGCTCGAACTGGGCTGCGGCACCGGATTCTTCCTCCTCAACCTGATGCAGGGCGGGGTCGCGAAGACCGGTTCGGTCACCGACCTGTCGCCCGGCATGGTGAAGGTCGCCCTCCGCAACGCCGAGGGCCTGGGATTGTCCGTCGACGGCCGCGTCGCCGACGCCGAAACCATCCCGTACGAGGACGGCACGTTCGACCTCGTCGTGGGACACGCTGTCCTGCATCACATCCCGGATGTCGAGCAGTCGCTGCGCGAGGTTCTGCGCGTCCTGAAGCCGGGCGGGCGTTTCGTGTTCGCCGGTGAGCCGACCACGATCGGCAACTTCTACGCCCGCTGGCTGGGTCGCGCGACGTGGGAGGTCACCACCCGGGTCACCAAGTTGCCGTTCCTCGCGGACTGGCGTCGCCCGCAGGCGGAATTGGACGAGTCCTCCCGGGCGGCCGCGCTCGAGGCCGTCGTCGACCTCCACACGTTCGATCCGAGCGACCTCGAGAAGATCGCGAAGTCGGCAGGCGCCGAGCAGGTTCACGCGGCCACCGAGGAATTCGCCGCCGCTCTGCTCGGGTGGCCCGTCCGCACGTTCGAGGCCGCTGTGCCCCCGGAGAAGCTGGGCTGGGGCTGGGGGCGTTTCGCGTTCACCGGATGGAAGACGCTCAGCTGGGTCGACGAGAAGGTTCTCCGGCACGTGGTTCCACGGGGATTCTTCTACAACGTCATGATCACCGGCGTGAAGCCCGGCAACTGAATTGGGCTATGCGTTCACTGCCGGGGACGTGGAGTTCCTGCAGAGCCCGGACGGGGCAGCCGCTCTCGCGGAGGTGGACGGCTTCGCACTGACCACGTCTACGCGCCTGGCCGACATCGGTCGGGCGCGTACGCGTTTCGGCTCACACGTGGCGTTGCTGGTGGAGACCGTGCTGTTGCGGCGGAAGGCGGCCGCCAAACTTCCCGGCACCGAAAACTGGTTCTTCACCGACGACGCCCTGCAGCAGGCGACACCACGGGCGGTCGCCGCACACCGTGCGACGCGGCTGACGGACCGGCACGTCCACGACGTCACGTGCTCCATCGGCGCCGAACTGGACGCGGTGGCCGGGACGGCCGCAACCGTGATCGGCAGCGACCTCGACTCGGTCCGGCTCCTGATGGCGCAGCACAACGTTCCCGGGGCGGCCGTTCTCCGCGCCGACGCGCTCGTCCCGTGCACCCGCGGCACCGTCGTGCTCGCGGATCCGGCGCGACGGTCCGGCGGCAGGCGCACACACGACCCCGCCGCGCTGGAGCCGCCGCTGCCCGATCTGATCGACGCATACCGTGGACGGGATCTCGCGGTGAAGTGCGCCCCCGGACTCGATTTCGACCGGCTCGGCTGGGACGGCGAGGTGGAGGTGGTGTCGCTCGACGGCGGCGTGCGCGAGGCGTGCCTGTGGTCGCCGGGACTGTCCGGAGCCGGTGTCACCCGGCGAGCGAGCGTCCTCGGCTCCGACGGCACCGCGTGGACGGTGACGGACGCCGAGGACGACGACATCCCCGAACGCGCGCCGGGCGAGTGGATCATCGACCCCGACGGCGCCGTCGTGCGTGCGGGCCTGGTGCGGCACTACGCCGCCCGGCACGGGCTGTGGCAGCTGGATCCCCGGATCGCCTATCTCACCGGCAATTCGGTCCCCGACGGCGTGCGGGGCTTCCGCATTCTCGAACAGGTGAAGTATTCGGAGAAGTCGCTGCGGCAGGAGTTGGCGCGGCACGACTGCGGGGTGGCGGAAATCCTCGTGCGCGGCGTCGACGTCGATCCCGCGGTCCTGCGTCCCAAGCTGAAGCTGCGCGGAAGTCGTTCGCTCAGTGTGGTGATCACGCGGATCGGCCGAGCCGGCGTCGCCTTCATCTGCGCTTCGCGCCCGTGAGTACTTCTCAACCGCCGGACGTTAATAAGTACTCACGGGTCAGCGGAGGACGAACAGCTCTCCGAGCAGTGTCGGCGTGAGAACTTCACCCTTCGGCCCGACGGACGTGCCGACCGTGAAGCCCTTCGCCCCGGGCAGGGTGTCCTGGTCGAGGGTTTCGCCGGTCCCGGTGTCGAACGTGAGCATCGCCAGTCCGTCGGTACCCTCGCGGACCACCGCGTAACCGGTGGACCCGGCCGTCTGGGCCGGGACGCCCAGCTGCAGCAGATCCTTCCGCTCCCAGACCAGTTCGGCGTGATCGCCCTTGTCCTGCAACGCCAGCAGGTGGCCGTCGAGTCCGCCCGCGGGGATGATCAGACCGTCCGCGGACGTCGACGGGCTGCCGGCGGCGGCATACCCGATGTCGTAACTCCACTTCGGATCGCCGGTCGCGGAATCGATCGCCCACAACGTGCCCCAGTTGTCGTTGGTGTAGACGACGGAGCCGTCGGCCGACAGATCGGGACTGGACGCGCTGCCGCCCGGCAGTGCATCGCTGGACCATTCCTGGGTGATCGCGGGGTTGTCGCCGCCGGAGTACTTCATTGCGACGAGTTCCGCCGCGGGTGCTCCTGGGGCGAAGAACGTGAAGTAGAACTTGCCGGACTCGAGGTCGATGGCCGGCATGTTCGCCACCGGGCAGTCGGGTGCGCCGAAGAAGCAGCCGCTGAGGCCCTTGTCGTCGGGCAGGATGTCGACGTTCGCGCCCTCGGCGACGGACGGCGGCGGGACGAGATCGTACGGCGCCACGACCTTCTGACCGGTCTGCGTGTCCACGACGTTGATCTGGCCGAGCTGGGTGATGAAGAGGAGATTGCCGTCGCCGGTGAACTGCGCCGACAGCGGCGTCCCGACCACCGGTGTGCGCCAACGCAGCTGGCCGTACTCGTTGAACGAGTTGATGGCGCCGTTCTCACCCACGTACACGTTGGCGGCGCCGTCGACGATCGGCGTGGAGGCAACGACACCCGGCGCGAGCTGACGGCACCAGCGTTTGCGGCCGCTGTCCATCTGGTAGGAGAAGAGGTTGCAGCCCTTCTCGGTGCGGGCCGTGATGAAGATCTGGCCGCTGGCGGCCACCGACGCGTAATTCGCAACCGGACCGCCGAGCGGCCGCGACCAGGCGAAGGAGAGTTCGCGGGAACCGGTGACGGGGCTGGTGTCGCTGTTGCGGGCGTCGGCGTGCATGCCGGGCCACCCGCCCGCGGAGAAGATGTCGTCGACCTGCGTTCCGCTGCTGCAGCCGCTGAGGACGACAGCCGAGATCGTCGCCAGCGCCAGTACTGACGAACGTAGGACCCGCCGCATTACTTCTCCTCGTCTTCGATAACGCTCGGCCCAGAGACTATCCCGCCGAGGCTGCGCCGATCGGCACACCCCGATGCCGGTGTCGGAGTCCGGACGCACCCGACCGGCGGCCCGAGCCGTGAACGTAGGCTGACAGGCTATGACGAGCATGTGGGGCGCACCGTTGCGTACGAGGTGGCGAGGATCCCGGCGGAGCGACAGCGAGCAGGCCCGCTTCCTGACACGCGACTCGCTGCGATGGGTGCTGGCGAACAAGGCGTACACGCCGTGGTACCTCGTGCGGTACTACCGGCTCGCGAAGTTCAAGCTGGCCAACCCGCACGTGATCCTGCGCGGCATGGTGTTCCTCGGCAAGCGGGTGGAGATCCATTCGACCCCCGACCTGTCGCGGCTCGAGATCGGCCGCTGGGTGCACATCGGCGACGGCAACGCGATCCGCTGCCACGAGGGTTCGCTGCGCATCGGCGACAAGGTGGTCTTCGGCAAGGACAACGTCGTCAACACGTACCTCGACATCGAGATCGGCGCGTCGACGCTCGTGGCCGACTGGTGCTATATCACCGACTTCGATCACCGCATGGACGATGTGAACGTCCCGATCAAGGATCAGGGCATCGTGAAGGGCCCGGTCCGCATCGGACCCGACACGTGGGTGGCGGCCAAGGTCACGGTTCTCCGCAACACGCGGGTGGGGCGAGGCTGTGTTCTCGGCGCGCATGCCGTCGTCAAGGGTGACATCCCGGACTTCAGCATCGCCGTCGGCTCGCCGGCCAAGCCCGTGAAGAACCGCAAGGCCGAGTGGGAGGCGGGTGCGTCCGAACGCGCGAAGTACATCGCGGCCCTCGAGGACATCGCCCGGAAGAAGGCGGCGCAGGAGAACTGACCGGCGCGGTGGCATAGTCGGCAGCATGACCGCGTCGGACAGTGAACTCGAGGAGCGCATCCGGGCGCTCCTCGACGCCCGCTCCGAGAGTGCGAGCATCTGCCCGTCGGATGTCGCGCGGGCCGTCGCACCGGACGACTGGCGACCCCTCATGGAACCGGTGCGGGCGGCCGCCCGGCGTCTGGCCGATGCCGGGGAGGTCGAGGTCACTCAGAAAGGTGCCGTGGTGGATCCGGGATCGGCACGGGGTCCGATCCGGATCCGGCGGGCCCGCGCGGACTGAGGGCCACGTCAGCGACCGGGCAGCGGACGCTCGGGAATCTCCGGCCTCGCCAACGGGTGCCGCACGCGGCGCTTGGCGCCCGCGTAGACGTGGACGGTGTCCTCGGCCACCTTGTGCCAGTCGAAATCCGCGGTGAGACGGTCACGGGCGGCCAACGCGCGCTGCTGGGCGCCTGCCGGGTCGTCGAGGACCTCCCGGACCGCGGACGTGAGCCCGGTGACGTCGCCCGGCTGGAACGACATGCCGGTCTCGCCGTCGACGACCGCTTCACCGAGGCCGCCGGCGGTGGACGCCACGAGCGGGGTGCCGGAGGCGGCGGCTTCGAGTGCGATGATGCCGAACGGCTCGTACCGGCTGGGCAGGACGATGGCGTCGGCGCCGTGCAGCCACCCGAGCAGTTCGATGTGGTCGAGGGTGCCCAGGAAGTTCACCGCGCGTGCCACCCGATGGGTGCGGGCCTGCTGATACAACCAGGTGAACTGGGTGCCCTCGCCGGCGATCGACAATGTCGTCCCGGGGTGGCTGCGGCGGATCCGGGGGAGTGCGGCGATGGCGTCCTGCACGCCCTTCTCGTATTCGAGGCGGCCGACGAACAGTAGTTTCGGCGGTCCGGACCGTGGCGCGCGCTCGCGGAAGCTCCAGGTGGTGAGGTCGATTCCGTTGCGGATCACCGTGATCGGTGGGAGCTGCGGACCGTAGAGTGTGGTCACTTCGTCCTGCATCGACGCGGAACAGGTGATGAGCGCATCGGATTCGTTGGCCAGCCACCATTCCACCGAATGCACCTGCCGGTTGATCCGGCCGGACACCCAGCCGCTGTGCCGTCCGGCCTCGGTGGCGTGGAGTGTGGAAACCAAAGGGACGTCGTAGAATTCGGCCAACGCGATGGCGGGGTGGGCCACGAGCCAGTCGTGTGCGTGCACCACGTCCGGCTGCCAGCCCTCCCCGACACCGGGCTTGTGCAGGGCGACGCCGGCCCGCACCATCGCGTGCCCCATCGCGAGTGTCCACGCCAGCATGTCCTCGCCGAAGACGAAGTGCGCGGGGTCCTCGGCGACGGCGACGACCAGCACGCCGTCTTCGATGTGGGTGACGGTGGGATGGGTGGAGGCGTCGGTGCCCGACGGCCGCCGCGACAACACCACCACTTCGTGTCCGGTCGCCGCGAGTTCGGTGGCCAGGTGGTGGACGTGGCGGCCGAGACCGCCGACCACGACGGGTGGGTACTCCCACGACACGATCAGGATCTTCACGACGCCCCTCCCTCGGTGCCCGTCCGCCGGTGCTCCCTGCCGGGCAGACGCCGCGCGTCGAGCCCGGGGAACAGGCCGTCGGCGCGGTTCCATCCCTCTGCGAGCCGGTTCGCGGCCGCGTCCTTGCCCGCCGACACCGCGGCCGCGATTTCGCGGGTGGCATGTGCGTGCTTGTGTGCCCGGTCGCGGGCATATCCGGCCGCGGAATCCTTACTGACCATGAACGCCCAGTCGCTCGACACCGTCATGAGTGCCTCCCGCAGCATCTGATCGTTCACGCGGTTCCGGAGCGCGGGACGTCCGGGGGCAGCATTGGTGTCGCGGGTCTTGTCCACGGTGTCGAGGGCGGTCGCGACCACCTCGGAGTTGAGTTGCACCAGGTCCGAGACTTGATCGCCGGCCCATACCCGCCAATCCTTGCCGGATCCCCACGACGATTTCTCGAGCTGGACGGGTTCGCCCACGTAACCCTGCCGCCGGGCGTCATCGAGGGTGCCGACCCGGATTCCGGCCTCGGGCAGCGCCCGCAGCACCTTCTCGAGCCACTCGGGGCCCTCGTGCCACCAGTGCCCGAACAGTTCCGTGTCGAACGCGGCGACGACGAGCGCGGGCCGTCCGATGCGCTCCGACTCGTCGCGCAGGCGCCTGCGGACGGTGGCGACGAAGTCGGCCACGTGCCGGTCGACCGCGGCCGTAGCCAGGGCGGGGTCGTATGGCGCCTTGTCGGCCGAGTCGACCGTGCGGCCGGTCACCCGGGCCGGTTTGAGGCCGGTGTCGTGGTCGTACGTGTGGAAGTCGCGGTAGGCGCCGTGCCCGGGGTAGCCCGACTTCGGCGACCACACCCGGTAACTCACCTGCAGGTCGCGTCCGAACGCGACCACGTCGGACTCACGGACCGGTCTGCCGAGCGATGTGTCGCCGCGCAGGGCAGGACCGTCGACCATGAAATGAGTGACACCCGCCTCGGCGTATCCGGTCTCCATGCCGGGGGTGTACCCGCATTCGGGCCCCCAGATACCTGTCGGCGTGCAGTTCCACCGCGCGGCGGCGTCGGCGAGCCCCTCGCTGAGGGAGAAGGCGCGCAACCGCGGGTCGAGCAGCGGCTGGAACGGGTGGGCAAGCGGCCCGCCGAGCAGTTCGAACGCCCCGCGGTCGAGAAGGTCGCGCAGTACCGGTGAGCCGCCGTGCCGCCAGCGCAGTTCGAAGTCGGCGAGTGCGGCGGCGGACGCGCGGTGCTCGCGGGCACCGAGATCGCGGTGCGCGTCGTCGGGCATGCCTGCCGCCTCGTGTGCGCGGATCTGCCAGTTCCCGAGCCAGTGGTGCATCCCAGCCAGACAGTGCGGATCGTCGAGCTGAGCTGCGAGAACGGGGGTGATGCCGAGGGTCAGCAGGTGTGAGCGACCCTCGTCGGACAGCCGCCGCAACATCGCGGTGAGAGGGAGATACGACGCCGCCCACGACTGGTACAGCCACTCCTCGCCCACCGGCCACCGGCCGTGGTTGGCGAGCCAGGGCAGGTGGGAGTGCAGGACCAGGCAGAACATGCCCGGTTCCGTCGCGTCGCCCGCTCCGGTGCGGTTGTCGGATTCGGTCACCGAACAGGATCCTTCACCGCGACGGCCACCAGGTCGAGGCTGTCGTCGATGTGGCCCTCGTGCAAGGCGAAGTCGTCGAGGGTGATGCCCTCGACGTCGCGGGTCAGTTCGTCGGGCCAGGGTTCGCCGGCGAGTGCGCGGTCGATCTGCGCGCCGATGAACGAGCCGCCGTGCTTCGCGTCGAGGGACTTCAGCCGGTCGCCGTGATGGACGCCGGTCATGAGGGCGACCCTGAATCCGGCCTCCTCGAGCAGTTCGGTCAGCTCGGCCGCGTCGAGTTCGCGGGTGTGGAACGGATTGAGGGGCGTGTCGCGGCCCGGCGAGAACGTGATGCGGTTGGGGGTGCTGACGAGCAGTTCCCCGCCGGGCGTCAGCACCCGGAAGCATTCGCGGAGGAACTGGGCCTGGTCCCACAGGTGTTCGATCACCTGGAAATTGACGACGGTGTCGACGGATTCGTCGTCGAGGGGAAGCTCCGCGAGGTTGCCGTGCAGCATCTCGACGCGGGGGTAGCGCGCACGGACGTGTTCGACCGCGGAGATGTCGTAGTCGAGTCCGGTGACGCTCTGTGCCACGTCGGCAATCATGTTGGCGCCGTAGCCTTCTCCGGATCCGGCCTCGAGCACCCGGCGTCCCGTGCAGCGGGGGAGGAGGTCGCGGTAGACGACCTCGTGCCGCCGGAACCAGTAGTTCTCCTCGGGGATCCCGGGCACGGTCCGCTCACCCGTGAGGGGCAGCTGCTCGTCGCCGGTCGATGGCAATTGCTCGTGACCGAGCGGGGGCAATGGTGCGTCCTCGCGGTCGCCGACAAATGATTCGCTCACCGCTGCGAGGTTAGTGCCACCGGCAAGGTCGCTCGTCCAGGTGGTCTACATCACAGGGATGAAATGCGCATTCGGCCGTTATGGTGAACGAGACTTTCACGCAAGTTACCGACCGGTAACTTAACGTGGGGTAATCTGTCGCAGAGCCATCGTGCGACGAAATATCGACAACGAGAGCTCGGCCCACGCGGAGCAACTCACGATAACCACGCAAGAACACACAGGAGGTCGACGAAGACCCATGACGAACATCGTTGTTTTGATCAAGCAGGTCCCCGACACGTGGTCCGAGCGCAAGCTGACCGACGGTGACTACACGCTTGACCGCGAGGCCGCCGATGCAGTGCTCGACGAGATCAACGAGCGCGCCGTCGAAGAAGCGCTCCTGATCAAGGAGGCTCAGGGCGGCGAGGTGACCGTCCTCTCCGCAGGTCCGGACCGTGCCACCGACGCCATCCGCAAGGCCCTGTCCATGGGTGCCGACAAGGCAGTGCACATCAACGACCCGGCCCTCCACGGCTCCGACGCGGTGCAGACCGCGTGGACCCTGGCCGCGGCGCTCGGACAGATCACGTTCGAGAACGAAGAGCCTGCCGACCTGATCATCGCCGGTAACGAGGCCACCGACGGCCGCGTCGGCGCCGTTCCGGCCATCATCGCCGAGTACCTGGGCATCCCGCAGCTCACGCAGCTGCGCAAGCTCACGGTCGCCGACGGCACCGTCACCGGAGAGCGCGAGACCGACGAGGGCGTCTTCGGCCTCGAGGCGAGCCTGCCGGCCATCGTCAGCGTCACCGAGAAGATCAACGAGCCCCGCTTCCCCTCCTTCAAGGGCATCATGGCCGCGAAGAAGAAGGAAGTTCTCGTCTACACGCTGGCCGACCTCGGTGTCGACCCGGAGACCGTCGGTGTCGCCAACGCGGGCACCACCGTCACCGCCTCCACCCCCAAGCCCCCGCGTACCGCTGGTGAGCGCATCGTCGACGAGGGCGACGGCGGCAGCAAGATCGCTGCCTACCTCGTGGGCCAGAAGATCATCTGACCGCGCCCCTCTACAGACCAGCAGACACATACAGGGAGAGTTAGACATGGCAGAAGTACTGGTGCTCGTCGAGCACGCAGAGGGTGCGCTGAAGAAGGTCAGCACCGAACTCATCACCGCCGCTCGCGCGCTCGGTGAGCCGGCCGCAGTGGTCACCGGTCCCGCCGGTACCGCCGACAAGCTGGCCGAGGGCCTCGCCGCCGCAGGCGCGGCCAAGATCTACGTCGCCGAGTCGGACGACATCGACGGCTACCTGGTCACCCCGAAGGTCGACGTGCTCGCGTCGCTCGTCGAGTCGGCCGCGCCGGCTGCGGTCATCACCGCCGCCAGCGTCGAGGGCAAGGAGGTCTCCGGACGTCTTGCTGCCCGCATCGGCTCCGGCCTGCTCGTCGACGTCGTCGACGTGAAGTCCGACGGCAGTGCCGTGCACTCGATCTTCGGTGGCGCGTTCACCGTCGACGCCAAGGCCAACGGCGACGTCCCGGTCATCTCGGTCCGCCCGGGTGCCATCGAGGCGAAGCCCGAAGCCGGCGCAGGCGAGAAGGTCTCCGTCGAGGTCCCGGCCCAGGACGAGGGCGCCGTCAAGATCACCTCGCGTGATCCGATCGTCGGTGGCGACCGCCCCGAGCTCACCGAGGCGACCGTCGTCGTCTCCGGTGGCCGCGGTGTCGGCAGCGCCGACAAGTTCACCGTCGTCGAGGAACTCGCCGACTCGCTGGGTGCCGCTGTCGGTGCCTCGCGTGCCGCGGTCGACTCGGGCTACTACCCGGGACAGTTCCAGGTCGGTCAGACCGGCAAGACGGTCTCCCCGCAGCTGTACATCGCGCTCGGCATCTCCGGTGCCATCCAGCACCGCGCCGGTATGCAGACGTCGAAGACCATCGTCGCCGTGAACAAGGACGAGGAAGCCCCGATCTTCGAGATCGCGGACTACGGCATCGTCGGCGACCTGTTCAACGTCGCTCCGCAGCTCACCGAGGCAGTCAAGGCCCACAAGGGCTGATTCTCGGCCGACGGCGGCCCCGTTCCCTCGCCGGGAGCGGGGCCGCCGTCGTATCTTCCGTCGTTCATCCGGGCTGCATCGACACGACACCCGGGCGATGCCCTCACGCCGCCCCTGCTCGGTAAACCTGCGCCATGACAACTTCGTCAGTTCTCCGCGCACCGAGTGAGACCGCCGATTCTGTTGTAACCGCGCCCCGATACTCCCTGGTCGTCTCGTCCGACCGCGAACACCGCGTTTCCGCCCAGCGGCTGCGCTACCGCGTGTTCGCCTCCGAACCCGGATTCTCCGTCCCCGCGCACGCGGACGCCCTCGACGCCGACCGGTTCGACGACTTCTGTGACCACCTCCTCGTCCGCCACGAGGAGACCGGCGAGTTCGTCGGCTGCTACCGCATGCTCCCGCCCGACGCCGCTGCCCAGGCCGGTGGCTATTACACCGCCACCGAATTCGACATCTCCGCGCTCGACCCCGTCGGCAACCGCATCGTCGAGATGGGCCGGGCGTGCGTCGACCCCGACCACCGCTCCGGTTCGGTGCTGAGCCTGATGTGGGCAGGCATCCTCCACTACCTGCAGCTCACCGGATACGAATGGGTCATGGGATGCGTCTCCGTGCCGATGCGCGAGCATCCGGACGCGGTGGCCGGTTCCAACGTCCGAGGGGTGCGCGACCTGCTGCTCCGCAAGTACGGCAACGACCCGGCCGCGCGGGCCGTGCCCAGGAACCCGGTGCGCGTCGACGGGCGGTCGCTCGACGAGATCGAGCCGCCCGCCCGGCCGACCCTGCCACCGCTGCTCCGGGGCTACCTGCGCCTCGGCGCCAAGGTGTGCGGTGAGCCCGCGCACGATCCGGAGTTCGGTGTCGCCGATTTCGTCGCACTGCAGGGACTGCACGGCGCCAACGAGCGCTACCTCGAACGCCTGCGTTCGGCATCGGCCACTCTCGAGGCGGGAGCACGAGCATGAGCACGGCCGTGTCCGAATCGTCCGAGGCGACCGTGCACTCGTGGATGCCGTCGAGTCCGTGCGGCGCGGGATGTCTGCCCGCGGAGGCGAACGGAGTGTCGATCCCGACCGTGGTCGTTCGCTGGTGCCTCGTCGTGTCGGCACTGGCGACGGCGCCGCTCCTGACCGCGGGATGGCTGCTGCCGCGGTCGTGGCGGACCGGTCTGCAGCGGCGGTACGCAGCGATCCTGTTGCGCTGCGTGGGAATTCGCCTCGTCGTCGTCGATCATCGTGGAAAGCGCCGTCACACCGGCGGGATCCTGGTGGTGGCCGGCCACGTGTCGTGGACCGATGTGCTGGTGCTCAGCGCGCTCGCCCCGGCGAACTTCGTCGCCCGCGGGGATCTGCTGGACTGGCCGGTTCTGGGGTCGCTCGCGCAGCGGATGAGGGTCGTCCCGATCGAGCGGCAGAACCTGCGCGCACTCCCGGACACGGTGGCGACGACGGCGGGCAGGCTGCGCGACGGCGAACGAGTCGTGGCGTTCCCGGAGGGCACCACGTGGTGCGGACGGGCGTACGGCGGTTTCCGGCCTGCGCTGTTCCAGGCGGCGATCGACGCGGAATGCCCGGTCCAGCCGATCTCGCTGCGGTACACCGGCCGGGACGGGGGCCTGACGACCGGGCCGTGCTTCGTCGGCGAGGAGACGATCGGCCAGTCGATCCGGCGCATCATCCGCCAGAAGGGAGTCACCGCGGAGGTCCGGCTGGCGCCGATCGAGTACCCGGGGGACTGCCGCCGCGATCTGGCGACCCGGTGTGAGCGCGCCGCGCGGGGCGACGAATGGATCGATCTCGCAGCGCACGACATCGTCGATCCGCTGCAGGGTGCGGTCGGGACGGCGGCCGTGGGCATCGAGGCGGCGGAGCGTCTCGTCGCCTGAGCTATCCTGGTCACGTCATGACCTCTGCCCGCAGTGCCGATCGCCCCGTCTACCTGGACCACGCAGCCACCACTCCCATGGTGCCCGCTGCCGTCCGGGCCATGACCGATATCTTCACGACCGTGGGCAATGCGTCCTCGCTCCACGGTTCCGGACGCGCCGCCCGCCGTCGCATCGAGGAGGCCCGCGAATCCATCGCCGCCGACCTCGGTGCCAGGCCGTCCGAGGTCATCTTCACCTCCGGCGGCACCGAGAGCGACAATCTCGCGGTCAAGGGCATCTTCTGGGCCCGGCGGGACGCCGACCCCGACCGGGCGCGGATTCTCGCCAGTTCCGTGGAGCACCATGCGGTTCTCGACGCGGTGGAGTGGCTCGAGAAGCACGAGGGTGCCCAGGTCACGTGGCTGCCCGTCGACGAACTGGGCCGGGTGTCCCCGCAGGCGCTGCGCGACGAACTCGCCGTCCACGCGGACGAGACGGCCCTGGTCACGATCATGTGGGCCAACAACGAGGTCGGCACGATCATGCCGATCACCGAACTCGCCGCCGTGGCGGCCGAGTTCGGTGTGCCGATGCACAGCGACGCCGTCCAGGCCGTCACGCACATCCCCGTGGACTTCGCTGCGAGCGGGCTGTCCGCGCTGAGCATCGCCGCGCACAAGGTCGGCGGACCGCAGGGCGTCGGTGCGCTGCTGCTGGGACGGCAGGTGCCGTGTGTGCCGCTGCTGCACGGCGGGGGACACGAGCGCGACCTGCGTTCGGGTACCCCGGACACGGCGGGCGTCGTCGGTATGGCGGCGGCGCTGCGCGACACGACCGCCGACCTCGACTCCCGCGCGACGGAACTGACCGTCCTGCGCGACCGCTTGATCGAGCGCGTCGGCGAGACCGTTCCCGATGCCGTGCTGAACGGGCCGGTGGGCAGCGCGCGGCTGCCGGGCAACGCCCACTTCACCTTCCCCGGCTGCGAGGGCGATTCGCTGCTGATGTTGCTCGACGCCGCCGGGATCGAGTGTTCGACCGGGTCGGCGTGTACCGCGGGAGTCGCTCGTCCGAGCCACGTCCTGACCGCGATGGGCGTGGATTCCGCGACCGCGCGGGGATCGTTGCGCTTCTCGTTCGGGCACACGTCGACGGTCGCGGACGTGGATGCAGTCATCGCGGCACTGCCGCAAGTTGTGGAGCGGGCCCGCGCCGCCGGGCTCGCCGGTGTCGGAGCGCGTGGAGGGGATCGTTGATGCGAGTACTGGCGGCCATGAGTGGCGGTGTGGATTCCGCGGTGGCGGCGGCACGGGCGGTCGCTGCCGGGCACGACGTGGTGGGCGTGCATCTCGCGCTGTCCGCCGAGCCGGGCACGCTGCGGACCGGATCCCGGGGGTGCTGCTCCAAGGAGGACGCCGGTGATGCCCGGCGTGCCGCGGACGTGCTCGGAATCCCGTTCTACGTCTGGGATTTCGCCGACCGCTTCAAGGAAGACGTGATCGACGACTTCGTGGCGTCGTACGCCGCGGGCGAGACCCCCAACCCGTGCCTGCGGTGCAACGAGAAGATCAAGTTCGCGGCGCTCGCGGACCGTGCGATCGCCCTCGGGTTCGACGCGGTGGCCACCGGCCACTACGCGCAACTCGAGAACGGCGTGCTGCGCCGCGCCGTCGACGCGGACAAGGATCAGTCGTACGTGCTCGGTGTGCTCACCGCCGAGCAGTTGTCGCGGGCGATGTTCCCGGTGGGGGACACCCCGAAGGACCAGATCCGGGAGGAGGCCGCCGAACGCGGCCTCGCCGTGGCGAACAAGCCCGACAGCCACGACATCTGCTTCATCCCGTCCGGCGACACCCGCGCATTCCTCGGTGCCCGCATCGGTGTTCGCCCGGGCAGTGTGGTCGACGCCGATTCGGGTGAGGTGCTCGCGGAACACGAAGGCGTGCACGGTTTCACGATCGGCCAGCGGAAGGGCCTCGGCGTCCAGGGTCCCGCAGCCGACGGGCAACCGCGGTACGTGACGTCCATCGAACCCGACACCGGCACCGTCCGCGTCGGTTCCGCACGCGACCTCGAAGTGCACGCGATCACAGCGGACCGCGCCGTGTGGACGTCCGGGAGCACGCCGACCGGGCCACTCGAATGCACCGTCCAGGTCCGGGCCCACGGCGGACTCGCCGACGCCGTCGCCGAAGCGGTCGACGGCGGCATCGCCATCTCCCTTCGGGAGCCGCTCACCGGCGTCGCGAAGGGGCAGGCCGTCGTCCTGTACCGGACCGACCCGGCAGGCGACATCGTGCTGGGCAGCGGAACCATCTCGGGTACCGACGCGCGTCCGAACACGCAGTGACGCAGGGTATCTCACTGGCCGGAGCCGTCACCGGCGTCGGCTCGTGGCCGGGCACGGATCCGCGTGAAGCCGCCACGATCGTTCTCGGTGAACTCGGCCGGCTCCCGCACCTCGTCGAGTTGCCCGCCCGCGGGCTCGGCGCCGACATGATCGGCCGCGCCAGCGCTCTGCTCGTGGATCTGCAGCTGGACGTGTCCACGACGGCCTACCGCGTGGTGCAGCGTCGCGGCTCGGTCGCCAAGCGGGCGACCGACCTTCTGAACCAGGATCTCGACGCGCTCGAGGAGGCGTGGGAGAGTGCGGGCCTCGTCGGCGCCGACCACGTGGTGAAGGTGCAGTCGGTGGGTCCGCTCACGCTGGCGGCCGAGGTGGAACTCGGCACCGGCCGGCGCGTGCTCACCGATCCCGGCGCGGTGCGCGACTTCGCCGAATCGCTGGGCGAGGGGCTCGCGCGGCGCGCCGCGGAAGTCACGCGACGTCTCGGCGCGCAGGTGCTGGTCCAATTCGACGAGCCGGGACTGCCCGCCGTGCTGGCGGGCACACTGTCCGGTCGGTCGCGGCTCGAGACCGTGCGGGCGATGCCGGAACCGGAGGCTCTCGCCGTGCTCGAGGCCGCCCTCGCCGGCTGCGGCGCGGTGACCATGGTGCATTGCTGCTCCGCCGACCTGCCCACCGACCTTCTGCGGCGCAGCAGTGCCCGTGCGGTGGGTCTGGACGTGTCTCAGCTGGCATCCGCGGACCTGGACGGCATCGGCGAGTTGCTCGACGCGGGCAAGGAGCTCGCACTCGGCCTCGTCCCGACCGACGCTCCCGCGGTGCCTGCCACGTGGCGCGACCTGGCCCGACCTGCGGTGACGCTGATCGACCGGCTCGGATTTCCGCGCACGACGCTGCGGACCCAGGTCGCCGTGACTCCCGCCTGCGGACTCGCGGGCGCAAGCGCGTCCTGGAGCCGGGACGCGCTGAAGTTGTGCGCCGAGGTGAGCAGCGCGTTCACCGACGACCCCGAATCGCTCTGAGTCCGGCGTTCGGTGTCGGCCGGACCGGTTAATCTTCGGTAGTGAGTGAATCGACCGAAGCCCCGACACCGGCCCCCGGACACATTCGGGAGCACTGGAACGAGCTGGCCGAGGAAGTGCGGCAGCACCAGTTCCGCTATTACGTCCGCGACGCGCCCATCATCTCCGACGGAGAGTTCGACGTGCTGCTGGGCGAACTGAACGACCTCGAGAACCAGTACCCCGACCTGCGGACGCCCGATTCGCCGACACAACTCGTCGGCGGCGGTTTCGCCACCGACTTCGCCTCCGCCGATCATCTCGAGCGGATGCTGAGTCTCGACAACGTCTTTGCCACCGACGAACTGCGCACCTGGATCAGCCGGGTGGAGCAGGAGACCGGCCCCGACCTGCACTACCTGTGCGAGGTGAAGATCGACGGAGTCGCGCTGAACCTGGTCTACGAGAACGGCCGGCTCGTCCGGGCCGCCACGCGAGGCGACGGCCGAACCGGTGAAGAAGTCACTCTGAACGCGCGAACCATCGACGACATCCCGGAAAAGCTCACCGGGACAGGCGAATACCCGGTCCCCGCGCTCCTCGAGGTGCGCGGCGAGGTGTTCTTCCGGCTCGAGGACTTCGCGGCACTCAACGCGGCGCTCGTCGAGGAAGGCAAGGCGCCGTTCGCGAATCCCCGGAACTCCGCGGCCGGGTCGCTGCGGCAGAAGAATCCGGCCGTCACGGCCCGCAGGCGCCTCGGAATGATCTGCCACGGACTCGGCCGCAGTGAAGGATTCGAGCCGGTCTCCCAGTACGACGCGTACACGGCACTGGCGGCGTGGGGCCTGCCGGTGTCGACTCACATCGCGCGGGTCACGGGCGCTGACGCCGTCGTGGACCGGGTGCAGTACTGGGGCGAGCACCGGCACGACGTGGAGCACGAGATCGACGGTCTGGTGGTCAAGGTCGACGAGACGTCGCTGCAACGCCGGCTCGGGTCCACCTCCCGGGCGCCGCGCTGGGCGATCGCCTACAAGTACCCGCCGGAAGAGGCAACCACCAAGCTCCTCGACATCCGGGTCAACGTCGGTCGCACCGGCCGGGTAACCCCGTTCGCCTACATGGAACCGGTCACGGTCGCCGGCTCCACCGTCTCACTCGCCACCCTGCACAACGGCTCCGAGGTCAAACGCAAGGGCGTGCTCATCGGCGACACGGTCGTGCTGCGCAAGGCCGGTGACGTCATCCCCGAGGTCCTCGGGCCCGTGGTCGACGCCCGGACGGGCGACGAGTACGAGTTCGTGATGCCCACCCACTGCCCGGAGTGCGACACGCCGCTGGCCCCCGCCAAGGAGGGTGACGCGGACATTCGCTGCCCCAACCAGCAGTACTGCCCCGCGCAGCTCCGGGAACGCGTGTTCCACGTCGCGGGCCGCGGCGCGTTCGACATCGAGGTCCTCGGCTACGAGGCCGCAACGAGCCTGCTCGAGGCCAAGGCGATCGGCGACGAGGGAGACCTGTTCTCGCTCACCGAGGACGATCTGCTCAAGACGTCGCTCTTCCGGACCAAGGCCGGCGGGCTGTCGGCCAACGGCCGCCGGCTGCTCGACAATCTCGATTCCGCCAAGGACAAGCCGCTGTGGCGGGTGCTGGTCGCGCTGTCCATCCGTCATGTCGGACCCACGGCGGCGCGTGCGCTGGCCGGTGAATTCGGGTCGCTCGAGCGGATCCGGCAGAGCTCCGTCGAGGAACTCGCCGCTGTGGACGGGGTCGGCGGTACCATCGCCGCGGCCGTCGCCGAGTGGTTCGGTGTCGACTGGCACCAGCAGATCGTGGAGAAGTGGTCCGCGGCCGGGGTTCGCATGGAAGACGAACGCGACGAATCGATTCCGCGCAATCTCGAGGGACTGTCGATCGTCGTCACGGGTTCGCTCGAGACGTTCTCGCGCGACCAGGCGAAGGAGGCGATCCTCGTCCGAGGCGGTAAGGCCGCGGGTTCGGTGTCGAAGAAGACGGCATACGTGGTGGTCGGCGAATCGCCGGGTTCGAAGCACGACAAGGCCGTCGAACTCGGAGTGCCGGTCCTCGACGAGGACGGGTTCCGTCGACTGCTGGAGGGCGGACCGGACGCGGTCGCGGATTCCGGAGTGTGATCGGAACCTCACGCCCGCATTTTGGGCGGCGTGAGCAGTCCTGTCATAGTTCTGGACATGATCGAGATTCGGAATGCGACGCCGGACGAGTACGAGGCCGTCAGTGACCTCACGGTGATCGCCTACGTGGGCGGCGGATTCGTCGAGGCGCACGATCCGTACACGAACCGGTTGCGCGACACCGCCGAGCGGGCGGAGAAGGCGGATGTCCGGGTTGCCGTGATGGAGGGCCGGATCGTCGGTTCCGTCACGATCGCGGAACCGGCTTCCCCGTACGCCGACGTCGCGCAGCCGGGTGAACTCGAATTCCGGATGCTCGCCGTGTCACCCGACGCCCGCGGTTCCGGGGTCGGGTCGGCGCTCGTGCGGCACGTGCTGGACACGGCATACGACCGCGGGGACCGCGCGGTCGTGATGTCCACCCAGCCGGACATGGAAGACGCCCGCCGGATCTACGACCGCAACGGTTTCGTGCCTGTGCCCGAACGGAACTGGGTGCCCGTGCCGGGCGTCGAGCTCACCGTCTTGGTCCGCGAGCTCGTCTGAGGCGACCACCACCGGACCTCCCGGCCCGGGACGGTGGTCAGCTCAGAACCGTCGCGATGATGCCGGCGAGGTAGCCCAGCCGGGCGATCTCGGACGGACGGAACTCCGGGCCGCCGGGGCGGCCGAGCATCAGCACGCGGCCGGTGGTCCCGAGGGGAGCCGCCGCGAGTGTGGTGTTCATGTCACGCCACACCTGCGGCACCCAGTCGCCCTCGCCGTCGAGCGCCGTGGGCTTCTCCAGCGGCATCCACGGGATCTCGGTGGCATGAGTCTCGGGAGCTCCCGAGCTGCCGACCACCCGGTATGCGCCGTGCGGACCGAGGTCGGCGACCACAGACCAGCCGACCCGGAGCACGCGCGGCGCTCCGTCCACGAGGACCTGCAGTCGATCGTCCGCCGCGGTGGCGACCTGGTCGATGAGCTCGAGCTCACGGTGGGTGTCGAGAATTCCGGCGTACGGCCGGATGGAGTCGACGGTGACGCCGGGCAGGTTCTCGGCCGCCGTGATGAGGGTGTCGGGGAGCGATCCCGGCTCGACATCGACCACGAGGTCGTCGATGGCGAATCCGGCACCCCGTTCCACCACGTCGAGCGACAGAATGTCAGCACCCACCGACCCCAGGGCGACGGCGAGAGAGCCGAGGCTACCGGGACGGTCGGGAAGCTGGACGCGAAGCAGATACGACACGTGCGTCCCTTTCACCACGAGATAGACGCGGGAGTACCTGCGACCCCCGTCGCTCACCATCCTTGCACTTTCGTTCCCGAGTATGCGGTCCCCCCTGCGGCTTCGCCGGGGACGGGACGGGGACTCGCAGGTCGCGCTCGATTCGTGACACTGCGGATACGAATTCGCCTCGTCCGCGAAACACGCCAGCCCAAACATAAGTGCATGAACACCACGGAAACGGGAGTGACGACGTCCGTCTCGCGGCGGGTGGCGGCGGGCCGGGAACAGGAATTCCTGCGCTGGACGGACGCCGGGATGGCGATGGCGGGCACGTTCCCGGGGTTCCTCGGCGGGGGTTGGCTGCGCGCGGCGTCCGATCCCGAGCAGTACCACGTGGTGTACCGGTTCGCGGACGAGGACACTCTCGACGCGTGGACGACGTCGCCCGCCAGGAAGGTGTGGGTGGGCCGGGGGACCGGACTCGCACAGGACACGGTCATGCACCGGCTGACCGGGGTGGAGGGCTGGTTCGAACCGCAGTCGACGCTGACGCACGCCGTGCGGGTCACGCCGCCACCGCCGAGGTGGAAGCAGGCGGTCACCATCTGGCTCGGCTTCTTCCCGATCTCACTCCTCATCGCGTTGTTCGTCACCCCTCGGCTCACGGCCCTGGACGTCGTGACCCGCACCCTGGTGGCGTCGGTGGTCACGACTCCGGTGATGGTCTTCGTGGTTCTGCCGTTCCTGACGGGCAGGTTGCGGCGCTGGCTGCACGGCTGATCGGGCCACGCTCTAGGCTGGGACCTACTTGTGTACGTCCGAACCGAAAGGGGCCCCGCGGTGCCTGCCATCTCCCGTGACGAGGTCGCGCACCTCGCGCGGCTGTCTCGACTCGCCCTGACCGATGCCGAGCTCGACGAGTTCGCCGGTCAGCTGGACTCGATTCTCAGCCACGTGAAGGTGGTCACCGAGGTGCCCGCCGAGGATGTTCCGCCGATGGCGAACCCGAACGCGGTCACCAACGTGACCCGTCCCGACGTGATCGTTCCCGGCCTGACTCCCGAGCAGGCGCTGTCCGGCGCACCCGCTGTCGAGCAGAATCGCTTCGCCGTCCCGCAGATCCTTGGAGAGGGCGAATGAGCGCCGAACTGACCACCCTCGACGCCGCAGATCTCGCGTCGAAGATCCACAGCCGTGAGGTGTCGTCCGTCGAGGTCACCCAGGCGCATCTCGACCGCATCGCCGCAGTCGACGGGGAACTGAACGCCTTCCTGCACGTGGCAGGCGAGCAGGCCCTCGTGTCGGCGAAGGAAGTGGACAGCAGCCTCGCCGCGGGCAATGCGCCCGCCTCCCCACTCGCGGGAGTTCCGTTGGCGCTCAAGGACATCTTCACCACCACCGACATGCCCACCACGTGCGCGTCGAAGATTCTCGAAGGCTGGATCGCACCGTACGACGCCACGCTCACGAAGAAACTGCGCGACGCCGGCATCCCGATCCTGGGGAAGACCAACCTCGACGAGTTCGCGATGGGGTCGTCCACCGAGAACTCCGCCTACGGCCCCACCCGCAACCCGTGGGACACCACGCGCATCCCGGGCGGCTCGGGCGGCGGCAGTGCCGCGGCCCTCGCGTCCCGGCAGGCCCCGCTCGCGATCGGCACCGACACCGGCGGCTCGATCCGTCAGCCCGCCGCCGTCACGGCGACGGTCGGCACCAAGCCGACGTACGGCACGGTCTCCCGTTTCGGCCTCGTGGCGTGCGCGTCCTCGCTCGACCAGGGTGGTCCCTGCGGTCGCACGGTCCTCGACACTGCTCTGCTGCACGAGGTCATCGCCGGGCACGACCCGCGCGACTCCACGTCGATCGACGCGCCAGTGCGTCCCGTGGTGGCCGCTGCGCGTGAGGGTGCCGGTGGCAACCTGAAGGGCGTAAAAGTGGGTGTGGTCAAGGAACTGCACTCCGACAGCTACCAGCCCGGGGTCATCTCCTCGTTCGACGCCGCCGTCGCGCAACTCACCGAACTCGGTGCCGAGGTCGTCGAGGTGTCGTGCCCCAACTTCGAATACGCGCTCGCGTCGTACTACTTGATCCTGCCGAGCGAGGTGTCGTCGAATCTCGCGCGCTTCGACGCGATGCGCTATGGACTGCGCATCGACGAGGGCGACATGAGCGCCGACCAGGTGATGGCCGCGACGCGTGCCGCCGGCTTCGGCCCGGAGGTCAAGCGCCGCATCATGATCGGTACCTACGCGCTGTCCTCCGGCTACTACGACGCCTACTACGGTCAGGCGCTCAAGGTGCGGACGCTCATCGCCAGGGACTTCGAGAAGGCCTACGAGAAGGTGGACGTCCTGGTGTCGCCCACCAGCCCGTTCACCCCGTGGAAGCTGGGCGAGAAGGTCGGCGACCCGCTCGCGATGTACCTCTCGGACCTGTGCACGCTGCCGACCAACCTGGCCGGGCACTGCGCGATGTCGGTTCCGTCGGGACTGTCCGCGGACGACGGTCTGCCGGTGGGACTGCAGATCATGGCTCCCGCACTGGCCGACGAGCGGCTGTACCGCGTCGGTGCCGCGTACGAGGCCGCACGCGGTCCGATCGGCTCGCCGAACTAGGAGCAGTCGGGCAGGGCGGTGCCCTGCTCGCTGCCGTAGCGGTGTCCGTGCCCGGGCGCGAAGTTCAGCGCGGACACCAGGTCGACACTCGTCTGCAGGAACGTGATGCCCGGAATCCATTGGGGTACCGGCGCATCGCGTACTGCGAGCGAGAGGTCGGGTCGGCGCACGATCAGGTCGGGGGACCACCACACCACCGGGTCGGACGTGTTCGCCAGCACCGTCGCCCCGTCCGTCAGGACGGAGTCGGCGGGCGGGCCCGCCCACAGTGCGCCGCAGACACGCTCGCGGAGTTGGTCGGCGTCGGTGAAAAGTGCACTGCCGCCGACGGATCCGAGGCTCTGGCCGTAGACGTACAGCGCCGGACGCAGGAGGTCGGGCAGGTCGGCGATCCGCTCGGCGACGGCATCGAACAACGCGGCCGCCGATTCGTCTGCGGCGGAACGTCCGAACACGAACGTGATCCAGCTCGGCAGGTACGAGTACTGCATGCCGACGATGGCGACGTCGTCGGCGAAGCGTTCCTCGAATCCTTCGGCGGCGTTCTCGTCGATCCACCCCGAGCCGGTGGGCACGGTGACGACGATGGCGGACCGGGTGAATCCGCCTGCCCGCTCGAGCTCCGAGACCGCCAGTGCCGCACGCGATTCGACGTCCGGCGCCGAATCCATCCCCACATATGTGCGGATGCCGGCCGACTGCTCGCCCGCCGCCACGAACCGTCGTCCCTGGCGCCCGAGCGACTCCCAGCTGATCGCGGAGTCCGGGCTGCCGGACAGTTCGGCGGACATCGGTCGGTGCAGGGACACGTCGACGAGCGCGTTGGAGTCGCTGTAGGAACGGGACATCATTCCCCACAACGCGGGTCCGGCGACCAGTTGCAACCCGGTCGCGAGAACGACGGCGGTGGTGGCGCTGCCGATCCAGCCGAGATGGCGGGCGACGGTGCCGACGACGTTGCCGATGCCGGCGAACAGCAGGAACGTCAGCGCTGCCCCGATGATCGCCTGCATCCAGTGGTCCGGCCCGATGCCCGGCATGCCCATGGCGGCGCGCAGTGAATCCTGCCAGTGGTCGGCGAGCACGATCGACCAGGTCACGGCGATCATGGCGCCGATCAGGGCCAGCAGACGGACCGAATCCCGGTGAGGGTGGTGGCTGCGTGAACGCGTGACGAGGTGCCACAGTCGACGGACGAGGACGACGAACCCGAAAGCGCATGCGGCGAGGACACCGGTGAACAGAGCCTGCGTCAGCGCACTCCGGGGGAGCAGTGAGGGAGCGAGAGACGCGAGTGTGACGGCGGTGACGACGATCGTGGAGGAGAGGCGGGGGAGGGCGGAGACCGGGTTCGTCGTGACCAGTGTGCGGCGCAGGGCATTCGGCTTCGTTCGCGAGCGACTGTGCACCGTGCTCCGTCCGGGACCGGACAGAGCGGTGATGGTCATGCGACGGCTCCGACCGGATGCGGGCGGCGGCGGATCGACCAGGCCGCGCCGGCGAGGAGCGCGACACCGACACCGCCGGCCAGTACGTACGGGAGCCCGGATTCGGTGACCGGTGCCGAATAGCTTTGGCGCCAGCTGTTTCCGGTGACGAAGGTAGCCGCGACGTTCGCCATGACGAAGCACTGCGCCCGTGCCTGCTCGTCGGCGCGGGTGTCGCACGCCGCGTGCATGCGCTGATCCAGCTGCGCGTCGAGGCTCTGCCGCGCCCAGGGACCCAGGTCCTCGCCGGACCGGGACGCGTACCGCAGAAGGTCGTAACCGAGGTCGTGGGCCTTGCATGACGTGTCGAACTCGAGTGGCAGCGGCACGGGCGACGAGCAGTCTCCGCCGGGATTGGCGAGCATCCCGTCGATCCGTACCGGCGTGTACCCCATCACGGAAGCGAAGTCCGCGGGAACGGAGTCCTCGGAGAGCTCGGCCGGTGCCGTGAGGGTGTGCACCGCGGCGGAGGCGGCGACGTTCTCGTGCCGGGGCGTGCTCGCCGAGCCGGTGCCTGCGAATCCTGTCGTGGTCAGTAGTGCGGTTGCGGCGCATGCCACCGCGGCCCAAGTCGTTCTCCGTGTCCCCGTCTTTCGCATGACGAGAACGTTATGAATTCGTGTTGCGCAGCCACATCACCCCGGAGTCCGGTTCGATCCCTGGTCTCGTGGTGCGAGGGGGCCCCGATCTCATACTCCGGGGCTACGCCGACATGAGCCCGGGGTATGAGGACACTCCGTGACCACGGTTTCTACTGTCGACGGTGTGAAGACGAAGACGCGCATCCGGAGAGCCGCCGAAGGCCAGTGGCTGAACGTGGCAATCGTCGTGGTCACGGCGATTTTGTTCGCCGTGGCGTGGCCGACCCTGCAGCTGACCCACCAGGTCAGTCCCCCCATCCAACCGTTCGTGGCGGCGCTCGCGACGTTCCCGTTCCTGCTCATCCGCTCGAATCCGGCGCTGGCCTGGGCCGTCTCCGCGGTCTCGGCGCTGGTGATTCCGCGTGTCTTCGCACTGCAGGACGGCTACGACTACCCCTGGCAGGTGGTCCACATCCTGGTGATGCTCGCCCTGCTGGCCGCCGTCAGCATGCGGGCCGCGATTCCGGTCGTGGGTGTGGCATGGATCTCCACCGTCCTGCTGTTCCTCGCCGACACCCCGGGCACCAACGGCCGCGGGTGGGCGGTGGGCCTGACCGCGATCGTCGTCTTCGGCCTGCTGATCCGGTGGCTGGTGCTCTCCCGCCGGCAACTCGCGCAGCAGGAGGAGCTGAGTGAGCTCGAGCGCACTCGCCGGACGGTCCTCGAGGAGAAGGCGCGCATCGCCCGGGACCTGCACGACGTCGTCGCGCACCACATGTCGATGGTCGTGGTGCAGGCGCAGAGCGCGCCGTACCGCATCGCCGACATGTCGGACGAGACGCGGGCCGAGTTCGAGTCGATCGGAGCCGCCGGCCGGGCCGCATTGAACGAGGTGCGCGGACTGCTCGGAGTGCTGCGCAGCGACGGCCAGCTGGCCGAGCACGCGCCCCAGCCGGGGGTTCAGCAGATCAGCGAGCTGCTCGAGGGCAGCCGCAGGGCAGGCATTCCCGTCTCCTGGCACGTCGACGGCGACCCGACGCTCGTGTCGGAGTCGGTCGGGCTCGTGATGTACCGCATCCTGCAGGAATCCCTCGCCAACACGGCCCGCCACGCGGCGGGCGCCGCGGTCGAGGTGAAGATCGCGTACGAGTCGCCGATCGCGTCCGTGTCGATCGTCAACGGGCCGCCGAGGCGGAGCCTCGTCTCCGCACTGACCAGGCACGAGTCGACCGGCGGCAACGGCATCATCGGCATGCGTGAGCGGGCGCAGGCAGTCGGGGGCGTACTCACCACCCACCTGCACGACAACGGCGGATTCGACGTCCACGCCGAGTTCCCGGTCGCCTCCGCCTAGGCTGGCTGGGTGGCCATCACCGTATTCATCGCCGACGACCAGGCTATGGTCCGGCAGGGCTTCGGAGCCCTGCTCGCCTCACAGCCCGACATCAGTGTCATCGGCGACGCTCCGGACGGGGCCGTGGCGGTGAGCGAGGTCCGGCGTCTGCGACCCGACGTGGTCCTGATGGACGTCCGCATGCCGGAGATGAACGGACTCGACGCGGCCCGCGTCATCCTGTCGGCCGGTTTCGATCCGCCGGTGCGCGTGCTCATGCTCACGACGTTCGACGTCGACGACTACGTGTACGAGGCGCTGAGCATCGGGGCCAGCGGCTTCATGCTCAAGGACGCGCCCGCGGAGGAACTCATCCGCGCGGTGCGGGTGGTCGCGGACGGCGAGGCGCTTCTCGCGCCGACCGTCACCCGGCGTCTCATCGCTGACGTGACCAGCCGCCGCAGCACGGCGCGCCGCAAACCGGCCGCGCTGTCGGCGCTGACGCCCCGCGAACGCGAGGTACTCGAACTCATCGCCCGCGGCATGTCCAACACCGAGATCGCGGAGCGCCTGTTCGTCGCCGAGCAGACCGTCAAGACGCACGTCGGCAAGGTGCTGTCCAAGCTGGATCTGCGCGACCGCGCACAGGCAGTGGTCCTGGCGTACGAGAGCGGTCTCGTCACGCCGGGCTGAGTGAACCTACCGGTCCGAGGTGCCCGAACACGGTTCGAGCGGCAAGATGGGTGATGAGAACCACCATCACCACACGAGACGACGAGGGGTGCTTGGATGCGGATCGGAATGCTCACCGGAGGCGGAGACTGCCCCGGACTGAATGCGGTGATCAGGGCGGTGGTTCGCACCGCCGCCGGCCGATACGGCAGCTCGGTGGTGGGATTCCGTGACGGCTGGCGCGGCCTGCTCGAGGATCGCAAGGTCGTGCTGTCCAACGACGACCGGATCGATCGAATCCTCACCCGGGGCGGCACCATCCTCGGTACCGCGCGGGTCAACCCCGACAAGTTGAAGGCCGGCCTCGACCAGATCCGGCAGACTCTCGACGACAACGGGATCGACGCGCTCATCCCGATCGGCGGGGAGGGCACGCTCACCGCAGCGAGCTGGCTCGCCGAGAGTGGGGTGCCCGTGATCGGGGTTCCGAAGACGATCGACAACGACATCGACTGCACCGACGTGACGTTCGGTTTCGACACCGCTCTGTCCATCGCGACCGATGCGATCGACCGCCTGCACACCACCGCCGAATCCCACCAGCGGGTGATGCTCGTCGAGGTGATGGGCCGGCATGCGGGCTGGATCGCGTTGCACTCCGGGCTCGCGACCGGTGCGCATCTCACTCTCGTTCCCGAGGTCCCGTTCGACGTCGGCGAAGTCTGCTCCCTCGTGAAGAAGCGATTCCAGCGCGGCGATTCGCATTTCATCTGCGTCGTCGCCGAGGGTGCCACTCCGACCCCGGAGTCGATGAGTCTGCGTGAGGGCGGTATCGACGAGTTCGGTCACAAACGATTCACCGGCGTCGCACAGCAGCTCGGCGACGAGATCGTCCGCCGTATCGGCAAGGAGGTGCGGACGACGGTGCTCGGGCACGTGCAGCGGGGCGGCACCCCGACGCCGTACGACCGGGTGCTCGCCACCCGCTTCGGGGTGCACGCCACCGACGCCGTCCACCGCGGCGACTTCGGAAACATGGTGGCTCTGCACGGCACGTCGATCGACCTCGTGCCCCTCCAGGAGGCGACCCGGCGCCTCAAGACGGTGCCGCGGGAGCGGTACGAGGAGGCGGCCGCATTTTTCGGCTGACCGCGTTTTTCGGCGAACCGCCGGACGCATAAACTCTGTGGCATGACTGCTGTCGACGCTCCGGACCTCCTCGACTACGACGAAGTGCTCGCCAAGTACGAGCCTGTTCTCGGCATGGAGGTGCACGTCGAGCTCGGCACCGAAACGAAGATGTTCTGCCCGTGCCCCACCGAGTTCGGCGCCGAGCCGAACACGCAGGTGTGCCCGGTGTGCCTCGGTCTGCCCGGGTCGCTGCCCGTCGTGAACGAGGCTGCGGTCGAGTCCGCGATCCGGATCGGACTGGCACTGAACTGTTCGATCACACCGTGGGGCCGATTCGCGCGGAAGAACTACTTCTACCCGGATCAGCCGAAGAACTACCAGATCTCCCAGTACGACGAGCCGATCGCCACCGACGGCTACCTCGACGTCGTCCTCGACGACGGCACCACGTGGCGCGTGGAGATCGAGCGTGCGCACATGGAAGAGGACACCGGAAAGTCGCTGCACGTCGGCGGTGCGACCGGGCGCATCCACGGCGCCAGCCACTCGCTGCTCGACTACAACCGCGCCGGGGTCCCGCTCGTCGAGATCGTCACCAAGACCATCAGCGGCGCCGGTGCCCGCGCCCCCGAGGTGGCCCGCGCGTACGTCACCGCGCTCCGCGACCTGCTGAAGTCGCTGAACGTCTCCGACGTCCGCATGGACCAGGGTTCGATGCGCTGCGACGCCAACGTGTCGCTGATGCCGATCGGGGCGACCGAACTCGGCACCCGTACCGAGACGAAGAACGTCAACTCCCTCAAGAGCGTCGAGGTGGCGGTCCGGTACGAGATGCGCCGACAGGCCGCGGTGCTGGAGGCCGGTGGTGAGGTGATCCAGGAGACCCGGCACTTCCAGGAGGCCGACGGGACCACGTCACCGGGCCGCCGCAAGGAAACCGCCGAGGACTACCGCTACTTCCCGGAGCCCGATCTCGAGCCGGTCGCGCCCAGCGCGGAATGGATCGAGGAGCTGCGTGGCACCCTGCCCGAGCTGCCGTGGGTCCGCCGCGCCCGGATCCAGGCCGACTGGGGTGTCTCCGACGAGGTCATGCGCGACCTCGTCAACGCGGGGGCCCTCGACCTCGTCATCGCCACCGTCGAGGCCGGCGCCTCCCCGGAGGCCGCACGGTCCTGGTGGGTGTCGTACCTGGCGCAGCAGGCGAACAGCCGCGGCGTGGAACTCGCCGAGCTGCCGATCACGCCGGCTCAGGTCGCGCAGGTGGTCGCGCTGATCGACAGCGGGAAGCTCAACAACAAGGTGGCCCGCCAGGTGGTCGACCACGTCCTCGAGGGTGAGGGCGACCCCGAGCAGGTCGTCGCGAACCATCCCGAGCTGGTCGTCGAACGCGACGACACGAAGCTGAAGGCGGCCGTCGACGAGGCTCTGGCCGCGAACCCCGACATCGCCGAGAAGATTCGCGGCGGCAAGGTCGCGGCCGCGGGCAAGATCGTCGGCGACGTGATGAAGGCCACGCGCGGTCAGGCCGACCCGGCCCGCGTCAAGGAACTGGTCATCGAGGCCTGCGGCTGAACCCCTTCTGCACCAACGGGACGTTCGTTCGGATCAACCGAACGAGCGTCCCGTTCGTTTCGACGGGGGTGGGCCGTCAGTCGAATCCGCCGCCACCGGACGGCAGGGGCATCTTGATCACGCGGTCGTCGTTGGGTCCGGGCTGACCGCCGGTCTTGTTGACCGTGCTCACCCAGATGAGACCGTCGGGTCCGAGTGCGGCGCCGCCGAGTTGGCCGTACCGGTCCTGGACGATGACACCGGGGGCGGTGGTGACGGCTCCCGTGCCGGGGTCGGCAGCGAGTGCGGACATCGCCTTCGCGGTGCTCAGTGACACCGCTACGACGTCACCGGCGGCGACGCAGCCGCCGACGCCGGGCCGCTCCGGCCACGTCCACACCGGAGACGACACCGCTCCGTCGGCGCTGACCCGCAGCAGCCGATCCTCCAGCGGGGTGCGGTCGGTGACCCACACGGCGACACCCGGGTCGACGCACACCCCTCCGGCGGTCCCGATGCCCGACAGCACCACCTGAGGGCGGGGCTGCGCCGGAGTCGGTGCGGGCGACAGGGCGGTGACCTTCAGCAGTTTCCCGGCGAGGGACGCCGGATCGGCGGCCGCGGCGGCGTTGCCCGCGTTGCCGGTCAGGACCATCAGTTCGTCGCCCGAGAATTCGAGCGAACCCGCATTGCCCGCGTCGCCGCGCGGAATCCCGCCGAGAACCTCCTTGGCGGAGTCTCCCGGTGCGATCCGCACCACCCGGTTGTCGGTCGGGGTCGTAACGTACGCGAAGATGAGGTTGTCCTCGACGAAACTCGGCGACAGCGCGATGTCGAGGAGTCCACCGTCGGTGGTGCCGTCGACGTCGACGTGCGCGATCTCCTTGGGGGTCTGCCCCTGGGCGACCTGCAGGATGCGTCCGGTCCGCCGCTCCGCGACCAGGGCGGTGGCCCCGTCGGGGAGGACGACGAGTCCGCCGGTGGTGTCGAGACAGGTGGCGATCACGCTGGGGTCCGGATCCTGGCACGGTCCGAGCGGCCCGCTCGGCGGTGGGGTGGTGGTCGTGGACGGCGGCGGATTCTCCGGCTCCACCTCGGCGCCCGACGCACCCGTCGGCTCGGGTGTGAAGGGTGAGGCCGCGGAGTCGTCGAATTTCGCGCACCCGGCGGCGAGGACCGCCGTCACGCACAGCGCGGACATCGCCATCTTGCGGGACGCCGTGCGGCGCCGCCCACCCACCATCATGATGGAGACGTTACGGAAGAGTGCGAGGTCGCCGCCACGCCGGTTCCGCCTACGAGAGATGTCCGGCCGATCGACCTAGGCTTGACGGTGTGACTGACATGCGGAAAGACCCCAGCGAGTCGTCGGACCAGGGTGCTGCGGACCAGAGCGCCTCACCCGGCTACGGCAAGGTCTCGAGCCCTTACGACCTTCCCACCGAGCGCTTTCCGTCGGCCACGCCGACGTCCGGCTCCAGGGGGCAGGGCCTGCCGCACACCGACGACGAACTCGACTACGGCGACGCGCGCGGCGCGGGCCTCCCCACCGAGCAGATCCCCGCGTACCGGCAGTCGGGGGCGTCCGGCACGCCGGACCAGCCGACGCAGGTGATCGGCGCGGGTTCCGGCGCGTCCCTCGGGGCCACGGCGGGCGATCCGTCGACCGACCGGATCGGCGAGGGCGACGTGAAGATCGGCCGCGGCACCCTGGACCTCGGACTGCTGGCCCTGCGACTCGCGGTCGGCGGAACGGCACTCGTGCACGGGCTGCAGAAGCTGACGGGGATGTGGAACGGTCCGGGACTCGACGGGTTCGAAGAGATGCTCGTGAACTCGGGGTTCCAGCAGGCGAAACTGCTCGCGATCCTGGGTGCCATCGGTGAGGTCGCGGGCGGGGCGCTGCTGATCCTCGGTCTCGTCACCCCGCTGGCCGCCGCCTCAGTGCTGGCCGTGATGATCAATGCGTGGGCGTTCCGGCAGATCGCGGAACCGGGGCTCGAGTACTTTGCGCCCGCAGGCACCGAGTACGAGACGCTGCTGGGTGTGTGCGCCGGCGTGATCATTCTCACCGGGCCGGGACGTATCTCGCTCGACGGCCGTCGCGGCTGGGCGACGCGCCCGTTCATCGGGTCGTTCGCGGCACTTATCCTGGGCATCGGCGCCGGTGTGTGCGTGTGGATCTTCCTGAACGGCGCCAACCCGCTCATCTGATCGCCTCGTACATTCCACGGCTGCGCCGCACCCCCGGATCGGGAGTGCGGCGCAGTCGTTTTCGTCAGATCAGCGCTGGACGAGTTCCGGGATGTTCTCCTCCTCGGGCGGGCCGGCCTGTGCGGCCAGCTTCTGTCCGAGGACCGACTTGCGCCGGCCGTAGGCGAGGTACACGACGACGCCGAGGGCCATCCACACGAGGAATCGGATCCAGGTCTCGACCGAGAGGTTCAGCATCAGCCATCCGCAGGCCAGGACGGCGAGGATGGGAACCAGCGGGACGAGCGGAACGCGGAATCCGCGGGGCAGATCGGGACGCGTGCGGCGGAGGATGATGACGCCGATGCAGACGAGCACGAACGCGAAGAGGGTGCCGATGTTCACCATCTCCTCCAGCGTGCCCATCGGGAAGAAAGCGGCGAGGAGTGCGACCACGGCGCCGACGAACAGGGTGATGCGGACCGGGGTGCCGTTCTTTCCGGTCTTGGCGAGACCGCGGGGCACGAGTCCGTCGCGGGACATGGCGAACAGGACGCGGGTCTGGCCGAGCATCATCACCATCACGACGGTGGTGAGGCCTGCGAGTCCGCCGAAGTTGATGGCGGTCTGAGCCCAGGTGATGCCGTGTGCCTCGAAGGCGGTCGCCAGGGTGGCGCTGCTGTCGCCGACGAGCGGGCTACCGGTCTTCAGGTCGGTGTACTTCACCATGCCGGTGAGGACGAGGGTGACGGCGACGTAGAGCACGGTGACGATCGCGAGCGAGCCGAGAATGCCGCGGGGAAGCGCCTTCTGCGGGTTCTTGGTCTCTTCGGCGGTGGTGGCGACGACGTCGAAGCCGATGAAGGCGAAGAAGACGAGGCTTGCTGCGGCGAGGAGGCCGTACCAGCCGTAGCTGCTGCCGTCCGCTCCGGAGAGGAAGGAGAAGAGGGTCTGGTGCACACCCTGCGCGGAGCTGTCGTTGCTCTCGGCGGGCGGGATGTACGGGGCGTAGTTCTCCTTCTTGATGTAGAAGACGCCCACGGCGATGACGAGGAGGACGACGGCGATCTTGATGGCCGTGATGACGGCGGACACGCGTGAGGACACCTTGGTCCCGATGGCGAGCACGATCGTGATGCCGCCGACGATGATCAGCGAGCCCCAGTCGAAGTCGATGGGACCGAGGTGGGCGGTGGTCGATCCGCTGAACCCGAGGACGTTACCCAGATACAGCGACCAGCCCTTGGAGACGACGGCCGCTGCGAGGGCGAATTCGAGGATGAGGTCCCAGCCGATGATCCAGGCGACGAACTCGCCGAAGGTGGCGTAGGAGAACGTGTACGCACTGCCCGCGACGGGGACGGTGGATGCGAACTCGGCGTAGCAGAGAGCGGCCAGGCCGCACGCGATGGCGGCGAGGACGAAGGCGAGCGAGATGGACGGCCCGGCGACGTTGCCTGCAGTCCGGGCGGTGAGCGTGAAGATACCGGCGCCGATCACGACGGCGACACCGAAGACGGTGAGGTCCTTCGCGGTGAGTTCCCTCCGCAGCCGGGTGTCGGGTTCGTCGGTGTCCGCTATGGATTGCTCAACGGATTTCGTTCGCCAAATGCCGACTCCTGGCATGTGTCGCTCCTAGGTTGTGTTCCCGATGGCCTCGTGGGCCGGAGATGTTCCGGTGGTGCTGCCGATTGTGATGTAGGTCTCAACGGCCAACTGAGGGAACCACTACTGAGCGCCGTGTGCAAGAAGCGCGGGCTCAACTGATCAATTCGATCAGTAGAACCTGTTCTGGGGTGTTTCCGTCTGAGCGAGTTGATCACCCGTGAGCGCGGTCACATCCGAGGCGGAATCCGTGGGCCCACCGACGACGGAAGCCGGGTGCCGCGGCAGGAAGCTCCTGCTGCGGCACCCGGCTTCGTGTCTGCGTGCCTGGTGCGGGGTGCGTCAGGGGACCTGACGGACCGCGCCCTTGTCGGCGGACGTCGCCAGCGCGGCGTACGCGCGCAGGGCCGTGGTGACGGTGCGCTCGCGGTTCACCGGCTGCCACGGACGCTCGGACGACTCCATCTTCGCCCGGCGCTCGGCGAGCACCGCGTCGTCGACGAGGAGCTTCAGCGTGCGGGTCGCGATGTCGATGAGGATCTGGTCGCCGTCCTCCACCAGGCCGATGGCGCCGCCGCCGGCGGCCTCGGGGGAGATGTGGCCGATGGACAGTCCCGAGGAACCGCCGGAGAATCGGCCGTCGGTGATCAGCGCGCACTTCTTTCCGAGGCCGGATCCCTTGAGGAATGCGGTGGGGTGCAGCATCTCCTGCATGCCCGGGCCGCCTGCGGGACCCTCGTAGCGCACGACGAGGACTTCACCGGGCTGGATCTTCTTGCCGAGGATCACCGACACCGCCTCTTCCTGCGACTCCACGACGCGCGCGGGTCCCTGGAAGTGGAACAGGTCTTCGTCGATGCCCGCCGTCTTGATGACCGCGCCGTCGACGGCGATGTTGCCGCGCAGCACGGCCAGGCCGCCCTCGACCGTGTGCTTGTGCTCGAAGTCGCGGATGCAGCCGTTGGCGGCGTCCGTGTCGAGCGACGACCAGCGGTTGTTCGTCGAGAACGGCTCGGTGGTGCGGACGCCGCCGGGCGCGGCGTGGAAGAGTTCGACGGCCTCGTCGGATGCCTTGCCGGACCGGATGTCCCACGTGTCGAGCCACTCGTCGAAGCTCTCGGTGTGCACGGTCGAGACGTCGCTCTCGAGCAGTCCGGCCCGGCGGAGTTCACCGAGGATGGCGGGGATTCCGCCAGCCCGGTGCACGTCCTCCATGTGGTAGTCCGAGTTGGGCGAGACCTTCGACAGGCACGGCACCTTGCGGCTGATTTCGTCGATCTTGTCGAGGTCGAAGTCGTATACCTCACCCTCCTGCGCGGCCGCGAGGGTGTGCAGCACCGTGTTGGTGGAACCGCCCATCGCGACGTCCAGCGCCATCGCGTTGCGGAACGCGGCAGGCGTCGCGATGTTGCGGGGGAGGACGGAGTCGTCCTCGTCCCGGTAGTACCGCAGCGCGGCTTCGACGACGGTGGTTCCCGCGCGGGTGAACAGTGCGCGACGGGCCTCGTGGGTGGCCAGCGTGGAACCGTTGCCCGGCAACGCCAGACCGAGCGCCTCGGTGAGGCAGTTCATGGAGTTCGCGGTGAACATCCCCGAGCACGACCCGCACGTCGGGCAGGCGCTGCGCTCGACCTCGGACAGTCCTTCCTCGTCGACCTGGTCGTTGGCGCTCGCCGAGATCGCAGTGATGAGGTCGGTCGGTGCCTGGGCGACACCGTTCACCACCACCGCCTTCCCGGCCTCCATCGGTCCGCCGGACACGAACACCGTGGGAACGTTCAAACGCAGTGCGGCATTGAGCATTCCCGGGGTGATCTTGTCGCAGTTGGAGATGCAGACGAGGGCGTCGGCGGTGTGCGCGTTGACCATGTACTCGACGGAGTCGGCGATGATCTCGCGGCTGGGAAGGGAATACAGCATGCCGCCGTGCCCCATCGCGATTCCGTCGTCGACAGCGATCGTGTGGAACTCGCGAGGTACACCACCGGCGGCGCGGACGGCGTCGGCGACGATGTCGCCGACGTTCTTGAGGTGGACGTGCCCGGGAACGAACTGCGTGTACGAGTTCGCGATCGCGACGATCGGCTTCCCGAAGTCGGAGTCGGTCATTCCGGTGGCGCGCCACAGTGCGCGGGCGCCTGCGGCATTTCGTCCTGCGGTGGTGGTTCGGGACCTCAGCGGGGGCATGAGCGTATTCCTTAGTCAGCGTACGGAAGTACTGACAAACGCTACTCGCGCACTATTCGCCGTCTGTGTCCGGCCGGTTCTTCACCGGCTGCTCGCCGTTCGATTCGGTGTCGGCGTGGTGGGCCGCTTCGTCCGCCGCGGCGGACGCCGCGTAGGGGTCGGTGATGCGGCCGCCGCTCGCCTTGGCGATATCGGGAAGCCGGTCGAATGTGACGACGGGAAGGGTCACCTCGCCCCCGTCCGTCAGCGTGGCCCGGGCCCAGCCGCGCCCCGGGAAGCGGAATCCCGTGATCTCGGACCACGCCAGCGACCGGCCGCCGAACAGCCGGCGCACCTCGAGTCCGTCGGGCGTGACCGTGGTCCGCACCCGCGCGACCCAGGCCACCGCGACGATCGGGGCGATCACGAGCCAGCCGAAGGCGGCCGGCCAGCCGAAGATGGGGAACGACACGGCGAACAGGAGGAAGGCGCATCCCAGATAGGCCAGGGGAGAAATCCGGATGACCTGCTTGGGTGGGTTCGTCGTGTGGGATGATGATTCTGGTGGCACGGGCTGCTGCGGAGTTGACACCTCTACATCTTCGCACCGCAGCCGATGTATCTCATATTCTGGGACGGCCGACTCACCAAGTTGACTGTTCACTATTAGCGCGCCTACCGTCGAGCGCGTGAAACAGAATGAGTTGCTCGTAATCGGCCGGCGCGTCGTCGCCTGAGTCGATTCCTTCAACTCGCCAGATAACGACGCGCCACCCTCGTACAGCATCAGCTGACGGGGGTTTTTTGTTGCCCGGAGCCAGAATCAGAGGATTTCCCAGTGAGCGCACCAACCGCACGGCCTCAACCCACGCCGCGCAAGTCGGGGGCAGCAAGCCCGACGACCGCGGCCGCCGCGACTCAGACCGGTAGCCGCCGCCAACTCGCCCCCGAGCGGGTCAGCGGCGCCCAGTCCGTGGTCCGAGCCCTCGAGGAGCTCGAGGTCGACACGGTATTCGGCATTCCGGGTGGTGCCGTTCTGCCTGTCTACGACCCGCTCTTCGACTCGAAGAAGGTCCGGCACGTGCTCGTCCGTCACGAGCAGGGTGCAGGCCACGCCGCCACCGGGTACGCCCAGGCGACCGGCAAGGTGGGCGTCTGTATGGCGACGTCCGGTCCCGGTGCGACCAACCTCGTGACGCCGCTCGCCGACGCGCAGATGGACTCCGTTCCGGTCGTGGCCATCACCGGACAGGTCGGCCGCGCGCTCATCGGCACGGACGCGTTCCAGGAAGCCGACATCTCCGGCATCACGATGCCGATCACCAAGCACAACTTCCTCATCACCGACGGCGTCGACATTCCCCGGATCATCGCGGAGGCGTTCTACCTCGCCTCCAGCGGCCGTCCCGGCGCGGTGCTCGTCGACATCCCGAAAGACGTTCTCCAGGCACAGACCACGTTCTCGTGGCCGCCGGAGATGCGGTTGCCCGGCTACCGTCCCGTCACCAAGCCGCACGGCAAGCAGGTCCGCGAGGCGGCCCGCCTGATCGCCGACGCGAAGCACCCGGTGCTGTACGTCGGTGGCGGCGTCATCAAGTCGGAATCGTCTCCGGAACTGCTCGAACTGGCCGAGCTCACCGGCATTCCGGTGGTCACCACGCTGATGGCGCGCGGCGCGTTCCCGGACAGTCACACGCTGAACTGCGGCATGCCCGGCATGCACGGCACGGTCGCGGCGGTGGCGGCACTGCAGCGCAGCGACCTGCTGATCACGCTCGGCGCGCGTTTCGACGACCGGGTCACCGGTCAGCTCGATTCGTTCGCCCCCGACGCCAAGGTCATCCACGCCGACATCGACCCGGCGGAGATCGGCAAGAACCGGTACGCGGACGTCCCGATCGTGGGCGACTGCAAAGAGGTCATCGTCGAACTGATCGAGGCGATCAAGGCCGACCTTGCCACCGGAACCACGCTGGACCTCACCGAGTGGTGGGCGTACCTCGACGGCATCCGTCGCACGTACCCCCTCAGTTACGACCGTCCCTCCGACGGCGCGTTGTCCCCGGAGTACGTGATCCAGTCGGTCGGCAAGCTCGCCGGTCCCGACGCGATCTACTGCGCCGGCGTCGGCCAGCACCAGATGTGGGCCGCGCAGTTCGTCAACTACGAGAAGCCGCGCACCTGGCTGAACTCCGGCGGTCTCGGCACGATGGGTTACGCCGTCCCCGCCGCGATGGGCGCAAAGATGGGCATGCCCGACACCGAGGTGTGGGCCATCGACGGTGACGGCTGCTTCCAGATGACCAATCAGGAACTCGCCACCTGCGCGCTCGAGGGCATCCCGATCAAGGTTGCGCTCATCAACAACGGAAACCTCGGCATGGTGCGCCAGTGGCAGACGCTGTTCTACGACGAGCGCTACTCCAACACCAATCTCGGCACGCACGGCGCGATCCGCATCCCCGACTTCGTCAAGCTGGCGGAGGCGTTGGGCTGCCACGGGATTCGCGTCGAGCGCGAAGAGGACGTCGAGGCGGCGATCCGTGAGGCGCAGGCCATCAACGACAAGCCTGTGGTGATCGACTTCATCGTCGGCGCCGACGCTCAGGTGTGGCCGATGGTCGCGGCGGGCACGAGCAACGACGAGATCATGGCGGCGCGGGGCATCCGCCCGCTGTTCGACGACGACGAGGCGGCCGCCGAGCCGGCCGTCATTCACGAGGCCATGGAGCGCGAGCAGCGTTCGGGCATGGCCGCAGCGGCCGGGGAGGAAGATCAGTGAGTACGAGCCACACTCTCAGTGTTCTCGTCGAGGACAAGCCGGGCGTGCTGGCCAGGGTGGCCGCGCTGTTCTCCCGTCGTGGGTTCAACATCGAGTCGCTCGCCGTCGGTGGCACCGAGCTTCCCGAGATCTCCCGCATGACCATCGTCGTGACCGTAGACGAGTTCCCGCTCGAGCAGGTGACCAAGCAGCTCAACAAGCTCATCAACGTCATCAAGATCGTCGAGCAGGACGGTGAGGCCTCCGTCGCCCGCGAGCTGCTGCTCATCAAGGTGCGAGCCGACGCCAGCGTGCGCACGCAGGTGATCGAGACGGTGAATCTGTTCCGCGCCAAGGTGATCGACGTCTCCCCGGAGTCGGTCACGATCGAGGCGACTGGAACGCGATCCAAGCTGGATGCGCTGCTGCGGATGCTCGATCCGTACGGTATCCGGGAGATCGTGCAGTCCGGGGTCGTGGCCGTGGGACGGGGGCCGAAGTCCATCACGGCCACTCGCTAGTACTTTAGATACGCAAATCCAAGAAAGAGGTTGAACTGTGGCAGTCGAGATGTTCTACGACGACGATGCCGATCTGTCGATCATCCAGGGCCGCAAGGTCGCTGTGATCGGTTACGGAAGCCAGGGCCACGCGCACTCGCTGAGCCTGCGCGACTCGGGCGTCGATGTGCGTATCGGCCTCAAGGAAGGCTCGAAGTCCCGCGCGAAGGCCGAGGAGCAGGGCCTGACCGTCGGCACCCCCGCCGAGGTCTCCGAGTGGGCCGACGTGATCATGGTGCTCGCACCCGACACCGCGCAGGCGTCGATCTTCACCAATGACATCGAGCCGAACCTGAAGGACGGCGACGCGCTGTTCTTCGGACACGGCCTCAACATCCACTTCGACCTGATCAAGGCTCCGGAGTTCGTCACCGTCGGCATGGTCGCCCCCAAGGGCCCCGGCCACCTGGTGCGTCGTCAGTTCGTCGACGGCAAGGGTGTTCCCGCGCTCATCGCGATCGACCAGGACCCGAAGGGTGAGGGCCAGGCCCTCGCGCTGTCCTACGCCAAGGGCATCGGCGGCACCCGCGCCGGCGTCATCAAGACCACGTTCAAGGAAGAGACCGAGACGGACCTCTTCGGCGAGCAGGCCGTGCTCTGCGGCGGCACCGAGGAACTGGTCAAGACCGGTTTCGAGGTCATGGTCGAGGCCGGCTACGCGCCCGAGATGGCGTACTTCGAGGTGCTGCACGAGCTCAAGCTCATCGTCGACCTCATGTACGAGGGTGGCATCGCCCGCATGAACTACTCGGTGTCCGACACCGCGGAGTTCGGTGGCTACCTCTCCGGCCCGCGCGTCATCGACGCCGGCACCAAGGAGCGCATGAAGGCGATCCTGGCCGACATCCAGTCGGGTGAGTTCACCCGCCGCCTCGTCGCCAACGTCGAGAACGGCAACACCGAGCTCGAGGGCCTGCGCAAGGCCAACGCCGAGCACCCCATCGAGGTCACCGGCAAGAAGCTGCGCGACCTGATGAGCTGGGTCGACCGCCCGATCACCGAAACCGCCTAGGTTTCACTGCTTTACAGTTCCACCGAACCACCGGCCCGATGTCGCATCGGTCTCGTCAGAGGCCCCCGATGTGACATTGGGCCGGTGTTGTTTCGTGTCCGATTCCGTTGTTGCAGGCGTCCACTATGTGGTATCGCAGACCAGGATGCGGTTTCCCTGTGAGGGCGGACTAAGCTGTGTGTGGTTAAAACACCCCCACACCCACCTACTCAGGGAGTTTGCACGTGAGCCAGCCAGGCCGTCCTGTAGTTCTGATCGCCGACAAGCTCGCGCCGTCCACCGTCGAGGCATTGGGCGACGGTGTGGAGGTGCGATGGGTCGACGGACCTGATCGACCGGCCCTGCTCGCGGCGGTGCCCGAGGCCGACGCGATCCTCGTCCGTTCCGCCACCACCGTGGACGCCGAGGTCCTGGCGGCCGGTACCAAGCTCAAGATCGTCGCCCGCGCCGGCGTCGGTCTCGACAACGTCGACGTACCCGCCGCCACCGAGCGTGGTGTCATGGTCGTCAACGCCCCGACGTCCAACATCCACACGGCCGCCGAGCACGCCGTCGCGCTGATGCTCGCCACCGCCCGCCAGATCCCCGCTGCCGACGCCACCCTGCGCGACCGCGAATGGAAGCGCAGCAAGTTCAACGGTGTCGAAATCTTCGGCAAGACCGTCGGCGTCGTCGGCCTCGGCCGCATCGGCCAGCTGTTCGCGCAGCGTCTCGCCGCGTTCGAGACGCACGTCATCGCGTACGACCCCTACGTGTCGGCCGCCCGTGCCGCGCAGCTCGGCATCGAGCTCGTCACCCTCGACGAACTGCTCGAGCGCGCCGACCTCATCTCCGTGCACCTCCCCAAGACTCCCGAGACCAAGGGACTGCTCGGCACGGAGAACCTGGCGAAGACCAAGAAGGGCGTCGTCATCGTCAACGCTGCCCGTGGCGGCCTGATCGACGAGGCCGCGCTGGCCGAGGCCATCAAGTCGGGTCACGTGCGCGCCGCGGGCCTCGACGTGTTCGAGACCGAGCCCTGCACCGACAGCCCGTTGTTCGACCTGCCCGAGGTCGTCGTGACGCCGCACCTCGGTGCGTCCACGAGCGAGGCTCAGGACCGCGCCGGAACCGACGTCGCGAAGTCTGTACTGCTCGCTCTCGCAGGCGATTTCGTTCCCGACGCCGTCAACGTGTCCGGTGGCGCGGTGGGCGAGGAAGTTGCCCCGTGGCTCGAGATCGTCCGCAAGCAGGGTGTGCTCATCGGCGCCCTGTCGGGTGAACTGCCCGTCAACCTCTCCGTCGACGTGCGCGGCGAGCTCGCCTCCGAGGACGTCGAGGTGCTCGCGCTCTCGGCTCTGCGCGGTGTGTTCTCCGCCGTCATCGAGGACGCGGTCACGTTCGTCAACGCTCCCGCACTCGCGGAAGAGCGCGGTGTCACGGCCGAGGTCACCAAGGCCGCCGAGAGCCCCAACCACCGCAGCGTGGTGGACCTGCGCGCCGTGTTCGGCGACGGCGGTGTCATCAACGTCTCGGGCACGCTGACCGGCCCCCAGCAGGTCGAGAAGATCGTCAACATCAACGGCCGCAACTTCGAACTGCGCGCCGAGGGTCTCAACCTCGTGGTCAACTACACCGATCAGCCCGGCGCGCTCGGCAAGATCGGCACGCAGCTCGGCAACGCCGGCATCGACATCCAGGCTGCGCAGCTCAGCCAGGACGCCGAAGGCGAGGGTGCGACCATCCTCCTCCGCGTCGACCGGGAGGTGCCGAGCGAGGTGCGGGACGCGATCTCCACCGCCGTCGGCGCCACCAAGATCGAGCTCGTCAACCTGGCCTAATCCCCACTGTGCGCGTGTCACGACCCCTCTTGTCGTGGCACGCGCACAGCTCTATGTGAAGTGAGGCGTTCATGAAGCTTGCGGTCATTCCAGGTGACGGCATCGGTGTCGAGGTCACGGCCGAGGCGCTGAAGGTGCTGCGGAAGCTCGTACCCGATCTCGAGACCACCGAGTACGACCTCGGTGCCCGTCGATACAACGCCACCGGGGAACTCCTCCCGGACGCCGATCTCGCGGCGATCCGCGAGCACGACGCGATCCTGCTGGGCGCCATCGGCGACCCGTCGGTGACGCCGGGTGTGCTCGAGCGGGGTCTGCTGCTGAACATGCGATTCGCGTTGGATCATCACGTGAATCTGCGTCCGTCGCAGCTCTATCCGGGATCGAAGTCGCCGCTCGCGGCGCAGCCGGACATCGATTTCGTGGTCGTGCGCGAGGGCACCGAGGGTCCGTACACCGGCAACGGTGGCGCGATCCGCGTCGGCACCCCGCACGAGATCGCGACCGAGGTGTCGATCAACACGTGGTTCGGTGCCGAGCGGGTGGTGCGTTACGCGTTCGCGCTCGCGCAGACCCGGCGTAAGCACGTCACCCTGATCCACAAGACGAACGTCCTCTCCAACGCCGGTGCGATCTGGACGCGTGCCGTGGAGACGGTGTCGGCCGAATACCGGGACGTGGAGACGGCGTACTGCCACATCGACGCGGCCACCATCTACATGGTCACCGATCCGTCGCGCTTCGACGTGATCGTCACGGACAACCTGTTCGGCGACATCATCACCGACCTCGCGGGTGCGGTCACGGGAGGCATCGGACTGGCGGCGTCGGGGAACATCGACGCGTCGGGGACCAACCCCTCGATGTTCGAGCCGGTGCACGGCAGCGCCCCGGATATCGCCGGCCAGGGGATCGCGGACCCCACGGCCGCGATCTTGTCTGCGGCGCTGCTGCTGCGTCACCTCGGCCGGGACGGCGATGCCGCGCGCATCGAAGCTGCCGTCGAGGCCGATCTGGCGTCCCGTGGTGACTCGAAGGTCGTCACGTCGGAGGTCGGCGACCGGATCGCCGCCGCCCTCTAGGACCGCGATTCGATCTTGTCTCCCTCGATCCCCGTGGCCCGGTCTTCGGACCGGGCCACGGGGATCAGTGGTATCGAGGCGGCCGGAAATCCCGCAGCTATGGCGAAAGTCACCGGGAAGCCGACGATTCCGATCAGTGCGCCGAACACCGGGGGAACGATCGAGGCCGCGACGAACTGACCGGTGTTCTGAACGCCGAGCGCGCGTCCGCCCCAGAACGGACCCGCGATCTCGGCGACGGCGGTGAAGGCGAGGCCGTTCGGTGCCACGGTCGCGACGGACGCTGCCAACAGCGCCGCGATCGCCAGCGGCGAGTCCATCGCATCCGTCACGGCGAGCGCCGCCATCGACACTCCGCCTGCGACGGCGACCCAGCGAAGCGGACGCATGCGACTGCCCACCAGGTCGGACCAGAAACCGACTCCCATTCGGCCGAATGCGCCGAGGATCTGGGCGACGGTCACGACCAGGCCTGCCGCCGTTGCTTCCCAATGCCTTTCGGAGATCAGCCACACGAGCGCGTACGTCCATACCGTGTACTGGGGCACGACGAGCAGCACCGAGACGGCGTGGATGCGCCACAGTTTTCCGCTGTCGCGATACGGATTCACGAGCATGCCGAGATCCTCCGCGGCGCTTCGGCTCGGCCTGGGCGGATCGACCACCCAGAGTGCACAGGCCAGCGCGGCAGTCGCGCACAGGGTAGCGGGCAGCGCGAGCGCCCACCCGATGCCGTGGTCGTGTGCGACCGAGGGGAGCGTCAGCGCAGCGCAGGCAATGCCCAGCGGCAGCGACATCTGCCGGATACCCATCGCCAGTCCGCGGCGCTCGGGCGGGAACCATCCGACGACGACGCGACCGCTCGCGGCATTCGCCGAGGCCGCCGCCATGCCGCCGAGCAGCAGGAAGGCTGCGGTGGCCGTGAGCGATCCGGACAGGGCTGCGCCGAGTCCCGCGGCCGCCGTGGCCGCCATTCCGGCGGCCAGCACTCGGCGTTCGCCGTAGCGGTCGGCCAGGGCGCCCCACGCGATCAGCGTCAGCATGACTCCGAGGGTGGGTGCGGCGACGAGGAGTCCGGTGCGGGCGAGGCTGAGCCCGTGGTTCTCCTGGAGTTCGGGGATCAGGAAGGCGACGCCGTTGACGAAGACCGCCTGTGCGGCCTGGGCGAACATCCCGAGGGCGAGCATCCACCATCTGCGGGCAGTTCCGACGGCGGACGGCGTGTCGATCGATGCAGTCATGTCATCTCAATATCTAGGATTTAAGTCTCATATATTGGGGAACATGCGGAGTCTATACCTCGCGTCCCCCGGCGTCCCGGTACGGCGGTGAACCGGGGCCGATAGACTCGGCACCATGCGTCTTGGTCGAGTGGCAAGTCCCGATGGTGTTGCGTTCGTCAGTATCGAGGGGGACGAGGGGTCCCGGATCGCGAAGGAGATCGCCGAGCACCCGTTCGGCACCCCCACTTTCACCGGACGGAGCTGGCCACTCGCCGATGTGCGACTGCTGGCACCGATCCTTGCGAGCAAGGTCGTCGCGATCGGAAAGAACTACGCCGCCCACGCCGCCGAGATGGGGGGCGAGGCGCCTGCCGATCCTGTGATCTTCCTCAAGCCCAACACCTCGATCGTGGGCCCCGACGCCGCAATCGTCCTGCCGAAGTCCTCCAATGAAGTTCATTACGAAGGAGAACTCGCGGTCGTCATCGGACGCCCCTGCAAGGACGTGCCCGCCGCCAAGGCTCTCGACGTGGTGCTCGGGTATACGGCCGCCAACGACGTGTCGGCCCGTGACCACCAACGCCACGACGGGCAGTGGACGCGGGCGAAGGGCCACGACACGTTCTGCCCACTGGGACCGTGGATCGAGACCCGGCTCGACGCCTCCGACGTCGACATCACCACCGAGGTGGACGGGGTGGTGAAGCAGTCGAGCAACACTTCGCTTCTGCTGCACGACATTCCGAAGATCATCGAATGGGTGTCGGCTGTCATGACGCTGCTCCCGGGCGACGTCATCCTCACGGGCACCCCTGAAGGCGTCGGTCCGATCGTCGACGGTCAGAGCGTGAGCGTGACCATCGGTGGTATCGGCACCCTCACCAACCCGGTGACTGCCAAGCGCTGACGGCTCTCGTGTCGAAATCGGGAGCGGACTAGCCTGTAGGAGTCCGTTTTCCCAGCGTCGACCCAAGTGAGCCATGACCACAAGCGAAGTTCGCGTCCGTTTCTGCCCGTCGCCCACCGGAACCCCGCACGTGGGGCTCGTCCGAACCGCCCTGTTCAACTGGGCGTTCGCCCGACACAACGGTGGTTCGTTCGTGTTCCGCATCGAGGACACCGATGCTGCCCGTGACAGCGAGGAGTCGTACCAGGCGATCCTGGACGCGCTGCGCTGGCTCGGACTGAACTGGGACGAGGGCCCGGAGGTCGGGGGACCGTACGAGCCCTACCGTCAGTCCCAGCGACGGGACCTGCATCTGGACGTCGTCGCGAAGCTGCTCGCGGCGGGCGAGGCGTACGAGTCGTTCTCGACACCCGAGGAGGTCGAGGAGCGGCACAAGGCGGCCGGCCGCGATCCCAAGCTCGGCTACGACAACTTCGATCGTGATCTGACACCGGAGCAGCGGCAGGCGTTCCTCGACGAAGGCCGCAAACCCGTGGTGCGGCTCCGGATGCCGGATCACGACCTGACGTGGGACGACCTCGTGCGCGGCGAGACGACGTTCAAGGCCGGAACCGTTCCCGACTTCGCCCTCACCCGCGGCAACGGGATTCCGCTGTACACGTTGGTCAACCCTGTCGACGACGCGTTGATGAAGATCACACATGTCCTGCGCGGCGAGGACCTGCTGTCGTCGACGCCGCGGCAGCTCGCCCTCTACGAGGCGATGCAGCGGATCGGCGTGGCCGAGTTCACTCCGAAGTTCGGGCATCTGCCGTTCGTGATGGGGCAGGGCAACAAGAAACTGTCCAAGCGCGACCCCGAGTCGAATCTCTTCATCCATCGCGATCGCGGTTTCGTCCCCGAGGGACTGTTGAATTACCTGGCGCTGCTGGGCTGGGGTATTTCCGACGACCACGACGTGTTCTCGCTGGACGAGATGGTCGCCGCCTTCGATATCTCCAAGGTCAATTCCAATCCGGCCCGGTTCGACCAGAAAAAGGCCGACGCGATCAACGCCGAGCACATCCGGCTGCTCGAGCCCGCTGATTTCGCCGCGCGCCTGCGCGCGTTCCTGACGCTCCACGGCCATCTCGGGGAGACCGTGGACGAGTCCGTCTTCGCGACCGCTGCCGAACTGGTTCAGACGCGCATCGTCGTCCTGTCCGACGCCTGGGATCTGCTGAAGTTCCTGTTCGTCGACGAGGCCGACTTCGCGATCGATCCTGCCGCCGCTGCCAAGAACCTGGGCGCCGACGCCGTACCCGTACTGGACGCCGCCCTCGCGTCGCTGGACGCAGTCGAGGCGTGGGATGCGGCCTCACTGGAAGAGGCCCTCAAGACCGCTCTCGTGGACGAACTGGGCCTCAAGCCACGTAAGGCGTTCGCTCCGGTGCGGGTGGCCGTCACGGGCTCGCACATCAGTCCGCCGCTGTACGAATCGATGGAACTGCTCGGACGCGACGTTTCGCTGTCCCGGCTGCGCTCTGCGCGGGCCGGCATCGCCGGCTAGAACGCCGCTCTCGGGCCGAAAAGGGTGCAAAAACAGCCTCTGACCATACGATTTGGTAAATCCCGGCAGTAGGCTGGTAATCTCTTCTTCGGCCCGAGGCGGGCCGCAGAGCCCAGAAGCTCAGCGGTCCGAGAACGGCCATTGGGGTATGGTGTAATTGGCAACACAGCGGTTTCTGGTACCGCCATTCTAGGTTCGAGTCCTGGTACCCCAGCGGAAGTTCGGCCGATTTTGACTCCGAACTTCTGGAGGCTATGCTTGCTGAGCTTCCAAAGCAAGACAAAGTTCCTGGCCCCGTCGTCTAGCGGCCTAGGACGCCGCCCTCTCAAGGCGGTAGCGCGGGTTCGAATCCCGTCGGGGCTACAAAAAGAAACACCCTCCAAGAAATTGGAGGGTGTTTCTCTTTATCCGGGACGATGTGTCGTTTATCCGGTCTTGCGGCGGAATTCGCGTTTGTGGTCGGCAGGCCCGTGGGCCTCGTGCGCCTTGGAATGTCCGTCCTTGTGATCGGTGGACAGCCCGGCCTGATGATTCTTCCGCTCGAGTGCTTCGCGGAATTTCTTTTTCGTGTCCTCGTTACTGGCGTCAGTCATGGTGAACTCCCTCGGGTAGTCGGTTCACTCTGTGAAGCTACGCCGAGGGCACCGAGAATGCGCCCGTTTTTCTGCCCGCGGTCAGGCGCGGCGGTCGGCCGTCTCCAGGTACGCGGCCGTGGTCCCGCCCACCGGCATCGCGGGCATGCCGAGCTTGGCGTGATCCCAGCTCCTGATGCGCTCGGGAACGATCCGCACGACAACCCGCTTGTACAGCAGCTGATCGATGGCGGGACGCAGATCGTCGGTGTAGGGCCCGGTGTAGCGTTCCCAGACGCTGACCCCGACCGCGAACATCGCGTCCGGGTCCTCCACGATCTCCGCCCGGCCCTCGATGGAAATTCCGCGCAGGGTGTCGTACGTCTGGCCGTCCTCGATCAGGACGGTAACCCGATCGTCACGGCGCAGGTTGACCGCCTTCTGCGATTTCGACTTCGTCTCGAACCAGATCTCGCCGTCGATCACGGCGTACCACATGGCGACCAGATGAGGTCTGCCGTCCGCTGCCACCGTTGCGAGCGTGGCGATCCGGCTCCGATCCACGAATTCGGCGATCTCCGAATCCGTCATCGTGATCTGCGATCGTTGGTTCTTCCCCATCGGCTTCTCCTGTCGCGGTGAACGGCGGTCGTGAGTGGTCAGAGTCTCTTGTGCAACGCCTCCGCGGCGGCGAGCAGGTCGGCCGCCCACCGGGCGCCGGGGCGCCTGCCCATTCTGTCGATGGGTCCGGACACCGAAATCGCTGCGATGACAGCGCCGCCGGCATCCCGTACGGGTGCGGCGACACTGGCGACACCGGGTTCCCGCTCGGCGGCGCTCTGCGCCCAGCCGCGTCTGCGAACCTCGAGCAGCACGCGTTCGCCGAACGCCGCGTCGGGAAGAATCGCGCGCTGGGTCTGTGGGTCGGCCCAGGCGAGAAGGACCTTGGCGCCCGAGCCGGCGCTCATCGGCAGTCGCGCCCCGACGAGAACGGTGTCGCGGAGGCCCGTGGGCGGCTCCATCGCCGCCACACAGATGCGCTGCGTGCCTTCCCTGCGGTACAGCTGCACGCTCTCACCGGTGATCTCGCGCAGTCGCGGAAGGACGAGCGCCGCCGCCGAGACGAGCGGATCGTTAGCCGTTGCAGCGAGTTCGGCGAGGCCGGGTCCGGGGCACCACAGCCCGTCGGAGTCGCGGGTCAGGAGGCGGTGGACCTCGAGCCCGACGGCCAGCCGGTGGGCGGTGGCGCGGGGGAGTCCGGTGCGCGAGCACAGTTCGGTGAGGCTGCAGGGCTTCTCGGCCACGGCATGCAGCACGCCCACCGCTTTGTCAAGGACCCCGATGCCGCTATGCTGTCTCATAGGTCGATACCACTTTCTCGCATACTGGGATCATAGCGCACCTTCGTCTCACGTCGAGTGCGTGTCCGGGAAGAGGGTAACGACATCAAGCGCACGGCGGACGGGCCCGAAGCCCGCGGTGCGAGAAGACACACAGAGGTGGAGAAGATGGCGGAGAAAGCACGCACCCTGGCAGAGAAGGTGTGGGAAGACCACGTCGTGGTCCGGGGTGAGGGAGACAACCCCGACCTCATCTACATCGACCTGCATCTCGTTCACGAAGTGACGAGTCCGCAGGCATTCGACGGACTCCGGCTGGCGGGGCGCCCACTGCGCCGGCCCGACCTGACGATCGCCACCGAAGACCACAACGTCCCCACCGTCGACATCGACAAGCCGATCGCAGACCCCGTCTCCAAGACTCAGGTGGACACGCTGCGGCGCAACTGTGAGGAATTCGGTGTCCGGCTGCACCCGATGGGAAACATCGATCAGGGCATCGTCCACGTCGTCGGACCCCAGCTGGGGCTCACCCAGCCCGGCATGACCGTGGTGTGCGGTGACAGCCACACGTCCACCCACGGCGCGTTCGGCGCGCTCGCGATGGGTATCGGCACCAGTGAGGTCGAACACGTCATGGCGACGCAGACGCTGTCGTTGCGTCCTTTCCGGACGATGGCGATCACCGTCGACGGCGAATTGCCCGAAGGCGTGACGAGTAAAGATCTCATTTTGGCTGTCATCGCGAAGATCGGAACGGGTGGAGGCCAGGGCTACGTCCTGGAGTACCGCGGCGAAGCGATCCGGAAGATGTCGATGGAAGCGCGGATGACCGTCTGCAACATGTCCATCGAGGCGGGTGCGCGAGCAGGCATGATCGCCCCCGACGAGATCACCTACGAATTCATCAAGGGACGACCCCACGCGCCGAAGGGTGCCGACTGGGACGCCGCGGTGGAGGCCTGGGAACAGTTGAAGACCGACGAGGGCGCGGTTTTCGACAACGAGGTCCACATCGACGCGAGCTCGCTGACGCCGTTCGTGACCTGGGGCACCAACCCGGGGCAGGGCCTGCCGCTCGGCGAGGCCGTGCCGAATCCGGCCGAGATCGTGGACGAGAGCGAGCGTCACGCCGCGGAGAAGGCGTTGACCTACATGGGTCTCGAAGCCGGAACTCCGTTGCGTGAGGTGGCGATCGACACAGTTTTCGTGGGTTCGTGCACCAACGGCCGGATCGAGGATCTGAGGGCCGTGGCCGACGTGTTGCGCGGCCGCCACGTCGCCGACGGGGTCCGGATGCTGATCGTGCCGGGCTCGATGCGCGTGCGCGCGCAGGCCGAAAAGGAGGGTCTCGGCGAGATCTTCACCGCCGCGGGCGCCGAATGGCGGCAGGCGGGGTGCTCGATGTGCCTCGGGATGAACCCGGATCAGCTCGCGCCCGGCGAGCGTTCGGCCTCCACGTCCAACCGCAATTTCGAAGGCCGTCAAGGCAAGGGCGGCCGGACTCACCTGGTTTCGCCGCTGGTCGCCGCCGCGACCGCAGTCCGGGGAACACTGTCCGCGCCGACAGATCTGGCCTAGGACCCAAGGAATTTAGGAGATTTTTCGATGGAATCCTTTAGCACACACAAAGGTATCGGCGTTCCGCTGCGGCGATCCAACGTGGACACGGACCAGATCATTCCGGCGGTCTACCTGAAACGAGTGACCCGCACCGGTTTCGAGGACGGTCTGTTCGCCGCGTGGCGGAACGATCCGAACTTCGTTCTGAACGTCGCCCCGTACGACAAGGGCAGCGTTCTGGTGGCCGGGCCCGATTTCGGCACGGGCTCCTCCCGGGAGCACGCCGTGTGGGCGCTATCCGACTTCGGATTTCGGGTCGTGATCGCGTCTCGCTTCGCGGACATCTTCCGGGGCAACGCCGGCAAGGCCGGTCTGCTGGCCGCTCAGGTAGCCCAGTCGGACGTCGAACTGCTCTGGAAGTTGCTCGACGAGCAACCCGGTCTCGAATTGATTGTCGACCTCGAGAACAAGACTGTGACGGCCGGAACCACCGTGGTGCCCTTTGCGATTGATGACTACACGCGATGGCGTCTGATCGAGGGTCTGGACGACATCGGATTGACATTGCGGCAGGTAGAAGCCATTTCCGAGTTCGAAAAGTCAAGGCCTTCTTGGAAACCTGCGACTCTTCCGGAGCCCACTCCGGCCGACTGAAAGTTGGAATCGGAGCCCTGTCTCCCAGATAATAAGTTCCTGAGAATGGTGCCGCGTTGTATGAGAATTGGCGTGGCACATAGACTCCTGCGGTATTCAGGTTTACCGTAGTTCGTAGTCGGTCCGATGATGGACCATTAGTTCGCGGAGGAATTTCAATGAATAAGGCAGAGCTCATCGATGTTCTGACCGAGAAACTGGGCACGGACAGGCGCACGGCAACGGAAGCTGTCGAGCATGTCGTGGACACGATCGTCCGGGCAGTGCACCGCGGCGACAGCGTGACCATCACCGGTTTCGGTGTCTTCGAGCAGCGTCGTCGCGCGGCACGTGTCGCACGTAACCCGCGCACGGGTGAGACCGTCAAGGTCAAGCCGACGTCGGTGCCGGCGTTCCGTCCGGGCGCTCAGTTCAAGGCGGTTATCGCTGGCGGCCAGAAGCTTCCGGCCACCGGTCCGGCAGTCAAGCGCGGTGCAGCGGCACCCGCCACCAAGGCCGCCGCCAAGAAGGCTGCTGCCAAGAAGACGGCTGCCAAGAAGACCGCAGCCAAGAAGGCAGCTCCGGCCAAGACCACGGCTGCCAAGAAGACTGCGGCCAAGAAGGCTCCGGCCAAGACCACGGCTGCCAAGAAGACCGTGGCGAAGAAGGTGGCTCCGGCCAAGACCACGGCTGCCAAGAAGACTGCGGCCAAGAAGGCTCCGGCCAAGACCACGGCTGCCAAGAAGACTGCGGCCAAGAAGGCTCCGGCCAAGACCACGGCTGCCAAGAAGACCGCAGCAAAGAAGGCTCCGGCCAAGACTGCAGCCAAGAAGACCGCAGCAAAGAAGGCTCCCGCGAAGCGCGCCAAGTAATACAGCGCACACAGGACTGCCCGAACACAGACAGGCGCCGACCCTGGGGGTTGGCGCCTGTCTGTGTTCTCCTGGTGTCCCGGTGAACTCCGGTCGGCGGGTCTCAGTCCTTCCGGGTGGGAGGCAGCGGACTGTCGATATGGTCGGCGGCGATGAGTTTGCCACCGGACAGCGAGAGCACCCAGGTGCTCGCCTTTCGGTTCCGCGCCGGGGGAAGCGCGATGCCGTCGATCTCCGCCCACCAGTCGAGCAGATCGGGAATGACGCCACCCTGACTGCAGATCACCTGAACTCCGCCGAGAGCGGCGATCTTGCGGACCCGTGTGCGAGTGGCCACCGGGTCGGCGGTGTAACTCTCCTCGGACAGCAACGGATCCAACCGGACGGTCGTGTCCAACGCGCGTGCCAGCGGCTCGACCGTCTGTGTGCACCGCGTCCGGTCGGCCGACGTGATGTCCGTGGCTCCGAACGCCTCGAGCTGCGCGACGAGCGCTTGGGCCTGGAGTTGGCCGTTCGCATCCAGGGGCCGGGTGGTGTCGTCACCCTTGTAGCGTTTCCGGCTTCCAGCCTTGGCGTGCCGGACCAGTAGCACGGTCGCGGTGTCGGGTGGCTGAGCCGTGAATCGACGGAGCATCTTGCGATCCATGGGATACGACAGTTGATCGGCGACCTCGGATACGGGAAGCCACCGCATTTCGTCCACTTCGCTGTTGGAGACGAATTCGCCGGCACGGGCTTCTGCCGCCCAGTATTCGACACGTTTCAATCGGCGGTGGCCCGGAATCGGATACGTCAACGCGCCGAGATGCCGGCCGAGACGCCCGCGAATTCCCGTCTCTTCTTCCACCTCACGCAGTGCGGCCACCACGGCAGTCTCGCCGGGGTCGAGCTTTCCCTTGGGAAATGACCAGTCCTCGTATTTGGGCCGGTGAATGAGCGCGATCTCGATCTCGTCGGGATTACCGGGAGATTTTCGCCACAGCACGGCGCCCGCGGCGAAGATATTGGCTTTGACCGGTTTGCCGGGTGAACTGCTCACCGAGTTCCTTCCTTCTTCCGCGGATTCGCCGCGATCAGGATCCGGTGCCCATTCGTTTGCGCATCATGGCCTCCTGGTGGTCGCGAACCTCCTCGCCGTGGGCAGGCGACGGAACCCACCGGCCGTCGGCCCCGAGCACCCAGCACCGCGTGACGGGATCGAGCGCGGAATCGATGATCTCGCCTATCTGAGCAGTGAGTCGAGGATCTTTCACCTGCGCCATGACCTCGACACGTCGGTCGAGGTTGCGGTGCATCATGTCTGCGCTGCCGATCCAGAATTCGTCGGCGCCGCGGAAATGGAAGACGCGGGAATGCTCGAGGAAACGTCCGAGAATCGACCGGACGTGGATGTTCTCGCTCAGGCCGGGCACTCCGGGTTTGAGGGCGCAGATGCCACGCACGACGATCTCGACGGGCACACCGGCCTTGGATGCGCGATAGAGCGAGTCGATCACCTGTTCGTCGACCAAGGCGTTGGCCTTCAGTAGGATTCCGGCATCCTCGCCTCGCAGCTTGTGCGCGATCTCACCGTCGATCCGCTCGATGATTCCCCGGCGGACGCCGTACGGCGCGACGAGGAGGTTGCGGTACTGCGTCTTCCGCGAGTAGCCGGTGAGGGAATTGAACAGGTCGGTAAGGTCTGCGCCGATCTCGGGTGCCGCGGTGAGCAGGCCGATGTCCTCGTACAGCCGGGCGGTCTTCGGGTTGTAGTTGCCGGTACCGATGTGGCAGTAACGCCGGATGGTGGACCCTTCGCGGCGGACGACGAGGCACGTCTTGCAGTGGGTCTTGAGCCCGACCAGTCCGTACACCACGTGCACCCCCGCGTGTTCGAGCTTGCGCGCCCATTTGATGTTCGCCTGCTCGTCGAATCGCGCCTTGATCTCGACCAGTGCCACAACCTGTTTGCCCGCCTCGGCGGCGGTGATCAACGCGTCGACGATGGGGGAGTCGCCCGAAGTGCGGTAGAGAGTCTGCTTGATCGCCAGAACCTGGGGGTCGGCCGCAGCCTGTTCGATGAAGCGCTGAACACTCGTGGAGAACGAGTCGTACGGATGGTGGACCAGGACGTCGCCGTCGCGGAGGGTGGAGAAGACGCTCTTGGGCGTTTCTCGCTCGCCGAACGCCGGATGCGTTGCCGGGACGAACGGTGCGTCCTTGAGGGCCGGCCGGTCGACCGCGTACACCTGCCAGAGGCACGACAGATCCAGCAGTCCGGGTACCTGGATGACGTCGCCGGGATCGACGTCGAGTTCGCGTAGGAGGAGTTCGAGCATGTGCTCGGTCATGTCGTCCGCGACCTCGAGTCGCACCGGTGAACCGAAGCGGCGGCGGGCCAACTCACGCTCGAGCGCCTGCAGGAGATCTTCGTCGCGGTCTTCCTCGACCTCGAAATCGGCGTTGCGTGTAATCCGGAATGCATGGTGCTCCACAATCTCCATGCCCGGGAACAGCATGTCGAGGTGTGCGGAGATCAGATCTTCCAGGGGCAGGAACGCGTCGATGGAGGAGGGAGTCTCGTCACGGCGGACGCGGACGAACCGGCCCACGTTGTCCGGAACCTTGACCCTCGCAAAGTGTTCGCCACCCGTGACCGCATCCTTCACCGTCACCGCGAGGTTGAGACTCAGGCCGCTGATATACGGGAACGGGTGGGCGTGGTCGACGGCGAGCGGAGTGAGTACGGGGAAGATCTGGTCCTGGAAATGCACCGACAGGCGCTCGCGGTCGTCCTCGGTGAGATCGTCCCATCCGATGATGGAGATCCCTTCGGCGGCAAGCGCGGGACGAACGGAGTCGAGGAAGACCCGGGCGGCCTTCTCCGAGATCTCCTGGGTCCGGGTCGCGATCAGCGAGAGCTGTTCACGGGGGGAGAGACCGTCGGCGGACCGCACGGACAGCCCGGTCTCGTCGCGGCGCTTGAGTCCGGCGACACGGACCATGAAGAACTCGTCCAGATTGGACGCGAAGATGGCGAGGAACTTGGCGCGTTCGAGCAGCGGCAGCGACGTGTCCTCGGCGAGGGCGAGAACCCGGGCATTGAAATCGAGCCAACTGAGTTCGCGGTTCAGGTAACGATCTTCGGGGAGCCCGTCGGTCAGTGCGCTCGTGAGGGCACTCGTGGCAGCGGGGGGCGCCATGGGAACGTTCGTGGGATTCGCCGTGACGATGCCGTCGCGGGTTCCGTTCTTTCCGTCGACGTCGGTCTGCTGGTCGAGTGCTTCTCGGTTACTCACCCCACGATCATCCCTCGAGAATTCGGCCGCGGACAATCGATGGGGCAAATTCACGCGGGGTGCGTTGCCTACTCGTTTCCGCAGCGCGAGGGGGCGGTGTGTTCGAGTGCGTCGAGTGCGGCACGCGTCGCAGGTCCGACGCCGAGAGCCTGCGCGGCATCGAGATCGTCGGCGGTGTCGACGTCGGTCCGCAGACCCGGCCAGTGCCCGTCGAGGGGACGGGCCCCGGATTCGAGATGCCGCTTCGCCGATCCGGGTCCGAACCGGGGATCGAGCGGAATTTCCGGGTCGCAGGAGAACAGTGCGGCGGTTCCGGTGCCGTGATGGTCGACGACCACCGACCTGCCGCCGGTTCTCGCCGCGGCGAGTGCTTCACCGAATTCGCCTCCGCGCAGAGACGGAAGATCGGCCTGGAGTGCGACGACGTCGACTCCGCGCTCGTTGCTGCGGACGTGCTCGGCCGCCGCCGACAGCGCCGCATTGAGACCGTGCTCGGTGCCGGCCTCGTCCGGCCGGTCTTCGGTGGAAACAGGTGCGGGGTCGGCGTAGACATGCGCGCCGACGCTGCGTGCGAGCCGCGCCACCGCGGGGTCCGGCGTGACCACGGTGACACCGACGACCGTCGCGACATCGCTGACGACGGCGAGGGTGTCGCGCAGCATCGACAGCACCAGTCCGGTGCGGTCGTCCGTGTCGAAGACACCCGACAGCCGCGTCTTGGCCGCGTGGAGTTCCTTCACGGCGACGAGTACGTGCGCGCGCGGCGCCACGGATCGGGTCGCTGTGCTCATGCGGATATCTTGCCAGCCCGCGCGGGGTGGTGCTCCGGACGCCCGGTCGTGGCTGAGCAGCGAACGAGTTCGGTAGCGGGGCGGCGCTCGACCTCGGCATCGGCAATACTGTGGGCGACGCATCGGGTAACGAACGACGAGGGGGCTGTGTGAGCAAGGCTGCGGTACTGGGAGCGGGTTCATGGGGGACTGCATTTGCGAAGGTCCTGGCCGACGCCGGGACCGATGTCACCATGTGGGCGCGACGCGGTGAGATCGCCGAGTCGATCGTCTCGCGGCACGAGAACACGGACTACCTGCCGGGCATCGCCCTGCCTCCGTCGTTGACTGCCACCGACGACGCGCGGGCCGCACTCGACGGCGCGGACATCGTCGTTCTCGCGGTGCCGTCGCAGTCTCTGCGCGACAATTTGCAGGTCTGGAGTCCGATGATCCCCGAGAACGCCACCCTCCTGAGCCTCGCCAAGGGCATCGAGACCGGCACCCTCATGCGGATGAGTCAGGTGATCATCCAGGTCACCGGCGCAGACCCGGGGCGGGTCGCCGTCCTGTCCGGGCCCAATCTGGCCCGGGAGATCGCGATCGGTCAGCCGGCGGCGACGGTCGTCGCGTGCACGGATTCGACGCGGGCGCTGGAACTGCAGAAGGCTTCGGCCACCGGATACTTCCGTCCGTACACGAATTCGGACGTCATCGGGTGCGAGGTCGGCGGCGCCTGCAAGAACGTCATCGCCCTCGCCTGCGGTATGGCATCTGGAATCGGTTTGGGAGAGAACACGATTGCGAGCATCATCACTCGAGGTCTGGCCGAGATCATCCGGCTGGGAGTAGCGCTCGGTGCGAAACCTGCCACCCTCGCGGGTCTCGCGGGAGTGGGCGATCTGGTTGCGACGTGCACGTCGCCCCTGTCGCGCAACCGGTCGTTCGGTGAACGCCTCGGCCAGGGTGGTTCGATCGAGAGTGCCCAGGCGGCCACTCACGGTCAGGTCGCCGAGGGCGTCAAATCGTGCTCGTCGGTTCGGGCTCTCGCCGCCAGTTACGACGTCGAGATGCCGTTGACCGATGCCGTGCACCGGGTGTGCCACGAGGGCCTCGTGGTGCAGGACGCGATCGGTCAGCTGCTCGGTCGCCGCACGAAGCCGGAGTGAACTCGTGAGTGGTGATTCCACCCGCTGCGTCAAAGCCGTTGCCGCAGAGAGTGTTCCCGGCTCACCGATGCAGAGGGGGCCGGTTTTCGCTGCCCCCTATCAGCTGAGCGCGGACGAGGGAACCGAGTCCGACACCTACGCGCGTGCCTCCAATCCGGGCTGGCGCGACCTCGAATCGGCGCTGGCGACGCTCGAGGGCGCCGCGGGCGCACTCGTCGTCGGCTCCGGGATGTCGGCGGTCACCGTCGTGCTGCGGAGTCTGCTCACCGCCGGTGACACCGTGGTCGTTCCGTCCGACGGTTATTACCAGGTGCGTGCGTACGCGCGGGAGCGTCTGGAGCCGATGGGCATCACCGTGCACGAACTGCGGACCGCCGACATGGCCGGCGAGGCGGCCGCCGCACTGCTGGCGTCCGCCGAGGGGACGACGGTGGTGGTGGCCGAGACTCCGGCCAACCCGTCCCTCGACGTGGTGGATCTGCGTGCCGTGTCCGAGCAGTGCGCCAAGGCGGGCGCCGTTCTCGTGGTGGACAACACGACCGCCACCCCACTCGGCCAGCAGCCGCTCGAACTCGGCGCCGACGTGGTAGTCGCCAGCGGCACAAAGACTTTGAGCGGTCACAGTGATCTCCTCATGGGGTACATCGCCGCGTCGGACGCCGACTTCCTGGCCGGAATGGAACGCGAGAGGGCGCTGTCGGGCACGGTGCTGGGGCCGTTCGAGACGTGGCTCGCCCACCGGAGTCTCGGGACGGCCGGTCTGCGATTCGAGCGGCAGTGCGCCAACGCCCTGGCCCTCGCCGCCCTGCTCGAGTCGCACCCGGCGGCTCACCGTGTCCGGTACCCGGGGCTGCCCGGAGATCCTGCGCACGCCGTCGCCGCCGGTCAGATGCGTAGATTCGGCGGGCTGGTGAGCTTCGAGGTGGATTCCGCCGAACAGTTCCACCGACTCGTCGCCGGAAGTGAGCTCCTCGTGCCTGCGACGAGCTTCGGCGGCATCCACACCAGCGCCGACCGCCGGGCCCGGTGGGGTGACCCCGTGCCCGACGGGTTCGTGCGGATCTCGTGTGGAATCGAGGACACCGAAGATCTCGTCGTCGATCTCGAGCGTGCCCTGTCCGCATTGTGAATGCGGCACCCGACGTGTCGTGAGGTCGGCGAAGGAAATGTGAGGAGAGGTGGGTGCGGTGAGCTTGTCACGGCGACGGTACGGTTTGTGTCGTGAGTAAACCGCGTACCCGGGTAGCCGTCATCTTCGGTGGCCGCAGCAACGAGCATTCCGTGTCCTGTGTGTCGGCCGGAAGCGTCCTGAGGAACCTCGACCCGGAACGGTACGAGGTGGTGCCGATCGGCATCACCACCGAGGGCTCGTGGGTCCTCGGCTCCACCGACCCCGAGACGCTGGCCATCCGCGGCCGGGCACTCCCCAGCGTCGATGCAGACGGGTCCGCACTGGCCCTCACCGCCGACCCGACGCGGTCCGGCGACCTCGTCGCCCTCGACGACGGCGAAGCGGGCAAGATCCTGGCCTCGGTCGACGTCGTCTTCCCCGTCTTGCACGGCGCCTACGGCGAGGACGGCACGATCCAGGGCCTGCTCGAACTCGCAGGTGTCCCGTACGTCGGTCCCGGCGTGCTCGCCAGCGCTGCCGGTATGGACAAGGAATTCACGAAGAAGCTGCTCGCCGCGGAAGGCCTGCCCATCGGGTACCAGGTCGTCCTGCGCCCCGGCACCGCCACGCTGACCGACGAACAGAAGTCCCGCCTCCACCTCCCGGTATTCGTGAAGCCGGCCCGCGGCGGATCGTCGATCGGCATCACCCGGGTGGCCGAGTGGGCCGCGCTCGACGACGCCATCACCCACGCCCGTCTGCACGACCCGAAGGTGATCGTCGAATCCGGGATCGTCGGCCGCGAGGTCGAGTGCGGAGTCCTCGAGTTCCCGGACGGCGACGTGCGGGCCAGCGTCATCGCCGAGATCCGGATGCCGGAAGGCGCAGGCGACGACGAGGCGTTCTACGACTTCGACAGCAAATACCTCGACGACGTGTGCGAGTTCGACGTGCCCGCGAAACTCGACGAATCGGTCAGCGAAGAGATCCGTGAACTCGCGGTGCGCGCGTTCTCCGCGCTCGACTGCCAGGGACTCGCGCGGGTCGACTTCTTCGTGACCGAAGACGGCCCGGTGATCAACGAGATCAACACGATGCCCGGATTCACGTCGATCTCGATGTACCCGCGCATGTGGGGTGCGGTGGGCGTCGACTACGGCACCCTCGTCTCGACCCTGGTCGACACCGCCCTTGCGCGGGGCGTCGGTCTCCGCTAGATAAACCGCGGTCCGGCGCTCAGGGATTCGCCACAGGCGCCGGATCGAGGGGTTGCTGCGGCAACGCCTGCGACACCGCGCCGGAAATGTCCTGAAGCGGCGTCGGTCCCACCCCGGTGGGAACCGTGAGTCCGATGTACACGCCGCGGTCGACGGCGAAATAGCTGCTCGCGTCGATTCCGGCGCTCGCGCCCGAGATCTCGAACCACTGAACTCCGTCGATGACCTGCAGCGGCGAAGCCTGATCGAACTCCGCGGGGCGGTCCAGACCACAACGCAGGACGAGTGGTTCGCCCTCGGCCGGTTGCCACGCGGCGGTAGCCTCGGGAGCGGGTTCGGTGAGTTCGGCGCGCGTGTAGTCGCCCAGAGCGTCGGGGAGGCCCGCCATCAGGGTGGCGCACTCCGCGGAGCCGGAGGCGGGCGCGGGCACGGGGCCCAGCGACACGGGTTCCTTCACCGGGTTCCGGCCGGCGAACACCGCCGCGACGACGATGCCGATGACCAGGGCCACGGGGAGCGCAACGGCCGTCGCGATGAGTGCGGGATTGCGCCGCTCCCCGGGAACCGGGTCGGAGTTGCCGGCGGGTGTGTTCTGTTCGGGTTCGAGATCGGACATGCTCAGTTCTTGTTCGCAGACTTTTCGGGGACGTCGCAGGTGAGGGTGCGAGTGATGCCGGAGACCTGACGGATCTCCGTGACGACGGGGGCGACATCGTCAGCGGACACACGCACGATGACGTCGTACGGTCCGACCACGTCCTCGGCGGTCCGGACTCCGGTGATCTTCGCGATCTCCGTCGCGATCGCCGCGGCCTTGCCGACTTCGGTCTGGATCAGGATGAACGCTTGCACTCTCGCTCCGGCCCTTCCCTGCTCCGCGCCGCATGATCTCGGTAGAGTCGCGGGTGCTTCGGCGCGCTGATCGGTCACGTGCCGAGAAGTCCCGGCAACAGCTAAAAGGTACCGCAGTCGCACATTCCGTCGACCGGACCCACGGCCGCTGCCCGGGCCACCCGACACTGGAGGCACACCATCACACCGACGGATTCCCCGGACCCGCCCCTCACCGTCGCCGACGTCGGCGAGTTCGCCGTGATCGGCCGAGCGGTGGAGGGACGGGTACAGCCCCTGTCCACCCTGATCGGCCCCGGCGACGACGCCGCCCTCGTCCGGGCGGCCGACGGCCGGGTGGCGGTGTCCGCCGACATGCTGGTGCAGGACAGGCATTTTCGGCTCGACTGGTCGTCCCCGCGAGACGTGGGCCGCAAGGCGGTGGCACAGAACGCGGCCGACGTCGCGGCGATGGGGGCGCGCCCCACCGCTTTCCTGGTTTCCCTCGGCCTGCCGCCGGACACGTCGATCGACGTGGCGGACGGCATCTCGGCGGCAATCGGGGAGAGCGCCGAGGAACTCGGGGCCGGCGTCGTGGGCGGTGATCTCGTGCAGGCCGGGCAGGTCGTGATTTCCGTCACCGTCCTCGGTGATCTGGGTGGCAGGAGCCCGATCCGGCGGTCTGGCGCGCTGCCGGGCGACGTCGTCGCGGTGGCCGGCGAACTCGGCCGGTCGGCGGCCGGTCTCGCGCTGCTGCTCGGCGGGTCCTCGAATTTCCCGGATCTTCTCGCCGCACATCGTGTCCCCACTCCGCCGTATTCCGCCGCCTGGGCCGCCGCGGACGGGGGCGCCCACGCCATGACCGACATCTCCGACGGGCTCCTCGCCGATCTCGGTCACATCTGCGACGCCTCCGGCGTCGGAATGTCCCTCACCCGATCCCACATGGCCGTCTCACCCGAACTGGTGTCGGCGGCGAAGCTTCTCGGTGCCGACCACTGGGAATGGGTGCTCACCGGGGGAGAGGACCACGGCTTCGCCGCCAGCTTTCCTGCCGACGTCCCGCTCCCCGCGGGGTGGACGACGATCGGCGCGGTGCACGACGGGTCCGGCATCTCGGTCGACGGCGAGACCTGGCCGGGGGCCGGCGGCTGGCAGAGCTTCTCGGTATAGGTTGCACGCATGGCTATCTACGCGCTCGGGGACCGCGAACCCGACATCCATCCGGACGCCTACGTCCATCCCGACGCCGTGGTGATCGGGAACGTGACCCTGGCGGCAGGCACGTCGGTGTGGCCACAGGCCGTGCTCCGCGCCGACTACGGCACCATCACCGTCGGCGCCGACACGAACATCCAGGACGGCACCGTGATCCATTGCACGTCGATCGATCCCACCGTCATCGGCTCGGGGTGCGTCGTCGGTCACGCCGCGCACATCGAGGGATCCACGATCGGTGACCACTGCCTGATCGCCTCCGGATCGATCGTGCTCAACGGTTCGGTCATCGGTGCCTGTTCGGTCGTCGGAGCCGGCGCCGTCGTTCCGTTCCAGTTCGAGGTTCCGCCGCGCAGCATGGCACTCGGCGTCCCCGCGAAGATCCGGCAAAACTACGAGGTTCCCGAGGGGCACCTCGAGATGAACGTGAAGATGTACGCCGCGAACGCCGCCTACTACCGAGACTCGCTGCGCAGGCTCGACTGATGGCGGCGCCGCTGTCGGACCTCGTCGAGGCCGGATGGGCAGACGCCCTCGAACCGGTGGCCGGACGGATCACGGAGATGGGCGAGTTCCTGCGCGCGGAAATCGCCGACGGGCGTGAGTACCTCCCCGCGGGAGAGAACGTCCTGCGGGCGTTCACCCACCCGTTTTCCGAGGTCAAGGTCCTGATCGTGGGTCAGGACCCGTACCCCACGCCCGGTCACGCGGTCGGTCTCAGTTTCTCGGTGGCCCCGGACGTGCGCCCGGTGCCGCGCAGCCTCGGCAACATCTTCACCGAGTACAGCAAGGACCTCGGCTACGAGACACCCACCACCGGGGACCTCACCCCGTGGTCGCGCCAGGGAGTGCTTCTGCTGAACAGGGTTCTCACCGTGCAGCCCGGACTCCCGGCCTCACACCGGAAGAAGGGCTGGGAAGCGGTGACCGAGCAGGCCATTCGCGCTCTCGTGGCGCGCCCCGAACCCCTCGTCGCAATTCTGTGGGGCCGGGACGCGTCCACGTTGAAACCGATGCTCGGCGACGTGCCGACCATCGAGTCGGCCCACCCCTCACCGTTGTCCGCGTCGCGCGGATTCTTCGGATCGCGGCCGTTCAGCCGGGCGAACGAACTCCTCGACGGACTGGGTGCCGAGCCGGTGAACTGGCAGCTCCCGTAATCGGCGAATTTCCCTACTGCACCGACGAGAAGTCGGCACGCCGCTTCACTGCACCGACGAGAAGTCGGCACGCCGCTTCACTGCACCGACGAGAAGTCGGCACGCCGCTTCACTGCACCGACGAGAAGTCGGCACGCCGCTTCTCGACGAAGGCGTCGACGCCCTCGCGTCCCACCGGGCTGTCGGCCGCGGTGGCGATCGACGCGGCCTCCGCGTCGAGTTGCTCGGCCAGCGTGCGATATCGGGAGGCGCGGACGAGCGTCTTGATCCCCGAGAAGGAGGGCGTCGGGCCGGCAGCGAGCGTGCGGGCGAGCCGGAGTGCCTCGTCCTGAACGACGTCGTCGCCGACGAGGCGGCTGAGGATGCCCAGGCGGACGGCCTCGTCACCGCTCAGAACGGCATCGGTGATCAGGATCTCGCGCGCGCGGGCGTCGCCGACGATGCGCGGAAGGGTCCAGGACATGCCGCCGTCCGGGGTGAAGCCGATGGACGGGTAGGCCGGGCGCAGCTTGGTGCCCGGGCCGCCGATGGCGACGTCCGTGAGGCAGACAAGGCTCATACCGGCGCCCGCAGCCCACCCGTGAACACCGGCAATCACCGGAACGGTCACGGCGTCGAGCGCACGAACGAATTCGTGGAACACGCGCGCCACCTCGGCGACGTATTCGCTTCGCACCGGTGCGGACGCGAAGGCGTGGACGTTGCCGCCCGCGCAGAAGTTCGGGCCCTCCCCGACGAGGAGGACGCTGCCGATTCGGTCACCGACCGCTTCGAGTGCCCGGGCACCCTCCACCATGCCCTCGCCGTCCAGCGAGGTGCCGTTCTCCGCCGTCGCGATCGTGATGCGCAGGACGCCGTCTTCGAGCTGTACTTTGCTGAGTCCATCGAGAGAAGTCACCGTTGCACCTTACGTGGGCCCCTGCCGGTGCCCGACGTGCCCCGATGCGCTGCGACGATGCCGAATCGGACAAGGTGCGGCGGCATAAAAAACTGCGCCCCCGACACCGAAGTGTCGGGGGCGCAGTGACATCGCACGCAGCGTCGGGTCAGCCCCGAGCAACCTTTCCAGCCTTCAGGCAGGAGGTGCAGACGTTGACCTTCCGGGTGTTTCCGGGGGCAACCTCGGCACGAACAGTCTGAATGTTCGGGTTCCAGCGACGGTTGGTACGCCGGTGCGAGTGCGAGACCGACTTACCGAAGCCGGGCCCCTTGGCGCATACGTCGCAGACGGCAGCCATAGTCGCGAACTCCTTCAAGATAGTGAACTGTGAAATTTGCTGGCCTCATGGAGACAGGGCACAGCAAGCGCGCCCTGTACGAGGCAACCGTGCAAGAGTAGCCGCTCGAGGGCGGATTGGCCAAACCCGGTCCCGAAGGGCTCGGACCGCGGGCCCGATCATCGTCCCCCGACTAGTCTGACGGCACCTTCCCATTCCCCTGGCCGGAGAGGACGACAGTGGCCCCTGAGCTCCCGATGGACGGTCGAGTCCTCGAATCGTGGGCGCGGACCGCCGTCGCGGGTCTGGAAAAGCGGTGCGAGGAGATCAACAGCCTCAACGTCTTTCCGATCCCGGACTCCGACACGGGTACCAACCTGCTGTTCACCATGCGGGCGGCGCTGGGTGCGATCGACGAGTACGCGGGCACTGCAAGCGGCACCAAGGACGTCCGGCAGGTTGCCATCGCCCTGGCTCGGGGTGCGGTCGCAGGCGCGCGCGGGAATTCCGGAGTGATCCTGTCCCAGGTGCTGCGAGGGGTCGCGGAAGCGGCCGTCACCTCCGCCGTCGACACCCGGACGGTCCGGACCGGACTTCTGATGGCCACCAATCTGGTGACGGACGCGGTGAGCTACCTGGTGGAGGGCACCATCGTCACCGTGCTGCGCTGCGCGGCCGACGCGGCGGCGGAGTTCCCGGACGAGGCGCCGATCGCGGTCACGGCACGCGCAGCCGCGGATGCCGCGGCGTCCGCGCTCACCAGGACGCCGTCGCAACTCGACGTGCTGGGCACCGCGGGCGTCGTCGATGCGGGAGGACTCGGCCTCGTGGTGATCCTCGACGCTCTCGTCACGGCCGTGACGGGTGCGCCGCCGGATCGCGCACCGATCGCGCTCCACGTTCCGCGCCGCACCCCGTCCACGCATCGCGCAGGGCCCGTCCCCGTTGTCGCGCCGCCCGCGTCGCGGGGCCCGCATGCGCATCCGGGACCCGGACCCGACTGCGACGAGGGCTCGGATCAGGACTTCGAGGTGATGTACCTGGTCGCGGAGTCCGACGAGGACCGCATGGGGGAGTTGCGCACCACGCTGAACGCCCTCGGGGACTCGATCGTGATCGTCGGCGACGGCGGCGGCGGCTGGTCGGTGCACGTGCACTGCACGGACGCGGGCGCCGCCGTGGAGGCCGGACTGTCGGCGGGACGCATCCACGGAATCCGGGTCAGCAGTTTCCTCGTGGATGCGCGGGACCAGGGATTGTTCGTTCCACCGGTCCGGACCAGGCCGGATCAGGGGGAGCGGGGCATCGTCGCCGTCGTGGCCGGGGACGGCGCCGCCGAACTCTTCGCCAGCGAAGGCGCGACCGTCCTCCGGTGCGACGACGCCCCCGTCACCCGGGCCCAGCTTCTCGGCATCATCAGGCAGATGGGACGGACCGAGGTGCTCGTCCTCCCCAACGGCGCGCTGACGGCCCAGGAACTCGTCGCGGTCAGTGCCGCGGCGAGGGACGCCCGCCATGAGGTCCTGCTGCTCGCGACGTCCGCGATGGTGCAGGGACTCGCGTCCCTGGCGGTGCACGACCCCGAGCGTGAGGCGGTGGACGACGCGTTCGCTATGTCGGAGGCGGCCGCCGCCACCCGCTGGGGATCGCTGCGCATCGCCCGGGAGCGGGCTCTCACCTATGTGGGCACGTGCGAACCGGGCGACGGCATCGGACTGATGGGTCACGAGGTGATCGTCATCGAACCGGACGCGGTCGCGGCCGGACGGCGGCTCGTCGACCTCGTCCTCGGCGCGGGTGGCGAACTGGTGACGCTCCTGATGGGGTCGGAGGCACCGGAGGGGCTGGACACGGAATTGGCCGATCACATCTCGCAGCGGCACCCCGGCGTCGAGGTGATGATCTACCACGGTGGACAACCTGGAGATCTGTTGCAACTCGGGGTGGAATGAGGAATTCGATGGCCACATTGTCCGACCGGCTCGATCATCTGCTGGGGAAGAAGACCGCCGACGCGCTCGAGGAGGCGTTCGACATTCGCACGGTCGAGGACCTGCTGCGGCATTACCCGCACCGGTACGCCTCGCAGGGCCGCGAGCTCGCGGAGAAGGATCCGCCGGAGGGCGAGCACATCACGATCATCGCCCGGGTCACGTCCGCGGCCGTCGTGAAGATGAAGAACCGGCCGGGCAGCATGCTCAAGGTGGTCCTGTCGACCGACACCCAGAACGTGGACGTCACGTTCTTCAGCCCGCAGAAGGTCAAGCACGTGATCAAGCCGGGTGTGCGCGCGATGTTCTCGGGAACGGTCAAGTACTTCCGCCAGAAGTGGAGTCTCACCCATCCGAGCTACCTCATCCTGCCCGAGCCGCGTGCCGGCAGCGAGGACCCCGTCGTGAACGTCGACCGGATCCGCGGTGCCGGGGATCTCGCGGGAATCGCCCGGGCGTCGCAGGAACCCGGTGCGGGGGTCGACCTGTCCGTGTTCGACCGGGCGCTGATCCCGCTCTATCCGGCCACCCGGGACGTGGAGAGCTGGACGATCATGAAGTGCGTCCGCCAGATCCTGGACCAGCTCGATCACGTCGACGACCCCCTGCCGGAGAACATCCGGGCCGAACGCGACCTGATCGGTCTCGACGAAGCCCTCCGGTCGGTTCACCTGCCGGACACCCGCGAGGACGTGGAGAACGCCCACGACCGTCTGCGGTTCGACGAGGCGACGGCGCTGCAGCTGGTTCTCGCCCGGCGCCGCCACGACAACGCCGAGCGAGTCGCGCCCGAGTGCCCGCCGGTGCCCGGCGGGATCGCCGACGTGTTCGAGAAGATGCTTCCGTTCCAGCTCACCGACGGTCAGCACGCGGTCGCCGACGAGATCTCGGCCGATCTGGCGCAGCCGCACCCGATGAGCAGGCTGCTGCAGGGTGAGGTGGGTTCGGGTAAGACGATCGTGGCCCTGCGCGCCATGCTCCAGGTGGTCGACGCCGGCTACCAGTGCGCCCTGCTCGCGCCGACCGAGGTCCTCGCGACGCAGCACGCCCGGTCGCTGCGGGCGATGCTCGGCTCCCTCGCGACCGCGGGGGAGCTCGGGGCGCACGAGAAGGCCACACGGGTGGCGCTGCTGACGGGGTCGATGCCGGTCGCCGCCAAACGCACGGCTCTGAACGAGGCGATCACCGGCGACGCCGGGATCGTCATCGGCACGCACGCCCTGATCCAGGACAACGTCGAATTCTTCAATCTCGGGATGGTGGTGGTCGACGAGCAGCACCGGTTCGGTGTCGAGCAGCGCGACCGGCTGCGGTCGAGGGCGCGGGAGGGCCTGAGCCCGCATCTGCTGGTGATGACGGCGACGCCGATTCCCCGCACCATCGCGATGACGGTGCTCGGCGATCTCGAGGTGTCGACGCTGCGCCAGCTGCCGAAGGGGCGGTCACCGATCAAGAGCAGTGTGGTACCCGCGTCCCAGAAGCCGCAGTGGGTCGCGCGCGCGTGGGAACGGATCCGCGAGGACGTGGCCGAGGGGCGGCAGGCGTACGTCGTGTGCTCGCGCATCGGCGACGGCGAGAAGGGTGACGGTGAGGACGCGTTCGACGAGAAGGCGCCCGAGACGAAGTCCGCCGTCGAGGTGTTCGAGGAGTTGAGCGGCAGCGTCATGCCGGACCTGCGGGTGGGTCTGCTGCACGGCCGGCTTCCCGCGGACGAGAAGGACGCGGTGATGCGCGACTTCACGGCCGGCGATATCGACGTCCTCGTGTGCACCACGGTCGTGGAGGTCGGTGTCGACGTCCCGAACGCGACGATCATGGTGATCGTCGACGCGGACCGTTTCGGTGTGAGTCAGCTGCACCAGCTGCGCGGACGCGTCGGCCGTGGCAAACACCAGGGCCTATGCATTCTCGTCACGAAGATGAATCCGGGCGGTCCCGCCTACGAGCGATTGTCGAGCGTGGCGTCGACCAACGACGGCTTCGAACTCGCGCAACTCGACCTCGCCACGCGCCGCGAGGGCGACATTCTCGGTGCGGCGCAGTCGGGCACGACGTCCACGTTGCGGCTGTTGTCGCTGCTCGGCCACGAGGACGTCATCGCCGCGGCGTCCGAATTCGCGCGTTCGGTGATCGCGGACGACCCGCGCCTCGAGAACCATCCCGGACTGTCGGCGATGGTGACGTCGGCGCTCGACGCGGACCGCATCGAATATCTGGAGAAAACGTGAGAACTTACTTCGCTTCACGTAAATCTTTGCTCGTCTGTTTCGGGTCTGTTGCAGAATTCGCACACGTCAGGGGGGTCTTTGTGAAGTTTGTGGACGATCCTGAAATGTGGGATGCCATTTATCCGCGGCCGTCGACGGCGGGGTAGTTTGCTCCAATGTTCTCCAAAGTCCTGGTCGCCAACCGTGGCGAAATTGCGATCCGCGCTTTCCGTGCCGCCTACGAACTAGGTGCTGGAACGGTCGCGGTGTTCCCGTACGAGGATCGGAACTCGATCCACCGTCTGAAGGCTGATGAGAGTTATCAGATCGGCGAGGAGGGACACCCGGTTCGGGCGTACCTCTCCGTCGACGAGATCGTCTCCGCGGCCAAGCAGGCAGGCGCCGACGCCATCTACCCCGGCTACGGCTTCCTTTCCGAGAACCCGGATCTCGCCGCCGCGTGCGCCGAGGCGGGCATCACGTTCGTGGGTCCGTCCGCCGAGGTACTCGAGCTCACCGGCAACAAGGCACGCGCGATCGCCGCGGCGAAGGCAGCCGGTCTGCCGGTGCTGGCGTCCTCGGAGCCGTCCGCCGACGTGGACGAGTTGCTGGCCGCGGCCGAGACCATGCAGTTCCCGCTGTTCGTGAAGGCCGTCGCCGGCGGCGGTGGCCGCGGCATGCGGCGCGTCGCCGAGCGGGCTCAGCTCAAGGAGTCCATCGAGGCCGCCGCGCGTGAGGCCGAGTCGGCGTTCGGCGACCCGACGGTGTTCCTCGAGCAGGCCGTCGTCGACCCGCGTCACATCGAGGTCCAGATCCTGGCCGACGGTGAGGGCAACGTCATCCACCTGTTCGAGCGCGACTGCTCGCTGCAGCGCCGTCACCAGAAGGTGATCGAGCTCGCGCCTGCCCCGAACCTTTCGGAAGAGCTGCGGGCGAAGATCTGCGCGGACGCCGTCGCGTTCGCGAAGGAGATCAACTACTCCTGTGCCGGCACCGTCGAATTCCTCCTCGACACCCGCGGCAACCACGTCTTCATCGAGATGAACCCCCGCATCCAGGTCGAGCACACCGTCACCGAAGAGGTCACGGACGTCGACCTCGTGCAATCGCAGTTGCGGATCGCGTCGGGGGAGACCCTCGCGGATCTGGGCCTGAGCCAGGACAAGATCACGCTGCGCGGTGCGGCCCTGCAGTGCCGCATCACCACCGAAGACCCTGCCAACGGGTTCCGCCCGGACACCGGTCGGATCACCGGCTACCGCACCCCGGGTGGTGCCGGTATCCGCCTCGACGGCGGAACGTCGGTCGGCGCAGAGGTCTCCGCGTACTTCGATTCGATGCTCGTCAAGCTCACCTGCCGCGGCCGCGACTTCGAAACCGCCGTCGCCCGGGCCCGCCGCGCGGTCACCGAGTTCCGCATCCGCGGCGTGTCGACGAACATCCCGTTCCTGCAGGCGGTGCTCGACGACCCCGATTTCAAGGCCGGCCGGGTCACCACGTCCTTCATCGAGGAGCGCCCCCAGCTGCTCACGCTGCGCAGCTCCGCGGACCGTGGCACCAAAATCCTCACCTACCTCGCCGACGTGACCGTCAACAAGCCGCACGGCGAGCGGCCGTCGGCTGTGTACCCGCGCGACAAGCTGCCCCAGATCGACCTGTCCACCCCGCCGCCGGACGGCAGTCGCCAGAAGCTCCTCGCCCTCGGCCCGGAAGGATTCGCCAAGGCACTGCGGGAGCAGAAGGCCCTCGCCGTCACGGAGACCACGTTCCGCGACGCACACCAGTCGCTGCTCGCGACCCGCGTGCGCACCAGCGGTCTGCTCGACGTCGCCGGACACGTCGCCCGGCTGACCCCGGAACTGCTCTCCATCGAGGCCTGGGGTGGTGCCACCTACGACGTGGCTCTGCGGTTCCTGCACGAGGATCCCTGGTACCGGCTGTCGGCGCTGCGTGAGGCCGTGCCGAACATCTGCCTGCAGATGCTGCTGCGTGGCCGGAACACCGTCGGGTACACCCCGTACCCGGAGAAGGTGACGCGGGCGTTCGTCGAGGAAGCCACGAACAGCGGCATCGACATCTTCCGCATCTTCGACGCCCTCAACAACGTCGACCAGATGCGGCCGGCCATCGACGCCGTCCGCGAGACCGGCACCGCGCTCGCCGAGGTCGCGCTGTCCTACACCGGCGACCTGTCGAACCCGAACGAGAACCTGTACACCCTCGACTACTACCTGCGCCTGGCGGAGGAAATCGTCGAGGCCGGTGCGCACGTCATCGCGATCAAGGACATGGCCGGACTGCTTCGCGCCCCGGCCGCCACCACCCTGGTGACGGCGCTGCGCAAGAACTTCGACCTGCCCGTGCACGTGCACACCCACGACACCCCGGGTGGTCAGCTCGCGACCTACCTGGCCGCGTGGCAGGCAGGCGCGGACGCCGTCGACGGGGCCTCGGCCGCGCTGGCGGGCACCACCAGTCAGCCGGCGTTGTCGGCGATCGTGGCGGCCGCCGCGCATTCGGAGTACGACACCGGCCTGGACCTGCAGGCCGTGTGCGACCTCGAGCCGTACTGGGAGGCGCTGCGCAAGGTCTACAAGCCCTTCGAGTCGGGGCTGCCGGCCCCGACCGGACGCGTCTACACGCACGAGATCCCGGGCGGTCAGCTGTCGAACCTGCGCACCCAGGCCGTGGCCCTCGGTCTCGGCGACAAGTTCGAGGAGGTCGAGGCCAAGTACGCGGCCGCCGACCGCATGCTCGGCCGCCTCGTGAAGGTCACCCCGTCGTCGAAGGTCGTCGGCGACCTCGCCCTGCACCTCGTCGGATCCGGTGCCTCCACCGAGGAATTCAAGGACAACCCGGCGAAGTTCGACATCCCCGACTCGGTGGTCGGATTCCTGCGCGGCGAACTGGGCACCCCGCCCGGTGGCTGGCCCGAACCGTTCCGCACCCGGGCACTCGAAGGCCGCGGCGAAGCGAAGCCGGAGGTGCCGCTGTCCGCGGAGGACGAGAAGGCCCTCTCCGGCACGTCCGCGGAACGCCGCGCGACGCTCAACCGGCTGCTGTTCCCCGGCCCTACGAAGGAATTCCTCGAGCACCGCGACAAGTACGGCGACACGTCGCAGCTCTCGGCCAACCAGTTCTTCTACGGCCTGCGCCGCGGCGACGAGCACCGGGTCCGCCTCGCGCAGGGTGTCGAGCTGATCATCGGGCTCGAGGCCATCTCCGAACCCGACGAGCGGGGATACCGCACCGTCATGTGCATCCTCAACGGGCAGCTGCGTCCGGTGTCGGTGCGCGACCGGTCCATCTCCAGTGAGATGCCCGCCGCGGAGAAGGCGGACAAGAACAACCCCGGCCACGTGCCGGCGCCGTTCGCCGGTGTGGTGACCCTCGCCGTGACCGAGGGCCAGCACATCTCCGCGGGCGACACGATCGCGACCATCGAGGCCATGAAGATGGAAGCGGCCATCACCGCCCCGCGGAGTGGCACGGTCTCCCGGCTGGCCATCGGATCGGTCCAGCAGGTGGAGGGCGGCGACCTGCTCGCCGTCGTGGCGACAGGGGAGTCCGCGAGCGAGTGACTCGGATCATCGCGGGGCTCGCGGGCGGCCGACGCCTGCGGGTCCCGCCGAGCGGGACCCGGCCCACTTCGGACCGGGTCCGCGAGGCATTGTTCAGCGCACTGCACAGCCGGATGGACCTCGAGGGCGCGTCCGTCCTCGATCTCTACGCGGGATCGGGGGCGCTCGGCCTGGAAGCGCTCTCCCGGGGTGCGGACCGCGTCGTCCTCGTCGAGTCCGACGCGAAAGCGGCGGGCATCATCAAACACAACGTGAGCACCGTCGGTCTACCGGGCGCGGAAGTCCGCGGCGCTCCGGTGGCGGCGGTGCTCGCGGGCGCCGCCGACCGGCCGTACGACCTGGTGATGGCGGATCCGCCGTACGCCGTCGACGACCAGGCGGTGCAGACGGTGCTCGGCCACCTGCGGGTCAACGGCTGGGTCGGCGACGGCTCGATCGTGGTGCTCGAGCGGTCGTCGAGGTCACCCGAGACGGCCTGGCCCGAAGGCTTCGCACCCGTCAAGGCGAAGAAGTACGGCGAGGCGAGAATTGAATTGGCGACCTGCTACGGTCTGGACTCATGACTGGCGCTGTCTGCCCCGGATCCTTCGACCCCGTGACCAATGGCCACCTTGACGTGATCGGCAGAGCTGCCGCGCAGTTCGACGAGGTCATCGTGACGGTCATGGTCAACAAGAGCAAGCGTGGCCTGTTCACCGTCGAAGAGCGCATCGAGATGCTCGAAGACTCGACCAGTGAGCTGCCCAACGTGCGGGTCTCGTCCTGGCACGGCCTGCTGGTGGATTACGCCAAGCAGCAAGGGATCACAGCGATCGTCAAGGGCCTGCGCGGCGCCAACGACTTCGACTACGAGCTGCAGATGGCGCAGATGAACCAGAAGCTCAGTGGTGTCGACACCCTCTTCATCCCGACCAATCCCACGTACAGCTACCTGTCGAGTTCGCTCGTGAAGGAAGTGGCCACGTTCGGTGGCGACGTCTCCGACATGCTGCCCGAGAAGGTCCACGCCCGTCTTCTCGCGAGGATCGCCGAGCGCGCCGCCGAGAGCAGCTGATACCCGACACACCGGCTGCCACGACACACCCTCGGCGTCCGGTCGGGCAGACTTGCACGGAGAAGGCTGCGCCGACCTGCTGAGGGTCATGGATGATTGGGGTTGCTTGTGTACCGGGTATTCGAGGCGCTCGACGAACTTGTCGCGATTGTCGAAGAGGCACGCGGCGTACCGATGACCGCCGGCTGCGTGGTTCCACGCGGTGACGTCCTCGAACTGCTCGACGACGTGCGCGATGCGATTCCCGGTGAACTCGACGACGCCCAGGACGTCCTGGACCACAAGGACAAACTGGTGGGGGACGCGCGGTCCAACGCGGAGAAGACGATCTCCAGCGCCAACGCCGAGGCGAACTCCACCATCGAGAACGCGCGAGACGACGCCGACCGCATTCTGGCGGACGCGAAGGCGCAGGCCGACCGGATGGTCGCCGAGGCCCGCGCGCACGCCGAGCAGTTGGTCACCGACGCGCGCGCCGAGGCCGAGTCCTCGGTCGCGGAAGGCCAGCGCGAGTACGACGCACTCACGGGTCGAGCGCGGGCCGAGGCAGATCGCATGATCGAGTCGGGCAAGGCATCGTACGAGAGGTCCGTCGCGGAGGGCACGGCGGAGCAGGCGCGCCTCGTCTCGCAGACGGAGGTCGTCCAGGAGGCGCACGCCGAGTCGGCCCGGGTGATCGACTCCGCGCACGCCGAATCCGATCGTCTCCGCTCGGACTGCGATCTGTACGTCGACACGAAGCTCGCGGAATTCGAGGACTTCCTGAACGGCACCGTCCGGTCCGTCGGCCGAGGACGTCAGCAGTTGCGGACCGGTTCGGGTGTTCCCGACTACGCCTCGGACTACGACGTCGACGACCGCCGCGCCGAGCGTCGCCGCTGAGCGACGGTCGGGTCGGCGCACTCGATCGAATTTGGCTCCACCGCGCAGATTGCGTATCGTGGAGTGGTTGCCCTTTGTCGTTTCCCTTTTCTCGAAAGTGAAGTTTGTTGTCATCCCATCGCCACAGCTCATCGCGTTCCCGACGGGACGCGGACTTCGTGCTGGACACGGTCAAACTCGGCCGTCGTCCCGGTTCGATGCGCACCGTGGAACGGGTGGTGACGGCGCCACAGCGCATCGGTCTCGACCTGATCGCCATCGAGGAAGGATCGGAGATCGATCTCGATCTCCGGTTGGAGGCCGTATCCGAGGGGGTCCTGGTCACCGGTTCGTTGCGAGCCGACACCGTGGGGGAGTGCTCGAGATGTCTCGAGCCGTTCTCCGACACGGTGGACCTGAGTCTCACGGAGCTGTTCGCATACCCGGACAGCACAACGGAAGAGACCACGGAGGAGGGGGAGGTCTATCACGTCGTGGACGACGAGATCGACCTCGAACCCGTCGTGATCGATGCCGTCGGCCTCGCACTGCCATTGCAGCCGCTCTGCAGTGACGACTGCCAAGGATTGTGCCCAGAATGTGGCGTTCGCCTGGCGATTGCCGAATCTGGCCATGGGCATGACATACTTGATCCTCGCTGGGCTGGTCTTGCAGCCAAATTTGGCGTGGAATCAGAACCCAGCAAGAATCTTGTGAACACCGAAGCCGAGGAGAAGTAGAAGTGGCTGTCCCCAAGCGCAGAATGTCGCGATCCAACACGAGGTCGCGTCGCAGCCAGTGGAAGACCACTGTGCCTACTCTCGTCACCTGCCCCAACCGTGGCTGCGGCGAGAAGACGCTGCCCCACGTCGCGTGCCCGTCGTGTGGCACATACAAGGGCCGCCAGGTCACTGCCGCCGTCTAGTTCTCCGCGGAGAGGCGTTGTGACGAGCGACATCAGTAATACACCCGCCGGCGGCGAGGAGGATCATGCTTCCCTCCTCGCCGCCCTCGGCGTAGAAATCGAGCCTTCGCTGCTCACCTTGGCGTTGACGCACCGCTCGTATGCGTACGAGAACGGTGGTCTCCCCACCAACGAGCGTCTCGAATTTCTCGGTGACTCCGTGCTCGGACTCACCGTCACCGAGAAGCTCTACCTTGCGCATCCGGACAAGTCCGAGGGCGACCTCGCGAAGATCCGGGCGAGCATCGTCAACATGCACGCGCTCGCGGAGGTGGCCCGCAGTCTCGGTGAGGGCGGCCTCGGTGCCCATCTCCTGCTCGGTAAAGGCGAGGAGATGACCGGTGGCCGTGACAAGCCGAGCATCCTGGCCGACGGCATGGAGTCGATTCTCGGCGCCATCCACCTCGAGCACGGCATCGACACGGCGCGACGCGTCGTACTCGACCTCTTCAGCGAGCTCCTCCAGCGGGCCCCCCGTCTCGGTGCGGGTCTCGATTGGAAGACGAGTCTGCAGGAGTTGACCGCGGAGCGTGGCGTCGGCGTCCCGGCGTACGAGATCACCGCGACCGGCCCGGACCACGACAAGGAATTCACCGCCACCGTGATCGTCGGCGGCAAGCCCCTCGGCGTCGGTATCGGCCGCTCCAAGAAAGAGGCCGAGCAGAAGGCTGCGAGCACGGCGTGGAATGCGTTGTCCGACGCAGGCCCCGACGTAGCGGCCGACGACGTCAGTGCCTGAACTGCCCGAAGTCGAGGTGGTCCGGCGTGGACTCGAACGCCACATCGTGGGGGCGTCGATCGATTCCGTCGACATCCTGCATCCGCGGGCGATCCGGCGTCATCTGCCCGGCGCCGCCGACCTCGCCGGACAGCTCACCGGCGAACGCATCGCGAGCGCCGACCGTCGTGGAAAGTATCTGTGGCTGGTCCTCGAACCCAGCACGGTCGCTCTCGTGGTGCATCTCGGCATGAGTGGTCAAATGCTCGTGCAGCCACCGGAATTGCCGACCGAGAAGCATCTGCGCATCCGTGCCCGGCTCGATTCCGGTCTCGACCTCCGGTTCGTCGACCAGCGGACGTTCGGGGGCTGGGCGCTGGCACCGCTCGTCGACGTCGACGGCTCGCTCGTGCCGGACTCGGTGGCGCACATCGCCCGTGACCCACTGGATCCGCGGTTCGACCTCGCGGCGACCGTGAAGGTCGTGCGCGGCAAGCACACCGAGATCAAGCGTGCGCTTCTCGACCAGACCGTCGTCTCCGGCATCGGCAACATCTACGCGGACGAGGCGCTGTGGCGCGCACAGATCCACGGAAATCGGCTCACCGACAGGCTGAGTGGTCCCAAGGTCCGTGAACTGCTCACGGCCGCCCGGGAGGTCATGCGTGAGGCACTCACGCAGGGCGGCACGTCCTTCGACGCGCTCTACGTGAACGTCAACGGCGAGTCGGGCTATTTCGACCGTTCGCTGTCCGCCTACGGTCAGGAGGATCGCCCGTGCCCGCGGTGCGGCTCCGCGATCCGGCGGGAGAAATTCATGAACCGCTCGTCGTTCAGTTGCCCGAAGTGCCAGCCGGCACCACGGAGAAGCCCGGCGAAATCGTCTGTGTGAGCTCGGCGGTCACGGGCTCGTCGGCGAACTGTCCGTCGGTGTCGTGGCGTGGTGTCGCCTTGGCGTCAAAGTAGTCGCCGCCCTTGCGTTTCACGTCGTCGGTGCCCCATTCGCGGTGGCGGGGGACCGGTGCCATTCTCGGAATGTGCTTTCGGCAGTGGATGTATGCCTCCTCCACCTCCACCACCACCCAGCGTTCCGGGATCCGGCCGTTCGCGTGGTCCGCAGGCAGATCCGCGATGTCGGAGCGGAGGACCGGGTCTTCGACGATCCGGGCCGAACCGTTCACGTGCAGTCCGATGAGGTCCTGCACGAAGTCCACGAGAATGATTCCGACGTGCGGGTTTTCCCGGATGTTGCCGAGGCTCGCCATCACGCCGTTGCCGCGGTACTCCGGGTACGCGAGGGTCTTCGAGTCGATGACGTGCATGAATCCCGGTGTCCCGGCGCGCAGACTGTTGTCGCATTCGCCGGACGCGTCGGCGGTGGCGATGAAGGCGATCTCCTGGCGTCCGATGAACTCGATCATCGTCGGATTGAGATGGTCCAGCATCTGATCCGCGTAGAAATTGGCGGCACGATCCTCGGTCCCGTACTCGGACTGAAGTTGGCGCTCTCCCGCACTACCGATCTGGCCCATCTGCATTCCCCGCTACGTCTCGGCGTCATTGGTCGGTTCACCCTACGGCCCACCGGTTCCCTCCGCTGAGAATCCTCGTTCACAATTGCGCGGAAGCCACTGCCGCCCACCCACCTACCTGGTGGTGCGTCGATCGGTGGCAGGATTGAGCGCATGGCAGAACAGACTTCCGACACGACGGCGCCCACCTCACTGTGGGTCGAGCGAACGGGCACCCGGCGGTACACCGGCCGCAGCTCGCGCGGCGCCGAGGTCCTGATCGGCTCGGAGGGCGTGGAGGGCGTGTTCACCCCCGGGGAACTCCTGAAGATCGCACTCGCCGCGTGCAGCGGAATGAGCTCGGACTTCCCGCTGTCGCGGCGGCTGGGCGACAACTACGACGCCACCATCCGGGTGTCCGGTGCCGCGGACCGGGAGAACGAGGTGTACCCGCAGCTGGACGAGGTCATGGAGCTGGACCTCAGCGAACTCGACGCCGATGCGCAGGAGCGTCTGGTGGCGCTCGTGGAGCGGTCGGTGGACAAGGTCTGCACGGTCGGGCGGACGCTGAAGGCCGGGACGAAAGTGACGCTGACCGTCGAGAGAGAAGCATGATGCGGCGTGAGCTGGCCGCGCTCGCGGGCGGGACGGCGCTCTGCGCGGGTCTGCTCGTGGTCGCGCCCGCGGCCGCCGGGCCCGCGTTCTCGCCGCCCGGCGGCGCGTGCACCCCGTGGTCGGTGTCGGAGGTGGCGTCCGGGGCGGGGGTTCTCGAGAACCTGGCCTTCGACGGGGCGGGCACCATGCTGGTGTCGCGAACAGGCCTGGTCGGCGGCGGAGCCCTCGACGGCACCGTCACCCCGATCGTGCCCGAGGTCGAGTCGCCCGGCGGAATCGCCGTGGACGGCGCCGACGCGTACTTCGCCACGGGGAACTCCTTCGCCGCTGGGGTCACGGGCTCGGCGAACGGCACGGTCGACGTCGTGAACCTCGCCACGGGTGACAGACGAACCGTGGCCGAGGGGCTGGTCATGCCGAACGGGCTGGTCCGGCTGAGTAGCGGAGACATTCTCACCGCCCGGAATCTGGGTTCCGGGGCGGGGCTGACCCGCGTTCCAGCCGCGGATCCCCACACACCGGAGGTCGTGCGCACCGATCTGGGAACGGTCGACGGTCTCGCCGCGCACGACGGCAACGTCTACACGGTGACGACGTTCGACACGACCACCACGCTGCGCATCCTCCGCGAAGACGACCTGAGCGGTCCCGTCGTGTCGGTCGAACTGCCCGGCTCCGGGCCCCTCAACGCGGCCGACGATCTCACCGTCGGACCGGACGGCATCGTCTACGTCGCCTACAACGGCGGCGGCAAAGTGGTGCGGGTCGATCCCACGACGGGGGAGAGCTGCGCCCTCGCGTCCGGGCTGCCGCTGGTGTCGTCGGTGCGGTTCGGCGCCGGGCCGGGCTGGGATCCGGACGCGCTCTACGCCACCAGCTTCACCGGGAAGATCTACAAACTCGAACGGTCGTGACGGACATGGAGAGAATGACCGCGTGGGTGCACGGATTCGTGCAGGGTGTGGGATTCCGGTGGTGGACCCGCGCCCGCGCGCTGGAACTCGGCCTCGTCGGATACGCGGCCAACCAGAAGGACGGCCGCGTGCTCGTCATCGCCGAGGGGCCTCGCGACAAGCTGGAGACCCTCCTGACGCTGCTGCGGTCGGGAGACACGCCGGGCGCGGTGGATCTCGTCGTGGAGCAATGGGATTCCGCCCGCGGCGACCTCACCGGGTTCGTGGAACGGTGAACCGCAGGTAAAGTTCTCCGTCATGCATCTGAAGAGTCTGACGCTGAAGGGATTCAAATCCTTTGCGTCCGCAACGACTCTGCGATTCGAGCCGGGAATCACCTGTGTCGTGGGGCCCAACGGGTCGGGTAAGTCCAACGTCGTCGACGCGCTCACCTGGGTGATGGGCGAGCAGGGGGCGAAGGCGCTGCGCGGCGGCAAGATGGAAGACGTCATCTTCGCCGGCACCGCCGGGCGGGCGCCCCTCGGACGCGCCGAGGTCACGCTGACCATCGACAACTCCGACGGCGCCCTGCCGATCGACTACTCCGAGGTGTCGATCACCCGGCGCATGTTCCGCGACGGAGCCGGCGAATACGAGATCAACGGCAGCTCGTGCCGGCTGATGGACGTGCAGGAACTGCTCAGCGACTCCGGCATCGGCCGGGAGATGCACGTGATCGTCGGTCAGGGCCGCCTTGCCGCCATCCTCGAATCCCGTCCGGAGGACCGGCGCGCGTTCATCGAGGAAGCAGCCGGTGTCCTCAAGCACCGTAAACGCAAGGAAAAGGCGGTCCGCAAACTCGACGCGATGCAGGCCAACCTGGCGCGCCTGAACGACCTCACGGCGGAACTGCGGCGCCAGCTCAAACCACTCGGACGGCAGGCCGAGGTGGCACGCCGCGCCCAGACCGTGCAGGCCGACCTCCGCGACGCGAAGCTGCGGCTCGCCGCGGACGACCTGGTCACGCGACGCGAGGACCTGGCCAACCAGGCTCAGGACGAGAAGGTCGCGCGAGAGCAGCACGACCAGGTCACGGAGGCACTCGACGAAGCCAATCTCGAGCTGGGACGGCACGAACAGGAACTGTCGAGGCTCACACCGGGTGCGGAAGCGGCCGCGCAGACCTGGTTCCAGCTGTCGGCACTCGCCGAGCGCGTCAACGCGACCATCCGCATCGCCCGCGAGCGGGCGCGTCACCTCGACGCCGAGCCCTCCGCGAACCGCGGTCAGGATCCCGACGAGATGGAGGCCCGCGCCGACCGGATCGCCGCGGAGGAAATGGAGCTCGTCGAAGCCGTCGAGATGGCGCGCGCGGCGCTGGACGCGGCCAAGGAGCAGCTGGCACTGGGGGAGGAGACCGCCGCCGAGGCGGAACGAGCCCACATGGCAGCGGTCCGGGCGATCGCCGACCGCCGTGAAGGCCTGGCCCGGCTGTCCGGCCAGGTCGACACGCTGCGCACCCGCGCCGACTCCGTCGACGCCGAAGTGTCCCGGCTGACCGTCGCGATCGAGGAGGCCCGCCAGCGCGGCGACGCGGCACAGTCAGAGTTCGAGGTCGTCCAGGACGAGATCGGTGACCTCGACGCCGGCGAGCTCGGACTGGATTCCCACCACGAGCGTGCCGTCGAGGCACTGCGTCTGATCACCGAACGCGTCACCGAACTCCAGGCCGAGGAGCGCGCAGCCGGGCAGGAAGTGGCATCCCTGCGTGCCCGGATCGACGCACTGTCGATGGGCCTCGAACGCAAGGACGGCGCCGGCTGGCTCGTCGAGAATCGCGGCGAACACGGCATCCGCGGACCGATCGGTGGCCTCATCACCGTCGAGAAGGGGTACGAGGGCGCCGTCGCGGCCGCCATGGGCCCCGCCGCCGACGCTGTCGTCGCCGAATCCCTCGACGCCGCCCGCAGCGCGGTCGGTGCGCTGAAGGAGACGGACAGCGGTCGGGCGTCCCTGGTCATCGGAACCGATCTGGCGGCGCCGAACGGCGGACACCTGGACTCCGGCGCCCGGTGGGCCGTCGACGTCATCGACTGCCCCGCCGAACTGCGGACCGGACTCGCGGCGCTCCTGGGTGGAGTGGTCGTGGTCGATTCCCTCGACGACGCCGTCGAAACCGTCCGGCGCAGGCCCGACGTGCGCGCCGTCACCCGCGACGGAGATCTCCTCGGAGCGGGCTGGATGAGCGGCGGGTCGGACCGTCAGCCGAGCACCCTCGAGGTCCAGGCCGCCATCGACAACTCGGTGCAGGATCTCGCCCGCGCCGAACGTCGCGCCGAGGAACTGTCCGCGGCACTGTCCGGCGCGGTCGCGGAACAAGCCGACCGCCAGGAGAACGCCGAGCAGGCACTGGCCGCGCTGAACGAGTCCGACGCCGCGATGTCCGCCATCTACGAGCGCCTCGGCCGCCTCGGCCAGGCCGCGCGGGCCGCGCACGCCGAATCCGATCGGCTCATGGCGCAGCGCGACAAGGCCGAGAGCGGTCGCGAGGACACGCTGACCGCGCTCGTCGAACTCGAGGAACGGCTGCGCCTGGCGGAACAGGACGGGTCGTCCGCCGGCGCCGACACGGGCGGTTCCGACACGACGAGCATCGATCGTGAGATGGCGGCCGCCGCACTGGCCGAAGTGCGGGCCGTGGAAGTGGAAGCCCGGCTGTCCGTGCGCACGGCCGAGGAGCGCGCCGAGTCGGTGCGCGGCAAGGCCGACTCCCTGCGCCGCGCCGCACAGGTGGAACGCGACGCGCGCGCCCGCGCCGAACGCGCGATGAAGGCCCGCCAGAACGCGGCCGCCGTCGCGGCGGCGGTCGCCGAGTCGGGACAGCGGGTCGCCGAGCACCTCGGTGACGTCGTCGACGCCGCGATGGCGCACCGTGACGAACTCGCCCGGGCCCGCACCGAGCGGACGACCCAACTCGAACAGGTGAAGGAAAAGGTGCGTCAGCTGACCGGACAGCTGGCGTCGCTCACCGATGCCGTGCACCGCGACGAGGTGGCTCGCGCCCAGGCCGCGCTGCGCATCGAGCAGCTCGAGGAGGCGATCCTCGAACAGCACGGGATCGGCCTGGACGATCTGATCGCCGAATACGGCCCCGATGTCGCGCTGCCGCCGTCCGCACTCGAAATGGAGGAGTACGAGCAGGCGAAGGAGCGCGGCGAGCAGGTCACGATGCCCGCACCGATTCCGTACGACCGCGCCACGCAGGAACGTCGCGCGAAACGTGCCGAGAAGGACCTGGCGACGCTCGGCAAGGTCAACCCCCTGGCACTCGAGGAGTTCGCCGCACTCGAGGAGCGATACAACTTCCTCTCGACTCAACTCGAGGACGTGAAGACCGCCCGCAAGGATCTTCTCGGGGTGGTGGCCGACGTCGATGCCCGCATCCTGCAGGTGTTCACCGAGGCCTATTCGGACGTCGAACGCGAATTCGTGCAGGTGTTCGCGAAGCTGTTCCCCGGTGGTGAGGGCAGGCTGGTGCTCACCGATCCGTCGAACATGCTGACGACCGGCATCGAGGTGGAGGCCCGCCCGCCCGGCAAGAAGGTCAAGCGGCTGTCGCTGCTGTCCGGTGGCGAGAAGTCTTTGACGGCGGTGGCGATGCTCGTGGCGATCTTCCGGGCCAGGCCGTCCCCTTTCTATGTGATGGACGAGGTGGAGGCCGCGCTGGACGACACGAACCTGCGTCGTCTCATCGGGTTGTTCGAGCAGTTGCGGGAGAAGTCGCAGCTGATCGTCATCACCCACCAGAAGCCGACGATGGAGGTGGCCGACGCGCTCTACGGCGTCAGCATGCGCGGCGACGGCATCACCACCGTCATCTCGCAGCGGCTCCGTGGCCAGGACATGGCGGCCGCGGACGCGTGATTTCGACCCGCTCCGGGACGGCGCGGGCGGGAAGGCAGTGCGCGACGAAATCCGGAGCCTGAAACAATGGGCGGCGTGACTACCGGAGCTTGGATTGCCATCGCGGCCGCACTGGCCGTACTTCTCGTCGTTCTCGTCGTCGGGTCCCTGCTGTATCGGCGTCGCCGGATTTCCCTGAAGGCGCCGGACACCCCGCAGGTCACCACGGCGGAGAAGGACCGTTCGGGCAGTTACCGGGCGGACGGCGGGTTCAACTTCAGCCAGGGGTCGACGGCGACGGCACCGCCGCGTCCGCCTGCGCCCGAGCCGGTTCTGCCGAAACCGGCGCCCGAACCCGAGGTGGCTGCGCCCGAACCCGAGGTCGTCGCGCCCCCGGCGCCGGAAAAGGCCCCTGAGAAGGCCCCGGAGAAGCCGACGGCCCCGGCGGAGCCGGTCACGTACGAACCGGTCGTCTCGCCGGAGGTCGAAGCGGAACCCGAGGTCGCGCCCGCACCCGAACCCGAACCGGCTGCCGCAGTGCCGGTGCTCGACGTCATCGCCCCTACCGAAGGACGGCTCGACCGCCTGCGGGGGCGGCTGTCCCGTTCCCAGTCCGCGGTGGGCAAGAGCCTGCTCGGACTGCTCGGCGGTGGTGATCTCGACGAAGACTCCTGGGAAGAGGTGGAGGACACGCTCCTCATCGCCGACCTCGGCTCGGCGACCACCACGAAGATCGTCACGTCGCTGCGTGAGCAGATGGCATCGCGCAGCGTCCGCACCGAGGCCGATGCCCGCGCGCTGCTGCGTGAAGTCCTGGTCGCCGAACTCCGGCCGGAACTCGATCGCTCGATCCGTGCCCTGCCGCACGACGACCACCCGGCGGTCCTGCTGGTCGTCGGTGTGAACGGCACCGGCAAGACCACCACCACCGGCAAGCTCGCACGGGTGCTCGTGGCCGACGGCAGGCGCGTGCTGCTCGGTGCCGCCGACACGTTCCGTGCCGCCGCCGCGGACCAATTGCAGACGTGGGCCGAGCGAGTGGGCGCCGAGGTGGTGCGCGGGAAGGAAGCCGCAGATCCGGCGGCCGTCGCGTTCGACGCCGTGTCCAAGGGAATCGATACCGGCGTCGACGTCGTGCTGATCGATACCGCCGGCCGGCTCCACACGAAGACGGGACTGATGGACGAGCTCGGCAAGGTGAAGCGGGTCATCGAGAAGAAGGCTTCGGTCGACGACGTGCTCCTCGTCCTCGACGCGACCATCGGCCAGAACGGCCTCGCGCAGGCGCGGGTGTTCGCCGAGGTCGTCGACATCACCGGTGTGGTCCTCACCAAGCTCGACGGCACCGCCAAGGGCGGCATCGTGTTCCAGGTTCAGCACGAACTGGGGGTTCCCGTGAAGCTCGTCGGGCTCGGTGAGGGCGCCGACGATCTGGCGCCGTTCGAGCCGGGCGCCTTCGTCGACGCGTTGCTCGGCTGACGCAGCGATTCGGGGTCGTCGCGGGGTCCCGGACCGCTCCGGGGAGATGAAACCGACCGCAAATCGCCTGGCGAAACCTGGACGCAACAAAATAGGCCGATGCGTTCACGAGCGCGAAACAGTGCAGTGGCATAGCCGAAACACCAACTGAGCACCCTTCTTCTCAGGTCGTCAGCCGCTACCGGCTGGGCAGAGAAGGAGGAGGCTCAAGGTGGATTTCCCCACTATCGGTGCACCGGACACCGGGGACACAGCGTGGATGCTGACCAGCGCCGCGCTCGTGTTACTCATGACTCCGGGTCTTGCGTTCTTCTACGGCGGCATGGTGCGGGCCAAGAGCGTGCTGAACATGCTCATGATGAGCATCAGCGCGATGGGTGTCGTCGGCATCCTGTGGGTTCTCTACGGCTACTCCATGGCCTTCGGTGAGGACAAGGGAAACCTTGTCGGTGATCCGTTCCAGTACTTCGGACTCAAGGGACTGTTCGGCGGGTCCTACCTCGCCGAGACCGACGACGCAGGTTCGGTCATCGCCGATTCCGCGATCCCGCTCGTCGGCACCATCCCCGCGACGGTGTTCGTCGCGTTCCAGGCCATGTTCGCGATCATCACCGTCGCCCTCATTTCGGGTGCCGTGGCGGATCGCCTGCGCTTCGGGCCCTGGCTGCTGTTCGCCGGCCTCTGGGCGACGGTCGTGTACTTCCCCGTGGCGCACTGGGTGTTCGCCTTCGACGGTGTCACCGCCGAGACCGGTGGCTGGATCGCCAACAAGCTCGCCGCGGTCGACTTCGCGGGTGGTACCGCCGTCCACATCAACGCCGGCGCCGCCGGCCTCGTCCTCGCGATCATTCTCGGCAAGCGCAAGGGATGGCCGGGAACCCCGTTCCGCCCGCACAACCTGCCCTTCGTGATGCTCGGCGCCGGCCTCCTCTGGTTCGGCTGGTTCGGTTTCAACGCCGGTTCGGCTGTCGGGTCCAACGGCATCGCCGGAGCAACCTTCATCACCACCGTCATCGGAACGTGCGCGGCCATGCTCGCCTGGCTCCTGGTCGAGCGGATTCGCGACGGCCACGCCACCACACTCGGCGCGGCGTCCGGAATCGTGGCCGGCCTGGTTGCCATCACGCCTTCCTGCTCCTCGGTGAACGTCCTCGGCGCACTCGCCATCGGCGTCGTGGCGGGCGCACTCTGCGCGCTCGCGGTCGGACTCAAGTTCCGCTTCGGATTCGACGACTCGCTCGATGTCGTCGGTGTCCACCTCGTCGGCGGCATCGTCGGAACGCTGATGGTGGGCCTGGTCGCAACGGCTGAGGCGCCCGCGGGTGTTGTCGGACTGTTCTATGGTGGAGGCCTCGACCAACTCTGGCGTCAGGCAGTGGGCGCCGGAGCAGTACTGCTTTACTCGCTCGTCGGTACAGCCGTCGTCGCGTTGATCGTGAAGTTCACGATCGGTCTGCGGCTCAGCGACGAGGGTGAATCACTTGGAGTGGACGAGTCGGAACACGCAGAAACTGGCTACGATTTCGCCGCTCTCGGCGGAAACTCGGCAACTGCTCGTGTATCCGGCAAGGAGGGATGAGGAAATGAAGCTGATCACAGCAATTGTCAAGCCGTTCACTCTGGAGGACGTGAAGACGGGCCTCGAGCAGGCGGGCGTCCTCGGGATGACCGTCAGCGAGGTTCAAGGGTACGGCCGGCAGAAGGGCCACACCGAAGTCTACCGAGGTGCCGAGTACTCGGTCGATTTCGTTCCGAAGGTCCGAGTCGAGGTCGTCGTGGACGACGCTGCTGTGGACAAGGTCGTCGAGGTGATCGTCGAGGCGGCACGCACCGGCAAGATCGGTGACGGCAAGGTCTGGGTCTCACCGGTCGAGTCGGTGATCCGGGTGCGTACCGGGGAACGCGGCGCGGATGCGCTCTGACCCCAACGGGTCCGGTAAGACCGGCCCTGGTCCCGTCGCCAAGGCGACGGAACCAGGGCCGGTTGCGTCAGGCGGATCGGACCAAGCAGCGGACCTGGCCCGCGCACGCAGGCAACTGCTCACCGGTGGCTCCGAGACCGGCCCCGGCGCAAGGAATCCCGCAGGTCACGGGCGTCGACTCGACGCCGCCGCGCTCCGTCATGCGCTCGTCGACCTGCACGAGTTCTGGTTGACGACAAAGGGTGCAGAGCTGGGCATCAAGCCCGACAGCGGTTTCGCGCTCGTCGCGGTCGGTGGGCTCGGTCGCCGGGAACTCCTGCCGTACTCGGATCTCGACCTCCTTCTGCTTCACGACGACATGGATCCGGCGGTCGTCTCGCAGGTGGCCGACCAGCTCTGGTATCCGTTGTGGGACGCGCACATCAAGCTCGACCACAGCGTCCGCACCATCCCTCAGGCCCTGCAGGTGGCGGACACGGACATCACCGCGGCGCTGGGAATGCTCGAGGCCCGTCACATCGTCGGTGACGTCGAGCTGACCAATCTGCTCATCAGCGGGGTGCGCCGGCAGTGGCGCACCGACATCCGCAACCGTTTCGACGGCCTCATCGAGCAGACCCGGTCGCGCTGGGAACGCAGCGGCGAGATCGCCCACCGCGCAGAGCCCGACCTGAAGAGCGGTCGCGGTGGACTGCGGGACGTACAGTTGCTCAACGCGCTGTCCATCGCGCAGCTCACCGACGGCATGCCCGGGCTCGGTCCCGAGTCGCCCGGCGGGGGACTGGCACTCGCACATCGCCGGCTCCTCGACGTCCGCACCGAACTGCACCGGGTCGCAGGCCGCTCCCGGGATCAGTTGCGAGCGCAGGACGCCGACGAGATCGGCGCCGCACTGCGGATCGGCGATCGATTCGACCTCGCGCGCATGCTCAGCGACGCCGCGCGCACCATCAGCTATTCCGTCGAGGTCGGTGTGCGGACGGCCGGACACGCCCTGCCGCGGCGCGGTCTGGCGCGGTTGCGCCGACCACCGGTGCGACGGCCCCTCGACGAGGGTGTCGTCGAGCACGCCGGGGAAGTGGTGCTGGCGCGCGACGCCCGGCCGGCGAAGGACCCCGGCCTCGTGCTGCGGGTCGCGTCGGCGTCGGCGACGACGGGGATGCCGATGTCGGCGTCCACTCTGAATCGCTTGGCCGACAACGCCCCCGAGCTGCGCGAGCCGTGGCCGAAGGAGGCGCTGAACGATCTGCTGGTGATGCTCGGCTCGGGTAGCCGTGCCGTCGCGGCGATCGAGGCTCTCGATCGGACCGGGCTGTGGGGCAGGCTTCTTCCCGAGTGGGGCGCCGTCCGGGATCTGCCGCCGCGGGACGCGGTGCACACGTGGACCGTGGATCGTCATCTCGTCGAGACCGCCGCCTACGCCAGTGGGTTCACCACCCGCGTCGCGCGCCCGGACCTGCTGATGCTCGGTGCGTTGCTGCACGACATCGGCAAGGGCCGCGGCGGCGACCACAGTGTGGTCGGCGCGGAACTGGCCACCCAGATCGGTAAGCGTCTCGGATTGTGGCCTTCGGACGTCGCGCTGCTGACGGCGATCGTGCGCCACCATCTGCTGCTGCCGCACACCGCGACTAGGCGTGACCTCGACGATCCCGAGACGGTCGAGAAGGTCGTCGAGGCACTCGGCGGTGACGGCGTTCTGCTGGAGTTGCTGCACGCGCTGGCGGAGGCGGATTCACTGGCGACGGGTCCCGGTGTGTGGGGCGACTGGAAGTCCTCGCTGATCGGGGAACTCGTGCGGCGCTGCCGCATGGTCATGGCGGGCGAGGTTCTTCCCGCACCCGATCCGCTCGATCCGGAACACGTCGCGCTTGCGGCGTCGGGTGGCGTGCACGTCGCGCTGGTCCCCGCCGACAGTCCCCACACGTACGTGGTGACGGGCATCGCCCCCGACCAGCGTGGTCTGCTGTCGAAAGCGGCAGGTGTGCTCGCGCTTCATTCGCTGCGGGTCCACTCCGCGTCGCTGGGCAGTGCCGAGGGGTCGGCTGTCAATTCATTCGTCGTGTCTCCGAGATTCGGGGCGCCGCCGCAGGCGGGTCTGCTGCGGCAGGAGCTGATCCGCGCGCTGGCGGGAGAGCTGAATCTGCTGGAGATGCTCACGGCCAAGGAAGAGGAGGCTCGCGAGAGCCAGCGCGTGGCCGCCGTGGAGGAACGGGGCGAAGCCGCGGTTCCGGTGCAGTACGCGCAGGCGCCGCCGCGGGTCATCTGGTTCGACACCGCGGCGCCCGGCGAGGTCATCCTCGAGCTCAGGGCCGAGGATCGGCTGGGGCTGCTGTCCAGGCTGGCCGACGCGTTCGACACGTGCGGGGCCGACGTCCGCTGGGCGCGGGTGACCACCCTGGGTTCGTCGGTGATCGACTCGTTCTGCCTCGATCTCGGCGGCGGGGACACCCGGGCGAGCCGGGAACAGGTCGAGAGCGCGATCCTCGGCGTCGTTCCGCTGACGAAGCCGAAGAAGCAGGAGGGCAGCGGGGGAGAATGAACGGCAGGACGTGAGCGGCTAGGCTGGTGCCCGAGAATATCCACCGCACACTCGTATGACTTCAGGAGCGCACTCGGTGTTCGAATCCCTTTCCGACAGGTTGACCGGAACCCTCAAGGATCTGCGTGGCAAGGGTCGCCTTTCCGGAGCCGACATCGATGCCACCTGCCGTGAGATCCGGTTGGCCCTGCTCGAGGCAGACGTCGCGCTGCCCGTCGTCCGCGCGTTCATCGCCAAGATCAAGGAACGCGCCAAGGGTGTCGAGGTGTCGGCAGCGCTGAACCCGGCGCAGCAGGTCGTCAAGATCGTCAACGAGGAACTCGTCGGGATCCTCGGTGGCGAGACCCGCCGTCTGGTGTTCGCCAAGACGCCGCCGACGGTCATCATGCTCGCCGGTCTGCAGGGTTCCGGTAAGACGACGCTCGCCGGCAAGCTCGCGAAGTGGCTGCGCGACCAGGGGCACACCCCGCTGCTCGTCGCCTGCGACCTGCAGCGTCCCGGCGCCGTCACCCAGCTGCAGATCGTCGGCGAGAGGGCGGGCGCCACGGTGTTCGCTCCGCACCCCGGCACGTCCATCGGCGGCGGCGACAACGAGCTGGGCATCACCGCGGCCGACCCGATCGAGGTGGCCCGGGCAGGTGTCGAGGAAGCCCGCAACAAGCAGTTCGACGTGGTCATCGTCGACACCGCGGGCCGCCTGGGTATCGACGCCGACCTGATGGCGCAGGCGGCGGGTATCCGCGACGCCGTGAACCCGGACGAGACGATCTTCGTTCTCGACGCGATGATCGGTCAGGACGCGGTCAGCACGGCCGAGGCGTTCCGTGAGGGTGTCGGATTCACCGGTGTCGTGCTCACGAAGCTCGACGGCGATGCCCGCGGTGGTGCGGCGCTCAGCGTCCGCGAGGTCACCGGGCAGCCCATCCTGTTCGCGTCCACGGGTGAGAAGCTCGAGGACTTCGACGTCTTCCACCCCGATCGCATGGCCAGCCGCATCCTCGGCATGGGTGACGTCCTCAGCCTGATCGAGGCGGCCGAGCAGCACTTCGACGCCGAGCAGGCCGAGGCCACCGCACAGAAGATCGGCTCGGGCCAGCTCACGCTGGAGGACTTCCTCGAGCAGATGATGGCCGTCCGCAAGATGGGCCCCATCGGCAACCTCCTGGGCATGCTCCCGGGTGCGGGACAGATGAAGGACGCTCTCGCGAACGTCGACGAGAAGCAGCTCGACCGGGTGCAGGCCATCATCCGAGGCATGACCCCCGCCGAGCGCGACGATCCCAAGATCATCAACGCCTCCCGCAGGCTGCGGATCGCCAACGGTTCGGGCGTCAAGGTCTCCGACGTCAACCAGCTCGTCGACCGTTTCTTCGAGGCCCGCAAGATGATGGCCGCGATGGCCGGGCGGATGGGCATGCCCGGTTCACGGAAGCAGCAGCGCAGCAAGAAGGGCAAGAAGGGCAAGAAGGGTGGCAAGGGACCGACGCCGCCGAAGGTGCGCGGAGGATTCCCCGGCGGCCTGCCCGGTGGGTTCCCGGGAATGCCGCCCGGCGGTCTTCCCGCGGGGATGCCGGATTTGTCGAACATGCCGAAGGGCCTGGACGAATTGCCGCCCGGACTCGAGGGCATCGACCTGTCCCAGCTGAAGCTGCCCAAGAAGTAGCCGATGGCTGCACTGCACTTCCGGGGGACCGGTCTGCCCGACGAACAGCCGGTCGAGTTCTGGGTCGACGGCGGTGTGATCTCGACGGAACCGGTTCCCGGCGCCGAGACCGTCTGCGAATCGGGATGGATCGTGCCCGGTCTCGTCGACGCTCACTGCCACGTCGGCATCCGGTTCGGCGGTGGGGGCGGCGAGAGCGTCGAAGGGTTGATCGCGCAGGCGGAGACCGAGCGCGACTGTGGGGTCCTGCTGATCCGTGACGCGGGTTCGCCGGTCGACACCCGGTTCGTCGACAACCGCCCCGACCTGCCGAGGATCATCCGCGCCGGGCAGCACATCGCCGCGCCCAAGCGGTACATCCGCGGACTCCCGGTCGATCTGGAGGATGAGTCGCAACTGCCGGACGAGGTGGTGCGCCAGGCCCGGGCCGGCGACGGATGGGTCAAGCTCGTCGGCGACTGGATCGACCGCTCCGCGGGCGACCTGGCGCCCTTGTGGAGCGACGACATCCTCGTCGAGGCGATCGCGGCCGCGCACCGCGAAGGGGCTCGTGTCACCGCGCACGTCTTCGCCGAGGATGCGCTTCCGGGCCTGATCAACGCCGGAATCGACTGCATCGAGCACGGCACCGGGCTCACCGACGAGACGATCGAGCTGATGGTCTCGCACGGAACCGCCCTCGTCCCGACGTTGATCAACATCGCGACGTTCCCGGACATCGCCGAGTCAGCTTCGCGGTTCCCGCTCTACGCCGCGCACATGCGTGACCTGCACTCGCGGGTGAAGGACACCATCGGTGCCGCGCACGACGCGGGGATCCCGATCTACGCCGGCACCGACGCCGGCGGATCGATCGTCCACGGCCGCATCGCCGACGAGGTCGAGGAACTGAAGGCGGTCGGACTGACCCCGTCCGAGGCGCTCGGCGCCGCATGCTGGGACGCGCGCGTGTGGCTCGGACATCCGGGAGTGGAAGCGGGTGCGCCCGCGGATCTGCTGGTCTTCCGGAACGACCCGCGCGCGAGCAGCGACGCCCTTGCCGCGCCCGATGTCGTGGTGCTGCGGGGCACCGTCGTCAAGACCCGATGACCTGGTTTCCCCCTGACGGTGTTCGTCTGGCAGAATGAACCGCTGTTCGTCGCATCCGGTCACGCACCGCGCGGCGGTCACAGGTTAGAGGCAAAACCGGGCGCGCTATTCCTGCGCGTCGCCGAATTGCACGTGACACGTGGGCACACTCGTGTGCGCACTGAAGGAGAAGTACAGCAGTGGCTGTCAAGATCAAGCTCACCCGGCTCGGCAAGATCCGGAACCCGCAGTACCGCATCGTCGTCGCCGACTCCCGCACCCGCCGCAACGGCCGTGCGATCGAGACCATCGGCAAGTACCACCCCAAGGAAGAGCCCTCGCTGATCGAGGTCGATTCCGAGCGCGCTCAGTACTGGCTCGGCGTCGGCGCCCAGCCCACCGAGCCCGTCGAGGCCATCCTCAAGATCACCGGTGACTGGCAGAAGTTCAAGGGCCTGCCGGGCGCCGAGGGCACCCTCCGCGTCAAGGAAGCCAAGCCCTCCAAGCTGGAGCTGTTCCAGGCTGCGCTCGCGCAGGCCGAGAACGAGCCCGTCGGCGAGGCCATCACACCCAAGAAGAAGAAGGCGAAGGCCGAGGACGCCGAGGCTGCTGCCGACGCTCCTGCAGAGTCCGAGGCTGCTGACAAGTGAGTGCCGTCGTCGCCGATGCCGTGGAGCACCTCGTTCGTGGCATCGTCGCCAACCCCGACGACGTTCGTGTCGAGCTGATCACCGGGCGTCGGGGGCGCACTGTCGAGGTGCACGTCAACCCTGACGATCTCGGCAAGGTCATCGGTCGCGGTGGCCGCACCGCGACCGCTCTGCGGACGCTGGTCTCCGGTATCGGTGGCCGCGGGATCCGTGTCGACGTCGTCGACACCGATCAGTAGAGGCCTTACAGCAGTGGAGCTCGTCGTCGGCCGTGTCGCCAAGTCGCACGGCATCAAGGGTGAGGTCGTGGTCGAGGTTCGCACCGACGAACCCGAGGATCGATTCGCCGTCGGTGCCGTGCTGCGGGGACACAAGCCGCGCGAGCAGACTGTGAGCACATACACGGTGGAAGCCGCCCGGGACCATTCCGGGCGGCTTCTGCTGCGCCTCGAAGGAGTGTCGGACCGCACCGCGGCGGATGCCCTGCGGGGCACGCTGTTCGTCATCGACAGCGCCGAACTCGAGCCGTCCGACGACCCTGACGAATTCTACGATCACGAACTCGAGGGACTGTCGGTGCGCCTCGCGGACGGTACCGAGGTGGGAACCGTCATCGAGGTATTGCATTCCGCGGCAGGCGAATTGCTCTCGATCCGCCGGGCCGGCGAACAGTCCGGCGAACTTCTCGTCCCGTTCGTGGCCGCGATCGTCACGTCGGTGTCCGTCGCCGACGGCGTCGTCGAGATCGATCCGCCGGAAGGTTTGCTCGATCCCGACTTCGGTGAATCCGCCGACGGGAAGTGAGTCGGTAGCCATGCGTCTCGACGTGGTCACCATCTTCCCCGAGTACCTCGAACCGCTTCGAGCGGCGTTGCTCGGCAAGGCCATCGACAAGGGCCTCATCTCCGTCGACGTGCACGATCTGCGGGACTGGACGCACGACGTCCACAAGGCCGTCGACGATTCTCCGTACGGCGGCGGGCCGGGGATGGTCATGAAACCCACCGTGTGGGGGCCCGCGCTGGACGATGTCCTCGCCGCGGGCGACGGCGATTCGGACACGCTGCTGGTCGTCCCCACACCCGCCGGTGTTCCTTTCACGCAGGCCACCGCCGAGCGCTGGGCGGGGGAGAAGCACATCGTCTTCGCCTGCGGACGTTACGAAGGCATCGATCAGCGCGTGTTCGACGACGCCGCCCGCCGGGTGCGCGTCGAAGAGGTGAGCATCGGCGACTACGTCCTCATCGGGGGCGAGGCGGCCGTGCTGGTGATGACCGAGGCGTTCGTGCGCCTGATCCCCGGAGTGCTCGGCAATCAGCAGTCGCACCAAGAGGATTCGTTTTCCGACGGCCTCCTCGAAGGACCCAGCTACACGCGGCCGGCGACGTGGCGCGGACTCGACGTCCCGCCCGTCCTGCTGTCGGGTGATCACGCGAAGGTGGCTGCGTGGCGACACGAGCAGTCGCTGCAACGCACGGCCGAACGCCGTCCGGACCTGTTGCCCTGAACCGATTTCCGGTCCTCCCCGGGCGCTAGCCCTGGGGACGTGCCCAGTCGTCGACGACACCGGTGGGGAACAGGGACTTCACGAATCCGGTCATCGTGTCCCGTGCATGCCGGGCGCTGGAATCCTCGGTGACATCCGTGGTCGCGGTGTCCGGGTACGACTCCTCGTCGTCCTCGTACCGGATGCCCTCGCGGGACGCGACGGCCACGATGTAGCGGTTGTCGTCACCGATCAGGCCCGTCGACACGTGGATCCACCGATCGCCCACACAGCACATCCAACCCTGCTTCACCCCGACGACGTTCTCGCCGGGCAACCCGTCGGGGATGCCGAACCGCTGGTCGTAACCGTCGATGCCCTCGGGCGTCGACGAGCGCAGGTAGTCGACGAACTCGGCGATGCGACCCGGGCCCAGGCCGTCACGGTCGTCGAGAAGCCCGGCATAGAACGTCACGAGGTCGGCGGCGGTCGTCTCGGTGTTCCACCACAACCCGTCCCAGGGCGGTGTGGTCGCGGCGAGTCCGTACCGCCCGGCGACGTCGACGACGACGTCCGAGCCGCCCAGATCGTCCCAGAGAGTGTTGGCCGCGTCGTCGTCGGACGCCTCGAGCATCCGCTTCAGGAGGAGGCGGTCGTAGTCGGACAGTGTCCGCTCACCAAGCGCGTCGAGGTGGTACATCTGGGCGGCGATGAACAGCTTGGCCAACGACGCCGTTTCGACCGGTTCGGCGGCGGCGCCCTCCAGATAGCTGCCGGCGGCGCGGTCCAGAACGGCGATAGACACGTCGGCGCCGCGCTCGGTGGCCGCCGTCGCGACCGCCGCCGAGATGCGTTCGGCGAGGGGTGCGGTGACGGGGACTCGCGCGGACGGGAACGGCTCGGGGCTCACGGTCACGCCGTCACCCGCCGCCGGTTCGTCGGCCGGGAGGAGGTCGGGGGTCGCGACGGCGGGTGACGTCGCCGGGATGTCGACCACGGAGTTCGTCTCGGTCGGGATGGTGCAGGCCGGCGGCGCAGCCAGCAGGAAGACCAGGACCGTCAGGCAACGGATCAGCCTGGACATGAAATTCTCCCGAGATTTCCGTGACGGCCTCACCGCCGACGATATTGTCTCAGGGTAGCGGTAGGGTCCATTTCCGTGACTCTCAAGACCGTGAACCAGCGCATTGCCGAGGAGCTCGACGTCCGGGAGGGACAGGTCGCGGCCGCCGTGGACCTCCTCGACGGCGGAGCCACCGTGCCCTTCATCGCCCGGTACCGCAAGGAAGTCACCGGAACGCTCGACGACGCTCAGCTCCGCCAGCTCGAGGAACGCCTGCGTTACCTGCGGGAACTGGACGAGCGCCGGGTTGCCGTGCTCGAGTCGATCGACTCGCAGGGCAAGCTCGACGACCAGTTGCGTGGGCAGATCATGACCGCCGACACGAAGGCGCGCCTCGAGGACATCTACCTGCCGTTCAAGCCGAAGCGCCGCACGAAGGCGCAGATCGCCCGCGAAGCCGGGCACGAGCCCGTCGCCGACGCGCTGATCACCGATCCCTCCACCGATCCGGCGTCCTACACGGCCGAACAGCTCGAGGGTGCGCGCGCGATCCTCGTCGAGCGTTTCGCCGAAGACGCAGACCTGGTGGGTGAGCTCCGCGAGCTGATGTGGACCCGTGGGCAGCTGGTGTCCGCGGTCCGCAAGGGCAAGGAGACCGAGGGCGCGAAGTTCGCCGACTACTTCGAGTTCTCCGAGCCGTTCGGCAAGCTCCCGTCCCACCGCATCCTGGCGGTGCTGCGCGGCGAGAAGGAAGAGGTGCTCACGCTCACCCTGGCACCCGACACGGAGGAGCCCGTCCCCGGCGAGCCCACCGTCTACGAGGGCCGGATCGCCGGCCGGTTCGGCATCGCCGACCGCGGCAGGCCCGCCGACCGGTGGCTGCTCGACACCGTGCGGTGGGCGTGGCGCACCAAGATGATCGTCACGCTGGGCATCGACACCCGGATGCGCCTGCGGCAGTCGGCGGAGAAGGACGCCGTCGACGTGTTCGCCAACAACCTGCGCGACCTGTTGCTGGCAGCGCCTGCCGGTACCCGCGCCACGATGGGCCTCGACCCCGGTTTCCGGACCGGTACGAAGGTCGCGGTCGTGGACGCCACCGGCAAGGTGGTGGCCCACGACACGATCTACCCGCATCAGCCGCAGAACAAGTGGGACGCCTCCCTGGCCACCCTCGCCGGTCTCGTCGCCAAGCACGGCGTGGAGCTCATCGCCATCGGGAACGGCACCGCCTCCCGGGAGACGGATGCACTCGCGACCGAGTTGATCGCCAAGTCGGGCACCACCAACCTGACGAAGATCGTGGTGTCCGAGGCCGGCGCGTCCGTGTACTCGGCGTCCGCGTACGCCTCGGCGGAGTTGCCTGACCTCGACGTGTCGATCCGTGGAGCGGTCTCCATCGCGCGTCGACTGCAGGATCCTCTCGCCGAACTGGTGAAGATCGACCCGAAGTCGATCGGCGTCGGGCAGTACCAGCACGACGTGTCGGAGACGCTGCTCGCACGGTCGCTCGGCGCGGTCGTCGAGGACGCGGTGAACGCGGTCGGCGTCGACGTGAACACCGCGTCGGTGCCGCTGCTGTCCCGCGTGTCCGGTATCGCAGGTTCGCTGGCCGAGAGCATCGTCGCGCACCGGGACCAGAACGGCCCGTTCCGCACCCGCAAGGGGCTCAAGGATGTCGCGAGACTCGGTCCGAAGGCGTTCGAGCAGTGCGCCGGCTTCCTGCGCATCCCCAACGGGGACGACCCGCTCGACGCGTCCAGCGTTCACCCGGAGGCCTACCCGGTGGTGCGCAAGATCGTCGGCGCCAGCGGCACCGACGTGCGCGAGATCATCGGCAACACGTCCGCGCTCCGCAGCCTGAACCCGGCAGACTTCGTCGACGACCGGTTCGGCCTGCCCACGGTCACCGACATCATCGGTGAGCTCGAGAAGCCCGGCCGCGACCCCCGCCCGGAGTTCAAGACGGCCACGTTCGCGGCCGGCATCGAGAAGGTGTCACACCTGAAGCCGGGGATGACGTTGGAGGGTGTCGTCACCAACGTGGCGGCGTTCGGCGCGTTCGTCGACGTGGGCGTCCACCAGGACGGCCTCGTTCACGTGTCCGCGATGTCCCACAACTTCGTCAAGGACCCGCGGGACGTAGTGAAGTCGGGCGACGTCGTGAAGGTGAAGGTCCTCGAGGTGGACGAGGCCCGTCAGCGCATCGGGCTGACGCTGCGGCTCGACGACGAGGTCGGGGCCGGCCGCAAGAACGACGGTCCCCGCGGCGGCGGGCAGCGGCCGGACCGACGCGGTGGCGGGCAGCCGCAGGATCGGCGCGGCGGCAAGCCGCAGCAGCAGGGTGGACGCGATCGCGGGCGTGACTCCCGCACGGCGCCCGGCGGTTCGATGGCCGACGCGCTGCGGAAGGCGGGATTCGGAAAGTAAACAGGTCACCATCCCGACACGAGCCACCACTTTTCGATGGAGTGACCAGTTCTTTACTGGGATAGTGGATGCCGATGTACGAATGGCTGGATCGGGAAATCGTCGGGCACGGGCGGCTGCCTCTGCTCTTTTTCCTGCTCGGGTTTCTCGCGGCTTTCCTGTTCATCCGGTTGAGCGTGCGGATGATCCGCGCCGAGGTGTCGTGGTGGCCGGGCAACGTGAAACCCGGCGGGCACCACGTCCACCACGTGGTGTTCGGCGTCGTCACGATGCTCGTGTCGGGAGTTTCCCTCATCGCCGTGTACGAGGACGGCACCCAGACCACCGGCGCCGTCCTCGCCACGTTCTTCGGGATCGGCGCCGCGCTGGTGCTGGACGAATTCGCGCTGATCTTCTACCTGCAGGACGTGTACTGGGCGGATGAGGGCCGGACGTCGGTCGATGCCGTGTTCGTGGCGATCGCGGTGACGGGTCTGCTGCTCCTCGGACTCCGGCCGCTCGAACTGATCAACGTCACCGACTTCCGGGATTCGCCCGATCCGTGGGTGCGGGTCGCGATCGGGGTGTCGTCCGTCATCAACCTGCTCATCGCGGCGGTGGTGCTGCTGAAGGGGAAGATCTGGACCGGGCTGCTCGGCCTGTTCATCTTCCCGATCCTGCTGATCGGTGCGCTCCGATTGAGCCGGCCGAGCGCGCCGTGGGCGCGGTGGCGGTACACCTCCAAGCCGAAGCGGATGCTCCGCGCACTCGAACGGGAGCGAAAATGGCGTCGGCCGGTCATCCGGGCCAAGATCTTCGTGCAGGACTTCATCGCGGGGACGCCCAGCGCGGAGCACGTGAAGGAAGCCGCGGAGCATGCCAGGGTGGCGGCGGAGGTGGAACTCGACCATGTGGTGCACGCGGCGCCACCGCCGATTTCTCTTCACCCGGTGGCGTCTGGCACAATGGACGGGTTGCCTGGACCAGGCAGCAATACTTGATCTGGGCACGAACCAGACGAGCACCGGTGTTCTCCGAACGTCCGGGTGCCGCTCGGTTCCTCTGCTCCTGCGAAAACGCAAGGATGGAACACCGATGAACACTCTCGATTTCCTGGACAAGAAGTCCCTCCGCGACGACATTCCCGAGTTCCGTCCCGGCGACACCCTCAACGTGCACGTCAAGGTCATCGAAGGCTCGAAGGAGCGCGTGCAGGTCTTCAAGGGCGTCGTGATCCGCCGTCAGGGTGGCGGCGTCCGCGAGACCTTCACCGTCCGCAAGGTCTCCTTCGGTGTCGGCGTCGAGCGCACCTTCCCGGTCCACAGCCCGAACCTGGCGCAGATCGAGGTCGTCACCCGCGGTGACGTCCGGCGCGCCAAGCTGTACTACCTCCGCGATCTGCGTGGCAAGGCCGCCAAGATCAAGGAAAAGCGCTGACCTTTCCGATGAGCCCGGCACTGCGTACTCGCAGTGCCGGGCTAATCTGACTTCGTGACAGATTCTTCGAAGGAGCGGGCATTGTCGTCGGAATCCGAGACCACCGGCGATTCGGCCGCCACCTCCGCCGTGAACGGCGGTACGGCGGAGCCCGAGAAGAAGCCCCGCTCCTTCTTCCGCGAGTTGCCGATCCTGATTCTGGTCGCGCTCGTTCTGAGTTTCCTGTTGCAGACGTTCGTCGCCCGGGTGTATCTCATTCCGTCCGAATCGATGGAACCGACGCTGCACGGGTGCGCGGGCTGCACCGGCGACCGCATCGTGGTCGAGAAGATCGGTTACCGCTTCGGTGAACCGCAACCGGGTGACGTCATCGTGTTCCGAGGCCCCGATTCGTGGTCGCAGGATTTCGTCTCCACCCGGTCCTCCAACGTGGTGATCCGCGGTGCGCAGGAACTCGGTTCCCTCGTCGGACTCGTCCCCCCGGACGAGAACGACCTCGTCAAGCGGGTGATCGCCACCGGCGGTCAGACCGTCGAATGCTGCGACGACCAGGGCCGCATCCTGGTCGACGGCACACCGCTCGACGAGCCCTACGTCGTCATGGACTTCCCGTTCGTCCCCGGCTCGCAGGCCTGCGACACCGCGTTGAAGTCGGCACGCTGCTTCGGTCCGGTCACCGTCCCGGACGGCCACCTGTGGGTGATGGGCGACAACCGCAGCAACTCCGCGGACTCGCGGTACCACGTGGGCGACGACATGCAAGGCACCATCCCGCTCGACAACGTGATCGGTAAGGCGGTCTTCATCGCGTTGCCGCCGGCGCGGATGGGCACGATCAGCTCACCCGATATCCAGGGCAAGTGACTTCCTGGCCTCCACGCATCGTCATTCGCAGGTCGTCCGGTCTGCGGACGATGGAGTCGGCCCTGGTCCGGAGCGGCCTCGGGCCGGTGGCCGGTGTCGACGAGGCGGGCCGGGGTGCGTGTGCAGGCCCGCTCGTCGTGGCGGCCTGCGTGCTCGCACCGAAACCGTATCCGGCACTGGCGCGCCTCGACGATTCGAAGAAACTCACCGAACGCACGCGTGAAGAGCTGTTCCCGGCCATCACCCGGCTGGCAGTGGCGTGGAGCGTCGTGTCTTTCCCGGCCGAGGAAGTCGACCGCATGGGTGTCCACGTGGCCAACATCGAGGGCATGCGACGTGCCGTCGCCGGCCTCTCGACCACCCCGGGTTACGTTCTCACAGACGGCTTCCGCGTCCCGGGGCTCCCGGCCCCGTCGCTACCGGTGATCGGCGGCGACGCCGCGGCGGCATGCATCGCGGCGGCGAGTGTGCTGGCCAAGGTGTCTCGTGACCGGGTGATGGTCGCGATGGACGAGACACATCCCGGTTACGGTTTCGCGATCCACAAGGGCTACAACACGCCCGCGCACCTGACGGCACTCGAGGAGCTGGGCCCGTGCCCGGAGCACCGCCGCTCGTGGTCGAACGTCGCGGCGTTGATACACCGGGTGGATAACAGTTCCGGAAGTGCGAGATGATGACAATTCACACCAGAGCAGGAGGACTCCGAGACCGATGAGTGCCGAGGATCTCGAGAAGTACGAAACCGAGATGGAGCTGTCGCTCTACCGCGAGTATCGGGACATCGTCGGTCAGTTCTCCTATGTCGTGGAGACCGAGCGCCGGTTCTATCTGGCCAACTCGGTGGAGTTGCTGCCGCACAACGCGGACGGGGAGATCTACTTCGAACTGCGTATGTCCGATGCATGGGTGTGGGACATGTACCGTCCCGCACGCTTCGTGAAGTATGTCCGCGTCATCACGTTCAAGGACGTGAACATCGAGGAGCTCGACAAGCCGGACCTGCGGCTCCCGGACAACGGTCTGTCCTGACGGGCGAAGTCCTCGTCCGCGTAGGATCGTTCGATGACCGGACGGAGGCGCGTCGCGCTGGCTCTGGGTAGCGGCGGCGCACGAGGGTACGCCCACATCGGGGCGATCCAGGTACTCGAGGAGCGCGGATTCGAGATCGTCGGTGTCGCGGGCTCGTCGATGGGCGCCCTCGTGGGTGGCCTCCACGCCGCGGGAAAGCTCGACGATTTCACCCGGTGGGCGATCAGCCTGACCCAGCTCGACGTCGTGCGGCTTCTCGATCTGTCCGTGTCCGCGCCCGGTGCCATCCATGCCGAGAAGATCCTGCAACGGGTCAGGGAGATTCTCGGCGAGATCCGCATCGAAGACCTTCCCATTCCGTATACGGCGGTGGCCACGGATCTCGCTGCAGGCCGGTCGGTGTGGTTCCAGCGAGGACCCGTCGACGCGGCCATCCGTGCGTCGATCGCGATTCCCGGCGTCATCACGCCGTATGTACTCAACGGCCGCGTCCTCGCCGACGGCGGGGTGCTCGACCCGCTGCCGATGGCCCCGCTCGTCTCGGTGAGCGCCGACCTGACCGTCGGGATCAGCCTGGGCGCCGAGGATCGGGACGGTCGCTCTCTGGCACCGGAGAACGTCAGCGCGGACTCGCGGCCCGTGGACGAGTGGATGACACGTTTCCGCCGGAGCGCTGCGCAGCTGCGCGATCTGGACATCGTGCGGTCGGTCGTCGGACGGTTCGGCGCCGCGCAGACCGATCCGGATCCGTCGGACGACCCGGACGGCCAGGCGATCGACGGTCAGGCGGTGGTCGAGGACGAGGCGGTGGCTGTCCCGAAGTTCAGCCGGTTCGCGGTGATGAACCGCTCGCTCGACGTGATGCAGGCGACGTTGGCTCGCTACCAGCTCGCCGCGTACCCGCCGGACGTGCAGGTTCGCGTGCCTCGGAACGCCTGCCGGAGTCTCGATTTCCATCGCGCCGCCGAGATGATCGAACTGGGTCGTGCGCTCACCGAGCGCGCCCTCGACGACGCCGGGCTCACCTCGACGACCGTCGCCGTCTCTCCGGCAGATTCGGATGGCGAGCCCACCTGACAGGAGAAGGGGCCGGTGCTGACCATGCTGCACCGGCCTCTCCGAGTCACGGGGTGTTCAGTTCGAGGCCGGCGTCCGGGCGGCGCCGAGGTCGCTCACGGACTCGCCGTCCACGTGATCTACGTGCTGTGGTGCCGCGAGCAGGCAGAGGATGCTGACCGCGCACATTCCGATCAGGAGCGCGATCACCGGCCACACGCTGCCGGTGGCCTGGTACATGAGGGTCGAGACCAACGGCGACAACCCACCGAAGAGTGCACCCGCCCCCTGATAGGCGAGGGAGATGCTGGTGTACCGGGCCTGCGGCCGGAACATCTGCGACAACACTGCGGCGATCGGACCGTATGTCGCGGCCAGGACGAGTCGCATGACGGCGAAGGTCAGGAAGATCAGGACCACCGAGCCGGAAGTCAGGACCAGGAACTGTGGTGCCGCGAGCACCGCGACGGCCAGCAGCCCGTAGATCACCACGCGGATCCGGCCGATCTTGTCACCGAGCCACGCCACTGCGAGGGTGGCGATCAACTCCACCACGGCGGCGACGCTGAGCGCGTTGAGGACGAGGGTCTCGGACAGTCCGACATCCGGGTCGGTGGCGTAGGCCGTGATGAACGTCGTCACCAGGTAGTAGCCACCCACCGCGACGGGCAGGATGCCCATGCCGAGCAGAATCGGGCGCCAGTTCGTGACGATGGCGTACTTCAGTGGCAGCGCCTCGGGGACGGTTGCCGTCTGCACCTCGGATTCGAAGACGGGGGATTCCTCCACCTTCAGACGCACCAGCAGCCCCACGCCGATCAGCAGCGCCGAGCACAGGAACGGCAGGCGCCACGCCCAGTCCCGCAGAGCGTCGTCACCGAAGGTCGAGAGGACGCTGAAGAACCCGGTGGCGAGCAGCGCGCCCGCGGGGTTGCCCAACTGTGCGAATCCGCCGTAGAAGGTCTTCTTGTCCTCGGGGGCGTGTTCGACGGCCATCAGCACGGCCCCGCCCCACTCGCCGCCCACCGCGAAGCCCTGCACGAACCGCAGCATCACCAGCAGCAGCGGCGCCCAGAATCCGATCTGCGCGTACGTCGGCAGCGCACCGATCAGGAACGTGCCCGCGCCCATCAGGGTGAGCGTCACGACGAGTGCCGTCCGCCTGCCGATCCGGTCGCCGACGTGTCCGAAGACGATGCCACCGAGTGGGCGGGCGAAGAAGCCCACCGCGTAGGTGGCGAACGCAGCGGCGATGCCCGTCAGGCGGTCGGTGTCGGACGGGAAGAAGACCTCCCCGAACACCAGGGCCGCCGCCGTGGCGTACACGTAGAAGTCGTACCACTCGATGGTGGTGCCGACGAAGGCCGCGAAACCCGCCTTGCGGGCCTTCGCGATCTGAGTGTCGTGACTCATGACTGATCCTCGGTGGTTGCGGTGGTCGAGAATAGGTCGCTGCGAGTGGAATGCGCCAATTCGCCGTCGATCCAGGTTTCACGGACCTCGATTTCGGCGATGGTGTGCGGGTCGACGGTGAGAGGGTCGGCGCCGAGGACCACGAAATCGGCGCGCTTGCCGGGGGAGATGCTGCCGAGTTCGGATTCGCGCCCGAGCGCGCGGGCCCCGTTCAGCGTGTGCGCGGTGAGGGCCTGGGCTGCTGTCAGTCGCAACGCGTTCGAGCCGAGTTGATGTCCCTGCCGGGTGATGCGGGTGACCGCGGCCTGGATGGCCTCGAGAGGCTTCGGCTCGGCGACCGGCGCGTCGGAACTGATCGTGACCGGCACGTCGGCTTCGACGAATTCGCCCAGGGGATTGAACCGCTCACCCGGGGTGCCGATGGCCGCGGTGACGCCCTCGCCCCAGTTGTAGTAGTGCTGCGGCTGGTTGACGGGGTACACGCCGAGTGAGTGCATCCGAGCGATCTGCTCGGGGGTCGGCAACCCGCAGTGCTCGATGCGGTGACGGGCGTCGGCGTCGGGATGCGCCTTCTGCGCGGCGTCGATCGCGTCGAGGACCATGTCGATCGCGGTCGGCGACTGCGCGTGTGTCGCAGTCTGCAGGCCGACGGCGTGCGCCTTCGCGATCAGCGCCGCATAGTCGGCGGGCTCGTGATAGAGCTGTCCGGTCCGGCACGGGTCGCCCACGTACCCGTCCGGGAAATACGCGGTCCAGCCGCCGAGAGTGCCGTCGGCGTAGAACTTGATCCCGCCGAACGCGAGACGTGAGTTGCCGAACGCACCGTGCAATCCAGTGTCGAGCGCGTGATCGAGCAAGTGGCTGAGCAGGTACATGCTTACCCGGGTCTCGAGCCGGCCCTGCTCCGCCAGGCGCAGGTACATGTCGAACTCGCGCCGGGTCACCTGGCAGTCGCCGATCGTGGTGACGCCGCCCTCGAGGAACTTCTCCTGCGCCACGGAGAGCTGCCGCAGATGTTCCTCCGGTTCGTCCTCGAGGTGGAAGTTCGGGCCGTGGTGACCGACCTTGACGCCGTTCACACCGGTGAGGATGTTGCAGGCGGCGTCGGACAGTTCGCCGGTCAGTTCACCGTCCGCGTCGCGGAAGAACTCGCCGCCGGGCGGATTCGGGGTGTCGCGGGTGACGCCGTGGAATTCGAGGGTGAATGTGTTGACGACGCCGCCGTGGCCGCTCGCGTTCATCAGGTACACCTCGCGGTCGGTACCGACCTGATCGAGTTCTTCCTTCGTGGGATGACGGCCCTCGACGAGGTTGCGGTGCTCGTAGCCGTACCCGCGCACCGGGATCCCGGAAGGCTGGTTCCGGGCCGCTTCCTGCAGCAGAGCGACGATCTCGGGGATGGTGCGCGCCTTCCCCGGGCCGCAGTCCACCCAGCTGAGCATCTGGCCGTACATCAGGGGGTGAGCGTGCGGATCGACGAACCCGGGCACGACGGTCGCCCCGGCGAGATCGATGACGTCCGTGGTCCGGTTGCCGATCCTCCGCGCTTCCTCACGGCATTCCGCAACGGTGCCGACGGCGGCGAACCGGTTACCGAAGACGAGGAAGGCCTCGGCGCCCTCGGTGTCTGCGTCCACCGTGCGGAGCGTGCCACCGGTGAAGACGGTGGCGGTGGCGTCGAGGGGGGACGCCTCGTGGTGAAACAGCGTGCGCATGGGAATCCTTCGCGATGGTGGTGTGGGTCACGTTCGGCTGGGAGGGAAAATTACGCCCTGACCAGCGGCTGCGCAATACATCAAACTTCCGGACCAAGCGGTTGACGACAAATAGGTTCAGACTTCCGAGCAGATTCGCACCGATTCGCAGAATCTGGCGATGTGTGCGATTCTTCTTCTCTATCGGGAGTGCAGAAAGAAATCGAGAAATCTCGGGGCATCATGAGTGTCGAACTGGATTCCAAGCTCATCGCGGCGTTGCAGTCGAATGGTCGCGCGACTTATCGGGAGCTCGCCGCGACCGTGGGCGCGCCCCGTGCCGCGGTGTCCACGCGCGTGCAGACGCTGCTCGACACGGGCACGGTGAGCGTCGTTGCCGTCGCCCATCCCGAGTTGCTGGGCCTCAAGGCGATGGCTCACGTGTCCGTCGCCGTGTCGGGACCGGTGGGTCCCGTGGCCGAGGCGCTCTGCGCGTCGGAGGTGGCCGTCTACATTTCCGCGGTGAGCGGGCAGTACAACATCATCGCCGAGCTGCGCGTCCCCAGCCAGCAGGACCTCTACGACGCCATCGCCGCGATCCGTGCGGAACCCGGTGTCCGCACCGTCAACACGCTGTTCTACGCCGATGTCATCAAGGGAATCTTCATGCCCAAGAGCGCATTGCGCGCCGATGTTCGACTGGACGCGAAAGACGTCGCGCTCATCGAGTTGCTGGAAAGGAACGGGCGCATGCCGTTTCTGGAACTGGCCGAACGCACCGGGCTCTCGCCCAGTGCGGCGCGGAATCGAGTGAACCATCTGATCGACAGCACCGCGTTGCGCGTCGGAGCCGTCGTGAAGCGCCGCGGCGGCGGCAGAACACTCGCCATGGGCATCGGCGTCAGCCTCGGATCGCGGGACCGGGAGGCGTGCGCGCAGATCGAGGCTCTGCCGGGTATCGAGTTCCTGGCGCGCACACTCGGCCGATTCGACCTGATCGGAACGGTCGCCGCCGATTCGTCGGGTGACCTCTACTCTCTCGCCGAGCACATGCGGACGATCGACGGAGTGAGGGCCCTGGAGACCTGGACGCATCTCGAGGTGTTCAAGGAGCACTACGCCCGCAGCCTCGACGTCCGCGGATAGGAGCGTGCCGGAAGCGAGTCACTTGGGTCGGGCAACTGTGAGACGATCAGCCGATGCGCCTCGGGTTGCACGCACTCGGGATCGGCACCGGCGCTCGTCGCGCGGTGATCGACTCGGTCGCGGTTGCCGCCGAGAACAGCGGATTCGCCACGCTGTGGGCCGGCGAGCACGTCGTGATGGTGGACCGGTCGGAGTCGCGGTATCCGTACGCGGACGACGGCCGGATCGCGGTCCCCGCCGTCGCGGATTGGCTCGACCCGATGATCGGGCTGAGCTTCGCCGCCGCTGCCACCCACACGATCGGCGTCGCCACCGGTGTGCTGCTGCTGCCCGAACACAATCCCGTCCTCATGGCCAAGCAGGCGGCCACGTTGGATCTGATGAGTGGTGGCCGGCTGACGCTCGGCGTGGGGATCGGCTGGTCCAGGGAAGAATTCGCTGCGCTCGGCATTCCGTTCGAGGGCCGTGGCGCGCGGGCGGCCGAGTACGTCGCGGCGATGCGCACGCTGTGGCGTGACGACGTCGCGACGTTCGAGGGTGAGTTCGTCCGTGTCGACTCGGTGCGGGTCAATCCGAAACCCGTGCGCGATCGCCGGATTCCGGTCGTGCTCGGGGGCAACAGCGACGCCGCGCTCCGCCGGGTCGCGGCGTGGGGCGACGGCTGGTACGGGTTCAACCTGGACGGCGTCGACGCCGTCACCGAACGGATCCGGACGATCCACGCACTGTGCCGGGACGCGGGGCGCGACGCCGAGGAGTTGCGCCTCGCCGTCGCCCTTCGGGAGGTGGATCCCTCCGACGTCGAGTCGCTGGTCGATGCGGGAGTCGACGAACTCGTCCTCGTCGAGTCGCCACCCGGGGATCCCGGTGAGGCCGCCGACTGGGTGGTGGCTCTCGCGCGCCGATGGATGCCTGCGCTCGGCTGACCGTCCGATTGCAGGCTTGACAGCCCTGGCCTGGGCCTATGGGGTGATCGCGGGCCGCGGAGTGCCGAGTTGTCCACAACGTGCACTTCATGCACAGCCCAGTTCGTTCGCCCAGTTCGAGTGCCTCTTCCCGGAATCAGGTCGGGCACGGTGGTGCGAGAGGCGCGGTTCGCATCGGTGGGCCGCCGGGGGACGGGGTGGAGGCTGCTGTGGCGCACAATCTCGCGCTTGGAGCACATGGGGAGGATCTGGCCGCCCGGTATCTCACCGAGGCGGGCATGGAGATCGTCGACCGAAACTGGCGATCCCGATACGGGGAAGTCGATCTCATTGCAGCAGAGGGAGACTGGCTCGTGTTCGTGGAAGTGAAGACACGGCGCGGCCTGGGATACGGCAGCCCGGCCGAAGCGGTGACGTTCTCGAAACAGCGCAGGATCCGCCTGTTGGCCGTGGAGTGGCTGCGGGACTCGGGCCGGCACTGGTCGCGGGTGCGGTTCGACGTGGTCGCGATCATGATCGGGCACGGTCCGCAGCCCCAGATCGAACACGTCCGGGATGCGTTCTGATGGCACTGGGGCGAGCACATTCGGTGGCGGTGACCGGGGTCGACGGTCAACTGGTCGAGATCGAGGCCGATATCGGCCGCGGGCTCCCCGCGGTGCATCTGGTCGGGCTGCCGGACACCGCGCTGCAAGAGGCTCGGGACCGGATCAGGGCTGCCGTGGCGAATTCGGGCGAGGAGTGGCCGGATTCGAAGGTGATCCTCGCGTTGTCGCCGGCGACGCTGCCGAAGGTCGGGTCGGTCTACGATCTCGCGCTCGTCGCTGCCGTGCTGGACGCGGCCAAGCAGGTGAAGCGGCAGCGGCTGCGCGAGACCGTTCTGCTCGGAGAACTGGCGCTGGACGGGCGGCTCCGGTCGGTGCGCGGGATCCTGCCCGCGGTGCTCGCGGCGAAGAATGCGGGGTGGGCGACGGTGGTGGTCCCGGTGCAGTCGCTGCCCGAGGCGGGACTCGTCGGTGGTGTCGAGGTGCTCGGCGCGCACGATCTGAGGGCGGCGATCGCGTGGCTGCGGGAGGAGCGCGATCTCGAGTACCCGGAGCCGGCCCAGTGGGTCGCGCAACCGGTGCGCGCCGATCTGAGTGAGGTGGTGGGTCAGGCCGAGGCGCGCTGGGCCATCGAGGTGGCGGCGGCGGGAGCGCACCACCTGATGCTCACCGGCCCACCCGGTGTGGGGAAGACGATGCTGGCGCAACGACTTCCCGGCGTTCTGCCCCCGCTGACCGAGAGTGAATCGCTCGAGGTGACTGCCATCCACTCCGTGGCCGGGCTCCTGCCGCCCGAGCGTCCCCTCATCGACGTGCCGCCGTTCATCGCACCGCACCACACCGCGTCCGTGAGCGCGCTCGTCGGCGGCGGAAGCGGTGTCGCGAAGCCCGGCGCCGTCAGTCGCGCCCATCGTGGGGTGCTGTTTCTCGACGAGTGCGCCGAGATCGGAACCAAGGTCCTCGAAGCACTGCGGACCCCGCTCGAGGACGGGGAGGTGCGTATCGCGCGGCGGGACGGGGTCGCCCGCTATCCGGCGCGCTTCCAGCTGATCCTCGCGGCCAATCCCTGCCCGTGTGCGCCCGCGCGGGAGGCCGACTGCGTGTGCGCGCCGACCGCCCGGCGACGCTACCTCGGGAAGCTGTCGGGACCGTTGATGGATCGGGTGGATCTGCGGGTGCGGATGCAGGCCGTCGCGACCGGGGCGTTCATCGACGAGGTCGGTGAGAGCACCGAGGACGTCCGGCAGCGGGTGGCCGAGGCGCGGGCCGCCGCCGGCGAGCGGTGGAGCGACTACGGGTGGCGCACCAACGCGGAGGTGCCCGGACCGGCCCTGCGGCAGAAGTTCCGGTTGGCGCGGCCCGCGCTGGCGCCGGTGGAGCGAGCGCTGCGGAAGGGACTGATCACGGCCCGAGGCGCCGATCGGGCGTTGCGTGTGGCCTGGACGGTGGGCGATCTGGCGGGGCTCGACATGCCGGGCCCGGAGCAGGTGGTCACCGCGTTGGGATTTCGTGATCGGAGCTTTCAGTGACGGTGGAAAGTCGGAGTGGTGCAAGCGATCCGAGTGGGGTTCAGGATCCGCGGCGGTTGGCGTGGGCGTATCTGTCGAAGGTGGTTCAGGGGCCGTGCCCGGCGCTGTCGCGGCTCGTGGAGGAGGTGGGTCCGGAGGAGGCTGCGCGTGCCGTGCGGGAGCGGGACCTGTCGGAGATGCTGGGGGAGCGCACGATTGCCCGGGCGCATGTGGATACCGCCGCACACGATCTCGAACTGGTGGCGGGGATGGGTGGCCGGCTCGTGACGCCGGACGACGACGAGTGGCCGCAGTGGCGGCTTCTCGGTTTCGGGAATCTGTCCCGGTCGCGGGACGAGGGCCCGCCGTTGGCGTTGTGGGTGCTCGGTTCGCGGCCGGTGGCCGAATTGACCGATCGGGCGATCTCGATCGTGGGGACGCGGGCGGCGAGTGGATACGGCGAGCACGTGACTGCGGAGATTTCCGGTGATCTCGCCGTCGACGGGTGGACGATCGTGTCGGGCGCGGCGTTCGGGGTCGATGGTGCCGCGCATCGTGCGGCGTTGGGTGTCGGGGGGCTGACGGTCGCGGTGCTGGCGTGTGGTGTGGATCGTGCGTACCCGGCGGGGCATGCGCGCATGCTGCGGCAGATCGCGCAGAACGGTGCGGTGATCAGTGAGTACGCGCCGGGCACGACACCGGCGAAGCATCGGTTTCTGGCGAGGAATCGTTTGGTGGCGAGCCTGTCCGACGGGCTGGTCGTGGTGGAGGCGGGGTGGCGCAGTGGCGCGCGGAACACGGCGAGTTGGGCCCGCAAACTGGGGCGTCCGGTGATGGCGGTACCGGGGCCGGTGACGTCGGCGTCGTCGATGGGATGCAATCGGATGATTCGGGAAGGGGAGGCGCGGTTGGTCGCGAATGCCGGTGACGTGGTGGAGGAAGCCGGACCGATCGGGCTGCGGGAAGGCGTCGACGTGGTCCGCGATCTCGATGCGCTGTCCGGTGCTGCCCTGCTGGTGTACGAGGCGTTGCCTGCGGTCGGGCCGCGTGGGGTCCGGGAGTTGTCCGAACTGTCCGGCGTCGCGATGGAGCAGGTTCGGGCCGTGCTGCCGTTATTGGAGATGGAGGGCTTCGTCGGATCAGACGACACCGGATGGTCGCGGCAGAGGTGACACCTGAGGCCGAGCCCGTCGAGAGTCCGCTCGGCGCACTTCATCGTGCTCGGAAGTCCGAAGTGCGAGTCGAAGCGACCCATCGACGACAGGTTGGGGTAGAAACTTTCGTAGAACGCACCTCACAACCACACGAAGGAGCGAGATATGGGGTCAGCCGAGGACTTGTGGCGGAACTTCGTCGCGCAGGTGTTGAGCCTGTTGATCGCTTCCGGCTCGTAGCGGAGCTACTACCTCCTCACAGCGCCTCCAGTCGGTTCACCGATGCAGCGCCGGGTCGGTGCACGTACGGTCTCCGGTGAGGCAACTACCGGCGCGCCGCGAGTGCAGTCCGCTCGAGGGTGCGTCTCGAGGAGGGAACGTCCACCACGTCGCGCCGAGCGAAGAGGCGGCGTTCGCGTGGGTGCGGGAGTATCTCGGCTTCCTCCCGGCCAGCAGGCACGAAGAAGCGCCGATCGTGAACCCGGGCCTCGAACCCGAGATCACCGACAACGATCTGGCGTTGAACGAGTTCATGCCGGACGCCGACAACGCCGCCTACGACATGCACGACCTGCTGTTGAACATTTTCGACGACGGTGACTTTCACGAACTCGCCGCGCAGACGGCACCGAACGTGATCACCGGATTGTCCCGGGTGGACGGGCGATCCGTCGGAGTCGTGGCCAACCAGCCGCAATTCCTCAGTGGGGCACTAGATCAGGTCGGCGCAGACAAAGCGGCCCGCTTCGTGCGGATCTGCGACGCCTACGAGATTCCCCTCGTGTTCGTCGTCGACGCACCGGGCTTCCTGCCCGGGCTGGAACAGGAGCGGAACGGTGTGCTCCGCAGCGGCGGCCGCTCCCTGCAGGCGTTCGCGGCGGCCACGGTGCCGAAAGTGACTGTGGTGGTTCGCAAGTCCTACGGGGGCGGATACGCGGTGATGGGGTGCAAGCAACTCGGTGCCGACGTGAACTTCGCCTGGCCGACCGCACGCATCGCGGTCATGGGCGTCGAGGCGGCGATCAGTCTCCTCTACCACCGCGAGCTCGAAGCCGCCGGCGAGGAACAGGACGCGATGCGGCAGCAACTCGTCGACGCCTACAACGAGAACGTCGCGACACCGTATTCGGCCGCCGAGCGCGGCTACATCGACGCGGTGATCGATCCGTCCGCCACCCGGCTCGAGATCCGGCGGGCGCTGACGTTGCTCCGCGACGAGCGCTCCGCCCGCGGCGAGCAGAAGCACCACCTGATTCCGCTCTGACCGCCGTCGGCAGTCACTCGTGTACCGTAGTTAGGTAACACTAACCAACTTGAGTTCATTGGAGAGATGCCTGTGGCAAAGCCGACTGCGACACTGACCGTGCTCCGGACCGAATGGCTGACCCCGCACATGGTGCGGGTATTCCTCGGTGACCCGGGGTTCGACAGCTTCGTTTCCAATGCCTTCACCGATGCGTACGCGAAACTCGAATTCGGAAGTCCCGAAGAGCCCGTCCTACGCACGTACACGATCCGGTCGGTGGATCCGGTGAAGCGTGAGATCGCCATCGACTTCGTGGTGCACGGCGACGCCGGTGTCGCCGGGCCGTGGGCGGCGTCCGCGGCGGCCGGCGACGTCCTCCGGCTGCGCGGCCCCGGAGGCGCGTTCGCGCCGGACCCGGCAGCCGACTGGTACCTGCTCGCGGGCGACGAGACCGCAATCCCCGCCATCTCGGCGTCCGTCGAGAAGCTGGACCCGTCGGCGGTCGGACGGGTGATCATCGAGGTCGCCGGCCCGGGGGACGAAATCGCCTTCGGCTCGCCCGCGGGCGTCGACGTCGCGTGGATCCACCGCGGCGACACGTCGGACCGGATCGGGGAAGAGGCGTCGGGGGACAACGCACCCCTCGTCGCGGCAGTGCGCGACACCGCATGGCTGCCCGGAACGGCGCAGGTGTTCATTCACGGTGAGGCGCAGGCCGTCATGCACAACCTGCGCTCCTACGTGCGCAAGGAACGGGGCGTTCCCGCGTCGGCCGCGTCGATCTCCGGTTACTGGCGTCGCGGTCGCACCGAGGAGGGCTTCCGGGTGTGGAAGTCCGAGCTCGCCGCGAGCGAGGGTGCCTCGCGCTGACCCACTGCGGCGGACGCGCTACGAGATGTGCGTCCGTCGCGTCAGCACCAGCAGTGACAGCATCGCCACGGCGCCCGCCGACGGGATCGCGACGGCCATCGGAACCGCGGTGTCGGGGCCGGCGATGCCGACGAGCGGCGAGACCACCGCGGCGAGGCCGAACTGGCCGGCACCGAGGAGCGCGGACCCGGTGCCGGACGCCTTGGTCACCTCGCCCTGAGCCAGCGCCGTCGCGTTGCCCATCACGAAACCGATGCTCGACACCGAGACGAACAGCGGAATCAGGATCGCCCACCAGGGCGGCGAATCGATCAGCGTCGCGGCGAGCAGCAGCACGAGGCCCGCTGCCAGGAGCAGCGTGACCCCGAAACCCAGCAGCTGCCGCGCATGGAAGGTGCCGACGAGCCGCGTGTTGACGATCGCGGCGCCCACCATGCCCGCCGCGTTCACCGCGAACACCATGGAGAACTGCCCCGGGCTGAGCCCGAGGACGTTCTGCACCACGAACGGGGACGCGGAGATGTACGAGAAGAGCGCGACGAACCCGAACATGAATGTGAACGCGTAACCAAGATAGACACGGTTGCCGACGACGTAGCGCAGGTTCCGGACCAGTGCAGTGAGCCCGCCGCCGTGCCGGTTCTCCACGGGAAGCGTCTCCGGGACCAGGATCAGCACTCCCGCGAACATCACCACACCGGCGGCGGTGAGAACCCAGAAGATCCCTCGCCAGCCGACCGGCCCGAGCAGGGCACCGCCCATCAGCGGCGCGACGACCGGCGCGACCCCGCCGATGATCATCATGATGCTGAAGAGCCGGGCGGCGTTGTCTCCGCGGGCCCGGTCGGCAATGCAGGCGCGTGCGAGCACGATCGCCGCGCCACCGCTCAGCCCCTGGAAAAGTCGTGCAGCGATGAGGGTTTCGACGGTCGGCGCGAGAGCGCACGCCATCGCGGCGAGGGTCGTGACGACGGTGGCGCCGATCAGCAGGCGCCGGCGCCCGAGGCCGTCCGACAGCGGTCCCACGACGAGCTGACCGATGCCGAGCCCGGCCATGAATGTGGTCAACGTCAGCTGCACGCTCGGCGCGGACGTGTTCAGGCTCTCCGTCATCAGGGGGAGACCGGGGAGATACATGTCGGTGGCCAGGGGAGCGATCGCGGACAGTAACGCCAGGACAGACAACATCGGGATGGGGATCGTTCGCGGCACAAAAGAACTCTAGCGGCGCGGCTGCTTGATTTATCTCCCGCCCGAGTCGACTGTTGCCTCTATGAGCAGCGACCTGCCGGCACCGTTGGAGCTGGTACTCGAGGAGTACGCGCGGCATCTCGGGCTCGAACGCGGCCGATCGCAGCACACCGTGAAGGCGTACGTCGCGGACGCGAAGTCGCTGCTGCAGCACTGGTTGTCGACGTCACCGGAGGCACACCTCGGCGAGCTCGACATCCAGGTGCTGCGGTCGTGGCTCGCGGGCCAGTCCGCGGCCGGCATCGCCCGGACGACCCTCGCCCGGCGGACGTCGTCGGTGCGCAACTTCACAGCCTGGCTGCTGCGGACCCGGCGTATCGCCACCGATCCCGGCGCCCGGCTGGGTGCCGCGAAGGCCCACCGCACGCTGCCCCCGGTGCTGCGACAGTCGCAGGCGGCCGATGTGATGGATGCCGCCGAATCGGGCGCGCAGCAGAACGATCCGATCGCCTTGCGCGACCGTCTCATCGTGGAACTGCTCTATGCGACGGGAATACGGGTGGGGGAGCTGTGCGGCCTCGACCTCGGTTCGGTGGATCGCGAGCGGTGGCTGCTGCGTGTGATCGGCAAGGGAGACAAGGAGCGCTCCGTGCCGTATGGGAAACCGGCCGCGGACGCCGTGGACCTCTGGTTGCACGTCGGCAGGCCCGCGGTCGCGACGGACAGTTCCGGGCAGGCGCTACTCCTTGGCAAACGAGGGAAGCGGCTGGACCAGCGGCAGGCGCGCAGCGTCGTCCACGAGGTCCTGTCCGCGGTCCCCGGCGCACCGAACCTGAGCCCGCACGGCCTGCGCCACACGGCCGCGACACACCTCCTCGAAGGCGGAGCGGACCTGCGCGTCGTGCAGGAACTCCTCGGCCACGCGAGCCTCGCGACCACGCAGCTCTACACCCATGTGTCCGTGGCGAGGCTCCGCGCGGTGCACGATCAGGCGCATCCCCGTGCCTGACCGGGTTTGGTAGCGTCGCGCCACGAATCTGCAGTTGTTTCTGCACAATCTCGGGGGAAGTAGTGGACCGCGAAGACTTGACTCGACCGCAGCCGTCCTGGCTGAACGACGGTGGCGGCGCCCCGGTGGGTGACACCGCGGCAGATCCGTGGGGGCAGCAATCCTGGGACGGTCCTGGCCCGGAGCCGAGCCGGCATCAGGTGACCAGTCAGGATCTGGTGGCGGATGCTCTCCTCGAACGGGCACGCAGGGCGCCGAGCCGAGGGTGGCGGCGCGGACTGCACCGGCTCACCGGGGGATCGGTGAATCCGGGGGAGTCGGCAGGTGAGGCGCGCGAAGCGGCACTGCTCGACCGCATCCGGCAGCCGATCCAGGGGGACTATCGAATTGCATTCCTGTCCTTGAAGGGCGGCGTCGGCAAGACGACGACCACGATCGGGCTGGGATCGACGTTCGCGTCACTGCGCGGCGACTGTGTGATCGCCGTCGACGCCAACCCCGACTTCGGGACACTCGCGCAACGCGTGCCGCTGCAGACGCATTCGACCGTCCGCGATCTCATCGCGGCGGAGTCGACGATCCGGCGTTACTCGGATGTGCGGGCCCACACGTCGCAGGCGCCGAGCCGTCTCGAGGTGCTCGCGAGCGAACAGGACCCGGCGATCTCCGAGGCGTTCAGCGAGGACGACTACCGGCGGGTGATCGACATCCTGCAGGTGTACTACAACATCATCCTCACCGACTGCGGCACCGGCATCATGCATTCGGCGATGAACGGCGTTCTGCAACTCGCCAATTCCCTGGTGCTGGTGAGCTCGCCGGCAATAGACGGCGCCCGCAGTGCCGCCGCCACGCTGGACTGGTTGCAGCACCACGGTTACGGGCACCTGGTCTCGCGGACGGTCGTCGTGATCAGCGCCGCCCGGCCCGGCTCGAGCACGATCGACATGACGGAACTGACCAATCACTTCCTGCTCCGGTGCCGGGCCGTGAAGGTGGTGCCGTTCGACGAGCACCTCGCCGAGGGTGCGGTGGTGGATCTGGATCTGCTGCGTCCCGCGACGCGAAAGGCGTTCGTCGAACTCGCGGCGATGGTCGCGGACGACTTCCCGGAGTCGGCAGGCAGGCACGCCGTCGCGGAGTGGCGCTAGCCGCCGACGGGTTCGAGCCGTACCGGAGCCACGCGGACGAGTCCGAGCGGGTCGAGGTATTCGCGGTCGCGGCGAAGACCCCAGTGCAGGCACGCGGCGACGGGTGCGATGCAGCCCGGGTGTCCGGGTTCGAGCGTGCCGAGGACGGTGCCGCGACCCACGCGCTGTCCGGGGGTGACCCGGGCGGTCACCGGTTCGTACGTGGTGCGGAGCCCACCCGGGTGGTCGACGGAGACGACGGGCTTGCCGGCCACCGTGCCGGCGAATACCACCACACCCGCACCTGCGGACAGGACGGCCTCGTCGGGCACGCCACCCAGATCCACGCCGCGATGGCCGGGAAGCCAGTCGTGCTCGGGGTTGTCGAACGCCCGGACCACCCGCGGTCGTGGGTGCAGCGGCCAGTCGAAGTCGCCGCTCGGCGCGGCATCGGCGGGCGGGGCGACGAGCGCCGCGGCGGTCAGCAGCGTGGACGCCGTGGCCGTCGCCGTGAGCGCCCGCAGAATCGCCCCGAACTTCGTCATGGATGAACGATCCCGCACGTCCGGGTCGATGAACGGGCAGTGGGCGAGAATGTGGATCGAATGCGCTTTGTCCACAGATCCCGCAAAACCCTTGCACGCGGGGCCGCGGTGTGGCAGGGGCGGTTAGGGCGTTCGGCGTGGAGGCCGTACACTGATCGAGCGGTCTGTGCTCCCACAGTCCGACTTCGCGCGCCCGCGCAGGTTATCGGCCATCGGCTGGTCTCGCATCTCGGTGTGAGTCCGATGGTCTGCGGGCGCCAGGGTGGAGCGTCTCGAGACGCTCTGCATCAACCGGCAATGAAAGAGAGATACACAGCCATGGCTGTCGTAACAATGAAGCAGCTGCTCGACAGCGGCACGCACTTCGGTCACCAGACCCGTCGTTGGAACCCGAAGATGAAGCGTTTCATCTTCACCGACCGCAACGGCATCTACATCATCGACTTGCAGCAGACGCTGACGTACATCGACAAGGCGTACGAGTTCGTCAAGGAGACCGTTGCCCACGGCGGCACCGTCCTCTTCGTCGGCACCAAGAAGCAGGCCCAGGAGTCCATCGCGGCCGAGGCCACTCGCGTCGGGATGCCCTACGTCAACCAGCGTTGGCTCGGCGGCATGCTCACCAACTTCACCACCGTCCACAAGCGTCTTCTCCGCCTCAAGGAGCTCGAGGCCATGGAGCAGACCGGTGGCTTCGAGGGTCGCACCAAGAAGGAAATCCTCATGCTCACGCGTGAGATGACCAAGCTGGACCGCACTCTCGGTGGTATCCGCGACATGGCCAAGGTCCCCTCCGCGGTGTGGGTCGTCGACACCAACAAGGAGCACCTGGCCGTCGCCGAGGCTCGCAAGCTGAACATCCCGGTCATCGCGATCCTGGACACCAACTGCGACCCCGACCTCGTCGACTACCCGATCCCGGGCAACGACGACGCCATCCGCAGCGCCGCCCTGCTGACCAAGGTTGTTGCTTCCGCAGTGGCCGAGGGCGTGCAGGCCCGTGCCGGACTGAGCGCCGACAAGGACGCGAAGCCCGAGGCCGGCGCCGGCGAACCCCTCGCCGAGTGGGAGCAGGAACTGCTCTCGCAGGCAGCGCCCGCCGTTGAGGCTGCGCCCGCCGCAGAGGCCGCTCCCGCAGCTGAGGCACAGGCGGCTCCGGCTGCCGAGGCCCCCGCAGCAGAGGCACCCTCCACCGAGGCCTGATCTGATGCACACGGCCCTGACCAGAGATCTTTTGGTCAGGGCCGTTTCACGGTCTGGTCCGAGTACTACCCTGACTTACGTCCCGACAGACATATGAGGAGGCTCGCTCACCATGGCGAACTACACCGCCGCTGACGTCAAGCGGCTCCGCGAGCTCACCGGCTCCGGAATGATGGCCTGCAAGAACGCTCTCGCTGAGGCCGAGGGTGACTTCGACAAGGCTGTGGAGCAGCTGCGCATCAAGGGCGCCAAGGACGTGGGCAAGCGTGCCGAGCGCACCACGGCCGAGGGCCTGGTCGTTTCCAAGGACGGCGTCCTGCTCGAGCTCGACTGCGAGACGGACTTCGTCGCGAAGAACGAGGACTTCCTGAAGCTCGCCGAGTCGATCGTCACGGTCGCCGCGGCAGCGAAGCCCGCCGACGTCGACGCGCTCAAGGCGCTCGAACTCGACGGCAAGACGGTCGACACCGTCATCCAGGAGCAGTCCGCGAAGATCGGCGAGAAGCTCGTCCTGAGCAAGATCGCCTCGTTCGACGGACCGGTCGCGGTCTACCTGCACAAGCGCAGCGCCGACCTGCCGCCCGCCGTCGGCGTCCTCGTCGAGTACACCGGTGAGGGCGACGCTGCTGCGGAGGCCGCTCGCGGTGCCGCCATGCAGGTCGCGGCGCTCAAGGCCAAGTACGTCACGCGTGACGAGGTCCCCGAGGACATCGTCGCCAACGAGCGTCACATCGCCGAGGAAACCGCTCGCGCCGAGGGCAAGCCGGAGCAGGCTCTGCCGAAGATCATCGAAGGCCGCGTCAACGGTTACTTCAAGGACGTCGTGCTGACCGAGCAGTCCTCGGTGCAGGACTCCAAGAAGTCCGTGAAGGCGATCCTCGACGAGGCCGGCGTCACCATCAAGCGCTTCGTTCGCTTCGAGGTCGGTGCTTCGAGCTAGTCGTGTGAGTCGTATGGCCCCGTCGGACGAGTGCGCTCGCCCGGCGGGGCCTACGTGTACCGCCACCGTCCTCATGAGGCAGGATGAAGATGGCCGTCTGAATGGGTCGAGTAGGCGCGTGGGTGCGCTCGGCCGCTGTCGAAATCGACGAGTGCTGTGGAACTGAGGAGAGCAATGTCCGAACCAGCCAACGAACGTACGGGATTCCATCGAGTCCTTCTCAAACTCGGCGGAGAAATGTTCGGTGGTGGCAAGGTCGGCCTCGACCCCGACGTGGTGACCAAGGTCGCGGAACAGATCGCCGAGGTCGTGCGGTCCGGGGTGCAGGTGGCGGTGGTCATCGGCGGCGGCAACTTCTTCCGTGGTGCGGAACTGCAGCAGCGAGGTTTGGACCGCGCGCGTTCCGACTACATGGGCATGCTCGGCACCGTAATGAATTGCCTTGCTCTGCAGGACTTCCTGGAGAAAGAGGGCATCGACAGCCGCGTGCAGACGGCGATCACCATGGGACAGGTGGCGGAGCCCTATATTCCGCTGCGCGCTCAGCGTCACCTCGAGAAGGGCCGCGTCGTGATCTTCGGCGCCGGCATGGGCATGCCCTACTTCTCGACCGACACGACCGCGGCGCAGCGCGCACTCGAGATCGGCGCCGAGGTCGTTCTGATGGCCAAGGCCGTCGACGGCGTATTCACCGCGGACCCGAACCTCGACCCGACCGCGACGATGTACACGCAGATCACGCACCGTGAGGTCATCGAACAGGGGCTCAAGGTGGCCGACGCGACGGCCTTCAGCCTCTGTATGGACAACGAGATGCCGATCATGGTGTTCAATCTGCTGACCGAGGGGAATATCGCTAGGGCAGTATCCGGTGAGAAGATCGGAACGCTCGTCAAGTCATGACGCGAGTGACACGCTCGACACAGGGTTTTCTCGAAACAGAGGCAGTGACGAATCGATGCAGAACGACATGGAGGAACAGCCGTGATTGATGAAGCTCTCTTCGAAGCCGAGGAGAAGATGGAGAAGGCTGTCACGGTGGCCAAGGACGATCTCGGATCGATCCGCACGGGCCGCGCGAATCCTGGCATGTTCAATCGCATCGGAATCGACTACTACGGCGCGTTCACCCCGATCACGCAGCTCGCCAGCATCAACGTGCCGGAAGCGCGACTGGTCGTCGTCAAGCCGTACGAGGCCTCGCAGCTCGGCGCCATCGAGACGGCGATCCGGAACTCCGACCTGGGCGTGAACCCGTCCAACGACGGAAACCTGATCCGCATCTCCGTCCCCCAGCTCACCGAGGAACGCCGCCGCGAACTGGTCAAGCAGGCCAAGTCCAAGGGCGAGGACGCGAAGGTGTCCGTGCGGAACGTGCGCCGCAAGGCGATGGACGAGCTGTCCCGGATCCAGAAGGACGGCGAGGCGGGCGAGGACGAGGTCGGTCGGGCCGAGAAGGAACTCGACAAGACGACCGCCCGGTACGTCGCGCAGGTCGACGAACTGGTGAAGCACAAGGAAGCCGAGTTACTGGAAGTTTAGTCACGAGACGAGGAGTGGATCGGGGACAGTGACCGTGCCAGCAGAACACGGGACCCCAGGGGGACCCATCTCCGAGGGCGACCCCTCGGAACCGGTCTCCGAGGGTGCGCCCGCGCCGGAGGCGGCCCCGGCCGCGAAGTCGAAGGCCGGGCGTAACCTCCCCGCCGCGATCGGCGTGGGCGTCGGTCTCGGCGTCGCGTTGATCCTGATCCTCGTCTACGTGCCGCTGGTGTGGATCGGCGTGGTGGCCGTCGCGATGGCGGTCGCCACCTGGGAGGTCACCAAGCGCCTGCGGGAGACCGGGATCAGCGCCCCCCGGATCCCGCTGCTCGCGGGCGGTCAGGCGATTCTGTGGCTCGGGTGGCCGTTCGGCCCGGTCGGGGTGCTCAGCGCCTTTGCGGGGACCGTGCTGGTCTGCATGGTCTGGCGGCTGTTCGACCACGGTCTGAAGGCGACACCGCAGAATTTCCTCCGGGACACCGCGATCACCGTGTTCGTCGCCTCCTGGATCCCGCTGCTGGCGTCGTTCGCCGTGCTGATGGTGTTGCAGGACGACGGCGCCGGGCGGGTGCTGTGCCTGATGATCGGCGTGGTCTGCTCCGACGTGGGCGGCTACGCGGCGGGTGTGCTGTTCGGCAAGCATCCGATGGTGCCGGCGATCAGCCCCAAGAAGTCGTGGGAAGGGTTCTTCGGTTCGCTGCTGTTCTGTGTCATCGGCAGCCTGCTCACGGTCACCCTGATCCTCGACGAGAACTCGATGATCGGCGTGCTCCTCGGTGTCGTCCTGGTGGTCACCGCCACGCTCGGCGATCTCATCGAATCCCAGGTCAAGCGAGAGCTTCGCATCAAGGACATGGGCACCCTGCTTCCCGGGCACGGCGGCATCATGGACCGTCTCGATTCCCTGCTGCCGTCGGCGTTCGTGACGTGGCTGGTGCTCACGGTCCTCGTCTGACCGCCCTGCCGTGACCATTCCCAGCCCGAACATCTGGCACTGGCCGGAGTGGTACGAGGTCGAGAATCGCGCCCAGGACGTGGACGGGGCGATCTTCCGGCACCTGCGCGGGGCCGTGGACTGGACGGGCGGCATCGTCGCCGACGTGGGCTGCGGCTCCGGCTTCCACCTCCCGGTCTTCGCCGAGTCAGCGGCCACGGTCTACGGAATCGAACCGCACCCGCCGCTGCTGGAACGTGCCCGCACCCGTGTGGGGCACCTGCCGAACGTCCGCGTGATCGACGGCTCGGCCGAGGGTATACCCCTCGGCGACGCGAGCGTGGACGTCGTGCATGCGCGGACCGCCTATTTCTTCGGCCCCGGCTGTGGCCGCGGAATCTGCGAGGCGATGCGGGTGCTGCGTCCGGGCGGCGCGCTCGTGGTGGTCGATCTCGATGCCACGGCCCATCCCTACGGCGAGTGGATGCGGGCCGACCTGCCGCAGTACAACCCGGCGACTGTCGAGGCCTTCTTCGCGGCGCAGGGGTTCGGCCTCATGCGCGTGGAGACGCGATGGCGATTCCCGGACCGGGAAGCGCTGCGCGGAGTCCTCGGTATCGAGTTCACCAAGAAGACGGCATCGAAGGCGTTCGCGCAGACACCCGGCGTGGCTCTCGACGTGCGCTACCGCGTGCACGTCCGCCGAAAGCCCGCCGGGCTGGAGATGCTCTGACCGGTGTCGTTACCGCGGTGCGATGTGGAAAAGCTGTGCGAGTGCGTTGATCTTCTTGGCCTTCGCCAGCTTGGGGAGGTCACTGCCGTCCCGCACCCGGGAGCCGTCCTCGCCGAGGTCCGCGATCACGTCGCGCGCCCATTCGGCCTCGGCCGGGGACGGGCTCAGTGCGTCGTTGACCGGGGCCGTCTGCGCGATGGTCATGCACAGCTTCCCGGTCATGCCCATCGACAGGGTCAGCGCCGACGCGCGGACCAGGGCGTCGACGTCCGTGCCGAGGGTGGGGCCGTCGATCGGCGGTGCGATCCGGGCGGCCCGGCTGGCGACCGTCAGCCGGGAGCGGGGATAGGCCATCGCCAGCGGCGAATCGTCCATCCCGGTGTCGCGACGGAAGTCGCCGCTGCCGAACGCGAGCCGGAACGTGGCCTCCGTCCGGGCGATCTCGGGTGCCGCCTCGAGTCCCATCGCGGATTCGACGAGGGCGAGCACCTTCGTGCCCTCGGGGAGCCGCTCGGCGGTGGCGTCGACCTGCATTCCACTCTCGGTCTTGGCGAGCATGACGCCCTCGAGCCCGGGAACACCGTTCAGGGCTGCCAGATCGTCCGCCCAGTAGGGGGTGGTGGCGTCGTTGATCCGCACCCACGCGCGGCGGTTCTCGCCGAGCCAGGCGACGACGTCGGCGCGCGCCCGGGGTTTGCGGTCGGGGGTGACGGCGTCCTCGAGGTCGAGGATCACGGCGTCGGCGGCGCTGGCATGGGCCGCCTCGAAACCCTCGGGTTTGCCGGCGGGAACCAGCAGCCAGGATCGTGCTTGTTCAGCCGCGATACGCGGTGCCACAGTCGTCTCCATGTCGGCCTTCACAGTCGTGCCGTTCCGGTGATATCCACGACAGTAATTCTGCTCGCTCAGTGTCTGCGCAATCCACTTGCGTAACTAATGTTCAGTTAGAAATTACTGTTCAGGCGCCGCTGCCGGTTCGCTGCCCGACGGATCTGGATGATGCGGACCCCGCCCGCGAGGGCCATGATCACCGCGCCTGCGATCGCCGCGAACAACAGTGTGACGCCCAGCGGGAGGGTGAATTCCCAGGCGAACATTTCGAGGGTCACGCTGTCGAGGTTCTGCAGGATGAACACGAGAAGCACTACCAGAACGACGATTCCGATCACCAGACCGGTCCACGTGGCGCCCACCCGGGTGTGCTTGATGCCCTTGCGGCGTGCGACGTCGGGATGCTCGGCGCCGGCCGGTGTCGTGTCGGAGTGCGGCGGGTCGGTGGGCACCGGACCGGTGCTCGGACCACGGTGTGCCGGAACGTCCGGAGGGAAGTTCGAGGGGTCGTCCGGTGTTGTCGACATAAGTTGATCTTCACCCACCTCGGCGGGTTCCGCATGCGCATCGGGCGGCGAAACGACGTCGATCAGGCATCCGCACGACAACGACCCCCGAATCAATGGGACAATGGAGAAACTATGGCTGTCTCGCTTCCCCTCGTTTTCACCGCGCCCCGGCGTGGGATGCCGCCCAAGCATCTCGCGGACCTCGACTCCGCCGAGCGGCGGGAGGCCGTCAAGGAGCTGGGTCTGCCCGGGTTCCGGGCCGACCAGCTGGCCCGGCAGTACTACGCGCGGCTCGAGGCGGATCCGGAAAAGATGACCGATCTCCCCGCCGCCGTGCGCGAGCAGGTGGGCGCGGCCCTGTTCCCGACGCTGCTCACCCCCGTCAAGCACCTGGCCTGCGACGGCGGAGACACCCGCAAGACGCTCTGGAAGGCGAACGACGGGACGCTGCTCGAAAGCGTCCTCATGCGCTACCCCGACCGCGCGACGCTGTGCATCTCCAGTCAGGCGGGATGCGGAATGGCGTGCCCGTTCTGCGCGACCGGTCAGGGCGGGCTGCAACGCAACCTGTCGACCGCCGAGATCGTCGACCAGGTGCGTGCGGCCGCGGCCGCACTGCGCGACGGTGACGTCCACGGCGGTCCGGGCCGGTTGTCGAACGTCGTCTTCATGGGGATGGGGGAGCCGCTCGCCAACTACAAGCGGGTAGTCGCCGCCGTCCGTCGCATCACGTCACCCGCCCCCGACGGTCTCGGGTTGTCGCAACGCTCCGTGACGGTGTCGACGGTGGGTCTGGCGCCCGCGATCCGCAAGCTCGCCGACGAGGACCTCAGCGTGACGTTGGCCGTGTCTCTGCACACCCCGGACGACGAACTGCGCGACACCCTCGTGCCCGTGAACAACCGCTGGTCGGTGGCGGAGGTCCTCGACGCCGCCCGCTACTACGCGGACAAGTCCGGCCGGCGCGTCTCGATCGAGTACGCGTTGATCCGGGACGTGAACGATCAGCCGTGGCGCGCCGACCTGCTGGGCAAGAAGCTGCGCAAGGCGCTCGGACCGTTGGTGCACGTGAATCTCATTCCGCTGAACCCCACACCGGGCAGTGAGTGGGACGCGAGCCCGAAGCCGGTGGAGAAGGAATTCGTCCGGCGCGTGCTGGCGCAGGGTGTGTCCTGCACCGTGCGGGACACCCGCGGCCAGGAGATCGCGGCCGCCTGCGGGCAGCTCGCCGCCGAGAACTGAGCGTCTGCCGAACAGGCAGAAACGACAAACCCCTCGCCTGAGTGATCGGGGCGAGGGGTTCGCTCGTGGTTCGTGTTACCGGGGCTTGCGCCGCAGGACGATGTCGCGAACGAGGATCAGGACCATCAGGGCCGCGCAGCCGATCAGCCACAGGTCCTCGACCAGGCCGGTGTGGTTGCCGATGATCATGAGCAGCAGGAAGACGGCGAAGAACCATCCGAAGAACCGGAACGTCTTCGGCGCCTCACCGCTCCAGCCCCATGCCGCCGACGGGACCTCCGCGGTGTCGATGTGTGCGGCCACGATGGGGTCGCTGGACGAGGGCTCCAACTGGGTACCGGCCACGATCGATCCTCCTGCAGATTCGGTTGCGCTACTCGACATATCGTGACATACGACTGCCCGTCGTAAGTAGCGGGGCCATCCATGGCGGGCGGTCCGCATTTCATCAGGAACAATGGGTGGGTGGATGAAAACAGGCCCACTCGCGTCCTGCTGCTCGGCAGCACAGGTTCGATCGGTACCCAGGCGTTGGAGGTGGTGGCCGCCAATCCGGACAAGTTCACGGTGGTGGGACTCGCGGCCGGCGGCGGAAGCGTCGAACTGCTGAACCGGCAGATTCTTGAGACGGGTGTGTCCTCCGTCGCAGTCGCGGATCCGCGGGCGGCCGCATCGCTGGATCGGCCCGGCGTGCTGAGCGGACCGGACGCCGTCACCGAACTCGTGCGGACCACGGAAGCGGACGTCGTGCTCAACGCGCTCGTCGGTTCGCTGGGACTGGAGCCGACCCTGGCCGCGCTCGAGTCCGGTGCGCGGCTCGCCCTGGCCAACAAGGAGTCGCTCGTCGCCGGCGGCCCCCTCGTCACCGCAGCGGCGGCCCCGGGACAGATCGTGCCGGTCGACTCCGAGCACTCCGCGCTGGCCCAGTGCCTGCGGGGCGGCAGCGCGGACGAAGTGGATCGGCTGGTTCTCACCGCCTCGGGCGGACCGTTCCGCGGCTGGACGGCCGATCGGCTCGAATCGGTCACACCCGAGCAGGCCGGTGCCCATCCCACGTGGTCGATGGGGCCGATGAACACGCTGAACTCCGCGACACTCGTCAACAAGGGCCTCGAACTGATCGAGACCCACCTGTTGTTCGGCGTCGACTACGACCGGATCGACGTCACCGTTCACCCGCAGTCCATCGTGCACTCGATGGTCACGTTCACCGACGGGTCGACGCTGGCGCAGGCCAGCCCACCCGACATGAAACTCCCGATCGCCCTGGCGCTCGGCTGGCCGCACCGGGTGGCCGGCGCCGCCGCGGCCTGCGACTTCAGCACGGCGTCCACCTGGGAATTCGAGCCACTCGACTCGCAGGTTTTCCCTGCCGTCGACCTCGCCCGCGAGGCGGGCAAGGGTGGGGGATGCCTCACCGCGGTCTACAACGCTGCGAACGAGGTCGCGGCTCAGGCATTCTTGGACGGGATCATCCGGTTCCCGCGCATCGTCCGCACCGTCGCCTCCGTGCTGTCCGAGGCGCACGAGTGGTCAGCGCCACCGGCTACCGTGGAAGACGTACTGGCCGCCGACGGCTGGGCACGTGAGCGAGCACGTCAGCTCGTGAAGCAGGAAGGCTAGAACTGCATGGTGTTCGCAGTGGGCGTTGTTCTCTTCGCCCTCGGGATCGCGCTGTCGATCGCACTTCACGAAGCGGGGCACATGTGGGTGGCGCAGGCCACCGGCATGAAGGTCCGCCGGTACTTCATCGGGTTCGGACCCAAGATCTTCTCCTTCCGCCGCGGTGAGACCGAGTACGGGCTCAAGGCGCTCCCGCTCGGCGGGTTCTGCGACATCGCCGGGATGACGGCGCTGGACGAACTCGAACCGGACGAAGAAGACCGGGCCATGTACAAGAAGCCGACCTGGAAGCGCCTCGCGGTGATGTCCGGCGGCATCGGCATGAACTTCGTCCTCGGGCTCGTGCTGGTCTACGTCCTCGCCGTCGGGTGGGGGCTGCCCGACCTCAACCGGTCCACCGACGCGGTCGTCGGCTCGGTCGGGTGCGCGGCGCCGACCCAGGGTCCCGGCCCCGACTACGCCCTGTCCGAGTGCACCGGACCGGGCCCCGCCGAGCAGGCGGGCATCAGGACCGGCGACGTCATCACCGCGGTCGACGGCAAGGACACGCCCTCGTTCGCCGACGTCGCCGCCGCCACGCGTTCGCTGTCCGGTCCGGTGGACTTCACCATCGAGCGGGACGGCGAAGAGCACACGATCGTCGTCCCGGTCCAGCAGGTGCAGCGCTGGGTGCAGGAGGAGGGGGAGAGCGAACCTCACGAGGCGACGGTCGGCGCGATCGGCATCGGCGCGACCCCGAGCGTCGTCGAGCACTCGGCCCTCTCGGCGGTGCCCGCCTCGTTCGACTTCACCGGCGACATGTTCGTGATGACCGCCGAGCGGCTGGTGCAGATGCCGAGCAAGGCCGTCGACCTGTGGCACGCGGTGACGGGCGGCGAACGCGACCCGGAGACCCCGATCTCCGTGTACGGCGCCAGCGTCATCGGCGGTCAGATCGCCGAACAGGGCATCTGGGAAGCGTTCGTGCTGCTGCTCGCGAGCCTGAATTTCTTCCTCGGGATGTTCAACCTCCTGCCGCTGCTGCCGCTCGACGGCGGGCACATGGCGGTCACCGTGTACGAGCGGGTCCGGGACTGGTTCCGCAGCAGGCGCGGCCTTCCCAGCGGGGGGCCCGTCGACTACATGAAACTTCTGCCCGTCACCTATGTGGTGATCGTCATAGGCGGCGCATACATGCTCCTCACCCTGACCGCCGACATCGTCAACCCGATCAAGCTCTTCCAGTGATCGCTAAACTCGGACTTGAAGCTACGAAAGAAGGCACCCACGTGACCAGCCCTGTCGGATTGGGTATGCCCGAAGGCCCGGCCGCCGTTCTCGCACCCCGCCGCAAGACTCGCCAGCTCCAGGTCGGAACTGTCGGAGTCGGCAGCGACTTCCCGGTATCCGTGCAGTCGATGTGCACCACCAAGACCCACGACGTCAACGCCACCCTGCAGCAGATCGCCGAACTCACGGCGTCGGGCTGCGACATCGTCCGTGTCGCCTGCCCGCGGCAGGAGGACGCCGACGCGCTCGCGACCATCGCGAAGAAGAGTCAGATCCCGGTCATCGCCGACATCCATTTCCAGCCCCGGTACATCTTCGCCGCCATCGAGGCCGGCTGCGCGGCCGTCCGTGTGAACCCCGGCAACATCAAGGAGTTCGACGGACGCGTCAAGGAGGTCGCGAAGGCCGCGGGCGACGCAGGCATCCCGATCCGCATCGGCGTCAACGCCGGTTCCCTCGACCCGCGGCTGATGCAGAAGTACGGCAAGGCCACGCCGGAGGCGCTCGTCGAGTCCGCGCTGTGGGAGGCGGGACTGTTCGAGGAACACGGGTTCGGCGACATCAAGATCTCGGTGAAACACAACGACCCAGTGGTCATGGTCGAGGCCTACCGGCAGCTGGCGGCGCAGTGCAACTACCCGCTGCACCTCGGGGTGACCGAGGCCGGTCCGGCGTTCCAGGGCACGATCAAGTCGGCGGTGGCGTTCGGTGCGCTGCTGGCGGACGGCATCGGCGACACCATCCGGGTGTCGCTGTCCGCCCCGCCCGCCGAGGAGATCAAGGTCGGCACGCAGATCCTGCAGTCGCTGAACCTGCGACCCCGGAAGCTCGAGATCGTGTCCTGCCCGTCGTGCGGGCGCGCCCAGGTAGACGTGTACACGCTCGCCGACGAGGTCACCGCCGGTCTCGAGGGCATGGAGATCCCGCTGCGCGTCGCCGTCATGGGGTGCGTCGTCAACGGTCCCGGTGAGGCCCGCGAGGCCGACCTGGGTGTCGCGTCCGGCAACGGCAAGGGGCAGATCTTCGTCAAGGGCAAGGTCATCAAGACCGTGCCGGAGGCGCAGATCGTCGAAACCCTCATCGAGGAAGCCATGCGGATCGCCGAGGAGATGGAGGGTGATGCGACGTCCGGATCACCCGTCGTGACGGTCAGCTGAGTCGGCGCAGGCAGCGGGCAACGAAACGTCTCCCGTTTCCGGCGAGTTCATGGCAATCTGGTGGGCAGGTCCACTAGCTGACAAGGTTGGGTAGATGCTCAAGCTCCTCGGTGCCAAACAGTTGAGCAGTCGGGACGCAGCACACGTGCTCCGCGTTCTCGACGCCGATCCTGTCGCCGCCTGCATGGTTGCCGCTCGCGTAGAAGAGGGCGGCATCGATCCCCGGATGATCCACGGAGAGTTGTGGAGTCGGGGCGGGCCGCTCGAGTCGTTGTGCTTCTCGGGCGCGAATTTCGTGCCGCTGCGCGGCAGCATCGACGACATGCGGGCGTTCGCCGACCGCGCCTGTCGCACCCCGCGCATGTGTTCGTCGCTGGTCGGCCGGGCCGAACTGACGCTGCCGCTGTGGGAGATGCTCGAGATGGATTGGGGGCCTGCCCGCGAGGTCCGGCCCGACCAGCCGCTACTGGCGCTGGCGAGTACTCCGCAGTGCCGCCCGGACCCCCTGGTCCGGCAGGTGCGGATGCACGAACTCGAGCAGTACCTGCCTGCCGCGGTCGCGATGTTCATCGAAGAGGTCGGCATCGATCCCCGCGCCAACGACGGAGGACGAGGGTACCGGCGCCGCGTCGCCAATCTCATCGCCGCAGGCCGGGCGTGGGCCAGATTCGACGACGGTCAGGTGGTGTTCAAGGCCGAGGTCGGCTCGGTGTCCTCGCGGGTGGGGCAGATCCAGGGTGTGTGGGTGCATCCGATGTATCGCGGGCACGGGTTCGGGGCGGCGGGTACCGCGACGGTCGCGGAGGCCGTCATCGCGGAGGGCCGCATCGCCAGCCTCTACGTCAACAGTTTCAACACGGTGGCCCGCAGCGCGTACGCGCGCATCGGCTTCAGCCAGGTCGCGACGTTCGCCACAATTCTTCTGGACTGACTCGCTGTCCGCTTACCGGGTCGGCGGTGTCCGCCGACATAGCATGGGCGGCGATGAACCTGCGGCCATATTCTCACTTACGCGTCGTCCAGTCGATCGCCCTGTGCGGCGCCGCTGTGCTGACGGTGGGTCTCACGGCGTGCACGCCGAGACCGGACGGTCCGGAACCGGCCGCGCAGGCGTTTCTGACGGCCTTCGCCGAGCAGGATTCGGAGCAGGCCGCCGATCTGTCGGATCGTCCCGACGTCGCCCGCCAGGCCCTCGAGTCCGCGTGGACGTCGCTGCAGGCCGAGTCTCTCGACGCCCGGACGACGGACGTTCACGTCAGCGGTGACACGGCCACCGTCGGGTACACGTACGAGTGGCATCTGCCGAAGGACCGGGTGTGGACGTATTCGGGTGAACTTCAGATGGGGCGGCGCGGCGGCGACTGGGCCGTGCGCTGGAGTTCCACCAACGTCCATCCCCGGCTGGGGGACCGGCAGACGATGTCGCTGCGTTCCACGGCCGCCCCGCGGGCGCGGGTCAACGAGCATTCGGGGTCGGACGTCCTCGTCCCCGGCGTGGTGTACCGCGTGAAGTTCGATGTGGCGCAGTCGGGCAACGTGATCGGCAGCGCCCAGTCCCTCGCATCGGCGCTCGCCACGTTCGACAACACGCTCACCGCGCAGTCGATCGCCGAATCGGCGACGGCGGTCAAGGGCGACTACCTCGTCACGAGGCTGCGGTCGGACGACTACGAACAGGTCGCCGGCGTGCTCGGCGCCATTCCCGGTGTGAGCGTGTCCGACGAGGCGGATCTCGTGGCCACCGACCGGAACTTCGCACCCGATCTGGTCGGTCAGGTGAAGAAGACCGTGATCGACGAGGTCGACGGCAAGGCCGGCTGGAGTGTGGTGACGGTGAACCAGAACGGTGTGGACACGGACGTGCTCACCGAGACGTCGCCGCAGACTTCCCCGTCGTTCTCGATCAGCCTCGACCGTCCCATCCAGATCGCTGCGCAGAACGCCGTCAATGCTCGCACCGACCAGACGATGATGGTCGTCATCCAGCCGTCGACCGGCGACGTCCTGGCCGTCGCGCAGAACAAGGCCGCGGACAGGGACGGTCCGGTCGCGCTCACCGGCCTGTATCCGCCCGGTTCGACGTTCAAGATCATCACCGCGGGCGCCGCGATCTCGTCGGGGATCGCGACACCCGACACGATGGTGCCGTGTCCGGGACGCATCGAGATCGGTGAGCGCAGCGTTCCGAACTACAACGAATTCGCGCTCGGCACCGTGCCGATGGCCACGGCGTTCGCCCGCTCCTGCAATACGTCGTTCGCGAAACTTGCCAGCGAGATGCGTCCCGACGCATTGACGGTCGCTGCGTCGCAGTACGGAATCGGCCCCGACTACGAAGTGGTGGGCCTGCCGACCGACTCGGGTTCGGTGCCGCCGGCCGAGGATCTGGTGCAGCGAACCGAGGACGGATTCGGTCAGGGCAAGGTGGTGGTGAGCCCGTTCGGGATGGCGTTGGCCGCCGCGACCATCGCACACGGTTCGACGCCCGTGCCGCGGTTGATCGCCGGACGGGAAACCACGATCGACGGCGAGCATCCGCAGATCAGCCCGGAGATGGTCGACGGGCTGCGCGGAATGATGCGTCTCGTGGTGACGAGCGGTACCGCGGAGCGGATCGAAGACCAGGGCGAGGTGTACGGCAAGACGGGTGAGGCCGAGGTCGAGGGCGGTTCGCACGCCTGGTTCGTCGGCTACCGCGGCGACCTCGCGTTCGCGACGCTGGTGGTGCGCGGCGGCAGTTCCGACAACGCCGTCGCCGTCACCCGCGACATGTTCGCCGCGCTGCCCGAGGGGTACTGACGCCGGCCGCTGTCCACCGATCGGGGGACGCGGAATTCATCCTGGTCAGGGGCTGATCGGTGGACAGACGCTGCCGCCGGTGCGGTCCATAGTTGGTTGCAGACGGAAGAACCCGCACAGTCGGGATCGAAAAGCCAACGTGGACAGGAAGTCGGACCATGACCATCAGTGCAGAAGTGAACGGCCTGGAGACAGCGAACGGTACCCGGAGGGTGTTGTTCGTCGGGCGCCCGGGCGCCGGCACCGAGCTGACGCGGTGGGTTGCGTTGCGGCAGTGGGCTTCCGACCGCGGAATCGAATCGATCAGTGATTGCGAGGGTGACGTCGTCTGCGCGATCGTGACCGAGGACGTCCTGGACGGACTCTGCTCGCCGTCCGATGCGATGGCGATGCAGCTGGCGCGGGCTCGAGGGGTGCCCTGCGTCGGCGTTCGCGACGCACATGTTCTCGAGGATGCGATCTGACATGGGCTTCGAGATCATCGAGCGCGGCGAGACCCTGGTGGCCGGTCTGCCCGTGCGAAGCCCCCAGCGCGCGTTGGGGAAGCTGAGCGACCCTCGCCTGGACCGCGCATGGACGAGAGTGCTCCACCACGAGGTCGGGGGGCCGCTCGCCTCCACCTACATCGACTTCGCTCCCGACGTCGAGTCGTATTACACCCAGATCGTCGGGTACGAGTGTGCGACGGTGGACGACGCCACGCGGGGTCACGTCATTTCGCGGATCCCGCCCGGCACGTACGCCAAGTTCTCCTCGCGGGGAATGTTTCCCGACGTGATGCTGCGGCTGTGGGCGCAGGTCAGCGAGGCGGAGACGAACGGCGACATCGAGCGGACGTACACCGGTGACCTCGAAGCGTATCCCCACGCCTACGCCGTGGACCTGTACATTCCGATCCGCGTGGACGAGTCCGGGGCGCCGTCGAGTGCGACGGGTGAGAAGCGATGATCGAGATCGTCAAGCGGCAGGCCGAAACGTTTGTGGGCCTGACCATTCCCGAAGGCAAACCCGGGCGTCCCGGGCCGGGCCGGGAACTCGTCGACTACACGGTGGAACGGATCAGGGATCGGGGGATCTCCGAGATCTTCGTCATCTACGCGGCGTCTCCGCCGCCGCGCACGTTCACGGTGGTCGTCGGATATCCGTGCGATTCGCCCGACAAGATGGAGCCCGGCGACGTCCTGGTCGGCGTACGTGCCGGCTACTTCGCCCGATTCTGTTGCGAGGACGAATCGGAACCGGATGCGCTCGCCGAGACGTGGAGCGTCGCCGACTACGCGGCGGCGCGCGGCCGGATTGAACGTGCTTTCACCGAGGACCTCGAGGTGCATCATCCGGACGGGTCGGTCGATCTGTTCCTCTCACTGCACTGAGCGGCAACCGGGCGGGTCACTCGTGCTCGGCGAGTTTCTCGGGGTCGATCCGGGGCCCGCCCTTGCCGAGCCTCTTGTTCACGAGGACGGTCCCGGCCCACAGCACGACACCGATTCCGAGGAGAACGCCCGCGATCTGGTACTGCACCGCGGGACGGTCGGCGAAAGGAGTGACGAGGAAGCCACACGTGAGGGCGCCGATGATCGGAAAGATGGTCGGCACCCGGAAATGCTTGTGCTCCACCGGCTGTTTGCGCAAGACGAGCACGGTGATGTTGACGATCGTGAACACGCCCAGCAGCAGCAGCGCGGTGGTGCCGCCGAGTTCGGGGACCTCACCGACGAACGTGATGAGGCCGAACGCGAGGATCGTGGTGAAGACGATGGCAACGTACGGTGTGCGCCGCGTGGCGTGAACCTTGCCGAGCGGGGGAGGCAGTACGCCCTCGCGGCTCATGCCGTACAGCAACCGGCTCGCCATCAGCATGTTGATCAGTGCCGTGTTGGCGACGGCGAACATGGTGATGAACGCGAAGATTCCGATCGGGAACCCGGGCGCTCCGGCCTGAACGACCTTCAGCAGCGGAGTGTCACCCTCGCCGAGCTCGCTCACGGGTACGAGGGCGATCGCGGTGATCGACACGAACACATAGATGCAGCCGGTGATGATCAGGCCGGTCAGTAGGACCTTGGGGAAGATGCGGCTCGGTTCCTTGCATTCCTCGGCCATGTTGACCGAGTCCTCGAACCCGACCATCGCGAAGAACGCCAGGGCGGTTCCCGCGACGACCGCGCCGAGTGCGGATCGGTCGCCGGTGTCGAACGTGGCCACCCGGGAGAAGTCGCCGTCGCCGACGCCGAGGGCCCACAGCCCGATCATGATGATGATCAGGAGACCGGACAGCTCGACGCAGGTGAGTACGACGTTGGTCTTGACGCTCTCGCTGACCCCGCGGAAGTTGACGAGACCCACCAGCGTCATGAAGCCGAGACCGAGCAGGGTGATGCCGATCCCGGTGGAGAAGTCGAGGTCGAACGCCTCCACGAAATTGGCGGCGAACGCCCGCGACGCCGTCGATGCGGACGTGATTCCCGAGCACATCACCGCGAACGCCACCATGTACGTGAGGAAGTGCACCCCGAACGCCTTGTGCGTGTACAGCGCGGCGCCCGCGGCCTTCGGGAACTTGGTGACCAGCTCCAGATAGCTGAATGCGGTGATGATCGCGACGACGAACGCCACCAGGAACGGCAGCCACACCGCGCCCCCGACCTGATTGGCCACCTTTCCGGTGAGCGCGTAGATACCGGTGCCGAGGATGTCTCCGACGATGAACAGCAGGAGCAGCCCCGGGCCCATCACCCGCTTGAGGCTCGGCTGTTCGGGCGAATTCGAATCTGGTGCATTCGAACTCGTGGCGTCCGCTGTCGATCCCATGATCCACCGCCTTTCGCTACCGCCTGCGTCCCTCGTTCGAGAAGACTGTGTTCGCTAGGGGAGCAGCCCGAGCCTGCGCGCGGTGACCACCGCCTCGTGCCGCGACCGTGCGTCGAGCTTGCTCATGGCACTGCGCAGGTAACTCTTGACCGTCTCGGGTCCCACCGAGAGGCGCTGTGCTGCTTCGCTGTTGGTGCATCCCAGGGCCACGTGGGACAGGACGTCGATCTCACGTGGAGTGAGGTGGACGCCGGGGTCCTCGTCGCCGCCGTCGGCGTCCGGACACAGAATGCCCGCCAGTCGCTGCGACAGCCCGCGGAGACGGGCCTGCAACGACGTGTCGGCGACGGTCTGCGCCACACTCCGCAGCTCCGCGTGGATGTCGCGGAGCTCCTCGGTGGTGGCGCCGCCGGCACCGCCCACGTCGAGCGTCTTCATCATCTCGAGGCGGCGATCGACCTCGTCCCGGATGGCGATCTCGGTGCCGAGGCGCCGGGATGCCGCGACGACGATGTCGGCGGTGCGGTCGCCGATCGGTGCGCAGTCGCGGATGGCGGCGTAGAGCACGGCGCGCGAGCTGCCCCGCACCATGACCGGCACCGCGAGGATGGACCGGAGTCCCTCACTGAGGACGGGCCGGTCGTAGTGGTGGGTAATGGTCGAGGAGCGGCCGTAGTCGTTGACCGCCACCGGTGTGCGCTGGGCGACCACGCGGCCACCGAGACCGGAACGCGAGGGGATCGCGAGGCCCTTGAGGTTGTTGGTGCGCGTGCCGACGAACTCGCTGAGGTGCAGTGTGCCGTCCTGGACCTCGCCGCCGAACAGGACCGGCGCGAGGCCGTGAGCTGCGATGGAGCGCAGCTCACCCCGAAGTGCGTCCCCGTCCCGAGGGCGCAGCAGCGACGGTGCACGAGCAACCAAGTCGGTCACCCCTTTCCGGGGGTAGTCACAGCGGTCTGTGAGCTAGATCATAACCGTAGTGAGTTCGGGCGACGGCCCGACCATCTGTCACGGGCCATGAGAGCACAAGGAGTACCGCATGACCACCGATCCCACCGCACGCGTGCGTGAGCTGCTGGACCTGTACGACACGCCGACGGCGTCCGCCGCGGAACTGCTGTGTGATCGACACCCCGCCGACGACGTGGCATTCACCGTCGTCGAATCGGATCTGTCGTCGACGGACCTCACCTACGGCTACCTGCGCGAGCAGTCGACGCGATTCGCCGCCGCACTCGCGGACCTCGGCGTCGAGCCGGGTGACCACGTCGCGACGCTGATGGGCAAGTCGGCCGAACTGGTCGTCGCGCTGCTCGGCATCTGGCGGCGGGGTGCCGTCCACGTTCCCCTGTTCACCGCGTTCGCGCCGCCCGCGATCGCGTTCCGGCTGGGTGCGAGCGGGGCGAAGGTCGTGGTCTCCGACGCCAACCAGCTGGACAAGCTGACTCCCGGGGAGGACATCCCCGCGGACGCGTCCTGGCAGGTCGTCGTCGTGGGCGGGGCCGGCGCCGACGCGCTCGACTTCGCGACGCTCGTGGAGTCGCACGACGCCGCGGATGCGAAGGGTGCGGCCGTCACGGTCGGCGGCGACGGACCCCTCGTCCAGTTGTTCACCAGCGGCACAACCGGCACGCCGAAGGGGGTGCCGGTGCGGCTGCGGGCCCTGGCGTCCTTCCACGCCTACCAGGAGTTCGGCCTCGACGTCCGCAAGGACGACGTGTTCTGGAACGCCGCCGACCCCGGCTGGGCCTACGGCCTCTACTACGCCCTGCTCGGACCCCTCGCCGCGGGCACCCGCAGCATCCTGCTGCACGCCGGATTCTCCGCGCCCCTCACCTGGCAGGTGATGGAACGCTTCGGCGTCACCAACTTCGCCGCCGCGCCGACGGTCTACCGCAGCCTGCGGGCCGACCCCACGCCGATCCCCGAGACGGTGACACTGCGACGCGCGTCGTCGGCGGGTGAACCGCTCACTCCCGACGTGATCTCGTGGGCCGAGGCCAACCTGAACGTGTTCGTGCGCGACCACTACGGCCAGACCGAGCACGGCATGTTCATCGCCAACTCCTGGGCCGACGGACTGCGGGAAGAGGTGCGCGACGGGTCCATGGGCAAACCACTGCCGGGGTGGGCGTGCGCCGTGCTCGAGGACGACTCCGACGCGATCGCACCGCCGCGGACCCCCGGTCGGGTGGCGATCGACACCCTGGGCAGCCCGCTGATGTGGTTCACCGGCTACGTCGACGCCCCGGAGAAGACCGCGCAGCGGTTCACCGCCGACGGTCGCTGGTACCTCACGGGCGATGCCGGGCAGACCGACGAGGACGGCTTCTACTTCTTCTCCGCGCGCGACGACGACGTGATCATCATGGCCGGCTACCGGATCGGGCCCTTCGATGTCGAGAGTGTGCTCGTGATGCACGACGAGGTCGTCGAGGCTGCGGTCGTCGGGATGCCCGACGAGTTGCGGGGTGAGGTGCTCGAGGCGTTCGTGGTCCTGCGCGACGGCGTCGACGGGACCGACGAACTGGAGGTCGAGCTGCAGACGCTGGTGAAGAAGAAGTTCGCGGCGCACGCCTACCCGCGCACCGTGCACTTCGTCCCCAACCTGCCGAAGACCCCCAGCGGCAAGGTGCAGCGCTACCTGCTCCGCCAGAAGTAGGCCCTCCGGGCCCGTGCGCCTTTCCGGTAGCTCCAGCTACCAGAAAGGCGCACGGGTGCGTCAGCGCCTGCGGAGGCGGCCGACGACCAGCAGGGTGAGGAGGGTGACCGCCAGCAGCAGGGTGGTGTCGGCGGCGGCGAGGAACACCTGACCGCGGTCGGTGAGCCCGAAGATGCTCACCGGCAACGTCTTCCATGTTGCCGGGTACACCATCACGGTGGCGCCCAGTTCGCCCATCGACAGCGCGATCGACAGGCCCGCGGCGGCGCCGAGCGCTGGAAGCAGGAGCGGCAGTGTGATCCGCAGCAGGACGCGGGTGGGACCGGCGCCGAGGGATTCGGCCGCCTGCCGGTAGGCCGGATCGAGCCGGTCCAGTGCCGCCGACACGGCACTGAACGTGAAGGCCAGCACGAGGATCGTGTGTGCCAGGATCACGATCCACTTGGTTCCGCCGAGCAGGAGCGGTCGCGAGTTGAACGTGATCAGCAGGCCCAGACCGATCGCCACGGACGGGATCGCGATCGGCAGGTGAAAGACGGCGTCGGTGGTGCGGCGCAACCACGTCGGCGCCTCCCGCGCAGCGAGTGCCGCCCACGTCCCGGCCGCCAGCGCCAGTGCGCCCGCGACGAACGCCGTCTGCAGGCTGACGGTGAGGCTGGCGAGATTCTCGTCGGACAGCGCCGCCGCGAAGTTCCGGACGCCGAGGTTCGAGGGCAGTGGGCCCGTCCAGGATCCGGCCAGCGCGGCAGCAATCACGGTGACGATCGGTGCCGCGAACACGACGGTCACCACCAGGGCGAACAGGCTCAGGGTCAGCGCCCTAGATCTTGTCGTCCACAGCAGCACGGCTGCCTCCCGTCAGCTTGGCGAACACGAATCGGTACGTGCAGTACAGGGTCAGCGACAGCGCCACCTGGACGGTGGCGATCACGGCGGCGCCCGGCAGGTCGAACGTGACGATGCCGCGCGTGTAGATCAGGACGGGCAGCGTCACCACGTCCTTGGCGCCCGTGAACAGGACGATGCCGAACTCGTTGAGGGTGAGCAGCAGCACCAGCGATCCACCCGCCAGCAGTGCGGGCCATGCCTCGGGCATCACCACGGTCCGGAGTACCCGCAGCGGCGACGCCCCGAGACTGGCGGCGACGTCGAGTTGTTCGCGGGGGATCTGGGTGAACGCGGCGAGCAGGGGGCGGACGACGAACGGCGTGAAGAACGTGATCTCCGCGGCGATCACCCCGAGTGGGGTGCCGAGGAAGTTCAGCGGTCCGTCGGCGTCGCCGGTGATCCGCGCGATCAGCGCGTTCACTGCCCCGGCCGTGCCGTAGAGGAACGTGAACGCCAGCGTGATCAGGAACGACGGCAGCGACAGCACCGCGTCGATCAGCCGTCCCACGACCTTCGATCCCGTGAACGGGACGAACGCCAGCACGAGCGCCAGGAACGTGCCGAGGATCAGGCAGCCGACGGTGGAGAGGGCGGCGATCTGCACCGTCCGCCACAGCGCGGTGCGGAACAGTTCCGACCCGAGGACGCCGGACCAGGTGTCCAGACCCGAACCGGTTTCGGAGTCGAGGGATTCGGTGAGTACCCGGGCCATCGGGTAGGCGGCGAATCCGAGCACGAGGAGAAGGGGTGGGAGCGTCCACGCGATGCCCCGCCACCGGACCGGCTCGGGGCGGGGTGGGGCCGGCGCGGGCGAACGCTCGAGTGTCGCGGTCATGTCGCCGGCACCAGGACGCTGCCGTCGGACGGGAATTGCACGCCGATGACGGTGCCCGGAGCGCGCTGGTCGTGCCCGGACACGTCCGCGTCCACCTGCACTCCCTCGAAGTCGTCGACGGCGAGCGTGATCCGCGTGGTCGATCCCCGCCACACCGTCGAGACGATCCGTGCCGAGAACGAACCCCGCGCGCCGGGCGCCGTCAGCGTCACCGCATGCGGGCGGACACACAGGAACGCGGGCAGGTCCGACTCCCATTCCACGTGCCCGATGTCGGGTTGAGGGGCGGTGGCAGTGACGGGCACCCCGCCGATCGACACGAGCGCCGACGTCCCGATCACCCGGGTGACGGTGCACGGCAGCAGGTTGGCACCGCCGAGGAGTCCCGCGGTGAAACTGCTCGGTGGCCGCTTCCAGAGGTTCTCGGCGGTGTCGATGTCGGCGAGCCGAGAGTTCCGCATGACGGCGATCCGGTCGGCCAGCGCCAGCGCCTCGCTCTGATCGTGCGTGACGTAGAGCATCGCGGTGTCGGGCAGGGCCGCACGCAGTCGCGAGAGCTCACCGAGCATGCTCTCGCGCAGTTGCGCGTCCAGCGCGGCGAGTGGTTCGTCGAGCAGCAGGACTGCGGGCCGGATCGCGAGGGCCCGCGCGATCGCGATCCGCTGCTGCTGTCCGCCCGACAATTCGCGGGGCAGGCGTTTGCCATAGGCGGCCATGCCGACCATGTCGAGGGCCTCGGCCACCCGCGCGCCGATCTCCGCGCGTGGCACCCGTTGGCAGCGGAGGCCGAACGCGACGTTGTCGGCCACCCGCATGTGCGGGAACAGCGCATAGGACTGCACGACGACGCCGATTCCCCGTTTCGCGGGCGGTAGGTCGGTGACGTCGCGGGATCCGAGCCGCACGGAACCCGAAGTGGGGCGGACGAATCCCGCGAGCGCCGCGAGCGCGGTCGACTTCCCGGAACCGCTCGGGCCGAGCAGGGCCACCGTCTCACCGCGGCCGACGCGCAGGGTGAAGTCGATCAGGGCGTGGGTGACGCCGTTGCCGCGGCGGTAGCCGACGGTGACGCGGTCGAACGTGATGGCCGGCGCGGAGAAGTCGGTGGCTCCGCAGACCGCGGTGGTGTGCGACGGGTGTGCCCGCCTGGCTGGAAGTCCCGACACGATCAGCTCCCGGTGGCCTTCTGGTACGCGGCGACGTCCGAATCGAGTTCGGTGAGTACGTCGTTCCAGTTCGGCGACCAGACCTGGACCCCCTGCAGTGCCCGTGCCGGGGCGCTCTCGCCCGCGGCGGCGCGCACGTCCTCGCGGACCGGCATGCCGAGCGCCTCGTCGGCGACCGTCTTCTGCGACTCCGCGGAGAGCAGGAACTCCATCAGCTGCCTGCCTTGCTCGCTGCGGGGCGCCCCCTTCGCCAGACCCATCACGTACGGCAGGGCGACGGTGGTGCGGGTGCCGTCGGCGGCAGCGGGGAAGAAGAGCTCGAATTTCGAGCCGTCGTCGGCGATCGACGTGAGGTTCATCTGCACGTCACCGTTGGCCACGAGCAGTTCGCCGTTGCTGACCTTCGGCTGCAGCTTGCCGGTCGAGGACGACGGTCCCACGTTGTTGGCCTGTAGCTTCGCGAGGTAGTCGAGCGCGCCCTCCTTGCCCCTCAGATGCTGGAGGAGCAGTAGCACCGCGGTGCCGTCACCGGCCTGGCCGGGGCTGGAGTATTGGATCTTGCCCTCGAACTGGTCGGACAGCAGGTCGTCCCAGGTCCGGGGAGCAGGTGAGGCCGCCGGGTTGGCGATGAAGGACAGGTAGTTCTCGACGACGGGAACGTAGTGACCGCCCGCGTCCGTCTCCGCCGCGGGAACCGCGGAGGTGTCGACACCGCTCGGAACGAGGAGTCCCTGGGAGTCGGCCTTCTGGATGAACGGCGGCAGCGTGACGACGACGTCGGCCTGTGGGTTCGACGGTTCCTTCTCGAGACGGGAGACGACTTCGCCGGATCCGGCCTCGACGAGGTTCACCGCGATTCCGGTCTGTGCGGTGAAGGCGTCGAAACGCGACTGGTACCAACCGGATAACCCGTCGGCGCTGTACACGGTGACCGTGTCGGTGCCCGAATCGGCGGCGGTGCCGGTTCCGCCGCAGGCAGTTCCGAGGGTGAGGAGGGCCGCGGCCAGTGCGGCCGCGACGATCCGGGGACGAAGACGCATGGGGTGTTCCTAACGATGAGGGGACTGTGAAAAGGAGCTTGCCGTTTGGTCTAGACCATTGGGCCACCGCGTGGAGAACGGCAGGTGAACAATTGGTACAGACCATTTTTCGGGTACGCTCGGCCGCATGAACGACGACGGCAGCGCGTCCGGAGAGTCCGTGCTGATCGATACTGCCGGGGCGCTGTGGTCGCTGCGCGGCGTCTGCGAGGCACGTGACTGGCTCACGCCGCGATTCGGAGAACGCGTCGGGTGGCTCGCCGGGACGCACGTCGCGGCCAAGCGCTATCTGGTGGCCACCGAATCCTGTTACGCGGCAACGCTGTCCGACCAATCGGTGGCCACGCTGGAAAAGCGGGGCGGTGCCGCCGTCGACGCCGAGTTCATCAAGCATTCCTACTGGCCCGACGTCGTCCGGCTCCGGCGTTACGACGACGCCGCGAAAATCCCCGGGGCGCAGGCCCCGAGCGTCCACGACGTGATCGCCGTCGCGCACAGGGTGCGGCTCGCGGTGATACCCACGCCATGACGGAAACGCCGAACGTCCCCAAGTACTACCGGGTCCGCACCGAACTCGAGTCGATCCTCGCCGAGCTCGAGGTGGGGGACGCGATCCCTGCGGAGCGGGAACTGGCCGTCCGGTTCACGGTGTCCCGCGAGACGGTGCGGCAGGCCATCCACGAACTGCTGGTCGAGGGTCGCGTCGAGCGTCGCGGCCGCGGCACCGTCGTCGCCGGCCCGAAGCTCGTGCAACCGCTGTCGTTGCGGTCCTACACCGAGGGTGCGGTCAGCCAGGGCCGGGTGCCCGGGCGCGAACTGGTGACGTTCGAGGAACTCGGCGCCGAAGCGGATCTCGCCGAGGCGCTCGGTCTCGCGTTCGGAGCGCCGGTGATCCACCTCGAACGCGTCCTGCTCGCGGACGACGAGAAGATCGGGCTCGAGAGCACCCATCTGCCCGCCGACCGGTTCGGGGCGATGGCGCGCCGATTCGATCCGGGTACCTCGCTGTACGCGGCGATCCGCGAGACCGGCGTGGTGTTCGCGTCGGCGACCGAGCGGATCGAGACCGTGCTGGCCTCCCCGCGGGAGGCCGCGCTGCTCGACTCGACCACCGCGATGCCGATGCTGCGGCTCCACCGCGTCTCGCTCGACACCGACGGCGTGCCGATCGAACGGGTGCGTTCCCTCTACCGCGGCGACCGGATCGCCTTCCTCACCACACTGCGGGAGTGACGTCGACGCGCCCGACGGGTCCGGAGGCGCCCGGGCCGTGCACGGGGCTAACCTGGTACTCATGTCTGTCCGCACAGCACTGAGCCCCGGAACCGTGTCTCCCGTCCTCGCCGTACCGGCGGGGATCGAGCGTCCCGAGTACGCGTGGAAGCCCACGGCGAAGGAAGGCAACGAGCCGTGGGTTCAGACCCCGGAGACCATCGAGGCCATGCGGGTGGCGAGCAAGATCGCCGCCCAGGCCCTGCAGGAGGCCGGTAAGGCGGTGGCGCCGGGTGTCACCACCGACGAGCTCGACCGCATCGCGCACGAGTACATGATCGATCACGGCGCCTATCCGTCGACGCTCGGCTACAAGAGTTTCCCCAAGTCGTGCTGCACGTCGCTGAACGAGGTGATCTGCCACGGCATCCCCGACTCTACGGTGATCCAGGACGGCGACATCGTCAACATCGACGTCACCGCCTACATCGGCGGCGTGCACGGAGACACCAACGCCACGTTCCTCGCCGGGGACGTCGCCGAGGAGAACCGGTTGCTGGTGGAGCGGACCCACGAGGCGACGATGCGCGCCATCAAGGCCGTCAAGCCGGGCCGTGCGCTCAACGTCATCGGCCGCGTCATCGAGTCGTACGCGCACCGCTTCGGCTACGGCGTGGTCCGCGACTTCACCGGGCACGGCATCGGCACCACCTTCCACAACGGACTCGTCATCCTCCACTACGACGAGCCCTCCGTGGACACGGTCATCGAACCCGGCATGGTGTTCACGATCGAACCGATGATCAACCTCGGCGACATCGGCTGGGAGATCTGGGACGACGACTGGACCGTCGTCACCAAGGATCGCAAGTGGACGGCTCAGTTCGAGCACACCATCGTGGTCACCGAGACCGGCAACGAGATCCTCACCCTGCCTTGAGCGAGAGCCGGTGGAAGGGCGCCCTGCTCGTCGCCGGCACCACGTCCGACGCGGGCAAGAGTGTGCTCGTCGCGGGACTGTGCCGGATGCTCGCGCGGCGAGGTGTCCGGGTGGCGCCGTTCAAGGCGCAGAACATGTCGAACAACTCCGTCGTCACGCTGGACGGCGGCGAGATCGGCCGGGCGCAGGCCCTGCAGGCCGCGGCCTGCGGACTGGAGCCGAGCGTCCGCTTCAACCCCGTGCTGCTGAAACCGGGTAGCGACCGTACGTCGCAACTGGTGGTGCGCGGCCGCGCGGTGACGTCCGTCGGAGCCCGCGACTACATCGAGCACCGGCAGCACTTGCGCGCGGTGGTGGCCGAGGAACTGGCGTCGCTGCGCGCCGAGTACGACGTGGTGATTTGCGAGGGAGCGGGCTCACCCGCCGAGATCAACCTGCGGGCGACGGACCTCGCGAACATGGGGCTCGCCCGGGCGGCCGACCTGCCGGTGGTCGTCGTCGGCGACATCGACCGCGGTGGAGTGCTCGCCCACCTGTTCGGCACCGTGGCGGTCCTTGCACCGGAAGACCAGGCGCTGATCGCGGGATTCGTGATCAACAAGTTCCGCGGCGACGTGTCGTTGCTGGCGCCGGGCCTCGAGCAGTTGACGGCCATGACGGGACGTCCGACGCTCGGGGTGATTCCCTTCGCCGAGGACCTGTGGCTCGACGCGGAGGATTCGCTCGGTGTGGTGGGGGACGCCCCGGTCGGACGTCCGGCACCACCGATCGGCGACGACTGGCTGCGGGTGGCCGCGATCCGCCTGCCCCGCATCTCCAATTCGACGGACGTCGAGGCGCTCGCGTGCGAACCCGGGGTGTCGGTGCGCTGGGTCACCGACCCGTCGCGGCTGGAGGACACCGACCTGATCGTCCTGCCCGGCAGCAAGTCGACCGTGTCGGATCTGGAGTGGTTGCGCCGCAACGGCATCGCGGATGCGATCGCCGTGCACGCGAAGCGCGGCGGCCCGGTGCTCGGCGTGTGTGGCGGTTACCAGATGCTCGGTTCCGTGATCGTCGACGACGTCGAATCCGGCCGGGGCGCGGTGCCGGGCCTCGGACTGCTCGACCTCGAGGTCGAGTTCGCCCCGGACAAGGTGCTCGCGCAGGTGCGCGGCGACGCCCACGGAGTTCCGGTGTCCGGGTACGAGATCCATCACGGCCGGGTGCGGCGCAACGGCGACCAGCCGCTGCTCCACGCGGGCAGCGGCGCCGCGGAAGGCAGTATCCGCGGCGCCGTCTACGGCACGCACTGGCACGGAGTGCTCGAGACCGACCGCTTCCGCCGGCTTCTGCTGGACGACGTGGCCGAACACGCGGGGAGGACCGGTTTCGTCACCGCGCCGGACACGGATGTCGCCGCGATCCGGACCGCTCAACTCGATCTGCTGGCGGACCTGGTGGAGCAGAATCTCGATCTCCGCGCCCTCGAGGATCTCCTCGGCGCGGGCGCCCCGGAAGGTCTCCCCGCCATCGCGTCGACCCTGGTCCGCTAGGCCGTCGCGCGGCGGACGAGCGCCCACGCCGCGACGATCCCTGCCGTCGCGGCCAGTGCCGGAAGCCACACCAGCGGCACCGACCGGGGCACGTCGGCGAACCAGTGGCCGATGTCGGGCCACCACTGCTGCCACGTGATCACGAACGCGGCGGCGCCCGCGGCGAGGAGAGTGCCGACGCCGAGCGTGAAGAGCCCCACCACCCGCCACCGGTGATGCAGTGCGCCCAGGAACATTCCCGCCGCCGCCGTCAGCGACAGGAAGGCGAAGTCGGCGCCCAGCTGGATCGCCGGGTCGGACGTGAAATAGTTGGGTACCGCGAACATCCGCATCCCCACACCCCAGCCGCCGGTGGCCTCCTCGATCAGCGACAGTCCGTAGAGCATCACCCCGAACACGAGAACCTGGACGGCGGCGACGATCAGGGTGGCCGCGAAATAGTCGCGCCGGGTGACGCTCATCCCCAGTGCGAACGGGAACGTCTGTGTCATGGCCTGCAGGTAGAACGCGAGGGCGATCCCGAACAGGGAGAAGACGCCGCCGGTGAAGTTGGTATCGCTGCCGGTGTCGCCGACCATCGCGAAGATGGCCGCCGCGATCGTGAACGACGCGACCAGCACGCCCAGTGGCCACGCGACGAGCAGGGGCCAGGCGACGGTGTGGATGCGGGAGACGGTCAGGACCCGGGTTGTCATCGTGCCTCCTCCTTGGTGGCCGTGGTGCTGCGGACCACGAGTTGTTGAAGGCTGAGCGGCTCGAAATGCAGGCCGTCGTCCACCGCCCGGTCCCGTTCGGAGTCCGACAGGCTGGCCTGCACGGTCGCCCGTTCGTGATTCCCCAGCGATTCACGGTGCAGGACGGGCTTGTTCGAGGTGAAGTCGGCGACGAGCGAGGCCAGGCCGGAGACGACGACGGCCCCTTCCCGAAGCGCGTCGGTGTCCTCGTCGAGGACGATCCGTCCCTTGTCGATCAGGATCACGTGTTCGATCAGGTCGCTGACCTCGTCGATGAGGTGTGTGGAGAGCACCACCGTGCGCGGGTGTTCGGCGTAGTCGCCGAGAAGCCGGTCGTAGAAGAGGTGCCGTGCCACCGCGTCGAGGCCGAGATACGGCTCGTCGAACAGGGTGAGCGGTGCGCGGGAGGCCAGACCGACCGTCACACCGAGCGCGGACGTCATGCCCCGCGACAACTTCTTCACCTTGCGGCACAACGGAAGATCGAAATCCTCCAGCAGTGTCTGTGCGAGTTCCTCGTTCCAGTGGGGGAGCAGGTGCCGTGCGGTCGCGAGGACGTGCCCGACCCTGAAGTCGTCCGGGTACTTCTGGCTCTCCTTGACGAAGCAGACGTCGGTGAGTACCCGGGAATTCTCGTGCGGGGCCTGACCGAAGATCTCGACTACACCCGAAGTCTGGAACTCCTGCCCGGTGAGGATCTGCATGAGCGTGGTCTTGCCGGCCCCGTTTCGGCCGAGGAGACCGTAGATCTTGTTCTCCTGCAGGGAGAAGTCGATCCCGTCGAGTGCGACGAAGTCGCCGAATCTCTTGCCGAGGCCCCGCGCCGAGGCGACCGTCTTCGTGTCGAACGCTGTGCCGATCATCGTGCTCCCTCCCGTTGGTCGAGCATGGTCTTGAGTTCGGCGATGCTGACGCCGAGTTTGTCCGCCTCGGTGACGAGCGGATCGATGAACTGGCGCGCGAACCGCTCGCGACGCCGGAAGCGCAGCGCGTTCCGGGCGCCGGAGGTGACGAACATTCCGATTCCCCTCTTCTTGTAGAGGATCCCGTCGGCGACGAGCTGATTCAGTCCCTTGGCTGCGGTCGCCGGGTTGATCCGGTGAAAGGCGGCGAGCTCGTTGGTGGACGGCACCTGGCCTTCCTCGGGAAGGGTTCCGTCGATGATCGAGTTCTCGATGAGCTCTGCGATCTGCTGGAACAGCGGTCTGCCGTTGTCGATCATCGACGCCCGCCCCGCCGGTTGATCGGTTCATTACTCATGTAACGAACCATAGAACCAGGGAGGTCCGAGCGCAAGACGTCCCCGATCGCGTAGTTTTTAGCCCATGGAACTGACGCACGTGGCGGTGGGAAATGGAACCTGCACGGTCCGCATCGACGGACCGGAGAGCAAACACACCGTTCTCCTGCTACCGGGGGCCGGCGACGGACCGGATGTCTACGACGGCGTCTGCGAGCGCCTGCACAATTCCGATCTGCGCACGATCGTGCCCGAGGACATCACCGGTCTCGACGAGACGACGATCATGGCGCTGCTCGACGAACTGAAGGTCGGGTGGGTCAACCTCGTCGGCAGCCGGGAAGGAGCCGAACTGGCGTGGTCGCTGGCGGCTCGCCAGTTCGGACGCTTCGCCAGCCTCGTGGTCGCCGACCGGGGGCATCCGGCCGCACCCGACGGCGCCGGTGCGGTCCGCGGATCCGACTGCCCGCCCGTCGAACTCCCCACGACCGTGATGATCGGCAGCCCCGACCGGCGTGCCGAGGCGGACGCGAGCGGACGCTTCGTCTACTCCGACTTCCGCGTCGTTCAACTCGACGACGTCACCAACGTCCCGGCGGCCGCGGCGGCCGAGCTCGCCACCGAGATCGTTCTCCGCACCAGCCCCTGGTAGACCCCGGCCCCACGCCGAGCACGACCGTGCTCAGCGTGGGGCGTACATGATGACGGCCATGCCCAGCAGGCAGATTAGGGCGCCCGAGACGTCCCAGCGGTCCGGGCGGAAACCGTCGGCCACCATGCCCCAGATCAGCGAGCCCGCGACGAACACCCCGCCGTACGCGGCGAGGATGCGGCCGAAGTTGGCGTCCGGCTGCATCGTCGCGACGAACCCGTACGCCCCGAGTGCCGCGACACCGGCGCCGATCCAGATCCAGCCCCGGTGCTCGCGGACGCCCTGCCACACCAGCCACGCGCCGCCGATCTCGAACAGCGCCGCGATGGCGAACAGCGCGACGGACTTGGCGACCGTCACTCGGCCGGTAGGTCGAGGCCGAGGAGGGCGTTCTCGACGACTTCGGGCAGCGCCGGGTGGATCCAGTACTGCCCCCGCGCCATCTGCTGCGCCGTCAGCCCGAAACTCATCGCCTGGATCAGCGGCTGGATCACCGTGGGTGCCTGGGCGCCGATCACGTGCGCACCGAGCAGCCGCCCGGTGCCGCGTTCGGCGATGACCTTGCACAGACCCTCGTCGTCCTCCATCGCCCACCCGTAGGCGACGTCGCCGTACGCCTGCACCTTCACGGTAATGTCCCAGCCAGCCTCCCGGGCCTCGGCCTCGGTCAGCCCGACGTGCGCGATCTGCGGGTCGGTGAACACGGCGGCGGGAACGAACCGGTGGTCCGCGGCGCGCAGACCCGACGTGTCCCTCCACGCGTCCTGCAGGAGGTTGTGCTGAACGACACGCGCCTCGTGGTTGGCCACGTGCTTGAGCTGGTACGGCGAGGAGACGTCACCGAGCGCGAACACGCCTTCGGCACTGGTCCGTTGATAGTCGTCGACCACGACGCGTCCCTCGTCGTCGAGGTCGATGCCGCCGGCGGCGGCCCCGATGGCGTCCCCGTTCGACTGCCGCCCGGTCGCCACCAGGAGAACGTCACCCGAGACGACGCTGCCGTCCTCGAGTTCGACCGCGACGCCGTCACCGTCGCTGCGCACGGCTGCGACGGCGCTGCCGCGGTGCACGTCCCATTTCTTCTGGGCGAGATCCGTGAACCGGCGGGAGACGTCTTCGTCGAGGTGCCGCAGCAGGTGAGCGCTGCGCGCGATCAGCGACACCCGGGTGCCCAGCGCGGAGAACACGTGTGCGAACTCGGCGGCGATGTATCCCGCACCGATGATCACCATGCGCTCGGGCAGCTCCGGCAACCGCATGATGTCGTCGTTCGTGTAGTACCGCGCGCCGGATTCCCGGACCACGTCGGGAATGATCGGGCGGGATCCGGCCGCGATCACCACCTGGTCGGCGGTGACGACCTCCCCGGTTCCGGTGTCGAGGGTTCGTGGGCCCACGAACGTCGCGTGCCCGCGGAACAGCGTGGTGTTCGGGCTGTCCTCGGCGCGGTAGCGCTCCCCGCCGGCCGAGATCGGGTCGATGCGGCCGAAGACCCGTTTGACGATGTCCGGCCAGCGCACCCCCTCGAGCTCCGCGTCGACGCCGTACTTCGCGGAATTGCCGACCGTGCGGGCCACCTCCGCGGCGTAGACGAACATCTTCGTCGGGATGCAACCCACGTTCAGGCACGTCCCGCCGAACGTGCCCTCCTCCAGGATCGCGACCGTCTTGTCCGCGAACCGATCGTCGGGCAGCGAGTTGCCGGACCCCGAACCGATGATCGCCAGATCGAAATGTGTCATCGGTTGGCCTCCGCGGCGTTGTGGCCGTGCAGCCAGTCGAGCCAGAGGTCCACTTCGGCGAACGCCTCCGCCCGGGGCTGGTCGGCAGACAGGAACACGTCGTGCCGGGCGCCCGCGATGGGCACGATCGTGGTGCGGTCGCCGAGGCACCCCGCCCAGCGGGCGATCTGCCGGACGTCGAGGACGGCGTCGGCCGTGTCGACCCTGGGGTCGTACCGCGGCGCGAAATACGACGCCTTGGATCGGAGGATCAGGGCGGGAACCCCGATGTCGAGACCCCGGTGCAGTTGGGCATGGCCGCGGCGTACCGCGCGCAGCCACCCGAACGTGACCGGGAAACCGCTCAGCGGCTTCCAGTCGAGGTTGTAGTTCCAGATGCCGTTGCCCTCCACGTGCAGGCTCACGCCGTATGTGTCGAGCCCGGTCTTCGGGATGATCGACTTACGTTTGACGCGCCCGAGCGCGTCGACGGCCACCGTCCCCACGTTCCGCAGGTACGACGGACCCTGCAGGTCGAACCACGGGCTGTTGAGGATGACCCCGCTGATGCCGAGTGCGGCGGTGCCGCCCGGCTTGCGCTGCAGGCGGTGCAGCCACAGCGGCAGAACCAGACCGCCCGTCGAATGCGCGACCAGCAGGACCTCGCCGTCACCGGTCTGTTCCCGGACCTGGCGCAACGCCTCGTTGAGTTCGGCGTCGTACAGCGTCAGATCGGAGACGAAGTGCGGCGTCTGGCCGGGTTCGAGCGAGCGCCCGCACTTGCGCAGATCGAGTGCGAAGAAGGCGTAACCCTGTTCGGCGAAGTGCTCGGCCAGGTGTTTCTGGAAGAAGTAGTCGGTGAATCCGTGGACGTAGAGCACGGCGCGGCCGGTCTTCTTCGTCTCCTGCGCGGGCTGGTAGCGGATCAGCGTCGCCTTCACCTCGCCCTCGCCGTCGGGGTCGGTGCCGAGAGGGATGGTCAGCTGTTGATAACCGTCGCCGAGAACGTCGGGAGCCCATGTAGTCACAGATCACAATCTAATGTGCGATTCCGGGGCGCGGGGAGGCGCACAATTGGGGCAGGTGATTCTCGCTCATACGCGCGGGTAACCTATCCGGCGAACACGGCAGGCGTATGCGCGTACGGCTATGGACAAGGAAGTCGATACTCCAGTGTCAGATCAGAATGCGGTAGAGACGAAAACGGATGTAGTGCTGGTTGGCGCGGGCATCATGAGCGCGACGCTGGGAGCGATCCTGCGTCAGGTGCAGCCCGATTGGTCGATCACCACATTCGAGCGGCTCGACGCAGTAGCCGCCGAGAGCAGCGACCCGTGGAACAACGCGGGCACCGGCCACTCTGCGCTGTGTGAGCTCAATTACACCCCGCAGAACGCCGACGGCACCGTGGACATCACGAAGGCCGTCAACGTGAACGAGCAGTTCCAGGTGTCGCGGCAGTTCTGGGCGCACGGCGTCGAGAGCGGTGTGCTGACGCAGCCCAAGGAGTTCATCAACCCCATCCCGCACGTGAGCTTCGTGCACGGCGAGGCCAACGCGAAGTACCTGCGGGCCCGCTACGACGCCCTCGCCGGTCACCCCCTGTTCGCGGGCATGGAGTACATCGACGCCCCCGACGAGTTCACCCGTCGCCTGCCGTTGATGGCGAAGGGCCGCGACTTCAGCGATCCCGTCGCTCTCAACTGGACCCAGGACGGCACCGACGTCGACTTCGGTGCCCTGACCAAGCAGCTCCTCGGTTACGTCGGCGCGTCCGGCGGCGTCGTCCACTTCGGGCACGAGGTCACCGACCTCACCAAGCAGTCCGACGGCACTTGGGTGGTCAAGGTCACCAACCGCCGCAACGGTGTGAAGAAGGTCGTGCGCGCCAAGTTCGTGTTCGTCGGCGCCGGCGGCGGTGCGCTGCACCTGCTGCAGAAGTCCGGCATCGAGGAGGCCAAGGGCTTCGGCGGGTTCCCCGTGAGCGGCGCGTTCCTGCGGTGCACCAACCCGGAGCTCATCGACCAGCACCGCGCCAAGGTCTACGGCAAGGCCGCCGTCGGCGCGCCGCCGATGTCGGTTCCGCACCTCGACACCCGCGTGATCGGCAACAAGCCCGGACTGCTGTTCGGCCCCTACGCCGGCTGGTCGCCCAAGTTCCTCAAGCAGGGCCGCGTCACCGATCTGCCCAGTTCGGTCAAGCCGAACAACCTGCTGTCGATGCTCGGGGTCGGCGTCAGCGAACTCGGTCTCGTCAAGTACCTGATCAGTGAGCTCGCGATGTCCGAGGCCGGCCGGATCGAGACCCTGCGGGAGTTCGTCCCGAAGGCGCTCGGCAAGGACTGGGAGCTGATCACCGCGGGCCAGCGCGTCCAGGTCATCCGTCGAGCCAAGGGCAAGGGCGGTGTCCTCGAGTTCGGCACCGCGGTCGTCAACGCCGCCGACGGCAGCATCGCCGGACTGCTCGGCGCGTCGCCGGGTGCGTCCACCGCGGTGCCCGCCATGCTCGACGTTCTGCAGCGCTGCTTCCCGACCCAGTACGAGTCGTGGAAGCCGAAGCTCCAGGAAATGGTTCCGTCGCTGGGCATCAAGCTCTCCGACGACACCGCACTGTTCTCGCAGGTGTGGGATTGGACGTCGAAGGTGCTCCAGCTCGACACCAGCAAGGTGGAGGACGCGTCCGTCGCGGTCTGACGCACCGCCCGGCCCGGGTCCACGGGCGCGCACACTTGCCGGTGCTGTGCGATAGTTGCCTGTCATGACGGCAACTGCAGCACTCAAGCGTTCGTGGGCACTCGATCTCGACAACAAGACGCTCTACGAGTTGCTCAAGCTCCGCGTAGAGGTCTTCGTCGTCGAGCAGGCGTGCCCGTACCCGGAACTCGACGGCCGTGATCTGCTGGTCGAGACCCGCCATTTCTGGCTGGAACAGGACGGTCAGGTGGTCTGCACCCTCCGGCTCCTCGAGGAGCACGCCGACGGCACCACGTCGTTCCGCATCGGTCGGCTGTGCACGTCGCGGCCGGCGCGCGGTCAGGGACACACGACGCGTCTGCTGCGCGCCGCGCTCGCCGAGGTCGGCGACGCGCCGTGCCGCATCAACGCGCAGACGTATCTGGTGGACATGTACGCCAAGCACGGTTTCAAACCGGACGGCGAGGAGTTCGTCGAGGACGGCATCCCGCACGTCCCCATGCGGCGCGGCGGCGGTGCCGCCCATGGTGTCGGCGGCGGTGCCGCCCATGGTGTCGGCGGCGGTGCCGCCCATGGTGTCGGCGGCGGTGTCGCGTACGAGGTGGCGGAGGCGGCCCCGTCGAGCGCCGGGCAGTAGGCCCCGACTAGGGTCGTCAGGTGAATGTCCGCGGGGAAGTCCTGTTCGAATCAGGCGCGGTCCCGCCACTGTGACGGATCTCTGACCGGCTGCCACCACCCTGGTTGCCGATCCGGTCTCCCAGCCAGATTGCCGCGGCGTTCGTACCGGCCAAAGCTCTCGGCGAGGAAACCGGGACGTGAAGGGATGCAGCGTGCGTACGGATCGTGAAGTGGACCAGGTTCGACCCGACTTTTCGTGGGGATTCCCGTTCAGCGCGGTGGTCGGTCAAGACCGGTTGCGGCTGGCCCTCATCCTCTGCGCGGTCCATCCCGGTATCGGCGGCGTCCTCGTCCGCGGTGAGAAGGGGACGGCCAAATCGACGGTGGTCCGCGCTCTCACCGCGCTGCTGCCGGCGGTGCACGACGAGCACGGGACCCGCCCGGCGCGACTGATCGAACTGCCGGTCGGAGCCACGGAAGACCGCGTCGTGGGTTCCCTCGACCTCGAGAAGGTCCTGCGCGACGGTGAGCGCGCGTTCCAACCCGGACTGCTGTCGGCCGCCCATCAGGGTGTTCTCTATGTCGACGAGGTCAATCTTCTGCACGACCATCTGGTCGACGTGCTCCTCGACGCGGCGGCGATGGGCCGCGTCCACATCGAGCGTGACGGCATCTCGCACTCGCACGCCGCGCGGTTCGTGCTGGTCGGCACGATGAATCCTGAGGAGGGCGAGCTCCGGCCGCAGCTCCTCGACCGGTTCGGGCTGGCCGTCGACGTCGCCGCGTCGCGGGAGGTGGACGTGCGCATGGAGGTGGTCCGGCGTCGACTGGACTTCGAGCGTGACCCCGCACGGTTCGCCGAGCGCTACGCCGAGCAGGACGCCGCCTTGGCCGCCGCCATCCTCGAGGCCCGCGACCGGCTCGACTCCGTCGAGCTCGACGACGTCGAGTTGCGCCGAATCTCTTCTCTCTGTGCGTCGTTCGACGTGGACGGCATGCGCGCCGATCTCGTCCTCGCCCGGACCGCGACCGCGCACGCAGCATGGCGGGGCGCCGGCGCCGTCACCGCGGAGGACGTGCGGGTCGCCGCCGAGCTGACCTTGCCGCACCGCCGTCGCCGGGATCCGTTCGACGAACCCGGCCTCGATGAACAGCAGCTCGACGACGCCCTCCGCCAGGCCGACGAGGACGCCAGGTCCGGTGCCGAGGAACCACCGGAGCAGGAGCCGGGAACTCCGCCCGGCACCCCGACCGGACCGGACGGCGGGGGCACCGAGCCCGGCGGACCCGACGATCCCGACGGGCCCGGAGGCGGGGCTCCGGCACCCCCCGAACACCCGGCCGGGCCGACCGGCACCCAGTTCACCACCAAACTCCTCGAGGTACCCGGAGTCGGCGACGGCGCACCGGGCCGGCGTTCCCGATCGCGCTCGTCCCGCGGTCGCGCGGTGCGCTCGACCGCCGAACAGGGGCACGGACTCCACCTGGTGGGCACGCTCTTCGCCGCCGCCGAGCGGCAGGTGGCCCGCGGCCGGACCGCCGGTCGGATGATCCTGGACTCCGCCGATCTGCGCGGGGCGATTCGCGAGGGCCGCGAGGGCAACCTCGTGGTGTTCGTCGTGGACGCGTCCGGGTCGATGGCGGCCCGTGACCGATTGTCGGCCGTCACCGGTGCCGTCGTCTCACTGCTGCGCGACGCCTACCAGCGCCGCGACAAGGTGGCGGTGATCACGGTTCGCGGACGAGCCGCGGAACTGGTCCTGCCGCCCACCTCGTCGGTGGACATCGCCGTCCGCCGCCTCCGAGGAATGAAGACGGGCGGCAAATCCCCACTGGCAGAAGGATTCCTGCGCGCGCGTGAGGTCGTGTTGCGGGAACGTCTCCGCGACCCGCAGCGTCGCGCGCTCGTCGTCGCACTGACGGACGGGCGGGCGACGGGCGGCAAGGATGCACTGCACCGGGCCAAGGTGGCCGCGGGGCTGCTCGCCGACAGCTCGGTCGCGTCGGTGGTCGTCGACTGCGAGACCGGCATGGTCCGGCTCGGGCTGGCCGCGGAGCTGGCCCGCCGGCTGCGGGGCGGCTACGTCCGCCTCGGTGAATTGTCCGCGCAGCAGGTTGCGGGCGTCGTCCGCGCCGCGGCGTGATCCGGACGCGGATTCGGTAGGGGAGAGAGAAGACACATGCCCAAGGGTGTTCCCGAGAACGTTCCGAACGACGGCCTCACCACACGTCAACGACGCAACGCTCCCGTGCTCGCGGTCCACACCGGACCGGGCAAGGGGAAGTCGACAGCCGCGTTCGGCATGGCGCTGCGTGCCTGGAATCAGGGATTCGACGTCGGGGTGTTCCAGTTCGTCAAGAGCGCCAAGTGGAAGGTGGGGGAGGAAGCAGCCTTCCGCGCCCTCGGCCGGCTGCACGAGGACACCGGTGTCGGTGGGGCGGTGCAGTGGCACAAGATGGGCGAGGGCTGGTCGTGGACGCGCAAGCACGGCAGCGAGGAAGACCACGCCGCCGCGGCCGCCGAGGGATGGCGCGAGATCGCCCGCCGGCTGGGAGCCGAGGAACACCGGTTCTACGTGCTGGACGAGTTCACGTATCCCCTGAAGTGGGGGTGGGTGGATGTCGACGAGGTGGTCGAGGTCCTGCAGAACCGGCCCGGCAACCAGCACGTGGTGATCACGGGCCGCGACGCCCCGCAGGCGCTGATCGACGCGGCGGATCTCGTGACGGAAATGACCAAGATCAAGCATCCGATGGACGCCGGCCGGAAGGGCCAGCGGGGCATCGAGTGGTGACCACGCTCCCCGCGGCGCCCGCAGTAGTTATCGCCGCCCCCGCGTCGGGTAGCGGAAAGACCACCGTCGCAACCGGTCTGGTGGGAGCGCTGCGTGAGTCGGGCTGCGGGGTGGCACCGTTCAAGGTCGGCCCCGACTACATCGACCCCGGATACCACGGGCTCGCGGCCGGACGGCCGGGACGCAATCTCGACCCGGTCATGGTGGGCGCGCAGCGGATCGCCCCGCTGTACCGGCACGGCAGTTCGGGGTGCGACCTCGCGGTCGTCGAGGGCGTCATGGGCCTGTTCGACGGCAAGATCGACGCCGCGTCGCAGGAGCCGTCGGCCGAGGGATCGACGGCACAGGTGGCGGCTCTGCTCGGCGCCCCGGTCGTGCTCGTGGTCGACGCCCGCGGGCACAGTCAGAGCCTGGCCGCGGTCCTGCACGGCTTCTCCACCTACGACACCGGGGTCCGCATCGGCGGGGTGATCCTCAACCGGGTGGGAAGTCCGCGGCACGAACAGGTACTGCGGCAGGCATGCGAGCGCGTCGGACTTCCCGTGCTCGGCGCCGTGCCGCGGATGGCCGAACTGGAGGTCCCGTCCCGTCACCTCGGGCTGATCCCGGCGGCGGAGCACGGAGCCGACGCGGTCGACGCCGTCGACGCGATGACCCGATTGGCCGCCCGCCACCTCGACCTGCCCGCCATCCGCGCGCTCGCGGCCTCGGCGGTCGACGGGCCGGTGTGGGACCCCGCCGCCGAGGTCGGGCCGATTCCGCCCGGTCCGCGCCCGACCGTGGCGATCGCCGGTGGCCGGGCGTTCACGTTCGGGTACGCCGAACACCGCGAACTCCTGGGTGCCGCCGGTGCGGACGTCATCACGTTCGACCCCCTGCACGACGCGTTGCCGTCCGGCACGAGCGGCGTGGTGCTGCCCGGTGGTTTCCCCGAGGAGCACGCCGTCGGTCTCGCGGAGAACTCCGCGCTCCTGACGCAGATATGCGCACTCGCGACAGCGGGGGCGCCGATTCATGCGGAGTGCGCCGGTCTGCTCTACCTCGCCCGAAGCCTCGACGGGCACGCGATGGCCTCCGTGGTCGGGGTCGACGCCTCGTTCGGGTCCCGTCTCACGCTCGGGTACCGCGAGGCGGTGGCGGTCACGGACTCCACACTCTTCGCGGCAGGTGAGCGGGTGGTCGGCCACGAGTTCCATCGCACGTCGCTCGCCGCGGCCGAGGCGGACGGCTTCGCGCCGGCCTGGGGCTGGCGGCCCTGGGACGGCGCCCCTGCGCGTGAGGGTTTCGTGCGCGGCGGCGTGCACGCGTCGTACCTGCACACGCACCCCGCGGGTCACCCGGAGGCGATCACCCGTTTCGTGGCCGCAGCCCGGACCTTCGCCGCGCATGGGTGACGTCAGCGTCGGCGTCGGGTTCCGTGCGGCAGCGGGCAGCGCGGACATCCTGGCCGCCGTCCGGCACGTGCTGACGTCCACGAACCTGGGTCCGGACGCGACACTGGACTGCCTGTGCACCCTCGACCGCAAGGCCGCGGATCCGGCTGTCCACGATGCGGCAGCGGCGTTGGGTGTCCCCGTCCGCGGATTCGCCGCGGGGGAACTGGCCGCCGTCGAGGTGGCGAACCCGTCGGACCGGGTGCACTCGGCGACGGGATCGCCGAGCGTCGCGGAAGCGGCGGCGGTGCTCGGCGCGGGCGGAGGGCCCCTGATCATGACCAAGTGGTCCGCGAATGGCGTCGTCGTCGCGGCAGCCCGTAAAGTTTCGTAGGTTCGAGACGAGACGTGCAGGATTTTCTGGAGAAACGGGGAGAGCGCGTGACTGCTGCCACCGGAGACGAGACCAACTACCTGGTCGGACTCAATTTGGCCGATCGTCGTGTGGTCGTGGTCGGTGGCGGAACAGTGGCACAGCGCAGGCTCGGGCTCCTGATCGCATCGGGGGCGCGGGTGCACCTGATCAGCCGCGCGGTCACGCCGGCGGTCGAGGGGATGGCCACCGCGGGACAGATCACAGTAGACCTTCGCGAATACCGGGACGGCGACCTCGCCGACGCCTGGTACGCCATTGCGTGCACGGACGAACCGGACACCAACGCGGCGATCGTCGCCGAGGCGGAGCGGAATCGTGTGTTCTGCGTCCGCGCCGACAACGCCCGCTTCGGCACCGCCGTCACTCCGGCGAGCGCGAGCTACGACGGGATGAGCATCGGCGTGCTGGCCGGCGGCGACCACCGCCGGTCCGCCGCAGTGCGCACCGCCCTCGTCGAGGGCCTGCAATCCGGTGTGGTCGCCGACACCGCCGAGTCACCGGCGGCCGGTGTCGCATTGGTGGGCGGCGGTCCGGGGGACCCCGATCTCATCACCGTGCGCGGCCGGCGACTGCTGGCCCGGGCCGACGTGGTGGTTGCAGACCGCCTCGCCCCGCCGGAACTGCTCGCCGAACTGGGCTCCGACGTCGAGGTCATCGACGCCGCGAAGATTCCCTACGGCCGTGCGATGGCGCAGGAGGCGATCAATGCCGCCCTCATCGAGGGCGCGAAGGCCGGAAAGTTCGTGGTGCGGCTCAAGGGCGGCGACCCGTACGTGTTCGGGCGCGGCTACGAGGAACTCGAGGCGTGCGCCGCGGCGGGCGTGCCCGTCACGGTCGTCCCCGGAATCACCAGTGCCATCTCGGTGCCGTCGGCCGCCGGCATCCCGGTCACTCACCGGGGCGTCACCCACGAGTTCGTCGTCGTCAGCGGTCACGTCGCCCCCGACCATCCGGATTCCCTCGTCGACTGGTCGGCGCTGGCCCGGTTGAAGGGCACGATCGTGCTGCTGATGGCCGTCGAGCGCATCGAGGCGTTCGCGACGGTCCTGATGGAGGGCGGACGTCCGGTGGACACCCCGGTCACGGTCATCCAGGAGGGCACGCTTCGCACGCAGCGCACCGTGCGCGCCGATCTCCAGACCGTCGCCGCCCGGGTGAAGGAAGAGCAGATCCGGCCGCCCGCCATCGTGGTCATCGGGCCCGTGGCCGGGTTTTCTGTGGACGCTGGGTAACGTGAACCCTCGTGTCTGAATCCCGAGTGCCCGAAGGCGCATCCGCGTCGAACAAGTCTGCGGCGAGAGCCACGGTGAATCCGCCCGCCGCCACCCGTGTGATGGGGCTTGCGATCATCGTGCTGAGCGGGCTGCAGATGATGGTGGTCCTCGACGGCACCGTCGCCAACCTGGCGCTCGCGCCGCTGCAAGCCGATCTCGGTCTCAGCGACAGCGGCCGCAACTGGGTGCTGACGTCCTACGCGCTGGCGTTCGGTGGCCTCATGCTCCTCGGCGGCCGGCTCGGCGACGCGTTCGGCCGGAAGAAGATGTTCGTCGGCGGTGTCGCCCTGTTCACCGTCGCCTCGCTGCTGTGCGGTCTCGCGGTGGGCGAGTTCATGCTGATCGCCGCCCGGTTCCTGCAGGGTGTCGGCGCCGCGGTGGCGTCCCCGACGGCGCTGGCCCTGGTCGCGACCACGTTCGCGGCCGGACCTGCGCGTAACCAGGCCATCGCGATCTTCGCGGCCATGACGGGCATCGGATCGATCGCGGGCTTGATCATCGGCGGCGCGCTCACCGAGGTGTCGTGGCGACTGATCTTCCTCATCAACGTGCCCATCGGTGTCGTCATCGTGGGGTGCGCGTTCGTGGCATTGAAGGAGACCGCGGGCGAGCGCCTGGCCCTCGACGTTCCCGGGGCGGTTCTCGCCACGGTCGCGGCGACGGGCGTCGTATTCGCGCTGACCGAGGGTCCGGAACTCGGCTGGGGGAGTCCCTACGTGATCGGGGCGCTCGTCGCCGGACTGCTGCTGTTCTGCGCGTTCCTGTACGTCGAACGGACCGCCGACAACCCGCTGCTGCCATTCTCCCTGTTCCGCGACAAGAATCGGGTGGCGACGCTCGTCGCGATCTTCTTCGCCGGTGCCGTCATGTTCACCGTCGCCGCCTTCGTCGCGTTGTTCGTGCAGGACATTCTCGGTTACAGCCCCCTCGAGGCGGGCCTCGCGTTCATCCCGTTCGCGTTCGGCCTCGGCGGCGCGGCCGCGGTGGCGTCCAAGCTCGCTGTGCGGATCCAGCCCCGGTGGCTCGTGGTCGCCGGCGCGGCGATCATGGTGGTAGGGCTGCTCTACGGCTCGACCCTCGACAGTTCCGCCACCTACCTCGGCAACCTGTTCGTGCCGGTCATCGGGATCGGATTCGGTGTCGGACTTGCCGTCGTCCCGCTCCCGCTGTGCGCCATCGCCGGAGTGTCGGAGACGGAGATCGGTCCGCTCGCCGCCATCGCCCAGGTGGCGCAAACCCTCGGCGGACCCCTCGCCCTGGCCGTCATCGGGGCGATGGCCACCTCACGCACGTTGTCCCTCGGCGGCATCTCCGGCAAGGTCGCCGACATGAATCCGACGCAACTCGAGGCGCTCGGCAACGGGTACACCTTCGCCCTCGTCGGCAGCGCAGGCTGCGCCCTCATCGCGGGACTGGCCGCGATGTTCATCCGCTTCACCCCGCAACAGGTCGCGCAGGCGCAGGCCGCCGAGAAGGCCGCGCAACAGGCGTGAACGCGGTCCGGTCCGGTTTCGGCCCGGTTGTCGGACGCCGTCTATAGCATCCGGTCATGGATTACAAAATCGAGCTGATCATCCTGCCGGTGTCCGACGTGGACCGGGCCAAGACGTTCTACGCCGACCAGGTCGGCTTCGTCGTCGACCACGACCACCGCGTGAACGAGAACGTGCGTTTCGTCCAGCTCACACCGCCCGGGTCAGCGTGCTCGATCGCCGTCGGTGAGGGCCTGGTCGACACCCCGCCCGGCTCGGTGCACGGGTTGCAGATCGTCATCGACGACGCCGATGCCGCCCACGCCGAGCTGTCGGCCCGCGGCGTTCCCGTCAGCGAGGTGCAGGACCTGGCGTGGGGGCGCTTCGTGTACTTCGCCGATCCCGACGGCAACGAGTGGGCGCTGCAGCAGCTTCCGCCCCGCAGCTGACCGGCGGCCGGTAGCAGAAATCGGCCTACCCGAGCGCGACGAGCGGAGCATGATGATCCTGTGGTCACGCCCTCCCGCTCGTCCGTCACGGGGGCAGCCGCGGCGGTCCTGCTCCTGGCTTCCTGCGTAGCCGGGGGTTCGGCTGCCGCCGCGCCTGCGCCCGACGCACCGGATCCTCGCGTCGGCCCGCTGTTCCTGGCCGGCACACCGCTCCACGTCTGCACCGGATCGGTTCTGGACAGCGCGGACGGCGACCTCGTGCTCACTGCCGCTCACTGCATCGCAGGGTCCGGCGGTGCGCTGTCGTTCGCACCCGGATTCGATCGTGGCGTGTCCCCGTTCGGACTGTGGACGGTGTCCCAGATCTACGTCGACCCCGCCTGGCTGGAGTCGCAGGACCCGCATCACGACTACGCCGTTCTCCGGGTGGCCCCGAGCGGAACCACTGTGCCGGCGTCCGTCGAATCGGTGGTCGGTGGGGGATTCGAGTTGGCGTCCGCGCCCGAACCCGCGACAACCGTGGCCGTGACCGGCTATCCGACCCTCGGTGACGGTCCGGTGTCGTGCACCGCCGCGACCACGTCGACGGACAGCTACCCCACGGTGGTCTGCGACGGGCTGGGCGAGGGAACGAGCGGCGGCCCGTGGATCACGGGTTCGCGGGTCGTCGCCCTCGTCGGCGGCCTCGACCACGGCGGGTGCACCGACTCGGTGTCCTACTCGCCGACGTTCGGTTCCGGAACGATCGCCCTGCTGGACCGCGCGGAGCGTCGCGGTGCCGGCGACTCGACACCGTTCGCCCTCGCCGGCGCCTGCACCCGATCCTGACCGACCGTGTCAGCGTGGGGCAGGCCGGTACCGGCGGACGGGCCTGCCCGCGCCCCCGTATTCGAGCCGGACCTCCAGCAGACCCTCGGACAGGTAGTGCTCGAGGTAACGGCGCACGCTGACCCGGGACAGTCCGGCGAGTTCGGCGCATTCGGTCGACGACAGCTCGCCCTTCGACCGCAGGATGTCGAGCACCAGGCGCCCGGTTTCGGCGCTGAGCCCCTTGGGGAGCCGGCTCGGTTCCGGATTCTTGCCCTTGCCCCCGAACAGGGAGTCGATCAGGGATTGGTCTGCGCCGGACTGTGATTCGAGGGCGCGGGCCCGGCGGCGGAAGTTCTCGAGTTTTTCCTGCAGCTGCGTGTAGTCGAACGGTTTGACCAGATAATCGGAGGCGCCGCCGTGTAGTGCGCGGCTGACGGTGTCGATTTCCCTGGCGGCGGTGATCATGATGACGCCGACCGCGTTGCCCTCCGCGCGCAGTCGTTGCAGGACGTCGAGGCCGGACATGTCCGGCAGGTACACGTCGAGGAGCACGAGGTCGGGGTGTGCGGTGCGCACCGATTCGAGGGCCTCGGCGGCGGTACGCGCCACCCCGACGGTGGTGAACCCCGGTGTCTTGTCGACGAATCGGCGGTGGATCTCCGCGACCATGAAGTCGTCGTCGACGACCAGGACCTCATACATCGCCACGCCGTCCCGTCATGATCGGAGAGTCTAGCTACGCGGAACGTGGACGGTGAACAAGGCACCACCGGTGCCGGGTGCGTCCGAGACGGCCGCGGACCCGCCGTGCTGGGAGCTGACGAGACGGACCAGGGCGAGCCCGATTCCGCGGCCACCGGGTGTGCCCGGCTTTGACGTGACACCGCGCGAGAAGATCTCCTCCCGCATCGTCTCGGGAACGCCGGGGCCGGAATCGGCGACCTCGATGAGAATGCCGTCGTCGTCGGTGATCCGGATCGAGATCCGCGCGTCCCGGCCGCCCTCGGACACGTCGACGGCGTTGTCGATGAGGTTGCCGAGGACGGTGATCACGTCGGTGGCGAGCTCGGGGTCGAGGGCGTGCAGGTGCGAGTCGGGTTCCAATGTCAGCGACACCCCGGTCTCGGCGGCGAGCGACGTCTTCGCGATCAGCAGTGCGGCGACGGCCGGATCCGAGATGCGTTGCGTGACAGCGTCACTGATCTCCGCTCGACGGCGGGTGAGGGTGCCGACGAATTCGGTGACGGCGTCGTAGTCGCCGAGCTGCGTCAGCCCCGAGATCGTGTGCAGCTGGTTGGCGAACTCGTGCGTCTGCGCGCGCAGGGTGTCGGTGACACTCTTGTGCGAAGACAGCTGGCTCTGCATGGACGCCAGTTCGGTGCTGTCGCGCATCGTGGTGACGGTGCCGATCTTGTGCCCCTGGCTGGTGGCTGCTCGCCGGCTCAGCGCGAGCATGCGCGACGACGTCGACAGCACCACGTCGCGGCCGTCCTCCCCGTTGAGGAGGTACTGCCGGACGGCGGGGTCGAGCGCGACGTCGTCGACGTGTCGGCCGACGGCGTCGTCGGTGAGGTCGAGAAGTTCCTGGGCGCTGTCGTTGAGCACGGTGATCACCCCGTCGGGGTTCACCGCGACCACACCCTCGCGAATGCTGTGCAACAGGGCCTCGCGATGGTCGGCAAGGCTTGCGATCTCGGCGATCTCGAGTCCACGGGTGTGGGTCTTGATCCGGCGGGACAGCAGCCACGAGCCGAGAAGCCCGAGACCGGCACCGATTCCGAGATACAGGAGCAGGCGCGCCCCGGCGCTGCTGAGCAGATCCCAGACCGACGGGTAGTCGTCGCTGACGGAGACGACCGCGAGGACGTCCCCGGTCGCGGACAGGATCGGAACGTGTCCGACGATGGCGCGGCGTCCGTCGACGTCGACGTCGCCCGACCAGGCCCGCCCGGTCATCACATCGCTGGCGCCGAGTTCCGCGGGCACCCCGAGCCGCGTCGGATCGGACGACACGGTCACCGCCCCGTTCGGCGCGACGATCTCGGCGAGTGTGGCGCCCGACAGGTTGACGGCGCGATCGACCTCGGGCGCCAGCACGCGCTCGACCGAGCGGTCCGACAGCTGGTCGCGCACCACCGGCGTCGACGCCACGTTCTCGGCGACCGCGATCATGCGCTGCCCCTGGAGGTCACGGAACTCCACGGTCGACTGGTGCACCGACACGGCGGCCACCGCGAGCAGCACGACGCCGACGACGACGAGCTGGAGGAGCAGGACCTGGCCCGCAAGGCTACGCACGCGGGGATGAAGTGGTGACCACAATGAACTTAAGTTCCGTTTCGTTCGCATAGGTGACGTGCATCACCCCTGAGGTTCAGTATTGCGTGAGATTACATTCATGGCGAAATGAGGAACGATGTCGAGAACAGGTAGCGGGAGCAGGGTACGCGCGCTGCTCCTGCTCGCGCTCGTAGGCCTCCTCGTGGCCGGCTGCGGGGTCACCCGCGGCGAGGACGAGGGCCTGCACAGGGTGCGGATGATGGTTCCGAACAGTCCAGGCGGCGGCTACGACCTCACGGCGCGGACTGCGGTGAAGATCATGGAAGACGAGGGCATCACCGGACGCGTCGAGGTCTTCAACGTGATCGGCGCAGGTGGAACGGTCGCGATGGCCAGGCTGATGAACGAGGCCGGCAACGACGACCTCATGATGATGATGGGCCTGGGCGTCGTCGGCGCCGGCTACACCAACGGATCCACCGCACGCGTGTCCGAGGCCACCGCGCTTGCCAAGGTGGTCGAGGAGCCGGAGGGCATCCTCGTGCCCGCGGATTCACCGTTGCAGACCATCGACGACTTCGTGGCCGCATGGCGCGCCGACCCGGCGTCGATCACCATCGGCGGCGGTTCCTCGCCCGGCGGGCCGGATCACCTGTTCCCGATGGAGACGGCGCGCGCGGTCGGAGTGGACCCGAACGCGGTGAACTACGTGTCCTACGACGGCGGTGGCGACCTGCTGACAGCACTTCTCGGCCAGAAGATCACCGCGGGCACGTCGGGACTCGGCGAGTACGTCGACCAGATCGAGGCAGGCCAGGTCCGGGTCCTCGCGGTGTCGGGGAACGAGCGGGTCGAGGGTATCGACGCGCCGACACTTACGGAGGCCGGGGTGGACCTCACCTTCACCAACTGGCGGGGAATCCTGGCGCCGCCCGGACTGTCCGACGGTGCCAAGGCCGACATGGTCGAGGCGCTCGAAAAGTTGCACGGCACACCGGAATGGAAGGAGGCCCTGGTGAAGAACGGTTGGAGTGACGCCTTCACGACGGGACCGGAGTTCGAGCAGTTCCTCCGGGACCAGGACGAGCGGGTCTCGTCCACCCTGGCCGAATTGGGGCTGACATGACCGCGCCCGCAGAACCGTCCGCCGTTTCCACGGACACGGCGCCGGCGCCGAAGCGTAGGGACTACGCACAGTTCATCGTCTGCGCGGTGATGGCCGTGATCGGGGTGTTCCTCATCATCGACGCACTGTCGCTCAGCGACGGCTTCGCGAAGGTCGACCCGGTGGGTCCGCGACTGTTCCCGCTCGTCATCGGTGGGGGATTGCTGGTCTTCGCCGTGGTGCTCGCCGTCGCGATCGTGAGGGGCTCGACCGGGGAAGCCGACAGCGGCGAAGACGTCGATCCGGAATCCCCGGGTGACTGGAAGACGGTGGGCCTGCTCGTCGGGTTGTTCGTGGTGACCATCGCGCTCGTCGACTTCCTGGGCTGGGCGATCATCGGCACCATCCTGTTCGCCGGGGCCGCAACCATTCTGGGCAGCCGGCACTGGGTGCGGAACATCGCCATCGGGGCCGTGCTCGGATTCGGCAGCTTCTACGTGTTCTACGTCGGGCTCGGAATACCGCTGCCCGCAGGCATTCTGGACGGAATTCTCTGACATGGACAATCTGAACTGGCTGCTGCAGGGGTTCGAGCAAGCAGCCACCCCCATGAATCTGCTCTACGCGTGCATCGGCGTCCTTCTCGGCACGGCGGTCGGCGTCCTCCCGGGCATCGGACCGGCCATGACCGTGGCACTCCTGCTTCCCGTCACCTACAACGTCAGCCCGAGCGCAGCGTTCATCATGTTCGCCGGCATCTACTACGGCGGCATGTACGGCGGGTCGACGACGTCGATCCTGCTGAACACGCCGGGGGAGTCGTCGTCGGTGATCACGGCGATCGAGGGCAACAAGATGGCGAAAGCCGGCAGGGCCGCGCAGGCCCTGGCGACCGCCGCGATCGGGTCGTTCGTCGCCGGGTCGATAGGCACGATGCTCCTGGTGCTGTTCGCGCCCATGGTGTCGAGTTTCGCGGTCACCCTTGGCGCCCCGTCCTACCTCGCTATCATGCTGCTCGCCCTCGTGGCCGTCACGGCCGTCCTCGGAACCTCGAAGCTCCGCGGATGCATCTCCCTGCTGCTCGGTCTCGCGATCGGGTTGGTCGGCATCGACTTCCTCACCGGCCAGCCGCGTGCCACGTTCGGCATCCCGCAGCTGTCCGACGGGATCGACATCGTCGTCGTCGCGGTCGCGGTGTTCGCACTCGGTGAGGCCCTCTGGGTGGCCGCTCACCTCCGCCGCAAGCCGGCCGAGGTCATTCCCGTCGGCAGGCCGTGGATGGGCAAGAGCGACTGGAAGCGTTCGTGGAAGCCGTGGTTGCGGGGCACCGCCTACGGGTTCCCGTTCGGCGCACTTCCCGCAGGCGGTGCCGAACTGCCCACCTTCCTCTCCTACATCACCGAGAAGAAGCTGTCGAAGCACAAGGACGAATTCGGCAAGGGCGCCATCGAAGGTGTCGCCGGTCCCGAGGCCGCTAACAACGCGTCCGCGGCGGGCACACTCGTGCCGATGCTGTCGCTGGGCCTGCCGACCAACGCCACGGCCGCGGTCATGCTGACGGCATTCGTGTCATACGGAATCCAGCCGGGACCGACACTGTTCGAGAAGGAGCCGCTGCTGATCTGGACGCTGATCGCGAGCCTGTTCATCGGCAACTTCCTGCTCCTGGTGCTCAACCTTCCGCTCGCACCGCTGTGGGCGAAGCTGCTCCGCACGCCGCGCCCCTACCTCTACGCCGGCATCCTGTTCTTCGCCGCGCTGGGCGCGTTCGCCGTCAACCTCCAGTGGCTCGACCTCGCACTGCTGCTGACGTTCGGGCTGATGGGTCTGATGATGCGGAGGTTCGGGCTGCCGGTGCTGCCGTTGATCATCGGCGTCATCCTCGGACCGCGCATCGAACGGCAACTGCGGCAGAGTCTGCAGCTCGGTGGCGGCGACTGGGGCAGTTTGTTCACCGAGCCCGTCGCGATCATCGTCTATATCGTGATCGCAGTGCTCCTCATCGCCCCCCTCGTCGTCAAGGTCGTCCGCGCGCACTACCCCGTCGCGGCACCCGATTTCCCCGACGGACCGGCCGGTGGCGACTCCACCGACACCAGAGAGAAGGCACACGCATGATCGTCGTCGGATACACCCCCGACCAGTTCGGAGCGGCGGCCCTCGAACACGGCGTCGCGGAGGCGCAGCTGCGCGGTACGTCGCTGCTCGTGATCAACACGTCGAAGGGCGACTCCCTCGCCGACCAGTCGTTCGCCGACAACGCTCACCTGGAGGAACTCGAAGGCAAGCTGGCCGCGAGCGGGGTCTCCCACGAGGTCCGGCAGATCGTGGGAGACGAGACCGTCGACGTGATTCTCGAGGCCATGACGGCGCCCAGCGCGGAACTGCTCGTGATCGGCATCCGCGACCGCACCCCGGTCGGGAAGCTCCTGATGGGCAGCACCGCCCAGCGCCTGCTGCTGTCCTGCCGCAAACCGGTCCTGGCAGTCAAGCCCGAATAAAGCCCCTGTGAGTACTTATTAACCGCCGGCGGTTAATAAGTACTCACAGGTCAGTCGGTGAGGATGATCAGCTCGCGGTCCGACGCCACCTCGACGCGCAGGCCCGCCTTCGACGCCACCCGCGCCACCCCGCGCACGTCCTGGGGTTCGGCGCGGGAGACGGTGAGCGCGCGCGCCAGCAGACCCTTGTGGTGTTTGTTGAAATGACTGACGACGGTGCGGGTGCCGTCCGGCTTCTCGGTGAGGACGGTGGCGATCACGGCCTCGGGGATCGGTCCGAGTTGCTGGTACGTCCCCGACCGCAGGTCGACGACGAGGCCGTCCGATTCCGCGGCGATCGCCCGGCTCAGTTCCGGTTTCCACAACGCGCGGAGAGTGCCCAGCCCCGGGATCTTGGATCCGCCCGACAATCGGTAGGCGGGGATCAGGTCACCCGCGCGCACAGCACCGAACAGCGCGGACCCCATTGCCAGCCGCGACAGCGCCTTGGACTTCTGCGCCGTGGTGAACGACTTCGCGTCGAGCGCGTCGAACAGCACACCGGTGTAGCGCTCGAGTGCGGGCCGGGTGGGGGAGACCCATAGTTTGGCGTTGCGCTCGATCTCGTCGGCCTGGGTGGGGCCGAGGCCGAGCGCGAGCTGCGACGCCTCCCCGTCTGCCGCCAGCGCGACCAGCGCCTGGACCAGCACTTCGCGGGTTTCGGTGAGCTGCGGCATCGACAGCTCGGCCAGGTCGAGGGGCGCGTCGGCGCCGCCGTCGGACTTGGTTTCGGAGGGAGGAATTAGCACCAGCACGCACGAAACCCTACCGACGCGCCCGTCCCCGTCCCAGCCGACTATTCTGGTATCCCGTGATTACCCGCCTGTCCCACCTGTTCCTCCGCACTCTGCGCGACGACCCCGCCGACGCCGAGGTCCCCAGCCACAAGCTGCTGGTCCGCGCCGGTTATGTGCGTCGCATCGCGCCCGGCGTCTACTCGTGGTTGCCGCTGGGTCTGCGCGTGCTGCGTGAGGTCGAGCGGGTGGTGCGGGAAGAGATGAACGGCATCGGTGCCCAGGAGATCTCCCTGCCCGCGCTCCTGCCGCGCGAACCGTACGAGGCGTCCAACCGCTGGACCGAGTACGGCGACGGACTGTTCCGGCTGAAGGACCGCAAGGGCGGCGACTACCTGCTCGGCCCCACCCACGAGGAACTGTTCGCGCTCACCGTCAAGGGCGAGTACAACTCGTACAAGGATTTCCCGGTCACCCTGTACCAGGTGCAGACCAAGTACCGCGACGAGGAGCGCCCGCGGGCAGGCATTCTCCGCGGCCGCGAGTTCGTCATGAAGGACTCGTACTCCTTCGACCTCACCGACGAGGGACTCACCGAGTCGTACCGGGCGCATCGCGACGCCTACGAGCGGATCTTCAGCCGGCTCGGCGTCAAGTACGTGATCGTGTCGGCGACGTCCGGTGCGATGGGCGGCAGCGCATCGGAGGAGTTCCTCGCGGAGAGCGAGATCGGTGAGGACACCTACGTCCGCTGCCTCGAGTCGGGTTACGCCGCCAACGTCGAGGCCGTGAAGACCCTGGCTCCCGAGCCGGTGCCGTTCGACGGACTGCCCGCCGCGAAGGTGTACGACACCCCGGACACCCCCACGATCGCGACGCTCGTCGAGTGGGCCAACGGCGCCGACCTGGGCAGGACTGTTACCGCCGCGGACACGCTGAAGAACATCCTCGTCAAGACCCGGCAGCCCGGTGGCAAGTGGGAACTGCTCGGCATCGGCGTTCCTGGCGACCGTGAGGTGGACGACAAGCGTCTCGGCGCCTCCCTCGAGCCCGCGGAGTTCGAACTGCTCACCGAGGCCGACTTCGCGGCCAACCCCTTCCTGGTCAAGGGATACGTCGGACCGAAGGCGCTGCAGGCCAACGGAGTTCGCTACCTCGTCGACCCCCGAATCGTGGACGGCACCAGCTGGATCACCGGAGCCGATGAGAAGGGCAAGCACGTGGTGGGGCTCGTCGCGGGCCGCGACTTCACCCCGGACGGCACCATCGAGGCCGCTGAGGTCCGCGACGGCGACCCGTCCCCTGACGGAGCCGGTGCGCTCGTCGCGGCCCGGGGCATCGAGATCGGTCACGTCTTCCAGCTCGGCCGCAAGTACACCGACGTGTTCTCCGTGGACGTGCTCGGCGAGAACGGCAAGCCCGTCCGCCCGACGATGGGCTCCTACGGCGTGGGCGTCTCCCGCCTCGTCGCCGTGATCGCGGAACAGCACCACGACGAGAAGGGCCTCCGCTGGCCGGCCGAGGTGTCGCCCGCCGACGTGCACGTGGTGATCGCCAACAAGGACGAGACCGCCCGGGAAGGCGCCGAGGGACTCGCCGCCGAGCTCGACAAGGCCGGTCTCGAGGTGATCCTCGACGATCGCAAGGCGTCGCCCGGCGTGAAGTTCAAGGACTCCGAACTGCTCGGTGTCCCGCTCGTCGTGGTCGTCGGCCGCGGCTGGGGCGAGGGCAAGGTGGAGGTCCGCGACCGCTTCACCGGCGAGAGCCGCGAGGTTGCCGCCGAGTCCGCGCTGAGCGAGATCGTCGAGACCGTCAGGGGCTGATCAAACCGCCCCACGCCTTTCGTCCGGACTGTTAGCTTGGCCTGACACGTCCGGACGAAAGGCCTGCTGTGACGAATTCCCTGCTGTTCGATCCGACCTCCTACGATCCCGAGCATTTCGATCCGGAGACGCGCAGACTGCTGCGGGCGCTGATCGAGTGGTTCGAGTCGCGGGGCAAGAAGCGGCTGCTCGAGGACGATCTCGAGGCCGTATGGCCCGACGACTTCCTGGAGTTCGTGAAACGGGAGAAGCTGTTCGCGAAGTTCCTCACCCCCGCCGACCTGGCGGGCGGCGATCCGGACAAGCGCTGGGATGCCGCACGCAACGCCGCCCTCAGTGAGATCTTCGGTTTCTACGGTCTCGCGTACTGGTACGCGTGGCAGGTGACCATCCTGGGTCTCGGCCCCATCTGGATGAGCGGGAACCGCGCCGCGAAGGAACGGGCAGCGACGCTCCTCGACGACGGCGGGGTGCTGGCGTTCGGTCTGTCGGAGAAAGAGCACGGCGCGGACGTCTACTCGACGGACATGCTGCTGACCCCCGCCGACAACGACCCGGATCTGGCGTTCACCGCGAGCGGCGACAAGTACTACATCGGCAACGGCAACGTCGCGGGCATGGTGTCGGTGTTCGGCAGGCGCACCGATGTGGAGGGCAGCGACGGGTACGTCTTCTTCGTCGCGGACAGCCGCCACCCGGCCTACCACCTGCAGGGCAATGTGGTGCACGGCCAGATGTACGTCAGCACGTTCCGGCTCGAGGGCTACCCGGTGCGGGAAGAGGACATTCTCCACACGGGGGTGGCCGCGTTCGAGGCGGCGCTCAACACGGTCAACGTCGGCAAGTTCAACTTGTGCACAGGATCCATCGGGATCTCCGAGCACGCGTTCTACGAGTCGATCACCCACGCGCACAACAGGATTCTGTACGGCAACCCCGTCACCGACTTCGCGCACGTGCGCGGAAACTTCGTCGACGCCTACAGCCGGCTGATCGCGATGAAGCTGTTCAGCGCACGCTCCGTCGACTACTTCCGCAGCGCGAGTCTCGACGATCGCCGGTACCTGCTGTTCAACCCGATGACGAAGGCGAAGGTCACCTCCGAAGGAGAGAAGGTGATCGCGCTGCTGCACGACGTGATCGCGGCGAAGGGCTACGAGAAGAACACCTACTTCCGCGAGGCCGCCCAGCTGATCGGCACTCTGCCGAAGCTCGAGGGCACCGTGCACGTCAACGTCGGCCTGATCCTCAAGTTCATGCCGAACTACCTGCTCAACCCGGCGGAGCACCCGGAGATCGGCACCCGGCTCGACGCCGCCGACGATGCGTTCTTCTGGGCCCAGGGCCCGACCCGCGGTGCCGGCAAGATTCAGTTCCACGACTGGACGAAGACCTACGAGGCGCACTCGGCCGTCCCCAACGTGGCTCGCTTCCACGAGCAGGCGACCGCGCTGAGGGAACTGCTCACCACCGCCCCGCCCGACGCGGCCCAGCAGAAGGATCTCGACTTCCTGCTCGACCTCGGGCACTTGTTCTCGCTCGTGGTCTACGGGCACCTGATTCTCGAGCAGGCCGCGATCACCGGCGTCGACCGCGATCTGATCGACCAGATCTTCGATTTCCAGATCCGCGATTTCTCCGGTTATGCCGTTGCGCTGCACGGCAAATCGTCTGCCACCGAGGCGCAGCAGAAGTGGGCGCTCGGCGCGATACGCCGCCCGGTGGTCGACGCGGAGCGGTTCTCGCGGGTGTGGGCGCAGGTGGAGAACTACGACGGCGCCTACGAAATGCGGCCGTAGACACGGCACTACGGGGGTGGGGTGGCGTCATCCCTCGGGGTGCCGGTTGCGCCCCCTGGGGTACCTGGTCGGGTGGGTCCGATCGGCGCATTCTTATGTGGCAAGCAAAACCACACCCCCACAGAAAGATCCACACATGACACACACCCTCAAGCGCACCCTTTCCGCTCTCGCCATCGCGGGCTTCGCCCTCACTGCCGGAGCAGGAATCGCCTCGGCCGACCCCGCTGGTGGAGCCGGCGGTGCTGGGGCTCCGGGTAGTTCGCAGGGCGGCGCCGGCGGCGCAGGCGGTAGTGCCAACGGCGGCTCCGCAAATGGCAACGTCGACAACTCCGGCGGCGTCATCATCGGTGGCGCAGCGGTCGGAGACGGTGCAACGGTCAACACGAACGTCGGCAACGGCGGCAACGCCAACGGCGGCAACGCCAACGGCGGCAACGGTGGAAACGGTGGTCCTGCCACCGGTGGTGCGGGTGGCGCCGGCGGCGCGGGCGCCGGGGACAGCACAGAAAACTGCTCGTTCATCTTCTGCATCTGACCGCGTCGTGACTGCGCGATCTTCCTGAAGTTCGAGGGGCCGCCACCCGCGGGTGCCGGCCCCTCGGCGTCAGTACTGCCCACGCCGCCTCCCCGGCACCACACACTGTGAAAGGTTCTTTCATGTCGATGTCCTTCGACTTCACCACTGCTCTGACGCGCACGGGTGCCACCGTCGCCGCCGCATTCTTCGTCCTCGCCGCAGGCGCCGGCATCGCGTCGGCGGCACCCGACGCCCCCGCCGACGACCCGTCCGTGAGCAACCTCGCGCCCGGACAGAACCCTCAGGGCGGCACCGTGACGATCGGCGGAGCGGCTGTCGGCACCGTGATCGCGATCGACGGCATCAACGCCGGTCCGGACGGAGCGAGCGTCGGCGGCTACGACTTCGGCGGCGGCCAGGGGCAACCCTGGGGGTGACGGGATTCGCACCCCAGGGTGCCTGGTCGCGTCGGTCCGTGCACCGCATTCTGAAGTGGCAGCGGAGAATACCCTCCAGTCGCGAGCGGCCCGGACCGGTCGGTACGTCGCGGCGAGGACCCCGGAACCGGACCTCACAAGGCGAAGATTCCAGGGTCCTCCCGAACTGGCACTCTCGGGTGTCGAGTGCTAAATTAGCGATGCACAGTGAATCTGGCTGCCCGTCGGGGTGGCGGGCGCCTCGAGTGATGCAGGAGGTGTGTTGCTGTGCTTCGCTTCGATCCTTTCAATGACCTCGAATCCATGACCAAGAGTCTCCTCGGCACGGAATCCGGAACCGCGCGGGTCCCACGATTCATGCCGATGGATCTGTACAAGGTCGACGACCACTACGTCCTGCACGCCGACCTGCCGGGCGTCGATCCCGGTTCCGTCGACGTCAGTGTCGACAACGGCACGCTCACCTTGACGGCTCATCGCACCGCGCCGTCCGAGGAAAACGTGCAATGGATCGCCTCCGAGCGGTTCAGCGGAACGTTCCGGCGCCAGCTGTCGCTCGGCGACGGCGTCGACCCCGACCGCATTTCGGCGTCCTACGAGAACGGTGTCCTGAGCGTGACAATCCCGCTCGCCGAACGGGCGAAGCCGCGGCGGATCGAGGTCTCCAGCCTCGGAACCGGTGAGCATCGCACGATCGAGGCGGGTCCCGCGAGCGAGACGACCTGACGCTGCGGCGGGAACATCTGCTGTGCGGAAGCCCCCTCGCCGAGGGGGCTTCGGCGTGCCCGCGTCCACCCACCCCAGGGGTGGAAAGCACAACACCTCCGGGTGCACCGGCCACCACTGGGGGTCCTGGTCGGGTCGGACCGTGCGCGGCACAGTAGAGGACAAGCAAGAACGTAACGCTTTACCAGCCGCGAGCGAAGAAACCGAGGAGGCCATCATGACGAACACCCCGGTTGCACACGAGCACGAGGGCCGTCGCCTCACGGTTCGGACCGACGACGGGATCGCGCTGGCGGTTCGCGAGTTCGGTTCGCCCGACGCAGCCACCACCGTGGTGTTCGTTCACGGTCACTGCCTGCGCACCGAATCCTGGTGGGCACTGCGTGAACAGCTGGTTCGTTTCTGGCGCAACGATGTTCGTATGGTCTTCTACGATCACCGCGGACACGGAGAGTCGGGGGAGGCGCCGGCCGCCACCTACACGATCGATCAGCTCGGCCGCGACCTCGGCTCCGTGCTCGACGCCGTCGCACCGCATGGTCCGGTCGTCCTCATCGGGCACTCGATGGGCGGGATGACCGCGCTGTCGTACACGCGGCAGAACCCGCACACGATCGGTTCGCGGATCGTCGGCATGGCCCTGATCTCCACTGCGGCGTTCGATCTCGCCGAGGCCGGTCTCGGTCGTCACCTGCGTAGCCCCGCGGTGTCGCTGTTCCGCACCGCGGTGCGCCGGGCACCCCGGGTCGTGCACGGATCGAAGCGAGTGGGACGCACCGTCTGCACGGCGATTGCCCGCGCGGCGAGCGCCCGCAACCGGGCCGTCGATCCGAGGCTTGCCGCTCTGGTCTCGGCCATGGTCAACACGACGTCCGTCGTCACCATGTCGAGTTTCCTCGAATCCCTGCTCGGGTTCGACGAGCGGCACTCCCTGGCCGCACTCGCTCACATTCCGTCGCTGATTCTGTGCGGCTCGGTGGACATGCTCACCCCGTTCCAGCATTCGGTCGCCATGGCCTCGAAGCTCCCCGCTTCGGAACTCGTGAGCGTCGACGGAGCCGGGCACTCGGTAATCCTCGAGCGCGCCGCCGACGTCGCCCTCGCGATCATCGGCCTCGTCGAGCGCATCGCGCACGGTGAGACCGCCGCTTTCGACCGCGAACTGATGGCCGTCGGCTGATCAGAGATCGCGCTCGTTGATGATGCCGCTGCGCATGGCCCGTTCGGCCAGGCTGACCCGCTTCTGATTCTGCGGGAGATCGCCGACGCCGAATTTCGCGAACAACGCCCGGAGATGAGTCTTGATCGCGTCGACACTGAGAAACAGTTCCTGGGCGATCTGCTGATTCGACGCGGGATTCGCGAATGCGGCGCCGTGCTTGTACGGCCGGCACAGCGCCGTGAGGACCGCGCGCTGGGTGTCGGTGAGGGACCGGACCTCGGGCATGTCGGTTCCCATCCGGGTGGCCTCGTCGAGAGAACCGCCGAATTCCAGGTACCGGATCTTCGTCCCGCCGATGCGGATGCTGTCGCCCTGGCGGAGCCGTCGACGCCCCGCCAGCCGTTCGCCGTTGACGAACGTGCCGTTGCGGGAGAGCCCGTCGTCGAGGATGGTCCAGTGCGAGCCGACGCATTCGAGGACGGCATGGAGCCGCGAGACCTCGTCGTCCTCGGTGAGGAGCAGATCGGAACCGGGCGACCGTCCGATCGTGACGCGCGCGGAAGCGGGGGAGAGGTCCACGGTGTGGTGGTGACCCTCCCGGTCGGAATAGCTCAGTCGAGACTCAACGGCTCGGTCCACGGCGACGCCCCTTCCGCACGCTTCCATCGTGCCCCGCCCTGTGTCCGATGAGCAAGATCAAGAGCGGAAATCCCCGATCTCGGATGCGTTCTCGGAGCCCGCGGCGTCCAGGGCGTTGCCGAACGCGCACACGGCGAGCTCCTCGAGCGCCGGATCCTGCCCGGCGTGCTCGGGTACCTGCATGGCGAGCAGGGTGTTGAGCAGCATTCCGTTGGCGATGAAGGTGCGGGCCTGTTCGGGGCTGCACCCGGTGCGCGTTCGGATCTGCGTGTAGAGCCGGGACATCCAGTCGCGGGCCAGCGCGCCGATCTCCGGGTTCGCGCCGGACGTGAAGCCGTGCATCATCACGAGCAGGAGGTCGCGGTCCTCGAGCAGTTCGGTGTACGCGATGCCCATCGGGAGCCACGACTCGTCGTTCTCGGGGTCCGCGGCGACATCGTCGAAGTGCGGCTCGAAGGTGTCCATGATCCGACGCATCGCGCGGTCGAAGACGTCGGCGAACAGCCGTGACTTCGAACCGAACATGCGCACCACGTAGGGCTGGGACACCCCGGCCTCGCGTGCGACGGCGTCGGTGCTGGTGCCGTGATAGCCGTCCCTGGCGAATGCGCGGGAGGCCGCGGCCAGTACGAGTTCGCGACGTTCGGTCGCGCTCATGCGGGTCTGTTTCACGGGCGATGCCATGTTGACATGTTATCAGTCGATTACTAGTCTTCGAAATAAGTAATCATCTGATGCTTACAACTTCTTCTTCCCGTGCTCACGACCCGGATGCGAGGACCCGTCATGACGACAGTCTCCGAACGCCTGGAACACGAATCGGCGGCGCCTCCCCCCGGGTGGGGCCGCGGCCGGCGGGTGCCGGTATGGCTGGCGATCGTCGCCGCCTCGATACCGATGTTCATGGCCACACTCGACAATCTGGTGATGACCAGCGCCCTCCCGGTGATCCAGCGCGACCTCGGCGCGTCGGTGGGGCAGTTGCAGTGGTTCATGAACGCCTACACGCTCGCCTTCGCGACGTTGATGCTGACGCTGTCCGCGCTGGGCGACCGCCTCGGCCGTCGCCGTGTATTTCTGTGGGGCATAGTGCTCTTCGCGCTGGCGTCGATCGCGTCGGCCCTGTCGACCACCTCCGAGATGCTGATCGCCGCGCGCGCCGTCCAGGGCGTCGGCGCGGCAGCGATCATGCCGCTCTCCCTCACCCTCCTCGCCGGTGCCGTGCCGCTCGCCAAACGCGCGCTCGCCATCGGGATCTGGGGCGGCGTCTCCGGACTGGGCGTTGCCCTCGGCCCCGTGGTCGGCGGCGCCGTCGTCGACGGGGTGTCGTGGCAGGCCGTGTTCTGGATCAACGTCCCCGTCGCAGCGGTCGCGATCCCGTTGGCGCTCTACGCGCTCGGCGAGTCGAAGGGAAAGCGGCAGCCGCTGGATCCGCTCGGCGTCGTCCTGGCCGGAGCCGCCGTGTTCCTCGGAGTCTGGGGCATCGTGCACGGCAACGACGAGGGCTGGACCAGCGCCACGGTGCTCGGTGCTCTCGTCGCATCGGCGGTGCTGCTCGCGGCGTTCGTAGTGCGCGAGTTGCGCACCCCCTTCCCCGTGATGCCGCTGCGGCTGTTCCGGTCCCGGCAGTTCTCCCTGGCCAACGTGATCGGGCTGACGTTCACGCTGGGAATGATGGGCGCCGTCTTCCTCCTGTCGCAGTACCTCCAGATCGTCATGGGGTACTCACCGTTCGAGGCCGGCCTGCGGACCCTGCCGTGGACGGCCGCACCTATGCTGGTGGCGCCGATCGCAGGCCTGCTCGCGCCGCGGCTGGGAGTCCGGACCCTCCTCGTCACCGGACTGGTCCTGCAGGGGTTGTCGCTGCTCTGGATGGCGTCGCTCATCGTCCCCGGCGCCACGTACGGCAGCATGATTCCGGCGTTCGTGATGGCGGGCGCAGGGATGGGTTTGACGTTCGCCCCCAACGCGACCGCCGTCCTCGCCGACATGCCCGAGGCCGACCACGGCACAGCCAGTTCGACCAACGCAACGCTCCGTGAGATCGGCGTCGCGCTGGGGATCGCGCTCCTGACCGCGGTGTTCCTCGGTGCGGGCGGCAGTCTGACGCCGACGGGATACATCGACGCCCTCGCGCCCGCCCTGTACGTGGGAGCCGGATTCGTGGCGGTCGCGGTCGTCGCCGCCGCCCTCATGCCGGGACGATCGAAGGCGGTCCTGGCGTCGACGTGACCCTGCCGGAATGCGGGCGGGCCCGGACCGTGAGGTCCGGGCCCGCATCAGTTCCAGGGCAGGGAGGAACGCATCGGCGAGTTCGCCGGGAACGGCGTACTCGCCGCACCTGCGTGACCTGGCGGGCGTCCCACGCCGGAAATCCGACGTCACCGCCCCGACGAGCTGGGTCACACCCATACTCGACCGCGAGTACCGGGGCGGTGTGTTCGCCGAAGCCGATCAGCGACTCGGTGAGCCGAATCGGCCGATCGGCCGAAGGGCTTCGTCACCGCTAGACCCACGGCACGGGTGCATTCGACCACACCGTCCAGGTCCCGAATCCGTGCGATGGGCGCGATCGACGGGCTGTCCTCGCCGAAACCCGCAGTGACGACAACAGCGCGTGGACGTTGCCGATCGCGTCGCGGCTCGTGAACTTGATCGTGGACAGCTCTTCCTGGGACCTTTCGGGTCCGCTGTCCCACAGCTCGAGTGAGACCGAGGCCTGCACGTGATCAGTTAGAGGCTGTGTGCGAGAACATCGTGCAGTTTGCGGGCGATCGCGAGGCGCTCCCTGCTGGCGCATCGACACTGCTCGTCCAGGGCGCTGCATTCCGCCGCCTCGGCACGTTGCCGGCGGGCGTCGAGTGTCCCGCGCATCTGCCGGATGATCGCGGCGGCGGGGAGGGAGCATCAGCCAGGCCGCGATACCCGTGAGGACGCACAGCGACGGCGACTCGGCAGACTGCGCAGCCGGCACGGTGAAGACGATCCGGACGTAGCCGATCGCAAGGACCGGGTAGGTGCGCCATCGGGACCCGGCAGTCATGGCGCAGAGAAGCGCGACCACGAGCGAGAGGAACACCGGACCGTACCTGTAACCCCGGGCTACGTAGAGCATCGTGACGGCCAGCACGACGAGCAAGACCGTGACGGGAAGCCGGCGCCGTGTGCGTCGCTCGCGGCGGGTCGGCCGTCGATGTGCTTGCGGGCGAACAGAAGTGGTTGCTCCACAGGTTTTCGCATTTGCGTCCGGGGAACGCTTGCCGTAGACGGCGGGTGGACACGCCTGTGAGGCTGTTGACCAACGCGCAGAGTTGCACTGTGGGTGGATCAGTAGGTGCACGTGATGGTTTCGCCATCGTATTCAGTAAGAGTTGCCCCCGGGACTTGTCGGACCCCTCTGTCATGCTCTATTCACACATCGGGTCGGTGAAGGCTAGTCGGCTGGGGGAGGCGGTGGGTGCGAGGTGAAACGGATTGTGGTGGTCAAGCTCGTACCCACTGCTGATCAGTTTGCGGCGCTGGAGTCGACGATGGTGTTGTGCAATGAGGTTGCCAACGAGGTTGCCGGGGTGGCTCAGTCGAGGAGACTGCGGTCGCGGCGGGCGTTGCAGGTCGCGCTGTATCCGATGGTGAAGACGCGGGGGCTGTCGGCGGAGCCGGCGTTGCATGTTCTGCGGGAAGTTGGCGACGCGTACGCCACCCGGCAGGCGAACCTGACCAACGGAAACTACGGTCGGCCGGGGTCGAGGGGGAAACGGACCTCGTCTACCGCGACGGGCACTTCTGCCTGTACGCCACCGTCGACGAACCCGCACCGGAACCGGCCCCGCCGCCGGACACCGCCGAAGGCTGGGTGGGTGTGGATCTGGGGATCGTGAACCTCGCCGTCACCACCGACGACGATCCCGCAGCCCTCGACGTGCGGTGGTCCGCCGGGGCGGTGACGGCGGTCGCGGCCGTCCTGGACCCCGTGTCGGTGGTGACGGACGTCCTGCCCGGCACCGCCGCGGGCTCGCTCGCCGGATCGCGCCGCGACTTCGGCGGTGACACCACCCCCGGCGTCCTGAACATCCTCGACGACGGCACGTCGGTGCTTCTCCTGGCCGGGTACGTCGCCGCGTTCACGCTGGGAACGGTCTGGCTCGTCCGCCGGCGCGACGTGAACTGACCGCGCGAGGCGGCAGCTCAGAACAGGGGGCCGCCGCCGAACGGTTCCCGGTGCGACGGCGGGGTCCGGCCCTGCGTGTCGGTGATGCCGTATTCGACGGCCAGCTCCGCCGTGACGAAGGTGTGGCCGCTGCGCTGCGGGAGGGTCGGGTCCGAGTGCAGGGCGCAGATCACCTCGCCGATGAACTCGGGGGACTCGGCGTCCGCGACGGGGAACCCGGCGATGGTCTCGAGGCCGCTGGCGACGATCATCTCCGTCCGCACAATTCCCGGCCACAGCGAGACCGCGCGCACGTCGTGCGGAGCCAGCTCCGCCGCCATGTCGCTGGCCATCTTGTCCAGCCCGGCCTTGGACATGCCGTACAACACCGAGTGCAGATGCCCGCGGGTCCCGAACGACGAGATGTTCGCGATCAACCCGGAGCGGCGGGGCACCATCAACCGCGCAGCCTCCACGGACGCGACGTAATGGGCGCGCAGTCCGACACCGATCAGCGAGTCCCAGTCGTCCAGTGGCCGCTCCCAGAACGGGGTGCTGAACCCGCCGAATCCCTCGGGGGCCGCCCACACGTTGTTGACCAGCAGGTCGAGTCGGCCGGCCTGCTCGTCCGCGATCCGGGCGAACAGGCTGTGAACGTCCTCGTCGTCGCGGTGATCGCAGGCCACCGCGATGCCGGTCCCACCGGCGCCGGTGACCGTTCGCGCCGACACCGACAGCGGGCCGTCCTCCGTCATCGGGCCGCGCCCGGTGACGTAGACGGTCCACCCGGCGGCTCCCAGCGCCGTCGCCACGCCCTTGCCGACGCCGCGGCTCCCCCCTGTGACCAGTGCTACCCCGGCGCTCACTGGACCACCACCGTGTCCTGGGTGAGCGGGCGGGTGATCGACCATCGAGTGGTGAAGTGGCATCGCGACATTCGCCAGTCGCCGTCCTCGAGGCGGTAGGCGTCGTCGTACTCGCCGGAGGACACGGTCTCCGTCCGCTTCAGCAGATCGACCTGGCGGAACTTCAGCGTCCACGCGCCCGACGCATCGGTGTCGCTGTGCAGCACGATGTCCGGATGGAAGCCGTGGTGCATGTCAAGGATCACGTGCTTGCCGTCGACTTCGTGGAGCGCGATCCTGCGGAAGATGTCCGTGAGCCGGTCGGCGTCGTCGAACCGGCCGAGTGGGCCGAAGTCGATCGACGCACCGGACGAGACGAAGCAGGCACGGAACGTGTCCGGATCCTTGCCGTCGCACGCTCGCCAGTAGCGGTACTTGAGCGCCTTGATCGCGTCGATCCGCTCCAGGTCCGCCAGACGCTGCTCCACCGAGCGCTCGTCCACGCCGCCGTCCTCCCGTTGCCGTTCACCGTGTCGGGAGAGACGCTAGGCCGGGAACGCACCGGGTGGGTGCAGAATCCCGGTGGGCGGGAACCTGCGCGTCGTCAGGGCTGGCCGGGGAACGGGTCGGTCACCGGATCGGTCCCGAGAGCCACGCGCCAGGTGGCTTCCCGGACGGCCGCCTCGGTCAGCGCGGTGACGCCGAGCGTGCGGGTGTCCTCGGTCTCACCGTGTTCGACGACCGCCCGCCACGCGACGGCGGTGTCGGCCTCGACCTGGGCCGCCAGCTGCGCGGCCGTGATCGGATCGGTGACCGGGAACGGCAGGGTGTAGCCCGCCTCGGCGGCCGGGGCCGTCAGTCCTGCCGCGGTCAGCGTGTCCAGGAGTCCGTCCCGGCGCGCCCGGTGGGCTGCGGCGGCGGTGGCCACCTGGGTGGCCCGGGTGGGATTCGAGAAGGCTGCGACCACTCCGTAGGCGAACACCGCGGAATGCTCGGCGGTCAGTGCGGCGGCGAGGCTCGTACCCTCGGCTTCGGTGGGTGTCGTCACGGCAGCACCACCGCCAGGTACGTTCCGCACGCGGCGCTGATCGAGGCGCACAGCCCCGCCCGGTGGGCGGTCAGCGCGCGCGCCGAATCGGCTGCGGTGCGCTGCGACTCGGCCAGGTCGGCGCGCAATTGATCGAGACCGGGCGGCGGCGCCGGTGCGGTCGGAGTCGGCGACGGGGGAGCGGACGTGGTCGGTGCTGTGCCGTCGGGGTAAGTTCCTGCAGCCCTGGCGATTTCGGCATCCAACGCGTCGGCGTGCGCGGTGCGCTGGGCGCGGACGAGTTCGAGTGCCGCGCCGCGATCCGGGAGCAGCGCGATCGTGGCCGCCGCACCGGCGGCGTCGCGACGAGCCAGACGCGACTGCGCGACGAGTGAATCGACCTCGGTGTCGGAGTCCGCGTCGTCGGCGCACCCCGCCAGCAGGGTGACGCTCGCGACGCCGAAGGCCGAGGCTGCTGCGAACCGGAGAGCGGTGCGCCGGGACACGGCCGGACCGGATGTCGGCGGGCGGGAGACGGTGGGCATGAGCACCGGTCCATGGTGCCAGGTCGGGCCGCGATCCCGGGAATCGAGCACCGGGGCTGGTCACGGGCGCCTCGAATCGGCGTTACTCTTAGATGCTCGAACCCGTTCCGGCGGGTTCGCGGTGCTGCGTGCGCGGCACGATGACCTGCCAGACCACGACATACGACGAGCGACAACTGAAACGAGGAGCTTCCCCGATGCCGGTTCCATCCAAGGAGAGGGTGACGGAGCTCATCTCCGATCTGGTGCAACGCCAGGGCTACGACTTGGAGGGCGTTGCGGTCACCCTCGCGGGTCGGCACAGCGCAGTCCGGATCATGGTGGACAGCGACGCCGGACTCGAACTCGACGCGGTTGCGAACCTGAGCCACGAGATCTCCGAGGTCTTCGATTCGGTGTCCGATTTCGGGGAATCGCCGTACACACTCGAGGTCACGTCTCCCGGTATCGACCGGCCGCTCACACACGAGCGGCACTGGCGCCGGGCCCGCGGCCGCAAGGCGCGTATCGACCTCGCCAACGAAACCGTCGTGGGTCGGATCGGCGTCCTCGACGGCGACTCGGTCGCGGTGGTGATCGGCTCGCGCACGGGCCCGGAGGTTCGGCGCGTCGCGCTCCCGGACATTCAGAAAGCTGTTGTGCAGGTGGAATTCTCGAAACCCGACCCGAGAGAGCTGGAACTCGCGGGCGGGATTCCCGAGGGTCGTGTGGCACCCGCGGACGCAGACGCGTCGGAAGATGAAGAAGTAGTAGAGGGGTTGGACAAGTGAATATCGACATTGCGGCGTTGCGCGCCATCGAGGCCGACAAGGGCATCTCGATCGAGACCGTCATCTCGACCATTCAGACCGCGTTGCTCACCGCCTACCGGCACACCGAGGGGCATCAGCAGCACGCACGGATCGACGTCGACACCAAGAGTGGCATCGTGCGGGTGATGGCGCACGACGTCGACGCCGACGGCAACATGGTCGGCGAGGAATGGGACGACACCCCGGAAGGCTTCGGCCGGATCGCCGCGACCACCGCCCGCCAGGTCATCCTCCAGCGGCTGCGCGACGCCGAGCACGAGCGGAGCTTCGGTGAGTACGCCACTCACGAGGGTGAGATCGTCGGCGGCGTGATCCAGCGCGACACCCGCGCGAACTCGCGCGGCATGGTCGTGGTGCGGATCGGCAGCGAGGCCAGCGGCGCCGAGGGTCTGATCCCGCCCGCCGAGCAGGTGCCCGGCGAGAACTACGAGCACGGCGAGCGGCTCAAGTGCTACGTCGTCGGTGTGGCCCGTGGACAGCGCGGACCGCAGATCACGCTGTCGCGCACCCACCCGAACCTCGTCCGCAAGCTGTTCGCGCTCGAGGTTCCGGAAATCGCGGACGGTTCGGTCGAGATCATCGCCGTCGCCCGGGAGGCCGGGCACCGGTCGAAGATCGCCGTCCAGTCGCGGGTGCAGGGGCTGAACGCCAAGGGTGCGTGTATCGGGCCGATGGGCCAGCGGGTGCGCAACGTGATGAGCGAACTCGCCGGCGAGAAGATCGACATCATCGACTTCGACGAGGACCCGGCCAGGTTCGTCGGCAACGCGCTGTCACCGTCGAAAGTGGTCTCCGTCACTGTCGTGGATCCCGAGGCGCGCGCCGCGCGTGTCGTCGTCCCCGACTTCCAGCTGTCGCTCGCCATCGGCAAGGAAGGGCAAAATGCCCGTCTTGCTGCGCGCTTGACCGGGTGGCGGATCGACATCCGCAGCGACGCCGCACCCGCCCCCGAGTCGGCAGGCGGACCCGCCGCGACCAGTCGTTGAGCCGGGAATGCGGAGATCGGGGCGAGTCGGCGGTAGAGTGGTCAATGGTTCAGCATGAGCATCCCGATTCTGCGCGCGTTCCTACCGGTTCACCGGTGCGAACATGCATAGGATGTAGGGAGCGCGCGCTGGCTGTCGATCTGCTCAGGGTTGTGGTTAGTGAGAGCGGGCCGCAAGGTCATGTTCTCGCCCCGGACCCGAGGCGCAGGCTTCCCGGTCGAGGTGCGTGGCTGCACCCCGTCGAGGCTTGCCTGAGTCTCGCGGAACGACGCCGAGCATTCGGCAGAGCGTTGCGAGTGTCCGGAAGTGTTGACGCGTCAGAAGTCGACCACTGGGTACACGCAGGGCACCCACCCAGAGCAGTACCTCTCGAACAGAACAGGCACAAGCACTCATGAGCACACCGTGAAGCACCAGCGATGATCGTCCATCGGAGATAACCCGAGGTCGTGCGGGCCCCTCTCAGGGGAGCCTCCTGCTCGACCTCATCAGTGAGGAGAGCAGTGGCAGGCAAGGCCCGCGTGCACGAGTTGGCTAAAGAACTCGGTGTCACAAGTAAAGAACTACTCGCAACGCTCAAGGAGCAGGGCGAGTTCGTGAAGTCGGCGTCCTCCACGGTGGAGGCGCCCGTCGCCAGGCGTCTGCGGGAATCCTTCCCGTCGGCGAAGTCCGCCGATTCCGCAGCCCGTCCGGCTGCCAAGCCCGGCGCGCCCGCACCGAGCACCCCGGCGACCGCAGCGAAGCCGGGCGGTCCCCGTCCCGGCCCGAAGCCGGCAGCCCCGGCTCCGGCTCCGGCCGCACCCGTGGCGGCAGCCCCTGCGGCCACCCCGAGGCGCAGGCCCCGGCTCCGGCCGCACCCGCAGCAAGCGCAGCCACCCCGGCTGCACCGGCGACCAACGCTCCCAAGCCCGGCCGCCCCACCCCGGCTGCCCCGGCGCCGGCCGCACCTGCAGCCCCGGCCGCCCCGGCTGCCAGTGCCCCCGCGGCTCCGTCCACGGGCGCCAAGCCCGGCGGACCCCGTCCCGGCCCGAAGCCCCCGCGTGTCGGTAACAACCCGTACTCCTCGGCTCCCGCCGAGCGTCCGGCGCCCCGCCCCGCTCCCGGCGCACCGCGTCCGGGTGCACCCCGTCCGGCTCCCGGTCAGGGTGGACCCCGTCCGGCTCCCGGTCAGGGCGGTCCCCGTCCGGCTCCCGGTCAGGGTGGACCCCGTCCGGCACCGGGTCAGGGCGGTCCCCGTCCGGCTCCCGGTCAGGGCGGACCCCGTCCCAGCCCCGGCTCGATGCCTCCTCGCCCGAACCCGGGCGCGATGCCCGCTCGTTCGGCACGTCCCGCCCCCGGCGGTCGTCCCGGCCGTCCCGGCGGAGCCCCCGGCGGTCGTCCCGGTGGCGGCGGCGGTGGATACCGCGGTGGCGGAGCCCCCGGTGCCGGAGCAGGTGCGCCCGGTGGCGGAGCACCCGCAGGTGGTTTCCGCGGTCGTCCCGGTGGCGGTGGACGCCCCGGTCAGCGCGGTGCCGCAGCAGGTGCGTTCGGTCGCCCCGGTGGTGCCCCGCGTCGTGGTCGCAAGTCGAAGCGTCAGAAGCGCCAGGAATACGATTCGATGCAGGCGCCCGCCGTCGGCGGCGTGCGGTTGCCCCGTGGCAACGGCGAGACCATTCGCCTCGCCCGCGGTGCATCCCTGTCGGACTTCGCGGAGAAGATCGACGCGAACCCCGCAGCGTTGGTGCAGGCACTGTTCAACCTCGGCGAGATGGTGACGGCGACCCAGTCGGTCAACGACGAGACGCTGGAACTGCTCGGCGGCGAGATGAACTACGTCGTCCAGGTCGTCAGCCCGGAGGACGAGGACCGCGAGCTGCTCGACAGCTTCGACCTCACCTACGGCGAAGACGAAGGTGGCGAAGAGGACCTCGAGTCCCGTCCGCCGGTGGTCACCGTCATGGGCCACGTCGACCACGGTAAGACCCGACTGCTCGACACGATCCGTAAGGCCAACGTCCGCGAGGGCGAGGCCGGCGGCATCACGCAGCACATCGGTGCCTACCAGGTGCTGACCGAGCTCGACGGCAACGAGCGTCTCGTGACGTTCATCGACACCCCCGGTCACGAGGCCTTCACGGCCATGCGTGCCCGTGGTGCCAAGGCGACCGACCTCGCGATCCTGGTCGTCGCCGCCGACGACGGCGTCATGCCGCAGACGGTGGAAGCGATCAACCACGCCCAGGCGGCCGACGTGCCGATCGTGGTCGCGGTGAACAAGATCGACAAGGAAGGCGCGAACCCGGACAAGATCCGGCAGCAGCTCACCGAGTACGGACTGGTCGCCGAGGAATACGGCGGAGACACCATGTTCGTCGACATCTCGGCGAAGCAGGGCACCAACATCGACGCACTGCTCGAAGCCGTGCTGTTGACGGCGGACGCTGCCCTGGACCTGCGGGCCAACCCGGACATGGACGCTCAGGGTGTCGCCATCGAGGCGCACCTCGACCGTGGACGCGGCCCCGTCGCGACCGTGCTCATCCAGCGCGGAACGCTGCGGGTCGGCGACTCGATCGTGGCCGGCGACGCGTACGGACGTGTGCGCCGCATGGTCGACGAGCACGGCGATGACGTGCTCGAGGCCCTGCCTTCGCGTCCCGTCCAGGTGGTCGGCTTCACGTCGGTCCCCGGTGCAGGCGACAACCTGCTCGTGGTCGACGAGGACCGCATCGCCCGTCAGATCGCCGACCGGCGCAATGCGCGTAAGCGCAACGCTCTGGCCGCGAAGAGCCGCAAGCGCATCAGCCTCGAGGACCTGGATTCGGCTCTCAAGGAGACGTCGCAGCTCAACCTCATCCTCAAGGGCGACAACTCGGGAACCGTGGAGGCCTTGGAAGAGGCCCTGCACGGCATCGAGATCGACGACGAGGTGCAGTTGCGGGTCATCGACCGTGGTGTCGGTGGCGTCACCGAGACCAACGTCAACCTGGCCGCTGCGTCGAACGCGATCATCATCGGGTTCAACGTCCGCGCCGAGGGCAAGGCGACCGAGTTGGCGAACCGCGAGGGCGTCGACATCCGGTACTACTCGGTGATCTACCAGGCCATCGACGAGGTCGAGAAGGCTCTCAAGGGCATGCTCAAGCCGATCTACGAAGAGGTCGAGCTGGGCAAGGCGGAGATCCGCGCGATGTTCCGTTCGTCCAAGGTCGGCAACATTGCCGGTTGCCTCGTCACCTCGGGTACCATCCGTCGCAATGCGAAGGCCCGGCTGCTGCGTGACAACACGGTTGTCGCCGAGACCGTCACCATCTCCTCGCTGAAGCGGGAGAAGGAGGACGCTGTCGAGGTACGCGAGGGTTACGAGTGCGGTTTGACGCTCACCTACTCCGACATCAAGGTCGGTGACGTCATCGAGGCCTACGAGCTTCGGGAGAAGCCGCGCGACTAGTCGCCATCCGTTTGGGGTGACGCAGCAGCGTCATCCGGCGTGCGCTTCTCCGGCCGACTCGATCGGCCGGGGAAGCGCACGTCTCCCCGAAGGAGGAAAGTTTGTACGTCGGTGCGCTCGAGCTCGACATCTTGCTCGGTGACGTGCGATCTCTGAAAGAGAAGCGTGCAATGGTCAAACCGGTTCTGGCGGAACTGCGACGCTATGGCGTCTCGGCGGCGGAGACCGGAGAACAGGATCGGTATCGCCGGTCGATGCTCGGCGTCACGATGGCGAGTTCGGCGGTCGATCACGTACACGAGGTACTCGACACGTGCGAACGGCACGTCGCCGAGCTGCCGGAACTGCAACTCCTTGCGGTCCGGCGAAGGATTTTCGGCCCCGAGGACTGACTCGGAGTGCCCTGCCCGCCCCGCCGCATCTGCGGCCCGGCGTGCAGAATGAACTACAGCTACACACGCAACTTCACAACTTATCCAGCGGCCAGGGAGAGGAGTCTGATTGTCATGGTGGATCCCGCCCGGGCACGCAAACTCGCCAAGCGCATCGGCACGATCGTCGCGACAGCGATCGACCACGAAATCAAGGACCCTCGCCTGGCGTTCGTCACGATCACCGATACCAAGGTGACGGCCGACCTCCACGACGCCACCGTGTACTACACCGTGATGGGCGCCGACCTCGAGTCCGAACCCGACCTCGCCTCCGCAGCCGCAGGGCTCGAGAAGGCGAAGGGCGTTCTGCGCTCGAAGGTGGGTGCAGGCACCGGAGTCCGGTTCACGCCGACGCTCACGTTCGTCGCGGACACGGTCCCCGACACGGCACGGCACATGGAGGAACTCCTCGCCCGCGCTCGCGCCGCAGACGACGAGGTCGCGCGTGTCGCGGCCGGCGCGTCCCCGGCCGGCGACCCCGACCCGTACAAGGAGCCCCGAGCCGAGGACGCGGACGACGCCGAAGTCGACGAGCCCTCCGGTTCCCGCCAGGCGGACTGACACGAACCGATATGACCCACACTCAGGAGACGTCCCTGTCTGATCTCGATCGTCACGAGGTGTTCCTGCCGCAGGCGGTCGCTGTTCTCGAGAACGCGACGTCGGTGACGGTTCTGTGTCACGTCCAACCCGATGCCGACACGATCGGCAGTGGGCTCGCCCTGGCGTTGGTGCTCGAGCGCAAGGGAATTCCGGTGCAGGTCGCGTTCGGCGCGCCCGACGAACTGCCGGAGTCGATGCGTGAACTGCCGGGCACCCACCTGCTGGTGCCTGCGGATCAGGTGCGCCGCAACGTCGATCTGCTCGTGACCGTCGACTGCGGCAGCGCCGGGCGGCTCGGGAAGCTCGCCGACCGGCTCGCGAACGCGGGGGAGACACTCGTCATCGACCACCACCGGTCCAACACCCGCTTCGGTCGCATGAACCTGATCGACGAGTCCGCGGAGTCGACGACCGCGGTCGTGGCGCAGATGTTCGACCTGTGGGGTGTGGACATCGACGCCGACCTCGCGCACTGCCTGTACGCGGGACTCGTGACCGACACCGGTTCGTTCCGCTGGGTGCAGCCCGGCACCCACACGCTCGCCGAGAGGCTGCTCGCCACCGGAATCGACGGGGCCCGCATCGCGCGGCGCCTGCTCGACACCCACCCGTTCGGCTGGTTGCCCATGCTGTCCTCGGTGCTCGGGTCGGCGACCCTCGTCCCCGACGCAGCGGGAGGGCGGGGACTGGTCTACGCCGTCATCCGGCAGGCCTACGTCGGAGACCTCCGCTCGGAGGAGATCGAAAGCGTCATCGACATCGTCCGGACGACGTCCGAGGCCGAGGTCGCCGCAGTCCTCAAGGAGGCCGTGGACGGCACCTGGTCGGTATCGCTGCGATCGAAGTCCGACGTGGACGTGTCGGTCGTCGCCGGATATCTCGGCGGCGGCGGTCATCGGTTCGCCGCCGGCTACACGGCCGAGAACTCTGCGGACGAGATCGTGACCTCCCTCGTCGAATCGCTCGGCTGAGGTCCGAATTCGTTGGCTGAAGTCTCGGAAGTCACGGGCGACGCGACCGCCCGGACGGTGTTCGGGCTGGCGTTGCCCGCGCTGGGCGTCCTCGCTGCCGAACCGATCTATCTGCTCTTCGACATCGCCGTCGTCGGTCGGCTGGGCGCTTTGGCGCTCGCGGGCCTCGCCGTCGGCGGTCTCATCCTCGCCCAGGTCAGCACGCAGCTGACATTCCTGTCCTACGGCACGACGGCGCGCGCGTCCCGCATGCACGGGGCCGGCGACGAGCGCGGCGCGGTCCGGGAGGGCGTGCAGGCCACGTGGCTGGCGCTGGGGATCGGCGCGCTCGTGATCGCGCTGGCCCACCTGTTCGCGCGGCCGGTAACGTCGGCGATCGCGGGCGGCTCCGACATCGCGGCGGCCGCCGAGAGCTGGCTGCGGATCGCGGTGTTCGGGGCCCCGCTGATCCTCGTCGCGATGGCGGGCAACGGGTGGATGCGTGGTGTGCAGAACACGGTGCGACCGCTGCGGTTCGTGATCGCCGGTCTCGTCGTGTCGGCCGTGGCCTGCCCGGTTCTGGTGCACGGATTGTGGGGTGCGCCGCGGCTGGAACTCGAGGGATCGGCGGTCGCGAACGTGATCGGGCAGGCGGTGTCCGCGAGCCTGTTCATCGGAGCGCTGGTGGTCGAGCGGGTGCCGTTGCGCCCGCGGTGGCACGTCATGCGCGCCCAGATGGTGCTCGGCCGGGACCTGATCCTGCGGAGCCTGGCCTTCCAGGCGTGCTTCCTCTCGGCCGCCGCCGTCGCGTCCCGGTTCGGTGCCGCCGCGGTCGCCGCCCACCAGGTGGTGCTGCAGCTGTGGAACCTCGTCGCCCTCACCCTCGACTCCCTGGCGATCGCCGCACAGGCGCTGGTCGGTGCCGCGCTGGGCGCCGGACACGCCAAAGGCGCCACGCGACTGTCGTGGCGCATCACCCGATGGTCGACGATCTTCGCGACAGGGCTCGCCCTGATCTTCGCCCTCGGCCACGGGGTGATCCCCGAGCTGTTCACCTCCGACCAGGCCGTGCTCGACGAGATGGCGGTGGCCTGGTGGTTCTTCGTCGCGATCATGCCGGTCGCCGGAGTGGTGTTCGCCCTCGACGGGGTACTGCTCGGTGCCGGCGACGTCGCCTTCCTCCGGAATGCCACGCTGTCCTGCGCGTTGGTCGGATTCCTGCCACTGATCTGGCTGTCGATGCTGCACGACTGGGGCCTGGCGGGAATCTGGACGGGACTCACGGTGTTCATAATTCTTCGGATGCTCGCGGTCGTGTGGCGCGTCGGAACGGGCCGCTGGGCAGTGGTCGGGGCCGACCTGCAGACACGGCACGGATTGGCCAGCGATCCCGCGGCGGAACACGATCGGAAAGGTGGTTGACGTGGCACCCAAGCTGATGGCGGTGAGCGACGTCCATGTGGGGCACCGGGGCAACCGCCCGATCACCGAGGACATCTATCCCGACTCGCCCGAAGACTGGCTGATCGTCGCGGGCGACGTCTCGGAGAAGACCGACGACATCCGGTGGGCGCTGAAACTCCTGCGCAGTCGTTTCGCCGAGGTCATCTGGGTCCCCGGCAACCACGAACTGTGGACGACGGCGAAGGATCCGGTGCAGATCCACGGCGCCGCCCGCTACGACTACCTGGTCACCATGTGCCGCGAGATCGGCGTCATCACCCCCGAGGACCCGTTCCCGGTGTGGGAGGCCGAGGACGGCCCGATCACCCTGGTCCCGATGTTCCTGCTGTACGACTACACGTTCCTCCCCGACGGCGCCACCACCAAGGAGGAAGGTCTCGCGATCGCGCGCGAGAAGAACGTGGTGGCCACGGACGAGTTCCTGCTGTCGAGTGAACCGTACGGAACCCGGGATGCCTGGTGTCGCAACCGCGTCGAGACGACGAAGGCCCGGTTGGACGCCCTGCCCGCCGGAACCCGCACCGTCCTGATCAACCACTTCCCGTTGGTGCGTCAACCGACGCAGGTGCTGTGGTACCCGGAGTTCTCCTTGTGGTGCGGCACCGAACTGACCGCGGACTGGCACACCCGGTACAACGCCGTCTGCGCCGTGTACGGGCATCTGCACATTCCGCGGACCACCTACTACGACGGGGTGCGGTTCGAAGAGGTGTCGCTGGGCTACCCGCGGGAGTGGCAGCGGCGGGGACTCCCGGACCGCCTCCTGCGGCAGATCCTCCCGGTGCCGGAGTACCCGCCGGGAACCCTGAACAAGTGGGGAGGCCACTTCAAGGTCACTCCCGAACAGGAAGCCGAAGTGGAGAAGATGCGGGCGAGGGGGGCCCTGTGATCGAGAGAATTCTGCCTGCCGGAGTGGTGTCGTCGGAACTGTTCGAGGATCCGCCCGGCCTGCGTCCGCACCCGCAGGAGGAGGCGCTGATCGGCAGGGCCGTGGAGAAGCGCCGCCGCGAATTCACCACCGCACGGCACTGCGCCCGCCTGGCGATGACGAAGCTGGGCGTGGACCAGGCCCCTGTTCTGCGGGGCGACAAGGGTTCCCCCGTGTGGCCGCGCGGCGTGGTCGGGAGCCTCACCCACTGCGACGGTTACCGCGGCGCGGTGCTCGGCTACGCCATGCAGGTGCGGTCCGTGGGGATCGACGCCGAACCGCACGAGGCGCTGCCCGACGGTGTGCTGGACGCGGTGAGCCTGCCCGCCGAACGCGACTGGCTGTCGGGCACGGCGGACTCCGGGCAGTGGCGCTCCGCCACCGGCGGTCCGGTGCACCGGGACAGGCTGCTGTTCTGTGCCAAGGAGGCTACGTACAAGGCGTGGTTCCCGCTCACCGCCCGGTGGCTCGGGTTCGAGGACGCGCACATCACGTTCGAGGCGTCCGGAGACGGCACGGGCACCTTCCATTCGGATCTCCTGATCTCGGGCGAGACCGTCGACGGTCCACCGCTGGCGTCGTTCGACGGACGGTGGATGGTGTCCGACGGCCTGATCATCACCGCGATTGCGGTGCACTGATTTCGGTGCGGTGACGACGGCTGGCAGAATCGGGCCTCGTGTCTGCACGTGAAAAGCCCTCTTCCGGTCTCGTCGGCGCCGGACTGCTCATCGTCGACAAGGACGCGGGCGTCACCAGCCACGACGTGGTGGCCCGGTGCCGGAAACTGCTCGGCACCCGGAAGGTCGGGCACGCGGGCACTCTCGACCCGATGGCCACCGGGGTGCTGGTGCTCGGGGTGGAGCGGGCGACGAAGCTGCTGGGGCTCCTCGCGCTGACCACCAAGGCGTACACGGCCACGATCCGGCTGGGTCAGGCCACCACCACCGACGACGCCGAGGGTGAGGTCGTCGCGTCGGCCGATGCGTCCGGCGTGACGGACGAGGAGATCGCCGCGCAGGTGCACACCCTCACCGGAGACATCCAGCAGATCCCGTCGAGCGTCAGCGCCATCAAGGTCGACGGCCGGCGGGCGCACGCACTGATCCGTGCGGGCGAGGAGTTCGAACTCGCTCCCCGGTCGGTCACGGTGTCTCGGTTCGAGGTCGTCGCGAGGCGAACCGAGGGCACGTTCGTCGACCTCGACGTCGAGGTGGAGTGTTCCTCCGGCACCTATGTCCGGGCGCTCGCGCGTGATCTGGGGATCGCGCTGATCGGCGTCGGCGGGCATCTCACCTCGCTGCGACGGACCCGGGTGGGACCGTTCACGCTCGAGCACGCGCGCACGCTGGAGCAGCTTGCCGAGGAGCCGGTGGTCAGCCTCGACATCGACGCCGCTGCGCAGACCGCGTTCCCGCACCGGCAGATCGACGCGGCCGAGGCCGAATCGATCAGTCAGGGCCGGTGGCTCGAGCCGATCGGAATCAAGGGTGTCTACGCCGCCATCGATCCGAGCGGGCACACGATCGCGCTGCTCCAGGAACGTGGACGGCGGGCCAGCTCGGTGATGGTGGTCCGCCCCGCGACCCTGAGATAGCGGTTCACACCAGCCAGATGGCCTGGGCTGCGGGGTTTCCGAGCTCGATGGAGTCGTCGTGGGCGCCGAGCCGGATCGACACGGTTCCGGCGTAGTCGCGTCGCTCCAGCACTGTGACCGTGACGTCCAGTGCCACACCGACCGAGTCGAAGTACCGCAGCATCGCCGGATCGGAGTCCGAGATCCGGGCGATGCGCCCGCTCTCGCCGTTGACGAAGTCGCTGAGCTGTCGTGCCGGGGGAGTGGGCACCGAGCCGTCGACCGCGGGAATCGGATCGCCGTGCGGATCGCGTTCGGGATGGCCGAGCTTGGCGTCCATCCGGGAGATCATCAGATCCGAGACGGCGTGTTCGAGTACCTCCGCCTCGTCGTGCACCTCGTCCCAGCCGTACCCCAGTTCGTGCACCAGATACGTCTCGATGAGGCGGTGCCTGCGGACCATTCCGACGGCGGCGACGCGCCCCGCCTCGGTGAGGGCGATCGACCCGTACCGGGCGTGATCGACGAGACCCTGGTCGGACAGTTTCCGGATGGCCTCCGACACGGTGGACGCCGACACCCCGATCTTCTCGGAGAGCAATTTCGTGGACACCCGCTCCTGCGACCACTCCTGAACGGTCCAGATGACCTTGAGGTAGTCCTGCGCCACTGCCGAGAGAGCCCCGGTCTCGGAGGTCGAACCCTCGGTCACGCTCTGGTCATTCTTGTTCACGGCCACGCCAACGAGCTTAGGCAAGTCTTACCGGCGAGACACATCGACACACCTGATCCGCCGCCGGGGGACGGCCCGGGCGACCGCGAACCGCGAGGTCGTGGCGCTTCCCCGGCGCGCGGGGCGGCCGGACACCCGGTCCGGAGATGAACATCGGCGCGCGGCACCGTAGGCTGCCACTCGTGCTGAGATGGCGTGGTCTCGACGAGGTTCCTGCCGACTGGGGTCGTTGTGTTCTCACGATCGGCGTATTCGATGGCGTGCACCGAGGTCACGCCCAACTGATCAGTCGAGCGGTGGCGGCTGCCCGCACGCGTGGAATACCCAGCGTGCTCATGACTTTCGATCCTCATCCGATGGAAGTGGTTCGTCCGGGCAGTCATCCCGCCCAGCTCACGACGCTCGCCCGCAGGGCGGAGCTCGCGGAGGAGTTGGGCATCGACGTGTTCTGCGTCATGCCGTTCACCGCCGAATTCATGAAGCTGACGCCGGAGCGGTACGCCCACGAGATCCTCGTGGAGCGCCTGCACGTGGCGGATGTCGTCGTCGGAGAGAACTTCACGTTCGGCAAGAAGGCCGCGGGCAACGTCGACCTGCTGCGTCAGATCGGCGAGCGGTTCGGGTTCGCGGTCGACGGTGTGACGTTGCTCGCCGAGCACGCGGTCACATTCTCGTCCACCTACATCCGTTCGTGCGTGGACGCCGGCGACATGGCCGCCGCGACGGAGGCCCTCGGCCGCCCGCACCGCGTGGAGGGTGTCGTCGTCCACGGCGACGGGCGTGGACGGCAGCTCGGCTATCCGACCGCGAACGTCGCACCGCCCATGTACGCCGCGATTCCCGCGGACGGCGTGTACGCCGCCTGGTTCACCGTGCTCGGACACGGGGTCGACCTGGGCACGGTCACCTCCGGCGAGCGGTACATGGCCGCCGTCTCGGTGGGCACCAACCCCACGTTCTCCGGGCGGACGCGCACCGTGGAGGCCTTCGTCCTGGACCGGGAAGCCGACCTGTACGGCCAGCACGTGGCCGTCGATCTGGTGGAGCGCCTCCGCGGGATGGAAAAATTCGATTCGGTCGACGACCTGATCGTCGCGATGGGCAAGGACGCCGAGCGTGCGCGTGCGATCCTGGCGGCGTCGGAGGACGTGCGGTAAAGCCGTCCCATTTCAGCTGGTAAAGTAGACCGCTGGCGTGCGCTGCGGTTCGCGGCGGCCGCGCCGAGTTTCGATCCTTGCACGCGAACGTCATCACCAGGAGTGAACCAGTGGCATTGACCACCGAAGAGAAGAAGCAGGTTCTGAGCGAGTACGGCCTGCACGAGACCGACACCGGTTCGCCGGAGGCGCAGGTGGCCATGCTCACCAAGCGCATCGTCGATCTCACCGAACACCTCAAGATGCACAAGCACGACCACCACTCCCGCCGCGGCCTCCTGCTGCTGGTCGGACGCCGTCGTCGTCTGCTCAAGTACGTCCAGAAGGTCGACATCGAGCGTTACCGCTCGCTGATCGAGCGTCTCGGTCTGCGTCGCTGAGTTTCGCACACAGCGGTCATTTCGATCGCAAATCACTCCGGTAGCCGGCCGGGCCTTGCTTAGACTGGGCCTCGCTGGCTATCGGCGTTAGCTGCCGAGGGCAGCACTACCGTATGCACCCGAGAATGTGGTGTCGGTCTTCGGTAGTGGTCTTCCGGACACGGTCCGGGGGACTTCGATCGACGGCCGCCTCCGCACAGCGACATCCCGAGAACTCGAGAGGGGGATGTCCCTCAGGTGCGCAGTTCTCGCCAGGAGGGTGAGAACGCCCCCGCGGGTACGGCGAAGACGAGAGGGAAGTGAAAAGAAGAGATGACAGAGAACTCCGCAGTAGAGGTCGATGAGGGCGTGTTCGAATCCACCGCCGTGATCGACAACGGGTCCTTCGGAACCCGCACCATTCGTTTCGAGACCGGTCGCCTCGCGCAGCAGGCCGCCGGCGCCGTCGTCGCCTACCTGGACGACGAGACGATGCTGCTGTCCGCGACGAGCGCCAGCAAGCACCCCAAGGAGCACTTCGACTTCTTCCCCCTGACGGTGGACGTCGAGGAGCGCATGTACGCGGCGGGCCGTATCCCCGGCTCGTTCTTCCGTCGTGAGGGCCGTCCCTCCACGGACGCGATCCTGACCTGCCGTCTGATCGACCGCCCGCTGCGCCCGTCGTTCGTCGACGGTCTGCGCAACGAGATCCAGGTCGTCGTCACGGTGATGAGCCTGAACCCGCAGGACCTGTACGACGTGGTCGCGATCAACGCCGCGTCCGCTTCCACCCAGATCGCGGGACTGCCGTTCTCCGGACCCGTCGGCGGTGTGCGCGTCGCGCTCATCACGTCGGACGAGAACAAGGCCGGCCAGTGGGTTGCATTCCCCACCGTCGAGCAGCTCGAGAACGCCGTCTTCGACATGGTCGTCGCGGGCCGCATCGTCTCCGGTAGCGGTGACGACGCCGACGTCGCGATCATGATGGTCGAGGCCGAGGCCACCGACAACGTGATCTCCCTGATCGACGGTGGCGCACAGGCTCCCACCGAGGCGATCGTGGCCGAGGGCCTCGAGGCCGCCAAGCCGTTCATCGCCCGCCTCTGCACCGCGCAGCAGCAGCTCGCGGCCAAGGCCTCCAAGCCGACCGGTGACTTCCCCGTCTTCCCGGCGTACCAGGACGACGTGTTCGCAGCCGTCGAGGCCGCCGCTGCGGAGAAGCTCAGCGCGGCACTGACCATCGCGGGCAAGCAGGAGCGCGACGACAAGACCGACGAGGTCAAGGTCGAGGTCCTCGAGCAGGTCGCCCCGAACTTCGAGGGTCGCGAGAAGGAACTGGGCGCGGCGTTCCGCTCGCTGACGAAGAAGCTGGTCCGTCAGCGCATCCTGCGCGACCAGTTCCGCATCGACGGCCGTGGCATCACGGACATCCGTTCGCTGTCGGCCGAGGTCGCCATCGTTCCGCGTGCGCACGGTTCCGCTCTGTTCGAGCGCGGCGAGACCCAGATCCTGGGTGTCACCACCCTCGACATGGTGAAGATGGCGCAGCAGGTCGATTCGCTCGGACCCGAGACGACCAAGCGGTACATGCACCACTACAACTTCCCGCCGTACTCCACCGGTGAGACGGGACGCGTCGGTTCGCCGAAGCGCCGCGAGATCGGTCACGGCGCGCTGGCGGAACGGGCACTCATGCCCGTGCTGCCCAGCGTCGAGGAATTCCCGTACGCCATCCGCCAGGTCTCGGAAGCTCTCAGCTCCAACGGCTCCACCTCGATGGGCTCCGTGTGCGCGTCGACGCTCGCACTGCTCAACGCCGGTGTGCCGCTGAAGGCTCCGGTCGCCGGCATCGCCATGGGCCTCGTCTCCGACCAGGTCGACGGTGAGACCCGCTACGTCGCGCTCACCGACATCCTCGGTGCCGAGGACGCGTTCGGCGACATGGACTTCAAGGTCGCGGGCACGAAGGACTTCGTCACGGCCCTGCAGCTCGACACGAAGCTCGACGGCATCCCGTCGAAGGTCCTCGCCGGCGCGCTGTCGCAGGCCAAGGACGCGCGTGCGACGATCCTCGAGGTCATGGCCGAGGCCATCGACACCCCCGACGAGATGAGCCCGTTCGCCCCGCGCGTCACGGCCATCAAGGTCCCCGTCGACAAGATCGGTGAGGTCATCGGCCCCAAGGGCAAGATGATCAACTCCATCACCGAGCAGACCGGCGCCAACATCTCCATCGAAGATGACGGCACCGTGTTCGTCGGTGCGACGGACGGCCCGTCCGCGCAGGCTGCGATCGACATGATCAACGCCATCGCCAACCCGCAGCTGCCGAAGGTCGGCGAGCGCTTCCTGGGCACGGTCGTCAAGACCACCGCCTTCGGTGCGTTCGTGTCGCTCCTTCCCGGCCGTGACGGATTGGTGCACATCTCGAAGCTGGGCAGCGGTAAGCGCATTGCCAAGGTCGAGGACGTCGTGAGCGTCGGCTCGAAGTTGCGTGTCGAGATCGCCGACATCGACAACCGTGGCAAGATCTCGCTGATCCCCGTCGAAGAAGACGGCGCCGCGGCTCCGGCCGAGCAGAGCGAAGAGGCGGCTGCCGAGAAGTAGTCTTCTCCCGGTCATCACGCCGGCTGCCCGCACGGATCCCGTGCGGGCAGCCGGCGTCTTCCTGTCCGGTGTCGGTGGGCGCGTCAGGAGGTCGGGCCCGTAGTGAACCGTCCGACATACCGGCGCTGCCACGGTGTCTCGACAGCGTGACGGTGGTAGTGCTGGCGGACGTACGCGACGGCGGCCCGCGCCGGGACCCCGTCGAGCACGGCGATGCAGGCGAGGGCTGTGCCCGTCCGGCCGCGACCGCCTCCGCACGCCACCTCCACCCGCTCCGTCGCGGCGCGACGCCACACCTCACCCATCGCATCGCGGGTGTCGTCGCGGTCCCGCGGCAACGCGAAATCGGGCCAGCGGACCCACCGCGAGTCCCACTGCACCGGCGGCGGCGTTCGCCCCAGCAGGTATACGGCGAAATCGGGGAGGGGACCCTCGGGGAGTGGTCGCCTCAGCCCCCGGCCGCGAACCAGGCGCCCGGACGGCAGGCGGAGGACTCCAGGCGCGTCGGCGTCCCAGGTATCGAACATGGCGCCCACTTTATTGCGAAGCCGTTCGGAAGACCCGATCGTCGAGGACCGGGACTGCGGGAGGGTCTGCCAGGCGATCATGGCCGCCAGAGCTTCCGGCGAAGAGTCTGCGTCCCACCCAGGTCGCCGACAGTGCGGACAGCACAGCGCCCGCGCCCCACAGATCCTCGATCGCCGGCCGGAGTTCGCCGCCCGGCCATTTCTCCCCGGCGGCGATCACCGACACCACCGACGTCGACGTGCAGTGCCGGGCGATCCAGTTCTGCGACAGCGGTCGCATTCCGTAGGGACGCCCCGACGCACACGCCGGTTCCGGCGCCGAGCTCGAAGCTGATGGTCGATCCGTTCGGCGAGGGAAGCACCAACCTGCGCGGCGCCGCGGTCCGTCGAATCGTATTCGGCGACAAGCTGATCTGCCCGTTCGTCACCCGGCTGCGTCCGACGGCTTTCGCCCCCGGCAGGCCCCAGTCGAAACGGAGGCCGTAATCGAGCTGGAGATGTTCGCGGTTCACGTCGACTTCCCGCTCTCCGTGGAGGTGAGCGTCGTGAGGGCAGCGATAACCGTGGTGACCGCGGCGCTCGGGGGACCGGGTAGCCGCGCGGCACCGATGTCGCGGAAGGCCCGGGGATCGTCGAGGCGAATCTGCGCGCACCCGGGTGGGGGAGTGTCCGTGGCCGGCACGATGCCCACACCCAAGCCGGATGCGACCAGGCCGTGCACGGTGTGCACGTCCTCTCCTTCGAACGCGATCGTAGGTAGGGCACCGGCTCGCGCGAACAGGTCGTCGAGCGATCCCCGCAGCCCGTAGCCCGGCTTGAGGGTGACGATCGGCTCGGAGGCGAGGTCACGGATCGTCGTCGAGGTCGAGGTGGCCCGCGGGTGCTCGGAGGGCACCAGGACGACGAGCGGCTGTTCGAACAGCGGCGTGACCGTGAGGCCCTCGGGCGGTGGGGTGAGACGGGAGGCGAGCGCGATGTCGGCCTCACGGTTGAGGAGGGTGTCCAGGCACGTGCGGCGCGCGCCCTGACTGAGGACGAACCGGATCGTCGGATCCGTCGCGCGGACGGTGCGAATCAACTCGGGCACGAGGTGCTCGCCGAGCGACATCTGAAAGGCGACGCGAACGGTGGCCCGCGCCTGTCGGTCTTCGGACTGCACGGCGTCGAGGCCGTCCACCACCGCCTCGAGTGCGCGTTGTGCGTAAGGCACCAGTGTCCGGCCGGCATCGGTCAGGCGCACGCCGCGGCCGTCCGGTTCCAGGAGCGAGATGTCGAGTTGCTTTTCGAGTCGGCGGATTATCCGGCTGACCGTGGGCTGGGGCATCCCGAGCATCGCGGCAGCGACAGTCACATGTTCGACTTCGCCGAGGGCGACGAGGACGGGGAGGTGCGGCAACAGCGCCTTGACGGTCTCGCTATTCATGACTCAACTGTATGAGTGGATGGATAGTTCTGCATTGGATTCATCAGTTCTTCGAATCTAACATCGACTCCATGCCCTCCACACGCCTCACGGAGAAGGAGACCCGCGCAGCGACCGCCCGGCAGCCCACGCCGCCGACGGGCAATCCGGACCGCCGACTCTCGGCTGCGCTGTGGTGTGCCGGTGTGGCGACCTTTGCCCTGATGTACGCGCCTCAAGGGCTCCTCACGCAGATCGGGCACGACGCGTCCGTGAGTCCGGCGCAGGCTTCTCTCCTGGTCTCGGCGTCCACGCTCGGGCTGGCGTTGTCGGTTCTGCCGTGGGCCCGGTTCTCGGATCGGGTGGGGCGCCCCACCGCGATGCGGTACGCGGCGGCAACCGCGGGACTGCTCGCCGTGGCCGTCCCCTGGCTCCCGACGTTCGACGCGCTGGTGGCGGGACGATTCGTCCAAGGGGTGGCGCTCGGCGGACTGCCAGCGCTGGCGATGACACTGCTCCACGAGGTCGCCGCGCCGGCGCGGACCGCGGCATTGGCCGGTTCCTACGTGGCAGCAACATCTTTGGGTGGTTTGAGCGGTCGACTTCTGGTCGTCCCGGTCGCCGATCACCTCGGGTGGCGTCCGGCACTGGCGATCCTCGGCGTAGGTCTGGCGACCCTGATGACCATCCTGATCGCGCTGCTTCCCGCCGGACGGGGGCGGCGAGTGCCCGTCCCGTCCACTGGGAGCCTTGCCATCCACTTGCGGGATACCCGCCTGCTGGCATTGTTCGGCATCGGTGCGCTACTCGTCGGCGGCATGGTGGCCGTCTTCAACTACCTCCCCTTCCGCCTCGAGGCCGCTCCGTACCACCTCGCGCCCACGGTGGTGTCGCTGATTTTTCTCGCCTATCTGGCGGGCACGGCGGGCTCTCGCGCCGCCGGCTGGTTGGTGGGCCGGCTCGGTCACCGAACCGTGCTCGTGTCGGCCTGCACCTTCATGGCAGGCGGGACGATGCTCAGCGTCGCCGGATCGCTGGTCCTGATCCTCCTCGGCGTGGCCGCGATCACCGCCGGGCTCTTCGTCGGCCATGCCGTCGCATCCGGCATGGTCGGCGCCCACGCGAAAACGGGTCGCGCACAGGCAACGGCGCTGTACAACGTCTCCTACTACGCCGGATCCAGCCTGTTCGGCTGGGTCGGAGGAATCGCCTGGGCGAGCGGACAATGGCTCTACGTGGCCGTCCTGGTCCTCGTGCTGACGGCGCTGGCCCTCGTCCTCGCGCTCCTCCCGTCGACAACCGCACGTCGCGTCGTCGCCGTCGAGTCCTGCTGAAGCGGGAGTTGGGATCTGTCCGGCAGGCCGGGGCCCGTGTCCGGGTGGGGGCCTGCTGTAATGGGGACAGGACAAAGGGGAGGGTCTGATGAGTGGAATGTTCCTACTCGGTGCGGTGTTGGCCGGCAGTGGAGGTGTTCTGGGGTTGGCAGTCGCACTGTTCGGAGGTGCGGAACCAAGCCGCCTTCGCCTATGTGCGTTGGACGGCCACACCGAAGTCTGTGATGCGCCTCGGGCTTGACCGGAGAGTCGGTCGGGTTGTCGGCCGTCTGGCGCGAAATGCGTGAAGATCAGCTGCGACGGCGGGCAATGTGCAGGACCGCGCCGAAGTGCCGCCGGATGCGGTGATCGGGCCGCTCGGCGATTCGGCGACGAATCTCGCTGTAGAGCCGTTCCCTTTGCCACTTCGCCATGGCGATGTGACCGGAGAAGGTGTCGAGAAGGTCGCGGTAGCCGTCCACGTCGTAGCTGACTTCCCAGTCGAAGTGACGGACCACGACATTGTCGAAGAGCCCGCACTTCCACATTTCGGCCCGATGATCGGCGAGTTCACCCTGGCGCGGCCACGTCGCGGCATCTGGGAGACCTTCGCCGATCTCCTCGTAGACGGGCTGAATGTCACGAAAGATCGGGTCCCCGCCTTCCGGGAACACGTGTTGTGCACCCCAGAAAGCCAGATGTCCTTCGGGTCGAATGAGGCTGGCCGCCTTGATGTATCGCGTCGAGGGATCGATCCAGTGCCAGGAGGTTGCCGCGAACACGAGGTCGTAGGTCACGCCTGGCGCAGGCCTCCATTGCTCGAAATCGGCGCAGATCACCTCGGCGTGAGGGAACGGCGCTACATTCGCACGCGCGATCGCTGCCAGGTCATGCCCGAGTTCGACCGACGTGATGGTGAAGCCCCGCCGCGCGAGCTCGACGGTGGCCTTGCCCGTACCTCCTCCGATCTCCAGTAGCGAGTCACCTGGGCGCAGCCCGGACGTGAGGACGAGTTCGTCGTAGAGCGCTGACGGATAGCTGGGCCGAGCGGCGTGGTACTTCCCGGCGGCCAACTCGAAGGTGCTTCGAAGCGTACGGCGATCCGTTGTCATGATTCGATCATCTCTGCTCCTCTGCAGGTGAACCAGTTCTATCGGCGATTCGTGGGCCTATCGCACCGTCTACCAGCGCTTTGACGCGCTAATCATCAGTGACAGCGACCCCGCACAGAGAGGAAGATCAAACAGACCGGTCTCCAGTCTTCTGGCTGAACGTCGCCTGAGGAGCGTGACGAGGTCGGTCGAATCCGATCCAGCCACCACCAAAGGGATGATCACCATGCCGGTTGTCGAGCAGTCCGTCGTCATTGCCCGTCCTGCGTCGGAAGTGTGGAATTTTGTCACCGTTGCGGAGAACTGGCCGTCGTGGGAGGCGTCCACCGTTGAATGCGAGCAGCTCACCGACGGGGAACTCGGGGTGGGCACCCGGTGGCGCGGGGTAACCCGCATTCTGGGTAGGCGGCTCGACTGGGTCACCGAATTCGTCGAGTACGAGCCGTTGAAGGTGGCTGCGTCCAGGTCGGTGGAGAGCAAGATCGCCTTCACCGCGACGACAAGGCTCGAGAAAGTCGACGGCGGCACCCTGTTCACCTATCGGACCGACAGCGAAAGTGGCCTCGGAGGAATCTTCGGCAAGCTGGCTGACCCGATAGTCGCGAAGGCGTACTCACGCACGGTGCGAGCAAGCCTGGACAACCTCGCAGACCTGCTCACCATCGACAGCTGACCATGCGGGTCGGCTCTCATTCGGTCGTTCCTCGAGCAGCGATGAGTTTCCGTGTCTCGACGAGTCGTGCCTTGCATACGATGTGGCCGACCGAAGGAGCGAGCTGTGGAAGATGTCTGGTCGATGGTGCACGCGGAGCGTGCGGCGCTGATCGACGACCTCGGGAATCTCGACGCCGCGCGGTGGGACGAGCCCTCGCTCTGCGGCGAGTGGACCGTGCACGACGTGGTCGCACACCTGGTCGACACGGCTCGGACGACGCGCCTCGGTTTCATGCTCGGCCTCGCCCGGGCGCGATTCGACTTCGACCGCCAGAACGCACGCGGCGTGGAACGCGAGCGTGGCGCCTCACCGCAGGAGACATTGGAGCGGCTTCGTCGGGCAGCGTCGCGCACGTCGACGCCTCCGGCACCCCTCGACAGCAGGCTCGTCGAGGAGATCGTCCACGGTGAGGACATCCGTCGGCCCTTGGGACTCACCCGCTCCTACCCGGCGGAGGCCGTCGACAGATCGCTCCGCCTCCAGACGCGCACCCCGGCGTCCTTCGGCGGCGCCAAAGAGCTTGTGTCCCGTGTCCGGCTGACGGCAGCGGACGCCGACGTGTCGATCGGCGACGGCCCCGAGGTGAGCGGCACCGCCCTTTCGCTTCTCCTGGCCGTCTCCGGTCGGAGAGTGGCGCTCGACGACCTCGACGGACCGGGCGTGGAGGTCCTCGCGGCGGCGATCTGACGATCCACCGTCCGGAACCCGGGCGACGGTCCACTTGCGGGCGTGATCCGGGCTCCGTATCCCGGGACCTGATCGGGGACCCGGTGACGTCGTCGTAGCAAGCCGGTCCGCGATTGTCGAGCAGGCGCGGCTCGTGTCGCCCGCCTGGATCGGCGGAGCCGTGTCGCCCTCGGGAACGATGAGCGACACATAGCGTTCGCCGAATAGCGCCTCGGGCAGCAACCGCGCCGTCGCGGTGGACGGAATCAGCTGCGCCTTGTCCGGCTGGATCGCGAGATGGCGATTTCAGGCGTTCGTTGCACCATCGAGTAGTTCGTTTGACACAGGGAGGCGCCGCTAACTGACAGCGTCGACGAGGTAGGTGTTGAGAACTCGTGCAATGTCCGCCAACGCTCGCGGCGTGGTCATACGAATATGCGTGGCATCGATGGGATGATAGTCGATTGAACCAGTTATATATGGTTGCCAGCAACTTTCGGCAACATCCTGGGTCATCTCGCCAGCTGCGGCGGCGAAGAAAAGCATGTCTCCGTCGAACCCGGCGGGGTGGTAGTCGGCGACCAACCGTGGCGCGTCATTGAAGGATTCGACGATCCGCTTCACGTGTGATGGCTGGAGAAACTCGAATGCTCCGGTTCGCAGATGAATCAGTTCGGTCGCTTGTTCAGCCGACATGGTTTCCCCCGCGGCATCGAAGTCTTCGGCACCGAATCCAAACAGATCGGCTAGCTCGACCAGGATGTCTTCAACAGTGAATTCCTGGTTTGCAGTCGATTCCGCTTCGCGGAACCGGCTGTCCAGCATAGCCAGCATCGAGACCTGTTTCCCGAGAAGGCGAAGTCGTGTGGCTACGGCGTGGGCAATAACTCCGCCCAAGGACCAGCCGAGCAGGTGATATGGCCCATCTGGTTGCACGGCCTGGATCTCCCGGACGTAGTGCTCCGCCAACTGTTCGATCGAACGGGGATGCGGGTCGTCTTCGACGAGTTCGGGGGATTGCAGCCCGTAGATTCGCCGTCTCGGTTCGGTGTATCGAGCCAAACCTGCGTAGCACCAGGCCAATCCGCTAGCCGGGTGTATGCAAAAGATCGGGTCGGAATCGCCAGCTGATCTGATCGGGAACAGGACATCGAATGCCGAAGGTCCGGTCGGCACAATAAGTGTCGACCCGTCGGAGACCGCCTCGACTCTACTGGCGATCGCTTCCACCGTGGAGCCACTGAAGAGCCATGTTACTTGCATCTCGACGTCGAGAGCCTCGCGCAGCCGCGCACTGACCTTTGTGGCGAGCAGCGAGTTGCCGCCCAGGGTGAAAAAGTCGTCGTCGAGTCCGATTCGGTCGTGGCCGAGGACGTCGGTGAAGACGTCGGCGATGGTCTGTTCGGTGGGGGTGACCGGTGGTCGGAACTGCCGGTTCAACGGTGTTGGTGCGGGGAGTGCTCGCCGGTCGATCTTGCCGTTGGTGGTCAGGGGTAGTGCGTCGAGGATGGTGATGGGGGTGGGCACCATGTAGTCGGGGAGGTGGTCGGTGGCGAAGGTGTGGATCGTGGTGGGGTCGAGGGGGGTGTGGTTGCGGGGGACGACGTAGCCGACGAGTCGGTCGCCGGTGTGGTGGTCGTGGTGGACTGTCACTGCGGCGTGGGTGATGTCGGGGTGGGTGGTGAGGGTTGCTTCGATTTCGCCGAGTTCGATGCGGTGGCCGCGGATTTTGACTTGGAGGTCGCGGCGGCCGAGGTATTCGAGGTTGCCGTCGGGGTGCCAGCGGACGAGGTCGCCGGTGCGGTACATGCGTTCGCCGGGTGGGCCGTAGGGGTTGGCGACGAACCGTTCGGCGGTCAGTGCGGGTCGGCTGTGGTATCCGCGGGCCAGCTGGATCCCGGCCACATACAACTCGCCCACCACCGCCACCGGTACCGGATGCAAGCGGTGGTCCAGCACGTAGGCGTGGCAGTTGGGCTGGGGTGTGCCGATGGGTACCACCGACTCTTCGTGTTGGGTGCAGCGGTGGCAGATGACGCTGACGGTGGTTTCGGTGGGCCCGTACTGGTTCCACACCGTCGCCGGACCGAACTCCGCCAACCGCGCCACCGTGTGCCCGGACAGCGTTTCACCGCCGAGGTAGACCACCCGCACGCCGCGGAGGACGTCGGGTGATCGGCCGGCCATCAGGGCGATCAGTACCGTCGGCACCGACGCCACGTGAGTGACCTTCTGTGCCCGGATGAGTTCGGCGAGGTAGTCGGGGTCGCGTTGGCCGTCGGGCCCTGCCAAGACCACGCAGCCCCCGACCTGCAGCGGTGCGAAGAGGTCGGGGGTCGATGCGTCGAAGGTCACCGCGTTGCTCTGCAGAAGACGATCACCGGCACGGTGATCGAACGCCTCGACCACCCACTGAGCCTCGTTGACGATCGCGCTGTGCGCCACGGTCACTCCCTTTGGGCGGCCGGTCGATCCCGAGGTGAACATCACGTAGGCCGTGTTCTGCGGGCGTAGCGGTGCGCGGCGGTCCGCGTCGGTCACCGGCGCCCCGGACAGCGGTGACAGATCGATGGTGTCGAGGTGGAGGACCGGTACCGGGTCGGGCGGATCGTCTTGGTCGTCGTGGGTGGTGGTCAGCATGCAGGTTGGTTGTGCCACTGCGAGTATGAAGTGTGTGCGCTCGGCCGGGTGGTGGGGGTCGATGGGCAGGTAAGCTGCACCGGCGGTGAGGGTCGCGTAGACGCCGACGACGAAGTCGATGGAGCGGCGCATTCGTAGTGCCACGATGGTTTCCGGGCCCACACCTTGGGTGATCAGGTGTCGGGCGAGACGATTGACGCGTGCATCGAACTCGGCGTAGGTCAGTGTTCGGTTTCCGTCCACCACCGCGGGCGCGTCGGGTGTGCGCGTCACCTGCGCACCGAACATCGACACCAGTGTGTCGGTGGTTGTCGCATGATCGGTGTGGTTCCAGTCCTCGAGGATCAGCTGTTTTTCGGTGGGGTCGAGGAGGTCGAGGTCGCCGACCGGGCTGTCGGGATCGGCCACCGCTGCCTCGAGGAGTCGGGTGAACCGGTCGGCGAATCCGTGGACGGTGTCCTCGTCGAACAGGTCCTGCGCGTAAGTCAGCGCGGCGGTCAAACCTCGAGCGGCACCATCGCGATCGACGCGTTCGCTCACCACCAGCGTGAGGTCGAACTGGGTGGCGGTGTGGTCGATGTCCTCGATACGGGCGGTCAGTCCCGCCAGTTCGAGCTTCGGGTGCTCCTGGTTCTGGAAGACGAGCATGACCTGGAACAGTGGGTGTCGGGTGGTCGATCGTGTCGGGTTGAGGGCTTGTACCACCCGTTCGAACGGCACGTCGGCGTGCTCGAATGCGGCCAGGTCGGTTTCTCGCACCGTCGTGAGCAGTTGGGTGAAGCTGCTGGCAGCATCGACCGGGGTTCGCAGTGCGAGGGTGTTGACGAACATGCCGACCAGGTCGTCGAGGGCCGGGTCGCCGCGGCCGGCGACGGGGGTGCCGATCGCGATATCCGCGGTGCCCGATGTTCGGGCCAGGAATATCGCGAATGCGGTGTGCAGCACCATGAACACGGTTGCGGTGTGTTGTCGTGCGAGTTCGGCTGCCGCGCGGTGGGTGGGCGTGTCGATGGTGAACGTGTGTGTTCGTCCACGGTGGGTGACGGCGGGCGGCGTTCGGTTCCCGGGCAGTTCGAGCTGTTCGGGCAGCCCGTCGAGTGTGGAACGCCAGTAGGTCAGTTGCCGGGTGAGCAACGAGTTCGGGTCGTCGTCGGAGCCGAGTAGTTCGCGTTGCCACAGGGTGTAGTCGGCGTACTGCGCCGCCAGTGGTGGCCACGATGGCGTGTGTCCGCCGGCTCGGGCCGTATAGGCGGTCATGAGATCCCGGGCCAGCGGGGCGATCGAGGAGCCGTCGGCGCAGATGTGGTGCAGCGCCACGGCGAGCACGTGCTCGTTGTCGGCCGTCTCGAACAAGGCGGCCCGCACCGGTACCGATGTGGTGACGTCGAACTCGGACGAGGCCATCGACAGCAGTCGCGTGGCGAGCTCGTTCTCGGTCACCGCGGCGGTGGCGAATCCGCCGCTGGCCTCGGCCGCCGGGACGACCACTTGGTGCGGGCCGGTCTCGGATTCGGGGTAGATCGTCCGGAGGGTCTCGTGCCGGTCCACGACGTCTGCGATCGCTGCCAGTAGTGCGGCCGTGTCCATGGTTCCCGACAGGCGCACGGCGAATGGAATGTTGTAGACCGGTGAGTGTGGGTCGAACCGGTTGAGGAACCAGATGCGTTGCTGCGCATACGATAGCGGGATGTGTTCGGGTCGGGTCCGCGGAACCAGGGGTGGGTGTGCACCCGCCGTCGCCCGGGACTCGAGCCACGTCGACAGTGCCTGCACCGACGACGCCTCGAACAGCACTCGCATCGGTACCCGCGCATCCATCGCCACACTGAGCCGCGACACCACCTGCGTCGCGAGCAGCGAGTTGCCGCCCAGGGTGAAGAAGTCGTCGTCGACTCCGACGCGGTCGACGCCGAGGACGTCGGCGAAGACGTCGGCGATGGTCTGTTCGGTGGGGGTGACCGGTGGTCGGAACTGCCGTTTCAACGGTGTTGGTGCGGGGAGTGCTCGCCGGTCGATCTTGCCGTTCACGCTCACTGGCATCCGGTCGAGGGTCACGAACACCGACGGCACCATGAAATCGGGCAGGCGCGCACCGACCGTCGCGGCGAGCGTGTCGGGGTCGACGTGGGCGCCCGGGGTCGGCACCACGTAGGCCACCAGTTGCTCGGTGACTGTGCCTTTGTGGACTGTCACTGCGGCGTGGGTGATGTCGGGGTGGGTGGTGAGGGTTGCTTCGATTTCGCCGAGTTCGATGCGGTGGCCGCGGATTTTGACTTGGAGGTCGCGGCGGCCGAGGTATTCGAGGTTGCCGTCGGGGTGCCAGCGGACGAGGTCGCCGGTGCGGTACATGCGTTCGCCGGGTGGGCCGTAGGGGTTGGCGACGAACCGTTCGGCGGTCAGTGCGGGTCGGCTGTGGTATCCGCGGGCCAGCTGGATCCCGGCCACATACAACTCGCCCACCACCGCCACCGGTACCGGATGCAAGCGGTGGTCCAGCACGTAGGCGTGGCAGTTGGGCTGGGGTGTGCCGATGGGTACCACCGACTCTTCGTGTTGGGTGCAGCGGTGGCAGATGACGCTGACGGTGGTTTCGGTGGGCCCGTACTGGTTCCACACCGTCGCCGGACCGAACTCCGCCAACCGCGCCACCGTGTGCCCGGACAGCGTTTCACCGCCGAGGTAGACCACCCGCACGCCGCGGAGGACGTCGGGTGAGCGGCCGGCCATCAGGGCGATCAGTACCGTCGGTACCGACGACATGTGGGTAATCGCTTGGGTGCGGATGAGTTCGGCGAGGTAGTCGGGGTCGCGTTGGCCGTCGGGCCCTGCCAAGACCACGCAGCCCCCGACCTGCAGCGGTGCGAAGAGGTCGGGGGTCGATGCGTCGAAGGTCACCGCGTTGCTCTGCAGAAGACGATCACCGGCACGGTGATCGAACGCCTCGACCACCCACTGAGCCTCGTTGACGATCGCGCTGTGCGCCACGGTCACTCCCTTTGGGCGGCCGGTCGATCCCGAGGTGAACATCACGTAGGCCGTGTTCTGCGGGCGTAGCGGTGCGCGGCGGTCCGCGTCGGTCACCGGCGCCCCGGACAGCGGTGACAGATCGATGGTGTCGAGGTGGAGGACCGGTACCGGGTCGGGCGGATCGTCTTGGTCGTCGTGGGTGGTGGTCAGCATGCAGGTTGGTTGTGCCACTGCGAGTATGAAGTGTGTGCGCTCGGCCGGGTGGTGGGGGTCGATGGGCAGGTAAGCTGCACCGGCGGTGAGGGTCGCGTAGACGCCGACGACGAAGTCGATGGAGCGGCGCATTCGTAGTGCCACGATGGTTTCCGGGCCCACACCTTGGGTGATCAGGTGTCGGGCGAGACGATTGACGCGTGCATCGAACTCGGCGTAGGTCAGTGTTCGGTTTCCGTCCACCACCGCGGGCGCGTCGGGTGTGCGCGTCACCTGCGCACCGAACATCGACACCAGTGTGTCGGTGGTTGTCGCATGATCGGTGTGGTTCCAGTCCTCGAGGATCAGCTGTTTTTCGGTGGGGTCGAGGAGGTCGATGTCGCCGACTCGGCTCTCCGTATCGGCGATCATGGTTCCGAGGACACGCAGGTATCGGTTTAGCAGGGCTTGGACGTATGGTTCGTCGAACAGGTCGTGGAGGTAGGTCAGGGTTAGTCGGATTTGGGTGTCGTCGGTGATTTTCAGGGCGAGGGGGTAGTGGGTGTTGTCGTTGGCTCTGACGTCGGTGAGGGTCATGCCGTCGGGTGCGTCGGCCTGTTCGGTAAGTGTGGTCTGCTCGACGGGATACGATTCGAATACCGTCAGCGTGTCGAACAGGGCGTCGGTTGTTCCGGCGGCTTGCTGAATGTCGGTGAGCCCGAGATAGAGGTGGTCGAGCAGGTCGGCCTGTTCTCGGTGCATCCGCGTCAGTAGTTGGGTGATCGATTCGTCCGGGTCCGCTCGCACCCTGACCGGCACCGTGTTGATGAACAGTCCGATCATCGATTCCACGCCTGCGAGCTGGGGTGGCCGTCCTGACACGGTGCTGCCGAAGACTGTGTCGCCGCGGCCGGTCATCCGCATCGTCAGAATTCCCCAGGCCGCCTGCATCACCGTGTTGACGGTGACATCGAGTCGGGCGGCCAACTCGGACAGGGCACGTGTTTTGTGCTCGCCGAGATCGGCGGTTACTTCACCCGCCCGCGAGGAGATCTCTCGGCCGGGGTCGGCGGGGGCGAGCAGAGTCGGGCCCTCGACACCCTCGAGCGCCGCCGCCCAGGCCCGCCGCGACGCTGCCTCGTCCTGTTCGGCGCGCCACTCGAGATAATTGCGATACGGACGGGCGGGAGGCAACGCCGACGGCTGGTCGCCGGCGGCATAGAGTGCGAGCATGTCCGTCATCAGCAGTGGCATGGACCAGCCGTCGAGCAGGATGTGGTGGTTGGCGACGACCAGTTCGTACCGGTCCTCGGCGACGGTGACCAGGGTGAACCGGATCAACGGTGGTGCGGTCATGTCGAAGTGTGTGGCCTGGTCGTCGGCCAGCAGTCGCGTCAACGCGTCGGGGCGAGTGGTGTCGTCGATTTCGCGGAGATCGACCTCGGACCATGGCACCGGCACCTTGTCGAGGACCAGCTGCACGGGTATGCCGTCGGCTCCCTCGACGAACGCCACCCGCAAGTTCGGGTGCCGATCCAGTACCGCCTGTGCCGCCCTATGCAACCGGGTGGCGTCCACCCGGCCGGTGAGGGTGAACACGACCTGCATCGAGTACACGTCGACCGACGACGCGGCCAACAGAGCGTGGAACAGCAGACCCGACTGCAGCGGCGTCAGGGGCCACACGTCCGTGACCGCCGGATACGCCGCTTCCCAGCGGTCGATGTCCGATTGACGTGCGGTGACCAACGGTAGATCCGACGGTGTCAGCCCGCCGGCGTCGGGGGTCTGCGCATGGGTGGCGAGCGCGGCGAGCGCAGCACACCATTCTCCCGCCAAGTCCTGCACATCGGTCCGCCCGATTGCCCCCGTCGGGAACGTGAATGTGGCGCCCAGCACCGGACCCTCGCTGCCGTCGGTGACGATCGCATTGATGTCGACGACGCCGTTCGCCGGCATGTCGGCATCTCCCGGAGCGGCGATGTCGCCGAGATGGCCGCACGGTGCCCACTGCGTCCCCGGCATCTCGTTCGGAACACCACCGCCGGACACCCGGCCGAGGTAGTTGAAGCTGATCTGGCCGACCGGCAGCGACCGTAGCTGCTCGGCTGTTTCCTGATTCAGGTAGCGCAGCAGCCCGTAGCCGATTCCCCTGTCCGGTATAGACCTCAGCTGCTCCTTGATCGACTTGACCACCACACCGGCGCCGGCGCCACCGGTGAAGGCCTCGTCGAGGTCGGCGGCTCCGATATCCAGACGCACCGGCAACACTGTGGTGAACCATCCCACCGTCCGAGACAGATCCGCTCCCGCGGCAATCTGCTCCTGACGGCCGTGTCCCTCGAGTTGGATCAGCGTCGAGGATTCGGAGACCTGTCGCGCGCGCCGCCACCGGCAGACGGCTAATGCCAATGCCGCCAACAGTCCATCCTCGACGCCGCCGTGGAACCGTGTCGGCAAGGTCGTCAGGAGTGATGCCGTCACCGGCGCCGGTACGCTCACCTCGACCCGGTCGAGGGTGGATCCCACATCGATAGCCGCGTTGAACGGGCGGAGGCCCAATACCGGGTCGGGGGCCTGCAGCAGCGCCTGCCACATCGGCAACTCCGCCAGCCGCGCCGGGGCCGACGACTCCTCGACCAACGCGTGCGCCCACCGACGCATCGACGTTCCGGCGGGATCCAACACCGGAGTGTGCCCAGCGGACACCTGCGCCCACGCGGAGGCCAAGTCCGGCAGGAGTATCCGCCACGACACCCCGTCGATCACCAGGTGGTGCGCGACGATCAGCAGCCGGCCCGGCCGCTGCGCGGTGCTGCATCCCGACCGGAAATCGAGCCACACGAACTGCACCATCACGCCCGTCGTCGGCGCCAACCGCCCCAATGCCGCATCCAATTGCGCCGACGCCAACGCCGCCGCGGCTTCCTCGTCGAGATCGGCGGTGACCTCCACCCGACGAACAAGGCCGTCCACATCGACGGCATCCGACCCACCGACTTCCAGACCCCACCCGCGTTCGTCGCCGACAAGTCGCGAGCGGAAGATGTCGTGGTGATCGAGGACGGCCTCGACCGTCGCCACCAGCTCACCGCGCTCAATTCCGGGCGGCAACTCCACCAACATGTGTTGCGAGAATCGACCGAAGCCACCGCCCCGCTCGATCAGCGCCCGCGCGACCGGGGTCAGCGGCATCCACCCGATACCGCCGCCCGGCAACTCCTCGAGCGCCACCGGCAGTCCGGAGTCCTCGGGACGCTGCGCGACTTCAGCCAAGCCGCCAACAGTCCTGCGCTCGAAAACATCGCGTGAGGAGAACACCACGCCCCGGGCTTTCGCGCGCGAGACCAACTGAATCGCGACGATGCTGTCGCCACCGAGAGCGAAGAACGACTCGTCAACCCCGACGCGGTCGACGCCGAGGACGTCGGCGAAGACGTCGGCGATGGTCTGTTCGGTGGGGGTGACCGGTGGTCGGAACTGCCGTTTCAACGGTGTTGGTGCGGGGAGTGCTCGCCGGTCGATCTTGCCGTTCACGCTCACTGGCATCCGGTCGAGGGTCACGAACACCGACGGCACCATGAAATCGGGCAGGCGCGCACCGACCGTCGCGGCGAGCGTGTCGGGGTCGACGTGGGCGCCCGGGGTCGGCACCACGTAGGCCACCAGTTGCTCGGTGACTGTGCCTTTGTGGACTGTCACTGCGGCGTGGGTGATGTCGGGGTGGGTGGTGAGGGTTGCTTCGATTTCGCCGAGTTCGATGCGGTGGCCGCGGATTTTGACTTGGAGGTCGCGGCGGCCGAGGTATTCGAGGTTGCCGTCGGGGTGCCAGCGGACGAGGTCGCCGGTGCGGTACATGCGTTCGCCGGGTGGGCCGTAGGGGTTGGCGACGAACCGTTCGGCGGTCAGTGCGGGTCGGCTGTGGTATCCGCGGGCCAGCTGGATCCCGGCCAGGTGCAGTTCTGCGGTCACGCCGGTGGGGACGGGCCGGAGTCGGTCGTCGAGGACGTAGGCGTGGGTGCCGCGGATCGGGCCGCCGATGGTGACCGGGCCGCCGGGTGGCAGTGGTCCGCTGCAGTTGCTCATCACGGTTGTTTCGGTGGGGCCGTAACCGTTGAAGAAGCGGCGGGGTGTGTGGGTGGGGGAGGTGTCGGTGTGTGTGGCCCAGCGGGTGAGCAGGTCGGGGGTGCAGGCCTCGCCGGCCGAGAGGACGGTGTGCAGGGTGTGGAGGTGGGTGGGGTCCATCGTGGCCAGTGCGGCCGGTGTGATCACGGCGTGGGTGACGTGGTTGGTGTGGAGGAGTTGGGTGAGTTCGTCGCCGCCGAAGAAGGTGGGTGGGGCGATGACCATGGTGGCGCTGGATCCGGCGGCGAGGAGCAGTTCGAAGACCGAGGCGTCGAAGCTCGGGGATGCCACGGCCAGGGTGCGGGAGTCGGGGGTGATGGTGAATCGTTCGCGTTGTTCGGCGGCAAGGTTGGCCAGCCCTTGGTGGGTGACGACGACGCCTTTGGGGGTGCCGGTGGAGCCGGAGGTGTAGAGCAGGTAGGCGGTGTTGGTGGTGTGCAGGGGTCGGAGTCGGTCGGTGTCGGTGATCGGACCTGAATCCATGGTGTTGCAGCGGGTTTCGAGGTCGGGGGTGTCGATGACGAGCCAGGGCAGTGGTTCGGGCAGGGTGGTGGCGTGCTCGGTGGTGGTCACTCCGAGTGCGGCTCGGGAGTCCGAGAGCATGTGGGTGATGCGGTCTTTCGGGTAGTTGGGGTCGATCGGGAGGAACGCGGCGCCGGTTTTGGTGGTCGCCCAGACTGCGAGGATCGCTTCGAGGGAGCGGGGGAGTGCGATGGCGACGGTGTCTTCGGTGCCGATGCCTTCGGCGATCAGGATCCGTGCCAGTTGGGAGGATGCGGTGTCGAGTTGTTCGTAGGACAGGTGGTGGTCTTCGTATGTCACCGCCGGTGCGGTGCGGTCGTGTGCTGCGGCGGTGGTGAGCAGTTGTGGCAGTGTCGTTGCGGGGTGTTCGGGGCCGCCGGTGCGGTCGAGCAGGTTCCGTTTTTCGTCGGTGTCGAGGAGGTCGAGGTCACCGACCCGACTCCCCGCATCGGCAGAAAGGAAGCGGTCGAGAAAGGACAACAAGCGGTCGTGATGACATTTGAGAACCTCGTCGTCGTACAGGCTTGGGTTGGCTTGGAAGTCGATGTGCGTCGTGGTGCCGCCCACGCTCGGGTAGATGTTGACGAAAAGATCGTCGACGAGCCCGGAGGTCAACACGTTCAGTCGGCCGAGGTGCGGGCCCAGCCGGATCTCTCGGTCGGCCGGCATGATGTTGAGAGTCGGACCAAACGAGCGATTGCGGCTGATGTCCCTGCCGAGATCACGGCAGATGTCCTCACGGCGGTACCGCTGCCGCCGCAGCGCCCCGGTCAACTCGAGCTGGGCGGAGTGGATCAGTGTCCCGATCGTCACGTCCGCGCTCACGTCGAGCTGCAGCGGCACGACATTGGCCACCATCCCACCTGAGCGTCGCAGCGGTGCGGTCGTTCGGGCCGAAACCGGCAGACTGAGTACGATGTCCGATCTGCCTGTCATCCGGCACAGGAAGCCGGCAAGAGCAGCGACCAAGACCGTTGCTGCACTCGAGTTGTGCTTCGTTGCGACCGAATCGAGCAATGAGGCTACGTCGTGTGACAAGGCCGCGCTGGCCACTCGCGGATGCGCCTCGACGGGCGCCGACCGCCCGGCCAGGCTCGCAGGTTCCGGCAGTCCCGAGGTCCGTTCCGCCCAGTACCGCCGATCCGCCTCGAAGCGATCCGAGTTCCGGTAGGCAGCATCGATTTCAACGATCTGTGCGAGGTCCAGCACGCGGAGCGGCGGGGCCTCGACACCGGCAACTGCGGCCGTATACAACTCGGCAATACGCTGCATCAGCGTCATGGCGCCGTAGCCGTCGAGGGCGATGTGGTGAACGCGTGAGTACCAGTAGTAGTGCCGGTCGCCGACTCGGAGGATCGCCGAGACTGCGAGCGCATCGTGGAGGAGGTCAATCGGGGTGCTGAACTCGCTGCGCATCCACTGCTGCGCGACGACGCTCGGGTCGTCCTCCGCGCGAAAGTCGATTCGCCGGACCCCGCTGTCGGAAGAGTCGTCGACCAGTTGATAAAGCTCACCGTCGTGATCGACCAGGCGTAAGAACCCGGAACCGAACTCCCTGGCCGCGACGCGACTGGTCGCCTCGAGCAAATCGATATCCAACTCGCCGAAGACCTCGACGTACTGCGCGATCGTGATCGGGAGCTCGCCGGCCAGTTGCTGGGCGAACCAGATTCCCTTTTGCGCGGCCGATAAACGGCATGCCTCGGACGGAAGGGCTCCCGAGCACATTTCAATTCCTGGAATCGGTGGCGGGACGGCGTCCACGACTCTTCTCCGATCTGCTCTTCGCACCAGGAGGCGTGCAAGGGTTGGGCTCGGGCCCGACCTCGGCGTGCTGGAGTTGCATGGATGTCCGCGCGCACGTGGTGTAGGCCGCTTCTCCCGCCTGATCGAAATGTGTTGCCACGTTGGCGAAGAACTTGTTCTCGTCGAGTAGTGCGAGCACTGTCGTGTAGCGGTCGGGACGGTGCTCGACGACGAGGCTGCCGCCCGCGTGCAGGAGCCGTGCCGCCGCAACAATCGTTTGCCGGGCGAGCTTCAGCCCATCCGTGCCGCTGACCAAGGCCGGTCGGCGGTACTCGCCGCACTGTGAGGGAAGGTCTTCGTCGTCGGGAATGCACGGTAGACGGGCGAGGACCAGATCGGCCGTTCCGGCAAGGCCGGACAATAGATTGGGCGTGCTGACGGCGCTTTCGTGAAGCACGATCGGCCTCTCGCCGAGGCGGATCTGACGTTCGATGTTGCGTCGCGCCACGTTCAGGGCTGTCGGATCCGCATCCACGGCATGTACACCGGCATCGGCTCGGGCATGCGCGATTGCCAGGGCGATTGCTCCCGAACCGGTGCACAGATCCACGACCACTGGAGTCGTGACATGTGAAATATCGGCGAGGGCCTCGGCAAGTACAAGTTCGGTGTTGGCCCTGGGTGCTGGCACACCGGGGCAGACCCACACTTCTACACCGCCCAGTTCGGCCCGCGAGAGTCGTCGCCTAGCTCGATCGATGGCGTCACTCGAGGTCTGCAGACCAACGCTGTGGGCGACGGCGGGGGATCTGCCGGCGCTGATCGTGAGGGCCCTGCGCATGGCGGCCGCCTTGACCAGGGTCTCGGTGAACTCTTCGTCGGGGTCGGATAATGCGACGATGGCGCCCCCGCTCCCGAAGCTCACTGTCCCGTGCCGGGACACCATGGTTCGGATGACGATGCTGAGGTCGGCGGTGCCGTTGATGGACAGCCAGCCGAGGGCGCCCGAGTACACGCCTCGCGGCCCCTCCTCCAGCCGATCGATGATTTCCATGGTGCGTATCTTCGGTGCTCCGGTCATCGAGCCACCCGGGAAGCAGGCGCGCACGCACCCGACTGCAGTCGCGTCGCTGCGCAGCGTCCCACGCACCGTCGACACGAGTTGGTGGACCGGTGCGTAGGTTTCGACGTCGAACAATCGCGGTACGTGCACCGAACCGGGAGTGCAGACCCGTGAGAGATCGTTGCGCACGAGGTCGACGATCATGAGGTTCTCGGCCCGGTCCTTCTCGCTCGTCAGCAGGTCCTGGCGGAGCGCGTCGTCCGTCGCAGCGGTTGCTCCCCGCGGCCGGGTGCCCTTGATCGGCTTGGACTCCACTACCCGGTCGGCGTCCACGCGCAGAAACCTCTCGGGGGAGGCGCTGAGTATGTCCGCTGCCTCGAACCTCAGGAGTGCTGCGTAGGGCACTGGAGTGATCGATCGGAGGTAGGCGAAGGTTTCGACGGGGTCTATCTCGACATCGATCTGGGCGTGGTTCGTCAAGCACACTTCGTACGTTTCGCCGACCCGAATGTTCTCCAAACAGGTACGGATCTTGTCGAGGTAGGTTTCACGGTTGTGGCGCAGCGTCATGCGCGGGTCTGCCGCGGACCTGATGAGCGGCCGCGCGGGAAACGCATCGTCGGTCGTGACGGGCAATCGGTTGATCACCTGGGCCGTACGGCGCATCCAGTCACGGGTTTCGGGTTCGTGGGCCTGCTCGCTGAGCGCTAGCAGGTAGCAGCTGCCGTCGACGTGGTCGATCACGACTGCGCGGTCGGCGAAGACCAGGGCAGCGTCCGGTGTGTCCGCGGAGTGTTGCGTATTGCCGTCGGCTTCGGCCTTCAACTCGTAGCCCAGGTAGCCCACGTAACCCAGATTGAACGAGAACGGCAGGTCGGGCGATGGCGGCACAGCGCGGGCCCGCAACTGTTCGTCGAGATAGTCGAAGAATCGCACGCGTCGTCTGCCGGCCGGAACGCCGGAACGGTGCACCAGGACGGTGCCGTCCGCGACGTCGTACGTGATGTACTCGGCGCGTGGGCCAGATGCGTCGCCCATGATGGTGAAGCGGGCGTCCGACTCCACTGTGGAGCTGCCATCGAGCCAAAAACTGTTGGGGCCGTCTGCGAACAGGCGCTCATACACCGTCTGTGGGTCGACTCGCCGATCTATCCGTCGTGTTTCCACCACGTATGGCGACAAGGTCCGCGGCCGACGCCGAGGCTTCGGGGCGGATCCCTTCCGGCGGGTCGGGGTGAGGTCACGGAAGTTGGCGAGGAGTTGATGTCCATGATCGGTGCAGACCGACTCCGGATGAAATTGCACCCCCCACAGCGGGCGCTGGCGGTGCCTTACCCCCATGAGGATCCCGTCGGATGTCCACGCAGTTGGCTCCAGCTCATCAGGGAGATCTTCGACGGCGAGAGAGTGGTACCGGACGACCGACAGGGGCGAGGGGAGGCCCGCGAACAATTCTCTTCCGTCGTGGAATACCTCTGAGTTGCGACCGTGCCTCGGCTCTGGTGCCAAGACGACATGCGCACCGAACAGTTGGCATAAACCCTGATGGCCGAGGCACACTCCTAGTGTCGGAAGCCCACCCTGCAGAATGGCCCGCGAGCTGATGCCGAAGTCGCGTTCGCTTGCTGGACGACCGGGCCCCGGAGAGATCACGATATTGTCGAACTCGGTCAGTTCGATCGCACGCCAGTCGATGTCGTTGCGCACCACCGTCGGTGGGCACCCGTTGACCTCGCTGAGAAAGCTGTAGAGGTTGTATGTGAAGGAGTCGTAGTTGTCGATCAACAACGTCTTGGTAAACATCGTTCGCCCGGTTCTCGGCGTGTGAGGGATGCGACACTGCGGTGTCACTCGCCGGTGCACCGACGTGAAGAGGTCCCTCGACTTATTGCAGGAGCTTTCGTCTGAGCGCGCACCACCCGTGGCGCCCTCCTCCAGCATGGGGAAAGCTCGTGTGATTCATTGACTGGGGGCGTTGCCACCAAGACCTCTCGACGTGTCGGGCCCGTTGGGAGGCTCCGCCGACCTGAGGAAAACTGACCGGCTGCGCCTGAGTGCCGGCGATGCCCGCTCGTGCATTCTTGGGGACGAGCCGGCCGGGGGGCAACTGGGTCCTTGTACCGTCGATGCGGTGGGCCTGATGGACATGATCAATCCTTAGGAGGGCTATTTAGCCTGTCTATCAACGCAACCCGCCCAGGCCCCGACACGCCGCGCGAGGCGCGCACTCCACCTTAAGTCACGAAAGTCTGTGGATACAAGGGCACCCATCCGGGTAATCCACAGAGCAAATGGTCGGTTTCATTCGCGGAGGGTGACGGTGTGACCTGGGGCCTCTGGCGCACGAAAGTGATTGCGTCTCTTGACCTCAGGGGTGCTGTGTCTGCTGTAATGATCACGAGGATGGAACGGCCGACCGCGACGATGGCGGGCGCGTTTCCCCGTTTCGCCAGTTGGGGACGGCGCAGCCGGGGATTGCATCGGCATGAAGCTTTCTGTGCCTCGTGCGCGGTCGTATCGCCTGGCGGCAATGCCGATCGAGTTCCCCCGGCCGGGACGGTGCACGCGGTCTTCGCCCGCTCCAGTCGAGCGGCGAGGACCTGGTGGGGGGTGGGCGAGGTTGCGGGCACCAGGCGGAGGTCGGGCGAGATCCGCAACAGCCACGTCGTCGAGGCGGAAGTGAGCGAAGAGACCGTGCAACCCTCGGGACCGTTGAGAAGCGAGATGTCGAGTCTCCCACAATTTGCCGATAACAATTGGTACGTCAACTACCTATCTGAACGCGAACTGTCCCAACAGCTTCCGTTCTCGGTGTTGCGCGAGCAGGCGGGAATGTCAGGGGTGTGGGCGCATGGTTTCGAGCATGTAGTCGAGTTCGGCGATGGTGCGGTGGGGTGGGAGGGTGAGGATGGGCATCTCGGCGCCTGCCGTGTACCAGTGCTGGAGCTGGTCTCGAGCGGTGTCGGGTGTGCCCCAGACGGTGAGCTCGTCGAGCAGAACATGGGCTGCGGCTGGCACGTCAGCGTCGTCGTGGGTAGCGGCGGCGGTGAAGTGGGCGGCAGTCCGGGAAGCTGCAGATCCGTGGGCAGGGTTCCCGGCAACTCCCGATGAGTGCCATGCAGTCACGCTAGTGGTGCCCACATTCGTCTGCGCACGCAAGAAGCCGCCGGCACCTTACGGTGTCAGCGGCTTCGCTTCCTTCCCAGGCACGCTACGCAATGTAGGTCTGACCCGGGCGGGTGGTGACGGTGCCCGCCAGTGCGCCTCTCGGCAAGTGGTCGCTCGAAGCGACAATTTTCAATGTGGTACCCGGGGCATCGGGTCGAACACCGTCGAGTGTGTCAACGGTTCGCGGGGCAGCGGTATTCCTTCCCCGATGGGCAGCTTTCAGTGGTGCGCTTCGGCCCGTCGGCGCGCAAACTGGAACCAGGAGGTCAGGAGGTCGTCATGCGATTACTACGGGGCCTGCTCGACGTGGTGCTGGGCATCCTCACAGCCATTCTCGGCACGGTGCTGGGCATTGTCGCGGCGGTGGTATGGCTTGTCGGTGGGGTGCTCTGCGTGACAGTCATCCTGCTTCCTCTGGGCCTCCCCGTGGTGAGGCTGGCGCGCCGCCTCTTCACCCTCGCCAGGAAGCTGATGCATCTTCCCTGACGCGCAGTGTGAAGAAGATGAACGGTGCCTCACGGTTGAGCCGCTCGAAGTGTTCGGGGGAGCGATCGTGCACCGCCGCACCGGGCCGCGGCTCCGAAATACGTTCGACGGTGAATCCCGCTGCGGTGAATGCGTCGAACATGGCGTGCAACGGCCTGTGCCAGAACTTCATGTGGGCCGTCTCGCCGGACTTCACCCATTCCTCGGTGAACTCGTACGTTCCGAGATAATCGCCCTGCCCGGCAAGCCTGAAGTCGACGAACGGGTGATGGGTCGAGATGACGACGTACCGGCCTGGCGCGAGTACCCGGCGGAACTCGGTCAACGGTCTCGACCAATCGTGGACGTAGTGCATCACCAACGACGCGACGACGACGTCGAAGATCGATGACCGGATGGGTAACTGCTGGTTGAGATCGGCCCGGATCAACGACACGTCGGGACCCAGGCGCGTTCGGGCGATCGCGAGCAGGCCCGTGCTGAGATCGACGCCGGTGACGGCGGCACCGGCGGCGACGAGTGCACGCGACAGCGCACCGCTGCCGCAGCCCGCATCCAGCACTTTCCGGCCTGCGACGTCGCCGACCAGCGCCAAGGTCGCAGGTCGCTCGTACAACGCGTTGTACACGTTGTTCTCGGTGTCGGCGTCATACGCCGACGCGTACGTGTCGTAGTCGTTGAAGGTTGCCACGGTGTGATCATTGCGGATCGGCGCCACCGTCGTGCCCCGACCGCCGCGGCAGCCCTGGTGCCGCCCGGGTCATCCCGCAATTCGACCGGACTCGCCACCCGGTGCCGACTGTCAGAGCGCCCCGGTGGGGGAGTCAATGCGCCCCGACGTATTCCTCCCTGCGGTGCAGCATTGCCGCTGCCATTGCGGGGCATCAGCACATGGCCGGCGAGCATCAGGCCGTCGCCGGAGAGCAGGCCGAGCCAGAGCGGCCGGAACAGCACGACGAACGCGAGATACATCGCCACCCCCATCTCGGCGATCGCCGGCCACGAATGCCGCCGCCGCGCCATCCATGCCGTCATCGGGGTGGCCATCGGCAACGAATGCACTTCGACGCGCGCATCGTGGCATGCACGGATGGCCGCTTCGGAGGAGTGAAGCGTCCGGACGAGCATGCCCGAAATCGCTTGAACAGTATTGTATTGAAAACTTGTGCGTTCTAGGATTGGGATATGGCGAGGGTCGAGTACGACTCTGCGGAGCCGGGCGGATCTGGGACCCGCCGGTACCGCTCTCCGCTGCGTCGGATGCAGGCAGCCCAGACGCGGGCGGTCGTACTGGAGGCCGCCACCCGGCTGTTCGCCGAGCACGGCTGGGTCGCCACCGGGATGAGGGATGTCGCGCGGGCCGCGGCGGTTTCCGTCGAAACCGTCTACACGACATTCGGATCCAAGGCGGACCTGTTGAAGTCGGCGCTCGAGGTCGCCATTGTCGGCGATGACGCACAGGTGCCGTTGGCCGACAGGCCCTTCTACATGGCGATCGGTACGGGGCGGACGACCGGCGACCGCATCGAGATGGGTGCGCGCATGATCGCCATGATCAACGAGCGCATATACCGCCTGGCCGTGGCAATCCGCCAGGGTGCGACGGCGGATGCCACGCTCGCAGCGGTGGCCGCCGACCTGGAGGGGCAGCGCAGGCGCTCGGTCGCCGACGTCGCAAACCTGATCATGGGCCATCACCCCGATCCTGGTCAGGTCGACGAACTGTGGGTCCAAACCCACGATCAGGTCTATGCCCTGCTCGTGGACGAATGCGGTTGGAGTCGCGTCCGCTACGAGTCATGGCTGATCGACCGCATCGCAGAAATCTTCGACCGCCCGGTGTGACATACGGGCACCATTGTCTGGAGTAGGTCATGACAACCGATACTCGGCCACCCGCCGACACTCGCATCATGCGCATCGTCCACAGCGCGCTACGCCGCGATATTGCGCGCGCCGCGCAGGTGCTGCGCACAGCACCTCCGCCCGCGCAGACTCAGCGGGTCGCCCTCGCCGATCATCTCGTGTGGATGATGCATTTCCTGCACCTGCACCACAGCGGCGAGGACGGTGGACTGTGGCCGCTGGTCCGCGAGTTGAACCCGGCCGCCGGGGCGCTGCTCGACGTGATGGACGCCGACCACGCGCGAATCGGCCCCGAGATGGAGCGGGTCGCCGCTGCGGCAACCGAGTACCGTGTGCATCCGGCTGCCCGAGAAGACCTTTCGCGTTCCCTCGCCGCTCTCGAACAGGTTCTGCTGCCGCACCTGCAGCGCGAAGAGCACGAGATGATGCCGGTCGTCGCCCGCACCCTGACCTGTCGTCAGTGGGACGACGTGGAGCGGGAGGTGTTCATCGCCTCGAAGACCAAGCGGGAGCTGGGGATCGAAGCGCACTGGATCGTCGACGGTGTCGATCGGGAAGACTACGACGTCACCGTTCGCAAAGTCGATCCCGCCACCCGGTTCATGCTGCTCCACGCGTTCAAGCGACCATATCGGCGGGCATGCGCCGCCCGGTGGGGCGCCGACCTCGACGTGAGCCCCCGGCTCCACCAGCCACTCCGCACCGAGGGCTCGGCAGAACTGTGGATCGACATCCCGGCCCGGCAGCTGTACGACGCGGTCGCCGATGTCACCCGCATCAGCGAACGGAGCCCCGAGTGCCGCAGCTGCGCGTGGCTACCGGGACGGTCGCCGGGGGCCGTGGGCGCCCGATTCCGGGGGCACAACCGCGCGCATCACATGCGCTGGTCCCGGGTCTGCGAGGTGACCGCCGCCGATCCGGGGCGGAAGTTCGAGTTCCATACGGTGTCGGATCGGCGCAACCCGCTGTACCACGACTCGACCACCTGGTCATACACATTCAGAGCGGACGGCGACGGGACCCGGGTGACGCACGCGTATCGGATCGACGTACTGCCGTACCGCCCGCTGCTCTGGCTCTACTCTCGCCTGCAGCCGCAGCACCGGGACATGCGGCCGCAGATGCAGCAGAATCTCGAGGCGCTGGGGCGGCAGGCGCGCGCCGGCACGCCTGGAGGGTCGTCCCTGCCCCGAACGGCCTAGTGCCCATCACTCGCTGTTATCTGCAGGTGGAGCGTCCGTGTTGCGGTGAGTCATGCTGTGGTCGGCAAGGGTCGGGCGCTTGTCGGAGGGTGCGGATTCTCTCGCTTCGGTACTGTCGCAGCCTCGCGCTTCGGCGGAGACCTGGTGCTCCCAGTACGCATCCGATCGTGCCCGTGGTGCCCACGGAACTCCCATGCGAAGTCCTCTCTGTGCGTGTGGCTGGAGGAGATCGCTCTTCCTGTCACGTAGATCGCGCGGGTGGCGGCTTGTCGCGCCACTGCCGAGCCTCCTGGGTGTCTTTCCTTTGTACGCCTCGGCAGTGAGTTCTGTCGTGCCCAGCGGACCGGGTCGGTGACCTTGCAGCTCGGCTATTGGGCGAATTGGACGTATCGGCCGGCGCGCTCGAGCTCGGGTTCGTTGCCTTATCCGGATATGCGGGGTAGACCTGAGGTACGGATCCACGGCAGACCAAGGTTGGACCGGAAGAGAAGATTCCACCTCTCGGTCGTGGCACCCAGCACGAGTTGTAGGCACCCACGCAGAAAGCACAGCCCACTAACTGGGCTCAGCGCGGTGGGCTTGCGTCAGGCGGGGGGATGTCTGACGCCGAGGCCACATTTCACCCCGCGCAACCATGCAGCTTGGTAACCAGACGTTCGTGCTCGCGGGCGGCGTCCCCTTGATCGGGGGCGCCGTCCGACGTGTGTCTGTGGAACGTCCGCGAAGTTTCGATGCCCGGAGAAGGAGAGCACATGCTGGTGGCATTCAGTGTCAGTCCGATGGGCGGGGACTCCGACAGCGTCGGTGCCGCGGTCGCCGCGGCTGTGCGGGTGGTCCGCGAATCCGGGCTGTCCAACGAGACCACGTCGATGTTCACCACCGTCGAGGGTGAGTGGGACGAGGTCATGGCCGTCGTGAAGCGTGCAACGGACGTTCTGCTGGAACAGTTTCCGCGGGTCAGTCTGGTTCTCAAAGCGGATATCCGGCCGGGGCGGAGCGATCAGCTGCGAGCGAAGGTCGAGACGGTCGAGCGCTACCTCACCGACTGACGCTCGGTCATCCGCCCGCACCATGTTCGCCGGCATTGTGGTGGGCGAGTTGCGTGCCGATCCGGGCGAGCTCGGCCCGGACCGATCGCGGTTCGAGCACCTCGACCGTCGAACCCCAGCCGGCGAGGTTCCGGGCGATATCCAATGGGGTCGGGGCGGCGAGGCGGACCCGGGCGCGACCGTCGTCGTCCGCACCGGCGGGGTGGCAGTGCCGCCCGAAGTGATCGCGCAGGATCGGCACGAATCTGGCGTCGATGAGCACGGTCGCCCAGGTCGTCGAGCGCCGCTGTTCCACCTCGCCGACCACTTCGTCCCACGCCGCGGCGAGTGTGAAGTCGTCGGGGCGCTCGGCGGGCTGCTCCGTCGATTCGGCGTGGACGATCCGGTCGACTCGGAAGGTCCGCCGGCCCTGTTCGGTCCCGGCGAGGAGATACCAGATGTCGTCCTTGTCGACGAGACCCCACGGGTCGACCAGTCGCTCGGACCGTTGCCGGGCGCTGTTCGTGTACGTCAGGCGCACTTTCCGGCGCCGAATCACGGCGGCCTGCAGCAGGTCGACCATCTCGGGCCTGCGGCGATCGCGTTCGCCCCAGCGGGTGGGATCGATCATGGTGGCGCTGGCGGCGGCCTCGGCGTCGGCCCGGAAGGTCTGCGGCAGCGCCCGCACGAGTTTGCGCAGCGCGGCCTTGGCCTCGCCCGAGACGGCGGCCGCCGGGCCGACCAGAAGGAACAGCGCCTGCGCCTCCGTCGCGGACAACCCGCTGAGGTCGGTGCGGGCGCCGCCCACGAGCGACCACCCGCCGCCGCGCCCGGACTGCGGATACACCGGGATGCCGGCGGCGGACAGCGCTTCCAGGTCACGGCGAGCGGTCGCGACGGACACCTCGAGTTCGTCCGCCACCTCGGCGGCGGTCACTCGACCCCGGGACTGCATCAGCAGAAGGGTGGCGACGAGTCGGTCAGCGCGCATGTCCTCAGTTTCCCTCGAAAAGTGCTCAATTGATGAGCACTTTGAGTCGGAGGATGAATGTTGTCACCGACCGAGGAAGGGAACCACCCATGTTGCGAGGACTCACCACCGTCAACTTCTACGCCGACGACCTCACCGCCGCCCAGGCCTGGTACACCGAACTGCTCGGAATCGAGCCGTATTTCGTGCGCTCGGTGGCGGGGGCACCCGCCTACATCGAATTCCGGATCGGCGACTACCAGCACGAACTCGGCATCATCGACAGCCGATTCGCGACGCCCGACCGGTCACGCGAAGCCGAGAACACGATGACCTACTGGCACGTCGACGATCTGGAGGCGACCGTCGAGCGGCTGCTGTCCCTGGGGGCCACCCTGCACGGAAAGCCGGTCGAACACGGGCCGGGATTCGTCACCGCATCCGTGGCCGACCCGTTCGGGAACATCCTCGGCGTCATGTTCAACCAGCACTACCTGGACATCCTGGCTGCGAAGGCAGGCGCGTGATGGACACCCACGAGGTGAACACCGTCGTCGCTCGCACGACCGCGCAATGGCGCGCCTGGCTTTCGGAGAACTGCCGGACCGAGAAGGAGGTCTGGCTGATCATCGACCACAAGGACAGCGGAACGCCGAGCCTGCGATACCACGAGGCGATCGAGCAGGCCTTGTGCTTCGGGTGGATCGACGGCCTGCTCCGCAGACGAGACGCCGACAGTTCTCAACTGCGCTTCACGCCGCGCACCCCGCGCAGCACCTGGAGTGCGGTGAACCGGCGGCGCGCGGCGGACATGATCGAGCAGGGACTGATGACCGAGCACGGCTACGCCGCCATCGATCTGGCCAAGGCCAAGGGGACCTGGGAGAACACGGCGAACGGGGACAGCTCGGTCGTCCCCGGCGATCTGCGGGCAGCGTTCGGGCGAAACGACGCTGCACGCGCGAACTTCGACAAGTTTCCGCCGTCTTCGACACGGCTGATCCTGGAGTGGATAGCGTCAGCCAGGAAGCCGGACACGAGGCAGCGGCGGATCGAGCGGACGGTCGCGCTGGCGACGATGAACCTCCGGGCCAATCATCCGCGGGTCCGGGTCCCGGACGGTGTGCGGTAGCCGTCTCGAGATCGACGTCCGATCGGCGACAGGGAGAGGGGAGTCAGGACATGGACTGGCCGCACGAACTTGCCGATCAGCTCAGCTGGCACTGGCAGCATCAGTTGCGTCCCCGGCTGGAGGGGTTGACCGACGAGGAGTATTTCTGGGAACCCGCGCCCGATGGCTGGAGTGTGCGCCCGCGCGGCGAGTCGCCGGCGCCAGTCCAGGCCGGGAGTGGTGCGTTCACCATCGACTTCGCCTTCCCCGAACCGGACCCGCCACCGGTCACCACCATCGCGTGGCGGCTTGGGCATGTGATCGTCGGCGTCTTCGGTGTGCGCATCGCCAGTCACTTCGGCGGGCCGCCCGTCGACTATCAGACGTTCGAGTACGCCGGCACCGCGGCCGAGGCGCTCGCGCAACTCGACGAGAACTATGCGGCCTGGTCTGCGGGTGTCCGGAACCTCGGAGTCGAGGGGTTCGCCCGGTCGTGCGGCCCCAGCGAGGGACCGTTCGCGGATTATCCGATGGCTGCGCTGGTGCTGCACATCAACCGGGAGGTCATCCATCACGGCGCCGAGGTGGCGCTGCTCCGCGATCTCTTTCTGCGCCGGCCGATCATCTGACCGGAATCCTCGCCGGCTCCACAGGTTTCACCCCCAGCGGCCGCCCGGATCTGCCAAGCTCGGGTATGACACCGAACCGGCGGGTTCTCCTGCTGACGTGCGTCCTCGCACTCCTGGCCGCGTGCACGTCGAACACCTCGTCCTCCGATTCTTCCTCCTCGGACGCGAGCAGCGGTTCTGCCCTCGCGTCGGCCGATCCGGCGCAGGCCGACGCGGTGATGAAGATCGTGCGCGACACCATGGCGGAAAGCCACCTGAAGGCGGTGATCGTGCGTGTCACGGTCGACGGCAAGGAAATCGTCACCCAGGCGCTCGGGGAGTCGATGACCGGGGTGCCCGCCACCACCGACATGCACTTTCGCAACGGAGCCGTCGCCATCTCCTACGTCTCCACGTTGCTGCTCCAGCTCGTCGACGAGAAGAAGGTGAGCCTCGACGACACGGTGTCGAAGTGGCTGCCCGACATTCCGCACGCCGACCGCGTGACGCTCCGTCAGCTCGCCCAGATGACCTCGGGCTACGTCGACTACGTCATCGGCAACACCGAATTCGCCGAGGCCCTCTACGCGGCGCCGTTCCGCAACTGGACGCCTGAGGAACTCCTGGCGTTCGCGACGTCGAAGCCGCTTCTCTACGAACCCGGGACCAATTGGAACTACGCCCACACCAACTACGTCATCCTCGGGTTGGCTCTCGAGAAGATCACCGGTCAGCCGATGACGGAACTCATGCAGGACAAGGTGCTCGGTCCGCTCGGCCTCGACAACACCACGGACCCGGGGACGGCGGCGATCACCGAACCCGTCCTGCACGCGTTCTCGTCCGAGCGGCGCGAGGCCCTGCAGATCCCGCCCGGTGCGCCGTTCTACGAGGAATCCACGTACTGGAACCCGTCCTGGACCATCACCCACGGAGCCATCCAGACCACGAACATCTACGACCTCCACGACACGGCCGTCGCCATCGGCACGGGCGAACTTCTCTCGTCCGAGTCCTACGAGGCCATGGTGTCGACCGACCTGCGCGGCAAGACGACCACCCTGCCCGGCTGCACCACGTGCTTTCCGCAATCGGAGGACTACACCTACGGGCTCGGACTGCCGATCGTGGGCAACTGGCTGATGCAGAATCCGCTGTTCAGCGGATCCGCGGCGGTGGAGGCCTATCTGCCCTCGCAGAAGATCGCCGTCGCCGTCGCCGTCACCTACGAGCCGGCCGCCTTCGACGACACGGGGGCTTACAAGAACGAGGCCGACAGGCTGTTCCGGAAGATCGGCGCTCAACTCGCTCCGGACGACGCGCCGCCGATGGCCGTCGGCTAGCGTTCGCCCGCGACGCGGGCGAGTCGACGGACGAGAGTTCGCACCACCGGGCCGTGGGTGGCGGCGAGCACCGAGTCGAGGGGGCCGGGAGCGGACATGGTCATCGTGATCCGCGAGCCGGCACCGTGGGCCTCGACGGCGTGATCGAGCGTCATCGGTCCCACCCGCCAGGCCCAGGAACGGCCCGGTGTCTTGGCCGAGATCGACGCGGGAACAGGCACGATCCAGAGCAGTCGCGCCGCTCCACGCCGGCCGGCCTGAACCTCGGGGGACCCGAGACCCCACGCGCCGCGCAGGTGCGGCGCCCACTCGGACCAGCGCGAGGGCCGAGCGACGAGGGCCCACGCGACGCCCACCGAGGCGTCGGAATCAGCTGAGAAGGAATGCGGCACTGCGAAGGAATACCCGTTTTCGACCCCGGCAGACACCGCAGACGCGGCTCGGGGAGGGGTCGGACGTGAACACCGGGTGAATTGGTCCGTGTCGAGTTGCATGTAACTCGGGGTACTGGCCACGCTTGTAGGGAACGGCGAGGGAGGGAGCCGATCATGCTCGTTCGTCTGCCGGGGGTGTATCGCCCCCAGCGTGACACCTGGCTGCTCGCCGAGGTGCTGGCGGCCCGAGATCTCGGACCGGGCACCCGGGTGCTCGATCTCTGCTGTGGCACAGGGGTGTTGAGCGTCGAGGCGTGTGCTGCGGGGGCGGGGTGGGTGACTGCGGTCGACGTGTCGCGCCGAGCCGCGATCAGTACCTGGCTCAACGCCAAACTGAACCGCCGGACGATCCGCGTCGTGCGGGGCGACCTGGTGGACTCCGTCCGGACCCTTCGCTTCGACGTGGTCGTGGCCAACCCGCCCTACGCGCCGGCGACGGACGACGGCAGACCGGGCCGGATACTCGCGCGGGCCTGGGATGCCGGCGTCGACGGGCGGGCCGTGCTCGATCGGATCTGCAGCGAAACCCCCGACCTTCTCGCTCCCGGCGGTACCCTGCTCCTCGTCCAGTCGACGCTCAACGGGGTGGACAAGACACGGGCGATGCTGGAGGAACGGGGACTTCGGGTGGACGTGGTCGCGTCGGAGGACGTGCCGTTCGGTCCCGCCCTCTCGTCCCGCGCGAGGATGTTGGAGGCGAGGGAGATGATTCGGCCGGGCCAGCGCACCGAGCGCATCGCGGTGCTGGCCGCGACCGACCTCCGGTCCGGCGACGCCCCACGCCGACCCGGACACTGACTGCGGCGTCGAACTGTTCTCGCCGCGGCGCGCAGGTGAGTGGTTCGAGTGCCTCGCCGCAACCCGGGACACGATGCCCAGGATGTTGTTCGCGCTGTGGCCGTCCTCGGGAACAGCGACTGATCGGGTTCGCAACCACATCGTCGACGCTGGTGAACGACGGCTGGGTGCCGCGTGTAAAGTTTGCCGTTCGACGACGCCCAGCTTTCGAGGACTGCTGAACTACTACATGGCCAAGATCGATCGCAGCCGCACTGCCGCACTGACCCAAGCGCCGACCCTCCACGAGCCGGATGCCGGCGTCCGGCGCACCGTGCTCCCCGGCGGACTCCGGGTGGTCACCGAATACGTTCCCGGTGTCCGATCCGCGTCCGTGGGCGTCTGGGTGGGTGTCGGATCACGCGACGAGCAGCCCACCGTAGCCGGGGCCGCGCACTTCCTCGAGCACCTCCTGTTCAAGGCCACGCCGTCGCGCAGCGCCCTCGACATCGCGCAGGTGATGGATGGCGTCGGCGGCGAGCTCAATGCGTTCACGTCCAAGGAACACACCTGTTTCTACGCGCACGTGCTCGACGACGACCTGCCCCTCGCCATCGATCTCGTCAGTGACGTCGTCCTGCGGGGCCGTTGCCGGTCCGCCGACGTCGACGTGGAACGCCAGGTGGTCCTCGAAGAGATCTCGATGCGCGACGACGACCCGGAAGACCTCCTCGGCGACGCGTTCCTGACCGCGCTGTACGGCGACCATCCCGTCGGCAGGCCCGTCATCGGCAGCGTCGAATCGATCGAATCGATGACCCGCACCCAACTCCACTCGTTCCACGTGCGGCGCTACACGCCGCCGCGCATGGTGGTGGCCGTCGCCGGCAACGTGGAGCACGAACCGACGGTCGAGCTGGTCCGGCGCGCGTTCGCCGGGCACCTCGAATCGGCGTCCGAACCCGCCCCCCGACGCGCAGGCACCCTGCGCCTGCGGACGGAGCCGACACTCAGCCTGACCAACAGGGACAGCGAACAGGTCCACCTCTCCCTCGGGGTGCGCGCGTTCGGGCGGCACGAGTCGCACCGCTGGGCGCTGTCGGTGCTCAACGCCGCGGTCGGTGGCGGACTCAGTTCCCGGCTCTTCCAGGAAGTGCGGGAGATCCGGGGCCTCGCGTATTCCGTGTACTCGGGCATCGACACGTTCTCCGACACGGGTGCCTTCTCGATCTACGCCGGGTGCCAGCCCGAGAACCTCGGCGAGGTCACCACGGTGATCCGAGAGGTGCTGTCGAACGTGGCCGCCGAAGGCATCACCGACGCCGAGTGCGCCCGCGCCAAGGGATCACTGCGGGGCGGACTGGTTCTGGGACTGGAGGATTCGGGTTCCCGGATGCATCGCATCGGTCGCAGCGAGCTCAACTACGGCAATCACCGCAGCATCACCGAAACCTTGAGCAAGATCGACTCGGTCACCACCGACGAGGTGCGCGAGGTCGCGCGAGTTCTGCTGCAGCGCCCGTTCGGTGCCGCCGTCGTCGGACCGTATCGTCGCAAGCGTGACCTGCCGGCCTCGGTGCGCGGCATCGTCCGGTAACGAGGATTCGCCGACAACAAGAGGAGAAGCCCGAAATGAAGATCCGCGGAGCGGTACTCGAGGAGATCGGGAGAACGCGCCCGTTCGCCGAGTCGGCACCGATCTCGATCTCCGAACTCGACCTCGACCCGCCCGGCGAGGGCGAGATCCTCGTCCGGATCGAAGCGGCGGGCCTGTGCCATTCCGACCTGTCCGTCGTCGACGGGAACCGGGTGCGCCCGGTCCCGATGCTGCTCGGGCACGAGGCCGCGGGGCGGATCACCCAGCTCGGAGCCGGGGTCGACGACGTCGCGGTCGGACAGCGTGTTGTCATGACGTTCCTTCCTCGCTGCGGTGAGTGTGAGGGCTGCGCCACCGACGGCCGCATGCCGTGCGTGCCGGGGACCAGTGCGAACAACGACGGGACCCTGCTCGACGGGGGAGCGCGACTGCACCGCGGCGGCGACCCCGTGCACCACCACCTCGGGGTGTCCGGATTCGCGACGCACGCGGTGGTCAACCGCCGCTCGGTCGTTCCCGTCGGCGACGACGTCCCCGCCGATGTGGCGGCCGTGCTCGGATGCGCCGTCCTCACCGGCGGCGGTGCCGTCCTCAACGCGGGCGATCCGCAACCCGGCCAGGCCGTGATGGTCGTCGGGCTCGGCGGAGTGGGGATGGCCGCGATCCTGACGGCGGTCTCCCGGGGCGCCGGCGAGGTGATCGGCGTCGACGCCGTACCCGAGAAACTGCAGACCGCACGCGAACTCGGCGCGACGGCCGTCTACACCCCCGCGGAGCTCGAGGAAGCCGGTATCCGGGCGCCCATCGTCATCGAGGCCGCGGGGAACGCGCGCGCATTCGAATCGGCTGTTCGCGCAACCGCTCCCGGTGGGAAGACGATCACCGTCGGCTTGCCGTCGCCCGACGCGCGGTCGTCGATCTCCCCGCTCATCCTGGTGGCCGAGGCCCGCACGATCATCGGCAGCTACCTCGGGTCGGCGGTGCCGTCCCGGGACATCCCGATCTACGAGGACCTCTGGCGCGCCGGGAAGCTTCCCGTGGAGAAACTCATCTCCTCCCGCATCACCCTCGACGACATCAACCGCGGCATGGACGAACTCGCCGACGGCAGGGCGATCCGGCAGATCATCGTGTTCGACTGACCCGGCGGGCCGGTCGCGGGCAGAACTCTGCCCGTGAGGTTCCGCACCACCATCGAGCTGGGCGGCAAGACCGCGACCGGTTTCCGGATCCCCGAGAACCGGGCAGGTGCGGGGGTCGCGGCAGGCGACGAGGTGGAGGTCGACGTCGAGCTCGACACCGAACCCAGGTTCGTCACGGTTCCGCCCGACTTCGCCGAGGCGCTCGACCGGCAGCCGGACGCGCGAAAGGCGTTCGACGCACTGTCATACAGCAACCGGCGCCGGCACCTGCTGTCGGTCGAGGGGGCCAAGACGGACGAGACGCGGCAGCGCCGGATCGGCAAGGCCGTGGACGCGCTGCGGCACGGCTGAAGGGGAGCCGGCGCGAACTCCGTCAGGTGGAGTCGCCCGGGCGCCCGGTGACGTCTTCGACCGGCAGTGCCGACAGCGCGATCAGGGCGGACACGAAACCCTCGCGGTCGCGCTCCGGCAACCTGGCCAAGAGCCGCTCCTCGCCCTGCCGGATCGCCGCCTGCGCCGAGTCGCGCACGTCGTGCCCGTCCGGGGTCAGCGACAGCAGGCGGGCCCGGCGGTCCGCGGGATCGCGCTGACGGTCGATCAGGCCACGGTCCTGCAGGTCGTCGAGCACGCCGATGATCCGGGTCTTGTCGGCGCCGATTGCCTCCGCCAGCGCGGCCTGGGTGCGCAGCGGGTGCTCGTCGAGGGCCAGCAGCACGACGTATCCCCACATGGTCAGCCCGTGCTCCGCGAGCACGGGGAGTTCCGCCGCCACCAGCGAGCGGTTCAGGGCGGTCGTCATCGCCGCGAGATCGGGGCGGGTGCGTTCGTGCTGTCCGTGCGTCGGGTCGCGGCTGGGCATACCGCAGAAAATACACCTTGACCGATCATCTACCGAGGTAGATGATAAGCGAACGCGTATCAAATCGATTCGAGTGACGAGGTGTCGACGATGGATGTGGGCGAGGTCCGGCGCTGGGATATCCGCGCCGTGCAATCGAGTGTGGAGTTCGTGTCGCAGGTGACGCGCGACGATCTGAAGCGCGCGACACCGTGTGCGCAGTGGACTCTCGGGGAACTGCTGGACCACATGACCGTGCAGCACCGGGGATTCGCCGCAGCGGCAGCGGGCGGAGGTCCCGACCCGTCGAACTGGCGGCCGCACGTGTCGGCGGATCCCGTCGCCGCGTACCGCTCGGCGGCCGACACCGTCATCGAGGCCTTCACCCGGGACGGCGTCGGGGAGCGGCAGTTCTGGTTGCCGGAGATCAGCACCGAGTTCCCGTTCCCCGCAGCCATCGCCGTCGGGTTCCACTTCCTCGACTACGTGGTCCATTCGTGGGACGTCGCCCGGTCGCTCGGGCTCGACTTCGCGCCCGAATCCGGCATGGTGGCCGCGGTTCTCCCGATCGCACGACTCGTCCCGGACGGGGCGGACCGGTTGCGCGAGGGGGCCGCGTTCGCGCCCGGCCTGCCGACCGACCCCGACGCCGCCGATTTCGGCGCGGTGCTGTCGCTGCTCGGCCGATCACCGCACTGGCACCCCGAGTACGAGGCCGGCCGCGTCTGACGGCGAGACGTAGGTCTCCCGCCCCGCCCCTGCGCACCGGCCGGCACCCGTCGGTTGCGTAGGCTTTCGGGCGAATCGTTGTGACTGGACGGAGCGTGGAGAAGTGAGCGCAGCAGCACCCATCAAGGTCGGGGTTCTCGGAGCGAAGGGCAAGGTCGGCCGAGCGATCTGCGAGGCGGTGGAGCAGGCACCGGACCTCGAACTCGTCGCGGAGGTCGATCACGGCGACCGGCTGGAGACATTCGTCGAGGCCGGCACGCAGGTCGTCGTCGACTTCACTCACCCGGACGTGGTGATGGACAACCTGAAGTTCCTCGTGTCCAACGGTATTCACGCGGTCGTGGGCACGACGGGATTCGACGACGCGCGGCTCGACACGGTGCGGTCGTGGGTGTCGGAGCGGCCCGAGGTCGGTGTGCTCATCGCCCCGAACTTCGCGATCGGTGCCGTCCTCTCCATGCGCTTCGCCGAGGCGGCAGCACGATTCTTCGATTCCGTCGAGGTCATCGAGTTGCATCACCCCAACAAGGCGGACGCGCCGTCCGGCACCGCCTACCGGACCGCCGCCCTCATCTCGGAGGCACGCCGCAAGGCGGGCGTCGGACCGAGCCCCGACGCCACGACCACCGAACTGGACGGTGCGCGCGGCGCCGACGTGGACGGCGTGCGGGTGCATTCCGTGCGGCTGGCAGGGCTCGTCGCCCATCAGGAGGTCATCCTCGGCACACAGGGGGAGACGCTGACCATCCGGCACGATTCGATCGACCGCAATTCCTTCGCCCCCGGCGTCCTGCTCGGGGTGCGGGAGATCGGCTCCCGTCCCGGCCTGACCGTCGGTATCGACCCCCTTCTCGACCTGTGAAGGACGGCTCGACCAAGACCGTCGTCACGATCGGACTGCTGGTCGCGGCGCTGGTGTTCTACTTCGTCCTTCTCGGCCGACGCGGGATCGAGCTGATCCAGGCCGGCGGAGCGGCCGCGATCGGCCTGGGTGTCGGCGTCCTGATCCTGCCGTTCCTGGGCGCCTGGATCGTCTACGCCACGCTGCGTGCCGGATTCCAGCATCAGCATCTGTCCCGCCGCATCGCCGACGAGGGGCTCGAACTGGACGTCAGCGATCTGCCGAAGCGCCCCTCGGGCCGCATCGACCGGGACGCCGCGGACGCACTGTTCCAGCAGGTGAAATCCGAATGGGAAGCAGAACCGGACAATTGGCGGAACTCGTACCGCCTCGCCCGCGCCTACGACTACGCCGGCGACCGCGGCAGGGCCCGGGAGACGATGAAACGGGCCGTGGAACTCGAACGCGTCGAACGGGAAGGCGAGCCCGGCCGATAGGAAGCGGGCCCGGTCGTACGCTGACGACTGTGAAGTCACTACTCGTCGTCCACCACACGCCGTCGCCGGTGACCCGTGAGTGCCTCGAAGCCGTGCTGAAAGGCGCGCGGGACCCCGACATCGACGGGGTCGACGTGAAGTCGATTCCCGCTCTCGGCGCGACCGTGCCCGACGTCCTGGCAGCCGATGGGTTCCTGTTCGGGACGTCCGCCAACTTCGGCTACATGTCCGGTGCGCTGAAGCACTTCTTCGACACCGTCTACTACCCGTGCCTCGACGCGGTCGCCGGCCGCCCCTACGGGCTCTGGGTGCACGGCAACAACGACACCGCCGGGGCCGTGAAATCGGTGCAGAAGATCGTGACCGGGCTGGCGCTCACCCAGGTGGCCGAGATCCTGGAACTGACCGGATCGCTCGACGCGAGCGCGCGGGAGCGGTGCTACGAACTCGGTGCGACGGTCGCCGTGACGCTGGCCGAGGACGTCTGACGTCGCGGTGGAACGTGTCGGTGGTTGATGGCAGGCTGCGGGCATGCGTGAGATGACCGCTGCCGCGGCCCGGAGATCGGCGCTCTGGGCGCAGGGGTTCGCCGACCGGAAACCGGCCGGGGCGCCGACGCGCCGGCACGTCCGTTCGGTTCTCGACCGGGTACGGCTGTTCCAGATCGACTCGGTCTCGGTGGCCGTGCGCGCCCACTACGTCCCGCTGTTCAGCCGCCTCGGCGTCTACGACCGCGGGCTGGTCGATTCGGCGGCGTGGTCACATTCGGCCCGCGCACCCCGGATGCTGGCGGAGTACTGGGCGCACGAGGCGGCGTTCATCCCCGTGGAGGACTGGCCGCTGATGCGCTGGCGGATGCACCGGTACCGGCACGGTCGCTGGTCCGGCGAATCCCGCGTACTCGACCGCAATCCCACGCTCGCCGCCGACGTGCTCGACGTGATCGGCGCCGTCGGTGCGTGCAGCGCGAGCGACGTGGAGAAACACCTCGAGGTCGACCGTCCGGACCGCAAGGGCCCGTGGTGGGATCGCAGCGACACCAAAGTGGTGTGCGAGCAACTGTTCGCGTCCGGCGCGCTGGCGGTGGACAAGCGGGTCGCCTTCACCCGTCACTACGACCTGAGCGAACGTGTGCTGCCGAAAGCGATACTCGCCGAGGAAGTCTCGGAGGAGGATGCCGTCCGTGGCCTCGTGCAGCGGTCCGCGCGGGCCCTCGGTGTGGCCACCGAACCCGACCTGCGTGACTACTACCGATTGTCGCCGGCGCAGACCGCCTCGGCCATCGAGGAACTCGTCGAGGACGGGGTGCTCGAACGGGTGGGGGTCCGCGGCTGGGATGCGCCGGCATTCGTCCACCGCGACGTCCGGGTTCCCCGGAAGGTGGAGGGAGCGGCGCTGTTGTGCCCGTTCGATCCGCTGGTCTTCTGCCGTCCGCGGACCGAGCGGATATTCGACTTCCGGTACCGCCTCGAGATCTACACCCCCGCGCACAAACGTGTCCACGGGTACTACGTCTTTCCGTTCCTGCTGAACGGTGAACTGGTCGCGAGGGTCGATCTCAAGGCCGACCGCGCGTCGGGAACGCTCGAGGTGCGATCCGCGTTCGTGGAACCCGACCGGAATCCGGGGTGTGTGGTGGAGGCGTTGCTCCCGGAACTGCGAAGAATGGCAACGTGGTTGGGTCTGGACGACATCCGGGTGGACGATCGCGGCAACCTCGGTGCCCTCCTCGCGGCCGCGGCGGCGCTGCCGCGAGGAGAGTGAGGAACTACAGGCTCTCGACGAACTTCGTCAGGCCCTTGCTCGCCGTCTCGAGTGCCGTCTTCTGAGCCTTCTTCACGAGGAACCCGGGCAGCGGAATCTTCGGGTCGACCGTCAACTCGAACGTGACCTTGGTGCCTGCGCCGGACTCGGTGAGGACGTACGAGCCGTCCTGGGCGTTCTGCTGGCCGCTCTCGACGAGGTGCCATGACACGGTGTCGTCGCCCTCGAACGTGTAGTCGACGACCTGCTCGTCGTTGATCCCGAGGATGGAGACGCTCATTCGGACACGATGGGGGCGGCCGTCGTCGTGTGTGCTCTCGATGGTGACCGACTTGTGGGCCGAGGACCACTCGGGCAGGCGATCCACCGCAGCGATCGCGGCCATCACCGTGGCCGGATCGGCCTTGATCTCGAATTCCTTGACGCCGGAAACGGCCATGTTCTTCGCTCCTTCGAGCCCGTGGCGACTCTCACCGTGTGGCTGATGCGACGTAATTACATCACCGCCGCCGACGGAGGCGTGGAGTGAGTGCGCCGGTGCTCAAAAATTGTCTCTCCCGTTGCGGCGCATCTGGTCCTTGAGTGCGCCCTGGACCGCCTGCGACACCCAGGAATTGAGCGACACCCCGTTCTGGGAGGCGGCTTCCTCGGCCTTCGACTTGATCTGATCCATCAGACGCAGAGTGACGCGGCTGATGTCACCGGTGACGTCATCGAAGGCGGCACCGAGGTCCTCGGCTGTCGTGGTTCCTTCCCCCTCCGGTCCGGGCGCGGTGGGGGTGCGATGCACGTCGACCGCCACCTCGCTGCCGTCCAGTCGCACACCGACGGTGCGATTGCCGAGTTCGGACGTCACCTCACCTGCAAAATCGGTGAGCGCCGAGAGCAGGAGCAGCCGGGCGGCGGGTTCGACCGCGGCGGCGAGCGCCGCTGCCGTCGCCCGCGTCTGCTCGTCGCCGAGTGCGGCTGCTGCGTTCAGGTCGTCTCGCAGCCGGGAGACGTAGATGCCGAGGTCCATGACGCCAGCATGGCGTCATTGGTGACGTCAGTCAAGTAGGCGTGACTTCAGTTGGGCGATGTCGCCCTCGGACAATTTCAGCCCCTCCGACACGTAGGCGTCGAAGCCGCCGTAGGTGGCGACGGGCAGTCGACCAGAGAGGTGATCGGTGACTGCCCGAGCACGTCGGGCCAGTTCCCGGCCGCTCCGGCCGGAAGCCGGTCCGGCGAACGCCGGGGGAGCGGCCCCGAGAACCGCTGTCCCGAGAACTGCGATCACGACGGCGCGTGCGCGGCCTGTCCGGTACTGCACAGGAAGTCTCCCGGCGAATCTGCGGTGTCACCGAAAGTATGGGCGAGACGAGACTGACACGCGCGGGTGAACACCGCGGGTGAACACACGGCAACCAGGCCGCTGCCGGAACGGGGCACGCCGAGACCCCGATCACCGCTGCGACTAGGGTCGATGCATTCAGGAGGGACTCCCGACCAGGGAGTTCGGTAGGAGGAACAGCGCAGTGCCGCAGACCGTGCCGCTCAGGGTGCAACTCGTCGCGAAGACGGAGTTCTTTCCGCCGGCGGACATTCCGTGGGAGACCGACGCCGACGGCGGCGAAGCGCTGGCGGAGTTCGCGGGCCGGGCGTGCTACCAGAGCTGGTCCAAGCCCAACCCCCGCACCGCAACCAACGCCGGATATCTGCGCCATCTGCTCGAGGTCGGGCACGAGTCGGTCCTCGAACACGGCACCGTCAGCTTCTACATCACCGGCATCTCCCGGTCCTGCACCCACGAGTTGATCCGGCACCGCCACTTCTCCTACTCGCAGCTGTCGCAGCGCTTCGTGCGCGAGAACGACGGCAATGTCGTCGTTCCGCCCGCGATCGCCGGCGACCCCGAACTCGAGGAACTATTCGCGAAGGCCACCGACGCGAGTCGGGCGGCGTACGGCGAACTCCTCGAGGCCCTCGAAGCGAAACTGGCGGACACCTCCAGCGTGCCGCTGCGCAACAAGCAGGCGAGGCAGGCCGCGAGGGCCGTCCTGCCCAACGCTACGGAGACCCGCGTGGTGGTCACCGGCAATTACCGGGCGTGGCGGCACTTCGTCTCGATGCGGGCCACCGAGCACGCCGACGTGGAGATTCGCCGCGTCGCGGTCGAGTGCCTGAGGCAGCTGCAGGCGGCCGCGCCGAATGTCTTCGGCGACTTCGAGGTACTGGACTGGGGCGACGGCACGGAGGTGGCGCGGAGCACGTTTTCCGCCGACGCGTGACTGGTGTGCAAAAGTACCTGGGTCACCGGGTAGCCTTCTGACCATGACCTACGGTGATTCCGCTTCTCCCGTCGAGCGTCCGTTCGGCACCGTGTCCACAGCGATGGTGACGCCGTTCACCTCGGACGGAAAGCTGGACGTCGACGCCGGTGTCCGCCTCGCGGCGTACCTCGTCGACAACGGATGCGACTCCCTCGTCCTCGCCGGTACGACCGGTGAGTCGCCGACGACCACCGAGAACGAGAAGCTCGAGCTGCTCCGGGCAGTGATCGACGCGGTGGGCAACCGCGCGAAGATCATCGCCGGCGCAGGCAGCAACGACACCGCGCACAGCGTCGAACTCGCCCGTGACGCCGCCCGCGCGGGCGCGCAGGGCCTCCTCGTCGTCACCCCCTACTACTCGCGTCCGCCGCAGGCCGGACTGTTCGCGCATTTCACCGCCGTCGCCAATGCCACCGACCTTCCGGTCATGCTCTACGACATTCCACCCCGCTCCGTGGTCCCCATCGAGACGGAGACCATCCGGCGCCTCGCCGAGAACCCGCGCATCGTCGCGGTCAAGGACGCCAAGGGCGACCTCAACGCGGGCGCCGAGCTGATCGGCACCACAGACCTCCAGTTCTACTCGGGTGACGATCCGCTCAATCTTCCGTGGCTGTCGGTGGGCGCGACGGGGTTCGTCAGCGTCATCGGGCACCTCGTGCCCGGCCGGTTGCGTGAACTGCACACGGCATTCGCGGCCGGTGACATCGCCCGCGCCCGCGCGATCAACCTCAGCCTGATCCCGGTCATCCGCTCGGTGGCGCGTCTCGGCGGCGTCAGCGCGTCGAAGGCGGGTCTGCGCCTGATCGGCCTGGACGTCGGCGAACCCCGGTTGCCGCAGGTGGCGCCCACCCACGATCAACTCGACCTCCTGGCCGCCGATCTGCACGCTGCGGGGGTGCTCGCGTGACCCGACCGCCTCGTCGTCGCAGCGCCAGCCGTCAGGCCGGTCCCCCTTCTCCCACCGCGAGCGAGCCGACCAAGGCGGCGCCCGTGGCCGCCGAGCCGCCGAAGTCGGCGCCGGTCGTCGCCGAGCCGCCGAAGTCGGCGCCCGTCGTCGCAGACCAGCCGTCGGCTCCGAAGTCAGCGCAGGCGAAGTCCGCGCCCGTGAAGACCTCCTCCACGAAGGGCGGCGCCGCCAACAAGTCCTCGTCCCGCTCCGGCAGGCGCGGCGGCGGCAACAAGCGTCAGGACACCCGGCCGGCTTCGGTCGATCCGACGGCCCGGCTCGGCGCCCCGCCGAAGGCTCCGTTCAAGGGTCTGCGGGTGGTGGCGCTCGGCGGTATCGGCGAGATCGGTCGCAACATGACCGTCTTCGAGCACCAGGGCAAGCTGCTCGTCGTCGACTGCGGTGTGCTGTTCCCGGAAGACCAGCAGCCGGGTGTCGACCTGATCCTCCCGGACTTCCGGCACATCGAGGACCGGATGGACGACGTCGAGGCCGTGGTCCTCACTCACGGCCACGAGGACCACATCGGCGCCATCCCGTTCCTGCTGCGCCTGCGGCCGGATCTGCCCGTGGTGGGTTCGCGGTTCACGCTTGCACTCGTCGCGGCCAAGTGCCGTGAGCACCGCCAGCGCCCCAACCTCGTCGAGGTCGTCGAGGGGCAGCGCACCGATCACGGTCCGTTCCAGTGCGAATACTTCGCCGTCAACCACTCGATCCCCGACGCCATCGCCGTCGCGATCCGGACCGACGCCGGAGTCGTGCTGCACACCGGTGACATCAAGCTCGACCAGCTGCCGCTCGACGGCAGGCTCACCGACCTCGCCGGCTTCTCCCGTCTCGGTGACGAGGGTGTCGACCTGTTCCTCGTCGACTCCACCAACGCCGAAGTGCCAGGCTTCGTCACCCCAGAACGTGAGATCGGGGGAGTGCTCGACAACGTGATCGGCAAGGCGAAGCAGCGCGTGATCGTGGCGTCCTTCGCCAGCCACGTGCACCGCATCCAGCAGGTGGTCGACGTCGCCCACCGGTACAACCGGCGGGTCGCGTTCGTGGGCCGGTCGATGGTCCGCAACATGCAGATCGCGCAGGATCTCGGATATCTGAGCGTGCCGGACGGCCTGGTGGTCGACATCGACACCGCGGCCAACCTGCCCGACGACCGGCTCGTCCTGATCTCCACCGGCTCGCAGGGTGAACCGCTGTCGGCGTTGTCGCGGATGGCCCGCGGTGAGCACCGGCAGATCAACATCCGGGCCAACGACCTCGTCGTGCTGGCGTCCTCGCTGATCCCCGGCAACGAGAACTCCGTGTTCGCCGTCGTCAACGGACTCGCCAAGCGCGGCGCCACCGTCGTCACCCAGCAGAGCGCGAAGGTGCACGTCTCCGGTCACGCGTCGGCGGGCGAGCTCCTGTACCTGTACAACGCGGTCCGGCCCACCAACGCCATGCCGGTCCACGGCGAATGGCGTCACCTGCGCGCCAACGCCGCCCTCGCGAAGGCCACCGGCGTGCCGGAGGACCGGATCGTGCTCGCCGAGGACGGGGTGGTGGTCGACATGGTCGACGGTCTCGCCGAGATCGTCGGGCAGGTTCCCGTCGGACACGTCTACGTCGACGGACTGTCCGTCGGCGACGTCGGCGACTCCACGCTGTCGGACCGGCTGGTCCTCGGCGAGGGCGGGTTCATCGCCATCAACGTCGTCATCGACGACCACACAGGACGCGCGGTCAGCACCCCCGAGGTGTCAGGACGCGGATTCTCCGACGACCCCACGGCCCTCAAGGACGCGGCGCAGCTGGTCGAGGCGGAACTCCTGCGCCTGGCCACCGAGGGCATCAACGACGCCCACCGCATCGCCCAGGCGATCCGGCGCGTCGTCGGCAAATGGGTGGCGGACAAATACCGTCGCCGGCCGATGATCGTCCCGACCGTCATCGCGGTACCCTCGGCCGAGGGCAAGTAGTTCTCCGGCAGGTAGATTCGGACGGGTGACCTTCGCCCGAGATGAACGCCTCGCCCTCGTCGACTCGATGGCCGAATTCGGTCCCGACGCCCCGACCCTCTGCGGGACGTGGACCAACCGGGACCTGGCCGCCCACCTGATCGTGCGCGAGCGACGCCTCGACGCTGCCCCCGGCATCGTCGTGGGTCGGCTCGCCGGCTACACGGAGCGCGTCCAGAACGACACGGCGACGCGTCCGTGGAGCCGACTGCTGGACGAGGTCCGGTCGGGTCCGCCGGTGTGGTCGCCGATGTACTGGGTGGACGCACAGGTGAACCTGGGGGAGATGTTCGTCCACCACGAGGATGTGCGCCGCGCCCACGACGGCTGGGAGCCGCGGGTCCTGCCCGACGAGCGCCAGGACGCGCTGTGGGGTCTCGCACGCAAGGTCGGAAAGCTCGGCTACCGGCACGCCCCGGTGACGGTCGTGCTCGAGCGGCCGTCCGGGGAGCAGGCCACCGTCCGCAAGGCCGGTGCCGGCCGGGTGATCCTGCGCGGCGAACCGTCGGAACTCGCCCTGCACGCGTTCGGCCGGGACCAGGTGCGCATCGAGACCGACGGTGAGGCTGCCGACATCGACGCCGTGACCTCCCTCGACCGGGGGTTCTGAGGGCATTTCACCGCAGGTCTCGCCGTGTTACGGGTGTTGCGGATGGTCCGGAAGGTGCCGTAGCGACTAATCTGAGAACCATGGCAGGTAAGGCGAGCGCCCGCGGTTCGAGCACGACGACGTCCACGGCGAGGACGGGCGTGCGAGGCGGCTCGACCTCGTCCAAGCCCAAGTCCCGCACGACCCGGACGGTCAGTACTCCGCGTAAGTCCACCTCGCCGCGCGGCGGCAGCTCCCGCGGCGGCGCCCGGAGGCCCGCCGCGAAGAAGTCGTCCGCGTCCGGCCCCCTCAAGTCGGTGGGCCGGGGGATCGGTGCCGGCTGGTCGCTGATGGCCAAGGGCGTCGGGGCCACCACCCGCACCGTCGGCAAGGCTGCCGAGATCGAACAGGGTCACCGCCGCGACGGCATCGCGCTCGGGTTGATCGCGATCAGCGTCGTGGTCGCCGGCGGAATCTGGTTCTCCGCGGGCGGTCCGGTGGGCGAGTGGATCGAGACCGGAGTCCGTGCCGTGTTCGGTGGGGCGTCCGGCGTCCTGCCCCTGATCGGTGTCGCCGTCGCGGTGATCCTGATGAGGACCGAGCCGAAACCCGAGATCCGGCCGAGGCTGGTCCTGGGGTCGCTGCTGGTCGGTCTGCCCGCTCTCGGTCTCTGGCACATCGCGACCGGTTCGCCCACTGCCGCCGAGGGCAGGGCACGTGGCGCCGGGTTCGTCGGGTACGCGGCGGGAGGTCCACTGACGGACGGCCTGACCGTGTGGCTCGCCGCGCCGCTGCTGCTGATGGCGGCACTGTTCGGTGTCCTGTTGCTGACCGGAACCACGGTCCGCGAGGTGCCCGGCAAGCTGCAGTCGTACTTCGGGACGTCGTTCGGCCGCGACCACTACGCCGACTACGACAGCGAGTACTACGAGGACGGCGAATACGACCCCACACTGTTCGACGCCGACGGCTACCCGGTCGACGACTACAAGACCGGGACTCGGGGTGCACCGGCCGACAACTATCCCACCGACGAGTACGACGTCAGCGATACCGCGAAGACGGAGGTGCTCGGTCTGTGGGAGACCGAGCCCGCCACGGAACCCGTGCCGGCGCCTGCGCCGGCGCCGAAACCGGCGCGTGCCAAGGCCAAACCGGTCGTCGCCCCCAAGCCGGAACCCGAACCGGAACCGCTGCCCGACGTCGACAAGTTCGTGACCGACCGGGTCGTCGAGGGCGACTACACGCTGCCCCCGACGTCGCTGCTCATCGAGGGCGATCCGCCGAAGAAGCGCAGTTCCGCCAACGACGCGATGATCGAGGCCATCACCGAGGTCCTCGAGCAGTTCAAGATCGACGCGGCCGTCACCGGATTCACCCGCGGCCCGACCGTCACCCGCTACGAGGTGGAACTCGGACCGGGCGTGAAGGTCGAGAAGATCACCGCGCTCGCCCGCAACATTGCGTACGCCGTCGCCACCGACAACGTCCGCCTGCTGGCACCGATCCCCGGCAAGTCCGCGGTCGGCATCGAAGTCCCCAACTCCGACCGCGAGATGGTGCGCCTCGCCGACGTGCTCACGGCCCCGAGCACCCGCAAGGACCACCACCCGCTGGTGATCGGTCTCGGCAAGGACATCGAGGGCAACTTCGTCAGCGCCAACCTCGCGAAGATGCCGCACCTGCTCGTGGCGGGTTCCACCGGTTCCGGTAAGTCGAGCTTCGTGAACTCGATGCTGGTGTCGCTGCTGTCCCGTGCGACACCCGACGAAGTGCGGATGATCCTCATCGACCCCAAGATGGTGGAGCTGACGCCCTACGAGGGCATACCGCACCTCATCACGCCGATCATCACCCAGCCGAAGAAGGCCGCAGCCGCGCTGGCCTGGCTGGTGGAGGAGATGGAACAGCGCTACCAGGACATGCAGGCCAACCGCGTGCGCCACATCGACGACTTCAATGCCAAGGTGAAGTCGGGGGAGATCACCGCGCCGCTCGGCAGCGAACGGGTCTACCGGCCGTACCCGTACATCCTCGCCATCGTCGACGAACTCGCGGACCTCATGATGACCGCGCCGCGTGACGTCGAGGACGCGATCGTGCGGATCACCCAGAAGGCGCGCGCCGCCGGTATCCACCTCGTGCTGGCCACACAGAGGCCGTCGGTGGATGTCGTGACCGGTCTGATCAAGACCAACGTGCCGTCACGGCTCGCCTTCGCGACGTCGTCGCTGACCGACTCGCGGGTCATCCTGGACCAGCCCGGCGCCGAGAAGCTGATCGGTATGGGTGACGGGCTGTTCCTGCCGATGGGCGCAGGCAAGCCGACACGCCTGCAGGGTGCGTTCATCACCGACGAGGAGATCTCCGCGGTCGTCGATTTCAGCAAGAACCAGGCGGAGCCGGAGTACACCGACGGCGTCACCGCCGCCAAGGTCGGGGAGAAGAAGGACGTCGATCCCGACATCGGCGACGACATGGACGTGCTGTTGCAGGCGGTGGAACTCGTCGTCTCCAGCCAGTTCGGGTCCACGTCGATGCTGCAGCGCAAACTGCGTGTCGGGTTCGCGAAGGCAGGCCGCCTGATGGACTTGATGGAGACCAGGGGAGTGGTGGGTCCCAGCGAGGGCTCGAAAGCCCGTGAGGTGCTCATCAAGCCCGAGGAACTCGACGGTCTGCTGTGGTCGATCCGCGGCGGCGATCCGAACGAGGCCCCGTCCGACCAGGAGTAACCCCCGTGCGCGTGTCCGAAATGGGCGATTCTCGCGCAGTGTGGTTGAATGGTCACCGAATTGGAGGGGAGTATCCCCACCTCTGTGACTGCATCGTCAACACGATCGGCACCATTGCCGATCCGGTGCTGTCAGTCGCGCTGACAAGAGGTTCCGGCGCGGCGGGAGAGACCTCCGGTACCCGATAGGTCTACCGGAGGTCTGTGTTCATGCATGTGTCACCGCTGGTCTGGGTCATCACCTGTGTGGTGATTCTCGGACTGTTCGTCTTCGACTTCTTCGCGCACGTGCGCACCCCGCACGCCCCCACCTTCCGTGAGTCGGCGTTCTGGTCGTCGGTCTACATCGGTGTCGCGATCCTGTTCGGCCTGGTCGTGATGTGGTTGTGGGGAAGTCAGTACGGCGGCGAGTATTTCGCCGGTTACGTCACCGAGAAGGCGTTGTCGGTCGACAACCTCTTCGTGTTCGTCATCATCATGGGAACATTCGCGGTGCCGCGGGAGTACCAGCAGAAGGTACTGCTGATCGGCATCGTGATGGCACTGGTGATGCGCGGCATCTTCATCGGGGTCGGTGCCGCGGCGATCAACGCCTACAGCTGGGTGTTCTACCTGTTCGGTGCGTTCCTCATCTACACCGCGTACACGCTGGTACGTGATCACGGGCACGAGAAAGAGGTGGAGGAGGAGCGCGACAGCAAGATCGTCGCCGTCGCGAAGAAGATCCTCCCCACCACGGACACCTACGACGGCGACAAGCTCGTCACGCGGATCAACGGCAAGCGCGTCGTGACGCCGCTACTGCTCGCGCTGGTCGCCATCGGCTTCACCGACGTGCTGTTCGCACTCGACTCGATTCCCGCGATCTACGGACTCACCCAGGAGCCGTACCTGGTCTTCACGGCCAACGCGTTCGCGTTGATGGGTCTGCGTCAGCTGTACTTCCTCATCGGCGGCCTGCTGGACCGCCTGGTGTACCTGTCGTACGGCCTGTCGATCATTCTCGCGTTCATCGGTGTCAAGCTCGTGCTGCACGCCCTGCACGAGAACACGCTGGGCTTCATCAACGGCGGCGAGCACGTGGCCGTACCGGAGGTGTCCACGGTGTTCTCGCTCGCCGTCATCATCGGTGTGCTGGCAGTGACCACCGTCGCCAGCCTTCTCAAGACGCGGAACACGACGCCGGTGAAGTAGGTCCGCCGGCCGTCGTGCTCGAGGGTGTCTGGTGCTCGGCGAGTCAGGAACTGAATTCGCCGAGCACCGGAACCCATTCCACGATCCGCGAGGCCGCCACGAGTCCGTTGCGGGCGAACGGGTCGTGGGTGAAGAGCAGTTCTACGGTCTCCGCGTCGGCGGCGTCGACGATGATGAATGCGCCGCTGCCGTCGGCGAACGGGCCGGACGACACGACGGTCTTCCGCTCGGCGAGCTCACCGAGCCACTCGCGGTGGGCGGGGCGATGCTCGTCGCGTCCTGCGACGGTGTCGGCCGAATACGTGTACTCCACTACGAACAGGGACATGTTCTCGCTCTCTCGGGACGTGTTCGTCTAACAAAAATGGGATCAGGGCACTTCTGTCTCACACACTGGGATTTCAGAGGGTGAGAAGCATTCGGGTATTGCCGAGGGTGTTCGGCTTGACGTAGCTCAGATCGAGGAATTCGGCGACACCGGTGTCGTACGAGCGGCACATCTCGGCGTAGACCTCGGCGGTCACGGGTGTGCCGTCGATTTCGACGAATCCGTGCTTGCCGAAGAAGTCGACCTCGAACGTGAGAACGAAGAGACGCTCGAGTTCGAGTTCCCGCGCGACCTCGATCAACTTGGCCACCACGTGGTGTCCCGCACCCTGGCCCTTGGCCGACGGATCGACCGCGATCGTGCGTACCTCGCCGAGGTCGGCCCAGAGCACGTGCATTGCGCCACAACCGATCACGTTGCCGTCGCGTTCGGCCACCCAGAACTCCTGGACGGATTCGTACAGGGTCACGAGGTTCTTCTCGAGCAGGATCTTGCCGGAGTAGATGTCGATCAGGCGCTTGATCTCGGGAACGTCGGAGGTTCGTGCTCGCCGCACGATCAGCTGATTGTCGGCGGTGTCCGGCGTCCGAGAAGTCATGTCGTGAACATTAGCCAACGGCCGTACCGATATTCTTAGGCACGTGCCGGTACGACCTACGATTCCTCCCCACTCCCCGCTGCGTCCCGGGGTGCAGTTCTCCGCTGCGGTGCTCCGATGAGCACGCAGCGCGAGGATTGGACGGCCGCCGGCCAACCGGCGGCCCCGGACCCGTCGGTGGAGCCTGCGAGTGAGACGGCCGTACCGCTTCTGAACATCGCGAACATCCTGACGATTCTCCGGATCCTGCTGGTCCCGGTCTTCCTGGTCGTGCTGTTCGTCGGCGACGGACACTCGACGACGTGGCGCCTGATCGCCACCGGCGTGTTCGCCGTCGCGGCCATCACCGACCGGATCGACGGGCAACTCGCCCGCAAGTACGGCCTCGTCACCGATTTCGGCAAACTCGCCGATCCCATCGCGGACAAGGCGCTGATCGGAGCGGCCCTCGTGGGGCTGTCGATCCTCGGAGACCTGCCCTGGTGGGTGACGGCGGTGATCGCGGTCCGGGAGCTGGGCATCACGCTGCTCCGATTTGCGGTCCTGCGACACGCCGTCATTCCCGCGGGCCGGGGCGGCAAGCTCAAGACTCTCGTGCAGACGATCGCGATCGGTTACTACCTGCTGCCGCTGCCCGACGGGTTCGAGGTCGCCGGCTGGATTCTCATGGGCGCCGCCGTGCTGCTGACGGTGGTGACCGGGCTGGACTACGTCGTGCAGGCGGTCCGCCTTCGAGCCGGCGTGCACAAGGTCGAGGCGAACGCGAGCACCGGGGCGTGACCGACCCACTGGTAGACGGCACGCGGGCCGGTGACCTGGTCGCCGTGCTCACCGACCGCGGCGAGACGGTGGCCACCGCGGAATCGCTCACCGCGGGACTGCTCACCGCGACCATCGCCGGAGTGCCCGGTGCCAGCAACGTGCTCCGTGGCGGGCTCGTCGTCTACGCCACCGACCTCAAGGCCACCCTCGCCGGGGTCGATCCCACCCGACTGGCTGCGGACGGGCCCGTGGCGGCATCCACGGCACGCGCACTCGCGGACGGGGCCCGCGCCCGCTGCGGCGCCGACTGGGGCGTCGGACTGACCGGTGTCGCCGGCCCCGACATGCAGGACGGACACCCGGTCGGCACCGTGTTCCTGAGCATTTCCGGGGCATCCGGAACGGCCGTCCGCGAGCTCGGATTGACCGGGGACCGGTGGCAGATCCGTAAATCTGCGGTTTCCGCCGCCGTGTCGGGACTACTCGATCGTGTGCAGGAAACATCCGCAGGCTAAGGTCGGGAACCAATCGGTCCTGTTCGCGCGTTGAGATAGGCGAGACAGGTGACGGATGAAGGAGGAGCGAGATGGCGCTGCTATTGCGTGAGGCAATCGGTGACAGTCTTCGGCGTACGCGCGTTTCGCAGAGCCGGACCCTGCGTGAGGTCTCCAACAGTGCTCGTGTGAGCCTCGGATACTTGTCCGAGGTCGAACGAGGGCGCAAGGAAGCCTCGAGTGAGCTCCTGGCGGCGATCTGCGACGCGCTGGAGGTCCCACTCTCCGATGTGCTCGTCGACGTCAGCGAATCGCTGTCCGACGGTTCTTCGGCCAAGCGTGCGGACACCGACCGGCACGCCGTCGAATCCGCGCCCGCCGAGGCTCCCGCCGCGAGCGCACGACCGGGTTCGACGACCATCGCCCGCGACACCCGGGTGGTCATCCCTGCACCCGCGCAGGCGCTGGCTGCCGCGTAGCAACACCCGTGCCGAACCGATAGATTTCAGTTAACCGCCGGTCTCGTTGTCGGCGGGGCAGACAGGCAGTCGGGGCGCAGCCCTTGTTCCGGTGCGTGACGGTCGCGTATCGGGTCGCGCATCGCGCGGCGCAACAGATGGAGGCAGGATCAAACCCATGGCTAATCCTTTCGTCAAGGGATGGAAGTACCTGATGGCGCTCTTCAATTCCAAGATCGATGAGAAGGCTGACCCCAAGGTTCAGATTCAGCAGGCGATCGAGGATGCGCAGCGCCAGCACCAGGCCCTGTCGCAGCAGGCCGCGTCGGTCATCGGCAACCAGCGCCAGCTCGAGATGAAGCTCAGCCGGCAGCTCGACGAGGTGGAGAAGCTCAACGCCAACGCCCGTCAGGCCGTCAACCTGGCCGACCAGGCCCAGTCCGCGGGCGACACCGAGAAGGCCATCCAGTACACCAACGCCGCCGAGGCGTTCGCGGCGCAGCTCGTCACCGCCGAGCAGGGCGTCGAAGACCTCAAGGCGCTGCACGACCAGTCGCTGCAGGCGGCCGCACAGGCGAAGAAGGCCGTGGAGCAGAACGCGATGGCTCTGCAGGCCAAGGTCGCGGAGCGCACCAAGCTGCTCAGCCAGCTCGAGCAGGCCAAGATGCAGGAACGGGTCAGCGAGTCGCTGCGCTCCATGGACAGCACTCTCTCGGCTCCCGGCAACACGCCCAGTCTCGATGCCGTGCGCGACAAGATCGAGCGCCGCTACGCCGACGCCCTCGGTTCCGCCGAGCTGGCACAGAACTCGGTGTCGGGCCGCATGATGGAGGTGCAGCAGGCGAGCATCCAGATGGCCGGACACAGCAGGCTCGAGCAGATCCGGGCTTCGATGAAGGGCGACGCCCTGCCGTCCGGCGGTGCCGCCAACGCGCCTGCGACCCCGGCCGCAAACCCGAACCTCGACAAGCAGCCGCCGGCAGCGGGCCAGGCCGGGACTGCGTAGCAGCCGAACAGTATTCGCATGAGTTCCACCCGACGTGGCCGACCTGGACGCGCAGTCCGGTCGGCCACTGTCGTGTCCGGACTCGCCGGGATCCAGGGCGCGCTGCGTGACGCCGGTGAGTCCGTCGCGGACGCGGCGCAGAAGTGGCGCGACCCCCGGGAACGTCTGCTGCGGAAGAAGCGGCGGGCCAGGCGTCGCGCGAAGCGTTTCGGCATCGTGTCCGGGTCCTCGGCCACCGGTGCCGCCGGTCTCGCTCTGATGGCCGCGCCGGAGTGGTCGATGCTGATGGCCGGCGGCGGCGCCGTCGTGTTCGCGGTCCCCGCCGTGCTGGCCGTCAGCCGATACCGCAAGCTCGACGCCGTGACGTTGCCACCGGGCCTGCCTGCCCGCCGGGTCCTTCCGGCGCCGTCCTCGGCCGCCCGCGAGCCGATGGAACGACTCGTGCACAGCGAGCGCGCACTGCACGGCATCCTCGGTATGCTGTCCCGGTCCGGGACGATCAGCGGTGAGGACATCGAGGACACCCACGCCACGGCCCGCTCCGCGGCAGCCGCCCTGCAGGCGGTCGCCCTCGACATCACGTCCATGGAGGACGCCGCCCAGGGCAGCCGTGCCGCGGCCGCACCGCTCCACCGGGCGATCACCTCCGCCGCCGCGCAACTGGACGACGGCGTCGACCAGTTCGAAGAACTGGTGGCCGCTGCCGCCGAGGTCGCCGTTCCCGGAGCCACGAGTGCCGTCGGCGAACTGGCGTACGAACGTGCAGAACTGGTGTCTGCGACGGAAAAGCTCGCCGGCCTCGCGGCGGCTCTCGGTGAGATCGACGACATCGTTCGCCGCTACCGCTGATGTCGTCGATCGACCGGTCCGGTGACTTTCGGTACATCGTGTGGGGGAGAACCCTGATCTTTCCCTGATCTTTACGCTGACCTGGTGATTTACCCGCTCCGCCGTGCCACGCTGGTGTGCGAACCCGATAAGTGGGGTCGACCAGATGTCGGGCGCAGAATCGATCGGGGAGACGTGAGTGGAGGAAATCATGTTCTGGAAGATTGTTCTGGCGGTCGCGGCGATCTGGATCGCATTGGCGGTCGTCGGTGCCCTCGTCAAGGGTCTGTTCTGGATTCTCGTGGTCAGCGCCGTGGTGTTCGGCGTGTACCTATTGATCAAGGCGATGTCCGGATCCGGCGAGAAATCGGACATCACGCGGAGCTGACAGGCATGCTCTACCCATGGAACCGGTACCCGAGGACTGGCATCGTGGGCTCGTCGTCGTCGCGCACCCCGACGACATCGAATACGGCGCAGCGGCGGCCGTGGCGCGCTGGACCGAGCAGGGCAAGGACATCCGCTACGTGCTCGCCACCAGCGGGGAAGCGGGGATCGCGGGCCTGCACCCCGCGGCGTCGGGCCCGCTCCGGGAGGCGGAGGAGCGGCGTTCCGCAGCCGTGGTGGGAGTGACCGACGTCGAGTTCCTCGGGTACCCCGACGGCACTCTCGTGGAGAGTCTCGCGCTCCGCCGCGACCTTGCGACGGCGATCCGTCGTCATCGCCCGGATCTCGTGGTGACGGCGAACTTCGCGGACACGTGGGGGCCCGGCCAGCTGAACAGCGCGGACCACCGCGCACTCGGCCGTTCCGTTCTCGACGCCACCGCGGACGCCGCGAACGAATGGATCTTTCCCGAGCTGGGGGAGTCGGGGCTACCGCCGTGGCGCGGTGTCCGCTGGGTCGCCGTCAACACGATGACCCCAACCCACGCGGTGGATGTCACCCACACGGTGGATCGGGCGGTGCTCTCGCTGGCCGAGCACACCCGCTATCTCGAAGCGCTCAGCGACGTCCCGGTGGGGCAGCAGGCGAGGGCCCAGGTCGAGATGGTGACCGGGCCGCAACCGGGATTCGCCGCCGAACGCGCGGTGGGATTCGAGCTCTACTTCTTCGGCTGAGGCTGCGACCGAGAACGAACGTGGCGGAGCTCCTATCTGGCGATTAAATCCGACCCGGACGGAACAGAGAAATTATCCGAATAATTCGGTGGTTGCCCTCCGCTTTTCTCCGACGCGCTGGCACCTTCTGTCACCTCGCCCTCTGATCGCGTTGGCGCTACTCACATCCCCGAGGTAGGGGAGTGGGGCGTGCATCGTGCGAGCCTGGCGATGTGCTTCGAGGATCGGTTCGGTGCCGACAGGGGATTCATGCGTTACGGTGTTACACACAATGTCTATCCGTAATTCTCCGTCGCGTGACGACACCTCAGCGAGCGTCGAGGACTCCATTCTCGACGCCGCACGCTCGTGCATCCTCGATTTCGGACTGCGTCGCACCACACTGGCAGAGGTCGCCCGGCGCGCAGGCGTCAGCAGGCCGACCGTCTACCGACGCTGGTCCGACACCAGGGCCGTCGTCGCCGATCTCATGACCTGCGAGATCGCTGCCGTGATGCCCGAATTCTCCGCCGAGGAATCGGTCCACCGCCAGCTGGTCGACGCCGTGGTCCACGTGTCCACCGAGGTGCGCGACCATCCGCTGTTCGTGAAGATCCTGCGTTCGGATCAGGAACTGTTCACCACCTACATCCTCGAGCGGCTGGGTACGAGCCAGCGGGCGATCATCGACCAGGTTGCGTTCGCGGTGTCGACGGGTCAGGACCAGGGCTCGATCCGCGCGGGGGACAGCCGTCAGATCGCCACGATGATCCTGCTCATCGCGCAGTCCGCGGTCCAGTCGGCCGTGATGGTGGCCGAGGAACTTCCCGGCGACGCCCTGACGGAGCAACTCCGGCACGCTGTCGGCGCCTACCTGGCACCGGACGCCGCCGGCAACCACCCGACAGAACGAGGAGACCGGTGAACCACCCGAACACGCCGCCCGTGAGCCGCTCGTCGGTTCTGAACGCCGCGCGAAGGGCGCGCGAACTCGACCGGCTGTCGGACGGTGCAGTCATCGACGTGCTGGTGATCGGCGGCGGAGTGACCGGTGTCGGCGTCGCGCTCGACGCGGCGTCACGCGGCCTCGACGTCGTGCTCGTGGAGAAGCGGGATCTCGCGTTCGGGACCAGCCGGTGGAGTTCGAAACTCGCCCACGGCGGGCTGCGGTATCTGGCATCGGGCAACGTCGGCATCGCCCGCAAGAGCGCGGTCGAACGCGGAATCCTCATGACCCGCACCGCCCCCCACCTCGTCCGAGCGCTCCCGCAGCTCGTCCCCGTTCTCGATTCGACGACGCTGTTCGGCAAGTCCCTCGTCCGCACGGGCTTCCTGGCCGGTGATCTGCTGCGTGCAAGTGCTCGCACACCGTCGTCGGTCCTGCCGCGATCCCGGTCGGTCCGGGCCGACCGGGTGGTCGAACTCGCCCCCGCGGTGCGGCGGGAAGGCCTGCGCGGCGGTCTGATGGCATTCGACGGCCAGCTCATCGACGACGCCAGACTCGTGGTGTCCCTCGCGCGCACCGCCGCGCTCCACGGTGCGAAGGTGCTCACCCGGACGGGCGCGTACGACGTGACCGGGACGTCCGCGACCCTGCGCGACGAGCTGACCGGCTCGGAACTGCCGATCACGGCGCGCGTCGTGGTTAACGCGGCGGGCGTCTGGTCGGGTGAGATCGATCCCGGGATCACGCTGCGGCCCAGTCGCGGCACACATCTGGTGCTCCCGGCCGAGCGGCTCGGGAACCCGACCGCGGCGCTCACGGTTCCGATCCCCGGTGAGACCAATCGCTTCGTCTTCGCGCTGCCCGCACAGCTCGGCCGCGTGTACCTCGGCTTGACCGACGAGGCGGCGCCGGGACCCGTTCCGGACGTCCCGGTGGCGTCGGAGCAGGAGATCGACTTCCTTCTCGACACGGTCAACACCGCGCTCGAGGTTCCGTTGCAGCGCTCGGACGTTGTCGGGACCTTCGCCGGGCTGCGACCTCTGCTCGACACCGGGGACGGATCCACCGCGGACCTCTCGCGCAATCACGCCATCCTGCGTTCGGACACGGGTCTCGTCAGCGTGGTCGGCGGCAAGCTCACCACCTATCGCAAGATGGCGGAGGACGCCGTCGACGCCGCGGTCGAGGTGGCAGGACTCGACGCGGGCCCGTGCCGGACGCGGGCCCTGCCGCTCGTCGGTGCCGCGACACCCGAAGCGCTGCGGAAGGTCTCGGCCCCGCCGGCGCTGCTCGCCCGCTACGGAACGGAGGCGGCGCTGATCGCCGCCGCCGACCCCGAACTGCTGGCGCCGATCTCCGAGGGTGTGGACGTGAGCCGCGCCGAGCTCGAGTTCGCGGTGACTCACGAGGGGGCACTCGACGTCGACGACCTACTCGACCGGCGCACCCGGATCGGACTCGTCCCCGCCGACCGTGCGCGGTCCCTCGCCGCCGCCGAAGCCGTGTTCGAGAAACGGTGACGCCGACCGTGTGACACTCTGTGGTTCGTGCGAGTCGCCGTGGTCGCCGGGCCTGATCCCGGACATGCCTTCCCTGCCCTTGCGTTGTGCCTCGCCTTCATCGAGGCCGGAGACGATCCGGTCCTGTTCACAGGTACACGGTGGGTCGAGCCCGCACGGGCGGCCGGTGTGCCTGCCGAGTTGCTGAAAGGTCTCGCGCCCCGCCCGACGGACGACGACCTCGATGCGGGCGCGCGCATTCACGCCCGTGCCGCGCACATCTCCACCGAGTTGCTCCCCGACCTGCGCGCGATGGGACCCGACCTCGTCGTCTCGGACATCCTCACCGCCGGCGGGGGCATGGCCGCGGAGCGGCTGGGGATCCCGTGGGTCGAGCTGTCCCCGCACCCGCTCTACGCCGCGTCCAAGGGGTTACCGCCCATCGGAAGCGGTTTGGCCCCGGGCGTGGGAATTCGGGGCAGGCTCCGCGACACGCTCATGCGTACCGCGACGGCGCGGTCGATCCGGCAGGGTGAGCGGCAACGCTCCGAGGCCCGGGTCGGCGTCGGACTGCCTGCGAAGGACCCGGGGCCCGTTCGGCGGCTGATCGCGACACTCCCCGCGCTCGAGGTGCCGCGACCGGACTGGCCCGCCGAGGCGCACGTGGTCGGGCCGCTGCTGTGGGAACCGACGAACGAGGTGCTCGAACCGCCGGACGGCGCCGATCCTCTGGTCATGGTGGCTCCGTCGACTGCATTCACCGGCGCCGAGGGCATGCTCGAGACGACGCTCGCGGGGCTCGACGGGGCAGGTGTTCGTGTGATCGCGTCGATACTCGACCGATCGCCGGCCACGGTTCCGCCCTGGGCGCGAGCTGGTCTCGGCCGTCAGGACGCGATGCTGCGCGAGGCCTCGGCCGTCGTCTGCGGCGGCGGACACGGAATGCTGGCCAAGGCCCTGCTCGCAGGGGTTCCGGCGGTGGTGGTTCCCGGCGGCGGCGATCAGTGGGAACTCGCGAACCGGGCCGCGCGGCAGGGGAGCGCCGTCGTGGTGCGTCCCCCGAGTGCGGAAGCCCTCCGCGCGGCAGTCGAACAGGTGCTCTCGAACGGTGCCCACGCGGACGCCGCGCAGCGGGCGGCGCGGAGTATCGCGGTTGTCACCGATCCGGTGGAGGTGTGCCGCGCCGCGCTGCGGTGAGGGCCCGGCACGCGGTTCGGCTAGCGTGGACGTGTGCGACTGACCGAATTTCACCAACTCGTCCGCGAAGAGTTCGGGCAGATGCGCGGCGACGCGCTGCTCGTCGACCACGTGCTGCTCAGTCTCGGGGGCAAGACCGCCGCCGAAGCCATCGAGGACGGCCGGGAACCCCGCGAGGTGTGGCGTGAACTCTGCGTCGAGTTCGACGTCCCGCCGCAGCGCCGGTAGAGATCCGGCGTGTCGAACGGACCGACCGCACATATCGAACACACGTTCCCCTATGCTGGGGATGTTCGGTGGTCACGGTTCTTGTCGGTACCTGGATCTAACCTGACCGCAGATCACTGATGAGACTCGAGGAATGGGGACGACGATGGCACCACAGGCACACGATCGAGACAAGGCGCTCGACCTCGCGCTGGCGCAGATCGACAAGAACTTCGGCAAGGGCTCGGTGATGCGCCTGGGCGAAGGTGTCCGTCAGCCCATCGCCGTCATTCCGACCGGCTCCATCGCGCTGGACGTCGCCCTCGGCATCGGCGGGCTGCCCCGCGGCCGTGTCGTCGAGATCTACGGCCCGGAGTCCTCGGGTAAGACCACCGTGGCTCTGCACGCGGTCGCCAACGCCCAGGCTGCCGGCGGCATCGCCGCGTTCATCGACGCCGAGCACGCGCTCGACCCCGACTACGCCCAGAAGCTCGGCGTCGACACCGACGCGCTGCTGGTGTCGCAGCCCGACACCGGTGAGCAGGCGCTGGAGATCGCAGACATGCTGATCCGCTCCGGCGCCCTCGACATCCTCGTGGTCGACTCCGTGGCCGCTCTGGTCCCGCGCGCCGAGATCGAGGGTGAGATGGGCGACAGCCACGTGGGTCTGCAGGCGCGTCTGATGAGCCAGGCGCTCCGTAAGATGACCGGTGCGCTCAGCAATTCCGGCACCACCGCGATCTTCATCAACCAGCTGCGCGAGAAGATCGGCGTCATGTTCGGTTCCCCCGAAACCACCACCGGTGGTAAGGCATTGAAGTTCTACTCGTCGGTGCGCCTCGACGTGCGGCGGATCGAGACCCTGAAGGACGGCACCGACGCGGTGGGTAACCGTACCCGCGTCAAGGTGGTCAAGAACAAGGTTGCGCCGCCGTTCAAGCAGGCAGAGTTCGACATTCTCTACGGCCTGGGAATCAGCAAGGAAGGCTCGCTGATCGACATGGGTGTCGAGCACGGGTTCATCCGTAAGTCGGGTTCCTGGTACACCTACGAAGGCGACCAGCTGGGACAGGGCAAGGAAAACGCCCGCAAGTTCCTGTTGGAGAACACCGACATCCGGGACGAGATCGAGAAGAAGATCAAGGAGAAGCTCGGAATCGGCGCCGACGTCACTGCTGCTACGGATGACGCCGCCCCGGTCGAATTCTAAGGCGCCGCCGTGCGTCCGACGGGCGAAGGTGGGACGGAGACGCAGGCCAAGGATTTGTGCCTGCGTCTCTTGACGGACCGTGCCCGGAGCCGAGCGGAATTGACCGAGCGTCTGGCGAAAAAGGGCTACTCGCACGAGATCGCTGAGCGTGTGCTGGATCGCCTCACTGAGGTCGGACTCGTCAACGACGCCGACTTCGCCCGGCAATGGGTGCATTCGCGGCACACGTACTCCGGCAAGGGGAAACGTGCGCTCGCACTGGAACTGCGCCGCAAGGGCATCGGTCAGGAGGACGCCACCGAGGCGCTCGCTCAGATCGACAGCGAAGACGAACGAGCGCGAGCCACCGAACTGGTCGCGAAGAAACTGCGGACGGTGTCCGCGGACGATCGGGACCGGGCGGTTCGCCGACTGGTGTCGATGCTCGCGCGCCGCGGATTCCCCCAGGGCATGGCATTCGAGGTGGTCAAGGAACAACTCGATCGCGCGGGTGCGGAAACCGACGGCCTGTTCGACGAGACCTGATTACGACGAGACGACGACAACACCGACGAGACGACAACACTGCGGTCGGACGGAACAGAGTTCCCGTCCGACCGCAGTGCTATTTCGGGGCGAATGTCACATCACAACCGCTTGTCGGTGATGTCCATACCCGGAACCGACACCGCCGGAAGCTCGGGAACGGCCCCCTTGGGGCCTCCGCCCTTGCGGCTGGCCCGGAGTCGCTTCTCCACCTTGGTCGCCACCACGGTGAGCGTGTAATTGAGGACGATCATGATGATCGCCACCACGATCAGGGCGGGCAGGTAGTTGCCGTAGAACGCACCGAGCTGCTGACCGGACCGCACCACTTCGACGTAGCCGATGAGGTAACCGAGCGCGGAGTCCTTCAATGCCACCACCATCTGCGAGATGATCGCCGGGAGCATCGCCGTGACGGCCTGCGGAAGCAGGATAGTGCCCATGACCTGGCCCTTGCGCATACCCAGCGCCATGGCGGCCTCGCTTTGCCCCTTGGGGAGCGAATTGATGCCTGCCCTGACGATTTCGGCGATCACCGAGCCGTTGTACAGCGTGAGGCCCACGATGACCGCGGCGAGCGCAAGGTATTTCGACTTGAAGACCTCGTACTCGGCGAACAGCTGGTACGAGAAGATCATCAGGATCAGCACAGGGATGGCGCGGAACAATTCGACGATCCCGCCGGCGACCCATCGCACCGGCCGGTGGTTCGACAGGCGTCCGATGCCGAGGATCGCGCCGAGGATCAACGCGAACAGGATCGATACGGCGGCTGCCACGAGGGTGCCGCGGATACCGGGGATCAGGTATGTCGTCCACGACGTCGATTCGAGGAACGGATCCCATTTCGCCGCCGTCAGCTGACCTTTGTCGTCGAGCGCGGCGTAGACGAGGTAGCCGATTCCCAGTAGCGCGACAGCGACCACGACCGAGACCAGGCGATAGATGTTCTTCGCCTTCGGACCCGGTGCGTCGTAGAGGACGGTGGCGGCATTGCTCATCGTGCAACCTCGAATCGCTTGCTCAGGTATCCGAAGAGAAGCCCCATCGGCAGGGTCAGGATCACGAAGCCGAGCGCGAAGATGCCACCGACGACGAAGATGGCGGCCTCGTTCTCGATCATTTCCTTCATCAGGAGCGACGCCTCCGCCACGCCGATCACCGAGGCGATCGTCGTGTTCTTGGTCAAGGCGATCAGCACACTACCGAGTGGGGCGGTGACCGCGCGGAAAGCCTGCGGCAGCACGATCAACCGCAGATTCTGGGAGAACGTGAGGCCGAGCGACCGGCCCGCCTCCGCCTGTCCGACGTGCACCGTGTTGATACCGGACCGCAGCGACTCGCAGACGAACGCTGCGGTGTAGACGCTGAGGCCGAGCACGGCGAGCCGGAAGTTGTTCTCCTCGAAGAACGTCGGCGACTGCTCGGGGGCGAGCTTGACGCCCATCGTCTGGAAGAGCCCGAAGGAGCAGAAGATGATGATGAGCGTCAGGGGAGTGTTGCGGAAGATCGTCACGTACGCCGTGCCGACGCCACGCGCGACCGGGATCGGTGACACCCGCATCGCCGCGAGGATGGTGCCGAGTATCAGAGCACCGACAGCCGAGAACGCGGTGAGTTGCACCGTCGTCCAGAATGCGTCGATCAGCTGATCGCTGTATTTGCTCAGTAGGTCCACTTACCGTCTCCCCAGGTGACCGGTGGTTGGTGTCGAACCGGGCCGGACGATTCCGCGAATGGGGAGTCGTCCGACCCGGATGAGTGAGTTGCTCAGTACCGATCGACGGTCGGCGGGGCGGGGATCGGGTAACCCGACGCGCCGACGGTCTCGTTGAACGCGCGCTCCCACGAGCCGTCCGCGATCATGGCGTCGATGGCGTCGTTGATCTTGGCGCGGGTCTCGTCGTCGCCCTTGGCCAGGCCGATGCCGTAGCGCTCTTCGGTGAACGGCGCGCCGACCACCTTCAGCTCGCCGGGGTACTGCGCCGCGTAGCCGGCGAGGATGATGTCGTCGGTGGTGACGGCGTCCACCGCACCGTTACGCAGCGCCTCGACGCACGCCGAGTACGTGTCGAATTCCTGCAGCTGCACGTCCTGCGCGTACGTGTCCTTGACCTTCTGCGCCGGGGTGGACCCGGTGACGGAGCACAGCTTCTTTCCGCCGTTGAGCGAATCGGGGCCGGTGATGTCGGTGTTGTCGGACTTCACCAGGAGCGACTGTCCGGCGATGAAGTACGGCCCGGCGAAGTCGACCTTCTCCTTGCGGGCGTCGGTGATCGAGTAGGTGGCGACGATGTAGTCGACCTCACCGTTCTGGATCAACGTCTCGCGCTGAGCCGACGGGGACTCCTTGAACTCGATGTTCTCGGGCGCGACACCCAGCTTGCCGGCCACGTATTCGGCCACCTCGACGTCGAAGCCGCTGAAGGAACCGTCGGGGTTGCGCAATCCGAGGCCGGGCTGGTCGTACTTGATTCCGACTGTGAGCTTGCCCTCCGACGCGCTCTGGGATGCGCTCTTCTCTTCACCTCCGCCACAGGCAGATGCGACGACGGCGAGCGCCATGACGCCGATTCCCACGCGAATCGCGCGATTGATCCTCATCGAGTTCCTCCAATTGAAATGACGGGTGTTGCGTGTGGAGCACGGTCGACCGAGAGCACCGCATCGGCGCTCCTTCGGGTCAGTGGCTGAGAATCTTGCCGAGAAAGTCCTTCGCGCGCTCGGATTTGGGAGCGGTGAAGAACGTGGTGGGCTCGGCGTCCTCGACGATCTGGCCGTCGGCCATGAAGAGAACACGGTGGCCGACCTTGCGGGCGAAGCCCATCTCGTGGGTCACCACGAGCATGGTCATGCCGTCCTTGGCGAGTGAGGTCATGACGTCCAGGACCTCGTTGACCATTTCCGGGTCGAGTGCGGACGTCGGCTCGTCGAACAGCATGACCTTGGGGTTCATGGCGAGTGCGCGTGCGATTGCGACTCGCTGCTGCTGACCGCCCGACAACTGCGCCGGGTACTTGTCCGCCTGGTTGGCTATGCCGACCCGCTCGAGAAGCTCGTAGGCCCTCGCCTTCGCGTCGGCGCTGCTCTTCTTCCGCACCTTGACCGGTGCGAGCATCACGTTCTCGAGGATCGTCTTGTGGGCGAACAGGTTGAACGACTGGAACACCATGCCCACGTCGGCGCGCAGCGCCGCCAGGGCCTTGCCCTCGGCCGGTAGTACCTTCCCGTCCACCGCGATCTCACCGGAGTCGATGGGCTCGAGGCGGTTGATGGTGCGGCACAGCGTCGACTTACCCGAGCCGGACGGTCCGAGGACGATCACGACCTGTCCGCGAGGGACTTCGAGGTCGATCTCCCGGAGGACGTGGAGGGCGCCGAAGTGTTTGTTCACCGATTTCATCGAGATCATGGACGGGGCCGCGCCCGTGGAGGGTGTCGGCGTCGCGTCGTCGGCTTGCGTCATAGTCGATGACCCTATGTGTTGGGAGCGGGAGCACCTGCCATTTGCCCCGAGAATCCTCGGGATGTCACGGAAACTTTACTGTCCGGCTTCGGGTGTGTGTCCGGGCGCACACCGGCCGCGACGAGGCGATCTGGCGCGGGCCGTACCCTGGCATACGTGGACACGATCGACCAGACCCCTCCCCGCAGCTACGAGGTGCGCACGTACGGCTGCCAGATGAACGTGCACGACTCCGAGCGGCTGTCGGGGCTCCTCGAGGACGCCGGCTACACGAAGGCGGCCGCGGGGCAGGCGCCCGACCTCGTCGTCTTCAACACCTGCGCGGTCCGGGAGAACGCCGACAACAAGTTGTACGGCAACCTGAGCCACCTCGCGCCTGCGAAGGAACAGAACCCCGACATGCAGATCGCGGTCGGCGGGTGCCTGGCGCAGAAGGACCGCGACGTCGTCGTGAAGAAGGCGCCGTGGGTGGACGTCGTGTTCGGCACCCACAACATCGGTTCGCTCCCCGCATTGCTGGACCGGGCCCGCCACAACCAGCGGGCCGAGGTCGAGATCCTCGACGCGTTGGAGGCGTTCCCGTCGACGCTGCCCGCCAAGCGGGAGTCGGCATACGCGGGCTGGGTGTCCATCTCGGTGGGATGCAACAACACCTGCACGTTCTGCATCGTGCCCGCGCTGCGCGGCAAGGAGGTCGACCGGCGCCCCGGCGACATCCTGGCCGAGGTGCAGGCACTGGTGAACGAGGGCGTCGTCGAGGTCACCCTGCTCGGGCAGAACGTCAACGCGTACGGCGTGTCCTTCGCCGATCCCGACCAGCCCCGCGACCGCGGCGCGTTCGCCGCGCTGCTGCGCGCGTGCGGAGAGATCGACGGGCTCGAGCGGGTGCGGTTCACGTCTCCGCACCCGGCCGAATTCACCAACGACGTCATCGAGGCGATGGCCGAGACCCCCAACGTGTGTCCCCAGCTGCACATGCCGCTGCAGTCCGGATCGGACCGCGTGCTGAAGGCGATGCGCCGCTCCTACCGGAAGTCGCGGTTCCTGGGGATCATCGAAAAGGTCCGCACCGCGATGCCGCACGCGGCCATCACCACCGATATCATCGTGGGCTTCCCGGGTGAGACCGAGGAAGACTTCCAGGACACCCTCGACGTGGTCCGGCAGGCACGCTTCACCAGCGCCTACACCTTCCAGTACTCCAAGCGTCCGGGCACCCCGGCAGCGGAGATGGACGAGCAGCTGCCCAAGGCCATCGTCCAGGAACGGTACGAGCGTCTCATCGCGTTGCAGGAACAGATCACCCTCGAGGAGAACCAGAAGCTCGTCGGCGCCGAGGTGGAACTGCTCGTCGCCGCCGGGGAGGGCCGCAAGAACGCGGAGACCGCCCGGATGAGCGGGCGCGCCCGCGACGGCCGCCTCGTCCACTTCCGGCCCGCGGGCAACCTCGACGGGAACGTCCGGCCCGGCGACGTCGTCACGGTCGTCGTCAGTGCCGCCGCCCCGCACCACCTCGTCGCCGACACCCCGGTCCTGACCCACCGCCGCACCCGCGCGGGCGACTCCTTCGAGAAGGGCGTCACCCCGAAGACCCCGCCGATCGGCGTGGGACTCGGACTGCCGCAGATCGGTGCGCCCGCACCACTACCCGCCCAGATGGGATGCAACGCATGACCACCCCGTTCGACGACAAGCGGCACGACGGAAACCGGACCGGCGACAACGGTTCGGGTTCCGAGAGCGAGCCGATCGAGAGTTACCTGAAGGATTTCGACGCCGCCGAGAAGAAGGTGGCCGGCGAGATCGATCCCGGCGCGCGTGCCCTCGTCGTCGCGGTCGCGGTGGTCGTACTCCTCGGTTCGCTGACGTTGCCGCACTCCGGCATCGCGAACGGCTGGGAGGTGCTGGTGTACGGGGACGACGCCCGCGCGGAGACGATCGCGCTGCCGTCGCGGCTGTTCGTGTGGTTCGAGGTGGTGTTCGGGGTCGTCGTGTCGATGCTGGCGCTCGTCACCCGCCGCTGGGCGCTCGCCTGGGTGGCCCTCGCCGGTACCGCCGTGTCCATCGTGTTCGGCATGCTCGCCATCTGGTCGCGGCAGACCCCGGCGCCCGGCGTCGAGGCGGCCGGACCGGGGATCGGTCTGATCATCGGCTGGCTCACCGTCATCGTGCTCACGTTCCACTGGTTGAAGGTGGTCTGGAGCCGCACCGCCCTGCAGCTGGCCGCGGAAGAAGAACGCCGCGCCGCTGCCGCCGAAGCGGAGCGACGCGGCGACTGGAACGTCGGCTGATCGTGCCTACGGACCGCTGACGGCGCCCTCGGCCGCCTCGGCCCATTCGCGCCACTGCTGGGCCTGTGCAAGGGCGCTCTCGGCGTCCTTCGTCTTGCCCGCGGCGGTCGCCTTGGCGGCCTGCTCCTCGAACTGTGTGACCCGCTCCCGGAACTGCGCGGCCCTGGCGAGGGCCTCCGGGTCGGTGCGGCGCCATTCCTCGTCGGCGGCGTCGCGAACACGCTTCTCGATGGCGCGCAGCTTGCCCTCGAGGTCGTGCATCCGCTCGCGGGGCACCTTGCCGATGGCGTCCCACTTCTCCTGCAGGTCGCGGAGCGCGGCCCTCGCCGCGTCGATGTCCTTGGCCGGATCGATGTGGCCGGCGTTCTTCAGCAACTCTTCCTTGGCGACCGCGTTCTCCTCGAACTCGGCGTCGCGTTCGGAGGACGCGGCGTTGCGGGCGGCGAAGAACACGTCCTGAGCGCCCTTGAACCGCCTCCACAGGTTGTCGTCGGCTTCCCGCGGTGCGCGGCCCGCGGCCTTCCACTCGGCGAGCAGATCACGGAACGCTCCGGCCGTCGGACCCCAGTCGGTGGAGTCGGACAGTGCCTCGGCCCGTTCGACGAGCTCTTCCTTCTTGGTCTTGGCGGCGGCGCGCTCGCGGTCGAGTTCGGCGAAATGGGCGCCGCGACGCCGGTTGAACGCCTCCCGCGCCTTCGAATACCGCTTCCACAGGGCGTCGTCGACCTTCCGGTCGATACCGCGGATGGTCTTCCACTCGTCCAGGATCTCGCGCAGCCGGTCGCCGGCGGCCTTCCACTGTGTGGATTCGGCACCGATCTGTTCCGCCTCCGCGGCCAGCGCTTCCTTGCGTTCGGTGTGCGCCTGCCGCGACAGTTCCTTTTCGTGCTTGGCGTGGGCCGCTGCCTCGTCGGATCCGGCGATGATGACGTCGAGCCGCGCCGCGAGAGAATCGATGTCACCGATCACCGCGGCGGTCGGGAGGGATTCGGCGAGCGCGAGCGCGGCCGCCTTCGTCTTCTTCGCGTCGCCCGCGCCGGAACTGAGCCGGGCCTCGAGGAGTGCCACTTCCGTTGCCAGATCGTCGAAGCGCCGACCGAAGTGCGCCAGACCTTCCGCAGCGTCTCCGGCCTGCCACGACCCGATCTGCCGTTCGCCGTCCGCGGTCTTCACCCAGGCGGTGCCGTCGTCGTCCACGCGGCCGAACTTGCTCGGGTCACTGTGGGCGGGGGCGGCGACGGCGGGGGCGGAGAGGGCGTGTGTCGGTGTGGGGTGGGGCTTGGGTGCACCCGGTTTCGCGGCGGCACCGGGCTTCGGGAGGCTGGGCTTCGGTGTGTCGTGCTGCTGAGCGGCAGGCTCCACGGCGGGCTTCGCGTCGCTGCTGTCGGTCATCGGTTCCTCATCTCTGCCGCGCGTCACGGCTGCCTGAACGCAATACTGGCTCCATACGACCCGGGGACGGGTGCTGGCTCCATTCAACCCGGTACGGGCCCTGTGGACTATTGAATCAGGTCGGACGGTCCGCGTTGGTACCGATTGACGGCACCGCCAGAATCGGATGTCGGGTCCGCACGGACGGTCGACTAGCGTGACTGTGTGTTCACCGCCGCAATCCTCGTGCCGTCTCCACCGCTGCTGGTACCCGAACTGACCGGGGCGGCCGCTGCGGAGACGGCGCCGTTGCGGGATGCGGTCCAGACGGCGGCGAAGGCGTTGTCCGCGCTCGCCACCGAGTGGGTGGCGGTCGGAGCGGCGCCCGCCGCGGTGGCGGTACGTTCCGACGCCCAGGGCACCTATCGCGGCTACGGCGTCGACGTGCGGGTCGCGTTGCGGCCCGGTCCGGCAGGCGATCCCGACCCGGACCTGCCGCTCGCGGCGCTGACGGCCGGGTGGATCCGGGGGACGTGCGCGCCGGACGCCGTCGTCGACGTGCGGATCCTCGCCGCCGACCTGTCGCCGCAACAGTGCGCCGAGTACGGCGCGGAACTGCGCACCCTTCTCGACCGGGATCCGGAGCCGCGGGGTCTGGTGATCGTCGCGGACGGGGCGAACACTCTCACGGCGAAGGCGCCGGGCGCGTTCGACCCGCGTGCGGAGGGCGTGCAGGCCAGGATCGACGCCGCGCTCGACACCGGCGACCGCGACGCGCTGCTGGCCCTCGAACCCGCGGAGTGCGATTCCCTCGGCATCGGTGGGCGCGTCCCGTGGCAGGTTCTCGCCGGCGTGTTCGACGCGCCACCCGCATCCTGCCGGACGCTGTACAGCGCGGCACCCTATGGAGTCGGTTACCACGTGGGGGAGTGGCGTCCGTGACGTCGCCCGTGCCGATCGCCGTCGTCGGACCGACCGCAACCGGAAAGTCGGATCTCGCACTGGACCTGGCCGAACGTCTCGGCGGCGAGATCGTCAACATCGACGCGATGCAGCTGTACCGGGGCATGGACATCGGCACCGCCAAACTCGCCCCGGCCGAACGCCGCGGAATCCCGCACCACCAACTCGACGTGCTCGACGTGACGGAGACGGCCACCGTCGCGAACTATCAGCAGGCGGCGGTCCGCGACGTCGAGGCGATCGCCGCACGCGGCGCAGTGCCGGTCATCGTCGGCGGATCGATGATGTACGTGCAGTCGCTGCTCGACGAGTGGAGCTTCCCGGCCACCGATGCGTCCGTGCGGGCGCGGTGGGAAGCCGTCCTCGCCGAGAAGGGCGTCGCGGCCGTCCACGCCGAACTCGGCCGGGTGGATCCCGACGCCGCCGCGTCGATCCTCCCCACCGATGGCAGACGCCTGGTTCGGGCCCTCGAAGTCGTGGAGATCACCGGGAAGCCGTTCGCGGCGTCGGCCCCGCGGATCGGCGAACCGCGCTGGGGCACACACATCGTCGGTGTCGACCGGGATACCGCCGAACTCGACGACCGGATCCGGCTCCGCACCCGGCTGATGTTCGAACGGGGACTCGTCGACGAGGTGAACGGGCTGATCGAGCTGGGACTGCGCGACGGGGTCACCGCACCCCGGGCCATCGGCTACGCACAGGTCCTCGCCTGGCTCGACGGCGAATACGACCTCGACGAGGCGCAGGAACGCACATTCATCGGCACCCGGCGCTACGTGCGCAGGCAACGGTCGTGGTTCCGCCGCGACACCCGCATCCACTGGGTCGACGGAAGCGACCCCGACCTCGCGGACACCACGATCCGCACCCTCGGCGAGACCCGAACACTGGGAGAACGATGAGCCGCGCACCATCCGGACGCAACCGTCCGGCCCCGTCCCTGCTGGTGACCACCCGCAACGCCCGCTTCCAGCAGTGGCAGTCGTACCTCACCAACCGCGCCAAGCGAACGAAGGCGGGACGCTTCCTGATCCAGGGCGTCCGTCCCCTCAACCTGGCGCTGGAACACGACTGGCCGATCGAATCGCTGCTACACCGCATGGACGGCCCGCCACTGTCCGACTGGGCACGGGAACTGCTCGACACCCGATCCGTCGAACAGATCGGTGTCAGTGCCGAACTGATGGCCGAACTGGGTGAGAAGACCACCACCGCGCCGGAACTCATCGCCGTCGCGAAGACACGAACCCCGCGACTGAAGGACCTGAGACTGCAGGCCGTCCCTCTGATCGTCGTGTTCGACCGGCCCGCCTCACCCGGAAATCTGGGCACCCTCGTCCGTTCCGCCAACGCGTTCGGCGCCGACGCGGTCGTCGTCGTCGGCCACGGCGCAGATCCGTTCGACCCCCGGAGCGTCCGTGCCTCCACCGGATCCCTCTTCGCGATGCCCGTCGTGACGGTGTCGTCCGTCGACGAGATCCTCGCCTTCCGTGACGCCCGGCGGGCGTCCGGAACCGACCTGCACATCGTCGGCACCGACGAGACCGGCTCCGTCACCATCGACGCCCACGACTTCGGCGGCGGCACCGTGCTCGTCATCGGCAACGAGACCCGCGGGATGAGCGCTGCGTGGCGTGACGCCTGCGACACGGTGGTCAACATCCCGATCGGAGGCGCCGCGAGTTCCCTCGGCGCCCCCTCCGCCGGCGCCGTCGCCCTCTACGAAATCGCCCGGCAGCGTAAATGAACCGCACCGCGGTCGCGCAGATGAACAGCACCTGCTCGACCGTTGGTTAGAGTGGTGCGCATGGATTTCAGCAAGGGACACGGCACCGAGAACGACTTCGTGGTCCTCCCGGATCCCGACGTCCGCATCGACCTGTCGGCCCCTCGGGTAGCGGCGCTGTGCGATCGCAGGCGTGGGCTCGGCGCCGACGGAATCCTGCGCGTCGCGAAGGTCGGTGCGCTGGCCGCCGCCGGTGTGCTCGCCGAACTCCCGGACGGCACGTCCGAGGACGACTGGTTCATGGACTACCGCAACGCCGACGGCTCGATCGCGGAGATGTGCGGCAACGGCGTCCGTGTCTTCGCGCACTACCTCCGCGCGGCGGGGCTCGAGACACGCGACGAGTTCGTGGTCGGCAGCCGGGCCGGCGGCAAACCGGTGATCGTGCACTCGGCCGACGGCGCCTTCGGCGAGGTCACCGTCGACATGGGTGTGGTGCGGGATCTGGGAACCAGTGCCGCGACCATCGACGGCAAGGTGTTCAACGGAATCGGCATCGACGTCGGCAACCCGCACCTGGCGTGTGTCGATGCGCACCTCACGGCGGCGTCCCTGTCGGCCCTCGACCTGACGGCCGCACCCGGGTTCGATCCCGGCTTCTTCCCGCACGGCGTGAACGTGGAGATCCTCACCCGCATCGATTCCGGTGCCGTGGACATGCGGGTACACGAGCGCGGGGTCGGCGAAACACGGTCGTGCGGCACCGGGACGGTGGCCGCGGCCACCGCCGCTCTGCGCTTCGACGGGGCCGACTCCGGTGAGGTGAATGTCCGTATTCCCGGTGGTCAGGTCACCGTTGCGGTGTCCGACGGCCGGGCGACGTTGCGCGGACCGTCCGTCCTGGTGGCGTCCGGGAACCTCGACGACGGCTGGTGGAACGGCCTCGCCTGATCGCCCTGCGCGAAATGCACGTGCGCACCCTCGACATTCCGTGGGATCATGAGGGTGTATGACGAAAACACATCGCACAGAAGAATCGCCGATCTCCGACTCCACTGAGTTCGCCTACGACGACGGGCGGCCTTCGGTCGGCGAGATGCAACTCGAGGACCGCAGCGCGCTGCGCCGAGTTGCCGGGCTCTCCACCGAGCTCACAGACGTCACCGAGGTCGAATACCGACAGCTGCGCCTCGAACGCGTGGTGCTCGTCGGTGTCTGGACGCAGGGAACCGCGGCGCAGGCCGAATCCAGCATGGCCGAGCTCGCGGCTCTGGCCGAGACCGCCGGGTCCGAGGTCCTCGAGGGCCTCGTCCAGCGGCGGGACAAACCAGACGCGGCCACCTACATCGGTTCCGGCAAGGCCGAGGAACTCCGTGAGGTCGTCCTCTCGACCGGCGCCGACACCGTCATCTGCGACGGTGAACTCACTCCCGCGCAGCTGACCGCGCTGGAGAAGGTCGTCAAGGTCAAGGTCATCGACCGCACGGCCCTCATCCTCGACATCTTCGCTCAGCACGCGACGTCCAGGGAGGGCAAGGCGCAGGTTGCACTGGCCCAGATGGAATACATGCTGCCGCGACTGCGTGGCTGGGGTGAATCGATGTCCCGGCAGGCGGGTGGTCGCGCCGGCAGCAACGGCGGCGTGGGGCTGCGTGGTCCCGGTGAGACCAAGATCGAGACGGACCGCCGGCGAATCCGTGAGCGGATGGCGAAGCTGCGGCGCGAGATCAAGGGCATGAAGGCCGCCCGCGACACCAAACGCACCAGGCGTCTGCGGAGCGAGACCCCGTCCATCGCGATCGTCGGATACACCAACGCAGGCAAGTCGAGCCTGCTCAACGCTTTGACCGGGTCCGGGGTGCTGGTGCAGAACGCGCTGTTCGCCACCCTCGACCCCACCACCCGGCGGGCGGCGCTGGACGACGGCCGCGAGTACGTCCTCACCGACACCGTCGGGTTCGTCCGGCACCTGCCGACGCAGCTGATCGAGGCGTTCCGCTCGACGCTCGAGGAAGTCACGGACGCGGATCTGCTGCTTCACGTCGTCGACGGTTCCGATCCGCTGCCCACGGATCAGATCAGGGCCGTCCACGAGGTGATCACCGAGGTGATCCGGGAGAACGACGCCGCAGCGCCGCCGGAACTCATCGTGGTGAACAAGATCGACGCGGCCGACCCGGTCACGCTGACCCAGCTGCGCGGCCTGCTGCCCGGAGCGGCGTTCGTCTCCGCCCGGACCGGGGAAGGCATCGCCGAGTTGCGCGCGCATCTCAGCGATGTGCTGGTCCGCCCGGAGATCGAGGTCAGCGTTCTCCTCCCGTACAACCGGGGAGACCTGATGGCCCGGATCCACTCGGACGGACAGATCCTCGACTCGTCCCACGAAGAGGACGGCACGCGCGTCCACGCGCGGGTGCCCGAAGCGCTGGCGTCGGCACTGGTTCAGTACAGCGGCAGTGCCTGACCGCTCACGGTGGTCGGCCCGTGTCGCGGTCGCGGTTCTCGCTGCGTGCACACCGCTCGCGGCGGCGGGTTCCGGGTCCGCAGAGCCGTTCTTCCGCGATCAGACCGCCGTCGACGCGTCGGAATTCGGTCCGCTCTGCACTCCCGACGATTCGGGGGTCGGCACCCCGGACGAGGCCTCGCTGGAAGAGCTGTCGGGGCTCGTGTCGGCGGGGAGACTGCTCTACGCGGTCGGTGACAGCGGGTCCGATCGCGCGGTCGCGGTGATGGACGGGAACTGCGCCGTGCAGCGGTGGCTTCCGCTGCCGGTCGATCCGTACGACGTCGAGGACATGGCCTCCGGCCCCGACGGCCGGCTGTGGCTCGCCGACACCGGGGACAACGGACGCCGACGCGACACGGTGGCACTGATCGCGATGGACCGCGACACCGGCGCAGGGGAACTGCATCGGCTGACGTATCCGGACGGCCCGCACGACGCCGAGACCGTTCTCGTACAGCACGATGGCACCCCGCTGATCGTCACGAAGGAAGTGTTCGGGGCGGGCAACGTGTACCGTCCTGCGGGGGGCGCCGGTGTGGGCGGCCTCGCCAGCCCCGGCCCGACCCCGCTCGAGAAAGTGGGGACGCTGGACGTCGCCGAGACGAACGGCGCCGACGACGCCACCACCGGGAGCGGCACCACGGCTCCGGCCCTGCATTCGACGATGTTCACCGGCGGCGCCGTGTCCGCCGACGGAACCGTGGCCGCCGTCCGCAGCTACTCCGACGTGTTCCTGTTCTCGGCGCCGGACGGCGACCTGGCCGCCGCGTTCGCCGCGGGGCCGGTGGTGCGCGCACACGTGCCGCAGCAGCCGCAGGGGGAGTCGATCGCGTTCACCGAGAACGGCGACCTGCTGATCGCCTCCGAGGCGCGGGAGGGCTCCGTTCCGCCGATTCAGGCGCTGCCCGGGGCGGTGTCGAGGGTGCAGCAGCAGGCCCGCACGGAGACAGTCGCGGACGAGGCATCGGCGCATTCGTCGGGAAAGTTGTGGGGGATCGGCATCGCCGGCGGCGCGGTCGTGCTCGTGGTCGGCGCCGGCTTCCTGGTCCGCCGCCGTGCCCGATAGGTCTGTTTTGCGAGAAATGCTGCGAGCCTGATTCTTTCGGTGGCCGGCACGGTGTGAATACTGGCGGGGTGCAGGCCCACGAGTTGTTGTCGCGTATCGCCCACCTGTCACTCGAGCACGGTCGCGCCCAGACCGCATCGACCGTCGCCGTGGTGGCGGGCACCGTCGTAATGCTCGCGGCGTCGCGTTCCGCCCGGCCGCCGATCCTCCGCGCCGCGGCAGTCGCGGTGCCCGTGACCGTGGTGATCGGGGGTGCCGTGTGGGCGACGTACCGGCCGCTTCCCAATCAGATACCGCCGGCGGGATACGCGTGGATCTGGCTCGCCGTCGGCACCCTCGTACTCGCAGCGGCTCTCCTGCTCCGGAAGCCCGGCGTCCGGCGCGCAGTGGTGATCGGGACGGCGGGTGCCATGGTCGCGGCCGCGGCGGTCGGGCAGGTCAATGCGGAGGTCGGCGTCTTCCCGACCGTCGGTTCGCTGGCCGGGCACCGCCCGCCGACGGTAGTCGAGCCGGTGTCGTTCGGTGCCGTCCCCGGGTTCGAGAGCGCCGTGCAATCCGGGATCCCGATGGACTCGGTGTGGACACATCCGGTGCGCACACCCGGCTCCGGTGTGGTGACGGAAGTGGAGATCCCCGGCACCGAATCCGGATTTCCGGCCCGGCCGGCCGTGTTGTATCTGCCGCCGGCGTACCTGACGTCGCCCCGCGCCGTGCTCCCCGTCATGGTGATGATCGCGGGACAGCCGGGGCGCCCCCAGGACTGGTTCGGCAGCGGACGACTGGGGTCCACGGTGGACGCGTATGCCGCGCGGCACGACGGCCTCGCGCCGGTCGTCGTAGTGGTCGACGCACTGGGTTCGCAGGACGCGAATCCGCTGTGCCTGGATTCGGCGCTGGGCAATGCTGCCACCTATGTGGCCCGCGACGTGCCCGCGTGGATCGAGAAGTCCCTGCAGGTGTCTCGCGATCCGGCGCAGTGGGCGATCGGCGGATTCTCGTACGGAGGAACCTGTTCGATCCAGCTGGCCGTGAACTATCCGGCGATCTACCCGACGTTTCTCGACTTCCTCGGTCAGGACGAGCCCTCGCTGGGCGATCACGCGGGGACGGTTGCGGCGACGTTCGCCGGCGACGAGCGTGCGTTCGCGGCGGTCAATCCGGTCGACGTGCTGAGGACGCGGCAGTTCCCGGAGCTGACCGGGGTGTTCGTCGCCGGGGCGGCGGACGACGAATACCGCCCGCAGCAGCAGCGGATGTTCGCTGCCGCGCGGGCGGCCGGTCTGAACGTGCGGTACTACGAGCTCCCCGGTGGCCACGAGGGCGCAACCTGGGGTGCGGCGCTCGAGCGGGAGATGGACTGGACCGGCCGTCAGCTGGGTCTCACCAGCTGACGGCCGGAGAGCGGTCAGGCGTCGAGGTCGGCCGCCACCAGCTGGGCCACCTTTTCGACGGCGTCGGCGTCGTCGCTGGTGACCGTGACGTCGGTGCCCTTGGTGGCGCCGAGCGTCATGATGAGCAGTGCGGAACCGGCGTCCACGGGTTCGCTGTCCGCCACGGCCAGTGTGACGGGCACACCGGCGGCGGCGACCGCTTCGGCGATGACGGCGGCGGGACGGGCGTGCAGGCCGATGGACGAACCGACGGCGACTGTGGTGCTGGGCATGGACTCTCTCCTCTGTCGGGGGGTGGTGCGGGACGAGCGGGTCGATCTGTTTCTCTTACGCTGCGACTGTCGCAACGTCGGGGTCGAGTTCGGCGTCGGACGCGCCGGGCTTGATGAATTCCTTGGCGCCGACGACGCACAGCGCGGCGACGACTACACCGGCGGCCAGCGCCACCAGGAACCACAGCAGGTTGCCGATGGCGAAGAAGACGAAGATTCCGCCGTGCGGTGCGCTGAGGGTGACGTTGAACGCCATGATCAGGGCGCCGGTGACGGCGCCGCCGGCCATCATCGAGGGAATGACGCGCAGCGGGTCGGCGGCGGCGAACGGAATGGCACCTTCGGAGATGAACGCCGAGCCGAGAAGCCAGGCCGCCTTGCCGTTTTCGCGTTCCGCCTCGCTGAACAGGCTGGGACGCAGGACGGTCGACGCGAGAGCCATCGCCAGCGGCGGGACCATGCCCGCAGCCATCACGGCCGCCATGATCCGCAGCGAGGCGGGATCGTTGACGTTGAGGCCGGCCACCGCGAACGCGTAGGCGGCCTTGTTCACCGGGCCACCGAGGTCGAAGCACATCATCAGGCCGAGGATGATGCCGAGGAAGATGACGGAGCTGCCGGACAGACCGTTGAGCCAGTTCGTCAGTCCCGACGTGATCGAGGCGAGCGGACGGCCCAGGACCAGGAACATGAGTGCGCCGACGATCAGCGTCGCGAACAGCGGGATGATCACCACCGGCATCAGGCCGCGCAACCACTGGGGAACCGGGATCCGGCTGATCCACAGCGCGACCACGCCGGCGATCAGACCACCGACGAGGCCTCCGATGAATCCGGCGCCGACGAAGACAGCCACGGCGCCCGCGGTGAAGCCCGGAGCCAGACCGGGCCGGTCGGCGATGGCGAAGGCGATGTAACCGGCCAGAGCGGGTACGAGGAAGCTGAACGCCAGCGAACCCAGTTGGAACAGCACCGCGCCCAGGTACGTCGCCAGGCCACCCTCGGGGAGTTGGCCGAGGGAGTTGCTGAGGACGATGTCCTCCGCGGGACCGGAGATCTCGTACCCGCCGAGCAGGAAGCCGAGGGCGATCAGCAGACCGCCGGCGGCGACGAACGGGATCATGTAACTGACACCGGTGAGCAGCACCTGGCGCAGGTGGGTGCCCCAGCCGATCGATCCGGCCGGCTCGTCCGCCGCGCTGCCGGCGCTACCGGCGTCCACGGTGGCCGCGGACGGGTTCATGCCCGCGCGCAGTGCCTCGGTGATCATGGTGTCGGGCTCGTTGATGGCGCGCTTGACGCCCGACGCCACCACCGGCTTGCCTGCGAAGCGTTCCTTGCCTTTCACCCCGACATCGGTGGCGAAGATGACGGCGGACGCGCCCGCGATCACTCCCGGGGCCAGCGGTGTGCTTCCGCTCGAACCCTGAGTCTCCACGTGGACGACGACGCCTGCGCGTTCGCCGGCGGCGACGAGGGAGTCGGCGGCCATGTACGTGTGGGCGATGCCGGTCGGGCAGGCCGTGACCGCGACGATGTGCTTCGGTCCCTCTTCGGGCTCGGGTTCCTTCTCCGGGGCGACCGGTTCGGGCTTCGGAGCCGGGGCCGCGGAGGCCGCGGAGGCCGCCACGGGTGCTGCGGCTGCGGGAGCGGCGGCCGCCGGCGTGGCGGCGGGTGCGGGTGCGGGTGCCAGGACGTCGTTCACCAGGGTGACGATCTCGGCGGGGGACTTCGCATCACGGAGCGCTCCGACGAAGGCGGGGCGAACCAGCGCCCGCGCGAGCGAGGAGAGCAGCTTCATGTGCTCCGCGCCCGCACCTTCGGGCGCGGCGATGAGGAACACCAGATCTGCAGGTCCGTCAGGGGCACCGAAGTCGACCTTCGGGGCGAGCCGGGCGAATCCGAGGGACGCCGCCACAACAGCTTCGGAACGGCAGTGTGGGATCGCGATCCCACCGGGAAGTCCCGTAGCCGATTGTGATTCACGCGCCAGTGCGGCGTCGCGGAGAGCGTCGGCTTCGGTGGCGCGACCGGCGTCGGCCAGACGCCGGGAGAGCGCGGAGATCACGTCCTCCTTGGAGGCTCCGAGGTCGGTGTCCAGGGAGATCAGATCTTCGCTGATGATCTGCGGCCCCGAATCGCGGTCGGGTGTCGAGTGAGACATGGTGTTTCCTTCTGGTTCAGGCCGGATCGGGGGCGGGGGAGATGAGGGCGGTGACAGTGACGGCGTCGATGTCGACGTGTTCGGGGGTCGGCAGGGTGGTGCCGGGAAGGGCTGCTGCCGCGCTGCCGTAGGCGACGGCGGATCGGAGGCAGTCCGCGGGGGTCGCGCCGGACATCTGCGCTGCCAGGTAGCCAGCCAGCGACGAGTCGCCGGCGCCGACGGTGCTGCGGGCAACGATCGGTGGTGGCGTGGCCCACCAGGCGCCGGCCTCCGTCACGAGAACCGCACCCGCGGCACCGAGCGTGGCGAGGACGGCTTCGACCCCGCGGTCCACGAGTTGCCTGCCGGCATGGGCGGTGGCCGTCGGGTCCCCGCGCAGCGCGGATTCCTCGAGCAACTGCCCGTCGGCGCCGGTGAGCTGAGCGAGTTCCTCGCTGTTCGGTTTCACGAGGTCGGGGGCGGCCGCGGGGAACCGTTCCGCGAGCGCGAGCAGCGGGGCGTCCGACGTGTCGACGGCGACTCGGCATGGTGCCGAGCGGAGTGCCTCGACGAGCGTGGCGTACCAGTCGGTGGGAATGCCCGGGGGAAGGGAACCGGACAGCACGACCCACTCGGCCCGGGACCCGCGTTTGATGATCTCCGACTGCAGATCGGCGAGGGACTCGGCCGACATGACGACGCCGGGTTCGTTGACCTTGGTGGTGGTGCCGTCGGGTTCGGTGATGGTGATGTTGGTGCGCGCCGGACCGGACGTCGCCACGGTCACGTGCTCGATCCCGTGCTCGGACAGGGCGGTGAGCAGGGGATCACCCTCGTTGCCCGGGAGTACCGCGACAGCGGCGACACCGGCCGACGTGAGCGCGCGGGCGACGTTGACGCCCTTGCCTCCCGGGTCGCTGTGGGTGGCGGCCGCGCGCAGAACGGTTCCTCGTTCGAGGCGCCCCACCAGGTTGACGGTGCGGTCGATGCTCGGATTGGCGGTCAGCGTGACGATCATGCGATCACCACCTCGATTCCCTGGTCGTGGAAGTGGGCTCGGTCTGCGGAACTGATGTCGGCGTCGGTGACGAGGATGTCGACGCTGTGGATGGGGGCGAAGCTCACGAGGTGTTCCCTCCCGACCTTCGACGAGTCGGCGACCACGACGACGTGGTTGGCGCACCGGACCATCGCGCGCTTGACCGCGGCCTCCTCGGTGTCCGGTGTGGACAGGCCGTGGCCGACGCTGAGCGCGTTGGTGCCGATGAACGCGACGTCGACGCGGAGGACGTCGAGGATGCGCAGCGCCTCCTCGCCGACGGCGGCCTGCGTGATGCCGCGCACCCGGCCGCCCAGCATGTGGAGCGTCACCGAATTGAGTCCCGCGAGCCGGGCTGCGATCGGCACGGAGTTGGTGATCACGGTGAGGTCCAGATCGGACGGGAGTTCCGGGATGATGCGCCCCGTCGTGGTTCCCGCGTCGAACAGCACGCTGCCACCGGACGGAGGCAGGTAGGCGGCGGCGCGCTTGGCGATCCGGTCCTTCTGCTCGGCGCGGGTGTGATCGCGCTCCGTCATGCCGGGCTCGGTGACCGTGAGGGACCCCGCAGGCACCGCGCCGCCGTGCACGCGGCGGACGTGGCCGAGACGCTCGAGAAGAGCGAGGTCACGGCGCACGGTCTCGGTGGTGACGCCGAACGTGTCGGAGAGGTCCGCGACCGACATGCGTCCCCGCTGCGAGATCAGCGTGGTGACCGCTTGCTGGCGTTCTTCCGGATACACCGTGACCCCGTTCCTGTTCTCGTCGGTGAAGTGTTCGGTGATGTGATCCGTTATGGTCTGCATCACACGAAATGTTGTGTCATGTTGTTTTACGCCCGAGTGTGTTGACATGTCAAGAGTTGAGAGTAATCTCCGTCACATAGTCGATTCGCATTTCCGACTGTGTGAAGACAGAACGAGCCGGCCAGGAGGACCCGATGACCGAAGACCGTGAAATCGTGCGAGGTACGCCGGTGGTACCCGGCATTGCCTACGCGCCGGTGATCTGGCCGGCTCCGCGGCCGGAGGTCGCACCCGGATCGGCCAGGATCGACGAGGCGTCGCGCGACGCGGAGAAGGTCCGCTTCGAGGAAGCGGCCGCCGTCGTGTCGCAACGACTCCGCGACCGCGCGGCGAGCGTCTCCGGGGCCGCGGCAGAGGTGCTGCAGGCGAACGCGGCGATGGCTGCCGACCGCGGCTGGCTCGGTGCCGCGCAGAAGCTGATCGCCGGTGGAGCCCCGGCCGAGGAAGCGGCGGCCGAAGCCACCGAGCAGTTCGCCACCCTGTTCACCAAGATGGGCGGGCTGATGGCCGAACGGGTGACCGACCTGCGCGACATCCGGGACCGCGTCGTGTCCGAACTCCTCGGCCTGCCCGAACCCGGCATCCCCGTGCCCACGACACCGTCGATCCTGTGTGCCCAGGACCTCGCGCCCGCCGACACCGCCGGTCTCGATCCCGAATTGATCGTCGGACTCGTGACCGTCCTCGGCGGCCCGACGAGCCACACCGCGATCATCTCGCGGCAGCTGGGCATTCCGTGTGTGGTCGCGGTGCGTGACCTCGAATCCGTCGTCGCGGGCACTCCCGTCCTCCTCGACGGGTCGGCGGGTGAACTCGTGGTCGAACCGGACCCCGTGGAGGCCCGTGCCGCCGTGGAACACGGCCGCGCCGAACGGATCCGCATCCAGTCGTGGGAAGGACCCGGCCGCACGAGCGACGGGCATTCCGTGTCGATTCTGGCCAACGTCCAGGACGGGGCCGGTGCGCGCTCGGCGGCCACGACCGCCGCCGAGGGCGTCGGACTGTTCCGCACCGAGTTGTGCTTCCTGGACCGCGATTCCGAGCCCGGTGTCGACGAGCAGGCCAAGATCTACGGAGAGGTGCTCGACGCGTTCGCCGGCCGGAAGGTGGTGATCCGGACGCTCGACGCGGGATCGGACAAGCCGCTGCGCTTCGCCAACCACGCAGAAGAGGCGAACCCGGCGCTCGGGGTCCGCGGAATCCGGATCGCCGAACAGAACCCGGGAATCCTCAGCAGGCAACTCGACGCCGTCGCCGCCGCGGCGAAGCAGACACAGTCGCAGCCGTGGGTGATGGCGCCGATGATCTCGACTCCCGCCGAGGCCGAATCCTTCGCGACGGAGGTCCGCGCCCGCGGACTCGTGCCCGGCGTGATGGTCGAAGTACCGGCCGCCGCGCTTCTGGCCGACCGCCTCCTGCGCCACGTCGACTTCCTGTCCATCGGCACGAACGACCTCGCGCAGTACACGATGGCCGCCGACCGGATGTCCTCCGACCTGGCATCGCTCACCGACCCCTGGCAACCGGCGGTCCTCGCGCTCGTCGCCCGCACGGCCGAGGCGGGCATCGCGGCGGGCAAACCGGTCGGCGTCTGCGGCGAGGCGGCCGCCGACCCGCTACTCGCCTGCGTGCTGATCGGACTCGGGGTCACGTCGCTGTCCTGCGCCGGTGCCGCCGTGTCCGGTGTCGGGGCGAAGGTGGGATCGGTCTCGCTGGACGACTGCCGTCGTGCCGCCGAGGACGTGCTCGCCACGAGTGATCCGGCGGAGGCGCGGGCCGCGGCGGTACGGGTGCTGGGCGCGTAGTCCCGGTTTGCCGCGGGATCCGGTCCCGAAGACGCGAAACTCCCAGATCGTGCCTACTATTGGCGAACTGTGACGAAAAGAGAAACCGACGCCCCCGACGGTCCGGCCGGCGGCTCTGCCGGCCCGTCCACCCCCACGCGGGCGTTCGGGTGGACGATGCACGGCGACGGCAGGCGGATCGGTGAGGGTGAGGTGGTCGCTCCCGGCGAGCGCCTCACCTGGCCGCGCACAGTCGGAATCGGGATGCAGCACGTCATCGCGATGTTCGGCGCCACCCTCCTGGTGCCGACCATCACCGGGTTTCCGGTCACTACGACACTGCTGTTCTCGGGTATCGGTACGGCCCTGTTCCTGCTCATCACCCGCGGCCGCATCCCCAGCTATCTCGGGTCGTCGTTCGCGTTCATCGCGCCGCTGACGGCGTCGCAGAGTTCGGGTCCCGCCGCGCAACTCGGCGGCGTCGCCGCGGCGGGTCTGTTGCTGCTCGTGGTGGGCATCGCGGTGAAGCTGGCCGGATCGCGGGTCATCGACGCCGTCATGCCACCCGTCGTCACCGGCGCCGTGGTCGCCCTGATCGGGCTCAATCTCGCACCCACCGCGGTGGATTCGTTCGAATCGCAACCGCTGATCGCCGGGGTGACCCTGCTGGCGATCCTGCTCGTGACAGTGCTCGGTCCGGGACTGCTGGGCCGTCTCGGAATCCTCGTCGGTGTCGTCGTCGGCTGGGTGTTCGCCGCCGTGATCGGCGGGCTCGCCGAGGAGCGGGTCACAGCGCTGCGGGAGGCGGCCTGGTTCGGTGTGCCCGAATTACGGGGGCCGACGTTCGAATGGTCCGTGATCGCGCTGACCCTGCCGGTGGTCATCGTCCTGATCGCCGAGAACGTCGGCCACGTCAAGGCGGTGTCGGCCATGACGGGTCGGTCGCTCGACGACGTCGCCGGCGACGCCCTCGTCGCGGATGGACTGGCCACCACCCTCGCCGGATTCGGCGGCGGCTCCGGGACCACCACGTACGCCGAGAACATCGGAGTCATGGCCGCGACGCGGGTCTATTCCACCGCCGCCTACTGGGTCGCGGCCGCCACCGCCGTGGTCCTCGCGTTCTCACCGAAGTTCGGTGCCCTCGTGTTCACCGTGCCGAACGGTGTCATCGGCGGCGCCACCCTCGTGCTGTACGGACTGATCGGTGTCCTCGGTGTGCGCATCTGGATGGACGCCGAGGTGGATTTCACCGACCCCGTGAACCTCACCGTGGTCGCCGCGGCGCTCGTCGCCGGCATCGGCGACCTGACGCTGACGATCGGATCCGTGGAACTCGGTGGCATCGCGTGGGGTTCGGTGGGCATCCTCGTCGCCTACCCGGTGATGCGCTCGCTCGCGCGGTTCCGCAAGCCCTGAGACCGTGACCGGATGGGTCACGAATCCCGATCACCTGGGTCATTCACCACGTAGTTCCTCGCCTCTACCGTCGAACGAGACGTACCCAGATAGAACGAGACGTACCCAGATAGTTGATACGAGGAGTCGGCGTGGAGCGCACCCTGTTCGAACCGGAGCACGAACTGTTCCGGGAGTCGTACCGCAAGTTTCTCGCACAGCACGCCGAGCCGAACCACGCCAAGTGGGAAGAGCGGAACATCGTCGACCGCAGCCTGTGGGTCGAGGCCGGCAAGCAGGGCTTCCTCGGAATGGCCGTGCCGGAGGAATTCGGTGGCGGCGGAGTGCGCGACTTCCGGTACAACGCGATCGTCACCGAGGAGACCACCCGGGGCGGGTACAGCGGCATCGGCTTCACCCTGCACAACGACGTCGTCGCGCCGTACCTGCTCGAACTGAGCAACGAGGAGCAGAAGCAGCGCTGGCTGCCCGGCTTCGCGTCGGGTGAACTGATCACAGCCATCGCGATGACCGAGCCGGGCACGGGCAGCGACCTGCAGGGCATCAAGACCCGCGCCGTGCGCGACGGCGACGACTGGGTCCTCAACGGTTCGAAGACCTTCATCACGAACGGCATCAACGCCGACCTCGTGATCGTCGTCGCGTGTACCGATCCCGACAAGGGGGCGCAGGGATTCAGCCTCCTGGTCGTCGAACGGGACATGCCGGGCTTCGAACGTGGCCGCAACCTCGACAAGATCGGTATGAAGGCGCAGGACACCGCGGAACTCAGCTTCACCGATGTCCGCGTTCCCGCCGCCAACCTCCTCGGCGAGGAGGGGATGGGCTTCCTCTACCTGATGAAGAACCTTCCCCAGGAGCGGCTGTCGATCGCCGTGGTGGCCGCCGCCGCAATGGAATCGGCACTGGACATGACGATCCAGTACTGCCGCGACCGGAAGGCTTTCGGCAAGTCGATCGGCAGCTTCCAGAACACCCGCTTCGTGCTCGCCGAACTCGCCACCGAGGCAACGGCCGTCCGAGTCCTCGTCGACAAGTTCATCGAACTGCTGAACGACGAGAAGCTGTCGGTGCAGGACGCGGCGATGGCCAAGTGGTGGACCACCGAGGCGCAGGTCCGGCTGATCGACCGGTGCCTGCAGCTGCACGGCGGCTACGGATATATGAAGGAGTACCCGATCGCCAAGGCGTACATGGATTCTCGTGTCCAGACCATCTACGGCGGTACCACCGAGATCATGAAGGAAATCATCGGTCGCGGCCTCAATCTCTGACGAGGCACGACCTGCGTATCCGGGGTGGATGCGAGGAGGGCCCCACGGCGATCGCCGTGGGGCCCTCCTCGTGCCGGGACTAGATCTTGCGCATGACCGTGACGACCTTGCCCAGGACGACCGCGTCGTTGCCGGGGATCGGATCGAACAGCGGATTGTGCGGCATCAGCCACACCTCGTTCTCGGTGCGCTTGAACGTCTTGACGGTGGCTTCGCCGTCGATCATCGCTGCCACGATGTCTCCGTTCTCCGCCACGTTCTGCTGACGGACCACCACCCAGTCGCCGTCGCAGATCGCGGCATCGATCATCGATTCGCCGACGACCTTGAGCAGGAACAGCGAGCCCTGGCCCACCAGTTCGCGGGGAAGCGGGAAGACGTCCTCCACTGCTTCCTCGGCGAGGATCGGGCCACCGGCCGCGATCCGGCCGAGGACCGGGACGAACGTGGGTTCCGGCAGGAGTGCGCCGTCGGCGCCGGACTTGACCGCGGCCAACCCGACGGCGGCGGTGGCGTTCGCCGCGGCTCCCGCCGCCACCTCGTCGAGGCCGCGCACGTCCACGGCGCGAGGACGATTGGGATCCCGGCGGAGGAAGCCCTTCCGCTCCAGCGTGCGCAGCTGATGAGCGACGGACGACGTGGAAGTGAGCCCCACGGCGTCGCCGATCTCGCGGATGCTCGGCGGATATCCGCGCTCGTTCACGGACGTGCGAATCACCTCGAGGACACGGCGCTGCCGGTCGGTCAACCCGGCGGCGGAGCCACCGCTCACACGTGGAGTCGAACCGTCGGTCGAGCTGTCGTCCTTCATGGCGAGGTGCCTCCGTCTGTATGTGGATCTTCTCGGTATGGGTCGCATGTGACTGCTGTGCCGCGTGACACGAATCTATCCCGCTTTCCTCGGAGTTTCAAACATCTGTTCGACACGTGTCGTGAGAAGTAGAGACATTGTCGGAGTGCCGTGGTAGAAATCGAACATGTGTTCCTTCGAACGCGTGATCGAACGCCCGGAGGAATCGGACGCCGACCGGGTCGGTAGCGGATACGACAACGGATCTGACAACGGATACGAGCAGCGGAGGTACCGATGAGCAACGCAGTTCTCCATCGGCAGGCAGTGCTGAACCGGCAGGCCCTCGAACGGGGTGTCGTCCGTTCCGGCGCCGCACGGTCGTACCGGACCGAGCCGCGTCGCCGGCGCACCGACGGCGAGCTGCGGCGTCCCTCGTCCGGCGCCGTCGCGTACCGGCCCACCTACACCGGTGTCTCCCGCGCCGATCACGCGCGCGGGGCGAACGACGTCGGCTGGCGGATGGTGCTCGCGAGTGTCGTGATCACGGCGGGTGTGCTGTGCGGGCTCGTCGGGGTGGCTCAGCTGGCCACCACCGACGGTGTGAGTAACTCGGCGGCCACGGAGGTCGTGCAGGTGCAGCAGGGGGAGAGCCTGGCAGCGCTCGCGGCGCGGATCTCCCCGGAATTGCCGGTGGCACAGGTGGTCGAGCGGATCATGGAGCTGAACGCCATGTCCAATTCGGCGCTCCACCCAGGCCAGAGTCTGATCGTCCCGTCGTCCGCTATCCGGTGACGGGGGTGGCTCTGCATGTCTGTCCCGTCGGGCGGCCGAGTAGTCTCGGATGCTGTCAGTCCCACCACTTCGTGTGGTCGCGTCGAGATCGTGCATCCGCTGCGTGAATCCGTTTTCGTCGGTTCGCCATCGGGGGAGGCGAACAGTTGCGGCCACGACGGCTACAACGAAGGAATCGCCATGCACTGCCCGTTCTGCCGGCACCCCGATTCACGTGTGGTCGATTCTCGAGAAGCCGACGAAGGACAGGCCATCCGTCGCCGCCGTTCGTGCCCTGAGTGTGGTCGCCGATTCACCACTGTCGAGACGGCCGTGCTGTCGGTGGTCAAGCGCAGTGGTGTCACGGAACCGTTCAGCCGGGAGAAGGTGGTGCGGGGTGTGCGCCGCGCCTGCCAGGGCCGGCAGGTAGACAACGACGCACTGAATCTTCTTGCCCAGCAGGTCGAGGACGCGGTCCGGGCGTCGGGCTCGGCGGAGATCCCGAGCAACGAGGTCGGCCTCGCCATTCTCGGTCCGCTTCGGGATCTCGACGAGGTGGCGTACCTGCGCTTCGCGTCGGTGTACCGGTCGTTCAGCTCCGCCGAGGACTTCGCCCGCGAGATCAAAGAGCTACGCGAACACCGCGAATCCCGAGACGACGTCTGAGCCTGCGCGTCAGCGCACCTTCTCCATAGCACTGAGCACGCGTTTCTCCGAGACCGGGATCGGTGTCCCGAGTGTTTGAGCGAACAGGCTGACGCGCAACTCCTCGATCATCCAGTGAATCGCGTCGACCTCGGGTGAGTGCTGTCGTTCTTCCGGCAGGCCCGCGAGCATGCGTTCGTATCCGGCGTACACCCGGTCGAGAACGTCCATCCCCTTCTGGTCACGCGGTGCGCTCCCCGGGAGGGCTTCGAGACGTGCCGCCGCGGCGGCGAGGTAGCGGGGAAGTTCGCGGAGGCGAGTGGCACCGATGTCGGCGACGAATCCGGGAAAAAGCAGCGACTGCCGTTGTTCCCGCACGTCGTCGGCGGCTTCACCGGTGGCGCGTTCCAGCACGACGGCGAGCCGGTGGTCCGCTTCGAGCACGGGCGACACCAGTCGTAGGTGCACCGCCACGTTCCGTGCCATCTCAGCGCGCGCCGTCGCCACGAGGGCGTCGAATTCTTGCGGTGTGCGCACCGGCGTGCCGTGTGCGGCGATCAATTGGTTCGCGGCGGCGTTGCGGCAGTCGTCGATCAGGGCGTCGAGGCCGCCGTCGGGATTCTGCCCGAGCGCCAGTCGCTGTGCGTTGCTCAGGCCGGACGTGACCGTCTTCGCCTGGGTGGGAACGGCAGCGAGGAGCAGCTGGCGCGTTCCGGCGCGCATGGCGGCTCGTTGCGCCGCGGCGGTGCTGAGCACGCGGACGGCGACACCGTCACCCTCCGGGACCAGGGCGGGGTAGCCGGTGACCTTCTGGCCGCCGAGTTCGCGGGTCACGGTGGCCTCGAGCGAACCGAGGGTGGCGGGGGTCCACGTGAGTGCGGGCGGCCGCTCCGAGTTCGAGGCCGCCTTCGCCACTTCCACCTGGACGCGGGGAGCGAGCGACTTGCGCAGCGACACGAGGTCCTTGTTCCGGCCGAGGACGGCACCCTTCTCGTCCACGGCAGCGAACGTCATGCGCAGATGGTCGGGGAGCGCGGTGACGGCGAAGTCCTTGGGATCGATGCGACAGGCGCCGAGCCGCGACAGTTCGCGCGCCATCGCCGTGGTGAGCGGTTCGGAGCGGGGCTTCACGGCGGCTAGTGCGGCGGCCGCGAAGTCCGGTGCCGGAACCACCTGTCGGCGAAGGGTCTTCGGGAGCGTCTTGATCAGGGCGGTGACCAGTTCGACACGCATGCCGGGGACCAGCCAGTCGAAGCCGACCGGGCGGAGGCCCGCCAGTAGCGCGATCGGGATGCGGGCGGTGACGCCGTCGTCCTCGGTGCCGGGCTCGAACTGGTAGGTGAGGGGGAACTGCATGTCGCCCTGGCGCCAGGCGTCGGGGTATTCGCCGCCGAGTACTGCGGCCGATTCGGCGTTGACGACCGTCGCCTGGGTGAACGTGAGCAGGTCGGGATTCTTGCGGCGGGCGACCTTCCACCAGGAGTCGAAATGCCGGGCCGAGACCGCTTCCGGGCCGACGCGCTGGTCGTAGAAGTCGTAGAGGGTGTCGTCGTCCACGAGGATGTCGCGCCTGCGGGCGCGATGTTCGAGTTCTTCGACGTCTTCGAGGAGTGCGCGGTTGGCGTGGAAGAACTTGTGCTGTGTCTGCCATTCGCCCTGCACCAGGGCGTGGCGGATGAACAGGTCGCGGGACATTTCGGGGTCGATGGTGCTGTAGGTGACGGCACGCCGGGCGACGAGCGGGATGCCGTACAGCGTGACGCGTTCGTAGGCCATGGCGGCGCCGCGTTTCGACGACCAGTGCGGTTCGGAGTAGGTGCGTTTCACGAGGTGCGGCGCCAGCTTCTCGGCCCACTCGGGTTCGATTCCGGCCGACATCCGTGCCCACAGCCGGGACGTCTCGACCAGCTCGGCGGCCATGACCCATCGCGGGGGCTTCTTGAACAGGCTCGAGCCGGGGAAGACCGCGAATCGGCTTCCGCGGGCCCCGAGGAAGTCTCGTTTGTCACCCTCGCGGAGCCCGATGTGCGACAGCAGCCCCGCGAGCAGGGACTGGTGGATCGCCGCCTCACCGGCCGGGGTGTCGGTGGTGTCCCAGCCCAGCCCACGGGTGATCTGACGGAGCTGACCGTGCAGGTCCTGCCATTCGCGGATGCGCAGCCAGTGCAGGAATTCGTTTCGGCACATCTTCCGGAACTGGTTGGACGACAACTCGTTCCGTTGCTCGCGCAGGTACTTCCACAGTTCGAGGAAGGCGAGGAAGTCGGAGTTCTCCACCGTGAACCGGGCGTGCTTCTCGTCCGCTGCCTGCTGGAATTCGGCGGGACGTTCCCGCACGTCCTGGATCGAGAGGGCGGAGACGATGACCAGCACCTCGGACAGGCAGCCGTTGCGGTGCGCCTCGACGAGCATCCGGGCCATGCGCGGATCGACGGGGATCTGCGCGAGTTCGCGTCCGACTGCGGTGAGGACGGGCTGCTCGTTCTGGGCTTTCCGTTCGATGGCCCCGAGTTCCTCGAGGAGGCCGATGCCGTCGCGGACCGCCCGGGGGTCGGGCGGCTGGACGAACGGGAACGCGGCGATGTCGCCGAGGCCGAGCGCCGTCATCTGCAGGATGACGGACGCGAGGTTGGTGCGCAGGATCTCCGGTTCGGTGAACGCGGGCCGCGCCTCGAAGTCCTCTTCCGAGTAGAGGCGGATACAGATGCCTTCGGCCACACGGCCGCAACGCCCGGAACGCTGGCGGGCGGACGCCTGTGAGATCGGTTCGATGGGCAGGCGCTGCACCTTGGTGCGCACCGAGTAGCGGGAGATGCGGGCGGTTCCCGGGTCCACGACGTACCGGATGCCGGGCACGGTGAGCGACGTTTCCGCGACGTTCGTCGACAGCACCACCCTCCGCCCGGTGTGGGGCGTGAACACCTTGTGCTGTTCCGCCGCCGACAGCCGGGCGTAGAGGGGCACGATCTCGGTGCCGCGCAGTCTGCGGTCTCGGAGCGCGTCGGCGGTGTCGCGGATCTCCCGTTCGCCGGAGAGGAAGACCAGGATGTCGCCGTCGCCCTCGCCGGAGAGCTCCTCGACCGCCTCGCACACCGCGTCGACGGGGTCGCGGTCGAACGTCTGGTCGCCCACTTCCACCGTGAGTGGGCGGTACCGCATCTCGACGGGGAATGTGCGCCCGGACACTTCGACGATCGGGGCGGGCACGCCGTCGATGGCGAAGTGCTGCGCGAAGCGTTCCGGATCGATCGTGGCCGACGTGATGATCACTTTCAGGTCGGGCCGGCGGGGGAGTAGCTGTCGCAGGTATCCGAGGATGAAGTCGATGTTGAGGCTGCGTTCGTGGGCCTCGTCGATGATCAGCGTGTCGTACCGGCGCAGCATCCGATCGCGTTGGATCTCGGCGAGCAGGATTCCGTCGGTCATCAGTTTCACCAGCGTGCCGTCCGACACCTGGTCGGTGAATCGCACGGTGTAGCCGACGGTCTCACCGAGTTCGCTGCGAAGTTCCTCGGCGATCCGTTCGGCGACGGTCCGCGCCGCGAGACGGCGGGGCTGGGTGTGTCCGATGAGGCCGCGGACGCCGCGGCCGAGTTCGAGGCAGATCTTCGGGATCTGCGTCGTCTTGCCGGATCCCGTCTCGCCGGCGACGATGACGACCTGGTTCTCGGAGATCGCCTTCGCGATGTCGTCGCGGCGCTGGCTGACCGGCAGCGTGTCGGGGTAGTCAATGACGGGGACGCTGTCGAGTCTTCGTGTGATGCGTCCGCGTGCGGCGGCGATTTCGTCGGACAGGGATGCGAGTGCGTCGGGTGTGCGCGCACGGTCGAGTCGCCGGCGGAGCCGGTGTTCGTCGCGCAGTGTGAGTTCGCCGAGGCTGTTCTTCAGTTCCCGCCGGCTGGGTGCTGTGGTGGACATGCTGGACCCCAGCCTAGCCAACCCGGTGGATCGCCCTGTGCCGCGCCCGCCCGTGTGCGAATATCGGCGGATGGACGCTGCCGTCGTCACGGACCTGCGAGGTCGGAGGATCGTTCGGGTTCTGCGGGCGGTCTTCGCCGCCTACGGGCTGATCGCGTTGCTGTGGATTCCTCTCCGTAGCGCCGGCAGCGACGACTTCTCACTGGCCAATTTCCTCAGCTACTTCACCATCGAGAGCAACATCCTCGCCGTCGTCGTCCTGTTCGTCGGCGCGATCCGGGATCCGCAGTCACGGGGCTGGCAGCTGTTCCGGGGTGCGACCACGCTGTACATGGTCATCACCGGAATCGTGTACGCGGTGCTGCTGGCGAACATCGACGTCATGCTGCAGGACGCATGGATCAACACGGCCCTGCACCGACTGCTGCCGCTCGTCCTGCTGCTGGACTGGGTGGTGGCCCCGTCCCGGGTGCGGATCTCCGAGGCGCAGAGCCTGAGCTGGCTGGTGTTCCCGGCCGTGTACGGCGCCTATTCCCTGATACGGGGTCCGATCGTCGACTGGTACCCGTACCCGTTCCTGGACCCCCGGCAGCAGGGGTACCTTCAGCTCGCCGTGACGGCGGTCGTGTTGTTGCTGGCGATGGTGTTGATGGCGTTCGCCGTCAACGCGGTGGGACGTCTCGGTGCACGCCGGCGGTACGACGAGGATTGGTAGCGGCGAAGGTGCGCGCGGACGATTCGCGGACCGCGCTATCCTCCACACGAATGGCGTCCGCGCGATCATCCGTGACTTCGGCAACGGCTGGGAGACTATGTTCGACGAGTTCGCAGGCGAGACCTTCGACCTGCTCGGCCGCGACCGCGGCAGTGTCGTGGCCGCCGACGACGGTGTGCCGCTCGCGGTGCGCGAGGTGGGTCCGGCGTTCGCGCCCTTGACGGTGGTGTTCGTCCACGGCTTCTGCAACAGGATGACCGGGTGGCACTTCCAGCGGGTTCAGCTCGAGGAGGCGTGGGGCTCGACGATTCGCATGGTGTTCTTCGACCTGCGGGGGCACGGCGACTCCGGGGTGCCGCGGCGCGCCACCTGCACCATTCCGCATCTCGCGCAGGACGTCGACGCCGTGATCCGTGCGCTCGTGCCCGAGGGGCCGATCGTGCTGGTCGGCCATTCGATGGGCGGTATGGCGGTCCTGTCGTACGTCGGACAGCATCCCGATCTGATCGGGTCCCGCATCGTCGGGGTGGGCCTGATCGCCACCGCGGCGGAGAAGCTGGGTGACGTGGGGCTCGCGCGGACGCTCAACACGCCGGTGGTTGCCGGATTCAGCACCGCGGCCCGCCACCTGCCCCGGGTCGTCCAGAGCGGTCGCGGCGCGAGCAAAAGGGTGCTGGCGCCGATCCTGAGGTCGGCGTCGTTCGGTGACCGCAGCATCAGCCCGGCGATCGTGTGGCACTCCGAGCAGATGATCAACGACACGTCCCTCAAGACGCTCGTCGACTTCCTGCCGTCGTTCAAGAATCACGACGAGACGGCGGCGGTGCCGTTGCTCGCACCCATCGAGACGCTGGTGGTGTGCGGCGACCGCGACCTCCTGACCCCCTTCCGGTATTCGAAGGCGATCGCTGGGCATCTGCCCGACGCGGAACTGGTGAAGGTCCCCGGTGCGGGGCACATGGTGCAGTTGGAGCGCGCGGAGCTCGTGTCGGACGCGATCGATCGTCTGCTGACCCGTTCGGTCGAAACCCTTCCCACGCCGAGTGCCTGGAGTGAGTGGGTCCGGGTGGCGACGGATTACGTGGACCACGCACGGCACTGGGTCGCCCACGGCGGGCCCGCCGCCTGGTGGCGAGGGCTACGTGGTCGTCCCGTCGTCGGCCCCACGTTCCGGTAACACGCAGAATTCGTTGCCCTCGGGGTCTGCGAGGACCACCCAGGGAACATCCGGGTGGTCGCTCAGCCGGCGTGCGCCGAGCGAGAGGAGCCGCCGGACCTCCTCGTCGCGGGTACCGGACGACGGCGCGATGTCGAGGTGCAGGCGGTTCTTCCCGGACTTCGCCCCAGGGCGTCGCACCAGAATCGTGACAGTGATTCCGCGTCACGGCAGTCGACGGCGATGGCGATGATTCGGCTGGTCATGGGTTGTGGATACCCGCGCGACGGTGGTCGCACACTGTCACGGGGACGGCTCGGGCGCGCCTCCGTGGCGTGTCTGTAACCGGCAAACGCGCGACAACACGTGCCACTCGGGCCACAATGAGTGAACGCGAAACCGGCCCGAGGAGACGGGATCACCATGGCATCTGCGAGTTCGTCAGCCGAGCAGGAAACCCTCCCACCAGGTGTTCTCCGTCGCGCGATCGCGGCGTCGGCGATGGGTAACGCCACCGAATGGTTCGACTACGGCGTCTACGCGTTCACCGTGTCGTACATTTCGGCCACGTTCTTTCCCGGCGACACCGGTTCGGCCACCTTGTACGCCCTGCTCGTGTTCGCGGTGTCGTTCGTCGTGCGACCGCTCGGCGGCCTCGTGTGGGGTCCGCTGGGTGACCGGCTCGGACGCCGCCAGGTTCTGGCACTGACGATCATCCTGATGGCGGGTGCGACGTTCTGCGTGGGCCTCGTGCCGGGATACGACGTCATCGGTTTCTGGGCGCCCCTGCTGCTGGTGCTGCTGCGCATGATCCAAGGCTTCTCGACGGGCGGCGAATACGGCGGCGCGGCAACGTTCATGGCCGAGTACTCGCCGGACCGCAAGCGCGGTTTCTGCGGAAGTTTTCTCGAGTTCGGCACGCTCGGCGGGTATGCGCTGGGTGCGATCGTGGTCCTGGCGGTGGAGTTGTTCTCCAGCGATCCGTTCATGTCCACCTGGGGCTGGCGTATCCCGTTCCTGATCGCCGGACCGATGGGTCTGATCGGCCTCTACCTGCGGACCAAGCTCGAGGAGACACCCGTGTTCAGGGAACTGGACGCGGAGGGCGAGGTGGAGTCGACGCCGACCCACGAGTTCAAGGATCTGGTGACCGAGTACTGGAAGCCGTTGCTGCTGCTCGGCGGCCTCGTCATCGCGTTGAACGTCACCAATTACACCCTGCTCAGTTACATGCCGACATATCTGGAGACACAGATCGGCCTGACGTCCACCGCGTCGCTGTCCCTGTTCATCGTCGGGCAGCTCGTGATGATGGCCGTCATTCCGTTCGCCGGCGGGTTGTCGGACCGAGTGGGCCGAAAACCGTTGTGGTACGGCTCGCTCGTGGGATTGATCGTGCTCGCCGTCCCGATGTACCTGCTGATGCGTCAGGGTTTCGGATGGGCGATCCTCGCGTTCGCGGTGCTCGGGTTGCTGTACGTCCTGCAGCTGTCCACGATTTCGGCGACGTTCCCGGCCATGTTCCCGACGCACGTGCGGTTCGCGGGTTTCGCCATCGCGTACAACGTGTCGACGTCGTTGTTCGGTGGCACCGCACCCGCGGTCAACGAACTGCTCATCGAATGGACCGGCAACACGCTGATGCCGGCGTTCTACATGATGGCCGCGTGCGCGATCGGCCTCGTCGCGCTGTACTTCGTGGCCGAGACGGCGGGCGCGTCCATCCGTGGTCGCGGGATACCGGGAATCGACACGGAGCCACACCCCACCGCCCTGGCGGAGAAGTGACGCGTGTGGGTGTGCCCCTGACGCCTGTCAGGGCGCGCGGAACCCCCGACGTGCCGCCATCGCGCCGGCGAATGTGGTGGAAGCGATGGTGACCAGCGCGCCGAGGATCAGTGCCGAAGGCTCGCCTGGGCCCAGGAGATGCGATTGCGCACCGATCGCCGCCGCGGCCACGGGCACGCCGAGTTGAGCGGCGGCTAGTACGCCGAGGGGCAGCGGCACACCGACCAGCCGTGTCAGGCAGTGGACGAGAACGGCAGCAAGGCCGAGCGCAACGCCGAGCAGTATCGAGGAGGGGTCCGCCCCGAGGTCCCGGACATTCAAGGATGCGCCGAGCCAGACGAAGAACAACGGCCCGAAGAATCCTTCGGTGATCGAGAACAGCTGCTTGGCCAGGCGTCGCGGCTCGCCCACTGCCGCGATCACCAGTCCGAGTGCGAAACCGGCGAGCATGATCGACACGTGGGAGTGAATGGCCAACGCCGCCAGGAGACACAGGACCCCGAGATTGATCCGCAGTTCCAGTGCGAAGCCGCGTTCCTTGGACTCGTGATGCAAGCTGTGAAGCCAGCCGCGTTTGTCACTCGCATGGAGGACCGCGTAGAAGACGGCGGTCGCCCCCGTCACGGCTACTGCGCCTGCTGCGGCGCGTGGGGCCTGCGCCGGATCGATCACGAGCGGCAGAGCGACGATGCACGCGATGTCGGCAACCGCGACCTGGGCTACGGTCTGCACGATCGGTGTGCCCTCGAGCCCGAGCGAGTCGATCAGGGGTAGGACGAGCGCTGCGGACGACGACGCGATGAGGACCGCGTACAGAGCGGCGTGGCCGGTACCGAATGCCTGAGCGATCCCGAACCCTGCCAGGGTGGCACCGACACCGACGAGAACAGCCCGAACCACGCCTTTCGCGAGCGCAGGCCGGATGCGTGCGTCCCGGATCGGCACATGTGTGCCGGCCACGAACATGACGAGTGCGAAGCCGATGTCCGCGAGGAATGTGAAGGTGGGATCGCCGGGATCGAGTATGCGCAGACCCGTAAAGCCGAGGAGGATTCCGGCAAGCAACTCGCCGAGAACGACCGGTAGATGCCAGGTCCGGCGACTCGCGAGCACGGGGCCGGCCAAGGCTGCGGCGGAGATCAGCGCGAGTACTTCGAAGGACATGCGTATGTCAGTTCGGTGCAGTCGAGCTCGACGGCCGGCACGGGGTCTTCCAGTTCTCGCGACATCTCACTCCGGGCATGGAGAGATTGTGCCTGCCGAAGCCCGCGGTCCGACTCCGATCGAGGCAAGGAGGTCGGGCCGACCAGTCGAGGGACGCGTGAGTCGGGCGAGGGGATTTCCAGGCCACATGGCATAGTCGGCTCGGGGCGGGTTTCACGAAGGGATGAGCATGGCGTCGGCACTGTGGCACGGATTCGCGGACATGGGCGCGGTGGAACAGAAGGGGCCCTTCGTGGTGTCCCGCGGCGAGGGCGCCTACATCTGGGACGACCGCGGCAACCGTTACCTCGACGCGACGGCCGGGCTGTGGTTCACCAACGTGGGGCACGGCCGTGCGGAGATCGCGGACGCCGTCGCGCAGCAGTTGCGGACCGTGGCCCATTTCTCGAACTTCGGCGACTTCGTTCCCGAGACCACCGCGACCCTGGCCGATCGTCTCGCGACCATCGCGCCGGTGCCGGGCAGCAAGATCTTCTTCACGTCCGGTGGTTCGGATTCCGTGGACACGGCGGCCAAGCTCGCCCGCCGCTACTGGCATGAGATGGGCAAGCCGTCCAAGACGATCGTGGTCGGCCGCCAAAAGGCCTATCACGGGATGCACGTGGCGGGCACCGCTCTGGCGGGAATTCCCGCCAACCGCGAGGGTTACGGCGAGTTGATGGCCGACGCCGCCACGGTCGCCTGGAACGACGCGAAGGGCCTGCTCGAGCTGATCGAGAAGATCGGCGCCGACACGATCGCCGCGTTCTTCTGCGAACCCGTGATCGGTGCGGGCGGCGTCTACCTGCCGCCGGAGGGTTACCTCGCGGAGGTCCGTGACATCTGCCGCGAGCATGACATCCTGTTCGTCGTCGACGAAGTGGTCACGGGATTCGGTCGCATCGGCGGCGAGTGGTTCGCGTCGACGCGATTCGACCTGCAGCCCGACATGATGACGACGGCAAAGGGTCTCACCTCCGGATACGTCCCGATGGGGGCGGTGTTCATCGCCCCGCGTGTGGCCGAGCCGTTCTACGCCGGCGGGATCTGGTGGCGGCACGGCTACACCTACGGTGGGCACGCGGGTGCCGCCGCGGCTGCTCTCGCCAACCTCGACATCATCGAGCGCGAGAACCTGCTGGCAGAGTCGAAGCGGCTCGAGTCGTCACTGCACGAGCACCTCGCGCCCCTCGCCGACCACCCGCGGGTCGAGGAAGTGCGCAGCGGTCTCGGTGCGGTCGCGGCGGTGCAGCTGGCCGATCCGGCGGAAGCGCTCCCGTTCGTGAACACGCTGCGCGAACACGGGATCTCGGGGCGCGCCGCCGGTCAGGGTGCCATGCAGATCTCGCCGGCATTCGTGATGACGGACGAGCAGGTCGCTCAGCTCGTGGACGGAATCCGCCGGGCCTTGGGCTGATCGGTCCCGGTGCCCCGCCTGCGGAGGCGACGCAGGGCACCGGTCACCCGGTCCCGCCAGGTGGGCGGGGTCAGGTCGATCTCCTTCTGCCCGTCGTGCACCGCATACGCGCGGGTGTAGCGCTCATGGAGACGCGCCCGGACCTCGTCCGGTGTGTACGCCTTTCGTTGCCGATCTGCGCGCACCGCGACGACCCCGGTCGCGGCGACACCCACCACACCGGCGAGTCCGAGAAGTTTCCACCATTGCCTGCCACGGGGTCGCATGCTTCTAGGCTAGGGCCCATGGACGCGCCACCGCACACGGACGCACGACGACACGGCTCCACCATCGACCTCGACACCGCGGTCGAGGTCACCCGCACCGGCGACATCTGGATCTTCCGGGGAGAGTCTCCGGCAGACAGGGCCATTCAGACGCTGACGAACAGTCCGGTCAACCACGTCGGCATGTCGGTGGTCCTCGAGGACCTGCCGCCGCTGATGTGGCACGCCGAGCTGGGACATTCGCTTCAGGACATGTGGACGGGACGCTTCCAGCGCGGTGTGCAACTCCACGACCTGCGCGGCGCGGTCCAGGTGTGGGGCGCGCGGTACGGGCAGCGGGGATGGCTGCGCCAGCTCGCCGAACCCGCGACGTCGCAGCAGGAGGACGCGTTGCTGCGGACGATCGCCCGGCTCGACGGAACCCCGTTCCCGTCCACCGCGAAACTCGCGTCACGGTGGTTCGGCGGGCGCCTGCCCGGGACGGGGCGCCGGCGGGAGACGTCGGGCGGCCTCGAAAGTGCCTATTGCGCCGAGGTGGTTGCGCAGACGTACGAGGAGATGGGTCTGATCAGTGGGCGCAGGCGCACCAACTGGTACGACCCCGGCAAGTTCTGGAGCGGCGACAGGCTTCCCCTCGCTCCCGGTGTGACGCTGGGCCGGGAGATCGAGGTGACTCTGAGCGAAGCCGACCTCACCGCGGGCCGAGGTCGGCGGCCGTCGTCAGAGGGTGCGTGACTTCTCGGGGTGGACTCGTCCGCCGACCTCGATCCAGCCGGCGGGGTCGTAGGTGGTGCGCAGTTCGGATCCCTTGCCCTGGGTGATCAGGAGGGCGTGCCGGAGGTGCGCGGTGATCCGGACGGCCGCGGCTCCGGTGGCCTCGTCCTCGGTGATGCCCATGTCCGGGGCGAACATTCGCGACCGGATCGAATGCTCGACCTTGTCGGTCCAGGCCCACAGATAATGGTGTCCGGCCCCGAACTTCTTCGGGTCCGCAGACTGAACCTCGCGCACGCTGTTCATGGGGTACAGCGAGAACTCGGGCGCCCACTCCGACCGGGCCCGCACCCAGGTGAAGGCGCCGGAACGGCGGGTGGCGACCGGGCCCGCGGGCACGTCGAGTGTGGTGACCGCGGCGCCGCGCTCGTGCAGCCACCAGGACAGTCCGACCGTGGGGTGTCCGGCGAAGGGCAGTTCGGTGGTGGGGGTGAAGATCTGGGCGCGCGCGTGCTCGTCGCCGGGTCCGGGCACGTCGACGAAGATCGTCTCGCTGTATCCGAGTGCGGCAGCGACGGACTGCCGGTTTTCGGGCGGGACGGCCGAGGAGTCGACGATGCCGAGCGGATTGCCGTGGCGTCCTTTGTCGTCGGTGAACACCCGGACGACATCTACGTGGATGGGCATTGACGCACCCTATCGCCAGTCGACTTCGAGGCAGTGCCTCGACGGTGGGAGAGTTCGCCACCGGCCCCCGGTCAAAAGGCAGAGGTGATGGATAGCGCTAGGCTGATAGGCATGGCTGATCAGAGTTATCAACCCACACTGTCGCAGCTGCGTGCGTTCGTGGCAGTCGCGGAATACCGCCATTTCGGCACGGCGGCAGCGCGATTGAGTGTGAGTCAACCCACACTGTCGCAGTCGCTCGCCGCCCTGGAGAACGGGCTCGGCGTGCAGCTCATCGAGCGCAGCACCCGACGCGTCCTCGTCACCACTGCCGGGGAGCGGCTCCTCGGTCAGGCCAAGGTCATCCTCGAGGCCGCGGACGGTTTCGTCGCGACGGCCGCGGGTGTCGGCGACCGGTTGGCCGGACCGCTGCGTATCGGGCTGATTCCCACCGTGGCCCCGTACGTACTGCCAGCCCTGTTGCCGGCGCTGCGCGAGGAGATGCCCGCCCTCGAGCCGCAGGTCATCGAGGACCAGACGGCGCGACTTCTGGAGGCGTTGCGTGTGGGAGCGCTCGACGTCGCGGTGCTGGCATTGCCGAGTGGTGTCAGCGGTCTCGTCGATATTCCTTTGTACACAGAAGATTTCGTGATGGTCGTCCCGGAGGGGCACGCACTCGCGGGTCGCACCGACGTCTCGCCGCAGATGCTGGACGCGCTTCCCCTCCTGCTGCTCGACGAGGGGCACTGCCTGCGCGACCAGACCCTCGACCTGTGCCGCTCGGTCGACGCGCACCCGGTGGCGGGCGACACCCGCGCCACGTCACTGTCGACAGTGGTGCAGTGCGTCGCCGGCGGGCTCGGCGTCACCCTGGTCCCGGAATCCGCCGTCCAGGTGGAGACCGGACGGGGACCGCTCGCGACCGCCCGCTTCGCGGCTCCGGCGCCCGGCCGCACGATCGGCCTCGTATTCCGCTCGTCCAGTGCCCGTGCGGACGGCTACGGGCAACTCGCCGCCCTCCTCACGAAGACGGCGTCGGTCGGCGCGCCCGCCTGACGGTCGGGCCTAGGACCGCCGCCGTGGTTTGCCCTTCTTGCCACTCTTCGCTCCGGAGCCCGACCGGGACGTCCTGGCTCCCGTGGCCGGTTTCTGGCGTGCAGTCGCCGCGGCGGGACGCTTCTTCTTCGGCTGCGCCGGCGTCGGGGTGCGGCCCCGGGAACTGTTGACGGTCCGGCCTCGGACGATGCCGATGAACTCCTCCACCAGTTCGGTGGTCTCGTCCTCGGGCCACGACAGCGCGATCCGTGACTCCGGGCCGTCCGACACCGTCCGGTAGACGAGGTCCTTGCGGTGGTGGAGCCGAGCGAGCGACTGCGGGACGACGAGCAACCCGATCCCGGCAGCGACCAGTTCGATTGCGTCGGCCGTCGTGGCGGGGCGGTCCTGGGCCGGAAGTCCCGGCACGCTGTCCCAGACGAGGACGTCGTCGAGCGGGTGCAGCACGATCTCGTCGGCCAGATCCGCGATCGACACCTCGTCCACCGCCGCCACCACGTGGTCCTTCGGCGCCACGACCACGGGGATCTCGGTGTACAGGGGGATGGCGCTGAGACCGGTCCGGTCGATCGGCAGCCGCACCAGGCCCGCGTCCGCGCCGCCGCCGCGCAACTGGTCGGGTGCGGCGGCGGCCGCTGCCGGGACGAGGGTGAGCGGGACGTCGGGCAGCCGTTCGTTCCAGATCCGCACCCACTTGGTGGGGGTCACGCCCGGGACATACGCGAGCCGGAACGAAGGGGATGCATCCGCGTCTGTCACTCCGTCAGGCTACCGGCCTTGGTCAACGACGCCGCACACGCTCGTTACTCTTGACACCATGACGTCGCACAAGAGCCCTCAGACTATGAAGCCCGCCACCGCGGCGAAGAAGCTGGGTGTGTACCTCGAGGCCACCCCCGCGGAGTTCCAGGAGGGTCTCGTCTCCCGCGACGAGCTGAGCGCACTGCAGAGCGATCCGCCGGAGTGGCTGCTCGAGCTGCGCCGCAACGGCCCGCACCCGCGGCCGGTGGTCGCGGCGAAGCTGGGGGTGTCCATCGCGGGCCTCGCCCGAGGCGGCGTCACCGAGGCGCTCACCACCGAGCAGATCGACGCGCTCATGGCCGATCGACCCGAATGGCTGCAGCAGGAACGTGCCACCCAGGCCGAGGTCCGCAAGGAGACCGTCCGCATCAAGGAGAAGAACGCGGCGCGGCGTGATCAGCCCCGCCGGCCGCGTTCCTGACCGCTAACCCTCGACGATGCTGAGCTCGTCGAAGATCACTTCGCCGGCCGCGTCGGACTCGGGAAGGTCGACGACCGCCGTCAACGCCCACCCGTGATCGCCCTGCGGGTCCTCGAGGACCTGCCGCACCCGCCACAGCTCGGGCGCGGTCTCCACCTGGAACAGTTGGGGGCCGCGCGCCGAGGGGCCGGTGCCGAGGGAGTCGTATTCGTCGAAGTACGCCTGGAGCTGGTCCTCCCACTCCTCGGCGTCGATGCCGTCGTCGAGTCCCTCCAGTTCGGCCCACCGCCGCCGCGACGCGAGTTCGATACGCCGGAACATGGCGTTGCGCACCATCACCCGGAATGCCCGCGTGTTCGCCGAGATCGGGCGCGGCACATCGGCGCCGAACGCGACCTGCTGGTCGTCTCCCTCCGCGCCGGGGTCGGTGAGAGATTCCCATTCGTCGAGCAGGCTCGAATCCACCTGGCGGATCAGCTCGCCCAGCCACTCGATGAGGTCGTCCAGCTCCTCCGTCCGGGCCTCGGCCGGAACGGTCTGGCGCAGTGCGCGATACGCGTCCGCGAGATATCGCAGCACGAGCCCCTCCGAACGGGCCAGACCGTAGTGGCTGACCATTTCGGCGAACGTCATGGCCCGCTCGACCATGTCGCGCACTACCGACTTGGGCGACAGCGCGAACTCCGTGATCCACGGATGCCCACCGCGGTACATCTCGAACGCCGGGAACAGCAGGTCCGCGAGAGGCTTGGGCCAGGTGACCTCCTCGAGCAGTTCCATTCGTTCCTCGTACTCGATCCCGTCGGCCTTCATCTGCGCGACCGCCTCACCGCGGGCGAAGTGCTGCTGCGCCATGAGGACCTGCCGCGGGTCGTCGAGGGTCGACTCGATCACCGACACCACATCCAGTGCATAGGAATCGGATTCGACGTCCAGGAGTTCGAGGGCGGCCAGGGCGAACGGGGACAGCGGCTGGTTGAGTGCGAAGTCCCGCTGGAGTTCCATGGTGAGCCGGGCCATGCGGCCGTCGGCGTCGGGTTCGTCGAGTCTCTGCACCACGCCGGCGTCGATCAGCCCGCGGTACAACGACAACGCCTTGAGGATGTGCTTGCGCTGCGCGGGTCGCGACTCGTGGTTGTCCTCGAGGAGGTGCCGCATGGACTCGAAGCAGTTGCCCGGTCGCGCGATTACGTTGAGCAGCATGGAGTTCGACACGGAGAACCGTGAGACGAGCGGTTCGGGTGACGCGGCGACGAGCCGATCGAACGTGGCCTCGCTCCACGACACGAAGCCGTCCGGCGCCTTCTTGCGCTGCACCTTCCGGCGCTTCTTCGGGTCGTCGCCCGCTTTGGCGAGTGCACGCAGATTCTCGACCTCGTGTTCGGGGGCCTGGACGACCACGGTGCCCAGGGTGTCGTAGCCGGCGCGTCCCGCGCGTCCCGCGATCTGGTGGAACTCGCGGGCGCGGAGGTGCCGCGTGCGGGTGCCGTCGAACTTGGTCAGCCCGGTGAGGAGCACGGTGCGGATGGGGACGTTGATCCCCACACCGAGGGTGTCGGTACCGCAGATGACCTTCAGCAGACCGTCCTGCGCCAGCTTCTCGATGAGACGGCGGTATTTCGGCAGCATGCCCGCGTGGTGGACGCCGATACCGTGCCGGACGAGACGCGAGAGCGTCTTGCCGAATCCGGTGGTGAACCGGAAGCCGCCCAGCGCTTCGGCAATGGCGTCCTTCTCCTCGCGCGAGCAGAAGTTGACGCTGGTCAGGGCCTGCGCGCGTTCGAGGGCTGCGGCCTGGGTGAAGTGAACCACGTAGACGGGGGCCTGATTGGTGGTCACCAGTTCCTCGATCGTCTCGCCTACCGGTGTCGTGGCGTACGAGAACATGAGGGGAACGGGACGCTCGGTGCCCGCCACCACGGTGGTGGGGCGGCCGGTCCGGCGGGTGAGGTCGGACGAGAAGAAGTCGACCTCGCCGAGGGTGGCCGACATGAGCAGAAATTGGGCGTGGGGGAGTTCGACGAGGGGGACCTGCCACGCCCAGCCCCGGTCGGGTTCGGAGTAGAAGTGGAACTCGTCCATCACGACCTGACCGATGTCGGACTCGGGGCCCTCGCGCAGTGCGAGGTTCGCGACGATCTCGGCGGTCGCGCAGATGATCGGTGCCCGCGAGTTGACGGCGGCGTCGCCGGTCATCATGCCGACGTTCTCCGCGCCGAACACCTCGCACAGGGCGAAGAACTTCTCGCTGACAAGGGCTTTGATCGGGGCGGTGTAGAAGGTGCGCTTGCCGGTGGCCATGGCGTAGAAGTGGGCGCCGACCGCCACCATCGACTTGCCGGATCCGGTGGGCGTCGCCAGGATCACGTTGGCCCCCGACACCAGCTCCATCACGGATTCTTCCTGCGCGGGGTAGAGCGTCAGACCCCGTTCTTCGGTCCAGGAGGTGAAGGCGTCGAAAACGGAATCGGAATCCGCGTTCTCGGGGAGCAGGTCGGAGAGAAGCACTGCTACAGGCTAGCCGGAAGGCGGTGCACCGCTGCCAGGCCTATGTCGCGCTGCGTTCGTCCGATCCCATCGCGTCGAGGACCGCCATGCGGGTGGACGCGCTGCCGGTGATGGTGCTCTCACCGACGCCGGTGACGAGCATCTGCCGCCACTTCGCTTCGTCGAACTGCAGGGGATGAGTCACGGACAGGAACTTCTCGATGGTGCGCAGGAACCGCATCGGGTCGTCGCGGAACGGGAAATGGCCTGCGCCGCGGAAGATCTCGAGATGAGAGCCGGGCATCGCCGCGTGCGCGAGGTGGGCGTGGCTCACCGGAATGACGGCGTCCTGATCGCCCCAGATGAGCTGCACCGGGAGATTCTCGGTCAGATAACATCGGTCGAGCATGGTGACGACCTGGCCGCGCCAGTCGACCACCGCGCGCAGGGTGCGCAGATATGCCTCGTAGGCCGTGGGGTCGTACAGCTCCGCCAGTACGCGCACCAGGTCGGGTGTGTCGTGCAGCATCGCACCGGGACGCAGTCGCGTCCCGTTCAGCTGGCTCAACACGTTGCCCACCAGACGCACGGTGGGCATCGCGCCGGGAATGCGCAGCAGTTTCAGCGCCTCGTTGACCACCGGCACCGAGGCGAGCCGCAGCAGCGGGTGAACGTCCTTGGTGACGCCGCCGGCCGAGACCAGGACGAGCCGGTCGACCATCTGCGGGAACTGGTAGGAGAACTGCATTGCGACACCGCCGCCGAGGGAGTGACCGACGACGGTGACCTTGTCGATCCCCAGGGTGGACAGCAGGTCGCGCATGCCGTTGGCGTACGCCGCGACCGAGTAGTCGGCCCGTGGCTTGTCGGAGCGTCCGTGACCCAGCAGATCGGGGGCGATGACGGTGTAGTTCTTGGCGAGGTGCGGGATGATCTCGGTCCAGGTGGACGAGTTGTCGCCGATGCCGTGGATCAGCAGCAGCGCGGGACCCTCACCTGCCATGCGGAACGCGCGGCGGTAGCCGTGGATCGTGCGGAACATCATGCGGGTTTCGGCGTTCGGAACGGGCCTGAGCTTACGAATGCGAGTGTCGCTCATGTCGCCTCCTGAACTGGGTGCACTCCCGAATGTTGACAGCTCAATCATCCGCTTGGTCTCGACGCTATTGCACCGCTCTCGGCCGAACAACTGGACCGTGCGGTCGCACAGTGACCGAGTGGCGACCGCACAACAGCTCCTCGGTCACGCCCCGCCCCGTGATCCCCCCTCCTCCTCGGAGCCGCCGTCCTCGCCGTCCTGCAGGGCCTGTTCGGCGAGGAAACGCTCGAATTCTGCACCGAGTTCGTCACCACTCGGCAGGTCTTCTTCGCTGGCCAGGAGCGTGGACTGCTGTTCTTGAGCTGTTACGTACGCATCGTACTGGCGTTCCAGGGCGTGGACGACGGTTTGTACCTCCTCGTTACCTGCGATGTGCTCGTCGACCTGTTCGCGGACGCGTGCGGCGGCCTCGCCGAGCGCGGCCAGCGGCAGGTCCAGGTCGGTGACGTCACTCACATTCTCGAGGAGGGTCTCGGCGGCGCCCGGGTAGTCCGTCTGCGCCAGGTAATGAGGGACGTGAACCGAGAACCCGACCGACTCGTGCCCGTGCTGCGCCATCCGCAACTCGATCAGCGAGGACGCGCTGCCGGGAACCTGCAGTTCGCCGGACCAGCGCTGGTGGTCCTTGATCAGGTCCTTGTTCGTGGAATGCGCGGTCACCCCGAGTGGGCGGGTGTGCGGGATGGCCATCGGAATGGCGTTGATGCCCACGGTCCGGCGTACACCGAGCTGCTCGGCCAGCAGGCGCACCGCCGTCGTGAACCGCTCCCAGCGGAGATCGGGTTCCATGCCGGCCAGCAGCAGGAACGGGGTACCCGCCGTGTCCTTCAGCGCATACAGGTTCAGCTCGGGCTGGTCGTAGTCCGAGAAGTGGTCGGCCTTGAACGTCATGGTGGGCCGACGGGAGCGGTAATCGACGAGTTCGTCGACCGCGAAGGAGGCGACCAGCTCGCTCTCGAGGCTCTCGCGGAGATGCGTCGTGGCGAGTTTGACGGCGTGGCCTGCGTCGGAGAAGCCCTCGAGTCCGTGGATCAGTACAGGTCCCTGGCCGTCCGCGGAGGACAGCTGCGGTGCCGGGAACTCCAGCTCGTACATCTTCGACTGTTCGTCCATTACAGACCTCTTCTCCTTCGTGCCTGGCCTCCAGTGTCCCCTATCGTCTCCGGCATCGATACGTCGGACTTTGCTCTCGGAGGTCCCGCTCTCGGGGAACACGGCGCGGGCGACCGATAATTCCCGTCCGGGGCCTTCCGGTGTTCGCCCACAGCGAGATCCCGCGCACGGTCTGTGGCAATGTGAGGAACGGGCCGAGACGGACGAGATCCTGGAGGTGCACGATGTCTGCACGGGTACGAAGAATTGCGTACCGGGTTCGGCGATCGGCGGTCGAGTCGTGAGCGTGCGCATCGACCGAGTGGTCACCTCCGGCACCTTCAGCCTCGACGGGGGCACCTGGGACGTCGACAACAACGTGTGGATCGTCGGCGACGACTCCGAGGTGGTGGTGATCGACGCCGCGCACACCGCCGCCCCGATCGTCGAGGCTGTCGGCGGCAGGCACGTGCGGGCCATCGTCTGCACGCACGGCCACAACGACCACGTCACGGTGGCGCCGGAACTGTCCACGGCGCTGGACGCCCCTCTCTACCTCCATGCGGCCGACGACGTGTTGTGGCGACAGACTCACCCCGCGGTCGTCTACACGCCGATCGAGGACGGGCAGGAGATCGCCGTGGCCGGGACCGACCTCCGCGTGCTCCACACGCCCGGGCACTCGCCCGGCTCCTGCTGTCTGTATCTGCCGGAGGCGGGGGAGTTGTTCAGTGGTGACACCCTGTTCTCGGGCGGACCGGGAGCCACCGGGCGCTCCTACTCGGACTTCCCGACGATCATCGGGTCCATCCGCGATCGTCTGTTCGCGCTACCGCCGTCGACGACGGTCCGCACCGGGCACGGCGACGGAACCACCATCGGGACCGAATCCCCGCATCTGGAGGAGTGGATCGCCCGCGGCAACTGAGCCGCAGCCTCCCCGCTGTCGGTGCGCCGGCGTGGCAGAGTGGCGGAAAGGCTCCCCGGGCGGGGGCACCACACATCCGACACGGGAGGTCGACGGTGAGGTCTCGGCGCACAGCGGTACGGACGGCCATCGTTGTCCCGGTGGTCTCGCTGGCCGCGGTGACGATTCTCTCCGGGTGTTCCTCGACGGTCTCCGGTGTCGCGCAGCCGAGCACGACCATCGCGGCCGGTTCGCCGTCCGGAAAGGGACTGTCGAAGCTTCTGGTCGATCCGGCCGACTTCCCGGCCCGGTACGAGGCGATCGTGCTGCCCGCCCAGGCCGTGTCGATGGCGGCACCCGACCTGACGGGAGTACCGCAGGGCGCGGTGGTCGACCCTGCGGACTGTGCGCCGCCTGCGCAGGACTACGGACCGACCGGCACCGTCATGGCGGTGGGCACGGACAACGCGAGCCGTTCGACGATCTCGGTCGAGCTCACCAGAACCGATACACCCCTCGACGAACTGGCGGCACAGACGAAGAAGTGCGGCGAGGTCACCGTGACGGACAGTGGGGCCGAGTCCACCGTCACCACCGCGGTCACGCCGGCCCCTCCGGTCCGGGCCGACGACACCCTCGCGCTGCGGCGGACCGTCAAGTCCGGCAATGAGAGCGACAAGGTCACCCAGTCGATGGTCACGTTGATCGCGCAGGTGGGGGACGTGCGGGTGTCCGCGACCTTCATGTCTTTCGGCGACGCGAAGGCCGACACGGTCGCGCTCGACGAGTTGTTCACCGCCGCGGTGCAGAAGGTGCAGACCAGCTGAGCGGGCACTAGCACAGGGCTCCGACGACTTCTCGGTCGATCGGCGCGTCTGCGCGGCGCGGCGGCCCGGTTGTCCACAACCGACGGCCCATCCACAGACCTCTGGGTTTTCCCAGTTCGCCCGCCGTGCGGCGACGCGTCGACCCGTCAGAGTCTGATGCATGACGACACCCGCATTCCCGCACGGTTCCGGTTTCTCCGACGATCCCGGCGGGGGACCGCCCCCGCACCAGCACACCGTCACGTTGTCCGCCCCGGGCGACCTTCTCGCCTCGGTTCCCGCACTGCTCGGATTCCGGCCCGCCCGCTCGATCGTGGCGGTGTGTCTGTCCGGGGAGCGCAACCCGTCGGTCGGAGCCGTCATGAGACACGACTTGGTCCTCAGCGGCGGCGACGTGCCGACCCCGCCGATGTACGCGGCGTTGGGTCAGTTTGCCACCGTCTGTGAGAGGGAGCAGGCCACCGGGGTGCTCCTGGTGCTCGTCGACGACCGCTTCACCGACGCGGCCGCGATCTCCCTGGACGAGCTGTCCGCGATCGTCGAAGAATTCGAAGAGCTCCTCGACTTCACACCGACCGAACTTCTCGACGTGTTCGTCACGGTGGAGATCGCGGCCGGCCGCGAATGGTTCAGCCTCCTCGGCGGCGGTGAGTGCGGAGCCCAGTCCGATCCGACGTCGTCCCGGGTCGCGCTCGCGCGGGTCGTCGAGGGCAGGGCCATCCGTTCTTCGCGCGAGGAGCTGGAAGCCACCATCGAGGTGGGCCCGGTGCTCGAACGGATGCAGATCGCCGCCCTCATCGAACGTGGCCGTCAATCATCGCTTCTGCGAAGGGAATTGGCAGCACGATCGGCCGCGCCGGAGCGTGGTCACCGTCTCGAACTCGAGCTCGTGCTGACACACGTCGCGCGGGTGTCGTCCGGGGAGCGGCTCCTCGCGCCGGAGTACGCGGAACTCGCGCTCGCACTGGAGAACGTCACCGTCCGGGACAGCGCGCTCGCTCTGGCCGTCGGCCCGTACGCCGACGACGCGGAGCAACTGTGGATTCTCCTCGCCCGCAACCTCCCGGATCCGGAACGCGCGAACCCGGCGGCGCTGCTCGGATACAGCGCCTACCTTCGTGGCGACGGGCCGTTCGCCGGCATCGCGCTGGCCGCCGCCCTGGACTCGGAGCCGGGGCACGTATTGGCCACCCTGCTCGACGGTGCACTGCACTCCGGACTCCGGCCGACCGAGGTGCGGGGCCTGGCCGACGTCGGTTACGAGCGAGCCGAAGCGATCGGTGTCGTGCTGCCCCGCTGAATCGCGGCCTGAGCGGGCGTCACCGGCGTGCCGCGTGCGACCGGTCGCCCAGCTCCTGCAGGTAGGCCCACGCGTCGGCGACGATCTCGTCGAGGTCGGTGTGCTCCGGCCGCCACCCGAGCTCCGCGATTGCACGATCACTCGACGCCACCAGTACGGCCGGATCGCCTGCCCGGCGCGGTGCGTCCTCGACCGCAATGGGGAGACCGGTGACCCGCGCGCACGCCGAGATGACTTCGCGCACACTGAAACCCGCACCGCTGCCGAGATTGTAGATGCGGTGCCTGCCCTCGATCGACGACTCCAGTGCCAGCACGTGCGCCTCGGCGAGGTCGAGCACATGGATGTAGTCGCGGATCGCCGTTCCGTCCGGAGTCGGCCAGTCGGTGCCGAAGATCGAGATCTTCTCCCGCTGACCGAGCGCCACCTGGAGCACGAGAGGAATCAAATGCGTTTCGACGACCCGGTTCTCGCCGGCCGACTTGTACGCTCCCGCGACGTTGAAGTACCGCAGGCTGGTCGCCGCGAGCGAATGGGCCACCGAGTACGACGTGATGGCATGGTCGATCGCGAGTTTCGTCGCCCCGTACGGATTGGTGGGACGGGTCGGATCGGCCTCCGTGATCGGCGAGTGCTCCGGCTCGCCGTACGTCGCGGCGGTCGACGAGAACACGAGTTTCCGTGTCCCCGAATGCCGCATGGCCTCGAGAAGCTCGAGCGTGGTGACGACGTTGCCGCGCCAGTACTTCTCCGGGTACTGGACGGACTCGCCGACGAGCGACTGCGCCGCGAAATGCAGGACGCCGTCGAAGCGGGGTGTGCCGCTCGTGCCGAGCACGTCCGACACCACCTCCGCGACGTCGCCCTCGACGAACTCGGCACCGAGCGGCACCGCGTCGGCGTTACCCGTGGACAGGTCGTCGATGATGACGACCTCGTGTCCGCGTTCGAGCAGGACCGTGCTACAGACGCTGCCGACGTAGCCGGCGCCGCCGGTGACCAGAAGTTTCATCGACTATCCCTGTACCTGCTTCACCTGGACGGCGTGTGCCATCTCCTCGGACAGATCGAACCCGCTGTGGCCGGGCACCGTGATGGTGACCGAACCGGGCTTGGTCTCGACGGTGACGCGCGCGTCCGGAACGACGCCCGCCTCGCGCAGCTGCCCGATGACGTCCGGATCCGACTGCACGTGCTCCGCGAGGCGCCGGACGACGACAGCGGTCGGCTTGCCGGGCGGCACGTCCGTGAGCCGGATGAGCGTCTCGGGGGCGTCGACCGGACGGTCCAGCCCGAGCAGCGCGAGCCCGGGAATAGGGTTGCCGTACGGCGAAGTAGTGGGGTTGTTGAGCACCTCCACGAGACGTCGCTCGACTTCCTCGCTCATGACGTGCTCCCAGCGGCACGCCTCCGCATGGACCTCTTCCCACTTGAGGCCGATGACGTCGACCAGCAGTCGTTCGGCGAGGCGGTGCTTGCGCATCACCGACACCGCGAGTTCGCGGCCCTTCTCCGTCAGTTCCAGGTGGCGGTCACCGGCGACCAGGAGGAGACCGTCACGCTCCATCCGGGCAACGGTCTGGCTGACCGTGGGACCGCTCTGCTCGAGTCGTTCGGCAATACGTGCTCGAAGTGGGACGACGCCCTCTTCTTCCAAGTCATAGATCGTCCGGAGGTACATCTCCGTGGTGTCGACCAGATCCTTCACACTCACACCCCTTCGTCTCGGTTGATTCTACCGGTGATTGCCCGCCACCGGCGCCGTCCGTCCCCGCAGCGCGTCGGTGCCGGTCGTGCCGGGGTCTGCTCGCACCCTCCGCGGGGGACCAGTAGCGTGAGTTCATGACCGCGTCGTTCAGTTCCGGGGAGGATTCGGCTGCACTGGTATCGCACCGTGCAGTCGTGTGGAGTCCGGACTATCTCAGTTATCGGTGGAGTGCGGACCACCCGATGAATCCCACCCGGCTCGAGCTGACCATGTCGCTCGCCCGCAGCCTCGGGATTCTCGAAGGGGTCGAACTGTTGCGGCCCGACGCCGCCTCGGACGCAGACCTGTTGCGGATCCACACTCCCGCGTACGTCGAAGCAGTCAAGCAGGCCGGGCACTCGGCGACGTCGGGTGTGCTCGGTGCGGACGCCCCGCACGGGCTCGGCACCGAGGACAATCCGGTCTTCCCCCAGATGCACGAGGCGAGCGCGATCCTCGCCGGCGGTTCCCTCGCCGCGGCGCAGGAGATCGCAGCGGGGCGCACACGCCGGGCGGTGAGCATCGGCGGTGGCATGCACCACGCGATGCCCGACTGGGCCTCCGGCTTCTGTGTGTACAACGATGTCGCCATTGCGATCTCCTGGCTGCTGGACCACGGTTTCGACCGGATCGCCTACATCGACGTCGACGCGCACCACGGGGACGGGGTCCAGCACGCGTTCGCGCACGACCCCCGGGTCCTGACGATCTCGCTCCACCAGCATCCGGCGACGCTCTGGCCCAACACAGGGTGGTCGAGCGAGGTCGGCGAGGGATCGGGGGAGGGCACCGCCGTCAACCTCCCCGTGCTGCCGGGCACCGTCGATGCGTTGTGGCTGCGCGGTTTCCACGCCGTCGTCCCGGGCGCACTCGCGTCGTTCCGGCCCCAGATCGTGATCAGCCAGTGCGGTGTCGACAGCCACCGCGAGGATCCGCTGGCCGACCTCGCCCTGACCGTCGACGGCCAGCGGGCCGCGTTCCTCGCGATGCGTGATCTCGCCGACCGCTACGCCGAAGGACGCTGGCTCGCCGTCGGCGGCGGCGGTTACGGCCTCGTCCGCGTCGTCCCGCGCGCGTGGACCCACCTCATCGCCGCCGCGCTCGACCGCGAGATCGACACGCGCCGTGCCGTACCCGAGGCCTGGCAGGAGCGGGCACACGCGCTCGCACCCAGCGTGGACCTGCCGGACACGATGGGCGACGGCGGCGAGGTCGACTACCGGCCCTGGGACGGTCCCGGCGGCACACCGGAAACCGGGATCCCCTCGGTCGATCGCGCCCTGACGCGGATCGACTCGGCCGTCATCGCCACTCGCCGCGCCTGCTTCCCGCTACTCGGACTCGACCCGGAGGATCCCCGTGACTGAGCCGACGGACGGCAGCGAGACCACCGACGGCATCCAGACGTCGGCGAGCGCGGAGACGTCGGGCGTCGCCGGGGCGGCGGTCAAGACCGAGGCGAAGGGGAAACCCGACGCCGCGCACAACTACCCGCGGCACTGGGTCGCCGACGTGCTGGCGGCGGACGGCGGAGCGGTGGCGTTACGGCCGATCGTGCCGGAGGACGCGGACAAACTCGTCGCGTTCCACGCGAAGCTTTCCGAACGCACCCGCTATCTGCGGTATTTCGGCCCCTACCCGACCATGTCGCAACGGGACATCGTTCATTTCACCACGGTCGATCACCACGACCGGGTGGCGTTCGTGGTGCTGCTCGGGGACGAGATCATCGCCGTCGGCCGGTACGAGCGGCTCATCGGCGAGGGGGACGGCAAGTCCGCGGAGGTGGCGTTCGTCGTCGCCGACGCGCATCAGGGCCGCGGACTCGGGCCCATCCTGCTCGAGCATCTCGCCGCGGCGGCCGCGGAGAACGGCCTGACGATGTTCGTCGCCGAGGTTCTCGCCGAGAACCGGAACATGGTGACGGTGTTCCGCGAGGCGGGATATCAGGTGAGCCGCAGCTTCGAGGGCGGAGTACTCAAGCTCGAGTTCGCGATCGACCCCACCGAAGCGATGGTGTCCGTGCGCAATTCCCGCGAGCGGGCCGCCGAGGCGCGCAGCATGCGCAACGTGCTCAGTCCGCGGTCGGTCGCGGTGATCGGTGCGTCCACCGACCGGGCGAAGGTCGGCAACGCCGTGCTGACCAACCTGCTGCGGGCGGGATTCACCGGCCCGGTGTACCCGGTCAACGCCGAGCACCGTTCGGTCCACGGAGTGCGGGCATACCCGTCGGTCCGCGACATCCCCGACGAGGTGGATCTCGCCGTCGTCGCGGTACCCGCCGAGTCGATCAACGCCGTCCTCGACGACTGCCTGGACAAGGGGGTCAAGGCACTCGTCGTCGTGTCGTCGGGATTCAGCGAAACCGGGCTGGACGGACGGCAGTCCGAACGTCGCCTCGTCCACGCCGCCCGAGCGCACGGGATGCGGCTGATCGGTCCCAACGCGCTCGGTGTGGCCAACAACGACAGCGAGGTCTCGTTGAACGCCACCCTCGCACCGGTGCTGCCCAGCCCGGGCAACGTCGGATTCTTCTGCCAGTCCGGCGCACTCGGCATCGCGATCCTCGACGAGGCCGCGCGGAGCCGAATCGGATTGTCCGCCTTCGTCTCCGCGGGAAACCGCGCCGACGTCTCCGGCAACGACCTCCTGCAGTACTGGGATTCGGATCCGGCCACCGAGGTGGTGCTGCTGTACCTGGAGAGCTTCGGCAACCCCCGCAAGTTCTCGCGCATCGCGCGCCGGGTGGCGCGGAACAAGCCGATCGTCGCGGTCAAGAGCGGCAGGCACGCCGTCCCGCCCGCATTGGCGGCCAGCGGTGGCGAGATGGACGATTCGATCGTCCGCGCCCTCTTCGAGCAGGCCGGTGTCGTGCAGGTCGGGTCGATCTCCCAGCTGTTCGACTGTGCGCTGCTGTTCGGATATCAGCCGCTGCCCGCGGGACCCCGGCTCGCCGTGGTCGGGAACTCCACCGCCCTCGGTGTGCTCGCCGCGGATGCGGCACGCAGTGAGGGTCTGCAGGTCGGCGACCCCGTCGACCTCGGTCCCCAGGCCGGTCCCGAGGAGTTCGCGGCGGCCGTGCGGACAGCGCTCACGTCCTTCGATGTCGATTCGGTGATCGCCGTGTTCGTACCACCGGTCGCCGTTCCCGTCGAACCCTATGCCCAGGCGCTGCGGGAGGCGGTGCGGGACGCCGACAAACCCGTCCTCACGACGTTCCTCGCGGCGGAGGGTGTGCCCGACGTCCTGGCGGTCCGTGGTGAGGACGGGCACCCGACGCGCGGTTCGGTTCCCTCCTATCCCGGTCCGGAACGCGCGGCGCTGGCACTGGCACGCGCCTGGCGGTACTCGGCGTGGAAGAGCAAACCGTCCTCGAAAGTGGTGCGCCCCAATGGGATCGATCCGGAGCGGGCGAAAACGATGGTCGACGGCTGGCTGGGGACGTCGTCCGGACGCTGGCTGTCGGACTTCGAGGCATCGCAACTCCTCGCGTGCTACGGCGTGAATGTCGTGGAATTCCGTTCCGCCACCACCGAAGACGAGGCCGTGCAGGCCGCCGAGGAATTGGGGTACCCGGTCGCGGTGAAGGCGACGGGGGAGCAGTGGCGGCACCGGCCGGACCTCGGTGGCGTCCGCCTCGATCTGGTCGGGCCCGATTCGGTCCGCTGGGCCTACCGCGACCTCGCCGCCGCGTCCGGTGAACCGCTACTCCACGTGCAGCGGATGGCCACGAAGGGAATCGGCTGTGTGGTGGGCGTCCAGGACGACCCGTCGTTCGGCTCGCTCATCTCGTTCGGGCTCGCCGGCGTGATCTCCGACCTCCTCGGCGACCGCGCCTACCGGGTCCTGCCCCTCACCGAGGACGCCGCAACGGAACTGATCGACGCACCGAAAGCCGCACCGCTGCTGTCCGGCTACCGCAGCGCGGTCCCGGTGAACAAATCGGCTCTCGTCGACCTCGTGCAGCGGATCTCGGCTCTCGCGGACGACCTCCCGGAGGTGCGGGAACTGGCCTGCGAACCCGTGCTCGCATCGGCCGAGGGCGCGCAGATCACCGATTCGCGTGTTCGGATCGGCCCGGAGCCCAGCGTCGCCGACCTCGGGCCCCGCCGCCTTCGCTGACCGGTCACCCGGCCTCGCAGACAGCGCAACGCCGGTGCCGGTCGCGTACGACCGGCACCGGCGCTGATTCCGGTGGAGGTTCTCGTCAGCTCGCGTAGGAGCGCAACCGCTCGGCGCGGTCGCCCTGACGCAGCTTGCCCATCACTTCGCGCTCGATCTGGCGGACCCGCTCGCGGGAGAGCCCGAAGAGCTTGCCGATCTGGTCGAGAGTGCGCGGCTGACCGTCGTCGAGACCGTAACGCAGCCGGATGACCTGCTGCTCACGCTCGTCGAGGGTGGCCAGCACGCTGCGCACGTCGCTGTGCAGGAGACCGGCGATCACGGCGTTCTCCGCCGACGTGGCCTCGGAATCCTCGATGAAGTCGCCCAGGGGAGCTTCCTCGTCGTTGCCGACCGGCATGTCGAGGCTCACCGGGTCGCGGCTGTGGTCGAGGAGATCCGCGATCTTGTGCGCCGGGATGCCCGACTCCTCGGCCAGCTCGTCGTCCGTCGCCTCACGCCCGAGCTGCTGATGCAGCTCACGCTTGATACGGGCCAGCTTGTTGACCTGCTCCACGAGGTGCACTGGGAGCCGGATCGTCCGGCTCTGGTCGGCCATGCCGCGGGTGATCGCCTGACGAATCCACCAGGTGGCGTACGTCGAGAACTTGAACCCCTTCGCGTAGTCGAACTTCTCCATCGCGCGGATCAGACCCAGGTTGCCCTCCTGGATGAGGTCCAGCAGGGGCATGCCGCGTCCGGTGTACCGCTTGGCGAGCGAGACGACGAGCCGCAGGTTGGCCTCGAGGAGGTGTGCGCGGGCTGACTGTCCTTCACGGACGACCGTCGCGAGGTCGCGCTTCTTGGCGGGAGAGAGTCGCTTCCCGGTCTCCAGGATGTGCGCGGCGTACAGCCCAGCCTCGATTCGCTTGGACAGTTCTACCTCGTCTGCGGCCGTCAGCAGAGCTGTGCGGCCGATTCCGTTCAGGTAGACCCGGACCAGGTCGGCAGCGGGGCTCTGGGCGTCCAGATCGGCAGCGCTGGGGCGAATGCGAGTAGTGGTGCTGGGGCTTGTCATGACTTGCCTCCTCATCGGTGGTGTCTCATATGGATCAACGCACCGAAGGCCTGGGAAAGTTCCCGGCCGGTAATTTGTGAAGGCGCTGTGACCTGCGGGTTCCTCGATTCAGTCCTGAGAAGTTGCTGAGAACACGTATAAGGGGCACGGATCGGGAACCCGGCGGCTACGCGGGAAGCACGAGTCCGTGCCGGACGAGAGCGTGCACGAGCGGCACGGCCGACTGCGCGAGTTCCTCGGCGTCGACGCCGTGGGCGGCGGCGAGAAGCTCGATCAGTTCGCCCAGCACGAGGCCGTCGCCGCGCATGCCCGCGACGAGCGAGGCGACGAGATCGTCGACCTCGTGCTGCCACGCCGGGCCGTTCCCCCGGTGCAGCCGGGCGACCACCTGGTTCCATCCCTCGTCGCCGGGCAGGAACACCCGCTCCAGGGCGGTGCTCTCCTCCACACGGAAACGCGCGGTGAGCACGTCGTGGTCGCGCAGCCACGCCACCCGCTCGAAGTACGCGAGCGCCTCCGCGCCCAAGGGGTCGCTGAAGCCGTGGGTGAGATCCTCCGCCATCAGATCGGTGGGTGCGTCGGTCCGGCGCAGGTAGACGAACCCGAAGCCGACCCCCTCGACGTTGGCGCTCGCGAGGTGATCCAGCCAGTCCTCGGCAATGGTCGCGGTGGCCGGGTCCCGGGTGTCGAGGCCGCCGTCCCGCATCCAGGTGCCGACGTAGAGGGCCGGGTCCGCGACATCCCGCTGCACCACCCACGCATCGATCCCGTGGGCGGGAAGCCAGGAGGCCACCCGGGCGCGCCAGTCCTCGCCCTCGACGTGGATCCAGGACGCCAGCAGCGCCGCGGTGCCGCCGGGCGCGAGATAGTCGGCCACGCGGGAGATCATCAGCTCACTCGCGCCGTCGAGGTCGAGTCCGGAGTCGCGGTAGGTGTGACCCACCCGGGCGCGGCTGACGACGAACGGCGGATTGGCCACGACCTGATCGAACGTGCGACCCTCGACCGGATCGAACCACGACCCGGCGAGCAGTTCCATCTCTTCCTCGTTGAGTGCCGCCGTGACGGCCGCCAGATCGACGGCACGGACGTTCAGGTCCGTGGCCGTGACCGAGTCGGCGTAGGACGCGCCGTGCAGGGCCTGGATGCCGCAACCGGTCCCGACGTCGAGCAGCGTCCCGACCGGCGCGGTCGGGGTGGCCTGCAGCAGCGACAGCGACGCGTGCCCGACGCCGATGACGTGGTCGACGGGGGTCTCGCGGGGGCGGAGTGAGCCGTCGAGGTCGGAGAGCACCCAGCGGTTGCCCCCGCCGATGTCCATCGGACGGAGATCGAGGGCCGCCCGGACGACGTCGCCGTCGGATTCGAGCAGGCCGGCCGCCACGGCGTCCTCGACCGGCAGCGGGGACAGCGCCGCGGCCACCTCACCGACGGGACAGTCGTCGGTGAGAAGGAACAGGCGGATCAGGCTGCCGAGTTCGCCGCAGGCCGCGCTGGCCCGGCGTACCGGGACCGGCTCGTTGCGGCTCAGCGCCGCATGGACCTCGGGGCCCAGCGCATCGAGCAGGGTGTCCGTGTCGTACCGGTTGCGGCGGAGGGCCGCACGCAGAGAGGGGCAGATCGACAGCAGCTCGTCACGGTTCACCCGTGCATTGTTGCAGCACGCCCGACTGTGTCAGCCCTCGATCGTGTGGTGCGGCGGCGCGGGCAGCGCGGTGGACGGCGACTCGCGGTGGTCGTACCGGCTGGGCTCGTCCTTGGTCCGCGGCGGGCGGTCGTTGGCGATGAGAACCGCGATCCACGGCAGCGGGATCGACACACCGATGATCGCCATCGAGATCCACGGGTTCTCCCAGATGCCGTACGCCACCGCCGCGAAGATCAGCGCGGGGAACCGGAAGGACATGATGAGAAGGTACTTGCGGACACGGGCGCGATGTTGATCCTCGATGGATCGCGCCGCCTCGGTGATGAGAACCGGATTGCTCGGGGAGCCGGCGTCGTGGGACCCACCGAACCCTGCACTTCGTGCCATGACTCCACTGTTCCACTGTCGGGCGGCAAATGCACACAGGGGGTGGGTTCGTCGGCCGGTTGCGGCATTATTGAGGGGTGAGCACTCAAACCAAGGAACGGCCCGACGTCACCACCGACGAGTCGACCGATGACGACACTCCCAAATTCTTCCACTACGTCAAGAAGAACAAGATCGCGGAGAGCGCCGTCATGGGCACTCACGTCGTCGCGTTGTGCGGCGAAGTGTTTCCGGTGACGAAGTCCGCGAAGCCGGGATCGCCGGTCTGCCCCGACTGCAAGAAGATCTACGAAGGATTACGCAAGGGCGACTGACGCTTCACCGGCGCTCGTCGCACACCCGGTGGCTCGGGAGGTTCTCGTACCGGGCCGTCGGGCTCGTCGTCGTTCCCGTGCTCCGGCTCGCCCGCATCCGGACGGGCACGGTCGCCGACGACCTTGATCGGACCGGTGGCGATGCGACGTGTGAGGCTGGTCACCGGACCCGTCGACGGCGAACTCTCGGCCTGTGCGGCGATCCAATCCCGCATCTGGTCGATGCGGGTGGCACGGGCGGGCCAGAACTCCTGGACGGTGGCGTTGAACTCGGCGCCGAGCACCACCGCGAAACCCAGGAAGAACGTGAACAGCAGGAACGCGATCGGCGTGGCCAGCGCCCCGTACGTGTATCCGGTTCCGGCCACCCAGGAGAGGTAGCGGCGCAGGCAGGTGCTCGCGCCGAGGAAGAACACCCCCGCCACGAGCGCGCCGCCGAGCAGCCGGTGCCAGGGCAGCGACCGGGGCAGTGCCACCTTGTACAGCGTCGTCAGGCCCACGATGAGCAACAGGCCCACGCCGGGGTAGTAGAACGTGTCGACGATCTCCGTCCCGATCGTGCGCCACGCCTCCGGGAGCACCCTGCCGACGAGCGTCGGCCCCAGCGCGACCAGCGGCAGGGTGAACACGGCGAGGATCAGGAACATCACGTAGAGCAGCAACGCGAACACGCGCTGCCACACCGGATGCCGCGCCTCCTGCTGGCCGTGGGCCTCGACGATCGAGTCCACGAACGTGGAAATGGCGGAGGAGCCGGCCCACAGGGACAGCAGGAAGCTCAGTGACACGATCTCGGGGCGCCCACGTTCGAGTACGTCGCCGACGGTGGGGCGGATGATCTGTTCGACGACGCTGTCGCTGAACACCGTCCCGCTGAAGTTGATGATCTTCGACTGGATGATGTCGACGGTGTCGGGCCCGAACCAGCCGCCGACGTAGCCGAGCATTCCGAGGAGCCCCAGCAGGAGCGGAGGCAGCGACAGTGTCTGCCAGAACGCCGCCGTGGCCGCCTTTCCGAAGATCGAATCATCCCAGGCCTTGCTCGCTGTGCGACCGATCACGCTCAGTGCACGACGTAGCGGATGCCACCCGGACCGGGGTGGGTCACCGCCACTCTGCGGCGTTGTCGAGGGTGTTTCGGTCATGATGTTTCCAGCATCCCTGACGACACGCCCGGTTGCCCACCGCTGCTGTCCTCGTGTCGCGACAAATCTGTCACTATCGGAACTCGCGAATGCGGTCCGCGTCGGATCCGGACGCTAGGCTCCTTGACGGACAGCGCCTTCGGGTCTGGACCCGGACATGTCGATCGAATACCGAGGAGTGCGAGCAAACAGTGCCATGCCAGCGGAGGGCAGCCCGTGAGTGCTGAGACAGTGGGCTCCCAGTCGGCGCCGAGAATGGAAACCGAGGCAGCGCAGATCGTGGGCACCGAGGCCTACCTCGCACAGACCGAACCTGCCAGACCCGCAGGATCACTGCGCGCCTGGCAGCGTCGTGCGCTGACGAAGTATCTGTCGACCGGACCGCAGGACTTCCTCGCGGTCGCGACGCCGGGCGCCGGTAAGACCACGTTCGCGCTGCGGGTCGCGTCGGAGTTGCTGCGCGACCGCACCGTCGATCAGGTGACCGTGGTCGCACCGACCGAGCACCTCAAGCACCAGTGGGCCGAGTCCGCTGCGCGCAACGGCATCGCGCTGGACTCGTACTTCTCGAACTCGACCGGGCAGACCTCCAGCGACTACCAGGGTGTCGTGGTGACGTACGCGCAGGTCGCCTCCCACCCGTTCAAGCACCGGGTCCGCACCGAGAGCCGCCGCACGCTGGTCATCCTCGACGAGATCCACCACGGTGGCGACGCCAAGAGCTGGGGTGACGCCATCCGGGAGGCGTTCGGTGACGCCACCCGCCGCCTCGCCCTGACCGGTACGCCGTTCCGCAGCGACGACAGTGCGATCCCGTTCGTGACATACGAACCCGATCGCGAGGGTCTGATGCGCTCGAAGGCGGATCACTCCTACGGGTACTCGGACGCCCTCGCGGACGGCGTCGTCCGGCCCGTAGTGTTCCTCGCCTACTCCGGCGAGGCACGCTGGCGGAACAACGCGGGCGAGGAGTTCTCCGCGCGACTCGGTGAGCCGCTCAGTGCGGAGCAGACGGCCCGGGCGTGGCGGACGGCCCTGGACCCGTCGGGCGACTGGATTCCCGCGGTCCTGCACGCCGCCGACACCCGGCTCGGCCAGCTGCGCACGGGCGGAATGCCCGACGCCGGAGGTCTCGTGATCGCCACCGACCAGACCGTGGCCCGTGCGTACGCGCAGACCCTGACGGCGGTCACCGGGGAAGACCCGGTCGTGGTGCTCTCCGACGACCCCACGGCGTCCAAGCGGATCGCCGAGTTCGGGGCGAGCACCCAGAAGTGGATGGTCGCCGTCCGCATGGTGTCGGAAGGCGTCGACGTTCCCCGCCTGGCCGTCGGTGTGTACGCCACCAGTGCGTCCACCCCGCTCTATTTCGCGCAGGCGATCGGGCGTTTCGTGCGGTCCCGTCGCAAGGGCGAGACCGCGAGCGTGTTCCTCCCGTCGGTTCCGGTGCTGCTCGACCTGGCCAGCCAGCTCGAGGCGCAGCGCGACCACGTGCTCGGCAAGCCCCATCGGGAGAAGGACGGCTTCGACGACGATCTTCTCGCCGACGCGAACAAGCAGAAGGACGAGCTCGGCGAAGAGGAGAAGGCGTTCACCTCGCTCGGCGCGGACGCCGAGCTCGACCAGGTGATCTACGACGGGTCGTCCTTCGGGACGGCGACGTTCTCGGGCTCCGACGAGGAGGCCGACTACCTGGGTCTGCCCGGACTGCTCGACGCCGATCAGATGCGCGCGCTGCTCCGTCAGCGTCAGTCGGAGCAGCTGGACAAGCAGGAGCCCGCCCCCGCGCCCGTGCACACGCCCGTGCCCCAGGTCGCGGACCGGGTGGCCGCCGCCGGACAGCTCGCGCAGCTGCGCCGGGAACTGAACAGTCTCGTCGCGATGCACCACCACCGGACCGGCAAGCCGCACGGCACCATCCACGGCGAACTGCGTCGCGTCTGCGGGGGCCCGCCCACGGCGATCGCCACCGTCGAGCAGCTCACCGAGCGGATCTCCACCCTGCGACAGTGGTGACCGCCGTCACTCGGTGACGCGAACGTAAAGAGAGACCGGCGAGTGCATCGCACTCGCCGGTCTCTTCGCTGAATAGGTGAGCCTGGGACGGGTCACCCGGGCTGACGTATCAGATTGCAGCTTCGGCTTCGGACACGATCGTGGCGTTCATCTCGCGAAGGCGGTCTGCGTGCTCGTTGGCGTGGTGACCGCAGAAGAGCAACTCTCCTCCGGTCGGAAGTACCGCGCGAACGCGGGCTCCCGCACCGCACCGGTCGCACCGGTCGGCTGCGGTCAACGGGGGGCTGGTCAGTGTTCCGGGCATGACTCCTCCGTACTGGCTTCGACTGACGCCGAGTGCCTGGGGCCTTGGTCCGCCGCGTCGGGGGTGGCGCGGTGGATCTACTCTGTCAGACGTTTGGGGTTTACGCGTTGTTCCCATCGGCGTTTCTCAGTGTTGCATCACACACGAAACCCGCCGGAAACGCCCAGTCAGGGGCGTGACGAGCGCAGATGTGAACAGACCGCGCGGTCCGAGTTCGCTGACAGCTGATTCGTTCCGAAGCGTGACGCTAGTCTCACCGTGTGAAATCCGAAGACCAGCTGGTCCACATCTGCAGTCGCGAGGAATGGCGCACCGCGGAACGCGAAGGCAGTCGAGTGCCCGCGACGTTCGCCGCGGACGGTTTCGTGCACCTCTCGACGCCGGCCCAGGTGCATCTGCCCGCCAACAGGTTGTTCGCTGGGCGTACGGACCTCGTCCTGCTGAGGCTCGACCCCGCCGCGCTCGGTGCGCCGGTGAGGTGGGAGCCGGGCGTGCCGGCGGATCCGGCGTCGATGCTGTTCCCACACCTGTACGGGACGCTGCCCGTCACGGCGGTCACCGCGGTCGAGGATTACCGCCCCGACGCCGACGGAATGTTCCCGGCCCGGCACTGACGCGAGCCTTCCGCGGTTGGTCACACCGACCGGTCTACCGTGGAGGCATGAACGTTGAAGTGACGCCACTACCGGGTATCGGGGTGCGTAAGGACTTCGAACTCGCCGCCGGTCGCCGCATCGGTGTCATCACCCACCGCGACGGTCGCACCGATCTGATCGTCTCGAAGGCCGACGATCCCGATGCGTGCGCTGCGTCCGTGCCGCTCACCACCGAGGAGGCGGCAGTCCTCAGCAACCTGCTGGGAGCACCGCAACTGGTGGCGCAGCTGGAGGAGGAGCACCGGGACCTGCCCGGAATCCGCACCAAGCAGCTCTACATCAAGGAGGACTCCCGGTTCGACGGCCGCCCGCTCGGTGACACGGCGATGCGCACCCGCACCGGAGTCTCGATCGTCGCGGTCATGCGGGCCGGTCAGGTGTACCCGTCACCGAAGCCCGATTTCCTGCTCACCTCCGGCGACCTCCTGGTCGCCGTCGGAACCACAGACGGACTGGACGCGTCAGCCAAGCTCCTGGCCAACGGCTGACGGTCCCGTGAACACCACTACGCTCGCGCTCATCGAATTGGGCGCGGTGTTCTTCGCGCTCGGATTGCTGGGCCGTCTGGCAGCTCAGTTCGGCATGTCGCCGATCCCGTTCTATCTCCTCGGCGGACTCTGCTTCGGCAGCGGCGGCTTCGTCAATCTCGGCGACATCAGCGAGTTCAGCCACCTGGCGGCCGAGATCGGCGTGGTTCTTCTCCTGCTTCTGCTGGGGCTGGAATACACGGCGTCGGAACTCGTCACCGGGTTGCGACGGTCGTGGATGGCCGGGGTCGTGGACGCCGTCCTCAACGCCGTGCCCGGAGCGGTCGTAGCACTGATGCTGGGGTGGGGACCCACCGGCGCGGTCGTGATGGCCGGCGTCACCTACATCTCGTCGTCGGGCATCATCGCGAAGGTGCTGAGCGACCTGGGTCGGCTCGGTAACCGCGAAACGCCGGTCGTGCTCTCGATTCTCGTGTTCGAGGATCTCGCGATGGCCGTGTACCTGCCCATTCTGACGGCTCTGCTCGCCGGGGTCAGTTTCGCCGGTGGACTCGAGGCGGTGGGTATCTCCCTCGTCGTCATCTCGGTCGTCCTCGTGATCGCCCTGCGGTACGGCCGCTACGTGTCCGCCCTGCTGGACAGCCCGGACAGCGAGACGCTGCTCCTGAAACTGCTCGGCGCCGCGCTCCTCGTCGCGGGGATCAGCTCGGCGATGCAGGTCTCGGCCGCCGTGGGGGCGTTCCTCCTGGGAATCGCGATCTCGGGAACGACCGCCCACAACGCGAGCCGCGTCCTCGAACCGCTCCGCGATCTGTTCGCCGCGATGTTCTTCGTGGTGTTCGGACTCAACACCGACCCCCGGGCGATTCCACCGGTTCTCGGCTGGGCCGTCCTGCTCGCCGTCGTCACCGCGCTGACGAAGATGGTCACCGGCGCCTGGGCGGCGAAACAGCAGGGCGTCGGGCGGCTGGGCCGGGCCCGGGCGGGGGTCGCGCTGATCGCGCGCGGCGAGTTCTCCATCGTCATCGCAGGCCTGGCATTGTCGGCCGGAGCGGTGGAGAGCGAACTCGTGGCACTCGCCACCGCGTATGTCCTTCTGATGGCCGTCATCGGCCCGGTGGCGGCACGGGTGGTCGAACCGGTGGCAGGGGCCTGGATCCGGGTCCGCACCAGCGCGTAGCGGGCCGTAGGCGGATGCCGCGGGCGCACACGACGATGCCCCCGGACTCGCTCGGAGTCCGGGGGCATCGAGGTGTGTTCGTCAGTCCAGGTAGTCGCGCAGCACCTGCGACCGGGACGGGTGGCGCAGCTTCGACATGGTCTTGGACTCGATCTGACGGATGCGCTCACGCGTGACCCCGTATACCTGTCCGATCTCGTCGAGGGTGCGGGGCTGTCCGTCAGTCAGGCCGAAGCGCAGGCGCACGACGCCCGCTTCACGCTCGGAGAGCGTCTCCAGCACCGACTGCAGCTGATCCTGCAGGAGGGTGAAGGACACGGCGTCGACGGCCACGACGGCCTCGGAGTCCTCGATGAAGTCGCCGAGCTGGCTGTCGCCCTCATCGCCGATCGTCTGGTCGAGGGAGATGGGCTCACGAGCGTACTGCTGGATCTCCAGCACCTTCTCGGGCGTGATGTCCATTTCCTTGGCGAGCTCTTCGGGAGTGGGCTCACGGCCCAGGTCCTGCAGGAGTTCACGCTGGATGCGGCCGAGTTTGTTGATGACCTCCACCATGTGCACCGGGATGCGGATGGTGCGGGCCTGGTCGGCCATCGCGCGGGTGATGGCCTGACGGATCCACCACGTGGCGTAGGTCGAGAACTTGTAGCCCTTGGTGTAGTCGAACTTCTCGACGGCACGGATGAGGCCCAGGTTGCCTTCCTGGATCAGGTCGAGGAACGCCATGCCGCGGCCGGTGTAGCGCTTGGCCAGCGACACGACGAGGCGGAGGTTCGCCTCGAGGAGGTGGTTCTTGGCGCGGTTGCCGTCGCGGCAGATCCAGCTCATGTCCCGGCGCTGGGCGGCGGGGAGCTTCTCTCCGGAATCGGACAGCTCCTGCATGATCTGGGTCGCGTAGAGCCCGGCCTCGATCCGCTTGGCGAGCTCGACCTCCTCTTCGGCGTTGAGGAGGGCGACCTTGCCGATCTGCTTCAGGTAGGCGCGGACCGAGTCGGCGGACGCGGTCAGTTCGGCGTCCTTGCGGGCCTGGCGGAGCGCTTCGGACTCCTCCTCGTCCCACACGAAGTCGCCGGAGGCCTTGTCCTTCTCGGACGGCTCCTCGGTCTCCTCGTCCTCGCCGACTGCGACGACCTCGACGACGTCGGACTCGACCTCGGCGAGGTCGCCCTCGGTGATGTCGATGTCCTCCATGTCGGCGGAGTCTTCGTCGACGTCCTCGCCGTCCGCGCCCTTACCGGCCGTGGCCTTCTTGCCGCCCGCCTTCTTCGCTGCCGCCTTCTTGGCGGGAGCCTTCTTCGCTGCTGCCTTCTTGGCGGGAGCCTTCTTGGCCGCCGGCTTCTTCGCGGGAGCTTCCTCGGCTGCCGGAGCAGTGCCGGTGGCTGCCGCTCCGACTGGTGCTTCCGGTCCTGACTCCGAAGTCGAATCAGCAGTCTGACGTGTATCGGTGGCTGCCACGTACGCCCTTTCGTGACGGTGTCGTGCGGCGTCACGCCAGAGTGGTCATCCGGCGGAGAGGTCTACTGGTTTCGCCGGCGCGCAGCCGGGCTCTTCCATTGTAACGACCCATCCGAATTAGTTACGGAGCGATGCCCGTTTCCATTGCGAGCGCAGCACCGACGATGCCCGCCGTATTCAGGAGCGCAGCAGGTACGACGGGTGTCCTGTTGGTCAGATGCGGGATCCACTTCTCGTTCTTCCGGCTGATTCCGCCGCCGGCGATGAACAGATCCGGCCACAGGAGGTTCTCGAACCGGGTGAGGACACGGCTCACCTCGCCGGCCCATTCCTTGTACGACAGATCCTTCTTCTCCTTGACCGAGGACGCCGCCCGGCGCTCGGCTTCCTTGCCGTCCACCTCCATGTGCCCGAACTCGGTGTTGGGAAGCAGGACGCCGTCGTGGAGGATCGCCGAGCCGATGCCTGTGCCGAACGTGAGGAGGATGACGACGCCCTTCGCGTCTTTGCCGGCGCCGAGCGCGTCCTCCGCTATCCCCGCCGCATCCGCGTCGTTGAGGACGGTGACGAGCCGGCCGCCGAGTGCGTCGGAGAACAGCGCGCGGGCGTCCGTCCCGATCCACTTCTTGTCGATGTTGGCGGCCGATCGCGCCACACCGCCGGTGACGACGCTCGGCAGCGTGATACCGACCGGTCCGTCCCATTCCGCCTGGCGGATGATCTCGGCGACGGTCTCCGCGACCGCTTCCGGGGTGGACGGCTGGGGAGTGAGGAGCTTGATCCGGTCCCCGACCAGCTGGCCCGTCTCGAGATCGACGACGCCACCCTTGACGCCACTGCCTCCGACGTCGACACCGAACCCCGTTTTGGTCATGGCGTGTGCTCCTTCGTGTCGACGACGACGTGTTCTCCGGCGCTGTTCTGCTGCCCGTCACACTAGTGTGTCGGCGCGTGTTCGGTGGGCGATGACACCAGCTGTGCGAAACGTCAGCGGTGGTGTGAGGCAGCGAAAGTGTGTTCCGATGGGTGGGTGCATGCACCCCAGAGTTCAGAGTCCGCACCAGGCCACGTCGGCACCGATCCCAGGCGACTGCTCGAGGTCGCCGTGGCGGTGGCCGAGGAGGCCGCCGCCCACGTCCGGGCGCGACGGCCCGAGGTCTTCGGAATCGTCGGCAAGCGAGCGGGATCCGGCGATTCCGTCGCGTCGAAGAGCACCCCGACCGACCCGGTCACGGTGGTCGACACCGAGAGCGAGCAGGTCATCCGCGACCGGCTCGCGGAGCTTCGCCCCGACGACGCGATCCTCGGCGAAGAAGGTGGGGGAGAAGAGGATTCCGTCGCCGAGGTGCGGTGGATCGTGGATCCGATCGACGGCACCGTGAACTTTCTGTACGGCGTCCCCGCGTACGCGGTCTCCGTGGCCGCTCAGATCGACGGCGTGTCCGTCGCCGGGGCCGTGGTAGACGTGGCGGCCCGATCGACCTACGCGGCGGCACGTGGCGGCGGGGCGACCCTCACCGACGCGGACGGGCGGGTGAGCGACCTCCGGTGCAACCCGGTCACCGACGTGTCGATGGCGTTGCTCGCCACCGGATTCGGGTACGGCGCGGCGCGGCGCAAGGCACAGGGCGCCCTCATCGCGGACATCCTGCCGAGGGTGCGCGACATCCGCCGGATCGGTTCGGCGGCCCTTGATCTGTGCATGGTTGCGGCCGGTCGTGTCGACGCTCATTTCGAACACGGGCTGAGCCCGTGGGACTGGGCCGCGGGGTCGCTGATCGCGACCGAGGCGGGGGCCCGTGTACGCATCCCTTCCCCGCAGACGTCGAGCGCGGACGGCGAAGTGGTGGTGGCCGCGGCCCCCGGCATCGCCGACGCCCTGGACGCGCTGTTCGCCGGGATCGGGGTGGACGCCCCGATCCCGGAACGGTGACCGCCGGTCAGCAGCGGGCGGTGCGCGCCGCCTTCAACAGGTCGATGTCGAGGGGGGCGGGCTGGCTTCCGGGCGGCGGATCCTTCAGGGACCGCAGGACCTCTTCGGCGTCGGTGTTCGGCGAGATCTTGCGGAAGTAGGTGCCGAGCGCGAGGTCGACCGTGTCGTCGGTGCGGGTGTCCTGGATGAGTTCGGCACATGGGGCCACCAGCCAGAGTGCGCTCGCGGCGGCGGCGCCGTTGGGTCCGAATCGCAGCTGCCCCTGGCACTGCATGTTCTGGTCGACGTAGACCGGGTCGTTGCCCGCTTGGACGTCGGGCGCGCTCGCGAACCCGTAGTCGCTGAGCTGTGCGGCCACCTGCGCCGCCTGGCCGTGTTCGCCGTTGGCGTTGAACACGCGGACCTTCGTGGCCGACAGCGCGGCAGGCTCCACGTCCCGCAGGGTCGAACCGTCGACCTTCTCACCCAGTGCCTGCTGCGGCGGGGCGGCGGGGTCGACGGGTTGCGCGGCGGGCTGGGGAGGGTTGCAGTCGACCGTGGTGGCCAGATCCTCGTCGTCGCCGAGGACGCCGATCCACACGACGGCGCCGAGCAGGGCGAGGACCGCGAACACCACGAGGATCGGCATCGCCCGCCGCCGCCGGAACGGACGACCCTTGTCGTCGAGCGGGCTGCCTTCGGTGATCAGTGAAACCACAGTGTGCCTCGACCTCTCCTACGAACTGCGCTTCGTACGTTGCACCCGTGCAGCGCACCGATACAGGGCCCGGCCACACGTCGTGGCGCAGGTTCGGCACCTACCTTAGATCCCTGGCACGTCATAACCCCGAACCCGTCCCCGTTGTGGAATGTCACAGCTTGCTGTGGTGTTGGTGACGATTAGCAGACAATTTGCGCGATCGGTCGATTCGGTTACGACTTTTGTACTTCCTTCGGCTACTGTCTGGCGGCCCCAGTCGTTCAAAGCGTGCAGAACGAGGGTCGGCAGAAGATGACAAAAGAGGCGTAGATCATGTTTCCGGGGCCTGGTTCCGGGCACGAACCCATTCGCTGCAGCGTTGTGCAGCCGCGGGGTGTGATCTGCGCCGAGGCGGTTTTCGTGTGGGCGGTCGACCAACAATCGGTTCGACGTACCGCACGGGCCGGGATACACCGAAGAGGATGAGGGGAAGGCGACATGGCAACTGACTACGACGCACCGCGGCGAACAGAGTCCGACGAGGTTTCGGAGGATTCACTGGAGGAACTGAAGGCGCGACGCAACGAGGCTCAGTCGGCTGTTGTCGACGTCGACGAGTCCGACACCGCGGAATCGTTCGAACTGCCCGGCGCGGATCTGTCCGGTGAAGAGCTCTCGGTGCGGGTCGTGCCGAAGCAGGCCGACGAATTCACGTGTTCGAGCTGTTTCCTGGTGCACCACCGCAGCCGGCTCGCCAGCGACGCGGGCGGAGTGCTGGTGTGCAGGGACTGCGCGGCCTGAGCGGCGGCGAGTACGAGAGGCGGACGGTGGGAGGCCACCGTCCGATCAGTCTCCGTCCGCCTGCGGGCGGGCACGGTTGACGGCGGCCAGCAGCTCGGCCGGCCGTCGTGTACTGATCAACCAGTAGGGGGTCGGGTCCTCGGGGTCGTCGAGCACGATCAGTGCCATCGGCTTGACCCACACCCGGTGTTGCACGAACGCGGCGGGGTCGAGCTGGCGACCGAGAGCCGCGCTCTTCGCCGAACCGGGCACTTCGGCGACCCGCGCGATGACGTCCAGCGGCAGATGCGCCTGGCCGACCCGCAGGTGGACACCGTTCGGTTCCTCGACGACCTCGACGCGGAGTCGGCTGAGCCAGACGAGTCCCCACACGGGCAGGGGAAGCAGAAGTACGTACGGCAGCCAGGCGCGCAGACCCGGCGCACCCATGTGCACCTCCGCGGCGAGCAGACCGGCGACGAACAAGCCCACTGCCCACCACCAGACGGGCACCCACAGGCGCTCGGAGTACAGCACGGGCGAGGTGTTATCGGTGGGCGCGACTTCGGGCCGGGACGTTTGTGACACCCGACCAGGATAGTCGGTGTCTGAGAGTAGGCTCGGTGCACGTGAGCGACCTATCTCCCGGCCTTTCTCCCGCCGCGACCCCCGCCCTTCCGCCCGTCGCCCTCCAGCGGCTGGACCCCGACATTCCGGTACCGCAGCGTGCGCACGACGGCGACGCCGGTGTCGACCTGTGCAGCACCATCGATGTGACCATCGAGCCGGGGCGCCGCGTCCTCGTCGGAACCGGCGTTGCGATCGCGCTGCCGCTGGGCACGGTCGGGCTGATCCATCCCCGCTCCGGGCTGGCCGCAAAATCGGGTCTGTCGGTGGTCAACACCCCCGGCACCATCGATGCCGGGTACCGCGGCGAGATCAAGGTGTGCCTGATCAATCACGACCTCGAGACCCCGATCGAGATCCGCCGGGGCGACCGGATCGCCCAACTGCTCGTCCAGCGGGTCGAACTGGTGTCGTTCGTCGAGGTCCCGTCGCTCGACGGCACCACCCGCGGCAGTGACGGACACGGGTCGAGCGGAGGCCACGCGAGCCTCGTCGGCAATGCCAGTGAAGGAGCCTGATCATGTTCGGACGTCGTAAGAAGAAGGAAGCCGAGGACGACCGGCCCGGTTTCTTCGAGGACGCCGAGACGGACGCCGAGGCCGGCGACGCCGACGCGGACTACGAGGACGACTACGACGCCGTGACCGAGGTGGACGGCGGTCCGTACGACGCCGACGACCTCGAGTCGGGCGCCGACCTCACCGTCGGTGAGGTGGGAACCCGCCTCGACCTCGGTTCCGTACTCGTCCCGATGCCGCAGGGCGCCCAGTTGCAGGTCGAGATGGCGCCTGACGGGTCGCCGCAGGCCGTGCATCTCGTCACCCAGCACGGGCGCATCACGGTGGCCGCGTACGCCGCCCCGAAGTCTCCGGGCCAGTGGCGGGAAGTCGCGGGCGACCTCGCAGAATCGCTGCGCAACGACAACGCGACGGTGAGCGTCGAGAGCGGACCGTGGGGACGCGAGGTCTTCGCCGTCACCCCGAACGCCGACCTGCGCTTCATCGGCGTCGATGGCTACCGGTGGATGGTGCGCTGCGTGGTCGCGGGACCGAGCGGTGGCAACGCGGCCGACTCGGAGCTCGTCGCGACCGCCAGGGCGATCCTGCGCGACACCGTCGTGAAGCGGGGCAACGAGCCGAACCCGGTGCGGACGCCGCTGCCGGTGGTCCTGCCCGAGGCCCTCGCCCAGCAGCTGGCCGCCGCTCACCAGCAGCAGCTGGCGCAGCAGCAGGGTGCCGCTCCGCAGCAGCCCGCGCCGCAGCCGGCTCCGGCGGGTCCGCAGGGCGAGCAGCAGGCGCCCCCCGCGGAGGCACCGCCGCAGCCGCAGCAGCGTCGCGGCGAATCGGGTTCGGCGATGCAGCAACTCGGTCGCTGATCCCGGTCCCGGAGATTCGACGCTCAGGTCCTGTGCAGGACCGAGTCGAGTGCATCGAGACTGGCGTAGCCGAGAATCGCCGGGTCGGCGCCGATCTCGTCCAGCGACATCGTGACGAGGCCCGCGTGCGGTAGTCGTTCGGACCACTCGCGGGCGACCTCGAGGGGATGCACGGCGTCGTCGGTGGCGGCGGCGATCCCCACCGGCACCGTGATGCGCTCGAGGTCGCCGACACCGGGGGCGTGGTACTGGGACGCCTCGTCCAGTGCGGCGGGAAGGTGCGGCCACTGCGATCGCCACGATTTCGCCAGTTCCCGGCCCAGCCAGGGCGGGCTGGAGACGATCATCTCGGCAGTGACCTGTTCGAGGCCGTCCGCCCGCAGCCGGGCCGCGGTGAACCGGGCGCTGGCGGCGGCGGGAGCGTCCGCGGCGGTCCCGGTCCACGCGGGCAGTGCCGCGAGGACGCCCGCGACGCGATCCGGGTGTGATCCTGCCCACTGCAGTGCCACGGCGGCTCCGATGGAGACCCCTCCGACGAGGATGCGCCCGTGCCGCGCGGCCGCGGCGTCGAGCGCGTCGACGTAGCTTCCGACGACTCGCCGGGGGTCGGGTTCGACTGCGGCCGTGCGCACTCCACGGCAGGTCAGGGGCTCGGTGAAGGCGCGGGCCACGAAGTCCGCGTCGGATCCCGTACCCGGGAGCACAACGGCCACGGACGGACGGTCATCAGAGGGCATGTGACGATCCTGCCTCGTCCCTCACGGTGCGCCTCCGGTGGTGTGGTTGCCGGGAACCAATGGGTCTACAGTGGCGAATACACAGCCCTACGAGCGGCGCGAAGATCTCGCGTCGCACATGCTCCAGGAGCGCGCAATGGCACCCGCCACGGCAGGATATTTTCGTCGGCTGACTCGCAGGCTCACCGAGGACCTCGAGCAGCTGGACGCCGAGGAAATGGCCGAGACGTCGCAGGCGTCCGGCGCACAACGTGCCTGCGACTGCAGCCGCGGCGAAGAGGTCACCATGCTGGGACGGCTCCGTAGTGTCGAAGCCTGTCCGAAGTCCGGGAACGCCAGCATCGAAGCCGAATTCTTCGACGGCACGGAACAGATCAAGTTGGTGTGGATCGGCCGGCGGAGGATTCCGGGTATCGAGCCGGGCAAGACTCTGCTGGTTCGTGGACGTGTCGGCGAACGCGACGGCCAGAAGGTGATCTTCAACCCGTATTACGAGTTGCGCGGCGAATCGTAGGGTCCGCCCCATGTGGCACTCTCGTTGAGTGACCGAAACGAAGCAGCAATCCATACTCGAACAGCTCGGTGGGATCAGCGGGCTGATCTATTCGACCCTGCCCATCCTGGTCTTCGTTCCGGTCAACGGTGTGTGGGGCCTGGGTCCGGCGATCTGGGCGGCCCTCGGTGTCGCCGTCGCCATTCTCGTCTGGCGCCTCGTCCGCCACAGCCCCATCCAGCCCGCGGTGTCCGGGTTCTTCGGCGTCGGCATCTCCGCGTTCATCGCCTACCGCACGGGCGATGCCAAGGGATACTTCCTGTTCGGGATCTACACGAGCCTCGCGTATGGAGCGGTGTTCCTGCTCTCGATTCTGGTGCGCTGGCCGCTCGTCGGCCTGATCTGGGGATTCCTCAACGGCCACGGCAACCTCTGGCGGCGCCATCGTGGCGCGGTACGGGCCTACGACGTGGCCACTGGCGCCTGGGCGCTGGTGTTCGCGGCCCGCTACCTCGTGCAGTCGCAACTTTACGATTCGGACCAGACCGGGTGGCTCGCGTTCGCGCGCATCGCGATGGGCTGGCCGTTGGCGGGATTGGCGCTCCTGGTGACGATCTGGGCTGTGCGCCGGGCTGACCGGATCGTCGAACCGGGACCCTCGGACGAGGTCGGCGAACCGACGGACGACACGGAAGCAGGCGGCCCCCGGGACGAGCCCGGCCGCACCTGAGCTCGGCGCCCCTCGTAAGGGGACAGCGGGGGTGCTGACCGGTTGTGCCGGAGACGAAGTCGCCGAACCGATCAGGCCACGAGGTCCTGGTACTCGGGATGCTTCGACACGAATTTCACGACGTACGGGCACACCGGGCGCACCCGCAGTCCACGGCGGCGCAGATCGTCCAGAGCCGCACTCACGAGCGTCCGGGCGAGTCCGAGTCCCTCGTACCGCGGATAGATCTCGGTGTGAACGAAAACGCGTACGTCCCCGTCGACTTCGTACTGCTCGATTCCCGCGAGTTCACCGTCGGCGTGGATCTCGTACCGGCTCTGCTGCGGGCTGTCGGTGACGACTGTGCTCTCGGGTGTTGCGGTGGTACTCAACGGATCCTCCCGGGTGTCGATCGGTCCCCGCCGGGTCAGGAGAGCCCGACGGCCGCTCGAAGGTCGTCCTCGACGTCCACGGACGCGACGAACAGCAGTTCGTCGCCGCCCTCGAGCGGATCGTCCTGCTGCGGCACGATGACCCGTCCGCCGCGGAGGATGGTGACCAGGGCGGCGTCGCGGGGCAATTGCAGCTTGCGGACGGGTTTCCCGGCGAGCGGGGTGTTGTCGGGCAGCGTGACCTCGACGAGGTTGGCTTGCCCCTGGCGCAGCGTCATCAGCCGCACGAGATCGCCGACCGACACCGCCTCCTCCACCAGCGAGGCGAGCATCCGGGGGGTGGAGACGGCGACGTCGACTCCCCACGACTCGTCGAACAACCACTCGTTGCGGGGATCGTTGACGCGGGCCACCACTCGACTGACCCCGAACTCGGTCTTCGCGAGGAGGCTGAGGACCAGGTTGGCCTTGTCGTCACCGGTGGCCGCGATCACCACCTCGTAGGTTTCGAGGGACGCCGTTTCGAGGCTGCTCAGCTCGCACGCGTCGGCGTGGACCCAGGTCGCCTCGGGCACCGACTCCTGCTCGACGTGCTCGAGCTTGCGTTCGATCAGCATGACGTCGTGTTCGCTGCGGACCAGTTCGCGCGCGATCGAGCGTCCGACTGCGCCGGCTCCTGCGATTGCGACTCTCATCGATTGCTTCCGTTCGGGTGGTCGATCGTGAACATTCTCACTGCCGTCTCAGTCGTCCGAAGGCGGGGGATTGCCCGCGAGCGCGACGGCCTCGGCCACCGTTCCCGACACGGCCGCGATGTACACCTGGTCGTCGGCCTGGAAGACCGTCTTGCGGTCGGGAAGGACGCCGGTGCCGAAGCGGATGATGAACGCGACACGCGAATTCGTCGCCGCCTCGAGTTCGGCGACGGGCCTGCCGATCCAATCCTCGTGCAGGGACAACTCGGTGACCGCGACGGTCCCGGACGGATCGCGCCACTTGGCGGTCTGGCTGTCGCGGGTGAGGGTGTGCAGGAAGCGGTCCGTCGACCACGGGACGGTGGCGACGGTGGGGATCCCGAGCCGCTCGTACACGGCGGCACGCTTGGCGTCGTAGATCCGGGCGACCACGCGCTCCACGCCGAACGTTTCCCGGGCCACGCGTGCGGAAATGATGTTGGAGTTGTCTCCGGACGACACGGCGGCGAATGCCTCCGCGCGCTCGATACCGGACTTGACCAGCACGTCACGGTCGAATCCCATGCCGACGACGGTGCGTCCGGGGAAGTCGGGTTCGAGACGTAGGAATGCGGCAGGGTCGCGATCGATGACCGCGACCTCGTGGCCGATCCGGGTCAGCGAGCCAGCGAGGGATGAGCCGACCCGGCCGCATCCCATGATGACCACATACACCTTGTACTCCGTTCATGGGCTCTGGCGTCACGTCTCGAGTACGTGCGTACCGAATCGAACCGTACAGTGCCCAGGCGGAAGAGCAACCGAGACAGAGATCGCAATCCGGACACATTGGTGGGTGAGGGTCCAGGTTTTCTGCGGACGGCTTACGCTTTGGCAGTGTCAAAGCTCTCGACCGCCACAAAGCGGCTACTGCTAGGCAGACCCTTCCGGAGCGACAAGCTCGGGCACACGCTGCTTCCCAAGAGGATCGCCCTCCCGGTCTTCGCCTCCGATGCGATGTCGTCGGTGGCCTACGCACCCGAGGAAATCTTCCTGGTGCTGTCGGTGGCGGGCATCTCCGCCTACGCCTACACCCCCTGGATCGGACTTGCCGTCGCCGCGGTGATGGCGGTGGTGGTCGCCAGTTACCGGCAGAACGTGCACGCCTACCCGTCGGGCGGCGGCGACTACGAAGTCGCGACCGTCAATCTCGGTCCCAACGCGGGTCTGACCGTGGGCAGCGCCCTGCTGGTGGACTACGTCCTCACGGTCGCGGTCTCCATCTCGTCGGCCGCGTCCAACATCGGTTCGGCGGTGCCGTTCGTGGCCCAGCACAAGGTGCTGTTCGCGGTCGCGGCCATCGTGCTGCTGACTGCCATCAACCTGCGTGGCATCCGTGAATCCGGTGCCGCCTTCGCGATCCCGACATACGCGTTCATCGCCGGCATGGCCCTGATGCTGCTGTGGGGGTTCTTCCAGATCTTCGTCCTCGGCGACGACCTGCGCGCCGAATCGTCCGGATTCGAACTCGAGGCCGAGGACTCCCACCTGTACGGGATCGCGTTCGCGTTCCTGATCGCGCGGGCCTTCTCCTCCGGCTGTGCGGCACTGACCGGTGTGGAGGCGATCAGTAACGGTGTTCCCGCCTTCCAGAAGCCCAAGTCCCGCAACGCGGCCACCACGCTGCTGCTGCTGGGATCGATTGCCGTCGTGCTGCTGATGGGCATCATCATCCTGGCCCAGAAGATCGGGATCGTGTATGCGCACAGCCCGGCCGAACAGCTGATCGGCGCCCCCGCCGGGTATCACCAGAAGACTCTGATCGCGCAGATCGCGGAGACGGTGTTCGGTGGTTTCCCCATCGGTTTCTATTTCATCGCGATCGTGACGGCCCTGATCCTCGTGCTCGCCGCCAACACGGCCTTCAACGGGTTCCCCGTGCTCGGCTCGATCCTCGCGCAGGACCGCTACCTGCCCCGGCAGTTGCACACCCGCGGCGACCGCCTGGCGTTCAGCAACGGCATCCTGTTCCTGTCGGGGGCGGCGATCGCGTTCGTCGTCCTGTTCGGCGCCGAGGTGACCAAGCTGATCCAGCTGTACATCGTCGGCGTGTTCGTCTCGTTCGTGCTGAGCCAGACGGGCATGATCCGGCACTGGACCCGGCACCTGAAGACCGAGAACGACCCGGCTCAGCGCCGGCGGATGCACCGCTCCCGGGTGATCAACTCCATCGGCCTCGCCATGACCGGCGCCGTCCTGATCATCGTGCTCATCACGAAGTTCGCGGCAGGCGCCTGGATCGCGATCGTGGCCATGGTCGCCATCTTCGTGGTGATGAAGATGATCCGGAAGCACTATGACAGCGTCGCGCGGGAGCTCGAGGAACAGGAATGGGACGGGGTGCTGCCCAGCCGGACTCACTCCATCGTCCTCGTCTCCAAGCTGCACATGCCGACGATGCGCGCGCTCGCCTATGCCCGGGCCACACGGCCGGACACCCTCGAGGCGATCACGGTGAACGTCGACGAACCCGACACCCGGGCGCTCGTGCGCCAGTGGGAGAAGACCGACATCGCGGTGCCGCTCAAGGTGATCGAGTCGCCGTACCGCGAGATCACCAAACCCGTGCTCGACTACGTGCGGCGCGTCCGGAAGGACTCGCCGCGGGACGTCGTCACCGTGTTCATCCCCGAGTACGTGGTGGGGCACTGGTGGGAGCAGATCCTGCACAACCAGAGTGCGCTGCGGCTCAAGAGCCGCCTGCTGTTCCAGCCGGGTGTGATGGTCACCAGCGTTCCGTGGCAACTGAACTCGTCCGAGAAGGCGAAGACACTGAACATCGAATACACGGCCGGGGCGTCACGCCGCGGCTACGAACCCGACGACAAGTGACGGGCGAGAAGCGTTGAGTGAGAACTGGTCGGACCGCCGCCTCGAACTGCGGCTGGGAAATCCCGGGCACGGCGGTTTCGTCGTCGCCCGCCATGAGGGCCGCGTGGTCTTCGTCCGGCACGGACTGCCCGGCGAGCGGGTGATCGCCCTCGTCACCGAGGACCGCGGCGGGTCCTACTGCCGGGCCGACGCGATCGAGATCCTCGACGCGTCCCCGGAACGGGTCATCCCGGTGTGCCCGGTGTCGGGTCCGGGCGGCGCGGGGTGTTGCGACTTCTCACACGCGAGCCTGCACGTGCAGCGGGACATGAAGGCGCAGGTCGTGGCCGAGCAGTTGGCGCGGCTCGCGCGGGTGCAGCGGGACGTGGACGTCGAGGAACTGCCCGGCACCGGAGACGGCACCGGCTGGCGCACGCGGGTGCGGCTCGCCGTCGACCCGGACGGCCGCCCCGGCTATCACCGGCACCGCAGTTCCGGGATCGTCACGGACCTGGCGTGCCCGCAGATCGAGTCGGCCGCCTACGACGGTGTGAGCGAACACGATTGGAAGCCCGGCAGCGAGGTGCAGATCGTTCTCGACGGCGCGGGGGAGCGGCACGTGGTCGAGATCGCTCCGCCGAAGGTGTCGCGGACCGGCCGGACGAGTCCCGGGCGCCGCGGTGCCATGGCACGCCGCGCCGCCAGCGGTGCGCCGCGCGCCGAGCGGGTGGTCGTCGGATCGGGTCGCCCGGTGGAGCGGGTGCGCGACCGGGAATGGGCGCTGGCCGCCACCGGGTTCTGGCAGGCGCATCGCGGGGCCGCGGAAACGTATTCGGCCGTGGTCTCCGAATGGGCCGGGATGTCCGCGGGTGAGACCGCATGGGACCTGTACGGGGGAGTGGGTGTGTTCGCCGCCGCCCTCGCCGGCGGCGCCGGGCCGTCCGGGCACGTGGATTCCGTCGAGTACTCGCGCCAGGCCGTCGCGGACGGGAAGGCGGCACTCTCCGACCTGCCGCAGGTGCGGTTCCACGCCGACCGGGTAGAGCGCGCCATCTCCGGGCTCGCCTCCCCGCCGCAGGTCGTGGTGCTCGATCCGCCGCGTGCGGGTGCCGGACGTGACGTGATCGGTGCGGTCGCCGCCGCGGGCGCCGAACGGGTCGTGCACGTGGGATGCGACCCGGCGTCGTTCGCCCGCGACATCGGTCTGTATCTCGCGCAGGGATATCATGTCGACGAGCTGCGCGCCTTCGATGCGTTCCCTCTCACCCACCACGTGGAGTGCATCGCGTTGCTGACGCGCTGACAGCGGCGCATCGTTACCGAACGCAACAAAACGTTATAGTCGGCCCGCAAGTAGTGGGTGTGTGGGACGGGGACTGGATGTCGGTACAGGCAGATACTGCGCAAGCGCTCGTCGATGCGGTGTTCGCACTCGGGCGGTCGCTGCGGGCGGTGGTCTCCGCGAGCGGTGAGACGCCGATCCCGCCGGCGCTGACGAGCGTGCTCTTCGTGCTCGCCGCGCGCGGGGAGTGCCGCCAGAATGAACTGGCCGCCGACCTGTGCGTCAGTCAGTCCTCGCTGAGCAGGCAGATTTCCGAGTTGGTCGACGCGGGATACGTGTCGCGCGCCGCCGATCCTGACGACAAGCGTGCCTCCCGCATTCGGGTGTCGCCGAACGGGATGGACATTCTGCGCGAGACGACCGAGCGCCGGGCCGAACGGCTGCGCGGCATGCTCGAAGGCTGGTCCCAGGAACAGGCGCTCGCGGCGGTGACGTCGCTGACGCAGCTCAACGACACGTTCGCCGCGTCGGTCCAGCAGCGGGCCCCCCGGGCCTAGACGAGACGCCACCGCACGCGGACGTCGACCCGCGTCGGTTTCTCGCCGCGTTCGACGGCGATCGGGGAGTCGGCCGCCGCGAACGCCTTCGCGACCGGCCGCGGGGACACGTCACCGATGTCGACTTCCGCGATGTCGAGCACCTCGCCCAGCACACGACGCGACAGCGAGGCGTACTGCTCCGCCTTGGCGAGAGCATCGGCCCAGGCCCGGTCCCGGGCTGTCGCCGTCAGCGCGGCAGGATCGGCGAAGTCGAATTCGAGTCCGCCGAGACGGATGTCGTCGCCACCCGCGCCGACGCAGGCGGCCACCACCTGCGCCGGTGACGATGCGGCCGCCCCGGCCTCCCGGACGGTGATCTGCAGCGTCGTCGCGGCGGTGTAGCCGGTCACCTCGCTGCCCCGGCCCTCGGTCCAGGTGGTCTCGGAGTGCACGGAGAGCCCGGTGGTCGCGAGGTCGGGCCCCGAGACGCCGTACCCGCGCAGGGTGTCCGTGACGGCGGTGGTGGACCGGGCGACGGCCTCGAACGCTTCGGCCACCGCGGGACGCGTCGCGGTCACGGTGACGGTGGCGCGGACGAGATCCGGAACCGCCGACACGATCCCGGATCCCCGCACCGTCACCGATCTCTCGGCGTGATCGGTGGCCACCACCGTCACGCCTTACGGTTGTACAGGCGCATCGTCAGCGGTCCGAAGATCACGACGAACCCGGCGCACCACCCGAACACGACGGCGAGATCCGCCATCTCCACCGTCCCGGCCATGAGCCCGCGGATGGACGTCACCAGCTTGCTGATCGGGTTGACGCCGACGAACGCCTGCAGCCAGCCCGGCATGGTCGCGGGGTCGACGAAGATGTTGCTGGCGAATGTCAGCGGAAACAGGATGAACATCGAGACACCCATGACCGCCTGCTCGGTGCGCATGAGCATCGCGAACATCGTCCAGATCCAGGACAGGCTGAACGAGAACAGCAGCAGCAGGCCGATCGACGCCACCACACCGACGAGACCGCCGTCCGGACGGAATCCCAGGACGAGCCCGAGGATCAGAACGATGATCGAGGCGATCGTGTAACGGACGACGTCACCGAGCAGCGCGCCGACGAGTGGGGACGGACGCCAGATCGGGAGCGACCGAAACCGGTCGAACACACCCTTCTCGATGTCCTTGTTGAGCGTCAGCCCGGTGTACATGGTGATCATGACGACCGTCTGCACGAGGATGCCCGGCAGCAGGAACTGCACGTAGGCACTGGTCGAACCGGCCAGCGCGCCGCCGAAGAGGTACGTGAACATCAACGTGAACATGATCGGGAACATCGTCACGTCGAACAGTTGCTCGGGCACGTGCTTGATCTTGAGCAGGGCTCGCCAGCCGAACGAGAGCGAGGTGGACCACGCGGTGGGTCTCGCGGGTCTCGGGCCGGGCATCTTCAGGACGTCGGCGACAGCGGTGGCGGTGTCGGCGGTCCGGTCGGTGGTGGAGGTCATGACGCATGCTCCTCGGTGGGTCGGCCGGTGAGGGAGAGGAAGACTTCGTCGAGGCTCGGTTGCCCCAATGCGAATGTGCTGACGGCGATTCCGGCGTCGTCGAGTGCGGGCAGCGCCCGCGAGACCCGGGCGGGGTCGTCGATACGGGCGGTGAGAGCGGCCGGATCGGCTTCTTCGGTGATCGGCACCTCGAGCACGTTCCTCAGCAGCGCTGCCGCCGCGGGACGGGTTGCGGTGTCGGTGACCCGCACGTGCAGGGCACCCGACCCGACGGAGGCCTTCAGTTCACCGGTGGTGCCCTCGGCGATCACCTTGCCGTGGTCGATGACGGCCACCCGGTCGGCGAGTTGATCCGCCTCGTCGAGGTACTGCGTGGTCAGCAGAACCGTCGTGCCGCCGGCCACCAGTGCGCGGACGATCTCCCATACCTGATTGCGACTGCGCGGGTCGAGACCGGTGGTGGGCTCGTCGAGGAAGATCATCTCCGGAGTGACGATGATGCTCGCCGCGATGTCGAGCCTCCGGCGCATACCGCCGGAGTAGTTCTTCACCTGCCGGTTGCCTGCCTCGTCGAGCCCGAAGGCGGACAGCAGCTGATCGGACCGGGTGCGGGCCGCCGCGCGGGAGTACCCGTACAGCCGGCCGAGCAGCAATAGATTCTCGCTGCCCGTCAGATCCTCGTCGAGCGAGGCGAACTGTCCCGTGAGGGAAACCTTGCTGCGCACGGCGTCCGGTTCGCTCGCGACGTCGTGCCCCAGCACGGTGGCCGTTCCACCGTCGAGGGGCAGGAGCGTGGCCAGCATCCGGATCGCGGTGGTCTTGCCCGCGCCGTTCGGTCCGAGGACGCCGTACACGCCCCTGAGGGGGACGGCCAGATCCAGGCCGTCGACCGCGTGGGTGGATCCGAACGTCTTGACGAGTCCCGTCGTCTCGATGGCCAGCTTTGTCGCTGAGAGCATTGCACCCTGCTTTCGATTCGAGCGTCGTCGATTCCGAGCCCCAAGCCTGTCCGATTTTTCCGATTCGGGCAATCGCATTTCCTGTGGGCGGTCCTGGATCAGGGCCGCAGCAGCGACCGGAGCACCACGTCGAGTTGCTCGTAGGCACCGGCAGCAAGCCGTTCGAGGAGAGCGAGTTTGAGGCCGGGCTCGTGAGCGGCCATGTCGGCGTACCGTTCCGCGGGGAGTACGGCGACGGTGACGTCGGAGTCGGCGCACACGTCGTTGAGGAAGTGCAAGTCGAGCAGCATCGTCATCTCGCCGAAGGTCATGCCCGTCGAGAGCGTCATGATCCGGTACACGGCACCCCCGGAATCGGTGACTCTCATGCTGACCCGGCCCGACAGGATCAGAAACAGCCCGCACGCCCGGTCGCCCCGGTGGATGATCTGCTCGTCGCGCGTGAACGTGCGGATATCGAGGTCGCGGGCGAGTCGCCGCAGCTGCTCCGGTGGAAGTCCGGCCAGCACCGGATGTTGCGTGACGTCGATCGATGCCGGCTGGCGGAGGGCGGCGCAGTGCAGGTCGAGGAGGGTGTCCTCGGACCACTGCAGTGCGGCGTCGAGGTCGGCGAACACCCGCCCGCTCGTTCCGGTGAGATCCGACCGCGTGTAGCCCAGCAGCCCCGCCGGATCGACGAGGGCGACTGCGCAGCCGCGACGGGTGAGTTCGTCGCGCAGACTGTCGAGCATGCGGCGCGCGATGCCGCCGACGTCGTCCACCCGCCGGACGTCGATCACCACGACCTCGAGCTCGGTCTCGACCCCGCCGATCTCGCGCACCGCGGACTCCGCGCCGGCGAAGAGGAGGTCGCCGTGCAGCTCGTAGATCCTGCTGCGCTTGCCGACGTCGTCGAGGGCGGCCCGCTCGGCGGGAGTGCGCCGCATCCGCGACGGACTGTCGACGACGGAGTAACTGGCACGGATCGCCGAACGGGCGGCCCGGGTGACATGGAGGAAATGCAACTCCAACTCGGCCGACAAGGCCCGGCACGCCTCCACCCCGCGCACGCTGTTGCCGTGCTCGTCGAGGCGCGGCGAGTAGACGGCGATGCCGATCTGACCCGGCAGGACCGCGATGATGCCGCCGCCGACGCCGCTCTTGGCCGGCAACCCCACCTCGTACACCCACTTGCCCGCCGCGTCGTACATGCCGCACGTCGACATCACGCTCAGAACCCGCTCGACGAGGGCCGGGTCGAGAACGGTCTCCCGGGTGACGGGGTTGACGCCGTTGTTCGCCATCGTCGCAGCCATCACGCTCAGGTCCCGGCACGTCACGTCGACGGAGCACTGGCGGAAGTAGAGGTCGACGGCCTCGTCGGGGTCGCCGGTGATGATGTCGAACGAGCGCAGCATGTGGCCGATGGCCCGGTTGCGGTGCCCGGTCCGGGACTCGGACTCGTACACCGACTGGTTGAACGTCAGGTCCCGTCCGGCGTAGCGGGAGTACGCGGTCCGGATTCGTTCGAACCGGGTGTCCAGGTCCGGTCCGGCCACCAGCGACGCCGCGGTGATCGCCCCGGCGTTGATCATGGGATTGCGCGGTCGCTCCGTCCGCGGGTCGAGGCTGATCTCGTTGAACGGTTCCCCGGACGGTTCGACGTCGATCTTCTCGGCGACGGCGCCGGACCCGCGATCGGCGAGCGCCAGGGCATACGTGAACGGTTTCGAGATGGACTGGATCGTGAACGGCAGGCGGGTGTCGCCGACCTCGTACACGAAGCCGTCCACGGTGGCGATGCAGATTCCGAACGAGTCGGGGGCGACCGCGGCGAGTTCGGGAATGTAGTCGGCGAGCTCGCCGCTGCGGTTCTCCCGGGTCGCGGCGAAGACTTTACCGATCAGCGCGTCCACGACGGTGCTCATGAGTCGACCCTAGAGGCTGTTCACGACGCTGTCGGGTGTTCCGAGGGGCCCGTCCGGCGGCACAATTGTGTGAAGCCGGTCACGGCCGTGGCCGGGATGCCCGAGGACGAGCCCACGATACGGGGCCGCACCGGCCCATACCGTGTGTCCCGCACTCCGGCGGCTCCGTAGACTGGTTCCACTGTGACGTGACACGAAGCCACGGCAGAGGCACGCAAGGCGGCGTGCATCACGGAGGGAGCGATCTCGTTGGGTGTTCTTGCCCGTATCCAGACGCCTGACGATCTTCGTCAGCTGAATTCGGCGGAGATGAAGCAGCTCGCCGCGGAGATTCGTGAGTTCCTCGTGCAGAAGGTCGCGGCGACCGGTGGGCATCTCGGCCCCAACCTGGGCGTCGTCGAACTGACCCTTGCGTTGCACCGCATCTTCGAGTCGCCCGCCGACCCGATCATCTTCGACACGGGCCACCAGGCGTACGTCCACAAGATCCTCACCGGCCGCAAGGACGATTTCGACTCGCTCCGCAAGCAGGGAGGCCTGTCCGGATACCCGTGCCGGGCGGAGAGCGACCACGACTGGGTCGAGTCCTCGCACGCATCGGCGTCGCTGTCGTACGCGGACGGCCTCGCGAAGGCCTTCGAACTGACCGGTCAGGACCGCCACGTCGTGGCCGTCGTGGGTGACGGCGCTCTGACCGGCGGCATGTGCTGGGAGGCCCTGAACAACATCGCGGCAGGCAAGGACCGCTCGGTGGTCATCGTCGTCAACGACAACGGCCGCTCGTACGCGCCGACCATCGGTGGTCTCGCCGACCACCTCGCGGCTCTCCGCCTCCAGCCGGGATACGAGCGCATCCTCGACAGTGGCCGCCGGATGGTGAAGAAACTTCCGTGGGTGGGCCGTACCGCCTACTCGGTTCTGCACGGCATGAAGGCGGGCCTCAAAGACGCCGTGGCCCCGCAGGTGATGTTCACGGACCTCGGCATCAAGTACCTCGGGCCGGTCGACGGACACGACGAGGCCGCGCTCGAATCCGCGCTGCGCCGCGCGAAGGCGTTCGGTGGCCCGGTCATCGTCCACGCCGTCACCCGCAAGGGCATGGGGTACGCGCCCGCCGAGAACCACGTGGCCGATCAGATGCACTCGACCGGCGTGATCGACCCGATCACGGGTAAGTCGGCCGGCTCGGCGTCCGCCGACTGGACGTCGGTGTTCTCGGCCGAGCTGATCGATCAGGCGAGTCACCGGCAGGACATCGTGGCGATCACCGCGGCGATGGCGGGCCCGACCGGTCTCGCCGCGTTCGGCGAGAAATATCCCGACCGGATGTTCGACGTCGGGATCGCCGAGCAGCACGCCGTGACGTCGGCGGCCGGCCTCGCCCTGGGGGGTCTGCACCCGGTGGTCGCGGTGTATTCGACGTTCCTCAACCGCGCGTTCGATCAGCTGCTGATGGACGTGGCGTTGCTGAAGCTTCCCGTCACCCTCGTTCTCGACCGCGCGGGTATCACCGGCAACGACGGCGCCAGCCACAACGGCATGTGGGACATGTCGCTGCTCGGCATCGTCCCCGGTATGAAGGTCGCGGCTCCCCGCGACACCGCCACCCTGCGGGAGGAACTGGACGAAGCGCTGGCCGTCGACGACGGCCCGACCGCGCTCCGGTTCCCGAAGGGCACGGTCTGCGACGACGTGCCCGCGGTGAGCCGCCGCGACGGTGTCGTCGACATCCTTCGCGCCCCCTCCGGGCGGAACGACGTGCTCATCGTGTCGGTCGGCGCGTTCGCCGGTCTCGCGCTCGCCGCGGCGGAACGCCTGGAACAGCAGGGCATCTCGGCGACCGTCGTCGACCCGAGGTGGGTCCTGCCGGTCCCGGAGTCGCTGGTGAAGCTCGCCGAGGACTACACGATGGTCGTCACCGTCGAGGACAGTGGGCTGCACGGCGGTGTCGGTTCCACCGTGTCCGCCGCGCTGCGGTCGGCCGGGGTCGACGTCCCCTGTCGTGACCTCGGTGTTCCGCAGCGGTTCCTCGACCACGCATCGCGTGCGCAGATCCATGCCGAACTGGGCCTCACCGCGCAGGACGTCGCCCGGCAGATCACCGGATGGTTCGCAGGCCTCGGGAACCTGCGCCCCGGGCAGCAGAACGGTGTCGTCGCCGACCTCGATGCGCAGCGCGCGGAGAAAAGCGGACAGTAGTACGAGCGCCCCATACAGAGATCCGGCCGAATCACACTGTGATTCGGCCGGATCCGTTCGTGCCTGGGTCAGGTGTGCATCTCCTCGAGTTCCATCCCCTTCGTCTCCTGGACCTTCGACCGGACGAAGAAGAAGGACAGCAATGCGAAGAACGCGAACAGCCCGTACAGGAACCACAGCCCCACCGAGCGGGTGAGCGGCGGGAACGACAGCGTGACGGTGAAGTTCGCGATCCAGTTCGCCGCCGTGCTGATGCCGAGTGCGTAGGCGCGCATGTTGTTGGGGAACATCTCGCCCAGCATCACCCACATGACCGGGCCCCAGGTGGAGGCGAAGAAGATCACGAACAGGTTGGCGCCGATCAGCGCGACCGCCCCCCACGGGCTGGGGAGCACGACGTCGTCGCCGCTGCCCGTCGCCTGGGAGAAGGCGATTGCGGCCATGAGCAGGCTCGCGAACATGCCGAGCGAGCCGACCATGAGCAGGATTCGCCTGCCGATCCGGTCGACGAACAGGATGGCGACGAACGTCATGCCCACATTGATGGTCGCGGTGATCACCGACGTGGTGAACGACTCGTTCTCGGTGAAGCCCACCGACTTCCAGAGCGTGGTGGAGTAGTAGAAGATTGCGTTGATGCCCACGAACTGCTGGAAGATGGCCATGAAGATGCCGACCCAGACGATGGGCTGCAGCCCGAACTTCGGGCCGCGAATGTCGTCGAACGACGCCGTGGATTCGTGGCGGAGGGTCAGCCGGATCTCGGTGACGCGCTCGTGCGGGTCGACTTCACCGGTGATGTTCGCGAGGATGTCGGCCGCTTCCTGATCGAGGTGCTTGCCGACCAGGTAGCGGGGTGACTCGGGAATGAGCAGGGCGAGAATGCCGTACACGACCGCGGGGACCACACCGACGATGAACATCCAGCGCCAGGCTTCGAGGTTCAGCCACAACTCGTTGGAGGCGCCGCCCGCGGCGTTCTGCAGCACCGCGTCCGACAGCAGCGCGGCGAAGATGCCGAGAGTAATGGCCAACTGCTGCAGCGACGCCAACGCGCCGCGGTAGCGGGCCGGCGCGATCTCCGAGATGTACGTGGGCGCAATGACCGACGCGATACCGATGCCGAGACCGCCGAGGACGCGCCACAGCATCAGGTCGGGGACGCTGAACGCGAGACCCGCTCCGAGCGAGGACACGACGAACAGCACCGAACCGAGCAGCATCACCTTCTTGCGGCCCCAGCGGTCCGCGAGGCGGCCTGCAAACCATGCGCCCACAGCACATCCGAGCAGGGCGATCGCCACGGCGAAGCCCGTGAAGAACGACCCGAGTTCGAAGTGGCCCTGGATGGAGTCGACGGCGCCGTTGATGACCGAGCTGTCGAAACCGAAGAGAAATCCACCTACCGCGGCGGCGACGGTGACGCCGATGACCTTCGCGGTGTGTCTTTCGGACATCTGCGTCATCGCATACCTGCTTTCGGCGAGCGTTCCTGATGCGGGCACAGCGGAAATTTGTGTCTCGAATCACGCTACGCCCGAGACCGCCTGTCAGGCGGGAGTTCAGGCACCCGCATTCTTCGCGGCCTCGCTCAGCTGAGGCGTCAGCTTGTCCAGAACCCACGGTGTCGCGAGAACGCTGGTCTGGCTGAGCCCCGAGATGATCTTCGTGTCCGACAGCGCGACCGCGGTTCCACGCCCGATGGCACCGAGATTCGCGTACGCCGGGTTCGCGGCAACGGTGGTGTTCTCCGGGACGAACGCGACCACGACGTCGGCGTCCACATCGGAGATGTTCTCCACGGAGATGTCGGCGAAGAACTTGTCCGGATCATTCGCCGCAGCCAGCTTCTGCACACCGGGAGACACGGTGAACCCGAGCTGGGTCAGCACCTGGACACGGGGATCGGAGGGCATGTAGACGTTGACCGTCGCGGCGTCGGTGTCGAAGTTGATCACCGAGATCGTCTTGCCGGCGAACTCGGGATGTGCGGCGGCGGTCTGGGCGAGGGTGTCGTCGAGACCGGCCACCAACTGCTCCGCCTCGGCGCTCTTGCCGAGTGCCTGTCCGACCAGCGTGGTCTGGTCCTGCCACGTGGTCTGCCACGCCTTGTCCGGATACGCCACCGTGGGGGCGATTCCCGACAGCTTCTCGTACGTCGCCTGGTCGAACCCCTCGTACGGGGCGAGCACGACATCGGGAGCCAGCGACGCGACGCCCTCGATGGGCGTGGACGTGGCCGCGTCGAGCAACGTGGTCGCGGACGGATCGAATCGGTCCTGCAGCCAGGGCATCACACCATTTGCCTCGGCGCCGTACGTGTACTTCGGCATACCGACCGGTGTCTCGCCGAGCGCGTACACGACGTCCTGGGCGTTCCATCCGAGCGTGACGATACGTTCGGGCGCCGCGTCGAGGGTGGTCGATCCGAACGTGTTCTCGATGGTGACCGGAAACCCCTCACCGGACGCTTCCGTGGTTCCTCCGTTGTCGCCGGACGAGCACGAGGCGAGGAAGAGGGTCGAACTGGCCACGGCGAGTGCGACGGCGAGCTGACGTCTGGCGGTGGGTGCGAACACGGCAACGACTCCTTCGGGGCGAAAACAGAAGGTAAGCCTAACCTATACTTGATCGCTCGACGGGCGGACGTCGCGACTTCGAATCACCCTGATTGAAACTTCCCGGCCCGGCCCGGCCTGGCGCATTGCCGGGTCGTTGCCGTGTTTCCGCTGGTGAGGCGTTCCGGTCCCGGCGCGGACCCGGCCGATTCGCGGGGGCGCCCCGAGCGGCTGTTCGCGGCGACTCCGTGCCCCGCCGAGTGCCGTTAGCGTTTGTCTTCGTCCAGCTCACACGCACTATCGACGAAGGAAACCACGGTGGTGAATCCGACTCCCCTCCGGACGGCGTCGCGCAGTTCCCGCGCGGACCATGCGCGCAGATTCGCCGACCTGCTCCGTCAGCAGATCCACGCGGACTCCTTCGCCGAGCGCGGATTGCCGTCGGAATCGGAGTTGGCCGCCGAGTTCGGCGTGTCGCGCAATGCAGTACGCGACGGGCTGGCGCTGCTGAAGCAGGAGGGGCACATCGACCGGGCCCCGCGCGTGGGAACGCACGTGGCGCAGCGCAAGTACGACCACGGTCTCGACGCCCTGCTCGGGTTGAAGGAGACGCTCAAGGGGCACGGCGATGTCCGCAACGACGTCCGCGCCGCCCTGGAGATCAGCCCGCCGCCCGCCGTCGCCCGCCGCCTGCAGCTGGAGCCGGGCGAACCTGCCGTCTACATCGAGCGGGTGCGCTATCTCGGCGACCTGCCGCTCAGCCTGGACCTCACGTACCTCGTTCCCGACATCGGAGCCGAGATCCTCGGCCACGACCTCGAAACCAACGACGTGTTCGCGCTGATCGAGGAGGTGTGCGGTCAGCCCCTCGGCTCCGCCGATCTGGCGATCGAATCCGTGAACGCCGACGCCCATTCCGCCGCGAACCTCCAGACGCCCGAGGGTGCGGCGCTCCTGTTGCTCGAACGCCTCACCCGGCTCGTCGACGGACGTCCCGTCGACCTCGAATACATCCGCATGCGCGGTGACCGAATCACCATGCGCAGTAGCCTCGTCCGCCGACCCGACATCACGAACTGGGAGCTCACCTCATGACCTTGGTCAATCAACGAGCCGACGTACCCGTCACCATCGACGAGTCGCTGTGCATCGAGGGCTGCACCCTGTGCGTCGAGATCTGCCCGCTCGATTCGCTGGCCATCAATCCGGAGAACGGCAAGGCCTTCATGCACGTCGACGAATGCTGGTACTGCGGTCCCTGCGCTGCTCGCTGCCCGACCGGCGCGGTCACCGTGAACATGCCGTACCTCCTCCGCTGAGCGAAAGACCACCCAGATGAAGCGACGCTCTTCCGCCCTTGCGATCGCCGCCGCGGCACTGACACTCGTGGCGACGAGTTGCTCCCTCGAACCCTCGGCCGACAACGGTGATGCGGTCACACTCGTGATCGGGTACCAGTCCAAGACGATCAACACCGTCACCGCCGGAACGCTGCTGCGCGCACAGGGATACCTCGAACAGCGCCTGCAGGACGTGACGGAACAGACCGGAACGAAGTACTCCGTCGAGTGGCAGGACTACGACACCGGGGCGCCGATCACCGCCCAGATGGTGGCCGAGAAGATCGACATCGGATCGATGGGCGACTACCCCATGCTGATCAACGGCTCCCGCACCCAGGCGAACCCGCGCTCGAAGACGGAGATCGTCTCGGTCACCGGCTACAACCCCGAGGGCGCACTGAACATGGTGGTGGTGCCACCGAATTCACCGGCGACCACACTCGGCGACCTGGCCGGCAAGAAGGTGTCCGCGAGCGTCGGCTCCGCAGGCCACGGCACCCTCGTCCAGGCACTCGACCGCGCCGGAATCGACCCGGGTACCGGCGTCGAAGTGCTCAACCAGCAGCCGCAGGTCGGATCCTCTGCCCTGGAGTCCGGTCAGGTGGCGGCGCTGTCGCAGTTCGTCGCCTGGCCCGGGCTTCTCGTCTTCCAGGACAAGGCCAAGCTGCTGTACGACGGCGCCGAACTCCGAACCCCGACCCTGCACGGTGTGGTGGCCCGTGAGGCGTACGCGGACGAACACCCCGAGGTTCTCGACGCGTTCCTTCGGGCGCAGCTCGACGCCACGCGGTTCGTCCAGACGCAACCGCTCGAGGCGTCACGGATCGTGGCCGACGCGAGCGGCCTGCCGCAGGAGGTCGTGTACCTGTACAACGGCCCGGGCGGCACGTCGTTCGACACGACGCTCGAGCCTGACCTGATCGGTGCGCTGAAGAACGATGTGCCGTACCTGAAGTCGATCGGCGACTTCGCCGACCTCGACGTAGACGGCTTCGTGAACGACGCTCCGCTCCGGTCCGCGTTCGAGGCCGACGGGCAGGACTACGACGCCACGCTCGCGTCCACGGCCAACCCGACGTCGGTCACCGGCGCCGATCCCGTGTGCGCCACCGCCCCGAGCGATCCGGCACTGGCCGGGGAGGTCTGGTTCGACGGCGCCACCGAGACGCAGCCGGCCGCGAACCCGACGTGCCTGCTCCGGGCGGTGAAGCAGGCCCGGGCCGAGGGACGCGCCGTGCGCGCCGCCTACGTTCCCGACGCCGAACTGGGCACCCGGTGGTTCGCGGACAAATCGGTGTGGGTGCGCGACGGCGACAACTTCCTGCCCTTCACCACCGTCGCCGCGGCAGACCGCTACCTGCGCGCGCACCCCACGGCTGTCGTGGTCACGTACGACCGCGCGGTCGAGGAGGTGCGGCAGTGACCACCCTGCAACAGTCCACGGTCCTGGTCGACACCGAATCCGCTGTCGAAGAACACGATTCGGCATCGGCGCGCCGGCGAACCTCGCCGTGGCGGTCACGTCTCGTGCGGATCACGTCCGTGATCGCGGCAATCGTCGCGTGGCAGTTGCTGACCGCCAACGACGTGCGGGTGTGGTTGCGGTTCGACACGCTCCCCACCGTCACCGACATCGTGTCCGCGTTCGGAACCCAGCTGCAGAGCGACCTGTTCTACCTCGACCTCGGGCAGTCGCTGATCCGCATCCTCAGCGGATTTGGACTCGCGACCGTGGTCGGTGTGGCCACCGGAATCGCCCTCGGCAGATGGGAACTGTTCGCCGACGTCCTCGGTCCGCTGACGGAGCTCGCGCGGCCGATCCCCGCCATCGCGGTGGTGCCCGTCGCGATCCTGCTGTTCCCCAGCGCCGAGGCCGGCATCGTATTCATCACGTTCGTTGCCGCGTTCTTCCCGATCATGGTGAGCACCCGGCACGCCGTCCGGGCCCTCCCGACATTGTGGGAGGACTCGGTGCGCACGCTCGGCGGCGGACGCTGGGACGTGCTGTCCCGGGTGGTGCTGCCCGGAATCCTGCCCGGCGTGTTCGGTGGACTGTCTGTCGGGATCGGGGTGGCGTGGATCTGCGTGATCTCCGCCGAGATGATCTCCGGCAGGCTCGGTGTCGGCTACCGCACCTGGCAGGCGTACACGATCGTCGACTATCCCGGCGTCTTCGTCGGCATGATCACCATCGGCATCCTCGGATTCTCGACGTCCGGCGCAGTCGAACTGCTCGGCAGGCGCGTCACACGCTGGCTGCCACGAGGGGAGCGCGCATGACCGCCACCGCCGGAGCGTCCGTGACTGCCGGCATGTCGCTGGTCCTCGACGACGTCACCCTGTCCTACACCGGGAACCCCGTCATCCGTTCGCTGTCGCTGACCGTGGTCCCCGGCGAGATCCTCGTGCTCACCGGACCTTCGGGGTGCGGCAAGTCCACCGTGCTGCGCGCACTGGCCGGTCTGCTGCCGCCCGATTCGGGCCGCGTCGTCGCCGACGGCGCGGCGGTGGAGTCGACGTCCCGGGACCGGGCCGTCGTCTTCCAGGACAACGCGCTCCTCCCGTGGCGCACGGTGCGCTCGAACATCGAGCTGGCCCTCGCGCTCCGCGGCGAGCCCCGCAAGGGACGCCGTGAGACCGCCGATCGCTGGATCGCGGAGGTGGGTCTGACCGGGTTCGGCGACTTCCTGCCCAAGAACCTGTCCGGCGGCATGCGGCAACGAGTGCAGTTGGCGCGCGGCCTCGCCGGGGCTCCGCGGGCCGTGATGATGGACGAGCCGTTCGGTGCCCTCGACACGCCGACCCGCGGCGTCATGCAGCGACTGCTCGTCGACACGTGGAGTACTCACCCGACCACCGTGGTGTTCGTGACCCACGACGTGAACGAGGCGGTGCTGCTCGGTGATCGCGTCGCGGTGCTCGGCCGGGCCGGCGAGCCGCTGCGGGCGCTCGTCGACATCCCGCACCCCCGGGACCGCGACCACCTCGACCACCCCGACACCCGTGCCGCGCGCGCCGACGTGCTCGCCGCACTGAACCACACTTCGGAGACCTGATGGACATCCCCGACCTCACCGACACCGTCCGTCTCGATTGCGACGTGCTCGTGATCGGTGGCGGCACCGCCGGCACGATGGCGGCACTGACCGCCGCCGAGAACGGCGCGAACGTGCTCCTGCTCGAGAAGGCGCACGTGCGCCATTCCGGCGCGCTCGCAATGGGAATGGACGGCGTCAACAACGCCGTCATCCCCGGCAAGGCCGAACCCGAGGACTACGTCGCCGAGATCACCAGAGCCAACGACGGGATCGTCAACCAGCGCACCGTGTACCAGACGGCGACCCGCGGTTTCGCGATGGTGCAGCGCCTCGAGAAGTACGGCGTGAAGTTCGAGAAGGACGAGTACGGCGAATACGCGGTCCGCCGGGTGCACCGCTCCGGCTCGTACGTGCTGCCGATGCCCGAGGGCAAGGACGTGAAGAAGGCTCTCTACCGGGTGCTGCGGCAGCGGAAGATGCGGGAGAAGATCCGCATCGAGAACCGGCTGATGCCCGTCCGGGTGCTGACGGAGAACGGCCGCGCCGTCGGGGCCGCGGCGCTGAACACCCGCACCGGTGAGTTCGTCGCGGTCGGGGCGAAGGCGGTGATCCTCGCGACCGGTCCGTGTGGCCGGCTCGGGCTCCCGGCATCGGGGTACCTCTACGGCACGTACGAGAACCCGACCAACGCCGGTGACGGCTACTCGATGGCCTATCACGCGGGAGCCGAGCTGAGCGGCATCGAATGCTTCCAGATCAACCCACTGATCAAGGACTACAACGGCCCGGCGTGCGCGTACGTCGCGAACCCGTTCGGCGGCTACCAGGTGAACGCCGAGGGGGAGCGGTTCGTCGACTCCGACTACTGGTCGGGGCAGATGATGAGCGAGGTCAAGAGCGAGATCGAATCCGCTCGCGGGCCCATCTATCTCAAGGTCAGACACCTCCCGGAGGAAACCCTCGACACGCTCGAGTCGATCCTGCACACCACCGAACGCCCCACCCGCGGCACGTTCCACGCGAACCGCGGTCACGACTATCGCAGCCACGACATCGAGATGCACATCTCCGAGATCGGCTTGTGCAGCGGGCATTCCGCGTCCGGGGTGTGGGTGGACGAGCACGGCGCGACCACCGTCCCCGGCTTGTACGCGGCAGGCGACCTCGCCTGCGTCCCCCACAACTACATGATCGGCGCCTTCGTGTACGGCGACCTCGCCGGATCGCACGCCACCGGCACCCTGCCCGACGTCGAGGCGCCGGCCGCGCTGCCCGCGGAGCAGCTGGCCGCCGCGCACGAGCTGATCTACCGGCCGCTGCGCAACCCGGAGGGGCCGCCGCAGCCGCAGGTCGAGTACAAGCTGCGCCGCTTCGTCAACGACTACGTCTCGCCGCCGAAGACGGCGACGAAGCTGTCGATCGCCGTCGAGACGTTCGAACGGATGGCGGGGGAGATCGCCGGGATGGGCGCGACCACCCCGCACGAACTGATGCGCTGCGCGGAGGTCACGTTCATCCGGGACTGCGCGGAAATGGCGTCCCGCAGTTCCCTCACCAGGACCGAAAGTCGCTGGGGGCTCTACCACGAACGGGCGGATCTCCCGGAGCAGCGGGACGACGAATGGGGATACCACCTGAATCTGCGGCGCGGCGAGAACGGCGACATGGAATTCCTCAAACGCCCCGTCGAGCCGTACTTCGTGCCGGTGCCCGGTCTCGATTCCCTTCCGCCGGTGGACCGGACGGTCGTACCCGTCGCGCAGCCGCCGCTGGTCGGGGGGCGTGCCCCGGTGGAGGAGCGCTCGCGCATCGCGGCGCCGGTCCGGCAGGAGCCGTCGTCACCGGCCATCGTCGCGGTCCTCGGACTCGACGCGCCGGGCGTCGCCGAGCTTGCACCGTATCTGGGCGACGCCGACCCGCAGGTCCGCGTCACGGCACTCTCGGTGCTGACGGAAGGAACCCCGGACGGATTCGGGGCGGCCCTCGTCGACGCCCTCGGCGACGGTGCGGTGACGGTGCGCCGCGCTGCCGCCGACGGCCTGCGCGAACTCGTCGAGGTGCTGCCGTCCGCCGACGGACTGGCCGACCACCTGGGGTCGGGTGACGCCGTGGTCCGGGCCGCCGTGGTCGACGTTCTGCGCGCGTTGCACGCCGGTTCGGCGGAGCAGTTCCTGACGGCGCTGTCCGACGGCGATCACCACGTCCGGATCGAAGCGGTGCGGGCGCTGGTGTCGCTGGACCGGTGGGAGTCGGTGGCGGCGGGCGCGCACGACGAGAACCGGGAAGTGCGGATCACCGTCGCACACGGCCTGGCCACCATCGGGCTCGGCGGCGTCGACACCGTGCGCTCGCTGGCCGGCGACCGCGATCCGCTCGTGCGCGCCGCCGCGCTCACGGCGTTCGCGAGTCTGGGCTGCACCGGCGACGACGTGACCCTTGCGGCGGCGGCGCTGCGGGAGTCGGCCTGGCAGATCCGGCAGGGCGCCGCGCGGGCACTCGCCGGAGCGGATCCCGAAGTCGCGGTGGCCGCGCTGGCGGACGCCCTGACGGATGCGCACCTCGACGTGCGCAAGGCCGCCGTCCTCGCACTCGGCCGGTGGCCGGGCGACCGGGCCGCCGTCGGCGCGCTCACCACTGCGCTCGAGGACACGGACGCCGACGTGCGGGCGTACGCCCGCCAGGCGCTCGCCGCCGCCGATCACATACCCCGTCCCCTGAGCAGGTGAGTGGCGACGTGTGCCGGGGCACACGTCGCCACTCACCTCCGGGTCAGACGCTCGCGACGCCCGGCGCCAGGAACCGCTTGCCGTTGACGGCCTCGGACGTGCCGGTGCGGTCCAGGTACGGCGTGATGCCACCGTTCCAGAAACCGAACCCGCCGCCCAGGATCAGGCAGAGGTCGATGTCCTCGGCCGCGGCGACGACACCCTCGTCGAGCATGATCTGGATCTCTTCGGCGAACGCGCGACGCGTGCGATCCAGAACCTCTTCGGACGTGGACGCCTTGTCGCCCTGCTTCCACAGTTCGGCGACCTCGGGGTCGACGACCTGCTTGCCGTCGGCGCCGTAGCTCCACACCGCCGACTTCTTGGCCTCGACCAGCGCCTCGAGTCCGGGGGAGTTGTGGAAGCGCTCGGGGTACGCCTCGGCGAGGGTCTCACCGGTGTGCAGCGCGACCGCCGGCCCGACGAGGGCCAGCAGGGTGAACGGGGTCATCGGCATGCCGAGTTCGGCGATGGCGTTGTCGGCCACCTCGAACGGGGTCCCCTCGTCGACCGCGTTCATGACCTCACCGAGGGTGCGGATCAGGAGCCGGTTGAAGACGAACCCGGGCAGGTCGGCGGAACCGACGGCCGACTTCTTGATCGCCCTGGCGGTGGCGAATGCCGTTGCCAGCGTGGCGTCGTCGGTCTTCTCGCCCTTGATGACCTCGAGCAGGGGCAGCACGGCGACCGGGTTGAAGAAGTGGAAGCCGACCACCCGCTCGGGGTGCTTCAGGTCCGCGGCCATCTTGGTGATCGACAGCGAAGACGTGTTCGTCGCCAGGATGGTCTCGGGGGCGATGTGCTCCTCGAGTTCCGCGAAGATCTTCTTCTTCAGATCGAGGTTCTCGAACACGGCCTCGATCACGAAGTCGGTCTTCGCGAACGCGGCTTTGTCCAGCGAGCCGGACACGAGACCCTTGAGGCGGTTCGCTGCGTCCGGCGACAACCGGCCCTTGCCCTGGAGCTTGTCGATCTCGCCGTGGACGTAGCCGACACCCTTGTCGATGCGCTCCTGGTCGATGTCGGTGAGGATCACCGGCACCTTGAGCTGACGGACGAACAGCATCGCGAGCTGGCTGGCCATCAGACCGGCACCGACGATGCCGACACCGGTGACCTTGCGGGCGAGGGACTTGTCCGGTGCACCGGCGGGACGCTTGGCACGCTTGTTCACCAGGTCGAACGCGTACAGACCTGCGCGGAGCTCGTCGGCGAGCAGCAGGTCGGCGAGCGCCTCGTCCTCGGCGGCGAAGCCCTTGTCGAGCGACGTGGGATCGGTGAGATCGGTGGTCCGGGCCAGCTCGAGGAGTTCGACGGCCTTGACCGGTCCGGGGGCGTAGTTCTTGGTCTTGCCCTCGACGACGGCCTTCGCGCGGGCGATCGCGTCGTCCCAGCCCTTGCCCCGGTCGATCTCGGGACGCGCGGGGGTGATCTCGCCGGCCAGGACCTGCGCGGCCCAGGCGAACGACTGCTCGAGGAAGTCGGCCGAACCGAACACTGCGTCGACGACGCCGAGCTCGAGGGCCTTCTTCGGGTTGAGCGTCTTGTTCTGGTTCAGCGCGTTCTCGAGGACGACGGTGACGGCGTTCGAGGGGCCGATGAGGTTGGGCAGCAACTGCGTTCCGCCCCAGCCCGGCACCAGTCCGAGGAACGTCTCGGGCAGACCCAGGGCGCCCGCGCTCTCGGATACGGTGCGGTAGTGGCTGTGCAGCGCGACCTCGAGCCCGCCGCCGAGTGCGACGCCGTTGACGAACGCGAACGTCGGCACGGACGATTCGCGCAGCCGGCGGAACACCGTGTGCCCGAGCCGGCCGAGTTCGAGCGCCTGGTCACGGTTCGTGATGCTCGGAACACCCTTGAGGTCCGCGCCGGCGGCGAAGATGAAGGGCTTGCCGGTGATCGCGATCGCGACGGGATGGGCGGCGAACGCCTCGTCCAGTGCGGCGTCGAGGGCCTTCAGGCCGCCCGGGCCGAACGACGACGGCTTGGTGTGGTCGAAACCGTTGTCGAGGGTGATCAGCGCGACCGGGCCCTCGATGCCGGGTACGGCGACGATCTTGGTGTACGCGTTGGTCACGACCTCGTCGGCGAATGCCGTTGCAATGTCGGTCATCTACTTGGCTCCATCGAAGTTCGGGTTCTCCCAGATCACGGTTCCGCCCATGCCCAGACCGATGCACATGGTGGTCAGGCCGTAGCGGACGTCGGGGCGCTGGGCGAATTGGCGGGACAGCTGGGTCATCAGGCGGACACCGGAGGACGCGAGGGGGTGGCCGCACGCGATGGCGCCGCCCCACTGGTTGACTCGCGGATCGTCGTCGGCGATGCCGTAGTGCTCGAGGAACGCGAGGACCTGAACGGCGAAGGCCTCGTTGATCTCGAACAGACCGATGTCCTCGATCTTCAGGCCGGTACGGGCCAGCAACTTCTCGGTGGCCGGCACCGGGCCGATGCCCATGACGGCGGGGTCGACGCCCTGGAACGCGAATCCGACCATGCGCATGCCGATCGGCAGTCCGAGTTCGAGCGCGGTGTCCTCACCGGCGAGGAGGGCGGCGGTCGCGCCGTCGTTCAGACCGGCGGCGTTACCCGCGGTGATGCGGCCCGCGGGACGGAACGGCGTCTTCAGCTTGCCAAGGTCCTCGAGTGTGGTGCCCGGGCGCGGCGGCTCGTCCTCGGTGGCCAGACCCCAGCCCGCGGCGGAGCGGATGGCGACGGGCACGAGGGTGTCGGCGATGAAGCCGGCCTTGCGGGCGGCCTCGTACTTGTTCTGGCTCGCGACGGCGTACGCGTCGGTGCGGTCCTTGGTGATGGTCGGGAACCGGTCGTGCAGGTTCTCGGCCGTGTTGCCCATCACGAGCGCGCTGGGATCGACGAGGCGATCGGCGAGGAACCGGGGGTTCGGGTCTGCGCCCTCGCCCATCGGGTGGCGGCCCATGTGCTCGACGCCGCCGGCGATCACCACGTCGTACTGGCCGAAGCCGATGCCCGACGCGGTGGTGGTGACGGACGTCATGGCACCGGCGCACATGCGGTCGATGGCGAAACCGGGGACGGTCTCGGGAAGCCCGGCCAGGATCGCGGAGGTGCGGCCGATGGTGAGACCCTGATCGCCCGTCTGTGTGGTCGCGGCAATGGCGACCTCGTCGATGCGCGCGGGGTCGAGCTGCGGATTACGGCGAAGCAGCTCGCGGATGGTCTTGACGACGAGGTCGTCCGCGCGGGTCTCCGCGTAGATGCCCTTGGGGCCGGCCTTGCCGAACGGAGTGCGGATGCCGTCGACGAACACGACGTTGCGTTGAGTTGTGGTGGATGGAGCCACGCGAATTCCTCCTGATGGAGCAGTTTGGTTCCGGATCACGGCCAGGCGTCCGGCCTCCAGACCAGCGTACCCCTACCGTTACTCGCGGGTAACTTAATGGGTACCTCATCGGGAATTCACGCGCTCACCCCGCGTGTCGCTGCTGTCGGTCAGCCGCCGCCGGAGCCCCTCCGCTCGGCCGCGGAGAGCAGTGCGCTCGCCAGCGCGGGCACGGTCAGCCTCCGCTGCCAGGGGCGGGCCCCGCCCTCGCCGAGCACCCGGTCGATCGCCGCCTCGACTTCGCCGTCCTCAGGGTCCGTCCAGTCCCAGCACAACCTGCGGACGAGTTCCGGGGTCACCAGGTTCTCCACCGGCACCGACACCTCCGCGCCGAGGGCGGCCAGCGCGGCGCGGGCCGCCGTCAGCCGCTCGGCGGCCTCGGGGTCGTGCCGCGCCCACCGGCTCGCCGGCGGCGGTCCCGTGAACGGCGGGGTCTTCGGAGGAAGCTCGGTGTCCTGCAGTGCCCGGGCATCCTCGAGCGCCTGCAGCCAGATCCGGGAGTGCCGCCGCTGGCGGGGACCGCCGAACACCGGCAGCGCCCGGAGCGCTTCGATACCCCGGGGGTCCTTCGTCGCGGCGTCGATGATCGCCGAATCCGGCAGGACCCGGCTGGGGGAGACGTCGCGTTTGCGGGCGAGGTCCTCGCGGGCCTGCCACAGGGACCGTGCCGCGGCGAGTTGCCGCTGCGTCTTCAGCGACGTGATGTGCGATGTCCGCCGCCAGCGGTCGGCCTTGGGCTTCGGTGGCCCTGCGATCCGGATGTGCTCGAACTCCTGTGCTGCCCACTCGCTCTTGCCCTGCTCGTCGAGTTCCGCGGCCATCACGTTCCGCAACTCGACCAGAACCTCGACGTCGAGGGCTGCGTAGTTCAGCCAGGAATCGGGCAGCGGCCGCTTCGACCAGTCGGCGGCGCCGTGGCCCTTTCGGAGTTCGAGGCCCAGCGTCCGCTCGACGATCGCGGCGAGACCGACCCGTTCGAACCCGGCGAGGCGCCCCGCCAGTTCGGTGTCGAACAGTGTCGCCGGCGCCAGGCCGATCTCGGCGAGCCCCGGCAGATCCTGGTCGGCGGAGTGCAGGATCCACTCCAGCGGATTGATCACCTCCGCCAGCGGGGCGAGATCGGCGGCGGTGGGGATCGGGTCGAGGAGCACCGTCCCCGCACCCTCCCGGCGCAGCTGCACGAGATACGCCCGCGCCGAATAGCGGAAGCCGGACGCCCGCTCGGCGTCGACCGCCAGCGGCCCGGTGCCCTCGCTCAGTGCGGCCGCGGCCTTCGCGACACCCTCCGCCGTGGTCACGACGTCGGGCACGCCGTCCCGGGGTGCGAGCAGGGGAACGATCTGCCGGCCGGACTCTTCGGCGGGGCCGGGTGACGAGGCGTCGTCGGTGACTTCGGACATGACAGCTGACTCTACGTCGCTTCGGGATTCCCGCAGCGCACCGGCGGGTTCACGACCGTTTCCCCGCTGCTTCGACGAGCTCGTCCAACGCCGCGGGAAACGCGTCGACGAGGTCCCAGAGGTGGGGTGCCAGTTCCGGGCAGCTCATCAGGCCGACGTCGAGCTGACCGTTCAGCGACATCACCGTCACGTTGAGTCCCGCGCCGTGGAAGATCGGTCCCAGCGGATACATCGCCTTGATCAGGGCGCCCAGGAAGTACAGCGGGACCGACGGTCCGGGCACGTTGGAGATGACCAGGTTGTGGACCACCGGATGCCGCTCCGCCAGGCCGAGGGTCGAGTAGAGGCGCATGGCGGTGCCGAACACGGCCTGCCCGGCGAACTGGGACCAGTCCTGCAGCAGGCTCGCGCCGAGGGTCTCGTTGTGTTCCTTCGAGGTCGAGTTGTGCTCGCCGATCGCGAGCAGGCGTTCGGCCGGATCCTCGATCTGGGTGCCGAGCTCGGTGAACATGCCCGACACCTGGTTGGTGCCCGGCCGGTCCGACTTTCCGTGGACCGACACCGGGACGATGGCGACCAGCGACTTGTCGGGCAGCTCCCGGCGGTGCTGCAGGTACTTCCGCAGCGCGCCCGAGCACAGCGCGAGCACCACGTCGTTGACCTTGACGTCGAACGCGTCCTTGACCGTCTTGACCTTCTCGAGGTCGAGCTGGGTGAACGCGAGGTTGCGGTGACTGGTCAACGTGCCGTTCAGGGACGTGCGCGGCGCGGTGAACGGTGCGGGCATCGCCTCGCCGCGTCGGGCCCGGCCGATCCAGCGGGGTAGCAGAGTCAGGCTCTGCGGGACGATCCTCAGCAGTTTCGCGGGCCGGGACGCGACCGCGAGCAGCCCGCCGACGGCGATGTCGAGTATGCTCGCCTGCCCCGCGCTCTCGGCGGAGTCGTCGGGGTCTGGGCGTGGTGCGTCCGGTTCGAGTCCGCACAGCTGGGCCATCATGTTGGCGCCGGTGATGCCGTCGACCCCGGCGTGGTGCATCTTCGACATCACGGCGACGGAACCGTCCTCGAGGCCCTCGATCACCCACATCTCCCACAGCGGCCGGGCGCGGTCGAGGGGAATGCCTGCGATGTCGCCGCACAGCTCGGCCAGCTCGTCGCGGCCGCCGGGAGCGGGGAGTGCGACACGATGGCAGTGCCGGTCGATGTCGAAGTCGGTGTCCTCGACCCACACGGGGTGGTCGAGGTTGAATTTCGAGTCCTGCAGCTTGCGCCGGAACGAGGGAATCGCCTCGGTGCGCGCGCCGAGCTCCGCCTTGAGCTGGGCGAACGTGTAGCCGCCCGGAACCGTCGAGACGTCGAGGATGATGACTCCGCAGACGTGGAGGAGTTGCGTCGACGTTTCGAGATAGAGGAAGGACGCGTCGAGACCGCTGAGTCGCTGCATGATCCGATACTAGAACACGTTCTAGAATCTGGTCCATCGAATCGTGGAACTGCGAGGTCGGCGCCGTATCCCGCCCCGGGAGGCGGCGCGCCGCCTCGTTCTCGACCCGGCGCCCGCGGGCCGGGGTGGGCAACCGATCGATTAGAACATGTTCTACGGTTGGGGGTATGACCCGAGGCTTCGTTCTCCGGCAGGCCGTCGGCGCCGCACTCGCCGCCAACGCCCTGCGTCCCCTGCCCGGTGCGCCCACCTCGGTGGTCGCGTTCTTCTCGGGGTGGCTCACCACCGAACTCGCGCCGCACCTCCTCGCCGTGACCGCGGCCGACGCCGCCCAGCACGCCGCGCGTCACGGAACACGGACCCGAAGCGACCGCATCGGCCTCGCGCTGGCCGCCGCATCCGCCGCCGGGCTCGCCGCCGTGATCGCCACCGGCCGGGGCGCCGGAGCGGAAGCCGAATCCGCTCTCGTCGATACGCTCGGCGAGAACTACACCGACCGCGACAGTGCCATCGAACCCCCGGGGCGACCCGTGTGGCGGCAACTCCTCAACCCGTTCTGGATGCGCAACAAGGCGGTCACCCGGGTCCGCAACCTCGCGTACGGACCGGGCGGGCGCCGCGCCCGCCTCGACATCTACCACCGGCAGGATGTGCCGTCGAAGAGTCCGGTCCTCCTGCAGATCCACGGCGGGGGGTGGGTGATCGGGAACAAGGATCAACAGGGTCTGCCGCTCATGCTGGAGATGGCCTCGCGGGGGTGGGTGTGCGCGGCCGTCAACTACCCGCTGTCGCCGAAGGCGAAGTGGCCCGAACACCTGGTCGCGATCAAGCAGGCCCTGGCCTGGCTCCGGGAGCACGTCGAGGAGTACGGCGGCAATCCCGACTTCATCGCCGTCACAGGTGGTTCCGCGGGTGGCCACCTCGCCGCCATGGTGGGACTCACCGCGAACCACAGCCACCTGCAGCCGGGGTTCGAGGATGTCGACACGTCGGTCCAGGCGTGTGTCCCGTACTACGGCGTCTACGACTTCGCCGGCGACACCGGCATCAAGGCCGTCCTCCAGCGCGTGCACTCCGGACTGATGCCGATGGTGCTCGGCAAGCAGGCCACTTTCCCCGACGACTACCGGGCCGCGTCGCCGCTCGCGCACCTGCGGGCGGACGCACCGCCGTTCTTCGTGATCCACGGAACGAGCGATTCGCTCATTCCCGTCGCCGAGGCGCGGATCTTCGTCGATGAACTCCGTCAGGTGTCCGACAACCCCGTCGTCTACGCGGAACTGAAGGGCGCGCAGCACGCGTTCGACGTGTTCCCCTCGATCCGCAGCATCTCCGTCACACAGGCGGTCGGGCGATTCCTGGAATGGTCGCGCAGCGCCACCACCGACGTGCCCGCGGCGGGCACCGAATCGGCCTGACTACTCGTCGCCCAGCGTCCGCAGCTGCGACACCCCGGCGGGCGGCAGACCGGCCGCATACGCCAGGACCTCGCAGAACGCCTCGACGTGCGTGGCCAGTTCGACCGACGTCGCCGTCCACGACGCACGCAGTTCCAGCTGATGCGCATGCGGGGGACCGGCGATGTCGCCGTAGCGCACCGACGTCGTCGCGGTCACCGTCCCGCCGAGCGCGTTGAGCGGTTCGTGGCGCGACTCGAGTGCGTCGACGAGCCAGCTCCACGCCACCTCGGGAAGCAGGGGGTCGGACGCCACGGCGGCGTCGAGATCGGCCTGAATGTAAGCGACCAGCCGCATCGTGCCGTTCCAGGCCTCGTCGCCCTCCGGGTCGAACAGGAGGATCAATCTGCCGAACGCGTCACCCTCGCTCTGTTCGGCGACGACCCCGGTGTCCTCGTGCACGACCTCTGCGCCGACTGCGTAGCTGTACGGCGCCAGCCGTTGCGGGGGCCGGATGGGGCCCAGTTCGATGTCCGCGCGAACCTGCGCGGAATTCATCGCTTCGACCGCGGCGCGGAACTCGGCCGGTTCGGCGGGCGATCCCGAAGTCGTCACAGCTCGGGACGTTAGACCCGGACCCACACATCTCGTCGGAGGCGCGCCGAGCAGGGCCGATCGGCGGCGGAGTCCCGGCATGGCAGCATGAGAGCTGCCGAAATTCGAGCAGGCAGAGAGCGCGAGGACCGATGAGCGGGTTGGAAAGCACCAATGCAGGCATGAGCGAACGGGCGACGTACGCCGCGAGACGGGTACTCCCCGACGCACCCCTCCTGGCGGCCGCGGAAGGCCGTACCCCCGGCCGTCGCCCGGTGTGGTTCATGCGGCAGGCGGGCCGCTCGCTTCCCGAGTACCGCGAGATCCGGTCGGGGATCGGGATGCTCGAGTCGTGCTTCGATCCGGCACTCGTCTGCGAGATCACCATGCAACCCGTGCGCAGGCACGGCGTCGACGCCGCGATCCTGTTCTCCGACATCGTGGTGCCGCTCAAGGCCGCCGGCATCGATCTCGACATCGTCGCCGGCACCGGTCCCGTCGTCGCGAATCCGGTCCGGTCGATCGCGGACGTCGCCGCCCTGCCCCGTCTCGTACCCGAGGAAGTCGGAGCCGTCGCCCAGGCAGTGCAGCTGCTCACCGCGGAACTCGGCTCGACGCCGCTGATCGGCTTCGCCGGAGCCCCGTTCACCCTCGCCTCGTACCTGGTCGAGGGCGGTCCGAGCCGCAATCACGAGCGCACGAAGGCGCTGATGCACTCCGACCCTCGGACGTGGCACGCGCTGCTCGGCACCCTGGCCGATACCACCATCACCTTCCTGCAGACCCAGTTGCGCGCCGGCGTCGACGCGATCCAGCTGTTCGACTCGTGGGCCGGCGCGCTGTCCCTCGCCGAATACCGGGAGTTCGTGCTGCCCCACTCCGAGCGGGTGTTCGCCGAGGTGGAGAGCGCGAAGGTGCCGCGCATCCACTTCGGTGTCGGAACCGGCGAACTGCTCGGCGCGATGGGCGAAGCCGGCGCCGATGTGGTGGGCGTCGACTGGCGCATCCCCCTGGACGTGGCGGCGCGCCGGGTCGGCCCGGGCAAGGCGCTCCAGGGCAACCTCGACCCCGCGGTGCTGTTCGCGGGACCGGCGGCCGTCGAGAAGCAGGTCCGCCGCATCACCGCGGAAGCGGATGCCGCCCTCGCCGCCGGCGCCACGGGGCACATCTTCAACCTCGGGCACGGCGTCCTGCCCGACACCGACCCGGGCGCGCTGACCGCGCTGGTCGAGCTGGTGCACTCACTGTGACCGGGTCGTCGCCGAACGTTCTCGTCGTCGGCGGCGGCATCTCCGGGCTCGTTGCCGCGTACCGCCTGCGGCAACGGTTCGGCCCCGAGGCCCGGATCGTCCTCGCCGACGGCGCGGAGCGGCTCGGCGGCAAGCTGCGCACGGTGGACCTGGCGGGGGAACCCGTCGACGTCGGGGCGGAAGCCTTCATCGCGCGGCGCCCGGAACTGCCCGCCCTGCTCGGCGAACTCGGCCTCTCCGACCAACTGGTGCATCCGGCGGGTCTGCGGCCGCTCATCTGGTCCGAGGACGCGCTGCACCCGCTGCCGGCCGGCACCCTCATGGGGATACCCGCGGACGAGAACAGTCTGCGCGGTCTCGTCGACGACCGGACACTCGCGCGGGTCGCCGGGGAGCGGACGGTGCCCCTCGACTGGACACCGGGCGCGGACATCGCCGTCGGTGCACTGGTCGGCGACCGGTTCGGCACGCAGGTGGTCCAGCGGTCGGTGGATCCGCTTCTCGGAGGGGTCTATTCGGGTCTGGCGGACACGATCGGCGTCCGCGCCGCGCTCCCCGCACTCGCGGCGGCGCTCGATCGCGGCGCCACGAGCCTGTCCGCGGCGGTGGCGGACGCCCTCCCCGCCCCGACCCCCGGGCCGGTGTTCGGGGCGCTGCGCGACGGCTACGGCGTCCTGCTGCGCGCCCTGACGGAGGCCGCGTCGGCGGAGATCGTGCACGAGCGGATCCGGACACTCGCCCGGGACGGCGACGGTTGGTCGGCGGACCCGGTGGGCGCCGTCGACGGCGTCGTGCTCGCCGTGCCCGCCCCGCAGCTCGCCGACCTGCTCGCCGGCATCGCCCCCCGCGCGTCGGCGGCCGCCGCGGACATCCCGCTGGCTTCGTCGGCGGTCGTCGCGCTGGCGCTGCCGGTCCGGGTCGACCTCCCGCAGAACTCAGGGATCCTCGTCGCCACCGACGCCGCGCTCGGCGCGAAAGCATTCACCCTGTCGAGTCGCAAGTGGCCGCACCTCGCCGAGCGGGAGGTGACCCTCGTGCGGGCGTCGTTCGGGCGGTTCGGCGACGCCGCCGTCGTCGACGCACCCGACGACGAGCTGATCGCCGCGGCCCGGCGGGACCTCGCGACCCTCACCGGGGTGTCCGCGGAACCCGTCGCGGTACACGTCCAGCGCTGGCACGGCGGCCTGCCGCAGTACGGTCCCGGCCATCTGGGGCGGGTGGCGGTGATCGAGCAGGAAGTCGCAGGTCTGGACGGTGTGGAGGTGTCCGGAGCGCTGCTGCACGGGGTGGGTGTTCCCGCGTGCGTGGCCGCTGCGACGACGGCGGCTACACGGCTCGCGGGGCGAGTGGCACGATAGACCCATGGCACGCCTCGACTTCGACGCATTGAACTCTGAAATCCGCTACCTCATGTTCTCGGTGTTCCAGGTGGAACCGGGTGTACTCGGGGACGACCGGGAAGCTGTGATCAAGGAGGCGCGGATCTTCTTCGAAGGTCAGGCCGACAAGGGCGTCGTGGTGCGCGGGCTCTACGACGTGGCCGGCCTGCGTGCCGACGCCGACTTCATGATCTGGACGCACTCGGCGAGCATCGAAGCCCTCCAGGCCACCTACGCCGACTTCCGCCGCACCACCGCCCTGGGCCGCGCGAGCAAGCCGGTGTGGAGCAACGTCGCGTGCCACCGTCCCGCCGAGTTCAACAAGAGCCACATTCCGGCGTTCCTGGCCGGTGAGGACCCGGGCAACTACATCTGCGTGTACCCGTTCGTCCGGTCCTACGAGTGGTACCTGCTGCCCGACGACGAGCGGCGCAAGATGCTCGCCGACCACGGCATGGCGGCCCGCACGTACAAGGACGTCCGCGCCAACACCGTGCCCTCGTTCGCGCTCGGTGACTACGAGTGGATTCTCGCGTTCGAGGCGCCGGAGCTGTACCGCATCGTCGACCTGATGCGCGACCTGCGCGCCACCGAGGCCCGTCTGCACGTCCGTGAGGAGGTGCCGTTCTTCACCGGCCCGCGGGTGGATGTGGAGAAGCTGATCGCCGCTCTGCCGTGATCTGACGCAGCACCATGAATGACGCCGACGGGGCTCGCACCGCGCCCCGCTACCAGCACATGTCGCACTGGGGCATGTTCGAGGCCGAGGTCGCCGACGGAGACGTCGTCGCCGCCCACCCGTACACCGGTGACGCGCACCCGTCACCGGTGCTGGGCAACATCGCCGGGTCGGTCCGCAGCAAGGCGCGGATCACCGGCCCGGTGGTGCGCCGCGGGTGGCTCGAGAACGGCCCGGGACCCGACAGTTCCCGAGGGTCCGACGAGTTCGTGTCGGTCGACTGGGAAGAGCTGACCCAGCGGCTCGCGAACGAACTGCGCAGGGTCGTCGACACGCACGGCAACAGCGCGATCTACGGTGGTTCGTACGGCTGGGCCAGTGCGGGACGGTTCCACCACGCCCAGAGTCAGGTCCACCGGTTCCTGAACACCCTCGGTGGCTACACCCGTTCGGTGCACAGCTACTCGCTGGGCGCGACGGGCGTCATCATGCCCCGGGTGGTGGGCACCCACTGGAAGATGTTCGCCCGCTCCACGTCCTGGAAGATCATCGCCGAGCACACCGATCTCATGGTGTGCTTCGGCGGCGTCCCCCTCAAGAACACCGGCGTCAATCACGGCGGGACCAGCGACCACCCCACCCGCGACGCACTCGACGCCCTCCGGCGGCGCGGCGGGTCCGTCGTGTCGTTCAGTCCGCTGCGCGACGACGTGCACGGCGCCGCCGAACGGCACGCCCCGGTGCCCGGCACCGATGTCGCGATCATGCTCGCCCTCGCGTACGTCCTCGCCACGGAAGACCTGCACGACACGGCATTCCTGGGCAGCCACTGCGTCGGCTACGACCGCTTCGAGGACTACCTCCTCGGGCGTTCCGACGGCCTGCCGAAGTCGCCCGCGTGGGCCGAGCAGATCTCCGGCATCGCCGCCGCGGACCTGGTGGCCCTCGCCCGGCGGATGGCGGCGGGCAGGACGATGGTGACCGTCACGTGGTCGCTGCAGCGGGTCCGGCACGGTGAGCAGGCCCCGTGGATGGGGGTCACCCTCGCCGCGATGCTCGGCCAGATCGGCCTTCCCGGTGGTGGTTTCGGCCACGGCTACGGCTCCATGAACGAGCCCGGGCTCGCCCCCGTCCCGTACCCGCTGCCCACGCTTCCCCAGGGGCTGAACCCCGTCCGCGACTTCATCCCCGTGGCCGCGATCTCGGACATGCTCCTGAACCCGGGCGCACCGTTCGACTACGACGGTCAGCGGCTGACGTTCCCGGACATCAGGATGCTGTACTGGGCGGGCGGCAACCCGTTCCACCACCATCAGGACCTTCCCCGTCTGCGCCGGGCGCTGGCCCGTCCCGACACGATCGTGGTCCACGACCCCTACTGGACGCCGATGGCCCGGCACGCGGACATCGTCGTCCCGTCCACCACGTCGCTCGAGCGGGCCGATCTCAGTTGCACCCGCAACGACCCGTTGCTCGTCGCCATGCACGCCGCCGTCGGGCGGTACGCCGACGCGCAGGACGACTACGACACGTTCGCCGCGGTCGCCCGGAAACTGGGTGTCGGGGAGAAGTTCACCGAGGGCCGCTCGTCCGAGCAGTGGCTCGAGCATCTGTACGGGCAGTGGCGGGACTTCGTCCGCGCGGACGGCGGTGCCGCCCCGAGTTTCGACGACTTCTGGACGCAGGGCCATGTGCGGATGCGGACCGAGGACGACCTGATCCTGTTCGGCGACTTCCGAGCCGATCCGGTGAAATTCCCCCTCGCGACCCCGAGCGGGCGGATCGAGATCTTCTCCGCCGACATCGACGGATTCGGCTACGACGACTGCGCCGGGCACCCACGCTGGTACGAGCCCGAGGAATGGCTGGGCGGCCGCCGGGCACTGCAGTTCCCTCTGCATCTGATCGCCAACCAGCCGCGCACCCGCCTGCACAGCCAGCTCGACCACGGCGGCACCAGCCAGAAGTCGAAGATCCGGGGCCGCGAACCGCTGCGAATCCATCCGGACGACGCCACCGACCGCAGACTCACCGCCGGCGACGTCGTCCGCGTGTTCAACGACCGCGGCGCCTGCCTCGCCGGTGTGGTGGTGGACGACGGCGTCCGCCGCGGTGTGGTCCAGCTGGCGACGGGAGCGTGGTACGACCCTCTCGACGCCACCGACCCGGATTCCCTCTGCGTGCACGGGAACCCCAACGTGCTGACCCCGGACGTGGGCACGTCGTCACTCGCCCACGGCTGCACGGGCCAGCACGTGCTCGTCGAGATCGAACGCTACGAAGGCGAGCTACCGCCGATCCGGGCGTTCGATCCACCGACGATCATTCGCCGGTCGGTTCCAGGGTCAGCGAGATCGAATTGATGCAGTACCGCTGATCGGTGGGGGTGGGGTAGCCCTCGCCCTCGAAGACGTGGCCCAGGTGGCTGTGGCACGTCCCGCACACCACCTCGACGCGGCGCATACCCAGCGACGTGTCCTCGCGGAGGACGACGGCGTCCGAGTCGGCCGGATCGAAGAACGACGGCCACCCGCAGTGCGATTCGAACTTCTCCGTGCTGCGGAACAGCTCGGCGCCACAGGCCCGGCAGTGGTAGACGCCTTCCGTCTTCGTGTCGGTGTACTCGCCGACGAAGGGGCGCTCGGTACCGGCCTGGCGCAGCACCGCGTACTCCTCGGGAGTCAGTTTCTCGCGCCACTCGCTGTCGGAGAGAGCAACCTTCGGGGCGGATTGCGTGGGATCCTGCTGCTGCGAACTCATGGCTCCACGCTAATACGTTTCGTCGATTTCGGCCGCGACGCCCGGCGCGTGACGGGGCCTACGTTTTGGCGGTGGCCGACTCGACCTGCGGCTGCTCGTCCGGTTCCGGTTCCCGCGGCGAGATGTCGGGGGCGGCCTTCTCGTGCGGTTCGAGGAGGAACGCCGGGTCGATGCCCCGGTCGAGTCGCCCCTCGCGCCGCGCCGAGACGTAGCGGACGGTCAGCACACCGAAGACCACGAGCAGCATCAGGCTCCACCCCAGCGTGGTCTTCATGTACTCGGCGGTCCGGCCGGCCTCGATGAACCGGCTCGACAGCCAGCTGTCGTAACTCATGAACCCGTACACGGCCAGCCACGCCGGCCAGTTCCGCATCACCGAATTCTTCAGCACCACGGACATCAGGAGCGGGAACAGCATCATCGAGTAGTACATCTGGCCCAGCGAGCCGAGCAGCCACGACGCCGTCAGCAGAACCCCCGACGTGGTGACGACGAAGAACAGCTCGTCGTGGCGGTAGTAGCGGTAGAGCAGCCACAGGGAGCTGAGCACGATGACGGTGAAGACACCGCGCAGGGCCCAGATCAGGGCGGTGGGGAGGCCGTAGTACTTGCCGTTGCCGACGATCGCGCTGTTGAAGTAGTCGCGCGACTCCATCAGATACGGCACCGTGTGGCGCACGAAGTCCATCGGGTCAGCGGACAGCGGCCACGCGACGGCGGTGAGGATCATCGGGATGCCGATCGCGGTGACGAACACCTTCCACTGGCCGCGCACCAGAGGCAGCAGCAGGAGTGGGGCGAGGATCGGTTTCACCGCGAACGTCAGTCCGATGGCGACACCGGACCACATGTCCTTGCGCTTCATCAGCAACACGAGGAACGCGATCTCGCCGAGCAGAACCAGGCCGTTGATGTTGGTGAAGACGAGGGTGTTGGTGACGGTCTCGGAGGAGAACGTGGCGAGCAGCAGGATCGGGGCCGCGATGGAGTTCAATCCCAGGCCGAACAGCCGCAGGAGCAGGTACAACGCGATCACGATGGCGATCGCGTTGGCGATGATGAACAACCACCGGGACTTCTCGGGGTCGATCACCGCGATCGGCGCCATCAGCAGCGTGCCGGACGGCGGATACAGGTAATGCGGATCGACCCAGTTGAAGTTGGCGGTGTAGACGGGCCGCCCGTTGAGGAAGGCCAGCGCAGCGTTGTAGACCGGGCGGAAGTCGTCGGTGATGTACCCGTTGACCGCCTTGACGACCACTCGATGCAGCACTGTCATGACGGCGATCGGCCACAGCGCGAAGTTGATGACCTCGTTGGCAGTCCGCCCGGTGCGCGGTTCGAGTTGTCGAAGGAACACCACGGCACGGTACACCGAGAAGCTCTGACGTGCGGTCACGCACCCCCTGTGGGTGTCGGGCGGGCCACCTCGGCTAGGCGGGGCAGGCGCTGCCGTCCGGGGGCAGCACGCCGTCCGCGACGTAGGTGACGATCGACTTCTGCGCGCAGTCCGAATGGGTGGCGGGGTGGCCGCTGCCGTGCCACGTCACCGTCGCCGTCGCGGCGCCCGCGCTCGACACGGCCCCGGTCACCGTTCCCACCCCGGCGTTCCCGACGACCGGGTCGGCGGTGCCGCTCAGCACCAGGACCGGCAGCGTCAGCTCGCCGGGCAGGGCGGGCGGCGCGGTCGCGGGCCAGGAGGTGCACGCGAGCAGTCCGACGGCGGCGTTCGGGCCGAACAGCGGGAACCGCTCGCCCCACAGCTTCTGCAGTTCGCGGACCCGGTCGGGTGCGGGCCACTGCTGGCCGTCCGTGCAGCGGGTGATGAACTGGCCGTCGCTCTCGTAGGCCGCCTCGGCCTGCGCGACCGCCGCGAGGATCGGTGCCGTGTTTCCGGCGAGGGCGGCTGACACCGCATCGGACAGGGCGCGGACGCGGCCCTGCTGGTCGCCGCCCGCCGCAGCGAGCGACCCGGACACCGCGGTGAGGAGGGCGTTCGCGGAGACCCGCGGGATCTGGCCGTTCGCGGCGCGGGTGACGGCGGCGGTCATCGCGGCGCGGGGATCGGCGCCGAGGGAGCAGTTCAGGGCGGTGCACTGGCGGGCGAACGAGTCGAACGCCGCCTCCTGACCCGCGACCTGCTGCTCGGTGACGGTCGCGGCATCCACCGTGGTGACGGCGGGAGCGTCGAGGACGAGCCGGCCGACCCGATCGGGGTACTTGGCGGCGTAGCTGAGCGCGACGGCACTGCCGTTGCCGGTAGCGAGGATCCCGAGCGCATCGACGTCCCAGGTGCGGCGCAGTTCCTCGATGTCGTCGGCGGCGTGGGTGCTGTCGAACGCGAGTTCCTGCGGCTGCAGGTAGTCGGTGCACGCGATGGTGGCGTCGCGGCCCAACGCGGTCACCTTGTCGACCTGGTCACCCGTCCCCGGGTCGAACTGCCCGAGATTCGCCAGGCTGCTGCGGAGCTCCGGGGTGAGGCATTCGATCTCCTGCGAGGAGGCGATCCCGCGGCGGTCCACCGCGACCACCGGTCGCGTCGACAGCAGCGATGTCAGACCGCCGGTGCTCAGCGCTGCGAGCGTCGCGGTCGACGAGCGGTCCGATCCCGACGTGAGCACCAGCGGGGCCGCGTTCTCGGGGGTGTCGGCGAGTCGTGCCCGCATCGCACCCATCGTGAAGGAGCCGGGCAGGGTGCCGCTCTCGTCGACGGCCGACTCGTACGAGCCGCATTCGAAGACGAGCCCGGCCGGCGGTGTCGTTCCCGGGTCCAGGGCGCCGAGCGTGCTCTGCGTGCAGTCGGTCCACGCCAGATCGTTCTTCGGGGTCTGCAACACCGGCGGGGGAGCGTCGGGGTTCTCGGTCTCGGTCGCGGTGGGTTCGCTGCCGCCGCCCTCGCGTTCGACCGCCACGTGCGGCCGGTTGGACGGTCCGGCTCCGCACGCGCTGCACACCACGAGAACCATTGCGAGCAACACCGATCTGCGCATGGCGACCACCCTGCCAGGTTCCTCTACGGGCGGGGCAGCCGCACCCATCGGGTGAGGACGGTGCCGTCGGTGTCGGTGAGGATGTGCGCGGGAGTCATCGCGGTGATCCGGGCACCCGGCGAGGTGGCGACGCGACCCGCGGTCCCGCCGACGAGCACGGGTGCCGTGGTCAGGCAGACCTCGTCGACGGCGTCGTCCGCGGTCAGCTGCCCGAACAGGCTCGGGCCGCCCTCGCAGAGCACGCGGCGCAGTCCGAGATCCTCGAGGGCGGCGATCAGCCCGTCGCCGGTGATCTGCCCCTCGCCGGCCGTCACGATCCGCGCACCCGCGTCGGCGAGTGCCCGGACCCGCGCCGGGTCGGCGTCCGTGCAGGTGACGACGATCGGGGCCACCTCGGTGTCGGTGAACAGGCGTGACTGCGGGTCGAGGTGGGCGCGAGCAGACACGACGGCGATCGGCGGGACTTCCGGCATTCCCGACGCCACCCGGCGTCGCCTGCCCTCCGCGCCGACGCGCGCCCCGCCGTAGTTCTCCGCCCGAACGGTTCCGGCCCCGACCAGCACGACTTCGGCCAGCTCCCGCAGGGTCTCGAACACCAGCCTGTCCGCGGGTGTGCCGAGCGCCCCGCTGACGCCGTCGACGGAGACGGCGCCGTCGATACTGCTCACGAAGTTGACGCGCACCCACGGCCGCGGCGTCTCCGCCGGGTAGGCATACAGCTCGCGCAGCGCGTTCGCGGTCGATTCACTGGGCTCCTCCCGAGCGGGCGGACTGTCCGGTGTGAAAAATGTCGCAATATGTACACGGTGCATGTTGGTGATCACAACACGTGGATACCCTGCTTGTATGCATGCACGTCTTGTCGATCGCAGCCCCGTGGTACCGGCTGATCAGTTGGTAGCTCAGATGGTGCCCCCGGCCATGTTCGACGAGGTGAGCTTCGCGTCGTACATCCCCGATCCCGCCGAACCCAGCCAGGCCGCCGCGGTCCAGACGGCGGAGGAGTTCGCGAAGAAGGTCGTGAAGATCCGCAGTGGCGGGCGACGCGGCCTGTTCGGGAAGAAGACGCAGGCCACCGGTGCCGGTCTCTACCTCGACGGCGGTTTCGGCGTCGGTAAGACCCACCTTCTGGCCTCGATCTTCCACAGCGTCGCGTCGCCCAAGGCGTTCGGCACGTTCGTGGAGCTGACGCACGTCGTCGGTGCCCTCGGTTTCAACAAGGCCGTCGAGCAGCTGTCCGACCACAGCGTTCTCTGCATCGACGAATTCGAACTCGACGACCCGGGCGACACCATGCTGGTGTCCCGCCTGCTGTCGGAATTGTCGGCGCGCGGCGTGTCCATCGTGGCGACGTCGAACACGCTGCCCGGCCAGCTCGGCGAAGGCCGATTCGCCGCGCAGGACTTCCTGCGGGAGATCAAGAAGCTGGGCTCGATCTTCGAGACGATCCGCGTCGACGGACCCGACTACCGGCACCGCGACCTGCCGCCGGCGCCGGACCCGATCTCCTCGGAGGAGCTCGCCGAGCGCGCCGACAGCGTCCCCGGCGCCACGCTCGACGACTTCGACGCGCTGTGCAAGCACCTCAGCACGCTGCACCCGTCCCGCTACAACAAGCTGGTCGAGGGCATTCCGGCCGTGTTCCTGGACGGCGTCCACCCCGCCGAGGACCAGTCGGTCGCGCTGCGCCTGGTTGTCCTCGCCGACCGCCTGTACGACGCGAGCATCCCGGTCACCGTGGCAGGGGCCAAGCTCGACGCGATCTTCACTCCCGAGATGCTGTCCGGCGGGTACCGGAAGAAGTACCTGCGTGCCACGTCGCGCCTGCTGGCGCTGTCGCGCTTCGAGGTCGCCGCGAGCTGACGCAGCCCGTTACAGTGCCCGCTGCATCACGAAGTCGTGGTGCAGCTGGGTGCCGACGAGGAAGGTCTTCGTTCCGACCTGCGTGAATCCGTGCTTCGCGTAGAAGCGCTGAGCGCGCACATTCTCCTCGTTGACGCCGAGCCACAACCCGGCGGACCCCGCGGCGACGGCGCGTTCGACGATGGCGTCCATCAGGGCGGACGCGACGCCGGTCCCGTGGTTGCCGGGCAGCACGTACAGCTTGCTGATCTCGGTGGTCGGCCGGAGAGTCACGGCCCTGCCGACGTCCGGGTCGGCGGGTTCACCGTCGATCAGCATCGCGTAGCCGACGATCGCCCCGCCGTGCGTGACCTTCAGGACGGTGCGGTTCGGGTCGGTGAGGTATTCCGAGAACCGTTCGGCCGACAGCACGTCGTCGATGAAAGCGGCGATGTCGTCCTGTGTCGCCCCGGGCGGGCACGCGAGCGGGAACGTTGCCGCGGCGACGTCGGCGATCGCCTCGGAATCCCAGATCCCCGCCGGGTCTATTTCGACTGTCACAGCTGGTCCACCGCGTCCTTCGCTTCCCGAAGTGTCATTCCCGTACTGTCCCGCAGCAGGGTGATCGCCGCAATGGTCTTGCCCTCACTCTCGAGGTCGCGGAGCCTGCCCTCGATCGGCGACGTGTCTCCGCAGGAGCGGATTCCGGCGGGGACCGGCCGGGCCTGGAGCCGGCCGTACTCGACCGTGGCCTTCGCGTGCCGCACGCCGATCCCGTCCCGCGCGACGAGAATCTTGATCGCCTCGATCGTCCGGCCCCGGTCGAGCAGACACGTCACCTCGTCCCGGGCGGCGTCGTCGAGGTGACGCCACGTCGATGCGGGATGCAGGTCGTGTGGGGTGTGTGAACCGCCACGAGCGGATCGTGACGAGACCAGAACTGCGACGTAGACGATCGCCACGGCGATCACGAACCATCCCCAAGTCGGCATGTCCTAAGTAGAACATCTGCCGTCAGTCGCGATCCGGGACCCACTCGGATTGCTTGTCCCGGTCCCGGTCCGCGGCGAACGCGGGGGCAAGCAGGACGAGCCCCACCGCGAACAGGAGCGGGACCACGAACCCGATCCGCAGGCTGGTCGCCGCGGCGACGCCGCCGACGATCGCGCCGCCCACGAGGGTTCCCACGTAGTTGAACAGGTTGATCCGCGCCACGACGTCGTCCACCTGGCCGGAGGGTGCCAGCCGCCCGGCGGCACTGAAACACAGGGGAGCGACGACCGGCGCGCCGAGGCCCATGACGAGGAATCCGGCAATCGCGACGACCGGCGACGGGGTGAGGACGACGACCGTCAATCCGGCGACACCGACCGCCGAACCCAGACGGACGACGGCAATCTCGCCGTACTTCGCCACCCAGAAGTCGCCGGTCAGTCGCGACACCAGAGCCGCACACTGGTATGCGGCCAATGCCAGGGCGGCCGTGTCGGCATCCGCGAGCAGAACGTTCCGGACGTACGGCGCAGACCAGTTGCCGACACCGAAATCGATGGCATAGAACAACGCCATCGCGCTACCGAGCGCGAGCAGTGCTCGAATCGGAACCGGCACGGGCGCAGGGCCGGTCGCCGGCACGGCGGTGCCCGCCGACTGTTGACGGACGAGGAGTCGGGGGCTACAGACGGCGAGACCGACGGCCACGACGAGCGCCGCCACCAGTAGCGCGGCGGCGACGCTCACGCCGAGGGCCGAGGCGGCGGCAACGAAGAGTGCACCCGCAATCGCGCCGACGCTCCACACCGCGTGGAACGACGACAGGATGACGCGGCCGTACGCGTGCTGGATCGACACCGCCTGCATGTTGGCGGCGGCGTCGACGATGCCCAGTCCGGCGCCGTACACGGACAGGCAGACGAAGAAGGCCGTGGTATTCGGGCCGAAACCGAGCGCGCCACCGGCTGTCGCGATGGCCGCGAGCCCGAATTGCAGGGCCGACCTGCTGGAGAATCGGCGGGCCAGGTGCTCGGCGAGGACGCGTCCCGCCCCGGCGATGAGAGGCACCGTCACGACGGCCACCACGATGACCGTGTCGTCGAAACCGAATCGGTCCTGGTACTGCGGCAGTTGCGTGAGGACGGCCGCGAGGAGAAAACCCTGCAGGCCGAATGCGCCCGCTGCGGCGATCCGTGCCGAGCGGTGGTCCGCGGAGGCATCTGCGCCTGGTGAATCCGTCATGGGTCGGCCTTCGATAGAGGACATCCGATTGATTGGACGAGTGTCCAATACATTGCGGGGATGTGCAGCGTTCTCCGAATCGACGGGCGAAATGTCCTGAAAGCGCGGGGTGCGTGAGGTGCCCGGAGCAAGACTGAGCCCCAGCCTTGGATGGGGGGTCATGGCTGGGGCTCATTGCCATCGGGGGGGTGGATGGCAAGTTCGACGATACATGAGGAATTCCTCACGTTCCAGATGCGGTGGTAACGATTTCGTCACCCGCCCGTCACCGGTGGCCGGCGCGACAGCGTGAACGGGGTTGTCTCCGCGGACGGTTGTCGCCTACAGTGGCATCCATGCAGCGCATTCTCGTAGTTCTCCGCCGTAGCGGGGTCTGATACGGACCGACCCCTCGCTGCGGGTCGTTGAGCTACGCGTTGGTCCTCCCTTCTTTCAGGAAGACCACGAGAATGAGTACAAACCCTTCTTTCGTTTCACCCTTTCCCTCGGCGACACCGGCCGCCGACCCCTTCGCCGCGCGCCACGGCAAGCCGCTGCCGCGGGAACTCCGCACCGAATCCGCCGGAATGGCGTGGTCCGCGTTCGAGGCCGTCTACGCGCCGTCCAGCGGACCGTTCCGTCTGGGCAGTTGGTCGGAAACGAAGACCGGCCCCGGAATGTGGGATTTCGAAGCGACACTCGGTATCGGCGAATCGATCCGCAAGACCGCTGCGAGCGCGCCCGGCCCGGTGGCCGCCATGACCTCGATGCTGTACGACGCGGGGTGTGCGATGGAGATCCTGTCTTTTCATCAGCACGAGATCGGGCACCGAACCGCGACATTCCTGCTCTGCGAGCGCGACGGCATCCGGCTCTGGGCGATGGGAATCGGTGAATCCCACACGGAATCGACTCTGCGCGCGATGATCTCCGGCGCCAACCGGCTCCAGCCCGCCTGACACCGGAACGACAGTGCGGCCCCGGTCGATGACCGGGGCCGCACTGTCGTGAACTGTTCGGTTGAAGTGAACTGGTGCGCGATACTGGGATTGAACCAGTGACCTCTTCCGTGTCAGGGAAGCGCTCTCCCGCTGAGCTAATCGCGCGGGATGGAGAGAAGAGAGCGGACGACGGGATTCGAACCCGCGACCCCAACCTTGGCAAGGTTGTGCGCTACCAGCTGCGCCACGTCCGCATTCGTGAAAGCCCCCGGGCTGGGGGCCGTCACTGGTCGAGCAAGTAAAACAGTCGTGCATCTATCATCTATCTCGGTGCGCGATACTGGGATTGAACCAGTGACCTCTTCCGTGTCAGGGAAGCGCTCTCCCGCTGAGCTAATCGCGCGAGGTGGAGACGGGAATCGAACCCGTGTGCACGGCTTTGCAGGCCGTTGCCTCACCACTCGGCCACTCCACCGTGAAGGTTGAGTCCAACCTCTCGAGCGGACGACGGGATTCGAACCCGCGACCCCAACCTTGGCAAGGTTGTGCGCTACCAGCTGCGCCACGTCCGCATGCACCGTGTAACTCGCGGAGAATGTTCTCCGTGGTGCGGTTGAGAACATTAGCCGACCATCCGCGATAGTTACAAATCTGCAGGTCAAGGCATCAGACGGTGAACTACACATGAACGACGCCGGACCGCGGACGTGCCGCGGGCGGGGATCGACACGAATCCCAACGACGTGATTTTCGTTCGGCCGCTCGGTCGTGTTAATGTTCCAACTCGTTCGAGCGCGAGTGTTTGGCGCGCTTCGGTCCCGTGGCTCAGTGGAAGAGCGTCCCGTTCACACCGGGGAGGTCGCTGGTTCGATCCCAGCCGGGACCACAGACAAGAAGAGGGCGTTTCCGAAAGCGGAAACGCCCTCTTCTTTTTCGTGTGCCCACCCCGATAATCGATTGTTCCGGCTCATCGGGGCGGCGGACAATGAACTCAGCCGGCCGAAATTTCCCGGGTGATCCGCTATCGAAGGACTGAGTCCCATGTTCCCCGTGAGGCTGGAAGGCACCACCGCGCCCACCTTGATGTGGGCGGAAGAGTGGACCATCGAGCAGGCTGCGTTGCAGCAGCTGCGGAACATGGCCGACCTGCCATGGGTCCACGGGGTGCGGGTCATGCCCGACGTCCATGTCGGCAAGGGTGCGACGGTCGGTTCGGTCATCGCGATGCGGGCGGCGGTCGCCCCGGCGGCGGTCGGCGTCGACATCGGGTGCGGAATGACGGCGGTCCGGACGGATGTGACCGCGAACGATCTGCCCGACAGCCTCCGGTCGATGCGGTCGCGCATCGAGCGTGCGGTGCCGGTCGGGTTCGCCATGCACGAGCGTTCGGTGAATGTCGGCGCCCTCGATGTCACGGACGCCGGGGGAGTGAAGAAGGGATGGCACCGCTTCTGGCAGGAATTCGGTGACCTGCATTCCGGCGTCCAGTCCCGCGAGTCCAGGGCGATGAAGCAGATCGGCACGCTCGGCGGCGGCAATCACTTCATCGAGGTGTGCCTGTCCGACGCCGACGAGGTCTGGCTGATGCTCCACTCCGGGTCGCGCAACATCGGTAAGGAACTGGCGGAGCGGCACATCGCGGTGGCGCGGGCGTTGCCGCACAACCAGCGGCTGGTCGATCGCGATCTCGCGGTGTTCCTCGCCGGCAGCAAGGAGATGGACGCATACCGTCACGACCTGACATGGGCGCAGGAGTACGCGGCCCGCAACCGTGCCGTCATGCTCACCTTGGTGATGCAGGCGTTCCGGCAGGCCCTGCCCGGCAGGACGGTGCGGTTCGACGAGCCGATCTCCTGCCACCACAACTACGTGTCGGAGGAGATCATCGACGGCGAGCCGATGCTCGTCACCCGGAAGGGCGCGATCCGGGCCGGCCGGGGTGATCTCGGACTCATCCCCGGCTCCATGGGCACCGGTTCCTACGTGGTGCGGGGCCTGGGCTCCGAGCTGTCCTTCAATTCGGCGTCACACGGGGCGGGACGGACGATGAGCCGCACGAAGGCGAAGAAGCGTTTCACCGTCGACGACCTCGTGCGGCAGACGTCCGGAGTCGAATCGCGCAAGGACGCGGGCGTGATCGACGAGATCCCCGGCGCCTACAAGGACATCGAGCAGGTGATCGAAGCGCAGGCCGATCTCGTCGAGGTCGTGGCCCACCTGCGGCAGGTCGTCTGTGTGAAGGGATGATCCGCGAGCGTGTGTGGCGGTGCGACGACGCGCCGCCGCAGGTCGCGGTCGGTAGGGTGGACTGGTGACTAGCGGAGAAGCTCGGCCGGGACCCGCGCCCGAGAACGTGGACGACTCGGATCTGTCCCCGTTCCAGGAAGTGGAGAGCCGCTGGCACCGGTGGCGAGCACACATCGCCGCGCGCCCGAGCCTCAACCTGGCGTACCGCATCGCGGTGGGGGTGATCGGCGCTCTCGTGCTGGCCGCCGGGATAGTCGCGATTCCCTATCCCGGCCCCGGCTGGCTGATCGTGTTCGCGGGGCTCGGGATTCTCGCATCCGAATTTGCGTGGGCCCACCGGCTGCTGCACTATGCGCGCCGGCGATACGACAAGTTCATGGACTGGTTCTCGCGGCAGTCGCTGGTGGTCAAGGGGGCGAGTGCGCTGCTGACGTGTGCCGTCGTCCTCGCCACGCTGTGGTTGCTCGGCACGTTCGGTCTCGTCGGAACGTGGATCGGCCTCGACTACCCGTGGCTGGAGAGCCCGCTCTAGCCGGACGCGTGGTTGGGTGTGACTGCTGGGCCGATAACATGGGCTGGCACATTCACCATGTCTGCACCGCACACCTCACCTAGGAGAACATCGCCGTGAGCACCCCCGCATCCGCCGCCCCAGCCGCCCTCGTCCGGGTGCCCGCGGGGACTACGGCCGGTACCGCGGTTCGGGAGGCCGGCTACCCGAGCAAGGGCCCGGACGTCGTCGTCGTGGTCCGTGACGCGGAGGGCCAGCTCAAGGACCTGTCCTGGGTGCCCGACACCGACGTCGAGGTCGAGCCCGTCGCGTCGAACACCGACGACGGCCGCAGCGTCATCCGCCACTCGGCGGCCCACGTCCTCGCGCAGGCCGTCCAACAGGAATTCCCCGAGGCGAAGCTGGGCATCGGTCCGCCGATCAAGGACGGCTTCTACTACGACTTCGCCGTCGATCGCCCGTTCACCCCCGACGACCTCGCGAGCCTCGAGAAGCGGATGAAGAAGATCATCAAGGGGTCGCAGCGGTTCTCCCGCCGGGTCGTCGAGTCGCTCGAGGAGGCGCGCGCCGAGCTGGCGAAGGAGCCCTTCAAGCTCGAACTGATCGACGACAAGTCGGGAATCGACGATCCGGAGATCATGGAGGTGGGCGGCAACGAGCTCACCATCTACGACAACCTGGACCCGCGGACCGGCGAGAAGGTGTGGGGGGACCTGTGCCGCGGCCCGCACATCCCCACCACCAAGCACATCCCGGCGTTCAAGCTCACCCGCAGCTCGGCGGCGTACTGGCGCGGTAACCAGGACAACGCCGATCTCCAGCGCATCTACGGCACCGCGTGGGAGTCGTCGGAGGCGCAGGAGCAGCACCTGGAACTGCTCGCCGAGGCGGAGCGCCGCGACCACCGCAAGCTGGGGTCGGAACTCGACCTGTTCAGCTTCCCCGACGAACTCGGCTCCGGACTGCCCGTGTTCCATCCGCGGGGCGGGATCATCCGCACCGAGATGGAGGATTACTCCCGCAAGCGGCACGTCGAGGAGGGGTACGAGTTCGTCAACACCCCCCACATCACCAAGGGGCATCTCTACGAGGTGTCGGGTCACCTGGACTGGTACCGCGACGGCATGTTCCCGGCGATGCACATCGACGAGGAGCTGAACGAGGACGGCACCGTGCGCAAGCCGGGCCAGGACTACTACCTCAAGCCGATGAACTGCCCGATGCACAACCTGATCTTCCGCTCCCGCGGCCGGTCGTACCGCGAACTGCCGTTGCGGCTCTTCGAGTTCGGTTCGGTCTACCGGTACGAGAAGTCCGGTGTCGTCCACGGACTCACCCGCGTACGCGGCATGACGCAGGACGACGCGCACATCTACTGCACCCGCGAGCAGATGCGCGACGAACTGGCGACCACCCTGCAGTTCGTCCTCGGCCTGCTGAAGGACTACGGTCTCGACGACTTCTACCTCGAGCTGTCCACCAAGAACCCGGACAAGTTCGTCGGTGACGACGCCGTGTGGGAGGAAGCGACGGCGACGCTCGCCGAGGTCGCGGAGTCGTCGGGGCTGAACCTCGTCCCCGATCCGGGCGGTGCCGCGTTCTACGGACCGAAGATCTCGGTGCAGGTGCAGGACGCCCTGGGCCGCACCTGGCAGATGTCGACCATTCAGCTCGACTTCAACCTGCCCGAGCGTTTCGACCTCGAGTACACGGCCAACGACGGCACCAAGCAGCGTCCGGTCATGATCCACCGCGCCCTGTTCGGTTCCATCGAACGGTTCTTCGGCGTGCTCACCGAGCACTACGCGGGTGCGTTCCCGGCGTGGCTGGCGCCCGTCCAGGTCGTCGGTATCCCGGTGGCGGAGACGTTCGCCGACCACCTCTTCGACGTGGTGAAGCGGCTGAAGGCGGCCGGTATCCGCGCCGAGGTCGACGCGAGCGACGACCGCATGCAGAAAAAAATCTTCAACAACACGGCGCAGAAGGTGCCGTTCATGTTGCTGGCGGGTGCGCGCGACGTCGAGGCGGGCGCCGTCAGCTTCCGATTCCGCGACGGCACCCAGGTCAACGGGGTACCCGTGGACGACGCCGTGCGCATCGTCACCGACTGGATCAGTCGCCGCGAGAACGCCTCGCCGACGGCGGAACTGCTGCAACCCGGTAAGGAAGGGTGACGCACATGACCGGAGGTGACGACGTGACGGCCGACGAGATGCTCGGCGGCCCCGGCCGCCTCGTCGACCGTGGCCCCGGCGAACCCGATCACCTTCAGCGGATCTGGTCGCCGCACCGCATGTCGTACATCGCCGAGGCGCCGAAGTCGCGGGACACCCCGAACGAGCCGTTCATCGACATCCCGAAGATGGACGACGAGGACGGGTTGATCGTCGCCCGGGGTGAGCACGTCTACGCCGTCCTCAACCTGTACCCGTACAACCCGGGGCACCTGATGGTCGTTCCCTATCGCAAGGTCGCGGCGCTCGAAGACCTGACGGAAGAGGAGAGCGCCGAGTTGATGTCGTTCACGCAGCAGGCTCTGCGTGTGATCAAGCGGGTGTCGCGGCCGGACGGTTTCAACGTCGGCCTCAATCTCGGTGCGGCGGCGGGCGGTTCGCTTGCCGAGCACCTGCATCAGCACATCGTTCCGCGTTGGGGCGGGGACGCGAACTTCATCACGGTCCTCGCCGGGGTCAAGGTCATGCCGCAGTTGCTGCGCGAGACCCGGGGGCTGCTGGCGAAGGCCTGGAATGAATGACTCGATAGATGAATGACGCGCGAGTCGTTGACTCACGCGTTCGGGGTTCCTGGCAGGAAGTGAAGAACGGGGTGGAGAGGTGCTGAGCTTCTTCGGACGGGCATCCGTGTCCAAGGTGACGGCGCCATTGGGGAAGGCCCTGGTGAAGACCGGGCTCACTCCCGATTCCGTCACCGTCATCGGCACCGTGGCGACCGTGGCCGGCGCGGTCACGCTGTTTCCCAGCGGACATCTGTTCTGGGGAGCGATGTTCATCTGGCTGTTCGTCATGTTCGACATGCTCGACGGTGCCATGGCCCGCGCCCGCGGCGGTGGCACCCGGTACGGCGCCGTTCTCGACGCCACCTGCGACCGGGTGGCCGACGGTGCGATCTTCGCCGGTCTCGCCTGGTGGGCGGTTTATCACGAGAACAGCAAGCCGCTGCTGATCGCGACCCTGCTGTGCCTCGTCACCTCGCAGGTGATCTCGTACGCGAAGGCGCGCGCCGAGGCGAGTGGATTGTCCGCCGACGGCGGACTCATCGAACGACCCGATCGGCTGATCATCGTGCTGGTCGGAGCCGGCGTCACGGGGCTCGGAGTCCCGTGGGCCATTCATGTCGCGATGTGGTTGCTGTCGGTGGGCAGCATCATCACCGTGTTCCAGCGGGTATTGGCGGTCCGCCGGTCGCCGGGCGCGCGCGACGTGCTGCCCCTGCCGCCGACGGACACGACGCCGGCAGACGGACAGGCGAGCGAGCAGTGAGCGGCGTGTCGGAACGCATCAGTGACCTGGGGTACGCGATCGGCTGGCGGCTGGTTCGCGCGTTGCCGGAGAAGGTCGCGGTCGCCCTGTTCGACAGGGGAGCCGACTTCGCCGTCCGGAACGGCGGACCGGAGCAGCTGCGCCGCAATCTAGCCCGTGTGCTGGGTGTGCCCGCCGCGGAGGTGCCGGACACCCTGATGCAGGCCTCGATGCGGTCCTACGCGCGCTACTGGCGGGAAGCTTTCCGGCTGCCTTCGATGGACCTCGTGAAGACCGGCGCGGCCCTCGACGAGCTGATCGAGGGGCAGAAGCACCTCGACGCCGCGAAAGAAGCCGGCCGGGGCGCGATTCTGGCGCTGCCGCACAGCGGAAACTGGGACATGGCGGGTGTGTGGTGCGCCCAGCACTGGGGCGGTCTGTCCACGGTCGCCGAGCGGTTGAAGCCCGAGTCGCTGTACCAGCGGTTCGTCGACTACCGCGAAGGGCTCGGTTTCGAGATCTTTCCGCTCAGCGGGGGAGAGCACCCACCGTTCGTGGAACTGTCGGCCCGACTGCGGGACAACGGGATCGTGTGCCTCCTCGGGGAACGCGACCTGGCGAAGAAGGGTGTCCCCGTGACGTTCTTCGGGGAACAGACGCGGATGCCCGCCGGTCCCGCCAAGCTGGCGATCGACACCGGCGCGCCGCTGCTGCCGGTGCACTGCTGGTTCACGGACGGCGGGTGGGGTTTCCGCATCGACCCGCCGATCGACACCACCGCGGGGGTGGCCGCGGCGACCCAGGAACTGGCGGACCGGTTCGAGGCCAACATCGCGGCACATCCGGAGGACTGGCACATGCTTCAGCCGCTGTGGCTCTCCGATCTGTCCCAGGCAAGGCTCTCCCGCATGGAGAACTCGTGAAGATCGGAATGGTCTGCCCGTACTCGTTCGACGTCCCGGGCGGAGTGCAGGCTCACGTCGTCGACCTCGCGGAGGTCCTGATCGAGCGCGGGCACAAGGTGAGCGTCCTGGCGCCGGCCTCCGACGACGTCGACCTGCCCGACTTCGTCGTCTCCGCGGGCCGCGCCCTCGCCATTCCCTACAACGGCTCGGTGGCCCGGCTGAGTTTCGGCCCCGCCGCGAGCGCCCGCGTGCGGCGCTGGATCTCGGACAACAACTTCGACGTCCTGCACATCCACGAGCCCAACGCGCCGAGCCTGTCGATGCTCGCCATGCGCGTGGCCGAGGGACCCATCGTGGCCACCTTCCACACGTCGACCACGAAGTCGTTGGTGCTGAGCACGTTTCAGGGTGTGCTCCAGCCCTACCTCGAGAAGATCAGCGGCCGCATCGCGGTGTCGGAACTCGCGCGACGCTGGCAGGTGGAATCACTCGGCTCCGATGCGGTCGAAATCCCCAACGGCGTCGACGTCTCGGCGTTCGCGAACGCCGAGCCGCTGCCCGGCTACCCGCGTCCCGGAAAGACCATCCTCTTCCTCGGACGCTACGACGAGCCCCGCAAGGGCATGGCGGTGCTTCTCAAGGCGCTGCCCACCCTGGTGGAGAAGTATCCCGACCTCGAGGTGCTGGTGGTCGGCCGCGGCGACGAGGACAAGCTGCGCCGGGAGGCCGGCCCGGTCTTCGGGCACCTGCGTCTGCTCGGCCAGGTCGACGACGCCGAGAAGGCGTCGGCGCTGCGGAGCGCCGACGTGTACTGCGCACCCAACCTCGGCGGTGAGAGCTTCGGCATCGTGCTGGTCGAGGCGATGGCCGCGGGTGCCGCCGTCGTGGCGAGCGAACTGGACGCGTTCCGCCGCGTCCTGCGGGACGGGCAGGCGGGCGTCCTGGTGCCGGTCGGGGATGCGGCGGCGCTGGCCGCCGGGATCGACTCGGTGCTCGGTGACCCCGAGCGGAGCGCTGCGCTCACCGACTTCTCTCGGACGGTGGTCACCGAATACGACTGGCCGGTGGTGGCCGAACAGATCCTGCGCGTCTACGAGACGGTCACTGTCGGCCGCGACGGCGTCCGGGAGGTCGGCTCGTGACGTTTTCCGCCCTCACGATCCTGGTTCTCGCCCTGGTCGCAGCCGTCGTCCTGGCGATCGGCCTGTGGGCGTACGGGACGGCCAACCGCCTCGACCGACTGCACGTCCGCTCCGATCTGTCCTGGCAGGCCCTCGACGCGGCCCTCGCGCGCCGGGCGGTGGTCGTGCGGGCGGCCGCCGCGGCGATGGACCCACCCGAGGGCAGGTCGCTGGCCGCGCTGTCGGCCCGGGCGGAACGGTCGGACCGGGCAGACCGCGAGATCGCCGAGAACGCACTGTCCAGTGCGCTCTCGTCCCTCGACCCGGACACCCTGCGCCCCCAGCTGGTGGCGGAACTCGCCGATGCGGAGGCGCGGGTACTGATCGCCCGCCGATTCCACAACGACGCCGTCCGCGACACCCTCGCACTCCGCGCCCGGCGACCCGTCCGATGGCTGCACCTCGGGGGCACGGCCCCGCTACCGACCTACTTCGAGATCACCGAACGCTCGTCCGCCGCGGCGGTCACCGAGGGTCTGTCACTCGACTCCGTCCGGACCTCGGCCCGGGTGGTGCTGCTCGACGGCCAGGGCCGGGTCCTGCTGCTCCGGGGTCACGACCCCACCGTCCCCGACGTCTACTACTGGTTCACGATCGGCGGCGCCGTCGAGAAGGGGGAGAACCTGCGGGCGGCCGCTGTCCGGGAGATCGCCGAGGAGACCGGGCACACCGCGTCGCCCGAACAGCTGCGCGGACCCATGTGGCGGCGGGTGGCCATCTTCTCGTGGAACGGGCAGCTCATCCGCTCCGAGGAGCTGTTCTTCGCGCTGCGCACCGACGGGTTCGAGCCGCACCACGGAGGCTTCACCGAACTCGAGAACCGCACCATCACCGGTCACCGGTGGTGCACCGCGGACACGGTTCGTCAACTGGCGGCGGCAGGTGAAGCCGTGTACCCGCACGACCTCGCGGATCTCCTCGACGAAGCCGGCGCGGTGGCCTCGGCCGCGGACGAACCCGAGGTGCGCGCGATCACCTGAGCCGCCCGGGAGTCCGAAGAAAGCCAGCAATCGCGGACTGGCTACGGAAGTGGACTGCCGCTCGTCCTAGAATCGGGTACTGCAGCGTGAACGTCGTCGTTCACGCGTGCCGCTATCGAATCAATCCACGCCACAACCCAGGAGTTCGCTGTGAGCACCCCCGACACCACCCCCACCACCGGTACGGCGCGCGTCAAGCGTGGCATGGCCGAGATGTTGAAGGGCGGGGTCATCATGGACGTCGTCACCCCCGATCAGGCGAAGATCGCCGAGGACGCCGGTGCGGTGGCGGTGATGGCGCTCGAGCGGGTGCCCGCGGACATCCGGGCGCAGGGTGGGGTGTCCCGGATGAGTGATCCGGACATGATCGACGGCATCATCTCCGCGGTGTCGATCCCGGTGATGGCCAAGGCCCGGATCGGGCACTTCGTGGAGGCGCAGATCCTGCAGTCCCTCGGTGTCGACTATGTCGACGAGTCCGAGGTGCTGACCCCGGCCGACTACGCGAACCATATCGACAAGTGGCAGTTCACCGTCCCGTTCGTGTGTGGTGCCACCAATCTGGGTGAGGCGCTGCGGCGGATCACCGAGGGTGCGGCGATGATCCGGTCCAAGGGTGAGGCCGGGACCGGTGACGTGTCGAACGCGACCACGCACATGCGGACGATCGGTGGGGAGATCCGCCGGTTGACCTCGCTGAGCGAGGACGAGCTGTATGTGGCGGCGAAGGAGCTGCAGGCGCCGTACGACCTGGTCGTCGAGGTGGCCAGGGCCGGGAAGTTGCCGGTCACGATGTTCACCGCCGGTGGCATCGCCACCCCGGCGGATGCGGCGATGATGATGCAGCTCGGTGCGGAGGGTGTGTTCGTCGGGTCGGGCATCTTCAAGTCCGGTAACCCGGCGGAGCGGGCCGCGGCGATCGTGAAGGCGACCACGTTCTTCGACGACCCGGACGTGCTGGCGAAGGTCTCCCGCGGGCTGGGTGAGGCGATGGTCGGGATCAACGTCGACGACATCCCGGTCCCGCACCGGCTCGCCGAACGCGGCTGGTGATCCCCACGATCGATCTGTGATCGATCGCGGCGCTCCCGGCGCCGCACTGCTTCCGTTCGCACCGCACGAGGCCCTCACAGGGGCCTCGTGCGGTGCGGTGCGCCGGTGCCCGGGACCCGTGTGAGAGTGTCAGCGGACGAGCATCGGAAGGGGCCGTGGATGGCGACGATCGAAGAGATCCTGGAAGTGGAACGCCTCGAGGAGAACATCTTCCGAGGCATAGCGACCGATACCATGCTTCCCCGGACGTTCGGCGGGCAGGTGGCCGGTCAGGCGCTGGTGGCGGCGGTCCGCACCGTCGACCCCCGCTTCATGGTGCATTCGCTGCACGGATACTTCCTCCGCCCCGGAAACCCCACGATGCCGATCGTGTACCTCGTGGACCGCATCCGGGACGGTCGGTCGTTCGTCACCCGGCGGGTCAGCGCCGTCCAGGACGGTCAGGCGATCTTCACGATGTCGGCGTCGTTCCAGGTCGAGGACGAGGGCATCGAGCACCAGGACGAGATGCCCGTGGTGCCGCCGCCCGATACCCTGCCGTTCGCCAGTGACTCCGAGGACCCGGAAATCGCCTGGCTCGCCCAGGAGTGGTCCGACTGGGACATCCGGATGGTCGGCCACGGGGAGGTCGACCGCCGGCGCGGTGCGGCCGCTCAGCAGCAGGCGTGGTTCCGGTCCCGCAAGACGCTGCCCGACGACCCCGTCTTCCACGTCTGCGCACTGGCCTACATGAGCGACATGACGCTGATCGGTTCCGCCATGACCCCGCACCCCGGTGTCGAGATCAACGGTGCCTCACTCGATCACGCGCTGTGGTTCCTGCGACCGTTCCGGGCCGACGAGTGGCTGCTGTACGACCAGACGTCACCGTCCGCCGGTTTCGGTCGGGCGCTCGCGCAGGGCCGGATCTTCGACCGGAAGGGCAACCTGGTCGCTGCCGTCGTGCAGGAAGGGCTGACCCGGTTCCTGCGCACGACGTGAGCGGACTCAGCTGCCCGCCCGGACCGCGGGCCTCGGCGGATGGTCGTACCGCACCATCAGGTCGGGTTCGACCGTGACGTCGGCCGCACGGCGCAGCAGGGCGGGCACGGTCCATCGTTGATCGGCCGGGGTGCGGCGCATCAGGGCTCCCTCGCCCAGATGGAGTTGCACCGTGACGTCGAAGTCGAGGTCCCGGCCGAGCAGCATCGGGCCGGCGACGAGAAGCACCTGACCGTCGGCCGCGGGAACGCGGGCGCAGCGGGCCGAGCGATCCTCGTCCTCGTCCCACAGGCGCGGCAACCACCGGCGGTCGGTGCGGACCGACCGCACCACCTCGCGGTTCAGGGCGTCGTAGTCGAACCAGAGGGTGCGGTAGCTGAGTTCGTCGTCGCGTCCGTGCTCGAACCGCTGGGAGGCGGGACGGACGTAGTCGTGGAGGGACACGACGTCACAGGGGCGGCCCTGCTCCCGCAGCGACGCGCATACCGCGTCCGCGAGGGGCAGGGGCTGCGCGCCGTCGGGCGCGTCGATCGCGACGACGGCGGTGCCGTGAACGGCGAGGCAGCGTTCGGTGACGAGGGCGACGAGACCGTCCGGGCTCGTCGGTGTGAACATCGTCATGGCACCCATCGTGCCTCGAGCCCGAACCGGGCGGATAACCTTGACCAGGCACAGAAGGAGGGCTCATGGCGAGCATCGAGGACGTTCTCGAACTCGAAGCGCTGGAGAAGGACATCTTCCGCGGCGCGGTTCATCCGTCTGTTCTGAAGAGGACGTTCGGCGGGCAGGTCGCGGGTCAGTCGCTGGTGTCCGCGGTCCGTACCGTCGACGAGGCGTTCAAGGTCCACTCTCTGCACGGGTACTTTCTGCGCCCCGGAAATCCCGCGAAACCCACCGTGTACCTGGTCGACCGGATCCGGGACGGCAGATCCTTCTGTACGCGGCGCGTCACCGGAATCCAGGACGGCAAGGCGATCTTCACCATGTCGGCGTCGTTCCACAGCGAGGACGAGGGCATCGAGCATCAGGATACGATGCCGTCCGTCCCCGCCCCCGAAGAGCTCGTCGACGCACAGACCCTCGAGGAGTTCGCCGCCACCGATCTCTACCGGGAGTGGAAGGAATGGGACGTCCGCATCGTTCCGGCCGACTCCACCGGGAAGACGCCCGGAATCGCCGCGCAGCAACGGGTGTGGATGCGGTACCGCAGCAAGCTGCCGGACGATCAGGTCTTCCACATCTGCACCCTCGCCTACCTCAGTGACATGACGCTCCTCGGCGCGTCGAAGGTCCCGCACCCGGGAGTGGTCACGCAGACGGCGTCGCTCGATCACGCCATGTGGTTCCTGCGCCCGTTCCGCGCCGACGAGTGGCTGCTCTACGACCAGACCTCACCCTCCGCCGGCTTCGGACGCGCCCTCACCCAGGGCCGCATGTTCGACCGGAACGGCACCATGGTCGCCGCCGTAGTCCAGGAGGGGTTGACCCGCATCCAGCGCGATCAGGACAAGCGCGACATCGAGACAGGAAACATGGCATGACCCGTCCCCTCGTCGGAGTACTCGCCCTGCAGGGCGACGTCCGTGAACACCTTGCTGCACTGAACGATTCGGGTGCCGACGCCGTCGGCATCCGGCGCCCGGAGGAGCTCGAGAAGATCGACGGGCTCGTCATTCCGGGCGGCGAGTCGACGACGATGAGCAAGCTGCTGCAGATCTTCGAACTGCTCGAACCGCTGAAGGCGCGCCTGCACGACGGGTTGCCTGCCTACGGGTCCTGCGCCGGGATGATCCTCCTCGCGAGCGAGATCCTCGACACGAGGCCCGACGCGCAGCACCTCGGTGCGATCGACATGACGGTGCGCCGCAACGCCTTCGGTCGTCAGGTCGACTCCTTCGAGTCCGACCTCGAATTCGAGGGCATCGTCGGCGACCCGATGCGGGCCGTGTTCATCCGGGCACCGTGGGTGGAGCGCGTCGGCGACGACGTGCAGGTCCTCGCCCGCGTGCCCGAGTCGGGTGGCGCGGCCGCCGGACGGATCGTGGCCGTCCGGCAGGGCTCCGTGGTGGCCACGTCGTTCCACCCGGAAGTGACGGGCGACCGGCGGGTGCACGAGTTGTTCGTCGACATCGTCCGCGGGGTCTAGGGCATCTCTCCCGATCCCCGTTTCGGCGCTCCCGAGTTCGCCAGGTGCATCCGAGAGGGATCGGGAGACACGCCCTAACCCGCCGGGCGGGGCGCGACGAGTGTATTGAGGAGCGCCGCACCCTGCGCGGCGCCGTCCACGGTGACCGCGAACGGGCGGCCGCCGGTGCGGGTCACCACGATGCCCTCGCCGGCGCGGATCACGACCGCGGTCCCGCGCGGCGTGAAGCGGTAGCCCCAGCCGCCCCATTCCGCGGGGCGGATCTCGGTGACCCGGGCCTCGTCGATGGCGTCGAGCGGGATCTTCCGCCAGCGGACGTTCCACGACGAGAGGGTCAGTCCCGTGCGGTCGATCTGCACGGTCACCGAGGCGAAGCCGCCGCCGGCGATCGTCAGGACGAGGAACAGGACGGCGAGCCAGAGCGCCCCCACCAGCGCGGAGACGACGGCGGCCACGGCCATGGCGAGAGCGAGCACGCCCGCCCACCGTCCCCGGGCATATCCGGTCCAGGCTGCCCGCTCGCCGGGCGTCAGGGGGACGGGCAGCGTCGGCGCTGCACCGTTCTCTGCGGAGTGCGACGTCCGGGGGAGCAGGGCGAACGTGGCGATCGCCCACACAATTCCCAAGAGGGGAACGATGATCCACCAGCCCAGCGTCGCCGCTTCGGGCGAGCCGCCCTCGATCGTGGCGGCGACGCTGACGATCCAGGCCGTGGCCACCGTCCACCCGATGAGAACGGTGGCGGGAAGCCAGAGCGCGGCGTCGGTGCGGACCCGCGCCGCCACGGCGCCGGCGATCGCGGTGGCGGCCGCGCAGACGGCGGCAGCGATCCAGAAGTAGGTGGTCGTGTCGCTGAATCGGTCGGGTTCGGTGCCGGACCAGTGGCTGGCCACCACCGGTGGCAGTTCGCCGCTCCAGGCGAGTCTCGCGATCACGAGCGCGAGGAGGGGCACCGCCGAGGTTGCGGCGAGGAGGCGCGTTCGGGAGGTCGTCATTGTCTGGTGGTCTCCTTGATCACGTCGAGCATCTGTTCGGTGTCGAGTCCGAGACGTCGTGCCTCGGACACGAAAGCGCGTGCGGCTTCGGTCAATCCGGTGTGTACCGGGTCCGTGTCGGCGCGGACGACCGCACCCCGGCCCCGGCGGAGGTCGATCAGGCCCTCGTCGCGCAGCGCGGCGTACGCGCGCAGCACGGTGTGGAGGTTGACGTCGATGGACTCGGCCAGCGCCCGGGCGGAGGGGAGCCGATCGCCCGCGCCGATCTCGCCGCGCAGGAACGCGCCGCGCACATTGGCGGCGATCTGTTCACCCAGCGGGGTGGTGGAGCTGTGGTCGACCCGCATCAACATGTTTGCATTCTATGCAAACAATGCCGACTTATGCGAGTTGTTACCCCGGGAACGCGCAGGGGCGGCCGGGCTGCGGGTAACATCGTCAAAGCTGAAACCGCGCATTCGGCGTGCCAAAGGCAGCAGGAAAGGGGCTTGAATCGCATGAGCGGCCACTCCAAATGGGCCACCACCAAGCACAAGAAGGCTGTGATCGATGCCAAGCGTGGCAAAGCCTTCGCGAAGCTGATCAAGAACATCGAGGTGGCGGCCCGTACCGGCGGTGGCGATCCTGCGGGAAACCCCACCCTGTACGACGCCATCCAGAAGGCCAAGAAGACATCGGTCCCCAACGACAACATCGAGCGCGCCCGCAAGCGCGGCGCCGGTGAAGAAGCGGGCGGCGCCGACTGGCAGACCATCATGTACGAGGGCTACGGACCCAACGGTGTCGCCGTCCTCATCGAGTGCCTGACCGACAACCGCAACCGTGCGGCCGGCGAGGTACGTACCGCGATGACCCGCAACGGCGGCAACATGGCCGACCCCGGTTCCGTGTCCTACCTGTTCACGCGCAAGGGCGTCGTCACTCTGGAGAAGGGTGACCAGACCGAGGACGACGTGCTGGTGGCGGTCCTCGATGCGGGTGCCGAAGAGGTCACCGACCTCGGCGACACGTTCGAGATCGTGAGCGAGCCCACCGACCTCGTCGCCGTCCGGAGCGCACTGCAGGAGGCGGGAATCGACTACGACTCCGCCGAGGCAGACTTCCGCGCGTCCGTCGAGGTTCCGGTCGACGCGGACGGAGCCCGCAAGGTGTTCAAGCTCGTCGACGCGCTCGAGGAGTCCGACGACGTCCAGAACGTCTACACCAACGTCGACCTGTCCGACGAGGTGCTCGCGGAACTCGACGACTGATCGCACGACGCACGGGGCGGGGCGGGGGAGCGGTGCTCGCCAGCCCCGCCCCGTCCTGCGTGTTGATGCGCCGACTCGTCCGACCCCACGGCTAAGCTATCGAACAGCTGTTCGGCGTGGGAGAGGTGGCTTTGCGTGCGTGTGCTGGGTGTGGATCCCGGTCTGACTCGGTGCGGATTCGGGGTGGTGGACGGCGGGAGCGGCCGCACCGTCACCCCGATCGCCGTCGACGTGGTCCGGACCCCGGCCGACCTCGAGTTGGCGTCCAGGCTGCTGCGCATCTCCGAAGCGGCCGAATCGTGGATCGATCTGCACCGGCCCGAGGTCGTGGCGATCGAGCGGGTGTTCTCCCAGCACAACGTGCGCACCGCGATGGGCACCGCGCAGGCGGGTGGCGTCGTCGCCCTCGTCGCCGCGCGCCGCGGCATCCCCGTGTGTTTCCATACCCCCAGTGAGGTCAAGGCCGCCGTCACCGGGAGTGGCTCGGCAGACAAGGCTCAGGTGACGGCGATGGTGACGCGCATCCTCAAACTGGCGGCCGCACCCAAACCGGCCGACGCGGCGGACGCGCTGGCACTGGCGATCTGCCATTGCTGGCGGGCTCCGATGATCGAACGCATGGCCCGCGCCGAAGCCGCGGCCGCCGAACAGAAACGTCGCTACCAGGCCCGACTGGCCGAAGTGAAGAAGGCAGGTACACGATGATCGCGTCCGTCCGCGGCGAGGTGCTCGAGATCGCCCTCGACCATGCGGTGATCGAATCCGCCGGAGTGGGATACCGCGTGAACGCGACGCCGGCCACCCTCGGCGGACTGCAGCGGGGAACCGAGGCCCGGCTGGTCACGGCGATGATCGTCCGCGAGGACTCGATGACGCTGTACGGGTTCCCCGACTCGGAGTCCAAGGAGTTGTTCGGGCTGCTCCAGACCGTGTCCGGAGTCGGCCCGCGCCTGGCGATGGCGACCCTCGCCGTCCTCGAACCCGACGCGTTGCGGGCGGCACTGGCCGAGGGCAACGTCACGGCGCTCACGCGGGTGCCGGGCATCGGCAAGCGCGGGGCGGAGCGAATGGTCGTCGAACTGCGCGACAAGGTCGACGCCGTCGCGTCCACGGCCGGGGCGGTGCCGCTCGGTGCGGGCGGCGGCGGATCGGTCCGTGACCAGATCGTCGAAGCCCTGGTCGGGCTCGGATTCCCGGGCAAGCAGGCGGAACAGGCCACCGACGCCGTCCTCGCCGAGGCGCCCGAGTCGACCACCTCGTCCGCGCTGCGCTCCGCCCTCTCCCTGCTCGGGAAGACCAGATGAATCCCGAACCCGGCGGCGACTACGACGAGGAGTCACCGGTCTCGGCCGATCTCGTCGCCGGTGACGGCGACATCGAGGCCAGCCTGCGGCCGAAGAACCTCCACGACTTCATCGGGCAACCGCGGGTCCGGGAGCAGTTGCAACTCGTCCTGACCGGCGCCAAGATGCGCGGCGGCACCCCCGACCACATCCTCCTCTCGGGCCCGCCCGGGCTGGGGAAGACCAGCATGGCGATGATCATCGCCGCCGAACTGGGATCCTCGCTGAGGCTGACGTCGGGTCCGGCGCTGGAACGGGCGGGCGATCTGGCCGCCATGCTGAGCAATCTCGTCGAGGGCGACGTGCTGTTCATCGACGAGATCCACCGCATCGCCCGGCCTGCCGAAGAGATGCTCTACCTCGCGATGGAGGACTTCCGGGTCGACGTCGTGGTCGGCAAGGGGCCCGGTGCCACGTCCATTCCCCTCGAGGTCGCGCCGTTCACCCTGGTCGGGGCCACCACGCGCTCCGGGGCACTCACCGGGCCGCTGCGCGACCGGTTCGGCTTCACCGCACACATGGACTTCTACGAACCCGCGGAACTGAAGCAGATCCTCATGCGATCGGCGGGCATTCTCGGAGTGCAACTCGGCGAGGAGGCCGGCGCCGAGATCGCGAGCCGGTCCCGGGGCACGCCCCGCATCGCCAACCGCCTCCTCCGCCGCGTTCGCGACTACGCCGAGGTCCGGGCGGACGGCGTCGTCACCCGGGAGATCGCCCATGCTGCCCTCGCCGTCTACGACGTCGACCAACTGGGACTCGACCGTCTCGACCGGTCCGTTCTCAGTGCCCTCGTGCGCAGCTTCGGCGGCGGCCCGGTCGGGGTGTCCACCCTGGCCGTCGCGGTGGGTGAGGAGCCCGCCACCGTCGAGGAGGTGTGTGAGCCCTTCCTCGTCCGCGCCGGAATGATCGCCAGGACACCCCGCGGCCGTGTCGCCACGGCCGCCGCGTGGACGCAACTGGGCCTGACCCCGCCGCCTGACGCTGTGACCGGCGGAATCGAGGTCCGCGTCAACGAGCCGCAGGCCTCCCTGTTCGATCCGGAAGATCCCTGATCGACCCCCGGAGAAACGCCCGCGTCGTGCCGAGCGAACCGGTGTCCGGGCCGGTGATGGCACACTGGTGTATTGCATCGGTCCAACCGGGACCAGTGCTTCGGACCGTGCGACATACCTCGAGGTTGACTTACAGATGGATTTTCTCTTCCCGCTCCTGATTCTGGCGCTGCTCGTCCCCATGTTCCTGGGGATCCGCCGACAGAAGAAGGAGGCGGCCAAGGTGAGCGCTCTGCAGGACTCGCTCTCGGTCGGCGACCGCGTCCTCACGACCGCCGGTCTGCACGGCACCGTCGTCGCAATTGGTGACGAGACGATCGACCTCGAGATCGCTCCCGGCGTGGTCACCACGTGGTCGCGTCTCGTCGTCCGCGAGCAGATCGTCGACGCCCCGCTGCAGGGTGACGGTTCCATCGACCACGAGTCGATCGACGCCGAGGCCCCCGCCACCGACATCGTGCGCGAGGATCGTGAGAACGGCGGCGACAGCACGCCGCGGCTGAACAAGGATTGATCGACGCTTCCGCGGCGTAATTCCGCAGCCGTCGCGTCGCAGGCGCCCCGGGCGCGGCAACCGGGGCACAGCCCTGCGTTGCCGGTTCGGTGCGCTGTGAACGTTCCCACCCGAACTGCACGTACTGAGGAGACATAGAGATCGTGGCACCTTCCACAGGATCGGTGCATCCCGTCCGCTACCTCACCGTTTTCGCGGTGCTCGTGGCGGTTCTGTATGCCCTGGTGTTCTTCACCGGCGACAAGTCCGCGACACCCAAGCTGGGCATCGACCTGCAAGGTGGGACCCGAGTCACCCTCACCGCACGCACCCCGGACGGCAGCAAGCCGACGCCGGACAGCCTGCGGCAGGCCCAGGAGATCATCGAGACCCGTGTGAACGGACTCGGCGTGTCCGGCTCCGAGGTGGTCATCGACGGCGACAACCTCGTCATCACCGTCCCCGGCGACGACAGCGCACAGGCGCGTTCGCTCGGCCAGACGGCGCGGTTGTACGTCCGTCCCGTCCAGACGTCGCAGGCCGCGGCTCCTGCCGGCACGCAGGCACCCGCCGCCGGTGAGACGCCGGCCCCGACTCCCGCCGGAACCGAGACTCCCGCGCCCCAGAACCGGCCGTTCCCGGCTCAGGATCCGTCGACCTCTCCCGAGCCGGCTCCGACCGCGGAACCGGCGCCCGCCGACGCCTCCGGTACCGAGACCGCCGAGGCGGCCGACGAGATCGCGGCAGCGCGGGCCACGCGTCAGAGCACCGACCCGGCCGTACAGCAGCAGGCCATGGCGACACTCGACTGCAGCGTGCCCGACCCGCTGCGCGGCAACGACGACCCGGCCCTGCCGCTCGTCGCGTGCTCCACCGACGGTCAGGCCGTGTACCTGCTCGAACCGGCGATCATCGACGGACAGGAGATCGCCGACGCGACGTCCGGCTACAACTCCCAGCAGTCGCGGCACGAGGTGAGCCTGACGTTCAAGTCCGAGGGCAGCAACACCTGGGCCACGTTCACGTCGCAGAACATCGGCAAGCAGGCCGCGTTCACGCTCGACTCCAAGGTGGTGAGCGCACCGGTCGTCCAGGGCGCGACACCCGCAGGCAGCTCGACGTCGATCACCGGCTCGTTCACCGCGGAAAGCGCGAAAGAACTCGCGAACACCCTGAAGTACGGCTCGCTGCCGCTGTCGTTCGCGGCGTCGGAGGCGGAGACCGTGTCGGCGACGCTGGGTCTCGCCTCGCTGGAGGCCGGTCTCATCGCCGGTCTGGTGGGTCTGGTCCTGGTGCTGCTCTACTGCCTGCTCTACTACCGCATGCTCGGGGTGCTGACGGCGCTGTCGCTGGTGCTGTCCGGTGTGATGGTCTACGCGATCATGGTGCTGCTCGGCCGGTACATCAATTTCACCCTCGACCTCGCGGGCATCGCCGGTCTGATCATCGGTATCGGTATGACCGCCGACTCGTTCGTGGTGTTCTTCGAGAGAATCAAGGACGAGATGCGGGAGGGACGCAGTTTCCGGTCCGCGGTTCCGCGCGGCTGGGCCCGTGCACGCCGAACCATCCTGTCCGGTAACGCGGTCAGCTTCATCGCCGCCGCGGTGCTGTACGTCCTCGCAATCGGCCAGGTGCGCGGCTTCGCGTTCACCCTCGGCCTGACCACCGTCCTCGATGTCGTCGTGGTGTTCCTGGTGACGTGGCCGCTGGTCCACCTGGCCTCGAAGTCGCCGTTCTGGTCGAAGCCCAGTGTCAACGGGCTGGGTGCCGTGCAGCAGATCGCCAAGGAACGCAAGGCTGCCGCAGCGTCGGCGAAGGAGTCACGAGTATGAGCGAATCGACCACGTCCCAGTCTGCGTCGCAGACGGACCCCGAGTCTTCGCTGTCCGATTCGGGCGTCAACCAGTCGTCGATGCCCCAGCACAGCCTGCTGTCGCGGCTCTACACCGGAACCGGCGCCTTCGAGGTGGTCGGGCGTCGGCGCTTCTACTACATCCTGACCGGCACGATCGTGTTGATCTCGTTGCTGAGCATCCTCGTCCGCGGGTTCACCCTGGGTATCGATTTCGAGGGTGGATCGCGGATCCAGTTCCCCGCCGGTGGCGGGGTGGACACCGCGCAGGTGGAGGAGGTCTACTCCGAGGCGCTGGGCATGGATCCCGTCTCGGTGCAGACGGTGGGCTCGGGTTCGAGCGCGACCGTGCAGATCCGCTCCGAGGCACTCGACGCGGCGCAGGTTGTGACGCTTCAGGACGCGTTGTACGACGAGTTCCAGCCGAAGGACAGTGACGGCAACGTCAGCAAGAACGTGATCAGCATCGCCGACGTCAGCGAGACGTGGGGCGGGCAGATCACCCAGAAGGCGCTGATCGCGCTGCTTGTGTTCCTGGTGATCGTGAGCGTGTACATCGCAGTCCGGTTCGAGCGTGACATGGCGATCGCCGCGATCGTCGCGCTGTTCTTCGACATCGCCGTGACCGCCGGGGTGTATTCGCTCGTCGGCTTCGAGGTGACCCCGGCGACCGTCATCGGTCTGCTGACGATTCTCGGTTTCTCGCTCTACGACTCGGTGGTGGTGTTCGACAAGGTCGAGGAGAACACGCGCGGGATTCTGCACCTGACCCGTCGCACCTACGCCGAGCAGGCGAACCTGGCGATCAATCAGACGCTGATGCGGTCCATCAACACCACGCTGATCAGCGTGTTGCCGGTGCTCGCGCTGATGGTGGTCGCGGTCTGGATGCTCGGTGTCGGAACGCTGAAGGACCTGGCGCTGGTGCAGCTCGTCGGCATCATCGTCGGCGCCTATTCGTCGATCTTCTTCGCGACCCCCCTGCTGGTCACGCTGAAGGAGCGGTGGGGTCCGGTGGCCGCGCACACGCGCAAGGTCCTCGCTCGCCGGGCGACCCTGGCACAGGGCGGTGCCCAGAAGGCCGGTACCCCGGCGGCCGAGGTCGCAGCATCCGCGCCGCTCGCCGCCGTCCCGCGCCGCCGGTCGGCGGCGACCGCTCCCACTCCGGGCTCACGTCCCACCGGGAAGCGCAACAAGAAGAGGCACTGACATGCCCGCATCGCACAGCACCCGGCGCGGTGCGCACACCCGACGCGGCCGGATTACGGCCGTGTCGGGTGCCGGCCTCCTCGCGACCGTGGTCCTCGCCGGATCGCTCGTCGGATGTTCCGAGGAGGGTGAGCAGATCCCGTCGATCGGGTACGCCATCGACAACACCGTCACCACCTACAACGCCAACAGCGTCGCGGGTGCGGTGTCGGGGGCGCGTCAGGCGTTCGCGCGGGTGCTGCCCGGGTTCAACTACACGGGGCCGGAAGGCGGACCGGTGGCCGACACGGACATCGGCACCGCCAACGCGATGCCCGGGGACGCCCTCACCATCCAGTACAAGCTCAATCCGAACTCCGTCTACTCCGACGGCGTACCGATGTCCTGCGACGATCTGGTGCTGACGTGGGCGGCGAACAGTGGCCGTTTCCCGATGTTCGATGCGGCGAGCACCGCCGGCTACTCGGATATCGACCGGGTCGACTGCCAGACGGGCGCGAAGGATGCCGTCGTCACGTTCAAGGCGGGACGCACTGTCACCGACTGGAAGTCGCTGTTCGGCGCGACGTCGATGATGCCGGCGCACGTGGTCGCCGGTGCTGCCGGCGTGCCCGACATCGTGGCCGCCGTGCAGAATTCGGACGCGGGCGCATTGACGCGCGTCGCGGACTTCTGGAACGACGGATGGACGATGGCGCCCGGCGACCTCGACCTCGCCAAGTTCCCCGCGTCCGGCCCCTACAAGGTCGAATCGTTCTCCGAGGACGAGGGCCTCGTGCTGGTGGCCAACGACCGCTGGTGGGGGAACCGTCCGGCCACGTCCCGGATCGTGGTGTGGCCCAAGTCTTCCGACGTGAGTGCGCGGATCGGTGACGGTTCGGTCGAGGTGGTCGACGTCGCCGCCGGATCGGCACCGGACCTGGATCTCGGCGGGTTCGACGTGACGGAGGTGCCGTCGCGCAGCGTCGAGCAGTTCGTCCTGTCCACCTCGGGCCTGTTCGAGAACGCGGCCGGACGGCGGGCGTTCGCGGCGTGCCTGCCCCGGGAGGAGCTGGCGTCGAAGTTCGGGATCGCCACGGAGCCGGACGAGGCAGGCGCGGCGTCCGGGGGCCCGGTCGACACCCGGGTCACCGCCCCCGACAGTCTTGTTCACGAGTCGGTGGCCGGTGCCGTCGGCGGGCGGTACGAGACGGCGGACACCGCAGCGGCGGCGGATGCACTGGCCGACACCGGCAACACGTCGGCGACCGTCCGTGTCGGATACCTGGGTCCGAACCCGCGTCGTGCCGAGATCGTGGCGGCGGTGGCAGCGGCGTGTGCCCCGGCCGGTATCACCGTGCAGGACGTCGCGTCGCCCGAGTTCACGCCGTCGATGCTGCGCGAGGGGCAGGTGGACGTGGTCCTCGCTGGCACGGCCGCCGCTCCCGGCGCCGCAGGCACGGCGGCGGCCACGACCGCGATGTACGCCCTCCGCAGCGGTATCCGATCGAACTTCGGGGACTACAGCAACGGCCGCGTCGATCAGATCGTCGATCAACTCGCGGTCGACAGCTCCACCGCCGCCCAGCTGTCGTTGTCGACGGAGGCGGAGAACATCCTGTGGTCGGACGTGCCCACGGTGCCGCTGTTCGACCAGCCGCGGACCGTCGCGTTCGCAACAGGTTTGCAGGCGGGAGCAGTCAATCCGACGCGTTCGGGCGCCGGCTGGAACATGGACAGGTGGGTTCTGCGCAGGTGATCGACCATTCTTCGGCGCGTGACGCCGTCAACCGGCTCACCCGGTGGGCCGACGACTTTCCGCAACCCGGGGTGCGGTTCGCCGATCTGACGCCGGTCTTCTCCGACGCGGACGGTTTCCGCGTCGTCGTCGACGCGCTCGCCGCCTGCGCCCCGGAGGCGGACGTGATTGCCGCCGTCGACGCGCGGGGGTTCCTCCTCGGCGGCGGCGTCGCCCGGGAACTGGGCTCCGGTGTGGTGGCCGTGCGGAAGTCGGGCAAACTGCCGCCGCCCGTGCTGTCGCAGTCGTACACCCTCGAATACGGAACGGCCACGCTGGAGATTCCGAGCGGATCGATCGGTCTGGACGGGCGCTCGGTGCTCGTCGTCGACGACGTCCTGGCCACCGGCGGAACCCTCGACGCCACGGCGCGACTGGTGGAATCCGCAGGTGCCCGGGTGATCGGTGTCGCCGTGGTCCTGGAGATCGCCGCGCTGGGTGGCCGGGAGCGGCTCGGAAAGTACCCGCTCACGTCCCTCGTCACGGTCTGAGTACTAAAGTTGTGCCTGGTGGTCGTCACGGCCACCGGGGCACATGCCCGAGACCAACCAGGGCCGCACGGCCCGAGCCATTTCAGTGGTAGGAGGTGACGGCATGACTTCGAATCTTGATCGGTCGCAGAACACGGGATCAACCTCGTCTGCGCAATCCGATGCCGAGTCACCTGCAGCGAACCCGGCTTCCGGCAACAACCGTGGAGCACAGGGATTCGCCGTTCCGGCGTCCGCATCGCGCCGGGTACGAGCGCGACTCGCCCGGCGCATCACGGGTCAGCGGAACACGACCATCCGGCCGGTTCTCGAACCCCTCGTCAGCCTGCATCGCGAGCTCTATCCGAAGGCGGACCTGGCGCTCCTGCAACGCGCCTACGACGTCGCGGAGGAGCGGCACGCCAGCCAGCGCCGCAAGTCGGGCGACCCGTACATCACGCATCCGCTCGCCGTCGCCAGCATCCTCGCCGAACTAGGGATGGACACGACCACGCTGGTCGCGGCCCTGCTCCACGACACCGTCGAAGACACCGGCTACTCCCTCGAGCAGTTGACCGACGAGTTCGGCGAAGAGGTCGCCCACCTCGTCGACGGCGTCACCAAACTCGACAAGGTGGTACTCGGCAACGCCGCCGAGGGCGAAACCATCCGCAAGATGATCATCGCGATGGCCCGCGACCCCCGCGTGCTGGTGATCAAGGTGGCCGACCGGCTCCACAACATGCGGACCATGCGGTTCCTGCCGCCCGAGAAGCAGGCCCGCAAGGCCCGCGAAACGCTCGAGGTGATCGCGCCCCTGGCCCACCGGCTGGGCATGGCGACCGTGAAGTGGGAACTCGAGGACCTGTCCTTCGCGATCCTGCATCCCAAGAAGTACGACGAGATCGTGCGGCTCGTCGCAGACCGTGCGCCGTCCCGCGACACCTACCTCGCGAAGGTTCGCGCGGAAATCAACGCGACGCTGACGGCCTCGCGCATCAACGCCGTCGTCGAGGGCAGGCCCAAGCACTACTGGTCGATCTACCAGAAGATGATCGTCAAGGGCCGCGACTTCGACGACATCCACGACCTGGTCGGCGTGCGAATCCTGTGCGACGAGGTCCGCGACTGCTATGCGGCCGTCGGCGTCGTCCACTCGCTGTGGCAGCCGATGGCGGGCCGGTTCAAGGACTACATCGCGCAGCCGCGCTACGGCGTCTACCAGTCGCTGCACACCACCGTGGTCGGGCCGGAGGGCAAACCCCTCGAAGTGCAGATCCGCACCCACGACATGCACCGGACCGCCGAGTTCGGTATCGCCGCGCACTGGCGGTACAAGGAGACCAAGGGCAGGCACTCCGGTGACGTCGCCGAGGTCGACGACATGGCGTGGATGCGTCAGCTCCTCGACTGGCAGCGTGAGGCCGCCGACCCGGGGGAGTTCCTCGAGTCGCTCCGCTACGACCTCGCGGTCAAGGAGATCTTCGTCTTCACCCCCAAGGGCGACGTGGTGACGCTGCCCGCCGGGTCGACACCCGTCGACTTCGCGTACGCCGTGCACACGGAGGTCGGGCACCGGTGTATCGGCGCCCGGGTCAACGGCAGGCTGGTGGCGCTCGAACGCAAGCTCGAGAACGGCGAGGTCGTGGAGGTCTTCACGTCGAAGGCCGTCAACGCAGGCCCGAGCCGCGACTGGCAGACGTTCGTCGTCTCCCCGCGCGCCAAGACGAAGATCCGGCAATGGTTCGCCAAGGAACGTCGTGAAGAGGCGCTCGAGGCGGGCAAGGACGCCATCGCGAAGGAGGTGCGGCGGGTCGGGCTGCCGCTGCAGCGCCTGATGAACGCCGAATCGATGGCGTCCATCGCGCACGAACTGCACTACACCGACGTGTCGATGCTGTACACGGCCGTCGGTGAGAGCCACGTGTCGGCGCAGCACGTCGTCCAGCGTCTGGTGGCCCACCTGGGCGGTGTCGGCGACGTCGAGGAGGAGCTGGCCGAGCGGTCGACTCCGTCCACGATGCCGATGCGCCCTCGGAGCACCGGCGACGCGGGTGTGCTGGTTCCCGGCGCAGAGGGCACGGTCGCCAAGCTGGCCAAGTGCTGCACACCGGTTCCCGGCGACGAGATCATGGGTTTCGTGACCCGGGGCGGCGCGGTCAGTGTTCACCGCACCGACTGCACCAACGCGGGCTCTCTGCAGGAGCAGTCCGAGCGCATCATCGAGGTCAAGTGGGCGCCGTCGCCGTCGTCGGTGTTCCTGGTGGCCATCCAGATCGAGGCACTCGATCGGCACCGGCTGCTGTCGGACGTGACGAAGGCGCTCGCGGACGAGAAGGTCAACATCCTGTCCGCGTCCGTGACGACGTCCGGCGACCGGGTGGCGATCAGCAAGTTCACGTTCGAGATGGGCGACCCGAAGCACCTCGGGCACGTGCTGAACGTGGTCCGCAACGTCGAGGGCGTGTACGACGTGTACCGGGTGACGTCCGCCGCGTAGCACCGACGAACGGGACGGTCGCTCGATCTGATCGAACGACCGTCCCGTTCGTGTAGCCGGGGGGAGAGGGTCAGCCGACCTTCACGGTCTCGATCTGGACCGGGGTGTTGGGCTTGCCGCCGCCTGCGGACATGGATCCGTCGTCGCCGTCCGCCGCGATCTTCTCGACGGTCGCGAGGCCCTCCTCGGAGATCGTCCCGAACACGGTGTAGTTGGGCGGGAGCACCGAGTCGGCGTAGACGAGGAAGAACTGGCTGCCGTTGCTGCCGGGTGTCCCGCTGTTCGCCATCGCGACGGTGCCGCGCGGGTAGACCACCGGATTCGCGAGTGCCGGATCGTTCGGCGCGAACGCCGTCTCCGGGTACTCGGTGGTGAATCCGTAGCCCGGTCCGCCGGTGCCCTTCCCGCTGGGATCGCCGCACTGCAGGACCTGCAGGCCGAGCTCCGTGGTCAGCCGGTGGCAGGGTGTGTCGTCGAAGTAGCCCTGCTGGGCCAGGCTCGTGAAGCTGTTGACCGTGCACGGGGCTTCGGCGCGGTCGAGGACCAGGCCGATCGGTCCGGCGCTGGTCTGGAGGTCGACCGGGACGGTGCCTTCGGTGGAGACCCCGGAAGTGGGCGGCGGGGTGACGTCCTTGGCGGCGGGCTGCCCGGCCGGATACGTGCAGTCCACGGTGGCCGCGGCCGGCGCCGGGACCGGCGGCAGCGTGCCGAACTTGGACAGATCGAGCGACTGTTCCGCCGCGCTCGTGGGGGCCGCCTTCGACGAGGTGCCGGTCGACGAGCCGTCGGAGTCGGACGAATCCGAACAGCCGGCGAGGAGGACCGCGAGGCTCACGCCTGCGACGAGGATCGAGGTGCGTTTCATCGGTCCATCCTCACACGAGACCTCAGTCCATCCGGACGGATGTGATGTCGATAGGCAGGTTCGGCTTGCCGCCGCCGGCCTGCATCGATCCGTCGTCACCGGCCGCCGCCACCTTCTCGATGGTCGCGAGACCGGTCTCGTCGACCTTCCCGAACGCGGTGTACTGCGGGGGCAGCTGCGAGTCGGCGTAGACGAGGAAGAACTGGCTGCCGTTGCTGTCGGGCTGACCGCTGTTGGCCATCGCGATGGTGCCGCGCGGGTACGTCACCGGCACCTGCAGGGACGGATCCGATGCCTCGTACTGGTCGGTGGGGAATTCGTTGGCGAAGCCGTAACCGGGACCGCCGGTGCCTGCGCCCGTGGGATCACCGCACTGCAGGACCTTCAGTCCCTCGGACGTGACGAGCCGGTGGCACGGGGTGTTGTCGAAGTAGTTCTGGCTCGCCAGGCTCAGAAAGTTGTTGACGGTGCACGGGGAGTCGGCGTTGTCCAGGATCAGGCCGATGTTGCCCTGCGTAGTCTGCATGCTGACGCTGACTTCCTGGAGGGTGGTGTCGATGTCGTCGGTGCGCGGCGGGTTCACCTGCTTCGCCGGCGGCTGAGTGCCGGGGGTGTACGTGCAGGACACCTTCTCGGGCAGCGGTTCGGACCGGCCCGCCGGCATCACACCGGGCGACTGCGGCGACGCCGACACCGACTCGGCCGCCGACGCATCCGTCGCGTCGTCGTCGCTGCTGGTGAGGGCGAAGACGACGGCGCCCGCCGCCACCACGAGCACGACACCGAGCACCGAACCGGCGATGGTCAGCTGCTTACGCTTGCGTGCTCTGTCGGCGCGGCGTTCGAGCTGACGCTCGAGCTTTCGTTTGGCTGCTTCCCGGCGCTGCTCGTTGCTCGGCACTGCGGTGGTCCTCCCGTATCGGTCTGTCTGGCAGTCGGTCGATCGATATAGCAGTTGGTCGGTGCAAACTACCCCCGGCACACGACCTCCAGAGTCTGCCATCCGAACCTGAGAACATCCTGCCGGGGCGGCGGCTTAGGCTGTAGCGACTGCAATGTCCACTCGAACAGGAGCCTCACAGGTGCTCGTCACAGGATTCCCGGCCGGGATGTTTCAGACCAACTGCTACATCCTCGCGCAGGACGATGCCCAGGAATGCGTCGTCGTCGACCCAGGACAGGACGCCGCCGAACCGTTGTTCGAGTTCCTGGACCAGTCGAATCTCACGCCGACCGCGGTGCTCCTGACCCACGGTCACCTCGACCACGTCTGGAACGCCTACGACGTCTGCGAGAAGTTCGGTATCCCCGCGTACATCCATCCCGAGGACCGGTACATGCTGTCGGACCCCGGCCGCGGCATCGGACCGACGATGAAGCCGTTCATCGAGGGCATGACGTTCGTCGAGCCCGGCGAGGTGATCGCGCTTGCCGACGGCGACGTGATCGAGCAGGCCGGGATGTCGTTCGCTGTGGACCACACCCCGGGGCACACGCAGGGGTCCGTGGTCTTCCGGACCCGCGTGGCCACCGAGAACGGCCCCGTCGAGATCGCCCTCACCGGTGACACGCTGTTCCAGGGGTCGATCGGTCGTAGCGACCTGCCCGGCGGCAACCACGAACAGTTGTTGCAGTCCATCGCCGACAAGCTTCTGATCCTCGCCGACGACACCGCGGTCCTGCCCGGGCACGGCGGGTCGAGCACCGTCGGTGCCGAACATGGGTCGAACCCCTTTCTCGTTGGACTCTCGGGATCGAAATAAGGAAAAGTAACGACAGTGAGCAAAGCCAGCACCTTCTCCGCCCCCAAGGGCGTCCCCGATTACGTCCCGCCGCAGTCGTCCGAGTTCGTCGCGGTCCGTGACGGACTCACGCGCGCTGCGCGACTGGCCGGATACGGCCACATCGAACTTCCCATCTTCGAGGACACCGGGTTGTTCGCCCGCGGCGTCGGCGAGTCCACCGACGTCGTCAGCAAGGAGATGTACACGTTCGCCGACCGCGGTGATCGTTCGGTGACCCTGCGGCCGGAGGGCACGGCGGGCGTCATGCGGGCCGTGATCGAACACGGCCTGGACCGCGGCCAGTTGCCGGTGAAATTGAGCTACGCCGGACCGTTCTTCCGTTATGAGCGCCCGCAGGCCGGTCGTTACCGCCAGTTGCAGCAGGTCGGGGTGGAGGCCATCGGTGTCGACGACCCCGCCCTCGACGCCGAGGTCATCGCCATCGCCGACGCCGGTTTCCGCGGCCTCGGCCTCGACGGGTTCCGGTTGGAGATCACCTCCCTCGGAGACGACACGTGCCGGCCGCAGTACCGGGAACGGTTGCAGGAGTTCCTGTTCGCGCTTCCCCTCGACGAGGAGACGCGTCGGCGGGCGGAGATCAACCCGCTGCGCGTGCTCGACGACAAGCGCAAGGAGGTGCGCGAGATGACGGCGGACGCACCGCTCATGCTCGATCACCTCTCGGACACGGCGAAGGCGCACTTCGACGAGGTGCTCGCACACCTCGACGCGCTGGGTGTGCCGTACGTGGTGAACCCGCGAATGGTCCGCGGCCTCGACTACTACACGAAGACGACGTTCGAATTCGTCCACGACGGTCTCGGCGCGCAGTCGGGTATCGGTGGCGGCGGACGGTACGACGGTCTGATGGCTCAGCTCGGCGGTCAGCCGCTGTCCGGCATCGGTTTCGGGCTCGGTGTCGACCGGACCGTCCTGGCGCTCGCTGCCGAGGGCAAGACCGCAGGCTCGACCGCTCGCTGTGAGGTCTTCGGCGTCCCGCTGGGCGAGGAAGCGAAGGCGAAGCTGGTGGTGATCGCACAGCAGTTGCGCGCCCAGGGGATTCGAGTCGATCTCGCGTACGGCAACCGCGGGGTGAAGGGCGCGATGAAGGCCGCCGACCGATCCGGCGCCGCGCTGGCACTCGTGCTCGGCGACCGCGACATCGCCGACGGGACGGTGGGAATCAAGAATCTCGCCACCGGAGATCAGGAATCGGTCTCCTCGGCGGATGTCGTCGCACGCGTCGGAGCCATCCTTGGCGCGTGACGACACCGCGTCGGTGTCACTCGACCTCGTTCCGATCGAGTTGATCGCGCCGCGACTCAAGCGGGTCGCGGCGATCGCCGTGCTGATCGGTGTGGTGGTCGGCGTCATCGTCGGGTTCTTCGGGCCCGTGTGGGTCGGTGTGACGGTCGGGGCCGTGATCGCGGTCCCGACCGCCGCCTCCGCGCTCCTCACGTTGCGGCGTCGAGTCACACTGCAGACCGGGCGAATCCGGTCGACCGGGGGACTGCGCAGCCGGCACGTCGACGTCACGAGGGCGGTCGCGGCGGAACTGGTGGTCCGTTCGGCTCGGGTCAGCGAGGTGAGCGTGCGGATCACGGACCCCGACGGGAGCCTCGCGATACCGCTCGCCCTCTACACGACCGACGGCGGCCGTGAACTCGAGATCCTCGGGCTCCGCAGGCTGGCCGACGCCCTGACGACGAGCGAACTGGTGCCGGCCGCCGCGATCGCGTCGGTGCTCATCGAGCAGCTCCGTGCGGAAGCGCGCGGCGCGGGCCTTCCCGAACGCCCCCTGTTCCGGGCCGTGGAACTGGTGCGTTCGGAAGGCCGCGTGCCCACCACCACGCTCACCGATCACGAGGTGGCAGCGCTCCTCGACTGAGCGATCAGCTCTGGTCGCCGAACGGAGTGTCGTCCAGGTCTTCGCCGCCGATCACGGCGGGCGCGACCATGGGGAGGTCGCCGACGAACGCGTTGTTCTCGCCGGCGTTGACGAGGTGGCTCGGTGTGGACCGCCCGCTCAGCTGGTCGTCGCCGCCGCGCCCGGCGCCCGCCATCCCCGCCCCGCCCATCCCGCCCATGGCTCCGCCGGGTGCGAGAGGGGACGAGGCGGCGGCCGGAGCGGCGCCGGGTGCGGGAGCGGTCCCCGGTGTCGCCGGGGGCACAACCGGCCCGGTGATCGTTCCGCGGGGTACGGAACCACTGCCCGCGGAGACGCTTCCGCCCGCGCCGCCGCCGTACATGCCGATGCCCGCGCCGCCGGCGATGCCCACAGCACCCGGAACTCCGCCCGCTGCCCCGTGTGCGGGGGTGACCGCGGATTTCGCCGACCGGGCGTCGGCAGGCAGGTCCGACGAGGAGACGCTCGCCGCCTGGGTGCTCGCCGACACCAGGTCGCCGACACCGTCGGTGACGGTGGAGATCATCGGTTTGCCCACACCCTCGATCACGGTGGACGCGATGGCGAACGGTGACGTCGGTGCGGCTCCCGCCACGGCTCCGGGCGCCGGGGGCGACGGTACCGGAACCGGGGCGGCCAGACCGTTCATCGTGAGGGTCTGTTCGTTGAGTTCGGTGCGCGTCTGCGTCACGACCCCGATTGCAGCCTTGAGGTGCTCGGCCGCGGACGCGAGCAGCATCGCCTGCCCGGGCGGCGTCATCACCATCGGCGCGGCGGCGACCGCGGTGGCCGCGAACGACTCCGAAATCGTCATGAGGTTCGCATTGCCCCGCGCCACGGACGCGGCGGCGGTCTGCGTCGTCGTGGAGATCTCCGTGCCGCGTTCGCTCAGTTCCGTGCCGCTGGACTGAGCCTGCAGGCCCTGCGACTGCGCCGCCTGTGCTGCCTGGCTCTGCCAGACCTGGTCGAGCACCTTCAGCCCCGACATGCTCATCGACATCGCTTGGTCGATCATGCCCGAGGACATGTCGAGGAGGGAAGTCGGATCGAACGAGCCGAACGTGCCGGTGCCGAAACTCCCGGCGAGATCGGTGAGCGGCTTGAACAACTCGTCCACGCCCGGCAGTCCGGGCAGCCCGTGACCCTGCAGCAGCGCCTCCACGGGGTTCGGCGGCAACGGCGGCAGTGGAGGTAGCGGCGGAAGGGCAGGCAGCGGCGGCAGGTCACCGAGCGTATCGAGGAACGGACCGAGCGGTGAGTTCTGCAGGGCCTCGAGTGGAGTGCTCGGCAGTGGCGTGGCGAGGGCGTCGCCGACGGGCGTTCCCTGGATCAGGTCGAGGATCGACCCGTGCTCCCCAGGATTTCCGGTGGATTCGGGGGACGTCATGCGAGACCTCCGATCCCGTCGCCGACGCCGCCGAGCGCAGCGCCGTTGGCGCCGTCGACGGAGTCGTAGGAATCGGCGGTGGCATGGGCCGCGACCGCGGTCTGCGCGTAGTGAGACGCGAGTTCGGCGACCGACTTGGCGTGATTCGCCTGTGCGGCGGCGAAGGATGCGAGAAAGTCGGCGCCGATCGGGCCGAACACGGGCGCGAGTGCCGCGAGATTCGCGCCGAGGTCGAGTGCGGCGGCCCCGCTGATCTGTTCGGCGGCCTGCGCAGCGGTGGCGCCGTAGTTCCTGATGCCGTCCGTGACGACAAAGACATCGCTCAAGATACCCCCCCAGTGATAAGCGTTCTCCAGACTTTATCTCACGGGACCGACGTGCACGGCTAGAGGCGAACGGGTGTTCCGCCTGCCGCCTCGGCGAGCAGTGCCCGCGACTTCGCCCGGATTTCGTCCATCGGCTTCGTCCATCCGAGAGCGCGGAGGCAGGCGTCGGCGAGGAGTCCGGCGGCGCCCTCGTTCTCGGGTCCGGGGAGCAGTCCGCGTTCGATGTCGGCGCGGGTTGCGATGGCGCTCTCGACTATTCGGAACGGCAGGTCGGTCAGGGCGGGGGAGGTGTCGCCGGAATCGTCGGTGATTTCCGTGAGGGCCCGGTCCGCCAGCTGCCGGTAGTGCCACCGCAGCAGGGTTCGCTGGGCGCGGAACGGCTCGAACCGATCGGTCAGCAGTTCCGGAAGAAGATACAGCGCACCGAGATTCCATTTGGTGGTGGTGAGTTGCGTGACGTCGTAGGTGGCCAGCGCGTGCAGGCGCACCGTGGCGGGCGCCGCGGCGTCTGCGAGCCGTCCGGCGGCGGCGAGCGCTGGGGACACCGTCTCCTCGAGGAGGGCCACCAGGATCTCCTCCTTGTTGGGGAAGTGGTGGTAGAGCGATGCCTGCCGGATGCCGACCATCTCGGCGATCTGCCGAGTGGACGTGGCTGCGAAACCCTTGGTGGTGAACAACTCTCCGGCGGCGTCGAGTATCTCCTCGGGCGTGGTCTGCCCTGGTCTGCGCTGACTGGTCAGTCGGGGTCGTCCCGGCCCTGTGGTCACCGCTCCATGATGTCAGGTCGCTCTCGGGGCCGGCGGTCTCCACCCGCCGTGAGGGTTTCGTCATGCTCCCGAAACGTAGGCAACGATGCTGTTACGGCCGGCCGCGATCTGGATACGCGGGCGTCACCCATCGAGGCCTCTCCCCGAGAAAACTATCGAGCGACAGATATTGCTCTCGCCGAAGGAGTAAGCCCTTGAGTACACCCACAAGGACTGCGCAAGTGCTGACCGCGCCTGCCGCACCTCCCCGCCCGTCCGGCGGAACCGGCGTCGACGACACGGGCGATCTCGGCGAATTCGGCTACGAACAGCAACTTCACCGTTCCCTCGGCAAGTTCGCGTCGTTCGCCGCCGGCTTCTCATTCGTCTCCATCCTCACCACCATCTTTCAGCTCTTCGGGCTCGGATTCGGATTCGCCGGCCCCGCCTTCTTCTGGACGTGGCCGGTGGTGTTCGTCGGCCAGTTCATGGTTGCGCTCAATTTCGCCGAACTGGCCGCCCGGTACCCCATCTCGGGGGCGATCTACCAATGGTCACGCCGGATGGGCGGTGAGGTGGTCGGCTGGTTCGCCGGATGGTTCATGATCCTCGCGCAGATGGTGACGGCCTCCGCCGCGGCCATCGCCCTGCAGGTCGTGCTCCCGAACGTGTGGAGCGGATTCCAGATCATCGGTGAGGACAGCACGTTGACGTCCGCGAGTGGCGCCGCCAACGCGGTGCTGCTGGGCTCGGTCCTCCTCGTGCTGACCACGTTCATCAACTGCATCGGCGTCAACTGGATGTCCAGGATCAACAACATCGGTGTGACCTGCGAGATCGTCGGGGTCATCGCGGTGATCGGCATGTTCCTCACCCACGCCCAGCGCGGACCGGAGGTCGTGTTCGACACGGGCACGGCCGGGGCGTCACCCGGGTACGGATGGGCGTGGATCGTGTCGGGTCTGATGGCGGCCTACGTCATGGTCGGATTCGGTTCCGCGGGCGAACTCGCCGAGGAGACGCGGAATCCGCGCCGGGTGGCGCCGCGCACGATCCGCCTCGCGCTGTCCGTGTCTGCGCTCGGCGGTGGACTGATGATCATCGGCGCGCTGATGGCCGCGCCGAGCCTGACCGACGGCCGGCTCGCCGCCGAGGGCCTGCCGTACGTGCTCTCGTCGATCCTCAGCTCGCCCTGGGGCACCCTCCTCCTCGTCGACGTCGCGATCGCCGTGTTCGTCTGCACGCTCGCCATCCAGACGGCGGCGTCCAGGCTGGTGTTCTCGATGGCCCGCGACGGACGGCTGCCCGCCTCGCAGATCCTGTCGACGGTGAATACCCGCACCGGAACGCCCATCGCGCCGTCCGTTCTGATCGGCCTGGTCTGCATCGGCATCCTCGCGGTCAACGTCGGGAACTCTGCGATCTTCGCGACCCTGTCGAGCGTCTGCATCATCCTGATCTATCTCGCCTACCTGATGGTCACCGTGCCGCTCCTGCTGCGCAGGCTGAAGGGTTGGCCGCACGGTGGACCGCAGGTCGATGCGGACGGCCGGACGCTGTTCTCGCTCGGACGGTTCGGACTGCCCGTCAACATTCTGGCGGTCGGCTACGGCGCGCTGATGGTCGTCAACCTGTCCTGGCCGCGCGCCGAGATCTTCGACCCCAGCGGCGACTACCCCCTCCTGCGGTGGGCCGCCCCCGTCACCGTCGCCGCCGTGGTCGCGCTCGGAATCGCATGCTTCCCGCGCGGCCGTACGACCCCCAACCCCGTCACGATCGGAGCCTGACATGACCTCAGTGGACACCTCGACCACCAGCGCCGCGAAGGAACACGCGCGTGCCCAGTCGGGAGTGGTCACCGACTCGATGCCGGTGGTCCCGGCGTCGTCCTGGCCCACTCCACCGGCCGACATCGATCCGGCACTGCTCACGTGGGCGGAGACGGTGCCCGGTGGCCGGTACACCACGAAGGTGCTGGGCCGTGGCACACGACTGCGACTGCGTGACCTCGACGGCCGGGCCTGCGCCCACCTGCTGCTGTACCGGGCGGACGCGCCGTGGGAGCGACTCAACGTCGCGGACACCGTGAAGGTGCCATGGCAGGCGTACCTGGGGGCGGGGCATCCGTTGCTCTCCGATCAGGGGCGCGTGCTCGCGACGCTCGTGTCGGACGGGTCCGGGCGGCACGACGCCCTGTGCGGCACCACGTCGCTCGTCTCGAACACCGCGAGATACGGTGACGGCAGCCTGCATTCGGCGTCCCCGGCCGGCCGTGAACTCTTCACCGTGGCGGCGGCGAAGCACGGACTCGAGCGGCGCGACCTCCCGCCCTCGCTGTCGTTCTTCCACGGGGTGCGGGTGGGGGAGGACGGGTCGCTGAGCAGCATCGGATCCGCCGGCGCGGACGCCGCGATCGATCTCGTGATCCACCTCCCGGTGATCGTCCTGATCGCCAACACGGCGCACCCGCTCGATCCTTCCCCGACGTACGACACGACCGCGCTCGAAGTGCTCGCCTGGACCGGCGCCGACGTGGCCGAGCCCATCGACGCCGATCCGGAGTACCGACGCGCCTTCCTCAACACCGAAGACGTCTGGGCTGCAGCGCAGCGCCAGGGACGGGAGCAGGCATGACCACCACCATCGAGACCGCACCGCTGGTACCGGGAACGGTGATCCTGGACGAGGAGGTCGGCGCCCGCGGACCCTGGTCCACCGTCGTCGTGGCCGGTGACGTCCTGACCATCGTGGATCTGTGCGGCAACCAGGCCGTGGACACCCTGATCTATGCGGCCGACGATCACCGGCAACGCTACTCGGCCGCCGCGACGGTGTCGGCGCAGCGCAATCTGTTCCTGACCACGGGAAGTGTCCTCCGCACCGACGATCACGACGCGCTGATGACGCTCGTCGCCGACGAGGTCGGTTCCCACGACACGGTGGGCGGCGCCTGCTCGCAGGAGTCGAACACCCTGCGGTACGGCCACCACACCAAGCACCAGCACGCCTGCGTCGAGAACTTCCTCGCCGAAGGATCCCGGTGGGGGATCGGCAAGCGGGACCTGGTGTCGAACATCAACTTCTTCATGAACGTTCCCGTCGACGCCGACGGCACGCTCGGAATCGTCGACGGCCTCTCCGCACCCCGCCGCCGTCTGGCACTCCGCGCGGAGCGTGATGTTCTGGTACTCGTGTCCAATTGCCCGCAGATCAACAACCCCTGCAACGGTTTCGACCCGACCCCGGTGCGGATGATCGTGACCCGGCCGGCGGGAGCGCAGGCATGAGCGCCAAGATCACCGTGCACCGGCCCGGAATGCTCACCACGGTGCAGGACTTCCCCGGACGGACCGGGTACTGGCACGTCGGTGTGCCGCCGTCGGGGCCGATGGACGACCTGTCGTTCCGGCTCGGCAACACCGCACTGGGCAACGATGAGGGCGCCGCCGGAATCGAATGCGCCATGTCCGGTCCCGCACTGCAGTTCGACGAGGACACGGTGGTGTGTGTGACGGGCGCGCCCGCCCCGGTCACCGTCGACGGAGTGCTGCAGGCGCAGTGGCGTCCGGTGCGGGTTCCGGCAGGCGCAGTCCTGGACGTCGGCGCGGTGGCAGGACCCGGTCTCCGCATCTACGTACTCGTCCAGGGCGGACTCGACGTCGACGACTTCCTCGGCAGCGCCTCGACGTTCACGCTCGGTAAGTTCGGCGGATATCAGGGCCGCACGCTGCGGCAGGGCGATGTTCTCGCGGTCGGCGAGCACACCGGCGCCCGCGCGGCCGCCGTTCCCGCCGAATACGTTCCGGCCCTGTGCAGTCGCTGGGAGATCGCGGTCACCGAGGGCCCGCACGGCGCACCCGAGTTCTTCACCCGCACCGACATCGACACGCTGTACCGGACCGACTACGAGGTGCACTTCAACTCGGACCGCACCGGGGTGCGGCTGATCGGACCCAAGCCCGACTGGGCCCGCACGGACGGCGGCGAGGCGGGACTGCATCCGTCCAACATCCACGACAACGCGTATTCGGTCGGCGCTCTGGACTTCACGGGGGACACCCCGATCCTCCTGGGCCCGGACGGACCGAGCCTCGGTGGGTTCGTCTGCCCTGTCACGGTCGTCTCCGCGGAACGCTGGAAGCTCGGACAACTGGCCCCCGGCGATACGGTGCGTTTCGTGCCGATCAAGGCCGACCGGGCCGCGTCCGCCCGGACGCTGGGGCCCGCACGGCGGGCGGCGCACTCGACGGTCTTCTCCACCACCGGTGACCGCGACGACGGCGTGATCGCCCGGCGCGACGGCGAGACCGCCGTGACGTACCGGCGGTCCGGCGACGACAACGTCCTGGTCGAGTACGGCGACATGACCCTCGACCTCGCACTGCGGGCCCGCGCGCACGCGCTGCACCAGCGTCTCGAGGTCGAGAAGCCGGCCGGGCTCCTCGACCTGACGCCGGGCATCCGCTCGCTGCAGGTCCGGGTCGACCCCGACGTGCTGCCGATCCCGAAGCTCATGGGGCTGCTCGGCGAGGCGGAGGACGCCCTGCCCGCGGCGAACGAACTCGTGGTGCCGAGCCGGTCCGTGCGGATGCCGCTGTCGTGGGACGACCCCTCGACGCGTGAGGCGATCCAGCGTTACATGCACGGTGTCCGTTCCGACGCACCGTGGTGCCCGTGGAACATCGAGTTCATCCGCCGCATGAACGGGCTCGGCAGCGTCGACGACGTCTTCGACACCGTCTTCGGAGCGGAGTACATGGTGCTCGGGCTCGGTGACGTCTACCTCGGCGCACCCGTCGCGACACCACTCGACCCGCGGCATCGGCTGGTTACCACGAAGTACAACCCGGCCCGCACGTGGACGCCGGAGAACGCGGTCGGTATCGGCGGGGCATACCTGTGCATCTACGGAATGGAGGGTCCGGGCGGCTACCAGTTCGTCGGCCGAACCACCCAGGTGTGGAACCATCGGCATCCCGAGAAGTCGGGCCCGTTCGAGGACGGTACCCCCTGGCTGCTGCGCTTCTTCGACCGGATCTCCTGGTACCCCGTGGAACCGGACGAGTTGATGGACCTGCGATCCGACGTCGCAGCCGGTCGCGGCGGCGGCATCGAGATCACCGAGGGCACGTTCTCGCTCGCCGAGCACCAGCAGTTCCTCACGGCGAACGCCGAATCGATCGGCGACTTCCGAGCCGAGCAGACCGTCGCGTTCGCCGCCGAGCGGCAACGATGGTCCGCGGCAGGGGAGTTCGCGACGGTGGGCTGATCCGCGTTACGCGAGCATGTCGGTGAAGCTGTCCGGCCTGGGTGCGTCCGCGCGTTCCCTGGGCACGTAATGCAGTTCGACCACCCCGTTGCCGTACGACTCGGAGCCCACTAGTCGGAGGTCACGCTGGTCGGATATCTCCGAGAACCAGGGAACGCCGGGCGACACGACCGGATAGACGAAGAAGTAGAACTCGTCCACCAGCCCCAGCGCGAGGACCGATCGCGCGAAGGACGATCCGCCGGACAGGTGAATGTCCTTGCCCGGCCGGCTCTTCAGATCCTCGAGGTACGCCGCCAGCTCGTCGTCGTTGGCCACGACGGCCTGTTCGTTGTCGGCCTCCTCCGTTACGCCTGTCGCTCGGCCAGTTCGGCGAGCTGCTCCATGACGGTGCCCCAGCCGTCGTAGAAGCCCATTTCCTCGTGGGTGTTGCGGTCGGCGTTGTTCTTGTGCATCACGTGGGCGACGTACTCCGTCCCCGTCGGATGGTCGTTCAACGTGATGATCGCGGTCATGAACGGCTGTTCGGCGGGTCGCCAGCCACCGACCAGCGAGTTGGTGAACACGATGCGTTCGAGTTCGTCGACGGCGAGGAAGCAGCCACTGATGTGCGGCACGAATTCTCCACCGTCCTCACTGATCTGGGTCGTGAACGCCCCGCCCGGGCGTAGTTCCATGTCGACGACCCGGCACCGCGACGGCGCGGGGACCCACCATTGCTCGAAGCTGGCGGGGTCGGTCCAGGCGCGCCACACGACCGGACGGGCTGCCCGGATGATGCGCGAAATCGTGAGGTCGAGATCGGGTCTCACAGTGTCGGTCATCGCGGTGTGTCCTTTGCGGGTGTCGTGACGGTGTGTTCGGTGATGAATTGTTCGAGTCGGTCGGTGCGGCTCTCCCACAGTTCCTGTTGCTCCGCGAGCCACGCCTCGACGGCCGTGAACGGTTCCTTCTCGATCGCGCACGTCCGTACGCGACCCTCCTTGTGCGTCCGGATCCATCCGCTGTCCTCGAGGAAGTGGATGTGCTTCATGAAGGAGGGCAGGGCCATGTCGAACGGTTTCGCCAATTCGCTGACCGTCACCGGGCCCCGGCTCAGACGGCCCAGCACGGCCCGCCGGGTGGGGTCGGCGAGCGCTTGGAAGATGCCGTTCAGCTGCTCCGGATACTGAGCCATAAGGCAAAGTATCCACCGCGACAATGGTTAGCGCAAGGGCTAAGTGTGGCCCTCTGGGTGGTGTCCCCTCTGGGTGGTGTCAGCCGAGCTTGCCGTGACCGGGGGTGAGCGGGACGTCCAGGGCGTCGTAGAGCCCCGGCGCGGCCGTCCGCAGCCACGGGATCGCGTTGACCAGGCGCCCCACCGCGGTGGCGTTGCCACCGGCCGCTCGGTTGCCGCCCTCGTCGGTGGCCTCCACGTTCACCTCGATGCGCGGTCGTCCCTCGATGATCACCTTGTGAGCGCCGTCCCCGCCGTCGGGCGGCACGGGCCAGTCCGGGGCGCACGAGGGGTGGATCCGCGTGACGTGCTCGATGACGATCAGAGCCTCGCCGTCCACGATGCCCTGGACTTCGAAACGCAGCGCCCCCTGGGTGCCAGCCTCGAACTCGCCCATGAGATCGGTGGTTATCGTCTCGTCCAGCGGCCGGCGCAGCAGGGTCTCCCGGATCTCGTCGAGCTCCACACCGAGGGCCCGGGCGATGAGCCGAATCTGGCCGCCCCACACCATCGTCGGTACCGTCGCCGCGACCATCGGCGGTTCGTAGTCCATCGGCTGGCCCATGCCGACGAGGTACCGCACGGAATCGTGCTGGTCGTACGTGGTGTAGTCGAAGATCTCCTGGCAACGGATCTGATCGATCGTGCCGGCCAGGCCTGTCAGCAGGATCGGCAGGATGTCGTTGCCCCATCCCGGATCGACGCCCGACACGAACAGGGCGCCGCCGCCGGACTTCGCGGCCGCCTCGATCGGGTCGCGCAACTCGGCCGGCGCGTTGCGCTGGTCGTAGAGCGCATAGATCGACGGGGTCACGACGACGGCCCCGGCGGAGAGTGCGCGGGTGATGTCCGCCGCCGCACCGTCCGGGCGGATGTCACCCGACGCGGCGTAGACGACAGCGGCGGGGGACGTCGCGAGCACGGCATCGGCGTCGTCGGTTGCTGCCACCCCCACCGAGCGTCCCAAGCGGGCGAGGTCGCCGGCATCGCGTCCGACCTTCTCCGGGTTGGCGACGATCACCGCCGTCAGCTCTAGTCCGGGATGTGCGTCGACCGCGCGGATCGCGGCCCGCCCCGCATTCCCGGTGCCCCACACCACGGTCCGGATCTTCCCCTGGTCAGCCATGGAATCGGACCCTACCCAGTTTGCGAGGTGGGCATTGCCCGAATGGGGCAACATCGGGTCCCCTGGAACTGTACGAAAGGGCTGGAGGGTGAGCTTCGGGCTTGCCGAGGCGGTAGACACGGAGTGGGCCCGCCCGTGGGGGTGCTTCGCACGGGCGGGCCTTTCCCCGACACGCACCGGTCGGCGGTGCGTCCTTGGGTGCAGCACTGATCCCTCATAAGGGGGCGCATGTTGCCTGTCTGCGCGGGTGTGCTGCCTGCGTGACTGCGAGTGAAGTTGTGGGTCGGAAGCTTTGTCCGGCGGCCTCCTTGCTGTGGTTCGGTGTATCGGTTGGTCATAATTGTGGGTTGACCTGTGCGCTTTCACATGGGTCGTTCGGCGGATGTGGGTACCTGTCTTTCGCGTTGCTTCCAGGTGTGGCCGTGTTCAGGTTCAGGTGGACAATGGGGAGATGCACCCGCACGGGACGCTGCCCGGTTCGGAAACCGGTCTGAGCAGAGCTGAACTGCTGGCCGCGGTATCGCTGGCGATCGACCTCGGTCTGGGTCAACCGATGGAACACATGCTTCGGTCGTCGTTGATCGCGACACGGATCGCGGAGCGGATGGGACTCGGCCCGCAACAGCGAGCTACCGTGTACTACGCCAATCTGGTCGGTTGGATCGGTTGTCACGCCGACTCCCACGAACTCTCGGCGCTCTTCGGCGACGACATTGCCTTCCGGGCCGACACCTACGCGGTGGACATGACCGGCCTGCCGTTTCTGCGCCTGATGATGAGTCACGTGGGACGCGGATTGCCGGGCTGGGAACGCGGCATCCGTGCCGCCGGCCTTCTGGTCGCGGCTCGCAGCCAGGTTGCCACACTGATCCATTCGCATTGCAGTTCCGCCGGGGTCCTTTCGGATCGGATGGGCTTGGACGGGCAGGTCGGAAAGGCGCTGGCCTACGTCTTCGAGCGCTGGGACGGCCGGGGGTTGCCCAACGGTTGTCGCGGAGAGGGTATCCCGGTCGAGATCCACATCGCTCACGTTGCAGATGTCGTCGAGGTGCATCTGCGGACGGGCGGGCTCGAGCACGCGAAGGGCGTTCTCCGTTCCCGGCGCGGCAGTCAGTTCAGCCCGGCCGTGGCGGACGTATTCGAACGTGACGCGGCGGCGATCGTGGACGGATTGCTCGAAATAGACGTCTGGGTTGCGGCGTTGGCTCGAGCACCCGATCGTGATCGAACCCTGAAGACCGACGAGAGCGACGAGTTGCTCAGGGCCATGGCCGATTTCGTCGATCTCAAATCTCCGTTCACTCTGGGGCATTCGCGTGGTGTCGCGAACCTGGTGGCCGGGGCGGCCCGCCACCTGGGCATGTCACCGTCGGACATCACGCATCTCTACCGTGCCGGCCTCGTGCACAGCCTCGGCAAAATGGGAGTGTCCAACCAGATCTGGGAGAAGAAGGGGCCGCTCACCACGGCTGAATGGGAACGGGTGCGGATGTATCCGGATCTGACCGGCCGGATACTGAGCCGGGTCAACGGCTTGGAGTCGGTGGTGTCCGTCGCGATGAAGCACCGGGAACGGATCGACGGGTCCGGCTTTCCCCGGGGGATCGCCGGCGCGGAGCTGACCGCGCAGGACCGGCTGCTTGCCGCGGCGGAGGCTTATCAGGGATTGCTCGAGCCACGTCCGCACCGGCCGGCGCTCGATCCTCGCGGCGCTGCCGATCGGTTGAGAGAGGAGGCGCGCGCCGGACGCCTCGACGCCGCGTCGGTGGCAGCCGTGCTGTCGGCGGCCGGGCAGCGGCTGTCGCGGCGGACGCCCTGGCCTGCCGGGCTGACCGACCGCGAGGTCGAGATCCTGCGACTGGTCGCGCAGGGCCGGTCGAACCGAGAGATCGCCGCCGAACTGTTCATCGCCGAGAAAACGGCACGCAACCACGTCGAACGTGTCTACACCAAGCTCGGGGTGAACAACCGCACGCAGGCCAGTCTCGCCGCGATCGATCGGGGTCTGGTGGGCTTCCCGGTCAACGCGGCCGTGGGGAAGTGACGCATCCGCCATCCGGGACCGGCCGTGCGGGGTCGTCATCGCCGGGATGCGCCGGGCCGGGACCGCCGGTCCAGGACCCACACCGTGGCGAGCGTGAGGGCGACGGCAAACGAGGCGAGCGCAATGAGGCTGGCGCCGGTGCCTCCGTGGAAGGTGTCGCCGTATGCGGACATCGCCGGAAGCGTGGCGCTGTACCGGTCGAGATCCAGGTCGCGACCCAATGCTTCGAATGCGTGGCGGTTGGATAGGCCGAGGCTCATCAGGCGGCCCGGGATGGCCATCTCGTCGACGGGGACGATGGCGCCACCGAACAAAACCTGAGGAAAGCAGAGCATCGGCAGGGCGAGGGCGGCCTGTGCGGCGTTGGACACCGCGGCCGAGGCGAGCAAGCCGAGGGCCAGCGCCGAGGTCGCCTCGATCACAATCGTCACGAACAGGAAGGCGGACACGTCCCATCCGACGGCGGGGAGCCGACCGAGCGCCCGCAGAACACCGAGCAGCAGCGCGCTCACTCCAGCCAGCACCGGAAGCAGCGCTGTCACCTTGGATGCCACGTAGGCGCCCACGCTGAGCCCGGCCAGTCGTTCCTGCCGGAAGACGGCCATCTCTCCGACGATCTGGAGCAGGCCGTACGTGAGGCCGAAGAAGAAGCCTGCGAATGCTATCCAGAACACGATCTGGGCCGGGCCGAGGTCGGCTGCGCTACGCGGGTCGAACGCGCCGCGCTGGAACAGCGTCGCCATCATCGCCGTGACCAGCACCGGAGAGCCGAGCAGGACGGCGAGGGTCAACCGGTTGCGAAGGAGGACATCAACATTGCGTCGTGTGAGTAGCCACCATTGCCGCACCATGCCTGTGCGGTTGAGGTCTGATCGGGTGGCCGGGACAGACGGTAGCGCCGATCCGGGCGGGGCTTCCGACGTTCCAGCACTGTCCGCGAATCGCTCGGCCCAGATCTGAGGGGTGTGCTCACGAGCCAGCCGGTCGTACACCTCGGCGAGATCCTCCACACCGAAGTAGCGCCGAGCCTCGGTCGGGCTGCCGGTGAAGGCCAGGTGGCCGTCGCGAGCCAGGAACACCACCCGGTCGCACCGGTCGATGCCGGCCGGTTCATGCGTCGTGAGGACGACCGTGACCCCGCGCCGGCTGAGTCGGCGCAGCAGGCGCATCACGTCGGCTGCGGTGGACGGGTCGAGCCCGGAGGTGGGTTCGTCGAGGAAGAAGAGGTGTGGCCGGGTCAGTAGCTCCACGGCGATACTGGCCCGCTTGCGCTGGCCGCCGGACAGCGCACGGACCGGCACCTCGGCCCGATCGGCCAGGTCGAGGTCCTGCATGGTCTCCTCGACTATCAGGTCCGCTTCGGCCGCCGATGTGCCCGCGGGCAGCCGGAGCCGCGCCGCATACCGCAGCGTGCGGCGCAGGGGCATTTCGAGGTGGATGATGTCGTCCTGGGGCACGTAGCCGATACGGGAATCGGCGCTGACTCGGGCACCGCGAACGACGCCGTCGTGTCGAACCTGCCCGGCGGACGGTGGTTGCAGTCCCGCGAGGATTTCCAGCAACGTGCTCTTTCCTGCTCCACTGCCGCCGGCAATGGCGACCAACTCGCCGGGTTCGACCGACAGCGACAGCTCCTGGAGGATCCGCCGCGCCCCGACCTGCCGGCTCACGTCGACTGCATCGACCCGCCCCACGGTCGGTGGTTCCAATGTCGATGCGGCCGTGTCGGGTGATCTCAGTGATTCCTGAACTCGCTTTGTCATGCCCTGATCATCGGCCCGCCGGTTCCGTGGCCGCATGGGGCGTTTGCCTCAAATCGGACTCCCGAAACCGATCCAAGGCGGAGCCGATGAGGCAAGCTTCAAGAGATCGATACCGAACGCACGGATTGGGGAGAGGGGTGGCACGAACATTCTCGGGGCGGCAGATCGTCGCCGTCTTGGCGCTCTCGATGACAGGACTCGCGGGATGCGGTGAGTCGGCAGTTCAACCAGCCGGGCCCGGTGCACAGCTCAGCGAGACGATTCCGGGGGCGATGGAGCACGCCTCGATTCCCGGGGCCATCGTCGGTGTCTGGCAGGACGGCGCCGAGCCCTACGTCCAGGCGTTCGGGGTGCGCGAAACGGCCACCGGCGACCCCATGGCGCCCGACCTGTTCATGCGCATCGGCAGCGTGACCAAGACCTTCACCACCACCGCCGTGCTGCAACTGGTCGATCAGGGAAAGGTCGGCCTCGACGATCCGATCGACAGATATGTGCCCGACGTCCCCAACGGAGACACGATCACCATCCGCCAGTTGGCGGCCATGCGCAGTGGGCTTCCCGACTACTCGGACGTGGTGATCCCGGCGCTCCCGAGTCAGCCGCAGCGCCAATGGACGCCTCAGGAACTGCTCGAGATCAGTTTCAGCCGTCCACCTCTGTTCGCACCGGGCACCGAGTTCGACTACTCCAACACCAATACCGCGCTCCTGGGTCTCCTGGTCGAGAAGGTCTCCGGCCAGTCGCTGAACGCGTATATCGACGAGTACATCGCGCGACCCGAGAATCTCGGCCACACATCGGTCCCGACCGATGCGGCCTTTCCGTCACCGCACGCTCACGGATACACGAAAACACCTGACGGCGAAACGGTGGACGCGACCGACTGGAATCCGTCCTGGGGATTCGGTGCGGGAAACATGATTTCCACCCTCGACGACCTGCGTGTGTGGGTGCGCGACTTGGCCACCGGAACGTTGGTCTCGCCGGCAACTCAGCGCGAGCGGGAGCAGTTTCAGCCGGCACCGTCGGAAGGTACGGGTTCGATGTACGGACTGGGGGTCGAGTACCAGAACGGCTGGATCGGCCACAACGGAAATATCGCGGGCTACCAGACCTACGCCTATTATCTTCCGCCCGAGGGCAAGACGATGGTAATGCTGGTCAATACGAACGTCGACCCGCTGGGCGTGTGGAACTTCTTCGCTGAGATCGTGAAGATCATCAGCCCCGACCATCCCTGGCCGGCGCCTCCGTCGTAGAGGTCGGATGAAATGGATTGCGGCCGCGCAGATCAGATACGTCTTCGCATTCGAAGTCGGGCTCTCCGACAGGTGGCAGGCAGTGGTGGCGCGGACGGCGGACCTGCCTTCAACCAGCTGACATCAGCAATCCGACGAGTGCAATCGCAATCGCCGAGGCGGCACCACAGATTGTCCAGGCCCGCACAGCGGTCCGGCGCCAGCGGGGATGGCGGAGCTGGGTGGTCGGCCCGGGGGCAGAGCCCCGCCCACCGACACTCGACGGTTCGGGTTCATATCCGTGACGGTGCGACATCGCATCCGCGGCGAGCGCTGCGCTGAGAGAGGCGACCACCACGATCAACGTCACGGCGATGACCACAACAGTCCAAGGCATATTTGTACCGGGCCTTTACGATTCCTGGGATGTCGGCGGGATGTCGGCGGGATGCGGTCGACGTCGGCCTGTTTCCGGTCGCCGTCATCCGTCGACGCGGAATGGGACGCCGCGCGGGCGGCGTCTTCGGGGCGTGGGTCATGGAGAAGGTCGGAGCATCACAGCTGCCGCGATGAGGCCGGCGAATGTCGCGGCGACGATCGCCGCGGTGGCCCACAATGAGTTGGTGACCATCCACGCGGGCATGGCTACGGATAATGAGGCACCGGCACCGATGACTGGCTGTGTGAGGCGTTCTGTACCGCCGGGTATCCACTCCTTCGTGGGTAGCGAGGGATGCATTCCATGCTCCTTTCGCAAGGGATAGATGCAGGCGGTGGCGATGTCGGGTCGGATCGGCAGGGGCCGCCTGTGAGGTTTGTCTGTCTCCTCCGGTAACGATAAAGAGTGATTTGGATCACAATTGCGTTGCAGAGCTCGTTTGTACCGCATTCCTGTCGGGAGCGCCACTGGGCAAGCGTCCATGTTCGGGTAAAGCCCCGAAACCGTCCGGTGTGACTCGCGGTCACCGACATCGACCGCGAGCGGGAGTTTCTCCGCGTTGCCGGGGTGCTGTGATCTGGATCGGAGAGTCGGACGATGAAGTGAGCTGCTGACATCCCTGGTCGAGGTAGGGCTCCATGTGGGGGAGGGGCTGGGGCCCAATCCGACTGGCTACGGCGCCTGCTCGACGAGGTCGCCGGTGGGCTTCGGGGCCGATGGCTCATGGCATGGCGATCCAGACGGTACCCACACGGCATGAGCGCTCCGCGGAAGGCGCGGATAACAACAACGGGACTAAAGACCCTATCCGCAAGTGCTTTCGCCGAGCTTACGATTCCGCGTGTGACACTCGGCTCCCTGTCCTTGGCCCTTCTACGCGTGAACTACCGCCTTGCGCGGCTTCCGCTGCAACTGATCGAAGACGTGGCGGTGTCTCGGCTCGACCAACGGGAGCCGGTACGGCTCGCCTACGAGCAGATCCTGATCGACTGCGACCGTGCCGCAGGGAACCTGCTCGACGATGAGAACGCGGCCGGGCGCGCGGCCGAGCTGGAACGGCGGACCACGTCGGTACGACTGCTGATTGCCCGTGAACATCACCGCGTCCAGCGTCGTGGTGTGATCTTGCTCGATGAGCAGCGCGAGCGGTTTCATCAACGCCGTCAGCAGGACGCGGGTCCGCCGACATGACTGCATGACGTCCGTCGATCACTGACCATCGGTCCCCATTTCGGTGGTGCGAGAAAAGTGGCGTTGATGGTGGTTTTGGGCGGGGCGGAGCGTACGGCGGGTCGCCGGAGCGGAACGCGGTACGGAAGTGAAGTCGGATCGAGTGCGATCAACCTAAGTTACTGGAATGTACCAACTGTCACGGTCGCACCCGAATCGCGGTCGGTGACCATGGCGTCCTCTCGGCCGGGATCACAGAGCGGAGAAGCTGTCGATCGTTCTCGATGTCTCACTCACTGTTTGAGTGATGCGTGACCCCATCTGCGGTGGACATACTCGCGAAAGTAATCGACGTGGGGGGCGTCGACGATCCCGGGCAGGACGAATGTCCACAGTTGCTCGGTACGGATCGGGAGATCTCGAGTTGTGTTCCCGTGGGTGGACCACATTCGGACGCCGTCGAATGCGGCGACGAGGAAGTTGGCGAAATCTTCGGAATCTGTGTCCGGGAGGAGGTCTCCGGCATCGATCGCTCGATCGGCGATCGTCGCCACCAGCTCCACCCACTCCCGATGGGGATCGGTTACCGTCCCGCGTGCATCGCCTATCTCGCCGGTGAGCCTCACGCCGGCCCGTGCGAGGGGGCTCGTCAGCAGTTGGTCGACCATCAGGAGTGACATGCTGATCAGCGATTCGAGTGGCGGAAGAGCAGTGTCCAACAGGTTCCGGCACGCCGCCATCGACATCGCGTGTTGTTCGTCGATCGTCGCCCGCGCGAGCGTCTCCTTGGAGGCGAAGTGGAAGTAGACTGCGCCTTTGGAGATTCCCGGGTGGCTGATGATGTCGGCGAGGTTGGTGTTCGCGTATCCGTTCGCCGCGAACAACTCCGCGGCCGCCTCGATGGTCGCGCGGCGTGTCGCCTCGGCGCGGGACTGTTGTGTCATTCTCTCAGACTCCATCGGCCCGCCCCTCGATGCGACCTGCGTCCCCTTGCGTCATGAGCAATACCGGCACAAGGGCATCGCGGCCCGGGCCGCGGAGGTGCTGATTCCTGCGGAATGCGCGGCGGTCCTGTTCCGATGGCGGTGTCATCCTGGGATTCATCCGATACCTCTCGATCCCGGATCTGCCTGTAGCCCAATGGCAGATCTTTGGCCCAGCTGCACACTCTGCCTGATCGCTGACATCTGATGACTCCACGGTCCTGTGTGGCTTCACGATTGCTTTACAAACAATCTTACGGTATGTAACATCGCGAAGATACAGACAAGCAGTTTGTTTCACTGGCAGGTCGACGGGCTCGAGGCATTGCGTCCCCGACGCACAGTGGTCGCGACGGGCCTGGCACCAGGTCGGCGCGTCACAGCACGGATTTCCTGATGCCCGGGGGAGCGTTGCGGCTTGCACGCGCCTGACACAGTAGACGGTGGGCCCGCCCATGTATGGTGATGCGTTGTTTCATTCCGTCCTAGCGCATTTCGCGTCGGTGCAGGACTGCGGGGACGAGGTCCCGGTGACGTTCGACGAAGTAGTCGAAGGCGCGGCGGCCCGGACTCCCGCGCCCTCGGGCTCGAAGCCCGACTTCTTCCCCGGGGCCAGCCTCCGCTCACAGGTTTTGGCGCACGCACTGCGGGTGACGGTCAAACCGCTGCTCGCGGTGTGGGCCCAGTGGCCGAGTCCCCTGTGGCCGGCCGGACTGATAGACCCCGCCGCCCGAATCGTCCCGCCCCTCCGGGGGGTCGGCCGCCAATCCGTGCGCCTCGAGAACTGCGACGCCGAATTGATCGACGCCGGCAACACGGGAACAGCGACAGTGGTGTTGTACCTGCATGGTGGCGGCTTCCTGACCTGCGGGTTGAATACCCACCGCCGGCTGGTTTCACGGATCTCCGCGTCCGCCGGGGCAGCGGTGCTCAGTGTCGGCTACCGGATGATGCCCAGACATCCGATCCGTGATGCCATTGCCGACGGGGTCGACGGTTACCGCTGGCTGCTCGGGCAGGGGTTCGACGCGGAGAAGATCGTGATTGCCGGTGATTCCGCCGGCGGCTACCTGACCTTCATGACGGCGTTGACGCTTGCCGACCGGGACCTGCCGTGTCCGGCGGGCCTGGTCGCGCTGTCACCGCTGACGGACATGGATCCCGCGGGGAAGCTTGCACACCCGGGCGCCGACCGGTGTCCGGTCTTTCCGCGTTCGGTCCTCATCACGTTCGCCGGCTTGCCCGATCAGGGCGCTCGCCGCCGCACTACCGGTAAACCGCGCATCTCGCCGGTTGACTGCATCCTGGCCGGCCTGCCGCCGGTGTTGATCCAGGTCGGGTCCACCGAGATGCTCTACCCGGATGCGGAGCTGATGGCCGAGCGCCTCGCGGCCGCCGGGGTGCCGGTCACCCTCGAGGTGTGGGACCGCCAGGTCCATGTATTCCAGGCGGCCGCCGACCTCATTCCCGAGGCGGACCATGCGATCCGGCAGATCGGCAACTTCATCCGCACGGCAACCACCGCACGTACCATTCACGGCGATCGCGCCGACGAAATGGTGGCATTGCGAAATATCCGCGGCCGCCACGTCATGCGCACCACGCCCGTACGAATGCCGGTGAGACATCTCGGGTAAAGACGACGAGGGCCGGCCGACAGCGTGGCGCTGGCACATCACTCGAAGTGCGGGGCGCTGCCGCCGCCCCACAGTTGTTCGGTCACATCCTGGAAGCAGACGAGCATGACCGGGTCGTCGTGTCGCTCGAGCGTTGACCGACTGAGTGCGGCGCGCACGGTGGAACCGTCCCGATGCGTGAGCGCGACGATCTTGCCGGCCGACTCGTGCAGTTCCGTCACGGCCGATCGAGGCGGAGACACCGTGTGGACCAGGTCTCCGATCGCACTCGCGGAGCGCGCCCTGCGGATACCCCAGCATGTGTTCGAAAGCCCGATTCATGTAGATGACGAGACCGTCCTGAGCCACAGCCAGGACCGGCACCGGCAGCCTGTCCAGAAGCACGAGGACGGGGAGCTGCTCGAGGTAACCCAGCGTGGTGTCGGGATTCGGGCGTCGTCTGTCCATGCTCGATCTATCGAGCGCAGAACTTCCCTGTTACGCCGACCCTCCGCAGGCACGCGATGAGGGCGGTGGACGGGAGACTCGGTGGAGGCGTTCGCGGATCCGGCGTGTGCGGGGGCAGTCCGATGTTTCGGGACGGATGGCGACGGGCACGCCGGGAGTATGACGACCGAACACGGAACTACGCATGCCTCCGCATCCGGCTCGGCGGGGGATTGTCCGCTTCCGCCGCTGAGGTCCGGTGGCCGGTTGCACATCGTCGAAGGTCGGCCCTGGCGTCGGGCGCTCGACTGTGTTGCAGTCGGAGGTACGGAGGGGAAAAGGCCATGGCACGGGGTGACGCAACCTCACGATATGGATTTGCTGCTTGTCGTGCTCTCGACAGATCCCCGCATGGTGTTGTGTCTGGAGGTTGTGGACGGAGGTGCGGCCGACCGCGGCGGGAACATCGTGGTGCGCCCTTCCTCGACGGTTCTGTTCCGTCACGGCATTTTGTTCGATGCAGTGAAAAAGCGTTCAGGACTTCATGTTCGAATGTACGAGAGCTACCGCGGGGCGGACGCGCATGCGATCTTGGACGCCCTCGACAAGGAGTACCACCTCGATACACCGTGGTTCACCCCCGCGCGGTGGCTCGAGGGCCACGGGGTCGACTTCTAGCTGTGTGCCCAGTCGGGGACCGGCGGCGGTACGAGCCGTCGCCGATCCGCTGGACCGACCGGGCAGTAAGGGCGCACGTGCCCCGTCCTGTGCCCTGAAGCTTCTCGTCGTCGGTGTCCGTCTCGAATGACGGCCACCGGTGCGGCAGCCGCAAGAACAGGATGGGGTTGTCCTTCTCGACAGTTCGGCAGTTCGACAGTGTCACGCCATCTCGGGGACGTGCAGATGCGCGATGGCCAGCTCGAACTCGCAAGTATCGAGCACCTCGGAGTTCGCCTCGCGAACTCCTTCGTCCCGGATGCGGTCGATGCGGTCCCTATTGCGTTCCATCGCCTCGGCGCTGTCGAATGTCAGCGATGACACCCCGCGACCCGCGGCGTGGTCGAGCATCAGGCTGGCGCTGCAGAAGCCGTCGAGTTCTTCCATCTTGGGTAGTGCGGCCATCTTCCACACGTCGACGGCGCGGTCCATGTGGGCCGGCTCGGTCTTGATCCACGTGACCCGGCAACAGGCTCCGCGATCCGAATGGTGGTCGCGATGCATGACAGCGATGTCCCACCGCGACACTTCCGTGGTGCCGTGGAAGACCTTGGCTGCGTCGTCACGCAGCTTCAGCACCGGTCCCTCGCTGGCGCGTAGCGATTCCTCGTCCCGCCACGAACTGGTCGCGATGCACCGGCCCGAGTCGCGATCGACCAGCAGGGACATTCCGAGGCAGCCCTCGGTGTCGGCCAGCGCCGGCATCACGGTGTCACGTACGTGCTTGATCCCGGCGTCGATGTACGACGGATGCGCTTGAATTGTGGTTGAGCGTGCGAACACGATCGGCACCCTTCTCCTCTGGGCGGCGCCGACGCGGCGTCGCCGGTCATTTCCCCGTGTTTCACACTGCTCCCCCTGTCCGTCGGAGGCAATGGGGGTGGCCGATGTCGGCGGCGAGGATCCGCCGCAGCTGTGCGGTTCCGACCCCTGACATGAGGTCGCGATTGAGGCTGAAACGAATTCGTGCCCTCGCGAACGATCCGGGTGTCAGGGGGAGGCGGTGCGGGCCGCGATGTCGAGGTCGGTCAGGGCGGTGTCGAGGTGACCGATGATCCGATGCAGGTGAGGGACCGCGGTGCGGTCGCCGACGACCGTGACGTGCAGCTGCCCGGACCGGCTGGTGAGGGTGATGCTCAACGCCTGGCCGCGCGCGAGGGTCGGGATCGGGTAGACGGAGTCGAGATGGGCACCGTTCCAGTACCGCGGGCGGGTCGGTCCCGGGGTGTAGGAGATCATCACGTTGAACGGCGGCGGGATGTCGTCGAGGACCCGGCGGACCGGGTCGAGCATGATCGGACTCAACATCAGGGCACTGACCAGTTGGAATTGGGTTCGGCTCAGGGCGGCGACAATGCCACTGGTATGGGCCACGGAGTCGGCGATCCGCGCCAGGCGGGTGAGTGGGTCGTCTTCGTCGGTGGCCAGGGACACCACCATTGCGCCGATCCCTCGGTTGCCGCCAGGCCCGATGCTGGGCGACTCACCGAGGTCGAGCGGGACGGGGAGCATCGCGGTCAGCGGCGCCTCGGGGAGGGCGTACTGCTCGAGCAGATATGCGCGGAGGGCTCCCGCGCACATCGTCAACACGACCACATCCAATGGGGCGCCGGTGCAGGCGGCGAGGCGGCGCAGTTGGTTCAGAGGCCAGGATCGGGCGGCGACCTTGCGGGCGCGGCCGGTCGGGGCGTTGAAGATCGTCGGCGGGGACTGCAGTGGCAACGTCAGGTGTTCTTCGGTCAGGCCGTGGTAGCCGGCGCGGATCAGAGTGGGGACGGTTGCCGTCAGCTCCCGCGTGGTGACCAGGCCGGACCGCAGCACCCCGCGGGGGTCGCGGGAGGGATGGCGAGTGGGGGCCGCGACCGACGGGCTCCACGGCGCCGGGCAGTCCTGGGGGTCCGGTTCGACTGTGAGTGCGCGGTGCAGCAGCCGCATCCCGGAGGCTCCGTCGGTCAGCGACAGGTGAAACTTCGTGTACACCGCGGTGCGCCCGTCTGTCAGGCCCTCGATGACGTGCATCTCCCACATCGGGTGCTGGGGATCGAGCGGCATCGAATGCATCTGCGAGACGAGCGACAGCAGCTCGGCCATCGTGCTCTCACCGGGAACGGCAGTGTGCCGCACGTGATATCCGAGATCGATGTGCTTCTCGAGCCGCCACCACGGATACCCGTGCAGCGGACGGGAGGGACGTTTGCGGAACAATTCCGCCACCTCGGCGTGGGCGCGCAAGCGCTCGACCATCTCGGCGGCGTGGGCACCGGGTGCGGTGCCGCGTGGGGGATCGAACAGGGTCAGGGTAGCCACGTGCATCGGGTGCGATGGGGATTCGAAGAGCACGAACATCGCCTCGGTCGGGCTCATCGGCACCAGTCCACCGACCCCAGCTCGCACACCGCACCTCCCCGCTTCCGTGTGGTCTCAGCAGAGCACACCGCACCCGCGATGACCGTGCTTCCGGGATTCCACACCTTCGAGTAGGTCCGCGGGCTCTCAGGTGGTCGAGGGCCGGCCGAGTACCTGGTCCCACCAGTCGGCGAGCGGGCTGGGGTCGGGCCAGATGATCGGATCGTCGGGTATCGACGAGGATGTGCTCGGGTCCGTGTCCACTGGTTGTCGATCCGGATCGGCGTCGGCCAGGGGTCGCCGCACGGCCCCGCACTGGCCTGTGGCAACGGTCGGTGACCGGTCCGGGCGAGTCGCTTGTCGGATCGGCGGCGGATCGGCGGGCGGGGACGGGATGCGGACCACGGGGTGGATTTCGTTCTCGAGCACGAACGTTTGCTCCTTCGCTGAACGCATCGGCCACCGGACATGTGGTGTCTGCCGGTCCCATCGCGAGGGTGATCTGCCCGCTTCAGTGTCGATGCCCTCTCAGTTGTATCCGACCCGGCTCGCCCTGTCAGCCAAACTGCAGACACCGCCGAGGGCAGGGCATTCCCACTTCGGGCGAGCCGCGGATTCAGTGCGAGCGTTTGTCATGCTGTCAGCGGGGTGATGTCGGCGATGGCGAGTCCGTAGTGGTTCTGGAGATTGCCACTCGGCGTCACACAGAGCCGCCTCGCCACCCGCATCGGCGTTCCACCGCGACAGACCAACGGGATCGACCACGGGAAACGGTCGATCACGGTTCTACCTACCGGTCTTTTCCCGGTGGCTGCATCCAGGCCAGCAACACGGGCGCCGCTTGCCTTCAGCCAGTTCGGTGTGCGTCCTTCTGATGCGACGCGCTCTGGTTTCATCGAGCTTGGCATCCTCGACCCAGCAGATCCACTCATTGCGTGCCAGTGGTGTGATGTCATTCCACGCGGCCAGCGCCGGGCCGTCGTCGGCCAACGCCGTTCGTAGATCCGCCGGCACTCTGTGCACCGTGCCGCTCGGGACCGTGGGCTTGCCCATGTTTCGAGGATACCGACGCTCGTCCAGGTCTGGCGCCCGTAGCCAACCGCGGTTCGGTGTCGATCCAAAAGCAGGCCTCCTGCATCCGGCGGCGCGGTCGCCGCATGCGAGATCGGCTGACGGTGCGCCACCTGCGATGGAGGACGGCCGGAGTGAGTCCGAAGTCTGGTTTAGGTTGATGCGATGAAGGTGCTCACGAGCGTATCGGTCGTCTCGGTGCTGTGCGGTGTGTCGGTGTGGCTGTTCGTCGTGCCGCAACTGGTAGGAACGGGGATGGTCGAGCCTGGACCACTTCTCGGTCCGATGGTTCTGCTCCCGACGCCGGTCGGGCTGATCGCCGCGCTGGTAGGGACGGTCGCGGGCACGATCGGGCTCGTCCGACGCACCGATCTGAGGTGGGCCGGCGCGTTGATGACGGTGGGACAGGTTCTGACGTGGATTCTGGCCATCGCGATCGTGGTGTGGTCGCAGGCCTATGGTTCGACGGGGTGGGAGTTGTTGATACTGCCGGCGTCGTTGATGTTGGGGCAGGTTGTGGTCGCATCCGGCCTGATCTCGGCCGTGGTGACCCGCCGCAGAGGCATCGACGCCGAGTCGGGGCAAGGATGTCAGGTCGTGTGACACGCTGTCCCGACGTTCCTCTGGAAGCGGTTGTGCGTGACGATTCGGTTGACGATGGTGTGGAGGCCTACCGATGGGCGGTGGGCTGGAACAGTTCGATCAGATTACCGGCGGGGTCGGCGAGCAGGATCTGGCGACCACCCGGCCCGCTGACCACATCACTACGGAAGGCGACACCGGCAGCGCGCAGTCGGGTGATCTCGGCGTCGAGGTCGCTGACGACGAGGTGGATACGGTTGCCGCCCGGCCCGGTCACGTCGGTGGGGGTGGCGCGCGCACCCGAACTGGCTGGGCCGGACAGCAGTAGTCGCAAGGGGCCGCGGATCACGTCGGCGAAGGCGGGGGCGGGGTTGGTGTGCAGGGTGAAGCCGAGGTGGCTGGTGTAGAAGTCGATGGCTGCGGGCACGTCGTCGACGAGGTAGCGGACGCTGGCGTATTCGTCGGGTGGGGTCATCGGGCACTCCTTTTCACGGTTCGGTGGTGAGGGTCGGAAGCAGGTACCGGATGCGGGTGTCGATCTCGGCTGCGGTGGCCTGGAAGGTCGGGTAGGTGTCCTCGCCGGTGCCGCATTGGGTCGGGTCGGGGATGCTCCAGTGGATCCAGTGCGTGTCGTCGCCGAACTCCGGGCAGACTTCGCGGGCCTTGTCGCACAGGGTGACTACCGCTTGGAACCGGCGGTCGGCGAGTGTGTCGAGGTGGCGGGGATGCTGGTCGGAGATGTCGATCCCGAACTCTTCTCGCAGCACCTGAACCGTATTGGGATGCATGCCCGGTTTGGGGCAGGTGCCGGCGCTGATTGCGTCGACTCGGCCGCTGGTGTGCTCGCGCATCAGAGCTTCCGCGATCGCGGAGCGGGCACTGTTGCCGCTGCACACGAACAGCACGGCGAGGGGTGTCTTCGGGTCGAACGGCGGGGGTGTGGAGGTCCGGCCGAGTGTCGGGTGTAGTGCGGTGCCGGTACCGGCCAGCATCTCGGTGCAGCGATCCAGATCCAGGTGGTAATAGCTGTCGCGGCCGTCAAAGGTGCTGCGTGTGGCCGTCACCAGCCCACCGTCGCGCAGCAGGCGCAGGTGGTAGGAGATCAGGTTCTGCGACTCACCCACCAGCGTGACCATCTCGCGGACCCGGTAGTCGCTGCCGGACAGCACCGCCAACAACTGCCACCGCAGCGGATGAGCGGCCAGCTGCACGAATGACGGGACGGGTTGACGCAACAGCACCACCTCACGAGGGTAACACCAGATGCATCAAATCAGTTTGATTCAATTTGCCGACCGGGCTGGATCGGGAGAGTGTCCGACCAGTTCTCCAGGTGCTTCGCTCCGCACATGACGACGGGCAACGCTCTGCTCGGAAATGCTGGGGGAGGGCGGCATTGGGGCCGAACGTCATCTGAACTCGTGCGCCAGAGATAATTTACCGAAATTCGGATTGTTCCACGGTCGCGACGCAGCACCGGGGGTGCACACGAATCCCCACACCGGGAGGGAGCGCGGCCTAGGGTCGAAGGTAACCGGTCTTCCTCGGCGTCGTGGAAGGAGGCGACAATGGTACCTGCGACACTGGTGTGCCTGCCGTACGCGGGCGCGGGCGCCTCGTTCTTCCGCGATTGGCAGGGTTATGCGCCGCGGGGGCTGGACATCCTCCCGGTGCAGCTTCCCGGCCGTGAGGAACGCTTCGGTGAGGACCTGCTCACGACGGTCGATGCCGCCGTCGACGACATCGCGCCGCGCGTGCTGCCGGTCGTTCGGGAGTCTGCCGGGGTGGCTGTGTTCGGGCACAGCTTGGGTGCGGTCCTGGCCTACGAGCTGGCGCACCGCCTGACCGCCGACGGGGGCGTCGCTTTGACCCGCCTGTTCGTGAGTGGATCGCCCGGACCGGCGACCGTGCGGGAAATCCGGGCGTCGTCGTTGGCGGATGCGGAGTTCCTCGCCCAGGTTGGTGATCTGGCCGGGTACTCCCATCCCGCGCTGGCGAACCCGGAACTGCGGGAGCTGCTGTTGCCCGTCGTCCGCGCCGACGTCGAGATGCACGAAAACTATCGGCCGCCACCGCATCCGCCGCTGGACGTCCCGATCACGGCTCTGCGTGGGCGTAGCGATCACCTCGTCGGCGTCGCTCAGGTGGCGGAGTGGGCGACGGCGACGACCGCCGGGACTTCGGTGCTCGACGTGGACGGCGGGCACATGTATCTTGCCGAGCACCCGCACGCGCTGGTACGACTGCTTGCCGCGCAACTCGGCGAGGGCGCTCGGTGAGCGCCGACCTCGCCGGGAAGACGGCCTTCGTGACCGGCGCGGCGCGGGGGATCGGCCGTGCGTGCGCCGTCGAGTTCGCAGCGGCCGGGGCTGATCTCATGCTCGTCGACATCACCCGGAACTTGCCCGGGGTGCCGTACCCACTCGGTTCGCAGAGTCAGCTCGACTACACCGCCGAGTTGTGCCGCGAGCACGGTGCGACGGTGGTGACCCAGGCGGTGGATGTCCGTGAGCTCACGGAGATCAGGGCCGCGGTGCAGGTGGCCCACGAACGATTCGGTCGTCTCGACGTGCTGCTCAACAATGCGGGCATCGCCGCACCGTCCGGGAAGGTGGCGCACGACATCGCCGAATCGGAGTGGCGTCTGATGCTCGACGTCGACCTCTCCGGGTCGTGGCGGACGATCGCGACGGTCGGCCGGATCATGGTGACCCAGCGAAGCGGAAGCATCGTCAATGTCGCCTCGACGGCCGGGCTCGTCGGGTATCGCCACTTCGCCGGGTACGTCGCGGCCAAACACGGCCTCGTCGGACTCACCAAGGCCGTCGCCCTCGACTACGCGCCGAACGGGGTCCGGGTGAATGCACTGTGCCCGGGATCGGTGCGGGACAGCAGCGAGTACGAAGGGCGGATGCTCGCAGAGATCGCGCGCTCCCTGGGAGTCGGCGTCGACGAGCACGAGTCGGTCTTCGTGCAGGCCCAGCCGACCAACAAGCTCGTCGAACCCGGTGAGGTCGCGGCAGCGGCGCGGTGGCTCGCGTCCGACGATGCGCGTGGAGTCACGGGTGCCGTGGTGACGGTGGACGGCGGTTTCACGGCACGCTGAGGGCGACTCGCGCGCGTTCGCGGTGGAGGCACAAGCTCCGGTCGGCGCGCGTTTCTCGACTAGGATTGCTCTATGCACCAATCCCGTTGGGGGAGGTCCGGGCCGGTGCGCACGTCGTTCGGCCATGCGATGACGGTGCGCCTGCCCAGCGGGGTGCGGTCGGAGACGCTCGCGGCGCGGTGGGACACGGCGTCCCGTCGCTGGTGGGAGCCCGCGACCCGGCCGACTCGTTTATGGGTGGAGGACGTGCCCGCCGTCTCGGCTTCGGAGGAGGCACGGCGCCGGCTCGTCGCCGAGTGCCGGCGGCCCGTCGCGGTCGACGGTCCGGTGGTGCGTGCAGTCCTGGTGCGGTACACCGACCAGGTAGCCGATCTGGTCGTGGTCGCCGACCGGCGTGATCTCGACACGGCCTCGCTCACGCTCCTGTGCGACGTGCTCGTTGGTGCGATCGGCGCCGACACGGTGATCGCGAATCCCGTTCGCCGTCATCGGCACGGTCGGACACTGCGTGGATGGAGCGCGGCAGTATTGCATTCCACTCACCCGCTGAGCCGGGCCCGCGAGGACGTGACAGCGACGGTGGCCGCCGCCGCCGCGGTCGTCACCGGCAGATGCCAGGGCCTCCGCTCGGTGACGATTCCGGTGTGGCGGGGCGACCGGACGCGGCCACCGCGAGTGCTCGGCGGGTTCGAGAACCGGGTCGACCTGACGTTCGACACCTCCGGGAACCGTTCACCCGCCGAGCTGATCGACGAGGTGAAAAGCGCACGGCGACAGGAATTGCCCCGGTATTCCGCGGAGATCGACGAGATGAGCAATGCGACTACCGGTGTGCTGGAGACGGTTCTGCGTGACCCCGGACATACGTACCTCCCCTGCCAGTCGGCGCCGTTCCCGCTGACACTCGTGCCGATAGTCGAGACCGGCGGGCACACCACCCTGGAGGTCTACGCCGACTCTGCATCTGTGGACGCCGATACCGCCAGGCGGTTCGGGCAGTGGGTCGCCCGCGTGGTGAACGGACTTCGCGACCCGTCCCCCCGACGACGTGGTGTGTTCGGCGAGGCGGTGGCGCCGCTGGGTGCCGGTGTGCGAGCGCCTGTCTCCGGTGGGCGGATCGAGCACCTCGTCGCCCGGCACGCGCACGAGCGTCCCGATGCGGTCGCGGTGACCCACGGCCGGCGCACACTGACCTACGGTGCACTCGACGAACAGTCGATCTGGGCGGCACAGGGTCTTCACGATCGCGGAGTCGGGCCGGGAGACCGGGTCGGAATCTGCCTGGATCGGTCGGTCGATCTCGTCGTGATGATGCTTGCGGTGTTGCGCAGCGGTGCGGCGTTCGTTCCGATGGATGTGCGGCATCCTCCGGATCGTCTCGTGTACACGGCGCGTGACGCCGATGTCCGATTGGTCGTCACCGAACTCGAGATCGGAGGCGGGTGGGACGGCGTACCGGTGGTGACGCCGGCGGAGCTGTCGGTGTCGGCATCGGTGCCGGGTGACGTGGATTGGGCCGTAGGCGGCGACGGCGCCCCCGCCTACGTGGTCTACACGTCCGGGTCGACCGGCCGGCCGAAAGGCGTGGTGGTTCCGCATCGCGCCGTTCCGGCGCTGATGGCGTCCACCGCAACCGAATTCGCGCCGACACCCGGCGACACCTGGTCGATGTTCCATTCGCCCGCCTTCGACTTCTCGGTGTGGGAGATCTGGGGCGCGTTGTCGTCCGGTGGCCGCCTCGTGATCGTGCCGTACTGGATCTCGCGGTCCCCGGTGGAGTTCCACACCGTGCTCGCCGACGAACACGTCACGGTCCTCAGTCAGACGCCGTCGGCGTTCGTGCACCTGGCCGCGGCCGACCGGGATCTCGAGCCGCTGTCCGCGCTCCGCCTGGTCGTCTTCGGCGGCGAGACCCTCGATCCTCGTGTGGTACTGCCGTGGCTCGATCGGTATCCGGAATCGCGATGCCGGCTGGTGAACATGTTCGGGACGACGGAAACCACCGTGCACGTCACCGCGCACACCGTGACACGGCGCGACGGCCTGACCGGAACACCAACGGTGGGGCATCCACTACCCGGCTGGGAGGTGGTGGTCGCGGACGAGAACGGTTATCCGCTGCCGCCCGGCGTGGCCGGCGAGATCTGCGTCGGCGGAGCCGGTGTCGCGCTGGGGTACCTCGACCGTCCCGGATTGACGGCCGGCCGCTTCGTCGCGGCACCCGGCGGGGCCCGGTGGTATCGCACGGGCGATCGCGGAAGGATCCGTGACGACGGCCGTCTCGAGCATCTCGGTCGACTCGACTTCCAGGTCCAGATTCGCGGGTTCCGTGTAGAACTCGGCGAGGTGCGGTCCGTGCTTCTCGACGACCCCGTCGTCGCGGCAGCGGCCGTGGTGCCGTCGGGGAGGCCGGAGGACCCGGCCGGACTCGCGATCGACGCCTACGTCGTTGCGGCCGGGTCGGCGACGGAGACCGAGACGGTCGCGGCGATACGGGAACGCGTAGCCCGATTCCTACCCGAGCATATGGTGCCCCGCACGATCACGGTGGTCGACGCGTTGCCGCTCACCCTCAACGGAAAACTCGACGTGACAAGGCTTCCCGCGCCGGTCCCGCGGTCCGTGTCGCACACTGCCGTCGAACCGCAGGACGGCCCGCTCGCCGAGGTGGGAACGGCGCGGACGCTCACCGACATCTGGGAGTCGGTGCTGGGGGTCCCGGTGTCGCTGGACGACAACCTCTTCGAGCTCGGAGGTAACTCGCTGTGCGCGATCAAGGCCGACGGCATGATGCGGCGGCTCGGCCTTCCGGCTCTCCCGATGCGGGAGCTGTACCGGCATCCGAGCATTCGCGGAATCTGCGGCACTCTCGCGCGGCTCTATCCGCCCCGACCGGATACGTAGGTTTCGACGAGTACGCCGATCGCCCGTGCCGGACCCGGTTTCATCATGTCGTTGTGTGCGCAATCGACGCGTTCGTCCTGCACGGTGCCGGTGATCGAGTGGCCCAATCCGGCGTTGACGGACGGCGCACCGCCGGCGCGGGAACTGTCCGCTGCGGTGAGCAGGAGCGCGTCACCGCGGAAGACTCTCGGGGCGAATCTCGTCGACAGCCGGGTCGACCGGGCATATCCCTCGGCGATTCGCCGCAGCTGGTCTGCCGTCAGAGCCGCGGCGGGACCGTAGGACTCGCCGAGACGGCGGCCGACGTCCGCGTACGTGAGAGACCGGGCGTCCTCGCCGGGGCTGCCGTCGACTCCCAGACCACGCAGAAGGTCGCCGGCATCCAAGGCTTCGGGATCGGCCGTCGCGCCGCCAGGGTGACTGTCCAGGAGCACAAGGGACCCGACCTCCTCACCCCGGTCCTGCAGCTCGGTGGCCATGGCATGCGCGATCAGCCCGCCGAGCGACCAGCCGAGCAGATGATACGGTCCCGCCGGCTGGACGGTACGGACCTCGTCGAGGTATCGGTGTGCCAGTTCCTCGATGGAGTCGTACTCGGGACCGCCGCCGAGGGAGGGCAATTGCAGTCCCCACACGGGCCGGTCCGGTGAGAGATGGCGGACCATGCCGGTGTACGCCCAGGCCAGGCCCATTCCGGCATGGACACAGAACAGTGGTGCGAGCCGACCACCACGGCGCAGCGGCACGACAACCCGGAGCGCATCCTCGACCGACGCGGGCAGCGCTTCGGTCGTGAGGCGGGCCGCCAGACCTGCGGGGGTGGGGTCGAGGAAGAGGGCGGGAAGCGGAACTGGCCGGCCCAGTCGCCGCTGCAGGGCCGCGGCGACGCGGACCGCGGACAGTGACGTGCCGCCGAGCGTGAAGAAGTCGTCGTCCACTCCGATCGCGCGGTCCTCGCCGGTGTCGACGACTTTCGCGAAAGCCTCGACGACGGCTCGCTCCACTGCCGTGGACGGGGCACGGAATCGTTCGGGCCGGGGGCCGAACTCGGGTTCGGGGAGGGCCGAGCGGTCGAGCTTGCCGGCCGGGGTGAGCGGCACCTCGTCGAGTACGACGACCGCGGCGGGAACCAGGTACGGCGGAAGCTGCGCGGACAACGCCGTGCGCACCGCACTCGCGTCTACGTCCGCGCCGGTCGCACCGCGGACGTAGGTGACGAGTATCGGTTCCCCGTCTGGTCCGGTTCGCCCGACGGTGGCCGCGAAACCGATGTCCGTGCGCGCCGCGAGGATCGAATCGACCTCGCCCGGCTCGACCCGGAATCCGCGCACCTTGATCTGGAAGTCGGTACGCCCGAGGTGTTCGAGCGTGAGGTCGGGCCGGGTGCGTACCAGGTCACCTGTGCGGTACATCCGCGACCCGGGGGCGGCGAACGGGCAGGCGACGAAATGGGTCGCCGTCGTGGCCGGGCGGGCGTGGTAGCCGCGGGCCAGGCCGGGCCCTGCCAGGTACAGCTCACCCGGGGTGCCCGGGGGAACGGGATGCAGCCGGGCGTCGAGGACGGCGGCGGTGAACCCGCGGACGGGGCGCCCGATGGTGACGGGTTCCGCCGGTGCCAGCGGTTCACTGACATGCGACCAGATCGTCGTCTCGGTGGGACCGTACGCATCGAGCATGCGCCGGGCGGACGCCCATCGCCGGACCAGGTCCGCCGGGCACGGTTCACCGGCGACGGTGAGGACCTGCAGCGAGTCGAGCCCCGTCGGATCGAGCGATGCCAGCGCGGTCGGGGTGATGAACGCGTGGGTGATCCGCTCGCCGGCCAGGATATCCGCCAGCGCCGCACCGCCATACGTCAGCGGGGGGACGAGCACGACCCGCGCCCCCGCGCAGAACGCCATCGTCAACTCGAACAGCGCCGCGTCGAAACTGGGGGACGCGAGATGCGAGACCCTCGCATCGGGGGTGACCTGCAGGTGGTGACGTTCCTGCTCGAACAGGTTCGAAAGACCCCGATGCGACACCACAACCCCCTTCGGAGTGCCGGTCGATCCGGACGTGTAGATCAGATAGGCGGGGTTGTCCGGGTGCAGCGGACCCGCGCGGTCGAGGTCGGTCACCGGGGTGGCAGGAAGGTGCCGCATCTGCGTCTCGAGGTCGGGATCGTCGAGCACCAGCCACTCGACCGTGTCCGGCAACTGTGTGCGGTACCGGGCGACGGTGACGCCGAGTACCGCTCCGCAGTCGTCGAGCATGTGGGTGATCCGGGTGGGCGGATACGTCGGGTCGACGGGTACCGACGCCGAACCCGAGCGGGCGACCGCCCACACGGCGCGGACCCACGCGAGGGATCGCGGCAATGCGAGGGCGACGAACCTTTCCGGTGCGGCACCCCGAGCGATGAGCAGCCGGGCGAACTGCGCGGAGTCGGCGTCGAGTTGGCGATAGGCGAGCGTGCGACCGGCGTCGCACACGGCCACCCGGTCGGAGTGCCGCTCCGCCGCCCCGGCCAGCAGGTCGGGCCACACCCGCGCCGGGAGGCCGGGCGGTCCGGAGACCGATGCGTCCTCGTCCTCGTCGCCGAGCGTCAGATCCCCGACCGGGTCGTCGGGGTCGGAGACGACCGCCGCGACGAGACGGGTCAGACGATCGGCGAAGCCCTGCACGGTCGCGGCGTCGAAGATGTCGGTGGCGTAGGTGAATCCGGCGGCGATCCCGTCCGGGGCACCGGACTCGTCGAACGTCTCGGCGACCACCAGTTCGAGATCGACCTTGGCGACGGGCGGCGTGTACTCCGCGACCGTGACGGTCAGGTCCGGCAGCGTGATCTCGGGTCGTAGGACGCTCTCGAATTCGAGGGACACCTGGAACAGCGGTGAGCGGGAGGTCGACCGCGGCGGGTCCACGGCCTCGACGACGCGCTCGAAAGGCAGGTCGGCGTGGAGGAAGGCACCGAGGTCGACGTCCCTGGTGCGGTCGAGTACCTCGGTGAACGACCGGGAGCCGTCGACAGGTGTGCGCAGGACGAGTGTGTTGACGAACATGCCGACGAGTTGGTCCAGCCGGGGATCGGGGCGGCCGGCGACGGGGGTGCCGATCACGATGTCGGAACTGCCGCTGAGGCGGGCGAGGAGGACAGCGAATAGCGCGTGGATCGCCATGAAGAGCGTCGAGTTGTTCTGCCGCGCGAGCGTCGATAGTGACCGGTGCAGGTCCCGTCCGATGCGGAACGCGACCCGGTCCCCGTGGTGGGTGCGGTGGGTGGGTCGGGGTCGGTCGGTGGGGAGGGGGAGGGTGTCGGGGAGGTTGGTGAGTGTGGTGGTCCAGTAGGTGGTTTGGGTTTGGGTGGTGGGGGTGGGGTGGTCGGGTGTGCCGAGGAGTTGGTGTTGCCAGTGGGTGTAGTCGGTGTAGGTGAGGGGTGGGGGTGTGGGGTGGGGTTGTTGGTGGTGGGTGTGGGCGGTGTAGGCGGTGGTGAGGTCGTGGGTGAGTGGGGTGAGGGAGTGGCCGTCGGCGGCGATGTGGTGGAGGACGAGGGTGAGGGTGTGGTGGGTGGTGTCGAGTTGGTAGAGGTGGGTGTGGAGGGGGGTGTCGGTGGTGAGGTCGAAGGGTTGGGTGGTGTCTGCGTTGATGTGGTGGGGGAGTTGGGTTTCGGTGGTGGGGGTGGGTGTGAGTGGTGGTGTGGTGGGGTGGGGGTGGATGTGTTGGGTGGGGTGTCCGTGGTGGAGGGGGTAGGTGGTGTGGAGGGGTTGGTGGCGGTGGATGAGGTCGGTGAGGGCGTGGTGGAGGGCGGTGGTGTCGAGGTGTCCGGTGAGGTGGAGGGTGAGGGGGATGTTGTAGGTGGGGGTGGTGGTGTCGTATTGGTTGAGGAACCAGATGCGTTGCTGGGCGGGCGACAACGGCACGAACTCGGGTTGGTTCCCCGGAGTGGGCACCGGCAACGGGGCATCGTTCGAGTCGTGGTCGAGGTGGGTGGACAGGACCCGTGGTGTCCGGTCCTCGAACACGGCCCGGACGTCGATGTGGGTGTGCAGCATCGAATTGACCCGCGCCACCACCCGTGTCGCCGTCAGCGAGTTGCCGCCCGCCTCGAAGAAGTTGTCGTCGACACCGACGTGCTCGAGCCCCAGAGCGGCCGCGAACGCGTTCGCGACGGTCTCCTCGACGGGCGACGTCGGTCGGTGCGCGGGATCGGCCGGGGAGTCGAACCGGGGAGCGGGCAGCGCGGCGCGATCGAGTTTGCCGACGGGGGTCAGCGGGATCCGGTCGATCGGCACGATCGCACCGGGCACCATGTGCGCCGGAAGTCGTTCGGTGAGATAGGCAGAGAGTCGTGCCGGGGCGAGCTCCGCGGAACCGACGACATAGGAGACGAGGATCGGGTCCCCGGCGGGCCCGGTGCGGGTGAGTGTCGCGGCGTATTCCACGTCCGGGTGGTCGCCGAGGACGGAGTCGATCTCGCCGGGTTCGATGCGGAACCCGCGCACCTTCACCTGGAAGTCGGCGCGGCCGAGGTACTCGACCACCCGACCGCCGGACGTGTCGGCGACCCAGCGGACGATGTCGCCGGTCCGGTACATCCGCTCGCCCGCCGGGCCGTATGGGGCGGCGACGAAGCGTCCGGCGGTCAGCCCCGGCCTCCGGTGGTATCCGCGGGCCAGACCCGACCCGGCAATGTACAACTCACCCGGAACGCCGTCCGGGACCGGCTGCAGCCGCGCATCCAGCACCACTTCGTCCGCACCGGCGACCGGGCCGCCGATCGTCACTTCGGACCCGGGTGTGAGCGGCGCGCTGATATTGGACATCACGGTGGTTTCGGTGGGGCCGTAGCCGTTCCGCAGAGCACGGCCACGGGACCACCGGGTCACCAGACCGGGCGGACACGCTTCTCCGGCCACGAGAATTTCGCCGAACCCGTCGTATCCGTCGAGGTCGTCGGGATCGGCCGAGGCTAGTGCGGCAGTCGGGACGAAGGCATGCGTCACCCGTTGGGCGGCGACGAAGCGGGACAGTTCCGTGCCGCCGACGATGGTCGGCGGGCTGATCACCAGAGTCGCGCCACAGCCGAACGCCAGAAGGTAGTCGAACACCGATCCGTCGAACGAGGGTGACGAGAAGTGGAGCACGCGCGAGTGCCGCCCCGGACCGAGGCCGGCCGCCTGCGCCGCGGCCAGCGTGGCCAGCCCGCGGTGCGGAACCACCACGCCTTTCGGGACACCGGTCGATCCGGACGTGTAGATCAGGTACGCGGGATGGTCGGGTAGCAATGGCACGCGGCGATCGGCGTCACCGAGGGCACCGCTCGACTGTTGTTCGACCGTCGTGATCGTCCCGGGTTCGTCCAGGACGAGCCACGGCACCGTGTCCGGGAGCCGTTCACGTTGCGGTGTCAGTGTGACGCCGAGCGCGACACCCGAATCGGCGATCATGTCGGCGATGCGTGCGGCGGGATAGCCCGGGTCGATCGGGACGAAAGCGGCCCCGGTCTTGGCGATCGCCCAGACCGCGAGCACCGAGTCGGCGGAACGCGGAATCGCCAGGGCAACGTAGCGTTCCGGGCCGGCGCCGTGCGTGATCAGCAGGCGCGCGAGCCGGTTCGACGCCTCGTCGAGGTCGCGGTAACTCACCGCGCGACCGGAGTCCTCGAGCGCGACGGCGTCCGGATCGAGGGCTGCGGCGTCGGTGACGATCGCGGCGAGAGTGCGGGTGGCGGGTGCGGGACCACCGCGCACGGGCGCGAGCGCACGGAACTCGTCGTAGCCGAGAAGCCGCACCGACGCGACGGTCGTCTCCGGTGCCGTCGCGATGACCTCCAGTGCCCGGCACATGCGCGCCGCGATCGCCTCGGTGTCGTTGCGGCTGAGGAACTCCGGCAGAAACTCGAACTTGAGGTGGAGTGTGGTGTCGGTGGTGGTGGCGGCGAGTGCGAGGGGGTAGTGGGTGGCGTCGGTGGCGGAGGTGGTGGTGATCATGAGGTCGGTGGGTGGGGTGGTGGTGTGGTGGGGGTAGTTCTCGTGGACGGTGATGGTGTCGAAGGTGGTGGCGTGGGGGTTGGGGATGTGGGTGAGGGGGAGGTGGTGGTGGTCGAGGAGTTGTGTGTGGGTGGTGTGGGTGTGGTGGAGGAGGGTGGTGAGGGTGTCGGTGGGGTGGAGGGTGATGCGGACGGGGATGGTGTTGATGAAGAGTCCGATCATGGTTTCGATGCCGGGGATGTGGGGTGGGCGTCCGGAGACGGTGGTGCCGAAGGTGATGTCGGTGGTGCCGGTGTGGGTGGCGAGGACGAGGGCCCAGGCGGTGTCGAGGATGGTGTGGAGGGTGAGGTCGTGGGTGCGGGCCACGGTCCGCAACCCATCGGTGTGCTCCCTTGACAGCGAGACCCGATACTCGTCGGGAAACGTGGAGGGGACGCGGCCGCGCGCGGACGGCAGCAGGATCGTCGGTCCCTCGAGTCCGTCGAGGACGTCGGCCCACGCGGCCCGGCTCTCCTCGAGGGACTGCTGGGTGAGCCACTCCAGGTAGCGGCGATACGGGAGGGGTCGAGGCACGGCGCCGGGGTCGGCGTGGTGCTCGTACAACTGGAGGAGTTCGTGCAGGAGAAGGGGCGTGGACCAGCCGTCGAGCAGGATGTGGTGATGAGTGAGTGCGATCTGGTGGTGGGTCGGTCCGTGGGTGATGAGCGTGAGCCGGAGCAGGGGTGGCTCGGTCAGGTCGAACGCGGTGGTGCGGTCGGCGGTGACGATATCGTGAGCGACCGTCCCGTCGCGTTCGTCGCTGAGATCGTGGTGATTCCAGGGAAGTGCTGCAGGAGTGACGATTTGAATCGGTGTGCCGTCGGGAGTGTGTCCGAAAGCGGCGCGGAGGTTCGGGTGACGGCCGAGAAGGGTGTCCGCGGCGTCGCGGAGGCGGTCAGGATCGAGGGGTCCGTCGATGTCGAGGACGAGTTGCACGACGTAGGTGTCGAGGGCCTGGCTGGTCAGTTCGTGGTGGAACAGCAGACCGGCCTGCAAGGGGGTGAGGGGCCAGACGTCGGTGAGGGTGGGGTAGTGGTGGTGGAGTGCGTCGAGGGTGGTTTGGTCGAGGTGGACGAGGTCGAGGTCGCTGGGGGTGAGCCGGCCGGCGCCGGGTCGGCTGATGTGGTCGGCGAGGGCGGTGAGCGCTTCGGTCCACAGGTCGGTGAGCTCGTCGACGTCGGCCGCCGGGAGCACACCGGGCGGATACACCCAGGTGGCGCGCAGGATCGGGACGCCCCCTGATTCGTAGACGTAGGCGTTGACGTCGAGAATCGCTGTGACGGGCACGTTTCCGAGGATCGTGGTGTCGAACTCGATGCTGGTTACCGGTTCCCAGCCGGTTCCGTTCGAGGGCCCGTGCGGCGGGTAGTCGAAGCGGCCGAGGTAGTTGAGGGTGGTTTGGGGTTGGGGGAGGTTGCGGAGTTGGGTTGCGGTGTGGGGGTTGAGGTAGCGGAGGGGGCCGTATCCGGTGCCGTGGTCGGGGGTGTTGTGGAGTTGTTCTTTGATGGTGGTGAGGGCGTGTCCGGTGGCGGGTCCGCCGGTGAGTGCGTTGTCGAGGTCGATGTCGGTGAGGTCGAGGAGGGTTGGGTGGATGGTGGTGAACCAGCCGATTGTTCGGGTGAGGTCGGCGCCGGGGATGAGGGGGTCGGTGCGGCCGTGGCCTTCGATGTTGACGAGCAGTGTGTGGGTGGGGGTGTGGTGGCGGTGGCGCCAGGTGGTGATGGCGAGGGCGAGGGCGGTGAGGAGGGCGTCGTCGATGCCGCAGTGGTAGGTGGTGGGGAGGGTGGTGAGGAGGGTGTGGGTGGTGTGGGGTGGGAGTTCGACGGTGGTGTGGGTGGTGGTGTTTTCGGTGTCGTGGGTGGGGTCGAGGGGTCTGGTGCCGAGTGGGGGGTCGGGGGTGGTGAGGATGTTGCGCCAGTGGGGGAGTTCGTGTTCGCGGTGGGTGGTGGTGTCGGTGAGGGCGTGGGCGTAGCGGCGTGCGGTGGTGTTGACGGGTGGGAGTGTGGGGGTGGTGCCGGTGGTGTGGGCGTGGTGGGCGGTGGCGAGGTCGGGGATGAGGATGCGCCAGGAGACGCCGTCGGTGGCGAGGTGGTGGATGGTGATGAGGAGGTGTCCGGGTTGGGTGCGGGGGTCGAGCCAGACGAGTTGGAGCATGATCCCGTTCTCGGGATCGAGTCGGTGCGTTGCGGCGTCGAGTTGCGCGCGTGCCATCGCGGCGAGGTCGTTGTCGGAGTGCGTCTCGACCGCGACGTGGGTGATGAGGGGTGCGGCCGCGATTGTTCCGGCCGGTGGGATCTCGAGGACGGTGTCCTGGTCCGATATCCCGCGCCGGAGTCGGGCTCGGAGCATGTCGTGGTGGTCGAGGACCGTCTGCACGGTGGCGGTGAGGGTGTCGGTGTCCAGGTCGGGTGGTGCGGTGAGCAGGACTGCTTGGCAGTACGTGTCGAGGTTGCCGCCGCGTTCGAGCAACCACCGCGCGATCGGCACGAGCGGTGCGGTCCCGACACCACCGCCGGGAAGCTCGGCCAGCACGTCCGGGTTCCGGGTGGCCGCCACCTCGGCGAGTGCGGCCACGGTCTGGTGCTCGAAAACGTCTCGGGGAGTAACGAAGACACCGTCCTCGTGGGCACGGGCCACCAATTGGATGGCCATGATGCTGTCGCCACCGAGTGCGAAGAAGGATTCGTCGGCACTCACGGACGGCACGCCGAGGACCTCCGCGAAAACCGCGGCGAGGGCCGTCTCCGTCACGGTCGCCGGAGCGCGACCCGTGGCGACGTGTTCGGCGAAGTCGGGTGCGGGCAACTGCCGGCGATCGAGCTTGCCGTTCGGGGTCAGCGGCAGGCGGTCCAGGACCACCAGCGTTGCCGGCACCATCTGCGGTGCGAGAGTCGTTCGGGCGAAGCCGAGGACGCGATCGATGTCGACAGTCCTCGTCTGTGCACCGTCCCGGGCGGGCACGACGTACCCGATCAGGCGCTCGGCGCCTCGGTCGTCGGAACGAACCGACACCGCGGCCTGTGCGACATCCGGGTGGCGGACGAGCGTGGCCTCGACCTCGCCGGGCTCGATTCGGTAGCCGTGCAGCTGAACTTGGGCGTCACTACGTCCGAGGAACTCGAGTTGACCCTGCGCGGTCCAACGTGCGAGGTCACCGGTGCGGTACATGCGTTCTCCGCGCCCGGCCGGGTCCGCCACGTACCGGGTCACCGTCAGCCCGGATCGGTGCAGGTACCCACGGGTGACCTGGTTCCCGGCAACGTACATCTCGCCGGTCACTCCGGTGGGTACGGGGTGGAGCCGCCGGTCGAGGACGTACACGCGCAGCCCCGGAACGGCCCGGCCGATGACCGACCGCGCAGCGGGACGGGTATCGCCGAGGGGATGCCTGGTCACGTGCACGGTGGTCTCGGTGATGCCGTACATGTTCACGAGCTGCGGCCGGGTTGGTTGGTGCCGGTCGAGCCAGTCGACGAGGTGACCGTGCTCGAGGGCTTCGCCGCCGAAGACGACGCACCGCAACGCCAGGTCGGTCGGCTGGTTCCGTTCCGCCGCGGCCAACTGGGCGAACGCGGTGGGCGTCTGGCACAGGACCGTCACCCGCTCCCGGCCGAGCAGGCCCAGGAACTCGTCGGGTGACCGCGCGGTGACGGTGTCGACGACGACGAGGCGGCCACCGTGCAGGAGGGCGCCCCACAACTCCCATACCGAGAAGTCGAAGGCGGCCGAGTGGAAGAGCGTCCACACGTCGGTCTCGGCGAACTCGAACGCAGTCCGCGCGTTGTCGAACAGCGTCGCGACATTACGGTGTGTCACCACGACACCTTTCGGGCGTCCGGTCGACCCCGACGTGTACACGACGTACGCGACCGCGTCGGGGGTGAGCGCGGCCCGTCGCTCCGGATCGGTGATCGGTTCCGGCGACAGATCCATCAGGCACCCGCGTGTGTCCGCGTCGTCGACGAGCACCGTGGGCAGGTCCCTCCGCAAGCGGGCCGCGTGGTCGGTGGAGGAGACGAGACACACCGGGGCAGCGTCGGACATCGTGGCGTCGAGCCGGTCCGCCGGGTGACCGACGTCGAGGGCGAGGTAGCCGGCTCCCGCTTGCTGTGCGGCCAGCAGGGCGACGACCAGATCGATCGAGGGTGGCAGTGCTACGGCGACGACCGTGTCGGGGGCGGCGCCCAGTTCGACGAGATGCCGGGCGAGTCGGTAGACGCGGGCACCGAGTGCCGCGTAGGTGAGCGTTTCGTCGGCATCGGTCAGCGCCGATTCGCCGGCGAAGCGGTGGACGGACCGAGTGAACCGGTCGGCGAGTGTGGCCTCGGCTGGTTCCGCCACCGGCGAAGGGGTATTCCACCCGGTCGTCAGCGTGGCCCGTTCGGTGACGTCGAGGAGGTCGACGTCCCCGACTGGCCGGGCGGGGTCCGCGGTCACCGAGTCGAGGAGCCGGAGGAAGCGCACCGCGACACTCTCGACGGTGGCGCGGTCGAAGATGTCGGTGGCATAGGTCAACGCGGCCGACAGGCCGGGGTGTGTGGGGTCCGCATGTTCGCGGAGGGTGAGCTGAAGGTCGAACTTCGCGAGGGGCAGAGCGTCCTCGGCGACCGTCACCGTCAGGTCCGGCAGCTCGAGGTGGAGTGGTACCTCGGTCCCATAGTCGATCAGGACCTGGAACAACGGTGTGTGCGTCGTGGACCGCTCCGGCGCCAGCACGTCGACGAGCATCTCGAAGGGCACGTCGGCGTGCATGAATGCACCGAGGTCCGCATCGCGGGTTCTGGTCAGCACTTCGCGGAACGAATCGGCCGAGTCGACCGGGGTCCGGAGGACGAGCGTCCCGACGAACATGCCGACGAGTTGGTCCAGCCGGGGATCGGGGCGGCCGGCGACGGGGGTGCCGATCACGACGTCGTCCGTGTCGCACAGGCGGGCGAGGAGGACCGCGAAGGCCGCATGCAGAGTCATGAACGTGGTCGCCCCGGTGCTCCGCGCGAGCGCACGCAGGCGGCGGTGTACGTCGGCGGGGATCTCGAATCGGACCGACTGGCCGTGGTGGGTGCGGTGGGTGGGTCGGGGTCGGTCGGTGGGGAGGGGGAGGGTGTCGGGGAGGTTGGTGAGTGTGGTGGTCCAGTAGGTGGTTTGGGTTTGGGTGGTGGGGGTGGGGTGGTCGGGTGTGCCGAGGAGTTGGTGTTGCCAGTGGGTGTAGTCGGTGTAGGTGAGGGGTGGGGGTGTGGGGTGGGGTTGTTGGTGGTGGGTGTGGGCGGTGTAGGCGGTGGTGAGGTCGTGGGTGAGTGGGGTGAGGGAGTGGCCGTCGGCGGCGATGTGGTGGAGGACGAGGGTGAGGGTGTGGTGGGTGGTGTCGAGTTGGTAGAGGTGGGTGTGGAGGGGGGTGTCGGTGGTGAGGTCGAAGGGTTGGGTGGTGTCTGCGTTGATGTGTTGGGGGAGTTGGGTTTCGGTGGTGGGGGTGGGTGTGAGTGGTGGTGTGGTGGGGTGGGGGTGGATGTGTTGGGTGGGGTGTCCGTGGTGGAGGGGGTAGGTGGTGTGGAGGGGTTGGTGGCGGTGGATGAGGTCGGTGAGGGCGTGGTGGAGGGCGGTGGTGTCGAGGTGTCCGGTGAGGTGGAGGGTGAGGGGGATGTTGTAGGTGGGGGTGGTGGTGTCGTATTGGTTGAGGAACCAGATGCGTCGCTGGGCGGGCGACAACGGCACGAACTCCGGCTCCCTCGCGGCGGCGGTCAGCGAGGGTCGCGGCTCCGATTCGGTGTCGTCCAGGAGCAGTCGCGCCAGAGAACGCGGGGTGGGGGCATCGAACAGACTGCGCACGGCGAGTTCCGTGTGCAGGGTCGCGTTCACGCGGGCGACTGCCCGGGTCGCCGTCAGCGAGTCTCCACCTGCTGCGAAGAAGTCGTCGTCCACTCCCAGACTCGACAGGTCGAGTGACGCGGCGAGGATTTCCGCGACGGTCTGTTCGAGTGGGGTGGTCGCCGAAAGCTGCGCGGGGAGCGGGGTGGATCGGAGGGTGCGGAGCGCGTCGCGGTCGAGCTTTCCCGACGGCGTCCGCGGAATGTCGTCGATCTCGACGACCGCGGACGGAACGAGCTGTGCGGGAAGCCGACTCGTCAGGTAGTCGCGGAGTTCGCGGGGTCCGGTCGCGCCGGTGGTCGTCACGTAGGAGACCAGTGTCGCGTCCTGGCCGCGCGTGTCCGGGCCGCCCGTCGAGGGGAGCGTCGCGCTGAACGTGACCGCCGGATGACCGGACAGCGCGGCGTCGATCTCGCCGGGTTCGATCCGGTACCCACGCACTTTCACCTGCGAGTCGCTGCGACCCAGGTATTCGAGGACGGCACACCGCTCGCTCCCGGTGTTCCAGCGGACGACATCACCGCTGCGATACATGCGACCACCCGGTGGGCCGAACGGATCGGCCACGAATCGGGTGGCGGTGAGTGCGGGCTTGCCGTGGTAGCCGCGGGCGATCGCATCGCCCGCGATGTACAACTCCCCCCGGGCCCGGATCGGGACCGGTTGCATCCGGGCATCGAGCACGACCTCGGTGACGCCGTGGATCGGGCCGCCGATCACATTCGCACCGTCGGTGGCCGGATCGTCCGAGATATCTGCCGCCACGGTACTTTCCGTAGGTCCGTACGCGTTGATGAGTCGACGGTGCGGAGACCACCGGCGGATCACGTCGGGGGTGCACTTCTCCCCGCCGGTCACGACGCACTCGAGGTCGTCGAGGCCCCCGGGGTCCAGGGTGGCCAGAGTCGTGGGGGTCAGGAAAGAATGGGTCACCCGGCTGTCGGCGAGATGCCGACGCAGTTCATCCCCGCCGTAGATCGTGGTGGGCACGATCACCGCCGTGGCTCCCGCAGACCACGTGAGCAGATACTCGAGTACCGACGCGTCGAAGCTGGGAGACGCGAAATGCGCCACCCGGGACGCTGCGGTCACCCCGGTACGTTCGCGCAACGTGGTTGCGAGTGAGTTCAATCCACGGTGACCGACCACCACGCCTTTCGGAACCCCGGTGGACCCGGACGTATAGATCAGGTACGCAGCATTGTCGGGGCGGATCGTGGGCGCCTGACGAGCCCCCGTGTCACCGGTGTGCGGTGTCCGGCCGGCATCCGTGCCCTCGATGTCGATCCACGTGACGGTGTCCGGCAGCGCGTCGCGACGACTGCTCGTGGTGAGGCCGACGAGGACTCCGGAATCGGTGAGCATGTGCTGGATGCGGATCTGCGGATACGTCGGGTCGACGGGCAGGAACGCGGCGCCGGTTCCGGCGACGGCCCAGACGGCGAGGACTGATTCGAGGGACCGCGGTATCGCGATGGCGACCACACTTTCCGGACCGATGCCCGTCTCGACGAGGCGGTCGGCAAGGATCAATGCGCGGGCCTGCAGCTCGGCGTACGTCAGCCGGCGGGCCCCGTCGTCTACGGCGATGGCGTCGGGCGAGCGCTCAGCGGCGTCCGCGAGGATCGCGCCCAGGGTCCGCGGCTCGTCGGCTGCCTCGCCCCGGGCCGGCACCACCGCTCGGTGCTCCGCGGCGTCCAGCAGGTTCAGGCGGGCGATCGGCAGGGACGCGTCGGATCCCATGGCGACGAGCACACGTGCCAGTTGCCCGAGGATCGCGTCGACGCTGTCGGCATCGAATGCCGACAGCTGAAAGATGCACCGCAGGTGGAGTGTGGTGTCGGTGGTGGTGGTGGCGAGTGCGAGGGGGTAGTGGGTGGCGTCGGTGGCGGAGGTGGTGGTGATGGTGAGGTCGGTGGGTGGGGTGGTGGTGTGGTGGGGGTAGTTCTCGTGGACGGTGATGGTGTCGAAGGTGGTGGCGTGGGGGTTGGGGATGTGGGTGAGGGGGAGGTGGTGGTGGTCGAGGAGTTGTGTGTGGGTGGTGTGGGTGTGGTGGAGGAGGGTGGTGAGGGTGTCGGTGGGGTGGAGGGTGATGCGGACGGGGATGGTGTTGATGAAGAGTCCGATCATGGTTTCGATGCCGGGGATGTGGGGTGGGCGTCCGGAGACGGTGGTGCCGAAGGTGATGTCGGTGGTGCCGGTGTGGGTGGCGAGGACGAGGGCCCAGGCGGTGTCGAGGATGGTGTGGAGGGTGAGGTCGTGGGTGCGGGCCATGGTCCGCAACGCATCCGTCTGGGCGGTCGTCAGTGTCACCACGCGCTCCGCGCAGGGACCCGCGTCCCGGTGAGGATCGAGACCCGGTGCGAGCCGCGTCGCGTCCTCGACCCCCTCGAGCGCACGACCCCACGTGGCGACGGACGCCGAGACATCGCGCGTGCCCAGCCATTCGAGGAAATCACGGTACGGCCGCACCGGCGCAAGCGCATCGGGATCGGCGTGGTGCTCGTAGAGCTGGAGGAGTTCGTGCAGCAGTAGCGGGGTGGACCAGCCGTCGAGTACCAGATGGTGGTTGGTGAGCACCAGGTGGTGGTCGTCGGGACCGGTCGTGACAAGGGTGAATCGCAGGAGAGGGGGCTCGGCCGGGTCGAACGGCGCGGCGCGGTCCGCGGTGAGGATGTCGTCGAGCTCTGCGGCGGGACGGTGTGCGGTGGTGACGTCGTGGTGCGCCCAGGCGAGAGCAGTGGTTGTCACGACCTGTACCGGTGTGCCGTCCGCCGTGTGGGTGAAGGCCGCGCCCAGGTTCGGGTGACGACCGAGCAGGGCTGCCACGGCGTCGCGCAGGCGGTCGTGGTCGAGGGGTCCGCTGATGTCGAGGACGAGTTGGACGACGTAGGCGTCGGCGGCGGGCCCGCCGAGTTCGGCGTGGAACAGCAGACCGGCCTGCAAGGGGGTGAGGGGCCAGACGTCGGTGAGGGTGGGGTAGTGGTGGTGGAGTGCGTCGAGGGTGGTTTGGTCGAGGTGGACGAGGTCGAGGTCGCTGGGGGTGAGCCGGCCGGCGCCGGGTCGGCTGATGTGGTCGGCGAGGGCGGTGAGCGCTTCGGTCCACAGGTCGGTGAGCTCGTCGACATCGGTCGCGGCGAGCACACCGGAGGCGTAGGACCACGTCGCCGTCAGCCGTGCAGTGCCCTCCGTGACGACCGTCGCGGCATCGATCGTCAGGACCGCGGCAGCGGCAAGGTCCGAGTCGGGGTGTCGGCCGAGATCCACATCGGTCACGGGCGTCCAGCCCGCCTCCGCACCTGACGGCGGGTAGTCGAAGCGGCCGAGGTAGTTGAGGGTGGTTTGGGGTTGGGGGAGGTTGCGGAGTTGGGTTGCGGTGTGGGGGTTGAGGTAGCGGAGGGGGCCGTATCCGGTGCCGTGGTCGGGGGTGTTGTGGAGTTGTTCTTTGATGGTGGTGAGGGCGTGTCCGGTGGCGGGTCCGCCGGTGAGTGCGTTGTCGAGGTCGATGTCGGTGAGGTCGAGGAGGGTTGGGTGGATGGTGGTGAACCAGCCGATTGTTCGGGTGAGGTCGGCGCCGGGGATGAGGGGGTCGGTGCGGCCGTGGCCTTCGATGTTGACGAGCAGTGTGTGGGTGGGGGTGTGGTGGCGGTGGCGCCAGGTGGTGATGGCGAGGGCGAGGGCGGTGAGGAGGGCGTCGTCGATGCCGCAGTGGTAGGTGGTGGGGAGGGTGGTGAGGAGGGTGTGGGTGGTGTGGGGTGGGAGTTCGACGGTGGTGTGGGTGGTGGTGTTTTCGGTGTCGTGGGTGGGGTCGAGGGGTCTGGTGCCGAGTGGGGGGTCGGGGGTGGTGAGGATGTTGCGCCAGTGGGGGAGTTCGTGTTCGCGGTGGGTGGTGGTGTCGGTGAGGGCGTGGGCGTAGCGGCGTGCGGTGGTGGTGACGGGTGGGAGTGTGGGGGTGGTGCCGGTGGTGTGGGCGTGGTGGGCGGTGGCGAGGTCGGGGATGAGGATGCGCCAGGAGACGCCGTCGGTGGCGAGGTGGTGGATGGTGATGAGGAGGTGTCCGGGTTGGGTGCGGGGGTCGAGCCAGACGAGTTGGAGCATGATCCCGTTCTCGGGATCCAAACGTGCCGCGGCAGCGCGGGACTCGACCTCGGCCCGGCCCCTCAGGTCGGCCGCATCATCGAGTGCGACCCGGCGGATCAGCGACTCGACCCGTGGAGCCTGGTCGGCGGCCAGGACCTCCAACGCCGTGTCTTCGTCCGTTGTGCCGCGCCGGAGTCGGGCTCGGAGCATGTCGTGGTGGTCGAGGACCGTCTGCACGGTGGCGGCGAGGGTGTCGGTGTCCAGGTCGGGTGGTGCGGTGAGCAGAACCGCTTGGCAGTACGTGTCGAGGTTGCCGCCGCGTTCGAGCAACCACCGCGCGGCCGGTGGCAGCGGGAAGGAGCCGATCCCGTCGCCGGGTAGTTCGGGGAGGGTCGCCCCCGGCTCCGGTCGTGTCGAGATCACGCGCGCGAGCCGGGCGATCGTCCTGTGCTCGAACACATCCCGAGGAGTGAGTGCGAGTCCGGCGGTCTTCGCGCGAGCCACCAACTGGATGGCCATGATGCTGTCGCCACCGAGCGCGAAGAAGGAGTCGTCGACGCCTACGGACTCGAGGCCGAGCACGTCGCCGACCAGCGACACCAGCGCGTCCTCGACAGCTGTTCCGGCAGCGCGGAATTCCGCGGCGCGGGTCGTGAAGTCGAGAGCCGGGAGCGCGTTCCGGTCGATCTTTCCGTGGGACGTGAGCGGCAGCGTGGACAGGGGGATCACTGCGGACGGAACCATGTGCGAGGGGAGAAGGGACCTTGTGTGGTCGATCAGTTCCTGCTCCGCCACTTCGGTGCCGGGGACCGGTACGACATACCCGACGAGGTGGTCTGCGCCGTTTCGATCGGCCCGCAGCACCACGACGGCCTGCGCGACCGCGGGGTGACGTAGGAGCACGGACTCGACCTCGCCGGGCTCGACGCGGTAGCCGTGCAGCTGTACCTGGAAGTCGGTGCGGCCGTGGTACTCCAGCCGCCCGTCGGCGTTCCAGCGGGCCAGGTCTCCGGTTCGGTACATGCGGGAGCCAGGGGCGCCGAACGGATTCGCGACGAACCGGCCGGCGGTGAGCGCGGGCCTGCCGAGATATCCCCGGGCCAACTGGGCACCGCCGAGGTACATTTCGCCGGTCACCCCGGGGACGACGGGGTGCAGACGATCGTCGACGACGTAGACCTGTGTGTTCCACACCGGCGTCCCGATGGGCGCCGTTGTGTCGGCGTGGTCGGTCGCGATGTTCTGGTACGTCGCTGTCACGGCCGCCTCTGCGGGACCGTACATGTTGCCGAGACGGACGCCCTGCGCGAGCACGCTGCTCGCCGTCCGTGCAGTGATCGCCTCACCCCCGGTCAGGACCCGTCGCATCGAACCGGGGAAGGCGTGCCGGTGATCGTTGACGAACACGTCGAGCAGGGAGGGCACGAACTCCACCAGCGTGATCTGCATGTCGTCGAGGAGGCCGGACAGGTAATCGAGGTCGAGTTGCCGTTCCGGGGGGAGGAGAACCAGGACGCTTCCCGAGCACAGAGCCGCGAAGCACTCCCAGATGGCGACGTCGAACGCGATCGGCGCCTTCTGTACCGTCCGGTCACCCTCGCGCAGTGGCAGCAGTGCCTGCGACCAGGCCAGCTGGTTCGCGATCGCCGCGTGGGATACCGCCACCCCTTTGGGCGTGCCGGTCGAGCCGGACGTGTAGACCACGTAGGCCAGGTTGTCGGGGCGCAGCGGTGCGCCGCGGTCCACGTCGGTGACCGGTGCGGTGTCTCGGGCCGAGAGGTCGACGTCGTCGAACCGCGCCACCGGAACCCCGGTCGGAACGGGTGGATCGGCGTCGGCGGTGGTGACGACGAGAGCAGCCGACGAGGATTGAATCAGCGATTCGATGCGGTCGGCGGGGTGGCCGGGATCGAGGGCGAGCACCGCCGCACCGGACTTGACCGCCGCATACATCGCCGCGAGCATCTCGAAGGAGCGTGGGATCACCAGGGCCACGACAGATTCGGCGCCGATCCCGCGGACGAGGAAGGAGCGCGCCAGCCGGGTCGACCAGGTGTCGAGTTCGGCGTAGGTGAGGGTTCGATCCTCACAGCGGACGGCAGGCGCGTCGGGTGTCGTCGCCACCCGTGCCTCGAACAGGTCCACGATCGTCGCGGCCGGAAGGTCGTGGGCCGTGGCGTTCCAGCGGTCGAGGACGAGCCCGCGCTCGGCGTCGTCGAGGATGTCGATGTCGCCGACCACGGCGTCGGGGTCGGTCAGGCCCGCGGTGATCACCCGAAGGAGCCGGCCGGCGAATGCACTGATCGTGTCGGCGTCGAACAGGTCGGTGGCATAGACGATCTGCCCGCTCATCCCCGACCCCGAATCGTCCTCGGCCGGTTGTTCGTGCAACACCACATTCAGGTCGAACGGCGACACCCGGGGGTCGAGGTCCGCGACAACTACCTCGAGGCCGGGCAGTGCGAGGCGTGGCGGCTCGATGTTCTGGAACGTCAGCATCACCTGGAACAACGGATGGCTCCCCGCCGAACGCGGTGGGTGGAGTTCGTCCACGAGGGTTTCGAACGGAATGTCGACGTGCGCGAACGCCGCCAGGTCTGCTCCCCGCACCGCCGCCAGGACGTCACCGAACGGGGCCGCGGGATCGATTGTCGTGCGCAGAACGAGTGTGCCGACGAACATGCCGACGAGGGGGTCGAGTTCCTGTTCGCCGCGGCTGGCGGTCGGGGACCCGACGACGACGTCCGTGGTGGCGGTGAGCCGGGACAGCAACACGGCCAGGGCCGCGTGGATGACGACGAATGTCGTCGTGTCGTGGGCTCGGGCGAAGTCGACGAGTCGGCGATGCGTCGTCGCGGGCAGAACGAACGGAACCGCTGCGGCCCGGTACGATGCGGTGGCGGGGCGCGGCCGATCCAGCGGCAACTCCAACCGTTCGGGAAGATCCGCGAGCGCCGTCCGCCAGAAGTCGAGTTGCCGTGCCACCGGGGACGCCGGGTTGGTGACGGACCCGAGGATCTCCCGCTGCCACACCGTGAAATCCGAGAACTGCACGGGCAACGGGTCCCACGCGGGGGCACGGCCGGCGCGGCGCGCGGTGTATGCGGTGGAGAGGTCGCGCGCCAGGGGAGCCAGCGAGGACCCGTCGGCGACGATGTGGTGCACGACGACAGCCAGGACGTGGTGGCTTTCGTCGAGTTGCCACAGTCGGACGCGAACCGGCGGACGGACGGTCACGTCGAACCCCTCGGCGACGGCCTCCTCGACGAGGCCGGAGACATGCGCTGCGTCGGCCACCGGGGACGGCGCCAGATCGACCGAAACACTCTCGGCGGGGACGACGACCTGCACCGGTCCGGTGTCGGTCAAGGGATAGAGGGTCCGCAACGGTTCGTGCCGGACGAGAACGTCGAGAAGGGCAGCGCGCAGCGCGGTGACGTCGAGGAGTCCGGTGAGCCGGACCACCATCGGAACGTTGTAGACGGCCGACGTCACGTCGAACTGATTGACGAACCACATCCGCTGCTGCGCGAACGACACCGGTGCAGGTTCGGTATGCACCCGGGGTCCCAGGGCGGGTCGATCGGGGTGTACATCGCTCGCGTCGAGGACGGCGGCCAGTCCGCGTACCGTGGGCGCCTCGAACAGGGAGCGGATCCCGATCCGGGTTCCGAACGTCGAATCGATTCGGGCGACCACCTTCGCCGCGTCGAGCGACGTGCCACCCAGTTCGAAGAAGTTGTCGTCGACACCGACGCCACCGATACCGAGAACCTGCCCGATCACCCTCGACACCGTCTCCTCGGCCGGAGTGGCGGGGGCACGGTAGACGGGCGAGTGCCGCAGTTCCTCGGGAACGGGAAGGGCATCGAGGTCGACGTCCCCGGTCTCCGTGACGGGCAGCCGATCGAGGACGACGACCGTGCCCGGGACCCAGGGCGGAGGCAGGATCATGGCGGCGTGGGCGCGGACGTCGGAGATGGCCGGCGCAGCTCCGTCGGCCGGCACGACATACGACACGAGCGCGGGCTTTCCGGATCGCGAGGTGTGGTCGACGGTGACTGCATTCGCAACGTGCGGATCCGCGGTGAGGACGGCATCGATGTCGCCGAGCGGCATGCGGTAGCCGCGCAGTGCGGCCTGGAAGTCGCGGCGCCAGAGAATGTTCAGGTTTCCGGTCGGCGTGAGGCGAGCGGCGTCGCCGGTGCGGTGCATGCGTCCGCCGGGCGGCCCGAAGGGACTCGCCACGAAGTGGGTGCTCGTCGCGGCGGCCCGGCCGTGGTAGCCACGAGCCAGTGCGGGGCCACCGACGTACAACTCGCCGACGACGCCGGGCGGGACAGGCTGAAGGCGGTCGTCGAGAACCGCGAATCTGCGTCCCCGCCCGGGCCGGTACTCCATCCGGTCGGCACCGGATTCCGGTGCACGATCCCCGGCAACGGCGAACCATACGGTCTCGACGGACGCGTATACGGCAACGACTCCGGGGGCAGCCACGACCGCGGCGTCGACGGGGTCACCGGTGAGCAGGACCGATCGACGTTCGTCCGCCCCCGGCGCGGATTCCCCTGCACGGGAGATGTACTCGTACGCGGCCGGACTCTGGGAGAGCATGGTCACGCCGCGGCGGTACAGCAGGTCGGCGAGGGCGGCCGGTGACGAGGCGGTGGTGTCGTCGACCACCTCGAGCCGGCCTCCGTGAAGGAATGCGCTCCACGGAGTCAGGACGGTGACGCCGGCCGCGAAGGCCGGGACCATTGCCCAGACATCCTCGGTCGTGACGGCGTGCGCGGGACGCGCCAGTGCGGAGAGTACTGCGCGGTGACTCACCGACACCGGTTTCGGCGGCGTCGTCGATCCGCGCGTGAGCAGGACGTACGCGGCCGCGTCGGGGGAGGGGCCGGCGCCACCGTCGACGGCGGCCAGCGGGAGACCCGACCTGCCTGCGAGGGCGGCGACGGTGCCCGGCGCGTCGAGGACGAGGGTGCGCAGGTGCCCGTGGGGAAGCCGTTCCGCCAGAGCGGACGTCGTCACGAGGGCGGCGGCATGGACGTCGGTGATCAGCCGGGAGAGTCGCGTGGGCGACGCCCATCCGGGATCGAGCGGGAGGCATACACCTCCTGCCGCGAGCACGCCCAGTGTGACGGCGACGTAGTCCACGGAGCGGGGAATCGCCACGGCGACGATGCGTTCCGGTTCCACTCCGTGCTCGACGAGAAGCCGGGCGATTCGGTTCACCCGTTCGGCGAGCTCACCGTACGACAGCGTGTCACCCGCGAACGACAGCGCGACGGCGTCCGGTTTCCTGGCCGCCATACGCGCAAACTCCTCGGGCAGAGTCGTCGCGGGGTCCGGTTCGTCCGGGGCGGCCCACGAACGGAGGGCGACGTCGCGTTCCCCGTCGGAGAGCAGATCGATGTTCCCGACCACGGCGTCCGGCTCGGTGGTCACGACGCCCAGGACGCGGACAAGTCGGTCGGCAATTCCACGCACCGTCGCTTCGTCGAACAGGTCGGTGGCGTACGCGATTCCGCCGTCGATTCCCTGCGGTGCCCCGTCGTCATCGACGCGTTCACTGAGCCACACCTGCAGGTCGAACTTACAGATCTTCGGGTCGTAGGCGACCGCCGAGACGTGCAGACCGGGCAGGTCGAGCTCACGCGCCTCGTGTCCGGCCGGAAGGATGTGCTGGAACTCGAGGAGAACCTGGAACAACGGTGAACGGCTGTCCGTGCGTTCGGGTTCGAGGGCGTCCACCAGTTTCTCGAACGGATAGTCGGCGTGTGCGAATGCGCCCAGGTCGACATCCCGCACGGTGCGCACGGTGTCCGCGAAGCCCGCCGCGGGATCGATGCGGGTGCGCAGCACGAGGGTGTTGACGAACATGCCCACCACGTCGTCGAGTGCGGGCTCCCCGCGGCCCGCAACCGGGGTGCCGATGCTCACATCGTCGGTGCCGGCGAGCCTGGCGAGCACGACGGCCAGAGCCGCGTGACACGTCATGAAGAGTGTCGATGTGCAGGTTCGGGATAGTGCCCGCATGCCGGCGTGCAGGTCCGGAGGCAGGTGGAATTCCACTCGGCCGCCGTGCAGGGACAGCCGCTGCGGGCGGGGACGGTCGGTCGGCAGCGCGAGAAGGGGCGGCGATCCACGGAGCGACTCACTCCAATAGTCGAGTTGCCGCGACGTGAGGCTGTCGGGATCGGTGGGCTGACCCAGCAAGGCGTGTTGCCACAAGGCGTAGTCGACGTACTGCACGGCCGGCGGTTCCCAGGCCGGGGCGCGTCCGCCGACCCGGGCTCGATAGGCGGCGGAGAGGTCACGGGCCAGCGGACCGGCCGACGCACCGTCGGCCGCGATGTGATGGATCACCAGCGCCAGTACGTGGTCGGTGTCGCTCATCGCGAACAGAGACGCGCGCAGCGGCCCGTCGACGGTGACGTCGAACGGCGCGGCCGCGGCCCGGGCGACGTGCTCGTCGAGGTCGGACGGACCGTCGACCTGCACGATCTCGACCCGGGGCAGCGCCCGCTCGGCGGGCAGGATCACCTGATGTGGTCCGTCGTCCGAGGACGGGTACACCGTGCGAAGCGACTCGTGCCGTTCGACGACGTCGCCGATCGCTGCGGCGAGGGCGACGACGTCGAGGTGCCCGGTGAGCCGGACGATCAGCGGAATGTCGTAGGCGGGGGAGTGTGGGTCGTACTGGTTGACGAACCACATGCGTTCCTGGGCCGGGGAGAGCGCAATCCTGGCGGGACGCGGGAACCGGCGGAGTGGAGGCCGCCCGGATCCGTCACCGCGTCGGCTGTCGACAACACCGGCGAGTGCGGCGACCGTCGGATGCTCGAAGAGATCACGGACGTCCAGCGACGTTCCCAGGGCGGAATTCAGCCGTGCCACCACCCGGGTCGCCGCCAGGGAACCTCCGCCGAGATCGACGTAGTCGTCGTCCACACCGACGCCGGTGACACCGAGCACGGTCTCGAACACCGACGCCACCGTGTCTTCCGTCGGCGTGCGCGGCCGGTGGCCGGTGCCGCTCCGCGGTTCGAACGTCGGCGCGGGGAGCGCGGCACGGTCCAGCTTGCCGCTCGGGGTACGCGGAATGACGTCGAGGGTGACGACCGCGGCCGGGAGCATGTGCGCGGGCAGCGTGCGCGCCAGCCGACGGCGCACTTCCTCGGCATCGACGCGCCACCCCTCGGCCGGGTGAATGTAGGCGATCACCGCGGCATCTCCCGTGTGCGGGTCGGTCGCGGCCGTCGCGACGGCGTACGTCACATTGGGATCGGCACGCAGGACTGCCTCGATCTCCCCGAGTTCGATGCGGAACCCGCGGACCTTTACCTGGAAATCGCTGCGCCCGACGTAGACGAGGTCGAGGGCGGCGGGTGTGTGCTCTTCGTGCCGGCCGTGCCATCGCACCAGATCGCCGGTCCGGTACATTCGCGTCCCCGGTGAGCCGAAGGGGGCGGCCACGAAACGGATGGCATCGAGTCCGGCACGGTCTCGGTACCCGCGCGCAAGGCCTGGGCCGGCGAGGTACAGCTCGCCGACGGTGCCCGGTGGAACCGGGTGTAGCCGGTCGTCGAGCACGACGACCTCGAACCCGCACACCGGCGCACCGAGGGTGACCGGCTCATCCGGCACGAGCGGTGTGCTGAGGGTCGACATGATCGTCGCCTCGGTGGGCCCGTAGGCGTTGAGGAGGCGGCGCCCCCTCGCCCATGTCGACGCGACTTCTGGCGGGCAGGCTTCGCCTGCGACGGTGAGATGCGACAGGGTCGGCACGCCAAGGGGATCGAGCGTGGCGAGGGTGGTCGGCGTGAGTACGGCGTGGGTCACCCGATGCTCGGTGAGTACTCGCTCCAGTTCCACGCCCCCGACCACTTCGGGCGGGACGATCACCACGCGCGCTCCGGATCCGAAAGCCGCGAGCAGTTCGAACAGGGAGGCGTCGAAGCTCGGCGACGCGAACTGGGCCACCCGCCCGGTCGGCGGCACGTCGAGTCCTTCACTCTGTGCGGCAATCAGATTCGCGATCCCGCGGTGGGTCACGACCACCCCTTTGGGGGCGCCGGTCGATCCCGAGGTGTAGATGAGATAGGCCGGATGGTCCGACCGCAGCGGTCGGGGGCGGTCGGCGTCGCCGACCGGTGTGGTGATCCGGTCGGACAGAGCGCTCTCGACGTCGCGGTCGTCGAGTTCGATCCACTCGACGTCGCCGGGCAGGGCGTCCCGGTGGCGACCGACCGTGACCCCGAGAGTCGCCGCGGAATCGGTGAGCAGGTGCGCGATGCGGGCTTCGGGGTATCCGGGATCGACGGGCAGGAAGGCGGCCCCCGACTTTGCGACCGCCCACACGGCGCGGACGAAATCCGCGGATCTCGGGAGAGCCAGGGCGACCACGGTTTCCGGGCCGGCGCCCCGGGAGAGGAGCAGTCGGGCGAGCCGGGTGGAGACGTCGTCCAGCCGACGGTACGCGATGCCGGTACGGTCGGCACCGTCGGCAGCGTCGATGACGGCGATCGCGTCCGGGTCACGGTGTGCCGCGTCCGTCAGCAGGTCCGGCAGCGTGCGCGGCGGAACTCCCGGATCACCGCGCGCGGGCACGAGCCGGCGCCGTTCGGCGGAACTCAACAGGTCGAGATCGGCGACCGCGATGTCGGGGTGCTCCGTGACCTGGGCGAACACTCGGATCAGACGGTCGGCGAATCCCTGGATAGTCGACGGCTCGAAGAACTCCCGCGCGAAGGTCAGCCGGAGGTCGAGCCCGGCACGATCGGGGTGTTCGACGATGTGGACCCAGAGGTCGGGGCCCTCGTCGGACCGCCCATCCGGCTCGCGCGAGTGGTCGATGGTCTGCACGTCGAACCCGGCCTGGAACGGGTGCCGGCCGCGGGAGGGTGCTGGAAACCCGAGTGCCGCGGCGACCTCGTCGAAGGTCACGTCGGCGTGTGTGAACGCGCCGAGTTCGGTCGTACGCGCGCGCTCGACGAGCTCGGTGAACGATTCGGTGCCGTCGACCCGGATACGCAGAAGCAGAGGCCATCCGCCTGAGCCCGCGGGTGTCCCGAGGACAATGTCGCGGACCCCGCCGAGACGAGCGAGCAGTGCCCCGAGGGCCGCATGCGTGACGGTGTACGCGGCGAAGGGGCAGTCCCGTCCGAGGATCTCGATCCGGTGATGCAGGTCCGCGGTCACGTGCGCCTCGACGTGCTCGCGCCGACTGTCGACGGTACCTACGCGGCGGGTGTAGTCGCGGGGAAGGGGCGTGTCGTGAGGCAGGTCGGTGAGCATCGTCCGCCAGTAGTCCAGATCGGCTGTGCGCCTGCGATTCCGCGTGCCTTCGTGTGCGGTCTCCGCGTGCACCCCTGCCACGGGATCGCCGCGATCTGCCGCCAGGAACTCCTCGAGGAGGCCCACGAACGACCGATGGTGACGAGCCAGCTCGTCCCTGGTGTAGCGGTGGGGGTTCCCGCGGAACTCGACGACCATCCGCCCGGCAGCGGCGGTGCGGTACACATTGACCAGCAGATCCTCCACCGGCCCCGAGGTGACCACGTGAAAGTCTCCGGTGAGCGGGCCGAACCGGATTCGGGGGCGGAAGAGCATGACGTTGACCATCGGCCCGGACAGCGAGTCCGCCGCGTCGGCATCGCGCCGGATGTCCTCCAGGGTGAATCGCTGATGACGGAGAGCGCCCAGAATTTCGTGGTGTACCCGGCGGGTGAGAGTCGCCACCGTGTCGTCGGGTGCGGTGGAGACCTGCAATGGAGCGAGTCCGACGAGCATCCCGCCGGATCGCTGCAGCAGCACGGTCGTGCGGCCCGACACCGGGAGTTCGACGAGCACGTCGTCCCGTCCGGTCATGCGGGCCAGATACGCGCCGAAGGTGGCGATCACGACGGTCGCCGGCGGCACACCGATCCGTTCGCCGGAACTGTCCAGTCGCTCCGTCGCGGACGCAGACAAGGTGCCCGTCTCGAGGATGCTTTCCGCGACCGCGGGTGCGACCGTCGGGGACAGGCTCGAGTTCGAACGGCGGCAGAAGAGGTGCTCCCGCCAGTAGGCGCGATCGGACGCGTAGCGCGTCGACGACCGGTACGCCTCGTCGAGGCGGTGAAGGGTGCGCAGATCTGCGGCACCGGCGGGTTCCGGCGTCCGGGCCTCCACGTGGGCGGTGTACAGCGCGGCGATCCGGTTCACGAGCGTCATCGCCCCGTAACCGTCCAGCGCGACATGGTGAATTCTGCTGTACCACAAATAGTGATCGTCACCGACTCGTAACACCGTCGATGTCGCCAGCCGATCCCGTGCCGGGTCGAGCGGCGCGGTGTAGTCCCGTGTCATCCACGTGTGGGCCGCCGCGACGGGGTCGGCCTCGGCCCCGAGGTCGACGAATCCGGTCGACAGGTCGATGGTCGGGTCGACGGTCTGGAACGGCTCCCCGTCGATCTCGAACACCCGGAGGAACGCCGACTGGAACTCGCGGCCCGCGGTCACCGACGCGTCGTCGAGGACGGCGAGGTCCAGGGCGCCGCGCACCTCGACGTACTGCGCAATGCACGTCGGGACGTCGGGAGCGAGGCGCTGGGTCAGCCAGATTCCGCGCTGCGCGTACGTCAGCGGGAAGGCCTCGGGACGACTGCGACCGGTTGTGTCGCTCCTGTTCGGCGTATCCACTTGTTCACACCTCCCGACGGCAATCAAAGAAGATGGCCCCTGGGGTCGGACGTTTTCGGCTAGCTGATCTATATCGCGGCCGCGAACAGGTCCGTTACTACCAGTATCTGCTGTCACCTGCGGCGATGCCTCGTCCGCCGCGCTGTGTGCCGTCGTTCGGGACTCGCCCGGTGCCCGCGATCGACCCGTGCGTAGGCGGTCATGGTCACGAAACGGTGACGACGGTCGCGAGTCGCAATCGACGAATTGGCATAGGCCCGTGCGAACTTGCGCGCGCTTCCTACAAATAAACCTCCTTGTCACGCGCGTTTACGGGCACGTAACCCACACCATGGTTTCCTGGCATTATCTTCAGTTTCATCACATGGTGATCGACGTACCGATCGCGCAATCCCATCCCCAGGAGGACCCCAATGACCGTTGCCGATTCGAGTGCGATCGGACAGACCGTCGCACCGTTCCGCGTCACCGCAGATTTCTGGAAGTCTCTGCCGCAGATGCCGGTTGCGGAATACCCGGGCACCGAAGGCTTCATCGACGACGTGTACGCAAACCCCGACGGGTCCGAGATGTCGGCCGGCTACTTCGAACTCCGGCGCACCGACGACCCCCTTGACTACCTCTACGAGTACGACGAAATGAAGGTTGTGCTCGAGGGCGAGTTCGTCCTCGAGAACCTCGACACCGGACAGAAGGAGGTCGCCAAGACGAAGGATGCGATTTTCTTCCCGAAGGGATCGCGGATCCGATTCAGCACCCCTGAGGGTGCGTTGGCGTTCTACGTCGGTCACCGCTCCTTCGCACCGTGATCAGCGATGGCAGTGAGCATGACCACCACCAGCGTGCCTGCTGGACGACCGCGCCGCCACAACGCGATGGTGACGTCGAGACTTCGGCGTCCTGTCACCCGGTGGCCGGGGGTGCTGGCGCGCGAATCCCGCGCACGCGCTCGGGGCCGGCGTGATCGACAGTGAATTTCGTTGTGGCGGTTGCCGAGAAACGCTGACCGTCTACCACCACTACTCCCGCCGTCACCATGCCTATCTTGGTTATCGAGCAGATTCGGAGGACCTCACGTGACCGAAGTAGTCGAGGCCGCGACAACCAGCGCCGGGGCAGGGAGCGACCTTTCCGTCGTCGTTGCCGACACCACGATGCTGTGTGAGGACATCTGTCAGGTCGTCCTGGCGCCAGTCGGCGGCGGAGCGTTGCCGTCCTTCACCCCGGGCAGTCACATCGCGGTCACCTGGAAGCCGGGGACACGCAATTCCTACTCCCTGACCGGCCCGGCGATCGAACCGGGCCACTACTCGATCTCTGTTCGACTGGACCGGGCCGGTGCCGGCGGGTCGCGGTGGGTGCACAACCTCGCCGTCGGCGACCAGGTGACCGCGTCCCGGCCGCGCAGTGCGTTCGCTCCGGTTCCGAACGCACGCCACCACGTCCTCGTCGCCGGCGGCATCGGGGTCACCCCCATCCTGTCGCACGTGCGTGCGGCGGTGCAGTGGCGTCGCTCGTTCGAGGTGATCTATTCCTTCCGCTCCGGCTTCGGCGCACACGTCGACGACCTGATGGAGCTGTGCGGGGACCGGTTGACGATGGTGGAAACCCCGGAACAATTCTGGGGCCACGTGACACCAACTTTGACCCGCCAGCCGATCGGCACCCACCTCTACACCTGCGGACCGATGCCAATGATCGACGCCGTCACAGAAGCTGCGCTCGCCCAGGGCTGGCCGCTCCAGCGTGTGCACTCGGAGCCGTTCTCCTCCGGCATCTCCGCCGGGGGTGAACCCTTCACTGCGACGCTGGGCCGCACCGGTACCGCCGTGACGGTCGGACCCGACACCAGCTTGCTCGACGCGCTGCTGGACAGCGGCTTCGACGTGCCGAATCTGTGCCGGCAGGGCGTGTGCGGGGAATGCAAGCTCCCGGTGCGCGGCGGTCAGATCGAGCACCGCGACCTCTATCTCACCGATGAGGAGAAGTCCACCGGTGACGTGATGATGCCGTGCGTGTCCCGGGCCGTTGGCGCGGATCTGGAGCTGGACCTATGACCTCCGCGGCATCAGACACCAGAGGGAATGTCATGACAAGCATCGACGACTCCGACAGCGCCACCGCGCAGGTCGGCATTACCGCGGCCAGCATGGACCTATCCGGCAGGCAGTACCTCCTGATCGCGATCGGTGATGCCCCCAGCACCACCGCCACGGTCGACAGGTGGGCGCGGGATCTCGCCTCCGCCCACCGGGCAACCGCGTTGTACAGCCTGCCCGACGGTGCGGGTGTCGAGGACCTGATCGACGCCAGCACTGTCGGGGTCCGCATCATGATTTCCGGGGCGGAGTCCGAGGTGATGAGGGCCGTTGCGGTAGCGCGCGCCGCGGGAATTCTGCCGTGCGAATTGTTCATCCACATCTCACACGTGGACGTGATCAACGTCTTCTGCCCGCACTGCGACACCGCCACCCGCGCCCTCGCGCGCCCAGACCACACCATCGAGTGCTCAGGCTGCGCCCGCGACCTCCTCGTGCGCCCGCACACCTCCTCGCATCGTGCGATGTATCTGGCATCGGTTGCCTGACGGCCGACTGGAGATCACCCCTGCACTTCCATTCCGTCCCGACACTGGAGCGAAGTACCGTGACCGAACTGCTCACAAGCGACCTGACCTGTTTGCCCTGGCCTTTCCCGGCAGGGGACGAAACCTTCCGCTACGCGGTCAATGTCGAGCCCGCACCCCGATATACCCCCACCCTCGCCGGGGGTTGGGGCCGACACGTCGTCGACCTCGGACTCGAATACGTGCCGATGATGCAGCTCAAACGGGAGATCCTGGCGAAAGATCCAGGGCGAGTGCAGATTTTGCCGCACATGATCCCTGCGTGTTGGGACGTCATGCTCTACCTCATGCGGCAGATGGCCGACTCCTACCCGGAGACCATGCAGCTGACCGGCCAGGGCGACCACTACCACTGGCGCAACGCATTGCTCGACATCGACCAACACTTCGAAATGGGTGATCTGGCCACGCTGCCGGAGGACCCGCTGACCTTCATCGGTTGCCAGGTGCCTGACGACATCCTCCTGCTCACCGAGCGCCACGACCAACTCTGGTTCGACGCGGCCATCGTCACCTTCGCAGCCGACTGGTCGATCAAGTTCGACGTCGGGATGAACTTCAACGAAATTCACCGCCCCGTACCCGGGCTGACCAGCGGCGGCATCACCAGCCGTGCGCAGCAGTTCATGCGTCATCTCACCACCGACCGCATCTTCCGCCGCGCCAACTGGACCTTCTCCGCCGTCGGCTCACCGCACCGCGACACCAGCCTCGAAACCCGGCCCGAATGGGAAGACGACATTCCGAATCTCGTCGCCGACGGAGACTACGGACGCGTGCAACTGCGCATCGAACTCGAACACCTCATCCGCCTGCCCCTCACCGGAGCACTCGTCTTCAACATCCACACCTACATGGCGCCACTGTCGGACATCGCCACCATCCCCGCGTGGGCCGAGCAACTCGCCGACATCATCACCGAACTTCCCGCCGACATCGCCACATATAAAGGAATCGACAGTTACCGCCACCACGCCGCCCGCTGGCTGCGGACACAGTCGTCGGCTCCCGCCTCCACCTGAGACAACCGAGGTCTCAGAAACACCGCGTCCGTCGATTCGGCACCGTCTGCCAGTGATCCCCGATATCACCGCGGAGTTCGACGCCGTGAGGTCGCCGCTCGGCGCCCTCAGATCAGGGTCGGGCCATTGGTCGCTGACACCGCGTCGAGAAAGGCGCTCGGGACCGGCGTCCACTCCGGCCGCCACAGCCCGTGCAGTTGATCGTCGCGGAGGCCGCGCAGGGTCGACACGACATACGGTCCTCCGTCGAGGAGGTACCGGATCATGTCGCGATCCGCGCACTGCGCCGCGATCGACGCCAGCACCTGTTTCGCTTCGTCGTTTCGGCCTGCGGCCGCGAGGCAGCTGACGAGCAGTCGATTGGCATGCAGTAGTCACCGGTGCCGTCCTCGGCCTTCGATCCTGTGTACCCCTTCCCCGGCCCAGGTGCAGGCGGCCGCGGTCGTCTCCGCCGATCGTTGACCGAGGAGAACGGTGATGGCGGTGGCGTCCTCGAGTTGCGCAGTGATCTCGTTTAATCCGTGGACCGGGTGTCGCTGTCGAGGTCCTCGGTGAGCACTTTCACCGCGACGGTGCGGTCCAGGGATGGTTGACGGCAGCGATAGACGATGCCGAACCCGCCACGCCCGGTTTCCCGGGCGTCCTCGAATCCGTCCGCGGCCAGCTCAGTGGTGATCGCGGGACGGGGAGGACGCTGAGTGGTCGGTGGATCGAACTCGGCCATCGGCGGCCGCCTCACTCCCAGACATCGGCATCACCAGACGTCGGTCCCTCGCAGGCACCGCTCGACGCGGGTGTTTGTCCGGGATAGTCCCCGAGCCCATCGGTCAGTCGTCGGATTCGGCCTCGCCGTGACGCGTACCCAGACCGGGTCGGCGCACTCCACCGCTTCGGCGCCGAGAACCTGGGTGAGCACCGTGAAAGGCGAGGTTCGCGGAAACTCCGAGCACACCAAACACCAACACCACCGTTAGCGCCTCGGGCGGTCTGCGGCTGAGCGCGTACCCATCGGGGAGCGTGTAGCCGCCGGTGGCTACGCCTGAAGTATGCGGGCGATGCCTTCGCGGGCGGTGTGTGCTTGGCGGATCAGGGGGAAGAGGGCGTAGTCGTGCTGCATCCCGATTTCCTCGGTGTAATCGACGGTAGCGCCGGCATCGCGTGCTCGCTGAGTGAGGGCGCGGGAGTCGGTGACGAGGATGTCGTGGGTACCGGTGTAGACGCTCATGGGCGCGAGGCCGGTGAGGTCGCCGAAGAGGGGGCTGACGCGCCAGTCGGTAACCTCGAGGTCGCCGGCGTAGAGTCGGCCGGCTTCTTTCAGTCCTCCGCGCGCGAGGAGGATGTCGCGCTTCTCGATGGTGGCTTGGGCGGGGTCACTCATGGTGACGTCCAGCCAGGGGGAGAGAAGGATCAGCCGCGATGGCTGTGGTGCGCCCCTACGTTTGAGTTCTTGTGCCGCGGCGAGCGCGATTCCGCCTCCGGCGGAATCGCCGATCACCGCAACGTTATCGGCGCCTTGGGTGGAGATTGCCGATTCGACGATGTCGGCGGCATCGGCGACGGTGCGGGCGGCGGTCCGGTGCGGGGCGAGGGGGTAGATCGGCAGCAGAAGCCGGACCGATGCCGCAGCGGTAATGGTTCGCGCGAACAGCCAGTGGAAGGACACTATTTCGCGGACATAGGCACCACCGTGGAAGTCGATCACAGTCTTTCCGTATCGCCCGCTGTCCGGTTCGATGGTGAAGACGGGAAACCCGCGCGTGCGGTCGGCGGAGAGCCGCACCCCGGGCAGGAGTGGAGATGGTGGCGGGTTGAACGATGCCGGCCGCAACGATGTCGCGTGGACGTCGCGGCGTGTGTCCTCGGCGGTGCGGAGTTTGGTGCGGCCCATCAGTATCCGTACTCCCGTGTGGACGATTGCGGGGCGGATGTCGGGAATGTTCACGCCACTCATTGTGACTGGGTTTGACGGATTCGGGTTGGTTTGCTGCGACGGGCGCGTATCGCGTTCTTGATGCGGCTACAACTAGGCGGAGTTGCGTTCGACGACACACTCGACGCAGGAATGCCGGGAGCGTTTCGATATCGTCCAGAGACAAATGCTGCACAGGAACACTCGATCGTGCATGTCACGGCTTCGAACATTGCTTCCTGGAAATGTCCGAACTGATCGCCGCCGGTGGAGCAGATGTCACCCAGATCGCCGCAGTTGCCGAGCGCTACGGTCTGCACTTCGGCGAACCCGACTGGTTTCCCGACGTGATCGCCCGATACGCCCTGACACGGTCGTGAGCCTTGCTCGAGCCTCGACGCTTGCGGTGTCGTTCACTGGTCCAGCGCAGACCAGAACCCTGACCATCAGGTCGATGCGCCGCGCCGCGCCGGGGTGACCGCAGCACATCCATGTCGACCACGCGGGCGGGGCGACAACCTCGCGGCCCACCCGATCTGGTGCTGCCGCGATGACGTGAGGACGACGTCCTGGCTGTAAACCGCCTGGACCGGCCGCGGCTCGCGCGATCAGTCCGACGAATTCAGCTCAGGTCGAGTTCGGTTGCGGTGGCCAGGTATTCGATCTGCTCGAACGTCACCGGGACGGTGGAACCCCTGATGGGTGGTGCTGATGATGACCTGTTGGGTGGAGGGGAGGGTGATCGAGAAGTAGGCGCTGCCGCCGTTGGCGGGGTAGTTCGCGCGGGTGACGGTGGATCCGTCCGGCGACGTGGTGGTGATGCGATTGATCTCGTTCAGGTACTCATCCTGCGGTGACGGCGCGGGCCGGCCACTGACGACGACGATATCCAGACGCCCAGCGGCCCTGGTGGGGGATACCACGGTATTCACCTCGCAGACGTTGTCCCTGCCGAAGTCGGTCAGCCGAAGTGATCCGATCGGCCGATCCAGGGTGAGATAGCGGAACTAGACCGAATTCGGTGAAGCTGGTTGGTGTGACACCGGTATTCCGACCATCGCCCCGCACCGGAGCCCGGTGCGGGGCGAACGTCGGGGTCTAGCGGTGTGTGAACTCCGGCGTGCGCTTCTCCACGAACGCGGCCATGCCTTCCTTCTGGTCCTCGGTGGCGAAGGTGGAGTGGAAGACCCGCCGTTCGAAGCGGATCCCTTCGGTGAGGGTGGTCTCGAATGCCCGGTTGACTGCTTCCTTCGCCATCATCGCGACGGGGAGTGACATCTCGGCGACGGTGGTCGCGGTCTGCAGTGCTTCGTCGAACAGGTCGGCGGCAGGGACGATGCGGGATACGAGTCCGGCGCGTTCGGCCTCCTCGGCGTCCATGGTGCGGCCGGTCAGGCACAGTTCCATGGCCTTCGCCTTGCCGATGGCGCGGGTGAGGCGTTGGGAGCCGCCGATGCCGGGGATGACGCCGAGTTTGATCTCGGGCTGACCGAACTTGGCGGTGTCGGCGGCGAGGAGGATGTCGCACATCATTGCCAACTCGCAGCCGCCGCCGAGAGCGTATCCCGCCACTGCGGCGATGATGGGCGTGCGTGCGGCGGCGATGCGGTCGCCGATGGAAAAGAAGTCGTCCAGGTAGACGTCCATGTACGACTTGGTGTGCATTTCCTTGATATCGGCGCCGGCGGCGAACGCGCGGTCGGAGCCGGTGACGAGGATGGCGCCGACATCGCTGTCGGAGTCGAGTTCTTCGACGGCGGAGACGATTTCGCGTAGAAGCTGGGTGTTCAACGCGTTGAGTGCTTTCGGGCGGTTGAGGGTGATGATCCCGACCCGGCCCTTGCGGTGGAGGAGGATGGTGTCGTAGTCGGTCATTGGTCTTCTCCGGTGGTGGTGGGTGGGGTGAGCCCGAGTTCGAGGTCGCCGAGTGGTGCGAAGAACGCGTCGACCCGCGCCGGGTCGACCTCCTCGATGGTGGCGGGCGACCACCGCGGGTTGCGGTCCTTGTCCACGACCTGCGCCCGGATGCCCTCGACGAGGTCGGGCGAGTTCAGGCAGGCGACGGACACCCGGAACTCGTCGTCGAGGACTTCCTCGAGACTGCCGGCCTGCCGGGCGCGGCGCAGCGATGTCAGGGTGACCGCGCACGCGGTCGGCGACTTCGAGCGCACCTGCTCGGCCGCCTTCTGAGCCTCGGGCACCCCACTGCCGCGCAACCGGGCGACGATGTCGGCGACACTGTCGGCGGAGTACGCGGCGTCGATCCAGCCCTGCTGGCCCAGCAACTCCGATGCCGGTGCCGGTTCGGTGAACGCGCCGAGCGCCTCCTGAACCGACGTCGCCGACAACGCGTCGATGAACTGCTCGATCTTCTCCGACGGAATGAAGTGGTCGGCGAACCCGCACGCGATCGCGTCGCCGGCACTGAGCCGGGCGGTGGTCAGGGCGATGTGGGTGCCCAACTCGCCCGGGGTGCGGGCGAGCAGGTAGGTGCCGCCGACGTCGGGGACGAAACCGATGCCGGTCTCGGGCATCCCGATCATCGACCGTTCGGTGACGATCCGCACGCTGCCGTGCGCCGACACCCCGACCCCGCCGCCCATCACGATGCCGTCCATGATCGCCACGTACGGCTTGCCGTAGCGCGCGATGGCCGCGTTGAGGAGGTACTCATCGCGCCAGAACTCCCGCGAACCGGTGCCCCCGTCCTTCGCGTCGTGGTAGATCGAGACGATGTCGCCGCCCGCGCACAGGCCCCGCTCCCCGGCACCGGTGATCACCACCGCCCGGACCGCGTCGTCGCCGGACCATTCGGCCAGGGCCGCCGCGATCTGCCGGACCATCGCATGATTGAGGGCGTTGATCGCCCTCGGCCGATTGAGCACGATCCGGCCCAGCCCGCCCCGCTTCTCGATCAGAACGTCCGGTTCCGTGGGTACCGCGTCGCTCATGCCGCTCCTCTGTTTCCGATGACGCTGCGGGCGATGACCACCCGCATGATCTCGTTGCTGCCCTCGAGGATCTGATGCACCCGCAGATCCCGGACGATCTTCTCGATTCCGTACTCGGCAAGATAGCCGTACCCCCCGTGCAGTTGCAGCGCCCGGTTCGCGACCTCGAACCCGGTGTCGGTGGCGAACCGCTTCGCCATCGCACACAGTTCGACGACGTCGGGGGCGCCGTCCTCGAGCGCCGCCGCCGCCCGCCACAGCAGGGTGCGGGCCGCCTCCAGTTCGGTGCGCATGTCGGCGAGCTGGAACTGCAGTGCCTGCGAGTCGATCAGCGGCGACCCGAACGCCTTCCGGTCCGTCAGGTAGGCGACGGCCCGCTCCAGCGCGGTCTGCGCGCCGCCCACCGAGCACGCCGCGATGTTGAGCCGGCCACCGTTCAGGCCGGCCATCGCGATCCGGAAACCACCACCCTCGGACCCGAGCAGGTTCGCCGCCGGCACCCGCACGTCCTCGAAGATCACCTGACGGGTGGGCTGGGCGTTCCAGCCCATCTTCACCTCGTTCGGCCCGAAGGACAGACCCGGCGACCCCTTCGGGACGATGAACGCCGAGATCCCGCGGGGACCGCTGTCCCCGGTGCGGGCCATCACCACGTACACCTCGGAGGTGCCGGCACCGGAGATGAACTGCTTGACCCCGGTCAGGACGTAGTCGTCGCCGTCCCGGACCGCCCGGGTGCTCAGCGCCGCCGCATCCGAACCGGCACCCGGCTCGGTGAGGCAATAACTGCCGAGCTGATCCATCGAACACAGCCCCGGCACCCACGCGCGCCGCTGCTCGTCGGTGCCGAACCGGTCGATCATCCAGGTGACCATGTTGTGGATGGAGATGTACGCGGCGATCGACGGGCACCCCTTCGCGAGCTGCTCGAAGATCCGGGCCGCGTCGACACGAGTCAACTCGGACCCACCCACGTCCTCGCGGATGTAGATCCCACCCATCCCCAAAGACGCCGCCTTACGCAGGACATCCACCGGGAAATGCTTGGCCTGATCCCACTCCACGGCATGCGGCGCGAGATGCTCGGCCGCGAAGTCGCGGGCAGTGTCGCTGATCGCCCGCTCGTCATCGGTCAAGGTGAACATATGAATCGACCCTTTCAGATCGGAGAAGTTGGAAGTACTATAGTTGGATATCCATGTAAATTGCCAATGGGTGTGACCCACTCCAAACCGAAACACTTCGACACGGGAAGTGCCGACACGGTCCCGTCGCCGAAAGCGAGATTCGCGAAATACACACTCAGGACGTTCATTCGATGCCCATTCCGGACAACTAGGAGGCTTCCGGTGGCCACTGCGCAACCACCCCACTCGGTGCCGGCTGCCGAATCTGTGCCGCCGTATACATCGCTGATCGCCGCCATACTGCAGACGCAGAAGCTGATCACCCATCACCTCAACTCCACGTTGCGACCACTCGGACTGTCGTTCGCCCGCTACGAGGTTTTGGCCATGATGGTCGCCGCGCACGCTCCACTGCCCATGGTGCGAATCGTCCGTGCTCTGGACAGGCATCCCACCACCATCGGAACGTTGATCGACGGACTGGAAGGTTCCGGATTGGCCTTTCGGACGATCAATCGGTCCGATCGCCGTTCGACCCTCGTCACGATTACCGACAAGGGTCGTGAGGTGGCAACCTCGGCGACGCGCGCCCTCGATGCCGTCGCCCTCGCGGACCCGAAGGTCATGCGCCGTCTCCACGAGGACCTGCAGCAGCTACTCTCCGCAACCCGGCGTGCATCGACCGCCGCACGGGGCGGACACCACACCACGGCGGCCGACCTACCGGGAGGCCGGCCGTGATCGACGTCCGCAACATCCGCTCGGATGACCTTCGGTACCTGCTCGCCGTCGCGCGAACCGGACGCCGCCAATCCGCGGCGCTGGACCTGGGCGTCGACCACACCACCGTCTCGAGGCGTGTGCGTGCGCTGGAGAAGGTCCTGGGTGTCCGTCTGCTGCAGCGTAGTGCCGACGGATGGGAGCTGACCGATGTCGGCCGATCGATCGCGGAGAAGGCGCGACTGATCGAGGAAGCCGTTCAGGAAACCGCCGACGTGGTCCTCGGTATCAGTGAGAATCCACTCCGGGGAACCATCCGGATCACCGCTCCGGACGGATTCGGGTCGTTGTTCGTCGCTCCCGCATTGGCCAAGCTGCGGATGAGTCACCCGCACCTTGTCGTCGAGTTGATCACGGATACAAGGCAACTGAATCTGTACCAATCAGGGTTCGACCTCGCTGTCGCGGTGGGCACACCGATCACCAGTCGGCTGGTCTCCGAACGTGTTTGCCAGTACTCGCTGGGGTTGTACGGCAGCGAAGGATACTTCCGCGAGCACGGTGAACCCGGCAGCCTGGACGAGCTGACAGCGCACCCGCTGGTCTTTTTCGTCGACTCCTTGCTGCAGGTCGGGGATCTCGACCTGAGCCGGCATCTGCCCGGTGTCGCGGCAAAGTTCATGTCCACCAACATCTTCGCTCATGTTGCTGCCACGCGTTCCGGCGGTGGCATCGGGCTGTTGCCGGCGTTCATGGCGGACCAGCACACCGATCTGCGCAGGATCTTGCCGGAGGCCGTCGATGTTCGCCTTGCCTTCTCCCTGGCCGCGCGCCGCGAAAGCCTCACCAATCCGGCGGTCCAGGCCGTCCGGCAAGCGATTCAAGAAGAGGCGCGCAGTCGGCGAGACGAACTGGTCCCCACTGTGTAGGTTCCCGGCGCACCCGGGGCGGTGTTGCACGAGGCAGACTCCTGCAACACCGCCCCGGTGTGCCAGTCGGACTCTCACCGAGTTCACGCCTGCGCGGGCACCATCGCATCGAGCGGATCGGTGGCCTCGACCGAGTCGAGCCAGTCGAGAATCTGTTCGGTGTGCTGTCCGAGCACCGGCGGCGCAACATGCGCGGACCGCACCAGCGACTCACCGCCGGCCGTTTCCATCCGCAGGGACGGACCCGGCAACTGCACCGGCCCCACCACAGGGTGCTCGACCTCGAGGAGCAGGCCCTGACTGCGGGTCTGCTCCCACTCGTAGACCTCGTCGATCGTGCGGATCGACCCGGCGGGAACACCCGCGGCCTCGAGCGCGGCGAGGACGTCAGCCCGAGGACGTCGGGCGAAATCGGCCTCGATGGCGGCGATCAACGCATCCCGCGCCGCGACCCGGTCCCGGTTGACGGCGAACCGCGGATCCCTGGCTGACAGCCCGGCCACCGGGGCGAATTTCGCCCAGATCGCCTCGCTGCCGACCGCGATCTGAACGTATCCGTCCGCGCAGCGGAAGCTTCCGTACGGCGCGATCTGCGGGTGGTGGTTACTGGACCGCTGCGCGACCTGTCCACCGACCGTCCACTTGGTGCCCTGGAAGGTGTGGGCGCTGATCGCGGCGGCCAACAGGGACGTCCGGACGACCATGCCCTTGCCGGTCTTTTCCCTCGAGGCCAGAGCGGCCGAGACTCCCGTGGCGCCATGGACACCGGCGAGGACGTCGGCGACCGGGACTCCGATCCGCGTCGGCTCCCCGTCGGGGTCACCGGTCACCGACATCAGCCCGGCCTCGCCCTGGGCGATCTGGTCGTAGCCGGCGCGGGATCCCTCCGGGCCGTCGTGCCCGAAGCCGGTGATCGACAACGTGATCAGCCGCGGGTTGAGCTCTTCGAGGACGTCGGCCGGAAAGCCCAGCCGGTCGAACGCGCCCGGCCGCAGATTCTCGATCAGCACGTCCGCCCGCCGGATCAGGCGGCGGAGTGCAACCTTGCCGTGCTCGGATTTGAGGTCGAGCACGATCGATTCCTTGTTCCGGTTCGCCGACATGAAGTACGACGACTGCGGGTCGTCGGCCGGCCCGACGAACGGCGGCCCCCACGTGCGGGAGTCGTCGCCGGTGCCCGGGACTTCGACCTTGATCACCCGGGCACCGAGGTCACCGAGCATCATCGCGGCGATGGGCCCCGCCAGCGCCCGCGAGAGGTCGAGCACGAGGATGTCGCCCAAGGGTCCGACAGTCATGGTGCGCTCCCTTCTCAGAGTGTGCGCAGGCGCACGTTGACCTGCTTGGTCTGGGTGAATCCGGCGATCATGCCCTCGAGCGACACCTCGCGGCCGAGGCCACTCTGCTTGTATCCGCCGTACGACTGGCCGACCATCTGGCCGCCGCCCTGGTTGACCTGCACCCACCCGGTTTCGAGGGCATGGGCGGTGGACAGCGCCAGATCGAGATTGTGGGTCCACACGTAGGCGGCCAGACCGTAGTGCGAGTCGTTGGCCATGTCGATGACGTCGGAGTGGTCGTTCCACGGGATCGCGACGAGCGCCGGCCCGAAGATCTCCTCACGGGACAGGCGCCAGGAGTTGTCGGCGCCGGAGAACACGGTCGGGCCCATGTAGTAGCCGTCGGAGTTGCCGAGCTTGTCCGGTGAGCCGTCGAGGACGGTGGCAACCTTGGTCGAGCTCAGGCCGTCGTCGAGGAACCCGCAGACCGAGGCGAACTGCTTGTCGTTGACGATGGCGCCCATGTCCGTGGACTCGGCGAGCGGATTCCCGACCTTCAGCCCGGCCAGGGTGTTCACCAGCCGGTCGAGGACCTCGTCGTAGACGTCCTGGTGCAGGAACAACCGGGAACCGGCGGTGCAGCTCTGTCCCTGACGGTGTACCCGGGTTGACAGCAGCAGTTGATTGATGAAGTCGTCGTCGATATCCACGTCGGGGAATACGATCGAGGGGTTCTTGCCGCCGAGTTCGAGGGAGACGTGTGCCAACCGGCCACCGGCCTCACGGGCAACATGACGTCCCACTTCGGTCGAGCCGGTGAAGGAGATCTTGTCGACGTCCGGGTGCTGGACCAGTGCTTCACCGGCCACCCTGCCGGATCCGGTGAGGACGTTGAGCACACCGGCCGGGAGGTGTTCGGCGCAGATCTCGGCGAGCAGCAACACGCTCAGCGGAGCCGCCTCGGCCGCCTTGACCACGACGGTATTTCCCGCGACGAGGGCGGCGGGGATCTTGAATCCGGCGATCATCAGCGGGGAGTTCCAGGGCAGGATGCATCCGATGACGCCGAGGGGCTCCTGGCGGGAGTACTGGAGCTGATCGTCGCCGGCGGGCAGAACCGTGCCCTTGATCTCGCCGGCGACACCGGCGAAGTACCGGAACAGGTTCGCCAGGGTGGCGACCTCGGGGCGTGCCTGGGTGCGCAGCGCGTTTCCGGTGTCGAGGGCGGTGAGACGGGCCAGTTCCTCGGAGCGGGCGTCGATGGCGTCGGCGATCTGGCTCAGGATCCGGCCTCGCGCCGTGAAGTGCTGAGACCGCCACCGAGGGAAGGCTTTCTGCGCAGCACGCACCGCGCGATCGACGTCCTCGGTGCCCGAGGACGGGACACGGCCGATCACGTGCTCACGCAGAATCGGGGTGGTCACCTCACTCCACTGACCGGAACTGGCGTCCACCCAGGCCCCGTCGACGAACATGGGGTAGTCGCGGGCCTCGGGAATATGGAGCTCAGCGAGTGAGGTTTGCGTGGAGGTCATGTCGGAATCTCCTTGATATACGGATGGCTCTGCTGGGGTGCAGGGAACAGCGTTCAGGTGGACGGAGCGACGCTTCCGCGCTCGGACAGCGCGCCGATCGCGAGGGCGTAGACCTCGTCGACCTCACCTTCCGCATCGACGGCTAGCAGAAGCGGCGCGTAGTAGTCGAGCAGCGGTCGGGTCTCGTCGTGATAGACCCGCAGACGACGACGAATGACGTCCTCGGTGTCGTCGGCGCGGCCACGGGCCAGCATCCGTTCGACGACTACATCGTCCGCTATCGAAAAGTCCAGGACGGCGTCGATCTGGCTCAGCTGTCGGCCAAGGAGCTCATCGAGGGCGATCGCCTGAACCACGGTGCGGGGGAAGCCGTCCAGAATGAATCCTGTGGCCGTGTCGTCGGCCGCGAGGCGCTCCGCGACCATCCCGATGGTGACCTCGTCCGGGACGAGTTCGCCGGCGTCGAGGAACGATTTCGCCGTCCGTCCCAGTTCCGTGCTCTGTGCGATGTGGCTGCGGAACAGATCGCCGGTCGAGATGTGGGAGAGCTGCAGCGCCGTCGAAAGCGACTGCGCCTGTGTGCCTTTACCCGCTCCCGGCGGCCCTGTCAGAATGATGCGCACAACGAGTTCCTTTCACATCGAGCAGCGTCTCACTCCCGCGGCACGGGGCGAGGTCTACGTGGGAGGGGCTACGACTGTTGTGCCTGCACGTCATATGCACCGGCACGGATTGCCGTCACGATCGCAGAGAAGTCACGGCCGGGGCCGTCCTGGGCGACGAACTGTTCGTAGAGTTCGGTGGCACGCCGTCCGAGCGTCGTTTCGACACCGTTGTCCGTCGCTGCGGACTGCGCGAGTCGGAGGTCCTTGAGCATCAATGCACTCGCGAACCCGCCGGCATAGTCGCGGTTGGCGGGGCTGGTCGGAACCGGTCCGGGAACCGGGCAGTTCGTGGTCAACGCCCAGCACTGACCGGACGCGGTCGACGAGACGTCGAACAGTGCCTGGTCGGTCAGGCCCAGCTTTGCGCCCAGCGCGAAGGCTTCGCTGACGGCGATCATGGAGATCCCCAGGACCATGTTGTTGCAGATCTTCGCAGCCTGACCTGCTCCGGAGTCGCCGCATCGGACGATACGGGACCCCATGGCGTCGAGCAGTGAGCTTGCTCGGTCCACCGCCTCGGCCGGGCCGCCGACCATGAAGGTGAGGGTTCCGCCTTCTGCGGCGACCGTGCCTCCGGACACCGGGGCGTCCACCGCCTGATGCCCGGCGCCGACAGCCAGTTCAGCGGCGGCTCGCGCGTCGCCGACATCGATCGTCGAGCAGTCGAGGAAGAGGGTTCCCTGCGATGTGGCCGGGACCAGGTCGGCGTAGACGTCGAGCACGTGCTTGCCGCTGGGCAGCATGGTGATGATCACGTCGGCACGCTCCGCTGCATCGACAGGAGATGCAGCAGAGTCGATTCCGTGTGATGACGCCTTCTCGGATGCCGCTGGGGAGGGGTCGAATCCGATGACTGTGTGGCCGTTGCGCACCAGATTCGTGGCCATACCCAGGCCCATGTTTCCGAGGCCGAGGAAAGCGATCTTGCTCATCTGTACTCCTAGCGGTGTGGTAACCGACGTTCAACGCGCGGTCCGAGTCGATGCCGGCAGGTGACGTCGACTCGGACGAGCCCATGGGATGGACCCCGGGAATCTCTTCGCTTCGCGCAGTTTCCGGCGGGGACGAATACAAGTGTGCCCGGGTATGGAGGCCGGGGGAATCACCTAACCTGCAATGGGGATGTGCAATATTGCATCACCGCGCGCCGACAGCAGACCCGAAACCGCCATCGTCGTCGGAAGGGGGCGATCACGTCGGACCGTTGGGCGGTGGGCCGAGGTCGACGGAGATTTCCACGCTCCCGAATCCGAGGTAATCCACTCGCAGCCCGCCCAGCCTCAGCGTGGCGGTCGCCTCCTGTACGTGGGTAGTCAGCGGGTGAAGCCGGGCGCGGTCCCATTCCGCGTGGAGGGGTCATCGTTGTCGAGCAGCAACGCGAACAGCTCGTCCAGTGCCCGCCGGAACTCGCGTACGTCCTGCCGGGTGGCGATGTGCTCGACCACGGTCCTCACCTCTGGTCGGTGTATCGGCGCCGGCTCTTCGCGCGTTGCACAACGACAGGAATGACCGGGTACGGCAATCGCACACCACCGTCGGACTACCCCGCGTCGGCGCGGTGCGCGGTGCCGAAGCGGCGTTGGTAGGCAGCCGGTGACATCGACAGCTCTCGCACGAAGACTCTTCGTAGGCTCTCGTAGCTCGGGAAGCCGGCGAGTGATGCTGCTTGTGTTGCGTTGTGCCCCTGGTCGAGAAGCGCCTTTGCCATGTCGAATCGGACCAGCTCGACATACCGGGCAGGTGTGGTGGACAGCTCGGTTCGAAAGAGTCGCGTGAGGTGTCGAGGGCTCACGTTGAGGTGTCCGGCGAGTTCGGCGAGCGAATGCTTCCCGGCGGGGTCCGCCGTCACCAGATCCACAATTCGACGGAGGGCTGGTGTGCGCGGCGGCGGGCCTTGGAGTGGGGCAGAGAACTGCGATTGTCCGCCGGCGCGCTGCAAGTAGACCACCAGGCGTCGGGCGACGTCGCGCGTCAGATCGGGGCCATGGTCTTCCTCGACCAGCGCCAGCGCCAGGTCGATGCCGGCGCTCACGCCCGCGGACGTGTACGTGCTGCCGTCGCGAACATAGATCGAGTCGGGTTCGACGAGGGTTGTCGGGTGCCGGGCGGCAAGTTCGTGTGCGACTTTCCAGTGCGTGGTCGCGCGTTTGCCCTCCAGGAGGCCGGCAGCCGCGAGGATGAACGCGCCTGTGCAGATGGAGCCGACCCGAGCAGATCGCGTTGCGAGCGTGCTCGTGGCCTCGACGAGGTCGCGGGAGATGGCGGTTCGCGGGTAGACGTCGCCGCCGGCCACGAGGAAGGTGTCGGGTGCCGGCTCCGATCCTGCGTCGCCGTCGACGGAGATTTTTATCCCGATAGACGACGCAACACCGGCACCGGTCGGCGACAACAACACGATCTGGTAGTCGGCGCCGCATCGATTCGCCTCCGCGAACACCTCGGCGGGGCCGGCGACATCGAGCAGCTTCACCCCGTCGTAGACCAGGACCGCGACCCGATGCGGGTGGGGGCTCGTATGCACGCTCACCGTCTGTCCGAATTCGGGTGATTCATGGCCGGACCGTGGCGGCGCCGGACGCTCGATGTTCGGCACCGTAGAGGGACGGACACATCGTCTGTTCTACAACATCGAAACCTGAAAGTGCAGGGCCCATGACCGAGATCATCGCAGGAGTAGAGATTCCCGAGACACAGGCGGCAGCCGAAGCCACTCGCCTCGTCCAGGATACGACGAGCCCCCTGATCTTCCATCACTCACGGCGCGTGTTCCTCTTCAGCACACTCCAGGCTCGCGAGCTCGGCCTGCAGCCAGACCCTGAGCTGCTCTACCTCTCTGCCCTCTTCCACGACACTGGCCTGCTCACGCCCTTCTCGAATGTCGAGCAGCGGTTCGAGCTCGATGGGGCCGATCATGCTCGCAAGTTTCTGCTCGATCGCGGTTTCTCCGCTGCTGCCGCCGAGGTGGTCTGGACGGCGATCGCGCTGCACACCACACCCGGGATTCCCGGCCGGATGGGGGACGAAGTCGCCGCCACCCACTTCGGCGTCCTCACCGATGTGGTCGGGCTGGGTCTGGCCGGACTGAACCCGGACCGGGTCGAGGAGATCACCGCTGTCCATCCGCGGGGTGACTTCAAGAACGAATTTCTGCGTGCCTTCGTCGACGGGCTCAGCAGCCGGCCGGACACCACCTACGGCACCGTCAGTGCCGACGTACTGGACCACTTCGTTCCCGGCTTCCGCAGCATGAGCATGGTTGATCGCATCACGGGGTCGCCGTGGTCTGCATGACTGGGACGCACCGGAAGACAGCGCGCGATCTTCAGGCAACCTCGTTCAGCACCATCGGTGCGGACGCCCGGACCCACAACCATTCGACAACCTACTCAGAAGGAACGTCATGACCAGCGTGAATCTGGGCAAGCAGCACCCGTCCGTCTATCGGAGCCTGACGACGCTGGACGCGGAAGTGAAAGCTGCTCTGGAAACGGCGGGAGTGGACCCGCTCCTGGTGGAGTTGGTGAAGATCCGCGTCTCCCAACTCAACGGCTGCGCCTTCTGCCTTCGCTTGCACACCCGCGACGCCCTCGCCAAGGGAGAGACGACGAATCGACTGGCCGTCGTCGCAGCGTGGTGGGAGTCGCAGTATTTCAGCGACCAGGAGCGCGCGGCTCTCGCTCTCGCCCAACAGGTCACCGCTCTCGCCGTTCCGGAACGGCGAACCTGGGATGACGGCTCCCTCACAGATGAGCAGGTGTCCGCGATCGGCTGGCTGGCAACCGTGATGAACGCCTGGAATCGGGTCGCGATCACCAGTCACTACCCGGTTGCGCCGTAAAGTTCTCGGCCCTCGGCCCTCGGCCCTCGGCCCTCGGCCCTCGGCGCTGTCGCCGAGGGCCGGCTCTCGGAAGGGCCTGCGACGACCAACTCGCCCTCTGAACGAAATGCACCGAAAGCGCTGCCGCACTGGATCCGGCGCGCTGTTGAGGTCGACCTGGGCTCGATCGCCAACGAAACATGCTCTACTACAAAGCTTGTGGAGATTCGAGAGTTTCCGGTGAGCCAGTGCGGGCGAAGGAAGGACAGAGCGTCGAAGATCGCTGTCTAGTGGAGTTGAGTGGTGACCTTGTCGCGTGCTTCGTCGCCGCTCAGCCTGCCGAGCGATGCCGCGATCGGCCGTGCATTCGTTGACGAGTTGCTCGACCCGCTGCGCGAGTTCCGGGACGGTCTGCGACTCGACGAACATGATCTTTCCGCGGCGCCGATGGTGCGATGTAGTCGGTGAAGGCGCGGACGACGTGCCGAATCAGATCGTGGGGCTGCGTGCGGCGTCTTGTGAATGTTGACATCGACCGCTGTTGACAGCGTGTGATGTCAGTTCTAGTGTCTTCGGCATGCGCGGCATCAACGAGGAGGGCGCCCGAATGGTCAGGTCTGCAATACCGGTGGAGCTTCCGGTCTACAACGTCGATCAGGCACCCGAAAGGGTCGACGTACTCATCGTCGGCGCGGGATTCGGTGGGCTGGGAACTGCGATCAGACTGAAACAAGCCGGCATCGACGACTTCGTCGTGCTCGACCGTGCGGAGGACATCGGCGGAACGTGGCGGGTCAATACCTACCCGGGAGCGCAATGCGACATCCCCTCGATCCTCTATTCGTTCTCTTTTGCTCCCAACCCGAACTGGACCAGGCTCTACCCGCTGCAGCAGGAGATTCACGACTATCTGCGCGCCTGCGCTGAGAACTTCGGCATCGTGCCGCACCTGCGGATGGGTCATGACGTGCAAGACGCGACCTGGGACGACGACTCGCAGGTGTGGCACGTGACCACCAGTCATGGAAACTGGGAGGCGCGGATTCTGGTCGGGGCGATGGGCCCGTTCAGTGAACCGGCGGTACCGAACCTTCCCGGGCTGGCGAGCTTCCAGGGCGCTGTCTTTCACTCCGCCGCCTGGGACCACGAGCACGATCTCGCCGGGGAAAGGGTCGCGGTGATCGGAACGGGTGCCTCTGCGGTGCAGATCATCCCCCGAATCCAGCCGAGCGTAGGTTCGATGACGGTGTTCCAGCGGACCCCGACGTGGATACTTCCGCACCCCGACCAACCGATGACCGGATGGCCACAAAGATTGTTCGCGCGGGTACCTGTTGCCCAGCGGCTGGCGCGGGCCGGTCTCGATCTGGTCCAAGAGGCGATGGTTCCGGGTTTCGTGTACAAGCCGGCGCTGCTGAAAGGGCTGGCGGCGGTCGGCCGCGCCCACCTGCGCCGCCAGGTCCGCAACGCGGAGCTGCGGACAAAACTCACGCCCACCTATGCGTTCGGTTGTAAACGACCGACGTTTTCCAACTCCTTCTATCCGGCGCTCGCGCAGCCGAATGTGGACGTGGTCACCGACGGAATTCGTGAAGTGCGATCGAACGGGATCGTCACCGAGGACGGCGCTCTCCACGAGGTCGACACGATCGTGATGGGAACGGGCTTCCGGCTGACCGACAATCCCGCGTTCGATGTGGTGCGAGGGCGCGACGGTCGTACCCTGGCCGAGGCGTGGAACGGCAATGCCCGAGCCTATCTCGGCACCACAATCAGTGGATTCCCCAACTTCTTCATGTTGCTCGGCCCCAATTCCGTCGTCTACACCTCGCAGGTGGTGACCATCGAAGCTCAGATTGCGTACATCCTCAGTTGCCTGCAGGAAATGAACGCGCAGGGGGCGGCGAGTATCGACGTCCGCCCCGAGGTTCAGCAGGCATTCGTCGACGAGGTCGACAAGAGGCTACAGACCTCGGTGTGGAACACCGGTGGGTGCACCAGCTATTACCTCAGCGGCGGGGGCCGCAACTTCACCTTCTACCCGGGGTTCAACCGCCGCTTCCGCGCGCGGACCCGGCGGGCGGACCTCGACCAATACATCCTCAGCGGGGTCGGAGCCTCGGCACAATCGACAGTGAGGACAGCAGGATGATGTCGTTTCCCCGAATAGGCCGAAACCCTGTGGTCGATCCGGTCGGTGCGCGGCGATACGCGGACGAAGCGCACGCGATCACCGCTCGTGACGTCGAGTTCTCCTGGGACGGAGTGCCGTTGCACTATGTTCCCGGCGAGCCGATGGCCACGCATGTCATCAACTTCATGCACTTGGTACTTCCCGAAGGCGAGCGCGCGATGTCCGCGACGTTGGCCGAGGCGCTGCCACTGATCGAGGACGAGCGGCTCCACGAGGAGGTCGTCGGGTTCGTCGGCCAGGAGGCGACTCACGCCGCGTCGCACAAGGGGGCCCGTGAACACCTCGCGGAACTGGGCATGGACATCGAACCGATGTCGAAGAAGATGGACTGGCTCGTAGACCGGATTCTGGGAGATCGAGGGCTGTCCGGCCGTGCGAAACGGGCGTGGCTGTGTGAGCGGCTGGGTTTGTTCGCCGCCATGGAGCACTACACCGCCGTGGTGGGGGAGTGGCTGCTGACGGACCCCGCACTGGAGAAGGCGGGCATGCACCCGATGATGCTCGACATGGTCCGGTGGCACGGCGCCGAGGAGGTCGAGCACCGCAACGTCGCCTTCGACGCCTACATGTACGTCGACGGCAGCTATGCCCGCCGCGTACGAACGGCACTGATCGCCAGCCTCACCCTCATCCTGCTGTTCCTGACATCGATGAACTACCTCTTCCGCACCGATCCGTCGGCGGACAAGGGGCACTTCTGGCCACTGCAATTGATCCGTGCAACCAGGCGGGGGCTCGTGCCCAACATCAAATTCCTGATCACGGAAATCCCGCCGTACCTCCGTCCCAGCTTCCATCCCTCGCAGATCGGTGACATGGATGTGGCGATGCGCTACCTCGCACAGTCGCCTGCCGCCAACCGTTCCTACCGAGAAGGCCACTCATGACAATGACGACGTCGGACAGTTCCGCAGGCTCGGACTCCGATACGCCCGACTTCGAACCCTCCAGGGTTCTCCGGCTGGCCGCACGGGCGACGGTCGCGTACCGGCACGTGTTCACCGCCAGTCGCGCTGCTCCGTGGCTGTCGAGGCCGAAGCCCGTGCGTCACTGGGGCTTCGATATGAATCTGATTGTTGCGGAGGTGCGGACCGAGGCGGCTGATGTCGTCAGCCTGACAGTGGTGTCGCCGGACGGGCGCGACCTCCCGTCCTGGATCCCAGGCGCGCACCTCGACCTGATCCTCCCGTCGGGAAAGCAACGGCAGTACTCACTGTGCGGCGACCCCGACGATCTGTCGTCCTACCGCATCGCGGTGCGTCGGATCGACACCGGCCTGGGTGGTTCGCGGGAGGTCCACGACTCCGTGCGGACCGGGACCCCGATCACCGTGCGGGGGCCTCGCAATGCCTTCCCACTGGTCGCCGCGGAATCGTATCTGTTCGTCGCGGGCGGAATCGGAATCACTCCGATCCTGCCGATGGTGAAGAGATGCCACGACCGTGAGTTGCCATGGAGGTTGGTCTATCTCGGACGCTCCCGAGAAACCATGCCGTTCCTCGACGAACTCGCCCGGTACCCCCGTGGCAAGGTCGAGATCCGGCCGGACGACGAATTCGGTCCTCCTGATGTCGCCGGCATCGTCGCCACGGCTTCCCCTGGTGCCGCCGTCTACATGTGCGGCCCGACACCGTTGATGACCACCGCGCGTCGGCTGATGTCCGAGATCGACCCGACCGGATCGCTTCACACCGAACGCTTCTCACCACTTCCGGTGGTCGATGGCCGTGAGTTCGAGATACGACTCGCCCGCCGAGGGACGACTGTGTCGGTCGGGCCGGACGAGACCGCGCTCGCGGCGATCCGCCGGGAGGTCCCGGGTGTCGCCTACTCGTGCCGGCAGGGCTTTTGCGGCACCTGCCGCGTGCGCGTCCTGGCCGGCGAGGTCGATCACCGCGACAAGATCCTGACGCACAACGAACGGGAGAATTCGATGCTGGTCTGTCTGTCCCGCTCGGCCGGTGGATCGCTGGTGATCGACCTGTGACGCGCTGGTACCCACTCGCCGCCACCGACGACGAGTTCCTGCAGACCGCCCGATTCCGGCTCGTGCACATCGTGAACGTGTCGACGGACACCGACCACGTGTGGAGTGTGTTGACCGCACACGACGCACTGGTGTCGTGGGCGCGGCTGATCACGGCAAGCGAGTGGACGTCGTCCCGGCCCTTCGGTGTCGGTACCACCAGAACCGTGACGCTCGGTCACGGCGCCGCGGCGCTGAGGGAACGCTTCTACCGCTGGGACGAGGGCAGACGGATGACCTTCACCGCCGAGTCCGCCAGCAGACCCGGATTCCGCCGGTTCGCCGAGGACATCACCCTGGAACCGACGTCCGACGGAACCCGGCTCACCTGGACCTTTGCGATGGACACCACGCCCGGGTTCGCCCCATTCCTCGTACTGTCCCTGCCAATCCTCCGTCGGGTGACACGGGGATGGGCGCGCGCGCTCGCCGACAAGACGCTCGACGAACCGAAGGGAACCCGCCGATGATCACCACCTCGGCTGCGGCCGACATGTTCGATGTGATCAGTCCGGCGACCGGGCGGGTGGTCGGAACCCACCCACGCGGGTCGGCCGACGACATCGACGACGCGGTGCGCCGAGCGCGCGAGGTCGCCGGCTGGTGGGGGTCGCTGGGATTCGACGAACGGGCCCGGCGACTCGACGCGTGGCGGGGCATCATCGCCCGTCGGGCACCGGAACTCGCGGAGCTCACCCACCTCGAGATGGGAAAGCCGCGCGCAGACGCGATGCTCGAAATTGCGATGGCCTCGGAACACCTGGCGTGGGCGGCCAAGAACGCCGCCCGCGTACTGGGTCGGCGCCCGGTCCGCTCCAGCCTGCTCACCGCCAACCAATCGGCGAGCGTCGAATATCTCCCCGTCGGAGTCGTGGGGGTGATCGGACCGTGGAACTACCCGATTTTCACCCCGCTTGGTTCTTTGTCTTTCGCGCTCGCAGCCGGGAACACCGTTGTCTACAAGCCCGGCGAGTACACCCCGGGCGTCGGTGTGTGGTTGGCCCAGGCATTGTCCGAGGTCGTGCCGGAACACCCGGTTCTACAGGTGGTCACGGGTGACGGCTCCACGGGAGCCGCGCTCTGCCGATCGGGCGTGGACAAGATCGGGTTCACCGGTTCCACCGCCACGGGAAAGAAGGTGATGACCGCGTGCGCGGAGACACTCACCCCGGTTCTGATGGAGTGCGGCGGAAAGGACGCCTTGATCGTCGATGCTGACGGCGACCTCGACGCGGCGGCCGACGCGGCCGTGTGGGGTGGGTTCTCCAACGCCGGTCAGACCTGCCTCGGGGTGGAGCGGGTGTACGTGCACGAAGAGGTATTCGACGCGTTCGTCGATCGGATGGTCACTCGTGCACGCACGATCCGGGCCGGTTCCGGCGGGAACGCCCAGATCGGTCCCATCACCATGCCCACACACATCGACGTCATCCGTCGCCACATCGACGACGCGACCGGGAGGGGTGGCCGCGCCGTACTCGGAGGGCCGGACGCCATCGAGGGCAACCTCGTGCAGCCGACCATTCTGGTGGACGTGCCGGAGGACAGTGTCGCGGTCACCGAGGAGACATTCGGGCCGACCATGACCGTGACCAGGGTGCGGGATATGGACGACGCGGTCGACCGAACCAATGCGAGCCGATACGGATTGGGGCTGAGCATCTTCTCCCGCCGACGCGGCGAGGAGATCGCGACGAGAATCCGCACCGGTGCAGTGTCGGTCAATTCGTACGTCATGTACGCCGCCGTCCCCAGCCTGCCGCTCGGTGGTGTCGGTGATTCCGGATTCGGCCGGGTCCACGGCGCTGACGGGTTGAGGGAGTTCACGTTTCCCCGTGCGATGACGAGGCAGCGATTCCCGTCGATTCTTCCGCTCACCACGTTTCGGCGCACACCGCGGATCGACACTCTGGTGCGCGTTCTCGTCAGACTGCTCCACGGAAGGCATTGATGATGGCCACGTTCAGAACCCGATCGACGATCGCTCGCACCCTGAGAGACCTGGGACTCCCACTTCCCGGTCGAGGCGCCGAGTACAACGTTGCCGGCAAGGTGGTCCTGATTACCGGCGGCGGCGACGGTATCGGTCTGGCATCGGCGCGAGCACTGCATGCCCGCGGCGCGACCGTCGCGCTGATCGATGTCAACCAATCCGCGCTGACGGCAGCCGAATTCGCGCTCGGACGACGGCGGGTCCTCACCCTGGTCGCCGACGTCCGCGACCGTCGCGGCATGGATGCAGCCGTACACCGGGTGATCGAGCGGTATGGGCGGCTCGATGTGGTGATCGCGAACGCCGGAGTGACCCCGCCCCCGTCCACCCTCCGCCAGATAGATCCGGCGGGCTTCGACCGCGTGATCGACATCAACCTCACAGGCGTCTTCAACACCGTCCACCCTGCGATCGACGAAGTGATTACGCGACGCGGCCACATCGTGGTGGTGTCGTCTGCGGCGGCCTTCGCACCCGGTCTCGGTGGTGCGTCCTACATGATCAGCAAGGCCGCCGTCGAACAACTCGGCCGGGCACTCCGTCTCGAACTCGCCGGCTACGGCGCCTCCGCGGGTGTCGCGTACTTCGGGATGGTCGACACACAACTGGCTCGGGCAACGCTGGACGACGACGAGATCGGCAGAAGGCTCGATGCGCGTCTTCCTCGTCCGCTGCGCCGCCGCATCAGTCCGGAGGACGCCGCGACTGTGATCGCGGATGCCATCGCTCGCCGCGCCGGACGCACCCTCGCTCCGGCGGCATGGCAACCGTGGGCACTGGGACGAGGACTGGTGAACGTGCTCGCCGACGGCTACCTGGCGGCCGATGCCGAATGCCACCAACTGATCCGCGAGCTCGAAGAACGCCCCGTCACCACATATCCGAGTGGATCCACAGCAGCCGGTCCTGAACCGAGGAGAACGCCATGACCATCGATGAAGCGCCCCACACCCTGTGCGCAGCATTTCAACGCACCGCCGCCATCGACCCGGACGCCATCGCACTGCGAACGGTCGGCGATTCACAGACGTTGACCTGGCGGCAATACTCGAGCCAGGTCCGGGAAGTGGCGGCCGGATTCGCCGCACTCGGAGTCCGCCGCGGCGACACCGTCGCCTTGATGATGGCCAATCGCGTGGACTTCTACCCCGTCGACGTCGGAGCGCTACATGTCGGGGCGACGTCGTTCTCGATCTACAACACGCTTCCTCCATCTGCCATCGCATACGTTCTCGGCAACGCCGAAGCCAAGGTCGTGGTGTGCGAGGCCCAGTACGTGGAGCGAATCAGGAAATCCGGCGCACTGCTGGAGCAGATCGTCGTCATCGATGCGGAGGCAGGAATTGCCCCGGCCGGGACACTCACCTTGGACGAGATGAAGGCTCTCGGCTCACCGGAGTTCGACTTCGACGCCGCGTGGCGCTCGGTGCGGCCCGACGATGTTGCAACCCTGATCTACACCTCCGGCACTACCGGCAACCCGAAAGGGGTGGAGTCGACTCATGCCGCATTGCTGTTCGAGGCCGGCGCGGTGTGCTGGATCCTCCCGATCGAGTTCGGGGACCGCATCACCTCCTTCATGCCGTCGGCACACGTCGCCGATCGGATGACGGCTCTGTACTTCCAGATGGTGTTCGGAACGCAAGTCACCGTGGTCGCGGACGTACGGCAGATCGCTGCCGCACTTCCCGACTGCCGGCCGACCATCTGGGGCGCGGTACCGCGGGTCTGGGAGAAGCTGAAAATCGCGGTCGAACGGGCGGTGGCGAACGAGCCGGACGACGCACGACGGCGCGCGTTGCAGTGGGGCCTCGAGGTCGGCGCGCGCCGGATCGAGTTGCTCCGGGTAGGTCTCCCCGTACCGGAAGAATTGGAACACGAGTTCGTCAAGGCAGAATCGGTGGTGTTGGCGCCGATGCGCGCCGAACTCGGATTCGACAAGCTCCGATGGGCCGTGTCAGGAGCGGCACCGATACCCGCCGACACGCTGGCGTTCTTCGCGGGGCTCGGGCTGCAGATCTCCGAGATCTGGGGGATGTCGGAACTGACCTGCATCGCCAGTGCGGCCCCGGCCGATCCCGCCAAACTGGGAACGGTCGGCAAGATCGTGCCCGGCATGGACATGCGGGTCGCGAACGACGGTGAGCTTTTCGTTCGTGGTCCCCTCGTCATGAAGGGTTACCGGGGCGAGCCTGCCAAGACTGCCGACGCCGTCGACGCCGACGGATGGCTGGCCACCGGTGACGTGGTGTCCATCGACCGGGACGGATACCTCACCGTCGTCGATCGGAAGAAGGAACTGATCATCAACTCCTCGGGGAAGAATATGTCCCCAGCCACCATCGAGAACGCAATCAAGGCCACCTCCTCGCTCATTGGCGGCGTGGCCACTATCGGAGATGCGCGGCCGTACAACACGGCCCTGATCTCGCTCGACCCCGAGGCCGCGGCTAGTTTCGCCGCGGCGAAGGACATCCGGGTCGATGCCGCTTCCCTGGCAGCGGACCGCGACATGATCACGATGATCGCCGCCGCGGTCGCGATGGCCAACACCGGCCTCTCTCGCGTGGAGCAGATCAAACGCTTCCTGATCCTCCCCACCTTCTGGGAGCCGGGCGGTGACGAACTCACCCTGACGATGAAGCTGCGCCGTAAACCGATTGCCGAGAAGTATGCATCGGAGATCGAGCTGCTCTACCGCGAACTCCTCGCCCAAGGTGTGTATGAGCCCGCCGCCGACCGGACGTCGGAGGTCCCGGTCGGGACCTGACATCGCTAACCCATCGTGACTTAATCGCAACAACTTTGGAGACGAACCCTTGACTTCTTCCACTGTCACTACGGAAAGCGGCGCATCCCCATGGATGGACGACGAGCTCGACGCGGTTGCCGAACTCGCACGCAACTTCTTCGCCAAAGAGGTCACCCCCCACCAACGCCGGTTCACCGAACAGGGCTTTCCGGACAAGGAGGTCTACGGCACCCTGGGTGAGCTGGGCTTGTCGGGTATGTCGATTCCTACGGAGTTCGGTGGAGGGGGAGGAACTTTCGCCCACGACGCCGTGCTCTTTCACGAACAGGTGATGGCAGGTGACCACTCGTTGCAACTCGGTGTGCACTCGGGAATCGTTCCGCACTACCTGAACGCGTACGGAAGCCACGAGCAGAAGTCGCGATGGCTTCCCAAGCTCACAAGCGGTGAATGGGTCGGTGCCATCGCCATGACCGAACCGGGAACCGGCTCAGATCTGCAAAACATCACTACCAAGGCCGTGCGCGACGGGGGCGACTATGTCATCACCGGCGCCAAGACCTTCATCTCGAACGGTCGCAACTGTGACCTCGTCATCATCGCGGCCAAGACCGATGCCACGCTCGGGGCGAAGGGGGTGTCTCTCATCGTCGCCGAGGTGAACGACGACACTCCCGGATTCTCGCGCGGACAGATCTTCGACAAGCTGGGCCAGAAGGGGCAGGACACCACTGAACTGTTCTTCGACGGTCTTCGCGTCCCCGTGGACAACCTGCTCGGAGCACGCGAGGGTGCCGGATTCGTCCAGCTGATGCAGCAACTACCACAGGAAAGATTGATCTGCGGCGTCGCTGCCGTCGCCGCGATCGAACGCGCGGTAGCCCTCACCATCGAGTACACCAAATCGCGGACAATGTTCGGGAAGACACTGTTCGATCTCCAGAACACGCGCTTCGAACTTGCCGAATGCGCTTCCCTCGCAAGGGTATCGCGCACCTTTATCGACGACTGCATCGGCAAACACCTTCGCGGCGAACTCGACGTCACCACCGCCGCGATGGCGAAGTACTGGTTGACCGATCAACAATGCGCCGTGATCGACCGCTGTCTACAACTGTTCGGAGGATACGGCTACATCCTCGAATACCCCATCGCCCAGATGTACGCCGACGCCCGCATCCAGCGCATCTACGCCGGATCCAACGAGGTCATGAAGGAATTGATCTCGAGAGCGCTGTAGCAAGCAGTCCGCTCAGCATCTTCGCGTAGTGGCCGATGCCACCAGTTCCTGGGGCACGGCGGCGGCGACGGCGGTCTTTCCCACCCCGGCGGGGGCGACGACGGGCTCGATCGTGACTGTGGGATCGCCGAGGAGTGTGAGGACTTCCGCGACGTCGTCCGCCCGACGTGACCGGTCGGTGGCGGCACAGCGCGCCGCGAACATCTGGGTCCATGGGAACCCCTCTGCGTCGAAGGTGCCGTGCGCAGCGGAGATGTGGATCGAACGGTATGCGATACCGGATCAGCGGGGCCGTTACCGCTGCCGGCGGTGGCTATTCGCGGGTGAGAGCCCTCCATGTCGAGAATGCTGCGCCGGCGAGGAGCCCACCGGTCAGCACGAAGACGGCGTCGGTCCCGGTGGAGCCTGCGATTGCGCCTGCGGTGAGTGGGATGAAGACTTGTCCGAGCCGATTGCCGGTCAGGCGAAGTGAGAGCGCCGACGCACGGTTCGAGGGAGGTACCAGTCCCGCAACCCAGGTCATGGTGAGCGGCTGTGCGAGGCCCCAGAAGAAGCCGGCAACTGCCATGAGGATGCCGACGATGATCGGTTGAGGCACAGCCGGTATCAGGGCGACTGGCAGTGCCGAGCACAATGTGCCGGAGATCAGGAGCCACCGGCGCGGTGCCAATTGCAGAAGTCTGGTCAAGAACACACGAGAAACGATCGCGGCGATCGAGCGGGCTGTCAGGATCGCGGTGACCGTCAGTACGGAAAATCCGTACTGCTCCCCGAGGACCGGCAGGTAGGCGGTGGTCAGGTCCATCGAGGTCAGCACGATCAGGCTGCTGAAGACGGCGGGGCGCATGCCGGAGGTGGACAGCATCGCCATCGTCGACTGGCGTACGGGAGCTGCGGATTTTTGCGGTGTCGCGGTCTTGGGTGTCCGAAGGTGCGGTGACAGGCTCGCGGTGGCTGCGAGTGCCGCGAGCACCAGCATCGCGAGTAGCGCGCCGTTGGTTTCGACGTGTCCTTCGTGGCTGCGGGATGCGATGATACCGGCCACCGGAATCCCGATGGATTGTCCCACGGAGATCCAGACGGTCAGGCCGCCGAATCTGCGGTCGTATTGATCGGGTGAGGACATGAGCGGTACGTATCCCTGGCCGGATACCAGGGTCAGGATGTGGCCGAATCCGAGCAGGATGCTGCCGGCGGCGAGCACGACCAGGTCAGTGCTGGTGATGATCACGACGACCGCGACGCCGGAAAGCGCTGCGCCGAGTCGCAGTACCGCGGCCGCGTGCCTGCCGTCCACGGCCCGGCCGATGGGGATCGCTGCGACGAGCGGGACGAGCGAATACAACGCGGTCAGGATCCCCACGGTCGCGCCGTTACCGCCGAGCTCGAGGGCTCGGTACGAGATCATCACGCGCACTGCCGCGTATACGGCCTGTAGGAGTGCGGTGACGAGGCAGAGGGAGACGAACCAGGACTTCACGAGTGAGTAGAAGAGATTCGGCGCTTGACGAACTCAGACATTCCCGAAGTCTTCGCGCTCGTCCGATCCGGCCGCGCGCAGTTCGGGTTGGCTCTCCCGAATCTTGTAGGCGCGCTGGATGTGCTGTGCCATGAAGTCACCAGCGGCCTGGGCGTCTTTCCGCACGATGGCCTCGAGGATCTGGTCGTGATCCTTTTCCAGTTCGTGGGCGTCGGGTGGGTGTCGCCACACAGTGGTGCTGGGTGTCAGTCTCGACCACAGCAGTTCGATGTGCTGGACGACCAGGGGAGAGGTCTGGCTGTAGATGGCGAAGTGGAAGGCCCGGTTCATCAGGGACAGGTCGGCCGCGGTTGCTGCGCCGTCGCGTTGCGCCCGGTCGAGGGCGGCGTGCTTTTCCCTGATCGTCTCGAGCCCTGCCGGTGTCATCCGTTCGACCGCCATCACGGTGGCCTCACGTTCGGCGGCGGCCCGCAGCCGGTACAGGTCGCGGGCGGTGTCCGGGGTCATCTCCCGTACGGAGGCGCCCTTGTGTGGGGAATAGCTCAGAACCCCGTCGGCCGCGAGTAGTCGCATCGCCTCCCGAACGGGTGTGGCGCTGACCCCGTACCGCTTGGCCAGTACGGTCTGCTTGATCAGTTCGCCCGGTTTGATCGCGCCGGATGCGACGTCCTGCTTCAGTCGCTCGGCGACGTATTCCGTCCGGCTCACCGGAGGAGCGGCTCCCATGTCACTCGACGTCATGACGGCTCCTTCCGGGAGCAAACCGAGCAGCGAAACCGCCACTCTATTTTCTGTACTACATAGTGTCTATCAGCCCGAACCGGAATGCGCCCACTCAGGTGGCTTTTCTATCGATAGTAGACAACACTCTATAGAGTATGTAACTTGTGTCACGCAGACACGCCGATGTGATCGGAGCCTCCACGGGGCTTCTCGGATCGCGGCCCGGAACTACTGATGGAGACCCCATGACCTCCTCTGATCGCCTGACCTGGAACATTGCCGAGTGGATCGTCGACCAGCAGCAACGCCCGCTGCCCGAAAGGATGGATCACCACGTCAGGCGGCTGCTGCTCGATCACCTTGCCGGTGTCGTTGCCAGTTCGCCGGGTGCGGTGTCCGGGGCAGTCGGCGAACACGTGCACCGCATGTACCCCGGCACCACGGCGACCGCCATCGGTCACGGCCGGAGCTCCGCGTTGGGCGCGGCCCTGATCAACGGCACCAACGGGCATGGCACCGAGACCGATGAGGGGTACACACCCGGCAGCATGCATCCCACCTCGGTGATCTTCCCGGCGGTGTTCGCGGTCGCCCAGGAGAAGGGGATCAGCGGGGATCGTGTGCTGACCGCGGCGGCCATCGGGATGGAACTGTCCTGCCGGATCGCTGCCGCCGGTCACCCGGCCACCCGGAACCGGCATTTCCACAACACCGCCATTGCGGGTGTCTTCGGGGCCGCGGCCGCAGTTGCGGTACTTCTGGAACTCGACGTCACCGGAGTGGCGAACACCCTCGGTATCGCCGGCTCACATGCGAGCGGATTGTTCGAATTCCTCGGCCAGTCGGCGGAGATCAAACGATTCCATCCCGGCAAGGCTGCCCGTGACGGCATCACCAGCGCAGATCTCGCACAGGCAGGGTTGACGGGCCCGACCACGATCCTCGAAGGCAAAGACGGATACTTCGCCGCCTACGCGGGTGTCGAGGGCACCGATTGGGACCCTGGGATCCTCCTGGGCGGCCTGGGGGAGGAGTGGGTGCTGCTCGGGACCTACGTCAAGCCGTACCCGTGCTGCCGTCACCTGCACGGGGCAATCGACGCCGCCCTTCACCTGGTCAAAACCCACACCATCGACCCGGCCGACATCGCATCGGTCACCGTCGGCACGTTCGCCATCGCCACCCGGCACGCAGGACGACAGCTCGACACCATCCTCCAAGCACAGTTGAGCCTTCCGTTCACCGTCGCCGTCGCGTTGCTCCGCGGCGGGGTGACCCTGACCGACTTCAGCGAAGACACTCGGTCGAACATCGCGGTACAGGCACTGATGAACAAGGTGCAGGTCGTCCTCGACGACGCCGCCGACGCGGCATACCCGAAGTCCGGCCGCCCGGCCGATGTCACCGTCGTCATGAACGACGGCACCCGATACCAGCACCGCGTCGAACAGCCCTACGGCGAACCGTCGAACCCGCTGTCCGACAGCGACCTCGAAGGCAAGGCCCGTGCTCTGGTCGAACCCGTCATCGGCGCCGACGGCACCAAGAACCTGATCGAGTCGTCGTGGAACTTCGACTCCCTCGAGTTCCTCGATTTCCTCGACTCCGCGGTCCGCAACGCCGACCCCCGATAAACGCCACGGCCCACCCACCAGCTCCACTAGGAAGGGACCTCTCATGGAGGTTGTAGTACAAGATCTCGAACTCGCCTACGGCGACTTCGTTGCGATCAAGAGACTCGATCTGACCATTCCGGACGGCGAATCAGTGGTCCTGCTCGGCCAGTCCGGGTGCGGAAAGACGAGCACCATGCGGTGCATCGCCGGACTCGAATCACCCACCGGTGGAAGGATTTCCATCGGAGACCGCACCGTATTCGACGGCGCCAGCGGAAAAGTCGTCCCGGTGTTCAAACGCAACGTCGGCATGGTCTTCCAGTCATACGCGGTCTGGCCCCACAAGACGGTCCTCGAAAACGTCTCGTTCCCGCTGAAGATGAAGGGCATCGCCCGGGCAGACCGCCGCCGCCAAGCCCTCGAGGTCCTCGAGATCGTCGGCCTGGCGCACCTCGCCGAACGCGGAGCCAGCATGCTTTCGGGCGGACAGATGCAACGAGTCGCGCTGGCGCGCTCGATGGCAATGTCGCCCAGCGTGCTCCTGCTCGACGAACCCCTGTCCAACCTCGATGCACGGCTGCGCGACGACCTGCGCGTCGAACTGCGCCGCATCCAAACCGAACGCGGCCTGACCAGCCTGTATGTCACACACGATCAGCAGGAGGCGCTCGCGCTGGCCGATCGGATCGCGATCATGCAGGAAGGCCGCATCACCCAACTCGGCACCCCCGAGCAGATCTATGGATCTCCCGTGAGCGCATCGATCGCCGGCTTCCTCGGCGTGACCAACATCTTCCCCATTGCCCCCTCGTCAACACCTCGCTCACTGGAGCTGACCGACCACGACATCACCCTGCGAAGCACTTACCCGGTTCCCCGCACTGCTGCCAGCGTATGCATCCGGCCCGAGGACATCACGGTGACGCTCGAACAACCGACCGACCGGGTGGGTCACGACGCCGACACCAACTACCTCAGCGGCACCGTCGAAGTTGCGGTGTTCCAGGGGGCATCCATCCGCTGCAAGGTGCGCACCGACAGCGGCCTGCCACTCGACGCCATCTGCGCACCGCCCGCCGTCGGGACCTTCGCACCCGGCGCCCGTGTGTCCATCTCCATCGACTCGGACCGGGTGAAGGTCCTCCCGAACGAGGCACCGGTCAGCGACATCCCGCAGGCGGTGGCGGCATGAGTACGACCAGCGTGCTCGAGCCTGCACCACCGATGACACCCCGGCCGCCGGCACCCACGCGGCGACGCGCCCGTCGCATCGGCCGGCGAGGAAAGGTGGCAAGCCTGCCGCTCCTCGCGGTGGTCGCCTTCCTGGTGCTGGTCCCCGCCGGGTTCGTCCTCCTCGCGGCATTCAGCAAAGAGGTACCGAGACCAGGCAGCATCGGCCTCGATCTGACCCTGCAGAACATCCGGGTTCTCACCGAAGCGGGCGTTATCGGCGCCACGCTGAACTCACTCGTCATTGCGTTCTCGGCAACTCTGCTGGCCTTGGCGATCGGTGGATTCCTGGCCTTCGTGACCGCGCGGACGAATGTCCCCTGCAAGGGATTCATCTTTCTGATCGGTCTCATGCCGCTGTTCCTGCCGTCCTACGTCGGCGCGCTGGCCTGGTCGCTGCTCGGCAGCCCCGGCGCCGGCCTGATCAACGTCGCCTTCCGCGATCTCGGTATGGGCAGCCCGGTCAACGTGTACACCATCGGCGGCGTCGTCATGGTGATGGCGATGTACTACGCGCCCTACGCGTTCCTGCTGATGCACAGCTCGATGTCCCTGATGAATCCCGACCTCGAAGACGCCTCCAGCGTCCACGGCGGATCCACCTGGCACACCATCAGATCGGTCACCACACCCCTTGCCCTGCCTGCCATTCTGGGATCGGGCCTGCTGATGTTCATCCTCATCCTGGAGAACTTCCCGGTCGCGCAGGTCCTGGCCACCCCCGGACAGATCGACACCCTGCCGACGTTCATCTACCGGCTGATGAACACCTCACCCTCACGCGGCAACGAAGCCTCCGTGATTGCCATCGTGCTGGTGGCCGCGGTCGTCACCATCACCCTGGTGCAGCGGCGGATCCTGGCCAAGCGCTCCTACACGACCGTCTCGGGCAAGGGCGTCAAGGCCCGCACCCTGCCGCTGGGACGATTCAAGACACCCGTCGTCGCTGTGGCCCTGGTGTACTTCCTGCTCGCGATCGTGTTGCCGCTGCTGGCCCTGTTCCTCTCGGCGATCCGCAGCTCCCCGTACATGCAGTCCTTCGCCAGCCTGACCGAGCCCGGCGCCCTCGACATCACCTCCTTCGCGCACGTGTTCACCTCCGAGGTGTTCACCACCGCGGCGACCAACAGTGTGATCGTCTCCTTGCTCGCCGCGCTCGGCGGCACCATCCTCGCGTTCCTGGTCGGCTACACCGTCTACCGCACCAGCTCCTACGCACGCGGCCTCCTCGAGGCGCTGTCGATGGTGCCCCTGGCAATCCCCGCGATCGTGCTCGGTATCGGGCTGCTGTGGACCTGGCTCGTCATGCCCATCCCGGTCTACGGCACCCTGTGGGTGCTGATCATCGGCTTCGTCGCGGTGCAGATGCCCCAAGGCTTCCGCGGCATCGCCGCCGCCATCCAGGCCACCGACCGCGACCTCGAGGACAGCGCCGTGCTTCTCGGCGCCCGCCGCACCCGCGCCATCGGCTATGTCACCATCCCCCTGCTGCGCGTCGCGGTGTCCTCGACCTTCCTGATCCTGCTCATGCTGAGCATGCGCGAGCTGACCGTGCCGCTGTTCCTCTACACCACCGACACCCGCATCCTCTCGATCGCCATCTACGACCAGTTCGAGAACGGCGGCGCACTGCAGGAAGCGTCGGCGATGGCCGTGATCTACTGCGCCATCATGTTCATCCTCAGCTACCTGCCCCGCCGATTCGGCGCCAAGAACGGAGCCGGCGGTGCCTGAGCGAACCCCCTCGAACACCGAAAGGAACGCCATGCGCAGCACCACACGCCCCGGTGTGCGCCGGTGGCTCACCGCGGCCGCCCTGGCCGCCGCGACCGTCCTGACCGTCACCAGCTGCGGCTCACCCGACGGCGGAAAAGACGACCAGGCGCGCGAACTCCGCCCGCCGTCCGCCGTCGACACCTCCGACGGCCTGCGCATCGACGGCGAACTCGTCGCCGACAAGCAGCTCTACGACGCCGCCAAGAACGACACCGTCATCTTGTACTCGGGTACCGGCAAGGAAGCCGAAGACCTCACCGCGGCCCGCTTCATGCAGGAAACCGGCATCAAGATCGAACTGACCCGCCTGCCCACCAACAAACTGGCCGAGCGCGCGCTCTCCGAACACGGAGCCGGCCAGCTGCCCGCCGAGATCATCCGCGTCACCGACCCCCGGGTCGCCCGCGAGTTCGAGAAGCAGAACGTGTTCGTGCCCTACCGGACCCCGTTCCACGACCTGCTGGTCCAGCAGAACACCGGTGTCCGCGACACCTTCGTGAACTGCTACTACTTCGTCAACGCGATGGGCTACAACTCCGCGATGATCGAGGACGACCAGCCCACCAAGTGGGAGGACCTGACCGATCCGCGCTATTCCGGCAAGCTCGGCGTCGTGTCGGTGACCACCGGCGGCACCTTGAACGCCCTCGCGCACTTCCAGATCGAGACCCTCGGCGAAGACTTCCTCACCGCCCAGGGCGCGCAGAACCCCCGCATCTTCGACTCCACCTCCACCGAAGTCGACGCCCTCGCCCGCGGCGAGATCGCAATCGGTTCACTGAGTTTCAACAATGCCTTCGCCGCCCAGCTCGCGGGCGCCCCGATCAAGCTGGTCATCCCGGACAAGGGTGTCTCCGGATCGGAGAACCTGATGGGGATGACCGCCAAAGGTGTGCGAAGCCCGGCCGCGAAGGTCTTCATGAACTGGACCATGTCGAAATCGGGCCAGAGCTTCGCCGCCGCACAGGGATTCGTCCCGGCCCGCACCGACATCGGGCTGGTCAAGGCCGGTGAATACCAGCTGCCGCAGGCGAACTCGCCACAGTTTCACCTCTTCACCGAGGAGCAGTTCGCGCAGTATGCGGTCCGTGACGAAGAGATGTGGAAGAAGGCCTTCAACTACATGGGCTGACAAGACCGTCCGCACGATTTTTCCGCCGTTATCCCTACCACTATCTCTATAGAGTATTGACTTAGGAGTGATCATGACCGCCGTACTGACCGAACGTGAGGCCCTGCTCGACTCGGTGCGTTCGTTCGCCCAGCGACATCTCGCCGACGGGGCGCTCGCACGCGCCCACGACCCGAACTACTCCTGGGACATCGCCCAGCTCCTCGGCGCCCAGGGCCTGCTCGGGCTGACCATTTCCGCCGAGGACGGCGGCCAGGGTGCCGGACTGGCCGATGCGGTCGCCGTCATCCAGGAAGTGGCGATGGTCTGCCCGAAGAGCGCAGACATTCTGCAGGCCGGCAACTTCGGTGCCATCCGCACCTTCGCCGAGTTCGGAACACCGGAGCAGAAGGCCAAGTACCTGTCCGATCTGATCGCGGGCCGGACCCTCATCGGTCTCGGGATGAGTGAGCCCGAGGCCGGGTCGGCGGCGACGGAGTTGACCACCAGCGCCACCGAGGACGGCGACGGGTACCGGATCAACGGCACCAAGATCTGGGGGACCCACAGCGTCGATGCCACCCTCTTTCTGGTCTACGTCCGATTCGGACCCGGGACCGGCAACATCGGCTCGATCCTCGTCGAACGCGGCGCGAAGGGGCTGACCCTCGGGAATCCGTCGACGTATATGAGCGGTGAGCAGTGGGCACAGCTGTACTTCGACGACTGCTGGGTGCCGAAGGGGAACGTCCTGCTCGGGCCGGGCGGATTCAAGAAGCAGATGAGCGGATTCAACGTCGAGCGCATCGGCAACGCCTCCCGCGCTCTCGCTCTCGGCCGTCTCGCGTTCAACCTCGCCCGCGACCATGTCAGCGAACGCACCCAGTTCGGCCGCACCCTCAACGAATTCCAGGGATTGCAGTGGAAGTTCGCCGAGGTCGCGGTCGCCCTCGACTCGGCCGAGTTGCTCCTCGATCGGGCCGTGCGGAACGCCGCCGCCGGGCTGCCGTCCGCCTATGAGACCTCGGTGGCGAAGCTGGCCGCCAACGAAGCCGGTTTCAAGGCCGCCAACGAGGCCATGCAGGCCATGGGCGCACTCGGTTACAGCACCGAATCCCTGGTCGAATACTGCATGCGCCGGACCCGCGGCTGGATGATCGCCGGCGGCTCCATAGAGATCCTGAAGAACCGGATCGCCGAGGAGATCTTCGGCCGCCGCTTCAGCCAACGTCGATGACCGGAAGGACACGCTCCATGACACAGCAGGTGTCCCCACTTTCCCTCGGCACCATCCCGGTCACCTACACCGTCGAAGACCGGGTGGGGGTTCTGACCATCGACAACCCCCCGGTCAACGCCAGCAGCGCCGCGGTACGCGCGGGCCTGATGTCCGGACTCGAGGTGGCCGAAGCCGACGACGAGGTCGACGCGATCGTCCTGATCGGGGCGAGCGCCAACTTCGTCTCCGGATCCGACCTGCGCGAGTTCAGCGGCCCGGTCCCCGAACCGCAACTGCCGTCGGTCATCGCCGCCATCGAGGCCAGTGCCAAACCGGTCGTCGCGGCGCTGTCCGGCGCCACACTCGGGGGCGGCTTCGAACTCGCGCTAGGATGCGACGGCCGGATCGCACTTGCCGGTGGGGTGGTCGGGCTCCCCGAGATCACGCTGGGCATGATCCCCGGCGCCGGCGGCACCCAGCGGCCACTGCGCCTGGTCGGGCCGGCCCGCACACTCGAACTGGTCACCTCGGGGGAGCGGCTGCCCGTGGAGCAGGCTCACCGCGAAGGACTGATCGACGAGGTGGTCACGGGCTCCCTTCGCGCAGAGGCGATTCGCTTCGCCCGTGCGCTGCGAGGCAAACGCATCCTGCGGAATCTGCCCGTTCGCGGTGCCGATCCCGGTGAGGTCGAGCAGGTGGCAACCAGGGCGCTCCGCAGAGCGGCCCGGCCGCAGACCGTCGCCGCCGTCGGTGCGATCCTCATGGGTGCCTCCGCGCCGGCGGACCGGGCCTTTCAACATGAGCGCGCGGAGTTCAACAGGCTGCGGAACGGCACCGAATCGTCTGCGCTGCGGCACCTGTTCTTCGCCCGCCGGGCCGCCCTGAAAGCCAACCGGCCCGCTCTGCCGCGAGAACTGAAGTCGGTCGGCGTCGTCGGCGCCGGGACGATGGGTGCGGGCATCGCCCGCGCCTTCGTCGAGGCCGGTGTCCCGGTGGTCCTCGTCGATCAGCAGCGCCAGGCGGCGGCTGCGGCGGCCGAACGGCTGCAGCGCACCTATCAGGGCATGGTCACTCGCGGTCGACTCACCGAATCCGATGCTCAGCACCATCTTTCCCTGCTCACTGCCGGGACAACGATCCGCGACCTCGAGGAAACCGATCTGGTGATCGAGGCCGTATACGAGGACCTGGAGGTCAAGCAAACGGTCCTGCGCCAGCTCGAGGCCGTCCTGCGCCCGCACGTGCCGCTGGCGACCAACACCTCGTACCTCGACGTCAACGAGATCGCCGCTGCGGTTGCCAGACCCACCCGGGTGCTGGGGATGCACTTCTTCAGCCCCGCCCACCGGGCCGCCGTGCTCGAAATCGTTCGCGGCGAGATGACCTCGACAGAAGCACTGGATGTGGCACTGACCGCCGCGAAGGTACTGGAGAAGATGCCGATCCTCGCCGGTGTCTGCGACGGGTTCATCGGCAACCGGATCTACAACGCCTACCGCCGACAGTGCGAACTCATGCTCGAAGAGGGCGCACTCCCACAGCAGGTCGACGCGGCTCTCACCGAATTCGGTTTCGCCATGGGACCCTTCGCGGTCTCGGACATGTCGGGTCTCGACATCGCCTGGCGGATGCGCAAGAGCAAAGCGGGTGCCCGCGACCCCCGGGAACGGTACCCGGACGTCGCGGACGCGCTGTGTGAACTGGGCCGATTCGGGCAGAAGACCGGGGACGGCTGGTATCACTACGAGCCAGGATCGCGCACCCCACACCCGGACAGCACGGTCGAGGCCCTCATCGAGCAGTCCTCGCAACGCAAGGCCATCACACGAGCGGCGTTCACCTCTCAGGGCATCGTCACTCGCGCGTTGGTCACGATGGCCAACGAGGCGGCACTGCTGCTCGCGGACAAGATCGCCGACCGGCCCTCGGACATCGACCTGATGCTCACCCTCGGATACGGATTCCCCACCCACGAGGGCGGGATCACCCACTGGGCCGGGCGACAGGATCGCCGCTTCCTCGAACACGAACTCGACGCCCTGGCAGCCCGCACCGGGCACGGCTTCACCAAGGGAGATCTCGACCTGCTGCGTTCCTGAGAACGACTCGTCGCCCGGTGAGCGGCCACCACCGTCCGAGACCGGTGCCGTCCGGGGGGATGCCCGACGATCCACACCATGTCCACGACCTGCCCGCCGTCCAGCACCCGGTTGGGCAGCGCAGCGGCGTCGACGACGGTGAGCTCGTCGAGCACACGGTAGGCATTGGTGCCGTCGAAGATGGTCGGTGGTGTGCCGGCCAGAAACGGCCGATACGAGTCCACCGCTGTGCTCAGCGGCGGCCCCACGGTCGCGATGCTGTGCAGGTCGACCCGAACCCGACGGGTCACGCCCAGGGCGCCGGTGCTGGGGTCACGCTGGCGGAACAGCAGCAGAAACCCGTCGTCGATGGTGTTCATCGACTCGATGTCGCCCCACCCGCTGGCACTGCTCGATACCGGATCTTGATCCGGTCGGACCAGCAACCGCTCGGCCGCATACGGCTCGGCACCGCCACGGCGAGCAGGACCTCGCCGTGGGTGGCGCCGTCGCGGATCGGCGCATCGCTGACCTCGGCCGCGGTGCCGTCCAGGTTGCAGTGGTAGATCCCGTCCCAGCCACCGACCCAGCACCCTCGCGCATGCGCCCACACGCGCCGGGTCCGGACTGCCGGAGGGTTGTCGAAGATCTGCCCGGAAGTGTGTACTCGGTGACGTGGCGGTTGGAGTCGAGACGGACGACCAGGGGGCAGCTCGCGGTCGACCTGCCACAGGTCGGTGCCGTGTGCGACACGGCGCCGGGGACCACACTGGGGTGCAGCGGTGGCGGTGGGGACGTAGGTCAGGTCCAGATCGACCAGCACGCCCACCTCGCAATTGCCGTCTCGGTGGTATCGGTCGGTGGCCACCTGGACGCCGATGATCCGACCGCGGATCCGTCCGGTGGTGGCGTACGCGAGGTCACCGATCAGTCGCCCCGTGACTTCGACCTGACCGAGTACCGGACGGCGGGTGTACCAGGTGGCCGTCCAGCCGGCACCACGCAACAGCACAGCGCAATCCCGCCACTGCTCACCGGTTCCGGGTTGCTGGCGTGTGGGTTTGCCCGCGTGCAGAGGTTCGCCCGAGGCGCGGAGCGTGACGATCCACGGATCGGCCGGATCGGTGGGGAACTCTTGGAACAGCAGAGGAAACTCGCCGATCACCCCGACTTCCGGTGGTGGTGTCTCGCCGTCCTCGACCGACGAATCCGTCACCAGCACCGGCAGGTGCGTTGGTGGACGCCACTTCTCGTGCTGATCGGTCACATTGTCAGCTTGCACGAGGTAGTGCTGTCCTCACCGACTTTCCGAGGATGGAGCGTCGAGATGAGCCAACGCACCGATCGTCGGCAACGAGGTGCCGGTCAAGGATCGCTCTTCGACCCGCGTGAGCGTACTGGTCCGAGACGCCCTACCCGGGCATACCCACGCGCCGGCGGTGGCGGGAGCCGGGCGACAACGTATTCGGCGCCGCGCCTGCTCGGGACTCTAGGGTGGTCAGCACATGACTACCGCAGAATCCTTGTTGGCAGGCCCACGCGGGCGTCGGATGCTGCTCGCCTACGCGAGGGACGCCGAACGAACTCTGCAACCCGATTTCCGCAGCGACTCGTTCGATCACGCCGTATTTCTGGCGTCGTATCACCTCGAGTCCGGTCGCGAAGGCGCACGCGTGCTGTTCGAACCCGTGCCACACCACCTCTATCCCGTCGGAGGTAGATTTCCCCGACTGGCAAAGAACTGGGTTCAATCATGGCCGTTCTTGTTCCGGCTGCGTTGAGCTACAAGGAGTCCTGCGATGGATATCAGCGGTTGATCATCGATGTGTGCGTTGGCGGGCCCGGCACCTAGGCCTCCGCAGTCCGCTGGACGCCGCGGCGTCTCGGCTCGTTGAGACTTTGCTGGTGATTGGCGATGGAGACTGGAAGACCCGTCGGTAATTCAGGTTACCGCGCGAGTCGCCGCATCGAGACAGGTCGGGGGTGGAAATTCCTGTTCAGCGGCATCGGGTGTGATCGCGGTCGCGTTCTCAGCGGCTCCTCAGCTACCGGCGCCGATACTGCGGCCGTGAGAGATGCAGGACAAGTCCCGGTGTCATTGGCGTCGGTGCTCGGCGCACCGGTCCATACGAACCTGGTCGGGCGGGCCCACGACACGGTTGCCGAACTACAACAGAACGGTGCCGCGACGCTCGCCCTGGCCGTCCTGATCGGGGGTGTGGCGATGTTCCTCGGAGCGTCGATGTGGCGGAGTTGGTCAGGTGAGCGGTGTGCGACCGGATCTGCGCTGGTCGGTCTGCAATGTGCCGGATTGGCGGCGGCGCTGGTCGCGCTGGCCTACCAGGTCAGAGTGGGGGCCTGGTTGATTAGTGCAGACCCGGCGGTCCTGGGCTGGTTCGCCGAGCACAGGTCGAACTCGGTGACCGGCCCGGCTATCGCGGTCACCGATGCCGGCGGACCGGCGGGCACCATTGTCCTCGCGGTCGTGTTCGGGGCGGTGCTGGCCCGCCGGACCCGCTCACCGATCCCCGCGCTGGTCCTCATCGGGACCGTCAGCGGCGCGGCCCTGGCCTCCACCATGACGAAATACGTTGTCGGGCGGACTCGCCCACCGATCGTGACGCAGGTGCTGCTCGAGACGGACCACTCCTTCCCGTCCGGTCATGCGACCGGGGCGATGGCGTTGTTCACCACGGTCGCCGTCATGGTCGGGTACACACTGCCGCCGATCCGTCGAGCCCTGCTGCTGATAGTGGCCGCGGCGGTGACGGTCGTGGTCTCTGCAACCCGCCTGTACCTCGGCGAGCACTGGCTCACCGACGTGATCGGCGGCGTGCTCCTCGGCGGCCTCGCCGCCGTGATCGGCGGTGCGCTCTACACGGCCTGGATGGACCGCACCCGCACCCACGGCTGGCAGTCGACGACCCCGAATGAGAACGCCGCGCACCCTGACCGCACCAACAAGACGACGGCGGGACGCGCAGGATGAATGTGACACTGGGGGTCGCGTTGCCGGACGTGGCCCGAACCTGGCGGGCACATACCCGGCGGCCTGCGCCCATGTGCGGTGGACGCACTTTCAGCGTTCTTTCAGCTTGCATGTGTGACGATCTGGCAAAGTGACCATCAACAACCGAACAGCGACAGCGGTTTCGTCCCGCGCGCCATGCACGACATTGCTTCGGCATGGTGATCCGAGCTGTGAGCTGAACGCGCACTTCGATCAGAGTTGGATCGCTGCGCTGACGGGAGGCTGGGAGGAAGTGGGGCGTTGGTGATCTTTCGTTTTCCGGGTGTGTATCGGCCTCAGCATGATTCGCGGCTGCTTGTGGATTCGCTCGGCGACGAGCAGGTGGACGCGGGTACGCGGATTCTGGATTTGTGTGCGGGTGCTGGGGTGGTCAGCGTGTGGGCGACTCGGTCCGGTGCGCGCAGCGTGACCGCGGTCGACGTTTCGCGTCGGGCGTTGGTCAGTACCTGGCTCAATGCGGCGGTTCACGGGCACCGTGTGCGGGTTGTTCGCGGTGATCTGGTGTCACGAGTACGTCACCGGCGGTTCGACTTGATCGTAGCGAACCCACCGTATGTTCCTGCCGAGCACGATGGGCTGCCGGCGAGGGTCGTGCGCGGTGTTGGGACGCCGGGCACGAGGGGCGGGCGTTGTTGGACCGGATTTGCGGCGATGCCCCGGATCTCCTTGACGACGGGGGGCCGGTTGATTCTCGTGCAATCGACGCTGAGCGGCACGGAGAAGACGCGAGTGATGCTGGGGAAAGCGGCTTACACGTTGAGGAAGCACGCCGCGTCCGCGTCCCGTTCGGTCCGGTGCTGCAAGCACGACGGGATCTTCTCGTTGATCGCGGTTTGATCGGGCCACAGCAGTGCACCGAGGAGCTCGTGGTGTTCCGGGCGGTCAAATGAGCACCCAGCTGACGCATTCCAAGTCGTTCGGCCGGTTGGTGCCATTGACCGCGGCGCAGCAGGCGATCTGGCTTGCGCAGCAGCTGACCCCCGAGGTGCCCTACGTCATCGCCCAGTACGTGGATCTGAGCGGGCCCATTGAGGTGGAGAAGCTGTGCGAGGCGCACACGCGGGCGATGGACGAACTGGGCGCGGAGGTCGTGCTGGTCGACGTCGACGGACACCCGTATCAACGTGAGAGGATTCGATCGGCAGGTCAAGTCCTGGTTTTGGACTTCCGCGCCGAACGCGACCCGGCCGAGTTCGCGCGGGAGTGGATGCGACGTGACTGCACGGTCCCACTCGCGATGGGCGATGACTCGCTGGTCTTCTCGCGTGTTCTGCGGGTCGGTGACGATCGTGTGTTCTGGTATGCGCGTGCCCACCACCTCGCATTGGATGGATATGCGGCGATGCTGCTGATGCAACGGACCGCGCAGTGGTACGTCGCGGCTCTCGGCGGCGGCGAGCCGGGTCCGCACCGGGTGGTGGGGCCCGAGCAGTTGAGCCGAGCGGATCGGGACTATCGATCGTCGGGGCGGTTCGATGCCGATCGTGAGTACTGGGCCGGGCTCGCCCCTGATCTGCCACCGGTGGTCAGTCTTGCCGGGCGGAGCGCTGCGCCTCGGCCGGCTGTCCGGGTCACCGGCGACCCCATGACGTTGTCTTCCATGCCGATGCCGGGGACCGGTCCGTCCTCGATCGCACCGCTGTCCTCGTGGCGGCCTTCGCCGTCTATTTGGCACGGATGACTGACGTCGACGACGTCATGGTGTCTCTTCCGGTGACGGCCCGCACCACCGGATCGTTGCGGGCGGCGGCGGGCTCGGTCTCGAATGTGGTGCCCTGGCGCTGCCGGGGATCGGGGCCACGACCGTCGAGGAATCGATCGGAATCGCCCGGGCGGCACTGATCGCGGCGTTACGCCACCAGCGGTATCGGCGTGAAGACATCGGTCGTGAGCGCGGCACGGCCACTGGTGAGCTCGCCTCGTTCGGCCCCGTGCTGAATTTGATGCTGTTCGAACCGGACATCAGCCTCGGTGCGGTCACCGGTCGTGTTCATGTTCTCACGACCGGTCCGACCGCGGATCTGGCAGTGAACATCTACCCGGGCTCCACGGATCTGATGCCGCGGATCGACTTCGAAGCCAACCCCGCCCTCTACGGCGAGAGGGAACTGAGCAGCCACCACCGCCGGTTTACCCATTTCCTGCAGACGTTCGTGACAGTCATCGGTGAGGACTGCGCCGTCGCCGACCTGGAGTTGTTTCTGCCCGGGGAACGCGAGGTCCTGACACCGGCGCGCGGCCCGGCCGATGTCGAACCGGCAACCCTCACCCAGTTACTCGCCGCCGCTACCGGTGCATCCGGTGAGCGAATCGCGGTCCGCGACCGCGGACGATCCTTCTCCTACCGGGATCTCGGCCGCCATTCGGCCGCGTTGGCCGGCACGCTGCTGGGCGCCGGCATCGGTCCGGAAGACCTCGTGGCGGTCGCCGTACCCCGCTCGTACGAATCCGTGGTCGCCGTGTGGGCGGTCGCCGCCACCGGCGCCGCCTACGTGCCCATCGACCCGACGCATCCGCGCGCACGCATCCAGTACATGCTCGACGACTGCACACCTGTTGCAGGCCTGACCTCCTCCGCCACTCGGGGCCAGCTGCCGGACACGGTGCGATGGCTCACCGTCGACCTCGATACCCTCGACGTGCCGCCACCGCGCCCGCTGCGCCCGGTGCGTCGGGAAAACGCCGCGTATGTGATCTACACGTCCGGGTCGACCGGCGCACCCAAGGGTGTCGTCGTCACCCACGACGGCCTGGCCAATCTCGCGCAGGAAATCCGTGACAACTACGCGCTCTCCGCCACCTCGCGGATCCTGCATTTCGCTTCCCCGAGCTTCGATACAGCACTGGTCGAAGTCCTCGCCGCCGCCCTGGCCGGCGCCACCTTGGTGGTGACCCCACCGGACGTCGTCGGCGGCCACGAACTGGCCGATCTCCTGCGCGACGAACACGTCACCCACGTGCTGTCGACCCCGTCGGCGCTGGCGACGGTGAACCCTGACGGCCTCGACGACGTGGAACTCGTCCTGGTCGGCGGTGAGGCGTGCCCACCGGAACTGGTGACGCGCTGGGCGCACCACCGGACGATGCGCAATGCTTACGGCCCGACCGAAACCACGTGCAGTGTCACACTCAGCTCCCCGATGGCCCCGGATCGGCCGGTGACGATCGGTGCACTGATGCGCGGCGTCGACGCGGTGGTGCTGGACCGGCGCCTGCGGCCGCTTCCCTCCGGCGCGGTCGGCGAACTGTATCTCGGCACCCCCGGGTTGGCCCGTGGTTACGCGCACCGAGGGGATGACCGCCGGCCGGTTCGTCGCCAATCCGTTCGGCAAACCCGGCTCGCGCCTGTTCCGCACGGGCGACCTGGTCCGATGGACACCCGAGGCGACACTCGAGTACGTTGGCCGCAGCGACGACCAGGTCAAAGTCCGCGGGTTCCGGATCGAACTCGGCGAGATCGACACCGCCCTGCGTGGCCACCCGGATGTGGAGTTCGCGACGACCGTGGTCCATAACAGGGCGGGGGATGCGCTGCTGGTGTCGTATGTGCTGTTGCGGACGTCGTCGGAGGTGACTCCGGCGATGCTGCGGGCAGCGGTAGCCCAGCTGCTGCCGGACTACATGGTGCCCGCGGTGATCACCGTCCTGGACGACGTCCCACTGACGCCGACGAAGAAGCTGGACCGGGCCGCTTTACCGACCCCGGATTTCGGCTCCGTCGCCTCTTCGGCGCGACCGCCGGGCACACCCGATGAACACTCGGTGGCCGGGGTGCTCGCCCGGGTACTGTGCACCGACGTGGTGGACGCGGAATCGTCGTTCTTCGACCTCGGTGGGGATTCGCTCTCCGCCACCCGGGTGATCGCGGCGCTCAACGCCGATTTCGGCACCCAGTTGGGGGTGCGCGATCTGTTCGAGTTCCCCACCGTCGCCGCCCTCGCCCAGCTTCTCGCCGAGGAACACCCGGAGTCCGGTGAACTATCCTCGCTGCGCGCGTTCGCAACACAACCGCTGCCCCAAAGGGTCCCACTGGCCCCAGCGCAGCAATTCCTCGACCGCACCGCAACCCGCCCAGCCCTGTACAACCTCCCGTTCACCGTCACGATCCGCGGTGTCCTCGACATCGAGGCGCTGCGCGATGCCACCACCGACGTGCTCGACCGGCATCTCCCTCTGCGCACGGTGTATCCCGATTCGGCGGACGGCCCCTGCCAGCGGTTCATCGACGTCACCGATGCCGTCCCCGACCTCACTCCGGTACACGTCACCGCATCCGAACTTGCGCAACACATCCGTTGGCTGCTGCACCGCGGCTTCGACGTTCGTACCGAACCGCCGTTGCGGGCCACACTGTTCGCCACCGGGCCCGAGGAGCACCTGCTCGCGTGCGTGATCCACCACATCTCCGCGGACGGGTGGTCGCTGGCAGTCCTCGCCCGCGACCTGTTGACTGCGTATGCGTCCCGTGCTGCGGGCACTGCGCCGAGGTGGGCGCCGCTGCCGGCGCAGTACCCGCACTACAGTCTCTGGCGGCACGACCTTCTCCGCGACGACGCTGATCCCGGCAGCCTCACGGCTCGTCAGATCGAGTTCTGGAGAGCCGAACTGGCTGGGTTGCCCGGGGAACTGACGCTGCCGGCGGACCGACCCCGTCCACAACGGTGGACGTATGCGGCCGGCCGGCTGAGCTTTGCGATCGACGAACAAACGCACCGAGCACTGTTGCATGTCGCCCACGCGCGGCGGGCGACCATGTTCACCGTGCTGCATTCAGCGCTGGTACTGCTCCTCGCACGCCTGTCCTCCCAGCGCACGATCGCGATCGGCATACCGACGGCCGGCCGGACCCATCCCGACCTCGACGAGGTCGTCGGCATGTTCGTCAACACAGTCGTTCTCCGCTCGACGGTCGACCCGGGCACGACCGTTGCTGAGCTTCTCGACCAGTCCCGCGCGACTGAGCTGAATGCGTTCGCGCACGCCGACGTCCAGTTCGAGCACCTCGTCGACGTGCTCGACCCGCGCCGGTCGCCGTCGCTGCACCCGTTCTTCCAGGTCGCGTTGTCGCTGAACAATTTCACCGCCGCCACCCTCGACAGCGAGGGACTGGAGTTCGAGATCGCACCGCAACCACTGGATATCGCCAAATGCGATCTGCACTTCCACTTCACCGACCACCACAATGCCGATGGTGACCCGGCCGGTATCGACTGTGAACTGGTGTACGCGGCCGACCTGTTCGACCCCGACACCATCGCCGGATTCCAGACTGCGCTCCAGGCCATCCTCGCCGAGGCCGCCGCATGAGGTTGGGCACACCGACACCGACACCAGGGCGGCGGATGCGGTGTCGGTCAGACTGAACACCATGGACCGCCGCAGCCTGAACCCCGGAAACTGGAATGTGCGTGTGCGATCCGCCGCGGCCGCGGTCCTCGCCGTCACGGTGTGCCTGCTCCTCGCCGGCGGTGCACTCCTGTTCGTGCTGTACCGCAATCTCGAACACTCCGCCCGAGCCGCCGCAGACTCACGGTCCCACCAGATCACCGAGCAATTGCGCACTCAGCCGCCGCAGGAACTCGACGCATCGCTACTCGCCACCGACGGCCAGATCGGGGCCGTCCAAATCCTCGACAGCGCCGGAAACGTGCTCGCCACCTCGGCCGGGATTCCGTCGTCACCGGTCCTCGCCGCCCCGCTGCCACCCGGCGAGTCCGCCTACCTCGGAAACCTCCACTTCGGGCACGAACGCGACTACTGGGTGGCCGCCCACGGCACCATGTCCCTCGAGGGCCGGTCACCGTGGTCACCGGAGCCGACCGCGAACCGGTTGAAGGTGTCCTGGCCACTGTCGCGGCGCTGCTCGCGATCGGTGCGCCGGTCGTCCTCGGCTTCGTCGCCGTCGCCACCTACCGGCTCATCGGCGCGGCCCTGCGCCCGGTGGAGAGGATCCGCGCCCGGGTGGCGGCGATATCGACCGATCAACTCGACGAGCGGGTTCCCGTGCCGGCGGCCCGAGACGAAATTGCCGATCTCGCGGTCACCATGAACAGCATGCTCGCCCGGCTCGAGGCCGGGCATCTGGCCCAGCGGCGTTTCGTCAGCGACGCCTCGCACGAACTGCGCAGCCCGCTGGCGACCATCACCGCCGCACTCGAACTCGCACAATCCCGTCCCGAATTGATCGACACGGCCCTGGTCGACGAGTCGTTGCTTCCCGAAGCCCGACGAATGCATGCGTTGGTCGAAGATCTTCTCCTGCTCGCGCGTGCCGACGAAGACTCACTGACCCACCTGCGCGTCGACGTCGATATCGACGATCTGATCCTCGCCGAACGCGCCCGCCTCCGGGGCCTTCCCGGCATAGCGGTCTCAGCCACCGTCAACCCTGCCCGGGTGGCCGGGGATCCGCAGCAGTTGGCCCGGCTGGTCCGCAACCTCGTCGACAACGCCGTCCGCCACGCACACACCCGAATCAACCTCGCCTGCAGCAGATGCGAGGGAAACGCCGTCATCGCGGTGGCCGACGACGGGCCGGGCATCGCTCCGGCGGACCGGGCCCGGATCTTCGAGCGATTCGTCCGCCTCGACACTCCCCGAACCCGCGAATTCGGTGGTTCCGGGCTCGGTCTCGCCATCGCCGCCGAGATCGTTGCCGCTCATCACGGGTCGATCGACATCCGCGATCATGACGATGAGGGTGCGCACTTCGTGGTCACGCTCCCGATCGGCGACGACCCCTATGTCTCCGACGGCATCGAATAGCCCACGCCGCGGACGGTGTCGATGCTCGTCGTGCCGAACGGGGCGTCGATTTTGCGTCGAAGGTAGCCGATGTAGACCTCCACGATGTTGTCGTCGCCCTCGTAATTGACATCCCAAACAGATTGCAGAATGTCGTGTTTGGTGACGACCGATCCGGCGTGACGCATCAGGTATTCGAGCACGCTGTACTCACGGGGCGTGAGCTGGAGGCGGGTGCCTCCGCGGGTGACCCGCCGCATGGCCGGGTCCAACTCCAGCCCCGCAGCACTGAGAACCGGGGGCCGCGGCGGAGCCCCACGTCGCACCAGCGCCCGCAACCGGGCCACCAGCACCACGAACGAGAACGGTTTGACCAGATAGTCGTCGGCACCGAGGTCGAACGCATCGGCGAGGTCGTATTCGCCGTCCTTGGCCGAGAGCATCAACACCGGCGTCCACACCTGCTGCTGCCGCATCTCCCGGACCACGTCGTACCCGTGTTTGCCGGGCAACATGATGTCGAGAACCACCACATCGAAGCCGCCACTAGCCGCGGCCGCCAGCCCGGCGACGCCATCGTGTTCGACCTGCACGGTGCACCCGTCAGCCGTCAAGCCGCGCCGCACCGTCTCGGCCAGGCGCGTTTCGTCCTCGACCAACAACACCCGCACCGCCGCCTCCTCCAACAACATTCCGCAATCAGTGGACCCCAACGGTACGACCGGCAGCGCGGTTACCGCCCTACCGGACCCGGACCGGTCGAAGGTGCTGCACCTGCACATTTCCGGACCAGCACCGGAAGGATGACGCTCCCGTGCGAAGGTCGGAGTGCCGGAGGCCTCCAAGATTGCCGGTGTTGCGGTGAGTGCCTCGGCGTCGCAAGGGAGCCCGGTGCGCCTTGGTGATCGACAGTTCATCGACGGCGTAATGCGGAGGACTCCCGTACCGTTCGCACTTCAATCGACCCTGGGGCACCACCATCACCTGGTTTTCCAGCGCCGTCGCACCGGTCTGCTCATGTCCGCACCCGGGCTACATCGACCCCCGTGTCCCGGGCGAAGTCGTCCCGGGCAGTGTCCGGTGCCATCCCGACAGTCGCCAAACCCAGCAGTACCCCCGCCAGCGCAAGCACCAGCGGCGCGGTTGCCGGGGTACCACCGACAGCGCCGGTCGATGCCAGCCACAGATGTTGCCAGCCAGGCAGCTCCGCCCATGCGTACTTGTGGTTGAGGACCCCGGTGTCGAGGTTCGCGCTCACGTGCTCATACACCCCGAACAGAGCCGCCGGAGCGGCGCACAGAGCGATGATCCGGGCCTGCACGATGGCGATCCGTGAACGGTTGAACACGACGATCAACGCCGAGCAGACAAGCACACCCAGCACAATCCACGGCACGATCTGCTCGGAACTCTTCCAGTGCCGCAACGATGCCAGCTCAACCGCGACGAATGCGGATGAAAGCAGAGACAGCGCGAGCAGTGCCGCCTGGAACCGCGCGACAAGCCGTGTTGGACGTGCGCCTCCGCGGTCCGGGGCAACCACCTCATCGTCCATGCCCGCTCATCTCCTACTGTGGGGCCAGAACACTCAATATCGTGTCCAGCGTCTGTTGATCGATTCCGTATTTGCCCAATTCCTTCGCCAGGGTGTCGGACATCGTGTCGGGACTGTAGGGGCCGTACTCCGTGACCTCCTTCGCCCACTTACCCGCGTTGCTGACGCCAGCTGCCTCGAACGCCGCCTGAATCTGACTCTGGCTCGCCGTGTTCGGGTCGACCTGAGCCACTCCCGCGGCACTGCCGCCTGGGGTCATGGTGGAAGTCGCAACCACCGACCCCGTCGGACTCGGCGACGACCCGGTGCCACTGTCGTTGGAGCTGCATCCTGCAAGCAGGCCGGCAGAAAGCAGAAGCGGAATGCCGAACTGGACGATCTTTTTCGCCATAGTGGTCAACCTACTTTCGGTGTCTCGGCAGCGCCCTGGCTGTCGGCTGAGAACAAGCTGGCAGAGCACGCCACGGGCCGCGACCGTCTCGCGAGGGAAATGCTCCCCGATACCCGACCGACATGAGCGCCATGGTTCGCGCCTGCCGCTGAAGAAATGCTGAAAGCAGTGCCTGACGTCGACTTGCGCCACCGACCGGCGGACCCCGCCGCCGACACCACCGTGCCGTAGCTCGGTAAGCGGTCAGCCGCGACGGTAATCGTCTGCCAGCACCGACACTGACAACGTCGGGATCGACACCTACTCCGCCGAGACCATGCACGGATTACAGATCGACATATTGACCAATCTCAGGTGGTCATCGCGTTGGGCAGTGGCCTTTGGGGGTCGCGCAGAATTAACTGGTAACTGGTGGATTCGATGAGCTGCGCACGCAATCCGCGAGTTGCCAGCGGATTCCGAGACTCGTCGGCCGAGAGGCAACCGACCTCAGCGCACCGTTCAACGCACCAGTCGGCGATCTTCACCGGACGGGTCAAATGGCGATCCGCCAGCTCAGACCGATGCCGGCGAATGTCCCTTCCGGGACGATGCCGGTCAGTGTTCGGCATTCGGGACGCCTGCCAAGGGAGAACCGGCAGTCCGGAGGCCGCCTCGGTAAGCACCCGCATGAGCAGACGGGTCTTGCGGTTGACGGTGGCGTCGGCCTATTCGCTCGGCTGTCGACACGATGATCCCTTCGGGTCCGCGCACGTAGGCCATCCATCAGATGTCCTCGTACTGACCGATCCCGCCGACCGGGCCGTTGCCGTCTGCGGCCACTCGGTGGAGGCCGCCCGGAGGTCGTCCACCTCGAGCGCCACGCTGCGCATTCCTAGTTCGGCGGGCATACGGTACGGATGCCCCAGGGTGTCCTGCACCGGGTGTTCCGGATGAGCAACGGTGCCGCACTGGTTTCGCGTCAGGTCGCGAATCGACGAAGGTTCGCGGTACGCATGCCCGCTGCCTCCGCAGCTCAGGTGCGGTCGCCTGCAGCGAAGTAGGCTTCTGAATGTGAGTTGGGGGGCCGGGCCGGTGGTGTGATTGCGCTGCGATCGGGTGTTTTCGTGATCGACGATCGCGTCCTGCCAGTGCAGCTCGGAGCAGTCGCAGCGGCGGTGTGGTGCAGGTATCGGGTATCCCGAACCGGTCGGCGATCTGCGTCCAGGACGCACCCGGTATCGGGGCGGCCGCCGCCGCTCGGGCGAGGAGTTCCTCGCCCCGCTCGCCCGGCGTCCCGGGTGCGGCGCACAGCCGCGGAAGTGGTGGAGGCTGTGGGACATGGTTCGGCGCTCCGGGAGATCACCCGGAGCGCCGAAACTCGTGGTGGATACGTCCTGGTCAGCCGACACCCAGATCGATCCCGAGCGCGACGCTCAGGAACTTGAGGAACGCGTCGAAAGCCAAACTGAAGTCGATTCCTGCCGAGCCCATAGCGGGTCACCTTTCCGTCGAAATTGTGTTTCTTTTCCATCCCCCGCCTATTGGGTCTATCCGTCGGGGAAGCCCGAATGTTTCACATTTTCGGGGATTCCTCGAGGAATTATTTTGAACAGTCGACCAAATGATTGAATGTTCAGATCGGTGACAGGGTTATCTGTTTGAGTCGGTGCATTTCAGGGAAATCCGCAGAGGCCCCCATGAAACACGTGGGTCCGTAGTCGGGGATTCTCGAATGAGGTGAATGAGCCATGACGAGGAAGATGGCAGTGCGTGCGGCTGTGGCGTCGGCGGTGATCGCCCCGGCGACGCTCTTCGTGGCCGGTGGTACCGCAACGGCGGTGCCGGCGCTGACTGCCGGTGCGACCGGTGAGGTTACGGTCACGGTCCCGGCGGGGGAGAGTTGGACCTGCTTCGGATTCGACTCGGCGTTCAATTTCAAGACCGGTGCGTTCGGTCCCGGGATGGCCGGCAAGCTCAGCGGTTTCGCGAAGGGTAACGCCACCGTCTTCTGCTTCGGCGGTACGGCTCCGTTCTTCTTCACCGGGAGCGTGAGCGTGTCGTGACCAGGCCCCAGCGGCCCGGTCTTCGTTGGCGTGCGAGCAGACCCGTTCGCCGACGTCAATTGAAAACGGCAACAGCTCAGTAACATTCGGTTCCCGAGCGGCGCTGACCCACGCGTCCCCCCGCCCGCGAAGTCTACGGCCGGGGTGCGGTCCGGTGTGGTTCTCGCCGGAGCGCGAACTGGCAAAAGTACTCCAGGGCGGCGGGTTCGGTGACAGCCGGGAGCAACAACTGCCGGCCTGGCTCATCGGTGTGGGAGGTCGGCGACCGCGTCGGGGTTCCTGGCGAGCACGCGAGAGCCGAATGCGGTGGTGACGACGGCCGCGGCGAGGGTGCCGGGGTCGGTGCCGGGCCGAAAGTCGCCTTCGGCGGCGACGCGGGCCGACTGGCCCCGGCAGCATGCGGTCCAGGTAGCGAACAGGGCGGGCCGTGCGGCGGTGGGGTGGTCCCGAGGTCGAGGACCAGGCGGAGCGCGGCGCAGATCAACGGGTCGTCGTGGCCGTGGTCGACGAGCGCGGTAGGACAGTTCGATGAGCGCTTCGAGCGCGCTGCTCGGTGTGCCGCCCGCTCGGTGCAGCCGTCGTCGAACCGGGTCAGACCGACGTGGCTCACCTGCCGGGCGAGGTCCCGTTCGGACCGGAAGTGGAAGTAGAGGCCGCCCTTGGCGGCGTGCGAAACTCCGGTGATCTCGTGCAGGGCGGCGTGGGTATACCCGTGCCGATCGAATTGCTCCGCCGCCCGCGCCAAGATGGTGGTGCGGGTCAGTTTGGCCCGTCGTTGCGTGACGGACCTCGCTTTCGCATAGTGTCCTCTGCCCTCGCGGGAAGAATCATAAGAAAATCGGTGCGGCCCGCTTGAATTATTTCATGTCGCGGCGCATGGTGTTATCCACGAACAACGCTACGGAAGTCACCACCAGGTTCCTCACGCAATTTCCTGCGGCGCCATCGGAATGGCGCCGCAACCGCGTCGAATTGGACGAGTGGTCAAAATGGAATTGGACGACTGATCAAAATAATGAAGAAAGCTTATGGGCCGATCGGTGCAACACGATGAGCCCTACAGGCGATACACGACCGGGCGGGACCGAGAGGTCGCCCATCGCCGAGCGGGGAGACCCGCGGAACAAGGAAGTTCGAGTTGCCGGTATGAATGTGTTCTGGATGGTCGAGGTCCTGATGGTCACGTTGTGCGTGATCGCGGTGTCGCTCGCCGCGGCGGTGACCGCCGATGCGGCGTCCGGACGCTCTCGCGAACGGGGACCTGACCGGGTCGCTGCTGCGGTCTCACCCTCGGCATCACCGGTCCTCACCGCGCGGGAGGTGCGCCGCGACCGGGACTGGCACCGGGTCGCGACACGGGCGTGGACGATCTGCATCCTCGCCTCCGTGGTCGCGGTTGCGGCCGTCGGGGTGCTGATCGTCGTGGGATAAAGCCCCCGGCCCCGACCGCCGGACGCTTACGCTCGATTGATGGCGAAGAAGCTGCCCGCCGATGAGCGCCGCGCCCAACTTCTGGAGGCGGCGCTGATGATCGCGGCCGAGCAGGGCGTCGATGCGCTGACCATGCGCCCCCTCGCGGCCGCCGCCGGGGTGTCCCTCGGAATCGTGCACTACCACTTCCACGACAAGGACACCCTCCTCACCGAACTGGGTGAGACTCAGATCTTGCAGGTCAACGAGGGGATGCGGTTGGCATTCGGCCAGTACGCCGAACCTGCCGGGCTGACCGGGATCCCGGCCCTCGAGGATCTGCTGCGCGCCGGAATCCGCGGTCTATGGCCGATCGTCGAAGCCACCCCCCACCACCAGTTGCTGACCTATGAGCTGACCGCCCACGCGCTGCGCCGCCGCAGCGCCGGCAACCTGGCGGCGGGGGCGATCGCCGAGCGGCAGTACTCCGCAATGGACGCCGAAACCGTCGCGTTCCTCACCCTGTGCGCGACCCGCGCCGACGTCGCCTGGAGCACCCCGGTCGAGCAGGTCGCCCGGTTCACGCTCGCGTGCATGAACGGATTGGTGCTGCGTTGGCTCGTCGACCGGGACAGCGACGCCGCCCTGATCGCCCTCGACGACCTCGTACAGATCCTCACCAGCAAAGCTCGCTGACTGTCGCGGACGTTCCGTCCCTGCGCGCGGTTGACGCATCGGGTCACACCGCAGCGGGCATGAGAGGAAAAGCCGGGGGGTGTGTGAGTGACTTCTCGCGCGGGGCCGCGCGAGGCCCGAGGGGGTGAGCGCGATCGTTCGTCCTCGGTCCACGCGCGGCGGGTGACGGCCCTCGGTCGAAAGGGGGAGTCGACAGAGGGTCTCGCCGCCCGCGGACAGCCGTCGAGCCGTGGGCAGCGTGCGGGTGGAGTACCCCGAATCGGTCGCACTATGTGTCCAACCCATGATGGGATTCTTGCTGACTCTGCGGTTTCAGCGAAGTTTCTGCTGCCGATATCTTCGTGGCGATATTCCTTGTGGCGGAGGGGCCCTCGGTCGTCGCGGGCGATGGTATCGGTCGCCCGCGCGGGTAGACATCGACGGCGGTTTCGAGGCGCATGCCCGCCCACGCTGTTCGCCAGACAGCGGCTGACGGATTGACCGTCGCCGCCACTGTGCAGCGGTTTGAGAGTAGGCGCTATCGGCTGCATCTCGAACGCACGCGTAGGAGCCGGAAGGGACCGGAGAAGGGACAGCGTGAGACCGCCGAGCGTCACACCGCGGATCGGTGTGCCTGGGGCCTGTTGATGCGGAAATCGGGCGTCGGCTTGCGGCTCGCAGGTGGGGTTCAAGTCGCGCTGGCGCGGGTAACCCGAGCCAATCCGAAACAACACCCGCGTACGGGTGCCCCCAACCAGGACCGATCCGACATGACCTCACACCGGCACATCACCACCGATCACGACGAGATCCGCGGTTGGATTCAGGCGCATCACGGCGTACCGGCACGAACGGCGACGACCACCGCCACCGCAGCCGCCTTGCACATCGACTTTGCCGCGGTTCGCCCCGGCGAGCTCGAGCACATCTCCTGGGAGGAGTGGTTCACCGCGTTCGATGCGCAAGGCCTCGCCCTGTGCTACCCGGATCCGCATCTGCGCGGCGGAGCGAGCGCGTGGTTCGAACTCGTGCCCCGCGGCGGCGGGATTCACCCGTGAGGTGAGCGGCGTGGCAGGCGTACCGCGGCATCGATGCGGGTACCCGATCCGGGTGGGGCAAGCCGATGTCGAGAGGCCCCGCGTGAAGGTGATCGTCGATGACCAATCTGTACTATCCACTGGCTGTTGCGCTGTACATCCTCGTGGCACTCTGGCAAGGCAATCTCGGCCACTGGTGACACCCGCCGAGTGCGTCCGGGCCCGGGTGGGGCGTGCCGCTCGATGTAGGAAATCGATGACAATCGAGGAACCGCTTTTGTGCTCCTCGATGGTGGAAGCGCGGTGTGCCCGAACCTTTGGGTGGATGGTTGATGTCGACGGACGGTGAGGATAGGTCAGCGCGACGACCGTGAGGGGATCGCCTGTGAGCGTGTGGATGCCGTTCGGATTCTGTGATCGACCGTTCTGACGTCCCGCCGGGGAGCGGCGTTTCCCTTCCTCATGAGGTCGGCGAGCATTGCGGGCGGTCGGCTCAGTTCCCGCCGCCGTTGCCGCGGCCGCCACCGCCGTTGCCCCCGTTGCCGTTGCCTCCGTTGCCTGGACCGCCCTGGCCGCTGCCTTGGTTGCCGCCGCCCTGGTTGCCGTTCCCGCCGCCGGTGTCCACGCCTGCGCCCGGTGCGGTGTCGTCCGGCGCGACAATCTCGGGTGCCGGGGCGATCGGTTCGGAGCTGATCATGGTGGCCGGCGGCGCCGGTGCCGGGGTGAGGTAGCTGCTCGGGATGGGAGCGGTCGGCGGGGGCACCGAGGTCGACCCTATGGTGCTGCCCTCGTCCTGCGACGCGAAGGCCAGTGCCAGCAGTGCGATGGTCACCAGTACCGCCGCGACCGCGCCGATGATCACCCCGGCACCGGGTGACCGGCGCGGCTGTGCGGGTGGACCGAGGGGAACAGCGGCGGCTGGGATGGAGGTGACCACCCGGGTCGGGGGTGGCGGCATCCTGCGTGGATTCGCGAGGGCGTTGCGCATCTGGGCGGCGGTGGCGAACCGCTGCTGGGGGTGGCGGCTGAGGGCGCGCTCGATCACCGCGATCAGCGTCGGGTCGAGGTCGGGGCATCCCGCGGTGAGCGGCTCGTGGTGCCCGTGAACGATCGCGTGGGCCAGCGAGAGGATCGTGTCCCCGGTGTAAGGGCGGTGACCGGCGAGGGCTTCGTAGCCGACGACACCGACGGCGTAGAGGTCGTCGGTTACCGAGGCAGGTTTTCCTGTGATTCGGTCCGGGCTCAGGTAGGCGACGGTGCCGAGGACCTCTCCGACGGTGGTGTGGTCGGTGTCGGCTCGCTTGGCGATGCCGAAGTCGGTGACCTTCACGGTGCCGTCGGCGTCGAACAGGATGTTGCCCGGTTTGATGTCCCGGTGCAGGATTCCCGCCGCGTGTGCGGCACCGAGCGCGTCGAGGGTTTGGGTGAGGATGGTCCGGGCTCGCGGTGCGGGGAGTGGCCCGGCGAGGAGGTCGTCGAGCAGGGTCCGTCCGGGCAGGCGTTCCATCACGATGTAGGGGGTACCGTGGTCGTCGCCGCTGTCGTGGACGGCGACGACGTTCGGGTGGTTCAGCGTCGCGGCGAGGCGCGCCTCGGACTCGAAACGCCGCCGGGTCTGCGGTTCCGAGGCCATCTCCGGGCGCAGCACCTTCACCGCGACCGCCCGGGCCAGGCGTTGATCCCACCCGTCGTACACGTCGGCCATTCCGCCCCGGCCCAGCACCTCACGCAGCTCATACCTACCTGTGAGAACCACCGACTTGGGCATACGTTCACGCTAATGGGCGCGGCCACCGCCCGGTAACCGCGGCGCCACCTACCGGCAATCGCCCGTTGGCCACGCCACACGCTGCGGGCGCCGCGGTGGGCACCCAGGGCCACCGAGTGCTCTTCCGTGTGGGATGGGTGAGAGGCGGGTACGCGAGGGGGCATGAGCACAATCACCGAAGAAGTCGATGTCGATGTTCCGGTCCGGGTCGCCTACGACTAGTGGACGCAGTTCGAGACGTTTCCGAAGTTCATGGAGGGGGTGCGGGAGATCCGTCAGCTCGACGACACCCACACGCATTGGGTTCTCGATATCGCGGGGCAGACCCGTGAGTTCGATGCCACCATCACCGAACAGCATCCGGACGAGCGGGTGGCATGGCATTCGGATGCCGGCCCCGATCATGCCGGGGTGATCACCTTCCACCGTCTCGACGACGCTCACACCCGGGTGACCGCGCATATGGACATCGACCCGGACGGGTTCGTCGAGAACGTCGCCGACAAGCTCGGCGTTCTCAACCACCGAGTCAAGGCCGACATGAAGAAGTTCAAGCATTTCATCGAAGAGCGTGGCAGCGAAACCGGCGGCTGGCGCGGCGACGTCGACCGCCCCGCCCCCTGAAAACACCCGCAAGAGTTGCTCCCTGCAACCGCCACGCCCCGTCCGGCGGGGCGGTCATCGATAGCGGCTAGCAGTGTCGGGTGGGGTCGGACCGTTTTCGTGCGGGCCGAATCGCCTAGCCTCCGGCGGTTTTGGCGGATTGAACTGCGGCCGTTGCGGGTAGTCCGGTAGTTCGCGCGCGGGCATCCGTTTTCGGGGTATGGCCCGCGCGGGGCGAGCCCCGGCCGGGGCGCCGAGCGGACCGCACACGACAAGTTCCGGGGCGGGTGGTGGCGGGGAGCGAGGAGCGATGCGATGACCACAGCGGGCGGTCCGAGTTCGAGCAGCTTGGCGGACGTCATCGACACCATCTTGGACAAGGGCCTGGTCATCGACGCGTACGTGCGGGTCTCGCTGGTCGGTATCGAACTGCTCACCATCGACGCCCGCATCGTGGTCGCCAGCGTGGATACCTACCTGCGGTTCGCCGAGGCGGCGAATCGGCTGGCTATCGGCAGCGAACCGAAGGGCCTGTCCGACCTCGTGTCCGACGTCAAGGGCAGCGGCAGCACGAAGTCCAAGACCAAGGGCGTCCTCGAGGGCGTGGGGGAGACGCTCGGTGAGCTGCTCGGCGGATCCGCGAGCGAACGCGAACCGGCACCGCGTCGGAGGCGGAAATGACCTCCACCGACGATACCCACGACACCGAGGTCACCGACATCGACGAGGGGGGCTGCGGCAGCCGTGATCTACGTGTACGCCATCGTGCCCGCGGACGTGCAACCGGAAGCGGACGCCACCGGCATCCACGACGCCCCGATCGGGATCGTCACCCATGGTGATATCGCGGCGTTGGTCAGCGAGATCGACCCGGACGACGGGCTCGGCACCCCCGCGGACCTGCAGGCCCACGCCCGCATCCTCGATGGCACCTCACACGTCGCCCCGGTGCTGCCGCTGCGGTTCGGTGCCGTCGTGTCCGACCGCGACGCCGTTGTCAACGAACTGCTCGCCGAACATCACGACGAGTTCGCCTCCGCACTCGGCGAACTCGAGGGCTTCGCCCAGTACATGATCAAGGGCCGCTACGTCGAGGAGAGCATCGTGCGGGAGATCGCCGACGAGAGTCCGAAGGCGTCCGCACTGCCCGAGTCGTTCCGGGGCCAGCCCGAGGAGCGCACCCGCGATGCCCGGATTGCTCTGGGCGAGCTCATCGGCCACAGCCTCGAGGACAAGCGGGAGACGGACACCCGTATCACTCTCGAGGCGTTGTCACCGCTGACCGACACCGTCACCGTCCGCGAACCCACACACGACGAGGATGCCGTCCAGATCGCGATTCTCCTCGAGGTCGACCGGCAAGACGAACTCGAGCAGACGGTCGGAGACCTGGCCGCGCGTCGGGAGAACCGGGGCACCATGCGCATCCTCGGCCCCATGGCCCCTACGACTTTGTGGTGAGACCAAAGCCGGAGGACTGACGAAAGATCTCCGGCCTGCAGGATTCGAAGAGTCTGTGTTCACCTCCTTTGTCCATGCTGCGGCCGGGAATTTCCGAGACCGATCACTCTCGTGCACGGTCAGATGAATATGCAGACACGGGACTCTCGGATATCCGATGCTGGCAAAATCACGTGTACACATTACGAGGCCCACATTCTCGAACCACGCTTCGCGCAAGGCTATTCCGTGTTCGACCGGCCCGATTCGGCGTGGCAATTTCGACTCGACTGCGCGCCCGCCGACCGAGCACCCCCTCAGACCGAGCCTCACCTCACGGCCGAGGATGGCGGTCGGGACTGGGGGACCGGGGCCGGTGATCGTGCTGATCAGGGCGGTGGCCCGGCTGCCCCTGGTGAGCCGGGCCACCGCGGCCTGATTACTCGGTCGGTCAGCTCGGTCCGATGCCGCCGCCGAAGGCGGCGCTCAGCCACCTACCTCTAACGCGAGGGTGAAGTCGATTCCTGCAGAACCCATAAGAATTCACGCCTTTCCTCGTGGTGAATCCACGGGATCGTAGATCCCCGCTTGCGATGCCTATCGCGCTCGGGGCCGAGGAGCGTTTCGCGAAAAGCGAATTTCTCACACTATGAAAATTAACAACCACCCATGATGTTGCTGGGCAAGCGATTTAGGAAATGGGGGTGACGTGAAATTCGGTGCATGTGCTTCTCGTGTATTTGCGTGAACCACGACGTTCCGAAGATCGGGGCCGCGCGCGGCCGAGGTCGGGGTGGGCGAGCACTCGACCTCGGTCGCTCAAGACGGGGCGCCCCGCCGGCCGAAGGGGTTCGGCGGCCGGAGCGGGGCTGGCTGCCCGGTCCGCCTTCGCGGCGCGGACAGCGTACTTAGCGGGTACCCACAGACAACCGCGGTACGCGGGTATCCCGAGGGCCGACAGACCCCACGGTCATTCGGTGCGGTCCTGTCCAATCGTGACGCGGTGACGAAACGAACTGCTCGCCGAATACGACGGCGAGTTCGCCTCCACCCTCCCGGAACTCGAGGCTTCGCGCAGATTGAGCGACGCCGACCCGGGGTAGTCGGCGGGAACGAAGGCACCACCCACCGACCACGGCCCCCATCCATTTCGCCGACGCCGGCGCCGAGGTGCACCACATCTTCTCGACAACAAGGGGTTGGGCGATGACAGGCAAAGGTCAGATGGCGTTGGCCGTGGGTGCCGGGTACATGCTGGGCCGCACGCACAAGATGAAGTTGGCGCTGATGCTCGCCGGGTTCGGAGCCAGCAGACGGTTTCCCAGCGGGTCACTGGGTGTTCTCAATGAGGGCCGCAAGCTGCTCGCCGATTCTCCCGAGGTCGCCAAGCTCGGTGTGACGGTGCGCAAGGAGTTGATGAACGCGGTGAAGGCGGCCGCGGTGACTGCGGCCAGCGAGCGCATCGACTCGCTCAACACCCGGCTGGAGTCGGGTGAGGACCTGGTCGGCGGCCTTGGCAAGGCTGTGGGCGGGAAGAAGAAGTCTACGTGGGCCCGTGACGAGGAACCCAAGGACGAGTACGAGGACGAGGCGTACGCGGAAAACGGCAGCGAATCCGAGGACGAGGGCGACGACGAGGGCGACAACGAGACCGGTGACGACGATTCCGATCAGGCGCCCCGCGGCAGGAGGCGGCCGGCCCCGCGCCGCCGCTCGTCGAGTGGCGGTAGTTCCCGGCCCACCCGGTCCCAGTCGCGGTCGTCGAAGGACGACGAGGAAGACGATCTGGCCCGAGCCAGGGCCCGCAGGACGCGCGTGAAGGCGACGACCGATTCTGTACCCGTACGACGACGCACCCGGAAGTGATCAGCGATGACCTCGAATCTTGACAGTGCGGCGAAGACGCTGCGCGAGAACGTGTCCGGTGCGTCCGGTAAGGCCGCATCGGTGTCACCGCTGAAGAAGGCGGCGCAGGGCCTGCTTGGCACGGTGGCGGACAAGGCACTCTCGACCGTCTCCGACAAGGTGCAGAACGCATCCGGGAGGCTCACCGACTACGCCGAGGGCGGCGGCGGAAGCCTGCTGTCCGCGGTCACCGGCAACGGCAACGGTGACGGTGACGGGGACGGGGAGGGCGACGGCAAGTCACTGTTCTCCGGGCTGACCGACAAGGTGAAAGAGACGGCGTCGGATGTGAAGGACGCGGTCACTGGTGGTGGTGGTGGCGGTGGCGGTAAGGGCAAGAAGCTCAAGTTGACCAATATCGTCGAAACGATCGATGTCGGAGTCCCGGTTCAGCTGGCCTACAACCAATGGACCCAATTCGCCGACTTTCCGTCGTTTATGAAGAAGGTCGAACGGGTCGAACAGGAATCGGACGAAAAGCTCGAATGGAAGGCACAGATCTTCCTGTCGCACCGAACCTGGGAAGCGACGATCCTCGAGCAGGTTCCCGACGAGCGGATCGTGTGGCGCTCGAAGGGCGCCAAGGGGTTCATCGACGGGGCGGTGACGTTCCACGAGGTGACTCCCGATCTCACCCGCATCGTTCTGATCCTCGAGTATCACCCGAAGGGGTTATTCGAGAAGACGGGGAACCTGTGGCGTGCACAGGGGCGACGAGCACGGCTGGAATTGAAGCACTTTGCACGCCATGTCATGACACAGGCCGTTCTCCATCCCGACGAAGTCGAGGGCTGGCGCGGGGAGATCCGGGACGGGGAGGTAGTCGAGCAGGAGGAGGACGAGACGCAGCCGGAGGAATCGGAGGATCTCGAGGAAGAGGAAACGGACGAGAGCGAGGGTGACGAGCCCGAAGGCGAAGAGCCACAGGACCAGGACGACGAGACCGCCGAGGATGGGGAGCCGGAGGACGAGACCGGCGAGTACGAGGACGAACCCGAGGAAGACACCGCCGAGGCGGAGGAGGAGCCTGAGGACGAGACCGGCGAGGACGAGGAGGGGGAGCCGGAGGACGAGACCGGCGAGTACGAGGACGAACCCGAGGAAGACACCGCCGAGGCGGAGGAGGAGCCTGAGGACGAGACCGGCGAGGACGAGGAGGAAGAGCCCGAGGAGGAGCCCGAGCCGCGGCGGCGTCGTCCCCGGAAGGCCGCAGCAAAGAAGGCCCCCGCGAAGAAGACCCCCGCAAAGAAGACCACAGCGAAGAAGACCCCGGCAAGAAAGACCGCAGCGAAGAAGACCACAGCGAAGAAGGCCCCGGCAAAAAAGACCGCAGCAAAGAAGGCAACGCCGCGGCGTAGGACAGGAGCACGCGCATGACCACGGCCGGTGGACGCAGCTCGACAGCCTCGCCGACGTCATCGACACAATCTTGGACAAGGGCCTGGTCATCGACGCCTACGTGCGCGTGTCGCTGGTCGGTATCGAACTGCTGACCATCGACGCCCGCGTCGTGGTCGCCAGCGTCGACACCTATTTGCGGTTCGCGGAGGCGGTGAACCGGCTCGAGATCGGTAGCGAGCCCAAGGGCCTGACGGACCTGGCTGGGGGCGGCACCGAGGGCGGCGTCGAGTCGAAGACCCAAGGCGCACTTGGGGCCGCCGGCGAGAAACTCGGCGACCTCCTCGGTGGCGGGAAGGAAGAACCTCAGCGCGAACGGGTTTCACGCAAGTCCACTCGCGACGACAAGTGACGTCAACGTCGGAACAGAAGACCAAACGACACACCCGAGGAGCCACGCCACCAGCGGTGTCTACGTGTACGGCATCGTGCCGGCCGGTGACCGGCGTCCGAGGATCCGACCGGTCGGACCGTTTAGCGCAGGGGTGAACGCATCGAATTGCTCAGTCCCTGGCGGTCTTTGATCGATTGAACTTCCGGGGTTCCGGGTAGTCCGCACTTACTTCGAACGTCGGGCATGCTACCGGGTTGGGCTGGACGAGGCGACGGCGAGAACGCAGAGCGGGCCGAGGAACGAGCAGGTTGCCGAGCCGCCCGCACACGGCGTTCTTGGAGGGGCGGTAGCGGGGGAGCAAGGAGCATGAGCATGACCACATCGGGTGGGCCGAGTTCGAGCAGCCTGGCCGATGTCATCGACACCATCTTGGACAAAGGCCTGGTGATCGATGCGTACGTGCGGGTCTCGCTGGTCGGTATCGAACTGCTCACCATCGACGCTCGCATCGTGGTCGCCAGCGTCGACACTTACCTGCGGTTCGCCGAGGCGGCGAACCGGCTGGCGATCGGCAGCGAGCCGAAGGGGCTGTCCGATCTGGTGTCGGGCGGGACGGAAAAGATCGCGAAGTCGAAGACGAAGAGCGCCATCGAAGAGAAGCTCGGCGGCCTGCTGGGCGGCGGGCAAGAGGAACCGGAACGGGAACGGGTGTCGCGCAAGTCGACTCGAGGTGACAGGTGATGGCTACAGAGCAGACGAAGAAGCAGAAGAGCGAGAACACAGAGAAGTCGGACAAGAAGCAGACGGCGGGGGTGTACGTCTACGGCCAATACCGTTCAGTTAGTGAACGAGGATGGTGCATTTCGGCGGTTGGGTGGGTTGTGGATGGTGTTGGTGGTATGCGCGTTTGGCGGCCCATTTGAGGACTTTGCGTTTGACGACGCGGGGGTTTGATCGGGGTCGGCGTGCTGGGTTGATGCGGCGCAGGATTTTGGCGATGCCCTGATTCCACAATCTGGTGGCGGCGTGGTGGTTATGAGGGGGAAAAAGAGCTGTGGGACAGGGATCGTCGGGTGATCCGCAGGGCGGCGACGAAGGACATCCGATCCGGGTCGTGACCGCCGGCGGTCGCGGCGTCGCGCATCAGCGTGCGGATGGCGTAGTGGCAGCACAGGTGCCCCCAGATTTCCTGCTGAACCAGCGGTGGGGATTTCGACCGCAGCACGGCGCGTGGTCCGCGTTGGTGGGTCTTGAGTTCGTCGAAGGTGTTCTCGATTTCCCAGCGTTGGGCGTAGGCGAGGGCGAGATCTTCCGCGGGTGCGTCGGAGGGGTCGAGGATGGTGGTCAGCAGTCGGTACTGTTCGGGGGTTTCCCGCCCGTCGTCGAGGGTGTAGTCGATCACGCGCACCGTCAGTGGTGTGCGTTGCTGCCGATTCTTCCCGGAGGTGGGGATGATCTGTGCCAGCCAGGATCCGTCGTCGAGGGTCTCGAGGTGGCGGGGTGAGAGCGTCGATTTGACCCTCCACAGCAGATCGGCGCCGGTGGCGGCGGCCCGGGTCCACATGTCGAATCCGTACAGGCCGCGGTCGGCGAGCAGCAGCATTCCCGGTTCGAGGGTGTCGAACAGATCGTGCGTCAACTCCCGCTCGGAGGTGCGGCACGGTCCGATCGCGGCGTCGAAGACCGCGTGGGTGCCGCATTCGGCGAGGGCCACCAATCGTGCCTGCGGGAACGCGGACTTCTCGCCGCGACTCGATCCGGGCCGGCCGAAATGCTCGGCGTTGGCCGGGGTGTCGGGCAGGTCGAGGCAGGTCCCGTCGAGGGCCACCAACCGGCGCCCCGCGAGCCAGGATCCGGGTGTATCCGCGTCGGCGAGCGGTCGTGCGACACGGCGGAAGAGCTCCCGCACCGGTTCGTGCCCCAGCCGGGACCGGGCCTGGAAGATCGCCGATTTCGTCGGCGACGACCAGGACTGCGACCATCCCGACGACCACGACAAACCGTCGGTGAGCTGCTCGAAGACCTCCTCATAGGAGCCTTGCGAATTCAATGCCATCCCGATCGAGAAATACGCCGTCACGCGAGCGGTCAACGACCTACTGCGCTGCTCGGTCCGCCCGCATTCCGCGATCACCTCATCAACCAAGGACGCGGGAAACACCCTGGTCAACAACCCCACCGACACCACATCCGACAACCGCCGATCCGAGACCGGCTTCACCCATCCACTCCGAGGCACGTCTCATCATAAACTATGTAACCGCTAACTGAACGGTATTGCGTCTACGGCATCGTCCCGGCCGACGTCGAACCCGGGGACGCGACGGGGGTCGCGGACGGGAAAGTGGACATCGTCACGGACGGTGACATTGCCGCCCTGGTGAGCGCAATGTCCGTGGACCGTCCGCTCGGCAAACCCGAAAACCTCCGAGCCCACGCGAACGTGCTGGACGGGACGTCCCGGGTGGCGCCGGTGCTGCCGCTGCGGTTCGGTGCGGTGCTCACCGACGCCGACGCCGTGAAGGAGGAACTGCTGGCGGCGCATGCGGACGAGTTCGCGGCGGCCCTCGAACAATTGGAGGGTAAGGCCCAGTACGTGGTGAAGGGCAGATATGTGGAGCAGGCGATCCTGCGGAGATCCTCGACGAGAACGAGCAGGCGGCGCAGCTGCGTGACGAGATCCGGGACAAGTCGGAGGACGCCGGCCGCCAGGCGCGGATGGCGCTCGGGGAACTGGTGAACAACGCGATCGCCGGCAAGCGGGAGGAAGACACCCGCAAGACGGTCGCGACCCTGGGCGACCACACCGACTCCGTCAATCGCCGCGAACCCACGCACGAGGAGGAGGCCGTGCAGGTGGCGGTGCTCGCCGACGTGGACCGGCAGGAGGAACTGGAGCGGGCGTTCGGGGAACTGGCCGAGGAGTGGGACGGCCGGGTCGAGATAAAGCTGCTCGGGCCCATGGCCGCCTACGACTTCGTGGTCACCCAGAATCCGGAGGGGCAGGGCTGAGCGATTGCTCTGCCCTTGCCGCCGGGACCCGCGACTCGACGCGGAACATCACCCGCGGCCAGATCCTTGCCCTGCCAGCCAAATCCGGTGCCCACGCTGAAGGAGCGACGGCGAATCGTGGACGCCGTAGCCCAGTTGTGCTCACAGGGCAACAAGCTGGAGCAACAGTTCTTGCCCGCTCAGGGCTCCCGCAAGAATCTGGGTGTTCAGGTCGCTGCACACGCCACCTCGACCGATGAAGGAACTCAGCAGCGTAAACGTTCGTGGTAGGCCCGGCGATCCGGGCTCGGAGCATTCGCGGTGCGGTCCGCAGGAGTTCCTGGCGCGGCACTGGCGACGGCCTACGCGTGGCCTCCGATTGATTGATTATATTCTAGCGCAGCGCGTTTCGCGATACAGATATGTCGTACCGGGCCCCTCATTCGTTTCGCCAGACGCCGCCACCGAGGTACCGGAGCGCCGGAATCGGCGGTGACGTCGCCGGGCCGGACGCGACGGACGGCTCTCACGACTTCCTCCCCGAGGCACACCACAACGGCGATACCTGTCGCCACAGGCACGATGTTGTTCGAGGCGGCCGCTCCCCTGCTGGGCGGCGCCCCTCGCTAACCGAGCTGTCAGGCCACCGGCCACGATCGCGACTTCATTCGATGGTCGGTGCGGTTCCGCCGTCCACAGTCGCTCGGTCACATCCCGGAAGCAGGACGACCAGAACCGGGTTGTCCTCCCATTCCGGCTCGGACTTGCTGATCGCCGCCCCGTAGAACCGCCACGGTGCGTGAGGGTCGCGACCTTGCCCGCCGACTGCCGCAGATCCTCCGCAGCCGGCCACGGAGGCGACACTGTCGGAAAATCGTGTATCGAACGCCCCGAAAGCGCATCATGCGGATGGCCCAACATGTACTCGAATGCCCGATTGGCGTGCACGACGTGACCGTCCCGGTGGAGGGGGAGCACTGGGACCGGGAGCCGGGCCAGGAGCACCAACGCGGGAGTCCTTCGAGGAAACTTAGTGCCGTGTCAGGACCCGCACGTCATCTCTCCATATTGATGTATCGACGGCACAACCTCACAGTTACCACCGACCTGGAACACCGGTAACGGCTGCGCCCCCAATCCTGGGGTTCGTGCTCGCGGTGCACTACGCAACAAAATGCGCCATCCACCCCCAAGCCGTCCCCTCGGGATCTGCTGGTCGGATCGGCGAGCGATCCGGGTCGGCCCCGGCGAACTCGGGCGGTCCTGAGGGCCTGGCCGGGGTTGGCGTTCATTCGAGGACATCGTCTTCGGGGTGGATCCTCCTAGTCGGATTAATCCACCAGCGTCCGGCGCTCGGCGGGGCTCAGCAGTTGTCGCACCCGCCGCGGGCGGCGCAGAACGGTATCGGTCGGTCAGGGACGACGCTGCAACCGACTCACACCGACTTTCTGACCTGAGCTCTGGTGTCCTCCGGGCGTAGCGGTCGCGCGTGGAGGTCGGGAGGATGGACGAGTTTCGCTGGGGTATACGGGTCTACTCGTGGGGTTGCGGGTGTTCGGCGAGTTCTCGGAGGCGGTCGCGCATCTCGTTCGGGCTGATGTCGGCGAGGTGGGTGAGGATTCGGGTGCCGGTGCAGGTGGTGTCGGCGACGAGGGCAAGCAGGAGGTGTTCGGTGCCGATGGTGTCGTGTCCGAGCAGAGTGGCTTCCCGCAGGCTTTGTAGGAGGGCCTTTTTCAGGGTCGGGGTGAAGGGGGGACTGGCACATCCGGGGTCGGTGTTCGGGTAGGCGGGGATCTCGTCGAGGGCGCTTTCGAGGTGGGGGCCGGTGATCCCCCAGGAGGTGAGGGTGGCGCCGGTGGGGCCGCCGGCGGCGTGGATGCCGGTGAGGAGGTGTTCGGTGCCGAGGTGGTTGTGGTGGTGGGTTCGGGCCGCGTCGGAGGCGAGCACGACGACGTGGCGTGCTTGGTCGCTGAATTTCTCGAACACCGTTGATCACTCCCTCGGCGAGTGCCCTGCGCGTGGGTGGAGAGCCGTCGCCCTTCCAGTCTCCCTGTGGGGGCGCTGAGCCTGCAACGATGAGTTGTCCGGGGAGGATGGTTCGGTGCTCGGTTGCGGCTCCGGGTGACTCGGTGCGCATGCAGGCGTGGGGCCGCGCGGTGCGGGGTACGTGGGATGGCACGGACCGGCGTCCACAGGTCCGGCGGAGAATCGCACCGGGCCACACCGGGAGCTGCGCTTCCACATGGGGTAGTCGCGCCCCGCCGGGCTCGTGAAACGGTCCTCGCGGGCTGACCGGGTGCCGGACGTCTTGGGGCCGTGCCGCTCGCCGTTGCTTCCGATGTGCGGCAACGGTTCTGGGTTGATCGACCGCATATCACCGCGGGGGTGTCATGGGGGTGCCAGCGAGAGTCGGGTCGGGCGTCGTTCGCTTTCGGACGGGGATCGACTTCGCTCGGGAATGGGTGGAGTTCCTCGATCCCGACAACTCCGAGCACCTCATCGCCGCGGACATGACGTGGCTGGTCTCGCACTGGATCTGCGTGTTCGGTACCCCGGCCTGCCAGGGCATCATCGCGGGCCGACCCGACGACGGCTGCTGCTCGCACGGCGCCTTCTTCTCCGACGAGGAGGATGTCGAGAGGTTGCACGAGTCGGTGAAGCTGCTCCGGCCCGAGGACTGGCAGTTCATGAAGCAGGGTCTCGGGAAGAAGGGGTACATCGAGGAGGACGAGCTCGACGACGAGCCGGCGCTGCGTACCCGCCGCTACCGGGGTGCGTGCATCTTCCTCAACCGTCCCGGCTTCGAGGGTGGCATCGGGTGCGCGTTGCACTCGATGGCGCTCGAGCGTGGGATCGAGCCGCTCGAGGTGAAGCCGGATGCCGAAAACGCTGCAACAAGAGCTAATTGACCATACTTCATGGGGTTCTCCTATGAGCCGACCCGTCGGCTCGATGCGTACGGAAATGGTGCTGCGAATGTGCTGCGTGAAGTCGCAGCAGTGTGACGTGCGTACGTCAGACGGACGACTGTATGACAGTAGGGATGCCGTGCACCACTGTCAACCCGCATGGTCGGCCCCACACCCCTCGTGGGGAAGACGCCAGGGCGCCCATTCGCCCCGATCATGAACGGGGCGAACGGGCGTCACATGCTGGCGAGCGGTGTCGGGGGTGTGGGGTCAACGAACTTTCTGCGCACGGTGCCGGAGATGCTGAACACCACTGACCGCGAGGGCGGTGGCCAACACCAGATACAGAGTGATGGTGATGGGACTGTCGACGAGGATGCCGAGGCTGCCTTCGGACACCGCCAGCGCGCGCCGCAACTCCGTTTCTGCCATCGGCCCAAGGATCACCGCGATCAGGACTGGCGCCAGGGGAATGTTGTAGCGGCGCATGATGACACCGATCAGTCCGATGCCCACCAGCAACCACAGGTCGATGACCGACGAGCTGATGGCATAGATCCCGAGCATGGAGAACACGGTGATGCCGGCATAGAGGTAGTGCCGGGGGATCGTCAACAGTTTCGCCCAGACCCCGGCGAACGGCATATTGATCAGGACCAGAATGACCAGACCGATGAAGAGGGACGCCAGCAGGGTCCAGACGAGGTCGCCGCTGCGCTCGAACAGCAGCGGGCCGGGCTGCATGCCGTATTGCTGAAAGGCGGCGAGCATGATGGCCGCCGTCGCCGAGGTCGGCAATCCCAGTGCCAGCAGGGCGCCCATTGCAGTACCCGCGGTCGCGTTCGCGGCGGCCTCCGGAGCCGCCAGGCCCCGGATGGAACCGGTGGTGCCGAACTCGGTGTCGTTGCTCCGCTTGGCCAGGTGCTTTTCGGTCCCGTAGGCCATGAAGGTAGGCACCTCGGAGCCGCCGGCAGGAATGAGACCGAAGGGCGCCCCGAACGCCGTGCCGCGCAGCCAGGCGGGCAGTGCCCGGCGGAAGTCGGCGAGGGTGAGCCGAGTCCTGCCGCCAGTCGGTGTCCTGGTTGCCACGGGGTCCCGGTGAATTCGGGTGCAGACGTAGAAGACCTCGCCGAGAGCGAGCAGGCCGACGGTGATGACGACAACCGAGATTCCGTCGAACAGTTGCGGCATACCGAGTGTGAAGCGGGCGGTACCACTCGGTCCGTCGATGCCGACCAGGGCGAGGGCGAGACCGATTCCGAGGGCGGCCAGACCGCGGATGACCGATTCGGACACCACGGCTGAGATGGCGAGGAACGCGAAGATCGCCAGCGCGAAGTACTCGGCCGGTCCGAAGATCGTGGCGAGGCGGACCAAGGTCGGGGCGAAGAACACCACCATCGTGGTGGCGATCATGCCGCCGATGAAAGCCCCGATGGCGGCGGTCGCCAGCGCCATGGCGGCCCGGCCACTGCGAGCCATGCGATGTCCTTCGAAGGTGGAGGCGATCGCCGAGGAATTGCCGGGGGTGTTGAGAAGGATCCCGGACGTGGAGTCCCCGAAGAGGCCGCCGAAGTAGATGCCGGCGAACATGATGAACGCAGCGGTCGGTTCCAGGGAAAAGGTCACCGGCAGCAGCAAGGCGACGGCCATCGACGAGCCGAGGCCGGGCAGGACGCCCACGGCCGTGCCGAGAAGCGCCCCGATCAGCACCCACAGCAGGTTCATCGGGGTCAGGGCCTGCGCGAAGCCCTCGAACAGCAGCGGAAGCTGATCCATCAGAACATCCCTCCCACGAACCCGGACGGCAGCGGTAATCCCAGGCCGGCACTGAATGCGAGCTGGATGACGGACGAGAACAACAGCGCGACACCGACGTCGAACACCGGGCGCGTACTGCCCAGGGCCCGGGCGACCACCCAGAACAACAAGGCGGCGCAGAGGATCCAGCCCACCGCGTTGAGCAGGACGATGAACACGATGGCGGCACCGAGAACCTGCGCGAGGGTGCGCCAGTCCGAGTACGTCTTCCAATGCGGAGACGTCGGTGCGGGCCGGGCGTCGGTGCGCTCGTCGCCGACGTCGCCGAGGTCGCGGAGCATGTCGGTGGAGAAGTCTCCGTGGCCGGGATGCGGTTCGGTATCGGGCAGGCGGGGGTGCCGCAGGATATCGATGGCCAGCGCGGTCGCTGTCCCGTACAGCACGGAGCAGACGATGATCGGGAAGAACTGCGGGCCCGGGACCGCGGTGCCGAGGACGTGCATGGAGACGGTGCCGATGGTGAAGCAGACGGCCAGCACGTAGAGCAGTGCGACGACCACGAATTCGCTGCGACCGGTCCAGAATCGTCGTCGCTGCGAAGCGCTGGTCGACGGGACGGCGTGGCTGTGGATGATACTCATCGTCCGAGTTCCTCGATGATGTCTTGGGCTCGTGCGACCTCGAGTTCGATGAACTGCGCGAACTCGGTGTCGGTCGAGAAGGTGTCGGTCCAGTTGTTGCGGTCGACGGCCTCCTGCCATTGCGGTGAGTCCCGCATCTCGGTGACGATGTCGACGAGTTCTCGTTTGGCCTCATCGGTGACGCCGGGGGCTGCAACCACACCCAGCCAGTTCGACATGGCCACTTCCACGCCCTGTTCCCGGAACGTCGGCAGATCGATTCCGTCGATGCGCTCGGGTGCGGAGATGGCCAGGGCCCGCAGGGTGCCGGCTTCGATCTGGTCACTGACTTCGTTGTAGCCGGACACTCCGGCCGTGGTGACGTGGGAGAGCAGGGCGGACAATGCTTCTCCTCCTCCGGAATAGGGGATGTAGTTGACCTCTCGCGGATCGATGCCGGTCTGTTTGGCGAGCAGACCGCTCAGGAGATGGTCGATTGAGCCGAGGGAGCCACCACTGACTGAGGTTCCGCCGGGGTCGTGCCGCCACGCGGCGATGAAGTCGTCGAGGGTCTGAATCGGAGAGTCTGCGGGGACGACCAATGCCGCGTAATAGTCGGCCATGCGGGCGATCGGCACGACGTCGGCGAGGGACTCGGGATTGTCCGACAGTTCCACCGCGCCGACCATCACCCCGCCGGTGACCATCAGGGCATCCTCGCGTCCCGGGTTCTGGACGAATTGGCTCAATCCGATGGTGCCGCCCGCACCGGGAACATTGACGACCTGGGGATTGTTCACCGTTCCCTGACTGCGCAGTGCTTGCTGAGCCTCCCGGGCGAAGCCGTCCCACCCGCCGCCGGGAGCCGCGGGGGCAACCAGGGTGAGTTTGCTGCGTGCGGTGGCCGTTCCTCCCGAGGAGGCGGCGTTGACGAAAGCCAGCACGGTGACTGCGGCGACCAGGAGGCCGAACAGAACGGTACGGAGCGGCTTCATGGCGGGTCCTCTCCCCGGACTCGTTCGAGGTCGGCGGTGCTCATCGGTCGGCGACGTGCGTGCAGCGCGCGGCATGGCTAGCGACCGGTGAAGTACAGGCGGCGGGCGAAGTCGGCGACCGCTTCGCTCATCGCGGCGGGCTGCTCGGGCGCCAGTGCATGCCCGGCGTCGGGGATGACGGACACGGTGACGCGCTCGCCGAGCATCGGCTTGAAGATGTCGGGCACGACGACCGCGTCGAACTGGGCTTGCAGGTCGAGCATAGGGACCGTGCCACCGGCGAAGTAGGCGTCGATCGGGGTCACGGTGCGCGCGTGTGCCTGCGCGCGGTGGGTCTCGGGGAACCACCCGGTCAGCCACGGACGGGGGTCGTGGCCGGGGGCGAAGAACGCTTGCTGGAGGTAGTGGAGGCGCTGTGCTTCCGGCAGCGACAGATCGCCGGCCCCGTCGATGGCCTCACGCAACCTGCCGTAGGGCTTCTCGGTGGACTCGGGAGGCAGCTTGCCGGCCGACGCCGCGGCCATGACCAGCCCGCGCACCAGCTCCGGCCGGTCCTGAGCCAACATTCGCGCCGGCTGGCTGCCCCAGGCGTGCCCGACCACGACCGCGGGCCCGGCCTGCTCGTGGTCGAGAACAGCCGCCACATCCGCCGCGAAGGCGTGCAGATCGAGGTGGTCCATCGGCCCCTTGCTCGCACCGATCCCGCGTGGCTGGGGGCGCAGAACCCGGAAACCGGCAGCGGTGAGGCGGGGAGCGACGTCGTCGTAGTCCTCGGCTGCGCGACCGAGGGACGGCAGGATGACGATCACGGGACCGCGGCCCTGGCTCAGGGTTTCGATCTGAACATCGTTGTAGGCGAGGGTCCTTCGTTCCACCTCCGCCGAGGTGCCGGGGGCCGGGGCAGGTGATGCCGTCGAGGGCGCGGTCGCTGCGCCACGCAGCGGGCCGGGGGGGTAGGTCACTCGGGTTCACAGGGTTCCCTTCATGCCGAATCGGCAGGTATCGAGTTCTGAGGTGGGGAGGGGAGAGATGTCCGGAACCCACACGTCAGACGAGGGCGAAGCGGGCTCACCGCCCGCTGAAATATTCGTCAGACGTACATTCGTACGGCTGTCGAATACGCTAAACGTGCTCCACGACACTGTCAACACCTCACCGTGACTTCCATCACTGTACGTTGACCTGCTCCAATTCGACCTTGCGCGCTGTGGTCGGCGCCCGAGCGGCTGTTGACAGAGATCCGCGCCACTCCGTATCGTCGTGAACGTCTTACGTACAAATGTACGTCCTGCGAACAAATGGACTTCGATATGTCTGACTCGACCCCCACGGCACCCGCGAAACGCCCCTCGCTCTTCCGCAAGGCCTTCACCACGCACCTGTACGTCACCGTCCTGGTCTCGATCGTCCTGGGCGCGGTGGTCGGGCTGATCTGGCCGAACGTGGGTACCGCCCTGCAACCGCTCGGTGACGGCTGGATCTCGTTGATCCGCATGCTCATCGGCCCGGTGGTCTTCTGCGCGATCGTGACCGGCATCGCCTCGGCCGGCCAGCTCGCCGGAGTCGGCCGCATCGGCCTCAAGGCGCTCGTCTACTTCGAGGTCGTCACGACGATCGCGCTGATCGTCGGCCTCGTCGTGGTGGACGTGATCAAACCCGGCGCCGGCGTCAACGCCGACCCGGACGACCTGGCGATCACCGGATCGGCCGAGAAATACATCTCGACCGCCGAGAACACGCACTGGTACTCGTTCCTGATCAACATCATTCCCGACACCGTGGTCAGCGCCTTCACCGGACACAGCATCCTGCAGGTGCTGCTCGTCGCACTGCTGTTCGCGATCTCCCTGCGTGCGGTCGGCACCCCCGCGGCACCGGTGGTCAAGGGAATCAAGATCGTCGGCGACATCTTCTTCGACATGGTCCGGCTGGTGCTGTACTTGGCACCGATCGGCGCCTTCGGTGCAATGGCCTACGCCACCGGTGCCTACGGCTGGTCCACCCTGCAGAGCCTGGCCTCGCTGGTCGTGACGTTCTGGGTCACCGGAATCCTGTTCTGCCTGACAGTCTTCGGCATCATCTGCCGGATGGCCGGCATCCGGGTGCTGCGCCTGTACAGCTACTTCAAGCCCGAGATCCTGGTGACCCTGGGAACGTCGAACTACGAGGCCGTCATGCCGCAGCTGATGGAAAAACTCATCAAGATCGGCTGCCCGCCCCGCATCGTCAACCTGGTAGTTCCCGCCGGATACGCCTTCAACTCCGACGGCGTCTGCCTCTACCTCGGGTTCTCCTCCCTGTTCCTGGCCCAGGCCTTCGGCATCGACATGAGCTTGACCCAGCAACTCGCCCTGCTCGCCGTTTTCCTCATCACCTCCAAGGGCGCGGCCGGGGTGGCCGGCGCAGGATTCGTCATCCTCGCCGCGACCTTGCCCACCACCGGGGTCATTCCGGTCGCCGGCATCATGCTCATCCTCGGCGTCGACCGGTTCATGTCCACCATGCGCGGCCTGGTCAGCCTGTCCGGGCAGATGCTCGGCAGCATCGTCGTCAGCCGCTGGGAAAAGCAGTTCGATCCCACCTACGCCACCGAGGTCATGAAAGGGCACACCACCCCGACCGTGATCGACGCCGAACCGACTGTCGCCCCCAAAGAATTCGCCGCGAGATAACGCGCCGACCCGCCAGAACACCGATCGACCAAAGGACGAATAATCGTGGCAAGAGTCGTACCCGCGACGGGTACCGGAGAAGTCGCCGACCGAGTGCGCGCTCGCCGCGGCGGCCACCTCACCCCGCTCGACGAGGCGCTGCTGCACAGCGAGCCCTTCGCCGACGGCTGGAACACCCTGCTCGGCGCGGTCCGCAGCAACATGGACCTGCCGGGCGAGTTGCGTGAGCTGGCGATCTGCCGGGTTGCCGACCTCAACAGCGCCGAGTACGAGTGGCGCGCCCACGCCCCGCTGGCACTGCGTGAGGGCATGTCCGCAGAACAGGTCGCAGCCCTACGGGACGGCGCCGACTCCACGCCGCTCACCCCGCGGCAGCTGATGGTCCGCGACTACACCGATGCGATGACTCGGACGGTGTCGGTTGACGACGAACTGAGCAACCGACTGCACTCCGAACTGGGCACCCAGCAGTTCGTCGAACTCACCGGAACCATCGCCGCTTACAACATGGTGTCGAGGTTCCTCGTCGCCCTCCACGTCGGACAGCAACGACAGACCGAAGAAAGTGAAGTAACAGCATGAGTGCACGCCTGCAGGGCAAGGTCGCGATCGTCACCGGAGCCGGAAGCGTCGGCCCGGGCTGGGGCAACGGCCGGGCAGCGGCCGTCCGCTTCGCCGAAGAGGGCGCACGCGTCTTCGCCGTCGACCTCAACCGCGACGCCCTCGACGAAACCGTCGCCCGCTTCGACGGGCCCGACGATGCCATCGTCCCGTTCCAGTGCGACGTCACCGACACCGACGCGGTGCGCACCATGGTCGACGAATGCCGTGGCACGCTCGGAGCCATCGACGTCCTGGTCAACAACGTCGGCGGATCCCGCGCCGGGGGACCGGTGGAGATGAGCGAGGAGGACTGGAACCGTCAGCTCGAATTCAACCTCACTACCACCTTTCTGACCTGTAAGCATGTGCTCCCGCACATGAAGGAGGCCGGGTCGGGCGCCATCGTCAACACCGCCTCCACCTCCGGTATCCGCTGGACCGGCGCCGCCCAGTCCGCCTACGCGGCCTCGAAGGCCGGCATCATCGCCTTCACCCGTTCGATCGCCGTGCAGCACGCCCCGCTCGGCATCCGCGCGAACACCGTCGTTCCCGGCCAGCTGCACACCCCGATGGTCGAGGTCCGGCTCGCGGGCCAGCGGACCGGGGGAGACGTCGACAAACTGCTCGAGCAGCGCGTGGCCCGGATCCCGCTCGGCTTCATGGGTGACGGCCGCGACACCGCGAACGTCGCGCTGTTCCTCGCCTCCGACGAGGCACGGTTCATCACCGCCACCGAGATCGTCGTCGACGGCGGCATGTCCGCCCGCTGCGACTGACGACCCGCCCGTCGCCCGACAGGAGATCTCATGACCCTCGGACCCGAACCCACCATCCCTGGACCACTCGTACACCCCACACCGCCGTCCTTCCGGCCCCCGCCGGGATCGTGTGACAGCCACTGCCACGTCTTCGGCCCGGCCGCGACGTTCCCCTTCGCCCCGGACCGCACCTTCACCCCACCCGACGTCCCCGAAGCCGCACTGGCACGGTTGCACCGGACGCTCGGGATAGACCGTGCGGTCATCGTCCAATCCGCCTCGCACGGACGAGATCACGCGGTTCTGATCGATGCGCTGCGTACCGGCGGCGGCCGCTACCGCGGTGTCGCCCTGATCGGACTCGACACCCCGCGCAGCGAACTCGACCGACTGCACGCCGAGGGTGTGCGCGGGATCCGGCTGCAGTTCATGCCGCACCTCGGGGCGGCACCGACGGACGAGGAGATTCTGCGGTACGCCGACCTGGTCGAGCCGCTCGGCTGGCACGTCGAGATTCACGTCGCGGGCACCGGAGCCGTCGACCGCTTCGGTGTCATCACCAAGATCCCCACCCGCGTGGTGATCGACCACCTCGGCCGGGTGGACTTGAACGACGGCCTCGACAGCCCGCCCGTGCAGGCACTGCGACGACTGCTGGACACCGGCACCGTCTGGCTCAAGCTCAGCGGCACCTACCGAGTCACCCTCACCGGCGCGCCCTATGACGACGCCAACGCGCTCGCCGCATCCTTGGCGGCGCACGCCCCTGAGCGGGTCGTGTGGGGGACCGACTTCCCCCACCCCAATCTGCACGGCCCGATGCCCGACGACGGGATCCTCCTCGACGGCATCCCGGACATCGTTCCCGACGAGAAAAACCGACACAAACTCCTCGTCGACAACCCAGCCGAACTGTTCGACTTCTCCTGACCACCAGCACCGTCTGAAATCAGTTCGGGCGCAGATCCTTTGCCGGGTCTGCGCCCGTACTGATGTGTCAGCCCGAGGCGGTGTGATGCCGCGAAAAGCGGCTGTGACTCGAGATGGTCTCCGCAGTACGGAGCAGCTGCGGAACCACCTCCTCTTCCAGAGACTGCACCGTCACCCGTGCCGCATTGGCAGAGACGTTCAGCGCCATGATCGGGCGGCCCTGATGATCGTGCACCGGCACGGCCGCCGACCGCACCCCTTCCTCCCGCTCGCCGTCGATGATCGCGAAACCTTGCTTGCGGACCCGGGCCAATTCCTCACGCAGCTCGTCCGGATCGCAAATCGTCGTGGGCGTCAATCGTCGGAGTTCGGTGCTCGCGAGATACTCGTCCAGCGCCTGCGGCGACAACGAGGCCAACAGCACCCGGCCCAACGACGTGGGATACGCCGGCAGCCGGGCTCCCACAGTCAACGTGATCGTCATAGACCGGGCAGCCGGAACGCGGGCCACGTACACGATATCGGGAGCGTCCAGGACCGCCAGAGACACCGACTCCCGCACCGAATCGGCAAGATCGCGCATGTAGGGCATCGCGTGATCCCACACCGGCGTCGACGACAGGTAGGCGTACCCGAGTCGCATCATTTGCGGCGTCAGCACGAAGGTCTTGTTCTCCGCGGGTGATGCGAAGCCCAGTCGCACCAACGTGAGCAGGATCCGCCGCACCGTGGGGCGGGTCAGCCCGGTCAGCGCGGACGCCTCCGAAATGGTCAGGGCGGGATGCTCGGCGCTGAACGCCTCGATCACCTGAAACGCCTTGCTGACCGACTCGATGTAGTCCGGATCGTCTCTCGGCATCTGCCTGTGCTCCTCCTCGCGTACGCACCCGGTCGTACGCCGCTGCAGTCTCTGAGCACGCTGGGCACGGCCGAAACCCATCCTAACGTCCTCGCGGCCAGTACCCCCGACGCAACGCTGCCACCTGCCCGATCCCCTGGGGATGTGGCAGGTGGCAGCTGGCAGGGGAAGTTTGTCAGCTCCGTGCAGGCACCGCCACGGACTCGGTGGCCGCGGACGCGCCCGCGGCCACCGGGATCCGCCGAACGAGAGCGTCGAGCGCAACCACGCCCCCGCCTGCGGCACCGATCGACAGCGGGTTCACCTCCGCTTCGAGGACGTCGGGATCGTCGATCGCCAGCCGGGACAGGCCGACGATGGTCTCCGTCAGGGCCGCGACGTCACCCTCGGGCAGACCCCGGTATCCGGTGACGACCGAGAGTCCCTTGACCTCGTCGATCATCTCCCGCGCCGTCGCGGCATCCACCGGCGCGAGCCGCACAGCCGAATCGGCGAAGATCTCGGCGAGCACGCCACCGGTCGACAGCACCACCATCGGCCCGACATCGGGCGAGACCCGGTATCCCACGAGAGCGTCGGCCAGACCCTTCGGCGCCATCTTCTGGACGAGCACTCGGTCGACCACCACGCCCGGGTCGTAGCCGGCGACGTTGGCCACGATCTCCCGGGCCGCGCGCCGCACTCCCTCGTCGTCGGTGACCCCGAGGACCACGCCGCCGGCATCGCTCTTGTGCGGCACCTTGTCCGAGAGCACCTTCACGACTACCGGATAGGCGAAAGGAAGCCCGAGGTTGCTGTCGAGTTCGTCGACCGACACCGCCACCGACGGCGCGAAGGCCACACCCTGGCGCGTCAGCAGATCCGCCGACACCTTCTCGTCGAGGACTTCGGTGTTCGCGGCCGCATCGACGGCGAAGCGAGCACCCTCACCGATGGTCGCCGACACGCGTGTGAACGCCGCCGCCACCACATCGGCGCACGACTCAGGAGTCCGGAACGCCGGGACTCCTGAACGATTGAGGAGTTCGGCGGCCTCGGGCGCCTCGGGCAACGCGAACGCCACCACCGGGACCTCGTGCCCCCCGCTCTCGGAAATCGCCTGCACGGCCAGTTCCGGGTTCAAACGGGCGGAGGAACCGATGACGAAGACGATCAGGTCGAACTCACCGCTGTCCTGGAGCAGCCGCAGCGCCGTGGTCACCACGTCGTGCCGGGCCCCGGCCAGGCCCAGGTCCGCAATCAAGCTGTGGGGGATGGGAGCCCCTGCCGCGTTCATGTCGGCGACCAGCTGCTCGCTCGGACCGGCGATCGTCATTCCCCGAATAGCCAACTGGTCCACCATGATCGCCGCACCGCCGCCTGTGGTGGTGACTACACCGATCCGGGGTGTCCGCGGCTGGTCGGCCGTCCCGACCCGCTTCAGCAGAGCCGGCGCCTCGACCAGCGACTCGAAGTTGTTCACGCGGGCGAAACCGCAGGCCCGGAAGAATGCCTCCGACTCGCTGTCCTCACCCGCAAGCGCGCCGGTGTGTGACACCGACAGTGCGGCAGCCTCTTCCGAGCGTCCCAGCTTATACACCGCAACCGGCTTACCGGCCTTCTGGGCGGCATGTGCGAACGACGCCAGGTCCTCGGAATGGCGCAGCGATTCGAGGAACAACGCATACGAGGTCACCCCAGGATCGTCGAGTGTGGCCTCGCAGATCGAACCCAACGACAGATCGGCCTCGCCACCGGTCGACACCAGGCCGGCGAACCCGATTCCCCGACCGCGAGCCCGGCTGACCAGAGACCCGATCACGCTGCCGGACTGCGATGCCACGAAGATGCCGCCCTTGGGGATGTCCGGTTCGCCGAACGCGGCGTTACCCGTGAGCATCACACCGTTGCGGGGATTGACCACGCCCAGGCTGCTCGGACCCACCACCCGCACGCTGCCTTCCGCCGCCGCGGCGCGCAGGCGATCTTCCCGTTCCTGCCCCTCCGAGCCTTCCTCGGCGAAACCGGACGAGAGCACCGTCGCCACAGCGACGCCGAGGCGGGCGCACTCGCGGATCACCTCGATCGCGGCCTCCGCACCGGTCATGATGTACACGTGCTCGGGAACCTCCGGCAGCGAAGACAAACTCGGCCACGCTTTCACTCCCTGCACTGTCTCCCGCCGCGGATTGACGAAATAGGCCTGCCCCTCATATCCGGCCTGCGCCAGGAACTGTTGCGGTCGGGCCGTCGTCTTCGTCGGATCATCCGAGGCGCCCACAATGGCCACACTCTTGGGCGCGAGCAGCGGTCGCGCGATAGCCCTATCTGACTGCTTCTGCATAACTGTCAACTCCTGTGCAGCGAATAGTGCGAAAGGGGTGATGCACCCCCAGGTCCGAAGCGGCACAGCGACCGGATTCGGATTCGAAGTGCGCCGAATCACCGGCCTCCATGCCTTGTGACCATAGTTACATACTCTATAGAGTACTGTCTATGGAGACAGGAAGCAGCGTTCGACGAGCCGATGAGAAGCTGACGGGACCCACCGATTGCGCATATGGCGACGACTCATCTATCCGCGGCATGGTGAATACAACCTCACTCGCCGACCGACTGGCGCTGACTGCGGTCGCTGCGGATCGCTTCGTCGGACATCCACCAGACGGCTTCGATCAACGAGTATTCGGCGGACATCTTCTGGCCCAGGCGCTTCTCGCGGCTACCGGCACGGTGGACGACAGCCGAATAACGAACTCGCTGCATGCATACTTCCTGCGTCCCGGACGGCCGGGGGAGTCCATCAACTATTCCGTCACCCGTGTCAGGGACGGAAGATCTTTCTCGACCCGATCGGTCACCGCACACCAGGGAGCTCGGGAACTGATGACCTTCCAAGCATCCTTTACCGAGGCTCGCCCGCTGCAAGAGGTGGTCTCCAAGTCCCCACCGCCGTCGCCCGATCCCGAATCGTTGTTGCCACTTCATCAGCGTCACCGGGACCCCTCGGTACCTCCGGACGGGATAAATTGGCCGACCCGCACCCGGTGGCGCACCGCATCCAGGCCGTTGGATGTGAGGTACATAGACGACGGTGACGATCCGGCGCTTCGGCGCTTCTGGTTCCGTGCCGAAGCGCTCAGGTCTACGGCATCACAAAATCTGCACCGGGCGATTGTGGCGTTTGCTTCCGATCGGTCGTTACTTCCTGTAATCGCAAATACACGTGGCGACCTTCGCCGTTCCGGTGAACAGAAGGTGGCAAGTGTGGACCACGCCTTGTGGTTTCACCAAGACGTGCGCATAGGCGAATGGTTGTTGTACGTTCAGGACAGTCCACACAGCACCGCACACGGGCTAGGTACCGCACGCGGTCTGATCTACTCCGCCTCAGGGGATCTCGTCGCCACAGTCACCCAACAGGGATTTCGGCAGTGAGATGTCAATTCCAAACCCGTCGTTGACAGGCCCTCGTCGACTATCGAATTCGAGGCCTCCCAAGCGCACCGGTCCTCTGAAAATAGTCTGTCCGATTCTCCTCGGAGACCGGATCTGCAGTCCGCCCAGTACAGAATCGTCATCGAAAGTGGCCCTCTTTGCGGGGCTATCGCGGTGAAGCCGGGGTCTGGTCGGTGTTCATCAGCCGATTGTTGGCGGCGTTTCCTTGAAGCGGTGGCCGAAGACCTCGATATTGCATTGATTCAGAGTCTCGCTCGACCCACTGGCGATCATCACGTTGCGTGTGCGGGCGATGCAGGCGTACATCGATCCTGATCACCCCCGAATGTCTGTGCCAACTCGATTCGCTTCACCCTTGGATCGGTGACGTCCTTGGCGGTTGATTGTCGGCGTGGTGGTTGTTGAGGATCTCGCTCTGTCGGAGGGCTGATAGCCGATTCTGCGGAACCGGTGCGTTTCGTCCTTGCGTCCGTTGGGGGTTCAGGAATGGCCTATCGCGTGGTGTAGTGCACCCGCGGCGTCGCCGAGTGCGAAACCTCTCTTGCCGGATGTGCTCGGTCGGATCCCGCGCTTGCACGCGCATACGCGCTGGTACACGGCCTTGTCGGAGCACCTCGAACGAGTCCATACCGTCGTCGAGTGCAATCGCTCGCGGGGTCGCCGATCCACACCACCAGGCACGGCTTGTCGTAGTTCCCGGACCGATACCACTGAATGAGGTCTTGTTTCATCGCATCCATCTTGCGGTAGTAGTCCTCGGAGGCCTCACGGAACTCCCACGAACCGAAACACCCGCACATCGCCGACCCTGGTGCGTGAGACCATCGTCGATGGAACCTTCCCTCCGAGATCGCGGCTGTCCGAACCAGAAATATGCTCTGCTGTGGGGGTTTCCTGAAATACTCTGCGCGAGTCCTTCCATCTGAGCATCTGTCGATAACTCGATGTGCGGGACAGAGCGGGATCTTCGGGTTGGAGGCTTGGTCGTCGGGCTGCTCCTCGTGCCGCACGAGGCCCGCGCTCCCAGAGCGCAGCTGGGCGATCATTCCCAGTGTGTGGGGACATTGCGCTCGAGTTCGTCGAGCCAGATGCGGGCGGAGGCGTCCGAGGGCGCGCGCCAGTCTCCCCGGGGGGACAGTGATCCTCCGAGGCTGACCTTGGGACCGTTCGGCATCGCCGATCGTTTGAATTGGCTGAACCCGAAGAAACGTTCGACGAACACCGTCAGCCACTGCCGGATGTCGGGAAGTTGGTAGGCGACTCGGGTAGAGGGCGGGTACCCGGGTGGCCAGTCGCCGCCGGCTGGGTCGTGCCAGGCGATGAAGGCAGTCTTCGAGGGGGTGAATCCGTAACGGAGTGCGTGGAAGAGGAAGAAGTCGTGGAGGTCGTACGGTCCGATCGTGGTTTGGGTGCTTTGGGGCGGCTCACCGGGTGCGGCGGGAATCAGCTCGGGGCTGATCACGGTGTTCAGTACCCGCGCGAGGGTGTGTGACACGTCATCGGAGAACTGGTTGGTCGTCACGACCCATCGGATGAGGTTTTGTATCAGGGTCTTCGGGATTCCCGAGTTGACGTTGTAATGAGACATGTGATCGCCCACCCCGTAGGTCGACCAGCCGAGTGCGATCTCGGAGAGGTCGCCCGTGCCGAGGACGAGTCCGCCGCGTTGATTGGCGGCGCGGAACAGGTAGTCGGTGCGCAGACCCGCCTGAACGTTCTCGAAGGTGATGTCGTACAACGGAATTCCACGGACAAAGGGATGGCCCAGTTCGCTGAGCATGAGACGTGCCGTCGGCGTGATGTCGATCTCGGTGAGGTCGACGCCGAGTGCCGCGCTGAGCCGGCTCGCGTTGGTGCGTGTTCGGTCGCTGGTGGCGAAGCCGGGCAGGGCGTAGGCGAGGATGTCTCGTCGTGGCCGGCCGAGGCGGTCCATCACCTTGGCGGCCACGATCAGCGCTTGAGTGGAGTCCAGACCGCCGGAGACCCCGATCACGACCTTCGATCCCGGTCGCGCCCGCAGTCGTTGTTCGAGCCCTGCGACCTGAATGTTGTACGCCTCGTAGCAGTCTTGTTCGAGCCGGGCGGGATCGACGGGGACGAAGGGATACCGGCTGATTCGGCGGTGCAGGCCGATGTCCTCGGAGGGGGGATGCAACTCGAAGGTGATGCGGCGCAACGACTCGCCTCGTGCGCTGTGTTGCCGCCGGTTGTCGTCGAACGTCCCCATGCGGGTCCGCTCACTGCGCAGAAGCTGCAGGTCGATGTCGGCGACGGCGCGTTGGCGCCCCCGCGAGAACCGTTCTGCCTCCGCGAGCGGCACCCCGTTCTCGTAGATCAGGGTCTGTCCGTCCCAGGACAGGTCCGTGGTCGACTCGCCCGGACCTGCGGCGCAATAGATGTACGCTGCCAGGCAGCGGGCGGACGCTGACCGAACCAGCAGTCGGCGTTCTTCGGCTCGTCCGATTGTGACGGGACTTCCGGAGAGGTTGGCCAGCACGGTGGCACCGGCCAACGCCGCCTCGGCGCTCGGTGGTATGGGAACCCACATGTCCTCGCACACCTCGACATGAAACGTGAATCCGGGAACGTCGCCGGCTTCGAACAGCAGGTCGGGGCCGAACGGCACCTCCGTTCCGCCGAGCCGGGTCGTGCGACCGCGCAGGTCGTCCCCGGGCGCGAGCTGCCGTCGCTCGTAAAATTCACGGTAGGTGGGCAGATATGACTTCGGGACCGCACCCAGTAGGCGTCCGCGATGAATCACGGCGACAACGTTGTACACCCGATGCCCGTGGCGTGCGGGCAGGCCGACCAGGAGGACGGGCAACAACTCCGCCGAGCCGGTAACTACCTCACCCAACGCCTGCTCGGCGGCGTCGAGCACGGTGTCCTGCATCAGAAGGTCGTCCACCGAGTAACCCGAGAGTGTCAGTTCCGGGAATACCGCCAACCCGACGCCCTCCTCATGGCAGGGGCGTGCGGCACGCAGAACGGACACCGCGTTCACCCGGGGTTGGACAATTGCTGTGGGAATGGTGCAGGCTGCCGCGCGGAGGAAACCGTTCCGATAGCTGGAGCGGAAGTTCATCGATCACCACCCTCGTCCCGCCGTGTGCGGCCGTGCACCTGCACGTATCCACGATAGGACGTGCGGACCGGATTGGAGACGATCCCGCATCGCGCAGGCGCGCGGCAGCGAGACCGAAAGCGCCGAGACCACGCTGGGGTCACCAGCACCACCCACTCGTCCACCACGACCTTGCTGGTAGTCAGTTCCTCCGCGGCCGCGATGAATGCACCTGACTTCCGATACGTGTCGCCGACGAAGTTGTGTGCACTGTCAATTTTTCTCCCGGAGCGTGTGCAATCGGCCTTCGAAGGCGACAGTCGGCGAGTGCACACAATTCAGGTGGGTAGCGGGGAGCGCCCCTGCTACCAAGCTTTCGTGTCGGTTCCGTACTCCTGTCGGTCGGGCAAGAGTTGAGCCATGACGTGGACCGACGGGTCGAGGTCAGGAACGTGCGATGGAAAGCAGTGGCTCTGGTCCGGCAGCGTAGGCGAACGATCCGAGACGCTTCCCCATACTCCCCTTACACCGTGTCAAGGGACATGGGGGCGTCCCTGTAGGCGGACAGGTGGTGTCCCTGTGCGCGGACAGCTGATCTCCCTGCCGGTGGTCAGCTGATCTCCCGCACCGGTCAGGTCAGGGGCATCACCCCGCGTCCGGCGGTCGCGTCCTGCAACCGCAGCGAGGTGCCTTCGGTGATCACGACATGTGCATGGTGCAGCAGTCGGTCGACCGCGGCGGTCGCGAGCGTTTTCGGCATGATCGTGTCGAACCCGGACGGGTGCAGGTTGCTGGTCACCACGACACTGCGCCGCTCATAAGCGGCGTCGACGAGGCGGTAGAACGCCTCGGCGGCGGCCTGACCGGACGGCAGCATCCCGATATCGTCGACGACGATCAACTCGGCGCGGGTGATCTTGGTGATGGTCTTGGTGATCGACCCGTCCACCGCGGCCCGCCCGATCGCGGCGGTCAACGATTCGAGGGTGAACCACGACACCCGCATCCCCGCATCGATCACCGCATGCGCGAGCGCCTCGACGAAATGGGTCTTGCCGGTCCCCGACGGCCCGCTGACCGCCAGGTTCTCGGCGCGCTGCACCCACTCCAACGTGACCAGGGCCTGCTGGGTGGGAGCCGGGATCGACGAATCCTGTTCCCGCCATGAGGAAAACGTCTTCCCGGCGGGAAGCCCGGCGGTTTTGCGGCGCATCGCCTTCGTCGCCTCGTCCCGACCGCGGACCTCCTCGTCGAGGAGGACCTTGAGGACCTCGGTCGGATCCCACCGCTGGGCTTTCGCCGTCGCCAGCACCTGCGGTGCGGCGGCCCGAAGATAGGGCAGGCGCATCCGTTTGAGGACGGCGAGGAGGTCGTCGGGCAGTGGTGGCGCGGTCGGGTTCACGAGCGTGCCTGCGCACTGGTGCTGCCGAATCCGGCCCAGGCGGCGGTACCGGGTTGGACCGAATGCTCCTCGTCGGCGACGACAACCCCGCCGGCTGTGTCGGTGTGGTGCGCGACGATCGCCGGCAGGTCCCCCTCGGCGAACCGGCCCGCTTCGGCTGCTCTCGACAACGCCGAGTCGACGATCTCGGCGCCGACGAATGCGGCCAACTCGACTGCGGCGGTCATCTTCGCCCGGATCCGGACCGTGCCGGTCGCCGACGCGGCGACCAACCAGGTGTGCGCGCCGGGCCCGAGGTCGAGGAACCGGGCTTCGGCCGCGGAGCGGGCCTTCGGTCGTGGTGGGCGTGGCGCCCCGTCCGGGTCTTGGGGGTGCCCGGGGTAATGCGCCGGGTCGATGCTCGGATTTCCGGGTGTCGAAAGGCGGTGCCGCGCAATCTCTGTCAAACCACGACGGTCACCGGCCCAGTCCGGGGTCCGCGGCAGGGAGTCGAGGTCGGCGACGACCACCAGGTCGGTGCCGGCAGCGCGCACCCACACTTCGGTGCCGACCAGCCCCGGCGGCGTCGAATACCGCACCGACCCGAACCGGATCGTCTGATCGGTGCCGACGCTGCGGGTGGTGCCCAATGCCAGGGTGTGCGGGGCGGTCGGCAGGGTGTGCAGCCGGGGCCGTTCCTCGGCCAGGGCCTCGTTCGGGATGCGGGCGCTTTCACGGTGCCGACGGCCGTTGACCGTGGCGCAGAACTGCTCGCACGCGGCCTCGAGGTCGACGAACGAGGCGTAGTCCGGCAGCAGGTTCGCGTCGGTGGGCACCAGATCGGCCTTGGCGATCTTGACGGTTGCTTCGCTGCCGCCCTTCGATTCCGGGTCGAACGGCACACAGGTGGTGCACGGCCATGCCGTAGTGGCGGGCTGTTTCGACGATCTGCGGATGCCGCACCGGGATCCCGGCGACGTGGTCGATGCTGACCGTGCGCGGATTGTCGGTCAACGCGTAGGTCGGCACCCCACCGAAGCGGCGCACCGTGGCATCGAGGCACGCGATCAACGTCGGCAATGTCTGATCCCACACCGGGATCACCACCCGGTAGCGTGACCATGCCAGCCAGGCGCAGAACAACAGCGTCGAGCGCAGGACCCCGCCCGGTCCAGGTACTTTCGGGCCCTCACCCCAGTCGAATTGCATCCACAGCCCGGGTTCGGTGAGCCACGGCCGGTAGGTGCGGCGGTGCCCGGCCCGCCATGCGGCTTTCGCATCCGCGACGGCGCGTCGAGTGGTGCGTTCGGTGCCGACGAAACCGACAGCGACGAGGCGTTCGTGGACGATGTCGGCGCGGACCTTGCCCTTGCTGCGCTCGACCCATTGCTCGATCTGAGGTAGATGCTCGTCGATGATGCGGGGCCGCCGCGACGGGCCAGTCACCGGCAAGCCGGCGTCACGGGCGGTGACGTAACGCCGGACGGTTTTCGGATCGACCCCGGCCAGCTGCGCCGCGGAGTGCGCGGTGCCGGTGGTGTCGTAGGCCTCGAGAATTTCCATGATGTCCCTGTCAGACTTCTTCATGCGTCCCTCCGGTGGTGGGAGTCGCTCGTAGGTGGTCGAAGACCTCGAGCAAAACCCCGGAGGGGCGTCTGTGTCAGGACCGACACACCGCCGGCCCCATATCCATCGACAGGGAGATCAGCTGTCCGTCAGCAGGGACGAACGTGTCCGTCTACAGGGAGGTTGGCATGTCCGCTAGCACACCGCGAGGGGACTGAATGACGGCGAATTGCTCTTCGTGTTCACGCCGGCGGCGGCCGAGCGAGATTGTGCGGTCCCTGGTCGGCGTATCGATATGAACGCCTGACAAGTGCGGTATCAGCGGTGCCGTGACTGCAGGACGCATCGTGCCGATGCCCCTGGCTCCGTTGCGAGCCAGATGAAAAGGCTGATGGCAATTGCTACGACGATTGCGCCGACGAGAACACCACCGGCTAGGTGGCGAATCCACGTATACGAGGGATCGGTGCACCGTCGCCGTCGGTATGCAATGTCGGCGACAGGGTGTGGGTACTGTCTTTCGGGCATGACTGTCGGTCCGCTTCCGCTTCCATCGAGTTCCGCAATTGGCGTTAGTAGTACAACTGTGCGGTTGTTCGTCCGCCCGCCGGAAGAGTCCTAGGTCATCTCCATGCCGGATCGTGCTGCCCCCGCCCCTTTCATCGCATCAGATGTTTCCTCTGGTTTGAATCCAGCCCACGGACGGGGAACCGCTGGACCGCACATCCGATAATCTGCTATCAGCGCATGCGAGCGCATGTGTTTTCGCTCAGCTCCGCGAGGGCCTCGGCTTGCCCCGGCCCGCAACAGCGTTAGGCGAGGACGATCGACTTTGCAAGAGCGCCGTCGGCGATGTTCAGTGCCGGCCCGCCATGGCTTCCGTTCGGCGACGCAGTGACAATGTCGTTCGGCCTGACTGTGTTGCTGTTGTTCGAGAGCGGGCATGATGGTGAAGTGTTGCCGATTAGTGGACGACGATGAGCGGACAACTGACCCAGTGGGTAAGCGTTCTGCTGGTCGATCCCAGCAACATGCCCGGGAATCCACCGCGACCACGGCGACCGACGACGAGCCGTTTCGCGGTTTCTGCGTGCTTGCGCAGATTGTGTGCCGGGCGGTCCGCGACGACCACCGGTCGAACCTTCACGTCCGGGTAATCCTGTACATGCCCTGCAAAGTTCTCGGAGAGTGCGGCGCTTTCACGCGTGCGAACGGTGTCCCATGCGAAATCGCGACTGCCGCGGACGTTGTGCAGGTCAATGTCTGACCATGCGTGTACGGCTACAAGATCGACATTTCGGAGTGCTGCTTCTTCGAACGCGAGGTCGATCGCGGGTATGCTGCTTGCCGTCCCGTCGACCACGACTGGACCGGGTATCTGGTGTGGCTGTACATGCGGGAGTTCGCGTATACCGCCACGGGACAGTGGGCGTGCGCGACAGCGGCGGCGCTGACCGACCCGAGAATCAGCCGCTCGACGGGCCCATGCCGGTGGGTTCCCACAACCAGCATCCGAGCTGATTCCGACCGCGCGAGCAGTTCGGGTACGGGTGATCCGATGCTATGCACCGAAGTGATCTCGAGTGAGCGCCCTTCTACGACTGTCATCGCGATCGCCTTGGCTCGCGCCAGAAGCGTTTCCGCGTCCTCGTCGGCGCCCTCGAAGACCCCGGCGGGCGCCTCGATCGGGACACCGGCGGAACCGGGGCGGGCCGTGACGGACACCAGCGTCAGGGACGCGCCTCGCAGAACCGCCTCCCGCGCGGCCCATGTGACTGCAGAGAGGGCCGAATGTTCGTCGACTCCGACAACGATCGGATCGCCCATGGTGTCCTCCTCCGTGAGCGTGCGCTGGTCGCCTGATCGTGTGATCTCCCGGTGCAGCCCGACTTCACCAAGCATCCCGCAGACGATTTGGGGATGTCAGGAGTCGAAGGTCCTCGCCTGCCGGGCGGCGGGGGCGCTTCGTTCGCGCCCGGGTGGGCGGGCCTTTGCGGGGCATGCGTTGCCGGAACAGGTGTACACGGCCGCCGCGATCGGCGGTGGCCGCATACGCTCGGCGCTTTGGACGGAACCGAGCGCGGTGCCGAAGCGGTGTGGTGCGCGTTCGAGTACCCCGTCTCGTCGGTGCCCCGGTGGTCGCGGTGCGGGTCGATCACGTGGTGCCCGCGCGCTACTGTGCTCGACCGCCCTGCGTCTGTCGAGCACAGCGCCTGCCAGGTCATGGTCTGTCGCGCCCGCCCTCCCTCACCTCTGATGCGCACCGCGCCCACCGAATCCGGGAAGTGCGCGATGCCGGTGACAGCGGGTAGGGCCTGCGGCGAGCCGGCAGGTGATGGCCGGCGATCAAGTCGTTCTGCGAGCGGTCACGAGTCCAGGGTCGATCGGTAGCGCTCCGGATGCAGCCTCGCCGCGGAGCCGGGTGGCTGCTCAGGGTAGTGGCCTGCGCTCGCGAGGTCGGCCGGGGCGAGAAATTCCCGTCCGCGAATGCGGTGCCGCCGACCGGTGACCCTGTGGGCGACGGTAGTGACCTATGGCCCCTGTCGGTGTGCTGTTGCGGGCTCTAGCGTCGATGTCACCGTGTCGGGTGTTGGCGCGGTGGAAGTTGTGGAGGTCGTCATGGTCACTGATTACGACGCACCGCGGCGTACTCGCGTCGAGGATGTCGATACCGACGATGCGGTGGAGGAGCCGCCCGGTCGCCGGCAGTCCCCGGTGCCGGTGATCGACGAGGATGCCGACGACGTCGCGGTCGAGGAGGCGTTCGAGTTGCCGGGGGCAGACCTGTCAGGGGAGGGGGAGTTGACGGTGCGAGTTCGGCCTCGGCAGGCGGACGAGTTCGTGTGTTCGGGTTGTTTTCTGGTACATCATCGTTCGCGGCTGGCGGCGACGAAGGATGGAATGAAGTTCTGCCGGGACTGCGCAACCTGAGCCGGCTTGTCGGATCGATCAGCCGGTGCGCCTTGGGGGTCAGCGGCGGTCTCGGCCGGGGCGGGCAGGCCGGAGGTGCCTGCACCGTGGCACCCCACGAACCCACTGGCACCCGTCTGACCTGGACTGCCCGCTGCCGGAACCGTGACTGCGCACCGCCCGGACGGTGGTCCCTCCGTGTTGGTCCTTGGAGGTGACAGAAGTCCTTCACACATGGGTCTTTCGCGTCGACCTGTGGCCCTACATCCCGTGCCCTCCCGGATCGAGACTCGAAGGAAGGACGACAACTCCAGGAGGCTGTGATGTCAGGCGGCGAGACGGTTCTGGCTCGGTGGTGGCGCCTCGCGCCGTGGAGCGGTAACCCGCTCATGCGGCGCAGTGATCGGATGGAATCCGCGATTGTCCTGGTCGTGGTGTGCGTGGTGCTGATGCTGGTACCCGTCGCCGGTGCCATCGGTACGGCAACGTACACCCGCCTGACCGACCAGGCGCACCAGGCCGCCGCCAACGGGCAACAGGTGCCCGCGGTGTTGCTCGACGATCCCCGCCCACCGATGGGGGAACCTCCGACCCGGGGCCCGACCGGACAGGACCAGGTCCGCGCCCGGTGGGTGGTCGACGGAACTGAGCACACCGGCATCGTGGACAGCGGCGTCGTGGCCCGGGCCGGCCAGACGGTCACCGTCTGGGTCGACGAGGACGGCAACTACATGCAAGCCCCGAACACCGGCACCGACAACGCGATCGGGGCACTTGGTGCGGCACTCGGGTTCCTGGTACTCGGAACGGTCGGCTGCGACCTGTTCCTGATCGGATTTCATTGGCTGCTCGACAAACGCCACCGCGCGCAGTGGCAGCGGGAATGGCAGAGCCTCGGACACACGCCGGGATGGTCGATCAGCTGACGGTCGACGCACTTCAACTGCGCAACACTCGGCGCCCGTGGGTGGTCCTTGACAGTGGCTGCCATCAGGTGTTCACGGAGACCGTGAGATTGGAAGGGTACCGAACCGCGCAGGTTCCGATGGGATTCGACGATCGCACCGATGTCGACCACCGCTACCGCCTCGACCGACAGGTCGGATGGGTGCGACACCTCGCGACGACGGTGCACGAGACCGAGCAGGGGCTTGGATTCTCGCAGCTGCTTCGAGTTCGGAGCCCGCGGCATGCCGTGTGCAATAGCGCTGATCAACTTGATGATCCGACAGTAGGTGTGCCTCGAAATGGGGAAGGATCTCGACGGTGGTCGAGGACGAACGTTGCTTGGTCCGCACATCGAGTTCTCCGCGGATGGTGCGCCAGTGTGTTGTCCCGTATGCCTCCGGTGAGAGCAGTCGGACGCGTTCCGGACCCGGTCGAGGGAGCCGGAGCCCTTCCCAACAGATCGACTCCCGCAGAAACCGACCCGCTCCAGGGCGTTGAGTTGGTATTCGTCGGGTGAAGCGGGCGGGTAGCGTTGGCGCATGCCCAGACAGGCGGCGGGCGGTCCCCACGGAGCAGGTCGGACGGCGCTGGTCGTCGCGGGGGCAGGGGCGCGCGGCGCCTACCAGGCGGGTGCAATCACGACCCTGCTTCCTCGGATGGCCCCGCACAGCGCGACTCCGACGATCTTTGTCGGCACGAGCGCCGGTGCGCTCAACGTGGTGGGGCTCGCCGCATTCGCCGACGACGGACTCTCCGTTGCCGCAGAGCGGATCGTCGAATTGTGGACCGACGTCGAGTCGTCCGATGTGTACTCGTTGGTCTCCAGTGTTCTCGGGACGGGTGCGGCATTCTTCGGGCAGGCAATCGGTGTGCCCCGGGCGCGGCTGGTCAGCCTGCTCGACACGTCCCCGATCCGCCAGACGCTGCAGCGGCTCGTCCCGTGGGGCCGGCTGCATGCGAACATCCGCGATGGACTGGTGGATGCGGTCGCCGTCACCACGACGTCCGTCGAAACGGGCGGAACAGTGGTGTTCGTGGAGAAGAATGACTCGGTCGCCCTGCCCGAGTACGACGCACGGCGAAATATCAGTTATGTTGCGACGACACTGACCGTTGACCATCTCCTCGCGTCCGCGGCCGTCCCAATCCTGTTCCGGCCCATCTACATCAGCGACGGGTGTGCGCCTGAACGCTCGGGCTGGCACATCGACGGCGGTTTGCTGCTCAATACCCCGATCAAACCGTCGCTGGTGCTGGGTGCGAACCACGTGGGTATCGTCGCAACGCAGCCGAGGGTGTGGCCACCGGCCGGCGCGGAAGGTAGTCGCCGGCGCCGGCCCGTATCTCCTGACGTGGCGGGCGTAGCCGCGCTGGCACTGCGGGCGATGCTCGGATATCGCATGATCGAGGATTTGCATGAACTCGAGTTTCGTAACGCGTTGGTCGCGCAGGGCCTGGCGGTCTCGCCAGCCGACCGTCCCATCGGCATCGACTTCGCGGGCCCACCGCTCGAACAGGCAGGACGCATCGGCGAGATCGCGGAGGAGGTGACGGGTGGCCGTTCCGCGTTGCGCAGGTTCCTGCGCAACCCGGCACCATCCGTGATCGCGCGGCTGGTCGGTGGGGATCACGAGGACCGCGGCGACTTACTGAGCTTCTTACTGTTCGATCCGGAGTTCACTGGTCAGATCGCCGAGTTGGGTCGCAAGCATGGCACAGACCCTGGCGGCAGAACGGTGTAGTCCGTATACAGAGCTCCGCGTTGTCGACCGCACACAGAGAACGCAAACCACGCGAACGTGAAGTTTCGTTACCGCCAGCCTGCCTATCGTGACGAAGAGTAGTGGTCAGAGCCCTTGGCCCACCCACACCGTCACCGCCTCGGACCTCGTCCTCACCCACCTGATCCCCGCCGGCGCACCACGAAACGCGAGCGCCGCCGACTCCGCGCCCGAGACGCTGTATCGGGTCCGTTCCGGCGGCGTCGCCGTAAGATCTTCCCGGGCTCGCTGTCGACCCTCGTCGCCGAGACGCAGCACCTGCCGAGAAGACCGACGCGGAGACGGCGATGCCAGGGGTTGTGCCTGGGCCGTACAGGGATCACTCGTTGAGCCAGAGTCGGCGTCGGCATACTCGCAGCATCTCCGAAGCCTCGGACTGGGTGATGGTGTCGGGTGGGTCGGTTTCGAGAAGGTCCTCGAGGCGCCGGAATAACGTGGTCGCGGGCGTGCTTGCAGTCAACGTATGGCGATCATCGGGGCTCGCTCCCGAGTCCGAAGTCCTCGCCCGGGAAGGTCGGAGGGCTTGCCGTCGCGGTGGCGGGTCACCGGCCGATGTCGGGTTCCCCACAGTGTGCGGCTATCGCGGCGTGTGCTTTTCGTTCGAGCACTGTGGCGGCGGTCCAATCGTTCCCGACAGGGAGGATCGGCTCGGCAACAGTGAGGTGGATGGCTCCACGGTGGATGATCGTGCCTCGGTCGGGCCACATCATCGCGCGGGTGCCCGAGATCGCGACCGGCACGACGGGAAGACCGGCTCGAGCGGCGATCACGAAGGCCCCCATGTGGAAGGGGCGCAGGCCCGGCACCGGAGAGAGGCTGCCTTCGGGGAATACCACCAGAGGTTCGCCACCAGCGGCCGCTTCCTCGAGGTGACCGGTGTCGGCCACGCTCTGTTCGCGCTCGGTCCGCTCGACGAATCGAGTGCCGATCCGCCTCAGCAGGAAGCCGACCAGCGGTTTGTGCTCGAATACTTCACCTGCCACGAAGGTGAAGTGATGGGGAAGGATAGTGGACATCGCAATGCCGTCGAGGAAGCTGGCGTGGTTGGCGACCACGACACAAGACGTCACCTGCGCGAGCCGGTCGACTCCGTTCGCGGTCACCGGGGCGCCGGTGAGCCGGGCGAGGCTGCGGGCGGCCGCGTGCACGACAACCCTGCGGGCGCCGAGGCCGGGAACAAGAGCCACGGCGATCAGGGTCGGCAGGCCCACCGCGACGACCACCGACCAGCACCACAGGGCGTACGCCCCGGTCGAGGTGATCGTACCGGCGCGCCGTAGGCGAGGGAGCACACCCCGTGCCCCGAATCTGGCCAGCTGCCACCACACCGGGCGGGGACGAGCCCGCACGTCTCCCTGCTCGTAGTGGTGACGGGTGGCGGCGCGCCGGAGTTTGCCGCTGGAGGTCTTCGGCACGGTACCGGGTGGTGCGAGCACGATGTCGTCCGGTGGTGTGCCGAGAAGGTCGATGCTGATCCCGATGATGCGTTCTCGCAGTCCGGTGAGCACGGCATCCGCGGTCTGCCGCGTTTCGGCGAGCACCACCAGGCGTTCGGTGCCGCCGGGGTGCCCGGATGTCGCGAAGACGACGACGCACCCCTTCCTGATGCCCGGGATATCGCCCACCGCCCGCTCGAGCTCTTCCGGGTGCAGGTTCCGGCCTGCCCGGATGATGAGGTCTTTGATCCGGCCGGTCACGTAGAGTTCTCCACCGTCGAGATAGCCGAGATCGCCGGTGTCGAGCCATCCGTGCCGCAGCAGCGCCTTGGTGGCCCGCGGGTTGCGGAAGTATCCCGTGGTGGCCGAGGGTCCGCGGAACTCGATCCTGCCCTCGCGCCGGTCGCCGAGCACATTTCCCGCCGAGTCGACGACGCGGATATGATGATTGGGAATCGCCTGGCCGCAGCCGACGAATCGGAGCGGATCCAGGTCGGCATCGGCGGCCCGTATCGCCCGTCCGGTGCGCAGGAAACGTTCGCGGTCGACACGGTCCACGACCGGTCCGCGCCCCACCGGTGGGAGAGTGAGGCCGACGCACGCCTCCGCCAGTCCGTAGACCGGGGCCTGGGCCTGGCGGCGTAAGCCGTAGGCGGCGAATCGCTCGGCGAACCTGGTCACGGTATCCGCGCTCACCGGTTCGGCGCCGTTGAACACCATCCGCAACGAGCTGAGGTCGAGCCCGCCGAGCTCCGCGTCGGTGATTTTGCGCATGCACAGCTCGAAGGCGAAGTTCGGGGCCGCGGACAGCGTGCCGAGGTGGGCATCGATGGCCCATAGCCACCGCGCGGGCCGGGCCAGGAACTCCAGCGGCGACATCACCGCCAGCGGCACACCGAAGTACAGGCTGGACAGCCACGCACCGATCAGGCCCATATCGTGGTACAGCGGCAGCCAGCTGACGAAGACGTCCGAAGTGGAGACTCCCGTCGCCGTGCCCATCGCCCGGATGTTGGACAGGAGGTTCGCGTGGGTCAGGGTCACCCCCTTGGGGTCGCCGGTGCTGCCCGAGGTGTACTGCAACAGAGCGATGTCATCGGCGCCCCGGACCGCGCCGGCCGCTTCCCCGTAGCCGGTCAGTTCGTTCGGGGTGAGGACGTGGCGCACTGACTGCACCTGGCCGCGTACCAGCCGGGCCAGGCGCGCGGCTTCCGGATCGGTGACCAGCACGCAGGCCTGCGCGTTGCCGAGGATGTGGACCTGGCGGCGCAGGTGCTCGGCGAGTTGCGACGGACGGGCAGGCGGGTAGACCGGTACCGGGACGCCGCCGGCCAGAAGCACGCCGAGGAAGGTGGTGAAGTAGTCCCGGCCTGTGGGCAGCATGATGGCTGCCCGTTCGCCGGGCCGGAGGTCGCGCGCGAGTAGGGCGGCGGACACGGTGGCGGCGGCGGACTGCAGCTCGCCGTAGCCGACCTCGTCCTGTGTTCCCTCGTCTTCCGTCCCGCCGGAAAGGATGCGCAGGTGTACGCGATCGGGGTGGGTGCGGGCATGCCACGACAGCGCCTCGGTGAGGGTGGCGGTCGCGTCCGGAGTTCGCGCGATCGGCGGTGGCGCGGGGTGCCGCACGGGTATCGACGGCAGATGGCTCTGCGACGGGGCGCGGCGCACGGCGGTCATAAGATCACGGGGCGTCTCTACGGTGGCGAGGACGCCGCGGTCCAGGCTCACCCCGAACGCATCTTCGGTACGGGCGAGCAATTCGGTGACACCGAGGCTGTCCAGCCCGAGGTCATGATCGAACTCGCTGTCGAGCGTCGCGGGCGCCGCACGATCGACGGTGTGCCGTTCGGCCACGAGATCCCGGACAACCGCGAGCAGCAGGTCCTCGTCCTGCCTGGAGGTCGTCACCGGTCATCCATCATGGGACCACCTCGTCACGTGCGGTGGAGGAGGTTGTCCCGCTGGCCGTCACTGTGCAGGCGGGTGATTGCCTCATGTCCAGGCCTCGAGCGCGACGTCCGCGAGCGGGCGGTTGGCCGTACCGGAGTCAATGTGAAGAGTCATCGGGTCCCGGTCCCGGTTTGCTCGTCCGATCGGGTCGGCGCGAGGTGCTCGGCGAACCAGTCGCGGGCGAGGACGGCGGCCTGTTCGAGGGTGCCCGGCTCCTCGAACAGGTGGGTGGCGCCGGGCACCACCGCAAGCGCGCTCTCGCATGTCAGGGCCGCCTGCGCCCGCCGGTTGAGTTCCAGCACGACGTCGTCACTTCCGCCCACGATGAGCAGTGTCGGTGCGCGCACGGCGGCCAGCTCGTCGCCGGCGAGGTCGGGCCGGCCGCCGCGGGAGACGACGGCGGCGACGTCGACCTGTGGGTCGGTCGCGGCCCGGAGTGCCGCGCCGGCGCCGGTGCTCGCCCCGAAGTAGCCGATCCGGAGATCGTTCACTTCCGCTTGGGTGCCCAACCACCGGGTCACCGCGACCAGCCGCTGCGCGAGCAGCTCGATGTCGAAGACCCTGGCCCGGTGGGTTTCCTCTTCCGCGGTGAGCAGGTCGAACAGCAGGGTACCCAGCCCGGCCCGGTTGAGCACCGAGGCGACGTACCGGTTGCGCGGGCTGTGTCGGCTACTACCGCTGCCGTGTGCGAACACGACGATGCCGACCGGATTCTCGGGGACGGTGAGGTGCCCGGTCAGCGACACTTGCCCGGCCCGAACCGTTACCTCGTCGTCCCGCAGCAGGGGGTCGGCTGCCGGTGGCGGAAGCGGTTCCGGGACGCGTTCGGCGGCGCGGCGCAACAGGTCGCAGACCTCGTCGTCGGAGGTTTGCCCGAAATGGACGTACCACTGCCCGACGGCGTCGAACCACGTCGGAGCCTCCAGCGAGATCACCTCGTCGGCTTCTCCGGCCAGGTCGTGGATCGCCTCGCGAGATCCCACCGGAACGGCCAGCACCACCCGCGTCGCGCCGTGTGCCCGGGCCACCTGGCATCCCGCGCGGGCGGTGGCGCCGGTCGCCATCCCGTCGTCGATGATGACCGCGGTCCGCCCGGCCAGCGGAATTCGCGGGCGCGCGTGCCGGAATCGTGCGCTTCTGCGTTGCAGCTCGGCCCGCTGGGTTTGCTCCACCATCGTGAGCTCCTCGGCGGTGACGTGCGCCATGCGGACAACGTCGTCGTTGAGCACGCGCACCCCGTCCTCGCCGATCGCGCCGAAGGCAAGCTCGGGCTGGTAGGGAACGCCGAGCTTGCGTACGACGATCACGTCGAGCGGGGCGTCCAGCGCGCGGGCCACTTCGTAGGCAACGGGAACACCACCTCGCGGCAAACCGAGAACCACGGTGTTCTCGTCGCGGAAGGCCTGGAGTCGCCCGGCCAACCGACGTCCTGCGTCGCGGCGATCGAGAAACGGCATCGGGAGCCACCTCCTAACCAGGTTGTTCACCACCCTGCGCCCGATCCCTCTCCCTAGACAGGGCCAGCCGTTACCAACCGGTGGGACCTTGGTCCTTTTCGAGAACGCATCACCTCACCGGTAGGCAGGACTCGACGGGCATCCACGTCCGGCGGTGAAGTCCGGAACGCAACCCAAGTCCCGATTCCGGGAGCATGAAGTCAGCATCGCAGGGTCCGGTCGCACGACGGGGCTGAATGTGCCGGACGCCCGGACCGCCAGGCGTGGCCGGGTATCGAATCAAGTTCGGAGCGCGAGGTGCCCTCTGCGCACCGCGGGATGGCGACCAGGCAGTGCCGTGCCGAAGATCGTCGGCTGTTGGTGACGATGGACCCTGATGTCCTCGGCTACTGACGGGTTCACTGGAAGGCAGAATCATTCCGGAGAGGTTGGAGTCGTCATGACCGCCACCATCGCCATTGTCGCCATCGTCGTCGTTGTCGTCGCGGCACTGCTGTTGTCGGCCTCGATACGTGTGGTCAAGCAGTATGAGAAGGGGGTGCACTTCCGGCTCGGGAAGATCATTGCCGTCCACGATCCCGGCTTGAGGCTGATCATCCCGGTCGTCGACAACCTCACGAAGGTCTCGATGCGGATCGTGACCATGCCGATTCAGTCCCAGGGCATCATTACCCGGGACAATGTCAGTGTCGACATCGCTGCGGTCGCGTACTTCCGGGTCGTCGACGCGAGGAAATCGGTGGTCGTGATCGAGAACGTCGACAGCGCCATCAACCAGATCGCCCAGACCACGCTGCGGAACGTCGTCGGGCAGCATTCTCTCGACGAGGCACTGTCCGACACCGCGGTCATCAACGGAAGCATCCGGCAGATCCTCGATACCACCACCCTCGAGTGGGGCGTCGAAGTCACTCTCGTCGAGCTCAAGGACATTCAGTTGCCCGACACCATGAAGCGGGCGATGGCCCGCGAGGCCGAGGCCGAACGGGAGAAGAGAGCGAAGATCATTGCCGCCGAAGGGGAAGCGCGGGCGGCTGCGGCGCTCGGCGAAGCCTCGGACACGATGATGGCCCACCCTCTCGCCCTGCAGTTGCGCAATTTGCAGACCCTCCTCGAGTTGGGCGTCGAGAAGAACACCACGGTGGTGTTCCCTGCCCCGCTGATGAGTGCGATCGGCGAAGTCGCGGCGTTCCTGTCCCGCGAAACGTCCGCCGCCGCACCCCTCACCCAACCGGTCATGGCGCAGTCGAACATCGACACCGCGGATGGCAACCCGACGGCGAAGACGCCGTCCTACCCGGCCACGGCCGCACCCGCCGTCAACTGAAGAGACATCGCGAACACCGCGTGTGGTCTCCGCGAATGCCGGCAGGCACCTCGCGGAAGAGGGGGAGCACCCGGCGCTCCTGCCGCGAGGGGCCAGTCCCTTCGGCGATGTGTGGACCGCGGTTCGGGTCTTGGCGCCTGCTCGGCACGAGCGAATGAACGGGTATCCGTCCTGTTCGGTTTGAGGGTGACCTGTGCGTGGTGAGTGGAGGAGTTCACTTGTGGGCCATCGCAGTCTGGAAGCAGGCGGTGTTCTCAGTCCTCGCTGCGTGTACCGTCGCGATCGCTCGCCAACTTCCGGCGACCGGTGTCGACGGTCACCCGCGGCTCCTCGCGCACCTCGGATCAGCGGGGGCTATCGGGAGAACGGCTGCCCGGCGCGGGTTCGGCGAGGGTGTGGGCTGACCAATGGCCGGTGACCCAATCCTCGTCCGGGGCCCGGTGGTATCCCAACGTGAGCAATGCCGACTCCAATGCGGCGAAATCGATGGATCCTTCCGGCAGCAGACCCCATCGCGGCGGCTTCTCGATGCGGTGCACCACCTCCCCGGAGGAGTCACGGACGATGAGGACGGTGTGTGTGGGGTCGATGTTGGCGCACACTTCGAACAAGCCCATGAGTTGATCCTGCGCGCTCGCGCTGCGGATCGGTAGACCTCGACAATCCCGGCCCGCCGTCGAGCATGCCCCGGGCCAGGATGGTCGCCGTCCCGGGGAAGTTCTCGAGGTAAGGACCGTTGGCCCTACTGCCAGATCCCGAGGGGGGAGTGGACTCGGAGAGGTCACACAACCACCTCCCAGTTTCTGGAGTCAGCAATGAGTATTTTGTCCCCCCGCCGTCCCAGCCAGTCGTCGTGGCCGGCATTGCCGGATTGGTCGGATCTGATGGCCCGATTCGAGGCGATGTCCCCGTGGACGCCCCTCGAGGGTCACATGATCCGCGTCGAGGAACACCTCGACGAAGGCCGGTACACGTTGCGCGCCGAACTGCCCGGGATCGACCCCGCCAAGGACGTCGACATCAGCGTCCGGGACGGGCAGTTGACGATCAAGGCCGAACGCACAGAACAACACAAGGAAGGCACCCGGTCGGAATTCCACTACGGCAGCTTCTACCGGTCCATGCCGCTGCCCGCCGGGGCGAAGGAAGACGACATCGCCGCCTCCTACACCGACGGCATCCTCACCGTGACGATGCCGGTCACCGAATCCCCGACCCCGGAGAAGCACATCGAAATCACGAAGACGGCCGCCGGCAACGGCCACAACTGACGCGCGGTCGGCAACTCGGGACCAGGCTGATCACCACCACCATCGTCCCGGTCCCGGTGGGTGACCCCGCATATCGAGGACAGCATGCCCAAGACGATCATCCCCACTGTGGCGGCCCTGTGGCTCGTGCTCGCCGCGCTCGCCGCCTGGAACACCGTCGCGTTCGCGATCGCCTCGCTGACCGCCGTCGTGCTGGGCTGCTACCTGCTGGCCAGCGCGGTCACCGGGCCCCGACACCGCTGACAGAATCAGGCATTCTCGGATGAATCCCATTCTTTGACAACGACTTTTGGAGATCACCACTCATGACCACAGCACGTGACATCATGCATACCGGTGCAACCTGCATCGGCGAACACGACACCCTCACCACAGCCGCACAACGCATGCGGGAGTTGGACGTCGGGGCGCTGCCGATCTGCGGTGACGACGACCGCCTCCACGGCATCATCACCGACCGGGACATCGTCCTCAAATGCGTCGCCGCCGGCACAGATCCCAACACGATGACCGCCGGCGAACTCGCACAGGGCAGCACCTACCACGTCGATTCCAGCGCGAGCGTCGAACAGGTCGTCACCGTCATGGAAGAACACCAGATCCGCCGCCTGCCCGTCCTCGACGACCACCGGCTCGTCGGCATGATCAGTGAAGCCGACATCGCCCGGCACCTGCCCGAACACGCCGTCGGCGCATTCGTCGAAGCCATCTGCGCCCCGAAAGCTCTCCCGAGTCAATGAACCCGTGGCGGGGAGGCCCGTGCGGGCCCCGCCGCCCAGTAGGAGTTGAGAACAATGTCGTCCTCGACACACATCCCGATCCACACCCATCCGGACATCGTCGCGTTGCGCCAACGCTACGACCAGGCGGCCGAACAGCCCACCGCCCAGGTCGCCGACGGGCTGATGTTGCTGTCCGGACTGTACGGCGCGGCGTCCGCCTGGATCATTGGCTTCGCCGACCAGAGTTCGATCACCATGTCGAACCTGATCGCCGGTGTCGCGGTCGCGCTGTTGGCGGCCGCGTTCGGGTCGGCCTACGGCCGTACCCACGGCATGACCTTTGTCGCGCCGGTGCTCGGGATCTGGTTGGTCGTCTCCCCCTGGCTCGTCACCGGTGTGACCACCGGCACCGCGATGATCTGGTCCAACGTCGTCGTCGGGGCGGTGGTGTGTGTACTGGGCCTGGCCGCCATCGCGGTGGGAACCGACCTCCTTCGGCGATCATCATGACCAGTGGCCCTGCGCGGTCGTTCCCCCGACGCGCGAACACGGAGTCGTCCACTGGTTCAACCCTGAGCAGGGGTTCGGTTTCATCACCCCGATGGCGGCGGCGCCGCCGTCTTCGTGCACTTCTCGGAGATCGCCGGAGACGGCTTCGGCACCCTCCACGACGGTGAGGTGGTGGTCTACCAGATCGACGGAATCACGACGAACCAACCGCAAGCCCGCAACGTGCACGCCCTCGGGGTGCAGTCCCGCCACACTGCTTGTCGAACTCGATTAAGTCGAGCACGGCACCGCCCATCGCGCACATGCGTGGCGGCGGAGACGATGACGGGGGACGTCGCAGCCGGCCGAATCATGAGGAAGACTCATGCTTGCACACGAACAAGCCCCGATCGTGGTCACCGTGGACCAACCACCCATAGGGCGCGACGCCGCGCTGTGGTCCGCCGCCCTGGCCGAACGCCTGCACTGCCCGCTACGCATCGTCCACATCGTTCAGGGCGCCGACCACAGGTGGGCGGACATCACTCACCACCCGGATGCCGGGGCACCGTATGCGAGCGCGACCGCAGTCGTCGACGACGCGATCGCGGTCGTGCACCGCCGGTTCCCCGATCTCGACGTCAGCGGTGCGCTGATCGAGGAAGCCAGCAGTAAATGCATCGACCCGACCACCATGCGAGCACTGGCCACCGCAGGCCAGGACGCGCGGATGGTGGTACTCGGGCACCCCGACGCCGGAAGCACCGACGTGCTGGCGGCGACCTCGCGGGCCGGCACCGTCACCGAACACACCGCGTGCCCGATCATCATCTGGCGGGGGCAATCGGGACAGCTTCCCGACCAGCGGCCCGTGGTCCTCGGAGTCGACCGCGACACCGACAGCGCCGAAGCCGCCCTGATGGCGTTCGAACACGCGGATCTGTTCGGCGCCCCACTGATCGCCGTGCACTCCCAGCCCACCGCGTCGGCACCCGGGCAGGCCACAGGTCTGGACACCCTCGAGGGCATCCTGTCCGCGGCACGGCGGGCGTTCCCGGGCGTCGTCGTCACCGCATCCGTGGTGCCCGGCCCGCCGCGGGAGGCGTTGAGCGAACGAGCAGCGGGTGCGCAGCTGGTGGTCATCGGAACCCACGGGCGACGACCCACAGCAGCGGCTGGGTCCGCTGAATCGGTGAGCCCGTACCTGTTCCACCACAGTCGGTGCCCGACGATGGTCTGCCCACCCCGGCCGCCACCGGATGAACCCGGCCCGGCGCGCCGGCCGACCGCGCAAGCCAGGGCGGTGCCCGCGTCCGCGACCGACACCGCGATCCCCGGTGTCACCACCCGCGCGCTCGGCCCAGACGATTGTGACGCGGTCGTGCACCTGCACGAGGAGCTGTCCGACGAGGACGCCCACCTGCGTTTCTTCGCTCCGCGCCCGAAACATCTCGGCGAGTTCGCTTCACAGATCTGTCGGCAGGACTACGCGCACCTGTCCCTCGGCGCGTTCGAAGGTCACGACCTTGTCGGCGTCGCCAATTACGTAGTCACCGACACCACCCCCGGACGCATCAGCGCCGAGATAGCGCTCGCCGTCACCGGCCACGAACAGCGGCACGGCATCGGCACACAGCTGGTGCGGGAATTGGGAACGGCCGCCTACCTTCACGGTGTGGCACACCTGACCGCGGAAATCCTCTCGGAGAACACCCTCATGCTCGCGGTCATCACCGAACAGGGCTGGACCGACGCACTGCACCACGACGGAGCAACGGTGCATTTCGACCTCGAACTGATCTCACACCAGGATATGCACCCGCAGATACCCGGGATTCCCCAGGACGGAAACGCAGGTCGAGCCATCCGGAAAGGGAGCCTCTGAACGCGGAACCCGAATCGCAGTGGGCGACGGAGGTCAAGTCCAAGGGCGAAGAGGCCGTCGGGTAGGCGCGGCTCTCTCACCGGCGTGACCGCTAGGCCACCGGCCGAGCACCGACGGCCTTACGACGCTGCCGCACTCGCTTGTGGGTGTAGTCGGCGAGGAGCACTGACGGAATGGCCAGGACCGCGACGACGAACCCTTCTGTGGGCGGCACCGTGTGCCCCAGAAGGTCCGCGACGGGAGTGACGAGCAGGAAGAACGCCAGTGCGCCGAGCTCGGCGAGGACCGCCCACAGCAGCAGTCGATTGGTCGTCCAGCCCATCGCCCACGGTGGTCGGCTGGTGCTTCGGCACGCGAACGCGGTCCCGATCTGTCCCAGCACCACTGCCGTGAACGCGGCCCCCGACGCGGCCGGTAATGCAGGGCCGGTGGGGAACTCGCCGCCCGGCCGCCACCCTGCCACCATGAGGGCAACGAGAAACGCCGTCATCTCCACCAGCGCCTCGGTGGGACCGAGAACACCGAAGACCCTGGTGAACAACGACGTGTCCACCAGATGCCGGCGTTCCGGTGGCCGTTCGAGGACCCCCCTACTGGGCGCCTCGCCGCCTAATGCAAGGGCGGGTAGGAGGTCGGTTCCGATGTCGATGCACAGGATCTGCAGCACGCTCAATGCCAGCGGGAACAGGCCACCGGACAACCCCCACAAGGCGAATGGCGTCAACTCCGCCACGTTGTCGGTCAGATGGTAGGTGAGGAACCGGCGGATGTTGGCGTATGTGGCACGTCCCTGTTCGACTGCGGTCATGATGGTGGCGAAATCATCGTCGAGTAGAACGAGATCCGCGGCTTCGCGGGCGACGTCGGTTCCGCCCCGGCCCATCGCCACCCCGATGTCGGCCTGACGTAATGCCGGACCGTCGTTGACTCCGTCCCCGGTCATCGCCACGATGTGTCCACGGGCCTGCAGAGCCTTGGCGACGCGAAGTTTCTGTTCCGGAGACACTCGGCTGACGACTATCCCGTCGCGATCGAGGAGGGCGCCGAGGATCTGATCGTCCGCGGGCAGGTCCGCGCCCTGGACAACCATGTCGTCGGGGCCGAGCAGGCCGATCTCGCGGGCGATGGCGTGCGCCGTCGACGGATGATCGCCGGTCAGCATCGCGACTCGGATGCCGGCGCTGCGCGCCGCCGCGAGTGCCCGGGGCACGGTCGTGCGCGGCGGATCTTCCAAACCGAGCAACGCCAGCAACTCCAAATCGCGCTCGATGAGGTCGGGCGAGGCGTCGGGGCCGGGGTCGTCGAGTTCACGGCGGGCCACCGCAAGCACCCGTAGGCCTCGGGAGGCCATGTCCTCGACCGCGGAGTGGGCCTGGACGAGCAACGCCCTTCCGGCGGCGCAGCGGGGAAGCACAGCGTCGGGCGCACCTTTGAGGAACAGCTGCCCGAGCACGATCACTGATTCACGCCGTCGTCGCGGGTCGAAACCGAAACGTCTGACCACCTCCTCTGCCGGCACCGGTGAATCCGGCGACAAGAGACGCGCCGCGAAGGCCGCGATCGCCGCCTCCATCGGATCACCGACCGGGTGCCACTCGCCGCCCTTGTGGACGACCCGTCCTTTCGAGGCCGCGACTCCGGCCCTCCCGGCTTCCGCGGCTCGAGCGATGGCCGACGGCGCGCCCGCCACCGAACCCGTCGGTTCGTATCCCTCACCGTGGACCGACACGGACCCGTCCGCAGTCCACACTTCGACAACGTTCATCTGGTTCTGGGTGAGAGTCCCTGTCTTGTCGGTGCAGATGAAGGTGGTGGCGCCGAGTGTCTCGACGGCCTCGAGGTTCCGGACGAGTGCGTCACTGCGTGCCATGCGCTGGGCCCCCATCGCGAGGGACAGCGTCACGGTCGGGAGCAGGCCCTCCGGCACCAGCGCGACCGTGATGCCCACGGCGAAGAGGAAGGCATTCGTCCAGGAAATGCCCACGAGCAACGACACCGCGAAAAAGACGGCACCGACACCGACGGAGACGAACGCGAGCGTGCGTACGATTCGCTGGATCTCCTTGTCGAGCTGGCCGGGCGGACGACGAACGGAGGTGGTCAGCGCGGCGATCCCGGCGAGACGGGTACGGGCCCCGGTCGCCGTCACGACGCCCTCGCCCTCGCCCTCGACCACGAACGTGCCCGCGAGGACTGGGGTGCCCGTCGCCCGGAACACCGGCTCGCTCTCACCCGTGAGTGTCGACTCGTCGAACGAGCACCGCTCCGACACGACCAGGGTGAGATCCGCCGGGACCCGGTCCCCGCCACCGAGCGCGACCACGTCACCGACCACGAGATCGCGGGTGTGCACGGGGCTCAGTTCACCGTCGCGGCGCACGACGATCGAGGTCGGGAGCAGCTCCCCGAGCTTGTCGGCGGCTTTTTCGGCCCGCTCCTGCTGAGCGAAGGCGAACAGTCCGTTGACGACGATCACCACGACGATGGCGATGCCGAGTTCGGGCATTCCCGCTACGAAGGCGAGAACGGCCGCGAACCACAACAACAGCGCGAAGAAGTGTGTCAACTGGGCGAACAGCCTTCGCCACCAGGGCACTCGGCTCGGTGCGGGGAGCTGATTCGAGCCGTCCCGGCGCAGGCGCGCGGCCGCTTCGGAACTACTCAGGCCACTGCGGGTGGTCGTCTGTGCTGTGCGGTCGCCGTCCACGCCGCCTCCTCGGCTCGGCTGGTCGTGTTCTCCCGAAACTGCTCCGTGGTGCGAAGGGTCAGGCGCCTGCCCAGGCAAACTGCTTGCCGATCGCCCCCACGGAAGCAGGACCCGGATTACGCGGATCATCGAGTCCCCACCATCGTGGCCGCTGCCGTGATGGCGCCGTAGGGGAGAAGGTCCTCACCTTGGCGGGCTGCTCGAGGAGTGATGGCGGGACGCGGACCGGCGGAGCGTAGTGCCGTCATGTGGCGGTGGTGAACCGTCCGTTGGTCTGTTCCGGGGCGAGGTGATGATCTGCTGCCCGCCACGTTCAGTCGAGTCCGCCGCCGTTGCCGGGGGTCGTCGGGTGGTGGCGGAGGGGAAGTCCGAGTGCGGTCCGGTCGCACACCCGCACGAGGTCGGTGGCCGTGACGATACCCGTCAGGCGCTGCCCACCGTCGACGACTGCGATCAGATCCAGACCCGGTCGAAGCAGTACCGCCGTGGTCACGTCCGCCAGTAGGGCATCACTCGTCACGATGTCGGCGTCGGGCAGGGGCCGGGCGAGTGATCCGAGGGTTGTCCGGCTTCGCGCCGCCGGGGCTGTCCGGGCCAGGTCACTCAGGGTGATCACTCCGATGGGGTGCATGTTCGGGTCGACGACCGGGAAGAGCCGGTGGTGGGACGACGATGCCGCGGTGGCGAGGAATCCTTCGACGGTGTCGCCCGCGGCCGCGGCGAGGGGAGTGGGTGTCATCGCGTCGGCTACGTGAAGGTCCCCGAGTCGGTGCCGTGCCGATGCGGTCATCAGTTCCACATTCGCCGCCGTGCGGAGAAACCACCCGAGCAGCATCAACCACAGCCCGCCCACGCTTCCGAGCAGTATTGCCTGTGCTCCGCCGAGCAGGATCAGCGCCAGTCCGAGGGTCCGTCCGCTCCGGGCCGCGGACGTGGTGGCAGCCAGTCGGTCGCCGCTGCGACGCCACAGGACGGCACGGAGCACCCGGCCGCCGTCCAAGGGTGCGCCGGGCAAGAGATTGAATATCGCGAGGATCAGGTTCGCCGTCCCGAGCCAGATGAGGCCAGCGGTCACGAGCGGACCGGTGAACTGTTCGACCGAAAAGGCCACGACGAGGGACGCCACACCGATGAGCAGGCTGGTGATCGGTCCGGCGAGGGCGATGTGGAGATCTGCCTGCGGATCGGGTGGTTCGTCCCGCAACTCGGACATCCCGCCGAGCAACCACAGGGTCACCCGGTCGACGGAGACGCCGTGGCGGCGTGCGACCACGGAGTGAGCGAATTCGTGTGCGACGAGAGTCAGGATGAACAGTGCCGCGGTCACCGTGCCGATGATCCAGTAATGCGACGTGGGCCGCCCGGCGAGCTGCATGGGCAATATCGACAGCGACAGCAGCGAAGCCAGCAGCGCCAGTGTCGCGATGAGCGACCAGTGCACCGAGATCCGGATGCCGGCTATCCGGCCGACGGGAATCGCTCCGCGCAACATCGGGGGACCTCCTGCTGGAAGCCGTGGTCGCCGGACGCGACCCGAACCGTTCCATTCCACCCCGGACCGGATCGGCACGGCAGGGCCATTGGTCACGTTCGCCGGGACTGCAACCGGCGCGCGGTCGACTCGGTCTCCGCACCGAGTTCGGTCAGCCGTAGGTCGCCCGAACGTTGCTTCAGCGTGTCGTGTGTGCAGAAGGGATATCGGCCGGTCTAGCTGATTCCCGACAGAAGACGTCGCGGAATCTGGGCCACACATCTCACGGTGGTGCGTGGTGACGTTGTTTCGCAAGAAACGGGTTCAGCTCATCGAGTGGGTAGGCATTGATGATTTCGGTGGGGGAGGCCCAGCCTCGTTGTGCTGTCGCCACGCCGAACCGCATGTTGTCCAGGTGCGGGACCGCATGGGCGTCGGTGGAGACCGCGAATCGCACGCGGAAGTGGCGCGCTCGCCGGACCAGATCGCCGTTGAGATCGAGGCGGTCGGGAGACGCATTGATCTCCAACGCCGTGCCGGTGCGGGCTGCCGCGCAGAATATCGCGTCCAGCTCGATATCGATGGGTGCCCGGGTCCCGATGAGGCGGGCGGTGGGATGGCCGATCACATTGACGCACGGATCTTCGATGGCGCGCAGTACTCGGGCGGTCATCTCGTTGCGCGACTGGCGGAACTGGGAATGGACCGAGGCCACGACAATGTCGAATGTGGACAGAAACTCGTCGTCCCAGTCGAGGGACCCGTCGGGCTGAATGTTCAGTTCGGTGCCGTGCAGCAGCCGGATCCCCGTGCGGCGTTCCAGTTCCCGGATCCGTTGCCGCTGCGCCAAGGCCTTCGCGGTGGTCATGCGCTGCATGTAGAGCAGCGGTGCGTGGTCGGTGATTGCGTAGTATTCGTACCCGCGGGCCTTTGCCGCCGCCACCATATCCTCGAGCGTGGCCACCCCATCGGTCAGATCGGTGTGGGTGTGCAGGTCGCCACGAATGTCGTTCAGCTCCAACACTTCCGGCAGTCTTTTGTTGCAGGCGGCCTCCACCTCGCCGGCGCCTTCCCGTAGAGTCGGCGGAATCCACGGCATCCCCAGCTCGGCATAGACCACTTCTTCGGTCTCGGCCGCGACGAGCCTTCCGGTTTCGATGTCGAACAACCCGTACTCGGACAGCTTCATCCCACGCCGTCCGGCCAGCTCACGGACCTGGATGTTGTGCGCCTTGGAACCGGTGAAGTACATCAGTGCGGCACCCCATACCGAGCGATCGACGACGCGGACGTCGACCTGCATCCCGGTCGTGGTGATCACCGATGTTCTGGTCGGGCCGTGAACGAGCACCCGGGCGACCAGCGGCAGTTCGACGACAGCTGTCATGATCGGCTCCGAGTCCTGCGCGGCTACCAGTAGATCGATATCCCCGACGGTGTCTCGCATCCGCCGCAGCGATCCGGCGTACGCGGCGCGGCGCACCTGCGGTATCCGCGAAATGCTGTCCAGCAGCTGCGTTGCGAGTCCCAGCGCGAAGGCCAGCTGTACCCGGCCGCCCGCCGAATGGGCGTCGCGCAGAGATTCGGCGAGGTTCTCCTCACTCTTGGCACCCCAGCCGCGAAGCTCACGCAGAACGTGGCCGTGCAGGGCCTGCAGCAGCCCCTCGATAGAGGTGATGCCAAGTTCTTCGTAGACTTGATGCGCCCGCTTCGGACCCAGCCCAGGAACTGTGTGCAGTGTGCGCAGCCCTTCCGGCACCCGGGATCGCAGGTCCACCAATTCCGTGACCGAGCCGGTGTCGAGAAATTCGCGGACCTTGCGGGCGATGTGACTGCCCACGTTCGGAATCTTCTCGAGCGCCTTCGCATCCATCCCCGCGATCTCGGCCGGATGCCCAGCGACTGTGCGCGCGGCCTTCTCGTAGGCCCGAACCTTGAACGGTGCTCTGCCGGAGATCGCGAGTAGCTCGGAGTACTCCTGCAGCATTCCCGCGACTGCGTCGTTGGATCGCGGCATCTGCGCACCTCCCTTGCCCTCCATACCCACCATCGGCCAGGTGGATGCTGGCTTCAAGTGACTTATGGCCTCGATCCGTACGCCGCACGGCCCCTGTATCGCACACGCGTCCGCGCGAGACCGAGGCAATGAGCGAGCCCCGTCCCGGGGGCCGCCGCGACCGGGTGACCGATCTCGGACAGCGGCAGTTCAGCCCGGCCGCAGCAGCAGTGCTGAGCGAGCGGTACCTTCGCCGCGACGAGCACGGCAGGATCGAGTCCAGATAACCGAGCCACTGCCGAACTCGGGGCGATTCAAAGTGGGCCACAGCACCGTGCCCGTCAGCGCACCGCTACTGTTCACCGCCAACGACTGTCTCGACATCGGCACCTGCCTCGGCTCCCCGGTCTCCCTCGACTACTACGATCGTGCCCCCTTCTCGTTCACCGGCACCATCGACATGGTGGTGGTCGAATATTCGTGACGACTGGTGACAATCACGGAGGTCGGCACCCCGCGGCGCCGGGCACCGCCGCCCGTCGAACAGCAAAACATCGTGAAAGTCCGCAGGTCGTCCCGCTCCAAACCTGACAGGTTAGGCGAAAACAGCGACTCGTCGGTGGCTCGTAGGTTCCACGCTTGCGTATCGGTTTCTCAGATTTCGTGTCGGTCGGACACCGCGTTGAGCCATGGACCGATGTGGTCGACGACAAGAACGTGTGCGAATAAGAGCGGTGGCCATCGTCCGGCAGATGCATGGGCGAACGATTCCGAAACAGCTGAATACCGTACACGCGGGCTTGTCAGCGGATATTGTGCGACTTCCAAGGTCCGGTCCCCACGGCAAGGCGGCACCATGACCCGTGTGCGGTGCATCCGATGCCGATGCCGATGCCGATGCCGATGTCGATGTCGATGCCGATGTCGATGTCGATCGCGCACTGCGGTCGGAGCTGTGCTGGCCGTGCTCACTATTCTGTCTCTGGTCGGCGCGTCTGTCTCTGGTCGGCGCGCCCCGTGCCGCGGCCGCCGACGGACACTGTCCTGCCCATCCCGGTCGCCGGTGTTCGGCACGACCTTCCAGCTACAGTCGGGGCTACGCTGGGCCATGTCCGGAGCGCGGAGTTCGTCAACCCAGCCCGCCGAGCAGGCCCGCAAGGAAGGTCATGTCATGGCCGTAGTGGACGTCGAGACCGAGATCACCGTTGCGCGGCCACGGAATGAGGTCGCCGACTATTCGTCGAACCCCGACAACGCGACAGCGTGGTATACGAATATCAAAGAGGTGCAGTGGAAGTCCTCGAAGCCGGCGCAAGTTGGTTCCCGAGTCGTATTCATCGCGGAGTTCCTCGGTCGGCGTCTGACCTACACCTACGAGGTCGTAGAGCTGGTTCCAGACGAACGTTTCGTTATGCGCACGGCCGAAGGCCCCTTCCCGATGGAAACCACCTACGAGTGGAGGCCTGCACCGAACGGCAACACGAAGATGACGCTGCGCAACCGCGGTGAACCATCGGGGTTCTCACGACTCGGAGCACCCTTGATGGCCCGCGCTATGCGTCGAGCGAACAACAAAGACCTTGCTCGCCTGAAGGCTATCCTCGAAGCCGCACCCGTGGACCAGTGACCACAATCGGGTCGTGCACCCCATCCAATACCCAGTTGGGTATTTGGTACAACCTGTCGGGGAGGCCGGACATCCCGGGTCATCCGGGCAGGTTCTTCCGGTGCCGCGGCGGCGGGGGCGGGGACGATCGACTCCGCGAGCGGCCCAGCAGTACGAAACCGCTCCGGGCCGTTGCCCTACCGGAAAGCGCGCCTCTGTCGACCGATCTGCGACGCAGGTCACGAGGGAATGCAGGTGAGTACTCAGCCATTGCCATTGGACACCGTCGCGATGAGGGTGCCACCATCGCTGATGGACACCCCGACCCGGTCTCGACCCGGGCGATGGGGGGAGGGTGAGCGCCGACGTCCCCAACCCGCAGGGTTCCTGGACAGGGGAGTGGCGGCCCCGTCGCCCAGGGGTCCGGCGTGCGAGTGCAGTCGGTCGACGCGGGTGGCGGAGAACGTAACACTATTGCGTGTGAATCAGATCACATGTGTGCGTGGTTGCTGACAACACCTACGCGGCCGCTCACGGCGGCGCCCCCAAGAAACAGCGACGAAGGCAGATTTCCCATGGCAACACCCACGAACCCGACGATCTCCGTGTCCACGCCCCGCACGCTGCGGCGGCCCAGCACGATGAGCACCGCCGAAATCAAGGCGAGAATCGAAGCCATGTATCCCGAGGATCGCCGACCTGGCACTCGCACTGCTCGCTGCTGACACACCGCTGGTGGGGCACGGAACTGAAACACCACATCTACACCTCGACACCTCGATGGGACAGCCAGGATGGAATCGGCAGCGACGGACGCTCGCCTTTTGCTCATGGTGATCGAACGTGCCCAGAACCTGGTCGCCGTCTCCCACTACGACAGTGGTCGCCTGCGCTATCTCAACCCCGCTGGGAGGCGCCTGATGGGGTTGGCCGACGAGGCCGCGGTCGGGGCGCGCAGGGCGCCGGAGTTCTTCACCGATGTCGGGGTGGTGCAGGCCCCGGAGATGGAAGCAGCCCTGCTCGAGCGGGGCCTGTGGGAGGGCAGGTCGGAGTTCCGGCATTTTGTGACCGGGGAACCGATCCCGGTGACCGTGTCGATCTTCGTGGTCGAGCACACCGACGACCATCGTCCGGCGGTGATCGCCTGCATCGCCCAGGACCTGCGGACGGTGCAGGAGCACGAACAACGTCTGCACACGGCGATGGAGGCGGCGGCGTACCGGGCCCGCGAACAACAAGCTCTTGCCGAGCTGAGTCGGCTCGCCGTGGACGGTGACCTCGACGACGTACTCGCGGGCGCGGCGGACGCGGCGGCTGCGTTGATGGGTGTCAACTGCGCCGCGGTGGCGCGGGCCGGCGACCCGGGCGGCGTATTGCGGGTGCTCGCCTACCGGGGGCAACCACCCGCCCCGCAGACCTTCGCCGCCGGCGCCGATTCCCAACTGGGATATGCGGCCGCGGTCAACGAGACCATCGTCTGCTCTGACCGGTACGGAGAGAACCGATTCTCCACCGCCGCCATGGAGACCGGCGGATTGCGGTCCGGGGTGTGCGTTCCCATCGGCCGCGCCGGGTCGGTGTGGGGTGTGTTGACCGCGTTGAGTGCTCGCCCCCGGGAGTATTCCGATCGGGAGGTGATGTTCCTGCGCTCGGTGGCCGCGGTGCTGGCGGCGGCGGTCCGGCGCATCGAGGCGGAGGAGGCGCTGCGGTATCAGAGCGTGCACGATGTGTTGACCGGGCTACCGAACCGGGCCCTGGCGCATCGGCGGATCGATGCGGCATTGGAGGCGGCGCGCGGCAGCGAGTTCAGGGTTGCGGTGTTGTTGGTCGACCTCGACGGGTTCAAGATTCTCAACGACCGGCTCGGCCATGCGGTGGGCGATGACGCCCTGATCCAGTGGGCCGAACGGCTGGAGTCGGTGGTGTGTCCCGCTGACACCGTGGCCCGGATCGGGGGCGACGAATTTCTCATCGTGTGCCCGGAGATCGCCTCGGCCGAGGACGCCATCACGGTCGCGACCCGGGTCACCGAGTTGCAGGTCGGCCCCGGTTCGGGCGGGCGCGGTCTTCGGTTCACCGCCAGCGTCGGCATCGCACTCGCCGGTCCGGACGGAACCCGAGAGTCGCTGATCCGGCGCGCGGACGCGGCGATGTATCAGGCCAAGGCCGCCGGGAGCGGGTACGCCGTAGCCCCCTGACTGAATCCCATTGCCTCTGAGTCGATTCTGCGCTGACTTCGGAGTGCTGAAGGAGAGTCTTGTCGTCAGCCTGGCGGCCCGCCGTGGGAACAGGTACCCGCACCTTACCGTCCGCCCGGTCGGTGCGGTCCGGCGGACGATCGGACTTGCCGATGCTGTGAATGGATATGGTCGATGTCGTTCTGCGGCGCGAAGGTCCAGGACTGAACAGCGAAGACCGCCCCGAACCGACCATTGATGTCCGTCCGAGGGCGGTTTAACCTGGAGATGCGGGCCGTATCCCGTCGGGTCGAGATCAGGCAGTCCGGGATACGACTCGCCGCGGGCTTTTCGAGGAAACCGTCGGCTCAGGGAGCGGTTCCGGTCGAGTGCCCGACCGGCTGGACCGGTGCCCGACCGCGGTCGTGACTCGGTCGGGGTTCTGCGGGTTGGCCACCCAGCCTGCGGCACCAACTGCCCCTATTCCGGTAGCAGCGCGCGCTGGTGGGCGGTAAGCAGCAGATGATCGACCGGGCACGCAGCTCGGTGCCGGGGTCGAACTCGCTGAACCCGGCGACGAGCTGCTCGACGATCGTGCGGAGCCGGGTGTTGGTTTCCTGAGATCGCCAGGTCATCACGTCGTCGGCGGGGATACCGGAGACCAGCATCGAAGCACCCTCGGCCTGCTCGATCACCGCCCGTGATTGCGCGTCAGCTGACCGGTGTCGTCGTGCAGGCGGTCCAGGACTCGGGCGAGGCGCGGGTGATCGTCGGGATGCTTGTGGGCCAGCAGCAGTTCGGTGGTCGGGTCACCTTGCCGTTTGGTAGCCGTGCATCCGGGCGACGGCGTCGGACTAGTCGTGTCCCGTTCTGCCTAGGGGGTCGAGTGTGCGGATCGTTCGTCCGGTGGTTGCTCTGGGGTGATGTCCTCACGTGGTGTAGCGCAGCAGAGATACGCCGTTCGGGAAGCCGCGGGCCTCCACCAGCTGCAGCGTCGGCAACTCGTACCCGTCGGGGAACAGACGTCGTCCCCGACCCTGGACGGCGGGGTACACGAACAGCCGGTACTCGTCGACGAGGCCAGAGACGATCAGGGCGTGGGTCAGCGTGATGCTGCCGGTGACCACGATGTCGCGGCCCTCCGTCCCCTTCAGGTCCCGCACCTGGGTGATCCAGTCGCCCGTGAGCACGGTGGAGTTCCGCCATTGGGGGTCGGCCATGGTCGAGGAGACGACGTACTTGTGGATCTGGTTCAGCTCGTCGGTGATCCCCGTCTGGTCGTCGGTTTGTTGGGGCCAGTAGCCGCGGAAGTCCTCGAACGTCTGCCGCCCCAGCAGCATCGCATCCGCGTGCTCGGACTGCCGGCGGGTCGCCTCGCGCAGTTGCGGATCCTGGTCCGCGGGATCGAACCAGTCGCCGAGCATCTCGATGGAGCCGTCGAGGGTGATGTTCTGGGTGATCGCGAGTGTCCTCATATCAAGTACTGACCCCGCTTCGGCCGGAAAATCATCGCCAGCAGAAAACAGCCCCACCCGTGCCGTTGCGATCCAAGCACTGACGGCCCTCGACTTCATCGCGGTGCTAGGGGCTTGTCTGGGCTTCAGGTCGACCGGCATTCTGTGATCGGGTCACCATCTGGATCGGGTGAACTGGGCCTTGGACAGTTCTTCCACCCGCGCCCCGGGCGATATCTGTCTGCGCGAAAGGCTCCCGGGCGGTGTATGGTTACTGACTCAGCCCGCCTGAGTCTGAATCAGGTCGGTGAGGACAAACACGTGTCAAACCCGACAGCTGCCCCGGCCAGTAGCAGTATCCACCACATCAGGTTTATTTCGGAGAGCGCTGCGTCCGACGCCGTCGAATTCGGATTCTAGAGCTAGCCACGAAGGGCGAGACAGCGGTCTACGCGTCCACACTCGACCACGTGATTGCTCCCGTTCGGCGAGATCGGTCGATGGCAGATTCTCGATCCCGGACTCGCATCGGAGAAGGCAGTCCGCTTCCGCCATGAACCTCCAAGCCCACTGCAACAGCCTAGAAAGAAACTCTGGGAAGTCTTCGTTGGTGTCCGGAGCGTGGGCGATGCCATGGTGCTCGTGAGGAGGGTTTCGTGCCGTTGAGCGGGCGGGTTTGCGCTTGGAACAGATGGCGCAGATTGTATTCAGCAATGGCCACCAGGAAGCGGCCTCTCGAGAAATTCAGGAGTTGGCCGATTTCCCGAACGGCTGAAACGAAACCCGGATTTCCTGGCCCACAATTGGATGGCTGTCTGGTTCAGGCCTCGTTCCGGAAACACGCAGATACGCGTTCCGCCCTGAGAGATGCGGCTCGATATCGCTGATCTGGATCGGAGCGACTCGGCCTGACGGATACTGCCGGACCTGAAGTGCAATTCTCAAGTCTTCGTCGCTGCGTCCAACCAATGTTGTTAATTACTAAAGTAAGCCGCGCTCGTTCTGCCTGAAGCTTGGGGCGTCGAGAGTGTGGAGCTCCAAGGGGATCGTGACTTCCTGCCCAGATCGTCGATGGGTTGGGGACGGTGAATTCTCAGTTCGGATGAGTTTCCTGATTACCGGGAGAAGCCGCCTGCCGTTACTGTGTGCGTTCGACGGTTGCCCGGCGAAGAAGGAGACACATGGCGGTATCATCGAGGGGTTCAGAAGGTTCGGCGAAGAAGACAACAAAGGAGATTCGCGAGTGGGCGATCAGGGAGGGGCGCGAGGTGTCATCCCGCGGCCGGATCTCGGCCGAGCTCGAGCAAGCCTTCCATGACGCTCAGGCGAAGAAGGTTCAGACGAAAACGCCGCCCGTAAAGAAGACGGCTGTGAAGAAGCGGGTCGCGGCGAAGGCGCCGGTCACGAGGACGGCCGTGAACAAGGCTCCGGCGAGGAAAACGTCCAGGGAGATTCGTGAGTGGGCGATCGGGGCGGGGCGCGAGGTGTCTTCTCGCGGCCGGATTCCGGCCGAGCTCGAGCAAGCCTTCCATGACGCTCAGGCGAAGAAGGTTCAGACGAAATCGGCGCAGGTAAAGAAGGCGGCCGCGAAGAAGACAGTTGCGACGAAGGCGGCCGCGAAGAAGACAGTTGCGACGACGGCGGCTGCGGAGAAAACGGCTGTGAAGAAGCCAGTCGCGGCGAAGGTGCCGGTAAAGAGGGAAGTGGTGAGTAAGGCTCCGGCGAAGAAGTCGTCCAGGGAGATTCGTGAGTGGGCGATCGGGGCGGGGCGCGAGGTGTCTTCTCGCGGCCGGATTCCGGCCGAGCTCGAGCAAGCCTTCCATGACGCTCAGGCGAAGAAGGTTCAAGCAAAAGCGGTGCCGGCGAAAAAGGCCGTTGTGAAGAAGATCGTCGCGAAGATCGCTCCGGCGCGGAAGACGGCCGTGAAAAAGGCAGCCGTGACGAAGGCCCCTGCGAAGACGTCGACACTCGGGAAGACGCCCGCGAGGAGGATGGCCGCGAAGACGACGGCTGCGGAGAAGACAGCGGTGAAGATGGCTTCGGCGAAGAAGACGACCAAGGAGATTCGTGAGTGGGCGATCGGGGAGGGGCGCGAGGTGTCTTCTCGCGGCCGGATTCCGGCCGAAATCGAGCAGGCCTTCCGCGACGCTCAGGCGCAGATGCCGGTCGCGGTCGGCTGAAACGGGTGGTGTCCACTATTAGGGCCTGATTCATCGGCGCCTGTTCGTCGAGGTTGATGTGGGCACCGCACTCGGCCGAGCAGACTGCGACTATGGCACCTGCGTTGCCTTTGTGGCTAGGCACGGGTCCGCGTGCACCGATCGAATTGTCTCCGATGGCTCAGCTTCCGAAGACGGTCCCACCCCACCCGGTTGCCGGGTGGGGTGGGTGTGGTGGTTGGCGGGTCGGTGGGCGTGGTTCTGTTGGAAGCGATCGAGACGGTGTCGTGTTGCCGTGATGTACGCGTCGACGCTGGTGGGCGTGGCGGCGATGAGTTGCCCGGTGCTCGGTGATCCGGACCGTCGCGATGATCGCGTGGGTGGCGGTGTCGATGACGCTGACCGCGTTGGTGGGGGTGCTGTGGGCGACGTAAGCGGTGTGTTCGTCGGGTGCGATTACGTCAATACCGCTCGCGTCCGCCCAACGGGAATGGTTGCGGTGATGAAAACCTGTTGGCGGATCACGGCGACCACTGCTATTTTTCCGGAGACCGTGCGAGAGAATGAGGAGGTGGTACCCGTGAACGCAGTATCGACATGGGTGCTCCCCTCTGAGGTCACGGTCGGGCGATAGGTCGTCCGGGAGCGCCGTTCAAGAGCACTCTCGAAAGGCACGACAATGCAATTCACCTCCGAACAGCGCCTCGACGACGGCGTCCTCGAACGCGAATTCACTCTCGGCGAGATCCCCGGCATCCTGTGGACGCCCAAATCTGCATCCGCACCGGCACCGCTGATCCTGGTCGGCCACCCCGGCGGACTGCACATGATGTACCCCCGTTTGGCGGCCCGAGCCCGGCACGCCGCGGCGGAGGGCTTCGCCGCGGCCACCATCGAGCTCCCTGGGAGCGGTGACCGCCCCCGTTCCGCCGCCGCCGAGCAGGCCCGCGCCGACCTGCGCCGGGCGCTGGATGCCGGCGAGCCGGTCGACGACGAGATCGTCGACCGGCTCGTCCTCCCGCTGGTCGAAAAGGCGGTCCCGGAATGGCGGGCCGCCCTGGACGCCCTCCTCTCGCTGCCCGAGATCGACGGCCCGGTCGGGTACTCGGGAGGGGTGATCGCCATCGGCATCCGCCTGGCGGTGGTCGATCCGCGCATCTCGGCCGCCCTTCTGTTCGCCGGGAGTTTTGTGCCCCACATCATTTTCGAGGAGGCCCGGCAGGTCACAATTCCACTTCAGGTCCTGCTGCAGTGGGACGACGAAGGTAACGACCGGCAACTGGCCCTGGACCTGTTCGACGCCTTCGGCTCCAAGGAGAAGACGCTGCACGCCAATGTGGGCGGGCACACCGGCGTCCCGCCTTTCGAGGGGGACGCCGGGAACCGGTTCTTCGCCCGGCACCTGCGGTGAGGCCGGCCCGTCAGGTCGGCAGCAGAGGATAGGAGCTGTCGGGCCAGCAGATGTTCAGCCCCCCGATCGCGTCGGTGCCGGCCATCGGCCGGTCGGGGCGGCGCGGGACCATGCTCCACTCAGCTGGGCCTACGCCGTGATCTGCTCAGGCCGCTGAGCGATCCGCTTGCGGAACCACCAGTCCGGGGCGGGCTGTCGGCCAGACTGTCTCGTTGGTGGCCAATTCTGCGGGACGCCACGGGCGTGATCACTCCAGCGCAGATACTCCGGGTCCTTCGAGGTCATCGAGCGCCGACTTGCGCCCTGATATTGCCATGAGCAGTGACAGTGCCGGGCCGCGGACTTCTATGCCATCTCCGATCGACACGTCTGCGTCGTTGGCACGCAACTGGACCGAGGCAATGAGTTGCTTCGCACCACCCAGGGATACCGGGGTGCGCGCCTGATACTGCAACGACCTGATGACCGCCTCCGACGGATATGTACGGGTGATGCCCAGCGGCCGTCGGATGTCTTCGCCGTGGACGATCTCTTCGACCAGCCTGCTGTCGAGCGGGGCCGGCGGCGTCGACGTACGTGTTGCTACCTGCTCGAGCCGGGCGAGCGTGTGGCGGGGCGTGGCGCCGCGTTCGCGTTCGACGCCCTGGGCGTTCTGGCGATCGAAGTTGAAGCGCGCCCGGGCCATGTTGCGCACGATGCCGAGTCGGGTGGTCTTCGCGTTGTTGATCAAGTGTGCGGCGACGTCGTGCACGGTCCAGTCACCACAGAGTGAGGGGTGCGCCCACTGGTCGTCGGTGAGGTCGGTGAGGTCATCGATCAGCGCCGCACGCTCCGCGTGCACGATCGGCCAGATTTCATTCATGAAGCCAGTGTGACAAATGCTGCCCGTCACCGATTGCATTGGGCCCGAAGCCGTCCCGCCTCAACGCCGAGGACGATTGAGGCCGTCGTGCCGCAAGCAGGATCGTCGTGCGGAACGCCGAGCGGAGCACCGGATGACGATTCACTTGCGGAACCAGCCATCCGCCGGCTACTGACGCCCGAATTTTCCCCGCTGGTGGTTCCTCAATCGAATCCAACCTCCAGGAATTCGGCGATATGATCGGTCCGTGCTCAATCGTGTGATGGAGTCATGACACAGCGTTAACTGACGGTGCCGATTGTGTTCAAGTCCGATGTGCTGCCCCACACCGCGCCGTTCCATCTGGGAGGCCAGATCGGGGTCCATCTGTCCTGGACGCCCCACGCTGGGACGGTGGTGGCGCAATGGTGCGGCGGGACGGCACCTCACCACCTTGTTGCCGATCTGACATGTGCGGGATGAACCCCCTCCGGACCTCCCCGTCAGGATCCGCTTTCGACGGAAGGACTGGTGATGATCGGTGACCGATGGGGCGTGACCGATGACGAGGTTGCCCGTCGTTACCCGTGCGACGAGCTGGTCCCAGTGCCCGTGCTGCAGGCTTGGCGAGGCGTCACCGTGCACAGCACGCCCGACGGCCTGTGGCCGTGGGTCGCGCAGATCCGACTGGCGCCGTACTCCTACGACTGGATCGACAATCTCGGGCGCCGATCGCCACGGCAGCTGCGCGCATTGCCGGAACCCGCAGCTGGGCAGCACTTCACGGCCTCGGGGAATCGTCCCCTCGGGCGCATCCTCTCCGTCTCCACGGCGGAACAGCTCACCGGCGGGATCATGGGTGCGGTGATGTCGTACGTGCTCGTTCCGAACGGCGACTCGACGCGCCTGCTGCTCAAGATCGTCATGGCGAAGGGCCGCTGGCTCGCGCCACTGATCTCCGTCGGCGACCTCGTCATGGCCCGCCGTCAACTGCTCAATCTCAAGCGGCTGGCCGAGCAACCCACGGCCCCGTCGGCTTGACGTGGAACTGAAGCACTGTCACCGTCCGGGATCCGCTATCGGTGACGGATCGCTGCCTGCGCTTCTGTTGTTCTGACCAGGGCCGCGTTCGCCATGCTGTCTCGTCGGGTGCATGACGGTTGTGGACCTCGCGCACCCTAGGCCGTCGCCCGGGCGGTCCGGGACGACGGCAAGATTCTCGGATCAAGTGAATCCGAACGGTTCGAAGTCACTGTGGGGACCGAAGCCGTGGGGACTACACCACAACCGGTGACTACGAGTTGCGACCAGATGGTTCGCGAGCAACCGCCTATCTCTGGCGGGAGCTCCATTAGAGGCTCGGAAACCTGCAGATTCCACCGCAGGCCGTGCCTCGAGGAGCACGACATGACCGCGACCTTTTTCCAGCCTCGACGGCTACGGCGGCATCAGCGGCGGCGACTGGGGCGGTTGCTGGGGCAAGCAAGGCCCCGAGTTGCTCGACCACCGCCTTGCCTTGTACGAGACGGAGCAGCGGATGGTTCTCGGCGCCAACACCTATCGGGAGTTCGCGCTGATGCCGGCCTCGGGCACCGAAGAGTCCGAAGTGCGTGATCCGTGGGCCACCCGGATGAGGAGCCTGCCGGCAACGGTGGTGTCGACCACCCTGCGTGGACCTCTCGACTGGCGAGCTCGTGGTGGATCGTCGTGTCCCCTGGATGGGTAGGGTGTGCCGGTGATTGTCGCTGCCGACGGGCCCAGTGCCGCCGGGAAAACCACGTGGTGCCGCGCAGTCCCGGAACAGTTCGTCGCCGAATACATCCTGGCAGGGCAGGAACCGGACGGATCCGATCCGGCCGAGCAGGCGGCCTATTGGGCGCAGGTCAACGCCCGGCGGTGGAGACAGGCGCTGACCTCGGAGGACGCCAACGGTGTGGCGGTGTGTGACAGTGACCCGCTGAAACTGCATTACAGCTGGTGCCTGGCCGCAGTGGGTGCGGCACCGGTCACGCGGTTCGAGCACGAACTCGCCGCAGTCCGGCAGATGTTCACGGAGCGTCGTCTCGGATTCGCCGACGTGGTGTTGTTGTCGATCCCCGATCCGCACCAACTGGCGACGCAACGCAATGGTGACCACACCCGTCGGCGAGGTCATTTCGACTTGCATGCCCGACTCTCCGAACCATTGGCCGAATGGTACGCAGTTCTGGACCGACTCGACCCGGGGCGCGTAGTCGACGGCTTCCCGTCTGAGCTCGACATAGCGACGCTGGCACCACCGCGCCCAAACCGCAACGACACGGAGCTGTTGGACGGATTGGTCGACGAGCTGCCCACTCTGTGATGCATCAACACTTTCGCTGACTCTCTGAATCGATCGCTGATCCGCGAGCGGGTGAGTTCATCAATGGACTCGCAGGGCGGCTGCTGCCGTTGATCGTGCAAACGCCTGCGGTCCGGTGCGCATGTCCTGCTCCTTCTCCAGGAGCCATGCGTGCGTTTCATGGTGGAGGCATACCCGGCTGCTAAGACACTGTCCGCCAGAGGTATTGACGCAAACGATAGCACGTGTTGTCGCACTCCAGTTGCGTGCATGCACGCTATCAGGTTGGTAGTGAATGTCTTTCACGTGTCGGCTGCACCATCGGGTGTGTGGAGGTTTCGCACCTGTCAAGATCGGTGAACATTGTGCTCACCGTGCGACTATCGGCGCGTGATGACGAAGGGTAGCGAATTGACACCGCCGCTGGGCGACTCGCCCAGGTGTGGGAGGTCGATCCGCTATCGTCGACGGATGAGCGATGACGCGACTCCGTCCGGTCCAACCCGCGCTCCGACGAGCACCCGGCGGGCGGTGCTCAACACGATGAAGGGCTCGGCAGGAAACCTCGTCGAGTGGTACGACGTGTACATTTACACGGTCTTTGCCACGTATTTCGAGGCGCAATTCTTCGACGAGAACGACGAAAACTCCACGCTGTACATCTATGGGATCTTCGCGGTCACTTTCGTCATGCGACCGGTGGGGTCCTGGTTCTTCGGCCGGTTCGCCGACCGTCGTGGCCGCAAGGCTGCCCTGATGCTCAGCATCACCATCATGTCGTCGTGCTCCTTCGTGGTGGCGGTCATGCCTACCCGCGAAGTCATCGGGTATTGGGCGGCGGTGGTTTTGGTCCTCGCTCGGCTTGTTCAGGGATTCGCAACGGGTGGGGAGTACGGCACCTCGGCGACGTACATGTCCGAAGCGGCGACCGCGAATCGGCGCGGCTTCTTGTCGTCCTTCCAGTACGTGACCCTCGTGGGTGGTCACGTCCTCGCGCAGTTCACGCTCCTGATCGCGCTCAGCGTTCTCGATGTCGAGGCGTTGAACGATTGGGGATGGCGGATCGGCTTCTTCATCGGCGGCATCGCCGCCCTGGTCGTGCTGTGGATTCGGCGTTCGATGGACGAGTCGCTCAGCGAGTCGCATCTGAAGGCCATCCGTGCGGGTGAGGACCGGACGGCGGGCTCCTTGACGGCGTTGTTCACCGAACACTGGCGTCCGCTGCTGCTGGTGTTCCTCATTACCGCGGGTGGCACGGTCGCGTTCTACACCTACAGTGTCAACGCGCCGGCGATTGTGAAGTCCACCTTCGGGGCCGACCAGGCGCTGACGGCGACGTGGATCAACCTGCTGGGGCTGATCTTTCTGTTGCTGCTGCAGCCGGTCGGCGGCCTCCTCAGCGACCGCGTCGGGCGCAAGCCGCTGTTGATCTTCTTCGGTGTGGGTGGTGTCCTCTACACCTATGTCCTGCTCACCTTCCTGCCGCAGACCACCTCGCCGCTCTTGGCGTTCGCGCTGGTTGCGGTCGGCTACGTCATCCTCACCGGGTACACCTCGATCAACGCGATCGTGAAGGCGGAACTGTTCCCCGCCGATATCCGTGCACTGGGTGTGGGACTGGGCTATGCGCTGGCGAACTCCGTCTTCGGCGGTACGGCGCCGGTACTTTTCCAGGCGTCCACATCGGCCGGGCACGTCGGCTGGTTCATCTCCTACGTGACGGTCGTGATCGGGGTCAGCTTGCTGGTCTACATCTTCGGGCTGAAGAACAAGGCGGTCACGGTGCTCGATCGCGAGCAGGGGAGCGCCTGGGGCGTGCGGGTGTCTTCGGGGCTCCGCTGAGTTGATGCCCGCGGTCCGGGTTCCGGGGGAGCGGTGCCGGCACCGTTGGCCTGTGTCGAGCCACTACCGGCCTGGAGTGCCTCGACCGTGATCGACATTTCAGCGAGGTGAGACGGGCGGGGCCATCTTGCGCCACAGCCGCGAGATCCGGCTCCTGGTCCGCACGCCTGCACCGTGCACGAGGGGGCTGTCGTCACCCCCTACCATTCTTCGGTGACCGATTACGACGATCTCGACATGTTCGGTGGCCTCGACGCCTCCACCCTGCCATCGCGCCAGCAGCGGATTCTGGCAACGATCCGGGACTGGGTGGCTGCACACGGATGCACACCGAGCACCCGACAGATCGGGGACGCGGTGGGCCTGCGGTCGACGTCGTCGGTGTCGAAGCATCTGAAGAGCCTCGAGGAAAAGGGCTTTCTGCGAAGGGGCACGGCTATGGCTCGGCAATTGGACGTGCGCCCGTTCCTCGCCGAGGCGACGCGAGGTCGCTCGTCCGAAAACAATGTGACGGTCCCGGTCGTCGGCGACATCGCGGCAGGCGCACCGATCTTGGCGGAGGAGCACGCCGATGAGATCCTGACGCTCCCTCGCGAGCTCGTCGGTTCCGGCACCGTGTTCGGGCTGCGGGTCCGCGGTGAGTCGATGATCGACGCCGCGATCTGCGATGGCGATGTCGTCGTGGTTCGTCGCCAGGACGAAGCCCATTCCGGCGAGATCGTTGCCGCGATGATTGATGGCGAGGCCACCGTGAAGGTGTTCCGGCGCCGCGATGGCCACGTCTTTCTCGAGCCCCGTAATCCTGCTTATGCCGCGATTGACGGTGACGACGCAGTCGTGCTGGGCAAGGTGGTTTCGGTGATGCGCCGGATCTGAGGATCGGGCAACCTCAACGATGCCACGCGCCTCGGGGCCGGTTCTGCAATTGCCTGCCTCCACCGGCTCGACGGGCTCGTTGTCAGGATCCACTGCGGCTCCCGCCCACCATCGGAGTTCGGGACTGCTGGTAGCCCCGCGCAGCGCGTTGCGCGGGGAGGCGGTCCTCAGGCCCGGGTTCTGCGTGACGCCGAGCGGCTCGCGAGGAAATCCTCCGCGCAGGATTTCACCTCGTGATCGGCCACGATTCCCCAGCACAACTGCGTGTTACTTGAATTCTCATGAAAACGCCGAGACATTCAACATCAATTCAGTGGATGCGGCGACCTGAGCGTCGAGTCGGTGGCGAGGTACGCTGCTGGTTCTGCGATTGCTTCCGTAACCGACTAATGTGCCGGGCGGAACACAGTTGAGGCAGAGCGCAAGGGTGAGTTCTGGCACCCGGGATAAACACAATTGCTCTCTAATCGATTCGAGATTCGATTGGAACAGGATATAGGAGTAAAGAAAGGATGACGACATCCGGAAGCGATGCGATATTCGATACTCTCTTGGAATCGGCTAAGCGCCTCTCATTCGATCCCCGGGACCCTGTGGTTTGCCAACCCGATTCAGATGGCGCCGAATTTCACGGGATGACACCCGAGTGGTCGCCTCTCTTCGGCACCGCTACGTGGGACTCCATGACCGAGTCGGAACGCGTCCGGCTCACCAGAAGCGAGGTCGCGCAGTTCCTGGGCGTCGGAATCTGGCTGGAGGTGGGATTGCAGGTGGCATTGCTGCGGGCCAGCCACAGTGCGGACCCCGCCCGCCCGGACGTCAAGTTTCTGTTCAACGAATGCGCCGACGAGAACCTGCACTCGCTGATGTTCGTCAACGTCATCGACAGCATCGGATCGCACTTCTATCGACGCGACCGCTCACTGGACTTTTTCGGATGGCTGTTCAGGACCATCGCATGGGACGAGGTGGCATACGGAATCGTTCTGGCTGGCGAAGAGATCTTCGACGTCATGCAACGCGACTGGATGGCGAGCGAAGACGTCGCCGCGCCCATCCGCAGGGCTTGCTATATCCATGTTGTCGAGGAATCCAGGCACATGGCGTACGCGCGTCAGAAAATCCGGACTCGGTTGATAAAGATTTCGCGCGTTCGACGGTTTATCAGCACCCTGATCATCGCGATGGGAACGCATCTCGTCGCGAAGAGCCTGATCAATCGTCGAATGTACGAGGACCTCGGCCTGGATTGGAAGGTAGTGGGGCCGGAAATCGACGCAAACGAACACCACCGGATAATGTTCCGCAGGGCCGCAGAACCGTTTATCGAATTCCTGAGCAGAGAAGGGCTGCTGAATTTCGGCGCGCGATGGATCTACCGAAAATCGAATCTTCTCTGAGCAAGCAGGAGTCGTTGTGACCCACGTTGTCCTGGGGCATTGTTGTAAGGATGCCTCGTGCGTGCGGGTGTGCCCGCAGAATTGCATTCACCCTGCTCCCGGCGAAGCGGGTTTCGAGTCGGCGGAGACGTTGTTCATCGACCCGCGCTCGTGTATCGATTGCACCGCCTGCGTCGAGGCCTGCCCGGCGTCTGCCATCAAACCCGAGTGGACGTTGACCGTCACCGAACGGCCCTACGCGGCCCGCAACGCAGAGTTCTTCGAGCAGGCTCCCGCCAAGTCCCGGCCCCGGTCGCGACGGATCCGCTTCGAGCAACCACTGGGCAAGCCCAGCGAGATGCGGAAGATCGCCGTCGTCGGATCCGGGCCGGCGGCGATGTACACGATTCGCGAACTCCTTCGGCGATCGACCTCGGTACGCATCACCATCTTCGAACAGCACGGCGAGATCGGGGGCCTCCTGCGCCGGGGCGTCTCCCGGGACCACGTCGGCGTTCGCGACATGATGCGGCTCTTCGACGTGCCCTTCAACGACGATCGCATCACGATTCTCCACAACACAGAAGTCGGTGTGGATGTCTCGGTCGAAGACCTCCGGACCAGATTCGACGCCATAGTGCTCGCGTGTGGCGCTTCGCAGCCGCGGCGACTCGGACCCACGACCGCGGATCGCGGCGAGGGTGTCTATGAGGCCATCGACATTCTGGTGGCCGAGAACTGTGAGGCGTCCGGCTTTCGCCCGCGCGGGCCACTGGGTCCGAGATCCCTCGTGATCGGGGCGGGAAACGTCGCCTTCGATGTCATCCGATGGATGGCCAGGGCACGCGACCGAGGTACCGCGGCCCAAGCGGTGACGGAGGTGGTGGTGTTGTCGCGATCGGCCCCCGATCGCGCCTCCTTCACGCCGTCGGCGTTCTATGAGCTTCTGGACCTCGAGAACGCCGAGGTGCTGATCGACCGCGCCGGCCGTCGGCCGGGCGCCGGTGCCGACGCCCCGCTGCTACGTGACATTTCCGCCCTGCCCGCTGCCGACACTTCCGCGGCAGATGGCCGGACCACCACGGACGTGGGCAGGCTGCGCGTTGTGCTGTCCTTCGGACAGGAGGTGACCGATCTCGGGAAGACAGTGGCCGGCGGCGTCGCCGTCACCACGACGACCGGTCGGACCTTCCTCGCGGACTCCGCGATATGCGCCACCGGATTCACGACGAAGCCGCTCGACGGCATCCCTGTGGACGAGCGGGGGGTCGTGCCCAACCGCCGAGGTCGTGTGATCTCTCTCGAGACGGGCGAGCCGCTCGACGGACTGTACGTCGTCGGATGGGCGAAACGAGGCGCCGTCGGCGGCGTCGGCGACAACCGTAGCTGCGCCGCGGAAACCGTAACGGAACTCGCCGCAGACCTGCACTCGCGGGTGTGACCGGGGCCCGATTCGACTTCGATGGCGCAGCCGCCGCAATGAGTCTGCTGGTCGTGGACGGCCGGATCGCCCGCATCTACGCGATCAGCAACCCCGTACAAACTGGGGCGGTGACCGTCCTGCGGTGGGTGTTCGACTTGGAGTGCACGGCTCGTCTACGGCGACGAGCTGGACTGTGCGGGTCGGGTCACGTCATGGTCACGCTCCCGGTGACGAAGAACGCCGCCATGTTGCCGAAGCAGAAGGACGGTCACGTTGGACCTCTTCGTGAGGCCGCCCAGTGTGCCGACGCCGGCGGTCACGGAGTGTCCGTGTGTGGCGTCCGAAGGGCGCCGAGATGTCGGATTGTCTTGTTCCTGAGCTGTCGGTTGTTCTTTGGTTCCCGTGCCGACTTCTGGTCTTCGATCTGCCGGATCAGCTCATGCTTCGCTGCGCCGAGAGCCTGAACCAGGTGGGGATCGGTGGCGGCCGCCACCAATGGCGGAAGGCCGGGGAGCGTCGTGCGTAACGTGACTCGCTGTTCTTTGCCGCCCCGGTCTTTCACCGAGATTTCCACGTCCACATCGCTCGGGTCCCAACGCCCGAGGTGCGGTGCTAGCGCCGACAACACCTCTCGCACGTGCGCGCGGTCCTTCTCCTTGAAGCCCGCGCCCATGTGGAGCGTGTGCTCGTCGAGGACGTCTCGTCGCTTGTCATCCGTTGTACTCACCGTGGCCTCATCTCTGGACTCTCACCTCGACGGTAGACCCTTTCCGTGGATAGTCGTGCGAGGTGTGAGTGCGACGTGCGACCGGAGCAACCGCAGATCGGTTTCGCCAATGGCCGCTCCGAGCGATCCTGGCACATCCTCACCCACGCATTTCCCAAAAAAGTTAGCACCGCATAGTTATGCATTGATCCGGCTCATCTCTCGCTCAGTCGATTCCGGGACACTGATCCGCGAGAGACCTCATGCAGGAGTTGACCTGCACTGCATCGCAATCCGGCGGCGGTGCGGATAGGGATCATTCATCCGACGGGTGGGCACTGTCCGGTAAACGTGTGTCGCCTACGGCTACGGGTACGGGTACGGCGACCGTGCGGCGAGCCCCTGTGCGGCCGCCGCGGCGCGCACGGCGTCGATCACCAGTTGCAGCGGCGGTCGGTGCGCGGCCGTCCCCCGATGGGCGATGGAGATCGTTCGAGTGAGCGGTTCGGTCAGCGCGACGACGTCCATTCCTGGCGGGCGCAGCGTCAGTCCGAGATCGGAGACAAGGGTGACTCCCAGGCCTGCGGCAACCATCGCGAGCGCCGTCGCCTGCTCGCCGACCTCATGGTTGATCCTGGGTTCGAATCCGCAACGCTGACAGGCCAAGCGCACCGCGCGGCCGAAATGCGACCTGGGTCCCGCAAGGATCCAGGGATGCTCAGCGAGGTCCGCCAGCGCTATGGTTCTGGCGGACACCGTTCCCGGAGGCAGTGCTGCGTGCAGTCGTTCCACCGCGATCACCACCCTGGTCAACTCCGGGTCCCACTGCATCGGGTAGTCGGAATAGTCGATCACGAACGAGAAGTCCAGCGAGCCGTCCTGCACTGCCACTGCGGTATCTTCCGGCGCGAGCTCCCTCGTTCGCACCTCGATGCCGGGATGCTCGGCGGCCAGCAACGTCAGCGCACTCGGCACCAGGCTCGACGCGACGGACGCCCACACTCCAACGGTCAATCGGGCGGTGACCCCTTCCTGCGTTTGCTCGAGAGCGGTCGTCGCGCGGTCCACCGATCGCATGATCTCCTCAGCGTGCTCGGCGAGGAGCAGGCCGATCTCGGTGAGCTGTACCCGCCGACCGCGCCGCTCGAATAGCTTTGCGCCGACGTCGCGTTCGAGCTGGGTGAGCTGTTGCGATACCGCGGATGTGGTGTAGTGCAAGGCCAGCGCCGCGGCTGTCACGGTGCCTCGGCGGTGCAACTCCCGAAGCATCCGCAACCGGCGCAATGACAGCTCCATGCCGCCAGCCTAGGCATCCATTCCCAACCGTCCAACCGGACCACGCGTTGCGCTGTGTAGAAAGCGTGAACGCAATCATCCAAGATTCGTAACTGGACGCCTGGTCACCAGCGCGCGCACTCTGGCGTCATCGGCTGAGTGGTCGTGGCGACGAAGATTTTCTGAGGACGATTGGGGTAAATCGAGGTGACTACGACGACGGAATGCGGGTTCGGGCGCACCACCGAGCACCGGGAGTATGACCACCGTGCGAACACTGCGACGCAGCGCCACATCGAGGTGGCGACCGCGCACCGCGGTGAGCCCCTGTTACGTGTGACGTGGTCTGATCCGGTCACCGGAGCTCATGGTTACCTCGTCGTGCACACGTTGGTGTCCGACCTGGCGACCGGGGGCACCCGGATGCGGGCAGGCTGCACGATGTCGGAGGTCGAGGATCTGGCCAGAGGCATGGCTGCCAAGACCGCCATTTTCGACTTGCCTGTCGGCGGCGCGAAGGGTGGCATCGACTTCGACCGGAAGGACCCCCGCGCCGTCGGTGTTCTGGAGCGGTTCTGTCAGGCGATGCGCCCGTGGCTGGCCGCGCACTGGGTGACCGCGGAGGATCTGGGGGTGCCGCAGCATCTGCTCGACGACGTCTTCGCGCGACTCGGCCTTCAACAGTCCTACCATGCGGCGATCAGCCGTGCGGAGGATCCGCAGGGGACTCTGCGCCGGGTACGGGCCGCGTTGAACGCCCCGGTGCCCAGCGGTTTTCTGCTGGGCGATGTGATCGGCGGTTACGGAGTCGCGCAGGCCTGCATCGGCACGGTGCAAGCATGTGGGTGGCCTCAGGCCGAAACGACGGTGGCCATCCAGGGCATCGGGACCATGGGGGGCGGCGCGGCCTGGTATCTGTACGAGGCCGGTATGCGCGTGATTGCTGTCGCCGATGCCCTCGGCACGCTGTACTGCCCTGACGGCCTGGACGTTCCCGCGCTGCTCGACCTGCGGGACGGCTACGGCGAGATCGACCGCTCCCGCGTCCCCTCGCATGTTCAGCGCTTGCCGGGCGCGGCTGTGATCGCCACTGAGGCAGACATCCTCGTCCCGGCCGCGATCTCATACGCGATCACTACGGACAACGTCGACCAGGTCGCCGCGAAAGTCGTGATCGAAGCTGCGAATGCGGCGACGACCCCGCGCGCAGAGGCGGTGCTCACCGGCCGGGGCATTCCGGTGGTCCCCGACTTCGTCGCCAACGCCGGAGCAGTCGCCTGGGCCTGGTGGGTGCTACTCAGTCAGGTCGGCACCGATCCGGAGGATTCGTTCCTGCGGTTGCGTACCGAGATGCTGGCCAAGGTCGCGTTGCTGCTCGGCAAATGGATCCTGGACGGCGTGGCGCCACGGCAGACCGCGTGGGACCTCGTCGCGGCCAACCGCAGTGCGCCGGCTCCCGCCGATCCTCCGGCAGTGCCGGCGCTCACTGTCCCGTGAACGGTGGGCGGTGCGGTCCCGTTGGCTTCCCGGACCATCCCTCCCGGTGGGCTCGCCGCGTGTGACGGATCGGCTTCCTGCGGCGGTGGCGCAGTAGGCGGCGACGAGTCCTCGATTTCCCGAAAGTCATTGTCCAGGATCGGGTCGTGCCTGCAGCGCCGGCGCGGCGGCGGCCAGCAGCGCGTCGCGGTCGCGGTTCAACGGGGGATAGATGCGTTCGGTGTTGATGGTGACCTTGGTGGCTTTGGCCTGCGCGCCGCGCGACACCACCTGGCGGTCCCACCCCTCGGTGTACACCGCGCCCGCCGGTCCCAGGTCGAGAATGGTGGCGTACCAAGGGATCCGGAGCGGGAGCATCGGCTCCCCGAGCAGGTCGCCGATGACGTTGTAGCCCGCGTAGCGGCCCATCGGGCGCCCGTGCTGGCACGACATCACCGACAGGTGGTCGTCGTCCACCCGCGCCGCGGCGACGTCACCGGCGGCGAATACTCCGGGCGAACCGATCACCCGCAGGTAGTCGTCGACCGGCAGACGACCGAGCCGGTCGCGCTCGCCACCGAGCTGTGCGGTCAGCGGATTCGCCCGCATGCCCGCGCACCAGACGACGGTGCCCGCGGCCATCACCTCTCCGGAGGAGAACGTCACGCCGTGCTCGTCGACAGATGCGACGCCGACACCGGTCATCGTCTCGACGCCGTTGTCGGACAGCGCCGCTTCGATCACCGGTCGCGCCGATGAGCCCATGTCGGAACCGACGTAGGGGTTGTGGTCGATCAGCACCACCCGCGGTTCGACGTTGCGTCCCGCGCACACCTTTGCCAGCCTTCCGGGCAACTCGGACGCAGTTTCGATGCCCGTGAGGCCGGCGCCGACCACCACCGCGGTCGCCGCGTTCACGTCCGCTCGGCCGTCGGACAGCGCGGCCAGGTGGCGCTGTAGCTTCATCGCGCCGTCGTACGTGTCCACGTCGAAGCCGAATTCCCGCAAACCGGGGATATCGGGCGTCGCCACCCGACTGCCCAGAGCCATGACCAGACGGTCGTACCTCTGCGTGCGCTGTGCCCCGCGGCCCGAGACGGTGACGGTGCGCGCCGCGGTGTCGATCGCAGTCACCTCGGCGGCGATGTGCCCGACGTCGACCGGGTCCAGCACATCGCTCAGCGGGATACGGCACGCGCTCAGGTCTGCCTCGTAGTTGCGGACCCGGATGTCGTGGAACGGCTGCGCACTGATCACCGTGACATCGACGGTGCCCGTCGCGTGGAGTTCGTCGAGCCGCCGCGCCGCCCCCAGCGCGGCCCATAAGCCGGCGAATCCCGAGCCGAGGACGAGGACGCGATTGGGTTCAGTCACCCTGCCATCGTGCCAGGTCTAGGGCGGGTGGCGGGTCGGCTCGAATCTGTCCGTCGCTGAAATCTACGCCGCACCACACCAGGAAGATCAGCATGGTCCACGGTTGGGGCTATGGCCGGGAGCGGGGGGTGGGGGTTTGTCAGGCGTGCGCAAAGTCCAGGATCTTCCTTGCCCGTTCCGCGACGGGGAGATCGACGAATTCGCCCGTGGGCAGTCGCACCGCGGCCCCGCCGGCGTTCTCGAATGCCTCGATGACTTGTCGAGCCCAGTCGATGTCGTTCTGTCGCGGACTGAAGGTGGTGTGGATGGCCGGAAGCTGAGCGGGGTGGATGGCGGACTTGCCGAACAGGCCGAGGTCACGGCTGTGGGTGGCCTGGCGGACGAGTCCGTCGGTGTCGTCGATGTGCGGGTAGACGCTGTCGATCGGTGGGGCGATGCCGGCGGCGCGGGCGGCGACGACGAGGTGGGAGCGCACGTACTGCATAGGTGCGTCCCCTTTCCCGGTGCCGAGGTCCTTCTGCAGGTCGATACCGCCGAGGGCGATATGGGTGACCGCGGGGTGCTCGGCGATCGCAAAGGCGTTGGCGACGCCCTTCGCGGTTTCGATGGCACAGATCAGGGGTCTTCCGGGGGCGCGGTCCGCGACCCAGTGGATGTCGTCGAGTGTTTCGACCTTGGGGATGCGGATGCCGTGAGCCGATGAAGCGACAGCATCGAGGTCGGCTCCGGCGAGTTCGGTGCCGGGCGCGTTGATCCGCACCCATGCGGTGTGGGTGGTGAGGACGAATGCGACATTGTCCCGCGCCGTCGACTTCTCGGCGGGTGGCACCGCGTCTTCGAGGTCGAGGATGACGGCGTCTGCGCCGGCGTCGAACACCTTGCCGAGGAGTTTTCGGTTGTGGCCCGGGGCGAACAGGTAGCTGCGGTCCATCAGAGGACCCCCTTCTCGGCGAGTTCGGTCAGTCGGTCCGGGTCGATGTCGAGGGCTTCCTTGTAGAACTGTTGGTTGTCCTGGCCGAGTCGGCGGCCGGCGAAGTTTATCGCACCGGGTGTTCCGAGCATGCGGATCATGAGGTTCTGCATCTTGATCGGGCCGAGGTCGTCGTCGACGACGGTGGTGATGCAGTCGCGGTGTAGGACGTGCGGATCGTTCATCAGTTGCGCGACGTCGTAGATCGGTGCCAGTGCGGCGCCCACGCGTTCGAATTCGGCCGTGACTTCGTCCAGCGGCCTGTCTGCGATCCATTTCGCGACGGCCTCGTCGAGAAGGTCGCCGTTTCGGCTGCGTTCGCGGGCGGAGTCGAACCAGGGTTGTTCGACGACGTCAGGGCGGCCGACGAGGCGCATGACGCGCGCGGCGACGGAGGTGGCGCTCGCGGAGATGGCGACCCACCGCCCATCCTTGGTGAGATAGGTGTTGCGTGGGGCGTTGTTGGGGGAGCGGTTGCCGTTGCGACCGGCGATGGTGCCGAGCTGGTCGTACGCGGTGGGGCCGGGGCCAAGGATCCCCAGCAGCGGTTCGAGCAGAGACAGGTCGATGACCTGCCCCTTTCCGTCGCTGTCCGGGCCGTTGCGGTGCAGCAGCGCGGTCACCACACCGAATGCGCCGGCGAGTCCGGCGACACCGTCGGCGAGACCGAAGGGCGGCAACGTCGGCGGACCGTCCTCGCCACCCGTTTGGTGCGCGAATCCACTCATGGCCTCGGCGAGGGTCCCGAATGCTCGGCGCTCGGCGTAGGGACCGGATTGGCCGAAGCCGGTGACCCGCAGCATGATCAACCCGGGGTTGAGGTCGTGGAGCCGGTCCGGTCCCAATCCCCACTTCTCGAGGACACCGGGGCGGAAGTTTTCCACCAGAACGTCGGCATCGACGACGAGGTCGCGGAGCATCTGCTGACCCTCGGCGGTGCCGAGATTGAGGGTGATGCATCTCTTGTTGCGCGAGATCACCTTCCACCACAGACCGTGGCCGTCCTTGCGTGCTCCGTGTGAGCGGGCGGGATCGCCTGTGGGGTGCTCGATCTTGATGACGTCGGCGCCGTAGTCGCCGAGCATCATGGCAGTGATCGGTGCGGCGTAGACGGTACTGATGTCGAGGACGCGAATGCCGTGCAGGGGGCCACGCGTCGGAGAATGGCGGTTGCCTGTGCTGGCGTCGGCCTGGTCGTCAGGCGAATGGACGTCACTCGGGTGTGCAGTCATAGGCTGTCCTCACGCGTGGGGGAGTAGATGCGGTGGGCGGCACTCGACATCCGTCGCCGTGGACGAGCGTCGTCCGACGGGGCGGGTGCGAGCCGGTGTCACGGTGCGGCCGGAGTGTTGAGCTGCCACTGCCGCCAGCTCAGCCTGACACTCGCACGGTTCAACTACAATCACGGATGTATTGACAGGTGTTAACTTTCTCTAAAGCCACAGGAGGTGGGTGGGTGCTGGACACGACCAGGATGTTCACGCTGCGCGCGGTCGCGGAGCATGGGTCGATCACCGCGGCAGCGTCGGCGCTCGGGTACACCACATCGGCTGTCTCCCAACAAATCGCCAAGCTGGAGAAGGAGGCCGGGCAACCGCTCCTCGAGCGGCACGCGCGCGGCATCGTGTTGACCGAGGCGGGGCGGTCGGTGGTCAAGCACACCGAACGCATCCTGATCGAACTCGAGGCCGCCGATGCCGAACTCGCGGAGATCAAAGGGCTGCGTGCAGGTGTGCTGGCGCTCGGCACGTTCCCCACGGCTGGGTCGTCACTGCTGCCACTCGTGGTCAAGGAGTTCAAGACCCGGCACCCGGGGGTCGAGCTGAAGGTGCTCAGTGGCCGGTTCGCGTACTTGGTCGATGCGCTTCGTCGCCGGGAGACCGAACTGTCGCTGCTGTGGGACTACGAGTGGAATCGGGTCGATGACCCCACGTTGACGTACCACCACGTGATGAACGATCCGACCGTGCTGCTGGTGTCGGAACGGCACCGTCTGGCAGACCGCGACTCGATCCGGATCGCCGAATTGCGCGACGAATCGTGGGTGGTCCGCGCCGACGATCATCCGGTCGCGCAGACCCTCGAAAAGCTCTGTCAGCAAGGTGGTTTCACGCCACGCACGAGTGTCTTCGCGCACGACTACGGTGAGGTGCAGGCGATGGTGGCTGTCGAGCTCGGCGTGGCTATTGCTCCGCGACTGGCCGTACTCAACCTTCGGCCCGACGTCCGGTCGATTCCCCTCGCCACCCGTCCGCCGCAGCGCCGGATCCTGGTCGCGCATCTGACCGAGCGGCGGCTCAGCCCGGCCGCGCAGGAAGGGATCGCGGTGTGCACTGCCGCCGCCCACCAGTTGCAGGAGGGATTCGAAACCGGATAGGACCGGTCAGCTCCGGCGGATTCCGAACGCGTCGGCGAGGCGGGTGATCTTCTCGGCCCGACCGAGCCGGGGCGGGTCGCTGCCGTCGCGGACAACGCGGCCGCGGGCTTCGAAATCGGCGAGAAACTCCCGCGCCCAGGTCACGTCCGAGGGCGTGGGGCTGATCGACTCGTTGATTACCGGCAGTTGTTCGGTGTCCAGGCACAGCTTCCCGGTCAACCCGAGGGACACGGACACGGCCGACTGCTCACGCAGCACGGTGTGACTGTTGCTGACGGTGGGACCGTCGATCGGTCCGGGCAGGTTGCCGATTCGGCTGGCGACCACCAGTCTGGAGCGGGGGTAGGCCATGGCGAGGTCGTCCGCGCTGGTGCCGGTGTCGCGGCGATAGTCGCCGCTGCCGAAGGCGAGTCGGAAGACGCCGCGGGCGCGGGCGATATCACCGGCCCGGTCGATTCCGAGGGCGGATTCGACCAACGCGAGTACCGGGGTGGCTGCGCCGAGTCGGTCGAAGGTTTCGGTGATATGTTCTGCGGCTTCGGTTTTCGCAAGCATCACGCCTGCCAGTCCGGGAAGCCCGGCGAGGCGATCGACGTCATCGCTCCAGTACGACGAGGACCGGTCGTTGATCCGCACCCAGGCCGAGGTGTTCTCGAGCCAGGCGGCGACCTCCTCCCGCGCGGTGGATTTGAGTTGGGGGTCGACGGCGTCCTCGATGTCGAGGACGATCTGGTCTGCGCAGGAGCGGTCGGCCTGGTCGAACAGGTCGGTTCGGGTGCCGTTGACCAGAAGCCAGGATCGGGCGATCCGCGTGTCGATCGGTCTGGGCGCGATCGCGATCTTCTCGGGCATCAGGATTCCTGTCGCATCGCGGGGGCGGGGCTGTGCGGAGTCCTCACCGCGCGGAGCCGACCAGTGCCGGAGCCGGCGCCGGGGCGGTGACGAACAGTTCCGCCGATGCGATACGGCGGGCCGCCCGGTGCAGGGTGACCGATTCGAGTACCCCGTCGAGGGAAACGGAGAGGTCGACATCGAGTACCCCGGCGGGTGTTCCCACCCGAAGCGATCCCGGCCACCGGACCTGTGTGTTGTCGGTGACGACACCTCCGGTCACGGTGGAGGCCGCGGCGACGGCGACCGCGGAGGTGAGCCCGATCGCCGGGTGCGGGGCGAGCATCGATAGCATCCGGACCGAGATGTCGTAGTCGTCACCGCGGATGTCGACGCCGGCGCTGGTGCGGTAGTCCGCCGGCGGACCCACTACACCGACTTTCGGAATCGCATGGGAGACGGGATCTCCCGGCTTGCTCAGTCCCATCCGCAACGACGCTTCCTGTCGCAACCGGAGAAGCAACGGCAGGTGTTCGGCGATCGTCTGGTTGTCCTCCGCACCGGTCAGCCCGAGGTCGGCAGCGTTGAACAATGCAGCCGGGGCGCCGGCGACGACCATCGTGGCGCGGTACGTGTGGTCGGCAATCGAGATCTGATCGGCGGCGGCGCCGGTGGGCAGCAGTGTGGCCGCACCGGCGGCGAGACCGGTGAAGGTGAGCCCCACCGGGACACCCAACGCGCTGGTACCGGGCACGGCGGCGTCGCCTTCGGTGGGGATCATCCCGCCCGGAGTGGCGATCTGGGCGTCCAGGATCGCGCCGGTGTTCTGGTTCCGCATCCGCACGGTCGTCGTCGCGGAGTCCACCGGAACGAACCCGGACTGCAGTGCGTACAGCCCGATCGCCGTGGCGCAGTTTCCGCAGTTGCTGCCCCATTCGACCTGGCGGTCACCAATCGCGACCTGAGCGAACAGGTAGTCGACGTCGATTCCGGGCTCGCTGGAGCGGCGCACGATCGCCGCCTTCGATGTGGTCGAGCTGCCGCCGCCGACACCGTCGAGCTGACGCGGATCACCCGAGCCGAATGCCGACGTCAAGATGGCATCCAGGCCGCCGGCCTGAGCAATGAGCGGATCGACGTCGAATGCGTTGAACAGCCAGCACTTGCTGGTTCCTCCCCGCATCCAGGTTCCATGAAGTGTGAACACGGTCCGGCCCACCTTTCGGGTTCGAAGAGTTTGTGAGGCACCGCTGGAGGCTCTGATCGGATGGGGAGCGTGCTTCCCAGCGGTGTCCCACTGCCCACCCTGACCTACATCAGGGTGGAGAACAATGGCGAATAAATCGATGAGGGTTAACTTCAGTTAAACCCTCGCGGGTGCTGTCTGCGCGTCAGACCAGAGTCGGGACGGCCACCAGCACCAGCCAGCACAGGGCCGGCGCGATCGCGACCACGATGCCCGCGTTGAGGAGCAGTTGCCGGTAGAACCGGGGACGCTCGATGTTCTGGGCGTTGGCGAGGACGAGTGCGCCGTTGGTAGAGAACGGGGAGACGTCGACGACGGTGGCGGAGATGGCGAGTGCTGCCACGACTCCGACGACCGGCAGCGCCCCGGTCTGCAGCAGAGGAAGCGCGAGCGGGATGACCGCGGTGAGAAGCGCCGTCGACGATGCGAACGCCGAGGTGACGCCGATGACGTAGCAGAGGACGACGGCGACCAGCAGCGGTGCGCCGATGGTGATCGCCATCTCGGCGAGATGGTCGATCGTGCCGATCTCTTCCATGAGCGAGATGTAGGTGACCATGCCGGCGACGAGCAGGACCGTGGACCAGCTGATACCGGCGATGGCCTCACTCTGCTTGGACAGGTCGGTGAAGGCGAGGATCGCACCGGCCGCGATGGCGACGAAGCTGATCGGCATATGCAGGACCAGGACCAGCACCAACACCCCGGCGATCAGGACGAGCGTGAGCTTCTGGACCCCGGTGACCGGCTGCACGTCGTGGTCGGTGCCGACCTCGGTGCGCGGCGTCCGGATGAGTACCTGGGTGCCGCCCCGGCCGGACGATCCGCCGGCCGGGATTCCACCGGGTCCCGCAGTGGGGGTGCGTAGTACGCTCCCCACGCCGTCGGAGTCGATTCCGGCGCTGGAGCCGGTAGCGGTGAACTCGAGGTTCCGTACCCGGGCGAGGACGGCGTAGCCGACCACTGTGAGGACCGAGAGCAGCAGATTGATGCCGTAGCTGGCGAAGAACAGGGTCCAGGGCGCGATCGTCAGGCCGCTCGACTCGACGATGTCACGGACCAGCACACCCGAGACCGAGATCGGCGAGAACGCTCCGGCGTGCGCACCGTTGATCGTCATGATGCCCATCACCAGCGGACTCATTCGAGTCCGAGCGGCGAAGGACATCGCCGCCGGCGAGATCAAGGCAACGGCAGCCGGGCTGAACGTGCCCAGGGCTGTGAGCACCGAGGCGCAGAAGAAGAACACCCACGGGACGATCGTCACCCGTCCACGAACACCACGTATACAGGCATTGACGAGGAGGTCGATCGTCCCGTTCTTCTTCGCCATACCGAAGAAGTAAGTGACGCCGATGATCGTCAGCACGATCGAACTGGGGAACTCGGCGAGGATTTCCTTGTCGTCGTAGCCGAGGATGAAGGCGCCCACGACGAATGCGCCGATGAACCCCAAGATGCCGATGTTGATGGGGAAGAAGGTGGCTATCACGAACATTGCCACCAACGCGATCAGTGGCAGTATCTCGATGGAAGTCATGGGCGTACTTTCGGTTCGCTGCGGGGCGGATCGAACGGCTCCTGGGCGGCAGCCGGTCGCGACGGACGGACGTGAATAGAATTGGGAGACAATAGGCGTGGGGCGGGGGTTGTCTCTTCCGCCACCTCGCTGATGCCGGCCGGCGCGACGAGCAGTGAGCGCACTGCGTGATCGACGGCGTCGTCGGGGCGATTCCGTGCCGTGATCCCGTGCGGGGGAGTAGCGATCGTCTGCATGTCACATCCTTCACTTGATCATTACGCAGATCACACTATGAGCGGGTTATGTTTATGACAATGTCGTATTTCTACGACGGGGTTTAGCAGGATTAAAGGCTTGTTGGAGGTATCGATGCGCAACTCGTTCGACGTGGTGACCCTGTTCCTGCTCCTCGACATCGACGAGGCCGGATCGCTCACCGGCGGCGCAGAACGCGCCAACGTCACGCCCTCCGCCGCGTCGCAGCGCATCGCCAAACTGGAACAGGAGATCCGGCAGCCGGTACTGACCCGCCTGCCTCGTGGCGTCCGGTTGACGGAAGCCGGCGAAATTCTCGTCACGCGTGCGCGCCTGTTCCGTCAGGAAATGCGTGCCGCCCACGGCGACCTGGAAGCTCTGCTGGGACTCGAGCGCGGCACCGTCCGACTCGGCTCCTTCCCCACCGTCAGCGCCTCACTGCTCTCGGACGCGCTGAAGAACTATCACGCCCACTGGCCGGGCATCGACGTGCGCGTCCAATCCGCGGTCCGCCCGCGACTGCTGGAGATGCTCCATTCGAGCGAGGTCGAGATGGCGTTGCTCTGGAGTTACGACTGGACCGAGGAGACCGAGAAATCCCTCGCCCTCGTGCCGCTGATGGAGGACGAAACAGTCCTGCTCGTCCCGTTCGACGCGCCGTACGCCGTCGATGTCACGGTGGCATCGCTGCGATCGGCGAAGTGGATCATCCGCAACGCCGACCACCCGGCGGCCGAAGTGCTTTACCGCAGCTGCGACACGGCCGGATTCACCCCCAACGTCGTCTACGAGGCCCATGACTACCAAGAGATCGAAGCGATGGTCGCAGCGGGAGTCGGCATCGCCATGGTCCCGCGTCTGGCCGTCGCACATCATCGCCCCGACGTCTACGCAGTCCGATTTCGTCCCACCGACCGGGTCCCGACACGCTCGATCTACATCGCCTCGCTCGCCCGCCGGCAGTACACCCCCGGCATGCACGCCGTCTCCCGGGCGCTACACGACGCCGCCGACGCCATCGCCACACAGGCGTAGAACCGGCCTACAGCTGATCGACCACCCCTTCGGAACAAGGGGTGCGAGTGTCGATGACGCTGACGAGCGGCGTTTCGCCCCAGCCCTGCTCGATACCTCGTTGTGGTGTCACCGCTTGTCGCTACCGACGCCGACGGGCTCCTGCCCCCGCGACCATCCGCTCGCGCCACCGGACCCGGAACACCCGCACGCCCGCCGGTGCGGTCACCACCTCCCGGACGGCCCGGTCGGCGCGGACGGCCGCTGCATCTACACCGTAGGTGTAGACGCTCGAATGAGCGGGCACAGAGCTGATTCCGGGGAACGATGTACTTCTCCGGCGTCGACCCGCACGGAGCCAGCGGCTTGCCCGCTGTGGAAGCCGGGTTCGCTGCTAACACTCCCGTCTCGATGCGCGTGCCGGCGCACGTCGGCTTGCGGCGACACAATTCGGCTCTCGTATGGGCGATCGGGCAGCACGGGACCGGAACTTCCAAACTCAGCCCTGCGTGAGCCTGGCTACCAGGTCGACGTAGCCCTGCTTGGCGTCGGCGCTGCTCGTACCCGCCAACTTGGCCCAGGCGTCGTACTTGGCGCGGTTGACCATGTCCAACCGACCGGGCCGCTTGCCCTCGACATCACCCTTCGACCCCTGCTTGAACAGCGCGTACAGCCGCAGTAGCTCATCGTTGGCAGGTCTCGAGGTGAGCTTCTTGACGTTCTCCTGTGCATCGGTAAACGCCTGATCCAGATCCGACATGGGCACCCCTGGCTCTCGGACGGACTCGTCGACGCCATCGTAACGCCGGAGCCGAGGGCGCCTGATCCGTTCGCTCCGAGTTGGCAGTGCGCCATCGCGGTCGCGGTCGGCGCGTGAAGCCGAGCGGCGTTCGGAGACAGGGTTATGCCGAGCGGGAATTGGTGTGAAGGTGTGCGGCAACGGGGGTTCCATCGATATGGTCGACGAGGTGGGTTTGCGGGACGTTGGTGCGGGTCGACAGTCCTGTGCGCTGGTCGGACCCCGAACTTCGACGGAGGTGTGTATGACGGTCGCTGACACGGTGGCGCCGCTGGTTCGTGCGGTGGTGGGTACGCAGGTCCCGGTGGGGATCAGGTGTTGGGACGGTAGTCGCAGTGGGCCTTCGGACGCGCCGTGGCAGGTGCACATCGTCAATCGGCGTGGTCTGCGGCGGTTGCTGTGGGCGCCCAACGATCTCGGTTTCGCTCGGGCCTACGTGTCCGGCGACATCGACATCGAGGGAGACCTGCTCGCCGGGCTGGACGTGTTGGAGCAGGTGTCGGACCCGAGCAGGGGTCCCGGTGTGCGGATCGACAAGCAAACGAAGAAGGCACTGGCGACAGCGGCGCTGCGTCTGGGGATCATCGGCCTGCCACCGAAGCCGCCGGCGGAGGAGATGAAACCGGCGCGCGGGCACCGGCACGACAAGGATCGTGACGCCGCCGCGATCAGCCACCACTACGACGTCGGCAACGACTTCTATCGACTGGTGCTCGGTGAGTCGATGACCTACTCGTGCGCGTACTGGGCGGAGCCGACCGCTGATCTGGACGCGGCTCAGTACGCCAAATGTGATCTGGTGGCCCGCAAGCTCGGCCTGACCGCGGGGATGCGGGTCCTCGACGTCGGCTGCGGGTGGGGGACCTTCGCGCTGCACGCGGCGCGCAACTACGGCGTGCACGTCGTCGGTGTCACCCTGTCCCACGAGCAGGCGGAATACGCCGGCAAACGGATGGTCGACGCGGGTGTGGGGGACTTGGTGCAGATCCGAGTCCAGGACTACCGCGACGTCACAGACGGTCCCTACGACGCGATCTCGAGCATCGGCATGGCCGAGCACGTCGGTGCCGCGATGCTGGCGACCTACGCCGCGGACCTGTTTGCGCTGCTGCGCCCGCGGGGGCGGTTGCTCAACCACGCGATCTCGCGACGACCAGGCAAACCCGCTGCCAAGTTCTCCAAAACGTCCTTCATCGATCGCTATGTGTTCCCCGACGGAGAAATCGAACCGATCGCGCCGATGATCGAGGCACTCGAAGGGGCGGGGTTCGAGGTGCGCGACGTCGAGTCCCTGCGCGAGCACTACGCGCTGACCCTGCGGGCATGGGTGGGGAATCTGGAGGCGAACTGGGACGAAGCGGTGGCCCACAGCAGCGCCGGGCGGGCACGGGTATGGCGGCTGTACATGGCCGGCGCGGCGTTGGCTTTTGCGGCGAATCGGCTCGGTATCAACCAGGTTCTGGCAGTCAAATCCTCCGAACGGGGTGAGAGCGGAATGCCCGGCACCCGCGCCGAACTCTTGCAGTCATCCGCACCGATAGCATCTTGGCCGGGTCGCGAACAGTGAGAACCGTCGGGAAGTAGATAATTCAACCGACGACGGCCGACACTCAGATTGTTCGGTATCAGCGCGCCTCACCGGATCCTTCGACTTCTCGATCCACCGGACTGCCAAACGATCGAGTGATCGATTCGCAGTAGAGGTCGACGATCAACAACGACGGACGGATACGGACACCAGACTCCGGCCGTGGCAATGCAGCCTTTCCGCAAGCCGAACGCCTATCGGCGTACCCGATCGGCGATCGCTGACCGGCGACCTGTTGCGAGGACGTAGGGCATGATGGGTCCGCGTCGCTCGGTGCGGCAACAGCGTCGTGATGAGACCCCCGAGGGTGAGGAGGGCGCGTGCGGTTCGCGCTGGACGATTTGTCGGCTGACGTGCCGGCGGAGCAGGTCGATGAAGCTCGGAGCTTCTACAACTCGCGGCCAGCTGGACGTGGCCCCAGCACTCTCGAGGAATTGAGGGACATGCGGGCGAGGCGGTCCGGTCCTTCTCCCGCCGATCCACCGGCGATCGAAGAGATGGTCGAAGCCGCGGGAGCACGCGTCCCGGTGAGGATCTTCACTCCCACCGACGGCCGAGCGCGGGGCGTCTATCTGGACATACACGGTGGCGGCTTCTACATGGACTCCGCAGCGCGAGATGACGCGCGTAACCGTGAGCTCGCAGACGCTCTCCACATCGCCGTCGTCAGCGTCGACTACCGGCTGGCACCGGAGCACCCGTGGCCGGCCGCACCCGATGACTGTGAAGCGGCGGCGCTCTGGCTCGTCGGCCACGCTGATGCCCGCTTCGGATCATCACGACTGGCGATCGGGGGGCGGTCGGCGGGAGCCACACTCGCTCTGGCAACACTCCAATTCGGCACCTATGACTTGAGCGCGCAGACTCCGGCCGGACGTCGGATCGCAGACGAGTATTTCATCCAGGCCTACGTCGGCCACGTGGAAGATCGCACCACTCCGGACATCTCTCCCGTCTACGGCGACCTCCACGGCCTTCCCCCGGCGCTGCTGGTCGTCGGATGCAATGACGTGTTGTTGGAAGACAACTTCGCGATGGCAGGTCGGCTCTCCGCCACCGGCAATGACGTCGAGCTCCGGATCTATCCCGAGTCGCCCCACGGGTTCACCGGCCACCCCACGGCAATGGCCAGGACGGCCCTCACCGGCATCGATTCATGGCTCCTCGAGCGGCTCGCCCAACCGTAGGACTACTCGACGGCCTTCTGTGCTCGGGCGGACCGCGACGGCGGGCCGACCGGCAGATATCTAGCGGTCGGGGGTCCGAGCCCGGGACGTCGGTGCGGCAAGCTCGGCCAGGTGGTGCAGCGAGTTGATGAGATGGTCAGGACCGAACGGCGGGAACTGGAGGTACTCCCGGATGGACTGTGGCACCGCCGACCAGTCGTAGGTGAGCGTGACCGCAGTCTCGGAGGGACCACGTGGCACCAGGTCGTAACGCCAGAACCAGCCGCCGAACTCCAGGTGACCGCCGTCCTTCTCCTGGCCCGTCAGCCAGGCAATGGCGCGCGGCGGATCGAGCACCTGGACCTGGTTGGCCACCTGGTAGTCGCCGTTCGGGTGGTTGGGGTGATACATGTCCATCCGGAAGATCTGCCCCACCTCGGTCAGCGGCGACTGGTCGGTGGCTTCCTGCACCCAGCCGGTGCCGTCGATCGCAGAATGGGTCGTCGGGTCGGCGAGCACCGCGAACACCGTGGCGGCGGGCACGCCCACGGTCAGCGTGGCGCTCACGTTCTCTTGGTCCACGGTGTGCACGCTCCTTGTCACCTCAACGCGCTCCTCCCGCTGGAGCGGAAGGAGCATTCATTACATACAGACTGCGCGGCGACGAGGAATTCATCGGCCGTGGGTAGCAGAGTTTCCCGTGCTACCTGCTCAGAGAGTTCCGCTCGAGGGCCGGCTGTCGGGACGTGCCGGTCAGCGTTCGGCATCTGGAGCACGCCATCGACGATCATTGACGGCATGGCGAATACGAGCGCCCGACCAGGCGACACCGTCCGAGAGTCATACTCGGCCAGATCTCAGGAGTACGTGGACCTCTTTGGCTCCGTGACTTCGACACACCCATCGGATCGGGCCCTGGTGAGCAGCTGGGCCGCCACCCTGACTGGTCCCGTACTCGACGCCGGCTGTGGTCCGGGGCAGTGGACAGACTTCTTGGCAGCGTGCGGACTGGCTGCGAGCGGGATCGATCTGGTTCCTGAGTTCGTCGAACGAGCTCGTACGCAGTATCCAGACCTCCCTTTCGAAGTCGGCGGCTTCGAGGCATTGGACGCCGAGACGGAATCACTGGGTGGTGTGCTTTCCTGGTACTCGCTCATTCACCACAGTCCGCAGGACATCCAGACTCCGCTCGCCGAGTTCGCACGCGTGATCCGGCCGGGCGGAGGGTTGTTGGTGGGCTTCTTCAAAGGAGCAATCGTAGGGACTTTCGACCATGCCGTCACCGCTGCCTATCGTTGGCCGGTAGCGGAACTCAGCCAGAAGTTGGTCACGGCCGGCTTCGAGGTGATCGAGACACATACACGAACGGGGAGCGGTCACAGGCCTCACGGCGCAGTCACCGCACGCCGTTTGCCGTGATCGGGCCCCGGGTTCCGCTCGGCGAGCACGCCCGAACGCAGCCGCCAGTCGCGCGCAACGGCCGTCGTCCGAGTTCGGCCGCTATTCAGGTGCCGCGGCCGCCTCGGTGTGGGCGTTGAATACGAGTTCCCGAAGGTGTCCGCCGCGGTCTTCGAAGTGACCGGTGCAGGACCCGTCGCAATCATCGGCTGGACGAGGCACCGATCCACCTGCCGCGGTCCTCAGTTGGGCAGCCGCTCGAGGATCGCTTATGGTCCGCGTCACCGCTCTCGCCGTCGAAGATGTTCTGCGCGTGGGCGGAGCCCGGCAGAAGGATCATCTCGTGGTCGACGCCTGGTGAGCTGTCGGCGAGCTGCTGCGACACGTGGGCGACGGGCTCGTCCTCGCTGGCGATGAACAGCTTGGGCTCCCCGCCGAGGCCGTCGACAACCCGGTTGGGGGAGAGCAATACCAGCTGATCAGGGAGGTCGGGCTGCTGGGAGGCAAGTGGCAGGATCACATCGGCGCCCGCACTTCCGCCCACCAGTGCGACGTCGGCATGCCCGTCGTCGTGGAGCTTTGCGACGGCGGCCGCGATCGACTCCGGCGCGATGTCCTCGACGGCGACGACAGTGGCACCCTGGTCGGCGATCGCTGTGGCTTGATCCTCCCAGCTGGCGGCGTCGAAGACGGCACCGTGGGCCAGCACCACGCCGTACTCGCCGTTGCCCCATTGCAACGCGGCCGCCGCCGACCTCGATCGTGGTGCCGACGGGGTCACCACCCGTCGATGGTGGGTCGTCCTTGTCGTAACCCGCCCGGTGCTTCGATGACGGAACGTCTGTCGGAGCGCTTTTCTTGCCTGCTGCCCTCGGACCCTCACACACCGGCGACTCCGCCGGGGACCGCATCACTTAGTTCTGTGTGCGGAAGGAGTCTGCATCACGCAGAGAACGAAAACGGGTTGTGCCCCGACCTGTCATCTTTGAATACTGGCCTGACCGACCTCGAGGAGAGTGCTTGTCGTGATTCGTGCACGTGGGCTCGTCCAAACCTTCCACACCCGCCACGGACGGGAGAAATCGGAGGTTCGCGCCGTCGACGGGGTGGATCTCGATGTCGCCGAAGGCGAGGTCGTCGGGTTCCTCGGCCCCAACGGGGCGGGGAAGACCACGACGTTGCGGATGCTGACCACCCTGCTGCGGCCGACCGCAGGCGAGGCCACAGTCGCCGGATACGACGTGGTCCGCGCATCCACGCAGGTGCGGCGGAGCATCGGCTACGTCTCGCAGAGCGGTGGGGTCTTCAGCGGCGCCCGGGCAGGGGAGGAGGTGATGGATCACGGCATGCTCTACGGCCGCTCCCGGCGGGACGTCGAAACCCGCGGCAGAGAATTGTTTTCGCAATTGCAGCTGGACGGGCTGTGGGACCGGATGCCGAAGACGATGTCGGGTGGGCAGAAACGCCGACTCGACATCGTCATGGGGCTGATTCACGAGCCGAGCCTGATGTTCCTCGACGAGCCGACGACGGGCCTCGATCCTCAGGCGCGGGCGAACCTGTGGGAGCATATTTCCGAGCTGCGGACCCGCCGTGGTGCGACGGTCTTCCTCACCACCCATTACCTGGACGAGGCCGACACCCTCAGCGACCGCATCGTCATCATCGATCGTGGTCGAATCGTCGCCTCGGACACGGCGGAGAACCTCAAGGCGCAGGTCGCCGGCGATCTCGTCGACCTCGAAATCGCCGACCTCGACATGGTGCCGCTGGTGAGAGACAAGCTGGGCACGATCGCCGAGGCACCGCGGCACGGTCTGGCCGGTGTGGAGGTGGACGGCCATCATGTCCGTGGTGAGGTCCAGCGTGCCGGGCGCGCGATCCCGGGACTGCTTCGCGACCTCGACCGCACCGACGTGACCCTGGCCTCGATCGAGGTGCACCGGCCGACCCTCGACGACGTGTTCTTGACGTTGACCGGACGGTCGCTGCGCGACGCCGAGACCGCCGCCTCCGATACCGCCACCGGGGACCCTGAATCCGAGTCCACCCCCGCCCCCGCGCTGACCACTCCAGGAGCAGGCCAATGACGTTCGCCCGTGAGAGTTTCATCGTCTTCCGCCGCCAGCTGCGGATGAATCTGCGCAACCCCGCCTGGGTGATCATCGGCCTGTTGCAGCCGGTCATGTACCTGTTGTTGTTCGGGCCGTTGCTGACTCCGCTGGTGGGTCAGTTCGGGGTGGACAACGCGTACACGTTCTTCGTGCCGGGCATGTTGGTGCAGTTGGGGATCTTCGGTGCGTTCTTCGCCGGATTCAGCCTGATCGGGGAGTGGCGGGAGGGCGTTATCGAGGCGGAGCGGGTGACTCCGGCCAGTCGCACCGCTTTACTGGTCGGGCGACTGGGTCGGGACCTGCTCCAGTTGTTCGTGCAGGCGATCATCTTGGTGTTGCTCGGCTTCGTGATGGGTATGGAGGCGTCGTTGCGGGGCATCGTGTTCGGGGTGCTGCTGACGTTGCTGCTCGGCGGGGCCTGTGCGGCGGCGTCGAATGCATTCGCCTTGACCACCAAGAGCGAAGACGTGATGGCTCCGGTGATCAACATGGTGATGATGCCGGTGTTGCTATTGTCCGGAATTCTGTTGCCGATGACGATCGGTCCTGCCTGGTTGCAGACGGCCAGCGATTTCATGCCGATCCGCCATGTCGTCGACGCCGTGCGGGATTCGTTCTTCGGTGACTTCGCGAACTCCGCGATTGTGTGGGGAACCGCGTGGGCGGTGGTGTTGTTCGTCGTCGCGGTGTGGTGGGGAACCCGTACCTTCCGCAAGGAAAACGCCTGACCGAGCGCACCCGCACTGCTGGAAGTCGATGTGCGCGTGGGTTTGCCGGCCGAGGTCGAGATCCGCGTCTCCACCCCCGGAGAGAGGCCCCACCGGCGCGAAACACGACTGACGCGGCCGGTGAGGCACTTGTGTTACCGCGCGGGCTCCCGCCCGCGTTACACAAGGAGACAGGTGAGATCCAGCTCGCCGTCAGATGTTCTCCTCTCTGCACGCTGGAGGACCACGCGCCGGCCCTCCAGTCAGCGAGCGAAGCGCGGGTCGATCGGAGGCAGGGTGGTGGGGCCGAAGTTGTTTGCGATCGGCATCATCGCCGTGAACCAGGTGCGGGCCGGCTCGGTGCCGCCGAACAGGTTGCCGTCCCCACACGAGCGGAGTGGGCTGGTGCAAATCTGTCCGGGGGTCGGTGAGTCCCCGAATACGTAGACGCTGCCGGCCAGGTTGTTGGTGTACCCGATGAATGCCGACGACATGTGCGATTCGGTGGTCCCGGTCTTGCCGGACATCGGCAGCTTCCACCCGGCGGCCGCGGCCGCGGCCGACGCCGTGCCACCGGGCAGGTCGTCCTTGCTGAGCCCGTTGGACAGGGTGTCGGCCAGGCCGGGATCGATGACCTGCTCGCAGGCTTGCTGGGTGAGGGGGACCGGCCTGCCCTCGCGGTCGACGATGGAGTCGATCGGGGTCGGTGGGCACCACTTGCCGTGTGAGGCCAGGGTCGCGGCGACATTCGACAATTCGAGCGGATTGATCCACACCGGGCCCAGGGTGAACGACCCCAGATTCTGGTCCTTCTGCATGTCGGCCAGGCTCTGGTCTCCGAACCCGGAGGTTCCCGGTTCGGTGTACGACCGCATGCCGAGGCGCACCGCCATGTCCACCGTCGCATCCACGCCGGTGGCCTGGAGAAGTTTCACGAACGCGGTGTTCGGGGACTGGGCGAGGGCGTCGGTGACCGACAGCGCCCGCGGATACGGGGCGGCGTTCTGCACGCAATAGGTCGCCGCAGGGCACCCGGGGGCACCGCCGTCGCCCATCCCGCGGGCGTCGAACCGCCCGGGCACGTCGAGGATCGCGTTGAGCCGCAAACCCTTCTCCATGGCTGCTGCGGTGGTGAAGACCTTGAACACCGATCCGGCGCCGTGCCCGGACAGTGAATAGGGCAACTCCTGGACCGTCTCCGCGGCGGCTGCGTCCAGGCCGTAGTTGCGGCTGCCCGCCATGGCCAGGACCCGGTGTTGGTCCTGCCCGGGCTGCACGACGTTCATCACGCTCGCGATGTCCGGGAGTTTCGGGTCGGCGTAGGTGGACACCGCCGCCTTCACCGAACCCTGCACGGCCGGATCGAGGGTGGTGCGGATCAGGTAGCCGCCCTTTTCGAGTTGCTCCCGGGACAGCCCGGCGGTCTGGAGGTACTGCAATGCGTAGTCGCAGAAGAACCCGCGGTCACCGGCGGCGATGCATCCGCGGGGCAGGTTGTTCGGTTTCGGGAGCACCCCGAGCGGCGTTTCCTTCAGGGCGCGGATCTCGGCGGCCCGGTCCGGAACATTCACGACCAGGGTGTCGAGAACGACATTGCGGCGCTCGAACACCCCCTCGGGGTTGGTGTAGGGGTTGAGCGCGGAGCTGGACTGCACCATGCCCGCGAGCATCGCCGACTGCGCCAGGTTCAGGTCCTTGGCGTCGATGCCGAAGTACGTGCGGGCGGCGTCCTGCACCCCGAAGGAACCGTTGCCGAACGGCACCAGGTTCAGATACCGGGTGAGAATTTCCTCTTTGGAGAGTTCCTGATCGAGGGTCATCGCCATCCGGATCTCCCGGATCTTGCGGACCGGCGTGGTTTCGATCGCGGCACGGCGTTCGGCGTCGGTCTTGGCAACCACGTGCAGCAGGTAGTTCTTCACGTACTGCTGATTGATGGTAGAGGCACCCTGTTCGATCTGACCGCTGGTGGTGTTGGTGAAGAACGCCCGCATCGTGCCCTGCCAGTCCACCCCCTGATGTTCGCCGAACCGTCTGTCCTCGATGGAGAGAATCGCCAGTTTCATCTCGTTGGAGATCTGGTCGCTGGGAACCTCGAATCGGCGCTGGTCGTACAGCCAGGCGATCGGGTTCCCGGTGATGTCGGTCATCGTCGTCACCGCCGGCACCACTCCGTCGGCCAGTTCGGCCGAGGAATTACCGACGCTGTCGGCGGCACGGTTGGATGCGTACCCCAGCCCGGCGGCGACCGGGAACATCACCCCGGCCAGCATTACCCCCGCGGCCACGGTGGCGCCGGCGAGTTTGAGAACGGTCCTGGAATGCAATTACGGCACCTCATTCCGACGGGGTGCACCGGAACGAATCTACCGGTGCGGGAACGATAATCGGGCCGCGCGGCACGGTCGGGGGAGAGGTGTGGCGCGCGTGCCCGTGGCGGTCACGAGAGGGTGGCTGCGGCGTCAGATCCGATGATGGGACGGTAGCCGGTGCCGGTCGGTCACACCCGCAGCACACAGGTGCTGTTCCGCACGGGCATGGGCGACTCGGCCGAGGTCGATGACGGTGCCCGGGCGCGGCCCGGCAGGGACAGCCGTGTGCCGACGGCACCGCGCCCCGGGGTGCGGCGCCGCGCGAGCGTCCCGACGAGATCTGGGAGGGTCTCGAGCACATCGCCCGCCGCGTTGGTGTGACCGATCCGCACGACCATCCCGTCGGCGGCGATCACCGCCAGCACGGTGAGCAGCGCCGTGCGCCGCCGCGAGGATTGCCGACCGCCACACACAGGGCTCAAGGTAACACCGATCGCGCTTTCCCAACGGGTTCCGGGGTCAGAGCATCAAAGGCGGTGAAGCGGTGGGCGATCCGCCACCGCTAGGGGAGGGCGGATCAGCGACCACGCCGAAACGGCCGGCCGAAACGTCACCGGAACCTGCGTGCGTCGATACGCTATGGCGGACACACACCGACAGAACGGTCAGGAATCGAGAAGCGCCCGCCCTCGCGGGCACACAGCGTGGTTGCTGCCATCGCCGACGAGGCGGTCGCCGATGATCGCCGTAGCCCGAGGAGATGAACATGAGCCCCACGATCCGCAGCCTGGTGATCCCCGTGTCCGACCTGAACGCCGCCAAGGCGGTCTACACCGCGCTGCTCGGCGCACCTCACACCGACGAGTCCTACTACGTCGGGTACAACGTGGACGGCTTCGAGGTCGCCCTGAATCCAGGTGACGAGACCGCCGGACCGGTTGCCTTCGCCGACGTCGAGGACCTCGACGCGACACGCGAAACTCTGCTTGCCGTCGGCGCAACCGAGCGCACCGCTCCGCGTCACGTCGCACCCGAGACACGGATTTGCGTGCTCGCCGATGCCGACGGAAACCCGTTCGGGCTGCGCGGCCGATAGACGTCGGCGTTGCCGGGCGTGAGCGGCGGCGCGGTCTCCGGTGGCTAGTCGTCGAGGAGTTCGAGATGGTGGTGCTGTGACGCCGAGCGACACACACAATGTTGAGCGTTCTACGCTCAATTCTTTGCCTTGACCTCGATCTCTCCCGGGGAGAAAATTGAGTCGATAACACTCAAGTTCGGTGGGTGTGATGCCGAACGATCAGCGGAAGCACCACACCCACCCGGTGTGGTGCTGGAGGCGGTCATGGCTCGCGCGGTGGGTATCGATTTGGGGACCACGAACTCGGTGGTGTGCGTGCTCGAGGGCGGCGACCCGAAGGTGGTCGCCAACTCGGAGGGTGCGCGCACGACCCCGTCGGTGGTGGCATTCGCGAAGAACGGTGAGGTGCTGGTCGGCCAGCCCGCCAAGAACCAGGCAGTGACGAACGTGGACCGGACGGTGCGCTCGGTGAAACGGGAGATCGGCACCGACTGGCATGTGGCGATCGACGACAAGAAATACAGCGCGCAGGAGATCAGTGCCCGGGTGCTGATGAAACTGAAGAGGGACGCGGAATCGTATCTGGGTGAGGACATCACCGACGCCGTGATCACCGTCCCCGCGTACTTCGAGGACGCCCAGCGTCAGGCCACGAAGGAAGCCGGCCAGATCGCCGGTCTCAACGTCCTGCGCATCGTCAACGAGCCCACCGCGGCCGCCCTGGCCTACGGCCTGGACAAGGGCGACAAGGAACAGACCATCCTGGTCTTCGACCTCGGTGGCGGCACCTTCGACGTCTCGCTGCTCGAAATCGGCGACGGCGTCGTCGAGGTTCGCGCCACCTCCGGCGACAACCACCTCGGCGGTGACGACTGGGACGACCGGATCGTGAAGTGGCTCGTCGACAAGTTCAAGGCTCAGAACGGCATCGATCTGACCAAGGACAAGATGGCCCTGCAGCGTCTCCGCGAGGCCGCCGAGAAGGCCAAGATCGAACTGAGCTCCTCGCAGAGCACGTCGATCAACCTGCCCTACATCACCGTCGACGCGGACAAGAACCCGCTGTTCCTCGACGAGCAGCTGTCGCGCAGCGAGTTCGAGAAGATCACGTCCGATCTCCTCGACCGCACCCGCGCGCCGTTCCAATCGGTGATCAAGGACGCGAAGATCGCCGTCAAGGACATCGACCAGGTCGTGCTCGTCGGTGGTTCCACCCGTATGCCCGCCGTGACGAATCTGGTGCGCGAGCTGACCGGCGGAAAGGAACCGAACAAGGGTGTCAACCCGGACGAGGTCGTCGCCGTCGGCGCTGCCCTGCAGGCCGGTGTTCTCAAGGGCGAGGTCAAGGACGTGCTGCTCCTCGACGTCACCCCGCTGTCCCTCGGCATCGAGACCAAGGGTGGCGTGATGACCAAGCTCATCGAGCGCAACACCACCATCCCGACCAAGCGTTCCGAGACCTTCACCACCGCTGACGACAACCAGCCCTCGGTGCAGATCCAGGTGTTCCAGGGTGAGCGTGAAATCGCCTCGCACAACAAGCTGCTCGGCTCGTTCGAGCTCGCGGGGATTCCGCCGGCACCGCGTGGGGTGCCGCAGATCGAGGTCACCTTCGACATCGACGCCAACGGCATCGTGCACGTGACCGCGAAGGACAAGGGCACCGGTAAGGAGAACACGATCAAGATCCAGGAGGGCTCCGGTCTGTCCAAGGAGGAGATCGACCGGATGATCAAGGACGCCGAGGCGCACGCCGCGGAGGACGCCCAGCGTAGGGAGGAAGCGGAGGTCCGCAACCAGGCCGAGTCACTGGTGTACCAGACCGAGAAGTTCATCAAGGACAACGAGGACAAGGTGCCCGCCGACGTCAAGGAGAAGGTCGAGTCGTCGATCGCGAATGCCCAGGAGAAGTTGAAGGGCAGCGATGTCGCGGCGATCAAAACGGCCATCGAAAAACTGGCCACCGACTCGCAAGCCCTGGGTCAGGCGATCTACGACGCGCAGGCGAAGGACTCGGCCGCCCCCGGCGGGGGGAACGGGTCCTCTGAAGGCACCGATGAAGTCTTCGACGCTGAGGTGGTGGACGAACCTGGACGGGAGGACACCCGATGAGTAGCAGCGAGCGCCGCAACGGCGACAAGCCGCCGCGGGAACCGATCTCGATCACCGACAAACGCCGCGCCGATCCGGAGACCGGCCGGGTACGTGGGCACACCCCGAGCGATCCTGTCACCCCGACCCCACAACGGGATCCCGACCCGACCACGCCGGACGCCGAGATGCACCCTGGTGACCGGACCGATCGAACCGCGGGCGAAGACCCTGATCGAGTGACGGAGTTGACCGCCGATCTGCAGCGGGTGCAAGCCGAGTACACCAACTACCGACGCCGGATCGAACGCGACCGGCACGCCGCCGTCGAGGCCGCGACGGCCTCGGTGGCGGCGAAATTTCTCGGGATCCTCGACGACCTCGACCGCGCCCGCGAGCACGGCGACCTCGAAAACGAACCACTGCGTGCGATCGCGGCCAAGCTCGGTGCAATCCTGAGCGGCCTGGGAGTGGCCGCATTCGGCGAAGAGGGCGAGCGCTTCGATCCCACCCTGCACGAAGCGGTCCAGCACGAAGGCACCGGGGGTGATCCCGTCGTAGACCGGGTGCTGCGCCGCGGCTACACATTCGGTGACCACAAGGTGCTGCGGACCGCGACGGTCACCGTCGTCGAGGGGGTGGCCCCGCCGGGAGATGTCACGGGCACGGCACCGGCCGGCGATTCCTGAGACGCCGACCGACAGCCTGACGGCGCCGGTCTCGGAGCGCACGGCGCTCTCGCCCAGCGGCCCCCGCGAAGGAAGGAGGATGCCAAGTGTCGCAGCAGGAATGGTTCGACCGTGACTTCTACGCCGCCCTGGGTGTCCCTTCGACGGCGTCGGCCGAAGAGATCAAGAAGGCGTACCGCAAGCTGGCGCGGGAGCTGCATCCGGACGCCAACCCGGACAACACCGAGGTGGAAGAACGATTCAAGAAGGTCAGCGAGGCGCATGCGGTGCTCTCGGACCCCGCCAAACGCAAAGAATACGACCGCATGCGCAGGCTGTACCGATCCGGGGCGTTCACCGGGACGGGTTTTCCTCCGCGCGCCGGGTCGGGGGGCTTCGACTTCGGGGACCTGTTCGGGAGCGGTTCGCCCTTCATCGTGGGCGATCCTCTGGGCGGGGTCGGTGATGTGCTCGGGGACCTGTTCCGGCGCGCCGGAACCCGAACTGCGTCGGCCCGGCCGAGGCGGGGCAGTGACGTCGAGACCGAGACCCGGCTGTCGTTCCGGGAGGCGGTCGCCGGGATGGTGTTGCCGCTGCGGGTGAGTGGGCCGATGGTGTGCACCAGCTGTCACGGCTCCGGCACACGACCGGGAACCCGGGGCACGGGATCGATCGTCGACGCCCCGTGTCCGGACTGCCAGGGCGCCGGGATCGGGGACCGCACCCGCACCGTCTCCGTCCATGTTCCGCCCGGGGTGAGCGACGGGCAACGCATCCGGCTACCGGCGCAGGGCGAACCTGGTCTCGGCGGGGCGCCGTCGGGGGACCTGTACGTCACCGTGCGCGTGGACCCGGACCCGGTGTTCGCCCGCAGCGGCAATGACCTCACCGTCACCGTTCCCGTGTCGTTCGCCGAACTAGCCTTGGGGACAATGCTGTCCGTGCCCACCCTCGAAGGTCAGGTCGGTGTGAAGATCCCGCCAGGCACCCAGTCCGGGAGAACGTTCCGGCTGCGCGGACGTGGGGTGCCCCACCGCGGCGACGCGGCGGGCGATCTGCTGGTCACCGTGGAGGTCGCGGTCCCGCCCGATCTCGGCCACGAAGCCGCTGAGGCGCTGCGTGCATACGCCCGGGCAGAGGCAACAGGCGGATTCGACCCTCGCGCCGGCTGGGCCGACGGTAAGTGACGTCGGGAACGATCCCGAACATGCCCCGGACCTCAGCAGGGTGCTGTTCGTGTGCAGCGGCAACCGTGCCCGCTCCGCGATCGCGGAAGCTCTGATGCGCGAGCACACCAGCGAACGGATCGAAGCAATCAGTGCCGGCACCCGCCCCGAAACCGGGCATGCACCCCCAAACGGTGTTGGTGCTGCGTGAGGAGTTCGGGATCGACATCTCCGACCAGCATCCCCGTCACCTCGACGCACATTCAGTCGAGGGTGAGCTGGTGGCGGTGGAAGTCGAAGTGCAGGCCCGGGTAGCGGTAGAGCTGTTCGGCGGTCATGTAGTCGTCGAAAAACGGATCCCAGCGGACTGGAAAGTGCATGCCACGGTGCAGGTTCGCGTTCGTTTCCCGGGCCAAGGAACGTTGTAGCGACGCAATGAGGCGGTCGAAGTGGCGGCCCATCCGGCGTCGGTTGTAGACGCGCGCCGCCAGGGCGGAGCCTCGATAGTTGACCTCGTCGAAGACTGGGGTGGCGGCATCGAGCGCATTCGCGAACCGTCGGCTCGCCCCCTCGGGCAACCGGGCGAACATCCGGATCAGCAGGAGCAGCCGGCGAACCACCATGTAGCCGAAGACCATGTGGAACAGCAGCTGCTCGTTCGTCCACCGGGTACCGGACGAACGTTGCGAGAGCTCTACGGAACTCGCGGCGTCGAGCAACTCGTGCAGCACGCTCCGGGCGCGCTCGAGGTCCGCGGCGATCGCGGCACGATCGACAGGTGACTGCTCGGACATTGCGCACTCCAACTGATTCGGAGGGTTATCCGGCGACGGGGGAGCGGCGTTCGAGGACGACGGTGTCGCGCCAGATGCCGTCGAGTTGGGCGATACGTTCGCGGACACCGAGGGTCCGGAATCCGGCGGAGTGGTGCAGGGCGATGCTGGCACGGTTCTCCGGGAAGATCGAGGTCTGCAGGGTCCACAGCCCGGCCTCGTCGGCGACGATCACCTGGGTGCGCAGCAGGACTTTGCCGACCCCGCGCCCGCGCATCCCGTCGGCGACGTAGATCGAGTTCTCGGCCACCCCGGCGTAGCAGTCCCGCCCGGACGTCGGGGACAGGGCGGCCCAGCCGACCACCGTGCCGTCGATCTCGGCGACCCACCGATGCCCGGGAAGCCATTGCGCGTCCAGGGTTTCCCGGGCGGGGACTTCGGTGGTGAAGGTGGCGGTGCGGGTGGCGATGCCCTCGCCGTAGATCCGGCGCACCGCCTCCCAATCCTCGTCGCGCATCCGGCGAACCGTGACGTCTTGGGGCAGGTCGTCCGGGCAGCAGGGGCGCGCGGTCAGCACCCCCATCACTGCGTCGGCGGCGTGTGGCAGACCGGTGCAGCAGGACGGGTTGACCGTGACGACGGTGCTGGTGCGGTCCTTGTGGACGGACACGAACCCGACGTCGGCGAGCCTGCGCACGTGGTGCGACACCGTGGGCTGACCGATGCCCAGCGCCTCGGCCAGCGCGCCAACGGTGATCCCGGCCGGCCGGGAGGCGACCTGATGCAGCAGCCGCACCCGGGTGGGATCGGCCAGGCAGGCGAACCACCCGGCGTAGGTCAGCGCGTCCTCCGGCGCCAACGCATCCACCTGATCGGCGCCAGGGGTGCGGACGGCCGGCATGTCCAGGGAAGTCATACCCTTTACTATATCGATATTGATCGATGGTTGCCTTCATCGACACGCATCGATACTGACTGGGGTCAGAGGATCGATGAACATCGATGGAAGGATGATCGAGATGAGCACCTTGCCCGTAGTCGTCGTCGGCGGCGGACCGATCGGCCTCGCCGCGGCGCAGCTGTGTGAGCGCGGCCTGACGGCGCTGGTCTTCGAACGCGGTCTCGCGGCCGGTGCGGCGATCGCGGAGTGGAACCACGTGCGGCTGTTCTCCAGTTGGGCTGAGCTGATCGACCCGGCCGCCCGCCGCCTGCTCGACACCGCCGACTGGACCGCCCCGGACGACGACGCATACCCGACCGGCCAGGACTGGACCGCGCACTATCTGCGGCCGCTGGCCGCCGCCCTCGGTGACATCGTGCAGCTGGGCACCGAGGTGGTCGGGGTGGCCCGCCGCGGCCGCGACCGGGTCGTCGACGCCGGCCGCGACGCCGAACCGCTGTCGTGCACCGCCGCGCCGACGGCACCGAGGACCGCGTCCTCGCGCAGGCTGTCATCGACGCTTCCGGCACATGGGGCACCCCCAATCCGCTCGGTGGTGAAGGCCTGCCCGCGCTCGGCGAGCGCGCCGCCACCGAGGCCATCGAGTACCGGGTCCCGGACGTCGACGACCCCGACGTGCGGGACCGGTACGCGGGCAAGCACATCGTGATCGCCGGCAGCGGCCACTCCGCGCTGACCGCGATCGTGGCGCTGGCCGATCTGGAGCAGCAGGCCCCGGGCACCCGGATCAGCTGGGTGCTGCGCCGCGGCGACGTCGGCTCCACCTTCGGCGGCGGCGCGGACGACGAGCTGCCCGCCCGCGGCGCCCTCGGCCTACGCGCCAAGCGGGCGGTCGGACGAAGGACTGCTGACGGTGGTTCCCGGATTCCGCACCGCCACCATCGAAGCCGACGGCGACAGCGGCCGGGTGGCGTTGATCTCCGACACCGGCGCCCGCATCGAGGACGTCGATCGGTGGTGGTGCTCACCGGATTCCGCCCGACCTGTCCTGGCTCTCGGAAATCCGCCTCGGCCTGGATCCGGTGCTGCAGGCCCCGGTCGAGTTGGCGCCGCTGATCGACCCGAACGTGCACTCCTGCGGCACCGTCTACCCGCACGGGGTCGCCGAACTGTCCCATCCGGAGCCGAATGTGTTCCTGGTCGGGATGAAAAGCTACGGCCGCGCCCCGACCTTCCTGGCGATGACCGGGTACGAGCAGGTCCGTAGCATCGCCGCCGCCCTGGCCGGCGACCACGACGCCGCCGCCCGCGTCGAACTCACGTTGCCCGAGACCGGCGTCTGCGGTGGCGCCGGGGTGCCTGCCTGACCGCGCCCGGTGCCGCGGCTGATCGAACGGGGCTCCGTCCCCTCTCTGGCCGCTCACCCGGCATCCCGCAATACCGGCGCCTAGTTCTGTGGCAGGTGCGTCCAACTCGAAGTTGGTTCGTCTGAAGAAGCGGACTCTCACTCACCACCGGGTGGGAGCACACCTTCCGAGAGGAACTTCCGATGACCACCCACCCGATTACCCGCCCCGCCCCTTACCGGTTCAGGGGTGTGCGATGAGCGCCCCGGCCGTCGTGGTCGAAGATGTGCACGTCGCCTACGGCACAACGTGGGCTCTCGACGGCGTCGACCTGGTGGCCGCCGCCGGGACCACGCTCGGGGTGCTCGGCCATAACGGTGCCGGCAAAACCACCCTGATCCGCACCCTCACCACCCTGGTGCGCCCACCGTCGGCCGCGTGCAGATCGAGGGCCTGGACGTTGTCGCCGACGCTACCGAGGTCCGGCGCCGGATCGGGGTGACCGGCCAATACGCCGGACTCGACGAATTCCTCACCGCCCGAGAGAACCTGGAGCTGATCGGTCGCCTGACCGGGCTGCGGCGCACCGCCCGAGCGCGGGCCGACGCGCTGATCGACCGGCTCGGTCTGGACGAGTACGCGGCCCGGCGGGTCGGGGAACTCTCCGGGGGCTCGCGCCGCCGGATCGATCTGGCCGCCAGCCTCGTCGGATCCCCGTCGGTGTTGTTCCTGGACGAGCCGACCACCGGGCTGGACCCGATCGCCCGCGCCGGGCTGTGGAACGTCGTCGACGAACTCAACACCGCGGGCACCACGGTCGTGCTCACCACCCAGTACCTCGAGGAAGCCGACCGGCTTGCCGACCACATCGTGGTCCTCAGCCGGGGTAGGGTCGCCGCCCGCGGCACCCCGACCGAGCTGAAACGGATCGTCGGCGGCAAGGTTCTCAGCGCGACCGTCCCCGCAGGTCACCTCGCCGCGCTGCCGTTCATCCCGGACACCGACCACCGGGTCGACGACGGCCGGGTGAAGGTGTCGGTCACCGTCGACGACGCCCCCGCCGCGACCGAACTGGTCGCTCACCTGCACCGCGGCGGCATCGAGGTCACCGACCTGGACGTCACCTCACCGAGCCTCGACGACGTCTTCACCCACCTCGCCCACACAGGAGCCCACCGATGACCACCACCGCCACCTCGATCGAGCGGTTTCCGATCGGGAATCAGCTCGCCGCCCTGACCGTCCGGAACCTGCGCACCAGCGCCCGTGTCCCGCAGCTGCTGATGTTCTCGCTGACCATGCCGATGGCGATGCTGGTGCTGTTCAGTCAGGTGTTCCGCAGCGTCGCCGCAGGACCGGGCTTTCCTGCCGGGGTCAGCTACATCGTCTTCCTCACTCCGGCGATGCTCGCCGTCTCCACGGTGATGGCCGGCACCAACGCCGGAGTGTCCGCCGCGATCGATCACACCAACGGCGTGCACGACCGCTTCGCGGCCCTGCCGATGCGAGCGGCGCTGCCGGGGGTGGCTCGCACCATCAACGAGGCCGTGTTCACCCTTGCCCGGGCTGTGTTGCTCGGGATCGCCGCCGTCGCTTTGGGTTTCGAGTTCTACGGCACCGCAGGTGATGCCGTCGCCGCGGTTATCGTGCTGGTGGTGCTGGCGGGGCGATGAGCGCCCTGTTCGGGCTGATCGGGGACCGGCTCCGCCGGCCGGACGTGGTCCAGTTCGCCGGGATGATGGTGATGATGCCGCTGATGTTCGTCTCGAGTGCGTTCGCGCCGATCGAGACCATGCCCGGCTGGATGCAGGCCATGGCCACGGTGAATCCGGTTGCGCACGCCACCGACGCCCTGCGCGGACATGTCCTCGGCACCGCGACCGCCGGCGACACCGCCGCAGCCCTGGTCGCGGCGATCGGGTTGTGGGCGGTGGTCACCGCCGTCCCCGTTCTCATCCGCCTGCTTCGGTCCGCACGCCCCGCTGAACGACGAACCCGCCCTGCCCATCCCGCAACGGGAGGGGCGGGGCGGGTTTGGTGTGTGCCCTCCTGGTCCGGAGGCGGGCACTCTTCTCGCCCCTACCCCGGTGGAGAGGGGTAGAGGCTGGGAGCGCTGTGGTCAGCGGATACGCCCGGTGCGGGCGTCGACGGCGCTCATGCGGCGGCGTCGAGCAGATGCAGTTCCTCCGCCACGACCAGGTCGACCTCTTCGCTGGTCAGACCCGAAAAAAGATGTGTGGTCAGCATCGCTCTCACCTCCTCACCGCGCTTCTACTGATACGTCGAACCGGAGAACCCGGAATCAACATCGACACCCATACAGACGAGGAACTTCGGATTCGGACGCACTGCGTCCGATCGCGGTCACTGTCGTCCGTACCTCTGGGAGGACCCTGACCCGAGGGGTCGCCACCGCGTCTCGGGGCGAGGATCCTATAAAACGGAGAGGAACCACAGGATCATGAGCGAGGACACGGCCGCCACCACCGCGACGACACCACAGCCGGCACCAGCGGATCTCGACCAGCTCTGGCGCAGCTTCTCGAGCGACCTGCGGGCCTTCATCGCCCGCCGGGTCTCGCGTCCCGAGGACGCCGACGACATTCTGTCGATCGTGTTCCTGCGGATGGCCAAGAGCCTGGACAATCTGCGCGAGCAGGACCGGATCCTGGGCTGGATGTATGCCATCACCCGCAACGCGATCACCGACTACTACCGCTCGGCGCCCCATCGGCGCGAGCTGGCCGTCGACGCCGTCCCCGACAACCCACCCGACGGCGAACCGGATCCCGACGAGGCAGCGGAGAAGGAACTCGCCTCGTGCCTGGTGCCGATGCTCTCGGGGCTGCCCGCCGAGCAGGCCGCGGCGGTGAAGATGGTCGACCTCGACGCCCGAACCCACGCCGCGGCCGCCGGGGAGGCCGGGATCTCGGTGTCCGGGATGAAGTCCCGGGTCCAACGCGGCCGCGCTGCCCTCCAGTCCCAATTGCACGCCTGCTGTCAGATCAGCCAGGACCGGACCGGTCACGTGCACGACTACCAGCCTCGCAGCGGATCCTGCGCCTGCGGAGCCACACCCACGGATGGCCGGTAGACCGGAGCACCGGCTCTGCTGACAGCGATCGCACCGCCATCACGTGCAAACGGCGGTGCGGTGCGAGCCCATCTTCGCTCGCACCGCACCGCCGTTGTTGCCGAATTGACGGTTACTGGCAGCCGCATCCGCCGCCCGCCGTCGCCGCCGGACCGCAGCACGTCGACTTCTCACTGTGATCGCAGCAGGTGGCTTGTCGTTCGGTGCTGCAACACGTGGGCGCCGCAGCCTGAGGGGTTGCGTCCGTCCGATCCGTCGACGGGTTTTCGAACTCGTTGGGGTTGGTCATGGTGACTCCTCGATCCGTTGGGGTGGGTGCCAGAACAGACGGAGGAGATCGAGGATGGACGCACTGGCCCCTCGGCGGTAGCCGGTCCGGTGAGCACAGCGGCGGGTGCGCCGCCCGGTGCGCAGCTGACGGCATACACGGCGCCGTCGGCGTAGTCGGTGACGTACAGCGTGCCGGCGGTGTCCGGATCGACGAGCAGGAATCGGTAGGGTCCGAACGACCCGGAGGTCGAGTAGTCCGCGCCGGAGACGGACAGCAGATCGCCGTCCGCGACGCCCCACAGGTCTACGAACGGTCTACGGCCGAAGAGTCAATGCCGAGCGTCGTATTCGCGGGACGGTCGGTCACGGGTGGGGTGCTGGGAGCCGAGTGATCGGCGCTCACCGCGGTGGAGTCGCTTGGTGTGCCTTCGTCGGTCCGTTTCCGTCATGCCACCCCACACACCATAGGGTTCACCCACCGCGAGCGCGTGATCGCGGCACTGTTCGAGCACGGGGCAGGGCAGGCAAATCTGCCGGGCCTGTGCTTCGCGCCGGTTGCGGGCGTGGCCGCGTTCAGCGTCGGGTGAGAAGAACACTGCCAGATCGTTACCACGGCACGCGGCACGCGCCTGCCAGTCACCGGAATCGCGTGTGACATTGTCCCTGCGCGTGGGGGAATCGTTGAGGGGCGGCGGATGCGGCATCATGTTCATTCGAACACCGCCGGCGTCGTGGGCGCCGCACGTTGCGGAGGGACGGCAATGCGAGGTTCCTGCTGCTCTCTCCGGCCGTCAACGGCCGATGGCCTGGACAGGACGTGCTCGGCCGCGTTGGCCACGCTGGCGTGGTTGCGGCGGGCAATGTCGAGGAGAGCATCAAAGGCGGCATCCCGGCTGCAACCATATTGCTCGGCCAGGAGTGTTGCCGCGGCGGACAGTTGCGGTGCCCGCGCGTTGTCCGAAAAGTCCCGTCCGTCTGCAGCAGCGGTGTCAGTGGGCATGGAGAGTCCTTTCGCTGCGTACGCGGTCCAGGCGGCATGGGCGGCCACGCATCACCGCCGGCGCGGCGGGTTCTCTCTCCAGAGTCGTCGGCGAGACGATCGGAGAACACCGACATTCACCTAGTCATACCTAGGCGCGTGGTACGACGAGATTCAGCATCGGCCACGATGCGCCACGCGTCGCAGTTCACCGACGCCGTTCGATACGACGAGTCGCTCGGCGATCGCCGTGCTGGTCGACTCGGCGGAAATGACTCGTCCCGGGGAGGTCGGGGGCCGACACCGCCGATGAGTGGCGGTGTCGACGAGGTGACCAACGGGACGGCGCCGTCAACACCTGGATGCTGGGCCCCAACCGGGTGGGTTGACGCAGAACCGAGGACGGTCAGCCGGTGCACCGGGGCCGGGATCCATCGTGCTGACACCTCGTTGCGTGGCGACCGAAAGTCCGCACACCGACTGCACATTCCTTACCGGTGTCTGTCGACGACGCGCCCAGACAGTCGTCGATCCACATGCGGGTGGACCGGTGCGACCACGACATAGGTCAGACTCCCGATGATGGGCTTCCGCGCACCGGGTCGACGGTGTCGCTGTCTCACGTTGTCTTCTGATCGGGGGTGGGCCGGGAGTGCTTCAAGTTCAGGGGCGGAGAGTGCGGCCTCGACGCAGTGCGCTGACGCACAGAGGTAGGTCGTCATGAGGTCGATGGCGATCGCCACGCACCATGCGTGATCCTCGGGCCACCACAGATGCGCGCTCATTTCGCGAGCGGTGATGCGGCCGGGTTGGTACGTGCCCATTTCTGGACGAATGGCGCGGCACGCGCTGATCGAGCTGCAACGGCAGTGGATGGGCCTGAGCTGACCCACGTGCCACGGCGACGGAAGACCGCACCTTGCGACTACCTCACACACCAGTCGTCGCGTTCGGGAGATACGGGATCTGCACTGCCCGAAACCCGCACTCGCTGATGGTGGCCCGTGCTCGGCCCTCGGTGTTACTTCCTTGGGGAAGCCGGTGTTCCTCGAAAGCATCGGGGGCCGCCTGGTGCGAAGCCCCGGGCGGCCCCACCTCCTCGACCCCGGACCCGCTACCGTGCGGCCCGGTCGGAAGTCGAGACGGTGCTGATCACGCTGTTGCGTGCGGCGTGAGCGCTGGGTGAGGGGCCGCCTCCGAGTGGGTCAGTCGCGGATGACGGCGTCGGCCTCGATCTCGATGAGCAGGCCGGGGGCGATCAACGCGCTGACCTCCAGGATCGTAGTGGCGGGACGGATTTCGCCGAAGACCTCGCCGTGAGCGATGCCGGCCTCTTCCCACCGGCTCATGTCGGTGAGGTACATGCGGGTGCGGATGACATCGGTCGTGCTCGCGCCGGCCTCGGTGAGTGCTGCCTCGATTCGGCGCAGTGCCTCCCGGGTCTGTTCTCCGAGATCGTCTCCACCGACGGGACCGTCGGGGCCTGAGGCTGTGGTGCCTGACACGGACACGAGCTGACCGATCCGCACGGCACGGGAATAGCCGATCTTGGCTTCCCACTCGGAACCGGACGAGACGTTGTTTCTGTTCGACATGAGCCACATTGTCGCAAGCGCCGATCCGGCGCTCACCAGCGCGGTCGTACTCGACGGTCCGGTCTCCTCGCGGGTCGAAGTCTTGACACCGGTTAGAACAAATGTTCGCATGTACCCATGAGGTGGGATGGGCAAGCGGTCGACGCCGACGACGGTGCATTGCCGGGGCTGGAGCGCGCCGGGCTCGTGCGCAGCGTGCAGACGCCCGAGTTCGACGGCATCACCTTCCACGAGGTGCTCTGCAAGAGCGCGCTGAACAAGATGCCCGAGGAGTCGCAACTGCCTTTCCGCTTCACTGTCAACGCTTTTCGCGGATGCTCACACTCGTGTCGCTACTGCTTCGCACGGCCCACCCACGAATACCTCGACCTCGACGCGGGCCGCGATTTCGACAGTCAGATCGTCGTGAAGACCAACGTCGCGGCGGTGCTGCGCAAGGAACTGGGGCGTAGGTCTTGGAAGCGGGAACACGTCGCTCTCGGCACCAACACCGATCCCTATCAGCGAGCGGAGGGCCGGTACCGTCTGATGCCCGGCATCATTCGGGCGCTGGCCGAATCCGCCACTCCGTTCTCGATACTCACCAAGGGGACGTTGCTGCGGCGCGACCTCCCGCTGCTGACGCTCGCAGCCCAGCAAGTGCCGGTGAGCATCGGCGTGTCGCTGGCGATCCACGATCCCGACCTCCAGAAGTCGATCGAGCCGGGCACGCCCTCGCCGAAGGCGCGCCTCGATCTGATCCGGGCGATCACCGACGCCGGACTGCCCTGCAATGTGATGGTGGCCCCCGTCATTCCCTTCCTGACCGATTCGGTACGGCATCTGGACGGTCTACTCGAATCGATCGCCGACGCCGGCGCCTCGGGTGTGACCGTCTTCCCGATGCACCTGCGGGGCAGCACCAAAGGCTGGTTCATGAACTGGCTGTCGACGGAGCATCCCGCGCTCGTCCGTCAGTACCGGCAGTTGTACGGGCGGGCGGCCTACGTCCCGCCCGAATACAAGTCGTGGCTGAAGCAGCGAGTCGACCCACTCGTCGACCGGTACGGTCTGGGCGGCGGGGCGAACCATCGGGAGGCCGGGCGCACCGAGGCCGTCGAGTCCGATCGCGGTGAACTGGTCGGTGTCGGTCGTCCCGGACCGGCGCTCACTCTGTTCTGACGTGAACGGTCCGCCTCGGCTCGTACCATTCTGCGCCGGCAGGTTCTCCCGCCATGTTCCAGCTCCACGAGATGGTCGGTGCGATGCGCACGTAGAGACCGGGACCGACCATTCCGTCCCGCTCCACCGGCTGATCGGCCGTGCCGTAGACCCGGATGGATCGCGCGACGAACGGCTCGAACGACACCAGGTCGTCGACGACCAACGACACCTTGTCGTTCCCGGCCCGGATGTTCCGGAACTTGCGGGTACCGGTGACGGACGGTCCGGAACCTCCCACCCAGAAGTCCGTTCCGTCGAACTCGAACGCGAGGGGAACCACGTCGGGTTGCCCGTCTGCGCCCACGGTGGCGACGCGGGCGATCGGCTGCGACCGCAGGTAGGCGATCTCTTCGTCCGTGAACGACATGGAAACTCCTCGAAGTCAACCGATGTTCCTGCGGCGACGCTAGCCCAGCGGACGAGTAACGCTCCCCGCATTCCCGGAGACAAGGGGAGAGGGGTTCGCCCGACGCACAACGACCGAGGAGCGCCATGCCTGTGGGAAATCTGGTTGTCCGATCGGCGGTGGTGGGTTCGCTCGCCGCGGCCGCACTGCTCGGTGCACCGGCCGCCGCCGCGGCGGATACGGCGACGCTGACCCCCACCTACACGATCGGGCACGGTCTGAGCCCTGGCGACATCAGCGTGTGCGGAGGGCGGATCGACGCCCAGGCGTCGTCCGACTACCCGGAGCCGCACGGGCCGAACTACGTGCTGTTGAAGACGTACTTCGTGGGCACCTCCCGGGTCTGCCTGGTCGACGGAACCCTGCACTGGCGCAACCTCGACACCGGCGCCTCCGGAACGAAGCAGTGGGCGTTGAGCGGGTGGGACGGTCCGGGCGCGCCGACAGCCGTGTACTTCGATCCGGGGCCGGGCCGGGTCGGCATCGAGATCACCACCAGCACCCCGAACTTTCCGGGTCGGGGCGAGTTCACCGCGTCCTGAGCGTCGGTGCGCGGGTTCAGGCGAACACGTTGTCCAGCCAGGACTTCCACGCGTCCTGCGACTTCTCCTGGTCGGCACCCGCGGCGAACAGGTGGTGCGCCGCGTCGACCGTCCCGCCGAACGCGTTCCGGCCGTAGAACCGGTACAGCGCATCGGCGGTCCGGATGCCGATGAAATGCGGCGTCAGGTAGTCGACGACGCCGTCGACGGTGCCGAAACCGGGGACGTCGATGGACACGGTGTCGCCGGTGGTCGAGGTGTCGGTCAGGCCGAGCGCGCCGCGGAGGGTGGCCATTGCGCCGGGACCGGTGGACGTATCCGGGCCGCCGGTCGTGATGTAGGTGGCCGCGCGGCCTGCGAAGTACTGGACGTACTGGCCGAGGCTGTGAAGGTAGAACGTGGTGTGCTTGTCGGCGCCGTCGTACTGCGCGTCCCAGTCGTCGGTGAAGATGCCGCTGTGGACGTAGCGCAGCGCCGCGGTTCCGCCGTCGCGGGCCTCGATGAGGTATTCGAGGGCGTTGAACCAGCCGTCGGGACCTTCCTGACGCACGGCGAACTTCTGCGGCGGCTCCCACGCGACGACGGTCGGGTCGTCCGGTCCCTCGCTGCCGACGCCGGGATCGAGTTCGGAGGGGAACATCCACCCGCCGGTGCCGCTGGTGACGGCGGCGAACACCTCTTCCGGGGTGGCGTTCAGGACGACCTCGCGGCGAATCTCGAAGTTCTCGGACATGGCTAGCTCTCCTCGTGACGGTTGCCGGGTGACTTCGCTTGCTCGGACGGTGTTTTCAGGCTGGGGTGCAGTGCGACGACGAGTCGGTGTCTGCGGCCGTTCGGGGCGTTCTCGTCGTGGTATCGGGCCACCAGGTTCTTCACGGACTCGCCGAGTTCGTCGGCGAAGGCGGACCGGTCGGCCGCGGACGCGAACCGGATGTCGCTGTCGATCGCGTAGGTGGCCAGCGGCTGACGCGCCACCGTGGCGCCGGCGATCAGCTCGCCGACCTCACGCACCAGGCGCGCGGCCAGTGCCACCAGCCAGCGGGCCGACAGTTGGTCCGGCGACCGGTCGGGATCGGGGGCGAGGGCGGCGAACGCAGCGGGGGAGATGACGTACGACGCCGCGGTGGCCTGGAAGATCCGTTCGGTGACGTTGCCCTTCCTGCGTTCCTCGACGAGTTCGACGAGGCCGTGATCCTCGAGCGCCCGCAGGTGATAGTTGGCCTTCTGTCGCGTCAATCCGACCGTCGCCGCGATGGAACTCGCCGAACCGGGCTCGGCGAGCGCCGCGAGCAAGCGGGCCCGGACCGGATCGAGGGAGATCTCGGCGACGGCCGCTTGATCGATCACTGCTACGTCCAACATCCGTCAACTCTCGCGCCGACAGTAAATTCTGTCAAGACAAATATAATTGTCGGTGATCGAGTTGTCAGCGCAGCGCGGGCGGATTGTTCAGATCGCGTGCCGAATAGGTGTCGCAGGCCTGGACCTGACCCGTCCGGTACCCGGTGGCGAACCACTTCTGGCGCTGCTCCGAGGAGCCGTGCGTCCATCCCTCCGGATTCACCCGAGCGCCCGCGGACGCCTGGATGCGGTCGTCACCGACCGACGAGGCGGCGGAAAGTGCGTCCTTGATGTCGTCGTCGGTGAGGGTGTTCAGGAACGGCGGTCCGCCATCGGGGCCGGGGAGGGTGTCGGCGTAGTGGGCCCACACGCCCGCGTAGCAGTCGGCCTGCAACTCGGTTCGGACCGCGGCCGAGTCGGCGCCACGCGGGTCGGCCTGTGCCCGCCCGATGTCGCCGAGCTGGTTCTGGATGTGATGGCCGAACTCGTGCGCCACGACGTATTCCTGTGCGAGCGGTCCGCCGCTGGACCCGAAGCGGTCGACGAGGAGCTGGAAGAAGCTCGTGTCGAAGTACGCGGTCGAGTCTGCCGGGCAGTAGAACGGTCCGACCTCGCTGGTGGCGTTGCCGCAGCCGGTGTTGACCGAACCGGAGAACAGCACGACCTCCGGCGGCACGTACGCCGTGCCGGTCTGTGGCGCGAGTTCCTGCTGCCACACGGAGTCGAGACTGCCTGCGGTGAACACCACCCGGCAGTTCACGTCGCGGTTGGCGTCCGCGCCGGTCTCGCATCCGGCGAGGCCGGCGCCGGAATTCTGGCCGGCGGAATCGGTGGTGCCGCTGAGGCCGCCGAGCAGCGAGCCGGGATCGCCGCCGAGGAGCAGTGCGAGGACCAGCACGATCAGACCGCCGGCGCCGCCGCCCATCACGAACTTGCCGCCGAGACCACCGCCGCCCCCGCCCGCGACCGACACCCGGCCGGAGTCCATTCGGGCGCCCTCGTTGAAGGTCATGTGTCATCGCTTTCTCGTGAGTTTTCCGGTGCGTGCCGATCGAGCCTCGCACGTGAAGCGGGTATGCGTTTCCGCTCACGCACGGTGTCTCCGTAGGATCTCAGCCAACGAAGTAGCTTGCCCCATGTTTCGAAAGGAATCCCGTGCTGCGCACACATCTCGCCGGTTCATTGCGAGCCGAGCAGGCCCAGCAGACCGTAACCCTCACCGGTTGGGTTGCCAGGCGTCGTGATCACGGCGGGGTGATCTTCATCGATCTGCGTGACGCGTCGGGTGTCTCCCAGGTGGTGTTCCGGGAGGGCGCCGCCGCCGAGCAGGCTCACCGTCTGCGCGCGGAGTACTGCGTCAAGGTGACCGGTGTGGTCGAGGTGCGTCCCGAGGGGAACCAGAACTTCGAGATCCCCACCGGGGCCATCGAGGTCAACGTCACCGATCTCGAGGTCCTCAACGAGAGCGCGCCGCTGCCGTTCCAGCTGGACGATCAGGCCGGTGAGGAAGCGCGCCTGAAGTACCGCTACCTGGACCTGCGCCGTGAGGGACCCGGTCACGCCATCCGGTTGCGGTCCAAGGTCAACGCCGCGGCACGCGCCGTGCTCGCGCATCACGAGTTCGTCGAGGTCGAGACGCCCACGTTGACGCGGTCGACGCCGGAGGGCGCCCGCGACTTCCTGGTTCCCGCGCGACTGCAGCCGGGCAGCTTCTACGCATTGCCGCAGAGCCCGCAGCTGTTCAAGCAGCTGCTCATGGTCGGTGGCATCGAGCGCTACTACCAGATCGCGCGCTGCTACCGCGACGAGGACTTCCGCGCGGACCGCCAGCCCGAGTTCACTCAGCTCGACATCGAGATGAGCTTCGTCAACCAGGACGACGTCATCCTCCTCGCCGAGGAGGTGCTGTCGTCGCTGTGGAAGCTGGTCGGGCACGAGATCAAGACGCCGATCGCGCGGATGACCTACGCGGAGGCGATGCGACGCTACGGCTCCGACAAGCCGGACCTGCGTTTCGGTGTCGAACTGGTGGAGTGCGCCGAGTTCTTCAAGGACACCACGTTCCGGGTCTTCCAGCAGGAATACGTCGGCGCGGTGGTCATGCCCGGCGGTGCGAGCCAGCCGCGTAAGCAGCTCGACGCCTGGCAGGAATGGGCGAAGCAGCGCGGGGCCAAGGGCCTGGCGTACGTGCTCGTCGGCGAGGACGGCACGCTCGGCGGACCGGTGGCCAAGAACCTCACCGACGCCGAACGCGAGGGGCTCGCCGCGCACGTCGGCGCGAAGCCGGGCGACTGCATCTTCTTCGCCGCCGGCGCCACCAAGTCGTCCCGTGCGCTGCTCGGCGCCGCGCGTGGCGAGATCGCCCGCAAGCAGAACCTCATCGACCCGGACGCGTGGGCGTTCGTGTGGATCGTCGACGCACCGCTGTTCGAGCCGACCGCGGACGCCACCGCGAGCGGCGACGTCGCGCTCGGCTACAGCGCCTGGACGGCAGTGCACCACGCGTTCACCTCGCCCAAGCCGGAGTCTTTCGACACGTTCGACACCGACCCGGGTTCCGCGCTCGCGTACGCCTACGACATCGTCTGCAACGGCAACGAGATCGGTGGCGGCAGTATCCGTATCCACCGCAAGGACATTCAGGAGCGGGTGTTCAAGGTGATGGGCATCTCCCATGAGGAGGCCGAGGAGAAGTTCGGCTTCCTGCTCGACGCGTTCGCGTTCGGCGCCCCGCCGCACGGCGGCATCGCGTTCGGCTGGGACCGCATCACCGCCCTGCTGGCCGGTGTCGACTCGATCCGTGAGGTCATCGCGTTCCCGAAGTCGGGCGGCGGCGTCGATCCCCTGACCAGTGCTCCGGCTCCGATCACCGCGCAGCAGCGCAAGGAGTCCGGGGTGGACGCCAAGCCGGAGCCGAAGAGCGAGGCCGCGGCGGCCAAGCTGGACGCACCCGCAGCCAAGTAGGCGGGCCCGCCGGCGCGATATGCCGGCGGGACTCGATTGACCGGACGATGCGGAACAGCCGGGGGACACCATGTTGCACCTGCGAGTGATCTGTCCGGCCGAGCGCACCGAGGACGTCCTCGGTGTGCTCGCCGCGGAGCCTGGCGCCACCCACGTGGTGGTGCTGCGCGCCGCCGCGATCGACCCCGCCGGTGACGCGATCCAGACCGACGTGGCCCGCGAGGCCGCGAACGACGTGATCGACGCGCTCGAGGCCCTGGGAATCGACCGCACCGGTGCGATCACGGTGGAGCCCGTCGACACGGTGCTGTCGAAATCCGCACACGACGCGGAGAAGGCGGCTCCGGGTGATCCCGCGGACAGCGTCGTGTGGGAGGAACTGGTCAGCCGGACGCGCGAGGAGTCGACCCTCAACGGCACGTTCCTCGCGTTCCTCACCATCGCCTGCCTGCTGGCCGCGGTGGGGGTGGTGACCGACTCGCCGATCACTGTCGTCGGGGCCATGGTGGTGGGGCCGGAGTTCGGTCCACTCGCCGCACTCGCCGTCGCGCTGATGCGGCGCAAGCTCGGTCTGGCCCGGCGGTCGCTGATCGCCCTGCTCTTCGGTTTCCCGTTCGCGATGGTGGCGACGCTGGTCGCGACGCTGCTGATGGAGCGGGTCGGCTGGATGGAGTTCGAGAGCATCGAGTCCCTCGACCAGGTCGATTTCATCTACCGGGTCGGACCGCTCTCACTGATCGTCGCGCTCCTCGCCGGCGCGGCCGGCATGCTCGCGCTCGTGTCCGCGAAGTCGGCGGCACTCGTCGGGGTCTTCATCTCGGTCACCACCGTTCCCGCGGCGGGATTCGCCGTCGTCGCGGTCACCGTGGGCGAATGGCGCGTCGCGGCGCTGGCGGCGCTCCAACTCGGCGTCAACATGATGGGCATCGTGATCGCGGGCGTTCTGGTTCTGGCACTGCGATTGCGCAGCGGCGGCGATCCCCGCCGGCTCCTCGAACAGGCACGGAAAGAGCGCTCGCCGGCACAGAGGCGGAGGGCCTGATGATCGTCTCACCGCACGACGGCGCGGGCTACGACGAACTCTTCGACGACGGCGGCGACGTCCGGGAACCGTGGGCGGAGTTGGCGCAGGACTTCACCGGCGGCGGGCCGGACTCCGTCCGCCGCCTGCAGTCCCGCATTCAGCTTCTCGTCGACAACCACGGGATCACCTACAACCCACTCGACGGGTCGGACGCCCCGACCGCGCCGCCGCGGTGGGAGATCGACGCGGTCCCGCTGATCGTCGCGGCCGAGGAGTGGGAGCAGCTCGCGGCGGGCTTCGTGCAGCGCTCCCGCCTCCTCGACGCGGTCCTCGCCGATCTGTACGGACCGATGGCGCTCGTCCGGAGCGGCGCCGTGCCGGCCCGCACGGTGTTCGGGCACCCGGGTTACGTCCGTGCGGCGCACGGCATGATGGTGCCGGGCCGCCATCAACTTTTCCTGCACGGACTCGACGTCGGCCGCGGGGCGGACGGCACCTTCCACGCGCTGCGCGACCACACGCAGTCCCCGGCAGGCGCCGGCTACGCGATGGCGGACCGCCGCGTCGTCGCCCGGGCGATGCCCGGCATCTACGAGACGGTGGGCCCGCGCCCGCTGTCCTCGTTCGCCCAGTCGATGCGGCTCGCGGCAATCGACGCCGCCCCCGCGGGCACCGAGGCCCCCCTGGTCGTGGTCCTCAGCCCCCGTACCCGGTCCGAGGCGGCATTCGATCAGGCGTATCTCGCGACAGTCCTCGGCTTCCCGCTCGTGGAGAGCGCCGACCTGGTCGTCCGCGACGGCCACGTGTGGATGCGCTCCCTCGGCAATCTGGAACGTGTCGACGTCATCGTCCGGCGGGTGGACGCCGACCTCGCCGACCCGCTCGACCTGCGCCCCGACTCCCGGTCCGGCGTGGTCGGGCTCGTCGAGGTGCTGCGCCGGGGAGCGGTGACCGTCGTCAACCCCCTCGGCAGCGGAATCCTCGAGAACCCGGCCCTCACCCGGCTGCTCCCGGACCTGTGCCGTCGTCTCTTCGACGAGGACCTGCTGCTGCCGTCCGTGCCGAGTTTCTGGGGTGGCGACCGGTCGGAGCTGTCGCACATCCTCGCGAATGCCTCGTCGATGGTGCTGCGTGCGGTGCACGGGGGTTCGCCGATCGTGCCCGCCGAGCTCGGTGACGCCGACCGGGACACCCTGCTGGACCGGGTGCGGGCCGAACCCGAGCGGTGGGTCGGGCAGATCGTGCCGGACCCCTCGTATGCGCCCGCGGCCGACGGATCCGGGGACGTCTTTCTCGCACCGGTCGGGATGCGGCTGTTCGGTGTCGCGCAGCAGGTGGGATTCACTCCGATGGCCGGAGGTCTCGGCACGTCCCTGGTTCCCGGGGCCGAGCGCGGGGACCGGCGCCACGCCGGCGCGAAAGACGTCTGGATCCGGCTGGCCCAGCGCACCGCGTCCACCGATCCGGGGGACGGCGCCGACCGGGACGGGGAAGCCCTGCCCACGTATGCGGCGACGACGTCCGATCTGATGACGTCGCCGCGCGCACTGACCGAACTGTTCTGGATGGGCCGGTTCGCCGAGCGCGCCGAGGGTGCGGCGCGCCTGATGACCGCCGTCGGCGAGAAGTACCGCGACTACCGCCTGCGACCGTGGCTCGCGGGCGGGGGAAGCCTCCCGATCCTGCTGGACACGGTCCTGCGGGTCGCCGACGCCGGGAAACGCCCGGAGGGGCCCGGTCGCGGCGCCGACTCCGGCTCGGATCCGGCCGCCGACCAGCGGCGGGTGCGCTCGGAATTCCGTTCGCTGACGATCGACCCCGGCCGGGACGGGTCTCTCGCGCACGCGGTCCGCGGCGTCGAGCAGGCCGCGCGGGCCGTGCGCGGGCAATTGTCGAACGACATCTGGGCCGTCCTCAGTTCCGTCGAACGCGCGCTCGGACAGGTCGCCGCCGACACGGTCGACGACGGGTCCGTGCTGTTCGAGGCGCAGTCCGCGGTGCTCGGCGGGATGCTCGCCCTGTCGGGAGTCGCTGCGGAATCGCTGGTCCGCGACACCGGCTGGCACGTCATGGACACCGGCAAACGGATCGAACGGGCATCCACCCTGATCGCGTTGGTGGAGTCCACGCTGCGACGGAAGACGGATCCGGCGACCGAGCGGGCGGTGATCGAATCGCTTCTCGTCGCCACCGAGAGTTCCGTCGTCTACCGCCGCCGCAATCGGAGCATCCGCCCGGCCGCCGTGGCCGAGTTGCTGCTGTTCGACGTGAAGAACCCGCGGTCGCTGGCGTTCCAGCTCGAGGCGCTCCGTGCGAATCTGGCCGCACTGCCGGACGCCTCGGGTGCGTCGCGTGCGGAGCGGCTCGTCGAGGACATGGTCAATACCGTGCGACGCGTCGACCCCGCTCGACTCGAATCGGTGGACGCGAACGGGTCTCGGAAGGAGCTGGGTGGGCTGACGACCACGATGCGTGCACTGCTGAGCGAACTGTCCGACGTGATGCTGAAAGGTCAGCTGTCGCTGCCGGGCGGCACCCAGCCGCTGTGGGGCAGCGGGACGACGTGGAGCGCCTCGCAGGGAGGGGTTCCCGCATGACCGACGCGTCGCCCCGTACGGACGAGGTAGCGGAACGGCCGCTGCTGCGCCGATACAAGATCACCCACCGCACCACGTACACGTACTCGGGGCCGGTGTCCTCGTCGTACGGCCGGGGTTACCTCCTGCCCCGTGACACCGAGGAACAGCGGTGCGTGAGTTCGGTCGTCGACATCTCGCCGGTGCCCGCGGACCGCTCCACCGGGTCCGACGTCTACGGCAACCGGGACCTGTACTTCCAGGTGAGCACGCCGCACGAGGAACTGGTCGTGGCGGCCGAGTCCGAGATCGAGGTGTACGGTCCGGACAAGACCAGGCTCGCCGCCGCACCGGCGAACGCGCCGTGGGAGTTGTCCCGCCCCGTGGGAACCGAGGGGGCGATGGCGCAGGAGTTCGTGCTGGACCTCGAACCCCCCGAGATCAGCGATGCGGTCCGCGAGTACGCGGCGCCGAGTTTCCCGCCGGAACGGCCCCTCGTCGACGCGGTGGTCGATCTCACCACGCGCATCCACCGCGACTTCCAGTACAAGTCGGGCTCGACGTCGATCTCCACGCGTGTCGCGGAGGTGCTGGAGAAGCGGTCGGGGGTGTGCCAGGACTTCGCCCGGCTCGCCATCGCCTGCCTGCGGTCGCGCGGACTCGCGGCCCGGTACGTGTCCGGTTATCTGGCGACGCAGCCGCCGCCCGGCAAGGAACGGATGATCGGCGTCGACGCGACCCACGCCTGGGCGGCCGTGTGGATGCCGGGGGACCGGTGGCTCGCCTTCGACCCCACCAACGACCAGCTGGTCGACGAGCGGTACACCGTGGTCGCGTGGGGTCGGGACTACGCTGACGTGCCGCCGCTGCGGGGTGTCATATACACAGAGGCACGAAACAGCACCATTGCGGTGTCGGTTGACGTGGCGCCGATCGAAGTGCTCGCGCCGGATCAGCCGAAATGCTGAAATTCATCCGGGCTTCCGGTGGAGGACTCGATGATCCGTGTCACTAGCAGGTAAGTTGGTCCGCGATGACTGCAATACTGGCAGACCCCGTTTCAGAGGTAGTTGCCGCAGCCGAGAAGCTGCTCACCCGTCGCACAGGGGCACCCGTGACACTGGTGGATCCCGTGGATCTCGGCGGTAGTGGCCGCACCATCGTGCTTCGTGTGCGCGTGGCGGAGAATCCGTTCTCCCTGCCGCGGACGTTGGTGATCAAGCAGGTCCGTGAGGAGTCCGGGGTGTCCGGCGCGCGGGCCGTCGATCCCGACGATCTCGCCGGCGACAGCCGCAGCGCCTTCCTCCGGGAGGCCGTCTCGTACCAGTTCGCCACGGCGCTGGCGACGGACAGCCGCCCCGGAGCCGAACTGCTCGCCTCCGACCTCGACGCCCGGCTCCTCGTGCTCAGCGACCTCGGGGACGCCACCCCGATCAGCGCCCTCCTCGAGCACTCCGACTCCGACACCGTCACGAACACCTTGATGGCCATGGCCCAGGCACTTGGGCGCATGCACGCGGCCACCGTGGGCCGCGAGGAGGACTTCACCGCGCTGCTGCGCCGCGCCGAGGTGGCGCACTGCGACGACACCGTGGCCGAGCAGGTGGAGCGTGCGGTGCCCGCCGTGCCCGGCCTGCTGTCCGAGATCCTCCGCGTCGACGTCTCGCCGGACCTGACCGATCAGGTGGCGCGTGCCGCGAAGCTGTTCGAGAGCGGCCGGTTCCGGGCGTTCAGCCCGTCCGACCTGTGCCCGGACAACATCATCGTCAACGACGAGGGCGTGCGGTTCCTCGACTACGAGTGGGGCGGTTTCCGCGACGCCATGCTCGACATCGCGTACGCGTTGGTCTCGTTCCCCGGTTGCCTGTGCAGCATCGACCTGTCCGAGGACCGGACGCAGGCGATGATCGAGGCCTGGCGCGCGGAGGTCGTGGGGATGTGGCCCGCGCTCGCCGACGACAACGTGCTCGCCGCCCGCATGGTCGAGGCGCAACTGATCTGGGTGTGGCTCAGCACCTACCTGTTCCTGCCGGAGAACCACACGCGGATCGCCGCCGTCCGCGAGCACCACCTGTCCGTGCCGCGGTCCGAGGCGCTGATCCAGCGCTGGGACAAGCTGGCGCGTTCGGCGGATCACGCCGGGAACACGGTGGTCGCCCACCACGCCCGCGTCATCGCCGACAAGATCCGGGGACTGTCCGTCGGCTGACCCGCGGTCCGGCCGGACTGGGTCGGACGGTGCGGTTCCAGTAGCGTCGAACTTGTGAGCGATCTTTTCGGTTCGGATGTCGGCGAGGACGAGTCGGCAGGCCTGTTCGAGACGGCGCAGCCCGACGAGGCGGCGGCCCCGCGATCGGTTCCCGGTCCGGTGTCGGTCGACCACCACGCACCGCTGGCCGTGCGCATGCGTCCCCGCACGCTCGGCGAGGTGGTCGGGCAGCAGCATCTCCTGGGCGCCGGTGCGCCGCTGCGACGCCTCGTGGAGGGGTCGGGGGCCGCGTCCGTCCTCCTGTACGGTCCGCCCGGCACGGGCAAGACCACGTTGGCGTCGCTGATCTCGGGGGCCACCGGCCGCCGCTTCGAGGCGCTGTCCGCGCTGTCCGCCGGGGTGAAGGAAGTGCGCGGTGTCATCGAACTGGCACGCCGCCGCCTCCTCGCGGGCGAGCAGACGGTGCTGTTCATCGACGAGGTGCACCGCTTCTCCAAGACCCAGCAGGACGCCCTGCTGGCGGCGGTGGAGAACCGGATAGTGCTGCTCGTGGCCGCCACCACCGAAAACCCCTCGTTCTCCGTGGTGTCCCCGCTGCTGTCCCGCTCGCTCGTCCTGCAACTGCAGTCGCTGACGGCGGACGACATCGAGAACCTCTTGGAGCGGGCCCGCACCGACGAGCGGGGTCTCGGCGGGGAGATCGAGATCGCGGGTGACGCGATGGATCATCTGGTGCGCCTCGCGGCCGGCGACGCCCGCCGGGCGCTCACCGCGCTCGAGGCGGCGGCGGGTGCTGCGCTCGACCAGGCCGGTGACGCGGACCGTCCGGTGCTGCTGGACCTCGCGACCGTGGAGGCGAGCGTCGACAAGGCGGCCGTCCGCTACGACCGCGACGGCGATCAGCACTACGACGTGATCAGCGCTTTCATCAAGTCGATCCGCGGCTCGGACGTCGACGCCGCCCTGCACTACCTGGCGCGGATGCTGACCGCGGGCGAGGACCCCCGCTTCATCGCGAGGCGCTTGGTGGTCCATGCCAGCGAGGACATCGGGATGGCCGACCCCACCGCGTTGCAGACCGCGACCGCCGCGGCGCAGGCGGTGCAGCTGATCGGTATGCCCGAGGCCCGCCTGGCCCTCGCGCAGGCCACGATCCACCTCGCGACCGCTCCCAAATCGGGGGCCGTCATCGCCGCGCTCGGCGCCGCGATGGCGGACGTCGCCGCCGGAAACGCCGGACTCGTCCCGCCGCATCTGCGCGATGGCCACTACGCGGGGGCGGCGAAACTCGGCAACGCCGTCGGGTACCGCTATCCCCACGACCACCCCGACGGGGTACTGGCGCAGCAGTATCCGCCGGACGAGCTGGTCGGTGTCGACTACTACCGGCCCACCACTCACGGCGGTGAGCGGGACATCGCGGGGCGCGTGGACAAGTTGCGCGCCATCGTCCGCGGCACGAACCGTCAGGGTGGCCGGTTAAGCTGAATGTGGCCGAACCGCCGGGTGTGCCCGGCTGCCCGGCGACCGCACCCCAGCGGCTGGACCCCGGTTCGACCCTGTAGTTCGACCCATCGTTGCCCTCGAGACAGACAATAAGGATCACTGACGTGCAGACCCACGAGATTCGCCGGCGCTTCCTCGACCATTTCGTCAAGGCAGGCCACACCGAGGTACCCAGCGCCTCGCTGATTCTCGACGATCCGAACCTGCTGTTCGTCAACGCCGGGATGGTGCAGTTCGTGCCGTTCTTCCTCGGCCAGCAGACGCCGCCGTACCCGAGGGCGACCAGTGTCCAGAAGTGTGTGCGCACCCTCGACATCGAGAATGTGGGCATCACCACTCGGCACAACACGTTCTTCCAGATGGCAGGCAACTTCTCGTTCGGCGACTACTTCAAGCGCGACGCGATCAAGCACGCGTGGTCGCTGCTGACCTCGAGCGTCGACGACGGGGGTTACGGCTTCGATCCCGAGCGCATCTGGGTAACGGTCTACCTCGACGACGACGAGGCCCGCGACATCTGGCGCGACGAGGTCGGCGTTCCCGAATCGCGAATCCAGCGCCGCGGCATGGCCGACAACTACTGGTCCATGGGCATTCCCGGCCCCTGCGGCCCGTGCTCGGAGATCTACTACGACCGCGGCCCCGAGTACGGCAAGGAAGGCGGCCCGGAGGCCGACGAGGACCGCTACATCGAGATCTGGAATCTCGTGTTCATGCAGAACGAGCGCGGTCTGGGCATCAGCAAGGACAACTTCGAGATCCTCGGCCCGCTGCCGAAGCAGAACATCGACACCGGCATGGGCGTCGAACGCGTCGCGTTCCTGCTCCAGGGCGTCGACAACGTGTACGAGACCGACCTCGTGCGCCCGGTCATCGCGAAGGCCGAGGAACTGTCGGGCCGCAAGTACGGCGCCGTCCACGACGACGACGTGCGCTTCCGGGTCATCGCCGACCACGCGCGCACCGCCGCGATGCTCATCGCCGACGGCGTGAACCCCGGCAACGACGGGCGCGGCTACGTCCTGCGCCGCCTGCTGCGGCGCATCGTCCGGTCCGCGAAGCTGCTCGGCGCCGACAAGCCCAGCATGCGTGAGTTCATCACCGTCGTCCGCGACACGATGGCGCCGTCCTACCCGGTCCTCGACACCGACTTCGGCCGCATCGAGACGGTCGCGGTGGGGGAGGAGACCGCGTTCCTCAAGACCCTCACGTCCGGCTCGAAGCTGTTCGAAGGCGCCGCCGAGTCGGTGAAGGCGTCCGGCAAGTCGACGATCGGCGGCGACCAGGCGTTCGCGCTCCACGACACGTACGGTTTCCCGATCGACCTGACCCTGGAGATGGCCGCCGAGGCGGGCCTGACCGTCGACGAGGAGGGCTTCCGCACGCTGATGGCGGAACAGCGGCAGCGCGCGAAGGACGACGCCCAGGCCCGTAAGCACGCGCACGCCGACCTGACCGTTTACAAGGAACTCCTCGACCGCGGACCCACCGAGTTCACTGGATTCCACGAATTGGTCTCCGAGGCACACGTTCTCGCGCTGATCTCGCAGGGGCAGCGGGTCCCCGTCGCGACGGCCGGCCAGGACGTCGAGGTCATCCTCGACCGCAGCCCCCTGTACGCGGAGGCGGGTGGACAGATCGCCGACCTCGGTACCCTCACCGGCCCGGGACTGCGGGTGAAGGTCAACGACGTCCAGAAGATCGCCAAGAAGCTGTGGGTCCACAAGGTGACCGTGCAGGAGGGTCAGCTCACCGAGGGCGACGTCGTGCTCGCGCAGGTCGACGCCGCGTGGCGCAAGGGTGCCACCCAGGGGCACTCCGGCACGCACATGGTGCACGCCGCGCTGCGACAGGTGCTCGGCCCCAACGCGGTTCAGGCCGGCTCGCTGAACAAGCCGGGCTACCTGCGTTTCGACTTCTCCTGGCAGGGCGCGCTGACGGAAGCGCAGAAGCAGGACATCGAGGTCGTCGCGAACGAGGCGGTGGCCGCCGACTACTCGGTGAACACATTCGTCACCGACCTCGACAAGGCGAAGTCGATGGGCGCGATGGCGCTGTTCGGCGAGAACTACGGCGACGAGGTGCGGGTAGTCGAGATCGGCGGACCGTTCTCGATGGAGCTGTGTGGTGGAACTCACGTGGGCAGCTCCTCGCAGATCGGCAACGTCACACTGCTCGGTGAGCAGTCCGTCGGTTCCGGTGTGCGCCGCGTCGAGGCCTACGTCGGGCTCGATTCGTACCGCTACCTGGCCAAGGAACGCGCGCTCCTCGCCGGTCTGTCGTCTTCGCTGAAGGTGCCCTCGGAAGAAGTCCCTGCCCGCGTCGAGGCGCTGGTGGAGCGACTTCGGGTGGCGGAGAAGGAACTCGAGCAGACCCGTGCCCAGGCGGTTCTCGCCGCGGCGGGCACGTTCGTCGACAAGGCGCAGCGGGTCGGGCCGGTGCTGCTGGTCGCGGACTCGGCCCCGGCCGGTGTCGGCGGCAACGACCTGCGTGGGCTCGTCACAGACATCCGCGGCCGGTTCGGCACCCAGCCCGCCGTGGTCGTGCTGCTCGGCGACGTCGACGGCAAGGTTCCGTTCGTGGTGGCCGTGAACAAGGCGGCTCAGGAACTCGGCGTGGCGGCCGGCGACCTCGTGAAGGGATTCGGTCCGAAGATCGGCGGTCGCGGAGGCGGAAAGGCCGACATGGCACAGGGTTCCGGTTCCGACACCAGCGGAATTGCGGTCGCCCTCGACGCTGTCCGGGGACAAGTGGCGGACAAGGTGGGGAGCCAGTAGCGGTGGATCACGCGGAACAGGGTCCGGATCGACCGGGAGTCGACGACCCTGGGCGTGGTCGGCGCATCGGCATCGATGTGGGCAGCGTCCGGATCGGCGTCGCGTCGAGCGACCCCGACGGGATCCTCGCCACCCCCGTGGAGACGGTGCCCCGGTCCAAGGAACGGGGACCCGACGCGCCGGATATCCGGCGCATTGCCGACATTGTCGAGGAATACGAGGCCGTGGAGGTTATCGTCGGTCTGCCGCAGACCTTGCGGGGTGAACGGGGGAAGGCCGCCTCGATCGCTACTGTGTTTGCGAAGCGATTGCGAAGGAAGGTCGACCCGGTACCGGTGCGGATGGCGGACGAACGTCTGACGACCGTCACTGCCGCGCGGGCGCTTCGCGAGAGCGGTGTCAGTGCGAGGGACCAGCGTCCTGTGATCGACCAGGCTGCGGCGGTGGCGATCTTGCAGGGATGGTTGGACGAGCGGAGCAGGTCGGTGAGTGCAGGGGATTCAGGTGGGGACGCGCAGCTACCGGAGGGAGGCCAGTGAGCAATCATCGGCGACCTGTAGGTGAGCGACCCGAATTCCAGTACGTCCCCCGCGAACCCCGACGGCACCGCTACCTCGACGAGGACGACGACCAGGTCGACTACGCGCCGCCCCCCGAGGACGACGACGTCGTCACCACGGGGCGCCACGCGGTGGTGTACGACGACCGTCACGTCGACGAACCCCACGCCGACTACACGGAACCGGTGTACGAGCAGTCCGCGTACGAGAACCCGGTGTACGAGCAGCCGTTCGACCCCGAGCCCGTCTACGAGGACGGATACGGTCCCCGTTCGTACGGCGACGCCCGCGCCTACCGGGCACCGGCAGTCGACGACCGCGCGTACGACGAGCCCGCCTACGCCGACGAGCCGGTGCATGTCGACGAGCAGTACGAGGCCCACACCTATCCCGACGACCGCTACGACACACCGCCCGACGAGCCCGATGTCGCGTTCGCGGAGGCCGAGACGCAGATAATCTCGGCGATCCCCGAGGAGATCCCACCGACGCGCGCCCACGCCCGCACGCAGGCCCGCCGCCGCAACCAGGCCAAGGGCCGCGCACGCCGAGGAAAACTGTTCGGCGCCCTCGCGGCCGTGACGGTCCTGATAGTGCTGGTCGGCATCGTGTTCGTCGGCGGCAAGATGTTCTTCGGCGGTCCCGACGCCCCCGCGGACTACGCGGGTCCGGGTGGTCCCGAAGTGGTCGTGCAGGTCCATCCGGGCGACACCGCCGAGGAGATCGCCTCCACTCTGGCCGATCGGGACGTCGTCGCCAGCGGATCGGCCTTCTTCAACGCCGCAGTCCAGAGTAACGCGATGAACTCGGTGCAACCCGGCTTCTACAGCCTCTCGACCCAGATCCCGGCAGATGACGCGGTGCAAGAACTGGTCGACCCTGCCTCCCGCGTCGGACAGATGATCATCTCCGAGGGCAGGCAACTCCACGACACCACCGATGTGCAGACGGGGGCCAAGAAGAAGGGGATCTACACCCTGATCTCCGAGGCCAGTTGCCTCGGTGAGGCCGGCCAGGAGCAGTGCATCGGTTACGACGACCTCAACGCCGCCGGTGCGGGCGACCTGTCCGCGCTCGGGGTTCCCGACTGGGCGAAGGACGCGGTCGCCGGTGTTCCGGACCGCGATCGTCAGCTCGAGGGACTGATCGCCGCGGGCAGCTGGGATTTCGATCCGACCGCCGGCCCCGCCGCCATACTCCAGAGGCTGGTCACCGAGAGTTCCGCGAGCTACGAGAAGACCGGCATCCTCACCGCGGGCAACCAGGTCGGCCTCACGCCGTACAAGATGCTGATCGCGGCGTCACTGGTGGAGCGGGAGGCGATGCCGGACGACTTCTCGAAGGTCGCTCGCGTCATCCTGAACCGGCTCGCCGTCAACCAGGCGCTGCAGTTCGACTCGACGGTCAACTACGCGCTCGACACCACCGAACTGGCCACCACCGACGCCGACCGCGCACAGGTGACACCCTGGAACACGTACGCCAGCCCCGGGCTGCCTGCGACGCCGATCTCCTCGCCGAGCATCGGAGCGTTGCAGGCCGTCGAACAACCGGCGCCGGGCGACTGGATCTACTTCGTGACGGTCGATTCGAAGGGCACGACCCTGTTCACGAAGAGTTACGACGAACACCTGGCCAACATCGACCAGGCCCTGAACAACGGGATTCTCAACAGTGGACGATGAAGTGGTGACCGCACGCAAAGCTGCGGTGCTGGGCAGCCCGATCGCGCATTCGCGCTCGCCGCAACTGCACCTCGCGGCGTATCGGGCGCTCGGTCTCACCGGGTGGACGTACGACCGGATCGAGTGCGACGGGGAGCGGCTGCCCGGCCTGGTGTCCGGGCTCGGTCCGGAATGGGTCGGTCTGTCCGTCACGATGCCGGGCAAGATCGCCGCACTCGAATTCGCGTCCGAGCGCACCGAACGGGCGGTGGCGATCGGCTCGGCGAACACCCTCGTCCGTATCGAGGGTGGCTGGCGTGCCGACTGCACCGATGTCGACGGGGTGAGCGGTGCGCTCACCGCGGGTGGTGTCGGAACCATCGCGGGCGCCGAGGCGGTCGTCGTCGGCGCCGGGGGAACGGCCAGGCCCGCGCTCGTGGCGCTCGCCGACATGGGCGTGAAATCGGTGACCGTGGTGGCACGGGACGCGGGTCGCGCGGCAGGTGCACTGGGGTGCGCGGAATCGGTGGGGCTCGACGTCCGGTTGCTCGGCTTCGACAGCCCGGAACTCGGTGCCCGGTGCGCGGCGGCGTCCGCGCTCGTCAGCACCGTTCCGTCCGCCGCGATCACCGAGTATGCGGACATTCTCGGGCGGGCGCCGTTCGTGCTCGACGCGATCTACGACCCGTGGCCGACCCCGCTGGCCGCGGCGGTCGAGGCGGCCGGGGGAACCGTCGTCGGCGGGCTCTCGATGCTCCTGCACCAGGCGTTCGGGCAGGTGGAGCAGTTTACCGGTCGCCCGGCGCCGCGCGAGGCGATGGCAGCCGCTCTGGGCTAGTTGTCCCCAGGCCGGACCGCCATCCACAGGTCGGTTGTCGTGCCAGGTCACGGCGATCGACACCGTGACTCGGTCACGCATGCTGCTCGGCATGTGGTGGCTGATCGCGGTGAGTGTGGTGTCCGGTGCGGGTGCGGGATGGGCAGCCCGGTTGACGTCCGGCCTGTTCGTGGGAAGGGTGCGGCCTGGCTGGTGCGAGGCGGTGTGCGCCGTCGGCGTCGCCGTCACGGTCTGGGCCTGCTCCGCCGCATCGGCACCGTGGGTGCTGCCGTGTGCGCTGGCGTTCTGGTGGTGGTGTGTGAGTCTCGCCGCCACCGATCTGTGTGCGCGGAGGCTGCCGAACCTACTGACCCTGCCCGGATTCCTCGCGATCGTCGTCGGCGGTGCCGCGACCGGATCCGCGGCCGCCGCCGTGATCGGCGGGTTCCTGCTGGCGGCGGCGTATCTCGCCCTGTACCTGGGCGCACCTGGTGCGGTCGGTGCGGGTGACGTGAAACTTGCTCTCGGAGTCGGCGCGGCCGCCGGGCTGGCCGGGGGAGAGGCCTGGGTGCTCGCGGCCGGGCTCGCGCCGGCGCTCACAGCGCTGGCGGGCGGCATCGTCCTCGCCGTTCGGCGTTCCCCGTCGCCGCTCCCGCACGGCCCCGCCATGTGTGCCGCGACACTGGTTGCGCTGTTCGCCGCGCACGTCGCCTGAGCGGGTCCGCGCCCGGCACGCGGTTGGGAGGACCACCGTCACTGCCGGGCGCGGCGACATGGAAGGATATTGGGCGTGCTGCGCTGGATAACTGCCGGAGAATCCCATGGTCCCGCCCTCGTCGCGATGCTCGAGGGGATGGTCGCGGGCGTCGAAGTGACGTCCGAGGACATCTCGACCCAACTCGCGCGACGCCGCCTCGGCTACGGCCGCGGTGCGCGGATGAAGTTCGAGGCCGACAAGGTCACCATCGTCGGTGGTGTGCGCCACGGGCGGACGCTCGGCGGTCCGATCGCCGTCGAGGTGGGCAACACGGAGTGGCCCAAGTGGGAAACCATCATGTCCGCGGACCCGGTGGACGCCGAACTGCTCGCCGATCAGGCGCGGAATGCGCCGCTCACCCGTCCGCGCCCCGGTCACGCCGACTACTCGGGCATGCTCAAGTACGGATTCGACGACGCCCGCCCGGTTCTCGAACGCGCGAGTGCACGCGAGACCGCGGCCCGGGTCGCGGCCGCGACGTTCGCCCGTAGCTTCCTCCGCCAGGTGTTCGGCGTCGAGGTGCTGTCCCACGTGATCTCCATCGGCGCGTCCGACCCGTACGTCGGCCCCGAACCCACCGGGTCGGACCTGGCGGCGATCGATGCCAGCCCGGTACGCGCCTTCGACAAGGCCGCCGAGGAATCGATGATCGCCGAGATCGAGGCCGCCAAGCGTGACGGCGACACCTTGGGCGGTATCGTCGAGGTCGTCATCCACGGCCTCCCCGTGGGTCTCGGATCGTTCATCAGCGGCGCGGACCGCCTCGACGCCCGTCTCGCGTCCGCCCTGATGGGAATCCAGGCCATCAAGGGTGTCGAGGTCGGCGACGGCTTCGAGACCGCGCGCCGTCGCGGCAGCCAGGCGCACGACGAGATGCGTCCGGGCCCGGACGGAATCCTGCGTTCGACCAACCGCGCGGGCGGTCTCGAGGGCGGCATGACCAACGGGGAGGCGCTCCGCGTTCGCGCGGCGATGAAGCCGATCTCGACTGTCCCGCGCGCACTGGCCACCGTCGACATGTCGACCGGTGAGGAAGCCGTGGCCATTCACCAGCGGTCCGACGTGTGCGCGGTGCCCGCCGCCGGTGTCGTGGCCGAGGCGATGGTCGCGTTGGTCGTCGCCCAGGCGGCACTCGAGAAGTTCGGGGGCGACTCGGTTGCCGAGACGACCGCCAACTACGAGCGGTACGCGTCGGGCGTCGCAGCTCGGCTCGCGCGATGACCAGCCGGTCTGCCGTCGCGTCGGGGCGGTGACGGATGATGGCACCGAAAGCCGTGCTCGTCGGCCCCCCGGGAGCGGGTAAGTCCACGATCGGGCGGCGCCTCGCGCAGGCCCTGGACCTTCCGTTGTTCGACACCGACGTGGCGGTCGAGGAAGAGGCGGGACGCACGATCGCCGAGATCTTCGTCCAGGAGGGCGAACCTGCCTTCCGTGCCCTGGAGGAAGAGATCGTCCGGAAGGCCATCGAGAGCCACGAGGGGATCGTGTCGCTCGGCGGTGGATCCATCCTCTCCGAGCGCACCCGGGAATTGTTGAAGGGCCACACCGTGATCTATCTCGAGATCAGCGTGGCCGAGGGGCTCAAGCGCACGGGGACCAACACCGCGCGCCCCCTTCTCGCCGGTGGCGACCCCCGCCAGAAGTACACCGAGTTGATGCGCAAGCGCCGACCGCTGTACCGGCAGGTGGCGTCCATCCGGATACGCACGGACGGTCGGAGTCCCGCTCGTGTGGTGCAGCAGCTGGTGGCGAAACTCGCCGAGTGATCGGCGACCCCGGCGGAACAGAGACATCCGAGAATCTCGGACAAGACGGAGCGGAGCAGCAGACAGTGACCGAACCGGTACGCGTACAGGTGCAGACGGCGAACCCCTACCCGGTCATCATCGGGCGCGGATTGCTCGGCGAGCTGGTGGACGAACTCACCGGCACGAGGACGGTGGCGATCTTCCATCAGCCGCCGCTGGCGGAGACGGCGGAGGCGGTGCGCGCGGCGCTCGCCGAGAAGGGAATCGATGCGCACCGCATCGAGATTCCGGACGCGGAGGACGGCAAGGATCTGGCGGTGGCCGGCTTCTGCTGGGAGGTCCTCGGCCGGATCGGGCTGACCCGCAGCGACGCCGTGGTCAGCCTGGGCGGCGGCGCGGCCACCGACCTCGCCGGGTTCGTCGCGGCGACGTGGATGCGCGGTGTGCGCGTGATCCACGTGCCCACGACGTTGCTCGCGATGGTGGATGCGGCGGTCGGCGGCAAGACCGGCATCAACACCGAGGCCGGCAAGAACCTGGTGGGTTCCTTCCACGAGCCGTCGGCCGTGCTGATCGACCTGGCGACGCTCGAGACGGTGCCCCGCAACGAGATCGTCGCCGGGATGGCGGAGGTCGTGAAGACCGGCTTCATCGCCGACCCGGTGATCCTGGATCTCATCGAGAAGGACCCCGAAGCCGCTCTCGACCCCACGGGAACCGTTCTGCCCGAACTGATCCGGCGGTCCGTGGAGGTCAAGGCCAAGGTGGTTGCCGCCGATCTGCGCGAGTCCGATCTGCGCGAGATCCTCAACTACGGGCACACCCTCGGGCATGCGATCGAGCGGCGTGAGCGCTACCGCTGGCGCCACGGTGCGGCGGTCGCCGTCGGGCTCGTGTTCGCGGCTGAGCTGGGGCGTCTGGCGGGACGCCTCGACGACGCGACGGCGGATCGGCACCGCACCATCCTGGAACTGGTGGGTCTGCCCACCACGTACGACGCGGACGCGTTCGGCCAGTTGGTCGAGGGAATGCAGACCGACAAGAAGAACCGGGCGGGCGTCCTGCGGTTCGTCGTGCTCGACGGGCTCGCGAAGCCCGGACGGCTCGAGGGTCCGGACCCGTCTCTGCTCGTGGCCGCGTACTCCGCGGTGGCGCGGGAGGAGAAGCCGGGCACCGGCGGTGCCGTCCTGCTGTGACGTAGCGGCACGAAAGCGAGACGCGGCGGTGTGAGCGAGTGCGCTCACACCGCCGCGTCGTCTGTCGGTGTGGTGAAGCTGAGGGCTGTTACTCGCCGCGGCGAGGGTCGTCGGTGGTGCGCTTCCCGAGGTCGACAGGATCCTGCCACCCGGTGTCCCCGCCCTGCGGCTGATCGAGGTCGGACGTGTCCTCGCGGTAGTTGTGCACCGGTTCGAACACCGCAGTGTCGGCGTCGGACCCGGCGTAACCGGTGTCCGCGGTCTGCTCGTAGGCCTGGCCGGGGTAGTTCTGTCCGTAGCCCTCGTCGTCGGCGACGGCTGCTGCTGCGGTTCCCCCCGCTGCGGCCCCTGCGGCCGTTCCGGCACCGTGCACCGCCGGCCGACGTTCGCTGCGGTCCTTCTCCGTCTTCCTGGACTCGCGGCTGACGAAGAACCGGCCGAGGAACACGGCGAGCATGGCCGGCACGAAGATCAGCAGGACCGTGAACGCGGCCCCCGACGTGATCTCGAAGAAGAACGAGTTCTGGGTGACGTTGAGGGACGGAATCAGGTTGGCCAGCCAGCTCCCCACACCCGCCACGATGCCGCCGAGCAGGGCCGCTTTCAACCACAGCATCGTCAGGTCGGCGCCGTCCTCCGGCTCGGGGTTCCGGCGACGGTCCCGGATGCCGTCGATGCCGGCCCAGATCAGCGCCACGAACACGACGATCAGCAGTGCGAGCCATCTCAGAGCGGAACCCTGGAGGGGCCACTGTGTGATCGATACACCGAGGATCACACGAACGAAAACATGTATCAGGGCCATGCCGAGGCCGCGTACCACCCACGCATTCATGGGCACAGCGTAACGAGCGGGTTTTCACCCGTGTGGTCTAACCCACACGGGCGCGCGCTGAAACCTGTTCTCGCCACTGGACGGGTGCCGTCGATCCGCGCCCTCCGGGTGGCGATTTGCCGGTACGTTTGACGACATGCCTGCTGATCATGGTTCTCGGCGCGCGGCGCTACGCGCGGCCCTCGCCGCCCGGGATCTCGACGCGCTTCTGGTGACGAATCTGGTGAACATCCGCTATCTCACCGGGTTCACCGGGTCCAACGCCGCCCTGCTCGTGCATGCCGCCGATGCCGAGGGTGCCGAGGAGCGCACCGTCATCTGCACCGACGGCCGCTATCTCACGCAGGTCGGGGAACAGGTTCCCGATCTGCGGGCCGAGATCGCCCGCGCCAGCGCCGCGCACCTCATCGAATCGGTGGGGCGGCGGAGTCCGTCCTCGCTGGCGTTCGAGAGTCACGTGGTCACGGTGGACGAGTTCGCGGCCTGGTCGGTGCTCGCGCCGGACGCGCGGCTCGATCCCGTTCCTGGTCTCGTCGAGGAACTGCGGATGGTGAAGGACGATTTCGAGGTCGGCTTGCTGCGGGCGGCGTGCACGGCCGCCGACTCCGCGCTCGCCGAGCTGATCGAGCGTGGTGGCCTGCGCCCCGGGCGCACCGAGAAGGAGGTGGGCCGGGAACTCGAGGCGCTGATGCTCGCGCACGGCGCCGACGGCATCTCGTTCGAGACCATCGTCGCGGCGGGCGCCAACTCGGCGATCCCGCACCACCGCCCGACCGAGGCGGTGCTCGCCGGCGGCGACTTCGTGAAGCTGGACTTCGGCGCCGAGGTCGGCGGGTACCACTCGGACATGACCAGAACGTATGTCCTGGGGCAGGCCGCCGACTGGCAACGGGACGTGTATTCGCTGGTCGTGCGGTCGCAGAAGGCGGGACGGGACGCGCTGCGGCCGGGCGCGGAGGTGTCCGCCGTGGACGGTGCCGCCCGCCGGGTCATCGAGGACGCGGGCTACGGGGAACTGTTCCTGCACGGGCTCGGACACGGCGTCGGCCTGGAGATCCACGAAGCTCCGGGAATCGGCAAGCTGGGCACCGGTACACTTCTGGACGGTGCGGCGGTGACCGTCGAGCCGGGCGTGTACTTCTCCGGGCGCGGAGGCGTGCGGATCGAGGACACGCTCGTGGTTCGTGAGCAGGGACCGGAGCTGCTCACACTCACCACCAAAGACCTGACTGTCGTGTAGACGGTTTCGACCTTATCGAGGAGACGCGAAGCAAGTGGCTTCCACTAGTGATTTCAAGAACGGCCTGGTCCTGCAGATCGAGGGCCAGCTGTGGACGATTACCGAGTTCCAGCACGTGAAGCCCGGCAAGGGTCCCGCGTTCGTGCGCACCAAGTTGAAGAACGTGCTCTCGGGCAAGGTCGTCGACAAGACGTTCAACGCCGGCGTCAAGGTGGACACGGCCACGGTCGACCGCCGCGACATGACGTACCTGTACCACGACGGCACCGACTACATCTTCATGGACGGCGACACGTACGACCAGATCTCGATCAGCGAGGCCACGGTCGGCGACGGTGCCCGCTTCATGCTCGAGAACATGGCCGTGCAGGTTGCGACGCACGAGGACGTTCCGCTGTTCGTGGAACTGCCCGTCACCGTCGAACTGGTGGTCCAGCACACCGATCCCGGTCTGCAGGGCGACCGCTCCACCGGTGGCACCAAGCCGGCCACCCTCGAGACCGGTGCCGAGATCAACGTTCCGCTGTTCATCAACACCGGCGACAAGCTGAAGGTCGATTCCCGCGACGGTAACTACCTCGGGCGTGTGAATTCCTGAGTGTCCGGTACGCATAAGAAACTCGGCGCACGGCACAAGGCCCGCAAGCGCGCCGTCGATTTCCTCTTCGAGGCCGAGGCGCGAGATCTCGATCCGGTCGATCTCGCGACCGAACGCGCGGACCTGTCCGGTAAGGACGATTCCGTGGCACCGGTTGCTCCGTACACCGTCACCGTGGTGACCGGTGTCGCGGAGAACCTGGACCGTATCGACGAGGTGATCTCGTCCCACCTGCAGGACTGGACGCTCGAGCGGCTGCCCGCCGTCGACCGCGCCATCCTGCGCATCGCCGTGTGGGAGCTGTTCCACGCCACCGACGTGCCTCCGGTCGTGGCCGTGGACGAGGCGGTGGAGCTGGCCAAACAGCTGTCCACCGACGAGTCGCCGGGGTTCGTGAACGGCATCCTCGGTCAGGTCGTGCTGGTGGCCCCGCAGGTGCGGTCGGCTGCGGCCGCGACGTCGCGGCGCGCCGAGACCGCCGGCGGCGAGTCGACCGACGCAGGCTCGTAAGTTCGTGTCCCGCTGCGGGCCCGCGACCGCGGGCCCGCAGGTCAGGGGTCCGGGTCTGGCGCAGTCGACGCGCTGATAAGCTGTCCGCGTCAGGCATCCTTTAACGATCCGTCCAGTGAGGCGGAGAAGGAGGTCGTTGTATGCGCGTGCCCGAAGGGTCTCGCCCCGCCGGGGAACCGGCGGATTCAACACCAGAGTCGTCCCCGTCCGTCGAACCCGCACGCGAGCTGCTGTCCGCAGCCGATGTGGGACGGACCATTGCGCGAATCGCGCACCAGATCATCGAGAAGACCGCGCTGGACGCCGCCGACGGTGACGCGCCGCGTGTCGTCCTGATCGGCATCCCCACCCGGGGCACGACGCTCGCAGCGCGCCTCGCCGGGAAGGTCGAAGAATTCTCCGGGGTGCGCCCAGCGGTCGGCTCCCTCGACATCACCCTGTACCGCGACGACCTGCGCACCAAACCGCACCGTCCCCTCGAGCGCACGTCGGTGCCCGAGGGCGGTGTCGACAACACTCTGGTCGTGCTGGTCGACGACGTGCTGTTCTCCGGCCGCACCGTCCGCTCGGCACTCGACGCCCTCCGTGACCTCGGGCGGCCGCGCGCCGTTCAGCTGGCTGTCCTCGTCGACCGCGGTCACCGCGAACTGCCGCTGCGCGCCGACTACGTGGGCAAGAACGTGCCCACCGCCCGCACCGAGGACGTCAAGGTGCTCCTGAGCGAACACGACGGCCGCGACGCGGTCATGATCTCCGGGGGGAAGAGCTAAGTGAAGCACCTGTTGTCGATCGCGGACCTGACACGGGAATCGGCTGTCGAACTCCTCGACGAGGCCGAACGCTTCGAACAAGCCCTCCTCGGACGTGAGGTGCGGAAGCTCCCGACGTTGCGCGGCCGGACGGTCATGACCGTGTTCTTCGAGAATTCGACCCGGACCCGCGTGTCGTTCGAGGTCGCCGGGAAGTGGATGAGCGCGGACGTCATCAACGTCAGCGCCTCGAGCTCGTCGGTGTCCAAGGGCGAATCCCTCCGGGACACGGCGATGACGCTGCGCGCCGCCGGCGCCGACGCGCTGATCGTGCGCCACCCCGCGTCGGGTGCGGCCCACCAGATCGCGAAGTGGACCGGGCATCAGGACGACGGCGGACCGGCGGTCGTCAACGCCGGCGACGGTACCCACGAACATCCCACCCAGGCGCTGCTCGACGCGCTCACACTGCGTCAGCGTCTCGGCGACATCGAGGGCAAGCGCATCGCCATCGTCGGCGACATCCTGCACAGCCGGGTCGCCCGGTCGAACGCACTGCTGCTGTCGATGCTCGGCGCCGAGGTGGTCCTCGTCGCGCCGCCCACGCTGCTCCCCGTGGGGGTGTCCACCTGGCCGGTGTCGGTGGCGCATTCGCTGGACGCGGAGCTTCCCGGCCTCGACGCCGTCCTCATGCTGCGCGTGCAGGCGGAACGGATGAACGGCGGGTTCTTCCCGTCCCAGCGGGAGTACTCGATCAATTACGGCCTGTCGGAGAAGCGGCTCGCGCTGCTTCCCGAGCACGCGGTGGTTCTGCACCCCGGTCCGATGCTGCGCGGCATGGAGATCGCGTCGGCGGTGGCCGATTCGACGAGAACCGCCGTGCTGCAGCAGGTGACCAACGGTGTGCACATGCGGATGGCGGTGCTGTTCCGGCTGCTGGTCGGAGCGGAGGAAGTTGCGGGATGAGTGACAGTGCAGTGACAGGAGAGACAGTGCTCATCAAGAACGTGTTGCTGTACGGCGAGGGCGAGCCCACCGACGTGCTGCTCGGTGACGGCGTCATCGTCGCGATCGGCGCGGAGGCGGGCAAGGACAGCGGTCCGGACGTCGAGGTGGTCGACGCGGCGGGGCAGATCCTGCTCCCCGGTTTCGTCGACCTGCACACCCACCTGCGTGAACCCGGCCGCGAGGACACCGAGACCATCGATTCCGGTTCGGCTGCCGCTGCGCTCGGCGGGTATACCGCGGTGTTCGCGATGGCCAACACCAGCCCGGTCGCCGATTCGGTGGTCGTCACCGATCACGTGTGGCGCCGCGGTCAGGAAGTCGGGCTCGTCGACGTGCACCCCGTCGGCGCCGTCACCGTCGGACTCGAGGGCAAGCAGCTCGCCGAGATGGCCACGATGGCGTCGGGGACCGGCCGGGTGCGGATGTTCTCGGACGACGGCCATTGCGTCTACGACCCGCTGATCATGCGCCGGGCGCTCGAGTACTCGAGTTCGCTCGGGGTGCTCATCGCGCAGCACGCGGAGGAACCGCGGCTGACCGTCGGCGCCGTCGCGCACGAGGGCCCCACCGCCGCCCGGCTCGGTCTCGCGGGCTGGCCGCGCGCCGCCGAGGAGTCGATCGTCGCCCGCGACGCGCTGCTCGCCCGCGACGCCAGGGCGCGGGTGCACATCTGCCACGCCTCCACCGCGGGCACCGTCGAACTGATGAAGTGGGCACGCGGCCAAGGCATTTCGATCACCGCCGAGGTCACCCCGCACCATCTGTTGCTCGACGACTCCCGGCTCGAGACGTACGACGCCGTGAACAAGGTGAATCCGCCGCTGCGGGAAGCGAGCGACGTCGCCGCGCTCCGGGTCGGACTGGCCGAGGGGATCATCGACTGCGTCGCGACCGATCACGCACCGCACGCCGAGCAGGACAAGTGCTGCGAGTTCGCGGCCGCCCGACCCGGAATGCTGGGTCTGGAGACCGCACTGTCGATCGTCGCGCAGACGATGGTCCGCACGGGCCTGCTCGACTGGCGCGGCGTGGCCCGGGTGATGAGTGAGCGGCCCGCCGAGATCGTCGGGCTCGACGACCAGGGTCGCCCGATCGAGGTCGGCGAGCCCGCCAACCTCGTGCTGATCGACCCGGACGCCGAATGGACGGTCCACGGCCCCGAACTCGCCAGCGTCGCCCACAACACGCCGTACGAGTCGATGACACTGCCGGCGCGGGTGACCACGACGATCCTCCGTGGCCGGATCACCGCGAGCGACGGCCAGGCCCGCGTCCCGGTGCGGAACGGCAGGGGATGACGGTGGAGAGAATTCTGTGGATAGTCGGCCTCGTCGCGTTCTGGGCGCTGGCCATCTTCCTCATGTACATCGGGTGGCGCGGTCGTGCCCGCCGTCAGGCCGACCGGGTCGGGCAACTTCCCCCCGTGCCCGCGCACCTCGGCGAGCAGACGATCGCCCCGGCCACCGGACTGTATGTGGGCAGCACCCTGGCCCCGAGCTGGCAGGACCGGATCGCGGTCGGCGACCTCGGTTTCCGGGCGACGGGGGAAATCTCCCGATACGCGGCCGGGATCCTGCTCGAACGTGACGGGGCGTCGGCGATCTGGATTCCGCAGGACGCGGTCCGCGCCGTGCGCACCGAGCGCGGTCTCGCGGGCAAGGTCATGAGCAAGGACGGCGTCCTGGTGATCCGGTGGGAACTGCCGACGGGCACCGAGATCGACACCGGTTTCCGGAGCGACGACAAGTCCGTGTACCCCGCCTGGGTCAGCGCAGGGGAGCCGGACGGCAAGACAGACAGTGAAGATTCAGCGAATGCGGCGAGCTCTGGTGAGGTCGAGCAGAACGGAGAGAACGCATGAGCGGCTACGACACCGACTCTGCAGTACTGGTCCTCGAGGACGGTCGGATATTCCGGGGCACCACGTTCGGTGCCGTCGGCGAGACCCTCGGTGAGGCTGTCTTCAGCACCGGCATGACCGGCTATCAGGAGACCCTCACCGACCCCAGCTACCACCGCCAGATCGTCGTGGCCACCGCGCCGCAGATCGGCAATACCGGATGGAACGACGAGGACGACGAGTCCGTCGGTCCCACCGGCAGCAGCGCCGAGGCGAAGATCTGGGTCGCCGGGTACGTCGTCCGCGACCCCGCCCGCCGCACCTCCAGCTGGCGCGCCACCGGCTCCCTGCAGGACGAGCTGGTGAAGCAGGGAGTCGTCGGGATCGCCGGCATCGACACCCGCGCACTGGTCCGCCACCTGCGCACCCGCGGCTCGATGCGCGCCGGGGTGTTCTCCGGCGACGCACTGGCCGACACCGACGTGCTGCTCGACCGCGTGAAGAGCCAGCCGTCGATGCTCGGCGCGGATCTCGCCGGTGAGGTCAGCACCACCAGCGGTTACGTCGTCGAGCCGACCGGGGGAGAAGCGCGCTTCACCGTCGCGGCGATCGACCTCGGTATCAAGACCAACACCCCCCGCATGTTCGCCGAACGCGGCATCCGGGTGCACGTGCTCCCGTCCAACGCGACGCTCGAGCAGATCCTCGACCTGAAGGCCGACGGCGTCTTCCTCTCCAACGGTCCCGGCGACCCGGCGACCGCCGACGGTGCCGTGCACCTCACGAAGGAAGTCATCGGGCAGGGCCTGCCCCTGTTCGGCATCTGCTTCGGCAACCAGATCCTCGGGCGGGCTCTCGGTCTCGGCACCTACAAGATGAAGTTCGGTCACCGGGGCATCAACATCCCGGTTGTCGAACACGAGACGGGACGCATCGCGATCACCGCGCAAAACCACGGGTTCGCGCTCGAGGGCGAGGCCGGGCAGGAGTTCGACACCCCGTTCGGCAAGGCCGTGATCAGCCACACCTGCGCCAACGACGGTGCCGTCGAGGGGGTCCGACTGCTCGACGGATCCGCCTTCTCGGTGCAGTACCACCCCGAGGCCGCGGCGGGCCCGCACGACGCCGCGTACCTGTTCGACCGCTTCACCAGCCTGCTCGAGGGAGTCAAGAACTAATGCCACGCCGTACAGATCTCTCCCACATCCTGGTGATCGGCTCCGGGCCGATCGTCATCGGCCAGGCCTGTGAGTTCGACTACTCCGGAACCCAGGCCTGCCGGGTGCTGCGTGAGGAGGGCCTGCGGGTCAGCCTCGTCAACTCCAACCCGGCCACGATCATGACCGACCCCGAGTTCGCGGACGCCACGTACGTCGAGCCGATCACCGCCGAGTTCGTCGAGAAGGTCATCGCCCTCGAAGCCGAGAAAGGCCACCCGATCGACGCCGTCCTCGCGACCCTCGGCGGCCAGACGGCCCTGAACACCGCGGTGGCGCTGCACGAGCAGGGCATCCTCGAGAAGTACGACGTGGAGCTGATCGGCGCCGACTTCGACGCCATCCAGCGCGGCGAGGACCGGCAGAAGTTCAAGGACATCGTCGCGAAGGTCGGCGGCGAGTCCGCGCGTTCCCGTGTCTGCTACACGATGGACGAGGTCCGCGACACGGTCGCCGAACTGGGCTTCCCCGTCGTGGTGCGGCCGTCGTTCACGATGGGCGGCCTCGGCTCCGGCATGGCCTACGACGACGAGGACCTGACGCGGATCGCCGGCGGCGGTCTCGCCGCGTCGCCCACCGCCAACGTGCTGATCGAGGAGTCGATCCTCGGGTGGAAGGAATACGAGCTCGAGCTGATGCGCGACGGCCGCGACAACGTCGTGATCGTGTGCTCGATCGAGAACGTCGACCCGGTCGGCGTGCACACCGGTGACTCGATCACCGTCGCCCCCGCCATGACGCTCACGGACCGCGAGTACCAGGCGATGCGCGACCTCTCGATCGACATCCTCCGTGAGGTCGGAGTGGACACCGGTGGCTGCAACATCCAGTTCGCCATGGACCCCACCGACGGGCGCCTCGTCGTCATCGAGATGAACCCGCGCGTGTCGCGGTCCAGTGCGCTCGCGTCCAAGGCGACCGGCTTCCCGATCGCGAAGATCGCCGCGAAGCTCGCCATCGGCTACACCCTGGACGAGATCGTCAACGACATCACCAAGGAAACCCCGGCGTGCTTCGAACCGACCCTCGACTACGTCGTCGTCAAGGCTCCGCGGTTCGCGTTCGAGAAGTTCCCCGGCGCCGACGACACCCTCACCACCACGATGAAGTCGGTCGGTGAGGCCATGTCCATCGGCCGCAACTTCACCGAGGCGTTCGGGAAGGTGCTGCGCTCGCTGGAGACGAAGCGGGCCGGGTACTGGACGGGCCCCGAGGTGGAGGCCACCGACCTCGACAGCCTCCTGACGGAACTGAGCACCCCCCGCGACGGCCGCGTCTACGGCCTCGAGAAGGCGTTCGCTCTCGGCGCCACCGTCGAGCAGCTGTTCGACGCCACGAAGATCGACCCGTGGTTCCTCGACCAGATCCTGCAGATCCACGAGCTCGGCGACACGCTGCGTGAGGCGCCCGAGGTGACCGAGCGGGTTCTGCGCCGCGCCAAGCACCACGGCCTGTCGGATCGGCAGATCGCGGCCCTGCGCCCCGAGATCGGCGGCGAGGACGCCGTCCGGGCGCTGCGCGAGCAGTGGAACGTCCACCCCGTGTACAAGACGGTCGACACCTGCGCCGCCGAGTTCGAGGCGAAGACGCCGTACCACTACTCCACGTACGAACTCGACCCGGCGGCCGAGTCCGAAGTGGCCCCGCAGACCGAGCGTCCGAAGGTCCTGATCCTCGGCTCCGGGCCGAACCGCATCGGTCAGGGCATCGAGTTCGACTACTCCTGCGTCCACGCCGCACTGACGCTGTCGGAGGCCGGCTACGAGACGGTGATGGTCAACTGCAACCCGGAGACCGTCTCCACCGACTACGACACCGCCGACCGCCTGTACTTCGAGCCGCTCACGTTCGAGGACGTGCTCGAGGTGTACCGGGCCGAGTCGCTCTCGGGCACCGTCGCCGGGGTGATCGTGCAGCTCGGCGGCCAGACCCCGCTGGGCCTGGCGAAGCGGCTGAAGGCTGCGGGTGTGCCGATCGTCGGCACCAGCCCGGAGGCGATCGACCTCGCGGAAGATCGCGGCGAGTTCGGCAAGGTGCTGGTCGAGGCCGGTCTGCCCGCTCCCAAGTTCGGCACCGCCACCACGTTCGCCGGGGCCCGCGAGATCGCGGCAGGCATCGGGTACCCGGTGCTGGTGCGCCCGTCGTACGTCCTCGGTGGCCGCGGCATGGAAATCGTCTACGACGAGGCGTCGCTGGAGAGTTACATCTCCCGCGCCACCGAGATCTCCGACGACCGGCCTGTCCTGGTCGACCGGTTCCTGGAAGACGCCATCGAGATCGACGTCGACGCACTCTGCGACGGCTCCGAGGTGTACCTCGGCGGCGTGATGGAGCACATCGAGGAGGCCGGCATCCACTCGGGCGACTCGGCCTGTGCGCTGCCGCCGATCACCCTCGGCCGCGCCGACCTGGAGAACGTCCGCCGCTCCACGGAGGCGCTCGCCAAGGGCATCGGCGTCAAGGGCCTGCTCAACGTCCAGTACGCCCTGAAGGACGACATCCTGTACGTCCTGGAGGCGAACCCCCGCGCCAGCCGCACCGTGCCGTTCGTGTCGAAGGCGACGGCGGTGCAGCTCGCCAAGGCCTGCGCCCGCGTCATGCTGGGCGAGTCCATCGTCGATCTGCGTGCGAGCGGTGTGCTCCCGGCCACCGGCGACGGCGGTTCGACCCCGGCGGACGCCCCCGTCGCCGTGAAGGAGGCCGTGCTGCCGTTCAACCGGTTCCGGCGCGCCGACGGCACCGGGGTGGACACCCTGCTGAGCCCGGAGATGAAGTCGACCGGCGAGGTCATGGGCATCGACGCCGACTTCGGCACCGCGTTCGCGAAGAGCCAGACGGCCGCGTACGGCTCGCTGCCCACGTCGGGTTCGGTGTTCGTCTCCGTCGCCAACAAGGACAAGCGGTCGCTGATCTTCCCGGTCAAGCGTCTCGCCGACCTGGGCTTCCGGATCCTGGCCACCGAGGGCACCGCGGCGGTTCTCCGCCGGAACGGGATCACGTGCCAGGAGGTGCACAAGCACTCCGGTGAGAAGCTGGAGGCGGGTGAGCGCACCATCGTCGAGATGATCCGCGACGGCGAGGTCGACATGGTGATCAACACGCCGTACGGCAACTCCGGGCCGCGCGTCGACGGTTACGAGATCCGCAGCGCGGCCGTCGCCATGAACATCCCGTGCGTCACCACCGTGCAGGGCGCGTCCGCCGCGGTGCAGGGCATCGAGGCCGCGATCCGCGGCGACATCGGTGTCCAGTCGCTCCAGGCGCTGCACGAGCGGCTGCGGTCGCCCGCCGTGGTCGTGGCTCCCGCGACCGGGTCCGCGTCGTCGTGAGCGGACACCATCACCACCACTCCTGGGTGCATCGGCTGATGTCGGCGGTCGAGCATCGGGGGCGGTTGTGCGTCGGGATCGATCCGCATCCGGGACTGCTCGAGGCGTGGGGATTGCCCGTCTCCGCCGAGGGGCTGGAGACGTTCGCGGAGATCTGCGTGGAGGCCTTCGTCGGTGAGGTGGCCGTCGTGAAGCCTCAGGTGGCGTTCTTCGAAGCGTACGGCTCCGCCGGGTACGCGGTGCTCGAACGCACCATTTCGGTCCTCAGAGAGGCAGGGACGCTCGTCGTCGCCGATGCCAAGCGCGGGGACATCGGGTCGACGATGGCGGCGTACGCGCAGTCCTGGCTGGGTGCGGAGTCGGCACTGTCGTCCGATGCCGTGACGGTGTCGCCGTATCTGGGGTTCGGTGCGCTGGACCCGGCGCTGTCGCTGGCGGCGGAGCAGGGCCGCGGGCTCTTCGTGCTGGCCCGGACGTCCAACCCGGAGGGCGGCGACCTGCAGGCGGCGCAGACCGCCGGGGGAGTGTCCGTGGCCCAGTCCGTGGTGGATGCGGCGGTCCGGCACAACGACGCGCAACCCGGTCTGGTGGGTCTGGTGGTGGGCGCGACACGCGGACACGGCCTGGATTTGTCGAATTTTTCCGGACCGATTCTCGCGCCCGGTCTCGGCGCCCAGGGGGCGACTCCCGGTGATCTCGCCGACATTTTTCCCGATTCTCGAAAACTGTTGTTACCGAACAGCTCTCGTGGTGTTCTCGGTGCCGGACCGTCGGTGACGGCACTGCGTGAGGCGGCCGTCACGGTCCGCGACGAGATCGAGTCCGCACTCTCATAGCCCACCCGAATCCGGCTCTGACCTCGGGGGGTGGGTTCGCAATCGGCGCCGGGCGTGAGTACGGTCGCTATCGCTGCTGGTTATCCAGTGGTTTGGACTATTTGCCAACGACGAGACGGAGGAACCGTGGCCCTTCCCCAGTTGACTGATGAGCAGCGCGCTGCTGCTTTGGAGAAGGCAGCTGCTGCCCGCAAGGCCAGGGCTGAGCTCAAGGAGCGCCTGAAGCGTGGTGGCACCGACCTCAAGCAGGTTCTCAAGGACGCCGAGGACGACGAGATCCTGGGCAAGATGAAGGTGTCGGCACTGCTCGAGGCGCTGCCCAAGGTGGGCAAGGTCAAGGCGCAGGAGATCATGACCGAGCTGGAGATCGCTCCGACCCGTCGCCTCCGTGGCCTCGGCGATCGGCAGCGGAAGGCCCTGCTCGCCAGGTTCGACTTCGAGGCCTGAGCACGACAGTGGTAGCTGACGCACAAGTGTCAGAGAGCAAGACCGCAGTGCGGAGGGGTCGGCTGGTAGTACTGGCCGGCCCCTCGGCCGTCGGTAAGTCCAGCGTGGTGCGACTCCTGCGTGAACGGATGCCGGAGCTCGTCTTCAGCGTGTCCGCGACGACGCGCGACCCACGCCCGGGCGAGGTGGACGGCAGGGACTACCGGTTCACCTCTCGCGACGAGTTCCAGCGGATGATCGAATCCGGTGAGCTGCTCGAATGGGCCGAGATCCACGGCGGACTCCAGCTGTCGGGAACCCCGGCCGCACCCGTCCGCCGGGCGATCGAACAGGGCAAACCGGTGCTCGTCGAGGTCGATCTCGCCGGTGCGCGGGCCGTCCGCGCCGCGATGCCGGAGGCTCTGCTCGTCTTCATGGCGCCCCCGAGCTGGGACGCGCTGGTCGAGAGATTGACCGGCCGGGGCACCGAATCCGCCGAGGTCGTGGAGCGGCGTCTCGCGACCGCGAGAGTCGAGCTGGAGGCGCAGGACGAGTTCGACGCGGTCATCGTGAATGAGGATGTCAGCCGATCGTGCGACGAGTTGGTATCCTTGTTGGTTGGACGACCGGAACAGTCCGAGTCGACCCACTAGATCTCACATCAACTAGCCAGAACTATTTCAGGAGATACCGAGTGAGCAGCACCCCCGCAGTAGCGTCCGCAACACCCAGCCACGGCGCCCTGCCGGCTTACGACACCCCGCTCGGCATCACCAATCCTCCGATCGACGAGCTTCTCGCTCGCACGTCGTCGAAGTACGCGCTGGTGATCTACGCGGCCAAGCGGGCGCGTCAGATCAACGATTACTACAACCAGCTCGGTGACGGCATCCTCGAGTACGTCGGCCCCCTCGTGGAGCCGGGCCTGCAGGAGAAGCCGCTGTCCATCGCGCTGCGTGAGATCCACTCCGATCTTCTCGAGCACACCGAAGGCGAGTGAGCGGAGGATCTGCCGTGCCTGAACAGGCAGCGGGCCCGGTCTCCGGGCCCGTGACGGATTCACCGGAACCGGTTCCCGCGGGGGCAGCGCGCAAGCGGATCGTGGTCGGTGTCGGCGGCGGCATCGCCGCGTACAAGAGCTGTGCCGTCATTCGGGCCTTCACGGAGGCCGGGCATCATGTGCGGGTCATCCCGACGGAGTCCGCGCTCGAGTTCGTCGGCAAGGCGACGTTCGAGGCGCTGTCGGGCAACCCCGTGCACACGGGTGTGTTCACCGACGTTCCGCAGGTTCCGCATGTTCGTCTCGGGCAGGAAGCGGATCTCGTCGTCATCGCGCCCGCCACCGCCGACCTCATGGCGCGCGCTGTGGCGGGACGCGCCGACGACCTGCTCACCGCGACGCTGCTCACCGCGCGATGTCCCGTGGTGTTCGCTCCCGCGATGCACACGGAGATGTGGGAGCACCCGGCCACCGTCGCGAACGTCGCCACGCTCCGCGCACGCGGCGTGACCGTCATCGAACCCGCATCCGGCCGCCTCACGGGCAAGGACACCGGCGCAGGCCGGCTGCCGGAACCCGACGAGATCGTCGGGTTGGCGTCGTTGCTGGTCGAGCGTCCCGACGCGCTGCCCCGTGATCTCGAGGGCCGGCGGGTGCTCGTGTCCGCGGGCGGCACCCGTGAACCGCTCGACCCGGTGCGGTTCCTCGGTAACCGCAGTTCGGGCAAGCAGGGCTACGCGATCGCCCGGCTCGCCGTGCAGCGCGGGGCCGAGGTCACCCTCGTCTCCGGCTACACCGCCGGCCTCGCCGACCCGGCCGCCGTCGACGTGGTGCACGTCCGCACGGCGGATGACATGCGGGTGGCGGTCGCCAAGCACGCGCCCGGATTCGATGCCGTGATCATGGCCGCGGCAGTGGCCGATTTCCGGCCGACGACGACGGTGGCGAGCAAGATCAAGAAGGGCGCGGGCGAGCCCGACTCGATCGCACTCACCAAGAACGAGGACATCCTCGCCGGCCTGGTGCAGTCCCGGCGGGACGGCGAGATCCCGTCGAAGACCGTGATCGTCGGATTCGCGGCCGAGACGGGCGACGCCGACGGCGACGTCCTCACGTACGCGCGGGCCAAGCTCGCGCGTAAGGGCTGCGACCTCCTCGTCGTCAACGCGGTCGGCGAGGGCAAGGCGTTCGAGGTCGACCACAACGACGGGTGGCTGCTCGGAGCCGACGGTTCCGAGTCCGCGCTCGAGCACGGATCGAAGGCGTTGATGGCGAGCCGGGTGCTCGACGCCGTCGACCAGCTGTTCCGGACGCTCTGACGGAACATCCGGCAGAGTTTCGGTGATTCGAAAGGTGTCACTCCCGCCGGGGTGGCGCTAGGGTCGTTCGCGGTATTACGCAGCTAAGCTGTTTTCAAGTGCTGTTCAGGACAACTGTCGAGAGGGAATTCTGTGAGCCAGTCCGGTAGTCGGCTATTCACCAGTGAGTCTGTGACCGAGGGGCACCCGGACAAGATTTGTGATGCGATCAGCGACTCCATCCTCGACGCGCTCCTCACCGACGACCCGCGCGCCCGCGTCGCCGTCGAGACACTCGTGACCACCGGACAGGTCCACGTCGCCGGCGAGGTCACGACCACCGCCTACGCCGACATCCCCAAGATCGTGCGCGACACCGTGCTCGAGATCGGGTACGACTCCTCGGCCAAGGGCTTCGACGGCAACTCCTGCGGCGTCAACGTCGCGATCGGCGCACAGTCCCCGGAGATCGCCCAGGGCGTCGACCACTCGCACGAGGTCCGCACCGGCGAACTGAGCGACGACGAAATCGACCGTCAGGGCGCAGGCGACCAGGGGCTGATGTTCGGGTTCGCCACCACCGACACCCCGGAACTGATGCCGCTGCCGATCGCGCTGGCGCACCGCCTGTCGCGTCGTCTCACCGAGGTCCGCAAGTCCGGTGTCCTGCCGTACCTGCGCCCGGACGGCAAGACCCAGGTCACCATCGAATACGACGGCGACAAGGCTGTTCGCCTCGACACCGTGGTCATCTCGACGCAGCACGCCGCGGACATCGACCTCGACAACCTGCTGACCCCGGATCTGCGGGAAAAGGTTCTCGGATCGGTTCTCGCCGAAATCGACATGCCGGAACTCGACGTCTCGGACATCCGCCTGCTCGTCAACCCGACGGGCAAGTTCGTGCTCGGCGGCCCGATGGGTGACGCCGGCCTGACCGGTCGCAAGATCATCGTCGACACCTACGGCGGCATGGCCCGCCACGGCGGCGGCGCGTTCTCCGGCAAGGACCCCTCGAAGGTCGACCGGTCGGCGGCCTACGCCATGCGCTGGGTGGCCAAGAACGCGGTCGCGGCAGGCCTCGCGGACCGGATCGAGGTCCAGGTGGCGTACGCGATCGGCAAGGCGGCGCCGGTGGGTCTGTTCGTCGAGACGTTCGGTACCGAGAAGACGGATCCGGCGCGGATCCAGCAGGCCATCACCGAAACGTTCGACCTGCGACCCGGCGCCATCATCCGCGATCTCGACCTGCTGCGTCCGATCTACGCGCAGACCGCGGCCTACGGTCACTTCGGTCGCACCGACATCGACCTCCCGTGGGAGAGCATCGACCGGGCGGAGAAGCTGCGGGCAGCCGCAGGCCTCTGATCGGTAGTCACGGCGCGGCGGGCGCCGCTGCGGTAGGGGCCGCGGAGTGAGCGCGGAAAAGGTTGCGGCAGAAGTAGATCCGGTTGCCCGGGTGCTGCCGCTGCTTCCGCTTGCCCACCTCGACCGCGAATTCGACTATCTCGTTCCGAAGGACCTCGACGAGCAGGCGCAGCCCGGGGTCCGGGTGCGCATCCGGTTCGCCGGACGTCTCGTCGACGGGTTCGTCGTCTCCCGGAACGCGACCAGCGACCATCAGGGCCGTTTCGGCTGGCTCGAACGGGTGATCTCGCCCGAGCGGGTCCTGACCGAGGAGATCACCCGGGTGGTCGACCTCGTCGCCGGCCGATACGCGGGGACCCGCGCGGACGTCCTGCGACTCGCGATCCCGCCGAGACACGCCCGCGCGGAGTCCGAGGCCGCGTCCGAACCCTCCGAGGTGCCGGACATCGCGATCGACACCGGCGCGTGGGACCGGTACGTCCACGGCGGCGCTTTCCTGACCGCACTGTCGGCGGAGCGTGCCCCGCGCGCGGTCTGGCAGGCACTCCCCGGCGAGGACTGGCCGGCGCGTCTCGCGGAACTGTCGGGGCTCGTGGCCGCCACCGGGGCGAGCACCGTCGTCGTCGTGCCCGATCAGCGCGATCTCGACCGCGTGGTCGCGGCGGTGGAGAAGCTGCTGGGCAAGGACGCGGTCGTCGGACTCGCCGCCGGTCTCGGTCCGGCCCTGCGCTACCGGCGCTGGCTGGCGGCGCTGCGCGGAACGGCAAAGGTCGTCGTCGGGACCCGGAGTTCGGTGTTCGCGCCGACGCCGCGCACCGGGCTGATCGTGGTCTGGGACGACGGGGACGACAACCATTCCGAGCCGCGCGCACCGTATCCGCACGCCCGCGAGGTGGCGCTGCTCCGCGCGTACGCCAGTGGCTGCGCGGTGGTACTGGCCGGACACGCGCGCACCGCGGAGGCGCAGGCGCTGGTCGACTCCGGGTGGGCGCACGACCTCGTGGCCTCCCGCGACTCGGTGCGGGCGGCCGCCCCGAAGATCACCGCACTCGCGGACAGCGACCACGCCCTGGCCCGCGATCCCGGCGCACGCGCCGCCCGGCTGCCCGCGATCGCGTTCGCGGCTGCCCGGGAGGCGCTCGGCGCCGGCCGCGGAGTGCTGGTCCAGGTGCCCCGGCGCGGCTACGTGCCCAGCCTCGCGTGCGGCAAGTGCCGGGCGCCCGCGCGATGCCGACGATGCAACGGACCTCTCGCGCTGCCGTCCGCGACCGGCCCGGACGGGGCGGGGACCCCCGCGTGCCGGTGGTGTGGCGTCGCCGACGCCGCACACCGCTGCCACGCGTGCGGAGCGAAGGCGCTGCGGGCCGTCGTGGTCGGTGCCGGACGGACCGCCGAGGAACTGGGTCGCGCGTTTCCCGGGGTCGCCGTCCGGATGTCGGGGGGCACGGACGTCGTCGACGAGGTGAAGGCGGGTCCCACCCTCGTGGTGTCGACGGTCGGGGCCGAACCGGTGATGCCGGGCGGCTACGGCGCGGCGTTGCTGCTCGACGGCTGGGCGCTGCTGGGCCGTCCCGACCTGCGCGCCGCCGAGGAGACGCTGCGGCGGTGGATGACGGCGTCGTCACTCGTACGCCCGTTCGCCGAGGGCGGTCAGGTGGTCGTGGTCGCCGATTCGGGGATTCCGACCGTGCAGGCGTTGGTTCGCTGGGATCCGGTCGGTCACGCCCGTGCGCAGTACGAGGAGCGGGCGGAGGTCGGATTTCCGCCCGCCATCCACCTCGCGGCGATCGACGGCAGCGCGAAGGCGATCGCCGACCTCCTGGAGCTCGCCGATCTGCCGGCGAATGCGGAATTGCTGGGCCCGGTCGAGTTGCCGGCGGGGGAGCGGCTGCCGTTCACCGGCGACGCGCCGGAGCCGGCGGACGTGGAGCGGATGCTGATCCGGGTGCCCCGTGGCGAGGGAAAGCCGCTGGCCAAAGCGCTGGGAGAGGCGCAGTCGGTGCGCAGCGCGCGTAAGGACTCGCAGCCTGCCCGGGTCCAGATCGACCCCATTCGGATCGGCTAGTTCCGCCCCCCGGGGGGACACAAACGGAATGGCAAGGAGGTAATCCACTCCCTGCCACTTTCACCATATAACGCACCGGGGGCCTTGCGGCAAGACCCCGGTCGTGCCGCAGAATCTCCCACCGAAGCCAGAACCTGCGGAAATCAGTTCGCGGCGTATGTGGGGGTCTTCATGATTGACGTGATCGTTGCCGGCGGCGGACCGACCGGCCTGATGCTGGCCTGCGAGTTGCGGCTGCACGGCGTGCAGGTGCTCGTGCTGGAGAAGGAGGCCGAGCCGACCAGGCATGTCCGGTCGCTGGGCCTGCACGTGCGCAGCGTCGAGGTGATGGACCAGCGCGGTCTGCTGGAGCGATTCCTCGCGCTCGGCAAGCAGTACCCCGTCGGCGGCTTCTTCGCCGGTATCAGCAAGCCGCGGCCCGACCGGCTGGACACCGCACATCCGTACATCCTCGGCATCCCGCAGCCCGTCACCGAGCGCCTGCTGAGCGAGCACGCCACCGAACTCGGCGTCGAGATCCGGCGTGGCTGCGAACTGGTCGGGCTGAGCCAGAACGAGGACGGGGTGACCGCCCTGCCGACCGACGGCACACAGCTGCGCGCGCGCTACCTCGTCGGCTGCGACGGCGGCCGCAGCACGGTGCGCAAGCTGCTGGGCGTCGGCTTCCCCGGCGAGCCCACCCGGGTCGAGTCGCTCCTGGGCGAGATGGAGGTGGCCGCGCCGCCGAAGACGCTGGCCGCCGTGGTGGCCGAGGTCCGCAAAACCCACAAGGGGTTCGGCGCCGGGCCCTCCGGGGACGGGGTGTACCGCGTCGTCGTGCCCGCCGAGGGGGTGGCCGAGGACCGGTCGGTCCCGCCGACCCTCGAGGAGTTCAAGCAACAGCTGCGGGTGTTCGCCGGCACCGACTTCGGCGTGCACTCACCGCGGTGGCTGTCCCGCTTCGGCGACGCCACCCGGCTGGCCGAGCGTTACCGGGTCGGCCGGGTGTTGCTGGCCGGCGACGCGGCCCACGTCCACCCACCGCTGGGCGGGCAGGGCCTCAACCTCGGCGTCCAGGACGCGTTCAATCTGGGCTGGAAACTGGCCGCCGAGGTCGACGGCTGGGCACCGGAGGGGCTGCTGGACAGCTACCACACCGAACGGCACCCGGTAGCCGCCGACGTGCTGAACAACACCCGCGTGCAGTCCGAGCTGCTGTCCACCGAGCCGGGTCCCCAGGCGGTGCGCCGGCTGCTGTCGGAACTGATGGACGTCGAGGAGGTGAACCGGTACCTGACCGAGAAAGTCACCGCGATCGGTGTCCGCTACGACTTCGGTGAGGGGCACGAACTGCTCGGCCGACGGCTGCGCGACATCGGGCTGAAGCGGGGGCGCCTCTACGAGCTGATGCATGGTGGCCGCGGATTGCTGCTCGACCAGACCGGCCGGCTTTCGGTGGCGGGCTGGGCAGACCGGGTCGACCACGTCGTCGACGTCAGCGAGGAACTGGACGTCCCCGCGGTGCTGCTGCGGCCGGACGGCTACGTGGCATGGGTCGGGGGAGACCAGCAGGATCTGGTCGGCCAACTGCCCAGGTGGTTCGGCGCGGCCGCCGGCTGAGCGCGAACGCCTCCGGCCACAGCGCCCTTTCGGGTACGGGGCCGACTTGACGACCGTCACAGGAGGGGGCCTTGTCGAGTGCTAATCGACGATATATCGTTGATGCATCAGCGATACAGAAGGAGGCTGATGATGGAAGACTTCCATTTCGAACACAGGGGTCCCCGACGGGCCCGATTCACACGCGAACGGACGGGACGGCCCGAGGGCCCCCACCGTCACGGACACCGGCGAGGCCGCTTCGGCCCCGAGGGCGATCCCGGCCTCGGTCCGGGAATTCACTTCGGGCGCGGACGCGGACGGGGTGGCAGGGGACGGCGCGGCGATGTCCGCTCCGCGATCCTGCTGCTGCTCACCGAGGAGCCGATGCACGGCTACGAGCTGATTCAGCAGATCGTCGAACGCAGCGACGGGGTGTGGAAGCCCAGTCCCGGTTCGATCTACCCCGCGCTGTCACAGCTCGAGGACGAGGGTCTGGTGCTCATCGAAAAGGTGGCGGGCCGCAAGACCGCACGCCTGACGGACGAGGGCAAGGCCTTCGTCGAAGCGAACAAGACCGAACTCGGCACCCCGTGGGACGACGTGCGGGAGAGTGTCGGCCGGCCCGCCGAGGACCTGCGGGGTCTGATCGGGTTGCTGATGGGTGCCGCGGGTCAGGTCGCCGCGGTCGGTGACGACGACCAGGTCCGGCGTGCCGGCGAGATCCTCACCGACGCGCGGCGCGCGATGTATCGCCTTCTCGCCGAAGACGATCAGAGCGAAGCCGGCAAGGATGACACCGACTCGTAGGGCGCCACGGCTCACCGCGGGCCCGCCGACTCGACGCGACAGCGCGTGCACATTCTGGGAAGGTTCACAGAAATGTCACGGCGAAGTCGGGAGAGATCATGAGGTTTCGGGGTGCCGGTGCGGTCGTCACGTGTGTCGTCCTGCTGATGTCCGGCGCAGTGTCCACCGCCCACGCGGACGACGCCTCACCGCCCCAGCCCGTCGTGCCCACCATGGCCGGGCTTCCTCAGAACGGCCGTAGTGCCGCCGCCGCGTATGCGCACGAGCACCCGGACAGCGCACCCGCGGGATCGAACGACTTCTCCTGCACACCCTCCCCGGACCACCCGGAGCCGGTGGTGCTCGCGCACGGCACCGACGCCAGCGCCTACGCGGACTGGGCCGCCCTGTCGCCCATGCTCGCCGCGGACGGCTACTGCGTGTTCGCGCTCAACTACGGCGGAGCGCCGGGTGCCGATTCCTACGGCACCGAGGACATCGTCGCGAGCGCGGAGGAGTTCGGCCGGTTCGTCGACCGGGTCCGCGACGCGACCGGCGCCGACAAGGTCGACACCGTCGGATACTCGCAGGGTGCCAACGTCACGCGGTACTACGTCAACAAGCTCGGCGGCGCCCCGTTCGTCGACGACTGGGTCGGACTGGCGTCGCCCAGCTACGGGGGAGTGATGTACGGCCTCGTTCCGATCGTGCAGGCACTTCCCGGCGGACCTGACTTCGCCCGCACGGTGACGTCGGTGGCCGTCAGCCAGCAGATGCAGGGCTCGCCGTTCATGAATGCCCTCAACGCGGGCGGTGACACCGTGCCCGGCGTCGCGTACACGACCATCGGGTCCCGGTACGACGAAATGATCCAGCCGTACACGAACATGGCGCTCCGCGGCGCCGGGGCCGACAACATCCTGATTCAGGATCGATGCCCCCAGGATGGCACCGGACATTTCCAGGCGCCCTACGATCCGTTCGCGCTCGACCTCGTCCGTGCGGCGCTCGACCCGGACGCGACTCCGCTGGCTCACTGCGAGTTCGTCCCGGTCGGCGCGGGTATTCCGCAGGTAATTCTCGACAGCAACAGGTAGACCCACAACGAAGCGGGGAGCCGTGCGCTGCACGGCTCCCCGCTTCTGTGTGTGTGCTACTCCGCCAGTGTCGCGACGGCCTGCGCCCAGAGGAAGTACTTGTTGGTGCCGAGGTTCTTCACGGTCTTGATGTCGAGTGCGGCCGCGAGGTGTTCGGCGTCGGAATCGCTCACGCCCTGCAGGGCGGCGACGACAGTTCGCCGAGTGTTACGGCCCGGGTCCGACTCCCTAGACTGGTCGGCACATCGTCGATCAAAGGGGAGCTTTCTTCGTGAGTATCGTTTCGGCCCGCGCAGCGGTCCACCGTCCGTTGTGTGGGTCGCCGACGTGCGCATAGTCTTCGCCGGAACCCCCGAGCCCGCCGTTCCCTCGCTCGAACGCTTGATCCGTTCGCCGCGCCACGACGTCGTGGCGGTGATCACCCGCCCGGACGCAGTCGCAGGCCGCGGACGGAAGGTGGTCCGTTCACCGATCGGTGAACTCGCCGACTCGAACGGTATCGAGGTGCTGACTCCCGAGCGGCCCTCGGAACCGGAATTCCTCGCACGTCTCGCCGACCTCGCCCCCGACTGCGCGCCCGTCGTCGCCTACGGGGCGCTGCTGCCGCAAAAGGTCCTCGACATCCCGGCGCACGGCTGGGTGAACCTGCATTTCTCGCTGTTGCCTGCGTGGCGCGGGGCCGCTCCGGTGCAGGCCGCGATCGGTGCGGGTGACGACATGACCGGTGCGAGCGCCTTCCGGCTCGAGGCGGGGATGGACACCGGGCCGGTCTACGGGGTGGTCACCGAGAGGATCCGCGACACCGACACCGCCGGGGACCTCCTGGGGCGCCTCGCCGACAGCGGTGCGGTCCTCCTGGAGTCGGTTCTCGACGGGATCGAGGACGGCGCGATCAGCGCGGTCCCGCAGTCGGCCGACGGGGTGTCGCACGCGCCCAAGGTGACCGTCGAGGCGGCCCGGATCCGTTGGGACAGAACAGCTGCCGTGGTGGACCGGCACGTCCGGTCGGTGACCCCCGCGCCCGGCGCCTGGACCACGATCGGCGATCTGCGCGTCAAGGTCGGCCCCGTCACTCCGACGGAGGAGCGACTGGAGCCGGGGGAGATCTCCGTGACCAGATCCGGATTCCTGATCGGCACGTCCACGGTGGCGGTGCGGCTCGACCGCATCCAGCCGCAGGGCAAGAAACAGATGGCCGCCCTGGACTGGGCGCGAGGCGCACGACTCGACGCGGAGGTACGGGCACAGTGAGCGAATCGAGAAGGCCCGCACGTCGCGGCCAGTCCGGCTCGGGGGCCCGCAACAACCGTCCCCGCCAGGCGCGCCGCCCCGACGCATCGCAGTCCGGTCTCGATCAGCCGCGGCTGGCCGCGAGGGACGTGCTGCGTGCCGTCCGGGAGCGCGACGCCTACGCCAACCTGGTGTTGCCCGGACTGCTGCGTGAGCGGCGCCTGGACGGACGTGACGCCGCCCTCGCCACGGAACTGGCGTACGGCGCCGCCCGCGCCCGTGGGCTCCTCGACGCCGTGATCGCCGACTGCGCCGGCAGGCCGATCGCCGAGATCGACGGACCGCTCCTCGACGTCCTCCAGCTGGGCGCCTACCAGCTACTCCGTACCCGCGTCGCCCCGCACGCCGCCGTCGCCACCTCCGTCGATCTCGTGCGCGCGGAGGCCGGTCCAGGGAAGGCGGGCTTCGTCAACGCCGTGCTACGCCGGGTGTCGGAGCGGTCCGAGACGGAATGGGTGGAGCGCCTCGCCCCGGCCGATCCGGTGGGGCGGCTGGCGTTCGCGCACGCGCATCCCGCGTGGATCGCCCAGGTGTTCGCCGACGCGCTCGGTGCCGACGCCGGGGAACTCGAGGATGTCCTCGTGGCCGACGACGCCCGGCCGGCGGTGCATCTCGTCGCCCGCCCCGGGGAGATCTCGTCGGAGGAACTCGCGCTCGCCACCGGCGGCGAGGTGGGGCGGTACTCGCCGTACGCGGTCTATCTGGACGGCGGCGACCCGGGGCTGCTCGACGCCGTCCGCGAGGGGCTCGCCGGAGTACAGGACGAGGGCAGTCAGCTCGTCGCCCGGGCGCTGTCGCTGGCGCCGCTGGACGGCCCGGACGCGGGCCGGTGGCTCGACCTCTGCGCGGGCCCGGGCGGCAAGGCTGCCCTGCTCGGCGCCCTCGCCGGAATCGAGGGCGGACGCCTCGACGCCGTGGAGCCGGTGGCGCACCGTGCGGACCTGATCCGCAAGACGACGAAGGAACTGCCGGTCGACGTGCACGTCGCCGACGGGCGGGATCCCGGGTTGGAGGGCGGGTACGACCGGATCCTGGTCGACGCGCCGTGCACCGGACTGGGTGCGCTGCGCCGACGTCCGGAGGCCCGGTGGCGCCGCCAGCCGTCGGATGTGGCGGGTCTGGCGAAGCTGCAGCGGGAACTCCTGGCGTCGGCCGCTCGGCTGGTTCGTCCGGGTGGCGTGATCCTCTACGCGACGTGTTCGCCACATCTGTCCGAGACGGTGGCCGTGGTCGCGGACGCGGTGCGCCGCTACGGGCTCACGGCGCTGGACACGCGTGAACTCGTACCCGGTGTGCCGGAGCTGGGTGACGGCCCGGGCGTCCAGCTCTGGCCGCACCGGCACGGCACGGACGCGATGTTCATGGCCGCGTTGCGCAAGCCGTAGGGCGGTCGCTCCCCGCTACCTGGACATCTGCCCGACTTTCGGTAGAACCTGTTTCATTTTTGTGTGAAACGTGTTCTAATTCTTCTCGCGACAGAGACGTACGTCACGAAGCGAGTGGAGGACTTCAGATGAATCGGGTAGCGGGGAAGGTCGTTCTGATCACGGGAGCGGCGCGGGGTCAGGGTCGTAGTCATGCAGTGCATCTCGCCGACGAGGGCGCCGACATCATCGCCTTCGACCTCTGCGAGGACATCGCATCGAACGAGTACCCGCTGGCGACCGAGGCCGACCTCGAGGAGACGGGACGGCTCGTCGAGAAGGCGGGGCGCCGGGTCGTCACCGCCAAGGTGGACGTGCGTGACCGCGCGGCACTGCAACGCGAACTCGACGCCGCGGTCGCGACGCTGGGACGGCTTGACGTCGTGGTCGCCAATGCGGGGATCGCGCCCCTCGGGCACGACGTGCCCGTCGAGGGATTCGTCGATGCGTTCGACGTCGACTTCGTCGGAGTGATCAACACGATTCACTCGGCCCTCCCGCACCTGGACGCCGGTGCGTCGATCATCGCGACGGGATCGGTGGCCGGGCTGGTCCCGCAGACGGGCCTGAACGGTCAACAGGCCCTGCAGGGGCCGGGCGGTGACGGCTACGGTCTCGCCAAGAAGATGCTGTGGACGTACACCAACTCGCTCGCGCTCACCCTGGGCCCGAAGTCAATCCGCGTCAACGCGATCCACCCCACGAACTGCAACACGGACATGCTGCAGAGCCCTCCGATGTTCCGCACGTTCCGCCCCGACCTCGAGAACCCGACCGCCGAGGACGCGAAGGTCACGTTCCCGTTCATGCAGGCGATGCCCACCCCGTGGGTCGAGCCCGAGGACATCTCGCACGCGGTGGTGTTCCTCTCGTCCGACGAGTCCCGGTTCGTCACCGGTCAGCAGCTCCGCGTCGATGCGGGGGCGGGCCTCAAGCTCGGCGTCTGACGCCGATCCGATGAGGGTCCGGGCCGGTGTGCGGGCGCCGCCCGGGCCCTCGCCTTTCTCGTCAGGTCTGGTCGAACCGCTTGCGCAGCTTCGCCGGTGCCTTGATCCGCCAGGCGTCCTGCAGCAGCTCGGTCAGCTGCGTGACGTCGACATTCTCGAGGTCGACGAGGATCGAACCGTGACCGTCGTAGTGCCGAGTGGTGTAGAACGGCGCGCCCTGGGCCAGCAGCGCCGCCTTCGCGTCGAGGTCGCACATCACCACCAGGCCCCCGTCCGACTCGGCCCGCAACCGGGCGAGCAACGTGCCCGCCACCTTCAGCGCCGGAGTGCGATATGACGTGCTCTCCTGTACCTCCGGCAGGGACGCACCGATCGCCACGACGTCCGTCCAGGTCGGCATGAGCCCAGTATGGACCGCGGGCCCCGGCCCCGGCACGCGTACGACTAAACTGCGGCGCGTGGCAACCCCGATGATCGCACCGTCCATTCTGTCTGCCGATTTCGCGCGTCTCGCCGAGGAGGCGGATGCCGTCGCCGGGGCCGACTGGCTGCACGTCGACGTGATGGACGCACATTTCGTGCCGAATCTGACGCTCGGCCTTCCCGTCGTGCAGAGCCTGCTCGCGGCGACGGACATCCCGCTCGACTGCCATCTCATGATCGACGACCCCCGTCGCTGGGCGCCGCCCTACGCGGAGGCGGGCGCGCACAACGTCACGTTCCACGCCGAGGCGACCGACGACCCCCGGTCCGTGGCCCGGGACATCCGCGCCGCCGGCGCCAAGGCCGGTCTCAGCGTCAAGCCCGGCACGCCGATCGAGCCGTACCTCGAGATCCTGAAGGATTTCGACACGCTTCTCGTCATGAGCGTCGAGCCCGGCTTCGGCGGTCAGTCGTTCATCCCCGAGGTGCTGTCGAAGGCGAAGGCCGTCCGCCGGCTCGTCGACTCGGGTGAGCTGAGGCTGGTCGTGGAGATCGACGGCGGCATCAACGCCGACACCGTCGAGGCCGCTGCCGAGGCGGGCGTCGACTGCTTCGTCGCCGGGTCCGCCGTCTACGGCACGAGCGATCCCGCGGAGGCCGTCCGCGCCCTGCGCGCCAGCGCCGCCAAGGCGTCACCGCACCTGAGTCTGTCGCGGTAACGGCGCTCCGGCACATCGTGAACTCCCACGTGCGGCATGAGAATTCGGCTGCGGATCTCGACGCCGCGATGCAGATCGCCATCGGTGCCGCGGAGTCGGCGCGCGGATTCACCAGCCCCAATCCGGCGGTCGGCGCGGTGGTCCTCGACTCCGCGGGGCGCATCGCCGGTGTCGGGATGACGCAGCCTCCCGGCGGTCCGCACGCGGAGGTCGTCGCACTGCGGGAGGCGGGTGACGCCGCCCGCGGCGGCACCGCCGTCGTCACGCTGGAACCGTGCAACCACCACGGCCGGACCGGGCCGTGTTCGCAAGCGCTCCTCGATGCCGGTGTGGTCGCGGTGCACTATGCGGTGGGCGATCCGAACCCCGAGGCCGCGGGCGGCGCGGAAACTCTCGTCTCGGCGGGGGTCGAGGTCACGTCCGGGCTGCGAGCCCAGGACGTCGAACGCGGGCCGCTCCGGGCCTGGCTGCACCGGCAGCGCACCGGACGGCCACACGTCACCTGGAAGTACGCGGCCACCCTGGACGGGCGCAGCGCCGCCGCCGACGGCACCAGCCAGTGGATCACCGGACCCGAGGCCAGGGAACACGTCCACGCCGACCGGGCGAAACTCGACGCGATCGTGGTCGGCACCGGGACGGTGCTGGCCGACGACCCCCGGCTGACCGCCCGGATGCCCGACGGATCGCTCGCCGCTCACCAGCCGGTGCGCGTCGTCGTCGGACTCGGCGACATCCCGGCGGACGCCCGGGTCCTCGATGACTCCGCGCCCACCCTGCTGCTGCGCACGCGCGACGTGGACGAAGTCCTCGCCGCACTCGCGGAGTACACCGATGTGCTGCTCGAGGGCGGGCCCCGGCTGGCCGGCGCGTTTCTCGCCGCGGGCCGCGTCGACCGCATCCAGGCGTACCTCGCCCCGCTGGTCCTCGGCGCCGGCACGCCCGCGGTCGCGGAGGCGGGTGTGCACACGATCGACGGCGCGCTGCGGTTCCGTCACGAGTCGGTCGAAACAATCGGCCCCGATTTGTTGTTGAGTCTGGTTCCAGCAGTGTCCGAAAACCCTGACAGCCCCCAAACGTAGGAGAAGCCACAGTGTTCACCGGGATCGTCGAAGAGTTGGGTGAGGTCGTCGCCAAGGAGGAACTGGCCGACGCCGCACGGTTCACCGTGCGTGGTCCGGTCGTGACTTCCGACGCGTCACACGGTGATTCGATCGCGGTGAACGGGGTGTGCCTGACCGTCGTCGAGGTGCTGGCCGACGGCTCCTTCACCGCCGACGTCATGCAGGAGACGTTGAACCGATCGAGCTTGCAGAAGATCGACGTGGGCAGCCGCGTCAACCTCGAGCGGGCCGCAGCCCTGAACAGCCGCCTCGGCGGCCACCTCGTCCAGGGCCACGTGGACGGCACCGGGCACATCATCAGCCGCAGCCCGTCCGAGAACTGGGAGGTCGTCCGCATCGCGCTGCCCGACGCCATCTCCCGGTACGTCGTGGAGAAGGGCTCGATCACGGTCGACGGTGTGTCGCTGACGGTCTCGGCGCTCGGCGGCGAACGCGGCGAGGAATACTTCGAGATCTCGCTCATCCCGACCACGCTGCAACTGACCACCCTCGGGGCGGCGTCCGTCGGGACGCCCGTCAACCTCGAGGTCGACGTGATCGCGAAGTATGTGGAGCGGCTGCAAGCGGCCGGTCGCTGAGTCGTACTGTTGAGGAGCATCCACGGATGCATCCGTTTGTATTCGAAGATGCCTAAGTCAAGACTTTGGAGACCGAGCACGTGACCAGGTTCGACAGTATCGAGCGCGCCGTTGCGGACATCGCCGCAGGCAAGGCAGTCGTCGTCGTCGACGACGAAGACCGCGAGAACGAGGGAGACCTCATCTTCGCCGCGGAGAAAGCCACCCCCGAGTTGGTTGCCTTCATGGTTCGATACACGTCCGGCTATCTCTGTGTGCCGCTCGACGGCGCCGACTGCGACCGCCTCGGCCTGCCCCCGATGTACGCCACCAACCAGGACAAGCACGGCACCGCGTACACCGTGACCGTCGACGCCCGGGAGGGCATCGGCACCGGCATCTCGGCGTCCGACCGCGCCGCCACCATGCGGTTGCTGGCCGACCCGTCCAGCGGCGCCCAGGACTTCACCCGGCCCGGCCACGTCGTGCCGCTGCGCGCCAAGGAGGGCGGCGTGCTGCGCCGTCCCGGTCACACCGAGGCGGCCGTCGACCTGGCCCGGATGGCGGACCTGCGGCCGGCGGGTGTGATCTGCGAGATCGTCAGCCAGAAGGACGAGGGCCACATGGCCCAGACCGACGAGCTGCGGGTCTTCGCCGATGACCACAACCTCGCGCTGATCTCGATCGCCGACCTGATCGCGTGGCGCCGCAAGCACGAGAAGCACGTGGAGCGGGTCGCGTCCGCGCGGATCCCGACCCGGCACGGCGAGTTCACGGCCGTCGGCTACCGGAGCATCTACGACGACGTCGAGCACGTCGCCCTGGTTCGCGGCGACCTGCCCGGCCCGGACGGCGACGGCAGCGACGTGCTCGTGCGCGTGCACTCCGAATGCCTCACCGGCGACGTGTTCGGTTCGCTGCGCTGCGACTGCGGGCCCCAGCTCGACGCCGCCCTGGACATGGTCGCGCAGGAGGGTCGCGGGGTGGTCCTGTACATGCGCGGACACGAGGGCCGGGGCATCGGCCTCATGCACAAGCTGCAGGCCTACCAGCTGCAGGATGCGGGTTCGGACACCGTCGACGCGAACCTCGAGCTCGGCCTGCCCGCCGACGCCCGCGACTACGGCATCGGTGCGCAGATCCTGGTGGATCTGGGTATTTCCTCGATGCGGCTGCTGACCAACAACCCGGCCAAGCGGGTCGGGCTCGACGGCTACGGACTGCAGATCACCGAGCGGGTGTCGATGCCGCTGCGGGCGAACGCCGAGAACCTGACGTACCTGCGCACGAAGCGCGACCGCATGGGCCACGACCTGATCGGGCTCGACGACTTCGAAGCGGGAGAAATGCTGTGAGTGGTGAGGGACTGCCGGAGCTGCAACTCGGTGAGGCTGGCGACCTCCGGCTCGCCATCGTCGCCGGCAGCTGGCACGCCGAGATCTCCGAGGCGCTGATCGCCGGCGCGCAGCGGGTGGCGGCCGAGGCGAACGTGAAGAACGTCACACTGGTCCGGGTCGCCGGTGCCATCGAGCTTCCGGTGGTGGCGCAGGCCCTGGCCCGCACGCACGACGCCGTCGTCGCGCTCGGTGTCGTGATCCGCGGCGGGACCCCGCACTTCGAATACGTCTGCGACGCCGTGACGGCCGGTCTGACCCGGGTCTCGCTGGACGAGAGCACCCCGGTCGGGAACGGTGTGCTCACCACGGACACCGAGCAGCAGGCCGTCGACCGCAGTGGCCTGCCCGGCTCCGTCGAGGACAAGGGCGGTCAAGCCTGCGCGGCCGCGCTCGACACCGCTGTCACCTTGGTGCGACTGCGCCGCGCCGAGGAGTCCTTCGTATGATCCGGATCCATCCATGACCACTCCCGAATCCGAGTGGACACTCGTCGCGACGCCGCGCAAGTCGCGTCGGTACGCGATCGGTGTGGCGATCCTTCTGGTCGTCGTGCATGTGACGTTCGCAATCCTGCTGCGCGGCGATTCGACGGGCGTGTACTTCCGGCTCGCCGACCAGCTGGCGTTCGCGGGCATCGGCTGCCTCCTCGCGGCAGCGGTCCTGCTGCTGACCCGGCCCAGGTTGCGGGTCGGGCCGCGCGGCATCGCCGTCCGCAACGTCCTCGGGGAGCGCATCGTCGACTGGGATCTGTACGAGGGGTTGTCCTTCCCGGACGGCGCGGCGTGGGCCCGGATCGAGCTGCCCGACGACGAATACCTGGCCGTGATGGCCATCCAATCCAACGATCGCGAATACGCCGTGGACGCTGTCGACCGCTTCCGCGCACTCGCGTCGGAGTACGCACCGTCCTGAACCCGGGGTCGCCCCTCCGCCACGTCGCGGATGCGGGGTTGGTCGGTGGCGCCGACTAACGTGGAGGGGTGCCCGATCCTTCGACATATCGCCCCGCGACCGGAACGATTCCGGTCGACCCGGGGGTGTACAAGTTCCGCGATCCGCACGGCCGGGTCATCTATGTCGGGAAGGCGAAGAGTCTTCGATCACGGCTGAATTCCTATTTCGCCGACGTCTCGACGCTGCACCCGCGCACCCGCCAGATGGTGACCACGGCCGGCAGCGTCGAGTGGACCGTCGTGAGCACCGAGGTCGAGGCCCTCCAGCTCGAGTACAACTGGATCAAGGAATTCGATCCCCGGTTCAACGTCCGCTACCGCGACGACAAGACGTACCCGGTTCTCGCGGTCACCCTGAACGAGGAATACCCCCGGCTGTTCGTCTACCGCGGTCCCCGGCGCAAGGGTGTCCGCTACTTCGGGCCCTACTCGCACGCGTGGGCCATCCGCGAAACCCTCGACCTGCTGCTGCGGGTGTTCCCTGCCCGCACCTGCTCGGCCGGGGTGTTCAAGCGTCACAACCAGATCGGCCGGCCCTGCCTGCTCGGCTACATCGACAAGTGCTCCGCGCCGTGCGTCGGACGCGTGTCCGCGGCCGAACACCGCAAGATCGTCGAGGACTTCTGCGACTTCCTGTCGGGACGCACCGACAAGCTGGTCCGGCAACTCGAGGCCCGGATGCAGGAGGCGTCGGAAGAACTCGACTTCGAAACGGCGGCGCGGTTGCGCGACGACGTGGGCGCGTTGCGGCGCGCGCTCGAGAAGCAGGCCGTCGTGCTCGGGGACGGCACCGACGCCGACGTCGCCGCGTTCGCGACCGACGAGCTCGAGGCCGCGGTGCAGGTGTTCCACGTCCGCGGTGGCCGCGTGCGCGGTCAGCGCGGTTGGGTGGTCGAGAAGGCGGGTGACGTCATCGACTGGGCCAGCGTCGATTCCGAGGCGGGATCGGACCTGCCGCTGCTCGTCGAGCAGTTCCTCACCCAGTTCTACGGTGAGCAGGCGGCGCTGTCGGGCGCGACCGACCAGGAGGCCGGCACCAGCGGCGTGCCGCGGGAGGTCCTGGTGCCCGTGCTGCCGCCCGACGCCGAGCAGGTGCAGGAGTGGCTCAGCGGTCTCCGCGGATCCGCGGTCCGCCTCCGCGTGCCGCAGCGCGGCGACAAGAAGGCTCTCGCCGAGACCGTGCAGCGCAACGCGATGGAGGCACTGCAACAGCACAAGCTGCGCCGCGCCGGCGACTTCACGTCGCGGTCGGCGGCCCTGCAGGGCATCCAGGAGGCCCTCGACCTGGATTCGGCGCCCCTGCGCATCGAATGCGTCGACATCAGCCACGTGCAGGGCACCGACGTGGTGGCCTCCCTGGTCGTCTTCGAGGACGGCCTGCCCCGCAAGTCCGACTACCGGCACTACGCGATCAAGGAGGCCGCGGGTGACGGTCGCTCCGACGACGTCGCCAGCATCGCGGAGGTCACCCGGCGGCGGTTCCTCCGGCACAACCGCGACGTCGGGGTGCTGCGCGCCGAAGCGGCCGGGGCGGACGCCGACCAGGTGTCGGACGGGGACGGCGGCGACCTCGCCCCGGAGGCGGCGATCGATCCGCAGACCGGCAGGCCGCGGCGGTTCGCGTACCCACCGAACCTGTTCGTCGTGGACGGCGGAGCCCCGCAGGTGGCCGCGGCGTCGGCGGTGCTCGACGAACTGGGCATCACCGACGTCGCCGTGATCGGGCTGGCCAAGCGGCTCGAGGAGGTGTGGGTGCCGGGGGAGGAGGACCCGGTCATCCTCCCGCGCACGAGCGAGTCGCTGTACCTGCTGCAGCGGGTGCGCGACGAGGCACACCGTTTCGCGATCACGTTCCACCGCAGCAAGCGGTCCCGCCGGATGACGGCGTCCGCGCTCGACTCGGTCCGCGGGCTCGGCGAGACCCGGCGCAAGGCCCTGGTGACGCATTTCGGATCCGTCGCCCGCCTCAAGCAGGCCTCCGTCGAGGAGATCACCGCGGTCCCCGGCATCGGAACGGCCACGGCGAAAGCGGTACTCACCGCTCTCGGGGCGGAGGAACCGTCTGCGGACGTCGCGGGAGTGGGGGATGATGAACCAGATCGGAACGGGCAGGGCACGACAGAACAGAACGGCGCGGACGTTCCCCGCGAACCGGTAGCACAGCACGGCCCGGCAGCACAGAGCGCATCGCAACGGACAGGTGTCGAGTGAACGAGCAGCACGCGCAGAGCGACCGTCCACCCACGGTCCGGCCGATGGACTTCCTTCTCGTCACCGGGCTCTCCGGGGCGGGTCTGCAGACGGCGGCGAAGGTCCTCGAGGACCTCGGGTGGTACGTCGCGGACAACCTTCCTCCGGAATTGATTTCCCGGATGGTGGATCTGAGCCTGGAATCCGATTCGCGGCTCGAGCGGCTCGCCGTCGTCATCGACGTGCGCAGCCGGTTGTTCACCGGCGACCTCGGCTGGGTCCTGACCGAACTGGAGAGCAAACCCGTGCACACGCGGGTGCTGTACCTCGACGCGTCGGACGAGGTCCTGGTGCGCCGTTTCGAGCAGGTGCGCCGCAGTCACCCGCTGTCGGGGGGAGGCGCCGAGGGCACCCTGTCGGAGGGCATCGCCGCCGAGCGCGATCAGCTCGCGAAGGTGAAGGCCGCCGCGGACCTGGTGATCGACACGTCGTCCCTCGCCGCCCACCAGTTGCGGCAGAAGATCGAGGACGCGTTCGGCGACGCCGAGGACCGGACCATGCAAGTAACAGTCCAGTCGTTCGGTTTCAAGTACGGTCTTCCGATGGACGCCGATCTCGTCTGCGACGTCCGCTTCCTGCCCAACCCGCACTGGATTCCCGAGTTGCGTCCGCACACCGGGCAGAGTGCGGACGTGCGGGACTATGTGTTGTCGCAGGACGGTGCCGAGGACTATCTCGCCACATATCACCACCTGCTGGATCTGACGATCGCGGGATATCGTCGGGAGGGGAAGCGCTACATGACCATCGCGGTGGGATGCACCGGAGGGAAACACCGAAGTGTCGCGATGTCGGAGGCCTTGGCCAGCCGCCTCGGACAGGACTCCGGGCTGAACGTGCGTGTCGTCCATCGTGATCTGGGGCGCGAATGAGGCCGGTGCACCAGCCGCCTGCGATCGTCGCGCTCGGCGGGGGCCACGGGCTGTTCGCCACCCTCAGCGCCGCGCGCCGGCTCAGCCGTGACGTCACGGCCGTCGTCACCGTCGCGGACGACGGCGGATCCTCGGGACGGCTGCGCGCCGAACTCGGCGTCATCCCGCCGGGGGATCTGCGGATGGCGCTCGCCGCACTCGCCGCGGACGACCCCGAGGTGCAGGACTGGACGGACACCATCCAGCACCGATTCGGCGGAATCGGCGCCCTCGCCGGCCACTCGGTGGGCAATCTCATCCTGGCCGGCCTCACCGAAGTGCTCGGCGACCCCGTCGCCGCGCTGGACGAACTCGCGCGGCTGCTGCGGATCAACGGGCGCGTGCTGCCGATGTCGCCGATCGCCCTGGACATCGAAGCCGACGTGCAGGGCCTCGAGGCGGACCCGCGGGTCAGCCGCTGCATCCGCGGTCAGGTCGCGGTCGCGACCACGCCCGGCAAGGTGCGCCGCGTGCGGCTGCTGCCGGCGAATCCGCCCGCATGCCCGGACGCGGTCCGGGCTATCGACGTCGCCGACATGGTCGTCCTCGGCCCGGGGTCGTGGTTCTCCAGCGTCATCCCGCACGTCCTCGTGCCGGAACTCCTTGACACGCTGATCTCCACCGCCGCGCGGAAGGTGCTGGTGCTCAACCTGGCTCCGGAGCCGGGCGAGACGGCAGGATTCTCCACCGAGCGTCATCTGCACGTACTGTCCCAACACGCACCCGAACTCACCGTCGACTTCGTCGTGGTCGATTCGGGTTCGGTGCCACCGGGGCGCGAGCGCGAGCACCTCGCCCGCGCCGCCGGACAGTTCCAGGCACGCGTCGTGTACGCCGACGTGTCGGAGCACGGCACCCACACGCACCATGCAGGAAAACTTGCGTCCGTTCTCGAACAGCTCTGGAGCGACCCCGATGCGGGGTCTCGGGGGAGCGAAGTGGCCGGGACACCAGAGGAAAGGGAGAGCGCTTCGTGGCAATGACAGCAGAGGTCAAAGACGAACTCAGTCGTCTCGTCGTCACTCATGTGAGTTGCCGGAAGGCCGAGGTCTCGTCGCTGCTGCGGTTCGCCGGGGGATTGCACATCGTCGGTGGCCGGGTCGTGGTCGAGGCAGAAGTGGATCTGGGGTCCACGGCCCGCCGGTTGCGCCGCGAGATCTTCGACCTGTTCACGTACAGCGCCGACGTCCACGTTCTCAGCGCGGGCGGGCTGCGCAAGTCGTCCCGCTACATCGTGCGGGTCGCGAAGGAGGGCGAGGCACTCGCCCGCCAGACCGGTCTCCTGGACCTGCGGGGGCGCCCGGTGCGCGGGCTTCCCGCGCAGGTCGTCGGTGGCAGCGTTGCCGACGCGGAAGCCGCGTGGCGCGGCGCGTTCCTGGCGCACGGTTCGCTGACCGAGCCGGGTCGGTCGTCGGCGCTCGAGGTCAGCTGCCCCGGCCCGGAGGCGGCGCTCGCGCTCGTCGGGGCGGCACGCCGGCTGGGCATCTCGGCGAAGGCCCGCGAGGTCCGTGGCACCGACCGGGTGGTGATCCGCGACGGCGAGGCCATCGGCGCACTGCTCACCCGGATGGGCGCCCAGGACACCCGCCTCGTGTGGGAGGAACGTCGCATGCGCCGGGAGGTCCGTGCCACCGCCAACCGGCTCGCCAACTTCGACGACGCCAACCTGCGCCGGTCCGCGCGGGCGGCCGTCGCGGCCGCTGCCCGCGTCGAGCGGGCCCTCGACATCCTGGGTGACGAGGTTCCCGACCATCTGGCGGCGGCCGGTCACCTCCGGGTGGAGCACCGGCAGGCGTCCCTCGAGGAACTCGGCCAGCTCGCCGATCCGCCGATGACGAAGGACGCCGTCGCCGGCCGCATCCGGCGGTTGCTGTCGATGGCGGACCGCAAGGCCAAGGAAACCGGCATCCCCGACACCGAGTCGGCCGTCACCGCAGACCTTCTCGACGATGCCTGACCGTCGTCGGCGGTCCCTCGCACCACCCCCACTCCCGGACGAACGGGACGCTCGTTGCGTCAGATCGCACGAGCGTCCCGTTCGTTCGGGTCGGGGCGGCCCGGAAACGGGTGCCGGAGGTGACTGCGCGCGCGCGTGCCCCGCGCACTAGGGTTAGAGCCACATCGACCGATGAACCCTCGCGCCGACCACCCGTCGGTGGTGTCGTAGCGGCGCGGGAGCAGAGCTGCACAACCAGAATCATGCGCAAAGGAGCAGATTGTGACTGTCCGGGTAGGCGTAAACGGTTTCGGCCGTATCGGACGTAACTTCTTCAGGGCGGTGGACGCGCAGAAGGCGCTCGGAACCACCGACATCGAGATTGTGGCGGTCAACGACCTCACGGACAACGCTACGCTGGCGCATCTCCTGAAGTACGACTCCATCCTGGGTCGTCTCCCGCACGACGTCTCGCTCGAGGGTGAAGACACCATCGTCGTCGGAAACCAGAAGATCAAGGCCCTCGCCATCAAGGAAGGGCCCGCGGCGCTTCCGTGGGGCGACCTGGGCGTCGACGTCGTCGTCGAGTCCACCGGCATCTTCACCGACGCAGCCAAGGCGAAGGGCCACCTCGAGGCCGGCGCCAAGAAGGTCATCATCTCCGCCCCGGCCAAGGGCGAGGACATCACCATCGTGATGGGTGTCAACGACGACAAGTACGACGGCAGCCAGAACATCATCTCCAACGCCTCGTGCACCACCAACTGCCTCGGCCCCATCGCCAAGGTGCTCGACGACGAGTTCGGTATCGTCAAGGGCCTCATGACCACGGTCCACGCCTACACCCAGGACCAGAACCTGCAGGACGGCCCGCACAGCGACCTGCGTCGCGCCCGCGCCGCCGCACTGAACGTGGTCCCCACGGGCACCGGTGCCGCCAAGGCCATCGGCCTGGTCCTCCCGCAGCTGCTCGGCAAGCTGGACGGCTACGCGCTGCGCGTCCCGATCCCCACGGGCTCGGTCACCGACCTCACCGCGAACCTGAAGAAGTCGGCCAGCGTCGAGGACATCAACGCCGCGATGAAGGCTGCCGCCGAGGGACCGCTCAAGGGCATCCTGAAGTACACGGACGCTCCGATCGTGTCGTCCGATATCGTCACCGACCCGCACAGCTCGATCTTCGACTCCGGCCTCACCAAGGTCATCGACGATCAGGCCAAGATCGTGTCCTGGTACGACAACGAGTGGGGTTACTCCAACCGTCTGGCCGACCTCATCGGTCTCGTCGCCAAGTCTCTCTGAGCGAAGGTCCGGTAACAGTGGCAGTTCAGACTCTCGACGACCTGCTGAACGCTGGGGTCGAGGGGCGCGCCGTGCTGGTGCGCTCCGACCTCAACGTTCCGCTCGACGGTGACCGGATCACCGATCCCGGGCGCATCATCGCTTCCGCGCCGACGCTGAAGGCGTTGGCGGAGGCGGGCGCCAAGGTCATCGTCACCGCACATCTGGGTCGCCCCAAGGGTGAGCCCGACCCGCAGTACTCCCTCGCACCGGTCGCGGTGAAGCTCGCCGAGGCGCTGGGACGCAACGTCCAGCTCGCCGGCGACGTCGTCGGGCAGGACGCTCTGGCACGTGCCGAGGGGCTCACGGACGGCGACGTTCTCCTGCTGGAGAACATCCGCTTCGATCCGCGGGAGACCAGCAAGGACGAGGCCGAGCGGACGAAGCTCGCCAAGGCCCTGGTCGAGCTCGTCGGCGACGACGGCGCGTTCGTGTCCGACGGGTTCGGTGTCGTGCACCGCGCGCAGGCGTCGGTGTACGAGGTGGCCAAGCTGCTCCCGCATTACGCGGGCAGGCTCGTCGAAGCCGAGATCAAGGTGCTCGGCAAGCTCACCGAGGAGCCCGAGCGGCCGTACGCGGTCGTGCTGGGTGGGTCCAAGGTGTCGGACAAGCTCGCGGTGATCGAGGCGCTGGCCCCCAAGGTCGACACCCTCGTCATCGGTGGCGGCATGTACTACACGTTCCTGGCGGCGCAGGGCGTGTCGGTCGGCAACTCGCTGTGCGAGGAGTCGATGATCGACACGTGCAAGGCGCTGCTCGAGCAGTACGCCGACGTGATCCACATTCCGCAGGACGTGGTCATCGCCGATTCGTTCTCGGCCGACGCCGAGTCGAAGATCGTTTCCGTGCTCGAGATCCCGGACGGCTGGATGGGTCTCGACATCGGACCGCAGTCGGTTCGCCGGTTCGCGGCGATCCTGACCAGCGCGAAGACCGTGTTCTGGAACGGCCCGATGGGTGTGTTCGAGTTCGCGAAGTTCGCCGCGGGCACCAAGGGTGTCGCCGAGGCGATCATCGAGGCCACCGGGAAGGGCGCGTACAGCGTCGTCGGTGGCGGTGACTCCGCCGCGGCGGTGCGCCAGCTCGGTCTGCCCGAGGACGGGTTCTCGCACATCTCCACCGGTGGCGGCGCCTCCCTCGAGTACCTCGAGGGCAAGGAACTCCCCGGCATCGCAGTTCTGGAGGCCTGAGGCATGGCACGGAAGCCGCTGATCGCCGGCAACTGGAAGATGAATCTGAACCATCTCGAGGCCATCGCGCTGGTTCAGAAGATCGCCTTCTCGCTCCCGGCGAAGTACTTCGACAAGGTCGACGTGACGGTGATCCCGCCGTTCACCGACATCCGCAGCGTGCAGACCCTCGTCGAGGGCGACAAGCTCCTGCTCACCTACGGTGCGCAGGACGTGTCGGCCCACGATTCGGGTGCGTACACCGGCGAGATCAGCGGCTCCATGCTGGCCAAGCTGGGCTGCACGTTCGTCGTCGTCGGGCACTCGGAGCGCCGGACCCTGCACTGCGAGGACAACGACACCGTGCTGGCCAAGACCAAGGCCGCGCTGAAGAACGGGATCACCCCGATCGTCTGCATCGGTGAGGGTCTCGACGTCCGTGAGGCCGGCGAGCACGTGTCCTACAACGTCGAGCAGTTGCGGGGCTCGCTCGCCGGACTGTCCGCCGAGGACGTCGCCAAGGTCGTCATCGCGTACGAGCCGGTGTGGGCCATCGGAACCGGCCGCGTGGCCAGTGCCGCGGATGCGCAGGAAGTGTGCGCCGCGATCCGCGCCACGCTCGGTGAGCTCGCCTCGCCGGACGTCGCGTCCAGTGTCCGCGTTCTGTACGGCGGCAGCGTCAACGCCAAGAACGTCGGCGAGATCGTCGGTCAGACGGATGTGGACGGCGCCCTGGTAGGCGGCGCCTCGCTGAAGGCCGACGAGTTCGCCACGCTGTCGGCGATCGCCGCGGGCGGACCTCTGCCGTAAGGCGCCTTCGGCGCCCGTGCGCCTTTCCGGTAGCTGTAGGTACCGGAAAGGCGCACGGGCGCGGAGCGCCTGTAGGGTGTACGAGGTCGTTGTTGTTCCTACTGGATGGGTGGACGTAGACAGACATGGAACTGTTCCTGGATATCTTGCTGGTGGTCACCAGCTTGCTGCTGATTCTGCTGGTGCTGCTGCACCGCGGTAAGGGCGGCGGTCTGTCCAGCCTGTTCGGCGGCGGTGTCCAGTCGAGCCTGTCCGGTTCCACCGTGGTCGAGAAAAACCTCGACCGGCTCACCGTCTTCACCGGCCTGATCTGGTTGATCGCCATCATCGGCATCGGCCTGGAGATCAAGTTCGGCTGATCTGCTTCACCATGCAGACGGGCCGTCACCGGTCGATACTGGATGCATGATCGAAACCCCACGTGAGGCCACTGAACCACTCCGCGAAGACATTCGGCTTCTGGGCGGCATCCTCGGTCAGATAGTGCGGGAACAGGCCGGGGACGGCGTCTTCGACCTCGTCGAGAAGGCCAGGGTCGAATCGTTCCGGGTTCGTCGTTCCGAGATCGACCGCGCGGATCTGGCGGACATGTTCACCCAGGTCTCCACGAGCGACACCATTCCCGTCATCCGGGCCTTCAGCCACTTCGCCCTGCTGGCCAATCTTGCCGAGGACATCCACCGCGAACGCCGGCGTGCCGTCCACGTCGCCGCCGGTGAACCCGCCCCCGACAGCACCCTGACTGCCACGTTCGCCAAACTCGACGCCGCGCACCTCGACAGCGCCGTCGTCGCGGACGCGTTGCGCGGGGCGCTCGTGTCGCCGGTCATCACCGCCCATCCCACCGAGACCCGCCGCCGGACGGTGTTCGAAACCCAGTCCCGGATCACGGAACTGATGCGCTACCGCGAGCGCACCGCCCTGACCGAGACCGAGACGGCCGACGTCGACGTCCGGCTGCGGCGGCAGATCCTCACCCTCTGGCAGACCGCACTGATCCGGTTGTCGCGGTTGCGGATCCAGGACGAGATCGAGGTCGGGCTGCGGTACTACGACGCGGCACTGTTCGAGGTCGTCCCGAAGATCAACGCCGAACTGCGCACTGCCCTGCGGTCGCGGTGGCCGGACGCGGATCTGGGCGGGGAACCGATTCTGCGTCCCGGGTCGTGGATCGGCGGAGACCGCGACGGCAACCCCTACGTCACCGACGAGGTGGTCCGGCAGGCCACCACCCGTGCCGCGGCCACCGCCCTCGAGCATCACCTCGGCGAACTCGAGACGCTCGAGCGCGAACTGTCGATGTCGGCTCGCCTCGTCACCGTCACCCCCGGGCTCGACCTCCTGGCCGCGGCGTCGCAGGACGATTCCCCATTCCGCGCCGACGAACCCTACCGGCGCGCGGTGCGGGGCATCCGGGGGCGTCTCACGGCCACCGCGCACCGCATTCTCGGTGAGGCACCCGATCACGGGCTCGACCTCGGCCTCGCACCGTACGACACCCCGCGGCAGATGCTCGACGAACTCGACATCGTCGACGACTCCCTGCGGCGTGGTGGCGACGGCACCATCGCCGACGATGGGCTGGCGAGCCTGCGGGATTCGGTGGCGGTGTTCGGTTTCCACCTCTCCGGTCTCGACATGCGGCAGAACTCGGACGTGCACGAGACCGTCGTCGCCGAGCTGCTGGCGTGGGCGGGCGTGCACGCCGACTACCCGTCGCTGTCCGAGGACGAGCGGGTGGAGCTGCTGTCGGCGGAGCTGTCGACCCGGCGCCCACTGACCACCGCGAACGCGAAGTTCAGCGAGCTGACCGCGAAGGAGCTCGCCATTCTCCAGGCCGGCGCCGACGCGGTCCGGACACTCGGTGCGGGTGCCGTGCCCAATTACATCATCAGCATGTGCACCTCCGTCAGTGACATGCTCGAGGCCGCGGTGCTGCTGAAGGAGGTGGGCTTGCTCGACCCCGGATCAGGGGAGGCCCCGTCCTGTCCGGTGGGCATCGTGCCGCTGTTCGAGACGATCGAGGACCTGCAGCAGGGTGCCGCCACCCTCGAAGCCACCCTGGAGGTGCCGATCTACCGGGCGCTGGTGACCTCGCGCGGCGACTCCCAGGAAGTGATGCTCGGGTACTCCGACTCCAACAAGGACGGCGGCTACCTGGCGGCCAACTGGGCGCTGTACCGCGCCGAGCTGGATCTGGTGGACGCCGCACGCAAGACGGGAATCCGGTTGCGGCTCTTCCACGGTCGCGGCGGCACCGTGGGTCGCGGCGGCGGCCCCAGCTACGAGGCGATCCTGGCGCAACCGCCCGGCGCGGTGGCCGGCTCGCTGCGGATCACCGAACAGGGCGAGGTGATCGCCGCCAAGTACGCGGAACCCCGCCTCGCGCAACGCAATCTCGAAACGCTACTCGCCGCGACCCTCGAAGCCACCCTGCTCGACGTCGAGGGACTTGGCGACGACGCCGAACCGGCGTACCGCATCCTCGACGAGCTCGCTGCGCTGGCCCGCCGCGCCTACGGCGAATTGGTACACGAGACACCCGGATTCGTGGAGTACTTCGAGATGTCGACTCCGGTCGCGGAGATCGGGGCCCTCAACATCGGCAGCCGGCCCGCCTCACGGAAGCAGACCACGTCCATCTCCGACCTTCGGGCCATCCCGTGGGTGTTGTCGTGGAGTCAGTCCCGGGTCATGCTGCCCGGGTGGTACGGCACGGGTGCGGCGTTCGAGGAATGGACGCAGGGCGACCCCGAGAGGGTGGCCACGCTGTCCCGCCTGTACGCGAAGTGGCCGTTCTTCCGGACCGTGCTGTCCAACCTGGCCATGGTGATGTCGAAGTCCGACATGGGCCTCGCCGCCCGCTACGCGGAACTGGTTCCCGACGAGGAACTCCGCCGACGGGTGTTCGGCAAGATCGCCGAGGAACACGAGCGGACCATCCGGATGTACAAGGCGATCACCGGGAACGACACCCTGTTTGCCGACAACCCCGGCCTGGAGAGGTCGGTGCACAACCGGTTCCCGTACCTCGAGCCCCTCAACCACCTGCAGGTGGAACTGCTGCGCCGCTACCGGGCCGGGGACGACAGTGATCAGACGCGCCGCGGCATCCAGCTCACGATGAACGGGCTCGCGACCGCGCTGCGCAACAGCGGATAGCCGGACGGGTTCCCGCCCCCCGCGAGAAGTGCGTGAACTTTCTTGCGAGGCGCGGGAACCGAACCGTCCGTCGCTGCGTCAAAACGGGAAAGAGCACGAACGTTTCCGAGACGAATTGGGGCGACGGATGAGACGCTGCGCGGGCAACCCGGACTATTGGCGCGGGGGAATCGGACGGCGGGGTACGAGCACGGCGGGTCCGCGTCGAGCCGGTCGGATCGTCACCGAATGCCGGGTCACCCGGTCACCGGTCGAGCAGGACCCTCGGTCGCCCGCCGGGTTACCGGCGGACGACGAGGACCCCGTCGGATGAGAGCGTCAGTTCGGCAGCCGGGACGCGGCCGACGTGTCGAGCAGCCACCGGGTGGCCGACAGTCCGCGCGCCCCGGACGCCGGGATCTCGACGGGGGGAGCGCCCGCGATCGCGGCGGCCACGGCCTCGGCCTTCGCGTCACCCGACACGACGAGCCACACCTCGTCGGCGTGCCGGACGGCGGGCAGGGTCAGCGTGACCCGCACCGGCGGCGGCTTGGGGGAGTCCGTCACCGCGACGACGAACCGGTGCTCCTCGCGGACCGCGTCGGTGTCGGGGAACAGCGAATTGACGTGTCCCTCACCACCCATGCCGAGCAGGTGGACGTCGAACACCGGAACCTGCTTGCCGCCGGCATGCGCCCCGAGCACCTGCGCGTACGCGACGGCAGCCGCCTCCGGGTCGTTCTCGTAGATGCCGTCCGCGACGGGCATGGTGTGCACCCGGTCGGGGTCGACGTCGACGTGGTCGAGCAGCGCGGCCCGCGCCTGCACGTCGTTGCGTTCCGGGTCGCCGGCCGGCAGGAACCGCTCGTCACCCCAGAAGATGTCGATCGCACGCCAGTCGATGTCGCCCGGGTTCTGCCGGACCTTCTCGAGCAGGCCGATCCCGGTGCCGCCGCCGGTGAGGACCACCGCCGCCGTGCCGCGGTCTTTCTGGGCGGCGACGACGGTGTCGACGAACAGCTCCGCGGCCTTCGTCACCAGCGTGTCGGTGTCGGGGTGGACTTCTATGTGGATGTCACTCATACGTCACCTTCGTCAGCCCGGCGAGTGCGGTCTCGTAGACCTCGTCGGGGTCGAGTCTGCGTAGTTCTTCGGCCAGGCATTCGCTCGTTTCCCGCCTGCGGAGCGCGACCCGCGCATCAGGCTTGCCGGTGCGCGACAGCGTCGCCGTGGTGCCGGTCTGGGGGCGGCTGATGGTCAACGCACCACCGTCGGCGAAGTTGATCTCCACGAACAACGGGCCGACCCGCCGCGTGACGGGGACGTCGACGCGGCTCGCCAACCACCCCGCGATCATGTCGACGGCCGGCTCGTCCACCAGACCGGACACCACCGCCGACGTGATCGGCGAATGCGGCGGCTGGTCGACGGCCGAGGTCAGCAGCGCACGCCAGTAGGTGATGCGACTCCAGGCCAGATCCGAGTCACCGGACGAGTACGACGTGAGGCGGCTCTTGATTTCCGCCGCCGGATCCGCGCGATCGGTCGCGTCGGTGATCCGCCGGATCGCCAGCTTGCCCACCGGATCCTCGGCGGGGACCTCCGGGGCGGTCTCCGGCCACCACACGACGACGGGAGTGTCGGGAAGGAGGAACGGCACGACCACGCTGCTCTCGTGGTCGGCGAGTTCGCCGAACAGGCGGAGCACGACGACCTCCGACGCGCCGGCGTCGCCGCCCACGCGGATCTGCGCGTCCAGGCGGGGTTCCGCGTCACGGGACCCCCAGGCGACGACGATGACGCGGCACGGATGCTCCCGGCTCGCCTCGTTGGCGGCGTCGATGATGTCCTCCGAGTACTCACTGTCCCGGGTGCATACCACCAGTGTGAGCACTCGTCCCAGGGTCACCGCGCCGCCGGTCTTGCGCAGCTCCACCAGCTTCTTGTTGACCTGCCCGGTGGTGGTCGCGGGAATGTCGGTGATCATCTACGGCCTTCTCCATTCGCGACCGGTGCGGTGCATCATTTCGTCTGCCGACGGCGGGCCCCACGTGCCGGCCTCGTACGGTTCCGGCCTGCCGTCCGCAGCCCAGTGCGCGAGCACGGGGTCGAGGATCTCCCAGGACAGTTCCACTTCGGCGTTGACGGGGAACAGCGAGGGCTCACCGAGGAGCACGTCGAGGATGAGGCGCTCATACGCCTCGGGCGACGACTCCGTGAACGCCTGACCGTAGCTGAAGTCCATGTTGACGTCGCGGACTTCCATGCTCGATCCCGGGACCTTGGACCCGAACCGCATGGTCACACCCTCGTCCGGCTGCACCCGGATGACGAGGGCGTTCTGCCCCAGTTCCTCGGTCATCGTCTGATCGAACGGCAGGTGCGGTGCGCGCTTGAAGATCACGGCGATCTCGGTGACCCGACGGCCGAGTCTCTTTCCGGTGCGAAGGTAGAATGGCACCCCCGCCCAGCGGCGGGTGTCGACCTCGAGGGTGATGGCCGCGAACGTCTCCGTGGTGGAGTCCTTCGAGAACCCTTCCTCCTCCAGCAGGCCGACCACCCGGGTGCCGCCCTGCCAGCCGCCCGCGTACTGGCCGCGCGCGGTGGTCTCCTCGAGTGGCTGGGCGAGCCTGGTGGCGGAGAGCACCTTGATCTTCTCCGCCTGCAACTCGGACGGTTCGAAGCTGATCGGCTCCTCCATCGCGGTGAACGCGAGGAGTTGGAGCAGGTGGTTCTGGATGACGTCGCGCGCCGCCCCGATCCCGTCGTAATACCCGGCACGCCCACCGAGACCGATGTCCTCGGCCATGGTGATCTGGACGTGATCCACGTAGTGGGCGTTCCAGATCGGATCGAACAACTGGTTGGCGAAGCGCAACGCCAGGATGTTCTGAACCGTCTCCTTGCCGAGGTAGTGGTCGATCCGGAAGACGGTGTCCTCCGGGAAGACCTCGTTCACGACCGCGTTGAGCTCACGTGCGCTCCCGAGGTCGTGACCGAACGGCTTCTCGATGACCACCCGACGCCACTGTTGGTCGTTCGACTGCGCGAGACCGGCCTCGGACAGCTGCTTCAGGACCACCGGGAACGCGTCCGGCGGAATCGCGAGATAGAACCCGTGATTTCCGCCGGTCCCGCGTTCACGATCGAGCGTCCCGAGAGCGTTGGCGAGTTCCTGGAAGGCCGCCGGGTCGTCGAAGCTGCCCTTGACGAAACGCAGGCCCTCCGACAGTCGCTCCCAGACATCCTCCCGGAACGGTGTGCGGGAATGGTCGCGCACGGCATCGTGGACGATCTTGCCGAAGTCCTCGTCCGACCAATCCCTGCGGGCGAACCCGACGAGAGCGAACCCGGGCGGCAGAAGACCACGATTGGCCAGATCGTAGATGGCGGGCATCAACTTGCGTCGGGCCAGGTCGCCGGTGACACCGAAGATCACCAGCGCACACGGCCCGGCGATGCGTGGTAGGCGCTTGTCCCTACTGTCGCGGAGTGGATTGACCCATTCGTCTGACGCTGCGGGCTCGCTCACGTATCAGCTCTTCTGCCCTGCTGCGCGCAGCTGCTCCGCGGTGGCCTCCAGGAGCTCGTTCCAGGACACCTCGAACTTGTCGACGCCCTCGTCCTCGAGGACCTTGAACACGTCGGGCAGGTCGATGCCGACGGCGGTGAGCTGGTCGAACACCTCCTGCGACGCAACCGCGGTGCCGGACACCGTGTCGCCGTGGATGTCGCCGTGATCGGCGACGGCGTCGAGGGTCTTCTCGGGCATCGTGTTCACCGTGTTGGGTGCGACCAGTTCGGTGACGTACAGGGTGTCGGGGTAGTCGGGGTTCTTGACTCCCGTCGACGCCCAGAGCGCGCGCTGCGGGCGGGCACCGTCGGACAGCAGACCCTGGAACCGCGGCTGCACCTCGAAGACCTGCTGGTACGCCGCGTAGGCGAGGCGGGCGTTGGCGAGCGCCGCCTTGCCGCGCAGCCCGAGCGCCTCGGGGGTGCCGATCTTGTCGAGCCGCTTGTCGATCTCCGTGTCGACGCGGGAGACGAAGAACGAGGCCACCGAGTGGATGCGGGACAGGTCGTGACCGGCTGCCTTCGCGGCCTCGAGGCCGTCCAGGTAGGCGCCCATGACGAGTTCGTAGCGTTCCACGGAGAAGATCAGCGTGACGTTGACGCTGATGCCCTCACCGAGCACCTTGGCGATGGCCGGGATACCGGCCTCGGTGGCCGGGATCTTGATGAACAGGTTCGGGCGGTCGACGATCTTCCACAGTTCGACGGCCTGCGCGACGGTCTTGTCGGCGTCGTGCGCGAGGCGCGGGTCGACCTCGATGGACACCCGGCCGTCGACGCCGTGGCTCACCTCGAACTGCGGGGCGAGGACGTCGCACGCGGCGCGCACGTCGTCGGTGGTCACCGTGCGGATGGTGGCCTCGACGTCGGCACCGCGCTCGGCGAGCTCCCGGACCTGTGCGTCGTAGACGTGGCCCTTGCTGAGTGCGGCCTGAAAGATCGACGGGTTGGTGGTGACACCGACGACGGACTTGGTCGCGATGAGCTGGGCGAGGTTGCCGGACTCGATGCGGTCACGGGAGAGGTCGTCGAGCCACACCGACACGCCTGCTTCGGAGAGCTTCTGGAGGTTGGGGTTCTGAGTCATGGCGTTCTATCCCTTCACGCGTGCGAGTGAGCGCTGTGCGGCGGCGGTGACGGCTTCGGCGGTGAAGCCGAACTCGCGGAACAGGGTCTTGTAGTCGGCGGAGGCGCCGAAGTGCTCGATGGAGACGATTTCGCCTGCGTCGCCGACGAAGCGGTGCCAGGGCATGGCGATGCCGGCTTCGACGGAGACCCGCGCCTTGACCGTCGGGGGGAGGACGCCGTCGCGGTAGGCCTGGTCCTGGGCGTCGAACCATTCGACGCAGGGCATGGACACGACCCGGGTGGGGATGCCGTCGGCCTCGAGGGTTTCGCGGGCGGCGACGGCGAGCTGCAGCTCGGATCCGGTGCCGATGAGCACGACCTCCGGTGCGCCGGTGGAGGCGTCGGCGAGGATGTAGCCGCCGCGGGAGACGCCCTCGTAGCTGGTGCCCTCGAGGACGGGTAGGTCCTGGCGGGTCAGGGCGAGGCCGGCGGGAGCGCGGGTGGCGTCGTCGGCGCCCTTCTCGAGGACGGCGCGCCAGGCGTGGGCGGTCTCGTTGGCGTCGCCGGGTCGCACGACGTACAGGCCGGGGATCGCGCGCAGCGCGGCGAGGTGCTCGATCGGCTGGTGGGTGGGCCCGTCCTCGCCGAGTCCGATGGAGTCGTGCGTCCACACGTAGGTGACCGGGGTCTTCATGATCGCGGCGAGCCGCACGGCGGGACGCATGTAGTCGCTGAAGACGAGGAAGGTGCCGCCGTAGGGGCGGGTCGGTCCGTGCAGCGCGATGCCGTTGAGGATCGAGCCCATGGCGTGTTCGCGGACCCCGAAGTGCAGGGTGCGGCCGTAGGGCTGGGCGGTCCACATCCGGGTGGAGATGGTTTCGGGGCCGAAGGAGTCGGCGCCCGTGATGGTGGTGTTGTTGCTCTCGGCGAGGTCGGCGGAGCCGCCCCACAGTTCGGGGAGCACCGGTCCGACGGCGTTCAGGACGGCGGCGGACGCCTTGCGGGTGGCGATGCCCTTGGGATCGGGCTCCCAGGTGGGGAGCACGTCGGCCCAGCCGGCGGGAAGGTCGCGGCCGATCAGACGGTCGAGGAGCTTCTTGCCCTCGGGGGCGCGCTGCGTCCACTCGTCGTACCGGGCCTGCCAGTGCTTGTGTGCCTGGGCGCCGCGCTCGACGACCTTGCGGGTGTGGGCGATGACCTCGTCGGCGACCTCGAACGTCTTGTCCGGATCGAAGCCGAGCGCCTTCTTCACGGCCGCGACCTCGTCGGCACCGAGGGCGGCGCCGTGCGCCGCGCCGGTGTTCATCTTGGTCGGTGCGGGGTAGCCGATGATGGTGCGGAGCAGGATCAGCGACGGCTTGTCGGTGACCTCGCGGGCCTTGTTCAGGGCCTCTTCGATGGCGACGACGTTCTCGCCGCCCTCGACGATCTGCACGTGCCAGCCGTATGCCTCGTAGCGGGCGGCGGTGTCCTCGGACAGCGCGATGGCGGTGTCGTCCTCGATGGAGATCTTGTTGTCGTCGTAGATCAGGGTGAGGTTGCCGAGCTGCTGGACGCCGGCGATGGAGGAGGCCTCGGAGGTGACGCCTTCCTCGATGTCGCCGTCGGAGGCGATGACGTAGATGTGGTGGTCGAACGGGCTGTCGCCGAGGGCGGGCTCGGGGTCGAAGAGGCCGCGTTCGCGGCGGGCGGCCATGGCCATGCCCACGGCGGAGGCGAGGCCCTGACCGAGGGGCCCGGTGGTGATCTCGACACCGCGGGTGTGGCCGTGTTCGGGGTGGCCGGGGGTCTTCGAGCCCCAGGTGCGCAGCGCCTGCAGGTCGTCGAGTTCGAGACCGTAGCCGGCGAGGTACAGCTGGATGTAGAGGGTGAGGCTGGAGTGTCCGCAGGACAGCACGAACCGGTCGCGGCCGATCCAGTCGGCGTCGGTGGGGTCGTGGCGCATGACGCGCTGGAAGAGGGTGTAGGCGAGGGGGGCCAGGCTCATGGCCGTGCCGGGGTGGCCGTTACCGACCTTCTGCACCGCGTCCGCGGCGAGCACCCGGATGGTGTCGACGGCCTTGGTGTCCAGTTCGGTCCAGTCGGCGGGGTGAACCGGTTGCGTGAGGACGTGGATGTCGTCTGTGATCGACACGGGCAGAAGTCTCCTGACATGGGTGAACGTGGAGCCTGAGGATGCGTGGGCCTCTTGTGCGACTCCAGCCTAGTGTGCGGTCGTATCCGGGTCGATTCGGTTCGCGCATTACGGCGGTCTACCATCGTTTGTAGTAGACGGCCGGCCGTCGCGAAGGACTTCGGGAGCAGGCGCCGGCATTCGGATGTGGAATTACGCGTGGTGCGAGGAGAGAACGTGCGGACAGGGCATCAGCCGAGCGGACACGGCTTCGGCAGCCCCAGCCCCGCCCCCCGCGCGACCGACACCGGTACGGTGCTGGGTCGCGTCACGGGCAAGGTCCTGGCCTACATCGCATTGACCAAGCCGCGGGTGATCGAGCTGCTGCTGGTCGCCACCATCCCGGCAATGCTGCTGGCGGATCGCGGCAACGTCGACATCGCGCTGATCCTCAGCACGCTGTTCGGCGGATGGATGGGTGCGGCGAGCGCGAACTCGCTCAACTGCGTCGTCGACGCCGACATCGACAAGGTCATGAAGCGCACCGCTCGCAGGCCGCTGGCCCGCGACGCGGTGCCGACGTCGCACGCGTTCGTGTTCGGGATGACTCTTGGTGTCGCATCGTTCCTGTGGCTGTGGTGGCGGGCGAATTTGCTCGCCGGCTGCCTGGTCGTCCTGACCATCGCGTTCTACGTGCTCGTGTACACGATGGTGCTCAAGCGCCGGACCTGGCAGAACGTGGTCTGGGGCGGCGCCGCGGGCTGCATGCCCGTCATGGTCGGCTGGTCGGCGGTCACCGGGTCGCTGAGCTGGCAGCCCATCGTGCTGTTCCTGGTCATCTTCTTCTGGACGCCGCCGCACACGTGGGCCCTCGCCATGCGCTACAAGGAGGACTACAAGGCGGCCGGTGTCCCGATGCTGCCGGTGATCGCCACCGAGGAGCACGTCACCAAGCAGATCCTGCTGTACAGCTGGGCGATGGTGATCACGTCCCTCGTGCTCGTCCCCGCCGCGGGTGTCGTGTACGCCGTCGTGACGCTCGTCGCCGGTGCCTGGTTCCTGCTGATGGCCCATCAGCTGTACCGCAGCGTCCGCGGCGGAGCGGCCGTGAAACCGCTCCGCCTGTTCCTGCAGTCCAACAACTATCTGGCCATCGTCTTCGTCGGTCTCGCCGTCGACTCCGTGCTGGGACTGCAGACCGTCGGCAGCCTGCTGAGCTGATCCTCCGCGTCAGGGCCGGAGTCGACGCTCCGCGTCAGGGCCGGAGTCGACGCTCCGCGTCAGGGCACCAGCACGATCGATCCCGTCGTGGCACGCGCCTCCAGGTCGCGGTGCGCGTCCTCGGCCCGCTCGAGTGGGTACTCCGCGCCAACCCGGACCGTCAGCGAACCGTCGGCCAGGGCGGAGAACACGTCGCCCGCCCGCCACGTCAATTCCTCACGGTTGCGGATGTGGTGCGCGAGTGTGGGCCGGGTGAGGAACAGCGAACCGGCCGGGTTCAGCCGTTGCGGATCGAACGGCGGCACCGGGCCGCTCGCCGCGCCGAACAGCGCGACCGTCCCCCGGATCCGCACCGACGCGAGACTGGCCTCGAACGTGGACGCGCCGACACCGTCGTAGGCGGCTGCGACGCCCTCGCCGTCGGTCAGTTCTCGCACCCGGGCGGCGATGTCGTCGTCGTATCGCAGCACCTCGTGTGCGCCGGCGTCGCGGGACAATTGTTCCTTGGCGTCGGAGGACACGGTGGTGATCACCCGCGCGCCCAGCGTGGTCGCCATCTGGGTCAGCAGCAGGCCGACTCCGCCCGCTCCGGCGTGGACGAGGACGGTGTCGCCGGACTGGATCGGGTAGGTCGAGTGGGCCAGGTAGTGGGCCGTCATTCCCTGCAGCAGAGCGGAAGCGGCCTGCGGGGCGGGCACGGAGTCGGGGACGGCGATCGCGGCCGCCGCGGGGACGACCACCTTCTCGGCGTAACTGCCGGGGGCGGAGCACCAGGCCACCCGGTCGCCGGGAGCGATATCGGTCACGTCGCCGCCGACGGCCTCCACGACTCCGGAGCCCTCGTCTCCGGGGATGTAGGGCAGCGGCCGCGGATACAGCCCCGTCCGGAAGTAGGTGTCGATGAAGTTGATGCCGATCGCCTCGGTGCGAACCAGAAGATCCGTCGCTCCGATCCGGGGTTCGGGAACCTCCGCCGGTTCGAGGACGTCGGGACCACCGAGACGGGAAACCTGTATAGCGCGCATGGATTCAGTTCTACACGGCGAGTGCCGTCGTTCCGAGCCTGGCGGACACGACGCCACTACCGCCCAGTATTCTCGGGGTCATGAGTACCGACACCCACGCGGATCAGGCGCCCGCGAGCCCGGCGCCCTCGCTGCCGTCCCACACGGTCGACGCGATCAAGAAGTTCGTGGCCGAGCACGGCGGTTCCGCCAGTGCCGTCATCCAGCCGATCGGACTCGCCGGCGTCCGCATCACGCTGGTCGGAGCCGACGGCATCCTCGGTGACCAGGTGGTCGAGGATCTCGCCACCGCAAACGCCGTCGTCGCATCCTTCGACGACGTCACCGTCTCGGAATGGGACCGCGCGATCACCAGCATCGTCACGCCCCGCAAGGGTCACTTCCAGAAGATGGCCGGCTGGGTCGCGCGGCAGACACGTTTCCCGAAGGCGCGCAACGAGCGCTAGACGCTCGCGGTGTCCGGCTGCGTGACGTACTCGCGGGTGCGTCCCGCAGCCCACACCGCCGCGGTGGCCGCGGTGCACAGCCCGGCCCCCGCGACGTGGAATGCCACCAGGGCCGCGGGAACGTCCGTGAAGAACTGGACGAGTCCGATCAGGGCCTGCGCCACCACCAGCGCGAGCAGAACCTGCACGCGGATCTTCACCGCGCGGGTGGCGCCTACGGCGTAGAGGCCGAAGCACAGGCCGACCAGCAACGCCAGGTAGCCCACGAGCAGCTGGGCGTGCAGGTGCACGAGCGTGACGATCTCCACCTCGAGGCGGGGAACCACGCGGTCGAGACTCTTGTCTCCCGCGTGCGGTCCGGCGCCCGTGACCAGCGTTCCGGCGGCGAGCACCCCCGCCAGCGCGACACCCGACAGCGCGGTGAGCCACCGCAGCGGGGCGGGGATCACGTCGATTGCCGGTGCGTCGTCGGGTTCGCAGATCTTCGCGTACATCACGGTCGCCAGCCACACCATCGCCATGGACGCGAGCAGGTGTACCGCGACCGTCCACCACAGCAGTCCGGTGAGCACCGTGACACCGCCGATGACGGCCTGCACGACGGTGCCGAGGGGCATCATCCACGCGTAGACGAGGACCTCTTTACGGCGGCGGGCGCGGGTGACCGCGAGGACGATCAGGGCCGCGGCCACGACGACGACGAACGTGAGCAACCGGTTGCCGAATTCGACGGCCTGGTGGATGACGGCGACCTCGCCGTGCCCGACCGGCACGAAGCTGCCGGGGAAGCACTGCGGCCAGGTGGGGCAGCCGAGGCCGGACGCGGTCACCCGCACGACGGCTCCGGTGACGGCGATTCCGCCCTGCGTGAGGATCACCGCGAATGCGATGACACGCTGCACGGTCAGCGACGGAAGGGGGAGACGGTCTACCAGGCTCAGAAACCCGCGATACAGCACGACGTCGATGGTAGAGGGCCGTCAACTACAGCGTGTCGTTGGGCTGGTGGCGGCACGCTCGACTCCGTGCTAGTCGCCGCGAATCCGCAGGACGCCGGTCACCGTACCTTGCCAGAAGTCGCCGGTGGCGGTGACGAGTCCGGACATCTGGAGGGTGTCGTTGACCGCGGTGCCGGGGAGTGGGCTGGTGTGCTCGACCGAGCCGTCCGCCGGATCGATCACCGCGAACGAGAAGCCGTCGAGGGGTGTCGTGACGTCGAATCCTTGACGGATCACGGTGTACAGTAGCCCGTCACCGGTCGAGAGGTGGGGCACCGCCGCGCTGCGAACGTCGTTGCTCCACACCTGGTGGCAGCCGATCGGGTCGATGTCGACACGGGTCATGCCGCCGGTAAAGGGGGCGTTCGTCGGAACCGCCGGTCCCGCGCCGTCCGGGACGGCGGGATACGGGTAGCCGTACGTCCCGGCGACGTACACCGAATTGGCGATGCCGATCGGCGAGTTCTCGCTGCCGCCCGGGTTGCCGAGCACGGGGAGGGTGCAGATCTCGTCACCGGAATCGGCGCGGAAGACCCGAAGACTCACCTGCGGGTCGGCGTTGTCGACGATCGCGACGAAATCGCTGCCGGTCGACGGCCCGAAGTAGGTGGGGGTGGAGCCGGTGCCGCGGCTGAGTTGCCCCGGCTTGCGGTCCGGACCGCGGTCGTAGTCCCGCCGCCAGTCCACACGCACCGCGCCGTCGCGGAGCGTGAACTGGTACAGGGCGTGCGTCGTCGCGACCGCGGTGCCGGAGGGCGAGGTGGAGATGCTGTTCTGGACCTGTTCGCCCGCGGCCAGCGGCAGGCTGTGCGCGATGCCGGCGCGATCCACGGCCCCGACGACGCCGCCGCCCGTCGCGAACCAGACGTTGCCCTGCCAGTCCGGCGTCAGCCCCGTCACGTTGTCGCCCGGCGGAACACTGGCGGACAGGTCGACGCGCGAGTCGACGGTGATCCGCCAGCGGCCGTCGGGGTCCCGCGAATGCCCGAGGCGCAGTAGCTGACGGTTGCCGTCCACCGCGACCAGTCTGTTGTCGTTGTCGAGGAACGCGTACACGCCGCCGAGGAGGCTGCCCTTCGCCAGTGCGAACGTGGCGAGCGAGGCGCCGAACGGGGCCGCGGGGGCGGCGGGGTCGATCAGGTGCACCGTCGGGACCTGGCCGGCCACGGACGTGCACAAGGCGACGACGAGCCGGTCGGTACCCTGCAGGAGGGTCGGGCACGCCGACACCAACGGGTACGCGGACAGGGTGAGCGGGCCGGTGCCGGGACCGGGCAGCGGAGTGACGTCGGTGGACCCGGCGTCGCCGTGCATCGTGGACGTGCCTGCGGGTCCGAGGAACGGGTTCGGCGCGGCGGGTGGTCCCCACTGCGGTGCGGCGCCCGCGGGCAGGGTGCCGCAGCCGAGGACGGCGAGCAGGACTGCCAGAACGGTGCCGACGGTGTGGGCGCGGCGGGCTGCGGGTCGACGGCTCACGTGAATCGGAACGTCCGGGACGCCAGGGCTCCCGCGGCCGCACCCCAGACGACGAGGACCACGACGCTGAGCAGGTCCACCGATCCCGACAGTGCGGCGTCGAGCGCGTGCGCGAGCGCACCGGACGGAATCAGCCGGGCCCCGGTGTGCAGGAGCCAGGGCAGGTCGCCGGTGGCGAACACCACGCTGCCGACGCCGACCATGACGAACCACAGGATGTTGGCCAGCGCGAGGACGATGTCGGCGCGGAGGGTGCCGCCGAGCAGCAGTCCCATCGCCGCGAACGTCACGGTACCCAGGGCGATGATCACGGCGCCGAGGACGAGTCCCCACGCACTCGGACGCCAGCCGAGCGCCAGTCCGATGGAACCGAGGAGCACCGATTGCAGGGCGACGACGATGACCACCGCGGCGCTCTTTCCGGCGATGATTCCCCACGTCGGCAGGGGAGTGGCGCCGAGCCGCTTGAGGGCCCCGTACCGGCGGTCGAAACCGACCGCGATGGCCTGGCCGGTGAACGCGGTGGACATCACCGCCACCATCATGACGGCGGGCACAACCTTGTCGACTCGCGACGTTCCGAGATCGCCGATGGGCAGCAGGCACAGGCCGATCAGCAGCGTGATCGGGATGAACATGGTCAACAGCAGCTGTTCGCCGTTGCGCAGGAGCAGTTTGAGTTCGAGCGCGGTCTGCGCCCGCAACATGACCGCCGCGCCGCTCGGGCGGGGATCGGGTGCGAACGTGCCCGGGGCGAACCGATTCTCCGTCAGACGGTCACTGGTGCTCATCGTCATCCCCTCAGTTCCCGGCCGGTGAGTTCGAGGAACACGTCCTCGAGGCTGCGCTGGTCGACGCGGATGTCGCTGATCAGGGCGTCCAGATCGGCGCACCACGACGCGACCGACGCCACCACCTTCGGATCGATCGGCCCTTCGACGAGATAGGTGCCCGGTCCGGATTCGGCCACCCGGAAACCGTCGGGGAGGGCTCTCGCGAGGGGTGCGGTGTCCAGACCGGCGGGCGCGCTGAGCCGCAACTGGCCTTCGGCGCCGCGGCTGGTGACCTCCGCTGGCGTACCCGCGGCGACGATCGACCCGTGGTCGATGATGACGAGTCGGTCCGCGAGTTCCTCGGCCTCGTCCATCAGGTGCGTCGTCAGCAGCACACTGACGCCGTCGCGGCGCAGGGCGTCGATCAGTTCCCACACCAGCAGGCGGGCCTGGGCGTCGAGTCCGGCGGTGGGTTCGTCGAGGAAGACCAGTTCCGGCCGGCCGACCAGCGCGCAGGCCAGGGACAGGCGCTGCTGTTGCCCGCCCGACAGCCTGCGGTAGGGGGTGCGACGGGAATCCTCGAGTCCGAGGCTGCGCAGCAACCAGTCGGGGTCGAGGGGGTCGGCCGAATAGGCCGCGACGAGGTCGAGCATCTCACCGGCGCGGGAACCGGGGTAGGCGCCGCCGCCCTGCAGCATCACGCCGATCCGGGCCCGGACGGCGCCGGCATCCGCGACGGGGTCGAGTCCGAGGACGCGGACGGTGCCGCTGTCCGGGCGGACGAAGCCCTCGCACATTTCGACGGTGGTGGTCTTACCCGCACCGTTGGGGCCGAGCAACGCGACCACCTGTGCCGGTTCGACGGTGAGATCGAGTCCGTCGACGGCCCTCACACCGTCGAAGGTCTTCACCACGCCTTCCAGGCGTACAGCAGGTTGCGCCGATCCGGGCGTTCGCGAGGTCACGGGGAATCAGCGTAAGCCTTGGCCTGGTGTGACCCGGCCGGTGCCCCGGCTTTCCGCGTCGGCGTCGTCCCGGGGCGGATCCTGGAGGTCCGGCACGGTCGGCTGCTGCTCCGAACCGACCCGCCAGGGCAGCTGGTTGCGGGTGATCACGATCAGCGTTCCGGCCGTGAAGATGGTGGCGATGGCGGCCTGCACGATGACGAAGGGCTGGTACTCGCCGCCGTTCGGCATCAGGATGACGCTGACGATGGACGAGAAGACGATGGCGGGGACGCGGAAGGCGGGTGCTGTGGCCCACGCCGCGAGCGGCAGGACCGCCCACAGCAGATACCAGGGCTGCACCACGGGGAAGAGGAGGACGACCGCGCCGAGGGACAGCCCCAGCGCGCCGACCGCGTGGATGCGGCCGACGAGCGTGGCGACGAGCATCCGCAGTGTGATGAACGCCGCAGCGACGGCCGCGATCGGCCGGGTCAGGCTCAGCACCGCCGTCGTGTGGTCGCCGAGGCCCAGGAGAACCCCGGCCAGTCCGGTGCCCAGTCCGAGGAGCGTGGGGATGGACATCCAGCTGCGGACCGCGTTCGCGGTGCCGAGGGTGTGTACCCAGCCGATGCCGAGTCCGCTGGACGTACTGATGACGAGGGTGACCGCCAGGGCCACCCCGCCGAGCAGGGCGGCCGCCGTGAGCACGGCCTTCGGGGTTCCGCCCCACCTCCGGGCCAGCGCCATTCCGACGAACCCCAGTGCGAGGAGGGAGGGGATCTTGATCGTCGACGACAGGGCGATGAGCGCCGCCCCCGACAGCAACAGGAGCAGGGACTGCCCGCGGATCGGCTCCGACCGTTCGACGGCCCGCAGCGCCAGCTCGATCCCGGCCAGCATGAGGCCGAGCATGAGCGCCTCGTTGTGAATCCCCGCGACCAGGTGGAACAGCAGCAGGGGGTTGGCGGCGCCCAGCCAGAGGGCGCTGACCTCGGCGACGCCGCAGCGTCGCGCCAGCCGGGGGAGCGCCCACACGATCATGGCCACACCGGCGAGGGCCAGCAGCCGGTGCAGGAAGATCCCCGCGACGATGTTCTCGCCGGTCAGCCAGCTGATTCCGCGCCCCATCCAGAGGAACAGCGGACCGTACGGTGCCGGCGTGTCGCGCCAGATCGTCGGCACGGTCCGGGTCAGGACGTGATCGACGCCGAGCGCACCCGCGGGACCGATGGCGTAGGGATCGAGCCCGCGGGCCGCGATCTCGCTCTGCGCGAGGTATGAGTACACGTCCTTGCTGAACATCGGCGGCGCGACCGACAGCGGGATGATCCACAGCAGCAGGGTGCGGTCGAGCTGGGAGCGGTTGAGGCGACGCACCGCCCCCGACTGCAGACTGCCGATCGCGAACCGTCCGAGGAGGAGCCACGCGAGCACGATCATGACGGTGCCGGTCATGGTCAGCGTCAACGCCACACTGGGGATCCGGGCGGGCAGACCGATGACGCGAAGACCCTGGACAGGGTTCTGCAGTACCGGCTGGGCGCCTGCGCCCAGCGCACCCACCGCCATCAGGACGGCTCCGGTCGCACCGAACCGGCGGATCCCGCGGAGCTGCGCGGTCTCCTGCTCGTTCAGGCCCGCGGTTTCCGGCTCGTCGCCGTGCAGCGCGGCCGCCACCGAGGGTCGCGGGGAGCGGCCGTCGATGCCCAGCGCCCGCCGGGCGAGCTCGGCCGGATGTCGAAGGGCGGCGCGAGCCGTGAAGGTCGGCTCCGCGCGGGTCGGCTCCGGGTTCTCGGGGGTCTGCGGCACACAGGCAGCGTAGCGGTGCGCCGAACACAGCCGGTTCGGCCAGTATTCCCGGGCCCGAGCCGCACATAATCACAGGTGTAAGGCAGGGCACCCTTAGTAGACCTGCGATCCGAATTCCGTCACACTGGTGTTGTGAAAACGGAAACGACACCACGTGCAACGAAGGAAAGCGCAGTTCACGCGCCTTCCTCGGCGGCGCCTGTCGAAACCGCGTCACCCGTCGCCGTCGGCCACGAAGGCCACACCCGAGCTGCCGTCGTGAAGCTCCTCCTCGAGGAGGGGCCGATCACCGCGTCGGAAATCGGAACCCGCCTCGGTCTGAGTGCCGCCGGTGTCCGTCGTCACCTCGACGCGCTCCTGGACTCCGGCGAGGCGCGCGAGGCGTCCTCCGTCGCCGTGCGTCACCGCGGACGGGGACGACCCGCCAAATACTTCCAGATCACCGCCAAGGGCCGCGGCCGGCTCGGCCACGCGTACGACGACCTCGCCGGCGCGGCGATGCGTCAACTGCGGGAGGTCGGGGGAGACGCCGCGATCACCGATTTCGCTCGTCGCCGAGTCCAGGCGATCGTCGGAAACGTGACCCCGGCAGCCGATCACAGCGCCGAGGGCCTCGAAACCACCGCCGACGCCATCGCCGACGCGTTCACCACCGCAGGATTCGCGGCATCGACGCGCCCGGTCGGCAACGGCGTCCAGATCTGCCAGCACCACTGCCCGGTCTCGCACGTGGCCGAGGAGTTCCCGGAACTGTGCGAAGCCGAGCAGGAAGCGTTTGCCCAACTTCTCGGCACCCACGTCCAGCGGCTCGCGACCATCGCGAACGGTGACTGCGCATGCACCACTCACGTTCCACTCGTCCCGCCGTCCGGTCCCGAATAACAACGCTTTCCCGATAGACCCCTTAGTCAGCAACCTGTTTTCCACCGGCGACCAGCCCTCGCCGGTCTCGTAACAAGACTCCGGAAGGAGCTCGCATGACCGTCACATCAGACCAGGTGACATCCACTGCGTCGGCCAACGCCGAGCCGCTCACGCAGGAAGAGACCATCGCGTCACTCGGGCATTACGGGTACGGCTGGTCCGATTCCGACGAGGCCGGTGCCAGTGCACAGCGCGGTCTGTCCGAAGACGTCGTGCGCGACATCTCGGCGAAGAAGAGCGAGCCGGACTGGATGCTCGACATCCGGCTGCGCGCGCTGAAGACCTTCGACAAGAAGCCGATGCCGAACTGGGGTTCGAACCTCGAGGGCATCGACTTCGACAACATCAAGTACTTCGTGCGCTCGAGCGAGAAGCAGGCCGAGAGCTGGGAAGACCTGCCCGAGGACATCAAGAACACGTACGACAAGCTGGGCATCCCCGAGGCCGAGAAGCAGCGCCTCGTCGCCGGTGTCGCGGCTCAGTACGAGTCCGAGGTGGTGTACCACTCGATCCGTGAGGACCTCGAGGCGCAGGGCGTCATCTTCCTCGACACCGACACCGGCCTGAAGCAGCATCCCGAGCTGTTCCGGGAGTACTTCGGCACGGTCATCCCGGCCGGGGACAACAAGTTCTCCGCGCTGAACACCGCGGTGTGGTCGGGTGGCTCCTTCATCTACGTCCCGCCGGGCGTGCACGTCGACATCCCGCTGCAGGCCTACTTCCGCATCAACACGGAGAACATGGGCCAGTTCGAGCGGACTTTGATCATCGTCGACGAGGGCGCCTCGGTGCACTACGTCGAGGGCTGCACGGCGCCGATCTACAAGTCGGACTCCCTGCACTCCGCGGTCGTCGAGATCATCGTGAAGAAGGGCGGCCACTGCCGCTACACGACGATCCAGAACTGGTCGAACAACGTCTACAACCTGGTCACCAAGCGCACCAAGGTCGAAGCCGGCGGATCCATGGAGTGGATCGACGGCAACATCGGGTCCAAGGTCACCATGAAGTACCCGGCCGTCTGGATGATGGGCGAGCACGCTCGCGGCGAGGTCCTCTCCGTGGCATTCGCCGGTGAGGGACAGCACCAGGACACCGGTGCCAAGATGCTGCACCTCGCGCCGCACACGTCGTCGACCATCATCAGCAAGTCGGTGGCCCGTGGCGGTGGACGCGCGTCGTACCGCGGACTCGTCCAGGTCAACAAGGGTGCCCACGGTTCCAAGTCGACGGTCAAGTGCGACGCGCTGCTGGTCGATCAGATCAGCCGCTCGGACACCTACCCGTACGTCGACATCCGCGAGGACGACGTGACCATGGGCCACGAGGCCACCGTCTCGAAGGTGAGCGACGACCAGCTGTTCTACCTGATGAGCCGCGGGCTCACCGAAGACGAGGCCATGGCCACGGTCGTGCGCGGCTTCGTCGAGCCGATCGCCAAGGAACTCCCGATGGAGTACGCCCTGGAACTGAACCGCCTGATCGAACTGCAGATGGAAGGGGCGGTGGGTTAGTGACCACGCCAGAAACTGGTGTCCAGAATCTCGGAGTCACGGGAGCCGTCGCAGGCGAGAATCCGCGGATAGCGCGGACCGCCACCGGTTCGCCGATCAAGAACAAGGGTGAGGTCTTCACCTCGTTCGACGTCAACGCGTTCGAGATCCCGGGTGGTCGCGACGAGGTCTGGCGGTTTACCCCGCTGCGCCGACTCCGTGGACTGCACGACGGAACGGCCGTCGCGAACGGCACGGTCACCGTCGACGTCGCCGGTCCGGACTCCGTCCAGGTCGAGACCGTCGGGCGTGACGACGACCGGCTGGGCAAGGCCGGCGTGCCCGCCGACCGAGTGGCCGCACAGGCCTACTCGGGTTTCGAGACGGCCACCGTCGTGACCGTCGGCCGTGAGGTCGAGGTCGCCGAGACGATCAACATCACGGTCACCGGCCCGGGCGAGGACAAGGTCGCCTTCGGGCACCTGCAGATCCGGCTCGAAGCCTTCGCCAAGGCGACCGTCGTCATCGACCAGCGCGGCAGCGGCACATTCGCCGAGAACGTCGAATTCGTTCTCGGCGACAGCGCGCACCTCACCGTGGTCGCCGTCCAGGACTGGGCGGACGACACCGTGCACGTGGCGTCGCATCACGCGCGGCTGGGCCGCGATGCGGTGCTGCGGCACAACGCGGTCAGCCTCGGCGGCGACCTCGTCCGCCTGTCCGCGACCGTCAAGTACGACGGTCCCGGCGGTGACGCCGAACTGCTGGGCCTGTACTTCGCCGACGCCGGACAGCACTTCGAGCAGCGACTGCTGGTGGATCACTCGCAGCCGCACTGCAAGTCCAACGTGGTCTACAAGGGCGCCCTGCAGGGTGATCCGAATTCGGGAAAGCCCGACGCCCACACCGTGTGGATCGGCGACGTGCTGATTCGCGCCGCGGCCGAAGGCACCGACACGTTCGAGCTGAACCGCAACCTCGTCCTCACGGACGGTGCACGGGCGGACTCGGTTCCGAACCTGGAGATCGAGACCGGTGAGATCGTGGGTGCCGGCCATGCCAGTGCCACGGGTCGATTCGACGACGAGCAGTTGTTCTACCTGCGCGCCCGCGGAATCCCCGAGGACGCGGCACGGCGACTCGTCGTGCGCGGGTTCTTCCACGAGATCATCAACAAGATCGCCGTCGCCGAGATTCGCGAGCGCCTCGAGGCGGCTGTCGAGGCCGAACTCGCCGCAGTCGGCGTGTGACCCGCGCCGCCGGACCACTACTTCCCATTTCTTCGAAGGATCACAATGTCTACCCCTGACGCTTCCACCCCCGAAACCTCGGTCCTGGAAATCAAGGACCTGCACGTCGACGTCGCGAACACCGACGAGAACGCCGAACCGATCAACATCCTCAAGGGTGTGAACCTGACGGTTCGTTCCGGCGAGACCCACGCGATCATGGGACCCAACGGGTCCGGCAAGTCGACGCTGTCGTACGCCATCGCGGGTCACCCCAAGTACCAGATCACCTCGGGATCCATCACCCTCAACGGTGAGGACGTCCTCGAGATGAGCGTCGACGAGCGTGCCCGCGCGGGACTGTTCCTGGCGATGCAGTACCCCGTCGAGGTTCCCGGCGTCTCCATGTCCAACTTCCTGCGCACCGCGGCCACCGCAGTCCGTGGCGAGGCCCCGAAGCTTCGCCACTGGGTGAAGGAAGTCAAGGAAGCGCTGACCGAGCTGGACATCGACCCCTCCTTCGGCGAGCGCAGTGTCAACGAAGGTTTCTCCGGCGGTGAGAAGAAGCGCCACGAGATCCTGCAGCTCGGTCTCCTGAAGCCGAAGATCGCGATCCTCGACGAGACCGACTCCGGTCTCGACGTCGACGCCCTGCGCGTCGTCTCCGAGGGCGTGAACAAGTACAAGGAACGCGAGCACGGCGGAATCCTGCTGATCACGCACTACACGCGCATCCTCCGGTACATCAAGCCGGAATACGTCCACGTGTTCGTCGGCGGTCGTGTGGTCGAGTCGGGCGGACCGGAACTGGCCGACGAACTCGAGGCGAACGGCTACGAGCGCTTCACCCAGGCTGCAGCAACGCAAGGAGCATAAACGCAGATGACCACCTCGGTGCGCGTATTCGACGTCACCCGGATCCGGGAGGACTTCCCGATCCTGGCGCGTACGGTCCGCGACGGAAAACCGCTGGTGTACCTCGATTCGGGCGCGACGTCGCAGCGCCCGAACCAGGTGCTCGACGCCGAGAGGGAGTTCCTCACCACCTGCAACGCGGCCGTGCACCGAGGCGCTCACCAGCTTGCCGAAGAGGCCACGGACGCGTACGAGAACGCGCGTGCGACGATCGCCGCGTTCGTCGGTGCCGACAGCGACGAACTCGTGTTCACCAAGAACGCGACCGAGTCCCTGAACCTCGTCACCCACGTCCTCGGCGACGATCGCTTCGAGCGGCACCTCGGCCCCGGTGACGAGATCGTCATCACCGAACTCGAGCATCACGCCAATCTCGTGCCGTGGCAGGAACTCGCGCGCAGCACGGGTGCCACGTTGCGCTGGTATGGCGTCACCGACGAGGGCCGGATCGACCTCGATTCGCTCGAGCTGACCGACGCCGTGAAGGTCGTGGCGTTCACCCACCAGTCCAACGTGACCGGAGCGGTGGCACCCGTCGAGGAGTTGGTGCGTCGCGCCCGCGCGGTCGGCGCGCTGGTGGTACTCGACGCATGCCAGTCCGTGCCGCATATGCCGGTGGACTTCCACGCGCTCGGTGTGGACTACGCGGCCTTCTCGGGGCACAAGATGCTCGGCCCGTCCGGCGTGGGTGTCCTGTACGGGCGCCGCGAACTGCTGAACGCGATGCCTCCGTTCATCACGGGTGGATCGATGATCGAGACCGTCACGATGGAACGCACCACCTACGCGCCGCCGCCGCAGCGGTTCGAGGCGGGCGTTCCGATGACATCGCAGGTGGTCGGGCTCGGTGCCGCGGTCCGGTATCTCGAGGAGATCGGGATGGACGCGGTGGCGGCGCACGAGCACACCCTGGTCGAGGCCGCACTGACAGCGCTCGGTGCCATCGACGGCGTGCGCATCATCGGACCCACGACCGCCGAGGACCGCGGCGGTGCCGTGTCGTTCGTGGTCGACGGAATCCACGCCCACGATCTCGGTCAGATCCTCGACGACGAGGGGGTCGCCATCCGCGTCGGCCACCACTGCGCCTGGCCCCTGCACCGTCGTTTCGGTGTCGCGGCCACGGCGAGGGCGTCGTTCGCGCTGTACAACACGGTCGACGAGGTCGACGCTCTCGCGGCAGCGGTGCGGCGTGCACAGGAGTTCTTCGGGGAGGTTCCTGCATGAGAATGGAACAGATGTACCAGGAAGTGATCCTGGACCACTACAAGCATCCTCACGGCCGCGGCCTGCGCGAACCGTTCGGCGCCGAAGTCCACCACGTCAATCCCACGTGCGGTGACGAAGTGACGCTGCGCGTGCAGCTCGCCGACGACGGCACCGTGGTGGATGTGTCGTACGACGGCCAGGGCTGCTCCATCAGCCAGGCGTCGACGTCGGTGCTCACCGATCAGGTGGTGGGGATGCCGGTCGAGAAGGCACTGCAGACGGTTGCCGCATTCAACGAGATGGTCAGCAGCCGCGGTACCGTCGAGGGGGACGAGGACGTCCTCGGGGACGGCATCGCCTTCGTCGGCGTCTCGAAATACCCGGCCCGCGTGAAATGCGCGTTGCTGGGATGGATGGCATTCAAGGACGCGGTTGTTCAGATAGTGGACGACCGGATCGTGGACGTACGGGATTCGGCCGTTCCGACAGCAGACGGCGAACCAGCTCGAATCGGAGGACAGGCATCATGAGCGAGACGCAGACGCCGGAGGCGGACGCCACGGCCGTACCGGAGCAGGCGCCGGCCGACCAGGGCGGCGAGACCGCTACTGCATCGTCGGGTGCGATTACCGACCCGAAACGCCTCGAGGAACTCGAGGAGGCGATGCGTGACGTCGTCGACCCAGAACTCGGCATCAACGTCGTCGACCTCGGTCTCGTGTACGGGATCACCGAGGAGGAGGACGTCGTGACCCTCGATATGACGCTCACCTCGGCGGCCTGCCCGCTGACCGATGTCATCGAGGACCAGTCGCGGGGTGCGCTCGTGCGCAGCGGTCTGTGCAACGAACTGAAGATCAACTGGGTGTGGCTCCCGCCGTGGGGCCCCGACAAGATCACCGAGGACGGCCGCGAGCAGTTGCGCGCGCTCGGTTTCACGGTCTGACCACCCACCACTGGTGATACGGAGGGGCTCGGCGAGAATCTTCTCGCCGAGCCCTCTCGCTTGTGCCGATCTCGGGCCGGGAGTCGTTGCGGACCATCCGGTGTCGGCGACGGTACCGAACGCGATGACAAGCGACGCCGTGGCCTATTCGGAGCGGTGCATCGCCCCTACACTGCTGTGATGGCGGCGAAACCGCGGCACGCGCGGGTCGAAGATGTCCACGAACTGGCCCTGGGGATGCCTCACGCCAAGGTCGTGTACGGGCCCCGCGGTAACCCCATCTACCAGGTGGGCGGAAAATCGTTCGTGTTCTTCCGAACCCCGCGGCCCGACGCCGTCGACCCTCGTATCGGAGAGCGGTACACAGACGTGATCGTGTTCTGGGTGCCGTCCGAGTCCGACAAGCGAGCAATGGTTCAGGACGCGGCGTCGCCGTTCTTCACCACCCCGCATTTCGATGGACACCCTTCGATACTGTTGCGGGCGAGCATGGTTGGTGATATCACGCTGCAGGAATTGATCGAGGTGGTCCAGGACGCGTGGCTCGCCCGCGTCTCGCCCACTTGGGCCGCCGCTTGGCTCGACGGACAGCGTCGCACCTAGCACCTAGCACCTAGCACCTAGCACCTGGCCGCGGGGTCGGCGCGGACGACAGCGTGCTCCCGATCGGTCAGGTCGTCACAGTCGCGGCGGCCGACGACCACGTCTGCGATGGCGCGTGAGAAAACGCTGGGGGAGGCCTCCAGCTGTGAAGTCGGCGGGCGCAGCGACTCGCCCTCGTACAACCACGGCTGGGGTCGATGACCTCACCATCCGAGTTCGTGCAGCCGGGCGTCGTCTATACCGAAGTGATGACCGACCTCGTGGACGACGGTCCGGCGCACCTGCTCCACAACCTCGGCGTCGCTGCGGCAGATGGCGCAGATTGCGAGGCGGTAGATCGTGATCCTATCGGGCAAGACACCGGCGTACCGCGTCGTGCGGTTGGTCAGTGGGACTCCTTGGTACAGACCTAGCAGACCCGCCGGACCGGCGTCGTGTTGGACGGTGACGGCTACGTTGACCATCACTCGACCCAGCCCCGCCGGCAAACTGTCGAGAGCCCGGATGACCATGTCCTCGAACCGCTCGCGTTCGACGTCGATCATGAACCTATTGTCCGGCACACCGGCCTGCTCGGCGCCGCACAACTGTCGGCGACCTCCTGTCGCGAGCCGACACCGCGGGTTCGTGCGGCCTTGTCCACCCCGTACCGCTTGTCGGTGACGAAGGAAAACACCTGCACGTCCATGTCGTCATCGTGCCCCTGCGGCGGAGGTACCGTGGTTCGCGGGGGTCCGCGCGATGAAAGTGACGCCTTCATGCGTTCCGGTGGTAAGGCGGACGTGGGAAATCTCCCCCACGAACTGACGAGTTTCACTGACGAGTTTCGTCGGTCGGCGCCGTGAGGTCGCTGAGGTTCGCCGACTGCTTTCCGTGTCGCGACTCGTGACATTGACCGGTATCGGGGGCGTGGGAAAGACCTGAGGTTGCCCCTCGGGAGTGGACACCGGATTTCATGCGGCGACTGACAGCGTAGACGACGCGATGAGCCGTTGTTCGAACTCCACTGGGGTGAGGTATCCGAGGGCGGAGTGACGGCGACGTCGATTGAAGTACGAGAGCCACTCGAACAACTCCAGCCGTGCCTGCGACTTCGACGTCCAACTCCGTCCGTGCAGCCACTCCCTCTTGAGTCCTTGGAAGAACGACTCGGCGAGAGCATTATCGTAACTCGAGCCGACCCGTCCTCGACTTTGCTGAATCCCATGACGGCGGCATACATCGACGAAAGCTGCTGCGGTGTACTGTGATCCGCGGTCGCTGTGGAAGATAACGCCACCGACGTCACCACCGCGGGTGCGCACCGCCATCTCGATCGCGTCCGTGACGAGATCGGTGCGCATGTGGTCAGCGATCGACCAGCCCACCACCCGGCGTGAGAAGATGTCGATCACCGTGGCCAAGAACAACCACGAGGATCCCACCGGGATGTAGGTTATGTCCCCACACCACTTGGTATCGACAGCCGTAGCGGTGAAGTCTCGCATCACCAGATCCGGCACCGACGGAGCCGACTTGTCCGCGATGGTCGTGCGCTTGCTGCGGCGCAGGTGCCTGCCCACCACGTGGTGGATTCGCATCAGCCGGGTCACCCGTTTGCGGTTGATCTTGCGTCCGCGGGAGCGGAGTTCGGCGTGAACCCGCGGGGCGCCGTAGGCGCTCCGGTGCTCGGTATGGATTGCGCGGATCTCGGCGACTGTCGCGGCTTCCTCGGCCTGGCGCTCGACACGGGCCGGCTCCGTGATCAGGTGCTTGTAGTAGGCGGAACGGGAGGTCCCGAGCACCCGGCACAGCCGCTGCACGCCGAACTCGGCGCGATGGTCGGAGATGAAGTCCCAGCGGCGGGTCTTCACTTCACCTCCTTTGCGAAATACGCGGCTGCCCGGCGCAGAATCTCGCGTTCGAGCTGCCATTCCTTTTCCGCACCGCGCAGCCGCGCATTCTCCGCGCGCAGCCGCGCGAGCTCGTCCGCCTCGGTCCCGTCGGCGCCGGTACTGCGGTCCTGCGAGCGCGCGTTACGGGCGGTGTCCTTGCGGACCCACGTCCGTAGCGTTTCGCCACTGACGCCCACATCCGCGGCCACCGCCGCGTACGTGCGTTTGCCGTCGGCCGCGCGACACAACGCGACCGCGTCTTTCCGGAATTCCTCCGTGTACAGAGACTGGCGTCCCACCTCGACATCCCGCCTGGCTCTCCTAGAACCATTGTCCGGGGTGTCCACTCAAAGGGTGCAGCCTCAACCAGGCTCGCGTTGCGGGTCGCTGCCGACTCCAGTCGTGCCTTCGACGACGGTGTGTGGTCGGTCGGGTTGGGCGAACTGCACGATCCAGACGCGGTCGTCGACGCCGTGTCGTCGGCATTGACACTGCGCGAGGGCCAGGACGCGGTGGCGACGAGGAAAGCTCCGACGGTGACGCCGAGGATGGGCGTGCGGTACTGGCGGCGATCCGGTCGGACCCGGGCAACGTCAGCCTGAACACGATGCTCACCGAGATCGCCAAGCTGGAAGCGGTCCGTGCGGTCGGGGTACCGGGTGATGTGTTCGCCGATATCGGCCCGAAGATCGTGACTGGCTGGCGTGGGCGCGCGTCGGTCGAGTCACCGAGCCACCTGCGCGATCATCCACTCGAAACGCAGTTGACCCTGCTGGCGGCGTTGCTGGTCTGCCGGTGCCGGGAGATCACCGACACCCTGGTCGAGTTGCTGAATTCCACGGTGCACCGGATCAATGCCCGCGCGGAGGTGCGGGTCACCAATGAGCTGATCAAGGAGTTCAAGCGGGTCACCGGCAAGGAGAACTTGCTGTTCAAGGTGGCGGAGGCGACCGTCGACGCGGGCGACAAGTTGGTGCGCGACACGGTGTTCCCGGTCGCGCCGCAGGGGGTGTTGCGGGATCTGGTGGCTGAGTTCAAATCCTCGGGGCCGCCGTATCAGCGAACGGTGAAGGCCACGTTGCGCTCCTCGTACACCAACTACTACCGAGCCGGGCTGATCAAACTGCTGTCGGTGCTGGAGTTCCGCAGCAACAACACCACGCACCGGCCGGTGCTGGATGCGCTCGAGCTGATCGGCCGGTACGCGGGTACGAGCTTGCGCTACTATCCGGCCGCCGAGGAGGTGCCGGTGCATCGGGGTGTGTCCGGGGACTGGGCGGAGTTAGTGCATCACAATGACCAGCACGGCACCCGGCGAGTGGTTCGGATGGTGTACGAGATCGCTACGTTCCAGGCGTTGCGGGATCAGTTGCGGTGCAAGGAAATCTGGGTCGTCGGTGCGGAGAAGTGGCGCAACCCGGCCGAGGATCTGCTGGTCGACTTCGAGGAACGCCGCATCGAGCACTACGAGAAGCTGGGCAAACCCCTGGACCCGACCGAATTCATCACCGGGCTGCAGGAGGAAATGCGCGCCGAGCTCGAGGCCCTGCACGCCGCCTTGCCGCACTGTCCCTGGTTGGAGATCAAGGAGCGTAAGCGGGGTGCGATCAAGCTGGCACCGTTGCCGCCCGTCGCCGAACCACGCAACCTGCGGAAACTGAAAGCTCGAGTTGCGACCAGGTGGGGCGTGGTGCCGCTGATCAACATGCTGAGAGGCGGTGCTGCGGACCGGGTGCCTGCGGTCGGTGACCACGGTCGCCGACCGTGGCAATCTGGCTGAAGATGTTCTGGCCGAACGGCTTCTGCTGTCGATCTATGCCTACGGAACGAACACCGGGATCAAGTCGGTGGCCGGCGGCACCGACCGCCACAGCGAGGACGACATCCGCTACACCCGCCGCCGCTACCTGAACGCCGAGGCGGCGCGGCGGATCGCGATCGAGATCGCCAACGCCACCTTCGCCGCCCGCAAACCCTTGATATGGGGCGAGTCGTCGACCGCCGTCGCAGGCGACTCAACGCATTTCGGCGCCTATGACCAGAACATCTTCACCGAGCACCACTCCCGCTACGGCCGCCGCGGCGTGCTCATCTACTGGAGTGTCGAGAAGAACGGATCGGTGGTCATCCACTCCCAACTGCTCAACTGCTCGGCCTCCGAAGTTCATGCCATGGTCGAGGGCGCGATGCACCACGGCACCGACATGGAGGTGGAATCCTCCTACGTCGACACCCACGGCCAGTCCGAAATCGGATTCGGCGTGACCAAACTCCTTGGATTCGACCTGCTTCCGCGGATCAAGCGCATCAACAAGTGCAAGCTCTACCGGCCCGCCCCGGGGAAACCGATCTGTGGCCAGGGCTGAAACCGGCCATGACCCGACCCATCCGGTGGGAGCTGTTCGCCCAGCAATACGACCAGATGATGAAGTACGCCACCGCGATCCGCACCCACACCGCCTCCACCGAGGCGATCCTGCGCCGGTTCATGAAGGCCAACGCCGCCAACCCCACATACCAGGCGATGATCGAACTCGGCCGCGTCCAGAAATCCATCTTCTTGTGCCGCTACCTGCGCAGTCGTGAGCTTCAACGGGAGATCAACAGCGGCCTGAACGTGGGCGAGTCCTGGAATGGCGCGAACTCGGTCATCTACTACGGCAAGAGCGCCGAGATCGCGTCCAACCGCCGCGACGAGCAGGAAATGTCGGTGCTATGCCTGCGGATCTGCCAGGCCGCGCTCGTCTACGTCAACGTCTTGATGATTCAGGACATCCCCACCACCCCGAATGGGACGGTGTGCTCACCGCCGAGGATGAACGCGGCCTGACCCCACTGTTCTGGTCGCACGTGCTCCCCTACGGCGAGGTCAAGTTGAACATGAGCAGTCGGCTCGCCCTCAGCGGCTGATCAGCCCAGTCGGCAGTCCCATCGCCCCGCGCGTGCGTGGGGCGATGGCGTCAGGAGGTCAGCTGGAAGCGGACGAGGCGGGTTCTTGCGGCCGCGTCCCGGAGCTCTTGTTCTGTGGGCTGCCGGTCGCCAGGGAGTCCGAGCATCAGGCCTTTGGCTGCCTTGGGGCCCTTGCGGTTGGCGAACTCTTTCAGGACTGCGACGATCTCGGCGGGCTCTTCGATGACGGCCGGGACGGCTTTGTGGTTCCGGCCGCGGATGCGTAGCACGACGGTGGGTTCGTCGCGCAGGTTGATGACCCAGGCGAGGTGGTTCGACAGGGCGAGCACGGTTCCGGAATCCCAGTCGAAGTAGCCGATGGGGATGGTGAACCGGCGTCCGCTCTTGCGGCCGGTGTAGGTGAGCAGCATGAGTCGACTGCTGAGCGGCTTGTGGAACGGGGATGCCAGCAATGGGCGAATTACCTTGTTGGCGATCCGGAAGATCCACGGCGGTGGCGGACCGAGCTGGTTCACGGTGGCGGGCTGACTGGGATTGGTCATCGTGCTGTCCTGTCTGTCGTTTTCGGTAGTGTCACAGGGAGTAGGGGCCGAACCGGCCCCAGGTCACGACGGCGGCCAGGACCAGCAGCACCGCTTTTAGGCCGATGGCGCTGCACTCGCCGCAGCGGGCGCACCACCGGCCTCGCCGTCATTCTCACCCCGCTGGCAGCCGGCGGGTCGGCACTGGTGATAGTCCTGGCCGCCGGGATCGGCCCGAGCGCGCCGGCGAGTTCAGCAATACCGATGAACCGCACGGTGGCCGGAGCGAGATCCTTCACGTATGGCAGGCTTCCGGCGAGCTTCGGGATGGGCAGGGTCGACTTCATCACGTCCGCCACGGCGAACAAGGCCGCCAGCACGCTTTGCAGCACCCACATCACGGCATTCATCTGGGTCTTCCCTCCGGACGGTGGCACACCATCGGTAGTAAGAGCTGAGGGGATCTCTGAATCGGGTGGGTCACTGCGGCTTCCCGGCCTGGGGCTCGGGATACACCTGCTCGACGCGGTCACGTGTGGTGTACATGTCCCAGTAGTGGTCGGCGAGGTCGTCGGGATCGACGAGCGGTCCGGCGGTCTCGGGCATGGTCGCCGCGGCGATTTCGCCCATCTCGCTGCGGGCAATGAAGGCGGCGATGTGAGGGTTCCGGCGTAGGCGCCGATGTCGGCGAGTTCGCCGTTGAGGGAGTACAGCCAGTTCCGGGCGGCCGCCATCAGGGGGCCGACACCGCTCAGGTAGGGGCGTGGCTCGACCGCGGTGTGGCCGGTGGTCATCAAGAACGCGCCGTCGCCGCGTTCGGTCCATTCGCCGAGCACCGCGCGGATGACCTCGACCGGGGTGAGCAGCAGCAGGGGGCTGTCCTTGCGCAGGGTGGCCGCGTCCATCTGGGTCGCTGGGCTGAATGCCTGCTCGCCGCTGATCGGCCCGTACTCGATCACGTCGATGCGACCGAACCGCTGCCGGATGGCCTCGATCACGGCGGGCACCTGGTCGGGCTCAGAGAGGTCGGCGGTGAACCCGGCCACATCGACGCCTTCGCCGGAAAGCTGTTCGACGAGCGCGTCGAGGCGGTCCTTGCGCCGCGCGACGAGTGCGATACGGAAGCCCTCGCGGGCGAATCGCCGGGCGACGGAAGCGCCCAGGCCGACGCCGGCCCCGAAGATGGCGATTACTTTGGACATAGCTGTTTCCTCGCTTTCGCCTGCCCAGACAGGCATTTGCCGGCTTGTGATCAGTGGTTGGCGGGTAGGGCGCAGCAGTCGGGCCCACACACGGCACCTTCCGCCGGGCCCTCCACGCTGGCCGGATGGGACTCGTCCCATGCCCGGCGCAGAGTGTCGAGCAGGCTGTCGCTCTTGTGCGCACCTGCCACACCGAACTTGCCGTCGACAAGGATGAAAGGGGCACCCGCGGCACCCAACCGCTGAGCCCGTGCGACCTCGTCCTGGACCTGCTGCCGATGGCGGCGCTCGGTCAAGGCGCGCCGGGTCTCGGCTCGGTCCAGTCCGAGTTCCTCGCCCAGGTCGAGCAAATCGTCCAGGCCGAAGACCGGCCGTGCCTGACCGAAGTAGGCCCGGAAAATCGCATCCCAGGCCGCGCGGTTGTAGCCCACGGTCGTGGCGTGCGCGAGGAACTCGTGCGCCAGATCGGTGTTGCCGACCCGGTTGTCCAGCACCCGATACGGGCTCAGCCCCTCGGCCTCTGCCAGCGCCTCGATCCGGCGCGTCGACACCTCCGCCTGCGCGCCGCTGACACCGTGCTGCCGCAACAGCGCCTCACGGACACCGATCGTGCGATCGGCGGGGAAGGCGCTGCTCAGTGGGAACGAGCGATGTAGGACCTCGATCTCTGTGCCGTGCTCGAGTTGGAACTGCTGTACGGCCCGGTCCAGGCGGTGACTACCCAGCCCGCACCACGGACAGGTCACCTCGGCCCAAATCTCCACGCGCATGCCACACCTTCAATTCATATTATTTGTTCGTAACGCCATAATGGACCAGTATTGGAGGCGGTACAAAAGGCACAGCGGTGTGCGTGACGGAGAGGAATGTGCGTCATGGAGCTCACGAACGATTCGGGCGGGGCGGCGGCAGTGGGGCCGTGCGCGAGCATCCCCGCCGAGCACATGGATTTCATCCGCCAGGTACTCGACCGCGTCGGCGACAAGTGGAGCCTGCTGGTGATCGCCGTGCTGGACACCGGCTCCCTTCGCTACACCGACCTGCTACGCCAGGTTCCCGGCATTTCCCAGCGCATGCTCACCCTCACCCTGCGCCAACTCCAGCAGGACGGATTGATCAGCCGCACCGCCTACGCTGAGGTCCCCCCGCGCGTGGAGTACGCGCTCACCTCACTCGGCCAAGGTCTCCACGAAATCGTCTCTTCCCTAATCGGCTGGGCCGCCGAACATCACGACGAGATCCGCGCCCATCACGCACGCACCGCCATCGCGCCCTGAGCCGTTCCACTTCCTTGGAACCGGAACGATGCTCGTCGAGCTCATCCGCGAGGAAGCGACCAGCACGAACAACTCTCGAACTCGTTCCGCGAATAGCGTTCCTCAATGCCCGTACGGCGACGACTTCCGGCACATTTCGAGAATGGCGACCATACAGCGGCACCCCGCCAATGGGCTCGAACTCGGCTACGCGCGAGTCTCGACCACCAAACAGAGCCTGGAACGCCAACTCGACGCCTAGGCCGCCGCCGGACTACCCGATGAACGGATCTACATCGACAAGAAGACCGGCGTGACCGTCGACCGGCCCGGCCTCACCGCGCTGCTGACGTATACCCGCTCCGGCGACACGATCGTGGTCTACACACTCGACCGGCTCGGCCGGAACCTGCGCGAGGTGCTGAACCTCGTTCACGAGCTCGGCGAGAAAGGAATCGGCGTGCGGTCGCTGGCCGACCCACTGCGGATCAACACCGCCGACGAAGGCATCGGCCGCACTCCATTTCTGCTCCTAGCACTGTTCGCCGAAATGGAGCGAACCTTCACCGCAGAACGCGCCGCCCACGCCCGCACCGTCGCCGAAGCCAAAGGCCGACAAGTCGGCCGCCCGAACGCCTGGCCCGACGACAAGATCGACTACGCCCGGCTGCTACGTGAACAAGGAAGCAGCCTCGGCGAGATCGCGACCAAGACCGGCATCCCCAAGACGTCCCTGCACCGCTACCTCGGCACCTCCGGGACATGATCGTCGGCTACCAGGCTTCATGTACCTGGTAACACGATTCTTACCGGCACTCCTATGGACAGAATCAAGGCGTTTCGTGTGCTTGGTGTGCTGTCCGGGCTGCACGGAGACCCGGAGGCGTCGGCACTCTACGGGGTTCCGGTAGTATCCGCCGAAGAAACAACGGATATGGCGTAGTTGCTGGTCAGCGGCGGCGTTCGGCTCCCGGGCCCAGGATCGAGGTCAGCTCGCGCATCGCCTGCGGGGACGGTTTGAAGTCGGCCTTGCGGTGCCGGGATTTCGCCATGAGTTCGAGCAGGCTCGCGCCGGATTCGCCGAGGTGGGTCAGCCCCGAGTGCCGAAGTTCGTGCAGGTCCCAGCCGGTTCCACGTCCGTCGGGGGCGGTGGCGGCGTCGAGCAGGTCGCGGGCCTGGTCATACGACAGCCGGGCCAGGCCGGTGTCGGGGCACAGGTCCCGCTCGCCCAGGTACTTGCCGGGCCCGGGTCGGCGGTGGGTGAGGAAGACCGGCCCGCGGGTGCGGTCGCGGATCAGCCGGGGCAGCAGCCGCGCGGTGCCCGCATCCCAGTACACGTTCTCGAGGACGTGCTCGTGGTGCGCGGCGCCCCGCCGGCGGGTCCGGGGTTTGGCGCCCTTGGACTTCACCGCCGCAGTGCGGCCCGCGAGGTCGAGGTCTTCGATGTTGAGCTGGAGCAGTTCCTCGGCGCGGGCGCAGGTCTCGTACAGCATCCGCCACAGCGTCTTCTCCCGCACGTGGATCTCGCGGCGGGCGATGAGCCGGTCGATCGCGGTGCGCGAGCGGACCCGGGTGTCGGAGTCCGGCGGGGTCGAGCGTCCGGCCGAGGCGGGGACCTTGGGTGCGGTCCAGCCCTGCTCGGCGCACCAGGAAAGCCATTTCGCGACCGCGGCGCGGCGCGCGTTCCAGGTATTGACCGCGGCGGAGCCCCACAGCGTTTCGAGCGCGGTGCCGACTTCGGCGTCGGTGACCGAGTCCAGGGCGCGGCTGGCGCCGACCAGCCCGCCGGGGCCTGGCCCGTCGAGCTGGTCGGCGGTCTTGACGATCGCGATGCCGTAGGCGCGGCGGGTGTTGGCCGATCCAACGGTGTCCAGGAACGCCTCGGCGGCCGAGCGCAGGGTGCGCGCCGGCAGGGCTGTGCATAGGCGGGTCACTTTCGCGGCCATCGACATCCACCTTCCGGCTTGCCCCAGATAACGGGACCGCTTCGTGTACGCGGCGGAGCGGGTCCGCCGCTGGTCGGTTCTCAAATACCCCGGATAACAGACCGTTATCTGGGGCATCGGCTTCTCTGTGCCGCTGGGTCAGCAGCCGCCCGATCCGGCCAGTGTATCGAGATAGGTGGTGATGGCGAGGATCGCGATAACCAGGACGAGCACAGCGTTCGATTTTCGATCGTCGGGGTCGGCGTTGTCCCGCCTTCTCCATGATGTCCCTTCTCTGGTCGGCACCGCCGTGCAAGCTGGGTGTGCCCGGCGTGCGGAAGAGGCCGCCACCGGGCGTTCCCGGGTGATCCTGCGCGGGGTCAGGCGAGGTTCTGGGTGTAGAAGCTGGTCAGCTTGTCGAAGGGGATGAGGTCGGTGCGGTCGTAGAGGTCGACGTGTCCGGCGCCGGGCACGATCACCAGTTCCTTGCGGTCACCGGCGAGGCGGTAGGCCTCTTCGCTGAACTCGCGGGAGTGGGCATTTTCGCCGGTGATGAACAGCATCGGGCGTGGGGAGATGGTCTCGATGTCGTTGAAGGGGTAGAAGTTCATGAACTTGGTGTTGCTGGACAGGGTGGGGTGGGTGGTGGTGTCGGCGGTGGCGCCTTCGGGGGTGACCGCGCCGCGCGCGGTGCGGTAGAAGTCGTAGAACTCGCGTTCGACCGGGGTCGATTCGGCGGTCAGTTCGTGGACGGTGCCGCCGGTGTATTCGGTCGGGCCACCGCGGAATTCGACGTCACGTTGCGCGGCGGCCTGGGCGATGATCTGCTGGCGCTGTTCGGCGGTGACGGAGTGGCCCAGTCCGTTGCGGTTGGCCGCGCCCATGTCGTACATGCTCACCGTCGCCACGGCTTTGATGCGGGGGTCGATCTTGGCGGCGGAGATGACGAAGCTGCCGCTGCCGCAGATTCCGAGCGCGCCGATACGTTCGGGGTCGACGGTGTCCTGGGTACGCAGGTAATCCACTCCGGCGGAGAAGGTTTCAGTGTAGATGTCGGGGGCGACGGCGTTGCGGGGGTTTCCGTCACTGCCGCCCCAGAACGCGGTGTCCAGGGCGAGGGTGACGAAGCCTTGCTCGGCCATCTTGGTGGCGTAGAGGTTGGCGGATTGTTCCTTGACCGCGCCCATGGGGTGTCCGACGACCATTGCGGCGGCGCGGGCGCCGGGGGCGAGGTTCTTGGGGACGAACAGGTTGGCGGTGACATCCATCTGGTACTGGTTCTTGAATGTGACCGGGGTCGTGGTGACCTGGTCGCTGGTGTAGAAGTTGTCGGCTCCGCGTGAGAGGTCGCCGGTGGCCAGGCCGGCGATCGGTGTCGCGGGCGCGGCCGAGGTGGTGGTGGAGTCGGCGCCGGAGCAGGCCGAGGCGGCCAGGACGGCGAGGGTGGCGACACCGGCTCCGGCGATACGGGTCCAGCGGCGAGACTGTCGCCGCACGATCGTGGTGGTCATGGTGGTAACTCCTGGTGCAGTGATGTGTTCGGTGGTGCTCAGACGGTGAGCAGGGTTTTGATCGCGCGGCGTTCGTCCATGGCCTGGTAGCCTTCGGCGGCTTGGTCGAGGGGCAGGGTGAGGTCGAAGACCTTGCCGGGGTCGATGCTTCGGTTCCAGATTTGGTCGATGAGGTCGGGCAGGAACCGGCGGACGGGCGCGGGGCCGCCGAGGAGGTGAACCTCGGCGAAGAACAGCTGGTCGGCGGGTAGGGTGACACCGGCGTGGGCGACCCCGACGTAGCCGACGTGCCCGCCGGGGCGGGTGGAGTTGATGGCTTGCATCATCGATTCCTGGGTTCCGACGGCCTCGATGACCCCGTGTGCGCCGAGTCCACCGGTCAGGTCCTTGATCGCGGCGACGCCTTCGTCGCCGCGGGTTTCGACGATGTCGGTGGCGCCGAATTCCCGCGCCAGGGCTTGGCGGTCACGGTGGCGCGACATCGCGACGATGCGTTCGGCACCGAGTTGTTTGGCGGCGAGCACACCCATGAGCCCGACCGCGCCGTCGCCGACGACCGCGATAGTTTTGCCGGGTGCGGCCGCGGCGGCGACGGCGGCGAACCAGCCGGTGCCGAGGACATCGGAGGCCGCGAGCAGCGAGGGGATCAGCTCTGGTTCGGGCATGGCCGGGGTAGCGACGAGGGTGCCGTCGGCGAAGGGGATGCGGGCGAGTTCGGACTGGGTGCCGATGGCACCGGCGACGAAAGACCCGTGCACGCAGCGCGATTGGAAACCGGAGCGGCAGACCTCGCAGGTGTTGTCGGAGATGCAGAACGAGCCGACCACGAAGTCACCGACCTTCAGGGTGCGCACCTGGGAGCCGATTTCTTCGACGACGCCGACGTATTCGTGACCCATGAGGGTGTGGTCGACCGGTTCGATGCCCCGGTAGGGCCACAGGTCCGAGCCGCAGATGCAGGTGGCGGTGAGCCGGATGACCGCGTCGGTGGGATCGATGATCTTCGGGTCCTGGCGGTCGACGACGCGCACGTCACCGGGGGCGTACATGACTACTCCACGCATGGGATGGTGTCCTTTCCGGAGGTTCGAGGGGGTCAGCGGGCGGTGTAGCCGCCGTCGACGGGCAGGGCGACGCCGATGACGTAGGAGGCGCCGGGGCTGCACAGCCACAGCACGGCGGCGGCCATTTCCTCGGCGGTGCCCAGGCGGCCGATGGGTTCGTCGGCGGCGGCCTGGTCTGGGTCGAGGTCACCGGAGTCGAACATGGCGGTGACCATCGGGGTTTCGATGGTGCCCGGGCAGATCGCGTTGATCCGGATACCGCGCGGGGCGTATTCCAGTGCCGCGGACCGGGTCAGGCCGATGACGCCGTGTTTGGCGCCGTGGTAGGCCGCGCGTCCGGGCAGCCCGACCAGCCCGCCGAGCGAGGAGCAGTTCACGATCACGCCGGAGCCCTGTTCGCGCATCTGGGCGAGTTCGTGTTTCATGCACGCCCACACCCCGCGCAGGTTGATGCCGGTGACCCGGTCGAACACCTCGGCCGGTTCGTCGGCGGCGTCCACGGTCGGGGACTGGATGCCCGCGTTGTTGTAGGCGAAGTCCAAGCGCCCGAACTTGCCGACGGTTGCGGCGACCGCGGCGGCGACCTGGTCTTCGTCGGCGACGTCGCAGCGCACTGTCAGCACCCGGTGCCCGGCCTCGCGCAGCGGCGCGGCCGCAGCCTCGAGTGCGTCGTTGTCGACGTCGGTGAGGGTGATCGCGGCTCCGGCCTCGGCGAAGGCGGTGGCGGTGGCCAGGCCCATTCCGGAGGCGGCGCCGGTGAGGAAGGCGACCTGTCCGGTGAAGTCGTAGGTGGGGTTCACGACGGGTGTAACTTCGTTCGGGTCAGGCGGCGGTGATGGAGAGGGTGTTCGCGTTCTCGGCGGTGAGTGCGTCGAGGCCGGACTCGATCTCGCCGATCATCACGATCCCGGGCGAGGGGATGCGGAAGCCGTCTTCGAGGTAGTAGACGGCCAGGTCGTGGCTGGGTGCCCAGTAGCCGAGTTGACCCGCGCGGTAATCGGATTGGCCTTGGCCGCTGGCGAGCGCCCTCGGCAGTGTCCCGGCCTTCTCCCTGCCGCCGAGATCGTGGATGGACAGCGTCAGCGGAAGCAGGGAGGCGAAGTCGCGGGCGGTGGCGTTGTCGTAGAGGCGTGCGGTGGCTTCGGCGGTGCCGTTCGTGAGCCGGATCTGCATGAAGGTGGCCCCCTGTTCCGGTGGCGTCGTGGGTCGCTCGGCGGTGGTCGGGGACGGTGCGGGCGGTGAGGCGGTGCAGGCTGTCACCATGGCTGCCGCTGTGATCGTGGTCAGCGCGATCAGGGTGGTGAGCGCTCCCATGCGTTGTCTCCTGTCGGTGCTGGTCGAGCTGGCCATGGCTCAGCTCACTCCGGTCAGGACGCGCTCGGGCTGGTGTCCGGGTCGCGTCGGCGTGTTGTCGTGTGGGTGGCGGGGTCGGTGGGTGGCCAGGACCGCGATCGGGATCAGGGCGGTGGCGGTGAGCGCGGCTCCCAACACGGCGGGACCGGTGAGGCCGAGGCTGGTGGACAGGGTGGTCGCGGCCAGCGCGGACCCTACGGCGGTGCCGAGATTAAATGCTGCGGTGGCCAGCGAGGACGCCAGCCGCGAACCGTGACCGGCGAAACGCATGGTCTGGGCGATCAGGACCGGGTTCGCACCCAAGCCCGAGGCGCCGAGCACGACCACGACGGCGACAACGATCGTCGAGTGGTCAGCGGTGGCGGCGAGCACGAGCAGCAGGATCGACGTGGCGGCGATGGCGGCGGTGATGGTGCCCAGCGGCCACCGGTCACCGAGACGGCCCCCGACAGCGGTCCCTGCCAGTGCGCCGAGCCCGAAGCCGACGAGTACCAGCGGAACCAGCACGGTGGGGATGGAGGCGAGGTCGGTCAGTAGCGGGCTGATGAAGCTGTAGGCGCCCAGGAATCCGGCCTGGGCCAGGGTGATCGCGGCCAGGATTGCCCACACCCGCCACAGCCGCACGGTGGCGACTTCGGCTCGGATCGAGACCGGCGCGTCGTCGTTGCCGAACGTCGTCGGAGTGAACCGCAACACGGCGACGATCGCGGGCACCGCCAGCATGGCCAGCATCCAGAACGGGCCGCGCCAGCTGGTGAACCCTCCGGCGAAGGTGCCCAACGGCACCCCGGCGACGACCGCAAGGCTCAACCCACCCGACATCACCGCCAGCGCCCGCGCGCTCGCACCCGGTCCCGCGACCGCCGCGGCGACCATGGCACCGGTCGCCCAGAACGTGCCCGTGGCCAGCGCGGTCACCACCCGCGTGACCGTGATGACAGTGAACGAGTCACTCACCGCCGCCACCACGTGCCCGGCCCCGAATACCGCCAGCGCGCCGATCAGGATGGCCCGCGCGGGCAGCCGCAACATGGCCAGCGCCATCACCGGCGGCCCGAGGATCATGCCGATCGCGAACGCGGTCACCAACAGTCCGGCGCGGGCGATGTCGACACCGAGATCGGCGGCCACGTCCGGCAGCAGTCCGGCGATCATGAACTCGGTCGTGCCCATCAGGAAGATCCCGGCGGCCAGTACGAATACCAGCACCGGCAACCGTGTGCTCGCGTCGGACCGGTCGATCTGTGGCGTGCTCATCTCACCTCGTCGGTGTCGAAGGATTATCGGAGCGGTCGGCTCCGTAACCCATGCAACGCCCCGAACAGCGGTTGTGGGAGGCGAGGATGACAGGGGTGCTGGCAGCACCCCTGTCACAGCACCTGGCAAACACGCAGGCAGACGGCTTAGCCTCGAAGGCATGGAGTCGAGCGACCGAGCCGCCGAGATCGGCCAATTCCTGGCCTCACGCCGCGCCAAGATCACCCCCGACCAGGTGGGCCTGCCGGTCTACGACGCCGCCAAACGCCGCGTCCCCGGCCTGCGCCGCCAAGAAGTCGCCACCCTGGCCGGACTGTCGGTCGACTACTACACCCAGATCGAACGCGGCAAGGTCAACACCGTGTCCGAATCGGTGATCGACGCCATCGCCCGCGCCCTCGAACTCGACGACGCCGAACGATCACACCTGTTCGACCTGCACCGCAACGCCCTTACCGGCCCACAGCGACGGCCACGCCGCACCACGAAAGCCGTCCGGCCCGCGGTGCAGAGCCTGCTCGATACCTACAGCGGGCCCGCGTTCGTTCGCAACGCCCGCCACGACCTCGTCGCCGCCAATCTGCTCGGCTACGCCTTCTACAGTCCGCTCTATCCCGATCCGCTCGCGCCGGATGTATCCAAGCCGGTGAACTTCGTGCGGTTCTGCTTCCTGGACCCGCGCGCCCACGACTTCTACCCCGATTGGGACCACATGGCCGACGGCGCGGTGAACCTGCTGCGCACCGACGCCGGACGCGACCCCTACGACCGGGGCATCTCCGACCTGGTCGGTGAACTATCCACCCGCAGCGAGGAATTCCGCACCCGCTGGGCCAAACACAATGTGCGCCTGCACTACACGGGAACCAAGAACTTCCACCATCCCGTCGTGGGCGACATCGGGATCGGTTACGAGACCATGCCACTGCCCGCCGATCCCGGCCTGGTGCTGACCTTCTACACGGTGCAACCTGCTACCCCCTCCGCCGACGCGATGGCCCTACTCGCCAGCTGGGCAGCAACCAACCTCGAATCCCCGGCCTCAACCACCGACCAGCTGGCACCTCCTCGGCAGGATTGAACAGAACAGGCTCAGCTGCCGCAATACGGACCGAATCCGTCGCTGCCAGACGGGGCGGAGGTCAGAACAATGTGTCGCGGACACGCAGGGGCCGATACCCGGTCGGACCCAACTGGGCGAGTTCGGCATCGATGTCGACCTCGATCGCGCCGAAGAAGTTGATGTTGGCGCTGTGGGCGGGGCTGATGTGGGCCAGGACCTCGTCGTCGATGCGCTGCCCGGACCGGCGCATCTGCTCGACGGCGAGCCCGTAGTACTCGGTGGTCCAGGCGATCACGGCGTTGGTGGCCAGGGTGAGGCACCAGGCTTGCTCGGTCTGGTCGGCGAGCTGGCGGGCCCGGATCATCCCCTCGTGGGCATAGAGCAGGTCGCGACGCAGGGCGTGCAGGGATTCGCCCTTGTTGAGCTGGCGGGAGATCTTGCGCCGGTAGTCGGGGTCGGAGAGGTATTTCGCGGCGTAGATCGTGCGCCGCAGCGCCCCGTACTCCTTCAGGGCTGCGGCCGGGGTGTTCTGGCGCCCGGACGCCGAGAGCTTGCCGACCAGCAGCGAGGCGGTGGCGTGTCCGAACTTCAACGATAAGGCCAGCCGGAGCAGGTCGTCCCAGTGCTCGGCGACCAGGTCGAGGTTGGCCTTGCGGGTCATCAGCGGGCCCGCGTGCGGGAACCGGGCCTCGGCGTCGCCGCGCGGGCCCGGCTGGTACAGGGTAATCCGCCCCAGGTCCCGGATCCGCGGCGAGAGCTGCATGCCCAGCAGGTCGAACAGCCCGAAGTTGACCAGAGTGACCCCGTGGGTGTCGGTGGCGTGCTCGGTGATCGGCAGATCAGTGGCATTGCCCAGGATCTCATCCAGCACGTAGTGGGCCTCGCGTTTGGTCGCCACGATCATCTTCGTGCCGTAGGTCGCGTGCTGATCGGTGACATGGGTATAGGTCGACAGCCCCTCGTTCGCGAAGTAGCGGCTCAACGGCCGCGCCGTGGTCGACTTCCCGCGCGTCGGGAACCGCTGCTCATCACTCGACGACAGCGTCCCGGCACCGAACACCGGCGTCAGCGGGAGCCGCTGGTGGTAGTCGATGATCGCGAGGTTGGCCGCGCGCAGCGTCTCCTCACGCACATACCATTCATCGGTCCAGGACAGAATGTCGTAGGAGATGCCGAGGCCTCGGCCATCCGCGTCAACCCCAGGTTCGTCGAGTGCGCCAGCAGCACCGCGATCAGGTTGCGTTTCAGCTCCGGTGTGCGGGCCTCCTTGCCGCTGGCGTGGGTGAAACAGTCCAGGTAGCCGGTGCGTTTGTCCAGCTCGATCAGCAACGACACGATCGGCGCGAACGGCAGCATCTCGGTCAGCACAGCCTCGAGTTCACCGACCGCGGTGTGCAGTTCCTCGACGACAGCGGCCGGGGCGACACCGGGATCGGCCGAGCGTCCGACCAGGCGGCAGAACTCGGTGCGCTGCGGTTCCCACTGCTCGCCGGTGAGCAGGTAGGCGGCCGGATCAGCGTAGCGGCGTGAGCCGGGCACGAACACGTCCCCGCTGCGCAACCCGTCACGCAGCCCGAGCAACACGCATAACTCCCAGTAGTGCCGGTAGGCGGTGGCGCTGCCGGACTTCCGGGCCTGGTCGAGGTAGCCGCGCCACTTCGTGGGTACGAACCCGGTCGGGGCCTCGTCGAACACCTTCCGGCGGCCGGTGGCGTTGAGCTCGCGCAGCATCGCGACCGCGATCAGCAGCTCACTCGCCGCAGTCCCGCCGGCGAACCCCACCGTGGCGAGCACCGCGGGGGTGAACTGGCGCAGATAGTTGTAGGAGGAATCCAGCGCGGCCAGATGTCCGTGATCACGCGGCAACCGGGGTTTGGCCTGCGCGATCGCGGCACGTAGCCGTTCCCACTCGATCTTCTCGCCGCGGATCAGCGCGCCGATCTCCTCATCGGCGACCGCCGGATCGGTGACAATCGCCAGCAGATCGTCGAGCAGGGCCTGGCGGTCTTCCCTGGATTTGCCGCGTTCGGCGAGTTCTTGCTGCATCCGACGTTCGGCGGCACCGAATTTCGCCGAGATCGCCTGATCGAACAACGCGACCACTTCATCGAGGACGTCGGTGCAAGACTGGGCCAGCACGGTGAGCAGGATCGGATACCGGCGCTGCGGGTCCCGGCGCTCGAGGGCCTGTGGGGTCAACCGGCGGCCCATTGTGGCCAGGAACCGGCGCCGCTCGGCGGGCAGCACCGACAAATCCAGGCGATCCGCGCCCAACCCGCGCAGGAACGCCAGCTTGTCGACCTCGGCACGGACCGCGGCCGCCGAGGCCTCCACTGGCCCGGTCGACAACCACCGCAACCGCGAAACCCCCAGCGAGGCATCGACGGCCAGCAGCGCGTCCAGCTCGGCGCACCGGGCCGGCGTGAACTCGTGGGCCAGCCGGTCGAAGGTCTCTCGCTGGGCCTGCTCACGGGCGTGAGCGATACGTTCGACCATGCTCACCGGACCCGGGCGGATCACCCGCGCCGAGATCAGATACTCAGACCCCAACCGGAACAGCGGGGTCGGGGAATCGTGCTCCATCGCCCGCGCGAGCAGGAACTCGTCGAGCTCCTTGAGCTCGAGGTGCCCGGCCGCACGCCAGGTACTGGGCGACCAGGCGCAGGTGATCGGGCGGGTCTGGGCGCGGCGCCCGTAGGAACGGATCTCGATGCCGTCGACCTTCAACTGCTCGGCCAACCGGGCTACCGCGACCGGCGGGGCGGTGACCACGCGATCAGGAACGAACCCCAGCCACGGCAGCGTGCACAACGCGATCGCGATGCCGAGCCGATCTCCGGGAACTCCCGCAGACGCGCCAACTCCTCATCCGCGAACACCCGCGTCGCCACGAAACCGACCTCCCACACCCACCAACAACATTGAGAGACAAGCCAACCAGCAACCGGCCATCACCGCAGACCGAACCGGCTTCACCGGCGATCAGCTGCGGCTACCCCATATCCGTTGGTTTTTCGGCGGTTACTACCGGAACCCCTCTATGTGGAACTTGGTGGCGCGCTGGCAGCGCAGCTCGGCGATCGGGTCGCCGAGGCGCTGATGGCCGATGCCGCCGGCCATCACGCACTGGTCGCCCAGGACTACGCGACGGCGTGTCGACACTTCGAATCCTCGCTCGCGGTGTTCCGCACGGACGGCAACCTGCTGTATCTGATCTCGTCCCTGCTCGGGCTCGCTCTGGCCAGTGGCGCGGACGGGAATCGGACGCGGAGCGAAGTGTGTTGGCAGGAGATCCTTGCGCTCACCGAGGCGCGCGGCGAGTCCGTCTATCGGGGATGGGTGCTGTGGGGTTTAGGGCTGGGGGCGTGGCAGCGGGGCGAGCATTCCGTGCGAAGGATCTGGTCACGCAGGGGCTGCACCGTGCTCGGTCAGTGGACGACCGCGTCAGCGCGGGGGTGTGTATGGCGGTTCTCTCGTGGGTCGCGGTGGATGGGGGAGTTCCCCGGCCGCAGCCAGGCTGATGGGTGCGATCGCGGCGCTCGCCCGTCCGGTGGGGAGTGCGAGCATCAACTACCCAGATGTAGGGGTTCTCCACGCCCAGTTCGAGCAACGCGCCCGCCGGGCGATGGGTGACCGCGCGTTCGCGACGGAGTTCCGCGACGGCCTCGGGACGCGATTCGAAGAAGCCGCAGCGTACGCACTCGACGAGATAGGGCGGCCAGACACCTCCGCAGAGCCCGGACCCACGACTCTTTCGCGGCGGGAGCAGCAGGTAGCCGAATTCGTCGCCGACGGCCTCACCAACAAGGCGATCGCTGGGAAACTCGTCATTTCGCAACGCACCGCCCAGGGCCACGTGGAGCACATCCTCTCCAAACTGGGATTCACCTCCCGTTCTCGGATCGCGGCATGGGTCGTCGAGCGGACCCAGGGGCAGTCCTGATCGCGCCTCATCGTCGATCAGGCGCGCTTGCGTTCCGAACTGGATGACTTCGCTGTGGCCTTCTTCGCCGCGGTCTTGGCCGGAGCCTTCTTCGCCGGCTTCTTCTTGGCGGGTGCGGCCTTCTTCCCGGCGGCGTCGACGCTGCGCTGCAGTGCGGCCACGAGATCCACCACTTCGGCGTCCTCGCCGCTCTTCTCGACCTCGGCGACGGGGATGACCTTCTTGCCGCCGGACTCGATCATCTCGTCGAGCAGTTCACGCAACTGCACCTGGTAGTCGTCGGTGAATTCGGTGGGGTCGAAGTCGTCGGCCATGCTGTCGACGAGGGTCTCGGCCATCGCGAGTTCCTTCGCCTTCGGCTTGTCGACGCCGTCGAGTGAGGAGAATTCCGCGGCGCGTACCTCGTCCGGCCACAGCAGCGTCTGGATCACCAGCACCCCGTCCCGGGAACGCATCGCGGCGAGTCGGGTGCGCTGCCGAAGAGTGAAGTGGACGAGGGCTGTGCGGTCACTGTTCTCGAGGGCTGTCGCGAGTAGGACATATGCCTTCGGAGAGCTCGAATCCGGTTCGAGGAAGTAACTCTTCTCGAACAGAATGGGGTCGATCTGTTCGGTCGGCACGAACTGCAGAACGGGAATCTCGTGTTTCTCGGCGGCGGGCAGTTTCCCGAAATCATCGTCCGTCAACACCACGCGCACGCCGTCGTCGGAGTCGTAGGCCTTGTCGATATCGGCGTATTGGACGACGTTGCCGCATTCGGAGCAGACGCGGTTGTATTTGATCCGGCCGCCGTCCTTGGCATGGACCTGGTGAAACCTGATGTCGTGATCCTCGGTTGCCGAATAGACCTTGACCGGCACATTCACGAGTCCGAACGCTATCGAGCCCTTCCATATCGACCGCATGCGTTCCATGATGGTCTCCTTTTCGCGTTCGCGCGACAGTTCATCGAACTTCCCGGCGAAGCGTCGAACGGAGAATCACATTGCGGATATCGCCGGAGGACGCTCGAAACATCCGCCCCATTGCGGACAGGGTTCCGCGCGGATTCGACCGCTCGGACAGGTACGCCGCCTGGAGTTGTGGCGGCAGATCGAAGAAATGCTCGAAGAATTCGGGGACGTGTTCGGAATCCAGATTGAGGAGGACGCGTAGGCCGACCGATCGCAGCGACGCGACGGTGCGTGCCTTCCACGGCCATAGTCGTGCGTTCGAACCGTCACGAAGATCGCGGGCCAGAACATCTGCGCACAGGAGCGACGCTGCGACGCTGTAGCCCGTCCCTGGGTGCATCAATCCGGCGCGGGCTCCGAAGCGCACCTGATCCGAGCTGTGGGCACGGCCGGCCTCGGGTGGTGGCTCGACGGCGAATCTGACCCTCTCGACGTCCGAATGGGACGGCACGGTGACGCCCCGCTGTCGGAGTCGGTCGTGGAGTCGGGTGGCGAGTTCCGAGATCGAGAGTGGGGGGCGACCGACCAGGCAGGTCTCTTCGAGCAGGAAACGGTCCTGCGCGAGCGGGACCCCGTAGAGGAACGACGGCGCGTCCGAGGGTGAGGTGCCGTTGTCGCGGCGCCAGTCCATGAACACCGCGGCCTCGCCGGCCAGCGCATGTGCGGCCGTGTCGGGGTCGACCACGACGCCGTATGCCGTCTGCTGGGCGAGGTCGGGGCTGTCGCCGGTGCCGCGAGCATCGACGACGACGTGCGCCTTCAGCGTCGAGCCGTCGTCCAGCTGGACGGAAGTGGGGGAGAGGTCTACGGCTCTACCTGCAAGAACGGTTCCGCATCCGCTGCCGAGTATTGATTGCAGTACTGATGTATTCAAAACACAATATGTGCGGTCGATGGTATGGCGACGGGTCGTCCAGGCTGTCGGGCGAGGAGTTCTCGTGACGACGGCCTCCCGAGGGAGCCAGTCGGGGAGTTCGTCTTCCCAGGCCGCATACGTCGCGGTCCACGATCTACGGGGGAGTGGGTCGACCGAGACGACTGTCGAACCGAGAGCCGTGGCCCGGTGGGCGAGGGCGCGGCCGGCAGGCCCGAGGCCGACGATCGCGACGTCCCAGATCGCTGGACGGGGAGAAACTGTCACGCCGTCAGCCTGTCACGGCGGCGGAACTATCGGCTGGAACGAAACTCGGTTCCCTACTCGGACGCGGACGGAATAACACAGTTTCCCGAACTTCGCGCGGTGCGTTCCGGCTATCTCGGGGTAGTGGAGGCTCCGCAATCACAGGTCGCGATCTCCATGAGCTCACCACGGCGATCCCAGACCGGAGGAGGTGAGGTCAGGGGAGCGTGCACCCGCAGGCCGGGTCGGGCGGCTGCGGGGGAGCGTGAGCGCTGAACGCGGCGCAGTGGCGCGGGTGGGGCGAGCACGAAGCGCCCTGCGATGTCGCGAAAGGATATCGGCTGAGCTCTCGAAGCCCGCCATGTTGCCGGCCAAGGTAATGAGTCGGGCCGTGACGGAACGCCAGAATTTCGAGAACTATCACCGTGGAGATTTTCGCATTTACCCCACGGGCTCGCCACAGTTGCGCATCTCACCACCACGCAACTCACCTTCCATCACGCATCTGCACAGGGGCCGGAGAGCTTCCTGCGGGTCGGATACGGCGGCGAACGTTAGCGGGATCACCGGCAGGCGTGTTCCGAGTCGCCGACGGTCGGGTAAAATTGCTGGTTCGTGTGTTCTTTGCGCAGTTTTTCTCATTCAACGCGAGCGTCATTTTCCTAGGAGTCTTGTTGATCACCGCTACCGACCTGGAAGTTCGAGCTGGAGTACGGACGTTGCTGTCCGCGCCCGGACCGGCTTTGCGGGTACAGCCCGGCGACCGCATCGGGCTGGTCGGCCGTAACGGTGCCGGCAAGACGACGACCCTCCGCATCCTCGCGGGGGAGGGGGAGGCGTACGCGGGTGCCGTGGTGCGCACCGGCGATCTCGGGTACCTCCCGCAGGACCCGAAGGAAGGCAACCTCGACGTCCTCGCGAAGGACCGAGTGTTGTCCGCGCGCGGACTCGACTCGCTGCTGCGGGACATGGAGAAGCAGCAGATCCTGATGTCGGAGGTCGTCGACGACGCCGAGCGTGACAAGGCCGTGCGCAAGTACGGCAATCTCGAGGACCGCTTCTCCGCACTCGGCGGGTACGAGGCCGAGAGCGAAGCGGCGCGCATCTGCAACAGCCTCGGGCTGGCCGACCGCATCCTCGGTCAGCAGCTGCACACCCTGTCGGGTGGTCAGCGTCGCCGTGTCGAACTGGCGCGCATCCTCTTCGCGGCGTCGGACGGTAGCGGCGGACGGTCGGACACGACCCTTCTGCTCGACGAGCCGACCAACCACCTCGACGCCGACTCGATCACCTGGCTGCGGGGATTCCTGCAGAACCACGAGGGTGGTCTGATCGTGATCAGCCACGACGTCGATCTGCTCAACGACGTCGTGAACCGGGTGTGGTTCCTGGACGCCGTGCGCGGCGAGGCCGACGTGTACAACATGAGCTGGAAGAAGTACCTCGACGCCCGCGCGACCGACGAGCAGCGTCGCCGCCGTGAGCGCGCCAATGCGGAGAAGAAGGCCGGCGCGCTGCGCGCGCAGGCCGCAAAGCTCGGCGCGAAGGCCACCAAGGCGGTGGCGGCACAGAACATGGCGAAGCGCGCCGACAAGCTGATGTCGGACCTGGACGCGGAACGCGTGTCCGACAAGGTGGCCCGGATCCGGTTCCCCGAGCCTGCCGCGTGCGGCAAGACTCCGCTGATGGCGGAGAACCTGACCAAGGTTTACGGTTCGCTCGAGATCTTCACCGGAGTGGATCTGGCGATCGACCGTGGGTCACGGGTCGTGGTTCTCGGTCTCAACGGTGCTGGTAAGACGACGCTGCTGCGCATTCTCGGCGGTGTCGAGACCCCGGACGCAGGCGGGCTCGTCCCCGGTCACGGGCTGAAGATCGGCTATTTCGCGCAGGAGCACGACACCCTCGACGACAACGCGTCGGTGTGGGAGAACATCCGTCACGCGGCGCCGGACACGGGGGAGCAGGAGCTGCGTTCGCTGCTCGGTGCGTTCATGTTCACCGGCCCGCAGCTCGAGCAGCCCGCAGGCACGTTGTCCGGTGGTGAGAAGACGCGCCTCGCGCTGGCGGGTCTCGTGTCGTCCGCGGCGAACGTCCTGCTGCTCGACGAGCCGACGAACAACCTCGATCCCGTCTCCCGCGAGCAGGTGCTCGATGCGCTCCGCAGCTACACCGGTGCCGTGGTGCTGGTGACGCACGACCCGGGCGCAGCCGAGGCCCTCGACCCGGAACGGGTCATTCTCCTGCCCGACGGCACGGAGGACCACTGGTCGCAGGACTACCTGGAACTGATCCAGCTCGCCTGAGCACTGCGCGTAGATATCGCCGTCACGGGGCTCTACCGTGGAAACCACCGTCGCTCGCCGACTGGAGGAGTTCATGGCTGACATCGGGGTCTTCGCCAAGAGCGCTCGGATCACGGGACCGTCGCGTGCCGATCTGCAGGCGGAGCTGAAGGAGCGCTACCAGGCCGGTGCGAGTATCCGTTCCCTTGCCCGGGAAATGGGGAGATCGTACGGATTCGTCCGCAACATCCTCGCGGAATCCGAGGTGGAGCTCCGCGGACGAGGCGGAGCTCACCGTCGCAAGACCTGACCGGTGTCGGTGGGACTGCGGTGTCAGTCGCGGCGTCGGACGGATTCCTCGACGAGGTCGAGGACGGCCGACAGGTTGTCGCCGGCGTGCCCGGAGGCGATGCGTGCGACGAGGCCGTCCAGAACCAGGTCCAGGTAGCCGATCAGCACGTCGGTCGGGACGTCGTCGCGGAGGCGGCCCGCGGACTTCTGCCGCGCGAGACGCGCCATGGTCGCCTCGGTGAGTTCCGCCGACCGTTGTGACCAGCTTCTGCGGAAGTCGGGATCGTTCCGCAGCCGTCGGGCGATTTCGAGCCGGGTTCCCAGCCAGTCGAACTGTTCGGGCTGGGCGAGCATGTCCCGCATCACCTGGACGAGGCCCTCGTGTGCGACCACGTCGGCCATCCTGGTCGCGTCCTCGTGGGCGAGCGCCAGGAACAAGCCGTCCTTGTCCTTGAAGTGATGGAAGATCGCCCCGCGTGACAGTCCGGTCACTTCTTCGAGCCGGCGGACGGTGGCGCCGTCGTAGCCGTATTCGGCAAAGCAACGGCGGGCGCCGCTGAGGATCTGACTGCGCCGTGCCGCGAGATGGTCTTCACTGACCTTGGGCAAAGTGCCTCCTTCGTCGGCCTGTGAGTGTTGTCGGCCCTCGACATGTGAGGGCCACCGAATGCACGAAGCGCGCACGACCACCTCGATCGGGACAGCGGCGAAGCTCCCCTGAAACTGGTCGTGCGCGCTTCGTGCCTGTCATGGCCGAAAACACTCACAGGTGCGTAGCGCCTGTGGGCCGAAAGCTCGCACAGGCGCGATAGCGCCTAGCCCTTGATCATGTTGCGGAGCACGTACTGCAGGATGCCGCCGTTGCGGTAGTAGTCGGCCTCGCCGGGCGTGTCGATACGCACGACCGCGTCGAAGACGACCTTCTCACCGTTCTCGCGGGTTGCCGTGACCTTGACGGTCTTCGGCGTGACACCCTCGTTGAGCTTCTCGACGCCTTCGATGTCGAAGACCTCGGTGCCGTCCAGCTTCAGCGACGCAGCGGACTCGCCGGCCGGGAACTGCAGCGGCACGACGCCCATGCCGATGAGGTTGGAGCGGTGGATGCGCTCGAACGACTCGGTGATGACGGCCTTGACGCCGAGGAGGCTGGTGCCCTTGGCGGCCCAGTCACGGGACGATCCGGAGCCGTACTCCTTGCCGCCCAGCACGACCAGCGGGATGCCGGCCTTCTGGTAGTTCTGCGACGCGTCGTAGATGAACGCCTGCGGTCCGCCGTCCTGGGTGAAGTCACGGGTGTAGCCACCGGAGACGTCGTCGAGGAGCTGGTTGCGCAGACGGATGTTCGCGAACGTGCCGCGGATCATCACCTCGTGGTTACCGCGACGCGAGCCGTAGGAGTTGTAGTCCTTGCGGTCGATGCCGTTCGCGTCCAGGTACTGCGACGCGGGCGTGCCGGCCTTGATGTTGCCGGCCGGGGAGATGTGGTCCGTGGTGACCGAGTCGCCGAGCAGCGCGAGGACGCGGGCGCCCTTGATGTCGCTGACCGGGGTCGGCTCCTTCGGCATGCCGTCGAAGTAGGGTGGCTTCCGCACGTAGGTGGAGTTGGCGTCCCACTCGAAGGTCTTGCCCTCCGGGGTGGGCAGTCCGCGCCAGCGCTCGTCGCCCTTGAAGACGTCGGCGTAGCCCTTGACGTACATCTCCTGGCTGATCGAGGAGTTGATGGTCTCCTGGATCTCCTGGGGAGAGGGCCAGATGTCCTTCAGGAACACGTCGTTGCCGTCGGCGTCCTTGCCGAGGGCGTCGTGCTCGAAGTCGAAGTCCATCGTGCCTGCGAGGGCGTACGCGATGACCAGCGGCGGGGAGGCCAAGTAGTTCATCTTCACGTCGGGGGAGATGCGTCCCTCGAAGTTGCGGTTACCCGACAGCACCGCGGTGGCGGTGAGGTCGTTGTCCTGGATGGCCTGCGAGATCTGCTCGTCCAGCGGGCCGGAGTTGCCGATGCAGGTGGCGCAGCCGTAGCCGACGAGGTAGAAGCCGAGCTTCTCCAGGTACGGCCAGAGGCCGGACTTGTTGTAGTAGTCGGTGACGACCTGCGAACCGGGTGCCATGGAGGTCTTGACCCACGGCTTGGCGGACAGGCCCTTCTCGACGGCGTTGCGGGCGAGCAGGGCGGCGCCGAGCATAACCGACGGGTTGGACGTGTTGGTGCAGGAGGTGATCGACGCGATCACGACGGCACCGTGGTCGAGGATGAACTCGCCCTTGTCCTCGGACAGAACCTTGACCGGCTTGGTCGGGCGGCCCTCGGATCCGTTGGCGGCCGACTGCACGTCGACTGCGCCGTCGTCGGCGAACGACAGGGCGGCGGGATCGCTCGCGGGGAACGACTCCTCGACGGCCTCGTCGAGCTGCGAGTGACCCGCGGGGTGGTGCTCCTCCACGTAGTTGTGGATGTCCTTGCGGAACGCGTTCTTCGAGTCCGACAACAGGATTCGGTCCTGCGGGCGCTTCGGGCCTGCGATGGACGGAACCACGTCACCGAGGTCGAGTTCGAGGTACTCGGAGTACTCGGGCTCGTGGTCGGCGTCGTGCCAGAGGCCCTGTTCCTTCGCGTACGCCTCGACGAGTGCGAGCTGCTCCTCGGAGCGGCCGGTCAGGCGGAGGTAGCTGACGGTCTCGGCGTCGATCGGGAAGATCGCGGCGGTGGAACCGAACTCGGGGCTCATGTTGCCGAGCGTCGCGCGGTTGGCCAGCGGAACCTCGGCGACACCCTTGCCGTAGAACTCGACGAACTTACCGACAACGCCGTGCTTGCGCAGCATGTCGGTGACGGTGAGGACCACGTCGGTGGCGGTGACGCCGGGCTTGATCTCACCGGTCAGCTTGAAACCGACGACGCGCGGGATCAGCATGGAGACGGGCTGGCCGAGCATGGCGGCCTCGGCCTCGATGCCGCCGACGCCCCAGCCCAGCACGCCCAGGCCGTTGACCATGGTGGTGTGCGAGTCGGTGCCGACGCAGGTGTCGGGGTACGCCTGGCCGTTACGGACCATGATCGTCCGGGCCAGGTGCTCGATGTTGACCTGGTGGACGATGCCGGTGCCCGGGGGGACGACCTTGAAGTCGTCGAACGCGCCCTGGCCCCAGCGGAGGAACTGGTAGCGCTCACCGTTGCGGGAGTACTCGATCTCGACGTTGCGCTCGAAGGCGTCGGCGCGGCCCGCGACGTCGATGATGACCGAGTGGTCGATGACCATTTCGGCGGGTGCGAGGGGGTTCACCTTGTTCGGGTCGCCGCCGAGTGCGGTCACCGCTTCACGCATGGTGGCGAGGTCCACGATGCAGGGGACGCCGGTGAAGTCCTGCATGATCACGCGGGCAGGCGTGAACTGGATCTCGACGTTCGGGTCGGCCGACGGATCCCAGCTCGCGATGGCGCGAATGTGGTCGGCTGTGATGTTCGCGCCGTCCTCGGTGCGAAGCAGGTTCTCGGCGAGAACCTTCAGTGCATAGGGCAATTTTTCGGTGCCGGGCACGGCCGAGAGGCGGAAGATCTCGTAGGAGTTCTCACCGACCTCGAGGGTGCCTTTGGCGCCGAACGAATCAATACTCGTGCTCACGTCAGCTCCACTCGTCTATGAGGGTCGCCGCCGACGGGGCTGTGTCGACGGCTGCAGGCACTGCGGGCACGACTGATCCGTGTGCGCTGTCGTGCTAGCGATGACGGAATCGGCCCATACCGCGGTACCTCCGATAGTCTAACAGTACGCTTGTCCTGTGAGAATTCGGGGGGAATCGAGCGTGTACCCCTCGGCGATTCTCCTCGATCCCGACGCGGGACGCGCGCGGACGGAACGGAACTTCGGGGACTCCTCACGTAGTGTTCACGCGAGGCTTTACGTTCCTACAGCAAACCCGGATGAGAGATGCCTGCCCCTATCGCCACCGCACTTCCTGCCAGTGTCATGCTCCCCGTCCATTCGGCCCTCCCGTTGTCGACGGACCTTCCGGAAGACATCGACGTCTCCGACGTGGTCGCGGACGTGTCCGACGACGGCGTGTCGGCGCCGTCCGACGAGGCGAGTGAACTCGCCGCCGTGGTCGACCGCGCGGCCGAGCACGGGATCAAGCTGAGCATCGTGGTGCTGGACGAGGATCCCGGCCGCGATTCGCAGCTGCGCGACCTCGCGACCGAGGTCGGGGCGGAAGAGGGTGGCACCGTTCTGGTGCTGAGTCCCAGCTGGGTCGGCACGTACAGCGATTCGATCAGCCGGGTCCTGCTCGAATCGGGTCAGGACCGCACCTACACCGGCGATGCGGTGGTCTCCGCGAATCACTTCGTCGACGAGGTGATCGAGCCGGGACCGCCGTGGGCCTTGTTCACGGCCGTCATCGTCGCGATCGTCGTGATCGCGTCGGCTGCCACGTTCTTCGCGAAATCGCGCCGGGCGTCCGTATCCCGTGACGCCACGGCAGAAAAGCGCGACAGCGCTTCGGGGGCCGGCACGTCGTACGAGCGGCCGAAGCCCTGACTCCTCCCGAATTCCCGGGATAACTCGGCGGCAATTTTACGATTTGCCCACGCGTGGCCGCTGCCTGCGTCGATGCGCGTAAATAGCGCCGACGATTCACAGTTCGACATTTCCGCTGGTCAAATTACTCATGTGTTATTTGTGACTAAAGTTTCCATAGAGTCCGGAAGTGTCGTACGGTGCATTTGGCGCTCTTGGGGAAGAAGTGTCGCAGGCTGGTGATTGACGTCCAAAGTGACGGCGATCCGGTGTATATCGGTGTCGCCGAAGCGCGGGAAGGTGTGGCTGCCGCAAATTTCTCCCCACGACGAGCACGGCGCGGTGTGCGTGATCGGTGCAGAACCGAGGGAGAGAGTTGTGAAGCGACAAGCACGAGCTGGAGTGGGGCACCGTAGCTTCTCCCGCGGGCGCACTCGCACGGCGCGACTCCTGATCGGATTGGGCATCGTCGGAGCCCTGATCACCAGCACGCCCGGCCTGGCCGCGGCGGTGCCACCCCCGCCGCCGAATCCGTCCGACAACGACATCGCGCAGGCCCAGACCCAGGTGTCGGCGGGCCTCGGGCAGGTCAGCGAATTGATCAACCAGGTCGCCTCCGCGGATCAGCAGCTCGCTCAGCTCGACAACGAGGTCGCCATCAAGCGCGAGGACGTGAACCGGGCCCTGGTCGATCTGCAGAACGCCCGCAGCGCCGCCGATCTGGCGGCCGGCGTGGTCGGGGCCTCACAGCAGGCGCTGCGCGACGCCGGCGCGCAGATCGAACTCGCGCAGAAGGACTTCGACAAGTACGCCCGGTCGAGCTACACGCAGGGCACCAACGTCTCGTCGATCTCGACCTACCTGGGCGCCCAGGGGCCCGGCGACGTCCTGGATCGGGCGCAGGTTCTGAAACTCCTGGCCACCAGCCAGAATGCAGTGCTCGAGGGTCTGCAGCGGGCACGGACCGCGCAGGCCAACAAGGATTCCGCGGCCCGCGAGGCGAAGCAGCAGGCGGACGTGGCCGCCGATCAGGCCGCGTCGAAGAAGTCGCTGGCGGAGCAGGCGATCGCGATCGCTCGGTCGGCGCTGCAGGACCAGGCGGCCAAGAAGGCGCAGATCGAGAGCAACCGCGCCGCCGCCCAGGCCCAGCTCGACGCCGCCCGCGGGAACGTCGCGGGGTTGCAGGGGCAGCGTGAGGCATACGCGACGTGGGAGGAGCAGAAACGCGCCGAGGACGCGCAGAAGGCTGCCATCGCCGCCGCGGCCCGGGAGGCCGCGACGCAGGCCGCGGCGCGGGTGGCCGCCAACGAGGCGGCTCGACAGCGCGCCGCGGAACTCGCCGCGGGGCAGCGCGCGCACACCACGATCGAGGAGGACTCGGAAGACGAGGACTCCGACTCCTCGGCCGACAGCGGGACGACCACGCCGAAGTCCACCCCCAAATCGAAGCCGTCAACCAGCGGTGAGGACCTGACCGGCAGCGAGGCCATCGAGACCGTCATCGATCGGGGACTGTCCCAGATTGGTGTGGAGTACGCGTGGGGCGGCGGCGACGAGAACGGCCCCACCCTCGGCATCCGCGACGGCGGTGTCGCCGACAGTTACGGCGACTTCAACAAGGTCGGTTTCGACTGCTCCGGTCTGATGATCTACGCGTTCGCCGGGATCGGCATCTCCCTGCCGCACTACACCGGGTATCAATACACCGCGGGCGAGCAGGTTCCCTCGGAGGAGATGCAGCGCGGCGACATGATCTTCTGGGGCCCGAACGCCAGCCAGCACGTCGCCCTGTATCTCGGAGACGACCAGATGCTCGAGGCCCCCGAGTCGGGGGATGTCGTCAAGATCTCCCCGGTGCGATGGGACGGCATGACCCCTTACGCTGTCCGTATGGTGTCGTGATCCATGATGTCGATGAAGTAGTTCGCAGTGCGGATCGTGCTTGGTTGCGGCGGGGGTTGCTTGCACCTGGAATAGTTGAGCAAGTACGTGAACGGGCGGAACGATCTAGGTGAAAGCGGTGGATTCTTGGTGACCTCACGTGATGATGCGGTATCGGAGGGTGCAGCCCGGAAGGAGTCGCCCGCGAAGGCCGCTCCCGAAGGTGTGAAGAACGGGGGTGCGGCCAACGGATCGGGTCCCCAGAACGTCACCGCGCCGAATGCACCCTCACAGAACACGGGCACGCAGAGCGCGACGGCGAAGACTGTCGCGCCCAGTCTCGCCGCCGACGTCCAGACGCTGGAACGCGCGATCTACGAGGTCAAGCGCGTGATCGTCGGGCAGGACCGGCTCGTGGAGCGGATCCTGGTCGGTCTGCTCGCGAAAGGGCACGTGCTGCTCGAGGGTGTGCCGGGTGTCGCGAAGACCCTGGCCGTCGAGACGTTCGCGAAGGTGGTCGGCGGATCCTTCTCGCGTGTCCAGTTCACCCCCGACCTGGTGCCCACCGACCTGATCGGTACGCGCATCTACCGGCAGGGGCGCGAGGAGTTCGACACCGAACTCGGTCCCGTCGTCGCGAACTTCGTGCTCGCCGACGAGATCAACCGCGCGCCGGCGAAGGTGCAGTCGGCGCTGCTCGAGGTGATGGCCGAGCGGCACGTCTCGATCGGCGGCAAGCGGTACCACATGCCCGATCCGTTCCTGGTGATGGCGACGCAGAACCCGATCGAGAACGAGGGTGTGTACCCGCTGCCGGAGGCGCAGCGCGACCGCTTCCTGTTCAAGATCCTCGTCGACTACCCGACGGTGGAGGAGGAGCGCGAGATCGTCTACCGGATGGGTGTCGATGCGCCGGAACCTCACCAGGTCCTCGATCCCGAGGAGCTCGTCCGCCTGCAGAAGGTCGCGAGCGGTGTCTTCGTGCACCATGCGCTCGTCGACTACGTGGTCCGGGTCATCGCGGCCACACGCACACCGGCCGAGTTCGGTCTCCCCGAGGTCGACGGCTGGATCGCGTACGGCGCGTCTCCGCGCGCGACGCTGGGCATCATCTCCTCGGCCCGGGCGCTGGCGTTGCTGCGCGGGCGTGACTACGTGGTGCCGCAGGACGTGCTCGAGGTGATCCCGGACGTGCTGCGTCACCGTCTCGTGCTGTCGTATGACGCTCTCGCCGACGAGGTCAGCCCGGACGACGTCATCTCCCGCGTGCTGCAGACCGTGGGTCTGCCGCAGATCGCCGCACAGCCGACGACGGTCCCGGCCGCTCCCGCCGGTCACCACGGACCGCCGGTCCCGTCCACGTCGGTGCCCGGACCGACGGCGATGAGCCAGCCACGGTGAGTGCGCGTACCGCCGGTGCGCAGAGCTCCGGCCCGCCGCCGTCGTTTCGTTCCGGCGAACTCCGTGATCCCAAACTGTCCGCGGCGCTGCGGACGCTGGAACTGACCGTCCGCCGCCGGCTCGACGGCGTGCTGCACGGCGACCACCTGGGCCTGATCCCGGGACCGGGCTCCGAACCGGGTGATGCGCGCGAGTACCAGCCGGGCGACGACGTGCGTCAGATGGACTGGTCGGTGACCGCCCGGACGACGCACCCGCACGTCCGGCAGTCGGTGGCCGACCGGGAACTCGAGACGTGGCTCGTCGTCGATCTGTCGTCGAGCCTCGACTTCGGTACCGCCGGCTGCGAGAAGCGGGATCTCGTGGTGGCCGCTGCCGCCGCCGTCACGCACCTGACCAGTGGCGGCGGGAACCGGATCGGGGCGATCGTCTCGACCGGCGCCCAGACCACCCGGATCCCGGCCCGCGGGGGTCGCATCCACGCGCAGGCGATGCTGCGTCAGATCGCGACCACCCCGCACGCCCCGGACGGGGTGCGGGGAGACCTGCAGGGTGCGGTGGAGTCGTTGCGCCGACCCCAGCGTCGCCGCGGTCTGGCCGTCGTCATCAGTGACTTCCTCGGACCGATCGACTGGGAGCGGTCGCTGCGGGCGATCTCGGGCCGCCACGACGTACTCGGTGTCGAGGTGCTCGACCCGCGAGATCTGGAATTACCCGACATAGGGGATGTAGTGCTGCACGATCCGGAGTCCGGACGGACCCGCGAGTTCACGACCACACCGCAACTGCGCGCCGACTTCGCGCGGGCAGCCGACGGGCACCGCCTGCAAGTGGAGCAGTCGTTGCGGCGTTGCGGCGCACCGCTGCTCAGTCTGCGGACCGACCGGGACTGGATCTCGGATGTCGTGCGGTTCGTGTCCGCACGGAAGCACAGTTACGGGACCGCGACGAACCAGAGGTCCCGCCGGTGAGCCTTTCCCAGTTCACCTCACCGTGGTGGCTGCTCTTCCTCCTGATCGTCGTGGCACTGGTCGCGGGATACGTGTGGGTGCAGCGTCAGCGGCAGAAGCACACCCTTCGGTTCACCAACTTCGCGCTCCTCGAGAAGGTCGCGCCGTCGAGGCCTGGCCGGGCCCGGCACATTCCGGCGCTGCTGATGGTGCTGGCGCTGGTGTTCTTCAGTGTGGCGCTGGCCGGGCCGACGGAGGACAAGCGGGTTCCACGGAACCGGGCGACCGTGATCCTCGTCATCGACGTGTCGTTGTCGATGAAGGCGACCGACGTGGAACCGACCCGGCTGGCCGCCGCGCAGGACGCCGCGAAGTCGTTCGCCGACGGGCTCACCCCCGGCATCAACCTCGGTCTCGTCGCGTTCGCCGGCACGGCCTCGGTGCTGGTGTCGCCGACCACCAACCGGGAGGCGTCGAAGGTCGCGATCGACAATCTGCAGCTGAGCGAGCGGACCGCCACCGGTGAGGCGATCTTCACGTCGCTGCAGTCGATCGACACGCTGGCCGCGGTGCTCGGCGGCAGTGATCAGGCGCCGCCCGCCCGCATCGTGCTGCTGTCGGACGGCAAGCAGACGGTGCCCGAGAACCCGGACGATCCGCGCGGCGGGTTCACCGCGGCCCGGCAGGCGAAGGACAAGGACGTCCCCATCTCGACGATCTCGTTCGGCACCAGCTACGGCAAGGTCGAGATCGAGGACGAACGCATCCCCGTGCCCGTCGACGATCCGTCACTGCGGGAGATCGCGGATCTCTCCGGGGGCAGCTTCTTCACGGCCTCGAGCCTGGAGGAACTGCGCGACGTCTACGACACCCTCGAGGAGCAGATCGGGTTCGAGACCACCCGCGGCGACGCCAGCCGCCCCTGGCTCGTGCTGGGGGTGCTGTCCGCCACGGCGGGGCTGATCCTCGCGCTGGTCCTGCGTCAACGGCTGCCGTGATCTGCGTTCCACCGCGGCCCCGCGCTTCCACTCCTGCACATCTGAACAGATAGGTTGATCCCCATGTCTACCCCACAAACTACTGACGCGTCAGTTGGGACGGTGTCCACTCCTCGGTCGGTGCTCGTCACCGGCGGCAACCGCGGGATCGGCCTCGCTGTCGCGCAGCGCCTCGCGGCGGACGGCCACAAAGTCGCGGTCACGCACCGCGGTTCGGGTGTGCCCGACGGCCTGTTCGGCGTCCAGTGCGACGTCACCGACACCGAGTCGGTCGACCGCGCCTTCAAGGAGGTCGAAGCGCACCAGGGTCCCGTCGAGGTTCTCGTCGCGAACGCCGGCATCACCGACGACACGCTGATCATGCGGATGACCGAGGAACAGTTCACCTCCGTCGTCGACGCCAACCTGACTGGCGCGTTCCGCGTCGCGAAGCGGGCGACACGGTCGATGCTGCGGGCGCGGTTCGGCCGGTTCGTGTTCCTCGGGTCGGTCGTCGGTCTGGCCGGTGGCCCCGGCCAGGTGAACTACGCGGCGTCGAAGGCCGGCGTGGTCGGTATCGCGCGGTCGCTGACCCGTGAACTCGGTTCCCGTTCGATCACCGCGAACGTGGTGGCCCCGGGATTCATCGACACCGACATGACCGCGGTACTCGACGAGAAGTACAAGGACATGATCACCGGCGCCGTCCCGCTGCAGCGGCAGGGCAAGCCCGAGGAGGTCGCCGCGGTGGTGAGCTTCCTGGCCTCCGACGATTCCGCCTACGTCTCCGGCGCGGTGATCCCCGTCGACGGCGGCCTCGGCATGGGCCACTAGCTCTCCCCACTCCACTTCCCGGACTTTTTCTTCACAGGAGGACACCTCATGGGCGGATTGCTCGAAGGTAAGACCATTCTCGTCACCGGCATCATCACGGACGCGTCCATCGCGTTCCACGTCGCCAAGGTCGCCCAGGAACAGGGCGCCAAGGTGATCATCACCGGCTTCGACCGTCTCCGGCTGATCGACCGCATCGCGCAGCGCCTGCCGCAGCCGGTGCCGCCCGCGCTCGAACTCGACGTGCAGAACCCGGAGCACCTCGCCAGCCTCGCCGACCGCATCCGGGAGATCGCACCCGAGGGCGTCGACGGCGTCGTGCACTCCATCGCGTTCGCGCCGCGGTCCTGCCTGGGCAGCCCGTTCTTCGACGCACCGTGGTCCGATGTGGGAGTGGCGTTCGAGGTCTCCGCCTACTCGTACGCGTCGCTGTCGAAGGCGCTGCTGCCGGTGCTGAACGACAACGCGTCGATCGTCGGCATGGACTTCGATCCCGCCCGCGCGGTGCCGTTCTACAACTGGATGGGTGTCGCCAAGGCGACCCTCGAGTCGGTAAACCGGTATGTCGCCAAGGAGGTCGGCGAACGCGGTATCCGCTCCAACCTCGTCGCGGCTGGCCCGATCAAGACCCTCGCCGCCAAGGCCATCGCCGGCACCGCCACCGACGACGCCAAGCAGATGAACGAACTCAACACGGCGTGGGACGAGCGGGCACCCATCGGCTGGAACGTCGACGACCCGGAGCCGGTCGCGAAGACCGTGTGCACCGTGCTGTCCGACTGGCTGCCCGGCACCACCGCGTCGATCATCTACGTCGACGGTGGCGCCCACGCGATGGCCGGCTAGGGCACCACCCGGGGAGTGCGCCCCGAACGGCACCACGGAAGATGGGGATCATGATCGCTGCGAATTCGACGGACGGTTCCGGTTCCCGGTTCGATGCCCTTCTCGTGTTGTCGTTCGGGGGTCCGGAGCAGCCCGCCGACGTGCGCCCGTTCCTGGAGAACGTGACCCGGGGCAGGGGGGTGCCGCCCGAACGTCTGGATGCGGTCGCCGAGCACTACCTCCATTTCGGGGGCGTGTCGCCGATCAACGCTCTGAATCGCGACATCATCTCCCGCGTCGAATCCGAATTGGTAAGCGCTGGAATCGATCTGCCCGTCTATTTCGGTAACCGGAACTGGCATCCGATGGTCGAGGACACCGTCGCCCGGATGGGTGAGGACGGGGTGCGGTCGGCCCTCGTGTTCCCGACGTCGGCGTGGGGCGGGTACTCGGGTTGCAGGCAGTACCACGAGGACGTCGCGCGGGCGCGGGCCGCAGCCGGGGAGGGGGCTCCGCACCTGCTGAAGCTGCGCCAGTACTACGACCACCCGCTGCTGATCGGGGCGTTCGCCGACGCCGTCCGAGAGGCCGCGGCACAGCTCCCCGCCGGGCGCCGGGCCGCCGCGCGGCTGGTGTTCACCGCGCATTCCGTGCCGGTGTCCGCGGACGTCAACGCGGGACCGCCCGCGGAGGGTGGTCGTCTCTACAGCCGGCAGGTGGCCGAGGCGGCCCGGCTCACCGCCCGCGCCGCCGGCTTCGACGACTTCGACCTGGTGTGGCAGTCCCGGTCCGGGCCACCCCAGGTGCCGTGGCTCGAACCGGACATCTGTGACCACCTGGACGCCCTCGCCGGCCGCGGTGTGGGCGCGGTGATCGTGTGCCCGGTGGGATTCGTGTCCGACCACCTGGAGGTGGTGTGGGATCTCGACACCGAGGCCCGGGACAAGGCGGCCGAACTCGGCATCGACTTCGTACGCGCGGCCACCCCCGGAACGGATCGGCGGTTCGCCGAACTCGTCGTCGCACTCGTGGTCGAGCAACTGGCCGGCACACCCGCCGCGCGGCTCGGTTCCGAGCCGCTGCTCGGTTCGACCCTGGACGGTCGGTCCTGCGCGGTCGACTGCTGCAAGGCCGTGGTCAGGCCGTCAGGCCGTCCCGCGCACACGCGTTGACGGCGGCGGTGCGCGCCGAGCGCACCGCCGAACGCAGGGGCCGCAGCAGATCCTCGAGCGTGGCCGCACCCGACGCGGACACGGTGCGCGCGGGGGCCATCTGCTCGGCGACCGTGAGGATCGCAGCCACCTGATCGGCCGAGTCCAGGATCCGCAGCGCCCGCGGGGCGATCGTCGCCGGATACCGGTGCCGTGCGGACTGCGCCAGCGCTTCGGCGATCAGCGCGCGCGGGTCGGCGCCGAAACCGGAATCGAGCATGTGCAGCGCCTCGAGCGCAGCTGCGGCGTCCCGCACCGCCTGCCGCATCGTGAACTCGGCCTCACCCAGTCCGGTGTGGTGGGCGTCGAGGGGAAGCCGCTCGATCGTCGACACCGTCCAGCGCAGCACGTCCGGACCCTCGACGTGCGGGACCAGCCCCGTTCCCGACCGGCCGGGCGGTCCGACGAGCACACCCTCGCCAGCGCTGATCGCGGCGGACGCGAACTCGGTGCCCGCGGGAAGCCCACGCACGTCGCCCGGCCCGGGCAGGACCAGCCGGATCTCGGTCTCGGGTTGCGACACGGAGCGGCGCATCGTCTGGAGCAGCGCCGTCACCCCGGCGTCCTGCGGGTGGGGCCACGGCAGCCCGGTGCGGCCGGCCGTCCCCTCGTCCTCGGCGCAGGCCAGATGCATCGGCGCCCACGCATGGAGGGCGTCGATGACGTCGTCGGGTGCACTGTTCCCGGCGAGCCAGGAACTGGCCCACACGGTGAGAGTGGCGCTGGGTGAACTCACGATAAACGAGCATATGTCGGCGTGGCGGCGTGTGCGTAACGGCGCCGCTGGCATAGCGTCAGCGCCCGTGAGCGGAGGCGACAGATACGGCGACATCTTTTCCGGACACCCACGCGCGAGGAAGCCCGTGACGCCGACGGTCCCGGCCGAGCGGGACCTGGTGGTCGAGGACGCGGGCACCGGTTTCTGCGGGGCGGTGGTGGGGTTCGAGCGCACCTACGACGGCGATTTCGTCCGCCTCGAGGACGGGGCGCGGCGCACCCGGTTGTTCGCGATGCGGGAGGCGGCGTTCCTCATCGACGGCAAACCGGTCACCCTGATCCGCCCGGCGGCCAAGCCCGCCGGACCGGTGACCACCCGATCGGCGTCGGGATCCACCAAGGTGGAGGGGCTGCGGGCCCGGACGGCGCTGGCGAGCCGGATCTGGGTGGAGGGCGTGCACGACGCCGCCCTCGTGGAACGGGTGTGGGGGCACGACCTGCGCGTCGAAGGTGTCGTCGTCGAGCACCTCGACGGTCTCGACAATCTCGGGGAACGGCTCGCCGAGTTCCGGCCCGGCCCCGGACGGCGCGTCGGTGTCCTCGTCGATCACCTCGTCACCGGATCGAAGGAGACGCAGCTGACCCAGGGGCTCGGGCCGAACGTGCTCGTGACCGGGCACCCGTTCATCGACGTGTGGGAGGCGGTCCGCCCGTCGGCGGTGGGCATCGAGGCGTGGCCGAAGATCCCGCGCGGTGAGGACTGGAAGACCGGGGTGTGCCGCGAATTGGGGTGGGGGACACCGCGCGACGGCTGGCGCCGGGTCTATTCGGCCGTCAACTCGTTCCGCGACCTCGAGGCACCACTGATCGGGGCGGTCGAACAGCTGGTCGACTTCGTCACCGTCGGTTCCGGAGATTCTGGTTAGATGGTGTTGTGGCTGCATTGATTTGGCTGGTAGCGGGGGTGCTGCTCGCCGCCGCGGAAGCGTTGACGGGGGACTTCTTCCTCCTCATGCTGGCGGGCGGTGCGCTGGCCACGGCCGGGGTTACCGCGATCACCGACTTCCCGGTCTGGGTCGACGCGGTCATCTTCGGCGTGCTGTCCCTCGCCCTGATCCTCGGGGTGCGGCCGGTGTTGTTGCGTAAGTTCGAGACCCCGCCACCGACCCCGACCGGGATCGAGGCGCTGACCGGCAAGCAGGCCCTGGTGCTCGAGGAGGTCGCCGAACACGCAGGGCAGATCAGGCTCGGCGGCGACGTCTGGACGGCCCGCCCGCTCGACAGCACGGAAGTGTATCCACCGGGGACGACCGTGACGGTAATGCAAATTGACGGCGCGACCGCCGTCGTATGGAGGGGACCGTAGATGGCAGCGCTCATCGTGTTGATCGTGCTCGTGTTGTTCGTCGCCCTGGTGGTGGCCAAATCGGTGGCGCTGGTGCCGCAAGCCGAGGCCGCGGTGATCGAGCGACTCGGCCGGTACGCGCGGACCGTGTCGGGCCAGCTGACGTTTCTGATCCCCTTCGCGGACCGTATCCGGGCGAAGGTGGATCTGCGTGAACGGGTGGTGTCGTTCCCGCCGCAGCCGGTGATCACCCAGGACAACCTGACGCTGAACATCGACACCGTCGTGTACTTCCAGGTCACCAACCCGCAGGCCGCGGTGTACGAAATCAGCAACTACATCGTCGGTGTCGAGCAGTTGACCACCACCACGCTGCGCAACGTCGTCGGCGGCATGACGCTGGAGGAGACGCTCACCTCGCGTGACTCCATCAACGGGCAGCTGCGCGGTGTGCTGGACGAGGCCACCGGCCGGTGGGGTCTGCGCGTCGCCCGGGTCGAACTCAAGAGCATCGATCCGCCGCCGTCGATTCAGGAGTCGATGGAGAAGCAGATGAAGGCGGACCGCGAGAAGCGGGCCACCATCCTCACCGCCGAGGGGCATCGGGAGTCGGCGATCAAGACGGCGGAGGGCGACAAGCAGTCCCGCATCCTCGCCGCGGAGGGCGCGAAGCAGGCGTCGATCCTCACCGCGGAGGGTGAGCGGCAGTCCCGCATCCTGCGGGCGCAGGGCGACCGCGCCGCGAAGTACCTGCAGGCGCAGGGCCAGGCGAAGGCGATCGAAAAGGTGTTCGCCGCAATCAAATCCGGCAAGCCCACCCCCGAACTCCTCGCCTACCAGTATCTGCAGACACTGCCGCAGATGGCGCAGGGCGACGCGAACAAGGTGTGGCTGGTGCCCAGCGACTTCGGTGACGCCCTCAAGGGGTTCGCGAAGACCCTCGGCGCGCAGGGGCAGGACGGGGTGTTCCGGTACGAGCCGTCCACCACGGAGGAGGATCTGCCCAAGCCCGAGGACGATTCGGAAGAGGTCGCCGACTGGTTCGAGACCAAGTCCGACCCGGCGATCGCGCAGGCCGTCCGGGCCGCGGAGGTCGAGGCCCGTCGTCCAGTCGACGGTCCGGGACCGCTCGCGACGTCCGGTGGCGCCGACGAGCATGCGCCGCGGGATCCGGGGGGAGCGCCCGGGCAGCTGCCGCCTCCCGTCACCCCGCCGACTCACTGACCGACTCCGACACGGCGTAGCGACGCAGTAACGGGCGGAGCACGCCGAAGAGGTGTTCGGGTGTGTGCTCGAGGTAGAAGTGATCGCCCGGCATGATGTGCACCTCGCGCAGCCGGGTGGTGTGCCGCTCCCAGGCGTGCAGATCCCGCTCGCCGACCAGCGGATCGGCGTCCGCGCCGAGCACATGCACCGGACAGGAAAGCGGTGGGTCGCCCGGATCGCGGTAGCCGGTGCAGAGGCGGAGATCGCCCCGCAGCGCGGGGAGGCAGCGGTCCCGCCACGCCGGCCGGGCCGGGAGGTCGGCGGGCAGACCGCCCGTGATGCGCAGCAACTCGATCAGTGGCGCGTCGTCCAGGTCGTCGACCGGTGGCAGCGGCGAGGGCAGGTGCGGCGCCGAGTACCCGGAGAGCAGCAGCGCCCGTGGGAGCGGCTGCCCGGCCGCGCGCCGGCGGCACGCGAGCCGGTACGCCACCAACGCACCCATGCTGTGCCCGAAGAAGACGTGCGGCTCCGTGAGGTGTTCGGCGAGTTCGGAGTCGAGTGCGGTGACGAGGGACTCGACGTCGGTGAACCCGGCCTCGCCGGCACGGCTCTCCCGTCCGGGCAGCTGCACGGGCCACACCGACACGTGCGGGCTCAGGGCGCGGTGCCAGTGGCGGTACGTCGAGGATCCGCCGCCGGCGTGGGGGAAGCAGAACAGCCGGAGGGGGCCGGGCACGGCGCTACGCCGCCGCGACGAGCGTGGCGAGTTCTTCGGCGAGAGCGGCCACCGTGGACCGGATCTGGTCCTCCGTGTGGCACGAGGTGACGAAGAAGCGCAACCGCGCGAGGTCTTCGGGCACGGCCGGGTAGAGGATCGGGTTCACGTTGATGCCGCGCCGGAGCAGGGCGTTGGACAGTGCGAGGGTGCGGAGTGAATCCCCGACGATGCACGGGATGACCGGGGTGTCCTCGGTGTCCCCGGTATCGATTCCGGCGTCCGTGGCGAGCTGCAGGAAGAGCCGGGAGTTGCGACGCAATCGGTCGAGCGCCTCGGGTTCGGCGCGCATCTGCCGGATCGCGGCCAGGGACGCCGCGGCATTCATCGGCGTCATCCCGACGCTGTAGACGAAACCGGGTGTCGTGTACTTCAGGTAGCGGATGAGCGCGGCGCTGCCCGCGACGTAACCGCCGCAGCCGGCCAGGGCCTTCGACATGGTGCCGGACCACAGTTCGACGTCGTCGCGGTCGACGGCGAAGTGCTCGCCGATGCCCCCGCCGGTGGCGCCGAGCACCCCGATGCTGTGCGCCTCGTCGATCATCATCAGTGCCTGATGCTTCTTCTTCACCGCGATCATCGCGGGCAGGTCGGGGATGTCGCCGTCCTGGCTGTAGACGCCCTCGATGAGGATGAGGACCCGCCGGTACTGCGATCGGATGGCGGTGAGAAGGGCGTCCAGCGCGGCGTGGTCGTTGTGCGGGAAGGGACGCCGGGTGGCGCCGGACAGTGCGCAGCCCTGCAGGATGCTGTCGTGCGCGAGGCTGTCGTGGATGAGCAGGTCACCCTCCCCGAGGAGATGACCGATGACCGTGACGTTGGTGGCGTGTCCGCTGACGAGGGCGATCGCGTCCTCGGTGCCGAGCAGGCCGGCCAGTTCGGCCTCGAGTTCGCGGTGTACCGGCTTCTCCCCGGACAGCACACGACTGGCCGAGCAGGAACTGCCGTAGCGGGCGACCGCGTCCTGCACCGCCGAGACGACGGCGGGGTGCCCGGACATGCCGAGGTAGTTGTAGCTCGAGAAGTTGACGACCTCGGCGCCTCCGATCGTCGACGTGTCCCGCGTGACGCCGTCGTTGACGAGGAAGTACGGGTTGGTGACCCCGAGCCCCTCGGCCGAGGTCAGCCGGGTGGCGAGCGCCTGAACCTCCGGGAACTCCGCGATGCGGAACTCGGGTGCCACGGTCTGTTCCGGTTCCGGGACGGTTGTCACCGTGGTGCGCGGCCCGGGTGCGTGGTGCGCGGTCACGTGCTCGATGACATCGCCGAGTGTGCGACTCTGTGAGAACCAGGTCGGTTCGACGACGAGACCGGGGAATGCGCGGCTCACCCCGGCGAACAGGTCGGTGATCATGATCGAGTCGAATCCAAGGTCGCCGACGATCGTCTGTGTCGCCTTCAGTGCGGCTGCGGGGAATCCGCTGACCCGGGCGACTTCCGTGCGCACCCTGGTCGCGACGTCGCCGACCGCTGTCGCGGGACCCGCTCCGACGTCCGGCGTCGCGGGGGCGGGGAGGGCTACCGCGGGTACGCCGTGGGCGGCGGCGGCGAGAACGGCGGCCTGTTCCCGGAAGAGCGCGATCAGCTGGTCCATGGTGGTGTCCTCGGCTTCTCGTGTGACGGTGGGCGGTGCGGTGTCGGCGGTCTGCGCCGCGGCGGCGGGTGCGTCGTCGGGTGTCCAGAACCGGGAGGTGGTCGCGAACCGGTACCCGCTGAGGCGTCGGCGTACTCGGGCCTCCGGCTCGTACAGCGCATCCCACGCGGGGCCCAGTCCGTCCCGGTACAGGGCGGCGAGGGTGTCGGGGAGTTCGGTGCCGGTGGCGGCCGGGCCGGGGCACGGCGTCAGGTGCCGCGCGGGCGACTCGGGATGGGCGCGGGCGGTCAGCGGCAACAGGATTCGTGCGGGGCCCACTTCGATCAGGTGGGTCGGATCGCAGGTGAGGGCGGCCGCGGCGGCGTCCGCGAACCGCACGGTCGCCGTGATGTGGTCGGTCCAGTAGGCCGCGTCCATCGGTTCGTCGACGTCGAGCAGCCGTCCGCGTGTGGTCGAGAAGATCGGGATTGCGGGCGGCCCATAGCTGCAGTCGGCGGCGACCTCCGCGAACGCGTCCTGCATCGGCACCATGGCGGGGGAGTGGAAGGCATGCGAGACGGTCAGCCGGCGGACGAGGAATCCGGTGGCGGTCAGTGCGGCGCCGAGGTGTTCGAGCGCGTCGGCCGCCCCCGACAGCACCAGGTCCCGCGGCCCGTTCACCGCCGCCAGCGCGGCCGCGGGTTCGCCGGCGAGCAGGTCGGCGACCTCGTCCGCGGTGGCCCGGACCGCGAGCATCGTGCCGCCCGCGGGCAGGTGCTGCATGAGCCGTCCCCGCGCGACGATCAGCCGGCACGCGTCGTCCAGGCCGAACACTCCGGCGTGCGCCGCGGCCGCGTACTCGCCGACACTGTGACCGATCAGCCACGCCGGTTCGACACCCAGCTCGCCGAGCGTCCGGGCCAGCGCGTATTCGACCGCGAACAGGGCGGGCTGCGCGAACTCGGTCCGATGGATCTCGTCACCGGCGTCGAACAGCATCTCCCGCACCGAGCGGCCCAGATGCGGTGTCATCCGCTCGTCCACGTCGGACAGTGCGCGCCGGTAGCCGCCGTGGTGCTCGTGCAGTGCGCGGGACATTCCCGGGTACTGCGCACCCTGACCGGTGAAGAACCAGCCGATGCTCACCGGTCGGGCCGCGCCGGACAGCGACGCGAGCAGGTCTTCGTCGTCCGCGACCGCGCGCAGCGCCGCGACGGCGTCGTCCCGGTCGTGCGCGGTGAGCGCGAGGCGGTGGCGTCCGGATGCCTTGACCGTGTTGGTGGTCCAGCAGACCCGGCCCAGGTCGACGCCGGGACGTGCGAGATCGTCGGCCAGGACGGCGGCGTTGCGGGCGAGGCCGTCCGGGTTGTTCGACGACAGGGTGAGCACGCCGCCGCCGGCGCTCGCCGCGGCGGGGTCGGGGGCGGGCGCGGAGGCCAGCAGCATGTGGGCGTTGGTGCCGCCGAGCCCGAAACTGCTGACGGCGCCGTGCACATCACCGCCGGGCAGCGTCATCGGCTCGGACAGGAGCCGGAGGCCGTTGTCCGCCAGCCGGAGTCGCGGGTTCGCGTCCTCCGCGTGGCGGCTGGGCGGTACCACCCGGTGGTGCAGGGACAGGGCTACCTTGATCAGACCGGCCACGCCGGCCGCCCCCTCCGTGTGGCCGAGATTGCCTTTGATCGATCCGATCGCGCACGGCTGTGTCCGGGTCACCCCGTGGACGTGACCGAGGGCCTTGCTCTCGATCATGTCGCCGAGCACCGTTCCGGTGCCGTGGGCCTCGACGAACGCGACCTGGGCCGGCGTGACACCCGCACGGCGGTAGGCCGTCTGGACGACCTGCTGCTGGGCCCACCGGTTGGGTGCGGTGATTCCGTTGCTGCGGCCGTCGTTGTTGACGGCGCTTCCCTTGATCACCGCGTAGACCGGCAGGCCCTCGGCCTGCGCGTCCTCGAGCCGGCGCAGCACGAGTACCGCGACACCCTCGCCGCGACCGATGCCGTCGGCCGTTCCGCTGAACGGTTTGCACCGGCCGTCCGGCGCGGACAGCCCGGCCTGGGTGTAGAAGACGTTCACCGTCGGGGTCAGGGTGAGGTTGACGCCCCCGGCGAGGGCCTGATCGCAGTCCCCGGACCGCAGTGCCGCGCAGGCCAGGTGCACGGCGACGAGGGACGACGAGCAGGCGGTGTCGATCGCCATGCTCGGGCCCTGCAGGTTCAGGTGGTAGGACACCCGGTTGGCGGTCATGAAATAGCCGTTGCCGCTGCCGAGTTGGGGGGTGATACGCGAGGCGTCACGCATCTGGAGATTCCACTCGTTGGCCATGACGCCGACGTACACGCCGGTGTTCGACCCTGCCTGCGCCCGCGGGTCCAGGCAGGCGTCCTCGAAGGCCCGCCACGCCGCCTGCAGCAGCAGCCGCTGTTGCGGGTCCATCGCCGCGGCCTCGCGGGGCGCGATGCCGAAGAATTCGTGGTCGAACGCGTCCGCGTCGGCGAGGAACCCGCCGCTGCGATTGTTCACCGAGCCGGGACCGCCGGCGGCGTCGTAGACGTCGTCCGCGTTCCACCGCCCGGCGGGGACGCCGGTGATTCCGTCGCCGCCGCCCATCAGCAGCGTCCACAACGCGTCGGCGTCGGGTGCCTGCGGAAAGCGGCAGTCGAGGCCGACGACGGCGACGTCGGTCATGAGGCCGTCCGGTACCGGGCTGCTTCGCCGACGACGAAGACGGCCATCTCGGCGATGGTCGGATAGTCGAACACCACGGTGGGGTCGAGTTCGAGGTTCCAGCGGTCCTCGATCTCGCCGCACAGGCTCACCGCGGACACCGATTCGATTCCCAGTTCGGCGAGGGGCAGGTGGGGGTCGATCTCGCGCACCGGTTGTTCGGTGTGGAAGGCCACCCGTCCGGCGAGCCAGTCGATGACTGGTGCGTGGTCGCGCGGGGTGCTCTGTTCGGGGATACGCATCGGGGTTCTCTCTGGTCGGTGATCGGGGGTCAGGCGGGCGCTGCGACGGCGGTGGCCCGGAGGCGTTGCACCGCCGGGTCGATCTCCTCGTGCAGCACCGCCTCGACGCGGGACTGCAGGAACGACGCGCGCATCGATCTGCGCTGGACCTTCCCGCTCGTGGTGCGATGCACTCCGTGCCGGTCGACGAGCACCACGCTCGGCGCGTGGACGTCGAAGTCGCGGGCGACGGTGAGCCGGATCCGGCGGGCGAGGCCGGGCAGCGTCAGGTCGTCGATCAGCGCGGTCTTGACCTCGTGGATCACCAGCAGCCGCTCGTGCTGCCCGGTATCCATCGACAACACCACCCCGGCGGCACCGGTGAGCGCCGGATGCAGCTCCCGCACGGCCTCCTCGACGTCCTGCGGGTAGAGGTTGCGGCCGTTGACGATCAGCAGGTCCTTCAGGCGGCCGGTGACGTAGAGGTGACCGTCGTCGTCGGTCACCCCGAGGTCGCCGGTGCGCAGGTACGGTCCGTTGCCGGCGAGGGTGGCGCGGAACTTCTCCTCGGTCTCGTCGGGCCGGTTCCAATAGCCGGCGGCGACGCTGCCACCGGAGATCCAGATCTCCCCGACCCGGCCGTGCGGCAGCTCCCGGCCGGTGTGCGGGTCGACGATGCGGATGTCGCACCCGAACGGCCGGCCGCTGCTGACCAGCCGGACACCACCGCCCCTCGGGGTGAGCTCGTGGCGCTCCAACGCGTCGGCGTCGACGTCGAGATACCTTGGGGCGCAGCCCACCTCGCTCGCGGTCGCGAGCAGGGTCACCTCGGCCATCCCGTACGCGGTCAGGAACGCGCCCGCCGGGAAGCCGAAGGGTGCGAGCCGGTCGGTCACGGCGTCGAGAGTGCGTGGCCGGATGGGTTCGGCCCCGTTCAGCGCGACCCGCACCGAGGAGAGATCCAGCCCGGCCAGTTGATCGTCGGAGATCCGGCGGGCGACGAGGTCGTACGCAAAGTTCGGGCCGAGGGTCATGTCGGCGCGGTACCGGTCGATCAGCTGCAGCCACCGCACCGGCCGCTTGAGGAAGGACATCGGCGACATGAACACGAGATTGCCGCCCACGTAGATCGGCAGCAGCAGCATCCCGATCAGACCCATGTCGTGGAAGTGCGGGAGCCAGCCGGCGCCGGTCACCGTGTCGTCGGCGCCGTTCGCGCGGGTCATGGCCGCGGCGTTGTGCAGCAGATTTCCGTGGGTCACCATCACCCCCTTCGGTTCGCTGGTGGAACCGGAGGTGTACTGGAGGAATGCCAGGGTGTCGCCGTCGAGGTCGGGGAGCCGCCAGTCGTCGGGATCGCCCGGTTCGGTGGTGTCGGTCGCGGCGACGGAGACCGTGCCGGCGAGCCCGGAGTCGCGGATCCAGGTGTCGAGCGGCTCGGCTACCGCGGCGGTGGTGAGGACGAGGCGCACATCGGCGTCGTCGAACATCGTGGCGACGCGCTGCATGCTGCGCACGTCGTGCGGGACCGGGGCGGGGACGGCGACCACCCCGGCATAGAGGCAACCGAGAAACGCGCGGAGGAAGTCGATTCCGTCGACGTACAGCAGCATCACCGGATGCTCGGCCTCGGGCCGGGTCGACAGCCACACCGCCAGCGCGCGTGCGTCCCGATCCAGGTCACGGTAGGTCACGTCCTCGGCGACGAGTTCGCGGCCGACCTCACGGTGGTAGATGTAGGACCGGTCGTCGCCGTACGTGGCGACCTGGGCGCGGACGTGTGACACGAAATCGGTAGGCACGAAATATTTCTCCCTCGATGCGGACGAGTACGACTCTCGTCCGCATCGGGCAGCGCTCCCACCACCCCCAGGGCTGGTTCTGTGCCCCCCGGGGGTGAATGTCCCGCACCGGTGGCGGGGACGGCTAGGTGATGAGGGCGCGTCCCGTTCCGCACACCGCGATCGCCCAGAGCACGCTGGTGAACGTGCCGATGATGAATTGTTCCGACGCGTGCGGTTCGCGCAGCTCGGGGTAGCGGGCCAGTCCCTTGACCGCCAGGACGACGGCGATCCCCTCCGGCCAGCCCGCGAGGATCGAGGCCGCGACGGCGGCACGCTCGAGGAGTCCGATGATCCGTCCGCCGCGCAGCGGCCCGGCGTCGGGCCGCTGGTCGGATCCGGCGTCGGGTTGGCGGCGCGCGATGCGGAACGCGGCGAGCACGAGGGGTGCCCCGCCGGTGGTGGCGGCCGCGACGCACAGGACGAGGGTCGCGGCGAGCGCGAAGCCCGTGACCGGGGTGGTGGCGGAGGCGGCGAGCGCGGCGACGGCCAGGGCGAGCGCGACCACGATCGGCGCCGCCCACTGCGACATCCAGCGGGGGCTGCGGGGCGCCGCGAGGGCCAGGGGTGCGGCGGCGGCGACGCCGAGCGCGATGAGTGCGAGGGTCGTCACGTGTCCGCCTTGCGTAGGAGTCGTTCGGCCAGTCGTCGTCCGGCGGTCTCGACGTGCCAGCCGGCGGTGGAGAGTCGTTGGGAGACCGCCTGTTTGCTGATGCCCAGCGCGCGGGCCGCCTCGATCTGGGTGGATCCGTGCCGCATCTGTTCGACGGCCTCGCGGCCCTCCTCGGTGCGGCGCGCGACGAGGACCGCGACGAGGGTGAGGGCGGTGTCGGCGTCGGCGGCGCTCTCGGGGTCGGAGCCTTCGACGGCCACCCGGCCGGGGGCGCTCTTGGCGCGGTCGACGGCGACCCGTGCGGATTCGAACGCGGGGCCGCGACCGGCCCGGGTCTCGGCGGGGAGGGGTTCTTCGACGGGTCCGGCGCCGATGCCGATGCTCCAGTGTTCGCGTCCGACGAGGTCGAGTGCGAGGTCGACGACGGTGGCCGGGTCCGCGACGACGGCCTGGACCTCGTCGCCGGCGGTCCGCTGAAACGGGCGGACGAGGTCACGGTTCGCGAATTCGGTGAGGAGTTGGGCGACGCGGTCGACGTCGCGGCGGCTTCCGCGCTGGTCGACCGTCAACACGAACATGGGTCAAGGTTAGAAACTGGATATTAATATGTCAAGACTCAAAGCTTGACTAGCTGGGTTCAAGGCTGCGCTATTGACTCGTCCTCGGCGGGGCAGTCGACGGCCACGTCCGGCATCGTGTCGCCGGAACCGTCCAGCGGCCGCCGGGAGTCCACCACCAGCCCGGCGATTCCGATGACGATGCACACCGCGGACAGCACGAGAAGTCCCGGCTTCGTCTCCCCGGTGAGGGCGTCGCCGAGAACGACGATGCCGACGGTCCCCGGCAGCACACCGACCACCGTGGCCAGCACGTACGGGACCAGCCGGATCGAGGACACCCCGGCGCAGTAGTTCACCACGGAGAACGGGACGAACGCGATCAGTCGCAGCGAACCGACGGCGAGCCAGCCGCGCCGGGCGATCCGCTCGTCCACCCGGCGGATCGTCGGATTGGAGATGCGCTGCCACACCACGTCCCGGCCGACGGCGCGCACCAGGTAGAGGGCGAGCACCGCACTCACCGTCGATGCCAGCACTGCGATCGCGATGCCCAGCCACGCACCGAACAGCAGACCGGCACTCAGCGTGAACACCGTGCGGGGGAACGGGAACACCGTCACCAGCGCGTGCACGGCGAAGAAGACGAGCGGGAAGGCCGGCCCGACCGACCGCGCCCATTCCCGCACCTGCAGCACGGACGGGTGCGGGGCCAGCAGCGCCACGACGACCAGCGCGACTGCCAGTACGGCGACGCCGATCACCCTGCGGTCCCCGAGGCGTCTCTTCACAGGGCATCAGGCTACCCGGGTGACCGGGGCGGGGCGCCGTGAGCGCCGGTCAGGACAGGCGTCGGCGCCCGGTCACGGTCGCCTCGACGCAGATCCGCCCGCCCGCGGTCCCGGCCACCCGGGCCACCGCCACCGAGCGGCCCGCCCTGACCACGTCCGCGGTGAACGTCGTGTCGCGGTCGAGGGGAATCGGACGGAAATAGTTGATCCGCACGGACGCCGTGTCCATATCCGCGCCGGTCCGGCTCAGGGCCGCGTTCGCCGCGAGGTCCATCGCGCACCCCTGGACGCCGCCGTGCATGAACCCGAGTTTGTTCGCGACCAGCGGGTTGGCCGGCACCACGACCCGCACGTCGGGTCCGTCCTCGATCCGCCCGCCGATCCAGTCGAGCGGCGCGACCCCCGGTTCCGGGAAGTCGGGGAGGGCCGACCCGTCCGCGCCCGGCGCCGGCAGGTCCACGAAGTTGCCCCACAGGGTGCCGGTGGCGATCAGGGTGCCCGCCGAGTCGTGGACGCGGGCGGTCGAGGTGCCGCCGTCCGCGGTGAGTGCGAGGAGCCGCCCCTCGGCCTGCAGCGTCGGTCCCTGCCACCGCCGGGGTGTCACGACGTCCACCGACAGCTCGGCCGAGACCAGGCCGTCGCGTGTTCCGCGCCGGTCCCAGACGGTGAATCCCAGGAGATCGTCGAGCAGCACGGCGAGGACGCCGCCGTAGGCGGTCCGGGCGGTATTCGGGGCGAGCGCGCCGATGTCCATGCTCATACGATTGAGGGGTTCGCCGCGGTCGTCGACGTCCCGGGTCGGCGCGCCGAGACCGAACAACCGCTGCGTGGCGGTGCGATCGGTGACCACCGGTTCCTGCGCAATGCTCATGACCTGAGGTTATGCATTGTGTGGTGATCCTCACGATAGGGGGCGCCGAACTGCGGCTAGCATCACAGTCACACAATGTATTGATCGATCGCTCATCAGGGAGAGGAAGCCGACACCGTGTCATTAGCTTCAGAAGCCGAGGAAGCTGCGCGGGCGTACGCCGACTGGCAGCACTCCGTGGCCGGAGTCCTCGCGAAGTCGCGTCGGATCGACGCCGCGGAACTCGGTCCGGAACCCCAGAAGCTCCTCGAGACCGTCACCTACGACGGTGTCACCGTCGCGCCGCTGTACAGCCCGCGCGACGAGCGTCCGGAGCAGCCCCTGCCCGGCACCTTCCCCTACGTGCGTGGCGCGGACGCCACCCGGGACGTGAACGCGGGCTGGCTGGTCAGCGCCCGCTTCGGCGAGGGCGCGGAGGCGGCGGACGTCAACCGCTCCGTCCTGGACGCCCTGGAGAACGGTGTCAGCGCGCTGTGGCTCGCCGTCGGAGGCGCCGACCTTCCGGTCCGGTCGCTGGAGACGGCGCTCGACGGGGTGCTCCTCGACCTGGCCCCGCTGACCCTCGACGCCGGAACGGACGCACCGCTCGCGGGGCGGGCACTGTTCGCGCTGCTCGACGCGCGTGCCGCGGCGGGTGACGGGGTCACCGACCGCACCGCAGTCCGCGTCGACCTCGGGACCGCCCTGCTCACGAGCGCGTTCTCCGGTGCCGCCGACGTCGAACTCGGCGATGCGGTGGCTCTCGCGGCCGAGTCCGCGGCGCGTTCGGAGAGCGTGCGGGCAATCACCGTGGACGGCACCGTGTTTCACAACGCCGGCGCGTCCGACGCCGAGGAACTCGGTGCGGCGATCGCGGCGGGCCTCGAATATCTGCGGGCCCTCACCGAGAGCGGCCTGACCATCGGGCAGGCGCTCGGGCAGCTCGGTTTCCGGTTCTCGGCCACCGACGACCAGTTCCAGACCATCGCCAAGTTCCGGGCGGCGCGGCTGGTGTGGGCGCGGATCGCCCAGGTGTGCGGCGCCTCCGACTTCGGCGGCGCCCCCCAGCACGCGGTCACCTCGGCCGCGATGATGGCGCAACGCGATCCATGGGTGAACATGCTCCGCACGACGCTGGCCGCGTTCGGTGCCGGTGTCGGCGGCGCGGACGCCGTCACGGTGCTGCCGTTCGACGCCGCACTGCCCGCCGGGGCGCTGGGTGTGTCGAAGACCTTCGCCGCCCGCATCGCCCGCAACACCCAGCTGCTGCTGCTCGAGGAGTCGCATCTCGGCCGGGTGCTCGACCCGGCGTCCGGTTCGTGGTACGTCGAGGACCTCACCCAGCAGGTGGCGGCCAAGGCGTGGGAGTTCTTCCAGCAGATCGAGGCGGCGGGCGGCTACGTCGCCGCGCTCGATGCCGGTCTGATCGGTGACCGGATCGCGTCCACCCGCGCCCAACGTGATTCGGACATCGCGCACCGCAAGACCACCGTCACCGGGGTCAACGAGTTCCCGAACCTCGCGGAAGCCCCGCTGCCCGCGGGCGCCGCCGAGACCGGGAGCGTCGCCCGGTACGCCGCGGCGTTCGAGGCGCTGCGGGACCGCTCCGACGCCTACCTGGCGGCGCACGGGGCGCGACCCGCCGTCTTCCTGGCCCCGCTCGGCCCCGTCGCCGAGCACAACGTGCGGACCACGTTCAGCACGAACCTGCTGGCGTCGGGCGGCATCGAGGCCCGCAATCCCGGTCCCCTCGCCATCGGTGACGGCAGCATCGCCTCCGCCGCGAAGGACTCCGGCGCCGGTATCGCGGTGATCTGCGGTACCGACAAGCGGTACGCCGCCGAAGCCACCGCCGCGGTGGAGGAACTGCGCGCGGCCGGTGTCGGCACCGTGCTGCTCGCCGGCCCGGAGAAGGTCGTCGCCGACGCGGACGGCTCCGCCCGGCCCGACGGATTCGTCACCGCCCGTATCGACGCAGTCTCGGTCCTGTCCGGCCTGCTCGACACCATCGAGAGCTCGAGTGACTCCTCGGGCGACACAGGGAGCAAGAAGTGACTACTCGCGAGGTCAAGCACGCGATCGGCAGCTTCGCCGACGTGCCACTGGAGGATCCGCAGTTTCCGCAGCCGCCCGCCCCGACCCCGGAGCAGACGGACGAGCTGATCGCATCCGCCGCGGCCGCCAACCACTACAGCCCCGAACAGGTGGTGTGGTCCACCCCCGAGGGCATCGACGTCAAACCCGTCTTCACCAAGGCCGACCGCGACGCCGCCGAGGCCGAGGGCTACCCGGTGGGCAGTTTCCCGGGCGCCGCACCGTTCGTGCGCGGACCGTACCCCACCATGTACGTGAACCAGCCGTGGACGATCCGCCAGTACGCGGGCTTCTCCACCGCCGCCGAATCCAACGCCTTCTACCGCCGCAACCTCGCGGCCGGGCAGAAGGGTCTGTCGGTGGCGTTCGACCTGGCGACGCACCGCGGCTACGACTCCGACCATCCGCGGGTGCAGGGTGACGTCGGCATGGCCGGGGTGGCGATCGACTCGATCCTGGACATGCGTCAGCTGTTCGACCACATCCCGCTCGACAGCGTCAGCGTCTCGATGACCATGAACGGTGCGGTGCTGCCGATCCTCGCGCTGTACGTCGTGGCCGCCGAGGAGCAGGGTGTCGCCCCGGAGCAGTTGGCCGGAACCATTCAGAACGACATTCTGAAGGAGTTCATGGTCCGCAACACCTACATCTATCCGCCGAAGCCGTCGATGCGGATCATCTCCGACATCTTCGCGTACACCAGCGCGAAGATGCCGAAGTTCAACTCGATCTCCATCTCCGGCTACCACATTCAGGAGGCCGGGGCCACCGCCGACCTGGAGCTGGCGTACACCCTCGCGGACGGTGTCGAGTACATCCGTGCCGGCCTCGACGCCGGCATGGAGATCGACAAGTTCGCGCCCCGGTTGTCGTTCTTCTGGGCGATCGGCATGAACTTCTTCATGGAGGTCGCGAAGCTGCGGGCGGGTCGCCTGCTGTGGAGTGAACTGGTCGCGAAGTTCGAACCGAAGTCCGCGAAATCGTTGTCGCTGCGCACCCACTCGCAGACGTCGGGCTGGTCGCTGACCGCGCAGGACGTCTACAACAACGTGGCTCGCACATGTGTCGAGGCGATGGCGGCGACGCAGGGGCACACCCAGTCGCTGCACACCAACGCGCTCGACGAGGCCCTCGCGCTGCCGACGGACTTCTCCGCCCGCATCGCCCGCAACACCCAGCTGCTGCTGCAGCAGGAGTCGGGGACCGTCCGTCCCATCGACCCCTGGGGCGGATCGCATTACGTCGAGTGGCTCACCCACCAGCTGGCGAACCGGGCCCGCGCACACATCGCCGAGGTCGAAGAGGCCGGCGGCATGGCGCAGGCGATCAGTGAGGGCATCCCGAAGCTGCGGATCGAGGAGGCCGCGGCCCGCACGCAGGCCCGCATCGACTCCGGCCGGCAGCCGCTCGTCGGCGTCAACAAGTACGTGCCGGACGAGGCCGACGAGATCGAGGTCCTCAAGGTCGAGAACTCGCGGGTCCGCAAGGAGCAGCTCGAGAAGCTGGACCGGCTGCGCGCCGACCGCGACTCGGACGCCGTCGAGGCGGCGCTCGCCGAACTGAGCCGCGCCGCGGCCACCACGGAGGCCGGGGCGAGCGAAGCGACGGGTCATGTCTCGATGGAGAACAACCTGCTGGCCCTGGCGATCGATGCGGCCCGCGCGAACGCCACGGTCGGCGAGATCTCCGAGGCGCTCGAGAAGGTGTACGGGCGTCACCAGGCCGAGATCCGGACCATCAGCGGTGTGTACCGGGACGAGGCCGGAAAGGTCGACAACATCAACAAGGCAACGGAACTCGTCGAGAAGTTCGCGGAGGAGGAGGGCCGGCGTCCCCGTGTCCTCATCGCCAAGATGGGGCAGGACGGCCACGACCGCGGCCAGAAGGTGATCGCCACCGCCTTCGCGGACATCGGATTCGACGTGGACGTGGGACCGCTGTTCCAGACCCCGGAGGAGGTCGCCAACCAGGCGGCCGACAACGACGTCCACGTGGTCGGTGTGTCGTCGTTGGCCGCAGGTCACCTCACGCTGGTGCCTGCGCTCCGGGAAGCCCTCGCCGCGGTGGGACGTCCCGACATCATGATCGTGGTCGGGGGCGTCATCCCGCCCGGCGACTTCGCCGAACTGTACGAGGCGGGTGCCGCCGCGATCTTCCCACCCGGGACGGTCATCGCGGACGCCGCCAGCGGCCTGCTCGAGAAGCTGGCCGCGCAGCTCGGCCACGACCTGACGGGCACCCCGGAATAACATGGGACGGCCTCCAGTCGACATCGATGCCCTCGCCCAGGCCGTGCGCGCCAATCAGCGCGCCGGCCTGGCGAAGGCCATCACCCTGGTCGAGTCCACCCGCACCGACCACCGGGAGGCGGCGCAGCGGCTGCTGCTCGAGCTGCTGCCGGAGTCGGGGAAGGCACACCGGGTCGGGATCACCGGTGTGCCCGGCGTCGGGAAGTCCACGTTCATCGACGCGCTCGGGATGCACCTGATCGGGCAGGGGCACCGGGTGGCGGTCCTGGCCGTCGACCCGTCGTCGACGCGCACGGGCGGGTCGATCCTCGGCGACAAGACGCGGATGGCGCGTCTGACCGTAGAGAAGGACGCCTACATCCGGCCGTCACCGACGTCGGGCACCCTCGGCGGTGTCGCGAAGGCGACCCGCGAGACGATCGTGCTGCTCGAGGCCGCCGGATTCGACGTGATCCTCGTCGAGACGGTGGGTGTCGGACAGTCCGAGGTGACGGTCGCGAACATGGTGGACTGCTTCTGCTTCCTCACCCTGGCCCGCACCGGCGACCAGTTGCAGGGCATCAAGAAGGGTGTCCTCGAACTCGCCGACCTCGTCGCCGTGAACAAGGCGGACGGCAAACACGAGCGGGAAGCGAAGGGCGCCGCCCGGGAACTCGCGGGTGCGCTGCGGCTGATCTACCCGCACGACGCCGTCTGGACGCCGCCGGTGATCACGATGAGCGGTCTCGAGGGTGTCGGTCTCGAGGACTTCTGGAACACCGTCTGCCGGCACCGTGAGGTGCTGACCGCGGCCGGGCAGTTCGAGGAGAATCGGCGCCGCCAGCAAGTGGACTGGACGTGGACGATGGTCAACGACCAGCTGCTGCGCCGGCTCGCGTCCAACAACCGGGTCAAGGCGATCCGCGGCGAGATCGAACAGCGGGTGCGGGACGGTTCCCTGACGGCGGCCCTGGCCGCCGCCGAGATCCTCGACGCGTTCGACGGCCCGGACGCGTCAGCCGACTGATTTCGCGAAGCGCCCGACCCGGTCGACGAGATCGTCGAAGAACGCGGCCGGGTCGGTGCTCACCGCGATGTCGACGTTGGGTTCCCGGTTCCAGTGACCCACCCAGTCGGCGACCGTGGCGCCCCGGGTCAGCCGGCCGTGCAGTTCGACGTCGACCGTAGCGGGTCGGGTGCGGGCGATCGCCGGGTTCAACGCCACCGCCGCCGCGAACGGGTCGTGCATGTGCGCCAGGAAACCCTGGTCGTGGGTGCGGTGAAAGTCCATGTAGAACCGGATGGCGTCGGACAGGTGCCGGATCACCGGGTTGGAGGCGGTCGAGCGCACCTGCGGTCCGTCGTCGGGGGAGATGATCTCGGCGGGTGCGCTTCCCGCCGCCTCCGCCAGCCGCCGGACGTGGTCCGGTGTCATCTCGATCGTCTCGGTGACGTCCAGTCCGCACAGGATCGGACGCCCGCCCTCCGGCAGCCCGGAGAACGCGTCGAACACCTCCTTGGCCGCCTCCGGATCTACCGACACGTTCCATTCACCGGTGGGGGTGGTGTTGCCGGGGTGGTTGAACGCCCCACCCATCACGACCAGTCGCCGCAGCAACCGGGGCAGTGCGGGTTCCTCGCGGATCGCGAGGGCCAGGTTCGTCAGCGGCCCGGTCACCAACCCGGTCAGCTCGCCGGGGTGGGTGCGGACCAGGTCGACCCACAGGGTGGTGGCGTCCCGCTCCGACAGCGACCGCCCGGACGGGGGGAGGACGGCGTACCCGATGCCCTGGGGTCCGTGCGTGTCCTCGGTGGTGCGCAGCGGGCAGTCCAGCGGCACCCGGGCGCCGAGCGCCACCTCGATGTCGGGTGCGCCGCACAGGGCGAGCCAGTTCAGGTTGTTCGCCGCGACCTGCTCGACGGGCACGTTCCCCGCGGTGCTGGCGATGCCGGCGATCTCCGCCTCGGGACTGGCCAGCAGGTACAGCAGCGCGAGGGAGTCGTCGATGCCGGTGTCGACGTCCACGATCAGCCGCTGCCTGCTCACGCCGTCACCACCGTCGGCCGGTGGTGCACGGGGAACGCGACCGACCGGGCGATGAAGCACCTCGCGCGCGCCCGGGCGTGCAGCGACTCGGCGCGCGCGGCCATCGCCGTATCCGCGACGGTCACCGTGGGATGCAGCACGACCTCGGTGAACTCGCCCGACCCGTCCGGGTGTTCGACCATCGTGCCCGTCGGGTCGTCCCGGTAGTCGACGACGACCACACCGGCCGCCGCGGCCAGGCCCAGATACCAGAGCATGTGGCACTGCGACAGCGACGCGATGAGCAGTTCCTCCGGATTCCAGCGGGTGGCGTCGCCGCGGAACGACGGGTCCGCGCTGCCCGGCAGATCGGGTTTCCCGGCCGCCGCGATCACGTGGTCGCGGTCGTAGGCGTCCGGGCCCGACGTTCCCGCGCCGCGGTTGCCGGTCCAGGTGACCGTCAGCGTGTAGTCGTGTGTGCTCACCCGACCATTCTTCACGGCTGCGCGATGAGTTTCGCCGGCGGGCACGGTCTGCCTACGTAGAGCACGACACGGCGACCGGAGGAGACGGACATGGCACGGGACACGGCACCGGACTGGGTCGCAGGGGAGCGGCGCGACCTGGCGTCGATGCTGGCGCGACTGACGCCGGAGCAATGGGACGCGCCGTCGCTGTGCGCGGGGTGGCGCAGCCGGGAGGTGATCGCGCACATCACCATGCCGTACCGCCTGTCGACGCCGCGGATCCTGCTGAAGATGGTGAAGGCGCGCGGCAACTTCAACCGGATGTCGGACGCGCAGGCCCGCGAGGACGCACGGACCCTGACCGCCGACGCGCTGCTGCACACCCTGGAGGAGAACGTCGCGCACCCGTGGAAGCCGCCGGGCGGCGGCTTCGAGGGGGCACTGTCCCACGACGTGATCCACGGTCTCGACGTGTCGGTGGCGCTCGGCCTGGGCAGGCGGGTCCCGGACGACCGCCTCGACCGGGTCCTCGGCGGCGTCGGCCCGAAGCACGTCAAGTACTTCGGCACCGACCTGGTGGGCGTGCAGCTGACGGCGGACGACCGCGCCTGGACCTACGGTGCGGGCGCGCCGCTGCGCGGTTCCGCCCAGGACCTGCTCCTCGTGCTGTGCGGACGCCGGTTGCCGCCGGGACATCTGACCGGGGAACCGAGCCCGCGGTTCACGGCGACGGTGTGACACCGGACCAGCCGGGGGTGTCGCCACCCCAGGGCCGGGCCGGGAACGGGTAGTCGTCGAATTCGGCCAGGGCGGGACGGGCGGTCACCAAGTCGCCGTGCGCGGTGAGGCACCGGGGCCCGGGCACCGCGGCCGGCGGCGGATCCTCGGATCGGCCGTCCGCGGCCAGCAGCCACGCGCCGGTGCGGGCGAGTGACACGTCGACGGAGCGGCCGCACCCGTCGACGTGCCCCGCGGCGAGGGCGTCGACGATGCCGGCGGCGAGCAGATAGCCGGTCGCGTGGTCGAGTGCCTGTGCGGGCAGCGCGCCAGGGGTGTCGTCGCCCTCGATCGTCGCGATCCCCGACGCCGCCTGGACAATGCTGTCGAAGCCGCGGCGGTGCGCCCAGGGGCCGGAGCCGCCCCACGCGCACACCCGTCCCCGCACCAGATGGTCGGGGGCATCGTCGAGTTGACCGTCCAGCGTGCCCGGCCGGTACCCGGTGACGACGACGTCCGCCTCGGCGAGCAGGCTGTCCCACACCAGTCGGCCGTCGGCGGACCGCAGATCGAGCAGCGCGCTCCGCTTGCCCTGCCCGGTGTCGAGGTGCTGCACGACGATCTCGGGGATCGCCGGCGGATCGATCCGCAGCACGTCGGCGCCGAGCAGCGCCAGCGTGCGGGTGGCGACGGGACCGGCGATCACCCGGGTCAGGTCGAGCACCTTCACCCCCGCCAACGGCCACCTGCCGGATTCCCGGCGGGAGCGTTGCCGTGTCCCGGGACGGGAGCTCGCGGCGTGCACGACGGTGGACACGAGGTCGCCGGACGCCGCGGCCGCACCCTGCGGGCTCGCCGCCCACTCCGCCGCGGTCCGCACGCGCACGGCGATGGCCTGCGCCGCGGCGGCACGGTCCTCGACGTCGGCGGCGGTCAGGTTCCCGACCCGGGCGGCCACCGTGTCGCGGCCGGCGTCCTCGGGGAGGTCGAGTGCCGCCAGCAGTCTCGCGCGGTGATGCGGGTAGTTGGCGTGGGTCCGCACCCAGCCGTCCGCGGCCGCGAAGAACCCCGACAGCTCCGCGAAACCGGACACCGGGGCGCCCGACACCCGCAGCAGCCGGTCGCTCGCGAACGAGGCGGCGATCCGCTCGGGATCGAGCCGCCACGGCCGGGGAGCGCGGCCCACCGCGCTGTCGAACCGGTCGACGGCACCGGTGAGCGCGGCCACCGAACCGGCCGCCAACGCGAGGACGGGGAGGCGGGCCGCCAGGTAGTCGCCGGGGTCGCCGTAGTCGATGCGGGTGGGGATCATCCGAAATCGACCCGGTCCAGCCAGAAGTCGAGCAATGCCGCGTCGCCGAGGATCTCGATGCCGGCGCTGCGGGGGTCGCGCCGCTTGTAGATCACCAGCAGGAGGTCGGTGAGGGGACCGCGGACGGCGACCGCGGACTTCTCGTGCGCCCGGCGCCAGTCGAGGGCGTCGCCGGTGAGGTCGACGACCCATTCCGCCGCCGCATCCGGTGCCGTGTCGGTGGCGTGGAAGTGGAGGGTGCGGCCGGGCCCGAGCAGCTCCCGCATACACGGGTGGAAGTCGAAATGCATCGGCAGCGAACCGAGCCACATCCACTCGTCGACGGCGTCGACCGCCATGTCCTCGTCGACAATGAACTCCGCCCCGAGGGCCAGGGTGGCATCGGACCGGTGGACGAGTGTCTCGTGCGTGAACCGGCGCGCGTAGAACGCCGCCGTGCCGTCGGGCACCGGTTCGGTGCGCACCGCGGCGTCGGGTCCGGCGTCCCGCAGGGTGTCCGCGAGGCGCGCGGCGCCGTCGACGAGCCAGGGGACGAGGACGGCCGGGTCCTCGTTCGCGTAGGGGGAGAGGTCGCGGAAGTGCCTGTCGGGCACCGGCTCCGCCGCCCGTGTGCGGACGGTCTCCTCCGCCCAGCGCTGACCGCCGCCGAGGTGCCGCACCAGCTGCCCGACGTTCCAGCCGGGGCACGAGGGCACCGGCACCGTCATGTCGGCGCCCTCGATGGTGGTGGCCAACAGTTCGGTCTGCGTGACGATCTCGGCACAGTAGCGGTCGTAGCCCGGGAGAGTCATGGGCTCACGGTAGCGAGCAACCGGCGGCACCGGTCACGCAGTGCGGCACGAAGCGGTGCGGCACGGGCGGCCAGCGCCGACTGCTCCCGGACGTACTCGGCGCGGCCGTGCGGGGTCTCGATCGGGATCGGGGTGTACCCGTAGGCGGTCAGGTCGTACGGGCTGGCCCGCATGTCGAGTTCCCGTGCGGCGAGCGCCAGCTCGAAGCAGTCGACGGTCAGGTCCGAGTCGATCATCGGCGCCAGCTTGTAGCAGTACTTGTACAAATCCATGGACGCGTGCAGGCACCCGGGCTGTTCCCGCCCGAGCTGGTCTTCGCGGGTCAACGGCTCACTGTTCCGCGGTTCGGCGGCGGGGGTGAAGAACCGAAACGCGTCGTAGTGGGTGCAGCGCAGGTGCAGCGACTCCACGACGGAGTCGGTGCCGCCCGGCCCGAGCCGCAGCGGGATGCTGTCGTGCCGAACCTCGTCCGATCGGTAGACCATCGCCCACTCGTGCAGGCCGAAGCAGGACAGGTGGGCGGGACGCCCGGCGGTCGCCTCCATCAGTCGTCTGGTGAAGGCGACCGTGTCCGAGCGGCGCTTCAGGAACTCCGGGTCGACGGTGACCCCGGCGTCGGTGCGGTGATACCCGCGGAGTTCGGCGTACTCGTCCCCGCCGGCGAGGACCGTTCCCCACCCGGGATTCCAGCGCAGCAGCTGATTCGGCCGGTAGCTGTAATAGGTGAAGAGGAAGTCGATCACCGGGTGGGTCTCGCCGCGTTCCCGGCGCTCCAGGTGCGGTTTGATCAGCGCGGACACCCTCGCCCGGTGCCGGTCGCGGCGAGGGATCCACTCCGACGCATCCAGAATGTCCATCCGATCAGCTCGTTCGCTGTCCCGGATTGACGCCGTTGACGCCGTTGACGCGGTGGGTGCCGTCGCGGACGGTGCCCACGTATTCCTCGACGAGATCCTCGAGGGCGACGATGCCGACGATCTGCCCGGACGGGTCCGCCGCCGCCCCCAGATGGGAGCTGGCGCGGCGCAGACTCGCCAGGGCCTCCGCGAGCGGGGTGGTGGTCGACATGCACGGCAGCGGACGGATGTCCGACCGCGGGATCACGGTGTCGGGTCCGGCCTCCTCGTCGAGGATGTCGTCGAGCACGTCCTTGAGGTGCAGGTACCCGACGAGTGAGCCGTCGTCGGCGCGTACCGGGTACCGGGAGTACCCGGTCTCGACGACGGCCTGCTCGATGGCGCCGAGCCGGGTTCCGCCCTCCGAGAGGGGGATGGTCCGGGCCTTGTCGAGCGGAATCATCACCTCGCTGACCGTGCGGTCGGTGGTCTCCAGCGCCTGGGTGAGCCGACGGTGTTCTTCCGCGTCGATCAGTCCCTCGGAACGGGATTCGCCGATCATCTCGGACAGTTCCACCGCCGACACGGTGACGTCGAGTTCGTCCTTCGGCTCCACCCGCAGCAACCGCAGCGTCAGGTTGGCGCACAGGTTGTAGAAGGAGATCAGCGGGCGGGCCAGCTTGATGAACAGCAGGTGCACCGGGACCAGCAGCATCGCCGTCCGCTCCGGGCCCGCGAGTGCGATGTTCTTCGGCACCATTTCACCCAGCAGGATGTGCAGCACCACGACCAGCGCCAGCGAGATCGTGAACGCCACCGGGTGCAACAGCCCGGCGGGTAGGCCGACCGCGTGGAGCGGGACCTCGAGGAGATGCGCGATCGCCGGTTCGGCGACCTTGCCGAGCAGGATCGAGCAGATGGTGATGCCGAGTTGCGCGGCCGCCAGCATCAGCGACAGGTTCTCGCCCGCCGTGATCACGGTGCGGGCACGTTTCTTGCCCTGCGACTCCAGGGCCTCGAGCCGGTCGCGGCGGGCCGAGATCAGCGCGAACTCGGCGCCGACGAAGAACGCGTTGCCCCCGAGCAGCACGAAGGTGAGCAGCACACCGAAGAGGTCACTCATCGTCGTCCTCCTCGCTGTCGGTGTGGGCGGTCTCGTCGGGCTTCGGGGTGAGCAGCACCCGGTCGATGCGCCGGCCGTCCATGTGGGTCACGGTGGCGACCCACCGGCCACCGGGATCGTGCGCGCCCTCGGGCAGTGGGAGTTCGACCTCGTCGCCCTCGTCGGGAATCCGCCCGAGTTCGGTGAGGACGAGTCCGCCGAGGGTTTCGTACTCACCGTCGGGTGCGGTGTAGCCGGTGGTGTCGGAGACCTCGTCGACGCGGAGCAGCCCGGAGCAGGACCAGCCGTCACCGACCCGCTGGACGTCGATCTCGGATTCGTCGTGCTCGTCGCGGACGTCGCCGACGATCTCCTCGATCAGATCCTCCATCGTGACCATCCCGGCGGTGCCGCCGTATTCGTCGACGACGAACGCGACCTGCATGCCGTCGGACCGGATCCGCTCCATCAGGGCGTCACCGTCCAGGCTGGAGGGCACCACCGGGACCTTCTGGGCGAGCGAGTTGAGGCGGGCGGTGCGGCGGCGATGGGCGGGCACCGCGAACGCGTGCTTGATGTGGACGACGCCGACGGCGTCGTCCAGGTCGCCGTCGACGACGGGGAAGCGGGAGAACCCGGTGCGGGAGGCGGCGTCGATCAGGTCGGCGACCGTGTCCGTGGTGGACAGGGTCTCGATCTTCACGCGCGGGGTCATCAGTTCCTCCGCGGTGCGTTCCCCGAACCGCAACGAGCGGTTCACCAGCAGCGCCGTGCCCTTGTCGATGGCGCCGCGCTGCGCGGACGTCCGCACGAGCGACCCGAGCTCCTGCGGGGACCGCGCCGACCGCAGTTCCTCGGCCGGTTCGATGCCGAGGCGGCGCACCAGCCAGTTCGCGGATCCGTTGAGCCCGTTGATGGCCCACTTGAAGATGAGCGAGAACGCGGCCTGCATGCCGGCCGTCGCACGTGCCGTGGGTAGCGGGTGGGCGATGGCGAGGTTCTTCGGTACGAGTTCGCCGAACACCATCGAGAACGAGGTGGCGAGGACGAGAGCGATCACCAACGACGTTGCCGCGGCGGCGGATTCGCTGAACCCGATCGCGGACAGCGCCGGGGTGATGAACCGGGCGAGGACCGGTTCGGACAGGTAACCGGTGATCAGCGTGGTGATGGTGATGCCGAGCTGCGCCCCGGACAACTGGAAGGACAGGGTGCGGTGGGCGTGCTGCACCTGCCGGGCCCGGCGGTCACCGTCGCGGGCGTGCGAGTCGACGGTGCTGCGTTCGAGGGCGGTGAGGGAGAACTCGGCCGCCACGAACAACGCGGTGCCCGCGGTCAGGGCGAGAAAGCCGAGCAGAGCGAGAATGCTGAGCGCGATGTCCATGTGTCATCGCCGCCGAGCTGAGGAACGGGGGTCGCCGGGTTTGTCACCCGGCTCGCTAGAGGAGCCCTCCGAACCGGCGGAATCGGAATCCGATTCCACGGCGCAGGAGGCGACGGCACTCCCGGAGACGGCGGGTGGGGCGCTTGCTTCGTGTGTGGGTGCCGCGGGCACCGGAGTCCTCTCGTTCGGCCTCGACGGCCCGGACGGGTCCGGCGCCGAGAACTGGTGTGGTTGAGCGACCCATGATACCGGTGGGTGTCCGGTTCCGTGGAACAGGACACCCACCGGCACATCAGGATGCGGTCGTCACCAGCCGGCCGGCAGTGGGCGGCCCTCGGCGAACCCGGCGGCGGACTGCACCCCGAGAACGGCCCGCTCGTGCAGTTCCGCCAGCGTCCGCGCGCCCGCGTACGTGCAGGTGCTGCGCACACCCGAGCAGATGTGGTCGATCAGGTCCTCGACGCCGGGACGTTCCGGGTCCAGCCGCATCCGGGAACTCGAAATACCCTCCTCGAACAGGCCTTTCCTGGCCCGGTCGAACGCGGTGTCCGTGGCGGTGCGCGCCGCGACCGCACGCTTGGAGGCCATGCCGAAGCTTTCCTTGTACGCGTTGCCGGACTGGTCCACCCGCAGGTCGCCGGGTGATTCGTAGGTGCCCGCGAACCACGACCCGATCATCACGTTCGACGCGCCCGCGGCGAGGGCGAGAGCGACGTCGCGGGGGTGACGGACACCTCCGTCGGCCCACACGTGCGCACCCATCGCGCGGGCCTGGGTGGCGCATTCCTCGACGGCGGAGAACTGCGGCCTGCCCACCCCGGTCATCATCCGGGTGGTGCACATCGCGCCCGGTCCGACACCGACCTTCACGATGTCGGCGCCCGCGTCGATCAGGTCCCGGGTGCCGGCGGCGGACACGACGTTGCCGGCGACGAGCGGGACACCGAGGTCGGCCTTCTTCAATGCACCGAGCACGTCGATCATCTTCTGCTGGTGGCCGTGCGCGGTGTCGACGACCAGCAGGTCGGCCCCCGCGTCCACCAGGGCGCGGGCCTTCGCGGCGACGTCGCCGTTGACGCCGACGGCCGCGGCGATCCGCAGCTTCCCGTTGCCGTCGACGGCGGGCTGGTAGATGCCGTCCCGGATGGCGCCGGTGCGGGTGAGGACCCCGGCGAGGGTGCCGTCGGGGTGGACGATCACGGCGAGGGAGTCGTGTTTGCCCTCGAGGAGTTCGAACACCTCCCGCGGTGACGCGGAGTCGGGGGCGGTGACGAAGTCGGTGAGCGCCACCGAGCGCAGTCGCGCGAACCGGTCGACGTCCGTGCAGGAGGCCTCGGTGACGACACCGACGGGGCGGTCGTTCTCGACGACGACCACGGCGCCGTGCGCCCGCTTCGGCAGCAGCGCCAGGGCGTCGGACACGGCGGCGTCGGGGCCGAGCGTGACCGGGGTGTCGGCGACCAGATGCCTGCTCTTGACGAACGACACGGTCTCCGCGACGGCAGGCGCCGGAAGGTCCTGGGGGAGAACCACCAGACCGCCGCGGCGGGCGACCGTTTCCGCCATGCGGCGTCCCGAGACCGCCGTCATGTTGGCGACGACGATCGGGATGGTGGTGCCCGACCCGTCCGAGGTGGCCAGGTCGACGTCGAATCGCGAGGTGACCTCGGTGCGGTTCGGCACCAGGAACACGTCGTCGTACGTCAGGTCATAGGGAGGGCGATGCCCGTCGAGGAACTGCACATGTCAGGACGATACCGGGGAAGTTGCGGTGGTGTCGGATGTCCGCTGGGCCTGCGACCTGGACAGGCCGACCGTGGCCACCAGCATCACCGCGACCGCGCAGCCGACCACCACGAGTCCGGGGCCCGACACCCGCAGCCTCTCGTCGAGGACGGTCATGCCGAGGAAAACGGCGGCGAGTGGTTCGGCGATGGTCAGTGCGGGCAGCGACGCGGACAGCGGACCCACCTGGAACCCGCGCTGCTGCAGATATACCCCGACCAGGCCGGCGGCGACGAGCGCCCACGCCTGCCAGCTGCTCAGCACCGCCCACAGCCCGCGGGGCACCAGTTCGACGACGTACTTGGTGAACGCGACCGCCACCCCGTACAGGATGCCGCCCGCCCCACCGAGCAGCAGCGCCCGCCATCCGGGGTCGATCTTCGACATCCCCGCGGCGGCCGCGACCGCCACCACGGCGAGGAGGATGCCGAGCGGCACCACCCATTCGCGGAACGGGGCGTCGATGTTGCCCTCGGTGGGGTCGCCGATCACCAGGAAGACGGCGAGCGCGACAGCCAGTGCGACGGCGAGGGCCCAGGTGGTGCGGCTGAGCCGGTACCCGGAGAACTTCGCCGACAACGGTAACGCGAACAGCAGCGCCGTCACCAGCAGCGGCTGCACCACGAGCACCGACCCGAGCGCCAACGCCACCGCCTGCATCGCGTACCCGCCGCCGTCGCCGACGAAGCCGGCCCACCAGCGGGGACTGCGCAGCAGGGTGGTCATCAACGCGGCGTCCTCGGGGACCGCGGACGCCGCACTCTGCTGGGCGACCGACGCGCACGCGAACAGCAACGCCGCGATCAGCGCGCACACGATCGACGCGAACGGCAGGGACATGCCTCTCAGTGTGCCCCGCGGTTGCGGTGTCCGTGCGGAGTTGACGCAGGTCCGGGTTTCCGGCCGCGTCGGGCACCCGCCCGCGGTGCTCCGCCGTCCCCGGGCCGGCCGCGGCGGGCCGGGCGCCCGCCGGTGTCGTGCGCCTGCCTGCCCTTCTTCGGGGTGTCCTGGGCCGGTGCCCGGGTGTCGGGTGCGCGGACCGCCTTCCCGGTCGGGCGGCGGGCGCCGGTGAGCTCGGCCAGCACCGTGTCGCCGGGCCGCACCCACACGCCGTCCACCTCGATCCCGGCCTTGCGGGTCAGCTTCTCCACCTCGGCGCGTTCGTCCTCGGTGACGAGGGTGACCACTACACCGGACTCGCCGGCGCGGGCGGTGCGGCCCGCGCGGTGCAGGTAATCCTTGGGGTCGGCCGGGGGGTCGACGTGGACGACGAGTGAGATGTCGTCGACGTGGATGCCTCGCGCCGCCACGTCGGTGGCGACCAGGACGGGGGTGGTGCCGTCGGCGAACGATTCGAGGGTGCGGGTGCGGTTGTTCTGCGCCTTGCCGCCGTGCAGGGCGCCCGCGGAGATGCCGACTTCGTGGAGTTGCTGCGCGAGCCGGTCCACCCCGTACTTGGTGCGCACGAACATGAGGGTGCGTCCCGCACGTGAACCAATATGTGCCACAACGGATTTCTTGTCGACCCGGTCGACGAACAGCAGGTGGTGGCGCATGGTGCCCACCGACGCGGTGACCGGCGCCGTCGAGTGGGTGACCGGGTCTCGCAGGTACCGGCGGACGAGTGTGTCGACCTCCCCGTCGAGGGTGGCCGAGAACAGCAGCCGCTGACCGCCCGCCGGGGTCTTGTCGAGGATCGTCGTGACCTGCGGCATGAACCCCAGGTCGGCCATGTGGTCGGCCTCGTCGAGGGTCAGCACCGTCACGTCGTCGAGCGACACCGACCCCTGCGCCACGTGGTCGGCGAGGCGTCCCGGCGTCGCGATCAGCAGGTCGACACCCCGCGACAGGACCTCGACTTGACGTTTGATGGGAATCCCGCCGACGACGTTCGCCACCCGCAACCCCACGGACAGCGCCGGCTCGTCCAGCGCGCGCTCGATCTGCAACGCCAGTTCACGGGTGGGCACCAGGACGATGCCGCGCGGGAAGCCCCGCCTGCTGGCGGCGCCCTTGAGCCGCACGAGCATCGGCAGTCCGAACGCGAGGGTCTTCCCGGAGCCGGTCGGGGCGCGGCCCAGAACGTCACGGCCGGCAAGGACGTCGGGAATGGTGGCCGCCTGGATCGGGAACGGCGCCCCGATGCCACCACGGGCGAGGGCATGGGTCATCACCGCGGGGAGACCGAGCGCGAGGAACGTCTCACCCACCGGTGCGGGGGAGGAGAACTCGTCGTCGGGCATATCGAGAAGGCTACCGCCTCCGAGCAGGGGCCTCCGACGCCTCGGCCGTGACGTACACGCGGTACGTCACGGCCGGGGACGGGCAGTCGGCGAGGCTCAGACCTGCACTTCGCTGCGGTCACCGCTCCACAGGGTGTGGAACTTGCCCTCCGCGTCGACCCGCTCGTAGGTGTGGGCGCCGAAGAAGTCGCGCTGCCCCTGCGTCAGGGCTGCGGGCAGCCGCTCCGCGCGCAGGGCGTCGTAGTAGGACAGCGACGACGCGAACGCCGGCACCGGGATCCCGAGCAGCGTGGCGGTGGAGACCACCCGGCGCCAGCTGTCGATGGCCGTCTCGATGGCGTCCCGGAAGTACGGGGCCAGGATGAGGCTCGGCAGCGTCGGGTTCTCGTCGTACGCGTCCTTGATGCGGTTGAGGAACCGGGCGCGGATGATGCAGCCGCCACGCCAGATGGTCGCGAGGTCGGCGGGGTGCAGGTCCCAGTCGTATTCGGCACTACCGGCCGCGATCTGGTCGAATCCCTGCGCGTAGGCCACGACCTTCGACGCGTACAGGGCCTGCCGGATGTCCTCGGTGAACTGGGCGGCATCGGTGGGCTTGTCGGCGAGCACGCCGGACGCCAGCCCGACCGCGGCCTTGCGCTGCTCGCGGGACCCGGACAGGGCGCGGGCGAACACGGCCTCGGCGATCCCGGTGACGGGGACACCGAGGTCGAGCGCGGACTTGACGGTCCAGCGGCCGGTGCCCTTCTGCTCGGCGGCGTCGACGATGACGTCGACGAGCGGCTTGCCGGTCTTGGCGTCCTTCTGCCGCAGCACCTCCGCGGTGATCTCGACGAGGTAGCTTTCGAGGTCGCCGCCGTTCCATTCGGTGAACACGTCGGCGATCTTCCCGGCGTCGTAGCCGAGGGCGGACCCGAGCAGGTTGTACGCCTCGCCGATGAGTTGCATGTCGGCGTACTCGATGCCGTTGTGCACCATCTTCACGAAGTGACCGGACCCGTCGGGGCCGATGTGCGTGCAGCAGGGGGTGCCGTCGACCTGCGCGGCGATCGACTCGAGCAGCGGGCCGAGGGCCGCGTAGGACTCCTTCGGTCCGCCCGGCATGATCGACGGGCCGTTGAGCGCGCCCTCCTCGCCGCCGGAGATGCCGGCGCCGACGAAGTGCAGGCCACGCTCCCGGAGGGAGGCCTCACGGCGGATCGTGTCCGTGTAGAGGGCGTTGCCGCCGTCGATGATGATGTCACCGGGCTCCATCGCCGCGGCGAGTTCCTCGATGACGGCGTCGGTGGGGTCGCCGGCCTTGACCATGATCAGCACGCGGCGCGGCTTCTGCAGCGCGCCCACGAACTCCTCGATCGTCTCGGTGCGGACGAAGTCGCCCTCGCTGCCGTGCTCCTTGATGAGGGCGTCGGTCTTGGCGATGCTGCGGTTGTGCAGCGCGACCGTGTGACCGTGCCGGGCGAAGTTGCGGGCGATGTTCGAGCCCATGACGGCCAGTCCCGTGACGCCGATCTGGGCGCGGGCACCCTCAGTGTTGTCGATAGTCATGGATACAGCATTCCCTCTCGCTCGGCGGTAGTGAAATCGGCGGCTACGAAAACCTCAACCGCCTAAGCCAAACATACGAAGGCCGGCCGTCGCACACGCGACGGCCGGCCTTCACTCACACTTCGTTATTCGGTTGTCCGATCAGGATCGATCAGCTGCGTCGCTCACGCCGCGGGCCGTCGAAGCCGTCGTACGAGCGACGATCCGTGCGGCTGCGGAACCCGCCACCGGTCGACGCGGGGCGCCGCTCCGACGCGGCCGCGGGCCGACGGTCGTCGCGACGGAACCCGCCCGCCGCACCGCGGTTGTCGCCGAAGTCGCGGCGCGGGGCGCTGCGGTCGAAGCTGCGCTCGCCGGTACCGCGGTGGCTGTCGCCGCGGTCACCGAAGTCACGGCGCGGGGCGCTGCTGCCGCCGCCGTACTCGCGGCGGGGTGCACTGTCACCGAAGTCGCGGCGCGGGGCCCGATCGATGAACGTCCGGTTGTCCCGGTCGCCGCGGTAACCGCCGCCACGGTTGTCACCGTCACGCTGCGGGCGGTCGCCCCGGTAGCCGCCGGACCGGTTGTCTGTTTGGTCGCGGCGCGGGCCACGACCCTCGAAGCTGCGACCACCCGAGGGACGGTCGCCGAAGCTGCGCTCGCCGCGGTCACTGCGATTGCCGCGGTAGCCGCCGCCGTCGCGGCCGGCGTAACCGCCCTCACGGCGGGGTCCGCGGTCGCCGAACTTGCGGTCGCCGCCACGCTCGCCGCGGGAGTAGGTGTCGCGCACCGGTTCTCCGCTGGGCGCCTTGGCGCCGGTGATGCTGGCCAGCTTCTCCGAGCCGGGGGTGACGGGCACGGCGGTGGCGTCGACGCCGGCCATCCCGGTCAGGCGGCGGAACGTGCGCTTCTGGTTGGGGAGCACGATCGCGACGACGGTGCCCTTCTCGCCGGCACGGGCGGTCCGGCCTGCGCGGTGCAGGTAGTCCTTGTGATCGGCGGGCGGATCGACGTGCACGACCAGGTCGATGCCGTCGACGTGGATGCCGCGGGCGGCGACGTCCGTCGCGACGAGCACCGGGGTGCGGCCGTTCTTGAACCGTTCGAGGACACGGGTGCGCTGATTCTGCGCCTTGCCGCCGTGCAGCGCCTCGGCGGCGATGCCCACCGCGCGGAGGCGGTCGGTGATGCCCTCGCAGCCGAGCTTGGTGCGGGCGAACATGATCGTGCGGCCGTCGCGGGCACCGATCTCCGCGAGGACGTTGTCCTTCTGGCCGCGGTCGACGAGCAGCACGTAGTGCTCCATCGTGTCGACGCTGGCGCGACCGTCCTCGGTGGAGTGCTGCACGTGGTCGGGCAGGAACTGGCGGACCAGCGACTGCACCTCACGGTCCAGGGTGGCCGAGAACAGGAGACGCTGGCCGTCGGCCCGGGTCTCACCGAGGATCGCCCGGACCTCGGGCAGGAAGCCCATGTCGGCCATCTGATCGGCCTCGTCGAGCGCGGTGATCTCGATTGAGTCGAGGATGCAGGTGCCCTGACGCAGGTGGTCGTTCAGCCGGCCGGGGGTGGCGACGAGGATGTCGACGCCGCGCCGCAGCTGGTCGACCTGCTTGGAGAACGGGGTGCCGCCGACGGCGGGGCGGACGGTCAGGCCCATAGCCCCGGCGTACGAGTTGAGGGAGTCGACCACCTGGAATGCGAGTTCCCGGGTGGGCACGAGCACCAGTGCGCGGGGACGCTTGGGTGCGGGCCGGTCCTCGTGGCGGGACAGGCGGGTGAGCATCGGCAGGCCGAATGCGAGGGTCTTGCCTGATCCGGTCTGTGCGCGGCCGAGGACGTTGGTGCCGGCCAGCGCATCGGGCACGGCCAGCGCCTGGATCGGCGATGGGACGGTGATGGAGTTGCGGGCGAGGGCCTGGACCAGGGGGGTGGGCAGGCCGATCTCGGCGAACGTCACGGTGGCGTTCTCATCAGGGGTTTCGGTCTCGGTCTGCTCTAGTGGGGCAGACGTCGTCTGGACAGCGTTGGTCACGCAAATACCTCTCCGGGCATAGGGCGCGTCGCGGAGCGGGGGCTGTCATGCAGCACGCACAAAGGGACGAGCCAGGGCACATGTCACCTGGTCAATCCATTCGCGGAAGTGCGGGGAATTGGGCTGTGTGCCGTTTCAGTGTTGATGGGCCGCAGTGGCGACCGTCGACCAGTGTACGCGACGGGGCACTCGGTTATCGAATGCGGCGGGTTGTGAGCTGGGTGACTATACGGCTCTGAACAACCGGCTCAGTTCGGTGAGCCAGGGGACGGCGACGGCGATGGTCGGCACCACGAGGATCGCCACCGACGCGGCGTAGGCGGCGAGTGCCACCGGGGTGCCCGCCTCCGAGGAGGACAGGCGCTGCACCCGCAGCAGGGTGCTGGGACCACCCGCGGCCATGGCACCCTTCGGGGCGATCGACCCCGAGCAGGCGACGAGTGCGCGGGCCAGTGCGGTCGGCCCGGTGGCGCGGACGGCGGAGTCGTCGGCCAGCATTTCGACCAGCAACTGCACCGACCCCAGCGCGGACTTGCTGCGCACGACGGTGGGGAAGGCGGCGTTGACGGCGGTGAACGCCTCGAGGACGAGGTCGTGCCGGGCCCGCAGATGGGACCGCTCGTGGGTGAGGATCGCGGTGATCTCGGCGTCGTCGAGGTTGGTGAACGTGCCCTGGCTCAGCACGACCCGCTGCCGCAGACCGGGCAGGCAGTAGGCGATGGGCTCGGTGACGTCGAGGACCCGCAGGTCCGGGGTGCGGGCGAGGGGCGACGACGAGTCGCAGCGGTCGAGGAGGTCGACGAGCATCCGGTGCCGGGCGCGTCTGCGCCGGGTGCGAACCCCGACCTGCACGATCGAGAAGATCAGTTTGGCGCCGACGAGGAGGGTGAGCGCGAAGACCACCACGTACAGCAGCCACAGGGGCAGGCCCAGGGCGTCGATCTCGGCGACCGGTGCCGTGGTGGGGCGCCCGTCCGGTCCGGGGACCAGCAGTTGGCTGGCGATCGCGAGACCCGAACTGAACGCGGACAGAACTGCGGCGAGGGCGATTGCCTGCCACAGCACGAGGGCTGCTCGGGGGGCGCGATGCGGCCATCGGGCACGACTCAGCAGCGCAGGGACAGGCCCTGCGAGAAGAAGTGCGAGTACTCCGAATACCAGCGCGGTGGTGGCGTCCATGTCCTACTCATCATGCATGACGAACGTCAGCCGGCGCGAACGGTTCCCGACTGATTGTCTCCGGTGGACCGCTCCTTGGCCTCGAGCGCGGCGAGGGCCTCGCGGAGCGCGTCGGCCTCGTCGGCGCCGACCTGCCCCACGAAGTGGACGAGTGCGGCGGCGCGACTTCCGGACTTGTCGGCCTGCTGCAGGGCATCCACCATGAGGCTCGCGACGAGCTCCTCGCGCTGGTGCACCGGCAGGTACCGGTGGGCACGGTCGTCGCGCTGCTGAATGACGAGGTGCTTCTTCGCCAGTCGCTGGAGCACTGTCATGACAGTCGTGTACGCGAGTTCACGGCGTGCCGCCAGTGCCTCGTGTACCTGCCGTACCGTCTGCGGTTCCGAAGTGGACCACAGGTGATCCATCACTGCGCGTTCGAGTTCGCCGAGTCCAGCCATAAATTGATTCTACGGATACGACGACGCAGATACGTACTACTGGTAGTAGTAAAACTGCGTCACGGCGTGTGGTATTGGCCATACTCCGAACGGGTGGATTACGGTCGAGTTGGCAGCGGCCGACCCGCCGGGCAAGCGTTCGTTCTCGACATCGCGGAGAGTGGGGACCTGGCGGATGAAGACCGACGACAGCGCGGCGACCGGACACGATGCGGCGGCCAGGGTCAAGGGTCAGACCGGGCGGGCAGCGGAACGGGTCTGGGTCGGGGTGCGGGGTGCACCCGTCAGCATCGCGCTGCTGGTCGTGATCTGGATCCTCGCGATCGCCACGTCCAGTGTGATCAGCGGTCCCTCCCACGACCTGTCCCAGCACGTCGCGATCGGGATCCGGGCATTCCAGAACGGCTGGGTGTGGACCCTGTTCACCGCCGGGCTGTGGGGCGACGACGTCCTGGCGTACCTGTCGACGACCGTCCTCGTCCTCGTGGCGGCCGCACCGCTGGAACGTCGCATGGGGTCGGCGCGGTTCGCGCTGGCGGCGGTCGCCACCCAGGTGCTCGGCGGACTGCTCGCACTGTCGGTGGCCGCCGTCGCGAAGGTCGTCGACGCAAACTGGGGTTTCCGGCTGCACGTGGGCATGGCCGTCGGTCCGAGCACGTGGATCGTCGGTGCCGCGATGGTGGCCAGTTCGAACATGGGCACGCTGTGGCGTCGGCGGATCCGCGTCGGCGTCCTCGTGTTCACCATCACCCTGGCACTGTTCAGTGGTTCGCTGCAGGACGTGGTCCGGCTCGCCGCGGCCGTCGTCGGCCTGGTGATCGGCCGCTGGATCGTCGGCCGCTCCGCCCGCGGCGAACGGATCGCGGGCACCCAGCGTGAGGGCCGGGTACTCGTCGCGATCATCGTGGCGGCCAGCGCGATCGGCCCCATGATCGCGGCACTGTCCGCGGAGGCGGTCGGTCCCCTCGCCGTGCTCCGCGACCTGTTCCGCGGCATCCCCTACACCGCCGGCGAAGTGCGCGACCTGTGCGAGGTGTCGGCGTCGGACCCCGAATGCCGGCGCGGGCTGCTCGAACTGCGCCTGTCCGGGGTCGGACCGACCCTGCTGAGTCTGATGCCGTCCCTGTTCCTCCTCACCCTCTGCGACGGCCTCCGACGGGGCCGTCGCTTCGCGTGGGTCGCGTCCGTGATCGCCCAGGTGATCCTGCTGATGCTGTCGCTGCTGAACTTCGCGGTCCGGTTCGTCGACTCCCTCGACGAGGACTCCCTGTTCTACGGTCTCGCCGACCCGAACCTGTACCGGACGCTGGTGCCGTTCCTGACACCGCTGGCGATCCTGATCGTGCTGCTCGCCACCCGCCGGTTCTTCGACGTCGCCGCCCCGGCCGGAACCTACCGCCGGCTGGCGATCGTCCTGGTGTCGCTGCTGGCCGGTCTCGCCGTTCTCTACGTGTTGGGCGGATTGTGGGCGCGGCACGGTTTCGATCCCCGGCCGGGGTTCACGACGCTGCTCGCCGACTTCCCGGAGCGGCTGATCCCGCCCGTGTACCTGCAATGGCTCGACCCCCGGCTGCTGCCGGAGAGCATTCCCGCGACCCTGCTGTACGAGTGGACCGGGGTGGTGTTCTGGGTGGCGGCGTGCGCGCTGGTCGCCGCGACGTTCCTCAGTCCCGCCATCGGATCGGACTCGGCGGCCGCCGAACGCGCACGCACCCTGTTGAAGTCGGGGAGCGGAAGCCCGCTGTCCTGGATGACGACGTGGCGCGGCAACCACTACTGGTTCTCCGCCGACGGCACGAGCTACGTCGCGTACCGGGTCCTCGCCGGGGTCGCCCTCACCACCGGTGACCCGGTCGGCCCGCCCGACCGGCTGCGGGACAACGTCGAACACTTCGCCGAATTCGCCGCCGCCAACGGGTGGATCCCGTGCTTCTACTCGGTGACCGGCGAGGTCCGCGCCGTCACGGACGCCCTCGGCTGGAGCGGTATCCAGGTCGCGGAGGAGACGGTGCTGGATCTGGGGCAGATCGCGTTCACCGGCAAGCGGTTCCAGGACGTCCGGACCGCCCTGAACAAGGCCAAGAAGTCGGGGATCACCGCGGAATGGGTCAGCTTCCCCAGCGCCCCGCGGTCGATCACCGACCAGATCACGGCGATCTCCGAGGAGTGGGTGGCCGACAAAGGGATGCCCGAAATGGGGTTCACGCTCGGCGGACTCGACGAGGTCGACGACCCGGAGGTGCGCTGCCTGATCGCCGTCGACGAGGACCGCACCGTCCACGGCGTCACGTCCTGGTTGCCCGTGTACCAGGATGGGCGGGTGGTCGGCTGGACGCTCGACTTCATGCGGCGGCGCTCGGAAGGGTTCCGGCCGGCGATGGAGTTCCTCATCGCGTCCGCGGCGCTGAAACTGGAGGAGGAGGGTGCGCAGTTCCTGAGCCTGTCCGGCGCCCCGCTCGCCAAGGTCGAGCAACCGGACAGCGACGCCGACGAGCGGGAACGGTCGGAGTCGTCGAGCCTGTCGGCGGTGATGGACAGCGTGCTGGATCTGCTCGGCCGGACCCTGGAACCGGTGTACGGGTTCCGTTCGCTGCTGGCGTTCAAGTCGAAGTTCCAGCCCCGGTACGTGGCCATGCACATGACGTTCGCCGATCCGGCCGCCCTGCCGAGCATCGGCAACGCCGTCGGCAGGGCGTATTTGCCGACGGTGTCGCTGGGGCAGAGCTACCGGCTGGTGCGGACGATGATCGGCGGCCGGCGCTGACGGCCGCTACTTCGGCTCCGGTCCGCCCACCGCCCCGTACACGTGGCGGGTGCCGATCGGCACCACCAGCGGGCGATCGGACACCGGGTCGGCGATGACCGCGGCCTCGAGACCGAACACCTCGAGCAGGAGTTCGGCGGAGATGATGTCCTTCGGCGCGCCGGCCGCGACGATGGTGCCGTCCCGCATCACGATCAGCTGATCGCTGTAGCGGATCGCGAGGTTCAGGTCGTGGAGCACCATCACCACGGTGCGGCCCAACTCCTCGTGCATCCGGTCCACCAGGTCGAGCACCTCGATCGAGTGCGCCAGGTCCAGGTAGGTGGTGGGTTCGTCGAGCAGGAGGATGTCGGTTCCCTGCGCGAGGGCCATCGAGATCCAGGCCCGCTGACGCTGACCGCCCGACAGCTGGTCGACGGGGCGGTCCGCGAGGTCGGACACCCCGGTCAGCGCGAGCGCCTCCGCGACCTCGCCCTCGTCGTCGGACGACCACTGCCGCAGCCACGACTGGTGGGGGTGTCTGCCGCGGGCCACCAGGTCGGCCACCGTCAGCCCCTCAGGGGCCAGCGGCGCCTGGGGGAGCATGCCCAGCGTGCGGGCGACGTCCTTGGTGCGCATCGATCCGATGGCCTTGCCGTCGAGCAGAACCGAACCGTTGCGCGGCTTCAGCAGCCGCCCCAGCGCACGCAGCAGGGTGGACTTGCCGCAACCGTTCGGCCCGATCACGGTGGTGATCACCCCGGTCCTCACCTCGAGGTCGAGATTGTCGACGATGACCCGGTCGCCGTACCCGAGGCTCAGGTTGTCGGCGATCAGTCGAGAGTCAGTCTGCACGGTCATGCCGAGACCTTCCGATTGTTGCGAACCAGCAGATACAGCAGGAATGGGCCGCCGAGCGCCGAGGTGACGATACCCACGGGCAGCTCGACGGGCAGGATCGTGCGGGCGACGACGTCGCTGCCCACCACGAGCACGGCGCCGGTCAGCGCCGACGCGATGAGCGGCGGGCCCGCGGACCGCACCAGCCGCAGCGCCACCTGCGGCGCGGCGAGCGCGACGAAGCCGACCGGACCCGCCGCCGCGGTCGCGATGCCGGCGAGGGCGACGGCCATGAGCAGGAGCCGGGCCTGCGACCACTGCAGGCGCACACCCAGCGACACCGCGTTGTCGTCGCCGAGGCGGAGGGCGCCCATCGTGAACGACGAGATCACGGCGTAGCCGCCGACGACGACGACGGCGATCGTGACGGGCCACACCTGACTCCAGGCGGCGCCGTTGAGGGAGCCGTTGAGCCACACCTGGGCCCGCGACGCGTCGTTGATGTCCGCGGAGATCAGCAGCCAGCCGGTGACCGCGATCAGCATGGCGTTGATGCCGATGCCGATCAGGATCAGCCGGTAGCCCTCCACTCCGCCGTGCCACGCGAGCACGTAGATGACCAGCGCGGTGAGAAGTCCGCCGAACAGGGCGGCCAGCGGGATCCCCAGGGTGGCGAGGAGGCCGACGAAGCTGCCGCCGCCGCCGAGGACGATCAGCGCGACCGCGGCGGCGCTGGCACCGGACGTGATGCCGAGGATGTCCGGGCTGGCGAGGGCGTTGCGGGCGATCGACTGGGTGATGGCGCCGGCCAGGCCGAGGGCCATGCCGATGAACACACCGGTCAGCGACCGCGGCAGGCGCAGATCCATGACGATGAAGTTCTGGGCCTTCGTGCCGCCGCCGAACAGCACCCTGGTGACCTCGGGGATCGACAGAGGGTAGTCGCCGCGGCCGATGTTGAGGCACAGCACCAGGAACAGCGCCACCAGCAGGGCCACGTTGACGGCGATACCGAGGGGCCGCAGGACCAGGGAGATCGGTCCGAGCCGGAACGCGGGGCGCGCCGGGACGCGGGACGCCGGGGCGGCCTCGAGGTCGGGGCGCACTTCGTCGCGAGTGCTCACAGGCTTGCCAACTTTCTGCGCCGAACCAACGCGATGAAGAACGGTGCGCCGAACACGGCGAGCACGATTCCCACCTGCAACTCACCCGGCCGGACCACGACGCGTCCGATGACGTCGGCGGTCACGAGCATGACGCCGCCGAGGAGGCCGGCGTAGGGGACCAGCCACCGGTAGTCGGGGCCGGTGATCGCCCGCGCGACGTGGGGGACCACGAGACCGATGAATGCAATCGGGCCGCACGCCGCGGTGGCCGCACCGGTGAGGAGGGTGATGGCGACGATGCCGAGTGCGCGGCTGGCCGCGATGTTGGTGCCCAGCGACCGTGCCACGTCCTCGCCGAGGCTGAGCACGTTCAGCCCGGGTGTGCTGACGAGGGCGAGGATCAGACCGATGATGAGGAACGGCAGCACCTGCCAGAGCACGTCGAAGCCGCGGCCGGCCACCGACCCGACCACCCAGAATCGGTAGGAGTCGAGGCTGGACTGGTCGACGATGATGATCGCGTTGGTCATCGCCTGCAGGAAGAACGCGACGGCGGCGCCGGCCAGGGCCAGGCTCAGCGGGCTCGCCGCCCCGTTGCCGATCGACGACAGCCCGAACACGACCACGCTGGCGGCGAACGACCCGGCGAACGCGAACCACAGGTATTCGCTGGGTGCGCTGAACCCGAACAGGTACATCGACAGCACGACGAGGAACGCGGCGCCCGCGTTGAGGCCGAGGAGTCCCGCGTCGGCGAGCGGGTTGCGGGTGTGTCCCTGGATGAGGGCGCCCGCGACGCCGAGCGCCATCCCGACGACGAGTCCCAGCGCGGTCCGCGGGCCGCGGAGTGTGCGGACGATGATGTCGGTCTGCGAACCGTCCGCATCGAACAGTGCGTGGAAGATCTCCGCGAACGACAGTGGCCGCGCCCCGACCGCGACGCTGGCAAGCAGGACCAGCCCGAGCAGGATCACGAGGACACCCAGCCCGATGAGCCGACGACGCCGGATCGCCGCGATGGACACGTCCTTCTCGCGGACGGTGAAGCCTTCGTCGGACGCGGTGCTTTCCTGGACGACCTCGGTTCCGGAGCGCCGGAACACCCGCTGCAGAGACCGTTTCGGGCCGATCGCGTCGTGGGTGTGGGTGTCGCGGGTGACGAGGCCGACCCAGCCCTTGCCCGAACTCTGCCCGGTGTTGCCTTCGCGAAATCCGCGGTTCCACAGGGCGAGCCCGAGGGCGATGGCGACGGCGGCGCCGCCGAAGACGACCCGGTCCGCCTGCCCGCCGCCGTTGTCGTCGCGGAGGGAGTCGACGATGTACCACCCGAGGACGAGGGGGATGGCCACTGTCCCGATGTCGAGCAGTCCCGCGAGTGCCCGGAGGTACAGCGGGGCGGGACCGCGCGGGACGTCGCGCTTCCCGTAGGGCTCGTCGGTCGGCAGGTGCGGGATGTCGCTGCCGAACTGTCTCGTCGTCGTCACTGGCGGGGGAAGCTCCTGACGTGTGTGCCTGTGCACCGGATCTGCACCGAATTCAACTACTTAGGTTACGGAACCCTATCCCTGATGCCACATCCGGCGGGACGTCCCGGGCGTTGCGGTCGGCGGGGGTGCCTCACATCACATGATGTCAAGTCTTGATATTTGGTTAGGCTCACCTATGTTTGGTGGTGTTCCATCCCGACCGATTGGAGTGCACGGTGACTTCGACCCTGTCCGCCCCCGCGACCGCACTGGACGTGTCCTGTTCACGACTTCGCGCGCTGAACGCCGAATATCCGCGCATGTACGCGGTCGCGACAATGGCAGACGAGGGTAAACGCCGGTGGTGGTCGCTGGCGGACGACCTCGACGGCGACCGGGTGTCCCGGATGTGGGCCCGGTCGCTCGAGGATGTTCCCGACCCGGACGTCGCCGCGATGCAGGTGGCCACCGCGCTCATTCACGCAGTGGTCGGGCGTGTCACCGCGCTCGTCGTCCTGCAGGGGCGCGCGTGGGATCCGGGGCTCGAGAACCTGTGGATCCACATGGACAGCGACGAGGGAATCGACTGGGCGGGTGTCGCCGACGACACCCTGCGCGTGCTGCCGGACGACCCGTATGCCGGCGCACCGCGGACGGTCACCGTGCCCTGCGAGCGGGCGCTGCTGCTGTGGACGGTGCACCGCAGTCTCACGTCGCTGCATGCGGTGTTCGACGCGATCGCCCGGTTGACGCCGATCGACGCGTCCCGATTCTGGGGGCTCGTGGGGGAGGCCGTGCTCGGGGCCGCGACGTACGTGCCAATTCTCGCCGGTGGCGGCGAGGCTGCCGCGCAGCGCCGCGGGCAGGGGATCCTGGACGCGTTCGTGGCGGCCGGGGTGCCGGTCCGCTCGAAGAGCCGGATCACGCGCCCGAACTGTGGCCGACTCGGGCAGGCGAGGAAGCGCTTGCTAAATTAGGGAAGCCTTGCCTATACTCGTTCCAGACGTCGAGCAGAAACACCGACGCCGAGAACCGAACTACCGGACCGCGCCGGAGTCCTGAGGGCTGCAGAGACTCCCAGGTCCATCCCACGGCGGGCCTCACTCTGACACAGTGTGGGGCCCGCCGATCCGTTTGCCCCACCTGCTTTTCCCACCGCCCGCCCCGTCGTGTAGGCAGGAGATCGGGTGCGCCGCGAGAGCGCACAGCGATCCGATGGAGAGTGTGATGGTGGATTCCGGGGAACAGCAGGCATCGAACGGTGACGGGCGGATCGACACCGCCGCACTGGCCGATCAATTGGGCAAGGGCTTCGACGCCCTCATCGGACTCGAATACACCGAACTCTCACGCGACCGCGTGCGCGCGCAGTGGACCGTCACCCCCGACCTGCAGCAGCCGGCCGGAATCCAGCACGGCGGCGTCTACTGCTCCGTCATCGAATCGGTGGCCAGCGCTGCGGGCACGGTGTGGCTCGGCGGCCGCGGACACGTCGTCGGCGTCAACAACAACACCGACTTCCTCCGCGCGACGCGGGAGGGCACGCTGACCGCCGAAGCCAGTCCCGTTCACCGCGGACGCACTCAGCAGCTGTGGGAGGTTCGGATCACCGACGAACAGGATCGACTCGTCTCCAAGGGGCAGGTCCGACTCGCGAACATCACCGACACCGGACGTCTCGGCAACTGAGACACCCCGCGCACGGTGGAGGGGACGGACCCGACAGGTCCGTCCCCTCCGCTCTGTTCACGTCAGGTGTGAAGCGGTGTCACCCCGCGGCTTTGCGCTGCGCGCCGCCGGACGACTTCTCGGCGGCCTCTTTCTCCCGCTCGTGCCGCTCCAGCTGCTCCATCGCATTGCGGGCGAACACCCACTGCTCGGTGGATGCCATCTGCGCGCGCCCGCGGCCGAGGAACGTCACCGTCCACGACAGCAGAGTGGACAGCCGGCTGCGGAACCCGACCAGGTACATCAGGTGGATCGCCAGCCAGGCCACCCAGCCGATGAAACCGCTGATCTCGAGCTTCCCGACCTTCGCCACCGCACTGAATCGCGAGATGGTGGCCATGCTGCCCTTGTCGAAATACTTGAACGGCGGCCGGTCCTCCGGCTTCTGACCGCTCAGGCCGGCCTTGATCTGCTTGGCCGCGTACTTGCCGCCCTGCATCGCGACCTGCGCCAGACCCGGCAACTTGTCGAGCGCCATCATGTCGCCGATCACGAACACCTCGGGGTGGCCGGGCACCGACAGGTCCGGGTTGACCAGGACGCGACCGGCCCGGTCGATCTCGGCGTCCGACTGCTCCGCGATCTGCTTGCCCAGCGGGCTCGCCTGCACACCGGCCGACCACACCTTGCACTGCGACTCGATCCGGCGCTGCGTGCCGTCCTTGTCCTTGACGACGAGGCCGTCCACGTCGACGTCGACGACCATCGCCCCCAGCTGGATCTCGATGCCGAGCTTCTCCAGCTGCTGGCGGGCCTTGCGGCTCAGCTTGCCGCCGTAGACGGGCAGCACGTCGTCCGCGCCGTCCAGCAGGATCACCCGGGCCTCACGGGGATCGATGTTGCGGAACGCCCCCGACAGGGTGCGCCGCGACAGTTCCGCGATCTGGCCGGCGAGCTCGACACCGGTCGGACCGGCGCCGACGACGACGAACGTCAGGAGCCGGGCGCGTTCGGCGGGATCACTCGACAATTCGGCCTGCTCGAACGCGCCCAGGATGCGGCCGCGCAGTTCGAGGGCATCGTCGATGGTCTTCATGCCCGGCGCGAACTCGGAGAAATGATCGTTGCCGAAGTAGGACTGGCCTGCGCCCGCCGCGACGATCAGGCTGTCGTACGGGGTGACCGTGGTCCGGTCCAGGAACCGGGAGGTGATCGTCTTCGCCTCGAGATCGATCTCGTCGACATCGCCGAGCAGAACCTTGGTGTTCTTCTGCTTCCGCAGCACCAACCGGGTGGCGGGAGCGATGTCGCCGACGGAGAGAATGCCGGTCGCCACCTGATACAGCAACGGCTGGAACAGATGGTGAGTGGTGCGCGCGATCATGGTGATGTCGACATCGGCATTCTTCAGCGCCTGTGTGCCGAACAACCCACCGAAGCCGGATCCAATGACCACGACGCGATGGCGGCGTGACTCTACCGACTTGATACTCATTCCGTGCTCCTCGAAAAATAGACGACTCCTGTCACGGTAGTCGCCTTGTCCCCGAGCGTCTCAGTAAGCGTTGCTTCGCCCGGCCTGCACAGCGGAATCGATCCAGAAACCGGCGGCCCGTCCATATGTGAAGGCGGGCAGCCCCTCCGTGAGGAACTGCCCGCCTTCCGGTGCGTACGCGGCTATTCCGCCCTGCCGATCCGCTTCCGCCCCGTGGGAGTCCCCGGGGATTCCGGCGGAATGAAATCCGATTTGATCGAGAACACGAACAGTGCCGACACCCCGACCACGACGACAAGAATGGTGAGGACTACGACCACGTAGCCGAAACCGACACCAATTGCTGTCAAGTCCATCAGACCTACCTCCTCAGTCGCTGCTCACGCTACTGCGGAGGGTAGCCGCTGTCACCGCGTCGGCGGGAAAGAACGATTCGATGGCCAGCTCCGCGACCGTCACGTCGAGGGGAGTGCCGAACATCGTGGTCGTGCTGAGGAACGCCAGCGCCGTGTCGTGGTGCCGGATCCGTAACGGCACGACGAGCGACCCCGGCAGTTCGGCGCTGCCGACGGTGCCACCGGGGTAGCCCTCCAGCTCGCCCAGCAGGTCACGCAGTCCGTCGTCACCGGTGACCGCGATTTGGTGCCGCAGCCGGTGCAGGAGATGCCCCCGCCACTGCGCCAGGTCCAGGATGCGCGGTGCCATGCCGTCCGGGTGCAGGCTCAACCGCAGGACGTTCACGGGCGGCTCGAGCAATTCCGCGGCGCACCCCTCGGTCAGCACTGCGACCGCGTCGTTGGCGTCCACCATGTTCCAGTGCCGGTCGACGACCACCGCCGGGTACGGGGAATGCGCGGTGAGGATCTTCCCGATGGCGTCGGCGATCGACGCCATCGGCACCTCCGACAGCCGGTGCTCCGGGTAGGCGGGCGCGAAACCGCCCGCGAGGAGCAGTGCGTTGCGTTCACGCAGGGGAATGTCGAGATGCTCGCTGAGGCGCAGCAGCATCGCCCGGGTGGGATTCGACCGTCCGGTCTCCAGGAAGCTGACGTGCCGCGCCGAGATGTCCGCCCGGTTCGCCAGTTCCAGCTGACTGAGCCGGCGGCGTTCCCGCCACGCCCGCAGATGGGTACCGACATGCGACGTTCGCCGATCGTCGAGGGTGGTCATGCGGCCAGCCTAGGTCGGGCGGATCGCCGCGACCATTACCTCGGACGTCATGGTCAGCGGTCACGTGAGGTGATCGAACTCCCCGGTCACCCACGCGCAGTGACGGGTGGCCGAGTATTCGAGCGCCTCCCGGCCGTCGCTGTCGATCACGTTGTCGAAATTGCCGATGATGCGGTCGAATTCGAGGTGCGACAACTGGTCCGCGATGCGCCGCACCACCGCCGCGGACAGCGGCAGCCGGTTGGGGTACGACCGGAGGAACGACACCGTGCGGCGGTCCGGGTTGGGGAACACGCCGTCCCCGGTGAGGAGGACACCCCGGCCGTCGGCGCCGTCCCGCCAATGCGCGACGGCGCTGCCCGGGAAGTGCCCACCGATCTGGTGCAGGGTCAGACCCGGCGTCACCTCGTGAGTGCCGGACCAGAACACGATCGGGCCGTCGGACCGCGCCAGCCATCCGCGGTCCGCGTCGGCCACCAGGATGGGCACGTCGCCGAGCGCCTTGGACCACTGCGTCTGGACGCCGAACATGTGCGGGTGGCTGCCCGCGACGGCGACGATCGGGCCGTGCGCGCCGACGGCGGCGACGGCGGCCTCGTCGACGAACCCGATCGGATCCCACAGCAGTGACCCGGCGGGGGTGCGGATCACGAGGGACTGCTGGCCGATCGCGGTCTTCGGGTCGACGTACAGGCCGTGCAGCCCCGGCTCGACCTCGTGCTCGACCGCGCGGTACCCCGCACCGGCCAGCTTCTCCACGGTGGTCCACTCCTGACCGCCCAGCGGAATGTACTGCCGTTCGTCCGCGCAGATCGCGCACTCGTCGGGGAGCGGGGTGTTCGGGTCCTGTTCGACGCCGCACGTGGCGCAGAGATGAAATAACACCCCTCGATCATGCATGCTCACGGCACGCCGAGGAGCCGCAATCCGGCAGCGGTGGCGGCCGCGGACAGGACGACGACGACGAAAGGCGCCTTCCGCCAGGCGAGTATGCCCGCGACGGCGACGCCGGTGGGACGTGCCACTCCGGCGAGGTCGTGACCTTCGGTGAGCGTCGTCGTGCCGACCAGCGCGGTGAGCAGAACGACGGCGGCCGTCGCCATGGTTCGCTCCACCCAGGGCCGGGTGGCGATCCGCGGCCGCAGCGCCGGGCCCGCGAATCGGAATGCGAAGGTGCCTGCCGCGAGAATCCCGACCGACCCGATCAGCACGAGGTTCCCGGTCACCGCAGCATCTTCCGCCGCACACCCGCGAGCAATCCGACCAGTGCCGCCAGCACCGGAAGCCCCGCGGGCAGGAAGGGAGTAGTGGCCAGGGCGACGACCCCGCCGGCCAGCGCCGGCACCCGCACAGTCCGCTCGCGCAACGCCGGCAGCACCAGCGCCAGCAGCACCGCCGGGAACATGGCGTCCAGTCCCAGCACGGCGGGGTCGCCGATCGCCGTGCCCGCCACCGCGCCGAGCAGGGCCCCGAGCGGCCAGCACACCGCGATCCCCACACCGCAGGCCCAGTACGCGGCGCGCCTGCGGCCGGGGTCCGTCTCGCCGAGTGCGAACACCACCGACTCGTCGTTCATCAGATGAGCGCCGAGGACGCGTCGCAGCCCGCGCCCCAGCACGTCCCCGACCGCCAGACCGAACGGCACATGCCGCGCGTTCACCAGAAGCCCGGCGATCGTCGCCGCGATCGGGCTGCCGCCTGCCGCGACGATGCCGATGAACAGGAACTCCGCAGAACCGGCGAGGACCAGCACCGACAGTGCGACGGGCAACCATGCGTCCAGGCCCGACCCCACCGCGATGGCGCCGTACGACATGCCGACCAGTCCGTCGGCGAGGCACACCAGCGCGATGTTCCGGAGTACCCGCGAATCGAGTGTTCGCTTCATCGAACGCATGACTTCTATACTGAACACATGGTGCGGTGTTCGTCAAGACGAACGCAGCGCACAAAATAATGAACACAATGTCGGAAGTCGGGAAGGGAAACCATGGCAGGGCAGTCCCCGCTGGGATATATCGGACCCTCGCTGCGTCGCGAACGGGAACGGTCGGGCATGTCCCTGACCGAGGTCGCCCGCCGCGCCGGGGTCGCGAAATCCACTCTGTCCCAACTCGAATCGGGGGGCGGCAACCCGAGCGTCGAAACCCTGTGGGCCCTCTGCGTCGCACTGGACGTGCAGATGTCGCAACTCCTGGACCCGCCCCGGCCCCGCGTCCAGGTCGTCCGGGCCGACGAGGGCCCGGAACTGACGTCCGACCGGTCCGACTACCGCGCGACTCTCGTCGCGTCCTGCCCGCCGTCCGCGCGCCGGGATCTGTACCGCCTCGCCGTCGAACCCGGCCCGGCGCGGGAATCCGAACCGCACATGCCCGGCGTGGTCGAACACGTCATCCTCAGCGCCGGGCGCGCACTGGTCGGCGTGGCGGGCGATCCGGTCGAACTCGGACCCGGCGACTACATCGCCTACCCCGGCGACGTCGCACATGTGTTCGAAGCGCTGGAGGCGGGCACCCGCGCCGTCCTGGTGTCCGAGCACAACTGAGGCCATTCGGCGAAATTCCTCCGTGCAGAGTGTCGAATCGGAAGGGTGACGTTCGTATAGGAGGTGAGGGCCGGCCACATCCGGAGGTGCCGGCCGGCCGATCCGAGGAGGAACCCGAGATGACCCAGTACCTGTTGAGCGTGTACCAACCCGACGGCCCCGCCCCCGAACCCGACGTCCTCGCGAAGATCGGGGACGATCTCGACGCCCTCAACCAGGAGATGGTGTCCGCAGGCGCGTGGGTGTTCAGCGGGGGACTGTGCGCCCCCACCACCGCGACCGTGCTGCGGGCCAGGGGCGGTGACGTGCTCGTCACCGACGGCCCGTACACCGAGGGCAAGGAGCATGTCGGCGGATTCACCATCGTCGAGGCGCCCGACCTGGAAGCCGCCCTCGAATGGGGTCGCAAGCTCACCCGGGCGACGACCCTCCCGATCGAGGTCCGGCCGTTCGCTCACCACGACGGAGCCGGCGACTGACGTGATCGCGTCCGCCGACATCGAACACGTGTTCCGTGAAGAACACGGTCGCGCGGTGTCCGTCCTGGTCGGGGTGTTCGGCGACATCGACATCGCCGAGGACGCCGTCCAGGACGCGTTCACCGAGGCGGTGCGGCGCTGGCCGTCGTCCGGGCTGCCGCCGAGCCCGGCCGGATGGATCATCACCACCGCCCGGCGCCGCACGATCGATCGGCTCCGGCGCGAGGCCTCCCGGCACGACCGCCACGCGCAGGCCGCCCTGCTGCTCGCCTGCGACGAACCGGTGGAGGAGGGCGTCGTGCACGACGACCGGCTACGCCTGATCTTCACGTGCTGCCACCCGGCGCTGGCCCCCGCCGCCCAGGTCGCGCTGACCCTCCGCCTCCTCGGCGGGCTCGGCACCGCGGAGATCGCGCGCGCATTCCTGGTCGCCGAGCCGACCATCGCACAGCGCCTGGTCAGGGCCAAGGGGAAGATCCGGGACGCCCGGATCCCGTACCGGATGCCGAACGAGGCCGATCTGCCGGACCGCCTCCGCGCCGTCCTTGCCGTCGTCTATCTGATCTTCAACGAGGGATACACGGCCAGTTCGGGGGACCGGCTGACGCGAGCGGACCTGTGCGCCGAGGCCATCCGCCTCGGCCGGGTCCTGGCCGCGCTGATGCCCGACGAACCGGAGGTCACCGGGCTGCTCGCGTTGATGGTGCTGATCGAGTCGAGGCGAGACGCCCGCACCGACGGCGACGGCCGGCTCGTGCTCCTGCCCGATCAGGACCGCAGTCGGTGGGATCGTGACCTCGTCGCCGAGGGGCAGTCGCTGGTGCGGAAATGCCTGCGACGGAACACGCCTGGGCAGTATCAGATTCAGGCCGCGATCAACGCCGTCCACAGCGACGCGGCGACGGCCGCTGACACCGACTGGTGGCAGATACTGCAGCTGTACGACCAGTTGATGCCGCTGGCGCCGAGTCCGGTGGTGGCGTTGAACCGGGCGGTCGCCGTGGCCGAGGTCAGGGGACCGGAGGAGGGGCTGGCGCTCGTCGACCAACTCGACCTCGACAACTACCACCTGTACCACGCTGTGCGGGCCGATCTGCTCCGCCGCCTCGGCCGTTCCGGTGAGGCGGCGCGCGCCTACGATGCGGCGCGCGACCGCACCGAGAACGTGGTCGAGCGGGAATTCCTTCGGGTACAGCGCGATTCGCTCCAGTGATACGGGCTGCCGGTCAGAGACCCAGCTCCGGTGGCAGGCACACCGAGCCGAAACACGTCTCCGTGCGCACAGTGACGGGGAGAGGGTCCGCCGTCGCCGGCTTCGCGTACGCGGTCTCCGGGAGCGGCGCCGAACCCCACACCTCGTCACCGGGGCCCGCGTTCTCACTGCAGATCCAGTGGATCAGGTAGTCGCCGTCGGGCACCGCGTCGAACACGAAGTCCCGCGGTCCCGGCCCGATCACCACATTCGATTCGTGGAACACCGCCACGGATTCGGGGTTCACGATGTCGTCCGCCGCATGCAGTCCGCCGAAGCCGCACACTACGTCGGCACCGGTGTCGTTCGTGATCGTCGTCGTGACGGTGCTCCCGGCCACGGCGGCGGTGAGGGTCACATCGGGCGGGTCCGCGGCGGCGGGAGCGGTCAGGAACAGGGCGAGGGGGCCTGCGGCGATCAGCGTGACCGCGGCCCGGGGCACGAGTGTCATCAGCGGAACCTTCGTTCTCGGCGGTCTCACTCCGGACGTCACGGTATTGATACCCGCCGTGTGGGCGGATAAACGGCGGCGGGCGACACGTCATGTTTCCGCCGGCGGATCATTCGACGGCACCCGCCGGGGATCGGAGCAGTCAGTGTCGGCGGCGTTTGGCGCGGGCGGCGAACTCGTCCAGCACCTGGACCACGTCCTCGGCCTGCCAGATCCGGTTCCGTCGCCCGTCGGTGAACTGGGCGAGTATCCCGGCGTCGACCAGGCGGTCGATCGCGATCTGGTGGATATGACGAGCTTGTTGTCGGCTCGAACCGCTTCCAGGTCTTCAACGAGGGTGCGGCCGTTGGCGACTGCACCGAACGATGCCTCTGCGATCGACCGGACGATCGGCTCGACGTTCCCGGACCGGTACTCGCCGAGCGCGTCGCAATACTCTGCGGTGTCGTGTAGGAGGCCCGCGGACACCGGAACGGCAACGCTGCGGGTGAGCTGTCCGCCGCGCGGCATCGCCTGGATCAGGGCGCGTCCGACACGCCCGTTGCCGTCCAGGCACGGGTGGATGGTTTCGAACTGCGCGTGCGCGACCGCTATCTGCGCGATCACGGGCACATCGACGTGGTTGGCGAAGACGATCAAGTCGTCGATCAGTTCGGGAACCCGGTCATGGTGCGGGGGACGAATTGCGCGGTGTGCGGTCCGAGGCTTCCGCCGCCGATCCAGACCTGCTGCTGCCGCCCTCGACTACGACTTCGGTTCCGGCGCCCAATCGCGTTCCTCGTGCATCTCGGTATTCCTGTGTTCGTCACGTGGTGTCCGGCGTCGCCGGGAGGCGGTGATTCGGCGACCGATGATTCCGTGCTGGGGTGCGAACAGATAGACCAGCGTGAATGCCGCGCCCTGGGACAGCACCACCATGCCGCCGCTGGCGGTATCGAGGTGATAGCTCAGGTACAGGCCGATGACGGCACAGGCCGCCGAGATCGCCGGGGCGATGACCAGCATGCGGTGGAAGCTATCCGTCAGTAGGTACGCGGTTGCCCCGGGAATGATCAGCATCGCGACGACCAGGATGACGCCGACGGCCTGCAGGGCCACCACCGCTGTCAGGGCCAGCAGCCCCAGGAGCGCCGACCCGAGTAGGCGCGGGTTCAGGCCGATGGCGTGGGCATGGGTGGGGTCGAAGGCGTACAGCGTGAAGTCGCGGCGCTTGACAATCAGGGCGATGAAGACGAAGGCTGCGAGTACGGCGATCTGGACGAGGTCGGAGCGGCTCACGCCCAGCAGGTTGCCGAAAATGATGTGGTTGAGATCGGTTTGGCTCGGGGTGACCGAGACCAGCACCAGTCCGAGCGCGAACAGGGTGGAGAAGACGATGCCGATCGCGGCGTCCTCCTTGACGCGGCTGGTGTCGCGGACCACCCCGATCAGTGCCACTGCCAGGAATCCGAAGATCACCGCGCCGATCGCGAACGGGGCGCCGACGATGTAGGCGAGGACGACGCCGGGCAGGACGGCGTGTGAGACCGCATCACCCATCAGTGACCAGCCGATCAGAACCAGCCAGCACGACAGCACCGCGCAGACCACGGCGGCGATCAGGGTGGTGATCAGTGCGCGGACCATGAAGTCGTAGCGCAGCGGGTCGACGAAGAAGTCGATGACGTCCATTGATTCTCAGGTCCTTGTCATCACGTCGAGGCCGAAGGCGGCCGCCAGGTTCTCCGGTTGCAGCACGACCGTCGGGTCGCCGTGCATGAGGACGGTGCGCATCAGCAGGATCGCCTCGTCGGCCAGGGTGGGCAGCGCGTGCAGGTCATGTGTGGAGACCAGGATCGCCGCGCCCGCGGCGGCGAGTTCACGCAGCAGCGCGGTGATGGTGGCTTCGGAGCGTTTGTCGACCCCGGCGAACGGTTCGTCGAGGAGAAGGATGGTGGCGCCCTGCGCGATTCCGCGGGCGACGAAGGTGCGTTTCTTCTGGCCGCCGGACAGTTGCCCGATCTGCCGGTCCGCCAGTTCCGTGAGTTCGACGCGTTCGAGGGCGTGGTCGACGGCCTCGCGGTCAGCTCTGCCGGGCCGCCGGGTCAGGCCCATGTGTCCGTACCGGCCGGTCATCACCACGTCACGCACCGAGAGCGGGAACGTCCAGTCCACGTCCTCGCTCTGCGGAACGTAACCCAGCACACCGGTCTTGCGGGCCGCGGCCGGCGCCGTGCCGTTGATCCGGACCGTTCCGGAGTCGGGTTTGACGGTGCCCATGATCGTCTTGAACAGGGTGGACTTTCCGGAACCGTTCATGCCGACGAGGCCGCAGACCCGTCCGGGCTGCAGGGCGAGCGAGACCTGTTCGAGCGCAAGGACATCACCGTAGTGGACGGTGACGTCCTGTACCTCGACGGCCGGCTGGGTGGTCATGATTGCTGCCCGTTCAGCGCGGCGGTGAGGGTGTCGGCGTCGTGCCGGATCAGATCCAGGTACGTGGGCACGGGCCCGTCCGCCTCGGACAGCGAGTCGACGTACAGAGTGCCACCGAACGCGGCGCCCGTCGCTTCGACGACGCGTTGCATCGGCGCATCCGACACCGTGGATTCGCAGAACACCGCCGGAACCCGATTGTCCTTGACGAACTCGATCGTCGAAGCGATCTGCTGGGGCGTGGCCTGCTGTTCGGCGTTGACCGGCCAGATGTACTTCTCGGTCAGCCCCGCGTCCCGAGCCAGGTACGAGAACGCTCCCTCGCACGTGACCAGCGCCCGTTCGTTGACCGGCAGCGCACCCAGCTCGGCCACCAATTCGTCCTGCACCTTCTGCAACTGCGCCTTGTAGGCGTCGCCGTTGATGCGATAGTCGGCCGCATGCGCGGAATCGAGTTCGCTGAACGCGGCGACCATGTTGTCGACGTAGATCTGCACGTTCAGTGGTGACATCCAGGCGTGCGGATTCGGTTTGCCCGCGTAGGCGTCCTCGCCGATGGCGATCGGCTCGACGCCGTCGCTGACGACCACGTGCTCGACGTCCACACCGTCGACGAACTGGGCGAACCACGCCTCCAGGTTCATCCCGTTGTCGAGAATCAGGTCGGCCTGGGCTGCCTTCTTGATATCGCCCGGGGTGGGCTCGTATCCATGGATTTCGGCGCCCGCCTTGGTGATCGATTCGACCGTCACGTGCTCACCGCCGACGTTCGCGGCGATATCGGCGAGAACGGTGAACGTCGTCAACACTACCGGTTTGTCGTCTGCAGGCCCGTCGCTCGTCCCGCACCCGGACAGCATCAGCGCTGTGGCAAGAGCTGTCAGTGCTGCGGCAGCCGTCGCCGACCACCGTCGCACACCCACCTTGAAACCCGTTGTTTTCACGGTCGAATCATAATGTTCGGGTCGCCGAAACCGCAAGGGTGTGACGCCCACGCAACGCCGTGAGATGCCGCAGTCCGGCGGTGAAGGGCCCTGCCAGCGGCTCGGGGTTCGCCGGTCGAGCTGACTACGCCACCGCGGGCGGCACCTGAGCACAGGGGGCAAGTGCCCCATGCGATCAACCCGGGCACACAACGACGGGGAAGAAGTCCATGAAGCTACCGCACAGGGTCTCACCGAGACTCCAAGCCGCGCAGAGTATTCGGCGCACAGCTCAAATCCCCGGACTAATTCCGAGTCCCCGCAGCCAGCCGCGTTCACCGATCAGCGGCCAGCACTGCCGCGAGGCCTTCTCGTAGATCCTTGACGAAATACTCGGGAACCTCCAGCGACGGGAAATGTCCCCCGGATTCGGGCGACCTCCATCGGACGATGTGCCGGTACCGCTCCTGCGCCCAGGGGCGCGGACACTTCTCGATGTCGCGGGGATACGTTGTGATTGCTGAGGGGACGTCGACCCGAAGTTCGGGGTCGAGCGAGTTGTGGCTTTCGTAGTAAATGCGGGCCGACGATGCGCCGGTCCGCGTCAGCCAATACAGGGTGACGTTGTCAAGAACGCGGTCTCTCGAAATCGCCTCGAACGGGCTGTCTTCGGTATCTGTCCACTCGGCGAACTTGTCGAGGATCCAGGCAAGAAGCCCGACCGGTGAGTCGACGAGCGAGTAGCCGATGGTCTGCGGGCGGGTCGCCTGCTGCTTCGCGTACGCCGCGCGGTGGCGCCAGAAATCACGGGTTTCCTCGGTCCATGTGCGCTCGACCGCCGTCAGCCCGTCCGTTGTCAAGCCGGGCGGTGCCTCCGCGAACGTTGTGTGGATGCCGAGAACGTGCGCCGGGAACCTGCCGCCGAGGACGGTGGTGATATTGCCTCCCCAGTCGCCGCCTTGGGCTGCGAACCTGCTGTAGCCGAGCCTTCCCATCAGTTCCACCCATGCGGCCGCGATCTTTTCGGTTCCCCATCCGGTGGTGGCCGGCTTGTCGCTGTAACCAAAGCCTGGTAACGACGGCGCCACGACGTGGAACGCCGGCGCGTCTGCATCTTTCGGGTCTGCCAGCTCGTCTACTACATCGATGAACTCGGCAATGCTGCCTGGCCAGCCGTGCGTCACGATCAGAGGAGTGGCGTCTGCGCGCGCGGATCGGCGGTGCAGGAAGTGGATTCCCAGATCATCAATTGTCGTGCGGAACTGGCCGATACGGTTGAGGCGCTCTTCGAACGACCGCCAGTCGTACCCGGTGCGCCAGTAGTTCACGACATCGACGAGGTCGGCGAGAGGAACGCCCTGTTCCCATCGGCGAGGGTCGGGCGCGGCGCGATAGACCGTCTCGGCCTCCGGTAGCCGCGCCGCGGCTAATCGCGCGCGCAGATCATCGAGGTCAGCGTCAGTTGCGTGGGCTTCAAATGCTTGCACGCCGCTGGTTGGACGGGGCATGAGACCTCCTGGCCATCGCGGAACCGGCAACGACCTATCGTGAACCGGCTAAGACGGTTCTAGCATGCCCGGGAGCCGGCATGCAACCTGCTAAGGTGGTTCCATGTGCGCTCGATTCCCTGACTTTCGTCTCGGAAACGTGCTGGCAACCAGCTTCACGGCGACTCTGACGGAGCGTCGTGGCGACGCCGTGGAGCGCATTCCGACGCCGCAGCGACTCGTCGACTGGCTGGCAGTGAACGGCCTGACCGTGGAGTCCTGCACCACCGCCCAGCTCGAACTCGCTCGGGAACTGAGGGAATCGATTCACGCCGCCGCGACCGCGACCGCGACCCAGGACGCTCTCCCTGCGTCTGCCATCCACACCATCAATGACTGCAGCATTCGGGGTCGGGCCGCGGCGATCCTGACGCCCGAGGGCAATCGTCAATGGCGACTGAGCTCGGCTACCTGCGTAGAAGACGCCCTGAGCGTGATCGCCGCCGACGCGATCAGCATCATCGCAGGCGAACGAGACGGGAAAATGGCCTTGTGCGCATCGCCAACCTGCCAGGCCGCCTTCTTCGATACCAGTCAAAGTCGCACCCGCAAGTGGTGTGACATGAACACGTGCGGGAATCGTCAGAAGAAGGCGCGGTTCAATGCCAACCAGCGCAAGAACGGGACTGCCGCACGAACGGGTGTCATCTGATCCGACTGGGCGGTCGCACCGAACTGATCACTTCGGCGTCCAACCTCGGGCCCGCCCGATCGTGGGCGCGAGCCGCCACAATCCTGCGGCGGCGAGAACATGCCACAGCGCGTGCCCCTGCAGGACACTGCTCGGCCGGCAGATCGACGTCCGGTCGCCGATGGTACCGAGTAGAGCGCCGGACGCGAGAAGCAGCACCGCGACGATGGTCGCGCGCCGCAGTTGCGGACGGATGCGGGCGCGTTCCAGACCGGATCCCACGGCGACCGCGGCGAGCATTGCCTGCACGATCGTGGATACCGTCGGGCCGGCCGCCACGGCGGGAATCATCACGACCGGGACGACGAACCACCACACCGGCGACAGTCGACGGCCGATCCGGTCGGAAGCGGCGTCGACGGCGATGTAGGTGAGCAGTGTCGCGATCGGGATGTCGTGTGCGTAAGCCTGCCACGGCGGGTTGGGTCCGTGCGCAACGAGCGACCCGGCGCCCACTGCGACGACGAGCAGACCGTAGGTCACGGTCGGTGCGCCGTGCGGACGACGTGCGACGACCGCGAGGCCGGCAACTACGAAGGCCAGGCTGGTGACAGCGGCGGCCGGCTGCCCGATGAAGCCTGCGTCTCGATACAGCTCGCAGGCGTTCGCCAACATCATGGATGCTGGTCCGTCAACGCCCATTCTTCGAGGTTTCCAAAGTGGTCCTCCGGTCGCAATCGCGCTCGGCGTGATCGCGCCACGATGCACACATCTGTCGGACAACACGGCCGCGCCCGGCCGGGGGTTGGGCGGACAGTGCCTGGATCCGCGTGGTTGAGCTTCGTCGCATGGGGATTCGGGAAGGCAAGGCCTCAGTCAGTGGTGCGTCAGCTCGCTCGCGCGACGTCGGCTTCCGTGTCCTCGATGCGGCGTTCGAGGTAGTGCAGCTGCGCGATCGCGTTGCGGGCGGTGATCTGCTGGTGGGTGTTGGTCAGTTGACCGCGCCAGGTGCCGAGGAAGGTCCAGGCCCACGAGAGCAAGGTGGCGAGGCGGCTGCGGAAGCCGACGACATAGACGACGTGCACGGCCAGCCACATGATCCACGCGAGGAAACCGGTCACCTCGAGGCCGCCGATCTCGGCGACCGCGTTGAATCGGCAAATCGTTGCCATCGAGCCTTTGTCGCGGTACCGGAAAGGGGTCCGTTCCGGTACCGGGCGCCCCTTCGCTGCCGCGGTGACCTCGGCGGCGATCTGTTTCGCGGCGTAGCGGCCCCCTTGGATCGCGACCTGGGCGACGCCGGGGAGACGGTCGCGCGACATCATGTCGCCGACAACGAACACGTTCGGATTGCCGGGCAGGGTGAGGTCTTCGTCGACGGCGACGCGACCGGCACGGTCGATGTCGGCACCGGACTGTTCGGCGAGCCGGCGACCGAGGGGACTCGCTGCCACTCCCGCGGACCAGACCTTGCAGACGGACTCGATGCGGTGCTCGGTGCCGTCGGCATCGCGAACGGTCAGTCCGCCGGCGTCGACGTCGGTCACCGACGCACCCAGCCGTACCTCGACGCCCAGCTTTTCGAGGGTTTCCGCCGCCTCGGATCCGAGGTTGTCTCCGAACGGCGGCAGTACCGCCGAGGCTGCGTCGAGCAGGACGATCCGTGCATCCCGCGGATCGAAGTTGGAGTACGCCCCGACGAGCGTGCGGTGTGCGAGCTCGGCGATCTGGCCGGCCATCTCGACGCCGGTGGGACCGGCGCCGACCACGACGAAGGTGAGCAGGCGTGCCCGCTCCTGCGGGTCGGTGGTGACCTCTGCCTGCTCGAACGCGCCGAGGATCCGGCCGCGGAGTTCGAGGGCGTCGTCGATCGTTTTCATGCCGGGTGCGTGTTCGGCGAAGTGGTCGTTGCCGAAATAGGACTGCTGAGCGCCGGCGGAGACGATGAGGCTGTCGTACCCGGTCACCGTGGTCTGTCCGAGATGTTCGGACGTCACCGTACGTTCGGTCAGGTCGATGGTGGTGACGTCTCCGAGTCGGACGGCGGCGTTGGCCTGGTCCTTGAGGATCATCCGCGTCGACGGGGCGATCTCGCCTTCGGAGAGGATGCCGGTGGCAACCTGATACAGGAGCGGTTGGAACAGGTGGTGGGTGGTGCGGTCGATCACCGTGATGTCCACGTCCGCGCGGCGGAGGGCTTTGGTCGCGAACAACCCGCCGAAGCCAGATCCGATGACGACGACGCGGTGACGCGCGGGCGGTGACTGGTGGTTGCTCATGGTGAGCCTTTCCGATCACGCCCAGGGGCGACGATCTCGGTGTCGGGGGAGATGCGGGTGTTGTGTTCACTTGCGACCAGAATTCGACCAATAGGCATCAATAGTGAACAATCGGCACAGAGAATCCAAGGTGATGGAACAAAATTCTTTAGACTGAGTCGATGAAGAAGAATGTTCCGAGCAAGCCGTATTCGGAAGGCTCTGTATCGAACGATGTTCGGGCCGGGGCGCCGATCGATGACATCGACCGGATACTCCTCGATCAACTCTCGCGGGACGCGCGTACCCCGAACAACGCCCTCGCCGCCCTCGCGGGCATCGCCCCCTCGACCTGCCTGGGCCGCGTGCGGTCTCTGATCGACCGCGGAGTGATCCGCGGCTTCCATGCCGACATCGATCCCGCCACCCTCGGCAGGGACCTGCAGGCAATGATCGCAGTTCGAGTGCAAGCCAATGCACGACAGCATCTCGGGCAGCTCGCCGAGCAACTCGCCACCGTCGACGAGGTGCTGAACGTGTACTTCATCGCCGGCGCCGACGACTACCTCATCCACGTCGCCACCGCGAGCAGCGAGGAGTTGAGGCGCTTCGTCCTCGACCACCTCAGCGCGCATCCTGCGGTCGCCTCGACCGAGACCATCCTGATCTTCGAGCACGTGCGTCCACGACATCGAGCGCCGGCGACCGAGCACTCCTCGGGCCGCTGAGGATCTCCCCGTGGGCGCTGTCGTCGTTTCAGGGCGCCGAGGCCCGCACCTGTCAGGCTGCGGCGAGCGCTTTGATGCGGTCGGGCCGGAAACCTGCCCAGTGGTCGTCGCCGGCTACGACCACTGGGGCCTGCCGGTAGCCGAGACCCCTCACGTAGTCGTGGGCGTCGGGGTCTCGCGTGAGGTCGACGATCGTGTAATCGAGCCCCTCGTTGTCCAGGGCACGGTAGGTGGCGGTGCATTGCATGCAGGCTGGTCTGCTGTAGATCGTAATGATCAAGGTGCGCTCCGCTCCGTGTGTGGTGTGACGGCGAGGGACCGGAAGCATATGCGCTCCGGCCCGGGTACGCGCGGTGCGACGGAGGTAGCGACAGCCCTCCGCGCTGATCGAATATAAGTTCGACTATCTGTAATGGCGATCGTTCGGTGCCAGTGGCGGTGTAGGGAAGACTCCGTCGCTGGCGCCGCCAACGGGTTCGGAACCTGCGATTAGCGTTGTCGCTGGAGGGTTATCGCTGGATTTCGACAATCGGCGTGGGGGAGAAGCGTCGAGATGCGGCCTGCATCCATGCCTCAGTGAGTCCAGCACGGCGTGGGACCGGCCGCCGGCAAAGTCCGGTGGCAGCACACGCCCATGACTTCGTGTCAGGTTCCTCGCGAGCGAACCGGCGGATTCTCGACGAAGGACGTCGCGGCCGGTTCGGCCCGGATGTTCTCGCGTCATGTTCTCGCGTCCAATCGGTTCTGGTCGCCGCGTCGTTCAACCGATCGCAGGGCCAGCGGTGCGCGGCGGAGGGCGGATGGACCCGGCATGCCGCGGGGGCGGGTCCTGCCTTCAACTAGTTGACATAATGTCGATTATCGGCAAAAAGTGGCGTTCTATCACCGCAGGTCAGAGACCCGGATTCGGCCTGCCTCTATACCCACACAGCCTGTTCTGCGACGGCCTGGTGTCCGGGTCCGTCCGGCGCTCGTTCGTCACCCATTCGGCTCGGTGCGTCGACGTCGAACCGTCGCGGCGCGATGCGTCCGTCGGCGTGCTGAATAATATTCACGTCGCCGGATGTGCGGCGCCGGACCGCTAAGGCCAATTCGGCGTCGTCGCCGAGTGGTCGACTCTTCCGAATGAATGTTCGGTTTCGGGTGTCCCCTCCTCCCGCCCACCCTCCTCATTTCGTCACTGTGACGTAATGACGGTGGCTTGGTTCATGTGGAATGTGGCCGGTGTCGGATAACGCGCACCCCCTTGCCGTGCCAGGATCGAAGGGCATTCACAACACGTTCGGAAAGGTGTGCCGGTGTCCGAATTGCTGGCCTTCGACGATGGGCCCGAACCCAGGACCGCGCTCTGGCACGCCTGCATGCGGGTTCCGACCGCCGCCCCGGGCGACTCGGTGAGGGCCGTACTGAGCGACATGGCCACCAAGCGATACGACTGCGCTTCGGTCGTCGCCGTACTGGTCGCCGGCCGGCTCGTGGGTGTCGCACCGAATCGAACGTATGTTCGGTGCCCCCGGCTGTGCGGCGCTACGCGACGTCATGGATCCGAATCCGCCCGCGGTCCGACCCGATACCCACCAGGAACGGGCCGCGTGGCAGGCGGTTCAGCACGGGGAGCCGGGGCTGGCCGTGGTCGATGACGACGGTCGGTTCCGTGGTCTGATAGCGCCACAACAACTTCTCACCGTGCTGCTCCAGGAGCATGAGGAGGATCTCTCACGCCTGGGTGGCTTCCTCCATTCGGTCGAGACCACCCGTGAGACGAGCGTGGAGAGCGTGCGGCGCAGGCTGTGGCACCGTGTGCCTTGGCTCCTCGTCGGATTGCTGGGTGCCATGGTCTCGGCCGTGTTCATGGCGGCGTTCGAAGTCACTCTCGAAGCGAACGTGGCCGTCGCCTATTTCATACCCGGAATCGTCTATCTCGCGGACGCGGTGGGGACGCAGACCGAGACTTTGGCGATCCGTGGCTTGTCCGTCGGAGTGGGAATTCGACGTATCGTGCGGCGCGAAGCGCTCACCGGTCTGTCGGTGGGTGCGCTCCTCGGAGCCGTGATGCTCCCGGTCGTCAGCCTGATGACCGGTGACGCGATGCTCGCGGTCGCGGTGGCCGCAGCGGTTCTCGCCGCGAGTGCGATCGCGACTATCGTCGCCATGGTGTTGCCGTGGCTCCTGCAGCGACTCGGCAGGGACCCGGCATTCGGCTCCGGTCCACTTGCGACTGTCGTACAGGACCTGCTGTCGATCATGATCTATTTCGCGGCCGTCACGGCGCTCGTGAGTTAGATCCCCCTGCCCGAACCCGCAGCGGGGAGGCGGGACACCGAAAGCGCCTACCCTGCAAGGACCTTGAACACGTCGTAGACCATCCACGCCGGCCAGAACAACCCTTGGATGATCGCGAGAACATACTCCCAGAATGCGTCCGCCTGCTGCCAGAACCATACCCAGGCTCCGAAGATGCCCAGCGCGTAGATCGCTCCGCCGCCCGCGGCGCCGGTGTTGCCGTCGCTCATGGTCACATACCTTCCCCAGGCCGAAGTGCGTGACACCGGATCGCGGGAAACACGATCGGGCGCCTCGTCTCAGTGTCATTACCGCCGGTCTGCGGTGACAGAGTCATTGGTCACCCGCGGCGCTGCGGCTTTGCCGTAGGGAATCGGGTCCAGGGTCTCAGCCTGGTGACCTTCTCCCCTACGGGTATCACCCGCGGGCCGCAACGATGAAGATCGAGGCAGAAACTCGGCGCCAGGAACCCGTAGGAGTGAATCATGTCCGGCCACCGCCCGATCGTTGTAGGGATCGACGGCTCCCCATCGTCGCTGCAGGCCGTTGCATGGGCGGCGAGGGAGGCCGCGCTCCGCAGCTCGCCCCTGTCACTGGTCACGACGATGTTCGTTCCCGGAAGGTACGGCGTCCCGATCGGTGTGCCTGCCAGCTTCTTCCAGGACGAGGAGCGCGACGGTAAGGACAGGTTGGACCGCGCGGCGCAAACGGCCCGTGCCGCAGTGCCCGAACACCACATCGAGATCGAGACCACCCTCTGCTCCGGGACGCCGGCCGGTGAACTTCTGGAACGTTCGGCGGATGCCACGATGCTCGTTGTGGGTGCGAACAGACGGGGAATCGTAGAGCGCGCCGTCCTGGGATCGGTCAGTTCGGCGGTGGCGACCCACGCCTCATGCCCGGTCGCGGTGATCCGCGGTGAACCTGATCGCAATATCAACGACATCCCCGGACCGGTTGTCGTCGGTGTCGACGGATCACAACACAGTGAACCGGCCATCTCGATGGCCTTCGAGGAAGCATCCCTACGGCAATCGGAACTCGTCGCCGTTCACGCATGGTCCGACATCGTCTTGGAACTCTCCTTGGACGGAGGCAGCGAAGCCGAGTGGACGCGGGATGCGGCCAACGAAACGGCCCTGTTGTCCGAGAATCTCGCCGGTCGTGCGGAGAACTATCCGGATGTGAAGGTGCGCACCATCGTGGTCAGGGATCGCCCCACCCGGCACCTGCGTGAGCAGGCCGAGAATGCGCAGCTTCTCGTGGTGGGGAGCCGGGGGCGAGGAGGGTTTTCCAGCATGCTGCTGGGGTCGACCAGCAGGGCGTTGATGCATTCGGTCGTCTGCCCACTCCTCATTGTTCGCTAGCCCTACCGCGGGGATGCCGCCCAGCAGGAGATGTATCGTGCACGACCCCGGCCTCGGATCAAGCCTGATCGAGTCTCAGCTGCCGAGGTATGAGCAACGCATTCTGCGCACGCAGGTCGTCCGTGCGTCTGCGCCGACGACCTTCGCCGCCATCCGCCGCGTCGACTTCTTCCGGTCGCCGGCGGTCGCGCTCCCGAACCGGGCCCGAATTGCGATCGACACCGTCCGCGGACGTCGGGGTGCCCGTCTTCAGGGGAGTCGGTCCGAATTCAGGTTCGACCAGCTGCTGGAACCCGACGGCGGGTTCCAGCTTCTCGCGGAGGAGCCGGGACACGCGATGGTGCTCGGGTTCATCGGTCGCTGGTGGGAGAAAGGCTACGGCCGCGTCGAGTGGTCGCCAGCAGACTTCGGCCGGTTCGCCCTTCCCGGATATGGCATCGGCGCTTGGGGTTTCACAGTTCTCACGTACGACGCCCACACGTCCGTCCTGGTCACCGAGGTGCGCGTACACGGCACGGACGACGAGGCACGGCGAAGCTTCCACGGGTATTGGACGGTGGTGGGTCCGTTCGTCAAGGCGATGGGTGGGCCGGTATTGCGCCTGATCCGGGACGAGGCCGAGTCTCTCTGAGTCGCGGCCCAGCTCGTCACTCGATGGCGGCCCGGAATTGTTCGTGCAGAGCTGCGGCGAGCTCGCGGACCTCGGGTACGACGTCGGGGTCGACGATGATCGTTATTGTCAGCGTGCCCGCATAGGATAGTGCCGCGAACGCGACGCCGACGTTCCCCGCGGTGACGGTGATCGGGGTGATGCCTGTGATCGGTGCCCCGGCGATGACGACTTGCCCAGGGGGACCCGGGAGGTTCGTCAGGAACGAGTTGACGAGTCGCTGACGGTCGACGAACCACCGAAACAACCGCAGCGCGGCCAGGATCCGGAAAAGTGGTCCGATCAGTGCGGAGGACGTACCTCGGGTTCGCATCTTCTGAACGCGGGTGACGCCCGAAACAGTGGTCAGCCGTTCCTGGAAACTTCCTACCAGCGGTACACGTACCGGCATTACACCGACCTGGTTCCCCAGGTGCCCACTCGTTGCCGAACTCCGGGCCGAGACGGGCACCGACACCACCAGCTCCTGCGGAAACTCCATCCGCTCACGTAGGAGTTCGGCCAATGCCCCAGTGACGGCGACCAACAGAACATCGTTGACGGTGGCCCCCGACCTCCGCCCCGCTGCCCGGACACCGTCGAGACCGACGTCGACGGTCACTACCCTGCGACGGGGGCCGGTGGCAGCGTTCAGGGAACACCGCGGAGCCCACCCGCCGCGACCACGACCGAGTTCGGCCCAGCCGCCTCGTATACGAGCAATCCTGCGCGGAACTCGGCGCAGCGTGCGGCACCGTTCGCAAACGCCGTCGACGAACCGGCCCCGAGGCGGGGCCGCCGACGGCGGGTTCTCGTTATCGGCGGCCGGTCCAGTCGCGTCCGCGCCGTCGACCAGGCGCGCGAGCACGGCGAGGCCACCGATTCCGTCGGCCACGACGTGATGCAGCACCAGCACCAGACCGGTGTGATCGTCGATGAGACCGGTGACGACGACCGCCCGCCACAACGGTCGCGACCGGGGCAGCGGCCGGGTCACCGCGTCCAGCGCGATTGCCAGCGCAGCGTCACGGTCCCCCGGGCTCGGGCACCGCACTCGGGACACATGGGCGTGGACGTCGACATCGGAGTCGTCGACCCAGTACGGCCGTCCCGGGCCCCACCGTGGCGTGGCCAGGCGCTGCTGCAGGCGCCGAATGCTGGTGAGCCGTCGTGTGAACGTGGCCTCGACGGTCGCCGCGTCCACGTCACCTTCACCGGCAACGAAAAGTATCGCGCCGAGGTTCATGGGTACCGGTCCGACGTCCGAGACGAGCGTGATCAGGTCGCCCGAGCCGAGTTGCTCGCGACGGTCGTCGGCCATCATTCGGAGGCTGCGTCAGCCGCGCGCGACGAGGCGAGGAGGGTCAGGACACCGCGTTCGATCGAGTCGGAGAGGTCGGTGAGGTCCGGTGTGGTGTCGTAGTCCCCGGTGAGACCGAAGGCGAGATGGTCGCTGTAGCTGAGGATCGCGATCCCGATCCGCAGCCGCAGCGCGATCGGCACGTACGGAAAGATCTCCAGGATCGTGCGGCCCATCACGTGTCGTGTGGCTTTCGGACCGGGGACGTTGGTTGCGACGGCGACGACACTGTGCTGAGGAAACCGGGTTGCGAGTCGAACGGCCCAGGCCATGGGCATGAACGGCCCGTACTGGGCCACCGCGGTGAACGCCTTGCCCCCTTCCGCTTCCTTGCTCGCCTTGTGCGTCGTGAGGCGTTCGTGGACGGCGACCAACTGCTCGACCGGGTCTTCGATGTCGACTGGCAGAAAGGGCAGCATGAGCGAGACCTGATTGTGGATCGCATGTTCCTCGGTTGCGGAGCGGACGGACACGGGAACGAGCGTGCGGACCGTGTGGGGTTCGGGACGCTCGCCCCGTTTCAGGAGCAGCTGCCGTAGTCCGGTGGTGATCGCCGCGAGTGCGACGTCGTTCACGGTGACCTGGTACGTGGCGCAGATTTCGCGAACGTCATGCATCCTGACTCGCGCGGCGCAGTAGCGGCGCTGGCGACCGATCGGTCCGATCAGCGAAGTATCAGTGGATGAGGTCAGTATCTCGGACAGCAGGTGGGTGAGGCCGGTTGCGACGCTGATACCGGCGGCCGTCAGCCGACGTGGAATTGCCAGTGCCGCCGAGACGAGCCGGAGTTGCCGCACCGGGGACAGGAACTCGATCGTCGAGCGGACCAGGCTCTCGACGCTCTCGAGGCGTGTACCGACGGTCGGTACGGGCTCGGCGTCGGTGTCGGGCTCTGCGGTCCCCGACGTTTCGGTCACGACTTCGTCGCACATGGCCTCGAACAGTTTGGTTCCGGTGATCCCGTCCGCCATGCAGTGATGAATCTTGGTCAGTATGGCCCAGCGGTCGTCGGTGAGGCCTTCGACGACCCAGCATTCCCACAAGGGGCGGTCACGGTCGAGTCGGTGCGCCATGACTCGGGCGACGAAACCGAACAGGGACTCCTCCTCCCCTGGTTCCGGGACGGCGACCCGTCGCAGATGATGGCCGAGGTCGAAATGCGGATCCGGTGACCAGGAGGGTGAGCTGAAGTCGAGTGGGACCGTGTGAACCCTGTCTCGGGCGTGCGGGAGCTTCGCGAAACGTGCGGCGACTGTGTCACGAAATTCGTCCTGCCCGGGAACGGGGCCCTCCATGATGGCGAGAGCACCGATCGTCAGGCTCGCGTGTGGGTCGGAGTCCTCCGTCTCGAGAAAACCCGCGTCCAGGAAGCTCAAGTTGTCGTCCACTGGCTCTGGCCTCATCATTCGGAAATCGTCGTCGTCTTCTTGTGTTCGACGTCAATGGGCGTCAGCTGACCGGCCACCCGGGGGCCTTTCCGAGGTTCCTCCACTCGCGGTCCCACTGTGACATCCGGTATCTCGTTCCTGCCCAGCGAATTCCGATCAACATCGTGAGACAGATCGTCGCACCCATTGTCCACAGTGCGAGTGCGGCGCCCACGGCCTCGAACGCGTTCTCGGTGCCTGTCTTCGGCGGATCGACGATCTTGCCGGCCGGGTCGATCCACATGCTGATCGTTTGTCCCGCCTTCGCTTCCGGCGCGGTCAGTACCTGCCCGGTGCGTGTGGTTCCATCCACTGCCCACCGGGCCTGTGCCTGTCCCGTGGCACCCGTTGCCGGGGTGGTATCCGCCAGGTTCACAGTTGGGTCCTCGAGGAGCAGTGCCGCGATCTGATGCCGGTTTTCGCGGTCGGCGCGGGATTGGTCGTCGAGGCGTGTGTGAGTAACGGTTCCGAAGGCTGCGGCGAGGGGAACCAAGATCAGCACCAGGGCGACGACGACGAGGAAGACCGAGGATTCGAGGCGATAGCTTCCCCGCATCAGTCTGTTCCCGCTCCACGGCCCCAATCGCCACATCCGCGATACCAGTGTCTGTTCCCCGATCATGACGACCTCCTGCGATTGCTCCTTCGAGTGTCGCGCCGGGACAGATGCCGATGTAGGGCCCAAGGTCATCGCTCTGGTCGGATCGGTCCGGCGATCAAGAGGGGACACGGGGTTATGTGCACCAAGGCTGCGCTGGTCGAGCCGAGCGTCATCCCGGAGAAGCCGCCCCGTCCGCGGCTGCCGACGACGATCATCTGGGCTTCGTCGGCCATTTCGAGGAGGTGGCGAACCGGTCGGTCCCGAACGAGGGTCTGTCGCACCCGGACCTCGGGGAATCGTTCACACCATTCGGCGACGCCGGCTTCGAGCACTGACCGCTCCATGGTCTGCTCTTCACCGACGGGGAGTATCGACAGGTCCTGGTCGGACCACGCGTGCAGTGCGATCAGTTCCGTGTTGTGGAGGGAACACTCCTCGAACGCCAGACCGACGGCCCGTGCACTGCTCGGAGATCCGTCGACGCCGACGACGACGGGTCCCGTGCCGTCCGCGACTCTCGACCAGCCGTCGATCACTGCTACCGGGCACTGCGCATGACGCGCCACGGCCGAGGTCACGGAGCCGATCAGCCCGTCGGTGAACTCGCCGAGTCCGCGTCTGCCGAGTACGACCATTATTGCGCCGGCGGATCGGTCGACGAGTGATCCCGGGGCGTTCTGATGGGACACTTCGGCCCGAATGTCGATGTCTGCGTCTGCGGATCCGGCTCGGGCGGTCTCGAGTGCTTCGGCAAGGTCCCGCTCGGCTCGCGCGTGGAGGATTTCAGCGAGTCGCGGCCCATCTTGTGCACCGCGGTACGTGATGCAGGACAACAACAGTAGCGGCGCCCCGCGCACTCCAGCCTCACGTGCGGCCCACCGCACCGCATCCAGCGACGACCGGGATCCGTCCACTCCCACAACGATCCCCGGATCGACCATGGTGACCTCCTCGTCGATTCCGCTCGCTGCCCGAGCCGCATTCGTGTCATCGATCTGCGTCGCATCGTTGGGTTGACGCTCGTCGTATTGCCAGGGGTGGCAGCCCTCCCCTACTCACCGGACAGGTTTCCCGGCGCCGGCCGTTCTCGAACCAGGACTTCCGATAACGGGCGTCTGGGTGTGGGCGACGGTTCCCCCACCCCGGTGCCCGCTCCCACCCGGATCAGAACCTGCGGCATCCCGTCCCCGGAAGACAGCTCCCGCAGCATTGTCCGTGTCGCGGCGCGTTCGGTCAGATGGGTGACGGGGCAGGTGGCGAGTCCGCGGTTCGTGCAGGCGAGCAGAACGGCGGAGAGTGCTTCGCCGCTCCGTAGCCAATCAAGTCTCGAATCCGTGGATGTGGAGAGCAGGAGGATCGCGGCGCGGTCTTCCGACGGGCTGCCGTCGGGTGTGCTCGCGCGGCCGGGTGGAAACTCTCGTGAGAGGTGCACCGAGTGCTGCTGCGAGTCGGACGGACGCGCCTGCTCCGGCACTCCGTCGGGGAACAGTCCGCGCCCCGACCACCACCGCAGTTCGGCTTGGTAGGTGGGGTCGTCGTGCCGTAGACCGGTCATCCGGCGTGATGCGTCCTCGAGTGCGGGACGGCTTCGCTCGCCGAGGTCTTCGAGTTCGACGCCTGTTCCTGCAATGATTCGCACCAGCTGCTCGAGTGTCTCCGTCCACGCGGACGGTGCGTCCAGTGGCAGTCGTTCGGTTCGCCTTCGTTCGATCGCCGCCGCCATTCGGGCGACGAAATCTGTCGGTGTCGGAGCCGGGACGAAGCCGATCGTCGACAGGAGTTGCCGGTCGGAAGAACGCGGCAGCCGCTCGATCACAGGACGCCAGCGATTCGCCGTGAATGCGTAGTCGAGGTGATTCAAGGCCGCACCGCAGGAGATCACCATCTGACGGCCAAAGCCATCGGTGGCGGGCAGCAGCCGGTCGGGATCGCTGTACAACCGCAAGGTAGTGCCCATCACCCAACGCCACGGTTGGCTGTTGTGCAGCGACGGCGCGCGGCACGCCAGCGCCACAGCTGATTCGACGGTACGTCGGTCGGGTACCACGGGCAGCTCCCGCGTGTTCACAGTGTGTCCGTGTGTGTGGTGGGTGCTCCGCCGGTCATCGTGTGTCTCCTGCTTGTCCTGGCTTCGAGTGTTGTGCTCGCGGCTCGGTGGCTCTAGGGCCGTAGGTCATCGACACCGTCCGGCGGAGACGGCACGGTCCGACCAGCGCATCTGCGGCTGATCACTGGATGAGCACGACCCACACGGTCGCGGCTGTCAAAGCGACCGGTGGGGCCAGCCACGCCGCCAGCGTCACGGCGAACCGGAACGAACCGGCAACGGCGGCGAGGACCAGTTTGGTGAGCAGGTTCGTTCCGACGGCGACAACTGCCGCCACGGTCGCGGTGTCGACGGTGATCTCGGCACCCGCCGCGGACGCTGCGGCGAGCGACGAGGAATGGGCATCGGCCAATCCGCCGACAGCCGATGCAGCGACCACACCGCCACCTCCGAAGCTGTCCGCGGCGCCCTTCGTCAGGACGAGGAGGACGAGCAAAATTCCTGCCAGTGAGAGTGTTGCCGGAACCGAGATCGGGCGGTCGAGCAAACCCGTGGCCGGCTGTGTCCCCTGGGCGCGGCTGCCCGACGACCGGTCGCGCGAGCCCCGGAGCACGAGAACGGCGGTCTCCGCGACGACGAGTGCGGCAGCTCCGCCGAGTATCAGTGCCAGCTGTGCCGACACCTCGGAGTTGACGACCCAGGTGATACCGACGACGAGCAGGATGGTGGACAGATTCACGATCAGTGCCGCAGGTAAAGCATCCGGCGAATCCCGTTCTCGGCGCGCTGTCCGCGCCATGACGGCGGTGGTCGCAGCGCCGGAGACGAACCCGCCGCCGAAGCCGACGATCAGCAGTCCCCAGCGTGGGCCGAGGATCCGGGTGGCTACATAGCCCACCCAGCCGATCAGGCTCAGCATGAGCACCAGTCGCCCGATCGTCGCAGGGTTCAACGCGCCGTAGGGCCCGACGTCACGGTCTGGTAGCAGGGGGAGGACGAGGAAGCCGATCGCGAGCAGTACGCAGAAGTCCGTGATGTCGCGTTCGTCGATCATGTGCTCCGCGAATTCGTGCATGGGGTATTTGACGGAGAGGAGGACGAGCACGATCACGCCGAGCGCAACGGCGAGTGACGGATAGTGCCAGGCGAGGGCACCGAGCAGGAAGGCCACCAGGGCGGCGAACGCGGTGGTGGTCCCGACGTCCGGTCGCGGCGGGATATGGGTGCGTACCCAGTACCACCCCACGACGAGGGCCGCGATCCCCACGAAAGCCGCCGTGACCACGGCGGTGCCGAGGTGCGCTGCGATGGCGCCGGCGAGGGCTATGAGCGGAAAGGTACGTGCGCCGGGCAACTCCCAAGACCCCGGGTCCGCACCGTCGGGTGGGGTCCGGGCCGCGTGTTCCCGCTCGATTCCCAGCCCGAGCCCGATCAGCAGGGCGGCGGCGTAGCCGTAGGCGTGGAACTCAGCGATGTCCACGGTCGCCGAACTCCGTGGCGCGATCATGAGCCGTACCGGTGTTTCGGGGAACCTTGCTGATCATGACCGGACAGCGGGCCCGGTGAAGCATGTCCTGGCTCGTCGACCCGAGGATCGCACGGCCGAGCGCGCCGTGCCCATGGCTTCCGACGACGAGAAGTTGCGCGTCCTCACACCAGCGGAGCAATACCTCACCTGCACCACCGGACTCGACAATCTCTCGCACGACCACGTCGGGATATCGCTCGACCCAGCCGGCGAGACTTTCCGCCAGAACTGCCCCTTCCCGTCGGCATGCCCCGACCCCGACCGCGTCGTTCTCGGTATCGTGTGGAAAATCCGACCTCCACGAATGCACCGCGATCAGCGGCGCGTCGAATCGCCCGGCGAATTGGAAGGCGTCGGCCACGGCGGCGACACTGCACCGGCTGCCGTCCACACCGACGACGACCGCGCGTCGGTCGGGAATCGCGTGCTCTTCGGCTCCCCGCCACACCACGACCGGGCACGGTGAGTGATGGGCGAGTCGCAGCGCCGTCGCATTCAGATACCCCTCCACCGGGCCTCGTGCCGTCGACCCGATCACCACCATCGACGCTGAGTCCGCCAACGGCAACAGGATGTCAGCCGCCGTCGACCCGGTAGGCAGGGAACACTCCACGGCGAGGGCACGCCGGTCGGCCCTGATGCCGCGCAACGCACCGGCCAGGAACGTTTCCGCTGCGATGCGGTCCTCGTCTTCCGACGGCAGGGGCCTGGGCTCTGTGTAGAAGACGGGGGGTGGGGTCAGCACGCGAACCAGGTGCAACGTTGTTCCCTGCTTCTCCGCGACCGCGGCGGCCCAGCGCGCCGCAGCTCTCGCTGCCGTCGAGCCGTCGACTCCGACGACAACCGGCTCGAGAGAAGGTGTCCTCGCGTCGGTCACGGTTATCTCACCACATCGCGCTGGGCGAACCCCACGAGCGCGACTCCGAGCAACACTGCAATGGTGAGCAAGGAGACGGATGCTGCCGCGAACGAGAACCCATGGCGCAACGGATCATGGCCGGCGTACTGATAGAACGGTGAATATCGTTGCCACGGCGCCAACCACGACACCACAGGCCCGAGCCCGTTGAGCACATATGCCAGTATCGCGGTCACGGCAGGAACCGAACGACTCAGTGCGGGGCGGCCGGTGACGGCGCCGATCGCGAATGCGAGTGCGCCGAAGACCAGCGCCAGAAGCGCCAGGTGAGTCATTGCCGCCGCGACGTTTCCCACCGGCAGATCCATGTCGGCGAGTATCCCCTCCCCGAGCAGGGCGAGTCCCATGACCGCCGACAGTGCCACGGTGCCCACGGCGAGGGCACCGAATTTCTCCGTCAGGATCCGCCAACGGCTCAGGGGCGTGACGAGCAACTGATCGAGCGTTCCCCGCTCCTCCTCTCCGGCGACCGCCGCCGCGCCCGTTCCGACGGCATAGATCAGAAGCAGCAATGGACCCATGAACGACAGCAGTTCGATCTCGATGTATCCGACCGGGGTAGACATGTCGGCCCCGGACATCGCGAACAGGGCACGAAACGCCTCGGGCATTTCGTCGAGGAACTGATTCATCGACGGCTGGTCGCGAACACTGGGCCAGATTGCCACGTACATCGCCACCAACAGCGCGAGCCCGACGACCCATGCAGGGAACGCGCGGCGCTGATCGTACAACGTCTTGGTGAGCACGCTACGCAGCATGTCGGTCTCGACTCTCGTAGAACGCCATGAATGTCTCCTCGAGGTCGGCCTCGGCGCACTCGAAGTCGACGATGCGGAATTGCGAGATCCGACGAATCAGGGCGTCCAACGCGGACTGCGGTGCACTGCACGTGAGCGACGTGCCCGCGACGGTGAGGTCGCGGAGGCCGGCCACTTCGCGGAAGTCCGATTCCACGATCGGCGTCGCACATTCGGCGGTGACATGGTGCAGCGACTTCTGGCGTAGCTCGTGAAGACTCTCGACGGCGATGAGGCGACCCTCCCGCAGTACACCGACGCGGTCGGCTACTTGCTGAACTTCGCTGAGTACGTGAGACGACAGCAACACCGTTCCGCCGGATGCGGTGTGCTCGCGAACGATCGCATGGAACTCGTGTTGCACGAGCGGATCGAGGCCGCCGGTAGGTTCGTCGAGAATGAGCAACTGCGGGCCGGACATGAGCGCGAGGACCAACGCGAGCTTCTGGCGGTTTCCTTTCGACATCGTCCGGACGGTTCGGTCGAGGTCGAGATCGAGCCGATCGGCGAAAACTGTCGCCGCTTTGTCGCCCGGCTTGCCACGCAGGTGTCCGAAGTACGTGATGTGCTGGCGGCCGGTCATGCGGTCGTACAGTGCCAATTCACCGGGGACATAGCCGATCAGACGATGAACCGCCGGCGCCGCCGACCATGCGTCGAGACCGAACAACTGGGCCGATCCCGCAGTCGGACGCAGCAAGCCGACGAGCAGACGCAGCGTGGTCGACTTTCCGGCGCCATTGGGGCCGAGATAACCGAAGACCTCACCCTCGACAATATTCAGGTCCACCGCGTCCAGGGCGAGCACGGAGCCGAACCGCTTGGTGAGGCCGACCGTGCGAATGGCGATGTCGCTGGACATCTTCTCAGGCTTACAGCGGGCAGTTGCCGTCAGTAGGGTCTTCCGGCCCGAATCGTCGGCAGGTGTCCGGCAGTGACCATCGGCCCTAACCCCAGGCCACCCAGAAGGCGAACACTGAGGTGAACGCACCGACTGTCCGACCCGGGTCTGGGCGGAGTGCGATTCACCGAGGAGGCGATCGTGGACACCACCATTCCCGACGAGAACGTCGTCCGCATTGCCGTGGACCTCGCCTGCCGGGCACCGTCGGTACACAACAGTCAGCCGTGGCAGTGGACGTACGCCGACGGGCAGCTCGACCTCTACACCGAACGCGGCCGGCTCTTGGCTTCCACCGACCCGTCGGGCCGGCAATTGGTCGTCAGTTGTGGTGCGGCGCTGAATCATCTCCAGACGGCATTGACCGGGCTCAAATGGTCCGTCGACATTCGGCGCGTCCCGGAGGGTCCACACTCGGGGCATCTGGCGACGATTCGGTTCCGCCACGACGCCCGGCCTCAGTCGCACGACTTCGATCTGCTTGCAGCGATCCGGCACCGATATTCCGACCGCAGGCCCTTCGGCCCGGTCAGCGTGAAAACCCCGCTGCCCGCGGCATTGACCGATATGGCGCGGGGCATGGACGTCCACCTGACGGTGCTGGGACAGGACGCTCGTCCGACACTCGCGAAGGCGACGGAGCTGACCGCGGCCGCACGGAAATACGACTCCGCCTACCAGGCCGAACTCCACTGGTGGGCTGGTCATTCCATTCCTCAGGGTGGAATACCGTCGGATTCCCTCGCAACCGCGGAGAACCGTGACCGCGTCGACATCGGACGTCGCTTCCCGGCAGGCCGCGACAATGACGCGAGAACGGCGATCGACCGCTCGACGGTTCTCGTGTTGAGCACCGACACCGACGGCCGCGGTGCGTGGCTCCGGGCCGGTGAGGCCCTGTCCGCGGTGCTGCTGGAGGCTACCGTCGGCGGTCTCGCGACGTGTCCCTTGACGCACACGACCGAACTCCGTCAGAGCCGGGAGATGATCCGCGGACTACTCCCCGACCGCGGCTTCCCGCAGGCCCTGATTCGGGTAGGCACGACTGAGAAGAAGTCTCCGCCACGGCAGACTCCGCGACGCCCCGTCGAGTCGGTGTTCTCGATCGGCCGCCGCCACTCCGCTCGTTGACGATTCCGGCGACACCTGCGCACGGTCAGGCCATTCGGTCGGAGGGCTCACCGATCACCGACAGCACCGCCGACACCGCCGTGTCGACAGCTCGACCCACCGCGGGTGAGAGCCCGCGGCCACCGCCCAGATCAGCGACCTCCACCGCCAGGACGATCATTCTGTGGGGCAGCCGATCGAGCACGGCGCCGAGGCGGATTGTCTGGTCGAGCGCGATTCCGTGGGTGCTGAACGTCCCCGCCCGAACGTCGCCGAGTTCGTCCGGAGTGAGCCGATAGACGGTGCCGGGTCGAGGCGGGTCGCATACGACGGCGTCCACGATGACGGCCAGCTGCGCACCGGTCCACGCTTCGAGCAGAGTGGCCGGGTCCCCATCGGACACCGACACGTACACGTCCGGGGCGACGTGGTCCGCGACCTGCCGCGCAACCGCCGGGCCGATCCCGTCGTCGCGGCGGAGATCGTTTCCCAGCCCGATCACCACGACGGTCATCGGCGGTCGACCGTGAGGGTCAGAAAGTGGGTGGCGCAGGAGATGCACGGATCGTAGTTGCGGATGGTTCGTTCGCACAGAGTTGTCAGATCGTCATCGGCCAGCATGAGATTCCCGTCCACCGCGCGCCGTAGATCGTGTTCGATGGCAGCCTGATTCTGCGAGGTCGGAGGAATGATGGTGGCGGCGCGGATCAATCCGGTGGGATCGAACTCGTATCGGTGATACAGCAGTCCACGGGGTGCCTCGCTGACCCCGTGCCCGACCGTGCGTATCGGTGGCCCGGCGGTGAACGGCTCCGCAGGCCGCTCGTAGCGGTCGATGATCCGCAAGGCTTCCTCGACGGCGTAGACGACCTCGACGGCGCGGACGACGATGCTACGGTACGGGTTCCGGCACTGCGCGCCCAGCCCGGCGTCGGCGGCGGTCTGCGCCGATACTCCGGAAAGCTGCGACGAATTGAGTGAGTATCGAGCCAGTGGTCCGGTGAGGTAGCGGCGGCCGTCGAGCTCGGCATGGAGTGCGGTCGAGTGCGGCACCTGACGCTCGACCACGTGTTTCGGGAATTCGTCAGCGGTGCAACGCAATCCAGTCGACGACCAGATCTCGCCGTCGTCGATCGCGTAGCGGGAGTCGTCGTGAAGTGCGAGGAGGTCGTGGTCGAGTTCCACGTCGGGGAAGTCGAAGGACGACACCCATCGGACGGTGGCCACGGCGTGATCGAGTGCCGTGCGCAGTTGGTCGGACAGGGGAATCAGTTCGGCTGTGGTCGGCATCCGGTGGAACCCACCGATTCGGACGTTGACCGGGTGGATCGGTCTGCCACCGATCACATCGAGGATCGCGTTTCCGGCCTTCTTCAACGACAGGCCCCGCTCGACGGCCTCCCGATCGCGCCGGGCGAGGGCAATCGAATCCGGGAGCCCCAGAAAGTCGGGTGCGTGCAGGAAGTAGATGTGCAGCACGTGACTGGCAATCCACTCGCCGCAGTAGAGAAGTCGCCGCAGATCCCTCACCGCGTCGTCGAGTTCGAGTTCGCATGCCTGCTCGATGGCATTGCATGCGCTCACCTGGTAGGCGACCGGGCAGATACCGCAGATACGCGAGGTGATGTCCGGGGGTTCGAGAAAGTGGCGGCCGCGGAGGAAGGATTCGAAGAAGCGGGGCGGCTCGTAGATGTTGAGTTCGACGCGTTCGGCTCTCCCCTCGCGCACGGTTACGTCGACTCGGCCCTCACCCTCGACCCTGGCGAGGGCGCGCACGGTCAGTTCCCTATTCCGGGGCGCCACGGTCGTGCCCTTCCGATCCGTACGCCGCCACGTTGAACGTGGCGAAGATGCGGCCGATGGCGTCCGCGTTCATCCCGCACGTGCGCAGCCAACCGCTCATCGCGGCGAGATTCGGGTCGGTGGTGGGACCGAAGCAGCCGTAGCACCCGCGGGAGACCGACGGACACAGCGCCCCGCACCCGGAGTGGGTCACCGGGCCGAGGCACGGTGTTCCATCGGCGACCATCACACACGTCAGTCCGCGCCGCTTGCACTCGGTGCACACGCTGGTGTCGGGGATGTTCGGTCGCCGGCCCGCCAGGTACGCGGTGATGACCTCGAGGAGCTGACGCCGGTCGATCGGGCAACCGCGCAGCTCGAAGTCGACGGGGACGTGCGCCGAGATCGCGGTCGAGGTGGCGAGGGTGTCGATGTACTCAGGCCTCGCGTAGACCACCGACAGGAAGTCGTCGATGTCGGCGAAGTTGCGTAACGCTTGGATGCCGCCGGCCGTCGCGCAGGCCCCGATGGTGACGAGAAACCGGGACTGCGCCCGCACCGCGCGGATGCGGTCCCGGTCGGCGGCCGTGGTGATCGACCCCTCGACCAGCGACAGATCGTACGGGCCCGCGGTGATCGTGTTCGACAACTCCAGGAAGTGGGAGATCTCCACGGCCTCGGACAGCGCGAGTAACTCGTCTTCGCAGTCGAGCAACGTCAGTTGACAGCCGTCGCAGGAGGCGAACTTCCACACGGCGAGTTTCGGCTTGGTGGTCGGTGGTGCGCTCATCACAACTCCGGTACCCGTAGGAGTGGTTCGGCGGTGGCGTAGTCGACGACGGGACCGTCCCGGCACAGCAGCAGTTCGCCGAGCTGGCAGTGTCCGCAGGCCCCGACGCCGCATTGCATGTTCCGTTCCACGGACACTTGAATGTCGCGCGGACTCACCCGGTGGTCCGTCAACGCCCGGGCGCAGAACCGCATCATCGGCTCCGGCCCGCACAACAGTGCGGTGGTGTGTTCGGGGTCGACATCCACCCGGTGGAGGGATTCGGTGACGAATCCGACGCCTCCCGTCCATCCCGCGATCGGCTGGTCGATCGTCAACTCCACGGTGAGGTCGGTGCGGGCCTGCCATGCCGCGAGTTCGCTGCGGTAGAGGATGTCGGCGGGGCTGCGCGCGCCGACGACGAGAGTGAGTCGGCGGAACTTCTCCCGCGCGGCCAGTGCGGCGAGCACCACGGGGCGCAGAGGCGCCAACCCCACTCCCCCGGCGACGATCACGACGTCGCGGTCCGAGCCGGCCGGCAGGTTCCAGCCCTGCCCGAAGGGGCCCCGCACGCCGATGATCGTGCCGAGCGGGGCGTCGTGGAGTGCCCGGCTCACGGCCCCGACGTCGCGGATCGTGTGGACGAGGGTCCCATCGGTTCGGGAGGGGTCTCCGGACACCGAGATGGCGACCTCGCCGACCCCGTGGGCGTACAGCATCATGAACTGGCCGGGGGTGAACCGCGGGAGCGGCATCGGAGGTTCAGAGGCCGGGACGAGGGTCATGGTGACCGAGTCGCGTGTCTCCACCGAACGGGACACGACCCGGTATCCGGTCGGCAGCATGCGGTCGGCCGGCACGACAGTCACCGTTCCCCTCGGTTCGCGTAGAGATCGAGCAGGCGGGCGCGGGTGGACTGCAGTCGGGCGATCAGCACCCCGGACAATGCGCGGGTGACGGCGTATCCGAAGTCGGGTTGGGAGAGCGCCATCTGCTCGAGCGCGGCGACGTCCACTTCCGCGGCGTCGGTGGTCGTGGTGGCCTGTGCATCGAACTGCCACAGCTGCCGGGTGCCGAGCCAGGACCAGCCGAGAACGTCACCGCCGTGCAGGGTTTCGAGTGCGACGGTGCCGCGGCCGGGTACCAGCGTGGTCAGGACGACACTACCGGTACCGAGCAGCCAGCACCGGGTCGCCGGCTCGTTCTCGCGGAAGACGAATTCCCCCGCGGTGAATCGAACCGGTGTGCTGAGTTCTGCGAGCCGCAGCCGGTGCCCGTGGCCGAGGTGGCCGAGGGCAGGGGGCAGCGGCGCTTCGTCGGCGTTCACCGTTGCTCCCGGTCGTCCTCCGGCCGATACGCCGGCATGAGCTGGACGAGCCGTGCGGCCTCTTCGGTGATGTCGATACCGACTGGGCACCAGTCGATGCACCGTCCGCATCCCACGCACCCGGAGCTGCCGAACTGGTCGAACCACGTGCCGAGTTTGTGGGACATCCACTGCCGGTACCGACTCTCCCCTGACGTCCGGACGTTCCCGCCGTGGACGTGGCTGAAATCGGGTTCGAAACACGACGACCAGTGCTGCCAGCGCTCGGCGTGCTCGCCGGTCAGATCGGTGACGTCCTCACTGGTGGTGCAGAAACAAGTAGGGCACACCATGGTGCAGTTTCCACAGGTCAGGCACCGGCTGGCGACGTCCTCCCAGACGTCGGCTCCGCGCGCGTCGCGGAGCAGGGCATGAAGATCCACCTCGGGCATTGCCCGTCCCATCCGGCCGGCTGCGGTGCTCACGGCGTACCGGGCCTCGTCGACCTCTGCGGTCGCGGCGGTGCGGTGGGCGACCTCGGCGAGGACGGCGGCACCGGATTCGGTGCCGGCCTCGACGACGAAGCGGTGACCGTTGTCGTCGATGCGCTCGGTCAGTGCCAGGTCGTATCCGGGCCCGGCCGCCGGTCCGGTCCCCATCGAGGCGCAGAAACACACACCTCCGGGTTCGGTGCAGTGGGCGGCCACGATGAACAGTTGCCGGAACCTGCGGGCGGTGGTGCTGTCGGAATCGGGGTCCGGGCACAGCACCCGCCGCAGGACCGCGATCGCCGCGAGATCACAGCCTCGGACCCCCACGAATGCGTAGGGCCGCTCGTCGGATGCCGGTGCGATGAAGGCACCGTCCCGGTCAACGGACCACTGCTGCTGCCGTGGCGGATGGAGGAAGCGTTTCCACGACTGCGGGCCGGCCGAGTGGCCGAAGACCGCGGCGTCGTCCCGCCGACGCAGCCGATACGTCCCGGGTCCGGTCGTCACACCCCAGCCGGACGGCAGCTGCGCGCCGGATTCGAGTTCGGCGAGAACGATGGCCGAGTCCTCGACGGTGGGACCGACGACGCAATAGCCGCGGGCGCGGAGTGTCTCGATCAGTTGGTCGAGGCCGCCGCGATCCAGAACACTCGCATCGGGGTGGACGGTCGGTTGCCCATCCATGCGCTCACTCCTTTGCCGACCCGGCGGGTGTGGGCCCTTCGTCCATTGAGCCAGGCGCATCACCCCGGAACCAGGGCCGTTCGGCCTTTCCTCGGTTCGCGTCGAAGCCCACCCCGGCGGGCCCGGTTATTCGGTGAGGTGAACGCTGCTGTGAGTGGCCGCTTCCACATCGGCGGCGGTGAGCTCGATCAATTGGTGGGCAAGGTCGGCCAACGCACGTGCCGTGGCCAGTTCGTCCCCGATCTCAGGGATCTCGGTGTCCGCGGGATTCCGGCGTGCGAGCCCGACCCCGACGAGGGTGTGGGTATCGCGGGTTCGGAGCCGGGCCTGTGCCCGGGTCTTGGATCCGCCCTCGTCGGCGTCGTGTTCGTCGATGACGATCTCCACGGACCACTTCTTCTCGTTCATGTTCATCGGCCTCCGTTCGGTGTGGACGCGGTGTCGCGCCCTCGATGTGGTTCTCGGGTATTGGGTGTGCCGCGATCACGAGGCCACGACCACCCTCGTATCGGTTGTCTTCGCGCACAGCCCGAGGACGGAGCGAAACCCGTCGGCTATCGAATCGGTCAAGGCGGCGAGATCCGGGACGGCATCGGCGTCGGCGTTGATCCCGACACAGCATCGTGAGGTGTAGGACATCAAGGTGACGTTGAACGCCGATCCGAGTGTGGGGCTGAACGCGTAGTAGTGCAGAATCTCCGACCCGGCGATGAACAGTGGCACCGGCGATCCGACGACGTTCGAGGCGACGAAGTCGACGTGTTTGAGCATGTTTCCGAGTGTCGAGGCAGGAAGCAGGTTCAAGGCGCCGGCGATCGTCGGTGACAGCGGAATCGCGGACTCGTGGCGCCAGGCATCCACGGTGGCGTGCACCCGGCGCATCAACTCGGCGGGGTCGTCGACGTCGGTGGGTAGTGCAAAACGTGCCAGGGTGATGCGGTTGCCTCCCATCGGGTCCGTCTCGGCACGCAGGCTGATCGGCAGCGTCATCCGCAGTTCACTGATCTCGGCGCCGTGCAGTCGGTGGTACTTCGCCATTCCCAGCAGGACAGCAGCGAGAAACGCGTCGTTGAGGGAACAGGCACCCGCCGCGGCCGCCTGAGCGAGTGCGTCTACCGGCACGTCGAGCACCGCGCAGTGACGCCGCGTGCTGCGTTTCGTCATCACCGGGGACAGTGTGGAGACCACGGGACGCGTGAGGCGCAGTGTGGAGCCGGCCAGGGCGACTGCGTCGCGCCAGGCGGTCCTCGGAGTCCGAAACAGTCGAACACCGTTGCGGCCGAGCGTGTTCGATGCCCGACGGGCCACGTCCGTGGCCGTGTCCCGGTACCAGGAGAGGCGGCCCGGCGGGTCAGGCGATGCACCGTCCGGCGTGGCGGTCCGTTGCTCGGTCCGGTCCGGCCGTGCCCCCCCGTCGCGGGTGAAATCCACGATCTCCCGGGCAATCTGCATTCCACTGACACCGTCGGTGAGAGAGTGATGCACCTTCATCACGAGGGCGGACCTGCCGTCGTGTAATCCGTCGAGAACGGTGAACTCCCAGAGCGGACGGCGCTTGTCGAACGCGGTCATCTCGGCGGTCCGGGCGAAGTCGAGAACCCCGTCCCATGTTCGGGGTTCGGGAAGGGTGTAGCGGCGCAGGTGCCAGCTGAGATCGAAATCCGGATCGTCTGCCCACCTCGGCGGCGCCAAGCCTATCGGGGCCTCGATCGCCGCCCGCCGGAAGAGGGGTACCAGGTCGACCGCCCTCCGCATCATGTCGACGAATAGGCTCTGATCCGGACTGCGGTCGAGTAGCGCGACCGCCACAATGGTCGAACGGAGGATCGGATCTTCCTCCATCCGCCACGACATGAAGTCGGTCTGGGTCATGTATCGCTGATGCGTCGTGCTCACGTCGGTCAACTCGCTCGTGCTCGGATCTGCGGTCGGTCTGGGTCGATGGGCTCGGGGTTGCCGCCGGGGACTCGATCCCTGTGGTTCCCGGCGGGCCACGGAGTCACATCGGCATCATGTGCATGGGTGGTAGAACACCCATGCTGTGCAGCCACATCATGAACATGTGGAACATCGGCATCGCATCCATCACGGTCACCTCCTTCGACGTGCTCTCATGTCAGGGTGTCGTCCCGGCGCGCAGAATGGAGAGGCGACTCCGGTATTCCTGCTCGTCGATCTCGCCGCGTGCGAACCGCTCGGCAAGGACCGCCTCGGCACTGCGAAGCGGTGCCCCGCCGGGCGGTGCCGGGAACGGATGACTCACATAACGGATCAGCAGGATGATCCCCACGATCAGTAGGCCCCAGAACAGCGCCATCCCGGTGAACATCAGTGCATACCCCCAACCGCCGAAATCGTTGTCGTACATCACGGGGCGGCCTCCTCCGGTCTGTTCGGCGGTGTGTGTCCAGGTCGCTCCGCCGTACTACCAGTGTCCAACCGTGCGAGGGGTCGTTCACAGGGTCTTTCGGCCGTTTCCGGTGGTTTTCGCCCGGCGGAATCAGGGCGCCGTATCCGGCGTTGTATACAAGCATTGGTGGTGGCATCGGGCGACCGCCGAAGGATAGAAGACGTGCACACCATGACGAACCCTCGCGAACTCGCCGCAGGAAATCCGCCGGCCCGCAAGCGTACGGTGGCGCGTCCGGACCTGCCCACGCCCAGCATGATGCTCGTCGATCCTCGGTTCGGTGAGCTGGCCGGTCAGTTCTTCCGACTGTTCGGGCAGCCCACCGACGGGGGTGGCGCCCTCGCGCTCTACCTGCACGGTGAGCCCGTGGTCGACATCTGGTCGGGATGGGCGGCGCGCGACACGCGCTGGCAATCCGACACCGTGTCGGTGTCCTTTTCCACCGGCAAGGGTGTGGCGAGCACGGTGCTCCACCGGCTGGTGGACCGCGGGCTGATCGACTACGACGCACCCGTTGCCACGTATTGGCCGGAGTTCGCGAGTGCCGGCAAGGAGTTGGTGACGGTACGGGAGCTGCTGACCCACCGGGCCGGGCTGCACCGTGTGCGCGGACTGGTACCGGGGCCGTCGGCCCTGTTCGACCACGACAGCGTCGTCGGTGCCCTCGCATCCGCGGCACCGGATCGCCGCCGCGCCGTCATGCCGGGCTATCACGCCGTCACGTTCGGATCACTGGTCGCGGAACTCACCACTCGGGCGAGCGGCTCGTCGTTCACCGACCTGGTCCGCACCGAGATCGCCGAACCCCTCGGAATCCGCGAGTTCTGGTTCCAGGTTCCCGCGGAGGAACGTCACCGCATCGCGAAGTCCTTCCCTCGCATCACTCCGTTCGGGGTGCCCTGGGAGACTGCGTCCTTTGCTCTGTCGTGCTTGCCTGTGCTGCGGAACATCGCACACGCAGGCATGCCGGAGGGGTTCGACGAACTGGTCCGCAATCCGGCCATTCACGACTACGTGATGCCCGGCTGGAACGGTGTCTTCAGTGCCCGCGCCCTCGCCCGCATGTATGCGGCGATCGCGAACAAGGGCATGGTGGGCGGCAGGAGGTTCCTGACCGAGGAAACTCTCGCGCAGATCGGTGAGGTGCAGACGACGGCACGCGACTATGTGCTCGGTATCCGGATGAACTGGCGCCTGGGCTATCACGCGGCGTTCGTCGCCAGCCGCAATCAGTATCCACACGCATTCGGCCACTACGGACTCGGTGGTTCCGGTGCGTTCGCGGACCCTGAGACGGGGCTGTCGGTGGCGTTCGTGACGAACAGGATGGGCGGTGCACTGACCCCGCTCGCCGACCTGCGGCTGGCGAAACTGGGCGCGCAGGCAGAATCGATCGCTCGGCGACTGTAAGCGTGGTGCCGCAGCTGTGGGTCTAGCTCGCCCGGCGGCAGATCGTGATCGGGCAGGCGACGTGATGAAGCAAATTCTGACTGGTCGATCCCAGAAACGCGCCGGCCAGACGGTTGTGGCCGTGGCTGCCGACGACGACCAGCTGCGCGTCGCGGGCATATTCGAGGATCAGCTCGGCCGGATGGGCCTGTTCGACGACGGTGGTCAGTTGCAGATCCGGACACTTCTCGCGCCAGCCGGCGAGATTTTCCGCCATCAGAACGGATTGTTCTTCTTCGACGACGGCCCAGTTCACCATCGGCAGGGCGGCAGGGCGCTCCGAGAGGTCGCCGGCGCCCCAGCCGTGCACCGCGAGGAGCGGTACCTCGAAGAACGTGGCGAATTCGACGGCCGTGGTGATGGCGAGTGAGCTCAGTTCGCTGCCGTCGACTCCGACGACGACAGGACGGTGGTCGGGCACCGGGGACGGTGCCTCCGATCGGAACACGGTAACCGGACAGTGCGCACGGTTGACCACCTGCATGACGGTGGAGCCGGTGACGAGCGTTTCCAGCGCCCCCGCACCGGTGGAACCCACCACCACCATCTCGGCGTGCGCGCTCAATCCTGCGAGTGCCGGTCCCGCAGGGCCGGGATGGGTGCTGCACGAGACCGTGACGTCGGGGAACGCGCTCTTCACGTGCCGTTCGGCCCGATCCAGGATCTCGTGGGCAGACTTCTCGACTTCCTGGGCGAACTCGTTCTGGAAGAGAAGCGCGGCTTCGCTGTAGTGGTATCCCGGACTCGGCAGGACGTGAGCCACTCGCAGTGGCACGGACTTCCGCTGAGCGACCGCCGCTGCCCACACAGCGGCTCTCATCGCTCGTTCCGAACCGTCGACACCGACGACGATGGACTTTCGTTGCGCGAGAACGCTCATATTCTCAACTCCTCCGGTCACCGTCACGGTCCCAGACGCGGCAACGGCGCCGGTAGAGGCATAGGTCATCTGCCTGCAACGCGGCGGTGCCCGACGCCTGCGCACGCGGCAGGGGCGTGCAACGTCCCGGAAAGTGACGGTAGACCCTACTCGGTGGGCGACATCGTTGGTTGAATCCGAAGTGACACGACACCTCGGAGTTCGCCATGAATCCCCCACCTCACCATCGTCGACAGGGAAGTCGGTCGACGACGAGACAAACACAGCCATCCGCGCCGGATACCGATGACGATCGGATCGATTGGCCCGATCCGAGTCCGCTGGCCGACTGGTGGGCACGCGTGATGTTCGGTGCACACCAGTCGACTTGACACCATCGGCCGGAACATCCTCGTGCACGGAGCGCCTGGACCGAGCGGTACCACCCATAGAAGGAGTCGACATGCGAACACTTGTGGTCTACGAATCGATGTTCGGAAATACCCGGCACGTGGCAGAGGCGATCTCCCGCGGTCTCGAGTCCGCGGGCGCTGTGACGGCGATCCCGGTCGCCCGAGTCGGCGACGAAGACTTGTCCGGTTACGATCTCGTGATCGTCGGCGGTCCCACGCACGTCCACGGGATGAGTCGCGAGTCGACCCGCCACGGGGCCGCCGTGACCGCCCACAAACCGGACAGCACCGTGGCCTTGGAACCCGACGCGGAAAGCGAAGGCCTCCGCGAGTGGCTCGACGGGCTCCCCCCGAGCCACGGGAAGGCGGTGGCCTTCGACACTCGGTCAGGCGGCCCTGCGCTCCTGACCGGCCGAGCATCGAAAGGTATCTGCCGAAAGCTGCGCCTGCGCGGGTTCGATCTCGTCGCCGAGTCCGAGAGTTTCCTCGTCGACAAGGAATCGCGGCTCGAGGAAGGCGAGGAGACACGCGCCGAGCAGTGGGGCCGGACACTCGCCCAACAGGTCAGTTCCACTCCCGCGTAGCATATTCCGCGTCGCCCGGGCTCGTTTATCGGCCCCGTGACTGCGACCGCGTTCGCCACCCGGGAGCTGAGACCATGGCACAGACTGCGATCGATCTGCGTCGGCACGATGCGGTGATCCTCGACCTCGACGTCGTGACGACCGAGTCCGCCGGGGCCGACACCACGATGGCACTCGTCCGTCGATTGCAGAGTCTCGGGGTGGCGACAGCGATCTTCTCGTCCGATCGCGACGTTCAGCCGATGCTCGACTCCGCTGGGATCGCCGAGGTGTTTCCCGTTCGGGTCGCAGGCGCGTCGCCGGCCGACGCCGCCGATCGGCTGGGGGCGCGTCCGGGCACTGCGGTGGTCGTCACGACCTCAGGCGCAACGGCAGCCGCGGCCTGTCGTGGCGGCTTCGCTCTCGTCATCGGGGTCGCTCCCGACCGTCGCGCCGACAGGCTGAGTCGATGTGGAGCAGACGTCGTCGTCGCCGACACCTCCGAGATCCAGGTCCGCGCAGGCGATCTCCGGTTGTCCGAGATTCCGGACGCGCTGACGTCTCGGCACGAACTCACTGCCTTCCTCCGTGTCCGCCGGCCCGCTGTGTTTCTCGACTTCGACGGCACCCTCTCGGATATCGTGTCCGATCCGTCGGCGGCCGTTCTGGTCGACGGTGTGGCCGCCGAGCTGGCCCGGTTGACACGCGAATGCCCGGTGGCCGTGATCAGCGGACGCGACCTCGCGGATGTGCAGGCACGGGTCGGCATGGCGGAGATCTGGTACGCGGGCAGCCACGGCTTCGAGTTGGCGGGGCCGCAGGGGCAGTACTACGAGAACCCTGACGCTCTCGCCGCGGTACCGGTACTGCATCACGCCACCCGCGCGCTCACCGACCGCCTCCGCGACGTGCCGGGCGTGTTGATCGAGCCCAAGAAGTACACCGTCGCCGTGCACTATCGCAATGTTGCCGCCGACCGGATAGACGAGGTCGTCGCCACGGTCCGTGACGTCGCCACGTCCGGGGAGGTCCGGCTCAGAGTCACCGGTGGGCGCAAAGTAGTCGAACTCCGTCCCGACGTCGATTGGGACAAGGGACGCGCACTGAACTGGGTCCTCGAGCACATCCACGACGCGAGATCCCTGCTTCCGATCTACGTCGGTGACGATCTCACCGACGAGGACGCATTCGACGCCGTGTCGGCGACCGGGGTGGGGATCGTGGTCCGCAGCAGTGAGATCGGGGATCGACGGTCGGCGGCAAGATTCGCCGTGAACGATCCGGCTCAGGTTCGCGAACTGTTGCAGCGGCTGGGGGATCTTCTCGGCCGCGACCCCGAGACCGCGTCCGCGGCCGATGCATGGATGCTGTTCTTCGACGGTTACGAACCCGCGACCGAGAAGCTACGGGAGGCCATCTGCACTCTGGGGAACGGCTACTTCGCCACTCGCGGGTGCGCCCCCGAAGCAACCGCCGGCACCGTCCACTACCCGGGCACGTATCTCGCGGGTGTGTACAACCGCTTGAGCGACGAGCGTGGCGGGATGGCGATCGTGAACGAAAGCATGGTGAATGCACCGAATTGGCTGACGACGACCTTTCGTATCGAGGGCGGGCCGTGGTTCGACGTCGATGCCGTCGACCTGCTCGAGTACCGCCAGTACCTCAATCTGCGTCGCGCCGTGCTCACCCGCCGGTTTCGGTACCGGGACGACGCCGGGCGCACGACGTCGGTCATCCAGCGGAGATTCGTTGCCATGCACTTACCCCACGTCTGTGCGCTGCAGACGACGATCATCGCGGAGAACTGGTCCGGCTCGTTCGAATTGCGTTCGGCTCTGGATGGTTCGGTGCGCAACACCCTCGTCGAGCGGTACCGTGATCTCGCCGCCGAACATCTCGTGCTACTCCGTTCCGGCGCGCTGTCGGCGGACTCCGTCCTGCTGGCGGTGCAGACCAATCAATCGGGCATACCCGTGGCCATGGCGGCACGAACCACGCTGTCGCCCCACGACCGACACCGCGCGTCCACGTACCGTCTGCTCGACCGCGACGGCCGCATAGGCCACGACATCACGGTAGACCTCGGCGAGGGTGAGTCCGTGACGTTCGAGAAGATGGTGACAGTGTTCACGGGGCGCGATCACGCGCTGTCCGAGCCGGCCGAGGAAGCAGCACGCTGGGTGCCGTCGATCGGCGGGTTCGAGGAAGTGCTGGACGGTCATGTACTGGCCTGGGAGCACCTGTGGGACCGTATCGGCATCACCCTCGGTGATTACCAGGACGTCCTGCGCATCGCCAGGCTCCATCAGATGCAACTGCTGCAGACGGTGTCGCCGAACACTGCCGACCTGGACGTCGGTGTGCCGGCCCGAGGACTGCACGGCGAGGCGTATCGGGGTCATGTCTTCTGGGACGAATTGTTTGTTTTCCCGGTCCTGAACCTGCGGGTGCCGACCTTGACCCGGTCGTTGCTGCGCTACCGGTACCGTCGCTTGCCGGAGGCCCGCCGCGCTGCGCGGGCGGCCGGCTACCGCGGCGCGATGTTCCCGTGGCAGTCGGGTAGCGACGGCCGGGAGGAAAGCCAGCAAGTGCATCTCAACCCGCGGTCCGGTCGCTGGCTCCCGGACCCGAGTTGGCGTCAACACCACATCGGCATCGCGATCGCCTATAACGTGTGGCACTACTACCAGGTCACCGGGGATCTGGAATTTCTCAGCGATTTCGGCGCCGAGATGCTGGTAGAGATAGCCCGATTCTTCGCCGGCCTCGCCTCCTACGAGGGGACCCGCGGTCGCTACACGATCCGCGGAGTGATGGGACCGGACGAGTTTCATTCCGGCTACCCCGAGGCACCGCACGAGGGAGTCGACAACAACGCGTATACCAACGTCATGGCCGTGTGGGTGATCCTCCGGGCGATCGAGGCGCTCGATGCGATTCCGACCCCGAACCGGTCCGATCTCGTCGACTCTCTGAGCTTGGATTCCCACGAGATGGCGCGGTGGGCGGACGTGAGCCGCCGAATGTTCGTTCCTTTCCACGATCGGGTGATCAGTCAGTTCGAGGGGTACGAACAGTTGGCGGAACTGGACTGGGCCGGCTACCGGGAGCGGTACGTCGACATTCAACGGCTCGACCGCATCCTCGAGGCGGAGGGGGATGACGTCAACCGGTACCGGGCGTCGAAGCAGGCCGACGTTCTGATGCTGTTCTACCTGCTGTCCGCCGACGAACTGCGAGATCTGTTCGAGCGACTCGGATATCAGTTCGAACCGGAGGCAATACCGCGCACCATCGATTACTACATCGCCCGGACCTCGCACGGTTCGACGCTGAGCGCGGTGGTGCATTCCTGGGTGCTGGCCCGCGCCAATCGTGACAAGGCCATGGAATTCTTCGAAAAGGTGCTCGCGTCCGACATCACGGACATCCAGGGAGGTACGACTTCCGAGGGGATCCACTTGGCAGCCATGGCGGGAAGCATCGACCTGCTTCAGCGCTGTTTCACCGGACTTGAAACGCGTGGTGATCGACTCGTCTTCAGCCCGGAATGGCCGAACGCGCTCGGTGCGCTGGAGTTTCCGATCGTCTATCGCGGGCACCAGTTGTGGCTGACGATTAATGGTCGACGCGTTCAGGTCAGCGCGGGCGCCGGAAATCGACGCGCGATCGAGATCTCGTGTCGTGACCAGATAGTCCGACTGGAGCCGGGGTGCACGGTGAGTCTGGGCTAGCGGCTGCGTAGCCCGTCCGGGGCCAGCGCATCACGATGTCAACTGACCGGCCATCCCGGTGTTCGGCCGAGATCCTTCCATTCTCGGTCCCACTGACGCATCCGGTTTCGTCCGTTCATCCACCGCACCCCTGAGTACAGCAGGAGGGAGCAGACCGCCGCGGCGACCCAGACCGTCAGTGCCGCGCTCACGGCGATCGCCGCGTTCTGCACCCCTGACCGGGGTTCGTCGACCACGTTGCCGTTCGTGTCCACCCACACGGTAACGGTGTCGCCGCTATGAGTGCCGGGTGTGGTTTCCACGGCGGTCGAGCGCAGGGTGCCGTCCGGTGCAGTCCACTGAGCCGTCGCACGGTCCTGCGTTTCCGGTGAGCGGCTGGGCGCGTCGGCGACCACCACTTGTCGCGGATCATCGATGAGAACGGCTGATTGTGCATGTCTGGTCTGGAGTTCGGCATGAGACCGTTCGTTCAGGCCGGTGTACGTCACGGTTCCGAACGCCGCGGCGAACGGGACCACGATCAGGACGAATGTGATCAGGACGGCCGCGACGACGGAGTCGCACCGGTCCGTGGCTCGCATGAGCGGATTTCGGCTCCAGGGCGCCAGCCGCCACCAGCGCAGTGCCTGATCAGTGGTCATCACAGCCTCCTCGGACCGTCCTTCTGTTTCCGAGTCTTCCGCGCACGGGGAGGACAGCCTAGGGCACAAGGTCATTGGCAGGGGTTGCCCTGTCCTGCAATGTCATTCTGCGATCTGCCGGTATCGAGGCGCGGCTTCGCTGCACGCCGGATGCCACACCATGCTTCGCCGTCCTCCCGCAGAGATCGACAGGAGTGACTTTCGGCCCTGGAATCGGGCGCTCCGTTATCGCACCGTTGTGGAAGAGGCCGACGCACACATCGGAACCACCCGTCGGCGAAGGAACGAGGACCTCATGTTCGAATGTCACTCCACTGCATCGCGGCTGCGCGACGACCGTCACCGGCCCGACGACGAACCCGGTGAGTTCCTGTACCTCCACCCCATCGGGTTGGTGCTGGCGCTGTTGTCGGGAGCACTGACCGCAGGCCTGGTCGTCCTGCTCGGCGCCTGGCTCGCAACCCCGCTCGTCGGGGTCGGCGCGGCCGCGACACTCGTCGCCACCGTCGGCCTGGCCGTGGCGATGTTGATGCCCCACCGACCACGTCGGCACGGGACGCGCCCGGTCCGTCCAGCTGCTCGATGAGCACCGGGGCCCCTCCCGGCCCGCTTCTGACGCCTGCCGCTCCCGGCGTAGTCTGATCTTCCGGAGCGATCACACAGCAAGACTGGAGGTTGCGGCATGATCAACGTCTTTCTCGTGGACGATCACGAGGTCGTCCGGCGCGGAATCGCCGATCTCCTCACCGCCGACCCCGATCTGACGGTCGTCGGTGAAGCCGCGTCCTACTCGCAGGCGATGGCACGAGTGCCGGCCTTGAAACCCGACGTCGCGGTCCTCGACGTCCGCCTCCCCGATGGCAACGGAATCGAACTGTGCCGCGAACTGCATTCGTTGATGCCGGAGTTGCACTGCCTCATCCTGACCTCGTTCACGGACGACCAGGCGATGCTCGACGCGATTCTCGCCGGGGCCAGTGGATACGTCGTGAAGGACATCCGGGGTATGGAACTGACCCGGGCGGTCCACGACGTCGGGGCAGGAAAGTCGCTCCTCGACAGTCGCGCCGCCGCCGCCCTGATGGTGAAGATCCGCGCGGACGCCAGTGAGAAGGACGGAGTTTTCGGGCACCTGACCAATCAGGAACGGACGCTCCTCGCCCTGCTCGGTGAAGGGCTGACCAACCGTCAGATCGCTGCACGGATGTTCCTCGCGGAGAAAACCGTCAAGAATTACGTCTCCCGGCTGCTGACCAAGCTCGGAGTCGAACGCCGGACTCAGGCAGCGGTACTTGCCACGAAGATGCCGTCGAGACCGTCCGACACCTCACAGGCGAATCCCCGAGCCCAGTAGCGGTTCCGCCCCGGCGCGCCTCCACGACGTGGGACAATACGTGTCGTGACCCGTCAACCCGATGAGCGGGACAGCGCACCTCGTCTCGGCAGCCTCTCCGAGCTCCGGCTCCGTGAACTCCTGACCGAGGTGCAGGAACGCATCGTGCAGATCGTCGATGCCCGGGAGCACGTCGACGGACTCCTCGAGGCGATGCTCTCGGTCACGTCTGGCCTCGACCTCGACAACACGCTCCGCACCATCGTCCACGCCGCGATCAATCTCGTGGATGCCCGGTACGGTGCGCTGGGGGTGGTCAGCCCGCGCGAGGGCTTGAGTGAGTTCGTCTTCGAGGGCATCGACGAGGAGACACGCGAACGTATCGGCGACCTGCCCCGCGGTCGCGGGGTCCTCGGTTTCCTCATCACCAATCCCAAGCCGGTCCGACTGAAGGACCTCTCCCATCACGCCGCCTCGGTAGGATTCCCCGACCACCATCCGCCGATGAAAACCTTTCTCGGCGTTCCTATTCAGATCCGGGACGAAGCGTTCGGGAATCTGTATCTCACCGAGAAGGCGAACGGTGCACAGTTCACCGAGGACGACGAGGTCCTTCTCCGCGCACTCGCGGCCGCCGCCGGGATCGCGATCGAGAACGCCCGCCTGTACGAGGAGTCCCGGACGAGGCAGGCGTGGCTCGAGGCGACGCGTGAGATAGCGACCGAACTACTCGCGGGCAGCGAGACCGCCGAGGTGCTGCAGGTGATCACCGACGACGCGCTCTCCCTCACCGATGCCGACAGCGCTTTTCTCGCGGTGCCGGAGGACCCCGACATCCCATCGGACGAGGTCACCGAACTCGTGGTCACCGCGTCCGCCGGAACGGTGTCGGCTCGCATCGGCCGAACGATTCCACTCGAAGGGTCGACGTCCGGCGAAGCCTTCCGTGAGCGGACACCGCTCCGCGTCAACGCTCTAGCCTTCGATCCCGGGTTCGAGACGGGAACCCGGTTCGGTCCGGCGCTGGCGCTGCCGCTGCGTGCAACGCAATCGGTGGCCGGTGTGCTGGTGGTGCTCCGTCATGCCGACGCAGCGCCGTTCACAGAGGACCAGCTGGCGTTGATGTCGGGGTTCGCCGATCAGGCGGCCGTCGCGCTGCAGCTCGCCAACAGTCAGCGCCGAATGCACGAATTGGACGTGCTGTCCGATCGGGATCGGATCGCGCGGGATCTCCACGACCACGTCATCCAGCGGCTCTTCGCGGTCGGCCTGTCGCTCCAGAGCACTCTGCAGAGGGCGAAGTCACCCGAGGTCAAGCAGCGACTCGTGCAGTCGGTCGACGATCTTCACGATATCGTGCGTGACATCCGTACCGCGATCTTCGACCTTCACGGCGGTTCGGGTGCCGTGACCCAGTTCCGGCGGCGGTTGCACGAGATCATCGCCGAGATCACCGCGGATTCAGGGCTGCGCACGACCGTGCACATGTCCGGGCCGCTGTCGGTCATCGATGCCGTGCTCGCCGAACATGCCGAGGCGGTCCTGCGTGAGGCACTGAGCAACGCGGTGCGCCACGCAGCGGCCGGCACGGTCACCGTCAGCATCTCCGTCTACGACGATCTCGTCATCGAGGTCGCGGACGACGGCAAAGGGTTTCCGGAGGGCGTCTCCCGAAGTGGCCTGGACAATCTGGCTGCCCGAGCGCAGGAAGTCAACGGGCGCTTCACCATCGACACCACCCCCGGCGGCGGAACCACTCTCCGGTGGTCGGCTCCACTGCCCTGAGCCGGGATCGGCTCGCCCGTCCGCCGAGGTGGGGACCTTCTCCCCTACGCCGGCGTCGGAGGCACCGTAACGATGAGAGGTAGCGGCAATTTCTGCCGCGCGTTGCCCCCGAGGAGAACACCATGACCGCCCGCCGCCCGATTGTTGTCGGAACAGACGGTTCACCGTCGTCCCTCCAGGCCGTCGCGTGGGCCGCACAGGAGGCGGCGTTGCGTAATGCCCCACTGTCGGTGGTCTCGACCACGTTCGTGCCCGGCGCCTACGGTGTCCCGATCGGCATGCCGGAGAGCTTCTTCGACGACGAGGAACGCAACGGGAAGAACCGGCTGGCCGCCGCGGCGGAAATCGCCGCCCGAGCGGTACCCGGGCATTCCCTCGACATTCACACCACGCTCTGCACCGGAACGCCGGCCGGTGAACTCCTCGAAAGATCGAAATCCGCCGCGATGGTCGTCGTCGGCTCGAACCGGCAGGGAATCATCGAGCGCGGCTTCCTGGGATCGGTCAGTGCCGCGGTCGCCACCCACGCACCGTGCCCGGTGGCGGTCATCCGCGGGCTTCCCGATTCCGAGGTCACCCGACTCGAGGGGCCCGTCGTCGTGGGTGTGGACGGGTCGGCACACAGCGAGCCCGCCATTTCGATGGCGTTCGAGGAGGCCGCCCTGCGGCAGTGCGAACTGGTGGCCGTTCACGCCTGGTCCGACGTCGACCTCCCCGTGCACCACGAGGGCGGCAGCGTCTCCGGATGGAAGCAGGTCGTCACCCAGGAAACGGCCCTCCTGTCGGAGAGTCTCGCCGGCCGGGCCGAGGATTTCCCGGACGTGAAGGTTCGGACGATGGTCGTGATGGACCGACCGGTGCGCAACCTGCGCGAACAAGCCGACAACGCGCGACTTCTCGTCGTGGGCAGCCGCGGACGCGGCGGCTTCACCAGTATGTTGTTGGGATCCACGAGCAGGGCCTTGATGCACTCCGTCCGCTGCCCGATCCTCGTCGTCCGGTAGCGCCGACGGCTGTCAGTGCTCGTCGTCGACTCTCGGGGCGAGGGCGAAGTAGTCCTCTTCCTCCTGGGCGAAATGCAAACGCAGCACCGCATACAGCCCGTACAGGCAGGCGAGAAGGTCGTCACGCTGGTCCGGGCGGACTTCGCCGTGCGCCTCGACCGCGCCGAGGTGAGTTCCCAGGCGCCGGCTGAGTCGATCGATCTCCGCATGAGCCCTACTCATCGGGGCGGTGGCCTCCGCCGTTCCGAAGGCGTCCGCCAGCGCGGGATACAGTTGGGTCTCCTCGGCACGTTCATGGGGCAGGACCTGCTCTACCAGGACGGTGTGTGCTCTACGCACCGCCGCCAGTGTCTCGGTTCCGGGTTCGGCGGTCACCCGCTCTGCAGCGTCACGTATCAGCGCCAGAGCTCCCCGCAGATCGTCGTGCTCACGATCGAAACGCTGCAGCAGCAGGCCGGTTTCTCGCGTCACCGTGAGTTCGGAGGACCGGCCGCCACGAAGGGCGCGCAGGGCGTTGAGGATGACCGCCACGTCGATTCCTTCCTGCAGCAGGGCGCCGGGCGCGGGAGCGATCCAGCCGAACGCCGCGGCGATCATCGCCAGCAGCGACAGCGTCATGCCGATCCCGGCACTCTGGATCGCGATCCGCCTCGACCGTCGTGCGATCTCCATCGCGTCCGCCAACCGGGCGAGGTGATCGGTCGTCAGCACGATATCGGCAGCCTCCGAACTGGCCGTGGCTCCCCGCGCCCCCATCGCCACTCCGACCGACGCCGCCGCCAGGGCGGGGGCGTCGTTGATCCCGTCCCCCACCATGATCGTGACAGCCTTGCGCTTCTCCGCCTGAACTGCTGCCACCTTGTCCATGGGAGTGTGCTCCGCGAGCACGGCGTCGAGTCCGACGATGGATCCGATTTCGAGTGCGGGCGCCCGGCGGTCTCCGGTCAGCATGATCAGTCGGTCCAGTCCGGCTGCCCGCAATCGCCGCAATGTGCGAGGCGCGTCTCGACGAAGAGGATCCCGCAGCAGGATCGCCCCTACCAGTGCGTCGTCGATCTGTACCCAGGCCACCGCCGCGCCGTCCAGGGCCGATCGCGTCGAGACGGCCTCCGCCCAGTCCGGCAACACGCCGTGATCCGAACCGACCTTCACCGCACGACCGTTCACGATGCCGGTGACCCCGGTCCCCGCCTGCTCGCTGACATCGGTGGGCAGTGGAAGCGGACAGCCCCGTGCCCTCGCGAAGCGGACGATCGACTCGGCGAGAACATGGGGTGACAGCTGGTCGACGGCTGCGGCGAGTTGGAGTACCTCGTCGGGATTGTGGCCGGGGGCGGTTGCGACGTCGAGTCCCGATGGCCTGCCGGTCGTCAGGGTTCCCGTCTTGTCCATCACCAGGGTCCGAGCTCGCCCAAGTGTTTCCAGTGCTCCACCACCGCGGATGACGACACCGATCCGTGAGGCGCGGGACAGCCCCGACACGATGGCGACAGGGGCGGCGAGCAGCAACGGACACGGGGTCGCGACCACGAGAACTGCGACCGCGCGCACGGCGGAACCGCTCAGCCACCATGCGACGGACGACACCAGGAGGGTCAGGGGAAGGAACCAGACGGCGAAGCGGTCCGCGATCCGTACGATCGGTGCCTTGTCGGCAGCGGCCTCCTGCGCCAGTCGGACGATGCCCGAATAGGTGCTGTCCGCGGCGCTCGCGGTGGCGCGCAGCTCGATCGTCGATCCGACGTTCACCACCCCACTGCGCACCGACTCCCCGACCTGTCGCTCGACGTGGAGAGACTCCCCGGTGAGCGCGGACTCGTCGAGGACGGCCGATCGGTCGGCGACGACGACGCCGTCGACGGGGACAACCTCTCCGGAGGCGACGACCAGCAGATCGGTGGGCTCGACCTCGTCCAAGGGGACGAGGACGACGTCGTGGCCGATCCGTTTGTGTGCTCGTCGTGGTGCGTGTTCGAGGAGGGCGCGCAGATCGCGTGACGCGCGCCGCTCCGCCGCGGATTCGAGCGTGCGCCCCGTCGCGAGCATGAACCCGATGAGGGCACCTGCCAGATACTCGCCGACCGCGAGTGTTCCCGCGAGGGCGAGCACGGCGATGAGGTCGACACCAGCTGTGCGCTGAAGGAGTGACACGACGACCCAGCCCACAGCGGGCGCCAGGGACACCACCGTGCCGATCGCCCAGCACGCGTCCGCGACGCTCGGCCGACCGAGCGAAGTGGCCACCACGCCGGACACGAGCGCCACCGACGTGGCTGCGAGCAGGGTGGGTGCCAACAGCCTCGTCAGGCGCGCATTCCACGTTTCGCGGGTTCGTGTGTCGTGCATATGCCTTCCCCCGTCGAGGGCCGACGCGTGAGGACGCGTGTCTCCATAGTCGCAGCCCGGACCCGGTTCGGGCTGCGTGCGACCGTAAGAGAGGACCAAGGTCCCTTTCCCCGCAACCGTCGATGGCGCACCGTCGGAGAAGAACCCCGCCGGGCCCGTCCCCCGTGATCCGTACCGGATCGACCCGACGACCAGGAGCGCGCGCTGGCGACGCCGACGAAGACAGCTCGCGTGGACCCTCAGGAGTCGACCGACCGGCTACTGCGTGACCTCCGCACCAGACGGGATGGACTGTCACGGAGGGAAGCGGAGCGACGAACACTCGTCTACGGGACCAATGAACTGATTCGGCATCGCGGTCGCACCTGGCCCCGGCAGTTACTGCGGCAATTCACGCATCCGTTGGCGCTGCTCTTGTGGATGGCTGCCGTACTCGCCGTCTTCAGCGGCTCAGCGCCGCTGGGTGTCGCGATTGTCATCGTGATCCTGCTCAACGCCGCGTTCGCGTTCGTGCAGGAACGACACGCCGAGCAGGCGGTCGAAGCACTGGCGGCGTTTCTGCCGACCAGGGCGCGCGTCGCCCGTCAGGGAACCACGGAGACGGTCGACGTCCGGTCGCTCGTGCCGGGCGACGTGATCTTCCTGACCGAAGGCGACCGCGTGTCCGCCGATGCGCGACTCCTGTCGGGATCGCTCGAGGTCGATCTGTCGACGCTCACCGGTGAGTCCGTACCGGTTTTGATCCGATTCGACGCCGGGTCGACGACGGGACCGTTGATCGAGGCCGCGGACATCGCCTTCAGCGGCACCAATGTGGTGGGCGGCGATGCCACCGCGGTCGTGTTCGCGAGAGGAATGCACACCGAACTCGGACGCATCGCGGCTCTGTCGCAACGCGTGGGCCATGAGGAAAGCCCCCTCGAAAAGCAGGTGAAACGCGTGGCCTGGCTGATCGCTGCGGTTGCGGTGGCGATGGGTCTGGCGTTCGTCCCGCTGGGGACGCTCATGGCGGGGTTGTCGCTCGACGATTCGGTGAATTTCGCAATCGGGCTCCTGGTCGCCAACGTGCCGGAGGGCCTACTGCCGACGATCACGTTGGCTCTGGCGGTGGGCGTGCGTACTCTCGCCAGACAGGGCGCCCTGGTCAAACGTCTCTCCGCTGTGGAAACACTCGGCTCCACCAGCGTCATCTGTACCGACAAGACCGGCACCCTGACCATGAATCGGATGCGTACCACCAGGTTGTGGACCCCGGACGGGGTCGTGACGTTCGACGGTGCCGTCCCCGTTCCGGCACCGGACGCTCCGGCAGGCCGGACGGCCCGGGCGGTCGTCGCGTGCTGTGGCGCGGAGATCCGCATCTCGAGTACCGGTGCCGAATCCGGTGATCCGACGGAGGTGGCATTGCTGCACGCAGCGCTGTCCTTGGGAGCCGCGACAGAAGACGCTGACGGAAACCGGGTGTCGCAGTTCCCTTTCGACTCGGAGCTGCGCCGGATGTCCACCGTCGATCGTATCGGCGACACGCTGCACATCCATGCCAAGGGAGCACCCGAAGAGATCTTCGACCGGTGTAAGCGAATCGCCGGTCCGGCTGGTGTGGACCCGGCCTTCACCAGTTCCGATCGGGAGTTCACCGCGAATCTCGTACGCGACTGGGCTCGCGAAGGTTTGCGTGTGCTCGCCGTCGCCGAGCGCGACATCGGCGCGGGCACTCCCCCGGGACTGACGCGGGAAGGGGCGGAGAGCGATCTCACCCTCCTCGGAATCGCGGCAATGCTCGATCCTTCGCGTCCGGAGGTAGGGGTCGCGGTAGTACTCGCCGAAAATCGGGCGGATATGCTCGCGTAGTCCTGGGGCGAGTGGGAACGGTGTGGACGGGTCAGGATGAGGTATCAGATTGTGCGGTATCGGCACGGCGGATGGCACGGTAGACGGTAGAGCGTGCGACATTGAACAGCTCGGCGAGTTCGCTTGTGGTGTGCCTGCCGGCGTGGTGCAGCTCGACCAGGTGCGCTTCCTGATGAGGACTGAGTTTGGGTTTCTTGCCGCGGAGCCGGCCTTTGGCTTTCGCGATGGCCATGCCTTCTCGGGTCCTGGCCCGGGCCAGATCGGCCTCGAACTCGGCGATCATCGACAGTGTCGTGAACAAGAGTCTGCCGATCGGATCGGTCGGGTCGTAGACGGATCCATCGATGTTGAGCTTGACCTTGCGGGCGGTGAGCTCGTCGGCGATCGCGCGAGCATCGGGCACCGAGCGAGCCAGACGATCGAGTTTGCTTACGACCAGCACATCGCCTTCGCGCACCGCTGCCAGGGCCTCACGCAGCCCGGGGCGGTCCCGGTTGGTGCCGGTGAGACCGTGGTCGACGTAGATCCGTTTGGTGTCGACCCCCAGGCGGGTCAGGGTGTCGATCTGCGCGGTGAGGTCTTGCGCATCGGTGCTGCAGCGGCAGTAGCCGACCAACAGTTCGAGCACCATGCAAGTGTAGCGTTTGACCCCCCTTGACCGGGCATTTTCGCGGGCGGGTCTTACGGGAATCCGCAGGTCATGCCTGATCTGCGGAAACGCGCCGGTGCTCGGTCGCTGCGTGCGTGTGCGGTGGGGGTTCGTTATACGACACCGCCAGCAGGCCGAACCACATCGCCCGTGAATCGGTCCCGGTACTGGATGAGTTTCCGCGGAGCAGGGTCATGCTGCCAGATCTGGAGTTGGAGGTGTATCCACGGCTGCGCAGACTTAGGTGGGTAAGAATCCCAGTATTCAGTGCGGCCACGGGCGAGCACGCGGATCCGGTAGCTGCCCGGCCCCGCCGTATCCATCGGACCGATGATGCTCCCTAATAGGCCGTCGAAGCAGATCTCGTCATCCTCAGTGGTGAACGACGCCTCACCGATGTCTTCCCACTCGTCGAGCAACGAGTCTGTGATTGGAGGAGCGGCGCCTCCGGTTGCGGCGACGGTCACGCGAATCAAGCCGCGCCCGCCCGTATGGATGACCACACGGCCGGGGCCACCGTTGACAAACCACGGTTCTTGGTTGAACCACTCCGTACCGAGAAGATCGCTATCGAACTCTGGCCGAAGGATCAGCGTGTTGTAGTCGACGTCGATCTCGAAGTCCATTGGCGCCAGCAATGTTCCCCCCGCCCGCGTTGTCGTATCCCGCATCGTTACACAGTGTGGCAAATAGGGCGGCGACCTGACCTTGAAGTCTTCGTCCTCATTACCGCATACCGATCCGCTTGCAGAACGACGGTCGACTGCCGCCCGACACGCGCTGGAACGCCACTTCGTCCCGGTGCAGGTTCGGGCAATAGATCCTCTTCCTCTTGCCCGACGACGTCACTACCGGGAGAGTCACGACGATGAGTGTTCCCGATCGTACCGAGCTCGATCGGCTCTTCATGCTGTGGAAAAACAGATTGTGGACTGCGTTTGGTGTCTCTGAAAACGAGGCAGCGAGCGGACGGGAGCTCTATCGCTTCAGGGTCACCGGGATCGATCGGCTCGACGAGAACTCTCTGGAGATCCACATCGTATTCGCGCCTGATGCCGTCTACGGCATTGAGCACGTGCCCGCCTCGAAGGCTGGCATTGTGATCGAGCTGTACTCACATGGCGAGGTGAACGCTCCACCCGGGATGGAGCATCTGCTGACCGAATTCATCACGTCCGGCGGGATCCACCCCGCCAACCTCGTAGGCACGGATGCCGACGGCAATCCTCGGGTCTTCTGGGACACAGCAGGATAGGAACAGCAGGCGAGTGTCCGTGCCGGGCACTCGTACATCTGATCATGGTGACAGATGCCACCAGACCAAGGGTGACCCGTTCCGTATGTGGATCGATGACCGGTCACTGATGGTGACCCGGTCGAGGACAGTCCGGTTATCTTTCGCGGTAGTACGGCTGGCCATTGACACGCTTGCGGGGAAGCCACGCCGCCAAGGTGCGGCCGAGGGTGGTGACGAGTCGTTCGCCAAACACGCACAGCGTGGGCTCCCACGGATGGCCGAAGGTTCCTTCGGTGAAGTCTTCCCGCAGGAAGATGTAGTAGTCGCCGTTCGGATAGACGGACACACGCCACTCCGAGTCCTCAGTAGCGGCGTGCTCCGCGGCGTCGAACCAGTACCCGGGATGCTGCCAGTCGAGAACGACGAACCGCGGATCGTCGGCGAACTCAGCAACGAAACACCGCAGCGCCTCGGCGTTGACCGCATCGAACCGCGCCCGCCAGGAAGCAATGGTGTCGGCGGTGTTGGTGAGATCGAAGGTTACCGATGGCGTCGGCTCTGCGATCGCCGGCCATGATTCGGGTTTCGTGCCCGGGCGAAACCCGAATCTTTCCTCGAACTCAGCCCAATAACGATCACGGTCGGGCAGGTCGGTCCAAGCCGGAGGCAAGGGAGAGCCGAAGTCGCGGGTGTATCGCATCCGAGCCGCACCTCCGTTCGTTCCTGGGCCTGACGATGCCACACCGGGTTTGTGCAGGATGAACGAACTTCAAGACTCCATGAGGAGAACCTCCACCAGCCTTCCCGATGGCGGATCCCCCATCGGTCGGCCGGACGCCGGTTGCCGACGGACATTATTCCTTGCCGAAGAAGTCCTGACGTGCGGCGTCGATGAGTTCGGGGTAGTCCATGCCGTAGGTTTTCGCGGCGTGCCAGAACGCTTCGATCGCTGATTCGAGTGGTGTGGCTTCCGGGTACATGCTGCGCGAGTAGGCGCGCAGTGCCTCGTATTGCTGGACGAGTTCACGGCTGGCGGGGAGACCGGAGACGATGCGGCGGGTGATCCGCGGGTCCTGATCGAGTCGGTTGCGGGCGGCGAAGCTGGCGATGAAGTCCTCGTTGACCGGTTTTCCGGCGTCCATCTCAGTGAGGACGTCTCGGAGCCAGTCGATGTCGGCGATTCCGGCGCGTTCGAAGGCGCGGTGGACGCACCAGCGGGCGAAGGCACGCTGCCGGTCGGGGGTTGCGGCGTCGATGCGGTCGATCAGGGGGCGGTCGAGGCCGGCGACGTAGCGGCTGGAGAACACTGCTTCGAGTGTGGGGGTGAGCGGCGTGCCGCCGAACTCGTTCAGGTGGGCGCGTACGGCGTTGGCTTCGGGGCCCTTGGGCGGCACTTTGACGACATCGCCTGAGTCGTTGCGGATGTAGACGTAGTCACGGGAGAGGCTGGATTCGTCGACCTGGGTCTGTAGTGACCATGCCCGGTCGGTCTTGTGGAGGGTGTGGACCGAGTTGTCGGCGGTGTGGGTGGGCCAGAGTTGGACGAGGTAGTCCTCGCAGGGTTCGGTGACGTCTTCGCCGTATCGGGTGTCGCGGCCGCGGGCATGTGCCCGCACCGTGTATCGGCCGGCGGGGACCGGTGTGAGGGTGGTGCTTTCGGTGCCGTCGAGCGTGGTCACCACGATGTCCGAGGTGGTGGTGATCGCGGCTTCTTCGATCACCTCCCACTCCTGCGTGCCCTCCGTCTCGGGGGCATGCTCGAGCAGGTCGAGGGCCAGACGAGCGGGGCCGTAGGTGATTCCGGTGAAGAACGAGACGAAACCGGCGCCGACCTCGATCAGGGTGCCCTCGTCTACCGGGTTCAGGGTTTCGGCGCCGGGTTCACCGAGGGCAAACTGATGATGATCAACTCGCACGAGCTCCCACTGCGTCACCACATCAGGCTAAACGCAACATCCGTAGTATTCGTTCGTTCGTTCGACGATCCCCAGCCGGAACGCGCGCCAACCGCTGCGGGCAGTGCTGGGCGCCGATCTCCTCTCGGTGAGGGGAGCGCTATTGCGTTTCCGGACTCTCACACGCACTGATATGCGGTCCGGGTACTTGGACTTGGATCTGGGAGGTTGGCGAGAACGGTCAAGATGCCGCAGACGTAGGCGCGGGATAGCTTCCATTCGTTGTTGGAACGCACGAAGGGGATTGGTCCGACCGGGTAAGGGGCCATGCGATCAAGGCGGCCCTGCCCAGTCGCGTTGATCATGTCTGGGCCGACAGGTTCCACGGTGGTGAACTGGATGTATTGGGGCATGGGCAGCGCGCCCCAGGCCCGCGCGATCCGCAGGGTCTGATCGCTGGGACCATCGAGAAGTCGCGCGCGGTCCTCCTCGCGTATCGAGTAGTTGGTGGTGGCGTTGTACAGGGCGGTCAGTTGATCGGGGGTAGGCACGAGATCGGTGATCGGCGCCGGCGGCGGTGCGAACTGTGTGGATTGGACGAAGACTGTCGGATCGCGCGATTCGGTGTCATCAGCGGACGAGCAGGAGCAGGTCGCGGTTGCGATCGCGACAAGAGCGCAGGCACCTATCGCAGTCTTCCTCACCCTCATGACCTAGGTATCGCGCCGAGTCCACGCAGCGTGACAACCCGTGCCGCACCGACTCCCTCGAGGCATCTCCCTCAGCGGTCGGGTGCCGGTCATCGATCCTCTAACGGGAGAGCGACCGGACTGAGGATTCCGACAAGTTCGTGAGAATCAGTCACTGACTCGATGTTGAGAACCCGCAGGTCGGATGCACAGAGAAGCGACACGAGCAGTGGAACCAAGTTGTTCCTTTTTGTTCTCGCGATCGGTGTCAGTTTCTCGTTTCCGTTTCAGTTGCCTGTCTGTGGCATGTCGGTTTCTCGATTTCGTGCCAGTTCGAGCGGAACTATTTAGGTGCCGAGGAGCGGTAATGCCCAGGTCAGATACGTGCAGGAGACCGGTGCTCCTGTCGCGACGACGGTCGCTGCCGTGGATTGGCATCGAGTAGTTCGCGGGCGGCCGGTGCGGCGCGTGCATAGTCGTCACCATCGGCGACCACTATGCGCGACCTCCACCACCCGCTCGCGCAGCTCCACCGCGACGACACCGCGCTCGGCCGCCCGGCGTTCGTCCGAGGCGAGTTTGCGGCACTCGACCGAGCACCACTTCCGCGGCCGGGAGCCGTGCCGATGAGCAGCGGTAGACGGGGCTGTATGCGATCCTGCCTCTATGTCACAGACCTCCCCGCCACCGTCCGGACTGCTGACACAGCCCCTTCCCCGCACCATGCGTGCCGTCGTCATCACCGGTCACGGAGGCCTTGATGTGATCGAGGAGCGTGAGGTGCCCGTGCCTCGCCCTGGGCCGGGCGAGGTCTTGGTCCGGGTCCACGCGGCAGGGTGCAACAACACCGATCTTTGGACCCGCGAGGGCTCCTACGGGGCGGCAGAGGATCCGGACGTCAGGACGGGATGGCTCGGTCCGCTCGACTTCCCACGCATCCAGGGAGCCGACGTGGCCGGCAGGGTGGTGGCTTCCGGTGATGGGGCAGCCGCCGGACCGATCGGGGCGCGGGTGCTGGTGGACCCGGCCGAGTACGACGGCCCGGGACCAGACGCACGCCCGGCCGACGTGCTCGGGAGCGAGCGGAACGGGGGGTTCGCCGAGTACGTCGTGGTGCCGAGCACACGAGCCCACTCCGTCGACGAGTCGCCCCTCACAGACGTGGAACTGGCCGCCCTCCCCATTGCCTATGGCACCGCGCTGGGCATGCTCGACCGCGGAGCCGTCTCGGAGGGTCACACTGTGCTCATCACGGGCGCCTCGGGCGGCGTCGGGCTGGCTGCGGTCCAGTTGGCCCACTCCCGCGGGGCTCGGGTCGTCGCAGTGTGCAGCGGCGACAAGGGGGAGGCTGTCCGCAGCGCCGGCGCCGACGCCGTGGTGGACCGGAGAGGGGGTCAGGTGCTTGCCGACGCAGCCGGCGCAGCACCGGAGGGATACGACGCGGTTGTCGACGTCGTTGCCGGCGCAGTCCTCGGCCCCGGCCTCAGTTTGCTAAGGACAGGGGGACGCTGGGTGGTCGCCGGTGCCCTCGGCGGGTGGGCTGTCGACATCGATGTGCGAAAGCTCTACCTCGCCAATCTCTCTCTGGTGGGCTCGACCATGCACACGCCACGGATCTTCGACCACCTGGTGGAAATCGCGCGGCGGGGCGAGGTCAGACCCGTCGTCGCAGCAACCTTTCCCCTCGGGAAGGTACGCGAAGCCCAGGCACAACTCGCCCAGCGTCGGCATGTCGGAAAGCTGATCGTCGTCCCTTGACCCCGAATCCTTCCGCGACCTCGGCCCCCGACGAAGTGACTCCGCCTCGTCGGCGCCGCTTGCGTAGTTCCGCGACTGCTACCGATTCGGCCGATGCCAGGTTGGCTTCACCGGTGACGGTCACCGTGGCGGCGAAGGTTTCCGGCACGTCCGTCCATCAATCCGGCGATCCGTCCGTCACGAAGGAACCACCAGAGTTCGGACGGATGGCACTGGCCGGAATCGCTGCCGACGGCGTGTCTGAGTTCGAAGTGAGGTCGTCGCTCAATACAGACGCCGGAGATGTCGGAGCCCACGGATCGTCTTTGCGGTGCTCCGCGCGCGGTGGAGAGAGAAACTGCATCCAAGCGTGCGGCCCGAGGGCCCGAGCTGACGAGCCCCTGCCGGGTGAGGCGTTATCGGGTAGACGTCGGGCAAGACGGTAGGGCCATTTTGATCGACCCCTCGCGGAGCGGTACCTAACCATTTGCATGCGCTCTTGTGTTGCGCCGCGCGTTGACATGGCGAGGAGTTGCCTGAGATCGCTTCGCATAGGGATCGTCTTATGGCATGCAGTCCGCACCGATCGGTTACATCGCCGGATTCCGCGCCAGCTTGGGTCGTAGTGACGGCGCTCGCTGAAATTCCCCGGTAACGCTCACTGAAATTCCCCACCCGTGTGGCTTCGCCAACGAGGGCGGGTCTCCCTCGATGCTGATGGTCTCTGACCACACATCAGCCAGTCGAAGGAGACCCGCGTTCACATGCTGACATGGGAGGACGATGTGGAAGTACATGCCCTACGTAAACGAGGTTGGTCGATCTCGGCGATCGCCCGCCACACCGGAAGGGACCGCAAGACCGTCCGGGCCTACCTGAACGACGAGCGCACCCCTGGCGTGCGTAAACGCCGCGAACCGGACCCGTTCGAACCGTTCGTCGACTACGTCACCTGCCGGTTGTCCGAGGACCCGCATCTGTGGGCTCGCACCCTGTGCGACGAGCTCGAAGAGCTCGGATATCGGCTGTCGTATCCGACGCTGACCCGGCAGATCCGTGACCGCGGACTGCGCCCGGTGTGCGAGGCCTGCGCGACCGCCACCGACCGGGCGAACGCGATCATCGCCCATCCTGCCGGCGAGGAAACTCAGTGGGACTGGGTCGACCTGCCGAATCCACCCGCCTCCTGGGGCTGGGGCGGGATGGCGCACCTGCTGGTCGGCTCCCTGGCGCATTCGGGGCGCTGGCGCGGGATCCTGGCGCCGGCGATGACCCAGCCGCACCTCGTCGACGGCCTCGACCGGGTCAGCCGACGGCTCGGCGGTGTGACGAGGGTATGGCGGTTCGATCGGATGGCCACCGTCTGCCATCCGGAGTCGGGTCGGGTGACGGCGAGCTTCGCCGGCGTCGCGAAGCACTACGGGGTCGCGGTGGCTATTTGCCCACCCAAAGCAGGGAACCGCAAAGGGGTGGTCGAGAAGGCCAATCACACTGCCGCCCAACGCTGGTGGCGCACCCTGCCCGACGATGTCACCGTCGAACAGGCCCAGCGACGAGTGGACGAGTTCTGCCGGCTGCGGGGCGATACCCGGATGCGGGCCACCGCCGACGGCAAGGCCTCGGTGGCGACCGTCGCCGCCACCGAACCGCTCACGGCGCTGCCGGCCACGCCGTATCCGGCGATTCTCACCGAACCCCGGATCGCATCCCGGCAGGCGCTGGTGTCCTACCGCGGCAACCGGTACTCGGTGCCCCCGGAGCTCGCGTCGGCGCAGGTCACCGTCACCCAGGTCCTCGGATCGGAGGTGATCGACATCGTCACCACCGCGCAGATCACCATCGCCCGCCACCGCCTCGCCCCGGACGGCGCCGGGGTGGTCGTCCGCGACCACGGCCATGTCTACGCGCTCGAGCAGGCGGCCATGGCCGCCGCCGGCTCAGTCGGTCGCCCGCACCGCCGCAAGGAACGGATCCCACCCGGGCCCGCCGCGATCGCGGCCGCGGAAGCACTGCGTCGGGGCACCAGCGAGTCGAACGTGACGACCTTGGGCGCAGCCGAGACATCCAAGATGCCAACGCCATCGACCGTTATCGACCTGTCCACCTACGAGCGGGCCGCCCGCGGAAGGAACACCCTGACATGAATACCACTCCTGCCGCCGATGCGGTTCCGGCGCCGAACACCCCCGCGGCGGCCAGCCTCTACCAACGCCTACGCGGTCATCTGGCGGTGCTCAAGCTGCACGACGCCGCCGAAGCGTTGCCGGCGGTCCTCGACCGCGCCCAGAAGACCAACCTGTCGATGACCGCCACCCTCGAAGAACTCCTCGCCATCGAAGTCGATGCGACCGAGGCCCGCCGTTTGGCCGGACGGCTGCGGTTCGCGTGCCTGCCGACCCCGGCATCGCTCGAGGACTTCGACTACGACGCCGCCCCGAGCCTGGACCGGAAGTTGATCGCCGAGCTCGGCACCTGCCGCTACCTCGAGAGCGCCACGAATATCCTGCTCATCGGCCCGCCGGGGGTCGGAAAGACGCACCTGTCGGTGGGGTTGGCGCGGGCCGCGGTGCACGCCGGGTACCGCACTTACTTCACCACCGCCGCCGACCTCGCCGCCCGCTGTCACCGGGCGGCGATCGAGGGCCGGTGGGCGACGACGATGCGGTTCTTCGCCGGCCCCACCCTCCTGATAATTGATGAACTGGGCTATCTCCCGTTGCCCGGCGAGGCGGCGTCTGCGTTGTTTCAGGTTGTGGCGCAGCGATATCTGAAAACTTCGATCATCGTAAACACGAACCGCAGCGTGGGTGAATGGGGTGAGGTCCTCGGCGACACCACCGTCGCCGCGGCCATGCTCGACCGGCTGCTGCACCGGTCCGTCGTGCTCAACCTCGACGGCGACTCCTACCGTCTCCGCGACCACCACGCCCGCGCCGAAAACCTCCGCAAAGCCACCACCGCACCCCGGCAACCGCTACAGTAAACACCGCTCACAGGTGGGGAATTTCGCCGAGCAGAAGTGGGGAATTTCGCTGAGCCTCGTCAGTAGTCGGGCAAGACGGTGGGGGCCATTTGATCGACCCCTTGCGGAGCGGTACCTAGCCATTTTGTGTTGCGCCGCCCGGTGACATGGCGTTGCCCGAGATCTCCCCCGCTAACGGATCGGCGAAAGGGACCACACTCAGGCCAACGAACGAGTCCAACTGACTGACTCGAACAGATCCCGCATGCTGTGTTCCTGGCTTTCACGGGTGCCGGGATCGGACAGTAGGTCAGAACAGGGTGTCGCGGACCCGCAGCGGCCGGTAGCCGGTGGGGCCGAGCTGGGCGAGTTCGCCCTCGATGTCGACGTCGATGGAGCCGAAGAAGTTGATGTTCGCGCTGTGCGCCGGCGAGATATGGGCCAGAACCTCGTCATCGACACGCCGTCCCGCGGTGCGCATCGAGGCCACCGCAAGCCCGTAGTACTCGGTCGTCCAGGCCACCACGGCGTTGGTGACCAGCGTCAGGCACCAGGCCTGCTCGGTCTGCTGTTCGAGGTGACGGGCACGGACGGCGCCCTCGTGCGCGTAGAGCAGATCCCGCTTCAAGGCGTGCAACGACTCACCCTTGTTCAGCTGACGCGAGATCCTGCGGCGATACGCCGGATCGGACAAATACCGGGCGGCGTAGATCGTACGACGCAGCGCCCCATACTCTTTCAGCGCCGCGGCAAGGGTGTTCTGCCGGCCCGACGCGGAAAGCTTCCCGACCAGCAGCGACGCGCTCGCGTGCCGAACTTCAACGACCCGGCCAACCGCAGCAAATCGTCCCAGTGCCCGGCGACCAACTCGGTGTTCACTCGGCGGGTCAGCAGCGGCCCGACGAGCGGAGAATCCGACTCCACCCGCGATTTCGGGCCCGCCCGGTAGAGGGTGATAGCCGATGATCGCCAGGTTCGCCGCCCGCAACGTCTCCTCCCGCACGTACCACTCGGCGGTCCAGGACAGCACGTCGTAGGAGATGCCGCAGGCGTCGGCCATCCGCGTCAAACCGAGATTGGTCGAGTGGGCGAGCAGCACCGCGATCAGGTTCCGCTTCAACTCCGAGGAGCGGGCACCCGGTCGCTCGCCGAGGTCCCGCAGTAGCCGCGTCGCCCTCACGTGTGTATTTGCGAGGCAATGTATTCGACGATGTCCTCCACGGTCACCAGTGTCGCGTAGTCGGATTCCGGGATATCGACGCCGAACACGGCATGCAGGCGCACGAGGAAGTTCAGCCAGTCCATCGAATCCAGATCGACCTGATCGCGTAACGGCACATCCGAGGACAGTTCCTCGTCCTCGATCTCCGGTGCGATCTCCCGCAATGCGCGTATGACTCTCGAGTCGATCGTCTCGCTGTTCATCTGTCGTCCTCACCACGTGTCCGGCTGTTGGAGCAGTTCGTTGATTCTGGTCAGGAACTGTGCGCCCCGTGTTCCGTCGCTGGCACGGTGATCGGCGGCGAGGGTAGCTGTCACGACGGTCGCGACCTGCAGGTCTCCGTCGAACACCCAGGGGCGTTCACTGGGCCTCCCGAAACCCACCAACGCCACCTGAGGCGGATAGATCACACCGAAAACCGAGGTGACCCCACGTTCCCCGAGGTTCGTCACGGTCAACGTCGGGTCCGACATCTCGGAACTGCGCAGCGAACCGGCACGGGCCCGGGTCACCAGATCGCCGAGTTCCACCATCAGCTGGGAGAGGGGTTTGTCGGCGGTGTCGTGGACCGCGGGAGCGACCAGACCTCCGTCTCTCAGAGAGATCGCCACCCCGAGGTGGATGTGGGGTGCCGGCCGGAACTCGCCGTCCAGCCAGAACCCGTTGAGGTCCGGGAACTGCCGGGCAGCGAGCGCCACCGCCTTGAGTTGCACAGCGGCGAGGAGGACTCGTTCGGTGATCGGGCGGGCGGCATTTTCGGTGCGCAACCAGTCCGTCGCCGTCCGCAGTGGAATCTCGTCCATCAGGTAGTAGTGCGGGATCTCCCGCTTGGAGCGGCTCATGGAAGCAGCGATCGCGCGACGCATATCGCGGGTCTTGGCCTCGGCCTTGGCCGGTCCAGGCTCGATGCTGTGGGCTGCCGCGCGCTGAACGTCGTCGAGCGTGACCGCAGCACCGGCGCCTGTCCCGGTGACACCGGCGAGATCGATCCCTGTCCTTTCCGCTTCCCGGCGCGCCCTGGGTGAGACCTTGCGCCGTGGTGCCGGTGCTGGTTCCGGTGCGGTGGCGACCGTGGTGGTGCCGGGCACCGCATCGGCAGACGGTAGCTCGGGCGGTGGTGATTCTCCGGGACTCGACAGCGTTGCCAACGGGGTTCCGACCGACACGGTCGTTCCGGGCTCGACGAGCAACCGGTGAACGGTGCCGCTCTGCCAGATCTCCACGTCCACGGCCGCTTTCACGGTGTCGACCGTCGCTATCGCCTGACCGCGCTCCACCTCGTCACCGGGTTTGACCAACCAGTCCGTCAACGTTCCCTCATCCATGTCGGCGCCCAGGGAAGGCAGCGTGAAATCAAACATGGCTATGCCTCGTTCCTACCGATCGCCGATCACATTCCACGCCGTGGACACAATGGTCTCGACCTGAGGAAGGGTCGCGTATTCGAGATGCTTGGCGTACGGGACCGGGACCTCGGCGCTGCACACGCGGCGAGGTGGCGCGTCGAGCTCGTAGAATTCGCGCTCGACGATCTGCGCCATCACTTCCGCTGCGAGACTGCCGGTGCGCCAGCCCTCGTCGACCACGACGGCACGGTGTGTCTTCCGGACCGACGCGGCGATGGTGTCGGTGTCGAGGGGGCGCAGCACCCGAAGGTCGACGACCTCGGCGGCGATTCCCTTCTCTGCCAGTACGTCGGCGGCGGCGAGGGCTTTGGGCAGCGAACCGCCGTACGTGATCAGGCTGATGTGGTTTCCCTCCCGGCGTACCGCTGCCGAGTCGATGTCGACCGGGACGGGCCCCTCGAGGTCTTCCGACGAGTTGTACAGCTGGGTGTGTTCGAAGATGATCACCGGATCGGGGTCCGCGAGGGCCGGTAGGAGCATGCCGCGCGCGTCCGCCACTGTCGCGGGCGCCAGGACCCGGATTCCGGGGATGTGGGCGTACCAGTTCTCGAGGCTGTGCGAATGCTGCGCGGCGAGTTGCCTGCCTGCGCCGGTCGCCATGCGCACCACCACGGGGACGGAGAATTGTCCGCCCGACATGTGCCGGAGCGACGCTGCGGTGTTTACGATCTGGTCGAGCGCGAGCAGGCTGAAGTTGACGGTCATCACCTCGATGATCGGGCGCATCCCGCCCACGGCCGCCCCGATCCCCACTCCCACGAAACCCAACTCCGAGAGCGGGGTGTCGCGGATCCGCTCGTCCCCGAATTCGGCGAGCAGGCCCTTGGACACCGCGTACGTGCCGCCGTAGCGTCCGACATCCTCACCCATGAGGAACACCCGCGGATCGGCGTGCATCGCCTCACGGATCGCTTCCCGCACCGCGTCCCGGTAGCTGATCTTCACGACGCCTCCTCTGTTCGCGCCGGCGTGAGCACGTCGCGCAGGAGGTCCCCGGGCGCCTCCCAGGTGCCTGCCTCGGCGAAGTTCACCGCGGCATCGACCTCCGACATGACGCGGTCGTCGATGCGGAGGAACTCCTCCTCCGAGAACAGCCCGAGCGCTTTGAGCCGCGCCGAGAAGGTGTGAATCGGACCCCTCTCCTTCCAGGACTCCACTTCCGCCTTGTCGCGATACAGTTCCGGGTCGAACATCGAATGGGCACGAAATCGGTACGTCTGGAATTCGATGAAGAAGGGGCCGCCGGTCGTGCGGACGTGCGCGGCGCCGGAGCGGGCCGCGTGCAGGGTGGCAATCACATCCATGCCGTCCGCCTTGAGCGTCGGGACGTCGAACGACGCGGCTTTGACGCACAGATCCGTTTGAGATTCCGAGCGGGACAAGGCCGTGCCCATGGCGTACAGGTTGTTTTCGCAGCAGAACAGCACCGGCAACTGCCACAGCGATGCGAGATTCATGGTCTCGTGAAAGGCGCCCTCCGCCATCGCGCCCTCGCCGAAGAAGCAGGCCGTCACTCGGCGCTTACCCTGCATCTTGTCGGCCAACGCCAGACCGGCCGCGAGTGGCAGACCGCCGGCGACGATCGCATTGCCCCCGTAGAACCGGGTGGCGGCATCGAACAGATGCATCGATCCGCCTCGCCCCCTCGAACAGCCTTCGCGTTTCCCGAACATCTCGGCCATGATCGAGTTCATCGGGACACCGTGCACCAGCGCGTGGCCGTGCTCGCGGTAGGTCGCGACCACCGCATCGCCCGGAGACAGGGCATGCAAGGCCCCGACCGCGACCGCTTCCTCCCCCACATACAGATGCAGGAACCCGCGGATCTTCTGGGCGCCGTACAGCTCTGCAGCCTTCTCCTCGAAGCGTCGAATGCGCAGCATGTCCGTCAGCAACTCGACCGCGAACGCCTTGTCGTAGGGAAAGTCCGAGGCAGTCATCCGCCCACCTCCAAAGTCGATGTGTCCCCCTCCGGCAGACCCAGTTCGCGTGCCTTGAGCAGCCTGCGCATGATCTTGCCGCTACGTGTGTGCGGGAGAACCTCCACGAACTCGATCTCCTTGGGGGCGACCGAGGCGCCGAGTTTCTTGCGGGAGTACCCGAGAAGTTCACGGCGCAGGGCGTCGTCCGCGTTCCAGCCCGTCTTCACGGACACGAAGGCTTTGACCACGGCACCCACGATCGGATCCGGCTTGCCGATGACTCCCGCTTCGGCGACCGCGGGATGCTCCATGAGGACGTTCTCCACCTCGAACGGACCGATGAGGTGACCCGCCGATTTGATGACGTCGTCGGCCCGACCCACGAACCAGTAATAGCCGTCCGCGTCGCGCTTGGCCAAGTCGCCGGTCAGGTACCAGTCGCCCGCGAAGGCGCGCCGGTACCGGTCGTCATTGTGCAGGTACCCGCGGAACATCGAGGGCCAGCCTCGGCGTATCGCGAGTTCCCCCTCCACATTCGGTATTTCGACGGTTTCGATGCCGCCGTCCCCTGTGCGTCGGACGATGGCGGCGTCGATGCCCGGGAGGGGTCGTCCCATCGATCCGGGTTTGATGGCGAAACCGGGTGTGTTGGCGATCATGATGCCGCCCGTTTCGGTTTGCCACCAGTTGTCGTGGATGGGCCGACCGAGCACGTCTCGTCCCCACAGAACGGCGTCGGGGTTGAGTGGTTCGCCGACACTGGCGATGAGCCGCAGGTGGGGGTAGGAGTATTTGTGCGCCAACTCCGGCCCGGACTTCATCAGCATGCGGATCGCGGTCGGCGCGGTGTACCAGACCGTGACGGCCTGCTCCTCGAGGATGCGGTACCACCGTTCGGCATCGAATTCGTTGCTGTCGACGATTGACGTCACGCCGTGCAGCAACGGTGTGATCACCCCGTACGACGTGCCGGTGACCCAGCCAGGATCCGCCGTGCACCAGAATACGTCCGCTGGATGCAGGTCCAGGGCGAACAACCCGGTCGCATAATGGGTGGCCACGGCGCCGTGGACATGGACCGCGCCCTTCGGGGTACCGGTCGTTCCGCTGGTGAAATGTAGCAGGGCAACATCGTCGGCGCAGGTCGGGGTGATATCGCAGTCCCCGTCGGCGTCCACCATCATGCTGTGGAAGTCGAGCGTGTCCGGAACGTCGGTGATCGAACCGGCATCCCCCACCACCAGCACGTGGCGCAAGGACGGCACCGAGTCGCGGATCTTCTCCACCCGCCGCCGATACAGCTGCTCGGTGGTCACCAGGACTTGGGCGTCGCCGAGCCGAAGTCTCGTGGCCAACGGCTCGGGGCCGAAGGCGGAGAACAACGGGGAGACCACGCTTCCGTTGCGCAACGCCCCGAGGATGCTGACGTACAGCTCCGGGATGCGACCGGTGAACACGAAGACGGGGTCGCCCTTCCCCACGCCGAGTCCGCGCAGCACGGCGGTGAACTTGCGGACTCGGTGCGCGAAGTCACCGAAGGTGACCTCGGTGACGGGTAGCTCGCCGGCGCGCTTGTTCGGACCCACGAACCGGAACGCGACCTTGTCCCGCTGCGGCCCACAGTCGTGGCGGTCGACCGCGTAATACGCGATGTTGCAGCCACCGGGGGCCGGCCCGAGTCGACGCTCGATGGCAGACCACGAAAACCGGGACTTTTCACCGTCGTAGTCGGTGAAGTTCGGTGCCACCCCACTGGTGGGCGGCGATGTGGGAGTGATGCTCATGGCCGCTGACACAATCCGCGTCCGCATGCAGCCGCGTCCTCTGTGGCTGCCAGCTCGAACAATTGGTGCGCCAAGTCGGTCAATGCACGAGCGGCGGCCATCTCGCGGCTGACGTGTACTGTGCCGTGTCGAGAGTGGCAGCCGGCCTCTCCCCGTCCCTCGAGGAGGGTCTTGTCGTGTGTACGCAGGCGCGCCCTGGCCTGGGAACGGGTCGGCTCCGCGTCGGGTTCGTATATCTCGATCTCCACAGGCCACATAGTCGCGGGCAGCGGTCTGGTCACCGCCGCTCCGGGCCCCTGCACATCGCGCCCGTGCCACTGGTCCGTCATGGCCACTCCTGTTCGATTGCTGTGTGGTGACGCTCGGTAACGGGGCCCGGTCCCCCGGATCGGTGGGCCCCGATCACTCGGTTGCGCGGTGTGGGATCACAACGCTCGGACGGCGACCGTTCAGGATGCCGTTCGAGTGCCGTGACGAGCCGTTGCCGGGCAATTCGCTCGGCCAGTTCCGGTATGTCGGCGATCGGCACCCCCGCGAGATCCGAAATGCTGCCCGCGACTATCCGGGCAATCGCCTCCCGCGTGAAACTCCCCCCGAACTCGGGAATCAGCCGCTCCACCACCGGGGCCTGCGCGTGCACCATCGACGTGGTCTCCGTGTCACTGTTCGTGCTGGTCATTGCGTTTCGAGGATCCTTCGATGCCGGGTGGGCGTCCGTGGTTTCCTTCAGCATCGCGAACCCACCGACACCGGCAATAGAGGCGAAGGACCGTAGTCGAGGACCAAAGGCTCTGACGCCGCGTCCGCCTCCCACGCTTGAATGAATTCCGACGGCCGACGACGGAGGTGACGGTGCATGAAAGCCCGGATGCCACGCGCGGTCACCACGGGTGTCGTCGTGCGCTCCCTTCGACCCACCGACCGAGACGACGTGCAGTCCCTGCACGAGCGGATGGACCAGCACGACGCGTACCTGAGGTTCTTCGGCGCCCGTCCGACGCATCTCGGGGATCTGGCCGCGTCATTGTGCCGGCAAGACCCCGGGCATTGCGCACTGGGTGCCTACATCGGTGGCGTCCTGGTAGGAGTCGCGAACTACGTGAGCCCGGTACACCAGTTGGACAACGACTCCCCGTTGGTCGAATTCGCGCTGGTGGTCGATCACAATTACCAATCGCACGGAATCGGAACGATGCTGCTGACCCGGCTCGTCGACGCAGCGAGGGCACACGGTATCGGGCGGATGACGGCGGAGGTGCTGGCGCAGAACACCGTGATGCTCGAGGTGATCCGAGAGCGGGGGTGGGCGCACGCGCTGCGTCGTGACGGGACCACGCTTCACCTCGACCTCGACCTCGATGAGGACGCGCAGGCTGACGGACCTTCGGCGCTGCCCCGGCCCGTCGTGATGTGACGCACCATCATGTCGGCGACCGAGAGAACTCCGAGGTGTTCGCCACCGCAGGCAATCGGTGGCCTCGAGGTGGACGGAGTCGAGACGCACACGGCCTATGTCGTCATGGTCGGTGATGTCGTCTTCAAGGCGAAGAAGCCGATCCGGACGGCGTTCGCCGACTTCGGCACCGCCGAAAGGCGTCGCGCGGCCTGTGAGCGTGAAGTGACATTGAACCGCAGGCTGTGCCCCGACGTGTATCTCGGAGTCGCCGATTTGACGGACCCGGCGGGAGGACCGACCGAAGCGCTGGTCAAGATGCGCCGGATGCCGTCGGACCGACGACTGACCCGGCTGCTCGGCGGGGGCGGTGACGCCACCGCACACGTGGATGCGATCGCCGCCGTCGTCGCCCGATTCCATGCCGGAGCGGACCAGTCCGCGGACATCGATCGCGACGCCATGCCCGGCGCGGTGGCCGCGCGGTGGTGCGCCAACGTCTCCGAGGTGACGAGTTACCGGTGCGATGTCCTCCCGGCTGCGGACGTCGACGAGGTGGAGCGACGGGCCCTCAGGTATCTGAAGGGGCGGAAACAGCTGTTCGAGAACCGCATTCGGGAAGGCCGGACAGTCGATGGTCACGGCGATCTTCTGGCGGACGACATCTTCTGCCTCGACGATGGGCCGCGCATTCTCGACTGTCTCGACTTCGACGACCACCTACGCCACGTCGACGGTATCGACGACGCGGCATGCCTTGCCATGGATCTCGAGTACCTCGGACGCGAGGACCTCGGGTTGCGGTTCCTCGATCGATATTGCGCCGCGGCACACGACCAGCCCCCGACATCGTTGCGGCATCACTACATCGCCTATCGGGCGTTCGTCCGCGCGAAGGTGGCCTGTTTGCGGTACACGCAGGGTTCCCGCGTTGCCCGCGAGGATGCCCGGGCGCACTGCCGCCTGGCCTTGCGGCATCTGCGCGCCGGAACCGTGCGAATGGCTCTGGTCGGTGGACTGCCCGGCACCGGAAAGTCGACGCTGTCACGCGGATTGGCTGATGTCACCGGATCCGTCGTCATCTCCAGCGACCGCGTCCGCAAGGAACTCGCCGGCCTCGATCCGCATTCCGGTCAGGTTGCCGGATTCGGTGAGGGCCTGTACAGCGGCACCATGACCGACCGCACCTACGCCGAGGTGCTGCGCCGCGCTCGCGACCACCTCACGGCGGGAAGGTCGGTCGTGCTGGATGCGTCGTGGACCCAACCGATGCTCCGGGAGCGCGCTGCGCTCGTCGCTTCCTGCACCCACAGCGATCTCGTCGAACTCGAATGCAGGGCACCACGCGCCGTGGCGATCGCGAGAATCGGGAGCCGTCCAACCGGCGACTCGGACGCCACCCCCGTCGTGTACGACGCGATGGCCGCGAGTGCCACGGCGTGGACGTCGACCACCGCGGTCGACACGGACACGGCCGCCGGGGACAGCGTGCAGACGGCGGAGCGGATCTGGCATTCCACGTCGGGGTGGCGAGATGAGTAGTCACAGCTACCGTTCGCCGGTAACCGCCCGGCGTGCCCGACGACAGGAGAGCCCATGCCCGACATCGTGACGTTGACGATGAATCCTGCGCTCGACATCACCACGAGCACGAATCGGGTGGTGCCGACCGACAAGGTGCGCTGCGGCGCACCTCGCCGCGATCCCGGCGGCGGCGGACTGAACGTGGCCCGGGTACTGCACGTTCTCGGAACTCCCGCGACGGCGGTGTTTCCTTCGGGCGGCCATACCGGCCGGGCCCTCGAGGATCTCGTGGCCACCGAGGGTGTCGGGATTCGGAGCCTGACGATCCGCGGTTCCACACGGGAGAGCCTGACGATCAACGAGAACGAGACGGGTCTGCAGTACCGTTTCGTCCTGCCGGGACCGACAGTGACCGCAAGGGAACAGGTGGCCTGTCTCGACCTGGTCATCGAGGTCGCGTCGGGCGCCGACTATGTGGTGGTGAGCGGAAGTCTGCCACCGGGTGTGCCCGCCGATTTCTACCAGCAGGTGGCAGACGTCGTCGGCGACCTCGGGGCGCGAGTCATCGTCGATACGTCCGGTCCGGCTCTGAGACAACTTCGGGGTGGTGTGTTTCTCGTCAAACCGAGCATTCGCGAACTCCGGGACTGGACGGGGCGGGAGTTGTCGGCGATCGACGACCAGGTGGCTGCGGCTCGGGAAGTCATCGACCAAGGGATCTCCCAGGTCGTCGTCCTCTCGCTCGGTGCCGATGGCGCTCTGCTGGTCACGCGGGACCGCGACGAGTATTTCCCGTCGGTCCAGGTCCCGGTGGTCAGCGGTGTCGGTGCGGGCGACAGCATGGTCGCCGGTGTCGTGTGCGGCCTGGCACAGGGTCGTTCGTTGAGCGACTCGGTGCGGTACGGGATCGCCGCGGGGGCCGCCATGCTGCAGACACCGGGCACCGCCCTGTGCCGGCGACCCGACGTCGAGCGGTTCTATCAACTGCTCACCGACGGATCCGCCGCGGGCACCATCGTCGGATAGTCAGGCGTGAGCGAGATGGAGACCGGCCGCGCTCAGTTCCGCGTAGTTCGGATCGCATCGTGAACCATCCAGCGCGAGTTGACAGTACACGGCGTCATAAGCTCGTGGGTCACCTGTCGAGGCCATGGGACGGGTGCGGCGCTCCAGCATGGTGGCGCCGGGCCATCTCGACTGGATCGCCTCGGCGAGCTGCGCCCCGTCGATATCGGCGACGATGAGCGGACCGCCCTCCCCCACCACGACCACCTGACGGGCGTCGGGCAGCTGCCACACGGCGACCGGCAGCACCGTGTCGGTGCCACCGGGACCGTGCACGGTGACGGAGTCGCCGGTGCTGCTGATCAGTGTCGCGACGGGTTCGCTCATCGGGTTCCTCCTCGCCGGTCCCCATCCGCGGACGTTCGCAGGTCTGACCTCGCTCGGTCGAGCAGGATCCTGCGTTCCGCAGCCGCGATGTTGTGGCGCGTAATGGCGGCGACGTCCGGTGCCACGGACACCGAGGTGATGCCGTTGCGTACGAGATGTTCCGCCAGAGCGGGGTTGGTCGACACTGCCTGCCCGCACAGGGAGGTGGTGAGCCCGGCACGTGTGGCGCGCTCGATGATGACGTCGATGGCGTCGAGTACGGCGGGGTCCATGGTGTCGAACAGATCCCGGCAGATCTCGGAATCCCGATCGACTCCCAGCACGAGTTGGGTGAGGTCGTTGGTACCGATGGAGACGCCATCGATGCCGAGGGCCGCGTACTCCGGAATCCAGTACGCGACGGAGGGGACCTCCGCCATGATCCATCGGTGCATGCGGCGATCCGCGCCCAGTGGATGGGAGTCGAGGTCGTCAAGGCACTGAGCGAGCTCCCACCGGGTGCGGACGAACGGGATCATCAGATGCACGTTCGGGTAGCGCTTCCTGACGGTGAACAGCACGTCGAGATCGAGGCGGAACAGTTCGGGTTCGCGCACGTAGCGGAAGCAGCCGCGGTAGCCGATCATCGGGTTGTCTTCGTGAGGCTCCACGTCGCCACCGGAAAGGTTGGCGAATTCGTTGGTGCGTAGATCGATCGCCCGGTAGATGACGGGGCGCGGCGTGAACGCGGCGGCGATGCGTTCGACCGCCGCCGCCATCTCGGCCACGTACTCGTCGCGGCGTCCCTGCGCGATCATCGCTGCCGGGTGTGTCCCACCCAGCGCGTCCATGATCATGAACTCGGCGCGCAGCAACCCCACTCCGTCGACGTCGGAAGCGGCCACACGGTCGGCGGCGTCCGGTGTGGCGAGGTTGACGTACACGGAGGTGGCCGTCGCCTCCGGTGCGGACCCCGTACTGGTCCGCTCCGTCGCCGGTCGCGGTGCGGAAACGGCGACCTTCGCCGACGACTCCGGTGCAGAGGCGGATACCGATCCGTCGTAGACCACCCCCGAATCACCGTCGACCGTGACGATCGCCCCCTCCACGAGTTCGGTGGTGGCGGTCCGGGTACCGACGACCACGGGACGTCCCAGCTCGCGACCGACGATGGCGGCGTGACAGGTGATCCCGCCGCCGTCCGTGACGATTGCCACCGCACGGCGCAGCACGGGAAGCCAGTCGGGGCGTGTCATGGGTGCGACGAGTATCTCTCCGTCGGACAACCGGTGGGCGTCGGACACGGACCGCAGGATGCGGACGCGGCCGGTCGCCGTTCCGGGGCCTGCGCCGAGCCCGTGGACGAGGGGCTTGCTCGTCGATTCGCGGTGTTCCTCCGTGCGAGCCCGGGGCTGTCCCAGAGTCGTGATGGGGCGCGTCTGGACGATCCACAACCGATTTGCGGCGAACGCGAATTCGAGGTCCTGGGGGGCGTGATAATGGTCTTCGACAGCGACGGCGAGCAACGCCAATCGTTCGAGTTGCTGGTCGGTGAGAACGCGTCGGCCTCGTGCCGTGGCGGGAATCTCTACTGAGTGCTCCCCTTCGTCATCCGCGGTGATGGAGAAGGACTGTGACCCGATGTGGGCGTCGATCACTGCGAATCCCGACTTCGCCACCACATAGGTGTCCGGCTCCACCTGGCCTCCCACCACGACCTCGCCAAGTCCGGTCGCGGCTTCGACGACGATGCGATCGCGTGCACCGGTTCTGGGATCTGCGGTGAAGACCACACCCGACTGGTCGGCGTCCACCATCAACTGGACGACGACCGCGATCGACGGCTCGTCGGTCACTCCCTGAACGCTGCGGTAGGTGAGTGCGCGCTCGGACCACAGCGACGCCCAGCATTTGCCGATTGCCTCGATCAGCGCGTCGTCACCGGACACGCCGACGAAGCTGTCGTGGATACCTGCGAACGAGGTGTCGGCGGCGTCTTCGGCGGGGGCGGACGAGCGGACCGCGACCCTCGGCGCCCCCGCGCCGAGCTCACGATACGCAGCGAGAATTTCCGCCCGCAGGGCAGCGGGCATCGGAACGCCGAGTACGGTCGACCGCAACTCGTGCGACGCTGCGGTGAGGGTGTTGTCGTCGGTCCCGGCTTTCGGCAACCCGTGTTCCCGAAGGGTGTCGCGCACTCCCGCCTCGTCCATCGCCCCCAGGTAGCCTTCCGCGGTGACGGCAAATCCTGGTGGGACCGGATAGCGGGCGCGCGTCAGCTCACCGAGATTGGCCGCCTTGCCCCCTACCGATGGTGCGTCCGCCAATCCGAGTTGATCGATCGGCTTGACCCAGCGGTGTTCGACCACCGTCTGTTGCACGTTCATGAGGTCTCCTCGTCGTCATGGTCCAGCGAACACCGTCGTCTTCGGACCGCACAGGGTCCAAAGTCACCGCCACTTCGCGCGGGGCCGAAATACCCTGTCGAACTCCGGTCTGCGGCTCGATGATGGGACGTAACCTCGACCGACAGGAGGTACCGTCGTGGCGCGCTCGGCCGTCATCCGGCAGTCCCTCGGTGGTGCGGTGTTGATTGCGACGCACGTGATCCTGACGAAACCGCTGCGCCGGCGGCGTACGACGTGGGGCGCGACCGCAGCGGAGGCGGCGGCAGCGCTGCCGGGAGACGAGCTGATCCCCCACCCCGCATGGTGCTACACGCACGCCGTCACGGTCGACGCGCCGCCGGAAGTGGTGTGGCCCTGGATTGTCCAGCTGGGTCAGGGCCGCGGCGGCTTCTACAGTTACGTCGGACTCGAGAACCTCATCGGTTGTCGCGTGCGTAACACCGACAAGGTACTTCGGGACTACCAGAACCTGGACACCGGCGACGAAGTGCGGCTGCACCCGAAAGCGCCCCCGCTGACTGTCGCGTCGGTGGAACCGAATGCACGCCTGGTCCTCCATGCCCGCGACCCCCGCACCGGCGACGCCTCCATCTGGGCGTTTCATCTTCTTCGCGACCAGGCTGGGCGCACTCGGTTGATCGAGCGGGGCTGCAGTTCCTGCGGCCCCGGACTCGTCAGCCGTCTCTTCTTCGGGCCTCTGCTGATGGAGCCGATCGGCTTCGTCATGAGCCGGAAGATGCTTCTCACGATCCGGGCCCTCGCATCGGCCGCCGGCACCGAAGCCGCACGGCCGACCTGAAGCGAACACTCGCCGCACCCATCTGGAGGATAACCTCGTGAGAACAGGTGCAAACCCGGCATCTCCCGGCACGGATCGCAGCACTCCACTTCCGCCGCCCATCTCCCTCGGTGGCGCCGCGACGAGCGACAGCGACAGTGTCCTTCGCGACGTGGCTTCTTCATTTCACGGATTGACCTCGGCCGACGCCGAGCGGCGGCTGGGTCTGTGTGGACCGAACACCGTGCGAACCTTTCGCGTCAACGCACTCGCCGTCCTCGGACGCCAACTTCGCAGCGCCCTGCTGCTCCTGCTCGCGGCAACGGCCGTCGCGTCCTACTTACTGGGCGACCACAACGATGCCGTCATCATCGGAACGATTCTGGCGGCGAGTGTCGGGGTGGGGTTCGCCAACGAATATCGCGCCGAACGCACAACGGCGGCACTCCATTCGCGCATGCGGCACACCGCGGTGGTTCTCCGAGACGGCACCCCGAGCCGGGTGGACGTCATCACCCTGGTGCCGGGTGACGTGGTGCGACTCGTGCTCGGCGAGGTCGTTCCCGCCGATCTGAGGCTCCTGAACGCGGTGAACCTCGAGTGCGACGAGAGCGTACTCACCGGCGAGTCCGAACCGGCCGCGAAGTCGACTGCTCCCGTCCCGGCCTCACGCTCCCTGGCGGACTGGTCGAACTGCGCGTTCATGGGGACCGTCGTGCACGTCGGGACGGGTACCGGGGTGGTCGTCGCCACCGGGGTCGACGCCGAATTCGGTCGCATCGCAGTGGGACTCGGTGAGCGTGAGCCGGAAACCGAGTTCCAGACGGGTCTGCGGCGGTTCTCCGTCCTCCTGCTTCAGGTCGCGGTCGCCCTGACCACGATGATCATGGTCATCAATCTGTCGTTGCACCGCTCGCTCATCGACTCGCTGCTGTTCTCGCTCGCGATCGCGGTGGGGGTGACCCCACAACTGCTCCCCGCTGTGGTGAGCACGGCGCTCGCCGAGGGGTCCCGCCGGCTCGCCAAGCGGAAGGTGCTGGTCAAACGGCTGGTGTGCATCGAGGATCTCGGTGATATCGATGTTCTCGTCACCGACAAGACCGGCACCCTCACCGATGGCCGGGTCAGCTTCGTCGCTGCCCTGGATTCACGCGGCGCCCCGTGCCCGGACGCCCTTCTGCACGGGCTGCTCGCCACCGAGGTCGAGGAGACCGGAACCGGCCATCTGGGTACGAACCCCTTGGACACCGCACTCTGGGCGGCTGCAGGGGCCGCCGGGTCCGTGGCCGACGCGTACACGAGGGTAGCGAGCTGTCCTTTCGACCACCAGCGGCGGATGTCGTCGACACTGGTGTGTGCACCGAGCGGTCGGCGAATGGTCGTCGTGAAGGGCGCACCGGAAAGCGTGCTCGACCGTTGTGTGGCCCTCGATTCCTCCGCGCAGGTCACGCTGAACACCCTTTTCGCCGAGGGAAGTCGCGTCGTCGCCGTCGCGACCAGGGGTGCGGACGAGGACGACCGGCTCGACGTCGATCACGAGAACGCGCTGACCCTCACGGGTTTCCTGGTGTTCCTGGACCGCCCCAAGGCCTCCGCCGCAGCGTCATTGCGGCGGCTCGCCGAACTGGGTATCACCGTGAAGGTGGCGACGGGTGACAACCCGCGGGTGGCCGAGAAGATCTGCGGAGAACTTGGTGTGGTGTCCGGCGGCAGCGTGACAGGTCCGGAATTGGACGCTCTCGACGAGAAGGCGTTCAGTGCGACCGCCGCGCGGAGCACAGTGTTCGCCCGAGTCTCCCCGGAACAGAAGGCGCGCCTCGTCGCCACCCTGCGCACGCACGGTCGGGCAGTGGGCTTCGTCGGTGACGGCGTGAACGATGCGCTGGCCCTGCACGCCGCGGACGTCGGCATCTCGGTCGATTCCGCCACCGACGTGGCCAAGGACGCCGCGGACGTGATCCTGCTCGAGAAGGACCTCGGGGTGCTCGCCGACGGCGTCGTGGAAGGGCGCCGCACCTTCACCAACACCATCAAGTACGTCCTGATGAGCACATCGAGCAACTTCGGAAACATGTTCAGCGCTGCCGCAGCCTCTGCTGTGCTGAAGTTCTTGCCGATGCTGCCGGGGCAGATCCTTCTCAACAATCTGCTGTACGACACGAGCCAACTCGCAATCCCCAGCGATCGTGTCGATCCGGAGCAGTTGCACGCGCCGTCACATTGGGACATAGCGTTCATCCGACGTTTCATGTTGTTCTTCGGGCCGATCAGTTCACTGTTCGATTTCGTGACCTTCGCGATCATGCTGGGTGTGTTCCACGCCGGCCCGGAGTTGTTCCGCACCGGGTGGTTCGTCGAGTCGCTCGCCACTCAGACACTGATCGTCTTCGCGATCCGGACGCGGCGAATCCCCTTTCTGCGCAGCCGCCCGAGTCCGGGTCTGGTGGCGACCGTCGCCGGGGTCCTCGCCGCCGGTATCGCGGTTCCCCTGTCGCCCTGGGCCACGAGTCTTGGATTCGTTGCTCTTCCGGTCGGGTTCTTCCTCGTCCTGGTCGCCCTGGTTGCCGGGTATCTGGTGTTGATCGAATTCGGGAAGCGGATCTTCTACTCCGAGCCGATTCGGCACGCACCGCCGCCGCGATGGCGCGACCATCGGCACCGCGTACATCGGCGCGCAGCACGGTTCAGCTCGGCCGGTCCTGTCACCGCTGCTACGGGCTCCCCGTCGGGCATCGACCGCACACGTGACGAGTGAGCGCGACCGGGTCGGACCCCGGGCGGACCGCAGGCGGACCGCGGACGCTGCCGGAAACAGAGGCCTTTTGATCCTTGTCGCCGAGTCTGCCGCCGGACGAGCATCGAGAGCAGGCCGCCTACCCAGAACCGGCGACACCGATGACGGAGAGTCCCACCATGACCGAAGACAACGCGCTGGTCCTCGTCGCCGGCTATCAGGACCTCGACCGTGCACGTGACGACTTCGACGCGCTCACCGCTCAGGTGCGCGGCAAGCAGATCACCCTTCGGGGTGCAGTCCTGGTAACGAAGGACCCGGACGGGAACCTCACCATGATCGACACGGGCGACCATCTGGGCCGTAAAGGCGCCGGCTGGGGTGCAGGCGTCGGCCTGGTGGTGGGGTTGTTCGCCCCGCCGATGCTGGCTGCAGCCGCCGTCGGCGCCGGTGCCGGCGCGCTGGCAGGCAAGTTCGCCTCACACCGCATAACGAGCGGCCTCGAGACCAAGATCGGTGAGGCGCTGGCCTCCGGGACGTGCGTGGTGATCGCGGTCCTGCCGTCGGGCAGCCGGCTTCCGGTGGAGCAGGCGCTCGGCGGCGCCCCCCTGAAGTCGGTCGCGGAATTGGATGGTTCGAGCCTGAGGGACCTCGAGGCGTCCCTGGCCGCGGCAATGGGGAAGTTCGATCCGGACCGCACGCGGCTACCGATCCCCAACCGAACCTTCGGGGGCACCATTGGCCGCACGGTGCAGGACTCCGTACCGGATTGGACGATCGTGCCCGGGCCGAAGCCACCGGACGGTGCTCCGAACGTGCTGATCGTGCTGATCGACGACGCCGGTTTCGGTGGCCCGGACACCTTCGGCGGTGCGATCCGCACCCCCACCTTGAGCCGGGTTCAGCAACAGGGATTGACCTACAACCGCTTTCACGTGACCGCGGTGTGCTCGCCCACCCGGGCGGGGCTTCTCACCGGCCGCAACCACCACCGCGTGGGATTCGGCTCGATTGCCGAGTACCCGGGCCCCTTCCCCGGATATACGGCCGTGCGGCCGAGAAGCTGCACCGCACTCCCCCGGATTCTCAGCGAGAACGGGTACGTGACCGGCGGGTTCGGCAAGTGGCATCTCACCCCGGACAACGTGCAGGGAGCCGCCGGACCCTTCGACAACTGGCCGCAGGGGTGGGGCTTCGACCACTGGTGGGGATTCCTCAGTGGTGCGGCCGGACAATACGATCCGATCGTCACCCAGGACAACTCGGTCCTCGGCGTCCCCGAGGGCAAAGACGGTCACGGCTACTACTTCCCCGACGACCTCACCGACAAGGCGGTGGAGTGGCTCCACGGTGTCCAGGCTCAGGACCCACAGAAACCGTGGTTCATGTACTACTCCACCGGGTGCAGCCACGCCCCGCACCATGTGGCCAAGGAATGGGCGGACAAATACAAGGGGCAATTCGACGACGGCTGGGACACCTACCGCGAGAAGACGCTCGAGCGTCAGAAGGTGCTCGGTATCGTTCCCGCGGACACCGAACTGACCGAGCGACCGGACCTCTTTCCGGCCTGGGATACGTTGTCCGACTCCCAGAAGAAGCTCTATGCCCGACAGATGGAGGTGTTCGCCGGGTACTCCGAGAACGCCGACTGGAACGTCGGGCGGCTGCTCGACTCGATCGAGGACATGGGCGACCTCGACAACACGCTCGTCCTCTATATCTGGGGTGACAACGGTGCCAGCATGGAAGGCACGATCACCGGCTCCTTCAACGAGATGACCTTCCTCAACGGGGTGGTACTCGACGCCGAACACCAGTTGAAGCTGATCGACGAATACGGTGGGATCGAGGCGCTCGGCGGCGACCACACCGCTCCGCACTTCGCCGCCGCCTGGGCGCACGCGAACAACACCCCGTTCCAGTGGGGCAAGCAGATGGCCAGCCACCTCGGCGGCGACCGCGACCCGATGGTGATCGCGTGGCCGAACCGGATCACCCCCGACTCACAGGTGCGGGGGCAGTTCACCCACTGCATCGACATCGCCCCCACCGTGCTCGCCGCGATAGGGCTACCCGAACCGACCACCGTCGACGGGATCGACCAGGAACCCATGGACGGAACGAGCTTTCTCCCCACATTCGCCGACGCCGACGCCCCCGAACAGCACACGGTGCAGTACTTCGAGATGTTCGGCAGCCGCGCGATCTATCAGGACGGCTGGTGGGCGTGCACCCGCCTGGACAAGGCCCCCTGGGACTTCTCCCCGGAGACCATCAAACGGTTCGCACCGGGTGTCTACAACCCGGACGACGATGTCTGGGAGCTCTACTACCTGCCCGACGACTTCTCCCAGGCCCACAACGTCGCCGCCGATCACCCCGACAGACTGGAGGAGCTGAAGCAGCTGTGGTGGCGTGAGGCGGAACGCAACCGGGCTCTCCCCCTGCTCGGGGGGATGTCGATCTTCTTCGGCCTGCTGCCGCCGATGCCGACGACCACCCGGTTCACCTTCAAGGGCGACGTCCAGAACGTGCAGCGCGGCATGGTCCCTCGTGTGGCGGGACGCTCGTACGCCATCGAAGCGAACCTTCACGTACCCGAGGAGGGCGCCGAGGGTGTCATCGTTGCCAACGCCGACTTCATCGGCGGCTTCGCACTGTGGGTCGACGGCACCGGCATACTCCACCACACGTATTCCTTCCTCGGTGTGGAGACCTACAGGCAGGCGTCCGAGCAGAAGATTCCGACCGGTGATGTCACCGTGAAGATGCTGTTCGAGACCGACGAGCCCAAACCGGGCAGCGGTGGTCACGTGTCCTTGTGGGCGAACGACGAACTGATCGGGGAAGGTGACATGCCCCGGACGGTGCCCGTGGCCTTCAGTTCGTACGCGGGAATGGACGTGGGCCGCGACAACGGCCTGGTCGTCGACCGCGATTACGAGGACAAGGCCCCGTACCGGTTCACTGGGAAAGTCCACGAGGTCGTGTTCGATCTCCAACCGGCACACCACGAGGCCGAACTCGCGCTGCACGAGCACGCGGCGATGCAGGGTGTCGGGCACGGCGCGGCCGGCTGACCCGACGATGCCTTTGCCCGGGCGACGATGCCGTTGCCCGGGCTCAGGGGTGTTCGCTGTGGCTCAGGGGTGTTCGCTGTACAGGGCGGCGCCGGCGGTGACCCCTGCACCCACGGCGATGATCAGGACACGGTTCCCGGCCGGGATACCACCCGTCCGGCGGTCCAGGGCCGCCACGAGGGACGCGGTATGCATCCGTTCGTCGTCCGCGACCACGATCCGTGGCACGGGGACGCCCAGGTGCTCGGCGAGCGTCGCGCGGAACTTCCGCCGGGCGGGAGCGGCCACGATCAGATCGACGTCGGCGAGGTCGAGGGAGGATGCCTCCAGGCATTCCCGTGCCGCCTGCGCTCCGGCGGTCGCGAATCGCTCGTCCATCGAATCCGATTCCCGGAACCGCAGTACGTTCCGGGCGTCCTCGAGTCCGACTGTGGCGCAGAAACTTTCACCGGCATCGTAGCGATTCACCCAATGGACGGGGCCCAGGCCGAATTCGTCGTCGGTCCAGCGGCAGAGAATGGCTCCACCCGTGGGCGCGAACGGAAAGTGCTCGCTCATCCCACGTCCGGGATCGGCGTCACTGGCAACCACCAGCGCCCAGTTGATCGTGTGCGACCGCAGGAATCCGTCGACGATCTGCAGACCGTTGAGAGCCCCACAGGATCCGTTGGCGGCATCGAAGGAAAAGGTCCCGTGCGTGTCGTCGTGGGGGTCCTCCGGGTGGGCACCGATATCATCCTGGATGAGCGCCGCGAGGGCGGGCTCTCCCAGATTCCGGTCGCGGTACAACCCGACGTTGACGAGCAGATCCAGGTCGTCGGCATTCCGACCGGCCCGTTCGAGGCAGGTCTGGGCGGCCGACACCGCGAGATGCAATGCACTGTGGCGGGTACGCCAGCCGCCTCGTGTGACGTCGAGCCGATCAATGACTGTGCCCATAGCGTGCCACCAATTCCTCGTCCAGGGTCAACAGAACGACGCCGATCTCCAAACCCGATGCGAGGGCGATCAACGCCACGGTCTCACCCGCTCGGATGCGGCCTGCTTCGAGTTCCTCGACGAGCGCGACGGTGTGGGTCGTCGAGGCCGTATTTCCGTAGCGGTCGACGGTGATGACCGCGTCGTGCCGTGGAGAATCGCCCAGTGTGGCGGTCACCTCGGCCATCCCTTTGCGGATCGCCCGCGCCGAGGTTTGGTGTGTGATCACGTGATCGATGTCGTGGAGGGAGATCCCGGCGGCGTCGAGCACCTCGTGCAACAACAGCGGGGTGTCCGCGATCGCCGCCCGCTGGATCCCCCGCGAATTGGTGAACATCCGGGCGCCGGGGTCGCCACCCTTCGGGTACGCGAGACAGAGCCGACTGTAGTCGGCGACGGTGGTGAATCCGGCCAAACCGATCCCGGCCGATCCGGCGGGGGCACGTTCGAGGAGCAGCGCGGCCCCGGCGTCGCCGAGCGTGAGGGACGCAAGCTCCTTGCTCATGATGTTCCGGATGTGCTGGGCAGCATTCTGTCCGAGCTGCGAAATGTACTCACCACTGACGACAAGTGCCCGTTCGACGATTCCCTGACGGATCCAGTTGTTCATCACCGTCACACCGGTCAACATGCCGGCGCACGCGTTCGAGAGATCGAAGGTCATCGCCCCCTGCGCGCCGATCGCCTGGGCGACCGCACTACTCATCGTCGGTTCCAGCCATTGGGTGAGACCGCCGTGAAACTTGGTGATGCTGCAACTGACCACCACGTCGATCGACCCGGCGTCCCGGTTCGACCGTTCCAGGCAATCCAGTGCCGCCGAGATCGCCAGTGTGTAGGAGTCCTCGTCCCCCACTGACACCCGGCGCTCGCGGATCCCGGTGAGCCGCTCGAGGTCGATGTGAGTCGAGTGACGGGTGGTCGACATCAGGTCCGTGGTCGTGAGATGTGTCGCGGGTAGATGCCGGCCGGCCCCGGCGAGACGCGTAGCGAACGGCATTCGCAGGTCGCCGTTCTCGGTCTCCATGACCAGCCAACGCTTGACCATTCTTTCCACCTCCGTGCTCACTCCACAATCGCGCACCGGCGATCTCGTCACCAGGGCATTTGGACCCTTCCGGGGGATCGTTCGAACCAGCAACCGAGGAATGCGACGAGGTGAGGTCCTAGGACCCTTGTCCGGTGACAGCGGCACGCCGACGCTGAGGGACGAGGAGAGGAGTCGTCATGCAGGCACGACACGTCATGAGCAGCCCGGTCACCACGGTGGACCGATCCACCTCGGTGGACGAATGCCTTCGGTTGGTCGGAAGTTCGGGCTTCACGGTGCTTCCGGTCGTCGACGAGCGGAAGCATCTCGTGGGCATCGTGTCCGAGGGTGATCTCCTCCGTGCACGATTCCGTGAGCTGGGCGGGGCCGATTCGCAGCCGGACGAGATGACCGCAGGCGACGTGATGGCCAGTCCCGTGGTGGCGATGACGGCCGACGCGGAGGTCAGCGAACTCGCATCCGCCATGCTTCGATCTCGGCTCCGCGGCATCCCCATCGTCCACGACCACGACATCCTCGGGATCGTCACCCGTCCCGATCTCATCGCCGTCCTCACGACCGACGACGCTCAGGTCGCGAAGGAAGTGCAGCACCGACTCGACGTCTACGGTGGAGCCGGCCGATGGCGCGTAGACGTTGCCCACGGCTCCGCCTCGATCTTCGGCGTCACGCCTCACGACCCGGAACGAAATGTCATCGCCGCCCTGGCCGACACCGTGCCGGGCATCGCCGAGGTGCACTTCCCGCCCGAATCGACATCTCCCGGTGGGAGGTAGCAATGCAGGCAAGATATCTCGAAGCCCGAGACCTGAGATGGCCATGGGTCGCCGCCGCCACCGTCGTGGGCCTCGCGGCATTGTCGGTGACGTCTCCCCTGACCGTCCTCGGGGGCGCAGCAGCGATCGTCTTCATCGGACTCGGCATCTTCCGCAATCCACACCACCGTGTCGTCGGCGCCGCGACCGTGTCGGTCGGTGTCGGACTGATGGTCCCGGGATTGCCCGCCCTACTTCTCAACGGTGTGAACTCGCTGTGAGCGGCCGCCCCGCGATCCGAAGAGGGCTGTGTGACCTCTCGAGACGGTCACGCGGCGGTGGCACATTCTCGACCAGGCCTGCACGACCGAACAGAGACGAGGAATCGACATGCCGACAGATTCACCGATCGTCGTAGGTGTGGACGGATCGGCGCAATCGCTCGACGCCGTGCGCTGGGCAGCCGACGCGGCCGTCCACCACCGAGCCCCGCTACTTCTGGTGTCCTCCCTCCTGAAGGCGCCCGGCACGTTCGGCGACGCCGTCAACCTGTCCGCAGGCGCATTCACCGGCGTCGAGTACGGGGGTACCCAGCGGCTCGCCACGGCCGCCGAACTCGCCCGGCGGAGCGTGCCCGGCAACCATCTCACCCTCCGGACGGCGCTACGTCACGGCTCGGCCGCGACGGTCCTGCTCGACGCCGCGAACTCGGCTCGCATGCTTGTCGTCGGTTCCCGTGGCCTCGGAGAGTTCACCGGCGGCCTGGTGGGATCGGTCAGCTCCGCGGTCGCTAGTCATGCAGCGTGCCCGGTGGCGGTGATCCGCGGAATGCCCGAGACGGATGCGCCGCCATTGGACGGTCCGGTGGTGGTCGGTGTCGACGGTTCGCCGAACAGCGAACCGGCCATCGCGGCTGCCTTCGAGGAAGCCTCTCTGCGCGGCGTCGATCTCGTGGCGGTGCACGCGTGGAGCGACTTCAGCCTGTTGACCGTTACCCCCGCCGATCTCAGCGACAACGATCTTCCCTGGTCGGCAATCGAAACCGCCGAACAGGCCGTCCTGTCGGAGAGCCTCGCCGGATGGAAGGACAAGTATCCGGACGTGTCCGTCCGCAAAGTTGTCGTCCGAGATCGACCGGTTCACCACCTGCTCCAGCAAGCACGGGAATCGCAGTTGGTGGTGACAGGCAGCCGGGGGCGTGGTGGTTTCGCCTCACTGTTGCTCGGTTCGACCAGCCGGGCGCTTCTGCACTCCATCACCTGCCCGCTGCTGATCGTCCGCCGTTGATGTAGGTCGATGCGTCCACTGGCCAGAACGACGCGTCGGCCCTGCCGCCTGTCGGCGCCCGATTGCAACGCCGTTTGCCGAAAGGAAGGAGCTGTCATGCAAGCGCAACAGATCATGAGCAGCCCGGTCACCACTGTGACTCGCTCGACCCCGGTCGACGAATGCCTCCGCATCATTGCGAGTTCGGGGTTCACCGTCCTGCCGGTCGTCGACGAGTCGCAGCATCTGGTGGGCATCGTCTCCGAGGGCGATCTGCTCCGCGAAAAGTTCGCTACGCTGCCCAGAGCCGATGTCACAGCGGCCGACACGATGACCAGCCCAGTCGTCGCTATGACAGCGGACACCGACGTCAGCGACCTCGCGTCTGCGATGCTGCGCTCAGGTCTGCGCGGGATCCCCATCGTCCACGAACACGATGTCATCGGAATCGTCACCCGGCGTGATCTTCTCGAGATCCTGACGATGGACGACACGAACATAGCGAGGGAAGTGCAACACCGCCTCGATGTGTATGCGGGATCGCGGCGGTGGACGGTGCGGATCGCAGACGGCAAGGTGACGATCGCCGGGCTCGCGCTCGACGATCCGGAACGGAGGGTAGTGACTGCCCTCGCCGAGACCGTGCCGGGCGTCGCAGACGTTCAGCTCACCCAGTCCTGATCGAGATCAGGACTTTCGGGGGCGGGTTCGGAGAGTCCGCTGCTCGATGTGCGGTTTCCCGGCAATGGCGTCTTGGAGCGCGGAAATGCGCCGCCGCTCGTGACTGTCCTCCTCGCTCTTCGCAGCGGCCGTCACCACATGCGCGTCCGGGCCGGGGAACACGAGCGCCTCGTGATCGTCCCGTATCCACCTGACAAGGTACGGCGGTGCGCCGTCGGCGCGGCGAACCTCGACGATGTGCCCGACCTCGTCCGGGCTGTCGACGACCGTGCCTTTCACCACCAGCCAGTCCCCTGGTTCTGCATGCATGTCGATCTCCATTCGTCGCGATCCGACACGGGCGACCCGTGCGTGTGCCGTAGTTCGATCGTCGTGGTCCGTGCGATTTCCGTGACGTTGCTGTCGAGGCGGGTAGTGGGGGCCGGTCCCCTTCAGAGTCCACTCGTCTCGGGTGGTGACGGTAGGGCCGAGGGTCCTCGGTTCGGACTCCGCCACACCTGTCACCACCCGCTCCGCAGATCGGCGAGGTCAGTCCGGCGGATCGTCGACATGAGTGTCGACAGTCGCGGCCACAACTTCGCCGAAGTACGTGCTCGACGAGGCACGGCAGGCGATGTCGCTCTGAGCCCGAAAGTGCGAGACAAGGGTCTGGCCGCCGACGGCAGTCCGCGGATTGAGGACCGTCGGCCCTACTGGCTTCACCCGATGACGAGTGGACTCGAAGACGCCAGCAACCACTTCCGAATCCTCTGGAGTCAACCATGAGCATTCTGTCCCCCCGTCGCCCACACCAGGCCCTGCTCCCGTCCCTGCCGGACTGGTCCGACCTCATGGCCAGATTCGAGGCGATGCCCCCCTGGACCTCCCTCGAAGGCCACATGATCCGCGTCGAGGAACACCTCGACAAGGGCCGCTACACCCTGCGCGCCGAACTCCCCGGAGTCGACCCCGCGAAAGACGTCGACATCAGCGTCCGCGACGGACAAATGACGATCAAAGCCGAACGCACCGAACAACACAAGGAAGGCGCCCGATCCGAATTCCACTACGGCAGCTTCTACCGATCCATGCCCCTGCCCACCGGCGCCAAGGAAGACGAGATCGACGCCACCTACACCGACGGCATCCTGACTGTCACGATGCCGGTCACCGAATCCCCGACACCGGAAAAACACGTCGAAATCACGAAAACCACCCCCACCGGCGAAAAGACGACCTGACCGCCGGTTCGAACCCACCCGTGGCCCATCGAGGACAGCATGCCCAAGACGATCATCCCCGTCATCGGAGCCCTGTGGCTTGTCCTCGCCGCGATCGGCGCCTGGAGCACCATCGCCTTCGCGATCGCCGCGCCCGCCGCCGTCCTCCTGGGCACGTACTTGCCGGCCAGTGCCGTCACCGGCTCCGACGGCCACTGAAGCCTCAGCGCGGACCATCGAAACAATTGTTTGCAACCATTTTGGAGATCACCACCATGTCCACAGCACGTGACATCATGCACACCGGTGCGACCTGCATCGGCGAACACGACACCCTCACCACCGCCGCGCAACGCATGCGCGAGCTCGACGTCGGGGCGCTGCCGATCTGCGGAGACGACGACCGCCTCCACGGCATCATCACCGACCGGGACATCGTCCTCAAATGCGTCGCCGCCGGCACAGATCCCAACACGATGACCGCCGGTGATCTCGCACAGGGCAGCACCTACCACGTCGATTCCAGCGCGAGCGTCGAACAGGTCGTCACCGTCATGGAAGAACATCAGGTCCGCCGCCTGCCCGTCCTCGACGACCACCGGCTCGTCGGCATGATCAGTGAAGCCGACATCGCCCGCCACCTCCCCGAACACGTTGTCGGCGCGTTCGTCGAAGCCATCTGCGCACCGAAAGCCCTCCCCAGCCACTGAAACCCACCACGATGAGGAGGCCCCACAACAGCCCACGCCGTGGCAATCGGTCTCTACCTGCCCTCCGGTCGGATTTCGTTGCCGCCGGGGGTGTCGGCGGCCCCGACCATCTGATCGACTCGCTCGTGGAAGATCCGCCAGCGTCGCTCGTTCTCGTGCGTGAGCACGGCGCTGTGAGCCGAGAGATCCGCGGCATAATCGAGCATTTCCGAGGCCGAGAACAGATACCGCGGAACGACACGGTGCGCAGTGAGGTCCGCACGCAGGGCGGCCGGGGTGAAGTCGACCCGCCCGAGGATCGCGACCGCGCGGTCGAGGTTGCGGGCGATGAGTTCGGCCATCGACGCGCACTGCCAGTCGTTGCTCACGATACGGTGCCGTTCGGCCAGCAGATCCGCAAGTTCCGGGTAGCTCAGCAATGCCTCCAACATGTCCCATGCCGCCGACATCGCCGACGCCAGCCACTGCCCGATCGCCCGGTTCGCCTCCCCTGACGCGCTGAGATCACGTTTCAGATTCGTGATCTCCGCGGGCTCGCCACCGCCCTCCATGAACAGGATCCCGAGCGTCTCGGTGGCGCGATCATCGTTGAGGTCGGAAGCTCCCGCGAACGGGCTGAGGGACGTCTCACCGGACGGTGCGACCACCGACCACCGTTCGGCCAATGCCTTCAATGCCCGTGAGGTGCGTTGCAACCGGATCACGTCGTGAAATGGTGATTCGGAATAGAACTTCTCGTGTTCCCGGTGAAACCGTGCGAGGTTGCGCACCGTGAGCAGCAGCTGGTCTCGCTCCGTCTGCATCGTTCGAGCGTGGCACAGCGCGACGAGATATCGCCGGCGAATCGGCGAACTCTCGCATCGTCCGGGGCAATACTCCTCGCGAGTGGATCAATCCCGGTGCCGTGACGCCTCGAGTGACCGCAGCGTCTGTTCCATTCCGGAGGCGACCACGTCGACCTCGGGGCATACGGCACCGTCACCGACAACCGTGATCGTGAACTGCCCCGCATAGGAGAACGCGCCGGCGCCCACCGCGATGTTTCCCATCAGGGCCACTACCGGGACGATCTCGCGCACGGCGGCCCCGAAGAGGTAGAGGGGGACGGGCGGGCCGGGCACGTCGGCGACGTACGTGTTCATCATTCGTTGCCGAGACAGCAGAGTCAGGGCAATCCACCGGACGGTCCGGCCGCCGACCACGGCCCCCCGGCGCGGACGGACACCCCGCTTACGGGTGGCGGTGTCGGCGGCTATCGACACCAGTCGGCGGACGGGATCGTCGATCCAGAGCGGGAGCGGCACGATCATCTGCCCAAGCAGATTCCCGCGCGCCGGCCCCGGCCGCTCCCGGTGCAGCGACACGGGCACGACCGCACGCAACTCGAGGTTGTCGACCGGTTCCCCTCGACTGCGTAACAGGTCACGCAGGCCACCGGCGAAGACGGCAAGCAGCACATCGTTGACCTTCACACCGTACCGATCGGAGATCCCCCGCATCGTTGCGAGTTCGGTTCGTACGACAGCGAACTCACGAGCAGCACCGATCGGCCGATTCAGGCTGCATCGCGGCGCCCGTCCCCCGGAGACCATCTCCCGCACCGATGCCCACGCACGCCGGGTACGACACACGATCGTCGCCGGCCGTGTACACGCCGCCAGCATACGAGCCGCCGCGGCCCGGCGACGCCGGAGGTTGTCGACGATCAGCTCGTTCGCCGCCGGCACCGGGGCCGGCATCCACGGCTCGACCCGAGGAGCCGGACCGTCGGGCGCAGAGTCGAACAGTGCACCGAGCATCGCCACCCCGGCCGGGCCGTCGGCGATCACGTGGTGGACCCGGACGTAGACCGCGGTCCGGCCGCCCGCCAGGCCGGGTACGAACCACATCTTCCACAGCGGCCGGGAGCGGTCGAGCGGACGCCGACGCAACTCCTCGACCACCTCGAGTAGCCGCGCCTCGTCAGCGTGATGCACCGGCGGGACGGCACACACGTGGTCTCGAACATCGAAGGCTGCCGCATCCACCCACAGTGGCCGTCCCAGACCCCACCGAGGCACGTAGACCACCTGCCGCAGACGCGGCGCCCGAGGCAACCGCGCCTCGATCGATGTCCGGACGTCCCCGAGTAGAATCCGCCCGTCCGTGTCGACGAGGTCACAGGCGTCGAGCAGGGCCACGAGACCGATGTCCTGCGACCACCCGGCCACGTCCGGCCACAGAGTCATCACGTCCTGTGCGGTCAACCGCTCCATGAGCCTCACCCCATCAGTGCAGGAACGTCGATCCCGGACCGACCACGACTACCACGGCCTCGCGAGGTGTCGTCCTTCCACCAGTGTCGATCCGGGAGTGCGCGGGAAAATAGGGTCACAGGTCAACGCCACGGGCGAACCCGGGTTCGACACGATGCCAGCCGAACGATTCGAAAACCGTCTCCCGCGGCAGCCCCGTCGACGTCCCGGCATTGGCCCGTGCCGGACCTGTCGATGGAACACAGTCGTCACTCGATGACCATCGGCCCTAATCGTGAACTCCCAACCGGCGAACACTGAAGACGGAATGCCCCGGGCCGTCAGAGCAACTCGGGCAGGCGGTCGAGGAGACGACAATGCAGCCTACTGTCCCCGATGACGATCTCATTCGGATCGCCGTCGGCCTTGCCTGCCGAGCGCCGTCGGTACACAACACTCAACCGTGGCGGTGGCGCTATGACGGTGGTGTGCTCGATTTGTCTGCCGATTCCCACCGCCGACTCGCCTCGGCGGACCCGTCGGAGCGGCAACTGGTGGTCAGCTGTGGAGCGGCCCTGCATCATCTGGGCACCGCATTGACCGCGCTGGGCTGGTTGGCCGACATACGCCGCGTACCCGACCAAGCGAGCCCGTCCAGTGTCGCCCAGATCCGGTTCCACCATTACACCCGAAGCCCGCAGTCGCACGATCTCGATCTGCTTTCCGCGATTCGCCGCCGCTATTCGGATCGGGGCCCGTTCGATCCGGTCGATCCGAATACACTGTCACCGGCCTCGCTGAAGGACATGGTTCGCGGGCACGGCGTTGACCTGACGGTATTGCCGCACAGCGCCCGACCAGTGCTTGCGGCCGCCACCGAACTCACCGCCGCCTCCCGGCGGCTCGACCCCACCTACCAAACCGAACTCTACTGGTGGGCAGGACATTCCCTCCCCGAGGACGGAATCCCGACAGAGGCACTCGCCACCGCGGACAATCAGGCCCGCGTCGACATCGGGCGCCGATTCCCCATCGGCTCCGACAGCGGTTCCATCCTCCATCCCGACCAAGCGACGGTGCTCGTCCTCAGCACCGACGGCGACGACCGTGGAGCGTGGGTGCGCACCGGCGAAGCGCTATCGGCCGTACTGCTCGAAGCCACGGCCACCGGACACGCAACATGCCCGCTGACCCACATGACCGAGTTGCCGCAAAGTCGAAAAATGATTGGCAGCCTGCTGCCGGACTCGGGTGTACCGCAAGTCCTGATTCGAATCGGTTCGACCGGCACGCAGGTTCCTCCACGACAGACACCCCGCCGCCCGATCGAGTCGGTTCTCACCATCGTCCCGCGACCCGGTCACCGTTGCTGACCGGCTTGGCGCAGAGATCGCAGGGGGACCGTTCTGGGACGCAGTTCGGGGCAGGAGGGCGACTCCCACACCGCGCCCGGGCCGTACCCCCGAACCCGGGCAGTGCCGGGGCGTGGACCCGCATCCAGAGGCGGGCCGAATCAGTGACTTATTGCCCTGTGCAGCGGGGACCCCTGCACGTAATCCTTGCAGAGGGTGGTGGAGCACCGTATCCCCGATAACCGTCGGTGGCCGGCGGCCCCACCCGTCCACGCGCCGATCTGAAAGATGCCGTCCTGGGCGATGAGCAGTAGCCGATTACCGAACTTCCGGCGCCGCCCGAGGGCCGACGCGACCATCGGACGACCATCGGGCACCGGATCACCGTGTGTGGCGGCCAGCGCCGCCGTCCTCGTGTCGGGCTGTGTCGCGCTCGCCGCGGTGCTGATCCGACCCACCCGCGGTGGTGCCTCGCGCACCGCCCCGACCCGGAGGCCCGAACATATGAGCAACCATCCGATACACCGGCTCGATCAACTCCTGCCACCCCTGCGATCGATCAGTAGCGCGGAGATCAAGACCCGCATCGACGCGATGCTCGCCGCCTCCGGCACCCCACGACGGTCGGAGCCGAGAGACGACAGACGACGCCGGAATCCGGCGACCGCGGAGGACTACCTCGAGCAACTTCCCGCCCTCGTGTTGCTGCGACGGCTACCGGTGCCCGCTCTCGCGGTGGACAGGCATGGTGTGATCTCGCATGCGAATTGGGCGCTGGAGCGGATGCTGGGTTACGGCGAGGGCGGGCTCGGTGATGGTTCGGTCGCGGATTTCGTCGATCCGCAGTCGTCGCCGAACGATGCCGAGGCGGTGGCCATCCTGCACGACTTCGCCGGGAAGGTGATCGAACTCGCGCATCAGGACGGATTCGTCGTTCGTGCACTGGTGAGCAGGTCGGTACTGCTCAGGCACGACGATCCGATCACGCTCGTGTGCTTCGAAGACGTCACCGAACGATTGTGGGACGGCGGTCGGGCTCGCGCATTCGAGTGAACGCCGGTGCACCTGGGACACCTCGCGCGAGCTCGACGGCTGCTGGTACGCCACACCGCCGCCACTACGAGCAACTCACCCGCGGCCTGGAGGTGACGGGAGACCCTACCGGCCCGCCTGCCCTCCGATGTTCACTCGAATCGTGAGAGCCGTGCGATACAGGCAAGGGCACCGGACCCGGATGCTCGGAGCGAGTGCATCAGAGTCTGGATTTCGTCGCTGCCTCGGACAGGGCAGCGTCGTGTCGTTCGACACCCGTGCGCCTCGGCCGGAAGCCAGATCGAATACGAGGAGCCTCGCATGGCGAATCACGTGAACCTCACTTTTCACGGTGCTGCGAAGACAGTGACCGGCTCATGCATGGAGATCGAGTCGGAGGGCAGGCGCATCCTGGTGGACTGCGGCCTGTTTCAGGGATCGCGCACCCTCGAGACCTTGAACTACGGTGCCTTCACCTTCGCGCCGGACACGATTGATGCAGTCGTTCTCACCCACGCGCATATCGATCATTGCGGCCTGCTACCCAAGTTGGTGGCGCAAGGCTTCGAAGGGCCGATCTTCTGCACCGACCAAACCTCCGACCTGCTGCAATACATGCTCGCCGACGCCGGGCGTATCCAGGAGTTCGAGGCGCAACACCGAAACCGACGACGCGATCGTGCCGGAGAGGCGACAATTACCCCGCTCTACACCGAACACGATGGGCTCACGGCGTGGCGACAGACCCGTCCCGTGCCGTTGGAGGAATGGTTCGAGCCCGCTACAGGTTTTCGATCGCGGCTGTGGAATGCCGGTCATATTCTGGGCGCAACATCGGTGGAGGTCGACGCCGGGGGCGTGCGCCTGCTCTGTTCCGGTGATCTCGGTCCTCAGTACAAGGCGTTTCACGCCGATCCGGAGGGTCCATCGGGGTTGGACTACGTCATCTGTGAATCGACGTACGGCAGCCGAACCCGTGTGCGACTGAGCATCGACCAGCGGCGTGACCTGCTGGAAGAGGAGATCAACAAGGCCATTTCGCGTGGTGGAAATCTCGTGATCCCTGCCTTCGCGTTGGAACGAACGCAGGAACTGCTGCTCGACATTGCGTATCTCGCCGACGCGAACCGCATCCCCAACGTTCCGGTCTTCGTCGACTCACCGCTGGCCAACCGGGCGACCAGCGTATTCGCCAGGCATGCAGGCGAGCTCGAGGATCTCGGGGGCAAGGACATCTTCCACCATCCCTCGATCCACTATGTCGATGATGCTTCCGTCTCGATGCGGATCAACAGCATGTCGGGGGTCATCATCATTGCGGCTTCGGGGATGTGCGAGGCGGGACGCATCCGCCATCACCTCGCACACAATCTGCATCGCCGGGATTCGACGATCTTGTTCGTCGGATTCCAGGCCCAAGGCTCGCTGGGACGCGTCATCCTCGAAGGCGCACGGCAAGTGAAAATTTCGGGCACCGACGTCAATGTGCGAGCGCATATTCGGCGGCTCGACAGCTATTCCGCCCACGCAGATCAGGCCGAACTGCTGGACTGGATCAAGGAGCGGAAGCCTATCTCGGGCAGCCTGTTCCTGACCCACGGCGAACCGGGGGCAATCTCGGCGCTGACCGAACTGGCGTCGGAAGACGACCCTTCCCTCTCGATCGTCACCCCGAACATCGGGGAAAGCTACCAACTGCAGTGCGGCACCCCCGCGAAGCTGATCGGCACCGCCCGCACAGATGCTGCGCAACTGATCGGGCGCGACTGGCAGAACGACTACGCCGACTTCGCGGTGAGCCTCAAGCGTCAACTTGCCCAGATCCCGGATCCAGTGAATCGCCAGAAGGCCGTCGCGGACATGCGCAAAGTTCTGGAACGGTACGGAATGTGATGACCTTCTCCTCTACGGCGCCATCACGGCAGCGGCGACGATGGTGGGGACTCGATGATCCGCGCGAACCCGAGGAGACATCATGACCACCCGCCGCCCGATCGTCGCCGGAGTAGACGGATCGGAGTCGTCCCTCCAGGCCGTGTCGTGGGCGGCGCACGAAGCCGCATTGCGGAATGCTCCGCTGACCTTGGTGACCACCATGTTCGTCCCCGGCGCCTACGGTATGCCGGTCGGGGTGCCTGCCAGCTTTTTCGAGGAGGAGGAACTCGAATGCAAGTCGCGGCTCGTCCGGGCCGAGGAGGTGGCCGTCCGGGCCGTACCGGGGCACACCCTCGAGATCGACACGGCGTTCTGCATGGGCGCTCCCTCCGGTGAGCTGGTCGAGCGGTCGAAGTCTGCACTGATGGTGGTTGTCGGCGCGAACCGACACGGAATCATCGACCGTACCGTGCTGGGATCGGTCAGTGCGGCGGTCGTGACTCATGCGCACGCGCCCGTCGCTGTCGTGCGAGACCTGCCGCACACCGAGATCAACGACGTCGCAGGGCCCGTCGTGGTCGGTGTCGACGGTTCGGCGAACAGTGAGCCGGCGATCTCGGCGGCGTTCGAAGAGGCCGCATTGCGTCAGGTCGAACTTGTTGCGGTACACGCCTGGTCGGATGTCGAGCTGCACGCCCCGTTCCCCAGTGACGTCGACTGGACGCAGGTCGAAAGCCGCGAGGGGGCGATACTGTCGGAGAGCCTGGCCGGTCGCGCCGAGGACTTCCCCGACGTGCAGGTCCGGCCGGTCGTGGTCATGGACCAACCTGCTCGGAATCTGCGCGAGCAGGCCGAGCGGGCGCAACTCCTGGTGGTCGGGAGCCGTGGGCGAGGTGGATTCGCGAGCATGCTGCTGGGCTCGACCAGCAGAGCCCTGCTACACACGGTCACGTGTCCCCTACTCATCGTCCGTTCAGCGCTCCCGAGTTCCGCGACGTAGGCCTGTCGGTGTCGGCGCGGGCCGACGGCAGTGGTCGGACGACCTGGCAGGCGAAGCACGGGACCAGCGCGCCACCACCCGGGGCGAAACTGGAGGGATCACAAGGATTCTGGAAGAAAGTGGTGCCGATGACCGGAAGGCAGAGACGTACCGATACAGCTTGCTTCACTCCGCGATGGACGAATTGCTGGAGGGAACACGCGCCGTGACCCGCCTCTTGGGAACAATGGGAGGCGAGGCGGTCAGCGCAATACCTGAGCCCGTCGCGGTGCCGGTGACCCGAATGCTGGAGTCGCTTCAGCAGTTGGTCGAGCTGGCCCCACCGTTGGTCGCGGAGTTCGACGTCCTGGTCGAGGAATTACACGCCCAGCGGTTGACAGTGCAGGCATTGCAGGCAGAACTGTCGGCTTTCGACCATCAGATGGAACTGATCGAGCAGGCACTGGCGCCCCTGCAGAGCTGGACCCATCAATGGTCCCGTCTGCGTCAATCGCTGATCCGGACACCACACGCGGATGCACCGCAACCCGGCTTGCCGGAGAGCTGAGCACGGCCGATGTTCGGAGCCTGCGGCCGGACGAGCAAGTACGTTCAGAGACTGCCTTTTCGGATGCCTCGGGCCGCGGTTCCTTCGTGCGGAATGCCGGGGAGTTCGGCGCGCAGGGTGTAGCGGCCCTTGTCGAGGTGTTCCTCGACGCGGATCATGTGGCCTTCGAGGGAGGTCCAGGGGGGCATTCGGGTTCTATCGTTGCGTACTGCGGCGCAGGGGGTGACAGCGTGGACGGGAGGTATGTGGTGAACCATTCGCGGGCCAGTACTGCAGCCCGTTCGAGGGTGCCGGGTTCTTCGAACAGGTGGGTGGCACCGGGCACGATCTCGATCCGGCACGTGCCCGGGATCACGGCCTGCGCGCGGCGATTGAGGTCGAGGACGGCTTCATCGCGGGAGCCGACAATCAACAGCGTGGGGGTTCGGACCTCGGTCAGACGCTCACCGGCGAGGTCGGCTCGGCCACCGCGGGAGACGATCGCCTTGATATCGACGTGGGAGTCGGTGCCCGCGCGCAGTGCTGCTGCGGCGCCCGTGCTGGCCCCGAAGTAGCCGATCGGCAGACCGACGGTGTCCGATCGTGTCCCGAGCCACCGGGTGGCCGCGACGAGCCGCTCGGCGAGGAGGTCGATGTCGAATACCAGCGTGCGGTCGCCTTCTTCTGCGGCGGTGAGTAGGTCGAACAGGAGGGTGGCAAGTCCGGCCCGGTTCAGGATCTGGGCGACGTAGCGGTTGCGAGGGCTGTGGCGGCTGCTGCCGCTGCCGTGGGCGAACACGACTATCCCGATGGCGTTTTCCGGAACGACGAGGTGCCCGGCAAGCCGGACCCGGCCCACGTCGACCTCGATGTCGTCGCGAATCGGCGGATCGTCACCGGTGTCCGGTGACGTGGCGGCGGGTTCTCCGAAGCCGCTGCGTGCACACTGCAATAGTTCGGTCACGTCTTCGTCGGTGGTCTGGGAAAACTCGTAGTATCCCTGTCCGACAGCGGAGAATCCTTTCGGGGTCTGCATGCACACGACCTCGTCGGCGTCCTCGGCGAGGTCGTCGATCCGGCGCGGCGACCCTATCGGGACTGCGATGACGACCCGCGCGGCACCCTGTGCGCGCGCGACCTGGCACGCGGCCCGCGCGGTCGCACCGGTCGCCACGCCGTCGTCGACGATCAACGCAATCCGTCCCCCCAGCGGGATCCGGCCGAACTTCTCCCGCACTCGTTCAGCGCGGTGACGAAGTTCCGCCAACTGGGTGCGTTCGACGGCGGCGATATCGGTGACGGTCAGACCGACCCGACTGACGACTTCGGTGTTGATCACCCGTACGCCGCCTTCGCCGATCGCGCCGAAGGCCAGTTCGGGCTGGTACGGGACACCGAGCTTGCGGACCACGATCACGTCGAGAGGGGCGTGCAATGCCTTCGCGACCTCGAATGCGACCGGCACTCCCCCTCGGGGTAACCCCAGCACCACGACGTCTCGTCCTCGAAACTCGCGCAGGCGTCTGGCCAGGCGTCGTCCCGCATCAGCGCGATCGGCGAATCCCATCAGAACCTCCTCGGGCCGGAACATTCTCAGGCCTGTCCCGAACCTACTTCCGTCCGACCCAGGCATTCCAGGGCCATTGGTCGCCAATCGCGGTCCTCAGCCGGCGCCGACCGGAGATGCCGCAACGTCACGTCGAGCGTGCCGGAGACGCTCCGATCAGTTCCAGCCACTCGGCGGCCCCCTGAGTGTCGGAGCCGCTCCGAAACCCGACGTATCCGTCTGGTCTAACGATCACGATGCCGGTACCCGACCAGCTGCGAATTCGGTGGACCTGTAGCCGTCCGTCAGGCGCCGGCGGCATTCCCCACTGCGTGTCCCGATGTAGGAGCACCTGTACTGCCGGCGTCGCGATCAGGTCGTGCAGACGTTGCCGGCCGCCGTCGACGGTCACTTCCTCGTCCGGGATCCGCTCACCGGCCGAGGCGGCGACGCCGGAATCGCCGGACCCCTCGACCGACAGTGGACCGCGCCGATAGTGCCGGCGAAGCTGGGCGAGCACTCGCACCGCGTGCGCGACCAGCCGACGCCGCCGCAGCAGCACCGGGACCAGCGGTGCCCCTGCGGAGGAGAAGGCGCCGCGTAGAAGCGACGGCACCCGACCGCGGCCGGCCTCGGCCCAGAACAGCATGTGGGTCAGCAGCAGCACCTGGTGGGCGGCGGGCCGACGGTCCTCCGCATACGACCGCAACAGGGTGGCGTCGCCACCGGGCCGGAGGTGTGCCGCGAACGCGAGTTTCCACCCCAGGTCGGCAGAGTCCTGGATACCTGTGTTCATGCCCTGGCCGCCCGCCGGGGAGAAGGCATGAGCGGCGTCGCCTGCGAGAAAGACCGGCCCGCATCGATACCGGGACGCGACGCGGTGCTGGACCGGTACCCGCTCCGACCAGGCGATCCGGGTGATGCGGGCATGCACGTCAGCCCTGTCGAGGATCTTCTGCAGGTGGTGTCGGTCGGTCGGGGCCTCCGCGCAGTTCGGGGGTTGGGCGGTGAGCACCCGCCAGCGAGCGGTTTCGCCCAGCGGCAGCAGGAACAGCAGCCCCTCACGGTGGACCGCGACGTGTGCGACGCCGGTCTGGACCTCACCGTCGAGTTCGACGTCGGCGAGGAGAATCTCGTGCGGGTACACCGACCCGTCCCAGGAGATGCCGGCCGTCGCGCGCACCGTGCTGGTGCTCCCGTCACAGCCGACGAGGAACCGGGCCGCGACTTGTCGGCGGATGCCGTGATGCGTCACATCGCAGACGACTCCGTCGACTGCCCGGAAGGACTCGTACTGCGTCTCCCACTCCACCTCGACGCCACGGCCGCGGAGTGCTCGTCGCAGAACGGCTTCCACGTCGGCTTGCCGCACGAGCAGGAAATTCGGGAATGCGGTGTCCGGCAGCCGCATTTCACCCATGTCGACGGGCACACAGCGCCGACGCAGGTGGAGGTGCACCTGCGGGTTGGAGTCTCCGAGCGCGAGGAGTTCCTCGGTCACACCGTGCGGCCGCAGCACTTCGAGGGTCCGGGACTGGACGAGGAAAGCCCGCGAGAATCGGGGTGCGTCGGGTCTGCGGTCGAGGATGCGCACGTGTGCGCCGTGATCATGAGCGATCAGCGCCGCGGCGAGTCCGGTCGGGCCTGCGCCGACGACGAGCACGTCGAGAGGCTGCCCGTCCGGCGCGGTCATCTCGGTTTCGTCTCCGTCCGGACGAGCCGCCACCACGCCGTGTCAGGCTGTGCGGTGTCCTCTCCTGACTCGGCGCGTTCGAGAACGTCGTCGCGAAGACGACCGGGCAAGATGCAGTATCGGATCGAGGACCGATGGCTCACCAGCGCGAGAGGCCACCACAACACCCGGACGTACTCCTCGGCGGAGCGTGCGCCGTCCCACTGGTAGAAACCGCGGTACCGGTCCTCTTCGTCCGCGGTGAGCCACAGCTTCGACACGAATCCGGGGAACCCCGCGAACAATGCTGTGTTGAGCAGGCTTTCGGCTCTGAACAGCGGGTGACCCCAGCCGTGGACACCGCGCAGTCGGAAGGAGACGACGAGGACCGCCGGATGGGGTGGAGACTCACCGCACATGACGGTCTCGCGGTAGACGACTCCGGTGGTGCCGTCAGCGAAGGTCATTCTCCGGCCCCTGTGCCGTTTCGGTTGGTGAAGACGGCGGCGGCCGAGGAGGTTCGCAGTACGCGCGGCACACCGGAACAATCTCGGCGCCGCAACCCGCAACGGCACCGGTCGTGGTTCGGAGTCACGGATGGAGTGCTCTGCACCAGGATTGGAGACTGTCGTCGTCTCGTCCTCACGCGCGCCGGCCTCGCCGCCTCGCCCCTGATCCTGGTTCACCGCGGGGTTCCGTTCGACTTCGTATGCCATACGTCTACCATCGACGCTGCCTGCGGGGCGGCGCGAGGGCCGAAGGTCCCCGGCGGCCACCTCTCCGTCAGAAGACTCCGAGATGTCGTTCGTCCGGGCTGCGCCCGGCGCGGGCGTCGCCAGGGTAGGACTCCTCACGGAGGGTATCCAGGACGACGGAGCCGTCCACAGTTTCCCTTTCCTCCAGCAGCGCGGTGAGGCGATCCAGGGCGGTGCGATGGCGGACGAGAAGATCGGTCGCCCGGGCTTCCGCCGCCCTGAGCAGCGCCGCCACCTCTTTGTCCACGACGCGCTGGGTCTGCTCGGAGTAGGGCCTGGTCAGCGCGGTGGCCGGGGGGTCGGCATGCAGGTACTCGGAGCTCTCCGACGCATATCCGACCGGGCCCAAGGCTTTCGACAGGCCGAACTCACGCACCATCCGTGTAGCCACGGCGGTCGCGCCGATCAGGTCGTTCGCGGCGCCGGTGGAGCCCTCACCGAACACGACGAGTTCCGCGGCCCGCCCCGCCACCCGCACGGCGAGCAGATCAGCGAGGTAGCTCTCGCTGTAGAGATGCCGTTCGACCTCGGGGAGCTGTTCGGTGGCGCCCAGCGCCATTCCGGCGGGCAGGATCGTCACCTTCGCCACCGGATCCGCATGCGGGCACAGCGCGGCGAGAAGTGCATGACCGGATTCGTGGACTGCCACCGAATGGCGTTCCTCCGGTAGCAGCGCGTTCGTGGTGTCGCGCCGCCCGAGCAGGACCCGGTCGCGTGCGGTGGCCAGATCCTGCGCGGAGATGACGGTCCGGTCTCCACGTACGGCGTTGATCGCGGCCTCGTTCACGACGTTCGCCAGGTCGGCGCCGGAGAATCCGGGGGTGCCCCGGGCGACGATGGTGAGATCGACGTCCGGACCGAGATGCTTGCCACGGACGTGAACTGCGAGGATTGCTGCCCGTTCCGTCTGATTGGGGAGTGGAATCGTCACCCGGCGGTCGAACCGGCCGGGCCGCAGGAGCGCCGGATCCAGCGATTCCGGCCGGTTGGTGGCGGCGAGAACCACGATTCCCACGCTCTGGTCGAAACCGTCCATTTCTGCAAGTAATTGGTTGAGGGTCTGTTCGCGTTCCTCGTTCCCGCCGAAACCGGCCCTGCCGCGCCGGCTGCCGATGGCGTCGATTTCATCGATGAAGACGATTGAGGGCGGACTCTTGCGGGCCTGCGCGAATAAGTCGCGGACGCGGGAGGCGCCGACACCGACGAACATCTCGACGAATTCGGACCCGGTGACCGAGAGGAACCGGACGCTCGCCTCCCCGGCGACCGCGCGCGCCATCAACGTCTTACCCGTTCCGGGCGGTCCGATCATGAGGACTCCCCTGGGCCCCTGAGCTCCGGCCGCGGCATACTTCGCGGGATCGCGGAGGAAGTCGACGACCTCGCTGACTTCCTGCTTGACCCCTTCGTAGCCGGCGACATCGGCGAAACGGGTGGTTGGGCGTTTCGCCTCGATCACTCGCGCCTTGGAGCGGCCGAATGCGCCGGCACCACCGACTCCTCCGCTGAACGCGTGCTGCGCCCGCCGGGTGACCCAGAAGAACAGTGCGCCGAGAAGCACGAGCGGAAGCAGGCTACCCAGCAGGGCCCCCCACCCGTTGCCGGTCGCCTTCTTTGCGGTGATCTGGATGTTCTTGGCCTGCAGGCGCTGGTCGAGACCGGTCACATTCAGGGCCGTCGGGAGTTGGGTCACGAAGGATGTGTCGTCGGTGAGCGTTCCGTCGACACCGCCGTCGCCGTCGATGGTCACCGTCTTGACCGATCCGGAGTCGACCCTGCCCAGGAAATCGCTGTATGACAGTGTCTGGCCGCCCGAGCCTGCCAGCGAGGCCACCAGGACCACCGCAAGCAGCATCCCGAAGAAGGCGAGCATCGGCCACCACGAACCCGCCGACGGGGCCGGCGGCGGGCCGGGGTCGGGTGGTGGGCCCGATCGTGCCGAACGGGACAGATTCCGGGGCGAGAATCGCAGTCGAGTGATCACGTCCGCTCCCGTTGCTCGTCCGAGCGTGGTCGCCCACGACCCAGAGCTGATCGGGTGCACGCCGCGACCCCTTGTTCGTTTTCTCGGTGCCCTCTCAGCGTCGCCGGACCGCGGCCCGGAAGACAGGGCCGAATGTCATTTCGCGGCCGAGGAAGTCTCCGGTCGGATCGCGTGGCGGGTGCCACAAGTCGATGCCTAGTGGCCCCTCGGTAAAGGACCAAGTCCTCTCGGCCGGCCCGCGTACACCGGGTTCGATGGAACATAGACACGGGAAGACACCCCACGACCCACCCCGACCAGGAGATACGTGAGGCGCCCGGCTCGGCTGAGGGAGATGGGATCGATGCTGCTGTTGCACCTTCTCGGCGGCTTGACCGACGAGGAAGTCGACCTCGTTGTCGCAGAGGAACTCGAACGCCTCGGATTCCCTGCCTGACAGACCATGGACGACTGGGACCGGTTGCTAGAACGCCGAGGGATAGGTCTCCGGTGTTTCGCCTTCAACCCAGAGACTTGTGCGTTCGAGGGGCTCGACCGCCCTGGTCGTGTCGATATGGATTACCGCATCGAACTGATCCGAGATCCGGGTGTGGAAGTAGTGACTCTGCCGCTCGGTCTCGGGTCGGTAGATCACCCCTATCGCCCGCTGCAGTCTCGCCGCCCGCAGTGTCCTCGCGGCAGCGTTCCCCTCGTCTGTGCGCACGAGGAAGGACGGCTCTCCGAGTTCGTGGAAGAGTTCCTCGACGCTACCGGGCAACGCCGGGCGCACTTCCTTGCGTTCGGCCGGTCCACCCCACTGACTCGCCGCGGTGACCGAACCCTCGAACGTGGTGAACCCGATCAGCCGACAGGCGGCGGGATACGCTTCCCGCACCAGTTGCCCCACGGTCACTTCGCCGTGGGTTCCGGCCTCGGTTGCGCGCGCATCGCCGGCGTGCGAGTTGTGTGCCCACACCACTATCCGAGATGCTTTACCCGAGTGTCGGTCGAGGTGCGAGACGAGGGCTGCCAGTGTCTGAACCATATGACGATCCCGTAGGTTCCACGAGGACACGCGGCCACTGAACATCGTTCGGTAGTAGCCCTCGGCATCGCACACACTCACCGCGTTGCGTTCGGCGTAGAACTGCTCGTCCTCTGCGGCCATTCCGTCGCGCCGAACATACTCCAGGGAATGGCGTTGCAGCTCGACGAGTTGTTCGACAACCTGCTGCTCGCACGACTCCCCTGCGCCGAACGCCGCTGCGTAGCCATATGATTGGCCATCGTCGCCACTGAGGTGATCGAAGCAGGAGTAGCGGTCACGCGCACGCCGAGCGGCCGCGGGGTCCACCCGATCGAGGTATTCCACGACCTCACGCATCGATCTGTGCAGACTGTACAGATCGAGACCGTAGAACCCCGTGAGGGTTCGTCCTTGCGCCCTCGAGCGGTCGTTGTGTTCCTTCAACCATCCGACGAAGTCCAGTACCGGGGCATTCCGCCACATCCAGGACGGGAACCGCTCGAACCCACGGAGAGCTTCTTCGGCGGTCGTGTCGTGACCACCTCCGCGCACGTAGCGGTTGACGCGGTAGGCGTCCGGCCAGTCGGCCTCCGCAGCAATCGCCGAGAATCCCTTGTCCTCGACGAGCCGTTTGGTGATTTCCGCGCGCGCCGCATAGAACTCGTGAGTGCCGTGCGAGCTTTCGCCGATCACCACGATCCGGGCGTCACCCACCATATCGAGAAGCACGTTGAGCGAGGGGACACCGTCCGGGGCATCGAGCGCCGCGATACGTACAGCTGTTGCTGCCGAACCGAATTCGAGCGCCTTCGCATCACGAGCTGTCCCAGCGGAAGTGGGCGTGCGCAGGAGCGTCAGGACCTCGCTGTCGGTGACCTGTGCGAAGTTCCAGAACGACTCGCCGACTGCGTGGAAGGGAAACGGCATCGTTGCGCACACCACGTCGTCGACCATGGCGCCGAGGTCACGGCAGGTGGACTCCGGTGCGGCGGGCACCGCCACCACGATCTGGGCAGGTTCCTGTCGGCGCAGTGAGTCGACGGCAGCGAACATACTCGCGCCGGTGGCGAGGCCGTCGTCGACGAGGATGACGATCTTGTCGGCGACGTCGGGAGGAGGTCGGTTCTCTCGGTAGACGGCTTCCCGTCGCAGCAGTTCCCGGCCCTCGCGATCGAGCTCCCGGCGGATCTGTTCCGGCGAGATTCGCAGGTCTCGTATCAAGTCGTCGTTGACCACCACGGTTCCGCCGCTGGCCAGTGCGCCCATCGCGAACTCCGCGTGGCCCGGCACACCGAGTTTACGCACGACGAAGGCGTCGAGAGGGGCACCCAACGAGGCTGCCACCTCCCACGCCACGGGGATGCCTCCCCGCGCCAGACCGAGCACGGTGACCTTGGGGTTGCCGCGAAAGCCCTCGAGGAGTCCTGCCAGGACCCGTCCGGCCTCCCGTCGGTCTTGAAAGACTTGCTCCGGCCGCTCCGCCGGCGTCGCTGTGGTCGCGCTCATGTCACCCTGCTTCCCAGTGTCCGGACGCGTGTGTATCCCGTGCCCCAGTTCGATCCTTGCGGTGTCGATCCGGGAGGGAACAGGGCCGAAGTGCCTCTCTCCGCGAACGACCACCACCCTTGACGAAATGCCCCAACTAGTGACCGTCGGCCCTACTGCCATGCCGCCCAGCCGCCTTCGATGTAGACGTACCCGTTCGTCGACGTGGGAGCCGTCATGTCTATCGTGATCATTCTCGCCGTAGTCGTTTCACCCGGGCTTCTCCTTGCCCTCTTCATGCGTGTCGTGACTCAGTACGAGCGAGGTGTTCATTTCCGACTCGGCTGCGGATCGTGAGGATGCCGATCCAGTCTCAGATTGCCCAGACCACGCTTTCGCCCCGACCCGGAGAAACGGAAAATGGAAAATGGAATGAGTGACGCCGCCCATCATCCTCGTCACATCGTTGTCGGGATCGACGGTTCGCGCGGTGCGCTGAACGCCGCCGCGTGGGCGACGGAAGTTGCTGCCCTTCATCGTGTTCCGTTGCGGCTGCTCTTCGTGCACGATCCCTCCGAAGGTGGGCGACGGGGCGAGGCACACCACGGGGAGCACGAGCGGCAGCGAGCCCAGGACGCGCACATGCACCTCACCGAGGCCGCGGAAGTCGCCCGCCACGTCGCCGCCTCCGGACCCACGCGGCCCGGGACCACCGAAATCAGAATGGAGATGCGGGCGGGAACGTCCTTCACAGCACTCCTCGAGGCCGCGGACGCGGCCGAACTGCTGGTGCTCGGCGCCAGGAGCGACTCGTCCTCCGCACCCGCGTCGCTCGTGACGACCGCGGCGCTGATCTCACGCTCCACCTGTCCAGTTGCGGTGGTCAAGCCTGGGTTTCGCCGCACCGGTGGATCGATTGTGACAGGAGTACGGTCGGACGGCGAACCGGACGTCCTGCACTATGCATTTCGGCACGCACAACTGAGCGGGACCGTGCTGCGCGCTGTGCACTCCGTCGCGACCGGACCGAATTCGTCGATACCGGACCCCACCGCAGGTTCGGACGAGGCGCGAGATCGTCTCGACGCATGGTTGGCGCCGGAGAGGGGCCGCTTCCCCGAGGTCGTCGTGGACCCGATCACCACGGAGGCGCCGGCGGATGAAGTGTTGGTCCGCTACTCGTCGTCGGCCGAGTTGCTGATCGTCGGACGTGGTGTCCCCGCTGCACCGCGCGGAATACTCGGCCGCACGGCCACGGGCGTCCTCATGCACGCGGCGTGCCCGGTCATCTTTGCCGGTCCGCACCGCCGCCCTCGGTACGCAGGGAAGTGACCGTGGCACCCCACGAAAGGCAGGCCGGGAGGACCGTGATGAGTCCCCTCCTGAGGATCGGCCGCGCACTGGGGGCCTTCGGTGTCGTCGTCGTTGCAGGCACGCTCGGGTATGTCGTCCTGGGCTTCGGCATTCTGGATGCGCTGTACCAAACCGTGACGACGATCAGCACGGTCGGGTTTCGTGAGGTCCACCCACTCGGTGCGGTGGGCCAGATCTTCACGATCCTGCTCATACTTGCGGGTGCCGGTACGGCTCTGTACACCTTCGGGGTAATCCTCGAAGCACTCATCGAGGGACATCTACGTCAGCACATGGAGCGTCGGCGAATGGACAGACACATCAGCCGGATGACCGGGCACGCGATCATCTGTGGTTTCGGCCGGGTCGGACGGGCCGGAGCGCAGTATCTGGCCACGCTCGGGATGCCGGTCGTCGTCGTCGATCGAGATCCGGAGCGCCTCGCCGACCTCGACGTCCCGACAGTAGTCGGGGATGTCACTGACGACGAGGTTCTCGAAGCGGCGGGAATCGGCCGTGCCCACGCTCTGATCACGGCGCTCGACACCGACGCGGACAATGTCTACGTCACCCTCTCGAGCCGCGCGTTGCGGCCGGACCTGATCATCATCGCCCGAGCCCGCAACGACGGTTCGACATCCAAGCTGATTCGGGCGGGAGCAAACCGAGTCGTCAACCCTCAGCTCATCGGGGGGCGCCGGATGGGTGCCTTCGCGCTCCAGCCACACGTCGCCGAGTTCCTGGACGTCGTGATGCACGACGAGACACTGGACTACCGGATCGAGGAGGTCGAGGTCTCGGCTGGTTCGCCGCTGGCCGGGCGGACGCTGGCGGAAGCGGACCTCGCGGCGGCCACCGGCTCGCTGTTGATGGCGTTGCGGTCACCGACGGGGCAGTTCGTTGCCAATCCCCCGCTGGAGCGACGTCTGGACCCGGGCACCATTGTCATTGCACTCGGAACGGCGCCGCAGCTCGATGCGCTCCGCCGCGAGGTCAGGCAGAGCGAGGGAGTCGGCTCACCCTGAACGGTTTCCGGCCCTTCATCGTGCCTCCTCCGGGGTGCGGCGAGCCCACCGGAAATACGCAATGGGTCCGATGAAGTTCACCGCGATCACGGCAGCCCAAATAGTTCGGCTCCCCCTGATCTCGCGGGGATCACGCTTCGCCAGATCCGCCCACGCCGCCACGGCCAGCCCTAATTGCACCGCCGCCGCCACGACCAGCGCGGCGCGCTGCGGCGTTGTCAGACTCTCCCACGTCACACGCCTCTTCACTGGACTCATCGATGCTCCTCCGATCTCACCTCCACCGGCCCGGCACCGCGAGAGCAATGCCTCCGCGGCGCCGACCACTGGGTCTAGGTCCGTCTTTCGGTGTCCCGGGTCGATTCGGCGGCGATGGTGCCTGCCCACGCGCACACGTCCGACCAGTCCCGGGCGTCGCCGTAGTGCCCACCCATGAGCGTGAAGACGACTCGCCCGAATCCTGGCCAATCACCCGGGGCGATCGCCCCGGCGAAGAATCGGTGGTCGCGCACGTCGGCCGCATCCCGCAGCAACTGCACCGCTCGAGGCTCCGGTGTCATGCGACGAAGAAGACGCGCCAGCCGCTTGGACAGAGTCGTGCTGGTGACGCCCACCGACGACACCGAGAACGCCCATACTCGCTTCCCCTCGAATTGCGACCGCAGGCGCTCGACCGCGTCGGAAGCGTCGGCGAGCCACTGCCCGTCATGGATCGCGCTTCCGAGAACGATCACGTCGTAGGAGTGCACATGTGACACATCCGCGGCCGCCCGCACATCGACTTCCTGCCCGAAACCTTCGATACACGACCCGAGTCTCTCGGCTATCCCGCGGGTCGAGCCCTTCGCTGTCGCGTACGCTACCAGTACTTTCATGGGCGCGGCCTTTCCGGAGAGGTGTCGGCACCGGAATCGGCTCCGCCCGAGTGAGGCGTGGGCTCATCTGGCTCGAACGGTCCCTGATCGAGGCGGAACGGTGGGTACTCGTCCCGCATCAGGGTCGCGTAGGCCGCGACGCGAAACGCCCAGCGGTTGATGCCCATCACGAAGTCGAACAGACCGTGTGGGTACCGTCCGGTGAAGAGAAGCGCAATTGCCGAGAAGGTCACCACGAGACCGAGCAGAGAACCGAAGAGCCACGTCTGCCCGTAGTGCGCACCGTCGGTGGCGAACGCTCCGGCACGCCAGCTCCCGAACCACCCTCCCGCGAGTAGCGACAGGATCAGGTAGTGCGGGATCGCCAACAGCCACCACTTCACGAGCACCAGTCCGCGGGACAGCCGCACGGGATAGTCGACGTCGAAGTCCGCCGGATAGTCGGTACGTTTCAGGGTGAAGGGTGGGTAGCGGTCCGTCGCCAGGGCCGAGTAGGTATAGAACTGCACGCGCCACCACCACCGGAGAACGCCGACGCCGAAGTCGAAGAGGGCCCGCGGATACCGCGCCGTGAACAGGATCACGAATCCGGACACCAGGGTGGTGACGACGAACGCGACCCCGAGGAAGAAGAGCACGAAGTAGTGCGGGATCGCCAGTAACCACTTCACCAGCCACAGCCATCGCGACAGTGGCTCGTCGAGTTCACCCACGAGACGAGTGGGATAGACGGTCCATGGAACCTGGGGGTGGGTGACGTCGCCGGCGAACGTGTCGCCGGCTGCGTCCCGTCCGACGGGATGCGGTTGCGGCGGACCGTGCCGACCCAGACCGATCGCTCCTGCCACGATCAACGGGATTCCGATGATCAGAAAGACGACTGCGCCGATCAGGACACTCAGAGCGAGCGGTCCGAGGAAGGCGAGGCGTGCCCCGGCCTGAATGTCGGCGGACACCCCGGGGGTGGCGTCGGCATTCATCACGACAGCCGTCCAGGCACCCTGCTGCAGCTCCCAGCGCACTTCTTGTGTGCCGGGACCCGCTGAAGAGGTCGACCAGAACGACTGCGCCCCTGGTGCTTCCGCGGGCCGGGTTCCAGGAATCTGCCGATAGGTCGGTCGGAACGGATCGAAGTGCACGTCTGTCACCTCGGTGCGAGCAACGTCGGTGAAGTACTTGTCGACCTCGTCACGAGGGCCGATCCCGATGAAGATCTCCTGGCTGGGATCGGTCGCGGTGGCTCGCAGCAATACCCGGCCGAGGTCCTCGGTGCTGAACCCTTCCGGCAAGTCGGCGCCCTCGAAGAGATCGACCTTCTCCGATACCAGGGCACTTTCACTCGTCTCGAAGTGCTCACGCGGCGAGGTGAAGTGCCCACCGTCGCGTTGCATGAAGTAGGCCCACCCCAGAAACACCGCGGCAGTGAGCAGCGCGAACCCGGTCAGGGCGCTCAGACAGCCCAAGACGAGAACAGCCACTCTGCCGGTTCGCACAGGAAATTCCTCCCGGTCCGTGTCCCCGAAGTCTCAGTGTGGGTCCTGGCTCCATCGGCGCGTCAGGGTCATTGGTCACCACCTCGCCCGATGGTCGCGCGTGTTTGCGGCAACGAAAGAACGCGGACGAAAGGCCCTAGTACACCGGCCGGTGGATCAGCGACAGTTGAGCAGGACAGGAGCTGACATGCACCACGTCATAGAAGTGCACAGTCTTCACAAACACTTCGGTCACGTTCACGCACTGGACGGGTTGGATCTCACCGTCGACAAAGGCGAGATCCACGGTTTCCTCGGGCCGAACGGTTCCGGAAAATCCACCACCATCCGTGTACTGCTCGGGATCCTGCGTGCCACGTCGGGTCAGGCCCGGATGCTCGGTCGCGATCCGTGGTCCGATGCAGTCACGCTTCACCGTGAAGTGGCCTACGTGCCCGGCGACGTCACACTGTGGCCGTCCTTGTCCGGTGGCGAAACGATCGACCTGCTGGCACGATTGCGCGGCGGACTCGACGAACAACGCCGCGGAGAACTCATCGATCGGTTCGATCTGGATCCGCGCAAGAAGGCGCGGAGCTACTCCAAAGGTAACCGGCAGAAGGTAGCCCTGGTGTCGGCCCTCTCGTCACACGCCAGAGTTCTGCTCCTCGACGAACCCACCTCCGGTCTGGACCCATTGATGGAGCAAGTCTTCCGCGAGTGCGCCCGCGAAGCGGTCGACCGCGGCGCCACCATCCTGTTGTCGAGCCACATCCTCTCCGAGGTCGAGGCGCTCTGCCATCGGGTGACGATCATCCGTGAAGGCAAGACAGTCGACAGCGGCGCCGTCGACTCGATGCGTCACCTCAGCCGCACTTCGATCACCGCCGAACTGCTCGGCGACCCGGGCGACCTGCACCACATCCCCGGCGTCGCGGATATCGTGATCAGCGGCAGCTCGCTGCAGTGTCAGGTCGACAGCGCAGGCCTCGGCCGGCTGATCCGGGTGCTCGGGGACACCGGTGTCCGAAGCCTGGTCAGCACGCCGCCCACGTTGGAGGAGTTGTTCCTGCGGCACTATCGGGTGGGTGGCGCCCCGGACGAGCCGACAGCCGGCAGGGTGAAGGAGCGGACATGACCACCGCGTCCGTGACCGGCCCCCGCGACGCTGCCGGGGTGCGCGCGGAGCTCACTGCGGACTTCGCCGGCACACTGCACCTTCTTCGACTCTGCCTGCGCCGCGACAGGGTCGTGCTTCCGTTGTGGACCGTGATCATCGGCGTACTGATGCCGATCACCTATGCCGGCAGCATCAAATCGGTCTACCCGACGGCGGCCGATCTGGCGAAGTTTGCGGCGGCGACCGCCGCCAGTCCCGCCCAGATCGCCATACGGACCCATATTCAACCCCAGTCCCGGGGCGGTGGCGATCTGGAAGGCCGGGGCGCTGTACACCGTGATCGCCGTCGCGGTGATCCTGACCGTGATCCGGCACACCCGGGCCGAGGAGGAATCCGGTCGCGCCGAGCTGATCGATTCGACCGCGGTCGGCCGATACTCCGGACTGACCGCCGCGATCGTCGTGGCCGCGGGTGCGTCGATCGTGACGGGCACCGCATTCGCCGTCGTGTTGCGCATGTTCGACCTGCCGCCGGCCGGCTCGATCGGCTACGGAGCCGCCCTGGCCGCAAGCGGTCTCGTGTTCACCGGCGTAGCCGCCGTCGCCGCGCAGTTGACCACCTCCGCCCGCACGGCCCGCGGCGTCGCGCTGGGCGCACTCGGAGTGTTCTTTGCGCTCCGCGCCGTCGGTGATGCCGGTTCCGGGACATTGTCGTGGTGGTCGCCGCAGGGCTGGTCGTTGCAGCTGCGCCCGTTCGCCGAGGAGCGGTGGTGGGTTCTCCTGCTGCATGTGGCAGCGACCGCGGCGTCGACCGCCGGCGCCTACGTGCTGCTTCGCCGCCGCGACGTCGGTGGCGGACTCATCGCGGAACGCCCCGGCGGCGAGACCGCCGGGCCGGCTCTCGCGGGGCCCATCGGTCTGGCGTGGCGGATGCACCGCGGGACACTGCTCGCGTGGACCGTCGCCCTGCTCCTGTACGGACTGTTGTTCGGCAGTGCCGCCCACGGACTCGGCAACCAACTCGGCGACAGCCGGACGATCAACGACTTCCTTGCCCGCCTCGGCGGAAATGCAACCGTGGAGGACGTCTTCGTCGCCTTCGCGCTCACCATGCTGGGCATCGCCGCGTCGGCATACGCGATTTCCGCCGCCCTCCGGCTCCATTACGAGGAAACCGCGCAACGCAGCGAGCCGGTGATCGCGGGCGCGGTCGGCCGCGTCCGGTGGGCACTGAGCCACCTGCTGTTCGCGGTGCTCGGCCCAGCCGTCGCCATCGTCGTCGCCGGGGTCGCCGTCGGAGTGACGTACGGCGCGTCCGTCGGGGACACCGCGGACAAGCTCCCCGCGACGGTCGCCGGCGCACTGGTTCAACTTCCCGCGATCTGGATAGCGGCCGGAGTAGCCGTGGCACTGTTCGGACTGCTGCCCCGCCTCGCGCCCGCCGCATGGGCCGTCTATGTAGCGTTCATCCTGATCTTCACGGTCGGCTCCCTCGCCGGCCTCCCGGCCTGGGTCCTCGACCTGGAACCATTCGGTCACCTTCCGACACTTCCTGGTGGGGCGTTCGACCCGGCACCGATCGTGTGGGAATCGGTCATCGCGGCCGCACTCGTCACAGTCGGATTGATCGGCTTCCGCCGACGCGACCTGAGGTGACCGCTCTGGCTAGCGACTCTCGGCGGCGAACGCGGGACGTCAGTTCAGCGCAGCCCGCACCACCAGTGTGAACGTCGGCCGCGGATCCGTGGTGTCCCACCGGGCGATGCGATGCAGGATCACCCCCTCTGCGCAGGCCATGACCGCGGTGGCGGCGGTCTGCGGATCCCGTGCTCCCAGCCGGTGGAATGCCGAGACCGCCGAAGCCTCCATGGCTGTGCGTCCGCGCGCCAGCACTTCCCGGAGAGCAGGGTCGTGGCTGGCCTCCAGGAACAGGACCAGCCGGGCGGCGGTGACGGTTCGGTTGGCGACGGTCGTGTAGTCGATCAGACGGCAGAGCGCGTCGACGAGGTCGTCTGCGGATGACGGTGCCAGCACGCCGACTTCGGACATCTCGCGTTCCACGATCGCGTCGACGGTGCCGGTGAGCAGCGCCGCCCGGGTACGGAAGTAGTTGGACGTGGTTCCCTTCGGGAGGTCGGCGCGTTCGTCGACCCGGGCGTGGGTGAGCGATCGCAGACCCTCGGTTCCGACCAGGTCGATCGCTGCGTCGAGCGCTCTCGTTCTCGTTGGCGTCACACCGTTACTATAAACATAGTGACTTGGCACTATGATCGTAGTAATGTGAGGTCATGAGACACGCGGCCCGCGAAAACGACAGACTTTCCGGCCCGAACGGCGAGCCGGACAACACCTTTCCTGCATTGGACGGTGTCCGGCACCGCTACCTCCGACTCCCCGGCCTGCGCATGCACGTGGCCGAGGCCGGTCACGGCGAACCGGTGGTGCTGCTCCACGGCTTCCCCCAGCACTGGTGGGAGTGGCGCGGAATACTCCCGGGGCTGACCGCGCACTACCGGGTGATCTGCCCGGATCTTCGCGGCGCCGGCTGGACCGACGCCCCGCCCACCGGATACGACTGCGAGAAGTTGCTCGCCGACGTCGTGGCGCTGCTGGACGCACTCGAACTCGACCGGGTCTGCCTGATCGCGCACGACTGGGGCGCACTGCTCGGATACGAGCTGTGCCTGAGCGCGCCCCACCGTGTCCGGAAGTACGTGAGCCTCGGCGCCCCTCACCCGTTCGTGCGGTTCGACCCACGGCTGCTGCTGACGATCGCCCGGCACGGCTGGTTCCAACCCGTGATCGCCGCACCGTTCCTCGGTCCACGCCTGCTCGGCCGGGGACATCAACGGCTGACCTACCACGTGCTGCGGGGTTTCACCACGAACCGGAACGCCTGGTCGGAGCGGGACATCGAACTGTTCGCCGAACGGCTGCGCGAACCGGCCCGCGCCGACGCGGCGTCCGCTCTCTACCGCTGCTTCATCATGCGCGAGGCCGCGCGGATCATGACCGGCACGTACAGGCACTGCCGGCTCAGCACCCCCACCCGGGCGCTCATCGGCGCCGAAGACCCCATCGTACGCCCGGAGTTCCTCGGCGGATTCGAGGAGCGCACCGACGACTTCGGTGTCGAATTCGTCGACGGCGCCGCACATTTCCTCGTCGACGAGACGCCGGATGTCGTGCTCGAACGGGCGCTCGAATTCTTCGCGCAGCCGGGTCCGTGTCACGAGGCGGCGACAGGCACCTGACGGACGGAATCGATGCTCCCCGGACGTTCGACCTCGCCGAGCGCGAATCCCACGCCGCGCACGGTGTGGACGACGTACGGCGATCCGACGGCCACCAGCTTCCGCCGCAGCGAGCAGACATAGGCATTGAGGACGTTCGTCTTCGATTCGACCGTCACACCCCACACCATGAGCATGAGGTCGCGGCGGGTGACGACTCGGCCGACATTCTGGGCGAGCACGGTGAAGAGGACGAATTCCGTCCTGGTCAGGGTGGTGCGCAGCCCGTCGTGGTCGGGTTCGTGCGGCTCCTCGCACAGGCAGACGTCCTGCGCGCCGGCAGGTGCCTGTGCGGACACGTCGGGCTTCACCCGGCGGAGGATCGCGCGGAGCCGTGCGACGAGTTCGTCCGCCCCGACCGGCATCTCCATCACGTCATCGGCGCCGGCCTCGAGGAGGTCACTGCGGCGGTCGCCGGAACGGAAGGTGCCGATCACCACGATGGCGAGCGCGAATCGCATCGCTTTCAACGCCCGCACCGTGGTGTCGGCGTCGAGATGCGGCGATCGCGCGTCGACGATGACCACGTCGGGAGGTTCGATCCGCGATCGCACCGGTTCCGCGTACGTCCTCGTGACGAAGAATCCCCCATCCCGAAGGCGGTCGACGAGAGATGTCTCGACGTCGGCGTCGATCAGCAGAACACGCGGACGCGCGATGGCCGGGCTCGACACAGAGTTCATGCGGGTTCCTCCTGCTTTTCGAGCCTTGCGTTGGGGTGCCAGCTAGATCAACCGGGGGCTGAGATCAAGTTCCCACGCCGCAGTTGATGACGATATCGAGCGAAACTCCCCTATCGTTACCGAAGAGGCCGCAGCATCACCCGATCGGGAGGTCGTTGTATGTCCCAACTCCAGCACCTCGCACTGCACGGGGAGGCAGTCGCATACCGGATGAGCGGTGAGGGCGAGGCACTGCTGCTCGTCCACGGGATGGCGGGAAGTTCTGCGACGTGGCGTGCGATTCTTCCGCAGTTGGCGCAGCGGTACCGGGTCCTGGTGCCGGACCTGCCCGGCCACGGTGATTCCGCGAAGCCTCGCGGCGACTACTCGCTGGGCGCGTTCGCCGCCTGGCTGCGCGACCTCCTGCACGAATTGGACATCGAACGGGTGACCGTGATCGGTCAATCCCTCGGCGGCGGGGTGGCGATGCAGTTCAGCTACCAGCATCCCGAGCTGTGTGACCGACTGGTCCTCATCGGCAGCGGCGGACTGGGACCGGACGTGAACTGGACCCTGCGGTTGCTGGCGGCGCCGGGGTCCGAGTTTCTCCTGCCGTTGGTGGCGCCCCCGGTGGTTCGTGACGCCGGCAACAAGGTCCGTGGCTGGCTTTCGGCGGTCGGGATCCACTCGGTACGCGGCGACGAGATGTGGAACGCCTACTCGTCACTGTCCGATTCGGCCACCCGGCAGGCGTTTCTGCGGACGCTCCGAGCAGTCGTCGACCATCGGGGGCAGGCGGTGAGCGCGCTGAGCCGCCTGTACCTGAACGAGGGTCTCCCGACGCAACTGATCTGGGGCGATTCGGACGGCATCATCCCGGTCGCGCACGGATATGCGGCGCACGAGGCGATTCCCGGGAGCCGGCTCGCCGTCCTCGACGGGGTCGGGCACTATCCCCACCTCGAGGATCCCGCCGCGGTGGTCGAGATCATCGACGACTTCGTCTCCACGACGCCGGCGCGGACCTGAGCGATCGGTCGGCGACCGCGCTCGCGCGGCGTCCGGTGACCAGAATGTAGACGCTGACCAGCAGCACCCACGCCGGGAATGCCAATGTCGTCCACAGGCTGAAGTCGACGATCACCAGCAGAGCCAGAGCCAGCAAATACGTGGTCACGACGAGCCATCGCGGCATCAGGCCGGTCCGCAGCCAGATCGTCCCCAGCGAGATCATGAACACCGCGGCCATACGCAGCGCGTAGACGTGGTTGATCTGCAGCATGATCTCGCGGCCGAAGTAGACGATCTCGTTCGCGGAGCTGCCCGAGTGGCGGGCAATGGCGAGTACGCCGCCCGCCACCCCCATCGAGACGAAACCCATCGCGAGAAACAGCAATCCGCTGCCGAGGAACACCGTCGCGAAGAATCGGTCCTCGAGGTCACCGAGCCGGTCGCGGATGACGCCGATGAACCAGAGGAACGCGATCCCCGCGAACGGAGCAAGCAGCAGGGCCGCCTTGATCCGCGTCTCGCCGCTCCCCACCCAGGGTGTTTCGTCGAACGGGTCCGCCGGCAGCGCGGTCCGCAGCAGAACGAGGCTGGTTGCGAACAGCACGGCGAAGACGATCCCCGCGACGGCCGCCGAGCGTGGCGTTCTCAGCCGGTGGAACTCCTTCTCGCGCTGTGTTTCGGCCATGAGTCGATCATGGCTCGAGTGGGGACCGGGAACCACCGATTCGCGTCAACCGGCGAACACGCACTCCGGTCGGTTTCCCGCTGGGCGGAACGCCGCATGGCGTGCCGCATCCCCGAGAACTGTGATGTCAATTACACATTCACGAGACTTCGACCACCGAATGTGACCACCCACCCCTACCGCCCGGCTCGGGCCGCCGCTGTGCCGCGGCACCGCCCCGAGTCCCGGGCAGGTATTCGAAAGGACCCGATGATGGTCACCCATGCGACCACCGAGCGATGGACGCCCCGCCTGATCTTCTCGCTCGCCTCGATCGTGTTGCTTCTGGAGATGCTCGCGGTCAGCTACATGATGATCTCGATCGCATTGCCGCAGATCGTCACCCACTACCGGACGACCCAGGGCGCGTGGTTGCTCACGTCGTTCCTGCTGGTGGGAGCGATCACCTGCCCGCTGATCGGCAAGCTCGCCGACACGCACGGCAAGCGCAAGCTCCTGCTGACGGCCGTGGGCCTGTCGGCGCTCGGGTCGCTGATCTCGGCGATAGCACCGACGTACGCAGTGCTGATCGCCGGCCGCGCACTCACCGGTCTGCTCGTGCCCTGCCTGTTCCTGAGCTACTCGCTCATCCGTGACGTCTTCCCCGCCCGGACTGTGGCGTTGGCGGTCAGCATCGCCACGAGCGGCATGGGACTCATCGCGATCCCCGCGCCGTTCTTCACCGGCTGGTTGATCGACAATTTCGGCTTCCGGAGTATCTTCTGGTTCTTCGTCGCCGGCCTGGTGAGCCTCAGCGTCCTGATCCGGGCGACGACCGGGGAGTCGCCCGTGCGCCTGCGCTCCCGCATCGACCTGATCGGTGCGGCGCTCCTCGGCGCCGGACTCGCCGGCATCCTCGTCGGGGTGAGCTTCGGGCCCTCGTGGGGCTGGACGTCGGGGTCGACGATCGGATTCATCGCCGGCGGTGTGGCCCTGCTGGTGGCGTGGATCGTGTCCGCACGCCTGCTCGCGGACCCACTGATCGACATCCGGTTCTTCGGTAAGCGGCCGGTGTTCCTGACGGCACTCGGCGCGGGCTTCTGCTACGGCACGTCCTCGGTGTTCACGATCATGCTCCCGATGATGTGCATGACCCCGGCGATCCTGGGTCTCGGTTACGGATTCGGCATCAGCGCAGAGGGATTCGCGATCTTCCAGGCACCGTTGGGTGGCGCCGTGGTAATCGGCGGACTCGTCGTCGGAACCCTGGTTCCCCGGAACGTCCGCCCCCGGGTCCTGATGGTCGTGGGCATGCTCGTGATGGCCGCCGCCTGCCTGCTCACGGCGATGATCCACGACGACAAGGCACTCCTGATCGGATTCGCCGCACTCCTCGGCGTGGGAATGGGCATGGGGTACGCCTCCATCCCGAACCTGCTCATCGCCGCGGTGCCGCCGCAATTGCAGGCGACGACGGCGAGCATGGTGGCGGTGTTCCAGAGCATCCTGCCCGCCATCCTTCCGGTGATCGCCTTCTCGGTGTTGAACTCGCACATCGCGACCGTCATGCAGGGGGCGGTCTTCTACACGGACACCGGCATCACGATCGCGTTCGTGATCGGCGCGATCTCCGCACTACTGGGCGCGATCGTGGCCTTCGCGTTGCCCCGCCGGATTTCGCAGCTGAGCGCACCCGGTTCGGGGTCAGAGGCCGCCGACACGGACGGGGCCGTCGTCCTCGCCCACTGAGCCGCCGGTCACGCACCGTCGTCGCCGCGGCTCCGCGAGGGGCGCGGCGACGATCAGCAGGCGCCCCTGCTTCGTCGAAACCGCTCCCGGCCGTCGACCGAGTGGGAGGCTGGGAGAGGCACAGTTCTCTGGTTCGACCCGGACGGTAGGAGACCACCATGCGACTGACGAGACTCGGCGACCTTCCCGCACGCATCGCGACCGGGGGCTTCATCCTCCACACGGGGATTCAGAAACGGTCGGCGGACACACAGACCGCCGAGACCATCCACGCGATGGCGGCGGGAGCGTTCCCGTTCCTGAATGCGATTCCGCCGGAACGATTCGTCAGGTTCCTGTCGATCGCCGAGATAGGCACGGGCGCAGCGCTACTCACCCCGTTCGTGCCCACCGCGGTGGCCGGGGCGGCGCTCACCGGGTTCTCCGGCGGCCTCGTGGCGATGTACGCGAGAACACCCGCGCTGCGCAACCCCGGCAGCATCTGGCCCAACGACAACGGCATCGCCGTCGCCAAGGACGTGTGGATGCTCGGCATCGGGCTGGGTTTCGTGCTCGACGGGTTGTCGCGTTCCCGCTGCCGCTGACTATCTGGCGTCGATCGGACCGAGTTCGGAGACTCCGTCGGCTACCGCTCGGGCACGACGCAGAAGTCGCTCTCGGAGAAACCCGAGGGACGCACACCGAGCGCCTGATTGAGACGTCCGCGGTGGTTCTCCCAGGCGATGGCCGCGGCGAGTTCGGTCAGTTGCGCCTCGGAGAACTCTGCGAGCAGTGCGCGTCGCAGGTCCTCGCCGATGTGGGCGGGCGTGCGGGTGATGGCCTCGGCGAACTCCAGCACCAGCTTCTCGGTGTCGTCGAATTCGCTGCTCTCACGAAATGTCGGGAGGGCGCGCAACTGGGCGTCACTCACTCCGAGAGCGCGGCTGAATGCCGATCCGATGTCGAGGCAGTACTCGCAGTTGGTCAGCGCGGCCGCTTTGATCTCGCCGAGCGCCTTGAGGCGGGGGTCGACCCTGGCGCTGGTCGCGAGCGCGAACTCGTGGAACCCGACAGCGGCGAGTTGCTGCGGACGGCGCCGCAACCAGCGCAACAGGTCTGACCGGTTGCGGCGGGCGGTGGGAAAGACGCGACGAAACGAGTCCATCTGACCGAGGACGCTCATGCTGTCGGTCTACACCCATCGCCGGGACGGGACAACCCCTGTGGCGACCATTCGGCAATCGTGGTGTGTGGGCGTCGGGAGTGTTCTACGTTCGGAGCGGAGGCCCAACGCGCCGCACCCGAGGAGCCCAGCATGAAGGCTGTCATCTGCACCGAGACTCGCCTGGAGGTGGGTGACATCCCGGCTCCGATCCCGGCCCGGGGTCAGGTGCTGATCGATGTGTCCCGGTGCGGGATCTGCGGCTCGGACCTGCACGCCCGCGTGCACGCCGACGAGATGGCGGAACTGGCGGCCGAGACCGGCTACCGCGACTTCATGCGCTCCCACCAGCGAGTCGTACTCGGGCACGAGTTCAGCGGCACCATTGCGCACTACGGGCCCGGCTGCCGGAAACGGTGGCCGGTGGGTACCGCGGTGGTTGCGTTGCCCGTCGTCCGCACCGGTTCGGACATCCACCTGACCGGGCTGTCGGCCTCGGCTCCGGGCGGCTACGCGGAGCAGGTGGTGGTGCAGGAGTCGATGACCCTGCCGGTGCCCAACGGGCTGTCGGCGGAGAAGGCCGCGCTGACCGAGCCGATGGCGGTGGCGTGGCACGCGGTGCGGAAGGGTGACGTCGGCAGGCGCCGGACCGCGATCGTCATCGGATGCGGCCCGATTGGTCTCGCCGTGATCAGCATGCTGAAGGCGTCCGGCGTCCGCGCCGTGGTGGCCGCCGACTTCTCCACCCGTCGGCGGGAACTCGCCCGGCAATGCGGTGCCGACGTCGTGGTCGATCCTGCCGCGGCGTCGCCCTGGACGTCGTATCCGCGGCGCAGGGAGACGACCTCCATCACGGAGGTGCTCGCCCTCGGGCTGGACACCATGGAGAAGCTGCGTCGCATCCCGAAGCTGCCGTGGTGGCATGCCTTCACCCTCGCCGACGCGGTGGGCGCGACACCGTCCGGGCCGGTCGTCTTCGAGTGCGTCGGCATGCCCGGAGTCATCGACGGCATACTGGCCGGGGCGCCGCTGCGGTCACGTGTCGTCGTGGTCGGGGTCTGCATGGAGACCGACACCTTCCGGCCCGCACTGGCGATCAACAAGGAGATCGACCTTCGCTTCGCCATCGCCTACGATCCCCGCGAATTCCGCGACACACTCCAGATGCTCGCCGACGGAAAGGTCGATCCGACGCCGCTGATCACCGGCACGGTCGGGTTGGCCGGTGTCGAATCCGCGTTCACCGCGCTCGGCAGCCCCGAGATGCACGCGAAGATCCTGATCGACCCCGAGAACGTCTCCGCCACGCTGTGATTCGCCGACTTCCATGAACTCGAAACATCACCGCCTTCAGTGGGCCGTCCCGGCGCTTCTCCTCGCGCTGATCTACGCCGCGTCGCTCACCGTGTACGGGTTGAGCAGCCGCACCGGCGACGACGACGGACCGTTCGAGATCGGTAGCGACGAGGTCGTGGTCCTCGTGACGGCGAAGTCGCTGCAGCCGACGACCGACCGGGTGCAGGCCGAGGTGACGATCACCGTCGGTGAGAATTTCCTCCACGCCAACGGCGACACACTGAACCGGGACATCACGCTGCTTCTCATCCCGAGCACCAGCCACGAGGAGATCGTCTTCCGGGCGGGCGCCTCGGCCACGACCTTCGATACCGAGTTCATCGCCACCGGCAACGCGGCGTACTGGCCGTTCGACCGGTTCGAGGTGAATCCGATGGTGGTGGAGGCGTATCAGGGGCTCGGCGCCGACCGTGAACTGGTGCCCACGGCCCTGCTGCTGGAGGGCCGGGTCGACGGGTGGAAGGCACGCGCCGAGGCGGTGGCGGTCGACACGGACCTCTCCCGGAACGGCACCGGCGCCGCGCTGATGTTCGCGCGCACGGGCGGGAACCTGATCTACGCCGGAATCCTGCTGCTGATGATGACGATCCTGGCGAGCCTCGCCGCCTTCGTCGCGCTGCAGACGTTCCGCCGCAAGCGCGCCGTCAACACCGACATGCTGGGCTGGATGGCCGCGATGCTGTTCGCCGTCGTGCCGTTGCGCGGAATCCTGCCGGGAAGCCCGCCGATCGGATCATGGGTCGACATCGCCCTCACGGTGTGGGTGGTCTCCACACTCGTCGCATCGCTGGCCCTGTTCGTGTTCTGCTGGTGGCGGGACAGCGAAGCACCCGCCAGCCCTGATCGCCGCTAGTCGATGCTCTGCAATTTCTTGCGGCGGCGGTAGTCTGCGGCCTTGATCCGGTTGCCGCACTCCGCCATTCCGCACCAGCGGCGCGAGAAGCCGCGGGAGAGATCGACGAACAGCCGGGTGCAGTCCGGGTTCGAGCACTCCTTCACCTTCGCCATCGCCGGGGAGCCGATCAGATCGATGGCATCCCGGGCGAGGAGGCTCAATGCGTTGCCTGGTGTGCCGGTGCTGGTCGTATCGCCCTCGCGGGTGAGGGTGAGGGTGGGCAACGGACCCGCGGCGGCGGTGTTGAGGAGGCCGACCTCGGCTTCCGTCGCTCGGTGGGTGCTGCCGGTCAGCGCCGCACCGACGGCGCTGTAGATCGCCTCCCGGAGGTGCCGTGCGTCGCGGACGCTGTCGGCGGACGGCGGTTCCATCTCGTCGCACAGGTTCGCCCCGGCCACCCACCGGCGCAGATCGTCCGGATTCTCGAGCAGCTCGGTGCGCAGGGTCCGGCGCCACAGGATGGTGCCGGCGAAATCCAGGCAATGCCGTCCACTCACATACACGAACTCGTTCACGTCACCATCTTGACAGGTGACGCGAACGAGTTCAAACTTCTTCCATGATTCCCGTCACCCCCTGGGGTGGTGACGCTATCGAGGGTGATTCGTCTCGGTGCCAGCGACGGGACTCATTCACACAGCGTTCTCACCAAAGGAGCCCGGATTCCATGTACGACGATGCGCGCGTCCCAGCACCGACACGAGGGCCCACCGCGCCTCCCCTGACCACCGCCACGATCGCCGGCCGGATGGAACGACTGCCGTGGTGTCGTGTGCAACGAAACCTCTTCCTGGTGATTGCCACCGCCTGGTTCTTCGACTCGATCGACCTGGGCGCCATGACTTTCCTGCTGTCACCGATCAGCCACCACTTCTCGCTCACCGCAGCACAGACAGGGGTACTCGGCAGCGCAAGCTTCGCCGGAATGTTCTTCGGAGCCGTCGGGGCCGGTGCCATCGCCGACCGATTCGGACGCCAGCGGGTCTTCAAGTACAGCATCATCGCCTGGGGCCTGGCGAGCATCGGACTCGCCCTGTCGTGGAACTTCGAATCCCTGCTCAGCTTTCGATTCCTGCTCGGTGTCGGCATGGGAGCGGAGTTCCCGGTGGCCGCGGCAATCCTCGCCGAATTCATGCCCTCGTCGAAGCGCGGGCGCTACGCCGCCCTGCTCGAGGGTGCCTGGCCGATCGGCTTCATCACGGCCGGCGCGGTGTCCTACCTCCTGGTCGCCTCCACGTTCGGTTGGCGCGGATTCTTTCTCATGCAGGCCGCCCTGGCCGTGGTCGCGCTGATCATTCGGCGCAACCTGCCGGAGTCACCCCGGTGGCAGGTCTCCCGGGGGCACACGGCCGCAGCGGAACGCACCCTGGCCTCCATCGAAAGCGCGGTACGCGACGCGACCGGCCGGCCACTACCCGAGCCCGAACCCGTGCGCGGCGCGCACGGCGAGGACACCGGACGGGGAGGCTTCCGGGCACTCTTCCTTCCCGCACACAAAGCGCGCACCCTGACGGTATGGGCAGTGTGGTTTTGCCTGATGACCGGCTACTACGGGCTGACGACCTGGATCGGCAAGCTCCTGACCGACAACGGCCTCGACGTCGCCAAGAGCATCGGGTTCGTCCTCGCCATGGCCCTGTGGGGAATCCCCGGGTTCCTGTCGGCCGCGTACCTGATCGAGCGGCTCGGACGGCGCTACTGCCTGGCCGGGTACACCATCGGATCCGGCATCGCCGCCTTCTTCTACGGCCAGAGTTCGGGCACGTTCGAGCTGATCCTCGCCGGATCGTTCCTGCAGTTCTTCTTCTTCGGCATGTTCTCCTCGATCTTCGCCTACACCCCGGAACTGTTCCCCACCCGCAGCCGCGGCGCGGGAGTCGGCTCCGCCACCGCCCTGGGACGGCTGGGTTCGGTCTTCGGCCCCATCGCGGTCCCCTTCCTGCTCGGCTTCGGCGGCACCGGACTGGTCTTCTCCACGAGCGCGGTCCTGTTCGCGATCGGCGCGCTGATCGTGCTCACCCGCCTGCCCGAGACGAAAGACGCTGTCCTCGAACAGATCTACTGACTTTCAGCACACTCCCACCACGACGAAAGCGAATCCCGTGAACACCGACGAATACCTGTACTTCCTCGACCGCGCATTCGACGGCATGCTCACCGTCCTCGGCGAACTCGGCGACGACCGCGCCAATCAGGCACCACCCTTCGACGGCGCGAACTCCCCCTGGGCCATCACCTACCACTGCACCCAGGTGGCCGACTACTGGATCGGGCACCTGATCGGCGGCCGCGAGAGCAACCGTGACCGAGAGGCCGAATTCACCGCCCGGGGAACCATCGCCGACCTCACCCGCACGATCGCCGCCCTTCGGGCGAACCTGCAGAAGGACCTCGACGGCTTCGACCCCGCTGCGCCGCTGGCGAATACCCCACCCGCCGACTACGAGGGGCCGAGCCGCCAACTGACCCCGAACGGGGTCCTCCTCCACGTGCTCGAGGAACTCGCCCAACATCACGGACAGGTCGAGGTTTCCCGCGACGCCTTGTCGACCGCCCCAGTGGAAGCAGCGTTGTGACCACCTCGACGACACCCCACCCCCTGTTCCCGGGATTCGACGACCTCGACCTCGGTGCGCTGTCCCGGCGCACCGGGGTGAAATGGGCGCGCGCCGTCGAAGCCGGGGCCCTCCCGTCGTGGGTCGCCGACATGGACTTTCCTGTTGCCCCGGAGATCCGCGATGCGCTGAAGGACGTCATCGACCGCGGCGACCTCGGCTACCCGAACTGGTTGGGCGGCACTCCCTTGCGTGCCGAGTTCGCCCGTCGGATGTCCGACCGCTACGGCTGGCAGGTCGACCCCGCCGACGTGCGGGAGCAGACCGATCTGATCCAGGCGCTGCAGCTGATCCTCCACCTCGGCACCCGCCCTGGGGATGCGGTGGTGATCCAGACCCCGAACTACCCGCCGTTCCTGGCGACGATCGAAACGATGGGCCGGCGCACCGTCGAGTTCCCCTTCGTCGACACCGAGAACGGGTGGGCGCTCGACTTCGACGAATTCGAACAGACCCTGGCGCAGAATCGACCCAAGGTCCTCGTCCTCGTCAATCCGCACAATCCGACCGGTCGCGTGCACACGCGCGGCGAACTCGAACGCATCGCCGAACTCGCCGAACGATACGGCCTGCTGGTGATCAGCGACGAGATCCACGCCGAACTGATCTACCAACCGCACCGGCACATCCCGTTCGCGTCGATCAGCAAGGACGCCGCATCCCGCACCGTGACGGTCACCTCGGCCGGGAAGGCTTTCAACCTCGCCGGTCTGCGCTGCGCGGTGCTGCACTACGGCCCCACGGACCTGCTGGCGGTCCGGGACAACGAACCCCCCGACCTCTACGGCGCGGTCTCGGTTCTCGGGGTAGTCGGATCCCTCGCCGCATGGCAGCACGGGCAGGCGTGGCAGGACACCCTCATCCGCGTCCTCGACCGCAATCGCGCACGGGTCCACGACGTCCTGACCCGGGTGCTGCCCGAGGCCCGGCACCACCTGCCCGAGGCCACGTATCTGAGCTGGGTGAACGTCTCGGCCCTGCCGGTGGACGATCCGATCGACCGCATCCGCCGCGCCGGGCACGTGCTCGTCGACGGCGGTGCGGCCTTCGGGAAGGCCGGTGACCGGTTCATCCGGATCAACTTCGCCACCTCGGAGGCCCTGCTCGACCGGGTCCTGTCCGGCATCACCGTCGCGCTCACCGGCGAGCACCCGGACCCCGCCGCGCCGTCCACCGAACTCGACCCCTGCACCCTGACGTAAAGGACCGATGCACGTGACCACCGCCATCGCCACCACCCACGCGCCGTCCGCGGCGCATCTCTACAACCAGGGAATCCAGGTCGGCGACCTGGTGTTCTGCAGTGGGCAACTGCCCCTGATCGCCGAATCGGGCGTGCTCGTCGGAAAGGACGATCCCCGGGCCCAGACGCGTCAGGTCTTCGCCAATGTGGCCGCAGTGCTCGCGGCGGCAGGCAGCTCCCTCGAGCACGTCGTCAAAGCGACGATCTTCCTCACGTCGATGGAGGATGTCGCCGCCGTCAATGCCGTCTACGCCGAAACCTTCGCCGGCATCAAACCCGCCCGATCCTGCATCGCCGTGCGCGCACTCCCGCATCGGGATGCGCGCGTGGAGATCGAGGTGGTTGCCACGAGAGCGCCGGGTTCGGCATAGTCGAGGACATGGTGCGCCGGACCGGAAGAGTGCTGCCGCCCTGGTATCTCGCCCACGTCAACAGGGTGATCGTGGGTCTGCATCGCTTGGGCGTTCCGATGCCGATGCCCGCGCTCACCGTCCCCGGCCGGAAGACGGGCGTGCTGCGGTCGACGCCCGTCTCACCGTACGAGGTGGACGGCCGGCGCTACGTCGTCGCGGGATACGCCGAATCGGACTGGGCGAAGAACGCCCGGGCCGCCGGGCGTGGTGAGCTGACCCGGGGGCGGCGACGCGAGCGTGTCCGACTGGTCGCGCTGCCGGTGTCGGAGCGGGGCCGGATCCTCCGCGAGTTCCCGACCCGGGTGCCGCACGGGGTCACCATGTTCCTCGAGGCCGGGACGGTCGCGAACTCCTCCCCGGAGGCGTTCGCGGCCGCCGCGGACCGGTGCGAGGTCTTCCGTATCGAGCCGCTCGACTGACGCGGTCACCGAACCTCGAGCGTGCCCACCATGTTCGGGTGATAGGTGCAGTGGAACGCGAACGTGCCCGGCTGAACGGGGACGGTGAACGTCGCGGTCGCACCCGGTTCGACCTCCACGTCGAACAGGTCGCCGGTGTCCGCCGTCACGGTGTGTTCGGCGGTGTCGTCGTTGCGGATGGTGACCTCTTCTCCCGGCGCGAACGTGCCGGGCAGGGTGTACGTGAAATCGGAGATCACGATCTCCCGCTGAGCCCCCGCAGGCATCGACATCGGCATCGACATGGACATCGACGGCATGCCGGACATGGGATGGTCCCCGCCGTACGCCGTTTCCGCCGAACCGGACGAGTCGTCACCGTCGCTTCCGCACGCGGCCAGCGCGAAGACGGCCAGCAGGATCGGCAGGACAAGTGTCAGAACGCGTTTCATGGTGGTCGCCTCCGGATGACGGTGAGAACGGATGCCCGACGCCCCGCTCCTCGCGGAAGTAGTACCCGTTTTCACGGCAGACACCCCTCGGTGTGCCCGTGACTCGTCAGTCGCCGTTCAGCGCCTCCTGCGACTCGAGGTTCGCCACCGGGGTGCGGAGCGAGGCGACGGCGTCCGCGTAGAGGGAGGACTTGATCTCACCGAGTGTGCGTCCGCGGGTCGCGACGAGCCCCTGCGCATGTTCGACGGCCCTGGTGAGCACGTGCTGCTCGGGGGCGACCTCGTCGACGAACCCGAGTTCGCTCGCGGCGACGCCACCGTACCGACGGCCGGTCACCAGGGCGGTGTGCACGGCCCGCGCGGGCAGCCGGGCCGCGAGCAGCGCGATGCTGCCCGGTGCGTAACTCGCCCCGATGGTGATGCCCGGCAAGCAGAAGTAGCCGCGGTCCTCACGCATCACCCGGTGATCGTGGGCCGCCGCGAGGATGGCGCCGCCGCCGAAGGTGTGCCCGGTCAGCGCGGCCACGGTCGGCAGGGGGAAGGTGAGGATCCGCGCGAACAGGGCCTGCACACGGTCGATGTAGGAGTTCAGCTTGTCGGTGTTGGCGACGACCCAGGCGGTGTCGAGACCGGTGGAGTAGAACTTTCCGAGCCCTGTCGTCACCAGTGCGGCGGGACCGTCGTGTTGCTCTACCTGATCGAGGAGGCCCTCGACCTCGTCGATCCAATCCGGGTGGAAGGCGTTCTCGCTGTCCGGTTCCCCCTCCTCACCGAAGTACAGGACGAACACATCTCCCGAGCGCTCCACGTAAGGCATGCGGCGAGGCTACCCGGAGACGGGCGCGTCGCGCCCCTCGAGCACGCACACCTCGGTGGGTGAAGTTTCAACTGTCGCGGGGCCGGGTATGTCGATCGTCAAACAGCTGAGGCGGTGGACGATGAAGAGCGGAACAGGCATTGCCGACACCCGCACCGTTCGGGACTACATCCACACGGTGGCCAGGAGCGTTCACGCCGACTCCATCGACTGGTGGGACAGCGACAGCATCGAAGTCGTCCTCGTTCTGCCGCTCCGGTTGCACTATCTGCCGGGACGCAACGCGGTGCTGGCGTGGAACCGGACCTTCGGCTGGTCGCTCGGCGTCGAAGGATTGGGCCGCCGCAGCGTCATCGTGATCGCCGGCCTCGGTATCGGGCGGATGCCGTCACCCGCCGTGTGCGCGGAACACGCGGTGGAGTTGATCGACGACTACTGCCGCTCGACACCCGCATCGCCGGTTGCGCCGACAACCGGTCCCGGCACGTCGACCGCCGCGGATCGGTGTCCTCGCATCGGGCGGGACGCTACCGGCAGCGGACGGCGGGACAGAGTCGTCCGCCGGCCGTGACCACGGCCGGCGGGGGCCACGACGACAGCGTGGCCCAACCGCATTCCCCCGCGCAGGAGCAGCCGATCATCGCCGCGGAGGAGGGCGCGGCGCGCATCAGCACCGCGGCGCATCCGCTCGGGAAGCCCGGACCGCGGTTCGATCGCCGGTCCCCGTTCTTCATCGGGATGGCCGGAGCCGCCGGTGTCGCCGTCACGTACGCCCTGATCGAGGTCGTTCTCGCGGCCCGCGGGGTGCTGGTCCTGATCGCCGTCGCCGCATTCCTCGCGATCGGCCTCGAACCCGCCGTGTCCTGGTTGGTGCGGCACGGATTTCCCCGATGGGCCGCGGTTGCAACGGTTTTCGTCCTCTCTTTCGCCGTGCTGGCCGGGTTTTTGGCCGCGGCGATCCCGCCGATGGTGACGCAGGGCGGCGCCCTCGTGCACAACGCCCCGGACTACCTGGGGCACCTCGAGCAGAACTACCCGGTGCTGGGGGAACTCAGCACCCGCTTCCACCTGCAGGACGAACTGCGCCGGGCACTCGATGCGGGCAACGTACCGATCGTCGTCGGCGGGATCGTGGGTGCGGGCAAGTTCGTGTTCAGCGCCATCAGCGGCACCGTGATCGTGGTCGTGCTCACCGCCTATTTCCTGGCCGACTTCGCGCACATCCGGTCGTCGATCTACCGCCTGGCCCCGAACTCGCGGCGTCCACGCACGATTCTGATCGGCGACGAAATCTTCGCGAAGGTCGGCGGATACGTGCTCGGGAACCTCCTGATCTCGTTGATCACCGCCGTTCTCACGTTCGTGTGGCTGGTCGCCTTCGACGTCCCCTACCCGTTGCTGCTGGCCGTCCTTGTCGCCGTGCTGGATCTGATTCCGGTGGTCGGATCCACCCTCGCCGGTGTCGTGGTGGCGCTGGTCGCCCTCACCGTGTCCCTGCCGGTGTCACTGGCCACCATCGTCTTCTTCATCGCCCTCCGCCTGTTCGAGGACTACCTTCTCGTACCCCGCATCATCGGCCGAACCGTCAAGGTGCCCCCGATGGTCACCGTCGTCGCCGTCCTCATCGGCGGCGCACTGCTGGGGATCGTCGGGGCGCTGCTCGCGATACCCGTCGCCGCCGCTGTGCTGCTTCTCGCCCGCGAGACGGTGTTTCCGCAGCTCGACCGCGGCTGAGCAGGCGGGGCACGAAAACGGCCTTGCGGAAGAAGTTTCCATGTTCTGCTTACCCTGGAGACGTGGGATGCGCCGGGGCATGCTCGGGCCGTGTCCCGAGCATGGAGAAAGAGGCGCTGAATGTCGGTGATGAGTCCCACCGAGGCGATGTTCGTGCTGTTCGAGACGCCGTCGCATCCCATGCACGTGGGTGCGCTCGAACTGTTCGAACCGCCGCGCGAGTCGGGGCCCGATCATGCCCGGGCCATGTTCGAGGCGTTGATCTCGCACGAGGGCGCGTCGGACACGTTCCGCCGGCGCGCCGTACGCCCGCTCCGGGGCGCCAGTTATCCCTGGTGGTCGTTCGACGACCGCATCGATCTCGGCTACCACGTCCGGCACACGGCGGTCCCGGGCCGGGGCCGCATGGAGGATCTGCTGTCGCTGGTGTCCCAGATGCACGGCATGCCGCTCGACCCGCAGCACCCGATGTGGGAGATGCACGTCATCGAGGGGCTCGCCGACGGACGGACGGCCGTGTTCTCGAAGATTCACCTGTCGCTGATGGACGGACCGGCCGGGCTGCGACTTCTCCATCACGCCCTGTCGACCGACCCCGACGCCCGCGACTGCCCCGCACCGTGGACGCCCGGGGTCGCCGGCACGCCGCGGCGGGAATCCGTGCTGCCGGTGGCCATGGTCCGGGCCGGCGTGCGGGCCGCCACCAGCATCGTCGGGGTGTTGCCTGCGCTCGCGAAGGTCGCGTACGACGGCGTCCGCGAGCAACATCTGACCCTTCCTCTGCAGTCACCGCCCACGATGCTCAACGTTCCGGTCGGCCGGGCCCGGAAACTGGCGGCACGGTCGTGGCCGATCCGGCGCCTGGTGTCGGTGGCCACCGCGGCCCGCACCACGATCAACGCGGTGGTGCTCGCGATGTGTTCGGGGGCGCTGCGCCAGTATCTCCTCGAGCAGTACGCGCTGCCGGACGCGCCGCTGACGGCGATGCTGCCCGTGCCCCTCGACCTCGGCGGCACGATGATCGGTCCGCGCGGCCGCGATCACGGCGTCGGCGCGATGGTCGTCGGCCTCGCCACCGACGAAGCGGATCCGGCGGCGCGCCTGGCTCGGATCAGCGAATCGGTCGAGCACACCAACCGTGTGTTCGGCGCGCTGAGCCACACCCAGTTCCAGCTGATGAGCGCGCTGGCGATCAGCCCGATCCTGCTCGAGCCGGTCCGCCGGTTCGTCGACGACACTCCCCCGCCGTTCAACGTGATGATCTCGTACATGCCGGGCCCGTCGAGGCCGCGGTACTGGAACGGCGCCCGCCTCGACGCGGTCTATCCGGCGCCGACGGTCCTCGGGGGTCAGGCGCTCAGCATCACCCTCACCAGCCGGTCCGGTCAGCTCGACGTCGGCGTCGTAGGCGATCGGCACGCCGTCCCCCATCTTCAGCGGATCATCACACACCTGGAGACGTCGCTCAGCGACCTCGAGCACGCGGTCGCCGCGTCCGGCACCTGACCCTAACCGGGCGGCTGCCGCAGGGACGTGCGGTTCTCCTCCCAGCACCGGGTGACGTGATCGCCGACGAGGTCGTCGAAGGCCAGACAGGCCGCGGCCCCCAGCAGGATGTCGTCGGCTACTGCGGGCCGTGCCGCGACCAGCCCGCCGGCGAGGTCGCGGCAGACGATCTGTTCGTGCACGGAGTCGGCCTCCACGTGCTCGTCGAAGAACAGGGTGGCCGCCTTCCCGAATCCGAGGCGGCGCAGTCCGGCGGCGTACTTCTTGCTCGGCAGTGCGGACGTGGTCTCCACCGCGCACAGGTGCCCCACCAGGGCCCCGAGACGGCCGCGGTGCAGGCCGAACAGGGACAGCGCGTTGAGGGACGCCAGCGTCACTGCGGGCACCGCGTCGATGTAGTGCGCGTAGTCGCCGGACAGCCCGAGCTCGCGCATCGTGGTGGCGAACAGCGCCGAGTGCATCCTCTCGGGCCTGCCGCCGCCGTATTCGTCGGACTGCACCTCCACCAGCGCCGCCTTCGGTGCACCCGCGAGCCGCGGAATGCCGAGCGTGTGCACGTCGGCCTCACGCAACTGGTTCAGCGAACGGTGGATCAGCAGCTCCCGGAACTGGGTGAGATCCGCGTCGTGGGCCATGTGACCGGACAGCCCCGGCGCCGTGCTGGGGGCGGTCATCGCCCACAGCGCTGTCACCACGTCGTCGGCGCCGGTCGGCGCGTCGGCGACGTCACGGATCGCGGCGTCGAACGGGACCTCGAGCGCCGATCGGGCGGCGATCAGGTCGCTGTTCCACTCCCACTCGTCACCGACACCGGTGATCCCCTGCAGGTGCAGTTCGTAGAGCGCGGTCAGGCAGATCTGCGCGTCCTCGTCGACGAGGAACGCCCGGGGACTGTCGCGCGCCGACGAGGCGAGGGAGCGTGCCGCCGCCACGAACGGTTCGGCATCGGCGCCGTCGGCGCGCAGAATGGAGAACAGGAGATCGCTGACGGGACCGCGCGGCTTCGGGAAGGGCATCGACGTTCCCGATTGCGCCACCGTCTCCGACATCGACCGAGAGTGCAAAGTAGTCATATGAACTCCATTCCCATTCCCGGGGCCGACGAATCTGCCGGGGCCGACGAGTCCGACGTCACGATCACCGTCTGCCCTGATGGTCCACTCCTGGTGCGGGGTGCTGCGCGGATCCTCGACACCGACGGTAACCCGCTCGGCGGCGATCGGGCCACCGTGGCGCTGTGCCGGTGTGGGCGGACGAGCATCGCTCCCTTCTGCGACAGTTCGCACAAGAAGCGGCGTCGCCCGTAGGACTGTTCCGCATCAGTTCTGCTTCCGACTCTGCGCACGGCGGCGCGCGATCACGAACGTCACGACGCCGACAAGGATCACGATGGCGATGATTTCCATCCGTACCGGTTACCCACTCCGCGGAGAAGCTACGCCGGGCTCCCACTGTGCCGCCGGACGCGCCGTCGAGAAGTGCAGTGGGACAACCGAAAATACGAACGGCGCGACATCGGCGGTGATGGTGGGGTGAGAACCGCGTCCCCGTTATTGACACCATGGGGTAACGTCAGAGTCCTGCACGGTTGAGCCCCCAGCCGCAATGGACGGGCACGGTTCACGCGCCTTATTTCGTGCCTGTCTCCTACGTCGCTCGATCGTGAGGAAACGACATGAAATCTGTTCTCAGTGCGCTGCCGACACGCTACGACCCTGCCGACAATTCGACGCTGTTCAGCTGGGCCGTCGAGCCCGAGCACGGGCGGCTCTCCGTCGTCAGTGCGCCCGGTGCCGACGGAATCCTCGTCGTCCGGATATCCGGTGACATCGACGTCACCACCCTCCACACCTTCGGGAACCACCTCGACGAGGCGATCAACGAACGACTTCCGTTCGTGCTCGACCTGACGGATGTGCAGTTTTTCTGCGCGTCTGCCCTACCGATACTCGACATCATGGCCGGTCGCGCCCGCAGGCTCGCCGTGCCGTGGGCGGTGACCGGCAACACCGCTCTCCGCAGGCCGTTGACGGCAATGCACATGGCAGCACAGATCCCCTTCTGCGCCGACCTCGAGGACGCCTTCCGGCTGGTCACCGAGGCAATTCACCAGGGTGGGCGCTCGGCGTGAAAGACACTGCTCCGCACGGCACGTCCGACTTCGTGGTGGTCGCCAACCGACTGCCCGTGGACATGGAGACACTCGACGACGGGACGACACGCTGGAAGCGGAGCCCGGGAGGCCTCGTCACAGCCCTGGAACCGATCCTTCACGACCGGGAACGCGGTTCCTGGGTGGGCTGGCCCGGTGTGCCCGACACGAAGGTCGAACCGATCGTCTCCGGCGGGATCGACCTGTACCCGGTGGAGCTGAGCTCGGCCGAGGTCTCGCTGTACTACGAAGGATTCTCGAACGCGACGCTGTGGCCGCTGTACCACGACGTGCTGGTGGCGCCGGTCTTCGACCGGGACTGGTGGCACTCGTACCTGGACGTGAATCGCCACTTCGCCGAGGAGACCGCGCGCACCGCCGCCGAGGGCGCAACGGTGTGGGTGCAGGACTACCAGCTGCAGCTGGTGCCCCGTCTGCTGCGGGAGCTGCGCCCCGACCTGACCATCGGGTTCTTCCTCCACATCCCCTTCCCGCCCGTCGAACTGTTCATGCAGTTGCCGTGGCGCAAGGAGATCGTGGAGGGGCTGCTCGGCGCCGATCTCATCGGCTTCCACCTGCCCGGCGGCGCCAACAATTTCCTGTTCCTGGCGCGCAGGCTGCTGGGACTCGACACCACCACCGCAGGCGTCGGCGTGCGCAGCGCACTCGGCCGGGTGACACTCGACGACCGGGTCGTGCAGGTCGGAGCGTTCCCCATTTCCGTCGACTCGCGGCAACTGGTCGAACAGGCCACCGATCCCGCCATCGTCGAACGGGCCGCCGAGATTCGCCGCGAGCTCGGGAACCCCCGCAAGATCCTCCTCGGAGTCGACCGACTCGACTACACGAAGGGCATCGACCTGCGGCTCTCGGCGCTCGGTGAACTGCTCGACGAGGGCCGACTCGATCCGTCCGACACCGTGATGGTGCAACTCGCCACCCCGAGCCGTGAACGCGTCGAGCACTACATGAAGATGCGCAGTTCCATCGAGGAGCAGGTCAGCCACATCAACGGTGATCACGGTCAGATCGGCCGGCCGGTCGTGCACTACCTCTATCAGCCGGTCGATCGCAGCGAGCTGATCGCGCTGTTCCTGGCCGCCGACGTCATGCTGGTCACCCCGATGCGTGACGGGATGAACCTCGTCGCGAAGGAGTACGTCGCCTGCCGAGCGGATCTGGGTGGGGCGCTGGTGCTCAGCGAGTTCGCCGGTGCCGCCGCCGAACTCCGGGGCGCCTACCTGGTGAACCCGCACGACCTCGACGGAGTGAAGAACACGATCATGGCCGCCCTCGACCCGGAGCGGGAGCAGGGACGGCGCCGCATGTCGCGGCTGCACCGCCAGGTGCTCGACCATGACGTGCACCGCTGGGCGCAGTCGTTCCTCGGCGCGCTGTCTCCGGTCGCCGGCGCCTGATCAGTCGCACTACCCCCGTCGTATCTCGGCAGAGGCCGAAGGAGTACCCATGATTCGCGTTGCCTCCGTCCCGGAGTCACACGTCTACGTTCGTCATCTGGCCGACCCGGACGGAGGCGGCGACGTCGTGCGTCTTCCCGATCCGGTCCCGGCGGACGGTCGCAAGGTCCCCGGCGGATGGTGGCCACCGCTCATGCTGGATCCGGGATGGATCAGCCGCCACCATCGCGACTTCGACGTGTTCCATATTCATTTCGGGTTCGACGCCATCGATCCGGCCGAGATGAAAGACATCGTCCACGAACTGTCCGTCCGCGGAAAGCCGCTGGTGTACACGGTGCACGACCTCCGCAATCCGCACCACCCGGACCCCGAGCCGCACCTCGAGATCCTGGACGTACTGGTGCCTGCCGCCACCGAACTGGTCACCCTCACCGACGGCGCGGCCGCGGTTGTCGACGCGAACTGGGCCCGCATCGCGACCGTTCTCGGCCACCCGCACGTCGTGGAGCGGCCTCTGATCGAGCGTCCCCGCCCGGACTCGGACGCCTTCGTGGTCGGCGTCCACGTCAAGAGCCTTCGCGCGAACATGGATCCGTTCCCGGTACTGGACACCCTGGCCCGGACTGTCTCCGGGCTACCTGGAGCGCGTCTGCAGATCGACGTCCATGACGAGATCTTCGAACCGGGGAATTACTGGTACGCGCCGGACGCGGCGACGCGACTACTGCAGTACCGAGACGCCGACTGCGTCGAGGTGCGTGTCCACCCGTATTTCTCCGACGACCAGTTGTGGGACTATCTGTCGTCGCTGTCGATCTCGGTGCTGCCGTACCGCTTCGGCACCCACTCCGGATGGCTCGAGGCGTGCCACGACCTCGGCACCGCGGTGGCTGCGCCGACGTGCGGCTTCTACTCGGAGCAACAGGACTGCGCCACTTACGGATTCGACGAGGAATCCTTCGACGCGACCTCGCTCGATCGAGCCATCCGCAGCCTGTACGGGTCCGAGACGGCCCGGGCGACGTGGGACGCGCGCGCAACACAGCGGCGCCTCCTCGCGCGTGCACACCACGACCTGTACGAAAGAGCGCTGTCGTGGCGTGCACTGCCGTGAACGGCGATGCGCTCCGCATCGCCCTGATCGCCTCGAGTCGGCACCCCATCCGGCAACCGTTCCCCGGCGGCCTCGAATCGCACGTCTGGCATCTGGCGCGAAGCCTGTGCGCCGACGGGCATCGGGTCAGTCTCTTCGCCGGACCAGGATCCGATCCGGGCCTCGGTTGCGCGCACCTGACGGTGGAGACCTTGGCGACGAGTGTCGCCGCCCAGCAGGACGTGTCCATGCCACCGATGGACTTCCTGCGGGAGCACCATGCGTACCTGCGGTTGATGCTCGATCTCGCCGGGCCGCTGGCGGGGTCGTTCGACGTGGTGCACAACCACAGCCTGCATTACCTTCCCGTAGCCATGGCCCCCGCGGTTCCGATACCGGTGCTGTCGACCTTGCACACACCGCCCACTCCGTGGCTCGAATCGGCCCTCGCCGTCCGGGCCGGCACCGACGCACACTTCGTGGCCGTGAGCAGGCACACCGCGGCAGCGTGGAGTCACACCGTCGACCGCATCGACGTCGTGCCGAACGGTGTCGACGTCGACGGCTGGCCCGAAGGGGCCGGCGGCACGGACCTCATCTGGTTCGGCCGACTGGTACCCGAGAAGGGTGCGCACGTCGCGGTCGCGGCGGCGCGCCGCGCGGGCTTCGCGATCCATCTCGCCGGACCCATCAGCGATCCTGCCTATTTCGAGAGCACGATCGCACCCCTGCTGGGTGCCGACGTGACCTATCTGGGGCACCTCACCCAGCACGAGTTGGCGACAGCGATCGGTCGTGCGGCGGCGGCCGTGATCACTCCACTGTGGGACGAACCCTACGGGCTGGTGGTGGCCGAGGCGCTCGCCTGCGGCACACCCGTCGCCGCGTTCGCGCGCGGCGGTATCCCCGAGGTGGTGTCCGCCGACTGTGGTCGCCTCGTCCCGCCCGACGACGTCGACGCTCTCGCCGACGCGATACCGCAGGTCGTCGCGCTGCCACGTGGGGCGGTGCGAGCGCACGCCCGGGCGCACTGCTCCGAACGCCGCATGGTGGATGCCTACGTGAGTATCTACCGTCGGCTCGCGGCGAACCGTGTCCGCGCCGACGGCGAGCGGCGGGAGGCGTCGTGATCGGCTACTACATCCATCACCACGGGTCGGGGCATCGGATGCGCGCGTCGAGCATCTGTGCGGCTCTGGACACGCCCGTCACCGCGCTGTCCTCGGCGCCGATCGCTCCCGGCGCCCCGTTCGCCGACAGCGTCTCACTGGCGCGCGACGACCGTGGTTCCTCCCCCGAGAACCCCACCGCCGACGATGCTCTGCACTGGGCACCCGTGCACGACGTCGGGCTGCGGACTCGCATGTCCCGCATAGCGTCGTGGGTCGACGAGACCCACCCCAGCCTGCTCGTCGTCGACGTATCGGTGGAGGTGGCGGCGTTCGTTCGGTTGCTGGGCGTGCCCGTGGTGGTGATCGCGATGCCCGGCGAACGCACAGATCCCGCCCATCACCTCGGCTACCGGCTGGCCGACCACATCGTCGCCGCATGGCCGCAGGCAATGTACGACCCGGAGTGGTTGCGGGAATTCGCGCACAAAACCACCTTCGTCGGAGGAATCAGCCGGTTCGACGGCCGCGCACCCGCCGGCGGCCCCGACTCGGCCCGCCCGCGGATACTCGTTCTCAGCGGTGCCGGGGGCACAGCGGCGACGCTCGTCGACGTCCGTCGATGTGCACACCGTCACCGCGGATACCGATGGCAGGCGCTCGGGGTTCCCGGGGCACCGTGGGTGAACGACCCGTGGCCGGAGCTGTGCGGTGCCGATGTCGTCGTCTCCGATGCCGGCCAGAACTCCGTCGCCGAGATCGCCGCCGCGCGCCGCCCTGCGATCGTCATCGCCCAGCCGCGGCCGTTCGGGGAACAGGAGGCCACAGCGGACGCACTCGCCCGCGGAGGACTCGCCGTGACGGTACCGCAGTGGCCGGAGCTGAACCGGTGGCCGGCCCTCCTCGACCGGGCACTCGCCCTCGGCGGCGAACGCTGGGTGCGCTGGCAGACCGCGGGCGCCGCCACCCGTGCAGCGGCAGTCATCGACAGTCTTGCGAAACGGGCGGAATCGGTGACATGAGGGTCGCGGTCGTGACGATCGCCGCGCACCGCGACCGTCACCTGCGGATGCAGCTGCGTTCCCTCGGACGGAGCCGGCGCGCCTGCGACGACCACGTCGTCGTCGCGATGGGTGACCCGCGGACGATGGACGCCGTCTCCGAACATGGACATGCGCGGGGAATCTGGTTGGACCATCGCGAGGGACCACTGCCACTGGCGGCCGCACGCAACGTCGGCGCGGCGGCCGCGCTCGCCGGCGGCGCCGATCTGCTGGTCTTCCTGGACGTCGACTGCATGGCCTCCGAGGAGCTTCTGGACCGCTACGTGTCCGCGGCCGAGCAGCCGGGCAATCGGTCGGCCCTGCTGTGTGGCCCCGTGACGTACCTTCCGCCGCCCGGTCCCGGAGGATACGACCTCGACGGGCTCGACCAGCTGCGATCCCCGCACCCCGCGCGCCCCGCGCCGCCGGACGGGTCCGTGACGGCGGGAACCGATTTCGATCTGTTCTGGTCGCTGTCCTTCGCGGTCGGCCGCGCGACCTGGCAGCATGTCGGCGGGTTCTGCACCGACTACTCCGGCTACGGCGGGGAGGACACCGACTTCGCGCAGACCGCCCGCGCCGCGGGCGTCGGTCTGAGATGGGTGGGCGGAGCCGACGCGTTCCACCAGCATCATCCGGTGTCCGATCCGCCCGTCGAGCATCTGCGTGACATCCTCGCCAACGCCCGCACCTTCCACCGCCGCTGGGGGCGGTGGCCGATGCGGGGCTGGCTGAACGCGTTCGAAGCCGGCGGTCTGATCGAGTACGACCGCGACCTCCATACGTGGGTGAGGACATGACCTCACTCGGGATTCGTCGTCACCGATTCGACGATGCGGCGCGCCACCTCCGCCAACTTGATGTGTTCCTGCTGCGACTGCGCGACGAGGATCTCGAACGCCTGGTCCGCGGAAACGCCCCGCAGCGCCATCACGATGCCCTTGGCCTGCTCGATGACCGCGCGGGACTTCATGGCCCTCGTGAGGCCCGAGACTTCGTTCCGGGCCAGCTCCACGCTGCGGGCGCTTCTCAGCAAACCCTCGATCGCCGTCGTGTAGACGAGCAGCACCACGGCGTCGAGTTCACTGAACCCGTGATCCCCCTGCCCGTAGATGTTGAGGGTGCCGGCGAGGGCCTCGTCGACGGCGAGCGGCGCCGACAGGAAGCTGCGCATACCGGCCTGGTCGAGATTGTCCGCGACCGACGGCCACCGCGCCGCGGCCTCCCCGAGCCGGGCCTTGACGACCTTCCGTGTTCCTGCGACACCGAAGTAGTCGCCGTCGATGGCCTGGAAGTTCTCGATGTCGATCTCACGGATCGCCTCGTCCGTGTACGCGACGGTCACTACCCGCCCGTCGCGTAGCAGCGATATCCCGGCCATGTCGGCGTCGGCGATCGCGTCCACCACCTGTTCGCAAACCCGCTGAAGCAGCAGGCTCATCTCCACCTGCGAACCGGAATTGCGATTGAACTCGTCCAACGCGGTTGCCAAGGAGCCCAATTGGGCAGCGATCGTCGCGCTGTCGAGATCGGGGGACATCGACTCAGGGTGCTCACCCACAGTCTCGGCCATTCTCGGATACACCTCAAATTCCGGGTGTAACCGACAGGACACCCACTGAACGAACGCAGCAGTTGTCTCTACCGTCGAGAAGACTTTACTCGACCCCGGGACCGTCCTCGTCCACCGATCCCGTCCCGGACGGCGAGCCGGGAGATTCCCCGGTCAGTAAGCTCAGCGCTGCAGCGGACGGCCGGAGGATGCTTCCGGCGCTCCTCGACGAACCCCGGGGTCAGACCGCTGTGGGAGGACACCGCATCCTCGAAGTTGCCGAGCCGTTCCTCGGCCGTCCAGGCCACGGCGTCCAGGGCGTCGTCCAGTTGCACCCCCACCTGCGCCGACCGTTCGGCCCAACGATCGGGCCCGTCCACCGGTTCCCGATTCACGTAGCTCCCGGGCGACGTCGCACAACAGTGCGGTCGCCATCGAACCCAACCCGGTCAGCGCGCTCCGACCGCCGCAGATGCAGCGGAGGCAGGAGCAGCGCGTTCACGGCCACGCCGGTTCCGGCGCCCACCGCGACCGCCAGGATGCGGTCGCCGAGCATCGCCGGCTGATCGGAATCGCTGTACGCCCACGAGCGCAGGCGCCGGAGCGCGGTGATGTGCAGCAGCCTTCTCTCCCTTGGTGCGACGACGACTGCCGGGTGCCCGACTCGCGGCACATCAACCGGCGGGGTTCGAACGCGGTATGTCCGGGTATGCCGGGCACTATGAACACCCACGTGACCGCGACCCACCTGCAGACACTTCTCGATTCGCCACTGCCGGATCCCGCCCTGATCCTGCAGAGCGGCGCCCCCACCATCGTCGATTCGGGTGAGCTGGGCGACGAGCATCAGTCCCTGGTCATCGTGACCCGGGACGAGTTGCGCGAGCAGCTCCCGAAAGACCGCGACTGCTCGCAGAGCGATCTGGAGTTCCACGCCGCGTCGCTCGAATCGACTGTCGCGGGTTTGGGTGGGTGACGCGTGGTCAGCCGCCGCCCAACTGTTCCCGCAGCCCGGACAGGGTGCGCGCCAGGATCCTCGAGACCTGCATCTGCGAGACGCCCACGCGCTGGGCGATTTCCGTCTGGGTCATCGATCCGAAGAACCGCAACATCAGCACGCGGCGTTCGAGCGGCGGAAGTTTCTCCAACGCCGGCCGCACGGCGGCGTGACTTTCCACGTTCGCGAGCTCCGGGTCCTCCTCACCGAGAGTCTCGGCGAGGGGAAGGTCGTCGGGATCATCACCCATGGCCGCATCCATCGACAAGGTTTGGTAGGCATTCTTCGCGAGCAGGCCCTCGGACACTTCCCGGACGTCGAGTTCGAGTTCGGCGGCGATCTCACTGGCCGAGGGCGACCGTCCCAGTTCCTGCGACAGCTCGTCGACGGCCTTGGTGATCAACGCGTGGAGTTCCTGCATGCGCCGGGGCACTCGCATCGACCAGCCGGTGTCACGGAAGTACCGGCGAACCTCCCCCATGATCGTGGGCACCGCGTAGGACACGAAGTCGAAGCCGCGGTCCGGATCGAAGCGGTCGACGGCCTTGACCAGCCCGAGCCGGGCGACCTGCAGCAGATCCTCGTGCGCCTCGCCGCGCCCACCGAATCGGCGGGCGATGTGATCGGCGAGGGGAAGGCAACGTGTGATGACTTCGTCGCGCAGGACGGACGCGTCCCCGGACGACGCGTCCAAGGCTCGCAGGCGCGCAACCGCGGGCGCCACGTCCTTGTAGTCGTCTCTGCCGGGACGGTGCCCTTCGCCGCGTTCCGAAACCGGAGACACTAGATGGTGCCCCGGTATTTGACCAGTTCCACCGCCACGGTCCGTTCGACGGACCCGTTGCCGACGGGTCCCGCCGATACCGAAACCGCATTCATCAACGTCTCGAGCACGTGCCAGCCGAAGCTCTCCCGGTTGGGCACTCCGCCTCGGGTGAGGGGTGCACTGATCGTCACGTGCAACGCCGTCTCCGTGACGGCGAACGTACATGTCAGTTCGGCGCTTCCCGGCGCAGCCGCGATCAGTTCCGAACACACTTCGTCCACGGCAAGTTTGATATCGGCCACGTCGTCGAGCGTGAAGTCTCCCAGCACGGCGAGAGTTTCCGCGACGGCGCGCACCACAGGCAACTGTTCGAACTCCGCCGCCACACGAAGTTCCACGGGCACACCGGATCTCGTTTTCATTCGTCTAACCTCGTCGACCTCGGCCATCTGCACTCCACGTCTGTGTCGTCGGTTTCTGCGACTCTCGGCAGCGTACCCAGCTGCCGCGACCCTCAACCCGTCGGCGAACGAAAGTGCGAGCTGGGCCGAAAACCGTCCCGACTTGCCGGTTCGACGGACTCGATTCGGAGGGCTCAGGAGACCCGGACGTCGCGCGCCTGGTTGCCGGTCTCGGTGCGGCAGACGGTGAAGCTGACGCGCTGCCCTTCCTCGAGAATGCGGTGACCGTCTCCGGCGATTTCGGAGACGTGCACGAAGATGTCGTCGGATCCGTCGGCCGGAGCGAGGAAACCGAAGCCCTGTTCGGCGTTGAACCAGCGCACCGTGCCCGTGCGCAGTGCCTCCGACTGCCCGGCAGGCAGTGTGTGCCCGGCGCTCATCGTTCCGCCCTTCGATCGGCCAGGCCGTGGAGCGCAGCTCCGCCCCACAGACTCGCAACGAGCAGAACCACAAGCAGAGCCACGTTGAGCATTGCTCCTCCTCGGCGTATGCACGGTCGACCCCTGGTCGAATCAGACCGAAAATAATGCCTCTCTTGCGGGTTCGGGGCGATTCGGGCGGAGCCTATGCACAATCGAGATCTGCCGGGCCCAGCGCATCCTCTCCGAACACCGCATAAGATCTGATTTGCCCGACATAGATTTTGTAGTACGGTCGAGTGGTCGGAACTTCAGCAGTCGAATCAGAAACGCTAGTCGACGCGAACGCGGGTTGCGGCGAGGCAGGTGCTGGTGATTCGAGACTGCTCACCACGGGTACGCGGTGAGTTCAACCGGCGCCCCGCCTCCCGAGCAACCGACGGGGGCACCGAAGCCTCGAAGTTCCGCAGGCAGGTATGTAGCGAAAGAGAGGACCGAGAATGTCGAAGTTCACCGTGCCAGGTCTTTCCGACGATCAAGGCGCGCGAGTCGCCGACATACTTCAGAAGCGGCTCAGCGCTTACAACGATCTGCATCTGACGCTCAAGCACATTCACTGGAATGTGGTGGGTCCGAATTTCATCGGCGTGCACGAGATGATCGACCCGCAGGTCGAACTGGTGCGCGGCTACGCGGACGCCGTCGCCGAACGCATCGCCGCGCTGGGGAAGTCGCCCGACGGAACCCCGGCCGCCATCGCCCGCGACCGCACCTGGGACGACTACTCGGTGAAGCGCGATACGGCACAGGCGCACCTCGGAGCCCTCGACCTGGTCTACAGCGGTGTCGTCGAAGACAACCGCAAGGCGATCTCCGAGACGGGCGATCTCGACCCGATCACCGAAGATCTTCTCATCGGGCAGACCGGCGAACTCGAGAAGTTCCAGTGGTTCGTCCGCGCCCACCTCGAGAACTCCGGGGGCAGCCTGTCCAACAACGGCGCGCACTCCGAGAAGCAGGCAGCCGCGCAAGCGCGGTGAGCACTGCGGAATCTCCCGTCCACAACCGAAAGGTGACGAACATGGCTGAGAACAACAGCGGTCCGGCCGAGGCCGTCAAGGGCGTCGTCGAAGACGTCAAGGGCAAAGCGAAGGAAGCCGCGGGTGCGGTGTCCGGTCAGGACGATCTCACCCGCGAGGGCAAGGCGCAGCAGGACAAGGCGGCCGCCCAACGCGAGGCCGCCGCAAAGGAAGCCGAAGCGGAGAAGGCCCGAGGCAAGGCCGAAGCGCAGGAAGCACGCCAGCGCGCCGAACAGTGAGACGGTGCGGGCCGGATCACGACCGGCCCGCACCGAGCGTCTCTTCACCGAGTGGAATCGGCAGTCGCCGGTCACCGCTCTCCCCCGAAAGGACTGATACGTGCTAGGACTGGGAATTCTGGGCTGGATCATCATCGGCGGCCTCGCCGGATGGATCGGCAGCAAGATCATGAAGACCGACGCTCAGATGGGAATCATCCTCAACATCGTCGTCGGAATCATCGGCGGCCTCCTCGGCGGCTTCATCCTCAGCCTCTTCGGCACCGACGTCGAAGGCGGCGGTCTCTGGTTCAGTTTCTTCACCTGCCTGCTCGGCGCGGTGATACTCCTGTTCCTGGTCAAGCTCGTGACCGGACGAAGCACGGCCGGGCGACGCTAGTCGGCCCGTACTCCGGAACCGGGTCTGCCCATCGTGCGATGGGCAGACCCGGTTCTGTGGCTCTCTCCCCGTATTCCCCGCGAAATAGTGCCCTCACCGCCGGTGATGGGGTACTCCAGAGGGATGGACAGTCGAGGACTGGATCGCGACGATGCGAACTGGAACTTCCGCGCCCGGCACGAGACCGAGACCCAACGGCTCGACCGGAACTGGAGTGGCCTTCTGCAGGAACTGCGTGTCGTGCAGACCGGCGTGCAACTGCTCACCGGCTTCCTGTTGACGTTGCCGTTCCAGCAGCGTTTCGAGGACCTCTCGGACAGCGAGGTCGCCATCTATCTGGCGACCGTCGCACTGTCGGTGACGTCCACCATGCTCCTGGTGGCCCCTGCCGGCCTGCACCGCATGCTCTTCCGCCGGCACGCGCTCCCGGATCTTGTCTTTGCCTCGCATCGCCTCGCGATCTGCGGCATCGCCACCCTCGCGCTGGCGCTGATCGGTGTGGTGGCGTTGATCTTCAGCTTCGTGATCTCGCCCCTCGTCGGAGCCCTCGCCGCCGCGGTGGCCTTCGCCATGTTCTGCGGACTGTGGGGATTCGCTGCGATCCTGCAGTCGCGGCATCGCTCGACCGACGGCGACTCCGCAGACCGGTGAGCACGGCGGAAGACCATCCTGTTTCGCCCGGAACGCTCCAGGGTAGGCGGAGCGGAGACGAGGAAGGAGCACGGACATGACCGATATCCATCGCGCCGATTCCGCGCGGGTCAAACCGCCCGGCGCTGCACACGATTTCGACGAGCTGTCGACGGTCCAACTCGTCGAACGACTTACCGATCAGGTAACGGGACTCGTACGTACCGAGATGACCCACGCCCTCACCGAAGTGAAAGACAAGGGAACGCGCTTCGGGATCGGAGCAGGTGTCTCCGGAGTTGGCGTGCTGCTGCTGCTGTACGGATTCGGGGCCCTCGTCGCCACCGCCATTCTGGGACTGGCGACGACACTCGATCCGTGGCTGGCCGCGTTAATCGTGGCCGCCGTGCTGATCATCGTGGGCAGTGTGGTGGCGGCGGTCGGAGCCCGCCGCGCCAAGAACGCGCTGCCGCCCGTGCCCGAGCAGATGGCCGACAGCGTTCGCGCCGACGTCGACACCGTGAAGGGAGGTCTTCGATGACCGACCCACAGCCGCAACCGGAACCTTCCGTCGCCGAACAGCGAGCCGCACTCGCATCCACTGTGGATGCGCTACACCGCAAGGTGGACGTGCCCGCACGCGCGAAAGCCGGCGCGCGTCACGAACTCGACAGGATCCGGCAGCAACCCCGGGGTGCCGTGGCGGCCGGACTCGTCAGCGCATTCGTCGTTGCCTACCTCGCCGTACGACAACGCCGTCGGCACAGCTACTGAAGGAGAGCGTGATCATGACCAAAGACACTCACGGCGAGACGGACGAGCCCAAGGGTGGCCGTCCCGGTCCCGCCGATCACGGCAAGGACGGCGGCATGGCGACGAGAGAGAACGCACCCGAGTTGGCGGACGACTCCGCCGACGCCGAGACCGACTGATGAAACTCAGATCACCGCTCGAGCACAGGAGGACTGCAGTGACATATCAGCCGGACAACGGACCCAGCCGTGAGTTGAACTCCGAGCACCACCCGCAGGACGATGCCCACACCATGCGCAATCACGCCGGTGAGGCGATCACCGACAGCCGGAACTGGCCGGGATACGTCCTCATCGCCGCAGGAATCGCCGTGCTCGGATTGACGCTGGTCGCGGCCGGGTACGGATTCGAGGGCTGGGCGCTGATCGGTGGGATCGCCTGCGTCCTCTGCCTCGTGCTCGGCACGGGGCTCGTGCTCCTCGAACGGCGTCGCGTCAAGGCCCTCGAAGGCAAGGACCTGACCGATCAGGAAGGGCATTGACAGATCCGAAGGTGGACCTTCACCGCTACCTCCAAGCTGGACGGGCTGTCCGAATACGTTCGGCCGATCCGTCCAATTCCCACCGTGGGTGACCGATGACGCCGAAGACATGGACATGTGGGCGACCCCCGACGAGTCACGCGAATACATCGTCGGGCAGTACCGCACAGCATGGGCGCACGCGGACGGCACTATCCGGACTCTCCCGCTCGACGAGACGGTCGGACTTCGGCCCGACAACACCAACGTGCCCGCAGGAGACCGGACGTGGTGGCAAAGCTACCGGACCCGCCTCCAACGTGCTGCACGCGAAGCCGAGTAGCACTGACGAGCGGTCACCCGGCCGCCGGCGGAACCGTTGTCGTGGTGACGACCGGCGTGGTGGTCGTCGGTGACTCCGATGCCGTGGTCGCAGTGGGTTCCGCCGCGGTAGTGGATGTGTCCGCTGTTTCCGCGACGGCCTGAGGCGCCGAGGTCGCAGGTTCTGCGGCTACCTCGACGACGGTCGGGGGTTCCGGTGACGTAGTCGTCGCGACCGTCGTCGTCGGTGTCGGCGAACTGCTGGTCGTCGTGGTCGTGCCGACCGGGTTGCTCGCCAACTGAGCCTTTTTCGCGCTGTCGGTGGTGGGGGCGACCTGTGACGCTTCCGTTTCCTTCGTGGACGCAGCGGCGAGCTTCGCGGTCGACGGTTCCGCAGCGGCCGCTCGCGCTTCGCCCTTTTCCGCTTCCTGCGCCAGGTGCGTCAACCAGGCCGCAGCGTACTGGGCGGACGTCAGCGGTTTCCCGCCGGCGGCGTTCGCATCACGCCAGTAGTCGAAGTGATGGCCCGTCCCCTCCCCCAGCGTCTGCTGATACGGGTCGCTCATCGCCACCTGGATCGTGTTCTGGTTGTCCGCGATGAACCCGATGATCTCGTTCCGCACTTTCGCGGGCAGGTAGACCAGGTCGACCGCTTGATTCGACGAGATCGGACCAGCTGACGTGTCCGTTTGCGCCGCAGCGGCATCGAGCTTGTACGCCGGATCCGACACCTTGACCAGGACGTCGAGGAACGTCTCATCGGATTGCATCCAATTGTCTTGCGACTGAATGTCCACGAACGCGGCGAGGGCGACCTGCCCGAGCACCACCGCAAGATCCTGTCCTGTCGCGGGGGTCAGCCCATCCTTCTGCAGAGAGTCGACGTTCAACTGCCGTCCCACGTTGATCGCGAGTTGCAGTAGCGCAATGTTCTCGGGTGCGGAGCAGGTCAGGTCGCCTTCCGAGCAGAACGATGCCACCTTCCCATCCAGGGCACCGAAGCTGCCCGACGTGCCCGGCAATGCTCCCCGCCCGGACGTGCCCGCCTGCCCCGACTGGTACGCAAGGTGGAAGCCGTCGGGATTGCGGAATTCGTTCTCCGAGCCGGGAAATGGCCCTCCCCCGAGGTTGCGGCCGGCATCCGCCAGGATGACGACACCGACAACGGCCGCGGGATCGAGTATGTCGTACGAGCCGTCCTGGCCGTCCTGGTTGCCGACCTCCATCGCAACCCGCCGTGCCACATCGGCGCCCTCGCTGTAGCCGACGATCGAGAACTTCGTGTCCGGACACGACGCGTGGATCGACCGCATCACGGTTTCGGTGTTGTCGACGCCGGCGTTCACGGCGTCCTCGTACGAATTCATGTTGGCCGGATACTCGATGTAGACCGCGGCGTAGGACCCTCCGCCGACGGATTGCTGCGGCGCATTCACCACCTCGTCGATCCAGGGGCTGCTGTAGTCGCTGGAGTACGAGGCGGGAAGGCGTGTGCCGTCGGGCGCCACGAGCATCCGGTTCCCCTCGCGTGGGGTGTCACCGCGGCCGGCAACGGCGATACTGACCATGTCGTAACACGCATCCGAGGCCGCCGCCGTCAAGGCTGTCGCCGTCGTGGCCGGTGAACCCGGGTTCGACCACGGTGTCGCGAGCAGCGCCGCCAGCCCCAACGCGCCGGGCGCGATCAGACTGCCTGCGATCCTTCGTCGATGCGCGACCTTGCGTGCTGAAACGCGACGTTCCATGGTCTACCCCATCCGTTCGTAGCCCGTGTCGAACACCCGAGTAGGTGTCAACGCGTTAACAGACAAGTCGCACATTGCATCAGCGGCGTTACACCTCCGCCTCGGAAGGTGTCGTTCAGGAGGCTCGGAGGTGTGCGATCAGCACGGCTTCGACCTCCGACTGTCGTGCCGCGGCCGGGAGCGGCGGCGCGGTTGATCGGTAGTGGTGCCCGGTCGGGGTGCCGAGGTCGATGAGGTGGGTGCCGCCGGGGTTGTGGACTGCGCGGGCGGACCATCCGTCGCCTTCCTTCGCGTAATTGCAGGCCTCGCACAGCCCGGACCCGTTGTCCGCCGACGTGGCACCGGATTCTCGGCGGGAGCGGATGTGATCGTGATGCCGGATCGGCGCATCACACCACGGCGTACGACATGTGCGATCCCGCAGGTCGATCAGCTGTCGCAGGCTCTTCGGGAACGTGCGCGACTGTGATTCCATCGCCGTCAACGCCCCCGACCGCGGGCAGGAGTACACCCGCCGAATCGACGTCTCGGTGTCACGATCGACGGCGTCGGCCACCAGCTGCGGGCGATCCCCGCCGGCACCGGCCCGAACCCGCGCAACCGCGCGGCCTCGTGCCCGCCGGCCAGCAACGTCTCGTCCGAGAGCACCAGATTCACCGCCACCGGGACACCCGATGCTACGGATGTTCCGGTGCCGCGCTCGAACAACAAGTCCACCATCAGCTGATTGCGAGTCCGGCCACCACTGTCGCCGGTGGCGATCAGACTATCCGCATCCCGACTCAGCGTGGCCTGCAAACACACCGCCTGCTCCACCGGCCTCAACACACTCAAATAGGCCATCGAATCCGGCGCCGGGCGCGTCGTCACCCGACGCTCGGACACCGCCTTGCGGTGCCGGGCCACGACCGCTGCGGCGTCGAGTTCCACCGCCAACGCTTTCGCCCGTGCGATCAGACCAGCGATCGCCGACCCCGTCGAGAATGGCCGGGTCCGAGCACAACCGGCGGTCCACAATTGCCCGATCGGCCGCCGACAGGCACGCCGTTTCCCGCACCAACAACGTCGCCCGCCATTCGTTCAACCGCCCGGTCCGCAGCAGGGCCAGGGTGTGCGGCATCTCGTGCACCAGAGCCCGCGCGAAACCCAGATGCCGACCGCCACGGTTCGGAGACTCCCGGCGCGCCAACGCAATCTGCGAGGCGATACCGCGGTCCCACTCCGCCCGCGGCAACCCCCGAGCCCTGCGGTCCACACGGATACTCGTCGCGACGCCGTCGGCGATCACCGCCTGCACCGCACACCCGACCGACTTCAACGCCTCGATCGCATCGAGCCACTCGATCCCCAACCCCGCATCCCCGTCAGCGGAAACCACCCGCAGCCGCGCCGCGAACGCCCGCAACTCGTCCAGATCCGGTGCCATCAATTCCCCCACAGCCAACCTCCCCCAAGGTCGTTCGAAACTTTGTTCGAGTCTAGCGAGGCGCCGCACGCGCGGCAATACTCGGACGGAAGACTCACCGCGCGCGACGCCGGCCACCCTCGGCCCATCAGGGTTCGATACCGTTCTGGCAGAATTGACCAGACGTCGCGAGAACTGCGGCGCCGGTTCACGCCGCGTTGGTGCACTTCGGGAGGCGAACGATGCCGAATGATCCTTCGGAGATGACGCATACCGGAGACGATGGACCCAGCGCCGTCTTCGCGAAGCTGGCCGAGATGGTGTACAACGGCGACGAGTTCGCTCAGGTATACCAGGCCATCTGCGATGCCGCCGCCACCCTGGTACCCGGGTGTGACCACGCCAGCCTGATGCTGAAGGAGAACGATCGCCACGTCACCGTGGCCGCGAGCGACGACATCGCAGCCCAGGTCGACGCCCTCGAGCGAGCCGAGCAGGAAGGGCCCTGCCTCGATGCGATCGAGAACGATGCACCGCAGGTCGAAGCAGAGCTGGCCCGTTCGACCCAGTGGCCACGCCTTGCCCGTCGGGCAACTGCCGAAACCCCGGTCCGGGGCGCTGCCGGGTTCCGGCTGATGATCCGCGGCCGCAAGGTCGGCGCACTCAATTTGTTCTCGGACAACCCAGGAGAATTCACCGACGAGTCGATTGATCAGGCGATTCTGATTACGGCGTTCGCGGCGGTGACGCTGACAGCGCTCCATGAACACCAGGAAGCGCAGACCCTGCGTGAGGGCCTGGCCAGCAACCGCGAGATCGGAAAAGCGATCGGATTGTTGATGGCCTTCCACGACATCTCCGAGGGTAGAGCCTTCGACTTGCTTCGCAAGACGTCGCAGGACATGAACATCAAGCTCACGGGTGTCGCACGGGAAGTCATCGCGCATCACAATTCGAAGTTCGACTGACACGTCCTCGGCTCACGAGCGGGACCCCACCCGCCTCCGTTAGAGCGCGTTGGCAATCGGTTGATGCCGATCTGGTGGAGACGTAGTGTTGATCGCGCGTGGTTGAGAACACAGCCGCAGATTGTCCGGAGGCCGCAGCAGTGCGCGGTGGACAAATATTGTGCGCACTCCCACTGCGGTCTTGAGGCCGCTGCGCTCCATTCGGCGCGCGGACACCAACTGAGTGCACGCGATCGGAGGGTCATGAAACCATCACGCACGTCGTTCCGGGTCACTCCCCTGACCGCAAAGCCGACCGGCCACGTCACACGGGATGCGCTCAACCGTGACCGTGGATTGCGGATGGCCGTCGAGTTCGCGCCGGACGCCGACGCCACGGTGGGACGCATCTCTGGCGACATCGATGTGCTCGCCGCTCCTGCCTTCGCGCTCGCTCTCGCGCACCTGACCGACGGGGGCTTCCGTTCACGCGTCATCGTCGACATGACTGCAGTCGACTTCGTCGGAACCTCGGGATTGTCGATCCTGTCCGAGTTTGCGGAATCTGCTAGGCGGCAGCACATTGCATGGGTGCTGGCGGGGAATCGAGCGGTGCTCCGACCTGTCGAGGCCATCGGCCTCGACGCGATGATCCCCACGTGCCGCACGGTTCGCGACGCCTTCGAGAGGGTGGAGAAAATCGCACACAGCTGATCGGAGTCGACATGTCCGGGAAGCAGCCCACTCGTGGGCGTCAGGAGGCAAGCGTCGCGGAGACTGCGCGTGCACTTCTCGACAACGCCGGCCCGACGTACGCGTTCGGGGTCACGGTAGTACTCGCCGAAAAATGGGCGGATATTCCTGGGTAGGCTCCTGAGCTGGGAACTTTGAGATTCTGGCTGGAGGTGCTGATTGGCCACGCGGGTGTTCGCGGACGAGGAGCTGGAGGCGCTGCGGAGGTTCCCCGAGATCGGCCGGGAGGAGTTGTTCCGGTTCTTCACGTTGACCCCGGCGGACGTGGCGTTCGTAGATCCTGGGCGGGGCCGAGGGCCAGCCGACCGGTTGGGGCTTGCGGTGGCGCTGTGTTCGTTGCCGTGGTTGGGGTTCGTGCCGGACAAGGTGGTGTCGGCGCCGCGAGCGGCGGTGGTGCGGCTGGCGGAACAACTTCGGGTCGATCCAGACGAAATCCGGACATACGGGCGTCGCGCGAAGACGCGGACGGAGCACCTTCGGCTGGTGGCACGGTATCTGGGGTGGCGGCCGCCGACGTCGCTCGAGCTCAAGGAGTTGGACGAGTTCTTGCTGGCGCGGGCGTTGGAACACGACTCGCCATTGCTGCTGTTCCGCCTGGCGTGCGAGTACCTGATTTCGGCGCGGGTGATCCGGCCGGGGCCGGTGACGGTGGTGGAGCGGGTCGCGCACGCGCGCGAGGAAGCGCGACGGGAGACGTTCGACCGGTTGGCGCATGAGTTCACCGAGCAGCGGTGCGCCACGTTGGACGGACTGCTGGTGACCGACCCCGAGGTCGCGGCGACCCGGTTGCAGTGGTTGACGACCGGCCCGGTGGAGGCGTCGCCCGCGGCAGTGAAGGCCGAGGTCGCGAAGCTGGAGTTCCTGCGCGGAATGGACGCGCACACACTGGATCTGTCAATGCTGCCGACGGAGCGGCGCCGGTTCCTGGCCACGGTCGGCCGCAGGTCGACCGCGCAGGCGTTGGCCCGGCGTGAGCCGCAGCGTCGGTACCCGATCCTGCTGACGTTGGTGGCACAGTCGGCGACCGACGTGCTGGACGAGGTCGTGCAGTTGTTCGACCAGGCGGTCTCGGCGCGGGAAAGCAAGGCCGCGCACAAGATGCGCGACGCGCTGGCCGAGCGAGGCCGCTCCGGCGAGGACCGCCAAGCCCTGTTGGACGCGGTCCTGGCCATACTCGCCGACCCCGCCATCGAGGACGAGCGGGTCGGTGGGCTGATCCGCGGGGAGAAGATCGGGTGGGAACGGCTGCGCGCCGCACACGCCACCGCCCCGCCCCGGCTGCCCCGCGATCACGGCCACCTCGCCGCCCTGGACGGCTCCTACGGGTATTTGCGGCAGTTCACCCCGCAGGTGTTGGACGCGGTGCGGTTCGCCGGCGGCACCGCGGCGACGGAACTGATTGCGGCGGTGGACATCCTGCGGGAACTGAACGGCACCGGCGCCCGCAAGGTCCCCGACACTGCGCCGTCGGGGTTCGTGCCGGCCCGGTGGCGCGGCTACCTCGACACCGCGGCCAAGTCCGGGGACGCCGTCGCCTACCGGCACTACTGGGAACTGTGCACGCTGCTGGCGCTGCGTGACGGGCTGCGCAGCGGCGACGTGTTCGTGCCCGGCTCACGCCGCTACTCCGACCCGGCCGCCTACCTGCTCACCCCGCAGAAGTGGACCGATCAGCGGGCTGAGTTCTGCCGGTTGGTCGGCAAACCCGCAGACGCCGCCGCGGCCCTGCGGGAAGCCGAGGACGAGCTGGACGCGGCACTGAGCGAGCTGGAACAGACACTGGGCGACGGCGACGGACCGGTTCGGCTGGACGACGAGGGTGACCTGGTGATCTCCCCGCTGACCGCGGAGGACGTGCCGGCGGAAGCGACGGCGCTCAAGGCCGAACTGACCGAGATGTTGCCGTTCGCGCCGATCGTGTCGCTGCTGATCGAGCTGGACAAGCGCACCGGCTACCTGGACTGCTTCACCCACGCCGGCGGCAAGCAGGCCCGCTCCGCGGAGTTGAAGCGGAACCTGATCGCGGTGCTGCTCGCCCACTCGACCAACCTGGGGCTGACCAGGATGGCCGACGCCTGCGGCATCTCCTACGACGTGCTGTCCTGGACCGCCGAGTGGTACGTGCGGGAGGAGACGTTGCGCGCGGCGAACCTGGCGATCATCGGCTACCACCAGACGTTGCCGCTCACCCCGATCTTCGGCACCGGAACCCTGTCCTCCTCCGATGGCCAGCGGTTCCCCACCCGGGGCAAGTCGGTCACCGCCAGAGCGCTGAGCCGGTATTTCGCGCACGAGGGCCTGAGCACCTACACGCATGTGACCGATCAGCACACCACCTACGGCACGAAGATCATCGTGGCAACCAAGCGCGAGGCCCACTACGTGCTCGACGAAATCCTGGGCAACGCCACCGACATCCCGATCACCGAGCACGCCACCGACACGCACGGGGTGACGCTGGTCAACTTCGGGCTGTTCGACCTGCTGGGGTTGCAGCTCTCGCCGCGTATCCGGGACCTGGGCAAGATCACCCTCTACCGGACGGGCCCGAAATCCCAGGTAGAGTCGGATTTCCCGCTCGTCGGGCCGCTGCTGACCCGCCGCGCGAACACCGACTTGGTCGCCGGGCACTGGGACGATTTGCTCCGGTTGGCCGGGTCACTGAAATTCGGGCACGCGAGCGCATCGCTGCTGGTCGGGAAGCTCTCCGCGTCGAGCCGGCAGAACACCCTGGCCGCGGCACTGAAAGAGTATGGGGCGCTGCGCCGCACGATCTACGCCGCCCGGTATCTGTCCGATCCGGCGTATCGCCGCAGGATCTCGCGTCAGCTCAACAAGGGTGAGTCGTTGCACGCCTTGAAGCGGGATCTGCTCTACGCGCACGAGGGCGCCGTCCGCGCCCGCCACCTCGAACAGCAGACCGAGCAGGCCTGGTGCCTGACGCTGGTCACCAACACCGTGGTGGCCTGGACGACCGAATACTACGGGCTTGCGGTGGCCTCGATGCGCACCGCGGGACGGCGTGTCGATGACGAGGTCCTGGTCCATATCTCGCCGGCGCACAGCGCGAACATCAACTTCTTCGGCTCCATCGACGTAGACATCGAGAGCGAACTCGCCCAACTCGGACCCACCGGCTACCGGCCGCTGCGGGTCCGCGACACACTCTTCTGACAACACCAGCCGCGATCCGTAGTCGGTGTTCGTCCACATCACCAACCTGCTGGGCGCCGTGAACCGGGTCCGGACGGGGCAGGTCCGCAAAACGTATGAGTGCCCAGCGGACGGACGAGGGTCAGACCCCTCCGGCTTGTCCTTGCCCCGTTAACTTACAAAGAGGGGGCGCTAATCTTCCGTTTGCTCGCACAGGGTGCCGATGACGCCCGCGACCGTGTCGTCATCGCTATTTACCCACACAGCCTGTTCGTCCCGAATAGTCGGCTTTAACAAACGTATAGCGCTTAGGCTGGGACTTGATCTAGGCCAGAATATATGGTTGTATCCCGACAACCAGTCTTGTGTTGTTTCTGCGATTTTTACTGTCGCAGTCAGGCGGTCAGTCTCAGGATCAATTCCGAATCCATGACTTCCGCGATGCTCTGTCGTCAGGTTGATCGTCCACTGGCCGTACACCTTGGTCTCATCGATCACAGTCCACGCCATTTGACCCAGCTTTTCTAACTCATCCTGGTAGCAGCGTGTATCGCGTCCTACCGCGTGGCAGGCTTGGACGAACTGGGCGGGAGCGGTCGTGGCACTCTCGTCGTTGTAGAGATGCAGAATCCATGTGGGGGTCTCCAGTGGATACGGTGGCGGCCGCCGTCCTTCTTTTGAAGCCATACCTGAGTCTCCCAGAGCCGAGTCGTACGGCATAGCCGTTTTCGCCTCGATGGCGGATCATTCATGCATGAGAACCAAGGGGATCGTACGTAGCTGGAATCACGACGAGGGCTGGGGTGTCATCGACTCCGTGGAGACGCCTGGTGGCTGCTGGATCCACTACGGCAAAGTCGCGGTCGAACGATTTCGAGGACTCGTGCCTGGTCAACAGCTTGAGCTTGAGTTCGAGAACCTCGGGCAGGATGGTTTTGACTACCGCGCTGTCCGAGCGTGGCCGGTCGGCGAGGAGCCGTATGACCGGTATGCAAGCAGTCGAGGGAACTCAAGGGCGTTTGAGACGTCCCTGACCATCGTCTTTGACGACGAAGATGAAAGTCCAGGTGATCGGACGTGAAATTTGGTCAGGAAAACGCCCTATTCCAGTTCAGAGATGCGCCATGTGAATAGGGACGTTTTCCTGGATGAGATCAGTCGAAGGCTCTAGTCAGTCCAAATTTCATATTGGAATCTGAACCCGACGTTTGCTTCACCGTTTTTTCCACCAGCGTTGACCGGGAAGTTGCAGTTGCCCGCAAGGAGATAGTTCGAACCCGGCGTATGTTCAGGGATCGTAGAGTGCCATCCGTAGTCCATCGGTACATCCACGTGGTTGTCATGGTAACCAGACGCACGCCCGTCTTGAAGCCCCCATGCTTTGCAGGTCATCTTGTTGGAGGTCGCGATTGCTCGTAGTTGCGGGGCAACGACGAAACTCCAGTACATCTTGTACGTCGTCGAGACGTCGTAATCGACTCCTGCGTCGAATGCTCCGTATCTATCAACACCCGCGAAGTCTTGAGAATGAGGCGTGAATATGTGCTCAGTTGGCTGTTGAGGACCCGCGATGGGAACAATGACGTTGAAACCAAAGATGGTTTCACGCTGGAAATCCTGAGCGACACCGCCATCCATCACATATTGGTCGTTTATTGGGTAACCGAAACGTCCTTGCTCGTATCCGGATCTCTCCCACTGGTCTTGAATAAGTCCGGTTATCGGATGAGCTCCGTTCGCTGGCGACCAATAGATGACGCCGCGTTCGAAGCGATTCATACGGCCTTGCCCGTCCGGAAGGCCCATCTCGTCTGTGGTGGGATACCCGAGCAAGCTGTCGTTCCGCTCAGCGCCGACGGTGTTCCACTTGTCCCTGATGGCACCACCGATCACGTGCGCACCCGGAGCGAAGTTCCAGTAGATATCCGCTCCTTGAAAGTGTTGACGGCGGCCGACTCCATCCGGATTCACGATTTCGTCGGAGGTTGGGTACTTGATGAACCCACCTTCGTAACCGTAGTTCCCCCACTTCGCTAGGAAATGGTTCACCACCGGGTGCGCACCGCTGGCGGCGGACCAGTAGATTGGCCCGTTCTGAAAGTGGCTGCGCCTGCCGTAGCCATCGGGGTTGGTGAGCTCGTTAGTGGTGGGCAGCAGAAGCTGAACTGTGCGCCGAGGGAGTTGTACTTGTCGCGGATCGCGCCGCAGACCTGGAATTCAGACGGCCAATACACCTGGCATCCCGGTGCGACCGCGGTGCGCGACCGAGATTGGGACTGCAGCTGAGCCTCCTTCATCTCGGCCTTGTCTGCCTGTTCTTTGGTCCAGCCCTCGGGCAGCTCTTCCCGGTCCGACCGCATCTTGCCCGGGACCAAGGTCGAGTTGGGGTTCTCGGTTGGTTTGCCGGTATACGGAATCTTCTTCCCGTCCGTCGGCGGTACAGAGGTGAGAGGGAGCCGCACTCGGTGCGGCACTGCGTTCGAGTTCCGACGAGGATGGCGGCGTGGTTGCGCTCATCGAGGACCCCGGCGCCGCTGGTTCCGGCGCCGGCGCGGTGGTGCTCGTGCTCGGTGTGGGCGTGGTGGTGGGCGAAGTCGTTGGTTGAGCCATCGCTGCCCCTCCGCCTGACGCGATCATCCCCACCGCCAACGACGCGACGATCAGGGATTTCAGCGGTGAACCACGTTTAGGGCGTGGCGAAACCACACTCTGTGTTGTGTTAGCCATCCGACACCTGTCTCTGTGAGGGGACTTCGGTCAGCGGCGGGCCCGACGCTCCTTCGCAACGTAAACCATGTCGCTCAGAAATCTCACAGGAAACATCAGCCCCAGAAGTCCCAGATTCGGCACGGCGATCGAGCGCCAGCGGTGACCTGCGGGTTCGCAGGATGGCTGTCGCATGGGAACCAATGCCGGCTCGGCGTGTCGCCGAAACGGGGAGATATCCTGTTTTCAGCGTATTACGTCATCGGGATGCGGTATGCGTGCGCGTTCTCGGCCGTGAGCCCGGCTCGATTCCGATGACGGACTGTGCCACGCTCGGCAACTGGGGTTGCAGTGTCGCGGACCCGCCGTGTGTCTCGCACAAATGACCAATTGTGCGAGTTCTGAGAACACCCCGCCGGACTCGTGTCCGCCCAGGTCGCCATTCTCAAAACTCCTCTCACAACCCGCAACTTTTGAGAGAGAGTTCTGCGACACTTCGGGGATGGACCTGACCCCGGAACAGGCCGCCGCCGCGGTCGAGCGCCACCGCTGTCCCAACTGCGAGGCGCCGGCGGGCAGCCCCTGCCGGACCCGGGCGGGCAGGGTCGCCGCGAAGTACCACACCGCCCGCTTCATCCTCGTGCCCGCGCTGCGCGAGTCCCTGGCCGTCGCCGTCCCCACCAACCGCAGCCCCGGCACGCCGTGGACGCCCAGTCCGCCAGTCGCGGCGGCCGAACCGGCACCGGCCGGAGCCCCGATCCGGCTCGGCTACGCCCGCTGCAGCACGGCCCAGCAAGATCTGCAGATCCAGATCGACGCGCTGAAAAGCGCCCGGTGCACGCGGATCTTCTCCGAGAAGATCAGCAGCCGGATCACGGTCCGGCCCGAGTTCGACAGGGCCCTCGCCCTGGCCCGGGACATCAAGGCGACCGCGCCCGACCAACCGGTGATCCTGTGCGCGCACGAAATGAAGCGCCTCGCCCGCAACGCCGCCGAGCTCATGGCGCTCTCGGCGACCCTGGACGCCGACGGGATCCAGCTCGAACTGCTCACCGGCCCGCTGACCGGGATCTACGACCCGAACGGCATGGGCGCGATGCTGTTCGCCGTGCTGGCCGTGGCCGCACAACTGGACCGCAACTACATCCGGGAAAAGACCCTCGAAGGACAGCAGGCCGCCGCCGCGAGGGGCCACCACGGCGGGCGGCCGAAGGTCATCGACGAGGACATGCTCACCTTCGCGCTCGCGCTCAGGGCCAAGGGCACCCCGGTGCCAGAGATCGCCGCGAAGCTGACCATCAAGACCGGCAAGAACGCGGGCACACACCCCTCGGTCGCCTCCCTCTACCGGGCGCTGGCCGAGGCCGAGTCGACGCGCGCACCGACCCACCCGGGCGGGCCCCTACCCCAACCTCCGCCCGCAGCATCGAGACCGACGACGGACGGTGCCACCGAGGCCGCCCCGACTCCGACCGACCGGGTTGATCCCGCACCCGCGGCGCCGGCGCCGCGCGCCTGCCCGACCTGCGGACACGAGCCGGCCACCCGCGCCGAGGCCCTCCACCAACGCGCCGACCTCGACATCACCTGGCTCGAACCCGACCGCGACCGGCCCGGCCGGATCGCCACCGGGCGGCACTGCCGCAGCTGTCAACCCACCGGACCGACCCTCGACATCTCGTGCGCCGTCTGCGGCGACGGCCCGATCCTCACCGCGTCTCTCGCCTCCGACCCCGCCCACCTGCCCGACATCGCCCAGCGCTGGCTCACCAACGCCGGATGGCTGATCAGCCCGACGCTCCGTTGCCCGGCCCACTCGTAGTCGGGGCCCTTGTCGACAACGACGCCTGACGAGGGCCTACAGCAACCCGCGGCCCCTTTCCGGCGTATTCGGTTCCCACCCCCAGTCCGTGCGGCGATGGCTCACCGGGGCGGAGTGGCGAACGGACCCGAAGCTGATCTGCCCCGACCACGCCTGAACGGTGCGCTACCGGACACTCCGGCGCACATTCTGGGGCTCGTATCCGCCCGATTTTCGGCGAGTACTACCGCGACCCCCGTTCGCGTCGCACGTGACCTTGAAGGACACCCCGACGCCGCTCTTCCAATTGCTGACACTGTCTTTGCTGATGAGCACGCGGATCTCCTCGGAGATCGCTGTCGCGGCGGCCCGGGAACTGTTCCGAGCGGGCTTGCGCAGCCCACGCGCGGTACGCACGGCGGACCGCCGCACCATCATCTCTGCACTCGGCAGAGCGGGTTACGTGCGCTATGACGAGAGCACGGCTACCCGTCTGCACGCCGCCGCAGTTCGAGTCGACGACGAGTATGGCGGCGACCTGCGCCGGCTGGCCCGAGCCTGCGATCAGGAGATCTCCGGAGCAGTTCGGTTATTGACGGAGTTCGATGGAATCGGCCCGGTGGGCGCCGACATCTTTCTCCGGGAAGTTGAGGACGTGTGGCCGTGGGTGCGGCCCTACTTCGACACGCGAGCGAGCAAGTCTGCGCGCGAGCTGGGACTGCCGGACGATCCCGACGCGCTGTCCGCCCTTGCCCCGGAGGGTCGAGTGGCGGAACTGGCGGCCGCCCTGGTGCGGGTCTCTCTCGACTCGCAACTTCGGGAGGATGTGCGCGGAGCCGGCGCCGGTACTACTCCGCTCTGATCGCCTTCGACTCGCGCTCGTCGTCCTCGCGGAACATTGCTTCGATGCGGTTCTTGATCTCCATCGTGCTCATCGAGCCTCGGGAGGGGGCGAAGCCGCGATTGCGAGCGGAGGTGGGCGTGGTGAAGGTGTTCATGTGAGTGCTTTCTGTCTTCTGCGCCGGCGAGTGCCGCGTGGTGGTCGAAGGGTGCGCCCGCGAGGCGGACGGTTAGATCAGGAGCGCGGCAAGTACTACGGCGGCGAGCACTGACACGGAGGTGGCGACGGCGACGAGCACGGATCCCGTCACGGCGACGGCGGGAGCGGTTGCGGTTGCCGCCGAGACAGAGGCGATGTACACGGTCGGACGCAGCGTGTGGCGGTGTCGCGGCTCCTCGACAGAGGGCGGCGGCATCGCGCGCTGATCGTCCTGATGCACCGTGGTGCGGGTCATGAGTTGGCGTACCCCGTTGTAGCAGCTGAGTGACGTGAGTCACAAACTTACGAGTATGTTGTACATCACAACACGCCCTCGCGCCAGTCGGTGCCGTCTACACCATGCGCAGGCCGGAGGGGATCATCGCCGAACGGTGGAGGAGCTGACCGTCCGTCACGGATCGCGACGATCGAAAAGAATTCGTGCAGGGATGTCGAGAACCAACGCGTCGCTTCGTCCCCGGAGTGAACACGGCCAGAATGGGCCGCACCGCACCAAGGAGAACATGATGGCCAAGTACCTGCTGCTCAAGCATTACCGTGGCGCGCCCGCCTCGATCAACGACGTGCCCATGGACCAATGGACGCCGGAGGAAATCTCGGCCCACGTGCAGAACATGAACGACTTCGCCGCCCGGCTCGAGGGCACCGGAGAGTTCGTCGACAGCCAGGCACTCTCCGCGGAGGGCACGTTCGTCCGCTACGACGGCGAGGGGCGACCGCCGGTCACCGACGGTCCGTTCGCGGAGACCAAGGACCTGATCGCCGGCTGGATGGTGATCGACGTCGAGAGCCACGAACGGGCGCTCCAACTGGCCGGCGAACGGTCCGCGGCCCCGGGGGCGGGTGGGAAACCGATCCACGAATGGCTCGAGGTGCGCCCTTTCCTGACTGAGCCCCCGACCATCACGGAGTGACGGTGGACGACGCACTTCTGCGGACCCTCACCCCCACCGTGATCGGCGTCCTCGTCCGTCGCGGAGCCGACTTCGCGACGGCCGAGGACGCCGTGCAGGACGCCCTGATCGAAGCCGTGCGCGCGTGGCCGGACAATCCGCCGCGAGACCCCAAGGGCTGGCTGGTCACCGTGGCCTGGCGCAAGTTCCTCGACGCCACCCGCGCCGACAGCTCCCGCCGAAACCGCGAGGTGCTCGTGGAGGCAGAGCCCGTACCCGGCCCGGGCGAGGCGGTGGACGACACGCTCCAGCTGTATTTCCTGTGCGCGCACCCGTCCCTGACACCGGCCTCGGCCGTCGCGCTCACGCTGCGCGCCGTCGGTGGCCTGACCACGCGTCAGATCGCGCAGGCGTACCTCGTGCCCGAGTCGACCTTGGCCCAGCGGATCACCAGGGCCAAGCGGACCGTCTCGAGCGTCCGGTTCGACCAGCACGGCGACGTCGCCACGGTTCTGCGCGTGCTCTACCTGGTCTTCAACGAAGGCTATTCCGGTGACGTCGATCTCGCCGTCGAGGCGATCCGGCTCACCCGCCAACTGGCGGCCATGACCACCCATGAGGAGGTCGCGGGCCTGCTCGCGCTCATGCTGCTCCACCACGCCCGGCGTCCGGCACGGACCCGTACCGACGGCAGCCTCGTGCCCCTCGCCGAGCAGGACCGCAGCCTGTGGAACACCCGCCTGATCGCCGAGGGCGTCGACGTGCTCCAGACAGCCCTCGCCCACGACCGACTGGGCGAGTTCCAGGCCCAAGCTGCCATCGCGGCGCTCCACGCCGACGCCCAGAAGGCCGAGGAGACCGACTGGGTGCAGATCGTCGAGTGGTACGACGAACTGGTCCGCCTCACCGACAGCCCGGTGGCCCGCCTCAACCGCGCCGTCGCGGTCGGCGAGGCGGACGGCCCGAGAGCAGGCCTGGCTGCCCTCGAGGGGCTCGACCCCACCCTTCCCCGGTACTCCGCGGCCGCAGCGTACCTACACGAGCGCGACGGTGACCCTGCGACCGCAGCGCGGCTCTATGCCGAAGCTGCCCGGTCGGCGCCCAACCTCCCCGAACGCGACCACCTCACACGACAGGCCGCGCGGCTCAATACCCAGCTGCGAAGCTGAGGCGCGTCGTATGTGCTGGTTGTCGAGGTGATGGATGGGGGGACGAACGCCGGTGGTTGTGGTGAGGACAGTTGGTTCTCGCCGATGCAACCCTACTAACTTCGGTAAATCAAGGCGTTCCGTCACGGTCCGAGTCACATACCGTGAGGGATGACGAACGAGCGGCAATGACCGGGGCTTGCGCGATTCGGGATCGCAGCGCTCCCCGACTCGCCTGAATGCCGGGCGATTTGTGCACTCCCCCGTGGTCGCTCGGCCGGCCCGGTAGTGCCCTCTCCCCTACTTCGGCATCTGGCTGAGGATCAAAGCAATTCGGCCAGGTTGTGAACGGGGTCGGGAGGTGCAAGTGGTAGTCCCACTACCCCGGCAGCGTGAAACAACCACACAAAAGTCGGGTAATTGTGGTGTTCCGTCCGAGTCAGAGTCTGACAACAGTCGTCTTACCGCCGGACGGGCATTGTCGGGGGGTATGCCGCGTCACGAATGCGGCTGTTGCTGCACCAGAACTGCCCACCGAGCCCTCCCCCGCGACAGGCGCGTCCTGCGGCCGAATCCACCACTCCCCCGACAAACCAGCCTCATCGCACCCACACGGCGGTGTGACGAGAGGAGACTGAGGAGGTGGCTGATGACAGGACTGCGCTGGTTGTGGTGGACGCTGCGAACGTCGTCGGCTCGCGACCCGACGGTTGGTGGCGTGATCGTGCCGGCGCGGCCCGACGATTACTCGCCGAGCTCGCCACCTTCGAACAGCGCCTGGATCAGCCCTCCGAGGTGGTGGTCGTCCTCGAGGGCGCGGCGAAGGCCGCCGTCACCGGAGCGACGAGCGCGGAATTCGAGGGCCTGCAGGTGGTATCGGCGGACAGTTCGGGCGACGACGCGATCGTCGACGTGGTGGCCGCAGCCGCCGAGGCGGACGGCGACCGGCCGATCATCGTCGTCACCGCAGACCAGGGACTCCGCAACCGAGTCGAGGCGCTCGGGGCCCGCACGTTCGGTCCGCGCTGGCTCCTGGACCGTATCGACTCCTAGCGGTCCCGCCGCTCAGCGTTGGTGCGCGGACCGCTTACCGTCGGTGACCACGAGGTCGACGATGCGGCCGCGGACCTTCCTCCGCATCAACCCCCACCGTCCGTGGTCGGCCAGCGCGGCACGGGCCGCGTTGTACCCACACATACCGTGGACACCGCCGCCCGGGTGGGTGGCCGAGCTGGCCAGGTACAGCCGGCCGATCGACGTGTCGGGCCCGGACGAACCGGGGGTCGGGCGGAAGACGAGCTGCTGGTACAGCTGGGCGGTGCCGCCGTTGACGGCGCCGCCGTGCAGGTTCGCGTTGCTTGCCTCGAGGTCGCCCGGACGCTGCACGTTGCGCCCGACCACCCGCTCGGCGAATCCCGGCGCGTGCGATTCGAGCATTGCGTCCACCCGGTGCGCGAGCAACTCCGCCGACTCGTCGTCCGTGATTCCCCGCGGCAGATGGGTGTAGGCCCAGGCACTTTCGGTTCCCTCGGGCGAACGGCTGGGGTCGGATGTCGTCATCTGACCGAACAGCAGGAACGGGTGTGTCGGGATCACGCCTGTGGTCAGGTCGGCCATCCACCGGACCAGTCCGTTGTCGTCGGCGCCCAGATGCACGGTTCCGGCGGATTCGAGGCTCCGCGAGCGCCACGGAATCTTGCGGTCGAGTGCGTAGTTCACCTTGACGACGGGGGTATCCCATTCGAAATTTTCCAGGTCGGCTCGGACGCCCGCCGGTACCACGGAGGAATCCAGCAACCGTCCGTACAGTGCGGGCGCGGAGACATCCGCGAGCACCGCGCGTCTGGTGAGATACCGGTCGCCGCCCGCAGTGCGGACCTCTGTCGCCACTCCCCCGGTGACCTCGATCGACGTCACCTCCTCGCCGCAACGAATTTCTGCGCCGTTCCGTCTCCCTCGTTCCGCCATCGCGGCGGAGAGTGCGCCGGCCCCACCGACCGGGACGACGTACCCGTCGTCCTGCGCGAGCATGGTCAGGAGATATCCCATGACTCCGCTTCCGGGTGCGTCGACCGGTGTGTCGGCGTGCATTGCGTTGCCCAGCAACAACACCCGGGCGGATTCCCCGTCGAACAGCTCGTGCGTCATCCGGCGCGCGGGCAGCATGAGGAAACGCACGAGCCGGAGTGCTTCCGCGGTGCCGAGTTGCGACAGCAGTCGTCGTGGTCCGCGGACGGGGGGAAACGGGCTGAACAGGGTGTCGAGGAACGGTTCCTTGACGTCCTTCCACTGCTCGAAGAGCCGGAGCCACGCCTGTCCGTCCCCCGGTTGCCTGCGCTCGAGGTCGGCCGCTGTGTCAGTTGGGTCCCGGTGGATCAGCGGGGCATCGTCGTCGTCCGGGTGCCTGGGGTGCCCGACCGCAGCGGGCGCCTGACTCCATTGCAGACCCACACCCTCGAGGTCGAGGTGCCGGATCGCCGGCGACACCGCCGCCAGCGGATAGAACGCACTGAACAGGTCGGTACGGAAACCCGGGAAGAGTTCGGCCGACCTGACGGCGCCACCCGGTTCCGGTTGCTGTTCGAGGAGGACGACATCCCAGCCGGCCTCCGCCAGGGTGGCCGTCGCGGCGAGACCGTTGGGCCCGGCTCCGATGACGACGGCGTCGACTGTCCGCCCTGTCACGGCGTCAGGGTTTCGTGTTTCGCTCGGCGAGGAACGAGAGCCGGCGCAGGCACTCCAGATTTCGGGGGAGGACCGCGAGGTCCTGCGCCGTCCGCGGAACCCACTTCAGCGGTACGGAGGCTGCGGCCTCGGACATCTGGAGGTGGCAGCCGGATCCACGCGGCTCCAGTCGCAGTCGCACAACGGCCTTCGTGGGCGTCACCTGGGCCAGCAGCCGCAGTTCACGATTCTCTTCGGCGAACAGGACCTCGGTGGAGTCGTCGATCAACGCGGGCCAGGCCCCGACCGAGTGATGCAAACGGCTTCCGACGGCGGGCCAGTCGGCGGAGACGGCACGCATGCGTGACGCCCCGACCACCCAGGACGGGTACAGCCATCCGTTGGCGAGAACGGACCACACGTCCGAAGCCGAAGCCGACGTGTCGCAGTGTGCTTCGATGACGACCACTCCCTCGAACGAGTACCTCATGGACTCCCAGCGCTTACCCACGTTCCCCGGATCGAAAACGTGAGCTACGCAATGGTCGCCACGCACCGGGCACTGTGGTTTGCTCGAGCCTATGTCTTCGGAATCCTCTACCGCCGTGAGAGCAGCGCTGTTCGACGTCGACGGCACGCTGGTCGACTCCAACTATCTGCACGTGCGAGCGTGGCAGCGAGCGTTCCGGGAGGTCGGGCACGACGTCGACGCGTGGCGGGTGCATCGCGCGATCGGACTGGATTCGTCGCTTCTCCTGGAATCGCTACTCGGCGACGACGCGAACGCGCTCGGGGACCGCGCGAAGGACCTCCACAAGACGTATTACCTCGGCGCGCGGGACAGCATGCGGCCGCTCGCCGGCGCCCGGGAACTGGTCCGCGAACTGCACGGGCGTGGTGTGCAGGTCGTCCTCGCCACCTCCGCTCCCGAGGAGGAGCTGGACGTGTTGCGGGAGGTCCTGTCGGTCGACTCGTACATCGCGCACACCACGTCGTCCGAGGACGTCGATTCCGCCAAACCGGATCCCGGAGTGATTCGCGCAGCGATGGACCGCTCGTCCACGTCCTCGGGCACTGCGGTGATGGTGGGTGACGCGGTGTGGGACGGCAAAGCGGCGTCCCGCGCCGGGGTCACCTTTGTCGGTCTCCTCAGCGGCGGAATTTCCCGCGCCGAATTGACAGAGGCTGGCGCGGAGGCGGTGTTCGAGGATGCACAGGACCTACTGGACCACCTCGAGTCCAGTCCGCTCGCGAGGCTGCTGGGGTCCTAGGCTCCGCGGGACGACCACGCCTGCGCGATCTCGGGATACGCGTCAGCGATCTCGTCCACACGGTCGTCGGTCGCGGTGTCTATCTCGGCGCGATGGCGCTGAGCTGTGACCAACGGCCCCTCCGATCCCCCGGATTCCGAACCTCCGGCAGGCGCGTTCGCCTCCCATTCGTGGATCACCTCGTCGAGGCGAAGTGCGACGAATTCCTTCTTGCTCTCAGTCATCACCTGTTCCTTTCGTTGCGTCGTGCCGAAAACGCCGTGGATTCACGACTGTGCCCCTACGCCCTCACCGGCTGCGAACCGCGATGCCGAATCGGTGACCAGCCCGATCGACACGAGTGGGCGAGGGAAGAGCAGATCGGTGAGGTAGGCGAGAGCGACCGCCCAGCGGTTGGCCGCGTTCGGCATCGCGTAGAGGTGGTAGGCGCGCGTGACCACCTTCGCGAGGAACCCCGACAGCTGGATGCCGAGGGGGTTCGCGACGGCGAACCCCGGGCCGAGATCCACGACGAGACCCATGTCGCGATGGCTGTACGGTTTCGGGTCGCCGACGCCCAGGCTTGCCGCGACATTGCGGGCCAGGGCCTGTCCTTGCCGCACGGCATGCTGGGCGGTGGGAGGGGTGACCGATCCGCTGTTCTTCGGGTCAGGAACAGCCGCGGCGTCGCCGCCCGCGAAGACGTCGGGATGCCCGTCCACCGAGAGGTCGGGGCGCACCGTCAATCTCCCCTTCTCGCTGGGTAACCCGAGCGTGTCGATGAGCGGGCTGGCGGTCACGCCCGTCACCCAGGCGACGGTGCGGGTGGGGATCACGGTGCCGTCGTCGAGCGTGACGTGGTCGGGTCCGAGTTCCGTGAGGGTGGTTTCCAGGCGCACGTCGATGCCTCGGGAGCGCAGCACGTCCAGAACTTTGCCGCCCAGCTTCTCCCCTACCTCCGGCATCACCGTGTCGGCGGCGTCGAGCAGCAGGAACCGGATCTTCGCGGGGTCGAGTTTTCGCCGTGCGGCCGCTTCGTCGGCGAGGGCGCGCAGTTGCGCGGTGAGTTCCGTGCCCGCGTAGGACGCACCCACGACGACGACCGTTCGGCGGGCATCGGCAACCGAAGGGTCGGTGTCCCGCTCGGCGAGTTCGATCTGGGTGAGGAGCTGGTCGCGGAAGTACAGCGCTTCGGCCGGCGTCTTGAGCCCCCTCGCGTGCTCGGCGAGCCCGGGAATGTCGAACAGGCGGGTCACCGATCCGGGGGTGAGCACCACCCGGTCCCAGGCCACGTCCTCGACGCCCTGCTCGCAGTCGGTCACGTGCACGGTGCGGGAGTCGAAGTCGACGGAATCGACGCTGCCCTTCACCAGTTCGACGTTCGGCAGCGCCTCGGAGAGAGGAACGGTGACGAACCGAGCGTCCAGGATTCCGCCCGCCACCTCCGGCAGGAGCGGGGTGTACAGCATGTAGTCGTGTGGCGAGATCATGGTGATGCGGGCATCGGTCCCCCGGAGACGCCGCGCGAGAGCACGTGCGCATTCGAATCCGGCGAAGCCGCTTCCCACCACTACGATGCGAGTTGGCTCTCCAGCTGATTCGTTGGTCATACAGAACACTGTCCCCGCCCTGGGCTCGAACGAAACAATCGCCGGCGTCGCTGCACCGCGGTGTGAGGACGGCGAATACGGGTACTCGCCGTACCGAGAGCGATCGATGGGATCGAATGCGAAGGGCGGGAAGATGAGTGCCGTATCGAAGGCAATGTACAAACCGTTGGCGCTGGCCGCGAGTGTCGCCGGCGGAATCGCGGCCAGTGCGGTTTTCGGTCAGGTGTGGAAGCGTGTCGCCGGCGAATCGGAGGCTCCCGACCCCAAGGATCTCTCACGCAGCACTCGCGAAGTGCTGATCGCGGCGGCCGTGCAGGGCACCGTATTCGGCCTGGTCAAGGCGGCGGTGGACCGCGCGGGCGCGCAGGGATACCGGAAGCTGGCCCACGCCGACCCCCGGTAGATCGAGGCAGTTGTCATAGAACCCCCTAGGCTGAGCCGATGCGTACTCGTTTCGCGGAAAACCTCGACAGCCTGTCCGGCGATCTCGCCTCCATGTGCCGGCTGTCCGTTACCGCGATGTCGGAGGCGAGCGACGCACTGCTGCAGGCAGACCTCGAGCTCGCCGAGCATGTCATCGACGTGAGCGGCGAGCTCGACGATGCCGCGGCGCACTGGGAGAAGCGTGCCTTCGCCCTGCTGGCGCTGCAGGCACCGGTCGCGCACGACCTCCGATTCATGGTCGGCGGCCTCCACATTTCCGCGGATCTGCACCGCATGGGCGGTCTCGCTGTGCACATCGCGAAGATCGCCCGCCGACGGCATCCCGATCACGTCGTTCCCGACGAGGTCCTGGACGTGTTCACCGAGATGGGCGCCGTCGCCGTCGCGCAGGCGAGGGAAACCGAGCAGGTGCTGCAGCACCGCGATCCCGAGCGCGCACGCGGCTTGCTGACGGCGGACGAGGCGATGGACGATCTCCATCGGAGCCTGTTCACGATCACCCAGGCCGAGGACTGGCCGCACGGTGTCCAGTCCGCCGTCGACATCACCCTGCTCGGCCGCTTCTACGAGCGGTTCTGCGACCACACGGTCGAGATCGGCAGGCGCGTCATCTTCCTCGAGACCGGGAGCCTGCCCGAACAATGAGGGCACGCCGGGTCAGCTCAACCCTTCCGCCGCGGCCACCGACGGCACCGGACCCCGGGTGTAGACGTCGAGGTGGAAGTCCGCGTCCCGGTACGCCCCGGCACGGTGGAGGCCGTCGGTCGCCGCGACCGTCTCGTGCACCGCGCGCCCGGTCTGCGGATACTCCGGTACCGGATGCTGCCAGTGGACCGCCACGAGGGTGCCACCCTCTTCGAGGGCGACGACGGCACGTCCCAGCGTGGTCGTGAGGTCGGCGGGCGTCAGGTAGTACAGCACCTCACTGAGCACCACGAGGTCGAAGGCGCCCGGTGGCCACGGGTCGAGCAGCGATGCCCGGCCGAGTTCCACCCGGTCTGCCAGTCCTTCGCGACGCAGACGGTCCCGTGCGCTCTCCAGCGCACGCGGTACCACGTCGGTTGCGACGACCCGGTCGCAGCGCCGCGCCAGGTGCGCCGTGAGCACGCCGATCGAGCACCCCGGTTCGAACGCCCGCCGATAGTGCGGGCGGGGCAGGGCCGCGAGAGTGAGCGCGTACTTGCGGCGTTCGTACCATCGTTCGTCGAAGCCCCACGGATCGGCTGATTCGGCGTACATCGTTTCGAAGTAGCCGGGATCCATCGCGCTCACCACAGCACCCATTCCGTTGTCCGCATCAGTCTCGCGAGCACCCACAGCGGGAGGATCGCGGCGTCCCGCGGGTCTTCGGAAAGCGGGAGGATCTGGGTGCGGAATTCGTCGACGGCACGGCGTTTGCGTTCCAGGATCTCCGCGGCCGGGGTCAGGACGCGTATCCGGTTCCAGGGCACCGCCGGATCGGCCGGCCGCGCCCAGTGCCACATCCAGACCGGATACTCGATCAGTCGGTGACCGGTGATCGAACAGGCTTCTGCCGCAGCTCTTCCGGTGGCTTCGTGATCGGGATGGCCGTCGCCTCGCCAGGTGGCGAGCACCCACACCCTCTCCGCTTCTCCGGAGGTCGCGGTGAGCACGCCGACGAGGCGGGTGGTGAGTTCGTGCTCGTGCGCGCTCACCCCGCCGTCCGGTATTCCGAGTCGCAGTGGTTCGCCGACACCCAGCAGTGCTGTCGCCTGGTTCGATTCCGCGATCCGTGCGGCGGCCAGTGCGTCGGGCGTCAGCGTCGGCGAGTCGGGGTGGGACGCCGCACCGTCCGTCACCGCCACCACCACGACGGGAATACCGGCGGCCGCGGCGGTGGCCATCAGCGCGCCCACACCGAGTACCTCGTCGTCGGGATGTGGTGCGACGACGACCAACCGGTCGCACTCCGCGGGTGGTACCGGCAGGAAGGGGGTGGACGCCAGCCACGGCTGCCATTCGTCCTCCGGTGTGCCGCGCGCGGCCACCGGGAGCTCCCGGAATCTGGTGCCGTTGTCCACTGTCAGTCCTCCCCCGCGACGAGTGCGCCGAGTGTCGCGAGATCGCGCTCGGCGTGGGATTGCCGGATGTACACGAGGAGGTCCGCGACATTGCGGGCATGACCGGCATCCGTCGCGAGGGGCGCGGCACCCAGCGCGCGGCCGACGCGGTCGATCACGTCGCTCGCGGTCCGCTCGATCAGCGCCCGCACCCGGAACGCGCGCGTCTGGGCGGACCTCCGATCGAGGGGGCTCGCATCCACCTCCCCGGCCGCTGACTCGAATGCCCATCGTGCCGCGCTGACGGCGACGTCGATCGCCCCGAGGTGCGCGAGCTGGTGGCTGTCCGCGCGGCCGCTCCGGGCCCGCACCCGCAGCGGTTCGGCGACGGCGAGCGCGCCCCCGAACCAGCACGCCGCCACCCCGATGCCGCCGTGCCAGAACCCGGGACGGTCGAGGTACTCGTCCGCAGCGCCGACCGGTCGCGCGGGAACGCCGTCGAACGTCACCGATTCGGTGTCGGTCGCCGCCATGCCCGAATTTCGCCAGCCTCCGCGGCCCGCCGTGACACCCGATTCCCGCAGGTCGACGGCGAACAGCCGGGGTTGCCCGTCGACTCGTGCCGTGACCAGGGCATGCGTGCACATCGATGCCCCGGAGCACCATGCCTTCGTCCCCCGCAGGCGCCACCCGGCCGCGTCGTGGGAGGCGTCCAGCACGGGGTGCGGTGGCTCGCTGGCCCACACCCCCCAGAACTCGTTCCGGCCGGCGCGGGTCCCGTCGAGTTCGGCGAGGATCGCGTCCGCGTCTGCGTGCGCCTCGAGGAGCCGGCCGACCGAGAGGTCGTGGCGGCACCACTGCGTCAGCCGCGCCCATCGGGCTGCGGTCGAGCCGCCGCCCGGCAGCGGCAGTTCCGCGTCCCCCGAAAGGATGATCGCCCGCACTGCTGCGGCGGCGGGGCTGCTGTCGTGGGTCACGTCGGCGCTCATCGGTCCTGCAATCCCTCGAGGTACGTGGCGAACCCCTGCGGGGCTCGGGCCTCGACTCGCGCCGACGTCTCCACTGGGGCGTCGATACTCCACACAACGTTCGCTCCCCGCCCGACCATCCGCTGCACCAGATCCACGTCCTCGTGCGCGGGCAGTGCGGCAAAACCTCCCACCGCCCGATACAGATCCGCGGAGAATCCGAGGGACGCGCCGTGCACGTGCCCATGGGCGGCGCCGGACCGGTAAGCGCTGCCGTACCGCGACCGGACGTGGTCGGGCCACCCCGACCAGTCGGTGACCGCCACCGTGCCCGCCACCAACTGCGCCCCACGACTCGCGTGCTGCAGGTGGGACGAGAGCCAGTGGGCGGGGACCTGCGAGTCCGCGTCCGTCGTGGCGAACCATTCGTGTGAGCGTGGGGCGACCGAGTCGAAACCCGCACGACGGGCCGCGCCGACGTTCCGCGCACCCAGGACCACGACGTCGACGTCCGCTTCACGGACGACGGCTTCGCTGCCGTCGGTACATCCGTCGAGCACCACCACCGTCGTGACCGGCACGGACACCTCCCGCGCGGCGGCACGCAACCCCTCCAGACAGTGCGGCAGCAGCGCTTCTTCGTCGTGGGCGGGCACGACCACCGTGATGTGCTCGACGCGCATGACGTCCCCCTCCTGATCACTCACTGTTTCCGGGTTCAGCAAGTACCCAGTCCGTCGTCAGGGGAACCACAACCGTTCGGCGTTGACGACGGCAACCTGGTGCGCGACCGGGACGGGTAGCGCACCCAGCAACGTACGGATTTGACGTCCCCGGGTCTTCACCGTCTCCGCCCTGCCCACGGTGTCCGTGCCGACGACGAATCGGTCGCGATGCCGGGTGATCACTTCCACCCAGTCGGCGGCGACGTCGGAGCCGTCGACGATTCGATCCAGCAGCACCCACGACAGTTCGACGGTCAAGTTCGGGTGCCGACCCAGTAGTTCGCGGACCAGGCCCAACTGACCGCTGGGGTCGACGCGGCGCGACACGCCCGCGTGGCACCAGACGACGGAGGTCGACCGATGCCGTTCGAGGGCTCGCTCGAGTGCGCCGATGTATTCGTGCCTGCCCGGCATTCCGGTCGAGGCGGAGTCGTGATGGAGCGAGATCGGCACCTCCTTCTCGGCGCAGAACGCGAGAACCTCGTCCATCGCCACGTGGTCGGGAGAGGGCACCTCGCCGAGCGTGAGATTCGTGAGGTCGTCGTGCCGGAACATGACCTCACCGACACCGGCCCAGCGATCGGTGCGACTCCACCCGGATTCGACATGCTCGACCGCGAGGCGGTCGGTGGGATCGAAACCACAGACGAGCGGCGCCACCGTCAACCGGCCGTCGGATTCGAGTTCGGGTTGCAGGTCGAGGACGATGGCGTCGGTCAGCGAGTGGTAATGACACGGCGCGTTGTCGTCGAGGTAGTAGTCCGGCCGCACCGGCTCGGCCGTCGACCACTTCTTCTTCAGCGGGAGACCGAACACCACGGCGCGCTGCGCACCGGCGTCGACCAGGGTGTCGCGTAATTCGTGCACGGCGGCGGGATGTTGCAGGAAGTCCACCAGATGCACGTGCGTGTCGATCCACTGAGCAGAGGCCATGTGGTCCGATATACCAGCAATTCCCGCGGGCGCCGACTCTGATTCGGGATCTGTGCCCGCGGGTACCCTCCGGCCATGAATGTCGCGGACAGCCCCCGCTACCGGAAGATCACCCTCACCGTGGACGGTGAGGAACGGACACTCGAAGTCGACACCCGCACGACGCTGCTCGACGCGCTTCGCGATCACCTCGGGGTGACCGCACCCAAGAAGGGCTGCGACCACGGCCAGTGCGGCTCGTGCACCGTCCTCCTCGACGGCAGACGGGCCACGTCTTGCCTCACGTTCGCCGTCGCCCACGACGGGGACCGCGTCGTCACCGCGCACGGACTGGCCGACGGAGAGGTGCTGCATTCCGTTCAGCAGGCGTTCGTCGAGCAGGACGGACTGCAGTGTGGTTACTGCACGCCCGGTCAGATCTGTTCGGCGATCGGGATGTTCGACGAGTTCCTGGCCCTGCACCCGAGCGCCGTCACCGAGAACCTGACCGCTCCGCCCGAACTCACCGACGACGAGATACGGGAGCGGATGAACGGAAACCTCTGCCGGTGCGGCGCGTACCCGAACATCCTCGCGGCGATCAGGCAGGCGGCGGAGGCGTGATTCCCTTCGATTACGAGCGGGCCACCGACGTCGACAGTGCCGTCGCCACGGTCACGGGTGACCCGCGGGCGTCGTTCCTCGCCGGCGGCACCAACCTCGTCGACCACATGAAGCTGGGGGTGGCGCACCCGCATCTCCTCGTCGACGTGAGCCGTCTCCCCCTCGACGACGTCGTCGAACTTCCGGACGGCGGGCTCCGGATCGGGGCGGCCGTCTGCAACAGCGATCTCGCCGCGCACGACGTCGTCCGCGCCCGGTACCCGATGCTGTCGCGGGCGCTCCTCTCCGGTGCGTCGGGGCAGCTGCGCAATGTCGCGACCACGGCGGGAAATCTGCTTCAGCGGACCCGTTGCGTGTACTTCCAGGACGTCTCGATGCCGTGTAACAAGCGGGAGCCCGGCACCGGATGTTCCGCGATCGGCGGTTACGTGCGCTACCACGCCATTCTCGGCGCGTCGGAGCACTGCGTCGCTGTGCACCCGTCCGACATGGCCGTCGCGATGACGGCGCTCGACGGTGTCGTGGTGGTGCGCAGTGCCGACGGTGAACGGCGAATCCCGTTGAGCGAGTTCTACCGGCTTCCCGGGGACCGGCCCGAGCACGACACCGTCCTCGCGCACGGCGACCTCGTGACCGCCGTGGAGCTGCCCCCGCCGTCCGCCGGAAACCGGTCCGCGTATCGGAAGGTGCGCGACCGTGCCTCCTTCGCGTTCGCGCTGGTGTCGGTGGCCGCTGAGCTGACGATCGAGGATACGTCGATCACGTCGGCACGGGTCGCGCTCGGCGGGGTCGCACACCGGCCCTGGCGCGCCACGCTCGCCGAGGAGGTCCTCGTCGAATCGCAGCCGACGGAGGACACCTTCACAGAGGCCGCTGCCGCGGAACTCGCGGCGGCACAACCACTTCCGGGAAATGAATTCAAGGTCGAACTGACCCGGCGGGTGCTCGTGTCGGTACTTCGATCACTCACCGAGGAGGCGCGCCGATGACCCTCGTCGATCCGAAGGTGATCGGAACCTCCGCCGAGCGGCTGGACGCCCACGACAAGGTGACCGGTTCGGCGTTGTATGCGTTCGAGTACCCCGTGGAGGAGCCGACGTATCTGCATCCGATCCTGTCGACGATCGGACGCGGCCGGGTCAGGGCGATGCACACGGCCGACGCGGAAGCCCTGGACGGGGTGCTCGCGGTCCTGACGGTGTTCGACGCGCCCCGCCTCGCGGACACCTCGGACGGGGAACTCGCGATCCTGCAGGACCCCGAGGTTCACTTCCGCGGCCAGTTCGTGGGTGCGGTGGTCGCGGAGACACCGGAGGTCGCCCGGCACGGCGCGAGCCTCGTGCGCGTCGACTACGACGTGGAATCCCACGACACCGACTTCCATTCCGGCCGGGACGACCTGTACGCCCCCGAAGACGTGAACGCGGGGTTCCCGACCGACACCGAGGACGGCGACGTCGACGCGGCACTCGCCGCCGCCGCGGTCAGGGTCGATCAGGTGTACTCCACCGCGATGGAACACAACAATCCGATGGAACCGCACGCCGCCATCGCCCGATGGACCCCGGGCGGCAGCGGACCGGTTCTGACGCTGCACGATTCGACGCAGGGCGTCCACTCCGTGCGGCAGAGGCTGGCACCGATGTTCGGACTCGAAGTCGAGCAGATGCGGGTGATCGCCCCGTACGTCGGCGGCGGCTTCGGCTCCAAGGGACTGCCGCACGCGCACGACGTGCTCGTGGTGCTGGCGGCGCAGCGGGTGGACGGCCGGCCGGTGAAGTTCGCGCTCACCCGGCAGCAGATGTTCGCCCTCTCCGCGTATCGCACCCCGACGGTGCAGCACATCCGGCTCGGGGCGGATGCGGACGGACGGCTGACCGCGCTCTCCCACGAGGCGATCGTGCAGTCCGCGAAGATCAAGGAATTCGCCGAACAGGCGGCAGTCCCGTCGCGGCTGATGTACTCCGCGGGCACCCGGTACACCACCCACCGTCTCGCGTCCCTCGACGTGCCCGCCCCCTCCTGGATGCGTGCGCCCGGCGAGACCCCGGGCATGTTCGCGGCCGAGGTGGCGATGGACGAACTGGCCGAGGCCTGCGGACTCGACCCGATCGCACTGCGGATCCGCAACGAACCCGACGTCGACCCGAGTACGGGCCGCCCCTGGTCGGGTCGGCGCCTCACCGACTGCCTGCGGGAGGGCGCCCGGCGATTCGGGTGGGCGGACCGCGACGCGGCGGCGCGGGCTCGGTCGGACTCCGAGTGGCAGGTGGGGATGGGCGTCGCGTCCGCAACGTATCCCGCCAACACGTCACCGGGATCGGTTGCCCGGATCGTGTACGAATCCGACGGCACGTACACCGTGGAGATCGGGTCGGTCGACATCGGCACCGGCGCATGGACCGCGCTCACGCAGATCGCCGCCGACGCGCTGGGCTGTCCCCTCGACGCAATCGTCCTGCAGATCGGCGACACGAATCTTCCGTCGGCGACCGTCGCAGGCGGCTCCACGGGTACCAGTTCTTGGGGCAGTGCGATCGTCGCGGCGGCCCGGGCGTTCCGGGACCAGCACGGCACGTCACCCGCCCCGGGCGCGGCGACGAGTGCGGGGACGCCCGACAACCCCGACGCCGACAAGTTCGCGCTCCACTCGTTCGGTGCCCACTTCGTGGAGGCGCACGTCCACCGGGACACCTGCGAGATCCGCGTCGAACGCATGCTCGGGGTATTCGCGATCGGCCGGGTGATCAACACCCGCACGGTTCGGTCGCAACTCCTCGGCGGGATGACCATGGGCATCTCGATGGCCCTGCACGAGAGCAGTGTGAACGACCCCCGGTTCGGTCACGTCGTGACCCAGGACCTTGCCTCCTATCACGTCAGCACGCACGCCGACATCAGGTACCTCGACGCGGTGTGCCTCGACGACGTCGACGAGCACGCCAACCCGATGGGATCGAAGGGCGCCGGCGAGATCGGCATCGTCGGTGCCGCGGCCGCGGTGGCGAACGCTGTTCGTCACGCCACCGGCGTCCGGGTCCGGAAGGTGCCGATCCACCTGGACGATCTGCTGCCCGGGTGATCGACCGGGTTTACCGCACGTCCCACGCCTGCGCGAGAGACGTGCGCAGGTGACTTTTCATCGCACGGATCTTCTGGACATCGGTGGATTTCGGTGCGAGTCCCTCGAGCACGAGTTCCATGAAGCGTCGGCGGCTGACACCGAATCGCTCCAGCAGTTCCGCCGCGCTGGCACCACCGAACGGTGCCCACTGGATCGCGAAGCTGATCATCCACCGGGCATCCGAGCTCACCGAGTGCATCTGCGCGAGCAGATCGCACCGGCGAAGCGCCAGACGCAGCCACTCGGTGCCGAACGCTTCCTCCGGTTCGTCCGCGGTCTGTGTCGTCACGCCGATCACCGCTGACCGGCGGAGCGGACCGCGAACACCGGCAACTGTTCCGACCTCGACGCGGGGCGGAACTCGACGCGAACCGGACAGTCGGACGGTGCCGGGACGTCGCCGTCGATCCAGGTGTAGACCCACGGACCCTCGTCGAGTTCGACGATCGCGATCGTGCACGGGACGAGACCACGGTCCGCCCCGTTCACCTCACGGTGAACCACCTTCGAGGACACGATCGATCCGACGCCACACGACGGGACACGCTCGAGATTCGACCCCTGACAAGCGGAGCAGGTGGCCATCAACGGCGCGAGCAGGGTCGTGCAGTTGAGGCAGCGTTGGATCATCAGCTCGCATTTCTGGGCGAGTCCCTGCCAGCGGGTCATGCCGTCCGTGGTCACGCCGTCACCCCCGTGAGTTCCTGCCCCACCACGTCGTCTGCCATTCGGTTTCCCCCGATCCACACAAGACACCGGTCGGTGTGCGCCCGACGGAGAATCGGGGGCCGTGGAAGTTGGGGGTCGGGCTTTCGGTGTGTTCGGGGATCAGTGGACATCGGGGGCCTCGGTCTGGAGCCGGATTGGGGGGACGCGTACGAGCATCCCGTCCGCGGCGGCGAAGTACAGCGGCTGAACGACCCGGGGACATACCTATTTCGTCCCGTGCAGGTGCCCGGTCAGGGGTGCGGGTCCTGTGCGTGTTCGACGATCCACGCCGCGATCTGGGTGCGCGAGTTGAAACCCAGTTTCGCGAGAATGTGCTCGACATGCCCCTGCGCCGTGCGCTGCGAGATCACCAACCGGGCCGCGATCGCCTTGTTGGTGAGCCCGTCGGCGACCAGTTCCGCGACCTGCCATTCGCGTCGGGTCAGGTGCGTCGCCCCGTTCGACGCCGACACCGCCTCCGGTCGCTGCTCGTCGAGCGCGTACGCGACCGCATCGTCGAACGACGTGTGCATACCGTGGTCGAAGGCGGCGTCGAACGCGCGGTCCCCGATCACGGCGCGGGCCTGCTGCTCGCATTCCGCGTGGTGGACGAGCAGGTTAGGGTAGACGGTGCTGGGGTTGCCGACGGTCTGCGCGACCGCCTCCGCGGCGCCCATCAGTTCGGCGGCCTGCTGGGCCCGGCCGGCGCCCACGGCGACCCAGGCGAGCACCTCGAGTGCCCCGCACGCGCTGATCCGGTCGTCGACCAGATGGGACAGCCGCAGCCCCTGCTTCACGTAGTCGTCGGCGAGGGCGAGGTGTCCGCGTTGCCACGCAGCCATTCCCGCCGCCCACAGCGACCAGCCCCGGTACACGGACTCGCCGTGGGCCTCGGTCAGGGCGAAGATCTCGGATCCGCACATCTTCGCCACTGCCCCGTCGCCCTGCATGCCGCTCACCAGCGCCAACCCGAGCAGTCCCCACGTCAACTGGAGCAGGTTGCCCTTGTCGCGGAATTCGGCGAGCGCATCTTCGAAGCATGCCCGTGCACGCGGGAGGTCCCCGGCGAACATGGCGCAGCACCCGGCGGCGTGGACCACCAGGGCACGCATCAGCGTGTCACCGTTCCTCTCGGCGAGGACGGCGCCCTCGTCGACCAGTGCTTTCGCGGCCTCGCGGTCGCCGTGCATGCCCGCGAGCACGCTGTCGACGTACAGCGCCTCGATCCGTTCCCGGCTCGCGCCGCCCGGATGCCGTCCCAGCAGCTGTCCGAGCCAACGGCGACCCTCGCGGAGCAGTCCGCGGGCGCGCCAATACGGGTACAGGGCGGCGGCGATCCGCAGCCCCGTCTCGGCCTCACCCGGCTCGGTCAGGCTGAAATGGAGGGCCGCCCGCACGTTCAGCGTCTCCGCGTCGAGCCGGCTGATCCACATCACCTGCCGGGGTCCGATCCACTCGGCCTCGCACTGCACCACCAGCTGCTCGTACCAGTCGCGGTGCCGCCGGCGCAGCGACACGTACTCCCCGGTCTCCTGCAATTTCTCGCGGCCGTAGTCACGCACCGTCTCGAGCAGGTGGTACCGCACCGCCGGCCCCGACTCCTCGCGGATCAGGATCGATTTGTCGATCAACGACGCCACCACGTCGAGGACGTTCTCCACCGGCAGGTCGCCGGCGCAGATTCCCTCCACCGCGTCCAGTTCGAAGCCGCCGGCGAACACCGACAGCCTCGCCCACAGCTCGCGTTCCTCCTCGGTGCACAGCTCGTGACTCCAGTCGACGCAAAGCCGCAGGGTCTGCTGCCGGCTCGGCGCGCCCCGCGATCCGACCGTCAGCAGCCGGTAGCGGTCGGTCAGCCGCTGCAGGATTTGTTCCGCCGACATCACCCGCAGCCGCACCGCCGCCAGTTCGATCGCCAACGGCAATCCGTCCAGCCGGCGGCAGATCCGGGCCACCGCCACATGATTGTCCTCGGTGAGTTCGAACTCCGGCACCGCGGTGGCCGCCCGCTCGACGAACAACGTCACCGCCTCGTACTGCGGCAAGCCCTGCAGGGACGAGCGTTCGGGTTCGGGCACCGTCAGCGGCGGCACCCGCAGTACCGCCTCGCCGCCGATGGCCAGCGGTTCGCGGCTCGTCGCGAGGATCCGTAACTCAGGGCAGCTCCGCAACAATGTCTCCGACAACGCGGCGGCCGCGGCGACCACGTGCTCGCAGTTGTCGAGCACCAGCAGCAGTTGCCGGGTGGCGAGGTACTCGGTCAGCAGCACCTCCGGGTTCCCGGAGCGCTGCTCGCGCAGTCGCAGTGCCGCCGACACGGCGTCGACGAGTGTCGTGTCGTCGTCCAGCTCCCCCAGCTCGACCAGCCACACGCCGTCCTCGAATGCGCGGCTCGCATCGGCGGCCACCCGCAACGCCAGCCGGGTCTTCCCGACACCGCCGATCCCGGCGAGTGTCACCAGACGTGACACGGACAGCAGACGTCGCGCCTCGGTCACCTCACGGCGACGGCCGACGAAACTCGTCAGTTCGTGGGGCAGGTTTCCCACTGTGCCCTTCACTGCCGCCGGCATCACACCGTCACTCTCGACTCGCAGCCCCCTGCGCACACGGTACTCCCGGTGCGCGGCGGCAACGACGCTTTCGGCTGCGGGTCCGCGAGTCTCGGGGCCCCGCGAACCGGATCACCTCGTCCAGCGGGTGGGCGCCCAGCGACCGGTGTAGGACCGGATGCGGTTGGCGCGGCGGGCCGGCCGGCGAGTGGCGGCCTCGGTCAGGCTGTGCGGGATCATGGCGATCCGGGCGCCGTCGACCACGTAGGCCGCCCCGGTGACGAACATTGCGGCCGGCGCGGTCAGATACGACGCGACGGCGGCGACTTCCCGGTCGTCGGGGCCGGGCGATGCGAAGTCCGGTTCGACTGCGGGCACCACGACCGAGTTGACGGTGATCGAGTATCGCGCCAGTTCGGCGGCGAGCAGGCCGGTGAGTCCGCCGAGCCCGAACGACGAGGGGGTGATGTTGACGATCCGACCGCCCTCACCGCTCGCGATCATGTAACGCACGGCGCGTTGAATGCACTCGACGGCGGTGCTGCCGGGGCAGCTGACGAGAACGCCGATTCCGCCTAGTTCCCGGGCGAACTCGTCGACGGCAGCCGCGGAGTCGGGCAGGTCGGCCAGATCCATGCGCTGCACGGCCGCGTTCACCGATCTGGATCGGATGTCGGCGGCGGTGGACTCGGCGCTGTCCCGGTCCGCGGCGTAGGCGAGGCCGATGTGGAACCCGTCGTCCGCGAGCGCCAGTGCTACCGCTCGGCCCATCGGCGAGTCCGATCCGGTCACGACTGCGGTGCGTGTGCTGGGGTGCATGAGTTCGGAATACCCCCTGGTAGATCTGCTCAAACGCTCAACTTTCGGACTGTGTACGGGCAGAACACAATCCGGCGACGAGCCGCACCCGCAACCCGTCGCTGATCGCCGCCGCACCAATCAGCAGTTGGACGGCGCCGGGTCGCCCCGGAACCGGGCGTCGAGGTAGTCCAGGGCGGTCGGCAGGCCCAGCACGGCGGTGGTCAGGTGGTCGGGACTCGGGAACAGATCGGATTGCACCTTGGCGCCGGCGGCGCAGTATCGCGCGACGGTCGCCTCGATCGAGTCGACCGGGATGAGTACGTCTGTCGGGCTGTGCCATTCGAAGATCGGCGCGGTCGGAACACCCGGGTACAGCTCGACGCTGTTCTCGTTCAGCACCTCCCAGGCCTGCGGGCTGCTCATGAGGTCGGTGGTCTTGGCGACCTCCGTCGCGCTGCGACCGGCGCCGGCCGCCAGAATGCCGTTGGTGCACGCGTTGACCATCTCGTCGCGCATCGCCAGGCCGCGATCGTTGAGTTGCTCGCTGATCGGCAGGCGGTCCGGGTACTCACGCTCGAGTCCGAGTGCCGCCGCCATCGCGAGGCCGAATGCCGGATGCGGTTGCATGCCGAGTCCGTTGGCCATCTTGCCGATGTTCATGGGCACACCGCCCTCGGCGACACCGACGATGTTCAGTTCCGGCGCGTACGTGGGTGCGAGCGCCGCGGCCCACGCCGACGCCATGCCGCCGCCGGAGTATCCGGCCAGTGCGACCGGGCTCTCCGCCACACCGAGTTCGGGCACCCGCTGAACCGCGCGGATGCCGTCCAGGGTGATGGTTCCGCCGAGTTTCGCGGCACCGTAGGCACTGTTCGGGCCGAGGTGGTCGGGGAGCGCGACCGTCCAGCCGCGCTGCAGTGCGAGGTTCAGTGCGGGCGCCTCCTTGATCTGGAGGTCGGGGTCGTTCGAGTACAGGGTCCGCGACGGCGCGCACCGCGGTCCGAGCGCGTTGATGATGTGCTGATACGACAGCAGCGGCCCGTTCACCGGCCGGGTGCGGGGTACCAGCACGGTGGTGACCGACGAGATCGGGTGGTCCTCCGAGTTGGCGGTGCGGTACTTCACCTGCCAGACGTCGGTGTCGGGGAAGGCGAGCAGCGGCGGCATCGGACGGACCGCGAGGGGCTCCCCGACCGCTGCAGCGGCCAGCCCCTGCGACTGCAGGTAGAAGGGGTCGGGGTCGGATGCGGGATAGATCGGCACGGCGGCCGCGACTCCGACGTTCGCGACGGTGGTGCAGGCGACGAACGCGGCACATAACGCACCCGCGGTGAGGCTCGTGATACGTGCGCGCTTCATGCCGCCTCCTAGTTTGCCTAGAGATCGATTGTTACCGAGTTCGCAGGAGATATCGGTATTCGGGCCCGCCCGTTACGGCAATGCAATGGACGGCGGGCCCGCCGCAACGAAATCGGGTCAATGCGTGCTCAGGTAATCCTCGAGGACCGGCCCCACCACGGCCAGGACCTCGGGTTCGATCATCTGGTTGTGCTCGCACTCGATCTTCACTTCCCGGATGCCTCCGGTGACGGAACTCCGCCACTCCTCGGGTGAATGCTGGTCCGTCGACGCCGATCCGGCGGCGGCGGCGGTGAAGAACAGCAGATCCCCGTCGAACACCTGCGGGCGGAAGTTGTTCATGATCCGCGAGGAGTTCGTGAATCCGGCGCTGATCCGCTCGAGGTGCTGCGGCGTCAGTCCCGTCTTCTGCCCGAATGCGTCGTCCAGCAACTCGACCGCGCGCTCGTAGGTGAGTTCCTCTCCGGAGACGGACTCGAGGTCCAGTCCGAGCCCGTGGAGCAACTCGGACACGGTGAGACTCTCCGGGCCCTGGTCGGTCCCGTTCGTCACGTAGCTGTCCATGACGGCCAGCGTGTCGACCGCCTCGCCTTCCCGCCGCAGTTCGACGGCCATCGCGTGGGCGATGACGCCGCCGAGCGACCAGCCCAGCAGGTGGTAGGGCCCGTGCGCCTGGACCTTGCGCATCTCCAGCACGTACTGGTGCGCCAGCTGCTCGATCGAGTCGAAGCTCGGGCCGCCGCTGATGATCGGCAACTGCAGGCCGAACGCCGGCCGGTCCTGCGAGAGGTGCTGCAGGAGTCCCGCATAACCCCACGACAGGCCGATGCCGGGATGGATGCAGAACAGGGGCGGCTTCTCCCCTGTCGGCCGCAGCGGGATGACCACACCGAGCGCCTCGTCCACCGGCGACCCGGCCGCGTTCTCGGTGTCGACCCGCAGTGCCAGGCCCGCGGGTGTCGGGTCCAGGAACATGGACTGCAACGGGATCTGCCGTCCGAGGCGTTCCTGCAGCACCGTGATCACCCGGGTGGCGACGATCGAGTTGCCGCCGAGGTCGAAGAAACTGTCGGCGGTGCCGACCCGGTCGACGCCCAGCACTTCGGCGAAGGCCTCGACGATGATCCTCTCGGTCGCCGTCGTCGGGGCCCGGAAGGCTGCGCCGGTGGTGCCGAACTCGGGCGCGGGCAGCGCCTTGCGGTCGAGTTTGCCGACCGGGGTCATCGGGATCTGATCGAGGACGACCACGGCCGACGGGACCATGTGCGCGGGCAGGCGGTCGGCCGCGTGGGTACGCAACTCCGCCGGCTCGAGATCGTGTCCCTCGGCCGCCCGCACGTACGACGCGAGGAGCGTGTCCCCGGACGGTCCGGTGTGACCGATGGTGGCCGCGAACGCGACCGCGGGGTGGCGGGCGAGGACGGCGTCGATCTCACCGAGTTCGATGCGGAATCCGCGGACCTTCACCTGGAAGTCGGTGCGGCCGATGTACTCGATGGTGTGGTCGCCGCGCCAGCGCACCACGTCGCCGGTGCGGTACATCCGGCGACCGGGCTCTCCGAAGGGGCAGGCGACGAACCGCTCCGACGTCAGCGCCGACCGGTTGTGGTACCCGCGTGCCAGTCCGGGTCCCGTGATGTACAGCTCGCCGGGCACACCCACCGGGACGGGCTGCAGGCGTTCGTCGAGGACCAGCGAACCGAATCCCAGCGCGGGGGCACCGATGTTCACGACGCCACCCGGACGCATCGGGGCGCTGACGCTCGCCTGGATGGTGGTCTCCGTGGGCCCGTACCCGTTGTGCATGTTGCGGTGCTTGCCCCAGATCTCCACCAGTTCGGGCGGGCAGGCCTCACCGGCCACCGCGAGGACGCGGAGCGATTCGAGTCCCACGTCCTCGATGGACGACAGCGCGGTGGGTGTGATGAACGCGTGCGTCACCGCGTTGCGGCGGAACAGGTCCGCCAGTTCCGTGCCACCGAAGACGGTGGGCGGCACGATCACGACCCGGGCCGACGCCCCGAACGCCATCATCAGCTCGAAGATCGACGCGTCGAAGCTCGGGGACGCCAGATGCGAGACCCGCGAGTCGTGCGTGACCTGGAACCGTTCGTGTTCCTCCGCGGTGAGGTTGGCCATGCCGCGGTGAGTGACGATGACGCCCTTCGGTTTACCGGTCGATCCCGACGTGTAGATCAGGTACGCCGGATTGGCCAGATGGAGGGGGCGCGGGCGGTCGGCGTCCGTGACCGGCGCCGAGGAGACGGCCGCGACCTGCTCGGCGAACGACTCGTCGTCGAGCACCAGCCACTGCACGGTGTCCGGCAGATTGTCGCGACGATCGGCGACGGTCAGGCCGACGGACGCGCGGCAGTCGGTCAGCATGTAGTCGATGCGGTCCCGCGGGTAGGTCGGGTCGACGGGCACGAACGCCGCACCCGACTTCGCGACCGACCAGATCGACACCACTTCCTCGATCGATCGCGGCATACCGATCGCCACGAACGTCTCCGGCCCGACGCCTTGGGCGCACAGCACCCGCGCCAGCCGGTTGGACCATTCGTCGAGTTCGCGGTAGGTGACCTGCCGGTCCTCGAAGGACAACGCGATCGAATCGGGGTCGAGTGCCGCGGCGGCCGTCAGCAGGTCGGGCCACACCTCAGGGCGCACGTCGGGCTTGCCGCGCGCCGGGACCATCTCCTCGATCTCCGCGTCGTCGAGCAGCGGGAGGGTGCCGATCGGCCGGTCCGGGTCGGCGGTGACGGCCGCGAGGATCCGGACGAAGCGGTCCGCGATCGAGCGTGCCGTGGCGGGGTCGAAGAGGGAGACTGCGAAGTCGAGTCCGCCGGCGACACCCGCGGGCGCGCCGTCCTGATCGAACCGCTCGGCCAGGATCACCTCGAGATCCTCTTTCACCACCTTGGTTTCGAGGTCGACGTTCTCGACCCGCAGGCCCGGCAGTTCCAGTGTCGGGTTCTCGTTGTTCTGGAATTCGAGGGCCACCTGGAACAGCGGTGAGTACGACGTGGACCGGGTCGGGTTGAGTTCCTCGACGAGCCGCTCGAACGGCAGGTCCGAGTGCTGGAACGCGGCCAGGTCGGTTTCCCGGATCCGTTGCACCAGTTCGGTGAACGTCGACGCCGGGTCGATCCGGTTCCGCAGGACCAGCGTGTTGACGAACATGCCGACCATGTCGTCCAGGGCGGCTTCACCGCGCCCGGCGACGGGGGTGCCGATGACGACGTCGTCGGTGCTGCCGAGCCGCGCGAGCAGCACGGCCAGCGCGGCGTGGACCGCCATGAACATGGTGGCGTTGTTGGCCCGGGCCAGTGCCGTCAGCCGTTGATGGATGTCGGCGTCGATCGCGAACTCGACCCGATCGCCCTCGAACGTCTGCTGGATCGGGCGCGGTCGGTCGGTCGGCAACTGGATGACGTCCGGCACGCCGGCCAGCGTCTCCGACCAGAACCGCAACTGCTGGTTGATCATCGACTCGGGATCGTTCTCCGAGCCGAGTCCGGCGTGCTGCCACAGCGTGTAGTCGGCGTACTGGACGTGCAGCGGATCCCACTGCGGGCCGTCGCCGCCGAGCCGTGACGAGTACGCCACCATGACGTCGCGGGCGAGCGGCGCCAGGGAGAAGCCGTCCGCGCTGATGTGGTGCACCACGATCGTCAGCACGTGATGGTCGGGCGCAATCCGGAACAGCGCCGCCCGGACCGGCACGTCGGTGCTGACGTCGAACCCCCGGGACACCAGATCCATGATGTGCCGCGGCAGGTCCTCCGCCGCCACCGCGACCGTGTCGACCTCCGGTTGCGTATCGGCGGCGGGCAGGATCCGCTGGGTCGGTTCGCTGTCGACCGTCGGGAAGACGGTGCGCAGCGTTTCGTGACGTTCGAGGACGTCGGCCATCGCCAGCCGCAGGGCGTCCTCGTCCAGGGCCCCGGTCAGCCGGACGGCCAACGGAATGTTGTAGGCCGGTGAGGACGTGTCGAACTGGTTGAGGAACCACATCCGCTTCTGCGCCAGCGACAGCGGAATCCGGTCGGGCCGTTCGACCGGCGCGAGCGCGGGACGGGCGCCGCCGCTCACGCTGTCGGCGACACGTGCGGCCAGCGACCGGACGTCGGGCGCCTCGAACAAGGCGCGCACACCGATGTCGGTGTCGAGGGCGTCCCGCAACCGTGCCGTGACCCGGGTGGCGACCAGCGAGTTTCCACCGAGATCGAAGAAGTTGTCGTCGATGCCGATCCGTTCGATACCGAGGACGTCGGCGAAGATGTCCACGATCGTGCGTTCGAGATCGTTGGTCGGCGGCTGGAACTCGGTGGTGGTGACGTGGAACTCGGGCGCGGGCAGCGCCGATCGGTCCAGTTTGCCCACCGGGGTCAACGGGATCTCGTCCAGGAACATGACGCTCGTCGGCACCATGTGCGCGGGGAGCCGGGTCGACAGGTGCGCGGTCAGCTCGGCCGGGTCGATGCCGCCGGCCGTGTTGGGCAGCAGGTAGGTCACCAGCACCGTGTCACCGGACGGGCCGGGAACACCGAGGGTCGCGGCGAAGCTGACCCCGGGGAACGCGGCGATCTCGTTGTCGATCTCGCCGAGTTCGATGCGGAATCCGCGGATCTTCACCTGGAAGTCGCTGCGGCCCACGTACTCGACGGTGTGGTCGGCACGCCACCGGACGATGTCGCCGGTGCGGTACATCCGCTCCCCCGCCTCCCCGAACGGGTTGGCGACGAACCGCTGGCTGCTCAGTTCCGGGCGGCGGTGGTAGCCGCGGGCGAGACCCGCACCGGTGATGTACAGCTCGCCGGGCACCCCGACGGGCACCGGCTGGAGACGTGAATCCAGCACGAGCTCACCGACTCCGCGGATCGGGCCGCCGAGGGTGATGGGTTCGCCCACCGTCATCGGGTCGCTGATGTTGGCCATCACCGTGGTCTCGGTGGGGCCATATGCGTTGGACAGCTGCCGGCCGGGCGCCCAGCGGGTCACCAGTTCCGGCGGGCACGCCTCGCCGCCGAACACGACGTGCTGGAACTCGTCGAGCCCCTCCGGGTCGACCGTGGACAGCGCCGCGGTGGTGACGAAGGCGTGGGTGACGTGTTCGGACCTGATCAGTTCGGCCAGTTCCGCTCCGCCGTACACCGTCGGCGGTGCGATCACCATCGTGGCGCCGACCCCGAACGCCTGCAGGTACTCGAACACCGACCCGTCGAAGCTGGGCGTCGAGAAGTGCAGTGTGCGGGACGTCTGCGCGGCGGCGAAACGCTGCCGCTGGTCCTCGGCGAAGTTGTCGAGGCCCTCGTGGGTGACCACGACGCCCTTCGGCTTGCCCGTCGAACCGGAGGTGTAGACGATGTAGGCGGCGTTGTCGAGGCTTATCGGCGATCGTCGATCCGAATCGGCCACCGGCAGAGCAGGTTTCGACTGGCATGCCTTCTCGAACTTGGGCGAGTCGAGCTGCAGCCACGGCACCGAGTCGGGCAGCGCCTTCTCGTACGCGGCCATGGTCAGTCCGATGGTGGCACCCGAATCGGTGAGCATGTGCTCGATACGGTCCATCGGGTAGTTCGGGTCGACGGGGACGAATGCGGCGCCCGTCTTGGCCACCGCCCACACGGCGAGGACCGACTCGATCGACCGGGGAATGCCGAGCGCCACGAACGTCTCCGGGCCGGCGCCGCGGGAGATGAGGACCCGGGCGAGCTGGTTGGAGCGTTCGTTGAGTTCCCGGTAGGAGACGTTGCGGCCCTCGAACGTCAGCGCCGTGCGGTTCGGATCCAGCGCGGCGGCGTCCTCGAAGATCTGCGGCAGCGTCCGGACCGAGAACCCCGGGCGGCCGCGTACCGGCGCGAACTCGGCGAGTTCGGCCTCGGTGAGCAGTTGCATGTGGGCCAGCGGAATCTCGGGCCGGTCGACGAGGGCGTCGAGCACCCGCTGCAGCCGGTCCGCGATCTCGTCGACGGCGCTCTCCTCGAACACCTCGGGGAGGTACTCGAACTTGAAGTTCAGCCGCGCGTCCCCGGAGGCGACGACGGCGAGCGGGTAGTGCGCGGAGTCCTTGCCGTCGATGCCGGTGACGAACATCCCGGCGATGTCGGTCTGTTCCGTCAGCCCCGCCTCATCCACCGGGTACGACTCGAACACGGTCAGCGTGTCGAAGGCACCGCCGCCGCCGACCGCCGACTGGATGTCGGTCAGGCCCAGGTAATGGTGATCGAGCAGCGCGGCCTGCTCGCTCTGCACACGTTCGAGCAGCTCGCCCAGCGACTCCCACGGGTCGAGGGTCACCCGCACCGGCAGGGTGTTGATGAACAGACCCACCATCGATTCGATGCCCGCGATCTGCGGCGGCCGGCCCGAGACCGTTCCGCCGAACACTACGTCGGAGCGGCCGATCAAGCCGCCCAGCACGATTCCCCACGCCGTCTGGACGACCGTGTTGAGGGTGAGCCCGCGTTCCCGGCTCAGGTCCCGCAACCGGGTGGTCTGCTCCTCCGACAGGGTGAAGGCCGTTTCCTCCGCGACAACGGAGTGCGCCTCACCCCGCTCCAGCGGGGCCAGGAGGGTCGGCTCCTCGACCCCGTCGAGCGCGGTGCGCCAGGCGTCGAGGGAGTCCGTGGTGTCGTGGCGCTTCATCCACGACAGGTAGTCACGGTAGGAATGGACCCGCGGCAGCAGGCTGCCGTCGGCGTCCAACGCGTACAGGGTCAGCAGGTCGCGGATGACCAGCGGAGTCGACCAGCCGTCGAGCAGGATGTGGTGGTTGGTCAGGATCAGCCGGTAGTCGTCCTCGGTGAGCCGGACGAGGGCGAGGCGCAGCAACGGCGCGTTCGCCATGTCGAACTTCACCGACCGGTCCCGTGCCACGATCCGGTCGTATTCGCGGGTGGTCTCGTCGGGGTCGAGTGCCGAGAGGTCGAACTCCGACCACGGCAGTTCCACGTGCTGCTGGATGATCTGGGCAGAGGCGCCCGCACTGTCGTGGACGAACGCGGCCCGCAGGTTGGGGTGCCGGTCCAGCAGGGCCTGCCCGGCCCGGCGGATCCGGTCCGGGTCGACGTCGCCGCGCAGTTTCAGCGCCAGCTGCACCAGGTACGGGTCGACCGTGGCGTCCGAGAACTGGGCGTGGAACAGCAGCCCGGACTGCAGCGGTGACAGCGACCAGATGTCCGACAGCGCCGGGAACCTGGTCTCGAGCCGGTCGATCGCGTCCTGGTCGAGGGTGACCAGATCGAGGTCGGACGGGGTCACGCCGCCGGCGTCGGGTCGCGCGACGTGAGCGGTCAGCGCGGTCAGGGCCTGCACCCACAGGTCGGCGAGCGTGCGGACCTCGGACGGGGTGAGGACCCCGGTCGGGAACGCCCACGTGGCCCGCAACCGGTTGCCGTCGGCCCCGGTGCCGGTGACGGCGTTGATGTCGAGCGCCGACGCCACCGGGATGTCGGAGGCCGGAATGTCGTCGAGCTTCGTGTCCGTCACCGGAACCCAGGCGTGACCGTGGATGTCGGTGGACGTCGCGCCGCCCAGCCGGCCCAGGTAGTTGAACGTGACCTGCGGCTTCGCCAGCGCACGCAGCTGATCGGCGCTCTCCGGGTCCAGGTAGCGGAGCATGCCGTAGCCGATGCCGTGGTCCGGGATCGCGAGCAGCTGTTCCTTGATCGCCTTGATCGCGGACCCGGCGGCCCTGCCACCGGCGAACGCGTCGTCGAGGTCGATGCCCGACAGGTCGAGACGCACCGGGAACATCGCCGTGAACCAGCCGACGGTGCGGCCCAGATCGGCGCCCGGCAACACCTGGTCCTCGCGGCCGTGACCTTCGAGACTGACCAGCGACTCCCGGGTGAAGTCGCCGTGAGTGCGCCGCCACTGGGCCAGTGCCAGCGCCAGCGCGGTGAGCAGTCCGTCGTTGACGCCGCCGTGGTACGCCTCGGGGACACGGGTCAGCAGTGCGTCCGTGACGTCGGCGGGCACCTCCACCGTGACCTTCTCGACTGTCCCTGCCACGTCGATCGCGGCGTCGAGTGGACGCGATCCGATCAGCGGGTCGTCGGCTTCGAGCACCCGGCGCCACAGTTCGATCTCGTCGGCGCGGTCGCGTGTCGCCTCGACGAGTCCGTGCGACCAGCGTCGCATCGACGTGCCGACCGGCTCGAGGACCGGTTCCTGACCCGAGGAGACCTGCGCCCACGCGGTCGCCAGGTCGGGGACGAGGATCCGCCACGACACGCCGTCGACCACCAGGTGGTGGGCGACGACCAGCAGCCGCCCGCCCTCGTCGCCGGCGTCGAACCACACCATCTGCAGCATCACGCCGGCCTCGGGGTCCAGTCGTCCTGCCGCGGCATCGAGTTCCCGGGTCGCGGTCTCCGCGAACCCGGAACCGACGACCGACGCGACCTCGACCCGGTGCAGCACGTCGTCGACGTCGACCGCGCCCACGGCCTGCACCTCGATCCGCCACTGCGGCTCGGCACCGAGGAGACGCGCCCGCAGCATGTCGTGGTGATCCACGACGGCCGCGATCGTGCGCTTCAGCAGTGTCTCGTCGGCCGCGGCGGGCAGGGAGAGCAGCGCGGTCTGGGTGTAGCGGCGGAAGTCGCCGCCCCGTTCGAGCAGCCACGCGGTGATCGGGGTGATCGGCATCTCGCCGATCCCGCCGCCGGGCAGTTCGTCGAGCACCACCACGTCGGCGGCGCCCGCCCAGGAGGCGGCCACGGCGAGCGCGGCAACGGTCTTGGCTTCGAACACGTCCCGCGGGGTGAGCACCACGCCCGCCGCCTTCGCGCGGGCCACCAACTGGATCGACATGATGCTGTCGCCGCCGAGTGCGAAGAACGAATCGTCCACACCCACCGATTCCAGACCGAGCACCTCGGCGAACAGACCGGCGAGGACGGTTTCCATCTCCGTGGCCGGGGCGCGGCCCGCCGACACCCGGGCCCCGAAGTCGGGTTCCGGCAGCGCGCGGCGGTCGAGTTTGCCGTTGCTCGTCAACGGCAGTGCGTCGAGCACCACGAGGGTGGCGGGCACCATGTACGAGGTGAGCTGGGTGCCGACGAATTCGAGCGCCGAGGACACCTCGACGGTGGCGCCGGATTCCGGAACCACGTAGCCGATCAGTCGGTGACCGCCGTGCCCGTCGTCGCGGGTGAGGACGACGGCCTGAGCGATGCCGCGGTACCGGAGCAGCGCGGATTCGATCTCGCCGAGTTCGATGCGGAAACCGCGGATCTTCACCTGGAAGTCGCTGCGGCCCAGGTACTCGAGCTGGCCGTCGGTGTTCCAGCGCGCCAGGTCACCCGTGCGGTACATCCGGGCCCCGGGACGGAGCGGGTCGGCCACGAACCGGGTCGAGCTGAGCCCGGCCCGGCCGAGGTAACCGCGGGTCACCTGGTCACCCGAGACGTACATCTCCCCGATGGTGCCCGGGGGAACCGGGTGCAGGCGCCGGTCGAGGACGTGTACGTGCAGTCCGGCGATTCCGCGGCCGATCACGCTGGCCGACGCCGACTCGGCAAACTCGCGGTCGAGCGCCAGATAGCTGACGTGGACCGTCGTCTCGGTGATGCCGTACATGTTCACCAGGGTCGGGGCGGAGTCGTCGTGCCGGGAGTACCAGCGGCCGAGCTGTCCGAGGTCGAGAGCCTCACCACCGAAGATCACGTACCGCAGCGCCAGTGCCGCGGCGTTCACGTCGATCTCCGAGACGATGCGGTCGGTCTCGGCGAGCTGATAGAACGCGGTCGGGGTCTGGTTGAGGACGGTGACCTGCTCGTTCCGCAGGAGTTCGTGGAACATTTCCGGCGACCGCGCCGTGTAGTAGTCGACGACGACGAGTCGGCCGCCGTAGAGCAGCGGACCCCACAGCTCCCACACGGAGAAGTCGAATGCGTACGAGTGGAACATCGTCCACACGTCGTTTTCGTCGAACCCGTAGAGCGGCTGTGTGTTCGCGAACAACGTCAGCACGTTGCGGTGCGAGACGACCACGCCCTTGGGGCGGCCGGTCGACCCGGAGGTGTAGATGACGTACGCCACCGACGAGGAGTCGAGCGGTGTCACCCGGTCGGCGTCGGTGATCGTCGCCGGCGACTGATGCACGAGGTCCGCGGTGGTCTCGGGGTCGTCGAGCAGGATCGCCGGGGTCTCCGAGTCGGGCAGGGCGGAGACGTCTCCCGTGGTGGTGATGACACAGTTCGGTGCGGCGTCCTCGAACACGAACGCCAGCCGGTCCGCCGGGTAGGTGATGTCGACGGGCAGGTAGCCGCCGCCGGTCTTGATCACCGCAAGCAGAGCGATGATCAGATCGCAGGTGCGTGGAAGTGCCACGGCCACCAGCGTTTCCGGCCCCACTCCCTGGGCGATGAGCAGGCGGGCCAGCCGGTTCGACCGGGCGTCGAGCTCGGCGTAGGTCAGTGCCACGTCCTCCGACGTCACGGCCGTGGCGTCGGGGAACCGGGCCACGCTCTGCGCGAAGCGGTCCGCGAGGGTGTCGGTGCCCGCGTCGAGTCCGGCGGTGTTCCATTCGGTCGCCATCGCCGACCGCTCGGCGGCGTCGGTGATCACGATGTCACCGACCGGGGCGTGCGGGTCGGAGGTGACGGCGCCGAGGATGCGCAGGAACCGGTCGGCGAACGTGCGGACGGTGCCGGCGTCGAACAGGTCGGTGGCGAAGATGAACGACGCGGCGATACCCGACGCCACCCCGTCCGCGTCGAATCCTTCCTCGACGCTGAGCTGCAGGTCGAACTTGGCGACCTCCAGATCGAAATCGACGGCGGCCGCGGTCAGTTCCGGGAGCTCGAGCCGCGGTGTCTCGTTGTTGCGGAACTCGAGCAGCGCCTGGAACAGCGGCGAGTGCGCGGTGGAGCGCTCCGGCGCGAGGACGTCGACGAGCCGCTCGAACGGCAGGTCCGAATGGTGGAACGCGGCGAGGTCGGTGGCCCGCACCTGATCCATCAGGGCACCGAAACCCTCCGCCGGGTCGACGGCGCTCCGCAGCACCAGGGTGTTGACGAACATGCCGACCATGTCGTCGAGTGCCGCGTCACCACGGCCCGCGATAGGGGTGCCGACCGCGATGTCCTCGGTGGACGACAGCGCGGACAGCAGCACCGACAGGGCCGCGTGGACGGCCATGAACATGGTGGAGTTGTGCTTGCGCGCCAACGCCGCCAGCGCCCGGTGTACGTCCGCCGGAATCGTGAAGTCGACCTGCGCACCGCGGAACGACTGCTGGACCGGTCGCGCCCGGTCGGTCGGCAGCTGCAGGAGTTCGGGCAGGTCGGCCAGCTGATCCGTCCAGTACCGGAGTTGCTGGGAGATCAGCGATTCGGCGTCGCTCTCGTCGCCCAGCAATTGGAGCTGCCACAGCGTGTAGTCGGCGTACTGCACCGACAGCGGGTTCCACTGCGGCGCGCTCCCCGCGATGCGGGCCGCGTACGCGGTCATGACGTCCCGGGCGAGCGGGGTGAGCGAGAACCCGTCGGCGCAGATGTGGTGCACCACGATCACGAGCACGTGATCGTCGGGGGCGAGTGCGAACAGCGCCGACCGCATCGGCACGTCGGCCGTCACGTCGAAGCCGGCGGTCGCGAGACCGGCGATGTGCCCCCGGAGTTCGTGCTCGGACACCTCGACGATCTCGAGGTTCGGCGTCCACTGACCGGGTGAGAGCACCACCTGGGTCGGTTCGCCGTCGTGGGACGGGAACACGGTCCGCAACGATTCGTGGCGGACGAAGACGTCCGTCACCGCTGCACGCAGCGACTCCACGTCCAGGTGACCGGTCAGCCGCACGGCCAGGGGGATGTTGTAGGCCGCCGAGGACGTGTCGAACTGGTTGAGGAACCACATCCTCTTCTGCGCCAGCGACACCGGCACGTGCGCGGGCCGCGGGACCGGACCGAGCGGGATCCGGACGTGGGCGCCGTCCTGCGCGGGTGCGAATGCCGTCGACTCGATGAGGCGGGCCAGCTGATGGATCGTCGGTGCCTCGAACAGGGTGCGGACGCCGATGTCGGTGTCCAGTTCCGCGGTCAGGCGTGCGGCGACACGGGTTGCGATCAGCGAGTTTCCGCCGATGTCGAAGAAGTTGTCGTCGATGCCGACTCGTTCGATTCCCAGGACCGTCGTGATGACGTCGGCGATCGTGTGTTCGAGGACCGTCGACGGCGGCCGGAAATCGTCCGACGTGGGCAGGAACTGCGGTTCGGGCAACCCGGCCCGATCGAGCTTGCCGACCGGGGTCAGCGGGATCTCGTCGAGGATCATGATGCTCGACGGCACCATGTGCGCGGGCAGCAGGTTCGCCGTCCACTCCTTCAGTTCCGGCGGTTCGAGCACCGACCCGGCCTCAGGCAGCACGTAGGACACGAGCACGGTGTCGCCGGCGGGGCCGGGGCGCCCGAGTGTGACGGCGAACGACACGGACGGGTGCGCGGCGAGTGCGCTGTCGATGTCGCCGAGCTCGATGCGGAAGCCGCGGATCTTCACCTGGAAGTCGGTGCGGCCCAGGTATTCGACCGTGTGATCGGACCGCCACCGCGCGAGGTCGCCGGTGCGGTACATCCGGTCGCCGGGGTCACCGTAGGGGTTGGCGACGAACCGCTCGCTGGTCAGCCCGGCGCGTGCATGGTAGCCGCGGGCCAGGCCCTCACCGGAGATGTAGAGCTCGCCGGCGACGCCGACGGAGACCGGTTGCAGCCGCGAGTCGAGAATCACCTCGGAGACGCCGCGGACGGGGGCACCGATGGTGACCGTCTCCCCCACCTGCAGGTGGTCGCTGAGGTTGCTCATGATCGTGGTCTCGGTGGGACCGTAGCCGTTGTACATGGTGCGGCCCGGTGCCCAGCGGGTCACCAGCTCCGGAGGAACCGCCTCACCGCCGGCGACCACGTTCTGGAACACCTCGAGCCCCTCGGGGTCCACGGAGGCCAGCGCCGCGGGGGTGACGAACCCGTGGGTGACGCCCTCGGTGCGGATCAGCTCCGCGAGTTCCTCGCCGCCGTACACGGACGGCGGCACGATCACCATCGTCGCGCCGACGGCGAACGACAGGAGGTATTCGAGGACGGAAGCGTCGAAGCTCGGTGAGGAGAAGTGCAACGCCCGCGACGTCGAATCCGTCGCGTAGCGGGTCCGCTGCTCCTCGGCGAAGTTGTCGAGACCGCGGTGGCTCACCACCACGCCCTTCGGCTTGCCGGTGGAACCGGACGTGTAGATGACGTACGCGGGGTGTGCGAAGCGCAGGGGCGCGACGCGGTCGTCGTCGGTCACGGTGTCGGTGGACATCGCCCGAATGGCGGCGTCGGTGTCTGCGTCGTCGAGGGTCAGCCAGCTGACCGTGTCCGGGAGCCGGCCGTGATCGGCGTCCAGGCGGAGACCGAACGTGCACCCGGAATCCGTGACCATGTGCTCGACCCGCTCGCGCGGGTAGGTCGGATCGACCGGAACGAACGCCGCGCCGGTCTTGGTGATCGACCACACCGCGAGGACCGATTCGATGGACCGTGAGATACCCAGGGCCACGATGTCTTCCGGTCCGACGCCGCGATCGATGAGCAGGCGCGCGAGCTGGTTGGACCGTTCGTCGAGTTCCCGGTAGGACATCCGGCGGTCGCCGAACACGAGGGCGGTGGCGTCGCCCGACGTCGCGGCCGTGTCGGTGAACATCTGCGGCAGTGTGCGCACGGAGCGGCCGGGCACGCCGCGGGCCGGAACCAGTTCGGCTTCCTCTGCCTCGGTGAGCAGGCGCAGCTGCGCGAGCTTCATCCCGGGGTGCTCGGCGAGCGCGATCAGTGCCCGGATGATCCGGTCGCCGATCCGCTCGACGTCGGCCCGGTCGAACAGTTCCTCGACGTACTCGAGCTTCAGCTGCAGATTCTCGTGTGCCGAGGCGATCAGCGCGAGCGGGTAGTGGGCGGCGTTCGCGCTGTCGTGCACGTCGAGGACGTGCATGCCGGCGATGTCGGTCTGATCGGTCAGCCCCTCTCGGTCGACGGGATACGACTCGAACACCGTCAGCGTGTCGAAACCGGCACCGGGACCGGCCACCGACTGGATGTCCGTCAATCCGACGTAATGGTGGTCCAGCAGCGCGGCTTGCTCGCCCTGAATGCGTTCGAGCAACTCCCCCAGCGTTTCCCGCGGATCGAGAACCACCCGCACCGGCAGTGTGTTGATGAACAGACCCACCATCGACTCGATTCCGGCGATCTGCGGAGGTCGACCCGACACCGTCCCACCGAAGACCACATCGGAGCGGCCGACCAAGCCGCCCAGCACGATTCCCCACGCGGTGCGGATCAGGGTGCTGAGGGTCAGACCGTGCTCGCGTGCGAGCACACTCAGCTGATCGGTGCGGTCGACGTCGAGTTCGACGAGCAGTTGACCGGACTGCGTGTCGCTCTGCACCGACGCGTCGGCAGGGGCGAGCAGCGTCGGCTCCTCCACCCCGGCGAGGGCGCGCTGCCACACACCGAGCGAGTCCTCGGTGCTGCGGTGCGACATCCAGGCGAGGTAGTCGCGGTACGGGTGCACCCGCGGTAGCGCCGTGGCGTCACCTTCCGTGGCGTACAGGGTCAGGAGGTCGCGGATCAGGAGCGGCATCGACCAGCCGTCGAGCAGGATGTGGTGATTGGTGACGATCAGGCGCTGCTCGTCCCCACCGATCTGGATCAGCATGAACCGCAACAGCGGCGGGGTGGCCATGTCGAACCCGCGGCGCCGGTCGGCGTCGAGGAGTCGCACGATCTCGGCTTCGCGGCTCTCCGCGTCTAGACCGGACAGGTCGATCTCGGTCCAGGGCAGTTCCGCATACCCGTGGATCGCCTGGACGGGGGTGCCGCCCTCGTCGTAGACGAACGACGCCCGCAGGTTCGCGTGCCGGTCGAGCAGGGCCTGCCCGGCCACCCGCATGCGGGACGGCACGGCACCGCGCAGTTCGAGTGTCACCTGCACGGTGTACGAGTCGATCGTCTGATCGGCCAGCAGTGCGTGGAAGAGCAGTCCGGACTGCAGCGGCGACAGCGACCAGATGTCGGACAGCGCCGGGAAGCGCGATTCGATGCGGTCGATGGCGTCCTGGTCGAGGCTCACGAGTTCGAGGTCGGACGGGGTCACGCCGCCGGCGTCGGGGCGGGCCGCGTACGTCGTGAGCGCGGTGAGCGCCCGGACCCACAGTTCGGCGAGTTCCCGGACCTCGGCGACGGTCAGGACACCGGCCGCGTACGCCCAGGTGGCGCGCAGCTGCGGCCGGTCGTCCACCTCGGTGGTGACCGCGTTGACGTCGATGGCCGAGGTGACCGGGGTGTCGAGGTCCTGCGCGCGGTCCATGTCGACTTCACCGGTCGGCGTCCAGCCGGCGCGGGTGGCCGCCTCGGACAGGTCGGCGGCGAAGCGTCCCAGGTAGTTGAAACTGATCTGTGGCAGCGAGCGGGCCGCGAGCAGCGGTCCGGTGTCGGCGTTGAGGTACCGCAGCATGCCGTAACCCATGCCGTGGTCCGGGATCGCGAGCAGCTGTTCCTTGATCGCCTTGATCGCGGACCCGGCGGCCTTGCCACCGGCGAACGCGTCGTCGAGGTCGATGCCCGACAGGTCGAGACGCACCGGGAACATCGCCGTGAACCAGCCGACGGTGCGGCCCAGATCGGCGCCCGGCACGACCTGGTCTTCACGGCCGTGTCCCTCGAGGCTCACCAGGGTGCCCTCGACGGACCTGCCGTGCATGGTGTGGCCGCGGGAGCGCCGCCACTGGGTGACCGCCATCGCCAACGCGGTGAGCAGTCCGTCGTTCACGCTGCCGTGGATCGCCTCCGGTAGAGCCGTGAGGACGGCCTCGCTGACCTCGGCGGGCAGCTGGACCGTGACGCGGCCGACGGTCGCGTTGACGTCGATGTCGGGGTCGAGCGGACGGCTGCCGACGAGCGGGTCCTCGCAGTCGAGGATGCGCTGCCACAGGTCCAGTTCGCCTGCCCGGTTCGCCGCCTCGTCGACCAGTCCGTGCGCCCACCGGCGCATGGACGTGCCGACCTGTTCGAGGACCGGTTCCTGGCCTGCCGAGATCTGCGCCCACGCGGTCGCGAGGTCGGGGACGAGGATGCGCCACGACACACCGTCGACGACGAGGTGATGCGCGACGACGAGCAGTCGGCCACCGGATTCCCCTGCGTCGAACCACACCACCTGCACCATGACGCCGGCCGCGGGATCGAGGCGGTCCAGCGCGGCGTCGAGTTCCGCGATCACGGTCGCCGCGAACGCCCGGGTTCCCGGGGCCGTGGAGACGGCGACCCGGCGGATCAGGTCCTGCGCGTCGACCGCACCGACCGGGCGGACGGCGAGGTGCGAGTCCTCGGCGGAGACGATCAGCTGCGCGCGCAGCATGTCGTGCCGGTCGAGGACGGCCTGGAACGTGGCGATCAGGGGTTCGAGTTCGCGGAGGTTCGGCGGTGCGGTCAGCAGCGCGGACTGCGACATCCGGTTGAACTCGCCGCCCCGTTCGAGCAGCCACTTCGTGATCGGGGTGGTCGGCATGTCGCCGACTCCGCCACCGGGCAGCTCGTCGAGCACGACGATGTCGGCGGCGCCCACCCACGACGCCACCGCGGCGAGACCGGCAACGGTCTTGGCCTCGAACACGTCCCGCGGGGTCAGCACCACACCCGCAGCCTTCGCGCGGGCCACCAACTGGATAGACATGATGCTGTCGCCGCCGAGGGCGAAGAACGAATCCTCGACACCGGCGGTTTCCAGACCGAGGACCTCGGCGAACAGTCCGGCGAGCACCTCCTCCATCTCCGACACCGGCGCGCGGCCGGTCGATACCCGGGCCCCGAAGTCCGGCTCGGGCAGCGCGCGGCGGTCCAGCTTGCCCGCGGGAGTGAGCGGCAACTCGTCGAGGACGATCAGTGCGGACGGCACCATGTACGGGGCGAGGAATCCGCCGACGAAATCGAGGACCGCCTCCGGGTCGAGTTCCGCGCCCGCCGTAGGGACGAGGTACCCGACCAGCCGGTTGGCGCCGGTGCTGCCCTTGTGCGCGGACACCACCGAACGGGCGACTCCCGGGTAGCGCGTGAGTGCGGTCTCGATCTCGCCGAGCTCGATGCGGAACCCGCGGATCTTCACCTGGAAGTCGCTGCGGCCCAGGTACTCGAGCTGACCGTCACCGTTCCAGCGCGCCAGGTCTCCAGTCCGGTACATGCGGGCGCCGAGGCCCCCGTACGGGTTGGCGACGAAACGCTCCGCCGTCGTGCCCGCCCGGTCCTTGTAGCCGCGGGCCAGACCGGAACCGGTGACATACAGCTCGCCGGTCACCCCGTTGGGCACCGGGTGCAGGCGTGAATCGAGCACCATCTCCCCGGTTCCCATCGGCGGACGGCCGATGGTGACACCCTCACCGGGAAGCATCGGTCCCGTCACGCTCGACACGACCGTCGCCTCGGTTGGGCCGTAGGCGTTGAACATCCGCCTGCCCCCGGTCACCCACTGCGCCACCAGCTCCGGCGGGCAGACGTCGCCGCCGGTGGCGACGCACTCGAGCTGGTCGAGGCCCGCGGGGTCCACCGACGCCATGGCGGCGGGGGTGATGAACGCGTGCGTGACCCGGCCCTCCCGGAGCACGTCGGCGAGTTCGGTGCCGCCGATGACGGACGCGGGCGCGATGACCATGGTCGCGCCGGAGCCGACCGCCAGCAGCAGTTCCAGGATCGACGCGTCGAAGCTCGGCGACGAGAAGTGCAGCGTGCGCGACCGCGGGGTGACCCCGAAGCGGACGCGTTCATCGGTCGCGAAGTTCGCCAGGCCGCGGTGGGTGACGACGACACCCTTCGGGGTGCCGGTGGACCCGGACGTGTAGATCAGGTACGCCGGGTTCTCCAGCGCGAGCGGGTGTGTCCGGTCGGCGTCCGTGACGACTGCGGCGGAGTGCGCACTCACCTCGTCGTCGAATCCGGGTGCGTCGACCACGACGTAGGACGTGCAGTCCGGCAGCGTGGGACGGAACTCGGCGACGGTGAGCGCGAGTGCCGCACCGGAGTCGCTGAGCATGTGGACGATCCGGTCGGTCGGGTAGTTCGGGTCGACCGGGACGAACGCGGCACCGGTCTTGGCGACCGCCCACAGTGACAGGACCGACTCCGGCGACCGCGCCAGCGCCAGCGCGACCACCGATTCGGGGCCGATGCCGCGCCCGATCAGCAAGCGGGCGAGACGGTTCGACTGCTCGTCGAGTTCGCGGTACGTCACCTCGCTGCCCTCGTAGGACAGCGCGGCCGCCTTGGGGTCCACGGAGGCCGCGGCCGCGAGCAGTTCGGGCAGGGTCCGCGGTTCGGCGTCGGGTCCGTCCATCACCGGGGTGAGCGCCGCACGTTCGGACGCCACCATCAGGTCGATGTCGCCGACGACCATGCCCGGCTCGGACGTCACCGCGTCGAAGATCCGCTGCAGGTAGTCGGCGAAACCGGCGATCGTGGACGCGTCGAACAGGCTCGACGCGTACGTGAAGGCCGCGGAGATCCCGGCGGGCTCTCCCGACACCCCGAATTCCTCGGTGAGGGTGAGTTGCAGGTCGAAGTTGGAGATGTCGGTGGCCAGGTCGAGGCCGGTGACGGTCAACCCGGGCAGCTCCAGCCGCGGCCGCTCGTTGTTGCGGAACTCGAGCACCACCTGGAACAGCGGCGAATGCGACGTCGCGCGTTCGGGCGAGATCGCATCGACCAGTCGCTCGAACGGCAGATCGGCGTGGTGGAAGGCGCTCAGGTCGGCGTCGCGGACCGTGGACAGCAGGTCGGTGAACGTGTCGGCCGGTTCGACCGGGGTGCGCAGCACCAGGGTGTTGACGAACATGCCGACCATGTCGTCCAGGGCGGCGTCACCACGACCGGCGATGGGGGTACCCACCGACACGTCGTCCGTGTCGCCCAGCCGTGCCAGCAGCACGGCCAGCGCCGCGTGGACGGCCATGAACACACTCGAATTGTGTTCGCGGGCAGTCGTGATCAATCGGCCGTGCACCTGTGGGTCGATGCTGAACGAGTAGATGCCGCCGCGCATCGACTGCTGCGTGGGGCGGGGGTGGTCCGTCGGCAGCGCGAGCAGTTCCGGAAGCCCGGCGAGCGTGTGCGTCCAGTAGTCGAGCTGGGCGGCCAGCAGGCTGTCGGGGTCGTCGGCATTGCCGAGTACCCGGTGCTGCCAGAGCGCGAAATCGGCGTACTGCACCGGCAGCGGCGTCCAGTCCGGTGCCTGTCCCCCGGTGCGGGCCGCATAGGCGGTCATCACATCCCGGGCGAGCGGGGCCATGGAGAAGCCGTCGGCGCTGATGTGGTGGACGACGATGACGAGAACGTGCTCGCCGGGATCGGTCCGGAACAGGGCGGCGCGCACCGGCACCGACACCGTGACGTCGAAACCGGCGCCCGCCAGTCGCGAGATGTGCTCGGGCAGCTCGGCTTCCGTTGTCGCTATCGGCGACAGATCGGGCACCACGTCCTCGGTCGGCAGGATCACCTGGACGGGTTCGCCCTCCACCATCGGGAACCGGGTGCGCAGCGACTCGTGCCGGTCCATCACGTCGGCGACGGCGTCCTGCATCGCGTCCTCGTCGAGGTCACCCGTCAACCGCACCGCGAGCGCGATGTTGTAGGCCGGGGAGTCGAGGTCGAACTGGTTGATGAACCACATGCGCTTCTGCGCCAGCGAGACCGGCAGTCGGTCGGGGCGCACCCCGGCCACCAGCGGCGGGCGTTCGGCGCCCTGCACGGCCTCGGATTCGATCCGGGTGGCGAGGGTCGCGACGGTCGGGGCGTCGAATATCTCCCGGACCCCGATCCGACTGCCCAACGCGGCATTGACCCGCGCCACCAGCCGGGTGGCCACCAATGAGTTGCCGCCGAGGTCGAAGAAGCTGTCGTACACGCCGATACGGGGTGCGTCGAGCAGATCCGCGAAGATCGACGCGAGGATCTCCTCGATCGGGTTGCGCGGGGTGACGAATTCGGCGGACGGGCTGAGGAATTCAGGTTCGGGCAGTGCGCCCCGGTCCAACTTGCCGGTGGCCCCGAGCGGGAACCGGTCGAGGACGATGATCCGAGTCGGCACCATGTAGGCGGGCAGCGCCTCCGCCGCCGCGTCGCGCACGACGGCGGTGTCGATGTCGGCGCCTGCGACGGGGATCACGTAACCGACGAGGCTTTCGCCGGTGGCCTCGCTGCGATGCACGGTCACGACGGCCTGCGCCACCGACGGGTGCGCCAGCACCGCCGCCTCGACCTCGCCGAGTTCGATGCGCTGACCGCGGAGCTTGACCTGGAAGTCGCGGCGGCCGATGTATTCGATGTTGCCGTCGGCACGCCAGCGGACGACGTCGCCGGTGCGATACATCCGCTGTCCCGGCGCGCCGAACGGGTTCGCCACGAACCGGTCCGACGTCAGATCGCTGCGCCCGACGTACCCGCGGGCCAGCTGGATGCCGGCCAGGTACAGCTCGCCGTGCACCCCGACCGGCACCGGGTGCAACCGGGAGTCGAGGACGTACACCTGCGTGTTCCACACGGGCGCGCCGATCGGGACCGAGGCCCGGTCGCCTTCCGTGCACTCCCAGTAGGTGACGTCGACGGCGGCCTCCGTCGGGCCGTACAGGTTGTGCAGCGCCGCGGAACCGAATTCCCGGAATGCGTCGGCGGTGGCGGGCGGGAGCGCCTCACCGCTGCAGAACACCTGACGCAGCGAACCGCAGAGTTCCGGTTCGGCGCCCGCCGTGAACACCGCCAGCATCGACGGCACGAAGTGCATGGTGGTGACCTGGTGGTCGGCGATGATGTGGGACAGGTACGTCGGGTCGCGGTGTCCGTCCGGCGCGGCGAGGACGAGTCGCGCACCGACCTCGAGCGGCCAGAACAGTTCCCACACGGACACGTCGAACGTGACGGGGGTCTTCTGCAGCACCACGTCCGTGTGGTCCATCCGGTACGTGTCCTGCATCCACAGCAACCGGTTCACGATCGCGCGGTGGCTGACGGCGACACCCTTGGGCCGGCCCGTCGATCCGGACGTGTAGATCACGTAGGCGGTCGAATCGGGGTGGATCGGACCGCCCCGCTCGGTGTCGGTGATCGGGGTGCTCGGCCGCCGGGACAGGTTCAGGGTGTCGATCTCGATCACGGACGCACCGGCCGCGCCGTCGATGCCCTCGCACCGGTCGCGGGAGGCGGTGAGAACGCATACGGGTTCGGCACTCTCGATCACGTAGGCGATCCGCGACGCCGGGTGGTCGGGGTCGAGCGGAACGTACGCCGCCCCGGTCTTCTCCACCGCGTAGATCGCGATCATCAGCTCGAGCGAACGGCGCAGGGCGACGGCGACCCGGGATTCGGGTCCGACGCCGCGCGCCAGGAGTTCGCGGGCCAGCCGGTTGGCGCGGGCATCGAACTCCGCGTACAGCAGTTCCTCTTCGGCGAACACCACGGCGACGGCGTCCGGGGTCCGTGCCACCTGCGCCTCGAACAGGCTGACCAGGGTCGCCGAGTCCGGTACGGCGACGTCGGTGTCGATCCACTGCTCGAGCATCCGGTGGGTCTCGTCCGCGCCGATCAGGTCGATGTCGCCGACCTTCGCATCCGAACCGGCGGTGATGGTCTCGAGCAGGGTGACGAAGCGTTCGGCCAGCGCCGTCATCGTCGGCGGGTCGAACAGTTCCGACGCGTACGAGAATTGGACGTCGATCGCACCCGGGGCGCCGGATTCCTCGGTGTGCTCGGTGAGGATGACCTGCAGGTCGAACTTGGCGGCACCGGTCTCGAGGGCCTCGACCTCCACGTCGAGGCCGGGCAGCTCGAGCCGCGTGTTCGCGAATCCCTGCAGCACCAGCATCACCTGGAACAGCGGTGAATGCGCCTCGGAGCGGGTCGGCTTCAGTTCGTCGACGAGCCGCTCGTACGGCAGATCGGTATTGCTGAACGCCTCCAGATCCACGGAGCGGGTGTGCGAGAGGATCTCGGGGAAGCTGCGATCGGGGTCGACGGTGGTGCGCAGGACGACAGTGTTGACGAACATGCCGACGACGTCGTCGAGTTGCCGTTCGCCACGTCCGGAGACCGGGGATCCGATCGACACGTCGGACGACCCGCTCGACCGGGACAGCAGGACCGCGAGGGCGGCGTGCACCACCATGAACAGGCTGGCGTCGTTGGCGCCTGCGATCTCGAGCAGCGCGGCGTGGATGCGCGCCGGGATGGAGAAGTCGGCGGTGGCGCCGATCATCGACTGCCGGGCCGGGCGCGGCCGATCGGTCGGCAGATCCATGACCTCGGGGGCGCCGTCGAGGGTGCGGGCCCAGAACGCCAGCTGCCGGGCGAGGAGGCTCGTCGGATCGTCGGGGGAACCGAGCAGCTCGCGCTGCCACACCGCGAAGTCGGCGTACTGCACCTCGAGCGGCGCCCACTGCGGCGTGTCGCCTGCGGCACGGGCGTGGTAGGCGACCATCACGTCCCGGGTCAGCGGTGTCATCGACAGGCCGTCGGCGGCGATGTGATGCACCACGAAGACCAGCACGTGATCGTCGGTCGCGGTGCGGTAGAGCTCCGCCCGGATCGGCGGTTCGACGGTGACGTCGAACCCCGCTGCGGCGTCGGCGATCAGGCGGGATTCGAGCTCGTACTCGGCCACCTCGACCGCGTCGAGGGGCGGGCTCACCTCCGCGACCGGCAGAACCACCTGGATGGGACCGTTGGGGGTGTTCGGGAACACCGTCCGCAGCGACTCGTGCCGGGTCAGGACGTCACTCACCGCGGTCCGCAGCGCCTCCACGTCGAGTGTGCCGCGCAGCCGGATTCCGACGGGAATGTTGTATGCGGGCGAGGCGGTGTCGAGCTGGTTGATGAACCACATCCGCTGTTGCGCCAGCGACACCTGCACCGGACCGGACCCCGCCCGCGGAGCGAGCACGGGCCGGGCGGAGGTGCGGGGCCCGAGAGCGTCCACGCGGGCACTGAGCAATGCGACGCTGGGCGCCTCGAACAGATCGAGCACCCCGATCTCCGTGCTCAGGGCCGCGTTGACCCGGGACACCACGCGGGTCGCGACGAGGGAGTCGCCGCCCAGGTCGAAGAAGCTGTCGTCGACGCCGATCCGCTCGACGCCCAGAAGCGCCGCGAACACCTCCGCGATCTGCATCTCGGTGGGTGTCACCGGCGCCCGGTAGACGGTGGAGGTGGCCTCGAACTGCGGCTCCGGCAACGCCTTCCGGTCGAGTTTGCCCGCCGGGGTCAGCGGGACCTCGCGGAGCACCATCACCCGGGCGGGCACCATGTGCGCGGGCAGCGCTGCTGCGGCGTGTTCGAGGATGTCGCCGACGACGACGTCCGTCCCGTCCTCGGGGAGCACGTAGGTCACCAGCACCGTGTCGCCGGACGGTGCGGTCCGTCCGACCGTGGTCGCGAACGCGACACTCGGGTGCGAGCGGACGACGGCGTCGATCTCACCGAGTTCGATGCGGAAACCGCGGATCTTCACCTGGAAGTCGGTGCGGCCCAGGTATTCCAGCTGACCGGTGGCGTTCCACCGCGCCAGGTCGCCGGTGCGGTACATCCGCTCGCCCGGCGCACCGTGGGGGTCGGCGACGAACCGTTCGGCCGTCGGGATCGACCGATTGTGGTACCCACGTACCACACCGTCGCCGGTGATGTACAGCTCGCCGGGGACCCCTCTCGGGACGGGGTGCAACCGCGAATCGAGCACCAGCAGACCGCAACCGCGGGACGGGCGGCCGATCGTCACCGGTTCACCGACCGTCAACGGTCCTGCCACGCTCGCGACGACGGTGGCCTCGGTCGGTCCGTATGCGTTGAACATGACCCGCCCCGGCGCCCACTGTGCCACCAGCGCAGGCGGACAGCTCTCGCCACCGGTGACGACGCACCGGATGTGGTCGAGCCCGGTGGGATCGACGGATGCCAGCGCGGCCGGGGTCACGAACGCGTGCGTCACCCGTTCGCGGCGCAACAGGTCCGCGAGTTCGGTGCCGCCGTACACCGTCGACGGTGCCACCACCATCGTGGCACCGGCACCCACGGCGAGAAGCAGTTCCAGGATGGACGCGTCGAAACTCGGCGAGGAGAAGTGCAGGGTGCGAGCCCCCACGGTCACGTCGAACCGCTGGCGCTCGTCCTCGGCGAAATTCGCCAGGCCGGCGTGGGTCACGACGACACCCTTGGGTGTGCCGGTGGAGCCGGAGGTGTAGATCAGGTAGGCCGGATCCGCGGTCCGCAACGGGCGGAGACGGTCGGCGTCGGTGACCGCGACGGCCGCGTGCTTCGCCAGGTCCCGGCCGAACGACGCGTCGTCCATCACGAGCCACGGCGTGGTCTCGGGCAGCGACGACCGGTGCGCCGCCACGGTGAGACCGACGACCGCACCGGAATCGGTGAGCATGTGCTCGATGCGGTCGGCCGGATAGTTCGGGTCGACCGGGACGAACGCGGCCCCGGACTTCGCGACCGCCCAGGTGGCCAGCACCGACTCGATCGACCGCGCGATCGCCAGCGCCACAACAGAACCCGGCCCCACTCCGTGGCCGATCAGCATGCGGGCGAGACGATCCGACTGATCGTCGAGTTCGGGGTAGGTCAGCGTGCGTCCCTGGTAGACGAGGGCGTCCCCGGCGCCGCCCGCCTCCACGGCGCGCGCGAGCAGCGCGGGAAGCGTGCGGGGCTCCACCGAGGGCTCGTCGCGGACCGGTGCGAGTTCCGCGTACTCGACCTGCTCGAGGAGGTCGATGTCCCCGACCGGTGCGGCGGGGTCCGACGTCACCGCCTGCAGGATGCGGACGAAGCGCGCGGCGAGCGCCTCCGCGCTGTCACGGTCCCACACGTCCGTGGCGAACCGCAGCCGGCCGTTGATCCCGCCCGTCTCCGATTCGGTGAGGGAGAACACCAGATCCAGTCCCAGGGCCCGATGTTCGCGCTGGATCGGGCTGACCGTCACGTTCCCGGACGTGTCGTGCGGGTGCCCGCCGTCGGTGAATTCGAGCATCACCTGGAACAGCGGCGAGTGCGACGGATCGGATTCGGCCCCGAGGGTGGCAACGAGATCGTCGAAGGGCAGCGCCGCATGCGCGAACGCGGCCCGGTCGGCGTCCCGGACCCGGCTCAGGTGGTCGACGAACGACGATGCGACATCCACCTGCGACCGCAGGACGGTCTTGTTGAAGAATGCTCCGGCTTCCGGGTCGTCGGAATCGGACGCCGCGCGCCCGACGATCGGCGTTCCGATCACGACGTCGTCGGTGTCGCCCAGCCGGCCCAACAGGACCGCGAGTGCGGCGTGCAGCGTGGTGAAGATCCCGGTGCCCGCCTCCTCTGCCAGCTGCGCCGCGCGGCGCTGCACGTCGCCGTCGACGGCGAACCCGACGACCTCGCCCGCCCCGAGCCGCTCGGTCGGGCGGGGCCGGTCCAGCGGCAGTGCCGACACCTCCGGCAGGCCCACCAACTCCCGCTTCCAGAACGCGAGCTGGGCCTCCCGCTCGAGGAACCGCGCGCCGAGGCGTGCGCTCTCGGCGTGGATGTCGGCGGTCCGCGTCTGCGGCTCGGCCGTGACGAACTCCTCGACCAGCTCCACGAACCTGCGGTGGTGTGCGCGCAACTCCTCCGAGCCGTACCGGTTGGGGTTGCCGCGGAAATCGAGGAGCGTCTGGCCGTCACCGCTCTGATAGATGTTGACCAGCAGGTCGTCCACCGGGCCCGACGTCACGATGTGGTATTCGCCCGTGACCGTGCCCAACGTGAACGCCTGATGGAACAGCATGACGTTCACCATCGGACCGGCGAGGCCCTCCGCGGTGCCGGCGAGTCCGGCATCGCGGCGGATGTCCTCGAGACTGCACCGCTGATGGCGCAGCGCACCCATCAGCTCGAGCTGCGTCCGCTGCACGAGCTCGGCCACCGTGTCCTCCGGGCGGACGGTGATCCGCAGCGGGGCGACGTTGACGAGCATGCCACCGGACCGCTGCAAGGGCGCCGTGGTGCGCGCCGACACCGGCAGGTTGATGAGCACGTCCCGCTTGCCCGTCATACGGGACAGGTAACAGGCGAACCCGGCGAGCAGCACGGCCGCCGACGTGGCGCCGACCCGCTGATCCGACTCTCCGAGGAAACCCAGTGCGGTTTCGGAGATTTTCGCGCTCTCGAGCCGGCTCTTCGCCGCCGCGGGCGCGTCGTGGGTGGCGAGTGTCGAACCGTGCTCGATGCCGACAATGCGTTCGGCCCAGTACAACCGGTCGTTCTCGAATCGGTTCGACGCCCGGTACTTCTGGTCCAACTCGTAGAGGTCGCGCAGATCCAGCGCACGGTTCGGTTCCGGTTCGGTGCCCTCGATCGCCGCGGTGTACAGCGCCGCGATCCGGTTCACCATGGTCATACCGCTGTACCCGTCGAGCGCGACATGGTGAATCCTGGTGTACCACAAGTAGTGCTGCTCGCCGACCTGCAGGACGGTCATCTCGACGAGTCGGTCCCGGGTGAGCCGCAGCGGCGTCGCGTAATCCTCGTCGATCCACACCTGCGCGGCGGCCATCGGGTCCGACTCGCCCCGGAAATCGAGGAAGCCGATCGACGGGTCGATGCTGAAATCGACCGCCTGGTAAGGCTCGCCGTCGACGTCCAGCAGTCGCAGGAACGGCGACTGGAACTCCTGACCGGCCCGCACCGCAGCATCGCTCAACAGGTCCAGGTCGATCTCGCCCCGCAACTCGATGTACTGGGCGATGAACTTGGGAACCGTCGGGCTCAGTTGCTGGGCAAACCACATGCTCCGTTGCACCGAGGAGAGCGGGAAGGCCCCTTCGGGAACGTTCACATCTTCGGCGCCGTTATTAGGCTGCGGCGAATTCACACTCGTCATCTCGTTCCCCCAGCGGGTAGAAGACCTTGGATGCGCAAGTCCTGCGCGTGAGACGGACCAACCGACGCCGGTCTCCCACGCTGTACTGATCGTGCTGTACGCGTGGGCCCGGTGTGCGTCGATTCGTGATGTTCGTTTCGGAATCGCCATCGACAGGCGACGGTCGGACCGGTCGAGCAGAGTGCGTCCTGCGCTCCCCTGCCTCTGTCCGAGGCTCAGCGGAAGCGTTCGGCCTCACGCGCGAGTTGCACGAGGTCGGCACACAGGGACTCCACCTCATGGGCCGCCGCACCTTCGGCAACGGCTGTCGCCACGTCCTCGGCGGCACATCGAACCTGGAAAACCCGGTCGACCATGGCGGAGGCTTCCTCCGACGTGAGCACCACCGCATCGGCGGGGATGCTCGTGCCCTTGACCTGGTTGCGCTGCTCGTACGCGCGCTGCCGGCAGGATTGGCGGCAGTACCGGCGGCGCCGCCCCATCCCCGTCTCGGCCACTTCCCTCCCGCACCACACGCAGGAATCGGGTCTGCGGGAGGCGCCGGTCATGGTCAACCACCTTACTGCGCGGCGCCTCGAGGCCCGCCCGGTAAGATGTCGAGGTTGCATCTGCGCGGCGTGCGGGAACCAATCGGGAGGCCGTGGCGTTGTAGATGAGTGTGAACGCTTGGTTCTGGTCCAGGCGTAGTCGCGCGGAGACGATCGAGGAGAGGACACAACCATGGCAGATCGCGTACTTCGAGGAAGTCGACTCGGAGCGGTGAGCTACGAGACCGACCGTGACCACGACCTCGCGCCCCGTCGGATGGCCAAGTACCGGTGCGACAACGGTGAGGTGTTCGACATTCCCTTCGCCGACGATGCCGAGATTCCCGGCACGTGGCTGTGCCGCAACGGCCTCGAGGGAACCCTGGTCGAGGGGACTGCGCCCGAGGCCAAGAAGGTCAAGCCGCCGCGTACCCACTGGGACATGCTGCTCGAACGCCGTTCCAAGGAGGAACTGGAGGAGCTGCTGAAGGAGCGCCTCGACCTGCTGAAGGCGAAGCGCCGGGGAGCCTGACACAGGCAACCGAACCGTACGAACGCCGTCTCGGCTCTGCCGGGGCGGCGTTCGCCGCGTCCGGGGAAGCTGCGACCCCGGCTTCGGCGCGGGCGGGGTGTTCGACACGGACAAGCTTCTGTTGGTCACTGGGCTGGTCACCGTCTCGACAGGACTCATCCAAGTACTCCGATCTGCTGAACGCGGGCGCGTTACATTCCGAGCACACAAAGCACCGAGCGTCACGCCCCGAACACGCAGTCGAAGAAACCACGTATGACCGACCTCTCGGGCTTCCATACCATTTGAGAGGTAGGTCACATGACCGCTCTCAATCTACTATTCGGTACCGCGGAGTCAAGGGTTTGGTCTTCTCTTCGGGTAAATCTCACACCTGGGGTATGAAATCGGCACCCCGAAACCACGACCGGTCGGGCGTCCACGATATTCGGGGTGGTCAACCGCTCGTTTTCTGTACAACCACTGACATTTCGCGGTATTCCCCCATCACCGCCCAAACCAAACCTTCCGGTCTGCCGGACGGTGCTGCGGTCAGCGCACCCAGTGCGGCCGGTTCGCGCTGTCGTCGGGATCGCTGTCCCTGCCGGTGTCGGGCGCGGCGTGCCGCGGCCGATGATGCGAACGCTCGAGGTGCGGTGCGATCGCGGCGAGAGCAGCCGGCGTCGTCATCGTCCAGTGCGTCGCGTCCACCGGATGCTCGACGATGCTCCCGCGCACGAACTGGCCCCAGCAGGTCACCGGGTCCACGTGGAAACCGTCGTCCAGGGCGGCGGTGAAGAACACCAGATCGCCCGCGAACACCCTCGGCCGGTGTGCGTCGATCAGTGCGGGGGCTCGCAGCGCGTTGCCGTAGATCCGTCCGAGTTCCGAAGCGGTCAGCGCCGCCAGCGGCCCTCCGACAACCCGCAGCAGTGCCGCCGCACGCTCGGCGTCGAACTGCCCGTCCGGCGCGAGTTCGTCGAGCACGCTGCCGTCCGGGAGGTCCAGGCCGACTCCGCCGAGAAGATCCGCGGTGGTCGCGGAGTTCTCCACGCTGCGGTCAATCCCGACATAGCTGTCGAGGAGCCCCAGCAGACGCACCTCTTCACCGGCGTCCTGCAACTGCACCGCCATCTCGTGAGCGATGACTCCACCCAGCGACCACCCCACCAGGTGGTACGGGCCGTGCGGCTGGATCGAACGGATCTCCCGGACGTAGCGGGCCGCGAAGTCGGTGATCGTCTCCAGGTGCGGCTCGTCCTCGGTCAGCGCCGGCGACTGCAGCCCGTAGATCGGCCGGTTCTGGGTCAGCTCGCGGCCGAGCCCCGCGTAGCTCCAGGCGAGCCCGATGAACGGATGCACGCAGAACAGCGGCTCCGCCGTCCCTCTCGTGCGGATCGGGAGAAGCACGTCGAGTGACGCACCCGCACCGTCCACCCCGTCGTTCGTCCACTTCTGGATGCGTTGTCCCAGCGACTCCGGCGTGGGGTCGCTGAACATCCATTGCAGCGGGAAGTCGATTCCCAGCTCGGACCCGAGCGCGGACGCGACCCGGGTGGCGATCAGAGAGTTGCCCCCGAGGTCGAAGAAGCTGTCCGTGACTCCGACGCTGTCGATGCCGAGCACGTCGGCGAACACCGTGGCGACGGCGCGCTCGGCCGCCGTCCGCGGCGCCTGGTACTCGTCGGCCGCCGACCGGACGGCCGGTGTGGGCAGGGCCTTGCGGTCGAGTTTGCCGTTCACCGACAGCGGCAGTGTGTCGAGGTGCACGACGTGCACCGGGATCATGTACGACGGGACGCGGGCCGACAGGTGTGCCCGCACGTCGGACCAGTCGGCCGCGGGCCGTCCCACCAGGTACGCCACCAGCGCTTCCTCGGCGCGGTCGTCGCGGTGCACCACCACAACCGCCTGCGACACATCTGGATGGGTCTCGAGCGCGGTCTCGATCTCCCCCAACTCGATCCGCTGACCGCGCAACTTCACCTGGAAATCCGTCCGCCCCAGATACTCCAGCGCACCGTCGGTGCGGCGACGCACCAGATCACCCGTGCGGTACATCCGCCCACCCGCCACATACGGATTCGCCACGAACCGGTCCGCCGACAGATCCGGACGATTCAGATACCCCCGCGCCAGCTGATCCCCCGCCAGATACAACTCCCCCGCCACCCCGTTCGGCACCGGATGCAACCGCGAATCGAGCACATGCAACTGGGTGTTCCACACCGCACGCCCGATCGGCACCGTGTGCGTGTCCGCCGGACCAGTCTCCCAATACGTGACGTCGACCGCGGCCTCCGTCGGACCGTACAAATTGTGCAGATCCGCACGACTGACTGCCCGGAACCGCGACACCTGCTCCGGCGTCAACGCCTCCCCCGAACAGAACACCAACCGCAACGAATCACACTGCGCCGCAGCGGGTTCGACAGTGAACACCGACAGCATAGACGGCACGAAATGGGTGGTCGTCACGTGACGTTCCTGTATCAGCCCTGTCAGGTACCGCGGATCGCGGTGTCCGTCCGGCGCGGCGATCACCAGGGAGGCTCCCACCTGCAGCGGCCAGAACAGCTCCCACACCGACACGTCGAACGTCACCGGAGTCTTTTGCAGAACAACGTCCGCACTGGTCAGGGTGTATTCGTGCTGCATCCACAACAGGCGGTTCACGATCGCACCGTGGGTGACCGCGACGCCCTTCGGCCGGCCCGTCGACCCAGACGTGAAGATCACGTACGCCGTGTTCGCCGGGGACAGCGGCCATAGCCGGTCTGCATCGGTGACGGGCGAGTTGTCGAAGCCGGAGAAATCCTCGGACGCGACGTCGAGGACGGGGACCGATCCGCCGCCGGGGAGTCCGGCACCGCTGACCAGCACACATGCCGGCCGTGCGGTGTCGAGTACATACGCGGTGCGCTCGGCCGGATGGTCCGGATCCACCGGGAGGTAGGCGCCACCGGCCTTCACGACGGCGTAGATCGCGACGAGCATATCGATCGATCGGCGCATCCCGACCGCGACGACGGACTCGGGGCCGACGCCCTGCTCGATCAGTCGGCGCGCCAGCCTGTTCACGCGGGAGTCGAAGTCGGCGTACGTCAACTCGTCCCGGTCGAAGACCACCGCGATCCGGTCGGGGTCGGCCGCGACCCTCGTGTCGAACAGCGACGCCAGGGTCCCGGCGAGCACGTCGTGGGATGTCGCGTTGGTGCCGGCGATCTGCTTCCGTTCGCCGTCGCCGAGGACGTCGATATCTCCGACCGCGGTGTCCGGACTGTCGGTAGCCGCGCGCAGAATCTGCAGGAACCGCTGTCCGAACACGTGCATGGACGGCTCGTCGAACAGGTCGGAGGCGTACGTGAGGCGGGCAGCGATCCCGTCCGGACGGCCCTCGGAGTCGAACTGCTCCATCAGGGTGAGCTGCAGGTCGAACTTGGCGATGTCGACATCGAAGTCGAAACCGCTCACCGACAGGTCACCCAGTCGGAGGGTCGCCTGGTCGAGGTTCTGGAACGTCAGCATCACCTGGAACAGGGGATGCCGCCCGGTGGACCGCGACGGATTGACGACCTCCACGAGGCGCTCGAACGGAACGTCCGCGTGAGAGAAGGCGGCGAGATCGGTCTCGCGCACGTCGGCGACCAGTTCGTCGAAGGTCTTGCCTCCGTCGACCTGCTGGCGCAGGACCAGTGTGTTGACGAACATGCCGATCAGGTCGTCGAGTTCGCGTTCGCCACGTCCCGCGACGGGGGTGCCGATGGCGATGTCCCCGGTGCCGGAGAGCCGGCTCAGCAGCACCGCGAGCGCCGAGTGCACGAGCATGAACAGGGACGCGTTCGCGTCCCGCGCCGCACCCAGGAGCATGCCGTGCAGGTCGGCCGGCACGGCGAAGTCGACGGTGCCGCCCCGGTACGACGCCACCGCGGGACGCGGGCGGTCGGTGGGCAGGTCCAGCTGATCCGGTGCGCCCGCGAGGGTCTGCGTCCAGAACGCGAGTTGCCGTGCCGAGACCGAATCGGGATCAGCCTCGTCGCCGAGGAGTGCCCGCTGCCACAGTGCGTAGTCGGCGTACTGCACCGGCAACGGCGCCCAGTCGGGCGTGGTGTCCGCCGACCGCGCCGCGTACGCCGTCATCACATCGCGCACCATCGGCGCCATCGACCAGCCGTCGCCGGAGATGTGGTGGACCACCAGGGCGAGAACGTGCTCCGTCGGGGACATGCGGAAGATCCGCACCCGCACCGGAACCTGCGTGGTGACGTCGAATCCGGTGGTCACCAGGCCGGCGATCAGCGCGGGCAGCGCGGCCTCGTCCGTCGCGTCGACGGACAGTTCGCCCCCCACCCGGTCGATGGGCAGGATCACCTGGTGCGGACCGTCCGCGGAGTCCGGGTAGACCGTCCGCAGCGACTCGTGCCTGCGGACGACGTCGGCGACCGCGTGCTGCAGCGCGTCGACGTCCAGCGCGCCCGACAGCCGGACCGCCACGGGAATGTTGTGCACCGCCGAGTTCGGGTCGAACCTGTTGAGGAACCACATCCGGTGTTGCGCCGACGACAGCGGAATCCGTTCGGGACGCACGGCCGGCGTCAGCGCCGGGCGGGCGGGCGCGGTCGCGTCGATCGAATCCAGCAGTGCCGCAAGGGCGGCGACCGTGGGCGCCTCGAACAGGGTTCGAATCTCCACGCGGCGCCCGAGTCGTTCGGACAGCCGGGCGATCACCCGGGTGGCGACGAGGGAGTTGCCGCCGAGGTCGAAGAAGTTCGCGGCGGTACCGACCTGTTCGACGCCGAGCACGTCGGCGAACACGGCGGCCACCGATTTCTCCGTGGGTGTCGCGGGGGCTCGGTACTCGACTGTCGCCGAAACGAAGTCGGGCGCAGGAAGGGCCTTGCGGTCGAGTTTGCCGTTCGAGGTCAGGGGCAATTGCGCGAGCACCACGAGGGCGGCGGGCACCATGTAGCTCGGCACCACGGCGCCGACCTCGGCCAGAACCGCGGCGGAGTCGACGGTGGCGCCGTCCTCGGGGACCACGTACGCGACCAGGGCGGTCCCGGTGTGCGGGTGCTGGTGGGCGACGACGACGGCCTGCCCCACCCCTGTGCTCGACATCAGTGCGGACTCGATCTCGCCGAGTTCGATGCGGAACCCGCGGACCTTCACCTGGAAGTCGGAGCGCTCGAGGTACTCGAGGATCCCCCTCGCGTCCCGGACGCGCCAGCGCACCACGTCACCGGTGCGGTAGAGCCGTGAACCGGGTGCGCCGAACGGGTTGGCCACGAAGCGCTCGGCGGTCAGATCGGCGCGGGCGACGTAACCGCGGGCCAGCTGGTCGCCGGCCAGGTACAGCTCACCCGCCACCCCGACGGGGACCGGGTTCAGGCGGGCATCCAGCACGAACACATGTGTGTTCCACTCGGGTCCGCCGATGGGAACGGTGTCGACGTCGGTGGCGGTGTGTGTCCAGGCGGTCACGGACACGGCGGCCTCGGTGGGCCCGTACAGGTTGTGCAGCGCGACGGTCCCGAACCGGCGGCGGAAGCGGACCGCGGTGTCGACGGGCAACACCTCGCCGATGCACAGCACCCGCCGCAGGGCCGGCTGCTGCCCCGCACCCGGGGTCGCCAGGAAGGCCTCCAGCAGGGACGGCACGAAATGTGCTGTCGTGACGCGCTGCTGACGCATCAGGTCCGCCAGGTAGTCCGGATCGCGGTGACCGTCCGGGCGGGCGATGACGAGTCGGGCGCCCGAGATCAGCGGCCAGAACAGTTCCCACACCGACAGGTCGAACGTGACGGGGGTCTTCTGCACGACGGCGTCGGTGGTGTCGAGCGGGTATTCGTGCTGTTTCCAGCGGAGTTGGTTCGCGATGGCGGCGTGCGTCACGGCGACACCCTTGGGTCGGCCGGTGGACCCGGACGTGAAGATCAGGTACGCCGTGTTCTCCGGCCGCAGCGGGGCGAGGCGATGCGCATCGGTCACCGGTTCGGGTGGTGAGGCGGTGAGGTCGAGGGTGTCGATCTCGATGACCGGGACGTTCTCGGCGGCGAACCCGTCCGCGGACGTGGTGAGGATGCACACCGGGCGGGCGGTCTCGAGCACGTAGGCGAGCCGGTCGGCCGGATGGGTGAGATCGATCGGCAGGTACGCGCCGCCGGCCCGCAGCACCGCGTACATCCCGACCAGCAGTTCGATCGACCGGTTCATCGCCAGTCCCACCACGGATTCCGGCCCCACTCCGCGATCGATCAGCCGGTGGGCGAGGGCGTCGACACGGCGGTCGAACTCTGCGTACGTCAGTTCGGTGCCCTCGAAGAACACGGCGGCCTCATCGGGTGTGCGCGCCGCCTGGGCGGAGAACAGTTCGGCGAGCGTCGTCGGCGGCAGATCGACGCCGGTGTCGTTGAATTCGGCGAGGACCGAGCGCCGTTCGGGGCCGTCGAGCAGATCGATGGCCCCGACGGCCACGTCCGGATCCTGTACGACCGACGCGAGGACGCGGGTGAAACGTTCCGCGAATGCCCGCACGGTCGATTCGTCGAAGAGGTCGGTGGCGTAGGTGAACTGGGCCTCGATCACGTCCGGGGATCCGTCGGCGTCGTGCTTCTCCGACAGTGTCAGGTGCAGATCGAAGTTGGAGATCGTGTTCGGCACGTCGAGTCCCTCGACGTGCAGCCCGGGAAGTTCGAGTGTGGTGGTGGCGAGGTTCTGGAACGAGAACGCGACCTGGAACAGCGGGTGGTGCGCGCGGGACCGGGCCGGGTTCAGCACGTCGACGAGGCGTTCGAACGGAATGTCGGAGTGCGCGAACGCACTCAGATCGGCAGATCGTGCGTCGGCGAGGCTGTCCGCAAACGAACTCGCGAGGTCCACGTGGGTGCGCAGTACCAGGGTGTTCACGAACATGCCGACGAGTTCGTCGAGGGATTCCTCACCGCGGCCGGCGATGGGTGCGCCGACGGTGATATCGGACTCGTTGCTCAGTCGGGCGAGCAGTACCGCGAGCGCGGTGTGCATCACCATGAACAGGGAGGTGTTCCGGCGGCGTGCGAACGCCAGCAGGGCGCGGTGGGTGCCGGCGTCGATGGTGAACGGCACGTGCGCGCCCCGGTGCGACGCGACCGCGGGGCGGGGACGGTCGGTCGGCAGGGACAGCCGGTCCGGCAGACCCTCCAGCGTGCGGGTCCAGTAGGCGATCTGAGCGGCGGCGACCGATTCGGGATCGGCCTCGTCGCCGAGGAGTTCCCGCTGCCACAGGCTGTAGTCGGCGTACTGCACCGGCAGCGGGGTCCAGCGGGGAACGTGTCCCTCGACGCGGGCGGTGTAGGCGAGCATGACGTCGCGGGCCAGTGGGGCGAGCGACCAGCCGTCACCAGAGATGTGGTGGGCGACCATCACGAGCACGTAGTCCTCGGGTCCGACGCGGTACATCCGCGCCCGCAGGGGCACATCCGCGGTCACGTCGAAGCCCGTCGTCACGAGTGCGAGCACCCGCTCGAGGACGTCGTCGGGGTGCGCCGCCACCGGTGTCAGGTCGGGCACCGCGTCCCCGGCGGGCACGATCACCTGGTGCGGGCCGTCGGCGGAGTCGGGATAGACGGTGCGCAGTGCCTCGTGCCGCCCGACGAGATCGGCGATCGCGATCTGCATGGCACGCAGGTCCACCTCGCCCGACAGCCGGAGCGCGACCGGCAGGTTGTAGGCGGGCGATGCGGTGTCGAACTGGTTGATGAACCACATCCGCTGCTGGGCGAGCGACAGCGGAATGTGTTCGGGCCGAGGCCTGGCCGTCAGCGCGGGGCGCCGCACACCGTGGGTGGTGGTCTCGGTGATGCGTGCCGCGAGCGCGGCGACGGTCGGCGACTCGAACACTTCACGGACACCGACGTGGACGTCGAGTGCCGCGTTGATCCGCGACACCACCTGCGTGGCGAGCAGCGAGTTGCCGCCGAGGTCGAAGAAGCTGTCGTGGATGCCGATCTCCGGCAACGCGAGGATGTCCGCGAAGATGCCGGCGACGATCACCTCCATCGGATTCCGCGGCGCCTCGAATGTCGTGGCCGCGGCGGCGAAGATCGGCTCGGGGAGCGCAGCCCGGTCGAGCTTGCCCGCCGGGGTGAGCGGCAGGGCGTCGAGGAGGGTGACGGAGGCCGGAACCATGTAGGCGGGCAGGGCGCGCCCGACGAAATTCGCGACCTCGACCCGGTCCACGTCCTCACCGGTGAACGGCAGCACGTACGCGACGAGGGAGGTCTCCCCGTTGGGGTGTTCGTACCCGATCGTGGTGGCGTACTCGATCTGCGGGTGTGCGGTGAGCGCGGCGTCGATCTCGCCGAGTTCGATCCGGAATCCGCGGATCTTCACCTGGTGGTCGGTGCGGCCGACGAAATCGAGGACGCGGTTCTCCCGCCACCGGACGAGATCGCCGGTGCGGTACATCAGGTCGCCGGGCGCGCCGTACGGGTCCGCGACGAACCGTTCGGCGGTCAGTCCCGGCCGTCCGAGGTAGCCGCGGGCGAGGCTCGGGCCTCCGACGTACAGTTCGCCCGGCACACCCACCGGCACGGGACGCAGCCGGCCGTCCAGCACGAGTGCCCGCACTCCACGGCTCGGGCCGCCGATGGTGACCGGTTCCCCGGCGCGGAGGGGTTCGGTGATGGACGACATGATCGTCGCCTCGCTGGGACCGTACGCGTTGACCATGCGACGCCCGGGCGCCCAGCGGGCGACCAGTTCCGGCGGGCACACGTCACCGGCGACCACGACGACGGCGAGGTCGTCGAGCCCGTGATGGTCCACCGACGCCAGCGCCGCCGGAGTGGAGAACGCATGGGTGACGTGCTCGGTAGCGAGCAGTTCGGCGAGTTCCGATCCGCCGTAGATCGTGGGCGGGGCGATGACCATCGTGGCTCCCGCGCCGAGTGCCATCAGCATCTCGAACACCGAGGCGTCGAAGCTCGGGGACGCGAAATGCAGTGTCCGCGAACGGGAGGTGACCCCGAGGAGCTCACGCTCGTCGGTCACCAGGTTCATCAGACCGCGATGTGTGACCGCGACCCCCTTGGGCCGGCCGGTGGACCCCGACGTGTAGATGACGTACGCCACCTGGTCGGACAGGATCGGCCGCATGCGGTCGCGGTTGGTGAGCGGCAACCGGGATTCGTGGGTGCAGCGCACCTCGAGTGCCGGGTCGTCGAGGAGCATCCACCGGATCCAGTCCGGGAGGAGATCCTGTTTCGCGGACACGGTGATCCCGACCATCGCCCCGGAGTCCTGCACCATGTGCAGAATGCGGTCCGCGGGATAGCCGGGGTCGACGGGCACGAAGGCTGCACCGGTCTTGGCCACCGCCCACACGGCCACCACGGATTCGAAGGACCGCGGCAACGCCAGCGCGACCCGGGTTTCGGGTCCCACGCCCCTGTCGACGAGCAACCGGGCCAGTTGATTCGACCGTTCGTCGAGGTCCCGGTACGTGAGGCTCTCCCCCTCGAAGACGACGGCGGCTCCGTCGGGTGCCGCGGCGACGGCGTCGGCGAGGATCTCGGGCAGCATCTGCACCGGTCGCGCGTCGGCGCCGCGAACCGAGGTGAGCGCCGCATATTCCTCGTCGCCGAGGACCGGGATGTCACCGATCGGCCGCTGCGGGTCGGCGACGACCGCCTCGAAGATCCGCCGCAGCCGGGTCGCGTACCCGGCGGCGGTGCTCTCGTCGAAAATATCTGTCGCGTAAACCAGTTCGGCGTCGATGCCGGCAGCCTCGGACACGTCGTCGAGGCGCTCGGTGAGCGTGAAGTGCAGGTCGAACTTCGCGATGCTCGCGTCGAGGGTGAGCGGTTCCACCGACAGCCCGTCCAGTTCGAGCCGGTCGGCAGAGACCGCCTGCACGCCGAGCGCCACCTGGAACAGCGGGTGGTGCGAGGTGGAGCGGACCGGGCTCAATACCTCCACCAGTCGCTCGAACGGCAGGTCCGCCTGGGCGAACGCCTCGAGGTCGACGTCCCGGGCCTGTTCGAGCAGCGACACGAACGACGCCCCCGGGTCCAGCGTCGTGCGCAACACGAGGGTGTTGACGAACATGCCGATGATGTCGTCGAGTTCCACCCGGCCGCGGCCGGCGATCGCCGTGCCGACGGTGATGTCGGAGCTGGTGCTGAGCCGGCCCAGCAGGACGCTGAGCGCGGCGTGGGCGACCATGAAGATGCTGGCGCCGTGCGCGCGTGCCAGTTCGGTCAGGGCCCGGTGCGTGTCGGCATCCAGGGTGAAACGCGTTGCCGCACCCCGATGCGACGGAACGGCCGGCCTGCCCCGGTCGCCCGGCAGGTACAGCTGGTCCGGGACACCGGCGAGTGTCCGGGTCCAATACTCGAGCTGGGCGGCGGCGAGGCTGTCCGGGTCGGACTCGGCACCGAGCACCTCCCGCTGCCACAGCGCGTAGTCGGCGTACTGCACCGGCAGCGGCGCCCAGGTGGGCGCCTGGCCTGCCGCGCGGCTCGCGTACGCGATCATCACGTCCCGGATCAGCGGTTCCATGGACACGCCGTCGGCGGAGATGTGATGGACGACGAGAGCGAGCACATGCTCGGTGTCGCCGAGCGAGTACACCTTCACCCGCAGCGGCACGGCCTGGGAGACGTCGAAGCCGGTCAGCAGGAACTGCTCGAGATCCGCGCGCAGCCCGGTCTCGTTCACGCGGACCGGTGCGACGTCGAGGGTGAACTCCCCTGGTTCGAGGATCACCTGGTGGGGTCCACCCCGGGAATCAGGAAAGACGGTCCGCAGCGATTCGTGCCGGCTGATCAGATCGTCGATCGCCGCGGCCAGCGCCGCAGTATCCAGCGGTCCGGTGAGCCGGACCGCGGCGGGCAGGTTGTATGCGGGCGAGGACGTCTCGAACTGGTTGAGGAACCACATCCGCTGCTGCGCGAGTGACAGCGGGATCCGGTCGGGGCGGACCGCCGCCGTCAGGGGTGCGATCGCCGTGGACGGACCGTGCCCGTCGAGTCGCCGGGCCAGGGCCGCGACGGTGGGCGCGTCGAACACGTCGCGGATGGCGACGCGTGTCTCCGTCGCGACCCCGATGCGGGTGCTGAGTTTGGTGGCGGACAGGGAGTTCCCGCCGAGTTCGAAGAAGTTGTCGTCGACACCGACCCGGGGGACGCCGAGGAGTTCGGCGAAGATTCCGGCGACGATGCGCTCCGACTCGGTGCGCGGCGCCGTGTACTCCGCCTTCACGGTGAACACCGGTGCTGGCAACGCCTTCTGGTCGATCTTGCCGTTCGGTGTCAGCGGCAGTTTCGCCAGCGTGATCAGCAGCGACGGAATCATGTAGGAGGGCAGGCTGCCCGCGGCTTCGGCGAGAACGGCGTCCCGGTCCAGTGTGATTCCGCGGCGCGGCACGACGTACCCGACGAGGTGGTCGCCGGTGTGCGGGTCCGCATGCGGGACGACGATCGCCTGGTCCACGTCTTCGTGCCGAAGCAGTGCCGACACGATTTCGCCGAGTTCGATGCGGAATCCGCGGATCTTCACCTGGAAGTCGGTGCGCCCGAGGTATTCGAGCCGGCCGTCCGCGTTCCACCGGACGAGGTCGCCGGTGCGGTACAGCCGGGCGCCCGACGTGGAGAAGGGGTCGGCGACGAAACGTTCGGCGGTGAGGTCGGGGCGACCCAGGTATCCGCGGGCGAGCTGGAGTCCACCGAGGTACAGCTCTCCCGCGACACCGACCGGTACCGGACGCAGGCGGCCGTCGAGGACGAGGGCGCTGGTGTTCCAGACGGGCAGGCCGATCGGGACGGTGTCGGAGTTGTCGGACCGCGCCGCGAAGAAGGTGGTGGTCACCGCCGCCTCGGTGGGTCCGTACGTGTTGTCGATCTCCGCGGGATGGGACGCCCGGAAGTCGTCGATCGTCTCCGGCGACACGGCTTCGCCGCCGACCAGCACGTGCCGCAGCGCCGGCAGATCGTCGAGTCCGGGTCCGGACGTCAGGGCCGCCAGCATCGCCGGAACGAAGTGCACGACGGTGACGCCGTGTGCGCGGAGGACGCCCGAGAGGTACTCGGGGTCGCGGTGCCCGTCGGGTTCGGCGACGACGAGCCGAGCGCCGGAGACGAGCGGCGCGAGGCATTCCCACACCGACACGTCGAACGTCACCGGGGTCTTGAACAGCATCGTGTCGGCGGTGCCGAGCGTGTACTGCGCACGCAGCCACTCGAGCTGCGCCCCGATCGCCGTGTGGGTGACGGCGACCCCCTTGGGTCGTCCCGTGGAACCGGACGTGAAGAGGACGTACGCCGCGTTGTCCGGGCGCAGCGGTGCGATCCGTTCTTCGGCGCGGATCGGCTCCCCGCCGAACTCTGCCGGGTCCGGGTCTGCGGGCACGACCGCCCGCACCCCGTAGCGTGTCGTCACGGTCTGTGGGAGCAGGTCGCTGCTCGTGAGCACCAGGGATGCGCCGGACTGTTCGACGATGTCGCTGTTGCGTTGTTCGGGTTGACCGGGATCGAGTGGGGTGTAGGCGCCGCCAGCCCTCACCACGGCGTGGACGGCGACGAGCAGGTCCAGCGACCGCGGGATCTCCACCGCCACGACGACGTCGGGGCCGACACCGTCGCCGATGAGCCTGCGCGCGAGACGGTTCGCCCGGGCATCGAACTCGGCGTACGTCAGCGCCTCGTCGCGCCAGAGAACCGCGGGGGCGTCCGGTGTCGTCCGTGCCTGTTCGTCGAGGAGACCGGCGAGGGTGGGCTGTCCCGTGTCCCGTGTCGCGCCGTGTGACAGGGCGAGCAGACGCAGCCGGGCATCGTCGCCGAGCAGGTCGAGGTCGCCGACCGTGGTTCGCGGATCGCGGGTCAGTCCGGTCAGGACCCGGAGGAAGGACTCGCCGATCCGCAGTGCGGTGTCCTCGTCGAAGAGGTCCTTGGCGTAGCCGAGTTCGAGATCGAGACCGGTCGGGTTCCCCTCCTCGTCGTGGCGTTCACCGAGTACGAAGTTGAGGTCGAACTTGGCGATCGGCGACTCGATCTCGAGTGCGGACACCTCCAGTCCCGGCAGTTCGAGTGTCGGGGTCTGCAGGTTCTGCAGTGCGAGCGCCACCTGGAACAGCGGGTGGAACGCGGTGGAGCGGGTCGGGTTGATCGCGTCGACCAGCTGCTCGAACGGTACGTCGACGTGGGAGAACGCCTCGAGGTCGACGCGCCGGACCTGCTCGAGCAGTTCGGTTCCTGTCGATTCCGGTTGCACGTCGGTGCGCAGCACCAGGGTGTTGACGAACATGCCGACGAGTCCGTCGAGGGACTGCTCCCCGCGACCTGCGACGGATGTTCCGATGGCGACGTCCCCGCCGGCCCCGATCCGCGACAGGAGCGCGGCGAGTGCGGTGTGGACGACCATGAACAGGCTGGCGTGGTGGGTGCGCGCTACGTCCAGCAGACGCAGGTGGCTGTCGCCACCCAGGGCCAGCCGCACCGTGCCGCCACGGTTCGACGGAGCGGGCGGACGGGGGCGGTCGGTGGGTAGTTCGACCTGATCCGGCAGGCCCGCGAGTGTTCGCTTCCAGTAGGCGATCTGGCCGGCGGCCAGCGACTGCGGATGGTTCTCGTCGCCCAGTAGTTCCCGCTGCCACACGGCGTAGTCCGCGTACTGCACCGGCAACGCGTTCCAGGCCGGGGCGGCACAGGCGGTCCGGGCCGCATAGGACGTCATGACATCGGAGGCGAGGGGGATGAACGACCAGCCGTCCGCCGAGATGTGGTGGACGACGAACAGCAGGATGTGCTCCGAGCGGCTCTCGCGGAACAGATGGACCCGCAACGGGAGGTCGGTGGTGACGTCGAACCCGGCGGAGGCGTGCCGCAGGATCGCACCGGTGAGGTCTTCACCGGACAGACGTGACGGCGTCAGATCGAGGGGGATCGACTCCACCGGGACGATCACCTGATGCGCGCCGTTCTCGGTCGCCGGGTAGACGGTCCGCAGCGCCTCGTGCCGCTCGAGGACGTCGCCGAGCGCCGCACGCAGGGTCGCGACATCGATCCTGCCGGACATGCGCAGCGCGAGCGGGATATTGTATGCGGCCGACGACGTGTCGAACTGGTTGAGGAACCACATGCGCTGCTGTGCCGGCGACAGCGGGATCGTCGCGGGACGCTCACCGGCGACGAGGGCAGGCCGCTCGACCGTCGTCTCGGACAGCGCGGCGATCGCGAGTTCGCGCACGGTGGGGTTGTCGAACAGGGTGCGAACGGAAATGCGTGTACCCAGCGCCGCACCGACCCGGGAGACGACCTGGGTGGCGGACAGCGAGTTGCCGCCGAGGTCGAAGAAGTTGTCGTCCAGCCCGACCGACGGCTCCCCCACAACGTCGGCGAAGACGGCGGCGATCGCCTGCTCGGCCGGGGTCTGCGGCGCCGCGAACTCACTGCGGCGCGCGAAGACGGGTGTCGGGAGGGCGTTGCGGTCCAGTTTGCCCGCCGGGGTCAGCGGCAACGAATCCAACACCATGATCGACGACGGCACCATGTACCCCGGCAACCGCTCCCCCACGAACCCCGCGAGTGCACCGGTGTCGACCTCCACACCCGGCGCCGGCAACACATACGAGACCAGGCGACTGCTCCCACCCCCGTCGTCATAGCCGACCGTGTGGGCGAACTCCACCACCGGATGCGCCACCAACGCGGCATCGATCTCACCCAATTCGATCCGGAACCCCCGGATCTTGACCTGAAAATCACTGCGGCCCAGAAACTCCAGAACCGGAGACCCGTCCGGGGCGGTCACCCAGCGGACCACGTCACCCGTGCGGTACATCCGCCCACCCGCACCGAACGGACACGCCACGAACCGCCCCGCCGTCAACCCGGCCCGACGCACATACCCCCGAGCCAAGCTCGACCCGAGGACGTAGAGTTCGCCGCGCACCCCGGCCGGGACCGGACGCAACCGGTGGTCGAGGACCACCAGGTCGACACCCACAGTCGGTGACCCGATACTCACCGCCCGCCCGGGCACCAACGGTCCGGTCGCCGACGACATGATCGTCGTCTCACTCGGACCATACGCATTGACCATCACCCGACCCGGCGCCCACCGCGCCACCAACTCCGGCGGACACACATCACCCGCCACCACCACCGTCTTCAAACGGTCCAGACCGCGGTGATCCAACGACGCCAACACCGCCGGCGTGCAAAACGCATGCGACACCTCATGTTCGGCAACAAACTCCGCCAACTCCGAACCACCGAAAATACTGGTCGGCGCCACCACCAGCGTCGCCCCCGCACACACCGCCATCACCAACTCGAACACCGACGCATCGAAACTCGGCGACGCGAAATGCAACACCCGCGAACCCGACGACACCACCAGACGGTCCCGCTCATCCGCAGCCAGATTCACCACACCCCGATGCGTGACCGCCACACCCTTCGGCCGACCCGTCGACCCCGAGGTGTAAATCACATACGCCGGATGATCCACCGACAACACACCCGCGCGGTCGGCGTCGGTGACCGCATCCGCCGGATAGGAGGCAACGGCAGACACAAACTCCGAGTCGTCGAGCACGATCCACTGGGTCGCGTCGGGCAGACCCTCCCGCAACGCGGCGGTCGTGATCCCGATCGGCGCACCACAATCCTCCAGCATGAACGCGATCCGCTCGAACGGATAACCCGGATCCACCGGAACGAACGCCGCCCCCGCCTTCGCGACCGCCCAGGTTGCGGCGACGGACTCCCGGGAGCGGGGCAACGCCAACGCCACAGAAACCTCCGGGCCGACCTGCATGGCGGCGAGCAGTCGCGCCAGGCGGTTCGATTCTGCGTCCAATTCCCGGTACGTGAGCGTGCTGGTTTCGCCCGCGGACGCACCGACCGCTGTCGGGGCAACGAGCGCGTCACCGTCCGGGTTGCTGCGCACGGCACCCGCGAGCAGATCCGGCACGGTGACGGGTGCGAGTCCGGGCCTGCCCGTTGCCGGGACGAGAGCTGCCCGTTCGGTGTCATGGAGTAGGTCGAGATCACCGACGGCGGTGCCCGGGTCGGAGATCACGGCCTCGAGAATCCGCTGCAGTCGCCACGCGAGGTCACGGACGGTGGACTCGTCGAACAGGTCGGTGGCGTAGATGAATTCGGCACGGATCCCGGACGGTGCACCGGTGTCGTCGAGATTCTCGCCCAACGTCAACTGGAGGTCGATCTTGGCGACCCCCGGATCCACGTCCTCGACGCCGATCCGCAATCCCGGCAGTTCGTACGCGTCCGCCTGTACCGGGTTCATCGACAGCGCAACCTGGTAGATCGGATGATGCGCCGGGGTGCGCGTCGGGGCGAGCACGTCGACCAGCCGCTCGAACGGGACGTCCGCGTGGGCGAACGCCGCGAGGTCGGTGTCGCGCACCGTGTGGAGCAACTCGGCGAAGCTGTCTTCGCTGCGAACGGCGGTGCGCAGGACGAGGGTGTTGACGAACATGCCGACCAGGTCGTCGAGAGCGCGTTCGCCGCGTCCGGCGATCGGCGTGCCGATCGCGACGTCGTCGGTGGCCGACAGACGTCCCAGGAGCAGCGCGAACGCGGCGTGGGCCACCATGAACGTGGTGGCCCCGTGTTCCCGGGCCAGTCGCTGGATGCCGCGGTGGGTTTCGGGATCGATGCCGAAGCCCACCGATCGCCCGGCGTACGTCGGCTGAGCCGGACGCGGCCGGTCGAAGGGCAGGCGCAGTGCGTCGGGCACGCCTGCGAGTGTGTGCGTCCAGTATCCGAGTTGGGTGAACGTGACGGATTCGGCGTCGTCCTCGCTGCCGAGCACCTCACGCTGCCACACGCTGTAGTCGGCGTACTGAACCTCGAGCGGCGCCCATTGCGGGGCATGACCGTCGGCGCGGGCCGCGTAGGCAACCATGACGTCGCGGCCGAGGGGTCCGAACGACCAGCCGTCGGCCGCGATGTGGTGCAGCGAGATCGCCAGGACGTGCTCGGTGGGCGACGTGCGGAACAGCGTGGCCCGTATGGGTGTCTCCGCGGTGACGTCGAATCCGCGGGACGCGAACGCCAGCATTCGGCCGAGGAGGTCGGTTTCGGTGACGTCGACCGGCTGCAGTGTCACAGAGACGTCGGAGGCGGGCAGCACGATCTGCTCGGGGCCGTCCCCGACGTCCGGGAACACCGTGCGCAGCGATTCGTGGCGTTCGACGACGTCGTCGAACGCCACCGCCAATGCTGCGGTGTCGATCGCGCCGGACAGCCGCACCGCGAACGGCAGGTTGTAGGCCGGGGAGTCGGCGTCGAACTGGTTGAGGAACCACATGCGCTGCTGCGCGAGCGACAGCGGGATGCGGGCGGGCCGGGTCACTGCAGTCAGGCCCGGGCGCACCGCACTCGTGGTGGAGTCTATGCGCAACGCCAGTGCGGCCACGGTAGGCGCATCGAACACGTCACGAACCGACAGCCGGGTTCCGGTCGCCTCGGTGATGCGCGCCGTCACCCGGGTGACGGACAGCGAGTTGCCGCCGAGGTCGAAGAAACTGTCGTGCACACCGATCCGGCCGGCGTCGAGGACGTCGGCGAACACGTCCGCGACCGTCTGCTCCACCTCGTTGCGGGGTGCCACGTATTCGGTTGCATTCGAGCCGAATTCGGGATCCGGGAGGGCCTTGCGGTCCAGTTTCCCGCTCGTGTTCAGCGGGAACTCTTCGAGCAGCACCACGGCCGACGGCAGCATGTACGAGGGCAATGCTCCGGACATGAATGCACGCAATGCCGCGGCGTCGACAGCGCGACCGGACACGGAAACCACATACGCCACGAGATGATCACCCGTCGCAGCATCCGAGTAGACGAGGACCGCAGCACCGGTCACCTCCGGATGCGACCGCAACACCGCCTCGATCTCCCCCAACTCGATCCGCTGACCACGGAACTTCACCTGGAAATCGGTACGCCCGATGTACTCGAGCACACCGTCCCTCCGACGCCGCACCAGATCACCCGTCCGGTACATCCGCGCCCCGGTATCACCGAACGGATTCGCCACGAACCGGTCCGACGTGAGATCGACGCGGCCGAGATACCCCCGCGCCAACTGGATGCCACCGAGGTAGAGCTCCCCCGGCACCCCCGCCGGAACAGGGTGGAGCCGGGAGTCGAGCACGTACGCGTGAGTGTTCCACTCCGGCACACCGATCGGCACAGTCGTGTCGTCGACGTCCGACGTCTCCCAGTACGTCACCGACACCGCGGCCTCCGTCGGCCCGTACAGATTGTGCAGCCCGGCAGACGACAGGGCCCGGAACCGACTTGCGGTTTCGGGGGAAAGCGCCTCACCGATCACGAACACATGCCGCAGACTCGAACACGAGCCGGAAGGCACCGACGCTACGAACACATCCAACATCGACGGCACGAAATCGGTGACCGTCACCCCCTGCTCGTCGATCGTGTGCGCGAGATACACCGGGTCCCGGTGCCCGTCCGGACTCGCCAACACCATCGCCGCACCGACCTGCAACGGCCAGAAGAACCCCCACACCGACACGTCGAACGTCGTCGCCGTCTTCTGCAACACCACATCCCGCGCGGTGAGCGGGTACTCCGACTGCATCCACACCAACTGGTTCACGATGCCCGCGTGCGGCACCGCCACACCCTTCGGCTTACCCGTCGACCCCGACGTGTAGATGACGTAGGCGGTGTTGTCCGCGCGCAGGGGATGCGCCCGATCGGCATCGGTGATCGGATGCGACCCGAATTCCGACAGGTCCAGCGCGTCGACCTCGATCACCGGGAACATGGCGGGAAGATCGCCGCGATCGGCGGACGTGCTCAGCACACACACCGGCTGCGCCGAGTCGAGCACGTACCCGATGCGATCGACCGGATGATCCGGATCGACCGGCACATACGCACCCCCGGCCTTCACCACCGCATACATCCCCACCACCAGGTCGAGCGAACGCCGCATCGCCAGCGCGACCCGTGATTCGGGCCCCACACCGCACGACACGAGATACCGGGCGAGCCGATTCGCCCGCTCGTCCAGCTCGGCGTAGGTCAGGGAAACGCTGTCGAAGACCAGGGCCGTCGCGCCGGGTGTGCGCGCCACCTGCGTATCGAACAGGTCCGGCAGGGTGGCGACGGGAACGTCGTGGTCGGTCGAGTTCCAGTGCGCCAGTGCGGCGCTCTCGCCGGCGTCCAGCAATTCGATGTCGCCGACACGCGTGCCCGAATCCGTGGTGACGGCATCGAGGATCGCGGTGAATCGGGCGGCGATGGCGGCAGCCGTGGCCTCGTCGAACAGGTCCGAGGCGTAGGTCAGTTGCGCGGTGATCCCGTCGGGATCGCCGTCGGCGTCGAACCGCTCGACGAGGGTGAGGTGCAGATCGAATTTCGCGACGTCGATGTCGGTGTCGAGTCCGCGCAGTGTGAGTCCGTCGAGTTCGAGTGTGGTCTGCTCGAGGTTCTGGAAGGTGAGCATCACCTGGAACAACGGGTGGCGGGCAGCGTGCCGGGTGGGGCTGAGGACCTCCACCAGCCGTTCGAACGGGACGTCGGCGTGGGAGAACGCCGCGAGATCCACGTCCCGGACATGGTCGAGCAGGTCGGTGAACGCCGAACCCGGATCGACGGGGGTCCGCAGGGTCACCGTATTGACGAACATGCCGATCAGATCGTCGAGTTCGCGTTCGCCGCGGCCCGCGACGGGGGTGCCGATGGTGACGTCCGAGGAGCCGCTGAGACGGCCGAGCAGGACGGCGAGCGCGGTGTGCACGGCCATGAACAGCGTCGCCCTCCGGGACTGTGCGAGCGCAGCCAACGCGCGGTGCGTCGACGCGTCGACGGCGAAGTCGACGTGCCGACCGCGGTACGACTGCTCCGCGGGCCGCGGCCGGTCCGTCGGGAGATCCAGCTCCTCGGGAACACCCGCGAGGGTGTTCGCCCAGAAGTCGAGTTGCCGGGCCGCGACCGAGTCGGGGTCGGATTCCTCGCCGAGCAGGTCACGTTGCCAGAGGGCGTAATCGGCGTACTGCACGGGAAGCGCCGTCCAGGTGGGGCACTCTCCCCGTGTGCGGGCCGCGTACGCGATCATCACGTCGCGCACCATCGGTTCCATCGACCAGCCGTCGCCGGAGATGTGGTGCACCACCAGTGCCAGCACGTGGTCGTCGGCGCCCACCGCGATCAGCGTGACGCGGACGGGCAGGTCGGTGGTGACGTCGAAACCGGTGGTGAAGAATCGTCCGAGGACGGTCTCCAGGTCGTCCTCACCGACGGCGGCGACAGGCAGATTCACTGGTGCGTCGGCGGTGTCGCGCACGACCTGGTGCGGACCGGTCGCCGAATCCGGGAACACCGTGCGCAGCGTTTCGTGGCGTTCGATCAGGTCTGCGATGGCCGCCTCGAGTGCCGCCCGGTCGAGTGCCCCGGTGAACCGCACCGCGAACGGCAGGTTGTAGGCCGGAGACGACGGGTCGAACTGGTTGAGGAACCACATGCGCTGCTGGGCCGGCGACAACGGAACCTGTTCCGGCCGCTCGCGCCGCGTCAGTGCCGGTCGAGTGTCCGCACTGTCCGACTGCGACAGTCGGGCCGCGAGCTCTGCGACGGTCGGCGACTCGAACAGGTCCCGCACCGCGAGCGGCACGTCGAGTTCGCTGCGGATCCGGGACACCAGCTGGGTGGCGATCAGTGAGTTGCCGCCGAGGTCGAAGAAACTGTCGTGGACGCTCACCCGGTCGAGTCCGAGCACCGTGCCGAACACCGCGGCGACGGAGTGCTCGACGCTCGTGGACGGTGCGATGTATTCACCTGCAGCCGAGGAGAACTCCGGCGCGGGGAGGGCCTTGCGGTCCAGTTTCCCGCTCGTGTTCAGCGGGAACTCTTCGAGCAGCACCACGGCCGACGGCAGCATGTACGAGGGCAATGCTCCGGACATGAATGCACGCAATGCCGCGGCGTCGACAGCGCGACCGGACACGGAAACCACATACGCCACGAGATGATCACCCGTCGCAGCATCCGAGTAGACGAGGACCGCAGCACCGGTCACCTCCGGATGCGACCGCAACACCGCCTCGATCTCCCCCAACTCGATCCGCTGACCACGGAACTTCACCTGGAAATCGGTACGCCCGATGTACTCGAGCACACCGTCCCTCCGACGCCGCACCAGATCACCCGTCCGGTACATCCGCGCCCCGGTATCACCGAACGGATTCGCCACGAACCGGTCCGACGTGAGATCGACGCGGCCGAGATACCCCCGCGCCAACTGGATGCCACCGAGGTAGAGCTCCCCCGGCACCCCCGCCGGAACAGGGTGGAGCCGGGAGTCGAGCACGTACGCGTGAGTGTTCCACTCCGGCACACCGATCGGCACAGTCGTGTCGTCGACGTCCGACGTCTCCCAGTACGTCACCGACACCGCGGCCTCCGTCGGCCCGTACAGATTGTGCAGCCCGGCAGACGACAGGGCCCGGAACCGACTTGCGGTTTCGGGGGAAAGCGCCTCACCGATCACGAACACATGCCGCAGACTCGAACACGAGCCGGAAGGCACCGACGCTACGAACACATCCAACATCGACGGCACGAAATCGGTGACCGTCACCCCCTGCTCGTCGATCGTGTGCGCGAGATACACCGGGTCCCGGTGCCCGTCCGGACTCGCCAACACCATCGCCGCACCGACCTGCAACGGCCAGAAGAACCCCCACACCGACACGTCGAACGTCGTCGCCGTCTTCTGCAACACCACATCCCGCGCGGTGAGCGGGTACTCCGACTGCATCCACACCAACTGGTTCACGATGCCCGCGTGCGGCACCGCCACACCCTTCGGCTTACCCGTCGACCCCGACGTGTAGATGACGTAGGCGGTATTGGACGGGCGCAACGGAGCGACCCGGTCGGCATCGGTGATCGGATGCGACCCGAATTCCGACAGGTCCAGCGCGTCGACCTCGATCACCGGGAACATGGCGGGAAGATCGCCGCGATCGGCGGACGTGCTCAGCACACACACCGGCTGCGCCGAGTCGAGCACGTACCCGATGCGATCGACCGGATGATCCGGATCGACCGGCACATACGCACCCCCGGCCTTCACCACCGCATACATCCCCACCACCAGGTCGAGCGAACGCCGCATCGCCAGCGCGACCCGTGATTCGGGCCCCACACCGCACGACACGAGATACCGGGCGAGCCGATTCGCCCGCTCGTCCAGCTCGGCGTAGGTCAGGGAAACGCTGTCGAAGACCAGGGCCGTCGCGCCGGGTGTGCGCGCCACCTGCGTATCGAACAGGTCCGGCAGGGTGGCGACGGGAACCTCGTGATCCGTGGCGTTCCACCCGGCCAGTTCCCGGAGGCGCGCAGTCGGGTCGGCGATCGCGATGTCGCCGACCGGCGTCTGCGGTGCATCAGTGACCGCCTCGAGGATCCGGACGAACTGTGCACCGAACGAGCGAATCGTGCTCTCGTCGAACAGTTCGGTGGCGTAATTGAATTCGGCGGCGATGGGGCCGGGCCTGCCGTCGGCGCCGTAGGTGTCGGTGAGGACGAGTTGCAGGTCGAACGCGGCGACGTCGGGGAGGACCGGTTCGCTCGACACCGACAGGCCGGGGAGTTCGAGGTGTGCGGGCGCGTGGTTCTGGAAGAACAGCGCGACCTGGAACAGCGGGTGGTGGGCTGCCGTGCGGGTGGGGTTCAGGTGCTCCACGAGGCGTTCGAACGGCACATCCACGTGGGCGAACGCGGTGAGGTCCGCGTCTCGGACCTGCTGCAGCAGTGCGGCGAACGACGACGCCGGGTCCACCTGCGCGCGGAGCACGAGGGTGTTGACGAACATGCCGACCAGGTCGTCGAGGTCGCGGTCGCCGCGGCCGGCGACGGGTGTGCCGATCGCGATGTCGGTGGTCGCGCTGAGCCGGCCGAGCAGCACCGACAGGGCGGAGTGCACGACCATGAACAGGGTGGCGTTCTGTGTGCGGGCGAGGGTCAGCAGGCGTTGGTGCAGTTCCGCGGAGACCTCCCACGACAGGGTCGCGCCGTGTTTCGACGCGACGGCGGGTCGGGGTCGGTCTGTGGGCAGGTCGATGCTGTCCGGCAGCCCGGCCAGCGCGGTTCCCCAGTAGGAGAGTTGGCGGGCGGCCCGTGAGTTCGGGTCGTCCTCCTCGCCGAGGAGTTCTCGCTGCCAGAGTGTGTAGTCGGCGTACTGCACCGGCAGCGGCGTCCACTGTAGGTCGTGGCCGCCGCTGTGCGCGGCGTACGCGAGCATCAGGTCGCGGGACAGCGGCGCGAACGACCATCCGTCGGCGGCGATGTGGTGCACCACCAGGGTCAGCACGTGTTCGTCGTCCCGAACGCGCAGCAGTTGTGCGCGCACGGGAATCTCGGTGCTGACGTCGAAGCCGGTGAGGGCGAACGTCCGGATCGAGTTGTCGAGGTCGGCCTCCCGGGCCTCGACGACGGTGAGGCCGAGGTCGACGTCGTTGGCGTCGAGGATGCGCTGCCAGGGTCCCGTGTCTGAGCCGGGGAAGACGGTGCGCAGCGATTCGTGCCGGTTCAGCACGTCACGGAGCGCGCGATTCAGTGCCGTGACGTCGAGGTCACCCGAGAACCGCACGGCGAGAGGCAGGTTGTAGACGGGGCTCGAGGTATCGAACTGGTTGAGGAACCACACCCGCTGCTGGGCGGGCGACAACGGCACCCGCTCCGGCCGCAGCTGCGGGGCCAGTGCGGGACTCGAGGGGTTCGTGTCTCGGTCGACGCCCTCGTACCGTTGCGCGAGCGCGCCGACGGTCGGCGCATCGAAGACGTCGCGCAGCGACACCGGGACGCCGTGCGCCGCGCGCAGTCGCGACACGAGTCGGGTGGCGACGAGCGAGTTGCCGCCGAGGTCGAAGAAGTGGTCGTGGACGCCGGCCCGCTCGACCCCCAGGATCTCGGTGAACACACCGGCCACGATCATCTCGGCGGGCGTCCGCGGTGCCACGTAGTCGGTGGTAGCCGCGTCGAGATTCGGCGCGGGCAGGGCCTTGCGGTCGAGTTTGCCGTTCACCGACAGCGGCAGTGTGTCGAGGTGCACGACGTGCACCGGGATCATGTACGAGGGGAGAACCCGGGCAAGGTGGTCGCGGAGATCGGTCGCCGCGACGTCCACGGCCCCCACCGTGTAGGCGACGAGGGCCTCTTCGCCGTGGTCGTCGCGGTGCACCACCACAACCGCCTGCGACACATCTGGATGGGTCTCGAGCGCGGTCTCGATCTCCCCCAACTCGATCCGCTGACCGCGCAACTTCACCTGGAAATCCGTCCGCCCCAGATACTCCAGCGCACCGTCGGTGCGGCGACGCACCAGATCACCCGTGCGGTACATCCGCCCACCCGCCACATACGGATTCGCCACGAACCGGTCCGCCGACAGATCCGGACGATTCAGATACCCCCGCGCCAGCTGATCCCCCGCCAGATACAACTCCCCCGCCACCCCGTTCGGCACCGGATGCAACCGCGAATCGAGCACATGCAACTGGGTGTTCCACACCGCACGCCCGATCGGCACCGTGTGCGTGTCCGCCGCACCGGTCTCCCAATACGTGACGTCGACCGCGGCCTCCGTCGGACCGTACAAATTGTGCAGATCCGCACCACTGACCGCCCGGAACCGCGACACCTGCTCCGGCGTCAACGCCTCCCCCGAACAGAACACCAACCGCAACGAATCACACTGCGCCGCAGCAGGTTCGACAGTAAACACCGACAACATCGACGGCACGAAGTGCATCGTGGTGATGCGGTGTCGACGGATGAGGGTGGCGAGGTAGTCGGGGTCGCGGTGTCCGTCCGGTGCGGCGATCACCAGCGTGGCACCGACCTGCAGCGGCCAGAACAGCTCCCACACCGACACGTCGAACGTCACCGGAGTCTTCTGCATCACCGCGTCGTCCGAAGTCAGCCGGTATTCGTGCTGCATCCACAACAGGCGGTTCACGATCGCACCGTGGGTGACGGCGACACCCTTCGGCCGGCCCGTCGACCCAGACGTGAAGATCACGTACGCCGTGTTGTCGGCGGTGAGCGTGGTGGAGATCGGTGCCGAGTCCTCGTCGGGGAGGTCGAGGGTGTCGACGTTCATCACCGGTGCCGCGGTGCTGAAGGTGGTGTCGTCGGCGCGCGTCAGCACGCACACCGGCTGGGCGGTGTCGAGCACGTATGCGGTGCGCTCGGCGGGGTGATCGGGATCGATCGGCAGGTATGCGGCTCCTGCCTTCACGATCGCGTAGATGGCGACGAGCAGATCGAGTGATCGGCGCATCCCGACCGCGACGACGGACTCCGGTCCCACTCCGATTCCGATCAGGTAGCGGGCGAGGCGGTCGGTGTGCTTGTCGAATTCGGCGTAGGTCAGCCACCGGTCCTCGAATACCAGCGCCACGGCGTCGGGAGTGGCGGCGGCCTGAGCCGCGAACAACGACACCAGGGTATCCGCCGGCACGGGGTGGTGCGTTGCGTTGGCCGCCGCGAGGACGGACCGCTCGTCCGCGTCGAGCAGGTCGATGTCGCCGACCGAGACCGGCGGGTTGTCGACGACCGCGTCGAGGAGCCGGCCGAACCGTTCACCGATCGACACGGCAGTGTCCTCGTCGAACAGGTCTGTCGCGTAGGACAGTTGCACGGCCAGCCCGGCGGGGGCGCCGGCGGAGTCGAACTGCTCGACGACGGTGAGTTGTAGGTCGAACTTCGCCCCGTGGACGTCGATCTCGGTTGCCTCGACCTCGAGTCCGTCGAGTTCCACCCGGGTGTTCGCGGTGTTCTGGAAGGTGAGCATCACCTGGAAGAGCGGGTGGTGGGCCGACGACCGGGCGGGGCTGAGCACCTCCACGAGGCGCTCGAAGGGGACGTCGCCGTGCTGGAACGCGGCGAGGTCGGCGTCGCGGGTGCGGGCGAGTACGTCACCGAAGGTGTCGCCGGGGTCGACGGTCGTGCGGAGCACGAGGGTGTTGACGAACATGCCGACGAGGTGGTCGAGCGCTTCCTCGCCGCGTCCCGCGACCGGTGTGCCGATCACAATGTCCGATCCGGCGCCGAGACGGCGGAGCAGCACCGCCAGCGCGGTGTGCGTCACCATGAACGGCGTCGTGCCGGTGCTCTGTGCGAGATCGACGAGACGCCCGTGCACGTCGGCCGGGATCGTGAACTCGACACGCCCGCCCCGGTGGGACATCTCGGCGGGCCGTGTCCGGTCGGTGGGCAGCTCGATCAGTGGCGGCACACCGGTGAGCGCTGCCTGCCAGTGGGCGATCTGCCTGGCGGACAGGCTGTTCGGGTCGTCTTCCGAACCCAGTAGGTCCCGCTGCCAGAGGCTGTAGTCGGCGTACTGCACCGGGAGCGGTGCCCAGGTAGGTGCGTGACCGGCTGCCCGCGCCGCGTACGCGACCATCACGTCGGCGGCCAGCGGCGTCATCGACCAGCCGTCGGCGGCGATGTGATGAACCACGAGGACGAGAACGTGCCGGTGGGGTGCCTCACGGAACAGCCCGGCGCGCAGCGGTCTGTCGATGGTGAGGTCGAATCCGGCACCGCCGAGTGCCGTCACCGCGGCGGTGAGCGAATCCGCGTCGACGTCGATCGGATCGTCGCCTGCCAGCACACTCACGGCGGGCATGATCAGCTGGTGGGGTCCGTCAGGGGTGTCGGGGAAGACGGTGCGCAGCGCTTCGTGACGTTCCTGGACGTCGTCGAGCGCCGCTCGCAGGGCATTGCGGTCGAGTGGGCCGGTGAGCCTCAACGCGATCGGCAGGTTGTAGGCGGGCGATGCCGTGTCGAACTGGTTGAGGAACCACATGCGTTGCTGCGCGACGGACAGCGGCACGCGGTCGGGTCGTTGCCGCGCTTCGAGCACCGGCCGCGGGTCGGGTTGCGGGTTCGTGTTCGCCGCGGCGACGGCTAGCTGCGACACCGACGGCGACTGGAACAGGTCCCGGACCCCGATCCGCACACTGAGGGCGGCGTTCACGCGGGACACGACCTGGGTGGCCATCAGCGAGTTGCCGCCGAGTTCGAAGAAGCTTGTGTCGACGCTCAGTTCGGGCAGGCCGAGGACGTCACGGAAGATCCCGAGGAGGACCTCCTCGGTGACCGTTTTCGGGCGCACGATGTCGGCCGAGCGTGCGGCGAATACCGGTGCGGGCAGGGCGTTGCGGTCCAGTTTGCCCGCCGGGGTCAGCGGCAACGAATCCAACACCATGATCGACGACGGCACCATGTACCCCGGCAACCGCTCCCCCACGAACCCCGCGAGTGCACCGGTGTCGACCTCCACACCCGGCGCCGGCAACACATACGAGACCAGGCGACTGCTCCCACCCCCGTCGTCATAGCCGACCGTGTGGGCGAACTCCACCACCGGATGCGCCACCAACGCGGCATCGATCTCACCCAATTCGATCCGGAACCCCCGGATCTTGACCTGAAAATCACTGCGGCCCAGAAACTCCAGAACCGGAGACCCGTCCGGGGCGGTCACCCAGCGGACCACGTCACCCGTGCGGTACATCCGCCCACCCGCACCGAACGGACACGCCACGAACCGCCCCGCCGTCAACCCGGCCCGACGCACATACCCCCGAGCCAAGCTCGACCCGAGGACGTAGAGTTCGCCGCGCACCCCGGCCGGGACCGGACGCAACCGGTGGTCGAGGACCACCAGGTCGACACCCACAGTCGGTGACCCGATACTCACCGCCCGCCCGGGCACCAACGGTCCGGTCGCCGACGACATGATCGTCGTCTCACTCGGACCATACGCATTGACCATCACCCGACCCGGCGCCCACCGCGCCACCAACTCCGGCGGACACACATCACCCGCCACCACCACCGTCTTCAAACGGTCCAGACCGCGGTGATCCAACGACGCCAACACCGCCGGCGTGCAAAACGCATGCGACACCTCATGTTCGGCAACAAACTCCGCCAACTCCGAACCACCGAAAATACTGGTCGGCGCCACCACCAGCGTCGCCCCCGCACACACCGCCATCACCAACTCGAACACCGACGCATCGAAACTCGGCGACGCGAAATGCAACACCCGCGAACCCGACGACACCACCAGACGGTCCCGCTCATCCGCAGCCAGATTCACCACACCCCGATGCGTGACCGCCACACCCTTCGGCCGACCCGTCGACCCCGAGGTGTAAATCACATACGCCGGATGATCCACCGACAACACACCCGCGCGGTCGGCGTCGGTGACCGCATCCGCCGGATAGGAGGCAACGGCAGACACAAACTCCGAGTCGTCGAGCACGATCCACTGGGTCGCGTCGGGCAGACCCTCCCGCAACGCGGCGGTCGTGATCCCGATCGGCGCACCACAATCCTCCAGCATGAACGCGATCCGCTCGAACGGATAACCCGGATCCACCGGAACGAACGCCGCCCCCGCCTTCGCGACCGCCCACACACTGGACACGGACTCGACCGACCGCGGCAGCGCCAACGCCACCATGACCTCCGGGCCGACCTGGAGGTCGATCAGTAGCCGCGCCAGCCGGTTCGACGTCTCGTCCAGGGCGCGGTAGCTCAGCGCGGCGGCGGACGTCCCGTGCCCGGGTGCGACGAGGGCATCGCCGTCCGGGTTGCTGAGGACGGCGCCGGCGAGTAGATCCGGCAGCGTGACGGGTGCGAATCCGGCGCGCCCGGTGGCCGGCAGCAGGCTGCGGCGTTCGTCCTCGTCGAGGATGTCGAGGTCGCCGATCCGTCGTGGTCCGTCGGTGTCGGAGATGAGGAACGCGCCGAGGAACCGGCTGAAGCGAGCGTGATGCGCGGCGAGGGTGTCTTCGGAGTACAGGTCGGGGTTGGCCTCGAGGTCCAGGTTGAGGCTGGTGCCGGCGACCCCGTGATAGACGTTGACCGCGAGGTCGGTGATCGGTCCGGTGGACAGCAGTTCGAGCCTGCCGACGATGCTGCCGAGGGTGATCTCGCTGTGGAACAGCATGACGTTGATCAGTGGGCCGTAGAAACCCTGATGATCGATGGCCGCGTCGCGACGGATGTCGATGTGCGGGTACCGCTGATGCCGGAGCGCCGCGGTGACCTCCAGCCGGACCGCCGCCACCAGATCCGTGTTCGTCATGTCCGGGCGCACGTGCAGGCGCAACGGGACGACGTTGGACACCATGCCGCCCGAGCGGCGGAGCAGCGCGGTGGTGCGGGCGGTGACGGGCAGGCTGACCGCGACCTCCTCGCGTCCGGTCATCCGGGAAAGGTACGCGGCGAAGGCGGCGATGACCTCGAACGCGGTCGACGACTCGTGGCGGTCCGTCGCAGCCTCGAGGTGGTCGACGAGGGCGTCGGGGATCTGGCCGCCCGTCGTGCGGCTCCGGGCCCGCGCGGGGGCGCTCCGGTCGACGAGGCTGTGCGGTTCGCCGATGGTGGACACCCGCTCGGACCAGTACTCCCGGTCGGCCCGGTAGCGCGCCGACGTCCGGTAGTCCTCGTCGACCCGGGCGACGTCGGTGAGTTCGGCAGCCTTGGACGGCCCGGCGGCGCGCCCCTCGACGGCTGCGGTGTAGAGCTCCGCGGTCCGGTTGACGAGCGTCACCGATCCCATGCCGTCGAGCGCGACGTGGTGGACCCTGCTGTACCAGTAGTGGCGATCCGGCCCGATGCGCAGAAGCGCCGAGGTCGTGAGCCGATCGCGACACACGTCGAGCGGGGCGGTGTACTCCTGCCGCATCCACTCCTTGGCCGCGGCCCGCGGATCGGGCTCGTGCTGCAGGTCGACGAACCGGACCGATGCTTCCAGGGTCGGATCGACCAGCTGGTAGGGAACCCCGTCGACCTCGACGAGTCGGAGGAATGCGGAGCCGAGCTCGCGGCCCGCGGTGATCATCGACTCCGACAGCAGCGGTACGTCGAGGGCACCCACGAGTTCGACGCACTGCGCGATGTTGACGGGTACGTCGGGATCGAGTTGCTGGGCGAACCACATGCCCTGCTGAGCGGCGGAGAGCGGAAATGCACCGTCCGGAAGGCGACCCTCGGTGGTCACGTCACCACTCGGCACAGCTTCGACCACCTTGTTCGTCCTCTTTCCCGCTCCGGCGGTGGGACGAACCCACCGGCCACCGAAGAAACTCATAGTGACCTGCGAACCTGGGAATTTACCGAACATTACCCGGGAGTACGCTTCAGGTTCCTATCGGACGTACGGTTCAGACCGTTTCAGGGCGTCTCACAATGTGGACACTGCGCGGGTTTACCCACGTGGATCCTGTTTCCGGACATAGATATAGCACTGCCCCACTCCTTCCGGGAAGGAGCGGGGCAGCGGTCGGTGCCGAGCCTTAGCCAGCTGTCACACCCTTGATCTTGGCGATTCGATTCCGCAGCCCCCACTGTGTGACCTTGAGGAGCGCCTCGCGGACGATCCCGCCGCTCATCTTGGATTCGCCAATCTCTCGTTCCGTGAACGTGATGGGAACTTCGCGGACGTCGAAGCCCTCCTGAATGGCCCGCCACGCCAGGTCCACCTGGAAGCAGTAGCCATGCGACTCCACCGCAGCGAGGTCGAGCTTCTCGAGCACCTCACGGCGGTACGCCCGGTATCCGCCCGTGATGTCCTTGATCTTCACGCCCAGGGCGAGCCGCGAGTAGATGTTCCCGCCGCGCGAGAGCCACTCGCGGTGCTTCGGCCAGTTGACCACCGTGCCGCCCGGCACGTACCTCGAACCGAGCACGAGGTCGGCGCCGGCGTCCACCTGGCCGAGGAGGCGATGCAACTGCTCGGGCGCGTGGCTGCCGTCCGCGTCCATTTCGACGAGGACGGTGTAGTCCCGGTCCAGGCCCCAGTGGAATCCGGCGATGTAGGCGGCTCCGAGACCGTTCTTCTCGGTGCGGTGCATCACGTGTATGCGGCCGGCGTCGTCGTTCGACGCGAGGGCGTCCGCGATGTCTCCGGTGCCGTCGGGGCTGCCGTCGTCGACAACCAGAACATGCGTCCGCGGCAGCGCCGCATGCAGGCGCCCCACGATCAGGCCGAGATTCTCCCGCTCGTTATACGTCGGAATGATCACCAGAGTCCGTGCGCTCGGTGCCCCGCTCTGCCCGGAATCGGTCTCCGATGCCATGAGGATCCTCCCTGCCGGCAACTGCCGGCGCCTTCTCGGTATTGCGTTGAATCAGTGGGCGAACTGTGCGTCGTCGTTGCACCACGGCGAACGCGACGGCAGCGACGGCGCCGACACAGAGGAGAACCTCCGGAATCGGGCCGAGCCGACTTGCCAGCGTAATACCGGTGCGGAGCGGCACCTGCGACACCAGGGCGGCGGGTACGAAAAGTGGGGTTTCCGCCGCCGTGGACCCGTCGGGGCCGATGATCGCGCTCACACCGCTGGTCGCGGCGACGACGACGGCGCGACCGTGCTCTACGGCCCGCACCTGTGACATGGCGAGCTGCTGGTAGGTCATCTCGGTGTCGCCGAACGTGGCGTTGTTGGTGGGGACGGCGAGCAGTTCGGCGCCGCTGCGCACCGACTGCTCGAACGCCCGGTCGAACGCCACCTCGTAGCAGGTCGCGACCCCGACGGCGATTCCGTCCGCGTGGACGACCCCGTCCCCGTCCCCGGGAACGAAGTTGCCCGCCCGGTCGGCATACGAGGAGAAGTGCCGGAAGAACCCGCGGTACGGCAGGTACTCGCCGAACGGCTGGATGATCTTCTTGTCGTGCTGCTCCTGCGGTCCCGCATCGCCGTCCCACACGATCACCGAGTTGGTGGTGGTGCGGTCGGAATTCACGAGCACCGCGCCCACCAGAATCGGCGCACCGATCGCCTCGGACGCCCGGGAGATGTCGGCGGCGGCGTCGGCGTTGCGCAGGGGATCGATGTCGGACGCGTTCTCCGGCCAGACGACGAGGTCGGGTTGCGGCGCCGCGCCCGACGCGACGTCGTCTGCGAGTTCGAGGGTGCGGTTCACGTGATTGTCGAGGACCCGCTTGCGTTGGTCGTTGAAGTCGAGTCCTAGTTTGGGGACGCTGCCCTGGATCGCGGCGACGGTGATCGTCGGGTCTCCCGAGTCCATGCCCGGCAGCGTCGGCCCCAGCGCGAGCGACACGACCGTCGCGGCGAGGGCGGCGACCAGACCGCCTGCGAGCGGCCGCGTCCAGTTCGTGGCGCCGCTCGCCCGGGCTCGCACCGTCACGGCGACGGATGCCAGTCCGGCGCCGGTCAGCGCGACGGCGAAGCTGAGCAACGGGGCACCGCCAATGCTCGCGAGCGGTAGGAACCAGCCCTCCGACTGGCCGAACGCCAACCGCCCCCAGGGGAAGCCACCGAACGGCACGCTGGCGCGCAGCCACTCCGTGAGCGACCAGCACGCCGCGATCCACAGCGGGGCCCAGCGCAGCCGGGAGACGAGCACGGCGAGCACCCCGAACAATCCGATGTACACCGACTCGACCGCGGCGAGGGCAAGCCATGGGAGGGCGCCGACGAACACCCCGATCCACGGGAGCAGCGGCACAAGGAAGCCGAGTCCCGCGAGGTAGCCGTAGCCGAAGCCCGCGCGCAATCTCGGTGCCGCACCCCCCGCACCGGTGAGGATCAGCGTCAGCAGGGCGATGCCGATGGGTGCGAGGAACCAGAGGGGACGGGGCGGAAAGCCGGCGAACACGAGGAATCCCGCGGCCACCGACAGGACGGAACGTACCAGCACGCCGCGCTTTCCGGTGGTCCAGCGAGACGCGGTGCTACCGCTCATGGACGACGCTCCCCCGGTGCACCGAACGCAGCAGCACGGGTGTGGGCGCGTCGTCCTCGAGCCGCGGCAGGGCCGGGACCCGGGACCGGGGATCGGTCGACCACCGCTGCACGGAGTCCTTGGGCGCGCTGACCACGAGTTCACCGGCATCCCACACGGCGTACGACGCGGGCGCTCCGGGGTCGAGCGTCCCGGCGAGACCGTCCCGGACCCCGCCGGCCCGCCACGCGCCGCGCGTGGCAGCCGAGAACGCCGCGCGGGGGGAGATCCCGCTGCCGGGCGTGCGGTGGTGGACGGCCGCGCGCAGCATCGCCCACGGGTCGACCGGGGTGACGGGTGCGTCGGAGCTCAGTGCCAGCGACACCCCGGCGGAGGCGGCGGCGGCGAACGGGTTGAGGGTGAGGGCACGCTCGGTTCCGAGGCGCTGCGCGTACAGGCCGTCGGTCCCACCCCACAGGGCGTCGAACGCGGGCTGGACGCTGGCGATCACACCCCACTGCGCGAGCCGCGCCGCGTCGTCACCGGTCAACATCTCGGCGTGTTCGAGTCGGTGCCCGGCCTTCGCGACCGCGGGACCGCCCAGTTCGTCGGCGACGACGGCGAACGCGTCGACCGCGGCCCGGACGGCGGCGTCGCCGATGACGTGGAATCCGGCCTGGATTCCGGCGATGGTGCAGGCGCGCACGTGTGCGGCGATCTCGTCGACTCCCAGGTAGCTCTTGCCGGTGCCGCCGTCCAGATCGGCATAGGGTTCGCTGAGCCACGCCGTGTGGGAGCCGAGGGATCCGTCGATGAACAGGTCGCCGCCCAGCGCGTGGGCGCCGGTGATGTTCAACAGCTTTCTGGCCTCCTCGGCGTCGGCGACCGCCTCACCCCAGTAGCCGCGGACCTCGACACCGTGCGGGGTGGCGAGGAGTTCACGGAAATCGTCGAGTCCGGCGATGTCGGGGCCCCCGCACTCGTGCACTGCGACGATGCCGCGGAAGGCGATGGCGTCGAGGGCCGCGATGCGGGCGGCGGAACGCTGCTCGGCCGTCAGCAGTGAGCGCGCGACGGTGCGGGCGGCGTGGTGCGCCTCGAATGTCAGCGGCCCCTCCGGCGAGAAGCCGGCGGTGTCGCTCAGATCCGGGACCGACCGGCGCAGGGCCGTCGAGCAGACTGCCGAATGGACGTCGATCCGAGACAGATACACCGTGCGTCCGGGCGCGGCCTCGTCGAGTTGCGCCGTGGTGGGACCGGCGCCGTCCGGCCACGCCGATTCGTCCCAGCCGTGTCCCCAGATGACCGCGTCGCCGTGGGTGCGGGCGAAGGAGGCGAGCCGGTCCAGGCATTCGCGAAGCGATCCGACACCGACCAGGTCGAGCCCGACGATGTTCAGGCCGAGCGCTGTGACATGCACGTGGGTGTCGACGAAAGCCGGGGTGACGAACGCGCCGCCGAGGTCGACCACCTCGGCGCCGGGGTGCAGCGCACGGGCCGCGCGGTCGTCGCCGACCCACGACACGACGCCGTCGGTCACTGCCATCGACGTGGCGTCTGGAGCAAAGGAACTGTAGATTCGGCCGCCGACCAGCAGTTGTGTAGTCACAGGCAATCAGTCTGCCTGTTAGGGCAGAACGCGGGGATCACGGGTCGGGGTTCGGGGCTCCTCGTCGATCACTACGCCCTCGAAGACCTCGTCGACCACCTCCCCTTCGATGACCTCGCCGCCTCCCCGCCGGGGTGCCCGCGCGAACGCCTCCGCCCCGGCCGCGACGGTGGCGGCACGCCTGCCTGCCAGCAGCACCACGACGGGCCGAAGTGCCCATCGGGTGGGGGGAACGAGGAAGAGCAGCCCGAGCACCGAGGTGACCAGGCCGGGGACGAACATCAGCGCGGAGCCCAACGCGACGAGTGCACCGTCCGCGACCGCCGCACCAGGAGAGCCGTCGCCGCTCGCCGCCCGGCGCAGGCCGTCCATCACACGACGCCACTGCGACCGCATCAGCAGCAGTCCGATCAGCGTTCCACCGAGCAGGAGGAGAACCGTCCACAGCACGCCGATCGCGTTACCGACCAGGACGAGCGCGGCGATCTCCACCACTACGTACAACAGGAACAGTGCGGCGTACATGACGCCCCCTTTCGGACGGCCGGGTCATCGAGGGTCTGGGTCAACCGTCTGATCGTTCAACGTTCGACGGCGCCGATTTTCTCCCGGCCGTTGATATCGAAGCGCTCACAATGCTAAACCTCAAGTTGACATTGAGAGTCTGCGCATGATGCAGTTCACTGCGATGGAGGTCTTCCGACCCCGCGCACAACGAGGAGCCGATATGACGCGTTCCACCGTCTTCCGCCGAGCCGCAATCGTTCTCGCGTCCGCAGCCGCCTTCGGCATGCTGTCTTCGGGACCGGCATCGGCAGCACCGGTCGCCGACTTCGCGAAGGGTGCCGCCGAACTGCAGGCGCTGGCCACCGAGGTCTCCCCCGCCGCGACGGCCGCCGTGGACGCTCTTCTCGGCGCCAGCGTGTTCATCCCGAAGGATGTGCTCGAGGTCGGACTCACCACACCGCAGGACTTCATGTACCCGTCCCCCACACTCGGGTGCGGCGTCGCCGACAAGCCCGCGACGGTCACGCTGGCGAGCGCTCAGGGCGGACCGAACCTGTTCCCCCAGATCACCGCGAACCAACTCCGATTCCAGGCCATCCCCGCCTACGTCGCGATCCCGCAGTCGTCCGACCTCAGCGTCGCCTGGATCAACCTCACGACGTTCCAGGGCGGGATCGTCAAGCTCGACGACAAGCTGCCGATCATCAATACCCCGCTGCTGTCGAAGATCGTCGACACCGGCAAGGGAACCGTCCTCGCGACGATGTTCGGGACGGTCGGCTACGCCGACTCCGTCACGTGCACCGTGGTCCCGACCGTCGGCACCTTCACCGTCTAGCGGCAGTACGCTTCCCCACCCGCCGGCCTACGAGCCGGGTCGCACCAGGCCCGTCTCGTAGGCCAGCACCACTGCCTGGACCCGGTCGCGGACGTTCAACTTGGTCAGAATCCGGCCCACGTGCGATTTGATGGTCGACTCCGAGAGGAAGAGCTGACCGGCGATCTCCGTGTTCGACAACCCGGTGGCGACCAGCTGCAGCACTTCCCGTTCACGCTCGGTCAGCACGTCGAGGACCTCCGGGTCACGAAGCGGACCGGGACCGTCGTCGAGGAACCTCGCCAGCAACCGGCGGGTCACCTTCGGCGACACCACTGCGTCCCCCGCGGCCACACTGCGGATCGCCGACACCAGGTCTTCCGACGGGGTGTCCTTGAGCAGGAAGCCGCTGGCCCCGGCCCGCAACGCACCCATGGCGTGCTCGTCGAGGTCGAAGGTGGTCATCACCAGCACGCGACTCGCGACCCCCGACTCCAGGATCTGGGCGGTCGCGCTGACCCCGTCCACCACCGGCATACGGACGTCCATCAACACCACATCGGGTTCGAGTTTGCGGACCGCGGCGACGGCCGCCGCTCCGTCGCTCGCCTCACCGACGACAGTGATGTCGTCCTGAGCGTCGAGCACCATGTTGAGGCCCATCCGCATCAGTTCCTGGTCGTCGACGAGTAGCACGGTGATCGGCACAGCGCCAACCTAACACCGCAGTCCCGGTGGGCGCCCGACCCGCACACCGGCCCGCGGGACACGGCGGTCACGAGTAGATAACCAAACCAAGACCGGCAGAAGCGCTGGCATAGGCTCGAAGTCTGCCTATGATCGAATCGGCGGCCAGTCGGAGTGCCCACAGATCGGGGTGTCCAGATGCGAATCGCGGATGTGTTGCGGAACAAGGGTCCGGCCGTGGTGACGGTCGATCCGGAGATGCCGGTCAGCACACTGATCGGCGAACTCGCCAGGCACAATGTGGGCGCCCTGGTGGTAACGGAGAACGACGCCGTCGTCGGGATCGTCACCGAACGCGACGTCGTGCGCCGCATCCACGAGCGCGGCCCCGACATCCTGAATGCCCGGGTCGTGGACATCATGACGACATCGGTGTTCACCTGTCTCCCGACCGACACCGTGGACAGTCTCGCCGAAACCATGACCGAACGCCGGATCCGGCACCTGCCGGTGATCGTGGACGGGCAGCTGGTCGGCATCGTCAGCATCGGCGACGTGGTGAAGAGCCGGATCGGCGAGCTGCAGACCGAACGCGACCAGCTCGAGTCGTACATCGACCACGGCTGAGCGAGAACCTGATGGCCCTGTTCGTCGTGGAGTACACGTACAGCCCCGAGACGTCGTCCCTGCGCGACGATCATCGGACGCAGCATCGTGGATGGCTGACCGAACTCGTCCGCCGCAAGGTCATGCGTTCGACCGGCCCCCTCACCGACGGCCACGGTGCGCTGTTCATCGTCGAGGCCGAGGACGAGGACGCCGTCGCACGCCTGTTCAGGCAGGATCCGTTCGTACAGGAAAATCTGGTCGAGAGGGTGCAGATCCGCGGATGGACGCCCGCGATGGGCGAATTCAGCGAGTAGGACGCACGTCACACCCAGCCGAACCGGGGTCGGCTCCGAATCCCTCTAGCGGATCGTTCTGCGCTCGCCGCGACGATCGGCTGTACGAGTCGTCGTCGGGGCGAAGAATTGAGGGAAGTACGCATGTCCGGGTTCCCCCTCACACCGACCGACAGCCTCGGCCACGACGCGTTCACCTCGCTGGTCGTCTCTCTGCCGCGCCCCGTCTGCGTGTACGACGACCGACGGCGACTGGTGTTGACGAACCCGGCCCTGGCCGACCTCGTCGGCTACCGATTGGACGAATTCGATCGTGTGGACCTCGCCGGTTTGATGCACCCGTCGGACGCGCCGCGGTAGTTCGGCCTCGTCCGGGGGTGTCCTCGATACCGGCGCCGCCCAAGCGGGCTATGCCCGCGTCCGGCACAGGAACGGGAACTACTGGCTGTGGGCGCACGAGGTCGCCTCCACGTTCACCTCCGCGGACGCCCGCTTCGTCGTGCTCGTGTGGCAGGACAGGACCGACGAGATCTGGGACAACCCCCGCTTACTCGACACGGCGGAAGTCGCTTCGCTCGACATCGTCCGTTCGCGGGCAGTCATCGAACAGGCCAAGGGTGCGCGGATGCTCGTCTACTCCGTCTCCACCGACGCCGCCTTCGACCTCCTGACGTGGCGGTCACAGCAGACGAACACGAAGATCCGCGTCATCGCGGAGCAACTCGTTCTCGCATTCGGCGACGAAATCCACACGCCCACTTCGTTTCGCGACCGTTTCGACGCTCTGCTGCTCACCGCTCACGAGCGGCGCCGCCGATAAAAAAGCCCCGGGGCGGTCCCGCGACCTGGGGGCTCAACCCGCGGAACCTGGGCCGGCGGTGCCACCGGTGACGCTTCCGGCCCTGGGGCGTCGATTTCCCGTCTTCTCGAATGACTAAACAGTCGACAGGCACCTGCGAGTTCGCGCGGGAGGACATTTCCGGGAACCGGTGACCGTGTCGCCGCCGAGTTCGGTGGCTGCGAGCAGCGGTCCCGGCTCCACTCTCTAGGATGTCGCGGTGTCCACAGGATTGCTGAACGAACCGCTCGTGCGGTCTGCCCCACCACCGGTACCGAGCCCGTTTCGGGCGCCGGCGATCCTCGCCGCGTCCGGCGCGGTGGTGGCGGCCGTGTTGTTCTGGATCGTCTCCGGCAGCCTGACGGACGACGCCTACATCAGTTTGTCGGCCGCCAGGAACCTCGCCGTCCACGGGGAGTGGGCGATCGTCCACGGACTGACCGCGAACACGTCGACGTCCCCGCTCAACGTGCTCGTGCTCGGGGCATTGACGTTCCTGACCCGATTGTGGGGCCCGGGCGATCCCCTGTTCGCGCTCGGAATGCTCAACGTCGCGGTCACCGCCCTGTTGGGCTGGGTGCTGGCGCGGACGTGCCGGCGCCTCGCCCTCGGGACCGTCTGGGCGGTGCTCGCCGGTGCGCTGGTGGTGTTCAACCCGTTCGTGTTGTCCGCGGTCGGACTCGAGGTGCTGCTGATCCCGGCGGCCGTCGCGGTGATGGTGTGGTTCGCGCTCGAAGGCAGGGCCGCCTGGTTCGGCGCGGCCGCGGGCATGGCGTCGCTGGTACGTCTGGACCTGCTCGTCTTCGTCGTGGTCATCGCCGCCCTGTCACCGGCGATTCGCACGCAACTGCGCCGCGCCCTCGCCGGCTTCGCCGCGATCGCCGGGCCGTGGTACCTGTTCAGCTGGATCGTCCTCGGTTCGGCTGTGCCCGACACCTTCCTGATCAAGCAGGGCCAGGCCTCCGATGTGGGCGGCTACAACTACCTCACCGGCCCGATCATGTACTTCGAGTCCAACCCGTGGCGGACCGTGGCGGCATTCGGTCCCGCGGCCCTCGCACTCGTTCTGATTCTCGTCGCGCTCGCCTCGTACGCCAGGCCGGGGAGGCGACCGGTGCCTGTGCCGCTGCTCGCGCTCGGACTGTCCGGTGCTCTCTACTACGCCGCCTACGTCGTGCTCGACACCGTGCCGTACCACTGGTATTACGTGGCGCCCGCGACCACGCTGGCGATGTTCGCCGTCCTCGCCGCCGGCATCCACTGGAGCGCCGCGCGCGACGCCACGGACCGCGCCGTCGCCGGCACACTGGCCTGCCTGCTCGCCGTGCTGGGCGCCGGCGCCGTGTACTACGACGTCGAGAGCGGTCTCCCGTGGGACGCACCCCCCATCTTCGGCAACTGGGCGAGCGCGCAGGACTACGAGCGGGTCGGCAGGGCGGTCGGGACCCTCGTCGGGGAGGCACCGGTGCGATCCCCCGGCGAGATCGGGACCCTCGCGTACTTCTGTGAATGCGTCATCGTCGACGAATTCTCCGACCGCGGACTGGTGGTCGAGGACCGGTTGGTGCCCCGTCTCGCGGAGGCCGCCGAACCGGCGCGCACATTGCTGCGCGCGAACTACGCCTTCTTCGACTACCGGCTCGCACCCGTGAACCCCGCATTCGACCTCCGCTACCAGGAAGGCCGTGGTCCCGGCGGCCCGATGTCCTGGGACGTGTTCTCCGCCGCCCGCGGAGCCGGCCACTTCATCCTGGTGCCGCTCGCCGGCGGCTGACGTCGTCGCCCAGTCTGCCCTCGAAGACGTCGTAGCCGGGGGTGAGGACGTGATCCGGGTCGAACTTCTTTTTTAGCCTCACCGAGTCGGTGAAACGCCGACCCGACATCCGGCGCACACCCGGAGTTGCCGTGGATCGTCGGCGGCGGGTGGTCGATGGAGGCGTTCGACGGGGGCACACCCACCGCGCAACTCCTCGGCACCGTCGTGCGGGATCGGCCGGTGTTTCTGCCCAACCGCGACCATCACGGAGCATGGGCCAACACGAGAGCTCTGGACCTCGCGGGCATCACTCGAGACACCCCCGATCCCGTCGGCGGACGTATCGAACGCGACGCCGACGGCGCGCCGACCGGCATGCTCCAGGAGTCTGCGATGGAGCTGGTCGGCTGCCACACCCCGCAGCACACCCCCGACGACCGGCTGAAGGCGCTGCTCCACGCCCAGCGGCACCTGCATTCGCTCGGCATCACCGCGTGGCAGGACGCGCTACTCGGCGACACCTCCGGGATCTCCGATGTCTCCGATGCCTACCTGACCGCGGCCGGTGACGGCTCCCTCACCGCGCGGGTTGCGGGCGCCTGTGGTGGGATCGCGATCGGCGCGCCGAGCAGGTCCCCGACCTGCTCCGGCGACGGTCCCTTCTCCGCGTCGGGAGGATGCGGGCCGACACCGTGAAGATCATGCTCGATGGTGTCGCCGAATCCCGCACCGCGGCCATGATCTCCCCGTATCTGGATGGATGCGGCTGCGCGACAGCCCATTCCGGGACCAGCTTCGTCGACCCGGACGAGCTGCGCGGCTACGTCACCGAACTCGACGCCCTCGGATTTCAGGTGCACTTCCACGCGCTCGACGACCGGGCCGTGCGGGATGCGCTCGACGCGGTCGACGCCGCTCGGACGACGAACGGATTCCGCGACACCCGGCCGCACCTCGCCCACCTGCAGGTCGTGGACCCGGGCGATATCCCCCGTTTCCGCGCGCTCGGCGTCACGGCCAACATGCAACCGCTGTGGGCAGCCCATGAGCCGCAGATGGACGAACTCACCATCCCCTTCCTCGGGGACGAACGCTCCCACCGGCAGTACCCCTTCGGTTCCCTGCTGCGCTCGGGCGCAACGCTGGCAGCCGGCAGCGACTGGCCGGTCAGCAGCGCCGACCCGATCCACGGCATCCATGTCGCGGTCAATCGCGTGCTGCCGGGCCGGGACGGGCAGGGACGCCCGGTGTTCCTCCCGGAGCAGCGAATCGACCTCACGGCCGCACTCACCGCGTACACCGCCGGGTCCGCGTACGTGAACCACCTCGACGACACGGGGAGCATCGAGGTGGGCAGGCTCGCCGACCTGGTGGTCCTCGACCGGGATCCGTTCACCGGAACCGCCGACGCGATCGGCGAGACCCGGGCCGTCCTGACCTATGTGGGCGGTGATCGCGTCTACACGGCACCGGACGCCTGAGGACCAGCGGGAGGCAGCCCTGGTCGTCGGCGCGGATGCCGGTCGGCGGACCGTCGTGGCGCCGATCGGCATCCGCGGCCACACTGGAGGTGTCCCGCCGAAGTCAGGAGACAGTGATGGGCGACAACAGGCCGTTCGGGTTCGATCCCGACGATCTCGACCGCGTGATCCGTGAGGCCGGCGAGGAATTGCAGGGCGTCAAGGACCGGATCGTCAGGTTCCTGGACCAGGCAGATTCTCAGATTCCGTGGACGGGCGTGTTCGCGGACTTCGCCCGGTCGCCGCGCGGCGCGTCGAAGCCGGAAACGACGGGTGAGACCGGTGACGGTGTGTGGGCGATCTACACGCTCGACGGCGAGGGCGTCGCACGCGTCGAGCAGGTGTATGCCACCGAACTCGATGCGCTCCGCGCGCACAAGCACAACACGGATCCTCACCGGTCGGTGCGGTTCCTTCCCTACGGCGTCACCGTCAGCGTCCTCGACCAGCCGGAGGAAGCGACACCACCGGAGACGGAGTAGCCGGGGCCGCTCAGTCCTCGAGCTCGAGCGGCAACTCCGCGGTGACCCGCCAACTGCCGTCGGTCTGCCGTCCCGCCTCGAGGGTGCCGTGCAGCACGGCGACCCGCTCCCGCATCCCCAGCAGCCCGTTGCCCGATCCGAGCGAGAACTGCCCGGACGAGTTGCCGTTGTCGGTGATTTCGACGAGCACGTCCGTCTCGCGGCGCCGCACCCGCACCTTCGCGCGCGGACGTTCTCCGGCATGCCGCAGCACGTTCGTCAGCGATTCCTGGACCAGCCGGTGGACGCCGAGACTGACCGCCGGGCTGATGTCGTCCAACTCCCCCGTCAGCTCGAGCTCCACGGGCAGTCCGGCGCTGCGCATCATGTCGACCACCCGGGCGAGACCGGCCGTGCCGTGCTGGGGCATGTCGTCGGTCGCCGGTTCGGTGCGCAGCAGCGAGACGGTGCGCCGCAGTTCCGCCAGAGCCTCCCGCCCGGTGCCGGCGATGTTGGTGAGTGCCTGCTTCGCGATGTCGGGGTTGCTCTTCAAGGCGTAGGACGCGCCGTCGGCCTGAACGATCATCACGCTCACCGCGTGCGCGACGACGTCGTGCAATTCCCGGGCGATCCGGGTCCGCTCGGCCGCCACCGCGTCCTCGGCGCGACGATCCCGGTCGTAGTCGGCGACGACGAGGCGCGCGGCGACCTCTTCGTCGTAGGCCCGGCGGGCGCCGAGGAACTCCGCCGTGATCCAGGAGAGTGCGAAGACGAGGACCGAGAACAGTCCGGCCGCAAGCAGTTCCTGTTCCAGTAACCAGATCGACAGGGCCGAATCCACTGCGAGGCCCACCGCGTACATGGCGGCGGTCCGGCGGTCGACGTAGGCGACGAGCGTGTACAGGGCGACGGCGAGCGCCAGCAGACCGGGATGCTCGGCGTCGAGGTCTCCGATCGAGTAACTGACGAACGTGATCGTGATCGACATCACCAGAACGGCACCGGCCGCCGCCCGCGGATACTTGCGACGCCACGCGATAGGCAGGCACAGCAGGAAACCCATGACCAGCTGCACCCACGGCGAGCGGTCTCCCGACGCGGTGAACACGAACACCTCGAGGGCGAACAGGATCGCCGCCAACATCGAGTCCGCAACTGTCGGCTTTCCTCGCAGCCACAGACTGAACCTCCGCATGTGCACAGCCTAAGTACCTCGGGGTGGGTGTGGTTGAGTCTGCACCATGAATGTGGGTGACTGGGCGCTTCTTCTCACCGCTGCGACGGCAGCCGGGTGGGTGGATGCCGTCGTCGGCGGCGGCGGACTGATCCTCATTCCCGCACTGTTTCTCGTGGCACCGCAGCTGACGCCGCAGGCGGCGCTGGCCACCAACAAGCTCACCGCGTTCACCGGCACATCCGCCGCCGTCGTCACGTTCGCGCGCCGCATCCCCATGAATTGGCGGCTGCTGGTTCCCGCCGGCCTGCTCGCGGCGGTGGCGTCCGCGCTCGGCGCGGCAACGGTGTCGCGCATCGACAAGGACGTCTTCATCCCGCTCATCATGGCGGTGCTCGTCGGCGTCGCCGTGTTCGTGACGATCCGTCCGCAGCTCGGCACCACGCTGGCGAAGGATCCGCCGACACGGCGGAAGGTAATCGCGGTCGTCCTGCTGTCCGCCGGTCTCCTCGGGTTCTACGACGGACTGTTCGGGCCGGGCACCGGCACATTCCTCATCATCAGTTTCGCCACGTTCCTGGGCACGGAATTCGTTCGCAGTGCCGCGATGGCGAAGGTGATCAATCTCGGATCGAATCTCGGTGCGCTGGTGTTCTTCGCCGCCGCCGGCCACGTGCTGTGGGCGCTCGGCCTGGGCATGGCGGTCTGCAACGTGATCGGCGCGATCACCGGTTCGCGGATGGCGCTGAGCAAGGGCGCCGGATTCGTCCGGATCACCCTGCTGATCGTGGTGATCGCGATGGTGATCCGGTTGGGTTGGCAGCAATTCGGCTGAGCGACCGACTACGGTGGTCCAGGTGACGGCTCCACGACAGGTTGATCCGGAATTCCTTGCCCTCCCCCTGCGTTCGCTGGCGGACGCGGCACTCGCCGCCGCCCGTGCGGCGGGGGCGTCGCACGCCGACCTGCGGGTGCATCGGCTCACCAGCCAGTCGCTGCGGTTGCGCGACGGCGAAGTGCAGTCGGCGGTGGACACCACCGAACTCGGCTTCGCGGTGCGGGTCGTCGTCGACGGCACCTGGGGTTTCGCCTCGCATGCCGAGCTGACCCCGGCGACCGCCGCCGCGACCGCGGAACAGGCCGTCGCCGTCGCCCGGGCGTTGCGTGGACTGAACCGGGAGCACGTCGAACTCGCCGCCGAACCGGTGCACGCGGACGTCCGCTGGGTGTCCGATTACGACGTCGATCCGTTCGAAGTTCCCGCCTCGGACAAGATCTCGTTGCTCGGCGAATACTCCCGCAGGCTCCTCGCCTCCGACGGCGTCGACCACGTCACCGCCGGATGCCTGCAGGTGAAGGAGCAGACGTTTTACGCCGATCTCGCCGGCTCGTCCATCGTGCAGCAGCGGGTGCGGCTGCATCCGCAACTCGAAGCCACCACCGTCGACCAGTCGGCCGGTGTGTTCGAGACGATGCGTACCCTCGCTCCCCCCGTCGGCCGCGGATGGGAGTACGTCGCCGGCGACGGGGTGTGGAACTGGACCGACGAACTCGCCCGGATCCCGGACCTGCTGGCCGAGAAGGTGAAGGCCCCCACCGTGGTGCCCGGTGTCACCGACCTGGTGATCGACCCGACCAACCTGTGGCTGACCATCCACGAATCCATCGGGCACGCCACCGAGTACGACCGCGCCATCGGTTACGAGGCCGCGTATGCCGGCACGTCGTTCGCCACCCCCGACAAGCTCGGCACCCTGCGCTACGGGACGCCGATCATGCACGTCACCGCCGACCGCACCGAGCGGCACGGTCTCGCCACGGTCGGTTACGACGACGAAGGCGTCGAAACCCAGTCCTGGGACCTGGTCGCCGACGGGATTCTCGTCGGCTACCAACTCGACCGGGCGTTCGCGCCCCGTCTCGGGCTGGAGCGTTCCAACGGCTGCTCGTACGCCGACTCGCCCCACCACGTCCCCATCCAGCGGATGGCCAATGTGTCGTTGCAACCCGATCCCGGCGCCGATCGCAGCACCGACGACCTGATCTCCGGTGTGGAGGACGGCATCTACGTGGTCGGCGACAAATCCTGGTCGATCGACATGCAACGCTACAACTTCCAGTTCACCGGTCAGCGGTTCTACCGCATCCGCGGCGGGAAACTCGACGGACAACTCCGCGACGTCGCGTACCAGGCGACGACCACGGACTTCTGGGGTTCGATGGACGCCGTCGGCGGCCGCTCCACCTGGCAGCTCGGCGGCGCCTTCAACTGCGGCAAGGCGCAGCCCGGTCAGGTCGCGGCCGTCAGCCACGGCTGCCCGTCGGCACTCTTCCGCGGCGTCAACGTACTGAACACTCGGACGGAAGGCGGCCGATGATCGCACCGCAGCAACTCGTCGAGCAGGTCCTCGCCCGGGCCACCGTGGACGAAACCATCGTGATCGTCACCGATGCCAGCGAGGCGTCCCTGCGGTGGGCGGGCAACTCGATGACCACCAACGGAGTGTCGACGTCGCGCAGCTGGACCGTCATCTCGATCGTCCGGGTCGGCGAGGACGCGAAGGTCGGCATCGTCACGTCCGCGTCCGTCGACGCCGCCGACATCGACGGCGTGGTCCGCTCGGCCGAAATCGCCGCCCGCACAGCCACACCCGCGTCCGACGCGATGCCGTTGCTCACCGGCACCGACACCGACGAGCGGTGGGACGACTCGGCGGAGCGCACCGAGATCGGCGCGTTCGAACAACTCGCCCAGGATCTGAGCATGGGCTTCGACGGCAGCGACCAGCTCTACGGTTTCGCCCATCACCAGCTGCACACGACCTGGCTGGGCACGTCGACCGGGATCCGGCGCCGGTTCGCCCAGCCGACCGGGTCGGTCGAGATCAACGGCAAACGCGGCGACGCCAGCGCCTGGGTGGGCACCAGCACCAAGGACTTCACGGATGTGGCCAGCGTGAAGTTGCTCCAGGACCTGTCGACACGCCTCGACTGGGCCCGCAACCGGGTGGAGTTGCCCGCGGGCCGTTACGAGACAATCCTGCCGCCGTCCGCAGTCGCGGACCTAATGATCTATCTCATGTGGACCATGGAAGGCCGAGCCGCGGAGGAAGGGCACTCCGCCCTGTCTGCGCCCGGCGGCACCCGCATCGGGGAGAAGCTGAGTGCACTTCCCCTCACCCTCTATTCCGATCCGGCCGCGCTCGGCGTGGAATACACACCGTTCGTCGTCACCGGGTCGTCGTCCGAATCCGTGTCCGTCTTCGACAACGGGATGGACGCGGGCCGGGTCGACTGGATCCGTGACGGCACCGTCAACGCGCTCGCGTACCCGCGGGCGGCGGCGAAGGAATTCGGCGCCGACGTGACCGTGCCCGGCGACAACCTGATCCTCGACGCCGGCGGCTCGGTATCGCTCGACCAGATGGTGGCCGAGACCGAACGGGGGCTGCTGCTGACCACCCTCTGGTACATCCGGGAGGTCGACCCCGCCACCCTGCTGCTCACGGGACTGACGCGGGACGGTGTCTACCTCGTCGAGAACGGGAAGGTCACGGGCGCCGTGAACAACTTCCGGTTCAACGAGAGCCCCCTCGACCTGCTACGGAGGGTCACCCAGGGCGGAGCCACCGAGCGGACGCTGCCCCGGGAATGGAAGGACTGGTTCACCCGAACCGCGATGCCGCCGTTGCGTGTCCCCGACTTCCACATGTCGTCGGTCAGCAAGGCGCTCTGAGTCGCGGATCCTATGCGGACGCTTGTCTAGGTGACAGCCCGTACTGTTTCCGTTATAAATGCTGCAGACATCGCGCATATGAGATTGCTCACTCCAAAGCCGTTTCGCCGCGCATGTCATATTCAGGTCTCCAGAGAACGGGGCCGAAACTCACCGTAGCGCCGCGTGGCCGGCGCATGCGCCGAGTACGTCCCTTGCCCGTCTGACCAGGAGGTTTCATGCACTCCGATACCACCACCCGCGAACTGCTCCACGACCACACCAAGGTCACGAGACGATTCGCTCTCGCCGACGTGGCACTGACGATGTTCGTCTGCCTCGTCTGCGCCACCGGAATCGGCATCATCACCGGTTCAGTTCTCGCCGCCGCGACAGGAGGACTGATCGTCGTCCTCGCCACGGCCCTGATGGTGGCAGCGGTATGACCGCGCCGAGACATCAGCGAAGCACCACAATTTAGGAGATCACAGTGTCGAACGACGTACTCGAGGCCGCACCGCCCGCACATCCGATTCCGCACCGTCACCCCGACGGACGCGAGGTTCTCGCCACCGCGAAGGGCATCCTCATCGCCACCCGCGGTTACGGCGACGCCGAGGCGTTCGAGGAGTTACTCGACGTCTCCCGGCATCACCACGTCAGCGTGATGCGGGCTGCGAAGTCGTTGGTGGAGTTGGCGACTCGGCGACAGCCGTGCCCCTCCGTGACGACGCCCGCACCGTCGTACGCCCTCGAGTTCAAGGAATGGACGACACTGCTGGCGCGGTGACACCGTTCCTGTCCGCCCGGGTGAGACGCTGGTAGCCCCGGTGCGTGAGCCATTCGAGTGGCCCCCGATCGAACCGCCGCAACCACAGGCGTGACACGACGATCAGCGTCGCCGAGACGGCACCGAACAACACGATGGTCGCCGGAACGACGGTGGCGCCGTTCAACCGGGCCGCGAGGCCGAATCCCCAGCCGTAGCAGACGATCGAGCACAGGATGTTCTGCAGCACATAGCAACTGAGCGCAGTGCGGCCGACTCCCGAGAGCGCCCGACCGGCCGGGCCGGGTTCGCGTCCGCCCGCGTAGCGGTGCGCGATCGCGGCGAGTAGCCCCAACGCCACCACCGGAGCGGTCCCGTACCTGCCGAGGATCAGGCCTGCGTCTCCGCCGAACAATCCAAGCGCGAAGTCCAGCGGAAGTGCGATTGCCAGGCCCGCGACCATCAGGCGCCGACGCAAGTCGCCGCGGTCCGGGTCGAGGACGCGCGCACCGTAGAGGTGTGCGCCGACGAGAAACAGGGCGATCGACAGCGGCAGGATGAAGAGCACCTCGAGCCGGAACAGCAACACGTGGTCGGCGCGGAAGACGACGAGATCCCAGAAGCTGCCGTCCGCATAGGGGTTCGGTGACAGCGGCTGGGGCTCCCGCGCGGGCGCCGAGGACAACGCCGCGACGACGAGGCCCAGCATCGCCGCGTGGACGGTCACCGCACACGCCATCCAGACGCGTTGCGCGCGAATGCCGGTGGTCAGGATGAAGGCGACGATCAATCCGGTGAAGGCGTATCCGGACAGGACGTCGAACTCGGTGAACAGCAGAAAATGCAGTGCTCCGTCGAGCATCAGCAGCCCCGCGCGCCACGGGTATCCGCCCGGCCACCTCCGGCCCTGTCGCTGCGCAGAACGCTGCTGGATGAGCAGTCCGACGCCGAACATGATGGTGAGCAGGCCGAGGAACTTGCCCTGCGCGAACTGCTGCAGCACAGCCTGCACCGGGGCCCAGCCGCCGGTGGCTCGTCCGGTGCCATCGATGTACCCCACCAGCCCCTCGACGTTGGTGAAGATCCAGATGTTGGTGGCGAGAGTGCCCAGGATGGCCGCACCGCGCATGACGTCGAGTGCGGCATAGCGGTGGGAACTCGACAGTTGCGACGTCATACCATCCGCCTCTCCAGTACTTGTTAGTACGATCGTGCCAACAAGGCATCATGCTAGCACGGCCGTGTTAACATGGCGGGGTGCCGAAGCTCATCGACCACGACCGAAGGCAGCAGGAGATCGCCGAGGCCGTGTGGCGGGTGATCCAACGCGAGGGCATCGGCGCCGTGTCCGTACGCGATGTGGCCGCCGAGGCCGGAATCTCGAGCGGATCGCTCCGACACGTGTTCGCCAGCAAGGCCGAACTCCTCGCCTATTCGATGCGGCTCGTCGCAACGCGTGTCCGCGAACGAGCACAGGCCCACGCGTCGATCACCGACCCGTGGCAGCGCGCCCTCGCGGTGCTGGACGAAGTCCTCCCGCTCGACGACCGCCGACGCTGCGAAATGGAGGTGAACCTCGCTCTCGTCGCGGAAAGCCCCGCCCATCCACTACTGAAAGACATCGCCCTCGATGCTCAACGGCAACTCCGCGGTGCCTGCGCCGCGATCCTGACCGGCCTCGCTCAGCGGGGCCTGATCGCGCCCGACATCGACGTCGACACCGAGGCGATGCGCCTGCACGCACTCGTCGACGGCGCGGCGATGCACGTCCTGCTCGGGGACACCGATACCCCGGAAACCGCTCAGCGGATGATCGCCGAGCACCTTCGCGCACTTGCCTGACCGGCGCGCTGCCGATCAACCGACCACGCGCCAGCACTGGACAGGTTCCACATCACGGCCGCCCACGCCGAGCGGAGACCTGATTACCGGTCCTCGGCCGTGACGGCGAGTCCGATGGTTCCGGTCTTTCCTCGGCGCAGGAGGCTGCCTTTCATCGTGAGCCAGCCGAGGATGCCGTACTTGCGGGCGATCACGTCCCTCGTGTGATCGGTGCCGGCGGCGTCGAGGATGACCGCGCGGGCGGGAACCTGGGGGCCTTTCGGCTTGCCGCGCGCATCGCACGCGGCCACCGTCACCTCCGGGTTGCGGCGGATGCGTTTGACCTTGTAGGAGTCGGTGACCGTCCACATCAGCAGGCGGTCACCGTCGGCGGCGGCCCACAGCGGTGTCGCCACCGCTGTGCCGTCTTTCCGAAACGTGGTGAGCAGGACGTACTTCGCGGACGACACCCGGTCGAATTCTGTGGTCACCGGCCCCATGCTAGACCGAACCGCGGAGCCGGACGGTTGCTCAGTCTCCTTCGAGTTCGCCTTCGGTCTCGAGGTACACCTGCCGCAGGCCGTCGAGGGTCTGCTGCTCGGGGTGCTCCCACATGTTCCGCTCGGCCGCCTCGAGCAGGCGTTCGGCGATGCCGTGCAGGGCCCAGGGGTTGGACTGTTCCATGAACTTGCGGTTCTGCTCGTCCAGCACGTACGACTCGGCGAGCTTCTCGTACATCCAGTCGGCGACGACGTTGGTGGTGGCGTCGTATCCGAACAGGTAGTCGACGGTTGCCGCCATCTCGAACGCACCCTTGTATCCGTGACGTCGCATCGCCTCGAGCCACCGCGGGTTCACGACGCGGGCGCGGAACACCCGGGACGTCTCCTCCGACAGGGTTCGGGTGCGCACCGACTCGGGCCGGGTGCTGTCGCCGATGTATGCCTCGGGCGACTTTCCGGTGAGAGCCCGCACGGTGGCGACCATGCCGCCGTGGTACTGGAAGTAGTCGTCGGCGTCGGCGATGTCGTGTTCGCGGGTGTCGGTGTTCTTGGCCGCCACGGTGATTCGACGGTATGCGGTCCGCATGTCGTCGGCGGCGGGGGCGCCGTCGAGTCCGCGGCCGTACGCGAAACCACCCCACGTGGTGTACACGTCGGCGAGGTCGGCGTCGCCGCGCCAGCTCTTGGAGTCGATCAGCTGCAGCAGCCCGGCCCCGTAGGTGCCCGGCTTCGACCCGAAGATGCGGGTGGTCGCGCGGCGTTCGTCGCCGTGCTCGGCGAGATCCGCCTGCGCATGTGCGCGCACGAAGTTGCTCTCCGCCGGTTCGTCCAACGCGGCGACGAGCCGGACGGCGTCGTCGAGCAGTGCCAGGACGTGCGGGAACGCGTCACGGAAGAAACCACTGATCCGGACCGTGACATCGATACGCGGCCGGCCGAGTTCCTCGAGGTCGATCACCTCGAGGTTCACCACGCGGCGACTCGCCTCGTCCCACACCGGGCGCACACCGAGGAGCGCGAAGACCTCGGCGATGTCGTCTCCGGAGGTGCGCATCGCGGACGTGCCCCACACGGACAGACCCACCGAGCGCGGCCACTCTCCGTGATCGGACTTGTAGCGGTCCAGCAACGATTCGGCCATCGCCTGGCCGGTCTCCCAGGCGAGCCGGGACGGCACGGCCTTCGGGTCGACGGAGTAGAAGTTGCGGCCCGTCGGGAGCACGTTGATCAGCCCGCGCAGCGGCGAACCGCTCGGCCCGGGGGCGATGAATCCGCCGTCGAGCGCGTGCAGCACCTGAGCGATCTCGTTGTCGGTCTCGCGAAGGCGGGGCACCACCTCGGTGGCGGCGAAGCGCAGGATCTTCGCGACGGTGGCGTCGCCGGTGAGGGTGTCGGCGGCGTCCGGTTTCCAGTCGGCGTCGTGCATGCCCTGCACCAGTGCGTGCGCCTCCTGCTCGATGTCGTCGACGCGGGTACGGGATTCGTCGCCGTCCTCGCTGAGGCCGAGCGCCTCGCGGAGTCCGGGGACGTTCTGCTCGCCGCCCCACATCTGCCGGGCGCGGAGCATCGCGAGCACCAGTTCGACCTCCGCGTCGTCGCGGGGTGCGGCACCGAGGATGTGGAGGCCGTCACGGATCTGGACGTCCTTGATCTCGCACAGCCAGCCGTCGACGTGCAGCAGCATGTCGTCGAACACGTCCTCGTCGGGACGTTCCTCGAGTCCGAGGTCGTGGTCCATCTTGGCGGCGCGCATCAGCGTCCAGATCTGCTGACGAATGGCCGGCAGCTTGGACGGGTCGAGCGCGGAGATGTTCGAGTGCTCGTCGAGTAGCTGCTCGAGCCGCGAGATGTCGCCGTAGCTCTCGGCGCGGGCCATCGGCGGGATCAGGTGATCGACGAGAGTCGCGTGGGCACGGCGCTTGGCCTGCGTGCCCTCCCCCGGATCGTTGACCAGGAACGGGTAGATCAGCGGCAGGTCGCCGAGTGCGGCGTCGGTGCCGCACGACGCGGACATGCCGAGTGTCTTGCCGGGCAGCCATTCGAGGTTGCCGTGCTTGCCGAGATGGACGACGGCGTCGGCGCCGAAACCGCCGGCGGCGGCGTCCGCGGCGATCCACCGGTAGGCGGCGAGGTAGTGGTGGCTCGGCGGTAGATGCGGGTCGTGGTAGATCGCGACCGGCTTCTCCCCGAATCCGCGCGGCGGCTGCACCATCAGCACGAGGTTCCCGAACTGCATTGCGGCGATGACGATTTCACCGGCGGGATCCTGTGAGCGGTCGACGTACAGTTCGCCCGGCGCCGGCCCCCAGTGCTCCTCGACGCCCTCGCGCAGTTCGGCGGGCAGCGCCGAGAACCACTCGCGGTAGCGGGCCGCGGAGATCCGGATCGGGTTGCCCGCGAGCTGCTCCGCGGTCAGCCAGTCCGGATCCTGGCCGCCGGCGGCGATGAGGGCGTGGATCAGCGCGTCGCCGTCCTGGGCGGCGAGACCCGGCACGGAATCCGGTCCGTCCGCCGGGCCGAGGTCGTATCCGGCGGCCCGCATCTCGGTGAGCAACCGGATCGCGCTGGCCGGCGTGTCGAGACCGACGGCGTTGCCGATGCGGGCGTGCTTCGTCGGGTACGCCGACAGCATCAGAGCGATCCGGCGGTCGGACGCGGGGATGTGCCGGAGCCGGGCGTGCCGGACGGCGATGCCCGCCACCCGGGAGGCGCGCTCGGCGTCGGGAACGTAGGTGGAGAGACCGTCCGCGTCGATCTCCTTGAACGAGAACGGCACCGTGATCAGCCGGCCGTCGAACTCGGGGACCGCGACCTGGGTGGCGACGTCGAGCGGCGACAATCCGTCGTCGTTGGACTCCCACGATTCACGGCTGCTGGTCAGGCACAGTCCCTGCAGGATCGGCACGTCCAGCGCGGCCAGCGCGGCGACGTCCCACGCCTCGTCGTCGCCACCGGCCGAGACGCCGGCCGGCTTGGTGCCGCCGGCGGCGAGCACGGTGACCACCATCGCGTCCGCCCGGCGCAGCGTGTTCAGCAACTCCGGTTCGGCGGTGCGCAGCGACGCGCAGAAGATCGGCAGCGGGGTGCCGCCCGCCGCGACGACGGCGTCGCACAGCGCCTCGATGTAGCGGGTGTTCCCGGCCAGGTGCTGCGCGCGGTAGTAGAGAACGGCGATCGTGGGGCGGTCCGGGTTCCCGTCGGGAGCGAACGGCGCGACACCCCAGCTCGGCAGGTGGACCGGCGCCTCGAAACCGTGACCGGTCAGCAGCACGGTGTCCGACAGGAAGTGGTGCAGTTGGGCGAGGTTGTCGGCGCCGCCCTCGGCGAGATAGTTGTGTGCCTCCGCCGACACACCGGCAGTGACCGTCGAGCACTCCATCAGCTCGGCGTCCGGGGCGTGCTCGCCGCCGAGGACCACCACCGGCAGTCCGCTGGCGAGGACCGCGTCGAGGCCCTCCTCCCACGCCCGCCGGCCACCGAGGATGCGCACCACCACCAGGTCGGCGCCGTCGAGCAGTCCCGGCAGATCCTCCTCGACCAGCAGCCGTGCCGGGTTGGCCCAGCGGTAGTCCGCCCCGCTGGCGCGTGCGCTGAGCAGGTCGGTGTCGGAGGTGGAGAGCAGCAGGATCACGTGTGGAGCCTTCCTGGGGGTGTCGCGCCCCGTGGCGGTGGTTCTGTGCGGAACCGTAGGTCGGAGGACGGCAGGTGAGGGTCTGGCTCGCCCACCGGTTTCGGCGGGCTCACAGTGGCGCGACCGCACCGGATTTTCACCGGCTTCCTCTCCTGCTGTCGCAAGTGCTGGTGATGCTACCCGGGGCCGGACGTAACCTGGGACCATGGTCGACTCCCGTTCCCGCCCCGACGCATGCCCCGGCGCGCTGCAGGTCCACCGGGCCGCCGACGGTGCCCTCGCCCGGGTGCGCCTCCCCGGAGGTGTGCTGACCTCCACCCAGCTGCAGACCCTCGCGGAATCGGCCCGCGACCTCGGAAACGGCGAGATCGAACTGACCTCCCGCGGCAACGCGCAACTGCGGGCGGTCCGCGATCCGCAGGAGTTCGCCCGCCGCCTCGCCGACGCGGGCCTCCTGCCGTCGGAGACCCACGAGCGGGTCCGCAACATCCTCGTCTCGCCGCTGACCGGCCGGATCGGTGGTGTCGCGGACCTGCGGGATCTGGTCGACGAACTCGACCGGACGTTGTGCGCGGACGCCGCGCTGGCGGACCTGCCCGGCCGCACGCTGTTCACCCTCGACGACGGACGCGGCGACGTGTCGGCGCTCGGCGGCGATTTCGGCGTCCATGCGGTGAGCGAGACGGAGGTCGCCCTGGTCCTCGCCGGTCGCGACAGCGGTGCCCGGATCGCGGCGACGGAATCGGTGGCGGTGCTCCTGAACGCCGCCCGCGTCTTCCTGGAGCTGCGCGATCAGCACTGGCGGCTGTCCGAGATCGCCGACGGGGTCGAACGGGTCCTGTCGGCGTTGACGCTCGCACCGACCGCCGACCCGGTGAGCGGGTTCGACGACCATCGGCCGCCGATCGGGTGGCTCGACCAACCGGACGGCAACGTGACCCTCGGCGGCGGCCTCGCGTTCGGGATCCTCGATGCCCGGCTGGCCGAGTTCCTCGCCGCGGTCGAGAAGCCGGTGATCGTCACGCCGTGGAAATCGGTGTTGCTGTGCGATCTCGACGAGTGGTCGGCCGAGCAGGTGGTCCGGGTCCTCGCCCCGATGGGCCTGATCTTCGACGAGAACTCGCCGTGGCTGAACGTCAGCGCCTGCACCGGGCAACCCGGCTGCGAGAAGGCGCTCGCCGACGTGCGATCCGACGCGCGGGACGCCGTCGCGAGCGGCGAACTCCCGGTGGAGGGCCGGCAGCACTGGTCGGGCTGCGAGCGGTGCTGCGGGCGGCCCAAGGGTGAGGTCGCCGACGTCGTCGCCACGGAGACGGGTTACCGGGTGGAGGAGCCGTGACCGCGGTGCCTCTATCGTGAGCGGATGATCGAGTACATCCGAGACGGCGCGGAGATCTACCGCCAGTCCTTCGCCACGATCCGCGCCGAGGCGGATCTCAGTGCCTTTCCCGAGGACGTCTCGCAGGCCGTGGTCCGCATGATCCACGCAAGCGGTCAGGTCGACCTCGTGGACGACGTCGCGTTCACCCCCGGTGTCGTGAAGGCCGCCCGCGCGGCGCTGGCGGGCGGCGCCCCGATCCTGTGCGACGCGCAGATGGTCGCTGCCGGCGTGACCCGGAAGCGTCTCCCTGCGGACAACGAGGTCCTCTGCACGCTGCGCGACCCCCGGGTCCCGGTGCTGGCGGAGCAGATCGGGAACACCCGCTCGGCGGCCGCACTCGAATTGTGGGGCAGCAAACTCGACGGTGCCGTCGTCGCGATCGGCAACGCCCCGACCGCGTTGTTCTACCTGCTGGACATGATCGAATCCGGGGCACCCCGGCCTGCCGCGATCGTGGGCGGTCCGGTCGGCTTCATCGGTGCGGCCGAGTCGAAGGAAGCGTTGATCGAACACCCGCGCGGACTGGACTATCTGGTGGTCCGCGGCCGCCGGGGTGGCAGCGCCATCACAGCTGCGGCGCTGAATGCGATTGCGAGCGAGGTCGAATGAGCTCCGACGAGCGGGTGACCGGCAAACTGTGGGGCGTCGGCATCGGACCGGGCGACCCGGAACTGGTGACGGTGAAGGCCGCGCGGGTCATCGCCGAGGCCGATGTGGTGGCGTTCCACAGCGCCCGGCACGGCAAGAGCATCTCCCGCGCGGTCGCGGCGCCGTACCTGCGTGAGGGACAGATCGAGGAGCACCTCGTCTACCCCGTCACCACCGAGACCGTCGACCACCCGGGCGGTTACCAGGGGGCGATGGACGAGTTCTACGAGGAGGCGTCGCAGCGACTCGCCGCCCACCTCGACGCCGGCCGGTCGGTCGCGCTCCTCGCGGCGGGCGACCCGCTGTTCTACAGCTCCTACATGCACATGCACAAGAGGTTGGCGCAGCGCTTCGAGGCGGAGGTCATTCCCGGGGTCACGTCGATCAGCGCCGCCTCCGCCGCGCTGGCGATGCCGCTCGTCGAGGGCGAGGAAATCCTGACCGTCCTGCCGGGAACGCTGCCGCCCGGCGAGCTGACGCGGCGCCTACGGGAGACCGACGCCGCCGCGATCCTGAAGCTCGGACGGACCTACCCGGCCGTTCGGCAGGCGTTGAAGGACTCCGGCCGCATCGACGAGACGTGGTACGTCGAGCGGGCCAGCACGACCCGGCAGAAGATCGACGCCGCCGACGACGTCTCGGACAGCGACGTCCCCTACTTCTCGATCGCCATCGTGCCCAGCCCGTCGAACGCGCGCCGCGACGACGCGGCACCGCAGGGCGAACTCGTCGTCGTCGGGCTCGGTCCCGGCGATCAGGCCTGGACGACACCGGAAGTGCAGCACGAACTGTCGCTCGCCACCGATCTCGTCGGCTACGGCCCCTACATCGACCGGGTCCCCGAACGTCCCGGCCAGCGCCGTCACTCCAGCGACAACCGCGTCGAGGCCGAACGTGCCGCGATGGCGCTCGACCTGGCCAAGAACGGGGCCCGCGTCGCCGTCGTGTCGTCCGGTGACCCGGGTGTGTTCGCGATGGCCGCCGCGGTGCTGGAAGTCGCGGCCGAGGAGCAGTGGCGCGGCGTCCCCGTGCGCGTCCTGCCCGGCATGACCGCCGCGAACGCCGTCGCGAGCCGGGTCGGCGCACCCCTCGGTCACGACTACGCCGTCCTGTCGCTGTCGGACCGGCTCAAGCCGTGGGACGTGGTGGCGCAGCGCATCTCCGCGGTCGCGAGCGCCGACATGGCCTTCGCCGTCTACAACCCCGCGTCGAAGTCACGCACCTGGCAGGTCGCCGCGATGCGCGATCTGGTTCTCGAGCACCGCTCCCCCGACACCCCGGTGATCATCGGCCGCGACGTGGCCGGCGCGCAGGAGTCGGTGCGGGTCGTGCGGCTCGCGGACCTCGACCCGGCCGAGATCGACATGCGGTGCCTGCTCATCGTGGGCTCCTCCATGACGACCGTCGTCGAGAGCGAACACGGAACGAGGGTGTTCACGCCCCGGCGTTATCCGGGCTGAGTACCTCAGTCGACGCGGCCGGAGCGGAGTTCGGTCACCGCGATCCGGGCGGCGTGCCCGATCGCGGCATCGACCACAGGAAGCACGGGATCGGTTCGGGCGGCGCGGGTGAAGACGGCGACCGCGACGGGAGTCTCGCCGGGAAACGTCACGACGGCCACCTCGTTGCGGATGGCGCCGATTGTCCCGGTCTTCCCGGCGACGTCCACCTCGGAATACGGGAACCCGGACCGGATGCGGTGCTGCCAGATCTGCGCGGACATCACGTGCCGGACGAACTCGCCCTGCGGCCCGGGCACCGCCCTACCGGTCCAGATCGCGTCGAGAAGCGAGGTCATCTCCCGCGGAGTCGTCGCGCTCGCATACGACGGGTCGTAGGCGGACACGGTCCACGCCTCGTCGTTGTCGGCCAGTGCCGCGAATGCTTCGGCAGTGGTGTGCGCGTGGGCGTCGATCACCAGGCTGCGGTGCGCATCCGCTGTGCCGCCGATGATGCGCGTGCTCGTCATGCCCAACTCGGACAGCGCCCGCTCGACGCTCTCCAGTCCCACCTGCCCGAGAACGAGGTCGGCGGCAGCGTTGTCGGACACGGTCATCATCGACAGCGCCAGATCCCGCCAGCTCAGCACCACGGGATCGCGGAACGTCGACACCCCCGTCGGCCCCGGAGTGCAGTCGGCCGGATTGATCCGGACGGTCGCGGTCGGCGACAACTCCCCGGATTCGAAAGCACGGCACAGGGCTACGAGTAGCGGAAGTTTGTAGACCGACGCCAGAACCACGAGGTCGTCCGCGCCGACCGCGATGTCACCCCCATCGCCGATCGGGGTCCCGACGCGGCGCGCGTGCAGCCATCCGGTACAACCGGCGTCGGCGAAGACGTCACGGAGCCGCTTCTCCGCCGACGCGGTCATCGATCGGCCCTCAGCAGCACCCGGTCGAGGGCGGCAGCGGACGGTGCGACGTCGGCCCCGGAGCGCCAGACGATGCGCAGGCGCAGCGCGAGATCGTCACGCAGCAGATCGACCCAGGCCACTCCCGGCATGACCGTCGGTGCCGTCGCCGTCACCCCGAAATGACCGCCTGCGGCCACGTGCGTGAGAATCTCTCGCGGACCCGGTGCGACCACGATGTCCGGGTCCGCACCCCGGGCCCGCCACAGGTCGACGAACAGGTCATGGGCAGGCGGATTGTCCGACCGTGGACCGGTGGCGAGGGCCAGTCCGCGCAGCATCCGGACCTGCGCCTTCTTCGCGACCGCCGCCGGATGGTCGTCCGGCACCACCACCCACCGTCGAAGCTTCAGCACCGGCCCGCTGTCGACGCCGGTGAGCAGAGCGGGATGTTCGACCACGGCGACGTCGAGACTGCCCGTGCGGACGGCGTCCACCAGTTCGGTGCTGGACGCCGTGGTCGTCACCACCCGGGTGGGCCGGGCCTCGTCCGCGTCGCGAAGAGCACGGACACACCGCACCACCACACAGTCGGCCACCGAGTGCGGGACACCCCACCGCACCACCGCATCGCGACCGCCGGCGATGCGGTGCGCCTCGTCCTCGAATCGGGCCGCGTCGGCAACGAGAAGCCGCGCACGCGGGAGCAATTGGCGTCCGGCATCGGTGAGCCCGACTCCTCGGGCACTGCGCTGGACCAGCTCCGCGCCGAGTCGCTGTTCGAGCCGCCGCACTCCCTGTGACAGCGGCGGTTGCGTCATTCCGAGCCGGGATGCGGCGTTGCCGAAATGTCCCTCTTCCGCAACGGCGACAAAGAAACTCAGGTGGCGGAGCAGATCCATGGCGACCATTGAACCAGTTCCGACCGCCCCCGTCGGGTGACGCCACCGATTCCCGGGCACAAAACATTGCCCTGAACTGCGGCGATAGCGCACCCGACTAGCGACCACGCCGCTGTCGTCTTTGCGCTATGAGTGTCCGCATCCGACATTGGATCCATGCCCACAAACCGAAATCATCCGAAGCCCCGGCGCACCGGTCGTCGCGGTGCCGTCACTCTCGCGCTGGCTCTGCCCCTGCTGCTCGGGGCGTGCACGGCCACCGCGGAACAAGCCCAGCCCACCACGTCGGTGGTTGCGGCGCCGGATCGGCGGCCCCTCGACGCGACGATCGACGCCCTGGAGGCGCAGCACTCCACGCGGATCGGAGTGACGGCAGTCAATCCCGCGACCGGCGAGGTCTACAGCCACCGAGGCGACGAACGGTTCGCGATGTGCTCGACGTTCAAGGCCTACGCGTCCGCCGCGGTCCTGCAAATGACCGAGGACGGGTCCACGTCACTCGACAAGACCGTCGAGATCGAACCCGGCGACCTCGTCGAGAACTCGCCGGTCACCGCCGCTGCGGCCGGCACCCCGATGACCTTGGCGCAGATCGCCGAAGCAGCGCTGACGCAGAGCGACAACACTGCCGGGAACTACCTGCTCCGGGAGATCGGCGGTCCGCAGGCGGTCACCGACCTCGCCCGAGAGGTCGGAGACGGGAGCACACGGCTGGACCGGTGGGAGACCGAACTCAACACCGCATTCCGCGACGACCCCCGGGACACGACGACACCGAACGGCCTCGCGCAGGGTTTCCGTGCGCTGCTCCTGGGAGACGCCCTCGACACGGCCAGCCGTGACCAGCTCCTCGAGTGGATGCGGGCGAGCAAGACGTCGGACAAGAGAATGCGCGCCGGGCTGCCGACCGGATGGACTGCCACCGACAAGACCGGTGGCGGCGGCTTCGGCACCGCCAACGATGCCGGTGTCGCGTGGAGTCCGGACGGCGCGCCCATCGTCCTCGCCATCCTCACCGACAGCCTCACGAATCAGGAAGACGCGCAGGGAAACAACCAGGCGATCGCCGACACCACCGCGGCCGTCCTCGAGGACCTGACTGCGCCGTGAACCATCTGAGCACGGGGCGGGAACGAGCGGGCGACGGCAGTCTCGCCCGCTCGTCCCGAACCTCGCTCTCGACTGCGCAGGTGACGCACCAGCTGGTACGTCGACGGACGGAGCCAGCTGTCGCTAGCTCACGACGTCGTGACCGCGCATCGCCCGTCGCAGAGGCCTTCCCGTCGTGGCGACGCGCCGCCCGGCCACCGTCAACATCGGGCGCGGAATTCCGATGCCCATCACCGGCACGCCCGTCACATACCCTTCCCGGTAAAGATAATTCGACGCATCGGCCACCTCGTCCCGAGTCAGGGGTGAGGGCGCCCAGCCGACCGTCTCACCGATGGCATCCGCGTCCAGAATCGGACTTCGGTACCCTTCCGTCGCCTTCGCGAGAAGCCAACGCAGAACAGCGTCACGAACCGCCCATTGACGATCGGTAGCTGCATTCACATTTCAGTCCTCCGGTAGATGCCGTTGATGCCTGCATGCACCATAGCCACCGCCCAGGAATAAGCAAGTTCGTGAGCGTTCCTGCGGTTCTTGGGATCTCACGGATGATCGCTTCCGACACGGCACCCCGTTCGAGCCGGATGCCGAAGTGGACTTATCCACTTTCCTGGGTATGGTCAGGGTCTGTTCGTGGTTGCCACTCGAAGATGGAGCGACAATGGCTGACAAATCCGCCGTCAAGAGTTCGAAACAGTCCGCACGCGCACTCAGGGAGCGCCGGGCAGAGAAGCGGGCGAAGGCCCAGGAGTCGACGAAGATCATCCGAAAGAGGAAGGGCTGAAGCCGCATTGAATATTCACGACGTGCTCAGCTGGCGATGAAGAGCACCACCGTCCCAATAGTCGGTGCTGGTAATGATGCGGTTGCCTTTCACTCCAGGTGAACACTCTGCCCTTTCGGCTCGTACGGGCCCAGGCGGCCATTCAAGTGACCGGACAGTGCGTAGGTCACCGCCGCACGGTTGCCACCGATGAGCGTGTCATCGAGGCTCCATTGCGCATCGGGAATTGCTGCGAAGAGCCCGGCGAGACCGGCGGCGATCTTCTCCGGTGTGCGATGGTCCGGTCGGAAAGATGCTGGCCGCTACCAACCGATCACCGATGAGGGTGGCGCACCTTCACTTCATGGTCACCGCGGATGGCCTGCGGACCCTCGTCACGCACATCTTCGTCGCGGGCGATCCGCAACTCGAACGCGGGGACAGCGTGTTCGGCGTGAAGGACTCGCTGATCAAGGACTTCGTGGAGCAAACCCCAGGGACACCCACCCCCGATGGGCGCCACATCGGCGACCGGAACTGGGCTCGATGCGAGTTTGACATAGTCCTTGCACCAGAACGGATTTGATTCACGCTGCCCTGGCTCCATACCTACATCCGAAGGACGACGAGGCCGGCCCGGCCCGTCCGGCACACAGAACGTACACCACCCTTGACTCGGACACCTACCATCCGAGTAAACTAGGACACTATAAATCCAAGTCAGGAGACGGGCATGAAGATCGTCATTTTCGGAACCGGACTCATCGGGAGTCAGGTCGCATCGACGCTGAGCGAGTCCGGGCACGACGTCGCGGCCCTCGGTCGCGGCGACGGTATCGACACCACCACCGGCAAGGGAGTCGCGGAGGCTATGGAGGGCGCCGACGTCGTCGTGGACCTCACCAACTCGCCGTCGTGGGAAGACGACGACGTCCTGGCCTTTTTCCGCGAATCGACGAAGCACATGCTCGCCGCCGAAGAGGCGGCAGGCGTGGGGCACCATGTCGTCCTGTCCATCGTCGGCGCCGATCGACTCCCCGACTCCGGATACATGCGTGCCAAAGTCGCCCAGGAGGATCTGGTCAAGTCCGGCCCCATCCCTTACTCGATCGTGCGATCGACGCAGTTTTTCGAGTTCATCGCCGGCATCGCTGCGGCAGGCACAGTCGGCGAGACGGTGCATGCGACCCCGGCACATCTTCAGCCGATTGCTTCGAAAGACGTCGTCACCCGGGTAGCAGAGGTCGCCGTCGGTGCCCCGCTGGGCGGCACAGTCGAAATTGCGGGACCTGAACCGCTCGGCATCGATGCACTCGTTCGACGGCTGTTCGCCTCGACCGGCGACCAGCGGACCGTGACGTCCGATCCCGACGCCGGCTATTTCGGTGCCAAACTCGATGACGCTGCGATCACTCCGACACCCGGCGCCAATGCCTGGATCGCACCGACCACTCTGGACGAGTGGTTGCGCGAACTCGCCTGAAACGATGACGCAATACCACCCGCACCACTGACACAGGGGCGTGGATAGAGTCGTGGCCATGAAGCTTTCCGGTGGTGTGGAGTGGGCACTTCACTGCTGCGTGGTTCTCAGCCAGGCCGAAAGCCCGGTACCCACGGCCCGGCTGGCCGAACTGCACGGTGTCTCGAAGACATACCTCGCCAAGCACCTGCAGTCGCTCGCACGGGCTGGCCTCGTCCACCCCACCGAGGGCCGCGACGGCGGATACGTCCTGACCCGCGCACCCGAGGCCATCACCGTCCTCGACGTCGTCCAGGCCGTCGACGGAACCGAGCCCGCCTTTCGATGCACCGAGATCCGCCGGCAAGGAGTGCTCGCCGCCCCTCCAGAGCAGTGCCGCTCTGCTTGCGGCATCGCGAAAGTCATGGCCGGCGCCGAACAGGCTTGGCGCGCATCACTATCGGGCGTGACGATCGCTGACCTCGGCGCGACGATAGACCTCGCCGGCCTCAAACACATCTTGGCGACGCCCACGACCTGAGGTCACCCGTGGCAGACGGAACGCGAGATTCCTGACTTCCCAACCGTGAACCGCCCTACGATCGATGGATGGAGACCGGAACCGACGAGACCAAGACCTGTTCGTTCTGCCGCGGTCCGATCGGATACGAAATCAAGGACGCTCATGCCGGCTTCGCGTCGCTGCCCCCGGGCAAGCGGTATCGCGTCTTCCACTGCATGAATCGATGCCCACGATCGGCGCCCGACGGCCTCGAATGCGGACACCGCCACGAGTACCTCTGACCCGTTCGTCAATGCCGTCCGGAAGGTTCAACCCAGCGAGTTCATGCGCCGCCTAGCCGCGTGAGAGTCCGGGCTGCGTCTGGATCTGTCCGGGGCCGCCCTTGAATCCGCCGGCCTTGCCCACGGTCCATTCACCGTCCGCGCCGCACACCAGGGCACCGTTGCGATCACCGGGCTTGCCGTACGTCACTGTCTCGTTTCCGTTCGAGTCCGTGTTCACGATCGGACACTGCCCACCGGTGGGACCGTTCGGGCCGATCGGCTCGGCATGAGCGACGGACGCCGCCCCGAAGGCACTCAGGACGGGAAGGGCAGCAAAAGCGATGGCAGCAATGGTGCGTCGGGCGTTGATCATTCAGTGTCTCCAGAGTGTCGGGGAAGTGTTTCGGTGACAGGTACAACTCTGCCCACTCCGGCTCCCGAACTGAAGCAACCCTCGGGGGGGCTTCGCGGCACCCCTGGGAGTGGAAGCACCCCACCCTGACGGAAATCGATAGCGACATACCGACTGGCGGGATCCGTTCAGAGCCGATTCGGTCCCGACCCCTTTACGGCGAGTTGGTCTTCGGGATTGAGCAGATAGCACGCCTTCATCGACAGGCAACCACACCCGATGCATCCGGTGAGCTCGTGTTCGAGGCGCTCGATTCGCTTGCGCTGATCCTCGAGCTGCACCCGCCACAGCTTCGACACGCGCTGCCAGTCGCGGATCGACGGCATCCGGTCTGCCGGGAGCGTCTCGAACACAGTTCCCACGTCGGCCAGTGGGATCCCGAGCCGTTTGGCCACCACGATCAGCGAGATCCGCCGGAGCATGTGCCGTTCGTACCGGCGTTGATTCCCGGACGTCCGCGTCGACGCGATCAGTCCGAGCTGCTCGTAGTAGTGCAGCGCCGAGACGGCGACACCGGTCCGACGGGACACCTCCCCCACCGACAGCAGATCCTTCGGATCCAAAGACACCACACCAGCCCCTTGACCTCGAGTCCACTCGAGATTTTAGCGTGGAGTGCATGACAACGACCGCCCCGTCACCGGCCAGCTGGTCCGCACTGCTCGGACCCCGCTACCGCTCCACGTCCGCAGTCCTCGCCGGCGGCGTGGGACTGCACGCCGTCAACATCTTTCTGACGACGAGCCTGCTGCCCACCGCCATCGGCGAGCTCGGTCGCGAATCGCTGTACGCGTGGAGCGCGACCGTCTTCATGGTGGCGTCCGTGATCTCGTCGATGACCGTCAGCCGGCTGCTCGCGCATCGCGGGGCGCTCGGTGCGTATCTGTTCGCTCTGGCTCCGTTCTTCGTCGGCACGATGATCTGCGCCGTCAGCCCGTCTATGGAGGTGCTCCTCGTCGGACGAGCCGTCCAGGGGCTCGGTGGGGGCTTGCTCGCCGGGCTGAGCTATGCGGTACTGCGCGAGGCGCTACCGGAATATCTGTGGGCCCGCGCGACCGCGCTGGTCTCGGCGATGTGGGGCGTCGGAACTCTGGCGGGACCGGCGATCGGTGGGCTGTTCGCGCAACTCGGCCAGTGGCGTCTCGCGTTCGTCGCGCTGGCAGTGGTTGCCGCCGCCATCGCCGTGATCGCTCCCCACGCGTTGGCGCGCACCGAGCGTGTGCGTGGCGGAGAACCCGTGCCTGCCACGTCACTCGTACTGCTCACCCTCGCGACGATCGCGATCAGCGTAGCGGGCATCCTCGGCAACCGGACCCACATGCTGGCCCTGATCGCGGTCGGGGCCGCGTTCATCGTTCTCTTCCTGGCCTGGGAGCGGCGATCACCGCGCCGAGTGCTGCCGCAGTCGACGTACACCCGGGCGTCGTCGCTGAAGTGGATCTACCTCACCATCGCGGTGCTCGCGTCCGGCACCGTGTCGGAGGCCTTCACACCCCTGTTCGGTCAACGGCTCGCCGGACTGGTGCCGTTCGCCGCAGGCTTCCTCGGCGCCATGATGTCGGTGGGATGGTCGGCGACCATGATCTTCAGCTCCGACCTCTCCCGCCCGCGTGCGCAGACGGCGGCGAAGATCGCCGGACCACTGGTTCTCGCCGCCGGCCTCGTCCTCACAGCGGCCCTCTGGCGTGACGACGCCGGGCTGGGAGTGGTGATTCTGTGGGCGGGCGCCCTGGCCGCCGCCGGTGCCGGGATCGGCCTCGCCTTCCCGCACCTGATGGTCGCCGCGATGCGGAGCACCGACGACGAGCAGGAGGGGGCCAAGGCCGCGGCGGGGCTCAACACGGTCGAGTTGATCGCCATGGCCGTCGGGTCCGCGGTCGCCGGGGTGCTGGTCAACCTCGGTGCGCCCTCGGCCCTCGCCTCGGCACGAGTGCTCTTCCTCGGCCTCGGCGTCATCGCGGCAGCCGGCGTGTTCACCGCGTACCGCGCGACCCGGCAGGCCGAGCACGAGGACGCCCGACCGTCCTAGGCCCGAGATGCGAAGTGGTCTGCGCGACGGAGAATGTCGTGGGCGCGGGCGAGCTGTGGCAGATGCCCGCCGTGAGTGACGCGGCTTCCGTCCACACCCAGACGCTCGATCGTCGTTTCCGCCCACGAGATGTCGTCCGCATCGGGTGCCAACGCGGTATTGATCACCGGCACCTGGTCGGACGCGAGGGTCAGTTTTCCGGTCATCCCCATTTCGCGGGCCAGTCGCGTGTCGTCCCGCACGACCTCGGCGTCGCGAGACAGCGTCGGCCCGTCGATCGGGGCTCCGATCCGGGCAGCCCGGCTGGCATTGACGAGCCGGGATCGGGCGTACGCCAACGCCATCGGGGTTCGCCCGGCACCCGTGTCGCGGCAGTAGTCGCCGATCCCGAACGCGAGTCGACAGACGGGAGCGGTGCGAGCAATGTCGTCGACTGCCACGATCGCGGCCGCGGACTCGACGAGAGCGACCACCGGAACACCCGAAATCTTTTCAGCGGTGTCCCGCACCTGTTCGGGTGCTTCCGTTTTCGACAGCATCAGCCCGCGCAGGCCGGGCAGGCCGCGGAGCGCGTCGAGGTCGCGCTGCCAGTGCGGGGTGGTCGCGTCGTTGATCCGCACCCAACCTGCATTTCGGGCGAGCCACTCAGCGGTGCAGGCCCGCCCCTCGTCTTTCGCCGCGAACGGCAAACCGTCCTCGAGGTCGATGATCAGCGAGTCGGCGCCAGACGCAGCCGCAGCCGCGAGGACCTCGCCCCCGACCGCAGGGACCAGAAGCCAACTCCGCGCCATTGCGACGTCGACCTCGCTGCGCTGGGTTGTCTCGACACTCATTCTGCTCTTCCCTCGGCCATACCGAGGAGTCTGCGCGCGGCCGGGAGGCGACGCACTCGACGAAGCGGAGTGCGCCGACGGTGCCCGGTCACCGCTTCGTCAGGTGCGCCTCGATCCCGGCAGTTCACCTCAGAAGTCGAAGCCCCAGGAGGCCGGGTTGAAGACGACGCGGTACCAGACATTGGTCGGTTCATCGAACGTGCATGGCACTATCACGACTCCCGACGTCTGCTCGAGCGCCGCAGCCTTCCCGCAGAAGTATTCCGCACCTTCACCGGACGTCTCGGCACGATACATGGGGCCGATGTGCCAGGGTTCGGCACTCGCGGTTCCGGCCCCCACGGTGGCTCCGAGAACGAGAGGTGCGGACAGTATCCCGACCAATGCTGCGGTACGCCTAGCGGACTTCTTCTGCACGAGATCTCCTTCGTAGGCGACGGCACGACCGTTCTGTGTGGTTAGTTCGCACAAGAACCGTCGGACGTTACCGGGGAGCCGACGCCCGCTCCTCGAACACCTGAGCCGACCCGTTCTGCTCGGCAAGTTCACGGGCGCTGTTCAGCGCTTCCTGGGCCGCCGCCTTCACCGCTGCCTTCACCGCGGCGGAATCGTCGACGGTCGCAGGCGCTTCGACAACATCCGGCGTCTCGACAACATCCGGCGTCTCGACAACATCCGGCGTCTCGACAACATCCGGCGTCTCGACAACATCCGGCGTCTCGACAACATCCGGCGTCTCGACAACATCCGGCGTCTCGACAACATCCGGCGTCTCGACGAGGTCAGGAGTCTCGACAGGGTCAGGAGTTTCGATGGCCGGTGCCGGCGCCGGTGCAGGTGTGGTGTGGGGTACCTCGACGGGCGCTGTGCCGCCTTTTTTCAGGTACTGGCCGCACACGGGCCACGCGCCGGGGCCCTGGGTTTTCAGGACGTTCTCGGCGACGCGGATCTGCTCGGCCTGACTGGCTTCCGAGGCCATGCCCGTTCCACCGTTGGCTTTCCAGGTTTCCGGTGTGAACTGCAGTCCGCCGTAGAACCCGTTTCCGGTGTCGGTGGTCCAGTCGCCGCCGCTTTCGCACTCGGCGACTTCTTCCCAGTCGTGCGGGGCCCCTCCGGCGGTTCCGGCGCCCAGCCCGAGCAGAACGGTGACGGCCACGCCGATCAGGGCGATCCAGCCGAGGGTGTGCTTCTCCATGTTGCGAGTGGTCATGCTGGCTCAATCCTCTCCGCGCGTGCGGACGCGGCGTGCCGGCGACAACGCCTCGGTTGTCGGTCCGGCATCCCTTTCGGTGCCTCGTCCCGCGCCTCGAAGGTGTCGGGATTACGAACCCGCGTCGGCAGATCTGCAGCGGCGGGCCCCCGAACGTGGCCTCCTCCCGAAATTCACACGGCATGAACAAGGTACGGATGTTCGACTATTGAGAAACGCGAGTGAAAATTGTGCTGTTCTGAGGTTTCGATACCGTTTCGACGTCATGTCGTGACAAATCCGTGACGCGCCAGAGGGGCTCGTGAATGCCAAAGCGGCTCATCCATTCCCGCTCGGCGGCGTGGTCTCGATTTCGACACGGCGCCGGCGCGGCGCACCCTCCGCAGCCCGTCGTCGTGGCAGCACCCTGCCCGGACGGCCGATCCGAATGAGATGAACAGCCCTCGAACGCAGGGCATCTCGGAATCAGTACCCGATACTGCAACAGGTCAGGGAAGCAAACCCTGTCTCCGGGCTTCCACGACAGCTTCCTGCCTGCTGCGCTCCTCCAACTTGCCCATTAGATTGCGCATGTACGACCTGACGGTCTCGACGCTCAGCGACGGCCGGTCGGCGATTCGCGGGGTCTCGACGTGTCGTTCACCGGCACTCTCATATTCGGCATACCCACCTCGGAGGGTAGCGGTGCCGGCGTGATGTTCCATAACGTCATCTTGGGCGTGCATCGCCCGTCAGAGCACCTTCACCACATCTCGGAGGTTCCAGTGTCCGGACCGACCCTCTCGCCCGCGAACCACACACCGCTCAGTCCGCTGCGCTTCCTGGAGCGCTCGGCGACGGTGTTCCCGGATCGGGTCGCCGTCATTCACGGCGACCGCCGCTACAGCTATCGCGATTTCGGCGACGAAGTCGAAAGACTCGCCCGGGTCCTGCGGAGCCGGATCGAGCCCGGCGACCGCGTTGCGTTCCTGTGCCCGAACACCCCCGAGATGCTGTTCGCCCACTTCGCGGTGCCCCTCGCAGGTGGCATCTTCATCGCGCTGAACTGGCGGCTGGCGGGCCGTGAACTGGAGTACATCCTCGAGCACTCCGGGACGAGCCTGCTGTTCGTCGACTCCGAACTCGTGGGATCCGTCGCGACCGCCCGCGACGCCGTCCCGAGTCTGCGCGAGGTGGTCGAGATTCCCGACTCCACGATCGCGCGGCCGGTGGTCCCGGAGGGGATCGCGACCGGGATGTACGCCGACTTCCTCGCGGCCGCAGACGACGTGGACGACATCCCGTTGCACTGGGGTGTCGATAACGAACAGCAGGTGATCGCGATCAATTACACGTCCGGGACCACCGGGAAACCGAAGGGCGTGATGTACACGCACCGCGGCGCGTATCTCAATGCCCTGGGCGAGACGTTCCACAACGGCTTCACCGGGTCCACCAAATACCTGTGGACGCTGCCGATGTTCCACTGCAACGGATGGTGCACCCCGTGGGCGGTCACGCAGGCCGCCGGCACGCACATTTGCCTGCGCGCGGTGCGCGCCGATGCGATCTGGGACGCCATCGAGACCCTCGGTGTCACTCACCTGTGCGGCGCTCCCGCCGTGTGCTCCACAATTGCCGAAGCGCCCCAGGCACATCCGGTCGACGCACTGCGAATCACCACCGCCGCGGCGCCGCCGTCACCGACGGTGATCGGCCAGTTGGAGGCGATCGGCGTCACCGTCGTCCACGTGTACGGGCTGACCGAGGTGTACGGGCCGTATACGATCTGCGAGTACCAGGAGTCGTGGAGCGAGCGCACCCCCGAGGAACGCGCGTCCCTGCTGTCCCGGCAGGGCGTGGGCATGGTGCAGGCGGAAACCGCCCGCGTCGTCGACGCGCAGATGAACGACGTCCCCGCCGACGGCGAGACCATGGGCGAGATCGTGCTGCGCGGCAACAACGTCATGCTCGGCTACTACCGCAACCCGGAGGCCACTGAGGAAGCCTTCGCGGGCGGCTGGTTCCACACGGGCGATCTCGGCGTCCTGCACCCGGACGGCTACATCCAGCTCAAGGACCGCGCGAAGGACATCGTCATCTCCGGCGGCGAGAACATCTCGACCATCGAGGTGGAGCAGGCATTGATAACGCACCCCGCCGTACTCGACGTCGCGGTCATCGGTGTCCCACATCCCAAGTGGGGCGAGCGGCCCAAGGCATTCGTCATTGTGAGGAAGGGGGCGACGGTCACGGCTGAGGAACTCGTCGAGCACACCCGTGGGCGTATCGCGAAGTTCAAGGTGCCCGATGAGATCGTCTTTCCCCTCGAACTCCCCCGCACCCCGACCGGGAAGGTCCTCAAGTTCGAACTTCGAAACTCGAATTGACTGTCTCGCAGGAGCGCGTGAGCGCGGAATCGGAGAACAAAACCTTCCGTCGTTGCGATCGGACGACGGCGCACCCTGTTGATCGAGGACGACACGGACCTTCTCTTCGAGGGCGTCGTCGTGCCCCCGCACGGGTGGATCGACCACGTTCGAGCCCTCGCCGCGGTCGCCGTGATCGCCGGGTCGGGCATCACCTCTACGCCCGTCTGGGAACGGCAACTCCCCCGGTTGGCCCGCGAGAGCGAATTGCTCGGTTCCGTGGCCACGGTCACCCTCACGAACCCCTTCGGCAGGGAAGATTTCAACGCCTTTGCCTTCGAGGTGATCTCGGCATTGCGGCCGGCACTGCCTCCCGCGGCGCTGCACGATGCGGGCTTCGCGCTCGAGGACGACCGGCCCCACCGCGCGGTCATTGAGGTCGTGGCAAGTGCGGCGTGACACCAGGTGGTCGTCCCCGCACGAATCTTCGATATGGTCCACCGCCGCGCCACAGACCACACATCGTTCGGGTGGAGGGACTCCCGAACACTGAAACGGCTCCTGCGAAAGGTTCGCACCGACGAACGCGCACCGGCCGCCGAACTCTGAAAGTCCGGCCCGTTACGTTGGAAGATGCTTCTCCGCTGCCACGTCACCTCCGTGCTGAATAATGCATCCGACCCCCGGGCCGGCGGGGCTGAGCCGCTCGGAGACTTGTGGGCACCGCGTTGGGGTTCGTGCACGTGCCTGACGGCCGGTGCGTCGTTGTGCAAAACTCGGAAGGGTACGTACGAACGTGCTGCGCCGGACCACGGTGATGCGGAGGCGTCATGTCGCGATCGGTTCCCGGAGGTGCTTCGGAAGACGCGGAGCACACGGCGTACGCGCGTGTGCGTGCCGGCCAGGTCAATGCGGTTCAGGCCGCACTCGAGGATCACATGGGACGCCTGGATTGGTCGAGAGATCAGATCGAGCGCTACCGCACCGAGCGGCTGCGGGCCCTCCTCGCGCACGCACGCGAGCGGTCGCCATTTCATGCCCGGAGACTTCGCGGTCTCGATCCGTCCTCGGCCTCGGCCGCCGACCTGGCGTCGCTGCCGATGATGACGAAGCGGGACGCCCAGGACGAATGGGATGCGGTCGTCACGGTTCGCGACCTCGACCGCGAACGCGCCGAACGGATTCTGTCCGAGCAGCAATGGTTTTCGTACACGTCGGGCGACGAGCAGATCTTCAGCTCGGGTGGGTCGAGTGGTGTCCGCGGCGTCTACGTCTGGGATTGGCAGTTCTACGTTTCGGCGGCGTGCCTTGCCTGGCGGGTACAGGCGCGCGAGGAACGGCGGGCGTCGTCGGTGCGGTCTCCCGCACGGCTGGCCGTGCTGGCGGCCGGTGTCCCCCCGCATGCGAGCACCCCTCTGTTCGACGTGCCGACCGCACCGGGGATGGAGACCGTCGTGATCCCGGTGGGCGCACCGTTCGACGAGGTCGTCGCCGCGGTGGCCGCTGCCAGGCCCACGCATCTGGTGGGCTATGCGACGGTGATCGGACGACTTGCCCGAGCGGCAGTGGCGGGTGACCTGAAGATCAGTCCCGTGCGGGTGAGCACGAACTCCGAACCCCTGCTGATTGAGGACCGGCAGGCCGTCCGCGACGCCTGGTCGGTGCCGATCCACAACCTCTGGGGGTCGACCGAGATCGGCGTGCAGGCCGTGGGTTGCGGATACGGCGAGGGCCTGCACGTGTGCGAGGACGAGGTTGTGCTCGAGCGTGTCGATGACAGTGGTGCTCCGGTCGCAGCCGATGCGCCCGCCGCGCGAACGCTGGCCACGGGTCTGGCCAACCGCACGTTTCCCTTCATCCGGTACGACCTCGGAGACCAGGTCACGTTGCTGCCCGATCGGTGCGCGTGCGGAAGCGCGTTCGCGCGCGTCGCCGACATCGGTGGGCGGCGCGACGACGATTTCCGGTACGGAACGACGATCGTGCCGGCGAGCACTTTTCGTTACGTCCTCGGCGCAGATCCGCGTATTTCGGAGTATCAGGTCAGACAGACGGTCGACGGAGCGGAGATCTTCGCGGTCGGCGACCCGGACGTCGCCGCGCTGGCGCCGGCTGTCGCCGCGGCGTTGGGCCGGCAAGGTGTGGCCGATCCGCAGGTCCGGATCGCGGTCGTCGACCATCTGCAGCGTCATCAGGCGAGCGGGAAATTGCAGCGGTTCATCGCACTGCGATAGACCCGAGGTGCACCGCGGTACCCACTCGGGCGGTCGAGTCGGCCAGGGGTCGACAATCTGCACCCAAGGGTGTCTGTCTTCACGGCCACTCCCGTTCGAGGATGGTCGTACACGGTCACCCAGTCGAGGAGCAATGATGACGGACACTGATTGCGGGGCGGTCGCCGAAAACGCTGGGGGCGCATCACCTGCCGCCACAGATTTGAGTCGCGTTCACGCCGAGATCGCCCGCCTCGATGCGGAGATCCTGGATGCGGTCAATCGCCGTCTCGCTCTCGCACAGCTCGCGGCCCGAACCCGGGTCGAGTCCGGTGCACCGATGGTCGCGCTCGGCGGCGAGACGGACGTGATCCGCCGGTATCAGGACGAGTTGGGTCCCCGCGGCTCGCTTCTGGCGCTGGAATTGCTCCGGCTGGCGCGGCCACCCTTCTCTTCGACGTACCGAACTCGGTAGCCCACCCACTTTCACCTCGGTCGATACCGAGCACGAGAGCAGTGCCCAGCAGTCGTCGTGACGCTGGGCACTGTTCGCCTGTCCAGCACAATCCGGGTGCGCCAGATCGGCCGCGACACCGAAGGCGCCCCCAACCGATGTCACCATCCCGGATCCTCCGACGGCGGATGCGACCGCGGCTGTCGAACTGAAGGCGGCATTCGAACAGATCCGCGACGCCCAGCGGCGAGGCCGACTTCAGTGCGTTCGGTGCCGCCCTCGACCACCAGCAGGCGGTCGATGCCTCTCCCACCCCGTCCGACTGCACCGTGCGCCCACCGCGAAGCAAGGCCTACTTCCGTCGCCATGCGGTCCTTGGATTTCCTCACCGCATTCGGTCACCAGCCGAGCCGCTGGGGGTGCATCGTGAAGACCATGCGTGATTTCCGATTCTCGTTCAACATCTTCGGCTTCGAGTCCCGCGACGCCCTTCTCGACCGATGCCGACTCGGCGAGAGCGCCGGCTACGACACCGTGTTCGCCGCGGACCATCTCGGCGCCCCGGCCCCGTTTCCGCTGCTGGTGGCCGTCGCCGATGCCACCCGCTTGCGTGTCGGAACCCTGGTGCTCAACGCACCGTTCTGGAATGCCGCCCTCCTCGCCCGCGAGATCGCGACGACGGACGTCCTCACCGACGGAAGGCTCGACATCGGACTCGGTGCCGGACACATGAAGTGGGAGTTCGACGCAGCTGGTATCGAATGGAAAGCCCTCGGCGGACGGGTCGAACAGTTGTCGGAGATGGTCGACGGCCTGCGCACCTTCTTCACAGCGGATCTCGACGAGTTACCCGAGGGCCGCACCCTGCCACGACCGTTACAGCGGCGCGGATTCGGCGGCTCGGGCCCACCACTGATCATCGGCGGCACCGGCGACCGGGTGCTGCGGGTCGCGGCGGCCCACGCCGACATCGTCGGCGTCGCGGGGGCATTTCACATTCCGGGCCGACCCCCGGGCACCTTCCGCCTCGCTACCGCGAACGAGACCGCCGAGCGAATTCGGTTCGTGCGGACACACGCCGGCGCGAGAGCTGAAGACATCGAGTGGCATCTACTGGTCCAGACGGTCGTCGAGACGGATGACCGCCGGGCCGCGGCTAGCGAGATCGCGGACCGGCTCGGTGGGACGATGTCAGTCGACGACGTCCTCGGCACCCCGTTTGTCCTCGTGGGGACCGTGGAGGAGATGGCCGAGCAGCTCCGACGCCATCGGGAGCGCTACGGTTTCTCGTACATCACCGTCCACGAACCGTATCTGGAGATGTTCGCGCCCGTGATCCGTCAACTCCGCGAACAGAGCTGACGGACAACGACTCACTGGGTGTTGATGTATTCGTGAATGGCCTGCTGCGCCCGGGGGTTGCCCTGCCCGATACCGACGATCGCGCCGGTGATCGCCCCGATCGGCGTGCCGACGATGCAACCGGCGAGACTGCCGGGGAACATCGAGACACACCCGACGCCGAGACCGATGAGCGCGCCGATCGCCGTCCCGGCCGCTCCCCCGTTGGCCCAGCCGACGCCGAGCTCGTTGAGCATGTTCTCGAGGGCCTTCTGCTTGTCGACCTCGTGCCTGCCGGGGATCGCCAGGGCCGGCGTTCCCGTGTTCGGTAGGACCGGGTCGGCGTGGGCCGTACCCGCCCCGAGTGTCACCGTCGCTGCGACGAGGACCGACGCTGCCGATTTCTTGATCAAGTTCATCGCGATCCCACCCTGCTGAAGAAGGAAAAACCGGTTCCGACTGTAACCTGCGGCTGCATCATCGGTGGCGAAACCGCGGCATCGGAAGACTACCCCGGCGATTGTCCGCCGGCAGGGCTGAAATGTTCGGCTCGAGGTCTCGGTAAAGATGTGTGTGCCGTCGTGGTGCCGCCCGTGGCGCACAGCACCTCGCCGAGCAAGGGTTCAGGGCAGCGATTCGGGCAGCCCGAACGGCTCGAAGTGTTCCGGCCCGAGGAACGAGGTGAGGTCCGCGATCTTGGTGCCGCGCAGGGTCAGCACGGTGATCGACCAGGGCAGGTGGGTGCCGGCGTCTTCGTCCCAGAGGTAGAAGGCGACGGCGGGCTGACCGTTCGCACCGACCGGGAGGTGACGCCACGAACCGCACCCCGTGAGCGGGACCCGGACCGCGAAATCGGTGACCGCGTCGAGACCGCGGTACCAGTGCGCCATCGGTGGCATCGACCAGGTGACATCCTCCGTCAGCAAGGCAACCAGGGCGTCGGCATCACCGCGTTCCAAAGCACTGGAGTACCCGGCGACGATGGCACGCAGACGCGTATCGTCGATCTCTCGCAAAGTGTGCGCCTGCGTGACCGGCGGTATCTTTTCGGCGACGATCGCCCGTGCCCGCTGCAGCGCGCTGTTCACCGACGCCGTCGACGTATTCATGGTGTCGGCGATCTCGGCGGCGGAGAAACCCAGGACTTCGAAGAGAAGCAGGGCCGCCCGCTGATTCCCCGGCAGATGTTGCAGTGCCGCAACGAATGCCAATTCGACAGCCTCGCGTTGCTCGTAGTGTACGGCCGGCCCCGCCGATTCGGCGGTCGGACCCGCGTCAGCGTAGGGCCCCAGCCAGGCCACGTCCGTGAGCGGGATGTCACCGATGACGGCACGATCACTGGACGGGCCCAGGTCGACGGGCAGGGCCCGCCTACCGCGCGATTCGACGGTGTCCAGGCACGTGCGTGTCGCGACGGTGTAGAGCCAGGAGCGCAGCGCGCTGCGACCTTCGAACCGAGCAAAACCGCGCCACGCCCGCAACAAAGCGTCCTGCAGAGCGTCGTCGGCGTCGTGACTGGATCCGAGCATGCGGTAACAATGCGCGTGCAGTTCTCGGCGCAACGGTCCGACGAGGCGGGTGAACGCGGCATCGTCTCCATGGCGCGCCCTGTCCAGGTCGGCATCCTCGGCGTCTGCCGCGCCGGGTGTTCGTGCGGACATGTCGGTCACAAGGGACGATTCTGCCCGACCGCCGGCGGCCGCACCGGCGACCGGCGAGACCTGCCAGCGCTAGACGGGCCCTCGCGGTCGATCTCGGGCATCGGACCGTGGCACAGCGCACCGCATCACCTGGTGGTGGTCGCAGCTGGTGTGGGCGCCAGCGACATCCCGGCGTAGACCTCGTCGAGAACCGTGGGGAGCATAGCGTTCGCCGTGGTCTTGCCCTCGGGTGACAGGGTCAGGTTCGTCCAGATCACCAGCGTGACGTCGTTGTCCGGGTCGTAGCCGATGAACGAGTTGAAACCCGGCAGCTCACCGCCGTGGTAGTACATCGAGGCGTTCGGCCCGAAACGCTGATAGCTGATGCCGTACCCGTATTGCTGCCCGTCGGGTGTGCTCGGATCCTCGGGTTGCAGGCTGTGGAGCCATTGCTGCTGGTACTCGGGATTCAGGACAGTGCCCGACACCAGGGCCCGGATCCACGTGGCCAGGTCGTCCGCGGTGGAGATGGCGCCACCGGCAGCGGTGGCGTAGGAGGAATTCTGGTTGGTGTAATCGAGGGGTTGGAGCGTTCCCGCGCGTGCGGCGGCCTGCATGTCGGCGGGATACTCCTCGTCGACCATCGCGTAGGACGATTCGCCGTACATGTAGCCGTGCGAATAGCGATCCGGGATGGTCGCGGCGTCGTCGGCGGCGGGAAGCGAAGTTTGCTGCAACCCGAGGGGCCCGAACAATCGATCCCGGAATTGCTCGGCCAATGGGCGCGCGCCGACCTTCTCCGCGATCAGACCCAGCAATGCGTAGTTCGTATTGCTGTACTCGTAGGAGGTGCCCGGCGGGAATTCCGGCGGGTGCCGAAACGCGATATCCAAGACCTCTTGCGGCGTCCAGGCCTTCGCCGGGTCGGTATCCAGAGTGGCCGCGAATTCGGATGAGTTCGTGTAGTTGTACAGCCCACTGCGCAACGTCAACAGCTCTGCGACGGTGATGTTCTCGCCGTTGGGCACATCCGAAACGTAGGTGGACACCGGGTCGCTGAACTCGAGCTTCCCGTCCTGGGCGAGGAGCACGGTCAGCGCCGCAGTCATGGTCTTGGTGTTCGACGCGATCCGGAAATGGGTTTGTTCGTCAGGCGGCGTCTGCGCGCCCAGTTCGGCCGTACCGACCACGGCGCCAAAGGTCCCCTGTGGGGTGCGGAGCTGCACCACCGCGCCGGGCACGAGTAGCTCCTCGGCCGCCGCGTTCACGGCGGCCTGGAATGCAGCCGGATCGATGGGTTTCAGCGCCGAGCCCTCCGGTGCGGCCGCGCTCGTCGCGGCGGGCACTGCACCATTCGACGCCTGCGAGGTCGTCGGCTCGGAACTGGTCGAGCAGCCCGCGATCGCAACGGCAACGCCCACCGCGAGCACAGCGGCGCGGGTGGCATTCGGTGTGCGGCACCGACGCCCTCCGGCCGTCCGGCTCGGCACGTTCTCCGCCGGGAAATTCCTCATCGCCGGCATCACCGCCTCTGCGGCAGAGTTCGATACCGCGCCGATGAGCGGTACCAGCTGGGCAGATCTCCTTGTGCATCCTAACCCCGATGCCCGCCCGCTCCTTCGACTTCACCGGAACAATCTCCCGCGGAAAAACATACTTCTCCACCTTCACGGTGGGCCCCGAGGAGACAGAATGCAGAACCGCACTGATACCCGCCTCTTCCGACCCGCTCACCGTCACCCGCAACAACCCGCTCAGACGAACGCAGCGTCGGCGAGCGGTAGATCCGCCGCACCTGTAGCGCCCACTGAAATCCGCTCCCGTTTCAAGAATGGTCGCGAGGGTAATTGCGGTGTATGGGCGCACGAGTGAGGACAAGCGGCCGGAGCACACCGGCCAGGCCTGACCGTGGAGGCACTTCCTCTCACAGCAAGACCGCGGACAACGACAAGGCGAGGGCCACCGCCACGGCGGCGACAAGTCGATCTCACCAGACTTCGATGAAGTCGACGCCGCCCGCCGGCGCAGCCTCGGGTCGGCTGCCACGAAGACGACCGTTGCCCCCCAGGCGCCCGGCAGCCGAAAAATCACCCTCCACGTCACGCGACAGCGTGCCCGGGAGAAGCAAACCCGCACCCCGAGCGGACCGCCCCGACGCTACGAAGCCGACGGCCCGGAAGCGTTCCCGAGACACAGGGTCCCACGTGACGGCGCGCCCTCGGCCCACCACGCCGGCTCGTCGGCGCAGGCCTGACCCGCTCTCGCAGGAGACCGAACGCGGACTGTTGTCGCGGTCGGTCGAGGCGGTCATCGCGTGGCTGAAAGACCACGTTCACCGGCTCATGGACGCGATGCGAGAACGCGGCGAGACGGTGACGCAGAACATTCGGCAGAAGTTCCGGGAATGGATGGACACGCTCGTCGACACGATCTCGCAGAGCGACGCGGGGATCGACGCCGTAATCGCAGGCATTCGGGCCGCGCTGACCGGCAAGAATCCTGTGTGGGCCGCGATCAAAGCGCTCGTGTCCGGGTTGAGCGGCAAGGCCAAGGTCGCCCTCGTTCTCGTCCTTGTCCTCGGGTCCCTGCTCGCGCCGGTACTGCTCGTGGTCCTCCTGCTGGTGCTCATTGTCGCGGCACTGGTGGCGGCGGTGCGCGCCGCCGCCACGTGAACGCCCAGAATTTTCTCCGTGAACAGTGTTGCCGCTGCGGCACTTTCGATTTTCGGCGCCAATCCGCCATCTAGAGACAGTCCGCATGGATGCGTGGCCGCCGAAAGCTGCCCGAACCGAATTTTTTGCTGGTGGTTGAGTGTCCCGCAGCTGGGGTAGTCGACAAGCGGCGCCCCTTACCGCGCACGGTTTTGCGAGACATTTCCGAGGACGGTTCTGCGACACATTGCCGAAGTGGGCGAGCGGCGCGCCGGTGACTACTCGGTAAAGGGGTTCGACGATGAAAACCAAAGGTCAGGTGGCATTGGCCGTCGGCGCGGGATACATGCTCGGCCGTACACACCGAATGAAGATGGCACTGATGCTCGCGGCCGCGGGTGCGACCGGACGCTTCCCCGGCGGGCCACGAGATTTACTGGAACGCGGTACGAAGATGCTCGCGAGCTCCCCCGAGTTCGCCAAGATCAGCGACTCGGTGCGTGAAGAGCTGGTCAGCGCGGCGAAGGCCGCAGCGGTCACCGCCGCAAGCCAACGTATCAACTCGCTCAACAGCCGCCTCCTGTCGAGCGGCGGAGAAGTCGTCGGCGACGTTGGCGACACCGTGGACGACACCGCGAGTGGTGTCGGCAATTCCGTAGGCAAGCTCAGCAGGCTCGGAAAACTCGGTCGCAAGCGACGCGGCCGGTCCGAGGACGAGGAGTACGACGAAGCCGAAGTCGAGGAAGAGCCGGACGAACAGTACGCCGACGAGGAAGACGAGTACGAGGAACCCGACGAGGAAGAGGCCGCCGACGAGGAATCCGCGCCCCCACGCAAGCGCCCCGCCGCGCGTCGACGGACTTCCAGCAACGGCAGCTCCCGGCCGACCAGCAGATCGCGGAGCGCGAAGTCCGACGAGGATGACGAAGAGGCCCCTACCAGGGGCCGCAAGACACGGGCGAAAGCCACGACTAATTCTGCGCCCGTCCGGCGCGGCGGACGGTGAGCACGATGACGAACGCCGCGAAGAAATTGCGAGAAACCGCGCCGGGTGAAGGCAACGGATCGTCCAGCGTGCTGCAGGAAGCAATGCAGAAGCTGGTCGGCACGGTGGCCGACAAGGCACTCTCGACCGTCTCCGACAAGGTGCAGAACGCATCCGGGAGGCTCACCGACTACGCCGAGGGCGGCGGCGGAAGCCTGCTGTCCGCGGTCACCGGCAAAGAGCAGCAGGGTGACGGCAACGGGGACGAGAAGGGCGACGGCAAGTCACTGTTCTCCGGGCTGACCGACAAGGTGAAAGAGACGGCGTCGGATGTGAAGGACGCGGTCACCGGTGGTGGCGGTGGCGGTAAGGGCAAGAAGCTCAAGTTGACCAATATCGTCGAAACGATCGATGTCGGAGTCCCGGTTCAGCTGGCCTACAACCAATGGACCCAATTCGCCGACTTTCCGTCGTTTATGAAGAAGGTCGAACGGGTCGAACAGGAATCGGACGAAAAGCTCGAATGGAAGGCACAGATCTTCCTGTCGCACCGAACCTGGGAAGCGACGATCCTCGAGCAGGTTCCCGACGAGCGGATCGTGTGGCGCTCGAAGGGCGCCAAGGGGTTCATCGACGGGGCGGTGACGTTCCACGAGGTGACTCCCGATCTCACCCGCATCGTTCTGATCCTCGAGTATCACCCGAAGGGGTTATTCGAGAAGACGGGGAACCTGTGGCGTGCACAGGGGCGACGAGCACGGCTGGAATTGAAGCACTTTGCACGCCATGTCATGACACAGGCCGTTCTCCATCCCGACGAAGTCGAGGGCTGGCGCGGGGAGATCCGGGACGGGGAGGTAGTCGAGCAGGAGGAGGACGAGACGCAGCCGGAGGAATCGGAGGATCTCGAGGAAGAGGAAACGGACGAGAGCGAGGGTGAAGAGCCCGAAGGCGAGGAGCCTGAGAGCGACGAGGCTGAAGGCGACGAGGCTGAGGAAACCACCGAAGACGACACCGAGGAAACCGACGAGGACGCCGGCGAACAAACGGACGAGGACGAGGACGAGGAAGCACCGCCGCCGCGGCGCCGTGGTCGCCCGCGCAAGACCGCGGCTGCCGCTGAGGATCAGGCCCCGAAACGGCGAGGTCGCCCGCGCAAGACTGCCGCGAAGACGGCGGGCTCGCGACAAGGAGCACGGCGATGACGGCGATACAACCGGCGGGGGGAGGTGGCGGCGGAGTCAGCGGCGGTCCCAGCTCGAGTAGCCTCGCCGACGTCATCGACACCATCCTCGACAAGGGTCTCGTCATCGACGCCTACGTGCGTGTCTCGCTGGTCGGCATCGAACTGCTGACGATCGACGCACGCGTCGTGGTCGCCAGTGTCGACACCTACCTGCGGTTCGCGGAGGCCGTGAACCGGCTCGAAATCGGCAGTGGCGAGCCGAAGGGCCTGACGGATCTCGTCGGGGACGTCACCGAGGGTGGTGCCAAGTCGAAAACCAAGGGCGCACTCGAGTCCGCGGGCGAGAAACTCGGCGACATCCTCGGCGGAGGTCAGGAAGAACCTGAGCGCGAACGGGTTTCGCGCAAGTCCACTCGAGGGGACAAGTGATGTCTACGTCAAACCAGAGCACCGACGAGCCGCGCACCAGCGGTGTCTACGTGTACGGAATCGTGCCTGCCGATGTGGAAGCCGAAGAAGACGCGGTCGGCGTATGTGACGGACCGGTCAGCACCGTCAAGCACGGCGACATCGCAGCGCTCGTGAGCGAAATTTCAGTGGACAGACCGCTCGGTAAGCCCGAGGACCTCCGAACCCATGCGCACGTGCTGGACGGCACGTCTCGGGTGGCACCGGTGCTCCCACTTCGTTTCGGGGCGGTCATGACCGATGAGGACGCCGTCGCGGAGGAGTTACTCGCGGCACACGCCGAGGAGTTCGCCGCCGCGCTGGAGGAACTCGAAGGCCGAGCACAATACGTCGTGAAGGGGCGATACGTCGAGGAGGCGATCCTCCGAGAAATAATCGAAGAGAACGAACAGGCGAGCAAGCTGCTCGGCACGATCCGAGATCAGCCCGAGGAGACCACCCGCGACGCCCGGATGGCCCTCGGCGAGATCGTGAGCAACGCCATCGAGGCCAAGCGCGACGAAGACACCCGGAAGGTGGTCGAGGCACTCGACTCGCTGTCCGATTCGGTCAACGTCCGGGAACCGACGCACGAGGAGGAGGCCGCGCAAGTAGCCGTCCTCGTCGAGGTCGCCCGGCAGGAAGAACTCGAGAAGGCGGTGGGAGAACTGGCCGAGCAGTGGGACGGCCGGGTCGACATGCGCCTGCTCGGACCGCTCGCCGCCTACGACTTCGTGGTGACGCAGAAGCCGGAGGGCTGACCGATGGGTCTGCTGTCGTTCATCGCCACCCTGCCACTCGCCCCCGTTCGCGGGGTGATCTCGCTGGCCGAGTTGATACAGCAACAGGTCGAGGAGGAACTCCACAATCCCGCGAGTGCGCGCCGCGCGCTCGAGGAGCTGGAGGACGCCCGTGCGGCAGGCGAGATCTCCGCCGAGGAGGAAGAGCAGGCACAGCAGGCCATCCTCGATCGAATGACCGGAACAGCACATCCCACCGGTCCGGAAAAGGAGTGACGGGCGATGGCAGAAGAGGAGCCACCACCGTTGCCGGCACCCGAGATCGCCGAGATCGCGACGCGTGACATTGCGCAGTTGACCGGCAAGAAACCACTGGGTGCGACCTCGGTCATGCCGACCGACGACGGCTGGACGGTGGAGGTGGAGGTAGTCGAGGACCGGCGAATACCGTCGTCGACGGACATGCTCGCGATGTACGAGGTGGTGTTGGATCTGGATGGAGAGCTCCTGTCCTACCGCAGAACCCGCCGCTACGTCCGCGGTGTCGGTGACAGCGGGAGCGCGCAGTCATGACCATCGCCGGCGGCGGCGCGAGCAACCTTCCGCAGAGTTCGGGCGGCGGAATGGGCGGTGGGCACCAGTCGACGAACCTCGGCGAGATCCTCGAGCGGGTACTCGACAAGGGGCTCGTGATCGCCGGAGACATCCAGGTCAACCTGCTCGACATCGAACTGCTGACCATCAAGGTGCGACTGGTGATCGCCTCGCTGGAAACCGCGAAGGAGGTGGGCATCGATTGGTGGGAGCACGACCCCTGGCTGACCGGCAGGAACAGCGACGTCGAACTCGAGAACCGGAAGCTGCGGGAGCGGATCGCCGAACTCGAGTCCGACAGGTCTGTTCGCCCTGCTGTCGAGGCCGCCGAAACGGTCGAGGTGGAGGCGAAACGTCAGGAGCAAGACGATGACCGCGGATGACGGTGTCTGGCTCTACAGCATCACCACCGACAACATCGGCGACGCACAACTCGCCGGGGTCACCGGCGTGGCCGGCGAACCGGTCCGCGCGGTGGCGTCGGCGGGTCTGGTCGCGGTGGTGGGGACGGTGAGTCTGAGCGAATTCGGGCAGGACCCGCTGCAGCGCAACCTCGAGGATCTCGACTGGCTCGCGGCAACCGCGAGAGCACACGACGCTGTGGTGGCTGCCGTACTGCGCCACGGTCCCACCGTTCCATTGCGGTTGGCGACCCTCTACCTCGACGACGATCGCGTTCGCCTCCTCCTCGACGAACGACAGGAGGAGTTCAGCACAACGCTGTGTCGGGTGACCGGACGAAGCGAATGGGGTGTCAAAGCGTACGGAGACGCGAAGGCTTTGGCGCAGAACGTGAAAGAGGAGCCTTCCGCGACGGGTACTGCGGGAAAGGGGACCGCGTATCTCCTGCGTCGTCGTGCGGAGTTGAGCGCACAGCAAGACGTGGAACGCAGGGCAGCCGGCCACGCGGACGAGATTCACTCCGCGCTCCTGGGCCATGCCGTCGACGGGCTTCGACGGCAAGTCACCGATCCGGTGCTGACCGGCAAACGGGCCTGGATGATCTTCAACGGCACCTACCTCGTGGACAACGCACGGGTCGACGACTTCGCTGCGCTCGTGTCGGCACTCGACACCGAACACCCGGGCATCACACTGGATCTGACCGGACCGTGGCCGCCGTACTCCTTCGCCGGGATCGACGGGTGAGCCCATGAGCGAGATGGTCCCCGCGGACGACACTCGCCGCATCGCGCTCGTCGACCTGCTCGATCGGGTGCTCGGCGGTGGTGTCGTCATCACCGGTGAGATCACCCTGTCGCTCGCCGACGTCGACATGGTCCGGATCTCGCTGCGCACACTCATCGCATCGGTCAGCGCACTCGTCCCCGACCCGGCCGGGCCGGACCCCGCCGATGACTGAGTCCGAGCCCGTCGATTCGGATGCACCGACCGACATCGGTCGCCGGGTTCTTCCGCAGCGAATCGACGCCGACCCCGAATCCGTCGAGAAGGGCCTGGTCACGCTGGTCCTGACGATCGTCGAACTACTACGACAGTTGATGGAACGGCAGGCGATACGCCGAGTCGAACACGGCGATCTCAGCGACGAGCAGATCGAACGCATCGGCACGACACTCATGCTCCTCGAGGAGCGGATGGCCGAGTTGCGTGAGCATTTCGATCTCACGCCCGAGGACCTGAACATCGACCTCGGACCGCTGGGGCCGCTGCTGTCGAACGAATAGTCCGGACTCACCGAGGTTCGATCAATGTTTGAAGGCGTTCTTGATCTTCTTGCCCGCGTCCTTGAACTTGTCTCCCATCTGCTTGGTGTTGCCCTTGGCCTGTTCCTTGCTCCCCTCCGCCTCGAGGTGGGCGTTCCCAGTGGCCCTGCCGACAGCCTTCTTGGTGGCGCCTTCGGCGGTTTCGACCTTGTGCCGGATCTTCTTTCCCATGTTCATGACGACGTCCTGCTCTCTGCGATCCCTTCTGATTTGCCGAGATCACCACCTTCAGTCAACTCGCACCCGGGGTCGCTGTCGAGAAGCGTGGGCGCGGCGTCACCGTCGCAGCAACAGCGCACTGTCCCCGAACTCGTGCCAGAGGTAGCCGTGTGCCAGCGCCTCGTCGTAGGCGCGACGGACGGCCGCCTCCCCCACCACCGATTCGAGCAGCATCAGGTGCGACGCCCCCGGCGCGTGCCAGCCCGTGATCAGGCCGTCCACCACCCGTGTCGGCCTCGCCGCGCTCAGTACCAGGTCCGTCCAGCCGGCGCCCGCCAGCGACATGCCGTCCGAAGCGGCTTGGGTCTCGAGGGCCCTCGTCACGGTGGTGCCGACTGCGATGACGCGACCTCCGGCGGCGCGCCGGTCGTTGACCAGGCGCGCCGTCTGCTCCGGCACCTCGTACCGCTCCGGGATCGGTGGCTCCCCTTGCTCCGGCGACGAGACACCCGTGTGCAGCAGGATCGGCGCCACCACCACGCCCGACGTCACCAGATCGGTAACCATCGGATGGGTGAACGGCCGGGCGGCGCTGGCCATCTCGGCGCTTCCACCGGTGCGTCCGAAGATCGTCTGGTACGACGACAGGGGCCAGCGTTCGTGGACGTACGCGTAGGTGATCGGACGGCCCGAGGTGGCGAGCAGTTCCGCGGCTACGTCCGCGACGCCGTCGATCGAGGCCCGCCACAGCCTGGTCGAACCGAGGGGCCACGGTTCCACGAGCGTCGCAACAACGCCGCGCGGCAGAATGATCCGTGTTCCCGCCGCGACCGCGTCGAGGGCCACGGAGACCGGTCCCGGCGCTCGCACCTCGACCACCCAGTCCCCATCCTCGAGGTCGGTGGAGAAGTGCACGACCACGGGTCCCAACGTGCCGACGGTCCCGTCCACCGCCGCGGCCAACGTCGACGACGCGTTCACCACCACCACGTCGCCCGGCTGCAGGAAGCGCGGCAGCTCGTGAAATCTGGTGTGTTCCACCCTGCCCCGATCGGATACCAGCAGCCGCACCGAATCGCGCGGCAACCCCCGGCTCTCCGGTGGACCACTCGCCTCCAACCGCTGAGGCAGCACGAACCGGAACTCGGCCGCGGAGGCGACCCGTGCGCGCGTCACGACGACACCACCGTGTTCGCTGCGACCGCGAGGTCCGCCGCACGGTACCGGCCGCTGGGTGGGCTCGTGTCGAGCAAATGCAGCAACGCTGGTACCACGGTCTCGGGATCGGGCCGATCCGAGATGTCCTCGCCGGGGAACGCCGCCTGATGCATCTCGGTGCGCATGTCGCCGGGATCGAAGGCGTAGACCGCCAGGCCGGGCTCCTCGACCGCCAGCACCGCGGTCGCGTGGTCGAGCGCCGCCTTCGCCGCCCCGTAACCGCCCCAGCCCGCATACGCCTCGACCGCGGCATCCGACGAAATGTTGATCACGGTCCCGCCCGCATTCCGCACATGCGCGATCAGCGCGGCGATCAAGGCCAGCGGTGCGAGCACATCGGTCGCGAAGACCTGCGCCAATGCGTCCTCCGGATACCGGGTGAGGGTGGGCATCGGGCTGGGTCCGAGCGCGCTGGCGTTGTTGAGCAACAGGTCCAGTCGCCCCCGCGCCGCGATCTCGACGGCGATGCGCTCGCGCTGCCGCGGATCGGTCACGTCACCGGGGAGTGCGGTGATGGTGTGTGCCCGCGCGGCAACCCGATCGAGCGGTTCGACCCGCCTCCCGGTGACGATCACCTCCCAGCCGCGCTCCGCGAGCGTGAGTGCGCTCGCCCGTCCCAGCCCTGCCGATCCTCCTGTGATCAGCGCCGTCCTGGTGCCGTTCATCGCAGACTCCTTGCCTCCAGTGACATCTGCGACCCATCGTGAAACCTAAAGTCCACTTCATGTCAAGGACGGTGGTTGGAGCGTGCCGCCCGGCCGATTCACGCGGTGCACACCCGGGGTGGGATTTCAGGGTGGAGCGAACGATAATTGGGGTCCTACTGTGAGACGAATGCGTCGCGGGAGACGGCCCGCCGGAACCGGGCGAGCTGAATCCGGGGCGCCAACCGAATCGAGGGTGAATCGCATGAACACATTCGCAATGCGCTCGGCGCTCGCGGCGGCCGCCGCACTCGCCATCTTCGCCGCACCCGGTGTCGCGGCCGCGGCACCGAATCTGCACGGGGATCCGAACACTCCGGGAACACAGGTTCAGGTCGAGAGCGAGCCGGGCGACTCGAACAGCTACACCTGCGGGGCAGTCGGCGTCGCGGGAGCCGGAGTCGGGTCGAATTCCTCCGGTGGCGCCGGTCAGGTCAACGGCGCGTACTTCGGTCCCGGCCCCGTCCAGGGCGGCTGCGTAGGTAGCGACGGGTCGGTCTACTTCCCGACCGGCAACGCCGAATGACGGCACACACGAACGAAATGCCGACCGTTCACCGGGCCGAACCGCCCGCCGACTAGATCCGCTCGATGGTCGCGAACCAGGCCGGTGCGCCGTCGTCGTGGAATCTCGTCTCGATCCGGTCCGGCTCGATGGCGGCGACCGTCCATCCATCGCTGGGGTCGAACGCCGCTCTCAGCTCGTCCCGGCGGACGGGGTGCGGGCCGGTATCGGGACCATCGTCGCTGAAGCACAACACATACACGGTTCCGCCGTGTTCGGTCACCGACGCCAGACTCGCCACGTAGCGTGGTCGCTCGGCGGCGTCGAACGTGTGGAACAGTCCGCTGTCCAGCACGGTGTCGAACCGGCGCCCCGTACTGTCCAACTGGAACGCGTCGGCCACCGCGAATTCGACCTCGATCCGACGGTCATCGGCCTTCTCACGGGCGATCGCCAGTGCCGTCTCCGCCACATCGACGCCCAGAACCTGCAATCCCAGCGAGGCGACGTGAAGAGCGTTCTCGCCGGTCCCGCATCCCGCATCGAGCACCGCTCCGGCGAATCCACCTTCGGATGCCACCCGCACGATCGCCGGCTGCGGCCGGCCGACATCCCACGGCGCAGGCCCCTCGTGGTATGACGCATCCCAGGGGCGTCCCGTCATCCGTTCGTGACTGGTTGGCTGCCGACCGCTGAACGGATCGTCGGCGTGGGGTCCTGATCGCTCCGGCAATGTCGTCGCCTCCCTGCAACTCATCGTGCCACCTCATCGTGGCATGGCACTGCGCGGTTCTCGACCCCCGACACCGCGACTTCCTGCTGTACAGGCACCGGGTAGTGAGTTCCCGCTCCGCCTCACGTGTCGCCCGGACCGCCGCCGACTTCCCCGGAGTACCGGTGTTCTCGAGCCTCGGCGGGCTCAACGACTCCGGCGTCGATGCCGTCACGATCACCACCCCACCGCAGACGCGGCGCGAACTCGTACTCGAGGCGATCGGGCGCGGTGTGCACGTGGTCGCGGACAACCCCTTCGCGCCGGATGTCGAGACGGCCCGCGAGTTGGTAGCAGCCGCCGAAGACGCCGGCGTGCTGCTCAGCGTCTATCACAACCGTCGATACACGCCGACATCCGCACACTGAGGTCAGTGTCTGGCGTATCGAATCCCATTTCGACCTGGACGGTGCCGACACGCTCGAAGCCGGCACGACCGGCGGGCTACTGCGCGACATCGGCGCACACGTCGTCGACCAGATGCTGTGGTTGCTCGGTCCGGCAGAGAGGGTCGACGCCCACCTCGATTATGTCGACCGGCCGGAGGGGCGCACCGATGCCGGCTTCGTCGTCAATATCGCTCACCGCAGCGGTGTCTACTCGAGCGTCTCCCCGAGCAAGGTCAACCTCGAGGGACGGCTGCGGGCGTTCGGCAGCTTGGGCGCCTATGTGGCGGACGGTACGGACGTGCAGGCACAGACTCTGTTCGCGGGGACGCGGCCCGTCGACGATCCCGCCGGGTGGGGTTACGAAGGACGGGAACGGTGGGGCGTCCTCCACACCGCAGAGGGCGCGGAAACGCACCCGTCGCAACGGGGTGCGGATCAGGACTACTACACGGAATTCGCGACCGCCGTTGCCGGCAAAGGCGAGCAACCGGTGCCTGCCCGCACCGCGCTCGGCACCATCGCGGCGTTGGAGGCGGCGGGGATCGGCGGCACGGTCGTCGTGCGGTCCGCCGACTGACCGGTAGCGACCGCGGCGGCGCTTGCCACGGTTCGGGGCTCAGGACGAGGAATCGAGAAATTCGGCGACAGCCCTGTTGAACGAATGTGGTCGTTCCATGTTCGTCGCGTGGCCTGCGCGCGCGACGACGGTCGATGCTCCGTTCGGTGCGAGTGCTGCGGCCGCTGCGGCGTGTGCTGACGGCCAAAACTCGCTGTCGGAACCGGCAACGAAGAGCACGGGAAGATCGCTCGCACGGATCGTCCAACGCCAGTCGCGTTTCGCATGATCGTTCAACAGGGCGAGTTCCGGTGGCGACAGGGTTCGGTCGACGCGGCCCATCGCGGCAAGCAGGCGGACCAACCGCATGCCGCGTTTCCAGATCGGGGTGCCGTGGCCGGTCGCGGGAATCCCGTCCGCAAAGAATGTGTCGACCTTCTCCTGGTCGTAGCCGTAGAACCCGTACGCCCACTCCGGTGCATTGAGCATCCGCGGAGTCTGATCGACCACAACCGCGGCGCGAAGCCGCCCCGTGCCGTACGTGTCGACGTACGACCAGATCGTGCTTCCGCCCATCGAGCCTCCGATCATTGCTGCACCCTGCAGGTCGAGTTGCTCAATGAGGGCGTGCACGAGTCCGGCGCGTGTCTGCATCGTCGTGCCGGGCAGCATGGCGGGAGCCGTTCCGTGGCCCGGCAGATCCACCGCGATGACGCGGTGACCTGACTGGATCAGCGACGGGATCTGATACCGCCACGACGTGGCGGGGACTGTGAAACCCGCCAGCAAAACCACGCTCGACGAGGATCGGCCGTCACCATGCACGGTGTAGTCGATTCGAGCCCCGCCAGATTCGATGGAAGGCACTGCTTCTCCTGTCCCCCACTGGTCCCGGCCGACGCGTCACGGCGCCCGCCTGCGGTCACTGCGACGGTAGTACGGACTCGGGAATTCATCCATGGAGAGCATCTCCACTACGGGAGGGATTCACTGTGGAAACGAAATTCCTGGACCGTCGGGTGTAACGTTCCGGGCCTTCGCCGACACCATTCGAGTAGCTGTGGACGTTGGGCCCACGCATTCGAACAGGACACTACGAAATGCACACCTCACTTCCCCACTCAGAGACGTCGCACGCGGCGAATACTTCGGGCGCAGTGACCCGTCTCCCTCGAATCCGCCTGCGAAACCGGTTCGCCACGGCCGCTGTCGCCTCCGCGCTCGCCGTCATCCCTCTCGGAGCCACCACCGCCGTCGCGACAGCAGCCGACCATCCCGCCACGACAGTCGCCGCACCCGCCATCCCCGGCGACCGCGGTGACCACGGTGACGGCCCCCGCCACGACCGACAACGCGACCAACGGCAAGAACGCAGGGACCAGAGCATGACGCTCGACGAACTCCTCGTCGGACGGAACAGCAGCCAGATCTACCAGATGTGACGACGCGTGACCGAGGACGACGCCAGTTTTCGTCGTCCTCGGTCCCGCGCGCCTTTCTCGTATCAGCGTCGGGTGGATTCCGCTCGTCGCTCGTAGCGCGAGCGAGCCAGGGTGTGCGCCCCGCGCAGCAACTCTCGAGTGACTTCGCCGGAGCGAGAGCCAGGCTCGGTGACCGCCAGCCAGCCCAAAGGGCCGTAGACGGGATGCGCGATGACGGTGTCGGGCACGCCGGCGTCGGCGACGCCCTGTTCTCGCAGTGCGTGGCCGGTTGCCTCGATGAATGCCTCCTTCCCGGCGTGGATGTTCACCCGGAACGCGCCCGCGCGGTCCAGACCCGAGCTTTCGTCGCCGGGGTAGTTCTTGATGACGATCGTGGCGAAGGGCTGGGTCCTGTCGGGAACGATTCGATCCGGTGAGTAGTAGAAGAAGGTGTCACCCCAGCTGATCTCCGGCGAACCGTCGCCGGGGGCAGGCCTGAGCGTCAGAACGTCGCCGAGGCCTTCGACGAAGTCGATGATGTCGTCCATGGTCATAGCTTCCAGCGTTTCATTAAAGTGCTTGTGGAGACCTCGAGGAGCAAACGTTGGAGAAATACGGTGCCAAGTCTCCAATCGCGTCATTTGCGGACAGTCGATGTCGCCCGGCGTGCCGGGTGCTCCGTGCAGCACGTGCGCAACCTCGAACGCGATGGGGTGCTGCCTCCCGCAACCCGCACGGCAACCGGATACCGCATCTACACCGACGCGCATGTGCAGGCCGCGCTCGCCTATCGCGAACTCGCCATCGGCGCCGGCCCGGTCGAAGCCAAACGGATCATGCGCAGCGTGCACACGTGCCCGGCCGCGACAACGGTCGCTCTCCTCGATGCGGCACACGCCCGACTCCACGCGGAACGAACCGAACTGGCCCTGGCGAAGCAGGCCGCCGATGTGATCTCGACCGAACCGATCGACGACGTGCAGGCCTCGGACTGGATGAGCGTGAGCGAACTCGCCGTCGCCCTCGGCATCCGCCCCTCCACGTTGCGGCACTGGGACACAGAGGGACTCGTCGTCCCGGACCGGGACACATTCACCGGAGCGCGCCGGTACTCCCCAACCCAGGTCCGCGGCGCTCGCGTCGTGCATCAGCTGCGAAAGGCCGATTATCGCATCGCACCTCTCCGCGGGGTCTTGGCACAACTCGGGCACACTTCCGGATCGGGTGACATCGGCGCCGTGCTGGCTGCCCGCGACCAGGCCACCACAGCACGCTCCCGAGCCTTGCTCGATGCAACCGCTGCCCTCACCGTGCTCCTCTCGCTCCAGGAAGGGGTGGTCAGTGCGCGCGCGAAAACACCGCCACGAGAAAGTCGGAATCCCCGGTGAACGGGCGCAGATCCCACGTCGACAGCAGCAGATCTGCCGTGAGGCCGTTGGCCTGAGCGTCCGCGAGGAATTGCGAGAACTCGTAGCCCCGGTCTGCACCGAACCCCACAACCACGCGACCGGTCGGGGCGAGATGGGAGGCGAATCCCGCCAGCACCGACTCGCGGGTCGACGGCGCAAGAAAAGTCATCACGTTGCCGGCACAGACGATCACGTCGAAATCGGCTGTTATGCCGTCGGCCGGCAGATCCAACTCCGCGAGGTCACCGACCAGCCACGTCGGACCGGGGTGATCCTCCTTCGCCACGTCGATGAGCACAGGATCCACATCGACACCCACCACGACATGACCGGCATCGTGCAAATAGCCGCCGAGGCGGCCCAGTCCGCACCCCGCGTCGAGTACCCGACCGCCACGGCCGAGCATTGCATCGACCAGGCGCGCCTCTCCCACGATGTCCTTGCCCTGCGCCTCCATCGCCCGGAACCGCTCGACGTACCACGTCGAGTGCCCGGGGTCGGCGGCTGTGATCTCCTCCCACTGGCTGGGGATGCGCTCCTTGGGTGTACGTGCACTCATTACCGATTCCTCCTCGATGCGGCCCGCCCGGCGAGCCACTGCCACCGTATGCGACCCAACCTTCGCACCCCACGCGCAGCCCGACGGTGTTACGCCACCGGACAGTCTCGATCAGCGAGATTCCGGGCCGACGCGGCCGGCCCTCCGAGGAAGATCGAGCCATGCCCGAGCCCGCTCCCGACCGCGTCCGGATCACCGACCGCCTGCACGTCGTGGCCGTCCTGCTCGACACGAAGGACTGGCCGGGGTTCGCGGCGACGCTCACCGAAGATGTCGTGGCCTACGGGCGGACCGGGCGGGCCGACGTGGTCGCCTGCGTCCGTTCCCACCTCGACGTCTGCGGCGCCACCCAGCACCTGCTCGGCAACATCCGCGTCGACGTCGACGGTGACGCGGCGCGTACTCGGTCGTATTTCCGGGCGTTTCACGTCGGCCTCGGCGACCGTGCCGGCGCGACGTACGAGTGCCTCGGTGAGTACCGCGACGAGTGGCGACGCGGACCGTCGGGTTGGTCGCTGGCCGGGCGGGTGATCGACGTCGGCGCCGAAATCGGCGACCGCGGTGTCATCGCGCCTCTGAGCTGAACTCGCCGAATTCCGCCCGGCTCAGCTGTGCTCCCCGCACACCGCGGATGCCGGATCCGGCGCACAGATCTGCTGCCACGTGTAGAAGCCGGAGTTGACCACGACCTGGAGGTTGTCCTTCGTGATGTTCTGCACGGGCAGGAACACCGTCGGCACGGCCATGTACTGGTTGTCGATCGTGCCGTTGATCATCTCCTCCGGAATGCCTTCGTCGTGGAGGATCGATGTGGTCAGCTGCGCGGCGACCTTCGCCTGGTCGGACAGATTCTTGAAGATCGTGTTGTCGAGAGTTCCCTGCGCGATCAGTTGCAGCGCAGCGAGATTGGCGTCCTGTCCCCCGGTGACCGGGATCCGTCCGGCGAGCCCGCGGCCGGCCAGTGCCGCGACGATTCCGCCTCCCAGGTCGTCGTTCATGGTGACGAACAGCGCGATGTCGTTGTTCTCGCGGGTCAGGCATTCCTCCGCGAATGCCTGACCTTCGGCCGGGTCCCAGTCGTCGATCGCGGTCTCGCAGACCACGCGGATCTTGCCACTGTCGGCGAGTGGCTGCAGATACTCGTCCTGACCGAGCCGAAATTGACGGGTTCCGTATTCACCGAGGTTTCCCTCCACCCGGGCGATCTTCACACCGTCGCCGGGCATCGCGGCGATCAGATCCGCGGCGCGGCTCCCCTGCCGTCGGCCGACCTCGAGTGGATCGAAGATCACCTGAACGTCTGCCGGTCCACCGACCGCGTCATGGTCGTAGAGCACCACCGGAACGTTCGCCTCGGCGGCGGCAGTCAAGGCGCCACCCGAAAATCTCGCGTCCGCGGAGATCAGCACGAGCACGGACGCGCCCTCCGCGATCGCCGACTCGACCTGGCTCTGCTGACGGGCAGGATCACCCTCGGCGTTGCGGACCGTCACCGTCGCCTCCGGCGCGAACAGCTCCAGGAAGTCGGTGAACAAGGGTTCGTCTCGCTCCACGAATCGGGTGGTCGTCGTGTTCGGCAAGAAAAAGAAGACCTTCTCCGTTTCGTCGTCGGCCCGCGGCGCAGGGGCCGCGCAGGCCCCGAGCGCCATCGCTGCGACCGCAGCCGCGACGCAGAACGCGCGCACCCTTGTCTTCATGAGCTTGTCTTCATGAGCTTGTCTTCATGACCCGCGGATCTCCAGTCCGATCGTGCCCAGTCTGGAGGTACCCGCGGGTGAGGCCGGCTACTCGCGCACGTCGATGCTTTCGGTGTTTTCCGACCGTGATCGGCGCACACTGTGTGCAGGGATGAGGAGGAGAAGGTGTTCCACCAGGACCGCGGCGTCGTATCCAGCGGAGATCGTGACACTTCGCCGGCCGAGCATCTCCTGAACGAATCCCTGCTCGTCGAACCCGAGGTCCGGCGGCGCCCCTGGCGCGAATTCCTTGCGTCCACACCCGGACGCCTCTCCCTCCTCGCCGTCGTCCTCGTCGCGGTCGCGCTGACGGCCGGCCTCGTGACGTCCGCCGTGGTGGCCGCGCGGCAGCAGCGCATGGAAACCCTTCGCGCCCACACCGAACCGCTCGCGGACGCCGCGCAGAACCTGTTCAGTTCGTTGTCGATCGCCGACGCGGCAGCGACGTCGTCATTCATCGCGGGTGCCATCGAGCCGCTGGCGGTGCGTGACCGGTACAACCAGGCGATCGGCGACGCCTCGAACGCACTCGTCACCGCGTCGTACGGCGTCACCTCCGGCGACGTCGAATCGCTGCGACTGCTCACCGAGATGTCGCGTCACGTCGCCGTGTACACGGACCTGGTGGCGACCGCACGGTCCAACGACTCCGCGGGAAATCCGGTCGGGGTGGCATATCTCGGAACCGCATCGGCTCTCATGCAGGACACCATCCTGCCTTTGGCCGAACGCCTGTACAACGACCAGGCCCGCGCCGTCGCCGACACGCAGTCCCACACTGCCAGGTTGCCCGCCACCGCCATAGTGGTCGCGTCGGCCGGGGTCGTCGTCCTCGCCGTCGCGCACACGTACGTGGCGCATCGAAGCCACCGCCGGGTCAATCCCGGACTGGCGTGTGCGACCGTCCTGCTGGCTGCTCTCGTCGTATGGATCGTGGTCGCCGGGCTGTTGTCGACGTCGGCCAGCGAACGCGCACGGATCGACGGCGCGGAGCCCCTCGCGGCGGTCACGAAGGCGAGGATCCTCGCCCAGCAGGCCCGCGCCGACGAGACGCTCGGACTGCTTCGTCCGGGTTTCGATCCGGCCGGGAGCGACTACACCCGGCACACGGACGCACTCGCCGAAATTTTGAATTCGGACGCGTCGCGGAACACCGTCGTCGCACCGACGATCAGCGGGGCGTCCGCCGCGTTCGACGGATGGCGGGGCGCGCACCGGGACCTGCAGCAGAAGCTCGCAGACGGCGACTACCAGGGCGCGGCGGACGTTGCGGTCGGTCCAGGATCGACGGCATCGACGGCCCAGTTCCGGGCCCTCGACGAAGCGCTCGAAGACGCCATCACGGCTCTGCGCACCGAGGAACTCGACGCGATGCGGGAGTCGTACCGCACGATGGCGGCGCTCGCCGTAGGTGGCATCGTGCTCGCCGTTTCCGCAGCGCTCGCCGTCGTCGCGGGGATCGAGCCCAGAGTGAGTGAGTACCACTGATGGTGCGACGACACCCGGAACGGCGACCGCGCTCCGCTCGGCTGCTCGGCAGCCTCGTGCTCGGAGCTGTCCTGATTGCCGGTTGCGGCGCGCCCGATGCACCCACCCCGAGGTTCTCCGGGGACTTCACGGAGTTCCCCCTGTCGGCCGGCGCCCAGCTCATCGCACCGTCCGAGGCCCCGACGCCGGCCACGGAGCCGTCGGCATGTGCAGCACAGGCCAGTCTCCGTCCGGGGCCTCCGAGCCTCGGTGGCACTCTCGGCGATATCCGTGCCCGCGGCACGGTGGTCGTCGCGGTCGACCAGAACACCAACCTGTTCAGCTTCCGCGACCCGACTACCGGCACCCTCACCGGATTCGGTGTCGACCTCGCGCGGGAGGTTGCACGTGATCTACTCGGCGATCCCACCAGGGTCGAGTTCCGGCCGCTCGGAACCGATGACGGCGCCGAGATGTTCGCCCGCCGCGACGCGGACATGGTCGTGCGTCCGGTTGCCCTCCCCTGTGAGGGTTCCCAGGACTTGGCGCTCTCCACGGTGTATCTCGAGGCATCCCGCCGGCTCGTGGTGCGGGACGGGTCGGGTATCTCCGGTCCTGCCGACCTTGCCCGGCGACGGGTCTGCACGCACCACGACGCGGCGTCGGTGTCGGCGCTGTCGCGTATGGCCCCCAAAGCCACGATCCTTGCGGTACCCGACTGGGACGACTGCCTCATGGCCATCCAGCAGCGACAGGTCGACGCGGTCGCAGGGGCTGCCGTCCTCGCCGGTCTCGTCGCCCAGGATCCGAATCTGGAAATCGTCGGTCCCGAAACCGATTCCGCCCGATACGCCATCGGCCTCGCTCCCGGAAACGACGACCTCGTCCGGTTCGTCAACGGCACACTCGAACGGCTGCGCACAGACGGAACCTGGACTGCTCTCTACGATCGGTGGCTGTCGTCGCTCGGCCCGGCACCCGGACCACCGTCCCCGCAGTACCGGGACTGACCGGCCCCTCCGACGGCGGCGCCTCCTCTGTCGCCCCGAGTTCCACCACGTCCCGGTTCAGCTCGGATCGTCGTCAGCGACGGTCTTGGGCAGGCCGGTCCCCATCGGGTCGAGCAGGGCGGTCGTGCGGGAACCCCACCGCTCGTGCGCGGATTGACGGGTCATCCCGGCGGCCTTCCCGATGGTCGCCCACGTCGCTCCCTGAAAGCGCAGGCCGAGAACGGTTTCGACGCCGTCCAGCCCGGCGGCGAGCTGGATGCGAAGACTCAGCAGATGCCAGGCCAGGGTCCGCTTTTCGGGAATGTCCGTACCCTGCTCGGCGTCCCACTCAGCCGTACCGGGCAGCGGTCCGGTGCCGATGATTTCGTCAGCGTGACGGCTCGCTTCGGCGGCCGCCGCCGTTATCACCGCGCGAGCAGCGGCGTTGATATCCGCGCTGACGGCGCGTTCGACAAGTTCCATGACAACCTCCCATTTCTGTCAGGCATAGCCTGACAGAGGCGGAACGCGGCGTCAAGGATTACCTGACAGATGTGAGGCATGCGACCCGAAGGTTCGCCACTTCACCTGAACCCTGTCGATCCCTCACCGAGCTGCGCTGCGAGATGAGTGATGTCGGTGGCCGAAATGTCCCAGCTGCCTGTTGGCGCGAGATCGTCGGTCTGGTGCGGTCCGTGCTCGACGGGCCGGAGAATGAACGCAGTGGCCAGTCCCGCAGCGTGCGCGGCTTCGAGGTCGTCGTTGTGGGCGGCGGCGAGCATGACCTCGCCCGGATGAAGACCGAGAAACTGCGCCGTTTGCAGGTAAGCCTGGGGATCAGGTTTATATTTTCGGTTGATGTCGGAGCCGATGATCACGTCCCACGGGATTCCGGCGTTCTTGGCCATGTCGAGCAGAAGTGAGGTATTGCCGTTCGAGAGCGGGCCGATGATGTACTCGGCCTTGAGTGCCGTGAGACCTGGCACGCTGTCGGGCCAGGGGGTGAGCACATGCCAGGCGCGCGCGAGCTCGTCGAGCTCTCCGGCATCGTGATCCGAGGGGTCGATGCCCGATTCGCGGAGCGCGAAGTCGAGGTTCTCGCGGTGCAAGATATCGAGAGTCACGAACTCGCGGGTGCCGGAAAGGATGGCATCCATAGAGGGCTGGTAACGGGCACGCCACCGGTCGGCGAACGCAACTGCGTCCACCTCGAGCTGATGGCGCGCCGCGTAGTCCGCGACAGCGGCGGCGATACCGGAGCGCCAGTCGACAACGGTGCCAAAGGTATCGAACAACACAGCGCGAACATTGCGTCCCGTCGACGGGGACCGGAACTGCACACGAGCCATGGGCGTCCTTTCGACTCGAACGTACGACGTGGCATGAGAATAGTGCCGTCATGCAACGCCGTCGGCGAATCGAACGGACCGCCCGTGGGCGAGCGTCTGCTTCAGTACCGGGAGTAGTGCTGTCCACTCACCTGTTCACCGGCGCAGATGCACTTACGATCGAGGCTTCGCGCCGAGGTCACGGCACAGAACCGAATCCCCAGCGCATCGTGGGAATCCGTGCTGTGTGGGCATGCCGTGCACGACGCCGCCGATTCCACCGCCGACACGGGGCTCGGTGACTCGGACACGAGTAAATTCGACACATCAGTCGGGTTCGACGCCATGGCGGCGCTCCAGTTCTCGGCCCTTGGACTGCGGGCCGGTGTGGGCGCCGAGGACGACATGGCATGACCGCGCATATTCGAATAACCCTCGACACCCACCACGCTACTCCCCCTACCGCCCACCACCCTCCGATCACGGGTGATTGCCGAGTCGTCAGGGAGCGTACGGCGCTGCGGGCGGCGTGACGACCTGAGCGGCCTACGTGAGACCTGCACCGAATCCGATGAGCAGTGCGGTGCCAGCGGTGTGCGTTCGACCGGTCCGTAGGAGTGTCTCCGTGGCCGGAGGGACGGAACGGAACTCTGTTGTAGCTCTTCTGCATTCGCTGGCGTGTCAGCCACAGGACTTCTCCGCTGTTGCACCCGAAACATACATCGGTGTCATCCGCCGGGTGCGACGGCAGACCCGGCCGGTTAGAAATCGCACACTTCCGCCCAGCGCCGGCGGGACCGACAATAGGGAGCGTGAGTTCTCGACGTTCCGCCGCAGAGTGGGCGCGGAGTCAGGTCCATGCGGTGTGTGACGATCCTGCAGCCCGACTCGAGCTGATCGCCCGTACCTATCACGGTCCGATCGGCAACGCACCCCGGCACTTACCGTTCCGCCGGGCGGCTTTGTCGTTCATGCGCTGGCAGATCGGCCGCGGCGTGCTGGCGCCGCTCGGTGCGATGCCGCCCGGCAGTCCGTGGTGGCGAGCGGTCAACGAGCGGCTGATGCGCGACGGCTGCGAGGCTGTCGCCCGGAGCGGCGGAATGGGCGGGACTCCGTCCTCGCACACCGTCGATCTGTGGATGCTGTTCGTTGGCGATCCGACCGCACGCACGTGGTACCGGGCCCACAATGCGAGCATCGCCTCCGCCTACCTGGACCACCGCGACCTTGCCTGCACGGAGAGCCGTCCGGAGCGCTTCTTCCTCAACGTCGTACTGCTCCGTGTTCTCTATGCCCATGCCCTGGTCGCGGCGCCGCGTCTGGCGCTCGGGCGGCTCGCGCCGGCCGGCCCACTTCTCGGAGATCCCCGTCTCTCGATGACCGGGATCTTCCTGTCGCTCTCTCGGGTCCTCCCCGACCGATATCCCCTCGGGGACGACGTCGCGGCGTATGTCGCCGCTGAGCACAACGTCGGTGAGATGCTGGACTACGGCCTGATCGGGCCGCGGCTGCAGCAACTGTACGAATGGTCAGCCGACGAACTCGACGAGCCGGGGCTACTCGACTGCATTTGCGACGGCAGTCCTACTTATGCCTGGTCCTACTCTGATCGCGAGGTATGGCATCCGGCGAGCCCGGCCGTCACGATTCGCGCGGTTCGGCGGATATTGCCGGCGAACTAGGGGTCGACCTCGCTGTCCGTACCTCACCCGGCCGGATTCGGACGGCGCTCTGCAGCAGCGGTGGATACACGGGGCGATTTCCCGTCCACCGTGGCGCCGGCGAACTGGAGCATCGCCCGCTGCTCGCCGTGCATCGGCGCCGGATAATTCAGTGTCGGCGCCGAGACTTCGTCGAGCGTGCGGAGGTGTTCGGGGCTGAGGGTCACCTCCAGGCCGGTGATGTTGTCCGTGAGGTGCTCGACGCGCCTGGCGCAGAGGATTGGCACGACGGTCCCGGATCGGGCACGCAGCCAGGCCAGCGCAACGGCTGCCGAAGTGGTCGCAAGGTCGTCGGCGATTGCGGCGACGGCGTCGATGACCACGAACTCGGCGTGGGTCGGACCGCCGACGAAGGCGGTGCGGGCGGAGTCGGTGACCTCTGTGCCGCGGCAATACTTGCCGGACAGGAAACCGTTCTTCAGTGGGCTCCACGGGAGTGCATCAGCGATTCACCGGCACTTTCGAGGAGTCACGGCCATGAACCCCTTGCAGTTTCACCAACGAATTCGATTGCAACACGCCCGCTCGATGCTGGTCGCCCACCCCGGTGACGTCGCGGGCGTCGGGCAACGTGTCGGCTACGACAGCCCCTCACAGTTCAATCGCGAATACCGCCGCCTGTTCGGCGCCTCCCCCGGCAAAGACGCTTACGGCATACGCACGAACACCGCACTGTCGCACGCCGGCCCCCTGCCCTGACGGTTTCCGGGTCCTCTCGAAGGGGTAAGCGTCGCGGGAAGCGCCTCTCACTGATTCGACGAACTTATCAGTCCGGCTTGCCGATTCGACAGAAGACGAAGAAGGGTACGAGAATGGCCGACCAGTACGTCCGGCAGGATCCCACTACGCAGTACCCCGCCCCCGATCGCGAACACCAACCGGAGTTACCGCACCCGGGACTGACCTCCGACATGGTGACCGCCCCGGATCACGGCGAGAAGTCCTATCGGGGAAGCGGCCGCCTCGACGGTCGCCACGCCCTGATCACCGGCGCGGATTCGGGCATCGGACGGGCGGTGGCGATCGCGTTTGCTCGCGAGGGTGCCGACGTCGTGGTCAGTTGCCTGGAGGCCGAGGAGTCGGACGCACGGGAGACTGTGCGAATGGTGGAAGAGGCCGGACGACGAGGCGTCGTCGCGACCGGTGACATCACGTCGGAGGACCACTGTCAGGCGCTCGTGGATCTGACGGTCCGTGAACTCGGCGATCTCGACATACTCGTCAACAACGCGGCCTTTCAGATGGTGCAGACGGGTGGTATCGCCGACATCACCACCGAGCAGTTCGACCGTGTCCTGCGCACGAACCTCTACGCGCTGTTCTGGTTGTGCAAGAAGTCCGTCGCGGTCATGGAACCTGGATCGACGATCGTGAACACCTCGTCGATCCAGGGGATGAATCCGTCTCCCGGGCTTCTCGACTACGCCACCACGAAGGCAGGGATCATCGATTTCACCAAGGGTTTGGCGGCCGATGTGGCGAAGCGGGGAATCCGGGTCAATGCCGTTGCACCGGGGCCCATCTGGACGCCGCTGATCCCCGCGACAATGCCCGCCGACGGTTATCGGCAGTTCGGGGACGACGTGCCTCTGGGCAGGCCCGGCCAGCCGGCCGAACTGGCACCCGCGTACGTATTCCTCGCATCGAACGAATCCAGCTACGTCACCGGAGAAGTGCTCGGCGTCACCGGCGGGACGCCCTTCACCTGAGCACCGCGTGGGTGACGGAGGCCCTGCGAGGTCACTCCTTTTCGCGGGCGGCGACGATGGCGTCGAGGTTGGCGGCGATGTTCTCCTCGGCGCGAGCTTTGTCGACACCCAGTCCGGTGAGCACTCCGACCCCGTCCTCGACCTCGAGCAGGGCCAGCAGGATGTGCTCGGTTCCGATGTAGTTGTGCCCTAAACGTAGTGCCTCACGGAACGTCAGTTCGAGCGCCTTGCGTGACTGGGCATCGAAGGGAATGAGCGCGGGCACCTCCTCCACGGCGGGGGGCAGCGTCGCGGTCGCGGCGTGCCGGACCGAATCCAGTGTCACGCCCTGCGCGGAGATCGCTCGGGCGCCGAGCCCTTCCGGATCGGCCAGGAGTCCGAGGATGAGATGCTGGGGCAGGATCTCGGCGGTCCGTGCCGCCCTGGCCTCGTTCTGCGCGACCACCACCACCTCTCGTGCGCGCGGAGTGAACCGGCTGAATCCCTGATTCGGGTCGAGGTCGGAGGCCTGCCCGGGATCCTTGGGGACGAATCGCTTCTGCGCGGCCTGCTTCGTGACGCCCATGCTCTTGCCGATTTCGGTCCACGATGCCCCCGAGCGGCGGGCCTGGTCGACGAAGTGGCCGATGAGATGGTCGGCCAGTTCACCGAGGTGCTCCGCGGCGAGGACCGCGTCGGTGAGTTGCGCGAGCGGGGCTTCGGCGTGCACCTTCTTGATCGCGTCGATGAGCTCGTCGAGTCGGATGGGTGGGGTCGTACGATCTGAAGTCTCCATGCGTCAACTCTAGGTTGACGGACCATGAGCGTCAACCCCAGGTTGTCGCTTTCGACCTCCGCGAGCTGCGCACCACCCACGATCCGATCTGCTAGTTTTTATAACTAGCAGATCTAGGGATAGGGGTTCTATGCATATCGAGAAAGATCTGGTGGCGGCTTCGGCCACTCCCCTCGTGCTCGGAATTCTCGCGGAAGGCGAGTCCTACGGGTATGCCATCTTGAAACGAGTGAACGACTTGTCCGGCGGACGGATTCAGTGGACCGACGGAATGTTGTACCCACTTCTGCATCGCCTGGAAAGGTTGGAATACGTGTCGGCATCGTGGGGAGCCTCCGACAGCGGGCGAAGGCGTAAGCACTACACGATCACCGCTGCGGGCCGGGAGATGCTCGCGGAACGACGCGCCCAATGGGACGTCGTCGCGGACGCTCTGAGCCAGGTGTGGCGCTCCGTCCAACTGCCCCCAGCCTCCGCCGAAGGATGGTCGTGATGGATACCGACAAGGAGCTCGAATCGCAGATCGGCCAGTGGCGGGGTTACGTCGAGCGCCGTCACGCGATATCCGCCGCCGACACCGACGAGATGGAAGACCATCTACGCGATCAAATTTCGGATCTGTCCGCCGCCGGACTGCAGACCGACGAGGCATTCCTGGTCGCGGTCAAACGCATGGGCAACGTCGACGACATCTCCCGCGAGTTCGCGCGCGAGCACTCCGATCGGCTGTGGAAGCAACTCGTTCTGATGCCGGCCGCGTCGGATGGCGACGGCACTCGCCCCACACGTGAGCTGTTCGTCGTTCTCGGCCTCGCCGTCGGCGCGGCACTGTCGGTCAAGGCAGGCGTGGCGACACTCGGCGAGCAGGACCTCGCACGCAACCTCAGTCTGTTCGTTCTTCCGTTCCTCGCCGGATACTTCGCCTGGAAGCGACAGGTCACGCCCCGGCTCGCCGCGGTACTGCTGGTGCCGTTCGCCCTGGCGGCGGTTCTGTTGAACGTCTTCCCGTTCGCGTCGAACGGCGCCACCGAGGTGATCGCGGCGATCCACGCACCGATCGCGCTGTGGTTCGCCGTCGGCCTTGCGTATGTCGGGGGTCAGTGGCGATCGGATCGGCGGCGAATGGACTTCATCCGATTCACCGGCGAATGGGTCGTCTACCTGACCCTCCTCGCCCTCGGCGGCGGCGTCCTCATCGGCCTGACGATCGGTGCGTTCGACGCGCTCGGCCTGAGTGTCGAGTGGTTCATCGAGGACTGGGTGCTGCCGTTCGGGACGGCCGGCGCGGTCATCGTCGCAGCATGGCTCGTGGAGGCGAAACAGAATGTAGTCGAGAACATCGCCCCAGTCCTCACCCGCGTGTTCACCCCACTGACCACGCTCATGCTGCTCGTGTTGCTCACGGCATTCGCTACGACCGGCAGCGTCGTCGACGTCGACCGAAACCTGTTGATCCTGATGGATCTCATTCTCGTCGTCGTCCTGGGATTGCTGTTGTACGCGATTTCCGCCCGTGACCCCTACCTGCCACCCGACCTGTTCGACCGCCTCCAACTCGTCCTCGTCGTCAGTGCCCTCGCGGTCGACCTGCTGATGCTGTTCGCCATGCTCACTCGAATCGCGGAATTCGGCTTCACCCCGAACAAGGTGGCGGCACTCGGAATGAACCTGGTCCTCCTCGTCAACCTGACCTGGTCGGCTCATCTCATCCTCGGGTTCCTGCGCGGCCGCCGCGGTTTCAGCTCCACCGAACGCTGGCAGACCCGTTACCTTCCCGTCTTCGGTGTGTGGGCGGCGTTGATGGTCGGCGTTCTCCCACCGGTTTTCGACTTCGTGTGACCACGGAGCTGATCGAGATTGTTTTCCTCGCAAAGGGAATTCACGGCATACGGCCCGTCTTACTGGGCCATGATCGCGCTGTTCGTCGTGGGGTCCGCGATTCTGGTCTGGCGCGGACGCTGCCAGACCGAATCGCAGGCCCGACGCCTCGGCCGCGTCCTTGCGGTGCTGACTGCCGCGATCTACGGCGCGACACTGGTCTATTTCTCGCTTCCGCCCACCATCGGCGGCTCGGTACCGCTGCGCCTGACCGATCTCGCGACCGTCGCGGCGGCCTGTGCGCTGTGGTCCCGGGCGCAGTGGGCCTACGCGCTCACGTACTACTGGGGACTCGTGCTGAGCACCCAGGCGTTGATCTCGCCTGTTCTGACCGGTCCGGACTTCCCCCACTACCAGTTTCTCGCGTTCTGGGCGATTCACCTGCTCGTGGTCTGGGCGGCCATCTATCTGACGTGGGGCCGAAGGATGCGACCCCGATGGCGCAGCTACCGGTTCACGGTCCTGGTCACGGTCGTCTGGGCGGCGGCTACCTTCACATTCAACCGTGTCGCCGGAACCAACTACGGATTCCTCAACAGAAAACCCGCCACCGCGACCCTTCTGGACGTTCTGGGTCCGTGGCCGGTGTACCTACTGAGCGCGACGACACTGATTCTCGTCGTGTGGGCCCTGATGACGTGGCCGTGGGAGCGGGCACGACGACACGCCGAGGAAGGCCCCCTGCCGTCCTGACGTTGTTCCGGCGTCTTTGGTGTAACGCATTATCTTCCGAACGACGCTGCCGCTGCGTAACATCAGATCCATCTCGCTGGAATCCCGATGGAGGCCGACGTGGGTGGACTTGGTATCGATCTCGGAACTGCCAACACTGTCGTCGGAACTCCCGACGACGGCATCGTACTGAACGAGCCGTCCTTCATGCTCGTTCGAACGAAGGATCCGCACCGTGCTCTTGCAATCGGCACGGAGGCGCGAAGTCTCGTCGGCCGCACGCCTATCGGAATCACGCCGGTTCGACCGTTGCGTGACGGGGTGATCGTGGACCTGGAGTCGGCGCGGGCATTCGTCACGGCCGTCATCAAACGGGTCTCCTCTGCAAGGCGATACGGGCTGCGGCCCAAGGGAGTCATCTCGGTCCCCGCGGGTGCCACCCCGCTCGAGCGTCGGGCCCTGCTCGAGGTCGGCCACGAGGCCGGTTTGCGGAAGGTGGGGTTAATACCGGAGCCGGTGGCGGGTGCGCTCGGTTGCGGAATCAACCCCATGGAACCACGCGCACACCTCGTCGTCGATATCGGCGGCGGCACTTCGGAAATCACCGCCATCTGTTTCGGTGGCATTCTCTCCCACCGCAGTTGCCGACTCGCGGGGGACGAACTGACCAACGCGCTGTACCAGTACTTGCGGTCGGAGCACAAGATCGTGGTCGGCGAACTCACCGCCGAGCGGGCGAAGCTGGGCGCACCGGAGACCGACGAAGGGCAGTCACTCGTCGTGGAGGGTCGCGACGCCGTTACCGGACGGGCGCGATTCGTCACACTCGAGACCGAGGAGATCGTGGATGCGTTGCGTCCGACCACAACCGGAATCGTGCAGACACTGACCGAGTGTCTCGAGGACCTTCCTCCCCAGGCGATCGGTGACGTGATGTCGGAAGGGCTACTCGTCATCGGCGGCGGGGCGATGCTACGTGGCCTGTCGCAGCTGCTCGAGGAGGCCTTCGGGTTCCCGGTGAAGACGGCCGAACGCCCGCTCACCTGCGTCGCCGAAGGCGCCACGGCGTGTCTGGTTCATCCTGAGGTGGTTGCCGCGTACAGCAGCTGATCACCGATTCGGCGCCGGGACGGGTGGTCGCGGAAAGTAGTGTTCGAGAAGTTTCTTGACCACGGGGCCCGCCGTCGCCGACCCGAAGCCACCGCCGCGGATCAGCACCGACACCTGGATCTGGGGGGCGTCGAAAGGCGCGACCGCGGAGAACCAGGCGTTGAGTCCTTCGCCGGGCGCCGACGGGTCCTCCGCCGTGCCGGTCTTCGCGCCGGCCGGTACCGGGAGGTCCGCGAGTTGCCCGGCGGTCCCGGCCGACGCGGACGCTCGCATGCCTGCCCGGACAGGACCGAGTAGGTCTGCGAACGGTAGGCGCTGCGGTTCCGCTGTCGGGATGGGGGTCAGTTCCGACCCGTACGCCGCAGCGAGCTGGGGCGTCACCATCGCACCTGTGGCGATGCCCGACGTCCAGCGCGCCACCTGAATCGGGGTCGCGCTGACGGTGCCCTGCCCGATACCCATCAACAGGGTCGACCCGGGATACCAGGTGGCCCCGATGCTTCCGACGTTCTCCGGGGTGCCGAGGAATCCCTCGGCCTCGCCGGGCAGGTCGATCCCGGAACGTCGGCCGACGCCCAGTTGCCCCGCGACGTCCGCCATCTTCTCCGGGCCCAGGAGTTCACCGAGCTTGTAGAAGTAGACGTTGTCGGACCACTGGATCGCCTGGAGCAGATTGTGCGGGCCCATCGGTTGCCAGTTCCGGAAGGTGTGGCCGCCGTAGGTGTAGGCCGCGCCCGTGTCGACCACCGTGTCCGGCGACAGCACCGGGTATTGGGTATTCGCCGCCGCGACGACGATCTTGAAGGTGGAGCCGGGCGGGACCGCGGTCTGGGTGGCGTTGTTGACCAACGGGCTCGGCCCCGGGGTCTGACTCTGCGCCGCGAGGGCGACGAGGTCGGCCGGAGGTCCGTAGACGTTGTTGTCGGCGCCCGGGACGCTGGCGAGGGCCAGTACGGCTCCGGTCCGCGCGTCCATCACGACGGCGGCACCGAGGTCGCCCTTGCTGGTTCGCATCGCCTCCACGAGTGCGTCGGTCGCCAGGTTCTGCACCCCGATGTCGAGGTGCAGGCGCAGATCATGGCCCCGCACCGGGTCCACGCGTTCGCCGGTCGCTACCGGATGCCCGGACGGATCGACGTACACGCACTGTTTGCCGTCGCTGCCGCGGAGCAGAGCGTCGTACTGCTTCTCGAGTCCCGCCTTGCCGACCCGGGACCCGAGCGCGAGATGCGGCCAGCGTTCCATGTCGTCTGCGTCGGCGACTCCGACATGCCCGAGGACGGAGGCGAGCACGGCACCGTACGGATACTGTCTGCGGCCGGACGGCACCACGAGCACACCGGGAAGTCGCGCATCCACGATGCGGCGAGCCTGGTCGGGCGCGACTCTGCCTACCGCCACCTGAGACTCCCCCTCGCCACCGGCCTCGATCAGGTCCGCCAACTCGTCGGGAGACGTGGCGAGCAGAGCGGCCAACCGGCTGCGGGTGTCGTCGTCGTTCTCCTCGAACATCCGAGCGACCACCGCCACGGCGTACTCGGCGACATTGACCGCGAGCGGAATTCCGTTGCGGTCGAGGATCAGTCCGCGCTCTGCGGGCAGGCGGATGCACCGCATCATCTGCTGGTCGCTCATCGCCCGGAATTCCGCACCCCGGTCGTGTTGCAACTGCCAGGCGAACACCGACATCGCGACGAGTGCCGCGGTCATCGTCAGGGTGCCCGCCGACATTCCGCGCGGGCGGCGTCGCCGTCGGGGATCCGGGGTCCACAGCGGTCGCGCGACGCCGTCTCGGCGCACCGCGAGCACCAGTCCGATGGCGACGAAACCGACGATGGCGGCGGTGCCCCCGTAGCTGAAGAGGGGAATCGGCATGCCGGTATGAGGCAGAAGCGACAGACTCTGACCGATCGACACCAGCGCGTGGATGCCGAACAACGCGCCGATTCCGGCCGCGACGAGTGCGGCCTCGCGAGTGCGCGCCGTGCGCGCGGAGAGTGCCGCCCGCCACACGATGACCGAAGTTGCCACCACGACAGCCAAGCCGGCGGTCAAACCCCACCCGTACACCAGGCTGGCGAACGCGAGATCGTGCTCCGATTCGGGAAGATACTCGGCCCGCACCGCGTACATCGGGTCGCGCGCCAGCCCCCACAGGCCACCGCTGCCGATCGCGATGTTCGCTTGCAACTCGGCCCATCCCGCGCCGGCGGGGTCGGCGTTGCTCGACAAGAACACGTGGACCCGTTCGAGCTGGTAGGGGCGGAGGAAGAGCACGGCCAGCGGAAGCGACGCGAGACCCAGCACGAACAGCGGAACCAGAGGCAGCAGCGGGACGCGGGCGAGGATGAGCATGAATCCCGCCGTCGCAACGAGGACGACGGCAGTCGACAGGTCGGGTTGGAGTGCGACGAGTCCAATGGGTACGCCCCCGATCGCCAAGGTCGCGACGAATCGTGCCGGCGTGAACCCACCGGCGAGCATGCTCGCGGGCACGAGAACCAGGGCGAGCTTGGCCAGTTCGGACGGCTGGACGGTGAATACGCCGAAGTCCAGCCAGCGTTGAGCACCCTTGGTCGCGACCCCCGCAAGCGGCACGACCGCCAGCAACACGGTGGCCACGGTGAACACTGCCCAGCCGAAGGCGCGGAGATCACTCATCCGCAGGCGGGACACCACATACATGATGCCGAGACCGGCAACGGCGAAGAGCGTGTGGCGAACAGCGTCTGCTGTCTTCCCTGTCGAGAGCAAATTCAGAAGGCCGAGCACGACGAGAACGATCGCCGCACCGACGATCCACGGGTCGGATTCGTGCTTGTCATCGTGCTTGTCATCATGCTTGTCGTCGTGCATCCCACCCCTCCCCCGGCGCTCAGCAGCGAGCGTTTTCGGCGGGCACCAGCAGCGGCTCGGACGCGGCCGTCGCCGGGGCGCTGGTGACGGCCCCGACGGCGAGCGCGGCGCCCGGCGGCAGATCGGTCCGGACGATGCCGTACACCTGCTGCGACCCGGGCTGAACGGGCAGCGACACGTCACTCCCCGTCCGCACCTCGCCGGAACAGCGGTCGTACACGTTCACCCGCCAGGTCACGGCGCCGACAGCTGCCGCCGGATCCAGGTGAACGTCGACCCGGATCGCGCACGCTTGCCCGGGGCGACACTCACCGTTGGCGCGCGTGGCCGTGACGAGCGTGATCGGGCCCGCGCTCCCGGGGGCACCGACGTCGACGGACGACGGCGCCCGGCCGACATCGATCGTCGCCGGCGCGGCCTGATCAGCCGGGGGTTCCGGTGGAGGCGGCGACACGGGCCGAATCTGATTCTGCTCCGCGGGATTCACGGGATTCAGGACGGCGTCCCACCCCCGGCGCAGCTCGGACCACACCCGTGGAGCCATCAACGCCGCAGCGACGAGTATCAGGATCGCGATCAGACCGAGCGCTCCCTGCCGCCGCGACGGTCGTCTCCTTTTGCGATGCCACGGATTCCGGACCGGCGGGAACCAGCCTGACGGTGCGAGGGTGGATCCCTCCGCAACGTACGGCCAGTCCTGTACTTCCGTCCGCTCCCACACGACTCGGCTGTCAGTACGCGGCCGTCCCATCGTCGCTGCGACGAGCCCGGCGATTTGGCAGCGCTTCCTGCTCTCCTGTGCCGGGTCGACGTCGGGTGCGATCGCCTGACGAACCCGTTGCCCCAACACATCCAGATCTGTTGTTTCGGCGAGCGATTCGTGCAACCGGTCGGCCAATGCCGAACCGCGACAGTTCGTCGCGATACGTCGGACGAGCTCGGCCACCGCCTCGCTCATGTCGTGCCGTGACGCACTTCCCGTGCACCCGATCGTGAGCTGTCCACTTTCGGACACCGTTACGTCCCGGAGGTGGAGTGGGTAGGGCCCTTCGCTGCGCGCCGGTTCGAGCTGATCGAGCGCATCCGCGACGAGTAGCGCAGCCTGGGCTGGTGTCAGGGCCGCCACCGCAAGAAGTCGTCCGAGTGGGACACCGCGGACACGTTCGTCGTAATCGATGTGTTCGGGCGGGTCGGGGCGGGCATCGGCGGGCTCGGTTCTCCTCGCAAGGAGCCCTGTCACTGCTTCGATCATCGTGCACCCCGACGCTATGCCTCCCGCACGGTTGGGACGACACCGGAGCGGGCGGCGGCGGACCTTGAGTTGGGCTTACTCGCTGCCGAAATCCTTTACGCCTGTGTCATTCCATTTAACTCCGGGCCGTGCTCCGGCGTCCGAGAAATCGCCCCGACCGCTTCGACACAATTGTGTGTCGTCGATCAGACAGCTGGTTCGCCACGGTGCCGGTCAGCTCACGCTCGGCGGTACCCCGAGCCTGCATCACGACCGCACCCCAGTCCCGCCACATCGGGCACGGTGGAGAATCCCGGTGGTCCAGGAACCGGATCACCTCGTCGTCGAACGCAGCCGATGTCGGCAGCGACGAGTGTGCGGCGCGGACCGGGCAGCCATTGCGTTCGACGTCCAGCCGCCAGCCGTGCGGCATCAGTGGAAGATCGGCAGCCGAGGTGATACTCAGAACACGCACCTCCCCGGGCAGCGGCTCGCCGAGAATGGCCTGTGCACTGCCCGCGGTGCCGAGCAGTTGCCGCGCCGCGGGCGTATCGGGGTCGAAGGGGAAGAAGACGATGTCGGTCGCGGGCGCCGCCCACCGCAACAGGTCGCCGAACACCCTGCCCCGTCGGTCGACGTCCGGCGACGGAAAGCCGAGCGGTGTTTCCGGAAAGACACCCACCAGCACCAGCCCGTCGACCCGCGCCCGACCCGTGGCAACCGCTTCCCACGCGATCCAGGCGGCATGGGAATGTGCGGCAACGATCAACGGCCGCTGCAGGTTAGCGGTCTGTTCGGCAAACAACGCGACCTGTTCCTCGACGGGGCGCTGGGTGTCGGCAGGTTCGTACGGGGCCCCCGATCTGATCGGACACGTCGAGTCGCGCTGAGGCTGTCCGTCGCCGGGGCCGGCGTAGGAGAAGTAATAGACCTGATCGCATTCGTAACCCAGCCGGTGCACGTCCGCCCGGTGGATGCTCCCCTGCCCCGAACGCGAATTGATTCCGGACATGATGAACAGCGAACCGGCCTGTCGTGACGCGGGTTCCGGATCGTCATAGCGTCGTGTCTGAACGAAGACCACCGACGCCACCGTCGACGCGACGAGGACGGCGACGAGTGCGGTAACGGGCCGGGTGAGTGGCGCACGGTCCATCGCCCACACTGTCAGCCCTGTCGCCGCAGCCGAGATCGGCACGAGCAGCACAGTGAGGGCCGGGCTCCGGTCGGCCAGAGCGCCCAGCGAGAGAACCGCCGCACAGTACGGCACCATCACCTCGATCCGCAGGCCGCGACGCCACGCCCGCGCCATCGCACCGCGTAGGGTGACCCCGCCCTGCCACGGGACCGGGCCGAGTATCAGGACCAGCAGCCCGACCAGCGCCACCGCCGGCCAGAACGCCCGCGAGTACAGCGTCGCGTAGGCGGTTGCGTCACCGAGCGTCGCCAAGAGGACGGGACCGAACGCCACCGCATAGAACACTGCGGCGAAGCGGAGGCGTCGGGCATCGAGTCCACCGAGAAGCCAGGCCATCAGGATGACCCGCACGGCCGACACCACGGCCAGCAATATCAGGAACTGGGGCCACGAGGCGGTACGTACCAGCAGAAGTCGCAGGTCCGCGAACTGATCCAGCGGCGGCAGCGCAACCAGGTGCAGCAGTCCCGGCCAGACGGGAATAATCCCGCTCGCCGCGAGCACGACGACGAGCACCGCGACGGCGGCCAACGGCAACCACCGCGTCCCCTTCGTCGAGGTCATATCTTTCGCTGTACTCGCTGTTCGCGGTCCGGCACAACCCATGCGGCGACCACGCAGGACACGCTGTCAGGTCCGCGGCCTGGACAGGGCGAGCGCTCGACGGCCTCGCGAATGCGAGTGGGACCAGCGCCCGGATGTACAGGTGCTCGTCGGTCATTGCAGCCCTCGCTGCGTCGATGCGACCCGGATGTCCTCCCGCCCCTTTCCCCGGCGGTTGGGCAGGCTGGGGTGGCGGCTCGGCTGACCGCTCGACTCCTGAACATGCTTCGGTTCCGGGGCTTCATCCACTCCCCGAACTGAATCTTCACTAGCCTTCACGTTCTCAAACAGAATTATCTGCAGTTCTCTTGGCACTGAATTGGCGAATATTCATACTTGGTTCCGCGATCAAGTGATGCACCTCACATTCACCGATCGCCGCGACGCCCGTCGCGCACAACCCACACCCACAGGCTCAGGAGCTTTACCCGTGAAAATCGGTATCCCCCGCGAAATCAAGAACCACGAATACCGGGTGGCCATCACCCCCGCCGGTGTCCACGAACTCACCGAACGCGGCCACGAGGTGATCATCGAATCCGAAGCCGGCATCGGCTCCTCCTTCGCGGATGAGGACTTCAAAGCCGCAGGCGCCCACATCCTCCAGGCCGCCGACCAGGTATGGGACACCGCCGACCTGCTCCTGAAGGTCAAAGAACCCATCGCCGAGGAATACACCCGCCTGCGCCAGGACCAAGTGCTCTTCACCTACCTGCACCTCGCCGCCTCCAAGGACTGCACCGACGCCCTGCTCGCGTCCAAGACCACCGCCATCGCCTACGAAACCGTCATCGGCGCCGACGGCTCCCTCCCCCTGCTCGCCCCGATGAGCGAGGTCGCCGGACGACTCGCCCCACAGGCCGGCGCCTACCACCTCATGCGCCAGGGCGGCGGCCGCGGCGTCCTGATGGGCGGCGTCCCCGGCGTGCGCCCGGCCAAGGTCGTCGTCATCGGCGCCGGCGTCTCCGGCCGCAACGCCATCGCCATCGCCCACGGCATGCACGCCGACGTCACCGTCCTCGACCTGTCCATCGCCCGCCTCCGCGAGATCGACGCCCTCTACCACGGCCAGGTCAAGACCATCACCTCCAACAGCCTCGAACTCGAACAGGCCGTCGAGGGCGCCGACCTGGTCATCGGCGCCGTCCTCGTCCCCGGCGCCAAGGCCCCCACCCTCGTCTCCAACAACCTCGTCTCGCGGATGAAGCCCGGCTCGGTCCTCGTCGACATCGCCATCGACCAGGGCGGCTGCTTCGCCGACTCACGTCCCACCACCCACGCCGAACCCACCTACCAGGTCCACGACTCCGTCTTCTACTGCGTCGCCAACATGCCCGGCGCCGTCCCCCGCACCTCCACCTACGCCCTCACCAACGCCACCCTCCCCTACGTCGCCGCCCTCGCCGACAAGGGCTGGAAAGCGGCCACCGCGACCGTCCCCGGACTCGCCGACGGCCTGTCCACCCACGACGGACAGCTGCTGTCCGCCGAAGTCGCTGCCGCCCACGGCTACACCGCTCACACGCCGGCCGCCTAGCCCTCCGCCGGGGTGTGCGGACGCGCCGCACCCCTGTACGGCCACAACATCATCGGCCGCACGCGACGACACCACCGGAATCGATCCGGGCGATGACCCGCGCCGCCTCGGGCCGCCCCCGCGATGTCGACGTCGATGCCGGGGTCCGGTCGCGGCCGCGATCACCGAAGGAGTGCACATGACAATTCCCGACCACCAGCACCTGACGAACACGAGTACGCGCCCGAGTCAACTCGCGACTCCCGAGTCGGAGGGCTACGCCCGAGGGTTGAGTTCGCGGACGATTCAAATGATCGCGATCGGCGGGACGATCGGCACCGGCCTGTTCTACGGATCGGGCGGCGCGATCGCACAGGCGGGTCCCGCGTTGATCCTGTCCTACGTCGCCGCGGGCCTGGCGATTTTCGTGGTCATGCGGGCACTGGGCGAGTTGCTGACCTACCGACCGGTCTCCGGCAGTTTCGCCGAGTACGCCCACGAGTTCCTCGGCCGGTTCGCCGGGTTCGCCACCGGCTGGACCTATTGGGCGGTGTGGGTGAGCACCTGCATGGCCGAGATCACCGTCGCCGGCAAGTACATCGAATACTGGTTCGACATCCAGCCGTGGATCACCGCCCTGGTCGTGCTGACCGTGCTGTTCGGTGCGAACTTGATCTCGGTGCGGCTGTTCGGGGAGGCCGAGTTCTGGTTCTCCGCAATCAAGATCACCGCGATCGTCGGCATGATCCTGATCGGGATCGGGGTGCTGACCATCGGATTCGGTCACGCCGCCCACCCGTCCGTGACCAACCTGTGGGCCGACGGCGGGGTCTTCCCGCACGGTTTCGGCCAGTCCCTGATGACCCTGCAGATCGTGCTGTTCGCCTACGTCGGCGTCGAACTCGTCGGGGTGACCGCCGGGGAGGCGCGTGACCCCAAGAAGACGCTGCGCAAGGCGATCAACACCCTTCCGGTCCGCATCGGCCTGTTCTACATCGGTGCGCTGCTGGTGATCATGTCCGTCGCCAGTTGGCGCAACTTCCAGTCAGGGAAGAGCCCGTTCGTCGAAGTCTTCGAGCAGATCGGAATCCCGGCAGCGGCGGGCATCATCAATTTCGTGCTGCTCACCGCCGCACTGTCCTCGTGCAACTCGGGGATCTACTCCACCGGCCGGATGCTGCGCAGCCTGTCGCTGCGCGGGGAGGCACCCGCCAGGGTTGGCACCCTCAGCTCCCGCGCGGTGCCGTTCACCGGAATCTGCCTCTCCGCGGGTGTCATGGTCCTCGGCGTCGTCGTCAACGCCGTCTCCCCCGACAGGGCCTTCACCTACATCACCTCGGTGTCCACCGTCGGCATCATCTTCGTCTGGGCCGTCATCCTGGTCTGCCACCTGATCTACCGGTCCCGCGTCACCGACGGCACCCTGCCGGCCAGCGACTACCGCCTACCCGGCGCACCGGTCACCACCCCCCTCGCCCTCGGGTTCCTCGGACTGGTCGTGGTCCTGCTGTTCTTCACCGACAGCGCACCGCGCTGGCGGTCGGCGCCGTCTGGGCGGGGTTGGTCTGCGCCGGCTACGCCGCCCTGACCCGACTGGCACCAGCAGGACGCGGCGGCTCCAGCAGCCAGCATGCCGCCGAACAGGGCACCCGATCCGGGGGCACGCAATGATCCCGGCCCGGCAGGCGGTAGCCCGGCGTGCCCGCCCCGCAGGCGGAAGCCGTCATCGACCTCGACGCGATCGCCCACAACAACCGGATCCTGCGCGAACACGCCGGTAACGCCGGTCTGATGGCCGTCGTCAAGGCCGACGGATACAACCACGGTGGCGCAGCCGTCGCCGCGGCAGCGCTGGCCGCCGGAGCCCGCGAGATCGGTGTCACCACCATTGCGGAGGCGCTGCAGCTGCGCCGGGCCGGCATTGCGGCGCCAATCCTGTGCTGGCTGAACAACCCCGAGGTCGACTACCGAAGCGCCATCGAGGCGAACATCGAGATCGGGGTCCCCTCCACCATGCATCTGCTCGCCATGGCCGCGGCCGCCTCCGCGACAGGGAAACCCGCGACGATCGCGATCAAGGTAGACACCGGACTCAACCGCAACGGCGCCTCACCCGGGGAATACCCTTTCTGCTCGACGAACTCATCCGGTTCACCCGCGAGGGCACGGTCCGCCTGCACACGATCTTCTCCCATTTCGCCCACGCCGATGAGCCCGGCAACCCGGTCCTCGTCACCCAACGCCAGCGATTCCTCGACGCGATTGCGACGGCGCAGGCGCGCGGACTCGAACCGGAAGTCGTGCACCTGGCGAACTCGGCGGCCACCCTCACCCGACCAGACCTGCATTTCGATCTGGTCCGACCGGGAATCGCCGTCTACGGGGTGACACCGATCCCCGAACTGGGGACCTTCGGGCTGATCCCGGCGATGACGGTCCGGACGCGGGTCGCGTTGGTCAAGGAGGTCGCGGCCGGCGAGGGAGTGTCCTACGGGGACGGCTGGATCGCCCCGCGCGACACCGTCGTTGCCCTGCTGCCGGCCGGCTACGCCGACGGAATCCCGCGCGCTCTCGGCGGGAAGTTCGACGTGCTGCTCGGTGGCGTCCGACGGCCGGGAATCGGCCGGGTGTGCATGGACCATGTGGTCGTGGACCTCGGCCCGGACGGCGGCGGCGTCCGGGAAGGCGACCACGCCGTGTTCTTCGGCAACGTCCGACGCGGCGAACCCGTCGCACAGGACTGGGCCGACCCACTCGGCACCATTCACTACGAGGTGGTCACCGGACTGCGAGGGCGGATCGAGAAGCGATACATCGGCGGTGGCTGAGGCCGGCCACCAGTTGCTGGTTCGGCAGTGTGATCAGGCGTCCAAGTCCACGAGGGCGCTCGACTACCTCTCGGAAGGGCCTCGGGGTGAGGGCGCCGATCGGTGAGCGTGGCTTCCGCGCTGACGCGGACGCGTTCGATGACGGTCAGCTCGGGCAGGACCACCGGATGCCGAAGTTCCTGGGTTCCTCGACGGCGACGAGAAAGTGCAGGTAGGGGCGGACGTGGTCGGATTCGGTGCAGATGGCGGTGTTCACAGGTTGCCTTTCCGGGCGGCTTGGGGTGGTCGGAGGGGACGCAGGACGTCATGCCGGACAATGAGATTCAAGTATTCTCCGCCGCACCGAGACCGCCTGGAGATCCTCCGTCCCGCCCGTCGTTTCCGACCGAGCGCCCTGTGCGCGCGGTTCGTCGGAATTGTGACCGCATCCCGGGGGATGATCACCTCATGGAACGTGCGGAGGCCGGAAGCCACGGGACGCTGATGACGTTCGACCAGTTCGCGGATATCTTCCGGGACGTCGCCAGCCTCGGCGTCGTCAGAGACGATTTTCACCGGTTCGACGACGTCGTCACCGCGAAACTCTACGACCTGATCCTCGTCGCACAGGAGAGTGCGGCAGCCCAGCACCGGCACGTCGTCGAACCCACCGACCTGCCGATCACGCGAGGGTTACAGGAGAACATCGGATTGTTCCGCGAGCTCGGCCCCAGCCTTCGGGTAGACCCCATCGTCGAGCGACTGTCCGACTACCCGCCCCTCGACGGCATCCTCGCAACCGAAACTCGATCGGGGCTCCCCGACATCACCGGCGGACTCAGCGTCGCCCTCGCGCGCACGTTCCGCACCGTCTACCCCGAGTTGAGAACCGTGCGGGCACGAACCACGCACTGGTCGGTGATCAGTACCCTCGTCGACCTCTATCTCTGACCTTCCCAACCACGGCAGGCCACTGTCTCTTCATGCATTCGGAACACACCCAGGGGTGCAGAAATCCACCCCTGGATGGATGACCGACCACCCCTTCAGGGGGCGTTGCCGGCCCCCCGTTCCGGCGAAGACTGGTGTTCGTCCACAAGGGACGCGGAAATACACACACCACACTCAGGAGCAACGCAATGAACTCGACGAAGACACGCATCGCCGCCGCAGCCGCAACGGGCGCCGCCCTCGGACTGGGAATGTTCATGGCCCAGAGCGCGACTGCCGTCGCCGCACCCGCGCAGTCGACGTTCCCGCAAGTCGTCTCCCCCGAGTCCGGACTCTCCCCCTACAAGGTCGACGTCAGGGACCGTATCGGCTGCGCAAACGCATGGCCGATGGTTTCCTGCGACGCCCCCGACGAGGACGTGCCCCCGCAGGTGACCCTCGTCGAGCCCGGCACCACCCTGGTCGAGCCCGGCGGCACATCCCTCTACGGACCCGCCGCCGCTTCCGTGAACTCCCAGCAGGCCGCCACCATCCACCAGGTCAACTACCCCCTCGAGCCCGACGACGGAGTGATCTCCCACTCGCTCGATCCCGACATGCCCTGGATCTGACATACGTTCGAGGCCGACTCACTCTCGGTCTCCAGCACAGTCTCGCGGCCGCCGGTGCCATTCGCGCCGGCGGCCGAGACGTGTGCGATGACGCGCGCCTTCCGCATCTCGGAGTATTTAGAGAGACGAACCATCGATGACATCCGAATCCATGAGGTGGAGGATGAAACAGACCGGTCTCGCTCTGATCGTGGAACGGGTCTCGTTGTGACGGGTCGTTTCAAGCGAATCGACTTCTCCGCAGTTCCCGAGTGAACGTGAGGCGGCCGAGATGACGGCAGAAAACGTGATGGGCGCACAGAGCGCCGATCAAGAATGTGAAGACTGCGGCTACAAACCGGAGCTGAAGCGAACTCTGGGCTCCTTTCAGGTGTTCGCTGTCTCGTTCGCATTCATCTCGGTGGCGGTCGGGATCTTCGGCACCTACGACGACGTACTGCGAGACGCCGGGCCGGTGGGGATCTGGCTCTGGGTCATCGTGGCGTTGGGGCAGACCCTCGTTGCGCTGGTGATCGCCCAGTTCGCGGCCCGCATCCCACTCAGCGGCTCCTCCTACCAATGGGCCTCACGGCTGGCCAACCCGAAAGTCGGCTGGTTGTTCGGTTGGCTGACCTTCTGTTACCTGGCGCTCGGCGTGGTGACGGTCGACAATGCAATGGCAAGCAGCGCCCTCATGCCACTGTTCGGCATGCAGCCGGACGAGGGCACGGCGCGCATGATCACGCTCGTCGTGGTCCTTGTTCAGGCGGTGCTCGTCGTGTTCTCCACGCGCCTCGTCGGCTTGATCACGTCGGGCGCGGTGGGGCTCGAACTGGTGATCGTGGTGGTGCTGGCGATCGGGCTCTTCGTCGCTGTGGCGATCTCGGGCGAGGGCTCGGTCGGCAACCTCACCTCGCGCGGTATCACCGAGGGCGCCCCCAACTATTTCGCTGTCGGCGGCGGGTTGATGGCTGCGATGATCATGGGGCTCGCCACACTCGTCGGCTTCGACTCCGCGGCGAATATGGCTGAGGAGGCCAAGGATCCGTTTCGCAGCGTCCCGCGCGCGATCGTGGGATCGGTCGTGGCGGCGGCGGTGCTGGGACTGGTGTTCCTGATCGCGCTCACGATCGCGATCAACGATATCCCCCGGGTGAGCGACAGCGACACGCCGGTGGCGGCGATCCTGCGCGATCAGCTGGGCCCGGTGATGGAGAGGTCGCTGCTGGTCGCGATCGCGTTCGCATTCTTCGGCGCCGGGATGGTGACCCTGGCCACCTGCTCGCGGATGGTGTTCGCGATGTCGCGCGACGCACGTTTCCCTGCTCACCGGCTGATGCGTCGGGTCAATCCGCGCACGCAGACACCCATTCCGGCGACCATCCTGATCGTCGTCGTGGGGGTCGTCCTCATGGCCGTGCTGCCGGGTGGCGCCCTGCTGGAGTTGCTCACGGTAGGGACGGTCATCTCGGCAGTTCTCTACGGCGCGATAATCGTCCTCTATCTGGCGGTGCGGAGACGACTGGATCGGAAGGCGGGTGCGTTCGATCTCGGGCGCTTCGAGTTGCCGGTCGCGATCAGCGCGCTGGTGTGGTCGGCTGTCGTGTTGTTCGTGATCGTCTCGCCCTCGACTGCTTTGACCTCGATCCTCATTGCGGTCGGCTTGCTCGTCGCAGGCGGGTTGTACTTCGGCTACCTGTTGATATTCAAACGCGAGGTACTGGACACCGAGCCAGGAGACGCCGATGTCTTCTCACACTGACCGAGAGGTCAAGCCCCTGACTGCCGCGACCACCATGCTCACCGGTGACGTGGTGCGTGCGGGCGACTCCGGTTACGAGGCGGCGCGGGTCGGCTGGAACCGCTTGTATTCCCGCTACCCCGAAGCCATCGTGTTCTGCTGCGACACACAGGACGTGGTCAACGCGGTCCGCTGGGCACGCACGGAGGGCATCGCCCTGCGTGTCCGCAGCGGTCGCCACAGCCTCGAGGGCTGGTCGTCGATCGACGGCGGGCTGGTCGTGGACGTCAGTCGGATGAAGAGCATCGTGATCGACGAAACGGCGCGCACTGCGACGGTCGGGACGGGGCTGACGCAGAAGGAGACGGTCGCGGCGCTCGGGCAACGCGGCTTCGTCGTTCCGACCGGCTCGGAGGGCGGCGTCGGTCTCGGTGGGGTAATTCTCGGGGGTGGCTTCGGGCTACTGACCCGAAGCATGGGTTTGGCCTGCGACAACCTACTCGCAGCGGAGGTCGTGGTAGCCGACGGCTCGCGCTCGGCGAAGGTCGTGAAGGCGACCGAGCACAGTAACTCCGACCTGCTGTGGGCGTGCCGTGGTGGAGGCGGCGGCAACTTCGGGATTGCGACGTCCTACACGTTGAGGCTGCACGAGCTCTCGAACGTCACATTCCTGGTCGCGAGGTGGACCGGTCACGGCGAGCTGGGCGCCTTACTTCGCGCGTGGCAGCGCGACGCGCCGGTCGCCGACGAGCGGCTGACCAGCGCGCTCGAGGTGGATTCGACCGCGGTCGAGCTGTCTGCGCTGCTGTACGGCGGTTCATGGCGAGAACTCGAGGACCAACTGCGCCCGCTGCTGACGATCGGCGACCCCGACGTGACTGTGACGGAGGACGCCTGGCCGACCGTGTACGGCGACGTCGACAGGGGCCCGGATGACGTCGCCCTCTGGAAGTTCTACTCGCAGTTCGTCACCCAGCCGTTCCCCGACGAGGCGATCGATCTGATCGTCCACTACATGGGCAACACGCCCAGCCCGCCGAGCAATTTCTTCTGCACGAGCTTCGGCGGGGCCGTCCGGCATGCGCCGCCCGGCGGAACCGCGTTCCCTCACCGCGACGCACTGTTCTACTGCGAGCCGGGTGCCGCCTGGAACGACCCCGCCCTGAACTCGACGGCACTGGGCTGGGCGGCCGACTTCTGGCGCGCGTTGCGCCCCTACGGTGACGGCGCCTACGTCAACGTGCCCAACGCCGCCGCGGCGGACTGGGAACGTGAGTACTACGGCTCCCACCGCGAGCGGCTGCGCGAGGTGAAGGCCACCTACGACCCGGAGAACGTGTTCAACTTCGAGCAGAGCGTGCCCCTGTCACCGGCTGACCCGTCCCGCGTCCTACGCTGGGGCGATGGCGGTCAACCGGAGTCGCAGGGCCAGGGGCGCCCGTAAACGCAAGCTTCGGATGGAGAGTGTCGAGCACGATCTCACCACCGAGCAGTGGAGTGCACTCACCGAGGCGTGGGGCGGCTGCGCGTACTGCGGCGCGACCGACAAGCCGCTGCAACGCGACTGCGTGCAGGCACTGTCCCGCGGCGGGCGTTACACCCTCGACAACATCGCCCCGGCCTGCGGCTCGTGCAACGCCAGTAAATGCAACGACGAAGTCACCGGCTGGCTGCGGCGCAAGCGGCTTGACGAGCGCGCCTTCCTGTTGCGTCACATCGAAATCAAGACAGCACTCGCGCTGCGGTTCCCCACGCAACCGGGCACCGAACTCGAGGCGCCGGAAATCACCGGCCCGTAATCGCAGACCCGGGTGACGACCGCGTCTACTACTTGGTGCCGAAGAGTCGGTCGCCGGCGTCCCCGATGCCGGGCAGAATGTACCCGTGCTCGTCGAGTTGGCGGTCGACGGCGGCGGTGTAGATCGGGACGTCGGGGTGCGCCTTGTGCAGGGCGGCAACGCCTTCGGGGCAGGTCAGCAGGCAGACGAACTTGATGGATTTGGGACCGCATTCCTTCAGCCGCTCCACCGCCGCGACGGCGGAGTTGCCGGTGGCCAGCATCGGGTCGATCACCACCACGTCGCGCTCCAGCAGATCGCCGGGCATCTTGAAGTAGTACTCCACGGCTCCGAGGGTTTTGGGATCGCGGTAGAGACCGATATGGCCGACGCGCGCACCCGGCACAATTGTCAGCATGCCGTCGAGGATGCCGGTACCCGCGCGCAGGATGGAGACGAAGACCAGCTTCTTGCCGTCGATGACCTTGCCGGTCGTGAATTCCAGCGGTGTCTCGACGTCAATCTCCTGCATCGGGATGTCGCGGAGGACCTCGTACGTCATCAACGCGGAGATCTCGTTTGCCAATCGTCGAAAGCTATTGGTGGAAGCATCCTTACGGCGCATCATCGTGAGCTTGTGCTGCACCAGCGGGTGGTCGATCACGTGTACCGTGCCCATGTATTCGTCCTCGTTTCGTTCTAGAAGACCGTGCCGTCGCTGACGACGTTCAGCGGCGGCAGCCCACCACGCGAGCGCTGTGCCAGCGCACGGCCCGCCGCCCAGGTGCCGCCCTCCAGGACGCAGGCCAACGGCATCGCTCGGGAATCCACACCCAGACGTGCGCGCACCAGCGGGGCCAGCTCGTCCAGGAGCGCTACCGTCAACGCGCGCCACTCGACCACCAATTCGTCTCCCGCCGTCCAACTTTGCGCAGCCCACGCCGGATCGTGCAGGCGGAGCACGCCGGTGTCGAGAAGCAGACCGCCGTTCCGGTACTCGGGCAGGCCGGTCAGCTCGTCCAACCCGACCACCTCGACACCGGCCCACTGGAAGGGCTCGAGCAACGAATAGCTCAGCCACTGCGACAGTTTGTGAAACGGTATCCAGCCCTGGGTCAGGCCCGGACCGGCCACCGCGCCATGGCGCCAGCAGTCGCCCAACGGCTCCGCGCCGATGGTGTTGTCCGCCGGCCAGATGCCCGACAGCGACGTCAGGAGCTGCGACAGGATGTCGTGGGCGGCGACCGTCGCCGGGGCCGCACCCTGCTGGGCGACCAGAAGGTCGAAAAGGCCACCCGGCCGACCCTGCGGTCCGAACACCTCGGGCTGTGCGGAGAGCGCCTCGCCCAGTCGTCGCAGCAGCAACACGCGACCGTCGAGGCCTACCAGCGGATTGGACGGGCCGGCCTGGAACACCTCGGCCAACCGGTCCGTGTCCAGACCACGCAGTCCTGCCGCATCGACCTGCAGCGGGTGCGCCGCGTCGCTCGAGAACAGGCCGCCCAGGAACGCGTGCCAGCTCGCGACGCCCAGCCCCTCGGAACGGGCGAAGCGCTGCCCGCCGGCAACCTCGTGGTAGTGCCAGTCGGGTCCGGCTCCTGCATCGAGCAGCACGCTGACCACGGCCAGGTCGATCATGGCGCGGGCGCGGCCCGGTGCATCCAGCGCGGTCAGCCGTGCATCCAGCTCGGCTTTACGGTCGACGCCGCCGGCTTCGAAATGGCGCCAGCGGCTGTGGTACGGGATCTTCAGGTCTGGATAGCGGGCACGCGTGACGTCGGCGACCTCGGCAGCGGCCGTCTGCAACGCGTAGTCGTCGACGTCGAACCAGAGTGAATCGCCCTCGCGGGCACGGGACAGCAGCTGTCGCGCGCGCTCCCGCACGGCCGACGTGGTACGCAGAGCCGCGACCGCGCCCTCGGCCCGCCCGGTGTCCAGGGCAGGACCGACGCCGATCACGCTCATCCGTCCAGCTCCCGGCCCTTGACCTTCGCCAATTCGTCAGCGTCCGGCACCGCGCCCGGGGTGAAGTAACCGGCGGCCATCTTGGCGTCGATCTCCACTCGCGCGTCGGCCGGGATCAGACCCGCGGGGAGGTCCACCCGCTCCACGACCTCGATACCCGAGCCGGTAATGGCGTCGTACTTCATGTTGCTCATGGACACCAGACGGTGGATCTTTCTGACGCCCAGCCAGTGCAGCACGTCGGGCATCATTTCCTGGAAGCGCATGTCCTGCACGCCGGCCACGCATTCGGTGCGGGCGAAGTACTGATCGGCCGTGTCGCCGCCCACTTGGCGCTTGCGCGCGTTGTAGACCAGGAACTTGGTCACCTCGCCGAGCGCACGGCCCTCCTTGCGGGAGTACGCCACCAAGCCCACGCCACCGCGCTGCGCACCCTGGATGCACTCCTCGATCGCGTGCGTGAGGTACGGGCGGCAGGTACAGATGTCGGAGCCGAAGACGTCCGATCCGTTGCACTCGTCGTGTACGCGTGCGGTGAGCTCCACGCCAGGATCGGCAAGATCACGAGCGTCGCCGAAGATGTACACGGTCTGACCCCCGATCGGGGGCAGGAACACCTCGAGGTCCGAGCGCGTCACGAGTTCGGGGTACATGCCGCCGGTCTCCTCGAACAGCACGCGGCGTAGATCCGTCTCGCTGCAGTGAAAGCGCTCCGCCACACCCGGCAGGTGCCAGACGGGCTCGATGGCCGCCTTGGTGACCAGCGCAGCACCGCTGGGCAGCAGGAAGCGGCCGTCCGGGTGCAGGCGACCCTTCTGGATGGCCTCCATGACCTCCGGCAGGATCACGTGCGCCTTGGTGACGGCGATGCTGGGGCGGATGTCGTGACCGGCCGCCAACTCGGCGGCGAAGACCTCGGCCACCATGGCACCCCACGGGTCCAGGCTCACGATCTTGCCGGGCTCGCTCCACTGCAGGTACGGGCCGATGATGTTCGTGGGCGCGGTGTTGGTGAGGTCGGCCTTGTGATGGCGCGACAGCGCGCCCGACGCCACCGCCAGTGCCCGGTAGATGCTGTACGAGCCGCTGTGCGTTCCGATCACGTTGCGGTGGGCGCGGTTGGTGGTGGTGCCGACCACCGGTCCGCGCTCGGACGCCGTGGGTGCTCCCCAGCGGATCGGCAGGGCCCCGACACCGCCGCTGTGTGAAGTCAATCGGATGTGGCCGCCGGCAGAGTCGGGCGTGGCGGCGACGGATTCAGCGGACATGGCGTTCCTCCGTTAAGGAAGGCCCGGCGGCACGGCATGCCGCCGGAACGTGTCTCCGGCGCCGGATGCTGCCGACCACCGGAAACCGAAGCATAACCACTCTGTCGCCACAATGTCGTGTGGCGAACACGGGGACCCGTCCAGGCGATCCGGCAGCATGAGCGAACCGACTCGCGAGGCCCATCCTTCGCAGGTCACCGACGTCATTCACGCGTTCTGAACTGCCCGGGCCGACCTCAGGCGGACCGGCCCGCCGTCGTCGTCGCGGAGCACCACCAGCTAGCCGATCCCATCGCGCGCGATGGGTTGGCGCCGACGAGCGGAAAGCCTCGAGGACCTGGGATAGTGTCGCCGAGGTGACGAAGAATCGAACGCGAACCGTCGACCTGCGAACCCAGATCGAGGCGGACGACGTCTTCGCGCGTGGCGACGCGTTGCAGGCCACCGTGCCGTCGAGTGCGCACGGGAGCGCCGCGGTCGGCGCTGGACGGCCGGATGTGCTCGATTTCGTCGAGGCCAGTAACCAGGGGAGGCTGGCGGATCTGATTCCGCTGCGAATCGGTCGAATGATCGCCTCCCCGTTCGCGTTCTTCCGCGGCGCCGCCGGCCTGATGGCGGCCGACCTCGCCACCTCTCCGGTCACCGGATTGACAGCGCAGTTGTGCGGTGACGCCCATGCGGCCAACTTCGGCCTGTACGGGACACCGGACGGTCAGATCGTCATGGACATCAACGATTTCGACGAGACCCTCCCCGGCCCGTGGGAGTGGGATCTCAAACGCCTCGCCGCGAGTCTGGTCCTCGCCGGACGTGAAGGCGGTGTGTCCGAGAACGGTTGCATCGAGGCCGCCGAAGATGCCGTCAAATCGTATCGGCGCACCATCCGCGATCTCGCCGAACTGCCATTCCTTCAGTCCTGGAATGCGCTGCCGGACAAGTCGGTGCTCGAGCGGGCCAAGGCCGACGCCCTGCTCGACGACTTCGACAAGGCCGCGCAGAAAGCGCGACGCAATACCAGCGAGAAGGTGGCGGCGAAGTGGACCGCCCACCTCGAAGATCACGAGACCAGGATCCGCCGGCGACGGTTCATCGACGACCCGCCGGTCCTCACCCACGTCGACCGCGCAACCGCCGATGCCGTGACCGATGGTCTGGAACTCTATGTCGAGTCATTGCGCGAGTCCCGCAGGAACCTGATCGCCCGATTCGCCGTGGCCGACGTCGCGTTCCGGATCGTCGGAACCGGCAGCGTCGGTCTGCGCAGCTATATCGCCCTGCTGCACGGTAATCGGGACGAGGTGCTCGTACTTCAACTGAAACAGGCCCGGCCGTCCGCACTGTCGGCGTTCCTACCGGTCGACGAGCCGAAACACGAGGGCAAGCGGATAGTGCACGGCGCCCGGCTGGTGCAAGCGGAATCGGACATCCTGCTGGGCTGGACGACGATCGACGGCCTCCCCTACATCGTGCGACAGTTCCGAAATCTCAAAGGGGACATCGATCCCACCGGTCTCGAGCAAGACCATCTCGACGACTACGGCCGGCTCGCCGGCGCCCTGCTCGCGCGTGCACATACCCGCTCGCTCGATCCGCGGGTGCTCGCCGGTTACTTCGCCAGCGACACGGAACTGGACGAGGTGATCGGGCGGTATGCCGTCAGCTACGCCGATCAGACCGAAGCCGACCACGCAACACTGGTCGCCGCGGTGAAATCGGGGCGAATCGCCGCCGAGCCGGCCTGATTCGGCACGCAAGCACCACGAGCAGCTGGTGGCGAATCCGAGAGAGGCCGCCACTCCCCAAGATACGAGGCGCAGGTGCACCTCGTATCCACCCGAGCCGAAACGCCTCGGATTCGTGAGTGTGAGTGGCGACCTCTTTCGTCGCAACGAGAACGTACCTCGCACCTCTGACATGATCTGCACCGAACTACTTGTTCCGACGCCGACCCCATCAATATTCACTGGATTCTCCGGCGGCAGAGCGCCGGCGCCGCCAGATCGTCCACCGGACGGACAGGGCAAGCACACGCGGCACGACGAAATACACCGCGGTCGGAACGACGACACCGGTGAGCGACAGAGCCCGCAGCCAGGTCGGCCAGGTGGCCGTGATCGGGCCCGACAAGGTCATGACGGTCATGCCCACCGTGACGAGCGGGAAGATGGACACCCAGGTGACGACCACCCGCAAGTGGATGGACGCGGCCCCCAGCGGCATGAGATCCCGAGGGCGCCCGTCGGCACGTTCCGTTCGTGGAGGCCGGCGCTTCGTGGTCGTCGGAGCGAGATATTCGACCACTGTCGATGCGAGAGCAAGAGATTCCATCCTGAGTAGCCCTTCTCGTAACTCCAACTATTCAGTTGCCGTTCGACCGTAGAGGCTGGACATGCGGATTGCAACCAGACAGTTGGAGTTGTCGTAGGATGCAGCCGTGGCGTGGGATACCGAACGAACCAAGCGACTTCTCATCGAGGCCGGAGTTGCAGAATTCAGTTCGTTCGGTCTGGCCGGTGCTCGTGTCGATCGGATCGCCGAGAAAGCAGGCGTGAACAAAGAGCGCATCTACCAGTACTTCGGCAGGAAGGAAGCGTTCTTCAGCGCGGTCCTCGAACATGAACTCGCAACCACGCTGGCCGCTGTCGAACTGTCCGGTCACGGGGTCGCCGCCATCGCCGACTACGCCGGTCGCCGATTCGACTACCAGCGCGAGCACCCCACCTTCACCCGTCTGCTGTTCTGGGAGGGACTCGAACTCGAGGCACCTGTCGCGGAAGCATCGCGACAGAAGCACGCTCAGGCGATCGTCGCCAGCGCACGGGAAGCTGTCCCCGAACTTTCCGAGAGCGACGCCCAGGAACTGCTCATCACCGTGATCACGCTCGTCGACGGCTGGGTAGCTCTCCAGACCGCAGACCGGCTGTTTTCGACACCTCGTCCGCGTGGTCGCGACCGGGACGCGCGCCGACGCGATTTCATCGTGATGACAGTTGAGGCCGCCACGCGGGCCGCACTCACCCGAACCCCGTCGGCCCGGACCCAACTCGCAGCCGGCTCGCCGCGGATGGGTGATGCGGGTTCCGCATTGCGGTCCACCCGAGCGAATGGAGCCGGCAAGGTCTAATCATGGCGTTCGGGTGGCGGTCGGTCACTGCGGAGTGGCCGCTGGTGATACCACCGGTCTCCGTCGCGGTGCTGGGCCTGACGTGGGGCCGAGACATCGGCACCGTTCTGGTGCTCGTCGTGGCGGTGGTGCTGGTCGGTGCGGTGCTGGCTGCCGTTCATCACGCCGAGGTGGTTGCGCACAGAGTCGGCGAGCCGTTCGGATCGCTGATCCTCGCTGTCGCGGTCACCGTCATCGAGGTCGGATTGATCGTGACGTTGATGATCTCGGGTGGCCCGGCGACGGCCTCGCTTGCCCGCGACACGGTATTTGCTGCGAATTCTCCTCGGCTCAATTGATATTCGCGGCAGTGGCGTCGCTGGTTCTGTACGGGATGTTCGTCATCACCCAGACCGGACCGCATCGGCACTTTTTCCTGCCCGTCATAGCCGACGAACCTGTGAGCATCGACGACCGGAACGCCGCACCCCCGACGGGCAGGATGGCAGGCATGAGCCTCGCCCTGCTGGTGCTGGCTCTGTGCGCAGTCGTGGGATTGGCGAAGGTCGAGTCCCCAGCGATCGAGGACGCGGTCGCGGATGCCGGATTGCCACAATCCATCGTCGGCGTCGTCATCGCACTGCTCGTACTCCTGCCGGAAACCCTCGCCGCGGTGCGGGCGGCGCAGAGAAACCGGATCCAGATCAGCTTGAATCTCGCCCTGGGATCGGCGATGGCCAGCATCGGGTTGACCATCCCCGCCATTGCCGTCGCCTCGATCTGGCTGGACGGCCCACTCCTGCTCGGTCTCGGTCCCACCCAGGTCGTGTTGCTCGCCATCACCGTGGTGGTGGGCATGCTGACGGTGGTCCCCGGCCGTGCCACCCGACTCCAAAGTGGCGTCCACCTGGTGCTGCTGGCCGCCTACGTGTTCCTTTCCGTCAACCCTTGACCATCGTCCGGCGCGTCACCGCTCGCGGAGACATCACCAGCGAGCCTTCCCGATATGCGGTCGGGTAAGTTTCCGCGCATGAGAACCGCATCGTGGGTCAGCGCGGCGGCTGCGGTGCTGTTCGGTGCCACCACTGCCGCAGCGTGGCGGAAGGCAACCCTCGCCGATCAGGCCAGGCGCGAGGCCGAGGCTGCACTGGACGCGGCGCTCGAGCAGGTCACCGTGTTGACCCGGATCGCCGAAGCCGCGCAGCGAGCATTCCCACAGCCGCAGGACGTCCAGTTCGAAGTCCAGCGGATCCGTGGACCCGTCGACCGCTTCCGGCTCCGCAACGTCGGAACCGGTACCGCCACCGACGTGCGATTCATCGTCGATCCCGCCGAGGAGCAGAACCGCCGGATTCCCACGCCGCAATGGCTGCAGGAAGAACCCGTGACGTTGCTGCCGAAGGAAGGGGCCGATTTCGCCGCGAGCGCGTTGTCTCCCGTGGGCGGCTCGTGGCGAATAGTCTTTCCGGCCTTCGTCACCGTGATCTGCGACGAAGCCGGCCCTCCACGACGGGTGGACCTGCCGACCGCTGTCGTTGCCGAAGACGGCGTGATCGGCTGACTCTCCGAAACCCGCACCCGGCGAACAGCGGGGCCGTCAGCGACTTCCCTGTCCCAGACGGTTCCCGACGCGATCGAACCACTCGAGTACCGCACGTTCGTACACGATCCCGAAGTCCAGTGTGGCCAGCGCAAATCGGTTGGATCCGTGCACCGCGGCCTCATGCTCGTATTCGGCGAGCTGACTCTCGTGCGCTGCACGGTGCGAGTGCAGCATCGCGGCCAACCTCTCGGGCGGAAGGTGCGCGCCGAACGCGACGGTGAGAAGCATCGGATAACGGATGTTCTCCGGGCCGGGGTCGCGCTCGATCCACTCAGCGAACGCCCGGCGACCGTCCTCGGTGAGCGTGTACGGCTTGCGCTCGCGGGCGCCTCGCTCCCCCGCCTCGATCAACCCGGCACGCTCCATCGCGGCCAGCTCCCGGTACACCTGGCTGGTCGTGATCGACCAGAACTTGCCGATGCGTTCCTGTGCGGTCACCACCAGGTCCCATCCCGTCTTGGATCCCTCGTGCAGGAATCCGAGGAGCGATGCCGCAGTGGCGTTGAGGGGGCGTTCGGCCATGGCACGGTCCTTCGCGCAGTCGGGGGTTGACATTCCACTGTGGCATATCGATCATGGTATAAGCGACATTCCACAATGGAATGTCATCGCTGAGGAGGGTCCGATGCAGAACGCGGACAACATCCGGATATCCGATTCCGAACGCGAGCAGGTCGTTGGTGAACTCGGGCGGCACCTCACCGCCGGGCGACTGACCATCGGCGAGTTCGACCAGCGGGTGGCACAGGTATATCGATCGACCACCCAGCAGCAGGCGCATCAGGTGTTGCGTGATCTTCCGCCGGCACCCCAGGCAGTTGCCACCGCCAGGCCCGGGGCACCGACGACCCGCCCCTCGCGTCGCCGCATCCCGGGGCACCAGCGGATCGAGTGGCTCGCCTGGCTCGCCGCCGGTGGGATCAACATCGCGATCTGGGGCATCGTCTCGCTCGCAACCGGCAGCTTGATCTACCCCTGGCCGATCTGGGTGATTGGCCCGTGGGGGCTAGTGCTGCTGGGCAGGACACTGCTCGGCCGCGAGGGCGGGTGCAGCAAGATCACCGATGCTCTGCACGACGATCGGATCAGAGTCGTGGCGGGTCGCTGAACGCGTGCGGAACGAAGGGCGTTGGGCCCCGGTCCGTCGGTCACCCGGCGAAGCGCGCGATCCAGAGTCGGATCGTCTCGTCGGTGGCACCGTGCGCCCGTAGCCACGCGCGCACACCACCCGGGTGGGCGTTCCAGATGGCCAGGACACCCTCGATGGCCTCGGGGACGGCACCTCGGAGATCACGGTCGTTGGGATGCGCCCGACCCAGCTCGGGAGCGCAACGGGTGATTCGGGCCAGGACGGCGCCCATGTGCTCATTGGTCGCTTCGTAGTCGGCGACGATGTCGTCGGGTTCGACTCCGGCTGTACGCAACAGCAAGGCCACCGCGACGCCGGTGCGGTCCTTGCCTGCGGCGCAGTGCAGCAGCACCGGGCCCGGGGCGGTGGCTGCCACCTGCAGGACGTCCACGAGTCGCTCCCCCGCGTTGGTCAGAATCCCGAGGTAGATGTCGGCGAGCCGGGCACCCTGGTTAGGCGCTGCGACCTCGGCATCGGACAGCAGCGAGATCTGGTGCACGACAGTTTTCTGCGACCGCAGCGGATGCCCCCGGGTCGCGTATTCCCGGGGACTGCGCAGGTCGACGACGGTGCGGGCCGGCCATTCGTCGACCGCAGTCGGGCGGGCGTCGCCCGGTGCCGGCAGAGCGCTGCGGTAGAGCACCCCGGACCGGGTCCGGCGCCCCTCGGCGAGCGGAAGGCCGCCGAGGTCGCGCAGGTTGGGGAGAACATCGAGGTCCGTGACGGTCATGGAGCTTCCTTCCGAGGCGAGAGGCCGTGACCAGGCCAAACGGTCCGTGTCCCCGCCGGACGCGGGCTGCGAGGACCAGAAGATAGGTATACCCCCCGGTGATTCGGCCGATGCGCCGTGTCCCCGCAGTGGGCGACGATGTGACCTGTCTCATACTCACGAACCGGGGTCGCCCGTTGGTCCGACGCCGCCACTGACGGAGGGTGCTCGCACCGATGAATGCAGAACCGATTACCTGCGGTGACTACGTCACGGCGACCTTTGCGCGTGATTTCGTCGCCGAGGGATTCGACCACGACGCTGTCGAACGCATCCACAGCGGTCTGTTCGACGAGTGGAGTCACGCCCTTGCTCAATCGGGTCTGTTCACCAACCGAACCGTCGCGGCCGCGCTGCACTCCTGGCAGGACGATCCACACTCCCTCCTCGACGCCCTGCTCGCGAACGCGGACGAGATGACCCTCAAGCGCTACGACCTCGTCTGGGAGGCACTGGAACGCGCCCACGTCGGTTCGGCCGAGCGCCTCTCCGAATACGCATGACGCGGCCGCCGGCGGCCGCGGCGCCGCGAAGTCCACCGCAGCCGTTTTCACCCCCACTTTCACAGACACCACCGACCACACCGACGAACGAGAACAATGAGCACCAACACGTATCCCACCATCGAAACCATCCGCATCGGGCAGTCCGGTCACGAATGCCGCTACTGCGGGCACGCCGTCGCGAAGGACGGCCCAGGCTACCGGCACACCACTACCGGCCAGTACCGCTGCGATCCCGCCAGTCGAGCATTGAACGAAGCCCGTCTGTCCAACAGCATGGTTCGGAGCTGAGCACGATGAACGTGCAAGCGATGCAGGTGAGCGCGGCACCTGAAGGGCTCGGCCGGTACCGCGACGCGGTCGATGCGCTACGCGCCTTCGACAGTCCCGGCCACCGAACCGACCCCCACACGGCACTGCTGTTGGACAGTCTCACCGATGATCTGATCGAGGCAGCCCAGACGGCCGCCTGGGGCGACACGGTTCCACAGCACGACATCTTCGCAGTGATCGACACCGCGATCTCCCGCCCACGCCCGTCACTCTGAATCTCCTACGCCACGAGAGTGGGCAGTGACGGTCAACTCGATTCCACTTCCCCGCCTGATGGTGTCGTAGATCGGGCAGGACGTCGCGAACTTCGCGGCCAGTGAGTCGGCCGTCGGCTGGTCACCCCGTGAATCTCGATGCGCACTTCGGTGAAGTCGGAGCGGGGGCGCACCATGAGTCCGTCGCAGGACGCTGCCCGAACGATTCCCGCAGTCCGTCGGCGACTTCTGTTGCAGTGCCGATGAATCCACCTTCCACACGACCGCCGTAGCCCTTCTCTGCTGGTCATGGCCTTCGACGCCGGGTACCTCGACAAGCCTGGCGCTACACAACGAATGGCACAGCACGCTTCGCAGCGCGGCTCGCAAGAGGAAGCACAGGCTTCCTCCAATCTGCAGCAGATCGAAACGGAGCACCGAGATCCTGACCGCCGTGCAGAGCGGCGACGCCGCACCGTCGAGGATCCGGGCGTTACCTCACCGTCTACTACCATGCTTCACAGATGGGGATGCGCGGTCAGGGCGCCCGGTGAGACGAAGGATCGGCAATGACGAACGACCGCAGCGTGGACCCGAAATCTCGACTGTCCCCAGGACTGCGGCGGCGCCTGCCCTGGCTGCTGCTCGCCGCCGTGGTGGTCGTCGTGGGAGCGGTCGCTGTCGTCGCCTACGCGTTGACCTCCGGAGCCGACGAGGGCCGCGAAGCCCACGAGTTCTCGCCGAACGCGGACAATCCTGACCCGTCACCGGGAATCGAAGGGATCGTCACCGTCGACTATCCGCCCGCCGCCCATGTGCAGGCACCGCAACGAGTGGCCTACGACCAGAGTCCCCCGTTCGGCGGCGCCCACGACCAGTACTGGGCAACGTGCACCGGCATTGTCTATCCCGAAGCCATCCGCAGCGAGAACGCCGTCCACTCCCTCGAACACGGCGCCGTGTGGGTCACCTACGACCCGGACCGGCTGGACGACGACGACATCGCGGCGCTGGCAGAGAACGTCGACGGCGCACCGTACACCCTGATGTCGCCGTACCCCGGTCTCGATTCGACGGTGTCCCTGCAGTCGTGGGGTCACCAACTGAAACTCGACGACGTCCACGATCGCCGCATCTCCGACTTCCTCACGGCCTTGCGACAGAACCCGAACACCTACCCGGAACCGGGGGCAACTTGCTCGACGGTGCGGGGTGGATTCGATCCGGCCGACCCGCCACCGTTCGATCCGTCCGCACCGGGTGCGGATGCATTTCCGGTCGACGGTAAGTAGTCGCTTCAGCGAACGTTTCCACACCACTTCGCACGCGACTGGGATCCTGCGGTCGAAGCCGAAAATTACCTACCCGAAAATGTGCTCCGTGTGTCGATATCGCGATCGCCGATTCGACGTATCAGTAGGAGCACATGAGGAGGTGAGAGCGATGTTGGCGCCACATTTGTTGTCCGGCCTGACCAGTGAAGAGGTCGATCTGATCGTGGCGGAGGAACTGCATCTGCTCGGCGCCTCCGCATGAGGGGCGTCGACGCCGTGTCGAATACCGACCGGTGACGAGCGGGCACTGCTAGACGGTGCCCGGTCGGGGGATATCAGCGTCGAGCGTGGCGGCGATCCGCGTCCTGATCGAACGGTAATCGAGGTCGGTCACGAATCGGTGTGCCGGCCCCCGTACTGGAGTGACGCCCCACACGCCGGCGCGGCCGTCCTCGTGGATCACCCGGGGTCGGGCGTCGGTGGCGGACAGCACGACCGTGGGGTCGAGCATCACAGCGGCTGCGACGGAATCGTGTGCGGTGTAGATCGGATCCTCGGCACGATATGTGCTGGTGCAGTAGCGGTGATAGTCCTCGGTGATGTCACGGACGAAGGTCGCCGTCTTTCCCACCTCCGAACGAGCAACGAGATCGGCCCAGGCCAATCGAAGTCGGCCGGTGACATTCATTCCCACCCACGTAATCTTTCCAGGCGCTGCAGAAACCACCGTCGCCGCGTTTGGATCATGATTGGTGTTGGTGTCACCTTTCTCGAGAAACTGTGGTTGTACTGCGGCCTCGACGTCTCTACGAGAGGCGGGTCCCATCCCGCCCATGATGGTCACCGAACGGTAGCGGGTCAGGACACGTGGCTCGCGCGTGACGGCGGCGGCGATGTTGGCCAGCGGACCCAGGCACAGCAGGTCCACCGCACCGGGTCGGTCCGCGGCGACGCGCAGCAGTTGATCGACGGCGGACTCGGGCGCCGGGCCCACGCCGGGTCGTGGCCGATATCCGCGGTCACCGAGTCCGTCGAGTCCGTGTGGCGAACTGGTGGCAGGTGGCGGCCCGGGACGTGGTTGTCCGATGCACACCGGAACATCGCGTAGGCCGGCGACGGACAGAATGGTGAGGGCGTTCCGCGCGGCCTGCTGTTCGGTGCAGTTCCCGAACACTGTTCCCACACCGATGATCTCGGTTCCGGAGTGCTGCGCGATGGTGAGCATGGCGAGGGCATCGTCGACGCCGGTGTCGGTGTCGACGAGTACGTAGCGGTCGGTCACTCCCGGTCCTGTGTTCCGTGATCCATGATCGGATCGACTCGATTACATTCGCGCGCAGTGTAACCGGACCCCGGCCCCGGCTCGTTCCGCCGGTCAGTAGCTGAAGGTGACTGCCCCTTCGCCGCCGATCCACTTCCACATCGGCACCGTCCCGGCGAGTTCGGCATTGGATACCAGTGCGTCCTTGTCGAGGTGCTTGGCCTCGAAGCAGATCGGACACACCATGTAGATGGCGCCCGCGGTCTCGAATCGTGCCGCCAGATCGGGAAGCGGCGGACAACCTTCGCAGGCCACGCCCTGAATCGTGCCGTCGAGCACGAGCCGTACCGCTTCCTTCGTGAGAAACATCAGTGTCTCGAGCTATTGTTCTGCCGCACCGACCGCGACCAGAAACGCAACCGTCACCTTCTCGGCGTCCTCGAGACCGGTCGTGAGACTGACCACTGCCTTATTACCCATGGATTCGAGTCTTCGCCGCGCGAGGACTGCCGACAAGGGGGCTCATCGAGTCACAGGACTCGCACGTCGAGATCGGTGGCGGTTGCCTGTTTCGACCGCACCCGCAACTGATTCTCGCCTAACCTGAGAACGTGTTCGAACAGCGTCCGTTTCAGCAGGTTTCGATGACGTTACGCCTCGCAGTCCGTCACGATGGCTCTACCAACGCATCCGCCGACGAACGTATCGGGATTCACCCGCGGATGCTGACCGGGATCGGAGCCCAGCCGCGTCAGCAAGCTCGTGTGAACCATAGGGGGACGACCGCGCTGTTCACACTGATCTCAGCCGACGATACGGAAGACGACACCATCCGGATAACGGAGGGGGGCTGTCGTCGGCTCGGCGCGGAGCCGGGACAGACGGTGATTCTCGACCGTCGGTGCATCGCCACGGCGATGACCGAGGAAGAGGCCGAAAAAGAGGGTGAGTTCATCGAGCGGCTCGAAGACGACGGGCGACATCACCGTCTCGTGGTCCTGGCACCGCACGGTGGCGCCATCGAAACCCGAACGGACCAGCAGGCTGAACAGGTCGTCGGTTCGCTCGGATCGTGCGATTCGACGCTGTGGGCGTGTAAAGGCTGGCGACCGGTGGGCAACGCATACCGGGCTTGGCACATTTCCTCGAGCGATCTCAGCGTGCACAGCTTTCCGCTTCTCCGCTCCCTGTCCGCGAGACGATTCCAGTGGGCGCTGTCGTTTCACGGCTACCGAGGAAACGACGTCCTCATCGGCGGCCTTGCGCCCGCGCGGCGCAAGTCGGACGTCCGGGACGCGATCGCGAAGGCACTCGATGGAAGCGGAATCTGTGTTCGGCTCGCCGAACCCGGAGAACGACATAGCGGTGAATCCCCATCCAACCTGGTCAACCGCCTGACCATCGACGCCGCCGGCGGAATCCAGATCGAACAGTCCCGACCCGCGCGGACAGTGCACGGCCGCGCGATCGCTGCAGCTGTCAGCGAGGTCTACGACACCTGGATCGCCACCGACAACTGTCGGTGAGACTTCACGGGCCCGCGGGAGCCCAGCACGGCCCGTCCGGGGGCGGGGTGTGCTCGTAACCCGGGTAGCACGGCAGCACCTGCGGGGCAGGCGCGGGTGCAGGCGCCGGTGCCGGCGCGGGTGCCGGCGCATTCGCCGGTGGCGAGCCGGGCGGGAGACACGGACCGTCCGGGGGCGGGGTGTGCTCGTAACCCGGGTAGCACGGCAACACCTGCGGAGCGGACGCTCCCGGAGGCGGTGCCGGCACTACCGGTGGTGATTGCGGTGCCGGAGGCGGTATGACCTCCTCCTGAATGGGAGCCTCCGCGACCGGCGCCTGCGTCGGTGACGGTGCTTGCACCGACGGCACCTGCTCGGCAGCGGTCGGTGACGACGACGGCGATGCCTGCCCGGGCGCGCTCGACGACGGCGTAGGAACGGCGACTTGTGGCGATGGCGCTCCCGACCCGATGATCACGCCACCGACAATCGCGGCAGCAATGATCGCGGCGAGCGCAAGTCCGGAAACCAGGAGACGGCGGTTCCGGGCGATCGCAGGGGTCGCGGGAGTGGGATCGGCGGCAGGCTGTTGCGGTGGCACCGCGACACGAGCGGCAGCGGCCAACTCGCCCGCCGACCGATAGCGCCGCGCGGGGTCGACCGCCGTTCCGCGTGCGATGACGGCGGCCATCCCGACAGGCGGCGTCGGGATCTCCGACGTCGGGAACACCTCGCCGGTGAGGCACTCGTACAACACACAGGTCAGGCCGTAGACGCCCGACGCGGCGCCGAGAATCACGGGGAGCCCGACGTCGGTGAGCTGGATCAGTCCCCCGTCCTGCACGACGACGTTCGCCGACGACACTTCCTGCTCGACCAGCCCGGCCGCGCGCACTGCATCCAGCGCCGACGCCAGCTGCTCGACGACGCCGACCGCGCGCGATACGTCCATCGGTCCGGTGGACTGAAGGAGCGTCCGCAGGTTCGTGCCCTGGGTCGGCGGCGTTGCGAGAAAGAGTCGGTTGCCGATCTGCCCGAAGTCGTGGATCGGTACCACGTGCGGGTTGCGGATGTTGGCCGCGATGCCGGCTTCCCGTTCGAACCGATCGCAGAATTCGTCGTCCTCGGTTGCGTCCGGCGGCAGTGCCCGCACCACGACGTGACGGAACGTGACGGTGTCGAACGCCGCCCACACCTCGCCGCTCACATCGACCGTCAGCGGACGGTCCAGCCGGTACTTGCCGAATAGCGTTCCAGCTTGCATTGCCACTCTCCGCGCTCGAAATTGCCGCGTCTGCGGAACTGTGCACCCGAAATTCTAGGCGGTGCCGGCCAAAGGGTCTCGTTGGAGCCGGGTAGTGTGCTCGTATGCGCAGAACGCACCTAGGCGAGCTCCGGTCCGGGGCCGCCCCGACTCAGGAGAAGCCTGATGCGTACTGCATTCTGCAATACCCTCTTTCACGTTTTCGATCACCGGATCTGTTGTGGCCGGATTCCCGAATGGACCGCACACGTCGGTCAGCCGTGGACACCTACGACGTCGCACCGTGGAATCTGTACAACGCGATCTGGCGGATCCAGCACTGGATTCGCAGCGGCGTCGACGCTGATCGGTGACCTTGTTCCGCTCTTCGGCGGCGTCAGATTTCGAGTCGGGCGCCGCCCGGGTCTGGGTGCCACACGTTCTGACGCAGGACTCGCAGTAGGGTCCCTGGGCTCATCAGCCGCTCGGGACGATCGATCAGGGCGGCGACGCGGATGAAGGCGGTAGCGAGCACGGGATCGTGCTCGGCGGCTTCGTGCAGGCGCGTGATGTAGGCATTGCCGATCCGCATCTTCGGGCTGCGGTTTCCCATCACTTCCGGGAAAGCCAAGTCCCCCCCTACCGACATCTCCCACGGAACGTCGATCACCTTCGCAACATCGCGAAAGAAGCCGCGTGCGTGTGGTTCGGTGCCTCGCTGCAGGTGACGATGCAGTGTGAGCGCCTCGAGCGCCGCCACGGTCATCCCCTGCGCATAGATCGGGTTGAAGCTGCACAGGCTGTCCCCCGTCACGAGGAAGCCTGCTGGGAGGATCGACAGTCGTTCATACCGTCTGCGGACACTCGCCGGAAACCGGAAGGTCCGGGCTCGCTCGAGCGGTTCTGCGTCGCGGATCACCTCGAAGAGGTCGGGGATCCGCAGGGACCTCGCAAAGTCGAGGTAGCCGTCCGGATCGGTTGGCGGATAATCGCCGAGCATCCCCATCAGCGTCACCAGGAAGCGGTTTCCCTCGAGCAGCTGTAGCGCGCCCCCTCGCGGAGAATCGGGTGTCGGACCGATCACGATCCCTCGGTCGTCGCCCAACCCCGGCGCCGGGGCACGGTAGATGCGGGTAGCGTAGCCGAGGCCGACGTGCACCCTGTCCTCGTCCGGGCGTCCGAAGCCGAGATCCGCCAACCACATTGGGGCACGCGAGCCCCGTCCGGTCGCGTCCACCACCAGGTCGGCGTCGAGGATCTCCTCGGTACTGCCGTCGGCCCGCCGGAGAACACGGGCTCCGGTGACGCGAAGGCGGTCGGGTGTCGTGGCGATGCCCGCGGCATCGCAGCGGTCCATGATGGTGACCCCTTCGAGTTCGCTCACCCGGGCACGCACGTAGCCCTCCAAGAATGGCCGGCTGGCGCTCACGACGGTCATTCCGCTCACCGGCTGCGGAAATCGGTGCCCACTCAGGCACCACCGCACGTCACGCAGGTTGTCCAAGGTCGGCACCCCCAGCGCGACCAGGTCGTCGGTGAAGCCCGGGAACAGCTCCTCCAAGATTTGCTGGCCTCGTTCGATCAGCACGTGGGTGTGGCGGCCCTGCGGTACGCAGCGGCGCGGCTCGGCTGTGCCCGGGAGGTGGTCGTGATCGACCACGATTACCTGTGAATACGCTTCGGACAGTACGCGGGCCGCAAGCAAGCCGGCTATGCCGGCACCGAGCACGACCGCTCGGTTTCCCATCTGAATTGTCATGGAGCCTCCTCGATTGAATACGAGGAGAATGCAAGCAATCGGTGCTCGATCACCAGTCCGAATACTGCTCATTCGTGTTCACTGCGGGTGTCCGTAGACGTCCCGGTCCCATAACCACGAGACGATCCGCGCGACACCCTGTGTGAGGTGGCGCCGATACGTGCTGAACGGCACTCCGAGCACCCGGGCGGCGGCCTCCTGGGTTCCGGCCGGGCGCAGGTACGTCCGGTCGACCGCGCGCAGCAGTTTGTCGTCGCGTGGGTTGTCGGCGAGCGAATCCACCGCGTCGCGGAGCACGCTGTCGAGTTCGGCAACGCCCGGCTCCCCATCGCTGCGATCGCACACGACCCGGGTGCGCATCAGCGGGTTTCGTCGGAGCAGGTCGGGGCGGTGCCAGTCGTGCAAAGCCTGCCGGACCGCCTGCTCGAACTCGGGTTGAGAAAGTACCAGCAGGTCCGGCGTCGGACGCGGAGGTGCGGAAGGACTCTCGGACAATGCGCGCTCGGTGACCCGCTCGAGCCACGCGTCGACCGGGACACGACGGAAGTCGTGTGCGAACAGCCCGTACTTTCGGACGCCCACCTCGAAATCGGCGCCCTCGGCGCGCGGAAGGTCGGCGACCGCGAAGTACTCGTTCCACCGATCCGGTTCGGCAAGTGTGAGGAAGTCCCAGGACAGGCTCGGTGTGCACAGGTACCGCTGCATGGTGATGATCGGAATGGCGTTCATCGTGGGCGACGGGTCCTGATAGGTGTCGAGGTCGACGACGAACCGGGTCTGGGTGACGGTCTCCCCCGTTCGCGGAGGTGAGTGGCCGCAGGCGAACTTCCAGGCCGCCGCGGCACCCGGATCCGACGCCAGATCTTCCGCGGACGCGAGGCTCAGATCGATGAGACCGAAGAACCCGCGGGGCGCACCGTCGGGACGGCGCACGATGTAGAACCCATCGGGCTGGCATTCGTACCAGGCGGCCGCTATGGCCGCCGCCTCCGCACCCTCGTGGAGTCGGGTGAGCTCGATGATCGTTTCGCGATCCGCCGGGGAAGCGGGTTCCGGGTAGTGCCGACCCCACGATTCCCACTCCACCGGGGACAGGATCCCGGGCAGATTGCGAAACACGAACTTCAGGTCGAAGATCACGCGCTGCTGTTCGCGCCCGGTACACGACAGAAGCGAGCGGCGAATGTGCCGGCACACGCGGTGGAAGACGTCGGTGTAGGCGTCGAGGTCGCGCCACCGCAGGTCCGCGTCGATGACGTCTCGGGCCATATCGTGTGGGGCCAGGCCCTCCGGGCCTGCGTCGACGAACGACAACTGCCGCAGCCACACGAACATCGCGTGCGCGTCCTCGAGCCCGAGGGCGTCGCGCAGCAGTGCCTCGGCGGTCACCCGCGCGAGGGCGCACACCTCGAGTGCCCGCCGATGCGCGGGGCTCGGCACCACCGCGATGAACCGCTGCATCAGCTCCGCCATGAGGTCGGGGGTCAACGGATCGGCCGACACCTCGCCGCCGCGGGATGCCACGTCGGCCAAGAGCGCCAGCGCCAGCGGATGGCCGTGCGTGGCCCGGCAGATTCGTTCGTGCAGCGGAGGCGGCACCGCCACTGCCCGGAGAAACTCTCTGCTCTCCTGCGGAGTGAAATTTCGGAGGGACACGACCCGCAACAACTCGGACCACGCCGCGTCGGAACGCCATTCGCAGCTGGGCGGTGTCCGGGCCGCGATCACGGTGAGCGCCGTTGCCGGTAGTCGCGGTAGCAATTGCGTGCGCACCCACTCGTCGATCGGCGTCAGAACCTCGTATGTGTCGATGAGGATGCACAGTCGTTCCCCCGCCCGCGCGATCGCGCCCGTGTCAGGCACATCGACGGCCTCGCCCAACGCGGCCAGGACAGCCGACGGAGACGGCGGAATATCGCGCCCGTCGAGCCGGACGACCGACGCGCCCGTTTCCGCCGCGATCTCCGCGAACTCGTCCAGCAACGTGGTCTTCCCGATCCCTCCGGGGCCGTGCAGGAACAGCACGGACAACTGCGGATCGGCCGACTCCAGTCCGGCCCGAACCAATTCGCGCTCGACCCGGCGCCCGACGAAGGTCCGCCTGCGCCTCGAATTCAGGACGTCTCCGAGCGGTATCGAGGACTGTGCCGCGCCCTCCATACGTCCAATCTAGGAGCAGTGCCCTTCAGACGAAACCTTGGTGGGATCCGCTCAACGGTGTGCGCAGCGCACCCCGCTGCGTACACACCCGCCACTTACCAGTTCGGGTGCCTCGCGCGGGCGACGAGGACGTCGTCGCCGGCATCGATGCGGGTGCCGAAGCCGCGGCTGATCCCGTCGAGGACCCGCCGCAGCCATTCGGTGTCACCTGTCGACGCGCGTTGCAGTCGCATCTGCCGGGATTTCATCGGAACCATTCGCAGCTCGCGCAGTTCGTGGGTGGGCGCGTCGAGGGTCACCAGGTAGAGCAGACGCAGATCGTCGCGGAAGCGTTCGTGTCCCCCGATGCCCTCGTAGTCGTTGATCAGGTCGCCGCAGCCGTACAAGATCGGATGGCCTCGGTAGATCTCGACCGGCCGCGGGTGATGAGACGAGTGCCCGAAGACCACGTCGACGCCACCGTCGACGAGCCGATGCGCGAACTCGACATGCGCATCCGGCACGTCGTATCCCCAGTTCGAACCCCAGTGCACAGAGACCACCACCACGTCCGAGTTCCGCCGTACCAGCCGCGTCCGGTCGAGCACACGGTCCGCCTCGGCGCCGGTGGGTTCCGAGAGGTACGCGACACCGGGCCGGCCCCGGCGGGCGGCCCCGTGCGGCGACATCCCGCTCGACGACATACCTGCTGCCCAGATCAGCAGCCGACGCCCCGTCCCGGCCGCCACGACCACGGGACACCACGCCTGCGCCACGGTCCGCCCCGCTCCGACGGTCCGCACACCGTTGCGGGCCAGCACATCGAGGGTCTCCACGAGCCCATCGGGACCGAAGTCGAGCAGGTGATTGTTCGCCAGTACGCAAACGTCGATCCGCGCAGCGGTGAGCACCCCCACGTTCGACGGATGCATTCTGTAGTTGATTCCTTTGGACGCGAAGCGGGCACACGCGGTGACGGACGTTTCGAGATTGACGATGCGAACGTCCGGCTCCACCGCGTCGAGGACGCGCAACGCCTCACCCCACGGCCACCCGAACCCGACGGGGCGGGGGATCGAACCATTTCGCTTCTCCGCCAACGCCACGTACTCGCGGGCGTCGCGGACGCAACGCTCCCGCAACTCCGGGTCGCCGGGAAAGGGGAGGATCTGGTCGACTCCCCTACCGGTCATCACGTCGCCGGCGAGGAACATCCTGATGGTGTCGGACATCGAAATCCTCAGCGACAGCACGAGTACCGGGAACATGCTCGGAGACCGACATCACGACTCAGAGAATGCACCCGTCGCTCGCGCTGTCTTCAGGCACGAGCGCCGGCTCGGTCGAGCTGAGAGACCCGTTGCGGACTCAGCTCGAGGATGACACCGATGTCACGCACCGAGAGACCCGATCGGCGCAGATGCGCCACCGCAGCCCGCGAGGCCCGCGCTGCACATTCCTGCGCGTGGGCGGCGGACTCGACCTGCAAGTGGGCCGCTCTGGCCTCCATGAGCGCCGCCGAATCCCCGATCTCGTAATCAAGGACCACCTCGACGTCCTCGACCGGCACATCCTCGACCAGATGCACGGCATCCGCCACGATCGCAGAAATCTGATCGAGCCGCCGTGCTCGGGCGAGAGCCGCCTCGACTCCCGGGACCTCCACCACCCACCAGCCGCCACAACGGGTGGCCTTCGCCGTCACCTTCATCACGAACCACTTCCTACCCGGCCCGCATCTCGTGCGAAACTCGCCCCTCCAACGACAAGTCTAGTCCCCCTCGACCAAGGAGAACTACACGGACAGAAGACCTTCAGTTTGCACGACCGCTGGTGGAACGACCCCTCGATACCGGCACTCACCAGAAATCCAGTGCCTGTGCAGTCGCGGTGGACTCCGCGTGGGTGGGCCGTAGTGCACCGCCGATGGCGTAGACGGTGTGACCGACCGTCGCGACGGACATCCCGTGAGCCCCCGTGGGCATGGGCGGCAACGGTGACCAGGTCCCCGAGGCCACGTCGTAGGCCTCGACCGTCGACAGCACCTTGGTCGGTTGTTCGCCACCGACCGCGACGATGCGGCCGTCGATGAACGCCGCACCGAGCCCGCCGCGAGGAGTGGGCATGGCGGGCAACGTCGTCCACGTGCCCGCGGCCGGGTCGTAGCGTTCGACCGCGGCGGTGTTCTGGTCCGACGCCAGATCCCGCCCGCCGATGGCATAGAAGTACGTACCGTCCGACACCGCGGCCAGGTGTTCCCGTGGTGTGGGGATCTCCGAGACGGTCGTCCACTTCGTGCCGTCGAACACCTCGGTCGTCGCCACCAGTTCGCCGTCCGCCTGTCCCCCGGCGACCACGATCCTGTCGCCCACCACGGCTGCGGCACCGGCCGCCCGCGGCTCGTTCATCGGCGCCAGATCCACCCACTTGCCATTCCGAAGCGCGAGCACCCGGTCCGACGTCGTCCCGGTGAGGTTCGGACCTTTCGGCACCCAGCCTCCGAGGACCACCAACTCGCCCCCGTACTCGACGGCCATCGCGTGATTGAGGGGGACCGGAAGGTCGGGACCCGCCTTCCAGGTGTCGATGGCAGGGTCGTTCCCCTCGACCTTCGGGGTCGACCCCGCATTGTCGAGGCCACCGAGCACCCAGATCGTCCCGTCCGCAACCGCCGTCGCCGTCTGCTGACGGGCGATCGGCGCATCCTTCAGCGGACGCCACGCCGGCGCCCATTGAGTCTTGCGTGGCGCGAGCTGCAAGGCCTCGGACACAGCGGTCGATTCGGCGTGTGTCGGTTTGATACCGCCGCCGACGGCATACACCGTGTCGCCGACCGCGCCGACCGCCATCCCGTGCCGAGGTGTGCGCAGAGCCGGCAATTGCGACCACGTTCCCGCGACCACGTCGTAGGCCTCGACCGTCGACAGCACCCGAGTGGGTTCTTCACCACCGACCGCGACGATGCGGCCGTCGATGAACGCCGCACCGAGGCCGCCGCGAGGAGTGGGCATGGCGGGCAACGTCGTCCACGTGCCCGCGGCGGGATCGAATCGTTCGACCGCGGCGGTGTTCTGGTCCGACGCCAGATCCCGCCCACCGATGGCATAGAAGTACGTGCCGTCCGACACCCCGGCCAGATGCTCCCGTGGTGTGGGGACAGGCGCGACGGTCGTCCACTTCGTTCCGTCGAACACCTCGGCCGTCGCCACCAGTTGGCCGTTCGCCTGGCCGCCCGCGACCACGATCTTGTCGCCGACCACGGCCGCGGCACCGGCCGCCCGCGGTGCGTTCAGCGGCGGCAGGTCCACCCACCGACCGTCGCGCATGGCCATCACCCGATCGGAGTCGACCGCGGTCAGGTTCTGACCTTCCGCCTTCCAGCCGCCGATCAGAACGGGCTCGTCGTTGTAGGTGACAGCCATCGCATGATTGAGCGGGACCGGAAGATCGGGGCCCGCCTTCCAGGTGTCGATGGCCGGGTCGTAGCCCTCCTGCTGGGTGGAGACGCCGTTGTCGTCCAACCCACCGAAGACCCAGATCGTCCCGTCCGCGACCGTCGTTGCCGTCTGCTGGCGGGCAACACGGGCATCCGCGACCGGTCGCCACGCCGCGGTCGGGTCGACGGAGGGAGACGCGCCGGCGTCCTGAACGGTCGGTCCTGCGGTGCCGGTTCCGGTGGTTTCTCGAAGCACGAGGTACCCGCCGCCGGCCAGCACCAGCGCGACGACCAGTGCGAGCGCGGTCAGGACCGCGCGCCGACCTTTGCGGGACTCTCCGATGCTGCCCGGACCTCCGGCCGATGGCCAGGGCGGCGGGCCCGCGGGCGGCCAGAGCGGCGGTCCCGAGGGATGAGGATCAGGCTGGAGTTGCTGGGTCGGTTCGACCCACAGACGCCGGCCGCTGTCCGGACCTTCGTACCGGATTCGGCGGTATCCATCGGCACCGGACTCCGACCGGTGTGTCTCGGTCGTCTGCGCGGTCTCCAGAGGTGCCAGCGCCATCGCGTCCGAACGCAAACCGATGTGTCGCTGAGCGGCTTGGAGTTCGTGTCCGAACTCCTCGGCGGACGCCGGCCGAGCAGCGGGATTCGTCGCCATCGCCCTCTCGATCACAGCGCACACGCCGTCCGGGATGCCTTGGGCGCGCAGGTCCGGCACCGGCTGGCTGCTGATCCTCACGAACTGCGCCACGAGTTCCTCACCGGTCTTCCGCTCGAACGCCGCCCTCCCCGCGATCAGCGAGAAGATCGTCGCGCCCAGTCCGTAGACGTCGGATCTCGCCGTCGGCGACTCCCCGTTGAGCACCTCCGGCGCGGTGAACGCCAGTGACCCGGTAAACCCGCCGGTGGCCGTTTCGTACCCGCCGGCGATGTGTGCGATGCCGAAATCGGTGAGCTGCGGCTCGCCGTAGTCGGTGAGAAGGATGTTCGCGGGTTTGATGTCGCGATGCAGCGTGCCGGTCCGGTGCGCCGTCTCCAAGGCTCCCGCCAACTTCACCCCGATACTGATCGCCTCCGGCCACGGCAGCGGACCTTCCCGGCGTATCTGGACCGCCAGTGAATCGCGCGGGTGATAGTGCATGACGATGTACGGGCGACCGGTGTCGGTCACGCCGACCTGCAGTATGTTGACGATGTTCGGGTGGCCGGAGAGCCCACCCATCGCGTACCCCTCCCGCAGGAAGCGCTCGCGGTTCTCGGGGTCCAGGTCCGACGTCAGCACCTTGATCGCGACGATTCGACCCAGCGAACGCTGCACGCAGCGATAGACGACACCGAATCCGCCCCGGCCGACCTCCTCGGCACCGGCGAACCCGGCAGCGTTCAATTCGGCCACGATCCCGCGGCCCACCGCACGGACCGGCGCCGCCTGGGTCGCGTCAGGGTCGAAATCGGCCATCGGACGCCTCAGTTCCTTTCGACATCCACGACGATGTCGCGGTTGGGCCCGCCGAGTAGGGCAGGCTTCGTGCCGACGTGCACACTCGGGTTCATCGCATTCACCTCTGATGCAGGTCCAACCGACACGCCACCAGCAGTCGACGACTGCGAATATCTTTCTGTCACAAGGGCGAAGCGCGGTGTCATTTCGTCGGATGTCGACGGGATCCGCCCTGTTCAGAAAGTATTCGACGGGTCGAGATCCGCGTCAAGATGACAATTTCCCCTCCCTAGGGTGCCTATCGGCAGTCACGACTTCATGTCACGTCGGCGACAGCGCACAAATCGGGTTCTGCGGCAGTCCTAGAAGGGGCCGTCGTAGAACGCGTAACCGCCCGCCCCCGCAGCCTTCGCCCGATACATCGCCGAGTCTGCCCGGCGGACGAGTTCTTCACGGGTGCACTCCGGATCGGAGAGTGCGACACCGATACTCGCACTGATCGGCCAGTCGAGAGATCGTGCCCGGTTCAGGTCGGCGACGCTTCCGGTGATCCGGGCAGCAATCGCCACCGCCTCTGCTGCGCCCGCGACGTGCTCACACACCACCACGAATTCGTCACCGCCGAGGCGGGCAACGGTACCGCCCGGGCGCACCGCCGACCGCAGATGCCTGGCAAGAACGATCAACGCGTCGTCGCCGCCGGCATGGCCGAGGCTGTCGTTGACGATCTTGAAGTCGTCGAGATCGACCAACAACAGCGCAACGCGCGTGCCACCGCGCGGCGCGGCGTCCAGGGCGTCATCGAGCCGGCGTCGGCGCACACGATCACTGCCCCGCTGGCGGCGGCATACCCGGGTTGTGAGCCCCTTCCCGGGGCGAACGTCGTCGGCGAGGGCTCGGGTCCCCGATAGGCCAGCACGGCGAGTTCGCCGTCGTCGGACATCTGCGCGATCGACGAGCACTGCACACCCATCAGTGCGGCGGCCGCACCGGCCGCCGCCGCGAGGAGCTCGTCGAGGTCCCCGCCGACCGCGAGTTGGCTCAAGTCTGCGATCGCCTGCTGCCGCGGGCCCGGTACGCTGACTCCGCCAGAGCGCGATGCAAGCGTTGTTCGTCCTCTTCTGCGCCGCGGCGATCCTGTGCAAACGAGGCGACCAGCGACGGCCCGGTGCGCGTGTGCTGCAGCACGAATGTCGAGATCAGCATCGGGATCGGCTCGCCCGTCACGAAACGGCGGAATTCCGTCAGCCCGTTCCACTCCCCCCGGCTCGACCAGCGCCGACTCCACCTCACGGGCCTGCACGAGGCCGACATCGGTGAACAGCTCCGCCGTCGTCCGCGCGTACGGCATGCCCCAATCCGAGCAGACCGACACCGGCGGGATTGACATACACAATTCGCCCCGACACGAACACCAAGGCCGGAGTGTGTTCGAGGACCGCGAGCAACATCCCCGAATCCGGCAGAGCCTCCATGGGTACTCAATCCCCTGCGAACCTTCCGTCCCACACCCGCCTGTGACCTCCTCCACGATAAGCGGCGTCGGCACCGCCGCGGCGGTGCGGGCGTGGCACGTTGATTCTGCCTCGGTGTAGGTGCACGATCGTGGGCATGCGCAGAGCGCGTTGGCCGGCATTCGCGCCGCCGGCAGCGAGTGGGACCGCAGTGCACGGTCCCACCATCCTCGCGTCCAAAACTCACATCACCCTCGACTTGCTCGGAATCGTCGCCTTCTCGTCCGGAATCCATGTCCGACTCGCGCTGACTGCGACCGGGTGCGCCGCCGAACGTGCGCATCACGAGACACGATCGCTGTCCGATCCCACCGATCCCGACACCCAGTGGTCGTATCTGTCGGTCCTGCTGCAGCTGGGGTCCGTGGCGGGCGAAGCCGACCCCTACCTGCCGCGATCCGGTTCGCCGCTGAAGTGGGGTGGGGTGCCCGCGTACCGCACGGAGCCGAATTATTGGCTCGGTACGTGTACACGCCCGCACGACATCATGATCTCGGCGGGGTGGCCGGAGATCGGTCTCGGCACCACCTGTGTCACGGCCCTCCTCGACGCCAGTCCGTCCGCTGTCACATCCGACTGATCGTGAAAGCGAAGCCCGGCTCTGCTAGAGCGCCGAGGTCGTGAGGGAATCGGGTGCTGTCACGATCTCGAACGGCATTTCGATGTGCGCAACCGTCCCGGATCGAGGTCCGGGGTGGACGGAGAAGCTGCCTCCGGCCGCGACGACACGGAGTTCGTGCGATGTCAGTCCGATGTGGCCTCTGGTGAGGCTTCGGTCGATCGCCTCACGGGAGATGCCACACCCGTCGTCGGTGACATCGAGGACCGCATGCTCACCCCACCGCGCCAGCTCGACCCGGACGGTACGGGCGTGCGCGTGTTTCACCACGTTGCTGAGCAATTCGCGTGCCGCGCTGAACAGCACATCATCAGCCGTGGTGCGAAGGTCGTCGACCCATTCCGAGGTCAGAAGCTCCACGTCGAAACCGCCGCGTGCCTGGGCGGATCGGGTGATGTCGCCGAGAGCGCGAGCGAGACCGACACGATCGAGCACAGTGGGATGCAGCTCCGAGACGGTCGCCCTGAGCAGGGTCGCGGATTCGGTGAGTGCGTGGGTGATGCGATCCACCGCCTCCGGGTCGGCACTGCCGGTGAGGTCGTCGAGGTCCATTTTCGCGGCCAGGACGAGTTGAAGCGCCCCGTCGTGGAGTTGCTCGGACAGCGCACGTCGTTCGCGTTGTTCGAGACCCATCAACTCTGCGAGCAGGGCGGTGCGGTCGCGCACCAGGTGACCGATGGTCAGCACTCTGGAGCGTTGAATTCTGCTGAGCACGACGGCGCCTGCACCGAGGACGGCGAGGGCCATCGTGCTGAGCAGGATGGAGGTCCAGGGTTCTTCGTTCGAAGCCATCGTGGCCCAGCTGGCGGCCAGGAACACCAAGACCGTAGGCACGACCACGGACGCGCAGACACCTGGGCGCAGCTGCGTGGAGGCCAGGAGCGGGATCACGAACAAACCGTTGCTCAGGATGTCTGCGGTCCAACTCTGTTGCGCTGCAATACCAGTCAACAGGGTGAGGCAGCCGAGGACCGCGAGGTCGACGAACAGTGCGAGCCACATCGCGTTCACCGGCCCCGGACCGCCTCGACGAGTCCACAGCGCGAGCCCGCCGGACCAGAGTGCGTAGCAGATCAGGACCGCGACGCACACGCCCGCATCGTTCATGGGCGGGACGAACCCGAGAGTCAACGCAATGAAGAGCACCAGCACACCGCGAAGCGCGAGCTGCAGATAGGCGCCGCGATAAGCGTGCTCGAGGATGATGCGTTCGAGATCTGGGGTGCCGCCGAGATCCGCGGGTAGTACCGATGACTCAGCCATGGGACGGCCTCCTCGGCCGGGCGACTCCGACAGGAAGATGCGGGGACATCAACTGCTGGACCTGCGACAATGCCCAAGATTCTAGCACCGGACTGTGGGGGACCCCTGGTACTCGACGGTCTGCGCGCGGGCCCTGCGGACCTCCGCGAACTGCGCCTCGCAGTTCACCTTGCAGTCGCTGATTGTCCAGCGCCAGAGTGGTGGCGGCCCGCACGGCCGCCAGCAGCCTCGGTTGGTCGGCGACCGCAGGGTCGTACACCACCGCCCCCACCAGGACGCCGTCGCGGATGAGGGCGGTCGCCTCGCGGGGATCGTTCCTGGGTGGCGGAACCTGGGGACGCCCTTGCGCGTCCACATATCCGTCGTCCGCGCGGGAGAACGACCACAACGCAGGGTCCGGGTCGCGCAGTGCCGCGCGCACCCGCGTCGATGAAGCGATCACCGAGCGGGGCGGTGCCGATCTCGATCATCGAGGTTGCGCACTGCGGCTCGGGCGACGCGGTAGCGCAGAGCGGCGATCCACAGCGGCGCCACGGCGGCCCGGTAGGCCGGTGAACCCGACCTCCATCGGGCGATCACCACGCCGATCAGGACCACCCCGAGGGCGATCCCCACTGCACCGAACATCACGTGCAGCGCCGCGAAGACCCTCTGGTCGTCACGCACCAGGAGCAGATTCAACGACGGTGGATGGGCCGGGCTGATGCGGTGGGTGTCGAGGAACGCAAGCTCGGACACGACGGCGACGGCGTAGTACGCGTAGCTTCCGTCGACGAACCACCGCTCCCACCGGTGGCGCAACCGCCCCAGGGAAACCTGAACACGAGTTGGATCAGCACCGCAATGTACATGTTGGTCAGCGCGGCGCCGACCGTGAACAGGGCCGGAACCGCGATCCTCGTGGGGATCCCGATTCGGCAGCATCACCACAGGGTGGGGTAATGCGACACCTGGGTGGGCCTTCTCGACACCTTCGGCCCCTGTCGCCTGCCGTTGTTCGGCGCGGATCGATCGATGCCACGCGGCACACCGGCATTCGTGGGAACATCTCATCCGATCGGTCCAGCAGACTGAAGAGAAAGGGGTGTGGTTCATGACCAGGATCCGATTTCGGCCCGCGGTGGCACTGGCATCGATCGCCGGTGCGTCGACCCTGTTTCTTGCGGCCTGCACCCAGGACGCATCGTCGACCGAGGGCATCGAATCGGCCACGCCGAGTGCCTCCGACGAGGCGCCGGCCGCGGAGGCACCGGTCAACGGTGTCGATGCGAAGGTGTACGCCTCCAGCGACCCGGAAACCGATGCCTACGGGTTCGTCACACCGTCAGGGAAATGGCAGTGCGCGATCATTCCCACCAGGAATCTTGCCGGATGTGCATCTCATCCCACTGCGGGGCCATTGGGAGTCCCGGGGACTCCGCAGATCGCCCCGCCAGACGGAGGCCCGCCGGCCGAGGCGAACCTCATCGCGGTCGAGGCGGGGAAGGATCCGAGCTTCCAGAACTGGAACCAGACGGTCTTTCCCGCCAACGCCAAGGTCCTCCCGTACGACACCACGCTGGCGATCGACGGATTCAGTTGCAATGTGCAGTTCTCCGGCGTCTCCTGCAGGGAGGATGCAACGGACAAGGGGTTCACCATCTCCACCAGCGGCTACAAGTTCGAGTTCACCCCGATACCCGTGAGCCTCCCCAGCGCGACCCCGGCACAGATCGCGCCTACGACGGCCCCGCTTCCCCAGCAGGCGCGCGGATCGAATCAGTGTGGCCCCGTTGCCTATCCGGAGACGGGAAAGCCTGCGACCGTGGTCATCGTGAAGGGAACACTCCGCTGCGACGAGGCGCATGCGATGCTCACGAAGTATTTCGCCGCACCGGACAAGAACGAACCGGTGTACAGCTTCGACGGGTGGGAATGCCGCCTCGCGGGAGACCCGGGATCCGCGGAGATCGGCTACACGATCAACTGCACCGACGACAACGGGAACACCGTGGTCGCACAGCCGTAGACCGATCACCCGCGACACTCGACGCTCGATGTCTACGCTGGCGCTATGCAACCACCGAATGACCAGGACGGTACTTGGGAGGGTTCGTGGCTCGCGGCAATGACGGTGATCAAGAGTGCTCAGCGGGTTTTCACGCCTCAGAACCGCCCTCCCTCCGAGCTCCTTCCTCTCGTCGAACCCCTGAGCCGGTTGGGTGATGCGCTCCGGGCAGCACCGCCCCCGAAGAGTCCCGCCGTCGCGCGGCCGAACTGGTGGCCGATCGAGACCTGATCGAATGGGCATGCCGGCCGGATCAGCCCAGCGAGATCCGGGAGTTCGGGGCGACCTTGGCCTTCCTGTCCACGAAACTGACCACCGGAGCCTCGGGCTGTCCACGCCGCACAGGCGTCCGGACCGCTCAGAAGTCGTAGTCCACGACGACCGGAGCGTGATCGCTCATCCGGCGGTCGGCCGCCGGATCACGGTCGGTGCCGGCCGTGACCGCCGCTCGTGCCAATTGCGGCGTCGCGAGGTGGTAATCGATGCGCCAGCCGATGTCGTTCACGAATGACTGCCCCAGCCACGACCACCACGAGTACGGACCCTCGACGCCCGGATGCTGTCGCCGGACGACGTCGACGAGGGTGCGCGGCGACAGGATGGAGTCGAACCACTCGCGCTCCTCCGGCAGAAACCCCTCGGCCTGATTGCTACGCCGCCAGTTCCGTACGTCGGAACGGGTGTGCGCGATGTTGAGGTCACCCATCAGCAGAAGCTCCCTGCCGCGTGCGCGCGCCGTGCGCCGCGACCGGGTCAGCTGTCGCGCGAACGCGGAGAGGAAGCGCATCTTGCGGTCGTACCGGGCGCCGCCGTCGGGCGCTTCCCGCATCCGCCCGGGCTTCTGGAGGTGGGCCGGAAGGCCACCCTTCGGCAGGTACATCGATGCCACGGTAATCGGCGCCTCGGCGAGATCGACCTCGACGTACCGACCCTGGTTCGCGAACTCTCCCAGCCCCCGGGCCAACGGCTCCGGATCCAGTTCGACGCTGTCGGTGTGCATTTCACCTGGCGCCCGCATCAGCGCCGTACCGCTCCACGTCCGAACTGCGACGGGCGCCTGCCGGGTCAGGACCGCGACACCGTTGCGGCCCGCGACGTCCCCCTCGTCGTACGTGAGGTGGTAGTCGCCGAACACCCCCGGCGGGATGGACTCGGCACGAGCCCGCACTTCCTGAAGCGCGACCACATCGGGGCCGCGGTCGCCCAGCCAGTCCTCGAAGCCGCGCCGCTGCGCCGCGCGGATCCCGTTGACGTTGAAGGTCGCGATTCGCACGAGTGACAGTGTAGGGATCCGACCGACGCGTCGAATCTCGCCATACCTTTCACGTGCCGTCTGGCAGTTCTGCGGAGTTGGCCGATTTGTATGTGAACTCGAGTACGCGTTGCTAGCCTTCCCGTGATTGAGACCACACTGCAGGGGGAGATCTCGATGCGGATCGCGCGGACGCGGCCAGGAAGTGCCCGGCGAGGTGTGGCGACCGCGGCCCTGGCGGTATCGGTTGTCCTCGGGGTCACGACGAGCCCCGTGCCTGCCGTCGCGTCAGCCGAGACGTTCTTCTTCGACGACATCGGCTCGACGGCCGTTCCGAGGGCGAACTGCGGCCCCGGCTCGCTGCCCGAAACGGGCATGCAGGGCGACGTTCCAGCCGAGGACCGAAACAACGGCCGAAGCACCCAGGCCTATCGATGCAATATGTCGCTGGTCGGAGGCTTACAGGATCGCGGTGGTGGCCTGCTGTCGGTGACCTACGACCACTGCTCCTACACCAGCACGTTCTTCCCCGGGAACCTGCTCAACCCCACAACGCCGGGCGTACAGGTGCTCGACGTGTCGAACCCTGCGCAGCCGGTGTTGTCCACGACCCTGAACGAGCCCGCGATGCTGGGCGGAACCTGGGAAAGTCTGAAGGTCAACAAGGCACGCAAGTTGCTCGCGGCCACGGCGGTGCCGATCGCTGCCGGCACCGGCTATTTCTCCGTCTACGACATTTCCGACTGCGCCCACCCCCGATTGCTCAACCGTGGTGCCGGTAGCGACGTCACGATGCCGCTGCCGTTCATCTCCCATGAGGGCGGCTTCTCGCCGGACGGCAACACCTACTGGGTGTCCGGCCCCGCACCGGGTTTCCTCACCGCCATCGACATCAGTAACCCCGCCGAGCCGCGGATCATCTGGCAGGGATTACACGGACTCGGCGGGCACGGCTTCGGCATCACCCCCGACGGGAACCGGATGTACCTGTCGAATCTCGGTGGGATCACAGTCCTCGACATCAGCGCGGTGCAACGGGGCGACTCGTATCCCACCGTCCCGCAGATCGCCACCTACCTGTGGACCGACGGCTTCTTCAATCAACACAGCATCCCGGTCACCTATGGGGACAAGCCTTACATCTTCACCGTCGACGAAACCGGCGGCGGTGGAATCAAGGTCTTCGATGTCGCCGACCCGGCGCACGCCGAGATCGTGCAGAAGATCAAGCTCGAGATCCAACTTCCGGCCAATACCGCCGCGAACCTTCGGTCGTCGCAAGGCGGCTCGGTGTTCTCCTACGATCCGCACTACTGCGTGGTCGACCGTCCAGCCGACCCGACCGCACTCGCGTGCTCCTGGGAGTCGTCCGGGATCCGCGTGTTCGATATCCGTGATCTGAACCGCATCAGTGAGATCGCCTACTACAACCCGCCGGCACAGACCGGGAAGAACGTTCAGCTCACCAACTCTCCACACGCATTGTCCTCGCTGATCGGTGTCTCACTCTTCAACTTCGTTCCGCTCGCCCGCGGCGTCTTCGAGGGCAAGACGGATCCGCGGGTCGCGTTCGGCCCGCGCGCCGGAATGGTGGCGTTCGGCGACCTATCGGCGGACTGGTGCTTCTCACCTCCGGAGTTCCACGGCAACCAGATCTGGACCTCGTGTAGCGACAACGGCTTCATGGCGTTGCAACTTGACGACACCGTTTATCAACCACCGGCGAATCAGGCTCCGACTTATGGTCAGTGACACCAAGTCTTCGTCGTTCCGCGGTCCCCTCGTCCTCTTGCTGTGCGCCATCGTGCTTGGCGTCGCCGGGGTCGCCGCCGGAATGTGGTTCGAATCGGAACGCGACACCAACCCCGACACGGTGCAACTGTCATCAGCGGACATCGGCTTCGCACAGGACATGTCGGTGCATCACGAGCAGGCCGTGCTGATCGCCCAGACGTTGTCGCAGGACGTCGATCCGCAGACCCGGGTCATCGCCGATCAGATCGTCGTCGCACAGACGTCCGAGATCGCGACGATGCGCGGTTGGCTCACCCTCTTCGACGAACCGTTCACTACACCGCAACCGATGCAGTGGATGCACGGATCGGATCACGCCATGACTGACCACGGCGGCGCACCCATGCCGGGGGCAGCGAGTACCAGCGAGATCACCCAGCTCGCCGGCCTGCGCGGAGCAGATGCCGAGACACTGTTTCTGCAGCTCATGATCCGGCACCACCAGGGGGGAGTCGACATGGCCGACGCAGCCACCCACGCAGTTGCATCCGAACCGATCCGCCGCATCGCACGCGGGATGATCCGTGACCAGAGCAATGAAATCGCAGTGATGACAGCCATACTCGACACCCGAGACGCGACACCGCTCCCCCATCCTTGAGGCGTTGAGGCTCTCGACCGCCCCACACCCGGAAGCCCGACGCATGTCGCGCAGATGCCGGGACCACGAGGTCCGCTCCCGCACCGCGCGACGTTGTAGTCCGGCGCGAGCTCGGGGTCGGGGCCCGTTCGGGTCGATCTCGACGGTCTCGAGCAGCGTTTACCGGCTTGTCGTCGATGCGTAACAACCGCACCTACCGATAGCCTGCCACGATCGACTGACGAGCCGGTCGTGCTCGATGTCATTGTGACTGCTCCGGGGCGGGCTAGTTGATGCGTGATCCCCGGACGAATTCGGCGTTGCGCGGCGGGAAGGGTTCGCCGCTGTTGTATCTGCGTTCGAGAACGGCGAGGTACTGGTCGAGGGCTTCGTCGACGAGGTTGGACCAACTGTTGGGGGCGCCGGCGATGTGGCCGATGGCAGCGATGGCATTCTTACCATTTTCGACCTTGGCGCTGTTGATGTAGACGGATACCTGCTTCTTGTCTGCGGGCACCCGTTTGGTGGTCTTCTTTTCCTCGCCGCGGGCCACCGGCCCCGGTTGAGGTTCGGCGATGGTGGCTGCTCCTTGTGCCAGGTCCACGCCCTGCTCGACGAGGTTCGGCAGTCGTGGCTTGCGGCGTTCGAGGGGGTTGTTGGCGAGTCCCGCTTTACGTGTCACGTTCGTCAGGAGGTCCTTGCGACTCGTTCTCGAGTACGTCCCGTCCTGGTGCGCGCCTGTGCGGGGCTGGTGGCGGCGTTCGAGGGGGTTGTTTGCGAGTCCGGGTTTACGTGTCACGGTCATCGGGGGTCCCTTTCGACGAGTTCTTGGGCGGCGTCGCGGTAGGCGCGAGCTGCGGAGGAGGACGGTGCCCACCTGACGACGGGTTCTTCGGCGCTGTAGCTTTCGCTGACTCGGACGGACTTCGGGATGATGGTGCGCATCGTCTGCTCGGCGTAGGTCTCGCGGAGCGCGGCAAGGACCTGCTGGTCGATGACCTGGCCGAGTTCGACGCGGCCGCACAGAATGTGATTGAGCCGTGCGGTGGGGTTGAGCAGCTCGACCTGCTGGGTGATGTAGTTTTCGATCCGCATGAGCGCTTCGAGTTCCATGGCTCCTGTCATGACAGCGGCGAGCACTTCGGTGCAGGCGACGAGTGCGCTGATGGTCAGGTGGTCGAAGTCTCCGGGGCAGTCGAGGAGGTTGAAGTCGACATCGGGGGCGCTGGCGAGTGCTTTGCGCAGGATGCCGTGTGCACCGGGCTTCTTGAGGAAGTAGGGTCCGACGGAATCGAGTTCCTTGGTGGCAGGAACGAGGTGGATCCCGGACGCGGTGATGGTGGTGGCGTCTTCGATGCTCGCAACCAGCATGAGTACCGACAGGACATCGTTGTCGACGGCTTCGGGCGTGGCGCCGAGCCAGGTGGTGGCGTTGCATTGTGGGTCGAGGTCGATGACGCGGACGGTATAGCCGGCTTCGACGAGGGCTTGGGCGAGGTTGACCGTGCTCGTGGTCTTGGTGGAGCCACCTTTATGGTTGACCACTGCGATGGTGCGGGTCATGTGGGCCTGTCCCTTCGTGTAAATATAATGACGCCCCTCAAGATACTTAACTTGGTCGAGGCACGCGGATGACCCGCCGATCTGAGCTGGAACAGGTCCGATCCCACCGCTACGACCACGAGTTCGTCACGGTTGATCGGCCCTCACCGCGGTCTCGACGAATCCAACACCATCCGAGAGTCCGGTGACTGCAGTCCTGTTGGCAGCACCTGCTCATCCCCTCCGCGGGTGGTTGCTACCCTCGACTTCGACGTGTTCGCGGACAACGATTTTCAACTTCGGGACCTTCTCGGAGGATGCGGACCTCGCCATCATCGCCGCCACGGGACACTCGACACCGAAGCGGCAGCCGTCGACTGGTGTCTCCTCGAGTCGAGTGCCTGTGGGTGTTCGTCCAACCGGCAGCCCCGTGTCAGTCGACGACAGCGCCCCCGGTGAGGTTGATCTCGGTCGCGGTCATCGCAGTGGCCCAGTCGGACGCGGCGAAGACGGCCGCGTTGGCGACATCGGCGTAGCTCGGGCGCCGCGGCAGCAGCAGACGGGTGGCGTCCGGGTCGGGCTCGCCCTGTTCCGGGGAGCCCGGCGACAGTAGCCAGGCGACACGGACACCCTGCGGCCCCAGCTCGGCGGCCAGCTGTCGGCACAGGCCGGCGAGTGCGGCCCACGCGACGTGGGAGCCACCGAGGTTCGGGATCGCCTCCCGCCCACCAGCCATGACGAGGATGACGCCGCTGCCGCGTCCCACCATGTGGCGCGCAGCGGCCGTGGCCACGGTGAAGCTCGTCGTGACCGCCTTGGCGACCGGCTGCATGACGTCGCCGACCCGCATGTCGACAAGCGGCGTGCCCTGGATGTCGTCGTTGAAGGTGGCGTTGAAGCAGACATCGATGCCGCCGCTCTGGTCCGCCACCGCCGCGGCATGCCGCTCGACCGCGTCCCGGTCCACCGCATCGAGAACAGCGACGTGCGCAATCCCGCCCTCGTCCCTGATGCTGTGGGCGACATCCTCGAGCGTGGCTCGCGTGCGTCCGGTGAGGTGCACCTCAGCGCCTTCCCGCGCATACGCCCGCGCGACCGCGGAACCGACGGCGCCACTGCCCCTGGAACAGATTCCGCTAGGTCATGCGCTGCCTCGAGCGGACCGTCGTCCGAGTGGTCTATCACGACCCACAACACGACTTGACGGCAGAGCTCTCAGGCCGGACACCGAAGCCCATGGCAGGCTTGGATCAGGTGGGTACCGATTTCACACACCACCCTCGACCCGACCATCCAGCGTGACGCGCACATACGAAAGGGGCGTCGCCGATGACCGTCCGTACCGTGAGCACGGAGGCAGGGCGACTCTCCGGTGACCACACCGACGGGGTCGCCCGATTCCTGGGAATCCCCTACGCGGCAGCTCCAGCGGGCGAACGCCGATTCGCACCCCCTGCCCCTGCCGAACGATGGGCAGGGACCAGGAACGCCACCGGTTACGGCGCGACCGCACCCCAGCCGCCGTTGCACCCCGCCCACGCGAATCTGGCGCCGCTGATCGGACCCGGATGGGTCGCCGGAGACGGCGAATACCTCAATCTCAACGTCTGGACACCCGACCCCGGCACGAGTGGGCTTCCGGTGATGGTCTACGTCCACGGCGGCGGGTTCGTGATCGGGTCGGGCGCCGCCCCCGCCTTCGACGGCACCTCGTTCGCGCGCGACGGCGTCGTCCTGGTCACCGTCAACTATCGACTCGGGGTGGAGGGCTTCCTCGCACTGTCCGGTGAGATCACGAACATTGGATTGCGCGACCAGATCGCAGCACTGCGCTGGGTTCGCGACAACATCGCCGGGTTCGGCGGGAACCCGGACAACGTCACCGTCTTCGGCGAATCGGCCGGCGGCTCCTCGGTCGCGTTCCTGCTGCACTCCCCGCTGGCCGCCGGACTGTTCCAGCGCGCGATCGTCCAGAGCGGACACGACGAGATGGCCCGCAGGCTCGAGCTCACCGAAGAACTCACGAAGGCACTCGCTGCCAGGCTCGGAACCTCCGCGACCACAGACGCATTCCGAGAATTCTCTGCCCCCGACCTGCTACGCGCGCAGGCAGCGCTGCTCAGAAACGACCCCCACCCAGACCTGCGCGACGACAACGGTTTCGACCCGGGCCACCGTCGTGCGCTGTTCCTCCCCACCACGGGTGACGACGTCCTCCCCGATCCGGTCGGAGTCCCGAGTACATACTCGCGCGGCGTCGACCTGTTGATCGGCACAACACTCGAGGAAGTCAACCTCGGTTTCGGTGCCGACGAGTTCGCCGCCTTCGACGCGCATGACGCCGTAGCCGAGTTGGCCGCCACCTACCCCGATGCCGAAGCGCTCCTCGAACGACACGGTCTCCACGACCCGGCCGTCACCCCCGCGCACGCACTCACAGCCGCCTACACGGACCTGATGTTCAGATCACCGAGCCGCCGCACTGCGCGCCGCCACCCAGGCCCCACCTACGTCTACGAATTCGCCTGGCGATCACCACTGCACGGCGCCGCACACGGCCTCGACGTCCCCTTCGTCTTCGACACCGCACAGGCATGCCGCGACCTCATCGGCGACGCCGCACCTGGCGCACTCACCCGCGCGATGCACCAAACCTGGCTCGACTTCGCGACCCACGGAGATCCCGGCTGGCCCACCTACGACGACGCCAGAACTGCGATGAGTTTCGATGCCAGTCCCCACCGCTGCGAGGACACCGCTCCCGACGACACCGGCGCGAAATACCTGCCGGGCACCTCCACAATCCGAAGCTCCGCGCACGGACAAGCATGAGAAGCCGCTCCCATGCCGGCAACAAATTCCATTGGTCGCCCTCCCGAGGTCGCAGCGGCTGTCACCGGCGGAGTCGACTTCGTCCGTCACCGGACAGTGTGTGCAGTGGCACGTCCAACGAACTTCCCGATTGACGAACCTGCACCGGGACGAGATCGGCGCCGAGCGCGCACACCCGCAAGGGTCCACGCGCGTCCCGAAAGCGGATCTCTGTTCGGTCAGCTCTGCGCACGGTCGTTGGCGCTACGGCCCTCGTCTTGGTGATGCGGTGAAGCCATGACGCGAGAGCCCAACCGAGTACACGGGTTCGGCGAACACGCGGTCGCGTCCCTGTTATCTGTTACTGGCGATAGATCTCCACGCGGGCGTTGGTGATCACGCCGGCATTCAACGAGGGGGCACCCCAATTCGTGCTGCAAGCCCCGGTGGCCTGACCTGTCGGCACGAATGAGGGACTGGACTGACTGAAGGGCCCGATCGCATACAACGGAAAGGCGTTGGGGATTCCGTGAAGGCCCCAACAGTCGACGATAAGCGCGTACTCCCTGCCGGCGGGCGCATCGGTGTCATGGCAGGTCGCCGTCGCGCTGAGGGCATCCCGCTGGATGACGCAGTCCTGGGGGTCCGCCTGGGCGGTGCCGGAGCCGATGATCGCTGTGAAGGCCAGCCCCGATACGACGGTGGCCGTGACGCGTGCTGCAACGACAGTAGCGTTTCTCATTGAGATCCTTTCAGTAGCAAGAACTCTGATGTCGGGTATCCCGCTGGGGACGTGTCGAAGCCCCGCGGCCGAGCATCTGGCCGGCTCAGATGACGATGGGTGCACCCGTGACGAGGTCCCAGAGTCCCAGGCCGAGGAACAGCACGGTGCCCACTGCCGACTGCACCGGATTTCCGTTCAGGAAACCCTCGGCACCCCAGGCGACCAAATCGGTGAAGACTTCAGACGAACCCATTGTTCTCGCTCCTTGTGTCGGTATAAGACCTTGGCATCTTGATCGTCCAGACCGAATGGTCTGTTACGGATCCGGCGCGGAGTGCCACATGTCGGCGAGCAGGTCGTGGACACCACACTCTTGCTACGTGGATGACAACGAGCTCTAGTCCATCGTCCAGTTGGCTGAGCGCGACGCCAGGCAGTGGCTCGCCTCGACCTGGTCCGCACGCTATGCGATCTCGGGCTGTCTGTGGCCCCATCCGGAAGGTGCTGGACAATGACGTGTCCTTGAAGCAAGTCCCGGTTACGCACGCTCAGGCACGTGACGTCCAGATCCACACCCTCCGGCTGCGCGAGTCACATCTCGTCGGCGCAGGACGATACCCATACCATGAGGGGCGAAACGCGCACACCGATCCTGTTCGTCGCAATGACGACTTGTATCGCCCTGGCGGCGGGCTGCCAGTCGCCCAGCGAACAAGTGGGATCCGTCGAAGGAACGACGATCCCGTGGAGCATGGTCCCCGCTGCACAATCCGGCGGAGGTGCCGCGCCCCAACCACCGGATCCTCCCCCGCCGACGGACCCGAACGCGGGTCCCGGTATCCCCGACCCTCCCACACCGACAACACCGGGCCCGAGGATACTGGTCGTTCCACCCGTCCCCGGAGTTACGGCCAGTGGCGTGCACATCGAACGTCACGACGGATTCGATCGCATCGTCTACGACTTCGGCGGCACGTACGCACCTCGCTGGCGCGCCGAATACGTCGCCGAGGCAACGCAACGCGGCCAAGAGACCGCGACACGAATCCACGGTCGATCGATCCTGCAGATCTACTTCTTCGACACGGACTCCGCGGCCGAGAGTGGGATCGCCGCGTACAACGGACCGAACCCGTTGTCGGACCCCGCGGCGTACAGCGTCGTCGAGGTGCACCTCACGCCGAACTACGAGAGAGGCACCCAGTCGTTCGTCGGCCTCCGTACCGACTACCCGCAGTTCCAGGTCACGACTCTCACAGAACCGACGAGAATCGCTGTCGACATCCACGACTAGCGCCACATTCGGGCATTCGTCGCCCCGGCAGAGATTGCATTCCCGGGGCGACACGAGCCGACTTTCGTGACAGATCGTCAAACTCGTTGACATACTTGAAGTGATGACTATCCGGATAATGCTCGACGGCTTTCACAAGGATGCGATCTCGATGCGAGATAACAGGCCCGCAACCTCCGCACTGCAGCTCTACCGCGCCTTTCAGCACCAGCACCCCCGAACTCCGGTCCCGGCCGATTACGTCACCGAATGCGGTTTCCGACTGGGACGTTGGCAGGACCGCCAGCGGATTGCCCGCATGCTCGGCACTCTGCCGCCTCAGCGCATCGAGCAACTCGACGCGATCGGATTTCTGTGGAGCGATGACGACGTCCCACTTCCGGCCGTGTCACGTACCGACGCCAAGCGGCGACGGATGCTCACCGCCATCGCCGCCTACCGCGAAGAGCACGGCAACGCACTTGTTCCCGCGAACTATGTCACCGCTGAGGGTGAACAGGTGGGCCAGTGGCTCTACCGGGCGGTGAAGAAGTGGAGGGCCGACGCCTTGCCGGACAAAGAGCGTCGCACGCTCTCCGTGCTCGGCGTCTCCCCCGGTCCACGACCACGAGGCCCCCGAACATCAGCACACCTTGTCGGACAGGCGACGTAAGGCAGACGGCCCGTCCCCTGAATACTGTTGCTGTATAGAACTTCGAGCACCAGGTCATTCCCCGGACAGGTCGGCCGACAGATCCCGAACTGAGACACCGGCAGGAATCTCGACCTCGGCGACCAACTCGGGCCGGTCGTCGAATTCGAGACGAAGAGCGCGGCACATGGTCGCGTGCATGTCGTAAAGGCTGGTGATGTAGGTCAGTTCCAGAATCTCAGGATCCGTCAGGTGGGTCTTCAGCACCGCGAACACCTCGTCCGGTACCCGGCCGCCGTCGTAGACGAGGCCGTCGGTGTAGGCAAGCACGGCCCGCTCGAGCGCGGAGAAACAGTCGCTGACCTGCCAGTGCGGAACGGCCGCGATCTTCTCCTCGGACATCCCGAGGGTACGCATCTGCTTGCAGTGCTGGGAGAAGACGAATTGGCTTCCGCGCGCGTACCCGGCCCGGCCCTGTCCCAGTTCGCGCAGCAGCGGGTCCAGGGAGGCGTTGCGGTAGAGCGAGAACCCGCGTACGGCGTGCCGGAACACATCCGGTGACTGGGCGAATACGGTCCACCAGTCGCCGGGAGTGCCGTGGACGGTGCCGTGATCGACGGCAGGATCTTTGTCGGGTCCGAACAGTCGATCGTAGAAGAAGAGGATCTTCTCGTCGGTGACTTCGGCGCGGGGCACTTCACGTAGGCGGGGCACTGCGGCTCCTTTCGGACGGCGGACGGCGGGCAGGGTCAGGATGCGGTGGGTACGCGCCGGTCGGCGGCGGTCCTCGGTTCGTGCGAGACGTCGGATTCAGTGAAGGTTCTTGTCCAGCAGGCGAATTCGAGCAAGACACCATCCGGGTCCTGGAAGTAGAACGAGCGCACGAAGGTGCCCGGGTGCACGTGCCGGGACACACCGGAAGGGCTGTCGTCGTGGTTGAGTATCCGGCTGACCTTGATTCCCTCGGCCTGCATCCGGCTGTAGTACTCGTCGAACTGTTCCGGGGGCACCGCGAACGCGACGTGATTCATCGATCCCACCGCACTGGCGAGTTCGCCCTCGTCGGGCAGTCCCTTGGGGGCGGCGAGACCGGGCGCAGCCTCGGGGGAATCGGCCAGCCAGAAGAAGGCGATGGTGTTGCCGTTGCCGCAGTCGAAGAAGAAGTGCTGACCCAGATCCCCCGGCAGCTCGATGGTCTTGATCAGGGGCATGCCCAACACGCCTGAGTAGAAATCGATGGTGCGTTGCATGTCCGAGCACACCAGCGCGAGGTGGTTGATACCACGAAGTTCGTACTTGGAGTTCGAAGTGCTCATAGCGGTCCTTCCGATGTGGTGAAGTCGTCGCGAGAAGCGATCAAAAATGACTTGACAGTCATGTCATCTATTGGGAGAGTTTGTCTGTGAGCAAGTCATCTGTCAATACCCCGTCCACGCCGGCGACGGCCGACACCCTGACCGCGCGCGGTCGCAAGACGCGTGACGCACTCCTCGACGCTGCGCAGAAGGTGTTCGAGACAGTCGGATTCCTCGACACCCGGGTCGAACACATCGCCCAGGAGGCGAAGGTCTCCTACGGCACCTTCTACCGCTATTTCGAGTCGAAGGACGACGTGTTCCGGGAGTTGAGCACCCGACTGTTCGAGGACATGCACCGCCGGGAGCCGACCGATACGGATCTGTCCCCGGTGGAGAAGCTGATCGCCTCCAACCGCTCGTACTATCAGGCCTATCGCCGAAACGCCCGACTGATGGCGATCGTCGAACAGGTCGCGACCTTCAACGCCGAGTTCCGCGAACTCCGCCACGAGCACCGTCGTCAGTTGATCGACCGGACCTCCCGCGCCATCGCACGCTGGCAGCAGGACGGCCTGGTGACGGCCACCCTCGACCCGGTACTGGCCGCCCGCGCCATGGCCGCCATGGTCGACCACACCCTGTATCTGTGGTTGATCCAGGGCGACGAGGCCGACGAGGCGGCTCTGCTCGACACCCTCGACCAGATGTGCCTCGGCGCACTCGGGCTGAACCGGGATTGAGCACCGAATTTTCATCCCTTCTCATCCCCCAAAGGCAAGCACCATGACAACGCATGCGCCGCCCTCGACCGCCACTGATGAGATCCCTCCGGGAGCACTCGACGGCCTGCGGGTACTCGAACTGGGCACCTTGATCGCCGGCCCCTACTGCGGACGGCTGCTCGGAGACATGGGGGCCGACATCATCAAGATCGAGGCCCCGGATCGTCCTGACCCACTGCGAGATTGGGGGCAGGCCGAGGGTGGGCACCAGTACTTCTGGTCCGTGCACGCCCGCAACAAGCGATGCGTCAATCTCGACCTGCGAACCGAAGCCGGACGGCAGATCTTCCTCGACCTCGCCGCCACCGCCGACGTCGTCGTCGAGAGTTTCCGGCCCGGAACCCTCGAGCGCTGGGGCGTCGGCTACGACGTCCTGCGAGAGATCTCCCCAAGACTGGTCTTGGCTCGGGTCTCCGGATACGGCCAGACCGGACCGTACGCCGGCCGTCCCGGATACGCCTCGGTCGCCGAAGGCATCAGCGGATTGCGCCACCTCAACGGGTTTCCCGGACAGGCGCCGCCCCGGATCGCTCTCTCCCTCGGAGACAGCCTCGCCGGGATGTTCGCCTTCCAGGGTGTCCTCGCGGCACTGATCGCGCGCGAGCGCACCGGACGGGGACAGATCGTCGACGCTGCGCTCACCGAGGCAGCCCTGGCCATTCAGGAATCCACCGTTCCGGACTACCACAAGACCGGCCATGTCCGGCAACCCTCCGGCACCCGACTCGATCGCGTCGCACCGTCCAATCTGTATCGGACGCAGGACGGACTGTGGGTGATCATCGCGGCCAACCAGGACACGCTGTTCGCGCGCCTGGCTGCCGCGATGGGTCGTCCGGAGCTGGCCACCGACGTCCGCTACGCCACCCACACCGCACGCGGTGATCACCAGGACGAACTCGACGCGGTCATCGCCGAGTGGGCGGCCGGTTTCCCGGCCACCGACCTGATCGGACTGTTGACGAAGTTCGAGGTGGTCACCGGACCGGTCAACACCGTTGCCGAGGTACTGGCAGACCCGCAGTTCAACGCCCGCGAGATCTTCGTCGACCATGTCGACCCGTCCGTCGGGCCCGGAGACGAAGGATTCGACCCCGAACCCGTGAAGGGAGTCGGGGTGATCCCGAAACTCAGCGAGACCGCGGGCGGGGTCCGCTGGGGCGGGCCGAGCAGACCGGGAACCCACACCGACGAGGTGCTGACCGAGCTCCTCGGTTACGACGCCGAACGGCTCGCCGCGCTGCGCGATCACGGCACGATCTCATGACCGAGACCCCACCGAGGGTTGACATCCGTGAGGTCGGACCCCGCGACGGACTGCAGATCGAGAGACCCATTCCCACCGAGGCCAAGCTGGAGCTGATCGACGCACTCGCGGCCACCGGCGTCGGACGTATCGAGGTCACGTCTTTCGTCTCCCCGCGAGCAGTCCCGGCATTGGCCGACGCCGAGGGCGTCGCCGCCCACCTCAGCCGCTGGCCACACGTGACGTTCTCGGCGCTGGTGGCCGGACTCGGCGGGGTGAAGCGGGCACTCACGGCCGGCGTGTCCCGCCTCGAGTACGTCGTGTCCGCCTCCGACGGGCACAGCCGAGCCAACGTCGGCCGCAGCAGCGAGGAGTCGATCGCGCTGATCGCCTCCGTCGCCGAACTGGTCCACCAGGCCGGCGGCCATCTCGAAGTGATCATCGCCATCGCCTTCGATTGTCCGTTCGACGGCCCGACCCCACCGGATCGGGTGGCCGAAATCGCTCGCCGTGCTGTTCTTTCGGGCGCGGACGCCTTGTCGGTCGCCGACACCATCGGCACCGGGACACCGGTGCGCACCACCGACGTGCTCACCCGGGTACGCGCCGCCGCCCCCGATATCGATCTCGGCCTGCACCTGCACAACACCCGCGGTCAGGGCCTCGCCAATGCATGGGCGGCGTACACCTTGGGCATCCGCCAATTCGACACCTCCGTCGGTGGCCTCGGTGGTTGCCCCTTCGCGCCCGGAGCCAGCGGCAACATCGCCACCGAGGAACTGGTCTACATGTTCGAAGATGGCGGCATCACCACCGGCATCGACATCGACAGGGAACTCGCCGCCGCCCGTTTGGCTGAGCGCCTGCTCCACAAATCCCTCCCCAGCGGACTGCTCCAGGCCGGAGGCCTACCGGTACCGGCCGGCGCCGCCAGCAATTGACCACCTCGCTGCCGCCACCGGGACGGACGACCCGCTTCGCCGACCACAGCGCCAGCACCGCACGGAAGTGACGAATGATCATGAACGACTTGGCCGATCGCTTCTTCACCGCCGTCAGTGACGGCGACGAGACGACGCTGACTGAACTGTATGCACCTGACGCACGGATCTGGCACAACGACGACGGGCGCGAGCAGACGGTCACCGAGAACCTGCGCGTGCTGCGCTGGCTCTCACGCACCCTCGACGACCTGCGCTACGAGGACATCCGCCGCCACGAGTTGCCGGACGGCTTCGCTCAGCAGCACGTACTGCGCGCCACATTGCCCGGGCACGGACTGCTGGAGGTGCCGGCGAGCCTGTTCGTCCGCGTCGTCGGCGGCCGGATCACCCGCATCGACGAATACGTCGACTCCGCCGCCACCCGGCCTCTGCGCACGCCGACTGCCCATCCACGGGAGCACTGACATGACCGACACCCGTTCCGCCGTTCCCCTCGCCGAACTGTGCGCGCAGATGCGCTCGTTCATCGACGAGACCGTCATCCCCGCCGAACCCGTCCTGGTGAACGAGGACGGCGCCGCGCATGAGGCACTCGCCGAATTGCGCGAGCGAGCCAAGGAACTCGGCCTGTGGGCACTCGGCCACCCCGCCGAGCTCGGGGGCGGTGGCGTCCCCTTCCTCGACTTCGTCTACCTCAACGAGATCATCGGACGCTCGGAATTCGGCCAGATGGCCGTCGGCTCGGTCTCCATGCAGGACACGCTGATGCTGCACAAACACGGCACCCCCGAGCAGAAGCAGCGATGGATACCCCCGATGGTTGCCGGCGACCTGCTCCCCTCGGTCGGTCTGACCGAGCCGGAAGTGGCCGGCTCGGATCCCACTCTCGTCGCGACGCGCGCCGACCTCGCCGGCGACACCTGGGTGATCAACGGGCACAAGTGGTTCACCACCGGAGTCCAGAATGCGGGCTACTGTTCGGTCTTCGCCCGGACCGAACCCGACACCACACCGCAGCACGAGCGCATCAGCGCGATCATCGTGCCGACCGACACCCCCGGATTCGAGATCGTCCGCTCGATCCCCACGATGGGGCACAACCCGAGTGATCACTACGAGGTCCGGCTCACCGACGTCCGCGTTCCGGCGTCCGCCCTCCTCGGCGAGCGCGGCAAGGGTTTCGCGGTGGCCCAGGACCGTCTCGGCCCTGGGCGGATCTTCCATTGCATGCGCTGGCTCGGGCAGGCGCAGCGGGCATACGAGCTGATGTGTGACCGCGCAAACACCCGCTTCGCCCACGGTTCCCTGCTCGCCGAGAAGGGCGAAGTGCATCGCTACATCGCCGAATCCGCCGCCCAGATCCACGCCGCCCGGCTCATGACGCTCGATGCCGCCCGCGCGATGGACGCCGGAGAGGATGCCCGGGTCCGCATCGGGTTGGTGAAGTTCTGGGGTGCCCGCATGCTGCACGACGTCGTCGACCGTGCCATCCAGATCCACGGAGCCCTCGGTCTGACCGCCGATACCCCGCTCGAGCGGATGTACCGGCAGGCGCGGTACGCACGTATCTACGACGGACCCGACGAAGTGCACCGCATGTCCACCGCCCGTCGGTTGCTGCGCGATCCGGAGGCCGCCCCATGGCGATGACTCACGCCCCCGTCACCCTCGAAGACGGCGTCCGCGCCGTGCTGACTGCCGCCTATGGAACCGGGACAACCGTCGGGGAACTCCGGCAACTCACCGGCGGTGCCAGCCGGCAGGTGTGGGCCGTCGACGCCGAGAGCCCGGACGGGCGTCCTCTACCGGTGGTGCTGCGCCGCGACCCACCCGGGCACGGCGACGCCGCCCGGATGCGGGCGGAGGTGGCGTGCCTGCGGGCCACCGCCTCTGCCGGAGTACCGGTGCCCGTGGTCCTTGCTTCCGGCGACACAGCGCCCGGCATCGACGCTCCGTACCTGCTCATGGACAGGGTGGAGGGAGAGGCACTCCCCCGGAGGCTGCAGCAGGATCCGGCGTTCGAGGCTGTGCGCAGCCACCTTGCCGTGGACATGGGTTACGTGCTCGGCCGGATCCATCGCACTCCCCTGGACACTCTCGACATGCTTGACGCCACCGACCCGGTGGACGCGATCGAGGCCGTCTACCGCGACCTGAACGATCCCCGTCCGGCGGTCGAGGCCGGTCTGCGATGGTTGCGCGATCACCGCCCGACGGATCGCCCGAATACCCTCGTACACGGTGACTTCCGGATCGGAAACCTTCTCGTCGACGGTACCGGCATCCGCGGGGTGCTCGACTGGGAACTCGCCCACCTCGGCAACCCCGTCGAGGACCTCGGCTGGTTGTGTGTGCGGGCGTGGCGGTTCGGTGCGCCCGCACCGGTCGCCGGCATCGGCACCCGCGAACAGCTCCTCGACGGCTACGAGAAGGCCACCGGGACACGCCCCTCGGTGGCCGAACTGCACTGGTGGGAAGCCTTCGGGACGCTGAGATGGTTGGTACTGAGCAGGTTTCAGGCCGAACGTCACTTCGGTGGGGCGGAGCCGTCTCTCGAGTTGGCGGCAATCGGACGGCGGGTCTGCGAATCCGAGTACGACTTGCTCGATGTGCTGGGTGTGCTCGACGACTCCGTGCCTACTCCACCGACCACCCCGCCCGGGCCCACCGTACACGGAAGGCCCACCGTCACCGAGATCGTCGATCTGGTCGCCGACACGCTGGCCATCGACATCGGCCCCACTCTCGAGGGCACGCACGATCGGCAGCGGTATCTGCTGCGGATCTGCGTCAACCTGCTGCGCACCGCGGGACGCGAACTCGACGCCGGGAACGGCATCAACTCCGGTCTCGGTGACGCCCTCGGTGCGCTCGGGTGCGTTTCCGAGGCCGAGCTCGCCTCTCGGCTGCGCGAGGGAGCGCTGGACTATTCGGACGACGGGGTGCGTCGGGCGCTCTCGATCGCGGTGCTGGCCCGACTGCGTGTGGCCGCTCCCCGGCACCTGAACCGATAGAACGCGAACACCAGGCAGTGCCCGGCGGATCCGTCCGCCGGGCACTGCCTGTCTTCGCAGCCGATGTCAGTCGTCAGTGGGAGACGACCAGTTCCCGTGGATCCTCGTCGGCCGGCGTCGTCGACCGGGTGTGTAAGCGAGTGCCCGGGATCCTGCTCACCAGTGGCCCCAGCGCCCATCGGACCAGGCTGATCACCCCGTATGGGAGGACGAAGATGAAGACGATCAGCGCGGCTCCGTAGGTCATGCCGGCCGCCGATTGATTGATCTCCGCCGTCCACTGCGGCACGTACTGCACGAAGAACGCGCCGAACACGACGCCCGGAACGGTGCCGAGGCCACCGATGACGATCATGGTGATGAAGGCGATCGCCAGCGGCAGCCCGAATGCCTCGGGTCCGACGTACTGGACCACGAAGCTATAGAGCACGCCGCCGACACCGGCGAATGCCGCGCTGAGCGCGAACACCGTCGTCTTGGTGCGGGTGGCGGGGACGCCCAGAGTGGTGGCGACGGCTTCGTAGTCTCGGATTCCGATCAGTGATCGGCCGATTCGGCCGGTGGAGAGCCGTCGCACGACGAGGTAGGCGATCAGCGCCACGACCAGGCACAGGTAGTACACCCACTGGTCGCGTTCGAGTCCGCTGAAGCCGGGCGGTTCGGCACCGGCGACGTTGATTCCCGCCTGTCCGTCGGTGACGTGTTCGAACCGTTTGATCACCGCGGGGGTCACCAGCGCCAGACCCAGCGTGGCGAGTGCCAATTGGAGTCCGTGCAGGCGCAGGGCGGGCAGGCCGAACAGGTACCCGATGACGTAGCAGACCGCGAACGCGATCGGAAGGAGCAGCAGGTACGGGACGTCGTGGTTCTCGACCAACACGGCGCTGAGGTAGGCGCCGACGGCGAAGAAGAAGCCGTGGCCGAGCGAGATCTGACCGGTGTTGCCGGTCAGCAGGTTCAGTCCCAACCCGACCACCACGTACACCAGCACCATGGAGCGGTCGAAGTTGACGTATGGCGCCGACACCAGCGGTGCCACCGCCGCCACGAGAACCACGACTACGACGGTGGCCCTTGCCAGCCACCGCGGTGGGTCGAGTTCGGCGCGGGGCCGGCGAAGGAGTTCGACGATTCTCATACCCGGGCCACCTTTCGTGCACCGAACAGGCCCTCGGGTTTGAGGAGCAGCACCCCGAGGATGAGCGCCAGCGCGACAGCCTGTTTGAAGTCGTGTCCGATCCAGGAAATATAAGTGCCTGAAAGGTTTTCCGCGACACCTACACACAACCCGCCGACGAGAGCGCCGACCGGGCTGTCGAGGCCGCCGAGAACGGCGGCGGCGAATGCGTAGATCAGCGAGGCGACGAGCATGTTCGGTTGTAGGAACAGTTGTGGCGCCGCGAGGGCGGCGGCGAGGGCCCCGATGGCCGCGGCCAGGCCCCAGCCGATCATCAGCATGCGACCGACGGGGACCCCGATCAGTTGCGCGGAGTCGGGGTTGGCGGCCGCCGCCCGCATCGCCAATCCGACCTTGGTGCGTTGGAACAGGACGAACAGTAGCGCCGCGACGACGCTGACGGCCCCGACGATCACCAATGACTGCCGGGAGACCGCGACCGGACCGAGGGTGAGTACCGGTCCGGCAGCGATCGCCGGGAACTCCTTGCTCTGCACACCCCAGATCCACCCCGCGGCGCTGTTGAGTACCAGCATCGAACCGAGAGTGATGATGACCAACGGCATGTGGTTCGGTGAGGACGCCAGTGGGCGGATCAGGACTCGTTCGGCGACGGCGCCACCGCCGAAGGCCACCACCATCGCGCCCAGGACGGCGAGGTACAGCGGCGCACCCCACTGGTGGAACTGCCACGCGAAGAACGCCGAGAACATCGCCATCTCCCCCTGCGCGAAGTTGACGATCCCGGAGGCTCGGTAGACCAGGACGATGCTCAACGCGAACGCGCCGTACAGGGCGCCCCACGTGAGCCCGTCCACCAATTGTTGAAGAAATACATCCATGACCACTCTCCTGTGCTCAGTAGCCGAGGTACGCGCGGCGCACCGACTCGTCGTGGGCCAATCCGGCGGCAGCGCGTTGGGCGACGACACGACCGGCGTCGACGAGCACCGCAGACGTCCCGATGTCGAGAGCCAGGTGCGCGTTCTGTTCGACGACGAGGATCGTCGCCTCGGTCTCCTCGCTGATCCGGCCGAGCGCGCGGAACACCTCCTGCGTGATGCGCGGGGCCAGGCCGAGAGACGGCTCGTCGAGCAATAGCAGCCTCGGACCTGCCACGAGTGCCCGGGCGATCGCGAGCATCTGTTGCTCACCGCCGCTGAGCCCGCCTGCCTGTTGCCGTCGTCGTTCCCGTAGTCGCGGGAAGAAGTCGTACCAGTGCTCGATCGCCCGGTCGGTGGCGGCGGCAGAGGTGGTGTATCCACCGACACGGAGATTCTCCTCCACCGTCAGGTCTCCGAATGTACCGCGCCCCTGAGGTACGTGGGCCACACCGAGGCGGGCGATCCGGTCGGTCCGCATGCCGGTGATGTCGCGGCCGTCGAGGGTGATTCGCCCCGTGGTACGCACCAACTGGCAGATCGATCGCAGAATGGTGGTCTTCCCGGCCCCGTTCGCGCCGAGCACCACCGTCACCTCCCCTGCCGGTACCTGGAAGTCGATGCCGTGCAGCACTTCCGCGCGCCCGTACCGGGCATGCAGGTTTTCGACGGTGAGCACGTTCATGCGGCACCGCCCAGGTATGCCTCGATGACCTCGGGATGGGCAGCGACCTCGGCCGGTTCTCCCTCGGTCACCTTCTGCCCGAAGTTCAGCACCACCACACGGTCGGAGATCGACATCACCATGGCCATGTGGTGCTCGACGAGCAGCACCGAGAATCCCCGTTCGTCGCGCAGGCGCCGGACCGTGTCGGCGAGTTCGAGGACCTCCTCGTGGATCAGGCCGTTCGCCGGTTCGTCGAGCATCAGAAGCCGGGGTCGTTGCATCAGTGCGCGTGCGAGCTCGACCCGTTTGAGCGTGCCGTAGGGCAGGTTGCCTGCCGGTTCGCGGCCGACGTGCTCGAGATTCATCGATTCGAGAAGCGCCCAGGCCTCCTGCCGTTCGTCGGCCTCCTCCCGGCGGGTGCGCGGCAGTCCCAACGCGGTGGCGAGGAAACCTGCCCGGGTGCGTGAGTACGCCCCGGTAAGGATGTTGTCGAGCACCGAGATCGTCGGGAACAAGCCGATGTTCTGGAACGTGCGCGCGATCCCGGCCTCAGCGACCGCGTCCGCGGACAGCGCGAGCAGGTCGGCAGACCCGAAGGTGATCTGTCCCGACTCCGGTTGGTACAGCCCGCTGATGCAGTTGAACAGGGTGGTCTTCCCCGCGCCGTTGGGGCCGATCAGCCCGACAATCTGGCCGGGTTCGATGGTGAATGATGGTCCGTCGAGGGCGACGACTCCGCCGAATCGCAGGCGAACGTCGTTCACCTGCAGCGGAGGCACCCCCAGGGGTCCGGCGGTCATCGCTCGGTGCTGCGGGTGACCACAGCGTCGTAGTGCCAACTACCGTCGCGGAAGGTCATCGGAGCCATCGACGTGATCGCGTACGGGTAGTCCGCGCTGGTATCGAACGTGACACCGTCGATAGACAGGGCCGTGGTGACTCCCTGCAGGTTCCGGACGGAGTCGAGCAGATCGGCGCGGGTGCACCCCTTCATCTGTTCGAGGGCGGCGACCAGCAGCTGAGCAGTGTTGTACCCGGTCGCCGCGATGGTGTCGGTCGACTTGATCGCTTCGGCGTGCCGCTCGGCGAACGCCCGCCAGTTGCGCATGCCCGGGCGCTGGTCGTGGTCGGTGCTGCTGACGTCGTAGATCCAGTAGAAGGAGTGCACACCTTCGGCCGCGTCGAGACCGGCAGGCGCCAGAACGAAGTTCGTGTCAGTGGCGCCGGAGTAGATGTAGGTCTCCGGCTTCCAGCCCAGCTCGTGCGCCTTCTTCAGCGACTGCGTCACGAAGCTGGCGGTCGCGAAGTTGACGAAGACGTCGGCCCCGGAGCTCGCGAGGTTGACGACCTGGGAATCCACGGACGGTGTGGTCTGCTCGTACGACTGCTGTGCAACGATCCGCGCGCCGCTGCCGTCGAGGCCGGATGTCAGGGCAGCGAGGCTGCCGTTGCCCAGACTGTCGTTCGGATACAGCACCGCAACCCTCGCTTGCGGGTGATCGCGCAGGATCTGCTCGGCGCGCTCAGCGACCTCCCAGCCGGTCTGCGGGTTGACCGCACCGGCGACCACGGGCCGCTCGCCGAGGGTGGCGAGCAGTTCGTCGGTGCCGGTCATGGGGAACACCAGCGGGACGTTCTTCTGCGCGAGATAGTCGACGACGGCGAGGGTCGACGCGGTACCGATCAGGTTCTGGATCGCGAACACCTGCTGCTGTTCGACCAGCGACCGGACGTTGCCGACCGTGCGCGCCGGGTCGTACCCGTCGTCGAGTGCGGTGTAGATGATCCTGCGGGACTTGCCATCACCCATGGCGACGCCGCCCGTGGCGTTCAACTCATCGAACAGGGCCGATGCCGCGGTCGCCTGGGACCCGGCGATCGATTGCACCAAGCTGGTGCCGAAATGGATCTCGGTGTCGGTGATGCCGGGGTCGCAGTCACCTGCGGCGGTGGCAGTGTCACGGCCCGAGCATGCGCTCAGGGACGCGGTGGCGCACAGGGCTGTCAGGCCCACGGCGAGGATGCGTTTCATGGTCGCTCCGTTGATGGAAGGCAGGGGAGCCGGAAGCGAGCCCGGCTCAGGTGTTGTCGGCAGGGCGCAGCGACGGCGACGAGGAGTCGTCGCCGCCGTGCGCTGGTGTGGGGCTTAGACAGTTACGTGAGAGAAGCGTTCACGCAGATCGCGTTTGAGGACTTTTCCGGTGACGTTCTTGGGCAGGGTGTCGATGAAGACGACCCGCCGGGGTACTTGGAATCCGCCGAGCTGTTCTCGGCAGGTGGTGATGATGTCGTCCGCGGTGGCGGCGGCGCCTTCACGGAGAACGACGACCGCACAGACCAGTTCGCCCCAGGTCTCGTCCTCGACGCCGATCGCCGCGGCCTCGGCGACGGCGGGGTGACGGTAGAGAGCCTGCTCGACAGTCAGAGACGCGACATTCTCACCGCCGCTGATGATCAGATCCTTCTTCCGGTCGACGATGTAGACGAAGCCCTCGTCGTCGCGGCGTACCAGGTCGCCGGTGTGGAACCATCCGTCGGTGAATGCGGCCGCGGTCGCGTCCTCGTCGTGCCAGTAGCCGGTCATTACCTGGTCGCCGCGGACCACCATCTCCCCCACCTGACCGGTAGGAACGTCGCGCATGGTGTCGTCGACGATGCGGATGTCGACCAGGCGCATGGGTTTACCTGCGGCGGCGAGTAGTTCGCTCTCCCCGCCCGCGGCACGCCGGTGCGCGTCGTAGTCGAGGTGCAGCACGTTGCCGGCGAGTTCCGTCATGCCCATGCCCTGGTAGAAGTCGCAGCGGAGGCGTTCGAGCCCCTGACGCAGTACCTGGGCCGGGATTGCCGACGAGCCGTAGCCGATTGCCTGTAGGGAGCTGAGGTCGTGGTCGTCGAGCGCTGGATCCTGGAGCAGGAAGTTGATCATGGTCGGTGCCAGGCCCGTCTGCGTGACCTTCCACTGTTCCACCAGACGCAGGAACGTCGCATTGTCGTACGTGCGGAGAATGCCGACGGTGCTGCCCATCAGGTGGTTGAGTAATGTCACGTACCCGCCGACGTGGCACAGCGGGAAGCAGAACAGAAAGACCGTGTCCTCCGGCAGTGCCCACTGCAGCGCCGACGACGTGATCCCGCTGACCAGGCTGCGATGACTGATCATCACACCTTTCGGCATGCCGGTGGTGCCCGACGTGTACACCAGCCACGCAATGTCGTCCGGTACCGGTCGCACCGACGGCGCCGGCGCAGGCCCGTCGCCCACGAACTCGTCCCAGCCGAGGGTTCCCGGGGCGGTTCCGATGGAGACCACGGTGTGCACCGACGGGAATCGATCGCGAATCTGTGCGATAGTCCCGGCGAACTCCGCGGCCACGATCAGCACGGTCGCACCGGAGTGCTCGATCAGCGCGGCGATCTGGTCGGAATGCAGGCGGAAGTTGAGGATGGTCAAGGCCATCCCGGCCATCGGCACACCGTAGTAGCAGTCGAAGTATTCGGTGCAGTTCGTGGACAAGATTGCGACCCGGTCCTCCGGAGCCGCGACGCCGAGCAGAGCGCCGGCAAGCCGTCTGCTGCGGTCACGCAGCTCGACATAGGTCACTGCCTCGTCCTCGAATCGCAGCGCGATCCGGTCGGGATGTTTGCGCGCGCCGTACTCGACGATGTCGCTGACCAGCATTCAGTTTCTCCTAGGTACTGGTGAGGTGGCGGTGGAGTGGGTGCTCACCGGATTGCGAGGGGGTTGATCGGCGATCCCACACCGCGGGTGAACTGCAGGGGCGGTCCGGCGTAGAAGAAGTCGTAGATGCCGTCGGCAGCACAGGCGGCGGACAGCTCCTCGAAGTTGAGCAACTCGGCAAGGGTCATGCCCATGTCCCGAATGAGCACCATGTGAAGCTCGAACAGCGCCCCGGGGTTCTCGCCGGGCATCACCTCGACCGCCCAGTTGTCCGAGCCCACCACCGCGACGTCGCGCTCCCGCAGCCAGGACGCGCACGACAGGCTCAGGCCCGGCTCGCCAGCCATGAAGCCGGCCGGGTCATGGTCGGCGAGAAACTTTGCGCGCCAACCGGTGCGGATCATCACGATGTCGCCCGAACCGATCTCGACGTTCTGAGCGGCGGCGACGGCGTCGAGTTCGTCCGGGGTGATCGCGGTCCCGGCTTCGAGCCAGTCCACACCGCGTGCCAGGGCCACGTCGAGCAGCACGCCGCGCCCGGCGATCCCCTTCGCCTGGGTGTGAATTCCGCACTTGTCGGCACCCTTGACGGTGACGCCGGATCCCGGATGCCCGTTGTAGAGCTGGTCGTCGTAGTGCACATGGGAAAGGGAGTCGTACTGCGAGCCGGCCTGCAGCGGCATGAAGACATAGTCGTCGGCCCATTTGAAGCCGCCGGGAAGCACCTGCTCCTGCCCGTTCTCGGCCATCAGTCGGATCGGATTGATCCGATTGCCTCCCGGCTGGGGCCCGTCACCGTCGAGTGGGATGCCCAGTTCGAAGATCTTGCCGGTCCGAATCAGCGCCGCGGCAGCCGCCACACACTGGGGCGTGATGAGATTCGTGGTCCCCCGCTCGTCGTCGGCGCCCCAGCGACCCCAGTTGCTCACCCGTCGGCCCAACTCTCGCATATCGGATATGGACGTGGTCATCCTGCCTCCTCGGGCACTCGAACAAAGTATGACGTGACAGTCATGTCAACTATGCGAATTGTGACCTCCAGCACCCCCGGTGTCAACACCGGGCCTACCGAAGGGTCCGAGCAGGCGGGCCGTTGAAAGCATCAGGCGAGGAAGATGAGCTCATGGATGTGACCCACCGTGTCGGCGTGCTCGTGTTCGACGGCGTGAAGATGCTCGACGTCGCCGGTCCATCCGAGGTCTTCACGGAGGCCAATCGACTCGGCGCCACGTACGAGTTGGTGCTGTGCTCGGTCGGGGCGGTCGACGTGACCGCGTCCACCGGGATGCGGATTTCCGTCGATGTCGATGCCGCGGACACAGGTCGTCTGTCGACCGCGCTGGTGATGGGCGGCGACCGATTTCCGTCGACGCCGGTGAGCCCGGAACTCGCGGGTGCGGCCACCACTCTGGCCGCCAAGGCCGACCGGATGGCCTCGATCTGCACCGGTGCGTTCATCCTGGCGGCGGCCGGGCTCCTCGACGGTAGACGCGCGACCACGCACTGGCAGCACGCCGTCACCCTCGCGCGCGGATATCCCCGGATCACTGTGGAACCCGACGCAATCTTCGTCGAGGACGGCACCATCTTCTCCTCGGCAGGTGTCACCGCAGGCATCGACTTGGCCCTGGCTTTCGTCGAACGCGATCACGGCAACGACCTGGCACGAACCGCCGCCCAATCGCTCGTGGTGTTCCTGCAGCGACCGGGCGGTCAGTCCCAGTTCTCCCCCAGCCTGCGCGGGCCGCGGCCACGCACCGGACAGCTCCGCGAGGTGGTCGATGCCGTGGCCGCGGACCCCGCCGGTGACCACTCCATCACTCGGCTCGCCGCGCGCCAACGTCAGTCCCCGGCACCTGACCAGGCTGTTCCACGACGAGTTGGGTACCACACCGGCCAAGTACGTCGAACTGATCCGATTCGACACCGCAAAAGCCATGCTTGATGCAGGACACACCGTGACTTCCGCGGCGCAACACAGCGGATTCGGCAGCCCGGAGACGTTGCGACGCAGTTTCATCCAGCATCTCGGGGTCTCTCCACGGGCGTATCGGCAGTGATTTCACTCCACCCGCCGAAAGCAGCCGACAGGCCATGTCCCGATCTGTGCGGAAGGGTCCGAAATACCGGTTTTCGTCGCGGTCGACAATGTAACTGTGAAGTAGATCAGCCGCACCTGCCGACCAGAACTTCCGGAAGCGAGAAACGTATGACCGACACCATCGCAGGCATCGACATTCCCGACACCACCCTGGCTACCGAGGCAACGGAACTGGTGCGGGAGGCCGCGAACCCGTTGATCTACCACCACTCCCGGCGCGTACTCCTGTTCGGTTCACTCCGAGCGAGACACCAGAAACTCACGTCGATCCTGAACTCTCACGTTCGATCCTGAACTGTTGTACGTCGCGGCCATGTTCCACGACCTCGGCCTCACGACGAAATACCGGCGAACGGATCAGCGATTCGAGATCGACGGCGCCGACGAGGCCCGCAACTTCCTCCGCTCCCACGGAATCGGTGAAGACGCGGCAGACACGGTGTGGACGAGCATCGCACTCCACACCACTCCCGAGATTCCACTGCATACGGCCCCGGAGATCACGCTACTTACCCGCGTCGTCGAACTCGACGTGCTCGGAATCGGCTACGACGCCATCACCGACGCGGAACGCGCCGCCGTCGTTGCATCCCACCCGCGGCCGGACTTCAAGGACGAGATCCTCGCTGCCTTCACGGACGGACTCCACGATCGCCCGGACACCACATTCGGCAACGTGAAAGCCGATGTCCTGGCACACTTCGTTCCCGGCTTCGTCCGGGGTGACTTCGTGGGTGCGATCCTGAATTCCGCGTGGTCCGAATGACTTCCGTCGCTGCGCTCGACACTCGATGCGTCCGCACAGCCAGGCGCACGCGAAACCGTCAGCTCTCGGCGGTGCCGATTGCAATGATGAATTGCGCCGACTATCCATAGATTTCACGTGGTCTAGATTTGTCGGTCCGCCGAGGTGCAATGACTGACGAGTCCGCGGCAGCTCGCCTACTCGCTTCGCCTGTCCGTAACGCGCAATGCTCGTTCGACGACTTTCATCGGTCGTGCCGGCAGTTGTCCGATAGTCCAGCTTCGAGTCCGGCAGACTTAGCCGATGGGTCGGACCCCGTCAACCCTTGTCAGGAGCTCAGCTGAGGGGCTTGACTGAAACGTAGGTCTCGATCGCCCAAGATGACAGACAGGGAGGATGCATATGCCAACCCATCAGGCAGTTCACGTCCAGGCCCCCGGCGAACCGCTGACACTCGTCGACGTCGAAACAGGGTCGCCCCCGCGCGACCACGTACGTATCGCGGTGTCGGCGTGCGGAGTGTGCGGCACCGACCACGCCTTCGTCAACGGCGCGTTCCCGGACATGTCCTGGCCCCTGACACCTGGACACGAGATTGCCGGAACCATTGCCGAACTCGGCGACGGCGTCGACCACTACGCCGTCGGCGACCGTGTCGCTGTGGGTTGGTTCGGAGGGCACTGCAACCAGTGCATCCCCTGCCGCAAGGGCTCCTTCATTCATTGCGAGAAGTTGCAGGTGCCGAGCTGGCAGTACCCCGGCGGATACGCCGAGTCGGTGATCGTTCCAGCAAATGCGCTGGCCCGGATTCCGAACGAGCTGTCCTTCGCGGAAGCAGCACCCATGAGTTGCGCCGGGGTCACCACGTTCGACGCGCTGCGCAAAACCAGGGCCGTCCCGGGCGACCGCGTCGCCATCCTCGGCATCGGCGGACTCGGCCACCTCGGTGTGCAGTTCGCCCGGGCGATGGGTTTCGAGACGATCGCCATCGCCCGCGGCGCCGACAAAGGCGACGACGCCCGTCAGCTCGGCGCCCACCACTACATCGATTCCACCGCCGGCGACGTCAGCGAAGCGTTGCAGGCTCTCGGTGGCGTGTCCGTGGTTCTGGGGACCGCGGCGAACTCGAAAGCGATGGGTGATGTGGTCGGTGGGCTGCTTCCGCTCGGCGAACTCATGGTCGTCGGTGTCACGCCCGACCCACTGCCGATCAGTCCTCTACAGCTGATCACTCCCGGCGTCGATGTCACCGGCCACCCGTCCGGCACCGCCCGCGACGTCGAAGAGACGATGCACTTCGCGGTCCTGTCAGGCGTGCGCGCCCGAATCGAGGAACGGCACCTGACTCGAGCGGCGGAGGCCTATGCAGCGATGGAGGAAGGTCGGGCACGCTATCGCATGGTCCTCACCATGTGACCATTCTCGGCATCGGTTGATCGACTGTCTTCAGCGGGGTTCGTTGCCACTCCGCCGCTCGATGCCCCAGGTGCCGGAAGGTCCGTGGAGCTTCTCGTACGCCGCCTTTTCGGCGTCGTGACGGGACGCCTTCCTCGGGTTCTCCAGATCGGGCGGCAGTCCGTGCCTCTCGAGGCGTCGAGATCGGTTCTGCGCCATGTACGACACCGCGTAGAACACGGCGAGTAGCACTCCGAGCAGGACCATGGAGGCGCGCAGTCCGAGCGGTCCCGGGAACAGGAAGAACGCGGCGAAGACCGGAACGAACGGGACCATGCTGCGAATGAGGTGCCGAGGAACCGCCCAGTCACCGACCAGGTCGTTGCGGACCCAGTCCTGCATCGAGTCGGGAAGTTTGCGGCCTACCGCGTAGCCCAGCCACTGTATGGGGCCGGGCCGGGTTCGTTGCGTGTTTCGCGACATGACAACTACCTGTTCACGTTGCACTGAAGTCGAATTCGACATGATTGTCCTCATTGATCGAGCGCGCCCGCTCTGAGCGCAGCCTGATTGACGCGAGTGAGAACGTCGTGGAGTTCTTCGAGTTCGGCCAGGCCGACCCCGAGCTTCTCGATCACGGCGGGCGGAATCTTCTCGGCTTCCGCACGTAGCGCAGCACCGGCTTCGGTCAGCTCGACATCCAGTTGCCTCTCGTCGGCCCGGCTGCGGGTGCGCGTGATCAGTCCAGACGCCTCGAGGCGCTTCAGGAGCGGCGAGAGGGTGGGTGAATCGAGTTGCAGCGCGGTCCCGATCTCCTTGACCGCCATCGGGGCCTTTCCCCAGAGAGCGAGCATGACCAGATACTGCGGATGCGTCAGCCCCATCGGTTCGAGCAGGGGGCGGTAGACGGCGAGAACCGCCCGGTTCGCGATCGCGAGCGCGAAACATACCTGCCGGTCGAGAGCGAGTAGATCGTCGCCGGCCTTCTCCTGCTCAATGTCTGCGGTCATGCCACCAGGCTACCAGAATGATTCGTGCAATAACTAATATTGCACGAATCATTCTGGGGACAGTCGGCGATCCTCGGTATCCAGCGTCAGAAGAACGGTCTCAACGCCGTCGGGATCGCACCCGTCGTGGGCAGGGTCGGCGGCACCGCGCTGACCGACTTGGCACGAGCAGCGGAAGCATCCGGATCCCGGCGGGTCCGCATCACCCCGATGCAGAAACTCGTCATCCTCGATGTGCCCGACGAACAGGTCGGCTCACTTCGATCGAGTCTCGACGCTCTCGGGTTCCCGTCGAGCCAGTCACCGTGGCGACGGAGCACCATGGCCTGCACGGGCATCGAATTCTGCAAGTTCGCGATCGTCGAGACCAAGGCGCGAGCCGCCGCACTCATCACAGACGTCGAGAAGCGATTGGCCGACGTCCAGGATCAGCTGGAGCACCCGATCACAGTGCACCTCAATGGGTGCCCCAACTCCTGCGCCCGCATCCTGGTCGCCGACATCGGCCTCGAGGGCATGATCGTGACCGATGACGATTCCAACCAGGTCGAGGGATTCCAGGTTCATCTCGCCGGCCGCCTCGGGCTGGATACGAGCTTCGGGCGCAAATTGCGCAGCCACAAGCTTCCAGCCACCGAGGTGCCCGACTACGTCGAGCGGATCGTTCGACGGTACGTGGCCGACCGCGAGGGCTCCGAGAAATTCGCGGCCTGGGTCCAACGCGCCACTGAAGCCGATCTCGCATAATCGCGGCTGAGACCAGACCTCCCGGAGCGCCCGTCAGTCGAGGTCCGCTACTTGCCGGCGTCGGTGAGGGGTCGCGTCAACTCGCCTGCGCGTGTCGGCGGGGAGGAAGCTGGTTGACCAACTGCTCCCACTCTTCGAATCGGGCGGCTTCGGGCGAGCGCAGACGGGGCGAGGGTCCGGCGGCGAGGTCTACCAGGCTCCGGGCAGCGCCGAGGACGGTCAGATGATGACGCCGGGCGACGTCGAGGAGTTCGTCGAAAGCCTGGGCGTCACTGCAGCCGCGACCGGCGATCAGGATTCCCTTCGCCGTGCCGAGAAGTTCACGTCCGTCGGGACGCCTACGAGGGATCAGGCGTGTCGGGCCGGGAGTCGGAGTCAGTAGTTCGGTGCTGTCCTCGATCATTCCGCGATGCTCCTTCGCTCTCGTGCATCGACCGCCGACCCGCCGGTGTGCCGACGATCCAGTCCGGACGCAAAATGTGAGTCACGTCACTGTCGATGCCTCAACATTTCTAGCCGACGGCGCCGCGCCTGTCATCTAGACAAATGTCCAGCTGTGCCGTCACATGACAAAGCGCTCAGGTAATGGCCACCAACAGGTCTTCTCCATTCGACGGGCGCAGGCCGTCGGATCGATCGGCGAAGTAGCGCTCGGCGAGTGAAGTTCCCGCCACATGCTGCGCGGCGTCGAAGTCGGCCTCGCAGGCCAGGGTCAGCATTTCCGGCGGGGTGTAGAAACTGACGAACGGTGTTCCGGCCGCCCGCGCACCGCTCTCGGACGCCCGGAATCCGTGGCGATCGGCGTCGTCGAGAAGTTCGGTCGCAAAAGGAACGTCATCGCCGGCGTCGAGCCGGCAGCGAGACCGGCGAGCTGGCGCAGGGTGGCCGCGGTGGCGTCTTTCGTGAGGTACATCGTGACGCCGGTCGAGACGACGACCGCAGGCAGCCGAGAATCGAAGCCCGCTGCAGCCAGCCGCTCCGACCAGGACTCGCTCGCCTCGAAGTCGACCGGCACCAACCGCAGCCAGTCGGGAACGCCGAAGCCCAGCTCGATCAACCGGTTCCGCTTCCAGGCTTGGGGCCGGGTTGGTCGACCTCGAAGACCCGGATGCGGGAGGCGATCTCCGGCCTACGCTGGGCAAAGGTGCCCAAGCCCGCCCCCAGGATGACGTATCGGACGACACCGCGGCCTGCTGTCCGGTCCGTACGTCTGCTCGCCTGCCGTCGCCATGACGTTCTCGCTCCTCACGGTCAGTTCTCGAGCATCCGATGCCACGCCCAGCTAACGCCCGCCGTTCCCAGCGTATATGCCTCGTATGAAACGTTCAGTGAAGCGAGCCACCGGCCTGCTCACGGCTACAGCAGCCGCTCTCCTCGCGTTCGCAACACCTGCGCAGGCAGACTCCCCCACCCCCGTCTACTTCCGTGTGGGGAACTTCAACTGCTCGATCGCACCCGACGACCGCGTGGGATGCGATCTGCCACAACCATTGCCGATGGACTTCCCGATCCTCGGCGAGTTCGGACTGCCGTGGCTGGGACCCGTCCAGCACGTCGTCATCGACCTTCCCTGGCTTCCCGCTCACCCCACGTACCCGCCCGGCACCCCGTTCACCCTGCCCGGCGGCAACCCCGACATCTCCGAGGTGGCCGCCAGCCAGAGCATGTACCAGAAAACGATCACCCACGGGGGAACCACCTGTCTTGCAGGGTTCATGGGAGACGTCACCTGCACCGCCAAGGGACACAGCTTCGTCGTCACCGTCTACGGAATCCACGCCCACTGAACCGGTAGCACACGAACCGGATACCGACTTCGTCGCTCACATGCGCACCCTCACACGGCGAGATGCCGAGCGAGATAGGCTGCGGTGGCCGAGCCGGCCGTCTCGGCAACGACCGTCGGTGGTCCCGAGGCGATGATCCGGCCGCCGTTGTCTCCCCCGCCGGGCCCGAGATCGATCATCCAGTCCGCCGAGGCAATGACCGGCATGTCGTGTTCGACGAGTACGACGGTATTTCCCGCCGCGACGAGCCGTCGCAACACCACCATGAGGCGATCGACGTCGGCAGGGTGCAATCCGGTGGTCGGTTCGTCGAGTACGTAGAGCGTGTGCCCGGATCGGAGGCGCTGCAGCTCGTTGGCGAGTTTGACGCGTTGCGCCTCCCCGCCGGACAGGGTGGTGGCGGATTGGCCGAGCCGCAGATATCCGAGACCGACTTCGACAAGCATGTCAAGGCTTTTCGGCGCCGCCGGGACGTGACTCAGGAAAGCACGGGCGTCGTCGACCGTCATCGCGAGGACGTCGGCGATCGTCCGGCCTTCGACGAGGACCTCGAGGGTCTCCGCGTTGTACCGTGCGCCCGCGCAGGCCGGGCACGGTGCGGAGGCCTCGGGCAGAAACAGCATGCCGATGGTGATCGAACCGGCTCCCTCGCATTCCTCGCAACGGCCGCCACTGACATTGAATGAGAATCGGCCCGGACTGTATCCGCGTTCTCGGGCAACGGGGTGTGCGGCGAAGAGTTTCCGGATCACATCGAAGAGACCGGTGTAGGTGGCAAGATTCGAGCGCGGAGTTCGCCCGATCGGGGTCTGGTCCACGCGCACCAACCGGTTGATGTGTCCCAGCCCGTGAGCGGCCACGACCGTCGGCTCGGCGTTCTTCTCGCGCTCCTCGGCCAGTACGACCGTGGAGTCGTCGGCGTCTTCTCCCCCGGTGTCGGCGCCGGGTTCGCTGTCGACGCCGAGGTGTTGGGCGACGACGTCGGTCAGCACACGGCTCACCAGTGTGGATTTGCCCGATCCGGACACACCCGTGACCGCGGTGAGCACCCCGAGCGGGATTCGCACGGTCAGATCCCGCAGGTTGTGCATCGTGATGCCGGCGAGTTCGATCCACCTGCTCGGCGGTCCGGGCTCGGGGTAACTCTCGGCGGTTCCGAAAAGGTATCGGCGAGTCACGGATTCGGGGACGTGCGCGAGACCGTCCACCTCACCGCTGTAGAGCACCCGCCCACCGTGCTCCCCGGCTCCGGGACCGACGTCGACGATCCAATCTGCCGCGCGGACGACGTCGAGGTTGTGTTCGATGACGAAGACGGAGTTACCTGCCGCGCGTAGCCGCCGCACGGCGGTGACCAGCGCCTCGGTGTCGGCGGGATGCAGGCCCGCGGACTGTTCGTCGAGGACGTACAACACTCCGAACAGACCCGATTGCAGCTGGGTGGCCAGCCGCAGGCGCTGAAGTTCGCCCGGCGAGAGAGTGGTGGTCGAACGGGCGAGACTCAGGTATCCCAGCCCGAGCTCGGTCAGACCCGCGAGGCGGCCGCGAAGGTTGTCTACCAGCGCCGCGGATGCTCGTTCGGTTGCGTCGCTTGCGGCGGAATCGCGGGATACGACGACGGCGTCGAGGACCGAGGCCAGATCGGCCAGTGACAGTTCCGTGGCGTCGGCTATGTCCAGGCCGGCGAACCGGACGGCCAGCGCCTCGGGGCGCAGCCGTTTGCCGTTGCAGGCACTGCAGGGCCGGGACACCAGATATCGGGCGACCTTCGCCCGCTGGGTTGCGCTCTTCGTCGTCGCGTAGGTGTGCAGAACGTAGGTGCGGGCGCTCGAGAACGTTCTCTGGTAGTCGCGCACCATCTTGCCCGGGTCGCGCACGGGTGACACCGTGACCGTGGGTTGTTCCTCGGTCGTGAGGATCCACTCACGCTGGTCTTCCGGGAGCTCGGACCAGGGGCGGTCCACGTCGATACCGAGTGTGTCGAGGATGTCGCGGTAGTTCTTGCCCAGCCAGGCGCCGGGCCAGGCGGCGACGGCACCGCCGCGGATACTTCGGCTCGGGTCCGGCACCAGGGCATCGATATCGACGTCGTGGGTGCGTCCGAGTCCGTGGCAGGCTGGGCATCCGCCTTCGGGTGTGTTGGGCGAGAAGGCGTTCGAGTCGAGGACGGGGGCACCCGGCGGGTAGGTACCGACTCGGGAGAACAGCATCCGCAGCACGTTCGAGATATGGGTGAGGGTGCCGACCGACGATCGGGCGGAGGTGTGACCGCGGGCCTGCTGCAAGGCAACCGCTGGTGGAAGCCCGGTGATGTCCCCAACCCTGGGCGCTCCGATCTGATCCATCAGCCGGCGTGCGTACGGGGTGACGGACTCGAGGAACCGCCGTTGCGCTTCGGCGTAAATGGTGCCGAAGGCCAACGACGACTTGCCCGAACCCGAGACTCCGGTGAACGCGACGATGCAGTCCCGGGGAATGACCACATCGACGTGGGCGAGGTTGTGTTCGCTGGCGTCGAACACTGCGATGCCGTTGAAGTCCTGGGCACGTCGCGCTGCAGCCTGCGGTGCGGGATCGAAGGTGGGCACAACTGCTCCCGGTGTCGGTTCGTGCTCGGTTACGTCCCAGTCTTACTCGAGGGGTGGAACCATGTGTACTGGCGCCGCTCTCTCGGCGAGAGTCCGCCCCGGATTCCGGCCCGACCAATGCCATCAGCTCACCTGTGCCAACTTGATCGCCGCGGCCTCGATGGTGTCTTCGGAGAGCAGGACCTCGAGGGCGGCATCGCCGAGCGGGATGAAACTGTACTCACTGGCTACTCGCGCGAGACGACCGGTGAAACCGTCGTCGATCAGGGCGGTGACGACTCCCTCCGCCACGCCCCCGGAAGATCGGGTTTCGTCGACGACGAGCACGCGTCCGGTGGCGTTCGCCTCTCGGAGGATGTCGTGCACGGGTAGCGGTGCGAGCCACCGCATGTCCACCACACGCGCAGCGATGTGCGCCTTCTCGAGCCGGCGCGCGACCCGCAGACTCATCCGGACCCCGTTGCCGAACGTGACGATCGTCAGGTCGGTACCGTCACCGTACGTGCGGGCGGAGCCGATCGGCACGTGATTCTCGGCCCGCTTCACCGGATCCGGATACGCGGCCAGCCACTGCTCGTCACCGTCCTCGTACAGATCCCGGGTGTGATACAGCGCAATCGGTTCCAGATACACACACACCGCCCCCGCGGTCCGCGCGGCCGCCGCGCACGTGTGCATCATGGCCGCGGCGTCGTCGGGGCGAGCCGGGGAGGCCACGACGATGCCGGGGATGTCACGCAACGCGGCGACGGCATTGTCGTTGTGGAAATGCCCACCGAACCCCTTCTGATACCCGTACCCCGCGACCCGCACCACCATCGGATTGCGGTACTGACGGTCGGAGAAGAACTGCAACGTCGCACCCTCCCCGCGGATCTGATCGGCGGCATTGTGCAGATACGCCAGGTACTGGATCTCCGGGATCGGCAACAACCCGGACACCCCCGCGCCCAGCGCCAGTCCCAGGATTGCCTGCTCGTCGAGAAGCGTGTCGAACACGCGCGCCGACCCCGCCCCCTTCATCAAACCCCGCGTCACCCCGTAGACCCCGCCCTTGCGGGCGACGTCCTCACCGAACACCAGCGACTCGGGATACTCGATGAGAACATCGAGCAGGGCGCGGTTGAGCGAGAGGGCGAGAGTCAGTAGGCCCTCGTCTGCGGGCAGTGGGCTGCCGACGATCTGGGCGCGGCGGGCCGGGTAGGTCCGTCGTGGTTCGGCGGCCTTCGCCTCGTCGAGTCCCTCGGTCAGTGGCCGCATCACTGCGGCGGGAGTGTCGAGCTGCGGCAGCTCGCTGACTTCCTGCGCGAGCGCGGCTACCTCGGCGCGCTTGTTGTCGTAGAGCGCGAGGATGTCGTTGGGGCTCAGGTGCCCTCGCTCGATCAGCAGCTTCGCCGTGCACAGCAACGGATCCCGGTCGAAGTCTGCGATGATCTCGCTCGTGGTGCGATAGGCGGTCTCGAAGTCGGAGCCGGCGTGGCCCATCAATCGCACGGTGCGCAGGTGCAGGAAGGCCGGCTTGCGGTGCCTGCGAACCCAGTCGGCGGCATGCTTCGCGGTGGCGTAGGCCATCGGGAGGTCGGATCCATCGACCGTGAAGTACTCGAGACCTTCACGGTTGCCGAAGTTCGCGCAGATCCATCCCTTCGGCGTCTTGGTGCTGATGCCGATGCCGTTGTCTTCGCAGACGAACAACATCGGAAGCGGAAGTCCCTGGAAGGCCGAGTGGATGGCGGTGTTGATCGCCCCGATCGCGGTCGAGTGGTTCGCCGAGGCGTCGCCGAAACTGCATACCGCGATCGCGTCCTCGGGCCACGCGGAGAGCACGTTCAGTTTGGCGGCGCGGGCGATGGAGAAGGCGACGCCGACCGCGCGGGGCAGGTGAGATGCGATCGTCGAGGTCTGGGGAATGATATTGAGGTCGTGGCGGCCGAACACCTTGTGCCGGCCGCCGGACATCGGCTCCTCGGTGGCGGCGACGACGCCGAGAAGAACATCGCGCAGCGGGTTGCTGCCCCGGACCTGCCGGGCGCGTTCGAGGAAGAAACCACCGGAACGATAGTGCAGCAGTGCCGGATCGGTCGGGCGGAGGGCTCCCGCGACGACGGCGTTGCCTTCGTGCCCGGACGAGCCGATCGTGTAGAAGCCCTTGCCCTTCGCGCGAAGCCGTCGGGCAACCAGATCCAGGTGCCGACTGCCCAATTGAGAATCGAACAGGTCCAGGGTTTGCTGCACGGACAGCCTCGACGCTGCCTCGACGGGCTGGTCGTGATCGCTCGCTCCCGGACGTGTGGTGTCGGCCATCGCGGCGAAGGTGGTGGTGAAGTAGTCATCGATCTGTTCGGCCATGAATCCGGCTCCTGAGGGGCAGGTGATCGTCGTCTGCTGGGCGGTGCAACGGGTGGGTCAGACGATGTTTGTCTCGCCTGCGCCGATACCTGCCTGCGCGAAACGGTCCAGGGCGAACGAGCTGATGTCGTATCCGGGCTCTTTGCCGTGGTAGAGGTCGCGCACGATCTCACCGGTCGCCGGGCCCATCAGGAAGCCGTGGCCGGAGTATCCGGTGGCGATGAGCAGGCCCTCGACCTCGGTGGAGCGGTCGATGATCTGGTTGCGGTCGGGGGTGACCTCGTAGAGGCCGGCCCAACCGGTGCTGATGCCGTAGTCCAGTACGGCCGGCACCCGGGTCTCGGCGATGGCGCCCAGTCCCATCAGCCAGTCCTCGAGTTCGAACTTGAGGTTGAACCCCTCGCGCTCGTTCGGGTCGGACCAGCCCAGAAGCAGGCCTATGCCTTCCGGGTGGAAGTAGAAGTTCGACGGGAAGTCGATGGTCAGCGACGGCGAGGATGCGGGCAACTCGGACAGCGGCTCGGTGAAGGCGATCTGTCGACGGACGGGAACGACGGGGATGTTCACCCCGAGCATGTTGCCGATGCCGGCCGACCAGGCTCCGGCGGCGCAGACCACGGTGTCGGTCTTGATGCGTTCGTGTTCGGTCACGACTGCGGTAATGGTGCCGCCGGTGCTCTCGATGTCGGTGACCGCGCAGTGGCGGACGATGCGGGCGCCGTGTCGACGGGCAACGGCGGCGTATCCCATCACGACCGATTCGGGGGTGGCCTTGCCGTCTTGGGGTGACCAGGAGGCGGCGAGGAGTCCGTCCGTGCTGATGAGCGGCGAGATCTTCTGTGCTTCTTCGGGGGTGACCATGCGGCTCGCAACGCCGTGGCGGTTCTGCAGTGCGACGCTTTCGGTGAAGATGTCGACGTTGGCCTGGTCCGAGAGGAGATAGAGGTAGCCGTCGCGGCTGAAGTCGATCTCCTGGTGGTACTCCTGCGCGAATCGCGAATACACGTCGAGGCCGCGCAGACCGATCGCGATGTTGGCTTCGTTGCTGAAGGAGGCGCGAACACCGCCGGCGGCCTTGCACGTCGACCCGCTGGCCAACTCGTCCTTTTCCAGGAGGACGACATCGGAGACCCCCGATTCGGCGAGGTGGAACGCAATGCTGGCGCCGATGACGCCGCCGCCGATCACGACGACGGACGCCTGTTCGGGGAGTTCCTTGCTCATGTCGTCCTCTTCTTTCCTTCGAGAGTAGTGATGTAATGCCCTACCGGTTTCGGAGACACCCGACGAACGACCAGGTCGATGCATTTGCCTGAATGAATGGGGCGCGCCCGCTGACCGGAGTGGGCCACACAGTTGCGCGTGGTTGGTGCCGAACCTTCTAGAACGCGGCGGTTTGCGGGGCACGCCCGCGGAGCACCATGGCTTCGCGCACGCGCTCCTGGGCGGTGGTGCGGGCCACCTCGTGGGTGGTCCGCCCCTGCACCTTCGACGCGTCGAGGGTGTCGATGGTGCTGGCGCGCAGCTTGTTCGAGATGTTGTCGAACATGGCAGCCGGTTCGAGACGGATTCCGGAGTAGCGAGCGTCCATCGCCACGGCTGCGGCAACCACACCGCCGGCGTTGGCGATGAAATCCGGAACCACGGTCACGCCGCGGTCGAACAGCACCGACTGTGCCTCGGGGCTGCTCGGCAGGTTCGCGCCTTCGACGACGATCTTGGCCGGCAACGTCCGGGCGAGATCGGCGTCAATGACGTCCTGTAGCGCTGCCGGGATCAGGATGTCCGCGGTCACCGAGAGTTCTTCCCCGGCAGCGAGAGGCTTGGCGTCGGAGTAGTGGTCGACGAGTCCGTCACCGTACTGGTCACGCAGGTCGAGCAAGGTGGCGACGTCGAGCCCGTCCGGGTTGTGGATGCCGCCCTGCGAGGTGGACACAGCGACGACGGTGGCCCCGAGTTCGGCGACGCGCTTCGCGCTCGCCGCTCCGAAGCCCTGGATGGACACGCTCAGCGAACCGGTGGACAGGCCGAGAGCTTGCGCAGCGGCGTCCGCCGACTCCGCGACACCGTGGCCGGTGACCCCGAGCTGGTCGTACGGGAGCCCGCCGAGCGCGTGGGGGGTGCCCACCGCGCCGCCACGACCGCCGACCTCGTCGAGCATGATCGCGGCGTCCTTCTCGGTCAATCCCACATCGAGCCCGAAAACGTACTCGTCGGGGACCTCGTTGCGCAGTGCCCGGACGAAGGCACGCAGCACCGCTTCCTTGGAGGAGGCAGTCGGGTCGGCCCAGATGCCGGCTTTGGCGCCGCCGTAGAAGAGATCGACCCCCGCCCACTTCCAGGTCATGTTGCGGGCCAGCCTGGCGACCTCGCCGACACTGACCGTGGTGGACATGCGGGTGCCGCCCTTGCCCATTCCGCGGGCGGTGTTGTCGATCACCAGAACGCCGCGCATGCCGGTGCGTGCATCGGAGACACACACGACCTTCTCCGGGCCCCATTCGTCGATCAATTCGAACATCGTCGTTGCTCCTCGTGCGATTCGAAAGGGGGATGTCAGCCGAAGTTGACGCCCTGAGCCAGGGGCAGCTCGCGGGAGTAGTTGATGGTGTTGGTTGCCCGGCGCATGTAGGCGCGCCAAGCGTCCGAGCCGGATTCGCGGCCGCCGCCGGTGGTCTTCTCGCCGCCGAATGCGCCGCCGATCTCGGCGCCGGACGTGCCGATGTTGACGTTGACGATGCCGCAGTCCGAACCGTCGGCGGCGATGAACCGCTCGGCCTCACGCTGGTCGGTGGTGAAGATCGACGACGACAGGCCCTGCGGGACGTCGTTGTGCAGGGCGATCGCCTCCTCGAACGTGTTGTAGGTCAGCACGTAGAGGATCGGGGCGAAGGTTTCGTCCTTGACGATCTCGCTCTGGGCCGGCACTCCGCCCGGGCCAACCAACCACCCTTGCGCGCCATCGGATGGCGGTCGGCGCCGGCTCCGGAGGGTTATGTACGACCAGGGCGCTGCGGTGGGCAGGGCGTGGACGCGATGAGGGAAGGCGACCGCACCCTCAACTTCGCCATCCATGTCGTCGTGATGAGCCAAGCCAGGGTCCCCGGCAACGAGGGCGAGCCGGGACTGTCGGTGCGGTGCCGGTATACGCGAACGCGGGCTCGGTGGGGAAAACGATAGGGGTCACCGGTGCGGGCGAGGATGCGCCCAGCCATGATCGGTCCGACCCCGCGGATTGTTCTGCAGGGTCGAACCGTATTCATCGAGAACGGTCTATCGATTTCGGATCCGAGTCTCTACATGGACCGCGTTGAGCATCGTCGGCCCCATCGGGCGCCGAATATCATGGGAAAGGAAGGAGGGATCACCGTGCGATACGACGACTGGGGCGTCCGGTCGCAGCGGTGGGCGGGGTTGTGCAGCGTGTCGACGAGCGTGTGCGGCGTGCCCGTGCACTATGTCGGAGCGGAGCCCGCTTCGACCGCGCCTCCCGACGCACCAGTTCACCTGCTGGTGCCCCCGATGACCGGTGGTGCGAGCATGTGGATCGATCTCGTTCCTCACCTGCGCCAGCTCGGGCCGGTGATTTCCGTCGACCTCCCGGGGACGATCGTCGGCCACACCGGTGATCCGTATCGGCATGGGCCACGCGCGGACCTGGACGCTCGCTTCGTGTCGGCCTTCGTCCGGCAGCTCCGCCTCGAGAGCCGGGTGGTACTGCACGGCTGGTCGACGGGTGGCCTGGTGGCGGCGCTGGCCGCCACGATGATGCCCGAGAAGACTCGGGGAGTCGTCTTGGTGGCCCCAGCGCTGCCGTGGCGCCGGACGTCACCAGCCGAGGCGCTCGGGTGGCAGACACTGGGACGCCTCGTCGTCGCAGCCGGCCCGCCAATGACACGCGCGGTGCTGCGACTGGCGGGCCGGCGCATGCTGGATGCCAAGCGAACCGCGATCAACGACGCGGGCTCCATCTCGGGTGGCCGGACCGACCTCATCGGTGGAGACCCGGGCCGTGTCTCACGAGCGCAGGTCGACCTGTGGCTCGATGGCCTCGAGGCGGCCCGCGAGCAGCCGGAACGGCTCGCGGGCACAGCTGCGGCGTTCGCGTCGATCGTCAAGGCCATGTTCATCACGCAGAGACCGACGAACGAGGCACTCGATTCCGTGCGGGTGCCCGTACTTGTGCTGTGGGGAAGGGACGATCACGTTGTCGACCCCACGTCGCTCATGCAGCACGCCCGACGGCCGGGCTGGACACCCCGGCCCATCGATGACGTTGGCCACCTGCTTCCCGTCGAGGCGCCCGACCTCTACACGCAGGCAGTCTGCCAGTGGCTCGCCGTGATTCCCGGATTCGGACGCCCTGCGTAGAGGGGCATCTTCCCGACCCAGCAGAAAGGCCCGGCGGAGGCCAGTTCCCCGCCGGACGACGTCATCGCCCCAGATTCCGCCTGATTTCACCGGCGAGTTGCGCCGGTACCCGGACAAAAGGTGCGGGTCGGCGCTTGCCTCGCCGGCCCGCACCGGCACCGGCACCGGCACCGGCACCGATACAGAACGAACAACAACGCTCCCCCCGAGCACAACCGGGTCGGCGGATCGCCGCCGCAGCGAGCCGAGAGTGTCCAGGAAATCGGATGTTCCTGCCGTCGATGAAGTGCTCAGTGCGCGGTCGCCCCACCGCACACGCGTCAACGCGGTGCGCGCGGCGGCGAAGCCGCATAATTGAGGGTGCGAGGTGAGACCGTTGCGGCAGACACCCTGGTTGACGACGACGATATTCGTCGGGTCGGTTGTTCTCCTGCTCGCAGTCCACACCGGCGGCGGTGCGTCGAGCGAACCCGACACGGAAGCGACGCGCAGGCTCGACCCCGCCGGGCCGGTACTCACCCTCACTCCGCCTCGCGGGCAACCGGGTGACCGGATCCAGTACCACGCGGCGAATCTTCCGACCTGCGGCGGACCGTGGGCGGTGGAGTTAGGCGATCGTGTCCTGGGTGAGACCCGCCAGGTCGGCAGCGTCGCCGACTTCCGCTCGGCGGTGCCGAACCGCGGCAGTCGCGGTTTCCAGGTGGCCGGGCTGCGGTGCCTGCCGATCCCGTCGATGGTGGTGCAGACGACGTTCGAGGTGCTCCCGGTGACACGTTCGTCGGAGCCGACCACTACCTGGATACTGCCGCCACCACCAGAGCTACCGACGCGGACGAAGAGACCCACACCGACGACCCCCACCACCACGCCCACAGCTCCTGCTGACGCGGGGCGGTAGCGGCGGCGGCCGTAGCCGGAACGGCGGCGCCTGCGGAAGCTGCGCCGCTCGAACCGACGTCGTTCACGGGTCCCTTACAGCGGCGGGGCCGCGTGCTCGCCCGTACCAGCCCAGGTCGAACGTCACCCACCGCTGCCAGGTCTCCTGGAGGACGTCCTCGGCGTCGGTTGGCGAGCCCAGCATCCCCATCCACCTCCCCGCTCATGCCAGTCTGCTCGGCTTGGACAGCGATCGACCGTGCTCAGCCTGGACCCGCTGCCGCCGGGAGCCGTCGTTGACCGGCCACGCGTGCGACCCGGGCTTTCGCGCCTCGTCCGCCAGCTGCTTGACGGGACTCGCTGCCGCGGCTTCCTTGAGCTTCGCACCGAGGCGGCCCCGCAGGTGAAGCCGCATCGCGGTGTCATCCCAGTGTGCGAGCTGGAAAACGCCGTCCTTACGCCCCAGGCTGACGCACATGGCGGCGATCCCCTTGCCGAAGTCTGCGGGCCGTTCCCCCGTTATCCGGCTGAGCACCGTGTCAGCGGCATGCGAGCCAAGAGGAAGCGCCGCTTGGCAACTCATTCGCAACGGCAGGTTCGACGGGGCCGCGGCATCACCGGTCGCGACGATGCGTTCGTTGTCCACGCTGGTCAGCGTCTCGTCGGTGAGGAGACGGCCCATGGCGTCGGTGCTCAGCCCGCTGCGGCCGGCCAAGTCCGGAACGCCGAAGCCGGCGGTCCAGATCGTCACCGTGCTCGGGAGCACACGGCCGCCGCTGAGCTCCACGGCGTCACGTGTCACCGCGGCCACCGTCGCACCGGGGCCGTCGATCACGGCCACACCAAGATTGGACAACCCCCTGGCCACCGAGCGTCGGCCCCGCGGGTGCAGGTACGGGCCGAGCCGGTCGCCGCAGACCAGAGTCACAGTGCGCCCGAGCTCCGCGAGCTCGGCTGCCGTCTCGATGCCGAGCGGACCGCCACCGACGACCGTCACCGGCGCCGTCATGGGGGCGTCCTCGAGGACCGACCGAAGCCGCTGCGCCTCCTCCAGGCTGGCGGTCGGATGGGCGAACTCGGCCGCTCCGGGTACGCCGGCCGGGTCGGCGCTGCCACTGCCGACGGCGTAGATCAGGTAGTCGTATCCGACGGTCTCGCCGGTCTCCAGCTTCACGCCGCGCTCGGCAGCATCGATCCTCGTCACGCTGTCCACCAACAACCGGATGCCTCCGGCCAGCACGTCGGAGTAGTCGACCACCGCGTCGTCGGACCCGCCCACCAACTGGTGCAGACGGACCCGCTCGACGAAACACGGACGTGGATTGATCACCGTCACCGCCACATCGTCGCGCTTGGTGAGGCGATTCGCCGCCATCACGCCGGCGTACCCGCCGCCAACCACGACCACATCGATCTTTCCGGGGCGCACAGAGTTCGCATTCATGATGTCTCCTCGAGATTGGGGTCGCACATAAGACACCGCCCGCTCCACCGTTGTGACAGCACAGGACCCACGCCCCCCACATCGGGCGTCGGCGCTCCCGAAAACCAGACGTGACCTGCTAGCGATCAGTCAACGACAAGGCTCTGCGGCGGCGAAGGAGATTGTCGGCGGGGCAGTCGGCCGCGCCGTCAAGGGACAGAAACCTCGGGGCCGCCGGATCGCCGAGTGTGTGCCACAGTTCAGGTGATGGTGGAGCCGAGCTGATAGGCCGCACTGTCGATCGGACCGGACAACCCGGGATGCGACAACGGCAGCGACAACGCCGGCAGCGTAGGGAAGGCGTCGGTAGCGCGTTCGGTGACCGCGATACAGACGCTGCCGGAATCAGGCCCTGGCGGCAGGGTCCTCCTCAGACCCCAGGTTCCGCACCAGCCACCGATCGCCGACGAGATGCATCAGGATCGGAAACACCGGCCGGGGAATGTTCGGCTCCCACACACCGCTCTCGAGCGTCGACATCTCGTGCACATAGAGCACCTCCACACCGGGGCCGACGATCCTTGTGCCGGTACCGATCCCCCACCTCGCCGGATCCGGCAGCATCGCCCGGAACGACCGCACGTGCACACGCTCGAAATGCACCCACAGCGGATGCTCCGGCGCCGGCACCGCGAGGGCCGAAGCGACCGCCTCTCCCTCCCAACCGTCAATCGTCATCTGATAATGGTTGTCCTGCACCCATCGCCAGGCGAGGACCGCCCGGAAGTCCGGATCCACGTTCGGCCACACCGACAGCAGATCCCCGTCCACGCATATCGACATCAAGAACGTCCACGCCGCACTCACCAGCCGCGTATGCCCGAGGAACCGCAACAATTCCGCCGGATCCATTGCACGAAGCTCGAGGTAGGCCTCCCGCATCTCGGCCGGCACGGCGCTGATCTGTTCGTCGGTCAACTCCGGAAGGGAGGACGCCGCCGGCACCGTACCAGCGTCGGGAACCTCGCCCCGGGCGACGAGCAATGCCCGGACGGCGTCGACGAACCGCGGCGTCAGCCGCTCCAGCGACGCCAACAACTCCCCGACCGTGCGCGGCGGGAACATAGTGCGGTTCACCAGTACGTGCAGGCACTCGAACAATGCGTCCGGGTCCAGATCGAGTTGATCGCAGAGGAATTCGTCGGGATGGATCGCTTCGACGTCGAACGGATCGAGGGCCGCCTGCGGGAAATCCGCCAGGGTGGCGGTCACGATCACACCCGCACCGGAGCGTACAGCCGCAGCCAGGACGTGCCGGTCCTTCGGCTCGGTGGTCATCGCCGGGATCAGTTCCCGGTAGCCACGTGACTCCTCCTCCGCGAAGGGAAATGCTCTGCGCATCTGCTGCACTCGCCGCGCCGCCTGCTCCGGCGGCTTCCCGAACCGCTCGCCGGACAGGTTGCGCTCGACCTCGTCGAGCAGATCCGGCGTCCACACCGGCCGGAACACCTCGGCATCGGCCAGGGTGAGCAGCAGATTGCTCAGGGTCTGGGGAAGCATGACACATCCGTCCAGAACCACCCGAAAGACAGCCATAGGGCGACCTCACCCCGGATCGGCGGGTCGAGACACGAAGCCGTCAGTGGCGTCGCCGGGGTCCGGGGTTTCCTCGTGCGCCATCTCCTCGAACACCTGGCCGCGGCGCGCACGCTCGCGCCGTTGGAATTCGAGCACGTCCGCCAACTCCACCCGCCGATGACGGCCGGGCGAGGTGTACGGGATCTTCCCCGCCTCCAGCAGCCGCACCAAGGTCGGCCGGGTGATGCCCAACAGTTCCGCGGCCTCCTGCGTCGTCAACACGGTGCGATGTGGCTCCACCGTCACAGCCTGCCCCTGATCCAGGGCGGTGACCGCGTCGACGAGCAACCCCCGAACACTGTCCGGCAGCGGCACGGACTCCTCCGGGGTCGAGATCGACACCTGCTCTTGACCAGCGAGAACGGCCCTCAGCGCGGCGAGAAGATCCCGATCGTCGGCGACCGGCAACACCGTGTGGCTCATCCCAGCACCCATACCCCACCATAAAACGAAAAAAACGAACACACAATGCCGGTGGAATCGTTCGGGGACGGTGGGTGACGGGCACCCGACCGCGCCGCGCAAAGTCGGCCGCACCGTGGACCCGTGCAGCTAGATCGACGGATTCCGTCATCGTGTTTGTTTCACAGCAGGGCTGACGCCGGGCCGCCATCGGCGTCCTGGCGTGGGTAGTCGGACGCTGTTCCGGGTAACCGGACCGCAGGCGACGACGCGGGTAGCCGGTGACGGTGGCTGACGTCGAACCAGCAGAAGGATCGCGGTGCATTCGACCTACCGGATGCGTCTGACCGAGAGGGTGTACAGATCGTGCCTCGCATCGAAGAAGAAGGCCCCTGTAGCGGCAGCGGCCCTGAGTTCGGATCGGAAGACGATCCGATTCGGTGGCCGGATCCGAGTCCGTTGGACCTGTGGTGGCAACGGGTGATGTCCGAAAGCCTCCGCCGGTCCCGGGGACCGGGGACCCGGCCGGTGGTCCCGCCCCTGTCGAGGGACTCCCGGAATCGAGATCTCCGTCCGCACGCGAGTTAGACCGATCGGACCCGACCCCAGATCAAGTCCGTTGGGGGGCGTTCGGCAGCGCCGGTATAGAACTCCTCAGCGGCAGCAGCCCAGTCTCCTGACCCTTCCACCCGAACATAGAGGCCTCATGAACATCATCACCGCACTCCCCCTGGCCATACTGCGCGCGCAGTACACCATCGTGCGCTACCCGCTGCGCCTGGTCGACGAACAGGTAATCGCACACCTGGCACCCGCAGCACCGGCCCGACGGCTGTACCGGGGCAGCCTCAGCCTGCTCGATTGTGCCGTCGGCACCGTTCTCGGTCACCAGGACCGAGCCCACGATGCCGCAGACACCGCACCCCGCGTCACCCTGGTCTCCGGGACTGCATCCGACACCGATCACGATCCCAGCGCACCGGATACCGCTGCAGCTGACGCCGAGACCGCCCCTCGGTCCGCGACCGTCGAGAACGCCGAACTGAACGAGAAGGCGGCCCACCAACTCGACACCGACTTACTCGCCGAGCACCTCGAAGACATCGAGACGCAATATCAACTCGAGCACCCCCCGACCACCGGCACAGCCGAGCCGACGACCGACACCGTCATCACCCAGCTCGAGGACGCCGCGAGCACCGAACCCGACACGACACTGTCCGGAGAACTGGCCGACCGCGTAGCCGAACTCGCTCGCGCCGAGACCCCGCCGCCGGGCACCCGAACAACACCGACCGGCAAGCGTCACTAACGAGCGCGATTGCCACCAGCAGCGACGACCCACTCGTCTTCGGGGTTCGGATGCCGGCACCGTCCCGAACTGCACCCGATGGTCGACCACTTCGACACCGAACTCGTCGACCACTTGCTTTCCGCAGACGTCACGCCAACTGGGCGGCCCAATCGGCGAAGCTCTGCCACCCCACCTCGGGGTAGAGACGACCTAGTTCGCCGATCTTCGCGTCGTACCCGGTGTCGGTAAGGAAGCGGAACATAGCGCGCATGTCCGGCGATGCGATGGCGTCCGCGTCGGACGAATGGGCGTGAACCGGCGTGCCCAGCACGTTACTGAGCACCCCGGCCATCCGACGTGGCGTCGGATCATCCGACGCCAGGTCGATTCTTGTCCGGACGAATCGATCCGGATCGTCGAACACGAGCGCGACGAACCGACCGAGGTCCCGGCGCGACAACTGCTGCAGCGGGGTATCGACTGGCAGAGGCAGATCGAGCCGGCCTCGACGGATGCCATCGAGGCCACCGAGCAAGTTGTCATAAAAGTAGGTCGGCCCGACGATCGTGTACGGAAGGGATGATTCTCGCAGCAACGACTCGGTCGCAGCCTTCGTGTCGAAATGTGGGATCCCAGTGCTCTTGTCTGCGTCCGCCACCGAAGAAAACACCACGTGTGGAACACCGGAATCACTGAACGCGCCGACAAGCGCGGCACCCTGAGCGATCTCCGCTTCCGGGCCGTCTTCGAAAGGCGTGGTCATGGCAAACACGCCCGCGCACCCATCTACGGCAGACGCGATCGCCGCCCGATCGGTGATGTCGGCCACGGCAATGTCGACGCCTCGCAGGCGCAACGCGTCTGAGCGAGAAGAGCTTCGACGGACAGAGCTCGAACCTCCCGCCCTCGTTCGAGCAGCGCGTCGACGACGGCGCCTCCTTGACCACCCGTCGCTCCGACGACTGCATACGGCTCACTCATGGGCACAACACCTCTCCTTGTCGACCGCGCCAGCGTACTCGCAGGCTCCGTCCGCCCACCAAGACGTGTGTCCCTCTGCGCTGCCATCAGGGGGCCGACGGATGACAGCGAGCGACCCTCGGATGGGAGACGAAACGGCACGATCACGAGATCGCATGGAACCAGACGATGAAACTCGACAGATGTCGAAAACTCTCGTTACGGAAATCCGTTCGGGACTCCGCCATGTTCGCTGCACGACCCGTCGAGGACATCGACGAACTACCGTGGATCGGTCCGCACTGCGATCAGCGGAGGGTGGGGCGGTTCTGTCCGGCGGGACGCCGCAAGAGCGCAAGCTGGATTTCGATGAGCAGCCGATCTGATGCGTCCTGCAGATTGACGCCAACGATCTCTTCGACGCGCCGGATACGGTAGCGCAACGTATTTGGATGCACCTGCAGGACGGCGGCAGCGTTGCGCACGTCCCCATGCTCGGCAAGGTACGCCTCGGCACTCTCGCGCAGATTCGAAGCGTGCTTGTCGTCGTATTCGACGAGGGCATCGAGCCGCGGATCACGCAGCTCGCTGTTTCCCCCGACGAGGTCGAGGATCTCGCCGAGCAACACCGCAGTACGGGATTCGGCGAGCGTGGTGACCCGTCCCTCGGGGTAAGTCGCGGCGGTCCCGTCAAGGACCCGATCGACCTCGGTCCGGGCTCCGGCAACCTGTCCGAGACCCGAAACGGGGATAGCGATCGCGGCACGCAGGAGTATCGACCGCTTCTGCTCGAGTTGCTCGACCAACTGGCGGGTCCACGTCGCGATGATATTCGCCGACTTGTAACGAGGAAACAGGACGTAGGCGCGGTGGCCGATCATCGTGGACACCGAGTCACGTCGGAGCGCGCTCGCATGCAGACTGATCATGCTGCCTACACTGGTGACAATCTCCGACGGCGGTTCGGGCTCTCCTGCGGTCACGGCAAATCCGACCACTGCGGCCGATCCTGAATCCGGCAGGTTCAGGGCGCTGGCCACCGATGGGGCATCCACCCCTCCCCCGCGCGCGCCGAACAACCGTTGAATCAGCACGCTCTCCGTCGAAGGAGCATTGAGACTGCGGGAAATGATCCGCGCAGCGATCGCGGAGGCGCCCCGCAGTACGTCGGCGGCGTTATCGGTGAACGGGGCATACCCTTGTTGCACCCAGATCGATCCGAGCAGCCGGGGCGCGGCCGAGCCGTCCTCAACGGTTTGACGGATGCTCACCACTAATCGTCGCTTCGTGCCGAGCTCGTCGTGTGCCGGGACGTCGACGACCTCATCGCTCTCACGCAGCCGGTCGTAGACACCCCATTCCTGCATCGCCTTCAGGTAGTCGCGCGGGCCGATCCTGCCGAGGATCGACAGCGTCCGCAATTCGTCGGCCGCTTCGTCCGACGCCGAGTACGCGAGCACGCGCGCTTGCGCATCTTCGATCGAGACCATCCCGCCGGCGTTCTGCGCGATGGCCTGTGCGAGGCCGAACAGGTCCGTGTCAACGGCCAGCAACTCTGAGTCACCCAGCCTGTCGTACTGCTGCCGGGAGCGGTCGAGCATGCGCTGAATGAGGGGGAAAACGTGGCCCCACCGGGCCTTCGGGTGTACGGCGACCAGTGCGACGCCGGCGCTGCGCGCCGCGGACTGCAGAGCGGTCGACGATGCCGCCGACTTCGACAACACCGCGCGCGGCCTTTGGTCGGGGGCTCGTAGCGCGACCTCCTCGAACCACCGCACGGCTTCGGCCTTCCTCACGCCGACGTGTAGGTAGAGATCTGGCGACGGTGACTCGACCTCTACCGACAAATCGGAGCTGTCGACCAGGGCGACGGAAGAGATGGCGACCGAATCCCCCGCGGGCGCCTCTATCAACTCGACCACGGACGTATCAAGTGCGGCGAGAAGTTCACGCAGGGTGATAGTTTCGCTCGATTCCGCTTCTCGGCCTGCTTTGGCGACGGCACGTTTACGAGACGACACGGCTGGTCTCCCTGTCCAAATAGATTGATCCGAAGGATGCGATTGGCCGATCATACAATCTCAAGCCTGACTATTCGTCTGACTGGCTGATAGTTTTCCGTGGGTGTTGGTGTTGACTACGGGTAGTGCTTTGCAGCGGCTCCGTCGCCGCCATACCCCTCGTAGGAGGTTTCATGGACGCCATCACCACCACCCCGCAGCCAGTCAACGAGCCGGGGGGCTCCTTCGCCCCGGGCAGCCCGGAGCGGGTGCGACTGCAGGCGAAGCTGGCAGAGCTGGGGTCCAACCCCACCGAGATCCACAACGTCATCGGCGGTGCGCACCGGCGAAACAACGGCCCCGCGATCGACGTCGTCCAGCCGCACCGGCACGCCGCCGTGCTGGGCACCTTCACCAATGCCGGCGCCCAGGACATCCAGGACGCCGTCACCGCCGCCACCGCCGCTGCCCCGGGCTGGCGGGCACTATCGTTCGAGGACCGCGCCGCGGTTTTCCTCCGTGCGGCCGACCTGCTGTCCGGACCGTGGCGTGAAACCCTCGCCGCCGCAACGATGCTCGGTCAGTCCAAGACCGCGTACCAGGCGGAGATCGACAGTCCGTGCGAGCTGATCGACTTCTGGCGGTTCAACGTCCAGTTCGCCCGGCAGATCCTCGCCGACCAGCCGATCTCCTCCCCCGGCGTGTGGAACAAGCTCGAATACCGCTCCCTCGAGGGCTTCGTCTACGCGATCACCCCGTTCAACTTCACCGCCATCGCCGGCAACCTGCCCACCGCCCCCGCCCTGATGGGCAACACCGTGGTGTGGAAGCCGTCGCAGACCCAGGCCGTCGCCGCGTATTGGACGATGAAACTGCTCGAGGCCGCGGGGCTGCCCCCGGGTGTGATCAACCTCGTCAACGGCGCCGGCGCCGAGGTCTCGGACGTCGTTCTCGCCGACCCCCGCCTGGCCGGGATCCACTTCACCGGGTCCACCGCCACGTTCCAGCACCTGTGGCGTCAGGTCGGCAACAACATCGCCAACTACAACTCCTACCCGCGCCTGGTCGGCGAGACCGGCGGCAAGGACTTCGTCCTCGCCCACAGCTCCGCGAACCCCGACACCCTGACCACCGCGCTGCTGCGCGGCGCGTTCGACTACCAGGGTCAGAAATGCTCCGCGGCCTCCCGCGCGTTCGTCCCGAAGTCGGTGTGGGCGAAGATGGGCGACAACTTCATCGAGAAGGCGTCGACGCTGAAATACGGGGATGTCACCGATTTCTCGAACTTCGGTGGCGCCGTCATCGACCAGCGGGCCTTCGACCGCAACGCCGACGCCATCGCCCGCGCCAAGGCCACCCCCAGCCTGACCATCGCTGCCGGCGGCCACGTCGACGACAGCATCGGGTACTTCGTCGACCCCACCGTGCTGCTCGGCGACGACCCCACCGACGAGGCCTTCCGCACCGAATACTTCGGACCGATCCTGTCGGTGCACGTCTACGACGACTCCGCAGCCGGGTCGTTCGAGAAGGTCCTCGACCTGGTCGACAAGGGGTCCGCCTATGCGCTGACCGGGTCGATCATCGCCGACGACCGCACCGCGATCGCCCAGGCGACCGACGACCTGCGATTCGCAGCCGGCAACTTCTACATCAACGACAAGCCCACCGGCGCCGTCGTCGGACAACAACCCTTCGGAGGAGCACGCGCCTCGGGCACCAACGACAAGGCCGGCTCCCCGCAGAACCTGCTCCGCTGGGCCTCCGCCCGCACCATCAAGGAAACATTCGTCCCGGCCACCGACCACCGCTACCCGCACCAGGGCGCCGACACCTCCGAGAACATCTGATGGCGGCCGCCGACCTGCTGCGGCCCGCCCTCCTCGCCGCAGCCCGCTCCCCTCGCATGGAACGGACCATCAGCAAGGTCCCGGTGACCCGCAATCTCGTCGACCGGTTCGTCGCCGGTGAAACCGAGAGCCAAGCGATCACCGCGACCACCGCAATCCTCGACTCCGGCCGATACATCACCATCGACTACCTCGGTGAGGACACCACCGATCTCACGCAAGCGAACAACACGGTGTCCCACTACCTGGTTTTGCTGTCGAACCTGTCAGCCCTCGCGACCTGCGGGGGCACTCCGGCGACCTTCCCGCCGTCGCCGGTGCGCACCATCGAGGTATCGCTGAAACTGTCTGCCCTGGGCCAATCCCTGGCCCGAGACGGGCACAAGGTTGCCCTCGAGAACGCGCACAAGATCTGCACCGCTGCGGAGGAAGCCGGCGCGTGGGTGACCGTCGACGCCGAGGACCACACCGCCACCGACTCGACCCTGTCGATCGTGCGCGAACTACGCGAGGACTTCCCCACCCTCGGCACCGTGCTGCAGGCGTACCTGAAGCGCACCGAGGCGGACTGCGAGGACATGTCCGGCCCCGGATCGCGAATCCGGCTGTGCAAGGGCGCGTACAAGGAACCCGCATCTGTTGCCCATCAAGAAAAGACCGCGGTCGACGACTCATACCTGCGGTGCCTGCGGCTCCTGATGAACGGCCAGGGCTACCCGATGGTCGCCTCTCACGACCCGGACATGCTCAGCGCGGCGATGCAATACGCCGAAGCGAAGGGCCGGGCGGCAGACGAGTTCGAACTGCAGATGCTCTACGGCATCCGCGATTCCGAACAACTTCGGCTGGTCGGCGAACAGAAGCAGGTACGTACCTACCTGCCCTACGGTGAACAGTGGTACGGCTACTTCATGCGCCGCCTCGCCGAACGCCCCGCCAACCTCGCCTTCTTCCTCCGCTCGCTGGCATCACGCAACTAGCCGTGAAGGACACCGGATCCCGGCTCGACCCCCGGTCGGGCCGGGATCCCCACTCGCCCCCGCCCACAACCAGGTACGGACACCGACCGATCGTCGGCTGACCGTGCAGGCGGCGGGCACCGGCGGTATCCACTGGGTTCGCAGACGAGGGTGAGCACAGCCATCCGCACAGATCGCTTCTTTCAGGAATGAACACACGACGACGTCCCTCTCGACGACAGTGTCCCGCACCGGCATCGATGCGGGACACTCGCTCTCCCGGGAGCAGGGGAAGGGAAGACCTGTGGCCTATCCGCGTGACAGTCCGGGCTGAGTCTGGATCTGTCCGGGGCCACCCTTGAATCCGCCGGCCTTGCCCACGGTCCATTCACCGTCCGCACCGCAGACCAGGGCACCATTGCGATCACCGGGCTTGCCGTACGTCACTGTCTCGTTTCCGTTCGAGTCCGTGTTCACGATCGGACACTGCCCACCGGTGGGACCGTTCGGGCCGATCGGCTCGGCATGAGCGATGGACGCCGACCCGAAGGCGCTCAGGATCGGAAGAGCGGCGAAAGCGGCGGTGGCAAAGGTTCGTCGGGCGTTGATCATTCAGTTTCTCCAGAGTGTCGGGGTAGTGTTTCGGTGACAGGTACAACTCTGCCCACTCCCGTGCCCGATCTGAAGCAACCCCAGGGGTCCGTTCGCCAACCCCAGGAGGGGACGTACTCCACCCCGACGTACTCACGACAGGAAGAGGTCCCACCAATCGGTGAGGGCCTCAAACCTTGGTTGTAGGTAGTCAACCTCGTCCGAGCTCCTCGTGCGAGTCACCGTTGATGCCCGGTAGCGAAGACGGGTGGCCGCCACGCTCCTCGATGACTGCGGGTTTCCGTGCGTACCCGCTGCCGTCTTCGGGCATGGGCCCACGTTCGACGTCCCCGCACGTAGGTCTCCCCGAACGGGTCGTCGCCCGGGACTGCCCGGCGGTGTAGTACCAGGCGGTCAGCTCGGCCATCGTCCGATCGTGCACGCTCGAGCAGCACTTCTCGGCGAGCGGTCGCGGGGCGACGTCTCAACCGCACCTCCTGCACCATCCGGCTGACCTCCGGTTGCGTGACGGCCAGGTTTCGCGATCACCCGGTGCGGCACCTGATTGTCCGTCGCGTGCGCCACCGCACGAAGAACGAAGGTCGCGAGGGCGTGACGTGGAGCGGTCTTGTGAGCGTGTTCGTCGGGGTGCGCTGATCTGCGGTGCAACGGTGTGACGCAGCCAACCTTTGACTTCAAGTACTTGAAGTTCATAGCGTCGATGACGTGAGTGCACACACCACCCGACGTAACTACACGATCAAGGACGCGGCCGCTCTGACCGGACTTCCGGCCAGCACGCTGCGCTACTACGAGTCGGTCGGGGTGATCGCGCCGATCAGCCGTGGGGAGAGCAATAAGCACCGCGTCTACGACGAGGACGACCTGGGCCAGCTGTTGGCAATCGCGTGCCTGGCAGCGACCGGGATGTCGGTCAACGACATGAAGGAGTACGTCGCCAACGGGCAACTCGGGGCCGCGGCCGCCGCCGCGCAGATCGAGTTGCTGACCGAACGCCGGCAGCAACTTGCCCGCGAGGCCCAGCAGATCGCACTCCGTCAACGCTACGTCGACCTCAAGATCGACTACTGGCACGCGATCGACGCCGGCGACGAGCCCCGCGCCGCGCTCCTCGCGGCCGAGGCGAGCGCACTGGCCGACCAACTCCACAACACCAAGAGGCGATAACCCACCCAACACCCCCCGGTGCGCGCCCCTCGACCGATGCGCCACCGGTCACTCAGCCATGTCCTGCTCACTACCGAATTGACCACCCAAGAAGGAAGAAGGAAGATCTGCCATGCGAGTCAACGCGTACGCCGCCCCCGCCGCCGGCCAGCCGCTGGTCCCCACCACCATCGAGCGCCGCGACGTCGGCTCCCACGACGTCCTCATCGAGATCCAGTACGCCGGCATCTGCCACTCGGACATTCACACCGTCAACGGCGACTGGGGTCCGCAACCCTTCCCGGTCGTGCCCGGTCACGAAATCGTCGGCATCGTCGCCGAGGTCGGCACCGACGTCACACGCCACAAAGTCGGTGACCGCGTCGGCGTCGGCTGCCTGGTCAACTCCTGCGGTGACTGCACGAACTGCCAGGGCGGCGACGAGCAGTACTGCGTCAACGGCATGGTCCCCACCTACGCCGGCGTCGACCGCGACGGCACCACCACCCAGGGCGGCTACTCCACCCACGTCGTCGTCGACGCCGACTACGTCCTGTCCGTCCCACAGAGCCTGGACCCGGCCGCCGCAGCTCCCCTGCTGTGCGCCGGCATCACCACCTACGCCCCGCTGCGCCGCTGGGGTGCCGGCCCCGGCAAAAAGGTCGCCATCGTCGGCCTCGGCGGCCTCGGGCACATGGCCGTCAAGATCGCCCACGCCCTCGGTGCCGAGGTCACCGTGCTCTCCCAAACACTGAAGAAGCAAGAGGACGGCCTGCGCCTCGGCGCCGACGCCTACTACGCCACCTCCGACCCCGACACCTTCGAGCAGCTCGCCGGCCGATTCGACCTCATCATCAACACGGTCAGCGCCAGCATCGACCCCAACGCCTACCTCGGCCTCCTCGCGATCGACGGCACCCTCGTCAACGTCGGCGCCCCAGCCGAGCCACTCAGCCTCAACGTGATGTCGCTGATCGGCGGCCGCCGCAACTTCGCCGGATCGATGATCGGCGGCATCGCCCTGACCCAGGAAATGCTCGACTTCTGCGCCGACCACGGCATCGGATCCGAAGTCGAGGTCATCCCGGCCGACCGGATCAACCAGGCGTACGAGCGGGTCCTCGCCTCGGACGTCCGATACCGGTTCGTCATCGACACCGCCAGCCTGAACTGACCCCACCGTGAATACCCGCCGCAGACCGGCGAGCGTCTGAATACAGGGACCAGTGCGCGGAACCCACGAGCCCACGGAGTGAGTAGACCGTCCGATGTGCGACTCCTTCCGGCTGAAGGGAACCGCACCTGCGCTTGTGGATCAGAGGGTGAGCAGCACTTTGGTCGCGCGGCGCTCATCCATCGCTTCGTAGCCTCGGCGGCCTGTTCGAGAGGCAGGGTCAGGTCGAAGACCTCACCCGGGTCGATCTGACCGTTGATGATGAGCTCGATCAGTTCGGGGAGGAACCGGCGTACCGGTGCGGGGCCACCGTGCAGGTGCACACCGGAGAAGAACAGCTCCATGCCGGGGAGTTCGACTTCGTGGGGGACGCCTACGTAGCCGACGTGACCGCCGGAGCGGGTCGATCGGATGGCTTGCATCATCGATTCCTGGGTGCCGACGGGTTCGATGACCGAGTGGGCGCCGAGGCCCTCGGTGAGCTCTTTGATCTTCGCGACGCCGTCGTCGCCGCGCTCGGTGACGATGTCGGTGGCACCGAACTTTCGGGCCAGGCTTGACGGTCGGGGTGTCTGCTCCTGGCGATAATGCGTTGCGCGCCGACCCATCGGCGACGCAGCACCTCGGCGGTGCCGTGGTCAGCGGGCAGGAACGCTTCGAGGTGCAGCTCGGCGAGCGTCACGTCGGAGGCGGTCGCGAACGACGTGAGCGTTGTGATGAGCCGGAGGTCGCCATCGGCCGAGCCCAGTTCCAACGGCACCGCGAAGCCGAGCACGTCGGCCTCCTCGGGCAGCGGCGGAAGGCAGGACTCGAGCTCGGCGAGAAGCGCCTCCAACGCCGGGTCGGGGCTCTGCGCCAGCTGAGCCCGTAGGTGCTCGGTGATGTGCCGGCCCCACTCCGGCAGGTTGCGCACCCGGGGCGCGTTCCCATCGGGGTGCAGGGCCAGGCGGAACACGTCGACCGGTGGTGCGAGCAACGCGGGGTCGACGCCTTCGCGGAACACCTCGAACGCCCGGTTGGCGGTGACGAGGATGCCGTGCGGCCGCACGACCATCGCCGGGTACGGGAGATGCCCGTCGAGAATCGTCTCCAGCGCCTGTTGAACTGGGCGCCGCGCCTCGTCGTCGAGCGGTGACTCCGGGAACGCCGGGGCGAAGCCGGCAGCGAGGAGCAGCTCGTTGCGCTCCCGTAGCGTGAGCTCCATCGACTCCGCCAGGCGCAACACCATGCCCCGACCCGGGCGGGAGCGGCCCTGTTCGGTGAAGCTCACGTGCCGCTGGGTGGTGCCCGCCCGAAGCGCGAGATCCAGCTGGCTCATCCGGCGGGCCGTGTGCCAGCGCCGGAACTCACTCGGGAACCGCGTCATCACCGATCAATTTTCGCGCACCCCGGGGGTCGATGCCATTCCTTCCAGGGAGTTGCCAGCAGTGACTCCGCGGCAGACGATACGGTCATGACCGACACAGCAGCAGTCATCGATCACTACAACGCCGCGTTCCTCGAACGGGCACCCGACAAGCTCGTCGACCTCATCGCCCCCGACTGCGTGTTGGAGGGCACCGGCCCGGAGCCCGACGGCAACCGATGGACGGGTTACGACGAATGCCTCGCGGGCTGGCAGGGATTGGCCTCCGACCCCGCCATCGGGTTCACGGTCGAGCACGTCGACATCGACGGCGACCGAGCCGTCATCCGCTGGAGGATCACCGGCACCGAGAACTTTCGGGGCGTGAATCTCATGCGCGTCCGGGACGGGAAGATCGTCGAGGCGCTCGGGTACGGCAAGCGGCCCTAGCAAGCTGTGTCGAGCCGCCGGGTGGCGCCCAGTTCCGGGCGGTTGCGGCGTCGATCGCCTCCTCGGTGAACGCCATCTCGCTGGCCCGGGCCAGTCCGACGGCCCGCGGCAGCAGCCACGCCCCTCCGTCGCCGGGAATGTCCGTCCTTGACGAACCTTTATGTGGTTTCCAGGGTGGTTCTTGGACAGGATGATTCGCACGTCCACGAGCACGATGCCGGCGTCCGATGCGATCACGGGGTTGATGTCGAGCGGTGACGATGTCGCCGACCCGGACGAGGAAGCGGGCCAGCGCCGGGTAGCCGTCGAGCGTGTGAGAGGCGATGGTCTCGTCGATCATCTCGTGGGCCTCGAGGTCGGTGAACGGGGCGGCCGCCTTCCAGTGGGACTGTCCGGACTGTTCCTCGAGTTTCGAGGACGTCCCGTGTCCCTGTACGTGGCGTTCGCCGCTTGTCGCGGGTCCGCCGGAATGTCTTGCACTTCACATCGACGACTACCTCGACATCGAGCAGGCCCCACCCCCCCATGACACTGTGCGTGTCAGGATCGCAGCAGAAACCAATCCAGACCAATTCTTGCCGGTCCGGCAAGAACTCTCGCCGAAAACGTCGGTGTTATTGCACTGTGTGGGTATGGAAAAAGCGGGCGAGGTCACCGAGGTCAAGACGACATCACGTGAGGCGGACGAGTGGGATGCGCGCTACACCGAGCGGGATCGCGTGTGGAGCGGAGAACCCAACGGCGCCCTGGTTGACGAGATGACGGGCGCACGGCCGGGACGCGCCCTGGACGTCGGCTGCGGTGAAGGCGCCGACGCGCTCTGGCTCGCCCGCCAGGGATGGGCCGTCACCGCGCTGGACGTCTCCCAGGTCGCCCTCGACCGAGCAAAGGCCCACGCCGACAGCGAGACCACAGACATCACCTGGGTGCTGAGCGGACTGCTCGATGCCGACTTGCCCGCGGGTGGTTTCGACCTGGTCTCCGCCCAGTACCCCGCCTTGCGCAGTACCCCCGACCGTGCCGCCGAACGTGCGCTGGTCTCCGCCGTCGCACCGGGCGGCATCTTGCTGGTTGTGCACCACGACATACGCGACGCGGATGCGGCGCGCGAGCACGGCTTCGATCCCGATGATTGGGTCACACCCGGTGATGTGGCGGCGCTACTCGATGACAGCTGGCACATCGACGTCAACGAGGTGCGGGAGCGTTCGATCAGTGGCGGCGCGGGAGCACACCACACCCGCGACGTGGTTCTACGGGCCCACAGGCGGCCCCGCCGTAGCCCTTCTATCGGGCATCCTACTGTCGGTGGTTCTCTCGACGCCGACGCAGGATCAGACAGTAAAACCACGACGGGAACAGCTGCGCCCGCTTCGGTGCCCAATGGTCGCGCCCACCCTCACGATCGCGCCCGCTACTGGGACCACCGACAGGCGCGGTGGGTCAAGCATCACGCCGACCCGACCCGACCCGAGACTAGGGGCCATCATCACCGGGTTGGACGAGACGCCCACCCCTAGCCGGATTGTGGCCCGACAGAGAAGATGGTCAGGAAATGTCGCCGTGGGATGTCGAGAACCCGCGCGCGGCTTCGTCCCCGGAGTGAAACGGCCACAATGGGCCGCACCGCACCAAGGAGAACATGATGGCCAAGTACCTACTGCTCAAGCACTACCGTGGCGCGCCCGCATCGATCAACGACGTGCCCATGGACCAATGGACGCCGGAGGAAATCTCGGCCCACGTGCAGTACATGAACGACTTCGCCGCCCGGCTCGAGGGCACCGGAGAGTTCGTCGACAGCCAGGCACTCTCCGCGGAGGGCGCGTTCGTCCGCAACGACGGCGAGGGGCGACCGCCGGTCACCGACGGTCCGTTCGCGGAGACCAAGGACCTGATCGCCGGCTGGATGGTGATCGACGTCGAGAGCCACGAGCGGGCGCTCCAACTGGCCGGCGAACTGTCCGCGGCCCCGGGGGCGGGTGGGAAACCCATCCACGAATGGCTCGAGGTGCGCCCCTTCCTGACCGCAGCTCCGACCACTACGGAATGTGGTTTTCACCAGGGGTGATGACACGTCCCCCGAAACTCTGTTCGCAGTGCCGGGGACGCTCGAACAAGCAGACTGTCTAGTGCGTGGGCAAGAGTGGGCTGGAGTCGGCGACCCCGCGGATGCACAGGATGAGCCGGAGGCGGTCACCCTTCTCGGGGTTGGTGCCTCCGGTTTTTCTGTCTCGACAGCCGCTCGGCGGTCATCCGTTCCTTCAGCCCCCGGAGGGCGCGTTGCTTCGGCGTCTGCTCTGGTTCGGGCTCGTCGACGACTGGCCAGAAGGTTGCACGCCCGAGCACGATGTCCGGGTGCACGACCAGCTCGGGCGGCCTTGTCGTCGGTGAACAGTCCCCTCTCGACCCCCTCAGTCTTCAGTGACGTCCCTCACCGGCCAAGTTCACCTCGAACCGCATCCGCTTCCAACTCACCGGTCCACGGTAGGCACGAGCACCCAAAGTCACTGAAAAGCAATAATATTCAGAAATAGCCCTACCTGCTCACAAACTGTGCCGCTCGGCACAGGGGTCACGCGGCCCAGCAGTTGAGCAAACCCAGCCGATCAGCAGGTAGCGCCGGGCGATCCCGGGCCCCGAAGGTAGTCGATCAGCGTGTCGAGGACGGCTTCGAGATCCTCGACACTGCCCGTCGACCGCAGGACCTGCACCCCACCCTGAATTCCCGCGATGAACGCGGACGCGGTACGCGGCGCATCCAGTTCCGCCCGGATCTGCCCTGCCGCCTGCATCGCCTCGATCCCGGCCACGACGTGGGTCCGCCACTGTGCCAGCAGTGTTCGGACCACTTCGTAGGCCCCCGGCGTTCCGCCCGCCTGGGCCAGCAGCGACCCGAGCGGACAATGCGCTCCCTGGGCGCGGTAGCGGGTGACCAACGCATCCCGCCACCTCAGCCACGCCGCCCACGACGTCAGCGCGCCGAGGTGCGGTTGCTGATCGTCGAGAACCCGGCCCGCCTCGTAGACGGCGACGGCGAGCAGCAATTCGTCCTTGCCGCCCGGAAAATAGTGGAACAGCTGCCCCTTGCTGGTTCCGGTGATCGCGCGGATGTCGTCGAGCGTGACCTGACCGGGCTCACCACCCCGAAGATGAGTCGCGGCACCCTCGACGATGCGCTGTCTGGTCGCGAGCCCCTTCGCAGTGATCGGCATATGCCGACGGTAACGCAATTCTGGACCGGCAAACCCTCCACTACTCCATTGGCAGCGATCACACCCCACTTTCTGGACTTGTGGGTCCAAAAAATAGGTCCTACGGTCGGGACATGACCAATCACTTCACCGGCAACCGACTGCAGGGCCGCACCGCCCTCGTCACCGGATCGACCTCCACCATCGGGCGCGCAATCGCCGTCGCCTTCGCCGCCGAAGGCGCCCACGTGATCGTCTCCGGTCGCGACGGGGCACGCGGGGACGAGGCCATCGCCGCGATCCAGGCGACGGGAGGCCGCGCGGACTTCCTCGCCGCAGACCTCGACGGCACCTCCGCCACCAGCCACGCCCTCGCCGAGCAGGTGCTGCGCCTGACCGGCGGGCACCTCGACATCCTGGTCAACAACGCGGGCATCTTCCCGGCCTCCGGCACGATGACCGTCGACGACGACATCGTCGACCGCATCTACGCCGTGAACGTCAAGGCACCCATCTTCCTGGTGCAAGCCCTGGCCCCACACATGACCGAGAGCGGTGGCGGCGTCGTAATCAACCTCGGCTCGTGGGTGGCCCGCCTCGGAATCCCACACGGCCCCGTCTACGCCTCGTCCAAGGCCGCGATCGAGAGCCTGACCCGATCCTGGGCCGCCGAATTCGGCCCACGGGGCCTGCGCGTCAACGCCGTCTCCCCCGGCGTCATCCGCCCCGCCGGACCCGCCGGCGACTCCCCGGCCGACACCCTGATGCACTCCACACCCGCCGGCCGGCCCGGCACCGCCGAAGACATCGCCGACGCCGTGCTCTACCTCGCCTCCGACGACGCCCGCTTCGTACACGGGACAGTCCTCGACGTCGACGGCGGACGCGTCGGAGTCAACACCGTGTAATGCCCGCGGCACAAACCGAACACCGGCGCGACACGCACGACGATGGCGTGAATGCTGCCGATGAAAAGACGATGCTGAAGTTCGCACAGATGTGGCAGCCCTGTGGCGGAGCGGATGAGCAGATCCTGTCCGAATTCGTTGTGACAGAAGCGTCGTATTACGTCAAGCTGCGCCAATACGATCCCCCGCTGGTGCCGCGACTGGACCTGAGAAAGTTCCGGCGCATCTGTACATGCGGACTGAACGAGCACCCCGTCGAGCGGGACGTCCTGGGTCGTCTTCACGAACTACGGCGACCGTCTCATTCCAAGGACCTCGGTGCCTCGCGGCGGAGTCTCAGTCGCCGATGTAGCCGGTCTCGGGATTGATCTGACCGAGGAAATCGCGGATCGACTCGCGATGCTCGTCAATTGTGTTCGGCTGCAGCGTAGAGGGAGTGTTCGCTCGATCCTGAATGCTCGAAAAGGCTACGCGTTGAAAGCTGGAGAAACCGTACCCCTTGTTCGGTCCGGATACCCAGTCGTAGTCGCAGGCGCCTGGTTCGCCTGGGCGGAGCCTCACAGTGAAAACCTCGCCGTCGACCGTCAACGCGAACGGCCCATCATCAGCCATCGGTCGACTGTCACCTGCAGGTGCGTCGTGATCCTCAGTACCCATGAACGCATCCTCACATGCGGCGGGCTTGCCGGATCGGACCTCCTCGGACTCCTTCGGCGGCTGTGTCGCTCGGGCCTCCCACCTCAGGCATCGCCAGGGCCCCGACGGTACATTCTTGTTCGATGAAGCCGGCCCATTTCGCGGGCAAATCGACTCCCCGGCCCACCTCGAACTCCACCGGCTGATTCCCGTCGAGCGACTTGTACCCGCTGCCCTGAGCCATGGTCGTTCACTCCCTGCAGCCGGCGGGCCGGCGCCTCCCACCGAGGGCCGATCGCGAACACCCGACCGTCTTGTTACTCCGGATGGCCGGAGGCCGGAACTCAATTGGTCGCGGTGTCCTCGATCCGGAGGATGTCAGAAGAGAGCACCCTGTGTGTAGGGGGGCAATGGTGCTGCAGTCGCCTCGGCACGCAAGCGCGGGTCGTACTTCGACGACCCACATTGAGCAGTGCCGGGCATCTGCACGCTCCGGCACTTGCACCAACGGTCGGTTCGCCGCCGAAGTCGGCGCCCACGCCCCTGGTGTCCGGCCACCAATCAGAGAAGAATTTGTATATGCCCAGCTCACACCGACGCTCCGGAGGAGAAGGAGATGGTTGGGATGGCCGACGAACATCCCCCGCCCGTGTCGGCAGCGGCGGCCGCTGCGGCCGCGTTGCGTGACATCGCAGATGTGATCGGAAAGGAATCGGAGAACGCGACGGCGGTGCTGCCGACCGAGGAGGGCTGGTCGGTGGAAGTGGAGGTGGTCGACGACCGGCACATACCCCCATCGGCGGACATGCTCGCACTCTACGAGGTGGTGCTGGACCTCGATGGAGAATTGCTGTCGTACCGGAGGACTCGCCGGTACCGGCGCGGCTCCGCCATCGAGGTGGCAGACGAAGCGCTTCCCGTCGACGAAGATGACGACCCCCACCGTGACGGAAGCGACGGTGCCCGGTGACAGGTGCCGGTGGGAGTTCGCGCCCGCACACCGCAGGTCCTCGGCGCTCACGTCGGTGCGCGTGTCGACGAGGAACTGTCAGGAGGGCGAGTGTCGTGGAGAGCATGAGAACACACCACCCCGATGGTCGGCAGGTGCGCCGACAGCCGTGGTCGATGCTCCCAACCACGAGTAGCGGAATCCGCCGGCAACAAGCGAATCCACGCGTAACTCACGGAATTCATCACCCGGCGCGCCGGCCGGGCGTGGGCGCCTAGGACCGGGCGAGCCGGCGGTCCGCGAGCGCAACGTGCTGTGCGAGGACGGGGCCGATGCCGGCGAGCGCTTCCGGACTCGTCATCTGCTGGTGCGTTACGGGAACGGCGTGTTCGAGGATCTCGCCGCTGATGTGCGGCCTCCACGCGGAGACGCCGGTGGATGCCTCCACGGAATCTGCCGCACCGAAGTACAACAGATCGAGACCGCTCGGTGTGGACGGGCGGTGCGCGAGGGCGAGGTCGACCGTCTGTGTGAACACCCGGTGGACGGAGTCGAGGTCGTCCACGGTCACACCAGCGAACAGTCCGCCGGTGCGACGCAATACTTCCACGGCACGATCCGTGGTCGCCGCCGCATTCTCGTCGCCCGGGACCACCGCGCCGAGCTCCGCCAGAAGTGCTGCCACGGTGGGCTTCTCCGTCGTATGACCGAATCCTTCGGCCAGGTGTGTGTCGAGCATCGCGAGGGTGGCCACCTCCTCGCCGACACCCGTGAGCTGCACCGCCATCTCATGGGCGATCTGACCGCCGACCGAGTAGCCGACCAGGTGATACGGACCGTCCGGTTGCACCGAGCGGATCCGTTGGACGTACCGGGCGGCGAGATCCTGCAAGGAGTCGACACGCAGGTCCGGATCGGTCAGCGCCGGGGATTGCAGCCCGTACACCGGACGGTCGCCGAGATACTGCACCAGTCCGGTGAAGCACCAGGCCAACCCGATCGCGGGGTGGATGCAGAACACCGGGTTGCCGGTTCCGGTGGTACGCAGCGGCAGCAGGACGTCGAGCGACCGGTCGGCGGCATCCTCCGCCCGGGAGTCCTCTGGCGCCGTGGCGATCATGTGCGCCAGGGCTTCCGGCGTCGGATGGGTGAAGATCCACTGCACCGGCACGGCGCGCGCGGACGATTCGGCAATCCGCGCGATCACGCTCGTCGCGGTGAGCGACGTGCCGCCGAGCGTGAAGTAGTTGTCGTCGAGGCCGACCCGATCGAGTCCGAGCCCCTCGGCGAACGCGGCGGCCACTACCTCCTCGGTCGCGTTGCGCGGCGCCCGGTACGCGGCGCGCACCGCGGTGAAGTCGGGCTCCGGCAGGGCGGCGCGGTCGAGTTTCCCGTTCGCGGTGACCGGCACGGCGTCGAGCACGGTCACGGTCGCGGGGACCATGTGCGGGGCCAACCGCGCGCGTGCGTGCGCCAGGACCGCGGAGGTGTCGAGTAGCGAACCCGCAGCGGGGACGACGTAGCCGGCCAGCCGGTCGCCGCTGGTGTTCACGACGGCACGATCGATACCGGGGTATCCGAGGAGAGCCGATTCGATTTCGCCGAGTTCGATCCGGAAACCACGAATCTTCACCTGAAAATCCGAGCGACCCACATACTCGAGCACCGGCCCACCCACCGACCGCCGCCACCGCACCACATCCCCCGTCCGATACATCCGCTGCCCCGGCCCACCGAACGGATCCGCAACAAACCGCCCCGCCGTCAACCCCGACCGATTCCGATACCCCCGCGCCAGCGCCGGACCCGACAAATACAACTCCCCCGCCGCCCCGAACGGCACCGGCCGCAACCGCCCATCCAGAACCAATTCACCGAACCCACGAACCGGACCACCCACCGTGACCGACTCCCCCACCACCAAACCACCGCTCGCATTCGACATGATCGTCGCCTCCGTCGGCCCATACGCATTGAACATCCGCCGACCCGGAGCCCACCGCGCAACCAACTCAGGCGGGCACGCCTCACCCGCCACCACCAAAGCACCCAACGCCCCCACCGCAGCCGGATCAACCGACGACAACGCCGTCGGCGTCAACACCGCATGCGTCACCGACTCCCCCACCAAAATCCGCGCCAACTCCTCCCCACCGTAAACCGTCGGAGGAACCACCACCAACCGCGCACCCAACCCCAACGCCCACACCAACTCGAACACCGACGCATCGAAACTCGGTGACGCACAATGCAACACCCGAGCACCCACACACACCCCGAAACCCGAACGCTGCGCAGCCACCACATTCGCCAAACCCCGATGCGTCACCACCACACCCTTCGGCACACCCGTCGACCCCGACGTATAAATCACATACGCAGCCTGACCCACCCGCACCGACGCACCCCGATCCACATCGGTCACCACCCCCGCCGACACCGACAACAACCGCGACACCGTCACCGCATCGTCGAGCACCACCCACCGCACCGAACCCGGCAACCGATCCCGAAAATGCGAAAGCGTCACCCCCACAACCACACCCGAATCCACCACCATGTGCTCCACACGACCCGCCGGATACTGCGGATCCACCGGCAAAAACGCCGCCCCCGTCTTCGCCACCGCCCACACCGACAACACCGACTCGACCGACCGCGCCACCGCCACAGCCACCACCGACTCCGCACCCACCCCCGCCTCGAGCAACACCCGCGCCAACCGATTCGACGCCTCATCCAACTCCCGATACGTCACACTCCGACCCTCACACACCACCGCAACCGCACCCGGATCCGCAACCACCGACGCCGCCAACAACTCCGGCAACGTCACCTCCGACACCGACACCTCACCCACCACCGGTGTCAAACACTCCAACTCCGCCACACCGATCACGGCGATGTCACCGATCGGGCGGTCCGGCGACGCCGTGACCGCGTCGAGGATGCGGACGAACTGGTCTGCGAAACCGCGCACGGTGCTCGCGTCCAGGATGTCGGTGGCGAAACCGAATGCCGCAGACATTCCGGCAGGTTCGCCGGCTGCGTCGACGTTCTCACTCAGGGTCAGATAGAGGTCGCATTTGGCGACCTCGACACCGGCGTCGACGACCTCGACGGTCAGTTCGGGCAGTTCGAGGCGGCCCTCCTCGGTGTTCTGGAACTCGAGCAGCACCTGGAACAGCGGGGTGTGTGCGGTCGACCGCACCGGGTCGACCGCCTGCACCACCCGGTCGAACGGCACCTCCGCGTGCCCGAACGCCCCGAGATCGGTCTCGCGGACGTCCGCCATCAGATCGGTGAAGGAGCGCTCGGGTGCGACGCGGGTCCGCAGCACCACGGTGTTGACGAACATGCCGACCATCTCGTCCAGTGCCGCGTCGCCGCGACCGGCGACGGGCGTGCCCACCGCGAGGTCCGTCTCGCCGCTCAGCCGGCCGAGCAGGACGGCGAGTGCGGCGTGCGCGACCATGAACAGCGTCGAATCGTGACCCCGGGCGAGGTCGGACAGCTTCTTGTGAAGGTCCGCGCCGATCGCGAACGCCACGGTGGCGCCGTGTGAGGACCGCTGCAGCGGACGCCGGCGGTCGGTCGGCAGCTCGAGCAGCTCGGGCATCCCGTCGAGGGTCCGGCGCCAGTAGTCCAGCTGCGCCGAGATCGGCGAGTCCGGGTCGGTGTCGCCGCCCAGGGTGCGGCGTTGCCACAGCGCGAAGTCCGCGTACTGCATCGGCATCGGCGCCCATCCGGGCGGGCGTCCGTGCGTACGCGCGGTGTACGCGACCATCACGTCGCGGGCGAGCGGCGCCATCGACGAGCCGTCCGCCGCGATATGGTGAAGCACCAGGACCACCACGTGCTGATCCGGACCGATCCGCAGTACCGCGATGCGCATCGGGACGTCGCGACTCACGTTGAATTCTGCCGACGCCAGAGTCACCAGCTCGGTGCGCATCGCAGCCTCGTCGGACACGGTGACCGGGGTGAGGTCGACGGTCACCCGATCCGCGGGCAGCACCACCTGATGCGGGCCGTCAGCGGACCCCGGATAGACGGTGCGGAGCGGCTCGTGCCGTTCGACGACGTCGCCGAACGCGGCGCGCAGAGCGTCGATGTCGAGTTCCCCGGTCAGGCGCAGCGCGATCGGAACGTTGTAGGCGGGCGAGGTCGTGTCGACCTGGTTGACGATCCACATCCGCTGCTGTGCGAGGGAGAGGGGCACCCGGTCGGGGCGCGGGCCCGCCGTGAGGGCGGGACGCGCCGCGGTGCGGCGATCCGCGGCAGCGGCGCGGGCGGCGAGCCCCGCCACCGTGGGCGACTCGAACAGCTCCCGGACCCCCAAGCCGACACCCAGGGCGGAGTTGATGCGGGCGACGGCGCGGGTCGCGCTCAGCGAATTACCGCCCAGGTCGAAGAAGTTGTCGTCCAGCCCCGCCCGGCCGAGTCCCAGCACCTCGGCAAAGACGTCTGCCACGGTGTGCTCGGCCGAATTGGTCGACGCACGGAACACGGTGCGTACGATCGCGAAATCCGGGGTCGGCAGACCCTGCCGGTCCAGCTTGCCCACCGGGGTGAGGGGCAGCTCGTCGAGGATCACGATCGTCGCGGGAACCATGTGGGCGGGCACGGAGCCGCGCACGTGGTCGGTCAGTTCGGCGACGTCGGGTTCGCCGTCACCGGACGGCAGGACGTAGGACACCAGGACGGTGTCGCCGGACGGGGCGGCGCGGCCGAGGGTCACCGCGAACGCGACGCGGGGATGCCGGGTCAGCGCCGCGTCGATTTCGCCGAGTTCGATCCGGAAACCACGAATCTTCACCTGAAAATCCGAGCGACCCACATACTCGAGCACCGGCCCACCCACCGACCGCCGCCACCGCACCACATCCCCCGTCCGATACATCCGCTGCCCCGGCCCACCGAACGGATCCGCAACAAACCGCCCCGCCGTCAACCCCGACCGATTCCGATACCCCCGCGCCAGCGCCGGACCCGACAAATACAACTCCCCCGCCGCCCCGAACGGCACCGGCCGCAACCGCCCATCCAGAACCAATTCACCGAACCCACGAACCGGACCACCCACCGTGACCGACTCCCCCACCACCAAACCACCGCTCGCATTCGACATGATCGTCGCCTCCGTCGGCCCATACGCATTGAACATCCGCCGACCCGGAGCCCACCGCGCAACCAACTCAGGCGGGCACGCCTCACCCGCCACCACCAAAGCACCCAACGCCCCCACCGCAGCCGGATCAACCGACGACAACGCCGTCGGCGTCAACACCGCATGCGTCACCGACTCCCCCACCAAAATCCGCGCCAACTCCTCCCCACCGTAAACCGTCGGAGGAACCACCACCAACCGCGCACCCAACCCCAACGCCCACACCAACTCGAACACCGACGCATCGAAACTCGGTGACGCACAATGCAACACCCGAGCACCCACACACACCCCGAAACCCGAACGCTGCGCAGCCACCACATTCGCCAAACCCCGATGCGTCACCACCACACCCTTCGGCACACCCGTCGACCCCGACGTATAAATCACATACGCAGCCTGACCCACCCGCACCGACGCACCCCGATCCACATCGGTCACCACCCCCGCCGACACCGACAACAACCGCGACACCGTCACCGCATCGTCGAGCACCACCCACCGCACCGAACCCGGCAACCGATCCCGAAAATGCGAAAGCGTCACCCCCACAACCACACCCGAATCCACCACCATGTGCTCCACACGACCCGCCGGATACTGCGGATCCACCGGCAAAAACGCCGCCCCCGTCTTCGCCACCGCCCACACCGACAACACCGACTCGACCGACCGCGCCACCGCCACAGCCACCACCGACTCCGCACCCACCCCCGCCTCGAGCAACACCCGCGCCAACCGATTCGACGCCTCATCCAACTCCCGATACGTCACACTCCGACCCTCACACACCACCGCAACCGCACCCGGATCCGCAACCACCGACGCCGCCAACAACTCCGGCAACGTCACCTCCGACACCGACACCTCACCCACCACCGGTGTCAAACACTCCAACTCCGCCACACCGATCACCGCAAGCGGAGTGCCGGGGTCGGCGGCGAGCAGTTCGTCGATCAATTCGACGACGCCGGCGTGATGCGACTGCAGGTCGTCGTCGCGGTAGCGGTACGGGTTGGCCTCGAACTCGACAATCGTCGACGCCGGGGTGCCGCTCCGGTACACGTTGACGGACAGGTCCGGGACGGGACCGGTGGTGAGGATCCGGAAGTCTCCGGTCAGCGACCCGAAGGTGAGATCCTGATCGAAGAGCATCACGTTGATCATCGGTCCCGAGATCCTGCGGGCCTCGGCGGACACGCCGAGCTCGCGCAGAATGTCCTCGACGTTGCCGCGCTGGTGCCGCATTGCTCCCATCAGTTCGTGCTGGACCCGGGTCACGAGGTCGCCGACGGTGTCGTCGGGTCGGACCTGCACCCGCAGGGGTGCGACGTTGGCGAGCATTCCGCCGGATCGGCGCAGTACAGCGGTGGTGCGTGCGGACAGCGGAATGTCCACGAGCACGTCCTGCCGTCCCGTCCGCCGCGAGAGATAGCAGGCGAAGGCGGCGATCAACGCGGCCGCTGCCGTCGCGCCCGGCCGGCCGTCGGTGTCCTCGAGCCGTGTGACGGTATCGGCGGACAGCGCCGTGCGCACGGTGAGACTGTGGGCCGCAGGCGGAGCCTCGACGTCGGTCAGGGAGGCGCCGTTCGTGCGTGTGTGGAGACGTTCGGCCCAGTAGTCGCCGTCGGACGAGAACCGGTGGGATGCCCGGTACTCCTCTTCGAGGCGGTGCAGGGTGTGCAGGTCCGCTGCACGGTTCGGTTGAAGCTCGAGGCCCTGGACTGCCGCGGTATACAGGGCGGCGACACGATTGACCATCGTCATCGCCGCGTATCCGTCGAGGGCGACGTGGTGGATCCTGCTGTACCACAGGTGCCGCTCGTCACCCACCCGCAGCAGCGACGATTCGCACAGATAGTCGTGCTCGAAATCGACTCGTGCCGTGTAGTTCTCCTGCATCCACGCCTCGGCGGCGGCCATCGGGTCGGATGCACCGCGGAAGTCGACGATTCCCATGGCCGCGTCGGCCGGTGGGTCGACGACCTGGTGCGGCTCACCGTCGACGTCGACCAGACGCAGGAACACGGACTCGTATTCGTGGCCGGCGACGAGTGCTACCTCGCGGAACACATCGACGTCCAGCGGCCCGCGGATGTCGACGTACTGCGCAATGCAGATCGGCACCTCCGGGGCGAGCTGCTGCGCAAACCACAGCCCGTGCTGCGCCGCGGACAGCGGGAACGGATCGGATCGATGCTCTCGGTAGTTCACTCGTGCAGCGTGTTCCATCAAATCACCAACCAGTGTGCTTGCGCCGCTGGGTTGACGGCGGGACGCTCGGTCCTTCTGGACAGGGGGGGAGCCGGATATACCGACGCCACTACAGTCCCGCGGATCGCCGTGCGCGAAAACACACCCTAGGTGTGCGGTGTCGACACCCTGACCGCCCGCACAACCCCACGACGAGGATGCCGGAGAACTATGCTTGGCCGTGAGCTTGTTCGAGGCGCGACGACCTGGAACGCCGCCGAGGAGGTCCGCGATGAAGGCGATCATCCACACCCGGTTCGGCGGACCCGACGTACTCGAACTAGCGCAGGTCCCGAAACCGACGCCCAAGGACGGCGAAGTCCTGATAAAAGTCCACGCGACGACGGTGACTACAGCCGAATGCAAGATGCGGCGGGGCGAACCGCTCTGGGGCCGTTTCATCCTCGGGCTGCGAAAACCACGAAGGAAACTGCGGACCCTGGGCCTCGAGCTTGCCGGAGAGATCGAGGCCGTCGGCAAGGGCGTGCACAGGTTCCAGCCGGGCGATCAGGTATTCGGTTTCACCGGTTTCGATATCGGCGCCTACGCCGAGTACAAGTGCCTGCCGGAAACCGCCTCGCTCGCACTCAAGCCGGTCGACAAGACCTACGAAGAGGCCGCCGCCGCCGTCGACGGCGCCACCACCGCACTGTTCTTCCTCCAGGACAAGGCGAAGGTGCGAACCGCGCAGAAGGTCCTGGTCAACGGCGCCTCCGGCAGCGTCGGCACCTACGCGGTGCAACTCGCCAAGTCCTTCGGCGCGGAGGTCACCGGCGTGTGCGGTCCGCGCAACATGGAGATGGTGAAGTCCCTGGGCGCCGACAAGGTCATCGACTACACCAAAGAGGACTTCACCGAAAACACCGAGGCATATGACGTCGTCTTCGACACGGTGGGCAGGAACTCGTTCGCTCGGTGCAAGGGCTCGCTCACCGAGAACGGGTGCTACGTTCCCACATCCGGGCTGAACAACTACGTGCTGTCACTCTGGACGTCGCTCCGAGGCGGTAGGAAAGTCGTCACCGGTATGTCCGTCCGCAAGAACGACGCATTGGCGTACATCAAGCAGCTCCTCGAAGCGGACACATTGCGGGTCGTCATCGACCGCAGCTATCCCCTGGAACGCATCGTCGAGGCGCATCGGTACGTCGACACCGGACACAAGAGGGGCAACGTCGTCATCACCGTGGCCTAGACGCGCCCACACGAACCATCACTCGGGTACGCACGTTTACGAGACCGCGACCTGGGGGAATCTCGTAGACAAAAGGACGATGCCACATGTTGAAATCCGATACCCCGAACCCCCCGCGACCCACCCGAAGCTTCCTCGACCGGCGCCACGGGCCGTCCGACCGTGAACTCCTGACCACCGCGAAAGCAGTTCTGATCACCAGCCGCGGCTACAGCGATGCCCAGGCCTTCGACGAACTGCTCGACGTGGCACGACGGCACCACCTCTCCGTGCAGGGCGCCGCCCGGTGCCTGATCGACCTCACCAGCAACACCCGGCACCTCACCAGTCGCCGTCCGGGCTCGTTCCCCGAATGGGAAGGACTCCGCGGACAGCCGCCGGGGCACCACCGACCTTCGCGGCGAATAGCCAGCCTGCACGGGCGACACCATCCCCACCTCGCAACCCAGATACGACCGTGACCAGTCTCGGCAGATCGCCGTTGGTCGCTACGCCGGACTGCGCGGGACGGCGACCGTTGATCCCACCCACCGTCGCAGATACGCACGCAGTTCGTCCTGGCTGCGCGGCGGGTTTCCGGGCGAGATGAAGAACGACTGCATCGTCCGCAGCTGATATTCGACGAGCTCACGCAGGGCCGGCTCATCGTAGCCGTGCCGCTCCCAGTCGACGTCGAAGCGCCTGATCATCGTCATTCCGAACAAAAGGGCTTCATCGGACGTGATTCCCGCGGTGTGGGAGTGAGAGCCGGACAGCATGAGGCCGAGCTGCGGTACGCGGGGCGCTTCGTTGAGCGTGTAGATCACGGCCTCGACCACAGCTTCTGCGGGATCCTCGATACCCACGAGGTGTTCTGCGAGGCGGTCGAGGAATCCGTCGACAGCGGCGATGGCGGCGGCCCGTAAGAGGGCGTCGGTGCTGGGAAAGTACCGGTACACCGTCTGACGGATGACGCCGAGGGATTCCGCAACGTCGGCGATGCTGATCGCCGTATCTTTCCGGCTGATGAGCTCGACTGCGGCGGTGACGATTCGCCGGGACGCTTCTTCGTCACTTTCAGGCGGACTGCCACCCCACCCACGCCTGCCAGCCACTGTCTTTTCCCTACCTCTCACAACGCGGGGCCCGAACGTCGCGCAAGGGCTGTCGGCGCACCTCCCGACCTGGACTCAGAGGTTACCGCGAACGCATAACCCTCCGACTCGAAGGCCTGCTTCGCAGAAGTCTCCAAGGAACCGTCGAAACGTAATCATACAATCAGTTCGATGTGTGTATGTTATTAATCACTTGGGTCTCTACCCACCCAGAGGCTGCAGCCCACTCATGCCGCACGAGACGAGGTATCCACATGACCGACCTGCACCCCAGAAAGATGGATTTCGCGTTCGACGAACAGGACGTCCCGTTCCTCTGGAACCCCGACAACCCGGCCTGGTCGAGCATGTCGAATGCGATCTCGTTCCTGGCCGTCGGCTTCGAGAAGATGATCGTCAAGGCGATCATGCAGGCCAAACCGCGGATGACCGATCCCGAGATCGCAGAAGAGGCCATGGCGTTCATGCGTCAGGAGGGTCACCACTCGACCGCCCATCGCCAGCACGTCAAAGCCCTGATCAAGCGATACCCGGGGCTCCAGAACAGCCTCGACGCGGTGATCGGCGAGTACGACCTCCTCACCGAGGCAACCACTCTGAACTACCGACTCGCCTACACCGCGGACCTGGAGGCGACTTTCACGCCGGTATTCAAACTGATGCTCGACAACGACGCGACCCTCTTCCGGCCGGGAGACGACCGGGTCGCCTCCCTGTTCATCTGGCACTTCGTCGAGGAGGTCGAACACCGAAGTTCGGCGATGATCATCTTCAATTCCCTTGTCGGGGAAGAGCTGTACCGGATGCGGATGGCTCCGTCGATCTTCGCACACGTGATGAAGGTGATGCGGATCGCCTGCGCCGGTTTCAACCAGCACGTGCCGATCAAGGAGCGGAAGGTCGATTCGATGTCGATGTTCGCCACGCACCGGACGAAGCAGAAACTGCTCACGGTGTTCGCGCCCTACCTGAGCAAGGGCGTCATGCCGCGTGCGTTCGACGACCTCCCGCGCGGTGAACAGCTGACCGCCCTCGCCGGCATCGTCCGTAGTCAGATGCCGAAGCACGACCCCACGCACGAAAAACTGCCCGCGCTCGCCGACGAGTGGTTCATCCGATACGACGCAGGCTACGACTGCACCCGCTGGTACACCGCAGAGTCGCGCACACGCCGGACCGATCCCGTCGCGGCGGTGGTCGACTGATGGCCGATCTCTGTTCGCCCACCTTCGACCAACTCTCGACTGCGCTCGGATTCTCGTGCGCCGAGGCGGGCGGACTCGTCGAGGTCCGTAGCCCCTTGGCGCTGGAGAACTGGACCCTGCCGGTCCTCGAGCTCACCATCGTGCTCGGGTCGGTGTTCGCGCTCGTATTCGCGATCCTGCGCTGGCGCCGCAACGGCGATCCGACCAATCTGGTGCTCTGGTTCGGGGCCACCGCGTACCTGTTCGTCATCGAGCCACCGCTGTACTTTCCGGCGGCGTTCGGAATCGAGGAGCACGTGGACACGATGTTCGCGCACAACGTGTTCACCGTGGACTTCCTGTGGGGCCGGTTGCCGCTGTACATCATCGCGATCTATCCGCTGATGGCCACGCTCGCCTTCGAGCTTGTCCGGATGCTCGGCGTCTTCCGGAAGTACGGGATACTCGTCGGCGCGGTCTGCGTGGGCTTCGTGCACCACGCGTTCTACGAAATCTTCGACCAGCTCGGACCGCAGCTGAGATGGTGGGAATGGTCGACCACCAACCCGGTCAACCAGCCCATGTTCGACTCGGTCCCACTGCCGAGCGTGGTGGTGTTCGCGGCCCTGTGGCCGATGTCGCTGGCCCTGTGCGTTCAGTTCTTCGTGGGGCGCTACGCCGACAAGGGACGGGACTTCACCGGGCTCGAGCTGGTGTGGCGCACGATCGTGATCGGTCTCCTGGCATCGGCGGGCACGTTCATCCTCCCGATCCCGGCGACGGTCCTCGGAATGGAGAGCACCACGGTCCGTGGAATTCTCTACGCGACCGAACTGATGGTCGTCGTGCTCGTCGCGATCCCGATCCTGGTCCGGCAATGGTCGCGGCTGCGGCGGGGGACGTCGGACGTTCCCCCCTACTCGAACGATTTCGTCCGTGTCTACAGCGTGGTGTACCTCGCCGTGATGGGCATTCTGTGGGTGACCGCGCTCCCCAGCTACTTCGGCGCTGTCGACGGCATCACGAGCAATGGCGACCCCATCGGAAATCTCTGGTACACCATCGCCTGCTTCGCGATTGCGATTCTGTGCGTCGCCGCCACCTTCACGGTGCCTCGGGGCCCCGCTGACGGCCGCAGCCCGATCTCCGGTGAGGGTGCGGTGCCGAACGCGGTCCGATAGGCGCGACGACGGGAGCGACTGGTCGGCCGGTGCGACCCCACCCGTGACCTGGCGGTGATGCGCAGATCACGGGCTGGGATGTCGCGAACTACAAGGCGCCGAGGGCTTCACAGGCCTTTCGCACGCCTTCACCGTAGGCGGGGTCGGCTTGGGTGCAGTTGGCGATGTGGCGCTCGATGACGGCAGCCGACGCTCCGGTGATGGCACGAGCGGTGTTCTCGAACAGCACTGTCTGCTGGTCGGCAGTCATGCTGCGGAAGAGGTTGCCGGGCTGTTCGAAGTAGTTGTCGTCGTCTGCTCGGTAGTCGAACCGGTCGGCGACCACGCCGACTTCGAGTGGCGGTTCGGCGTAGCCGCGCTGGTCGGCGAATCGGCCGTGCGAGTTGGGTTCGATGCTCGGGACGCTGCCCTGGTTGCCGTCGACGCGCATGACGCCGTCACGGTGGAACGAATTGACGTGGGTTGCCCCTCTGGGACTGTTGACCGGAATCTGGTGGTGGTTGACGCCGAGCCGGTAGCGGGCGGCGTCGCCGTACGAAAACAGCCGGCCCTGCAGCATGCGGTCCGGGGAGAAGCCGATGCCGGGAACGATGTTCGCCGGGGAGAACGCGGCCTGCTCGACGTCGGCGTGGTAGTTCTCCGGGTTGCGGTCGAGCTCGAGTTCCCCGACCTCGATGAGGGGATAGTCCTTCTTGGACCACACCTTGGTGAGGTCGAACGGATGGTAGCGGTAGGTCTGGGCGTCGGCTTCCGGCATGATCTGCACGAAAAGGGTCCACTTCGGGTAATTGCCCTCCTCGATTGCATTGAAGAGGTCGCGCTGCGCCGACTCGCGATCGCCGGCGACGACGACGGCGGCCTCTTCGTCAGTGAGATTCTTGATGCCTTGCTGAGTGCGGAAGTGGAACTTCACCCAGGAGCGTTCCCCGGCCTCGTTGACGAACGAGAAGGTGTGTGAACCGAATCCGTGCATATGCCGGTAGCCATCGGGGATGCCGCGGTCGGACATCACGATGGTGATCTGGTGCAGCGCCTCCGGGAGATTGGTCCAGAAGTCCCAGTTGTTCTCCGCCGACCGGAGGTTGGTCTTCGGATCGCGCTTGACCGCGTGGTTGAGGTCGGGGAACTTGAGGGGGTCGCGGAAGAAGAAGACGGGGGTGTTGTTGCCGACGACGTCCCAGTTGCCTTGCTCGGTGTAGAAGCGGACGGCGAATCCGCGGATGTCGCGTTCGGCGTCGGCGGCGCCGCGCTCGCCGGCGACCGTGGAGAAACGCAGGAAGACCTCGGTCTGCTTGCCGATCTCCGAGAATACGGCGGCGTTGGTGTGTGCGGTGATGTCGTGGGTGACGCGGAAGGTGCCGAACGCGGCCGAACCTTTGGCGTGCATGCGGCGTTCGGGGATGACTTCACGGTCGAAATGCGCGAGCTTCTCGAGAAGCCAGACATCGTGCAGGAGCATCGGACCGCGTGCGCCGGCGGTGAGGCTGTTCTGGTTGTCGGGTACCGGCGCACCGGCGACTGTGGTGAGTCCGTTCGGGTTGGTCATCGATTTCTCCTGTCTGACACCCGAGGCTGGGCGGGTGAATGTGGTTCGGCGAGAGCATTCCTCGAGGGAGAGCGCAGCGATGTCTCAATCTGACATTCCAGGGGTACGGTCGGTCAGAGCACGATGCCGAATTCGCGGATCTTGCGGTAGATCGTCGCTCGGGACATGCCGATGGCGGCGGCAGCGGCGGTCTTGTCGCCGCCATGAAGCGCGAGCGCGTCCACGATCGCGTCCCGAGCGCCTGCATCCTGGTCAACGTTCGGCGTGTGGTGGAACGGCATGCGGGAGGCAGGGTGTCGATCTCGACGACACCGGACCGTTGCCGCCGGTAGGTGTCCTCGAGAGCCTTCTTCAGCTGGGTGACGTTTCCGCGCCACGCCAGACGCGCGAGCTGATTCGAGGCGGCCGGAGACAGGGTGAGGCCGGTGGCCCCCAGGGTGTCGAGCAGGCTGCGCACAAGATCGGGAATATCGTCCAGGTGGTGCCGCAGGGGTGGCACCGTGACCGATTTGGGGAACATGCGCAGCAGTGGAGTGGTGTCGGTCGAGTCCTGGGGATACCGGGTGAGCACCACCCACGGTCTGCGAGGTGGCTCCTGCGTCTGGGGGCCCTGCAGTAGGTCCGCAAGTGCGGCGAGATGAGTGTCGTTCAGGGCGTGTGCGTGCAGTATTGCCAGGTCGGATCCGCTGTCGAGTTCGTCGGAGGCCTCGGTCAGGAGGTCGTCGCCGAGTGCGGTGGCGTCGAGTACGGCGAGTCCGCGGTCCGGTACGAGTTGGTGCGCCGCTCGGATCAGGGCGGTCTTGCCGACGCCGGGTTCTCCGTCGAGGACCAGCCAGTCCTGTCGCCGGCAGGCGTCGACGACCGCCTGGACCGTGTGCCGCCAGAGCGGGCTGGCACCGGCAATCGCGGGCGGGGTGGGTACATTCGCCTTCGGAGCGGAAAGGCGCAGCGAAGCAACCTGTTTCGTGATCCGAACGACGCCTCCTGCCAGCCGGCTACCGGTGAATGTCGGCTCGTAACTCAGGCGTGCGACCGTTCCGCTGGGCAGGTCGGTGAGGATCGTGACCGGTGTCGCTTGACCGCCGATGTCTCGGGTGCGTTCGAGAATCGCCATCTGGTCAGGTGAGTCGAATTGTTGCCGGGCCAGCGAGTTCATCATCACGACCTCGTCACCGACAGCGACGACGGGTCGGCTGGAGCGCCGGCATGCGGACCGGTACGCACTGAAGATCGCCCGGTCCAGTTCGGTTGCGTCGTCGAGCATGCGCTCACGAAGGCGCCTTGCGGCGAGTGTCGCGAAGGATAGCAACAGGGTGTTGGAATTCTGCGCGGCGGTGGTCAGGTCCACGACACCGAGAATCGCCCCGGTGATGGGGTGTGTCACCGGCGCTCCCGCGCAGGAGAAGGACCGCAGCGGACCACTGAAGTGCTGGCCTCCGTCCACGAGGAGAGGTCGGCCGACCTCGAGCGCGGTGCCGATTCCATTGGTGCCGACCTGGGTCTCCGCGTAGCGAAAGCCCGGGGCGAGGTCGACTCGGTCGAGTGCGGTGAACAAGGCGCTGTCGCCGCCGGTGCGGGAGAGCACGATGCCGTTCACATCGGTGAGAATCAGTGATACCGGCTCATTTTCGATGGCGGCGGTCAAATCGGACAGTACGGATCGGGCGGCACGCTCGAGCACCGTGTCGGTGGTCATGCGCTCGACATACGCGGCGGCGGGACGATCGTCGTCTCCCAACGCCTGCCGAGATCGCGACCAGGATACTTGGAGCCAATTACTCAGACGTAGGTAGTCCGATCCTGCAGGCGAACTCGAGGCCGGAGCCCCCTCGGAGTCCGAGTCCGAGTTCGACTTCGGCGTCGTGCGGTGGTGTGACGTGCTGGCGGGCTGTGGGGTCACTCGCTCTGGTCTCCTGGTTCGGCTGATCGACGGCTGCGTGGGTCTGCCGCGGCGCGGGGCAAGTGTAGGCAGCCACCACCCACCCGGAAGTGACCTGCGTCTCACACTGAGACGGATGAGAGCTGGATCACGGGGTTCAATCAATTTCCACAACGTCCCCCCACAGCCGGCACCCGGCCGGCTCACGATCCAGGAGGCGCACATTGAGTAGGCAAAGCCTGACAAAGGCCCACGCGAAGATCACCGAACTGTCATGGGATCCGACATTCGCAACCCCGGCCACCCGGTTCGGCACCGACTACACCTTCGAGAAGGCTCCGAAGAAGGATCCTCTCAAACAGATCATGCGGTCCTACTTCCCGATGGAGGAAGAGAAGGACAACCGCGTGTACGGCGCCATGGACGGTGCCATCCGCGGCAACATGTTCCGCCAGGTGCAGCAGCGGTGGCTCGAGTGGCAGAAGCTGTTCCTGTCGATCATTCCGTTCCCGGAGATCTCGGCCGCCCGAGCGATGCCGATGGCCATCGACGCCGTCCCCAACCCGGAAATCCACAACGGGCTGGCGGTGCAGATGATCGACGAGGTTCGTCACTCGACGATCCAGATGAACCTCAAGAAGCTGTACATGAACAACTACATCGATCCCGCCGGTTTCGACATGACCGAGAAGGCGTTCGCGAACAACTACGCGGGCACCATCGGCAGGCAGTTCGGTGAAGGGTTCATCACCGGCGACGCGATCACCGCGGCGAACATCTACCTGACCGTGGTCGCCGAGACGGCGTTCACCAACACCCTGTTCGTAGCCATGCCCGACGAGGCGGCCGCCAACGGCGACTACCTTCTGCCGACGGTCTTCCACTCGGTGCAGTCGGACGAGTCGCGGCACATCTCCAACGGCTACTCGATCCTTCTGATGGCACTCGCCGACGAGCGCAACCGTCCACTGCTCGAACGTGACCTGCGGTACGCGTGGTGGAACAACCACTGCGTCGTCGACGCCGCGATCGGCACCTTCATCGAGTACGGCACGAAGGACCGCCGCAAGGACCGGGAAAGTTACGCCGAGATGTGGCGTCGATGGATCTACGACGACTACTACCGCAGCTACCTCATCCCGCTCGAGAAGTACGGGCTGACGATCCCGCACGACCTGGTCGAGGAGGCCTGGAAGCGGATCACCGACAAGGGCTACGTCCACGAGGTGGCCCGGTTCTTCGCCACCGGATGGCCGGTGAACTACTGGCGGATCGACGCGATGACCGACAAGGACTTCGAGTGGTTCGAGCACAAGTACCCGGGCTGGTACTCGAAGTACGGCAAGTGGTGGGAGGAGTACAACCGGCTCGCCTACCCCGGCCGCAACAAGCCGATCGCGTTCGAGGAGGTCGGGTACCAGTACCCGCACCGGTGCTGGACCTGCATGGTTCCCGCCCTCATCCGTGAGGACATGGTCGTGGAGAAGGTCGACGAGCAGTGGCGGACCTACTGCTCGGAAACCTGCTACTGGACCGACGCCGTCGCGTTCCGCAGCGAGTACCAGGGCCGGCCGACCCCGAACATGGGCCGGCTCACCGGATTCCGGGAGTGGGAAACCCTGCATCACGGCAAGGACCTCGCCGACATCGTCTCCGATCTCGGCTACGTCCGCGACGACGGCAAGACCCTGGTCGGCCAGCCGCACCTCGATCTGGACGATCCGAAGAAGATGTGGACTCTCGACGACGTGCGGGGCAACACCTTCCAGAGCCCGAACGTGCTCTTGAACGAGATGTCCGAAGCCGAACGCAACGCGCACATCGCCGCGTACCGCGCCGGCGGCACAGTTCCGGCCTGATATCAGGCTCGGTGGGTGGCGCCGCGGCCACTCCGGCGCCACCCACCGCTTCACCATTCATTTTCACGAGTCCAGGAGAGACCCCGTGGCCGACAAGCACCGTATCAACTTCGAGCCCGTCGACATCGAGATGGAAGTCGGCGAAGACGAGTACATCCTCGATGCCGCGTTCCGGCAGGGCATCCACCTGATGCACGGCTGCCGCGAGGGACGCTGCTCGGCTTGCAAATCCTTTGTCCTCGACGGCGATATCCAGATGGAGGACTACTCGACGTTTGCGTGCAACGACGCCGAGGTCGACGAGGGACACGTCCTGCTCTGCCGCTCGACTGCATACAGCGACTGCACCATCGAGCTGCTCAATTTCGACGAGGACGAACTTCTCGGCGGTGTCCCCATCCAGGATGTGCGCACTCGGGTGACCGGGATCGAGCCGATGACCAAGGACATCGTGTCGCTCCGGTTGGCGCCGGTCGAACCGGCAGGATACGAATTCAAACCCGGTCAGTACTCCGACCTGCACATCCCAGGCACCGAGGAGCATCGGTCCTTCTCCATGGCGACGACCCGATCGACGCCGGGGCATGTCGAGTTCCTCATCAAGAAATACCCCGGTGGCAAGTTCGCCGGGCTGCTCGAGGACGGGATCTCGGTGGGTGACGAGATCGCCCTGACCGGACCGTACGGGTCGTTCACCATCAAGGAAGGCCATGTCCTGCCGATGGTCTTCATCGGCGGCGGCGCGGGAATGGCTCCGCTTCTGTCGCTGCTGCGGCACATGGGCGAGACGGGCAACACCCGGCAGGTGCACTTCTACTACGGTGCCCGCACCCCGCAGGACCTGTTCTACGTCGACGAGATCCTCGAACTCGGACGAGGACTGACGAATTTCACGTTCGTGGCCTGCCTCTCGGAATCGATGGACCCGCTGCCCGTGGGTGCGATCGCCGTCGAGGACGGCAACGTCACCGACGTCGTCGGCCGCCGTGAACCGGACATCGGCCGGGCCGAGGTGTACCTGTGCGGGCCGCCGCCGATGGTCGACGCCGCCCTGGAACTGCTCGAGGCGAACGACACACCGAAAGACCAGATCTTCTACGACAAGTTCACCAGCTCCGCCTTCGAGTAGACGTCCTGGGAAACCACCTTCCTGCTTCACCGACAGAACTGAGAAACGAGATGACCGCAACCGCCGAGTCCAAGCAACGCAGCTTCCCGAAGATCGAGTTCACCGACTCCGAAGCCGGTGCGCTGGAGTTCCCCAGCTCCCGCAGCCGCAGCTTCACCTACTACACGCCGGCCAAGAAGCGGTCGACGATGTACGAGGACGTGACCGTCGACGTGCAGCCCGATCCCGACCGCCACCTCTCCCAGGGCTGGATCTACGGCTTCGGTGACGGTCCCGGCGGCTATCCGCAGGAGTGGACGGCCGCGAAGTCGTCGAACTGGCACGCCTTCCTCGATCCGAACGAGGAATGGGACCAAACCATCTACCGCAACAACTCCAAGGTGGTCCACCAGGTGGAGTTGTGCCTGTCCAACGCCAAGCGTGCCCGGGTCTACGACGGCTGGAACACCCCGTGGCTGACGTTCATCTCCCGCAACCTGGGGGCGTGGATGCACGCCGAGAACGGGTTGGCGCTGCACGTGTTCACCTCCATCCAGCGATCCTGCCCGACGAACATGATCAACACCGCCGTCGCGGTGAACGCCGCCCACAAGATGCGCTTCGCCCAGGACCTGGCCCTGTTCAACCTGGACCTGTCCGAGGCCACCGAGAACTTCGACGGCACCGCCCACCAGGGGGTCTGGCAGTCCGCGCCCGAGTGGCAGCCCACCCGCGAGGTCGTCGAGCGGCTCACCGCAGTTCCCGACTGGTGTGAGCTGCTGTTCGGCTCGAACATCGTCTTCGAACAGCTGGTCGGCACCCTGTTCCGCAGCGAACTGGTCATGCAGATCGCCGCCGGCAACGGTGACTACATCACGCCCACCATCGTGGGCACCGGCGAACACGACTACGACCGCGACCTCGCCTACACCCGCAACCTGTTCCGGTTGCTCACCCGGGACCCCGAGCACGGGGAGGCGAACAAGGAGCTGTTCGGCACCTGGCTCGCCATCTGGGTGCCACGGTGCCTCGACGCCGCCCGGGCGCTGCAGCCGATCTGGTCGCAGCCGGCCGACAAGGCGATCACCTTCGCCACCAGTTTCGACGCCGCCACCGACAAGTTCCGTTCCCTGCTCGAGGACCTCGGGCTCGACATCCCCAAGGAGTTGGACCAGTGAGCATGCAATTCGGATCGTCCACCGAGTTCTCCAACATGTGTGGCGTCACCTTGATGAACACCCCCATCGGCCGCGTCGTCGCGGAGGTGATGGGCGCCAAGGACGGTGTGGAGCTGACCGAGTACCCGTCGATGATCCGCGTCGACGGCCAACGCCTGCTCGACTTCGACTACGAGGAACTCACCGACGCCCTGGGTCAGGAGTTCGACGGGTCCATCTTCGAGGAGATCAGCTCCACCCACTACGGGCGCATGGTCCACCTCGACGAGAAGACCCTGCTGTTCGCCAGCCCGGAGGACGCCGCCGAGTACATCGGATTCGACCTCACAGCGCAGTAGATCGCAGCCGTCCGGGGCCACACAGGGTGGCCCCGGACACCCACAGCCCATCCGAAAAACAGGACCAAGCGAGGACCCGATGTATCAGAAGGACGGTCAGAAATACTTCATCGTGGACGGCCACGTACACGTCTGGGACGCCCGCGAGTCGAACCAGAAGAACGTACACGGCAAGCAGTTCATCGACTGCTTCTACGACTATCACAAGAACCTCAGCCCCGAAGAGGTCGTGTGGGACTACGACACCTACACGTACTACGGCAGCGAACGCTTCGAGCGTGACATCTTCGTGGAGGGATACGTCGACCACGCGATCTTCCAGGCCACCTTGCTCAGCGACTTCTACCACAACGGATTCGGGCGAACCGACGAAGCACTCGCCCTGGTCGCCAAGCACCCCGGCAAACTCACCTACAACCACGCCTACGATCCCCGCCACGAGGAGGCCGGGCTCGAACAGCTCCGCAAGGACGCCGACCGGATGAACCTGCAGGGCGTCAAGCTCTACACCGCCGAATGGCACGGCGACTCCCGCGGCTACAAACTCGACGACCCCTGGTCGCGGCGCTACCTCGAAGAGTGCATCGAGTTGGGGATCAAGAACATTCACGTCCACAAGGGCCCGACGATCCGTCCCCTCGACCGCGACGCGTTCGACGTCTCCGACATCGACAAGGTCGCCACCGACTACCTGGACCTGCGGTTCGTCGTCGAGCACGTGGGCCTGCCGCGCCTCGAGGACTTCTGCTGGATCGCCACCCAGGAGTCGAACGTGTACGGCGGCCTGGCGGTTGCCCTTCCGTTCATCCACACCCGGCCCCGCTACTTCGCCCAGATCATCGGCGAGTTGCTCTACTGGATCGGCGAGGACAAGATCCTGTTCGGCAGCGACTATGCGCTGTGGACCCCGAAGTGGCTGATCGAGAAGTTCGTCGACTTCCAGATCCCCGAGGACATGCAGGGCGAGTACGCCCCGATCACCGTCGCGCAGAAAAAGAAGATCCTCGGCCTCAACGCGGCAGCCCTGTACGACATCGACGTTCCCGCGAACCTGCGACTGGCCGAGCCGGCCGGGCAGGAAGGTGTGGAGGTCGCTGCCGGGGCGCGGGAAACCGTGTCGTCATGACCGCCGCCGTCGTCTGCACCGAACAGGACGTCCTGATGGCCCTGTCGACGGTCACCGACCCGGAACTGGACGAGCCGATCACCGATCTCGGCTTCGTCCGGTCGGTCACCCTCGACGACGACGGGGTCACCGTGCACCTGCGGCTGCCCACCGCGTTCTGCTCGCCGAACTTCGCCTACCTCATGGCCTCCGACGCCCTCGACGCCCTGCGTCTGGTCGAGGACATCGGCGAGGTGCGGGTGCTGCTCGACGACCATCACGACAGCGACAAGATCAACGCCGGTCTCGCGGCGGACGCCGGATACGTCGGGACGTTCGGCTCCGAGGCGGAGGAGAGTCTGCACGAGTTGCGCCGAACGTTCCGGTCCAAGGCGCACGCCGCGGCGATGGAGCGGTGTGTCGAGGCGCACCTGAAGACCACCGATGTGGGTGTGAACGAGATCTACCGGATCACCCTCAGTGACCTCGCTTCCGGCAGGGCCAAGGCCGCGCTGCTGCGTCGCCGGATCGGCATCGGGTTGAGCATCTGCCCGGCCAGCCGGGTGTTCGTCGACGACGACGGCAAGCGCATCGCCCCGGAATCGGTGCCGATGCGGCTGCGCTTCGCCAAGTCGGTGCGCATTTCGATGGAAGGCAACGCGCACTTCTGCCGCGGCCTGCTCGCCACCCGCTATGCCGACAGCGAATCCGTCGGCGCCACACCGCGAATCACCAATCTCAGAACCAGGAGCCCGCGATGAAGGCCGTGCAAGTGGTGGGATACCACACCAAACTGCAGCTCACCGACATTCCCGAACCCACGATCGAGGGCCCGCTCGATGTCATCGTGCGCATCGGCGGCGCGGGGGTGTGCCGCACCGACCTGCACATCCTCGAAGGGCAGTGGGAGGCGAAGTCCGGTGTCGCGCTGCCGTACACGATCGGACACGAGAACGCAGGCTGGGTCCACGCCGTGGGCGACGCCGTCACCAATGTCGCGGTCGGCGACAAGGTGATTCTGCACCCGCTCATCACGTGCGGACTGTGCCGGGCGTGCCGATTCGGAGACGACGTCCACTGCCAGAACAGCACATTCCCCGGCATCGACGTCAACGGCGGCTACGCCGAATATCTGCGCACCACCGCCCGCAGCGTGGTCCGGATCGACGACTCGCTCGAACCGGCCGATGTCGCCGCCCTCGCCGACGCGGGCCTGACGGCGTACCACGCCGTTGCCAAGGCCGCGGAAACGACTCGGCCCGGAGACGTGTGCGTAGTGATCGGGGCCGGCGGACTCGGTCACATCGGCATCCAGGTCCTGAAGGCGATCTCCGGTGTCACCGTGGTCGTGCTCGACCGCAACCCCGCGGCCGTCGAACTCGCCGTGAAGATCGGCGCCGACCACGGCATCGTCGCCGACGGCACCCACATCCAGCAGGTGCTCGACCTGACCGGCGGTCACGGCGCCGAAGCCGTCGTCGACTTCGTCGGCGAGGGCGGCGCGACCGCAGAAGGGATCGCGATGCTGCGCCGCGCCGGGAACTACTACGTCGTCGGGTACGGCGAGAACATCGACGTCCCGACGATCGATGTGATCTCCACCGAGATCAACTTCATCGGAAATCTCGTCGGCTCCTACAACGACCTCCAGGAGCTCATGATCCTTGCCGCCCAGGGCAAGGTCACGTTGCACACCACCCGGTACCGGCTCGAGGATTTCCAGCAAGCACTCGACGATCTCGATGCCGGCCGGGTTCGCGGCCGCGCGATTCTCGTCCCGTAGCACGTCGCATCCTCCGCTCGAAGCACGAAAGGACATCAGCCATGGCAAAAGAGCTGCGGTACAACACGGACGCCCGGGCGCGGCTCGAGCACGGCGTCAACGCCCTCGCCGACGCGGTCAAGGTGACCCTCGGCCCCAAGGGGCGCAACGCGGTGCTCGAAAAGCTCACCGGACCACCGACGATCACCAACGACGGCGTGACCATCGCCCGCGAGATACAGCTCCGCGAACCCTTCGCCAACATGGGTGCCCAGCTGGTCAAGGAAGTGGCGATGAAAACCAATGGTGTGGTCGGCGACGGCACCACCACGGCAACCGTGCTCGCCCAGGCGATGGTCCGCGAGGGGCTGCGGTCCGTCGACGCCGGCGCCAACCCCATGCGGGTGCGCCGCGGCATCGAACGGGCCGTGTCCGTGGTCGTCGACTCCCTCCACGAGCAGGCCTCCCGAATCGGGGGGCAGAGCGATCTGCAGCGGATCGCGACCCTCGCCGCCAGCGACGACGAGGTGATCGGGCACGCCATCTCGAAGGCCGTCGACTACGTCGGCAAGTCCGGGGTCGTCACCACCGAGGAGAGCGACATCCTCGGGCTGTCGGTCGACATCGTCGACGGCATCGAGTTCGATCACGGCTACATCTCCGGCTACATGGTCACCGACCCGGAGCGGATGGAAGCGGTGCACACCAATCCGCTGATCCTGCTGACCAACAAGAAGATCACCCAGGTCCAAGACATCATGCCGAGCATCGAGGTGGCCAAGCGCGCCGACCGGCCCCTGGTGGTGCTGGCCGAGGAGGTCGACGGGCCGGCGCTGCAACTACTCGTCGGCGGCAACATGCACAAGACGATGCAGTCGGTGGTCGTCCGGGCCCCCGGTTTCGGGCACCGCCGGGTCGCCGAGCTCGAAGACCTCGCGGTGGCGCTGGGTGGGCACGTGATCGCCAAGGACACCGGCATCGAACTGTCCGAAATCAGTGTCGAGCATCTCGGTTCGTGTGATCGCATCACCGTGACCGAGAACGAGACCACGATCGTCGGCGGGCACGGGGACCAGCGACTGCTCGACGCCCGCATCGCCCAGCTCGAGTCCCAGCACGAGCGCGCCAAGATCGAGGCAGACCAGGAGAGCCTCGAACTGCGCATCGCCCGGCTCACCGGTCGGGTTGCCGTCATCCGCGTCGGCGGCGCGACCAGCGTCGAGCTCAAGGAGCGGATGCTGCGCGTCGAGGACGCCCTGGCCGCCACTCGCGCCGCGGTGGAGGCGGGGATCGTCTCCGGTGGTGGCACCGCGCTGGCGCAGTCGCATCGGGCGTTGACCGATCTCGACCTGACCGGCGACGAGGCCATCGGGTGTGACGTCGTGCGCCGCGCCCTCGCCGAACCGCTGCGCTGGATCGCGATCAACGCCGGGTTCGACGGCGACGAGGTCGTCGAGGTGGTCGCCGGTTTGCCGCTCGGGCACGGCTTCAACGCGCTCACCGGTGAATACGGGGACATGTTCGACGACGGGGTGATCGATCCGTTCAAGGTCACCCGCGCCGCACTCGAGAGCGCGGCCTCGATCGCGGCACTTCTGATCACCACGGAGACCGCTGTCGTGGAAGAGGTGCTGGGCAATCCCGGTGCCATCATGGCGCCCGGTTTCGGCGATCTCGCCGACGGCATGGTCCGCCCGTCGAACATCTACTAGTGCACGCAGTGGGTCACCGCCTCGACGGTCCTGCGAGGCGGTGACCCACTGCCCCGTTCCGGTGGTGAGGAATTCGTCCGAAAGAAAGTGAGTCATCGTGATTTTCATCGTGGTGAAGTTCAAGGTCCTCGACAAGTACCGGAACGACTGGTTACTCGTCACCAAGGAGTTCACCGACGCGACCCGATCCGAGCCGGGCAATCTCTGGTTCGAATGGCATCGCAGCGCAGACGATCCCGCCGAGTTCGTGCTGATCGAGGCGTTCCGGGACGGGCAGGCCGGGTCCGACCACGTCGCTGCCGACCACTTCCGGAAGGGATTGGACGCGATGCGCCCGGCACTGAGCGAGACACCGCGCATCCTCCACACCGACCTACCCGGCACCGACTGGTCCCGCATGGGCGAACTGGAGATCAATCGGTAACCCGGTGCGGTGCACAACCCGACGGAATACAACACTGTGGAAGGACAAGCATGACCGTGGTGACGACCGGTCCCGTCGCGGGTCTGCTCGCGGCACTGGGCGATGCCGTGGTGACAGACAGCGACACCATGATCGCCTACACCCGCGACCAGTCGACGCTCTCCCCCTCCGGGCATCCGATCGCGGTGGTCCGCGCCCGGACCACCGACCACGTCGCGAGAACCCTGAAAACCGCCCACCGGTACGGCATTCCGGTCGTCACGAGAGGGGCGGGCACCGGACTCGCCGGCGGGGCCAACGCGATCGACGGCTGCATCGTGCTCAGCACCGAGAAACTCGACCGCATCGTCACCATCGACGAACAGTCCCGCACCGCGACGGTCGAGCCGGGAGTGATCAACGGTGATCTCGCTGCCGCGGCGGCGGAGCGCGGACTCTGGTACGTCCCCGACCCCGGCAGTCGCGCCGTCTCCACGATCGGGGGAAACCTCGCGACCAATGCCGGCGGAGCATGCTGCGCGAAATACGGGGTCACCGGCGACCACGTCGCCCGGATCAAGGCGGTGCTCGCCGACGGCCGGATCATCCACACCGGCGCCACCACCCGCAAGAATGTCGCCGGATTGAACTTGACCCAACTGCTGGTCGGGTCCGAGGGCACCCTGGCCGTCATCGTCGAGGCGACCATGCGGCTGCGTCGACCACCGGCACGCACGGCCACCGTCGTCGCCGCCTTCGCCGAGCCCGTCCAGGCGGTCGACGCGGTGATGGCGATTCAGGCGGTGGCCGACCCGAGCTTGGTGGAACTCATGGACCGCACCACCATCTCGGCCGTCAACGACATGACCCGCATGGGTCTCGACCAGACGGCCGGTGCGCTGCTGTTGATCCAGTGTGACGGCGACGCAGCCCCGGCGGAAGCGCAGCGCAGCGCGGACGCGTGCCGTGCCGCCGCGGCCACCGAGCTGTACATGAGCACCGACCCCGCCGAAGGCGACGCCCTCATGCAGGCCCGCAGTGTGGCGCTGACCGCCCTCGAGCGCCGCGGCAGCACTCTGCTCGACGACCTGGCCGTGCCGGTGCCCCGGCTACCGCACATGCTCGACGCCATTACCCGAATCGCCGACCACCACCGCCTCCTCATCGGCACCTTCGGGCACGCCGCCGACGGCAACCTCCACCCCACGATCGTGTTCGACGCCGCAGATCCGGACGCGACCGAACGGGCCCACCAGGCCTTCGACGAGATGGTGGCGCAATGCTTGGCGCTGGGTGGATCCATCACGGGCGAGCACGGCGTCGGCGACCTCAAACGCCGCTACCTCGAACCCATGATCGGCTCGGTGGAGAGGTCCCTGATGGCAGAAGTCAAGGCAGCGTTCGACCCCACCGGAATTCTCAATCCGGGGCGTGCGATATGACACCCACGAAACCACGCATCCGATCGAAACGGGACGACGACCTCGTCCTGGAGTTCGGCAACCGGTGGGCAGTGTTCGGCGGCGGCAGCGCCGAAGACATCTTCGTCACGTTCGGGTGGACCGAGGCGCAGTACTTCGCGCGCCTGCGGGTCCTGGCCAGGCGCCGTTTCCCGCCCCTCGACGACACCCTCCGGAACCGTCTTCTCGACGTGTGCGCCGAGCGGTTACAGCGAACCGATCATCCCCCTTCCTCTGCGGCGAAGAGCCACGTCGATGGCAGTGCATCGCGGCCGACGGCGCGGCCGTCCCCGACCTGACCCCGGCCCTCCACCACCCCGTCTCATATTGAGACCCGTCTCACATCGAGACGACGTACTCTCAACTACGTGAGAGGTGGAGAATCGGGGCGTAAATACAGCATGACCAGCAAGGATATACAGAAGGCGCGAGAGCTGTTCCTCGCCGACGACGACCTCGACAGCTCCGTTCGCCAGCCCATCTCGTACTCGTGGCAGCGATCGAAGTCGCTCAAGGTGCGCCCGGATCAGCTCGACCTCCCGTTCGTACGAGAGCCGAATCTGGACTGCCCTCTCGTGGCGGCAGCCGAACCCGTCCTGCGGCAGCTCGCGGACGGACTGGTCGACGAACCGGTGAGCGTCATCCTGACCTCGGCTGACGGAGTGATCTTGACCAGGATCACCGCCAGCCGACGACTCAATCGCACACTCGACGACGTCCAACTGATACCCGGTTACAGCTACTCGGAAGAATTCGCCGGCACCAACGGCATCGGCACCACTCTCGAAACCCGTCAACCCACCCTGGTGACGGGCGCCGAGCACTACGCCGACTGTCTCGGGCAACTGGCGTGCGCCGGTGTCCCGATCACCCATCCGATGTCCGGCGCCCTCGTCGGCGCGCTCGATCTCACCGGCTGGGTAGAGGACGGGGGCCCGCTGTTGGCCACCCTCGCCAAATCCGCCACGGCTCAGATCGAAGGCCGCCTCCTCGCACAGGCCAGTGCGGACCAGACCGCATTACTCAACACCTATCTGAAGGCCTGTCGACGGTCACCCCAAACGGGAGTGTTGGCGCTCGGAGACGATGTCATTCTCGTCAACCGAAAACTACGCGTGGCACTGGACGCCCAGGACCAGGGTGCGTTGCTCGAACACGCCGTGGACCTGAGCGGCGCTCCGGCCACCCAACGACACATCGTCGCCCTGCCCAGCGGGCAGACGGCCCGGCTGTCCTCGGTCGAGGACTTCGGGCTCGGCGCCCGGAGGCAGATGGCCTTGTTCTACGTGCATCTACTCGAGATCCCCACATCGGGATCCCCTGCTCTGGAGAGCATCCGCATATTGCCCGGAATCACCGGCACCAGCGCGTCCTGGCGCCGCAGTTGCCAGCAGATCGCTCGCTGCGCGCGCGAACAACAGTGGGTCACCGTCTCCGGCGAAGCCGGAAGCGGCCGAGCATCAGCTCTCAAAGCCGTTGCCATCGAACACATTCCCATCCGCACACGGATCTTCACGGTGGCCGAACTCGCGGGCGACAGCGCCGGCCTGCCGGCACTCGAACAGGAACTCGGACAAGACCGATTCAGCGTCATCCTGCGCGATATCGACCTCCTCGGCGAGTCACAGCAGCGGATCGTCGCCGACCTCATTCAAGGACGCGAGCACGCCGGATGGATCGGTGCGACCATCGGCGGAACCGATCACAATACCGACCTCGAGACACTGATCCTTCCCCACTTCAGCCATACCGTCACCATGCCCGCGCTGCGTCATCGCATCGACGATCTCCACAGCTTGGTACCGCATCTACTGAGGCAGCTCGGTCGCGGCGCGGACTTGTCTCTCTCGCCTGCGGCGATGCGCCAACTCTGCAAGTACAGCTGGCCCGGAAACGTCACCGAGCTCCGCCAGGTTCTGCATGATGTGGTCCAGCGTCAGCGCTCCGGTGTCGTCGAGGTCGAGCAGCTGCCCCCGATGTGCCACGCTCTGAGCCGCCACACACTCACACAGATCGAAGCCCTCGAACGCGACGCCATCGTGCGCAGCCTCGAAGAGAATCACGGCAACAAGAAGGCCGCCGCAACAGCTCTCGGCATCTCACGGGCCACCATCTACCGCAAGATCAAGGAATTCGGCATCGACATCTGACGTCGCCCGCATCAGTTGGTGTCAGAAAATGAGACACTCGTCACACCCTAGCCGGCGGATCATGAGGTCAGAGAGAGAATCCCACGCGGATCAGCAACTCGTTGAGGGCCAGCCTCTTTCGAGTGCGGGAACGCGACCGGGACCGACGCGAGGACGACCCATGAATACGAACCCGCTTGGCGCGGATACCCACTCGGTATCCCCCGGCAGCACCACCTCCCGGGTGTGGTTGGTCGCCGCGCTGGCGCACACGTGCGAACCCACCGACCGTCCCGCGGTACGTGACGATCTGATGCGGACCTGGGTTCCGGAGCCGGGCAGCGGTTACCGCACCCGCGACGGCCGTCGCCGGGCCACCTGGGCGCAATTGCACTCCCGGTTCGATCTCGTCGAGGTGACTCCATGACAACCTCCTGCGCGATCCGGCCCGCACCGGCCCGCCACCACTCATCTGGGGTGAGACGGACCTGCGCGACCGTGCTCAGTGATCAACTGGCCAGGGAAGACGCCGCTGAGGATGCACGAACCTTGTCCCCCGATGACCGGACGACGTGCCCGCTGCACCGACGGTGGATTCACCAATGCGTCGCGTCGCCGACACACGTCAACGCCATCACGCGACACAGATGGTGCCGCCAGTGCGCCGTGCCGCTCACCGTCACCGTCGACGAAATCGCACGGACCGTCACGATGGTATGCCCGTCCTGCGGTGACGGCGGCAGCCCCGCCACCACCAGACTGGTGTCCGCGTGTTGCGCCAGCCTCGGCGAGGCGTCGAATCACACTTCGCGGACAGGCGCGTAGTGCTCCACGAGCGGGAAGGGATCGTAGAAGTGGTGCAGCAGGTCCTTCCACTCCTGGTACCGGCACGATTGCCGAAAGCCTTCGGTGTGGTCTTCGAGTTCTTCCCACTCGACCAGCAGGAGATAGACATTCGGTCGCTCGAGGCCGCGTGACAATCGCAGTCGCAGGAATCCCGGTATCGACGAAATGATCGCCTCGGCCTGCCCGAATGCAGATTCGAATTCCTCGACCTTCGCGGGTGTCACAGACAGCAGCGCATGTTCCAAGATCATCGGCACAGTATGCGACGTCGCAAGGTCGTGGGTGCGAGCGACGTGATCGCCGCTCGAACGGGTGGCGCAAGTAGTGGCGATTCTCGGCCCTCACTACCCGGCGGCGGCCGGCTTCGAGAACAGCTCGCGGTGTGCGGCGACGTACTGCTCGACCGACTGCGCGGGCCGGCCGGTCACGTCCTCGACGTCGGTGGTCAACCGGTCGTAGCGATCGTCCCGGTGCAGTGTGGCAACGGTGAGGAGGTGTTGCACGGTGTGCGACGAGATGTCGGGAACGGCGCTCAACAACTCCACGAAGTCGTCGTGGGGCAGATCGGATCCCGTCACCGACTGTCCCAAGCCACGCGTGTACTGCTCGGCGAGGCCGTCGATGTCCAGGACGGCGGGGCCGGTCAGCTCGAGAACCTGCCCGATTCGCCCTGCCGGATCCTGAAGAATGGCGGCGATCACTCGGGCCACGTCGGTCGCGGCGACGGGCGAGGTCCTGCCGGTACCGAACGGCAAGGCCAAGACGCCGCGTTCGGCGACGGAACGGCTCGCCACGACGGTGAACAGCGGATTGTCCAGGAAGACTGTGGGTCTGACGTGGACGACGGGCAGACCGGACCAGTTCATGATGCGCTCGGCGAGCCAGTGCAGCCGTTGGTGCCGAGACTCTTCGGTGCTGGTCGACGTCATCTGCGACACCGTCATCTGGGACATGTTCACCAACGCCTCGAGATCGCCCCGCTCGTCGGCGATCGCGCACACAACGGCGGCCGCCTCGAGATAGTCCGCGGACACACTCATGTTGAAGAACATCCGCGTCACGCCCGTCAGCGCCGCAGCGACGTCACCGGGGCGGGTCAGATCGCCCACGACGATGTCCGCTCCCAGCTCCCGTAGTGCGTCGGCGCGGCCGTCATCGCGATGAACCATCGCCCGCACGGGCTCGCCACTGCGCAACAGCTGCTCGGCGACCAGCCGGCTGATACTGCTGTAACCACCGCCCACCCCGGTCATCAGGATCGGCGCCCCGTCACTCATGACCGAATCTCGCTGTTCGCGTCGCGTGAAGACGCCACGACAGCTCTACTGACACTGGAACGCGCACTGGAGCCATGGTGGACCTCCTGGATTTACGCTCTCCTGCGACATTACGACAGGACGGCGCGCGCCAGCCACCCACCGGAAAAGACACTTGGGATCACCGACTGCCGGATCCGTCGCGAACACCCCGACACCGGAACCGTGGGTGCGGGTTCCGGATCGGGGTGCTCGACGGATTCTCGCTAGTCGGTGACGCCTTCTGCACGGGCAGCGGCGGCGACTGCCTCCGCGACAGCGGGGGCGACGCGAGGATCGAGCGGGCTGGGAACGATCTTGTCCACAGCCAGCTCGTCACCGACGACCGAGAGGATTGCCTCGGCGGCGGCGAGCTTCATACCTTCGGTGATCCGGCGGGCACCGGCATCGAGCGCACCACGGAACACCCCGGGGAAGGCAAGCACATTGTTGATCTGGTTCGGGAAATCCGAGCGTCCGGTGGCCACGATCGCCGCATGCTTGCGGGCGATGTCGGGGTGGATCTCCGGGTCCGGGTTCGACAACGCGAACACGATGGAATCCTTCGCCATCGTGGCGATCAGTTCCTCCGGCACGGTGCCCGCGGACACCCCGAGGAACACGTCCGCCCCGTTGAGGGCTTCGGCGGTGCCGCCGCGGCGGCCGGCCGGGTTGGTGCGCGCGGCCAGGTCGACCTTGACCTCGTTCAGGTCCTTGCGGTCGGCGGACACGATGCCCTTCGAATCGAGGACCGTCACGTCGGCGATCCCCGCGGCGAGCAGGATGTTCGCGCAGGCGACACCGGCGGCGCCGGCACCGGAGATGACCACCCGCAACTGGTGGAGGTCGCGGTCCTGGACCTTGACCGCACCCTCGAGGGCGGCCAGGACGACGATGGCGGTGCCGTGCTGGTCGTCGTGCATGACCGGGCAGTCCAGGGCCTCGATGACCCGCTTTTCGATCTCGAAGCAGCGCGGTGCGGAGATGTCCTCCAAATTGACCGCACCGAAGCTCGGGCGCAGCCGGATCAGGGTCTCGACGATCTCGTCGGGGTCCTTGGTGTCCAGGACCAGCGGGATCGAGTTCAGGCCCGCGAAGTTCTTGAACAGGGCGGACTTGCCCTCCATCACGGGCAGCGAGGCCCGGGGGCCGATGTCGCCGAGGCCGAGTACCGCGGAGCCGTCGGAGACGACGACCACCAGGCGGCTGGTCCAGGTGTACCGGTCGGCGAGGGTTTCGTCGGCGGCGATGGCGCGGGAGACCTGCGCGACACCGGGCGTGTAGGCGATGGACAGGGCGCGCTGCGTATCGAGGGCGGTCGTGGTCTCAACCGAGAGCTTCCCCCCGACGTGGCCGGCGAAGATCTCCTCGTCGGTCAGCTCGACCTTCTGCGGTGTGGTGGGTTCGGACACGATGGTCATTGTCTACTCATTTCTTGGCTATCGACGATCAGCGTGAGCGTGTCGTCGGAATTGATCATTGATTCGGCGCTCATTGCGCGTGGGTCATCTCTCGATCAGGGCGTCGCCGGGGTCGGCGGCGTGTCGGGGGGTAAGTGGTTCGAGGGGGTGGCCGACGGCGACCGCTCCGAGGGGTTGCCAGTCGGCGGGGAGGTCGAGGGTGCTGCGGACGATATCGGCGGCGAAGATCGTCGACCCGATCCAGCAGCTGCCGATTCCCTTGGTGGCCAACGACACCAGCAGCCCCTGCACCGCGGCGCCGACCGCGACGGTGAACATCGTCGACTCCGCCGCCTGCCGGCGCTTGTCGGGGTAGGTGTGGGCGCCGTCGGGGACGCAGAACGGGATGATCACCTCCGGTGCGTCGAACAAAATGTTGCCGCGGGCCACCCGCGCCGCCACCGCGTCCGCGCTCATCCCGTCGGCGGCCAGGTCGGTGCGCCACTGCTCCCGCATCCGGGTCAGCAGGGCGTCTCGGACGGTGCGGGTGCGGACCCACACGAACCGGACCGGTCGGGTGTGGTGCGGTGCGGGCGCGGTCAGGGCGTCCGCGATCGACGCCCGTACCGCATCCGGATCGACCGGGTCGGTCGAGAACTGGCGGACCGAGCGGCGCAGCAGCAACGCCTCCGCCCGGCCCAGCTCGACCGATTCGGCGGTGCCGAGCCAGAACAGGTTATCCGCCCCGGGCCGGATGACGTTCTGCGCTCTCGAGCCGTCGTCCTTCGGCCGGAGTCCTCGGATCACGGCGACGGGGACGCTGCCCAGCCTGCCCTTCACGAGATCGCCCGCTGCGGCGATCTCGTCCGCCATCGCCACCTCGGTGACGAACAGTTCATTGCCCCGACGTCCACGCCGTTGGTGCGGATGCGCTCAACTGGCTGGCGGGCGCACTGAACACGGGTGACCACGCCGCCGCAAACTTCTACGAGGCGGTCCGGTGACTACTTCGCGACGTGAGCACCTGGTCGTACACGCACTGCTCGGGAGTCATGGCACGACTGTCACCGCGCGCAGGCACGAGTTGACGATCGACGAAGCGCCGCGATACGGCGGGCACGATTCCGGCGCAAATCCGGTCGAGCACATGCTCGCCGGTCTTGCCGCTGCCTCGCTGGTAGTGCTTCGGCTGCTCGGCGAGGTCGCGTTGGCCGAGTCTGCCACGCTGCGTCCATATCCACGGAAGGGGTGTCCATCCGCGAGTTGACGACTGCGGACGAGTAGCCAGGTGGGCCCCCGTGGCTCTTCAGAGATCGAGAACGAGGTCGGTTTCGGGTTGCGAGCAGCACAGGAGAGCCGTGCCCGGCGTCGGGGGCTCCAGGGGGTCCGGTCGGTATCGAACGGTCCCGGAGTGGATCGGGGTCTGGCAGGTGTGGCACACGCCGGTGCGACACGACCAGCGGGTCGGAACGTCGCAGGCTTCGGCGAAATCGAGGACGGTGCTGTACTCGTCGCTCCATGGCGCGGTGAGTCCGCTGCGGGTGAAGGTGATCCGCGGCCCAATGCCGGCGGGGCCTGGGGGCTGGTGCGGCGGAGCGTGGGCGGCGTCGGTCAGTCCTGGGTTGATGGCCGGGAGTGCGCCGAACAACTCGGTGTGGATACGGTCGGAGCCCACCCCGACACGCGTGAGTGCTTCGCGGACGGCGGCCATGAACGGGGTGGGACCGCACAGGTAGGCGGTCGCGTCGGTAGGCAGGGCCAGGACGCCGAGGGCTTCGCGGCCGAGGCGGCCGGAGACAGCCGGCGGATCCACGACCGCTGCCGGGCCAGGGGCTGTGTAGTAAACGTGTTCATGCCCCCGGTCGAGGCCGGCCAACAGCTTGTGCGCTTCGGCCGCGAAAGCGTGTTCGGCGGCCGAATGAGCGGTGTGCAGCCACCAGATGTCGCGCTTGCTGTGGGCTGCGGCGAGTGCATGCAGCATCGCCAGAACGGGGGTCACCCCGACGCCGGCCGAGAGCAGAAGCACGGGCGTGGTGTCGTCGCGGTCTTCGGGAAGGACGAAATCTCCACGCGGAGAAGCGACGTCGACGGTGTCGCCGACACGCAACCGCGTGTGGAGATAGGTGCTGACGAGGCCATGGGTCTCGCGTTTGACGCTGATGCGGTACTCGTTGTCCGACGGGGTGGTGGACAGTGAATAGTTGCGCACCGGTGGAGGGTCGGCGGCGCCTGCGACGCGGAGGGTGAGGTACTGGCCGGGTTTCGGCCGGGTCAACGGGGCATCGTCGTGTGGTGCCAGGTAGATCGACGCCACGGTTGTGCTTTCGGCGACGATCCGTGAGACGCGCAGCGGCCGGAAGCCGGCCCAGGCGTTCGATTCGGCGCCGGCGGGCGGCTCGTCGGCGCGCGCCGGGTGCTCTGCGGCGTCGAGCAGATCACGAAACGATCGCTGCCAGCCGGGGCTGAGCGCGGGGATGTCCACTGCTTTGCGGAGTTGGCCGATCTCCCGGTCGGGCAGGTACAGCAGCGCGTCGACGGCGGCGACGCTCATGCGGTGCCGGCCGACCCGGGTGCGGACGATCTCGTCGCCGGCCTGCACCTGCCCCTCGGTGATGACCCGGAAGTAGAACCCGGGCCGATGATGGGCGACGAGCAGCGCCGGCATCTCGGGTTCACCCAGGCGCATTCCGACCCGATAACAGGTGACGCGGGGCTGAGTGACCTCGAACTCGGCGTCGCCGATGCGATAATGGTCACCGATGTGCACCTCGTCGTCGGGTAGGCCGTCAACGGTGAAGTTCTCACCGAATTGGCCATATTCGAGATCGTCGCGATCGAGATGCCGCCGCCAGAAGTCGTAGGACTGACACTGGTAGACGAGCACGGCACGAATTTCGCCGCCGTGGCCCTCGAGGTCGCCTTGACCGTCGCCGTCGATGTCGAGCGTGCGAGCCATGCGTGGACCGTCGACGGGGTACTTGAAGATGCCCGTGTGGACGGTCCGGCCTTGCCAGGGCACGTCTTTCGGCATACCGACGTTGAGCGACTGCAGGCGTGCCATTGTGCGACCCCTTCCTGTTTCGGCCGGTGTTTCGCGCGGAGCGGGTTGCCGGAGGTGTCCATCGTTCGCGCCCCGGCCACCGCGATGAGCAGCTTCGTCATGTCGCAGAACATCCTATATCCGATTGTGATCTGCGCCACTCCCGACCGGCCCGATAGTCATGAAACAGCTTTCCGATCGACATCCGCGCCGCGGAAGGACGCCGCGTCTGAGCGGATCGGTGGATCGGTGTGCGTTGCGGAACGAGCACGGTCAGGATGGCACCGACGGCGGCCGGCGCCGCGAAAGCCGCCAGTTGCCAGTTGGTTCCGGTCCCGATCGCGACGGGAACGCCACCGTAAGTGGGGCCGACGATCGCCCCCGATCCGGCCCACACCTAGTCCTGTGACACGGCTCCTCCATCCATTCCGGTCGGGAGGACATGTCGAGTTCCGTTGTCACGCCGAACAATAAGGCGTCTTTCAATGATGGCGGCTGCGCATGAGTGTGACTGTCGATCAGTCCGGGAAGCAGAGTCTTGCCCCGCCCGTCGACGACCTCGATCTCGTCAGTCGAGTCGAACTCTGTAGTGACCGCCTCGATCAACCCGCTCCTGACGTGGACCGTCGAGCGCTCGACAACCTTCTCTCCGTCAAAGACCCTTACATCCCTGATTACGAATTCTGTGCGAGTCATCGCCCCTGCCATCCTTGGTCGGTACATCTACATTGATGTAAGATATTGGACAAGTACGTAAACGATTGTATCAAGGGCCACACCCGGGAATCGCGTCCTTTCGGATCCATCGCCCGGACGCGCGGTGCCCACACAGCCAGTGCAGATCTCGCCGGCGGAGCCGCACCGGCCGCGCACAACTATCGCGAGGTCGCATTTCGGCGTCTGGGGGATTCCAGAACGCCACCCGAACAACCACATGCCACAACGAACACGAGCAGAAGGCAGGATGCGATGAACGGGAATCAACGAGCCGCAATCGTCACTGGCGGATCCGCAGGAATCGGGCTGGCGATCGCCGAAGCGCTCGCAGACGAGGGCTACAACCTGACAATCGTCGCGCGAGACCAGAGCAAGCTCACCGAGGCTGCGACCCACCTGCGCGGGCGTGGCGTCGAGGTCCTGCCGGTGTCCGGAAATCTGGCCCGTAGCGCCGACTGTGAGGCCGCCGTGGCCTCGCACGTCGAGCGGTACGGCCGCACCGATGTCCTGATCAACAATGCCGGCCTGGGCCTGAGCGGAAATATTGCCGACTTGGCGACGCCGAAGCTTGACCTCCATCTGAATCTGAACCTTCGGTCCGCTTACCTGCTGATGCAGAGCTGCATTCCGACACTGCAAGTGGCGGGAGCCGAACACGGTAAGGCATGGATCGTCAATGTGAGCTCAATCTTCGGCAAGCTGCCGCGGGCAGGAGTGGCCGCCTATTCGATGACCAAAGCGGCGATGATCGCCCTGAGCCAGTCGGCGCACGGCGAACTCAGCCGTCTCGGCATCCAGGTCACCGCCATCTGCCCGGGACTGGTCGAGACACCCGGATCCTCGTGGATGGAAAAGGACCCCAGTGCCACGCTGCCGCCCTCGGACGTGGCCGAAGCGGTGCGATTTCTTCTGCGCACCTCGCCGCGGTGCGCCGTTCCCGAAATCACGCTGACCACCCCCGGGCCCGACGTCCACTATGTCGACCTCCCGTGGACCTGACAGGCCCTAGCTGCCAGACGGCTCCTGCACCGTCACCCCGGCTTCGGGGTGACGGTGCAGGAGCAAGATCCGCCGGGCGTGACATTCGAACTCGGCGTCGGCCTCATTTCCCGCACGTAGGGCAAAAGCCCTGCCGCATGGCGGGTTTCAGTTGACTTCGAAGAGTCCGGCTGCGCCCATCCCGCCGCCGACGCACATCGAGATCACGACATACCGAGCGCCTCGGCGTTTACCTTCGATGAGAGCGTGGCCGACCAGGCGGGCGCCGGTCATCCCGTACGGATGACCGATCGAGATTGCGCCGCCGTTGACATTGAATCGGTCGGGGTCGATGCCGAGATGATCGCGGCAGTAGACGGCTTGGGAGGCGAAGGCTTCGTTGAGTTCCCACAGACCGATATCGTCGACGGCGAGGTTGTGCTGCTCGAGTAGCTTCGGGATCGCGAAGACCGGTCCGATTCCCATCTCGTCCGGTCCGCACCCTGCCACGACCATGCCGCGGTACACGCCGAGCGGTTCGAGACCGCGGCGTTCGGCCTCCTTCGCCTCCATCAGAACCGATGCCGAGGCACCATCCGAGAGCTGGGAGGCGTTGCCGGCCGTCACGCTCGACCTGTTCGTCACCTCGCCGTCGAGAAGGACCGGGCGCAGTGCGGCGAGCCCTGCCGCAGTGGTGGAGGGACGGTTCCCTTCGTCCCTGCCCAGCTGGACGGGTACGTTCCCATCCTCGGTGGTCTCGAGGCTGTCGAGGGGAACGATTTCGGCGTCGAATCGGCCCGCGGCCTGCGCTGCGGCGGTGCGCTGCTGGGACAGCAGCGCGAACTCGTCCTGACGGTCTCTGGTGACCTTGTACCGTTCGGCCACGATCTCGGCCGTGTGCAGCATCGGCAGATAGGTGCTCGGGAGGTTCTCGACCAGCCAGGGGTCGGTGGCGCGGTATCGGTTCCGGTGCTCGTTCTGGACCAGGGAGATCGACTCGACGCCGCCGCCGATCGCGATCTGCATGCCGTCGCCGACGATCTGCTTGGCGGCAGTGGCGATGGCCATCAGCCCGGAGGAGCATTGCCGATCGATGGTCATGCCCGGCACAGAAGTGGGGAGCCCGGCGCGCAACGCGGCCTGGCGGGCGATGTTGGTTCCGGACGAGCCCTCCTGCATGGCGCAACCGAGGACGACGTCCTCGATCTCCTCGCCGTTGATTCCGGCTCGTTGCGCGGCATGGGCGATCGCGTGTGCGGCGAGCTGCTGGGGCTGGGTGTTGTTGTAGGAGCCTCGATACGCCTTGCCGATCGGCGTGCGTGCGGTCGAGACGAGGACGGCTTCCCTCATGTGGTGCTCATTTCTGGACGAAGGCACACGGTGATGGTTGGTGTGACGGTTCGTGGCGCCGGGCTCGTAGGGTCAACGGGCAACTGTGCCGGCTCGGGTGGCGGAGTCGACGAAGTGCTGAATCTGGGCGGTGGTGCTGTCGGTGCCCGACTGCACGCTCGAGTCGCTGATCTGCGGCCAGTGGCGGGCAACATCGTCGGGGGTTCTGGCATCGGCGGGGAGGAAGACGCCGTGGGATTCGAGCATGCGGCTGACCGCGAATGTTCCACCGCCGGCGCCGAGGATCGTCTTGGTCGGCGCGTCCGTGGACACCAGGAACAGTGCGCCGGGTGTGATCGACTCCGGGGTCAAGATTTCGGCGGCCGTGGCGTCGAAGATCGATTCGGTCATGTGGGTCGTCGCGAGCGGTGCCAGAGCATTGACGTGGATGCCCTTGGATCGGCCCTCGATGCCGAGCACGTTCATCAGCCCGACGAGCGCGGATTTTGCTGCAGCGTAGTTTGCCTGCCCGAAATTGCCGTAGATTCCGGAGGCGGAGGTAGTCATCAGGATTCGGCCGTAGTTCTGAGTGATCATGTGCTGCCACACGGCCTTGCTGCAGTTCACGGCGCCCATCACATGGACGTCCAGGACTGTGCGGAAGTCGTCGAGACCAGCGTTGCGGAAACTGGCATCGCGCAGGATCCCGGCATTGTTGATCAGGATGTCGATTCGTCCCCAGGCGGAGAGAGCGCGGTCGACCATCGCAGTGACCTGCGTGTAGTCGGTGACGTCGGCGTGGTCGGCGATCGCCGAGCCGCCGCGGGCGGTGATCTCGGCGACGACACGGCCCGCGGGGGTGTCCGGAGTGTCATCGGCGGAGCTGACCTCGGGGGATCCGCCGATGTCGTTGACGACGACATGGGCGCCGTGGGCCGCGAGGGCGAGGGCGTGGGCGCGGCCGAGTCCACCGCCGGCCCCGGTGATGATGGCGACCTGTCCGGCGAAATCGATGGTCATGACACAGCCTTCCGGTCGGCGGGCTCGGCCGCAGGGGTGAGGGTGGTGGTCGTATCGTCCGTGGCGCGGCGCGGTACCAGGAGGGTCACGACGGCTCCGACGACGGCTGGCAGCGCGAAGGCGAACAGCTGCCAGGTGGTATCGGCGCCGAGTGCAACGAAGAGTCCGCCGTACGTGGGGCCGATGATGGCACCGATCCGCCCGACTCCCAGTGCCATTCCGAGTCCGGTGGCCCGGCAGGATGCGGGGTAATAGGTACCGATGTAGGTGTTGAGCAGGATTTGGGTGCCCGTGGTGCCGAGCCCGGCCAGCATCACCAGCAGGTAGATCACCGCAAGTGGTGGGGCGGTCGCTATGGCCAGCAGCGACAGTGCGGCGCTGAGGAAGAAGGCGACTGTGACGGGTTTGATGCCGTACCGGTCGGCGAGCGTGGCACCGATGAGTGCTCCTGCCGCACCGCCGACGTTCAAGGCGAGCAGGAAGGACAGGGCCGCTCCCAGCGGGTAGCCGGCAGATTTCATGAGCGCGGGAAGCCAGGTCGCGACGCCGAACAACACGAGAAGGCAGACCAGGGTCATCGCCCAGAACAGCAATGTCGCGAGGGTGCGCTCGGTGCCGAAGAGTGCGCGCAGCCCGCGTTCGGGTGTGGCGGTGGGGTCCGGCCCGGAGATGGAGTTGAGGTCGGCGGGGAGGCCGAGGTGATATCGGTGAGCGATCGCTGTGGCAGCGTCGTGCTGGCCCCGGGAGGCGAGATAGGCCGGTGATTCCGGGAGGTACCGGAGCATCACGGGCAGGAACATGAGTGCAGGCACCATACCGGCCAGGAACATAGCCCGGAACCCGTACTCGGGCACGAGCCACAGCGAGAGCACCCCGGCAAATATCCCGCCGATGCTGGTGCCGACGAACCCGAGCGCCACCGACCTGGCCCGAGCGCCCGGGGCGGCGAACTCGATCAACGTCGCTGCCGCGGTGGGCATGAGGACGCCGGCACCGAGACCCACGACAACCCGCCCGATTCCGAAGACCGCGGGGGTGGGCGCGATCGCACACACGCCCATCGCGGCGGAGAACACAACGACGGCGGCGAGAAGTGTGCGGCGGCGGCCCCATCGGTCGGCGACGGCTGCGGCGAGCAGAGCGCCGACCAGCATGCCGACGCCGACGAGTGAGCCGAGCATTCCCACGTCGGTTGCGTCCAGATTCCAGGGGGTGTAACTCAGCAGTGACGGAACCACAGTTCCGAACATCAGAAGGTCATAGCCCTCGAGGACCAGTGCCATGAGGCAGAGCCCGACGACGGGCGCTGAGCTAGGGATACGAACAGACATTGTTGTCTCCGCTCGGAGAGGGAGTGGCCCCGCCTGCGCCGCTGAATGCGGGCCAGGCGGGGCCACCGGGGGGCTGGGGAATGTCTAGGCGAACCGGGTCGCCAACCAGGTACCGATGTCGGCGGCGGCCAGGGTGGCGCCGGTGGGGGCGCCATCGCGGATCGGGCCGCCGAAGTGGGTGCCGGCGACGCGGACGTGGGTCTTGTCCGCCGATCCGAGGGCATCGACCATGGATGTGGCGTCCTCAGGGAAACAGGCCTGGTCGCCAGTGAGTTCGACGAACAGGGACGGCGCGGTGAGGGCAGGGGCGCAGCGGAGGAAGTCGGCGTTGCTGCTCAGTCCCGACCAGGTGGACAGCCAGGCGTCCGGGGTGACGAAGCGTCCGAAGCCGACGAGTCCGTAGTTGGTCAGGTCCGGCCTTCGGCCGAACAGTGACCCGTAGGGCCGCTCGTTCGGGCTCAGGTACAGGTCGGTGAACCGCAAATCCGCGTCGGTGCGGTACACGGTGAGGACGCGGGGTGCGAGCGCGGCGCGGTGATCCGCCGGGTCGGAAGTGCTCTTGTAGCGGCGACGCGCGTCGGCGGCTTCGTCGACGCGTCGCCGGGCGAGTGCGTCGATGCGGGCAATGCGCTCACGCTGCGCCGCCCGGTAGCGGGTGATGAACTCGGGCGAGTACGAGGAGCTGTGCGGCGGTTCGGCGAATCCGTTGGCGGGATCGAACGGGTTCAACCGCGGATCAACGGACAGGGGGTCGGCCTCGTCGACGACCGAGGGGTCGATCAACCGCTGCAACAGCGCACCCTGCCCTGGGTGCGGCGCCATGAACACCGCTGCATCGGGCAGCGGCATCTGCGCGCCCGCCAGGTCGATGGGCCGGCCGGCGGGGGTGCGGGTCAGCCGCTCCCCCGCCGGTAGTCCGGCCTGCTGGTGGTAGAACGCGAACAGCGTGCCGCCTCCGGAATGCCCCAGGGTGACGACGTGCTCGAAACCCCTCTCCCGCAGGAACACTTGCCCGGCCGCAGCATCGAGCAGGGCCTGCTCGTGCACCAGGGAGATGTCGTTGTTGACCGATCGGGTGCCCTGCGTCCACACCGCGAACCCGCGGGCGAGTAGTTCGGGCACCAGCACGTGGTGGGCCAGGTCCTGGCGCGGGTGCATCAGTGCGACGACGGTGCGGGCTCCGGGGACGACCCGCAGGACCCCGGAGATCTTCGCTCCGTCCGCGGTGGTGAGTTCGTGCACCGAAGTGACGGTTGTGTCGGGGGCTCGGGCGGCGTCGATGTACCGTCCCGCGCCGAGCCGCTGAGTTTGTTCGGTCATCGCGGCTCGATTCGTATGGCGTCCTTGTCCCACTGGGTGATTCGGGACCGGTGCAGTCCGGCGACGCCGCTGTACCACACCGCGTGGCGGACTTTGGTCGCCCGTCGGTCGATCACGATGGGGGCGTCGGAGACGATTCGGTAATACGGTCCGACGCGATCGATCATCACGGCCGGGTCTTGTCCCGCGACTGCGGCGATCGGAGTGTTCTCGGGGACATCGAGGACGAACAGCGTGGTCATCGGTTGCTCACCATTTCTTTCTCGTCCTGCTTCTGCTGCCAGGCCTCGGCGCGCTCGACGATCAGCTCTGCCTTGCGGGTGAGTAGCGCGGCCATGCTCGGTTCGGGGCCGGACACGACGTCGACGAGGGCGTCGATGGTGATGTTGGCGTCGAGGTCCTCCTGTGGGGTGACCGGGCGCAGCGCCCGGGTGATTTCGATCATGTAGCCGTTGGGGTCGTGGGTGTAGATCGACTCGATCGTCTCGTGCTGGATCTGCATCTCGACGGGCCATTCGCTGCCATCGAGACGCCGCCGGTATTCCATCAGGTCGTCTTCGCTGTCGACGTGGATGGCCAGGTGGCGGGAGCGGATGAAGAAGATGGGTACGTCCTCGGTGAAGCGAGAATACGAGTCGCCCTGCGGGCCTCCGTCGAACGGTTCGAGGCCGAAGTAGTAGAAGAAGGCGAGCCGGTCGTCGTTGCCGATGTCGAAGAAGAAGTGGATGAAGTCGGGGTGCTTTTCCGGGCCCCAGCCGGCCGCGCAGATCGAGTGCACGACGGGGAACCCGAGAACGTCGCGGTAGAACTTGACGGTCGCGGCGGGGTCGAATGTGGGGTAGGCGACGTGGTCGACGCCTTTGACCGTGTGTTTCTGTTCGGACATGTTGAACTCCAATGGATTCAGGGCTACTGAAGGGCAGCGGCCGGAGCATCGGCACGCAGGAGACCACCGGCTCCCGGGATATCGACCGGAAGGCCGAGGGCTCGCAGCAGGCTGTAGACGCCGGCGGTGGCGGCCGAGAGCACCGGCAATTCGAACTCGTCTTCGGCGGCCTGGACGAGGTCGAGCGAGGGCATCTGGACGCACGCGGAGATCACCAGCGCGTCGACTCCGGCGCGGTCGAGTGATCGAGCGGCGTCCATGACCCGGTCACCGGGGATGCAGCCGACCTCGGCGTTGTCGGCGACCTCGAGGGCGCGCCAATCCGATACCTGAATTCCTTCGGCCTCGATGTAGGCGACGACCTGCTCGGCGAGGGGACGCATGTAGGGGGTGACCAGGACGATTCGCTTCGCATCGATCGCGTGGAGCGCTTCGACGAGGGCGCCCGCGCTGGAGCGGACTACCGCGTCGGAACCGCCGGCCGCCAGTTGCTCGGCGACCAGGCCTTCCACGCGCTGGTGCTCCCCCGGACCCACGGACATCAGGGCGACCAGGCACGCATAGAGGATGGCGTCGACGCCCGCGTCACCGAGCTCGAGGATGCACCGCTCCCGTTGAGCGTTCATCGCCCGCAACTGTTCCGGCGACACGGCCTGCATCCGCATCCGGCTCGAGTGGAACGAGAACTGTTCGTCCGCATGCCGGTTGAGCAGTGTCGGCATTTCCGTCTCGACCGTCACATTCGAACTCGGCACGACGAGCCCGATGCGGTGAATGCCCATGAGGTAGCCCTTCTGATCTGGAATGCCCGGGCGGTGGTTGCGAGAGCACCACCCCGGCTTACGGAGATTTACGTTCACGACGAGTATTCGACGCCAATGATGATTCGTCAAGCCCCGCCGGACGGCGGACGCGATCTCGATGCCAGAACAACGTGCACACACCGTCGGCCGCCAGCATGAACGCGCGCGAGGAAGGATGATCCGATGACCATATGAGCGGGCATTCGCATGGGATGGGTGGGTGGCGGCGCCGCCCACCGCTCGAGGGCCACGACATGGGCCGGACGCCTGGAGTATTCCCTGCTCTACTTCACGCTCGCCCTACATTTCGCACAGGTCGGACCACCCCAGTGGCCTACCCCTGGTCCGCGCACGTTCCGCGACGAGGTCCGGCCCTCCGGTTGCACAGTCACCGTCTTCGTCGACGACACAGGGCATCCGCGGCCGGTCTGCACTCCGCTCGAAGATCGCCCCACCGCACACCTGAACCGACTGGTCGCAGTCCACTCACTTTCGTGTCGCTACTCACATTCGACACTTGACATGTCACCAGACACGTCGAATACTCGACATTGACGTAAGGAGTGTTCGAGGATGACCTCACCCCCCGTCGCATTCCCCCAGGACGAAGGAGCACAGCGGCAATGGCATATGTAATCGGAGTGGACGTCGGTGGCACGTTCACAGACGCGGTATTGGACGACAGTGCCGGCACTGTTCTCGCCGCCAAGGCTCCCTCGACCCCGCCCGACTACTCCCGCGGCGTCATCGATGTTCTCGAGGCACTCGCCGAACAACTGGGATGCCCGGTCGAGGAGATGCTGGCCGACACGCACCACATCGCGCACGGCACCACCTCGTCACTCAATGCCCTCGTCATGGGCAACGTGCCCCCAGTCGGCTTCCTCACCACAAAGGGGCACCGCGACTCGATCTACATCATGAACGTGGAGGGCCGGTATCTGGGAAGCTCACCGGAGCAGCTGCAAAATGTCATGGGGCAGAGCAAATCTCACGGTCTCATCCCGAAGAAGCACGCCCTGGAGGTGACCGAACGACTCGACCGTGACGGCAATGTCGTCGTCGCCCTCGACGAGGAGTCTGCCCGAGAGTCCATCCGTGTGCTCCTCGCCGAGGGGGTGTCGGGGATCGCGGTCTCACTGTTGTGGTCGTTCCGCAATCCCGCGCACGAACAGCGCATTCGCGAACTCGTCCACGAGATCGACCCGACGATGTTCGTCTCTCTGTCGAGCGAGGTGAGCCCCCGTATCCGCGAGTTCGCCCGCAACGCGACCACCATCATGAGCACCCAGATCGGCCCCGGGCTCCGGGACTACCTCGGCGAACTGGAATCGAAGCTGCGCGAGCGAAACCTCGCCGGACCGCTGCTGGTGATGCAAAGCAACGGCGGAGCGGTCGCCGCCGCGGAAGCACCGAAGAACGCGATCAGCACCGTCGGATCGGTGCTGACCGGTGGCGTGGTCGGGGCGGTATCCCTCGGCGGGCAACTCGGCCATCGCAATATCATCGCGACCGACGTCGGCGGCACCACCTTCCTCGTCGGCCTCGTCGTCGACGGCGATCCCGTCCGCTCCTCCAGCACGATCATCAACCACCATCCGATCAACGTGCCCACCCTCGAGGTACACGCCATCGGATCCGGGGGCGGCGCCATCGCCTGGATCGACGCCGGCGGCAACCTGCAAATCGGCCCCCACAGCGCCCAGGCCGTCCCCGGGCCCGCCTGCTACGGCCAGGGCGGCACCGAACCCACCAACGCCGACGCCAACCTGGTGCTCGGGATCCTGCCCGAACGGGGCCTGCTCGGCGGCCGCAAGCCGCTCGACAAGAACCTCGCGCGGGAGGCGATCCGCGCCCGAATCGCCGAACCCCTCGGACTGTCGATCGAGGACGCTGCCGCAGCCATCTACGCAGTCCAGAACGCCCAGACCGGCGACCTGTTGCGCAAGACCGTCGTCGAGGCCGGACATGACCCGCGTGACTTCGTCCTCTACGCCTTCGGCGGGTCCGGCCCCGCCCACTGCGCGGCCTACGCCGCCGAGGTCGGCGTCGGTGAGGTCATCGTCCCGCTCGGCCAGGTCGCCTCCGCGTTCTCGGCATACGGTCTCGCCTCGTCCAACATCGTCCTCGCCGCCGAATTGTCCGACCCGGCGGCGATGCCCCTCGATCCCACCCGCGCCGATCGAAACTTCACCCAGTTGGAGAACCAGGTGCTCGAACAACTGAACCGGCAGGGTTTGACCTTCACGCGCGTCGAGATCGAGCGTGAGATCGACATGCGCTACAGCATGCAGCTCGCCGAGGTCGCCACCCCGATTCCGGCCGGAAACCTCGACGCAGAGGAGATCGCGCGGGCGTCGGATCTGTTCGAGCAGCGGTACGCCGAACTCTATGGAGAGGACAGCGGATTCCGGGAGGCCGGCATCCAAGCGATCACCTACCGGGTGCGGGCCACCGGCATCCTGCCGTTCTCCCCCACCCTGCCGGAACTGAAGTCCGCGGACTCCGCTGATGCCTCCGCCGCGAGGATCAGCACCCGCAAGGTCTGCCTCGACGGCAAGCTCGGCTACGTCGACACCGACGTCTACTACTACAGCAAGCTACTCGCCGGACACGTCCTGCCCGGCCCGGCCATCGTCGAGGTCCCCACGACCACCGTCGTCGTCCCCCACGGCACCACCGGCACCGTCGACCGCCTCGGCAATCTCACCATCGTCGCCCAGTAGGAGCACCACTCATGACCGCACAGATTCCCGGCTCCGAAGTCTTCTCGAGCCGACCGATCGACCCCGACGCCCTCTCGCGATCACTTCCCCCGGCACTGGAAGTCCATACCGTCACCCAAGAGCAGATCGACGACCTCGACCCGTTGACCTACGAGGTCATCCGGCACCGGCTGTGGTCGGTCACCGACGAGATGGGTGAGGCACTCAAGCGGATGTCCGGTTCCCCCATCGTCACCGACGCCAACGACTTCGACTTCGCCATCAGTGACGAAATCGGCCAGGAAGTGCAGGTCGGCCTGTACAACACCATGCTCGTCGGTGCCGTCGACCTCGCCATCTACTGGACCCTCCAGCACCGCTCGACCAACCCGGGTATCACCGAGGGCGACATGTTCCTGTGCAACGACCCCTGGGTCGGCGGTGGACTGCACCAGAGCGACGTGATGGTCTACCAGCCAATCTTCCACGAGGGCAAGCTGTTCGGGTGGACCAGCGCCATCTGTCACGAACCCGACCTGGGCGGATCCGGGCTCGGCTCGTTCGACCCCTCCGCCCAGGACGTGTTCTCCGAGTCCCTGCCCACCCCACCGATCAAGGTCGTCCGCGACTACGAACTCCAGCGCGACGTCGCCGACGCCTGGGTGCGGCGCTCGCGAGTGCCGATGCTCGTCGGACTCGATCTGCGCGCGAAGATCGGCGCCAACACCGTGGGCCGCAACCGATTGCTCGCGGTGATCGAGCAGTACGGTGCCGACACCGTCAAGGCCGTGATGAAGCGGATGATGGCCGACGCCGAAGGGCGCCTGCGCGGCAAGCTCGCATCACTGCCGGACGGCACCTGGAAGGCCACCGGCTACCAGGACCAGTCGCAAGTCGGCGACCGCGGAATCCACAAGATCACCGTGGCCATGACCAAGACCGCCGATCACCTCACCTTCGACTTCACCGGCACCGACCCGCAGACCGGCGTCATCAACTGCACGTACGCCGGCATGCGAGGCGGTGTGATGCTCGCGATCCTGCCGATCCTCGCCGGCGACATCCCCTGGTCCGCAGGCGGATTGATGCGCTGCTTCGATCTGGTCGCCGAGGAGGGCACCATCAACAACGCGACGTTCCCGGCGGCGGTGAGCCGTGGCCCGATCGGACCGGCGTGGCTCACTGGCACCCTGATCGCCGAATGCCTGTCGCAGATGCTCGACCGGTCGGTCGATCTCGGCAAGAGCGTGCAGGCCGCGTGCTGCGGCACGTGGGATACCGCGGTGATCGCCGGACTCGACGAGCGACCCGAACAGTCGGTGCCGTTCCTCAACATCATGATGGAGCCGATGGCCGGCGGCTACGGGGCACGCCCCACCGCCGATGGCATGGACACCGGTGGCCTCTTCTGCATCCCGATGGGCCGCATCCCGGACACCGAGATGACCGAATTCCTCTACCCTCTGCTCACCCTGTGGCGCCGCGAGGAACCCGACTCCGGCGGACCCGGACGCCAGCGCGGCGGTGTCAGTGCCTCCATCGCCATCACCCCGTACGGCACCAGCCTGCCGATGGGCCTGGTACTCGCGTCGGCAGGCAAGGCCGTCGCCCAGAACAACGGTCTTGCAGGCGGATACCCCGGTAACACCGGCGTCGAGGTCCTAGCCCGCGGCACCGACATCGTCGAACAGTTCGCCGCCGGCCGTATCCCCGACGCGCTGGACGATCTCGGCGGCGGCCGGGAACTCGGAGCCTGCTACGCCGAGAGCTACGTGGCACCCGGTGAGGTGCTGTACATGCACTGGCAGGGCGGCGGCGGCTACGGCGATCCGCTGCTGCGCGACCCGGCCGCCGTGGCAGCCGACTTCCGCGAAGGCAAGGTCACCGAACACGGTGCCGAGACCGTCTACGGCGTCGCCCTCGTCGACGGCGACGTCGACGAGGGACAGACCTCACAGCGGCGCGAGGAGATGCGCACCGAACGGCGCGAGCGCTCCGGTGTCACCCTCACCGATGCCCCCACACTCGACCTGACCGGAGCTCGCAGGCTCGACGACAACCTGGCCGAGGTCACGGTCGGAGACACCCGCGCGATCGCCTGCGCCCAGTGCGGACGTCTCCTCGGCGACGACAAGAACAACACCACGCTCGATCTCGCTCGGTTCGAGGGCCCGTCGTCGACCGCCGGTCCACAGGTGACCTCCGACCCCGCCGAGTATGTCGACACCCCGGTGGTTTTCCGGCAGCTGTGCTGCCCCGGCTGCTGGACCGCCATCTACTCGTGCATCGTGCCGGCTGATCACCCCGACCACGCCCTCGACCTGGCGCGGCTTCTGCCCGCGGTGGCGGAGCGGTGATGTGCCGGACAATTGCGATCAGTACCAGAAGAGGAGGACAAAGGTGACATTCTCGGACTGGGGTGGGCGCCTCGTTCCGTTCCCCGAGGATCGCGCCCGCCGCTACCGCGACAGCGGCGAGTGGAGCACCGATCCCACCGGGCGGCGGCTACACCAGGTCGCCACCCGGTTCCCGGACCGACCGGCCGTGATCACCGCCGAAGGTCAGATGAGCTTCGCAGAACTCGATCGTCGCACGGACCAGATCGCGGCCGGGCTGATCCGGCTCGGCCTCGAGCGACTCGATCCCGTCATCTTCCAGCTCACCAACCGTCTGGAGACAGTCCTCGCGTGGTACGGCTGCATCAAGGCCGGGCTGGTCCCGGTGGCGACGCTGGCCGCGCACCGCATGCACGAGATCGGACACATCAGTCGCAAGGTCGGCGCCGTCGCGCACCTCGTCGAGGCGAATCTGCCCACCTTCGATCTCGTCGAGTTCGCCCGCGAACACGCCGACGGCCATCCCACCATGCGGCACATCATCACCGTCGGCGATGCGGAGATCAGCGACCGGGACGACGTGACTCGCCTCGAAGATCTCGGTCTCGAGATCGATCCCCACACAGCGCACGACATCGTCGAGCAGGTCGCAACACACACCGACGCCTGCGACGTGGTTGCGTTCCAGCTCTCCGGTGGCACCACCGGAGTTCCCAAGGTCATCCCACGCATCCACGCCGAATACTGGAACAACGCGCTGCTGTATGCACAGCGACTCGGATGGGACGAGAACAGCCGGGTCGCACATCTGATCCCGATCATCCACAACGCCGGCATCTCGTGCGGGCTCCACGCCGCGCACTCGGTCGGCGCCTGCCTGGTCCTGGCCACCGCTGATGCCCCGACCGCCTTCCAGCTCATGGCGCGGACGAAAGCGACCGAGGTCCTCATCGGGCACGGCCACTACCAGGCCGTGCTGAGTCCGGACTTCGACCAGGCTGGAGCCTGGCTCGAACGCGTCATCCTCTCCGGCGCCAAGGTTCCGCACGAGCTGTTCGAGCGCGTCGACGACGGAACCGGACGCTGGGCCGGGCAGTTGTTCGGCATGGCCGAGGGCTTGTTCACGGTGACCCCACTCGACGCCCCCGCAGAAGCCCGACTGACAACAGTGGGTACCGCTATCTCGTCCGACGACGAGATACGCATCCTCGAACCCGGCACCGAGAACGAACTCGGCGACGGGGCGGTCGGAGAACTGTGCTGCCGAGGCCCCTACACGCTCCCCGGTTATTTCGACGCCCCGGACCACAACCGGGACGCCTTCACCGCCGACGGTTTCTACCGCACCGGGGACCTCGGCGCGATCACGGTGATCGACGGTGCACGTTATCTGTCGATCGAGGGTCGGATCAAGGATCTCATCAACAGGGGTGGTGAGAAGATCAACGCCGAAGAAGTCGAACTGCTTCTGCTCGAGCATCCCGATATCGCACACGCGGCGGTGGTCGCCATGCCCGACCCCAGGCTGGGAGAGAAGACCTGCGCATATCTGGTGTCGATCGACGGAGAAGCTTTGCCGCTACACGACATTCAGGAGCACTTGGCGCAGCTCGGGGTCGCCAAATTCAAGTGGCCCGAACGGCTCGAGTGGGTGACGACCTTGCCACACACGAACGTGAACAAGATCGACAAGAAACGACTGCGCGCCGAGATCGCAGCGAAGGTTGCCAACGAAGCCGACTCACGTCGCGTGGGTGCATAGATCGGTCGTTCCACCGCACCTCAACACCTTCGGGGCATGCCTGACCGGGCATGCCCCGAAGTCCGTGAACGCGGCGGCCGATTCCCTGTCCCCTCACGGAGACAACCAAGTTGACGTGTCGACGTATGCGTAGAATACTTGACATACACGTCACAGAGAGTGGAGTTCGTCATGAATCTCGAGCGAGTAGCAGTACTGGGCGGTGGACCGGGCGGCCTCTATGCCGCAAGGCTGATCAAACGCAGCCATCCGAACGCCGAGGTGACCGTCTACGAACAGAGCCCCCCGGATCAGACATTCGGTTTCGGCGTCGGCCTGGCGTCTCGCACCCAGCGGAACCTGCGGGAAGCCGACCCGGCATCGCTCGAAGCCATTGTGGCGGCCGCGCACGCCCACGAAATGTCGATGCAGGTCGGCGATCAGATCGCCCGGCTGGCACACGGTGATCTCCTCGCTATCGCACGCACCACCTTGCTCGCGGTCCTCCAGCAACAAGCCCAGAACGCCGGGGTGCAAATACATTTCGGCGAACGGCGTGAAGCATCAGAGCTCGATGCGGACCTGATCATCGCCGCCGACGGCATCAACAGCGCAACCCGCTCGCAGATGTCCGACACCTTCGAGCCCCGCATTGACACCGGCGCCGGCCTCTACCTGTGGTGTGGAACCGACTTCGCGCTCCCCAGCGCCATCTTCGTTCCGGTCACCACCGAGCACGGCACCTTCGTCGCGCACGCCTACCCGTACGCCGCGGACCGCAGCACCTTCCTCATCGAAACCGACGAGGAAACATGGCGGCGGGCAGGATTCGATGTCTCCACCGACCGGACCGCCCCCACCGCCAGCGACGGGTTCGCCCTCGAGTACCTGCAGGACGCGTTCGCCGACACCCTCCAACACCACCGGCTGATCGGAAACCGCACCCGGTGGACGCGCTTTCGCACCATTTCGTGCGAGCACTGGCACAGCGGCAACGTCGTACTCCTCGGCGACGCCGCCCACACCGCGCACTACTCCATCGGCTCGGGCACCAAGCTCGCCATGGAAGACGCCATCGCACTCGACCACGCCCTCACCGCCTCCGCGAACATCGACGACGCGCTCGCGGACTACGAACGGGCTCGCCGCCCCGCCGTCGAATACCTCCAGCGCATCGCGCACCGCAGCGAACTCTGGTGGGAGTCCTTCCCCCAGAGGATGGCACTTCCGGTCGAACAGCTGCTCATCGCCTACATGACCCGCGCCGGAAAGGTCAGCCTCAACCGATTCCACGACACCGCGCCCACGCTCGTGCGGAAGGGCCTGGCGAGCTACGCGGACGTGCCTGCCGACGCGATCCCCGACACGGACATCACGGACTGGACAATCGGGCAACCACTCGACCACGGCGACTGCCGATTCGAGCATCGGATCGCACCGGCGGACCTGCGCGATGCCACCACCACCACAGTGCTCGACATCGACTTCGACTCCGCGTGGGGCCCGGAGGCCACCGCACTCGTCGAGACTGCACCAACCGCGCGAACTCTGTGGCTCACCGGCCCATCCACCCGCTCGTCGCTGCTCAGCAGGCTCGATTTCGCCGAACGTCTCGGTCACCACACGGACGCAGTCGTCGTCGTCGAGGCCCCCACTTCCTGCCGCGCAGATGTCGCAGCAGGTTTGGCCAGCGTACGGATGCACCTCGCGTTCTTCCGTGATCCGGCGACGTCGGACGCTGATCCGGCGCTTTCCGGGTTGCGGGTCTCGACATGAGTACGCGACCGGTGACCGGCGCCGGTTATCCTTCGGACATGACAAGCGAGGAGGCCGCGAACGAGCGCCGACCCCGAGGCCGGGGCAAATCCCGTTCCACCGATCAGGCTGCGACCGAAAGCGCGGGCATCCGCAGCAACCCTCGCCGTGAGCTGGTGGAAAAGCAGATCATCGAGCAAGCCACTCGACTGTTTGCCGAACGAGGATTCGCGAGCACCACACTGCAGGACATCGCCGACGCAACCGGCCTGACTCGGCCGGCGCTCTATCACTACGTGGCCAACAAGGACGAGCTCCTCTCCCGCCTGGTCTGCGAGAGCACTGAGACACCGGCCGCATTGCTGCATACCATCAACGAGCGCACCGATCTGGGTCCGACGGAAAAGCTCCGCGAGATGGCCACCGCCATCGCACTGCATCAGGCGCAGGCCCCAGATCGATTCCAGTTGATCGTCCGATCGGAAGCCGAACTACCCGAAGACATCTCGCGCAACTACGAGCAGAGCCGTCGACACGTGCTGAAGGAATTCATCCAGGTCGTCGAAGACGGTATCCGCACCGGCGAGATGCGACCGGTCGACCCACGAACTGCGGCCTTGGCCATCATCGGCATGCTCAACTGGATCGCCTGGTGGCATCAGCCGGGAAACGCAGTCGACGACCGCGTCATCGCTACGCAACTTGCGGACATGGCAGTACGCTCGCTGGTCCAGCCGGACCCGCAGTCGGCGACCCCGGAAGGTCCGGCGCGAGCGATCGCCATGCTCCGCCAGGACCTGAACTACCTCGAACGACTGCTCGACGAATCACGCCCCGACTGACCACGCTCGACAGCAACGTGCCCCGATCTGATGGAGGTCACCCGCGGCGCAGCGCCAGCACAGGGATCGTCCGGATGCCCGCGGTCTTCTCCGCGTACTCCGCAAAGCCGGGATACCGGCGCGCCTGCTCGGCGAAGATCCTATCCCGTTCGTCACCGGTCACCTCGACGACAGTCACCGGGAACTGCTCGGTGCCCCGTTCGACCTCTGCCTTGCCTGCGGTGACGAGGTTGTAGTACCAGTCGGGATTGGTCGGGGCACCGGCCTTGGAAGCGAAGACGTAGATAGTGTCCGGACCTTGCTCATCGGGTAGATACATCATCGGGCTCACGCGATCGCGCCCAGTCTTACGGCCCCGGTGGTGAACCAGCACCACCGGGGCGCCCTCGAATGGGCCACCCACTCGGCCCTGGTGTGCCCGGAATTCGGCAATGATGTTCGCGTTCCAGTCGTCGGGAGTGCTCATCCTGGGAATTGTCCTCGCCCGGCGCGGGAACAGGCGGCATTTCCGGTCGACGTTGTCGACTCGTGTCGCACTCGTTCCTTTGCTGACTGCGATGGCGACCAGTGCGGCAACGACAGAATCAGTCCTGCTTGGGCACCCAGTGGTCGGTGACGAGCTCGTAACTCTGTTTGAGCTCCCCGTACGCCGCTCGCTGGGCCTCCTCGCCATCGCCGTACCGCCGAACGGCCATCTCATGAGCCGTCGCGAAGGCCGCCTGCACCTCCTTCGACGATCGCCGCAGTGTCTGTGGCAGCTCGGTTCGGTTCACCGCTCCACTCCTTCTCTGTCATGGCCGTGATGTACCCCTCGATTGTCCGCCCGGGACCCCCGCGGCGGTACCGGGTTGACCGGGTTTTCCGATGTCGGCCGCCGGGCGCAGGCACGACGTACGCACGGAACCCGCACCGGCGATCACAGGTTTTCAGGTGGGTCTCCGCAGTGACCTGCCAACGGTGTAGACCGGCGAACACCTGGCACCGGGCACCGGTATGGGTAACAATGACCTCGGATAACACACGGCAACGCCAAATTCATTCTCGCCGAAGGGAAGTCCACACCGGAGGAGACTCGATGCCCGTTTCGCCACACACTTTGTTACAGCACGTCCAGGATCGCACCACCGACCTACGCCGATGGTTGGATACCGGCGACAACACCACCGCCCTGACGGCGTATCTGCGCGACGAACCCGTCGACCACCGATGGCTCACCACCTACAAGCGACTCACGCACGACCTGCTGAGGGCGGTCGACCACGCTCGCTCGCCCACGGCGCCGCACGAGACGCCAACCCCGGACCGTCGATGAACAACGACCAGCGCCGGGCGCTCGAACACGTACGCGACACCTGCGCCATGCTGGACAGTTTTCTGACCACCCACCCGAGCGACCGACCACCCGAACGGGTCCGATCGGCCACCTTCGAGCAGCTCACCGACGACCTCCTCGACGCCGTTACCGCAGCACAGAACGCCGGAGTACCGGAACAACGCATCTTCGACAGCATGTGACAACCATCGTCGCCGGTAGGCTGCTTTCTCCGCCGGGGCCCCGCCACTCAGCGGTTCGCGGAACCGTCTTCGCGGCGACCCGACACGGACGGCGGCATTCCGAACTCGCGGCTGAAGGCGAAAGAGAAAGCTGCCGGAGATGCGTAACCGTGGGTCGAGGCGACCCGGGTCACCGGCTGCGAGCGCAGCATCGGGATGGCGGCCAGCAACCGGGCCCGTAGGCGCCAAGCCGCCGGACTGATCCCCACCTCGCCTAGGAATCGCCGGGTGAAGGCGCGTTCGCTCATCGCCACTCGGCCTGCCCGCTCGGCATTCGTCACGCCGACCTCCGGCTTGCCGAGATAGGAACGGCACAACGCGACCAGGTCGGCCGACGTGGGCAGCGTCAGGTGCAGGGGCAGCGACCTCAGAGTTGCCAGCTCGAACAGCAACAGTGCCGCGATGGCACCCTCCCGACAGTCGCGGTCGTACTCGGCGGGTAGATCGGCGGCGAGGAGCAGCAATTCGCGGAGCAGCGATGACACTTCGCCCACGACGCACACCGTGGGCCACCACGGCACCGCAGCTGGTTCGATGTAGAGACAGCTCGTACTCACGCCGAGGATCCGCACCCGATGCCCTGTGGCGGGAGGAATCATGACACCCTGCGCGGTGGGGACCGTCCAGGTGCCGTTGCCTGTCTCGACAACCATTGTTCCTGTAGCTCCGTACAGGAATTGCGCACGACGGTGTCGTGCCAGTCCAGCACGACGCCGGCCGGATAGTCGGTCGCGATCGGGAGAGTGGATATGTTCGTTCTCGTTCTCATCGGCCTCGTGACCGGGTTGACCACCGTCCTGTTCGGTTTCGGCGGCGGGTTCGTGACCGTCCCGGTCGTCCTGTGGGCAGAAGCAGGGCTCGGTGACTCGGCCGCCCGGGTCGCAGTCGCAACATCCGCAGCGGTGATGGTGGTGAATGCCGCCGTCGCCACGTCCGCAACCTCCGGCGCGGTGCTGCGTCACTTGCGTGACTCTCGTTGCCTGCTTGCACTTCTCGGTCTCGGAGGCGTGGTAGGTGCGTTGCTTGCCCGGCTCGTACCCGGCGCCATCATCCAGTGGGGATTCGTCACCTATCTCGTCGGGACGATCGTTGATGTCCTGGTACGACCGGGCTTCTTCCGACCGACGGCGCCGCACACCACCGACTCTCGGCGACGGTTCGCCATACCGACCTCGCTCGGGTTACCGATCGGCGCGAGCGCAGCATTTCTCGGCGTCGGCGGCAGTGTCATGACGGTGCCTCTCCTGCGCCGCTCCGGACTGGGGATGGGTGTCGCCACCGCACTCGCAAACCCACTGACCCTCGCCATCAGCCTGCCGGCGGCCCTGATCTTTCTCATCGGCCACGGTCCCGGATCGCCTGCCGGGGCCGCCCTGGTCGGCTCCGTCGACCTGGCCGCGGCCCTGGCGCTCCTCCTCGGCGCACTCCCGGTGATCGTCACGCTCAGGCGGCGCCCACCCCGTCTGCCCGACCGTGTGCACGCGATCAGTTACATACTGCTCCTCGTCGCGGTCACCATGACCACTGCGCTTGCTGCGCTTCGGTAACCGCAAGAACGTCGTACCATTCAGCATGTTCAAGGCCACGCGCATAGTCATGGCGGTACCCGCTTGCGTGACTGGGACTCGCGTCTCGGTATAGGGGACCGACAGCGTTGGCCCCACCGCCGCCGAAACGGCCGTCCCGCTCGAGGTCGCCGGATAGGATTCTGCGCCGAGGAGGGATCCATGATGGTCCGGGAAGCGCGCATTACCCATCGCGAGGTTTCGCCACTCGAACTCTTCTTCGACCTGGTGTTCGTGCTGGCGATCGGTCAGCTCACCCATCATCCCTTCGATCATGGGGCGGTGACGCCGAGACCCTGGCGGCGCTCGTTGCGGCGTGCGGTGTCTGGGCCTTCACCACCTTCGAGGTCACACTGCTCGACATCGAGCGCACCGGTACGGGGGTCGTGACGATCACGGTGATGGGCCTGGGGTTGTTCATGAACGCAGGCATCGGGCACGCTTACGACGACAGTCCGTGGCTGTTCGTCGTCCCGATGCTGTTGGCGCTGAACGGCCCCGCCATCTATGCGGCGGCCACCGCCCCCACTCCCCTTCTTCGTCGGCATTTCCTCCACGTGTTGATCTGGTTCGCGGTCTCCGCACCCTTCTGGGTGGCCGGTGCCGCGCTGGACACGCAATGGCGTATGTGGTGCTGGGCCGTGGCGGCGCTCATCGACCTCGTCGGAACGTGGACCGCGCACCCTGTGTCGGGCGGGGCGATACGAACGCAGCAACTTCCGTTCGACGCCGAACACATGCTGGAGCGCATGCGGCTGTTCCTCATCATCCTTCTGGGCGAAACGGTGCTGACCCTGGGCCGCGTGATTGCCGACATCATTCCGATGCCCTCACACTCGTGCTCGCCGCAGGTTGCTTCGTCGCCCTCGTCTGTCTGTGGGCGGTCTACTTCGGGCGGGCCGAACAACTCGCGGAAAGCCATATCGCCGCGACCGAAAATCCGATCCGCTCCGTGCACATCGGGATCAACGTGATCTACGGCGTCGTCACCGGCCTCGTCATGTTCGCCGCGGGAAGTGAAACGGTGCTCGCGCATACCGGCGCCGCCCGAGCGGGGGTGGGCGGTGTGCTGATGCTCGCAGGTCCGGCGATCTACCTGCTCGTACACGCTTTCTACTTTCGCATCACCACCGGCACCGGCTGGATCCCACGCGCGGTCGGCGCCGCGGTACTCGGGCTGGCAGCCATCGCGGCCTTCTGGCTACCGGCCTACGCCGTCGTCGTCGCGCTGGTCCTCATCCTCCTCGTGCTGGCCGTCCACCTGAACCGAGAGCCCCACGACGAGCCCGCCGCCGAACGATATTGAGCCCACCGATGTAAGGCCACGTCGACGGCAGCCGACTCTCCTTCCCGGACTTCAGGAGTGCTGATGTTCGGGTCTGTCGGATGCGGCCCAGCTGGAGAGCAGGCGGAGGGACTCCTCGGAGGGAGAACCGGGCGCGGCGGTGAATCCGAACAGGGTGAGACCAGCCGCACTGGCAACCTCGAGCGCCTCGAAGCGCAGAGTCAGATCCCCGACGACTGGGTGATGGAACCGTTTGGTGCCTCGCCGGTGTGCTTTGATGTCGTGCGCCGCCCAGCGCGTGCGGAACTCGTCGCTGCGAGTGGCCAACTCGCCGACGAGGCCGGTGACCGCTGCCGAGTACGGGGACCGCGCCGCCTCGCCCCGGAGTATTGCGACCGCGTCGTCGGCCGCGTGGTTCCAGTCGGGGAACGTATCGTCGGCGCGGCGGTCGAGGAAGATGAAGCGGGCGAGGTTGGGTACGCCGTCCGAGCGGTCGAACACGTCGGCGTACAGGGCGCGGCCGAGGGCATTGGCCGCGACGATGTCGAGGTGGCCGTTCTGGACCACGGCGGGCGCGGTGATCATCGCGTCGACGAGCGCCTGGACCGGCTCGGGGACCTCCACGCGCGCCCGGGAAGTGTTTCGGCGGCGCGGCCTCGTGGTCGCGGCGCGGGCGAGGGCGAACAGGTGCTTGGTCTCCTCGTCGTCGAGCCGCAGCGCGGTTGCAATCGCGTGTAGCACCTCGTCCGACACCCCTCCGACGTCGCCACGTTCGATCTGCACGTAGTACTCGGCGCTGACTCCGGCGAGCATCGCGACTTCCTCCCGGCGCAGCCCCGCGACGCGGCGCCGACCTCCCGTGGGCAGACCCACCTGGTCAGGTGTGATGCGTGCGCGGCGGGTCGTCAGGAAGTCCTTGATCTCCTTGGCGATTTCCATCTCACCAGCTTAGGGACGGTCGGCAGCCCGTGGGAGGGGCTGCGGGTACCCCCGATAACCGGCCTCTGGTTCGGGGGTGTGGATCGCAGCAGAGTGGTGTGAGGACGCGGTTCGGGACCCCCGAACCGATTATCGAGATCCAGACCGTCCGGCGGGTTCCGCCGGACGACGAAGGGAATGAGCGCATGACCACGAACGCGATCGAGACCGTCAGCGTGAAGACGCCGTACTGGGACATCGCTGCAGACATCCACTTCCCGCCGGACTTCGACGAGTCGAAGCAGTACCCGGCCGTCATCAGCGCGCACCCGATCGGCAGCTGCAAGGAGCAGACCGCTGGCAACGTGTACGGCACCGCCCTCGCCGAGGCAGGCTACGTGGTGATCGCGTTCGACGCCAGCTACCAGGGCGCCAGCGGCGGCGAGCCCCGATTCATCGAAGACCCCACCCAACGGGTCCAGGACTTCAGCTACGTCATCGACCACCTCGTCACGCTCCCGTACGTCGACGCCGACCGGATCGGCGTGCTCGGCATCTGCGGAGGTGGTGGGTACTCGATCAGCGCGGCGACGACGGAACGGCGGATCAAGGTCGTCGGCAGTGTCGTCGGCGTGAACTTCGGCCACCTGTTGCACGAGGCGTTCAGTGGCTACGACCCGATCGCGACTTTAGAGGCGGTCGCCGCACAGCGCACCGCCGAGGCCCGTGGAGCCGGTCGGGTGGTCGAAAATCTGCTACCGCCCACCGCGGACGCCGCGACCGGAATGGGACTCGATGTCGTCGAGGCGACCGAGTACTACAAGACCAGTCGAGGCGAGAAACCGAACGGTGCGACCCGCAGCCTGGTGTCGCGACGTGCGGCCGGGTATGGATGGGACGCGTTCACCAATGCCGAGGTACTGCTCACCCAGCCGTTGTGCGTCGTCGTCGGAGACAAGCCCGGCGCGTTCGGCTCCTACCGGGACGGCCTCGAGATCTACCGACGCGCGCGCTCCGAGACGAAGCAGCTCGTAGTGGCCGAAGGCTGGTCGCACTACGACCTGTACGACAAGCCCGAACCGGTCGGGCAGGCCCTCGACGCCCTCATCCCCTTCTACAACAAGAACCTCTGACCGCAAGCAATCAGGAGAACTCAGCAACGGACACGATCACCTTCCCCAACGGCCCGATCACCATGGCCGGCAACCTGCATCTCCCCGGCGACTTCGATCCGCAGCGCAGCTACCCGGCCATCGTCACCGTTCACCCCGGCGGCGGTGTGAAGGAACAGACCGCGGGCCTGTACGCCGCGAAGCTGGCCGACGAGGGCTTCGTCGCCCTGGCCTACGACGCCTCGTTCCAGGGCGAGAGCGGTGGCGAGCCGCACCACCTCGAAGACCCGTTCGCCCGGGTGGAGGACGTCCGCGCCGCCGTCGACTTCCTGCAGAGCCTGGATTACGTGGATTCCGAACGAATCGGCGTCCTCGGCGTGTGCGCGGGCGGCGGCTACGCGGTGAACGCGGCCCTGACCGATTACCGGATCAAGGCCGTCACCACCGTCAGCGCCGTGAACATCGGCACCTCGTTCCGGCGCGGGTGGTACGGAACCGACTCCGACGCCGCCGCGGTACCCACGCTGCAGGCGGTCGCTCAGCAGCGGACCGCCGAAGCGCAGGGCGCCGAGGCCCAAGGGGCGGACCCGGCCTACATCCCGTACGTTCCGGAGCAGCCGGACGAAAACACCCCCCGCGACCTGGTCGAGGCGCACGACTACTACCTCACGCCGCGGGCACAGCACCCGAACGCGAAGAACAAGCAGCTGTTCACCAAGAGCATCTCGCGGATCTTCACGTTCGACGCGTTCCACCTCGTCGAGGACCTGTTCACCGCGCCGCTGCTCATCGTCGCGGGCAGCGAAGCCGGTTCACTGTGGATGTCCACCGAACTGCACGGCCGGGTCCGCAGCCCCAAGAAGCTCGTGGTCGTGGAGGGGGGCACCCACATGGACTTCTACGACGTGCCGAAGTACGTCGACCACGCCGCAGCGGAAGCTACCCCGTTTTTCCGGGAGAACCTGGCGGCTCACTCCGAAGGGAACTGACCAGCCCGATGCGGTCCTCCCGGGCCTCTGGAATCCCCAGTGGCCCGGGAGGTCTCGGCATCGCCACTCCAGCTTCCGAGTTGCCTCAATGATTCCTCTACCACGTCGCGGCCCGTCCCACCCGTCACTTCTCGATGACCGAGAGCCCGGCATCGAGGCGAATTGATTTTATACATTATGCGCTATGTTGCGAACATGACCGCGTCAGCCGGTATCACCACCACCCCGACGGACGAGGCCACCGTCCTGGAGCATCTTCTGGCCACCCGATGGAGTTGCCGCGCCTACCAGGACCGTCCGGTTCCTGAAGAAACGATCGATCGCCTACTCACCGTCGCGCAACGATCGGCATCGTGGTGCAATACGCAGCCATGGCAGGTCATCGTGACCAGCGGGGAGGCCACGGAACGCTTCCGCGAAGCAATGACGAACAGCGCGCGAAACAACCAGCCCAAGTTCGACTTCGATGCCCCAGCCGAGTACCGCGGCGTCTACCGTGAGCGGCGACGCGCCAGCGGTTGGCAGCTGTATCAGGCCGTCGGCGTGGAGCGCAGCGACCGCGAAGCGTCCGCCCGCCAGGCATTCGAGAACTTTCGATTCTTCGGCGCGCCGCACGTCGCGATCATCACCACCGACGCGGTGCAAGGGGTGTACGGGGCTGTCGACACCGGCCTGTACGTGGGCACGTTCCTACTCGCGGCACGGAGCCTCGGGCTCGGAGCAATCCCCCAGGCCGCGCTCGCCAGCCATTCCCCCTCATCCGCGAGCACTTCGGCATCCCGGCGGATCGAAAGATCCTGGTCGGCATCTCGTTCGGCTTCGCCGACACCGACCACCCGGCCAACAACTACCGCACCACGCGGGCACCGCTGAACGAAGTCGTGACGCGGGTCCGCGAATAGGCCTCGCGGCAACAACGGAGGCGATGTCGCGCTGACCCTCCGCTTCGAATGATAGATTCTCCGCATGCGGAGTGAACGCTCCGCTTTGTTGGGAGTATTCATGAAAACCGCTTCGCTGCGGACGCACTATCAGCTGACATTTGCCGTTCTCACTATTGGTGTCGGTGCTTTTGCCCTGCTGCAGTCACTGTTGATGCCGGTGTTGCCCACCCTCGAGTCGGCGCTGGGCACGACACAGGCCGACGTCACGTGGGTGCTAACTGCCTACCTGCTGTCGGCATCGATCTTCACCCCGGTCATGGGTCGCCTCGGCGACATGCACGGCAAGAAGCGGCTGTTCGTCGTGGCACTCGTCGCACTGGCGGCGGGGTCGCTGCTCGCAGCCCTGGCCACGTCGCTGCCGGTGATGATCGCCGCGCGGGTGATCCAGGGAATCGGTGGCGGCGTGCTGCCCCTGGCGTTCGGCATCATCCGCGACGAGTTCCCCGAGGACAAGGTGGTCGGAGCGGTCGGCGTCATCGCCGCGCTCACCGCTGTCGGCGCCGGCCTCGGCATCGTCCTCGCCGGTCCCATCGTGACCGTGCTCGGCTTTCACTGGCTCTTCTGGATTCCGCTGATCATGGTCGTCCTCGCCGGGTTGGCCGCGCAGATCCTGGTCCCCGAGTCTCCCGTTCGCACCGCCGGAAAGATCAACTGGCTCACCGCACTGCTGCTGTCCGGATGGCTCGTTGCGTTGCTGCTCGGCGTCAGTCAGGCACCGACCTGGGGCTGGGGCTCTCCGATCGTCATCGGACTGCTGGTGACCGCCGCAGTCATCGCGGTGACGTGGGTAGTGGTTGAATCGCGATCCTCCAACCCGCTGATCGACATGACGATGATGCGAATCCGCAGCGTCTGGGCCGCCAACCTGTTGGCGCTGCTGATGGGGGTCGGCATGTACGCCGCGTTCGGCTTCCTGCCGCAATTTCTGCAGACGCCCGCGTCGGCCGGATATGGCTTTGGTTCGTCGGTCACCGAGTCAGGTCTGATGCTGCTGCCCGTGAGCGTGGGAATGTTCCTGCTCGGACTCGCCTCAGGCCGCCTGGCAGCTCGACTGGGTTCGAAAAACCTGCTGATCGCAGGGTCGATCGTCAGTGCGATCGGCTACTTCGTGGTGGCTCTTCTGCATGACACCGAGATGGACATCTACCTCGCCACGTCATTGGTCGGAATCGGTTTCGGCCTGGCCTTCTCGGCGATGTCGAACGTTGTCGTCGCCGCCGTGCCACCCGAACAAACCGGTGTCGCCAGCGGCATGAACGCCAACATCCGCACGATCGGGGGCTCGCTGGGCGCTGCCTGCATGGCCAGCGTCGTCACCGCCGGGGCGTCCACGTCTGGGGTGCCGCAGGAATCCGGCTACACCAACGGCTTCGTCATGCTGGGCGTGGCAGTGGCCCTTGGCGCCGTCGCGGCCCTGTTCATCCCGGCAATGAAGCGGGACAAGACCACCAATCTCGAAGAGTCGCCCGAGCTGCGACATCCAGAACTCGCGATGATCGCCGGAGGCACGCTGGTGGGCGACGAATCCGAATGAGGTCCGATGTGAGCGTTCAGGGAAGCGAAAAGCCGCTGCGCCGCGACGCCGCGGAGAATCGGCAAAGACTACTCGATGCGGCAGCGACCGTGTTCACTGCGCGCGGCCTGGATGTGGGCGTCGACGAGATCGCCCGGGTCGCCGGCGTCGGCATCGGCACCCTCTACCGCCGATTCCCCACCAAAGATGCGCTGATCAGTGAACTGGTTCGCCAGGTGCTCGAAGACTTCCTCGCCCTGGCCCGTGATGCCGCGTCCGCGCCGGAGGGCGAGGGGCTGGAGCAGGTGCTCTACGGTAGCGGAGCCATCCTGGCGTCGAACCGCGGATGCCTGTCTCGCATGTGGAACGACGATCAGACCACAGTTCTGAGGAATGAATATCGACGCATCCTATTCGAGTTGCTGACGCAAGCCAAGCAGCACGGCCGCATCCGCGAGGACGCCACCGACGCCGACCTGGACCTGATCTTCTGGTCCCTCCGCGGCGTCGTCGCGACGACACGCGGCGTCACCGACACCGGCTGGCGCAGAATCCTCACGGTCATGATCGCGGGATTGCGGCCCGGCGCGGAAAAACTCGATGCGGCACCGATGAACGCACAGGAAGTCGCACAAATCATGGAAAATCTGTGGCCTCGATAAGGTGCGGCGGGTGGCGAGGGAACACTGCCCCGTCAGGTATTCGTCGTCGGTGACGTGCTCGAGCCAGGTCGTGGTGGCCGGGTCGTCGGCGTTGTCGAGCATGGCGAGGTGTTCATGAACGAGTCGGTGCTTGCTCCGGGCCAATGTTGTTCGTTCGGTGGGCAGTAGAGGGTTTGACCGGCGTGTGCTTCGACCTTCTGTCCGCCGCGGGACTGTACCAGGCAGTTCCTTCGGTGATGTGCAGGGTCTGACCCTGGGCGTGCGAGCGCCACGCGGTGCGGGCGCCGGGCGCAAAACGCACTTTCACCACTACCATTCGCTGACCGGGGTCGCTCTCTGCATTCCTCAGGCTTCGGGGATCTCGAGGCCGAATGTCTCGCGGGTGATGTCGTCCGGTTCCGGGCCGCCGCGCACACCGGTGTCGAGAGCGTCGATCGCGGCGAGTTGATCGGCGGTGAGCTCGAAGTCGAAGACGTCGAAATTCTCGGCGATACGCGACGGGGTGACCGATTTCGGAATCACCTGGCGGCCCTGCTGCAGGTGCCATCTCAGCATTGTCTGCGCCGGCGTCTTACCGTGTGCCGCTGCGATGTTCCCGATGGTGGGATCGTCGAGTGTGGAGCCGTGGGAGCCGTCGCGGTAGAAGGTGATGCCACCGATCGGGGACCATGCCTGGGACAGAATCCCGTAGTCGGCGTTGGCAGTGAGCACGTCGGATTGACGGAAGTACGGGTGTACCTCGATTTGGTTGACCGCCGGCACCACTGATGTTTCGTCCCGCAGTCTCGTGAGGTGGTCGGACATGAAATTGCTGACACCGATGGCGCGGACGCGACCGTCCCCGAGCAGCGTCTCGAGCGCTGTGTAGGCCTCGACGGTGAGGGTGAACTCGCCGGGCAGTGGCTGGTGCAGAATCAGCAGGTCGATCTGATCGATGCCGAGTTTGCGGGCGCTCTTGTCGAAGGCGTGCAGCGTCGCGTCGTAGCCGTAGTCGGTGATCCAGATCTTGGTCTCGACGAAGATGGCCGAGCGATCGATGCCCGAACGGTGTATGGCTTCGCCGACCTCGCGTTCGTTCTGATAAGCAGCGGCGGTGTCGATGTGCCGATATCCGGCCTCCAATGCCGCCTCGACCGCTGCAACGGTGTCATCGGGCGGCGTCTGGTACACACCGAAACCCATTGCCGGCATCGTGATTTCGTTGTTCAAGGTCAATTGGGGAATGGTCATGTTTCAACCTTAAGTTCGGTCTGCGTGCGCTGGGAGTGCCTGTCGAACCAGGTACCGGCAGTACCTGGTTCGACCAGCGGATTTCATGCGGCGGGTCGGTGCAGAGCCGAACCCGAACCGCGGTGCCGTGCGGCGGGCACGATCACCGTGAGGACGACGACCAGCGCGACGGCGAGCAGTATGGTGCCCCCGGTGATCGCGGCGCCGACGTGGTCGGTCACCGCTGTTGGTCCCTCGAGATTGCCGCCTGTGTTGGCCGAGAGTGCGACGAGGACGCCCAACCCGAGTCCCATTCCGAGTTGATGGGCTGTGTTGGTCAGCCCGGATGCCGCGCGGGCGTCCGCCGAATCGACACCGGCGATTCCTGCGTTCGTCAGCGGCCCGAACGCCAGGCCCTGCCCGGCGCCCCCGCGTGGGCGGCCATCAGGAGCAGTCCACCGAACACCAGAGCATAAGCGTCCTGAACCCACGACAGCGCCGCCGGTGACAGTTCGAGCCCGGATCGGATGCTCGGCAACCCGGTGAAAATCACCGAGTTGTCCAGCAACACCATGAAATAGCTCGCCAGGATGATTCCCAGTAACGCGGCCGGGGTGGCCGTGATGCGACCGGAAAAAGCTGTGGTCACGGCCGGACCGCGACCTTGAGCGCGTCGCGGGAATCCATCGCGGCGTAGCCCTCCGGCGTCTGACCGAGGCCGACGGTCCGGTCGAACACCCTCCCCGGCTGGACGGTGCCGTCCAGGACTGCCGGAAGCAGCTGCTCGATGTAGGCGCGCACCGGCGCCGGACCACCGGTCAGGGTGATGTTCGGCCCGAACAGGCTCCCGAACCCGACGGGCGCGTCCTCGTACTGGGGCACCCCCACACGACTGATCACTCCGCCCGCGCGGACGACGCCAACGGCCTGATCGTAAGCGGGCCGGTGACCGACCGCCTCGAGGACGACCGCGCTGCCCAGTCCGCCGGTCAGCTCACGAACCTTCGCGATCCCCTCCTCGCCACGCTCGGCAACTACCTCGGTCGCACCGAACTCGCGACCGAGGTCGGTGCGCACCTGGTGCCGCCCCATCAAGACGATCTGCTCGGCGCCGAGCCGACGAGCCGACAGCACCGCCAACAATCCCACCGCCCCGTCACCGATCACCGTCACGACACTGCCCTCTCCGACGTCGCCGCGAACCGCAGCATGCCAGCCGGTGCCGTACACGTCCGACAACGTCAGCAAGGAGTCGAGCAGCGCATCGTCGGCGTCCTCGCCCACCGGCACCTTCACCAGCGTGCCGTCGGCCAGCGGCACCCGGACCGCCTCGGCCTGACCCCCCGCCGTGCCCAACGAGGTGTCATTCCAGAACCCGCCGCGCACACACGAGGTTTGCAGACCCGCGGCGCAGAACACGCACGTGCCACACGACACCGCGAACGGTGCGATGACGAAGTCACCGACCCGCAACGTCCTCACATCCGAACCGATCGCTTCGACGACACCGATGAACTCGTGGCCCATCGATCTGGACGTCCATGGCGTGATAGGGATGCAGGTCGCTGCCACATACGCAGGCCCACACGATCCGTACCAGAGCGTCGGTCGAGGACTGGATGGTGTGATCAGGAACATCGATGACGCGGACATCGCCCGCGCCGAACATGTACGTCGCTTTCATGCGATCCAGTTGACCCCTATTCCGGTCGCCCGGGGAGTCACGGACGTTCCGGGTACTGCCAGTACCTCCCACATCCGGCGACCACTGCCTACCGTGGACTCATGAGTTCGATCGACCTGCGCACCGAAATCCGCGAGTTCCTCGGCACCCGGCGCGCACGCATCACCCCGGAGCAGAGCGGACTACCCGTGTACGGCGGCAACCGCCGTGTCAAAGGCCTGCGCCGCGAAGAGGTCGCCATGCTCGCCGGAGTCTCGGTCGACTACTACGTCCGCATGGAACGCGGCAACCTCGCCGGCGCCTCCGACAGCGTCCTCGACGCGCTGGTCGTCGCCCTGCAACTCGACGACGCCGAACGCGACCACCTCTTCGCCCTCGCCCGCCAATCGCAAGCAAGCACCACCCGCCGCCCCCGCACCCCGGCGGTGACCGTCCGCCCGGCAATCCAGCAAGTACTCGACGCCATCACGGACGCGCCGGCCTGGATCCGCAACGGCCGCCACGACGTCATCGCCATGAACGACCTCGCCCGCGCCCTCTACTCCCCCGTGCTCGCCGATCCCCGCCGCCCCGCCAACACCACGCGCTTCGTCTACCTCCACCCTCAGGCGGCCGAAGAATTCTTCGTCGACTACGACACCATTGCCAGGGACGCCGCCGCCATGCTCCGGCTCGAAGCAGGCCGCAACCCCCACGACAAAGCACTCATCGCACTGGTCGGGGGACTGTCCACCGAAGCGAACTCTTCCGCCGGCGCTGGGCGTCACAAGACGTCCGCTTCCACCGCAGCGGGCGAAAACGCCTGCGCCACCCCGCTGTCAGACAACTCGACCTCGACTTCGAAGCACTCGAACTTCCCTCCGAACCCGGCCTACAACTGAACATCTACACCGCAGCCGCCGGCACCGAACACACCGCTCCCGGCAGACCACATTGATCCCTGCGCACAGCGGATCGGAATGCCGCCCCCTTGCGACAACGACAGGGGCACACAGGATCATGTCACATTTACGAGAGTCCGAGCTGAAGGCCGGCGTGCCGGTTGGTGTCTTTGTAGAGCAGATAGCGGAAACGACTCGGCCCGCCCGCGTAGCACGCCTGGGGGCAGAAGGCACGCAACCATAGGAAGTCGCCCGCTTGTACTTCGACCCAATCCTTGTTGAGCAGATACACCGCCTTGCCCTCGAGTATGTACAGACCGTGTTCCATGACGTGCGTCTCGGGGAACGGGATCGCACCTCCCGGTTCGAAGGACACGATGTTGACGTGCATGTCGTGGCGGATGTCGGTCGGATCGACGAACCGCTGGGTCTTCCATGCCCCATTCGTGTCGAGCATCTCGACGCCGTCGACATCTTGCTCCCGGGTCACGAAAGACTCGGGCACCTCGATGCCGTCGACCTGCTGATAGGTCTTGCGGATCCAGTGGAACGTCGCGGTGGCCGGACCGTGGTTGTGCAAGGTCCACCGGGCGCCGGGAGCGAGGAAGGCGTAGCCCCCCGCATCCAGCACATGCTCGACCCCGTCGAGTGTGAGGGTCAGCGGCCCGTCGACAACGAACACGACCGCCTCGGCGCCCGGATCGGCATCGGGACGATCACTGCCGCCACCAGACGACACCTCGACGATGTACTGCGAGAAGGTCTCCGCGAATCCGGACAACGGCCGCGCCAGCACCCACGCCCTGGTCCCATTCCAGTGCGGCAGCAGACTGGCGGTGATGTCGCTCATCGTGCGACGCGGCAGGATCGCGTAGGACTCCGTGAAGACCGCGCGGTCGGTGGTCAGGTCGGTTTGCGGCGGCAGGCCGCCTCGCGGAATGTAGTAGTTCATGCTTTCCTAATCGGGTTGTCGGGACAGTGGCGTGCCACCGGTGGTGTCGATCTTCCGCCTGTGGGTCTCACACGAGAATATTCGTGGGGAGGGTTCCGGCTGCACCCGAGTCCGGACGTCAGTGCGCAAGAACCCACAGTCCACTGAGGCTCAGCACGACGATGCTCACGGCCAGGACAGCTCCGGCGCCGAGTGCCGGTGTTGCGGACTCTGTCGCAAATCTCGTCATTCGGTGGGACCGTGACCGATGCTCGTGAACCGTGACTCCGGCAACGAGTGCGCCGACGATCACCGGTCCGACCAGCGCTATGGAGTTGCTGGGCGGAAGCCAACGCAGGCAGGCCACTACCAACCCGAGAATCGACACACTCGTCCGTGCGAAGGACAGCGAGGTGCGCTCGGGCTGAAGCCCGGCGTCGGTCGACTGAGTCGCGACCATTCAGAACCTCAGAACTTCGACGACCAAGACGGATGCGCAGACGACGAGCACCACACCGACGACCGGTGCCATTACCGGAACCGGCAGCGTGCGGCCCGTCCGCAGTGCTCGCTCGGCAGTGATCCACTGGACGAAAGACGCGACCGCGACGACGGCACCCGAAATGAGGAGCAGTGCGGCCAGCCCCGTACGAACGGCAGGCGGGAGCAGACTGCCACCGAAGGCCTCGACCCCGAGGCCGGAGGCGACGAATGCCGTGGCCGTGCGCATCCAGGCCAGATAGGTGCGTTCGTTCGCGAGCGTGAAGCGTGGGTCGGGGTCCATTCCGGAACGAAACGGTGTCCAGTTCGGCATCAGGTGCCAGGTCCTTTCCGAGTGCGGTGTCTGTTCATTTCCCCTTCGGTCTGTTCCGTCAGGGCGGCGTCGAGAAGCGACGCGCCCGCTTCCTCCAGTTCGGCGATCCGGACGTTGCGCCGTGCCAGGTCCGCGTGGCTCTGGACGGCGAAGCTCCGCGCGGCGGGGGTCAGGGCCCCGGGGCGGTGCACGATGCCGAACGGCGTCCGGATCTCCGGATCGGTTTCGACGACGACCGCGCCCAATCGGTGAGCGGCCGTCGCCATCCGCAGCGGCAGCAATGCGCTGACGGCACCGTTGAGGACCAGCGTCATCTGCGCGTGCCGGTTCGGCATCTGCGCCCGGACCAGTGGAATCACCGACTCTCGTCGTAGCATCGAGGCGACGATGTCGTTCTCACGTAGCGCCGAGTTACTTACCACGAGCGGCACACCCTCGAGCCGCCGCAGCTCGAACGGCGCGTCCGGGGTGGCGGTCCCGGGCGGCATCACGAGCAACAGCCTCTGGTCCCCCAGTTCCACTCGCTCGAGGTTCTCCGTCGGAACGGGAAAGGTGGTGAATCCGAGCTCGCAGTGCCCGGCAAGCACCTCGTCGCAGAGTTCCCTGGCGCCGGGAAACTCCAACAGCTCGATCCGGATCTCGGGGTAGAGACTCGTGAACGAGGCACTCCACGCGGCGACCGCCTCGCTGGACATCTCCGGCATCGTGCCGATCGTGACGGACCCGACCTGCAGTTCACGAGCCCCGCGCATGATGTCCTGCGCGGCGACGAGGTCGCCGAGCACTTTGCGGGCAGGCTCCACCAGCAGCTGGCCCGCGGGGTTGAGCACGAGATTTCGGCCGGTCCGGTGAAACAGGCTCAGCTTCAGCTCACGTTCGAGCTGACGGATGCCCTGTGAGAGCGATGCCTGCGCGACGTGCAGGTGTTGAGCCGCCCGGTTCACACCCCGGTGCTCGACAACGGCTAGGAAGTACTCGAGTTGTCGGATGTCCATGGCCTCATACTTCCCTCCGCCCCGGCGGACCGGCGCTCCTTCCGTGTCAGGCGCGGTAGGAGTCGGGCAGTGTCCCGTCGACGCCGACTTGTCTGATCATGGCCTTGGCGAGGTTCCGCTCGTGGATCGGCGAGGATCCCTCGTAGATGCGGAGCGCACGAACGTCACGCCACATCCGCGGCACGGGGTGCGAACCGACGATGCCCTCACCGCCCAGAAGCTGAACGCAACGGTCGGCGACCCGGCTCGCCATCTCGGAGCTGTACAGCTTGGCGGCGGCGATGCGGTGGCGTGGGATGTCGCCCTCGTCGAAGGCTCGCGCACTCTCCACTGTCAGTGCACGTCCGGCCTCGAGTTCGGCGAAGCCGGCCCCGAGCGTCGCCTGAACCGCGCCGAGCTCCGCCAGCGGAGCACCGAACTGTCTGCGGCCGTTGACATGTGAAGTCGCCTCTTCCAACATGCGAGTCGCCTGACCGACACAGGTCGCGGCAACATGCAGACGCGCGTGATTGATGCCGCGCAGTGCCATCGTCAGCCCCGCGCCTTCGATGTTCCCGAGAAGGTTCGCCGCAGGCACCTCGACACCGTCGAAGTAGATCTCGCCGACCGGTGCCTCGGCGTGCCCGTTCATGATCGTGGGCAGGACCGTCCGCACGCCGGGTGAGTCGGCGTCCACGATGAGGGCAGACACCCCGCCGGCGCCCTCGTCCGATTCGTCGGTCCGCGCGAAGACGATGAACGCGTCCGCCCAGGCAGCGTTCGTGATGTAGCGCTTGCTCCCGTCGAGCAGGTACACGTCGCCTCGACGCACGGCGGTGGTGCGCAGGTGGGCCGCATCCGAGCCTGCCGCTTCCTCGGTGAGGGCGAATGCCGTGACCAACTCGCCTGCGGCCATGGCGGGAAGCATCCGCAGGCGCTGTTCCTCGGTGCCGTGATCGAGGATCGCCTGCGAGCACAGTCCGATCACGGTCGAGAAGCGTGAGCGGTAGACGCACGACGCACGGGTGAATTCGAAGGTGAGTCGTACCTGCTGCTCCATCGACCATTCGAGGCCGCCGTATGTGCGGGGTATGGAGATGCCGAACAGGCCGAGTGCCGCCATCCGGTCGAGGATTCGGGCGGGAACCGCACCCGCCTCGACCATCTCGTTCTCGGCTGGGACGAGTTCGTTTTCGGTGAAGTCGGCGATCACCTTCAGGTAGGTGGGGAAGTCGTAGTCCAAGACCTCTGGGTCGATCATGTAGGGATCCTTTCGAAATGGGTGTCAGTTGAGTGCGGAGTCGCCGACAACGCAGCTGTCGAGCAATCCGGCCACTTCCTCGTCCGTGTAGCCGAGTTCGTGCAGGACGGCCGAGGTGTGCTGACCGGTGGCCGGTGCGGCGACCGATGTGGTGCGGCGACGGCCGTCGAGCGTGAACGCCAGCCCGGGACTGGTGAACGACGTGCCGTCGGCTCCGGCGACGTCGACGAGAACCCCGGACGCCACGACGTCCTTGTCTTCGGCCAGGTCGTCGAAGGATCGTATTGCGCCGCATACTATCTGGGCGGACCGCAATCGCTCGACGGTCTGATCGCGCGTCATCGTGCCGAACGCTTCGGACAGAGTCGTCAAGAGTGCGTGCCGGTGCGCGACGCGCGCCGGGTTGTCGACGAACCGCGGATCGTCGATCATGTCCGGGCGATCGATGAGATGACACAGAGCAGACCACTTTTCGTCCGTGTAGGCCGAGAGCACGATCTTTCCATCCGTCAGGCTGACGACGTCTGCAGCCGGAGCGGCGTGTGCCTGGCCGTTGCCCTTGCGCCGCGGTGCCTGCCCGGTGATCGTGTACTCCCCCCAGTTCGCCGCCTGCATCGCCAGTGTCGCCTCCATCAGCGAGGTCTGAACGTGCGCGCCTCGACCGGTCGACGTTCGCCGGTACAGCGCGGCGAGGATGCCGGTGGCGAGCGCATTGGCCGCGGTGACGTCGGCGGCGGGCAGCCCCAGCCGTTGCGGCTCCCCGTCCGCTTCCCCGGTGGCATGCATCAGCCCGAACTCCGCCTGCGCTGCGATGTCGAGTCCCGGACGGGCGCTCGAGGGCCCGTTGACCCCGAATCCGGTCACGCTTCCGTGCACGAGTCGGGGGTAACGGCGGCTCAGTTCGTCCGCTCCGATTCCCAGACGTTCGGCGGAGCCGTTGCGGAAATTCTGAACCAGCACATCGGCTTCGGCCAGCAACCGGTGGAGAATCACCCGGGCTTCCTCTCGGCTCAAATCGAGGGCGATGCTGCGCTTGTCCCGGTTGTAGGCCTGCACCATCGCTTCGCCGAACGTGCCGATACTCCGAGCCTGATCGCCGCGCAAGCTCTCGACTTTCAGGACGTCCGCGCCGAGATCCGCGAGGGTCTGACAGGCACTGGGTCCGGCGATGTATTGGCCGAGGTCGAGTACCCGGATGCCGGTGAGGGGTCCACGCATGGTGCTCACCGTGCCTCTCGCGCCGCGTATTCGGCGGTCAGATTCTCGAGCCTGGCCTTGGCCCTCTCGGGGTTGAGCATCACGCCACCGACGACACCGAGCACGCACACCGTGATGCCGACGAACATGAAACCGATCGAGTAGCCCTGCGCCGCGCTGGGTGCATGCTCGACGATCAGTCCGAGGGCGTACGGGGCAACGATGCCCGCGACGCTGTAGGCGGCGATGATGCAGCCGAAGAACGCCACCCGCTGCCGGGCCGGCAGGAAGTCGGACGCACCGGCAAAGGCGACGGAGAACGCGACACTGTTGACCGCAAACGCGGCAATCACGAATATCAGCTGCAACGGTCCCGGCGCGAGCTGGGTGAAGATCACCATCGAGATGCCTCCGACCAGCAGATACGCCCCGGTGAGGTAGCCGCGCGCGACCCGTGCGCTGTAGCCCTTCCGGAGCAGCCGGCCGGACAGCAGCCCCGCCGAGAGCAGGACCGCAACCGCGACGATGTACGGCAATGTCACCAGCGTGCCGACGGTGCTCGCCGAGTACCCGAGCCCCTCGTTCATGTACGCCGGCAGCCACGCCACCTTGAGCGAGGAGATCAGGTAACCGGCGAACGAGAGGAGGACCAGGCCCCAGAAACTCTGCAACATCAGCAGGCGGCGGAAGGGAACCACGATGTGGCCGTTGGGGTCGTCGATCTTCGCGACGCCCTCGACCGCAGCCTCGGTCCGCTTGAACGGCAACTTCTCGGTGTACCAGAACCACCCGATCACCCACAGCACACCCAGCGCAACGAGGACAGCGAACGCGGCGTGCCAGGACCAGGTCAGGATCACCCAGGTCAGCACAGGGGCAGCCACCAGCGGGCCCACCGAGGAGCCGGCGTTGACGAGGGCGCCGGCCGTCGCCCTCTTGTCCGGCGCAAAGCGGTCGGCGACGATCGACTGACACAGCGCGTGCGCGGGACCTTCGAAGAAGCCCAACGCAATTCGGCACGCGAGGAGCACACCGAACGACGTCTGAACGGTCAGGGGCAACATGCTGACAATCCAGGTCACCATCAGCAGTCCGGCACCCCAGGTGTACGAGATCGGGACTGCCCCCACCCTGGTTGACACACGGGGTGTGCAGTTTCAGGCCGCGTGTGCGGTCTGATGGAGCGTCTCATATTCGACGGGTGTCAGTCGACCGAGACCGCGTTGCCGGCGCCGCCGGTGGTAGGTCGTCTCGATCCACCCGACGATCGCCAACCGTAGTTCCTCACGGCTGCTCCAGCGGCGACGGTCGAGGACATTGCGTTGCAGCAACGCGAAGAACGATTCCATCGCCGCATTGTCACCACATGCCCCCACCTTCCCCATGGAAGCTTGTAAACCATTGCAGGACAACAATTCTACGAACAATCCGGAACGAAATTGGCTGCCGCGATCGGAATGTACGACGGTGCCGTCCGGGTTGCGGAGCGCGATAGCATTTCGCAGCGCCGAACACGCCAGGTCCGCGGTCATCCGGTCCGCGATCGAATAGCCGACGATCCGGGTGGAGAAGCAGTCCTTGATCGCGCAGAGGTAGAGCTTGCCCTCATCGGTCCAGTGCTCGGTGATGTCGGTCAGCCACAGCCGGTCGGGCTGCTGGGCGCTGAACTGCCGCCTGACGAGGTCGTCATGGACCGGTGGCCCGGATCGGCGATGAAGTCCTCGCTTCTTCGCGAACACCGAGAAGATTCGCTGCAGCGAACACAGTCGGTGGACGCGGTTCTCGCCGGCGACGATGCCGTGGGTGGGTAGTTCGTCGGCGATGAACCGGTATCCGAATTCCGGATCTGCGGCGTGGATATCAAGTGCGGCGTTGATCAGATGGGCATCGTCCCAGTCCCGTCGGGACACGGGATCGGTGTTCCACTTGTAGAACGCTTGCCGGGAGAATCCCAGCACCCGGCAGGTCACCGCGACGGCGATACCGTCGGCGGCAAGGTCGCGGACCAGCGGGAACATCATTTTGGGTTGACATCCCTCGATAGGTAGGCCACCGCCCGACGCATCACCTCCGCCTCCTGTTCGAGCAGCCGGATACGTTTGCGGGCCTCGCGGAGCTCGTCGGATTCGTCCCGTGCGAGGCCGGGTCGGGTGCCGTCCTCGATGTCGGCCTTGCGCAGCCAGTTCTTCAGACAGGTCTCGGAGATCCCGAAATCCTTCGCGATCTGCTCCAGCGGGGCTTCGCGTTTGCGGGCCACGGCGACGACGTCGCGGCGGAACTCCTCCGGGTACGGCTTCGGCATGTCGATCATCCTTCCACCGTGAGGGCGAATCCCTCACAGGTCAGGTGTCAACCAGAGCCGGGGCAGTCCCATCTTGCGGAGTACCGCGGTGAGGGCGACCGCACCGACCGCGAACAGCCAGAAGAAGGCACTGCTGAGCAACCCATACTGACCTGCGGTGATTCCGAGGTTGTCACGGATCTGGTGGCTCGCCAGTCCGATCGCGGCTTTGTCGGCAAAGTTCAGCGTGAAGAACAGGAACAGCAGAACGACAATGCCCCACGCACGACGGCTCGCCGGGCGCGGCCGCCGCTGTCCGGTGTCGCCCGGACTGGTTTCGATCGTCACCATGAATATCCTCCGGAAGTGTGAGCGCTCAGGCAGTGGATGGCCCCGACGGCAGATGCGATGGGTCCCGGGAGCGGTACCAACAGCACAGCCGAGTCGCGGCGCAGCATCAACCGGCAATCCGCGGTCGGACCATACGGTTTTGCCTATAGGTTCTGGTCAGGTACGTCCTGCGAGCCGGAACCGGGGCCACAACGACGGGCAGACTGGGGCACTGCGGACGCGTGCCCCAGTGGGTCACGTTGCCAGCATGGACGTGCGGCAGATGGAGTATTTTCTGCAGTCGTGGACAACGGCGGCATCAACAGAGCGGCCGAGACCTTGCACGTCGCCCGGCAGCCGACTTCCGAATCGCAGCGGACAGTAACGTTTTCAACACCGACTTCCTGACCGCCGGCTTTCCCGGCGACCTCGCCGGCATCTGATTCCCTGACGCGCTGCGCGCCGATTGCCGTGCGGTTCGAACTCGAACCGCGCGTCTTACATGAGGAACGGGTGCCCCGTGCCCGAATGTGGCACTGCCTCACGCTAGAGGTCCTCCAGGAATCCTCGAGCCGTTCGGTAGTCGACTTGTCCAACGCCGCCATCGGGTCGAGGGCGGCGAAGGGACGGGCCGGGGTGCACGTACGCGGCCGGCGGGTGGTTCTGGCCGGCCTACCCGGCGTCGTCGAACCTGTGACTTTCTTTACAGCACACCGTCATTGAACGGAGCGTGCGGAGGGGACGCGTCAACGCGGGGTTCCGCCGGCGACCAGATAGGTGTCGATGGCCTGTTGAAGGCGGTCCAGGGCCGCGCCGTAGGCGGTGAAGTCGCCGGTGCGTTGCGCCTCGCGCAGGTTGGCCAGGGCGTCGTTGAGTTCGAGGACCGCGGCGGTCAGCTGGTCCGGTGCCGCCGGCGGCGGGGCGCCCGGTGGAGGCGGCGCCGGCGGTTGCCCGCCGGTAGGTGGTGGTGTGGTGGCGTCGCCGCCGGGTGCGGTGGCGACGGCGCCGGTGCCGGTGCCGAAGACCTGGTCGAGGGCCTCGGCGAGAGTGGGGGCGTAGCCGATCCGCACTCCGCCCGTGCCCGGTTCGCGGTAGCTGACCAGCACCCGCGCCAGCTGCGGGAAGGTGGAACCGTTGGGCGTGCTGGTCAAACGTTCGGTGAAAACCGGTTCGACGTAGAGGATGCCGCCGTCGGCGATCGGCAGCGTCAGCAGGTTGGCGTAGTAGATCCGATTGGACCGCTCGAGCAGGGTGCGCTCGGACGCGACGCGAGTGTCGGAGATCATCGAGTTCTGGGTCTGCCGCGGGCCCTGGGTCTGGGTATCCGTCGGCAACCGCAGAATATCGATCCTGCCGTAGTTTTCGGGGTCGGAGTGCACCGAGAGGTAGGCGGAGAGGAATTCGCGGTTGAAGCCGACCATGGCGCTGGTGAGCCGGAAGGACGGGGCCGCGGTGTCGGCGTCGCCGACCAGGACGTAGTACGGCGGCTGCTCCCCACCGGTGTCTGCGGTCGGATCGCTGGGCACCGACCAGAACGCGTTGGTAGTGAAGAACTCCCGCGGATCATCGACGTGATACTTCGCCAGCAGGTCCCGCTGCAGGCGGAACAAATCCTCGGGGTAGCGGAAGTGCGCGCGCAGCTCGGTCGGGATTGCCTTCGGCGGCTGCACGGTGCCGGGGAACACGCTCATCCACGCCCGCAGGACCGGGTCGTTCTCGTCGATCTGGTAGAGGGTGACGGTGCCGTCGTAGGCGTCGACGGTGGCCTTCACCGAGTTCCGCACGTAGGACACGTGCTCGGGGGGCGAGGTGCGGCCGGTCTCGGTGACGATCGGCGCAGTGAGTGAACCGACCTGCGAGTACGGGTAGTGCGCGGCGGTGGTGTAGCCGTCGACGATCCACACGATCCGACCGCCGACCACCGCAGGATACGGGTTGGAGTCGGTGGTCAGCCACGGAGCGACGTGTTCGACGCGGGTGGCCGGGTCCCGGTTGAAGATGATCTTCGACTCGGGCCCGATGGCGCCGGAGAACAGGATGTTGCGTTCGGCGTACCGGGCGGCGAACGCCAACCGGTTGAACCAATTACCCACCGGCACCCCACCGGTGCCGGTGTAGGTGTACTGGGCGGTGTCGGTGTCGTACTCGCGCGGCGGCGCACCCTCCGGGCTGCCGACGATGGCGTAGTCCGGGTCCACCTGCGCGATCACCTCACCGAAGTAGATGCGCGGTTGCTCGACCGGGATCACCTGGTCGCCGCCCGCCTGGGAGGCGATGTCGCTGACCGCGTATATCGGGTACCCGCTGTCGCTGCTCGCGCTCTGCCCGGCGACATCGCGGACGGCAGCGTTGACCCTATTGGCGGGGGCGGCGATGAACCCGTTGCCGTGGGTGTAGACGGTGTGCCGGTTGATCCACTGGGTCTGGTTGCCGCTGAGGCTGTTCGGGGAGAGCTCGCGGGCGGCGACGATGTAGTCTGCGAGTTGTCCGTCGATGGTGTAGCGGTCGATGTTGAGGTGCTCGGGGAAGCCGTAGAAATTCTTCAGCTGTTGCTGCTGGGTGAAGGTGCGCGAGAGCACGGTCGGGTCCAACAGGCGGGCGTTGGCGATGGTGGTGACGTCGGCGGGAATGTCCCGGGGCGGCCGGGTGCCCACCCCGGGGTAGTCGAGGTAGTCGACCCGGTCCGGGCCGAGTCCGTAGGCCTGCCGGGTCGCGGCGATGTTGCGTTCGATGTAGGGACTCTCCCGGTCGGCGGCGTTCGGGCGGACCGAGAACTGCTCGATCAGCGCCGGATAGATTCCGCCGACCAGGATCGCCGAGAGCACCAGCAGTGCCGTGGCCATCGCCGGGATCCGCAGGTCCCGCACCGCGATCGCGGCGAAGAACGCCACCGCGCACAGCACCGCGATCGCGACCATGATCAACCGGGCCGGCAGCACCGCATTGATGTCGGTGTACCCGGCCCCAGTGAAGGTGGGTTCCTTCCGGCCGCTCCACAACAACGAGTACCGGTCGAGCCAGTAGGACGCCGCCTTCAGCGCGATGAACGTGCCCGCGAGCACCGCGAGCTGGATGCGCGCCGGCCGGGACACCTCGATGACGTGGTCCTTGCTCGGTGTCAGCCGGACGCCGCCGAACAGGTAGTGGGTTCCCAGGCCGATCAGCAACGCCAGGAACACCGCGATGAACAGCCACGTCAGGATCAAGCGGTAGAACGGCAGGTCGAAGACGTAGAAGCCGATGTCGTACCCGAACTCCGCGTCCACGGTGCCGAAGCCGCCGCCGTGCAAGAACAGTTGCACCGTCTCCCAACTCGCCTGCGCGTGCAGCCCGAACGGCAGCGCCAGCAGCAGCGCGATCCCCACCGTGAACGACCGGGGGCGGCGCAGCACCTCCGTCCGATACCGCTCGAGCGGATCCTTCGCCTCGGCCGCGGCCGAGTCCTCGACCGCGAACAGTGGGCGGGACCGGTACGCCCACACCATGGCCGCGAAGATCACCGCACCCACCAGCAGCGTCACCGCCGTGAACAGGATCAGCCGGGTGACCAGCACGGTCCCCCACACGCGGCGGTAGCCGACCTCACCGAACCACAGCCAATCGGTATACACCAGGACCAGACGCGGCCCGATCACCAGCAACGCAACGAGAGCCACCGTCACCATGATCGTGACCCGGGCCCGCCGCGGCAGCGCCCGCATCCGGTCGGACGGTTGCATGGCCACCTCCCACGGGTCGGGCTCGTAAGGAGCCCAGCCGCCGCGGACCACCCCGCCCGATGCAGCGAAGGCGTCCGTATCACCCCATTCTAGGCGGCGCCGGGCTCGTCCTGGCCGGCGCGCACTCGGCACCGGAACGAGTGCCGCCGGGTTCGATGGCGCAGCTCCTCGCCGGTGCCTCCTCGGCCGGTGACACACTGCTCCCTCAGATCATCGCGGTGACCTGATCGACGGAACAGCGGAAACGACCGTCAAGGGCACCCTGGCACCCGCCGACCGGCACACCCCGATGCTTGTCGGCCGGCTGCAGCGAGAGCATCGGTGCGGGGAGGCTGTTCGCCGGCCGAGGTGATGGCCCGTGCCGCGCAGCGTTCGCGCGGTGCAAAATTCCTCGAAGGTCGTCGAGGCCGATCGTCCGCAGCCGCTGCCGATCGGTTCTACGGGCCAGCAGGTCGCGGTCGGTCATGGTAGCGACCGCCTGTCCGCAGCCAGGCCAGGTCCTCGTCGCTCAGCTTGACGATGTCGCTGCGGAGGTCATCTCGTCGATTCGGGCGATAGCGGTGTCCAGGCGAGAACCAGGCCGAGCCGAACACGACAAGCGGCGAAGAATCCACTGCCTAAGGTGCCCGGTCGGACGGAACACTCCGTGATTCGAAGCGGGGAGCCCCCGCCGTGGTCACGCACACCCGGTAAGGGGCTTTCACGTCGACCGCCGAGAGACGCATGTGCACCGGCATCTCTTGTTCGGCGGCAACCACGATGCGGCGTCGGAATCGGACTTCTGCGAATTATTGGGGGTCCGTCGACGGCCCACAGGCTGCACGGGTCGCTGGCCGGCCAGGTTGCGGCGCAGCTCGGCCCCCAGCTTGCTGGGCACCGTTCTGCCCTGCGGCTGACAGGACGTTACGCCGCCGATTGAACAGGACCTCGCGAGTCGGAACCCGAGAGTTGCAGGAAACGCCGATACGTGTGCCACGACCATTCGCCGCCCGTAGTTTTCTGTCCCGATCGAGACTTGGCGTTCTGCGGCAACCGAATCTGGCGTACTGATGGCACCCACTGGATTTCGTGGCATTCGAAGGGTGCGAGAGACGGCCACGGCACCTTCCGAACCCATGTTGCGCTTCACCGACCGGCCTTCGACGAGAAGGCGCGCCTGCCGTCCCCGCCGACGATCGTCAACGCCCCGACCGGCGGATATCCGCACGAACCCTCGCTGCTGCCCGCGTACGGCCGTTCCGGCGGCCGCAAATCGAAACTCGGTGTGCGCCAATTCGAAGTGGTTCGATCGACGCTCATTGAGGATTCGGTGAACGAATTGTTTGGGACACCACGGGGACGCGTCGCGGCGTAGCGTTGTGGTGACGCCTTGTGGGCTCGCCCAGCAGGTTGGCTCACCCAATCCAGGTAAAAACCCTATGCACCAGCTCAGTTCACTCGATGCGCAGTTCCTCGACGCCGAGACATCCACCACCTCCACCCATGTCGGGGTACTGAGTGTCCTCGGCCCCACCGCGCCAGGTGGCGGGCTCACGGTGCAGGACCTCCGGACACTCGCTGAGGGTCGATTACACCTGGTGGGGCCACTGCGGTGGCGGCTACAGGAGGTACCCCTCGGGCTCGACCGGCCCTACTGGGTGGACTCAGAGTTCCTCGACCTCGGCTATCACATCCGGGAAGTCGCTCTGGCCGGTCCCGGCACCGACGAACAGCTCGCCGAGCAGATTTCCGTTCTCTCGGCACGTCCACTGAACCGCAACCGGCCTCTGTGGGAGTGCTATCTGGTGAACGGGCTCACCGGTGGCCGGCAGGCGATCTACACCAAGGTGCACCCCGCGGTGATCGACGGTCTGACCGCGGCGCAGGCCCTCGTGGTGCTGATGGACACCACCCCGCGACCCCGCACGGAGCCGCACCGGCTCAGCGACGAGCAGTACCAGGCGGCCGGCGCCCTGGGGATGCTCGGCAACAGCGCCTGGCATCTCGCACTGTTGCCCGCACGGCTGATGTGGTCCTCGCTCCGGCTCGCACCGCACCTGCCCGAGCTCGCCCGCACCCTCACCGTCCCCGGCGCGGACCTGCTGGGCACACTCGCCCGCCGGCTGACCCCGCGCGCATGGCGGTGGTCGGCTGACGAGCCGACGGACGAGGCATTGACACCGCCCGACACCCCATTCACCGGCCCCGCCACCGCGCACCGACGCTTCGCGTTCACCTCTTTGCCGCTCGGCGAGGTCGAGGCGGTCAGGACCGCGATGGGGTTCACCGTCGACGACGTGGTGACGGCGCTGTGCACCACCGTGCTGCGTCGCTGGCTCATCGACCACGATGCCCTGCCCGACACGGCCATGGCCGCCGCCATGCCGATCGCGGGGCGCACCGACGCACAGTTCGCGACCGCCGGCCATCGGCTCTCCCTCCTGCCCATCGCCCTTCCGATCAACGAATCCGACCCGGCCCGCCGGCTGCAAAAGGTGCACACCTCGCTCACGGCGGCACCCCAACGTTTCCGCGCGGCACCCGCCACGCTCGTCCGCGACTTCGGCGCCGCGCTGCCGCGGGCGCTGCGCGGTCTGCTCTCGCGCACACCGCTGCGGACGCTGACCATGCCCACGCCAGCGGTCAACCTGATCATCTCCCACGCCGCCGGCCCTGCTCGGCCGCTGTATGCCGCGGGCATCGCAGTAACCGGGAACTTTCCCGTCTCTGCCGTCAGCGACGCCGCAGGCGGCATCACCATCGCCGCCATGTCCTACGGCCGGCACCTCGACATCGGCATCATCGCCTGCCGAAACCTCGTCCTCGATGTGTGGGACGTGACCGGGCAGCTACACCAGGCCCTCTCCGAACTGACCGCGTGTACCCGCAACGTCCGATACCTGCGCCCCTGCCGGCCCCCGGAGTCGAGGTAACCGCTCTCGACATCGGCACCACCATTTACCGACCCGAATCCGTAGACAGTCACAGCTCTATCCGGACGTCTATCCGGACGCGATACTGCGTGGAGGCAGTCCTGTGTGGCGGATCCGGCCATCGCCGCGAGGACATGGAACTGAGCGATCGACTCGCAGTATAGGAATCCCCGCAGACCCCGAAAGTCCTCATCGTGCGGGAAGAAGGCGTCGTCGATGGTCATTCCGCCGCGAGGATCGACCTGCATCTCGGCCATCCATCTCGACTGAGGATCTGTCGGCCTCAGTGCGGAGTTGTTCGCCAGAGCGCCGCTGTCCCCACCCACGGGCCGCCGCTCGATATTGCGGCAAACCAGGGTGCCAGCCCAGAATCGAAGAGCCAGGAATTCGCTTCAGCCCGCGGTTCCCTATTTGCCGGTCGAAGGTCCGTCGCATCTGTGGGTGCCGCCACAACGACGTGGGAGGACAACCGATGTCCGGTCTCATCCGCAAGAGTCTCGATTCACCCGAGGAAACCCGCCCCTTCGAGGACGACATGGGCAGGCTCGAGCTCGTCAATGTCACTTCCGGCGCGGTGGGGAGGGCGACCTTCCAGCCCGGCTGGCAGTGGTCCAAGCACGTCAAACCGATCGCCAAGACAGACAGCTGCCAAGCGGCTCACATGGGTTACGTCATCTCGGGTCGTATGAAGATCGTCATGGACGACGGGGAGGACATGGAGTTCGGCCCCGGTGATCTCATGATCTGCCCGCCCGGACACGACGCCTGGATTCTCGGCGACGAGCCCTGCGTGGTCATCGACTGGACCGGCGTCGCCGACTACGCCAAGCGGTAGACCCTCCGCTGCCGCAACCTGCATACCGCGAACCTGCGCCGGAACGAATGACAACGCAGAAGTAGACCCGTCAATCAGCTCTGCTCCGGCTTCTGTGTCCCGGCGAACTCGTACGCGGCGAGCGGCCCGAGCAGGCGCATCTCGATCCGGCCGTCCCAGTCCCGGGCGAGTTCACCCACGGTCTGCTCGAGTTCATCTGCCGGTCGGGACCGCGACTTGCACGGCCCCCTCCTCGTGCGTGGGTTCACGCACATCGAGGGTGTGAGCGAGCTCGTGAGGACTTCGACCACCATCCGGGTGTCCTCGTCTCACTTGGCGGCGATCTCGTTTCTCAAGAGTTCCCCGAGCGCTATGCGAGCGTCGCGGTCGGCATCCTCCGCTTGTCGCGGATCTCGTCGCGCAGTCTCGCCGCCTGCTCGTTCGCAGATCGCCTTCTCGACGTAGCGGCCCCTGACGACGTACCGGGCCTTAGCCCCTCCAGTTGTTGCAACGCGGCGGCGAATTCGTTCGCGGGCGCCGACAGTAACTCGTCCTTCGCCGAGTCCGCGTCGCTGACCACCGCCTGCGTCGCGAGGTAGTCGACACAGGTGGCTGACCGGCGCAATGAATCGGTATCGCGCAATGGCATTGACTCGCCCACCGCACTCGTTCGCCGCGGGCCCGAAGTCTCAGGCCGCTACGTCACCGGCGTTTACCGACTCGAGGTCGTGCCCGATGCAAACCTGATTCCCCTTTCGCTCACGACCTCGCCGCGATGAGTTTTCCCGTCGCCTCTGGTCTGTACTGGTGTGAGTAGACACGAAGCGTGCAGACGCGGTGTGCAGCTTCATGAACAACAAGGAGAAAGTCTCATGACATCGACACCACCCTCCACGGGAACCTCCAACGCGGTACCGGCGCCGACAGGCGAAACCACGAAGAAGGCCAGAGTTGCCGGACTTGTCGTCAGCGCCCTCGTGGTGTTGTTTCTCCTGTTCGACTCGCTCATCCACATCGCGAACACCCAAATGGTGCGCGAGGCGATGGCCGAGCTGGGCTTTGCCGAGAACCTCAACCGTGTCATCGGGGTCGTTCTGCTGGTGTGCCTGATTCTGTACCTCGTGCCCGCCACGTCCATCCTGGGCGCGGTGCTGCTGACCGGATACCTCGGTGGAGCGGTCGCGACCAACATGCTCACCGAGCAGCCCATCATCAGCACCACCCTGTTCCCGATCTATGTCGGCATCTTCGTGTGGGGCGGTTTGTTCCTGCGGGACGCGCGGGTTCGATCGATCGTGCCTGTCCGACGCGCCTGAACCACCCACCCCCGCCCGGCATCGAATGCCATTGACACCGAGCGGGATCGACGTCATGTGATCGCGGCGTCAAGCAACTCGGCGTATGAATCTTCCATCGCCACCGCCAGCCGGGCAACGTCGGGCAGCGCCTCGGGGTCTGTGCAGAGCCCGATACCGATGATCCCGGCGCAGGAGATCGCCGAGATCCGCAGCGCGTGGTGAGCGGCGGGCTCGGAGGAGGAGAACAGCCGCTCGACCCGGCGTCCGGAAACGCTGACCGGCGCGGGCGGGCCGGGAACGTTAGAGATCGAAAGGCTGAACTCGCGCGCGCTGCCGGCGAGTCGCTTTGCGGCTTCCTCGACGCGCTTCACGCGTCCGAGTGCGTGGAAGAGATCGAACAGCTCTTCGGCGTCGTCGAGGCGCTTGCGCTTGCTGGTCTCGGCGTTGATCCGGTCGAGTCGGGTCAGCGGATCCGCCTCGGCGAGCGGCAGATCGACGTTCAGGAAGGAATCACGGTTTCCGAGTTCACCCGCTCCCTCATCCCGGTGGTGCAGGCTGACCGGAACTTGAGCACGAAGCCGCGGCAGGGCCGTCGCTCCGGCGCTGAGCCAGCTGCGCAGGCCGCCGGCGACGATCGCGAGGAGTACGTCGTTGACGGTTGCGCGGGTGGGGCGTGAGGCGCCGATTGCCTTCAGCTCCGGGAGCGGGGCGACGGTGAAGGCGAGCTCGCGGGCGGCACTGATCGGGCGGTCGAAGGGCGAGTGCGATCCGCGATGGCCGAGCTCACGACGCACAGCCGCGGGCATCCGCAGCGCCTCGTCGACCCGCGAACGCTGCGACGAAGCGGCGCGAAGGCCCGGTCGCGGTTCTCGCGGGGGCGGTTCGAGGTGCTGATCCCAGAGCACGTCGTCCAGGAAGCGAACCGCGCTGATCCCGTCGGCCATCGCGTGATGGATCCGGACCGCGATCGCTTCGCGCCCGTCGCCGAGTGGCCCGATCAGATCGAACGTCCACAGGGGACGCTCGTGGTCGAGGTGCTCGGACATCAGCCTGCTGACGGCCCGCCACAGATCGTCGCGCGAGGCACACCCGGGCTCTTCCCGGCGCCGGACGTGGTCACTGATCTCGAACGCGGTCGCGTCGACCCAGCGCGGCTCCGGCCCCGATGTGTCGATCCGTTGCGTCGCCCGCGGCTGGCTCGAAAGCCGCTCCGACACCGCAGTTCGCAGAGCCTCGACGTCGAGCGGGGAGGTGGCCGGCTCGATAACGACCAGCTTGAGCGTGTGGCCGGCTATCACCGCCGATTCGAGCCCCAGGATATGTGCGTCGTCGGCGGACAGCCGATCGGGGTCCTCGCGGCTCACCTCGGCAAGTCTATTCGGGTCTGCACCTTTTCGAACCAGGAACGCCCGTCTCGCAGCTCAGCACGACTCAGGGTGTTGCTTGCCTATATCTCTTCGTCCGCGGCCCGTCCCCGGACTTCACAGCGGTGCGGTGATCGGCGCCTCGTGGGCGTGCGTGACGGTGGTGCGCCCGGTCTCGAGGTACTCGGTGAGGGCCTGGTCGACGACGGCGTTGCCACCCTGGATCCCCGCACCGTGATCTCCTCCCTCGACGGTGACGAGGTGCGCCGCCATGTCGTGGGCGAGCTGAACTCCGCCCTGATAGGGGGTCTGCGGGTCGCGCATTCCCTGCAGGACGAGCGGGGCCGTCGCCAGTCCCCGATTGCTCAACGTCGGCGGCGCGGCAACGGGCGGCGCACCGGCACATTCGGGCCCGGCGCTGTAGCTGTACCCGATGAGGTCGAAGAGATCTCCCGTGACGAAGGTGGAGAAGAGCCAACCCGGAATGCGGTCCGGCCGAGCGGCGACATTGTTCTCGTTGCACAGGACCAGTGACTGCATCACCTGGGCCTGGGCGATCCGCTCGTACTCTTGCTCCGTCAGGTCGTCCATCGCGGTCCCGTCGGGAATCGCGTCTCGCCCGTCCCGGATCACCCGGGCCATGAGCGGCCAGCTGTTGCGGGCGGGAAGCACCTGCCGCGTCATCACGTAGATGCTGGACGACATCTGGGTGTGCGACGGGTCGGCGAGGCTGCGGATGAAGGCCTCGAACTGAACGCGTGCCGGTCCGGTGAGATCGACCCCACCGCGGTAGGCATCGGCAACGGCTTCCAGGCCCGGCGGTACGTCACCGATCTGGGCGGGCGGCGGCGCGGGCGTCGGGTTACCGCCGGCTTCCTCGACGATCCGGTCCGACCACCGCTGATACACCTTCAATGGCGTGTCACCGAGCCCATACGTGTCGTCGTGGGCGGCGATCCAGTCCATGAGGTCGTAGAAGCGATCCTTGTAGCCGTCGTTCTGCTGCCACAACACGTCGTTCCACAGCCACTTCTGGTCCACCGCGGAATCGAGGACCATGCGACCAGTGTGCTGAGGGAACAGCGTCGCGTAGGTGGATCCGAGGATCGTGCCGTACGAGAGGCCGTAGATGTCGATGACGTCCTCGCCGAGTGCGAGCCTGACCTGCTCCCAGTCCTTCGCGGTGTTCTCGGTCGTCAGGTGCGCCGTGGTGCCCGGCGCAGCGGACTCGCATGCCGTACGCGTCGCGGCACCGCCGAAGCCGAGGCTCATCGCCGTCGTTTGTTCAGGGGCCAGCACGCACTCGACGGCGCCGGCGTAGGGAAGCCCGCGCGGTTGGACACCGACCACGTCCCATTGTGCGCGGACCGCGTCGGGCAGGATCTCGACGAACATGCTGTTCGAGCCGATCGCGTCTCCGCCGGGCCCACCGGGATTGGTGAACAGCACGCCGCGCCGCGAGCCGGGATCCTCGGCGCGGTGGCGGGTGACGAGAACGTCGATCGTGCCGGCGGCGGGGTCCGCGTAGTTGCGGGGAACAGTGACCGACGCGCACTGATCGGATGCCGGATCCAGCTCGTATTCGCCCGGGCAGGGCCCCCAGCGCAGATCGGCACCCGGTGCCGGCTGCGCGGCGGCGGGCGGTACCGTCCCCAGGGCGATCGTGGCGGTGAGGCCGACGACGAGGGCGACACATCGAGTGCGCCGTGAGGACCTCGCGCCCGCGCGCCGCCTCGAGTCCAAGTGCCCATCGATCCCCGGCATACGTCGCGATCCCCCTCGTAAGTCCCGTGTCGTGACGATAGTGGCGACGCACGCTATCGCTCAGCAGCCAGTGTCTCAGACGCACCATCGCGACGATCGGCAACCCGGAATCGCAAGATGTCGCCACGGAATGTCCGGGTGCACACGCCTTTGCGTCTCTACGTCATCGTGCAGCAACCCGCATCTCTCCCGCCAAGCCGCGCCTGGCGTACGGTATTGGCGTGCGCTACGAGGTAGTCGAGTCCGATACCGCGACCGCGTTGGGCAGCGGTGACGTTCCCGTGCTGTCGACCCCACGGCTGATTGCCTGGATGGAGGCGGCCACCGTCGCCTGCGCTGCATCGTTCATCGGTGCGGGTCAGACGACCGTCGGGACCGCTGTCCGAATCGAGCACCGCGGCCCGACACCGGTCGGTGCCAGCATCGAGATCGCCGCCGAGCCGCCAGCCGCCGCTGTCGGCCACCGCCTCACCTTCACCGTGCGGGCGACCGACAGCTCGGGGAAGGTTGTCGCGTCGGGCGAGATCGACCGGGCGATCGTCGACCGGGACCGGTTCCTCGAGGCGGCGTCACGGGCCTGAACACTGATCGCCAGTCACGACCAGCCCGATCCCCTAGCCCTGGTGGCGGGCACCGTTGCGTTCCTGCGACCACTACGGCGCATCGACGAAGTCGTTACCCCACTCGACCGGAGGGGTCACAGCCTTCGCGGCCGAGCACGCCGTTCACTCGTCGCTGAAGAGTGAACGATGGATCTCGGCGGATGTTTGCGTGGGTGGATCGTCGGTGCGCGGCGCGTCGGTGCCGGGCTCCTGGGTCCTGTGGGTCAGTGTTCGCTGCGCAGAGAAGAGCGGGAGTTCGGTTTTGTCATGATCGATGGTCATTCTGTTCCTTGATTCAGGTGTTTGTGGGCGCGGCCGGTTGGGGTGATGGCGACCGGGTAGATCATTGTCGATATGTGGCGAGGTCCGCATGATGTCGTAGGCGGCTCTTTCGGCTCGCCATCAGGCGTGGTGTCAGCATCGAATCCGAGACGGCGTGCCCACCCCTGGAGATGGTCGCGCGGTGCGGATCTGCGCGGCGCCTCGGCGTGCCTGTAGCCATTGGCATCAATGGACGCTCCTTGCATCGGCCGCGAACCGGCCGGCATTCTTTCGAATCGGGATGGCCTGAGCCGATTCGCTCGACGCGGCAACCATTCCGGTGTACCAAGCCTATACCCCGATACAATCCGACCGCTGAACAGTGAACGATCTCACTGCGCGGCCGCCGCGAACAAGCGACCTGTGCTGAGGCGGCGCCACCCCCACCTCGAGGTCCACCCCCGGGCACCCATCGCAAGCGATACTGGAATGCCCGACCCCTTCCGAGGAGACGTGAACATGAGCCTGTACGCAGTTGTGGACCCCGCCACCGGAAGAACGGGGCGCGAATATCCGACCGCGACCGACGAGCAGATGCAGGCGGCGTTGTCCGCGGCGGAGAAGGCGCACCGTGAGTGGTCGCGCGGCTCGACGGTGGTTGAGCGCGCCGGACTGCTCAGCAAGGTCGCCGAGTTACACACCGAACGCCGCGACGAGCTGGCCAAGATCATCCAGCGGGAGATGGGCAAGCCGCTGGACCAGTCGTTGGGGGAAGTCGACTTCAGCGCCGCGATCTACCAGTACTACGCCGACAACGCCGCGAAGTTCCTGGCCGACGAGCCGATCGACCTGGTCGAGGGTGCGGGTACCGCGTTGATTCGCCGCAACTCGATCGGTGTGCTGATCGGCATCATGCCGTGGAATTACCCCTACTACCAGGTCGCCCGGTTCGCGGGTCCGAATCTGGCACTGGGCAACACTATCGTGCTCAAACACGCACCCCAGTGCCCGGAATCGGCGGCGGCACTTCACCAGATCTTCACCGACGCCGGATATCCGGAGGGCGCCTACGTCAATGTCTACGCCACCAACGAGCAGATCGCCGACGCGATCGCCGACCCGCGGGTCCAGGGTGTGTCATTGACCGGGTCCGAGCGTGCGGGCGCAGCAGTCGCCGAGATCGCCGGCCGCAACCTCAAGAAGGTGGTACTGGAACTCGGCGGTTCCGATCCGTTCATCGTGCTCAGTTCCGATGACCTCGACGCCACCGTAAAAGCGGCAGTAGAAGGTCGTTTCGAGAACACCGGGCAGGCGTGCAACGCCGCGAAGCGATTCATCATCGCCGAGGACCTCTACGACGACTTCGTCGGCAGATTCACCGCGGAGGTGCTCGCCACCGCAGACGAACTCGCGCCGCTGTCGTCGGTCGCCGCCGCCGACCGACTGTCCGAGCAGGTGCAGCAGGCGATCGCCGAGGGCGCCACGCTGGTGTCGGAGGGCGAACGGAAGGGCGCCTTCTTCCCACCGGCCGTGCTGACGAATGTGTCACGGGATTCACGCACCTACCGGGAGGAACTGTTCGGGCCGGTAGCGACTGTGTACAAGGTGCGTTCCGAGGACGAGGCCGTCGAGCTGGCGAACGACACCCCGTTCGGTCTCGGCTCGTATGTCTTCACCACCGACCCTGATCAGGCCTACCGCGTCGCCGACTCTCTGGAGGCCGGCATGGTGTTCGTCAATGCCGTTGGCGCCGAGGGAGTTGAGCTGCCGTTCGGCGGCGTGAAGCGCTCCGGTTTCGGTCGTGAACTCGGCAAATACGGAATCGACGAATTCGTGAACAAGAAGCTCATCCGCGTCAGCTGAACCATCGACTCCGGAATTCAGCGCCCTCGGCGTGCAGTTCGATATCGGGGCCTTGACCGGATGCCCATCCGGCGACAGAAGCGGGGACCGCACCCATCGGATGCGGTCCCCACGTGGCACTGGTCAGACAGAGCGCACGTTCGTGGCCTGCGGGCCCTTCTGCCCCTGGCCGACCTCGAACTCCACGCGCTGGTTCTCATCGAGCGACTTGAAACCGCTGCCCGAGATTTCCGAGTAATGCACGAAAACGTCCGGAGTTCCGTCGTCGGGTGCGATGAAACCGAAGCCCTTCTCACCGTTGAACCACTTCACAATGCCCTGTGCCATGCCGATACTCCCTCGATCTCGATCCGGACCCTCACATCGAGGTTCCGATCTCGATGACTTGATCCTGCCATCTCGATGGCGACACGAAGACCGCGCACCGGATTTGCATGCATCGGCGATGACTTTGTGGTGGCGTACCGATGGTGCCGTTGTGCCGTCAGCTCAAGCTTTTGCGTCCCACGAGATGGAAGACGCGGCTGAGTTGGCGGTAGGGGTCTCGTCGGCTGGCCTCGAGTTCGACTGCTGCCGCCGCCTCCACCTGCTGTGAATCGCTCGGGTCCCACCCCGCTCCACTGAAATCGAGCCAGTCGACGAACATCCACACCCCGTACCATCGCACTGGCTCCACGCCGCGGCTCTGCACGACTTCGCTCAGTTCCTCCACCGTATGGGCACGAGTCGGCACTCCCAGCACCCCGATCTCGCCCCTCGCGTCAAACGATGCCAGAGCGTCATCCCACCGTTGTTCCAAGGCCGGTCGCACTGCCATCGCATTGGCGTTGCCCGTCATGATCGAGACGACACCACCGGCGGCAGCGCACCTGCACAGCTGGTCGACCAACGGCTCCGGATGCTCCAGGTACCCGAGCACGCCATGACACAACACGGCGGCAAAGCGTTGACCATTCACCGCCTCATCGGCGTTCTCGCCGTCGGCCTCCACGAGCGTCACCCGTCGCTGGACCTCTCCAGGCAGCCGCTGGAGTCGCTGTCGGGCCTTGTCCAGCATCGCCGACGACGGGTCGAGCAACGTCACGTCGTAACCGGCTTGGGCCAGCGGGAACGATTGATGGCCCGCGCCTCCGCCGACATCGAGCACAGGGGCTGGAGGGGCCGGCAAATGCTCCAGCAGCTGCTGGTGCAGCACATAGGTTCGCACCCGCCCCTTCACCGAGGCATACGCCTCGTCGGCAAACTGATCGGCCAAACCGGCCCAGGTGTCATCGTCGCCCACCACCCCAACATAGTGCTGCGAAGTCCTCGACGATCGGCAGGACTTCAGCGGGGAGTCTTTCCAGAGAATCTGCACGATCCAAACGATTCCCAGCGCAAGTAGCGCTCCCCCGGCTCATTCCCGCAGCAACGGCAGCAGCTGGTTGCCCTGACGCTCGATCTCCGGCAGATACGGGGTGTCCGAGAGTACGAAGCTTGGCATACACCGCCGCGGAGATACTTCCGGTTACCCGGTTCAACCGGACGAGGGGTGTGTTGCCGCTGGCGTCGGTGATCGAGTCGTAGACTCCGAGGCTCGCAGCGTCGACCGGGGGGATCGAAGATGGTCATGCGTCTGCCTTTCGAGGCCGCCCGGGTGTCGCCCGGTCAGCATCGCAAGAGCAGTCGATGAACAACAGGATTCGCCTCACGCCGATCAGATCTTCAGTGGTTCACCACGAACGGCGCAGCGTTCACCCCGAAATCCTGGAGATTCGAATTGTTCTCGTGTGTTGCCGAATGGGCTGTAATTCGGGGCGACCGAGAGCGAAGGGGGTAGTCGAAAGATGTCGACATCGGTTATGACTCTGCATCCTCACGACACCGAGTTGTGGCAGTGGCGATTGGCTGCGCGTTGCCATGAAGCGGACGCGGAGATCTTCTTCCCGGCGGACGCCGAACGAAGAAACGCTCGCTCCGAGCGCGAAGATCTCGCCAAGGAGTTCTGCCGCGGCTGCGCGGTGGTGGAGGAATGCCTCGAGTATGCCCTCAACACCGGCCAACAGCACGGCGTCTGGGGTGCGACGACACCGGGCGAACGGCTCGCACGATTGGGCCGGTGAGCGAACGCCCGCGCCGGGCATTCTCACACGAGCGGCTCGGCTCGACCGTCCTGCCGGATCCGTCAGCCGAGTTATATTCGCGGCAAGTAGATTTCGTGGTCCTGATCGGCTAGACAGGTGCGTTCGAATCTCGCACTCGTAGGAGAGACCGTGGTTGCCCGCGTGCTACGCGGGACGCCTCAGGTCGTCTCGGTCTCGGGGGCCAGGGAGCGGAGGGCTTCAACCCGGGTACCCACGAGGTGTCGGCGGGCCAGTTCTTCCGCTCCGTCGGCGTCCCGAGCTCGGAGCGCCTGGTACAGCTGCTCGTGCTCGAGATGGCCGCCGACAGCGGCTTGGTCGACGTGATCGGAGGGATCGACCCGGCCGGATTCGACCACACCCCCGGTAGATCAGGAGGAGGCCCCGCCAACTCGACACGGTCTTCGGGATCGCCGAAAGACACGGATTGCCGATCGACATTCACCTCCACGACACCGGCGAGACGGGTACCGCGACTCTCACCGACATCGCCGAGCGAACCAGAGCCGCCGGCTTACACGGCCGGGTCACGGTCAGCCACGCCTTCGCCGTAGCTGAGTTGTCCTGCCAAGACCTGGATTCGGCAGCAGACGTGGTGGCGGAGGCGGACATCGCACTGACGACGGCCGCGCTGTCGGCAACAACGGTCTTGCCCTTCCGGCGCCTGGCGCAGCGAGGTGTCCGGGTCGGGCTCGGGTCGGATGGCGTTCGCAACAACTGGAGCCCATTCGGTAACGCGGACATGCTCCACCGCGCATGGCTGCTCGGCGGTGCTGCCGTCATGGGGCTACCGCGGGTCGACCTGCAACCGGGTTCACCCGCCGACTTCATGTTGTGGGACGGAGAATGCGTGCCGGCAGATCGTCGTCGACATCCCCTGTCGGGACACGGTGGTGCGGGCCGGACGGGTCGTCGCCCGCGACGGCCGGCTCCTCTACGTCGTCCACGAGGATTGGTGTCGGTCAGGACCGCAGGGGCGCTTGCAGCAGGGTCCGGTCGTCGCCCGGGGCGCTCACCCCGAGCATCGTCGCATCCGACATCGGCAGCCCCACCGCCAACTGCATCGACATCGTCTTGTCGCCGCCGGCGATGAAACTGCCGGCATTCATGCGACTTCCGTCGGAGCGTTGGAGCCAGACGTTGTAGGTGCGGCCCTGCGGGAGTCCTGCGACGTCGAGGCTGATTCCGGTTCCCCACGCCCGGTTCTCCACCCGCGCGGAGGCGTCCACCCCTGCGGCGAGCACCGTGAATGCCACCGGCTGCCCGGGCGGGGCAGTCGAGGTGCCCCCGCGCAGGAAGAACCCGCCGGTCACCAGGCCGACGGCGATCACGACGGCCGCGGCGGCGACTACGATCCGGTGGTACCGCTTCCGTCCGCGTTCGCGGTCTACGGCCCCGAAGATCGCGTCGGGCAGCGTCGACGACGGCCGGGGCGCAGGTTCGGTGAGCCGGTCCGCGTCCGCCGCAGACAGGGCGGCCGCGACCGGTGTCAGCAGACGCAACTCGGTGCGGCAGTCCGGGCAGCCGTCGAGGTGGGCGCGAAGCGTGATCGTCTCGCGGTCGTCGAGGCGACCGAGCGCGTACATCCCCAACATGGTGCGCATCTGCTGGCAGCGGTCAGTGGTCACCATGCCACCCCATTTCTTCGAGTACGAGCCGGAGAGCTTTCAGCGCGTAGTACACACGACTGCGGACGGTGCCCACGGGAATGCCGAGCTGTGCGGCCACCTCGGCGGCGGGCCGGTCACGCAGATGAATCTCGACCAGGACGCAACGGTGCTGATCGGACAGCCGCCGCAGCGCCTCCTCCATCTCGAGCCCCACCAGCAGTTGTTCGAGGGGACGCTCGGGTGCGGGCAGCTCGGGTGGTGCAGCGTCGGCCAGCTCGGGTCGGGCGGCACGAGCCCGGATCGCGTCGATCACCACGTTGCGGCAGATCGCATACAGCCAGGTCCGGAGCGTAGCGCGTCGCGGGTCGAACCGGTCCGCGCGCCGCCACGCCCGAAGAAACGTCTCCTGTACCGCCTCCTCCGCGCGACCCCGGTCTCCGAGGGAGCGGTAGGCGAGGGCGAACAGTTCCCTCCCGTGTTCGTCGTAGGCGGCCCGCAACACCGTTTCGTCATCCAAACCGCCCTCGGACTGGTCCCCGCGTGTGCGCACGATACGAAGCCGCACCACTCACCTCCCGAAACACCGGATACGGCGTCGGCTCACCCGACACCCACCGAGGAGTACGGGCGCGGGCGGCGCGGCGTTCATCTCGAATTCTGCCACTCCCGTGCGCGGTGGCGGCTCCGGCAGGTGAACGCGGATCGCCGACCATCCGTACTCCCCAGCGCCGAACGATCCGGCACACGGGAACGAACGAATGGAGACCTCCGCAGATGCTGAAGAAATCGATCCTTGCGGCGGCCGGCACCGGCACCGCGATCGCGCTGATGTCGGCGTGCGGCACCGTCACTGACGACGCCCAGACTCAGCCGTCGGCGACCCCGGCTGCCGCCGGGCAGGTGGAGCTCGGCACCCGGGACGCCGCCCTCGGCACGGTGCTCACCGACGGAGACGGTTTGACGCTCTACCGATTCGATGGGGACACCCCCGGCTCCATCCGGTGCACCGGCCCCTGCGCCGAGATCTGGCCGCCCTCACTCGGAGCACCCCGGCCCGACGCCACCCTCGCCGCCCGCACGGGTGCCACGACGCGGCCGGACGGAACCGTCCAAATCACCTACGACGGCCACCCGCTCTACCGGTTCGCGAAAGACACCGCCCCCGGGCAGACGCGCGGCGACGGCATCAAGGGAACCTGGCACGTGGTGACGGTCGACTCCGCCCATGGATGACGCCACCGCACCCCCAGTTGGGGCGCCACGCCCGGCGGTCAGTCGGCGCAGTGCGCTGCTCGGCCTGGCCGCGGTCGGCGCGATCGCGGCAGTGGACGTCGGCGGGTTCGTCTGTGCGGCGGGAACTCTGGACACCGACGCTTTGACCGCGGCACGGCTGACCGACCGGTTCGAGGAGGTCGCCGGGCACCACGACGGGTTCCGGCGCAATCACGCCAAAGGAGTCGGCGCGACTGGATATTTCACCGCCACCGGCGCCGGGTCCGCGGTCTCCACGGCCAGCGTTTTCCGGGTCGGCCGGATCCCGGTGACCGGCCGGTTCTCACTTTCGGGCGGGAATCCGTCCACTCCGGACACCGACGCCACGGTCCGCGGGCTGGGGTTGGCGTTCGACCTCCCCGATGGCGAGCAGTGGCGCACCGCGATGGTCAACACCCCGGTGTTCCCCGACCGGACACCAGACGGCTTCTACGAGCGGTTGCTCGCATCGAAAACGGACCCGGCCACCGGCAAGCCCGATCCGGATCGCATGGCGGCGTTTCTCTCCCGCCATCCCGAGACCGCGGCGGCGATGAACCTCATCCGACAGCATCCACCGACCTCCGGGTTCGACGACAGCACCTTCTACGGTCTCAACGCCTTCCATTGCACCAACGACACCGGAGTCACCGTTGCGGTGCGATGGGCACTGGCCCCTGAGCAACCGGCCCGCTCCCCCGGCCTGCCGCCGCTGCCGGGGCGCGATTACCTCTTCGACACACTCACCGCGGCAGCCTCGCGTGGGCCGTTGCGGTGGCGGATGTTGCTCACGATCGGTCAACCCGGCGATCGGACCGACGACGCCACCCGGCCGTGGCCGCCGACCCGACAGGTCCTCGACGTCGGCACCGTGACCATCGATGCGGTCCAGACCGAAGCGCCGCACACCGCGCGGGACCTCAACTTCGACCCGCTCATCCTCCCAACGGGCATTGCGCCCTCGGACGATCCCCTGCTCAGCGCCCGGTCCGCGGTCTACACCGAATCGTTCACCCGCCGGTCCGGGGAGCCCACAACACCGGCCCTCGTCGATGTGGATGGGGTGCGCGTTGACCGCTGACCCGACCGACCGCCCGCTCCGGTTCGCGCCGACCGTCCGGTTGCTGCATTGGGCGATGGCGGTCATGGTGATCGCACAACTGCTCGTCGGCGCCGTCATGGTGACGACCCTCGACCACTACCATCTGCTGCGCTCGGTGCACGTCCCGTTGGGCGCCGCGATCCTCGCCCTGGTGATCGTCCGAATCGGCAATCGTCTGGTGTGCCGCACGCCCCCACCACCCGCCACCATGAGACCGGTCGAGCGCCGGGTCGCAACCGCGTCGGAGTACCTGCTCTATGCGCTGCTTGTGATTCAGCCACTCACCGGGTGGGCCATGCTCTCGGCCGGCGGCTACCCGATCATCCTCTACCAGCATCTGCACTTGCCCACGCTGCTTGCACCCGATCCCGGCGTCTACGCGTTGTTGAGACAAGCTCACACCTCGTTCGCCTACCTGCTGTTCTTCACCTTCACCGCACACATGTCCGCCGTCCTCTTTCATGTGCTGGTCCTGAACGACAGGCTCCTCGACCGGATGGCACCGTGGCGCACTCGCCGAAAGTCCTCGCCTACCGCGTCCCGACCGGCACGTGCGAGGATCGTCGATGATATTGGATCAGAGCAGGATCGAGAATAGTAATGCCCGCAGCATCGAGGCCGAGACCGGCGTGCGACTCGTGCCGGCAGCGCAATGGAGCACCAGTTTGGCAAGTCGATGAGCGGGAACATGCCCCAGACAGGGGTTCGGCCGGGAATGCTCTCACATTCTCGGCCGGATCTCTGCTTCTCGAGTGTTTCACCGTTGCCGATTACTCTCTCGATCCGCAACTACCAATGTACGCGCGGATGGCGGTCCACCGCAATGCCTCGCCTCTGCGGTTCATCGCTGCGAGCTGGGCAGTGGGCTACTTGACCGCCGTCAGGTATGACGATCGCTTCGAGAGATCGACAAGTTCTTCGGGGAGGTCCCGAACCGGCCGCCCGTAGGCAGCCGCCAGTTCGATCGAATTGGACCGCCGCACCGACCAGCCGTGCCCGGTCAACCACTGCACCGGATCGGCCCGCTCGTCACCGTAGAACAGCTCGGAGATGTCGATGTCGCCGAACGGATTATTGGCGAAATACTTCGCTCTGATGGCATCGAAGCGTTGCAGGTCGGTTCCCGCCGCGAAGTTGTCCACGGCAAGCTGGCTGCCGGGGCTGGACAGTTGGTCGATCCGCTCGAACAGCGCGTCGTGCGCCGCCCCCGGGAGGTACGCCAGCAGTCCCTCCACCGACCAGGCGGTCGGCTTACCAGGGTCGAAGCCTGCAGCGTGAAGCGCGGCAGGCCAGTCGTCTCGCAGATCGACGGCCACCGGGCGACGATCTGCCTTCGCTCTGGCCCCATGATCGGCGAGGACCTCCTCTTTGAATTCCAGCACCTGCGGTTGGTCGACCTCGAAGACCGTCGTGCCGGTCGGCCAGTCCAAGCGATACGCCCGTGCGTCCAACCCGGCAGCGAGGATCACCGCCTGCGACACGCCCGCGCTCGTAGCCGTCGAGAAGAACTCGTCGAAGAATCTGGTCCGACTACCCATGAAACCCGAGACCGGCATGTCCCCGAGTGACGACGGGTCGGCCAACAGCCCGGTGAAATGCGGTTCACCCGCCGCTTCGACGAACCACCGCGCGAAGTCGTCCTGGATCAACGCGTCGGGGCGAACTGTCTCCAACGCCCGGAAGGTCGCCACCCCCAACGCGGTCAGGCCCACGCTACTGACGATGTCCCAACTGTCTCCATCAGTTCGCATCGCTGAAGCACCCTCCCGAACTCGTCGCAGAACCGGAGCCGACGATCGAGCAGGGCAGAGCGGCGACGAGGCCAGAGAAGTTCGGCGAGGCCTCACCGAAATCCGGGCCCAGCGTGATCGACCGAACCCGCGCAATTCTACGCTCGGGGCCATCGCAATCAGCCGGAGCCGATTCGCCGACCTGCACCCGCTTTGTCCCACACTCGGACAAGACCGACGCGACCAGGCCGAGTGGCACTGGACCGAACATGTGGTGTACAACATAGTCGGCCACGATGTGAACCAGATCACAACCGTGACCGTGAGGCACACATATCGGTAACCGACGAAAGCAGGACACATGGCGACAACCTCGATTGCCCCGACGACTCCCACCGGACGGCAGACGCCCCGGCACAGCGGCACGATGAGCACCGCGGAGATCAAGTCGAGGATCGAGGCCATGTTCGCCGACGACCGCAGGCCCACCCGCCCCGCGGTCACGAACTGACGAAATCCTCCGACGAGGGAATCGGATGGAACACCGCGTGACGTGTCCGTCCGCTCCCCCGCCGCGCGTGGCACTCGAAAACGTTGCAGCACAAGCAGAGACGCTCCGCATATCGGGATGACGACCGGCAGGTTACGGATGAACGATCTCCAACAGTGCGCCGACAGTCTCGCGGATCAGTTGAACCGCTCGATCGAAATCGACGACTGTGGTCTCGAGCCGCTCACGTTGACCGAGCAGCATGGTGATCTCGACGAGCTGCGACGATCCGGAATGCAATCCGACTGCTGCTGAGGTCCGGACCCGGCGCCTTATGAAGCCCAGTCCGCAGGACAGGGGAAGAAACGAGAGTTTTCGAGCACTTCGGCATCGATCTCATCGAATCCATCAGGTGAGTTCACACGCCCGAAGGCGCATCGCCAGGACCGGGACGAGACTCTGTCCCCCGGGCAGGACCTGCCGTCGCCGCCCGCGGACGCCAGAGTTTTGACGGGCTCGGCGACGCTGGAGGGACGGCTGTCGGAATGGTGCAGCCTTCATGGGTGCATCCTCACTTTCCCACGAATTTCGGCACACGATTCTCGGCTCGGGCGAGCTGTCTCTCAGCGAAGTCCGCGCTGGTCCCGCACTGATCGAACTCGGCATCGAGCCGGTCGTCCCAGCTGTCGGGTTCGGTCAGCGCCTACACCGCACGCTTGGAATACCTCAGCGAGAGCGGTGCAAAGCAGGCGATCGCTCGGCGATCTCGTCGGCGTCCCGTGCCAGCCAGGTCAGCTCCCGCACCGATCCATCCCCGAGCAAGAGCAGATCCGCCCATCGGCATTGCGGCCCGCGGACGCACACCAACGCCAACCCGGAATCCGACAACGCCTGCCGCAGCTGCTCACCCACCGGCGACCCCATGTCCCCCATTCAACCGCACCACACCGCACTTACCCGAGGAACAGACCGGCCCGTCCGACCTCGAACACCCGCACCCACCACTGGGCGCTGTGCACCACACGCCGACGATCTCTCTGCGTCCGGGCGGGTGGAGTTCGGGAGGATCGGTACCAGGCGAGTCGATCGGTGCGCCGCCGAATCGGCTCTGCCAGAACCAACGCCCGCACTCGAATGCGCGATACTAAGCGCCCCTGGAACGGGAATGCCACCGGGGGCTGGGGTTCGTTCTGGTCAGGGTGCCCCGGTCGAGGGAACGCTGTCGAGACGCGCCTTCGATGCTCGTCCGGCGGTGAACTCCCGCGCTAGGAGAGAAGGACAACTTCGGCCTGATCCTCTGATCCCCAACGCCCACAGCCGATCGTGTCTCGTCCTCGTGACGCACCGTGGTCCGGGTATCTCCGCGTCGGCGCCAGGCTGTCCGAGGGCTCTCATCGTCGGGCTTGCCCGGGATCAGGACTGTGAATGGGCAGGGACGGAAACGGGATGCCGCTAGCGTTGTTTCGCACCCACTGGCGCTGTTGATGACCTTGCGCTCTACAACAGTCGCTCCTGCACATGGGACGCTCGAAGCTACCGGGACCGGCGTCGCGCGCGGATCCACGACCCGATGTCACCCGCCATTTCGGTCGAAAGTTGACGCATACAAGAGCGCCAGATCATCTCCACGGCAGACCGACTTCCTCGGTACCCATCCGGGAATCGTTCAGCACGTGCGAAAGCAAGAGCCGTATCGAGGCGATGTTCGCCGATCGGGAGGAGCCGGAGAACCAGCAGGACCGATCACGCTGATCGGGCTCGATGCGGTTACCCGCACAGGACCGGTGAACACCTGTTCTCGATGGGTGCCGATCCGCCCGTTGCGCACTGTGTTTCATTCATCAACCACACCAAGGACCCTGAAAATGTCTACTCGAATTGCCGCCGCGCTCTCCGCGGTTGCCGTCACCCTGCCCCTCGGCGCCCTCACCGCGCCCGCAGCTTCGGCCGCACCGGCAGTACCCGCCGCGACTCCCGCCGCCGGGTCGGTGACGATCTGCTTCGGTGTACCGCTGGGATCGGCCAGCCTCAATTGGTGCTTCTGACAAAGCCATACTGCGTGTGAAAGATGTTGCACGCCGCGGCTGCGACGCCGGGATCCTGACCTTCCCGGAGTTGAACTCATTCGCTGTGAGCACATCCGGTGCCCTGAGTTTTCAGCGCCGCCGGTTCCTGCGGTCGTCCCGCCGATCGTCTCGCCGATCGGTGCGGCGTCGGACTCCGTGTGCCACCACCGCCGCCGTGGGGACCGTGGTGGCGGCACGCGCGACCGGGGCGGGTCCGATCACCGCTGCTCGGCGCAAACGTCTGGCTGCTAAAGGCATGTCAGGCACCAACTTCCTCGTCTGTTTCGATTGCGGCCAGCAGGGCCTGCACCGGGATGCGTCCACTTGCCACGAGTTGTCCACCGGCGCGGCGTGTGGCCGACACGAACGGTGCGGCCCACGTGTTCTCCCATACCAGCACGGCCGCCGTACTTCCGGGGTCGATCGCCGCAGCGACCGCGTCGACATCGTCCTCGCTGAGGAGCATCGCCAACTCGGTCTCGTAGGATCGCAACTCGCCGATCTCACTGTCGTCGAGGTCGGAGACCTCATACGCTTCGAGTGACCCGTCCATGTCCTTTTTCAGAAGTAGAAGATCCAGGACACGGACTATTCCGCGTTTGACGAGGTCACCGAGTGCGGGTGCGATTTCCCCGTTGAACTTGCTGCCGGGGAACTCCACCACGATCCAGTCGACTGGGCCGAGCTCGTCAATTTCTTCGGTCTCCCACGGGCGGGTGTAGTCCATCAGAGGGAACGGCTTTCCTTCAGGGCCGCTGCGTGTTTCTGGGCCGCCGATCGGATTGAGCGCGGGCAATTCGGTGCCGAGCGGTATCAGACCCATCTCCCTCTAACGGGCCAGGATCTCCGCGCGAATCGCCTCGTACCCCGCGTCGAACCTGCCCCGATACCGGTCGGTCCACTCCTTCGGCGCCTGGTGCGGTGCGTGCGCACATCCGGGGGCGTCGTAGAGGAACACCGGCCGGTCCGGGGCGATTGCCTTGACATCGCCGAAGTACTCGAGCGCCCGGTCAGCGATGTCGACACCGACGTGGTAACCGTCCTCCGGGGTGGCCGGTTGCTCGACCGGGTGATTGTCGTGCACCAGGTCCGGATACCACTGGCTGGTCTCGGCCCCGAGGAATCCGTAGAAGCGCCCGAAACCCCGGCCGACAGGCCAGTTCCGGTTCGTGGAGGCCAGGTTCATCTCGTCCTCGGCGCACAGATGCCACTTGCCGACCATCGTGGTGGAGAATCCCTGCTCGACCAGGATCTCGGCGAGCGTCGTGCATTCCGGGGGAATGTGCCCGTTTGCGCCCGGGAACCCGACCGCCGCCTCACTGATGCGCGCCATCCCGTTGGTGCTGTGGTTACGTCCCTCAGCAGGCAGGATCGCGTCGGGGAGCACAGGGCGGTGGTGTGCCACTGCCCGTAGCGCAGCCCGTTGGCGGCGATCCGGTCGATGTTCGGGGTGTCGATCGGCCCGCGATAACACCCCAGCGCACCGAAACCCACGTCGTCGAGCACGATGTCCAGCACGTTCGGCGAACCCGGAGCAGCTTTCGGCTGCTCGTACGGACACCAATCCGGAACCGAATCCCGAATGTCGACGTTGACGATTCCGCGGAACGGTACAGCCATGATTTGGCTCCTTGATCGGGTTGGCCCTCCTTCTCACCACAGCACTCCAGCCCCGACGATGGCTAGGGCGGAGCGGCAGTGCAGTTTCATCCCGGAACGGGCGACCTGAGAGGACCATTGCAGCCAGCTATCCGACGACGCCCATGACTTGGGCGTCGTCTTATCGTTGGTCGCCTGCCAGCCGGGCAGGGTCATTCGTCGTCCGGTGACGTGCTCGATGTCGAGGACGAGGTAACCATCGGAGGGCTGGATCGTCCACGGGGAGGAGCCTTGCTCGCCATCGTGTTGACCGGCCTCGCCCTGCGCATCCTGTCCCAGCCCGACGAGTCCTGGGCGCGGTGACAACCGCTGCCGGATGCACCGCGGCGTCGGCGGACTGCTTCCCCGACGGACGCGGCGCCGCCCGCCGGAGTGGCCCCCAGACATCGGTGAACCGGCGGAGTGGCGGAGTTACGCATCCTCGCGGCCCGGACGCCTCGCGGACGTGCCTATCCGAGGCGATCCATGCAGCCGGGACGCCACAACGCCACGACGATGAGGGCGACGTCAATCGCGACGCCCCACAGGAGCCGACGATCCCAGAAGAGCACCAGGGCGATGAGTGACGCGACGGCGGACCCGATCGTCAGCCCTGGCCAGATCGATGCCAAACCCGGTACTCCCCATGCGGCGAGGGCGAGCAGCGCGAACCCCGCGACGGTTAGCGCGACGAGAGCAATCGCGACCGGTTTCCGGGTCGCTTCCGGGATCAGCCATGACCGGTCGAGCCGAATCGGCAACGCCGGATAGTCGTTGGGTGCGAACCACATCAGGTGGACCAGGCCGTGCGCAACGAGGAGCACGCCGAGGAAGAGTCGTACAAGAAGCTCCACCGGTCGCCTCCTCTCGCGCTCCCAGCCTCGACGCCATAGCAATCGCCCTTGCGCTCTTCACGTGCGAACGCCCAAAGCAAGACCACCGATGGCGATGCACTACTCATCCGCCGCACCGTGGGAAGGTCATTCCGGGCGGAAGGACGCAGGTTCTCGGGTCGCCCGCTTCGCGCCGTCCCGCAAGCCGAACCCCGAACGGTGAACACGCGCGGCAGGAGGCGATCATACTCAGACATGGAGAAGCTCGTCCCATTTACCCCGTATCTCGACAACCTACTGCTTGACAAGACGTGGGCGCTTGCAGCTATCGATCGACTCGGCTGAGTCGCGGTCTGCCGGATGCGCGAGGGACGGACCAGGGGTGTCGTCCAAGACCTGCCCGCCGCAACCGAGTTCGACCTGGGCTGAACCCGGCCGGACCGGGATTCGCCGCGCCTGGGCAGTCGTTGCCACTGCGGGCGGTTAGGGTGAGGGGCAGGCCGGCTGCTTCGGCACGCCGGATCAGCTCCTCGATGTTGTCGGGATCGTCGCCGCGGGCGAGACCGGTCCGGATCGCGGCGGCGATGGCCCGGGTACGCCCGGCCGGGCCCCGAACGTCGGCGAGTGGGCTCGCGAGGTTACATCGCCGCAGGTCGTACTCCACCCTTCTCCACCGATGCTCTGACGGCCCGAGATATCAATCTCAGACACTGACGCACGACGGCGTGAGGACCGTCGCGGCGGGCGGTTGCGCTGCGCCCACGCCGAGAACCGCATGGAAACCGTCCACGATGCAGTCGGTCATGGCCTGGAGGTCCGGGACCGATGCCGTGTCGGCGTTGATTCCCACGCAACAGGTGTTGGTGTGGGACATGAGGGTGACGTTGAGTGCGGTGCCGAGCGTGGGTCCGAAGGCGTAGTACCGCTCGATCTCGGCGCCGGCGACATACATCGGGATCGGGGAACCCGGCACGTCGGATGCGAGGAAGTCGACGTGCTTGAAGACCGAGGCCAGATAACTGGACGGAAGCAGGTTGAGTGCGCCGGCGATGGCGCCCGACAGCGGGACCGCGGGGTCGTGGCGCGATGCGCCGACGATCTCGTCGATCCGATGCATCAGTTCGGCTGGGTCGGCCACGTTCGCGGGCAGCGCGAGCCGGACCAGCGTGATGCGATTGCCGCCCAACGGGTCGGCTTCGGTGCGCAGGCTGACCGGCACGGTCGCCCTCAAGTATTCGACATCAGCACCATGCAGGGTGTGATATTTCCGCAGCCCGAGCAGTATCGAAGCGAGGAATGCGTCATTGAGTGAACCGTCGGCGCGCTTCGCCGCCTGATGCAACGGCTCGACCGGAACGTCGATCACCGCGAACCTCCGCCTGAGGCTGCGTTCGGTCATGACGGGGGAAAGGGTGTCCGGGATGGGACGCGCGAAGCGGACGACCGCGGCGCATGTCGTGGCGGCGGACTGCACCGTGCGGATGGGGTTGACGAGCGCGCGGCGCACCGTCGGCAGGGCAGAACCGACGGCCTTCCGCGCCAGATCGATACCCGTCGCCACGTCCCATTCCACCGTGTCCGCGAGAGCGCTTGTCTCCGTCGGCACGGGAGTATCCGGGAGCGGGCCTCGATCCGTTCCTTCGCGGGCGAAATCGACTATCTGGTCTGCGATCTGGATACCGCCGAGGCCGTCGGTCAACGAATGATGAACCTTCAGAACCAGCGCGGCCCGACCGTCGTCGAGGCCGCTCAGAAGCGTGAACTGCCACAACGGACGGTCGCGATCGAACGACTCCATTCCCGATCGCCGCGCGACATCGAGGACCGTCCCGATGTCGGCGGGGTCGGGTAGCGCCAAGCGGCGCAGATGCCACGACAGATCGAAGTCCGGATCCACCACCCAGTGCGGTGGTGCCAACCCCAACCAAGCCGGGACGAGCTTGTGCCGGAAATTCGGGACCACCCGGGTGGCTCGGTCGATCATGTCGACGAAACGGTCCCAGTGCGGTGTGGTGTCGAAGACGACGACGGCCACAATCGTGGACCGCAGAATCGGATCTCGTTCCATGTTCCAGGAGAAGAAATCCGGCTGCGTCATATGCGATTCGCGTTTGCCTGCCATGAAAATCCGCCCGTACACCTGTGCGTGATAGTGCCTCATCCTCGACGCTAGTGGTTCACGGCTGGACTCCACTAGAGTCGTTCGTCCGCTCATTGCCGGCGAAGATCTCCTGTGTTTACGTCTCCGCGCCGACAGTGTTCCGGGGCGTTGCCAGTGCCTGCCGGCCGGCACGGTAGCCCGCCAGCATGAAGTGGGCCCAGTTCCGGGTGCTCAGAAACTGTCGGTAGAAGCCGACTCCACGCACGGTCTCGTAGGGAACGGGCTCGATCATCGTCACCGTCGAGGCCGACCGAAGCCGGGACAGGTTTTCCCGTGCCAGCTCGATCTGCTGGCACGTGCGCACCTGGCTCGCGACGTACAGGATGCTCGCCCGCCGATCCTCCCACCCGGTGGCGTCTTCGCCCTCGAACCCGGGCGGGTAGAAGCCGTTGACTGCCAGGGTGAGGTCGCAGGGTTCCTCGATGTCGAGAACGGGATGGACCGGGAAGATATCGACGATCCCACCGTCGCACCAGTGGAAGCCCCCGAACTCGACCGGCTGAATGAACAGCGGCAACGCGACGGCCATGCGCACGGCGCGCGCCACCGGCAGATCGGGATAGGTGCCAGACCCGAGATACACGAGACGATTCTGCTCGACGTTCCAGATCGGCGCATACGCCGGAATGGGCATCTCGCCGAGCGTCATGTCACCGAGGAGACTCCGATAGACGTTCTCGATCGCCTCGCCGCGCAGGATGCCGGCGAATCCCCTGCCGGCCGTCGGTGCCACGCTGAGCAGCTCGCGCCAGCCGACATCGAGATAGTCGTCGGGCCGCAGTCCGAGGACGAACGCGGAGACTTCCTCGGCGGAGAATCCGGCGGCGACCGGGAAACCGAACATCGCCGACCCAGAGCACAGCGAGATGACGGCGGGACGGACGCCGCCCTCCTCGAAGGCCCGCGCCACCCCCACCACGGACGCGAGCGCACCACTTCCTCCTGTCGCGACCAGCGCCACCCGTTGACCCTTCGCCACCGTGATGGGGTACGGCGAGAACGGCGGAAAGGGCCGGAAGTGCTGTCCACGTGTCGCGTCGGGCAGTGGGAGCACCGCCCGACCGGCATCGGCGAGGAACCCGGCATCTTCGCGTACCCCCTCCAGCAACTCGCGCGTGCGGGTGATGACATTGAAGTACTGCCGGAGCCGGAAGACGTCGAGCACAGCGCTGAGCATGTACTCACTGTGTGCGTTCACGGCTGTTCCAGACCAGAGTCGTCAGTCCCTAGAATCACGCTATCGTCGCGAAACGTGCGGCACGACGGGATCGGTCAGACGTAGAGCGTGTCGATGCTGTCGGCGAAGCTGTCGACGACAATCGTGCGGCGCAGCTTCATGCTCGGTGTCAAGTCGCCGGCGTCGATGGACAGCTCTCGGTCGATGACGCCGAATCTCTTGATCTGCTCCCAGCGGTTCAGTCGCCGGTTGAGTTCGTCGATGTAGCCGCCGATCAGTTCGTGCGTTTTGTCGTGCCGTGCGATCTCGGTGAACGATTTGCCGCCCAGCCCGTTCTTGCCTGCCCATTCGGTGACGGCCTCGGCATCGAGGCTGATCAGCGCGACGCAGTAGGGCCGGCTCTCGCCGTGCACGATGATCTCCCCGACGTACGGGCAGATGCCCTTGAACGTCGCCGCGATCGCGGACGGCGCGACGTACTTGCCCTGCGACGTCTTGAACATGTCCTTCTTGCGGTCGGTGATGCGCAGATAGCCGTCGGCGTCGATCTCGCCGATGTCGCCGGTGTGGAACCAGCCGTCCGGCTCGAGCGCCTCCGCGGTGGCGTCGGGGCGGTCGTGGTAGCCGGTCATCACGCCGGGGCCTTTCAGCAGGATCTCGCCGTCGTCGGCGATCTTGACCTCGGTGCCGGGGAAGGGCCAGCCGACGGTCCCGAAGCGATAGGCCTCCGGACGGTTGATACTGGACGCCGCCGCGGTTTCGGTGAGACCGTAACCCTCGAGCACGATGATGCCGACGGCATCGAACCACTGCGCGACCTCCCGATCCAGCGCTGCCGCCGCCGAGACGAAGAAGCGCAGCCGACCGCCGAACCGCTCCCGGATGGTGGAGAACACCAGCCGGTCGGCGACCTTGTAGCGCAGCGAATCCAGCCGCGACGGTTCCTCGCCTGCTTGTTTCGCCTTCGATACCCTCAGCCCGACATCCATCGCCCAGTCGAAGACCCTCTTCTTCAGCCCGCCCTCCTCGGACACCATGCCCTCGATCCGCGCGCGGGCTTTCTCGAAGATGCGCGGAGCCGCACCCATGAAGGTGGGATGCACCACGGCGATGTTCTCGACGATCTTGTCGACCCTGCCGTCGATGGCGGTGGGGAAGCCGATCTGCAGCGGCAGTGCCAGCATCACCTTGCCGAAGGCGTGGGCCAGGGGCAGCCAAAGATAATTCAGGTCGTCTGGACCGAGGATGTGAAGAGCATCGACGGCGGCCGCGGTATACGTCCATGCCGAATGGGGCAGGATCACACCTTTCGGCTTACCCGTGGTGCCGGACGTGTAGATGATGCTCGCCACGTGTTCGGGACGGATCGCGTACGCGCGCTCGGTCACGACGTCGGGGGATTGTGCGACAAGCCGCCGGCCGCGCTCCTCGACGTCGGTAAGCGTCAGCACCCAGTCGCCGTCGCCCTCGCCGTCGATGATCACCACCGTGCGGACGCCAGGCAACTCGGCGCGATGCTGTCGGAGCTTGTCGACCTGGGTCTGGTCCTCGGCGAACACGACGCGGCTGCCCGAGTTCGACACGATGAAAGCGACGTCGGGGGCCTTCGTGGTGGGGTAGACCGTGGTCGTCGCAGCCCCGGCGCACATCACGGCGAAGTCGACGAGCACCCATTCGTATCGCGTCGACACCGCCACCGCGACCGGGTCTTCCGATTCGACACCAAGCGCGATCAACCCGGCGGCGAGTATACGGACCCGCTCACCCACCTGCCCCCAGGTGACACTCGTCCAGCCGCCACCGGACAGGAACCGGAAGGCCTCCGCCTGCGGGGTGGTGCCGACACGATCGAGGAAGAGGCGGGCAACCGACGGGGCTCGATGGTCGATCTTCGCTTGATCGACGACTTCGTCCGCGGGGCTCAGCGCAGCCATATACCCAGTCTAGGTTTCTCGTGCGGCTGCGTCGCCTGCCTACCAGGCCCCCAATCGAGCGTGGGACGATGGTGACGGTGATGTTTTCCGGCACCAGCGCGATGCTCTCGTCCAACCCGCTCGCAGCGCGTTCGCGCACGCGGACTACCTCCGTCACCTTCGCCGTACTGCCCGCTGAGTTCGCTCCTCGCGGTCGCAGTGCGCGGACGCTGCTCGGTGAGTCCGCTGCCATCGTTGATCTGGGCCCAGCATCGTCAGCCGCTACGTTCCCGCCCACGGCCCGAGCATTTCGCGCACACTCGGTGGATGCCTTCCTCGTCGACGGTCCCGTCTCCGATGCTGGCCACACTCGGCCAACTTCCCGGCGGTGCGGGGTGGGCCGTTCGAAATGAAGTGGGATGGTCAACGCGCCGTCACCACCGTCGACAACGGTGTAGGCCGGATGTTCAGCCGCAACGGAAATGACATCACTGCCACCTTTCCGTGCTGTCCCCCACCACACAGCTCCGCAACGAGGCGCCCGTCACGTACTACGTATTCGACGTCCTGGCCCTCGATGGCAAGTCCACGACCGGGCTGCCCCACCTGCGGCGACGGACCGAACTCGACGACCTCGCGCTGTCCGGGCCCCGCCTGCAGGTGCCGCCGTACTGGACCGACGTCGACGGCGAGCATGCTCGATCTCGCCCGTAGACATCACCTCGAGGGAACAGTCGCACAACGCGTCGACTCGACGTATCAACCCGGTCGCCGCTCCCCCGCCTGGATCAAACAACCACTACGCGCCAACACCGAAGGGATCATCGTCGGTTGGGTCGATGGCACCGGAGCCGCCCGCGACGGCATCGGATCACTCCTCCTCGCCGCATACGACGACAACCACCGACTGGTCTACATCGGACATGTCGGCACCGGATTCACCACCGCGACACGGAAATCACTACGAGGGCAGTCGCGGCGATAGAACGACCCACGACTCCCCTCGATTCACCGCCACCTGCGCGGGACACGAAGGGTGCGCGCTGGGTCGAACCACGGTTGGTCGGCGATGTCGAGTACCGCGAACACACCAGCGGGGCTGCGTCACCCGAGCTGGAAAGGCCTCCGTGACGACAAGGCGGCCAGCGAAGTCGACTTGCCGGGACGGCATTGAGGCGTGTGGCAATGGCCGTTCAGACACCCCTCTCGGGCTGCTTGTGGTCGAGGTACCTGCCGACGCTCTGTTTGCGGCGGCGTAGCGGCTTGCATGTGTTAGCGGGTGCGTGATCACCCTGCCGCTGGACGTGTTCGACGGATCGGTGCTCGCCCACGAATCGACGCACGTCCACTTCGCGGCGGGCACGAGGCGCGCAGCGGGGGCGTGAACGCAGAATCCGCGGTCGATTTGTGCTGGCACTGCGGTCGGACGGCCTCGGCGACGTCGGAGGATGCCCTTCGGGAGGCCCTGGGTGAGGCGCGTCGTGCCGACGTCGGCAACGGAGGTGCACACTGTGAGCCCGGCACTGTGTATTCGTAACGGATGATCTGCTCACCGTCCCAGCGCTTTCCCGTCATCGTCGCCGGGACGTTGATCCCGTCGTCGTTGATGTTCAGTACGCCATACTGGCCGCCCCCGGGGAAAGGGCCGTCTGGTCGACTCCCACCGCGACTACGCGAAGGCTCCGAGCAGCATGGGCGAGAACAACCGGCGAAGCCGCCCTGATTGCGCGGCGTGCACCGCTTGGCCACCGCGCCCCACACGCCCTGAACCCGACCGCCCAACCCGACGAACTCGCAGGCGGCCGATTCGACTCCCGCGACGGCAGCCACGCCTACCTCTACCTCGCCGACAGCCCCGACGGTGCGATCGCCGAAACCATTTGCCGGGACCTGCCACTCGACCCTTCGATCGCCCGGGATCGTGCCCGCCTCCACCGTGACCGGCCGCACCTTGACCGCCCTCACCGTCAGCCGCACCCTCACCACGGCCGCACTCCACGGCCCGCACCTGGCCTCGGTCAGACAAGACCTCTGGCTCACCAAATGCGAAGCCCGGCACTACGTCACGACAAGACGGTGGGCCCACACCATCCGCGCCGCCGACAACGACATCGACGGACTCGCCTACCGGCCCCGGCACAACGAAGACACCCTCGCCTGGATCCTCACCACCGACCCCGCGATCACACCCCACCCCGACCTGGCAATCGACCCCACCACCACGCCCCTGCCGCTCGACCACGGCCCCGGCCGCGACCTCGTCGCCCGCATCATTGCCGACCACAGCGCCATCCTCTCCCCCAACCCGACCTACGTCCGACGTGCAGCAACACCCGGCGGCACGCCTCCGGTGCCCGGAGAATCCGGCACCGCCGGCATTCATCAACGCCCGCAGCTTCTCCAACATCCCCGCCCGGAGGTCCGGGCAATCCACCACGTTCTCAAACACCTCGCCCGCGGACGCGTTCCGTCCACCGGGGCATGCACAACGCGGTCTAAGATCCGAATAAGGAAATCTCGTAAACTATTCGGGTACAACAAGTTCGCATCGCAGAAGCTCGGTGAAGGTCACCTCAGTACAGCCCGAGGTCTTCCGTCAGGGCCGCCAGCTCCTCCGCGGCGTCACGCGAGGCCCCAGCTGCGTCCGCTGGTAGGCGAGCAGAGAGGATGCGAGGATCCGGCGATGCCGGCCGACCATTCGGTACTCGATATACCCCTCGTCGAGGAGCTTGATCACATGCGGGCGCGAGACGTTGAGCATCTGCGCGGCCTGCTGGGTCGTCAGCTCCGCGTGCGCCGGGACGACGGTGACCCCCTGCCCCGCGGCCATATTCGCCAACACCTCGCGGATCAGACGAGCACCGCCCGAGGAAGATGCACCGACTCCGCGGTACCTGCCACGGTCACATCGAGGGTGTCCCCCGCCGGCCCGACATCACGAAGCAACTGCAGGGCCTGCCGGGCCTGCTCCTGCTCGACCACGGTCGGCTGATCATGTGCTGCGGATATCGCGCACCTCCTAAACGAGATATACGCAACAAACGAAACAACCGCAATGGAGGCCTGGCGTCGTCAACGACGCCACCCACTTTCCAGGATCGCCCCACGGCGCACCTCAGACAAGGGCGTAGCCGAGCGCTTCCGCGGCCGCGGCGAGACGGCGTTGCATTCCGGGATGCGCGAGCGGGTTCGACGTGGCCGGCCGCACGGGGAAGGCGTCGGCTGCCGGGGGAAACAGCGCAGTACACGGGCCGCCGGAAAACCGACCCCGGTACAGCAGTCCATCGAGCCCGGGGTGCGCGGCCGCAATGGTGCGGGCCCATCGCTGGGTGATGCCGTGCGCCGCGGAATCGAGGGCGAAAGTGCCACCGACCCGGGTCGGCCAGCGGCCGGCCCCGAACCCGCCGACGTCGAGGAGCCGCAGTTCCCGCGCCGGATGAAGCCCGGTCAGATACGGCGTCTCCTGCACCCGGTCGATCGTGCGGGTGGCCTGGAATGCTTCCGCGAGCGCACCGTGCACATCGGTGGCCCCGTACCAGACCCCGTGCCCCGGGTGGTCACCGCGCGGGAGTGGGGGCGGGTCGAAGCGCAGCACCGGGCCATACGTGCGGAGCTCGTTCCAGGCGAGCGCGTGGCTGCTGGTGGTGCGGTGCACCCGCCAGAGGATGTCGGTGGTGGGGACGATGGCGTATTCGTTGTCGCGGATGCCGTGGTGGGAAAGGCCGTCGACGGTCGGAGGGTGCGGGAGCATCCGCGCCACTTACGCTGCCTCCCATTCGATTTGGGTGATCACTTCTAGTGCGGTTGTGACGTCGCCGCCGCTGGTGAGCCAGTCGATGACCGACACCGGGCTTGCGTCCAGCATCAGATCGGCCCGAGGGTCGATCAGGGCTCGCTCGAGCGCAAGGGGATGCAACCCGTCCGGGAGCATCGTCAGGATGCGGTCGAGGTTCGGCACCATCTCCTCACCGTTGAACTGCACCGCGGGTAGCAGCAGTTTGTTGCCGACCTTGATCGACCACACACTGCCCGCCGCTGCGCGCTGGCGGATCCGGGAGGTCGACACCCCGAGCAGACCGGCCGCCTCCTCGACCGTCTTGGCGGTCGCGGTGAGCCCGCGCATGCGTTGTTCCCGCTCGGCGGCCGCAGCGGCCGGGGCGAGTGGGTCCTCGGTGAACCCGGCAGCGTCATACAAGGCGGCGTCGTGGTCGCTGAGCTGGGCGTTCGGGTGCGCCCCGCGGGCCAGCGCATGCAACAGCGGCAGCATGGTTTCCCGCGAGACCGGGGTACCGAGCGCCTCCCCCACCGCAGCCTCGAAGTCGACGTCACCGGCGAGGTAACGGTCATCGATCGTGCCCACCACCAACACCTCCTAACAGTTACTAACAGACTACCTCACTGTTAGCTGGCTGGCGAGGGTAACCGACCACTGCATCGGCGCATCCGCGAGCGTGAGATCCCGAAGGTGAAGCGCCACTACCCGCCGCGGAGCGTTCGCAGCGGAAGGCTGCAGGCTCAGTGGCGGTGCCACCCCGCCCACCCAGAACGCGGCCCGCTGGGAACGAGAGCATCCCCAAGCGACGCGGCCGAGGTCAGGTGAGTGCAGCGAATGGGCACACGACCGGCTTCCGAATCCCGCGATCACTCGGACGGCCACGGTGACGACGTCGCAGCCGCCCACGCCAACCCGCGGCCCACGGGGCACGCCAACGTACCCCGCCACTGCGCGGGTTCGGCAACCGGTGTATATGGCGGTGATTTCCGTCGTATTCCCGCGCGCAGCGCCAGAATAGGGGGTCACCGCGAATCCGTGCGGCTCGGTCGAGGCGGCCAACGTCTCGAGGATTCCGTCGGAGATGCCGAGAGAAGGGCCACAGCCACGTCTGCGTGGACCCGGCTGGCGACCTTTCCGGATTCGAGGGACGCGGTCGGTGATCCGGCCACCGGCGACGACCTCGTCGATACTGTGGGGCGGCCGCATCGCCCGCCCCCTGCGACGGTGTCGTACTACCCTTGACCACGAGGTCGACCAGCACCAGCAACGACCGCTCCCGCGACTCGAACAACGGCGGAAGGCGCCGGCCGTGCTCGGCGATGGCGTTCGCCGCAGCCTCCTGGGTGTCCATGTCCAGCAGCAGTGGCGTCAGCCAGTCCGGGCGGTCCGGGCGATCCTCGCCCACCACCCTGTGGAAGCTGGTGGCGGCATCGCCGAGCAACGCCTCCTTGACGGCCACAGTCTTGTCGGACTTCGTCGCACCGATGTCCGACTGCATCAACGACACCTGCATCGTCGCCAACGCCACCGACTCCGACCACTCCAGCACGCCGACCAGATCACCGTCATTAGCGGACATGCCCACCCCTCTTCCCACTTCCACAGAACGCCCAGTATCACCGATCGGTCCGACACCACTGCTCAGACATCCCCGAACCACGGTGGAATGTCAGTCACCCTGCACCTCAGTGTCATTCACCCGAATGACAACTGGCGTCGCACCACCTGTCGTCGGCCCTGGGGGCTTCTCCCCCGCCGGCCCGAGCAATCACCAGCCATCCGGAAGCATCAGACCCCCACCCGCGAGATGAGCCTCTGCCGCCAACAGATGCGGTCGCACGACCGACAGGACCGCTGTCCGGCCACATACGGTCACCGCTACCGGTGGTGAGATTTCAAGGGCAGCAGATGATTGCACAATGATGTTCCGTATCGACGTCCCGGCGTGCCGGCCTCACCGATCCGCAGCGGTGCGCCCGATCCCGAGATTCCCAAGCTGCAGCTCCCGCACGTGTCACACGGCCACACGCGCCGCTGTCAGCTGTTCGATCGACACGTTGGCGTGCTCAGTCGGTTTGATATCAATCACTGAGGCAGTGACACACTGCCCGGCTTCGGGAGGACCGGGAAGTTCCCGTCCGCGACCTGCAGCGATCGACGTACTGTTCCACTGAAGGGGGCCCAGGATGGCTAGGCGGCGGGGATTCTTCGTGGAGATGCAACACCAGGCGCGGCTCGCCGAGCAGCGGCAACGCCAGCAGCAACGCGCGACCGCGCAGGCCCATGCGCGTGCGGTCCGGGAAGCGGAGCGCACGCAACGGGAGTGGGAGCGTGCCCGGGCCGCCAGTGCCCGTCAGGCTGCGGCCGAGTCTGCGTATGCGGCGAAGGAACGCGCCCGGTTGCACGAGCAGGCCCGGTTGGCGGAGGTCGAGCGGCTCAACACCGAGTTGGCGGAGCAGGCCGAGGCCATCGACGGTCTGTTGTCGGCGACGTTGGCGGTCGACGACTTCGTCGACCTGGCGACGCTGCGCCAGCAGATCCAGCATCCGCCGTTCGACCGCCCGGATCTGACGACCCCGACCCGGCGCCCCGATCCGCTGCCCTACCCGCCGGAACCGGTCTACACCGAACCCCCGGCGCCGACCGGGCTCGGGGCCGCGCTCGGCGGCAAGAAGAAACACGCGGCCGCGATCTCCGACGCCCAGGCCCTGTTCTGGCAGCAGCACCATCACTGGCAGCAACTGCTCGCCGACCGCAACCGGGTCGAGGCCGAGAACGAGCACACCTATCAGCGGCTCGAGGCCGAGCGTGCGCAGCAGCTGCAGGCGGCGCAGGAGCAGTACGAGCGCGAATGCCGGGACCGCCGCGAGTCGGTGCTGTCGGCGAACATGAAACTCGAGCGGCTGATGGTCGCGCTGCAGGAGCGTGAACCGTGGGCTCTCGAGGAGTACGTGTCCATCGTCCTCGGCAACTCCGTCTACCCCGAGTGCTTTCCGGTCGAGCACGATTTCGCGTTCGACGCCGACGACCGCGAACTTCGGTTGACCGTCACCGTCCCAGACCCGTCCGCGTTGCCGCAGGAGAAGGCGTTCAAGTACGTCAAGGCCAGTGACACGATCACCAGCACCCCGCTGACCGCGAAGGCCCGCAAGGACCGCTACGCGAAAGCGATCGCCGAGGTGGCGATCCGGTCGGTGCACGAGATCTTCGAAGCCGACCGAGACGGCATCGTGCAGACCATCTCGATGGAACTCGGCACCCGCGTGATCGATCCCGGCACCGGGCACGACACCACCATCACCCTGGTGCAGGTGGCCACCGACCGGGACAACTTCACCCGACTCGACCTGTCCCGGGTCGAGGCCCGCGCCACCCTCGACCATTTGCGGGCCGGGGTGTCGAAGAATCCGCACGACCTGGTGCCGGTCGCCCACGCGCGCGGCGTCCGCGGCTAACCGACAGCGAGCACCGAATGACCACCCCCGACCCCGCCGTCACCATCACAGCGTTGCGCGAGATGCTCGTGATCAAAGAACGCGAAGCGAACACCCTCCTCGACCGGATCGCCGGCCTCGAACGCGACCTCGCGCAGGCCACAGAGAACGCCACCCGCGCCGCCGCCGCGGCGTCCACTCAGGATCGCGCACCCACCGGCGGGACCACCGATCCCGGCATCGTCGAGACCGACGATCGCCTCGTGCTGCAAGAAGTCGGGATCTACACCTACCACCACCCCCTCGAGAACGCCGCCGCGTACCGCGACCAACTCGACCTTCTCCAGGCCGAGATCAACGATGCAGTCACCGGTGGCGAGGCGATCGCCTCCTCGGACATGTTCAGCTTCAACAACTCCCTCGCCAAGGGCCGCAAGATGACCGCGGACCTGTCGAAACTGATGCTGCGCGCCTACAACGCCGAAGCCGACATCTGCGTCCGCACCATCCGCGCCGGCAACCTCGCCACCGCGATCACACGCCTCGACAAAGCAGCAACAACGATCGCCAAGCTCGGCGCGATGATGGAAATGCACGTCTCAGACGCCTATCACGCCCTGCGGATTCGGGAGCTCGAACTGACCGCGGACTACCTGATGAAGGTGCAGGAGGAGAAGGAAGCCGCGCGCGCCGAACGCGAACGCCTCCGTGAGGAACGCAAAGTCGAACAAGAACTCGCCGCCCAACGCGAGAAACTCGACAAGGAACGCGCCCACTACCAGAACGTGCTCACCTCCCTCGACGCCGCCGACCCCCAGGAAAAGCAGCGGATCCTCGACAAGCTCGCCGACCTGGACAAGGCGATCGAGGACAACGACTACCGGCAAGCGAACATCCGCGCCGGCTACGTCTACGTCATCAGCAACCAAGGCGCCTTCGGCCCCAACGTCGTCAAGATCGGCATGACCCGGCGCCTCGACCCCACCGACCGGATCCGCGAACTCGGCAGCGCCTCCGTGCCCTTCCCCTTCGACACCCACGCCCTCTACTTCTCCGACGACGCCATCGGACTCGAATCCTCCCTGCACAACGCATTCACCCAGCAACGCCTAAACCACGCCAACCCGCGCCGCGAATTCTTCTTCGCCACCCCCGCCCAAGTCCGCGACGTCCTCGCCGCCCACGTCGGCAACCTCCTCGAATACACCGAAACCCCCGAAGCCACCCAATATTTCCAAAGCAGAAACACCTGGCCGGCAGACGCCGCAACCGGGCCGGCAACCACACCGAGGTGACAGTGCGCGGGCGACTCGTCCCGTGATCTGAATCCGGCCGTTCCCCAGATCCACCCGGGTAACGATCCGTTCCCGCAGCCGCCGGAACTCGACGGGCACGTCGGCCGGGTACCGTCGCCAGAGTCAGACGCAATCGTGGGAATGGGTTCGCTGTCCTGGCTGCCGCAATTTGGGCATTCCGCACGCGCGCGAAGGGCACACCAAAATCCTGTTTCCGACTGTGTCATTCACGTGAATGAACATCATGCACCCGCGGACTGTGCACACCGCCGGCGGACCTAGGATCGGCGCCGAGGGGTGCAGTCGCCTCCCGATGTGCTACCGGAGGTGACCGATGAGCATCCCCATCGAGCGTGACCGTGCCGCGCACACACGGATCGGTGGCCGATGACCATCGACCTATCCAAGGCGGCGACGACACCGTCGCCGAACCATGCTCCGATCAACCCGTACGCGGTGATCGCTCTCGTCGCCGCGCTGCTCGGGCTGTTCCCCGTGGCGATCGTCTTCAGCATTCTCGCGTTCTGGCGACCAGCCGGACGGGCCATCGCGGTCGCGGCACTCATCCTGGGGATCCTGGAGGCACTTGCCGCCGGGACGATCCTGTACTCGGCCGGATCCTCCCTCTCGGACGCGGTCCCGGACTCGTCACCGGTCACCAGTTATTCCCTCCCCTCTGCGCAGGCCCCGACCCTTACGCCGACGCCCCCGGTCCCACCCGCCCTCGTTCCCCCGGCCACGGCAACCACCACCGAACCCGAACCCGAGGCCACCACCAGCGTCGACGAGCCCGCGCCGGCCACCTCCCCCATGGTCAACGGCGACTGCGACCCGGACGTCGACAACCACGCCACCTCCGCCGACGGCACCTTCCTCAAATGCACCTACGCCGGATCCACCCGCCCACACTGGGTGAGGTCCGTGCCGATCATCGGCGACGCCGCGCAAGGCGAGAGCTGCAACCCCGCCGCCACCGGGATCGCCATCTCCCCCGAAGGACAAGACCTGTTCTGCGTCAGCGACGGCCACACCGAGACCGACACCTGGGCACCCGGCCCCTGACAACGCACGGTGCCGGCACCGTCTGTGCCGGAACCACTCCCCGGGCCACACCCAAGCACAACAATATAAGGAGCCTGTCCGGTGGTCGCAGTCGACGAAACGAATCTCGGCATCGACACGGTCGAGCGCACCAACGTGTGCGCGATCGTCGCGCTGTTCTGCGCCCTGACCGGCTTGTTCATTCCAGCCCTGGTGTTCGGCGCGATCGGATACGTCGAGACCGGCGGACGGGACTATGAAACCGGCTCCGGTATCGCCGTTGCCGCACTGATTCTCGGTGCCATCGAACTCGCTGCCGTCGTGGTGACAGGCGCCATAGTTCTTGTTTCCATGCACTGACTCGAATACCCGAGGGGTCGACGACGCGGCCGGCGAGTGCGTGAGTGCCCTCCCCCAAGCGGCCCGGCAGCTCCCCACCACCTCGCCCGGGATAGCAGCTCCGGCTGCCGCCGCCGAGGTTGCTCCGGGTCGGTGGCACGACACCGGCGTTCCGCTCTGCTGCCTGCACCGGCCGGATCAGGGCCCGAGGGCCGCGTTGTGCGCGGTGAGAATCGCACCCAACAGGTAGTGCCCGTCGGCGGAGTCGAGCGCGATCACCCCTCCGACGGCGGTAACCGCGGGGTGAGTGTGGGCGGCCGGATCATCGGCCACCATCCAGGCGAGGGTGTTCTCGTCGTGCCGTGGCCGGTACTGCACGCCATCGACATCGGGGTTCGCGGCGAGGATCGCGGCGACCCACCGGCGGGTGTGCAGATACCCGGAGGGGTCGCACTTGGACAGCCAGGCGCCCGCGTTGATCCGGGACGCCCCGGTCCCGGTCAGATCCACCACCCGGACCGTGCGGGTGGTCCGCAGTTCACTCAGAACCCGGCCGGCGATCTTCGCCCGCGGGATCAGCCGCGGGGACTGGTCGACCGGCAGGTTGCGGCAGAGCGTCTCGGCGACCGCCGCTGCCGGACTGTCACCGAGGTACGGGTAGGCGTAGGAGCCGTCGAGACTGTCGAACCGGCCCCCGACCCGGGCCCGGGGCCGGGCGGTGGGATTCGACTCGGCGGCGCCGCGGGTGGCGCTGTAGATGCGCCACAGCGAGGTATCGGCAGCGATGGTGGTGATCAGGGAAGCAGGCAACGGTGTGGGTGGATCCGGGTAGGTCACTGTCGTTTCAGTCCTGCGTCACGTCGTCGGCCAGGTCCCGCAGATCCTGCTCGTGTCCGCCGTCGGCGGCGAGAGCGGCCGGTGATCGCGGGTCGTCGGCGAAGTCGGTCGGGTTCAGCCACCAGGACGCCACACCCCACGGGTCGTCCTTCGCGCCGAGGTCCCGGTTGATCTCGGCGACGATCGGGCGGACCTGCCGGCGTTCGGCGTCGAACTGGAAAGCGGGATAGAGCTTGTGCCCCGAGACCGGCAGCGCGATCACCGTGCCGGCCGCCGCCAGGCGGCTGGCGGTGTTCCGACTGGTTGCCGCCTTACCCAGGACACGGCTGACCGCGGTGGAGTCGAGCATCTCGTGCTGGTCGACGATCGCGTTCAGCGCGGACGCGACGATCCGGGTACGGGCCACCGCCGCGGCGGCGGGGTTGGCGACCGCCCGTTCCTGCTGACGTGCCAGCGCCGGGCTCATCGACAGCAGCGCCGTCACATCGTCGCGTACCGGGCGCAGGGCCGGGCGACGGGAGAACTCCTCGACCAGGAGCTCGACCAGGTCCGGGTCCGACAAGGCATGGATCGAGTCGCGTGCGCGATCTCGGTCTAGGAGCATGTTCACCACCTCCGCCTGTGCCAACAGTGTACCGCGTACCATTCGTGTCAGGATAGTTCCACTGGTCGCAGTCGGGTCGGCCGACCACCTCCGTGCCCGCTCAGACTCGGCGTCGATCACCACCTCACGCGGCCATCCGAGACCCGAGGCCGAGCCGCCGAAATTGTTCGATGGTGTGAATCACACTCACTGAACTTCGATACTGCCGCTCACGAAGATCTTCAAATGCGCCGCTCGTCATCACGTGCGGGTTGTCCGTGTAGCGCCCCTGCCAGCTGATCTTCATCGTTGACGGGGGCTGCGCTTGGCTGTGCCACAACATCTCTCGCGGTCACACCTCCTGCCCGCGCCTATTCGCGCCGCCACCGCCGTCGCCTTTTCCGGCCCCGCTCGCGTTCACCGTTGCCCTGTCGCGGCTCCGCTCATTTCGAGCACTTGCAGCGGCGTGCGCCGACGTCGTGGAACCCCTCAGCCACCTCTTCGCTCCCGATCCCGCGGGGAGTCGCACGATCATGGGCGAACTCCTGTGTCCGTGAGGAAGCCGTCGTATTTGGGGGACGCCCCGCGCGGTGGTCAGCGCCGGGCTCATGGCCGCGCGTCGATTTCTTTCATGGCGGCCGGAGGTGGGTGCACGGTCCCCCTGGCTAGCGTCACGGGAGGTGGGCTCATTCCGCTGCCTTACCGCGTTCCCGGTGGGAATCGAACGAATGTCACTGGAGCTGCCGACCGGCACGGCTCCCGACGAGGCGGAGGCGAGGGCCGCCGCATCGCTGCGATCCCAGGGCATCCACACCTTCTCCGACCTGCCCCTCCAAACGACCCTTACCACCGGGAAACCCGGCATCAGCCGGTACACCCTCACCTACTGGGTCGACGACCACCCCACGACTGATCAACCCCGACACACACCGGTTATCACCACGCAGGAAGACAAGGTGACCGGCCCTCGGCGTGCGTCGGCCACCCCCTGTGCAGTTCTTTCGTTCCCGTCGCCAACGACTCTGGCCTCATCCGACCAACGGGCGGTACCTCGCGAGGGCGAGAAGGGACCGCACATACCCCGCCTCCGCCACGCTCGTCACCTCGTCCAGATAGGCAAGGGTGGCAGGATCCGCGGTCTCGGCATCGACACCCATCTGCTCCGCCACCCGAGCCGCAGCGAGTCATGAGAGCTCACCGGCAATCACCTCCTCGACGAACCGAATACCCACCGGCCGGAACCCATTCTCCTCCGCCCGGGGCAGCACCACGGACCTATGATCGGATGGTTGGTCGAGCTACCTGTGGGCGCTCCTTATATCGTTTGTTGTGTCGCCGTGCGTGCGGCATCGAGCATGTCGTTGATATCGGTGAACTTCATACGCGGGCGACCCTGTTCACGTCCCCGCGAGCGTTCCTCCGCGTCGATCGCCAGCCAGCCTTTTCGGTCGACGACCTCGGGTTGGCGCTCCCGGACCAGCGCCGTGAGAGCTTCTCGGTCGCCGGCGAGTTTCGGCTGCGGCAGCCGTCCCGCGACTACGTCGTCGATCAACGACGTCACGGTGTTGTGGGCGCAGTGCTTGTTCGTGCCGATCACCCCTGAGGGTCCACGCTTGACCCAACCGGTGGTGTATACCCCCGTAAGCGGGCTGTTGGTATCCGGATCGATGACCCTACCGTCGACGTTGGGGATTGTTCCCAATCGGTTGTCGAACGGTACCTCCGGCACAGCCCTGCCGCGGAAGCCGATCGACCGCAAAACGAGCCCGGTTTCGAGGATCTCTCGGTCGTCGGTCGCTCGGGCTTCGAAGGTACCGTGGTCGTTTCTCACCAACTCGTTACGGACGATCTCCACGCCTTCGACTCGTTCGTGACCAAGGATTCGGGTCGGTGAAGCCAGGTAGCGCAGGACGATGCGCTTGTGCGCTGGATTCGGGGCGGAATTCGCGAATTCTCGTGCGATACGGGTCTTGAGATCCGTCGAGAAGGAGTGTGTCGATTCGGTCGTTTCACCGAGATCGAGTTCGGTCCGGTCGACCACTACGTCGACGTTCCGTATCCGGCCGAGCGCGAGTAGCTCGGGGGTCGTGTAGGCGGCGTGACCTGAGCCCCTCCTGCCAAGCACGACGACCTCTCGAATATTGCTCTTGCGCAGCACGTCCACTGCATGCTCTGCCATATCTGTTCGAACGAGATCGTCCGGGTCCGTCACGAGCAGTCGGGCCACATCGAGTGCGACATTCCCGTTTCCGACGATCACCGCACGCGCACAACCGAGGTCGAATGTCCGGTGTGCGTAGTCCGGGTGGCCGTTGTACCAAGCCACGAACTCGGTGGCTGCTGCACTACCCGGAAGCTCGGTTCCGGGAATGTCGAGGTTGCGGTCGTCGAGTGCGCCGACGGCATAGACGACGGCATGGTGGTGATCGAGCAGTTCATGGTGGGTGAGGTGTCGGCCGATCTCGACGTTGAGGTGGAATCGGAACCCGGGCTTCGCTGCGACCTTGCGGAACAACTCGGTGATCGTTTTCGTCGCGAGGTGATCGGGGGCGACACCAGCACGCACCAGACCCCATGGCGTCGGGAGCCGGTCGAACATCTCGATTTCGACGCTGCCACTCGGCATTCTCCCCATCAACTCTGCCGCCGCATATATGCCGGCCGGCCCGGAGCCCACTACGGCCACCCGCAAAGGCACGTCCGGCTTCCGCACCTTCACCGGATGCTGCCGGTCTGGCGCGGGGAGTGCGGAGTCGAGCGGGTGGTAACGGAAATACTCAGCATTAATGTCGCGGTACCGCGTCTGGTCGTCCGGGAGCTCGTCGTCGGGGTATATCGCCTCGACAGGACACGCTTCCATACATGCGCCGCAATCGATGCAGGTCTGCGGATCGATGTACAGCATCTCGGTGGTGCGAAACGCCGGATCGTCCGGGGTAGGGCGGATGCAATTGACAGGACACACCGCGACGCAGGTGGCGTCGTTGCAGCATGGCTGTGTGACAACGAAAGACACGAGAACTCCTCAAAGCTAAGGCAGCCGGACCATCGGCTCGAACTTCGGCACTACAGGCATGCACATCGCCACGTCGAACACCGAGAGAAAGGTCAACGCGTGATCGCTCGCGAAGCCGAGGCTCTCCTCCTTGTTCGCCATCCTCGTCGCATCAACCGGGGAGACCAGTTCACAGAGGGCACCCATCGGCCGCACGCCGGCGGACCGCATTAACCGCACCACCGATTCGGCCATCCCCGACCCCGCGCCTCGTGCGATGAGCGGTGCCACATGCCCCGGCCTGGACAGCGCAGATGAATCAGTGCGCGGATCTGCGATGGTCCTGATCGTGTGAGCCCGGTCGGCTGCAGAAATTCCGGTACCGATACCTTCCACAGCATCCACGGTCACCGACGGGATGGAACTTTCCGCCGATTGGACAAGCTGCCACATCTGGGGCAACTGCAGTCGCACGCAATCCTCCTCCGGTACCGCTACTTTCACGAATCCAGAGGTGTGCCGAATCATGAACGCCACAGATTCGGTGGTCGCGTGCTCGGCGGCGACGACGAGATTCGATTCTCCGCACGCCGGATCGAAGAGGACGATCGTCTTCCCGCGGGCGATATCGGCCGCCGTCCGATCGAAACGAGCATGCGCGGTGTTCCGCGCATCGAACGGGGACATGTAACGGATCTCAGCGATCGACATTTCCGCTCCTTGTTCGCACTTCGGTTCCGGTCCTGCCTCGCTTGGCCGCGAAGACGGTGACCGCATCACGGAAGCTGTCCGTGGTCGTCAGCCGAATCTGTCCGTCACGCTCGCGGGCGAACGCGTTGTCGAGTTCGCTCAGGCTCGCATCGTTGATCGCGCGTTTCGTTTCGATGAGTGAGTCGAACGAGATTCCGCTCAGTCGTGCCGTCAACTTCTCGAGTTCCGGCTCGAACACCTCCGGCTCGTGCGCCGCGGCCACCAGACCGGCGCGCTCGGCGTCGGACGCGCTCAGGCGCTCTCCGAGCAGTGACATTCGCATCGACATCGCCCGACCGACCGATGCCGCGACCAGTGCCGTGGCGCCACCGTCAGGCATCAAGCCGATCGAAGTGAACGGCATCGAGAAGTAGGCGTCGGACCGGATGACGGTGAGATCGGCGGCGAGCGCGAGCGAAACCCCTACCCCCACAGCCGGTCCGCGAACCGCCGCGACGACAGGACGCGGTGCGCGCGTGATCGCGGCGATGCACCGGGACGCGGCGTCGGAGGTATCGGCCGTGTTCTCGACCGACAGCGGATCCTCGACATCGAGATCACCACCGGCGCAGAAGGCCCGGCCCGTCCCCGACAGCACGATCACGCGCACCGCGGGATCCTGACCGGCGCTCTCGACGGCGTCGGACAGCCTGTGCAGGGTCTCCTTGTCGACGGCGTTCATGCGGTCGGGACGATCGATCAGGATGTGCCGCACCGAATTGTCGTCGACGATACTCACAGTCATGGCAGAACCTTCTCGAGAAAATCGGTGATCTCGGCGACGCCGTCGCGTGCTCGATGGAGGAATTCCGTGAAGAGAGTCCACGCGTGGCAGGTGTCCGGATACACGGACAGTGTGCTCGTGCCACCCCCGGCTTGCACCGCGTCGTGGATTCGCACCGCGTCGTCGAGCAGGATCTCGCTGTCGCTGGCCAGTAACAGGATCGGAGGCAATCCGGTGAGGTCCGCGAAGACCGGGGATGCAAGGGGATGGTCGCGGTCGTGGTCGCCGAGGTACGTCGCCGCCAACATGCCGAGGGAGCGCTCCGTGATGACCGGGTCGGTGTCGCTGTTGGTGGCGACGCTCGTCCCGGATGCCGTGAAATCGGCGAGCGGAGACACCACCGCGGCGACCGCGGGCAATGTGGCGCCGCGGTCCCGGGCGTCGACCAGGACGGACACCGTCAGACCACCGCCGGCAGAATCACCGCCGACGGCTGTGTGCTCGGGTCCGTACGCGGCGACCAGGGCGTCCACCACGGCGGCCGCGTCCTCGAGCGCTGCGGGGAACGGATGTTCCGGAGCGAGCCGGTAGTCAGGTAGGACGACCACGGACCCCAGTGCCCGCGACAATGCTGCAGCGGCGTGGCGGTAGCCGTGCGGACTGCCCATGACGTAACCACCGCCGTGGAACCACACGAGGACGTTGTCGTCGATCGCGAGTCCGGCCGCGACGCGCAAGGCCTGGACTCCACCGACGACGATGTCCTCGACCGAAACATCTTCGGCGAGCGTGGACTCGAGCATCATTGCGTCGAGGTTGCGCCGGAGCTGGTCGAGCGAGAGCCTGCCGTTGCCGAACACCGCGGCGAAGGAGTCGCGGACACGCGCGAGCGCGTCGTCGGCATCGACCGTCGTGTGCCGCGATTCGGTGTTCGTCATCGGTGCGTCCCGCCGGCGGTCGTGTGCATCGGGGTGAACGCCGTATGGGTGCCGAAGACCCTGCCGTGATACGTCAGGGGCGGAATCGTTTCGCTCACGATGTCCACCACGCGGCCGAACACGACCGTGTGGTCGGCCACGTCGAGGGTTTCCATCACCTCCGCGGCGATCCAGTGGGGGACATCGGCGATGCGCGGCAGTCCTCCGTCGACTCGCCACGGCACGTCCTGGAACTTGTTCGGGCCCTTGCGCGCGAACTGCGCGGCGAGCTCCGACTGCCCGCTGCCGAGGACGTTCATCCCGAAGCGTCCCGATTCGAGGGCCAGTGCCAGCAGATCCGATCCCCGATCCAGGGAGACCAGTACCGAGGGTGGCGACATCGACAGCGACGCGAAGGCACTCACGGTCGTGCCGTGGGGACGTTCACCGTCCATCGCGGTCACGACGGCGACGGGGGTGCATACTGCGGCCATCGCGTCGCAGAACCGCGTCGCCAGTTCGTCGAGTTTCTGGGGCATGTCGGATGCCTTTCGTACGTGGTGATGCCCGGTGGAGGGGCTGGAACGCGGGCGCCGCACCGCCGGTGCGGCGCCCGCGTGTCTGTGGGGCTCGTCAGGACGTCAGAGTCCGACGTTCTTGCGGATGAACGATCCGGCCTCGTCTGCGGCCTGAATGCCCTCCGGCAGGATCGACGAGAACAGCGGCCACACATGGACCATGTCGTCGTACGGCGACACACTTGCCGACCCGCCGGCCTCGACGATCGCGGCGGCCGCCCGGCGCGAGTCGTCGAGGAGGACCTCGCCGGAACCGACCAGGAAGAGCGCGGGCGGAATGTCGCGCAGGTCGGCGAAGAGCGGTGATGCCAGCGGATCCTTCGGGTCATGGCCCTGTAGATAGGCATCACCGACGTTACCGATCGATCCACGCGAGACCGCGATGTCCTTGCCGTCGAACTCGTCGACGCTGTCACCGCTGGCCGTGAGATCGAGGAGCGGTGAAATGAAGACCGCTGCTGCGGGCAGTGAGCCGCCGTTGTCGCGCACGGTGGTGAGAGCAGAAAGCCCCAGACCACCGCCGGCCGAGTCGCCGCCGACTACCACGTTGCCGGCGCCGTACTCCGAGACGAGCGCGGACAGCACGGCCGCACCGTCTTCGGCGGCGGCCGGGAACGGGTGCTCCGGCGCACGCCGGTAGTCGGGCAGGACGACGGTCACACCGGAGGCACGTGACAGGGTGTGTCCGAGTTCCTGGAAGCCCCGCGCGCTACCCATGATGTAACCGCCGCCGTGGAACCAGACGAGCGCCTTGTCCTTCGCGGCCCCGTCGGCCGCGATGTACAGGACCGGAACGCCGCCGACCTCGCCTTCGACCGACTCGACACCGTCGGGGAGAGGGAACTGCAGAAACAGTCGGTCATACGCGTTGCGTAGATCGTCCACCGTTGCCGTCGCCGGGTCGGGGAAGCCTTCCACGTACATCTTCTCCACACGCGCGAGCGCTTCGGTCCTGGCCATGAGTCCTCCGAAATAGAGTTCGAATCCCGACCGACCACGATCGGGTTGTGAGCGATGTTACATAGTTACCACTAACTTTGGAAGCCTTTTCGCAGGACCTGTTTCGATGTAGCCCAGAACTGGCCATAACGGGTGTTCACGGGATAGATTTCAACAGACAACGGAACGGCTCGCATACACCGGGCCGTGCCGCAAATCACCGCCGGTACACATCCGGCGGTTGCTGCGGTTCCCGTCGGCCTGATTCCGGTCCGGCCGTGCATCCCCGTCCGGCCCGCAACGACCGGACACTCGAAAAGACATCCCCACTCTCGACCGGAGGTCGACAATCATGACCCTCATCTCGGACGACGGTTCCTCCTGCACAATGGAATCCGACGTTCGCCCAGCAACACCCCTCGAACGCGTGCTGAACCCGGCGACTATCGCGGTCGTCGGATTGAGCGACAAGTCCCCGGTGGCGCCCTTCATCCGCCCGACCCTCGACAGCGATGCGACAGTGTTCTTCGTCCACCCCACGGCCGCCACCGTTCTCGGGGTACCGACCTATCGCTCCATCTCGGATGTTCCGGAGCCGATCGATGCGGTCTTGTCCGTGATGTCTGCAGAGCGGACGGTCGTCCTGGCCGAGGAATGCGCATCGCTCGACTGCGGAGGACTCGTCATCTATGCTGCCGGCTTCTCCGAAGTGGGCGCCGACGGGGAAGACCTCCAGCGGCGGCTCGGTGCCGCGGCGAAACGCGGCGGGATGGCCGTGATCGGGCCGAACAGCCTCGGATACATAAGCGTTCCCCGAAGCCTCAACCTGACCGCATCGGCCGACTACCGGCCCCCTGCCGGCGCAGTGTCGATCGTCTCGCACAGCGGCGCGATGATCGGCGGCATTGCCATCGCCAGCCGCGCCCGAACCGGCATGGGCATCTCGAGACTCCTCTCGGCAGGAAACGAAGTCACCACCGACATGGCCGACTATGTGGATTTCCTGGCCTCCGACCCGGAGACCGCCGCTGTAGGCCTCGTCATCGAGGGAATTCGCCGACCCGAGGAGTTCCTGCGCGCGGCCCGGCGATGCATCGCCGCCGGGAAGCCGATCGTGGCGCTCAAGCTCGCACGCAACAGCCGGACCCAGCAGATGGCGGCCTCACACACGGGAGCGCTGGCCGGGAACGCATGGGCCTACGATGTGGCGTTCCGCCACGCGGGGATTCAGCTCGCCTACGATCTCGAGGAACTGGTGGATCGGCTGTCGCTCGTCGGTCAACTCGACCCCGCGAAGTGGAACACGGTCGAACGCCTGGGCGTCGTCGCCGGGACCGGCGGGTTCGCTTCCCTGGCATACGACCTCGCCGAAGCGGAAGGTCTCGCCCTCCCGCCGCTCGACGACCTCGCCGAGTGGGTGCGCTCGACAATTCCGGGCATCACCGTCCCCAATCCTCTCGACACCACGGGATTCGGCGCGACGTTCTGGACGGACATCGTCGACCGGTACGTCGGATCACCCGAACTCGACGCTGTCGTGTTCGTCAACATGTGGGGCGAGGGCGACGACTCCCCCATCTACCGCCGCCTCATCGACGACGTCGCCACAGCCGCACGGCGGTTCGGTAAGCCGGTCGCGATCGCGGCCGGCGCCGGGCCGGTCGGCTCCTATGCGCAGGAAGTCATCGGCACCGACGAGAGTGTCGCGCTCGGTTACGGACTCCGCGGGACCCTGCGCGGACTGCAGACGATGGGAACCTTCGTTCGCGACCGCGAGGCAGCATGCCCTCGAGCCGACGCCGTTGCGGCCGTCCCGCGCCCGAGCGGGCCGTTCCCCGACGCCGGTGACGGCCGTCGTTTTCTGCCGTTCACACAGGCTATGGCGCTGCTCGAACAGTTCGGCATACCAACGGCACCGTATTGCACCGTCGATGCCGGCGCGCAGGTCACGCCGGGCTTCACGGGTCCGTATGCGGTGAAACTCGCAGATGTGCCGCACCGAACGGAGCTGGGAGCGGTCGCGCTGAATGTCGGCCGGGACGATCTCGAACGTGCCGTGGCCGACATGCGCGCCATCGCGCAGCAGCACGGACTCCCCGAGACCGTCGCCGTTCAACCGATGACGGCCGCGAGAGGTGAACTGCTGGTCGGCATCGAAGGCGGCAGCGAGCTCGGCCCGATGGTGGTATTGGGCATCGGGGGCATCCTGGTCGAAATACTGGAACGAGTCGGCGGCCGTCCGGCACCGTTGACTCGAACCGATGCCGCAGCGCTCATCGACGAGTTCCGCGATCTGCGTCTCATGCACGGTTACCGCGGATCCGAGCCCTGGCATTTGGCGCAACTCGCAGAACTCCTGGTCGGCTTCGGACACCTGGCGGCCGCGTGCCACGGCTGGATCGACTCACTCGACGTAAACCCGCTCCTGGTCACGCAGGACGGTCTGGTCGCGGTCGACGCCCTCTGCATCGTGCGCGACACGGACGGGAACCGCCGATGATCGCCGACGCAGTCATCCGATGCGGCACCGATGTTCGCACTCACACAGAGGTGCGTGAGCGGGCCACACGACTGGCCTCGGCATTCGCCGCGCTCGGCGTGGGCCACGGCGACCGATACGCGCTCGTGATGCGAAACGAGATCGGGTTCGTCGAGGCCGCCCTCGCCGGCGCCGCGATCGGCGCGGTTCCCGTCCCTGCGAACTGGCACGGGTATGCCGACGACCTCGGTCACGTGCTTACCGACAGTGCCGCCACAGTGGTGCTGGTGCATACCGATCTGCTCACGAAGGTGGAAGCGGTTCTGCCGCTGGGCAGCACGATCGTCGAGGTACAGCCGCCGCAGGTGGTGGCGGACGCATACGGCTTCGACCGACCGGCTCCCTCGGGACGGTATCCGGACCTCGCCGAACTACTTCGTGTCCACGAGCCGCACACCACCGGGATCACCGACCCGCCGATGAGCGTCATCTACACCTCCGGCACCACCGACCTCCCCAAAGGGATCCTGCGCACCCCGACACCGGCCCAGGACGTCGGCGCGCTGCATGAGGTCGTGATCGCGGCGTTCGCGTTCGGCAGTGCTCGTTCGACTCTCGTCGCCGCACCGATGTACCACACCGCGCCGAACACGCAGTTCCAATTCGCGTTCGCACTGGGCATGGATGTGGAGATCATGCCGCGCTTCGATCCGGAGGAACTCCTCCGCGTGATCGAGCAACACCGGATCGAGCACGTCCAGGCCGTTCCGACGATGTTCGTTCGCCTACTGAAGCTGCCGGTAACTGTTCGGGAGCGGTACGACTTGTCGTCGCTGACCTCCGCCGTGCATGCGGCGGCGCCGTGCCCGCCCGATGTCAAACGCGCGATCATCGACTGGTTCGGCACGATCGTCCACGAGTACTACGGCGGTTCCGAATCCGGCGCTGCCGTCATCTGTTCGAGCACGGAATGGCCCATCCGGGCACGGTGGGCAGGCCCGTCAGCGATGCCGCCGTGCGGATCATCGCCGCCGACGTCTACCTGCTGCCGTCCTCGGCGTGGCCCGACTTCACCTACCTCGGTGACGACGCCAAGCGCCGCACCATTGAGAAGGACGGGTACGTCACCGTCGGCGATATCGGATACCTCGACGCGGACGGATTCTTGTATCTCAGCGATCGCCGCAATGACATGATCACCTCCGGCGGGGTCAACATTTATCCGGCCGAGATCGAGTCGACCCTTCTCGGTCTCGACGGGGTCGCCGACGTCGCCGTGTTCGGCATCCCCGATCCGGAGTTCGGCGAGGCCGTTGCCGCCCACGTCCAATTGGACGTGGGCGCCCCGCTCGGTGAGGACGACATCCGCGCGCACGTCGCCTGCCACCTCGCGCGGTACAAGGTGCCCAAGGTTGTGGTGTTCGAGGAGACCCTGCCGCGGGAGGACACCGGCAAGTTGTTCAAGCGCCGGTTGAAGGCCCCGTACCGGGAGCAGCACACGTCCGAGTTACCGACCGGATCCGCGTAGCGCGCGCCACACACGAGATGTGCGCCCGATCGATTCGATCGGGCGCACATCTCGTTGTCGGGACGCTGTTGTCGTCAGAAGGCCGCTTCGTCCAGGCCCATCACGGAATCGTCGACGGCGCCTGCGATGCGTCCCTCGGCTACGACGAGCGGCAGAACGTTGCGAGCGAAGAACCGCGCCGCCGCAACCTTCCCCTCGTAGAAGGATCGATCGGCCGCCGGAAGGTCCAGGGCGAGCGCCCGGAAAGCGATCGCGGCACTCCGCAACAGCAGCCATGCGACAAGGATGTCGCCGAGCACGTAGAGCAGCCGGGTCGCGTTGAGCCCGACCTTGTAGACGTTCTTCTCGTCACCACCCGGGACATTCGGGTCGGTCTGGACGAGGTCGGCCGTCATCTTCACGACGATCGCCTCGACACTCCCGGTTGCGTCGACGAGAAGATCTCGTTCGAACGCCAGATCCGTGGCCGCGACCGGGTCGTCGGCGAACCCCGAGATCTCCCGCAAGAGGTGCCCGAACGCCACTCCCCTGTTCCTCGCGATCTTACGGAAGAACAGGTCCTGCGCCTGAATGGCGGTCGTCCCTTCGTAGACGGTGTCGATCTTGGCGTCGCGCACATACTGCTCAAGCGGGTAGTCCTGGAGGTATCCCGATCCTCCGAAGGTCTGGAGCGCTTCGGTTCCGAGGATCGTCCACGAGCGTTCGGAGCCGTATCCCTTCACCACCGGGAGAAGCAGATCGTTGACGGCCTCCGCGAGTGTGGTGTCGGTGCCGGCGGCGTGCCCGATCGCGATCTCGTCCTGCCACGACGCGGTGTACAGCACCAGCGACCGAAGGCCTTCGGCGAACGACTTCTGTGTGAGCAGTGACCGGCGGACATCGGGATGCCGGGTGATCGCGACCCTGGGCGCCGCCTTGTCGGACGAACGCGTCAGGTCGGCGCCCTGCACCCGGATCTTGGCGTATTCGAGCGCATTGAGATACCCACTCGACAGGGTCGCGATCGCTTTGGAACCCACCATCATCCGGGCATCTTCGATCACGTCGAACATCTGGCCGATGCCGTCGTGGACCTCCCCGAGCAGCCAACCGCGCGCCGGCTCGTTCTCACCCAGCGTCATCTCGCAGGTCGCCGAGACCTTCACGCCCATCTTCTTCTCGACATTGGTGACGTAGACGCCGTTGCGCTCGCCGGTGAGCTCACCGGTTTCGAGATCGAAATGGAACTTGGGGACGAGGAACAGGCTGAGCCCCTTGGTTCCCGGTCCGCCGGCGCCCTCGACACCCGTGGGCCGGGCCAGAACCAAGTGGACGATATTGTCCGTCAGATCGTGCTCGCCTGCGGTGATGAACCGTTTGACGCCCACGATGTTCCAGGTGCCGTCGTCATTGGGGACGGCTTTGGTGCGACCGGCCCCGACATCGGACCCCGCGTCCGGTTCGGTGAGCATCATCGTCGCGCCCCACTGTTTTTCCGCGGCGAACTGCGCGATCTTCTTGTCGCGCTCGGTACCGTGACGCCACACGACGCGAGTCGCCGTCGGGAACCCCACATACGTCCACAGGGTCGGGTTCGCACCCAGAACGAACTCGCCGAGGGCCCAGTTCAGGGAACTCGGCGCGTTGGTGCCACCCAGCTCGGGAAGCACACGCAGACGCCACCATTCGGCGTCCATCCAGGTCTTGTACGTCGCCGCGTACGACGGTGGGACGGTGACCGTGTGCGAAGCGGGATCGAAGACGGTGGGGCTGCGATCGGACTCTTCGAACGACTCCGCGAGGTCCTCGCGCGCGAGACGATCGACCTCGCGCAGCGCGATCTTCGCGGTATCGAGATCCACCTCCTCGAACGGCCCGGTCCCGAGCACACGGTCGCGCTCGAGCAGTTCGAACAGGTTGAACTCCACGTCGCGGAGATTGCTCTTGTAATGGCCCATCGTCGGGTACCTCTCACACTCGTCGACCTGCCCACAGCAGGCCGGAACGCTGGCCGCGCCCGAAGGCGCGGCCAGCCCGGAAACTGAGGGTCAGGCCTCGGCCTGCGCGTAGATCGGAAGCAGAACCCCCGCGGCATTCACGAGCATGATCGGGTCGACGAGGAGGTGCTGGGTCGCGACATTCATGTCGCGAACGAAACGGCCCAGCGTGCTCGTCCGGCCGATGCTCTGGCTGCCACCCCAGCGGTGGGCGAAAGTCACGACATCGGCGGCGACTTCGTGCACCCAGGACAGCATCTGGCTCACCCTGGCGATGTGTTCGGGCGTCACCGACTGTCCGGAGTTCACGGCAGTTTCGGCCGCCCGTGTGACCTCGTAACAGTAGAGACGCGCGGCCTGGAGGTTGGCTTCCTTGCGCGCGAAGTCGATCCGGAAGATCTCGGCGTCGCCCACGGGGACAGTGTAGGTGGGACGGGTCTTGCCGGCCGTGATGCTCGCGACGAGTTCCAGTGCACGAGCAGCGATTCCGAGGGCGATCGGAGCATGGGGCAGGCCACCGGCCAGTTCGTTCGTCAGCTTGTACATCGTTTCCGAGCGCGTCGGAGTGCCCCCGAAGGTCGGAGTGGTGTACTCGGCGGGCACGAAATGCTTGGAGATCGTGTAGTCGTTGCTACCCGTGCCCGCCAGCCCCCACACGTCCCAGTTCTTCTTGAACTCGGCCTGACCCTTGGGCAGCAGCGCGATCCGCGCCTGTGGCTGACCGTTCTCACCCAGGATCGGATTTCCCTGCTCGTCCGCCACGAAGAACCCGGCGCCGACCCAGGTCGCGTGATCGGAACCGCTGGCGAAGGAGTACTTGCCGTCGATGATGTAGCCGCCCTCGACCTGCACGCCCGGGTACCGCGGGAGGAGCTGACCGGCGACGATGAAGGGCTCGTCCTTGCTCATCAGTTTCTTCGTCACCGCGGGATCGAGGTAACCCACGACGCCGGCGGTGCCCCATTCGCTTGCCATCCACGCCCAGCCCGTCGAGGCATCGGACTTCGTCACCTCCTCGAACACCCGCATACCTTCGCTGGGAAGCAGGCCGCCGCCGCCGAGTTCGGCGGGGATCAGCATTCCGTGCAGACCCAATTCGACGAGCGCGTCGGCGACCGGTTTGGTGATCGTTCGGCCCTCCTCGATGGCCTCCGCTTCCTGCCTGATCAGCGGCGCGATGGAACGAGCGCGCTCCAGGTAGTCGGCCATCCTGTCGCTGCCGGCAACTGCGTCTCGGGTCAGCGTCTCGGTCATGTTCATGCCTTTCGTGGGGATGTCCATCCGGAGGCGTGCCCAACATTCAACTGTCTCCCACGCAACCGGTCTTCGTAGTCTCTACGGCGCTCCCGAACCTGATCGAGAAACATTCCGGTGTGAGTAAGCTAACATAGTTACCACTAATGTCAAGCACTAATAGTGCAGGTCAAACGTCACTTTGAGCCGAACACTCTCCGCAATCACAATTTACCATCTCTCCAACTTCAAGAAAGTTGACTCACCCCGCCGACAATCGGAGAGCGGCAAGCGGAACACGGTCGAGCATCAGAAGCGAAGCCCGATGCCCCCCGAGCCGCCCACTATCGGCCCCAAGTCAATGGAGCATATAGTCACAACTAACATCAAAGTTCTTAATCGCAGTTCAAGCTCTATTGACCTTGAATAGAGACCATAGTTAGCATTAACACTAGATTCGGTACACGCGATACGTCGCCCTTCGGTCCGACAAGAACCGAGCGGCCGAACATCCGAGGACACCTATCGCAGCACAGTGCTGCGAGTTGCGGAAGGCAGGAAGCACATGCGCATCGGCACCATCCTGGGTCACGGTCGACCATTCCATGAATTGGCTTCGGAAGCAGCTGATTACGAGAGCGCCGGACTGGACTCCGCAACTCTTGGCGAAGCGTACTCTTTCGACGCGGTCAGCCAACTCGGCTACCTTGCCGCGCGCACATCCCGAATCGAACTCGCCACCGGCATTCTCGCCCTCGACGCCAGAACCCCGGCGACCCTCGCCATGACCGCCGCCGGCCTCGACTATGTATCCGAGGGGCGATTCCGACTCGGAATCGGGGCCTCGGGGCCCCAGGTGGTCGAGGGATTCCACGGCGCGCCCTTCGGCCATGCCGTGGGTAAGACACGGGAGACGGTCGAGATCTGTCGCACGGTCTGGCGCCGCGAGCCACTACGCCACGAGGGACGCCACTATAACGTTCCTCTTCCGGCGGACCAGGGCACGGGTCTCGGCAAGCCACTGAAGTTGATCAATCATCCTGTCCGTCCGGAGATTCCGATCTCCATCGCCGCACTCGGTGACAAGATGGTCGAACTGACTGCCGAGCTCGCACACGGATGGGAACCGATCTTCTTCCACCCGGAGAAGTTGAACGAGGTGTGGGGCGAGGCGCTGCAGCGCGGCAAGGCCAAACGCGACGACACCCTCGGTGAACTGAACATCATCGTCCGACTCCCGTTCGCCGTCGCCGAGGACGCCGCGCCCTGGCTGGACCGTGCCCGCCCGCAACTGGCGCTCTATATCGGCGGGATGGGTTCGCGGAAACGAAACTTCTACAACACACTTGCTCGCCGCTACGGATTCGCCGACGAGGCGGCACGGATCCAGGACCTGTTCCTGGCCGGTCGCCACGCCGAAGCCGCGGCCGCGGTTCCCGAGGAACTCGTGCGTGCCACGTCGCTGATCGGCCCTGCCTCCGACATCGCGGAACGTGTCGCGATGCTCGACGAACTGGGTGTCGGACTACTCAACGTCGTGCCGATGGCAGCCACCCACCCCGAACGGCTCGCTGCGATCGACACCCTTCGCTCTCTGATCGGTTGAATCCACCTACCCCACTCCGGAAGGAGAATCGTGAGCCCCACCGCCACACCGAACCCGAACCTCGACCGTGCCACCGTGCACGCTGCAGTCACCGCAGGCAACATCCCCTGTCTGCTGCCCGTCCTCTATCAGTTGACCGGCGAGGAAAAATGGCTGTCTCCGCCGTATGTTCCCGCCGCCACCAAGGGATTCGAGGAGCTGAACGACGGCGGCCTCGATCCCACCATCCAGGCAGAGATCCACAATGCGGTCACCGACGCCGTGCTGGACTGGTGCAACGGCAAGCCGATCGCACGGCCCGCTCCGACCGGGAAGGAACTCACCCGTTTGATGAGCACGGTCATGGGCGAACCCATCTCCGACGTCTACGCCCCGATGATCGCCGAACAGCTCGGGTTCGCACCCTTCACCCCTGAGAACGTCGGTGACCTCGTCCGGACATCGCGATCCGACTTCGGTGTCGCAATCGTCGGTGCAGGAGTGTCGGGTATCACCTGTGCAATCAATCTGGAAAAGGCAGGCATTCCCTACACCGTCCTCGAACGCAACGGCCACATCGGCGGCACCTGGTGGGAGAACCGGTATCCGGGTGCCCGGGTCGACATCCCCAGTGATCTGTACTCGTTCTCGTTCCGCCCGAAGAACTGGACCGAGTATTTCGCCCGCCGCAACGAGATCTTCGATTACGTCACCGATGTCGCCCGCGAAGCAGGAATCACGGAACGGATCCGGCTTGGCCATTCGGTCGACAGCGCCGCGTGGGACGCCGACGAGCAGCTGTGGATCCTGTCGGTTACCGGAGCCGATGGCACGCAACAGGAAATCCGCGCGACCGCGTTGGTGACCGCTGCGGGCCTGCACAGCACGCCCCACGTCCCGGACTTCCCCGGCACGTCGGAGTTCCGCGGCGAGATCGTTCATTCCGCACAGTGGCCCGAGGATCTCGATCTGGCCGGCAAGCGGGTCGCGGTGGTCGGTAGCGGCGCGAGCGCCATGCAGCTCGTCGTGGCGATCGCCGACCAGGCTGAAAGCATGGCCGTCCTCCAGCGTCAACCGCAGTGGATCGCGCCCAACGAGCATTACTTCCAGCAGTCGGATGCCACCAAGCACTGGCTCTACGACAACATTCCGTTCTACCGGGGCTGGTACCGCTTCCGCTTGTACTGGCTCTACACGGAGCGCACGTTCGCCGCGCTACCGGTCGACCCGCGCCGCGAGGAGAGGGGCAAGCTCGTCAGCTCACTCAACGACGCTTACCGCGCCCATTTCACCGCGTATCTGAAGAGCCAGCTCGCAGGTGAGGACGAACTGCAGCGCAAGACCCTGCCCGACTATCCTCCGTTCGGCAAGCGGCTCCTCATCGACAATGGCTGGTTCACCACGCTCCGCAAGCCGAACGTCGAGCTCCTCACCGACGGCATCGAGCGCCTCACCCCCGACGGAATTGTCACCGTCGGCGGCGAACACCGCGACATCGACGTTCTCATCCTGTGCACCGGATTCCAGCAGCAGCGCTTTCTGTACCCGATGGACATTCGCGGGACCGACGGCACGTCGCTGCGCGACATCTGGGAGGACGACAACGGACGGGCCTACCTCGGCATCACCACGCCGGGATTCCCCAACCTGTTCTTCCTGTACGGACCCAACACCAACCCGCCCGGCGGCAGCTACATCACCATCGCCGAAGCACAGGTGCGGTACGTCGTCGAGTCGATCAGCCGGCTCATCACCGAGGATCTCGCGGCCCTCGAATGCAAGCAGGAACCCTACGACCGCTACAACGCCGAGCTCGACGAGGCCAACGCCGCCATGGTGTACGCAATGGACGGGGTGAACAGCTACTACCGCAATTCCAGCGGGCGAGTGGTCACCAACTCCCCCTGGCCGGTACCCGATTACTGGGCGCGCACAGCCAGTCCCGAGCCGGCGGACTTCACGGCCACGAAACGCCGCGGCGCCTGAACCACCTCGGCACAACCGACTTCGCCGGGTTCCCGATGGGACCCGGCGAAGTCGTTTCCGCTCAGCCTATCGCCGCGAACACGTCCGTCTCGAGATCGGTGTCATCGAGGCAGATCGAGTTTCCGCCGTCGCGAGCCTGCAACTGCCCGTCCCGGACCTCACCGACGTAATAGCACGTCGGGTAGGAACGCTCGGTACCCGAGAAGGTCAACGGCGGGGCCAGACCGTCGAGCGTTTCACCGTCGAGTTCGCCGAGTCCCCGAACGACATCGGCGGCTGTCGAATCAGACGTCAGGCCCGCCCGGTCGGCTGCTGCTTCGAAAAGCTTTCCGGCGATCCAGGAATCGAATGCGACGGCGGAGAACTGCGCCGAGTCGGTCAGTCCGTCGTAGTACGAGTCGATTGTCTCCCGAGCCTCTCCGACGACCTGGACCGACGGGTCGTAGTACGGAGCGTTGGACTGCGTGAAGAGCAATCCGTCGGTAGCCGGCGACTCCATGTACTCGTTGCCGACAGCGCCGGCCGAACTGTAGAACTGGGGTTCGTAACCGATCTTGTGGCAGTCCTCCGCGATCCGGACATCCACACTGGTGATGTGGGCCAGGAAGAGTCCGTCCACACCCTCGTTCTTCATCGTCTGGCACACCGCGGTGTAGTTGGGAGCGGCCGCCGCGGCCTTGACCGAGAAGTATTTGATTCCGAGATCAGCTGCCGACTTGCCCGCCAACGCGTCCGAATCCGCGCACACAGGTGATTCCGAGCAGTACACGACACCCAACTTGGTCGTGCCCTCCTCACGGGCGAGCTTCGCCAAGCCGTACGTGATCACCGGGTTAGGTGAGCCCGCCAGGTAGAAATCGTCGCTCGCGAGGAAGGTCGCATCCGAGGGCACTCCTCCGATCACGGGCATGTGTTTCTCCTCGACGTACTGCCGCCAGGATCCGGTGGTTCCGGTGATGGGGCCGACGATGGCGACGACTTTCTCCTCCTCGACGAGACTCTTCACCGCCGCGAGCGCCTTCGACGGCTCCTGGCCGATGTCCTTGACAATGACCTCCACCGGATGACCGTTGATCCCACCGGAATCGTTGACACTCGCGGCCCAGGCCTGCGCGACGTCGTCGACACGGCCGTGGGTGGGTGCGGACACACCCGAACACCCACACACCGTACCGACGACGATCGGCGGCTTCGTCAGAGCTGTCGACGGTGTCGGGGACTCCTCTTGCTCGGCGGAACAGCCGGACAGGACGAGCGCTCCCAGCGCTGTCGCGAGCGCCGCGCGCCTACGAATCGTTCTCATCACACGTTCTCCTCAATTGTGAAATTTCTCTGCGCTGTTACATCTCTCCAGTGACATCACGGGGAATAATTCGCCGGCACCGTCCAGCTACCCGGAGCCGAGATCGATCCCCAGATACCGGCTCATCAGCTCGTCCTCGTCGAGCGACGACGGATCGATCGGACCCGACACCCGCCCCCGGTCGATCAGATGCACGACATCCGCACTGCCCAGCGCTCGGCCGACGTACTGTTCGACGAGCAGGATGGACTTCCCGGACTTCCGCAGGACACCGACAGCATCGAAGATCCGGTCGATCACCAGCGGCGCCAACCCCATCGACACCTCGTCGAGGACGATCACGGAACTGCGGGGCAGGAAGGCGCGTGCCAGGGCGACCATCTGCTGCTGGCCGCCGGACAGGCTTCCCGCCTTCGCGTCCATGCGCCTGCCGATCTCGGGAAAGGTTTCCAATGCCAGCGCGTACTGGTCGCGGAGAGATCCGTCCACCGCAAGAAGGAGGTTCTCCCGCACGGACAGTCCCGGAAAAATTCCTCGCCCTTCGGGTATCAGGCACATTCCGGCAGCTGCCCGTGTTGCCGGTCGGTGCGCGGTGATGTCCGTTTCCGCGAGTCGAACGGAACCCGAAGTTGGCGTGAGCAAACCACCGATCGCAGCGAGCAAGGTGCTTTTTCCGGCACCGTTCGGACCGAGCAGAGCCACGACCGAACCGGGCTCCACGGTCACGTTTGCGTCCCGCAGCACGGTCAGTTTCCCATAGCCCGCGGACAGTCCGGTCACCTGCAAGGTCGGCGTGGTCATTTGATCTCCTCCAGTTCCCTATCGGACTGCGCATCGTCGACCGGCTCGCCCGTTCCCAGGTACGCCGCCTGCACGACACTCGAGCGGCGCGCATCGCCGGCGGATCCCGAGAAGATGACGCGCCCGAATTCGAGGACGTACACGTCGTCGGACACGCCGAGCACCAGCGAGACATCGTGTTCGACGAGGATCACACCGATTCCGCGTTCGTCGACGACCCGCCGGATCAGCTCGCCCAGCCGTGCCGACTCGTTGTGGTCGAGACCCGCCGAGGGTTCGTCCAGAAGCAGGACCGTGTGTCCGCCTGCCAGACAACGGGCGACCTCGACCAGTCGTCGGGTGCCGGTCGGAAGATTCATCACGTGCTGGTCGGCGATGTCCTCGAGACCACAGGCCGCGAGTGCGGATTCGGTCGCCGACTGGATGTGGTCCCGTTCGGACTTCGGCGACCGAAGGTGGGTGAGCGGGTCGAGCCGGACGGTCCGCCCCTCGGCGCCGACCGACACATTGTCCCGCACCGTCATCGACTCGAACAGCTCGACGGTTTGGAAGGTGCGGCCGATACCCGCACGCGCGCGGGCGGAAGGACTCTTCCCCCGAAGATCGGCACCCCCGAAGGACACCGAACCGCCGACGGTGGCGACCAACCCGGTCACGGCGTTGAACAACGTCGACTTTCCCGCCCCGTTCGGGCCGATCAGACCCGTCACTCGTCCTGGAGTGGAGACGATGTCGGCACCGTCGAGAGCCTTCACGCCACCGAACGTGACGCTGACCTTCGAAACCTCCAGCGCGGCAGGTTCGACCGGCTCGACGTCGAGCGCCGCAGTGCGCGATGCCGGTTCGGTCCGATCATCGCGACGGCACCACCGGTCGACGAGAGACGTCAACCGCACCGGGAGCTGCGCCTGCGGCAGCATGACGAGCGCGATCGCGCTGATCCCGAAGAGCAGTTGTAGGAAGGTTCCCACCTGGGTGCTCGGAAAGTAGCTAGGAATGAGCGTGTACGCCGCCGCGGCGATGACCGCGTTCCACGGCACCGCCGGACCGTTCAGAACGATGATGACGAACACGGTCAGCGAGATGATCGGGGCGTAGCTGTCGGCCGAGATGCTCTGCTGGGCGGAGGCTGCGAGCGCTCCCCCGATCGCAGCGAGGAACGCCGCGATGCAGAAGACCAATACTCGCGTCACCGCCGCGGGGACTCCGTTGGCTTCCGCCGCTCGAGGCGACTGCTTGATGTAGGTCAGCAGTCGGCCCAGCCGGCCGCGTTCGAGTGTAAACACCACGGCCACCGACACGACCGCGATCACCAGGACGAGGTAGTAGTACCCGGTGTCCGACGCGAGATCGACGACCACGGCATCGGGTCGGCGTACCTCGAGACCCGACGACGCGGCCCCGAACAGGAAGTCCTGCGTGTAGAACATCTGCTGCAGGAAGATTCCGAACCCGAACGTCGCGATCGCCAGATACAGCCCACCGAGACGGATCGCCGGTACCGCCAGCACCGCACCGATCGGCACGGCGACCGCACCGGCGAGCAACAGCGCGAGGAGCCACGACATCCCGGTGCTTTGCAACAGGTGCGAGAACGACGCGGCACCGATCGCCATGAACCCGATCTGCGCGAGAGATACCTGACCGGACGTATGCACCAGCAGCGACAGCGACCCGAAGACCAGGATCATTGCCACCGCGACCGTCCAGTCGACCAGATGGATTCCGGCGAAGAGCGGAACGGTCACCAGGAACGCTACGACCAGGGCGCCGCCGGTGGTTTGGAGCCGTAACGGGGCCCTCCACGTCGGCCGGGGATGCACGCGAACCGCGGTCTTGTCGGCGAGGTACCTCTTCGGGAAGAAAAGCAGAACGACGAACAGGATGGCGAAGGGAAGCGCCGCCGGGAGCGAGGCGAGGATGCCGTTCGTCAGCCATCGGGTCGACAGGGCGGCGAGCACACCGACCACCAGACCGCCGGCGAACGTTCCCGGAAGGTTGCTGAAGGTTCCGATCGCCGCGGCCGCATAGGCTGCGACAACCAGCAAGGTCAGCTGGACCGGATCCAAAGGCATGATCGGTGCGAGGAGAACACCGGACAGGGACGCCATCACGGTGCCGAGAATCCACGCCCACCGGCGCACCCGAGTTGCGCTGTGCCCGACAAGCTCGAGCAGGTCAGGGTTCTGCACCACCGCCTTCATGGCGATCCCGGTCCGGGTCCATCGGAGAAACGCCCACAGCCCCGCCGTCGCCAGCACAGCGATCGCGAAGGTCAGGACGTCGTCGTACTGGATGAAGGTGCCGCCCACCTCGATGCGGCCCTTCGGCAGGAACGACGGAACCCGGCGCACCTCCTGCGCACCGAAGATCAGCAGGGTCCCCGCCTGGACGACCAGCAGGATGCCGACGACGCCGGCAATTTGGAGCGGCAGCGTGGCGCCCTGCAGTTTTCGGGCGAGAAACTCCAGGAGCATCCCGACCGCGGGTCCGATGACGCAGACGGTGACGGCCGCCGCGACCGGCCACGCCAGGTCGAGCTGAACGTTGAGCACATAGAACGAGTAGGCGGCGAGAGCAGCCAGCGCGCCGTGCCCGAGGTTGAACACCCCGGAGGTCTTGTAGGTGAGAACGAGACCGACGGCCGCCAGACCGTAGATCGAACCAGCCACCAATCCAATGATGACAAACGAAACAATGTCCACTCTTGCTCCTTGGGCAAGGACGCCGCGGTGAGCGCCGGAGGATCAGTTGATCGCGCGAGCCAGTCCCTGCCAGTAGGGAGCCCGCAAATCGCGCTTGAGCACCTTTCCGACCGCGCTGCGCGGCAGCGAGTCGACGAAGATCACCTCGGCTGGGCACTTGAACCGGGCGAGATTCGCCCGGCAGTGATCGAGGACGTGCTGCTCGGTGAGGTCAGCTCCCGGCCGGGGAACCATGATGGCGATCGGGCTTTCGCCCCATCGCTCGCTCGGCACACCGATGACGGCGACGTCGGCGACGCCTTCCATAGCGAAGAGCACTTCCTCGATCTCTCGGGGGTAGATGTTCTCTCCACCCGAGATGATCATGTCCTTCACCCGGTCCGAGATGTACAGAAAACCGTCGGCGTCGAGGTATCCGGCGTCGCCTGTCCGGAGCCAGCCGCCGTCGAGAGCCGCTCGGGTGGCGTCCTCGAGAGCCCAGTACCCACTCATCAGCTGTGGCCCTCGCACGAGGACCTCGCCGACGGATCCGACCGGGGCGTCTCTGCCGTCCCGCTCCACCACGCGCAACGCGGTTCCGATGACGGGCCGGCCCGCCGACATCAGGATCCCCGGATCCGCACCGAGTGCTCGGTGGTGATCTTCCGGGGCCAGGATCGTTGACACAGCGCATGATTCGGTCATGCCGTACGCCTGCGCGAAATCACACCCGAAGATGCTCATCGCCTTCCTCAGCACTTCCACCGCCATCGGGGCGGAGCCGTAGACCATCAGGTCGAGACCGGTGAAGTCGAGTTCCGCGGTGAGCGGGTCGCCGACCATGTCCTGAATCATCGCCGGGGCCAGGGTGAGAAGCTGGATCCGCAGTTCCGACATCGCGCTGAGCACACTCACCCGGTCGAAGTCGCGGACCACGCGGATCGAGCAGCCACCGGTGGTGTACGCGAGAATCTGCAGCGCCGCCCCGGCGTGGAACAGCGGCATCACGCACAGCGTGCGTTTCCGGTTCGCGTCGAGAGCGAGCTGGATCTGAAACGCGTTGGCGCAGGCGGAGCGGTGGGTCACCATGGCGCCCCTCGGCTTCCCGGTGGTCCCGCTGGTGTACATCTGGTGATAGATCGCCTCGGCCGGCACGTCCCGATCGATGCGGTCGGCCGGATACGCGACCACGTCGTCGGCGAACCTGAGCGGGGAGTTTCTGTCGTCCCGGATGACCGAGGCGGTGACGCCGGGTACGACAGCGGTCAGCGCTTCGGCGTAATCCTCGTGGACGACAGCCAGGGTGCATCGCGCGTCTTCCGCTATGTACTTCCACTCCAGGGGAGCCAACCGGAAGTTGAGAGGCACCGGTACCACTCCGGCCCGCGATGCGCCGAAGTACAGCGCGATCATCTCCAGCGAGTTCCGGTCGAGCATGCAGAACCGATCACCGGGCTGCAGGGCGTCGGCCAGCCAGTTGCCGACCCGATGCGTCCACTCCCGCATCTCGTTCCAGGTCAGGCTTCGATCTCCGTCGCTGACGTAGATCTCGTCCGGGAAGCGGTCGGCCCAGTGGTCCAGCAGTTCGTGGACGCGCATGTTCACCATCCTCCCGATCAGCCGGGCAGGCCGGCGCGCAGGCCGTTCGAAATCTGTTCCTGGACATCCTGTTCCGAGAACTCCAGCACCGATGCGACGACGCTCTCGTCTGGGACACCCTCGCGATAGGCGGTGCGAAGGAGCTCGGAGACTTCACGCCTGCGTCTGCGCAGGGTGTAAACATCGGCGGCCAGCGCGGGGTCGGGTGCGAGCCCAAGTCTTCCTGCCAGCTCCTCCGTGCGTTCGCACGCCTGTCCCAGCCGCGTCTGGTCCCACGCGAGACGGTCCGCAAGGTTGTCGAGCTGCTCGAGCACGCCGGCGAGTTCCAACCGGGCGGGCCCGTCCGGGAGGGCCGGAGCGACGCGCAGGCCGAGTGTGTCGGTGATCGTGCTCAGCAGCATGGTCAGGTCTGTCGAATAGACGGTCACGTCAGTTTCCCCATTCTCCGTCGCGGAGCATCTTCGTCAGCCAGCCGATGCTGTAGTAGACGCTGTGCGCCATGTTCGAATACCGCAGTTCGTCGCGGTCCCCGCGCTTGTACACATCCACGGCCTGCAGGCAGCCCACAGCGGTTTTGACCAAGGATTGGACCGACCACCAGGCGAGTGTCTCGGGGCTCGGCCGCCACCCGCCCGCCCGCTCGTACTCGTCGAGGAACGGCTCGAGTTCAATCAGCTTGCACAGCAGCGGAGACCGGCCCCGCGAGGTGCGCTGCGCGAACCAGGCGATGTCGGCGGTGGGATCGGAGAAGTGAGCGGTCTCCCAATCCAGGACCCCGGAGATCGCTCCGTCCTGAACGACGAGGTTGCCGACCCGGAAATCGTTGTGAACCAGGCTTATCCGGCCTGATACGGCATCGCTGCGATGGTCGAGCCACGCACAGGCCAGATCGAGCACCGGGATCGAGATGTCCGCGACCTCGCGGTACGCACCGGCCCACTTGTCGTTCTCGATCCTGCCCGTATCGGCACCGTCCGGTACGTCCCCGAGCACACTCAACCCCATCGTGCGCGGATCCACGCCGTGCAGACGCGCCATCTCCCGGGCGACCTCCCGCCCGAGTTCCGCGCGCCGGCCGGTGTCCGGGACGAGCCGCGAGACCGTGTTCGGCATCGGAATGATGCCCGGCACCTTCTCCATCACGAAGAACCCACGCTCACCACCTGTCTCACCGCGATGTGCGATCACCGCCGGAACCCGCATCCCGGTGCGCGCCGCCGCCTCGAGCAACGCCACCTCCCGGTTCACGTCGTAGTCACCGATGATGCCGCTGACCGGTTGGCGCTTGACCGCGAAGGTGTCGGTGTGGGGGTCGCCGGCAGCGGTCCACTCCGCGGTGACCAGATAGGTTTCCCACGAATTGCCCTCTCCGCGCTGGTCGATGTCGGTCAATCGCACGGTCCCGCCGGCGGACAACGCAGCATCCAGTGATGCGGTCAGCTCAGCGAAGAAATCGTCGTGCTCGGTCGTAGGTGTGTCTGCCTCGGCCACGGTCGTCACGGAAACCTCACTCGTATATGTCGGTCGTCAGAAGATGGTCGGATTCGGGCCGCCGCCGTCGACGACCAGATGCTGGCCGGTCACGTAGCCGGAGTCCGGCGATACCAGGAACGTCACCGTGCCTGCGACGTCCTCCGGTCGACAGACCCGCCCGAACGGCGAGTCGGCGTCGAGATCACCGATGTCGGCCCCCCGCGAAGCCGAAACCAGCCGCTTACCCATATCGGTGGCGATGAGACCGGGCGCGACGATATTGGCGTGGATGCCGTAGCGGCGTTCCTCACGCGCGAGGGTGCGCACACACATCTCCATCGCGGCCTTCGCCATCGTGTACGGCGCGGAGTTGGGCGGTGCGGACAGCGTGGTGTTGGACGAGATCATCACGATGTCGCCTCGTCCCACCTCACCCGCGGCCGCCTTGCGCATATCCGGCAGCACCTGCTGGATAAGCCCGATCGGACCGAACGCATGCACCTGCATGAGCTGGAGATAGTCGGCATACGGGGTCGACGCCACATCCTGGCCGCGACTGGCCGAGCCGGCATTGCTCACGATCAGATCGATCGGACCGAGGTCGGACCGGATCGCCACCACCATGTCCGCGACCGCGGCCTCGTCGGCGATCGACGCGCGATACGCCGCGGCGCGGCCTCCCGCTGCCACGATCTGCTCGACCACCTCGTCGGCGGCCGCCGCATCGCGCCGGTAGTTCACCGCCACCGCGGCGCCGTCCCGGGCCAGTCGCAGCGCGACGGCCCGGCCGACGCCACGCGAACCACCCGTGACGAGTGCGGTACGCCCGGCAAGCGGAGCCGCACCCGGTGCGTTGCTCATCGGGCCACCACCGCACGGCCGACCAGATCCTTCATCACTTCGTTCGCTCCTCCGTAGATCCGCTGGATGCGCGCGTCGCGCCAGATCCGCGCGATCGGGTATTCCTCCATGTAGCCGTAGCCGCCGAACAACTGCAGGCACCGGTCGACCACGTCCCACTGCAGTTCGGTGGCCTTGTACTTGGCGCCCGCGGCGTCGTCCGCGGTGAGGTCACCACGGCCCAGTGCTTCCACACATCCGTCGACGTAGTGCTGGAGGACCTGGACGTCGGTATGCATCTCCGCGATCGCCATCCGCACCGACTGCAGATCCGCCAGCGGTGCACCGAAGGCCACCCGGGAGCGGACGTGATCGAGCGCGAGGCCCAGTGCGTGTGCGGCGGACGCGACCCCGGACACCGCGATCGACAGCCGCTCGCGCGGCAGATTCGCGATCGCCGAACCGAATCCGCGACCGGGCTCACCGACGATGTTCGCGACGGGCACCCGGCAGTCGGTGAACACCAACTCCGCGGTGTCCTGGGCCTTGCGGCCGATCTTGTGCATCGGCCGACCGCGTTCGAATCCCGGTGTTCCGTTCTCGACGACGACGAACGATGTCCCGCGGCCGTCCCGCTCGCCCGTCCGCACCAGCACGATCGCCAGGTCGCAGGTCGCGCCGCTGGTGATGAACGTCTTAGTGCCGTTGATGATCAGATCGTCGCCGTCGCGAACCGCGCTCGTCCGGATCGACGCCAGATCCGAGCCGGCACCGGGCTCGGTCATACCGAGCGCCGTCACGCATTCACCCCGAGTGAACTTCGGGAGCCAGCGCTGCTTCTGCTCGTCGGTCGTGAGGTCGCGCAGATACGGGACGATGATGTCGTTCTGCATGCTGAAGGTGTCGCCGGCCATGCCGGAGCGCACGACCTCCTCGGTCATCACCGCGTTGTAGCGGAAATCCGAGATTCCGAGTCCGCCGAACTCCGGATCGAATTCGAAACCGACGAAACCGGATTCGGCTGCCGCGGTGATGAAATCCCGGTCGACGGTCCCAGCCTGTTCCCACTTATCGACGTTCGGCACCGCCTCCCGGTCGAGCAGCGCGCGAAACGCGGACCGGAACGCTTCGTGTTCCGGGGTGTAGAGGGATCTGCGCACGTCTCAGCCCTCCAACAGTGACGCGGGCGGGGTGAACCGCGGCCCGTAGGCGTCGGCGAGTTCCTGCGCGCGGCGCACGAACGCCTCGGTGCCACCGGGGTATCCCGCGACGAACTGGCTGGTGCCACCGGTCCAGGTCGGGAATCCGATACCCAGCAGCGACCCGACGTTCGCATCGGCGGTCGAGCGCAGAATCTCGTCCTCGTGGCAGCGCACCGTCTCAAGTACCTCGGCGAACAACAGGCGATCACGCAGCTCGGTCAGGTCGGCGCGTTCCCCGGTGACCGGGAAGCGTTCGGCAAGGCCCGGCCACAGCGCACCGCGGCGGCCGTCCGGGTACTCGTAGAAGCCACCGCCCGCCACCCGGCTGGGCCGGCCCAGTTCCTCGACCATCGCGGTGAGCACCGCGTCGCCCGGATGGTCGGCGAGCTCGGCACCCTGCTGTTGCGCGACCTCGCGGAACTGACCGCGGATCTTCAGCGGCAACGACAGGGTCAGTTCGTCGAGCAACGCGAGAGTGCCGACGGGGTAACCGGCCTGCAGTGATGCCTGCTCGATCGACTGCGGGTCGACGCCCTCACCGATCATCGCGGCCGCCTCCACGAGCCGCTGCAGGATGACCCGGCTGGTGAAGAAGCCGCGTCCGTCTCCGACGACGATCGGGGTCTTGCGCATCTGCAGCGCGATGTCGAAGGCCTTCGCGAGGGTCGCATCGCTGGTCTTGTCGCCGACGATGATCTCGATGAGTTCCATCCGGTCGACGGGCGAGAAGAAGTGCAGTCCGATGAAGTCGTCGGGTCGCGGAAGTTCGCTCGCCAGATCGGTGATGGGGAGGGTGGAGGTGTTGGAGGCGAGCACGGCGTCCGGGGCCACCACATCGAGTACCTCGGCGAAGACCTTCCGTTTGAGGTCCGGATCCTCGAACACCGCTTCGATCACCAGGTCGGCGCCGGTGAGGTCGGCGACCGATGCGGTCGGGGTGATGAGGTTCAGGATCGCATCGGCGTCCTCCCGGGTGCGCTTCCCGGCATCGACCTGCTTGCCCAGCACCTTGCGGGCATAGTCCTTGCCACGTTCCGCGGCGGCGGAATCGACGTCCTTGAGCGCCACCCGCATTCCGACGAGAGCACACGACAGGGCCACGCCGGCGCCCATCATGCCCGCACCGAGTACGGCGGCGAAGTTCGCGCGGTGGACGGGGAAGCCTTCCGGGCGGCTCGCGCCGGACTTGATGGTCTGCTTGTCGAAGAACGTGCCCTGGATGATGTTCTTCGAGACGGGGCCGGTGGCCAGTTCGACGAAGTACCGGGTCTCGACCGCGGACGCGGTGTCGAAGTCGACCTGGGTGCTCTCGACGGCCGCGGCGAGGATGTTGGCGGGGGCGGGCATCGGTGCGCCCTTGTGGCGGGCGCGCAGCATGCCGCTGCGCAACGGCAGCATCGACTCGATCTCGGGGGTGTGCGCGGTCCCGCCCGGGATGGGCACGCCCCGATCCCACGGCTGGGCAGCACCCGGGTTGGCCGAGATCCATTCCGTCGCAGCCGCGATCAGCGAGTCGGCGTCGGGGACGATGCGGTCGATCAGTCCGAGTTCGAGCGCGTCCTGGACCCGGTACGCAGTTCCGGGCAGCAGGACCTTGTCGAGTGCGACGTCCAGGCCGAGCAGGCGCACGGTGCGCACCACGCCACCACCACCCGGCAGCAGACCGAGGGTGACCTCGGGAAGCCCGATCCGCAGCGCCGGCGAGTCGACGGCGATGCGGTGGTGGCATGCGAGCGCGATCTCGTAGCCGCCGCCGAGCGCGCTGCCGCCGAGTGCGGCGACCACGGGGACACCGAGAGTCTCGAGCCGACGCAACATGGCCTTGGCGCCGTCCGCGAATGCGGTGAGCTCGCCGGCCTGCTCGGGCGTCGTCGCGAGCAGGTCGCCGAGATCACCACCGGCGAAGAAGGTCTTCTTGGCGGAGGTGAGGATCACGCCCGTCAGGTCGGACCCGAGGGCCGCGAGCCGGTCGAGAGCTGCCGACAGGGATGCGGACCACGCCGCGGTCATCGTATTGACCGACTGCGTGGGATCGTCGAAAGTCAGGACAACGACTCCGGATTCGGTCTGTCCCCAGGTGATGGTCTCGGTGGTGGTGGTGTCTGCGGTGCTCACGGCGCTGGCCTCGCTCATGGTGCGGTCACGACTCTCTCGGTGCGATGTAGGTCGGGGGGAAATGTCGGTCACGTGCACTCACAACCGCTCGACGATCGTTGCGATACCCATGCCACCGCCGACGCACAGCGTGACCAGTCCGCGGCGCAGATCACGACGCTCGAGTTCGTCGACCATCGTCGAGATCAGCATCGCGCCGGTCGCGCCGAGCGGATGTCCCATGGCGATGGCGCCACCGTTGACATTGACCTTCTCGTGCGGAAGATCGAGGTCTCGCATGAAGCGCAGCGCGACCGAGGAGAAGGCCTCGTTGATCTCGAACAGATCGATGTCGTCGACGCTCAGTCCGGCGACCTCGAGAGCCTTGCGGCTCGCCGGGGCCGGACCGGTCAGCATGATCATGGGGTCGGAGCCGCTCACCGCACCCGCGACGATGCGGGCGCGCGGCGTGAGGCCGAGTTCGGTGCCGATCTGCTCGTTTCCGAGTGCGACGAGCGCGGCGCCGTCGACGATGCCCGACGAGTTGCCGCCGGTGTGCACGTGATCGATCCGCTCGACCCAGTGGTACTTCTGCAACGCGACCGCGTCGAAACCAGCGGCATCGAGTCCGGCGAACGCGGGCTTGATTTTGCCGAGCGACTCGAGGGTCGTACCCCGGCGGATGTGCTCGTCGTGGTCGAGGATTGTCTGCCCGTTCCGGTCGAGCACCGGCACGATCGAGCGCGCGAATCGGCCCTCGTCCCATGCCGTCGCGGCACGGCGCTGCGATTCGACCGCGAACGCGTCGACGTCCTCGCGGGTGAAACCCTCGAGCGTCGCGATGAGGTCGGCACCGATGCCCTGCGGAACGAACCCGGTGGTCAGGTTGGTCTCCGGGTCGTTGGCCCACGCGCCGCCGTCCGATCCCATCGGAACGCGGGACATGCTTTCGACACCGCCGGCGAGGACGAGCGACTCCCACCCCGATGCCACCTTCTGTGACGCGGTGTTGACGGCCTCGAGACCGGACGCGCAGAAGCGGTTCATCTGCACACCGGCCACGGTCTCGGGCAGGCCGGCGGCGATCGCCGCGGTACGCGCGATGTCGGCACCCTGGTCGCGCAGCGGCCCGACCACGCCGAGGATCAGGTCGTCCACGCGCTTGGGGTCGAGACTCGGGTTGCGGTCCTGAAGCGCATGCAGCAGACCGACGACGAGGGAGATGGGCTTGACGCCGTGCAAGGCTCCACCTCGTCCGCGACCTCGCGGGGTGCGGAAGGCGTCGTACACGTACACGTCATGGGGCATTTCGAATCCTGTTCTCGAGGGGATGCGCGGCGCGTCGGTAGATGCCGGGCGTCAGGCGCGCGGTGCTGCGGCGTCCGCGGTCGTCCAGTACGCGTCGCGGAGCGTTTTCTTGTAGAGCTTGCCGGTGGGCAGTCTCGGCATTTCGTCGATGAAGTCGAACGATCTGGGACACTTGAACTTTGCGAGATTATCGCGGCAGAACTGGTTCAGTTCGGACACCAGGTCGAGATCGGCCTGTGCCGGGTCGACGGCCTGGATCACGGCCTTGACGGCCTCGCCGAAGTCCTCGTCCGGAACTCCGAAAACAGCGGCGTCCATTACCTTCGGATGCGTGACGAGCAGGTTCTCGATCTCCTGAGGATAGATGTTCACCCCGCCGGAGATGATGACGAATGCCTGGCGATCGGTGAGGTAGAGAAATCCGTCCTCGTCGAGATAGCCGATATCGCCGATCTTGGACATCGTGCCGGTGGGGTCCTTGGCCTCGGACGTCTTGCCGGGATCGTTGAAATATTCGAAGCCGCTGCCCTCACCGCGGAACCAGACGGTTCCGGCGACACCGGGAGGGCACTCGTTGCCGTCGTCGTCGAGGATCACCGGCTCGCCCATGAACGGCCTGCCGACGGTTCCCCTGTGCGCCAGCCATTCTTCGGGGGTGCATCCACACATGCCGTTGGCCTCGGTGCCGCCGTAGTACTCGTAGACGACCGGGCCCCACCAGTCGAGCATGGCCTCTTTCACTGCAACGGGGCACGGGGCAGCGCCGTGTACGACCACCTCGAGCGAGGACACGTCGCGGGCGCGTTTCTCAGGAGGCAGTTTGAGCATCCGCGAGAACATCGTCGGAACGACCATCGAGTGTGTGATGGAGTGCTGCTCGACGAGTTCGAGGTACAGCTCGGCGTCGAACTTCTCCATCACCACGATGGTGGCCCCCAGACGCAGGCCGATCGCGACCGTCGACTGCGGACCCGAGTGGTACAACGGAGCCGGTGAGAGGAACCGCATCCCCTCGCGCAGGTGGAACAGCTTGCGGCCGAAGTCCTCGATCGCCAAGATCTCGCCCGGATGCGCGTCGGGCAGCGCACGCTTGATCGCCTTGGGCCGGCCCGTCGTTCCCGACGAGTAGAACATCGGTGTGCCGAGCCGCTCGTTCTCGCCGGGTTCCGTCCCGTATCCGGCGACCGCCGCGCAGTAGGACTCGTACGGTCCGGTCAGGGCGGCCGAACCCGCCTCGGCGTCGACCATGAGCCAGCGTGTCACCCTCGGACACAGGTCGGGGAACTCCTGTGCAACAGACGATTTTGCCTTCGTTGTGATGACGAGCCGGGACTGTGAGTCGTCGATGATATACGCAGCTTCGGCCGCGGACAGGAACGAATTGACCGGCGTGTAGAACAGCCCCGAGCGCTCGGCCGCGGACATCGCCACGATCATCTCGATATTGTTCTCCATGAACAACGCAATGTGGTCACCCGGACCCAGCCTTTCCGAGCGGAGCAGAGCGGCCAGTTGGTTGGCACGCGCGTCGAGGTCTGCGTAGGTCAGGACCTCACCGCTGGGGGCCATGATGATTGCTGGACGATCGGGATGTTCGATGGCATAGCGCCCGGGATACATGACGAAGCTCCTCAGAGACGGGTGGATGAGAAACGAACTGGCGGAGTATGTTCAGGCGCGGATCGGGCGCAGGAACTCCGCGACGGCCCAACCGCCATGCCCCTCGGCCAGGTCGACGGTCATCTGAGCCATCCGGACCGCACGGTCCTCGGTACGCTGGGTGACCGGTACGAAGTGCCGGATCGCCCCGTCGACGACGATCGTCGGCAATCCCTCTGCGGTGATGATGCCGACATGGCGTCCGTCGTAGCGGGATTCACCCGCGTAGTCGGTGTGCACCGTGTAGTCGGTAATCGGGTGCGCCACGTTGTCGGTGGTGAGCACCGCGCCGGCGGACACCCGGATGCCGGACTTCTCGTATTCACCGTACGCACTGAACGCGGTACCGTCCGCGAGCCAGCCGGCCAGCCACTCGCCTGTGTACGACGCCCACTCCCGCGGACCCCACGAGTGGTCGCGGAACGAGGTGACCTTGTCGAGCGTCCAGGTGCGGCCACCGACCCGGATGGCGCCCGAAAGGTGCCCGAACTGCTCGTAGTGGTCGCTGGCGATGACGGAACTTCCCGGCGTGCAGTCGCCGTCGCCGTCGCCGTTGATGACGAACATCGGGCTGGACGCCTCATAGGTCAGCGAGATCTCGCATTCCTCCGACGGCGCATTCTTGAGCGCGATGCGTCCGTTCTCCGCCATCAACGACGGATGTACCACGCGAGCAACGGTATTGCGATAGTTGATCTCCGCTGTCCGCGTGGGTTCCTTGATGACGATCTCGAGTCCCTGACCGGAGAAGCTGTCGTTCGTCTCACACGGAGTCCGCCCCGCCCGGAACGCGATGGCGCCGCCGGGCATGGTCAACTGCACCGAGGTCTCGCTGTACCCGAGGTTCGGCCGGTTACCGATCCGGACGAGACCGCCGAGCTGAGAGATCGGGTCGACAAAGTTGAAGTAGACGCTCTCGTTGAAATTGGGGATGCCGGCGAAATCGTGCGTTCCCTCCGCATCGGCGCCGTACTTGCACACGGTGAACGGTTCGGTCGTCATAGCACTCCTCGGTTCGATCAGCTTCGGATTCAGAATTTTTCGGCGGGTGATGGGTCCAGTGGCGGGAAGACCGCCGGTCGGCGCTCGAGGAACGACAGGATTCCTTCGCGCGCATCTTCCGAGTCGACTCGTCCGGCGTAGGTCCGGGACTCGTCCGCCGCTGCCGGACCTGGATGCGCGTGCTGCCACCCCGAGGTGAGGAGCCGCTTGGACAGCGCTACCGAGGTCGGCGACGTGTCGTGGACGAACTGGTCCGCGTACGCCCTGGCAGTCGGCATCACCTGGTCTGCGGGCACGACGCGGGTGAGATATCCCGCCGCGTAAGCCTCGGCGGCGTCGAAGACTCGACCCGACAGGATCCAGTCGGTTGCGCGCCCGACCCCGACGAGCCGGGGCAGGAACCACGACGACGCACCCTCGGGGACCACGCCTCGCCGGGTGAAGACGAATCCGAATCGTGCGTCTTGGCTGGCAATGCGCATATCCATCGCCGCGGCGATCGTCGCGCCACCGCCGATCGCGTGCCCGTTGAGGGCCGCGATCACGGGTTTCTGCATCGCGAAGAGCCGTTCGCTGATTCGGCCCGCGGGTTCGCGGTAGCCGGTGGGGGTGTGTCCGTCGGTGTCCTCGACCAAAGCCCGGGAGAGGGTTTCCGGACCGTCCAGTGCGGCGCCGACGGAAAACGCGTCTCCGGCACCGGTGACGATCACGGCCCGAACCTCGGGGTCGCGGTCGGCGCGATCGAGGATGCGCAGCAGGTCGACGAGCATTCGCACGCGCATCCCGTTGCGGCGCTCGGGGGCATCGAGAGTCACGACCGCCACGCCGGCCGACACCTCGTAGCGAACGTCCTCGTAACCCCGTGCCTCGTCCTCGTACACGGACATGTCCGTCACAGTCCCCCGCCGCATACCAGGACCTGGCCGGTGATGTAGCTCGACTCGGGGCTGCACAGCAGGTAAACGGCGCCGGCAGCTTCTTCGACAGTGCCGGCCCGGCCGAGGGCGATCTGCTTGGTGGCCGCGTCCATCACCGCAGGGTCGACGCCGACCTTGATGTCGCGGTCCTCGACCTTGATGGTCTTCGCCTCGGTGGTCACCGACGTCAGACGCGTGTTGACCACGCCGTACGCGACCGCGTTGGAGGTTACGTTGTAGCGGCCCCACTCCTTGGCGATGGTCTTGGTCAGGCCGACCATGCCTGCCTTTGCAGACGAGTAGTTCGCCTGGCCGGGGTTGCCCAGCAGTCCCGAGGTGGACGAGATGTTCACGACCTTCCGGCACCGGACGGCACCAGACTCGCGCTCACGCTTCACAGCCGCGCTGATGACCGGTTGAGCTGCGCGCAGGATGCGGAACGGCGCCGTCAGGTGCACGTCGACGATGTCCGCCCATTGCTGGTCGGTCATCTTCTGGATCACGTTGTCCCAGGTGTAACCGGCGTTGTTGACGATGATGTCGATCCCGCCGAAGTTGTCCACCGCGGTGGCGACGAAGCGATCGGCGAATTCCGGGTCGGTGACGCTTCCGACACACGCGACGGCCTGTCCGCCGAGAGCTTCGATCTCTGCAACCACTTCCTTGGCGGGTTCGGCGTCGAGATCGTTGACCACGACCCGCGCTCCTTCGGATGCCAGCTTCACCGCGACGGCGCGCCCGATGCCGCGGCCTGATCCGGATACCAACGCCACCGTGCCCTGCAGTTTCTGGACGCTCACGTGCTTCCTCCTGAGATGTTTGCGCCGAGCGCTCGACCGCCGGTCGCGGCGGCGTCGTCGCGCCAAAAGTCGTGTTGTGACCTCAGTCACTGGGGTGAATACTAACTTCACCCACTTCGGGAGTCAATGGTGACCTTTATCTGGGTTTTTAGAATGATTGTTAATCGCCAATATGTATAGTTCTCATGGGTCCGACCTACAAAACAACCACTTCGAACGAAAGGCAGGCCCCATGAGGAACGTCTGCATCAGCGGCGTCGGAATGATGCCGTTCACCAAACCCGGCAAGAGCGAGACATACGATCGGATGGGCGCCGCGGCAGCAACAGCGGCCTTGAAGGACGCCGGTCTCGAATACACCGACGTCGAGCAAGCTTTCGTCGGCTACGTCTACGGCGACTCGACGTCGGGGCAGAACGCTCTCTACGACATCGGATTGACCGGCATCCCGGTCGTCAACGTCAACAACAACTGCTCGACCGGGTCGAGCGCTCTGTGGCTCGCACGCCAGACCGTGGCGTCGGGTGCCGCGGAATGCGTTCTCGCACTGGGCTTCGAACAGATGCAGCCCGGTGCCCTCGTCAACGCGTACAGTGATCGTCCGAGCCCCACCGCGCGCGGCGAGAACATCGCCGCGTCGATGCCCGGCGGCGACGAGAACGCCCCCATGGCCGCGAAGATGTTCGGCGGAGCCGGCCTCGAATACATGGTGCGTTACGGCGTTTCCGCCGAGGTGTTCGGACGCGTGTCGGTCAAGGCGCGGTCGCACGCAGCCCGGAACCCGCTCGCCGTGTTCCGCGATCCGATCGACCTCGACACCGTGATGTCCTCGAAGCACATCTGGGGACCGCTGACGCTCCTGATGTGCTGCCCACCCACCAACGGCGCGGCCGCCGCCATCGTGTGCAGCGAAGAGTTCGCCCGCGCCCGTGGACTGGACGCAAGCGTCCGCATTCGCGCCCAGTCGATGGTTACCGACCTGACCGGCACGTTCGACACCACCGACATGATGAAGGTCGCCGGATACGACATGACGGCCAAGGCATCGGCCGAGGTGTACGAACAGTCCGGCGTCGACCCGCTCGACATCCCCGTCGTGGAACTGCACGACTGCTTCAGCACCAACGAGGTGATCACGTACGAGGGCCTCGGGCTCACCCCTGAGGGGACCGCGGAGAAGTTCGTGCTCGACGGCGACAACACCTACGGCGGGCGGGTCGTGACCAATCCGTCCGGTGGTCTTCTCTCCAAGGGACATCCCCTCGGCGCCACCGGATTGGCGCAGTGCGCCGAATTGGTGTGGCACCTGCGCGGGCAAGCCGGTCTGCGACAGGTCGAAGGAGCGCGAATCGCGTTGCAGCACAATCTCGGACTCGGCGGCGCCTGCGTCGTCACGATGTACGAGAAGGTGTCCTGATGTCACTCGACCATGCAATCCTCGACGTCATCGTGCCGCCGATCGTCGTCGACGTCGAACGCGGGCGGATCCGGCAGTTCTCCGTCGCGATCGGCGAGGAGAATCCGATCTACCGCGACCGCGACGCCGCCGTCGCAGCCGGCCACCCGGATGTGCTCGCACCCCCTACGTTCCTCTTCGGACTCGAACTCGAGAATTCGGGTGTCTTCGCGGATCTTGCGGCCCACGGTGTCGACCTCGGCAATGTCCTTCACGGCGAGCAACGGTTCCGCTACTTCGCCGATGTCCACGCCGGCGAGCGTGTGACCTTCGAATCCGCCTACGTCGACGCCTACACCAAGGCCGGTGGCGCCCTCGACTTCCTGGTACGACGAAGCGCAGTGTCCCGGGACGACATCCTCGTTGCGGAACTCGAGAGCGTCAGTGTCATCAAGAACCCTGGGAGCAAGCCGTGAACTCATCTACATCGACCGTCACCGAAGCCGTACCGGAGTTGCGGCCGGGCGCCGTGACCCGCACGACCCTGGCGTTGTTCGCCGGCGCATCCGGCGATCACAATCCGATCCACATCGACATCGACTCCGCACGCGCTTCCGGCGTCGACGACGTCTTCGCACACGGCATGCTGTCGATGGCCTATCTCGGACGTCTACTCACCGACTGGGTACCCCAGAGCCGCATCCGAGAGCTGTCTGCACGGTTCACGGCGATCACCCCGATCCTCGCTGAACCTGTGTTGACGGCCGAAGTCAAGGAGATCGTGACAGTCGACGGCGAACGACGCGCCCGTCTGGACCTGACCGTGGAGCTCACCGATGGAACCCGGACGCTGACCGGCACCGCGGTGGTGGCATGGTCCGATCCCGACTCGCCCGGGGATGCGACACTGGTTCCATGATCGATCCGAGCGGGAAGAACTGAAATGTCACGATCGACAGCGGCACATACTGACGCCGGAGCGGTCGCAACGCCGGCACCTACGCGCGGGAGCGCTCGAATAGAGCAGATTGCACGGGCCGCCGCGATCCTCTTCCAAGAATTGGGCTATCAGAACGTCAGCATCGATCAGATCGGCGCAGCCGTCGGCCTGACGGGTCCCGCTGTCTACCGGCATTTCAAAGGCAAGCACGGCATTCTGGTGCACGCACTGAGGAGCCAAGTTCGACTCGTGGACGAACTCAGCGAACGCGCGGACGAGAACGGCTCGACGGCGCAGGAACAACTGGACCTGTTCCTCGACGGACTCGCCGATCTCAGCGCGAACGGCGATGAGGCGACGTTGTGGCGGCGCGAGCAGCGGCATCTCGAGCCGGCCGAGCGTGAAGAATTCCGGAAGCACTTCACCAAGAACCAGGCCCGCATCGCCGCCAAGATCACGGCGACAGACCCCTCGGTCGACGCGCACAAGGCAGAACTACTCGGGTTCGCGGTCCTGGGGATCTACTCGAATACGCCCGACATCCGCGGCGGCCTGCCGGTGGATCGGCTGATCGAGATTCAATCGGCCCTGGCCAGGTCGATCCTCGGTTGCAGCCTCCCCGACTCCGACCCTGGTGCAGGTCCGGCGCCACGTCTCGTTCACCGAAAGCCTGCCGGCCGCCGCGAACGGATCATCGACGCCTCAGCCAAGTTGTTCGACGAACGCGGGTTCTACGACGTGCGCATCGACGACATCGCCAAGGCTTCGGAAATGTCCGTGGCCACGTTGTATCAACATGTGACCGGCAAGGCTCAGGTGCTCCGCGCAGTACTGGAGCGCGGGGCGGAAGGCCTTCTCTACGTGACCGCCGACGCTCTTGCCCAGGCAACCACACCAGCGGATGTACTCGATGCGCTGATCCGCACCTACATCCGGCAGGCCTTGGGTGTGCACGGACGGATCATGCACATCCTGGCCAGCGACCTGCTGTACCTGTCCGACGAGGAGCAGTCGGCCCTCCGTGAGACTCAGCGTGAGTACGTCGCCGAGTGGGTCGACGTGATCTGCACACTCGCCGAACAATTGACTCCCGCGGATGCGCGCGCTCTCGCCCAGGCCGCGATCGGTGTGATCGCGGACGTCGTCCAATATCCGGAGCTCCGGGAACGACCCGGCATCGCAGAGGAACTGTCGGCATTGGCGCACGCCATGGTCCTTCCGAGCGGCCTCCGGGCCCCATGACCACATGACCCCCCAACTCCCTCCCAGAAGGGCACGAAGATTATGTCCCCAACCGATACGCGCTGCGCGGTCGTCGTAGGTGGAGCCTCAGGCATCGGCGCCGCAATAGCGCGGGCGCTGGCCGTCGACGGCGCACTCGTCACCGTGGCCGATCGCAACATCGCCATGGCAAGAGAACTCGCCGCCGAACTCGGGCCACCGCACGACGCCCTAGAGGTGAACGTGACGGACGAGAGCTCGGTACAGGATCTGTTCGCAACCGCCCACGCACGACGCGGCAGGCTCGACATCGCCGTAAACAGTGCCGGACTCAGCGTCGCCGGTTCCGTCACCGATCTCCCAGTCGACAAGTTCCGTCTCGTCGTCGACGTCTGTCTCACCGGCGCGTTCCTGGTGGTCAAGCACGCAGCCCGGGCGATGGACGACGGCGGGGTGATCATTTCCCTGTCCTCGCTCAACGCGCGGCAACCCGGTACCGGAATGAGCGCGTACTGTTCGGCCAAGGCCGGGCTGGCGATGCTCACCGAGGTCGCTGCACTCGAGTTGGCCCCCCGCGGGATCCGCGTCAACGCCATCGCACCTGGCATCGTCATGACACCGCTCACCACACCCTCGATGTCCGTTCCCGGAGTCGAGGACGACTACCTTGCCAACACGCCTCTCGGCCGCTCCGGCACGCCGGAAGAGATCGCGGAGGCCGCCGTCTACATGACGCACGCGTCGTGGCTCACGGGCGAGAGTCTCGACCTGAACGGCGGGGCCCACCTGGTGAAGTACCCGGACCTGCTCGCACATTTCCGCCCGGCCACCGCCTGACACTGCCCGGTCGTGCACGGACCTTCGCCGTGCACGGACCTTCGCCGTGCACACGTCCCCTTTCCGCTCCGGTCGGCGTCGGCGCCGACCGGCAGCCGTTCGAGGGTTCGTCGTGCACGGCGGTCGGCGAAACCACCTCGCAATACCGGCAGTCGATCAGAGTTACCACTAACATTGGGTGCCCTAAGGCGCGGCTGACACTCACTCCGCGCTCCAATCCGTCCACTTCATTCGAGTGCACTGAAAGCCTCGGTAGAGCATCTAAAACGTTTCATTCCAACACTTTTCGCTGGCAGCCCACAGCCCGAACACTCCAGCTCGGCCCTCGCACCAGATATCAATCGGATTCACCGTTGACGATCAGCCAACGACATGTAACGATATGACCGTTCACAGTTCAATGTGCCGCCCGTCACAGTCCCGCGGGTCGCCCTTCGGAATCGGTCGAACCGCAGCAGCTTCCGCGTCTATTGCTGAACGGATCCCGAACCGGAGGTCACGGCACACCTCCCGCCGCCGCTACCGAAGGAGCACACATGACAACTACACCCACAAACGACTTGGCCGGCAACGAGACTGCCTCGGGAACCGAGGACCACCCGGCGTTTCCCTTCGGTCGCACGTGCCCATTCGCGCCGAACGACAAGTACGCATCCTTCAGCGACGACAATCTGCAGAAGGTCGACTTCAAAGGCACGCCCGGGTGGCTCGTCACCGGCTACAACAACGTGCGTGCAGTTCTTGCCGATCCCCGCATGAGTGTGCGCGGAATCGACGACTCGTCCCGCGGCGACGACGGCGAGCAGGCGGTTCCCGGCTTCTTCGTCGCAATGGATCCCCCGCAGCACGACGACCTGCGCCGGATTCTCGCGAAGGAGTTCACGCCGCGCCGTATGGCTGCGATGCGCCCGACGATCGAACGGATCGCCAACGACCTGATCGACGAAATCCTGAAGTCCACCGAACCCGTCGACATCGTCGACGCACTCGCTCTGCCGCTCCCGTCGCTGGTCATCTGCGAGCTGCTCGGCGTCCCCTACGACAAGCACGACTTCTTCCAGGAACGCACCCGCGCCGTCCTCGCAGCGGACAGCACTCCCGAACAGATCGGCGCTGCGATCGGCGACGTCATGACCTACCTCGCCGAGCTGGTGACCGTCAAGCAGGCAAACCCTGGCGACGACCTGGTCAGCCTGTTGGTCAAGCACATCGAGTCGGGCGACCTCGGCGTGATCGACGTCGCGGGCATGTCCACTCTCCTGCTCATGGCCGGCCACGAAACGACCGGCAACATGATCGGACTCGGACTGTTCGCTCTGCTCGAGCATCCCGAGCAGCTCGCCGAACTGCGCGAGGATCCGGAACTCATGCCGCAGGCCGTCGAAGAACTGCTGCGTCACCTCGACATCATCGGAAGCCTGCCCCGGACCACGACCGAGGACATCGAGATCGACGGTCAGCGGATCGCCAAGGGTGAGCTCCTGATGTTCTCGACCGAGGCGGGCAACCGCGATCCTTCGGTGTTCGACGAACCGGATCGGCTCGACTTTCATCGCGACGCCAGCCGGCACCTGACGTTCGGCCACGGCATCCACACGTGCCTGGGCGCACCGCTGGCCCGGGTCGAGCTGCAGGCCGTGTTTTCCCTTCTCCTCGAACGAATCCCGGCCATGCGTCTGGCTGTTCCCGCAGCCGACATCGAGCTCAAGAACGATGCTCGGATCTTCGGCATCCACAAGCTGCCCGTCACATGGGACCCGCGGTAGCAGCCGACCACGAATCGGACGAAGAAGGAGACGCGACCGTGACGACCCGCCAGTCGTGCGACGAATTCGATGTCGTCGTCGAGAGTGTCGAAGCCGCCGCCACCCAGGTCAAGGCGTTTGTGCTGCGACCGGTGACCGGAACGACCCTTCCCACCTGGACACCCGGATCGCACATCGACGTCCTTCTGCCGTCGGGACCGATCCGCCAATACTCACTGTGCGGAGATCCGTCGGATCGCGACGGATGGCGGATAGCGGTGCTCCGTGAACCGTCAGGCAAGGGGCGCGGTGGTTCCGAATACATCCACACGGCCCTCGAGGAGGGGTCGAAGCTTCGGGTAAGTAAACCCCGCAACAACTTTCCTCTCATCGAATCGGGTCGATACCTGTTCGTCGCCGGCGGCATCGGGATTACCCCGATCCTCCCGATGATTGCGCAGGCCGACGCAGAGCGCGCCGACTGGCGGCTCGTCTACGGTGGCCGGAACGCCCACTCGATGGCCTTCCGCCACGAACTCGCCCGATACGGTGATCGGGTCGAGATCTTCCCCGAAGACCTCACCGGCCCGTTCGATCTCGACACCGTGCTGGGTACGCCCCGACCCGATACCGCGGTGTACTGCTGCGGTCCGTCCGGATTGCTCGCGGCCGTAGAAGAGCGCTGCAGCGCGTGGCCGGAAGGGTCGTTGCATACGGAACGATTCGCCGCGACCGCACCGCAAACGTCTGGCGACACTGCTTTCGAAGTCGTTCTCGCCAAACAGGACCGCACGTTTGTCGTACCGCCGGGCGAGACGATCCTTCGGACATTGGAATCGAACGGTGTCGACGTGCCGTCCTCCTGCCAGCAAGGAATGTGCGGACGCTGCGAGCAGACCGTACTGGAGGGAACTCCCGATCACCGCGACGAGATCCTCACGCCCGAGGAACGCGAAGCGGGCGAATACATCCTGATCTGTGTGTCCCGGTGCCACGGCGACCGCCTGGTACTGAATCTGTGATCCCACAAAGAAATCCGACAAGGAGCAAGCAAATGGGCCGTGTAGAGGGAAAAGTTGCCATCGTCACCGGTGCAACCAGTGTCGATCCGGGAGGCCTCAACATCGGTGGCGCCACCGCAACCGAGCTGGCCGCTGAGGGCGCCCGGGTCGTTCTCGCCGACATCAACGTCGACGGCGCCGAACGCCTCGCGGCGATCCTCAACGAGCGTCACGGCGACAAGACGGCGCTGGCGGTGGGCATCGATCTGCGCCACGAGGACCAGATCGAGAAGCTCGTGCAGCGTACCGTCGACTACTTCGGCGCTCCCGACATTGTCGTCAACAACGCAGGCATCTTCCCCGGCGACGACGGTGACGTCGCGAACATGAGGATCGACGTGTGGGACAACGTCATGGCGATCAACGTCCGGGCGGCGATGCTGCTCACCAAACACACACTGCCCCATCTTCGTAAGAACGGTGGCGCGATCGTGAATACCTCGTCCACCCACGCATTCGCCGGCGACAGTAGCCTCACCGGGTACGGAGCCACCAAGGCGGCGCTCATCGCACTGACGAAGTACACCGCCACCCAGTACGGGAAGGAGGGAGTGCGCTGCAACGCCATCTGCCCGGGTACCACCACCACGCCGCCGGCGCTGGCGTTACCGCAGCAGATCAAGGACATCTACGTCCGGCACACGATGAGCCCGACGCTCAACGGCCCCTCCGAACTCGGCAAGGTGTACTTGTTCCTCGCCTCCGACGACGCGCGTGGCATCAACGGCGAAGTCATCCGGGTCGACGGTGGTCTTCTCGCGCATCAGCCGTTCGTCCCAGACATGAGCACACTCGGCATGGTCACGGCACCGGATCAGTAACCGTCGTCAACAACGCGTGCCATCTGTCTGCCGAGACGTCAGAACGTGTCTCCTATTTGCGGACGCGCGTGTCCGCTATTTGCGGACGCGGTGATAGAAGACGAACGCAGAGAGGAAGTACGCCATCGAGGTATGTGGTGGCGTACTTGTCGTAGTGAGCTGCGATTCGGCGCCACAGCTCGAGACGCCCGATCCCACGCTCGACGGTGTAGCGCGCGCGGAAGCGCCCCTTGTCGAATGCCAGCGAGAGGTAGGACCTTCCATCTGGCCACCACCGGAAACCTTAATACTTTTGAGCGTCGCGGCGAGCAGCATGCCCGGCAGCTGCTCGGATTCAACCAGGACGGCTGCGATCGAGTCACCAGTGGTGACGGTTTCTGCAACCGTCTTCGCCGCAGGAACCGTCACCACTTCGTCTGGCGCCTTCACGCTCGCCACACACCGATCCTTGCGAGGACCACCACCCGTTCGGCTTCACCCCTGTACATATAGCAAATGTCAGCGGCGACGCCTGCCAAGGGACACGAGGGGCGTCTCGGTAGGCGGACAGGTGATCTCCCTGTCGGCGGTCAGCTGATCTCCCGCGTGGGTCAGGTCAGACGCATCGCCCCGCGTCCGACGGTGGCGCCCTGCAACCGCAGCGGGGCGCCTTCGGTGATCACGACATGCGCATGATGGAGCAGTCGTTGGCTTGGTTTGCCGCGCAAAACAACCGACCGAAGAAGCCCCGAGCCCCAAGTGCGCCAGGGAAGTGATGGAGATCTTGGAAGCCTACGACCTGACCCAGTGTGCGCATTCGGCGGCGCAACTGGCCGGGTGCGACGAGAAGACGGTGGCCCGGTATGTCGAGCTCCGCGACACCGGTCGCGACCCGGCCGAGCGTGCACGCCGCGCACGCTGGATCGACTCCTTCCCTCGGGAAGATCGAGGAGCTGGTGGAGGCCTCCCAAGGCCGAATCCGGGCGGACGTGGTGCACAAGCGGCTCACCGCGATGGGCTTCGACGGCACCGAACGCACCACCCGCCGCGCGGTCGCCGAGCTCAAGGCGACCTACCGGGCCGGGCACACGCTGTTGATGCTCGCCCTTCATGGAGATTCCCGAGCGGTGAGTGCGCGGGGCGCGTCCGGCGTAGTCGGCCAGGTGGCCGGGACTCCGATACTGTTCGGGGTCAACGATTTCGAGGAGGATCTTGATCCCGGTCCTGACCCCGATGCCGGGCATCGACGTCAGGATCGGCCCAAAAGGGTGTGCCTGCAAAGCCTACTCGAACTGCGCCTCCAGCTCCTTACGAGCCTCCATGGTTGACAGTAGCTCTGCGGCAGGGTGTTTCAACACCTGATCTGCGACTCGACTACCCGGGATGAGGACCGTTTGCTCGCCGAGCGCATCGGCGATCCGCTCCACGATCCTCTTGTGGGAACGCGGAGCGTGCTTGGTAACAAGAGTGTGCAGCGAGCGCTTCCCGGCCGTGGACAGGCCGACGGGACCGCCGAATCGTGCCAGGATCGCCGGTCCGACGGTCTTGTCCAGGTAGGGGCCGATCGCACGCTCGAACGCAGGGTGAACGTCGACAAGAACGCCTCGGATCCGGTTGGTCAGGCGAGTCGCTTCGACGGCGAGGTCGTCGTCGAACTCGGCGAGCATCTTCAGGTCTGCGATCTCGTCGTCATCGACACTGATCAGACGCAGTGTCGCGGGCGGGGCGCGGGCCGCCTCGGCGATGACGAACGCGTCGCGCGCATCTTTGCGTTCCCCGGATGCAGATCCGCGATATACCCTCCTGAAACGTCGTTGATTTGTGAGGCCCCGAGGATGGTGGCTGCTCGGCGACGTTGGCGCGCATCGTGTCAACACTGACGGTGACGCCGCATGCCACGAGTTCTTCGACGACGGGGAGAATCCGGCGCGTTCTACGTCGACCCCGATATGGGCTATGCAATGAAGTGGGTTGGCAAGGCCTATGTTTCGACGTCACGACGCTCGAAAATTGTGTCTTGCATCACGAAGATGTATGAAATAGGGTTCCTGTAAACGTCTTTACCCGTGCGATGCTTGATTTCTTCGCTCGATGTCGCGCTTAACTCGGGCCAGGGAGTTGTAGCAAGTACGCCATTCGAAGGCGACGTCACACGTCTATTCCCAGTGGCCGCCGGGCTCTTGTGGAGCAAAATTTTCCCGTGCAGTATCCCACTCGTCTTATCCGAGGAGAGTTCTATGGCCATGCGCCGTTCGTCCGTCGTGCTGCTCATCGTTGGCGTACTGTTGATCGCCGCAGCAGCAGCGATCAAATACGTTGCCGTACCCAACCTATCGAAGTTGCCCGAGGATACCGATGAGAACGCGGCGTTCGAAGGTACTCTTCGTCAGCTCGACCCGACAAGCTTCGCGCTCGATGCGGGCACCCCGATCACCATCGACCGCTCTGTCACTGTCGACGAGGTGGCGGGCGACACCGCGGTCGTCACGAGCACCGCCGTCACTCACCTGCCCAGCGGTGACACCACCGACCGACACAGTTACGCCATCAGCCGCGTGGACTACACGCAAGCACCGGCGCCGGACGGGGCCCAAGTCGAAAATCAGCAGGGCGGCGTCACGCTGTCCTTCCCGATGAACCCCACCACCGACGACACACTCGTCTACGACTCGGTCACACGTACCGCGCAACCGGTCACCTACACCGGAACAAGCACCCTCGAAGGTCGGGACGTCCACTCTTTCACCGGAACGACGACCGCGCCTATCGCAGACCCTGCCGTGCTCGGACCCGTCAAGGCCGGAATCGCAGCCCTCGCTCAGAGTGGCGACGGCTCCACCCTGCCGAAGGCGATGCTGCAGTCCCTGCTCCCCGCACTGCCCGCCGATCGCGCGGCTGCGGTGCTGCGAACACTCGAGACTGCACCCGAACAGGTGCCTGTCGTCTTCACTTCGGTGAACGCGATGACCCTCGCCGTCGATACCCGCTTCGGAGCGCCTATCAACACCGCACAGAATCAAACCACCGTGCTCAACATCCAATCCGGTGATGCAACCGTTCCGCTGCTTGATCTCTCGCAGGTACAGGTTGAGACCTCGGAGGCATCGATCCAGTCGGTGGCCCAGAAATTCGTTGAGGGTGAGCGACAGCTGAACATTCTGGCAGTCTGGGTTCCGCTCGCGTCCGCATTGATGGGTCTGCTCCTCGTCGTCGTCGCGATCGTTCGCCGCAAGCCCGGTGCACACGGTGACGACGCCACCGGTGTGTTCGATCCGAGCGAAAACGACCCCCACGCTTACGGCGCGCGTACTGGAAGGTAGTCCGAGAGTGTTGGCAACACCGCTCCTCGCAGGCCACACCTAAACGCAGATCGATCAGTACAAAATCACTGTGTCCAAGTGCGGACCTGTGGATTTAACACCATGCCCGGCACGCGCCCGCATGTGTGAAACCCCCCGCTCTGCAGACGTCGATCTCGCTGGTCGAAGATGAGAGGACACCCCGTGCGAGTATGGCCTCCACTGGCGGCGGCGCATTCGACGAGAACGGGACAGTGCTCGGCGGAACCACCGAGCACACCGCCCCCACCGACACCGTGCCCGAAGCCGCGCGACGACTGGTGCACCCGGCAGGGACTGTTCGACTGGGGCTACCGCGCCGGCGGAATCACCCGGTTCTTCGGACCGGAAACCGAAGGCCTGCAGATAATCGCCGGGTGGAGCTGAGCACATCCAGCACGGCGAGGAGACGGTGGTCCTCCCGTTGTGTGAATGGTGGACGAGTCGTTCGCCGACTTCGCCGCGGCCGGCGACATCCTCGCCGAGACGTTGCCCTGATGCATGTCGGGGACATATCGTCTCCCCAGTTCGCACCGGGTAGGGCAGGCCGGTGCCACGGTGGGGTCAGGTGAGTTGCCGGATCCGGGCAGGGTGACAGCGATCTGCTCGAAGAGGACGTGCCAGCCACGTTCGAGCCAGGTCAGCCGTCCCCGGTCGAGATGGTCACCGTTGAGGTTGCCCCTTGCGAGTGGACACTGGATTTCATGCGGCAACTGACAGCGTAGACGACGCGATCAGTCGTTGTTCGAACTCGACTGGGGTGAGGTATCCGAGGGAGGAGTGACGGCGAAGCCGGTTGTAGTACGAGAGCCACTCGAACAACTCCAACCGCGCCTGCGACTTCGACATCCAACTCCGGCCGTGCAGCCGTTCCCGCACGAGTCCTTGGAAGAACGACTCGGCGAGAGCATTATCGTAACTTTGACCGGCCTCGACTCGGCAGGATCCCATGACGGCCGCACACATCGCCGAAAGCCGTTGCAGTGTACTGTTATCCGCGATCACCGCGAAAGACCACGCCACGAACGTCACCACCTCGGTTGCAGTGTTCGTCGTTCGCGTGGTGGCTGACAGGACGACCGACCCGACAAGCCACGCGTACATCGACTACGCCGAGGGTTTGCATGCCCTCCTCAGCGGTGATCCCACCCGCGCATGTTTGCGACTCGAACATGCCCTCACATTCTTCGGTACCGGGGAGGACGTTCCCCATGTCGGCGTCCTGCACAGGCTCGGGATGGCCTATCAGCAGCTCGGCGACACGCACCGCGCGATCGACTGTTACGAACGGATCGTCGCGATCACGCAAGCGCACGGTGAATCGATGTATCGGTCGTTCGCGCTGTGGGCGTTGGGTGATGCGGTGTGGCGTCAGGGTGAGACCGGTCGGGCGGTGCAGCTGATCGAACAGTCACTGCGGCTGACCCGGGTGGTGCACACTCCGCGCACCGCGGTCGGGTGCCTCGAGACCCTCGGGCTCATCGCCGGCGAGGGGCGTGACGCTCGGCGCGCGGTGGTCCTGATCGGTGCGGCCGAGGAGCTGGGGCGCACCGTGGGCAGCCCCACGGTGCGCTCTCCCGGCATGCTCGTCGCCCGGGAAGAGTTCGAGCGCAGGGTCTCTCAGGTGCTGGGCAGCAAGGAGGTGGTCGCCGCGGCGCGGCGGGATGGTCAGCGGCTGGGCTTCGAGGCCGCCATCGCCTATGCCCTCGGCGAACAGCCGCCGGAACCATCGGCTGATCCGTCGGTTCGACTGACCAAACGCGAACAGCAGGTTGCCGAGCTGGTCGCCGAGGGACTGACCAACCGGGCGATCGCCGCGCGGCTGGTGATCTCTCCGCGCACCGCGCAAGGCCACGTCGAGCATGTGCTCACCAAACTCGGGTTCACCTCGCGCACGCAAATCGCGGCCTGGGTCGTCGAACGTGGGCAGCAACAGTGACTGCGGACCGCAGTCTGCGGCGACGAAACCGGATTCGGGTTGCGCGGACGAAACACTGCAGACCCTCTGCCACCGTGTCCTCGGCCACAATCGCGTTATCCGGTTCCGACACCGCCCGACGCCTGTCTACCAGGTGTCGTTGTCTATGGTGCGGTCACGTTCGCGGACAACGCGAGGGATGAGCATTGCTGGGTGACCACGATCCGGGGGTGCTGGACGACCGACCGCGGTCTGTCGTCCAGCACCCCCAGCCGACAGTTGTCAGGCCGGGCGGTCACCTCGCAGGGTGACGCGGTGCATGCGCCGGTAGTGCGGGTGGTAGTCGCCGACCGCGTAGTGCTGCGTCGATCGGTTGTCCCAGATCACCAGGGAGTTCGGTTCCCACCGGAATCGGACCTGATACTCCGGGGTCTTGGCGAGGCCGGTGAGCATGTTCCGTAGCGAGTCGCTCAGTTGCGGAGGAACCCCGGAGATACGTGAGGTGAACAACTCGTTGACGTAGACGAGTCTGCGACCGGTTTCCGGATGCTTACGCACGACGGGGTGGGTCATCGGAGGATACTTTCTGCGTGTTTCCTCGTACCGTGCTTCGCCGTCGTCGCCCTGACGGACGACACCGGTGAGTTCCTTTTCCCAGTCGTGCACGGCCTCGAGCCCGTCGATGAGGGTCTTCATCGTCTCCGGTAGCGCGTCATATGCGGCAGTCATGCTGGACCAGAGGGTGTCGCCGCCGCACGGTGGGATGTCCTGCGCGTGGAGGCAGGTCGCGGAATTCGGTGTCGCCTGCCAGGTCAGATCGGAGTGCCAGACGTCGGTGCCGGCGGCCCGACCGCGAGATTCGAGCACCTCGATGAACGGGTTCCCGGGAAGCGAGGGGAAGAACGCACTGACTTCCTGGGGATCGCCGAAGACCTTGGCGAATCGGAGCTGGTCTTCCGGTCCGATGTGCTGATCGCGGAGGAAGAGCACTTCGTGTTGCAGGAACGCCTGACGCAACTCGGCCTGGCATTCCGGCGTGATGTCGTCGCGAAGATCGAGTCCGTGGACGAGCGCGCCGATGGTCGGGGTGACACGCTCGAGGGTGAAGGTGCGAAATGGTGACTCGTTGCTGCTCATAGTGCTTCCTTTCATCAAGAAGGTTTCTCGTCGTGCTGGTCCGATGCTGTCTCATCCCACAGCGCAGGCGGATTCAGATGATCTGGCACGCGAGGCCGTCGTATTTCTCTGTGCCCGGACGGCACCGATACGGGAGGACTTGTGTGACCCGTCATTGAGACAAGGTGGAAGTGCGGAGACCGTGCGCCCCCGCCGAAGCACTCACGGCGCCGCCGCCCCTTTTCCGAGTCGTCCGCCCCAGCACCAGGGCACAGGAGATCGAAATCGCCGAGGCCACAATGATATACAGCGAAATGGAGAACGAAGAATGGGTGGCGGCGAGCAACGAGCCCGCGATGAGCGGCGCGATGGCGCTACCCAGGAGGTTGCCGAGGGTGGTGGCGAGGGAAAGCCCGCTGTAGCGGACTCTGGCGTCGAATACTTCGGAGAAGTACGCCGGCTGCAGCGCCCACGGAATGTACACCGCCACGGTCGCGGCGACGTAGCAGGCCGCAATGACGCCCCACGAGCCCGTATCGAGCGCCCAATACAGTGGGACCGCCAGAACACCGATCAGTCCAAGTCCCACCAGGTAGAGCCGTTGCCGCCCGAACCTGTCCGACAGGGCCCCGGCGAGCGGAGTGACGAAAAATCCTATGGCCGAAGTGATGATCACCAGAACCAGCATCGCACTCTGGCTGAGACCGCCCGGTTTCTGGGCGTAGACGAAGTTGTACACGGTGAGGAGGTAGAAGAAGATGCCCGGGGACAGGCTGGCGCCGGCGACGAGCAGCACCTGGGCAGGGTGGGTACGCAGAACCTCGATGATGGGCAGGCGCACCACCGCGTGGACATTCTTGACCCGGTCGAATTCCGGGCTCTCGGCCACCTGCACCCGGATGATCAGTCCGGTGATCACGAGTACGGCGCTGAGCAGGAACGGGATCCGCCATCCCCAGGCCATGAAGTGTTCGTCCGGCATCGCATCGAGCGGAAGGTACACGGTCATGGCGAGGATCAGTCCGACCGCCACCCCCGCCTGCGGCCAGCTGCCGTAGAAGCCGCGTTTGCCGTCGGGTGAGTGTTCGGTCGCCATCAGCGCGGCTCCGCCCCATTCGCCGCCGAGGGCGAATCCCTGGGTCAATCTCAACGCGACCAGCAGTACCGGGGCGAGGACGCCGATCGTGGCGTACGTCGGCAGAAGGCCGATCGAGAGGGTGGCGACGCCCATGAGTAAGATAGTGACGACCATCATCGATTTTCGGCCCACCCGGTCCCCGAAGTGGCCGAAGACGACGGCACCGATGGGGCGGGCGACGAAGCCGGCGGCGAAGGTCGAGAAGGCCAGCAAGGTACCGATCGCCGGGGCGAAGCCCGGGAAGAAGTGGCGGTTGAAGACGAGGACTGCCGCCGTGCTGTAGATGAAGAAGTCATACCATTCGATGGTCGTTCCGATCAGGCTCGCTAATGCGACCTTCTTCGGCGAACCAGTGCCCGCTGGTCGTGCGACTGCACCACCCATACTGTGCCTCCCGGCTATTTGGCGCGAAAATATGCGGTCACGCGGCGCGTGTACCACGACGAATCAGAGCGTTGAGGCAACGACTCTCTTTGTGTAATAGGCAATGCAGCGGTAATCTCCCGCCATTTATTTAAGTGGTCAATATCTTACCGCTGAGGATAGTCGTGCGCAAGGTCTCACTTCTTACAGTTTGAGCCCTCAAACTGCTGTTATGCCGAACCGCGAGACCGCAGGATTCAGGCACTGAGTGATAGATGAAATAGAGTGGAAAATGGATTTCTCGGCCCGGAACGGCACTACACACCTCGGCGGAATCAGCCACGCATGGCTCGCACGAAGAAACAGACCATGTGCACAGTTAACGATTCCCACTCGCGGGCGGAAAGCAACACAAATCCATGTGGGATTTATTTGCGACAAGCCGGCACACCACGAACAGAAATGTCCGCAGAGATGCTTATCCCGACGGGGTTGCCGGCACTCACCCAAGTCGCGGGGTGCGATCGGGTGGGACGTCAGCGTGGATTCGACCCCCGCGCAGGCTCACCAGCATGCAGCGGGCGGGCGCTGGACTCCCGGGGCGCAGTCCGTGCCGCCCGGCGCGGTCGAGATCGAGCCCGCCGACCACGCGTTGCGGCGCTCCCGAGATAGGTGGACCACCAGGACGCATCTGGCCTACCTGGCCACAGCGGCCCCTGATCACCTCGGCTGCGGCGTCAGCGTAGTCGTCCAGGTCGAACCGACGTCCGGGATCCCCACTGCGCCCGTAGCCGAGGGCGTCCCGGGCGAGCAGCCTCAGGGCATTGAAGAGCTCACCGAATTGTCGTGCGAAACCATCGGCGCTACCACCGATTCCGCGCAGCAGGAGAGCGGGATCGGTGCCGGACCCGACTGCGTGCGCCACAACGCCCGTCCGCTGCCTACCCGCCCGTTGGAGGGCACCTTCCTCACCCCTGACTGATTGTGTCCTCATGCATCGACCTCGACTTCGTGGGCCGGGAGTCCCGGTTGCGCAACTCGCGCTCAACCACTCTGAGCGGCGCACCTCACGAGACCTGGGTTTTGGCCGATTTCCATAATTTTCACGGCCATAATGTCCACTATGACCTCTCAGGCTGCAGCAGAACTGGACCTTGCAATTATCGGCGCGCTGCAGCTCAACCCCCGCGCTGACTGGGCGGACTTGGCGGAGGCACTTCAGTACTCGCCGAAGACACTCGCCCGACGATGGAAGTTGCTGTCCGAGAGCGGCTCGGCATGGATCGCGGTGGCTCCCGGCCCGACCTTCCTGCAATTCGGATGTGCCGCATGGCTTGCGATCACCTGCAGACCCCAGAGCAAGCCTGACGTTGCAGAAGCCCTGATTGCCGAACCAGCAGTCGACACGGTATCGAGCACATCCGGGACGTCGGACTTCCATGTGATCGTGTTCGTGTCCAGCATCGCCGACCTCACTCGTCTACTCACCGACCGCATCGAGGTGATCGAAGGAATCAGGTCGGTGACAACGACGGTCGTGCTCACCAACTACACGGAAAGCGCGCGGTGGCGCATCCCGGTGTTAGACCTGGAACAGGCCCATCTTCTCCAATCACCCCAGGCAGCGCCCACCCGCAGGAAAACGATTCCATTCCTGGACGATCTCGATCGTTCTCTGCTCGGAGCCCTGGCGAAAGATGGGCGTCAAGCATGGACCACGCTCGGCGAGCACTGCGATGTGACCGGACCGACCGCGCGGCGCCGCGTCGAAAGGCTGATCGACGGGGGCCGCGTGGCCCTGCGCTGCGAGGGAGCAAACACACTGGTCGGACCAGTCGTTGAGACGACTTTCATGATCACGACCCCACCGGGCGAAGTGAACACGGTCGGCAACCTACTGAGCCGACTTCCAAAATGCCGAATTGCAAACGCCATTACCGGAACCTCGACAATCGTCGCCACGATGTGGTTTCAGACGGTTACCGAGATCGCGCCATTCGCGGCTGCACTCACGCGAGAACTTCCGTCCATCACCATCTCGGACCGGTTCATCAGCCTCCACACATTCAAGAGGGCAGGCCATGTCCTTGATCAGGATGGACGAACCACCGGATTGATCCCACGGGCCATCTTCTAGCGGGAACCGAACAACCCGTCACCAGCCGACACCAGAGCTCTCGGGGGTGACCGGTCATCGATCGGCTTCCGGAAGAGCAGGTCATTGACATCGTCAACCTTGTCGGCGCCCTCCTGCTCGGTGCCGACGACGCCGGCCCCAACGCCACCGCCAGCATCAGCCGGTCGCCGAAGGTCCCGGGTCGGCGACGACCCGGGTATCCACATTGGCAGGCATGACAGGCCGCGACGACCTGCGAGATGCGGGCGTCGCAATGACGAGGTTGGATAATCGGACCGCCCCTGTCGAGACGCCGAGAGCTACATTGCTGCCGGTGAGGGCTGGGTGGGACGGGGGCGACTGAAAGAGCATCGTGACGGCATACTCGATGCTGCCCCTCCTGCGGCCCGTGAGTTGATGCTCACGCCACTCGGTGAATCCGCCCGGCGGGATCTATGTGGAGGGCCGCGACGATCGGCCCTGGTTGGACCCGATGATGATTTCGGCGGCAATGGAGATGGCGGTCTCGGCGGGTCCACGGTTGCCGATATCGAGGCCGATCGGGCTCGATAGCGCGGTGAGGTGTTCGGGGCGGAGACCGGCTGCGGTGAGTGCTTGTCGTCGGTTGGCGTCGGCGGTGAGTGACCCCATGGCACCGATATAGGCGAGGGGGTGTGCCCATCTGGCCTCGTCGAGGCATTCGAGGAGGACCGGGATATCGATCTTGGGGTCGTGGGTGAGAACGACAACGACTGTGCGGGAATCGAATCGGCCTGCGTTGCGTTCGCGTGCAATCCAGTCCGACGGCCATTGGCAGACGACCTCGTCGGCGTCGGGAAACCGCTGCGGTGTCGTGAACACGGGGCGGGCATCGCAGATGGTGACGCGGTAGCCCATTCGGGTGCCGAGTAGCCCGGTCTCCCCGGCGAAGTCGGTGGAACCCACGATCACCATCCGTGGCCGGGATTGGAAGCGGCGTATCAGTGTTCCGGAGGAGCTCAGGCCGGTGGGGGCGTCGAGTTCGGGTGCGATGCGGTGGGTACCTGCTTCCGGTCCGGTGAGGACCGTCTCGAGGATGACGGTGTCGTCGCGCAGTGTCCGTTCCATGAGGTCGGCGAGTTGCGGCATGGTGGCGCGGTCTACGCGCTCGACGAGCACGGTCAGCGACCCGCCGCAGGTCAGTCCGGGTTCGAGGATGTCGCCGGTGGGTCCGTAGTGCTCGATTCGGGGGTGGCCGGTGGTGAGGACGTCGAGAGCGGTCTCGTAGAGGGCGCCCTCGACGCAGCCGCCAGAAATGCTGCCGACCACGGTTCCGTCCTGACGGACTGCGAGCATGGCGCCCGGATCTCGCGGAGAGGATCCGTGGGTGGCGATGACGGTGGCGACCGCGACGGCGCGGTGCGCTTCCCATTCGGTGAAGATGTCGCGCAGGACGGTGTTCACGGGTGCCTCGCAATTTCTGTTCGCGTCACGGTTCCGGCGAGCGGGACCGGGGAGCCGGCGCAGTGATGGCGAGGATCGTACAATAGTTTTGCGCAAAGATAAGTCCTGCAAATGTCGGTGAGCCGGTCGCCGGTCGGCGAGACCGATTCGCGGCACCCGTGCCCTCATCGAATCTGGAGTGTGAAGTGGCCGAATCGGATCGGGTAGACGGGGTCGGTGAGATCATCCGGCAATGGGCCCGGACGCGCCCGGAACTGGACGTGTCGGCGCTCGAGATTTTCGGACGGCTGCATCGTAGTTTCCTGCTGTACCGGGCTCAGATCAACGAGCTGTTCGAGCGGTTCGGAACGAACGAGGCGGGGTTCGATGTTCTGGCGTGCCTTCGGCGTGCGGAACCGACGTTTCGGCGCACCGCGGGGGAACTGGCGAAGCAGACCTTGATCACCACAGGTGGCCTGACGATGCGGGTGAACCGGCTCGAGGATGCCGGCCTGGTGCTGCGTGAGCGCGATGACATCGACTCCCGCGTGGTGTATGTGACGCTCACCGACGCGGGTCGCACACTCGTCGACGCTGTCTCGGATGCGCACTTCGCCGAGCTGGCGCGGATGCAGGGTGGACTCGCGGGTGATCAGCGCGAGCAGCTCGCCGATCTTCTGTCCGTTCTCGAGGGCTCCTTACAGGCTGCCGCATCGGAGAACGCCGCACAGTCGCTCGGTGCAGCATCCGCATAAGGCTCGTCTTCAAACTCCTCGGGCGGACGCCTCGGGTCGCCTGACGTGCTCGCGCGCGTTCTCGAGGTAGTGCAGCGACGCGTCGGTGGCGATATTTCAGCGCAGCCACGGCTGTGACCTGTATCCCTTCGGCGGGCGGTGCGCCTCGGCTCGGTGAGCCTCGCCTGATCGGTGTGGCGACCGTGGCCGAGCTGTTGACCTCGTGTAGCCGACAGCGCTAAATTGTCTTATAGCAAAGATACTTTGCGCTGAGTCTTCTTGAACCGTATCCGCAGTCCTTTCGAATGGAACGAGGCACATGAACAAGAGCGGCCTTGCCACGGTGGCTGCGAAAGGCGGCGGCACCGTGACCGCCCTACCCTCGCGCGGCGATGCAACCCCCGAGCGGAACCCAGCAGACGGCAGGCTCGGCGCGCGTGGCTCCTTAGCTGCCGTGCTGTTCCTCCCCGACCGCGTTCATAGTGAGGATCCGATCGTCGTTCGTGAGCATCGTCGGGGCCGGGATCGGCGTAAGTTCGTCTACACCGGATTCTGTTCGGTAGCCGTCCGCGCCGCAGTCGACGTCGCCGTCGCGGCCGTCGAGCGGCGCGCCCTACGAGGGATGAATCACCACATGCATACCGGCGACGGCACACAGCGCCGCGCCCTCGTGCGGGGAGCCCGCTGATGCGCACCCAGGCTCTCGACGCCGGGTTGGTGGCGCAGACCCAATTCGCGATGGCCCCATTCCGGCTCCATCGCCCTACCACCATCGAGGACGCCCTCGCGATCGTGTCCGAACATCCGGATGCCGTCATCGCCGCGGGCTGCTCGGATCTGGTCGCCCAGATCCGTGAGGGCCGCGGCCTGGAAACGTTGGTGTCGCTGCAAAAGGTCGATGCGCTCCGCGCGATCAGCCACGAGGCTGGCGTTCTTCATATCGGTCCGATGGTGACCCATCACGCCGGTGCGACGAACGAACTTGTCGGCACCGTGATCCCGAACCTCGCGGCGGCGTGGGCGTCGATCGCGACGGTTCGGATCCGGTACACCGCGACCGCCGGCGGGAACGTGATGGCGCGGCGGTACCGCTACGAGATGCCGCTGCTGCTCGGAGCCCTCGACGCGGACCTGGTCTTCGATGCCGGCGCGGCATCGCGTCCGGTCGCATCGTTGTGGGCGGACACCGGATCCGCTCAGCGAGGTCTGCTGACCGACATCACGATACGAACGGACGACCTCGTCTGGTTCGGATACGAGCGGTCGATGCGTCCCACGGCGACAGTGGCCCTCGCGGTGCGCCGCAACCCCGACGGCACCCTGCGGGTGCGCGCGCACGCGGGATCGGAGTACCGACACGGATTCGCACTGACGGCTGATACCGGCGCCGGCGAACTCGACCCGCTCGAGGTGAGTACGCAGCTTGCTCGGCAGCTACCGGACGAGTGTGCCGATTACACCGGCTCGGCGGAGTACCGCCGGCATCTGGTGCGTGTGTTGTCGCGCCGCCTGCTCACCGCGGCGTGTGCACAGCTGAAGGGAACGACAACGAGATGACCGAGTACCCCGATCGCGATCCCGACCGATCCGCTGCCCCCGACGGAGAACTCGACACCTGCATCGAGTTCGCCCTGAACGGCGTCAAGCAGACCGTGTGCGTCGCCGCCAATGCCATCCTGCTCGACGTCTTGCGCAACAACCACGGCTGCAGGGGTGTTCGCGGTTCCTGTGAGCGCGGGGTCTGCGGGGCGTGCACCGTGCTCGTGGACGATCTGCCGGTCGCGTCCTGTTCGACCTTCGCGTTCAGCGTCGACGGTTCCTCGGTCGAGACAGTGGAAGGGTTGGCCGCGCCCGACGGCACACTGTCCCCACAGCAACGCGCCTTCTCCGAGTGCGGGGGTTTCCAGTGCGGCTTCTGCACGTCGGGGATGTTGATGCTCACCACCGGGCTGTTGCGCCAGGACCCTCAGCCCGACCGCGGCACCATCCGCGAATGGATCAGTTCCAACACCTGCCGCTGCACCGGATACGAGATGATCCTCGAATCGGTGGAGCGGGCTGCCGAACTGTCCGGCGAGACGAATGGGGAATCCGCGTGAGAGCGACAGCCGAGTCCTTCACACACGATGTCGACTCCGACGCTACGAGCGCCGGATACACCGTGTATCCGATGCCGACAGCCCCGTCGGACAAGCGGGTCACCGGACGTGATCAGCCCCGCGCCGACGCCGCGGTCAAAGTGACCGGTAAAGCGATCTACAACACCGACATCGTGCGGCCGGGCATGCTGCACGCGAAGGTGCTGCGGAGCCCGCACGCGCACGCCCGTATCGTGTCCATCGACGCGAGCGCCGCCAAGGCACTGGACGGCGTCACCGCGGTGCTCACGCGCAATGAAACCGACGGCCTGGCGTGTTACGGCACCATGGTCAAGGACCAACCCGTTGTCGCGACGGACACCGTCCGGTACGTCGGCGACATCGTCGCCGCCGTCGCCGCGGTCGACGAGCGCACGGCGCTGGCGGCACTGGACTTGATTCGGGTCGAATACGAAACCCTGCCCGCGGTATTCGACGTCGAGCAGGCCCTCGACCCGTCGTCGCCGACAATCCATCCACTCGAGCCGCGCGGCGGTCTGCCCCCGTACCGGAACGGCGCGTCGGCGTCGCTGCGCAGCGAACACAATGTCAGCTACGAATTCCGTTACAGCACAGGCTCACCGGAAGTGTGGTACGAGTGCGACCACATCTTCGAGGACACGTTCTACTTCTCCCGGATGAACCACATGCATCTCGAACCGTTCGTCACCGTCGCGGAGGCAACCGACGAACAGATCGAGGTCTGGACGGCGACCCAGAGCCCGTTCAACCTCCGCCAGGAACTCGGGCACGTGTTCGACCTTCCGGAAAACCGAATCCGGGTGCACGTCGCCCTGCTCGGGGGCGCGTTCGGCGCGAAGAACGGCCCGAAGGCCGACCCGGTCGCCATCCGATTGTCCCAACTCAGCGGCGGTCGACCGGTGCGGTTCTGCATGAGCACCGAAGAAGGCTTCCTCACCGTCTCGCAGCACGCCGCGAAGCTGACCGTCAAGGCCGGCGTCAAGGCGGACGGCACCTTCGTCGCCCGCACATCGACGGTGCTCCTCGACAGCGGGGCCTACGCCGAACACAGTCCGGCGGTGGCGGAAAAGGCCGGCTATCGCATGCCGGGCGCGTACCGCTGGCAGCACATCGACACCGTCTGCAAGGCGGTCACGACGAACACGGTGCCCGCCGGCGCCATGCGTGGTTTCGGTGCCACGCAGACGACGTGGGCAGGCGAACGTCAGATCGACCTCATCGCGCAGCGACTCGGCATGGACCCCTACGAATTGAGGCTCAAGAACCTCAAGAAGCTCGGTGAAGAATTCGTGCCCGGGGATGCGGGGATCGACTCCGACCTCGCCGAAGGGATGCGCCTGGTCGCAAACGCCATCGGCTACCACCACAGGGACCGCAGTGGGAACCGCGGCATGGGAGTGTGCGTCGGTCTCAAGGACAGTGGCGGCGGAAACAAGCCCGCGATGGCGCGGGTCAAGGTGACCGCCAACGGTGATGTCTTCCTCAATTGCGCACTCACCGAAATGGGCCAGGGCGGGCACTCGGCGATGTCCCAGATCGTCGCCGACGTTCTGCGCACCAGCCGTGACCGTGTCGTGTACACGCGCATCGACACCGACCACACCCCCTTCGATCAGGGCACCAACGCCTCATCCGGAGTCGTGGTGATGGGACAGGCCGTCCGCAACGCGGCGGAGAACCTGCGCAGACAGGTGCTCGAGTGGGCGGGCGAGGTGTTCACCATCGACCCCGCCACCGCGGTACTCGACGACTGGACGGTGCGCACCCCCACCGGCGACGCGTATCCGCTGTTCGAACGGATCATGGAGTACTTCGGCCACACCGGGTTCGAGTTCTCGGCCGACGGTTACTACAAGGTGCGCAACGACGCCGATGCGCCGTTGGCCGCCCGGTGTGTCTTCTACGAGATCGGTTGGGCAGCAGCCGAGGTCGAAGTCGACCCGGAGACCGGAAAGGTCGAGGTGCTCCAGCTCGCGGTCAGCGGTGACGCGGGCAAGGTGATCAACAAGATCGGCTGCCGCGGCCAGGACGAAGGCGCCGCCATACTAGGCCTTGCGCAGGCCCTGTTCGAGGAAATGCGGTACGAGAACGGTGAACTCCTCAACGCCGAAGCCCTGCTGTACCGCGTCCCACTCGCCGAGGACCTCCCCGAACGCTTCGTCTCGATCACCCAGGAGCAGGGACACGGCGCCGGACCCTTCGGCGCCAAAGGCATGGGAGAGGGCGGCATGCTCCCCATCGCCCCGGCGATCGCCCAAGCCATCGCCGACGCGGTCGGTGCCCAGCTCACCGAACTGCCGATGACACCGGAACGCGTCTACCGCGCACTCTCAACCGGCGACGTGCCCGGTCTCCCGCCGTTGTCGCACACCTGAATCCAACCAGACCCCAGACCCCAGACCACCGGTCGTCGGCACAGACGCCGACGACCGGAAGTCGACAGGAGCAGGACGGCGGCATCCTCACGCGCAACGTCGCTGTTCCTGCATCGCAGCGACACTCCGGCGCCGCACCCACACCCCCGCCCACCGCCAACACCGGAACAACCCGACCACCGTGCCACCGCTCGTACCGAGCCGGCACATCCTGCCCCGTCGTACCCGCCCGAACCCGCCACCGGACCCCGTCGATGAGCTGCCGTTTCGTCCACGTCTGCGAACGGCCCGCCTTCCTACCCAGAGACAGCAGCGGCACCAACCGCGCCCATTGCACGTCGGTAGCGTCCGCCCGCCCCGGCACCGCGACGCTGGGCACGAGGTCTCCAACGCCCATTTGCCCCCGAAACCGGCTGCCGCGCTCGTCCCGATGCTTTTCTGCGTGTACTTCACCACGCTTTGGGGTTCATTCCGACGCCCTACGCTGCTCTGGCGCATCCCGCGTGCCAGCGGATCCACAGCGTAGGTGAGGCGGCCGGAATTGTGGCAACAACCAGGCCTTAACCACGAGTGTTGTCGAGGATGCATGGAGTATCAAATCCGCCAGCCGCATAGCACAAACTTATGACATCGGCTCGGGGTCTAAGAGTCCCGCTGACCCAGCAAGGATCTCGGCCTCAAACTTGTTGATTTCCGTGCCCCTTTCGTCATGGTAGAAGTTCATGCTGGTAACCAACGCCAAGTCCGGAGCTAGCGGATGATCGATCTGCACAAGAGAAGACCGGCCAAAGGGTGTATTCGACTGGAATTTGATTGTGTCGCCCTTCCGTTCTACCTCCTCCACATCGGTTAGCAGGATGGGCGGTCCATACGCAACGAGTTGCCCGAGAATCCGTAGGGAGACCCAGTCGATGAGTTCATCGACCTTCTCAAATGCGATGGCGTACTCTCTTGCAGATTCCGATAGTTCATCGATCACCGAGGCGACCTGCTGACGCCGGAAGTCCTCGCGGCGAACCATTCGTTCGGGCTCGTACTCGTCGACTGCGGCACGGGATAGACGCGAGTGAAGGCGTTTGCGCACCTGGGCGAGTTCTCGTCGGGCACCGACTGTGAGACTAGACGCTTGAGCGACGAACGTCGTCCACTCAAGGGTATTTTGCAGTGCGTTCGCGACCGCGCGGATCGCGTCGTTGTACGAGCGTTTGTCGATACCCAGAAGCTGATCGGTTCCTCGCGGCACCCTGTCGAGCTCGAATCGAGCTTCAAGAAAGTCTCGTAGCCAGCCGAAGTCTCTCCCCGTCTCGGGCGTCGTCCGATACGTATTTGGTGCCAATTGCGGCGCAGGAATCCTTGGGTATCCCGGTAGGCGCGAACGTAGCCAGGATGTCTGAATTGCAGCAGCGGATCCGATCGGCTGAGCCGCGACCAGGAACTCGTGTCCGGCGGCATCGACATTGACCAATGGATGGTGCTGAGCCAGGCTTTCCCAGCTACTGGGGATGAGTGGCTGCCCCGACACAAAGCCGGTGCTATCAATGGTTCGCAGCATCTCAGGGATGCCTTCGGTCGCAGGATTGTTCCGGGGCAGCTGTTCCGTGAACCGCTGGATCAGAGCACTCTGCCGCCACTGATCAGCCAGGTGACCAATCGCGTTCCACACGTCTGTAGTCGTCATCAGATCTCCTCCAGGAGTTCAGGGGAATTGCCGAAATTACGGCTATATCAAAGCCATTGTCGGTCGACGAGTTCGTTGACAGCCTGAGAGACAATCCTTGCCGCTGCGTGCGAAGGTTCCTGACTGAGGAACGCATCCACCCGCCCCCAGCCTGTCCACGACTCATCCGAGCCCGCCACCATTTCCAATACGGCGGCTTCGTCGGGACCTAGGTTGTCCACATACCGATAGCGCACCCCCCGCTCGCGTTGGTCAGCGACGTCATTGTCGGGATCGAGCGCGAACTGGATACGGCACGGACCGACCGCACCGAGCACGGAGTCGTGTTGGCCTGGCGGGGTAATCTGCTGAACCAGTTCTCGAGTGGCGATGGAAAGTGCATCCGAGAAGGCCACGAGCATCGTGACGGTTTGCTCGTGCGTGCTAGGTGCCGGTGCCGTGACACGACGTCTGTAATCGAGCTGCGCGCGCAACCTGTTCCGCCAAATCTTCGTCGCCACATTCAAGGGGCCGCCTGTGGCCTCAAACGTAAGCGCTCCGGCACCGACTTCGGTGAGGGTGCGCTCGCCGAGCCATCCCGCCACATCCCCGTCCACAGTAACCATGTGACGGTCCGACGCCTGCCAGAACGCAATGCGCGGCGGTTCCACCGCAGTTGGCCACAAAGATGCTACGAGCACCTCGGTTGTCGCGCACCAGGATTCGTCGGGACGGAGATCTTCTCGTTCGGCAGCAGCCGGGACGAGAAACGGAAGGTCCGATGCGATCTGGGCCGAGAGGCGGTCCGTCACGCCCGCGAGTTCAACCAGGAATCTAATCCGCGCAGTGTCTGTTGGATGAAGCTGCTCAGGCAGCGGCGAGACGGCGCGGGCGTGTGCCGCCGCGGCGAAGTAGTCGGCGAATGAATCGTGGACAGCTCTGACGACATCGCCACTGGATCGGATGATCAGGCCAGTTTCAAACCCGAATTCGCGCAGGTCCGTGGTAGTGACGTCATGGCCGCTTGCTTGCAGCGCGCTGGCGGCTTCGTTGAGCTGCGTGGTCCACGCGAAACTGTCGCAGTAGCGACGACCGGTATCCGCGAGCGCGGCAAACGCGATTCCCAATCCCACCTCGAGGACAGTGGGGTTCGTGTAGCCGCCCTCTTGGGCACGAGCATGGATGTATTGGCGATACATCGACGCCGGGTCGGTGAACTCCCAGCCCTTGGCGATGAGCCAGATTCCGACGACGAATAGTTGCGGGTTGTCGGCGGCCCCTTGCAGCGCGTGCTCAGCTTGCGCGGCCAGTTCTCGTGCATAGCGGTCATCCAGCTCGCCCTGTGAGAGATCTGCCAATATTTCGAGCCGCCGCTCTCTGTTGAGCTGCTCGACGCCCACCGGGTAAACCGGGGTATGACGGGGAAGCATACCCTGCAGAATCGTCGAATCACGTCCGGCAAGAACCAACTTTGCGCGGACGTCGGACGCGATGAATTGCTTCAATTCAGCCTTCAGCGCGGCCCGCTCCTCGGAGGGGATCTCGGACACACCGTCGATGATCACCGTGACTGCAGAATCGCTCAATGCCTTGAGCCCGGTTGCCGAGTAGGCGCCCACGAACCCAGGAGTATTGATGCCGCGGGCGATCAACGATCCCAGGCGTTTGGGGACGTAGGCTTCCGCGTCGACGACGATGACGATCTCGCCTCGTTCAGCCGCTGCCGCTTGCGCTTGTTTGATCACCGTCGACTTACCGGTCCCGGTCGGGCCGCTCAGAAGCAAAATTTGCGTCGCGCCGATCAGTTCGTCGAGTGGGCGCGACTCCTCCTCGGCAGACGTACCCACCTGTGCACCTGCGCCTGCGACTTCGCATCGCAGTGCCACTCCTCGGGGTGCGTTTCGACGCACCACTTCGACGAACTCGTTCCTGAGATCAGGCGACCACGATTCGGTACCGACGTACTCGCGGCTGTCGGAGAGCAAGGCATCGAGTTCTGTCCTAGTAATTACCCGCACATCGGGATCGGCAGCACCACTCCGTCCGACAACCTGCCGAAGCAGTTCGAGCACGAGTTGCGTGCCCCGCTCCTCGGCCTCGAGTTCACCGGTGACATGCGGCAATAGGCCCGCCACTCGGTCGACGGCGGCGACGAGCAACTGATCGAATCCCGGAGTATCCGCCACGATCGATGCACGCCCACACACTGCAGCGTCGAGGGTGACGTTCCGATGGCGCGCTATCGCGCCCAGATCTGCGCCGTCCCCGTTCCGTGCCATCTCCAACGCTGCTTGGACCTCACGGCCGGTCGGTCCGAGTCGCCCATCGGTCACGAACTCGTATCGAGCGTCGGGGTACTTGGCAGCCAGCGCCGACCACCGAACCAACTCATCGACCAGCGCAGCCTCACCCCAGGTGTACTGCTGACCCCGGATCTTGAACTGCGCCGCCCGCACCAGCGTGTCGTCGCCGGTGTAGATCTCGACGTCGACAACATCGTTTGTCGCTTCGACCCGCACGTAGCCAGCGTCATCGAGGTCAGCGAGATCCAACACACGATGAACAGCTTGAGCGTGCTGGTACGCAAAACCCGCCGAAGCGTCGACACCCCCCATCCAGGCCTCCCCCTCATCTCATCGCACTCGCCCGCACCACCAACCAGCCCGCAACCCGTCAGTTACCGGATCGGCACAGCCTATCCGCTGGCGCCGACACACCTCCGAGTCAGGATCCGATCGGCATGACATAAGGGTCACACGGCCGGGGATCGAAACCCGCACCCCGGCACAGCAGGCGTTCTAGAGATGCCACAGCGAGCCGCGTGAACCACTATTACGGTGGCGTTGTGGTGACTTTTGTCGACGACGACGGATACGAACTCCGATTCTGGCCGACCGGGATTACCTCAGCCGGCGAAGTCTAGGGCAGGTGGCTTCTGAAAGGGATCCAACCGGCGGCACGGCCCACGAGGACTCCACTCGAGCAGCGTCTAATTGACCTTGCGACGACCATTTCTCCGTCCTCCGCGTCATAGCTGCAGATCAGCAATCCATTTGGCGAGGAGCCACCCTGGTGTGGCGTGGCCCGTTTGGGATTCCGATTTGCCGTAGCGTTACCGGAGCGATCATTCCGAGCTCGGTCTTACCGATCGGTCACCGGGCGCAGGGGTGCGTTCTGCAGCCATCATGGCCGTCCGCGCGACATATCGCACCAGCCGCACGCAAAACTCCACCTGGTCGGAGCTAATGCTCCACGAACAACGTTATCGTCGACTGCCGCGTAGCATTTGACGACCGTTTCCGAAGTCTCCCGTCGGCATCGAGACGGTCTGTCAGGTACAGGATCGCGGCCTACTCCAGCAGGTCAGTGGCCAGCGCCTCCCAGTCCCGAGCCACCGCCCAACTTCGTGTTCGTCGATCGTGCGCGACCTCGACTGCTAGGCATCCCATGCGCAGGAGTACCGGAACGTTTACGTGGCGCAGCGCCATGCCCTTCCGGTCATCGAGCACGATCATCCGCGCCAACGTCTTCCCCGCCGACGCGGCACCGACCAGCGAATGGGCCGCGAGGAGCAGCTCGCTGCGCCTGGCCTGCTCCCGCTCGCACCGCAAAGTGATCCAAAGCGTTTCTGGCCCAACGGCTCCAAGCAGAACCGGAGGAATTCGGCGGTCTCGCCTTTCGTCGCCCCAACACCCGAAAACAACGGCCTGGTGTGACTGTGGCGGTCACACCAACGACGCCGAACGCCCCGAGTTGGCCTCCCTGGCGGTTGGTTCGTCGAGCAGCGGCGTCGTGTGATCCGGCAGCGACTGTCTCGCGGCCTTCCGCTGCGCCCGTCCGCCCAGCGGACCCTGCGGGCTTCCAGGGGCGGGTGTCACCCAGGCCGGGGGGCGTCGGAGTCGTCACCAGCGCATCGTTCCAGACGAACTGGACATGCGGCGTAGGTCATTTGACTGTATCTCCCAGTACTACTGATTCACGACGCGGACGGTGCGAGGCGCCCACGGTTAGGGGAGCCGTGCGCCACCCGAGCCGACGTATTTCAGGTGGTGGACCTCGTCGAGTACCTTGACCACCTCGTCGAAGGTGCTCGGGTCGGTCAGCACGTCGTTCGATTCGGCGATGCCGAGGGCGGCCGGGTCGAGGGTTCCGCGGTCGAGGAGCATCAGGGCGAACTCGGCGGGGTTGTTGCGGCAGCGGTAGATCACCCCGTCGGTGTGCGGGTCGGCGCCGAGGATCTGATGGCAGGTGGTCCGGGACCAGGTGTAGGCGCTCCGGTCGCAGCCGACCAACGTCCCCGACAGGTTCAGAGACCCCAGGTCGCCGTCGAGCAGGGAGGCCACGGTGATGTCGCGGCTCAGGACCATCCTGGTGTGGGTTTTGCCCGCGAGCCGTTTCCGGCGCACGATCCCCGACCGTGGGATGGGGATGTCGCGGAGGATGCCTTCCGCGACCGCCCCGGCCATGGTCAGCGCGACGTAGAGGTATCCGCCGTGGGAGGTGTCGATCGGCTCGAACCGGCCCTGCAGCGGGTCGCCGAGGGTGCGGATGCCGGCGACATTGAACGAGTTCGGCGGGTACGGGGACCCGGTGCCGGAGATCCGGTGCAGGACGGTGCCCGCGGGGATCACCCGGGTCTGCGGGGGTCGGCCGTTGTAGCGTTCACTGCTCACCCCGGTCAGTCCATGCCCATCTGCTCGGCCGCCACCATCAGCTCCACCTCGGCGTCGGTCAGCGCGTGCGCGGTCAGGCGGTCCACCGGCCGCCGGTTGTCGATCAGCGGGTTCTCGGTGAACCACCAGTCCAGGGTCCCCCACGGGTCGAGATCGCATTCCATGAGCCGGTTCGCATGCTCCGCGGCCGGCCGGATCTGCTTACGGTCGCGGTCGAACTGGAACAGCGGGTAGCGGTACTGGTTGCCGACCTTCACCCCGAGGAGTTGATGCGCCTTCCTCTTGGTGTTGGCCAGGGCCCGGTTCACACTCCCCGACGGCGAGAGGATCTCCGAGACCTCCATCGAGGAGATCGTGTCACCCGACAGTGACAGCGGGGACTGGTAGGTCAGGTTGCCGGTCGCGGTTTCCAGTTCGACCGTGTCCCGACCGGGCAGGCGTGTGCCCCCCGCCGTCGTAGCGGCCGGTCCGGGATCGGTGAGAGAGGGAGAGTGCGGCGCCCACTCGGCACCGCCGCCCGGGGTGGCGAGGTCGCCAGGGACGCGCGGGAGCCGCTGCAGGTGGATGGTGACGACATCGGTGTCGCTGGTGTCGAACAACGCCCGCATCACCACACCACCGGCGGCCGCGAGGTCGGCGGCGTCCAATGCGGTGCGGAACGCGTCGGTGAGCCAAGGCAGGGCCAACCCGGTCGCCCGCAGATCGAACCGCAACTCGAAATCCACCTCGATCCCGCCGGCCCGGCGCCGCGACGCACTGTCGAACGAGGCGACCACGCTCGCGATCTCCCGCTTCCACTCCTCGGCACTCTTCGGGTGCTCCCGGACCCCACCGGCGATCCGCGCACCCGGCGCGACACGACCCCGGCGGACCGGCAGCGACGGGCCGTGCAGCGACCGTACGGCGCCGACCCCGGCACGACCCGGCGACCGGACACCGGCCGCCGGGGACACGACCCGGCCGGTCGCCGCGCTCCGATTCACCACCCGCACGCGCCGGGGGGTGTCGACGGTTTCGTCCCTCATGACCCACTCCCACCAGAAAGCTACGTTTCTTACGATATAGACAAGTGTAAGTATCGTAAGCTGCGGTGTCCAGCGCCGGGGAAGCAACTACGCAGCACCCTGCTGCGCAATTGGTTGTGAGCGCACCACCTCGCGATTCCCGCACTATGTGGCATCGCGACCGCGATCGAGCGTGCCGACCAGCACGTCACCGTCGACGTCGGGCCGTCACCTACGGGTCAGGACAGGCCACCAGTGTCGATCGGGCTCGCCGGTGTGCCCTCGGCGGCACTTCCTGGCCCGTCCCGGAAGCTCCGTTCGAGATCATCGACCAGGACGGCCCGTCACCAATGCCCCGCACCATCAGGTCGAAACCGGCGGGCAGGCCCGGACGCATAATCGCCGGGCGCCCATGAGCGTCGATTCGGCACCGACGGCACCCGGAGGGTGGCACTTCCGGCACCCCAGGGGGATGTTCACGGCGGCGACGGAAGCCGAGAATTGTCTTTGTACCCACACCCGCCCGAGGAGTCAGCATGTTCAGTCGCACCCCCGCCCAACGCGCCGTCGACACGGCACTGAGGAACGGGGCACTACCCCCCGGCGCGCCTACGCAGGTGTGGGGGCCGCTGCTGGCCGACAAACGCGCCACACTCGCCCGCATGCGCACGATCACGCTGATCCTCGCGGTGACGATCTGGCTCATGCTCAGTATCGCCACAGTCGTCTCCATCGCCGAGGGCTCCGCCACCCTCGCCAGTTACCTGCGGTCGGCGGTCTCGATGATCACCATCGCGGCACTACCGCTCGCGTTTGGCTACCACCTCCGCAAGGTGGACCGGCTCGCCTCGCAACTCCGACCTCGATAGGCCGCCACCATGACCACCACCACCGTGATCGGTATCTGCGTCCTCGTCACACCCATCATCGTGATGCTGGTCGTCGGAGAGATTCGCGATCGCGGGGCAAACCGAACAGGTCCCCAGCAGGTGACCGAGTTCCAGCGACGCATGGCTGGCGGGAAGGTGACGAGGTACGCGATATACACCTTGCGCGACACACCGCTTCCGCCGCCGGACAAGGACGACGACTGCCGCACCCGGCCCCCTCGGTGGATCAAGCACTGACCGCCGCACCGCTGAACCACCGTGACGCCGGGGTGAGTTACCGGGTTCCGGTCGTGGTCGTCGGCGTCGCACCGGGGGATCCGCTCGCCACTTCGGCGGGCACACCGAGTTCGACCTTGATGTAGGGCTCGAGCAGTGTCGACCACGATGCCAGCATCTTCTGATACTCCTCCGGGCACCCCACCGCACGGTCGGCCGGCAACCGCCCCTCTTGGTCGGGTTGTCCGGGCTCGGCCACCAGCACGCCGAGCGCGTCGGGAAGGGCACCGTAATCCCAACACAGCAGGTTGTAACCGCGGACCTGGCTGAGCGAATGTTCGTCGGCGAACACCTGTGCGTTCAATCTCGCCGGGTCGTCGGAGATGTCGAACCAGAAGTCCGCCGCGGCAGCCACACCGCCCACCCCGGCCGGCCCGGGCGTGGTCAGCTGCAGTAAGGCACCGGCCTGGTCGGCGGAATCCTCTTCTCGCCCGGTGGCCGGCAGCGTATACAGGTCGATCGCCATGTGACCGGACTCGTGGAACGCGATCATCCGCGTGACCCCGTCGAAGTACAGGTTGAAGTAATCGGCGCGACCCTCCGACTGCAGCGTCGCGTAATCTTCAGCGACCTTGAACATCTCGTAGCACAACACCATCCGGTCCGCTTCTCCATCCCAAAAGGCGTTGAAACTACCACATTCCATGCCGACGACCGAAACATCCTTGGGCAGTTTGTAGATTTCTCCCATCGCCTCGGTCAAATTTTCGATGACCTTGTTGTCGCGGGCGATGTCCTGGCCCGCCTTGGCCTCCTCCGACAGGGCCGCATGCTCGTATTCTGGTACGAACTTGCCCGTGTCGGGCGCTTGACTCGTCGTCGCGCCCGTGGGATCCGACGCCGAACTGTCGCCGCCATCCGACGAACACGCCCCGGTCAGAGCGAGAAGTGCCGCCGCGACCGCCGCGGACCAGTGGAGCCGAGCATGCAGAGCAGCCATCGAAATCATCTCCATAAGGAGCATGTTGTGAAGAGCCGGGGTGTGGCAAAATTGTAGCAAGCCGCACCCCATCGCAGCGGCTACATAATCGTGGAATCATCTTTGTTACCAAGCGAAAGCAATGCTCCGCACGCACATGTTGATGGATCGGCGCACGGAGGCGTAGGGCCTCCCACTGCCCTCCCGAACCGCAGTGCCTCTCCGGCCACCCTGCCCCGCGCGCGACACAACGATTTCGCGGTGCACCGAATCGGGTCCTCCTATCCACCACGTTCGATGGTCGAATACTGCTCTGCGCCAACCAGATCACAATCTGAGCAGACCGGGCAGGCTCCTGCCCCAGTCGCATGGGTCTCCATGCCCGACCGATGACCAGGCCGGCGACCACAAAGAAGCCAACGGATCCGGCATCCGCCGATGACTCTGCATGACATAGTTGTCGGCGCTGGTCGGTGCCATATTGCCCCAACCCGCCCACGTCTTGCCGATCCGGTCGACCCCGGTGTTGAACGTGTCGACCACCGAAAAGTCCCGGGCCAACAATTTGTCAGCCCGGTGTTCCAAGAACGCCTGCTGTGGCGTGCCCGACAGGCGAACGGGTGGGGCGACGGCCTGTGCCTGCCGAGCGCAGAAACGCGGCGAGCACAGGTCATAGAGGTGTGGCGCTCAACGGTGTGGGGGTGATGCTTTCGATGCCGTCAACGATGCCCCTCGGCGTAGCGGTCACTCTTCCCCATCAGGGTGCAGATCACCCCACCCCGGCCAACTGTCCGAAACCGCACGCACTCAAAGCATTACCGCACCAAAAGAGCGGGGATAGGGCACGCCCCACCCTGAAGGGGACGCGCCCCAACATCGGGATGAACCAGTGTTAACGGGGCACACACCCCCTCCACCACCCGAACTTCAGGAGTATGACCATGACCCAGCCCGAACTGACCACACCGCACACTCCGCGCCGCACCCCGCCCCCGCCCTCGAACGTCGGATGGGCCGTCGCCGCCGTAGTGTTCTTCTGGCCGCTGGCCTTCGCCGCGTTCAGCAACGCACTGAATGTATTCCCCCGTTGGTCCACCGGGGACCTCGACGGCGCCCTTGCCGCGTCGAAGAGGGCCAGAACCCTCGGCATCATCGCCCTGAGCATCGGAGTTCTGTCCACTGCCTGGTGCCTGTCCTCGGCCTTCACCTGACACCACGTACAGACGCGCAGAGGCCTGGGGGTGGTCACTGCCACCCCCAGGGTGGCTAACGCCAACGGCACCCGCCCACCACGATGGAAGAACCAAGACCGGCAACAACCGACACCGCGTCACCACCCACACCCGACGACGACCGCGAGAAAGAACACCCATGACGACGAACACCAACCCCGGCCCGCCGAGCAACGACCCCGACCACACCCAACGCACCGCCCTGACCGCGCACCGCGACCAACTGTCCCGAGCCCAGTGGATCGCGGTGCCCGGCCCGCTCGTCGCCCTGACCATCCTGTGGTGGTTCTTCCCCGCAGCCCTCACCCCGTGGCTCCCCCTGGTCGGCGCGATCGGCCTCACCCTCGGTATCGCCACAACAATCGTCATCAAACAGATGCTCGACACCACCGAACAGATCCTGGCCCAGATGCCCACCACCGCACCCGTCTCAACCACCCCCTACCACAAGGACGACCACCAGTGACCGACCCAGCGACCGACCCGATTCTGACCTACACCGACCACGAACACGCCCACCAGATATCGCTGACCCCGGACCGCTCCCCCATCACCGTCGGCCGCTCCGCCGATGCCGACCTGTCACTTCAGACCGACCCGGACATCTCCCGCCTTCACGCCACGCTCGAACGCATCGGCCTCTACTGGACCATAATCGACGAAAGCCTCTCTCGCAATGGAACTTTCGTCAACGGCACCCGGATATGGGGGCGCCAGACCCTGCACCCAGGGGACGTCATCCGGATCGGTAAGTGCACCCTCACCTACCACGGGGAGCCTGCGACGGACTGCGGCATCACCAGCGTCGGCGACACCCTCGACACTCCCATCGACCTCACCCCCGCCCAGCGCATTGTCCTGACCGAATTGTGCCGGCCGTTCCGCGACGGCACCGATCACCCCATCCCCGCATCGAACAACCAGATCGCTGACGCCCTGAACCTGAGCGCTGAAACCGTCAAGTCGCACCTGAGTGCCATCTGCACCAGATTCGACATCGACGACGTCCCCCGAAATCAGAAACGTGCCCGACTCGTCGCTCTCGCCCTCACCAACAGCATCGTCACCCCACACACGCCCTGACGCCGCTGTTTCGATCACCCCTATACCGCCTGCCTGCGGCACTGCGGGCCCGCGGTGACCGCCACCAGGCTCTTCGCCGCGGTCCCGCTATCGTTCCGGAACGCACCGCGGTGTGACGCTTCCTGGAGGAGGCGGCTGCACCCACCGCCGATCGAGACTCTGATCCGTCTGCCGCACTCACCCTGTCACCGCCACACATCCCGTGCACGAGTTGGCGTCGACCACGACTGCACCACAGTCGCTTTCACCTATGAACGAGCAAGCGCAGCGCCGCCCGTGGATCACCGGTACAGCCCTGACGCCCTCGCGACCGACGGCGTCGACCCCAACAGGCGGGTGAGCTGGAGGATTACGCTCGGCCGTCTGTCCGACCACCGTGCCGGCAAAGGGGCCGCCCGGGGGCACCGGCGACGGCGCCCCCACTCACCTCCACATCCACCGCATCCATCGCATCCACCGCCTCCGTGCCCCACCACGCCACAACGAGGCATCTTGTTGCCGTCGCTGAACTCCTTCGAGCGCGAGCCGCGAGTGCGGATGCACCGGGACGTGACCGAGGGGTAGCCGGATCACCGGCTATTGCAGTCAGTCAACCCAGACCGATACCCAGGCAGGGCTCCAACCCTGAAGAAGTCGCGGCCGCATGCCGCTGCGCCCCCGGGGCAGCGCACAGCGCATCCACCAACTCGCCGCCGGGTGCGAGCCTCGCCCGACGGACAACGACCGCACACCGGTCCCACCGAGCCCCTACCCTCGAGTCCACCCGTGTCATCACAGCGTCGCTTCCGCAGGCAATGCGGAACAGTCAACGAATCGAACGCAGCATGTTGCCGTAGCTGCGGCAAGCCCACAGAGCAGACGCCTGCAGCCCATTACCCCTGTCGAGCAACTCGTTCCGATCGGCCGACTCGATCATCCGGTTCACCAGGACCAGGACCAGGATCGGGATCGGTCGGGTGGCGCGCGGCGCGGTGCACCGGGGGTCTCGCCCCGAGTGTATCGGGGTTGTCACACGATCGGGTGACACTCGATCGAATGCCGATCGGGTAGCGGCTCCGAGTTCGTCACGCCGGCGGTGCAGGGCTGGTGGACGGCCGAGATCGGCGCCGTAGCGGCTTCGGCGTGGCGCCGAGCCTGCTCGATCAGGTCTGCGCGACGGCGCTTCAGTATCACACGGGCCACCACAGCGCACCCGCATCTGATGACCCAACGTGACGGTGGGGTGCGCGCCCACACCGCCCACCGGGTCGCTGAGACGCGCGAAAACCCCGGCGCGGTATGCGCCGGGGCAATCGGTGACTGCCGTCTACAGGGTTCGGGCTTCGCCTGCGGGGGTCAGCCGTTCCCTCCGCCGGCGCCGCCCTGCTGGTTGTTCTCCAGACCGATATTGATCCCGCCATTACCGCCACCGGCACCGCCACCGTTGTCATTGCCGCCGTTCGGGATACCGGGAATCCCGCCGCCCCCCGGAAGTTGGTTACCACCGCCGGCGCCGCCCTGCTGGTTGTTCTCCAGACCGATATTGATCCCACCGTTGCCACCACCGGCACCACCACCGTTGTCATTGCCGCCGTTCGGGATACCGGGAATCCCGCCGCCCCCCGGAAGTTGGTTACCACCGCCGGCGCCGCCCTGCTGGTTGTTCTCCAGACCGATATTGATCCCACCGTTGCCACCACCGGCACCGCCACCGTTGTCATTGCCGCCGTTCGGGATACCGGGAATCCCGCCGCCCCCCGGAAGTTGGTTACCACCGCCGGCGCCGCCCTGCTGGTTGTTCTCCAGACCGATATTGATCCCACCGTTGCCACCACCGGCACCGCCACCGTTGTCGTTTACGGCATTGACCGGCACATCGACCAGGATCGGCGTCGCCGACGCTGCCGCAGCACCGAACATCAGTGCTGCGACGGCGGCCCCGCCGGCGATGAAAATTCGAGCCGTGAGCTTGGTGGTGTGGTGCGACATAGATGAATCCTCCGCTGTTGTTGATGAAAGCCGGTAATGCTTTCTGTGTCAACAATTCTGTCTCGCCAGCACCTGGCCGCACCTCCCCATGAGGAGTGAACGCCCCTCACCCCACGGCGGAGCCGGACTGTCATGGTCCGTGTGCACAGTTTGGTAGACGTCCCCTCGTTCGCGGAACTGCTCGAACAGAGTGAGCCGATGTGAACCGTCACGCACCCAGTGCGCAACCGACGCATCGACGTCGATCTTCCCGTCAGCGACCCGTGGGCCGCCACCGCGATCGGGATTCGGTTCCGCCGATCCGGGAGGTCACCCTCGCCGAACGGTACGGACCCGCGGCGGGCGCGCAGATCTGGACGGAGCCGGGATGTTCAGAACTGTTGCCCACGATCGGGTCACCGGCCCGGCTCACATCGAACGGCACGAACGAGTCCGCCGGACCCAATGACCGTCGGTGATGGGACCGTCGCCGTCGAAGGTGAGCGTGTCGTGGTCGTCGACCAGCATCCGATGGTGCGACCGTCGTCATTCCGCGGTGCATCGGGGATCGGCCACCGAGTGTGCGGTCACCGGCCGCGGCGTGCTCGGCCGCCGAGTGGCACGGTGGCGTCGAGATCGACGCGACCAGCGTATTCGGTGCGTCACAGCCGCTGTGCCGCAGCCTATGTCCGCGGTCTTGCGGTGGTCCCGTCGTCACCATATCCTCGTAAGGTCACATCAGCGGCCTCGCCAGGTTCAGTCACACGGTGACGATGCACACCGTTATCGGACAGGTCTGCCCGAGTGCAGCCGGGCATCAACCTGAGCGAGTAATGCGCGGATCCGAGTGAGACGACGAGCGCTGTCCCACAGCGACCACGGCAAGAAGACGACATACAGTACCTCAGCCCAGCCGATGCTGTCCGCACCCTCCTCGTGGATCCCCAGCACGAAGCCAACCGACCACAACCCGGCGCAGAGGGCGGTAATGACGAGCGACCGCTTCTGCGCTCGGCCTCGTCGGCGCAACAGCTCTTGGACGACCTCCCCGTCTGCATCGTCAGGTAGTGGAGCACCATGCTCAATCGCGTTGCGTACAAGCACTTTTTCGGAATGGGGCTGTCCGGCTCTCAGCCGCCATTGTCCATATACGTCGCCGGCAACGAGCCGGATGGCTACGAAGAGCATCCCGAAAGCGAGGGACTCGGGAATAGACACGAGAAGCACTCCTGGGTGTTGGTGGGTGTGGCGGCTTACCCGCGAGACGATTTCAGTCTCCGCTCCCCGGGGGAGCTCCACGCAGCCCCCGTGAGGTGGGCAGTCCATCCACCCTCGGGCGCGCGCCCAGTCGATGAGGCCCGCGGGAAGTTCGGTTGATCGAACCGGTGATCGTCAGCTGGTCGCAGGGTGTCGCTGGTGACACCACGTGCGAACTGCTCAAACAGGACAGCACGAGCTCTGCCGCCACGTCATCGACCGATGCGCTCGCTCCGTCGCGCGGCGCGATCACACTCGCAGTACCGTCACGGTGCCCAACCGCAAACCAGGCATGTTTCGACGGCGGTAGACGAAAGGTGTGCGGCCGAACCGACACGCGAGCGTGAGGGTCCCCTTCCTGGTGCCGAACTGAGGCACCTCAGCCACCGACGCCGCAACCGCTTGGTCGCCCGGATGGCCCCTGTGTGGATGTCACGGCCGATGGTGCGGATCTTTCCCACCGCCGGATATCGGGCCTGCTGGCCCGACGCCGGCCCGGGGCTCGCGCGAGGGCACCGGGCCGGGCAACGTCGGACCAAACCCCGCCCCCAGCCGCTACCGCGAGGGTGCCCTCGGGGACGATATGTGGGGAATCCGTTCGACCCGGCCGCGGTCGAGGTCAGATGGCGCGGTCGTCGGAGGACGGCGCGATAACCAGTCGGCCCGCGAGCCGGGGCCGATCCGATCGACGCTGAAGCCGCCCGGCATGGAGCCAGGGCTCGGGCACCGACCGGCGAACGGGGTTCCCGAGCCGCTGAATTCGGGTCCGCAACCCGACGGCCCAGAACACGACCAGCCCAGGCTCGTCCGGCAGCGTCGAACACGGCGGCGACCTGCCCTCCGCGCATGCGAGCACGGAGGGCAGGTCTTGGTCGGTGAAGGACGGCGTCGGCCGGACGGGCGCACCGCCAAACCTCACCGGTTGTCGACCGTCGCAGCGGCACCGCACCGATATTCAGGACCGGCATGGTCGCCGGACACCTCGTGGATCAGGCGCGGCAGGTGCGGCAGGTGCGCGGCTCCAGGCGGACGGTGCGGTGCCCTTTGCTCACCTCCCGCGGCGGCTACCCGACGTTGCCACCGCCGGCACCGCCCTGCTGGTTGTTCTGCAGCCCGAGGTTGAGTCCGCCGTTGCCGCCGCCGTTGCCGCCGCTGTTGTCATTGCCGAAGTTGAACGGTCCGGCGGGGAGGCCGCCCGGGCCGGGCTTGACGTTGCCACCGCCGGCACCGCCCTGCTGGTTGTTCTCCAATCCGAGGTTGAGTCCGCCGTTGCCGCCGCCGTTGCCGCCGCTGTTGTCGTTGCCGAAGTTGAATGGCGCCGCGGACGCGGCGCCCGCGCCGAGGATGAGCATCGGGATTGCTACGGCGCCGACGAGGACGGCACGGACAGTGGTCTTCGAGCGCTTGGTGGTGTTCGACATGGTGTTCCTCCGGTGTGGGATGAGGGGTGGTGCTTCGGATGCCGTCAAGGTTGCCGGTCCGCGCCGGGTCGCCTCATCCCCCTCAGGGATGGACACGACACCACCCGTGAAATACGCACCGAAATCGCACCGTCCCAGCGGATTGCGATCCATAGGGGTGGGCCCGCCCCACCGGCAAAGGGGATGTTCGCGTGACATCAGCGGAGGATAGTGGAACGCGTGATCGGCCCACACACCCAATTTACCAAGGGGATTGATGACCCAACCCGAGCTTCAGAAGCAGCCGTATCGCTGATACCCGGCACCGCGACCTCGGACGCATAGTCACACCGTGGTGACCGATCTCGGCCACACCCTCTGAACGACAATCCATCCCGTCCCCGTGCAGTAGCCACCCTGCATGCCCACTAGAGAAAGGCCACGCTTCGTGGTTCTGCGCATATTCGGTCTCTCCTTCGCGGTCACGATCGTCTCGTTGATCATCGCCGCGATCTACGGAGGCCCCCAGGCCGTCCTCCTCGTGGTGATCCTGTCGATCCTCGAGATCTCGCTGTCGTTCGACAACGCCGTCATCAACGCCACCGTGCTGCGCCGGATGAGCGAGTTCTGGCAGAAGATCTTCCTCACCGTCGGCATCGTCATCGCCGTGTTCGGTATGCGTCTGGTCTTCCCGCTCGTCATCGTGTGGCTCGCGTCCGGTCTCGGCCCCGTCGCCGCCCTCGACCTGGCCCTCAACCCGCCTGCCGACGGCGCCGCGTACTTCCCCGACGGCAGCGCCAGCTACGAAACCCTGCTCACCGACGCGCACCCGCAGATCGCGGCGTTCGGCGGCATGTTCCTGCTCATGCTGTTCCTCGGCTTCATCCTGGAAGAGCGCGAGATCACCTGGCTGTCCTGGCTGGAGAAGCCCCTCGCCCGCGCGGGCAAGCTCGACCAGCTGGCCGTCATCATCGCCGGCGCCCTGCTGCTGATCACCGCCGCGTACATCGCCCCCGCGGACACGGTGTCCACGGTGATGATCGCCGGCGTCCTCGGCATGGTCACCTACATCGCCGTCAACGGTCTCGGTGAGCTGTTCAACACGCCCGAGGAAGACGAAGACGGTGAACTGGTCGAAGGGTCCAAGTGCGGACCGACCGCCCTGGCCAAGGCCACCGGCAAGGCCGGGTTCTTCCTGTTCCTCTACCTCGAGGTCCTCGACGCGTCGTTCTCCTTCGACGGTGTGATCGGCGCCTTCGCGATCACCTCCGACCCGATCATCATCGCCCTCGGCCTCGGTTTCGTCGGCGCGATGTTCGTCCGTTCCATCACGGTGTACCTGGTCCGCAAGGGCACTCTGTCGGACTACGTGTACCTCGAGCACGGCGCCCACTGGGCCATCGGCGCACTGGCCGTGATCCTGCTGGTGTCCATCGGCTACCACGTCAACGAGAACGTCACCGGACTCGTCGGCGTCGCCCCGATCGGTGCCGCGTTCATCTCCAGCATCATCCGCAACCGCCGCACCCTCGAACCGATCGCAGCCGACGACCGCGACCACGACGACGAGGCCGAGTCGGTCCCCGTCGGCTGACCAGACCCCGAGAACAAGGAGCCACCATGGCGATCGACTACACCCGACCCTCCCACGGGACACCGCGGGGCGGGGTGAGCCTGAGCAAGGTCACCCTGTCGAAGACGGCTCCCACCGTCAGCCTGGCCAAAGCAGGTGAACAGCAGGGCGCGATGCGGGTCAATCTGAACTGGTCTACCGGGGCGCCGCCGACGAAGAAGGGGTTCCTCGCCAGACTCGCGGCCGCACCGGCGGGCGGAGTCGACCTCGACCTCGGCTGCCTGTACGAGCTGGCAGACGGCTCCAAAGGTGTTGTCCAGGCACTGGGTTATAGCTTCGGAGCCCTGAACACGCACCCGGTCATTCAGCTCGACGGCGACGACCGCACCGGCACCACCGTCGGCGGCGAGAACATGCAGATCAACCTCGCCCGCCCGGAGATGTTCCGGCGGATCCTGGTGTTCGCGATGATCTACGAAGGCGCACCGAACTGGGCCGCCGTCGACGGTGTCGTCACCCTGTACCCCACCTCGGGTCCCCAGGTCGAGGTGCGATTGGATTCACCGAGCAACGACGCACCGATCTGCGCCCTCGCCCTGGTGCAGAACACCGGACGCGAGATCACCGTCACCCGCGAGGTCCGGTACATCAACGGCGGCCAAGACGAACTCGACCGCACCTACCGGTGGAGTCTGCGCTGGAGCCTGGGCAGTAAATAGCCCCCGAACCGCAGAAGGAACGCACCATCAAAGACATGACCCGACCGCAGCCGCCAGAGCCGGAAGTACACAAGCGGCGAAAGGGCAGCGCTGTGCCGCGCCATAGCTTCGCCGCCCACCCGAATGCAGCACCCCTTTCACGCCGGAGACGAAATCAACTGGACCGAGTACGAATTCGAGGACTTCGGGTTCGATGTGTCCGGTCCGCACTGTGACCCACCTGACGATCGAACCTCTTGTCCGCCCGGTCGCCATCGTGTCGACGTATCCCAGGTCGCCGACGTCCGCCGCGCACCACCGGAGCGCGGTCGATGGCGAACGCAGGAGTCACCGGCACAGTTGCCGTCCACACCTGAGTGCAATACTCGCGCACCGATTAAGATCTCGATCTCCTGACGCAACCGCGGCGAGGTGGACGGTGACAACTTCCAGCCGCGGCAGTCACCGCACACGGCGGCCGTGGTCGTCGCAGTTCCGACATCGAGCCCCAGTCCGTAACACGAAGATGAGCAGCTCACCCAGACACGATTCCGCGCCGGAAATCGCCGATGTGAGCGCATACTGGCCCACACGCCCCTGGGACCTGCACAACAGGGACGCTCCTCCGACCTGATCGCCGCGAGAACGTGGCGGCAGTGAACAGACCGGATGCGCCCGTCTCCATTGAAGTCCCACGTGACCAACTCGTCTCGACAGAATCGGTCTCACTCCCCCGTGACGCGAGCACTCCCGCCGTCGAAGCCTCGGTCCGGTGACCCGAAATGGGACCTTGCGACGTCGCGGCGTGCCCTCGACTGTCGGGAATCGTCTCGATGCCCGCGACGATGACACCATCATTCGCGCCGCGACGGTACTGGAGCGATGCCCAGAATGCGGGTCTTCCCCACATGTGTGCTCCACCTGCCCGCGATCGCGTTGGGTGCGGTGGCGGCGATGAGCCCGACAGGGCTGGGGTTCATCACCTCGCGCATCACCGTCCTCGAGCAACTATCGGTGTTCGAATCGAAAGAGCACCCCGGCATCCGATTGCTCGTTCCGACACCGGGCCGCAGCCGCGCGGCACTCTCCGGGTCATCACACTCCGACGTGCGGAAGGGGACATCCTGCTCCCCTCTTCCGCACGATCACCTCACCCGATGAGCCGGGCACGGCCGAGCGGCTCCGCGGCCCGACAGGTGACGAGACTCGCGACAATCACGGCGCGGACCACGCCGACACGGTCACCGAGACACCCGCGAGGACGGACCGCCGCTCGAGCCGCCTGCCCGTCAGATCACCAGCACCGGCGCTGGTGTCGCATGGGTTCGAAGGCGCCGTTCCACCTTCCGCACCGGAGCATGCGGGTCCGCGAGCACCGCCCGCAACTCGCCGGAGCTGTCCGCAACGGTGCGCTCCGCCGTGTCCCCGCGTCGCTTCCAATCCTGTCCTCACGGAGCAGGAGGACCATCACCACCGATCACCTCGTGCCCCGACGCGGTATCGCAACTCGGGTCGTACGCCAACGTCTGCGCATCGCACGGAACAAACTCCTCATCCGGAAACGTGAGTTCCCCATCCGGTTGCACGGCGTCACAACTCGGGTCGTACGCCAACGTCTGCGCATCGCACGGAACAAACTCCCCGTCCGGAAACGTGAGTTCCCCATCCGGTTGCACGGCATCACAACTCGGGTCGTACGCCAACGTCTGCGCATCGCACGGATCGAACTCCGCCGGAATCGAGGGCCCGGGATCCGCGTACGCTGCGCCGAATCCTGCCAGGAGGAGGAACGGCGTCGACGCGACAACCACCGCCGTCCGGAGTGCCTGAATCTTCATGCTGGGAACCTTTCTCGTGTCGTGACCCCGGCGGTGCCGGGGCTATTCGGCCACCTCCCACCCTGCTCGATCACAAGGCCACCGATCGTCCGCCATAGGGTTGAGATCAGATCACCCCTCGGGTTCCGGCGACCGACGATCACGTTTCGGCACTCCAGCGCATGGTTACGCGCTCGTCGTACCACGGCGACGTCCGCCACACCGGGCATCACCGGGAGCGCTGCATCGCCTTCAAATCCGGCACACCCGACTCACCGTCCATCACATGCACCATCGCCACCGAATACCTTCTGCTCGCTTTGCTCACCCGACAGCGCCTCCACCGGCACCCGCATACTCACCTCGCCGCCATCAGCACCTCCGACACGCGCGACAGTCTCCAACACCAACTCGCCGGCTACCCGGGTTCGGGCCCACCCGCATCACCGCGATCCCGCGCACCGACACCGAGCACACCCCCTGCGTACCGCAGACCCCTTCCACCGCGGCGCAGCACAGGGACCGCGACAACGCCGACGACCGGCGGACTCCTCGACCCGCGCCGCCACGGTAGGAGCGGCGACCGCGTCGCGCAGCGTACCCATCAGATCCGACCCGCCACCGGATGCTGGCGGACCGACCGGCGGCGGGTCGCAGGATGCTCCAGGCGTTCCGCCACTCAGAAACCGCCTATCGCTCCGACGTTATGGCCTCCACCGGTATCCGGGCCTCCCCCGGCCGCCTCGAGCCGATAGAGGGCCATACACAGCGTGCCGTCAAGGCTGTTGAAACCGACCTCCGCGTACAAACCCACGGCGTCGTCGTACAACGAGGCCGGCGGATACCAGTCTGGGTGGGGTGCAGCCCGTCCAGTCGCGCGGCGATACCTCACCGCCCACCGGTGAGCGACATCGAAGGCGAACGCGTAGGGGACCGCGGCGAGGAAGCATTCACCGTCCGCGGCGGACCCGATCGTGCTCGACCGCCCCGACAGCACCCGCTCGAAGCCGGCAGCTCGCGCCCAACCTTCTCGCCCCGCCGGAGTGTGCCGAAGACCCGTTCCGGCCGCGAACACTCCCAGAGAGCCGATGACGAACGCAGTGAAAGGAACACCGACGACCGTGGGACCGAACACGCCGAGGAACCCGAGCACGGCCAGTACCATGCACAGGCATAACATCGTCCGTCCGATCCACGTCCTGACCGAGATCGCGAGCAGATCCTCCTGCGCCGCCCACGCCCGGCATGCATCGAACATCGCGCGCATGCCCTGCTTCACCGTATATCCCGATTTCACCGAGCCGTCGGCGACGAAAACCGTTCCTGGCTTTCGAATTCCGAGAGCGTCGGCAAACGCCCGGGAGACCGGATCGATTCGGGCCCATCGATCCGGTGTGCCGATCCCCTCTATCCGCCAGCGCTCGTCCTCGACGAACGTCAGCCGGATCACCGACCGCTCGGCCAGATGAAGCAGAGTCGCCGTCGGCGCGCTGTCACCGATCCACTTTTTCACAACATATTCGACCTGCGCAGGCCCCCAACCCGAACAAGGTCCATACCGCACCGGCACCTCGCCGAGATCCTCACGGGCACTTCGCGACCACACCAGACCTGTTCCCCACCCCACGACCGACAACCCCGCGGCGACCGCGGCGAGCACCCACGAGTCACCGACTACCGCGGCGAGCCCACGCACAGTCGATGCCGGCCCCCACACCAACGGCCACAACAGCCCCACACCCGCCACGACACAGACAACAACCGCAACACCAGCACGCATTCTCGACGCATCCACCGAGCGGGCAGGATCCTCGGCGCGTTCCCCTACGCCAGAATCGCGCCCGCGTTCCACTGCGCCAGAACGGGGTTCGTATTCATCACCGTTGTCGTACATTCGCCTACCTCGTTGCCAGGAAAATTTGCCGATACCGCAATCCTCTACACACCCACACCCGGCAACCAGACGTCACAGGACTACCACCCCCTCCCCCACGGTGCCCGGAAACCCACCCCAACAGGGGACGACACCCCCACGCACGGTGCACCCCGCCACCATCGGCCGTCCCCGAACAGACACCGGGACAGCGAGCATTCACGGCCACAACGTCACACCACCGACACCAGATACCAGCCGGAAAGGCGAACACGACACCGATCACCAGTGCACCCTCAGGGACAGCACCCCGACCATGCGATGTACCGCCGACGGGCCCCCAACGCTACAGGCCACACACAGAGGCACGAGCAGCGACCTGCGGCATCCATGGGGCGCACACCACCTGCTACAACGCGTCCCTGTACCCCGAAGGGTGGGACTGCCCCCACCCTGGTTGACACACGGGGTGTGCAGTTTCAGGCCGCGTGTGCGGTCTGATGGAGCGTCTCATATTCGACGGGTGTCAGTCGACCGAGACCGCGTTGCCGGCGCCGCCGGTGGTAGGTCGTCTCGATCCACCCGACGATCGCCAACCGTAGTTCCTCACGGCTGCTCCAGCGGCGACGGTCGAGGACATTGCGTTGCAGCAACGCGAAGAACGATTCCATCGCCGCATTGTCACCACATGCCCCCACCTTCCCCATGGAACCTTGTAAACCATTGCAGGACAACAATTCTACGAACAATCCGGAACGAAATTGGCTGCCGCGATCGGAATGTACGACAGTGCCGTCCGGGTTGCGGAGCGCGATAGCATTTCGCAGCGCCGAACACGCCAGGTCCGCGGTCGCTGACACCTGCGCCGGGCACGTCCGCGCCTCGGGATCTACGTACCGAAAGGCAACAGCCGCGCCGGTGGGATAGTGGTCCTCGCGAGCTCGGCATTTGCCGTTGTTGGTCGATCGCCTGCCGAAGCAGTTCACGGTACTCGACGAGGCGCGCCCCGGCTAACGCCAAGATGTCCCGACGGGTGGTTGACTCCGAATAGGGAGAAGGACCGCGGGGCCGGGGAACTCGCTGTCCTAGAACTAGTTTTGCGGTCGATTCCTTCCTTTGCGGTTTGTCCGCCAGGCGCCGCGGGTGGTTGGCCGGATGGGTGGTCATCGTGCGGTCAGCGGCACCTCGTGGTGGTCCTGCACTCTCTTGGTCAGAAGGCTGACATGGTTGTATCGGGAGCGCGCTCGGCCTCGGCCTTGTGGTAGTGCAGTTTCCAGAGCAGCACCGCGCCGAGCCAGGATGCAACGAAGAGTCCGACGATGACGTATCCGAACAGTTCGAAGTGATCGGCGAGGGCGCCGTACCAGCCGATCCAGCCGGTGGTTACTCCGAAGTGGTCGGTGAGCGCTCCGGCAAGGTAGACCGATGCCACGAACAGTCCGATGACCACGGTCATCGCGGTGGTCGCCAGGTTGTAATACAGGCGGCGACCGGGGCTGCGGTAGGCCCATGAATACGCCCGGGTCATGAGCAGACTATCGGCTGTGTCCATCATCGACATGCCGGCCGCGAACAGCAGCGGCAGGGTCAGGACAGCGGCAAACGACATACCGCCGTTGACCGCGGTCGTCGCCGACAGCGCCAGCAAGGTGACTTCGCTGGCAGTCTCGAGACCGAGACCGAAGAGGAAGCCGAGTGGCGCCATGTGCCAGGAAGACTTGATCAGGTTGCGGGCGCGCGAGCCGAGAACGCGGTTGACCAGACCTCGGTTCAGCAGTTGCAGGTCGATCTGTTCGGCGCGGAGAGTGCCGACGCGATATTGGCGCCACAGTCGAGTCAGCCCGGTCAACACGACGGCGTTGAGCGCGGCGACGAGGGCGATGAAGCCGATCGCGACCAGGATTGATATGGTGCCGCCGACACCGCGTATCCCGTCCAGGCTGGTGTCGCTGAGGTTGGCGCCGGCGAAGGCGACGAGAACGGCGAGTACCAGCACGACGGCGCTGTGGCCCATCGCGAAGAAGAAACCGACACCGACCGGCCGTCGTCCGCGCACGAGCATCAGCCGTGTGGTGTCGTCGATGGCGGCGATGTGGTCGGCGTCGAAGGCATGACGCATGCCGAGGATGTAGGCGAGGGTCCCCGCTCCGGCGAAGCCACTGGCGGCCGCGAGATTTTCGCTCTGCCACAGGTAGAGACTCCACCCGAGGACGTGCAAGGCGGCGATGGCCGCGACGATTGCGGCGAGGCGCGATCGCTCGGCGCTGGTCCATCGGGTGGTGAACGAGTGGGCTACGGACGCCATGGTTGTCCTTTGTGTCTACAGCGATAGTTCGCTGGCCGCGAGGGGTGGAACAGCTGACGGGCGTGCTGTTCAGCCTGAATCGCTCCGTCGGTCGGATATGTTGTGGCGCTTCGAACTACTGTGTATCGGCAGGTGATTCACGCAGACGAAGAACCATTTCGATCTTCGGTCGTCTTCGAAGGATATGAGCCGTCGATGCGTAGCGCTTGACCCTCAGTGACAGTCACTTTTGCTTTCCGTGCCATCGTCCGTTTCACGGGTGGTCAGCGACCGGGACGGCCGCCGTCCGGCACCACGTGTCGTGGTCCACGAACCTTGAACGGATCGCGCAGGTCTCGATCTGCGAGCGTCGAGGTTGTCAACGCGCAGCGCTCATCAGGAGCGCCGGTGAGACTGCTGACGTGCCGACGCTCGGCGGATCGACTATCGGGCCTCGATCATCGGTGTTGTTCGCGGTACCGGCTCGGACTGGTGCCGTAAGTCGCCGTGAAGGCTCTGCTGAAGACTGACAGATCGGCAAATCCGAACTGGGTTGCGATGTCGGTCAAGGATCGGGGGGTGTTGCGTGGGGCCACCATCGCCTGACGGCAGGCCTCGAGTCGGTGTTCACGAATCGTGGCGGCCGCGGTTGCGTCGAAGCGCGCGAACACTCGGTGCACGGTTCTGGTGGAGACGAAGAACGCCCGGGCGATGTTGGTCGGGGACAGATCCGGGTCGTCGAGGTGCTGTCCGATATACCGCACCATGTTCACGTACAGGTCCCGCACCCCAGCATCCGGGTCCTCGGGCTGACAACATTCCTCCTGCGCCGCTGTGATGGCGAGGTCCGCCAGTCCCCCGGCGAGTCCGATCGCTCCCCCGGAGGACACCTCCCCATCTGCAGCCAGGAGGCTCGACAGCATCGGTGACAGTAGCTGTCCCACAGTCGATGTGGACCTGACGGTTCGTGCTGTCAACTCCTGCGACTGGCTTTCGGTGAGCGACACCGCCGCGCGCGGCCAAGTAAACACGCGCAGGTGCCATTCCGGATGCAGGTTCCAGGTGAACGGTCGCGAACTCTCGTAGAGGGCAAAGTCTCCGGGGCCGAGGGTGCAGGTGCGTCCGTCCTGGATGAGTTGCCCCTCACCGGCGACCACCATGCCGATCTGCATCAACTCGCGTGGGTGGAGGTTGGTGAGCCTCGGCGTTCTGCGGAAGGTCTGGGATGTGGCTGCGACGTCGGCCGCCATCAGATGCGCAAATTGACGGGTATGCACCGTACCGGTGAAGTGCGTGGGTTCGGCGGCGACGTCCAGTGCCACGAACGTGTCGCGGATCGTGTCGATCCAGGTGTCGAGCGCGGTGGTTCGCACTACCTCGCGGCGACGGCGAGGTGTCGACGCCGCCGGCGGAGGGAAAGGCACCAGCGCGGACTTTTCCGCAGAACGCCGATCCGGACAGGTACTGTCCACGAGGTCGCCATCAGACGGCGGCAACATTGACATGAACAGCTCCTTCTCCTCGCGTGAACCCCACGCTAGGAGGGCGGAAACAACATGTCAATGCACGCTGACTTATTTACGTGGGCGAAACACGATTTCACCCCGTGGTGGGCTAACCGGACTCACGCGGACCGGACTCGGCGGGAACCGGGAACCGGGAACACACAATCTGCGGCGCTGTGCCCGGGCCGGTGACGTAGCCCGGGAACAATTTGTGCTTCTCCACGAGCACATCACGCGCGGTTCCGGTCGCATCGACCGAATAGATCCGGAACCGGCGATACTCTCGGCGAGTTGACTGACGCTGCATTCGTCACGGGCGGCGAGAAGGCGGAGAATTTTGCGGCGTACCGGGTCCGCGATCGCATCGAACGCTTTTTGCCCAGACCTTCGTTCCTCCATCCCCATCTCGGTACCAAGAGAGCCTAGCGAGACCACAGGCGAGACGGGGGGTCGACTGCGATTGTCCTCACGCCTCACACCCGCTGTTCTTCTGGCACATCAGGTGATGGCTCCGACCGTGCGATAGCGGTGTCGCAGAGTGCAAAGGAAGCTGTCGCTGAGCGTCAAACATCTCGCCTCGCAAGCGCCTACCGTTCGAGTACGCCGGAATCCCCGGATGGTTCAGGGGACCTCCTGGACTGATTGACGATCTGTGCTGGAGGTTGCGCAGCGATGCCACGTGAAATCCGCATCACCGACAACGCACCACGGTTCGATAGGTGGTCGACCACCTTTCCTGAGGACGTGACGGAGGTGCTGTTCGCCCACTTCGGGGTGCAGGCAGCGAATCTGGAACAGGCGAACGCGGCGATCGACGACATGGTGGGGATGTTCGACAACGATCCGCGGCCCACGGTTTTCCAGCGAGGCCACTTCATCGATACCTCCGCATACGCCAACGCCACACTGAAGGCGTACTGGTTCTGTCCGGACGACTATCACCGGTGGGCGGCACAGGAGAGCGTCGAAATGTTCTGGGCGTCGCGGCTGTCGACCGGGCCGGTCGGCTGTTACCGCGAGACCGCGGTGATTCCCCGGGACCGGGCCACCGCCAAGTACATCAACTGCCACAACCGCACTGGGTTCTTGACCATCCTCGACCACGTCCCCGTGGGCGCCGCGGTCTAACCGAAGGAGACACCGGTTCATGTCTACATTGCCCCCACCCGACTCCGCACGCCTGGCCGCGCTGGACCAGCATTTCCGGTTCGGCCTGTCCGCTGCGGATCTCGAGGAATTCGCCCCTGCGGTCGAGGCCTCCCTCGATGCCTCGACCGCCGTCGAGCGCCTCTACCGGCGTTCCGCCCCGACGACGCCGCAGCGAGAGTGGGTCCCGCCCACCCCGGAGCGCAACCAACTCGGCGCGTGGTACGTCACCACAATGCTTACCGGCGCATCGGAAGGCCCGCTGACCGGCAAGACGGTGGCGGTCAAGGACAACGTCGCCGTCGCCGGCGTGCCGATGATGAACGGATCGAGGACGGTGGAGGGTTTCGTCCCTAGCCACGACGCGACAGTGGTGCACCGTCTGCTCGATGCCGGAGCGACGATCGCCGGCAAGTCCGTGTGTGAGGACCTGTGTTTCTCCGGGGCGAGCTTCACGTCGCAGCCGGGACCGGTCCGTAACCCGTGGGACCCCACACGCAATGCCGGTGGGTCCTCCAGCGGCAGTGGAGCACTCGTCGCCAGCGGCGAAGTCGATCTGGCGGTCGGTGGCGATCAGGGCGGCTCCATCCGGATCCCGGCGGCGTTCTGCGGCATCGTAGGGCACAAGCCGACACATGGGCTGGTGCCCTACACCGGAGCGTTCCCCATCGAGCGAACCATCGATCATCTCGGCCCGATCACCCGCACCGTTGCCGATGCGGCCCTCATGCTGGGTGTGTTGGCCGGCCCCGACGGGGCCGACCCCCGACAGCCCACCGTGATCGAGGCCGTGGACTACGTGTCCGCGATCGCCGACCCGGCCGCAGGGCTGCGGGTCGGTGTCGTGACCGAAGGCTTCGGCACACCTGGGTCCGATCCGGACGTCGACGCGGCCGTGCGGGCGGCGGTCGATGTCCTGCGCGGCGCCGGACTCGCGGCAGAGGAGGTGTCGATTCCCTGGCATCTCGACGCCATGCACGTATGGAACGTGATCGCCACCGAGGGCGCCGCGTACCAGATGCTCGACGGCAACGCCTACGGGATGAACACCGACGGCTTCTACGACCCGGAATTGGTCGCGCACTTCGCCGCCCAGCGCCTCGACCGCGGCCACGAGCTGTCCAAGACCGTCAAGTTGGTCGGGTTGTCGGGCCGGTACACCTTCGAGGTCGGCGGCGGCAAGTACTACGCCATGGCCCGCCAACTCGCGCCAGAGTTGCGCGCCGCCTACGACGCCGCGTTGAACCGCTACGACGTACTGGTCATGCCCACCGTCCCCTACACCGCCCAACAGATCCCCCCGGCCGATGCCAGTCTGGGCGACTACCTGCACGTTGCGCTGTCGATGGTGGGCAACACCGCCCCCTTCGACGTCACCGGGCACCCGGCGTGCTCGGTCCCTGCCGGCCTGGTCGGCGGCCTGCCAACCGGCCTGATGATCGTCGGCAAGCGATTCGACGACGCCACGGTTCTGCGCGTGGCACACACCTATGAACAGGCGGTCGGCGCGTTCCCCGCGCCACCGGCCGCCGCGACCGCAAGGAGTTTCGCATGAACGGAGTATTCGACCTCGGGGGCACGGACGGGCTCGGCCCGGTGGTGACAGAGGACGACGAACCGGTCTTCCGCGCCGAATGGGAGAAGATCGCGTTCTCCCTGTTCGCCAGCTGCTTCCGTGCCGGATTGTTCAACATCGACAGTTTCCGGCACGGCATCGAGCAGATGGACCCGGCCGAGTACCTGCTGTCCAACTACTACGAGCACTGGGCGCACGTCGCCGAGCACTCCGGGGAGAAGGCCGGCGTCATCGACCCGGCCGAACTCGACCGGCTGACCCGGTTCTACATGGACAACCCGGACGCCCCCCTGCCGCAGCGGGAGGACCCCGAGCTGCTCGCCTTCGTCGACGCCGCCGTCACCGGCGGGGCACCGGCCGCCCGGGAATCGGACAAGGTCGCGGTGTTCTCGGTCGGTGACACCGTCACCGTCGCCGCCGACAGCCCGACGGGCCACACCCGCCGGGCCCGCTACGTCCGTGGCCGCACCGGTGTGATCACCGGCGCGCACGGCACCTTCATCTATCCCGACAGCGCCGGCAACGGCGGCCCCGACGCCCCCGAACACCTCTACACCGTGCGCTTTACCGCCCGTGAACTGTGGGGCGAGGAGACCGGTGATCCCAACAGCGTCGTCTACTTCGATGTCTGGGAGCCATACCTGACCCTCGTCACCACCGAAACCAAGGAGTGAACATGGCCGCAACCGACACCCGTCTGCGCTCGCAGGAGGAGATCACCGCCCGGGTCAAGGCCCTCGAAGCGGTGCTGATCGAGAAGGGCGTCCTGACCACCGCCGCGGTGGACCGGCTGGCCGAGGTCTACGAGAACGAGGTCGGGCCGCAACTCGGCGCCAAGGTCGTGGCACGGGCATGGTCCGACCCCGAGTTCAAGTCCCGCCTTCTCGCCGACGCCACCGCTGCATGCAGCGAACTGGGCATCGGTGGCCTGCAGGGCGAGGACATGACCGTCGTCGAGAACACCGACACCGTGCACAACGTGATCGTGTGCACCCTATGCTCCTGCTACCCGTGGCCGGTACTCGGCCTGCCGCCCAACTGGTACAAGGCACCGCCATTCCGGGCGCGCATCGTGCGCGAGCCCCGCAAGCTCCTCGCCGAGGACTTCGGATTCACGGTGCCGGACTCGGTGGAGATCCGGGTGTGGGACTCGAGCTCGGAGCTTCGGTACTGGGTGCTGCCGCAGCGCCCGGCCGGCACCGACGGACTGAGTGTCGAGCAGCTCGCGGCATTGGTGACCCGGGACTCGATGATCGGCGTCGGCCCCGTCGCCGCCCCAGCCTCATGAGTGCCCCGCTACACCAGGACACCGCCGAACTCGACGCGGCTCGGCGCCGCATCGAGGACCTGGTCTGCGGTCTGCCCGACGCGGGTGATCTGCCGTTCGAGCAGCCCTGGGAGTTGCGGGCCTTCGCGATGGCCGTGGCTGCCTACGACAATGGGCACTACGCCTGGTCCGAATTCCAGCTCTCGCTGGTCGAGTCGATCAGGCGATGGGAAAACGGCCGAGGTTCCGAACCGTGGAGCTACTACGAACACTGGCTCGTAGCGCTCGAGGCCGTGCTCGCTGACAAAGGTGCACTCTCGGACAACGCGCTCGATGAACGGACGAGAACAGTACTGGCCACACCTCGCAACGCCAACCACCACGAGGCACACCGGGAACCGGTCGCGATTGCACCCGCGCTGACCAGCTAACCCACACTGCCGGTCGAGCAGCCTCGACAATCGCGGTTCGGCCCGCGCCGATCAAACATCGGCGCGGGCCGAACCGGCCTCGAACCAGTCCTGCCTATCGATTCTTCTTGGCAAGCAACTACTTTCCATCCCACTGGTGGCGATTTTCGCGGTCCATCGTCATGGTCGGATCTATCCGTCTGGGGCCCGTTGCGGAGATCTGACATGCCGTTTTGTTGCAAGACGCTGTCGTCGCTCTTCGCGGTCTTCTACTGCGCCCCACCGCTTGCCGGCCGATTTGAAGGGATTGTCAGCAGAATCGCCGCGGCACGGGCGGAAATACGGTCATCGGACCTGGTCGCACCGTCGACGGATACACACCACCACGACAGCTGGTACGCCGAGGATCACGCCGGCAGAGCGACCTCGCACAGATAGCTCAGGACCAATACCCCGTCCCGTCAGAAGCCTCGAATCAATCACCATCGACGGCCGTACCGTGGACCCCGCGGACGCAGGCTTGGCGAATCGCTCGAGTTTGATGACCAACTGTCGGTCTGATCCACTCGGCGGACTTCCCGCTGCACCGCAACGCGTGCCCTCCGGGCCTGGCGACCCACCCCACTGGGCCCTGATGAAGGAGTTCCCGCGCCATGCGCATCTCGTTCCGGCAGACTGCCGCCGTTCTCTCCGCGGCGTCCGTGCTGCTCGTCTCCGGTTGCTCGTCGGCCGGCGACTCCCCCGCCACCGAGGAGACCGCCGCCTCGAATTCCCCAGCTACCCGATGACCGTGGAGAACTGCGGGCACACGGTCACCGTGGACGCCCCGCCCCGGCGGGCGGTGTCGCTCAATCAGGGCTCCACCGAGATCCTGCTGTCCCTCGGTCTCGCGGACCGCCTGGTGGGAACCGCCACCTGGACCGACCCCGTCCGCGACAACCTGGCCGCCGACAACGCGAAGGTTCCGCGGCTCGCCGACAACAAGCCGTCGTTCGAGGTGGTACTCGATACCGAACCCGATTTCGTGACGGCATCGTTCGGCGGCACCCTCGGGCCGGGCGGTGTGGCCGATCGCGACCAGTTCGACCGACTGGGTGTCCCCAGCTACCTGTCGCCGACCGATTGCGAAGGCAAGACGGACGAGAGCGTCGACGCCGACGGGGCGCGGACCTAACCGCTGCGCATCGACACGGTCTACGAGCAGATCCGCGAACTCGCCGCCATCTTCGACGTCCGCGACCGCGGTGAGCAGTTCGTCGCGGAATTGCGGCAGCGGTTCGACGCCGCCTCGCGTGAGGTCGAGGCCTCCGGGGTGTCGCTGGCGTACTGGTTCGCCGACACCGAGACCCCGTACATGGCGGGCTGCTGCGGATCCTCGGGCATCATCACCAACTCGGTGGGCGCGCAGAACATTTTCTCCGACACCACAACGAGTGGCCGCAGGTGAGTTGGGAGAGCGTGCTCGACCGTGACCCCACCGCCCTCGTCCTGGCCGACCTCAGCCGCCGGAGCATCGACGGCGACGCTCTCGACAGCAAGATCGCGTTCCACGAGTCGAACCCGGTGACACAGCGGCTCACCGCAGTCCGGGACAAGCGGTACATCGTCGTGAACGGTGCCGACATGAATCCGTCGACCCGCACCGTCGACGGTGTGGAGAAGACGGCGGCCGCACTGAAACAGTGGGGTCTGGCGAACTGACCTTGGCGGCAACACGGTTCGACTCCAGGTCGCTGCTCGTCGCGCTCCTCCTCGGCGGTGTTCTGGTGCTCGCGGCGTCGATCGCGGTCGTCATCACCCTCGGCCCGGCGAGCCTGTCGGTGGGCGACGTGTACGCGGTGGTCCTCGAGCACTTCGGTCTGGGCAGTTCGGGGGTGAGCAGGATCAAGGACGGCATCCTGTGGGAGTTGCGCCTGCCGCGGACCCTCCTCGCGGCGGTGTGCGGCGCCGGGCTGGCGTTGTGCGGAGCGATTATGCAGTCGCTGCTGCGCAATCCGCTCGCCGACCCGTTCGTGCTCGGCATCTCGTCGGGCGCGTCCACCGGGGCGGTGCTCGTCGTCGTCCTCGGTCTCGGCGCCGGGGCGGTGTCGTTGTCGGCGGGTGCCTTCGCGGGGGGGCGGTGATCTCGTTTGCCCTGGTGATGCTGCTGGCGACCGGTGCAGGCGGCGGCACGTCGCGGGTGGTGCTCGCGGGAGTGGTGGGCACGCAACTCTTCTCCGCGTTGACGTCGTTCATCGTGATCTCGTCCGCCGACGCCGAGCAGACCCGCGGGGTGCTGTTCTGGCTGCTCGGTTCGCTGTCCGGGGTCGACTGGGCGGACGTGGCGCTCTGCGGGGCCGTCACCGCGATCGGCATCGGCGTCTGTCTCCTCACGTCCTCGGCGCTGGATGCCTTCACGTTCGGGAACACCGCGGCCGCCTCACTCGGAGTGTCCGTGCGGTGGATCCGCCTGCTGCTGCTCACCGTGACGGCGTGTCAGCGCGGCAGGCGCGATCGGGTTCGTGGGGCTGGTCCTGCCGCACGCCGCACGGTTTCTCGTCGGCCCTCGGCACAGCCGACTGCTGCCCACCACCGCCGTCGTCGGCGCGATCTTCATGGTGTGGGTGGACGCGATCGCCCGCACGGTGTTCGCGCCCCAGGAAGTTCCGGTCGGCGTCGTCACCGCCCTCATCGGTGTCCCGGCCTTCGCCGTCATTCTCTTCCGCATGAGGACGAGCCCATGACGCTGCGCGCCGCGAACCTCGGCTGGAGCCGCGGCGGACACCTCGTGCTCGACGGGGTGTCCGTCGACCCCGCAGCCGGCGAGACCATCGGACTTCTCGGCCCCAACGGGTCGGGCAAGTCCTCGCTGCTGCGACTGCTCAGCGGGATCGGCGAGCCCCACACCGGCAGGGTCCTCCTCGACGACACCGACATCAGGAACCTCCGGCGACGGCAGATCGCCCGCCGGGTGGCGATGGTCCCGCCGACGTGATCACCGAGGCCCTCGTCGAGCAGGTGTACCGGGTGCGGGCGGGGGTCGCCGTCGATCCCGTCACCGGCTACCCCACCGTCACGCACCGGCCGCGGTCTTCGCGGCACCTCTCGCTCCGCTGACGCCGTTTCCCCTTCCCTACGAACGGGACGCTGAACACCTGAGTAGTTCGGATCTCGCTCCCTCGGCGCGCTCGCGGCCGGACTGACGGGCTCCCTCGTTGACTGTCGCTTATCGTCGAACCATCTGTCGCTCGCAGTCAAATGCACACGCGCACAGGACGGTAGCTTCTGATCTATCCGAGTTGCCGAACGTTTTCGGCAAGCCCCAACTCGATGAATCAGGAGTCCTCATGGAATCTGCAATCAGCAGCCACCTCACATGCCCACGGACGTTGACCCGGCGTGTGCCCGACGACTACCAACCTCCATTTCCTATGTGGGTAGGACGTGCTGACGAGAGCTTGCAGCAGGTAGTCATGGCCTACTTTGGCGTGCAGTTCCGCGACGACGAACAGCGCCCGGCCGCACTCGCGGCCATGCGCGAGATCGTGGCCAGCTTCGATCTGGACGACGGCCCACTGCACTACGACCTGACCAATCATGCGGACAATCAGGGCTACGAGAATCTGATGATCGTGGGATACTGGAAAGACACTGCTTCCCATAACCGTTGGCTTCAAGGACCGGCCGTGGCCGACTGGTGGCAATCGGACGAACGGCTGTCCGAGGGCCTTGGCTATTTCCGTGAGATCGTGGCCCCGCGGGCCGAGCAGTTCGAAACGCTGTACGCCTTCCAGGACCGCCTCCCCGGTGTCGGTGCCGTCATGGACGGCACCAGCGGCGAGATCAACGAACATGGGTACTGGGGTTCAATGCGTGAACGTTTCCCGATTTCCCAGACCGACTGGATGCAGCCCTCGGGCGAACTGCGGGTGATCAGCGGCGATCCTGCCGCAGGTGGCCGCGTGGTGGTCAAGGGCCACGACAACATCGCCCTGATTCGCTCCGGACAGGATTGGAAGGATGCCGAATCCGAGGAACGTTCCCTGTATCTCGACGAAATTCTCCCAACTTTGCAGCAGGGCATGGATTTTCTTCGCGACAACGGCAACTCGTTAGGCTGCTACAGCAATAGGTTCGTGCGCAACATCGACCTGGACGGGAACTTCCTCGATCTGAGCTACAACATCGGCCACTGGAGTTCGCTCGACAAACTCGAGCGCTGGGCAGAATCCCATCCCACCCACCTGCGCATCTTCACCACCTTTTTCCGCGTCGCCGCCGGCCTGTCAAAACTGCGGCTCTATCACGAGGTCTCGGTGTTCGACGCCCACGACCAGCTGTACGAGTACATCAACTGCCACCCCCAGACCGGCATGCTGCGCGACGCCCAACCGGTTGAGGGCTAAGACTGCTGGACGCGCCTCCGGTCGTTCATCCTCCTGGGTCGCTGGAACGATGGATGCGGTGTCGATCGGCGGTAAACGGTCGACACCGCGGCAAGGCTTTGCTTTCCGGAACACGTACGATATGTTGACCTCTGTTGACATATTAGCTTTTGGGTTGCAGGGAAGCGTGGTCCAGAGGGCAGTGACTACTCAGCGAAACGAAGAGTTGGCGTTTGCAGTGCTGGCCGATCAGGTTCGGCGTCAGATCTTGGACACACTCGCCTCGCATGGGGAGTGCAGCGCCGGCTTCATCAGCGACCAGATTTCGACAGTGGGACGCACCACGGTGTCTACGCATTTGAGAGCGCTGCGCTTATCCGGTGTCGTGCTCGAGCGGCGCCAGGGACGGCATCGCCTGTATTCGATCGACCCGATGGGGCCGGCCAACGATGCTCTGCAGTTCCTTCGTGGTCTGCTCGAACGCGCCCTGGGAGCGAAGACCAGTGACTCTCCGATGTCGCCGGCGGTCGATCCGGACGGCGGCTCCGTACGTCGCCGGGCATGAGTCGACCCGCGACCTCTATATCAGGTGGGAAAGCACGTGCCGGTTTCTCTGTGACCGCCCAGATCGCCGTCCCCGAACCGCCTGCGAGGGCTTTTGAAAGGTTCGAGGCGGGACAGCTGCTCGAGCTCGAATGTGATCACCTCGTGGTCGGGGCGGCGATGTCGATCTCGTTGCCGGTCAGCGACGGAGCACAGATGGGCTTTGCGGGATCGCCGATCACCTTGTTAGGCCATGTCGCCGGTGTCAAGCGCGATCGTTCGGTTCTGATTGTCCACCATCAGCCATGGCGCGGGCGACTCGTGGTTCGGTTTTTTCCTGACGGAGTCGGATCCCGGATCGTTGTCGAGTCGAGTCTGGATCAAGATGGCTTGATTTGGCTCGCGCACAAGCGCGGGTATGTACCACCGGAACCGCCGCGTGCTGATCGGCACCGGATCGGACTGCTCGTGAGCAAGTCGGGCTCGGTGGCGGTCTTCGCCCAGGCAACCGAGTCGCTGGCAACGCTTGCGGTCGAGGAAGTCAACGCCGACGGCGGTATCGGTGGGGTCCTTGTGGACCTGGTCGTGGGTGACGACGCGTCCGATTCGGCCGCCGGTGCCGCTGCAGCGATGCGGTTGATGCGCAGCGGTTGCCGCGTGGTGTTCGCGTGCGTGACCTCCGCGACGTTCAACGCGGCCGCATCTGCATTGCACGGTACGGGCGTGCTACTGGTCCACACGGTCCTCAACGAAGGCGGCCGGCCGAGCCCCGGTGTCGTCCGACTCGGGGAACGACCGCTTGCGCAGGTCCGCGCGGGGGTGCCTGTCTTGATGGCAGAGACAGGTGGCCGTAACTGGTTTTTCGTGGGCCAGCGTTATTCGTGGTCATACGGGGCGCATTGGGCCGGACGGCGCGTGGTCGCCGAAGCCGGTGGCTCGGTCCTCGGCGAGACCTACCAAATTCTGGGGACCACGGACTTTACGCAAGTCGTCGACACTATCGAACGCTCGGGTGCCGAGTTGATCCTGTCCTCACTTGTCGGACACGACGAGGTGTTCTTCGAACGGCAGTGCTCCCAGCACGGATTGCGGTCCACCACTCGCACATTCGCACTCGTACTCGATGAGGCCACCCAGCAATTCATCGGCAACTCCGATGCCGACGGGGTATGGGCCGCGTTCGGCTACTTCCAAGGGTTCGGAGACAACACCGACCTCGAGACGCGTTATCGCGCAAGTGCAAAAGGGATCCTGCCGCCCCTGAGTTCATTGTCGGAGACGACCTACGAAGCGATCCTGGCGTACGCTCGCGCCGCAACGATCGCCTCCCCCGACGACCGGGTTTCGATACGCCGACAGCTCCTCGCGCACAACGAATTCGATACGGCCTCCCCTAGAACCATGCACCGGCCGATCCTGCTGGCGGAGTCCCGCGGCGGACGCCTGCACCCACGCACCAGCTAAAGGCGTATTTATACCCGCACTATTATTCTCCCTCGGCCGTCGACGACAGAGAGAGGTGTCGTGAACCTGTCCCGACAACCGATCGCGATCGCCCCGGACGCAACGGTCCTGCTCGCCTCCACCGATCTGACCGATACCCGCTCCCTGCCACCGGACACCACCCTCTGGCTGCGCACCAACCAATAGGACCGTCACGCAACCTCTCCGTCGAAGAACTTGGCGGGCACAGACAACCCAGCACCGGACCAACGCGGAACCGCAGTGAACCCTCACCCTTGGCAACACCCATCCCCCGACCGGCCCCATCACTGCGTGGCAGCGCCTTTCAATCTTCTGGCATACACACCTGCAGTGCGGCGAGTCTCGCGTCGATGGGGTCGGACTTGCCACGGCGCCGTGTCTGACGACGGGACACTCGACCTCGACGATGGTCCGTCCGGCACCGGTCAACGCGCGAGCCAGGCCGATTCCGTAGCTGCGGGTGCCTTCGAGTCCGACCACGACGCGGGGCCGGGGGCGTGCTCGGCGATCCACGCGAGGACATCGGAGAAGCCGGATCCGTTGTTGGGGATGGTCAAAGTCGCGATCGTCGCGCCGTTCGGTGCAAGAGCCGAGGCGGCACCGGCCCGAGTGGAACCACCCAGCGGCATATCTGTGACGGGTCACGTGCCCCGGTACCCGCTTCCGTGGCGTAGTCGTCGACCACCTCATCGAGAACCCAAGCCGAGTGAGCGCCGCTGCCCGGACCCGGACCCGCGCCACCGGGACGATCGGGCCACGGTTGTCCTTCGATGCGGCGGGCATGGGCATGATTGTGGCATTCCACCCCCAGTGGTGTCGCCCGCAGAGACCCCGCCGGATGGTGTGTAGAGGGAGTTCGGTTGGAGAACCCGCGGATACGAAACAGAAACCACGGACGCACGAGGACGGATCCACGACAGCGAACTGATCGTGCTGTACCGCTTCGGTGAGACGACCGTCAGCGACTCCCCTCCGCTGATCCGCCGCTGCGGTTGAAGTGACAGATCTGCACTTGGATACTCACGACGCTCTCAGCGCTCGTCGAAATTGTCCAGCACGGTCAGTGCGGCCCACAATCCATCCGCCGCCAACGAGATGGACTGCAACGCACCGGATGAGGGTTGATGCCGTTGGACTGTCTCCCCGAAGGACTCGAGGCGCGAGCGGGCATCAGGCAGAGCGGTATGCACGACGTGAAGATAGGGCTCTCGATGGTGGGCGGGGTCCCATGTGAGCTTGTCGAATGCGGCGGAAAACGCTTCGATCAGCCCTGCTGCTTCGCACCGAAGCTGTTCGGGATCTTCCAACCGATGGTCCGAGGCGGTGAGTGCCTCGACTGCGATCTCCAGCACTGACACCTGCAGCAATGTGTCGTCGAGAATCGTAGCTATCGGCTGGTACACCCGAGATCCGCCGACTCTGGCCCAGCCGACGCTGCGCATGTTGCCTCGCAAGCTTTCCCGACCCTCGCTCAGCGCGGCGCCGGCGCCGGTCGACTTGTGCAGATCCCACACCCGTTGCCGCCCTCGATCACTGTCGTGGTGCCCGGACCGTAGTCCGTGGGCAAGATCGGCGAGCAGGGCGGAGAGTTCCTCGGCACGTTGCAGAATCAGATCACGCGCCGTGGAGAGCCTGTCGGGAGGCAGGACGAGAGCGTTGACCGCCACACCGACCAGCACACCCACTGTGACATCTAGGACACGATGAAACACCAGGGCGGGATTTGTTGCCGTGCCGTACAGCAACACCAGCAGCGCGGTGATCGCCACCCACATTCCGTCCGGTGCCAACCACCGGCTGCGGCCGAGGATCGTACCGACTGCGACCGCACCTGCGATGGCGGCGAGTTCGGGCAAGGTTCGTGCCGCCAGCGCGGCCACAAGCACACCGAGCACTACGACCGTGACCTGACGTGCGGCAGCGGTGACCGAGCTGCGGACCGTGGTGCCGATGATGAACAGGGCGGCGTAGGGCGCGAGGAAGGCCTCGGGACTCTGCAGCACTCGATCGGCCACCCACCACGCGATAAGCACTGCCACAGTGCACTTGACGGCCGACACCAAGCCCGGCGGCTGGAGGACACTGCGCAACCACCTAGCCCAGCCGCCCGCACTTGGTCGCTTCGTCTGAATATCGGTCTGCGCGGAAAGAAACCATCTCATGTCGAACACTCAGCAGGTTCAGAAGTCATCGGCTCGGTGTCACTCATTTCGGTTCGGTCCTGCGCGGCAGACGTGCCACTCGTGATTACGGGCGACCTGGCAGACTCGTTTGGCGTGCGTTTCGTGCCGCGCCCGGTCCCGGCCACGCGCCCTCTCCGGGGAGAGGAACGACGACTCGACCTCCCGGCAGGACCCCACGATGCGCCACATCTCCGCGATGACGGTCGGTGGGTCTGGTCCGCGGCGAGTCCTTGCGCCGGAGACTGGACACATGCTCGGCGCACAACACAACCAACATAAGATCCCAATCGGTCTACTCTTGCTTGGTCAGGTGCCCAGCCAGAGCCGTCGACGGGCGACGAGCGACGTCCGATCGACCAGATCCGGCCGCAGGGGTGCCGGCGCAGCGATCTCGAGGTATGCGACCAGCTTCCGGAGAAACGCCACATTGTCCATCCCGAAATCAGCCGTGATAACCCCGGCAGAGACACTGCTATGGCGCACCACCGCAATCCGAAGGCCACCATCCGCCTCAGCGCTGTCAACTCCGTCGCTTCCGCTGCCATCGCCGCCCTGGTGGTCCCGCGCACCGGTTGCCACACAACGGGTCCGGACCCTTGGGCTGACGCAAAGTCGGTTGCCCGCTGCCGGCGGTACCGCCGGCGACAGTCACCGGGCCGATGACCATCCGGCGGCAGACACAGTGCATCGACACGGCGCTGGCATCGGGCAACGCTCCGCCCTCCGGGACAACCGGGACCCACGGCGTGGACTCCGCGTGAGCAGTTCGCTGGCCCGAGCGGTCGAGGATCGTGAAGGTCGGATCCTCGCTGCCGGCCGAGGTCCGGGGTGAGCGGGCGGCGTGGAATGCGTTGGCGACGATGCCGAAGCAGGGCACCGCTGCACTGATGCCGATGGCGATCCGGTCCAGAATCGAGTGCACATCGGCGGATGCGGCAACGGTCAGGCGGCACCGCTGCGCCGACAGATCGGTGACGGTGCGGTGCAATGCGGCGACGCCTGGGCAGCCGAGAAGAGGAACATCTAACAGGTCGACGACGACATTGTGACCGGTCAGCACCGATTCGCCGAGACAGGCCGGACTGCACCGGCACGGTGCCGGCGTCCACGTTCCCGGCCATCCTGATCGCGACCGGGCCGCCGGGGGTCTCGTCGATCTCGATCCGGGACTCGGTGGCTCCGGCGGCGGTGGTGTTCCATCGGCAGGTGTCCGCTAACCAGGCCTGCACCTGTTCCGGAAAGTCGACAACGGCACGGAAATAGGTCATGAGGTTCCTCCGGGGTGGGACCGGCCCGAAAGACCCCAAAAAGAAAAAGGCCGAGAATCGTAGCCGGTGACGGACACTGTCTGCCGGGCTGTGAACTCAACCTCTGCTCCACGGTAACGCGCATCTCCCAGGAAGCAAACCCACCGCCACGCACACCGTCGGCTTCACGGGATGATCCCACTCCCTCGAAGCCGCACACGCTAACCCCGCCAGAAGAGCCGATCGGGTCACCGGGAGTCTCGGCTGAACCCGGGGTGCAACACCCCTTCGGTAGGCAACTCTCGTGGGGCGCACCGTCTGCGTGAGGAACCAGGTGAGAGCCCTCACTCCAGCCCAAATCTGCTCCAGGAGAAGGTCTCGCCTGGCACCGGAGGGTGTAGTTGTTACCCGGCCGGCTCCCGCGCGTCACCGGACGCTTCCCTCCCTGCCGAAGACCAGCGATTCCGGTGCCCGGGATCTCAGCCGCGCCATGGCCGAATTTGCCCGCAGTCTCTCCGGCCCACGCTCCCTCGACGAACGGCTGCGCGATGTCACCGACGAGGTTGTCGAGCTGATGCCGCCGAAGATGTGCGCGGGCATTCTGCTCGTCTCCGGCAAGAGGTTCGAGACCGTCGCGCCCACCTCCCCACTACTTCCAAGAATTCGACCATGCACAGCATCAACTCGGACAGGGACCGTGTGTGTGGCGGCGGCGCTCAACAATCTCGTGGTGCGAAGCGACGATCTTCGTTCGGAATCGCATTGGCCGCAGTTCGCGGCGGCCGCAGTCGATGTGGGGATTCTCAGTTCGATGTCCTTTCAGCTGTATACCGCCGACGGAAGATGGGGCACTCAACCTATTTGCTTTCTCTGCGCACTCTTTCGGCTCCGAAGAGGAAGCCGCGGGCGAAGTTCTCGCCACCCACGCCGCGTGAGTGCGATCGCTCAGCAGGTGATCGACCGACGATAAGAATCGGTCACTCTCCCGGAAGGGCCAGGTTCGACCGCGCGACATACCGGTCGGTGAGGAACGTGCCGCCGATCCATCAAGGGTCAGTACACCTAGCGCCCACGGTTTGCACAATCGATGCTGTCGGGGCCGGATCGAGGCACCCGGCCTCGATCCGGGCACCGCGTGGCCCCAATTTGAGAGGCCGGACGGCACCGACGCGGCCGCGAACTTGGGCTCGATAAACCCACCACGGCCGAGGGACGCCCCTCCCCTCGCCGAAGCATGACCCCCATTCGAAACGGCCGTCCCTCCACCCCGCCGACGACCCCTCCTCGTCGGTAACCACCGAGTAGCGGGGGTACAACTAAGAGGAGGAGGACGAAACACCGCCATCAGTTCTGGCACTCGGAGTGACCGAGTGCTAAATTGCTTTCGCACAGTGATGGAGGCTTCGCCGAGGTGGCGGACCACTTAACTGATCATGGGAGGTGTGTTGCTGTGCTGCGTTTCGATCCCTTCACCGACATCGACTCGATGACCCAGTCGTTGCTGGGCGCTCATACCGGATCGTCGCGTCGTCCGCGGTTCATGCCGATGGACCTGTACAAAGTCGACGACCACTACGTCCTGCACGCCGATCTGCCCGGTATGGACCCCGGCTCGATCGACATCGATGTCGATGCCGGGGTATTGACCCTGACCGCCCATCGAAGCCAGCCAGACGATGGTGTGCAGTGGTTGACATCGGAGCGATTCAGCGGCCGGTACCGGCGCCAGGTGTCGCTCGGAGAGAACATCGACGTCGACCGCATTTCGGCCAGTTACGACAACGGTGTTCTCAGCGTGATTCTGCCGGTCACCGAACGAGCGAAGCCGCGGCGCATCGAGATCACCCGCGGCGGCTCACCCGTGGCGTGCGGTGACCGCACCCCCATCGAAGCCTGACCCGCGCACCACGCACGCCGGTTCGGTTCAGCGGTGCACCGCCACCGCTGGACCGGACCTGGTGCAGGACAAACGTATCCGATCCCCACTACATACACTCTGAGGACCTGAAAGATGACGGCCACCACGACCGGGTTCCGACACGATCCCCACAAATCCGTGCCACGCTCATCCTGGCCCAGGCCGCCCCGTCTTCTCGGTGAATACTGCACCGACCTCTCGTTCATGCTGGGCTCGCTGTCGATCGTGATGTTCTGGATGTTCGGGTTCGGCATCCTGCTCGGTGCCGGCGCCATCGCGGCCGGAATCGCCGCCTACCGGCACCCCGCCGTCGAAGGGAACGAGCCCAAGGGACTGGAAGCGCTCCTCGGCATCCTCACCGGGGCTTTCGGAATCGCCGCCGGCCTCGTCTTCCTCGCCGCGGCTCTTCCCAACCTCTGACGTACCTGCCCGCCCCGGAGGTCGACACCCAGTGAGGCCCTGCGCTCCTGGTCGGTGGGTAAGAGTAAGCACGCGCGGTGTGTTGACCGGATTGGTAGCACCCCTCGGTGGCTGTCGCGGCTTTGAGGGGGTACCTCGCGTCCAGTCCGTGAACGCGCCGGCCCGAATTCCTTTCTGCACGTCGCGCCGAGCCGAGACTCCGCGAGTCGTCGTCGACACAAGCTCGTGGAGTCGCAGTCCGCACCCCGCGCTCGCTCATCGTCGGGTGTCGCGGCAGTGGTTCTCCCGAATTGACACTCGCGTGTAGGGCGATTGCGATCCGGGGATTACGCCTACTCTTCGTGGGGTATTTCGGTACCCAGGTCGTCGTGTCCGAACGCGACGACGACCAGGCTCCCCGGTTCAGCCCGTAGCCGGCGGCGCCGCCGAGAATTACCGGCGCCGGTTCATCTGTCGAAGGCGAGCGGTGCACCACTCGCGGGAATTACAGGTCCGGAAGAGTCGGCAACGAGTTCTACTCGAAGCACGAGATGGAGGCCAGATGATCAATGTGATGTTGTTGGTGGTGATTGTGCTCGCGGCGGCAATGGCGAGTGTCTCTGGGCCTCACCGCATCGGCCGGGGTGCGGTGCGCGACGAATGAGTAGGTGTGACGAGCGTGCGGAACGGATCTCTGTGGCTGCGCGCGATCGGCAACTCACCATTGCCACAGCGGAATCCTTGACTGGCGGGGAAATTTCCGCCGTTCTCGGTGCCGCGCCGTCGTCGTCAGAGTGGTATCGAGGCAGCATCGTGGCCTATGCCAGCTCGGTGAAACATGGATTACTGCAGGTTCCCGACGGCCCGGTTGTCAGCGAACCCAGTGCCCGCGCGATGGTGACATCAGTAGCCGAGTTGCTCGGCGCGGATCTCGCGGTGGCGGTCACCGGTGCCGGCGGGCCCCAATCTCAGGACGGACAACCACCGGGCACAGTGTGGTTCGGGGTCTTCGCCGACGGTTCCGCTCGCACCGAGCTGCGGCACTTCGATGGAGATCCCGGCGACGTGGTGGAGGCGACTACCGCCCATGCCCTGTTCCTGCTCGAGGACGCACTGCGCTGATAGATGCAGGCGCCCATGTGGTTTCGGTCCGGATGCCCTCTGCGTAAGACCGGATCCAGCTCCGCCGAGGCGCGGGCCTGGGATGCCGCATCGAGGCACCCGACATCCTTGCACCTGGCGATTCTGCATTCAGAATCCGTGAATTCGTCGCCGTGGACCCCGGCCGGAGCGTTCGTCTTGGTTGGGACGGAAGATCCTTACCACCGTCCGACGCGCGACCACCAATGCGCGGCACCAGCCGACCTGCATCGCAATCAGCGCGGCGAGCGGATCGATGTCCTACCGATGTCGGCTTTCAGCAATCCGCGCCTGCGCAAGCGCGGTCATCACCCGCTCGGTCATCTCCGGCCATGGAGGACGCCGCAAAACCGCGATCGTACCGATTACGGCCGCCGCGAAACCCGTGCAGACCCCGATCAACGCGTGCCAGCTCGCATCGACGGCGGGCGTCCAGGTAACACCCTCCGCACCGACTGTGTAGATGCCAACCGGGCGCTCAGCCCGATGACCCCAGCCTGTCCGCGACACAGTAATGATCACCATGCCGTTATTCGCCTCGTACGGCTCGCCGAAGATCAGCAATCGGACCCTCCTCGTCGGGGACCGTCAGTCTACTGCGCGAACCACGGCGATTCCCCCGATCCGTGATTCCCGCCGTCGACCGTGACGGCGTACTCGCACGGGCATTCGCCGCATTTCAGAGCCAGTCGTTCATCAAAACCAATCGTCAACCACCAGCGCCGACCAGAACCATCGAGGGCACGAGATATGAAGTCGCCCAATGGCCCTGACCCCTAAGTGGATCACTCCTCCTCGCGGACCAGCGCCTTCCGGGCGCGCGGCCCGTACCATCGACACCGCCGCGGTAGCCACCACCGCGGCCTTCGCCGGCGGCGCCCTGCTCAGCCAAACCGTGATCGTCCCGATCTGGCTGCCATGGAACCAGCGGAATTCCTGCACCACTTCGCGGTCTACGGCCCTGTCACCGGGGCGGCGGTGTTCCCCTTCGACCTCGCCTCGACAGTGATGGTGGCCATCACCACTTACTCCGCCGTCGTGAGTCATCGACCCGGGCGCCGCGCCTGGACTCTGCCGACCGTAGGCATGGTCGGGACCCTGCTGGTCCTCCCGATCTACTTCGTGGACGCGAACCTCGCCATGCTCGACCCTGCTTTCCCACCCGAGGCGGTGCACACAACCCTGACCGACTGGTATCGCTGGAATTGGGTACGCGCGGGTCTGGGCCCAGCCTCGGCCGCCTCAGCATGCATCGCGCTCATCGTCGGCCGCGGCGAGAGCGGCTCCGTACCCGAGACCATCACGCCGAAGTGAGGCGAAAGGACTGGGCTTCCCGGGCAGCATCGAATACCTGTCCGGTGACGAAGCACGTCAACGCCGTACTGCCGTCGGCCCCGGGGTGCAGGTCGCCGCCCACACCTCGATCGTCCGACACATCAACCGGGAATCCCTGCTCCAAGGTCTGCTCGAGAAGGTCACCGAGATGGGCGTCACCGCCCTCCAGCACACTGCCGTGGAGACCGTCACTCCCGCAGGCGCGAAGTGGTCGATACAAACGCCGGATCACTCCTTGGACAACGACCACGCGGTCATCGCGCTCGGTGCCGCGACAAACGCGCTTCTCAACCCCCTGGGCATCCAGTTGCCGATCATCGGAGTACTGAGCCCGTACCGGTTTGCGACCGGCCACGCCCGACAGCCTGCCGTCCATCGGCCCGGTTCCCGGTCACCGCGGCCTCTACATCGCCGCCGGTCACGGCATGGTGGGTGTCACCTCACCCTGAAGCCTGCCACAACTGAGGGGATCGCCGAATTGATCACCAGCATCCGGGAATCGGTGCTTCCTTTCCAGTGGGCAGGACGCATCTGATGACAGAATCAGGTGCACCACGGTTAGTTGCGGACCCTGATCCCGCCCGGGGACGCACGGACGATCGTAGGGATCGCGAGGGAGGACATATTCGAATGCGACGCGTCGTGCGGGCCTTCTGGGGGCCGCGGCCGGAGCCGGTCGAAACGCTGGCAGGACAGTGGCGGCAGACGTTGGAGCACGTCACGGAACTGCTGCCGGCGGCGGCGCCACCGGCGCGAGGCGAGTGGCGGCAGGTTCACGCGTCGGGACCGGACACCGCCTGTGCGCCGGACGAGTTGACAGCAGCACTCCTGGACGCTCAGGGCGCGGAAGCGTGGTCGGACCTGACGGGGACCGGATTGCGACTGATGCACGCGGGTGCGGACGGGTGGGCAGTGGAACTGTCCGGCGTGGCGGGTGGTGCCCCGCAGTTTCTCCTGCAGTCGCTGGTGATGACGGTCGATGCGCCCGACGGCGCCGTCGTCCCCGAATCCGAACTGCTCGCAACGCTTGCGTCGGTGTGGGAACCGGATTTCGGTGACGTGAGCGACGACGACATTCTCGATGCCCTCGAAGACGACGCCGGCTTCACCGTCGGCGATCCGGTCGTCGGCCGGTTCGGCTATCTGTCCGCGGCCCGCGCAGTCCTGGTGCCCGACGGCCCGGAGGCGGTCCGTCAGGACACGCTGAGCAGCGGCCGGCTTCTGCACATTGCAGCACCGGGCGACGTCGACACGGTTGTTCGCGTATACGGCCGGCTACGGGACGCCGGCGCGCTCGATCCCCTGCGACGTCCGCTCGATCGGCCGAGACTGTGAGGTGCTGCGTCGCGAGCGCTGTGCACAACGCGCCCGGACACCGCAACTACCAGTCCCCGCCCCGGTTCGGACGAGACCCCAAGAAATTCTTCGGCGGCGTGTCGAGAAATCCTGACTGGCTCCGTCTCCACAATGAACGCGACCACAATGAGCCGCACCATCACCGAGGAGAACCACAATGGCCAAGTATCTTCTGCTCAAGCACTACCGCGGCGCCCCTGCTGCGGTCAACGACGTGCCGATGGACCAGTGGACGCCGGAAGAGATCTCGACCCACGTCCAGTACATGCAAGACTTCGCAGACCGACTCGAAGGCACCGGCGAGTTCGTCGACGGTCAAGCGCTCGCCCCCGACGGGGTGTTCGTCCGCTACGACGGCGAGGGTCGCCCACCGGTCACCGACGGCCCCTTTGCCGAGACCAAGGACCTCATCGCCGGCTGGATGATGATCGACGTCGACAGCTACGACCGCGCCATCGAGCTGGCAGGTGAGCTCTCCGCCGCTCCGGGGGCGGGAGGGAAACCGATCCATGAGTGGCTCGAAGTGCGCCCGTTCCTCACTGCGCCGCCCACCCTCACTGACTGACCTCGAGATCCTCCTCCGGCCCGTACCCCGAAGGTGCTCGCGGATCCTCGGCCCCCGCGGACTCCACCTCGTGGCGACCGAGACGGAACCGCACCCCACAGTTCTCATAATCGTCGAGCCTCGTGGAGGCAGAAAGGTGTGGCTCGCTACGCGAGTCCAGGTGCCCGATGACGGACAAGACCGACTTCAAGAAAACCCTCACTTCCTACCAGGCCCCACGAGGCGAGTTCCGGATCGTCGATGTGCCCGACATGCAGTACCTCATGATCGACGGTCACGGCGACCCCAACACCTCACCGGCATTCAGCGACGCCGTCGAAGCGCTCTACCCCCTCGCGTACAAATTGAAGTTCGCCAGTAAGCGTGAGCTCGGCCGCGACTATGTCGTTCCTCCGCTGGAGGGCTTGTGGTGGGCAGACGACATGGACTCCTTCACAACGGTGCGGGACAAGTCGCGATGGGACTGGACGATGATGATCATGACCCCGAACTGGGTCGACCAGGCCATGTTCACCACCGCGGTCGAACAGGCCGGCGCCAAGAACCGCCCGATACGTCTGGACGACGTCCGACTCGAGGCGCTGAGCGAAGGGCGGTGCGTGCAGACACTGCACGCCGGCTCTTTCGACGACGAAGCAGGCGTGCTCGCACAACTGCACGACGAGTTCATCCCCGGCAACAGACTATGTGTGTCCGGCAAGCACCACGAGATCTACCTCAACGACTTCCGCAGGATCACGCCCGAGAAGCAACGCACGATCCTCAGGCAACCAATCACCACCGGTGCCGCCTCCGGCACCTGACAATCATGGCGACCCGTGCGCTGGGGCCAGGTAGCAGCATGTGTGGCGGGAACGTCGGCGTCGACAGCTTCGAGTGCATGCTCAGCTCGGTCAGTGCAGCAACCCCGAAGCGAGCAACCCCCTCCGCAACGCCTCGTACTCGCCGTCGTCGAGGGCAAGTAGCGGGGACCGCACAGTTCTGTTCTGCAGCACTCCGAGCAACTGCAGTGCCCCCTTGACCGTCGTCGCGCCGTAATTGGGGACACCCATGACCGCATGCAACGCCGGCTGCAGGCGGGCATTGATCTCCCGTGCGGTTTCGACATCCCCCGACAAGAAGGCGTCAATCATCGTGCGGATCTCGTCACCTGCCACGTGACCGAGAACAGAGACAACCCCGCACGCCCCATACGCCAGGAAACCCAGAGTGAGGCTGTCGTCTCCCGAGTAGACCGCATAGCCCAATTCGCGCAACATGATCGCCTGAGTGGGATCTCCGGCGGCATCCTTCACCGCCACCACGGACGGCCAATCAGCCATCGTCTCGAACGTCGACGGCGCCAGCTTGGTACCGGCCCGGCCGGGAATGTCGTAGACCATGATTGGGGCATCGACTGCCTCCACGACGTACCGAAAGTGCTGCAGTACACCCCCCTGGCTCGGTTTGTTGTAATACGGCGTCACGAGCAGCAACCCGTCAGCTCCGAGCATGACAGCCTGCCTCGCCAATTCGAGTGTGTGCCGCGTGTCATTCGTTCCCACCCCGGCAACGATCTTCGCGCGGTCGCCCACCGCATCCTTGACCACTCGCAAGATCCGACCGTCCTCGGCGGTGGTAGTCGTGGCCGCCTCACCGGTCGTCCCCGAGACGACAAGCCCGTCGTGCCCATGATCGACCAGATGTACGGCGATCCGAGCAGTCGCCTCCTCATCGATCTCGCCATCCACGGTGAACGCCGTAGCCATCGCTGTGAGAACGCGCCCGAACGGAGCCACCGGCGCTGACGAATCGGTCATCGCCCTAGTGTATGCGCGACGAACCGGCGACAACCCTGACCAGACATCCCCCGGTCACTCGCCGGGAGAGGTTCGGCTTTCGAGCAGCTCAGCAAGCTCGGCTATGGTGATCTCGACGGTACCGAACAGGGGATCACCATCCATGGCGGCACGGGCGACCGCCCGGCCGAGACGTTCTGTGAGGTCGGCATGCAGCTGATCGGTCATAACTCATCAGTCTCCAGGAAAACCCGCGCCTGTGTGGCCCCATTCCTGCCTCCCGCGGGCCGTCCCGATTCCAGCACCATCGGGTATCTCCGAATTATACAGAGCCAATGAGACATTGACGCCGCCAGCACGTCTATCGCGGCTGCGCAGACCGACGGCGGTCAGTCGACTACACCGGAGTCCACCATTTCGATGAGACCGCCAAAACAATGCCCATCGGTCGGTTTCTGCTGCAAAAGTCGCCACGGGCGAAGGCACGCTGGCAGACCCGTACTCGGCGCCCCTGACGAAGGTCCCTCGATCAACCACCTGTGGCCGCACTCCGTGAAGCGAGATCGCCCATCGCACGGTTGAGGTCCGCACACGCCGGGTACCCACCGGTCATGACCACCGAGCACCTGCCGCGCCATTGTTCTCCGCGGACGGAGGATTACCCCACCCTTCGAGTAGTCGCGGCCCGCGAAGCCCAGCTGATGCGGACGCTGGGTCGGGCAGTGAACATCCTCTCGGCCGCTGACGTGCCGTTCGCGGTCGGCGGGGACTGCGCCGTCTACGCCCGCGGCGGACCGCCAGCCGAGCACCAGGTGACCATCATCGCCTCGGACGAACACCTGACCGAGGCACGGACCGCGTTGGCTGCGGGTGGGATGCGGTCCATCGCTTCCTCCCGCCTCGGGTCACGGCAGGTCGTCGGCGGTGATCTCCGGGTCACCCTGCTGTATCCGGCCGGTACCACTGGGACCGGGGAGGGACTCCTCGCACGGGCCGAGACGATGCGGATCGGGCAGATCTGGGCGCCTGTCCTCAGCGGAACCGATCTGATGATCGACAAACTCCGTCGTCTCGGTTCCCATCGGTGTGATTTCGTGCCGATGCTGCCGGTCGCCCGCGCTTTGCGCGAGCAGGTCGACTGGCCCACCGTGGCGGGGGCCACTGCCGACCTCCCCTGTGCCCGAGCATTTTTGGGGCTGCTCGACGACCTGGCGGTCACAGGGGCGCTGGAGGGGCGGCCCTGACCCACAAGGGCCAGGACCCTGCCCCGCACCAGTGTTCGACCCGTGCACAGTTCACGAACCGGCGGTTCAGTGGTTCGGGCTCACTGTTGCGCGGCCGCCAGCGTGGTGTTCAAAGTCTTGCTCGGCCTCATCACGGCGTCGGCCTTCTCGCTGTCCGGCTGGTAGTAGCCGCCGATGTCGACCGGCGAGCCCTGAACCTCGATGAGCTCCCGCACGATGGTCTCCTCGTTTTCGGTCAACGCCTCGGCAAGCGTGGCGAAACGTTCCGCCAATTCCTTGTCCTCGGTCTGCGCGGCGAGTTCCTGTGCCCAGTACAACGCGAGGTAGAACTGGCTGCCCCGGTTGTCGAGCTCGCCGGTCTTGCGCGACGGGTTCTTGTTCTCGTCCAGCAGCTTGCCGGTCGCCGCGTCGAGCGTCTTGGCCAGGATCTTGGCGTGCTCGTTGCCGGTCTTGATGCCGAGATCTTCCAGGCTGACGGCCAATGCCAGGAACTCACCGAGTGAATCCCATCGCAGGTGATTCTCCTCCACCAGCTGCTTGACGTGCTTGGGCGCCGACCCACCGGCGCCCGTCTCGTACATGCCACCGCCGGCCATCAGCGGCACGATCGACAGCATCTTGGCGCTGGTGCCGAGTTCCAGGATCGGGAACAGGTCGGTGAGGTAGTCGCGCAGGATGTTGCCGGTCGCGGCGATGGTGTCCATGCCGCGGATCAGCCGCTCCAGCGTGTAACGCATCGAGCGCACCTGCGACATGATCTGGATGTCGAGGCCCTCGGTGTCATGATCCTGCAGGTACAGCTCAACCTTCTTGATCAGCTCGTTCTCGTGCGGGCGGTACGGGTCCAGCCAGAACAGCACCGGCATGCCGGAGTTGCGTGCCCGGGTGACCGCGAGCTTGACCCAGTCGCGGATCGGCGCGTCCTTGACGGTGCACATGCGCCAGATGTCACCAGCCTCGACGTGCTGGGTGAGCAGCACCTCACCGGTCTCGACATCCACGAAGTTGGCGTCGCCGTCCTCCGGAATCTCGAAGGTCTTGTCGTGCGAGCCGTACTCCTCGGCCTTCTGCGCCATGAGCCCGACGTTGGGGACAGTGCCCATGGTCGTCGGGTCGAACGCGCCGTTGGTCTTACAGAAGTTGATGATCTCCTGATAGATGCGCGCGAAAGTGGATTCCGGCATCACCGCTTTGGCGTCCTTGAGTCGCCCGTCGGCGCCATACATCATGCCGCCCGAGCGGATCATCGCGGGCATCGAGGCGTCCACTATGACGTCGCTGGGCGAATGAAAGTTCGAGATGCCGCGGGCGGAGTCGACCATGGCCAACTCGGGACGGTGCTCATGGCAGTCGTGCAGGTCCTGAATAATCTCCTCGCGCTGTGTGCTCGGCAGTGTCTCGATCTTGTCGTAGAGGTCGACGAGGCCGTTGTTGACGTTGACGCCCAGTTCGTCGAACAGCTTCTGATGCTTGGCGAAGGCGTCCTTGTAGAAGGTCTTCACCGCGTGGCCGAAGACGATGGGGTGCGAGACCTTCATCATCGTCGCCTTGACGTGGAGGGAGAACATCACGCCCGTCTTGCGCGCATCCTCCATCTGCTCCTCGTAGAAGTCGAGCAAGGCCTTCTTGCTCATGAACATGCTGTCCATGATGTCGCCCTCGCCCAGGGTCAGCCCCTCCTTGAGGACGATCGTCTCGCCGCCGTCGGTCACCAACTCCATCCGGACCGTGCGCTGCCGGTCCAGTGTCATCGACTTCTCGCCGTGGTAGAAGTCGCCGTGCCGCATGTGCGCGACGTGGCTGCGCGAGGCCATCGACCACTCACCCATGCTGTGCGGGTGCTTGCGGACGTACTCCTTCACCGCCCGGGGTGCGCGACGGTCGGAGTTGCCCTCACGCAGGACCGGGTTGACCGCACTGCCGAGGATCCTGCCGTAGCGCTGCCGGATATCGCGTTCCTCGTCGGTCTTGGGGGCTTCCGGAAAGTCCGGAATCCGGTAGCCCTTGCCCTGCAGTTCCTTGATGGCGGCCAGGAGCTGCGGCACAGACGCGCTGATGTTCGGCAGCTTGATGATGTTGGTCTCGGGCAGTTGCGTCAGCCGACCCAGCTCGGCCAAGTTGTCCGGGACGCGCTGCTCTTCGGTGAGGCGGTCGGGGAACTCGGCCAGGATCCGCGCCGGTACCGAAATGTCGCTGGACTCGACCTCGATGCCCGCGGCACCGGCGAAGGTGCGCACGATCGGCAGGAACGCGTAGGTGGCGAGTAACGGCGCCTCGTCGGTCAGCGTGTAGATGATGGTTGGATGCTTATCGGCGCTCATGGTTGTTCTCCCGCGTCAGTTCGTTCCGAGGTCGATAGGCTCCTCGTGAGGCTATCGGTCTCGCGTCGAGTCCAGGTTAGGTGCGACATCATCAGAGCATATTCAAGCGCACGATTTTGATTCACTTCGACCACTTTGGTTCACCATGCGAACACTCCGCGGTTCACGTGCGCATCGGTAGCGTTCACCGGGACCAGGCTGCGCCCCTCGCCGTCCAGTTTCCGTCCACCATCGGCCTCGCCGAAGCTTCGCCACCATGCACTCCACCGAGGCCTGGCGGGCGCTACCGCGGGCGACGGATCAGGCGATCCGTGCGTCGGAGAGATCACCAGTCCGCGATCACCGGAACCACGCGCTCGCCCAAGATCTCGAGGGGCGTGATCGACGCGACTTGCGGCACCCATCCGTGAACGTGAGTGACTCCCAGCTTCGACAAGTCCTCGAGTTGACCCAGAAGGCTGTCCACGTTCTGTCCACCCGCACCCGGGTCGAGTGGGAACATCACGGTCTTCTCGATGGCGTCGTAGTCGGTTCCGAGAGCGTCGCAGTGGCTCTTCAACACCTCCAGCTTGTGCTCGACCTCGGGTCCGCCGAACAGGTTGCAGGCCTGCGCGTACTGCGCGACCAGCCGAAGCGTCTTCTTCTCACCCCCACCGCCGATCAGAATGGGCGGGTGTGGGCGCCGGAGCGACTGCGGCACGTTCATCGTGCGGCCGAGCTGGTAGTGCGTCCCCTCGAACGGTCCGTCGTTCTCGCTCCACATCTGCAGGCAGATCTGCAGAGTTTCCTCCAACCGTTCGAAGCGTTCGGCCGTGGGCGGGAAGTGGAGCCCGAGTCCCACACTCTCGTCCTCGTTCCAGGCGGCGCCGATTCCCAGGTATGCACGACCCCTGGACAGGACGTCGAGCGTGGTCACGGCCTTGGCAAGAAGGCCTGGCTCGCGGTAGACAGTCGCGGTGACCCAGGCCAGCAAGTCCACCTTCTTCGTGACGGCAGCGAGATAACCGAGAGTGGTGTAGGCCTCGAGCATCTCGGTGTCGATCGGTCCCACCGGTTCGATCTGCCAGAGATGATCCATGACGCTGATCTTGGCGAAACCCACGTCCTCGGCGGTGACGGCGATGCGAGACAAGTCGTGCGCGAGGGTCGACGGGCCGTCCGGAAAGGTGAAGTCGGCGATGTGCAGTCCAAGTTCCATAGCTCCACGTTCGGCTTGTCGCCGACGACTACCCAGGGATCGTCAGTACCACCTTGGCCTCCCGACAGCCTGATCGATGGTCTCGGTGTCGAGTCCGAGTAGGGTTGCGATTCCAGTGACTGCGGACGGTCCGAGGTGTGCGACGTGGTCGATCCTGTACTCGCGCAGCCAGTTGCACGAATGAGGGCAATCTGGATCTCCCATCCAGTGGCCAGCCCGTGAATCAGATCCCGGCCGACGCGTCCTGGGTGCCGCGCGACGGCGAGGAAAGTCGAGGTCGAGGATCTCCTGCTCGGTAGCATCCCCCTGAATGGCGCTCACCTGCAGGCGAATTCGATGAGCGTTCCGCCGAGAGTTCAGCATGTTTGCGCTTGCGGTCGACTTCGATCCGGACGACGACGTCCGAGAACGTGCCCGCATCGGGTGCTCGCGGACAAGGGTGACCCGTCGAGAGGAACCGGATGTGGCCACGACGCTCCCCGAGCGTGACGACCAGATCGCTCACCCCCGCAGGAATCCACAGCCGGCCGATCGAGTTCGGCCACGAGCAAAAGGAGCGCTACAAGGCTCACGGCGAGTGATGGACCTGGCCCCGGCAGTCGACGTGAACGGTTTGAACGCCCCGAGCGAGCCGGTCGCGGTGCACGTGGCGGCGGTGCGGGTCTTGCCCCGGTGGATGGTGGGGCGGGAAGGGGATCTGGCCGAAGCCGAATGCGATTGCCTGGGAGGTCGAACCCCGTCAGCTGGCGGGATCGTAATGGAACGCGCGCACCTCCTGCGCACACCGGCAGGCAACCGCGATCTTCGCAGCCCATTCCAGTGCCGACTCGCGGGAGGGTAACTCCAATATCGTGTAGCCGCCTTCGAGCTGCTTCGTCTGCGGGTACGTGCCCTCCGTCACCGTGCCATCTCCATCGACCAGGACAGGCGGAACGCTCTCGTCGATTCCACCGCCGAATACCCAGACGCCGGCGTCCTTCGCCTCCTCCACCACCGCATGCGACGCATCCGACGCTGCCTGCAGATCCTCGTCGGGAAAATCCATGGCACCACTCGGGAACGAGATCAGGTACTTCGTCATCGCGCCGACTCCTTCTTCGCACGTCAGGGATCGGACCCATCCTCGCCGACACGGGCCGGCGCGCACAAGACTCGCCCGCCCACCCCGACGGGCGGAACAGGCCGTCTCCACGACCGCGCTCACCGCGCCCGAGCGCCGGTTGCTTTCTGCGTGTCCAGGGTGTCAGTGTGTCAGCAGACGTTCGCGTCGGCCGGCCCATACACCCCGTACACCGCCGAAGCCTGTGATTCAATCTCGTCATGCGCAAGTCATCGCTGCTAGTCGCGTTGATCGCGTCCGGGACAGTTGTCGGAGCCATGCCCGCGGGGGCGGCACCCACGCAGCCGTCCTGGTCGGGCGAGTACTCGGTGAAGCGTTTCGCCGCGACGAAGGACGGTACGAGTTTGGCCGCGCGGCAGTGGGAGCCCGACTTCGCCGATACGTACAGATTCGAGACGAGTTGCACGGACGACGCCTGCGTAGCAACCGTGATCGATGGGCCAACGCCAGCCAACCCGACACTGCCGCAACCGCCGCAGTACACCTGGGACGGGACCAGCTGGGTCCACACCTACGACTGGGAGTGGGACTGCTACCAAGGCGAGGGTGTGCCGAAGGTGTGGGCACCGGCGCACTCGGTTGCGTACTACACACCGCAATCCGACGGGGCGCTGACCGGTTCCTGGCGTACCGATATCGACAGTGGTCCGTGCGAGGGCTCGGTGAGCATGGAGGTCGCGGCCTACCCCGTCGAGCCGCCTCCCGGACCATTCGGCAGCAGTTGACAGGCGCAATGTCCTCCGTGACGATCGCGCCGCCTATCTCACCCTTTCAGGTCGAACCATGTGGTCGGCCTGCAGCGGCGTCAGGAGCCGTTGATCACCAAGTCCAGGAGCCAGACCAGCCACGGTATGCCACCCTCAATTGGCAACTCCCACGACGCCCCGGCGTTGTACCCGCTCCGCGCCGTGCTCGTCGAGCAGCCGCACGCCACCCCCACCCTCGACCTCGATATGCAGGCGCTAGGAATACGGATTTCGCGCGCACCCTCGGTGCACTCACGCTCATGCAACTACGGAGCGCAGACTGATCAGGAATCGAGAAGCGCCTACCCAAGGGCCGCATTAACGTCACTGGCATGAACATCGAATCCCTCACCCTCGAAACCCCCGACCCCACCACGGTGAAGGCCTTCTACGCCGCACTCGGCATAGATGAACGCATCAGTGCCCGCGACACGGACGCACCGACCACCGGCTTCCGCGGTTACACCCTCTCGCTCGTCGTGTCCCAGCCGAACATCGTCGACGCCTACGTCGGGGCTGCCCTCGAAAATGGCGGCACTACAATCAAACCGGTCAAGAAGAGCTTGTGGGGGTACGGCGGTGTCGTGCAGGGCCCCGACGGAGCGCTCTGGAAAGTCGCGACTTCGTCGAAGAAGAACACCGGGCCGGCCACGCGGCACATCGAGGACCTCGTCCTGTTGCTCGGCGTCGAAGACGTCAAGGTCAGCAAGCAGTTCTACCTCGACCACGGGCTGGAAGTGACACGAAGCTTCGGTCGCAAGTACGTCGAGTTCGCCACCGGCCCGAACGTCAAGCTCGCGCTCTACGGGCGCCGTGCCCTCGCGAAGGACGCCGGCGTCTCCCCCGACGGCACGGGCGCCCACCGGATCGTCATCAGCGGCGACGCCGAACCCTTCACCGACCCCGACGGCTTCACATGGCAGACAGTGTGATCGGGGACCCCTCACCGCCACCGCGGCAGGGTATCGACACCGACCACCCCACTCATCCAGTTGGGCCACCACGGGAAGAACATATGTGACGTGGCTCACATCGCTGCGACGTGACCGGCTGGCAGATCTACCATTTCCTCGCGCCAGTACACACCAAGTACCGGTCGCCGATGCAATCCCCAACGCCCGGGAAGACATTGGCCAGGCATACCACCCAGGCACACCGGCGTGATTCAATCGTCCAATGGAGAGCGCGGCGACGTCCTGTTGCACGTCCCGGCGAGGCCCGGCCGGAGCGGAGAACACTCCGACCGGGCCGCTTCGGCTCACCGGGCGCTTCGCCGCACTACCGGACGATCTCAGGACGCGTATGTCACGGCAGCCGAGAGGTTTCAGATTCCCGTGCGACGCGAGGCTCGGGCTCGATGTCGACAGCTCAGCCGCAGCAGCGAACCAGAAATCGCGCAGTCCCGGGTCCGCGCCGCCCTCACCCGATACAGACCAGGACGCCCACGACCACTACTGCGACAAGCGAGGCGCCGCCGCAGATCAGCCACGCCCGCGTTGCGAGCTGCCGCCACTGATCGCACCGACCCGCCACCTCCGCGACCGCGACCGATCGCCCCAGGTCCGTTTCGAGCGCCTGCGACTCCGAGAGGCGGCGGGCCTTCGCATCCGCCCGTACCGCCACGCCGAACGAGACGGGGACCACCAGCACCGCAATCACGAGTAGGCCAACCATCGCACCCATACCCGTCCCAAGCATTCCAGTTCCTTCCACACCACACGACGCCCGTCACAGGTGCCGTTCACCGATCACCCGAACCCACGGGCTCACCCCCCCCGTCAGCTATATCGCCGAACTGCCGCCTGGTGTTGCACTCCGAATGACCGGCACCAGCGAACGACCACAAGCCACGCGCGCCTACACACCCGGTACGGGGAAGTTCCACATCGCCAGGACAATTACGCCCATGACCAGTCCGGCGCACGCAATGGTGCCAACGACACTGACACGCAACGCATCCAGTAGATCGGACCCCAGTTTCTTGCTGATCCGTGCCATTACACTCTTCCTTCACGTGCCGAGATTCTGGCCGCCGGGTCGATGACGGTGCACCCCACACACTCGTCCGACTTCGACACCTACACAACGGCCGAATCACCTACACCCATACCCGCTTTTGGGTCCCAGACAGGGGTTTAACCACACCTCATTCCCGACCACCGCGCTTCGCGAGAAATTATGTTGTGTTCTTCATCACACCCGGGCGGGATCTACCCGGCCGATGGTCGTCATCGACAATGGCCTGCGAATAGCTCAGCGCCTCGCTCGTTTCCGCAGAACAGCTCCAAGCGACAGCCGAACATGCTGTGGCACAACATGTTCGGCGGTTCATTACGTAGAATTCTCGCCTGATCAATCGAGAATTTCGCCCGATACCGCAGACTCATGCCGATCGGAACTCGGCAGCGCCAACTAAATTCACACATGCGCCGTCAACGACCCCCAAAATTACACCTACTGGTCGGTAATGATGAGGTGAAGAAATTTGCACAATGGCGTGGATCACACTCTCTGGACTTCCATGCCCCGGCTCACGAAGATCACTGATGCGCCGCTCGTTACTACGCGCGGTTTGTCCGTGTAGCGCCCCTGCCAGCTGACACCGATCGCTGGCGGGGGCTGCGCTTGGCTGCGCCACAAGATATCCGGCGTCGCCTCGCTCCCCGACTCCACCATTGCCGGCGCGATTCCTGGCTTACATTCCCAGCTACCGAACGAGTCACCCTCGCCCGCAATCGCGTCCTGCACACTCCTGCCCGGATACAGCCGTGCCTCGCGCCCAACACTCCCGTCCACGTTTGCCCGGTACACCGCCGGGGGATGCTCCGGGGAAGGACGACCCCGTCGTCGAATCACGCGAGAGAGGCAGTCCGATGAACACTGTCACGACCGGCATCGTTGCAGGTGCCGCAGGCACCACGATGCTCGACGCCGTCACATACCTGGACATGGCGATCCGAGGCCGCCCCGCAAGCACCGTTCCGGAGAAGACGGTCGAGTCCGTTGCGACCGCTCTGGGCGTCGCGATACCCGGACGCGGTGACGTGCTCGCGGCCCGGCGGTCGGCGTTCGGGGCGCTCGGCGGGATCGCCGTCGGCACCGGATTCGGCGTGGCCGCCGTCCTCGTCCGCCGGGCCGGCGCCCGCCTGACCCCGGCTGCCGGAACGATCGGGCTCGGTCTCGCCGCGATGGCAGCCACCGACATTCCGATCGCCATGCGCGGCATCAGCGACCCGCGACAGTGGACCGCTCAGGACTGGCTCAGCGACCTCGTGCCGCATCTCGTCTACGGCGCCACCGTCACCACAGTCCTGCGGCAGCAGGACGAGGCGACGGGGCACCGCAGGGAGCCGGGGGCGGAACGGTCGAGCACTGTCCGGTCGGCCGTGATCGGCGTGGCCAGCGGTCTCCGCAGTTCCACCGGCATCGCGGCGGCACTGCTTTCGGGTGCCCCCGGCTCGGCACACTGGTCCCGCCTCGTTGGTGCGACGGCGCTCGTCGGCGGCGAACTGGTCGCCGACAAGAACCCGAACGTACCGTCGCGCCTCTCCCAGCCCGCGCTCACCGGACGACTCATCGCAGGCGGAGGAGGCGCCGCGGCGCTGGCCCGCCGCGACCGCGCCGACACGGCGTCGGCCCTGATCATCGGAACCGTCGGCGCCCTCGCCGGCTCCTACGGCGGCGCGTGGTGGCGGCAGTGGGCCGGCCGGCGGATGCCGGACTGGCAGGCCGCGCTTGCGGAGGATGCCGTGGCGCTCACGATGGCGGCGGCCGCACTCCGACGGCCCGCGCGGTCCTCGTCGGTGAGCGCGTCGAGTTGACGCCGCGCCATCCGCCGCACAGGGCTCGCTTCACGGTCGATCGTCGATATCCCACATCGTCACGTTGGCCCCAGACGATCATTCGTGCGAACGGAACTGACCGGCATTCGGCGCTGAAACCAACAGCTCGACACCGTAATTCCGTTCTCGGGAAAGATCGTTCGTCGATCAGCTGGGCTGGATCGACCGCATCGCATTCCTGACGCTCGACCCCGCCATCGCGGTTGTCCTCCGATTGGGGGACACGTATTCCTCCCCCAGCGGGGCCCGGTTGGCGGACAGACGGCAGAGCTGCGGCGAGTCATTGTTATTCAGACGCCGGAAACACTCCGACGCAAACCCCGGGAGGACAGGACTCCACAACACGGGACGCCATCGCGGCTCACCCGCACGGTCACCAATGCGCTACCCACCCCTTCTTGCCTTCTGCAGAAACCGACCAAAGGACCACCATGGAGAACACCCAGAAGCTTTACATCGACGGCGAGTGGATCGACCCGATCGGGACCGACACGCTCGACGTCGTCAACCCTGCGACAGAAGAGATCGTCGCCACCATCGCGCTGGGCGACGAAAAGGACGTCGATTGCGCCGTCACGGCCGCCCGCAGAGCGTTCGACGGTTACGGGTCGACGACACGCGCCGACCGGATTGCGTTACTGGATCGGATAATCGAGGTCTACGGGCGACGGATGGCCGAGCTGGCAACGACGATCACCCAGGAGATGGGAGCACCTACTTCACTGGCCACGACCGCTCAGGCACCGTCCGGCCTGGTGCATCTCACCGCAGCCGTCGATGCGCTCCGAGCGTTCGAATTCGAGGAGAAGATCGGCACGACGACGGTGGTGCACGAGCCGGTCGGCGTGTGTGCGTTCATCACACCCTGGAACTGGCCCGTCAACCAGATCGCCGCGAAGGTTGCGCCGGCGTTGGCCGCAGGCTGCACGATGGTGTTGAAGCCGTCCGAGATCGCGCCACTCAATGCGATCATCTTCGCGGAGATACTTCACGAAGCAGGAGTCCCTGCGGGAGTTTTCAACCTCGTTCAGGGTGACGGACCTACCGTCGGAGCCGCGCTGTCGATGCACCCCGACATCGACATGGTCTCGTTCACCGGATCGACGCGTGCCGGCGTCGAGGTCGCTCGGAACGCGGCGACAACGGTCAAACGTGTCACACAGGAGCTCGGTGGCAAGTCGGCGAACATTGTGCTGGACGACGCGGACTTCGAAGAGGTCATCACCCGAGACGTTGTAGGCGTGGTGGTCAATTCGGGCCAGTCCTGCAATGCCGCCTCGCGCATTCTGGTTCCGTGGGACCGGATGGACGAAGCGATCGCGATCGCGAAGACCGCCGCCGCGTCGATCGTCGTCGGACAACCCGAGTCCGAGAGAACGACCGTGGGTCCGCTGGTGTCACAGGCACAGTTCGACAAGGTGCAGCGCCTGATCCAGATCGGAATCGATGAGGGCGGCACGCTCGTCGCCGGTGGAGTCGGTCGCCCGGCGGGACTGTCCACCGGCTACTTCGTCCGGCCCACCGTCTTCGCGGACGTGACGAACGATATGACCATCGCGCGAGAGGAGATCTTCGGCCCCGTCACGATGCTGATCGGCTACGAGGACGAGGCCGCCGCAATCCGCATCGCGGACGACACCGCGTATGGGCTGTCCGGGATGGTCTCGTCGAGCGATCCGGAGCGCGCGCGGAATGTCGCCCGGAAGTTGAGGACGGGAATGGTTCATCTCAATGGGGCTCCGCTGGCCTTCGATGCTCCGTTCGGAGGCTACAAGCAGTCAGGCAACGGCCGGGAGTTCGGCAAATTCGGCCTGGTGGAGTACCTCGAGGCCAAGGCGATCTTCGGCGACAACGACGAACCAGATCCGGCCGTGAACAGCACCCGCCAGAGTGCCCGGGAATGAGTAACGCGGAGGCGGCGGGATGTGAACGCGGGTCTTCGGCCCAAAAGCAGGAAGAGACGGGAGACTGATCGTGAATGCGATCATGTGGATGGGCGTGGCCGGAATCGTGGGCACGGCCCTCTCACCGTGGATCACCGAACGGCTGCGCAGCAAGACTGCGCGCCGAGACCAACTCGTGAAACTGCGGCTCGCGATCTACGCCGACCTGTTGCGAGCGACGGCCCGCCTCGCCGCAACCGCAACGACTTCGGCTGCATCACACCCGAATGACGCGGACGAGATCGGCGGCGACGAGTTCGATTCCCTGCTCAGCCAGGCGCGGGTCGTGGCCAGCGATGACGTTTACCGACGACTCAACGAGCTGTCGCAGCTCACTGGGACGTTCAACCGGCACCTCGTGAAGACCGAGCCGCGCCCAGTCTTCCCCCACCGGCAACACCTGCACGATGGCGCAGTGAACGACCCGTTGCGCCTCCAGCATCGAAGAACACTGACCGATATCGCGGGCGGTATCGCGGTGGCTCACGAGAAAGTCCAGGACGCGATCCGGCACGAGATGAATCGGTGACCGTCGATCGGATCCCACGTCGCTGTGTGGTCATCAGGCCGCGAGCTCACGAGGACGAGCGAACACGTCCACCAGCGCACTGTTGCGCCACACCGTGATCTCGATCTGCCGGTCGATCGCATCCTCGACCATCAACCGCTGGACGGCAGTCGTCGTCACGATCGGCTTGCCGTCGAGTTCGACCATGATGTCCCCGCGCCGCAACCCCGCCTCGGCGGCCGGGCTTCCCGGCGAGACACCGGCCACCTGCAAACCAGTCTTCGACCCGATCCGCCCCTGCAGCTTCGGAGGCAGCGGAACCTGCATGCCCGCGATCCCCAACCAGGCCCGACGCACTCGCCCCGCCGATACCAGCGCGGCGATGATCTGCCTCGTCGTCGAGTTGATCGGCACCGCCAGACCCACCCCCATCCCGGCGACAGCGGTATTCACCCCAACCAGCCGGCCCGCACTGTCGGCCAACGCGCCACCGCTGTTCCCCGGATTCAGCGCCGCATCGGTCTGGATCACCTCATCGATCACCCGCCCCGACTCCACCGGCAACGAGCGGCCCAACCCGGACACGATGCCCGCCGTCACACTGCCCGCCAGACCCAGCGGGTTTCCCAACGCGACGACCAACTGCCCCACCCGCAGCGACGCGGCGTCACCCAACTCCACCGGAGCCGGAACATCGCCTCGAGCACGCAGCACAGCCAGATCGGACAACGGATCGCGTCCCACCACATCAGTGCGCACAACCGTCCCGTCGGTGAACGCCGCCTCGGCCCCGCTCGCTCCGGAAACCACGTGCGCACTCGTCAGCAACAGCCGGTCATCGGTGATCACACTCGCACTGCCCGAACCGCTCCCCCGTGATGTCCGCACAACCAGGCTGGCCACACTCGGCAACACCGCATCGGCGACCGAGATCACCGTCCTCGAGTACCCGTCCAATTCATCCAGTTCGCCCATACCCACTACAGCGTCGGCACAACACCACCTATGCCCCTGTTCGCTCCCAGCTGACCACCCGGCGACAGCACGGCGCGAAACTCTCCGCACGCTGCCTCCACGAGCGCTAACATCGCCGATCGTGACAACACTGCGCGACGTGCCCATGACACTTTTGCGAATAAATTACCAATTATTGCGTATCCCTTTGCAATTCGTGGAGCATGTCGCGATCACCCAACTCGACGAACAGGCGCCAGCGCGCCTCGCCTACGAAAAGTTGCTGATTCAGTGCGACCGAGCAGCCGGCTACCTCCTCAACGACGAGAACGCCAACGGCCGCGCAGCAGAGCTGCACCGACATACGACTGCCGTCCGGGTCGGAATCGCCAGTCGACACCGGCGGGTAGATGCCGAAGGCGCGACCCTCCTGGATCTCCAGCGTGCACGGTTCCACCGGCGCCGCCGACCCCACAGAGACACCGACCCGGCGTGACCGTGCGGTACGAGGCCGACCACTCACCGGCAGAGGCTGCGTTCGGCGGCGATCAAGGTGTGGGAGACGTCGGCGACGGGGAGAATCCGCCCGGTGCAGAGCTGGTCGAAGGTGTCGAAGCTCGCTAAAAGCCAGAGCAGGTCTGCGCCCGTCGAGCCGAGCAGGAAGCACCGGTGGCGGCTTCCAGCTCATGCAAGTCGCTGCGCGCGAGATCGATGTTCGAGCATCAGGACGCTGATACTGGCGACCACCAGAATTACCGCCATCGCGAAGAAGATGTCGCGTGGGAGGAAGCCGGCGCCGAGGGCGGACCCGACGATCAACGGGCCTGCGATTCCACCGAGCCGCCCGATCCCGAGGGCCCAGCCGACTCCGGTGGACCGCATCCCGGGTGGATACAGCACAGTTGCCAGGGCGATGACGCTCATTTGGCCACCGGTCACACCCGTTCCCGCAAGGAATGCAGTTCCGACAAGTGCCCAGGTGCTGCCGCCGCCGATGACCCACCCCAGTGCGGCGACAAAGACCGCGCCGCCGAGATAGACAACGCCGAGAGTGCGGAAGGGGTTGGCCTTGTCCATCGCGGGACCGATGATGATTGCTGCCAGAATCCCGCCGATCGTGGTCAACACGGTTGAGGCGATGACAACGCGTGAAGGAGCTCCCAGCGAGCCTACGATCGTCGGAAGCCAGCTTTGAATTGCGTAGAAGGCCGCCAGATTTGCCGCGAATGCAGTCCACAGCAGGAGGGTGCTCAGGAACCACCTGCCGCGTACCAGATCGACAACCATCAGCACCCTCCCGCGATCGGGTTCCTCGACACTCGAGTAGTCGGCCCGGATGACCGCATCGGCGGGCAAGGCGGGGTCGATGCGACGCAGGGTGGCATGTGCACGGGTGAAGTCGCCACGCATCAGCACGGGTGAAGTCGCCACGCATCAGAAGGTAGCGGGGGGAATCGGGAAGGAACGCAGCAGCGAAACGAGCAACACCAACGGCACGGTGCCTCCGATGACGAACATCGCGCGCCAGCCCCAGTGTGGGATGACGATGCCAGAGACGATTCCCGCGGCTACGAAGCCGAGTGCGAACCAACAGTAGGTGAACATCACGAAGGATGACCGCCGCCGGGCGGGGGCGAATTCGCTGGTCAGAGCGACAAGGCTGGGGATGGCAGCGCCCAGGCCGGCGCCGGTCAGAAAACGCAGGGTGATCAGTTGCATCGGGCCGGTCGTCACTGGCGGACTCGGGCGAAGTCGGCGAGCCAGACCAGCAGGACGGGGGCCTCGACGATGTGGGCCTGCTCGCCCGCGAGCGCGGCCAGACGGGCCTTGCGGTCGGGATCCCGGACCGCGACGACACTCCATGCCTGGAGGTTCGACGACGTGGCGGCCGACTGCGCAGCCGAGACAAGGACGTCGAGCGTCGCGTCGGTCAGCGGATCGGGTAGGTAGCGGCGAACCGAACGGTGCGAGTGCAGGGCTTCCAGAACCGGATTCCACTGCGCGGGCTCGGTGAGGGCGGGGTCCCAGTAGCGCTGCTGCAGCGGCGTGCGGGGTGCGATGTCTGCGATGGTCACCCGGCCAGGAAAGCCGACCGCCGTCCCCCACTCGAGTGTTAGGCGCACCGTGATTCCTGAGATCCTCCGCGACCTCGTCGACAACCGCGAACGGAACGCGTGAACAGCCACGGCGAGGCCGCCGATCGGCGACAATTCGGGGGCTGCCGACAGCTGTGCGGGAACTACGTGATGCAAGGGAGTGGTCGTGACGGAACGGGTCATCGTGGTGACGGGTGCCGGATCGGGAATCGGGCGGTCCATGGCGACCGGACTACTCGATGCCGGACATCACGTGGTGTTGTCGGGACGGGCGCAAGACAAGTTGGACGAGACAGCGGACGGTCACGAACACGCGCTCGTGGTGCCGGCCGACGTCTCGTCGCCACAGTCGGTGCACAGCCTCTTCGCCGTCGTCGCCGAACGGTTCGGCCGCGTGGACGTACTCGTCAACAATGCGGGCACCTTCGGCCCCTCCGGCGCGGTGGACGAGATCGACCCGGAAGACTGGGACCGGACGGTGGCCACAAATCTCACTGGGGTCTTCCTTTGCTCGCGCGAGGCGGTGCGCATGATGAAGACGCAGACACCCCGCGGCGGTCGCATCATCAACAACGGCTCCTTGTCCGCGCACACGCCCCGACCCGCGAGCGTCGCCTACACGGCAACCAAGCACGGGGTGTCGGGGTTGACCAAGTCGATCGCGCTCGACGGGCGCGATCACGACATCTGCTGCACCCAGATCGACATCGGGAACGCCGCAACCGCCATGACGGCCGGCATCGGCCAGTCCGCCCGCCAACCGGACGGATCGATGCGAGCGGAACCCACCTTCGACCCGCGGTACGTCGCGGACGCGGTGACCCGACTGGTGGAACTTCCCCTGGACGTCACCGTGCCGGCGATGACGATCATGGCCGCCGGGATGCCGTACATCGGCCGCGGCTGACCGCGCGGACGGTCAGCGACGCTGGTCTGCCCAGTCGAGGGTGCGACAACTGCTGACCTCGCCGAGTACCGGCCACCAGTGGGATAATCCACGTAGGAGAATCGTCCACTCCGAAGACGATGCCGTTGCACAGACGTCGACCCCGGCCCAGGGCCTCAGGACCGCCCGAGTGCGCCGGGGTCGGCCCGAAGAGGACGGGTGTGGTCGTGCGGCAACCGACGGCGTGCGGACAACACCGGAACCCACAACCGACGTGGAGCTCCGATTTCTTGTCGCTCTTCTCTGACAGTCGGTAACAAGTCGGAGCCCGTCACCGACGTAGTAGATGTCGTAGTCAACGATGACGGACCCGAACAGCGGGCGCTGGACTCGAAAGGCGAGCAGGCAGATGAACGAACTGCTGAGCACGCTGCCGGAAGAGCACCGGGAGATCTTGATCCTCCGCCTCGTGGTCGGTATGTCAGCCGAGGAAACGGCCCCGGCCGTGGGTAGTACCAGTACCGCGGGGGTGACGAGGGCAGGTGAGAGGTTTGGCTAGGAGCAAGCGCAACGGCAATCCCGATGCCGATCTCCCAGGAGACGACGCACCGGTGGACGTCGCGGCAGTGCGCCGCGACGACGCTTTGATCGACGCGATCGCCGGTGGCGGTCCTGTCGCGACGGATTCGCCGGAGCAGTACGAGCTCGCGCTTCTGCTGACCAATTGGCGCGCCGACATCGCGGCGACGCCGATGCCGACCGGGCCGCTGCTCGACGACGTGATCGCGGCGATCGACGCCTCGGACGCCCGTTCCGCACGCAGCGCTGCCCGCGGCAAGCTCCGCTTGTTGCGACCCATCGCCGGCGCTGCCGCCGCGATCGCGGTCGTCATGGGTGGCGTCACCATCTTCTCGTACAACGCCGCACCCGGCGATCCGCTGTGGAGCGTCAAGTCGGTCGTGTTCAGCCAGCAGGCCGATTCGACCGTCGCGCAGATCGACACCACGTCGCAGCTGCAGGAGGCCGAGCGGCTGATCGCCGCGGGCGACGCGGAGGCGGCGAAGAACCTACTCGAGGGCGCCGCAGACCGTTCCGGCGGGGTACGCGACCCCGACCTGCGCAACGAACTCGACGTGTGGCGTGCGAAGCTCGCCGCGGAGGTCGAGAAGATCGCTCCCACCACGCCGCCCGCGACGACGACGCCCGGTACCACCACCACCGACGCGCCGACACAGACTAGCGAACTGCCGGCCATCGTGCCGGGGACACCTGGTTCCACGACCGCGCCGGGAGTCGAGCAGTTGCCGGGAACCCTGCCCACGGATCTGCAGCTTCCCGGACTGCCGCCCACTTCACTGCCGCCGCTACCCACGACGACGCTGACGCTCCCGCCCGAGACCTTGCCGTCCACCAGCCCTGAACCCACCATCACGATGGTCCCGCCTCCGCAGCCGCCCCTGCCTGTCCCTTCCGACAACCCGACCACCCAACCGCTCCCGCCTACGCCGTCGGACAACCCGACCACCCAACCACCCACCCAGCAGCCACCGCCGCCGGAGCCTTCCTCGGCACCGATCCCGCCACCAGGCCCGACCAGCTGAGAATTCGGCGGCCATACCGCAACGGCAAAATCGCCCCACTACGGATCATCGTCACCATGAACGACACAGCCATGCAGCTGGGCATGCTCCCCGCTCGCACCCGGAAGCACCGAAGAAAAAGTCATGGTCGGCATGCAACAACTCAGATCCCGCTTCACCCGCTCCTGAACACGGCACACCCCCTCAGCCCCGGGACGTGTCGACTTCCCGGGCAGAGCTGTCACCACGACCGCATTTCTTGCCGAAGTGCTATCGAGCGGGCCGCCCTACACGACACAGCCCAGTCATTCACAACAGATGGAGTGATCGCATGACCGACGTCGACCAACCGACAGCCCGCGTGCAGCAGCAGCTCGGCCGTCTGACCGACGAGCAGCCGCCCCTCACCAACGCCGCCGCGGTGCTCTGGGACGTGATCGTGTGAGCACGCCCGCTGATCTCGACGAGCAGGTAACCGAGGTCCGGGATGCACTGCACGCTCTCCGTCGAACCCTCCTCGACCTCGAGCGCACCTACGCAGACCTCGATGCGAACACGCTCGACGTGGACGCACTCGGCGACCCGACCACCGCACCGGAAGCGTTGGAGAGCGCCGTCGACGCCCTCCGCGCCGCTCAGGACACACTCGGAATCGCTGACGCCGACCTCGACGTAGCGAAGCGACACACCTCACGGTTGAAGACGCGCGAATGACCGCGGCCACCGGCGGTGTGCCCCCGGTCGACACGCCGCCACCCGGTCGGCGCACCACAGACGACGGTGCAGCCGAGCGCCTCCGCGGCTGCGGCGAGACGGCGTTGCAGGCCGGGATGCGCGAGCGGGTTCGACGTGGCCGGCCGGTACCGACGCCGGTACAGCAGCCCATCGAGCCCGGGATGTGCGGCCGCAATGGTGCGGGCCCACCGCTGGGTGATGCCGTGGTGGGAACGTTCGTCGACGGCCGGAGGGTGCGGGAGCACTCGCGCCACTTACACTGCTTCCCGTCCATTTGGGCGATCACATCTTCGCGCGGACTCGACGTCGCCGCCACTGGTGAGCCAATCGATGACCGACACTGGGCTCCCCGCCGAGGAGTCGAACCGGACCGAGGTGTGCTTCGAGTTGTCGTTCGAGAGTGCGGCTATCGGGCGAAGGCGGCGGTCGCGGCAGCGGCGACCGCTGTAGCCGTGAGGAGTAGAGCTACCAGCAAGGCATGGTGTCGGGTCATTCCGTGACTCCCCCGCTGCAGCGAACGGCCTCGTCTGTAGCTGATGTACGTGATCACGAGCAGCAGCACCGCCATCGCTACCAAGGTCAGCGAACCAGCGCGGTCGCCATCGGCGGTGGGAATGTGGAGGAGCGCCACCGCCGTCGCGGCGGCGGAGAGTGTGGTTCTCCGCCAGGCCAGCGCGGTGCGGTCTGGTTGTAGTCCCGGATCCCGGTCAACGGACCCGATCACGACCACAATGCCGCTCCGGCGGCGAGGAGCGTGAGGATCCCCAATCCGAGAGCGAGACCGGGCACGAGGACGGAGCCCGGAAGTGGCAGGTTTCGCCTGATCGCCGACTGCGCGGCCCTCCAGCGCAGATACGCGCCGGAGGCGAGGACGGTGGCCAGCCCGAAACACACCATCGTGATCGTCATCTGCAGTGCCCCGGAGGGCAACGCAAGTAACTGGTGGGCAGCCACACCTGCCGCCAGGAGCGCCATCGCGGTGCGGATCCATGCCAGGTAGGTGCGTTCGTTCGCCAGCGTGTACCGGTAGTCCGGTTCCTCATCCACCGAACCTGAGTCCGCTGGTGGACGGGAGGTCAGAATGCCCATCGCGCGCGGCCGGCCGTTTTGGCTTTCAGTTCGGTCGCGTGGTCGCTGCCGTCGAGGAAGGCCCGTGATTCCGCCACTGCCCATCCGTAGACGCCTTTCGCCATAGTGGAAGTGGCGCCTTGTTCCAGCTGGCCGAAGACGTCGACGCGGACCTGATGCGAGTCGCGGTTCTGCGGATCGGCATCGGTGGCCATCTGGGCGAAGTGTCCCGCCAGCCGGTGTTCGCCTCGTGCCAGAAGGGCGCGCGCCCGCTCGGCCAGTTGGGCGGCGCCGCCGCCGAGGTCCGCGATCTCACGGGCGAGGTCGGCGCGGGGGGCGGACTTGAGGTTGGCGGGGTTGCCGTCGTACCAGCCGCCGTAGAGGCGCCAGACGTTGCGAATAACGAATTCCGGTTCGTCGTAGGAGGGGGCGAGGTAGGGCTTGCGGAGGAGTTCCGCGGGGGCGGTGACGCTGTGCACGACCTCGTCGAGGGTCGCTCCGGCGTTCATCATCTCGAGGGTGCGGCCATGCAGGATTTCCAGGAGTTCGGCGGCGTCGGTGAGGGTGGTGCGGATTCGGTCGGCGCCGAGGACGGGGAGCCCGTGTCCGGGGAGGAGGATTTCGGCGCCCAGGTCGGCCATCCACCGCAGGGTTCGGGCCCATTCGTGTGCGAAGCGTTGCACCTTCTGCGGGTTTCCGGCATTGGGGCTGGCCCAGATGAAGAAATCACCACAGCACAGGATCTTGCGGTCGGGGATCCAGGCGATCGCGGCGTCATCGGTCTCACCGCGGGCGTGATGAAGTTGCACCTGCAGGTCGTCGACCGTGAGGTCGGTCTGGTCCGTGAAGGTGACGTCGGGGTACCGGTATTCGGCCGGCCACATCAGGTTCGGTGCCTGGAATTGGCGTTGGTTGATGATGCCGTTGTAGCCGCGGGTTTCCTTGTAGCGGTCGAACCGGCTGATTACGTTTTCGTGTGCGAGGACCGTGGGGCGGGTCCAGCCGCGCTCGCGCGCTTCCGTGTCGAAGGGGTCCATGCCGAAGACGTGGTCGACGTGTCCGTGCGAGTAGACGGCCGTGTGCACCGGTTGCTCGGAGATTTGCCGGGTGGCTGCGAACAGGTCTTCGGCGGTCCGGCGGTCGCCGGTGTCGTACACGAAAAGACCGGTATTGGTGGGAAATACGTAGACGTTGCCGAACGCCGGCCACATGTAGGCGCCGTCCGCGATGTAGTGCATACCCTCCTTCCGGAGGTCTCCGTGGTGGTAGGCGTTCTGGTTGGCTTCGCCCTTCCAGACCTTGTCGGCGTAGTCGATGATGTCCGTCATGTGGCGCTCTCCTCGGCTTGGCTGTCGGACCGCGACGCTGCGATGTCCCGTGCGCCTCATTCTGTGCACCGGCCATCCGCCGAACAATCGTCTGTGCGCACACCCCTGCCGGCCCCGGCCTGTGACCGATCACAGATTCACTGCGGGTGGTCAGCCTCCGCGTCGGATTCGTCGGTGGCGGCGCTGACCGCGACCGCAAGAGTAAGGAGCTCCGCGGTGATGTGTACGTCGAGGCCGGTCAGCTCGCGGACGCGGTTGAGCCGGTTGTCGACGGTATTGGGGTGGACCGTCAGGGTGTCCGCAGTGGCGCGCCGGTCCAGGTTGCTGGCCAGATAGACCCGGAGGGTGTGCACAAGGTCCGGGCGCGATCGCAAGGAGGCGCAGCGGTCCAGCAGCACCGGCAGCGACGCACTGGGGTGCGCAAAATGGTGTGCGAGTGCGACATCGGTCATTCGGCTGACCGTGCCGGTGCGGCCGGACCGGATCGCGATGTCGAGTACCTCGGCGGCCGTGGTGCCCGCTCGCGGAAGATCGGTGATCGAGGTGGCGTTCTCGATCGCGATCGTCACCGGTGCGCCACTGACCCTTGCGAGGTCCACGGCCAGCAGGTCGAGAGCGCCGATTGGTGGATGCATCACGATCCGAGCGTGCCGAGGTCGGACATCGATCAGCCACAGGCCGGGGACCGCTCGGGCCAGGTGGGCGCGGATCGCACGGACCTTCCGTGTGGCCGCGAGCGATCGGGCGTTGCGGTCGCCGGATCGCTCGGCGGGGGTGTCATCGATGTGCAGCAACATGATGCTCGGTTCGGCAGGGATGGAGTTCGGGTCGTCGAACACCCACTCGTCGCCGCGCAGGAGAGTATCGATGATGGGGGCATGGTTGCGGTCTTGCGCCGCAATGAGGTCGTGAGTGTGGATCTCGTACGCGGAAACAACCTCTCGTAGGATGCGGTCAAAGGTGGTGTGGGCGCGGCGGAATGCGAACCAGAACAGTCCGTGGTCGGTGCCGAGTTCGCGTTCCAGTTCTTCGGCGAGTACGTCGAATCCGGCCTGCCAGCAGCGCATGTACTCCCGTAGCGGCAACCCTTCCGCGACTCGTTCGGTGCCGCGTTCGATGTTTTCGCGCATCGTGTCGGAAACGTCGATGGACTCGTCGGTGACCGACCGCAGGCACACCTCGAGCATCGATCGGACGGTGTGGGCGCTTTCTCGGTGCAAATGTTCAGGCACCGCGGTCTGCGTGTAGAGCGGCGAGGCTGCGATGTAGCGGTCGATCGTTGCCCGTGCCATCCGCGGAATCGACCGGCGAATGCGGGCGATCCTGCCGTGCAGGTCGTCTTTGGTTGCCTCGTCCGTGGGCGCGGTACGCATCGAACGCCTCCTAGGTGTGACGGGTCACACACTGCCGTCGTGAAGAGTGTGACAGCCGCCGATGGTACGACAGCAACCCATTCGGCCACGCTGAGGACTCAGAACGGCTCCACCAGCACTGAGGTCCACACCGTCCCGGCACAGAATGAGGAACCATGCCAGACTCCGAGTACGCTCCCGATGACCTGCCCCTGTCCGGGATCACGGTCGTCGATTTCGGTCAGTACATCGCGGCGCCCGGCGCCGCGCAGACCCTGGCCGACCTCGGCGCCGACGTCCTCAAGATCGAAGGTCCCGGCGGCGACCAGGCACGCGGGATCGGCGTCTACGGCGAGGCCATCATGCGCGCCTACAACCGGCGCAAGAAGTCGATCGTCCTCGACCTCAAAGCCGAGGACGATCTCCGCCACGCCCGTGCCCTCATCGCCCGAGCCGACGTCGTGATCCACAACCTGCGACCAGGGGTGATGGAAAAGCTCGGCCTGTCGGCCGACGACATACGCGAACTGAATCCCACCGTCATCCTCGCCGCGGTCTCCGGCTTCGGCACCGATGGGCCCTCCCGCCGCCGGCCGGGCCTCGACATCGCCGCCCAGGCGGAAACCGGCATGATGTCAGTGACCGGAGAGGCGGACGGAGACCCGCAACGCGTCGGCTTCCCGCTCGTCGACCACGCCACCTCCTACGTCGTCACCCAGGCGGTGCTGGCGGCCCTGTTCCGACGAGAACGTACCGGCCTCGGGGACGACATCGACGTCTCACTGCTCGACGTGGCGATCGACCTGCAATGCGCGAACTGGGGCGAATACTCCATCACCGGCGTCGCGCCCCACCGGCGCGGCAACGGACAACCCACCGCGGCACCGGCCGCCGACATCTTCCCCACCGCTGACGGCTCGATCGTCATCTCCGCCTACACCGAGCAGCGATTCGCCCAGCTTTGCGACCTCGCCGGCCGACCCGACCTGCCGAAGGATCCCCGCTTCGTCGACAACCCGTCAAGGGTCGCCCACCGCGGCGAACTCCTCGCCGCTCTCGCACCGTTCTTCGCCGGCCTCGACACCGAAGCCGCGCTCACGGCGCTGACATCCGTCGGCATCGTCGCCGGCGCCGTACGCACCTACGACCAGGTCCCCAGTGCCCCCGATGTGATTGCCAGCGGCATCTTCACTACCGGCAGCACCGGCGACGGACACACATACTCCATCCCAGGCCTCCCCTACCGCTCCCGCAGCATCCCCCGCACCGCGGACGCCGGGCGGGTCCCCGAACTCGGAGAACACAGCCACGAGATCGTTGCCCACTACCGGCTGGGCGAGTACTCCCTGACGTGACCTGAACCGCCACCGGCGCCACCTACCCCTCACTGATCACGACCCCCAGGAGCCCTTGTGTCTCTGCAGAATCCGCAAACCCGCGCCGAGGAGGGCGGCCTCGTCGCCGACCCTGAACTCGATAGCCCTCGCGTTCGCCGGCGTGGCTGGATCATCACCCTGATGCTGATGGCCTTCATGCTGATCAACTTCGCCGACAAGGTCGTTGTCAGCCTCGCCGGCGTCGAGATCAAGACCGATCTCGGGTTGAGTAATCAGCAGTTCGGCACCGCGCAGAGCGCGTTCTTTTGGCTCTTCGCCGTCGGCGCGGTCGCCCTCGGATCCCTCGGCGGACGCATCTCCGCGCGATGGCTCCTCGCCGGCCTGGTCGGTCTATGGGTGCTCAGCTTGGCCCCGATGACCACGACGGTCGGATTCGGAGTCTTCCTCGCCTGCCGAATGCTGCTCGGATTCGCCGAAGGCCCCGCTGGGGCGTTGTCCCAACAGATCGCCCACACCTGGTTCTCCCCGAAGCGTCGTTCGCTACCGGCCTCGGTAGTCATCATGGGAGCCTCCCTCGGCCCGCTGATCGCCGCCCCGGTCCTGACCTGGATCATCCAGAGCTACAGCTGGCACGCAGCGTTTCTCGTGCTCATGGTCGCCGGAGTGATCTGGCTGGTGGCCTGGCTGTTCATCGGCGGTGAAGGACCCGCCGGCAATGCGGGGGCGGGCACCGGGAATCAGGCGATGACGCTTCCCGACACCGTGCCCGTCCGGCTCCTGTGGACTCGCCCCACAGTGATCGGTGTCGCGATCTTCTCGTTCTGCTCCTATTGGGCGACCGCGTTGAAGGTGAGTTGGTTGCCGCTGTATTTGCGCGAAGGCCTGCACTACAGCGCCAACGCCACCGGGTTGCTGATCACATTGCCCTTCGCCGCGGCCGTGATCCTGACCTTTCTCGCCGGACTGATCTCCACCCGCCTCTCGCTGGCCGGACGATCGTCCCGCACCGCCCGCGCCCTGTTCGCGGCCGGCCTACTCGCCGCCGGCGGTGTGTGCATGATCGGATTTACCGCGTTGCCCGTCGGACCCACTCAAATGGTGCTGATCGCGCTCGCGTTCTCCCTCAACACTGCAGCCTGGGGACTGGCGTTCTCCCTGCTCTCCGACGTGGTCCCCGCCAAGCAACGCGGATCCGTCATGTCGATCACCGTCGCGATCTACAGCCTCGGCGGTGTCGCGGCACCACTTCTCATCGGCTCCCTCGTCTCCGGGGCCGCCGACACCGCCGCCGGATACGGCCGAGGCTTTGTCATCGTGGGAGTCATCATGCTGGTTGGCGCACTCACCGCCGCCGTCCTGGTCAATCCCGAACGTGATGCAACCACGATCGCCGCACACCACCCGAACAAGTAAGCCGAACCAGAACGGTCGACGGCACCGCCGTCCGCGACCTGGCCTGAGTGCACCAGCCTGTCGTCAGCGATTGTGGAAGGAAGCGATGATCAAACCAATGTTGTTGGGAGACACCGTGCGCCTGAGGACGGGTGGCGAACGCGCCACGGGGCAGCCGACCGCTCCCGCCGGGCAGTTCGACGGACTCGGGAGGAGCATGTTGTGAGTTCGTCGGAGAGCGATGTCGTGGTAGTTCGGCACCATCACAGCGGACGGCTGGACATAGAACTCAATCGTCCCGAGCGGAAGAATGCCTTGACGGTCCCGATGGTCACCCAACTCACCAGAACGTTCGCTGACGCTCAGGACGACGACACAGTCACCGCGGTGTTGCTGTACGGCGCGGGCGGGTGCTTCAGTTCCGGTTTGGATCTTGCCGAGGTACGCCCGGGCGAGCCGAAAATTACCGCGGCGATCTCCGACCTGCACACGACCCTGTCCGGGTTCGAGAAACCGCTGATCGGGGCGCTGGAGCGGGCCGCTGTCAACGGTGCTGCGGCGATCGCGCTCGCCTGTGACCTCCTTGTAGTGGGAGAGACGTCGTTCCTCATGGTCGGCGAGGCGGAGATGGGGGTTGCTGCGCCGAACAATCTGCGGTGGTTGCTCGCGAAATACGACGTGAACCAGGCACTGCAGCTCACCCTGGCCTGTGAACGTCAGTACGGTCCGGACCTTTTGCGCCGCAGCTTCGCCTACGCAATGGTGCCGGACGAGCAGGTTGTGGGCCGGGCAACCGAACTCACCGACAAGATCGCGGCCTACCCCAACGGCGGGGGAATCGCCATGAAGCAAGCGATTCTGACGCGCAAAACACTGCCCGTGTAAATGCGTACGCACGGCGGCACCCGCGGTCGAAAACCACAAGACAACACAATGCACAACCGAGCGGACAGGTCGCAGGACGCCTGGTCATCCCAGGTCTGGGGATCCTGGCCGAGGTGGTGCTTACACGGGACACTCGAAGGAGACAATCGAATGGGCATGACAACAACTGCAGAACACCGCGCGCTTCGCGACGCGGTTCGGGAGTTTCTCACCGCAACCAGTGAACCGGCCGAAGTATTGGCCGACCAGGACACGGAACTCGGATACCGGCCAGGAATGTGGGCGACGATGGCCGAACAACTCGAACTGCAAGGAATGCTCGTCGACGCGAAGTACGGCGGATCAGGCGCGGGTATCGGTGACCTCGTCGTGGTCGCCGAGGAATTCGGGCGCTCGGCAGCATGCAGCCCCTTCTTCGCGAGTTCGGTGTTGACCACGCTCGCCATCGCGGATTGCGCCCAGGAGCATTGGCTCAGTGAGCTGCTGCCAGGTCTCGCCGCGGGCACTCGTCTCGGGTGTCTGGCATTTGCCGACGCCGACGGGTGGTGGCAGGCCGGCTCGGAAGCGGTGCGTGCACACCCGGACGGCGACGGCTGGCGGATCGACGGACGGGCCGATCACGTGATCTTCGGTCATTGCGCCGACACTGTCGTTGTCGTCGCCCGAACCGAAGACGGGACCGGCCTCTTTCTGGTGGAACCATCGGACACGAGCATTCGGCGGGTCCGGCGGCCGGCGTTGGACCAGACCCGTCCGCTGACGACCTTCACCTTCGACAGCGCGGCAGCGCAACGAATCAGTGACACCACCGACATTTCGGAGACACTGTCCCGAGCGCTCGACAAGGCGCTCGTCGTGCAGGCAGCGGAGAGGGTCGGCGGCGCTCGCCGGTGCCTGCACCTGACAACTGACTATGCGAAGACCCGCAACCAGTTCGGTCGTCCGATCGGTACCAACCAGGCGGTCAAACACGGGCTGGCCGATCTGATCCGGGCGCTCGAACCGGTCGCCGCTGCGGTCGCCGTCGCCGCTCACGCCGCGGATACCGATGCGCCGGAACTGCCGACACTGGTGAGCGTGCTCTGCGTCGCGGGGACCGAGAGGTACCTGCAGATCGCTGGCGAGACGATTCAACTACACGGCGCGATCGGCTTCACCTGGGAGCACGAGGCTCACCTTCATCTCAAGCGGGCGAAGACCGATCAGCTGATGTTCGGATCGTCGGCGTGGCACCGCGAGCGTCTGCTCGCCGGGGTCCTCGCCACCGGCACCGCGGTCGAGGCGCCGGCGCGGGCCGACGAACCCGCTCCGCTGGCGGACCTGCGGACCGAGGTCCGCGCCTGGCTGGCCGAGCACCGCGCCGAGGGAACGCCACTCGAATACGCACAGGAACCGTTCGGACACGAAGACACCGACGCCGAGAAGCACTGGACCGATCTGTTGCGTCAGGGGCGTTGGCTGTGCCTGTCCTGGCCGGAGGAACACGGCGGCCGAGGACTGGGACCGGTCGAAACTCTGGTAGTAGAGGAGGAGTTCGCGCGCGCGGGACTTCGACGCCCGCAACTCGGAATGGGCGAGACCCTGCTTGCGCCCGCCCTGTTGGCGCACGGAAGCGAGGACCAGAAGCGCCGGTTCCTGCCCCGCATTCTGTCGGGCGAGGACACCTGGTGCCAGGGCTTCTCCGAACCCGAGACCGGATCCGATCTCGCCTCGCTGCGGACCAGCGGAACCGTTGACGGCGACGAGTTGCGGATAAACGGTGACAAGATCTGGACCAGCCACGGCGGCCAGGCCGACATGATGTTCCTGTTGTGCCGCACCGACCGCGACGCACCGAGACACCAGGGCATCTCGTTTGTCCTTGTTCCCATGACGGACAACGGCATCGACGTCGACCCCATCCGGATGGCGTCGGGCGACAGGGGGTTTGCGCAGGAACGGATAACCGATGCGCGCGCCCCGTTGAGCAATGTGGTGGGTGGGCTCGGCACCGGTTGGGCGGTCGCGATGACCACACTCGGCGCCGAACGAGCGGGCAGGGCGGCGACGCAGTATGTCGGCTATCGCCACGAACTGGACGTGTTGGCGGAGCGGCTGGACAAGAACGGTCGGCTCGGCGACGTGATCGTCCGCCAGCGGTTGGCGGAACTGGTGGTCGAGGTCGAACTGATGCGTGCCGTTGGTTCCGTGATCGGTGCCCGTGTTGCAGAGGGAGAGGCCGTGGACAAGTTGCTGGCGATCGACAAGGTCAATTGGTCGGAGTATCACTGTGTATTCGGGTCGACGGCGCTGGAGCTTCTCGGGGCGTCGGCTCTGACCCGCCCCGACGGGGACGGATATCAACTCGACTCTCTGCAACGCGTGTTCCTCGAGAGCCGGGGACGCCGGATCGCACGCGGGTCGAATCAGATTCAGCGCAACATCATCGGCGAACGGATTCTGGGTTTGCCGAGGTAGACGCCCGAGCGGTCACTCCAGCCGGGTGATTCGCCGGCTGTGACGGGCTTCCCCCTTCGACTGGCTCGCTTTGTGCTTCGTTCAGCAGCATGTACGACGCCATCAGGCATGCGTCAACGCTTCCCCCATCGTGCGGTTGAGGGTGCTGAGCGAGCGGACGGCACTGCGAACCGGCCCCGGTGTGGTGGTCGACTGCAGCATGACGTCGGGTGCCGAGGTTTCGGTGAGTTTCTCCGGAGGCTCTACGTGCTCACCGGCGAGTGCGCGTTTGACGTCGGCGATGGTTTCCTTGGTGACGTCGGCTGCCTGGCGCAATGCCTTCGCGGTCTCCTGCGACGGTCCGCTGTCCGGTTCGCCGCGAGAGGCGCTCACCCCTGCTCGGGCAAGTGCATGAGACGACCGATTGCTGACAGTCATGATCCGCAACAACCGTTTCGCTCCCCGACGGGTCCGCGTCGTCGGCCCCATTTCCAAGGGTTTGCCCGCCGTGGCAAGGTCCTTCAGCGCGTTGTCCAGCTTCCGGATGTCGGCGACGAGGTCAGTCTCGTGCCCTGGTTGGACGACGGCTCCGATAGCGGTGTCGACGATGGCAGTCATCCGATCGAGGTAGTCGTCGATCTTCGAGGTCAGCGTCGATCTCGTTCCGGTGGAGAAGATGAAGTACGCCGCCGCTATTCCGACGATTCCGCCGGCCGCCGTTTCGTAGATGCGCAGTTCGAGTACCTCGATGCTGAATGTGCCGAGCAGTCCGTACAGCATCGCAAGCATCACGGTGACGAAGAAGGAGAGCAATGCGTAGGCCACCGTGACGAGGTAGAACGCGAAGAATACGCAGACGACGAGCAGGAGCAACTGCAACGGCTGGTTGTTTCCGACCAACGCGGACAGCAATACTCCTGCAAGAACTCCCGCGATGGTGCCGACGACGCGGTGCCCTGCGCGCGAGAGAATCTCTCCGCGGGTAGACGCTCCGGTGAAAACGAGGAAGGCCGTCAGGACCGCCCAGTACCAGCGGTCGGGCGAGATGAGCTCACCGAGGATCGTTGCAGCGCTGGTCGCGACGGCTACCTGGATCGCGGCTTTGGTGCTCGGGTTCCATCCGGTGTCCGTTTCTTCGTCCTCGTCGGGCTTCTTCCTCGGCTCCGATTCTGTTCGCAGGGCGTTGTGGGTGATGTGATGGATCGCGATGTGCGCCTGCACTGCTCGCATCGCGACGGTGGTCGCGATACCCGCCGGAGTCGATGGATCGGACTTGTCTGCGGCCGCGGCGGCGAGGCGTCGGGCAGCGCGGAGTTGGTCATCCGACGGATTGTTCTGCAGGCACGATCCCAGTGCCGTGGTCGCCTGCCCCAGCGAATTCGGCCACGACTTGTCCGGGTCGAGCGCCCACAGCGCGCTGACGAGTTGTTCGGTAGCGATTTGCGCATCGAAGATACGAACGGACAGATCATCGTTGGTGACGCTCAGGAGCTGAGCTGCATCGTTGCGGTCGAGCCAGTCGTCGATCATCAGGGCGGTGCTTCCGAGCCGATCGAGTTTCTTACGAAGTAGATCGAGATTCCGATCACCCCTGTTCGACGCCACCTCCAGCACGTCGATCGACGCGGCCCGCAGCGCCCGAACCAACCGTGTGAGTTCGAGCCCGGGCCGGTCCGGCAGGATCACGGTACGGACGAGGAGCGAGATACCGACGCCGGCGACGATGGACACGGCGAGGATGGGAATCTGCCCAGGCTGGGCCCGAAGGAAGAGTGCGAAGAAGTAGCAGATGAACGCGACCATCCCGAGAGCCGTACCTCGCGGGCCGTAGCGCCGCACCCAGACGGCCGCGAAGAGCACCGCGATGAAGCCCACATCGGCGACCATCCCGAACTGTGACAGCACCGCGGACATCGACACCGCCGCGAGTGCAGGGAACACGAGCAGCAGTGTCGTCATCACCCTGCTGTGCTGATCCCTGTCCTTGACCGCCGCCGAGGACTGCATCGCGACGACCGTCCCGAGCAGCGCGACGGTGAGTGGCTGGCCGATCAGGTTGGAACCCGGTAGCAGCACCACCATCGCGAGAATGACTGTGATCGTCGTGGCGGTTGCGGCACGTAGCCGCAGCCTGCCGGGATCGGAGACCGCGAGAAAACGGACTGTCTCCTGTACGACCCGAAAAGCCATTCACCGATTGTGCGCCTCCGGCACCCGTCAGTCTCGGACGACGTCGCCACCGATCTCTTCGAGATCAACCGCGTCTTCGAGGAGGAACAAGCACCGGCCCTCCTCGAAGACGTCGGCAGCGAGGCTCTCCGCGTCGCCGCCGCGAACCGGGGCAGCGATCTTCTTCTTGCCTTCCACGTCGTTCAGTTCCGTCGGATCGAAATCCTCCAGCGGCTACCTTCGATCCCTACGGCGTTGGCCCAGTCGCGGGCGCGAACATTCACTCGTTCGACAACACGACTACCGAGATTCGACACGTGCACATGCGTACCGACTCCCTGTACCGAACTTCGATCCCGGGCATCAGCGACGTCGGACGCCGCGATATAGACACCGTCGTCGAGTTCGGCTTGGGTAGGCACTGTTCGTACGGATGGGTCACCACCCCAGGCCGATCACTGCAATTGAAGCAGCCCGTCCCCTGCAGGAGGGCCGAGCCCCCTCCGCCGCAACCGGACTCAGCTCGCGGCGGCCTCCGGATTCGTCGCGAGCAGGTCGAGGGTGATGTCGACGATGAGGTCTTCCTGTCCGCCGACGAGGCCGCGGCGGCCGACCTCGAGGAGGATGGTGCGCACGTCGATGCCGTATCGCTGGGAGGCGGCTTCGGCGTGCCGGAGGAAGGACGAGTACACGCCGGCGTAGCCGAGGGTGAGGGTTTCCCGGTCGACGCGGACGGGCCGGTCCTGGAGCGGCCGGACGAGGTCGTCGGCGGCGTCCTGGAGGGCGAACAGGTCGCTGTTGTGCTTCCAGCCGTGCAGGTCGGCGACCGCGATGAACGGTTCGATCGGGCAGTTGCCGGCGCCGGCGCCGTGCCCGGCCAGCGAGGCGTCGACACGGGTGACACCCTCTTCGACGGCGACGACGGAATTGGCGACCGACAGCGACAGGTTCTCGTGGGCGTGGATGCCGATCTCGGTGGCCTCGTCGAGCACGTCCCGGTAGGCGCGGACCCGGTCGCGGACGCCGTCCATGGTCAACCGGCCACCGGAGTCGGTGACGTAGACGCAGTGCGCGCCGTAGGACTCCATGAGCTTGGCCTGGGCGGCGAGCTCGGGTGCGGTGGTCATGTGGCTCATCATGAGGAAGCCGGAGACGTCCATGCCGAGTTCCCGGGCTTTTCCGATGTGCTGGGCGGCGACGTCGGCTTCGGTGCAGTGGGTCGCCACCCGCACCGACCGCACGCCCAGTTGGTAGGCGTGTTCGAGTTCGGCGATGGTGCCGATGCCGGGCAGCAGCAGGGTGGTCAGCCGGGCGTGGGTGACGTTGGCGGCGGCGGCTTCGATCCATTCCCAGTCGGTGTTGGATCCGGGGCCGTAGTTCAGCGACCCGCCGGCGAGTCCGTCGCCGTGGGCGACCTCGATGCCGTCGACACCGGCGGCGTCGAGCGCGGCCACGATCTTGCCGACGTCGTCGGGGGTGATGCGGTGGCGGACGGCGTGCATGCCGTCGCGGAGAGTGACGTCTTGGATGAACAGCCTGGTGGTCATCGGGTGGCTCCCTGGGTTGCCGTCGGGGCGGCGATCGTGTCGGCGACGGACTCGGCGTAGCGCACTGCGGCCGAGGTCATGATGTCGAGGTTTCCGGCGTAGGCCGGCAGGTAGTGGGCGGCACCTTCGACTTCGAGGAACACCGTCACCTGGTGGGTGGGGGCCGCCGTGTCCCCGGAGGCGAGCAGGGTGTGCACGGGTTGGCCGTCCGGGACCGGGGTGATCTGGACCTGTTGCTTGAGTCGGTAGCCGGGCACGTAGGTCGCGACGTGCTCGACCATCGTCTGGATCGAGTCGCGGACCGCGTCGTGGGTGGCCGGGTCGGGGGCGCAGATCAGGCACAGGACGGTATCGCGCATGATCAGCGGCGGGTCGGCCGGGTTGAGGACGATGATGGCCTTGCCGCGGCGGGCACCACCGACTGTTTCGATTGCGTGGGAGGTGGTTTCGGTGAACTCGTCTATGTTCGCGCGGGTGCCCGGACCCGCGGACTTCGACGCGATGGAGGCGACGATTTCGGCGTAGGCGACCGGTGTCACGCGGGAGACGGCGGCGACGATCGGGATGGTGGCCTGACCGCCGCAGGTGACCATGTTGACGTTGGCGGCGTCCCGGTGTTCGTCGAGGTTGACCGCCGGCACCACGAACGGGCCGAGGGCGGCCGGGGTGAGATCGATCAGCCGTTTGCCGAGCGGTTCGAGCAGGGCGGCGTTGGCGGCGTGTGCCTTGGCGGAGGTGGCGTCGAAGATCACGTCGATCTCGGCGAAGTTCGGCAGCTGAAGCAGGCCTTGGACGCCGTCCGAGGTGGTGGGGACGCCGAGTCGGCGGGCGCGGGCAAGCCCGTCGGAGTCGGGGTCGATTCCGACCATCGCGCCCATCTGCAGGACGTCGGAGTGGCGGATCACCTTGATCATCAGGTCGGTGCCGATGTTGCCGGATCCGATCACCGCGACGGTGACCTTACGGGTGTTCTCGCTCATGGTGCTCACTCCTGGGTGAAGGTTGCGGTGACCGATCCGAGACCGGTGATGTCGGCGCGGACGGTGCCCGCGGTGTCGATGACGGCCATCGGCCCGAGGGCCCCGGACAAGATCACCTGGCCGGCGCGCAGTGGTTGGCCGAACTCGCGTGCCATGCGCGCGAGCCAGGCCAGCGCCCGTAGCGGGTCACCGAGACAGGCGGCCCCGGTTCCGGTCGACACCTCGGTGTCGTCGATGAACATCTGCATCTGCGCGGCGACTGGGTCGAAGGAGTCGAGGGTGCGCCGGTCGGCGCCGAGGACGAACAGCCCGCTCGACCCGTTGTCGGCGACGGTATCTCCGAAGGTGATGTCCCACCCGGAGATTCGGCTGTCGACGATCTCGAGGGCGGCCACCGCGTAGTCGACGGCGGCGCGGATCTGGGCGTCGTCGAGCGGCCCGTCCACCAGATCGTGTGCGAGGACGAACGCGATCTCCGCCTCCACCTTCGGCTGCAGCAGACGAGACAGCGGGATCGGGCCGGCCTCCTGGCAGTGCATGTCGTCGAACAGCACCCCGAAGTCCGGTTGGTCGACGCCGAGTTGCTGCTGGACCGCCGGGGAGGTCAGGCCGATCTTGCGGCCGACGACCTTCGCTCCGGCGGCGATTCGGTCGGCGACGATCCGTTCCTGGACGGCGTACGCGGCCGCGGCGTCGTCGGTGCCGATCAGGTCGCGGACCGGGGTGCACGGCGTGGAAGTTGCGGCGGCGGTGCTCAACCGCTCGGCGGCGGCGACGATAGCGTCGGCGGTGGCTCGCGTCGTGGGGGGCAGGCTGGTGCCCGGAGGTGTGCTCATCTGACTTCCCGATGTGATCGTGGGGAATGGACTGTGGTTCCACTGTCGCCGCGGGGTGATCGCCGGCCAAGCATTGCGTTCCACTGAGCCGAACGCTACCGGTATCGTGGACGGCGTCGCCGGGGGCAGCGGAGGTGAATCGGCAGTGTCCGATCAGGAGTTCGACCGCACGACGGTGCTGGGCAAGGTCATGATGGTGCTGCATGGGTTCACCATCGACGACTCGACCCTGTCGCTGGCCGAACTGGCACGCCGGACATCCATCCCGAAGGGCACGCTGCACCGGGTGCTCACCGACATGGTGGCGGTGCGAATGCTGGACCGCGCCGGTACCGGCTACCGGCTCGGGGGCTCCCTGTTCGAGCTGGGCATGCGGGCGTCGGTCGAGCGCAGCCTGCTCGAGGTGGCGATCCCGTTCATGGAGGACCTGTATGTGCGCACCCACGAGACGGTGCACCTGGGGGTCCTCGAGGGGACCGAGGTCGTGTACCTGTCGAAGATCGGCGGTCATCGGCAGGCGAGCGCACCATCGAGGATCGGTGGCCGGATGCCGGTGCACTGCACCGCAATCGGCAAGGTGCTGCTCGCCCACGCCGACAGTGCCCTCCGAGAACAGGTGCTCTCCGCTCCACTGGCCCGCTACACCCCGCGGACCATCATCCTGCCCGGCCCGTTGGGCGCTCAGCTCGACCGCATCGCCGCCGAGGGTGTTGCCTACGAATACGAGGAATCCGCTACCGGAATCGTGTGCGTGGCAGCACCGGTCCGCGAGAGCGAGAACGTGGTCGCCGCGATCAGCGTGACCGGCCCGTCCCATCGCTTTCGGCCCGACAACCACACCAGCCCGGTCCGCGCCGCCGCGGAAGAAATCGGAGCCACACTAGCGCGGCGATCTCGTCTGCTACGGAATTGAAGACCGGGGTATGCTCGACGGGCTGGTCCGCTGAGTGGACCCGCCTGTCGGAGGATCCATATGAACGCGTCGTTGCTGGGAAAAGTGCGACTGCTACTCGACAGCTTCGATGCGGATTCCGGAGCGCTGTCGTTGACCGAGCTCTCACGTCGGAGCGGGGTAGCGAAGGCGACGGTGTACCGCCTTGCCGGGGAGATGGTCCAGATCGGGTTCTTGGAGCGGGTAGGAACCGACTACCGGTTGGGACTGCGCCTCTTCGAACTGGGCCAGCTGGTCCCGACACAACGCATCATCCGGGATGCCGCGGTTCCGTTCATGCAGGATCTGCACTCTCTCACCCTCGAGACGGTGCACTTGGCGATTCGGGACGGCCTCGACGTCATGTTCGTGGAGAAGATCTCCGGGCACCGCAGTGCCCGGCTCCCGTCGCGGATCGCAGGCCGATTCCCGATCGAGGCCACGGCGACCGGCAAGGCGATCCTCGCGTACTCGCCGTCGAGCATGTTCGACGAGGTCGTCGCTCGTGGGTTCGCTCCCCTGACGACTCGGACCGTTGCCTCGGCTCTCCGTCTTCGTCGGCAACTCGATCGGGTCCGTACAGAGGGTTTCGCGTTGGAGGTCGAGGAGGTCGGACTCGGTATGACCAGTATCGCGGTACCCGTGTTCGCCGGTTCGATGGTGGTCGGTGCGGTAAGCGTGACCACCACGACGTCGCGGATGAATGTCGGCCGGGTGGCGAAGCCGTTGACGGCCGCGGGATCGAACATCAGTCGTGCCCTCCGTGGCGTCGCGCGTTCGGCCTGACACCGAACCCGAGCGAGAGAACGGCAAGGACAGCGCACCCGGTCATCGTGACGGCCACGGCGAGCGCGGTGTTCCCTAGGGCGCCGACGACCGGGGCCACCACGGCGGCCGTACCGAACTGCGCGAACCCGACGATTGCCGCCGCGGTCCCGGCCGCGTCGCCGTGCCGGGTCAATGCCAGAGCCGGCGCATTCGGCATGACGAATCCGGTGGCACACAGTAAGGCCAGCACCGGCACCGCGAAGCCGGCGAATCCCACAGTGCCATGAAGAGCCACGGCGACGAACATGACTCCAACGACGACGCTGACGGCGAGCGCGACGATACAGATCCGGACGGGAGACCAGCGGTCCAGCAGCCGCACGTTGAGTTGGGCCGCCCCGATCAGGACGACGCCGCCGGCCGCGAACGCCATTCCGTACACGGTCGGATCCAGTTCGAACTCCCTCTGCATGACGAACGAGGATCCGGCGATATACGCCCACAGGACCGCACGGCCCAGTCCACACACGAGGACGAGCGTCATGAAGCGGCCGTCGCGAACGAGCCGGGTGTAGGTCCGGAGTGCAGGGGCGAGTCCGCGTCGGCTCCGGTCCGGGGGCGGAAGCGTTTCGGGCAGTGCGACGGCACCGATCAGCATCAACAGAGCCGCGAGCACCGCCAGCACGAGGAACACACCGTGCCACGACATGGCGGTCATGAGGATTCCGCCGATGCTCGGCGCCAGGATCGGGGCCACACCCATGACCAGCATCAGATGGGAGAACATGACAGCAGCGGCGCGGCCCGAGAAGAGGTCCCGGACAACGGCGGTCGCGATGACCGCAGTCGCCGCGGCGCCCACCCCCTGGACAGTCCGGAACGCACCGAGCACCGTGATGGTCGGCGCGAAATAGCACGCCACGGACGCGACGACATGGACTGCCGTGCCCAGCAGGAGTGGGCGACGCCGACCGTAGCGGTCGGAGACCGGGCCGATCACCAGCTGTCCGAGAGCGAGACCGATCAGCGTCCCGGTCAGTGTCAGTTGCACCGTCGACTCCGAGGTCTCGAAGTCGACGGCGATGGCTGGTAGTGCCGGTAGATACATGTCCACGGTGAACGGGCCCAGTGCCGTGAGCACACCGAGGACGAGGACGAGCTGGATGCGTTTCGTCCCGACGGGTGGTGCGGAGATCAGCTCCGAGCAAGTGCTGCTCGTGGTCACGGGTGTCGCTGTTCGAGGAATCCCGTAACGAGCGAGTAGTAGTCGTGCGGACGTTCCTCCTGCAGGTGGTGGGACGCGCGGTCCATTATGTAGAGGTGGCCGTGCTTGATCATTCGGGCCAGCATCAGCGGATAGTCCGGCGTGAGGAAGGCGTCGTGCATTCCCCACGCGAACAGAACCGGCGCTTCGATCATCCCGAGTTCGGTCGTCAGATCCTGCCAGTCCCCACGCGGATTGTCCGACGCCGCGGCCAGCGCCATCTCGTCGGGATCGAGACTTTGCCGGTACCGCATCTCGAGCGTGTCGTCCGGCAGCTGGTCTCCGTCGAACCATTCGAGGCGAGTGATCAGTTGCCGCATCTTCTCGCGGGTGGGACCGTCGCCGCCGTAGTACACGTCCCGGGCGTTGCGGCCGCGCCGGCCGTCCTCCGGCAACGGGGCGAGCGGTCCGTAGAAGACCGGCATACTTCCGGTGATCACCAGAGCACGCACCCGCTCCGGGTACTTCGCCGCGAGATTCAGGGCGATCGTCCCGCCCCATGAATTGCAGACGAAGTCAGCTCGGGCGATGCCGAGCTCGTCGAGAAGGGCGACGATCTTGGCGGCGTGAAAATCCCACATCGGTCCGCTGATGGTGCACTTGTCGGACTTGCCGTATTGGAGGATGTCGACGAGCACGGCTCGACGGTCGTCGGCGAAGAGTGGTGCGACGGGGCCGAAATCTGACCACGCCGTGCAGCCGGGGCCGCCGCCGTGCAGGAAGATCGCCGGAGACCCCTCGCCCATGTCGTGGTAATGGAATTTCACGCCCGCGGCCGTGGCGTACAGACTGTTCGGTGGATGTGCCATGACCACACCTGACCCGATCTGCGGCGGTGGCGGAAGCATCTCGGTCCGCTGGACGGTCCGGGACCGTGGTGATGCCGCCACACCGGATCTAGCTTTCGCCCATGCGAACTCGTCTGGATTCAGCCTTCGAACGCGCGTGCCGGATGATCGGTACCACCACACACCGCCGCCTCGGGGAAGTGCGTGCAGCAGAGTCCGTGGCGTTCGCGCGGGCGTCGGCGGAGCACGATCGTCGATTCCTCGACCCCGGCCGGGAAGACTTCCGGGTCCACCCGATGTACCTGCCCAGCCTGCTGCGAGGACCGGATGGCGCCGACACCGCTGAGTATCGCCCCGACGGCATGTTCGCCGATGAAGTGCCCGGCACGGCCGGGCAGGACGTGCGCCTGTTGGCGGGAGGGCAGACCATCGAGTTTTGTTCGACTCCCCCGCTCGGCGTGCCCCTCGAGGTCACACGCACCGTGAACGGTGTCGACTGGAAGAGCAGTGATGGCGGTGAGTTCCTTCTGATCACCGTGTCCAAGACCTACCGCGTCACGGGATCGGTCACGCTGGCAATTGTCACGGAACGGTTCATCGTCCGATGACGCCCAGTGGCGGATGGATGGTCGGCGATGCTATCGAACAGGTTGCGCTGCAGTGCGATCCGGTCCGGATTCTACGTTTCGGTGCAACCACCCACAATGCACACCGCATTCACTACGACACCGACTACGCCCGTGCCGAGGGCCTTCCCGACCCGGTGGTGATGGCTCAGCTGCAGGGGACGCTGTTCTTCCGGGCCGCCGCCCGCCTCGCCGGCGAGGTCGGTGTGGTGACGTCCGTGACGTGGCGCAACCGAGCGCCCGCCCCCGTGGGGTGTGTCCTGACGGTCAGCGGAACCGTCACCCGGATCGAGGGTGACTCGATCGAGGTCACCCTCGTCGAACACGCCGACGACGGGGCATTGTGCGCGGAGGGCAGCGCGGTGATCACCACGACACCTCGATCGTCACGGCGGTGAACCCGGTCTGCTGAGCGAACCGGATTTGTTGAGGTGCACGGCGATCGATCGGAAGATCTCCTGCATCACTTGATCTCATCTCGAGAGGACTTCACATGACTGGTGTCGAGGCGCCGGAGAACTCGCAGGTTCTCCCGGAGAGGCCGCGCGCGGCCGGTCGGCAGGACTGGACCGCCTGGCCTCGATACAACGAGGCAGGCAGTGGTTACCGCGGATACTGGTACCCGGTGACGTGGGCGAACCATGTAACAGGTGAGCCGACGAGCCACACCATCTGCGGCGAGAAGCTCGCGCTCATTCGCGACGCAGGCAAGGTCTACGCACTGCATGACCGCTGCCCCCATCGTGGCGTCCCGCTGTCGGAGGGCGATCAACAGTTCCCGGGGACCGTCAGCTGCCCCTATCACGGGTGGACGTTCCGGCTCACCGACGGCAAACTGGCCGCCGTCATCACCGACGGGCCGGATTCGAAGATCTGCGGCAAACTGTCCGTGCAGACCTACTCGGTGGAAGAACGCCTGGGCCTGGTCTGGGTGTACATCCCGATCGGCAACGAGCCCGTGCCGTCGATCGACGAGCAGTTGCCCCGTGAGCTCGTCGAGAACGAAGGCGTCGTCGGGGGCCGGATCCAACCGCGGGGCGGCAATTGGCGCTTCGCCTGCGAGAACGGATTCGACGAAGGACATGCGAAGTACCTGCACCGCACCGCGTTGTGGCGGTTGTTCAAGCCGATGCCGACGTGGAACATCACCAGCATCGTCCCCGAAGGCCCGTGGATCTACCGGGTCCAAGACGAGGTCTACTGGGAGGCCGATTTTCCTGGCGTCGGGAAGTGGACGAACAAGCGCTGGTGGAAGAAGAAGCCCGACGAGAGCCAGATCTCGCAGATCGGCAACGTCGGCGCCGGCGTGAAGGTGAATCCGGTGATCGCAGCCCAGAACTTCCCGGGCTTCGCCTCGTTGTCGATGCCGGGTGTGCTGCGGATCGCCTATCCCAACTTCATTCACTACGAGTTCTATGTGCCGGTCGACGAGGATCACCACCAGTACGTGGGACTCATGGTCAACTTCGAGACCGGGGTGAAGAGGCTCGGCTTCTACGCCAAATACCTCGGTGCCGTGCGGTGGCTGTTCCACGGCCAGTTTTCGGGCCAGGACGAGTGGATGGTCCGCGTCACCGACGCTCCGCCGGAGAAGCTGTACCGACCCGACGTCTCGCTCACCACGTGGCGCAATCTCGCCGAAAAGGAATATGGGGAGAAGATTGCGGCTGCAGTCGCTTTCGCGCCGGCAACACCCGATCGACCGGTTCGTGAGCGCCGTGCCTCCGCGGCGCGGAAGACTGCGCAGCCGGCGACATCCACCGAGTCGGCCAATGGGGCGAGCGCACCCACTGCGGCCGACGCCGACTAGAGGAGAATTTCGATGTTCAAGACTCTGACCGGCGTGACGTTCGGTGTCCTGCTCGCCACCGGCGTGCCGAGGGCATGGCGTTTCGTCGCCGCACGCAGCAACACCCAGGTTCACCGGATCAACTTGTGACGGCCGCAACCGCAACCCCGCTCGCGGGCCTCGACGAGCAGCGCCGTACCTGGACCGAACAGGCGTGGGCGACGGTCGATCGGGAGCGATTACGGAAGCTGATCATCGGCCTGGTGGACATCGCCAGCCCGACCGGCGACGAAGCGCAACTCGCACAACACATCACAGAGACGTTCACGGCCAGCGGCATCGAAGCGCACACGATGGATCTCGACGACCGCCAAGCCAACTCGTGGGCACGGCTGCGCGGTGACGGGTCGGGGCCGGACCTCATGCTGTACGCCCCGATCGACACCGTCACCAGCGGCAACAGCGAGGAAGACGTGCCCTGGGCGGCGGAGACGCTCCGTCCCGACATGACGGCGCGAGCCGACAGCGAGGGCGACTACGTCATCGGCCTCGGCGCTTCGAATCCCAAGGGGCATGCCGCCTGCGTCATGGCGGCGATCGAAGCAGTGCACGCTGCGGGCATACCACTCACCGGCGACCTTATCGCGGGTTTCGGAGCCGGGGGAATGCCGACGAACCCTCGTCCGGGCGTGGGAAATCCGCGCCGGAACACCGGCCAGGGCGTGGGCTGTTCGTTCCTGCTCGAACAGGGAGTCTGGGCAGATTTCGCGCTCATCGCCAAGCCCGGGTGGACGGTCTCATGGGAGGAGGTGGGCCTGGCCTGGTTCGAGGTCACCGTGCACGGCACCCACACTTACGTCGGATCCCGGCACCGGCTGCCGTACCGCAACCCCGTCGCACTGGCGGGCGAGGTGGCAGTACGCCTGGAGCGATGGTTCCCGCAGTACTCGCAGGCACACCGGAGCGGGCTGGTGCTTCCCCAGGGCATGGTCGCGAACATCCAGGGCGGGTGCGAGCGGACCGCCTCTTTCACCCCGGCTCAGGTGCGGATGATGGTGGATCTGCGCCTGAGCCCACGGACCACACCGACCGCCGCCAAACGCGAACTGGTCGACGCTGTGCGGCGGATAGCCACCGAACTGGACGCCCGCATCGACGTGGAGCAGATCCTATCGATCCCGGGCGAGTCGTCCGACGAGCGGATGTGGCTCTGCCGCAGTGCCGTAGCAGCCTGGGAGGCGGCCCAGGGCCAACCGCACCGCGCGGTGCACGACGCCAGTGGCGCAACGGACGCGAACATCCTGCGCAGCCGGGGCATCCCGACCATACGGGTCGGCATGCCCAAGGTGGTGGACGCACCGTTCGAGGTGGACTTCGCCATGGGGATGAACACCGTCGACCTGACCGAGGCCGAAAGGCTTACCCGATACCTGATCCGTGTTGCCGTCGACACGGCGACCCGCACACTCGAGGAAGTAGGAACAGGCTGATGGCCGAGATCGTCTTGGGGGTGGGTGCGTCGCACAGCACCCTCATGAACACCCATTGGGAGGAAACAACACACAAAGCCGAGGCGGAACGCTTCCGGGAGGCGCTGGTCACTGCGCGGGAGCGGATCGCCGCGGCGCGGCCCGACGTGGTGATCCTGCTTGGGTCGAATCACTTCAGAGGATTCTGGCTCGATCTCGTTCCGCCCTTCACGCTCGGCGTGGGCGAGTGCATCGCGAGCGGCGAGTCGGGTACCCCGAAGGGCCCGCAGCGCGTCGACGCCCACCTGGCCGGCCACCTCGCCGCGCAGGTGGTGGAGAGCGGACGGTTCGATCTCGCATTCTCCGCCCGCCTGCAGATCGACCACGGGCAGTCGCATGCCATCCAGTACCTGCTGGCCGACCTCGACGTGCCCATCGTGCCTCTGGTCGTCAATGTCTTCGCACCACCGCTGCCCACCTTCGGCCGCTGTCAGGCGCTCGCACACGCGCTCCGCGCGGCGCTCGACTCGTATCCGGAGGACAAGCGGGTGGTCGTGATCGCGTCCGGTGGTCTGTCGCACCGGCTGCCATGGCCGGACTGGCGTGATCCGCACGGTGAGGACGACGACTTCATGGTGCAGGCCTGGCTCGACGGTCGCGAGAACTGGTCGGACTACGACGTCCGGCGGCGGGCGATCATCCGCGCAGCCGAGGCGGCCATCTCACCGGAGTTCGACGACCGGATCCTCGATCTTTTCGAGACCGGCAAGGCGGCCGAACTCGCGGAGTTCTCGACCGACGAGGTCGACACCGAGGCAGGTAACGGTGCGCAAGAACTCCGCACCTGGCTCATGATGGCCGCGATGGTGAACTACGTTCCCGCGGAACGCCTTGCCTACGAACCCATGCCGGAATGGCTCACGGGGATGGGCGTCGTCGTCCTCGATCCCACCACTCGGCCGCTCGCGCCGTGACTCGTCAACCCTTCACACTCGACAAAGGACACACACATGACAATCTGGAACGAACTCGCCGGACTCGACTTCGCGGTCAAGACGGTGGACGCCGCCGGAGTTCCCACCCGGTCGCTACAGGCCGGCGCGGGCGAGGAGGCAGTGATCTTCCTCCACGGCACCAGCGGTCACCTGGAAGCCTTCGCGCGAAACATCGCCGCACATGCTCCGTACTACGAGTGCCACGCGATCGACATGCTGGGCCACGGCTACACGGGCAAACCGGATTACCCGTACGAAATTCCGCGCTATGTAGACCATCTCGTGAACTACCTCGACGCGGTCGGGCTGGACAAGGTCCACCTCGTCGGAGAATCGCTGGGCGGCTGGGTTGCCGCGTACCTCGCAAGTGAGCAGCCCGAGCGAGTGCTGTCGCTGCAACTGCTCGCCGCCGGCGGCACCGTCGCAAACCCCGACGTGATGCAGCGCATTCGCACTTCGACCACCAAGGCCGTCCAGAGCAACGACATCGAACTCACCCGTGCCCGGCTCCACCTGCTGATGCACGACCCGGTCAACGCCACCGAGGAACTGGTGGAGGCGCGGCACCGGATCTACCACCAGCCCGATTTCGTCGCCAACATTCACAACCTGCTGTCACTGCAGGACATGGACACACGTCAGCGAAACCTGCTCCGGCCCGATCGGCTCGCACGCATCCAGGCACCGACATTGGTCGTATGGGGCCACGAGAACCCCTTCGGGGACGTGCCGGAGGCCGAGAAGATGGCCGCAGACATCGCCGGTGCGCAGCTGCAGCTGTATCCGGAATGCGGCCACTGGCCCCAGCACGAGCAGGCGGCGCTGTACAACCCGCTGAGTCTGGAGTTCCTGGCGAAGGCGTCCGAGCGCGTGAAGAGCGTCGTCTGACCGGAGCCGACAGCACGAAACCGTGAAGCCGGCCGCGTCCTCGAGCGCGGCCGGCTTCGTGCATCGAGAGGTCGGCCATGAGTCTGCATTTACTCAGCTTCTCGTTAGTTCAACCGAGGACGGCAATCGGGTGCCCGCAGTGAAATCGGTGCCGGCGCCAGTCCTCCCCCACTCTTCGGACCGGCGTCGATGTACCGAACCCACGAGACGAGGCGGTTGAGGCTGCGGGGGCTACCGACCCGGATCGTTGCCATCGGAAATGCATCCCGCATCACGATATGGCACCGAGGTCAACGATCGCCGCATCAACGTGCTGGTACAGCCGAAGAGCCGAGCTGGCGAGCTCGGCTCTTCGGGTTGGCCATTCCTCCAGCGATCAGTCGACGCGTACCCCTTCGCTGAAGGCCGCTTTCACCTGGCCCACGAGTCGGTGGTTCGAGAACAGCTGGCTCGCGGTCATTGCAAGGATGAGTGAGCCGTCCAGCACGGCTTTGTCACCTTCCGGCGCTCCCGCATACTCCGCGGCTTCGCGGGTGTGCATTCCCAGTCCCGGGACGAACTCGATGTTGGGATGAATCGACGGGATGATCTGACTGACATTGCCCATATCCGTCGAACCCGGAAAGACCTCGGTACGTGGGGGTTCTGTTCGTCGACCGACGCGCGCGAAGTTTCGTTCGACAAGATCGCCGAGTACCGCATTCGGCTGTAGCGCTGCGTACGTAGGCGATTGCTGAATAATGGACACCTGCGTTCCGGTAGCGATGGCTGCACCGCGGGCGCAGTTCTCGACCCTTGGTTGGAGGTCGTCGACCAAGGCTCGGGTATCGGCGGCACGAATGTACGCTCGCAGCACGGACTTTTCCGGGATTACATTCGGCGCTTCTCCACCTTCGAGCACGATTGCGTGAACTCGCACGTCGCTCGGGAGCTGCTGGCGCAGAAGTCCGATCGCGTTCAAGGTGAGGACGGCGGCATCGAGTGCATTGACTCCGTGATGTGGAGTGACCGCTGCGTGTGCCGCCTTTCCGGTGAACTCGAAGTCGAGCGCTACGCGGCCCAGCGTGGTCATACAGGAAAGGTTCTCACCCGACGGATGCATCATGAGCGCAGCATCGATTCCATCCAGGCACCCTGCTTTGATGAGGTACTGCTTACCTCCGCCGCCTTCTTCTCCGGGACTGCCGACGACCAGCAGCCTGCCGACTGCACGCCCGTGATTTCGCATCCACGCCTGCACCGTCAAGGCCGCGCCCAGACCGATCGTCGCAATTACGTTGTGCCCGCACGCGTGACCAATCTCCTCCAGCGCATCGTACTCGAGGAAGAACGCGATCGTGGGACCGTCCGAGGCCGAACCGTATTCAGCGAGAAAGGCGGTCGGCAAACCTCCGACCCCGAGTTGTGTTGCGAAGCCCGCTTCCTCGAGTTTCGAGACGAGGAGGGCACTTGCGGCGGTCTCCTCAAATCGGATCTCTGGATTAGCGTGAATCTCGTGACTGATGTCGAGTAAACTATCGGCGTTCTCGTCGAGAAACTTGCGATGGAAGGCCTCGTCTTCGATGTCGATAGCTTCGTCGATTTCGCTGTTCGCGATTGTGCTCACAGATTTCCTTCCGGGTGTTCCTAGTGTGCGTCAGTTGAGGTATTCCCCTGGTCCGATGGGTAGTCCGAAAACTGTCCAGACGACAAACTGGAGCATCCAAATCAGATAGAACGTTGCAGCGTACGGAATCATCAGTGCGAAGACCGTACCCACGCCGGCCGTCTTGTCGTACTTCTGGATGTATCCGAGTGCTACCGCCAGAATCGGGCTGAGGGGCACCAGCATGTTGGTCGACGAATCTGCGATGCGATAAGCGAGCTGGGCGTAGGCAGGATTGACGTCGTGCAACATCATCATAGGCACGAATACGGGAGCCATGACTGCCCACAGCGCTGAACCACTCGAGATGACGAGACTGAGCACGATCGTCACGAGGCTCAGCATGATGAGAGCGACGACACCGTCGACGTCTAGAGCCTCGAGAAGTCCGGAACCCTGCACGGCCACCCAAAGGCCGAGGTTGGTCCACTGGAAATAGGCGATCGTCTGCGCGACCGCGAAGACCAGAACCAGTATTCCAGCCAGATCTTTCGCCGATTCGATCATCAACTTAGGGACGTCACTACTGCTGGTGATCGTTCCCACTGCAATTCCGTAGGTTATGCCGACCGACACGAAGAACAGAAAAATGATCGGAACGAGGGAGTCCATGAATGGCGAAGTGATGATGGAACCACCTTCGCCGCGAAGAGCCGCGTTGGGTGGTGCCACGAGTGCAATCACAACCGCGGCATACAGAAGCGCGACGAGTCCCGCGTTACGCAACCCGCGACGCTGATCCGCGGTGATCAAGAATTCGGAATCGTCACGGTCGGATCCACTGCCATCGTAGGGACCGAGTCGAGGCTCGACCACCTTCTCGGTGATGAGGACTCCTACGATGGTCAAGATGAGAGTCGATGCGGACATGAAGTACCAGTTCGATACCGGAGTGACGACCACCGAACTGTCGACGATTCCCGCTGCGGACGTGGTGATTCCAGACAGTAGTACGTCGGTGCCGGCGACAATGAAGTTGGCGGAAAAACCTGCGCCTACCGCTCCGAACCCGGCTGCCAAGCCTGCTATCGGATGCCGCCCCACCGCCAGGAACAACATGGCCGCCAACGGGGGAATGACGATGGCTGCCGATTCAGAAGCGATGTTACTGACGATGCCGACGAAGATAACCACGAACGTCAGCATTCTGGGAGACGCCCGCACGACAATGGCTTTGAATGCGATCTCCAGCAGGCCGACTTGATTGGCCAATCCAACTCCGAGGAGCATGACGATGACCAGGCCGAGCGGCGGGAAGGACAAGAAATTGTCCAGCATGGTTGTCAGTGCGAACTCGAGTCCATCCGCGGATAGCAGGTTCTGGATGTCAACCTGTTCCTGCGACTTGGGGTCGATGACAGTCGCGCCGGCGAGCGACGCAATCAACGACAAAATGGCTATCGCAACCGCCATGTACAGGAAGAGTATAAAAGGGTGCGGGAGTCGGTTCCCCACCCTCTCCACTCGGTTCAGTACGTTCCCGGGCAAATTCTTCGTGTACTGCCTGATGATGCTCGTCATATGCAAGACTTTCATGTCAGTTTCGCTGGGCGGGCCGAAAGGCTCGATGCTGGGTTGGGGGCAGGAGGCCGTGTTCCGCGGCCGCTCGTCCTCGGGTCTCGACGTCGCCGCCATCCCGTTTGGCAACTTCGGATTCCGGGACCAGCCACAACTGTTCATCGGTTCAGATGCGGACACGAAGCCTGCGCGTAGGCACGTTCAGAACTCCATACATGGCCCTCGCCTCTCTGTGGTGTGGATCACCCTGGGCGACGAAAGTTAACACTGGGGCCGTACGGATGCGAACCTTCGTGGTCCGCAGAGCGGACTACAGGTGCCCGGCGGCCGTTGTATCGTTCGCAAGGGTGGCCAGCCAGGGTTGCGCAGGGAGAGGGCATCGACGCCGTTGGCTTCGATCAGTCCGCGCTCCACAGCGATTTCTCCGTCTCCGCGTCCGGTGGATGGTGATTCCTTCACCAGTTCCGCGTTGGTTGCGTACTCGAGCAGCGAAACCAAGGCAGTAGCAACAACGGCGGATCTCTCGACTGTCTCCTCCAGTTCCGAAGCCAAAGACGAGGGGACACTAGCTATTTCGTGAAGGCGCTCGATGGCGCGATCACCGTACACAGGGTGAACGTTGATCACTGCCCCCAATCGCGGTCCGCCGATGAGATGCCTGCGCCCGCCGAATCGGGTCGAGGAGGAATTGATCCGCGAACTACGCTTGCCGGATCTCCTTACCGGCGTCGATGACCGCACCGGCGCGTTTCTCATCAAGATGCCCGAGCTGTAGGTTCGTCTCGCGCGCCGCTCGCTCGATCATCGCCGACGCCGAGATCAGCAGAGGAAACTGCCTCGTGGTCGTTCCTGCGATCGCGAAATTCTCCACGCCACGTGCGGTATGTACTCCGCAGAAGGCGTGACTCCGCACCGGCATTTCACCGAAATGTGTCGCGCTCGATACGAAAGGCTCGGGTCATTAGTTCCGTACTCGTCAGTTCCGTACTCGTCGCGATGTTCCGTACGCGTAAATTCTACGACTCGGTCCGCACGGTGGACCCGGTTGATTCACGCCCCATCGAGGTGGCATTAGGTTTCTTCACCACAACCCCACAAATGAGGTCCAGATCACAATAGGAGGTGTACAAACATGGCCTGGCGATCGATACTCGGCAAGGTGACACTTGCCTCAGCGGCGGTGGTTCTCACGGTCTCGACCGGGGCGTGCAGCCGCCCCGCCACGCAGACCGCCGCCGATTCCGCCGGCGGTCCGCTCCGGATCGCCGTGGGCATCGACGCGTCGTACGCGCCCTTCTTCGTCGCCGACCAGGAGGGCATGTTCGCCGATGCCGGCCTCGACGTCGAGCTGATCCAGTTCGGCCGGGGCGGCGAAGCCGTCGACGCGCTCGCGACCGGCCAGGTCCAGCTGGCCGGCAGTTCGGACACCACGACGATCGCGCAGCTACGCCAGAATCCGTCCCTGCGGGCGCTGTATTCGTACGAGGTGTCCGGCGACTACCTCAAGGTGGTGTTGCGTAACGGGGTCGACTCGGCCGTTGACATCCGCAAGATGGGCATCGTCCCGGGGCTGAGCCAGATCTCGACCGACAGATACCTCCAGGCCAACGGAGTTCCTGCCGGGTCGGTCGAGATGGTCTCCGCCACCCCCACGGACATGCCGGCGCTCCTCGACCGCGGTGACATCGACGGATACGTCCTGTGGGAACCGTGGCCGGCCACCGCGCTCGCGCAGGGCAGCGGGTACGTCGCTGCCGTCACCGGTGACTTCGATTGGTTCTACCACCACTGGGCGATCACGACCGAGCCCTGGCTCGACAAGAACGAGGGCACCGCCCGTGCGGTTGCCCGGGTGCTCGTCGAGGCCACCGCGCGGGTGGAGTCCGATCCTCGAACCGCCGCCGCCGCGACCAGGAAAGCCGTCAACGTCGCCGACGATCAGACCGTCACCGCGGTCGACGAGATCGACTTCGGCGTCGAGAACCTGACCGACAAGAGCATCGAGTCCGCACAGTCGATCGTCGACTTCTACGAGAAGATCGGCGTTCTCTCCGAGCAGCCGGATCTGGCCTCGGCCATGCTGCTCGATTGGTACCAGGAGGAAAAGAAATGACCGTCCCCACACGCGGCACAACCGCGGTCCCCAGCGGCGGCACGACCGCCGTTGCATCGGGCGGCCCGGCCGCCGTGCCCACTTCGGGCAGAACCGTCACCGGCGTCCCCGTCGAGGTCCGCGATCTGGGCATCAGTTTCGGAGCTGCCGAGATCGTGTCGGGAATCGACCTCGAGGTGCGACCGGGCGAGTTCGTATGTCTGCTCGGCCCGTCGGGGTGCGGCAAGTCGACACTGTTGTCCGCGATGGCCGGCTTCATCGAGCCCCGCGCCGGCGAGATCACCTGCAATGGCGACGAGGTGAACGGCAGCAACCCGCACGCCGGCATGGTCTTCCAAAGTTCCGAGGCCCTGTTCGAGTGGATGACCGTGACCCAGAACGTCGCCTACGGACCCAGGATGCACGGAGCCAACAAGGCCGACCAGGCGCGCATCGCCGCCGAGTACCTCGCGATGGTCGGGCTCCCACACGCGGGGAAGAAGTTTCCGGCACAGCTGTCGGGCGGTATGCGGCAACGGGTTCAGATCGCACGAGTGCTGGCCAATCAACCGTCGCTGGTGTTGATGGATGAACCCTTCGGCGCACTCGACGCTCAGACCCGGCAGGTCCTGCAGGTCGAGCTCGACAGAATCTGGCGGCACACCGGGTGCACCGTCGTGTTCGTCACACATGACATCGACGAGGCCTTGACGCTCGCCGACCGTGTGGTGGTGATGTCAGCCGGACCCAAGGCGCGAATCAAGAGCATCTACGAGGTGCACGCACAGCGCCCACGGGACAGGGCGCACCCCGACGTGATCGACATGTACGAGAAGTTGCGTGACGACATCCGCGCCGAGGTCGTGGCCTCGCTCCGCAATCAGGGCATCGAGGAGGACCAGCTATGACCGCAGCGGTACAGAACACCGTCCCCACGCGCAGCGAACGAGCGCAACCGGCCCGAACGAGACGCTCGAGCGCAGGCGGGGCTGCCCTGCGCACGGCGGCGCTGTGGGTCGCTTCCGCGGTCATCGGTCTAGGGGTGTGGTCATTCCTCGCCTGGTGGTACGGACCGACGACCATCGCCTCTCCCGCTCAAGTCGTCACAGCAGCAAGGGAACTGGCGGAAAGCGGTGTCCTCTGGACATCGATCTGGGCGTCGGCCCAGCGCATTCTGGTCGGGTGGAGTCTCGGCGTCGTGATCGGCGCCCCCGTCGGCATTCTCATGGGCCGCGTCAACCTCGTTCGTCAACTGCTCGACCCGTATATCGAATTCTTCCGTTTCATCCCCCCGATCGCGTTCGTGACATTGGCGGTGGTGTGGTTCGGCATCGGTGAGACGTCCAAGACAGTGCTGATCTTCTACACGTCGGTGTTCATCGTCACCGTGAGCACAATCGCCGCGACCGTCGCGATCAGCGAGAACAAACTGCAGGCCGCCGCCAACCTGGGAGCCGGCAAACTGCAGATCATGAAGACGGTGGTGCTGCCGTCGTCGGTGCCGGGCATCGTCACCGGCGCCCGTCTCGCGATGGGCAACAGCTTCCTGACCATCGTCTCCGCCGAGATCGTGGCAGCCGACCACGGCATCGGCTCGATGATCTGGCAGGCCCGGAACTACGGGCGCATCGACTGGACGTTTGTGGGCATCATTGTGCTCGGGATCATGGGCTTTCTGTTCGACCGTGTCCTGAGGGTGTTGTCGGGCCGGTACCTGACGCGGTACGGCGTCAAGTAGTAGTCCTCGCACCGTTACCCGGTGCACAGAGCACCGGGTAACGAGGCGTCGGACGACTCCGGCGTCGATAGAACAGCACTGCAGGCGGGTCCACCGGCGTTTCTCCTTCGCCGGTGGACCCGCCTTTCCGTGTTCGTGTCCGTTCGTGTCAGCGGCAGGAATGAACACAGTCTGCTGACCGGACCGGTTTCATTTATCCGGCGCGGCAACATGATTAACGTTGCCGGCATGAACGCTTCGCTCAACGCGTCGACCGGCACGGACCTCGACGTCGACATTCTCATTATCGGTGCCGGCCCAGCCGGTCTCTACGGTGCGTACTACGCCGGCTTCCGCGGACTCCGGGTCGCCGTTCTCGACGCTCTTTCCGAGCCCGGTGGCCAGGTGAGCGCGATGTACCCGGAGAAGGCGATCCTCGACATCGCGGGCTTCCCGTCCGTGAAGGGGCGGGATCTCGTGAACGGATTGCTCGCGCAAGCCGCGCCGTTCGATCCGGCGTATCTGCTCGACGAGCAGGCCCGGACACTGAATCACGCCGAAGACGGACGAGTCGTGATCGCGACGAGCAAAGGTCGCACCGTCACCGCCGGTGCGGTCGTGATCACCGGCGGGATCGGGACATTCACGCCGCGCCCTCTCGTGAAGGGGCTCGATTTCGTCGACCGCGGTCTCAGCTACTTCGTGCCCGACCTTTCCGCGCACACCGGTAAGGACGTGGTAATCGTGGGCGGCGGCGACAGCGCCTTCGACTGGGCGGCCCATCTCGAGCCGATCGCGTCGTCGGTAACCCTGGTGCATCGTCGCGACAAGTTCCGTGCTCACGCGGCGACGGTGACGAAGGTCCGCGAGAGCACTGTGCGCATGCTGGTCAATGCGGACATTGTCGCGGTCCGCGGCAACGGATGGGTCACGGAGGTGGACGTCGCCCACAAACTCGACGAGACCACCACCACGTTGCCGGCGCAATCCGTCATCGCCGCTCTCGGGTTCACCGCCGACCTCGGACCGATGATCGAGTGGGGACTCGAGATCGATTCGCGCCACATCGTCGTCAACACCCGAATGGAGACCACCGTGCCGCGCGTGTACGCGGCCGGCGACATCACCGACTACCCGGGGAAGGTTCGTCTCATCGCCGTCGGATTCGGTGAGGCCGCGACCGCAGTCAACAACGCCGCGGCCGTCCTCGATCCAGACGCTGAGATCTTCCCGGGCCATTCCACGGAAAAGGAGAGCTGAAATGGCATTCGTCATAGGCGAAGCGTGTATCGACTACATGGATCGCTCCTGCATGGAGGAGTGCCCGGTCGACTGCATTTACGAGGGCGGGCGCAAGCTCTACATCAATCCGAACGAGTGCATCGACTGCGGCGCCTGCGAACTCGCCTGCCCGGTCGAGGCGATCACGGTGGATCGGAAGGCAAACCCCGACTTCAAGGAGGACGCGAAGCGTTTCTTCCTCGAGGTCCTGCCGACCAGAGCGGAGCCGGTGGGCAATCCGGGCGGCGCCGCGAAGATCGACGTCATCGGCGTGGACACCCCGATGGTCACGGCCTACTGATGGCGATCCGGTTCGGATACGCCGACACGAGGTTCGGGCAACTGCACTATGCGGAATCTGGCAGTGGCCTGCCGCTCCTCCTGCTGCATCAGACCCCGCGGTCCTGGGACGAGTTCCGCGAGTTGATCCCGCTCCTGGCGGACGAGTTCCGGGTTCTCGCCCTGGACATGGTGGGATTCGGAGCGAGTGCGTCACTCGCTCCGCCGCAGACGATCGAGGCGTTCGCCGACGCCGCCTGGGAATTCCTCGACGCCGTGAACGCCGGACCGGTGGCGGTCCTCGGGCATCACACCGGCGCCGCGGTCGCGATGGAGATGGCTGCCGGCCGCCCCGGGCGAGTCGAAGCCGTGGTGCTGTCCTCCTGCCCATGGACGGAGGGCAACAACGAATCGGGTTCGGGAAGCGTGGACCGCGCCGTCCGCAAGCCTGACGGCAGCCACCTGCAGACCCTGTGGAACCTGAGACGACCGTATTACCCAGCCCCGGCAACGGATTTGCTCGACCGCTTCCTGCGCGACGCCCTCGCGCACGGTGTCGATCCCGCCGAGGGACACCGTGCCTGCGCTCGTTACGACATGGCGGACCGCATCGGAGCGGTCACGGCGCCGGTGCTGCTGCTCGCTGCCGGTGCAGACCCGTTCTCGATGCCCCACCTACCGACGTTGAGGAAACAGTTCACCGGGGCGCGGGTCGTGCTCGAGGAGGTGATCGAGGACGGGACCGTTGCGTTGATCGAGCGCGAGGCACCGCGGGTGGCTACTGCGGTCCGGTCCTTTCTGAACTCACCGAACGTGCGGGCCGTGCCCGAAAATTTGGGACGGGTCCGGTGACCGGACCCTGTGGCGTGCGTCTCGCCATCGTCCAGCCCTAGCGTGGCTGTGATCGGGACGAATGCCCCGCCAACCGCCAGGAGGCAGCAGTGACTACAGAGGCGCAGCATTCGGCCGGCCTCGGCCCGGTCGTACCGATCCCCCCGGCACACCGCGTTGCGGGACAGGACATGTCGTCCGTTCTCGGCAAGGCCCGGCTCATTCTCGACGCGTTCGGGAGCGAGCACAGCGACCTCTCGCTCACCGAACTCGCACGTCGAAGTGGTGTCGCGAAGGCGTCCGTGCACCGGCTGGCCGGCGAACTCGTTGAATGGGGACTCCTCGAGCGGGCGGGCACGAAGTACCGTTTGGGCCTGCGGTTGTTCGAACTCGGACAGCTCGTCCCCCGGCAGCGCATCCTGCGTGACGCCGCCCTGCCCTTCATGGAAGACCTGCTCCTTGCAACGCAGGAGACGGTGCACTTCGCGGTTCGGGACGGCATCGACGTGCTCTACATCGAGAAGATCGTCGGTCACCGCGGATTGCAACAGCAGTCGCGGGTGGCGGGCCGGTTGCCGCTGTACTGCACCGCGACCGGGAAGATGATCCTGGCGTTCTCGCCACAGGCGGTGTTCGACGAGGTGATCGAGCAAGGATTCACCGCCCTCACCGCCCGCACCACGATGTCGGTCGCCGTCCTGCGCCAGCAACTCGACCGCATGCGCAACGAGCAACTCGCAGTCGAAGTCGAAGAGACCCGCATCGGCTACATGAGTGTTGCGGTGCCGGTGTTCAGCGGACCCCGCACCCTCGCCGGAGCCCTGTCGGTAACAGGTCCGACGGCGCGGCTCAACGTCAGCCGGGTTGCCGGCGCCCTACGAACCGCGGGCATCGGGATCTCCCGAGCACTTCACGCGATGCGCTGCGCATACTCGGCGACCGACTTCGCCGGCGCCGGGGCGTGCACACCCGCGATGTGCTCGTTCAACGGGTGCGGCCGGTAACCGGTGGTTCGAGGCGGCTGCCGGGTCACCGAGACGGGACGGCGTCGGCATCCCAGGTGCCGCGGCCGACCCCACGCGAACGGAGTACCTCCTTGCGGACCTTGCCGGTCTCGGTCAACGGCAGTTCACTGACGAAATCGATGAACCGCGGCAGAGCGTAGTACGCCAGTTGTGGTGCCGCATGGTGCCGTAGGTCCTCGGGGCTCGCCTGCATTCCTTCCCGGAGGACCACGGCAGCCATCACTTCGTCCTCGGCGAGTTCCGACGGCACCGGGAAGACCGCGACCTGCGCGACCGCCGGATGCCGGGCCAAGGCCTCCTCGACCTCGGCCGAGGAGATGTTCTCGCCGCGCCGTCGGATGACGTCGCGGACGCGATCGACGAATCGATACCAACCGTCGGGTTCCCGGACTACCCGGTCACCGGTGTAGATCCAGTCGTCCGCTACGCGGGGAGGCTCGGACAGGTATCCCGTGGCAAATCCTCCGGGAAGGTCTGTGCGGACGACGAGTTCGCCGGGAACGCCGTCCGCGACGGTGGCGCCGGCGGCGTCGACGACCTTCGCGTCGTAGCCGTCGCGCACCGTTCCGAGACAGCCGGGTCGGCGATCGCCGGGCACAGTTCCGAGGACGAGGTTCGTCTCGGTGGTGCCGTAGCCGTCGACGAGTTCGACGCCGAAACGCTCACGAAAGGGAGTCCACAGGCGGGCCGGAGTCGCCGGCGCCAGGGCGCGGGTGGCGCGGTGCTTCTTGTCGTCCGTGCCGGGTTCCCGGCCGGTGAGCATCGCGACCATCGCACCGAGCAGGTAGATCACGGTGGCGTCGCTGTCGGCCACCTGCGCCCAGTATCGCCGCACCGAGAAATGTTCGCCGAGCACGAATGTTCCTCCCGCAACCAGCGCCTGGAACAGTGTGTTGAGCGCATTCGTGTGGAACAGAGGAAGGCCGTTGTACAGAACGTCGTCGGGTCCCAAGCCCAGGGAGGCTCCCACTCCTGCCCCCCACCACAGTGATTGAGCATGCGGGCAGCGGACCCCTTTCGGGTGTCCCGTAGTCCCGGACGTGAACAATATCGCCGCCGTGTCGAGCGCGGTTACCGCGGGGTCGGCCGCTCGTCCGGGAGTTCGGCTGTCGTCCGGCCCGGGAACGGACGAAGTGCCGAGTATCCAGGATTCACCGGTGAATCGTGTCTGCCGGAGCCGGGGCAGAAAGGTGGGCTCGATCAGCAGGTGGCCCGCCCCGGACTGCTCGAGCACGCTGTCGAGGGCGTCGCCACGCAGTGCTGTGTTCAACGGCACCGTGACCGCTCCGAGCCAACTGCAGCCGAGCAGCAGGTCGATCAATTCGATGCGGTTGGCGCACATCGCGGCCACCGCGTCACCCCGGCCGATCCCATGTCGGGACAGCGCCTCGGCCGTCGTTGCGGCTCGCTGGGTGAGTTCGCGATAGGACACCTCCACGTCCCCGGCCCGGACGGCGGGATGATCGCCCCGCTCGGTGGCACGCTGGACGAGGAGTGCCGGAATCGTCATCGCGGCCGGCAGTGGCAGAGAATCGGATTCGGGCGTCACGGGTGTCACCTTCCTTCGGCGAACGAGCGATGGCGGACGGTCACGGTACGACGACCGCGCGGCCGGCGACCTTCCCTTCACGCATCATCTGCAGAGCAAACGCGATGTCGTCGAGCGGAAACTCCTGAACCGCCATGCCGATCTCGCCGTCGACGAGGCGCCGAATGAGGTCGGGTGCTAGTTCTGCCTGTCGCGCACTCTTGCGAATCATGTTGACCGGCAGCAACTGTACATCTTTGAGCAGCCAGTTCGGCAAATCGATCGTGAGTTCGGTCCCCAGCGTGTAGCCGATCAGCGCGGCCCGCCCGCCCGGTACGACGCGCTCGAGCAGGTACGGCAGCGAGTCGCCGCCGAGGGTATCGACGAGCACATCCGCCACCGGATCGGGTCCCAGGGTGTCGGCCAGTTCACGCCCACGGCCGACGACCGGTCGGACACCATTGGGCACGAGCGGGACCTGGTCGGCTCGCGGCACCACACCGATCACGTCGGCGCCCGCGAGGAGCGCGAACTGCGCAGCCATGGACCCGACCGCGCCGGCTGCTCCGGATACGAGGACCCGCTCACCCGCGGTGACGCGGGCGATGTCGTGGACCGCGACGAAACCGGTTGTGCTCGGGAGAAAGAACGTGGCTGCAATGGCCGGTTCGAGGGCGGAGTCGAACGGAGTGAAAACCTTGTCGGCGGCCACGAGGTACTCGGCCCAGCATCCGGGCTTGAAGAGGCCGACTCCGCCGCCCCGGACCAGCACCCGGGTACCGGCGTCGAAGATGTCCGATTCGATCACGGTGCCGGCCCCGTCGGTGCCTCCGACGTGGGGCAGGGCCGGCTTGATGTCGAAGTTCCCGCTGCCGACGGTGAGGTCGAGGTGCCCCAGCGCCGCCGCGTCGATCCGGACGAGGGTCTGTCCGGGTTTCCGGGTCGGCACCTCGACGTCGTCGATGATCGGGTCGTGTCCGAATGTGTGAAAGCGGGCTGCGCGCATGTTCTGTCCTTCGGGAGTGCTGTCGGGTGGAAAGGTCTGATCGAAGTGACCGGCTCAGGTGAGGGCCGAGTCGGCTCGCAGCCGCTCAATGGTCTCTGCGGAGTAGCCGGTGACCTCGCGGAGTACGGCATCGGTGTCTGCGCCCAGTACCGGCGCCGGTTGCCGGATCGTGACGGCTTTCCCGATTCGGATCGGGGCGCCCTGGTGGAGAAACGCTCCCGCACGGGGATGGACGGCGGGCACGTAGTAGGCGCGGGCACGCAGATGCGGATCGGCTTCGACGAGGTCCCGCCCGTTCTGCACGGTCCCGGCGGGGACGCCCGCCTGCTGGAGTTGCTCGGTGACGAGATCGGCGGGCCGCGGCGACGTCCATGCCGTGATCGCCGCCGCGATGTCGGACTCGTGCGCCCGTCGCGCCTCGGGCGTGCGGAAACGCTCGTCCGTCGCCCATTGAGGGCAGCCGATCACCGCGCACAATCTGGTCCAGTCCGCGTTGTCACGAACGGTGACCGCGCACCAGCGGTCGGGTCCGAGGCAGCGGAAGACGCCGTGCGGTGACATGTCGGGATGAGCATTGCCGAGCGGAACAGGAAGCTGTCCGGCGCCCGTCGCCTGCACGACACTGGTGCCCATGTGTGACGCCATCGCCTCCAGCTGGGAGAGATCGATGTGCTGACCGCGGCCGGTGCGGTCTCTGTGCTCGAGGGCGGCGAGAACCGCTGCGGCGCCGTGCAATCCTGCGACGATGTCACCATGACCGTAAATCGCTCCGACGACGTCATCGGCGCTCCACCCGGTGAGAGCGGTCAGTCCGGTAGCGGCGGAGACGATGTCCGCATAGGTGACCCAGTCGCGTCGCGGTCCGGTGTGACCGGTCCCCGACATGGAGACGTACACGATGTCCGGGCGTAAGGAGCGAAGCCGTTCGTACCCGAAGCCCATCTTCTCCATCACCGAGGAACTGAAGTTCTCGACCACCACGTCGGACTGCGCCACGAGGTCGGCGAGCACGGTCAGTCCTGCCTCGGAACGAGTGTCCACAGTGATGCTGCGCTTGTTCCTGTTGACGTCGTTGAAGTATCCGCTGGTGTTCGGGTCGTCGTGTGGTCCGCGGGACAGGTGCATGAACGGCGCGAACCGTGTGGGGTCGGGTCGGCCCGACGACTCGACCTTGATGACGTCGGCGCCGTGGTCCGCCAAGATCTGAGTGCAGTAGGGACCGGCGAGGACCCAGGTGAGGTCCAGGACCCGGACGCCCGACAGGGGCAGCAGGTCTGGCCCGGATGCGGTCACGGTCGGCTCGAGGACTTCGGGTTTCGGCTCGTCGAGGAGAATCTGGTGCGCACCGATCGACGGAACCGGCAGGGCCCGGGTCCTCCCTCCTTCCGGGAAGGGGAAGGAGAAGCCCAGATCTCGTACGGTGGTCCCGGGCTCGTCGACGTCGACGAAGAAGTCGCGGTCATGGAGTTGGGGGTTCGACAACAGTTCGTCGGGTCGGACGACGGCCGACCACGGCAGCTTGCGTTGCTGCGCTGCCCGCGCGAAGTCCTCCTTCGGCCATTTGTCGAGGAAACGCTGCAGCACGGCGAAGATGTGGTCCTGCTGCTCTTTCCGCTCGACGGGGTCAGCCCATCTCGGGTCGTCCAGATCCTCCTGGGCACCCTCTTCGACCAGCCAGGAGACCAGCGCGTCCCACATCCGGGGACTTCCGCCGAGCCCGCCGCCGACATAACCGTCAGCGGCCCGGAACAGGCCGTGCGGTACCAACGGGTGCACCCGGCCGGGTCGGTCCGGGACGCGATCCTCGTGGAGATAGGCCAGGGCGCCGGCCTCGAGGCCTGCCGCCACGCATTCCTGTGCGGAGACGTCGATCAGGGGGACCGGGCCCCGACGCCGCGCCTGGAGGCCGAGCAACACCGCGACCGCGGCGTTCACCCCTGCCAGCTGTTCGGCTTGCCCCTGAGGTAGTGCCAGCGGGGGCCCGTCGGCTTCACCAACCTGGGCGAGCATTCCACCGAGGGCCGCGAGCGTCAGGTCGGTGGCGCACCACTGGCGGCGCGGACCGTCGACGCCGAAGGGTGTGACTCGTACGTGAACGACCGGTCCCGGCGCCGGCTCGATCGGCTCGTCGCCGACGGCGCTGCCATCGAGATATACGTCCGCCCCGGCCACCAGGCGCGCCAGTTCCGCACGGCCCACGGCTGTCTCGACGTCGATCGCGACGGATTTCTTTCCGGCGTGCCAGTGCGTGAATGCGTGGCCGTCCAGTTCCCGTCGGGTCGGATCACCCTCCGGCGGTTCGACCAGGACAACCTCGTATCCCAGTCCGACCAGGATGCGGCCGGCGAATCGGCTCAGCGGGCTGGACAACTCCACCACGCGAATTGCGCTTTCCACCAGAAGGACTCCGTTTCATAGTTCCCAGCGGGCGTCCGCCCGTTCACTGGAACCGAACCTACGTCGCATTCCCGTACCAGTGAATCGATCTGTTCTGCTGACCGAACCGGACGGACGCGTCGTCGCCGAGCGTCAGGCCGGGGGTTGGTTCAGGTGGTCTGTGACCCACCCACGGAGCAGAACGCTCGAGGTATCGACTTCTCCTGTGATCTTGCCCTGGCCTCGGAAGAAGGTGACCAGTTGATTCGCTCGTGCCACGTCGTCGTCCGTGAAGTCGCGCACCCCGAAATCGATCTGGGATACTGTCCGACGGGCCTCGGCCGGATCCATCTGGATCGAGTCGGAGATCGCCTTGGCGGCCCGCTCCGGGTCGGCATCGGTGATTGCAGCGGACTCGGCGATCACGTCGAACACCCGGGCGGCGACGTCCTCGTTCGCCGACAACCAGGAATCGGACGCCAGGATCCATTGTGAATACCTGGCTCCGAAGTCACCGGTCGTCGCGACGACACGACCGCCTGTCTCCGCGGCCTGCTCGACCCACGGATCGAACGACAGGAATCCGTCGATGTCACCGCGGGCGAGCAGCGCCGGTTGTTCGGGCGGACTGGTGTTCACGAGCTTGACCGACGCCGGGTCTCGACCGAGGCTCCGCAGATACAAGTCGGTGAAGTAGAGCCCGATACCGGGGAACACACCCATCGTCTCGATGTCCTTGGGCTCCACACCCTCGCGCAGGACCACCTGGAAGTAGCGGTCGGAATCCTCGAACACACCGAGCGCGCGCAGCGACGGATTCGCGGCCATGACGGTGAGCGCCGTGGAGTCGGCGTTCCCGGACAATTCCGAAGTCCCTGCCACGACGTTCTGCGCGCCGGCTGCTCCCCCTTCTGTCTGCATCACCTGAACGTCCAGTCCGGCGTCCTCGAACATGCCCTCGGCATCGGCGAGGAAGATCGGCGCATACGACGGGTCGACACCCACGGAGATGCGGATCAGCCCGCTCCCCTGCGCTGCTTCGGTCGCGGGCCGGGTACAGGACGTCGAGGCGACGGTGAGAGCCGCCAGTGCCGCGACGGCGAGCAACGCGCGCCGTCCGATCGAGTGTGTCATGAGAATCCTTCGGGTGAGGTGGCGAGCCGGGTCAGCGGCCAGTGAAATGCGGCCGACGCTTGTCGAGGAAGGCTTGTAGCCCTTCGGCGGCGTCGGCCGTGCGAATGAGATCGAGGACACCGACAAACTCCGCGTCCAGTGCCTGATCGAGTGGGAGTGTCCGTCCTGCTTCGACGACCCGCTTGAGGAGGCCGATTGCGGCCGTCGGTCTCGCCGCCCACTCGGCGGCGAGACGGTCTATCCGCGCGTCGAATTCGTCGTCCGGTACCACCTCGTCCACCAAGCCGATCCGGCGGGCCTCGTCGGCGGACAGGCGCCGACCCTCCATCATGAGGAGCTTCGCTCGATGCGCACCGAGCAAGCGGGGCAAGCGCTGACTGCCGCCGGCCCCGGGAAACAGTCCGAGACCGATCTCCGGGAACCCGATCGACGCCGACGCCGCCATCACCCGCACGTCACAGGCCAGTGACAACTCCGCTCCACCGCCGAGTGCATGCCCGTTGAGGGCTGCCAGCACGGGTTTCGGAGCAGTCTCGAGGACCTGCTGCACCTCGATCCAGGGCCGCATCGCGTGCTGCGTCTCCTCCGACAGTTCGCGCATCACTCGGATGTCGGCGCCAGCCACGAAGAAGCGTCCCGTTCCGCGCAACACGATGCACCGCACGTCGGTGTCCGCCGCCAGCGGCTTCAGGGTGTCGAGCAATTCCGCGATCAGAGCGGGATCGAAGGCGTTGGCCGGCGGTCGCTCGATGCGCACGACCGCCACGGCGTCGGCCACAGCGGCATGCACCGATGCGGCGAGCGGAGGGAAGGAAGGCGTCATCTGTACTCCATGGGTCGACTGGAACTGAGAATTCGAGTATCAGTGCGCTCGCGCCCCGGCACACCCCCAGCGGTCCGGTAGGCGAACCCGCGACGCAAACCGGGCCGCGCACGCGAAGCATTCCGCCGAATATCATGAACCCTCCGGCTCTCGACAGCTGAGAAACGGGATGTGCGCCAGAACGCTGGCGTGCGGTAGTCAACGCCCTATCTGCCTTTCGTCGATCTCCCACATCCATGCAGGTCAGCCCGTCGGGTCCGGCTACCGGGACGGCCTTGATGCGGCGGATGCCCCACTTGCAGATACTTGGCGCTGCCATTGGCGGGGCTCCAAGCCTTCCTGTACGCCTGCGAGAACTCTCGGGGTCGACCCTGCCGCCGTGAAACTGCTCGGTACCGGCCGTCCCGAGCAACCCGCCCTACTCGCCCGTGGCCACATCGACGCCTCCATTTCGTTCGACCGGGAATCATCCGACAATTCAAGGAGATTGGGTGAGCGTTACAACGCGACTGTTCGCGAAAACAATTATCGCGCTGGCATTGACGGCGGCCCTGACAGGTTGCGGTACACATGCGGGACCCGAAGATGCAGCTTCACGTTCACAAGCAGAATCGGGCAGTCCTTCGTTGGTCGTCGCAACGAAAACTGGTGACGTGGAGGGGGTATCGACTGGACAGGTGGATCAGTTCCTCGGCGTGCCTTATGCGGCCCCACCCGTCGGCACCCTGCGCTGGGAGCCGCCCGTACCGACGCCGACGTGGGACGGCATCCGTTCAGCAGCGGAATTCGGCCCGAGGTGCTATCAACCGGTGAGCGGTGGCAGCGACGAGGTGTCTTATGGCGAAGATTGTCTGTATCTGAATGTCTATACACCGTCCGAGCGAACCCGAGGGCCCCTCCCGGTCCTGTTCTGGATTCACGGAGGTGGCTTCATGACTGGTTCGGGAAGCCAGTCAGATGGGTCACAAATCGCGGGAAAGTTCAACACAGTCGTTGTCACCATCAACTACCGCCTCGGCGCCTTCGGCTTCCTCCAGCTACCCGGGGCCGACGACGGCACCGCAGGAAACTTCGGACTCCTGGATCAGCAAGCAGCCCTGCGCTGGGTTCGAGAGAACATCGCAGGCTTTGGCGGCGACCCCGGCCAAGTCACTATTGTGGGTCAATCTGCCGGAGGACACTCGGTGTGCGCCCAACTCGCTTCGCCGACAGCGACCGGCCTGTTCCAGGGCGCGATCATCCAAAGCGGCGGATGCCCGAGCCACTCAACTGAAGAAGCGCAGGCCGACGCCGTCTCGTTCGCGGGTTCGACAGGCTGCCCCGAACCCGGCGACATGGCCCGGTGCCTACGATCGCGATCAGGCGAAGAACTTCTCGCAGCGAGCGCGAATTTCGGGGGAATCCTCACCGGCCCTCTGCCCATCGTCGGGGGCCCCGAACTTCCGATTGCACCGGACGCGGCGATCAAGTCTGGTTCGTTCAACAATGTCCCCATCATGATCGGGGAGACACGCGATGAAACTCGCAGCTGGGCAATCCCTTTCGCAGACATGACTGAGGACCGATACAAGCAGGAACTGCAGGAAGAATTCGGACCACTTGCACACGCTGTCGCCGACCAGTATCCGTACTCGTCGTTTCCGAGTCCGTACAGTGCGGCCTACGCACTCAGTACGATATGGAATGACAGCAGTGTGTTCTACGGGCTCGGAGGATGCCAATACCTGACGCTGGCGAACGACATTGCTGTCCAGCAGCCACGAGTCTTCTTCTACAGGTTCGACGACGAGCACGCGCCCACACGCGAGACCAAACTTCCCGATTTCAACGTAGGAGCAGCGCATTCCACCCAGCTGCCGTACCTGTGGGGCGGGGAATTGGCGACGCAGTTCACTCCGGAACAGCAGCAACTGTCGCAAACGATGATGGCTTATTGGGCAGGATTCGCCGCGCACGGCAGTCCCACTGCTCCCACTCGGCCCGAGTGGCCGGCGATCGGTGACGGCAAAATGATGGTCCTGGATTCAGGCACCAACACACGCACCGTCAGCACGGAGCAGTACGCAGCGGACCACCGGTGTGGATTCTGGAACGAGCAGAACTACAACTGGCTCCCCACCACGCCCACTGCCTGACGATCGTCGACAACACTCTGGTTATCGTCATGCCGAGGCCCGTAGCGCCCACACACGTACCGTGTCGTCACCAGGAAGGACGCAGGCTTCCGGCCCCCAAGGGATCATTTATGCCTTGGGGGTCTCGGGTGGTGGGTTCCATACTTGCCGTAGATGGACGGGCCTCACAGGGAGCGCTATCGGTTGCGTCTATGAAGATGGTGTGCGGACCGGATCCGCATCGGACCGGCGTGTCGTAGCCCCAAGAAGGCGGCCATCGCGTGACTCTTCGAGAGACCGACCAAAGTCATTCGATGAGGACCACGAGATGACCACTGCCCACGACATCGACCGCACCAGTTCCTGCCGGACCGCCTCACCGACGCCAGTCCAAACCTGCTGCGGAGCCTGCTGTCCACATTCATCGACGCGCTCATACGTGCAGGGCGGTACCCCCACCCGCGCCGGCACTCTCGACGTCGCCATCTCAAGCTGCGGACCGGCTCGTACTTCCCGGACAGTGAGAATGACGGGTGCGAGTTGGTTGTCCGCGTCTGACCCATTCCCTGACTGACCATTGTGTCTTCAACCAGATCCGTCGGCGAGGACCACCAACTCGCGTCTGCACGCAACCGGAGGGGCATCGTGACCTTATAGGAGCCTGTGCCGAAGGCCCCATCACTGTCTTGTCCGCCTGTCCAGCCGGTGCGTGCCGCCACGTTCAACGCGAGAAAGGACGGCACGTTCAGGATGGCGAAACAGATGCGAAAGGTCTACGGCGGTGTTGACACTTACGGACGGACGCACCACGCGGCCGCAATCGATGGCACCGGCAGGGTGTTGGGCGACCGCGAGTTTCCCGCGACCCCGGCTGGCTACCGCAAGTTGATTTCATGGTTCGGGCAGCTCGGTGATGTGGCCAAGGTCGGCATCGAGGGAACCGGGTCCTACGGCGCGGGTCTGGCCCGTGCGATGGCCGAGGCGAACATGCAGATTGTGGAGGTAGATCGGCCCGATCGCCGTGCGCGTCGCCGCAAGGGCAAGTCCGACCCGCTCGATGCGTTGGCCGCCGCCCGAGCCGCACTGTCCGGCGAGGCCGCCGGAATTCCGAAGACCCGATCCGGTCCGGTCGAAGCTATCCGTGCGCTGCGCGTGGCGCGCAGAGGCGCGATCAAGGCGCGAACTGCGGCATTCAGCCAGCTACGGGGTGATCGTCAGCGCGTCGGCGGGGCTGCGTGCTGCACTGACAGAGCTACGCGGACAGCAACTGGTCGATCGCTGTGCGGCGTTCCGCATCGACGACGACCGGATCGACGATCCGACAACCGCCACCAAAGCGGCACTGCGCGCAATCGCTCGCCGGATCATCGCGTTACAGGACGAGATCCAAGCAGCAGACCGCCGCCTTGCCCCGCTGACCACCGCGGTCGCACCCCGAACAGCGGCGGTGTTCGGTGTCGGTGCCGAGGTGGCCGGGCAGATGCTGGTCACCGCGGGAGACAATCCCGAACGGCTTCGCAGCGAGGCTGCGTTCGCGCATCTGTGTGCCGCGGCACCGATTCCGGCCAGTTCCGGACGGACCGACAGACACCGACTCAACCGCGGCGGAGACCGCGCCGCCAACACCGCGCTCTACATGGTCGTCGTAACACGGATGCGCCGCCATCAACCCACCCGCGCCTACGTGGCACGCCGAACCGCCCAGGGGCTGAGCAAAAGCGACATCATGCGTTGCTTGAAACGATTCGTCGTCCGCGAGATCTACCACGCCATCCGCGCAGATTTCGAGGCCGCGCACGCCACTTGACGAACATAGGAGCATCTGGTTGCTGCAGCGCCGCAAACGCGCCGAGAGGGCGCTGACCTCGGTCGTGGCCACCTGCCACCTGTTCCGCGTCTCCACCCGCCTGATGGAAAAACTCGGCGATTCCCTCGGCATAACCTCATTGCATCGCCAAGCTCGAGCCGAAGTAGGACGACTGACCCGTCCGCCACGAAACTGCCGCGACGGGCGGGCGACCAGTGCGGCCGCCGCGAAACCGGACGACAACTACACACCGATTCACGTCAGCGGCTCACACGGCAACTTCCCCCGCTTCACCGCGTCGACCAAAGTCGCGTGGTCGCGTTCGGTCTGATCCGCATAGGCGTGCGCGAACCGGCTCAGTGCGACGTCGAGCGTGTCCGACTTTCCGACGTAGCCGCCGATCATCGACGCACCACTGGTCCGCGCGTGGCCCTTCGCGAGCAGGCGCCCGCAGATGCCGGCGTAGTCGGTCAGCGCTGCCGCGCTGAGGTGGTCGATCGGGATCGCGCCCTTCATGTTCCGGAACTGCCGCACGTAGTACTGCCGGCCCTCCACCGTGGTCCAGCCGAGCAACGGATCGCTGACGGTCTGCAGGGCCTGCTGGTACTCGACCACGCGCCGGCCCTGGTGGTCGTGCCAGGCGGACTCGCCGTGTACGAAGCGCGCCACGACGGAACGACGCGCCTGCTTGAGCTGCAGGAACACCACGTCGTCGGCACTGCTCCCTTCGCACAGCACGACGTAGGCACGCAGTCCGACGCTGCCCACGCCGACCACTTTGTGCGCGACGTCGACGACGGTGTAGCCACTGAGCAGTCGTGCCCAGTGGCTGGGCAGCGTGGTGAGGTATTCGTCGAGCCCGGCGGCGATTTGCTCGGCCTCCGCCTCGGACACCCGGGTGATCAGCGGCGGCTCCTCCACGATGCGCCGGCCGGTTTCGTCCTGCTCGGTGAATCGAGGCAGCGCCCGGTCGCTGACGCGGCGCCGAGCCCGCTCCGCGGCGCGGGTGATCTCGTGGCGCAGCGACTCGTCCGACGCCGTCGTCTGCAGCCGGTCGAGGTCGAGTCGCTCGAACGAGCGCGCCAGCAATGGTTGTTCCGCGAGCCAGCGCACATGCTCGCGATAGGTGGCGACGCAGGACTGCACCGCACTCTCGCACTGCCCCTCGGTCGCCGAGTTCTGCCGGCCCGCCACCCAGATGCTCGCAGTCAAGCGGCGCAGGTCCCATTCCCAGCCGCCGGGATGCGCCTCGTCGAAGTCGTTCAGATCCAGCACCAGGTCACGCTCCGGCGACGCGTAGAATCCGAAGTTGCCCAGATGCGCATCCCCGCAGATCACCGGCTGGATTCCGGTCACCGGCATCCCGGCGAGGTCCTGGGCCATCACGATCGCGGTGCCGCGCAGAAAACCGTACGGCGAAGCCGCCATCCGCCCGACCCTGACCGGTATGAGCGATTCCACCCGACCCTGGTGCGACACACCGATCTGATCCACCACATCGGGGCGATCGTCCGGTGCGCGCCACTCACCGAGCGCGGACCGCGGTACCTGCTTGCGCAGGCGTTTGCCGATCGCGTACCGCTCCGCCCTCGGCGTGGCCCGGCGGCGCAACGACGCGAACGACTGCCCGTCGATGGTCGGCAACACGATGTGCGCGTCCACGGTTGCGCGCCGACGTCGAGGATCGGGCCGTCCATCACGGCGTGCGGCTTGTCCGGGTTGGCCACGTTGCGCATCAGACAACTCGATCACCGTCTCTTCGCTGTGTGCAGTAAGGATGCGTGCAGCATATCGACGGGTACCTCACACTCGCGGCGAACGGTCGCTAGCCGTCCACCCGGTCTGTCGATCCGCTCGACCATGTCGCCGCGGTGGGCGGCATCGCCGAGCAGATCAGGGAGCTACCTCGATCCCGGACCGAGGCCGCACATTGCAGTACCTGATGCGTCAACAGTCGGTCACGCGAGACAATCCGACTCCCCAGCTCCCGGCAGCGGCTGTGTTCGAAAACTATTGGACCGAGCTCAACCTACTCGACATCGGCAAGTACACAGCCGACGAGCATCTCGACAAGTCCGACGCCATCGATGCGATCCGGCGTACGACGCCACCCACCACACCGACTTTCTGATCACTCTGCGTGCGTACTTCGATTCGAACGCGAACGTGCCCACAGCGGCCGACCGAATGCATGTCCACGGCAATACCATTGGTAGCGGATCACCCGCCTCACCGAGGAGTTCCATATCGCTTTCGACGATCCGACCACTCGCCTATGGCTGTGGCTCCGACTCGTTTCGACAGACCCGATGTGAGTGGACGCATGCGGGGTGGGTCCACTCCCCCGCGGTGTACCGGCTCTGGGACGTGACCGTTGCAGCCTGCACGCCGGGTGCCGGGAACGCGAGAATTGTCAGCGCCATGGCGCCGATGACGAGGCTGGCGAGACAGCCCGCGCCGCCTACGCTCGCGCGAATTGCGTGAAGTGGTTGAAATCTTCGACCTCTGTGTTGACTCACCATGACGATCTCCGTGTGCTCTCGACCGTGCCGCGGCGCCGGCGACGTGAAGCCAGCATGGCCGCGACTCGTCGTGACCACATCGGCCGACGTACGCGTGCGCATACCTGCTTTTCGACTACCCCTCCTCATTCGACCGTGGCTCGCTGACGAAACCGGGCGGTCGGTACCGCCGCGGCGAGTGCTGCCGCCAGAACGATGCCCGAAGCGACGAGCAATGCCAGGTGATAGCCATCGGAAAGCAGTGGTGTGACGATGAGCGGGCCCGCGATCTGACCGAGGCTGTATCCGGTCGTCAGGATCGCGACCGCGCGTGGGAACTGGAGGTGAGCGCCGATCGTCAGCGACATCTGACTGATGCCGAGGAATGTTCCCCCGAACAGGAAGGCGGAGACCAGGGCGGGCCAGAAGCCGCCTGCCACCGCGGGCAACGCGATGCCGGCGGCCTGAATGACGAGTGCGATCACCAGCAGGATCGGGCGAGACCATCGTCTGCCGAGCAACACCCAGAGTGGACCGGACGGTAGCGCCGCCAGTCCGACGAGTACCCAGGCGCCACTGCCGGCGAAGCTGCCGGCGGTGTGGTCGATCGCTGCCACGAGAAACGTGCCGGCGATGATGTACCCGACGCCCTCGAGGGAATAGCTGACGAAGAGCGCACCGAACCGGCGGTGCCCCTGCTTGTGCGATCTTCTGCGCTCGGCCGTCGGCGCCGTCGGAGCTCGTTCCGGTGTGAGAGTCCACGCCGCGAGGGTGCAGATCAGGGTCAGCAGTGCCGCCGCCCACCACACGGAGCTCCACGTGCTCACCGACCGCAAGATGAGGACGACGAGCCCGGACAGGGCAATACCTGCTCCGATTCCGCCGAACGCCCAACCCGACAGGTATGCCGCGTGCCCACTCAGGTTGGAGTGCATGGCACTGACCGCGATGACGAAGACCATCGCGCTGGTGGCACCCGCAACACAACGCAGTACGGCCCAGGCGGTTTCGTTCGATGTCACCGGCATGAGCGCCAGCGTGGTGGTCAGGATCAGCATCGAGACACGCATGGCTGCCGCCGAGCGCATCAAGCCGGGTAGGACGATTCCGGCCAGCGCGCCGACGAGGTATCCCAGATAGTTTGCCGTCGCCAGAGCGGCGCCCGCCGACGGTGTCAATCCTGCCTGGGCCTCCATCAGAGGGAGAACAGGTGTGTAGACGAACCGTCCGATGCCCATGCTCGCCGCCAATGCGGCCCCGACCTGGCCGACCGTGATCCACGGCGATGTCGGCGTGCGGAATGCGGTCAGCTCGTCGGTGCTGTCTACTGCGTTCATGCGTTCTCTTTCAACAACATTCGGTCGGCGCGTAGGTTCCGCTAGCGAGCCACGGATTTCAGGGAAGCCGGGCGGCTGGACTCGTGGGTGTGGAACAGGAAACGCGACATCGCAGGGGTCATGGTGGAATCGTTACGGCGGATGAACAGGGTGTCCGCGCGCGAGTCGGCCGGCGCGAGGTGATGCACCTTCAACGCCGCCGCCAACGGCGAAGTGGTCACCACGCCCAGCGGCAGCAGGGTCACGCCCATCCCCGCGGCCGCACACCCGAGGATGCCCTCGAGAGTTCCGAACTCGAGGACGTCCGGGCTCGGCACTCCGTGCTGCTCGAAGAGCCGTTCCAGGCGGGCCCGGTAGGCGCAGCCGGCCCGGAGGACGAGAACCTTGTGCCGCCGGCAATCGGTCATTACGGAGTCCAGATCGGCCACGCGAACACCGCTCACCAGCACGAGTTGCTCGATGAAGACCTGCTCGGCTACCAGGTCCGGATGCCGTACCGGGCCGCAGACGAACGCGCCGTCGAGTCGATGCTCGATCACCTGGGTGGTCAGCGCGTCGGTGGTGTCGGTCGCCAGGGTGAAGTCGACTCGGGGGCACTCGTCGCTGAAGGCGGCCAGCACCCCGGGGAGCCGCAACCCGGCGGTGGTCTCCATGGAGCCGATCGCCAGTCGTCCACCCGGCTCGTGATCGTCGCTGACGACCTGCGTCACTTCCCGCACGAGCTGAGTGATCTGTTCGGCATAGGGCAGCAGACGTTCGCCGGAGTTCGTCAGGGTCACCCCACGGGCATGGCGGCGGAACAGTTCCACACCGAGTTCGTCTTCGAGCGCGCGGATCCGTGAGCTGATGTTCGACTGAACCGTCAGTAGTTCCTTCGATGCCCGGGAGATTCCGCCGGCGCGGGCCACGGCCAGGAAGAAGTTCAGATCGCCGATGTCCATGAGAATTACCGCGTTTCACTCCACAGGTTCCGAACGATCTCCCCTGCGGGGGCCGAACGAGCACTGCGATAGCCGGTGCCGGCCCAGAGGGCGAGGCCGTGCGGGTCGCCGGCGGCGCCTGCTGCGGCCCGCAGCCCACTGGTCAGCAGGTGTACCTGTGGATATGCCGCCACCGCGTGAGCATCGAAGTCGGTGATGAAGTCGTTGACCAGGCCACGCGCGGGTCGACCGGAGAACGCGCGGGTGACGACGGTGTCGGTGAAGCGGGCGTCGTGCAACGCGGCCCGGTGCGCGGGTTTGGTCCCTGCCTCGTCGGCGTCGAGGAGAGCGGTACCGATCTGGACGGCGGTGGCGCCGGCCGCGAGTGCCGCCGCGACGTCTGCTGCGGTCGCGATCCCACCCGCCGCGATGATGGGAAGGTCGATTGCCGAGTGGGCCGCCTCGACCAACTCCCTCGTCGAACGTGGGTCCGGCTCGGCGTCGGGGTCGAGCGTCGCTCGGTGCCCGCCCGCGTCGACTCCTTGTAGACCGACCGCGTCGACGCCCACCCCTGCGGCCGAGCACGCCTCGTCGACATCGGACACCGTGGCCACCACGGCGCTGCCGGCGTCGTGTAACCGATCGACGACGTCCCGCGGTGGAAGACCGAAGGTGAACGACACCACGGGAACGGCAAGCTCGACCGCGAGGTCGACCTTGGCGCCGAATGCGTCGTCGTCGAAGTCGACGACCTCCGGCAGCGACACCTGCCAGTGTTCGGCGAGTGGCTGCAGTCGCGCTCGGTAGGCCTCCACCGCTGCACGGTCGGCCAAGGGGCGGCCCGGGACGAAAATATTGAGTCCGAACGGTGCGCTCGTCAGCGCGCGGACCGCGTCGACCTCACGCCGAACCGCGTCGACGGTCTTGTACCCGGCCGCGAGGAAACCGAGGCCACCGGCGGACGAGACCGCGGCAACGAGCTCGGGGGTGCTCGGTCCTCCTGCCATGGGCGCCCCGATGATGGGAATTCGGAGGCCGTCCTCGAGATCGAACACCAGGATCCTTTCGGTCGATGTGTGCGTGGCGGACCGGGTTCACGTCCGCTTCACCCTTTCCGCTCCTGATACTGCACCGCCGCAGTGCGGAGCGGAAATGCCTCTTCGGCCGGATCTATGCTTGGGAGTTATGTCCATCGAACTGCGGCATCTGCGGGCGGCCGTTGCGATCGCCGAGGCAGGCTCGTTCACCGCCGCGGCGAACGCTCTCCACATCACCCAGCCGGCGCTCACCCGAACGGTGCAGCAGCTCGAGACCTCACTCGGCGTGCGATTGTTCGACCGGACCTCGCGGGCACTTGCCCTCACCGAGGACGGTGCCGGGTTCGTCGAGAAGGTGCGCGTCATCCTCGGCGATCTCGATTCCGCGGTTGCGCTGTACACCAACCGATCCCTCGTCCTCGGCTTCAGTTGGCTCCTGCCCGATCCGTGGGCGCAGCAGGTGATCGACGACGTCGAGAAGAATTCCCGCGCCACCGTCGTTCCGCGACGCTACGACGACCCCATCGCCGCACTGAACAACGCCACCGTGGACGCCGCCATCGTCCGCCGGGATGTTCCCGGCGACGAGTTCGTACAACATCCACTGTTCGAGGAGCAGCGGATTGCGGCGGTTTCGACTGCGTCGCCTCTCGCGACCCGAGAATCGATCGACTGGGCCGAGTTCGGAACGCTTCCCCTGGTCATCAATACCGTCAGCGGCACCACATCCGAAGATCTGTGGCCGAACCACGACGGCCCGGTGGTGACGTGTTCGAACTTCGACGACTGGCTCGAGTTGATCGCCGCCGATCGGGGTGTCGGCACGGTTCCCGAAGTGGCCCGCAGGCGGGTAACCCATCGGAACGTCCAGTTCATCCCGCTGGTCGGTGCGCCGCCCGCGGTCGTGAGGTTCGTGTACCGCCGCAACCGCGCGACGCCGCTGCTGCGAGTACTGCGGGACGCCGCGATCCGGCACTCTCCACCACCCGGCAGTGCCACGGTCGGTCAACGCGACTGACCGTCGTCGGTGTGCCGGCGAAGCCGCGCGACTTCCCGCTCCAGTTCTGCATTGCGGGATCGCAGTCGTTCGATTTCTTCCTGTAGACCCTTGCGGGCCAACGTGAGCGACTCCCGCATCCGCGCCTCGCCGTACTTCGGCGGGATGTTCTTCGTGCAGTTCCGGTCGAGGGCCTCGACGTGGATGACGAACGCGCGATCGCATCCGGCCTTACCTGACCCGCCGGGTGTGGTGAGGAGCCGGGCGATGAGATCCGGATCGTCGGCACGCTCGACGACCTCGGCTCGACCGTAGACTTTGACTCTGGTACGGGTGGGGTAGTCGATGAAGAAGAGAGCCACTCGGTCGTTCTCGTCGAGATTGCCGACCGTGACGAACTGCTGATTTCCCGAGTAGTCCGCCAGCGCAATCGTCGTCGGGTCCGGCACGTGCACGAATCCGGGCGGGCCGCCTCGGTGTTGGATATAGGGCCACCCCGAGGGTGTCACAGTCGCGATGAAGAACGAATCGGTGGCTCGGATCAGGGCAGTGACGCGGGTGTCCAGTTCGTCGGGCAGGCCTGGGTCGTCCTCCTGCGCCCGCATGCGCCCGTACCAGTTGATGCTCCCCGTCGCGTTCTGCCGCTCGGCCACCGGAGCAGTGAACGCGATCGCGCCGTACCGGGTCGGGTGTCTCATGACGAGTACTCGGAATCGATCTGCTTCCACGCCCTCTGGACTATCGGGCTGTCCACGCCGCGCCGCAACGTCAGCACGAACACCACTGCGGTGACCGTGGTTACCGCGATGGGGTAGACCAGCCCGGCGAGCACGTTCCCGGTCGCGGAGTTGAGCGAGAGCGCCACCAGAGGGGTGAAGCCACCGAACACGCCGGTCCCGATGTGGTACGCCAGCGACAGTCCGGTGTAGCGGATCTGTGGTGGGAACAATTCGGACAGGAATGCCGCGGTGGGCCCGTAGACCATGGTGACGAAGATGACCTGAATCGTCAGCGGCACGATCATTTGGATGTGGTGGCCCTCGACCGCGGCGTCCCGGACCCACTGGAACAGCGGGAGGTAGCCGACTGCCGAAAGTACCAAGCCGCACAGGATGATCCGAGTCCGTCCATACCTGTCGGACATCTTGCCGAAGACGACGAAGAACGGTGTCGCGATGACCAGGGCGATTCCGACCGAGACATTCGCGGTGAGGAAGTCGATCTTCAAGATCGTCTGCAGGAAGTACAGCGTGTAGAACTGGCTGGTGTACCAGGCAACTCCCAGCCCGGCCGTGACTCCGAAGAGCACGACGAGCAGCAACGCGAAGGCCGGCTTGTGCGCAACCGCATCCTTGATCGGTGAACGCGAAAGGTTTCCGCTCCGTCGCATCTCCTCGAACACCGGCGATTCGTGCATCTTCATGCGGATCTTCAGCGAGAACAACACCAGGACCGCGGACAGGAGGAACGGAATCCGCCAGCCCCACACACTGAATGCCTGCTCGCCCAGGCCGACCCGGCAGAGCACGATGACGCCGATCGACAGGAGGAGGCCACCGGTCGCGGTCGTCTGGAGAACACTGGTGAGGGCTCCACGTTTCCTCGCCGGCGAATTCTCCGCGATGTAGACGACTGCGCCCCCGTACTCTCCGCCGATCGCGAGACCCTGCAGCAGCCGCAACGTCACCAGCATTATCGGCGCCAGAATCCCGATGTGGTCATAGGTGGGCATCAGTCCGAGCATCGTGGTGGCGCCGCCCATGATGAGCAACGTCGTCATGAACGTCTTCTTACGTCCGACGCGGTCCCCCATTCTGCCGAACACCATGGCGCCGATGGGGCGTACGACGAAACCCGTGCCGAAGGCGGCAATCGTGACGAGAAGTGCTGCGGTTCCGTTTCCTTCGGGAAAGAACATCCCGGAGAATACGACTGCGAGACTGCCGTAGATGTAGAAGTCGTACCATTCGATCAACGTTCCGACACTCGACGCGGTGATGATCTTGCGAAGGCTGCTCTTCGCGACACCGCTCGCGAGAGCGGGTGGTGAAACGGACTGGCTGGTGGTCATGGGGAATCCTTCTCCGGGACGCGCGGGGTGAGGGTTGGCGAGGTCGCACCGATGGGCGTTAGGAGCCGATCGCCGCCAAGTCGTGGGACGTGCGGCCCAGGATGGCGGCGGCGGTGTCGACCATGTCATCGATGATCGACGCGACGGTGTCGACACGATCGATCTGTCCGACGACCTCACCGACGATCAGATTCGCGACGTCGTAGTCCTCGGCCTTCACTGCTGCCCGGAATTGCTCCTGCTTCTCCTGAAGCACGCCCCGGAGGCCGGACTCGTCGCCGTGCCATCGGCGGATGAAGTCGTTGTGCAGGACTCGGCCCGTGTATCGAGTCGGCCAGGGCTTCTCACGCACGATGTCGAAGGCGCTCTGTCTGATCGTGTCGTCCCCACTCGCCCGTAAGGCACGGTGCTGGGCCGCGCGGGGAATTGCCGCCTCCTCGGCCGCCCAGAACCTGGTCCCGACGAGGGCACCGTCCGCTCCGAGGGCGAGCGCGGCTGCCAGGCCTCGGCCGTCGCCGATTCCACCGGCTGCCAGCAGCATTACCTCCGGGGCCTCCCGCGCGAGAAAGTCGGCGATCTCCGGCACCAGGGTGAACGTCGATCGGGTTCCTGTTCCATGACCGCCCGCCTCTCCCCCTTGGGCAGCGATGACGTTCGCACCTACCGCCACCGCGCGGCGCGCTTGTTCGAGATTGTGCACCTGGCAGATCAGCGGGATTCCCGCGGCACGAATCGCAGGCGCATGCGGTGCCGGGTCGCTGAAAGAGAGGAAGATGGCCGCCGGCCGGTAGCCGATCGCCTTCTCGAGGAGCTGCGGCTGCTGCGCCATGGACCAAGTGATGAAGCCACAGCCGACCGCCTCGGTCGTCGCACGGTCGAACTGATCGTGCAACCAGGACTCGTCGCCGTATCCGCCGCCGATCAATCCCAGCCCACCTGCCTCGGCCACGGCAGAAGCCAATCTCCAATCGGAGACGTAATCCATCGGTGCAAGGACGATGGGGTGTTCGATTCCGAATTTCTCGGTCAGACGGTTCTGCAGGCTCATGCTGGGCTCCTCCACAAATTTCCGACGTGTCGCAGTGTGTCCCACGTGCTGCACGTCACACCGGACGGCTTTGCGACAACGCTAGAACCCGGCCGAACAGCGGTCCAACAGTTTGTACCGATACCTGCGTTCTCCAGAACAGAACGCTCGCGCGACCGTGCGGACTCGTGAAATTCTCTGTCCTGCAATGCACTAGACCACGGACCACTCGAGCAACCGAAGGGCCGAGCTCCCGCACTTCGATACGGGACAGGTCGATCTGGGTTACCGTGAGCATCGACTTGCCGAGGGAGCGATCATGGTCGAGGACGGTGCCCGGAGATGGCGCGACAGCACATGGTTCGACGTGGTCGTCATCCTCTCGACCATCGCCGCCGGAACCGTGGTGGCCGGCCTGCTGAACGACCCTGGGACCGGTGAGCCCACCACCGACCGCGAGTACTCCTACGGGACTGCCCCGGCTCTGGTTGACACCTGACCTGTGAGGGATTCGCCCTCACGGTGGAAGGATGATCGACATGCCGAAGCCGTACCCGGAGGAGTTCCGCCGCGACGTCGTCGCCGTGGCCCGCAAACGCGAAGCCCCGCTGGAGCAGATCGCGAAGGATTTCGGGATCTCCGAGACCTGTCTGAAGAACTGGCTGCGCAAGGCCGACATCGAGGACGGCACCCGACCCGGCCTCGCACGGGACGAATCCGACGAGCTCCGCGAGGCCCGCAAACGTATCCGGCTGCTCGAACAGGAGGCGGAGGTGATGCGTCGGGCGGTGGCCTACCTATCGAGGGATGTCAACCCAAAATGATGTTCCCGCTGGTCCGCGACCTTGCCGCCGACGGTATCGCCGTCGCGGTGACCTGCCGGGTGCTGGGATTCTCCCGGCAAGCGTTCTACAAGTGGAACACCGATCCCGTGTCCCGACGGGACTGGGACGATGCCCATCTGATCAACGCCGCACTTGATATCCACGCCGCAGATCCGGAATTCGGATACCGGTTCATCGCCGACGAACTACCCACCCACGGCATCGTCGCCGGCGAGAACCGCGTCCACCGACTGTGTTCGCTGCAGCGAATCTTCTCGGTGTTCGCGAAGAAGCGAGGACTTCATCGCCGATCCGGGCCACCGGTCCATGACGACCTCGTCAGGCGGCAGTTCAGCGCCCAGCAGCCCGACCGGCTGTGGCTGACCGACATCACCGAGCACTGGACCGATGAGGGCAAGCTCTACCTCTGCGCGATCAAGGACTGCTTCTCCACCCGGATCGTCGGCTATTCGATCGCGGACCGGATGACCGCGGACCTGGCGTGTTCGGCGCTGCGAAATGCTATCGCGCTCCGCAACCCGGACGGCACCGTCGTACATTCCGATCGCGGCAGCCAATTTCGTTCCGGATTGTTCGTAGAATTGTTGTCCTGCAATGGTTTACAAGCTTCCATGGGGAAGGTGGGGGCATGTGGTGACAATGCGGCGATGGAATCGTTCTTCGCGTTGCTGCAACGCAATGTCCTCGACCGTCGCCGCTGGAGCAGCCGTGAGGAACTACGGTTGGCGATCGTCGGGTGGATCGAGACGACCTACCACCGGCGGCGCCGGCAACGCGGTCTCGGTCGACTGACACCCGTCGAATATGAGACGCTCCATCAGACCGCACACGCGGCCTGAAACTGCACACCCCGTGTGTCGACCAGGGTGGGGGCAGTCCCTACGTTTTCGAGCCCGCGCCGTACCCGGCTCAGATTCCGGGGTGCAATGTGGTCGAGCCGCCCTCGGACCCAGAACGCGTCAACTTCGCCACCGTCGGGTCGGGCGAGTACGACAATCCGAAGTATCCGTGGTTCTCGATGGCGAAGGCGGCGGCGATGACGCAGGCCGCTGTCGACGCGCTACCGAACTCGACGGAGTTGGCTTTCGCCAGTCCAAGCCAGTCCCTTCAGTTCGAGCCGATCGCCGAGTACGACCCCTCCAACTTCCCGCAGGAGGGGGACGCGGACCTGTTCAGCGGGTCGACCAACGCCCGCGGCTCGCTGGTCCGAGACGGGCACGTCTGAACCTTGACCGTCGATGTCCGGGCCTGGGACCGCTCCATCCTGCCGTGCGTGGCAGGAGCGCTGGATCGACGTGGCACCCGCCCGGACGGCACGGTGCTCGATTCGCTGGACACCTGGTACGAGATCAACGGCGTCCGCACACTCGAACGAACTGTCGTCGTTACCATCCCGATGGCACCCGGATCATGGCTACCGCCGGCGACGCCGACAACACCGACCCGAAGGCGCGCACCCGGCACAGCGGACAGATCCCGTTGAAGCGCGTGGGCGATGATCTCATAGGTCAGCAACTGGTGGTGACGGGGTGGACTCGATGATCGGCCACAGTCCCCGGATCCGGCGCGCAGCGTGCCCTTCGGCACGGACAGGCTTCTGATCAGGGCAGCAGGCGGACCGGTGCCGACGCCCGGAACGACGGGTCCTTCGCACGGCACACCCGGGGTGGCCAAGTCACGCGTGAGTCAGTTCCAGGCATCGGCACCGATCCCGACAGTGATTCCCCTTGCGAAACCGCTACGACACACACTCACAAATCACGCGATGACCGCCTACTTCCGGTTACGGCACGCCGGTGACGTCCTGATCCGGCTCGTACACATAGATGATGGATACCGCCCCGGGGTGACGTCGCAACGGCCCGAGGTGATCGCCGAGCGGATAGGCGGCTTCCGACTGGTGTTCCGAAGGGGCTGCGGTGTTTCAGCCGGATGCGGGGCCGGGCTGATCGGACTTGGGGCGGCGAGTGTGCTGGAGTTCAGCGTTGATGCGTCGAGCCTCGGCGAGTTGGTCTTCCAGGATGATGATGCGGCACGCGGAATCGAGTGCGGTGCCCTGGTCGATCAGTTCGCGGGCTCGGGCGGCGAGACGGAGCTGGTATCGGGAGTAGCGGCGGTGACCGCCCTCCGAGCGCCCGGGGGTGAGCAGCTTCGCGGCGTCGAGGCTGCGCAGGAATGCCTGTGTCACGCCGAGGATCTCGGCGGCGTGACCCATGCTGTAGGCCGGGTAGTCCTCGTCGTCGAACTTCCCGGCCGGGTCACGGCCGGGCGAATCTTTCTGAATGGGGGTGACACCTTTCAACGGACAGGGCCCCCGGCGCCATGAGGCACCGGGGGCCGGAGCGGTTTCACTTCCTTGTTCACTGCACTTCTTCCGGCTGTCGGGCCTTCGTGCTGCCCGGCCGCCGCCGGACGTGCCCGGGGCCTTACACACTCACATCAACCCTTACCCGGCACATCCTGGTCTTGCGGTACTTCTCTGCGGGCAGTTCATTCTCTCCCGCACCTCGTGAACTCTTTCCTTGCGACGAGAGGAACTCTACAACAGCGACCCCTCAATGTCTACAGTCACCACTACAGAAATCCTGGAGCGGTTGACCGGGGATTTCACACCCGGCAGCCGACTTTTCTGTCCACGTCGGCGGCCGCTCGCTCGACGGACCGGCTCTCCTTGATCGATGACGTACGGCGAAGTCGGCAGTCGCAGTAGGTGTCGAGATGTCCGCTTCCTCAGATCAGGTGTGGTCGCCCCGATCCGTCGTCTGGGTGGCAGGATCACTGGTATCGAGATCGGGAATCAGATGTGAGTACCGGATCGATATTCAGGGAGTATCGGCATGGCGCAGGGCATTGCGAAGTGGTTCCACGGCGAGAAGGGCTTCGGTTTCACCGCGCCCGACGACGGAACTCCGGACGTCTTCGTGCATTACTCGGAAATCATGGGCAGCGGTCTCACGTCGCTCGATGAGAATCAGCGTGGGAGTTCGAGGTGGGCCAGGGACAGAAGGGCCCGCAGGCCACGAATGTGCGGGCTGTCTAACTAGTCTGCGGGACCGCACCCGCCGGGTGCGGTCCTCATTCGATAGCCGGATGAGTACTGCCGACCGGTCAGCGATCCACGGACTGAACCTCTGCGACTGAGGGTGTGCCGCCCGGGTCAGCTGGAAGGTTCAGGCTCACACCTGCCCACCAGTGACGACGTCACGAATGCGTCAGTCCGATGTGTGCTCGGTGGACTCTGGCATGAGAAGTTGCGCGGACAGCAGCTCCAGTGCCTGTCGTGCGTAGCCACGCCACATCGAGGTGATCAGCGGCATGACAAGTGCCCCAAGGGCCTTCGAGTGCAGGGTCCATCGCCAGGTGATCATCGTCCCGGTCCCGTGCGGGACGAACTCCCAGGTTCCGTCGATGCTGTCGACCAGTGGCCGCATTGGGCCGGTAATGTCGCTGAGCCGGTAACTGAACGAGTGAGGCGCATCGACGTCCGTCAGCAGCTCGCGCATCGTTCCGCCGTCCGTGGTGACCACTGTGCGCGACTGTCCGACCCGGCTCCAGATCCCGTCCTGCCCGCGGACCTGCTTGATGGGCGGCAGCAGGGCGTAGCGGCGGGAGAAGATCGCGGTCAGAGGGATCGGCAGCGTCACATCGAAGGCTTGCTGGCGCGCGATCGGGATCGCCCGCGACTGCTCGACTGTGATAGGTGTGGCCATCACGCGAGCCTAACGTAGGCGGCAGCGGCCAGTGATGGATCCTTGATCGGAGGCGACTACTGACCGAACGTGAATCGCAGGTTCGCGTTGATGAGTTCGTTCACTCGCTTGCGCATGCGGACGATCGTCTCCCCGTCCGGGACCGGTTCATCGACGACCAATGTCCAGTACAGGGTGGTGCTGCCGTGTCGTGGGCCTATGTCGAAGCGGATCCGTGCATCCGGTCGCCACGGGCCAGATCGATGTCCAGACGACAAGGTTTCGATTCGACAGCTTCTGCGATCATGGACGTTGTTCGTCGTTGTGCAGGATCAGCCACGGACGAACCGGGTCGCGGTCCGGGTTGGTGAGAGCTTCGTAGACGATGCGAGGCGGCGTTGATTGAGTGCGACGCCGGCTAGCAATTACGGGCACACCGAACCATATCGTTGCTTCTCAGGTTTCGATCACCGAACCGTCACCGGGCGAGGTTGGCGCATGGCGCTAGACCGAGGCAGTCGGAACCTGTCCCGAAATCGGATCGCTGAGCGGGACGTCTCCGGTCGGATCCGCGGGGCGCCCGTTCTCCAGATAGAGGGTTGAGTCATCGGCCCTAGCCTGCAACGCCTTCCGGGTACGCCTGAGCATGTGCGTCGGGAGACAGATCGGCGGCGTGGTCGACGCCCTCACCGCCGACTGCTCGACGAACGGGCCCGGCTGGACCGGCTGGCCGCCACCGTGGAGGAAAGGTTCCACTCCGATGAGTTGCAAAAGCTGGCCGAGGAGCTCGCGTCAGCGCGTCGAGACCTCACCTACGAGGAGGACGATGCCTTCTGGCTGTGGGCCGTCATCGAGACGCTACGTCACACCGGTATTCGGTCCGAGGAACTGCTCGAACTCACTCACCTTGCCTTGGTGAGCCACCGGATTCCGGACACCGGTGAAGTCGTGCCGCTATTACAGATTGTCCCGTCCAAGAGCAACCAGGAGCGACTGCTACTGGTGAGCCCGGAACTCGCCAATGTGCTTGCCACGGTAATCGCGCGTCTGCGCCACAACAACAACGGAACCATTCCGCTCGTGCCGCGGTTCGACTCGCACGAACGAATCTGGACAGCACCACTGCCATTCCTGTTCCAGCGAGCTCGCGACCATCGACGGGTAGTGATCAGCCCCGGCCTGCTCGGCATACTCCTGCGCGACGCGTCGAGCCTCGCGCAAATCCGCAACGCGGCTGGGGATCAGATTTACGCAACACCTCACGACTTCCGCCGAATGTTCGTCACCGAGTCGATCGCCAGCGGTCTGCCGATCCACATCGCGGCGAAGTTGCTCGGCCATGCCAGCATCACCACAACGCAGGCCTATCATGCCGTTTTCCAAGACGACCTGATCCACGCGTACCGCACCTACCTCGATGCCCGTCGCAGCAGCAGACCCGCCGAGGAATACCGCGAACCGACCGACGCCGAATGGACCGAATTCCAGCAGCACTTCCAGAACCGCAAGCTCGAACTCGGCGACTGTGGCCGCCCGTATGGGTCGCCGTGCAGCCATGAGCACGCATGTATTCGATGCCCAATGCTGCGCGTCGATCAACGCGCTCGCGGACGCCTGGTTGAGATAATCGCCAATCTGCGCGAACGTATCGACGAAGCCCGCGGCAACGGATGGCGAGGCGAGGTCCAGGGACTGCAGACCAGCCTCGACGCGGCCGCGACCAAGCTGGCCGGACTCGACCGAGCGGCACGCGCGGCGGCACCGGCCGGACCTATCAGCCTCGGCATGCCGGGGAGATAACCGGCGACACTTTCGCAGCGTGCCCGCCAGGCCGCCGGTCCGCAGTTGAGGCGGTGCCCGAAACAACCTCAGTGTCTCGGGCGATTCTCGATCTCCGCGGCCGCGAATTCGTGGGAAGAAGATCCAGTCCATGGTTGACGACCTCCTGCTCGAGGCCTAGCGAGGAAATCGACGGGTCACCCGACTGGGGTTCGCCGCACCCGGTCACTGCGCCGGGTTGGGTGTAGTCAGGCGCGAACATCGCCTCGAGACGGGCCTTGATCTCCTCGGTGCTCATCGTCTCCGTGCGCGCCGCGGGTCCGCGGGCCGGGATGGCCGGTGTCCTCGATGAGTTCATGTGTTCCTTGTCTTCGTATCGTATGAATCTTGTTGCACCGGAGGTGCACTCGTCACGTCATCAGTGCACTGGATGCGAGGACCCCCGCCGACAGGGCCGGAACGGCTCGTCGGGGTGGCGGGGCAGGTCCCGTGTGGTCAGAGACCCACTGCGTGTTCGAGTGCGTCGAGCTCGTGGCCGAGGTGGGCGGTCAGCGTGTGCAGATGCGGCACGGTGCGTCGGCATCCGGTGATCCCGAAGGAGATGATGTCGTCGTTGCTGGTGCAGGTGATGTTGAGTCCCTGCCCGTCGACGGGGATCGAGAGCGGGTACACCGCGTCGAGGCGCGCACCGTTCCAGTACAGGGCTCTGCGTGGCCCGGGGACGTTGGAGATGATCAGGTTGAACGGTGGACGTAGCCTCCGGTTGTGCCCGAACAGCATGCTCGCCCCGGCCGGGCCCGCCCCGAGTGCGCTCATCGCCAGGATCTGGGCCGTGCTCATCGCGGCCAAGGCTTGTTTTCCTTCGCGCATGCAGGTGCGCACTGTGTTCAGTCGGGCCGCCGGGTCGGGCAGGTGGGTGCCGAGATTGCACATCAGCACCCCGACACCGTTGCCGCCGTTGGCTCCTTGGTGTTCGTCGTGTAGCGAGACCGGGACCATCGCGATCAACGGCTGCGCGGGCAGCGCGCCGTTCCAGTGCAGGTAGCTGCGCAGCGCCCCCGCGGACATGGCGAGCACCACATCGTTGATGGTGGCATCGGCCGCCTTGGCGACCAGGCGCAGCCGTTCGAGCGGCCAGGACCGGGCCGCGAACTGGCGAGCACCCGAAATTGGTTCGTTGAACATGGTTCTGGGGGCGGTCAGTGAGAGCGGTCCGCCCTGCTCGTGCACCGCTCGGCCGAGAGTGCCGGCCAAGGCGGGGACGAGTCCGACGACTTCGCCGACCGCGCTGTCGGCGGCGCGGACCGCCGCCCTCGGCAGATCGATCACGCCTGCCGCGCCGACGATGCCGGTTGCCGGGGCCGGTGGCCGTGGGTGCGGGGGCTGCCACGGTGCGCGCATATCGCGCTCGTCGGGGTCCTCGCTGAGGGTGCGGCGCAACATGTTCATCGCGCTGACCCCGCCCGCTACGGCGTGGTGGATCTTGGTGTACATCGCGTAGCGACCGTCGCGCAGTCCCTCGATCAAGTGGGTCTCCCACAACGGGCGGCTGCGATCGAGCAGGGCGGAATGCAGGCGCGAGCACAGCGCCCACAATTGTGCCTCACCTCCGGGCTCGGGCAGGGCGTCGTGACGGACGTGATGCCCGAGATCGAGGCGGGCGTCCACTTCCCAACCCCACTGCCCCAACGACGTCCACGATCGCCGGGCCCGTTTCCCCAGCATCGGGGCCACATCCCGATCGCCGTCGGTCAGCGCAGTATCGAACAGCGCCCGCACGTCCCGGGCGTCGGCCCCCTCCGGCGGCTGGAAGATCTGCACACCACCGACGTGCATCGGGTGCTCACGCGACTCGCCGAGCAGAAACATCGAGTCCAGCGGCGACATGGGAAACAACATGACGATGGCCTTTCGAACCTCGAGCAATGGGCGGACCAAAGGAATCCGTCGGGGAAAACTGTGGGCAGCGGCGCGGGTCTCATTCACCGTTGTCGAGAGTGCTGCTCCCGATCGTCTCGATTAGCAGTCAGGCGATCTCTCGTGGCCGCGCGGTGTCACGTGAGCGGGTGCGACCGTGAACCGCAGGAGCCCGGGGCTTCGGCGCTTGCCGTGGGGACCACCGAGGCGGCGTGCGCTGCGGTTCAATCGGCTGGGTGTGCGGGACTACTGGGTGTGGGCGCCTGTCGAGGAGCCGCACAACCCCGATACCGCAGGGACGGAGCCGAGAGGCACCAGTTCGAGCAGCACATCATCCAAATGTCCTTCTGTCCACAAATCATCGGCGAGCCGGGCAAAGACCAGAGTGCTCCCCGCACACCGGTGTTGGCGAGAGGCCGAACGGATTCTTGCGATATCCATACGCAGAACCCGACCATCCTTGATCCACACGGGTCGGTACCCGCGACCGATCATGGTTCGAAGCGGTAGCCCATGCCGGGTTCGGTGATGAGGTGACGGGGCCGGGACGGGTTCGGTTCGAGCTTGTGGCGGAGCGAGGCCAGGTAGATCCGCAGGTAGTGGGTGTCGGTGGCGTGACCGGGCCCCCACACCGCGGTCAGGAGTTGTCTTCGCTCGATGAGTGTCCGAGGGCTGCGCAGCAGCGGTTCGAGGATTGCCCATTCGATCGGGGTGAGGTGGACCATCTCGCCTCTGGGATCGGTGACGGTTTTGCGGGCGAGGTCGACCCGGAGGTCGCCGACCGCGATGATGGACGGCCTGCCGCTGTCGGGGGTGCGCCGGATGACGGCGCGGACGCGGGCAAGGAATTCGTCGATGCCGAAGGGTTTGGCGATGTAGTCGTCGGCGCCGGCGTCGAGAACGGCGACCTCCTCGTGCGGTTCGGCCTGCGCCGACAGGACGATGATCGGCCTGTGGCTCCAGCCGTGCACTCCCTCGATGACGCCGAGGTCGGGAAGGTCGAGGTCGAGGACCACCAGGTCGGGTTGCCACACAGCGGCCTCGGTGAATGCCTGCGTGGGGTCGGGTGCGGTGCGCACGTCGTAGTGCTGCGCCTGGAGGGTGAGACTGAGGGCCCGGCGCAGCTGCGGCTCGACCCCCACCACCAGAATACGGCTCATGCGGGATCTTCCAGATCGACTGCGGCGGTGGTTGTCTCGGCCGCGGGCAGGGTGACGATCATCGTGACGCCGCCGCCGGGGGTGTCGTCGGGCACGATGGTGCCGCCCATGGCCTCGGCGAGGCCCAAGGCCAGGGCCAGCCCGAGTCCGATCCCGCTGCCGTTGGCGGTGTCGCCAAGCCGTTGGAACGGTTGGAAGACGAGATCACGCTTGCCTTCGGGTATTCCGGGGCCCCGGTCGACGACCCGTATTTCGACCAGGGATCCGTGCGCGCTCGCCGCGACCAGAACACCCCTGCCCGGCGGGGTGTGGCGCAGGGCGTTGGCGATCAGGTTGACCAGCACCCGCTCGAGTAGAGCCGGGTCGGCGAGCACGTCGGGGACATCGTCGGGGATCTGCAGTTCCACGATGTCGGCGCCCGGTCCGACGGCATCGAGGGCGAGCGGGACGACCTCGTCGAGCGCGGTCGACTGGGTCGCGATGCCGAGCGCGCCGGCCTGCAGGCGGTTCATGTCGAGCAGGTTGGTGACCAACCGATCAAGCCGTTGCAGCGAGGTGGCGGCGATGTCGAGCAGTCCGCCCCGATCCTGATCGGACCAGGCCACCTCGGGGCTGCGCAGGCTCTCCACCGCCGCCGCGGCCCCGGCGAGCGGGGTGCGCAGGTCGTGGCTGACGGCGCCGAGCAGGGCGGTGCGCATCCGGTCGGCCTCGGCGAGGGGACGGACCTGCTCGGCCTCGTCCTCGAGTCGTTGCTGGCGCAGCGCCACCGCGGCCTGGGCGGCGAAGGCCTCGAGAACCTGCCGGTCTGCGGCCGGGAGCGTTCGGCCGCACAGCACGAGCGTGAGGTCGTCGTGGACGGCGACGGCCATGTCGCCGTCGTCGGGGCTCGTGCACGGCTCGCCGCCGACCGTATCGGCCACCCGCCAGCGTTCCGGTTCTTGTTGCCGTCCGGGAGTCAACGGGGTGTCCGGTGGGCGCTCGAGCAGGGTGACGGTGTCGAGTGCGTAGGTTTCGCGTAGTCGTTCCAGGATCACCGGTAGTGCCTTCTCTCCGCGCAGCACGCTGCCCGACAGGTTGGCCAGCACGGCGGCGTTCGCACTGGCCTGCGCCGCTTCACGGGTGCGGCGGGCGGCGAGGTCGACCACGGTGCTGACGGCGATCGCGATGAGAACGAAGACGAGCAGGGCGAGGACGTTCTGGGCCTCGGCGATGGTGAAGGTGTACAGCGGTGGGGTGAAGTAGTAGTTCAGTAGCGCGGAGCCGAGCAACGCGGCCACCAACGCCGGCCACAGTCCTCCGGCCAATGCGACCCCGACGACCCCGATCAGGAAGATCAGGATGTCGCTCGGCAACGACAGTTGCCCCCGCAGATTCGCGAGCGCGATCGACAGCAGCGGCATTCCGGCGAGGGCGATCACGAACCCCGCTGGCCGGCGCCGCCGGGTCAACGCCGACAGGCGCGCGGCCCGGCCCTGTTTGGTGGCCTCGTGGGTGACCATGTGCACGTCGATGCTGCCCGACAGTGCGGTCACCTCCACCCCGACCCCGCGGGAGAAGATTTGCGCGAGCCGGCCTCTTCGGGACGCGCCCATCACGAGCTGGGTGGCGTTGATCCCGCGGGCGAACTCGAGCAGGGCGCCGGGGACGTTATCGCCCACCACGTGATGAAAGGTGCCGCCGAGACTCTCCACCAGTGCCCGTTGCCGGGCCAGGTGGGCGGGGCTGGCGCCGGCGAGACCGTCACTGGGAGTGATATGAACGGCGAACAGGTCGGCGCCCTTGGACCGGTCCGCGATCCGTGCCGCCCGGCGGATGAGGGTCTCCCCTTCGGGGCCGCCGGTCAGTCCGACGACGACGCGTTCGCGCGCTTCCCAGGTGCCGGTGATGTGGTGGTCGGCCCGGTAGCGGTCGAGTTGGTCGTCGACCTTGTCGGCCAGCCAGAGCATCGCCAGTTCTCGCAGGGCGGTGAGGTTTCCGACCCGGAAGTAGTTGCCGAGTGCGGCGCCGACCGTCTCCGGCGGATAGACGTTGCCGTGGGCCATCCGGCGCCGCAAGGCTTCGGGGGTCATGTCGACCAGCTCGACCTGGTCGGCGCGGCGGACGACCTCGTCGGGGACCGTCTCGCGTTGCGGTATGCCGGTGATCTGTTCGACGACGTCGTTGAGCGACTCGAGGTGCTGGATGTTGACCGTGGAGATGACATCGATGCCGGCATCGAGGAGATCCTCGATGTCCTGCCAACGCTTTTCGTGCTGTGAGCCCGGAATGTTGGTGTGAGCGAGCTCGTCGACGAGAGCCACCCGCGGTGCGCGCGCGATCACCGCGTCGGTGTCCATCTCGGTGAACGTCGTGCCGCGGTAGGTCATGGTTTTGCTGGGGACGACCTCGAGGTCGTCGAGCATCTCCACGGTGCGGGGCCGGCCATGGCAGTCGACATAGCCGACGACCAGGTCGGTGCCGCGCTCGCGCCGGCGCCGCGCCTCACCGAGCATGGCGTAGGTCTTGCCGACCCCGGGTGCGGCGCCGAGGTAGATGCGCAATGTGCCCCTCATGGCGCCTCCTTGTCCGCCACGAGTCACGGGTCCGCTCAGCCCCTGACCGGGTACTTCTGGTCGAGCGCGATGTTGAGCTCGAGGACGTTGACCCGCGGTTCACCGAGGAAGCCCAGCGTGCGCCCGTCCTGGTTGTCGGCGATCAGTGCGCGGACCTGGTCGACGGGGATTGCGCGGGCATTGGCCACGCGGGCGGCCTGTAGGTCCGCGTAGGCCGGCGAGATGTGCGGGTCCAGGCCACTGCCGCTGGCGGTGACGGCGTCCGCCGGGACGGCCGGGGCCGCCGGGGCGTCTCCGCGGATCGGGACGATCTGGCCGATCGCATAGTCCTCGCCGAATTCGGCACACTCCACCTGCACACCCTCATACGCCCCGAGGAACGGGGTGACCGGAGCGGCGGGGTCGCTCGAGCACGGTTCGTTGACGCTGACCACCCGGATCGGATTCACCACGTTGCCGAGCGAATCCCGCGGGCCGATCACCGACAACACCGCGCCGACACCGCCGGGGGTGCAGAACGGGCGGGACCCGTCGACCCCCTCGAGCTGTCCGACGGATCGGCTTCGCGAGCACACCGTGGTGAGCAGGCTCGCCTTGAAACCCGCATCGGTGGAGTCCATTCCGGCCCCGATCAGTGCGGGGTCGGCCGGGGTGTCCTGGATGCTCTCCGGGCCGAGGTTGCTCGCGCTCGTCGACGTCGGGTCGTAGCCATCGCCCGCCGCGGACGGCCGGCTCTGGAAGTACTGCGCGAGGGGATTGCCATCGGCGTCGGTGAACAGTTGACCGATCAGCGTGCTGCCGACGGCCTGCCCGTTCACCTCGACGATCGACCCCTCGGCCTTCTCGTGCAGGCTCGGGCCCGAGGCCACCGCCCAGACCGCGAGCGGGTACGCGATGCCGGTGATCACGGTCAGCACGAGCAGGGCCCGCACCGCCGCCAGGTGCTGCCGAATCCAACTGGAAATGCGCATGTCAGGACATCCCGGGGAGGAATTGGACGATCAGGTCGATGAGCTTGATCCCGACGAACGGCGCGATGATGCCGCCGAGGCCGTAGACGTAGAGGTTGCGGCTGAGCAGCTTCGAGGCGCTGCTCGGTGTGTATTTCACCCCGCGCAGTGACAGCGGGATCAGGGCGACGATGATGATCGCGTTGAAGATGACCGCGGACAGGATCGCCGATTGCGGGCTGTGCAAGCGCATGACGTTGAGCAGGTCGAGGCCGGGGAAGACCGCGACGAACATCGCGGGGATGATCGCGAAGTACTTGGCGATGTCGTTGGCGATGGAGAACGTCGTCAGGGCGCCGCGGGTGATGAGCAGCTGTTTGCCGATCTCCACGATCTCGATGAGCTTGGTCGGGTCCGAGTCGAGGTCGACCATGTTGCCGGCCTCTTTCGCCGCCGACGTCCCGGTGTTCATGGCAACACCGACGTCGGCCTGCGCGAGGGCGGGCGCGTCGTTGGTGCCGTCACCGGTCATCGCGACGAGTTTGCCGCCCTCCTGCTCCTGCTTGATCAGCGTGAGCTTGTCCTCCGGGGTTGCCTCGGCCAGGAAGTCGTCCACGCCGGCCTCGTCGGCGATCGCCTTGGCGGTGAGCGGATTGTCACCGGTGATCATCACGGTGCGGATGCCCATCCGGCGCATCTCGTCGAAACGTTCCCGCATGCCCTGCTTGACAACGTCTTTGAGATGGATCACGCCCAACACGGCGGCCCGGCCGTCGGTGACCTCGCCGACCACCAGAGGGGTGCCGCCGGACGCGGAGATGCCGTCGACGAGCTGCCCGAGCTGCGCGGGAACCTCGCCGCCTTGGCGGCGGACCCAATCCGCGACCGCGGTGGCGGCGCCCTTACGCAGTTGGTGACCGCCGTCGAGGTCGACGCCGGACATCCTTGTCTGCGCGGTGAACTCCACCCAGCTCGCGTGCACGAGTTCACCCGGCGTGCGTTCGCGCAGCCCATACGCCGCCTTGGCGTACACCACGATCGAGCGGCCCTCGGGGGTCTCGTCGGCGAGGCTGGAGAGCTGCGCGGCGTCGGCGAGCCGGTCCTCGGACACCCCGGTCACCGGGAGGAACTGTGATGCCTGCCGATTACCCAGGGTGATGGTGCCGGTCTTGTCCAGCAGCAGGGTGTTCACGTCACCGGCCGCCTCGACCGCGCGCCCGGACATCGCCAGCACGTTGCGCTGCACGAGGCGGTCCATCCCGGCGATGCCGATGGCCGAGAGCAATGCCCCGATGGTGGTCGGGATGAGGCAGACCAGCAGCGAGACCATCACGATGCCGGTGACACCGTGCGCATCCAGCGCGGAGGTGTCCGGGACGCCGGGATTGTGCGCCTTGGAGTAGATGGCGAGTGGCTGCAGCGTGGCGACGGCGAACACGAAGATGATCGTCAGCGCGGCCAGCAGGATGTTGAGGGCGATCTCGTTCGGGGTCTTCTGCCGGTTGGCGCCCTCGACGAGCGCGATCATCCGGTCGATGAAGCTCTCCCCCGGTTTCTGGGTGATCTTGACGACGATCCGGTCCGAGAGCACCTGGGTGCCGCCGGTGACCGCGGACCGGTCGCCGCCGGACTCGCGGATGACCGGTGCGGATTCGCCGGTGATCGCCGATTCGTCTACCGAGGCAATGCCTTCGACGACGTCACCGTCGCCGGGGATGGTTTGCCCGGCCTCGACGACGACGACGTCGCCTTGGCGCAGCTGTGGCGCCGGCACCTGCTCCTCGGTGACGACGGCGCCGGGTTGCCAGCCGGTGAGCCGGCGGGCGAGCATGTCGGTCTTGGCCTTGCGGAGTGTGTCGGCCTGGGCCTTGCCGCGGCCCTCGGCGACCGCCTCGGCGAGGTTGGCGAAGATCACCGTCAGCCAGAGCCAGAACACGATCGCCCAGGCGAACCAGGTGGGATCGATGATGGCCAGCACGGTGGCCCACACTGCACCGACCTCGACGATGAACATCACCGGGTTGCGCCACAGGGTGCGCGGGTCGAGTTTGCGGACCGCGTCCGGCAACGACCGCAGGAGCATCTTCGGGTCCAGGAGCCCGCCCCGCACCCGATCTCCCGTGGCCGGCTGCGACGGTCCGGCGGACGCCGCGATGGTCGTGGTGGACATCAGTGGATTCCTTCTGCCAACGGTCCGAGCGCGAGCGCGGGGAGGAAGGTGAGGGCGACCAGGATCAGGGTTACCCCGGCGACCATGCCGACGAACTGGGGCCGGTGGGTCGGTAGCGTGCCGATCGACTCCGGGGTGGTGCCCTGCCTGGCGAGCGAACCGGCCAGGGCCAGCACGAAGATCATGGGCAGGAACCGGCCGAAGACCATGGCCAGGCCGAGTGCGGTGTTGTACCAGGTGGTGTTGACGGTGATGCCGGCGAATGCGGAGCCGTTGTTGTTGGCGGCCGAGGTGAAGGCGTAGAGGACCTCGGACAGTCCGTGGGGACCGGTGTTGAGCATGCCGGCCCGCTGCCCCGGCAGCGCCATCGCGACCGCGGTGCCGACCAGGACGATCAGTGGGGTGACGAGGAAATACGATGCAGCAAGCTTGATTTCGCGGGGCGTGATCTTCTTACCCAAATACTCCGGGGTGCGGCCGACCATCAGCCCGGCGACGAACACCGTGATGACCGCGAGGATGAGCATCCCGTACAGGCCCGAGCCGGTACCACCGGGGGCGACCTCGCCGAGCTGCATGTTGAACAGCGTCATCAGCCCGCCCAGGCTGGTGTACGAATCGTGGAAGGAATTGACGGCACCGGTCGAGGTCAGCGTGGTCGAGGCCGCCCAGGTCGCCGAGTTGGCGACACCGAACCGTTGCTCGACACCCTCCGTCGACGCGCCGATCGCGGTCGGCACCGTGCCGTGATGCTGCAACTGGACGATGCTCATGATCGTCACGCTCACGATGGCGAGGGTCGCCATGACGGCGGCGATCGCGTACCCCTGCTTTTTGCTGCCCACCATCCGGCCGAACGTGCGGGGCAGTGAGAAGCTGATCGCCAGCAGCAGGAAGTTCTCCACCCAGTTCGTCCAGGTGGTGGGGTTCTCGAATGGGTGCGCAGAGTTGGCGTTGTAGAACCCGCCGCCGTTGGTGCCGAGTTCCTTGATCGCCTCCTGGCTGGCCACCGGGCCGCCGGTGATGGTCTGTGTGGTCCCGGCGAGCGTGTCGGCGATCTGGGTGTGGAGATGGAAGTTCTGGATCACCCCGCCGGCGACCAGCACGACCGCGGCCACGAACGCAATCGGCAGCAGGATGCGGAGGGTTCCGCGGACCAGATCCACCCAGAAGTTGCCGAGATTACCGGTGCGTCGGCGGACGAATCCGCGGACCAGGGCCATCGCGACGGCCATGCCCACGGCGGCCGAGACGAAGTTCTGCACGCCGAGGCCGGCCATCTGCACCAGGTGACCCATGGTCGACTCACCCGAGTACGCCTGCCAGTTGGTGTTCGTCACGAAACTGACCGCGGTGTTCCACGCCAGCGGCGCGGTCATCTCGGTGGCGGGATCGGGCAGGTGCAGCGGCAGATGCTGTTGCAGCAGTTGAAATCCGAACAGGAACAGGATACTCACCGCGGAGAACGCGAGCACGCTGCGGGCGTAGACCGGCCAGGCCTGCTCCCCGTGGGGGTCGGCGCCGATGAGGCGGTAGATCACCCGCTCCACGCGGGAGTGCTTGGTCCCGCTGTACACCCGGTACATGTAGTCGCCCAGCGGTTTGTGCACCAGGACCAGGGCGAGTACGAGGGAGCCGGTGAACAAGATTCCCGCGGTGGTGGTACTCACTAGAACCTCTCGGGGAAGAGCAGGGCCGCGATCAGGAAGACGGCGAGAAGTACGACCAGGACCAGGCCGACGGCGTTGTCGAGGTTCACAACCGTTCCACCGCCCTCTGGATCACGCCGAGCAGGGCGAAGACCGCCACGGTCAGCAGGATGAACACAAGAACGGACATCTCTCGTTCCTTCGTTTGCTGGAGGCTCTGCGGGTCCCGTCGTCGCCCTTCGGCTCCACGACGCGGGGTGCACAAGAGAGTTAACGTCACGCCGAGCCGAATTCGACGTTCGTTGACGGATCCTTGACGCCCACCGCAACGTCTTGACGTTGCTCTTACGCACCGCGCGCCGGTCGATGCGGCACTCGGACCGTTGTCGTCGGCGAGGATCCGCATCAGGGTCGGCAGGCCACCGTACGAGGTGTTCGCCGCGAGCGCCAGCAGCACGACCGTCGCGAACTGGACGACGTAATAGCCGACCCCGTCGCCGAGGGACGCCGCGGTGAGCTGGGAGAGCACGGTGGTTACGGGGACCGGGGCGAGTGAGAACTTCTCGATCAGCACGGCCAGACCGATCAGCATCGTGCCGAGGAGCACACCCAGGGCCACTTCGGCGCGCTGAGCATTCACCACCCGGGGCGTCTTGAAGCTGGGGACGGCGTTGGCGATCGCCTCCACACCCGTCAGTGCCGCGCACCCGCTCGAGAAAGCCTTGAGCAACAGCAGGATGGAGATCGTCTGGGCGTGGCCGGGGACGACACCGCCCCCGACGGTGCTCCCCGGTTCCGAGCGGAGGAGGCCGGCGACAATGACGGTGAAGATGCTCGCGACGAACACGATCGTCGGAATCATGAACGCGCGCGCCGAATCCGCGATGCCCCGCAGATTCAGGGTGGTGATCCCGACCAGGATCACCAGCGCGATCCACACGGTGTAGGGCAGCAGCGGGGGAAAGGCCGACGTCAACGCGGCCACACCGGCGGCGATCACACCGCGACGTTGAGAACGTAGTCGATGATCAGCGACGCCGCCGCGGTCAGGCTCGACCGCCGCCCCAGTCGCTTGCGCGCCACTGCGTAGGCGCCCCTCCGCCCGGGAACGCCGCGATCAACCTGACGATAGGACGCGACCAACACGGCCAGGAGGGCGGCGATGGCGAGGGTGACCGGGAGGATGAAGCCCAGTCCCGCTCCGCCGGCCACCGCCAGCACCACGACGATGGCCTCGGGCCCGTAGGACACCGAGGCCATCGCATCAAGGGACAGTCCCGCCAATCCGGTCGCAACGGAGAGTTTCGTTCGTGCGCCACCGGAGCGGGACGCCCCGAGTCCTTGGTGGCCGATCATGGCTGCATTTCTCACCCGCTCAGCGTGAGCATGATCGCGGTGAAAGAGAAGAGCTTTGACACCATCTTGATGGTCGGGGCGAGTTCCTGATGCACCCCCGCGGCCTCCTGGAGAGACTACAACCGGATCGACCGCTGTTGCCGCTCAACAGACGTCGCTTCCCGACGTCGTTGCGTGGTGCCGGGTGCGGGTCGCGCCGACCGGGTGTTGAGGTAGCGGATCATCAGGGCGGCCCCGAGGAACGAGCCGAGGAGCACGAAGGTGATCAGGAGATTACCCACAGCGAGACTTCCTTCACGTGATGGCGTCGAACAGAACCAGACCAGCGTCGACCGCCGGCGCCCGCGTGAGAAGAGGCGTGGTGCATTCTTCGCGAGATCCATACGCACCCCACCCGGCGAGAGCGCGCGCGAGGCTCATGTCACGACTCGAGGCAGGCAGGTGCCGGACTGTGCCGCGCCATACCGAGTCGGGGTTGCCGCTCGTGTGCGAGGTCGACCAGTCGATGCGCTAGCCGCGGGTCGAGCTGGAAGGTTCGGATGAGGTGAGCGGCGTCGTACCCGGATCGAGCCTCGGACCACGCCACCCAGACCCGTGGGATCTGATCGTCGGGTTGATCGCGCAGCTCCGCGGGCAGTCGTTCGCGCAGGTCGTCGTACGAGTCAGCGGTCGGTGGAGCCGGCGAGCGATGTGGCGAGCGGGGCGACCACCACGTGCTACGAGTCATGAGATCGGTTCTCCCTGTCGCGGATTGACTGCTGACCGGTCATGCTCCGCGGGGTGCGCAACGACTGCCGGGCCGGTGACGAGGGTGATGCTCGGACGGGGAAACCGGTTGCGTGCGCAGGCCTCGTCCAGGGCCTCGTCGATGGCCGCGATCAGTTCGTCGTGGTGCAGGAGCCGGGCGCCCGCACCCGGTGAGGGGTCGTGTCCTTCCTCGAGGATGAGTTCGGTGAGGATCACGCCGTGGTCGCGGCGCACCTGCTCCATCAGCCCGATCATCCGGCTGACTACGGTGTCGACGAGGTGGGCATCGGTGATGTCGGGCTCGAGGGTGCCGCACAGACCGACCAGCTGGAGGTGGGGTTGCTCGATCACCCTCGTCAATTCTTCCGTGGCCGCCCGAATGCCGTCGTCTCCCGTCGACGTCAGACGGACCAGCACGTTCTGCTTTCGCTGCATGTGTCCAAAGAGATGGTGGTCACGCCGCATGGTCATCGGAACCTCCTCGGGTCCGCTCCTCGGTGTCCGTCACCGGTCGCCGAGTTGCCTCCATATCTACCCCGATACAGCCGTGGTGGCGCTGATCTTGACGTTGTTTTGATATCGGCCCCTGCGGTGTCGACGCACACCTCAGACGTCCCCGGGCGAGCCCGGGTCGGCGCAACGACGGGACGGCATCGAAGAGCGTGCGGACCTGAAACTCGAGGGGCGGGTGTCGCCGAGTTTCGAGAGCGCGTTGATGTCCGGGCCCGCGCGAGGGGGTGTACCGGAGGGCAGAGAAAACTCGGTCCCCGGCGCAGCAGGCCGGTGTCTGTTCCAGGCGGTGGCGGGCCGGCCCGAACACCCACCAGCAGGATGTGGTCCCAGCGTTCGAGCTTCGGCCCCTGAGGGCACCACCTGGCGTCCTCGCCCGCCAGGTGGTGCCGTGCGACGTCGCCGGATACCGAGTCGATCCGCTCCGTGTCGTGGGCGGTGCCCGATCCAGGCCATCGCCTCCCGGTCTCACATGGGATCTCATGGGGTGCGGCGTTTGTCGTCAGGGTCGCGTAAGTGGTCCTGGCCGGTCAGTCAGTGTTGCGTCAAGGACACCGCTGACCGTCTCCGGGAGGTATGACACTGGCGAGACAGCCGGGCGAACGATCGGGTTCGCGCGCATCGCGTAGGAGTCCGCAGTGACACTTCTCGACATCCTTCCCTCTCTTCGTGGAACCACCACGTCTCGGTTGGATCCGACGGTGTGGCCGGTGACCACCCACTACCCCACGGGCGCATCACGGTCGGCGGCGTCGACCTGGACGAGATAGCCGATCGGTTCGATACGCCGACATATGTCCTCGACGAAGTAGGCCCACCTGGCTCGTCGCATCGCTGGACATCGCAGCTGCCACCGATAACGACTTCCAACGTGCAATTCAGCACGGTCGGTTCTCCGAAACGATCGACGCCGACATCATCGCCCGACACAGTCCCCTCGATACGAGGGCTGCCGCGATCGACTGGGACGACCCCACCGTCGTACTACGCAAGAGCTCGATCGGGACGACCACGGTCGCGGACACCCTTGGCGAGTTGGCCAAGTGGGACCAGCGAGCGTGGACATGGATTGCCGACGAACGCGTGATGTTCGGTGGACTCTATCTCCGTGCCCGACACCCCGAACTAGTCCGCCAATTCTGACCGGTGACGGATCCGCTTTCGCACAAGCCGCCGCGTGTGAACCGCCCCATGATCGGGTATGTCGCCGACGGCTTACCAAAGGCCGGAAATCTTTCCTCAGGTATCAGGCAGCTCGGAAGTCGCTATGCGGAGCAGGCGGCCGTGCCCTCGCTCTCACCGCGGCCCGTTGGCAGAATCCTGCCAACGGCGAGACCATCGAATCCGAAGATTCCGACAAGATGACGACGATCTTGTGCTGGCATGAGCACAGGAAATCGCAGAGCCAGACATTGCACGGCCCAGCCCGCGATCGAGGCCGTCTCTCGCTTCGCCCACTCCACTACCGAGCTCTCGACTCGAAGCCCAAGCTCCCTATCCGCCGGTTGAGCGTGCCCGACGCTCAACCGGATTCGATAGCCGCACATTTCGATTGTCGTCGATGGCACGCCACCGCACCCATCGCGGAGGCTTCAACCCCATAATGTTAGTGACTAATATTATGGGGTGTCCAAGTCCGAACGTACCCGGGCCCGAATCCAATCGGCCGCCGTGCAGCTATTCGTCGAACATGGCTATGACGCCACCACCGTCGACCAGATTTCCGCGGCCGCCGGTGTCTCCCATATGACGTTCTTCCGCCATTTTCCCTCGAAGGATGCGGTGCTCCTTGAGGATCCGTATGACCCGGTCATCGGCGCGGCCGTCGCCCGCCAACCCCGCGACCGCAGTCCGCTCGGGCGGGCGTGTAGTGGGCTCGCCGAGGCGTGGTCCACGGTTCCCGAGGCCGGCCTGGGGGACCTTCGCACGCGACTGCAGATCGTGACGTCCCATCCGCGGCTGCGGGCGCGGATGTGGGAAAACACTCTCGCCACCCAGGAGGCGATCGCCGAGGGGCTGCGGGCGTCCGGCGCGCAGCCGCTCGAGGCTGAGGTCGTCGCCGGCGCCTGCATGGGTGCGCTGATGGCGGCGCTGACGGATTGGGCGGCCGATGGCCGGGGAACGCTCGGCGACCGGATCGCCGTCGCCCTGAATCAGTTGGTGCCCGGCGCCGGGATGGCCGGCGGGCCGAGCGCGGTGAGGTGATGGCTGTGTCCGGCGACGACATCTTGCTCCGCTGTGCTCACGCCGGTAAACGCTATGGGACCCGCCGCGTGCTGGAGGACATCACCCTCGAGGTCCGCGAGGGTGAGGTCCACGCTCTCGTCGGTTTGAACGGCGCCGGTAAGACCACGTTGATGCGCCTGCTGCTGGGTATGGTGCGGGCCGACACGGGAGCGGTCCGGGTCGCGGGTTGCGACCCGTCCGTGATGGAGGCGCGGCACTGGGCGGGGGTGGGTCATCTCGTGGAGGTTCCGCTGGCGTACCCCGAATTGACTGTGACGCAGAACCTTTCGATTGCGGGTCGGCTGGCGGGATTGTCTCGGCCGGCGGCGGCGAGGGCGGCGACCCGGTGGGCCGAGGAGTTCGCCCTGACAGGGTGGGCGCGATCCAGAGCCCGCACGCTCTCCCTCGGCAACCGCCAGCGGGTGGGGTTCGCCGCCGCCTGGATCGCCGATCCCCGCATTCTGATCTTGGACGAGCCCACGAACGCCTTGGACCCGGCCGGGATCATGATCGTGCGCACACTGCTCCAGCGCAGCCGCGAGGCGGGCGCCGCCGCCCTCGGCTCGAGCCACCATCTCGACGAAGTGGCGCGGGTCGCGGACCGGATCACCGTCATGAACGGCGGCCGGCTGATCGGCACGCTCGACCCGACCGGCATCGACCTGGAACGGCAGTTCTTCGACCTGATCTACGCGGACAGTCAGGCCAGACCATGACTCGATCGGCCCAATTGGGGGCGGCCCTGTCGGTGGAGTGGGTGAAGTTCCGGCGGGCCCGCCCCGTCTGGGTCACCACCGTCTTCCTCGTGGTCGGTGTCGCGGCCATGGGCCTGTTGACGTTGCTCTCGCGCGAGGGCAGTAACCCGGTGATGGCGGCCAAGGCGCAGTCGATCGTCGGTGCCGGCGGCTGGGAGGGCTTGTTCGCTGCCGCGGACACCATTGTCTCGGTCGGTGGCCTGCTGGGATTCGGAGTGGTGATCGGCTGGGTCTTCGGCCGCGAATTCTCCGACGGCACGATCGTGGGGCTCAGTGCCTCACCCGTCTCACGCATCGCCATCGCCGCGGCGAAGCTGTCGATCCTGCTCGGCTGGGCGGTGGCCACCACACTCGCCCTGGCCGCGTCCCTGCTCGCAGTGGGAACACTGTTCGATGTCGGCGCGCTCGATGTCGACGTGCTTCGTCTTGTCGGCAAGTTCCTGGGCATCGCCGTGCTGACCGCCCTGCTCGCCGTCCCCTGCGCCTGGGCTGCGACCCTCGGCCGGGGATTTCTGCCGGCGATCGGCACCATCATCGGCCTCGTCGTGCTCGCGCAGATGGCGGTCATGTCCGGCGCCGGGGGGTGGTTCCCGTTCTCCGCACCCGGCCTGTGGGCGATCAGCGGGGGCTCCGGCACCGGCCTGGTCACCGGAATGCAACTGCTCCTGGTCCTGCCCGTCCCGGTCGTCTTCATCGCCCTCACCCTGATCGCCTGGCAGCGACTGACTCTGACCCCGTAGCCGCAACAGCCGGGACACGACCCCCGGTGACCACGGCACTCGGATGCACTGCCATTGCGACCTCAGGTACACCTCGCCCCGAAGCACCGTCCGGACCCGGTCGTCCTGCACGCGCAGGCTGGTGGGTCGGCGGCAGCCACAGCGTCCATCCTCGAGACCGATGGCAGCGGGCGGGCGTACGGGTACGCAGGTGACGGCAACACCCGGACGGCGGTTCCCGCCTACCCGCGGTCGGTCTTCGACTTCGGCGCAGCGAGCTACGAGCTATTCGCGGCATCGCCGGAGGCACGCAGATGCCCGGTCCCGGCGTCGTTCACTCCGGCGGCAGCGTCCTACCGCGGCGCGGGGTGGTTGTTGAGGTAGCGAAGCACCAGGGCTGCCCCGACGAAGACGCCGAGGAGCAGGACCGTGACGAGTAGATCACCATCCATGACGAGACTTCCCTTCCCGTACCGGCGGCACCCGCGTCGACAACTGTCACTCCTCGAGATACCCCTGCACGTCTAGGGTTCCCCGATCATGCTCGCCGGTAACAGGTCGCATCTGCCCGGGCGGGCCTGCGTTGGCCGCACCCGGGGCTGCGCAGCCGCGGGAGCGGGCATCCCACCGCACCCGGGTTGGTCGGGGCACTTCGGTCGGCCCGCACTCCGCGCCGAAGAGCAGCGCGGCGCGGTGACTTCGGTGAAGGTCGCCTGCAGAATGCGGTCGACGCCGACCTCGAATCCGGCGGCTGGGGCGCCCCGACCGAGCCTGCACCACATGTTGCGCATCGGTGTGTTGTACCCCGTCAGTCCGTTGCCCGCCGGATGTAGAGCAGCTTGTCGCCGGCCTCGATGACGTCGACCTCGGTGGTGCCGGCGCGCAGTAGCCTGTCGTCGCGCACCACCGCGAGCACGAGGTCGGACAGGTGCCGCGGCGAACCACCGATCTCCTCCCGTTCGACCGTGCGTTCGGCGATCGCCAGTCCTGATTCCGGGGTGAGGAGGTCCTCGATCATCTCCACCACTGTGGGGGTGGAGATTGCGATACCGAGTAACCGGCCCGCGGTTTCCGAGGAAATGACCACGGAGTCGGCGCCGGATTGCCGCATCAAGTGGGTGTTCTCCGATTCCCGGATCGCGGCGACGATCTTCGCCTTCGGTGCCAGCTCACGGGCGGTGAGTGTCACCAGTACCGCGGTGTCGTCCCGGTTGGTTGCGACGATGATCGACGAGGCGTGCTGCGCACCCGCGAGGCGCAGCACATCGGATTTCGTCGCCGAACCCTGCACCGTGACCAGTCCCTGTCCGACGGCGGTCTCGAGTACCACGGGATCGGTGTCGACTACCACGATGTCGGTCGGGGCGACACCGTCTCCGAGCATTGCGTCGACCGCGGTGCGTCCCTTGGTGCCGTAACCGGCGACCACGGTGTGATTGCGTGCGCGGCGCCGCCAGCGTTGGATCTTGAACGACTGCCGGGAGGTCTCGGTCAGCGCGGACAGGGTGGTACCGACCAGGACGATGAGGAAGAAGATCCGCAGCGGTGTGATGACCAGGATGTTGACCAGCCGCGCCTGCGCGGTGATGGGGGTGATGTCGCCGTACCCGGTCGTCGACAGCGACACCGTCGCGTAATAGATGCAATCGAGCAGCGACAGCCCGTCTTCCTGGGAATCGGAGTATCCGTCGCGATCGAGGTACACCACGAGTACCACCAAAGCCAGCGCCGTCAGTGCGTACCCGATCCGCCGGGTGATGGCCCGCCCGGGGCTGTCCTGCATCTGCGGCACCCGCACGATTCCGACCAGTGCGAAGTCGGGGCGCTCGGTGAGCACATCCGATCGATTCAACCGTGCCCGCAGCGCACCGCGCATCGTCTCGATCACCTCCTTCTCGTTGCCGATCTCGGGCCGCAGCCTACGCGTCGACGGCGCAGCCGGGGTGGGATCATCCTCCGGAATCGGGTATCCGAGGCGGAACGCAGCCAGCCATATCAGGTCAGCACACCGGACGTAGGCAATCGGCTGCGGGCTCCCTACCCACTACCTTCCCTACCCACAACCGTCCCAATTCGTCCCTCTGCCGGCGGCCAAGCCTGCTCGTACCGATGTCAGGCGAGACTCTGTATCTTCGCGCCGAGGACAATTGCGGGCGACGTGACGCCCGGTGCACCTGACCTAGGTCGATGCCCGCGTACCTGGTCGGTCAGGTCAGTTCGCTGAATCGTTCGGTGTCACGGACCTGGCCGGAGACGATGATCGTGTCCCCCGCGGCGATGACGGTATCGGCGGTGGCGTAGGTGAAACCCTCGCCCGGTCGTTTGATCGCGACGACGGTGACCCCGTGCGTGGAGCGGACGGCGGTCTCGCCCAGCCGTTTCCCTACCACGGAGGCGGGTGGGGTGGTTTTGACCATGGCGAAGCCGTCGTCGAATTCGATGTAGTCCATCATCCGGCCGCGCACCAGGTGCGCCACCCGCTTGCCCATGTCGTGCTCGGGTCGCACGACGTGCGTGACCCCGATCTGGCGGAGGATCTTCGCGTGGGCGTTGCTGATGGCTTTGGCCCACACGTTCGGTACCGACATGTTGATCAGCGCCGACGCGGTGAGCAGGCTGGCCTCGAGGTCGGAGCCGATCCCGACGACGGCCCGGTCGTAGTCGTGCACCGACAGCTGGCGCAGTGATTCCTCGTCGGTGGTGTCGGCGACGGCGGCGTGGGTGAGGCGGTGCGAGACCTTCTGCACCACCGCCTCGTTCGAGTCGATGCCGAGCACTTCGGTGCCCTGCTCCATCAGTTCGAGGGCGAGGGACTTGCCGAATCGGCCCAGCCCCAGCACGACGACGACATCGGAGGATGGTTTCCTAGCCAATGAAGGGCCTTTCTTCGGGGAGTTCGTAGCGGCGGTCACGGTTCCTGGCGGCGAGGGCGCTGACCAGGGTGATGGACCCGATGCGGCCCAGATACATCAGCAGGACCAGGATCAGCTGGCCCCAGGCGGGTAGTTGCGCGGTGATGCCGGTGGACAGGCCCACCGTCGCGAACGCGGAGGTGACCTCGAACAACAGCACGTTCAGGTCGAAGTCGGTGCCCGCGAGCAGCACGATCGTGGGGACCATCACCAGCGCGACGCCGATGAGCGCGACCGACAGGGCTTGGCGCTGCACCCGCGGGGCGATCCGGCGGTCGGAGATGACCACCGCGCGGTCACCGCGCACCTCGGCGACGATCGCGAACAGCAGTAGCGCGAAGGTGGTGACCTTGATGCCGCCGGCGGTGCCGCCGCTGCCGCCGCCGATGAACATCAGCACGTCCGTCACCAGCAGGGTCGCCGGATCCATCTGGGCGTAGTCGACGCTGTTGAAGCCGGCGGTGCGGGGCATGATGCCCTGGAACGCGGCCACCAGCAGCTTCGATCCGAGATCGTGGTCGCGCAGGGTGTAGCCCCACTCGAGTGCCAGCACCAGCACCGGACCGGCCACCAGCAGCACCGCGGTGACCGCCACGGTCAGCCGGGTGTGCAGGCTCCATCGTCCGGAGGTGGTGCCGCGGACCCGCCGGCCGACCTCGAAGAGCACCGGGAACCCGATGCCGCCGAGGATCACCGCGGCCAGCAACGGGATACAGATCCACGGGTCGTCGGCGAATCCGATGATGTTGTCGCTGTAGAGCGCGAAGCCGGCGTTGTTGAACGCTGAGATCGCATGGAACACTCCCAGCCACAGTGCCCGGCCGGGCGGTTCGTCGTAACCGGCCGCGAACCTTACCGTCAGGCACAGCGCGGTGACGGCCTCGATGAGGATGCTGACCCGGACGACGCCGACGACGACGCTGCGCACGTCCCCGAGCCCGGAGGCCCGGACCTCGGCGGCGGCGTTGAGCCGGGCCCGCAGCCCGATCCGGTTCGCGAGCATCAACCCGACCAGCGAGGCCATCGTCATGATCCCGAACCCGCCGACTTGAATCAGACCCAGGATGACCCCCTGGCCGAACCCCGACCAGTGGGCGGGGGTGTCGACCACGATCAGCCCGGTCAGGCACATCGCCGACGTCGCCGTGAACAGCGCGTCGATGACACCGGTGTCCGCGCCCGGCTGGGTCGCCACCGGCAGGAGCAGCAGCCCGGTGCCGACGGCGATCGCGGCTGCGAAACCCAGGGCCACTACCCGGACGGGGGTCAGCGTCATCCGTCCCGCGGCACGCCGCAGCGCGGAGCCAGGCGCACCGGTGCGTGAAGTCACGATCAGGAGGGTAGACCCGGACGTCGCCGACGCCGTGCGCGGCTGCACGGTACGTCTCGCAGTGCGACTCCTCCGGAGCGGTACGGGTCACCATTTCATCAGCGGCCGACTCTCACGATCGACCGACGTTCAAATTACGAGGTCCTGACCGGAGGGTCGGTCCGGCTCTGGTGCCGCGCTGATCACGCGTTTAGGATACTGAGTATGCGTTCAAAGGAGCGTGCTCGGGTGCCGCGTGCCGCGGCCCGTGACGGTGATCTGACGGCGGCGGCGCGGATCCGCGACGCGGCCATACTCCGGTTCAGCCGCGACGGGTTCGGGGTCAGCCTCCGCACGGTGGCCGAGGATGCCCAGATCAGCGGCGGGTTGATCCTGTATCACTTCGGAACCAAGGAGGGGCTGCGCCGCGCGTGCGACGAGTGGGTGCTCCGGGAGATCCGGGAGTCCAAGCGTGCGGTGCTGGGCACCGGTGAGACCGGGCCGTGGCTGGCGCAGCTCGGGCAGACCGACCACTTCGCGCCGCTGGCGATGTATGTGGCCCGCACCTTGCAGGCCGGCGGGGAGGCCGCCGCGGCGTTTTTCGATCACCTGGTCGACGACGCGGCCGGCTACCTCGAGGAGGGGGTACGCAGCGGTGTGATCACCCCGTCCCGGGACCCGTACGCCCGGGCGAGGTTTCTCACCGGTATGAGCGTGGGAACGGTGCTGCTGGAGATGTCGCTGCGCCCGCAAATGTTGCGCGACGGCGACTTCACCGGCTTCTTCGAGGCCATCGCGGAGGCCACGACCGGGCCCGGCCTCGAGCTCTACACCCAGGGATTGCTCACCGATCGGCAGATGCTCGACGACTACCTGATGTATGTGACGGATCCGCCTGCCAGGACAGACGACGGCGATATCGCCGCCCAACCCTGACAACAGCAGATCCTCCCCACATTAGGAACCTCCATGAACACTGTCATCGAGGTCGAGAACCTCACGAAAAACTTCGGAACCGTCACCGCCCTCGACGAACTCGACCTGACCGTCGGTGCCGGAGAGGTCGCCGGCTTCCTCGGACCCAACGGCGCCGGCAAGTCCACCACCATCCGGGTGCTGCTCGGGCTGCTGCGCGCCGACGCCGGAAGAGCGAGCGTCCTCGGACTGGACCCGTGGCGCGACACCGTCGAACTCCATCAGCGGCTGGCCTACGTGCCCGGGGACGTCAATCTGTGGCCGACGATGACCGGCGGCGAGGTGATCGACCTGCTGTGCCGGCTGCGCGGCAACGTCGACCCCGCCCGCCGCACTGAGCTCATCGACCGCTTCGAACTCGACCCCCGCAAGAAATGCCGCACCTACTCCAAGGGCAACCGGCAGAAGGTAGCCCTGATCGCCGGGTTGGCCTCCGATGTGGAACTGCTCATCCTCGACGAGCCGACGTCGGGGCTGGACCCGCTGATGGAGCAGGTGTTCCAGCGGTGCATCGACGAGGTGAAACAGCAAGGCCGATCCGTCCTGCTGTCCAGTCACATCCTCGCCGAGGTCGAAAAGCTCTGCGACACCGTCACCATCATCCGGGACGGGCGTGCGGTGGAAACCGGGACGCTCGAGCAGCTGCGGCACCTGACCCGCTCGACAATCACCGCCGCCACCGACCGGGACGCCTCCTCGCTCGCCCGGCTTCCCGGCGTGCACGAGCTGCGACTCGAGCGGGACCGCACCGTCTTCGAGGTGGACAACGCCCACCTCGACGTGGTGATCCGGGCTCTCGCCGAGTACGGGGTCCGCAGCCTCGAGAGCGCACCGCCCTCACTCGAGGAACTGTTCCTGCGCCACTACGGCGACACCCGCGAGACCGATCCGGTGGGGGGTGCGCGATGAGGGCACTGCGCGCCACCCCGGCCCTGCTGCGGCTGAACCTGCGGCGCGACCGGATCAAGCTGCCCGCCTGGGTGCTCGGCATTGCGCTGATGACGATGTACTTCGGCAACGCCCTGAAGCTGGCGTACCCCACCGACGAGGACATCGCCAACGTCGCGTCCTTCGCCAACAATCCCGCCGCGATCATGATGTCCGGTCCCGGCTACGGCATGGACAACCCGACCCTGGAGGCGTTCCTCGCCAATCAGTACGCCCTGTACCTGATAGTCGCCGCGGCATTGATGAACATCCTGCTGATCGTGCGGCACACCCGCCTCGAGGAGGAGGGCGGGCGCACCGAACTGATCCTCGCCGGGGTGGTCGGCCGATTTGCGCCGCTGACCGCGGCGATGCTCACCGCACTCGTGGCGAACACCGCCCTGGTCGTGTCCGGAACTTTGGCCCTGGCCGGCACCGGGTTCGACGCCGCCGGCTCCCTGCTGCTCCTGACCGGGTTCGCCGCCCTCGGCCTGGTGTTCGCCGCGATCACGGCCCTGATGTGTCAGGTGACCGAACACGCGCGGGCCGCCACCGGGCTGGCCGCTGCGGTCCTCGGGGCCGCCTTCCTGGTCCGCGGGATCGGTGACCTCACGGCCGAGCACGGCAGTGCCCTGTCCTGGCTCTCGCCGATCGCGTGGTCGCAGCAAACCCGGGTGTTCGTCGACCCCCGCTGGTGGCCACTGACGCTGTCGATCGGGTTCGCCGGTGCCGCGTTGGTCGGCGCCTACGTCCTCGTCGGCCGTCGCGACGTCGGCGCTGGCCTGGTTGCGCCGCGGCTCGGGGCTGCGGAAGCGTCTGCGGCACTGTCGCATCCGTTCACCCTGGCGGTGCGGCTGCAGCGCGGCGCCATTATCGGCTGGGCGGTGGGACTGAGTGTGGCCGGGCTCTTCTACGGTGCGTTCACCGAATCGATCGCCGACGCGTTCGGGGACCTGCCCGACGACATCCTGGTGATCATGGGCGGCGCCGAGGACAACCTCGTCGACGGCTACCTCGGTGTGATGGGCTTCACGATGGCCTTCCTCGTCTCCTGCTTCGCGATCTTGTCCGTCCGCCGCCTGCGCAACGAGGAACAGGCCGGGCGCGCCGACCCGGTGCTGGCCACGAAAACCAGCCGGGCAGGGTGGATGGGATCGGGTGTGGCCGCCGCCGCGGCCAGCTCGATCGTGCTGCTCGGCCTCTCCGGCGCCGCCACCGGTCTCGGCGCGGCGTTGGTGACCGGGGAGCCCGGGTACGTCGTGACACTCAAACTCGCGTACCTCGCGCACACCCCGGCGGTTCTGGTCGTGGCCGCGGTCGCCGCGCTGCTGTTCGGTCTGGTCCCCCGGGCGTTCAACCTGGTCTGGGTCCTGCCGGTGTTCGGGTACCTGGTCGGCACCTTCGGCCCCATCCTGCAACTACCGCACTGGATCGGCGATCTCTCACCGCTGGGCCACATCCCGCAGATGCCGTTGGAAGCTTTCACCGCCACGCCGGTGATTGCTCTTCTGCTGGTCGCGGCGGCAGCGGTCGCCGGGGGACTCGCGGCCTTCCGCCGCCGTGACATCACCGCCACCTGAGTGGGAATCACCCGACATCTGCGTCTGGCAGGGCTATGCCCGGCGAGAACACAGCCCGGCCGAGACACACCAAGGGTGACCGAGAGTGTCGGGGTTCCGGCGTTACGGTGAGCGGTCTCGTCCACCGTTGTCGGTGAACACGTCGGGGATGCCGTCTTCATCCTCGTCAACGGATTCCTCCTCGGCGATCAGCCGGTAGGCGCGGTTGCGGATCCGCAGCAGGATCGAGGAGATAAAGGCGGCGACCAGGGAACCACACAGGACGCCGATCTTGACGTGGTCATCGCGCAGGGACGCCGCGCCGAAGGCCAGTTCCCCGATCAGCAGCGAGACGGTGAATCCGATGCCCGCAAGCATCGCAACGCCGAGGATGTCGATCCACCGCAACCCGGAATCCAGGCTCGCCCGGGTGAAGCGGGACAGCAGAAACGTGGTTCCGAAGATGCCGACGGTCTTGCCGAGGACGAGTCCGGCGACGATCCCGAGCGCGATGGGATCGGACAGGGCGTCGGTCAGCCCATCCAGGCCGCCGACGGTGACCCCGGCGGCGAAGAACGCGAACACCGGCACCGCGAACCCGGCGGAGATCGGCCGGATCCGGCGCTCGAAGTGCTCGGCCAGCCCGGGTCCGGCGTCCGGGCCACCGGCCGCCTGGCTGCGGATCACGGGAACCGCGAAGCCGAGGAGAACGCCGGCGACGGTGGCGTGCACCCCGGAGGCGTGCACCAGCGCCCAGGTGAGCGCGGCGAGGGGCAGCAGCAGCCACCAGGACCGGATCCGGCGCTGCACCGCGAAGGTGAAGGCGGCGAACGGAATCAAGGCCGCCAGGAGCGGGATGGGGGACAATGTGTCGGTGTAGAAGACGGCGATGATGGTGATGGCGAGCAGATCGTCCACCACGGCGAGGGTCAGCAGGAAGGTGCGCAGCGTCGAGGGCAGGTGGGTGCTGATCACCGCCAGCACCGCCAGGGCGAACGCGATGTCGGTGGCCGTGGGAATCGCCCACCCCCGCAGGGCATCTCCGCCGGTGCGCAGATTCACCACGGCGAACAGCACGGCGGGTACGGCCATGCCGCCGACGGCCGCGACGATCGGTAGTGCGGCTCGGCGGGGGTCGCGCAGGTCGCCGGCGACGAATTCGCGTTTGAGTTCGAGGCCGACGACGAAGAAGAAGATCGCCAGCAGCCCGTCCGCCGCCCACGTCCCGAGCGGCAGATCCAGGTGCCAGGCGGCGGGCCCGATCGTGACATCCCGCAGGGCGTCGTAGCCGCCGGACCAGGGCGAGTTCGCCCACACCATGGCGACGACGGTCGCGGCGAGCAGCAGGGCGCCGCCGACGGTCTCCTTCCGGAGAATCTGCGCGATGCGGGAGGTTTCGGCCCATGACCCTCGGGGGAACAGGGGTGTCCGGGTGGGGTGCGGGGTGCTCACTCGGTGTCCTTCTGGAGGGGTGGGAGCGAGGAGTGACCGAGCACCACCACCGGTTCCGCACACAGTTGGGGCAGTAGCTCGTCGAGCCAGCTCCCATACGCCTCGGGCAGGTGGTGATGCGGTCGCCGGGACGAGCTCAGTCCCGGCTCACCCGGAAGATCGGGGATCAGGATCCGGTGCTTTGTCCGTAGCGTGCACACGGTCGCCAGACTCATCGCGGCGTTGAGCCCGGCACCGGGCAGCATCACCACCGGAGGTCGCCCGGCGCTTATCCCGGCCGTCAGAACGGTGGTCGCTCCCAGGGATGTGTCGATCCGTTCGAGGGAATGGGGCACAGGCCACCCCTGCAGTCTGTCCCGGCAGGTGCGGCGCACGGGAACACTGTCCCCGCGTTCGCGGTAGATCCCATGGGTGGCGACCGGGATACGTTTCATGGCCGCCCCCTGGCCGTCGTTCCAGGCAACCGGGTTGCGTGTCGGCGGGTGGCGGTCCTACAGGATGGCTGGATGCGCATGGTGCGGTCCTCGTCCGGGTCGGGATGTAGCGAACCAATTTGCCGACCAGACTTCCCGGCGCACCACCATCAGCCTATCGTGGCCGGACTGGAGAATCCGCGCACCGGGCTACCCACCACCAAGTACGGTCACAATCTGTCAGTCGGCTTCGGGCCCCGGCGCAGATACCTCGCGTCCCCGGCGGTTGATCCGCGACCAACTCCGCCACTCGGGCACTTCTGAACCGGCGTCGCACCGGTTCCAGGTCGTTAGGTGGGGGCCCACGACTCGACTAACCGCGTCAGTGCCCCGGGAAATTCGCGCAGGGTCAGGTGGCCGCAGCGCGGCAGTACCTGCACATCCGCCGCGAGCAGCGCACGGACCGGGCCGCGTAGACGGCCCGGCGGAAAGAGCGTGTCCTGCGCGCCGGTGGCGACGATGATCGGGACACCCCGCGCCCACCGGCGGAGGTCTCGGGCGGGCAGGGGCCGCGGCAGGGTGCCGAGAAAACGGTACTGCGTTGCCATGCTGAACCAGTCGATCACATCGTCATCGGGCATGAACCGAGGCGCACTCAGATATGTCAGGATGCGTTCGCTGTTGGTCCGCGGGGTATGCCGCGCTGATGCGGCACGAAGTTTCGTCAGCTCGAACGACCGCTTCACTGGGACGATGCCGGCGGGGTTGAGCAGGACGAGGCCGGTGATCCGCTCGCCCGGAGTGCAGGCGAGCGCGATCCCGGCACCCAGCGAATGCCCGGCGAGGATCACCGGTTTGTCGGTGAGTTGCGGGAGCATTTCGTCGAGCCATCCGCCGTAGGCGTGAAGCCGGCGCCGGCGCGGTCGTCTGGAGGTGCTCAGGCCGGGTTCACCGGGTTGGTCCGGCACGAACACTCGGTGCGTTCTCGCCACTGCGCCGACGGCGGCGAGGACGGTCGCGGCGCTGAGCCCGGCCCCGGGCAGTACCACCACCGGAGGCCGTCCCGTGGCCTTGCCGGTGGAGACGACCATGGTCGACCCGAGGGTCGTCTCGAAGTGGTCGAGGCTGTGCGGAACATCCCACGCCTGCAGGAGGGTTCGGCAGCGGCGTCGCGCCGCAATCCTGACGCCAGGACCGCGGGAGCGGGCCGGGATGAGGTGCGCGGAATCCTTCACCGGCGCGCCCACCGCGACGACGAACGAGACGGCCGGGATGGGGGCGCCGTCATCTGGTGTCCGCGCCGGTGATGCCCCGACGGATCTCTCCCGGGCTGTGCTCGGGACGGGTGAGGTCACGGTGCCCGGTCGAGTGCAGTTGCCAGGGCACACTGGTCACCATCACCCCCGGCTCGAACAGCAGCCGCCCCTTCAGACGCAGCGAACTCTGGTTGTGCAGCAGGTTTTCCCACCACCGCCCGACGACGTACTCGGGAATGTAGACACTGACCACGTCCCGGGGGCTGGTGCGGCGGATGCGTTTGACGTAGTCGACGACGGGCCGGGTGATTTCGCGGTAGGGGGACTCGATCACCGTGAGCGGGATGCTCGCGTTGTGGTCGTCCCACTCCTTGTGCAGCAGACGGGTATCGGAGTCGTCCACGTTCACGGTCAGGGCGACGATCGTGTCCGGCCGGGTCGCGCGGGCGAACATGATCGCCCGATTGGTGGCCTTGTGCCAACCGGAGACCAGCACGATGGCGTGGACCCGGCTCGGCAGGGTGTCCTCGTCCTCGTCGGCCTCGAGTTCGGCCCGCACGGCCGCGTAGTGACGATGAATTCCGTGCATGAGCAGGCACAGGACCGGGATGGCGATGACGACCAGGTAGGCGCCGTGGGTGAACTTGGTGACCATGACGACCACGAGGACGATGCCGGTGAACGAGGCACCGAACGCGTTGATGGCACGCGCGCGGTGGATCCGGCCACGTTCCGACGGGGTGAGCGTGTCGGCGAGTGCGCGGTTCCAATGCCGCACCATCCCGGCCTGGCACAACGTGAACGAGGTGAACACCCCCACGATGTAGAGCTGAATCAGGCGGGTCGCCGATCCGTCGAACGCGTAGATCAGGGTGCCGGCGACCACCGCCAGCAAGATGATGCCGTTCGAGTACGCCAGCCGGTCGCCGCGAGTGTGCAGCTGGCGGGGCAGGTACCGGTGTTGCGCGAGGATCGAACTCAGCAGCGGGAACCCGTTGTAGGCGGTGTTCGCGGCCAGGATCAGGATCAGCGCGGTGGTCGCCTGCATGTAGAAGAACATGATGCTGTCGTTACCGAAGACCGCGGCGGCGATCTGGGCGATGACGGTGCGCTGAGGATCCGTAGCGCAGTCGCCGGTGAAGCCGATCAGATCGCAGGTGTTCTCGGTAACACGAGTGTGCGCGATCAGTGCGAGCGCGGTGACTCCGGTGAACATGGTGATCGAGATGGCCCCCATCGCGGCCATCGTCCGGGCGGCGTTGAGGGCCTTGGGCTTACGAAACGCGGGCACACCATTGGAAATGGCTTCGACACCGGTCAGCGCGGTACACCCGGAGGAGAACGCGCGAAGCACCAGAAACGCCACCGCCAGAGTGTTGAGGCCGACCTGTTCGGCGTGGATCTGGTAGTTCGCGCTTTCCGCCTGCGGCGGATCACCGAGCAGCGCCTGTACGAGCCCGATCGCGATCATCACCATCACCCCGGCGACGAACGCGTAGGTCGGGGCGGCGAACGCGCGGCCCGATTCGCGGATGCCGCGCAGGTTCATCGCCGTGAGCAGCACGATGAAGCCGATACAGAGGGCAACCCGGTGCGCATTGAGATCGGGGAGCGCGGAGATGATGTTGTCCACCCCCGCCGCGACGGACACGGCGACGGTCATGACGTAGTCGACCAGCAACGCGGCCGCGACGACCAGCCCGGGGAGGGCGCCCAGGTTCTCGGAGACCACCTCGTAGGATCCGCCGCCGCTGGGATAGGCGCGCACCACCTGCCGGTAGGACAGCACGACCACTGCGAGCAGTACCACGACCGCGCCGGCGATCCACGGCGCCATGTACAGGTAGGTCAACCCGCCGAGGGTCAGGATCAACAGGATTTCCTGCGTCGCATACGCCACCGAGGACAGTGGATCGCTGGCGAAGACGGGCAGCGCAATCCGTTTCGGGAGCAGGGTGTGCCCGAGCCGGTCACTGCGCTGCGGGCGCCCCAGAACGACCCGCTTGAGCAACGATGTTGTTGATGCCACAACGATTTAGCCTAGATTGGGGCAGGCACCGGTGGCGGTGTCACCGCGTAGGGATCGTGTAAAGAATCGGCCCCGTGGCGTACGGAAGCCGTCAAGGCAGCTCCCCGGTCACGTCGGCGCGGTCGTATCGTCCGCGGTATGCGTGATCCGGACGTCTACGCAGGTTCCGCCGAATGCAGTGGGCGGTACTCCCGATCAGATCTGCGCGCGATAGTTGACCACCGGTTCACGGTGGAGGTGCTCGATGTCCTCTCCCAGGGATCACAGACGGGTGCCTCCCTCGGCGCGAACCTCGAGTTGAGGCGACGCACCCTCATGGCGCCCCTGCGGATCCTGGCCGCACACGGGCTGGTGGCCAGCGATCACACCGGCAGTTGGGATACCCGCGTAAGGCACGCCACCACGTATCGTCTGACCGACCGCGGCCGGCGAACTGCGGACCTGCTGTCCTCGTTCTGGGTGTGGGCATCGTTGTACGAGCCCGATAATTCCGACGGGAACTGACTTCGATGCCAGCGGCGCCCGGATCCGGCACAGTGGTCACTACGTGAGGCCCGCGAACGACTTCCGCCTCGGTAGTTCGGCCCGCCCCGATGAGAGCATCGCCTCCCACACGAGCATGCCGAACTCGGCGTGGGTGAAGACGTCACCCACTGGTGGATGATGACCAGGTGAGCAGCGACAACCGCGACGGTGAGCGCACGGCCGGAGAGACCGGGCGCGGAGAACTCCGCATCTATCTCGGCGCGGCCCCGGGCGTCGGCAAGACGTACGCGATGCTCGGTGAGGCGCACCGCCGCCGCGAACGAGGCTGCGACGTCGTGGTGGCCGTGGTGCAGACCTACGGCCGCGAGCACACCACAGCCCAGCTCGGCGACCTCGAGGTGATCGCCCCCAAGATCATCGACTACCGCGGGACGCGGGGCGCCGAACTCGACGTGGACGCGGTGCTGGCCCGGCGCCCCGCCCTGGTGCTGGTGGACGAACTCGCCCACACCAACACACCGGGCAGCGTCAACGACAAGCGCTGGCAGGACGTCGAGCAACTCCTCGCCGCCGGAATCGATGTCCTCACCACGCTCAACATCCAGCACCTCGAGAGCCTGAGCGACGTGGTCCAACACATCACGGGCGTGACCCAGCCGGAGACCGTCCCCGACGAGATCGTGCGCACGGCGGCGCAGGTCGAGCTGGTGGACATAACCCCGGAAGCGTTGCGGCGCAGACTATCCCACGGAAACATCTACACCCCCGACAAGGTCGACGCGGCGCTGGGTAACTACTTCCGGCAGGGCAACCTCACCGCACTGCGGGAACTCGCTCTGCTGTGGGTGGCCGACCAGGTAGATGCCGCCCTCACGAAATACCGGGCGGCGAAACGGATCACCGACACGTGGGAAGCCCGGGAACGGGTAGTGGTCGCGGTGACCGGTGGACCCGAATCGGAAACGTTGGTGCGGCGGGCGAGCCGCATCGCGTCGCGGTCGAGTGCCGAGCTGATCGTCGTGCACGTGGTGCGCGGTGACGGCCGGGCCGGGGTGTCCGCACCGGAAATGGGGAAGGTGCGGGCCCTCGCCGCGAGCCTCGGGGCGAGCCTGCACAGCGTGGTCGGGGACGACGTACCGGCGACGCTGCTCGACTTCGCCCGGGCCGCCAACGCCACCCAGTTGGTGCTCGGGACGTCGCGGCGATCACGGTGGGCGCGGATCGTCGACGAGGGAATTGGTGTGCGCGTCGTGCAACAATGCGGATTCATCGACGTGCACCTGGTGACGCACGAGGAGGCTAGCCGCCCGCGGCGGGTCCCACCGGTCGCGTCGCGGTCGCGGACGGTGACGGCGTGGCTCGCGGCCGTGCTCGTCCCCGGTGCCGCGGCCGCCGTGATGAGTCTGGTGGACCGCTGGTTCGGGATCGGCGGCGAAGGCGCACTGTTCTTCATCGTCGTCCTCGTCGTGTCCTTGCTCGGCGGCGTCGCCCCCGCGGCCCTGTCCGCCCTCGCCTCGGGCCTGCTCCTCAACTACTTCTTCACCCCGCCGGTGCACAGTTTCACGATCGCCGAGCCGGACAACTTCATCATCACGGTGGTGCTGCTGGTGGTGGCCGTTGCCGTTGCGGTGCTGGTCGATTCGGCCGCTCAGCGCACGCGGGAGGCCCGCAGGGCATCGCAGGAAGCGGAACTGCTGGCACTGTTCGCCGGGTCGGTGCTCCGCGGCGCAGGCCTGGCAGCACTACTCGGGAAGGTCCGCGAGACCTACGGTCAGGATTCGGTGAGCATGCTCTCGCAAGAAGATGGCCTGATCAGCTCGGTGGGGCCGAATCCAGCAACGGGAACCGACGACGCGGACACCGTGTGCGCAGTGACCGAGGGCGAGTACGCACTCGCCCTGCGCGGCCCCGAGGTGCACGCGCGGGATCGGAGAGTACTGCTCGCGGTGGCGAACCAGGCCGTGGGACTGATTCGACAGAGCACCCTCGCCCAGGAAGCCGGCAAAGCGCGTACCCTCGCGGAGGCGGACCGGTTGAGACGATCCCTGCTGTCCGCGGTCAGTCACGACCTGCGCACCCCACTGGCCGCCGTCAAGGCGGCGGCGTCCAGCCTGCGCAGCGACGACGTCGACTTCTCCCCGGAAGACACCGCCGAACTGCTGGCCACGATCGAGGAATCGGCCGATGCGCTGACCGCGCTGGTGGGCAACCTGCTCGATTCCTCCCGGCTCGCGGCCGGGGTGGTGACGCCCACCCTGCGGCCGGTGTACCTCGACGAGGTCGTCCACGAGGCGCTGATGGGACTGGGCATCGACGGACGGACCGGAACCCGAGTCCGCGAATGCGTACAGGTGGACGTCGGCTCGGTCGCCGCCATGGCCGACCCGGGCCTCCTCGAGCGGGTGATCGCGAACCTCGTCGACAACGCCCTCCGCTACGGCGGAGACTCCGTGGTCCGTGTGGGCGCCGGGGCGACGGGCGAGCGCACCCTGATCACCGTGGCCGACACCGGACCGGGAATACCGCGAGGACAAGCGGAACGGATGTTCGCGCCGTTCCAACGATCGGGCGACCGGGACACGACAACCGGGGTAGGGCTCGGCCTGTCGGTCGTGCGGGGGTTCGTCGACGCGATGGGCGGCAGCATCTCCGCCACCGACACCCCCGGCGGGGGACTCACCATGATCGTCGAGCTGGCCGGGGCGGACACCCGGTCGGGATGACCCGCGTACTCGTCGTCGACGACGAACCACAGATCCTGCGTGCCCTGCGGATCAATCTCAGAGGCGGATACGAAGTGGTCACCACCGATTCGGGTGCGGCCGCCGCATTGTGCCTCGCTGCGTAGCAGCCCGGACGTGGACGTGCCCGATTTGTCTGCTCGGTCGGGAACGTGCCGCCAGTTGTGGTGTTGTGGACCGGCGGCATCAGCTTCGGCGGGGTTATAGCGTTCATCTTCGCGGACCTGCTGATCCTGCCGATCCTCAACATCTACCGCAAATACTACGGGTGGAAAATGACCGTGCGGATCCAGAAGCAGCCGAAGTTCCCCGTCCAGGTAGGACGTTCGAGGTACGTCGTCGCATCGGATCTACCTCCCGTGGGGACCCATCCGGTTCGCTCGGACACGACTGGGGCGTGCCGCGGGGTTCACCGATGCCGTCGCCCGGCCGTCGTCATTCGTTACAGCAAGCAGAAGAGCGGGAGCAGAAGGGCCATTTGTCTGCTGCTTCGGGTAGGACTCGATGCTCTGGGCCCGGAAGGACTTGCCGTTGCAAGTCGAAGTCGCCGTCCTTGGCGCACGGCGCGGTAACGCCTCACGCCACATGTGCGTCGCGCAGGTTCGCGGCCTCCTCCAGGAGGTCGGGGTCGGCGGTCCGTTCGCGGACCACGCCGATTTCGGCGAGGATCGCTGCCCGGACCTGTTCGAGCGTGACGGCCGGGTTCAGGTCCGTCAGGGACGCCGCGGTGCCGGGGTCGAACTCCAACTCGAGGGCTGCATTGACATCGGTGAGAACCGCCCGCACGGGGTCGGAATCGGAGACCACCAGTTCGAAGCCGAAGAGCCACGCCCCGGCGACTATTCGCTGCGCGGTCCCTGCCAGCTTGACGCGGCCTGCGCCGTTCACCGTCCAATCACCGGGGCAATACTCACCGGGCACCGGTCCGATGCGAGCGTCGAGACCCAGCTTCCTCAGCACGCCGACGAGCCGCGGGGTGATGCGCTGGAAGCGGGGGCGCGCCCCGACCATGCCCTCGGTGTCCCGGGAGAACATCTCCACGACGAGGGCCTGCTCGTGGTAGGCCGCCGCCCGACCGCCGGCTCCTCGGACGACGGGGGTGAATCCGTGTCGCCGCGCCGCCGCGGCGGCGGCCGGAAACTGCGGTCGAACAGCGTCCAGACGTCCGAACGACAGCGTCCGCGCGGGACTGTAGATGCGGATCAGTGCAGGGGCATTCGGCTCTCGCGCGGTGCGACGCAGAAGTGCCGTGGCGAGCGCCGCGTCCAAGACGGGATCGTCCGGAAAGTGCGTGGTCAGCGACTGCTCGATCGTCATACTCTTCCCGTCGGTCCGCCCCGAATATCTCACGGCCACGACGTCATCGCCGCAACCTGCACGCCACTACAGTGTCGCCGAGGGGGACGACAAGAGCACCCGGAGGCAGTCGACGCGGGATCGCATTCGCGGATATCCCCGCGGCGGCTCTCACCGGAGCCCTACCCTGGACACGCCGAATTGCACTCCCTGAATGCCTGCACACAGTGTGCCGGACCAGCGCGCCGAGAGGTCGTCACGATGCTCCTCAGATCGAGTGTGGTCGTCTTGTCTTGTGCCGTCGCCGCGGTACTGTCCGCGTCCCCCGCCCAGGCCACGCCGTCGTCGGGAGTGACCGCGCAGGTGCTGTTCGAGACCACGGTTCCGGCGGTCGCGGGCAGTTCGGCGGGCACGGATCTCACGCTGCGGCGCATCGAGATCGCCCCCGGCGGCACGACGGGGTGGCACTTCCACGACGGTCCGGTGTACGCGTTCGTCGAATCCGGTGTGCTGTCCCGCACTCTGCAGGACTGCACGAAAGCGGTAACGACAGCCGGTCAGGCGATCACCGAGGACCACGGAAGCGATCACGTGCACGAGGGCTCGAATCTGGGCACCGAACCGCTGGTGTTGCTCGCGTTCTACACGGAACCGGAGGGCAAGCCGCTGTCCGAGGACGCGCCGGCGCCGGCCTGCTGACGGGTCACCGCACCCGCGTCCTCATCGTGCGACCGAGGCGATCCACTCGACTGCTCCCGCGACGTCGTCCACCGTTGCCGTTGCCGACGGCAACGGTGGACGGCGAATCATCAGCACCGGCACGCCCAGTGTGCGGGCGGCGTCGAGTTTCGCGTCGGTCTGACGGCCGCCACTGTTCTTGGTGACCAGGACGTCGATACGGTGCTCACGCATCAGCGTGATCTCGTCGGCCACCGCGAACGGCCCGCGGGCGAGGAGCAGTGTCGACTGCGGCGGCGTCGCCACGTCGGGCGGATCGATCGCGCGGATCAGAAACCACAGTGCGTTCAGGCCCGCGAACGCGTCGACACCCTGCCTGCCGATGGTGAGAAAGACTCTCGTTCCCAGATCTGGCAGCAGTGCGGCCGCGTCGACGAGGTCGGCGGCGCGGTGCCAGCGATCGCCGGGACGTGGAGACCATTCCGGGCGCCGCAGCACGACGTGCGGTATCCCGCGACGGTGCGCGGCGTCGGCGGCGTTGCTCGTAATCTGCGCCGCGAACGGATGCGTCGCGTCCACGATCGCGTCGACGGGATGCGCGCGCAGCCACTCGTCGAGTCCGTCCGCTCCCCCGAATCCGCCGATCCGCACGTCGCCGACGGGCAGGCGCGGATCGCGGACCCGGCCGGCGAGGGAGGACACGGTGTCGACCCCCGGAACGTCCGTGAGTGCGGCGGCGAGCGCTCGGGCCTCCCCGGTGCCGCCGAGGATCAGGATCCGTGCCACGCTCAGTGGGTGGTGCGCTCGCGAGTGGCGGAATACAGGTAACTGTCCGGAAATCCTTCGGCAGCAAGCACTTTCCCGACGATTACCACGGCGGTCTTCGTGACGCCCGCGGCCTTCACCTGATCGGCGATCGTGGCCAGGGTGCCGCGGAGCACGATCTCGTCGGGACGCGACGCGAACGCGACTACGGCGGCGGGACAGTCGCGGCCGTAGTTCTCGGTGAGTTCCAGGGCGATCTGATCGATCCGGTGCGCACCCAGGTGCACCACCATCGTGGCACCGCTGCGGCCGAGGGAACGCAGGTCCTCACCCTCCGGCATCGCGGTGGACAGGGTGGACACGCGGGTCAGCACGATCGACTGCGAGACACCGGGAACGGTCAACTCCCGCCCCAGCGACGCCGCCGCGGCGGTGAACGCGGGAACCCCGGGCACCACGGTGTACGCGACGCCGGCGGCCTCGAGCCGGCGCACCTGTTCGGCGACGGCACTGAAGATCGACGGGTCACCCGAATGCAGCCGGGCGACGTCCTGACCGGCCGCGTCCGCCTCGATCAGCAGGGCGACGATCTCGTCGAGACTCAGCCGCGCCGTATCGATCACCCGTGCACCCTCGGGGCATTCCGCCAGGAGTTCCTGCGGGACGAGGCTGCCCGCGTACAGGCAGACGGGGCTGGCCGCGATGATCCGCTGCGCGCGGACCGTGACCAGGTCGGCCGCGCCGGGACCTGCCCCGATGAAGTACACCGTCATGTCGCATCACCTTCCGACTGCTTCGTCACCGACCACTGCGCCACCGGCAGTTGCGGCCGCCACGCGGTGAACCCGCCGAGCGGCTCACCGCGATACACCTGAAACTTGCGGAGCTCCCCTCCGCAATTCGAGAACCATTGCAGCAAAAGTGCTTCCGATTCCGCCGTCACCGCGTTGGCCACCATCCGGCCGCCGACTCGGAGCCGGGACCAGCACTCCTCGAGCAGACCGTCCTGCGTGACGCCACCGCCGACGAAGATCGCGTTCGGGGTGGACAGTTCCCGCGGTACGTCCTCGAACGCTGCGGGTGCGTCACCGAACACCAGGAGGGACGGCACCCCGAGCGCCGAAGCGTTCGACTCGATCTGGTCGGCACGTGCCGCGCTGCGCTCGAAAGTCACTGCCCGGCAGAGGGGGTGGGTACGCATCCATTCGATCGCGACCGTGCCGGACCCGCCTCCCACGTCCCACAGCAGCTCCCCCGCCGCGGGGGCGAGAGCGCAGAGCGTCAGTGCGCGGATCTCGTGTTTGGTCATCTGCCCGTCGCCCGTGAACGCGACGTCGGGCAGTCCGGGCATCCGGGTCAGCCGGAGGGTGCTGGAGTCGGCCCGGCAGTCGATCGCGATCACGTTCAGCCGGGCCCCCGGATCACGTGACCAGGCCGACGCCGTTCCGTCGAGCCTCGACTCGTCGGGTCCGCCCAGTTCGCCGAGCACGGTGAGCCGCGACAGCCCGAAGCCGTGTTTCGTCAGGAGTTCGGCCGCGGCGGCGGGTGTGTGTTCGTCGCGACTCAGCACGAGCAGTCGCGTGTGATCGCCGAGTGCAGGCAGGAGCGTGTCCACCGGCCGGTTCACCAGACTGACCACGGGCGTCTCGTGCGCCGCCCAGCCCAGCCGGGCGCAGGCCAGGGTGGCGGACGAGGGGTGCGAGATCACCCGCACCCGCTCCGCACCGAGCAGGTCGACGAGGGTGACGCCGATACCGTGGAACATCGGGTCTCCGCTGGCCAGGACACACACCCGCCGACCGCGGTGCTGTTCGAACAAGCCCGGCAGCGCGGGGACGAGCGGCGACGGCCAAGCCACCCGCAGCGCCGGCGACTCGGGAACCAGGGCGAGTTGCCGCCCCGAACCCATCACAACGTCGGCGCCCTCGATCGCGCGTCGCGCGGACGGCGCCAGACCGTCCCACCCGTCGGCACCGATACCGACGACGACGATCGGGTCGGTCATCGCGGCATCCGGCGCCAGACCGCCTGCGGCAGCAACCTCATGACGAAGAACACCGGGCGCAACCGTCCCGGCACCCACACTCGGCTCGCACCGCGGTGCAGACCCCGCACGACCGCGTCCGCGACCTGCGCCGGTGTGCTCGACATCGGCGCCGGCGACATCCCCTCGGTCATCCGGCCGATCACGAAACCGGACCGCACGAGCAGGAGGGAGACGCCGCTGCCGTGGAGGGCGTCGCCGAGACCGGAGGCGAACCCGTCCAGGCCCGCCTTCGCCGACCCGTACACGTAGTTGGCGCGGCGCACGCGCACGCCTGCGACGGACGAGAACACGACGATCCGTCCCGACCGCTGTTCCCGGAGCAGGGTCGCGAGATGCGTGAGCAGACCGACCTGCGCGACGTAGTCGGTGTGGACCACGGCAACGGCGTGCCGTGCGTCCCGCTCAGCGCGCGCCTGATCGCCGAGAATGCCGAACGCCAGCACCGCGACCGACAGCGGTCCGTGCGTGTCCACCACGGACCGCAGCAGCTTCTCGTGGCTCTCGAGGTCGTCGGCGTCGAATTCCACGCAGTCCACCACGGACGCGCCCGCGTCCAGCAGCGCCTGCCGTTCGGCGGCGAGTTCGGTGCTGCGGCGGGCGGCGAGGACGATCGTGCGACCGGGTGCGAGCCGGGTGGCGATCTCGAGGCCGATCTCGCTGCGACCACCGAGGAGAAGTACCACCCCGTCGTCGCCGGGCTTGCCGCTGTTCTTCTTCGATCCCAGGCTCACCCGTCCAGTGTCCTGGATTACCGTCGGGGCATGGACCGCACCCCCTCCACCCCGATCCGCCTGACCGACGCGGCGCTCACCTTCCTCGGCGAATACCACCTCGGGACGCTCGCCACCCTCCGCAAGAACGGCACCCCGCACGTCGTCGCCGTCGGCTTCACCTGGGATCAGGAGCACGGGCTGGCGCGGGTCATCACCAACGGCTCCTCGCAGAAGGCACTCAACGCCGAACGCGGAGGGTACGGCGCGGTGAGCCAGGTGGACGGACCGCGCTGGATGACACTCGAGGGCCCCGCCCGGGTGCTGACCGACCCCGATTCCGTCGCCGACGCCGTGGCCCGCTACGCCGCGCGGTACCGCCAGCCCCGGGTGAACCCGACCCGCGTGGTCGTGGAGATCGCCGTCAGCCGCGTACTCGGCTCGGCTGCGCTGCGTCACCACTGAACCGCAACTTCCACGGGACCAGCGCGGACTCGATCTGCACGGCGAGGCTCATCTTGGACACCCCGTCGGTGCGCTCCTCGAACCGGATCGGGACCTCCGCGATGGTCATGCCGCGCTGCACCGTGCGGTAGTTCATCTCCACCTGGAACGCGTACCCGTTGCTCTGCACACCGTCGACGTCGATGGCCCGCAGGGTGTCCGCGTGCCACGCCTTGAACCCGGCGGTGGCGTCCTTGACGCGCAACCGCAGGATCGCGTTGACGTAGAAGTTCGCCCACGCCGACAGCGCCTTGCGATGCCAGGGCCAGTCGCTGGCGACCGCGCCACCGGCCACGTAGCGGGAGCCGAGCACGACGGCCGCGTCCGTTGTCGCCAGCGTCTCCACCATCCGCGGAATGGCCTCGGTGGGGTGCGACAGGTCGGCGTCCATCTGGATCACGATGTCCGCGCCCTCGTCCAGCGCCCGGGTCATCCCGGCGACGTAGGCCCGTCCGAGGCCGTCCTTCACGGTCCGGTGCAGGACTCCGACCGGGATCGGACCGCTCTGCGCGAGCGTGTCGGCGACCTCACCGGTGCCGTCCGGCGAGTTGTCGTCGACGACCAGCACATGCAGGTTCGGAATTTCCGACGCCGCGAGAAGCTCGACGATCTTGGGCAGGTTGTCGCGTTCGTTGTAGGTCGGTACGACGACGGTTACCTTCGGGGCGACGCTTTCCATGACACCTTCGCGTGATCTGTGATCCCGACTCTCCGCGGACGTGCAGCGGCGAGTGCGGTCGTGAACAAATGGAAGATGTTACTACCCGCGCCGCACCGCCCCCGCACGCTCCCGGTGCTCAGCCGGGGAGCACCGTCAGTCCGTGGGGCCGGGTGTTGACCGGCTCACAGCCGTCGGCGGTCACGATCACGATGTCCTCGATCCGCGCACCCCACTCCCCGCGGAAGTAGATGCCGGGCTCCACGCTGAACGCCATCCCCTCGGCCAGCTCGATCGCATTACCCGACACGATGTACGGCTCCTCGTGCACCGACAACCCGATTCCGTGCCCGGTCCGGTGCACGAACACCTCGGCCAGCCCCTGCGCGGCCAGCAGGTCGCGGGCGGCCGAGTCGACCGCCTCCGCGGTGACGCCGGGACGCACCAGGTCGACGGCCGCCGCCTGTGCCTCCTCCAGTACCGCGAACTTCGCTGCCACACCCGGATCGGGCTCACCCATGCTGTACGTGCGGGTGGAGTCGGAGTTGTAGCCGGGTTCGACGGGCCCGCCGATGTCGATGACCACGACGTCACCCGATTCGACGACCCGCTCGGACACCTCGTGGTGCGGGTCGGCTCCGTGCGGTCCCGAGCCGACGATGACGAACGCCACCTCGGTGTGTCCTTCCGCCAGGATCGCGGCGGTGATGTCCGCCGCCACCTCGGCCTCGGTGCGGCCGACCTTCAGGAACTCCCCCATCCGTGCGTGGACCCGGTCGATGGCCTGACCGGCCCGGCGCAACGCGTCGATCTCTGCTTGGTCCTTGACCATCCGCAACTCCCGCAGCACCCCGGTGGCCAGGACCGGCAGCGCACCGAGCGCCTCCGACAGCGGAATCAGGTGCAGCGCAGGCATCGCATCGGTGACGGCGGTCCGGGCAGGCGACGGCAGCAGTCCCGACACCAACGCGTACGGGTCGACCCCGTCGACCCAGTCACGGATCGTCAACCCGAGCTCGGACGCCGCCGACTCGGTGAGCGATGCCAGTTCGAGCCGCGGCACGACCACGGACGCGGTGTCGCCGTTCGCGGGAATCACCAGGCAGGTGAGCCGTTCGAACGACTCCGCGCGCGAACCCAGCAGATACCGCAGGTCGGGTCCCGGGGTGATGAGGAGGCCGTCGAGTCCGGCGTCGCGGGCCAGTGCGCCTGCGCGAGCGATCCGGTCGGCATAGATGGTGGTCGGGAAACGTGAAGTCGATGCGCCGAGGGAACTCATGGCTTCAGGCTAAACCGGTTTGGCAGGATGAGGGTCATGACAGGGCCTCTGCTTCTCCTCGACGGTGCCAGCCTGTGGTTTCGCGCGTACTACGCGCTACCCGACTCGATCACCTCACCCGACGGTCGATCCGTCAACGCGGTGCGCGGGTTCGCCGACATGGTGGCCGCACTGATCACCAAGCACCAACCGACCCGGCTCGCAGTGTGCCTCGACCTCGACTGGCGGCCCGCGTTCCGCGTCGAGGCCGTGCCCACCTACAAGGCGCACCGGGTCGCCGAGGACACCGGCGGGGCGGAGGAAGAGGTTCCCGACACCCTGTCGCCGCAGGTCCCGATGATCCTGGATGTCCTGGCCGCCACCGGAATCGCGACCGCCGGCGCCGACGGGCTCGAGGCCGACGACGTTCTCGGCACCCTGGCCGCCACCGAGACTCGCGACACCACCATCGTCGTCACCGGCGACCGCGACCTCCTGCAGGTCGTTACGGACGACCCCGTGCCGGTGCGGGTGCTGTACGTGGTGCGCGGCCTCGCCAAGGCCGAACTGCTCGGGCCGGAAGAGGTCGCAGCCAAATACGGGGTGCCCGCCGACCGGGCCGGTGAGGCCTACGCCGAACTCGCCCTGCTGCGCGGCGACTCGTCCGACGGGCTGCCGGGTGTGAAGGGAATCGGCGAGAAGACCGCGTCGAGCCTGATCATGCAATACGGATCGCTCGCCGCCCTGCGGGCCGCCGCAGTCGATCCCGAATCCGACATGGCGAAGGGTGCGCGCGCGAAATTCGCCGCCGCAGCCGATTATCTCGACGCGGCACTGCCGGTGGTGCGGGTGGTGCGGAACGCGGATGTCGAACTGTCCCGTGAAGACACGCTGCCCGCCGAACCAGTCGATGCGGACCGGCTCGGCAGGCTGGCGGAGGAACTCGGAATCGAGAATTCCGTCGGCCGCCTCACTGCGGCGATGAAAAAGGTGGCCGCCGCACGGGTTCCGTGACGGACAGGTGGGCCGAGGACGTGTCTAACTGGGGCGGCTCACCTCGTACGTGCCCTTGTCGTCGGTGAAGGTGAGAGTGACCTGCTTCTTCTCACCGTCGACGGTGAGACTGCACGTGAAGCTGTTGCCCTTCTTCACTTCCTGATCCGCGGGGCACGTGACACCGGACACGTTCTCGGCGCCGTAAGAATCGGTGACGATGCGCTCGACACCGTCCTCGGCCGCCTTCTGATCGAGCGTGTCCGTGCCGAAGACCGTGAACGCGAGCACCAGGGCGATACCCACGATCACCAGCAGAGCCACCACACCACCGATGATCAACGGCAGCTTCGACTTCCCCGACGACGACGGCTGCCCCCACTGCTGCTGGCCGGGGGTCGGGCCCCACTGCTGCTGACCCGGTTGCTGCCCCCACTGCGGCTGCCCGGGCTGCTGACCCCACTGTCCTGGACCCGGCTGTCCGAGCTGACCGGGTTGCGGCTGCTGACCCCACTGCGGTTGTCCGGGCTGCTGCGGGTGCTGGCCCCACTGCGGCTGCCCGGGCTGCTGAGGCTGACCCGGTCCCGGCTGTCCCCACGGCTGGGCGGGCGGCTGCTGACCGTACTGCGGCGCCCCGTACTGGCCGCCGGTCTGGTCAGGGTTGCCCTGGCCCGGTTGCTGTCCCTGGGCCCATTGCCCGTTCGGGTCGTTCGGTCCGTAAGGGCCGCTCATCGTCGCCTCCCGCTCACGTGTCAAGTTTTGTACCTACCGTAACGCCCCACCATCGGATTCGGGCCCTCGGACGGCGTGCGAATCCAACCACATGGCGTCGTGTCACGCAGCATCCACGGCGACGACACCGCGGCGGATCGCCGCGACCGCACGACCTGCGGCTTTGCCGACGTCCGGATCGGGGGACGTCGACCGGACCTGTTCGAGCAGGTCGATCACCTGCCTGCACCACCGAACGAAGTCGCCGGCAGACAGTGCACGCCCCTGATCTCCTGCCGCGATCAGCGCCTCGACGAGCGAATTGTCGCTCGCCCAGTGGAAGATCGCGGCAGCGAAGCCGAGGTCCGGCTCACGGGTGGGCGGCAGTTTGTGCCGGATCTCGTCCGCCCGCAGCTCCCGCCACACCCGCACCGTCTCGTCGAGGGCGTGCCGCAATGCTCCCGGACCGCCGCCTTCGACGGTGTCCCCTTCACGGCGCGATTCGAAGATCACGGCGGACACGACGGCGGCGAGCTCCGCGGGCCCGAGCCCCTTCCACACACCCTGCCGGAGGCACTCGGCCACCAAGAGGTCGCTCTCGCAATAGATTCGACTCAACCGCGTGCCGTGCTCGGTGGCGTCGGGGTGTTCGCCCGGCGAGATGTAGTCGCGCTCGGCGAGCAGCGACAGGATGCGATCGAACGTGCGCGCCAACGAGTTCGTCGTGGCAGCCACCTTCTGCCGCATCGTCTCGGTCTCGCGGGCCAGCCGGTTGTAGCGTTCACCGATCCGGCTCAGCTGCTCGCGGTCGGGCCAACTGTGGCACGGGTGCTGCCGGATGGCGCGCCGCAGCCGCGCGATCTCGGCGTCGTCGACGCCGGCACCCGACTTCTTACGCTTCCGGCGACCCGGCGCAACGATTCCGGTGCTGCGCAATGCCGATGCCAGATCGCGTCGCACCCGGGCGGTGTGGTGATCGAAGCGCCGCGGCAACCGCATCGACCCCAAAGACCGTGCAGGCTCGGGGAAGTCGCCGGCCGACACCCGGCCCGCCCATTTCGCCTCGGTGAGGATCAACGGCTTCGGATCCGTCGGGTCCCGGTCCGGTTCCAGCACCACGGCCAGACCGGAGTGCCGTCCCACCGGGATCGCGATCACGTCGCCACGCCGCAATGCGACGAGCGAGGCGACGGCGGCGTCCCGGCGTTCGGTTCGGCCTGCCCGTTCGAGTGACCGTTCCCGGCTGCTCAGTTCCTCCCGCAGGCGCGCGTACTCGAAGTACTCGCCGTCCTCGCCGCCCAGCCGTTCGCGGAGCGTGGTGAGCGCGGCCTCGTTGCGTTCGATGCCGCGCGTCAGGCCGACCACGGACCGGTCGGCCTGGAACTGGGCGAACGACCGCTCGAGCAGGGCCCGTGATTCCGCCGCGCCCATGCGATCGACCAGGTTGATGGTCATGTTGTAGCCGGGACGGAACGAGCTGCGGAGCGGAAAGGTGCGCGTGGAGGCCAGCCCGGCGACGTCCACGGGTTCCACCCCGGGCTGCCACAGGACCACCGCGTGACCCTCGATGTCGATGCCGCGACGTCCCGCCCGGCCGGTGAGCTGCGTGTACTCCCCCGGGGTGAGTTCGGCGTGGGCCTCGCCGTTGTACTTGACGAGGCGTTCGAGGACGACCGTGCGGGCGGGCATGTTGATGCCCAGCGCCAGCGTCTCGGTGGCGAACACGGCCCGGACCAGCCCCTTGACGAACAACTCCTCGACCGTCTGCCGGAACGCGGGCAGCATCCCCGCGTGGTGCGCGGCGAGCCCCCGCTCGAGCGCCTTGCGCCATTCCCAGTACCCGAGGACCTCCAGATCGGCCTTCGGCAGTTCGGCGGTGTGGGCGTCGATGATGGTCCGGATCTCGGCGACCTGCTCCGGCGTCGTCAGATCGAGGCGGGACCGCAGGCACTGCGCCAGCGCGGCGTCGCACCCGGCGCGGCTGAAGATGAACGTGATCGCCGGGAGGAGTCCCTCGTCGTCGAGGCGGGAGATCACTTCCGGTCGGGGCAGCGGCCGGAAGTCGCTGGAGAACCCGCCGCCGCGGCGTCCCCTACCCCGGGTCTCCCACGAGTCGGCCCGCTCGAGCGCCTGTCTCTGTTTGACGTGCCGGACCAGATCCTGGTCGACCACCAGATCCTTGAGCGCGTCCCCGCTGCGCGCCCTCGTGTCGAAGAGGTCGAACAGCCGCTTCCCGACCATGATGTGCTGCCACAGCGGGATCGGGCGGTTCTCGTCGACCACCACGGTGGTGTCGCCGCGCACCGTTTCCATCCACGCGCCGAACTCCTCGGCGTTGCTGACGGTCGCCGACAGGCTCACGAGGCGGACGTCCTCGGAAAGGTGCAGGATCACCTCTTCCCACACGGCCCCACGGAACCGGTCCGCCAGGAAGTGCACCTCGTCCATGACGACGTGGGACAACCCGCGCAGCGCCGGGGAGTCGGCGTACAGCATGTTCCGCAGCACCTCGGTGGTCATGACGACCACCGGGGCGTCCGAGTTGATGCTCGAATCACCGGTCAGCAGCCCGACCGTGTCCTTGCCGTACCGCCGCACCAGCTCCGCGTACTTCTGATTGCTCAGCGCCTTGATGGGTGTCGTGTAGAAGCACTTGCGACCGGCGGCGAGCGCCAAGTGCACGGCGAATTCGCCGACCACGGTCTTTCCCGCGCCGGTCGGGGCGCAGACGAGGACGCCGTGACCGCCCTCGAGAGCGCGGCAGGCGTTGATCTGGAAGGGGTCGAGCACGAAGCCGAGCTGCGCCGAGAACACATCGAGTTCGGTGCCGCCGGTCGTGTCACCTGTTGTCACTGCCACCCCGTCAGGTTGTCACAGGGTGTCGGAGAAGTCCTGACCCGGTGTGTTGCTGCCGGTCGTGCTCGCCGCGTCGTTCTTGCTCGCGGCGCCGGACCTCCCGGACTTGCGTGACCGCCGGAACCGACCCGCCGGCTCGGGGACCGGTGTGGCGGCGACGTCGAACGCCTCGTTCAGGTCCGACGGCGCGGCGATCGTCGACGCCTCGTCGTCGTCGAGGGCACCCCACTCCTGCTCCGTCCGACGAGCCTTGCGGCGGTCGTTGATGCGGGCGATCTGCACGGCGACCTCGAACAGCAGGGTCAACGCGAACGCGAGCGCGAGCATCGAGAACGGGTCCTGCCCGGGGGTGGCGATCGCGGCGAACACGAACAGAGCGAAGATCAGGCCGCGGCGCCACGCCTTGAGCTTCGCGTAGGGCAGGATGCCGACGAAGTTCAGCGCGACGATGAGCAGCGGGATCTCGAAACTGACACCGAAGATGATCAGCAGGTTGATGATGAACCCGAAGTATTCCGCGCCGCCGAGTGCGGTGATCTGGACGTTGTCGCCGATCGTCAGCAGGAAGTGCAAGGCCTTCGCGACGACCACATAGGCGAGGACGGCGCCGGCGAGGAACAGCGCGGCGCCGGACACCACGAAGCCGATCGCGTAGCGGCGCTCCTTCGAGTAGAGGCCGGGCGTGATGAACGCCCACAGCTGGTACAGCCAGATGGGACAGGCGAGGACGATGCCTGCCGTCAGCGCGACCTTGAAGCGGAGCATGAACTGCTCGAACGGTCCGGTCGCGAGGAGCCGGCACGACCCGTCGTTGCTCAGGTCGGCGCGACTCGACGCCGGCAGCGAACAGTACGGCCCGCGCAGGAGCTCACCGAGACTCTCGATCCCGAGAATCTGGTGGGAGTACCAGAAGAAGCCCACCGCGGTGGTGACCACGATGGCCAGCACCGACAGGAGCAACCGCGTGCGCAGCTCGTAGAGGTGATCGACCAACGACATGGTGCCGTCGGGATTGGTCCTCCGCTTGCTGTGGCGCGGATCGAACGGAATTCGCACTGTTGTTCGCCCTAGTCTTGGTCAGCAGGCAACCGGGGTGAAGAGTCACCCCGGTTGTCAGGCGGCTCGGGCTATGCCGACTTGGGCTCGGTGTGCTGCGGCTGCACCGGCGCCGGAGGGGTGACCGGTGCGGTGGTGGTGTCCGCCACGGGCAGCTCGGCGGGCGCGCTCTGCTGCGCGGTGGGCGCCGGCGTGCTGTTGTCGTTCTGCATCTCCTTGACCTCGCTCTTGAAAATGCGGAGCGAACGGCCGAGTCCACGAGCCGCGTCGGGCAGCTTCTTGGAACCGAACAGGATGATGACGACCAGCGCGACGATGGCCCAGTGCCAGGGGCTCATGGCTCCCATGATGAAACCTCCAAAAGATCAGGTGACCACGATGCTACCGGACATACACGGCACCGGTCCGGTCGAAACCGGCTAGTTGCGCTGCCGTTTACCTGTCGGTTTCCTGGGTCCCGGCTGTGAGCGCAGATCGGCGAGCAGGGCGTCCCCGGACCAGTGCCGGTTCCTACCCGCCTCGGCCTCGCGGATCAATTCGACCAGCCTCGCGTTCACCGGCGCGGCCGTGCCCGACGCCGCGGCCAGGCGCACGATCTCCCCGCTGATCCAGTCCACTTCGGTGCGCCGGCCCGCTTCGAGGTCGTCCCACATCGAGGATCGTGCGTGCGGGTCGATGGCCAGCATCCGGCTGCCCGCCACCCGGAACACCCCGTCCGGGACGGTCAGCAACCGGGGAATCCACTGCGGCGGCAGCGGTGTGAGCTTGGCGACAGCGATGCCGCGGGCGGTCAGGAGAGTCAGCGCCTCCCGCTGTGCCAGGGCGACCGCGCGCCGGAACGACCGCTGCGACAACTCCTCGCGGAGCGGCAGGCCGGACAGGGCGTTCACCGCGTTGTTCAGGTTGAGCAGCAGCTTCGCCCACTGCACCGAGCGGAAGTCCGCACGTGCGTGCAGCGGCAGCCCGGCGTCGTCGAAGACCGGCGCGAATGCGCGCACCGCCGGATGCTGCTCGATCTCGAGATCACCCTCGGAGCCCTGGTGGAAATGCCCGTCGCCGCGGTGCACCACGTTGAACGGCACCATCGCCGCGAGAACGACCTGCTCCGGCAGTGCCGCGCGCAGGGTGTCCGCATTGCCCAACCCGTTCTGCGCACTGACCACCACCGTGCCGGAACCGATCGCCGACGCCAGCGCGGCACCTGCCTCCGGTGTCCCCGCCGACTTCACCGAGACCACGACGAGATCGGCCGTGGCCGCCGACTCGGGACCGGTCGCGAAGGCGATGTCGGCGGCACCGACCCGGATGTCCGCTCCGTGCAGGTCCGTCAGCCGCAACCCGTGTTCACGGATCTCCGCCCCGACACGCTCCCGGCCGATCAGGGTCACCTCGGCGCCGGCCGCCGCGAGCCGGCCCCCGACATAGCAACCGATGCTGCCCGCGCCGAAGACGCTGATCCGCAGCGGACGCCCGTCGCCGCTCATGCCTCGACGGCGTCGTAGGCGGACAGCGCCTCCACGGCCCGGCGGCGCACCTCGTCGACCAGTTCCGCAGGTTCGAGCACGGTTATTCCGGAACCGAACCCGAGCACGAGCCGGGCCATCCACTCGAGCGCCCCGTAACTCATGCTCGCCTCGACCGAGCCGTCGGGAGCGACCGTCCGGACATCCATCGGGTAGTAGTCGAGCACCCAGACGCAGTCGGCACCGATGTGCAACCGGGCCTGGGGAAGGGACGCGTCGCCGCTGAACAATTCCAGGTTGGAATCCCGCACGAGTGCCTGCGCCGGCGGTGTGGACGGCTCGTCCAACTCGGTGGCGGCGTCGATCCGGTCGAGCCGGAACAGCCGGACCCCCTCGGCCTGCCGGCACCACGCCTGCAGGTAACTCTGATTGTCGACCAGCACGACCCGCACCGGATCCACGGTGCGCTCGGTGACCCGGTCCCGGGACGCCGAGTAGTACGTCAGGTGAAGGGCACGCCGATGATGAAGCGCGGACCGCACCGTGGCGGCTATGGGATCTTCCGCCACGTCCTCCACCGCCTCCCGCTCCGACGTCGGCGTCACCGCCGCGCGGGCCGCCGCGGTGCCCGCGGCGTCCTCGATCTTCGCGATCGCGCTGTGCGCCGCGGACGGATCGACCATGCCCGGCATCTCCACCAGCGAACGCAGGGCAATCAGCAGGGCTGTCGCCTCGGTGGACGTCAACCGCAGCGGGCGGTCGATGCCCGCCGAGAAGGTCACCTCGATGCTCTCCTCGGAGAACGAGAGGTCGATGAGGTCGCCGGGACCGTAGCCGGGTAGGCCGCACACCCACAACTGGTTGAGGTCGGACATCAGCTGTGTGGTGGTGACGCCCAGTTCGGCGGCGGCCTCGGCCGCACTCATCCCGGGGTTCGCGATGAAGTACGGCACCAGGTTGAGGAGCCGGGACAGTCTCGACGAGAGCCTGTTGCTCACGACGTCCCCCCTCCCCGTGCGGCGTCCTTCAGCTTGGTCAGCACATCGTGACGTAGTTCGGGCGGATCGAGGACCAGGGCGTCCGCCCCGTGGCCCGCGACCAGCCGCGCGATCCAGTCCCGGGAGCGGACCGGAATCCCGAGCACGGTGCCGCTGCGCTCGTTCACCCGCTTCTCCTCCGCCGTTGTCGCCAGTCGACGCAGTTCGTGGGCACGGCCCTCCGCCACCCACACGGTGGCGGTCCCCGTGACCTCACCCGAACCGGTGACCCGGTCGACGATCTCCCTGAGGTCGACGCCCGCCGGTTTGTGGACGACCCCGGACGGTCCGAACTCCGTCACGTCGTCGCCGATCCGCGACAGCCGGAACGTCCGGACGGCCCCCCGGTCGACGTCGTGACCGACGAGGTACCACCGGCCGTGCGCGGTGACGACTCCCCAGGGCTCGACGGTGCGCTGGGTGTACGGCTCGTTCAGGGCGCCGCGGTGCGGGAAATGCACAGCGCGGCCGGCATCGACCGCCGCCAGCAACTTGCCGAGCGCCGGTTCGGACCCTCGGGTGCGGGCGGGCACCGCGGTGATCGGGGTGGCCGCCGAATCCGGATCCACCTGCACACCCGCCGCACGCAGCTTGAGCAGTGCCCCCTGAGCCGCGGACGTCAACTCCGGGGACTCCCACAGCTGGACCGCTACCGCGACCGCCGCGGATTCCTCCTGACTGAGGTCGATGTCGGGGAGCTCGTACGCGTTGCGGTTGATGCGGTAGCCCTCGACCGTCGAGAAGCGCGACGCCTGCCCGGTCTCGAGCGGAACACCGAGATCCCGGAGCTCGTTCTTGTCGCGTTCGAACATGCGGCTGAACGCCTCGTCGCTCGCGGAGTCGGCGTACCCGGCAACGCTCTCGCGAATCTTCTCGGCGGTGAGGAACTGTCTGGTGGACAACAGACAGATCACCAGGTTCATCAACCGCTCGATCTTGGAAGTCGGCACGCCCGGAAGCCTAGTGGGTGAGCCCGTTACGGACTCTCACAGCGCCGCTACATCGAGGCAATCAGCCGCTCCACCCGCTCGTCGACCGACCGGAAGGGGTCCTTGCACAGCACGGTCCGCTGGGCCTGGTCGTTGAGCTTGAGGTGCACCCAGTCGACCGTGAAGTCGCGTCCGGCCTCCTGCGCCGCCGTGATGAACTCGCCGCGCAGCTTCGCCCGAGTTGTCTGCGGTGGAGTGTCCACCGCCGCCTCGATCGTCTCGTCCTCGGTGATCCGCTTCACCAGACCCTTGCGCTGCAGCACGTCGAACACGCCACGACCGCGTTTGATGTCGTGGTACGCCAGATCCAGCTGCGCGATCTTCGGGTCGGCCAACTCGAAGCCGTGCCGGTCCTGATAGCGCTGGAACAGCTTGCGCTTGATGACCCAGTCGATCTCCGTGTCGACCTTCGCGAAGTCCTGTGTCTCGACGGCGTCGAGCATGCGACCCCACAGGTCGACGACCTGAGTGACCTGCGGATCGGGATCCCGGTTCTGCAGGTGTTCCACGGCGCGCGCGTGGTACTCCCGCTGAATGTCGAGGGCGCTGGCCTGCCGGCCGCCGGCGAGCCGCACCGGGCGGCGTCCGGTGACGTCGTGGCTGACCTCGCGGATGGCGCGGATCGGGTTGTCGAGCGCGAAGTCGCGGAACGACACCCCGGCCTCGATCATCTCGAGCACGAGCGCCGCCGTGCCCACCTTCAGCATCGTGGTGGACTCGGACATGTTCGAGTCGCCGACGATCACGTGCAGGCGGCGGTACTTCTCCGCGTCGGCGTGCGGCTCGTCACGGGTGTTGATGATGGGCCGCGACCGCGTGGTCGCCGAGGACACGCCCTCCCAGATGTGCTCGGCGCGCTGCGACAGGCAGAACGTGGCCGCCTTCGGCGTCTGCAGGACCTTTCCCGCGCCACAGATCAGCTGCCGCGTCACCAGGAACGGGAGCAGCACGTCCGAGATCCGGGAAAATTCGCCGGCTCGGGCCACCAGGAAGTTCTCGTGACAGCCGTACGAATTGCCCGCCGAGTCCGTGTTGTTCTTGAACAGGTAGATGTCGCCGCCGATGCCTTCCTCGGCGAGCCGCTGTTCGGCGTCGATCAACAGCTCCTCGAGAACACGCTCCCCCGCCCGGTCGTGGTTGACCAACTGGATGAGGTTGTCGCACTCGGCTGTCGCGTATTCGGGGTGCGAGCCGACGTCCAGATACAGGCGGGCACCGTTCCGGAGAAACACGTTGGAGCTCCGGCCCCACGACACCACCCGCCGGAACAGGTAGCGCGCAACCTCGTCCGGGCTCAGTCGCCTGTGACCATGGAAGGTGCAGGTCACACCGAACTCTGTCTCAATTCCCATGATTCGTCGCTGCACACCTCGACAGTACAACGCCGATCACCCGGCGGAGCGGAAAAACCCTCTGGCGACCCCCGCGCATACCCTGAGATGGTGAACCGACACCTACGCCGAATCCACCGGGCCGACGAGATCGTCTTCGACCGCAGCGCCGATCTGAGCCCCTCCGAGCTCGACCGGGCCATGCGCTTCCTCAGCCGCGCGGCCGACAAGGGGCTCATGTGGTGGTTCGTGGCGGCGGTCCTGGGACTGGTCGGCGGGCGCGCCCGCCGCGGTGGTGTGCGCGGACTGCTGTCCCTCATGATGGCGAGCGGTCTGGCCAACGGCATCCTCAAACCGCTGTTCCCCCGGCGGCGCCCGCCCGCCCGCGTATGGACGAACGTTCTGCGCGGGGTGGCGATCCCCCGGTCCTCGTCGTTCCCGTCGGGACATGCCGCGTCGGCGGCGGCGTTCACCACGGGTGTCGCCCTGGAATCGCCCGCGACCGCTGCCGTCGTGGCCCCCCTTGCCGCCGCGGTCGCCTACTCCCGTGTGCACAACGGCGTGCACTGGCCGACCGACGTTGCCGCCGGACTGCTACTCGGCGGGGCCGTCGCGTCGGGCACCCGCCGCTGGTGGGCGGTGCGCACGGAGGAACCGGCGGAGCTGGGCCCCGCCGTCGACGCACCGGCACTTCGGGGCGGTGAGGATCTGCTCGTGGTGGTCAACCCGGAGTCCGGGCCCGACAGTGTCGATCCGAGTGAAGAGATCACGACCGCTCTCCCCAAGGCCGACGTGCGCGCACTCGACACCGCCCGCGATTTCGCCGAACAACTCGACGCCTGGGTGACCGACAGGAAGCCGCGCGCCCTCGGAGTGTGCGGTGGAGACGGGACCGTGGTCGCCGTCGCGTCCGCTGCAGCTCGTCACGCGTTGCCGCTGGCGGTGTTCCCGGGCGGCACGCTCAATCACTTCGCACGGGATGCCGGCGTCGCCGACATCTCGGACACGGTGAACGCCGTCGAGACCGGGCATGCGGTTCTCGTCGACCAGGCCGTCGTCCACACCGATGTCGAGGAGCCGGCGCCGTTCCTCAACACCGCCAGTCTCGGCGGCTATCCCGACGCGGTGCGACTGCGGGAGAAGTGGCAGCCGCGGTACGGAAAGTGGCCTGCGGCATGTGTGGCGATGATCCGGATTCTCTCCGCCGCAACACCGCTCGCCGTCACCATCGACGGCAGGCCCGTGAAAGTCTGGATGCTGTTCGTGGGGAACGGTCGGTATTCCCCCGGCGATCAGGTTCCGATGTCGCGTCCCGCCATCACCGGCGGACTACTCGACGTCCGGTACGTGCGTGCCGACCGGCGAGCGTCCCGGCCGCGGCTGCTGTTCGCTGCCGCCACCGGGACGCTCGGAAGCAGCCGGGTGTACGTGCGATCCCTCGTGCCCCGGCTCACCGTCCGCGTAGACGGCTCGCCGGTTGCACTGGCCACCGACGGTGAAGTGGTCGCCGACGCCCTGAGGTTCGACTTCCGGACGGTGCCCGAAGCGATCGCGGTGTACCGGCCTCAGTCCTGAGCGTCGGTCGGCTTCGCCTCGGTGTCCGGCTTCGACTCCGGAGCGGGCTCCGAGGCGGCCGCGGGCGCTGCGGGGATCAGCTGTTCGAGCGCGGATCCGGTGATTCGCCGGAACGCGCGGCGCGGCCGGGACTGGTCGAGCACGGCCACCTCGAGGCTGGCCATGTCGACGTTCCGCTTCTCGCCTTCCCCGGCACCGCCCTGCCGCAGGGCGTTGACCGCGATGCCGACCGCCGCCTCGAGATCGAGGTCGGCACGGTACGACTCGCGCATGGCGGTCGCGATCGGCTCGGTCGTGCCACCCATCACGACGAAATGCTGTTCGTCGACGATGGATCCGTCGTAGGTGATGCGGTACAGCTGGGGCGCCTTCGGGCTGCCCACGCGTCCGACCTCCGCGACGCAGATCTCCACCTCGTACGGCTTGGGCTGCTCGGTGAAAATCGTGCCCAGGGTCTGCGCGTACGCGTTGGCCAGCGACCGGCCCGTCACGTCTCGGCGGTCGTAGGAGTAGCCGCGCATGTCGGCGTGGACGATCCCGGCGCGCCGCAGGTTCTCGAACTCGTTGTACTTGCCGACCGCTGCGAAGCCGAGTCGGTCGTACAGTTCGCTGACCTTGTGCAGCGCGGTGGAGGGATTCTCCGCGACGAACAGCACGCCGTCGCGGAACGTGAGCACCACGACGCTGCGTCCGCGGGCAATTCCCTTGCGCGCCAGTTCCGAGCGGTCCCGCATGATCTGCTCGGCGGACGCGTAATACGGCATGGTCATCGCCCAGACCCCCCTTCTTCGGTGCGCTCGGCGACGATGCGCCGAGCCAACTCGGACGTCGCCTCCTCGGACACGTGCACGGCACCGGCCTGGGTGATCGTGACCGCGGTCGGGTAGATGCCGCGGGTCAGGTCGGGCCCGCCGGTGGCCGAGTCGTCGTCGGCTGCGTCGTACAGCGATTCGATGGCCGCCCGCAGGGCGGTCTCCTCGTCGCTGTCCGGCGAGTAGATCTTCTTCAGTGCCGACTTCGCGAACAACGATCCCGAACCGACCGCGTGGTATCCGGCGCGTTCCTCGTACCGGCCGCCGACGACGTCGTACGAAACGATGCGGCCCGCCCGGGCCTCGTCGTCCGCGTCGAGGTCGTAGCCGACGAGCAGCGGGACCACTGCGAGACCCTGCATCGCCGCCCCGAGGTTGCCCCGGACCATCGACGCCAGGCGGTTGGCCTTGCCGTCGAAGGTCAGCTGAACGCCCTCGATCTTCTCGTAGTGTTCGAGTTCGACGGCGAACAGGCGGACCAGTTCGATGGCGATCCCCGCGGTGCCGGCGATACCGGCCGCCGAATATTCGTCGGTGACGTACACCTTCTCGACGTCTCGGCTGGCGATCAGGTTGCCCTGGGTCGCGCGCCGGTCGCCGGCGAGCAGGACGCCGCCCTTGTAGGTGAGCGCCACGATCGTCGTTCCGTGCGGCGCGAGATCACCGCTGTCCATCCCGTCACCACCCCGTGTCGAGTGCGAACGATGGCCGATCCGATTCTCCGGCAGCAATTCTGGTGCGTGACCACGCAGATACTCGGTGAACGAGCTCAGATTCGAACCGAAACTGAGCTTCGTGTCACCGTCGCCTGTCCGCAATGCCGGTCGATCCGCCGTCACTGGCCGCCCTTCTGGACATAGGCCCGGACGAAGTCTTCGGCGTTCTCCTCGAGCACGTCGTCGATCTCGTCGAGCAGGTCGTCGGTGTCCTCGGCCAGCTTTTCGCGACGTTCCTGACCCGTGGCACCGTCACCGCCGGGGGTGTCGTCCTCGTCGCCGCCACCAGTACGTTTGGTCTGCTCTTGTGCCATCGCAGCCGACCTCCTTGTGTGAAGGGAGCTCTTCTTCCGAGCGTCCTGTCCTGCCAAGCAGTCTGACTACATCATCCGCTCGGACCTTCACCCTACCGAGCGGCGCCGCCGCACGTGTGCCGACGCGACGGCGAGTTCCGGGGCAGATCCGTCCGCGACCGGTCGACGGGTCAGTTCGTGAGCTCGTCGACGAGTTCTTTCGCGGTCTCCACCGACTCCAGCAACTCCCCCACGTGCGCCTTGCTGCCCCGCAACGGCTCGAGGGTGGGGATACGGACCAGGGAGTCGCCACCGAGATCGAAGATCACCGAATCCCAGCTCGCGGCCGCGATGTCGGCGCCGAACTTGCGCAGGCACTCACCCCGGAAGTAGGCGCGGGTATCGGTGGGCGGGGTGTCGACGGCGTCGAGAACGGCCTGCTCCGAGACGAGGCGTTCCATCGACCCGCGGGCGACGAGCCGGTTGTAGAGCCCCTTGTCCAGGCGCACGTCCGAGTACTGCAGGTCGACGAGATGCAGTCGCGGCGCGGACCAGTTGAGGCCCTCCCGGTTCCGGAAACCCTCGAGCAGACGCAGCTTGGCCGGCCAGTCCAGCAGGTGAGCGCACTCCATCGGATCCCGCTCGAGGAGGTCGAGCACCATCGCCCACTTCTCCATCAGATCGGCGACGCGGGGGTCGTCATTGCCCTCGGCGGACATGAACTTGTCGACTCGGTCCAGGTAGATCCGCTGCAAGGCAAGCCCGGTCAGTTCCCGGCCGTCGGCCAGCGCGACCGTGGCGCGCAGCGTCGGGTCGTGGCTGATGTGGTGCACGGCGGTCACCGGGCGGGCCAGCTGCAGGTCGGTGAGGTCGACGCCGGCCTCGATGAGATCGAGGACCAGGGCCGTCGTCCCGACCTTCAGGTACGTGGACATCTCGGCGAGGTTCGCGTCGCCGATGATGACGTGCAGACGCCGGTACTTGTCCGCGTCCGCGTGGGGTTCGTCGCGGGTGTTGATGATGCCGCGCTTGAGTGTCGTCTCGAGCCCGACCTCCACCTCGATGTAGTCGGCCCGCTGCGACAGCTGGAAACCGGCCTCGTCACCGGACTGGCCGATGCCCACCCGGCCCGACCCGCAGATCACCTGACGGGACGCGAAGAACGGCGTCAGCCCGTTGATCACCGCGGAGAACGGCGTGGCCCGGGACATCAGGTAGTTCTCGTGGGTGCCGTACGACGCCCCCTTGCCGTCCACGTTGTTCTTGTACAGCTGCAGTCGCGGGGCGCCGGGGACGCTCGACGCGTGCCGGGCCGCCGCCTCCATCACCCGTTCGCCGGCCTTGTCCCAGATGACGGCGTCCAGGGGGTCGGTGACCTCCGGGGCCGAGTACTCGGGGTGCGCGTGATCGACGTAGAGCCGGGCGCCGTTGGTGAGGATCATGTTGGCCGCGCCGACCTCGTCGGCGTCAATCACCGGCGCCGGGCCGCTCAGCCGGCCCAGGTCGAACCCGCGGGCATCCCGGAGCGGGGATTCCACCTCGTAGTCCCATCGGGTGCGCTTGGCGCGCGGCACTCCCGCTGCCGCCGCATAGGCCAGCACCGCCTGGGTGGACGTCAAGATCGGATTGGCCGAAGGCTCGCTGGGTGAGGAGATTCCGTACTCGACTTCGACACCGATGATCCGCTGCATGCTGCCGAGCCTATGCGATCACCGACGCCACCCGGTGGCACACTCCTGCTACGCGAGCCGTCCGCTCCCGGCGGCTAGTCCGGCGAGCACTCCAGGTACTCGTCCGCCGAGATCGCCCGGAGCACCGTGCGGACCCCGGCGGGGGCCCAGGAGTGGGTGCTGTCGGTGACGATCCTCGGGCCCGTCAGGTGCACCGTCCGGCGGCGCGTCACGATGGTGCATCCGCCCGCCGCCACCACATTTCGCACCCAGTCGCTCTGCGCACCGTACGTCAGGGCGAACCGGTAGCGGCCGTCCACGACGAACACGTTGACGGGTGTGCGATACGTCTTGCCCGACGTGCGGCCCCGGTGCTCGACGATGGCGAAACCGGGCAGGATCGTCGCGACGTGCCGACTCACCTGATTGGTGACGACCCGGTTGAACCGGGCGATCGAACGCGGCAACGCCATGACCTCTCACCCCTTCGGCACGGGAACAAGCACCCGACCTCGACAGTACCGACGTTCGCCGGGGGGCTGGCAGGATCGACACATGGATTCCGCACCGAACACCTCACCCGGCACGGACGAAGTGGTGGCGGTGTTCGACAGTGCGGGACGACCGGTGGGGTCCGCCGCGCGTTCCCGCGTCTACGCCGAGGGGTTGTGGCACGCGAGCGCCGGCGTCCTCGTCCGATCCGGGGACGGGAAGCGCCTCTACGTGCACCGACGCTCGGACACGAAGACGGTGTTCGCCGGACATCACGACTGTCTGGCGGGTGGGGTGGTCGATCCCGGGGAAACACCGGAGGAGGCCGCAGCCCGGGAGCTGGCGGAGGAACTGGGTGTCACCGGAGTGGGCCTCGCCCCCATCGCGGCGGTGGCGTGGGACGGGCACTGGCAGGGAATGCGGCTGCGGTGCCACCTGTACGCCTACGAGACCCACTGGGACGGACCCATCGTCCACCAGGCCAGCGAGATCGCGTCGGGCTGGTGGTGGACGCCCCACGAACTGGTGACGCATCTGCGCGACCCGCAGTGGCCGTTCGTGCCGGACACCCGGGCGCTCCTGGAGGACTACCTCGTCACACGGGACCGCTGACGTACAGCCGCCTGCGCGGCGGGAACCGTGTTCGAGTTCCCGCCGCGCAGGTGGTGCCGAACGGCTTACAGGTACTGGCCGGTGTTGGATTCGGTGTCGATGGCGCGGCTCGCGCTCGCGTTCTTACCGGTGACCAGCGTGCGGATGTAGACGATCCGCTCACCCTTCTTGCCCGAGATCCGGGCCCAGTCGTCGGGGTTGGTGGTGTTCGGCAGGTCCTCGTTCTCCGAGAACTCGTCGACGATGGAGTCGAACAGGTGCTGGACCCGCAGGCCCGGGGCACCGGTGTCGAGCACCGACTTGATCGCGTACTTCTTGGCGCGGTCGACGATGTTCTGGATCATCGCGCCCGAGTTGAAGTCCTTGAAGTACAGGACCTCCTTGTCGCCGTTGGCGTACGTGACCTCGAGGAAGCGGTTCTCCTCGCTCTCGGCGTACATGCGGTCGACGACCCGTTCGATCATCACCCGGATGCAGGCCGTGCGGTCGCCGCCGAACTCCGCGATGTCGTCGCTGTGCACCGGCAGCGTCTCGACGAGGTACTTCGAGAAGATGTCCTGCGCCGACTCCGCGTCGGGGCGTTCGATCTTGATCTTCACGTCGAGGCGGCCGGGACGCAGGATCGCGGGGTCGATCATGTCCTCGCGGTTCGACGCGCCGATCACGATGACGTTCTCGAGTCCCTCGACGCCGTCGATCTCACTGAGCAGCTGAGGCACGACGGTGGTCTCGACGTCGGAGGAGACACCCGACCCACGGGTACGGAAGATCGAATCCATCTCGTCGAAGAACACGATCACCGGGGTGCCCTCGGACGCCTTCTCCCGGGCCCGCTGGAAGATCAGCCGGATGTGCCGCTCGGTCTCGCCGACGAACTTGTTCAGCAGCTCGGGGCCTTTGATGTTGAGGAAGTAGGACTTGGCTTCCTTGCTGTCCTGGCCTCGGGCCTCCGCGATCTTCTTCGCGAGCGAGTTGGCGACCGCCTTGGCGATGAGCGTCTTACCGCACCCGGGCGGACCGTAGAGGAGCACACCCTTCGGTGGCCGCAGCTCGTATTCGTGGAACAGGTCCTTGTGGAGGAACGGCAACTCGACGGCGTCACGGATCTGCTCGATCTGCCGTCCGAGGCCGCCGATGTCGTCGTAGTGCACGTCGGGAACCTCTTCGAGGACCAGATCCTCGACCTCGGCCTTGGGGATCCGCTCGAACGCGTACCCGGCCTTGGTGTCGACGAGGAGGGAGTCGCCCGGCCGAAGTTTGCGGGTAGGCGATTCCGCGTCGTACGCGATCGACTCCCTCTCGCTCTCCTCGAAGACGGTCGCGAGGGGTTCGGCCAGCCACACGATCCGTTCCTCGTCGGCGTGGCCGACCACGAGGGCGCGCTGACCGTCGTCGAGGACCTCGCGCAACGTGCTGATCTCACCCACACGCTCGAAGTTGCCCGCTTCCACGATCGTGAGCGCCTCGTTGAGGCGCACGGTCTGGCCGAGCTTGAGGGTCTCGGCGTCGACGTTCGGGGAGCAGGTCAACCGCATCTTGCGTCCGGAGGTGAACACGTCCACGGTCTGATCGTCGTGCACTCCGAGCAGCACGCCGTACCCGCTCGGCGGCTGGCCGAGGCGATCGACTTCTTCTCGAAGGGCGATGAGCTGCTGACGGGCCTCCTTGAGGGTGTCCATCAGCTTGGTGTTCCGGATGGACAGCGAGTCCACTCGCGATTCCATCTCACGAAGCTGTTCCGGCGACTCCGCGAGCTGCCTGCGCAGTGCCGACGCCTCTGCGCGCAACGCCTCGAGCTCTCGTGCGGCCGCAACCGAATCGGGGTTCTCTGTCGAGCTCATGTGCGTCTCCTCCCAATGAGATCTATCAACGCTACCGGCACTGCCCGAATTCTGCGCCGTGACACGGATTCTGCCGATTGCGAATCGGCATACGTGACGCCCTGGGCCACCGAACCTCTCATGTTAGCCTTACCTACCTGTCGAGCAGTTTCTCTCTGTTCTGTGTAACGAAAGGGTTCGTCGTGATAATCCGCAAGCCCCTGAACGGAACATCTTTCATCGGTAGGTCCGTGGTTGCCGTGGGCGCGGTGGTCCTCGCGCTCGGGATGTCGGCCTGCTCGTCCGACGACGCTTCCGACACCGCGGCGACGAAGTCCGCGGCCACGTCGTCCGCGGCGAGCGAGGCGGTTGCCGCCCCCACGTCGGACGAACTGCTCGGTACGCTCCAGGTCCTCGTGGACCCCGCCCGACCGGTCGACGAGAAGACCGTCGTGGTCGTCGACGGCGACGAACGCCGCCCGAATCTCGAGGCCATGACGGCGGCCATGGCCAGCTACCCGGTGTCCTTCACGGTCACGGATGTGCAGGTAGAGGGCGATACCGCGACGGCGAACGTCGCGATCGTCAGCCCGCACGGCACGGCCGCTCCGACCGCGTGGACGTGGGAGAACGTCGACGGCACCTGGAAGGTGTCGGATGAGAGCACGTGCACCCTGCTGGGCATGGCACGCGCCGGCTGCTAGTTTTCCCTCCTTCGGCGGCGTCCTGTCCGGGCGCCGCCGAAGGCGTGTCTCAGCCCTTGCCCGACCGGCGCTGCGGCTTGGGGGTGACGGTTCCCTCGGCCAGACGCCGGGCACTCACCAGGAACGCGGTGTGGCCCTGCATCCGGTGTTCCGGGCGCACGGCGAGCCCGACGACGTGCCACCCGCGGACGATCGATTCCCAGGACCGCGGCTCGGTCCAGCACTCCTGCTCGCGCATCGCCTCGACCACCTTCGAGAGCTGCGTCACAGTGGCGACGTAGACGATGAGCACACCGCCGGGAACCAGCGCCTTGGACACCGCGGGCAGCGCGTCCCAGGGGGCGAGCATGTCGAGGACCACCCGGTCGACCTGACCGCCCGCCGCCTCGGCGTCGAACTCGGCGACGTCGGCGATGGTCAGGTCCCAGTTCTCGGGGCGTTCCCCGAAGAACGTCTCGACGTTCCGGACCGCGTGTTCGGCGTGGTCGTCGCGCACCTCGTACGAGATGACCCGGCCTTCCGGTCCGACCGCCCGCAGCAGTGAGCACGTCAGCGCGCCCGAGCCGGCGCCGGCCTCGAGCACGCGGGCGCCGGGGAAGACGTCGCCCTCGTGAACGATCTGCGCGGCGTCCTTCGGGTATATGACCTGCGCCCCGCGGGGCATCGACAGGATGTAGTCGACGAGCAGCGGTCGCAGCGCGAGGTACGGGGTGCCGTTGGTCGACTTGACCACGCTGCCCTCGTCGGTGCCGATCAGGTCGTCGTGCAGGATGCCGCCGCGGTGGGTGTGGAACTCCTTGCCGGCCTCCAGGTTGACCGTGTAGTGCCGGCCCTTGGCGTCCGTCAACTGGACGCGATCGCCCACCCGAAACGGTCCGCTCGGTCGCGTTTCGCGTCCCACCATCGTCACCGACTCCTCAGCCTGTTCGTCCGGCGCCGTCCGACGCCCACACCGCGCCCCGACTCGACTGTCGGACCGGGGGCCTACCCTGCCAGGTGTGAGCATCTCAGAGTCGCCAGCCCCCGTCACACAGGGTTCCCCGTCACAACCCGGCGACACTTCGGCCACCCACAGGCGCCCCGCCCTGTCACCGTCCCGTGCCGGCGACTTCAAGCAGTGCCCGCTCCTCTACCGTTTCCGCGCGGTCGACCGGCTCCCCGAGGCGCCGTCGCGCGCGCAGGTGAAGGGCACGGTCGTGCACGCCGCACTGGAGACCCTGTTCGGGCTGCCCGCGGCCGAACGCGTTCCGCAGAAGGCGGTCGATCTGGTCCTCCCGTCGTGGGAGCGCATTCTCGCCGAGGCCCCCGACCTGATCGACCTGGTCCCCGAGGACCAACGCGACACGTTCCTCGACGAGGCGCGGTCCCTCGTCACCGCGTATTACGAGCTCGAGGACCCCACCCGGTTCGAGGCCGAATCGTGCGAACAGCGCGTCGAGACCGAACTCGCCGACGGGGTGCTGCTCCGCGGATTCGTCGACCGCATCGACGTCGCCCCAACCGGGGAGGTGCGGGTGGTCGACTACAAGACCGGCCGCGCACCACGCGAGATGTCCGAGTCCAAGGCACTGTTCCAGATGAAGTTCTACGCGCTGGTCCTGCTGCGCACCCGCGGCATCGTCCCCGCGCAGTTGCGGCTGCTGTACCTCGCGTCCGGCACGGTCCTCACCTACGCACCCGACGAGGACGAACTGCTGCGGTTCGAGCGCACGCTGTCGGCGATCTGGAAGGCCATCCTGGCGGCCGGGGTCACCGGCGATTTCCGACCCAAGCCGAGCCGGCTCTGCGACTGGTGTGATCATAAGTCCCTGTGCCCCTCGTTCGGCGGAACGCCGCCTCCCTACCCGGGATGGCCGGAGGGGCCCGCAGAAGACGCACCGGGTTTCGAGGAGATTGTCGAATGAGTTCCGAGTCCTATTACGTACCACTTGGTTCGGAAGCACTGAGTGCGCCGGAAGTAGGCTCGGATCAGAAGATCACCGTCGAGCGGTTCGACAGCACGGATCTGACGATCAGTGTGTGGGCCGAGACGATGCAGCACGGCGCTCCCCCGTCCGCGCTGCTCGTGCGGGCACTCGAGCGCTGCGCCCCACGCGACGACGTGCGTCTCACGCGGGTCGTGGTCGAGATCCTCGGTCCCATCCCGATCGCCGAACTCGAGGTCCGGTCCTGGGTGCAGCGACCGGGACGCCGGGTGGAGCTGGTGGTCGCCGAATTGTGGACCGTCGGCGACCGGCCCCGTGCCGTCGCGCGGGGCTCGGCGTGGCGGATGGAGACCGTCGACACCAGCGACGCCGTCCACGTCGTCGACCCGCCACTCGAACCGCGGTCTACCGGCCGGGACGGCAAGTTCGGCGAGGTCTGGAATTCGGGCTACCTGACGACCCTCGACTGGCGGTGGATCGCCGAGATGGGATGCGAGGGCCCGGGCAAGCTGTGGGCGAAGCCGCGGCCCGCACTGGTTCTCGGCGAGACCATGACGCCGCTCGAGCGGCTGTTCTCCATCGCGGACATCGCGAACGGCGTGGGATCGAAACTCGACCCGGCGGACTGGACGTTCCTCAACACCGACCTCACCGTGCACATCTTCCGGGTCCCCGAGGGCGACTGGGTGGGGGTCAGCTCCGAAACCTCCATCGGACCCGACGGAGTGGGCATGTGCGCGGGCGTGCTCTACGACGAGACCGGCGCCGTCGGCCGGATCGCCCAGACCGTACAGGTCCGCGCCCGCCCCTGAGCGGAGCGGGCGCGGATCGTGTTGCGGCAGAACGAGATCAGAGTGCGCGGCAGGACCGGATGTTGGACGCGAGAATGGCCTTGGCGCCGAGGTCCGCGAGTTCGTCCATGACTCCGTTGTGGCCCTTGATCGGCACCATCGCCCGGACCGCGACCCAGTTCTCGTCGGCGAGCGGCGACAGTGTCGGCGACTCCAGGCCCGGGGTGATCTTCAACGCGTCGTCGAGGATCGTCTTGGGGCAGTCGTAGTCGAGCATCAGGTTCTGCTGCGCGAAGACGATACCGCGCACCCGCTCGACCAGCTGGTTCCGCGCAGAATCGTCGTCGGGCGAACCGGCGCGCTCGATGAGCACGCCTTCGGAATCGCACAGGGTGTCGCCGAACGCGGCCAGGTTGTGCTGGCGCAGCGTGCGGCCGGAGCCGACGACGTCGGCGATGGCGTCGGCAACGCCGAGCTGGATCGAGATCTCCACGGCGCCGTCGAGGCGGATGACCGAGGCGTCGATGCCGCGTGCGGACAGGTCGTCGCGCACCAGGTTGGGGTAGGACGTGGCGATCCGGAGTCCGGCGAGGTCCTCGACCGACCAGTCCTTGCCCGCGGGGGCGGCGTACCGGAACGTGGAGCGGCCGAAGCCGAGCGACAGCCGTTCGGAGACGGGGGCCCCCGAGTCGCGGGCGAGGTCGCGGCCGGTGATGCCGAGATCGAGTTCACCGGATCCGACGTAGATCGCGATGTCCTTGGGGCGCAGGAAGAAGAACTCGACCTGGTTGGACGGGTCGAGGACGGTCAGGTCGCGGGAGTCGGTGCGACGGCGGTAGCCGGCCTCGCTGAGGATTTCGGCGGCGGACTCGGACAGCGAGCCCTTGTTGGGGACTGCGACGCGCAGCATGGCTGAGGGTTCCTTTCGGGAGCGGGTGGAGGAGTCTCGATCACCGATCACAGATGTCGGTAGACGTCCTCGAGCTTCAGGCCCTTACCCACCATCAGCACCTGCGTCCAGTACAGCAGCTGAGAGATCTCCTCGGCGAGTGCCTCGTCGCTCTCGTGCTCGGCGGCGATCCACACCTCACCCGCCTCTTCGAGGATCTTCTTTCCCTGCGAATGGACGCCGGCGTCCAAGGCGGCAACGGTGCCGGACCCCTCGGGGCGGGTAGCGGCACGCTCGGTCAGCTCGGCGAACAGGGATTCGAAGGTCTTCACGAGGACCCATTGTTTCACGCCGCCGCGGACCTCTCCGAACCGGTCACCACCCGAGTGTGCGGCGACTCTCGAACCGGCGGACCTCGCCCGAACGGGGGTCGGTGAAGTCGATGGCCCGCGCCAGCAACCGCAGCGGCGTCGAGAAGTCGCCGGGCTCGGACCGGCGGAAGTCCGGGTAGTAGTTGTCGCCCTCGATCGGCAGCCCCAGCGACGACATGTGCAACCGCAGTTGGTGCGTCCGGCCGGTCTTCGGCAGCAGCCGGTACCGTGCGCGGCCGTCTCGGGTCTCGATCAGCTCGACGACGGTCTCGCTGTTCGGTTCTCCCGGTTCCTCCGTGGCCGTCATGATCCCGTGTTCCTTGACGATGCGGCTGCGGATGGTCCGCGGAAACGCAAGCGTCGGATCGTGTCCGGCGACGGCCTCGTATTCCTTGGTGACCTGCTGGGAGACGAACAGCTCCTGATACGGTCTGCGGTCTTCCGGCCTGATCAGGAACACCAGGACGCCGGCCGTCATCCGGTCGAGCCGGTGCGCCGGTGTGAGGTCGGGCAGTTCGAGCGCCCTCCGCAGCCGCACGACCGCCGTCTCGGTGATGTGCGCGCCCCGCGGAATGGTCGCGAGGAAATGGGGTTTGTCGATGACCACGAGGTGGTCGTCGCGGTGCAGGACGTCGATCTCGAACGGAACCGGGATCTCGGGTGCGGGGTCGCGGTAGAAGTACACGAAACGGGTTGGGGCATAACGGGTTCCGCGGTCGACTACCCTGCCGTGCTCGTCGACGACTTCCCCGCCGTCGATCAGCGACAGCCAGTGCGCGCGCTCGTCCGGGTACGTCTCGACCAGGAATTCGGCGACCGTCTTCGCGCCGACGCCTGCCGGCATCCGGATACGGTCGGGACCGAGGCCGTTGCGGACCGGCAGGGGCGCCCCCGCCACCTCAGCCCGCCCGATTCTCGGTGCAGCCGGCGCAGACGAGCACCAGTTCGCGGCCCCGGTCGTCCGGCAGATTCTCGTACCGGGACGTCGGACCCCCGCACTTGCTGCAGCGCCCCAGAGTCTTGGCCTGATCGCTGAACTCGATGTTCATCCGCTTGTCGAAGACGTACAGCGACCCCTCCCACAGGCCCGTGTCACCGAACGCCTCGCCGTAGCGGACGATGCCGCCGTCCAGCTGGTAGACCTCGCCGAACCCGCGCGAGCGCATCAGCGAAGACAGGACCTCGCACCGCACTCCCCCGGTGCAGTAGGTGACGACGGCCTTGTCCTTCAGATGGTCGTACTTGCCGCTGTCGAGTTCGTGCACGAACTCGCGCGTGGTGGACACGTCGGGCACGACGGCGTCCCGGAATCGGCCGATCTCCGCCTCGAAACCGTTGCGTCCGTCGAAGAAGACGACGTCGTCACCGCGACCCTCGACCAGGCGGTGCACCTCGTCGGGTGCCAGGTGGGTACCGCCGCCGACGACACCGTCCGCATCCACCTTCAGCTCGCCCGGCGCACCGAACGTCACGATCTCCGATCGCACCTTGACGCTCAGCCGCGGGAAGTCGTCACCGAGCCCGTTCGACCACTTGATGTCGGCGTCCTTGAACGGGGCGTAGCTGCGCGTCCCCTTCACGTACCGCTTGACGTCGTGGATGTCACCACCGACCGTCGCGTTGATGCCGTGCTCGGAGACGAGAATCCGACCGGTCAGGTTGTTCGCCTCGGCGAGTGTGTACTGCCACAGCCGTATCGCCTCCGGGTCGGCGAGCGGAGTGAACACGTAGAACAGCACGATTTTCGGAACAGCCACGGCAAACCAGACTACCTAGAGACGGACGGCACTCCGCTGCGCCCACACCTCGGCCAGGTCGGAACCAGTGAGACCCTCGAGACTGTCCCGGAACACCCGCCCCGGGCCGTCGGCCACCACGATCTCGCACGGAACGATCAGGACGACGCACCCCGCGGCCTGCGCGGACGCCGCACCGGTGGGCGAGTCCTCGATGGCCAGGCACTGCGACGGATCCAGTCCCAGCAGTTCCGCGCCCCGCAGGTACGGGTCGGGATGCGGTTTGCCCGCCGGCACCTCGTCGCCGCACACCGAGTGGTCGAAGTGATGCCTGCCGAGTGTCTCGAGTGCCCGCTCGGTGAGCCGACGCTCGGTGTTGGTCACCAGCGCGGACCTCAGACCGTGCGCCCGGACGGTCCGCAGTGCGTCGTGGGCGCCCGGCCGCCACGGGATCCCGTCGCCGAACAATTCCTCGACGCGGGTGAACATCCACTCCTTGGCCTCGGAGAGCGCCGCCGGATCCCGGTCGAGCCCGAGGGCGTCGAAGATGACGCCGAGAGCGTTGGCACTCGACGCACCGATCGTCTTCAGCCGCGTTTCCTCGGTCATCGGCCCGCCGAGGTGCAGCGACAACTCGCGGACCGCGACGTCCCACATCTTCTCGGAATCGAGCAGCGTTCCGTCCATGTCCCACAGAACACCTGCGAGACCGTCGAATGCATCAGACATTGAAGTACTTCGCTTCGGGGTGGTGCAGCACGAACGCATCCGTGGACTGCTCGGGATGCAACTGCAATTCCTCGGACAACTTCACACCGATCCGTTCGGGTTCGAGCAGAGCGACCATCTTCGCTCGGTCCTCCAGGTTGGGGCAGGCACCGTACCCGAAGGAGTAGCGGGCACCGCGGTAGGCGAGGTCGAAGAACCCGGACACCTCGGACGGGTCCTGCTCGGCCACGTTGTGACCGCCAGGCAGCACGAGTTCCTCGCGGACCCGTTGATGCCAGTACTCGGCCAGCGATTCCGTCAGCTGCACGCCGATGCCGTGCACCTCCAGGTAGTCGCGGTACGCGTTGGCGGCGAACAGCTCGTTCGCGAAGTCCGCGATCGGCTGCCCCATGGTCACGAGCTGCATCGGGAACACGTCTACCTGGCCGGTCTCCTTCGCCTCGGTGCGGGACCGGACGAAGTCGGCGACGCACAGGAAGCGGTCGCGGTGCTGGCGCGGGAACGTGAACCGGAAGCGTTCCTCGGCGTCGGGTGTCGGGTCGGTGAGCACGACCACGTCGTCGCCCTCGGACACGGCGGGGAAGTAGCCGTACACGACGGCCGCGTGCGCGAGGATTCCCTCGGTGCTCAGCCGGTCGAGCCAGTACCGCAGGCGGGGTCGGCCCTCGGTTTCCACCAGTTCCTCGTAGGTGGGACCGTCGCCGGAACGCTGCCCGCGCAGACCCCACTGCCCGAGGAACAGGGCACGCTCGTCCAACAGCCCGGAGTAGTCCGACAACGAGACGCCCTTGACGATCCGGTTGCCCCAGAACGGCGGGCTCGGGACCACGATGTCGGTGGCCACGTCGGATCGCTCCGGCACCTCGATCGGGGTCTCGGCCGCCTTGCGCTTCTCGGCGATCCGCTTGGACCGCTCGTGCCGCGCCTTCCGTTCGGCCGCCTTCTCGCGGGCCGCGACCGCTTCCGGGCTGTCCGGGTCGGGTCCGCCCCCACGCTTGACGGCCATGATCTCGTCCATCCTGTGCAGGCCCTCGAACGCGTCGCGTGCGTAGCTGACGTCGCCCTCGTACACCTCGGCCAGGTCGTTCTCCACGTACGAACGGGTCAGCGCGGCACCGCCGAGGAGGACGGGGAACTTCTCCGCGACGCCCTTGGCGTTGAGTTCCTGCAGGTTGTCCTTCATCACCACGGTCGACTTCACGAGCAGCCCGGACATGCCGATGACGTCGGCCTTCTGCTCGATCGCCGCGTCGAGGATCGTCGCGATCGGCTGCTTGATGCCCAGGTTCACCACGTCGTAGCCGTTGTTGCTCAGGATGATGTCGACGAGGTTCTTGCCGATGTCGTGGACGTCGCCCTTCACGGTGGCGATGACGATCCGGCCCTTGCCGTCCTCGTCGGTGGCCTCCATGTGCGGTTCGAGGTATGCCACGGCCGCCTTCATCACCTCGGCGGACTGGAGCACGAACGGCAGCTGCATCTGCCCGGACCCGAAGAGTTCGCCGACGGTCTTCATGCCGGACAGCAGCGTCTCGTTGATGATCGCGAGCGGCGGCTTCTCCTCCATCGCCGCGGTGAGGTCGTCGTCGAGGCCGTTGCGTTCACCATCGACGATGCGGCGTTCCAGCCGCTCGAACAGCGGCAGCGCCGCCAGTTCCTGGGCACGGGATTCGCGCGCCGACGCCGCGGAGACGCCCTCGAACAGTTCCATCAGCTTCTGCAGCGGGTCGTAGCCCTCGCGGCGACGGTCGTAGACCAGGTCGAGGGCCGTTTCCCGCTGTTCGTCGGGGATCCGCGCCATCGGCAGGATCTTCGACGCGTGCACGATGGCCGTGTCCAGGCCGGCCTCGGTGCACTCGTGCAGGAACACCGAGTTCAGGACCTGCCGGGCCGCCGGGTTGAGACCGAACGAGATGTTGGACACGCCGAGGGTGAAGTGCACCCGCGGATGCCGCTTCTTGAGCTCGCGGATCGCCTCGATCGTTTCGATGCCGTCGCGGCGGACCTCTTCCTGACCGGTGGAGATGGGGAAGGTCAGCGCGTCGATGATGATGTCGGACTCGTCGAGGCCCCAGTTCACGGTGAGGTCTTCGAGCAGACGCTCGGCGATGCGGACCTTGTGCTCCGCGGTGCGCGCCTGGCCTTCCTCGTCGATGGTCAGCGCGACGACGGCGGCGCCGTGCTCCGTGACGAGCCGCATGATCTTCTGGAACCGCGAGTCCGGTCCGTCGCCGTCCTCGTAGTTGACGGAGTTCACGGCGCACCGGCCGCCGAGGTGCTCGAGGCCGGCCTGCAGGACCGCGGGCTCGGTGGAGTCGAGCATGATCGGCAGTGTCGACGACGTCGCGAACCGGCTTGCGAGGGCGGCCATGTCAACGGCACCGTCGCGTCCGACGTAGTCGACGTTGAGGTCGAGCATGTGGGCGCCGTCGCGGGTCTGGTCCTTCGCGATGTCGAGGCACTTCTGGTAGTCCTCGGCGATCATCGCCTCGCGAAACGCCTTGGAGCCGTTGGTGTTCGTGCGTTCACCGATCATCAGGATGCTGGCGTCCTGCTGGAACGGCACCGCCGTGTACAGCGAGGACGTCCCCGACTCGTGCACCGGGTTCCGCTCGGCCTTCTCGACCAGGCGGACCGCTTCGGCCACCTGCCGGATGTGCTCCGGGGTGGTCCCGCAGCAGCCGCCGACCAGACCGAGACCGAACTCGGCGACGAAAGCGCTGAGCGCCTCGGCGAGCTCCTCCGCGGTGAGCGGGTACTCGGCGCCGTTCGGGCCGAGCTGCGGCAGTCCGGCGTTGGGCATCACCGACACCGGGAGAGAGCTGTACTTGGACAGATGGCGGAGATGTTCGCTCATCTCGGCGGGACCGGTCGCGCAGTTGAGGCCGATCATGTCGATACCGAGCGGCTCGAGCGCGGTCAGCGCGGCACCGATCTCACTGCCGAGGAGCATCGTGCCGGTGGTCTCGACCGTGACGTGGGTGATGATCGGCAGCCGCGACCCCAGCGTCTCCATCGCCCGCTGACTGCCGAGGATGGCGGCCTTCACCTGCAGCAGGTCCTGGCAGGTCTCGACGAGGATCGCGTCCGCTCCCCCGTCGATCATGCCCATCGCAGCCTCCGCGTAGGCGTCGCGGAGGACCGCGAACGGCGCGTGGCCCAGCGTCGGCAGCTTGGTTCCGGGTCCCATCGAGCCGAGGACGAAGCGGCCCATGCCGTCGCGTCCGGGCCCCATCTCGTCGGCCACGTCACGCGCCAGCCGGGTGCCCTTCTCGGCGAGTTCCCGGATACGGTCCGAAATGTCGTAATCGGCGAGGTTGGGTAGGTTGCACCCGAACGTGTTGGTCTCGACGGCGTCCGCCCCGGCCTCGAAGTACGCGCGGTGGATGTCTTTCAGCACGTCAGGGCGGGTGTCGTTGAGGATTTCGTTGCAGCCTTCGAGCCCGAGGAAGTCGTCGAGCGTGAGGTCCGCGGCCTGCAACATGGTGCCCATGGCTCCGTCGCCGATGACAACGCGCTGGTTCAACGCATCGAGCAGGGCAGAGTGAAATGGCGCAGACATGCCGTCCAGACTAGTGGGCGCGCGAACCAATGCTGGCCGTAGGCTGGGTGGGTGAGTTCCAGTGAGTTCCCCGTCACGCCTGCGGGCCGCGCCGACGACACCCCCGACACCGCGGATGCCGGTGCGGCGGACAGTGGCGTGCCCGTACTTCGTGACCCTGTCCTCGTCGCCGCCTTCGAGGGCTGGAACGACGCCGGCGACGCCGCGAGCGGAGCCGTCGAGCACCTCGAGTTGACCTGGGACGCCCAGCCGCTCGCCGAGCTGGACTCCGAGGAATACTACGACTACCAGGTCAATCGACCCACGGTGCGGCAGGTCGACGGTGTCACCCGGGAGATCGTGTGGCCCGCCACCCGCCTGTCGGTGTGCTCGCCTCCCGGCAGCGACCGCGACGTGGTTCTGCTGCGCGGGATCGAACCGAACATGCGCTGGCGCAGCTTCTGCGAGGACCTCCTCGAGCTGATCGATCAGCTGCAGATCAACACCGTGGTGATCCTCGGGGCACTGCTCGCGGACACCCCGCACACGCGGCCGGTCCCGGTGACGGGCAGCGCGTACAGCAGCGAGGCCGCCGAGCGGTTCAAGCTCGAACAGACCCGCTACGAGGGGCCGACCGGGATCACCGGGGTGCTGCAGGACGCGTGCGTCCGGGCCGGTGTGCCTGCCGTGTCGTTCTGGGCGGCCGTGCCCCACTACGTGTCCCAGCCGCCGAATCCGAAGGCCACGGTTGCGCTGCTCCAACGCGTCGAGGATGTCCTGGACATCGAGGTTCCCCTCGGGGAACTCCCGGCCCAGGCCGACGACTGGCAGGAAGCGGTCACCGAGATGACCGCGGACGACGAGGAGATCGGCGAGTACGTCCGCTCACTCGAGGAGCGCGGCGACGCCGAGACCGACATCTCCGACGCCATCTCGAAGATCGACGGTGACGCGCTCGCGGCCGAGTTCGAGCGGTATCTCCGCAGGCGTGGGCCCGGCAGCTTCGGGCTGTGACGAAGAACTCATCCGAGTCGCTTCGTTCCTCGCTCCAGCGCACGGCGCTCTACGCCGGCGGTTTCCTCGGTCCGTTCGGCGGCGGGGTCGTCGCCTCGATCCTTCCCGAGATCGGTGACGACCTCGGCGTGAGTGCGTCCGCCGCGGCCGGCTCGCTGACGGCGTACCTGCTGCCGTTCGCGTTGCTGATGCTGGTGTCGGGCACGCTGGGCGCCCGGTGGGGGCAGACGCGGACCGTGCGGATCGCGTACGGCGTCTACCTGCTGTCGTCGCTGGCGTGTTTCGTGGCGCCGACGCTGCCGCTCTTCCTCGGCGCCCGCGTGCTCCAGGGGTGTTCGAACTCGTTCACGACGCCGCTGCTGCTGGCGGCGCTCGCCGCCTCGACTCCGAAGAAACATCTCGGCCGGGCGCTGGGAATCTTCGGCGCCTTCCAAGCCGCGGGACAGTCGAGCGCGCCGCTCGTCGGCGGGCTCGCGGCGGAGGTCGACTGGCGTCTCGCATTCCTCGTCATCGCCCTCGTCGCCGCGGTGCTGGGTCTGGTCGGTGTTCCCGACAGTGCTCCCGCCGACCCGGGGGCACCGCGCCCGCGACTGCGCGACGCCCTCACCCCGTCGGTGCTGAGAATCGGGGTGGTCGCACTCCTCGGGTGGGGTGCGCTCGGTGGGCTGAGCTTCCTGGTCGCGTTCCGCGCCGAGGACGCCTTCGGGCTGAGCCCGACCCAGCGTGGGCTGCTGCTCACGGGGTTCGGCGTCGCCGGAATCCTCACCGCACGCTTCGTCGGCGGTGTCATCGACAAGATCGGGGCCCGGGCGGCCGTCCTGATCGGCGCGTTCGGCGGCGCGATTCTCGTCGCGGCCACCGGGACCGTGTCCCTCCTCGCGGTCGCGGCCGTGGCGTGGTTCGCGGCCGGAATCGCCGGTCAGTTCATCCTGGTGGGGGTCAACGCCGCCGTGCTGGGTTCGCCGGGCCCGAACCGGGGCGGCGCGGTATCCGTCGTGCAGGCGCTGCGATTCATGGGCAACGCGCTCGCCCCGATCACCCTCACCCCGGTGTATTCGGTGTCGCCCGCGGCCGGTTTCCTGCTGCCCGCCCTGCTCCTCGCCGTGCTGGCCCCGCTGCTCATGCCCCGCGACCGCGCACCTGCCTGACATGACTTCCGGGAGGGCTGTGAGGTGTTCCTGATTCCCACGTAACGTGCGCGCAGCCGTTACGACACTCCCGGGGCGGAGCCTCGACGCATGGCCCACACACCGAGTTCGAGCAAGCTGCTGGTCGTCGGCAATGGTATGGCCGGCGCACGCACCGTCGAGGAGATCCTGAACCGTGGCGGCGGCGAGCGTTTCGAGATCACCATGATCGGCGACGAGCCCTACGGCAACTACAACCGGATCATGCTCTCGCACGTGCTGTCCGGGGAGGCGGCCGTCGACGACGAGGACCTGATCCTCAACCCCATGGGCTGGTACACCGCCAACGGCGTCAAACTCCATGCCGGCGACCGCGCGGTCGCACTCGACCGGTTCGCGAAGACCGTCACGTGTGAGAGCGGCCGCGTCGTCGACTACGACGTCCTCATCATCGCCACGGGAAGCAACACGTTCTTCCCCAACATGGACGGGTTGCGCGAGCACGACGGGCGCCTGGCCCGCGGGGTGTTCGGCTTCCGGAACATCGCCGACACCAACGGCATGCTGCAGATGGCGCAGGCCCGCGACGACGTGTCCGCGGTGGTGATCGGCGGCGGTCTGCTCGGCCTGGAAGCCGCGTACGGGCTGCGCACTCAGGGTCTCACCGTCAACGTCGTGCACTCCCCCGGGCACCTGATGAACCAGCAGCTCGACGAACGCGGCGGCAGTGTCCTGCGCGCCGAGATCGAGAAACTCGGTGTCGGCGTCCATACCTCGATGCGGACCACCGCCGTGCTGCGCGACGACGCGGGCCTCGTGACCGGGGTGTCGTTCGTCGACGGCTCCACCCTGGACGCCGACATGGTCGTCGTCACCGCCGGAATCCGGCCCAATACCGAACTCGCGCGGGCCGCCGGGCTCGTGGTCGAACGCGGCGTCGTGGTGGACGACCAGATGCGCTGCGAGGACGAGGGTTCCGTGTACGCCGTCGGCGAGTGCGCACAGCACCGTGGGGAGACCTACGGCCTCGTCGCCCCGGTGTGGGAGCAGTCGGTCATCCTCGCCGAAGTCCTCACCGGCTCCAATCCCGAAGCGGCGTACATCGGTTCGCGCACCACCACCAAACTGAAGGTCGCCGGCGTCGACGTGGCCGCGATGGGCGTCAAGGGACCGGAGACGGCGGACGACGAGTTCGTCCAGTACTACGAACCGCGCAGCGGCACGTACAAGAGCCTCGTAGTCCGAGACGGCAAGCTGATCGGCGCCACCCTGATGGGCGACATCAGCAAGGCCGGTTTCCTCACGCAGGCGTTCGACGGCAAGGTGCCGCTGCCCGAGGAGCGGATCAGCATGCTCTTCGACGTCGGAGCCCCGGGCGCCGCGACGAGTGTCGCCGATCTCCCCGACCACCTGCAGGTGTGCAACTGCAACGGTGTGAGCAAGGGCGATCTGGTGGCGTGCGTCCATTCCGGCGCCAAGACACTCACCGACGTCTGCGCCCAGACCCGGGCCGGCAAGGGCTGCGGCTCGTGCAAGGGTCTCGTCGCCGACATCGTGGCCTGCGCCGCGGGCGGCGAACTCGAGGCCGACCCCTCCGCAGACTGGTATGTGCCCTGCATCCCGATGACGAAGCCCGAACTCATCGCGACCATCCGGGAACGCGATCTCCGCGCCGTGTCCCAGGTGTTCGCCGAGCTCGCGACGGACGCGAAGGAGGACGCGTCCGCGAAGATGCCCCTGGCCTCGCTGCTCCGCACCATCTGGGGACCCGACTGGGTGGACGAGCGCGGCGCGCTGTTCATCAACGACCGCGTGCACGCCAACATCCAGCGCGACGGCACGTTCTCGGTGGTCCCGCAGATGAAGGGCGGCGTCACCACGCCGGAGCAACTCCGCAAGATCGCCGACGTTGCCGACAAGTACGGCGTGCCGCTCGTGAAGGTCACCGGCGGGCAGCGCATCGACCTGCTCGGCATCAAGAAGGAGGATCTACCCAAGGTGTGGGGTGACCTCGACATGCCGTCCGGGTTCGCCTACGGCAAGAGCATGCGCACGGTGAAGACGTGCGTCGGAACCGATTTCTGCCGCTACGGTCTCGGCGATTCGACCAGCCTCGGCATCGCGCTCGAGGAGCGGTTCCAGGGCCTGGAGACGCCCGCGAAACTGAAACTCGCGGTAGCCGGGTGTCCACGCAACTGCTCGGAGGCCCTGTGCAAGGACTTCGGTGTGGTCGCGGTCGGCGACGGCCGGTGGGAAATCTACGTCGGCGGCGCCGCCGGAGCGCACATCCGCAAGGGCGACCTGCTGGCCACGGTCGAATCACCGGACGCTGTAGTGGAACTCGGGGGACGGTTCATCCAGTACTACCGCGAGAACGCGAAATGGCTCGAGCGCACGTACGACTTCGTGCCGCGGGTGGGACTCGACCATCTTCAGGCGCTACTGGTCCGAGACGAGGAGGACATCGTGACGGGATTGGACGAGCGGATCCAGACGGCGGTGGACGGCTACCGGGATCCCTGGAAGGAGCGCAGCGCGCCGAAATCGCCCGCACAGTTCGCTCCGTCGCTCCCGCTGCTGCCGCTTCCCCAGGTGCCGGTCCGATGACCGCCCTGGTCGAGGGGCCTTCCGAGGTCGCGGTGGGGCCGGTCAGCGACCTGACGCCGGGCGAGGGCCGGACGTACGTCGTGCAGAACCGTCAGGTGGCCGTATTCCTGTTGTCGGACGGCACCGTTCGGGCGATGGATGCGGTGTGCCCGCACAAGGGTGGTCCCCTCGCCGACGGACAGATCGACGCCACCGGCGTGATGTGCCCGCTCCACCAGTACGCGTTCGCCTTCGACACGGGCGCCTGCGCATCCGAGGGTGTGGGCGCGGCCCGCACCTACGCCGCCTCGGTTCGCGAGGGGTCGGTCGTCGTGCACGTGTGACTGGCCATTCACGAGTGCTCTGCCCTGATACGGCGTGCCTTTCGGGAAAGTCTCGGCACCGCTGTCATCATGAGCTCAATGCTGCAGCTGAAGGGGCGCGTCGCATGGACAGATCGCTGGTCGAGTGAATACCGTCGCGAGTCCGGAACGGCGACGCCGATCCGGTAACCGCCCTCCGGCCGGTGTCCGGCCGGCCGAGACGAGGTTCCGCCCGGACATCGAGGGTCTACGCGCCGTCGCCGTGCTGGCCGTGGTCCTCTTTCACGCGGGCGTGCCCGGAATCGACGGAGGGTTCGTCGGTGTAGACATCTTCTTCGTCGTCTCGGGGTTTCTCATCACCGGCCTGCTGTGGCGGAACGTCGCGAGCAGCGGCCGTGTGCGGTTGGCCGAGTTCTACGGTGCCCGGGCCCGCCGGTTGCTGCCCGCCGGGTGCATCGTGCTGGTGGCCACCGCGATCGGCTCGGCTCTGCTCCTGCCCCCTCTGCAGGCCCGCGCGGTCCTCGGTGACGGGATCGCCAGTGCGCTCTACGTCGGTAACTACCGGTTCGCGCTGCACGGCACCGACTATCTGGCCGCCGACGCGCCCCCGTCACCGTTCCAGCACTACTGGTCGCTCGGCGTGGAAGAGCAGTTCTACCTGCTGTGGCCGGCGCTGATCATCGGGGTCGCCTGGCTCGTCCGGCGCAGGACACGGCGCCTCGACGCGGACGAAACACCGTCGACGACCCCGTATCTGATCGTGCTCGCCGTGGTCGCCGCAGTGTCGTTCGCGGTCTCACTCGACTGGACCCGGACCCTGCCGCCGTGGGCGTTCTTCTCGTTGCCCGCCCGCGGCTGGGAACTGGCCGCAGGCGGGTTGGTCGCCCTGTCGGTTCGGCACTGGCAGCGGCTGCCGTCGGTGGTCGCCGCCGCAGCCGGATGGACGGGTTTCGCACTGATCGTGGTCGCCTGTTTCCGGCTCGGCGAGACGACGCCCTACCCCGGAACCGCCGCGCTGGTTCCGGTCGTCGGCACGGTGCTGGTGATCGGGGCGGGGTGTGCCACACCCCGGCTGGGGGTCGGTCGGAGCCTGTCGCTGCCGCCGATGCGGGCGGTCGGTCGGGTGTCCTATTCCTGGTACCTGTGGCACTGGCCGGTACTGCTGCTCGCGCCGATCGTGCTCGGCCGCTCGCTCGACCTGACCGATCGTCTGGCGATGGTCATGGTGTCCGCGGGTCTGGCCGGACTGACACTGGTCCTGGTCGAGAATCCCGTCCGCTTCGCTGCTCCGCTGCGTCGTTCGGCCTCGCGCAGCCTCGTACTCGGCGGCGCCGTCACCGCCATCGCAGTGTGTGCGGCACTGGTGCTGCTGATCGCGCGGCCGGTTCCGGTCGGACACGGAGCCGCGGCCACAGCCCTCACCGTCTCTGCGCCGGCCGAATCGGCGCCTACCGCAGTCGATCCGCGCGACGCGGCGGTGCACGACATGACCGCGCAGGTGCAGGCAGCGGTCGCGGAATCGGCAGGGCTGCAAGCGGTCCCGTCGAATCTTTCTCCACCGCTCGCCGACGCGCCGGCAGACAAGCCGGAGGTGTTCGTCAACGGCTGTGTGCGGTCGTGGCTCGAAGTGGGTCAGGGCGAGTGCGCGTCGGGGGACGTGGCGTCTCCGACGACGGTGGCGCTGGTCGGCGATTCGCATGCCGCGATGTGGGCCCCGGCATTCGAATCGGCAGCCCAGCAGAATCATTGGCGGCTCGAGACGATGGGCAAGGTCACCTGCCCGCTTCTCGACCTCCCACTCACCAGCCCCTACCTCGGGCGGGAATACACCGAGTGCGAGCAGTGGCGCGGCGAGATCGTCGATCGGCTGCGGACCGAACGGCCCCGATTGGTCGTGCTGAGCATGTCCCGGCGGTACGGCGCCGATTTCGGTTTCACCGTCTACGGTCAGGCCTGGCTCGACAGCCTGACCCGCCTGGTCACGGAACTGCGGGCCACGGGTGCGGCCGTCCTCGTCCTCGGACCGATCCCGGATCCGCAGTCGACCGTGCCGACGTGCCTATCCGCCCACCTGGACGACGCGACCGCCTGCTCGCCGCCACGGCCGGTCGCGGTGAACGACGCCGGCGTCGTGGCCGAGGCGGTGGCCACCGCGGTAGGCGGCGGACGGTACGCCAACCTCACCGCCCTGTTCTGCACCACCGAGCGCTGCCCCGTCATCGTCGGCAACGACCTCGTGTACCGCGACGACAATCACCTGACCCTCGAACACGCTCAGGCACTCTCGCCCGTCGTCGCCGCGCTGGCCGACCGCGCACTCGCACCGGGCTGAGCGGTAGCGAAGGTTCCTGCCGCCAATTCCGGTTCGGGTGTCACATTCGGTTCGTGACCGGTGTCTCATGCCGAGAGCACGACAACCGGAGGAGGAATCATGGCCGGCAATACCCGGATCCCGAAGGCCGAGCTGACCGGCATCTACGGCGCGATCGTCAAGCGGATGTCCCGCAAGATGCTCGGCGAGGTGGCCGAGCCGGTCGAGGTCGCGTGGCACAACCGGAAGGTGCTGAACTTCAGCTTCAGCGTCGGTCGCCAAGCGCAGAAGTGGGATCGGTGTGACGCGAACCTGAAGTCGTTTGCCCACATGGCGGTGGCCGGCCTGGTCGGCTGCAGCTTCTGCCTGGACTTCGGCTACTTCCAAGCCCACAACGAGGGGCTCGATCTGACCAAGGCACGCGAAGTACCCCGCTGGCGCCAGTCGGACGTGTTCACGCCGCTGGAGCGGGACGTGCTCGAGTACGCCGAAGCGATGACCCTGACCCCGCCGACGGTCACCGACGAAATGTCGGCCAGGCTGCTCGACGCGCTCGGCCCTGCCGCGCTGGTGGAACTGACCGCGTTCATCGCGCTGGCGAACTTCGCGACCCGCACCAACACCGCGTTCGGCATCGAATCACAGGGCTTCGCGACGGCGTGTGGCCTGAAGCCCCTCGCCGCACCCTCGACGACGTGAGCGACGTCGAAATGTCAGCCGACGTCGTACGACAGAACGAAGTCGTAGCCGCTGTCGCCGGGGCCCGCGATGGACAGGTCCGCGCTGCCGCGTAGGTCGATCAGACCGCCGGTGCCCATACCCGGCACCACCTCGATCCGTGCCGACACCGAACCCTGGTCCTGGCTGCCGATGTGCTGGAACACGCACGTTCCGTCGTGCCCGCCGATCGAGCCCTCGAAGCGTTCGAGGCCGAGCACCGGCGCGGCATCGGCCTTGTATGCGATCAGGTAGACCACCGTGCTCGTTCCGTCGATGTCCCCGGAGTACGAGTACGCGACGGTCGCTCGGTTGGCACCGCGAGTGGGGTAATAGGTGTCGCCGGCGGTCGTACCTTCGCCGTCGATGTCGACGATCACCGATTCCGACCACGACGCAATGGTGAACTTGCTTCGAGCAGTGTGTGAGTGGCTCATGTCAGGAGACTCTAGGTACGCGACGACGTGGCGTTCTTGAACATTCGCGACACTAGGATGGGCGAGTGCCGAATGTGCCAGGACACCCCGAGGCGATCGTCCGCCCGACCGCCGACGCACCCGATTTCGAGGTCGAACGAGTCGCTCCCCGACCGGATTTGGCCGAGTTCGTGGACTACCACTGGTTGGTGAGGTGGTCGGTGTCGAAGCCCCATCGGCAGCAGGTCGTTCCCCAGCCGCGCGTTCACATCGCCGCCGAGGACGGACAGTTGCTGGTGCACGGGATCTCCCGGTCGCCGTTCTACCGAACGTTGGCGGGACACGGCCACGTGCTGGGAGCCGCGTTCCACGCCGGCGGGTTCCGGCCGCTGTTGAAGGGCAGTCTCGGTGCGATCTCTGGAACCGTCCAGCCCGGACGGGATCTGCTCGCCGGTGACGACCGCCCGGTCGCGGAACGGATCCTCGCCGGCACGGACAGCGCGGACATGATCGACGCCTTCGAGCGGTACCTTCTGCGCTCCGATCCCGTTCCGGATCCCACAGGACGGGAGGTCACGGTCCTGGTGGGCGACGCCCAGCGCCGCCGCGACATCGTCCGGGCAGACCAGCTCGCCGCACATGCCGGCTGCAGCCTGCGCACCCTGCAACGGCTGTTCACCGAGTACGTGGGCATCGGCCCGAAGTGGGTGATCCAGCGATTCCGCATCCTCGACGCGGCCGGCGCCGCCCACTCGGGCGAGAGGATCGACTGGTCCGCCCTCGCCTACGAACTGGGGTTCAGCGACCAGGCGCACCTGACCCGTGTCTTCACTCACGTGGTCGGGACACCACCGGCCACCTATCAGCGCACGCACGGCCTGCAGTAGCCCGGCCGGGCGCGACTCAGTTCGCGAAGCCGAGCCCCCGCTCCGCGAGTTCCTCCTCGAGGATTCGGATCGCCTTCGGTCCGACGCCGTGGATCTTCGACAGCTCCAAGGCGGTGACCGTCGTCAGTTGGTCGAAACGCGTATAGCCGTGAGACGCGAGCTCACGACGGGAGACCTTCCCCATGCTCGCCGGAAACTCCGTATGGCCTGCGGTGTCGGAAGTCGACATGCCTGTCCTCTCTACTCGTTGTGATCGGCGTGCAGGTGGGCACGCTCCCCGTCGTGGTCGAAGATCGTGAGGATCTCGACGGGACCGTCGTGGGCGCCGATGGAGTGCGGCACCATGGTCGAGAACTCCGCTGCGGCACCCGCTTCGATCAGTATGGTTCGCTCACCGAGCTGCAGGCGGGCTGTCCCCGACAGCACCGTGAACCACTCGTGGCCCGGGTGCACGCTCACATGCTCCGGGCCCGCGGGCCGATCGGAGGTGATGCGCATCTTCGCCACTGTCGCGCCGTGGAGCGCGCGTTCGCGGGACAGGAGCCAGATCGTCAGGCCTCGCGTGTGTTCGGGCTGCGGCCGGATCACCACATCCTCGTCCTCGACGGACTCGACGAGCTGATCGAGCGTGGTGCCGAGGGCCCGCGCGATGGGAACCAGTTGGTCGAGGGCGATCCTGCGGTGGCCGGTTTCGATGCGGCTGAGGGTGGACGGGCTGAGAAAGCAGCGTGCAGCGAGCACGTCCAGTGACCAGCCACGGGCCAGCCGAAGGCCTCGGATGCGTTGACGGATCACGCTGTCCAACCCGACTTCTTGCGTCATAAGCAAGATTGTATGCGTATCGCGCAGGATGTGGCTAGCCTGGAGTAATGACACAGCATTCTCATCACCACTCCCCTCACCACGGCGGGAACACCCGGGACCACGAGGCGGCGCTGGCGGATCTACTGGACCTGGACGCCGAGGTTTTCGGCTCCTACCTCGACCCGGTGGCCGAATGGGTCGGACAGCGCACCGGGGAGACCACGCACCGGGTCGTCGACGTGGGGGCGGGAACGGGCGTCGGCAGCCTGACCCTTGCTCGACAATTCCCCGCGGCCGAGGTGATCGCGATCGACAGGTCGGAGGTGATGCTCGAGCGCCTCCGCACGGCCGCGAACGGGCGGGGACTGGCCGGCCGATTGAGCGTCGTGCACGCCGATCTGGATGTCGCCTGGCCGGCAGTCGACGCGGCGGACGTCGTGTGGGCGGCGTCCTCGTTGCATGAGGTCGCCGATCCCGGCCGCGTGCTCCGCGCCATGTACGGCGCACTGAACACCGACGGCGTGCTGGTGGTCGTCGAGATGGACGCGCTGCCGCGCCTGCTGCCGGACGACCTCGGCCTGGGCCGCCCGGGCCTGGAGTCACGCTGCCACGAAGCCTTGGCGCGGTTGGACTGGAACTCACACCCGAACTGGCGGGCCCACGTGGAGCGGGCCGGTTTCGTGGACGTCGAGGAGCGCAGTTTCACCAGCGAGGCGACCCCGGCCCCGCGAAGCACCGGACGCTACGCACAGAATTTCCTGCGCCGCATCCGCTCCGCGCTCGACGGGCAACTTGCCGCCGACGACCGCGCCACCCTCGATCGCCTTCTCTCGGAAGACAACCCCGACAGCGTCCTGCATCGCGGGGACCTGACGGTCCGGGGCAGCCGGACCGTTTGGATTGCCCGCCGCCCCTGAACCCCCGGAGGGAGAGCGAAACTCCCCCACGCCGCCCCGGCCTCGGGGAACCGTACACGTGGAGGTGGCGAGTTGTGGTGGCATCCGACTACTCGGTGGCGCTGGGAGCGGACCACGATTGTTCGCTCTATTTTCCGGTTCCGTCTCGGACCGATTCAGTAGACTGGCGATGTGCCGAATCAGGAAAACGCCGAATTCGCAGGTAGCGAGCCGAAGGTGCCGTTTCCCAAGCCGGAACGCGACATCGATCTCTACCGCCGGGCGATCGCCACCCTCCAGGCCGCCCTCCCCCACGGCTGGACCTTGACGTCCGGAAAGTCCCGCTCCCTCGCCGACGCGCCGGAACGGCTGCTGGTCGGCGCGCCCAACGGCGAGGTGGCGTCCTTCTCCGTCATCCCCGCCCGAGGGGTGCTCGCGGGCGACGCCGCCCGGTTCGCCGACGGACTGTCCGGATCGGATCGCGGATTCGTCTGTGCCCGTTACCTTTCCGAGCCGGTTCGTCGCCAGCTCGACGCCAGGGGTCTCTCCTACGCCGATGCGACGGGCAACACCTCCCTTGCCGCGGACCGGCCCGCGATCTGGGTACGCGACCGGGGCGCGGACGCCGACCCATGGCGCGGCCCGGGCCGTCCGGCCGCACAGCTGACCGGCGATCCAGCCGCCCGAGTCGTGCGTGCCCTCGCCGATCATTCGGGTCAGCTGACGGTCCCCCAACTCGTCCGGCTGTCCGGCGCGTCCACCGGCGCGACCTATCGGGTGGTCGAAACCCTCGAAGAGCGCGATCTGCTCGAACGACTCCCCCGCGGTCCCATCACCAGCGTCCGGTGGCAGCCGATGCTGCGCGCCTGGAGCAGCGACTCCAGTTTCAAGGACTGCCCCACCGTCGGCTACTTCGCACCCGAGGGGGTGCAGTCGTTCGTCGCGAAACTCGCGAAGGTCTCCGGCCACCTCTACGCGGTAACCGGGTCACTGGCCGCCGCGGCATTCGTCGAATACGCGCCGGCGCATCAGATCCAGATCTACGCCGACCACGGCGAGGCGCTGGCCGGCGCACTCGAGCTACGCCCCGTCGATCAGGGCGCCAACGTCCTCGTCGCCACCCCCCGATCGGCTGCGGTCTTCGAGCGCACCCTCTTCCGCGACAATGTCCGTCTGGTCGCCCCCGCGCAGGCCTTCGCAGATCTTCTCGCCGGCACCGGTCGCCATCCGCAGGAGGCGGAGCACCTTCTCGACTGGATGACCGAGAACGTGACCGAGTGGAGAACGGCCCTCGGCGCACCGACGATTACCTGACGGATCGCACGCCACAAGCGAAAACGACCCGAGTGTGCGCAACACGACCACGCCACGCCGCGCGTGATGGCGCGCACAAGCGCGCTCGGGTAGCAGGATGTACATCTCGTGGCCTCACCGAGCGAATCGGAACGGGCCTGACGGAAGTCGCAATCCGTTCGTGAAACGAATAGAGGTACTTGCATGTCCATGGGAGTCGGGCTCAGGATCGGCAGTGTCGTGTCCACCGCCGTGGTGGCGTCGAACGATCCAGGATCCCCGGATCCGGTCGTCATCGTCCGGGACACCGTCCTGCACATGTGCCCGGACGGCACCGCAATTCTCGGCGGATCGGCGCCGCACACGATCGGCGAAACCCACACCGTGTCGGGGTTCCTTCCCCGCGTCGGCGACCCGGCCGGTGTTGCGGTAGGCGACGGATCGCGGTACCGCGCCGAAGACCTGGTCGCCGGCGCGATGCGATGCCTGCTCCGGGAGTGCGAACCTCTCCCTGACCACGGCGGCCGGACCGGCGGCGCCCCCGACATCATGGCCACCTACCCCACCCGCTGGGACTCGGCCGCCGTCGCGGCGCTGCGCGACGCGCTGGACTACGCCGACATGTCCTACCTGTCCCTCGTCTCGGACGCCGAAGCGGCCGCAGCCTGGTTCGAATCCGAGATCGCGGAGCGTCCCGGGCAATTGGTCGGCATCTATCACGTCGACGACACCGGCGCGACTGTCGCGCTGATCCGCTCGGGTGTCGAGGCAGGCAAGGCGTTCCGCTTCTCCTCGGGGGGCTCCCCCACGGCCCAGATCGCCACCGCGCTCGGTGCGTTCGGCTGGCTGCCCAGCAACCTCGATGCCGTGGTCGTGACGGGCGACGGGCTGATCGCGCGGGACTCCGCGACCATTCACGGGTTCGCGACCACGGTCGGTGAGAAGTTCGGTGTGCGGTGTGTCGTCGGCCCCGGCCCCGAGCAGACCGCAGCGCTCGGTGCCGCCATCCGCGCCGCCGGGTTCAACCCGACCACCCACAAGGTCACCCCGATCGGCCTGCCGCCGTCGTACGACGTCACCGAGGTGATCGACGCCGTCGTCGGCGAGCCGGTGCCCTCGACCTCGACCTCGACAACCCCGAGCCGGCCGGCGACGCGCACGAACAACCCGGCGTCGGCCGCAGCGGTCGGCGCGTCCCCCGCCCGGGTGTCGGGCGGAACGGCCGTGGCGACACCGCCGGAACCTCGCGCCGTCGCGCAGGCTGGGGACGAATCCACCGCCGACTCGACGTCCCGGGCGTCCTGGCTCGTCGCCGCGGTGGTCGGGTTGGCTCTCGTGCTGGTGGCGATCGTCTTCGTGCTGTTCGTCCTCTGAATGCCTGCCTCCCTTCATCGGTGCAGCGGTGGGGTGAGGCGGGGCCGATCGTGACGATGAAACATTGGTGACAGAGGGTGGTTCGTGCTGAGCCGGGTACCGATAATTCGTGAATCAACGGTGTTCCGTCAGGGGCCGATTGCAAGCGAGAGGTTGATGACGCAGGTCGGCACGGCGTTCGCTCGACGGCTGCGCGACCGCATAACCTGTCACGGTGAGTGAATCAGGCAGCGGTCCAGGTCGGTCCCCCTCGGGGCCGCGTGCAGCGCGCCCGGCGGTTGCTCCCCCACTCCGGGACGACCGGTTGAAACTGTTCGCCTTCACCACGGCGGAGAAACGCGCGGAGTACCTGTGGGTGCTGCGGGCCTTCGACCACGCCCGCGCCAACTACGTCGTCCTGCTCCACGCCGCCGACGTCGCCCGGATTCTGGACGGCCTCGCCGGCGACGATCCGGCCGGACAACTCGGGGCCGGAGACGTCACTCCCCTGCTCGAACAACTTCACGTCTGGGAAGTGCTCGAACGCAGCTACGATGGAACACGCGCCGCGACGCTGGCCGAATACCGGAACCGGCACTTCGTCTATCAGTTCAGCCAGGCCGGCTACCAGGTGTTCCGAGCCGTCGAGGACGCTCTGGCAGCCCGGCTCGACGACGCGTCGCTGTCCCGGCTGGCGCTGCCCGACCTCCTCGCCGACATGAACGACCTGGCCGCCGCCAATCGCGCGGCCGACAACGACCTGGTGTACCGGAAACTCAACCGCCTCGATGCGACATTGTCGGACATGGCCGGGCGCGCCGCCCAGTTCTACCTGACCCTGGGCGACCTCGTCCGCACCACGGAGATCACGCCGGAGACGTTCATGTCCCACAAGGACGCTCTCCTCGCGCACATGCGCGAGTTCAGCTCCGACCTCTCGCGCTATGCACCGAAACTCGCGGCGGCGATCGCGCTCGTGGAAGACACCGGCGTCGAGACGATGGTGGCCCGAGCCGCCGCCAGCGACGAGCGGGTGTTCCTCGGCATCGACGAGCGCGAAGCCGATTGGCGCGCGCGGTGGGCGGGCCTGACGCATTGGTTCGTCGGGAGCGAGGCCGGTCTCAGCGAGTCGGAACGCCTGCGCGAGGGCACGATGAGCGCCATCGCCGCCGTCCTGTCGCTGCTGCGCCGCGTCACCGAAACCCGCAGGGGTGGTGTCAGCAGGGAGAGCCAATTGCGTCACCTCGCAGGCTGGTTCGCCGCCACTCCGACCGAGGACGCCGCGCATGCGCTGTTCCGAGCCGTGTTCGACCTCGGGCGTCCGCGCCATCTGTCGATGGTGCATCCGGACGCCGACATCATTCCCGACACACGGTCGTGGTGGGAGGCCCAGCCCGTGGAGATCTCCCGCACGCTGGCCGAGACCGGACGTCCCCCGTCGCCCGGTCTGCCCGCGCGGGTGCAGCGCAACGAGGGCAGCGTGCGCCGCCTGCGGGAGGAACAGCTGACCGCGCAACGACTTCGCGCCGCCGCCGCCCAGTCGCTGGCCCGGGGCGGAGTCTACGAGCGGGAACTCGACGAGGCCGAAACCGGCGTGCTGCTGAGTCTGCTCAACGCCGCGCTGACGGCACGGGTACCGGTCAGCGGCCGCGTGAAAAGCAGCACAGGATCGGAGAACGGCGTGAAGCTGACCCTCAGCCCACACAGCGAATCGACGGTGGTGCGCACCGCCCGAGGACGTCTGCACCTCGACGGACTTCAGGTGAGCGTTCGGTGAAGGCGCGGGAGATCTCGCCGCTCGCCCTCGATTCGTATCAGCGCGCCGCCCGTGTCATCCTGTCGAATCACCTGGTGACACAGACCTATCCGGATCGCATCGCTCTTCCCCTGCTCCGCCGGTGGGCGACCGAACTACGCGAAGATCTGATGACGCTCTTCGGGTACCGACTCGAAGTCACCGAGACGACCGCCCGGCTGTTCACGGTGAGCGACCGACTCGACGCCGGGACGCCGGCCAAGACGTCCACCGACCGCACGTTCGACCGGTACCGCTACGCCTACCTCGCGTTGGCGCTGGCCGCGCTCGGCCGCGCCGGAAACCAGATCACCCTGTCCGAACTCGCCGATCACGTGGCCGCCGACGCCGCACAGGTCGACGGTGTGGATCTGTCCACGGAACGCGCGTCCGACCGGGACGCGTTCGTCGACGCCGTCGGCTGGCTCGCCGCCCGCGGCGCGATCGCCCTCGCCGACGGTGACGCGGGAGGCTGGGCCGCCAATCCCGATGCGGGAGAGGCGCTGTACGACATCGACAGGTCCGTCGTCATCGCCCTGTTCCGGCCGCCGCGCGCACTGCAGCACCTCCGGTCCATCCGAGGACTGCTTGCCGGTGCGGACTCGGTGACCGAGGACGACACCTCGGAGTTCGGGACGGCCAGGCCGGTGGACGTGAAGGAGACGGCGCGGCGGGTGCGGCGTGCCCTCGTCGAACGGCCCGTGGTCTACGCCGCCGACCTGGACGATGACGAACTGGTGCAACTCGCGCTCCCCCGCACCGCAGCCGATGTCGAGTTGCTCACCGGACTGGTCGCGGAACGGCGTGAGGAGGGCGTCGCGATGATCGACTCCTCCGGGCGTCTCTCCGACGTCCGGTTCCCCGGGACGGGAACGGTCGCGCAGGTCGCACTCCTGCTCGCCGGGGAGATCGCCGATCGCGTACTGGACCCCGATGCCCCGGAGACCGCCCGGATGCCGCTGCCGCGGGGCCGGTTCGACGACCTGATCGAACAGGTCGACAGCGCCATTCCGCAGTCCGGGATCTTCGACAGCCTCGCCGGCCACGACGGATTCGAACCCGCCGACCCCGCCCCCGCGGACCGGCTGTTCCCGGTCGTCGAGGACGAATGGATCGCCGGCACCGTCCGCACACTGACCGAACGGTTCGGGCGCACGTTCGCCGCCGGGTGGCAGGCGGACCCCGACGGTCTGGGACGCGCGGCGCTGGCGCTGCTCGAGCGGCTACGCCTCACCGCGGCGGTCCCGGGTGGTGTGCTCGCACTCCCGGCACTCGCCCGCTACCGGGGTGTGGTGGTCACGATCCGCGACCGCACACCCGAGATCGACCTGTTCCAGAGCTCAGCGAACGACAGCGAGGAAGTCACAGCATGACGAGTGCGCGTTTCCGGCCCACCCGCGCCGGGATCATCAACCTCTGGGACTACCGCGATCAGGAGTTCTCCTTCGCCGACGGTCGCCTCGTTCTCCGCGGTCCCAACGGATCCGGCAAGACGAAGGCCCTCGAAGTGCTGTTCCCGTTCGTCTTCGACGGCAGGATCGAACCCCGGCGGCTCAATCCGTTCGCCGGCGAGGAACGCACCATGAAGTCGAACCTCCTGTACCGCGGGCAGGAGAGCGCGTACTCGTACGTCTGGATGGAATTCTGCCGCGGCGCGAAGGACGACCCCGAGGCCGTCACCGTGGGCATCGGCATGCGCGCCACCCGCACCAACGACAAGGTCACACGCTGGTACTTCGTGGCCGACGGTCGCGTCGGCGTCGACTTCTCCCTACTCGGCAGCGACGACCGTCCGCTCACGAAGAAGCAACTGGGCGAACAGATCGGCACCGACTCCATCACCGACCGGCCGCTCGACTACCGCGCCGCCATCGACGCCCGGATGTTCGGGCTCGGCGTCCAACGCTACGACCAGCTGATCAACCTCATCCTCACGCTCCGGCGGCCCCAGCTCGCGAAGAACCTCGACCCCAAGGGACTGTCGCAGGCACTCACCGACGGTCTGCGACCGCTCGACGAGCAACTGGTCCTCGAGGCCGCCCGCTCGTTCAGCGACATGGAGGAGGTCGGCCGCGCGCTCGAGGGGCTGGCCGCGGCCGACCAGGCAGCGCAGAGCTTCGTCGGCGTGTACGCGAAATACCTTCGCCAGCAGGCGCGTACGGACGTCGATCACCTCGCGACCCGTCTCGAGGCCGTCCAGTCCGGCATCGCCGCCCTCCACGACGCGGCGGCCGACCGGGCCCGCAGCCAGGAGAGCCGAGCGGCCGCCGAGGAACGCTTCACCGACGCCGAACGCGCACTCGACCAGGCCAATGCCACCCTCGACGCACTGAAGCGATCGACGGCGTACGAGGGACGGACGCAGCTCGACGACCTCGCGCAGGCTGTCGCGACACTCGAGAAATCGACCGAACTGCAGGCCGAGAAGGCACGCAAGGCGAAGGCGACCCTCGAACAGCGAGCCGAGGAGCACGACAAGGCCGGTGACGCCGTTGCCCGCGCCGCCGAGGCGCTCACCCATGCCGAGGACGAGCTTCACCTCGCCGCCGAGGACGCGGGAATCACCTGGACCGCACTCCCCGAGAACGCGCGCACCGACCAGCTGACCGCTGCGCTGCGCGGGCACGCCGAGGAACGGGACGGCGACATCCGCGCGGTCCGGGCCGCGCTCGCCACCGTCGAGAGGGCCGCCACCGAGCGGACCCGCGCCGACGAGGCGGCACGCCGTGGCCAGGAGCATCTCGACACCGCGAAGGTGGCCGTACTCGAGGCCGAGACCGCGGTCGAGTCGGCCCGCAGCCGGTGCGCAACCGAACTCCGGTCCTGGTGGACGGAACAGTCGTCCCTCTACGCCGAGATCGACGCGCCCGCTTCACTGTTCGATGCCCTGGACGCCGCCCTCGGCCGGATCGGCGACGACGACGCCGCCACCCTGTCGGAGACGCTGACGGAACAGACCACGGACGCCGTCGACTCGCTCCGGCTGCGTCGTCAGCAGTACGACCGCGACGTCGCCGCCGCCGAGGAAGCGATCGCCGAACACGAATCGGCCCGCGCGGCCATCGAATCCGAGCACGACGACGCCCCACCGCTCTCGGCCGCCCGGCAGGACGCCCGTTCCCGGCTGACCGGCGCACCGCTGTGGCGCCTTGTCCGCTTCACCGTCGGTGTCGACGCCGCAGCGGCGGCGGGAATCGAGGCCGCGCTGGAGGCCGCGAATCTCCTCGACGGCTGGGTGACCGTCGACGACGCGCTTCCCGACGTCGAATCCGAACAGTTCCTCGTGGCCCTTCCGGCCGCGGATCGGCCCACCGGCAAGACCCTCGCGGACGTTCTCGAGGTTGAGCAGGACACGGGTGTTCCCGACGATCGCGTGCGCGGGCTCCTCGAGTCCATCGCCCTCGAATCCCTCGACCTGTGTGAAGGACCTGTAGGTGTCGCCGAAGACGGTGCGTACCGGCAGGGAATCCAGCGGGGACGCCACACGAAATCGGACGCGGAGTACATCGGCACCACCGCACGGGCCCGCAGGCGCGCCGGCCGTATCACCGAACTCGACAGCACCCTCGACAACACCCGGGCGACCCTCGACGAAACCCGGGCGTCGGCGGATGCGGCCGCTGCGCTGCTGACGCGGGCGACCGCCGCCGCGCAGGCACTGCCCCGCACCGGGTCGATCCTCACGGCGCTGAAGAAGGTCACCGAATCCGCAGGCGCGCTTCGCAGCCGCTCGGACACGGCGACAGCGGTCGGTCACGAACTCGACCAGGCCATCGCCGACCTGTCCGCGAAGGACAAGCAGCTCCGGGCCACCGCGTCCACACATCGGACTCCCCACGTCGCCCGCGAGATCGACTCGCTCGCCGCGGCCGTCCGGCATTTCGAGAAGCAGGGCGAGATGGTGCAGCGGTGCAGGCGCGAACACGCCAAGGAGGTGGAGCATACTCGCGAGTCCGAGGACCGACTGCACGAGGCGCGCGGCAACGCAGAGGAGTTCGCGGAAGAGGCTGCTATCGCCGAAGAGGTTCTCGCGCAACAGCTCCAACGTCTCGAGACGCTTCGCGACACGCTGGGAGCGGGGGCCGAGCAGCTCGACCGGCAGCTCGAGGAGGCACACGCGCGGATCGAGGCGTGCAAGAAGGAGCAGCGCGACGCCCGCAAGGCGGACAAGGACGCGGGTGAGGCGATCGGTAAAGCCGAGGGCGCGTACAACACGGCTGTCCAGACGCTCCGGCTGGCGCTCACGGAAACGCACGCCGACGCCGCCCGCCTCGCCCCGTATGCCCGGCGCGACCTGCTCGAACTCCTCGGCGTCGACGGCGGCCACACCTGGCCGGCGAGCTCGGCGGCGTGGATGAGTGCCGAACAGCTGGTGTACCGCATCCAGAACGCCGACGAGGACACTCCGATCCTGCCGCCCGAAGTGGATGCGCTGTTCCACGCGCTGGACGGCGCCACCGAATCGGTGCGGGTCAGCGACTCGGCGCGCAAGTCGACACGCACCGCGCTCACCACCGCGCTGCAGGACTTCGACGCACAGTTGGCGGCCGCCGGCCAGGACTACCGATTGCAGTGGGACGCCCCGGACGGCGTGACCGTGGTGCAGGTGCAGGACGACGAGGGATACTCGTCGATCGGCGAGTTCGCCGCCCGCATCGCGTCCGCTCGTTCCGATCAGGAATTGCTGCTCACCGAATCCGAGCGTCGCATCCTGGAGGACGCGCTGCTCACGGGTCTCGCACAGCAGATCCACGAACGGACCGTCGACGCCCGCGAACTCATCGCCCGGATGGGCACCGAGATGCGGGAGCGGCGGATGTCGTCCGGCAACACCATCGGCGTCCACTGGGTGCTCGCCGACAACCTCGACGACAGCGCGAAGGCGATCTCCAAACTGCTCGAGCGCGACACCTCGGCGCTGGGGCCGGACGAGCTCGCCACGATGCGCGCCCACTTCGCCCACCAGATCAGAACCGCCCGCGCCGCCCACCCGGAGCGTTCGTACCCGGAGATCCTGGCATCAGCCCTCGACTACCGGCGGTGGCGGGTGTTCTCGTTCACCCTGATCAGCGGCAACGGCAACGAGGACCGGCTGACGGTCGCCCGGCACAGCGCACTCTCCGGCGGCGAGCAGTCCGTCTCGCTGCACCTGCCGTTGTTCGCCGCGGCACACGTCATGCTCGATTCGGCCGACCCCCATGCACCGCGACTGCTGGCGCTGGACGAGGCGTTCGCCGGCGTCGACGACAACGGCCGGGCCGAACTGCTCGGCCTCAGCGTGCAATTCGACCTCGACCTGTTCATGACCGGGTTCGACCTGTGGATCACCTACGGCGGGGTGCCGGGGTGTGCGCACTACGATCTGGCGCACTCGACGGCCGAGCAGAGTGTCAGCGCCACGCTGCTCGTGTGGTCGGATGGCGAACTGCTCGCCGAACACGACGGCACCGACCTGGCGCAGGCGCTCGGTTCGCCCCTCCGCCGGCGCGTTCCGACGCCCGCGGAGGGTGCCTTCGAGTTCGCCTGACCCGTGAGTACTTCTTAACCGCGGGCGGTTGAGAAGTACTCACGGGCGCCGGAGGCGCACACCGAGGAGAGCGTCCACGGCGGCAGCGAATTCGCCCGGCGCGTTCGTGTCCGAGCCACCGTTGTCGAGGGCGCGACGGGCCCAGCCGTCGAGGGCGTCGAGCGCCTTCGGGGTGTCGAGATCGTCCGCGAGATGCTGGCGCAGCCGGGCGATCGTGTCGGTAGCCGACTGCGCGGACTCGAGTGCCGCGGCGTCCTTCCAGAGCTTCAGCCGGGTGTGGGCGTCGGCGAGAACCTGCTCGGTCCACGGACGGTCCTGCCGGTAGTGCCCGGACAGCAGTCCGAGGCGGATGGCGGCCGGGTCGACCCCCTCGCCGCGCAGCTTCGACACGAACACGAGGTTGCCGCGGCTCTTCGACATCTTCTCGCCGTCGAGACCGATCATGCCGGTGTGCACGTAGTGGCGGGCGAAGCGACGGTCGCCCGTGGCCGACTCGGCGTGCGCCGCGGAGTACTCGTGGTGCGGGAAGATCAGGTCGCTGCCGCCGCCCTGCACGTCGAAACCCGAGCCGATGCGGTTGAGGGCGATGGCCGAACACTCGATGTGCCAGCCGGGACGCCCGGGACCGAACGGCGACGGCCAGGACGGCTCGCCCGGGCGCACCGCACGCCACACCAGCGCGTCGAGGGGATCTTCCTTGCCGGGGCGGTCGGGGTCGCCGCCGCGCTCGGCGAAGAACTTGTCCATCGTCTCGCGGTCGTATCCGGACTCGTACCCGAACTGCTCCGTCGCTTTGGCGCGGAAGTACACGTCGGGGAACTCCGGGTCGTCGACGACGTAGGCGGCGCCGGACGCGACGAGCTTCTCGACCATCTCGATCACTTCGCCGATCGACTCCACCGCGCCGATGTAGTCGCGCGGGGGCAGCACCCGGAGGGCTTCCATGTCTTCGCGGAACAGCGCCGTCTCGCGCATGCCGAGGACGACCCAGTCCTCGCCGTCGCGGTTGGCGCGCTCGAACAGCGGGTCGTCGACGTCGGTGACGTTCTGGACGTAGTGCACGTCGTGCCCGGCGTCACGCCAGATCCGGTTCACCAGATCGAACGTCAGGTATGTGGCCGCGTGACCGAGGTGGGTGGCGTCGTAGGGGGTGATACCGCACACGTACATCGTGGCCGTGCGCCCGGGAGTGACGGGACGAACCTGCCGGTCAGCGGTGTCGAACAACCGCAGCGGAGGCCCCTGGCCTGGAACGGACGGGACAGCGGTTTCGGACCAAGACTGCATGACAGCGAGCCTAGTGGACCCGCGTTTCCGCCTCTAAGGGAGCCGCCGCCCGCAGGCCGCTGATCGGGTTCGTCAGAACGCGGGCCACGGGATGGGCCGGTGACCGTTCGGCCGGGGCATCACCGGCGCCGCGAGGAGGTCCACGGCACGTTCGTACAGGGCGGCGACCTCGTTGGACGTGATGTGCTCACCCAGGCGCGCACCGAAGTCGCCCTCGAGCGCGGAGATCAATTCGGCGATGTCGACGACGAGGGCGCCCGGCACCTCCGTCCCGGCCCACCCCCACAACACGGTCCGCAGTTTGTTCTGCGTGTGCAGGCAGATGCCGTGGTCGACGCCGTAGACGGAACCGTCGAGCCCCTCGAGTGCGTGGCCGCCCTTGCGGTCGGCGTTGTTGATCAGCACGTCGAGGACCGCCATCCGCTGCAGCCGCGGGTCGTCGGCGTGGATGAGCGCGACCGGTTCGCCGTCCATGTCGGTGGCGCGCAGGATCTCGAACCAGCCCTCGGGGACGGCGTCGGGGGCGCAGATGTCGACGAGGTCGAGACCGCCGGGGTCGTCGGCGTGCCGGTCGGGGGTGTCGACCCACCGCTGCACCATCCCCGGGCCGAACGGACCGTCCCGCAGGAGAGTGCGGGGAATCACACCCCATCCGAGCTGCTCGGACACGAGGTACGACGCGTATTCACGTCCGGCGAGCGTGCCGTCCGGGAAGTCCCACAACGGACGCTCCCCGCGGACCGGCTTGTACACGCAGCGGACCGTGGTCTCGCCCTCGACCGCGTCGCACACCAGGGTGGCGTTACTGGCGTGGGTGATCTGGCCGATGAGGGTCAGCTCGCCGGACTCCAGAGGATCGGACTCCTCGGCAGGCAACTGTCAGTCCTCCTCGTCCATCTCCGGGGTGAGACCGAAGCTCTGGCCACGGCGGTATCCGTTGGTCCGGATGCAGATGTGCCCCTCCGGGGCCAGCGGCTCACCGCACAGCGGGCACGGCGCGCGCCCGGCGGCGATGACCCGCTCGGACCGCAACGAGAAGTCCCGCGCCTGCAACGGGGTGAGGAACACGCGCACGGCGTCCGGTCCGTCCTCGGAGTCGTCGAGAACGACGGACTCGTCGAACTCCGTTTCGCTGACGGCGAGCAGTTCCACCACGACGGCTCCGGCGTCCGCATCCCAGCCCAGGCCCATCGTGCCGACCCGGAACTCGGCGTCGATCGGGGTGACGAGGGGGCTCGCGTCGTCGAGTTCGGCCCCCTGCGGGGGAACCTCCGTCCCGAACCGGCGGTGCACTTCCTCGAGGAGGAGTCCCATCCGGTCGGCCAGTACCTGGACCTGCTGTTTCTCCAGCAGGACGCTGATCACTCGCGCCTCGTGTACTGCCTGGAGATAGAACGACCTGTCGCCGGGTTCACCCACCGTCCCGGCAATGAATCGGTCAGGAGTGCGGAATACGTGAATTGCGCGTGACATTGCACCTCCTTCGGCTGGAGCCGGGCCCTACTGCGGCGCTGCCCACTCGTTGTTCCGTCTCGGACTGTTCCTCGCAGCATGTTGCGTTCATTATCCGTCAATCGTGACCGGCGGGGTCCGCCTAATACTCACCGGTGGGGTCCGCCTAATACTCACCGGTGGGGTCCGCCTAATACTCACCGGTGGGGTCCGCCTAATACTCACCGGTGGGGTCCGCCTAATACTCACAGCCGGACCTCCCCGCCGGGCACCGATCCGGATACTTCGGCGCGGGCGCCGTCTCCGGACACCGGTGGCGTGTTCACTCCGGACAGATCGGCCCCGGTGTCGTTCATCTTCAGCACGTACGGACGGGTGGAGGTGTACCGGACGACGCTGATCGAGGCCGGCTCGGCGACAATCCGCTGGAATCCGTCGAGGTGCGCGCCGAGGGCGTCCGCGAGGACCGACTTGATGACGTCGCCGTGCGAGCACGCCACCCACACGACGTCGCGGCCGTGCAGTTCCGCGAGCCGCGCGTCGTGCTCGCGGACCGCGGCGACGGCCCGGGCCTGGACCTGCGCCAGACCTTCTCCTCCCGGGAACACCGCGGCGGACGCGTGCTGCTGCACGATCTTCCACAGCGGTTCCTCGAGCAGGACCTTCAGCTCGCGACCCGTCCACTCGCCGTAGTCGACCTCGACCAGCCGATGTTCCACCACGGGGGTCAGGCCCCGGGCCCGGGCGAGCGGTTCCACGGTCTGCTCGCACCGCACGAGGGGCGAATGCACGATCTCCTCGATCGCCACGTCGGCGAGCCGGGACACGACGGCCTGAGCCTGCTCGCGGCCGCGGTCGTCGAGTTCGACTCCCGGTGACCGGCCGGCAAGCGTGTGTGCAGTGTTCGAGGTCGACCGCCCGTGGCGCAGCAGCACAACTGTCATTGGACCAGCCTAGTGTCGTGCACTCCCCGGCCGCCCGATCTCAGGTGGCCGACACGACGCCGGTCGCGAGAAGCGACAGGACGATCACGCCGAGGATGATGCGGTAGCCGACGAACCAGTACATCGAGTGGTCGACGACGAAACGGAGCAGCCACGCGATCGACGCGTAGCCGATGGCGAACGCGATCGCGGTCGCGACGAGGAGCTGCGGGCCGCTCGCGTTGAGGCCTTCACCGGCCGGTTCGAACGCGTCCGGCAGGCTGAACAGCCCGGACGCGACGACCGCGGGGATCGCGAGGAGGAAGGAGTAGCGCGCCGCGGCTTCACGGGTGAGTCCGAGGAAGAGGCCGGCGCTGATCGTGCCGCCCGAGCGCGAGACGCCCGGGATCAGGGCGAGCGCCTGGGCCGAACCCATGATGATGCCGTCCTTGGCACGCAGGTCCTCGACGGGACGCACCTTCCGCCCGTAGTACTCGGCCGCCGCGATGACCAACGCGAACACGATCAGCATGGTGGCGATCAGCCACAGGTTGCGGGCACCGGTGCGGATCTGGTCCTTGAAAAGGAAGCCGAGCACACCCACCGGGATCGTGCCGATGATCACATACCAGCCCATCCGGTAATCGAGATCACTGCGATGCTCGGGATGGAACAGTCCCCGGAACCATCCGGCGATGATCCGTCCGATGTCGCGGGCGAAGTAGATGAGCACCGCGGCTTCCGTGCCGAGCTGGGTGACTGCGGTGAAAGACGCGCCGGCGTCGTCACCGAAGAAGATCTCCGACACGATCCGCAGATGGCCGGACGAGGAGATCGGCAGGAACTCGGTCAATCCCTGGACCGCACCGAGGACAATCGCCTGGAGCCAGGACATCGCCTCGCCCATCACTCACCGGTCCCAAGTTCGAATGTGCCGCTCTGACGCCAATTTCCCATGTCGCGTTCGTAATTCACCGGCGCCACGGTACCGGGGAGGGCGACCTCCGGCAGAATCCGGCGTGGCAGGACCCCTGCCACGCGATACCCCACTACTCTGCACCTGTGGTGGCCGGTTCCGGGGGGCACCAGCATCTTCGGGGCGACACCGGAATTGCAGCTACGGTACGAGACGCAGGCGGTTATGGAACAGAGATCGGTCGGAGCAAGCGGGTTACGAGTGTCACGGCTCGGCCTGGGCACGCTCACGTGGGGTCGGGACACGGACGGCGACGAGGCGGCCGCGCAGATCGCGGCATTCGTCGATGCGGGCGGAACGCTCGTCGACACCTCGCCCGCGTACGGCGACGGTGTGGCGCAGCGGATCCTGGCGGAACTGCTCGACGACGTGGTGCCGCGCACGGAACTCGTCCTGAGCTCGAGTTCCGGGATCAACCCGTCGGGTCCCTCGCGGATCGACTGCTCGCGACGGGGTCTCGTCGCCCAGCTCGACGCCACCCTGCGCGAGCTCGGCACCGACTACCTGGACATGTGGCAGGTCGCCACGTGGGATCCGTTCACGCCGGTCGACGAGGTCGCCGCCACTCTCGATTTCGCGGTGGCGAGCGGCCGGGTCCGGTACGTCGGGGCGCGGGGTTACCTCGGGTGGCAACTGGCCACTGCGGCAGGCGCGTCCCGCGGAACCACGCTCGTCGCCACCCAGGTGGAGTACTCGCTGCTCGCCCGGGGCGTCGAGGAAGAACTCGTTCCGGCCGCGGCGCATCACGGCATCGGGGTGTTCGCGGCCGTTCCGCTCGCCCGCGGGGTCCTGACCGGCAAATACCGCAACGGCATCCCCGTCGATTCACGCGGTGCCGACGACGCGCACGCGCAGGACGTCCAGAGTTACCTCACCGACTCCTCCGTCCGGGTGGTCGACGCGGTCGTGACCGCGGCCGACGGGCTCGGCACCTCCCCGCTGGCCGTCGCGCTCGCGTGGGCGCGCGACCGTCCGGGTGTCGCGAGCGCGGTCGTCGGGGCCAGGGACATCGCACAGCTGACCGGTGTGCTCGTCGCCGAGGAACTGGAGTTGCCCGCCGCGATCGCGGCGGCGCTCGACGACGTCAGCGCCTAGCGTGTGCAGGAGCCGGCCGACGTGCACCTGCAGTTCACGTGCAGGGCAGACTAACCTGGTGCCCACCGGCCGATGCCCGTAGATCTGCAGGAGAGTCCATGACCACGCTGAACGAGGCCGACGCGGCCGACCGCCGAACCGTCGGCTTCGCCGAGCGCATCAAGGCCGGGACGGACGCCGCTCACCGGGAGACCGAGCAGTCCCGGTTCGTCGGGGCCCTCCTCGCCGGTGAACTCACCTCGGACGGCTACGCCGAACTGCTCGCACAGACGTACCTCGTCTACCGTGAACTCGAGGACGCCGGGCGCACCCACACCGGCAACCCCGTCGCGTCGCCGTTTCTCCACGACGAACTGCTGCGGGTCCCGTCGTTGGAAGCGGATCTCGAGTTCCTGCGCGGGCCGTCGTGGCGCGAGACCGTGTCCGCGCTGCCCGCCACCACCCGCTACGTGGAGCGGCTCCGCGAGGTGGCGTACGGGTGGCCCGCCGGTTTCGTTGCGCACCACTACATCCGGTACATGGGAGACCTGTCCGGTGGGCAGATCATCCGGCGCATGCTCGAACGCGCCTACGGGTACACCACCGACGGCCTGCAGTTCTACATCTTCGACGAGATCCCGAAACCGAAGGTGTTCAAGGACACCTACCGCGCGAAACTCGACGCCGCGCCCCTGACCCCGGAAGATCAGGAACGGGTGATCGACGAGGTCAACCTCGCCTACCGTCTCAACGGCGACCTGTTCGCCGCCCTCGAAGCGGACATCGACCGGTACCGCGCACGATGAGATCGGTGTCCCGCGCCCGCACGGACAGGTCGCTGTTCGCCGTTCTCGTCCTGCTTCTCGTGTCCGCGGTGGCGGTGTCGGCGTGCACGTCCGGCGCCGGTGACAGTGCCGGCGGCACCGGCGGTGCGCGCACGGCGGTCCTCGACGACCTCGATCCCGAACCTCTCGCGTCCCCCGCCACGCCGGTGCTGCCCGTCACGGTCCGCAGTTTCGACGGGGTGGACGTGACGATCACGGACGCGAGCCGGATCGTGACCGCGGACCGCTACGGAACGCTCACCGAGACGGTCTTCGCGCTCGGACTCGGTGACAACGTGGTGGGCCGGGACATCGCATCCGAGTTCCCCGCCGCACAGGACGTGCCGGTGGTGACCCCCGGCGGGCAGTCCCTCAACGCCGAGGCCATCCTCGACCTGGCGCCGACGGTGTTCCTCACCGACACCAGCATCGGACCGCAGGCCGTGCAGGATCAGCTGCGGGCGGCCGGAGTTCCGGTCGTCTATTTCGATCCGACGCGGACGCTCGAGGGTGTGCCCGGCCAGATCACGGCGGTGGCGGATGCGCTCGGTGTGCCCGAGCAGGGCCGCGAACTCGCGGCCCGCACCGAGAGTGAGATCGCGGCCGCCCGGAGTCGCGCCCCGCAGGGCGACGAGCCGCTGAAGATCGCGTTCCTTTATCTGCGCGGCACCGCGATCACCATGATCGGCGGCCCGGGCTCGGGTGCCGACTCGCTGATCGACGCGCTCGGCGCCGTCGACGCCGGCACCGCCTCGGGCATCACGCAGCAGTTCGCGCCGATCACCAGCGAGGCCCTGATCGCCGCCGCCCCCGACGTCCTCCTGATGATGACGGGCGGGCTCGAATCGATCGGCGGCATCGAGGGACTCGAGAAGATTCCCGGGGTGGCGCAGACTCCGGCGGGAAAGAATCAGCGCGTCGTCGACATGCAGGACGGGGTGCTGCTCAGCTTCGGCCCCAACACGGGCCGTGTTCTCGGCGCGTTGGCCGACGCCGTCTACCCGACCGCCAATCCATGACCGTCGAAGACCTCCGCGCTCCGGGTAAGCCTTCCTCACGCACTCGAACCGGTGCCGTCCTCGGCGGCCTGCTGATCGCCCTCGTTGTCGCCGCCGTGTTCTCGGCCTGCATCGGACAGGTGCCGACCGGACCAGGAGAGGTTCTCGGCAGCATCCTCCACCGCGTCGGACTGGATCTCGGACCGATGCCCGCGCACCCCAGCGGTGAGGTGACGCTGTGGGAGGTCCGGTTCCCGCGGGTGGTCCTCGCCATCCTGGTCGGGGCGGCGCTCGGATGCGCGGGTGCGCTGCTGCAGGGTGTGTTCGCCAACCCGCTCGCCGAACCGGGTGTCATCGGGGTGTCGGCCGGCGCCGCGGTCGGCGCCAGCGCCGCCATCGTGGTCGGCGGCGCGTTCGCGGCCGGGTGGACGGTGGCCGCGGCCGCCTTCGTCGCCGGACTGATCACCACCGTCGCCGTCTACGTCCTCGCCCGGCACGAGGGCCGCACCGAGGTGGTCACCCTCGTCCTCACCGGTGTGGCGGTCAACGCGTTCGCCGGCGGCCTCATCGCCTTCTTCACGTTCGTCGCGTCCCCCGCGGCGCGCGATCAGATCGTCTTCTGGCAACTGGGCAGCCTCAATGGGGCCACCTGGAACGCGGTCGCAGTGGTGGCGCCGATGACGGTCGTCGGGATCGCCGCCACGATGATGATCGCCGGGAAACTCGACCTGCTGTCCCTCGGCGAGAGCGCGGCCCGGCACCTCGGCCTCGACGTCGAGCGGCTGCGTCAGATCGCCGTGCTGATCGTCGCCCTGCTCGTCTCCTCCAGCGTCGCCTTCACCGGCATCATCCTGTTCGTCGGACTGGTGGTCCCGCACCTGATGCGAATCGCCGTCGGGCCGGGCCACCGGGCCCTGATTCCGGCGAGCGCGCTGTGCGGCTCGCTCGTGCTGCTCCTCGCCGACCTGGGCGCCCGGTCGCTCGTGGCGAACGCGGACCTCCCGCTCGGCATGCTCACGGCCCTCGTTGGCGGGCCGTTCTTCTTCTGGTTGCTGCGCCGCACCCGGGCCAGCCAGGGCGGGTGGGCATGAGTCCGGCATTCCACCCGCTCCGCACCCGCATCGGCGAGGCGATCGAGCAGAGCCTGTTCCGGCGGACCGACCCGGTGCCGCCGCCGCGCTCCTCGGGGGCCGTGACGCTGCGGGCGGACGGCATCGCCGTCACCCGCGGGGGCAGGCCCGTGCTCGCGGAGGTGTCCGTGGACGTGCGGATCGGGGAGGTCCTCGTTCTCGTCGGCCCCAACGGGGCGGGCAAGTCGACGCTCCTCGCGGCGCTGTCGGGCGATCAGGACGTGCATTCGGGAACCGTGCACCTCGACGACCGGAACCTCGGCGACTGGACGGCGCTCGAGATGGCTCAGCGCCGGGCGGTCCTCCCCCAGCAGAACACGGTCGGATTCTCGTTCACCGCACGTCAGGTGATCACGATGGGCCGCTCACCGTGGGCGCGCACGCCCCGCTCCGACGACGACGCCACCGCCGTCGCCGAGGCCATGCGGATCTGCGACGTCGTGGCGTTCGCCGACCGGCCGTTCACGGCGCTCTCGGGGGGCGAGCGTGCCCGGGTGGCACTGGCGCGGGTGCTCGCGCAGCGCACCGAGACGATCCTGCTCGACGAGCCCACTGCCGCCCTCGACCTCGGCCACCAGGAGACTGTGATGCGGCTCGCCCGCTCCCGTGCGGAGCAGGGCACCGCGGTGGTGGTCGTCCTCCACGACCTCGCGCTCGCCGCCGCGTACGCGGACCGGATCGTGGTCCTCGAGCAGGGACGCGTCGCCGCCGACGGACCTCCCGGCGACGTCCTGTCCGAGGAATTGCTGACCCGGGTGTACGGGCACCCCGTCGAGGTCATCGAGCATCCGGTGACCGGTGCGACCCTCGTCCTCCCCCGCCGCGATCAGCGCTAGACCGCGGGGTTCACAGCCCGTCGATGACCGCGCCGAGGCGGCTGAGCACCGCACGCACGGTGATTCCGTCCTCCGGCCCTGCCACGTGGGAATCGGGATCGGACACGGCATCTCGCACGACGGCGACGATGCTGCGCTCATCGGTCAGGTCGATCTCCCGGACCGAACGTCGCGCCGACGCCACGATGTCGTCGGGAGCCGGGACCTCGGTTTCGACGTCGGCGCGGTAGACCTCGACGTGCATCGTGCTCTTGCGCACCCGGAATGCGTAGGAGTTACCTTCTGCGGTCCGGCCGAAGCCGTGTGCGTGCGGTCCTACCGAGATGTCTTCGACGGTGAACGTCGGTGTTTCGGGTATTTCCACGGTCTTCTCCTCGATGACCTGGGCCGGCGATCGGAAGACCGCCGGGCGCGGGGTCGATGTTTCTCACGGTATCGCCTCGGCACCCGCTCGGCACCGACCGCATTCGTGGGCGTTTCGCGGATCAGGGATGCTTGTGGGCAGTTGTACAAGTGTAGGTCGATGAGAGAACCCCGAGGAGCAGCACATGGGTAGACCGGGAGCGCGCGTCGTCGCCTCGTGTATCGGAGTGGCATTTCTACTGGTCACGGGCTGTTCGTCGAACTCCGACGAGGATCAGGCGATCACGATCGCGCCCGCGAGTGCCGCACAGTCCCCGGCCCAGAACACCACGCCTGCCGGTGTCGTCCACCCTGTCGGACTGCCCATCGAGTCCACCACATTCGACCGCGAGACCCGCACGACCGTCGTCCTGAGCGGCGAAGGCAACCAGGTCCTGCTGTTCCCGGCGGGGGATTTCACGGCGCCTCCGCGGGTGATTCCGTTGGACGACACCGTCGCCCAGGTCTCCCTCGCCCCCGGCGGTGTGGCGTTACTCGCCATGAACACGCAGGTAGGACGCCTGGACCTGCGAACCGGCGAGCTGGTGTTCGTCCCGGCCGACGGCGACGTCCGGTCGGTCGCCCAACTGCCCGACGGGCGGCTGGCGATGGGCCTGGGCAATGGCGAGATTCACATCGTGAACACCGACACGAACGAGTCACAGGTGATCGGCGGTCTCACGTCGGTCGACGGGCTTGCCGTCGTCGGCGACTCACTCACCGCTCTCGACCGTGGTCAGACGTCCGTCACCGCCGTCGACGTCCCCGCTTCCGCGCTCGGTGTCGCGCTGCGCGCCGGGGAAGGTGCGACGCAGCTCACGACCGATCACTACGGACGGATCCTCGTCACCGACACAACCGGCGACGAACTGCTCGCCTACACCACCGACACACTGATGCTCCGCCAGCGGTTCCCCGCCGGGCTCGCGCCGTACGCCGTCGCCTACGACGACACCGCCGACCGGGCGTGGGTCACGCTGACCGAGACCAACGAAGTGGTCGGATTCGACCTGTCGAGCGGTGTGGGCGTGGAAACGGCACGGTATCCCACCGTCCGGCAGCCGAACTCTGTCACTGTGGATACCGTGAACGGTGACCTCCTGATCGGTTCCGCGACGGGAGACGGCCTGCAGCAGATCCCGACGAGGAGTTCGTAGATGGCATCGCATTCACGTCGACTCCCCTCCGGGTGGGAGATCGAATCCGAGGACTTCGAGTACGTGCCGCTCCGGCTGCCACCCGACGTCACCCGTATCAGTGCTTCGATGAGGTTGGCCATCCAGGCGGAGTTCGGTGGCTGGGAGCTGTCCCGGGTCCGCCTGTACTCCGACGGCAGCCGCCGTGTGCTGCTCAAACGAAGGAAGACCGCTCACCATGTCCCCGACCCCGCAATCTAGGGAGACCTCCTTGTACCACCTGCTCCTACGGGTGATGTTCCGCGTTCCTCCGGAGCGGATTCATCACCTGGCCTTCGCTGCGATGCGCCTGGTCACGCGGTTCTCGCCGTTGCGTCAGCTCGTCGGCAAGGTTCTCGTCGTGGACGATCCGGTACTGCGGAACACCGTTTTCGGACTCGACTTCCCGGCGCCGCTCGGTCTGGCCGCCGGGTTCGACAAGGATGCGACCGGCGTCGACGCGTGGGGTCCCCTCGGCTTCGGGTTCGCCGAGGTGGGCACCGTCACCGCCCAGGCCCAGCCCGGCAACCCGGCTCCCCGGCTGTTCCGGCTGCCCGCGGACCGTGCCCTGATCAACCGGATGGGTTTCAACAACCACGGCGCAGGCAATGCCGCCAATCATCTTCGTCAGCGCCGGGCCGGTGTCCCGATCGGCGCGAACATCGGCAAGACCAAGATCGTCGACGCCGCGGACGCCCCGGCCGATTACACGGCGAGCGCGCAACTACTGGGCCCGCTGGCCGATTTCATGGTGGTCAACGTCAGCTCACCCAACACACCGGGACTGCGGGACCTGCAGGCCGTCGAATCTCTCCGGCCTCTCCTGCGTGCCGTTCTCGACTGCGTGACCGTCCCGGTTCTGGTGAAGATCGCCCCCGACCTGTCCGACGACGACGTCGATGCGGTCGCGGATCTCGCGCTCGAACTCGGCCTGGCCGGCATCGTCGCGACCAACACGACCATCCGCCGGGGCGGGCTGAACACCCCGGACGACGAGGTGTCCGCGATCGGCGCGGGCGGGTTGTCGGGACCGCCGGTCGCCGAACGATCGCTCGAGGTCCTCCGCCGCCTGCACGCGCGGGTGGATGATCGCCTGGTGCTGATCTCCGTCGGCGGCATCGAGACGGTCGACCAGGCATGGGAACGGATCCTGGCCGGGGCGTCCCTCGTGCAGGGTTACACCGGCTTCATCTACGGCGGGCCGTTCTGGGCTCGCCGCATCCACAAGGGGCTGGCCCGGAAGGTGCGCGAGGCCGGCTACTCCTCCGTCGCCGATGCGGTCGGCGCCGGCGCCGTGCGCTGACACGGACCGTACACAGACCGGTGGCCGGCGAATCCCGAGGATTCGCCGGCCACCCGTGTCTTCCTTCAGCTACCGAGCTACTGCTCGTACGTCCCCTGGATCTTCGCGCGAGCGATCGCATGCGAGAACAGGTTGAAACCCAGGAACGCCGGCGTCGAGTCGGCGGTGACCCCGTCGAGAGTCTCCACGTCGAGCGCGTGGACCACGAAGATGTAGCGGTGCGGTCCGTGCCCTTCCGGCGGGGCCGCGCCGAGGAAACGACGCAATCCGGCGTCGTTCTTCAGCGTGATCGCACCGCTCGGCAGCCCGGTTCCGTCGTCGTCGCCTGCGCCGCTCACCAGCGTGGTCGTGTCGGCCGGGATGTTGGCGACCGCCCAGTGCCAGAATCCGGACGCCGTCGGCGCGTCGGGGTCGTACACCGTCACCGCGAAGCCCTTGGTCTCTGCGGGGAACCCCGACCACGACAGTTGCGGTGAGTTGTCGTGGCCGCCGGCGCCGAAGATTCCGCTGACCTGTTCCTTGTTCAGCGGCTGCCCGTCGGTGACGTCGGTGGAGGTCAACTCGAAACTCGGCAGGTCGGGAAGTGCCTCGTACGGGTCGTGTGACATGCGGTTCCTCTCTTGTCGCGTATCGGTTCTCGGATCAGCTGTGGAGCAGAAAATGTTCCAGCACGCGTGTACCGAACAGTAGTGCGTCGACCGGTACCCGTTCGTCGACACCGTGGAACAGCGCGCTGAAATCCAGGTCGGCGGGCAGCTGCAGCGGAGCGAACCCGAAGCACCGGATGCCGAGCTTCGCGAACGCCTTGGCGTCGGTGCCACCCGACAGCATGTAGGGCACGGTCCGGGCACCGGGATCGTGCGCGAGGATCGCGTCGTTCATGGCGTCCACGAGATGTCCGTCGAACGTCGTCTCGTAGGAGTCGAGTTTCGTGATCCATTCGCGCTGGACGTCCGGCCCGATGAGCTCGTCGACCGTCGCCTCGAACTCGGCCTGCCTGCCGGGCAGGATCCGGCAGTCGACGACGGCCTCCGCGGTCTGCGGGATGACGTTGGCCTTGTAGCCGGCCGAGAGCATGGTCGGGTTCGCGGTGTCGCGGAGGGTGGCGCCGACGATGTTGGCGATGGTGCCGAGTTTCGCGAGGGTGCCGTCGAGGTCGGGCGACTTCGGGTCGAAGTCGAGTCCGGTCTCCTCACCCGCCGCCTCGAGGAATTCGGCCACCGAATCGGAGATGACCAGCGGGAACGTGTGCGCACCCAGCCGGGCGACTGCCTGCGCCAGGATGGTGACGGCGTTGTCGGTGTGCAGGAACGAGCCGTGCCCGGCGCGGCCCTTGGCCGTCAGCCGCATCCATCCGAGACCCTTCTCGGCGGTCTCGACGAGATAGAGCCTGCGGTCGGTGCCGTCCGGTCGCGGAACGGTGAGGGAGAAACCGCCGACCTCACCGACCGCTTCCGTGACACCCTCGAACAGATCGGGCCGATTCTCGACGAGCCACTGGCAGCCGTACTTGCCACCGGCCTCCTCGTCGGCGACGAAGGCGAACACGAGGTCGCGAGGAGGAACGATTCCCTCGGCCTTGAACTGGCGGGCGACCGCCAGAATCATCCCGACCATGTCCTTCATGTCGACGGCGCCGCGCCCCCACACGTAACCGTCCTCGACGGCTCCGGAGAACGGGTGGACGCGCCAGTCGGCGGGCTCGGCGGGAACGACGTCGAGGTGGCCGTGCAGCATGAGGGCGCCGCGGTCGGGGTTCGAGCCCTTCAGCCGGGCGAACACGTTGCCGCGGCCCGGTGCACCCGACTCCACGTACTCGGGCTCGTAGCCCACTTCCTGCAGCTGGGCCGCCACCCACTCCGCACACTCGCGTTCGCCCTTCGTCGTGGCGAGCTCTCCGGTGTTGGACGTGTCGAAGCGGATCAGTGAACTGACGAGATCCACGACTTCGGCTTCGGCGCGACCCTGGCCTGGGGTTTCCTGTGTAGTTGGCACTCCACGTTCCTACCACCGCAGCAGCGGAAACGGTCAGGTGAGAGGGGCGATTTGGGCCGTGGCGGTTCATCGGTTAATCTTTTGCAGCACCCAGGAAATGGGGGCAGGCAAGTCCGAGTGGCGGAATGGCAGACGCGCTAGCTTGAGGTGCTAGTGTCCTATTAACGGACGTGGGGGTTCAAGTCCCCCCTCGGACACTCTGAGTTGAGACAGACGAAAAGGCCCCGGTTCATCGAACCGGGGCCTTCTTCGTGAGAGGGCGAAGTTCGATGGGTGAAACAACGACGACGATCGATCCGGCGGATCTCGAGATCTGCCTGAAGGTTCTCGATCAGGTGGCGGAACTCGACGACGCGGATCCCGACTCCGTCACGGTCCAGCGCGCAGTCGGTCACCTCTTCAAGAAGTTGAAGAAGCGCAGGCGGATCGCGGCCCGCGACGCCGTCTCCGAGGCCGACCGTCAGGTCGTTGCCGCCACCGCGACGGGTTCCCCCGATCGGATCGACGACGAGACAGCGGGCATCCCGCTCACGTCGAACGCCGACGGCGCATCCGCGGGCACCCTCATCCGGCCCCGCCCGTGCTACATCTGCAAGCAGCGTTACACCCGGGTCGACGCCTTCTATCACCAGCTGTGCCCCGACTGCGCGGCCAGGAGCCGCGCCAAGCGGGACGCGCGCGCGGACCTCACCGGCCGCCGGGCACTGCTGACCGGCGGTCGCGCCAAGATCGGCATGTACATCGCCCTGCGGTTGCTCCGCGACGGAGCCCACACGACGATCACGACACGTTTCCCCAACGACGCCATCCGCCGGTTCAAGGCGATGGAGGACAGCAGCGAGTGGATCCACCGGCTGCGCGTCGTCGGTATCGATCTGCGCGACCCGGCGCAGGTCGTCGCGCTGGCCGACTCCGTTGCCGCGCAGGGCCCGCTGGACATCCTGATCAACAACGCCGCGCAGACGGTGCGACGCTCCCCCGGCGCCTACAGCGCGCTGGCGGACGCGGAGTCCGGGGCCCTTCCCTCGGGCGACCTGCCCGACGTCCTGACGTTCGGCAAGACGAGCGACGCCCACCCGGCGGCACTCGCCGGTTCACTGTCCGACGTGTCCGCGATGGCGGGCGCCGCACTGTCCCCCGACGCGGTGAGTTCGCTCGCACTGGTCGCGAAGTCGGCATCCCCAGATCGCATCGACCAGGGTCTCGCGATCGACGCCGGCGGACTCCTGCCCGACCTCGCGCACACGAACAGCTGGGTCCAGACGGTCGAGGAAGTCGACCCGATCGAGCTGCTCGAGGTGCAGTTGTGCAACTCGGTCGCCCCGTTCATCCTCGTGTCCCGGCTGCGGCCCGCGATGGCGGCGGCAGGCGCCCGCCGCAAGTACGTGGTGAACGTCTCCGCGATGGAGGGCCAGTTCAGCCGCGCCTACAAGGGTCCGGGGCATCCGCACACCAACATGGCGAAGGCCGCGCTGAACATGCTCACCCGCACCAGCGCCAAGGAGATGCTCGAGGACGGCATCCTCATGACCGCGGTCGACACCGGGTGGATCACCGACGAGCGGCCGCATTACACCAAGATGCGCCTGGCCGACGAGGGCTTCCATGCCCCTCTCGACCTGGTCGACGGTGCCGCCCGTGTCTACGACCCGATCGTCCAGGGCGAGCAGGGCGTCGATCTGCACGGCTGCTTCCTGAAGGACTACGAGCCCTCACCCTGGTGATCGAGCACCGCTCGGATCTCCGTACGAGAGCATCGACACAGCCGGAGCACACTCCGGCACGGGGATAATAGGGGTCGTACCGATACCTGCAAATGGAGGCGCTTCATGGCGATAGCCGTTGTCCACCGAGACAGCCCGGAAGGCCGGGCGGCCATCGTCCACGCCGCCCGTGAGGCTGTGCAACGACGGGAACAGCTGCTCGTCCTCCACGTCCTCGACGACGACCCCGGCCAGGACGCCGAGTCCGACCGGTCCGCCCTGCGCGCCGAGATCCAGGCCACGCTCGAGAGTGGCGGGGTCGGCGAGTCGTCGTGGGAGCTGCGCACCAACGAGCACGACGGTGATCAGGTGAGCGCTCTGCGCGCGCTGGTCGACAGCAGCGGCGCGGATCTGCTCGTCGTGGGTACCCGGCGCATGTCCCCGATCGGCAAGTTCCTCCTGGAGCGATGGCTGCAACGCCTCCTTCTCGAGGTCGACATTCCGATCCTGGTGGTCAAGGAAGACGTGCGCGGCACCGCCTGAGCCCGTTACCCGGCGTACCCGGCCGGGCGACGCCTACGATGGCGTATGGGGGAAATTCGGATGTCAGGGGTGCATCGATGGGGAGCGTCTTCTACGAGGTCGTCGCCGACGCCACTGCCGTCGCACACCTGATCTTCATCCTCTACGTCGTGTGCGGTGGGTTTCTCGCCTGGCACTGGCCGCGCACCATCGCCCTCCACCTCGCCGCGGTGGCCTGGGGATTCACCGGCCTCCTCGTCGGCATCGACTGCCCGCTGACCCACCTGGAGAGCTGGGCCCGGGTCCGCGCCGGGCAGGACCCGCTCCCCTCGTCCGGGTTCATCTCCCACTACCTCACCGGGGTCGTCTACCCGGAATCCGCCGCGGGAGCGATCCAAACTCTCGTCGCGCTCGGTGTCGTCACCTCGTGGGTCGGCTACGTCGTCCTGCGGCTCCGCACCCGGGTACCCCTCGCCCCCACCCACCCCGGTACCGGAGTCTGAGCTCCCGCTTCCCTACCGCCGAGTAGGGTCGTGCCATGACAGACAGCGCACGTGAATTGGATCTCGTCGTCTACGGGGCCACCGGCTTCGTCGGCAAACTTCTCGCCGACTATCTCGTACAGCACGCTCCGGACGGCGTGCGGATCGCGCTCGCGGGGCGGACAGCCGCCAAACTCGAAGCGGTGCGGTCCTCGCTCGGTCCGCGCGCGGCGCAGTGGCCCGTCATCGTCGCGAACTCCGACGACGCCGCGTCGCTCGCAGCCCTCGCGGGACGCACCCGGGTGGTCGCGACGACGGTCGGGCCGTACGCCAAGTACGGACATGCCCTCGCCGCGGCATGCGCCGAGGCGGGCACCGACTACGTCGACCTCACCGGAGAGGTGCTGTTCGCCCGCGAGAGCATCGACGCCAACCACGATCGGGCCCGCGAGACCGGCGCCCGGATCGTCCACTCCTGCGGGTTCGACTCCATTCCGTCCGACCTCGGGGTGCACGTCCTGTACGAGAAGGTCCGGGAGGACGGCGCCGGCGAACTCACCGACACCACCCTGGTGGTCACGTCCGTGCGCGGCGGCGTCAGCGGCGGCACGATCGATTCGCTGCGCACACAGGTGGACGTGTCGAAGAAGAATCCGGCGTCGCGGCATCTCGCGGCGTCGCCGTACTCGCTGAGCCCCGACCGCTCGAAGGAACCGGACCTCGGCAAGCAGTCCGACATGAGCGTGGTCAACGGCGAGGACATCGCACCCGGCCTGAAGGGGTGGAAGGCCCCGTTCTTCATGGGTCCCTACAACACCCGGGTCGTGCGGCGCAGCAACGCGCTCCGCGACTGGGCCTACGGTCGCGAGTTCAAGTACCGCGAGGTCATGAACGTCGGAAGCTCCCCGATCACACCGGTGATCGCGGGTGCGGTGGCGGCCGGCCTCGGCGGGTTGATCGTCGGAATGGCCCTCCCGCCCACCCGGTACGTCCTCGACCGCGTTCTGCCCTCACCGGGCGACGGCCCCAGCGAAGAGGCGCAGCGCAAGGGCCACTTCACCATCGACGTGTACACGACCACCACCACGGGCGCGCGCTACACGTCGCGAGTGAAGGCGAAGGGCGATCCCGGATACAGCGCCACCGCGGTGATGCTCGGCGAATCCGCGCTGAGCCTCGTCCTCGGCGGCGACGCACTGCCGGATTCGGCCGGCGTCCTCACCCCCGCGACGGCACTCGGCGACGTCCTGGTCACACGGCTGCGCGACGCGGGCTTCGAGATCTCTGCGCGAAAACTGTGAGCGGTTGGGCGCGTGTGAAGATGACACGCGCCCACCCCTCCAGCTAGTGTCGAACCTTGTGCGCGGACGGCCGCGCATGCGACGAGAGATGTGGGAGTCCGAGTGAACGGCACGAGCGCGCAGGCAGGCCCCGCGGCCTCGCTCGCCCTCATGCCCTTCTGGCCCTCCCGCCGAGGCCATGCCTTCGACCAGGGATGTTGCTGACCAGCCTGCTCGCTGGTCTTTGCTGCCCTGACGGTTCGCTCTCTCGGTCGGAGTCTCGATGTTCAAGCTCTTGATTTTCACGCTGGTCGGCGTGGGTGCCCAGCTGGTCGACGGCGCTCTCGGCATGGCCTTCGGCGTGACTGCGACCACCCTGCTCGTGTTCAGCGGCGTCGGACCGGCACACGCCAGCGCAGCAGTGCATTTCGCCGAGGTCGGTACGACGCTCGCCTCCGGCGCATCGCACTGGCGGTTCCGCAACATCGACTGGGCCCTCGTCCTGCGCCTGGGTGTCCCCGGCGCCATCGGCGCGTTCCTCGGTGCGACGGTGCTGTCCCAGTTGTCGACGGCCGCCGCCGTCCCCGTGACGTCGACGATCCTGCTGGCGATCGGTGTGTACGTCCTGCTCCGCTTCTCGATCCGCCCTCCCGCCGTCAACGACGCTCGGACGTCACCGCACACGGCGAAGTTCCTGTCACCGCTCGGCCTGTTCGGTGGATTCATCGACGCGAGCGGCGGCGGCGGCTGGGGGCCGATCACCACCAGCACGTTGCTCTCGCGCGGCAAGACCGCACCGCGCACCGTCATCGGTTCGGTCAGCGCGTCGGAGTTCCTGGTGTCCGCCGCGGCCAGCATCGGGTTCATCTTCGGTCTCGGCAGCGACTTCTTCGACAACATCCCCATCATCGCGGGGCTGGCTCTCGGCGGCATCATCGCCGCACCGCTCGCCGCCTGGCTGGTCAGCCGGGTGCCCGCAACCCTTCTGGGAACCGGTGTCGGCGGCATCATCATCATCACCAACGCGCAGAAGCTGTTCAAGACATTCGACGTCACCGGCGTCGCCGCCACCCTCGGGTACCTCGCTCTCGTTGCGGTGTGGGCCGGACTGCTGGTCGTCGCCTGGCGTCGTTCGCGTCTCAGCGCGGCAGAGGCCGCAGGCGATCTGCACCGGATCGACGCCGAGAACGACACGCCCGTCGAGTCGGAAGCCCCGTCCCTCGAGCCGTCGACCGGCGAGAAGGCCTGACCTCGCCTCCCGCCCCCACTTCGGGGCGAACCTCCGCAGAACATCCGACCACGCCGCATCCTTACCAGCGGGTAACATTGGGTGCGGTTCATGGCACCCGTCCGGTGCTCCAAGTGCGGAACAGTGAGGCATTTCATGACTGAGCGTGTTGAGGTCGGCGGTCTGCAGGTCGCGAAGGTGCTCTACGACTTCGTGAACGAGGAGGCGCTGCCCGGGACCGGGGTGTCGGTGGACGGGTTCTGGTCGGGTGCGGCGAAGGTGATCGACGATCTGGCGCCGAAGAACAAGGCGCTGCTGTCCACCCGCGACGACCTGCAGGCCCGGATCGATGCCTGGCACCGCGACCGGGCCGGTGCCGTGATCGACCCGGCCGAGTACAAGGCGTTCCTGACCGAGATCGGGTATCTGGTGCCCGAACCGGCCCCGTTCGAGGTGTCGACGGCGAACGTGGACACCGAGATCACCGCCACCGCCGGCCCGCAGCTGGTGGTCCCGGTCCTCAACGCCCGCTTCGCGCTGAACGCCTCCAACGCGAGGTGGGGGTCGTTGTACGACGCCCTGTACGGCACCAACGCCATCCCCGACGACGGCGGCGCGGAGGCGGGTGCCTCCTACAACAAGGTCCGCGGCGACCGGGTCATCGCCTGGGCCCGCACCTTCCTCGACACCGCCGCCCCCCTCGCGACCGGGTCGCACGCCGACGCCGCCGCCTACACCGTCGACGGCACCGCCCTGACCGTGCAGCTCGCCGACGGCACGATCACCGGCCTCGCCGAGCCGGGCAAGTTCGTCGGCTACCTCGGCGCCCCGGCCGCCCCGACCAGTGTGCTGCTGCGCAACCACGGGTTGCACGCGGAAATCCAGATCGACCCCACCTCCCCGATCGGGTCCACCGACGCGGCGGGGTCAAGGATGTGGTGCTCGAATCCGCGGTCACCACCATCATGGACTTCGAGGACTCCGTCGCCGCCGTCGACGCCGACGACAAGGTGATCGGCTACCGCAACTGGCTCGGCCTCAACCGCGGGGACCTGACCGAGGAGATGACCAAGGGCGGCACGGCGTTCACCCGCCGGCTGAACCCGGACCGGGTCTACACCGCCCCGGACGGGTCCGAGCTCACCCTGCACGGGCGGTCGCTGCTGTTCGTCCGCAACGTCGGGCATTTGATGACCACCCCGGCGATCCTGCACGGCGACGGCACCGAAATCCCCGAGGGCATCCTCGACGCCCTGATCACCTCCCTGTGCGCGGTCCACGGGCTGTCCCGGTCCGAGCAGACCGGGCCGTTGGACAACTCCCGCACCGGGTCGATCTACATCGTCAAACCCAAACAGCACGGCCCCGACGAGGTCGCGTTCACCACCGAACTGTTCGGCCGCGTCGAGCAGGTCCTCGGCCTGCCCGGCAACACCCTCAAGGTCGGCATCATGGACGAGGAACGCCGCACCACCGTCAACCTCGCCGCCTGCATCAAGGAAGCCAGTGAGCGGGTGGTGTTCATCAACACCGGGTTCCTCGACCGCACCGGCGACGAGATCCACACCTCGATGGAGGCCGGGCCGATGATCCGCAAGGCCGAGATGAAGAAGCAGACCTGGATCACCGCCTACGAGGACTGGAACGTCGACGTCGGGCTCGCCTGCGGGTTGCAGGGGCGGGCGCAGATCGGCAAGGGCATGTGGGCGATGACCGAGCTGATGGCCGAGATGCTCGAGCAGAAGATCGGCCACCCCAAGGCCGGCGCGAACACCGCGTGGGTGCCGTCCCCGACCGGGGCCACCCTGCACGCCACCCACTACCACCAGGTCGACGTCGTCGCCGTCCAGAACCGGCTCGAGGGCACCCGGCGGGCCACCCTCGACGAGATCCTCACCATCCCCCTCGCCCCGAACACCGACTGGTCCGACGCGGAGAAGCAGGAAGAACTCGACAACAACTGCCAGTCCATCCTCGGGTACGTGGTCCGCTGGATCGACGCCGGCGTCGGCTGCTCCAAGGTCCCCGACATCCACGACGTCGCCCTGATGGAGGACCGCGCCACCCTCCGCATCTCGTCGCAGTTGCTGGCGAACTGGATCCGGCACGGTGTGGTCACCGCCGACCAGGTCGTGCAATCGCTGCAGCGGATGGCCCCGGTGGTGGACCGGCAGAACCAGGGCGATCCCACCTACCGGCCGCTGGCCCCGGACTTCGACACCAACATCGCCTTCCAGGCCGCGAAGGAACTCATCCTCGACGGCACCACCCAGCCCTCCGGCTACACCGAACCGATCCTGCACCGCCGCCGCCGCGAATACAAAGCAGCCAACGCCTGACCCGGTCGCCCCCCACGTGAGTGGCGAAGCGTCCCGCGGGACGCTTCGCCACTCACGTGTCAGGCCGGGGTGATCCTGCGCATCACTACACTGCGAGGGTCAACGTCGAACTCGTCGGACAGGGGCTGGAAAGCACGTGGGGCAGCATCGCGGCGAATCGCGCGCCAGGGGTATCAGCAGGGGGCCGTTGATCGTGCTCGGTCTCGTCGTCGTCCTCGTGCTGGGCGTGGTGGGCTGGTTCCAGTTGCGTGACCGGATCAACGACCAGGGAGTGGCTGCCGCGGGCGCCTGCGTCGAAGGCGAATCCGTGCTCGCGGTCGCGGCGGATCCCGATATCGCACCCCAGCTGCAGACTCTTGCCGACCATTTCACGGAGACGGCGCCGGTGATACGCGATCAGTGCGTGTCCGTGACGGTCACTGCCGTCGCGTCCGACGCAGTGCGCGACGCCTTGTCCGCGGGGCCGGACGGCGCGTGGGACGCAGCGGCCCTCGGACCTCGGCCCGCTCTGTGGATTCCGTCGAGCTCGCATTCCGTCAAGCAGGTGTCGGCAACCGGTGTCATCAGCGGCGAAGCGCGTCCCGTGGCGACCAGCCCGGTGGTGCTCGCGGTCCGGACGGCGTTCGCGAATGCGCCGGGCACGCCGGCGATCGACTGGAAGGACTTGCCGTCATTGCAGACCGGCCGCGATTCCCTCGCGGCTCTCGGTCTGCCGGGCTGGGGCAGCCTGGGCATGGCGCTCCCCGTCGGCCCCGGCGCCGAGAGTACGGAGATGGCAGTCGAGGCGGTCGCGGCCGCGGTCACGGGAAGCAGCACGGGTCCGGTGACGGAGGAGCAGGCGCGTTCCGCTCCGGTCACGTCGGCACTCACCGGTCTGGCGCTCGGCTACGAGGCGTCGTCGGGGACGAAGCCCGCGACGACGCGGGAGGCACTCACCGCGCTGGCCGAGCAGGGCGATCCTGCGACCTCCGACATCCACGCGGTCGCGGCCACCGAACAGCAGGTCTACCAGGCCCTGCGCGACGCACCCGGAGCCGACATCACCACATCGATACCGAGAGGCCCGACACCCGTGGCAGATCATCCGGCGGCCGTCCTGGCGGGCCCGGCCGTCGACGAGACGCAGAGCCGCGCCGCCGCGCAGTTCGCGGAGTTCGTCCGTCGACCCGAACAGGCGCAGGTCCTGGCCGACGCCGGGTTCCGGGTCGAGGGACTTGCCCGCCCCGACGACACCACGCTGGCCTTTCCCGGTTTCGAATCCACCCTGGTTCCCGCGGATGCGGCGGCTGCGGCCGAGCTGATGCACGTGATCCGGAATCCGATCACGCCCCGCACCTCCACCGTCCTGCTCGATGTTTCCAGCTCGATGGGTGAGCGCGAGGGAACGGCGACGCGCCTGGCGAACACGACGGCAGCGCTCGCAGCCCACGTCGACCGTGCTCCGGACTCATCGAACCTCGGACTGTGGGAGTACAGCACGACACTCGACGGGTCGCGCCCGTACACGACCGTGGTCGCGACCGGTCCGCTCTCGGCGGGCGGTTTCACCGAGGGCACCCGCAGGCAGGCCCTCGACGCCCGGCTCGCCAGGGCGACACCCGCCACCGGAACCTCCACGTACACGGCGCTCGAAGCTGCCTACAAGAGTGCGGTCGACGGATACACGCCGGGCCTCACCAACTCGGTGCTGCTCGTCACCGACGGCGCCAACGACGACTCCGTCGCGCGCGCGGATCTGCTGTCGGCCATCGCCGCGGCCTCGAACACGTCGAAGCCGGTGCGCATCGACGTGGTGACGATCGGCGAGAATTCCGACCTCAACACGTTGCAGGCGTTGGCCGATCGCACCGGCGGGTCGCTGGAGAAGGTCGCATCCACGGAGGGAGCGGCCTTGCCGACCGCGATCAGCAGGCTGCTGTCGTGACGAGGCTCCTGGTCTTCGCGGTCTTCCTCGCACTCGTCAGCTGGTGGCTCCACAGGCGACTCGTCCGGGCCACCGGGCTCGGCCGTCCCTGGTCGGTGGTCGTCGACGTGACCCTCGTGGTTCTGTGGGTTCTCGCGGTCATCGGCGTCGGCAGCGGCGAAGCCTTCGACCCGGGATGGGCGCGTCCCCCGGGGTGGATGGGCTGGGTGTGGCTCGGCGCGATGTTCTATCTGGTGCTCGGGCTTCTGCTGGTCGCACTGGTGTCACTGCTGACGCGGCTGTTCGGCCGCCTGCGCGGTACCGGAAACGGCGAACAGGTCGATCTGTCACGGCGGCGCGGCCTGCGCATCGCCACCGCCGTCGTCGTGGTGGGTGCCGTCGGCGCCGCCGGCTACGGGGTGTCGGAGGCCGCGCGGCCGCGGATCGTGCGGGTTCGGGTGCCGCTGAAACGTCTCCCCGCCGAGTTCGACGGTGTACGTGTGGCGCTCGTGTCCGACCTCCACGTCGGCCCGGCGCGAGGAGTGGATTTCACTCGGCGTGTGGTCGATTTGGTGAACGCGGAGCAGCCGGATCTTGTCGCGATCGCGGGCGATCTGGTCGACGGTACCGTCGCGAAGGTATCGCCCGATCTGCAACCGCTCGGCGACGTCGAGGCCCCGCTCGGGGTGTTCGGTGTCAGCGGCAATCACGAGTTCTACGCCGACGACGGTGGCCGATGGCTGGACGTGTGGGACCGACTGGGTATCCGGACGCTGCGCAACGAACGCGCGACGATCACCCGAGGCGACGCCACTCTCGACATCGCGGGCATCCACGACTACTCCTCGCCCGCCCCGTACGAACCCGATCTATCCGCCGCGCTCGCCGGACGCGATCCGTCGACGTTCGTCGTGCTGCTCGCGCACGAACCGCGGCAGGCACTGGAAGCGTCCGACCTCGGCGTCGACCTGCAACTGTCGGGGCACACCCACGGCGGGCAGATGTGGCCGTTGGGTTATCTGGTGCCGCTGCAGCAGCCGTCGGTGACGGGACTGGACCGCATCGGGAACACCGTCCTGTACACCACTCGCGGTGTGGGCACGTGGGGTCCGCCCGTGCGCGTGGCCGCCCCACCGGAGATCACGATCCTCGAGCTGGTGCGCGAGGACTGAGCGAGCGATGCCCGCCCCGCGTGAGTGGGCCGGGCATCGTCGGTGTCAGGCGCCTTCGAACGCGGAGATCGGCGGGCAGGAGCACACGAGGTTTCGGTCGCCGTGCGCGCCGTCGATGCGCCGGACCGCCGGCCACACCTTCGGCCGTGCCTTGCCGCGGGGGAACACCGCCGTCTCACGGGTGTAGGGGTGGTTCCACTCCGCTGCGAGGCAACCGGCCGTGTGCGGGGCACCGCGCAACGGGTTGTCATCCACCGGCCACTCCCCCGTACCCACGCGGTCGATCTCGGCGCGGATCGCGATCATCGCCTCGCAGAAGGCGTCGATCTCTTCGAGGTTCTCGCTCTCGGTGGGCTCCACCATCAGGGTGCCCGCCACCGGGAAGCTCATCGTCGGTGCGTGGAAACCGTAGTCGGCGAGGCGCTTTGCGACGTCGTCCACGGTCACACCGGTGTCCTTGGTGATCGGCCGGAGGTCGAGGATGCACTCGTGGGCCACCATTCCCCCCTCGCCGGTGTAGAGGACGGGGAAGTACTCGTCCAGGCGGCGCGCGATGTAGTTGGCCGAGGCGATGGCGGTCAGGCTTGCGCGACGCAGCCCGACGGCGCCCATCATCCGGATGTACGCCCACGTGATCGGGAGGATCGACGCACTGCCGTACGGGGCCGCCGAGATCGGTCCGGCGGTGCCGAGTTCGGGTGCGAGCGGATGGCCGGGCAGGAACGGCGTGAGGTGGGACCGCACACCGATCGGACCGACACCGGGGCCACCGCCACCGTGCGGGATGCAGAACGTCTTGTGCAGGTTGAGGTGGCTCACGTCGCCGCCGAACCGGCCGGGACGGGCCAGGCCGACCAGGGCGTTGAGGTTGGCGCCATCGACGTACACCTGGCCGCCGGCGTCGTGGACGGCAGCGCAGATGTCGGCGATCTCGTGCTCGTACACACCGTGCGTGGACGGGTAGGTGATCATGATCGCGGCGAGACGCTCGGCATGGTCGGCGATCTTCGCCCGCAGGTCGTCCAGGTCCACGTCACCGTTCGGGCGGCACGCGACGACCTCGACGCGCATCCCGGCCATGACCGCGGATGCGGCGTTGGTGCCGTGGGCGCTCGACGGGATGAGGCACGTGTCGCGGTGGTCGTCGCCGCGGCTGAGGTGGTAGTTGCGGATCGCGAGCAACCCCGCGTACTCGCCCTGGCTACCGGCATTCGGCTGCAGGCTGACCGCGTCGTAGCCGGTGACGGCGACGAGCCAGTTCTCGAGGTCCTTGATGATGCGGAGAATTCCCGGTGTGTCCCCGGTCGGCGCGAACGGGTGCAGTCCGGCGAACGCTGGCCAGGTGATCGCCTCCATCTCGGCGGTGGCATTGAGCTTCATCGTGCAGGAACCGAGCGGGATCATGCTGCGGTCGAGTGCGATGTCCTTGTCGGACAACGCCCGCAGGTAGCGCAGCATCGCCGTCTCGGTGCGGTACCGGGTGAACGCCTCGTGCTGCAGGTAGTCGGATCCACGGAGCTGCGAGTCGGGGACGGACGTGCCCGCGTCCTCGGTCACGGCGCCTTCGCCACCGAACGCCGCGAGCACGTGGGCGACGTCGTCGTCGGTGGTAGCTTCGTCGCACGCGATGGCGACGTGATCGGCGTCGACGAGCCGTAGGTTGATCCCCGCGTCCTTCGCCTTCGTCACCACGTCCGCCGCCCGGCCGTCGACTCGCACGAGAATGGTGTCGAAGAAGTGCTCGTGGACGACGACCGCCCCGGTCTTGCGGAGCGCGGCCGCCAGGGAGTGCGCCGTGTTCGCGACGCGCAGGGCGATCGCCTTCAGTCCCTCGGCGCCGTGGTAGCTGGCGTACATGGCCGCCAGAATCGCCAGCAGCACCTGTGCGGTGCAGATGTTCGACGTCGCCTTCTCGCGGCGAATGTGCTGCTCCCGGGTCTGCAGCGCCAGCCGGTACGCCTTGTCACCGTCGGCGTCGACGGAGACGCCCACCAGACGCCCGGGGAGTTGACGTGCGTGCTTGGTGTGCACGGCGAGGTAGCCGGCGTGCGGGCCACCGAAGCCCATGGGGACACCGAACCGCTGGGTGGTGCCGAAGCAGGCGTCGGCCCCGATCTCGCCGGGCGGGGTGAGGAGGGTGAGCGCCAGCAGATCTGCCCCGACGGCGACCAGTGCGCCGCGCTCGTGGGCGGCGGCGATCACATCGGTGTAGTCGACGATGCGGCCGGACCCGCCGGGCATCTGCGCGAGGACGCCGAAGAAGTCACCGTCCGGCAGGCCGGCGGACAGGTCGGCCACCACGATCTCGATGCCGAGCGGCTCGGCCCGGGTCTCGACGACGGCCAGCGTCTGCGGGAACAGGTCGGCGTCGACGACGAACCGCGGGGAGTTGCTCTTGCTCGCGCGGCGCAGCAGTGTCATCGCCTCGGCGGCGGCGGTGGCCTCGTCGAGCATCGACGAGTTGGCGACCTCCATGCCGGTCAGGTCGGCGACCATCGTCTGGAAGTTGAGGAGGGCTTCGAGGCGGCCCTGGCTGATCTCGGGCTGGTACGGCGTGTAGGCCGTGTACCAGGCCGGGTTCTCGATGATGTTCCGGATCAGGACCGGCGGGGTGAGGGTGTCGTAGTAGCCGAGACCGATCATGGACGTCGCCACGGTGTTCTGTGCGGCGAGTGCGGACAGTTCGGCGAGCGCTTCGTGCTCGGACACCGGGGCGGGCAGCGCGTCGAGCCCGTCCGCGATGCCGCCCGTGACCCCGTCCAGGATGACGGCGGGGACGGCCTTCGACGCGAGGTCGTCGAGCGAATCAGCTCCGATTAACTCGAGAATGTGCGCGAGTTCCGCAGCGTTCGGGCCGACATGACGATCGGCGAATGTACGGCTTCCAGCGTCGATCACGACAACTCCCAAGCAGTTCGGAGGATCAGGACACGCTCCGCGTAGCGGAACGTCCCTCCCCCTCTGTCGCCTGCTCGAGTCGAGCGCCTGAGAGATTCGGGTACCGTCGTTCACCTGTGAAGACGGCCCTTTCCCCGTGGGCGGGTGGGTGCTCCCACCGCTTTCCAGAGACGTCGGAGCCCGCACGGTCCTGTCTGCCTGAGAGATTGACGGGGAGGTGTTGCTCCTTCGGCGCCCGAACTCCCGCACACACGATGTTTCTGTGCTTGCAGTGCCCGGAACTCTCCCGCACGGCGTCGACGCACAGCCAGTCTATGTCACGGCTGCAGAGGACGGCGCAGGCAGCGCCGCGCTCCGGTGGATGCGGGCTAGCCCGTCTTGCGGCTCGCGCGGTTCTTGCGCCGCGACGCCAGTTCGTCCTCGGGGCTCTGCTCGCTCGCGCCGCCGTCGGCGCGCTCTGCCGGGAAATCGGCGATGGTGCCGGTCAGTTCGCGCATGGCGCCGCTCACCGCGATACCGAAGACGCCCTGCCCGCCCTGGAGCAGATCGACGACCTCTTCGGGCGAGGTGCACTCGTAGACCGTGGTCCCGTCCGAGAAAAGTGTGATCTTGGCCAAGTCCCGCACTCCGCGCTTACGGAGGTGGTCGACGGCCACGCGGATGTTCTGCAAGGATATTCCGGTGTCGAGCAGACGCTTGACGATCTTGAGGACGAGGATGTCTTTGAACGAGTACAGCCGTTGGCTGCCCGAACCTGCTGCGCCGCGAATGGACGGCACGACGAGGGATGTGCGAGCCCAGTAATCGAGCTGGCGGTAGGTGATTCCCGCGATCTGGCAGGCGATGGGGACGCGGTATCCGACGAGGTCGTCGGGCACGGAATCGTCCGGGAAGAGGCCCGGTTGGATCTCCTCGGAGCTGAATTCGGACTCGGCAACGTTGTCGCCGGGCGCAAGATTCAGCGCATTCTCCTGCGGCCGATCTCCCACTGACTACTCCCTCTCGCATGTTGCACTGAACCCGACGATCAGTGCGCCTGTGACGCGCGTCGCCAGTGTCCGCGGCACAGCCGCAGCACATCGAGCGGCGCAAGCGCCACCAGTGACATCGAGCAAGTCCGTACCCTGAACCTACTCAGCGTACGCCCGATACAATCTGCAGGGCAGATAATCACTGCACCGAACGCTATGACTCCGAAGAGACGGGGTCAACGCAACGCGCCGGAAGAACCTCAACCGTTACTGCGCGCCCGAGGCTCTTCCGCAGATGCAATCTAGCCGTCAGTGGCCTTGAAATCGTCCGGCGACACGGACTCGAGGAATTCTTTGAACTTCTCGACCTCGTCCTCACGCTCGTCGGGCATGACCAGACCGGCCTCCGTGAGTACCGCCTCCTCGGCGAAGATCGGTACCCCGATCCGCAGTGCGATGGCGATGGAGTCGGACGGGCGGGCCGAGACGCGGGTGTTCTGGTCGAACACGAGGTCGGCGTAGAACGTGCCCTCGCGCAGGTCCACGATGCGAACTTCCTTCAGCGTGCGGCCGAAGGCTTCGATCAGGTTCTTGATCAGGTCGTGGGTCAGCGGACGCGCCGGCTCGACGCCCTGCTGTTCGAGTGCGATCGCGGTGGCCTCGGTCTGGCCGATCCAGATGGGCAGGTACCGCTCGCCGTCGGTTTCACGCAACAGCAGAACAGGTTGGTTTTGGGGCTGCTCGACACGAACTCCGATCACGTGCATTTCGCTCATCGCGTCTGCCTCCACCCTGCAATGGTCCGTCCGCGGCACACAATGCCGTACCAGGATTCTATTCGATTCGTGTCTGCTCTTCGACCGTACAGCCGTTCGAGCGCAGCGTCGTTGGGAAGTTGGGACGGTCGGCGAGCTCAGCTCACCGATCGAGCGCACCCCGGACTGCCGACTTCACCAGGCAGGTGTGCAACGTCAGGGACAGGGCGGCCAGTTCGCGCACCATCTCCTCGGCGCGATCACGTGCGCCGGCGTCGCGGCCCTTGGCGACGGGGCCGGCGATCTGCGCGACCAAGCCGGCCTCGCGGTCGGCCGCCAGTTTGAACGCCCTCAGGTGCCGCACCTCGAGTCCGAATTCGGACATCGCCCTCGCGGTGCGCGCGAGGGTCACCGCGTCCTCGTCGAAGAACCCCGCCGGCCCGGGAACGACCAGCCCTCCGCGGGTCAGTTCGCCGAGGTACTTCTCGTCGATTCCCGCCCGGGAGATCAGGTCGTCGCGACTGATCCGCACCTCGCGGTCGGCGCGGAACTCCTCCGGGGACACCTCGCCCGGGGCCACGGTGAGCGCGCGCGGCCGGCGCGGCGACGAATCGCCTGCGCCGACCGTGGCCACACCTCTGTCGATGGCCTCGAGCTGCTCCTTGATGACCTTCAGCGGCAGATACTGATCGCGCTGCGCAGTGAGGACGTAGCGCAGTCGTTCACAGTCGGCGATCGAGAAACGCCGATACCCCGAGGGTGTGCGCTGGGGGCTGATGAGACCCTCGGCTTCGAGGAATCGGATCTTCGAGATCGTCACATCAGGAAAATCGGGGCGCAGTCGATCCAGCACGGAGCCGATCGACATCCCCGATTGCGCCTGCTGCTGCCGCACCGCGGTCATTGGCTACCCGCACCAGCTGACGTCTCACCGATCTGCGAGCCACCGGCCGTGGTCCGGGGTCCGGTCAGGAAGACCAGTCGGAACTTGCCGATCTGGACCTCGTCACCGTTCGCCAGGACAGCCGAGTCGACCGGCTCGCGGTTGACGTAGGTGCCGTTGAGGCTGCCGACGTCGACCACCTGGAACTCGTCGTCCTCCTGGCGGAACTCCGCATGACGACGGCTGACGGTCACGTCGTCGAGGAAGATGTCGCTGTCGGGGTGCCGTCCTGCGGACGTCGTCGGCTGGTCGAGCAGGAAGCGCGACCCAGCGTTCGGTCCACGCTTGACGACGAGCAGAGCAGAGCCTGCGGGCAGTCCCTCCACACCCGACACCGGGGCTTCCGGAGCCTGGGTTGCCGAGGAGCTGTCGAGCTCATTGAGAAAGTCCGCGCGGAAGACCGACGTGGTTTCCGCCGGCGTCTCCCCATAGACCGCGTCGTTGCCGTTCTCGCTCACCGTTTCTCCTCCTAGTTCGATCATCCAGCAAGATTCGCTGGACTACGCAATGCCACTCGGTACTACATAATTCGGTTCCCGTGCACATTAACTTCTGTGCAAACTCCCACGATCACATTCAAACTACGGACCTGCGCCCCGACACGGCACATGCGTTCAACATCGACCGTACCCTGCGCACGCCGGTGCGTGTAGTGAGACAGGCCGCCAGCACATTACGAACCGGTATTCCGACAGCGGATTTCTCCGGCAACCCCGTTTTCCGGGCTGTCGGCATCTTCCGAAACTATCCGATTACCGCCTCGCGTGTTGTCGGGAAATTATCCTGCCGTGATGTCTGCATAGCCGGCGGCGTCCAGCATTTCGGCCAGTGCCGCCTCGAGGGTCGCCTCGTCGTCGACGCCGAGGTCCACCAGCCACCCCTGCCCGTAGGGCGCGGAGTTCACGAGTTCCGGGTTGCCGTCCAGATCGGCATTGGCGGCAACGACTTTCGCCGTCAGCGGGGCGAAGATGTCGGAGACGCTCTTGGTGGATTCCACCTCGCCGAACGATTCGCCCGCCGTCACTGCCTCGTCGACCGCCGGAAGCTGGACGAACACGACGTCGCCGAGCTGGGACTGCGCGAAATCGGTGATGCCGACGCGTACCGTCGTGGGCCCCGTCCGCTCGACCCACTCGTGTTCGGCGGTGTACCGACGATCGGCGGGGATTTCGAGCTCACTCACAGTGGCTTCCTTTCGATGGCAATCCGCGGGCGGATGCGAAGATCAATTTCCGGGCTGAGCGTATTGGCGAGGTTTCGCCTCTCGCAAGGCGGAGATCGTGACCTGCTGCGATTGTTCGATCGTCAGCTGCCCGCCGCTGCGCGCGACCGTGTCGACCACCCCGCCGGGAATGTTCAGGGCCGCCGCCAGAGTGGGCGGATCGCCGATGGCGACCACCCCGTAGGGGGCGTTCACCTTCCGGCCGTCCACCGACACACCGCCGGCCGAACCGGACACCCAGGAGTCGACGCCGATCCGGATGGGCGGGCCGTCCGCCCCCTGGATCTGGACGGCTTCGGCACCGGCGGCACGCAATTCCTGCACGAGGTCGAGCAGAACCTCGGAGCCGACCCCCTGGTTGGGGTCGGTGACGCGCATCGTCACCCCCGGGCCGGTGGCCGGTGCGCTGCCGACCTGGATCGACAGCGCCGTCAGCCGGGCCTGCGCCTCGTCGAGCGCCGCCCCGGAGCTGCCGCTCTGTTGCAACGTTGCCAACGTCTGTTCCAGCGATGCGATCTCCTGCCGCAGGGCCGCCTCCCGTTGGTTCAGCGTGTCCAGGACGACCAGCAGATCCGCGGGGCTCGCCGAGTCGAGGGTGTCGCCGGACCCGGTGTTCTTCACCTGCGTCACGATCGCGATTCCCAGCCCGCCGAGCAGGAGCGCGGCGAGCAGGGCGAAGACGACGTGCGATCGCTGCGACGTCGCCGGTTCGTTCCCGTGGAGTTCGTGTCTGCCCTCGTGTCCGCTCACGTCGCGATCACGCCCCGAACAGACGTCGCCGGAGCGCGGCCGCGTTGCCGAAGATGCGGATGCCCAGCACGACGACGATCGCGGTGGACAGCTGGGTTCCGACACCGAGTTGGTCACCGAGCCACACGATCAGGGCCGCCACCAGGACGTTGAACACGAACGAGACGACGAACACCTTCGAGTCGAAGATCTCGTCGAGGTACGCGCGTAATCCGCCGAACACCGCGTCCAGCGCGGCGACGACGGCGATGGGCAGATAGGGCTGCACGGCGTCGGGCACCTGCGGGCTGAACACCACGCCCAGCGCGATGCCTACGATCAGGGCGAGCACCCCGTAGATCGCAGATCCGCCCTTCAGTGCTGCCTTCATTCGTGTGACGCCTCCATTCGACTCCGCCGTTGTCATCGTGTTCCCACTTCCCGGGCTGCCCGCACTTCCCGCGCCGGGGCGGCGGGCAGGTGGAGATCGTCGGCCTCCGCCACCGCGAAGCCGATGCCGTACAACTGCGCCACGCTGGACATCCTGAGATAGGCGTCGCTCACCACGAATCCGGTCTGCATCGGCCCCTGCGGGCCGATTGCCGAGACCACGTACGGCGAGAACACCGGCTGATTGTCCACGAGCATCGCGCCACCCGCCTGGCGGATCGTCACCGACGGGCCGATCCGCACGTCGCCGACCGCGATGGCCTCGGCTCCGCTCGCCCACAGCGAATTGACCACCGACTGGAGGTCACGGTCGAGCACCACGGCCTTCCCCCCGACACTGCGCTGGGACGAGTCGGACAGGTTGGGCTTGGCCGCGGGGTCCGTCAACGTCACGGTCAGGCCGGGACCGTGCACGGCCTCGACTCCGGCATCTCCCTCGAGTCCGCGAAGCTCATCGAGCAGTGCCGCACCTCGGGCGTCGCCGGCCAGCGCGGTGGCGCGCGCGTCGTCGGTCTGCGTCGACAGCGTGTCCCGGGTGGCGGCGAGGGCGCCTGCCCGATCCTCGGCGTCCTGCACTTTGCTCAGGAGTTCGGACCGCACCTGCTCGGTGCCGGGGATGCGTTCGGTGGCCTGCCGGTAGGCGACCGACAGCACCAGCCCCACGAGCAGCGCGCCGATCGCGATCCACACCTGCTGACCGACCCGCGTCTGTCGTGAATGTCCCTGCTCACGATCCTCGGCCGCACCCTCGTACCCGGGGTCCAGATGATCGTTCATCAGAGACCGCAGCAGGGACGGCACCGGATTCCTGCGAATGCCGGAATCTGTCCGTTTCATCAATGGACCTCGCGTTCCTCGCCGCCCGGTCCTCGCACGGGAACGGTGCGCGCGACGGTCAGCGCGTTCACGGTGTAGAGCAGCCCGGTCCACACGTACAGCACCGTGCCCCAGATCAGGAGCGCAGCGCCGAGCGGCTGCGCCACGGTCGCGATGCTCCAGTCACCGTGCGCCGCGAGGGTCATCGGCAGCGCGAACATCAGCAGGAACGTGGCACCTTTGCCGAGGTACATCACGTCGGGGGGTGGCAGACCGCGCCGTCGGTAGATCAACAGCGTGAGCGCGAGAACGGCGTCGCGGCCGATCAGGATGGCCGCCACCCACCACGGGATGAATCCACGCAGGACGAATGTCACCAGCGTCGTGACGACGTAGAGGCGATCGACGAAGGGGTCGAGCAGCGCGCCCAGCTTCGACGACTGGTCGAGGATCCTCGCCAGCTTGCCGTCGAGCCAGTCGGTGAAGCCGCTGATCATCAGGATCGCGAGCGCCCACCCGTCGGAGTGGGTGACGAGCAGCAGGTACACGAACAGCGGCACGCCGAGGAGTCGAACCACGCTCAGGAGGTTCGGGACGGTCACGATCCGGTCCGACCGCGCAGTGTCCCGGTCCACCGAATTCACCAAAATCTCCCCAGCGTCGAGTGCGGACCTGTCTTCGGGCGCTCGTCGCACCGCTCTCGCCACTCTTCCACAACCGGGTTGGTGTTCAGTCGATCGTCCCGTCCGTCCGACCGTGTCACTCGCCCGGCGCGAGCCCCGGTGGGGGTGGGGCCGGGACGCGTGCGACGGCGTCCGAGGTCAGACTTCCCAGGTACAGCCACCCGTCGTGCTCCCGCACACCTGTGATGGGGGAATAGCTGCCCTTGCCTCCGCGCAGGCTGTGCACGATCTCGCCGCGGTGATCGAGGGCGATCACCCAGCCGGCGTGCTCCGGATTCGGTTGCACCGACTCCGGCAGGTTCGCCGCGACGATGCGCAGCGTGGGGTACGGCGCGAGCAGGTCGAGCAACCGCATCCGCGGACTGTAGAGCGCCACCCAGAACAGGCCGTCAGACGTCTGGGACGTCATGTTGTCCGGTATGCCGGGCAGATTCGCGGCCCACACCGACGTCCTGCCCTGCGACGGGCCGGTCAGGTCGACGCGGGAGATCTGGTACGAGCCGGTCTCGGCGACGAGGACGAACGATTCGTCCGAGGCCAGTCCCACGCCGTTGGCGAACTGCAGTCCCTCGGCCAGGAGGTCGGTCTCCCCCGTCCGCGGGTCCAGACGCAGCAGGCGGCCGGTCCCGCGGTGCTCGAGAAGGTCGTAGCGGTGGTCGGCGATCGTGAAGTGCGCCGAGGAGTCGGTGAAGTACACGATGCCGTCCCGGCCGACCGCCGAGTTGTTGCACGCCACGAGCGGGCGCCCGACCGCGGCGTCGGCGAGCACGTCGATGCGTCCCTTCTCGTCGACTCGCAGCACACCGCGCTCGGCGTCGCAGATCAGGAATCGGCCGTCGTCGAGTATCTCGACCCCGAGGGGCCGACCGTGGGTGTTCGCGAGTTGGGTGGCGTGTCCGCGGCTGTCGAACCGCCAGATCCGGCCGTCGTTGCCTCCGGTGACCACCCGGCCGTCGTGATCGACTGCAACGTCCTCCGGGCCTTCCCCGGTGGGGAGCGTCCAGCGATGCGCGTCGTCGAGCATCCCGTTGGGCGCGAGCACTCCCGTCTGAGGTGGTGGCGGCGGGGCGTGCCAGACGACGGGGTCGACACCGGTGCGGTCGAGCTTGCGGGCGAGAGACTCGAAGAAGGTCACGAACCGTGAGATTAGTCGCCTCCCCCTCGACGTGATCTCGCTAACGCCAGGCGAAGACCGGCTGGTCGAAACCGTCGATCCGGGTGTGCCTGCCGTGCAGCGCGACCTCCCGGAACTGGTACACGACCGCGCCTGTCGGGGCGTGCACGAGGTGACGCCGGAACGGCCATTGGATCACCGGTTTCGACGATTCGGGGATCTCGACGAAGCGCGGCTCCGCGTCGATCTCGGGAACGCCCACCGAGAACACTTCCGCCACTTCCTCGCGATTGGGGACGAGCGACGTGATCGGCTGGTCCGACCACACGACGAACGGTGTGATGACGTACCCGGAGCGGGTGACGTAGTCGTCGAGCCTACCGAGCACCGCGGACGGCTCCACGTCGAGGCCGAGTTCCTCGTGCAGCTCGCGCCGGGCGGCGTCCGCGCCGGTCTCCCCCGGATCCACTCCGCCGCCGGGCAACGCGAACTGCCCAGGGTGCGCGCGCATCTTGCTCGGGCGCATGGTCAGCGGAACGGCCTGACCGTCGGCGCCGTCGTTCATCACGGCGATCACGACCGCCGCGGACCGCCGATTCGTCGGGTCCACGATCCGTGGTTCGAAGCGTGCCAGCGCGTCGGCGAGCCGTCCCCTGCTCAGTGCGTGCCCATTCACCATCACCCGACAGTATCGCCAGTCGCGGCGAAACCCACGCTCCGATCCCCCGCGTTTCGAACCCCGCGCCCGCCGTCAGTCGAGCAGCTGCTGCCTGATCTCGTTCTTGAGGACCTTCCCCAGTGTGGAACGAGGCAGATCGGGCCAGACCAGAATGTCCTTCGGGGTCTTCACGCTGCCGATGCGCGCTTTCACGAACGCCGTGAGTGCGTCGGCCTCGATCGGTGTTCCGGCTCGGGACTGGACGACGGCGACGACACGTTCGCCCCATTTCTCGTCGGGGAGCCCGATCACCCCGCAGTCCTGGATTCCGGGGTACGCCATGAGCGCCTGTTCCACTTCGACGGAATAGACGTTGAATCCGCCGGTGATGATCATGTCCTTGGCGCGGTCGACGATGTACAGGAAGTTGTCCTCGTCGAGGTACCCGATGTCGCCCGTGTGATGCCAACCGTGGGCCGACGCCTCCTGCGTCGCAACGGGATTCTTGTAATACCCCGTCATGACGAGCGAACTGCGCACCACCACTTCGCCGCGCTCACCTGAAGGTAGCAGCGTCCCCTGCCCGTCCATGATCGCGACGGTGACCAGCGGGGAGGGCCTGCCCGCGGAGCTCAGCCGGGCGGTCGCGACCGAACCGTCCGCACAGAAATGGTCTTTCGGCGCCATCGTCGCGATCATCATCGGCGCCTCGCTCTGCCCGAACAGCTGGGCCATCACCGGCCCGATGCGGGTCAGCGCTTCTTCGAGCCGGGTCGGCGAGATCGGCGCCGCGCCGTACCAGAAGCATTGCAGCGAACTCAGGTCCGTCGTCTCCAGGTCTGCGTGGTCCAGCAGCATGTAGATCAGGGTCGGCGGAAGGAAGGTGTGGGTGACCCGGTCCCGGTCGATGTGCGCGAGGAACTGCCCCAGGTCGGGCGCGGGCATGATGACCACCTGCCCGCCGAGGGTGAGGATCGGGAAACACAGGACACCGGCCGCGTGCGTCAACGGCGCGAGGGCGAGGTAGACCGGTCTGCCGTCGAACGGGTAGCTCATCAGGGTCAGCGCAGACATCGTCTCGATGTTCCGGCCGGTGAGCATCACCCCCTTCGGCTTCCCCGTCGTCCCGCCGGTGCCGACGATCAGCGCGAGGTCGTCGACGGGGGCGATGTCGAGCCGTTCGGTGCCCAGCCAGTCGCCGAACGGGTGGGCGTACTCCTCGTCGCCGTCGAGACACACGAGGGTCGTCAGCAGCGGCAACTGCTGCCGGATCCGATCGACCAGGGGCGCGAACGCCTTCTGGAAGATCAGGCAGCGACAGTCGAAAAGGTCGAGCAGGTCCCGATTCTCCGCCGCCTCGTTCCGCAGGTTGATCGGGCACCACACCGCACCCGCCCGGCTGATCCCGAACACGCAGGAGAACGCGGCCGGGTCGTTGCCGGACAGGACGGCCACCTTGTCGCCCGCGCCGATCCCCGACCGTGCCAGCGCGGCCGCGACGCGCCGGCTCAGGTCCTGGACATCGGCGTACGTCAGTGTCCGGTCGCCCATCGTCAGGCACGGCGACGACGGACCGAGCGAGGCACCCTTGTCGAGGTAGTCGGTCAAGCGCATGGTGCGGTCCTCCTCGAAGTCGCGGCCGGGACGGTCAGCTCTGCACGGTGAGAACCGGCTCCATCACGAGACCGAAGCTGCGCAGGACTCCCAGGAGTTCGCGATGCCCGAACGCCTGGCACGCCGACGCGAGACCGGTTCGCTTCGGGGGTTGCTGCAACAGGGAGTACGCGGCGTACGCCTGCAGGAGCCCCGTCTGCTTGTAATTGCAGTTTCCGTGGATGACGCAGTGCGCCCGACCCAGCGGGCCCGACGCGTACACGGAGTCGAGCGACGTGTTGACGCGCGGGTTCTCCCTCGGCGGCATTCCCGCCTGCACGGAACCGGCGATCTCCGCGAGCGCCGCGTCCTGCTCGTCCGCGGGAAGGGTCTTGATCTGCTCCTCGACCATCTTCTGCGTCGCGACGACACCCTCCATCACGGAACGGTCGAACACGCCGCCGGCCGCCTTCACGTTCGCGACCCGCGGATCGTCCTTGAACCACACGGGATGACAGGTGCCGCCCCACGGCAGCGCGAGGGCCATCTGGTGCTGTCCTGGCACCACGACCTCGAATGTGGTACCAGGGTCCCACTTCTGGTATCGGTTCTGTTCCAGGTAGTACCAGTCGGCCTTGAGGATCGTGAAGATCGTCTGCGTGGACGCGTAGGTGGGAAAACCCTTCCACAACACCAGGATGTCGAGAGTGTCCAACCCCGGCGTCTCCAGCGCGATGTTCGCGGCGATCTCACCCGTGGTGTACATCTGCGCGACGCCCGGAGACAACAGCAGCCCCTTCTCCGCGAACTTGTCGCCGAACTTCGCCTGCACGTCCAGAACCCAGTCCTGCTCACCGGTCGTGTCGGTGTAGTGACAACCCGCGGCAAGAGCCGCCTCGACGACGACGGCACCGTGCTTGATGAACGGGCCGACCATGTTGCTGACAACCCGTGCACCGCTGAACAGTTCGGTCAGCGCCGGGACGGTGTGCTCCACCTCGACAACCTCGTGGTCGACGGTGTCCAGCCCGGGAATGCGGTCGAGCACTTCCCGGATCCGCTTCTTGTCCCGTCCCGCAGCGATGAACGGAATGTTGAACTCGCGCAAGTATTCACACACGAGCCGCCCGGTGTAACCGGAGACTCCGTAGACGATGACGGGCTTCTTGTCGGTCATGACGCGCCTTTCAGAATGGGAGAAAAGTCCGGGGAGATCGGTTACATGCCCATGCCACCGTCAACCGGCAGGCCGATCCCGGTGACGAAGCGAGCGGCGTCGGAGGCCAGGAAGACGACGGTGTCGGCGATGTCCGCGACCTCGCCGAGCCTCCCGAGCGGAGTCAGGTCGATCACGTCGGCGACCGCGGCGTCGGCGCTGGGCCACAGCCCGAGCCTCTCCATGTCGGCAGCCAGCCCGAGTCCCATCTCCGTGGCGACCAGCCCGGGGTACACGCAGTTCACGCGGACGCCGTACCCCAGCTTGCCGGCCTCCTGGGCCGCGACCCTGGTCAGCCGGTCGACGGCCGACTTGGTGGCGGAGTACCCGGCGATGCCCGGGAACGGGATCGTCGCGGCCACCGAGGAGACGTTGACGATCGCCCCGCCCGCTCCCGCCGCGCCTCCGGGACGCATGGCGCGCAGACCGTGTTTCAGGCCGAGTGCGACACCGAGAATGTTGACGTCGCACATCCGGCGAATGTCGGCGGGGTCGATGTCGACCACGAGGGACGAGATCTCGATGCCCGCGTTGTTGACGAGGAGGTCGAATCCGCCGAGTTGCTCCACGGTCGCAGCGACGGCACGCTCCCAGTTGCCGTCGTCGGTGACGTCGAGTTTCACGAATCCGGTGGCGGCACCCGACTTCCCGACGGAGTCGGCAGTCGCGCGACCTTCCTCCTCGAGGACGTCGCCGATCACGACCGCCGCACCGGCGTCGGCGAGGGCGGCAGCCATACCGGCGCCCAGCCCCTTCGCACCACCGGTGACCAGCGCTTTCCGTCCTGCAAGATCACTCACGCTCATTCCGACCTGCCTTCGTACGAGACGATTCGCGGAAACCACGTCACGAGATCGAGTCCGCAATGTGGTGTGGATCACAGAGTATTCGAGTTTGGACGACTGTCAAGAATTCTCTTGACGACTGTCAAGTTTTTGTTACACAGTCGTCAAGGAACGCGGGCTAGACTGATGCACACCGTGCTGGACCATGTGAGCCGAACAGGAAGAATGCCGTGACACCCGTCGCCGAGAAGAACGCCGATCGGGTCTCGCGCCGCCAGGTCGACAAATTCGCCGAGCGCCGGGATCAGCTCGCCGAGGCCGCGTTGCAGACGCTCTCGGAACTCGGCTACGCCCGCACCAGCCTCCGGGAGATCGCCCAGAACTCCGAGTTCTCCCACGGCGTCCTGCACTACTACTTCAGCGACAAGGTCGATCTGATCACGCACTGCGTGCGGCACTACAAGGCCCGGTGCGTCACGCGATACGACGGCGTGGTCGCCACAGCGCACACTCCCGAGGAGTTGAAGGCAGGATTCGGCCGGGTGCTGGTGGATTCGCTCCGCGACGAGGCCACCATGCATCGCCTCTGGTACGACCTGCGCTCGCAGTCGCTGTTCGAGGAGTCGTTCCGCGCAGACGTCGCGGCGATCGACAAGAGTCTCGAAAACATGATCTGGCGCATCGTGTCCCGGTACGCGGAATTGGCGGGGCGCACGATCACCATCGCCCCGGCCACCATGTACGCGGTCTTCGACGGACTGTTCCAGCAGAGCCTCGCACGGCATCTGTCGGGCGACGACACCGCGGCGGACAGCCTCGCGGACAACGTCGATCAGGTACTGGCGCTCGTCATTCCGGCACGGTAGGGCAGGTCATCTTTCCGCGGCGGCCTTGATCCGCTGTGCGAAAGCGGGTGCGTCCTTCCGGGCCGCTCGAAGGGCGAGAGGTGCGATCAGCTTTCCGATTCCGTGACCCTCCAGCACGTTGAAGATCGTCACCTTGGTGCCTGCGCCCGAGGGTTCGAGGTCGTAACCACCCTCTTTCGCGGTGACGGAATTCTTCGAACGCTCCGCCCAGCGAATCTTCCGTGGCACCTCGAATTCGGTGATCTCGAACTCCCGCTTCGTGGTCATCCCGGCGTCCTTGACGGTGCTGACGAAGATAGTGCCGACGCCCGGCGGACCGTCCGTCTTCTTCACGATCTCCTGCACCCGGGGACTGAAGTCCCGGTCGTTGACCCCGGCGGCGAGGTACTCGAACACTTCCTCGATGGGGCGATTGATCACAACAGTGCCTTCGAACCGTCCAGCCATGCCAGCCTCCCGTTTCCGTGACCTGCCGGGTTCCGACAGTACGCGCGACGCAGTCGCGGCGCGGTCACATCGCCGCCGGGCCGTCGGTCATAGAGGTGACGGCGCGCAACGCGGCGCCCCCCGCAAGGACCAGGAAGGCTTCGACATGGACATCTCGGTCAGCGACACCTCCCAGGCCGGGCGATCGACCCCGGCACGCCCGTTTCTCTCCACCGCCCGCGGCACACTCACGCTGACGCTGTTGTGCGCCGTGGCATTTCTCGACTTCGTCGACGCATCCATCGTCAACATCGCCCTGCCCGACATGCGCAGCGACCTGGACATCTCGGTTCAGGAACTGCAATGGGTACCGAGCGCATACCTCCTCACCTACGGCGGATTCATGCTGCTCGGCGGCCGCCTGGCCGACCTGCTCGGTCGCCGTCGCGTGCTCGTCACCGGCACCGTCGTGATCGGGCTGTCGTCGCTGATCGGCGGGTTCGCCGGAAGCGCGGAAGTCCTGATCGGGGCGCGACTCGCGCAGGGTGTCGGTGCGGCACTGATGCTTCCGGCCGCGCTGTCGATTCTGACGACGACGTTCGAGGAGGGCCCCGAGCGGCATACCGCGCTCGGCGTCTGGGCCGGGGTGGGTGGTCTCGCTTCCGCCGTCGGTGTCTTTCTCGGCGGCGTTCTCACCGAGGGGCCGGGCTGGCGATGGGTGCTGTTCGTCAACCCTGTCGCGTGCGCGCTCGTGCTTCCGGCGGTCTTCGCGCTCATTCCCGGCGACCGGCGCCGCGCCCGGTTCGCGAACTTCGACGTCGCGGGCAGTGTGCTCGGCACCGGCGGGATGCTGTTGCTCGTTTACGCCCTGGTGAAGGCACCCGACCAGGGCTGGGGCAGCGCCCGCACGATCGCCGGGTTCGCCGGTGCATTCGTGCTGATCGTGGCGTTCGTGATCAACGAGCAGCGCAGCCCGCACCCCCTGCTGCCGCTGTCGATCTTCCGTGTCAAGGGTCTGGCAGCCGCGAATGCCACGGGGCTGATCGCCTTTGCGGGTCTCATCGCGATGTTCTTCTTCCTGACTCTCTATATGCAGAACGTTCTCGGCTACTCCCCCATCCAGACCGGTGCGGCCTACCTCCCGCTCTGCCTGGGTGTCGGTGTCGCCGCCGGGATTTCGTCCCAGGTGCTCACCCGGACCGGAACCCGTCCCGTCGTCGTCGCGGGAGCGCTGGTGGCCTCGATGGGCCTCTACCTGCTGTCCCGGATCCCCGTCGACGGCTCCTATCTCAGCGATCTACTGCCCGGACTGATGATCGTGTCGTTCGGTCTCGGCGCCGTCTTCGTCGGCGTCACGACCGCAGCCAACGCCGGTGTGCCTGCCGGCGAGGCAGGGCTCGCGGCAGCATTGCTGAACGCCTCACAGCAAGTCGGCAGCGCACTCGGTCTCGCGATCTTCGCCGCGATCGCCACGTCACATTCACAGCATCTGCTCGCAGCCAATTCGCCTGTGCCCGAGGCACTCACCCTCGGCTTCCAGCGGGCGCTGCTGACCGGCAGCATCTTCCTCGTCGCCGCGGCCCTGATCGGCCTGCGCACCGGCAACGCTCACGGAGACGCCGAGCAACGCACGAACTGACCCCGGTGGGCTCGTCAATCGAGGTTCTCGACGACGAGCCCGGCGAGGCGCTCGCGGTCGGCGAGGATGTCGATCTCGACGATCTTCCCGCGCCGGATCGTGACGCCGATGACCGACAGCAGCTGCCCGTCGGAGATCGCGACCACTCCGGCGGCACCGTTGACGAGTGCCGGATGCGCGAATCGAGCCAGCCGGGCGAACCCGAGGACCCGGCCCGCGACCGTCTCCGAGCCGCGCACCATCGTGGACGCTCCCGCCGGCAACGCTCCGGTATCGGCGCGGAGCACGACATCCGGATCGAGCACGGCCACGAGCGCGTCGAAGTCGCCGCTCCTCGCGGCCGCCAGGAACGCGTCGACGACCACACGCTGGCGGACCGGATCGGTGTCGGGAACGGGGGCTCCCTGCAGACGCCGGCGTGCGCGGCTGGCCAGTTGCCGGGCGGCCGCCGGGGTTCGCTCCACGATCGGGGCGATGTCCTCGAAGGGCACCGCGAACATGTCGTGCAGCACGAATGCCAGTCGCTCCGCAGGAGTGAGCGTGCCGAGGACCACGAGCAGCGCGAGACCGACCGAATCGGCGAGCACCGCCTCGTGTTCGGGGTCACTGCCGTCCGCCCGGGTCACGATCGGGTCGGGCACTGCCGCATCCAGGGGATCTTCCCGCCGTGACCTGCGGGACTGCAGCATGTTCAGGCACACCCGTGCCACTACCGTCGTCAGCCAGCCGCCCAGGTTCTCGACGGTGCCGGCGTCGGTGCGGCTCAGTCGCAGCCAGGATTCCTGCACGGCGTCCTCGGCCTCGCCGATCGAGCCGAGCATCCGGTAGGCCACCGCCCGCAGGTGTGTGCGATGGGCCTCGAACTGCTGCGCCAGCATGTCGTTCTCGTTCATCGGTCACGTCCTTCCGTCGCGGTCTGTCAACTGTGTGACCGGCGAAACGCGGCCGATGTGACGGCGGATGCGTCATCCGTCGTCCTGTGATGCGCGTACTGCATCCAGTTTCCCTGGTTCCGCTGTCCGATATCGCCGTGGTTAACTGAAATGACGCTCACAGTCTCTGAAGGGCTGGACGGCATGTGGAAAGCACAGCAGGTCGGACGTCTGTTTCTCGTCTCGGTGCTCGCGGCTCTGGCCGTGTGCGGAGTGAGCGCCACCGCGTCGGCGCATTCCCCGACAGTGAGGGGGAAGGTCGTCGCGCCGACTTTCTCCCCCGCGAGCGGGCAGGTCGTCGGCATCGCGCATCCTGTCGTCGTCCGGTTCGCGTCACCGGTGCCCGATCGCGCGCTCGCCGAGCGTGGTGTCCAGATCACCCCCTCGAAACCCGTGCCCGGGCAGTTCTCCTGGATCGACGACCGCACCGTGCAGTGGACCCCGGACCACTTCTGGCCGGCCGACACCCGGGTGACCGTCGAGGCGGCGGGCGCGAGGTCGCAGTTCCAGGTCGGTGACGCACTCGTCGCCGTCGCGAACACGACGACGCACCAGTTCACGGTCAGCATCAACGATCAAGTCGTGCAGACCATGCCTGCGTCGATGGGCAAACCCGGATACGAGACACCGCTCGGGACGTTCCCCGTCATCGAGCAGTTCCGCGACATGATCATGGATTCGTCGACGTACGGCGTCCCGATCGATGACGAGGAGGGCTACCGCCTCTACGTCGAGTACGCCACCCGCATCACGTGGGGCGGGATCTTCGTGCATGCCGCACCATGGTCGGTGAACTCGCAGGGCGTCGAGAACGTCAGCCACGGCTGCATCAACCTCAGCACCGAGAACGCACGGTGGTTCTACGACAACGCCAAGATCGGCGATCCGGTCATCGTCACGGATTGAGTCCCGCACGGTGTCGGAGACACCCGAATTCGCGGGGCCGGAGACAAGAAAAGGCGGTTTCCCGTTTCCGGGAAACCGCCTTCGCTGATCATCTGGTCGGGCTGACAGGATTTGAACCTGCGACCACTTGACCCCCAGTCAAGTGCGCTACCAAGCTGCGCCACAGCCCGTCCACACCCTCGTTCAGGTGCTCGATGAGATTACATCAGGGGCAGTCCGTAACGCTAATCGCCTGGTCGGAGCGCATTCTGTCGGATCAACGACTTCGCCGCTCACGCTTTTCCCGCACCCGCACCGAGATGCGGACGGGGCTGCCGTCGAAATTGAACTCCTCGCGCAGACGCCGCTCCAGGAACCGGCGGTAGCCCGCTTCCAGGAACCCCGTCGTGAACAGCACGAACGTCGGCGGACGTGTTCCGGCCTGCGTGGCGAACATCACGCGAGGCAGCCGGCCACCGCGCATCGGCGGCGGCGTCGCGGCGACGACTTCCTTGAGCCAGGTATTGAGCCGGCCCGTGGGAATGCGCTTGTCCCAGGACTCCAGTGCGGTGTCCAGGGCGGGGACGAGCTTCTGCACCGCGCGCCCCGTCTGCGCCGAGATGTTGACGCGCTGCGCCCACGGCACCCGCACCAGGTCCCGATCGACTTCCCGGTCGAGCTGGAGGCGCCGGTCCTCGTCGACGAGATCCCACTTGTTGAACGCGATGACGAGGGCCCGGCCGGCGTCCGCCACCATGCTCAGCACGCGCAGGTCCTGCTCCGAGATCGGCTCGGATGCGTCGATCAGCAGAATCGCGACCTCGGCGGCCTCGATGGCGCTCTTCGTCCGCAGCGATGCGTAGAACTCGGCGCCGCTGGCGTGGCTGACCCGCTTGCGGAGACCGGCGGTGTCGACGAATCGCCACGGCCTGCCGCCGAGCTCCACGATCGAGTCGACCGGATCGACGGTGGTGCCCGCGACGTTGTGGACCACCGAACGCTCGTCGCCCGACAGCTTGTTCAGCAGGCTCGACTTCCCGACGTTCGGCTTCCCGACCAGAGCCACGCGTCGCGGCCCGCCGCCAGGAATGCCTTCACGCGGGGTCTCCGGGAGTGCGGCGAGCACCTCGTCGAGGAGATCGCCGGTACCGCGGCCGTGCGTGGCGCTCACCGAGTGCGGCTGTCCGAGACCGAGCGACCACAGTGCGGCCACCTCGGATTCGGTGCGGCCGTCGTCCACCTTGTTGGCCACCAGCAGAACCGGGGTCTTGGACCGGCGCAGCACCTTGGCCACGGCCTCGTCCGTCGCGGTGGCGCCGACGACGGCGTCGACGACGAGGAGGATCGCGTCCGCGGTCTGCATCGCCAGTTCCGCCTGCCGGGCCACCGATTGCTGCAGGCCCTTGGCGTCGGGTTCCCAGCCGCCGGTGTCCTGCACCATGAAGCGGCGGCCACTCCAGTTCGCCTCGTACGAGACGCGGTCCCGGGTGACACCGGGAATGTCCTCGACCACGGCCTCGCGTCGGCCGATGATCCGGTTGACGAGCGTCGACTTGCCGACGTTCGGGCGCCCGACCACTGCGAGGGTGGGAACCGGGACGTGGGACTCTCCGTCGCCGCCGTCTTCGAGGTCCAGGACCTCCCAGTCGGATTCTTCGCTCCAGGTGCCGTCGCCTGCGAACTCGGTGGTGAATTGTTCGGTCACTGCCCTGCTCCAGTTCTTTCGCTTACCACCAGCAGCAACCTGCCGATCACGTCGTCGATTCCGAGTTCGCTGGTGTCGACCAGCACGGAATCGTCGGCCGGCCGCAGCGGCGACACGGCGCGCGTGGAGTCGAGGTGGTCACGACGCTGCACGTCGGCCAGCACGGCCGCGTAGTCGTCGCCTCGTCCGTCCGCGAGATTCTGCGCATTCCTGCGCTGGGCCCGGGCTTCCGCCGAGGCGGTCAGGTAGATCTTCACGTCGGCGTCCGGGATCACGACGGTGCCGATGTCCCGGCCCTCGACGACGATCCGTTCGGCCTCACCCGCGAGACGGCGCTGCGCCGCGACGAGCAGTTCACGCACGGCGGGAACGGCGGAGACCGCCGAGACGGCCTTGGTCACCGCGTCGCCGCGGATCTCCTCCCCCACGTCCTCCCCATCGAGCAGGACCTGCTCGCCCGATGGGTCGGTGCCGATCGACCACGGCAGACCGGCGGTCGCGTCGGCGATCGCTGCGGGATCGGAGAGGTCCACGCCCTTGCGCAGCGCATGCAGCGTCGCGATCCGGTACATGGCGCCGGTGTCGAGGTACCGGGCATCGAGCCGCTGCGCGAGCATCCGCGAGACGCTCGACTTCCCGGTTCCGGACGGGCCGTCCATCGCGACGACCAGCGACGACGTACTCACAGGCCCACCGCCCCGTAGAGACCGCCGACCTCGCCTCGACCGAGTACGCGGAGCGTGCCGGGACGCTGGTCGCCGAGAGCGACGGCGCCGATGTCCGTCCGGACGAGCCGGATGACGGGGTGTCCCACGGCCTCGAACAGGCGGCGCACGATGTGCTTGCGGCCTTCGTGCAGGGTGACGCGGACGAGGGACTTGCCCTCGTTGATGTCGAGGAGCGTGAACGTGTCGACCTTCGCCGGTCCGTCGTCGAGCTCGACACCCTCCTTGAGCTTCTTGCCGACACCGCGTTCGAGGGCACCCGACACGGTCGCCAGGTATGTCTTCGACACCTCGAAGGACGGGTGCATCAGCCGGTGCGCCAGGTCACCGTCGTTGGTGAGCAGCAGCAGTCCCTCGGTGTCGGCGTCCAGTCGACCGACGTGGAACAACCGCTGACCTGCGGCGACCCGCTCGGAGACGATGTCGCCGACGCACGGGCGACCCAGATCGTCCGACATCGTCGACTGCCAGCCGCGGGGCTTGTTCAGCGCGAGGTGGACCAGGTCCTTCTGCACCACGACGCGGACCCCGTCCACGCGCACCACCGCGTTCTCGGGGTCGATGCGCAGGCCCTGCTCGATGACGATGCGGCCGTCGACCTCGACGCGACCCTGCGAGATCAGTTCCTCGGCCGCACGGCGCGACGCGACGCCGGCCTGGGCGAGAACCTTCTGCAGTCGCATGCCGTCGCCCTGCGGCGGGCCGACGGGCCGATCGGCGGCGTCGGCGTACTGGTGCCGGGCCGGCTTGGCGTTGCTGATCTTGGGCGCGTGGGCCTGGGCGCGCTGCGGCTTGGCCGACTTGGGCTTGCCGCGCTTGTTCTTCGCAGCCGCGGAGTCGGGCCTGCCCGACTTGCCCTTGACGGCGTCCGACCTGGTCGGACGCCGATCGGTCTCGGAGCGGCTCGGTCGCCCTCCGGCCTCCGACCTGTCCGAGCGACCCCCGGTCTCCGACCTGGTGGGGCGCTGCTTCTTGTTGTTGCGATCCGGTGTGCCATCTCGGCGAGCGGGTTTCTTCACTTTTGTACTATCCCTGTCAGTCTTCGGTGTCCAGCCCGGTGTCCAACTCTTCTGTGGAAGCCGTAGCTTTATTCATTCTCGCAAATCGTGGGTCAGATTCCAGACTGTCACTGATGTCATCTATCAGATCCACGTCCGGCAACAGCGGGGCCAAGGCGGGAAGATCGGCGAGAGACGCCAAGCCGAGCCGTTCCAGGAAGAGCTCCGTCGTCGAATACTGCGTGGCGTTGGTATCGGGATCGACGCCGGCTTCGGCGATCAATCCGCGAGCGAGAAGTGTGCGCACCACACCATCCACGTTGACGCCGCGCACCGCACTGATCCGTGCGCGGGTCAACGGTTGACGGTATGCCACCACGGCCAGAGTTTCCAAAGCCGCCCTCGTCAGTCTGGACCGGGCACCGTCGAGCAGGAGACGTTCCACGTAGGGTGCGTACGCGGTGCGCGTGTAGAGACGCCAACCGTCACCGGCATATCGGAGGTCCATCCCGCTTCCACGGGCGGTGAGCTCGGCGGACATGCGGTTCAGCACGTCGGTGACGCGATTCACAGAAGCGCCGGTCGCGGAGGCGAGCTGTTCGGCTCCGGCGGGAGAGTCGACGATCAGCAGCAGCGACTCGAGTACAGCTTCGAGTTCGGTGTCCGACAGCTCGGGTTCTGCGTCGACGGCGCCCTCGTCGTCCGACTCGTCGAACGGGGCCGAACTCATCCGTAATCCTCCTCGGTCACCGGGGCGTGTGCGCCCTCCCCGGTCCAGCTCACCAGCAATTCCCCGAGCGGCTCCGCCTGTTCGAACAACACCGACTGCTCGCGATACAGCTCGAGCAGCGCGAGGAATCTTGCCACGATCAGGGTGGTCACTTCGCACTCCGAGACCAGGTCGCCGAAGGTCGCCCACTCCCCGGCCCCGCGTTCGCGGAGCAGTTCCAGCATCCGCGCCGCCTGTTCCGGCACCGACACCGCGTGCATGTCGTGCAGATGGTCCAGTCCCACGGTGGGCTTCGGGCGGGGTGTGAACACGGTCGCGGCGATCTCCGCGAACCGCTGCGGGTCGACACCGAGCAGCACTTCCGGCAGCAACTGGGTGAACTGGTCCTCCAGTGCCGCCGACCGCGGGTACCGGCGCAGCGCGGCCGCCTCGAGCTCGCCGAACAGTTGCGCCACCTGCTTGTACGCGCGGTACTGCAGCAGCCGGGCGAACAGCAGGTCGCGCGCCTCGAGGAGCGCGAGGTCCTCGGCGTCCTCCACCTGCCCCGCGGGGAGCAGACGGGCCGCCTTCAGATCAAGCAGCGTCGCCGCGACCACCAGGAATTCGGTGGTCTGATCGAGACCCATCTCCGCGCCCAGCGTGCGGGTGTAGGCGATGAAATCGTCTGTCACCTGGTGCAACGCGACTTCCGTGACGTCCAGCTGTCGCTGGTTGATCAGGGTGAGGAGCAGGTCGAACGGTCCCTCGAAATTCCGCAGCGTCACCCGGAAGCCGGGCTTGACCGCGGGCGCCTGATTCTCGGCGTGCGATACCTGGGTCTGCGAGCCCTCGGTCTGCGGTGGAGCCGAAATGTCTTGCGTATTCACCACTTACCGGCCGGACCGGTGTATGACCTCGCGTGCCAGAGCACGGTACGCCTCGGCGCCGGTCGATTTCGGCGCCCAGGTTGTGATCGGCTCCCCGGCGACCGAGGTCTCCGGGAAGCGCACGGTGCGGTTGATCACGGTGTCGTAGACGAGATCCCCGAACACCTCCACCACACGGGCCATCACCTCACGCGCGTGCAGGGTCCGCGAGTCGAACATCGTGACGACGATGCCGGCGAGTTCGAGCCGCGGGTTGAGCCGGTCGTGAACCTTCTCGACCGTGTCGTTGAGCAGCGCCAGGCCGCGCAGGCTGAAGTACTCGCATTCCATCGGGATGATCACCGAGTCCGCGCAGGCAAGCGCGTTCACCGTGAGCAGACCGAGGGAAGGCTGGCAGTCGATCAGGACGTAGTCGTACCGGTCGAGCACCGGATGCAGCACACGTCCGAGCGTCTGTTCCCGCCCGACCTCGGTGACGAGCTGGATCTCCGCCGCCGACAGGTCGATGTTGCTCGGCAGGAGGTCGAGGCCCTCGACACGTGTCCGCATCAGGACGTCGTCGATCGCGACACGGGGCTCGACGAGCAGATTGTGGACGGTCAGTTCGAGGTCGTGATGGGCGACGCCGAGGCCCGCGGACAGCGCCCCCTGGGGATCGAGGTCGACGAGCAGGACACGGCGGCCGAACTCGGCCAGCGACGCTCCCAGGTTGATCGTCGACGTCGTCTTGCCGACGCCACCCTTCTGGTTGCACATCGCGATGATCTTGGCCGGGCCGTGCGAGGGCAACGGTGCCGGTTCCGGCACCTCGCGCGTCGGCCGCCCCGTGGGGCCGAGCTCTTCCTCCACGACCACGGCAGCGTCCTCGAACAAGGCTGCGGATTCGGTTTGCCGCACGAACATGTCGCCCTCCTGTTGCGAGTGCTCTGACTCCGCCGCTGGCGGCTGCGGTGTCACCACGGTCCGATGATCCCCTGTTCTCTCGATGATCGCTGCCGATCCCACATCGTTATACGAACGCTACCGCCTCGTACCGTGAATTTTCCCCTCGACACGCTTTCCGTCACCTCGCCCGAGGGTGCGCTCCGGCCCACACCTCGCGCAGCGCACCCACTGTCACCAGCGTATATATCTGGGTTGTCGTCACCGAGGCATGTCCCAGCAGCTCCTGGACGACACGGACGTCGGCGCCGCCGTCGAGCAGGTGGGTCGCGAACGAGTGACGGAGTGTGTGCGGTGACACCGCCGACGAGATGCCCGCCGCGTCCGCCGCGGTCTGCAGCACCTTCCACGCACTCTGACGGGACAGCCGTCCGCCGCGGACATTGAGGAACAGCGCGGGTGTTCCGCGTGACGCCAGTGCCGGCCGGCCCCGGATCAGGTAGGCGTCGAGGGATTCGACTGCGGGCCGGCCCACCGGCACCACCCGCTGCTTGCCGCCCTTGCCCCGCAGCAGCACCGACCGGGTCTCGGTGTCGACGTCGTCGACGTCCAGGCCGACGGCTTCGGAGATGCGGGCGCCCGTCGAGTACAGCAACTCGAGCAGCGCGCGGTCGCGGACCGCCCGCGGTCCGTCTGCGGGTCCGCTGCCTCCGACCGCCTCCAGCAGCGCCAGCACCTCGTTGACCGGCAGGGATTTGGGGAGCCGTTTCGCCGGCGACGGCGGCCGCACGTCCCGGGCGACGTCGACGGCGGTCATCCCCTCGGCCGCGGCGAAGCGGTGGAATCCGCGCACCGCGATCAGGGCGCGGGCCGCCGAGCTCGCGGCCAGCGGCGGCAGTTCGCGAGCCGGATCGCCTGTTCGCAGAGCGATCACGAAGTCACTGACATCCTGCTCGCGGATGCGCCCGATGTCGGTGACCTCCCGGTCCGCGAGGAACTGCGTGTACCGCTCGAGGTCGCGGCGATACGAACCGAGGGTGTTGCGCGCAGCTCCGCGCTCGACGGCCAGGTGGTCGAGGTACGAATCCACCTGCCGCGCAATCACCATGTCACGCCCGCGCGGCCTCGTCCCCGGCGGCGCGCGAGCGTTTTCTCTCGCTGAACCTGTCGGGGCGATCGACCCACGGCGCGGTCACGTCGCGGAGTTCGCCGCGGCCGCCCGGCCGGGACCGGGCGGCCGCGAGGGCCATCACACCGGCTACGGCCGTGGCGTTCACGATTGTCCCGTTCAGCACCATCGACACGACCTCGTCGAGTGGAATCCGCTCGATCTCGAGGTCGGCTTCCTCGTCCTCCGGGTCGGGCCGGTCCACGTCGTACAGGTCCTCGGCGAGGAACACGCGCACCGACTCGTCCGTGAATCCGGGCGAGAGAACGACGTCCACGAGAACGGACCAGCGACGGGCTCCGAGTCCGGTCTCCTCCGCCAGCTCGCGCCCGGCGGCGTCGACGGGGTCCTCCTCCGGCTCGTCCAGCAGGCCCGCCGGGATCTCCCACAACCGGCACCCCACCGGGTGCCGGTACTGGTGGATCAGGACGACCCGGTCCTCGTCGTCGAGCACCACGACGGCGACGGCGCCGTGGTGCTCGACGACCTCACGTTCGGCGGTCCGGCCGTCCGGCATCGCGACGTGATCCACCCGCAGGGCGAGGATCGCGCCGCTGTAGACGGCGCGCGAGTCGAGAGTCTCGAATTCGTGCCGGCCGGTGTCGGTCATGGTCGGTCTCGCCCTATCCCGCGCTGTCGACGGACGCGACCTCGTCGCGGTCGGCGGAGTCGGCGAGCTCGTCATCGGTGGCGACGGCGGCGGCCCGCTCCTCGCCGTGCACGTCGACGGGAAGCCGCTCTTCGAGCTTGTGCTTCAACGCCGCGGCGACGAACGCCGCGAACAGCGGGTGCGGGCGCGTCGGACGGCTCTTCAGCTCGGGGTGCGCCTGAGTCGCGACGAAGAACGGGTGCTGGTCGGCCGGGTACTCGACGAACTCGACGAGGTGACCGTCCGGCGAGGTCCCGCTGAACCGGAGTCCGCTCTTCGCGATCCGGTCGCGGTACGCGTTGTTGACCTCGTAGCGGTGACGGTGGCGCTCCGACACCTCTTCGCTGCCGTACGCCCGGGCGACGACGGACCCCTTCGCCAGGACGGCGGGGTACGCGCCGAGGCGCATCGTGCCACCGAGGTCCGCCTCGCCGGCGATGACGTCTTCCTGGTCGGCCATCGTGGAGATCACGGGGTGCGTGGTCTCGGGCTCGAACTCGGCGGAGTTGGCGTCGTCGAGACCCACGCTGCGCGCGGCCTCGATCACGACGCACTGCAGGCCGAGGCACAGTCCGAGCAGCGGGATCTTCCGGTGGCGCGCGTACCTGATCGCGCCGAGCTTGCCCTCGATACCGCGGATTCCGAAGCCACCGGGAATCAGCACGCCGTCGACGTCGCCCAGGGCGGCCTGCGCGCCCGCCTCCGTCTCACACGCGTCGGACGGCACCCAGGAGATTTCCACCTTCGAGCGGTTCGCGAACCCACCGGCACGCAGCGCCTCGGTGACGGACAGGTAGGCGTCCGGCAGGTCGACGTATTTTCCGACGAGGGCGATCCGCACGGTCTCGCGCGGCTGGTGGACGCGCTCGAGCAGGTTGCCCCACACGGTCCAGTCCACGTCGCGGAACGGCAGACCCAGCTGACGCACCACGTACGCGTCGAGGCCCTCGCTGTGCAGCACCTTCGGGATGTCGTAGATCGAGGGCGCGTCGGGGGTCGAGATGCAGCCGTCGACGTCGACGTCGCACATGAGCGCGATCTTGTTCTTCAGCGCCGGGGGAACCTCGCGGTCGCAGCGCAGGATCAGCGCGTCGGGCTGGATACCGATGTTCCGCAGGGCCGCGACCGAGTGCTGGGTGGGCTTCGTCTTGAGCTCGCCCGACGGCGCCAGGTACGGCACCAGGGAGACGTGGAGGAAGAAGACGTTGTCGCGACCGACGTCGTGGCGCACCTGACGGGCGGCCTCGAGGAACGGCTGCGACTCGATGTCACCGACGGTGCCACCGATCTCCGTGATGACGACGTCGGGCCGGTGTCCCTGGAGGTCCGGTCCGCTCATGGCGAGGATCCGGCTCTTGATCTCGTCCGTGATGTGCGGGATGACCTGGACGGTGTCGCCGAGGTATTCGCCGCGCCGCTCCTTGGCGATGACCGTCGAATACACCTGGCCGGTGGTCACATTCGCCTGACCGGACAGGTCACGGTCGAGGAAGCGCTCGTAGTGACCGACGTCGAGGTCGGTCTCGGCGCCGTCCTCGGTGACGAACACCTCACCGTGCTGGAAGGGGTTCATCGTGCCCGGATCGACGTTGAGATACGGATCCAGTTTCTGCATGGTCACGCGCATTCCCCGCGCGGTGAGCAATTGCCCGAGGCTCGAGGCTGTGAGGCCCTTGCCGAGTGAGGAGGCGACGCCGCCGCTCACGAAGATGTGCTTGGTAGCGGTACGCGAATGAGTGCGTGACTGTGGCAAAGGGGCTCCCGTGACGACTGTGCAGGGCTTGGTCTGTTCGAGCAATGCTGGGGCCTGCCGACCCACGGGACTTCACGGTAACACCTTGACGTACGTCCCGGAAACAACGCGCCGCGATTGCCCGCCCCGATGTGACGCGCGCTACGCCGGGATGGCCCCCACGGTGACTCCGGTGATACCGGGCCCGGTGCCGTACCGGCCGGCGCCGCCGTTCAGTTGCTCCTGCAGCGCGAGCGGGACGGTGATCTTGCCCGCTTCCCGGTCGATGTTGTCGATCGTGGTCAGCACCGCGGAGAGGGAGGCATCGGCCCGCGCCACGGCGACCGCACCGTTGCCCTGCGCCGAGGCCGGACGCCCGGCGAGAACCGCCCCGGCACCGCGCGAATCCAACGCGCCTGCGAACCGGGCCACCACGGCACCGCGGTTGCCGCTGACGCCGTCCTCCACGTCGCGATCGCCGGTCAGCACCACCGCGACCTGTGCCGGTTGGACCGCACCGTCGTCGTAGCTGACGAATCCCGCCCCGCGGAGGGTCTCGAGGGCGAGCGCCATCTCCTGCGCGGAACTCTGCGGCTGGCCCGTCTCCTCGCCGAGCATGAGGACCGAGCCCAGCAGGTCACCGGCCAGGCTGCCCTGGTCGACGGCCCCGGTCTTCAGCGTGATACCCGCGGGGATCACGTTGTTGACGACTGTCCGCAGCCGGTCACCGCCCGTGGCATCCACGAACGAATCGGTCAACGACACCCGGCCGGTCACCGATCCACCGGCCTGCGCGATCATGCGGTTGACCCCGTCGAGGTCGGCGGGGTCGGCATCCGGGGTCGTCACGACCATCACGGTGCGTTGCGCGAGAGAGTCGGCCACCACCCGGCCGCCGACCGCGGAATCGAAGCCGTCCGCCGAGTTCAACTGCTCGGTCAGCTGGTTGTTGCGTTCGTTCGCCTTCTCCACGTCGGTCTGCAGGTCGGCCTTGTCGTCGCGCAACCCCGACACGAGGCCGCTCGACAACAGGCCGGAACCCATCACCACGCCGATTGCCAGAGCCAGGAAGATCGCCGCTATGGAAATGGCATGTTGACGCAGAGAAATCACTTGAAGAACCCCTGGACCCACAACGCGAAGCTGTTCCATGTCGCGACGGCCCAGTCCAGTGCCTCACCACCGATGTTCGACACCACCAGGGCGACGATCACCGCGACCAGTGCGGCCAGTACGAGCAGCGCGATCGCGCCGCCCGACACCCGGCTCCGGTACAGGGTCGCCACGGCCTTCGCGTCCACCAGTTTCGGCCCAACCTTCAGGCGGGTCATGAATGCCGACGGGTTGCTGTCGCGGCGGCCGCGGTCGAAGAATTCGTCGAGGGAGACGGTGCTCCCGACCGTGACGATCAGCGACGCACCGTGATGATCGGCCAGCAGCAGCGCCAGGTCGGACGGGGATCCGGAGGCGGGGAACGTCATCGCTCCGATGCCGAGGTCCTGGATCCGTGACAGACCGGGTGCGTGACCGTCCTGGTCGGCGGGAAGAACCACCTCGGCGCCCGACTTGAGCGTCGCGCTCGTGATGTCCTCGGGGTCGCCGACGATGAGATCCGGGCGGTAGCCCGCCGACTTCAGGACGTCGGCGCCTGCCCCGACGCCGATGAGGATCGGCGAGTACTCCTTGATGAACGGCTTGAGGTTCTTCAGGTCGGAGGCGTGGTCCGGGCCGTCGGACACGATCACGACGTGCCGTTCCTTCATGTCGACGTCGACGTCGGGGACTCCGACGCCGTCGATCAGCAGCGGACTCTCGGTGCGGATGAACTCGATGGTGTTGCCGGAGAACGCCTCGAGGTGGTCGACCAGACCGGTCTTCGCCTCGATCATCCGGTCGGAGATCTCCGCCTCGGTCTGTTCGTCGCCCTTGGCGATGCGCCGTTCCCCGGAGTAGACACCTCCCCCGTTCACCCGGACCTTGCTGCCGTCCTTGATGCTCTTGAAGATCTCGGCGCCGGCCGAATCCACCAGGAGGATGCCGTTGGCGACGATCACCTCCGGACCGAGGTTGGGATAACGCCCCGAGATCGAGGGCGATGCGTTGATCACTGCGAGAACGCCGGCCTTCACCAGGGCGTCCGCGGTCCCGCGATCGAGGTCGAGCTCGTCGAGAACGACGATGTCACCGGGTCCGACGCGTCGCAGCAACTTGGCCGTGTTGCGATCCACCCTGGCGATGCCGCTGACCCCAGGCAAAGTTTCGGTGTTACGTGACAGCAGTGCCGGCATCTTCATGAGTTCGATGATGGACCGGAAGCAGGACCGACCTGTGGAGGCGCGCCGAACCGTTTACCACATCAGTCACACCATTACCACGGGTGCGGCTGACGGTCCGCCGGGCTGGTTCAGACGGAACGCTCGGCGTTGGCGGTGGCCAACAGTTCCTCCGCGTGCGCCCGACCGGTCTCGGTGTCGTCGAGTCCGGCGAGCATGCGCGCCAGTTCCACCACCCGTTCGTCGTCGGTGAGTGCGTGCACACCGCTGCTGACGACCCCGTCCGTGTCGTCGACCTTGTCGACCACCAGGTGGGTGTCCGCGAATGCCGCGACCTGCGGCAGGTGCGTCACGACGATGACCTGGTGTGTCCGGGCGAGCCGGGCCAGCCGCCGGCCGATCTCGACCGCGGCCCGACCGCCGACGCCGGCGTCGACCTCGTCGAACACCATCGTCGCGCCCGAATCGGACCCGGCGAGCACGACCTCGAGGGCCAGCATCACGCGCGAGAGTTCACCGCCGGACGCGCTCTTGCTGATGGGCAGCGACTGAGCGCCGCTGTGCGCCGACAGCCGAAATTCCACTTCGTCGACGCCGGACGATCCCGCGTGCAGTTCCGTCCCGTCGATGGTGAGCGGTGCCGTGTCCTGAGGTCCGGCGATCCGGGGGCGGACCGACACCTCGAGAGCGGCCCGGCCCATCGCCAGACCTGCGAGTTCGGAACTGACTGCCTTGGCGAGTTTGGCCGCCGCCTTGACGCGCGCCGCGGTCAGCTTCGACGCGGCCTCCGCGGTGGACGCCGCCGACTCCTCGACCTGCTTCGTCAGCGCCGCCAGAGCATCGGAGGACACGTCGATCTTCTCGAGCCTCGCACGGGCGTTATCTGCCCATTCCAGTACGCCGTCGACATCGGCGGCGTATTTGCGGGTGAGGTTCTTCAGTTCCGCCTGCCGCGACAGCAAGGAGTCCAGTGCCCCCGGATCCGCCGGAAGCCCGGCGAGATACGTGGTCAGGTCGGCGGAGACATCGGTGACCACCGCGATCGCGTCGGCGAGACGCGGTCCGAGCCCGTCGAGTTCGGGGTCGGTCGCCGATTCGATCCGGGCCCGCGCCTCGGACAACAGATCCAGCGCGGGTGCGCCCACACCGTCGCCGTCCATGTCGTCGCCGCCGGCGAGCGCGGCGTGCGCTTCCTCGGCCGCCGAGCGCAGCGAGTCGAGTTCGCTGAGCCTGCGGACCTCCGTCACGATCGACTCGTCCTCACCCGGAGTGGGCGCGATGCCATCGATCTCGTTGAGGGCGAACGTCAGTTGGTCGGCCTCCTGCGCGAGTTCCCGGGTACGGCCGGTGCGTTCGATCAGTTCGGACCGTGCGGTCACCCATTCGTCGCGGTGCTTGCGGTACCGCGCCAGCAGCGGGCCGACTGTCTTGTCCGCGAACCTGTCCAGGGCGGCGCACTGCTGGTCGGGCCGGAGGAGCCGCAGCTGATCGTTCTGACCGTGAACGGTGAGCAGTGGATCGGTGAACTCGGACAGCACGCCCGCCGGAACGCTGCGCCCACCGAGGTGGGCGCGGGACCGTCCGTCGCTGCCGACGGTCCGCACCGCGATGATGGTGCCGTCCTCGTCCCGCTCCGCGCCGGTCGATTCGAGCAGCCGGGAAACGGCACGTTCGACGTGCTCCGAGCCCTCGTCCGTCATGAAACGGCCCTCGACCACGGCACGGGGCGCGCCGAGACGCACCCGGCCGGCGTCCGCTCGCGCACCGCTGAGCAGGTGCAGGCTCGTCACCACCATCGTCTTGCCCGCACCGGTCTCACCGGTGAGCACCGTCAAACCTTCGTGGAATTGCGCCGACGCCTCGGAGATCACACCGAGGTTGTCGATCCTGATCTCTGCCAGCACGTCTAGGGCTTCCTTCCTCGCCACCCGGTGACGGGCAGCTCGAACTTTCGCACCATCCGGTCCGCGAACGGCGCCGAATCCAGTCGTATCCAACGAACGGGTTCCTTGCCACGCACCACTTCGACGCGGGCGCCCGCGGGCAGCTCGAGGGTCCGGCGACCGTCACAGAACACCAGGCCGTCGTGGCTGCCTGCCACCGTCTCGACCGCGATCAGCGAATTCGGACTCGTCACGAGGGGGCGCGCGAACAGCGCGTGCGCATTGCTCGGGACCACCAGCAGGGCCTCCAGTTCCGGCCACACCACGGGCCCGCCGGCCGAGAACGCGTATGCCGTCGACCCGGTCGGGGTGGAGATGAGGACGCCGTCGCAGCCGAAGGCAGACACGGGGCGGCCGTCCACCTCGAGCACCACCTCGAGGACACCGAGCCGGGACCGGTTCTCGATGCTCGCCTCGTTGAGCGCCCAGCCGCGTTCGATGATCTCGTCGTCCACGCGGACCAGCACGTCCAGCGTCATACGGTGTTCGATGCGGTATTCACGACGCACGACCTGGGCGAGCGCCTCGTCGAGGTGCTCGGCCTCCGTTTCCGCGAGGAACCCGATGCGGCCCAGATTGATGCCCAGTACCGGAATGGACGCGGCCTGGGCGAGTTCCGCTGCCCGGAGGAACGTTCCGTCTCCGCCGAGGACGAGCACCATCTCGCAACCGACGGCGGCGTCCGGGCCGGCCTGCACGATGGTGACTTCCAGCCCGGGAACCAGGAATTCGTCGGCCGCCATGCCGTCCATCGGTTCGATGCGGGTGCTGTCGACCTCGTCGACGAGGACGCGCAGTCCGATCCCGGCCCGCTCGAAGATCTTGCCAACGCGCCGCGCCGTCTCCGTGATCTCGGCGCGGCCCGGGTGCGCGACGAGCAGGATCTCCCGCTCGCGTTGCTGGGCGCCGCTGCTTCCCCCGCTCACTGTGGTCCCTCCTGCACCGCGGTGCGGATCAACTCTTCAACCGACTCGACCGGTACATCATCCGTCCCGGGTGTGACATCCGCGCGGAGCCACAGGAAGTATTCGACGTTCCCCGATGGTCCCGGCAGCGGACTGGCCACTGCACCGACGGTACGCAGTCCCAGCGACTCTGCGGTCTTCGCGACGTCCAGTACCGCGCCGACGCGCAGCTCCGGGTCACGCACCACACCACCGGAGCCCACGTGGTCCTTGCCGACCTCGAACTGCGGCTTCACCATCGGAATCAGATCTGCGCCGTCGGCCACGCAGGCGACGAACGCCGGGAGGACGAGCTTCAGGGAGATGAACGAGAGGTCCGCGACCACCAGATCGACCGGGCCGCCGATCTGCTCGGCGTCGATGGATCGCACGTTGGTCCGGTCGACGACGTGGACGCGGTCGTCGGACTGCAGCCGCCACACCAGCTGGCCGTAACCGACGTCCACCGCCACGACTTCTCGCGCGCCGCGGTGAAGCAGCACGTCGGTGAAGCCGCCGGTGGACGCGCCGGCGTCGAGGCAGCGCTTGGCCTCGACCTCGAGTCCGCGGGGGCCGAACGCCTCGAGCGCACCGAGGAGTTTGTGCGCCCCGCGCGATGCCCAGGTCACTTCGTTGTCGACCTCGACCACCCGCAGCGGAGTTCCCGCTTCGATTGCGGTGGCCGGTTTGGTCGCTGCCGCTCCCGAGATCAGTACTCGGCCGGAGGCGATGAGTTCTTGCGCGTGTTCGCGGGACCGGGCCAGTCCCCGCCGAACGAGTTCGGCATCCACCCGTGCTCGACGGGCCACGTCAGATCTTGTCCACGGTGGCAAGCGCCTCCACCAGCACGTCGTGCGCCTTCTCGAGAAGATAGGCTTTGCGCGGGATGACCCCGACGCCGTGCTCGTCGTCAGGATCAGGTTCGACGGCTCCGAGCCGCGACAACAATCCGTCGACCTCCGTGTGAATCTTCTCGGGGTCGACACTCTGAGGAGGCCCAGGTAGATGGGCTCCCGGGCGCGGTATTGGCGTGCTCATCGGGCACAACGCTAGTCCATCGCGTTCCGATACGCATACAGCGAATCGCGTGACGGACAACGCGGGTCTGCCGGGTTTCAGGCACCCCAGCCGGAGACGACCGCACGCACCGTGGGCGTCGTCGACGTGATCCGCGAGAAGTCGGGGAACTTCCAGGCGCCGGCGGTCACAGCCCGCAGGAGCGCAGCCGAATCCACCGGCGCAGCGGATTCGCTTGTCGGTTCGATCACCAGGTCGCTGCCGTCGAACTCGACGGACCACCGGTTGTCCTCGCCGATGAGGGATTCCTCGGCGGGCCGGTTGAGCGCGTCCAGTTCGGACGCCAGGTAGGTGGGCCGTTGCTCCGGGGCGGCGCGCAGCACGTCGACCGCGGTGCTCACTCCGGTGAGCACCAGCAGCGAATCGAGGCCGACGTTGTTGGCGCCTTCGATGTCGGTGTCCAGCCTGTCGCCCACGACGAGCGGACGCACACACTTGCTGCGGCGCATCGCGTCTTCCATCAGCGGCGCGGCCGGTTTACCCGCCACCAGTGGTTCGCGGGACGTCGCCGTGCGGAGCGCTGCGACCATCGATCCGTTGCCGAGGACGAGTCCGCGTTCGGTGGGGAGGGTCGTGTCCAGGTTCGCCGCCACCCAGACCGCGCCGGCCCGGATCGCGAGGGTCGCCTCGGCGAGTATCGCCCAGTCCGTCGTCGGCGAATGTCCTTGGACGACAGCCGCGGGCGCGTCCTCGAACGACCGCACCGGACGCAGTCCGACGTGTCGGATTTCGTCGGCAAGCGCTTCGGTGCCCACGATGAGCACCGGCGAACCGGGGGCGACGTTCTCCGCGAGCAGCCTGGCCGCGGTCTGTGAACTCGTCACCACCGTCGACTCGTCAGCGTCGAAACCGAGTTCCGTGAGGTGTTCCGCGACCTCACCCGGCCTGCGACTGGCGTTGTTGGTCACGTAATAGCAGGACTGCTCCCCGGCCGCCAAAGCCTCTCGCGCACCGGGGATTTCCTGCGGCCCCTGGTACAGGGTGCCGTCGAGGTCGAGCAGCAGTGCGTCGTAACCGTCGCGCAGAGCCGTCACTGATCGTCTCCGGTCAGCTCGGCCACACGCTCCTCCGCGTCGGTGTCACCCTCGAGATCCGCCGCGGCGGAATTGAGGAACCACTTGAGTCCGTCCTCGATGCGACCGGCCGCCACCAAGGCATCCGCGTACGCGTAGAACAGGCGAGCGGCACCGGGACCGGTCCGCGAGGCGTCGAGATCGGGGGTCTGCAGTGTGACCACGGCTTGGTCGAACTGACCGAGGTCCATGCGCGCTCCGGCGACCACGATGCGCAGTTCGGCTGCCTCGTCACCGGACAGCGCAGCAGCTTCGTCGCTCCGCCCGAGTTCGATTGCCCGCTCCGGGCGGCCCAGTCCGCGTTCGCAGTCCGCCATCACCGCGAGCAGTCCGGGACCACCGGCCATGCGACGAGCGGCGCGCAGTTCCGACAGCGCCTCCGCCCATTCGCCGGCGTGATACGCGGTGATACCCGCGGCCTCACGGACGATGGCGATTCGGCCCGCACGCTGGCGTGCGGCGCGGGCGTGCGCGAGCGCAAGTCGCGGATCGTCGTCGACGAGCTTGCCGGCCATCACCAGGTGACGCGCCACCGTGTTCGCATTCGTCTTGTCCAGGCTCAGCAGGTCGCGGCGCACAGCGGGATCGAGGTCGCCGGCCTCGACGTTCTCGGGCAGATCCGGTTCGTCCGGACGGGCCTGCTGCCGCTGCGGACGGTCACCGTCACGTCCGCGAGGCGCGAAGCCGCCCTCGCCACCACGACGGGGTCCGCCACCGCGACGATCGCCACCGGCACCGCCACGGTTGTCGCGCGAATCGCGACGGGGACCACCGGCCGAGCCACCACGACCCGAACCGCCGGCGCCGCCACGATTGCTGCTGGAGGCGCCGCCACGATTGCTGCTGGAGGCGCCGCCTCCGCGGAAGGACCGACGTCCGTCGTCACTCTCCGACACAGTCATTCCTTTCACACAAACCACGAAAGGGGACCCAGAATATTGGGTCCCCTTTCGGTAACGGATGTTCGGCGGTGTCCTACTCTCCCACACCCTGTCGGGTGCAGTACCATCGGCGCTGGAGGGCTTAGCTTCCGGGTTCGGAATGGGACCGGGCGTTTCCCCTCCGCTATGGCCGCCGTAACTCTATGAAACTGTCACACACTCAATTTCTTTTGTTCCCTCAACTCGGTCACCCTGCTGGGTGACCGGTGGGGTTGAAATGAGTATCTGTGTGTTGTTTCAGATACTGCACAGTGGACGCGTAGCTTCTTTGTGGTAAGTCCTCGGCCTATTAGTACCAGTCACCTGCACCAGTTACCTGGCTTCCAGTTCTGGCCTATCAACCCGGTGGTCTGCCGGGGGCCTTACCCCCTCGAGGGGGTGAGAAACCTCATCTTGGAACAGGCTTCCCGCTTAGATGCTTTCAGCGGTTATCCCTTCCGAACGTAGCTAACCAGCGGTGCTCCTGGTGGAACAACTGGCACACCAGAGGTTCGTCCGTCCCGGTCCTCTCGTACTAGGGACAGCCTTCCTCAAGTTTCTAACGCGCGCGGCGGATAGAGACCGAACTGTCTCACGACGTTCTAAACCCAGCTCGCGTGCCGCTTTAATGGGCGAACAGCCCAACCCTTGGGACCTACTCCAGCCCCAGGATGCGACGAGCCGACATCGAGGTGCCAAACCATCCCGTCGATATGGACTCTTGGGGAAGATCAGCCTGTTATCCCCGGGGTACCTTTTATCCGTTGAGCGACACCGCTTCCACTTGCCGGTGCCGGATCACTAGTCCCGACTTTCGTCCCTGCTCGACCTGTCAGTCTCACAGTCAAGCTCCCTTGTGCACTTGCACTCGACACCTGATTGCCAACCAGGCTGAGGGAACCTTTGGGCGCCTCCGTTACATTTTGGGAGGCAACCGCCCCAGTTAAACTACCCACCAGGCACTGTCCCTGAACCAGATCATGGTCCGAGGTTAGAGGTCCAATACGATCAGAGTGGTATTTCAACAACGACTCCACACTCACTGGCGTGAGCGCTTCACAGTCTCCCACCTATCCTACACAAACCGAACCGAACACCAATACCAAGCTGTAGTGAAGGTCCCGGGGTCTTTTCGTCCTGCCGCGCGTAACGAGCATCTTTACTCGTAATGCAATTTCGCCGAGTCTATGGTTGAGACAGCTGAGAAGTCGTTACGCCATTCGTGCAGGTCGGAACTTACCCGACAAGGAATTTCGCTACCTTAGGATGGTTATAGTTACCACCGCCGTTTACTGGGGCTTAAATTCTCAGCTTCGCCATTGCTGGCTAACCGGTCCTCTTAACCTTCCAGCACCGGGCAGGCGTCAGTCCGTATACATCGTCTTACGACTTCGCACGGACCTGTGTTTTTAGTAAACAGTCGCTTCTCACTGGTCTCTGCGGCCCCACCCAGCTCACACTGCAAGAGTGATCACCGGACGAGGCCCCCCTTCTCCCGAAGTTACGGGGGCATTTTGCCGAGTTCCTTAACCATAGTTATCTCGATCGCCTTAGTATTCTCTACCTGACCACCTGTGTCGGTTTGGGGTACGGGCCGTGTGAAAGCTCGCTAGAGGCTTTTCTCGGCAGCATAGGATCACTGAATTCGCCTCATTCGGCTATGCGTCACCTCTCAGGCTGTGTGAATGGCGGATTTGCCTACCATTCGCCCTACAGGCTTACACCAGTATTACCACTGACTGGCTCAGCTACCTTCCTGCGTCACCCCATCGCTTGGCTACTACCAGATCAGGTCCCATGCATCCACATCCAGGGCCCCCGAAGGGGCGTAAGGACGCTTCAGGATGGTTAGTATCACTGATTCACCAGGGGCGCGTTCACACGGGTACGGGAATATCAACCCGTTGTCCATCGGCTACGCCTGTCGGCCTCGTCTTAGGTCCCGACTCACCCTGGGCGGATTAACCTGGCCCAGGAACCCTTGGTCATTCGGCGGACGAGTTTCTCACTCGTCTTTCGCTACTCATGCCTGCATTCTCACTCGTGTGGCCTCCACGGCTGGGTCACCCCGCCGCTTCCATGGCCACACGACGCTCCCCTACCCATCCACACCACTGCCCAAGACTCCGCAGAATCAAGGGGGTGCATTGTGTGAATGCCGCAGCTTCGGTGGTGTACTTGAGCCCCGCTACATTGTCGGCGCAGGATCACTTGACCAGTGAGCTATTACGCACTCTTTCAAGGGTGGCTGCTTCTAAGCCAACCTCCTGGTTGTCTTCGCGACCCCACATCCTTTTCCACTTAGTACACGCTTAGGGACCTTAGCTGGCGATCTGGGCTGTTTCCCTCTCGACTACGAACCTTATCGCCCGCAGTCTCACTGCCGCGCTCTCACTCACCGGCATTCGGAGTTTGGCTGATTTCGGTAAGCTTGTGGGCCCCCTAGACCATCCAGTAGCTCTACCTCCGGTGAGAAACACGCGACGCTGCACCTAAATGCATTTCGGGGAGAACCAGCTATCACGGAGTTTGATTGGCCTTTCACCCCTACCCACAGCTCATCCCCTCAGTTTTCAACCTAAGTGGGTTCGGTCCTCCACGACGTCTTACCGTCGCTTCAACCTGGCCATGGGTAGATCACTCCGCTTCGGGTCTAGAACATGCCACTACGGACGCCCTATTCGGACTCGCTTTCGCTACGGCTACCCCACACGGGTTAACCTCGCGACATGCCACTAACTCGCAGGCTCATTCTTCAAAAGGCACGCCATCACCCCCAGCAGCAAGCTGCTCGAAGGCTTTGACGGATTGTAAGCGCACGGTTTCAGGTACTATTTCACTCCCCTCCCGGGGTACTTTTCACCTTTCCCTCACGGTACTAGTCCGCTATCGGTCACCAGGGAGTATTCAGGCTTATCGGGTGGTCCCGACAGATTCACACCAGATTTCACGGGCCCGGTGCTACTTGGGTTTCCATCACGACAGTCATCATGTTTTCGTGTACGGGATTCTCACCCTCTACGACAGGCCGTTCCAGACCACTTCCACTAACACAATGATTTCTTACTGTCGGCCAACACGGCAGCATTGACAAGATGAACCCCACAACCCCACGAATGCAACACCTGCCGGCTATCACACATCCATGGTTTAGCCTCTTCCGCTTTCGCTCGCCACTACTCACGGAATCACTATTGTTTTCTCTTCCTGTGGGTACTGAGATGTTTCACTTCCCCACGTTCCCTCCACACACCCTATATATTCAGGTGCGGGTAACACGACATCACTCGTGCTGGGTTTCCCCATTCGGACATCCTCGGATCTCAGCTCGGTTGACAGCTCCCCGAGGCTTATCGCAGCCTCCTACGTCCTTCATCGGCTCCTGGTGCCAAGGCATCCACCGTACGCTCTTCATTACTTACAACAAAGATGCTCGCGTCCACTGTGCAGTTCTCAAACAACACACCCCGCTCGAACTCCCATCAGCAC